>NZ_CP108514.1:5312500-10187596 GCF_035989305.1 Streptomyces sp. NBC_01233 | reverse complement strand
CACATCGCTGCGCGATGTGCAAGCGGGGGCGGTCGCTGCGCTCCCGCTGGCCCTTCGCGATGCGAAGGCCGTTCCCTGCGCTGCGCTTCGGGAACGAGTGGGGCCTGCCGCTGCGCGCCCGGTAGGCCGCGCGATGCGCGGCCGGGTCGATCAGGGTCTGACAGTGCAACTAGTGGCGGCTCTTGTTGTGGAGTTGAAGAGGGAGTGAGGGAGGACTGCGTCCTCCTGGGCGGGTCCGCTGCGCTCCCCCGCCCAACGGTTCTTCCGGCTGCGCCTCCAGAACCGTTGGGGCCCACTGCGTGGGCCTGGCTGGCTACGAGGGGTGGGGGTCGCTCGTTCGTGTTGGGTACTAGTGTAGCGGGTGCATCGGGTTGATGCACCATGTACCGTTGGCGGAAACACGAGACACCCCCCAACCGCCTGGAACCCTCCCTCATTTTCGAGAGGAACGGCCGCAGATGACCACGCACCACGAATCTACCGGACTAGATCCAGCGCTGATCAGCGATTCTGTGCGCCGGGTGAGTCAGTATCAGACGGCGGGCACCAACGCCCGGTTGAAGCTGTTCGCGCTCTTGGCCGCTCAGGGCGTACCCGCAGCTGAGGCGGACGACCTGGAGGCCGGAGCCGTCGCCGGGGCGCAGAGCGAGGTCGTGGAGCTGGACGGGATGGCGCCGGCCTCTCAGGGCGGACTGTTCGCGGACGGCTGGGACGAGGGCGTGGCAACGGTGAGCGAGGCCCTGGTGGGCATCGCGGACCGGGACTGGGCGCGGCGGTCTGGCCGGTCAGCCGGAGCTGCTGAGCTGGCCGTACATCTCGCGGACGCACGTCGGCGGGAACGGGCCAACGTGGTGCGGCTGGAAGCGTTCGTGCGAGAGAGGGTGCTGCCGCGCACACAGCCGAACACCACGGCGCGGCGCCGGGCGCTGGGAGCGCTGGGTGACGTCGGCGGTCTGTGCACGGCCCAGACGGTGGAGATGTCCAGCGGTGACGTCATCTTCTGCACCCTCGAGGCCGGGCACTACGACCCGCAGGACCTGCCGAGGTTCAAGTGCGGGAAGTCGGACGGGACGCCCGGCGGCTGGCATCTCGCGGGCTCGTCGATCTGGAGTGACGCCGGTGCGGCCAATACCTCGCACGCGGCCGTCTAAAAGACCACTGGAATTAGGCATCGGGGAGGCAAGGAAATGTCAGCGATTCAGCTCAAGGAACACCAGGTCGACCAGAAGTCGGCGTTCCGGAAGTGGGTGGGATTCCCTGCAAGGTCATCTGTGCCCCCGCGGGGGGCCCGGGGAACGATCGTGTCCGCGACCGGGTCCGGCAAGACGATCACGGCAGCCGCGAGCGCGCTGGAGTGCTTCCGGGGCGGCCGGATCCTGGTCACCGTCCCCACCTTGGACCTGCTCGCTCAGACCGCCCAGGCGTGGCGGCTGGTGGGCCACCGGGCCCCGATGATCGCCGTCTGCTCCCTGGAGAACGACCCGGTCCTCAACGAACTGGGGGTGCGCACCACCACGAACCCGATCCAGCTCGCCCTGTGGGCCGCGTCCGGGCCCGTCGTCGTGTTCGCCACGTACGCCTCCCTGGTGGACCGCGAGGACATCGACGTACCGGAGGGCCAGCGGAAGGTTCGCGGGCCGCTGGAGGCCGCCCTGGCAGGCGGGGAGCGGCTGTACGGGCAGCGGATGGCGGGCTTCGACCTCGCCATCGTCGATGAGGCGCATGGCACGGCCGGTGATCTCGGGCGGCCGTGGGCCGCGATCCACGACAACGCGCGGATCCCGGCGGACTTCCGGCTCTACCTGACCGCGACACCACGCATCTTGGCCGCGGCCCGGCCGCAGAAGGGCGCCGGCGGCCAGGAGGCGGAGATCGCGAGCATGGCCGACGACCCGGACGGCACCTACGGCGCGTGGCTGGCCGAGCTCGGGCTGTCCGAGGCGATCGAGCGGGGCATCCTCGCGGGGTTCGAGATCGACGTCCTGGAGATCCGCGACCCCTCCCCCGTCCTCGAGGAGTCGGAGGAAGCGCGGCGGGGCCGGCGCCTGGCGCTGTTGCAGACCGCGCTCCTGGAGCACGCCGCGGCGTACAACCTGCGTACGGTCATGACGTTCCACCAGAAGGTGGAGGAGGCGGCCGCGTTCGCCGAGAAGTTGCCCCAGACGGCGGCCGAGCTGTACGCCACCGACGCCTGCGACGCCGATCTGGCGGCTGCGGAGAAGCTGCCGAAGTCGTCGATCGAGGCGGAGTTCTACGAGCTGGAGAGCGGCCGCCACGTCCCGCCGGACCGGGTGTGGTCGGCGTGGCTGTGCGGGGACCACCTCGTGACCGAGCGGCGCGAGGTCCTGCGGCAGTTCGCCAACGGCATCGACGCGAACAACCGGCGCGTGCACCGGGCGTTCCTCGCCTCCGTGCGCGTCCTCGGCGAGGGCGTCGACATCACCGGCGAGCGCGGGGTGGAGGCGATCTGCTTCGCCGACACCCGCGGCTCCCAGGTCGAGATCGTGCAGAACATCGGCCGCGCGCTCCGGCTCAACCGCGACGGCAGCACCAAGGTCGCCCGCATCATGGTTCCCGTGTTCCTGGAGCCGGGCGAGGACCCGACCGACATGGTCGCCTCCGCGAGCTTCAAGCCTCTTGTAGCGGTCCTCCAGGGCCTCCGCAGTCATGATGACCGTCTGGTCGAGCAGCTCGCCTCCCGCGCCCTCACCAGCGGCCAGCGCAAGGTCCACCTACGCCGCGACGAGGACGGGCGGATCGTCGGAGCCGGCAGCGAAAGCGAGGACCAGGAGCAGGACGGCACCGACGCCGCCGCGGAGTCGGCCCTGCTCCACTTCTCCAGCCCGCGCGACGCCGCCACGATCGCCGCGTTCCTGCGCACCCGGGTCTACCGGCCGGACAGCCTGGTGTGGCTGGAGGGCTACCAGGCCCTCCTCCGGTGGCGCTCGGAGAACGGGATCACCGGCTTGTACGCCGTCCCGTACGACACCGAGACCGAGGTCGGCGTCACCAAGACGTTCCCGCTCGGCCGGTGGGTCCACCAGCAGCGGAAGGCCCTGCGCGCCGACGAGCTGGAGGAGCGGCGCAAGGTCCTGCTGGACGCGCCGGAGGCCGGGATGGTGTGGGAGCCCGGCGAAGAGGCGTGGGAGGCCAAGCTCGCCGCCTTGCGGTCCTACCGCCGGGCCACAGGGCACCTTGCGCCCCGGCAGGACGCGACGTGGGGCGAGGACGACGAGATGGTGCCCGTTGGACAGCACATGGCCAACCTCCGCCGCAAGGGCGCCAAGAACGGCCTCGGGAAGGACGAGGACACCGCGACGACCCGGGCGGCGCAGCTCTCCGAGATCGACGAGGACTGGGACTGCCCGTGGCCGCTGGACTGGCAACGGCACCACCGCGTCCTGGCGGACCTGGTCGACGCCGACGGCGTCCTGCCCCACATCGCGCCGGGCGTCGTCTTCGACGGCGACGACGTCGGCAAGTGGCTCCGGCAGCAGAAGCAACCTGTCACCTGGGCGCAGCTCCTGCCCGAACAGCAGGCCCGGTTGACCGCGCTGGGCATCACGGCTCCTGAGGTCCCGTCTCCCGCGCCCGCGGCGGCGCGTACGGCGAAGGGTCCGAGCAAAGCACAGCAGGCGTTCCAGCGGGGCCTGGCGGCCCTCGCGCAGTGGGTGGAGCGGGAAGGCACGGACCGGCCGGTGCCCCGCGCGCACGGCGAGGAGATCGCGGTCAAGGGCGAGGCGGAACCAGTGATCGTGAAGCTCGGCGTGTGGGTCTCCAACACCAAGACCCGGCGCGACAAGCTCACCCAGGAACAGCTGGACGCCCTGCGGGAGCTGGGCGTGGAGTGGGCGTGACCGCTCCCTGAGCCGGACCGGTATCCAAGGCCCCGGGCATCATGCCCGGGCCTTCACCCAAGGCCCGCAGAGACGAACACGGCCTGGACGATCGCCCCCGGCAACGTCTGCCACGCCACTTCCTTCACCTTCTCCAGGGCCTGACGCACCTTCCCCGGTTCCGGGCTGCTCTCGGCCAGCTCTCCCTCGAGTACAGCGACGCTCTCCGTAACCCGAGCACGAGCGGTCTCAGTGATATCGGCGGTGCTCGCGGCGGCAAGCAGATCACGGGCGAACTTCGCCAGCTGGTTTGGGTCGTAGCCGAAGGTGTTGTTCTGGGTGTTGTTGTCACCGAACTGATTGCCGTTGCCGAAGACGTTGAACTGGTTTCGGGCACCAGCTTGCTGGTCGTTCACGAACTTCCTCACGTTGACAGGGACGGTGGAGCCACTGAAGCTTCCCCTTGATCGTGGACACCTGGAGACTGGGATCTGAGGTTCCAGAGGAAGTAGTGCCAGGTGGGAAGCAAGTACACGAAGCGGTACTCGGACGAGTACAAGCGGGACGCGATCGAGCTCGTGCGGTCGTCGGGCCGGACGGTGACCGAGGTCGCCCGGGAACTCGGGATCAGCTCGGAGTCCCTGCGGGGCTGGGTGAAGAAGGCCCGGGCCGCCCAGGACAACGGATCGGGACCCGGCGCCGTGCGGGCCGCCGACGACCGGGACGAGGAACTGAAGCGGCTGCGGAAGCTGACCGTAGAGCAGGCGAAGACGATCGAGATCCTGAAAAAGCGACCTCCTTCTTCGCGAAGGAGAGCGACCGGTGAGCACGATATGCCGGTTCATCCACGCGGAGAAGGCGAACTACACGATCGTGCTGCTGTGCACGGTGATGAAGACCGCCCGGTCCACGTACTACGCGTGGGTGGCCGGAGCCGAGGCCCGCGAAGCCAGGCGACGGGCGGATGAGACCCTGGCACACGAGATCACGGTGATCTACATCGCCTCCCGGCGGAACTACGGCGTCCCGCGCGTCACCGCCGAACTGCGCCGGCAGGGCCGGGTGGTCAACCGTAAGCGGGTGGCACGGGTCATGCGGGAGAACGGCATCGCCGGGAACAGCCGGCGCACCGGACGCCGCGGCCTGACCAAGGCCGACACCAAGGCCGCCCCGTCGCCGGACCTGATCGGCCGGGACTTCACCGCCATCCGTCCCGGAACGAAAATCGTCGGGGACATCACCTACATCCCCACCGCCGAGGGCTGGCTCTACCTCGCCTCGTGGCTGGACCTGGCCACGCGCGAGGTGATCGGGTACTCGATGGCCGACCACCACCGCGCCGACCTCGTCGTCGACGCGCTGGACATGGCAGCCGCGCTGGGCCGCCTGGAACCCGGCTGTGTGATCCACAGTGACCGCGGATCGGAATACACCTCCGGTCAACTCCGCACAAAAATCAGCAAGTTGGGGCACCGGCAAAGTATGGGCCGGACCGGGAGCTGCTTCGATAACGCCGCCGCGGAGAGCTTCTGGGCCGTCCTGAAAGAAGAGATCGGCACCCGCTTCTGGCCCGACCGGGCCACCGCCCGCGCCGACATCTTCGACTTCATCGAGACCTTCTACAACAGACGCCGCCTACGCAAGCACATCCACTGGGGCTACCTCACACCCCACGAAACCCGCCTGCGATACCGGCAAGACCAGGCCCTCGCAGCGTAACAACACCGTGTCCAAGATCACGGGGAAACTTCAACGCCAACACCGTTGCTTTAGCGCCGTGAGCGGCTGTTGAGGCCGTGCTCGAAGAACGTGATAGTGGTCTGGATGCTGTAGTTCTGGCTGGTCACGGGCTGTTGTCCGGCGTTCGGGCCGTACTTGCTGGTGGGGTTCTTGCGGGTGCGGGCTTTGATGCGTTGCCTGTGTTGGGACGGCAGCGGGGCTTCGAGGACGGCCTGACCGATCACGCCGACTCGGTCGACAGGGCCGAGTGGGGGCAGGATTCCGGTCGCGCTGATGACGGTGTCACCGGCGGTGCGGATCAGGACGGTGAAGCTGATCCGGCTCATGGTGAGGTCGGGGCGGGTCTCGATGCCGTCGGCGGCGGCGCGGAGGAGGGCCTGGTAGGTCGTGAGCAGGGCGTAGACCTCCTGGTCGAGGCCGGGCTGGGTGCGCGAGCGCAGGACGCGGCCCTCCAGGATGGTCGCCTTGATCGAGAAGTAGGTGGTTTCCACCTGCCACCTGCGGTGATAGAGCTCGGCCACTTCATCGGCGGGGTAGCGGACGGGGTCGAGGAGGCTGGTGAGCAGGCGCCACTGCTCGTGGCGGACAGTGCCGTCGTCCAGGCGGACTGTGAGGTGGGCCTCGATGACGCGGACGGTGATCAGGACGGGAATGACGCCGTAGCCGATCCGGGCCAGGTAGGAGCCGTCGGCCAGGTGCTCGGCGGGGGTGGGGATGCGTCGGGCGGAAGAGCGGATCAGGAATCGTGCCCCGCTGCCCTGGATGTCACGGAGGAATTCCACCGCATCGAAGCCGGCGTCGGCCAGCAGGAGCATCGTGTCGTCAAGAGCGCCCAACAGGCGGTTCGCGTAGGTGAGTTCACCGTCACTCTCGGGTCCGAAGGTGGCGGCGAGCAGGGCGCGGGTGCCACACTCGACCAGGACGACGAGCCGCAGCAGCGGGTAGCCGAACTCCAGCGTGTCACCGGCCCGTTTCGGGTACTTCCAGGTGAGCGTCTTCTCGTCCGGGACATGGAGGAGAGTGCCGTCGACGGCCACGCACCGCAGGCCCCGCCAGAACGTGCCCGACTGCCCGCGGACAGCGAGGGGCCCGGCCAGGATCTCGAACAGCCGCCGTAGCGGGGCGGCCCCTATCCGCCGCCTCGCCCGCGACAGCGAGGAAGCCGCCGGGACGGCCAGGGCCAGACTCGTCAGCGAGGCGGTCAGTTTGCCCCACACCGCCCGGTAGGAGCAGTTCTCGAACAGTGCGAGCGCGAGGACGAAGTACACCACCACCCGCGAGGGCAGCAGCCGCAGTCGCCGCTCGACCGTGCCGGTCTCCTCAAGCACCGCGTCCACCAGTTCGAAGTCCACCGTCTGCGTCAGCTCACCCAGCTGCCCCGGCGCGAACACACCCCCAGCGACCTCGATCGTGCGCGTGATGACAGACTTCTCCCGCAACGGGACTCCTGGACTCGACGATCACCTTGCTTCAGCACAAGTTGATCTACCAGGAGTCCCGTTCCTGCTACTCATGCGGGGGTTGCCAACGACTCAAGATCCCTAACGCAACGGTGTTGACTTCAACGCGGCCCTTCCCCGTCGGCCGGTAGGCGGCCAAGACGTCGATGTCGAAGTCGTAGTGCCCGGCGAACGCCACGGCCTCCGGATGCAACGGGACCGCCTCGCCCGGGGCGACGTGACGGCGCACGACAGTCTTGGTCCGGTCGTAGACGATCACCCCGGGCGCCCCGCCGAAGTGCGCGAACGCCCGCCGGTGGCACTCGAAGAACGATGCCAGATTCTGGCTGGTGGTGAAGCAGCAGAACGGATCTCGGGAGTAGGACAAGGTCATGTGGAAGGAGTAGACCTTCGGGATGCCGACATGGGCCAGGATGTTGCCCTCGTCGCCCCAGTCGACCTGGGCCTGGGCGCCGGGCACCACCTCGAAGCGGCGGTGCAACTTCGCCAGCTCGCGCGGGGTATATCCCAACTCCTCGGCGATGCGGGGTCGGGCCTGCTGCACGTACATCTTGACGCGCTGGTAGTGGTGCGGGAAGGCATACTGCTCGACCAGACGCTCATGGATGACCGCGGCCTTCAGCAGCACCTCAGCCCGTAGCCACGCATCAATCACATGCGCCCACGGCTTGATCACCTGGTTGCCGAGATCCGAGCGCGGCGCCGGAGCCGGCGGAACCGGAGGACCGTCGCTCTCCAGATACTTCTTGACCGTACGCCAGTTCAGACCGGTCTCCCGAGCGATCTCCGAGATGCTCGCGCCCGCCTCATGCAGAGCCCGGAAACGCCGCAGCTCCAGCCACCGCCCCGGTTCCAGCAACATCCGACAGGCCCTCCTCGACGCTTCACAAGATCAGCGTCAGGCTCCTCTCATCGAGCCGGGCCCCACCCCGACACGCCGAGTCACCTCTGTAGATCAACCCGTACGCACCTCTGCATCAGAGCCCGTACGCCGACAGCTGGCATGCGAAGGGCGGCCCCGCCCTCCCGCCACGTGGCTGAACCCGGCCAAGTCGGAGAGGCGGCCGGGGTCCTCTCGCTCTGGTCGCCCTGCAGGCCCCTGGCCTCGTCCTGTCGTCGGCGGCTGCGCGCCCCGACCTCGCGCTGCGATCCAGGGCGCGTCTTGAACTGCCGGAGACCGTCGGCAGCCCGCATTCACGGGCGGGCTGCTGCTGAGTCTCACGGTGGCCGAATCATGGTTCTGGATCGCTGCCGTCGGCTTCGCGCTCATGGCCGCCGTCTACACCGTGACGGGTGTTCGCCGGCTCCGCACACGCCGCAGCCCCGCTTCCTGATCCGTACGAGCAGGCCGTAAAGCCGCCGCCGCGGCGGCGCGTGCCGCGGCTGCCTTCTCGATCAGAGGTTGAGCTCGGCCGTCAGACGCTCGACGGCACCGGGCCACGCCGAGGCCCTTGCGCGTGAGCGCGCGGGTGATCCTGGGGGCCCCATACGTGCCGCCCGACCGGTGTGGACCTTCTCGATCAGGAGCTGCTCGTCGCGGAGTCGGCGGGCCGACTCCGGCCTGCTCTTGCGGGCGAAGTACGTCGACGGCGACAGTTCGAGAACCCGGCATACGGGGTCGACCCGGAGAACTTCTCCACAACAGGTGGTCGATCACCTGCTCGGCCTCGTCCGGGGACGGTCGATCTCCGGGGCGAAAACACCGAGGCGGCTTTGAGGATCCCGTTCGACCGCTTCAACTCGGCGTTCTGCTTGCGTTCGCCGTGTTCGGCCGAGAGTGAGCCGATCGTCACGCCCGCCGCGGCCTTGTGGTGGATGCCCAAGTCCTTCGCGACGTGCGCAATAGGGCGGCCGGTGGTGCGGACCTCGCGGATCGTGCGCTCGCGAAGTTCGTCAGGGTATTTCCAAGACCACGGAGTTATGGCTTGTCCGGCGCTGTCAACAGGGGCGGGGACAGGGGCTTGTGGAGGTTGGGGTGGTCCACTCGGGGTCGAGGGTGTAGAGGCCCCGGCCGGTGCGGCGGAGGATTCCTTCGCGGACCCAGCGTCCCAGTTCTGCGCGTAGTCCTTGGGGATCCTCCAGTCCGATACCGCGGGCGATTTCACATGCGCGCCAGGTGCGGTGGGGATCGGTTCGCAGGAGTTGCAGTGTGCGGTCGCGGCGTCCGTCGGGGCCTGGGCCAGCGGAGGGGTTCACGGTGACACTGATGCTGGTGATCCTGGATGCGCCCAGGACTTGTGCCTGGTGGGGCGGGGCGGCGTAGCGGGAGATCGGGCATTTGACGCGGCGTGGGTTGACGCGGGCCCGGCGGGGTGGGAGCAGATCGTGCAGCAGGGCCGGTGTGATTCGTCCCGGTCCGGTGTCGGGCAGTACGTCGGCTGCGGCGATGAGCTGGTCTTTTGCGGTCTCCAGGGCGACGGTGAAGGAGGCGCGGTCCGGGTCGGTGCCGGGGAGGGTCTCGACGGCCTCGGCCATCGCGCGGCGCAGTGCCTGGTAGACGGTCAGGTGAGCCCAGAGTTCTTGTTGGATCCCGGTCGCGTCCTGGGATCGCAGCACCAGGCCGTGCTGCAGGGTGTGCCGAAGCGAGTAGAACGCGGACTCGATCTCCCATCGCTCGTGGTAGAGCTCCACCAGCTCTGCGGCGGGGTAGCGACGGTGATCGGTCAGCGTGGTGGCCAGTCGGTAGTGGCCTTCCAGCCTCAGCCCTTTGGCGGTCGTCACCGCGATGTGCGCATCGATGATCCTCAGCCGGGTCCCGTTGATCCTGGTCAGGAATGACCCGTCCGGCAGTAGTGCCCAGCGTGCGGGTGTCCGGGTTCCCTTGAGGCGTACCAGCAGCTGGGCGCCGGTGGCCGCGGCCTTCGCGAGGAAGTCGTCGGAGTCGAAGCCCCGGTCGTTGAGCAGCAGCATCCTGTTGTCCAGCAGTGGTAGCAGCTGCTCGGCGTAGCCGGTCTCCTTCTCGGGCGTCGGTCCGAAGACCGCACCGAGCAGGGCCCGGGTTCCGGTCTCGCACAGCACCATGATCTTCAGCATCGGATATCCGTCCGTGCCGTAACGATGCTTGTGTTTGCCCAGCCAGGCGCAGACTCGCGGCCGGTCAGGGGCCTTGGTGGAGCTGCAGCCGTCGAAGGCGACTGTGCGCCAGCACCTGTATCGCACCCCTGGTGTGATCGGCTGTGCCACGGGACCGGCCAGTGTCTCGAAGAGCAGCCGCAGCGGCGCGGCGCCCAGCCGCCGGCGCACCTCTCGCAGCGCCTTCTCCGACGGACGCGGTGGAAGGAGCCCGCGCAGGCCGCAGGTGAGTTTGTCCCACACCCGCATGTAGGCCCAGCTGCGGGAAGAGAACCAGTGCCAGCACGAAGTAGACACCCACCCTCGACGGCAGCAGCCTCAGCCTCCGCTGGGTTCCGCCAGTACGTTCCAGCACGTCATCGACCAGTTCAAAGGGCAGGTGCCGGGTCAGCTCGCCCAGATGCCCCGGAGCGAAGACCCCGTCGGCGACGGTGATGGACGACGTGAGCGTGACGGTGGAACACTGAACGGGCAACGGGGCTCCTTCCAGGCGGGAAGACCTTGGTCGGCTTCCTCGCTCTACCAGGAGTCCCGTTGCCCTGACCGGCACTTCTCCCAAATACCTCGCCCCTGTTGACAGCGGCCGACAAGCCATAACTCCGTGGTCTTGGGATACTTCCTCGGCGCAGGCATCGTCTGGGCTCCTCTCATGAGACCCATCTGACCCTCTGTCACCCATCCCCGCATCTCGGGGGAAGCTCAAGCCGGCGTTGACCAAACAGATCACTGGAAACCCTGCTCGGGCTGACGCTGTTCACCCGGTCCCGCGCAGGCATGGCACTCACCGGCCCGGGCCGCACCCTGGCGGCGCGGATCCCTGTGCTCCTGTCCGACTGGGATCAGGTCCTGCGCGACACGAAGACCGCGGCCAGCCGGGCGGCCCGCGTGCTGCGGATCGGCTACCTCGCCAGCGCAGCCAACGAGACCACCCCGGGCATCATCACGGCGTTCGGCCGCTGTCGGCCGGGGTGGCGGGCCGAGATGCGGCAGGCGTCGTGGTCGGATCCGACCGCCGGACTCGCCGACGCGGATGTCGACGTCGCCCTCCTGCGGCTGCCCTTCCCCTGCCAGGACGCCCTGCGCGTGGAGGTGCTGTTCACCGAGCCCGCTGGGTCGCCCTGCCCGCCTCCCACCCGCTCGCCGCGTGCGAGCGGATGGGCGATCGCCTCCTGCCAGTGCTGCCGCTCCCCCACCAGGCCCACGCTTCGCTGCCCGCGGTACCGCTTCCGCTGAGGGCCAAGAGCGGAGGCAGCTGGGTCACGCCCCATGCCACTGCTGAGGTCCGTGCTGATGGCTCAGTGGCCCCGTGTGCAGTCCGGCGGCGGCGCAGCCCGTCTGCCGCCAGGGCTGCATCTGCGGGCGTGACGGGAAGAATTACACAGCTCGGTGTCCCGCCCAGGCGGCCGCCTTCCGCAGTACCGGGACGCGACCGCGGTCCGGCACCGTCCACAGGGTCTGCCCGTGCAGGCCCCAGCGTTCGAGCAGGGCGTTCGCGGCCTGGAAGCCGGTCGTGGCTGCCCGTTCCATCAGCGCGACGGGGAGGTCGGTACGCACGACGTCGCCGGCGACGACGAGCCCGGGGTCGGTGGTTCGGACGGTGGGGCGGTCGGTGTAGCCGCCCACGGGGAACAGCGGGCAGTCCTCACGCCATTCGTGGCGGGCGTCGACAACCTTGGCGGCGCGGGTTTCCGGGTACACGCGGCGGAGCTGCTGGAGGAGTTGCTGCTCTTGGAGGGTCTGCGGAACGCGCCGGTCGACGGCGTAGGCGTGGAGTTCCACGACGGATCCTCCAGTGCGTGCCGCCCAGTGGGCGGCCTCGTCTTCCCAGCGGTTCAGCACGCTGATGTTGTCGAGGCCGCCGAAGCCGCTGGTTCCCAGGAAGCCGGGTCGGTCGGGGGCGACGGGTCGATCGAGCCAGAGTCGGGTGACGAGGAAGGGCGGAGCCGAGCGCAGGTGCGCCACGCGCTCCCGCCAGGCTCGGTCGCCCAGCCGGTCCGAACGGGCGACCAGGGACCGCAGGCCCGTGGCGTCCAGGGCGAGGACCACGGCGTCGTACGGTCGCGTTGCGCCGTCCGCGGTCGCCTCGAACGTGCCGTCGGGGACGGCTTCGATGTGCTCGACGGGGCTTCCGGTGTGTACCTCGGCGCCGTGCCGCCCAAGATATTCGGCCAGGGGGGCCCACAGCGCGGCCGGGTAGGGCGAGCGGGGCACGTCGAACAGCAGGCCTTCGGCGGAGCCCAGGAAGTAGATGTGGAACATGAGCGCCATCTCGGCTGCGGACAGCTGCCGCGGGTCGGCGAAGAAGCTCCGGGAGAAGACTTCGAAGGCCAGGTGTCGGGCCTGTTGCGGAAAGCCGATGGCCTCCAGGAAGTCGTAGGCACTGGTGTCGTCGAGCTGGTGGTACACCTCAGGCACGCGGACGTCGAGCAGCGGCAGGGCCGGGGCCGGATTCATGGCGCACAGGTCCCGCAGGCGGAAGGTGGGGCTGAGGGCGACGAAGCTCAGTGCGCTCCACGGCGGAGTGCGCGGCACGTGCCGGAAGCTGTCGCAGAGGCCGTCCGCGTGCAGCAGCGGGTAATCGGGGAGTCCGGTGAGGTTGGCCAGGGCGGGGTCGGTTCGGCGCAGCAGGCCCCGCAGGTTGTAGTACTGCCGGAAGAAGGCGTGGAAGCCGCGGCTCATCGTCACGGTGCTGCCGTCGCGCAGGCGGGTCGGCCATCCGCCCGCCCGGCCGCCGAGGTAGGGTTCGCGCTCGTACAGCGTCACCTTCACGCCCCGTTCGGCGAGCGCGGTGGCGGCGGCGAGGCCTGCGATCCCGCCGCCGATCACGGCTGCCGTGTGGCGGCCCTGTGCGTGGCGGGCTCCTGGACGGGCGGGCAGGATGCGTGCCCGTCGGTCTCTGCCTCGGCGCGCCGCGGTCCGCTGGTGCGTGGGTGCTGTCATCGGGGGCCTTCCGGGCGGGCGGCGACGAAGGTGTGGGTGATGCCTGTCTGCCAGCCCGGCAAGGGCAGGGCGCGGACCTTGTGGAAGCCGGCTTCGCGGATGCGGGTGGCGAACCGGTCGGTTGGGTCGAAGTGGACGACGCTGCGCCACAGGTGGCGGTAGAGGGGTCCGTCCCCCAGCAGGGTGGCGGCGGGCTGGACGATGCCGCGGCACACCAGCGTCCACACGGCACGGTCGGTGCGCCGGCCGCTGAGGCTGTATTCGTGCGCGGCGAGCCGGCCGCCCGGTCGCAGCACGCTGCGCACGGTGTTGAGGACGGCGTCGGGATCGGTGAGGTTGCGGAAGAGGTAGGCGGCGAATACGGCGTCGAACGGTCCGTGGACGCCCGCGTCCTTCAGGTGCTCGGCCGGTGCATGGATGAAGCGCACGCCGTCCGCCCACGGTTTGGCGGCGGCTTTCGCCAGCATGCCGGCGGATGCGTCGACGGCCGTGATGTGTGCGGCCGGGAGGACGGACCGGATCGCTGCCGTCGAGGCGCCGGTGCCGCAGCCGAGGTCCAGGACCCGCATCCCCTCTCCCTGTGCGGGAAGGCCGAGGCGGCGCACCGAGCGCCGCAGATGCGCGTGGTAGCCGGGGTTCGCGGCGACCAGGGCGTCGTAGGTGCGGGAGGCGTGGTCGAACGCGGCGGCGAGGTCCTCGTCGCGCAGCAGGGTCATGCGGTCTCCAGAGGCTGGTGGTGGCCCGGTCAAGGGTCAGAGGAAGGGACGGCGCGGCAGGCGGGGCAGCTCGACGACGGTGCGCAGCATGGGGCCGACCGGGGCGTGACGGCCGACGGACAGGTCCTCGAGCAGGTTCGTGCGCCCATCGAGGAAGCGCAGGAGCCGGGCTGGCGGGACACGGGCGAAGAGTCGGCAGAACAGGTCCGGGCCGTCGACCCGGCCGCTGTCCAGGGCCCGCAGCAGGACCGCGTCCATGGTGCGGGCCCGCACGGAGTGGGCGGCCGGGGGCACCGGATCGCGGCCTTGTCGCAGCGCGGCGGCGACCGCCCGGGTCTGGCGCTGAAGTCCGGCGAAGGTGTATCCGGTGGACGGGCGGGTCGCGCCGCCGGCGGCACCGATCCGGAACACCGATGCACCGATGCGTTGCGGGATGGGGGCGTCTGTCATGGGGATCAGGCCGGTCTCGGTGGCGAGGATCTCCAGTTCGCCGAGGGCCAGGACGTCTGCGGCATAGTGCCGTAGCGCCGCCTCGTAGCCGCTGTCCGTCAGTACGTGGGGGGAGAACTCGGTGTACTCGACGAGTGCTTCGTGCGGGCCGGTGGGCAGGACGTAGCCGAAGGAGAGACCGTCAGCGGGCTGTGGTGTGCGGAAGTCCATCAGTTCCGCGGTCCCGGGGTCGAAGGTGGGCCGGGTGGTCCGGACGAACCAGCCGCGGAAGTGCTGCAGCAAGGTGGTGCGGGCGGCCGGGAGGCTTCCCAGAGGACGTGAGTCGAACACCCAGCGGGCCCTGAGGGCGTCGCGGCTGCCGTCGGGCCGGGTCATCAGCACCCGGGTGCCGGACGGGGTCTCCTCCACGGCGTCCACGGTCGCTTCCAGGCGCCGGACGTTGGGGCTGTGCGCCAGGTCCTGCGCGACCAGCGACTCGAAGTCGTGGGAGCGGATCATCTTGTACCGCAGCGGTGCGATGTTCACGTCGATCGGGGCGCCGGCGGGTGGCCGTACCCGCAGGTGGCGCCATTGTGATCGCACCGCGGCGTCGAAGCGGCCGCGGCCGGACTCCCAGAAGCACCAGGTGCGCGGGGCTGGACGCAGCGGACCGGGCGGGGCGTCGACGAGGATGACGGACGGGGCCGGGGCACCGTGTTCGTTCAGCCGGTGGGCCAGGGACAAGCCTGCGGCGCCTGCTCCGATGAGCGCCACGTCCGCCTTCGGCACAGCTGCTACCTCCATTCCCGGGTCGGCGTTCACGCGCTGGGGTTTCCCGCCGCGGCGTGGAATCGGATGTGGTCTCGTGCCGAGGTCACCTGGTCAGGTGCATCCGCACGATGGCATTCCCGCGCATTCGGGTATCCGCTCCGAACCGCATCCGTATCACGGGAAGGGACCAAAGAAGCATGCGTCGAGCGATCGACACCACGACCGGTCGAAGACCACGATGAGAGGAACCGGGATGCGCCGCACCCAGGCGAAGGACAAGTCCGCGGCCGCACCGCCGCCCGTCCCCCGCCTGGTGGCCCTCTCGGGGTCCGCTCAGCGGCGCCGTCGGGCCGGCCGGGCGGCCGTCGACGCCGTGGACGGCGCGCATGCCCGGGACGGCGCCACGTTGGCGGTAGACTCCGCGGCCGTGGATGCGGACGTGCGATCCGCGATCGGGGACGCGCTGGAGCAGGTGCTCGCCGACCGGCTCACCCGGGCCGGTGTGCTGGACGCTGAGTTCGCCGGGGAACTGGCCGAGCGCGTCGCGCGCTTCACCCGGGAGGGTGGCAAGCGCACCCGCTCGCAGTTCGTCTGGTGGTCGATGCGCGCCTGCGGCGGGGGTGATGAGCCGACGGCCTCGGCCGCCTTGCGCATCGGCGCGGCGCTCGAACTGCTCCAGACCTGTGCCTTGGTCCACGACGACGTGATGGACGGTTCGGCTCTTCGGCGCGGCCGTCCGGCGCTCCACACCGAGGTGCGGGACAGCTACAGCAGTGCGGCATCGCCGGCCCGCGCCGCCCGTTTCGGCGAGGCGGTCGCGGTCCTGGCCGGGGACCTGGCCCTCGTATGGGCGGACGACATTGTGGCGGAGACAGCCCTCGACCCATGGACGGCGACCGCCGTGCGTGAGGTCTGGAGCGATATGCGTACCGAGATGGTGGCAGGTCAGTTCCTCGACCTCCAGGGCCAGCTGACCGGGTCGCGCTCCACGGCGCAGGCGCTGCGCGCCGCCCGCCTCAAGAGCGCCTTGTACTCGGTCGAGCGGCCTTTGGCGCTGGGTGCTGCGGTGGCGGGCGCGGACTGCCGGACCATGCGGGCGCTGTGCTCGGCGGGGCGCTGCGTGGGCATGGCCTTCCAGTTGCGCGACGACCTCGAGGACGTCTTCGGCGATCCGCGGCACACCGGCAAGGGCTGCGGAGGGGACATCCGCGAAGGAAAGCCGACCTATCTGGCCGCGCTGGCGGTCGCGCGCGCCGAGGCCGCCGCCGACCGGCCGGCCCTGGAGGTGCTGGAAAGAGCCCTCGGGAACGAGGACCTTTCACGCGAAGGCCTCGACGAGGTGCGGGAGGTGCTGGTTCGGACGGGCGCCCGGGCGGCGGTCGGGGCGAAGATCGAGCGCCTGGCGGCCCGGGGAATGCGTCACTTCGACGGCGCCCTGCTTGACGCGGACGCCGCGGGCCGACTGCGTGGGCTACTGATCGCGCAGGTGACTTCTCGAGCCGCGGACGACCCGCCCGCCCGCTCACGTTCCGCGTCCGCTGCCACCACGGCCGGTTCTGGCGCACCAGGGGCCGGGCGATGACCCGTACCGTGAGCGGCCGCACGGACCACGTGGTGATCGTGGGGGCGGGTCTGGCCGGCCTGTCGGCGGCTCTGCACCTGCTGGGCGCAGGGCGCCGGGTCACCGTGGTCGAACGGGACGCGCTGGCCGGCGGGCGGGCAGGGCGCCTCCTGCGGGGCGGATACCGGATCGACACCGGCCCGACCGTGTTGACCATGCCCGACCTCGCCGATGAAGCCTTCGCGGCGGTCGGCGACAGCCTGGACCGGCGGGTGGAGCTGATCCCGCTGCACCCGGCCTACCGGGCGTCGTTCGCCGACGGCAGCACCCTGGACGTGCACACCGAAGGCGAGGCGATGGCTGCAGCGGTCGAGCGGTTCGCCGGGGCCGGTGAGGCGGCGGGCTACCGGCGGCTGCGCGCCTGGCTGGAGCAGCTCTACCGGGTACAGATGCGCCGCTTCATCGACGCGAACTTCGACTCGCCGCTGGACCTGCTGACCGGTGACCTCGCCCGGCTGGCGGCGCTCGGCGGCTTCGGGCGCCTGGACCGGCGCATCGCCGGATTCCTGAAGGACGAGCGGCTGCAACGGGTCTTCTCCTTCCAAGCCCTGTACGCGGGTGTGCCGCCGGCCCGGGCACTCGCCGCCTACGCGGTCATCGCCTACATGGACACGGTGGCCGGGGTGTACTTCCCGCGCGGCGGCATGCACGCTCTGCCGCAGGCCATGGCGGACGCAGCCGCCGACGCGGGCGCCGAGCTGCGGTTCGGTGAGCCGGTGACCGGCCTGGAGCGCTCCGGCGGACGGATCACCGCCGTTGTCACCGCGAAGGACCGCATCCCCTGCGACGCGGTCGTCCTCACCCCGGACCTGCCCGGCAGCTACCGGCTCCTCGGCCACCGGCCGCGCAGGCCGGTGAAGCTGCGGCACTCCCCCTCCGCCGTCGTGCTGCACGCGGGCACGGACCGCACCTGGCCGCAACTGGCCCACCACACGATCTCGTTCGGTGCCGCCTGGCGGAGCACGTTCGACGAGCTCACCCGGCAGGGAAGGCTGATGAGTGATCCGTCCCTCCTCATCACACGGCCGACGGCCACCGACCCCACTCTCGCCCCACCGGGTCGGCATCTGCACTACATCCTCGCCCCCTGCCCCAACACCGAGATCGGCCCCGCAGGGGCTGCCTGGGGCGAGCTCGGCCCCCGCTACCGGGACAACCTGCTGCGCGAGCTGGAACGGCGCGGCCTCGGCGGCATCGAGGCCGCCATCGAGAACGAATGCCTCGTCACCCCAGCCGACTGGGCCGGCCAGGGGCATGCGGCGGGCACCCCCTTCTCCGCCGCCCACACCTTCCTGCAGACAGGGCCGTTCCGGCCGCGCAACCTGATCCGCGGTACGGCGAACGCCGTCCTGGCCGGCTGCGGCACCACCCCCGGCGTGGGCGTTCCCACCGCGCTGGTGTCGGGGAAGCTGGCGGCGGCCCGGATCACGGGCGGCACCCGGCGCGCCTCCTCGCGCTCCACAGGGGCAACCCGATGACGCGACGCGAACTCGACGCGGCCGGCATCACCGACCCGGCGCTGCGGGCGGCGTACCGCCGCTGCCGCGACCTGAATGCGGCGCACGGGAAGACGTACTTCCTGGCCACCCGGCTCCTCCCCGTTGAACGCAGGCCCGCCGTGCACGCGCTGTACGGGTTCGCCAGGTGGGCCGACGACATCGTCGACTCGAACGTTCCCGGCACGGACGACGGTCTGCGTCGTGCCCGGCTGGCGGCACTGCAGCGGCGGCTGGACAAGGGGCTGCACCAGGGGGAGGGCGGCGAACCGGTGGTGGCGGCCCTGGCCGATACCGCTCGCCGGTACGCCATTGATCACCGCCTTTTCCAGGACTTCATGACCGCGATGCGGTCCGACCTGGTGGTGACGGCGTACCCCACCTATGCCGACCTGTGCGGCTACATGCACGGCTCGGCGGCCGTGATCGGCCTGCAGATGCTGCCGGTGCTGGGCACGGTGGTGCCGCAGGAGGAGGCCGAGCCGCACGCGGCAGCCCTCGGGGTCGCTTTCCAGCTCACCAACTTCCTGCGGGACGTCGGCGAGGACCTCGACCGTGGGCGCGTGTATCTGCCGGAAGACCTGCTGGCCGGGCACGGCGTCGAGCGGGAGCTGCTGCACTGGTGCCGGTGCACGGGCCGCCAGGACCGCCGCGTGCTGGCCGCCCTGCGGGAGTTCGAGGCGCTCACCCGCGGCGTCTACCGACAGGCGCAACTTGGTCTCGCGATGCTCGATCCGGTGTCCCGGCCCTGCATCCGCACCGCGTACGCCTTGTACGGGAGCATCTTGGACGCCATCGCGCGCGACGGCTATGCCGTGCTGCACCAGCGGGCCGTGGTGTCGCGCCGCAGACGTGCCACGGTCGCGGCCGGTGCACTGGTTCAGGTGGCGGCGATCAGGCTGCGCCACTGCTTGCGCCCGGCGCCCACCACGTCACCCCCAGCGCCGCCCGCCGACCCGACCCGGCCGGTCCCCGAGGAGGTCGTATGAATCCCGAATGGTCGCCACGGCGTGGCCGTCTGCCCCTTTCACTGCGCCGCCGGCCCGTCCCGTGGGGTCGGCAGCAGCCCACCTGGCGCGACGCCAGGCCCAGCCTGATCACCGAAGCGCTGAAACGGGCGCAGGCCCGGCCGTCAGGGAACTGGTACGTCGTGGGGTCGTCCTCCGCGCTGGGCGACGACCGCCCCGTGGCCCGCACCGTAGCTGGCCATGAGGTCGTGCTCTGGCGCGACACCGACGGCCGGCTCCACGCCGGACCCGGTGTCTGCCCCCACCTCGGAGCGCCCTTGGCAGAGAGCCCGGTCCGGTGCGGAACGCTGGTGTGCCATTGGCACGGACTCGCCCTCGACGGCACCTCGTTCGCGGGCTGGGAGCCGTTGCCGGCCTTCGACGACGGGATCCTGTTGTGGGTGCGGCTCGACGAGGCTGGAGGGGAGGAGCCCCTGGATGCCCCCGTCGTACCGGTCCGGCCGGCTCTCACTCGCGGAGTGACCGCGGTGTACGAGGGCACAGGGCTTTGCGAACCCGAGGACGTCGTGGCCAATCGCCTGGATCCATGGCACGGGGCCTGGTTCCACCCGTACTCCTTCGTAGACCTCACGGTCGTCGGCCAGCCCGGCGGACACGACACCGGGGACCGCTTTACCGTCGATGTCTCCTTCAAAGTCGCCGGGCGACTGGTCGTACCGGTGCAGGCGGTCTTCAGTGCTCCTGAGCCACGCACCGTCGTCATGCACATCACCGAGGGGGAAGGTGTGGGCTCGGTGGTGGAGACACACGCGACCCCGCTCGGCCCAGACGGACGAGGTCGTCCGCGCACGGTGGTGACCGAGGCCGTGGTGGCCGCTTCTGACAGGCCGGGCTTCGCGTTCGCCCGCTGGGCCGCCCCGCTCCTCCGCCCGATGATGCGCACTGCGGCGGCCCGGCTGTGGCGGGACGACCTGGCCTATGCCGAGCGCCGCTGGCACCTGCGCTCCACAGGCCGGTTCCCGGGGTGAATCCGACGGGTGCAGCTGCTCACCCCAGGTCCGCTCGCAGTCGACGAGCCCGCGCGGTCCCACAGGAACACCTTCATTCCCGCCGAGGAGTCTTCCGGATGGGAAGGACCGGCTCACCCCCGAGCAGGCGAGGGACTGGGTCGCGAAGCTTCCCGACCTCGAAGGGCGTCACCGCTGCTGCAGGAAATCCGGCTGATCATCGAACCGGGCTCGCAGGAGATCCCGCCCACACCACGGTTCGACCCGCCGCCACGGTCACGCCGTACCTGTCGACGCTCGGCCGGCCGAACTCCTCCCACCGGCTGAATGCGGTGGTGATCTCGTCCCACAGCCGCCGGGGCCCTGCCTGGGCGACGGCGAAGTCGGCCGCGGTGCGGCCGTCGTAGTCAACGGTCGCCCAGGATCCGGTGGCGGGATCCCGGACCTGAAGGCGGGTGTGGGCGTGGTTGCCGCTTGCGTCCCAGGCGAACGAGGCACCGGGGACGGCCAGGCCGATGTGGAACTCGGCGTCGAGGCCGCCGCCCGCGACCGCCCATGGCGACAACCCCGTCGACGAGTGCGCGACTGCGCTCCCGTCGTCCTCGGACGCTGTCGTCGGCGGGTCGGGCTCGGCGTCGGGGCGTGCCATCTGCATGAAGGAGGCGAAGGGGTGGAAGCGTCCGTGCGCTTGGCCAGCTTCGGCGGCGGACTGGAGAATGCCCAGGTCAGCGGCTAAGTGCGAGTCATTTTCGACGCCGGACCCCTCATGGCGAGGTCAGGCTCCCTCGGGAGTGATCAGGCAGAAGGGGTGGCCGACGGGGTCCTCGTAGACGCGGTAACCGATCGGCTTGTCCGAACCATCCAGCAGCGTCGCACCGAGGGCGAGTACCTGGGCCTCAGCCGTATCGAGGTCCGTGACCATCACGTCGATGTGCATCTGCTGAGGACGCGCGGAATCCGTCCATCGAGGCGCGCGAAAGTCGTCTACCCGCTGGAAGAGGACCACCGGTGCGCCCGCCGCGTTCTGGAGCACGACGAAGTCGCCGGTGTCCGCCTGCCGTGAGAGCGACAGCAGCTTTTCGTAGAAACCGGCGAGTTCATCCGGGTCGGGGCAGTCGATGACAACGGTGTACAGGTGTCCGATCATCCGGCGCACTTTGCCACTGGCCCGCGAGCGGGCCAAACGGCAGGTGCCCAGCCCAAGGTTGCAGAACAAGCTAAGTACCTGTTCTGAACCCTGATCGGCCACCGGAACGGTGCTCATCGTTTCGGCCTGGACCTGGCTCTGTCCGAACGATCAGGGACCGAGACCGGAGGAGCATCAACCTCAACGCGGCGATGTCCCATGGTGTGGTTATCCCCACCGCCAGGGGGTGGCTTACCGGATGGGCAATGACATCAGTGCGCGGCGATCGTGTGTCCCAGAGACGACATGATGGCCACGCATGGCGAAGGGACACCTCATCGATGCGCGTCCTCCTGATCGGGCCGCCCGGAGCTGGCAAGGGCACGCAGGCGGTGCGCCTTGCCGCGCATCTGTCGATCCAGCACATCTCCACCGGTGACCTCTTCCGCGAGCACATCGACCAGGGCACCGAGCTCGGGCAGAGCGCCCGGACGCACATGCGCGCTGGCCTTCTGGCGCCGGACGAGGTCACAATCGGGGTGTTCAAAGAGCGCCTTGCCCGTCCGGACACCGAGCGCGGATTCCTGCTGGACGGCTTCCCCCGCAATCTTGCCCAGGCGGAGGCGCTGGACGGCATCCTGGCCGGCTCGAAGTCGAGGCTGGATGCCGTGCTGGACCTGGAGATTCCCGAGGCCCAGGTGGTCAGGCGGATTGCTGGACGACGGTTGTGCCGTCAGGACCGCGAACACGTCTTCCACGTCGACTACAGCCCGCCTGAGGTGGCGGGAGCCTGCGACGTCTGCGGCGGTGAGCTGTACCAGCGCGATGACGACCGCGAGACAACCGTTCGTAAGCGACTGGAGGTTTATCGCAGCGAGACGGCGCCGGTCGTCGACCACTACCAGGCTCAGGGCCTGGTGACCACGATCTCGGCCCTCGGCCAGGTCCAGGAGGTCCTGGACCGCGCGCTGGTCGCGATCGGCCAGGCCAGGTCGATGCCTCCGGCGCGTCGAGCTATTGACCCCTCCACTGGGAAGGTGCGGGGCTGCTGCCGATGATGGGCGCGGCCTCCTTGGCCTTGGCCACCAGCTCGCGCACCTTGGGGTCCTTGAAGAGGGCCTTGGCCGGGGGCTTGCGGGTCTTCTTGACAAGCACGTACGGCTTGGCTCCGGCCGGGTGCCAGGAGAAGGTGACGCCTTCCAGGGCGAGCTTTTGGGCGATGAGGTCTGCGGCGACGTCGCGGGCGAAGCCCAGGCGGGTGGGGAGGTCGATGCGTATCTCCGCGCCGTCGTCGGAGAAGTTCTTCGGGATGTGGAGGTAGCGGCGCGGGTCGGTCTGCCCCGCGATCCCCAGCGGCTGGGCGAGCGCCTCGTGCAGGGGGACGGCCCACTCGCGCATCAGCTCCCGGCGCTCGCGGGTCAGCAGCCTGTACGCGATGCCGCCGACCGTCAGGGCGGAGGCCGCGCCCGGCCCCGCGTACGCGACGCCGTGGCCGACCACCCCGCCCGCCGGATGTGACGCGTCGGTGCCGCGCAGGCCGGCCGGCCATGCCAGCGTCAGGCGCAGGCCTCCCGACCGGAACCGGTCGATCAAGCTTGATCTTCGCGTCCCACGCGCCGGGGGCTGCCCAGTGCGTCACGGGGGTCCGAACGGCGCACAGCCGCTGGAAGGGGGGCCGGGCCTACTGTGGAGGAGTGGGAGCGAGCGGCAGCCCTGCGAAGGACCGCGAGGTCACCGTCTGCCTCGCCGGCGACGTGATGCTCGGCCGGGGCATCGACCAGGTGCTGCCACACCCAGGCGACCCGCAGCTCGCCGAGCCGTGGGTGACGGACGCACGTGCGTACGTCGAGATGGCCGAGGCCGCGAACGGACCGGTACCACGGCCCACCGGCTACGACCGGCCGTGGGGCGACCTGCTGGAGGAACTTCGGGCTACCGGGCCGGACGCCTGGGTGCTGAACCTGGAGACCAGCGTGACCCAGGCGGACAGCTTCGCCCCCGGGAAGAGCGTCCACTACCGCATGAACCCGGCGAACCTGCCGTGCCTGACCGCCGCCCGGCCCGACGTGTGCGTCCTGGCCAACAACCACGTCCTCGACTTCGGCCGCGACGGGCTGGCCGAGACCCTCGGCAGCCTCCGCGCCGCCGGGCTGCGCACGGCCGGTGCGGGCGGCGATGCCGCCGAGGCGTGGCGGCCTGCACGGGTGGCACTGCAGCCTCCTTCGTCCCGCGGGGGGTCCGCGTCCCGTCACGGGCCGCGCCTCCTCGTGTTCTCGGTCGGACTCCCCTCGAGCGGCATCCCGCTCGACTGGGCGGCCACCCCGGACCGCAGTGGCATCGCCCTCGCCTCCGCACCCTCGCCGGCCGCCGCGGCCGACCTGGTCGCCCGTATACGGGGCGCCCGCCGGACCGGCGACCTGGTAGCCGTGTCGATCCACTGGGGTTCCAACTGGGGCTACCGGGTCCCGCCCGAGCACATCCGCTTCGCCCACGACCTCGTCGACGGCGGCGCCGACCTGGTCCACGGCCACTCCTCGCACCACCCCCGCCCTTTGGAGGTCTATCGCGGCCGGTTGATCCTCTACGGCTGCGGAGACCTGGTCGACGACTACGAAGGGATCACCGGTCACGAGCAGTACCGCGACGACCTCCGACTCCTCTACACGGCCTGCCTCGACAAGGACACGGGGGCGCTGCGAGGGCTGCGCCTGACCCCATTCCAGGCCCGCCGCCTGACGCTGCATCGAGCCCGCCTCCGCGACGCCCACTGGCTGCACGCCGCCCTCACCCAGCGCGGCGCCCCCTTCTCCGCGGCGCTCGCCGTCGGCGGCGACGGAGCGCTCACCCTCTCCTCGGGGAGACATGAGGTGTGACCTCAGTGACCTCAGTGACCTCAGACCCGCATCCCGCATCCCGCATCACGCATCACGCATCACGCGCAGCGACGGCCTCTCGGGTGCCACCGGACCAGCACGTCGCGGGTACTACGGGCCGTCCTTCGCGGGCTTCTGCTCCTCGGCCGGCGCCTTGAGTGCCTCGATCCGGCACAGCCTGGAGGTTGGCGAGCGTCGCCGAGCTCCTGTGCGGCTCGGCCTCCAGCTCGGCGATCCGCTTCGCGGTCAGCGCGGCCTTCGCATCGTTCTCGGGCACGTGGTCCTCCCCCTGTGCTGTCGCATCCGACAGGCAGCTGCATCAGCGTAGGGCTGCCTGCCGGGCCCACGGGGCCTGTCGTCCGAACCTGTGGAGGTATGGCCCGGCGGCCGGGACAGCGGATCCGGAAACGTACGCGGAGGGTGGCCGAGCGCGCTACACAGAGCGGCCCGGCGGTCGCCGTGCTACTGCGGGGCGCGGTCGGCGGCGAGGTCGTATGTCGCCCTACTGGCGGTGGCCATTCACGTACCCGCGGGCGGCCGCCTCGCCTCGTGCCGAGCGCGGTCAGGACCGTCTCCATCCGGATCCGGCCGACCTGCACCGCCAACGCCGCGTCCGCCCCCGACTTCGGCTATCAAGTATCTGAGGCTGGGGGTGAACGCCGCGTGCGTCTGCCAGGCAGGCTGTTCCCGGGTTGATCGGGGTCGAGGGGGAGTGGTGTCACGGAAGGTCTGGTTGTGGGCAGGTGCGGGATGGTTGGCTCTCGTGTTGTTATGTGGCGCATTCACTCTTTACCTGGATGAATCGGAGAATTCTGGTTCGAGGTCACCGCACTGGGAGCGGGCTCCCGTTCCGAGTGGCATGCCTTCGCGCTGTCCCGACCCAACCGCAGAGGCCAGGGACGTCCCACGCTCCTGTACTTACTGGGAACGCGGGTAACTCGCCGTTTAACGTCCTGCCTGAACTCGCTCAGTACGAGTTGTCGAGTTGGTCTACGAGGAATCGAAGCTCACGAGCTCGGCGCCGGGACATGCCGTGTATCACGGCATCCAAGAACTCCCGTGCTTCGAAGGGGCTGCCGCAGCATTCCCACACACCGCAGCCGCCATCCTCGTACTCACTCCAGAGGTTGCGGTACGGGTCCCGAACGAACCCTCGCCAAATCCTCACGGACTCAGCCGTGACACCAGGCCACAGGTAGTTCCGGCTCCTCTCGACCCTGGCAACTTCGGCAAGAGCAGGCGCGGACAGGCCAGCGATCGAGGGTTGATTGGCAAGCAGGTGCCGCGGCCGCTGCTCGGCGCGGACGCGCCCAGGCCGCCTACGCGGCATGGGCCTTTCTGTAGAACGTCATGGGGTGATCCTGCCAGAGACGGCTGCGCCGACGGCAGCTGAGTCCGTTCGTCGCGGCTTCGTCCCCTTCTTATGGTGCGCGGGGCGGCGGTACGCCTCGCCGGTGGCGAGGGTGCGCCCGACGCCGTAGCAGGCGGCGGTCCGCCGGACCCGCACAGGCGGACCGCGGCCCTCGGCGGCTACCAGCCCCCGGGGGCGCCACCACCGGTGACGCCCCGGGCCCCGGGCCGCCCACACGGCCCGGGAACCCGCAGGAACGGCTAACCGCGCGGGCGCCCGCCCCGCCCCCGACGCGGCCGCAAGTCGGCCCGCACGGCAACGGTCAAGACCCGCACCGTCTCCGACCAGTCCGGCGCCCACATGGACACCACGGCCTGCGCCACCGCGACGGCGAGCTCCTCGACCACCCGACCCGCCAACCGGCGCCCGACGGGCCCGCGGCGGCGCGGGGCCGGCTCGGGCGGGCCCCGCCGGCTCCCTCGCAGACTCCTCGCCCATCGACTCGCAACCCATTTCTGACGCGCTCATGACAGATCTCTCCTTGCGTGAGAACGCGGATCACACTTCCGGTCGGAGGTGCGATCCGCACTTTCGAACGCGAAGGGGTTAGCCACGCAAATCCGAGAAAACCGCAGTTCAGAGCAGAGATGGGTGAAACTCGCGCACGTGCTACACCATCAACCCCCAAGCCCCGCAAGCCCCTTCACTGAGACCCCGATCACATACCGGACCGGCAACCCCCAGATCCGCCCACAGCCACGACCGGCCCCGCCCCAACCGGAAGGCCCCCAACCCGGTAACCGGGTGAGGGCTCTTCGGGCCGTACGGCTCGACCCCGCTTGCAGTGGCACACATTTGAGCTCGGCAGCATGCCCCGCGCCGGGCCCCGTGGTCAGCGGCAGGGCGCTGCCACCGCCCGGACGAAGCCGCGCCCGGACATGCGATGGGGCCGCCACCCCACGCGGGGTGACGGCCCTCGGCCCCTGCCGCCCTCCGTCTACGGGACGGGCGTGAACGCCACGTCGGTACCGCCACAGCCGGCCGTCCGGCGCCGACCTCGTCTACTGGCACCGCAAACGGGAGCAATGGCGGATGCTCGCCGAGCGCGCACCCGACAGCACCACAGCTGACTACCTGCATGAAGCCTTCGAGCCGACCGCCCGCGCGATCGACGGCCTGGAGAAGGCGCTCGCGGCCGTCGGCCTACTCGACGATGCCCTCGCTCTCGACTTGCGACGACCCCAGGACTACTTCGGGAAGGTCTGGAGCACCGCTTTCCGAGTCCGAGATCTGGCCGACGCGCGGGACGGAGATGATGCCGCATGACCGCCTCCACAGCGGCCGCTGTCGCAGCCCGTCGGCAGCAGACCCAGGACAAGCTTGTCCAGGTCGAGAAGGCCATCGGCCAGCTCCGCCGCGAGCGCGGACGCATGACCGTCCGGGCCATCGCCGGACGAGCAGGGGTGTCCGCCACGTTCCTCTACGAGAACACCGACGCTCGCACCCTCGTGAAGGCCGCAGTCGCCGACAGCCGAAGTCGGCATGACCGTCTCGGGCAGGAACAGCACGACCGGATCGAGGCGTCCTGGCGGGAGCGAGCCCTCAATGCCGAGGCCGCGCTGACCCGCACCCAGAAGGAGGTCTTCGCACAGCGGCAGCGGATCGGCGAACTCATGGGACAACTCCGCGACTTCGACCAGATGGTTCCCGGCGATTCCGTCCAGCAGCTGACCACCGAGAACACCACCCTCAAGCATCGCGTCCACCAACTCACACAGGAGCACCGCAAGTTCCAGGAACGGCTCGAAGGCGCCCGCTCCAACCTCCGCTTCGCCGAGAAACGCATCGCCAACCTCGAAGCCCAACTCCTCGAACGGGACTAGCCATGACCGATCAACCATCCGCCGCGCCGATCCGCCTCGACCGCGACCAGGCCGCTTCCCTCGCACGGCTGCTGCGGGAGATCGAGCAGTTCCTCGGCGAGTGCGACGAGAGCGTGGAAGAGGCCCTGGCCGCCCACTTCGGCCTCGATCCCACCAGCGAGGCATACAGCGCTGCCCTGTGCTTTCACGCAGACAGGATCGAGGCCACCCTCGCCGCTGAAGACCCGCGCAATGGGCACCCGCAGGGTGCATTCGCGCAGGTCAGAGCCCAACCTGGCTGAGGCCGATGAAGCCGAGTGGCGTACTACAAGAACCGGTAGCACTGTGGAAAGTGAGGCCGGCGCCGCAGACGTCAGGGAAGTGATTGATGTGATTGCCGACGATACCGTTCTCGGTTCAACGGCCTTTTGGTCCGTCGCTCTCACCATTCTGCTGATCGCCCTGGGTCTCCTCATCTGCGCGCGCCTCACCGCTCTGATGGTCCGTCCCAATGCAAAAACCAAAATGAGCGATCCAGGATGGTTCTGGAGGGCATGGGGTGGCTTCATTCTGCTCGGGCTGGCAACGGCGGGGTGGGCGGGGTTTTCTCGCGGAGACGGCACTGTTCCGACTTGGGCGGCTACTTCCATTCTGGCCGTCTCCGGCGCCGTAGTCATTCTTGCGCTTGCGTGTGAAGTAGCCTGCCTGAGGCCCCCTTGGAAGCGACAAGTTGGAGAACACACCCTCAATCTGGCGCCAGCAGATGAAGTCACGTCACGCAACAGCAGGCAGGGGCTAACCTCCCGTCAACTTCTATGGCTCGTTGTGATCGGTAGTCTGCTGTCGCTAGGGGCCTTCGTATGGGTGGTCACCGTTGCACCACACGATGGTCGTTCCGGATACCCGTCCCTCGCTGTGGGGACAGCATTGGGGTTTTACTACTTCGGCTATGTAGGTCTGGGTAAACGACTACGGGTACGGCTGAAAGTGGTCAGTGCAGACGGCAAGGAATACCCGCCAGGCGTTGCCTATGTGGCGACCCGAGTCGAAACCATGGGAAGCCACAGGCCCCGCGGTTTCTGGGCACCGGAAGGCGCCGATGTACTGAAACTACCGGCAGAGTCGATCTCCGCGCTTCCAGCCACGGAGGGCAAGGTGGTCGCGGCACTGCTGGGCCTACTGCAGGCACTTACGTCGTTCAATCCGTGGCGTGCTCAGGTCGTAATCGTCGACGACGACACGGTCACCGTCGAACTCGGCCGAAACGGCAGGGAAGTAGCATCCACCCTCATCTCCAAAGACTCTCTGAGTCTTCAAAACACCAGCTCGGACCAGAATGCGGGTTCACCGAATGACCACGAACTACTCACCGCGACCGCGGCTTTCATCCTGATCAGGCTCAGCGAGCGCCACACAGTCCTTACAGAGGGACTCTGCGGCACAAGCACGTGGCGCAGCCTTGCTTGCCAGGTGCTAGCTGGCACCGAACAGTACCGCCCCGAAATGAAGCAGCAGCTTTTCGCGACAGCGATCGAAAAGGACCGCTACAACGACGCAGCTCGTCTTGGCTACCTCTATTACCGCTCTGGGGAACTAGTCGGATCGAGCAAGAACGAAGAGACATACGTCCGTCGGCTTGAGGAATTCTGCAGGGACCTATCGAAGCAGGGGAAGGCAAACAGTGAAGGTTACATCCCTCTGCGCCTGCGCACCATGCTGACTCTCATCTGTGGGCGACTTAACTATGCATGCACGCTGGAGAACGAGGCCACGGATCAACGTCTGGCGAGGATCCGACGGTCCGGCCATCCGGGAGCGGTGCGACTTGTCAACACGGCACGCGAGCAGAAGGCGAAAGCACACAATGAATGCCGTGCGCTGCTACAAAGCATCGGTGAGCTAACGGGAGACGAGGAGTTGAGAAAGAATGGCGCTTCGGCGGACGAGTATGGGGCGCGCCGGGAAGTTCCGCTCACGAAGCCCGAAGAGCACATCAGTTACTTTGCCGCAGAAATGCGCCCTCTGGTTCAGATATTCAGCCGCCATGCCAGGGGCGAGTCGGACGTCCCAGATCTTCCACTGGCCACTCCGACGGAATGGTACAACCAAGCATGTGCCGACGTCAGCATTGGACCCCAGCAGTACGAAAAAGCCCTGAACCACCTCGACATGGCGGTTGGATACAGGAGATGGCGGAGGGAAGCTCGGAGTGACCCATCCCTACAGCCGCTGATCAAAGGCCAGCGCGCAAAATTCATGACTTTGATCGACAGGCAGACCCTGTCCGATGTTGCAGCCTTCCAACCCTACCTTGAACAATTCGAGAAGGACGGAGTGCGCTCCACTGGCGACCTCCTCGACCGCAGCGAAGGGAATAACGCCAAGGCTTTCGCGCGCTCCCTCGGCGTGCCGATCAGCACCGTGAAATGGATGCGCGAGGTGTGCCGGATTCTCGACGCCTGCCCCGAGCCGGCTCAAGCCATACCGTGGACGAACCTGCTCACAGAAGAAGGAGTCGAGACCAGCACGGCCATGACGGCAGTGCTGGACGATGCCGTGGAGCAAGCGCGGCTTGAAAGGCTGGGCTGGAAGACCGATGGGAAGCCGCTCACCAGTCAAGAACTCCGCGCTTGGATAGAGCGGTTGCCCGACCACGGGCATGCGAGTCGGCTGCGAAGTCATCTGCACCTTCACGGCCCTGCCCGACCAGGCAGGCCCCAATGACACCCGGCCTCGCTCGATGAGCCGAGCGGCCCGCCACGTCACGGACATCCACGCGACGCATCTGCACAGCTCGCAGCCCATCCGGTCAGTTCGACGCTCGGTAAAGACGATCTCCCGTCTGAGGTGTTTCTCTGGGCGGCCGCCGGTCTCGGTTTCGCAGGCCGGTGTGGGCAGGAGAGGTTCGATCAGGGCCCACTCGGCGGCGGTGGTGTCCGACGGGTAGCGGCGTTGGCGCATCCGAATGTCCTTGGGCAGTCGGACGGGGGTGTGGTGGTGACCCGGCATAGCCGGGCCACCATCCCCGTGCAGGTCAGGCGGTTGCGATGAGAAGCCGTTGCCATACCGATCATGGAGTCTGTCGATCGGACGGGAGTCTCGATCGGGTGATCGCGGGCCCTGCCCGGCATGAGAGCAGGGCCTGGCGGTATACGGGCAAAATCCAGGGGAGCGGACGGCCGCGCGCTGCTACGGTCGGGCGCCATGAGCTGGCTTCCCGATGACTTCGTCCACCCCGTCCTGGTACCGCTGCCGGGCGGTGGCCATCACCTGCGGCCGATCCGGGAGGCGGACACCCCTCTCGACTATCCGGCTGTGATGGGTTCGCGCGAGCGGCTGTGGACCATCTTCGGCCCGGCCTGGGGCTGGCCCGCGGCCACCATGACCTACGAGGCCGACCAGGCCGACCTGTTGCGGCACGAGAAGGAGATCGCCGCACACCAGTCCTTCAACTACGCGCTGTTCGACGCGGCGGAGACAGCTCTGCTCGGCTGTGTCTACATCGACCCACCGGAGAGGGCCGGCGCGGACGGCGAGATCTCCTGGTGGGTGGTGGACGAGCTGGTGGGCAGCAAGGTCGAGCAGGCCCTCGACGCGCTGGTGCCGCAGTGGATCGCCGCCGACTGGCCGTTCGAGCAGCCGCGCTTCCTCGGCCGCGAGATCTCCTGGTCGGACTGGCTCGCCCTGCCGGAGCATCCCGACACGTAACTGGTTGTTGCCCGTACCGATCTCGAAGGCTGTCGATCGAACGGGAGTCTCGATCGGGTGACTGCGGCGGTTTCCGCGCGTGAAAGCAGGGCCTCCAGGTAGCTCGGGGGTGCGATCCCATTCCGAGTGGTTCCCGGAGGCCCTGTTGTCTTTGTTGTACGTTCCCGAGCATGTTGACTTCAACTCGCCCGCCGTGTCGTGCGATTGCCTCGCGCACGTGTACGGCAACGCGGCCGACCATCCGGACCGGGTGCGCCGGTATCCGTCGGACATGACGGACGCGGAGTGGGCGGCCGTCCGGCCGTTGCTGGCGGTGCCGGCCTGGTTCCAGGGGCGGGGTGGACGGCCCGAGGGCTACTGCCACCGGCAGCTGTTGGACGCGATCCGCTACCTGGTCGCGGGCGGGATCTCGTGGCGGGCGATGCCCTCGGACTTCCCCGCATGGGCCCGGGTCTACGCATTCTTCCGCCGCTGGCGCGAGCACGGGCTGATCGCCGAGTTCCACGACCGGCTGCGCGGGACGGTCCGTGAGCGCGAGGGCCGTGAGGCCGAGCCCACAGCGGGGATCATCGACGCGCAGTCGGTGCAGGCCGCCGCGACGGTGCCGGCCGCCTCACACGGCTACGACGGCGGGAAGAAGGTGCCGGGCCGCAAGCGGCACATCGTGACCGACACCCTCGGCCTGCTCCTGGCCGTCGCGGTCACGGCTGCGAACATCGGCGACCGGGACGCCGCGGCGGGCCTGCTGATGCGGCTGCGCCGTCTGCACCGCGACATCACCCTCGTGTGGGCCGACGGCGGCTACACCGGCTCCCTCGTCGGCTGGTGCCGGGACAAACTCGCCCTGACCTTGGAGATCGTCAAGCGCACCGACGACATGGCAGGGTTCGTGGTGCTGCCGAGGCGGTGGGTGGCAGAGCGCACGTTCGCGTGGTTGATGAACTCCCGCCGTCTGGCCCGGGACTACGAGACCCTGCCCTCATTCCGAGCTACACCATGCCTGACCAGCAGAAATCAACGGATCACGTTCGGTTGAGATACGGCTTCTTAGCTTGTTCTTTAACCTCACGTCACTGCGGAATGCTTGCCGGTGGAGAAAATGCGGTGCGTGCTGGCACCACGCTGGTCAGACTCGCTGACATGACTGAGAAGATCACCCGCATCAACCCCGAGCAGCTGCATGAGACACCCGGCTACCACCACATCACCGTGGTGGAGGCAGGCCGTACCGCCTATCTGGCGGGGCAGTGCCCGCTTGATCGGAATGGTGACCTCGTCGGTTCCGGTTCCCTCGAGACGCAGGTCGACCAGGTTGTCGCGAACGCGCTCGCTGCCCTGGCGGCGGTGAGTGCCCAGCCTGAACATGTGGTGCGGTCAGTGATCTACGTGCGGAGCGATGAGAGGGACATTCTCGGAGCCGCATGGCGTCGGCTCACCGAGTCTGCCCTGGGTCCGGCGTTCACCACCGCCAGCACGCTCTTGGGCGTCGCTCAGCTGGGCTTTCCGGGACAGCTCGTCGAGGTGGATCTCACCGTGGCGCTGCCTGACTGACTTCGAACGGCGTATCGAACTGGGTAGCCCAGCTGGGCATTCGCGGGACGTTGGGGCGGCCTTCGTCTGATCATGTGCTCCGACCAAGGTGCACCGCTCAAGACGAAGGCCGTGAAGGTGAGTCTGCTGCCTGACGCCGGTCCCGGGGAAGCGTTCGCGCAAGCGTCACGCTTCCGGGAGGACCTATTCGACTGCCTGACCGTGCGCGGGGACGAGCTGTTCGAGCTCGTGGAGGCGTTGCTGTGCGCGGACGGCCCGGTGACGTCGCCGGTGGATCTGACGCTGGTGGCCGAGCACCGGCGTGGGCACGGTGCGATGTACGAGGCGCTGAACCACGGGAACGTGGACGTACCCCGGTTGCGGCAGGTGCTGGCCGGTCTGCCGATGCCGCGGGCCGCCGACGGGCGCCTGGTCCTGGCCGTCGACGTCAGCAACTGGCTCCGCCCCGACGCGCCGACCAGCGCGGATCGCCTGTTCTGCCACGTCTACGGCCGCAGCGGACGGTCCTCGGACCAGTTCATCCCCGGCTGGCCGTACTCGTTCGTCGCCGCCCTCGAATCGGGCCGGACGTCCTGGTGCCAGCTCCTGGACGCCGTCCGCCTCGGACCCGAGGACGACGTCGCCGAGGCCACCGCCTCCCAGCTCCGCCGGGTGGTCACCGACCTGATCGAGATGGGCCGCTGGCACGTCGGCGACCGCGACATCCTCATCGTCTTCGACGCCGGCTACGACGCCCCACGCATGGCCCACCTCCTCGACGGCCTCCCGGTCGAGGTGCTGGGACGGATGCGCTCCGACCGCGTCATGCGACGGCCGACGCCCTCGCTCAGGGAGTACGCCCTGGCCTACCCCCAGGGCGGGCGACCGCCGAAGCACGGCAAGGAGTTCCGCTTCGCCAAGCCGGACACCTGGGGTGAGCCGGACGCGTCCACGACGCAGGTCACCGACCGATACGGAACCACCCGCGCGATGGCCTGGGACCGTATCCACCCGCGCCCGACCACCCGCTCCGCCTGGATCGAGCACACCGGCGAACTCCCCATCATCGAGGGCACACTGATCCGCCTCCAGGTCGACCGGCTGCCCGGCGGAGGAGACCCGCTGCCGCTCTGGCTGTGGTCGTCCGCCACCGGCCAGAACTGCGAGGACGTCGACGTGCGCTGGCAGGCATTCCTGAGGCGCTTCGACCTGGAGCACACCTTCCGGCTGATGAAACAGACCCTCGGGTGGACCCGCCCGAAGCTGCGAACCCCCAAGGCCGGCGAGCGCTGGACCTGGCTGATCATCGCCGCCCACACCCAGATCCGCCTTCTGCGCGAGGCCGCCGCCGACTTGCGGCGGCCGTGGGAGAAGCCCGCCGAGCCCGGCCGACTCACCCCGGCCAGAGTCCGCCGGGGGTTTCGGAACCTCCGCCCGCACCTGCACTGCCCGACCCGCGCGCCAGAACCCTCAACTCCCGGACCTGGCAGGCCACTTGGCTCGAAAAACCGGCGGCCCGCCACCCGTTACGACGTAGGCCAGCCCTCACAGGGCCCGGTTCCTCTCTACCGGGGCTCACAGGCCCGCCCCGGCGCTACCGTGGTGACCGACGCCGAATGACTGCCCAGGAGCACTTGATGAGCGAACAGCCGGCCCCCGCCAGCACCGTGCGGCAGCAGCTGGAGCCCGCGGCCGCCGACGCGGTCCGCGCATACGCTGCCAGGACCCGTGAAAACGCCGACCGGCTCGCCGCCGTCCTTGAGGACATCGCCACCAACGGCCTGCCCCCGGTGGAGGAGTGCACGCCCTGGGAGGAGCTGCGGGAGACCCATCTCGCCCGCCTCGCCGCCCAGCGCCCGGCCGTCGCCTGATGGCCTCGCACCCGCGGCGCGCCAGGATCGTGTTCAGCGAATCCGCCGCCAAACAGCTCGAAGACCTCACCGCCGAGGGCGCAATCCACGCTCTGGACCGCGCCCTTGTCGCCATCTCCGTGAACCCGGAGATCGGCGAGCCCATCCCTGCCGACGGCACCGGTCCCGAGCTGCGCCAGTACGCCGACGAGATCGAGGACGTCCGCGTCCTGTACTTCGTCGCCGCACTGCGCACCGTCGTCGTGGTCGCCTACATCGAAACCTGACCAGGACGACCGCGGTCACGTCTCCAGACGCCGACGTCCCGCCGAGCGCGGACGCTGTGGTACGTGCCGTGGGTACGCGGACCAGGCGAACCAAGTACGTGCGCCCATACGGAGGCCGCAGGACGGGGAGTGCAATGGGGGGTGTGAAAGCAACTCCTATCCTGGTACCTCCGGCCGAGCGGCCCCCGGACTCGACGTGGTGGCTGGCCCCGGCCCTGTTCACCGTGGCGGCGGTACTGGGCGGTGCGTGGGGCTACCGTTCCTCCCCGATCGTCCAAGGCGCTGCGTGGCTGGCCCTGCCGTACGTCGTTCCGCTGGCCCTGGTGGCGGCCTCCTGGCGGTCTTCGGCCCACCGGAACACGCGGACCCGCGGCCTGGTCCTGGGCGGGATCGGCGCCTTGATCGCCCTGGTCTACGCGCACCTGGCCACCTTCGTGCTGTGCGCGGTGGCGCTCGTGCTCTGGGCCTTCCAAGGCGGCGGCTGAGGCCGCCCGGGCCGGGGGGCGCCCCCTCCCCCGTTCTGGAACGGCTCACTCGCCGTCGTCTGCCGTGACCTCGTCGCGACCTGAACCGAGGCTGACTGCCCCAGCGATCCCTGAACCGGGGAAGGCCCCATGCCCCGAGCCAACTCGGTCACTGAGGTTGCACGCCAAGTCGAGCCCCTGTCAGGCAGCTTCAGGCAAGAGGGAACCTCTGCGCAGCGCCCAGAGAGGCGCGCAGCGGCCGGCCGCCAGAGGGCCGTGGGGTCGAGGAATCCCGACGCCCTCGTGCCCCCGCACCGGGCGGACGCCGCGCGCAGGGGCGAGGGAAGAGCAGCGCTATGCGGCTGGCGGGGTGCAGCCCTTGCGCTCCGAGGATTCCCGGCTGCTGAACTTCCAGCTGCCCGGCCGCAGCTCGGGATGTTTGCCGGACGCTGTCGTGATCAGAAGGTGTCGGCCAGGGCTCGGCGCGATCGGGGGGAAGAAGCCGTGGCACGGCTTCCGTCCCTCGGGGACGGTCGGGTCGCCGATCCGATGCGCACACCTCGCCCATCGCGATGCTGCCGGCCGGCCACGCCTCTCACGAGCATCGGGTCGTCGGCCTCGCGGTTGCTCTGCGGGCCGAAGTCCTCACCACGCGCGCCGCTTTCACCAGGTGCTCGGCGCGTGGTCTGTGGTCAGCCGGCCACGGCCTCGATCAGGGAATACGGGGCGGCCTCCGCGAGCGGGGTGACCGACGTGACGCGCAGGGCCGCCCGGCGGCACACCTCCTCGAAGTCCGCGCGGGTGCGTTCCCTGCCGCCGACGTTCACCATCATGTTGAGGTCGCTCAGGTAGGTGCCCTCGTCCTCCGCGCCGACGGCCTCGGGAAGCACGGGCTCCACGATCAGAACGACGCCACCAGGCGGCAGCACCTGGCGGCAGTGGCGCAGGATCGTGACCGCCTGGGCGTCCGTCCAGTCGTGCAGGATGCTCTTCACGAGGTACACGTCCGAGCCCTGCGGGACCGACTGGAAGAAGTCCCCGGCCATGAGGGAGCAGCGCTCCTCCAGCCCGTGCCGCGCCAGTGTCTCCGCAGCCTCTGCGAGGCCGTCGGCAGTATCGAAGACCACGCCGGCGAGACCCGGGTGCGCTTCGAGGACGGCGGCCAGGAGGGTGCCGCTGCCTCCACCGACGTCCGTGACCGAGGCGAACCGGCTGAAGTCGAAGGCCCGCGGCAGCACGGCGGCGGTCTCGGAGGCGACCTGGCTCATTGCCGCGTTGAAGTCCGTGGAGAGCTCGGGGTGCCGGGCGAGATGGCTGAAGAAGTCCGTGCCGAAGACGGAATCGAACGCGATCTCCCCCGTACGGACACTGCTCTCCAGGTGCTCCCAGGCGCGCACGATCGCCGGATCGGTGAACATGCGGACGAATGACGCGAGGGAGTCGGGGTGGCCGGGGCCGAGGAGCGCGCCCGCCGGGGTCACCGAGAACGTGTCGGGGGCGTGTTCCGCGAGCAGGCCGAGGGCGGTCAGGGCACGGAGCAGGCGTGCCATGGGCTGGTGTGCGGTCCCGGCTCCGACGGCCACCTCGGCAGCTGTGCGCGGCCCGTCGCCGATCAGTTCCACGACCTCCAGGCGGACCGCCGCGCGCAGGGTGTGCGCGGCCATGCTCCCGAACGCGAGCCGGACGACGAGCTCCCGGCCTGCCGCCGTCTGTGCTGCTCGGACCTCGGTGTTCATCACCGGTCTTGCTTCCTTCCTTCGAGTCGACCGATCACCGATCGGTCTGGATACGGACAGTCAGGGCTCGGTGGACGCGGTCAGGCCGGCCAGTGCACCGGGCGTGCACCCGGCGAGGGCCTGGGCGTCGCGGTGAAGATGGGGCTGGTCGGCATATCCACATGCCACGGCAGCGTCGCCGGCGCGCTCGCCGGCGAGGAGCGCCCGGGCGGCGTGGTCGAAGCGGACGAGCATGGCGGCGCGCTTGGGGGTCAGGCCGACCTGGGAGCTGAACCTGGCCCAGAGCCGCTTGCGGCTCCATCCGCAGGACGCGGCAAGGTCGCCGACCCGCACTCGGCCCCGGCCGGCCACGATGGCGTCCCAGGCGGCGGCGACCTCGGCCGCCATGGGCGGGGCCCCCGCGGCCCTCCGTCTGAGGAATCCGTCCGTGAGCGCGAGGCGTTCCTGCCAGGATGCGGTGTCGGCCAACTGCTCGCGCAGCAGCCGGGCGTGCCGCCCCCAGAGGTCCTCGAGTCCGGTGATGGAGCCGTCCAGTTCGAGCGGGGAAACGCCCAGCAGGGTGTAGGCGGCCCGGGGGGACAACGCCACCTCGACGCATTCGACGCCCTCGCCGCGGATACGGGCCGGACCTGGCGACAGGGAGGCGACGAGACCCCTCAGTGGCCGGTGCCCGGAGGCGCTCTCCACCGTGACCGGGCCGGCTCCGAGCCCGATGACGACGATCACGGCGGGCTGCGGCAGCACCCGCATGTCCAGCCCGCTGCCCACAAGGTCCCGGAACCCGGCCATCCGTACGCCGTCGAGAGAGGTTCCGCCCAGAGGGCGGGCGACCTCCCAGCGGTCGTAAGCAGTGCGCTCCGGGGGCGTGTCCCCCGCGTCGTCTCTGGGCATGCCTCCAGGCTCGCTGACATCGCAGGCCCTTGTCTTGGACAAAAGTTCCGCGGCCGTTCCGCGGTCCGGTCTGCCGTGTACGGGACGGATCGGGCTCAGGGCCAGCACACCGTCCCCTCCCCACGTCCCTGCCGACAGACCGGCCGGAGCCCGTTCGCGCACGTGCCCACACCGGGCGGCCCCAACAACCAGTGCGGTTGGGTACCGGGCCGCGCAACACAGCGCTGCTGGAGGGCGAGCCCCGGTTGCCGTCTGCGGCGGAGCGGGTGCGGCTGCGGGAGCCGGCGGGTGTCACGCAGGCCCGGCTCGCGGCCGCGTTGAAGTCGGCACCGCAGACGGTGAAGAACCGGGAGAACGGCCGCTCCGAGCCAAAGAGCCCCGACCAGCCGGGGGGGTGGGCTGGCCGGGGCCTGCCCCGGCCAGCGGGGGGGTGCCGGCCGGGGGCATGCGGGGCGGAGCCGCAAGGGCCCTCACTTCACAGCGGATCCCCCGACTCCAGCCGAACCATCCTCGCAGGCGAACACCCACCAGGCCCGGCGGACACGCATCCTGGCCGATACCACGCGCACGGACCGCGCCCGGGCCGGTCATGTCCCCCTTCGTGGTGTAGCCGATCACTCGGTGGGCGCGTTGGTGGCGTTGGGTGGTGCGGGGGCGCTTTTAGGGAGCTCGGTGGGGTAGATCTCGTCCATGCTTCCCTCGGGCAGGTAGCGGCGGGGGAAGGCGATCCATTCGTCGTGCAGTTCGAAGAGCACGGCTGTGACCAGTCGCAGGAGGGCGTCGTCGTTGGGGAAGACCTGGACGACGTCGGTGCGGCGCTTGATCTCGCGGTTGATCCGTTCGAGCGGGTTGGTGGACTGGATCTTCTTCCAGTGCCGTTCCGGGAAGGCCGCGAAGGCGGTCAGGTCGTCCTTGGCGTCCAGGAGCATCTGTTTGACCTTGGGGAACTGCTTGCCGAGCATCTCGGCGACGGTGTCGAGCTGGGTGCGGACCGCGTCCTGGGTGGGCTGGGCGAAGACTGTGCGGATGGTTGCGGCGACCATCTCGGTCGCCTCCTTCGGAATCACCGCGAAGACATTTCGCAGGAAATGAACACGGCATCTCTGCCACGCGGCGCCGAGCATGACCTTGCGGATCGCCTTGACCAGGCCGGAATGGCTGTCGGACAGGACCAGGCGGACCCCGGTCAGGCCGCGTTCGCGCAGGGAGCGCAGGAACTCGGCCCAGAACGCCTCGGTCTCGCTGTCGCCGACCATGACGCCCAGGACCTCGCGGCCGCCGTCCTCGGTGATCCCGGTGGCGACGACCACGGCGCGAGAGACGATCTGGTGGTTCACGCGTGCCTTGCAGTAGGTGGCGTCCAGGTACATGTAGGGGAAGCGGGTGTGGTCCAGCGGCCGGGTGCGGAAGGCGGTCAGCGGCTCGTCCAGGTCCGCGCAGATCCGGGAGACCTCGCTCTTGGAGATCCCGGTGTCCGCGCCCAGGGCCTTGACCAAGTCGTCCACCGACCGGGTGGACACGCCATGGACGTAGGCCTCCACGATGACCGCGTACAGGGCCTGGTCGATCCGGCGCCGGCGCTCCAGCAGGCTGGGGAAGAAGCTTCCGGCGCGCAGTTTGGGGATGGCCAGCTCCAGGTCGCCGGCCTGGGTGGTGAGCGTCTTCTCGCGGTGCCCGTTGCGCAAGGCGGTACGGGCCTCGGTGTGCTCGTTCCAGCCGGCACCGATGTGGGCAGCGGCCTCGGCCTCGATCAGCTCCTGCAGCATCCGCTCGGCGATGCCGCGGACGAGTTCGAGTCCGTCTGCCGAGCGTAGTGACTCCAGCAGGCGTAATAGGTCAGACTGGGACAGGGCCACCTCGCACCTCCGTTGTTGAACTGGCCGTTCAATACGGAGAGTTGCATGGTGGCCCACCTCATGCGCAGAGAGCGCGAGCCCTCCGCGGGTGTGCGCCCGGCGAGCAAGCCCGCGCACACCTCACCCTTGATCGGCTACACCACGTGGCGGGACGCCATCCCCGGGCCGGTAAAGGGCGGGGAGGTCGTAGACCTTGGTGCCGAGGATCTGACGGTAGGGGTCGAAGGGGTTGTGCTGCCCGGGAGAGTTGTCGGGCAGGCTGCTGCGGAGTCTGCGGTAGAGGGTGGTCTTGGCATCGGCTTCAGTGAGGATCTGTCCTGCTACCAGGTCTGGAGGTCCCGCCAGCGCAGGCCCGTGGTCGGGGCAAGGAGACCCGCAAGACGCTGGAGGCCCGGCAGCAGGCCGAGGCCGGCCACGCGGCCCGGGTACACCGGGGCGTCTGACACGCGTACGCCGCCCCGACCCCCGGACCGGATCAGGTCCGGGGGTGTGGTGTCAGCCCTTTCGGTGTCAGCCCCTGCGACGGCGGTTCCGGGCGACGATCGCGCGGGTGACCACGGGCGGGAGCAGATCCTTGGCCAGCTTGCGCCAGCGGACACCGGGCCTGCGCGCGGCGGCGGGAGCGGGGACCGGCGCCGGCTCCGCCCGCGGCGTGGGGTGTAGCGGCTGCGGGGGCACCGGCGCGACCACGCCCTGGTCCCCGATGCGTACCAGGGGGCGGCCGTCGATCACGTCCACGCCGTGCCAGAGGTCGGTGCGCTCCTCCAACCACGCGAGCAGTGCCGCCTGGTGGGGCGCCGGGTCGCCCCAGGTTGCGTAGAGCTTCGAGGCCGAGACGCAGATCGGGTGCAGTTCGCCCGTGACCACGGCGGTCCAGACGGCGGCCGCGACGCCGGGGCAGTGCTCGGAGCGGTAGTCGTCGAAGACCACCACGGCATCCGGGGTCGCGACGAGACGCGAGGACGCGATGTCCGTGACGACGTGCTCGTAGAGGTGCGAGGCGTCGACGTGCACGAATCGGCAGCTCGTCGGCTTGACCCGGTCGGCGACGACCGAGGTGGGGGCTTGGATCAGCGTCGGCAGCGCCTCGTGGAAGGCCAGGTAGTTCGTCTCGAAGCCGCGCCGCGTGAGCGTGGGATAGGAGCTGCGGTTCTCCGCGACGTTGGAGTCGTCCGTCGCGGGCGAGTCGAAGAGGTCGCAGACGGTGAACTCCTCACCGGGCCGGAGGTACCGTCCGAGGAAGATCGCGCTCTTCCCCATGAAGGCACCGAGCTCCAGCAAGTCGCCCGGCTGCCCCTCACCGCTGTTCTGACGTGTCAGGAACCAGTCGAAGAGCACCTGGTCGTACGCCGAGAACCACCCTTTGACCTCGCCGTACGTGGTGGGGACGAGCGGGGCCGGCTCACCGTCGGGGGTCGTGACGGAAGCTTGTGAAACGTGCGACACGAAGAGTCATCCTCCAGCGGAGTGGCATCGGTTTTCACGCTGATACCCGGCCGGGTAACGGAACCCTAAGCCCTGGGCGGACGTGTGACGAGACGTGAGCGGAATCGACCTGTGATTCCTGCCCGGCGCACCCCGTGCGCTCATACCTCGGTCCAGCGGCGCAGCCGCTCGATGGCGGCGCCCGGACGCGCCGGGTCCGGGCGGCGGTCGCGAGCAGGGACAGCGCCTCGTACCCGTCCAGGTGCCGGACGGCGGTGCGCGGGCGCCAGTCGGACGCCTCGGTGAGCTGCTCGGGGGACCAGAGCTCGCCGCGGGTGATGACCTGGGCAACGCCGGCCCGCTGTGTAGGCCGGGCTCATGGACGGACAGCGCGAATGCCTCGAAAACACCTCGGCTTCCAACCCATGGCGCCGGAGCAGAAGACCCCCGCCACGGCGCGCAAGGGCGGCTCAGGGGCCTTCGAGCGGGGCGCAGCCGCCCTCGCCCAATGCACCGCCCGTACCAGCTCGGTGACCGTTCCCAGGAGCTCACGTAGAAGTCCTGGAGGACGGGAGCGAGGTCAAGCTCGGCATCTGGCTCACCAACACCAGGAGCAGGCGCGCCAGACTCACCACGGAACGGCTGAAAGTGCTGGCGGTCGCTGCGGGTGAGTACGCGTACTCATGCGCCCGTGTCCGGCCGGGAGCGAGGGTAGGCCTCGGAACCGATGGGACGGGGGCGGGGATGGGACGGACGAGGGGACCCAGGAGGCGCCTGGCGGGCATCGTGGCAGCACTCGGTGCGGCGGCCCTGACGAGCGGCTGCTCCACGCTGCCCGATGACGGGGAGCTGCGCGCCATGGCCACTACCGCCGGGGCGCAGCACAAGCGGGATGCCGAGGAGGTGAGGCTCCGCGCGCTGCTGGGCCGCTTCGACGGGATCGAGGGGCTGCGCCCGGGCTTCACGGTGGTCTCGGACGTGTGTACCGGGCCGAGTGACGGGGGCTTCAAGGAGGAGGCCACCGTCCACCTGATGTCCTGTTCGATGAGCGCGGATGCCGTGTACGGGGTCGAGGGTGACATCACCGAGGTCCTGCGCCGCATCGGCGCCTCGGGCATCACCACCTGGTCGAAGAACGTCAACGGCCCCGGGAGCGCCTCGGGAGGATCCCTGGACTACGCGCTGATGTACCACCAGCAGCAAGGCGTGTTCCCCCAGGAGTCGGGCGGGCTCCTGATGCCGGCGCCGTACCTGAAGTCCGAGGCCGGGGACCTGTCCGTCGGCTGGGACTATCCGCCTCTGCCCGGCAACCCGCCGCAGTCGGGCCAGGTCGCGGACGATCACTCATGCCCGGCCGACATCATCCCGATCCCGTACTCCCGCTGCGCCACCGACCCGGCCCGGCCGCCGTCCATCGCGGACCTCCGCGCCCGGTACGGAACGGTCCTCAGGGTGTCGACGGGCTCCGGCAGTCACAGGCCCTATCTCACCGTGCCCCGCCCCGGGGACAGGACAGGCTGAGGGCGGTCCACGGACATCGTCGGCCTGGTCCACGAGAACGGGTTCCGGCGGTCCGCGGCTGTGCACCACACCTGCATGCGGGTGGCGGGCAGTGGCCACGGGCGGGAGCCGACCAGGAGGCCCGCTTCGTGCTCCGGCAGGACGTCCGAGATCATCGGCACTCTCTGGGAGTGCGCGGCCGGGTACGCCTTCGGCTGTTCCAGGGCGCGGGCACGGTCGCCGAGATCGAGATCACGGGGACTTTCAGGCCCTCGGGCAGGGGCCCCAGGAGCGCTTGGGGGCCGTGCCCGCGGACGCAGCCCGCGGACCACCGGCTTCCCGCACCGGCTGCTCGGCAGGTGCGGCATCCGGATCCCGGCCACCCCGCCCCGCACCCGACCGGCGGCGCATGACGATCACCGTGTGCCGCACCTGTGCCCGAGAGCGCCACGGACGGCCCCGTCGCGCCCCTCGGATAGGTGACGCGAGGGTCCATGGTGAGCCGGGAGTGGTGGACCACCACCTGCGGCCGGTGACGGGCCGGGAGCGCCGGTATGTCAAGCCCCGAGTTTCCGTGGCGTGACCCGGGCCCGTGCCGGGCATCCGGGCGAGAGTCCGGCTGTCACGTCGGCGCGTGTTGGCCGGTCGATCGGTATGGCAGGGCCGGGAGTCAGGACGGCTTGGGGGCGAGCGACGCGGCAGCCTCCCAGGCGAACCCGTCCGGGTCGGTGAAGGTGTCGGCGGTGCTGCCGAGGACGATGCGGTGCGAGCCGGTGCCGTCGGCGGGGACGCCGAGGTCCTTGGCCAGGGCGCGGCGTTTGTACAGCGCCAGCTTGACGGGGCTGGACTGACCGGGGGCGAACTCGGCGTACTTGCCGCCGACGCTCTTGGCCACGGTCAGGCCCCGGCTGGCGTAGAACTGCTTGGTGGCCTTCACGTCCTCGACGCCGATCAGCAGGACGATCTCGTCGATCTCGCGGGTGGCGGGGCCGGTGTCCTTCTTCGCCGAGGTCGCGATCTTCCAGATCGTCCCGTCCGGGGCCTGGACGACGCCGCTGTAGCCCCACAGCGACTTCGTGGCGGGCTTCAGGACCGTGGCGCCGGCGTCCACGGCGGCGTCGACGAAGCCGTCGACGGTGGCCGGCCCGGACACGGTGAGCGCCAGGGTGAAGCCACGGAATCCGGTGGAGTGCGCCTCGGACGCCCGCAGGCGTATGTACGTGTCCACGCCGAAGTCGCTGTAGAAGCGGCGGGCGGCCTCGGGGTCGGCCACCTCAAGGGTGACGGACGCGAGAGAGGGGTTGGCTGCGGTGGAAGCGGTGGTTGCCATGACCATCACGCTAGGGGCTGTGCGGTGGCCGGGGCTTCTCGATTCCTGACCGGTCTTGAGACTTGCTTCGCCACGCACGCCGGCATCCCCTCTACCTTGATCGCCGACCCCTCATCGCGGGCCGTACCCGCAGCATCGGCATGGTCGGCCGCGGTATCCGCGGCCTGGCGCCGGAAGGCTCCGGGCGGCATGCCGACCAGCTCGGTGAAGCGGGTGGTGAACGTTCCCAGCGACGCGCAGCCGACCGCGAAGCAGACCTCGGTGACGCTGAGGTCGCCCCGCCGCAGCAGCGCCGTCGCCCTCTCGATGCGACGCGTCATCAGGTACGCGTACGGCGACTCACCGTAGGCGGCCCGGAACTGCCGACTCAGGTGCCCGGCGGACATGTTCACATCGTGGGCGAGCGCCTCCACGTTCAACGGCTGTGCGTATTCCCTGTCGATCCGGTCGCGGACGCGGCGCAGGCGCGCGAGATCAGCCAGGCGCTGCGCCTGGACGCGTGCACGCCGCCATTCAGGTTTGCACATGAGGACCCTCCCCTTCGTTTTTCGTCTTCCATTTCCATCGGCGTCTTCGAGCGTCTGCTGTGCCCGCCTCGGCGGGCACAGCAGACGCTCGGTGGTGTGGACCGGCCCGCCGCACTCGACCAGCCGCCGGTCGAGCAACTGCCGGACGGCAGCGAGACGGGGTCCGGGCTCATGACCGGTTCGACGAGGACCCGGACGCGGCCCGGGCGGGCGACCGGCAGGGCGGTCACTTGTGCTCTGGTGCGCCGCCGCGTTCCTTGTGGGTGGTCGCGATGTCGAGCACAGCTCAGCGCAGCTCCTGAATGCGGACCAGGTTGCCCGCGGGGTCGCGGAACGCGCAGTCGCGGACGCCGTACGGCTGCTCGGTCGGCTCCTGGACGACCTCAGTGTCACCGGCCTGCACCTTCTCGAACGTGGCGTTGAGGTCCGGGGTGGCCAGCAGGATCCAGCCGTAGGTGCCCTTGGCCATCATCTCGGTGATCGTGCGGCGCTCGTCCTCGGTGATGCCGGGATCGGCGGCAGGCGGCGCCAGAAGGATCGACGTGCCCGGCTGACCGGCCGGGCCGACCGTGATCCAGCGCATCCTGCCCTGCCCGACATCGCTGCGGACCTCGAAGCCGAGGACGTCGCGGTAGAAGGCGAGCGACGCGTCCGGGTCGTCGTGCGGAAGAGAAGTCGTGTGAATGGTGATGTCCATGGTGAGCAGGCTAGAGGTGGCTTCGTGAACCGCGCTTCTCGATTCCTGATCGATCCGGACACGCCCGGACGTTCACGGGCATGTCACGCGGAGAGCACCGCTTTCGTTTCCTGCCAGTGCTCCCGTTCCCCCCGCATCCCCGGGCCGCGCCCCCGCCGCCGCCGGCCACGCACCACACCCCGAACCCCACACCCCCACACACACCCCACACCCCACACCCCAAGGAAGCGACGACCACCCCCTGGTCGAACGCGGCCAACAGCGCATTGCAGCCCCCTCCCGAAGTACCTTCTGGTTGGGTGGCCACATGGCACATCAGGAGTACGTCTGACACCGCCTCATCGAGGTCTCGGTACTGCCCGCGCGGGTCGTCTGCCTCATTGCCGAAGGAAGCACGGACGGCTTCCGCGCCGCCGTGCGGACGGCCAGCCACCGATGGGGTGGGATGACCGAGCCCCTCATCGAAGTGGGATCCGATGAGGACAGCGGGAGCACCGCGAAGCTGGTGAGCATCGCGGACGTGCAGGCCGTCGTGAATGTCGACGCGGATGCCTCGCGGCATCTCTGCTCGCCGCCTCCTGGAAGCTCCCTCTCGTCGCGATCGGCGACATGGAATCGGCGAGTCCCATGGGTATCTGGGAGTTCACCAGCCGCCCTGAGTCCGTAGCTCCTGGTATGGGAGCCGGGGTAGATCCGTGCTATCGCGCAGATCCCGAAGGCTCTGTCGGACTGGCGCGGTCCGGCCGACGCGCCGTCAGGCCCACTGCCGCATCTCGGCCAACTGTCCGAATGTCGCATGGTACGTGAGTTGTACATGGAGTGGCCCTTACGAGGGATTCGCCCCGCCCACCGATGCAACACGGTGGGCAGGCACGCAATCTCCGAAAGAGGGGCACCGCACGCATGAAGCGCCTCACACCGCTGTTAGCCACCGCCGGACTCATCGCAACCGCCCTGTCCCAGCTGGCCGTTCCCCAGGCATCCGCTGCCCAGCCCACCCCCGAGTACATGAGCCAGAAGCCCGCCTGGCACCGCTGCAGTGCAGACAAACCGGCGGCCTACGAGTGCGCGACCCTCAAGGTCCCGCTCGACTACAAGCGCCCCCAAGGCCCCACGATCGACCTTGCGATATCCCGGGTGAAGAGCGAGAACCCGGCCAAGCGGCACGGCGTCATGCTCCTCAACCCGGGCGGACCCGGCACCACCGGACTCAACCGGCCGATGCGGATGAGCACGGAGATGCCCAAGGACGTACGGGACCGCTACGACCTCATCGGCTTCGACCCGCGCGGCGTCGGGGCCAGCAGCCCGGTCACCTGCGGGCTGAACCAATCCGAGACGGGCATCGGCGGGGCGTACCGACCCGAGCGCTTCGCCTCGGACGTGGCGTGGGCGCGCAACGTCGCGGACGAGTGCCGTGAGAAGGCAGGTGACGTGCTCCCGTACATCACCACCCGCAACACGGCCCGCGACATGGACGTGATCCGCGCCGCGCTGGGCGAGCGCAAGATCTCGTACCTGGGCTACTCGTACGGGACCTACCTCGGCGCGGTGTACTCCCAGATGTTCCCGCAGCGGACGGACCGCTTCGTGCTGGACAGCGGAGTGGACCCGCACAGCATCTGGCGCGGCATGTTCCAGGTGTGGGCGACCAGCGCCGGGCCGGCCTTCGAGCGGTGGACGCAGTGGGCTGCGGAGCGCTCGGCCGAATACGGCCTCGGCGCGACCCCCGAGGCGGTGTCCGACACGTTCTGGGCACTGGTGGCGCGCGCCGACCGAGAGCCGATCGACTACTTCGGGCAGAAGATCACGGGTGACGACATCCGGGACCCGGGAGTGTTCTACTCCCCGGTTGAGGCCTCGATCATCACGAGGTCCCTCAAAGCCGCGGCCGAGCGGACACCTCTGCCGACGGACGCCGGGGTGCCGGGCGTGAAGAGGCTCCTCGCCGGCGGCCGGGGGGCCACCGGGCCGGATACCGACACGGCGGCCGCCCCCGCGCCGGGCAACGGGCCCGCCCCAGAGGCCGTCCCCGGTGACAACGCCACCGCCGTCTACTGGTCCGTGGTGTGCGGGGACACGGAGAACTGGCCGCGCGACCCCGAGCAGTACGCGCGGGACGCGGTCCAGGACAAGGTGAAGTACCCGCTGTACGGGGACTTCGCGTCGAACATCAAGCCCTGCGCCTTCTGGCAGCGGCCGTCGGAGGCCGCGACGCCCATGACGCACCAGGCGAAGGTGCTGACCGTGCAGAACGAGTGGGATCCGATGACCCCGCTCAGCAGCGGTCAGGGCCTGCACCGCGCTCTGAAGGGCTCGCGGATGGTGCTGGCGAAGGGCGGGCAGGGCCACGGCGTGTACCTCACCGACCCCACCTCCTGCGCCAACGACCCCGTCAACACGTACCTCGCCACAGGCCGGCTCCCCGCGAGGGACGTGACCTGTCAGAGTCCGCCACGCGACCAGGAGCCGAAGAGGTCCCCGGCGCCGTGAACCCTTCCATCGTCCTGGATGCCGGACGAGGGGATGAGGGGACACCAGCCAGACGCCGGAACGCGATCGAGGGCCGACCGCCCTGCGGGCGCCAGGCCCCGCAGCGCAGCACGGACCGCCTCCGGGTCGGCGGCCTCCACCACCGCACGCGACCACCGGCCCGGCCCGACGTCCGCGGCAGGGACCAGAACCGAGCCGCTCGCCCACCGCCACGCCGCGACCGGCACCTGGGGGCCACACGAACTGGCCGCCCGACCCGTGAGCCAGAGGGTTCCCCTGCCGGAGTGAACACGGCAGGGGCCGCCCTGCAGTCCGCCGCGAAACCTCGGGACGGACACTGGCACCCGGTACTGGGGATGACGGGCAGCGGCGGCAGCTCAGCAGCCGAGGAGTACGGCCAGCAGCCGCTCCGTCGTCCCCTTCGTGTCCTCGCCCTGCCCGGGACTGCGGGTCATCAGCAGGTGGTGGGTCGTGCCGACGAGCGCAAGCGCGACGGTGGGAGCGTCCGTGCCGGCGGGCAGCCGGCCGTCGCGCTGCTCCGCCTGCAGGTAGGCGGTGAAGGCGTGCTGGATCGCATCGAACGCGGGCGCGCCGGACTGGAAACCTTCACGGGTGTGGAGCGCGGCTGCCGGGCGGGTCATCGCCAGTCCCACCACCGCGGGCTGCAGGGAGTCCAGCAGGGCCAGGACGACCTCCTGGAGATTGTCCGCAACCGTGGCCTGCCCCACCTTGGCCTGCAGGGCCTCGGCCTGGCGGGCGCTGCGCGCGAAGCGGTCCAGGACCAGTTCGGCGACGAACTCGTCCAGGCCTGCGAAATGGGTGTGCAGGACGCCTTTGGCGCAGTCCGCCTCCGCGGTGATCGCGCGACTGGTCAGGGCGGCGGCGCCGTCGCGGGCCACCACCCGCTCCGCGGCCGCGAACAGCCGCTCGCGCAAGTCCGGAATCGCCACTCCACGAGGTGACACAACAGCCCCTTTCCACTGACCCATTGCAAGTATGGGCGCACGCCCATACTATTTGGGCACTTGCCCATACTAGGGCCGGGGCGCCGTGCTGCACCCCGGCGGGAGGGAGTTCACCCATGGGTCACAACGTCAACACCGCGCAGGCCGAGGCGTGGAACGGATACGAGGGCGCACAGTGGGCCCGCAGCCAGGAACGGTGGGACGCAGTCAACGACGGCTTCAACCAGCCCCTCCTGGACGCCGCGGCCATCTCCGAAAGCGACTCCGTTCTGGACGTCGGCTGCGGTACCGGCCGCACCTCCCGCCTCGCGGCCCGGCGCGCCGGACTCGGCCGGGCGCTCGGACTGGACCTGTCGGGTCCGATGTTGGGCAAGGCCCGTGAGAGCGCCCTGCGTGAACGGGTGGAGAACGTCTCCTTCGTTCAGGGCGACGCCCAAGTCCACCCATTGCAGGCCGAGGGGTTCGATGCGGTCATCAGCCGGTACGGCATGACCTTCTTCACCGACCCCGTCGCCGCATTCGCCAACCTCCACCGCGCCCTGCGCCCCGGCGGCCGGCTGGCGTTCATCTGCGCGGCCGAGGCCGAGGCCAACGAGTGGCTTGAGGCGCTGGCCTCACTCAAGGGCATCCTGCCGCTCGGCGGCTTCGGGAAGCCCGGCGGTCCCGGCATGTTCTCGCTCACCGATCCCGACCACGTCCGCAGCCTGCTCGGCGCCGGCGGGTTCGCCCATGCCGACGTGCAGCGCATCGAGGCACCGGGGAAGTGGGGCGTCGACGCGGCAGACGCGGCGGCGTTCCTGCTGGACTCCGGCCCGGGACGCCACCTGCTCGACCAGGCGACCCCGCCCGAGCAGGACGAGGCGCGCCAGGCGCTGACGGCCGCCCTCCAGCGCCATGAGACGAACGGCGCGGTGTGGCTGCGGAGCAGTTCCTGGCTGGTCACCGCCGCACGCGGCGGGGCCGCGCGGAACTGACCCCCGCCCCGGCCGCTCTGCGGTGGTTCAGGAGCGGACCATGCGGGCGATCGCCCGGGACGCTTCGGCGATCTTGTCCTGGGCCTGGTCGCCGCCCTGCACGATGGCGTCGTCCACGCAGGAGTGGAGGTGGCCGTCCGTCATCGTCAGGGCGAAGGACTGCAGCGCCTTGGTGGTGGCGCTGACCTGGGTGAGGACGTCGATGCAGTGGGTGTCCTCCTCGACCAGGCGCTGCAGGCCCCGCACCTGACCCTCGATGCGGCGCAGCCGCTTGAGGACGTCGTCCTTGTGGGTCATCCAGTGCAGACACAAGAGGGACGGCTGGTCCGGCAAGCCCGTAGGCACCCGCGACCTGCACGTCCTCAACGGGACCGGTAGGCAGGTCCATCACGGCGACGTCCTCGTCATGCTCACCAACGGCCGCATCACTGACAACGCCGCCCAGTTCGCGAAATCCCAGCAACTCCACCTGGTCGACCGCCACCTCCTCGCCGAGTGGGCCAGCGGATCCCGCCCCCTGGGGGAGCCCCCTGCGCGCGCTCCCCCAGCCCGCCCGCCGGGTTGGCCCCTGATGGACGGCTGTCCTACCCAGAGAGGCCTCGGTCAGCCGCGGCGACGAAAGGCGACGAAAGCAGCGAGGTCGCTGTGTCGGGCGCGGCTACAGGCGGGACGAGTGCTCCCGCACAGGGCCGGCCAACTCGGCCGGGCCCAGGGCGCCGGGGTGCCCCGGGAAGACGGTGTGGGCTTCTCTGTGAGGGGTCAGCCGATGCGGACGGTGATCTCGGGGAGGGGTATGTCGGAAAGGTTCAGCTGGATCCCGGTCAGGGTCAGGTAGGTCTGCGAGTCGGTCAAGGCGGAGGTGGTGGACGGCGTCTGTGTCTTCCCGCGCGTGCTCACCAGCAGGTACCAGCCCCCGCGCTTGTAGCTGCGGGAGGCGTCGGGGCGGTCGCCGTTCGGGTTCAGAGTCCAGCCCTGGCGCTCCAGGTCGGCGCAGATCGCGTTCACCTCCGACTGTGCGGCGGTCTTCTCGCGGACGGCCATCCAGCCCGTCCTGTTCGAGTTGGCGCCGGCCGCGATGGTCGGGCGGCCCTGCTCCGGGTCGAGGCCCGCCGCGCTGACCGCGGTCCGGATCACCTCGTCCACGGCGTCCCGTGTGAGGGGCGGTGACGTGGACTCCGGTGCGGGCGCCGCCATGGATGGCGACGGCGTGGGCGCGGGCGCGCCCAGGTGGATGCGCCCGTCGTCGTTTATCTGGACGTGGTCCGGCAGGGCCACGGAGGCCAGACTCACGATCAAGGTCGCGGCCAGCCCGATCCACACCCTCTTCAACAGCGCGTTCAACGCGAAACTCCCCCCGAGTGATCATTCAGAGGGAGTCTCACACATACTGCTCGGCGCCCGGCAGCCCCTTGGGTGGCGGGGCCCGTTCCTTCGTGTTCTCGGAGACTTGCGGACCGCTTTGCCCACCCAGTGGGCTTTCCTGCGGCTGGCGGGCGTACGTCGCCGACCCTGGCTGCCGCCCCTGACAGCCGGAGCCCCCACCCGTGCCCCGCTCCGCCCGACACACCGGGGACGGTGAGCCGACCCCGCTCCCACTCCACGCGTGAAGGGCAAGGCGCCTGCACCCGTACCTGCCCCTGCGGACGTACCGCCGAGGAAGGCAGAGCAGTGACACTCGACGTTCCCAGTCCATGTCGCAGAGGGGACGCCGCATGCGGGTGCAGCAGACCGGTGACGAGCAGCGGAAAGGGCCGCAGCGCCCGGGAGCCGCGCAGGCCGCGCGACAGTCGCGGTCCGGCGGCGCAACGACCGCGGAGTCGATGCTGCAACTCCAGCGTCTCGCCGGGAACGCGGTGGTGTCCCGCATCATCGAGGCACAGCGGCACGCGCACACCGCGGAGTCGCCGTCGGGTCCCGCTCCCGTGGTCCAGCGCATGGAGCAGGACGAACTGCACCAGCACCCGCCGGGCCCAGCGCTGCGGGTACGGGGGCCCCGCAACTCCCGCGCGAGGGACCGCACACCGAACGCGCTGACGGCGGACGAATGGCAGAGTCTGCCGCAGGCCACCCGGGACGCCGGCAACAAGCAGCGCGTGGCCATCGACGCGGACCCGCAGACACTCCAGGAGACCGACCAGCTGCTCCACTACAACCTGGGCAACATCCGCAGGCTCGCGCCCGACGTCCCCCCGACGGCAGGACGCAATGATGTCTTGGAGGGCATCGGCCGCGCCGACCCGCGCACCCTCGGCCACTGGAACCGTCAGGACGCACGCGACACACAACTCGGCCGCGACGCCCGCTCCACGCGCGACGCGTACACGGAGACTCCCGAGGACCGGCAGCAGCGCCACCAGACGGTGGAGGACACCCTGGCCGGCGCCGGCTCCCAGGACGCGATGGGCGACCTGCGCTCACTGCTGGAGCAGTTCGACGGAGTGGCCATCGGCGGCACCCACTCCGGGGCGCGCATCTGGCAGTTCCTGTGCACGCACATGGAAGAGATCCAGGCCGCCGACGTGAGCACCCTCTACCTGGAGAGCATCCGCGACGACGGATACCAGTCACACGTCGACGCGTACCTCGCCGACGGGACGATGAGCCCCGAACTGCAGACGTTCGTCGCCCGCTACGACAGCAACATGAACCTGGGCGCGACCGGACTGGGAGCGGTGCTGGAGGCCGCCCGGACGCACCACATCCGGGTCAAGGGCCTCGACGGCCGCCCGGCCCGCCGCCCCCCTATGTCGGCGACCGCCCTCTACCAGCGCGTCGCCGCCATGAACACCTACGCCGCCCAGGCCGTCGCCAACGACCGGCGCCGCCCGTCGGCGACGGGCGGCTACCTCATGGAACTGGGCAGCGCCCACACCGGCATGTACGCGGGCCCGCCGCAGAACGCGTCGGTGCACGGGGCGGAGTTCCAGACGGGCGAGGGCTTCCCCGGCGTGGACGACCTGCTGGGCATACCGGCGGTCGGCTACCAGGACGACGACCGCTTCCGCCGCCTGCCCAACACCTGACGGCAGACCCGGGACGCGACAACAGCCGCCCCGGTACCGGTACCAACCGAGCCTCACCCGGGCCCGGTTCACGCACGCGCAGCCGGCCGGCCGAGGATCTGCCCTGGCGCACGCGCGGCCGGCCGGCCTGACGGGGGCACCGCCGAACCCGCGCCAGGCCGCCGGGCTGCTGCGCCACGGCGTCGGTCACCCCCGGGGGCTTCCACACGGAGGCGCCTACCGGCCACCTCGCTTCAGGCGGGCGGCGCCTTCACCGAAGCCTTCGAGGTCCATCCCGTCCCCACCGGACAGGCACTCTTCCACATCAACGTGCACCTCGACCTGCCCGCCCAGCAGACGGCTCGAGGCGAGTAGGAGGATCCCGGGTGCCCCTGCCCCGGCTGGATCTCTACGCGGGCAGGCAGGGAGGTAGCCAGTCGTTCTCCCAGTGCCAGTTCGCCCACGTCTCGGAGTGTGCGAACGCCCCGGTCCGGTCGGTGAGCATCGCGAGCACCTGGCCGCGGGCGGCCTCCACCGCCTGATGCTCGGCGTCGGTGACGATGCCGAGCCGTCGTACGTGGGCGCAGTCGTCCTCGTCCTTCCATGTGAACCGGTCCAGGCCGGGGTCGATGACGAGGTCGATGGTCAGGTCGAAGGTGTCGAACCCGGCCTGGGTTCGACGGCTGGGGTGCTCGACGTTGACGTACCAGTTGCGCAGCCCGGCGCCGGTGAAGAAGGCGTTGATGCTGAACCATGCGCCCGGCGGCTTCCACAACAGCAGCTCGGTCTCCTGCCACCGACCGGACGCGAGGTCCCACTCCCCCGTCGCCATCGCCTCGAATGCCTCGGCTCGCAGCCTCCGGTCGTCGCCGTCGTCTCGGGCCCTGGCGTACAGGGAGGGCCAGCGGGCCTCGGCCCCGGGCGCGCAGGCGGTCACCAGCGCTTCGCCGGTGTCGGCAACGACCCGTAGCGCCAGTTCGCTCCACGCCCGGCCGGAGCGGTGCACGTCGCGCCGTACGACCGTCTGCCCCACCTCGAAGCTGTCCATCGGCCCCTCCTTCGCTCTACCCCGGACAGGAGGTTCTCCGGGGCACAGGGACCACCCCAGCGCACCAGAGCCAGCAGCAAGAGCTGCAAGGGCATGAGCCGGAAGGTCAAGAACCAGCGACTCGCTTGCGTCGTTGCAGGATCCACCGGTGTACGGGCGGTGTCCAGGGCTCCGGCATGAAGCAGGTATGACCGTTTTTTGATCACGGAATGGCCAGGATTCGCAGGGGCCGGGTGGCGTCGCGGGCGTTTCCTCTGAGAGCTGTGGCGATGCTGCGGAGACCGGCCAGGCGAAGGGCTCCGATGGCGAGGTTGCGCCAGGTGGCCATGGCGCGGGGCGCGTTGCCGGTCCGCAGCTGTGAGGCGTCCTCGGCAAAGGTCGTGTCCCTCACGTGATGGAGCGCCTCTACCGACCAGTGGCCGCGGATCAAGGACGCGAGCTGGGCCGGATTGGCCTGCTCGGCGGTCAGGCTGGTGACCGCGTACACGGTCTTGGTGCTGACCTTGCCGGTCTTGCGGTTGACTCGGCGCCGCTTGAGTTCGATGGCCTGGGCGGCGCCGGGGAAGAGCAGGCCGGCGACAGTGCAGACCTTGATCCGGCGGATCTCGCTGCGGCCGTGGCCGGTCCCGACGGTGCGGTTCTGGAGTGGGATCTGCTTCCAGGGAAGGGACTTCATCTGCTTGCGGAGCTTCTTCTGGTTTCCCTTGACGATGACGATGTAGTGGGCGCCCCGGCCTCCCAGGTACTCGGCGTGCTCGCGTTGGGTATGCATCGCGTCGCTGGTCACGACCGCTCCGGTCAGGTCGATGGCATCCAGTAGTGGCTGGAAGCAGGTGATTTCATTCGTCTTTGTCTCAACGTCGACCTGGCCCAGGACGGCGGAAGTGGCGTGGTCGACGGCCGCCAGCAGGTGGATCTTCCGGTCGTGCGCGCGGGCGGCGCCGCGCAGGGATTTGCCGTCCACCGCGATCGCCCGCAGCAACCGCTCGCTGGGTTGCGGGCATCGGGCGGACAGCCAGCTGCCGACGGCTCGGTCGAGTACGTCACCGTCGACCTGGGCGAGTACCCGGCGGATGGTGGCCTCACCAGGGGCGTGGTGTTGGCCGGTGAAGGGGTCGCAGCGGGCACCGAGCCGGGCCAGGACCGACTGCGAGGCGTCAGCCGCCCACTCACTGATCGCCAGCAGAGAGGTCGCGCCGGTCAGGACCGCAGCGGCGCAGATGGCGAGCACGCCGACCAGGGGGTGAAGCCGGCCCCGTGGGTCACGGGGGTCCGTCACCGTCGCAAGGCAGGTCAACAGGCCCGGGCACTCCTCAACCGACAGAGACGATGCGGTGGCGAGTTGGTCAAGCGAGGCGGGCATGAGGGATGATTCGGCAACGGCAGGCACGGTCTTCCAGCAGGATCATGGGACGTAGACACTCACATGATCGCCGGTGACCGTGCCTGCCACATTTCGTCACGAACCCTCCCAGCAAGGCAAGTTGGGGTGAACACCCTCAAGTCACCTTCGTGCCGATGCCCTGGGGCGGTGTCAGGCCGGCGCCCACGATGAACCCGAGCGTGACACTCGGGCTCGCGAACGCGATAATTCCGATAACTGCGCACAGAACCGTGCCGGTCACAACCAGGCCCGTGACCTTAGCGCGCGAGGATAGCTGGTTCAGCCAGCTCACAGTCGAGAAAGTCACGAGATATATGGTGGAGCCGAAAGCGGCCGACGCCAGAGCGGTTAGATAATTCACTCCGCAACCTTTCAAAATCGGAAGCCGACATGTCTCTCTCCGGTCGCCACGGTCGGCCGCACTCCCTTTTCGGGATCACTTGACCGCCGGTCCGTTCACCTGCAATATCCGTCGCCGCCACTGCCGCTGCAATAGCCGCTTCCGGCCAGGACTGCCGCTGGCGAAAGGGGCGCGAGTCCTGGGTTGACCTTTATTTTGACGCACCGATCGGTCGCGACCACGACCCCCGCGAACCCCGCGAGGCTTCAGCGCCCGACGACCGCGGCCGGGTGCGGCGAGTTCTTGAGCTTCACGTGTTGTTCCCTGATCGGCGGAGTTTTCGTGTTCGGTGGAGCAGGATGAACAATAGCGATCTTCACGGGATGATCAATATCTACCACTCGTTTCCGGAGCGCACGGCGCCTACGCTTCACCATCACAGGGCAGGATGGGCACGCCGCCTCCGCTTCAGGGCATGTACCCCCACTGCAAGCGCGGCAGCACAGATGCCTGCCGCCGACCAGGAAGCCGTGCGCTTGACCACGTCGGCCAGCGTAGGGGCAGGGTCGCGGCAGTCAGGGGCCGCGGGTTCCACCCGCAGTCGGGCCCAGACCTTTGACGGCGTCCCCGACTCTGTTGCTCAATTCCGGGGTCAGGCTGTGAGCTGGTAGCCGAGGCGAGCGAGGCGGCCGGTTCGGGGTGGGGTGTCCGTGGTGGTCCAGTGGGCGTCGAGGCGGACGATGTTGATCGCGGTGGCGGAGAACGTGTGTTGGAGGCGGACCTTCGGGAGGCCGCGGTAGCGGGCCCTGCGCAGGCCAGTGAGGTCGAGGGCCTGGTTGATGGTTCCCTCGATGCCCGAGCGCAGGGCGTACTTGTCCTTCCAGGTCCGGGACTTCTGCTCGGCGCGGGCCGTGGTCAGGGCAGCGTGGAGGTGTTCGGGGTAGAGGGTGAGCATCCGGTTGCCGCGCCGGGACCGGGTGCACAGCTTCAAGACGGGGCACTCGCGGCAGTCGGAGCGGGCGAACTCGACGACGATGGCGTCGCGTCCGTGCTGTTTCACCGGGTGCCACCCGGTGCTGGTGCGGCCTTCGGGGCAGGTGGCCTGGCGTGTCTTCCAGTCGATGCCGAAGGCGTTCTTGTCATAGCCGGCGGCCGCCTTGGCCTGGGGCGAGTGGTCCAGGAGCACGGGGGTGACCATGATGATGCCGCCCTGCCCTGCGGCCTGGGTGATCAGGTCGGCCGAGGGGTAACCGGAGTCGAGGTAGTGCTCGGCCGGCTTCAGGCCGCGGGCGGTGAGCGCGGCCTGGACGGTGGCGGTCGCCTTCACGTCCGGGACGGTGGCCACCGTGGTCAGCACATCCGTGATCAGGTTCACCGCCCGGACCGGCTCCTGCCTCCCCACCGCCCCGGCTTCGGCTTCGGCTTCGGCTTCGGCTTCGGCTTCGGCTTCGGCTTCGGCTTCGGCGGGAGTGTCGCAGGTCTCGGTGAGGTGGACCTTGTAGCCCAGCCAGAACAGATCCTCGCCCTTGGCCGCCCAGCGCGCGTCGGCGTCATAGGGCGAGGCGAGGCGGAGATAACCGGGCGGAACGCCGTCCGTGTCGGCCTCCCGCTTCCTGACCACCTCCCGCCCGCGCGTATCGGTGCTGATCACGTACGTCTGGACCAGGACCTGCCGCAGCAGGGCGACCGGCTCGATCTCCCGCAGCCACCCGGGCGCCCCCGGTGCCCAGACCGCCCGGCACAGGGCCAGCGCATCCTGCCCGAAGACCAGCGCGAGCCGCTCCCGCTTCGTCTTCGAGGCCGGAAGCGTCCAGCCCTCAATCCGCTGCCCGTAGCGGTGGGCGAGTTCGGGCACGTCTACCACGCTGGCCAGCCAGGACGGCGCGGCCGCCGCGAGGGCTTCCAGCGCGGCCCGCACGCTCTCCCCGGCCAGCTCCAGCCGGTTCAGGTCCCGCACCGCGCTGATCACATGGGTCGCGTCCGTGCGCTGCTTCCCGCCCGCCGCCACCAGCCCCGCCTCCCGGCAGTGCTCCAGCAACTTCTCGAAGACCACCCGCTCCATGTCATGCTCGACCAGCCGGGCCCGGAACTTCGACAGCACGCTGAAGTCGAACCCCGGATCCTCCAGCTCCACCCCGAGCGCGTACTTCCAGTCGATCGCCCGCACCGCCATCACCGCGGCCTGCCGGTCGGTCAGGTTCTCCGCGAACTGCAAGACCGTGACCAGCGACAACACCCCCGGCGACAATCCCGGGGCCCCACGAACCCCGAACGCCTCGACGAACGGCTCGTCCGCGAACACCTCACCGAGCCGATCCCGCACCCGTATCGGCAGACTCCCCTTCGGGAAAGCGGCCCGGGCCACCCGCGCCGTCCGTTCCGGCACTGGCGGCAACCCGCTCGACCGCAGCGACATCCACATCACCCCCACGGCCGCACGACAGGGAAGCGACCGCACGATAGATCATCACGCACCAACCGAACCACGCAGCCGGAATTGAGCAACAGAGTCGTCCCCTTCTCTCGCCAGACCACGGTGTGGAGACCCGGCTTCGCGTCGCACCTGATGCGGACGACCGCGGAGACCCTCTTCGCTCCGTACATGACCACTGGTCGCGTGAACACCGACGAGGTCAACGTGACGCCTCCGTCGCCGCCCGTCTCCAGGCCATCGGTGGCCGTCATCTCCCCACCAGCCCGCACCGGCCGCACGTCCCATGGGCTCGCGGGCCACTCCGCATCCGCAGACCAGCGCTCCTCCTGGGGCTCAGGCGGCAGCTCGGAGACCCGCATCGCGCACGCCGCACGCTCCGTCTCTTCAGCCGGAGCCACCCGGACACTCCCCCAGAGCCGCGTGACCTCGGAGGGGTTGCAGTCCCCACCTGATCCGATGCGCACCTCGTAGGACCCGGGCGCAGCGGTGCAGGAGATCGTCATGACCGCAGGGCTCCGGCATGAAGCAGGTATGACCGTTTTTTGATCACGGAATGGCCAGGATTCGCAGGGGCCGGGTGGCGTCGCGGGCGTTTCCTCTGAGAGCTGTGGCGATGCTGCGGAGACCGGCCAGGCGAAGGGCTCCGATGGCGAGGTTGCGCCAGGTGGCCATGGCGCGGGGCGCGTTGCCGGTCCGCAGCTGTGAGGCGTCCTCGGCAAAGGTCGTGTCCCTCACGTGATGGAGCGCCTCTACCGACCAGTGGCCGCGGATCAAGGACGCGAGCTGGGCCGGATTGGCCTGCTCGGCGGTCAGGCTGGTGACCGCGTACACGGTCTTGGTGCTGACCTTGCCGGTCTTGCGGTTGACTCGGCGCCGCTTGAGTTCGATGGCCTGGGCGGCGCCGGGGAAGAGCAGGCCGGCGACAGTGCAGACCTTGATCCGGCGGATCTCGCTGCGGCCGTGGCCGGTCCCGACGGTGCGGTTCTGGAGTGGGATCTGCTTCCAGGGAAGGGACTTCATCTGCTTGCGGAGCTTCTTCTGGTTTCCCTTGACGATGACGATGTAGTGGGCGCCCCGGCCTCCCAGGTACTCGGCGTGCTCGCGTTGGGTATGCATCGCGTCGCTGGTCACGACCGCTCCGGTCAGGTCGATGGCATCCAGTAGTGGCTGGAAGCAGGTGATTTCATTCGTCTTTGTCTCAACGTCGACCTGGCCCAGGACGGCGGAAGTGGCGTGGTCGACGGCCGCCAGCAGGTGGATCTTCCGGTCGTGCGCGCGGGCGGCGCCGCGCAGGGATTTGCCGTCCACCGCGATCGCCCGCAGCAACCGCTCGCTGGGTTGCGGGCATCGGGCGGACAGCCAGCTGCCGACGGCTCGGTCGAGTACGTCACCGTCGACCTGGGCGAGTACCCGGCGGATGGTGGCCTCACCAGGGGCGTGGTGTTGGCCGGTGAAGGGGTCGCAGCGGGCACCGAGCCGGGCCAGGACCGACTGCGAGGCGTCAGCCGCCCACTCACTGATCGCCAGCAGAGAGGTCGCGCCGGTCAGGACCGCAGCGGCGCAGATGGCGAGCACGCCGACCAGGGGGTGAAGCCGGCCCCGTGGGTCACGGGGGTCCGTCACCGTCGCAAGGCAGGTCAACAGGCCCGGGCACTCCTCAACCGACAGAGACGATGCGGTGGCGAGTTGGTCAAGCGAGGCGGGCATGAGGGATGATTCGGCAACGGCAGGCACGGTCTTCCAGCAGGATCATGGGACGTAGACACTCACATGATCGCCGGTGACCGTGCCTGCCACATTTCGTCACGAACCCTCCCAGCAAGGCAAGTTGGGGTGAACACCCTCAAGTCACCTTCGTGCCGATGCCCTGGTCATGACCGCGGTGACGTGCGGATCGTTCATCCTCATCCGGCCATCGGCGGTGAACGCTTCGGAGAAGACCCTGTCGCCATTGTCGACGGCGTCCTGCAGGCCCACTGAGACGCCGACCTGCTCTCCAGGCCGAACCAACTGGTCGGCGCCACTTCGAAGCGGCAATGGCAGATCCGTAAGCGGAGCGGCCTGCACGCCCTCCGCTCCGAGTGACATGACCAGCGGAATCGTCAGGACTGCCGCGCCGATCCATGCCCGTAATCGCTTCATTTGTCGCCTATCCGGAGTCGTTTGACGATCTTTCACACCACTGTTCTTCACGAACCGGCGGCCGGCGTACTTGCGTTTGCCGGAGGCCCGGGTGACGGGGGCCGAGCCCGCGTATGCCTGCAGTCATCCGGCGGTGGCGAAGCGGGTTCGGTCGTCGCCGATCTCGGCCGGAAGGCGAGCGCCGACTCCGGGCCCGACGCCGGGGAAGCCGAGCATGATCGGCGTATCCGGGTGGGTGCGGGTGCGGAAGGTCCGCTGGTGGCCCGACTCGCGGCCGAGGCGGCCGAGGGCTCCCGTACGGCCGCCCAGGCACCCGCGTACTGGCGTGTTCGGCGGGCTCGGGTGGTGGCGGTGTCACAGCTGGGGGACGTACGGGGCGAGGCCGACGATGAGGACGGACCGTTCGCCCGGCCCTGGCTCGGAGCCCGCGCGGACCGGGCCGACGTAGTGGCTGACCCTGTGGTCGTGGACGGCGTAGCCATCCAGTGGGTCGGTGAGGGTGAAGTCGGCGTGGACGTCCACCCACGGGTCCTCGGGCTGGAGGCCTGCGCTGTCCGGTGTGGCGATGACGTTCTGCCCGCCGACGACGTTGGTACGGCTGATCAGGTGGGCGAAAGTGAACGTGCTGGCCGAACCTCCGTCCTGGTGCAGGCAGTTCGGGAGGGACACGGCGTCCTGGCCGGGACGGTCGACGCCGAGCCTGATCAGGTGGACGCCAGCCCACAGCGGCCGTCTCCCCAGATCCTTCAGGGACAGGACCTGCTCAATGTCCCAGCGCAGGAGTCGCAACAGCAGAGCGTTGCCGCGCAGCGCCTCGGGGATGTCGGGGAGCACGCGCCGAGGCCGCGGGGACTCAGGGGTGTCTTCGCCCTGGGAGAAGTCGGTGACCGTACCGTGGACGGGGTCGGGGGTTCCGGGAATCCAGGACAGTTCGTCCTTCCACGGCAGGTACACGGCATGGGAGTACCGGCGGAACCGATTCGTTCCCGGAGCGTACGGATCGGGTGGCAGAGCCGCGAAGACCTCCCGGATCCTGGCCAAATCCCTCGCAGCGGAGCCGGCCAGGATGATACCGAGTTGCTCAGCGCCGTAGCGGGCGAACCCGCGCTCACGCAGACCCTCCATGCCCTCACCCGGACCCCCCGCAGCAGTGTGCGATCGCCGCTGGGGCTCAGCCTTTTCCACGTGTTCCTCCCACAGGTCACCACCAGGGCCATGGCGCCAGCGGCCCGTGGCGCCTTTCGCACGCCTCCCGCGTAACCCCCCGGGCTCGACGCGGCCCTGCGATGCAAGCCACAGCCCTCGCGGCGTGCTCGTCGCACGCTCGAGGCTACGGCGCTCCGGCTGCTGAGCCTCCTACGGGTCGCCGGAGGAAGCAAACTCGATCATCTTGCGGCCAGCGCCCGATTCCCCCACCAGGCCCACCGGTTCGGCACCACCCCTGCATGCTCGGCGTGACCTCCAGGCCGCGCGGTGCGTGCCGTTACCGGGCCCGGGTGGTCAGGAGCAGGACCAGGGTCTTGGAGCGGGTGGTCCCGAGGGCGGTGGCCACCGCTTCGGCCGGCATGCCGTCGTCACACAGCGCGCCCGCAGTCTCCCGGGCCACCCGGGCGGCGATCCGCTCCAGCACACCGGCGGCGCGCAGCGCGGCCAACGGCGCGTCCGCTGCGCCAACCCCCTCCCACGTCCCCGCGGGATCAGGCGCCGAAGCGTGTACCTGGGAGCTGCGAGACCGACAGACGGCGCGAAGAGCCCTTCGCATGAGGAGAGCGGGGCCGCCACGCACGGCGTTGCACCCGACGCTGCCCAGCGCTCGGCCAACTCGCTGCCGAGCCGGCGGGCCTCACGGTTGCGGCGGCGCGAGACCGCCCTCTTCCGCCTGCCGTCATCGGGTCGGTGCGGGTGCCGGGGTTTGGGGTGCGGTGTCTGCAGGACGTCCTTCGCCGCCGTTTCACACCTGGGCTGTCTCAGCTTGACTCTGTCGGGTGTTTGTAAGGACTTCTTTGGGGACCAGTGTTCGGAGTTCTTTTGGCCCCAGCGGTGGGTCGTAGGGGGCGTGCGGGAGGGTGCTTCACGCCCCTGCGGCAAGTTGTTTTGGCCCCACTTCGATCGGGTGGTTTCGCTAGCCGGGGGTGGGGTGGTGGGCGGTAGTTTTGGGGTCTCGGACAGGCTTCGAAATCGCGCCCCCGACAGGTGCGGGAGTCTGCCGACCCGACTCGGCTCAGGTCGTGGGCATCCCAGTGCTCGCGGCGTCTGGATGAGATCGGGCAATGGACCGGCCGGCACTGGGACCTCGCGGCCGGGCCCAATATGGCTGCGGCCGGCACCCCGAAGGGGTGCCGGCCGCAGTGTTGTGACGGTCAGGTCAGCGACGTCGCTTCTTCTGAGTCTGGGCGAACCGGTAGGAGTCCGTGCCGGTCTCGACGATGTGGGCGTTGAAGGTGACGCGGTCGACGATCGCGGTGCAGAGCCGGGGGTCGGTGAAGGTCTGCTTCCACTCCGAGAACGGGGCGTTGGAGGCGACGGCGATCGCGCCCCGTTCCTCACGCTCGGTGAAGATCTGGAACAACAGCTTCGCTCCGGCCTTGTCCAGGTCGAGGTAGCCGAACTCGTCCAGGCAGAGGAGATCGACGCGTCCGTAGCGGGCGATCGTGCGGGCGAGTTTCTTCTCGTCCGCTGCCTCGGCCAGCTCGTTGACCAGGTTCACCGTGGTCGTGTAGCGGACGCGCAGACCGGCTTCCGCGATGGCGGTGCCGATCCCGATCAGCAGGTGGGACTTGCCGGTGCCGCTGTCGCCGATCAGGCAGAGCGGCTGGCCGGCCTTGACCCAGGCGGGATCGGCGAGGGTGCCCAGCAACTCGGGGGTGACGTTCGGGTTCTCCGCGAAGTCGAAGTCCTCGAGCCGCTTGGGCCGGGGGAAGTTCGCGTCCCTGACCAGCCGCTGCTTGCGGCGTTCTTCCCGCTCCGCGCATTCAGCTTCCAACAGGTCCGCCAGGAAGTCTTTGTAACTGGCCCGCTCGCGGGCCGCGGCGGCGGTGATCTCCTCGACTCGGCTGCGGATGGTGGGCAGGTGCAGAGCCCGGCAGGCCTCGTCGATGACCGTTTCGACCGCCCCTTCGGCTGCGGCGTCTCTGCGGGCCGGGGGAACGAGCCCGTTCGTGGAAACGGTGGGAGTACTCATGCGGTGCCTTTCGGATGGCGGCGGGACAAGAGCTGGTCGTAGGGGGCCACCGAGGGCAGGGGACGCTTGTCCTCGGGAAGCTGTGCCCGGCGGGCGGTCAGGGAGACGACTCCGCTGGGCTCGGCCCAGGGCGGCGGATCATCGCTGTCGTCGGTCGAGTCCTCGTGCGGGGAGGCATCGGCGACGGCCCTGCGGGCCTCGACGGCCACCACCTCGGCGTTGATGGAGCCCGCTCTGATCGCGGCCGCCAGGCCCAGCTGGATGGCGGGGGCGGGCATCCGCCGGTGCAGCAGCAGGACCTCGATCAGAGCACGGGTCCCGGCGGCGTCCCCGTGGCTGGTGCGGGCCGCCGCCCAGAACGCTTCGTGGACCTCGGTGAACGTGCCGTTCTCCCGGGCGGCTGCCAGCGCGGTCGACCCGGCCATCGCGCCGGGCTTGACCATCAGGATCTCCAGGTAGTGGTCGAGCTCGTCGCGGAACTCGCCCCGCCGGGTCAGACGCGGGTGACGGGCGACGATCTTGCGGCGTTCGAAGACCAGCAGTTCGTTGCCCCGCAGCAGGACCCGCACGTTCTGGCCGATGAAGCGGGCCGGCACCGAGTAGTGGCACTGGCGGACGCTGATCCGGCTGGAACGGTCCACTTTCGGAGTCAGCGTGATGCCGCACTCGAACTCCCCCAGGGGAGCGGGGCCAGCGAGTCGGCCTCGCTCACGAAGTTGAAGCCGATCGTCGTCAGCCTGCCCTGGAGCATCCGGTCGTCCTCCGCCGCGTCGATCGCGGCGATCTTCTCGTTCAGCTCCTCGAGCGAGGCGACTTCCGGAACGGGGACCAAGTGGGTGCGGCGGAACCGCCCTCCCTCCTGTTCCACGCCGCCCTTCTCGTGGGCGCCGTCCTGGCCCGGGATGCAATAGAAGGCATCGAAGCCGTAGTGCGCCCGGAAGGTGACCCATCGCTCGGACTCCACCCGGCTGCGGCCCGTGCAGATGCGGTTCACGGCCGGTTTCAGGTTGTCGTAACGGATGTGCCGGACCGGGACGCCGCCCAGCGTGTTGAACGCCTCGACGTGGCCCTGCATGAACGACTCCTGGGCCTGCGAGGCGAACACGCGGTGGACGGCCTTGCCCGAGTACGACAGCCGCAGCGTGAACAGGTGGCACTTGGTCACGGTGCCCGCGAGCCGCACCCACACGTCCGCGAAGTCCACCTCGGCTTCCTCGCCGGGGAGATGGACCTGCGGGACCATCCCCGCCAGATGCCGGTGCCCTTCCCGGGCCTCGGTCTCGATCTCCGGCCGGCGGACCGCGACGTAGTCACTGACTGTCGAATACGACACCTCGTCGAAGCCGTGTTCCTGCGCGAGACGCTGGTGGATCCGCCGGGCCGTGTGCTTCTGCTTCCGCGGCGCGGTCAGATCCTCCCGCAGCATCTCGTCGATCCAGCCCTTGGCCGGGTCCAAGACCGATCTGCGGACCACGGGTTCCTTGCGCGGAGGCGGGACGGCCGACTCCAGCGCCTGCCGCACGGTCCTTCGGTGCACCCCGTACTTCTCCGCCAGAGCACGTTGCGACAGACCCGCATCGAGACGCCTGTCCCGACGGATCGCAGCGAACAGTTCAACGCGCGACAAACCCACCCCGGCCTCCCGACACGACCGTGACCACAACACGGCCTCCGACAGACCGTGATCGACGGACACACCCTGACGGCGGACAGCGGATGGAGCACCGCATTCACTCCAAAGAGGGCACGGCGCCACCAAGCACCGGCGAGTGGAGCCAGATCAACTTCTTACGTCAGTGGGGCCACTTCACCCTCCCGCGCTGGAGCCCAAAGAAGCCCTTACAAACAGTCGGGGATCTTGGAGTTTCCGAGGTCAGCTGCCGAGGGTTCGCCAGGACTTCAGCCGGGGGATCTCGTGCTGATCGAGGTAGTTCTGGAAGGCGGTCGGCTGGCGGGGTGGGTGTGTTTCCCCGGTCGGTGGCAGTCCGCTGAGGCGCTCGATGTTGACGGCGATGGCAGTCAGAACGTGCTGAAGGTGGGCCTTGCCCTGTCCTCGGTAGCGGCAGCGTCGCATGCCGTGGCCGTGGACGAACTCGTTGACCGTGCCTTCCACTCCGGAGCGCACCGCGTAGCGGGTCTTCCACTCGGGCGTCTGTTGCTCGGTGCGGACGCGGAGTTGCGGGTCGCGGAGTGCGCGTGGGGGAAAGCCGACGTTGCGGGCGCTTTCTCGGGAGGTGGTGCACTGGGCGCGGACCGGGCAGGGCCGGCACTGGCCCTTGGTGAACCGTGCCACGATCAGCGGGGCCGCGGTGGGCGAGGAGGTCGGGTAGGGGCCGTGCCAGCCCCGGCTGACCTGGCCCTGGGGGCAGGTCACCTGTCGGCGGTCGAAGTCGATGTGGAAGTCGTCCCGGCTGAAGCCTTCGTTCCTTCGGTGCTGGCGGGTGGGGTTGCCCGGCAGCGGCCCGGTGACGGTGACCTCGTGCTGTCGGGCGGCCTGGTCCAGGTGGACCAGGGAGGTGTAGCCGCTGTCGACGAGGTGCTCGGCAGGCAGCAGGCCGCGGTGGTGCAGGCGGGTGTGGATGCCGGGCAGGACCTGGCTGTCGTGCGTGGTGGCCGCGGTGGTGGCCACGTCCGTGATCACGTTGGGGGCGTCGGGGGCACAGGTCTCGGTCAGGTGAGCGGAGAACCCTTTCCAGCTGATGATGTGTCCGTGGCGTGCGTAGCGGGCCGAGGTGTCGTAGGGAGAGACGATCGCCCGGGACGAGGGCGGCAGCCCGGGCCCGCCGTCCTCGTCGGTGCGCCAGAGCAGGCGGCCTGCGGCGTCGCGGTAGTAGTTCTGCACCATGATCTGGCGCAGGGCCTGGACGCGGGGGCCGGACGCTCGGTCTGCCCCGTGCTGGTAGAGGCGTTCCAGGAGCCGGAGAGCGTCGTTGCCGGTGGCGAGGATCCTGGTCTTGGGGCGGGTGGGGTTCTTGCCCAGGCGGACCGGGCGGCCGTAGCGGCGCCCCCATTCCTCATCGACCAGATCGTCCAGCAGGTGCCCGGCGGTGCCGGCGACTTCTTCCAGCACGGCACGGACGGCCTCGGTGACCAGTTCCAGCCGGGTCAGGTCGCGCACCGCGGCCAGGACGTGGGTGGAGTCGGTGCGCTGCGTGGTGCGCTCGCGTACGAGTCCGGCCTCCTTCAGGCGGGCGAGCGCGAGGTCGAGCAGACGGTCGGCGCGGTCGTCCTGGGCGAGGCGCTCGCGGAAGTCGGCCAGCACGCTGTGGTGGAAGCCGGGATCGTCCAGATCCATGGCCAGCGCGTACTTGAAATCGATGCGGCACCGGACCGCTTCCGCTGCCTGCCGGTCCGACAGACCAAGCAGGAACTGCAGCACACAGACGGTGGCCAGTTGGGCGGGCGAGATGCCGGGGCGTCCGTCGCGCGGGTACCAGCCCGCGAAGTCCTCATCGCACCACAGCCCGTCCAGCCGGTCTCTCACCCACATCGCCGTCGTACCGCCCGGGTTGCTCGCCCGCGCGATCTGCGAGGTCAGAGACGGGACTTGCTCACCGGAACGGGGACGGAGCGACAACGGGCACCTCGACAACTGCATCGGTCAACGGAACGACCCGAGCTTGCCCCCTGATCACGCTGTCGCGCCGGGAAACCCCAAGATCCCCGACAGAGTCAAGCTCAGAAGCTGCGCCTGAGTGCGGTCAGGGGCTTGTCGCTTCGGGCGGGGCTGCCCGAAGCGACGGGGCCCCCGTGCTCGTCGTCACCTTGCGGCCCAGTCGTCGCTGGTGCCTCCGCGGTTTAAGCGACGCCTGTCTTGTCGTTGATCTGGAAGGTGATTACGTCGACTTCGTCGGTTCCCGCCAGATCTGCGTAGTGGCCCTTGAGGCCTTCCCGGAGTTCGGTTGCGGTCGTCAGCCCCTCGGCTTGGGCGTCCTGGTTGGTGAGGTCGCTGACCAGGCAGTGCCTGATGCCGGTCACCTCTGCCGGCAGGACGACTTCGGGGTCGCTCTCGAACACCAGCCGTGCCGGCCCGAGCTGGGCCGGGTCCCGGAAGCGGGTGGTCTTGGTCTTGGCGCCGGAGCGGACGTCTTCGAGGTAGCGGGGGTTGAACCGGATGATCGGGGGACCGGCCGTCTCGGGGTCTTGGTAGAGCGATGGGTCGAGACCGTTCATGCCTTCCGGGGTCCATCGCTGAGTCAGCGGCATCAGGTCGGCGGCGAGAACGGACCTGGGCCCCGCGGGCGTGGGCACGATGACGCGCATGGTTGGGTAGTAGTCCACGAAGACCTGCCGATCGCGCCCGCACGGGCCGATGACCCCGCGCCCGTGGTTTCCCACGGCAACGATGCAGCGCATCTGGCGGGCGCCCTGGGCTCGTGCGGCTCCCAGAGCCACGAGTTCGGCGCAGGGTCCGCCGGTGAAGTGGTAGAGGTTCACGCCGGCGAACATCCGGTAGTCGGCGGCCATGACCGCGGCGCCCATCGTGTGGATCCCGTCTTCGTCGGGCCCGGCGTCGGTATGCGCGTCTATCGTGCGGCGTGCCAGCTCCACGAGCTCACGCTCGTCATCATCGAGAGCTCGTGCAGATGACGGTACGTACACGTTTTCAGCCTTCCCTTTCGTCAGCAGTCGCCAAGATCATTCCACGCCATGCAAGTGGGCTCCACGGGATTTCGGCTTGCCTTGACTGGGCCCCCATGGTGGTCCCGTGGGCAGGGATGGAGCGCCCTGGCTGAAGCTGGTCGTGGTCACGGACGACGACCCCGGGCCGCGGCTCTGCCGTGGCTGTGGCGGCCCATTGATGCCGAGGGTGAAGGCGGCGGCGGTGTTCTGCACGTCGGTGTGCCGTTCGCGGCACTGGCGGCGGATGCGGCGGGCAGGCGCGAGGGCCCGGGCGGTGCAAGGTGCCAGGGCTGCCACCTGCCCGGAGTGTGGAGTGTCCTGGACCGTTGGCGTTGAACGTGCTTCCTCGGCAACGCACTGTTCTCCCGCCTGTCGCAAACGGGCCTGGCATAGACGCGCACGCAGCAGCGCGGGATGTGAGACCGCGCATGCTGGGGCCATAGGGCTGCTTCTCGCGCCGGGGCCACACGCCCTTTCGGACGGCCGGAGGGCGTCAGATGGTGCGAAGCAATGGGTCCTCAGGGCGAGTTGGCGGCATGAAATGGTGTCGCGCCAGAGCCCGCGGGGTGGTTGTCCGGATGCCCGAGACGATCGGCAGTGTGAGCCGGGATCGCTACGAACGGGCGTTCTTCGAGACCGTCCACCATCGGGTGGAGAACTTCATCGCCGGAACCCTCCTCCCGCATCAGGAGAAGACCCCGAACGACCCCTACATCCGCACGGTCATGGCGCAGATGGGTGCGATCGAGTCCACCCTTCAGCTGCTGGCCAGCCTGGAGTAAACCGGAGTACGAGAGGCAACGGGCCGCGACCGCCCATCAGCTGGCCCCACCCCACCGGTCGCGGCCCTGCACCGTCATGCGGCTGCCCCACTACCGCTACCCCTCCGACACCAGTGATCTCGAATGGGCCCTGCTCAAGGCGCTCCTCCCGACTCCGGCCTGCCAGACCCCGAAGGGCGGCGCCCCGGAGAAATGGCCCCGGCACCGCATCGTCGACTCGATCCGCTACATCACCGACCACGCTCGGCGGACACCAGATCGCCCGCGCCTCACCAGTGATCACGCGTCTCTACCAGGACCGGGACCTGATGCGGCTGCTCTCCTCGCTCCTGGGCGAGGCGGTCGTCGCCGTGCACGACCCCGTCGAGCGGCACGTCCTGAACGTCCTGCACCGCCCCGGGGACACCCACGGCGCGCACACCGACGACTACCCGCTCGCCCTGGTCCTCTTCCTGGAAGCCCCACCGCACCACACGGACGGCGGACTGCTGGAGTTCCACCCGGGCCGCGGCAACCTCGGCGCCCTCGACGCGCCCGGCGCCCGGCGCGCGCACCACAGGCCCGCCGACGGCTACCTCCTGCGGAGCGACATCACCGCCCACCGCGTCACCCCGCTGGAGCGTCCAGGACTGCGGCGCACCGTCCTCAACTTCGCCTACACCACGCCCGGCCGCCAAGGCGCGACCACCTCGTCCGCCTCCCTCCTCTACGACTGAGCCTGCTCTTCACGCCGCAGGTCCGTGCCAGCGGGCGGGCGAGCCGGAGCTGGGTGTGGGCAGCGGTGATCAGCCAGGTCCAGGGGCCGCGCCTTCGGGCTCCCTCAACCAGGGGTGGGTCCATCCGAGGGTCTGTCTGAACAGGCGGAAGGTGTGCGCCAGGTCGAAGCGCCGGAGGAACGCCTGCCAGCGGCGTGGGGTCGTGCCAGCACCTCATCCCACACGTTGCCCCCGTCTGCCCAGGTCCACAGCCACTGGCGCAGTGACGGCGTCGCGTACCGCAGGCCGTCGTGTGGATCCTGGCCCCCATCCGGTTCCCAGCCGTCGGCATCCCAAAGCAGCACCGGGTGATCAACCGCTATCAGCGAGACGTACCACTCCATGGTGCAGCCGCCGCCCGTCAGGAAGAACCACGACGCTGACTGCCCCCACCCTGGCCGCTCGGCGCGGATGGCGGTCGCGCACGGCCAGTCCGGCAGATGCCAGTGCGGAACGCGGCGCGGCGTCAGCGATGCGAGGCCGCCCTCCGGTCCGAACCCGCCGTCACCGATCTCGGTGTAGATGCGCCGGAGCAATGGGGGTAGCCGATAACCGAGTTTGTGTTCCGCGCGCTCTACTTCGGCCATCGCGAGCGGGGGGAACGGTTGCTCCGGGAGGCAGCCAGAGGAGGGGACCACGCCCTCCGCACCCCTCGCGAGGGCATGCAGCCGCTCCAGCAGTGCGTCATCATCCGCAGCAGTGCGGTGGGCAGCATCGGTCACGAGCCGTGACTGTAATACGGGAGACGGACACCTTCTTGTCCGAATGCTCTGCGCAGGCTCAGACCTCGAAGGACAAGCTCAGGGAGCGAAAGTCGGATCGTCACCCGGGGGGGGCGAGGGTTTCGTAGCGATGTGAGACGGGGGCGGCTCGGCGAGTGCGTTCAGTCGACGACGGCGCCGCCGGTGACGTTGACCTCTGTGGCGGTCATGGTCGGGGCGCGGTCGGAGGCGAGGAAGGCTGCGGCGTAGGCGACGTCTTCGAGACGGGGCCGGCGGTGGAGCAGGGTCGCGGTCGCCTCGGGGTCGTCCTCGGGCGGGTTGGACGGATCGGGCGAGCCGGGAGAGAGCAGCCAGGCTACCCGGATGCCGTGCGGGCCGAGTTCGCCGGCGAGCTGGCGGCACAGACCGGAGAGGGCGGACCAGGCAATGTGGGAGCCGCCGAGGCCGGGGATGGCTTCTCGGCCGCCGCCCATGGCCAGGATCACTCCGGTGTGGCGGGGGATCATATGGCGGGCGACGGCGGTGGCCAGAGTCAAGTGGGTGGTGACCGCCTTGGTGACGGGGCGCAGCACGTCTTCGTCGGCCATGTCGACCAGCGGGGTGCCTTGCAGGTCGTCGTTGGAGGTGGCGTTGAAGGCGATACCGATCCCCCTGGAGTGTCGGGCGACGGCTTCGGCGTGCTGCTCGACCGCGGCGCGGTCGGTCGCGTCGAGCGTGGCGGTCTCGACGCGACCCCCGGATTCGGTGATGGTGCCGGCGAGCTCCGCCAGAGGTGCGTGGGTGCGCCCGACCAAGTGGACCGTGGCGCCTTCGCCGGCAAAGACGCGGGCGACCGCGGAGCCGATCGCACCAGCGCCGCCGTAGACGATGGCGGTCTTGTTCTCCAGCAGCATGGCATTGGCTCCTTCGTCGAAGTTCGATCACCTGGACGCCGCAGCTGCACCGCGCTCGTGCTAATCCGTATAACGCTTCGATGGTCGCCACACCAGCCAGTCTGGGCACGCAGTTGCTCGTGCGGCAAGGGTGTGCTCGGTTGCGGAGGCGGGTGAGGCCACGTCGACGGTGGTCCGCTGCGTGAGACGGGCGGCCTCGGTCGCGCCAGGGGGATGGGGGTGGACGTGGTGCTGCGATATGCAGGGCCTGATCTGACAGAACCTCGTCATTGCGGACACGGAAGCGCGGCGAAAGGATCAGGGCATGCTTCCACCGCACAGAGTCGTCATCACGGCTTTCCCCGGAGTCGAGCTGCTCGACGTCACAGGCCCTGCCGAGGTCTTCTCGGTCGCCACGCGCGTCGGCGGCAGTAGCCGTCCCGGTTACACCGTCTGGATCGCGACGGCCGACGGCGGCCCGGTGACCACATCCAGCGGTGTCCGGCTGATCGCCGACCTCACACTGGACGAGGCCCTCGACCGGATGGACACCCTGCTGGTGTCGGGTGCCGTCGCAGTCAGGGACGACGGCGTGGAGCCGGTACTCGACGACCAGCTCACCGGCTGGCTGCGTGAGGCGGCGCCCCGGACCGCTCGGGTCGGCTCGATCTGTGCGGGCGCGCATCTGCTGGCCGCCGCAGGCCTGCTGGACGGGCTGTCCGCCACGACCCACTGGCTCACGGCCCCGCAACTGGCCGCCGCCCACCCGCGAGTCACGGTCGACCCGGACCCGATCTTCATCCGCGCCGGCCGCGTGTGGACCTGCGCCGGCATCACGGCGGGGCTGGACATGGCACTCGCGATGGTCGCCGAGGACCAAGGCGCCGATCTCGCCCTCGCCACCGCCCGGATGATGGTCATGTACGTCAAACGCCCTGGTGGCCAGAGTCAGTTCAGCGTTCCACTCGCAGGCCCCACCGCCGCCGGTGACCGCATCGACGACCTGCGCCTGTGGATAGGCGAGCACCTCACCGGCGACCTCTCCGCCGAAGCCCTGGCTGCACGCCTCCACCTGAGCGTGCGCCACTTCAACCGGCTGTTCCGCCGGCGTACGCAGACCACCCCGGCCGCCTACGTCGAGGCCGCCCGACTCGAGGCCGCTCGCCGACTGCTCCAGGAGAGCGACCGCCCTCTGGCAGAGGTCGCCGCAGCCAGCGGCCTCGGCTCGGTGGAAAGCCTGCACCGCTCCTTCCGCCGTCGCCTGGGGACCACCCCCGCCGAATACCGCCGCCGCTTCCGCTGACCCCCACGCCGAACCCGACCAGTCACCGCCCCCGCGCAGCGCCGCAGGGGCGGAACACCGGCGTGCCCGTACGAGCGGCACGCCGCACAACACGAACCGCGAGGAGAGCACCATGCCCCGAACCAAGGTCATCCCCATCCCGGTCATGGGCCGCCACAACATCAACGCCTACCTCCTGCTGGGCCGGCGCCCCGTCATCGTCGACGCGGGAACACCCGGCAGCGGGAGAAAGATCCACGAGCAGGTCGCCGCGCACGGTGTGGACCCCACCGACATCTCACTGATCGTCATCACCCACGGCCACATCGACCACTTCGGCTCCGCCGCGGAACTGCACCGCCTGACCGGGGCACCCGTGGCCGGCCATATCGCGGACCTCGGCCCGTTCCGTACCGGTCGGGTCCGCGAGCCGTATCTGCCCACCGGCCCCATGGGCCGCCTCATGGCCAGGAACAAGAACCTCCACATCCAGGCCGAACCGCTGGAACCCGACGTCCTCGTACGAGGTGAGACAGACCTGAAGGACTTCGGGATCGCGGCGCGCATCATGCCCACCCCCGGACACACCGCGGGATCCATCTCCGTCCTCACCGACCAGGGAGACCTCGTCGCAGGTGACCTGGTGGCCAATTCCTTCATGGGTCTCCTCCCGGGCAGGCCGGCCAACCCTCCCTTCCACGACGACCCGCTGGCCAACCTCGCCAGCCTGCACAAGATGCTCGCCCTCAACCCCGGCCGGCTCCACGTGGGTCACGGCTCGCCGCTGGAACCCGACCGGGTCCGCTCCTGGGCCGCCCGGGAGCACCGCCGACTGTCCCGCCGCCAAGCGGCCGGACGCCTCGCCGTCCGCACCGATGACGTCGGAGTCTGACCGACGCACGGCTGCGACGGCGCAGCTTCAGCCTGTCGCAGAACCGGGGCCCCCTCCACGACCACCGCCGGGTCGCTGTCGCGGCGCCGCCGGTCGGTGGGCACGGCTGCTGGACGGCCGCACCCGCGGCGGGCTGCCACCGTCCACGCCGAGGGGTGCCGGCTGCTCACCGAGCATGCGCGGCCACTGGACACCATCCAGGCGCTCGACGCCGGCGCAGTCTCGACCGTTGTACGTCGGCGGGAGGCGGCTTGGCGGCAGCGTCCCGCGCAGTCGATGTAACGCACATCACTCTCCGGGGGCCTTGGGTCGGGCATGCGCGATCATGAGCGGAATGGACACTCGTTTCCTTGGCATCGCCGATCTGGTCGAAGCCCCGCCCGTGGCGGTCGTAGTCGACGTCATGCGTGCTTTCACCGTGGCTGCCTGGGCCTTCGCCCAGGGGGCGGAAAAGATCGTTCTTGCTGAGTCGCTGGACGGGGCCCTGGCGCTCAAGGCCCGCCACCCGGACTGGGTGGCGCTCAAAGACGGTCCGCCCGCGCCCGGGTTCGACACCGTCAACTCCCCGGGCATGCTGCGGTCCATGGACCTTGGCGGACGGACCGTTGTGCAGAAGACCACGGCAGGGACGGTCGGCGCCCTTGCGGTGAAGGACGCGTCGCTGGTGCTGTGCGCGAGCTTCGTGGTGGCGCAGGCAACGGCCGGGCTCTTGCGGACGCGCGCGAGCGACAGCGTCACGTTCGTGGTGACCGGCGAAAATGGGCAGGCCGAGGAAGATCTGGCGTGTGCTCAGTACATCGCTCGGAGAGCCACCGAGGCCGCGACGGATGCTGCTGGGTTCCTCCGCCGCGCTGCCGAGTCGCGCGCCGCGGCCGAACTGGCGGAGAGGGTGCGCCAAGGAGTCCATCCCGATGACGTTGCGCTCTGTCTTGAGCTCGACCGGTTCCCCTTTGCCATGGTGGCGACGCTGGAAGGCTCGCTCATGGTCCTGCGTCCACGCGCTGTGCCTTCGCTGAGCGGCGAGGACCCGGTCTGATCGCTGGTAAGGCCTGCTTTCATCCTTGAGAGCGGGCACCTTCCCGGGGATGCAGTGTCAACTGCGTGTCCCCCCTACGCCCGACCCGCACACCACAAGGTCGGCGCCAAACCCGTCGCGGCTCAGAGCTGAGTACGGCAGCGTGAATCTCCGGGCCGACACGGCTTGGAGGGCGTGCGACGATGCGTCGGCCAACACAGCCACGAGCGGGAACGAAGGACGATGGAGTACATCAATCTGGATGCACAGGTCGGCAACCTGTCAAACTTCCTGGACCCTGCTCGCTACCTGGAGCACCTGCCCTCGCTGGCTGACGATCTGCCAACCGGAGCCCGGGACTTCGCCACTGCCCCAGACCACTACGACTTCTCCGGCAAGCGGTGCGTGAAGGACCTGGAACTCCAGCACATTCGGGGTGTCGGCGCTGATGACCAGCAGATGGAGATCCAGTTCCGGCACAACTGCTGGAAGCACGACGAAGACCTGGTCATCCACTACACAGGCGTCTCCGGCTTCAATGCCGAAAGCGCCGAGGACGACAATGGGGGAAACCTCGGGACCGTAATCCTCGACGAGGTCCTGCCCAACCAGAATGGCTGCAGCCACGAGATCGCGTTCTGGAATGGCTCACTGGCCGTCGTCTGCCGTGACCTCGTCGCGACCTGGACCGAGGCCGACTGCCCCGGCAATCCATAAACCAGGCAAGTCCTCGCCGGCAAGCACTGACTGACTGATGGGGAACAGCCAACGCGTCGGTGGGTGTCGAATCCCGCCGGACAACGTCGTCGAAGGCCTCGCGGTAGGCACGGCCGGCTCTCCGGCAGGTTGGGGAGAGGAGTGAGGACACGGACCGCGATCGTTGCGCCGGTCCGCAGGGGGGCCGTCAGTTCTGCGGGGGTCCTGCGAGGGATCGCAGGCGGCGGCGTTCGAGAGCGGTGGCGAGAGAGTAGGCGCCGCCGCCTGCGACGGCGAGGACCCAGGAGGGGCCGGGGGCGTCGAGTGAGAGTGCCGCGGCGGAGGTCAGGGCGAGCCAGACACCGAGGCCGTAGTGCAGCACGTTTCGGCGTACGGCGCCTTCGGCGAGGTAGAGGAGGCCGACGATGAGGCCTGATCCGGCGGGCCACAGGACGGACTGGAGTTCCGGTGCGTCGAGGACGGATGTCAGGCCGGTGATGGCGAGGGCCAGCGCGGTGAAGGCGGCGATCCAGGCGGTGCCGAGCAGCCTGCCGGAGAGGAGCTCTGGTGCGGTGGCCCCGCGCTGGGCTCGCAGCGCGGCGATGGTGGCCAGGGCGATGCCGGTCGCCAGCCCGATCCCGAGGAGCGTCATGGGGAGCCAGCCGGGTAGGCCGAGCACGGGGGTGTCGCCGTGGGAGGCTGCGGCGGCGCCGTGGCCCAGGACGTAGGCGAGTCCGAAGCTGGCGTAGGCCGCACGGTTGTCCACCTCGTTCGATCGGCGGGTCGCAGGGGCGCCGGCGTCGGCCGGCGGGAGGGTGGCGGTACTGGTCATGGCGGACATCTCCGGGGTGAGGAGCGGATGTGCGTGCAGGCTCAGGACGGGCCGCGCGAAGGGGTGGGAAACGGCGGACGGTGCGTGGGGGGCGGGGGTCCGCGAGGCTGCGGCCGCCTTGTCCTTCGTGCGTCCGAGGTTCATGGCGCACAGCCTCCTGCCGGGTGGTGTCCACCTTCCATGCCCAGCGAAGGCGAGGGCTGTCCAGTCCTGTCCGCACCCGTCCACTCGGCCATGCCGCGACCGGGCGCGGGCCCCCGTATCGCGCTCCCCGAGGGTGTCCTCGGCCATGGCCGAGATCCGGGCGCGTTCGGACGGGCGGATGCCGGGTCGGTGCAGGCCCACCGGCGCCGGAGTGGGGCGGGCGCTGCGGCGCGGCTTCCGTACACGGGAGACGGGAACGACCGCGCCGTAGTCGTGCCGCTTGCGCATGTGCTCCTCCCCCGGCGGCGGGCGCCGCCTCATCCCGAACCGCTCCGCGCGGCAAGGGTGGGCAACGGGCCGGGAAGAGCGATGCAGGCGGCGTCCGCGCGGGCGCGGGCGGCGCGTTCGGGGTGGGTCAGGGCCGCAAGCCCGCTCGCCTGAGTGCGGTCTCGGACAAGGCGGCGACGACTTGCTGGTCGCCGCGGCGCCAGGCGTCTGCGAGGCCGCCGGGCGGGGTGGAGATCGCGCAGAGGTCGCCCGGCGGTCCGGTGAGGGCGCGCAGGGCGAGCAGGTCGGCGCCTCCGGGTGCGTCGAGGAGGCGTCGGATGGTGGCGCTGCGGCGGATCCAGCGCAGGCGCAGGGGGAGCCACAGCAGCAGTACGAAGGCCACGGGGAGGACGATCAGGGCGACTGCGGCCAGGGTGGCCACCTGGCTGACGGTGTCCTGTAGGGACTGTCCTGCGTCGGCGAGCCCGGTGCCGGCGTCGGCTGCGGACTGGAACGGCTTCTTCAGGAGGTCGCCGACAAGCGGCACGTTCGAGGCTGTGTCGCCGACGTCGTCGAGGGCGGTGGCGAGGCTTTCGCCTGAGCTCTCCACTTTGCGTCCCGGCTCGGCCAGCAGCATGATCGCGCCGTGGACGGCCAGGGCGAACTTCACCGCGGCGACGATCAGGACTACGGCGATCAGGTCCGCGAGGATCTGGCGGTTCCGCCGTGCTGGGGTCTGGGCGTAGAGAAGCATCGGGTGCTCCTGTTCCGGTCATGGCGTCGAGGAGGGCCGGCCCCGGCCGCAGGTGTGCGGTGCTGGCGGCAAGGCTCGGCCGGTTGCTCGACCGTACGTCGGACCCGGCCCTTCCTCTGGTGTCCGTGGGTACACGTCTGCGACACGTTGCCGGGTTGGCGCAGCGCCGGCGGAGCGTTCAGGGCGGCGGATCTGCGCTCCCCCGGTTCCGTACTGTTCGCGACGACGTACCCGGAGCCCGGGCGACCAGGCGCGCATGATCGGTGGTCAGCTCACTGCGCGGATCCAGCGCCGCCCAACGGGCCACCGCGCCCGCGCGCCTGCCGCCGGGACGTCTGTGGTCGGCCTGCGGGGAGGCGCAGTCCCGGGCAGGCTGCGGCGAGCGGCATGCGCGCCCTGACTGTCAGGGATGGTCAGGGCATTCTGCGACGGAGCCTTGCGAGACGGGATGCCACACGCCGTGGTTCTCACGTGCGCTGAGGCGGTCCGCCTCTTGGGCGCACTCGATCAGCTGGGTGGTGCTCAAGGGGACGGCGGCCGTGAACACCCGCCCGACGTGGCGGCAGAGGTGCGCTGGGCGGAAGTCCGGTGAGTACGGTTCGCCTACGACGGCGAACAGATCGGGCAGTCGCCAGCCCAGCGGGCCGGCTATCGCGCAGAGCTGGTAGCGCCTGTGCGGTGTCGGCCCCCAGTCCGACACCATCGCGCGCAGCGTGCTGCGGGACAGTCCCGCGAAGGGGAGCTCCTTGATGCCGAAGCCGCGGTTGCGGAGCAGCCCGTTGAACACGGCGGCGGGACCGCTCTCGGCGGGCGTGGGGTACGGCGAGGTCGGTTCCACGAAGGGCCCCGGGGCGTCGAGGTGCGGCAGCGAGCGGACGAAGTCCTCCAGCGAGGCGAGTTGTGCGTGGTCGCAGTGGCTGACGCGGTAGGCGAACTGCTCTGTGATCGTGGCGTCGCGTTTCGGGGGAAGGAGTTCCGCCGGGACCGGGTGGCCCGCGATGACGAGCAGGTCGGCGGGCGGTACGTCGAGTTCGGTGGCGAGTTCGGCGAGGGTCTCGGGGGTGGTGTCGGTGCCGCTCGCGGCGAGGTTGCTGAGGAGGTCGGCTCGTCCCATACGAGGAAGGTAGCGGTGGGGTGAGAGGGCAGATGTCCGAGGTGACGATCACTCAGTGCCTCTTTTTGAACGGGGAGGTCGGAGCCGCGGCTGTATCTGGCAAGATCAGCTCGTGGCTCGGCATTCGGTGTCCTTGAGCGGGATCGAGTTCGCAGACTGGCGGGCTGTCCACTCCTGGGCTTCCCTCTCCGAGGTCTGCCGCTTCCAGACGTGGGGACCGAACACCGAAGAGCAGACGCGCGTCTTCGTGATGGCCGCGGTCGAGGCCTGGTCGCATACGCCTGGGCAGCGGTTCGCTCATGTAGCGCGTGTCGATGGCGAGGTGGTCGGCATCGGGGAGCTTCACGTCCGGAGCCGAGGGCAGCGTCAAGGTGAGATCACCTATGCGGTGCATCCGCGGGTTTGGGGGCAGGGCGTCGGAACGGCGATCGGCAGGCAACTGCTGGCGCGCGGGTTCGAGGAACTTGAGCTCCACCGCATCTATGCCACCTGTGACCCGCGCAACCTCGGATCGGCACGGGTTCTCGGCAAGCTCGGCATGACATGGGAAGGACGTCATCGTCATACCGCTGTGATCCGGGATGGTTGGCGGGACTCCGACGTGTTCGCCGTCCTCGAAGACGAGTGGCGTGCGCCCGCCCCATCCCCTTGGCCGCCGCGGGGATGACTCGTCAGCCCGTGGGGGAGCACGTACCGCACGCATCCGAGGAACCATGGGGGCCGAGCCGGGGCGGCACCGTGGTCGCTCTGGGCGCTGGTTCCTGAGCCTCGAACTGCTTGTACTTGCCGCATTCGGACGGGCGGGCCCACGGCCTGGCTGTTCCATCCGCATCGTGAGGGGACGTACCGTGCCGTTGATGAGCCGCCGCTCCCGCGCGTCAGCCCTGGGCGTTCTGGCTGCCGCGCTGTTCGCTTTCACCGGGCTGTGTTTCTCCCAGGGCAAGACTCCGGGCCTCCTCCCGGAAAGCAGTTGGGGAGACTGGAGAGACGAAGAGAGGGACGGCTGGTCGACGCACGTCAGGGTCAGCACCTGGTCTCGTGCCGCTCAAGCCCGCATCGACTGGGGCAAGGCCGAAGGGATCGACCTCAACGCGTACGGCAGGACGGCCCGCGATATCAGCATCATGCACCGCACCGTCTTCACTCTCACTCCCGACGGGAAGCTCACTGCGAAACGGTCGTGAGCCAGCCCCTGCAGAATGTCCTGGCGGGCACGGGCTCGGGGTGATGAGCTGGTTCCCGCGGGGGCAGCCGGTGTGCCGTACCGGTGGTCGCCGGAAGCCGGGGGTTCAGCGTCGGCGGGCTCGGTGGGCCGCACGGTCGCGCCAGTGGCAGTACGCCGCCGCCGGATCGGTCCAGTACTTCCACGGGAGGGCGCCCACGTAGCCGTCGACCAGGCGGAACTGCGTCAGCGCCGCATCGTACCGCTTCTGGCGGGTCAGGAAGTAGGCCAGCAGGTGGCGCAGCTCGGCGGTGTTCGGATGGTTCGAGGGGGCTGCGGCGACGTCGGCCAGGGCGGCGTCGACCAGGGAGGTCAGGTGGGGTGACCGGAAGTCGGCGGTGTTCGCGTCCGTGTCGCGGTGTTCGTACCAGGCGATCAGGGGCAGCGCGGTGAGCAGGCTGCCGGGCGGTGCGTCGGCTGCTGCCTGCCGGGCGAAGGACATGGCGCGCTCTTGCGAGCCGCGCCACTTCGCGCACCAGTACTGGAGCGCCGCGTAGTGCGCGTCGTAGTGGTGCGGGTCGCGGGTGGTGATCTCCTTCCAGATCCGGTGCATGTGCTCTTCGGGGTAGCCGAGGCCCAGTGCCGCCCATATCTCGTTGACGTGGGGCGTGGGGTCGTCCGGGTTCAGCTCGGCCGCGCGTGCGTTCTCCTGTGGTACGCGGGCCAGGGTGGTGTGGAATCCGGCGAACTGTTCGGCGCTGGTGTGCTTGGCCCATCCGCTGCCGCGCCGGTGCCAGGCCAGGTTGACCATCGCCTTCGCCCGCACCAGAGCGAGGTCGGCGTCGTCCGGCCCGACTGCGGCCTCCCACGTGTGCAGCCAGCTGTCGGGGCGGGCGGCTCGATGGGAGCCGAGGGTGGCGGCGTAGGAGGAGCGGCGTGCCCAGTCGCCGCGCTTCCTGGTCTCGGCCATCAGCCGCGCGGCCGGCTCCCAACTGCCCCGGGCGGCTGCGGCGGCGGCCGATTCCAGCTCGGGGTCGGGCGCCGCGCGGCCGGTGTTCTGCCTGGACTGCGGGAGGAGTCCGGACTTCCGGGCGGCACGGGACGAAGTGCGGCCGGGTACGTCGCCGGTGGTGCGGCGGTAGAAGACGACCGCCACGGTGATGGCGAGCCCGATGACGACGATGCGTGCGATTTCCACGGTTGGAGCCCCGATAGGAGTGATCGAAACAGGTGGGGGGACACGGGAGTATGGACGGGGAGCGTGATCTGTCGCAAATACGTTTCCGCTGGTGAAGGAGGCGCCCGGAGCCATCGCCGCGGCTGGTGCGCATGTCTCCGTCTCCGTGGTGCGTGGCAGCGGCCCGGCTCACGTCGGGTTCGCCACCGTGGCCTGTGCGCGGATGACGTCCTTGAGCGGGAACCGCAGCGGGTCGGTGGCTACCGTTTGAGGTAGGCCAGGACGGCCAGTACTCGGCGGTTGTCGTCTGCGGATGGTTCGATCCGGAGTTTGGTGAAGATGGCGGCGGTGTGTTTGGCGACGGCGCTTTCGCTGATGAACAGGGTTTGCGCTACGGCTGCGTTGGAGCGGCCCTCGGCCATCAGGGCCAGTACGTCCAGTTCGCGCGGTGTCAGCTGGGCGGTGGTGCCCCGGGCGTCGCTGCGGGCCAGCAGCCGTGCGATGACCTGCGGGTCCATCACCGTGCCGCCTGCGGCGACGGTGCGTACTGCGTCGACGAACTGGGTGGTGTGCGTGATCCGGTCCTTGAGGAGGTAGCCGATGGCGCCTTGGCCTCCGGCGAGCAGTTCGTGGGCGTAGAGCTGGTCGACGTACTGGGAGAGTACGAGGACGGGCAGCGCCGGCCGGGATCGGCGTGCTTCGAGGGCGGCTTGGAGGCCCTCGTCGGTGAAGGTGGGTGGCAGGCGGATGTCGACGACGGCGACGTCGGGTTGTTCTTCGAGGAGTGTTTTGAGGAGGGCGGGGCCGTTGTCGACTGCGGCGATCACCTCGAATCCGTGTTCTTGGAGGGTGCGGGTCAGTCCGTCCCGGAGGAGGAAGAGGTCTTCGGCGAGGACGACGCGCACGGTATCTCCAAGGTCGCGGTGGTCGGGCCGCCCGGCGGGCTGTGCAGGACGAGGGTTCCGTCGAAGGGGTCCAGGCGGCGGCGTACGCCTTGCAGTCCGCTTCCGTCGGGGTCGGCGCCGCCGCGGCCTGCGTCGGTGACCGTGGCGCGCAGGGCGCCGTCGGTGTGGCTGAGGCGGATGTGGACCTCGGGGGCGCCGGAGTGTTTGGCGGCGTTGGCGAGGAGTTCGGCGACGGCGAAGTAGCCGGCGGATTCCACGGGTGCCGGGAGCCGGCCGGGCAGGGCGGTCTCGATGTGCACGTCGAGGTGGCTGTCGAGGGCGAGGGAGCGGACGGCGTCGCCGATGCCGCGGTCGGCGAGTATCGGGGGCAGGACGCCGTGGACGAGTTCGCGGAGGTCTTGGAGGGCGCGTTGGGAGGTGGCGCGTACCTCGTGCAGGAGTGCGCGGGCGGCCGGGGGGTCGCGGTCGAGGAGCCGGGTGGCTTCGTCCAGGGTCATGCCCAGGGCGACGAGGCGGGCCTGTGCCCCGTCGTGCAGGTCCCGTTCGATGCGGCGCAGTTCGGCGGCTTGGACGTCGAGGATGTCGGCGCGGGATCCTGCGAGGTGTTCGATGCGGCGGACGAGTTCGGTGGTGTGGGGGGCGGCGAGCAGGCGTCTGCTCCAGCGTGCGTGGAGTCGCAGGGTGGCGGGGGCCAGCTTGAGTCCCGCGGCGATGAATCCGAGGCCGAGCAGGAGCGCGGTGAGCATCGCCGGGGTGGAGTCGACCGGGATGAAGGCGTACCAGTTGCCGTCGCCCAGGTGCCGCCAGACGAAGGGCTGTACGGCGGCGCCGAAGAGGCCGTACTCGACGAGGGCCAGCGGCACGGCGGCGAGGAGTGCGCCCGTCCACGGCTCTGCCCAGGCCCAGCGCAGGTCGTGCCAGAACCCGTTGTCGCCGAGGAGGGCGCGGGCCTGTCGGTGGCGGCCGGTGGTGTTCTCGTGTGGGGTCGGGCGGGGTGGGAGCGGTTGCGGTGGGCTGATCGCGGTTGCGGTCCAGCGGGCGGCCCAGTCTCGGTAGCGGTCGGAGATGCGGCGCAGGGCGGCTGCGGCGGGCGGGAGCAGGAGGAGGCCGATGCCGACGGGCAGGAGGAGGAGCGCCCCGACCACGAGGGTGCCGGCCCCGGACACGGCGAGCGCGGCGAGCGAGAGCAGCTGGCAGCGGCCGAGGTCGGCGAGCGCGCCCTTGAGGCTGCTGCCGGGGCGTCTGTCTGCCTGTGCCATGTCCACCTGTGGTTCCGTCATGTCAGCGCGGTCCGTGCGCTGTTGCGGCGGTGATCCTATCCGGCGTGGTCGCCGCCCGGCGGGCGGAGGCGATCCACGGGAGTGCTGCGGCCAGGCAGGCGGCGCCGAAGAACGCCATCGGCGCTGTTGCCGGGGACGTCTCGTCCGTCACGTACAGCATGCCGAGGTTGACCAGGGTGTGGAAGCCGCCCGCGAGGAGCAGCCGGTTGCCGCGTACGCGTTCCAGGGCCAGGCCGAGGATCACGGACATCGCGATGGTGGCTGTCAGGAATCCGGCCGCGTAGGCCGGCTCCTGGGTGAGGACCGGTACGTGCCACAGGCCCCAGGCCGTCCCGACCAGGACGGAGGCGGTGAGCGGGCCGAAGCGGGTGCGCAGCAGTGGCTGGAGGTAGCAGCGCCATCCGATCTCCTCGGCGCAGGCACCGATGAGTTGGGCGGTCACGAGCAGGGTGAGGGGGTGTGCGAGGGCTTGGGGGTGGATGACGGGGAGGGAGCCGGAGGTGAGCAGGGCGCCGCCGGCGGACAGTGCGGTGATCAGGGCGGGGGTGAGGAGGAGGGCGGCCCGGTTGCCGGATGGCGGCCGGGCCTCGTGGTCTGCCGGTCCGTTGCTGCGGGCGGGCAGGGTTCCCGTGAGGCGGTCCCGGATCCGGCCGGGCCACAGCAGTGCCACGGCTGCCACGGCGAGGGCGGGGCCGAACTGGGTCAGTTGGAGCACTTCGGCGGGTATGCCGGTCGCGGGCTGGAGGGCCCCGCACAGTCCCGCCGCCAGGAAGGCGACGGCGAGGAACACCCCTGTCTGAGCCGCCCATCCGCTGCGCGGTGCTCGCCCCTGCCTCTGCCCCTGCCGCTGCTTGTGGTCCGGCCCCTGCTTGTGCTCGTGCTTGTGGTCCGGCATGGTGCCCGGCCTCCCCCGTGGATCGCTGGGGGCGTGGCTGTCACGCCCCGCGTTCGACTCTGCCGGTTGGGGTCGGGGCCGTCCTTGCACGTGGGTGCCGGAGGGGGTGTATCCAGGTACACCCCCTCTCGAGGGCGGGTGGCGGGTCAGGCTGTGGTGGTGGAGTGGTTCTTGAGTGCTTGGGCGAACGCGCGCGCGGCGGTCAAGTCGTCCTCGTTCGGACGCTGCTTGTTGATGCCGCCGATCAGCTTGAACGGCGTCCACGTGTCGAAGGCGCGGCAGGTGAAGGTGTCTTCGACCGCGAAGCCCTTGGTTTGGAGGAGCCGTACCAACGGGCGGGTGAACGGCGCGAGCGGCAGCTGCGGCAGGCCGCTCGTGGCGAAGGCGAAGGCCAGCCCCGACGACGCCGGCAAGGCGCGGACGAACCCGAGCAGGTCCGGGTGCATCCGCTGGGAGAAGACACCGGAGCCGAAGCCCACCAGGTCGTAGCCTGCCGGGGCCGCGACCTCCACTTCCTGCGGTGCGACCACGCGGGCGTCGAGTACGTCGGCCATCGCCTGCGCCACGCGACGGGTGTTGCCGTGGGATACGGACGTGCATACGAGCAGAGTCTTCATCCGCGTCCCCTTCGTTTGTCGCCTTCCGCAGCAGAGACCGGGCAGACCTTCCGGATGTGACAGCCCCGCGCTGTGACGGGATCCGTGTGCCGAGGGAGGGCTGGTTCCGGAGCGGCTGCGGTTACTCGGCCCGTAGCGCGGCCAGCCGCTGTGCGAAGGGCACGATCTCGAAGCCGGCGGCCGGATCCGTCGAGGTGATGGCCCCTGTCAGTGAACGGGGTGCGATCGCGTTGGCGGTGTCGAGGTCGGGGGCGGCGTCCCGGGCGGCGGGCGCCATGAGGCGCGCCAGTTCCGCGCCCGCGCGGGCGATCCGTTGCGCCAGTCCGTCCTCGCCCCAGTCTTCCGAGGCCGCGTACACGGCGGTCGGCGGGACGAGGGCGCGCAGGTGGGTGAACAGCGGGCGCAGAGCGTGTTCGGTGGCCAGGGAGTGCCGGGCCGTGCCTCCGGTCGCGCCGATGAGCACCGGCTTTCCGGTGAGGGCGTCCTTGTCGATGAGGTCGAAGAACGATTTGAACAGGCCGCTGTACGAGGCCGCGAATACCGGTGTGACGGCGATCAGGGCGTCCGCGGCCGCCACCGCGTCGAGTGCGGCGGCCAGTCGGGCGGGCGGGAAGCCGGTGACGAAGTGCTGGGCGATCTCGGTCGCCAGGTCGCGCAGTTCGATCGCTTCGGGCTCGGCGTCCACGTGGCCGAGTGTCGCGGCTGCGAGCCGGTCGGCGAGCAGGCGGGTGGAGGAGGGCGAGCTCAGGCCGGCCGATATGACGGTGAGCTTCATGCCTGCCTGTCCTCCTTCGGGTTCTGCTGGGCCGCCGCCACGCGGGCGGGGTGTGTGGGCGCGTCCGGTACGCCGGCCGGGCGCAGGTTCGCGAACTCCTTGCGCAGCACCGGCACGACCTCTTCGCCGAGCAGGTCGAGCTGTTCCAGGACGGTCTTGAGGGGGAGGCCCGCGTGGTCCATCAGGAAGAGCTGGCGCTGGTAGTCGCCGGCGTAGTCCCGGAAGGACAGGGTTCGCTCGATGACTTCCTGCGGCGAGCCGACGGTGAGCGGTGTCTGGGAGGTGAATTCCTCCAGGGACGGGCCGTGGCCGTACACGGGTGCGTTGTCGAAGTAGGGGCGGAACTCGCGGACCGCGTCCTGTGAGTTCTTGGCGATGAACACCTGGCCGCCGAGTCCGACGATGGCCTGTTCGGGGGTGCCGTGCCCGTAGTGGGCGTAGCGCTGCCGGTAGAGGTTCACCATCTGCTTGGTGTGGGAGGCGGGCCAGAAGATGTTGTTGTGGAAGAAGCCGTCGCCGTAGCAGGCGGCTTGTTCGGCGATCTCCGGCGAGCGGATGGAGCCGTGCCAGACGAAGGGTGCGATGCCGTCCAGCGGGCGCGGGGTGGAGGTGAAGGACTGCAGCGGTGTGCGGAACTTGCCCTTCCAGGTGACGGTGTCCTCGTCCCACAGGCGGCGCAGCAGCGCGTAGTTCTCGATGGCGAGGTCGATGCCGTCGCGGATGTCCTTGCCGAACCAGGGGTAGACCGGGCCGGTGTTGCCGCGGCCCGTCATCACGTCGACGCGGCCGTCCGCGACGTGCTGGAGCATCGCGAAGTCCTCGGCGATCTTCACGGGGTCGTTCGTGGTGATCAGTGTCGTCGAGGTGGACAGGATCAGGTTCTCGGTGCGTGCGGCGATGTAGCCGAGCATCGTCGTCGGTGAGGAGGGGACGAACGGCGGGTTGTGGTGCTCGCCGGTGGCGAAGACGTCGAGGCCGACCTCCTCGGCCTTCTGCGCGATGGCGAGCATCGCTTTGATGCGCTCGTGCTCGCTTGGCACGCGTCCGGTCGTCGGATCGGCTGTGACGTCACCGACGGTGAAGATCCCGAACTGCATGACTCCCCTTCCCAAGATTGTTTACAGTTCAACCATACTCCGGAACGAGGGGTGCGCCCGGGGTATTCCCGATCCGGTGCGGGGCCGCCCGTGCCGGCCGGTGCCGCGTTTTCACCCGGCCGGCGCACATGCGCGGGCCGGGGCGGCACCGCAGCAGCAGGCTGTGACGGAGGATGTACCGCGCCGAGGGGTGACAGCGGTGAGAGCAGCCAGGATGCGGGCGGCGGGCGCCGTCACGGTCGCGGCCGTGTCCGTGATCGCCGCCGCCGCGGGCTGCTCGCCCACCGGCAACGGCCCCACCGGCCCGAAGACGAGGACGGCCGTGCAGTCCCCGGCCGTCCCGGCATCCGCGTCCGCCTCGGCGGGCCACGGCCGGCTCATCCCGCGGTACGACACCGGCAGGACGGCCCAGGACCGGCGGATCCAGAGGTTCCTGCAGGACAACGAGGTCCTGGAACGCGTCGCCGCCTTCGTCGACGACCGGATCGCGCTGTCCTACGACGTGCCCGTGATCGCGAAGAGCTGCGGCGGGGCGAACGCCTCCTGGGACCCGCAGGCGAGGGACATCACGTACTGCTACGAGCTCGTCGACGAGACCGGGCCCGTCTTCCGGGAGCAGGCCGCCCGGGAAGGCTCCGGCAGTGCGGCGGAGCGGGCCGGGGCCGTGGACGACGACATCATCGGGTTCTCCAACGGTGTGCTCCTGCACGAGCTCGGTCACGGCCTGGTCGACATGTACGACCTGCCGATCACCGGCAAGGAGGAGGACGCCGTCGACCAGCTCGCCACACTGCTGCTCGCCACCGGCGGCGAGCAGCGCATCGACTACGCGGTGAGCACCCTCAACGCATGGGGCGCCCTGGCCGACGCGCAAGAGGCCGGAGACCTCTCCGGCCTCTTCTCCGACGAGCACTCGCTCAGCGCGCAGCGCTTCTACAACGAGATCTGCTGGCTGTACGGCTCGGACCCCGACGCCTTCAAGTCGGTCGTCATCGCCGTCGGCAACCCGGAGGGTGTACTGCCGGAGCTTCGGGCCGAGGGCTGCCGGCACGAGTACGAACAGATCAGGAAGTCATGGAACAGGCTCCTTGAGCCGTACCTCAAGTAGCCCGGCCCGCGGACGGCGGCCTGCGTGAGCAGCGCTCGGCGCCCTGCCCGGTGGCGCAGGTGCAGCGGCTGGGCGGTGGATGCCGGTTTCGCTCGATCGGATGACGGGCGGGATGCGGCATTGCCGATCGGGGCAATCCGCACAAATGCCCGCTACGAAGAAGAGGTGAGACCAGGGGGCACCATGGCCGGCCCCAGGACGGGGCCGGTCCTTCTTCTCGGCGAAAGAGCCGTTGATGACAGCGAGGCACAAGGGCGGGCGTGGCCGCCGCGGCGCCGGGCCGCGGTACGGCGCCCGGCGACGCGCGAGGGGGTGCCGGTGACACAGCCCGTGCGGTTTCGGAGTGCGGACGCGGGCGGGCCGCGGCTGCAGGAGGTGATGGAGCGGGTCGGTCACGGCGACAAGGACGCCTTCGCCGTCCTCTACGACGCGGTCTGCGCCACCGTGTTCGGGATCGTCGTCAAAGCCGTCCGGGACCGGGCCCAGTCGGAGGAGGTGGCGCAGGAGGTGATGATCGACCTGTGGCGTCAGGCCGCCCGCTACCGCCCCGAGCAGGGAACCGTCATGACGCGGGTGGCGACGATCGCGCACCGCAGGGCGGTGGACCGCGTCCGGTCCGCCCGGGCCTCCTCCGACCGCGAGCACGCCACCGCCGTTCGCGACCGGCACAGGCTCTTCGACGAGGTCGCCGAAGAGGTGGAGGGCCGGCTCGAGGGCGAGCAGGCCTGGAGAGCCTGACCGAACTCTGGCGCCAGGCCGTGACCCTCGCCTACGACCGGGGCCTGACCTACCGCGAGGTCGCAGACCGGCTGGGGTCTCCGCTCGCGACCGTCAAGACCCGGATGCGCGACGGACTGATCCGGCTGCGCGACTGCATGGGGGTGACCACATGAAACACGACGAACACCTGCACACCCTCACCGGCGCGTACGCACTCGACGCACTCACCGGCAAGGAACTGCACGCCTTCACCGCACACCTCCGGCACTGCGAAGCCTGCGCCCAGGAGGTCGGCGAGTTCGAGGCGGCGGTGGCGCGCCTGGCCGCGGCGGCCGCCCTGCCCGCACCCGCCCCGATGAGGCAGACGGTCCTGCACCGCATCGAAACCGTCCCGCAGCCGCTCCCGCACGCCCGGCCCACGGCGTCGGCCCGGCTCACCGCAGTCCTGAGGCGCAGGGCCGGAGCCTTCGCCGCCGCGGCCTGCATCGCCGCCGCCGCGGCCTTCGGCGGACTCGCCGCGTACCAGTACCAGCAGGCCGAACAGGCCCGTACGCAGGCTCAGCAGGCCACCCGGCAGGCCCAGGAGCTGGCCGCCGTCATGACCGCCCCCGACTCCCGGACGGTGCACGGACGCACCACCACCGGAGCGACCACGTCCGTGACCACCTCGGCCCTGCGCGGCCAGGCCGTCTTCGCCAGCAGCGGCCTGCCGGTCCCGCGCGCCGGCAAGACCTACCAACTGTGGTTCGACGACCACGGCACCAAGCGCTCCGCCGGCCTCGTCCACAGCGACGGCGCCGTCGTCATGCAAGGCGATCCCGCAGACGCCCGCGCCGTCGGTCTCACCCTCGAACCCGCGGGCGGCTCGCCCGAGCCCACCACCAGTCCCCTGCTGCGCCTCCCCCTCCCCGCCTGACCGGGGAACCAGACCAAGGCGACGATGCGTCCTCATATATGCCGGTTTGATGCTTTTCCAATCCCTCCGGCGGACGGTACTGAATCCCTTCACGAGCCCCCTGCGGAAGCAGGGGCCGAGCATCCGCTCACTCGTGAAGCAGAAGGAGGTGAGACCCATGACCGTTTCCGTGCGGACCCGCAGCCTGCTCGCGGGCGCGGCCGTGGCCGGCCTGCTCTCGGGCGGCGCCACGCTCGCGGCCACCGGCACGGCCGCCGCCGCTTCGACGCCGGCATCGGCATCGGCATCGGTGGCCACTGCTCCGAACGGGGACCGCGACCGCGACCGTGACCGGCATGACCGCCGGGACGACAAGAACCACCGGTCGAACCATCACGAACGCTGCTCGTGGACCAAGGGGCACTGGGCCAAGACGTGGGGCAAGGGCCACTACGAGAAGAAGTGGCACCACGGCACCTGGCACCCCGGCCACTACGACCACCGGGGCCACTGGCACCCCGGCTGGTACGGCCACGGCTGGTCCCAGAACCACTGGGTGCCCGGCCACCACGCCACCCACTGGGTGCCGGGACACTGGAACTGCCACAACAAGTGGTGACCGGTTCACCTGGCCCGCAGGGGCCCCGCAGGGGCTCCGGGCACCGCCCGGAGCCCCTCTCGCCTTTCCCGGCAGGTACGGCGGCAACCGCTCGCTCGGGCAACAAGGCCCGACGGTAACCAGCCCGTGAGTAGACCCGTCCCCCATCTGCCCGGACGCAGGCGGTGCGGGCTCCGCCGCCACCTGCCCGCCGAACCGGTGGAGTTGGACGGTGCGCAGCACGGCTTCGCGGTGCACGAGGCCCCCCTCGCGGCGCGGCCGGCCGGGGCCAGTCCGTCCGCGGCCCGGTGTGTCTGCGCGACCCGTGCTTGCGGGGTCCCTTCAATGGGCAGCCCCCTACGGAAACGGGCACCGTATGACCTTCTCCGCACTGCACACCCGCCGGTCGGTCCTCACGGGCGGCTTCACCCTGGCCGCCGCGGCGGCACTGCCGCTCGCCGCGGCCGGGCGCGCGCACTCCGCCGCCGGCCCCGACGTCATCGGCTGCGCCGCCTGGGGTGCGCGGGCCCCGTCCGAGCCCGTCGTCGTCCTGGCCAACCGCCCGGAGCGGATCATCGTCCACCACACGGCGACGGCGAACGTGACGGACTACTCGAAGCAGCGTGCCTTCGCCCTGGCCCGTGCGATCCAGACGTACCACATGGACGCGCAGGGCTGGATCGACACCGGTCAGCACTTCACCATCAGCCGCGGGGCCTTCGTGCTGGAGGGCCGCCACAACAGCCTCGCGGAGCTGCGCGCCGGCACCCGGCAGGTGCGCGCGGCGCACTGCGTCGGGCAGAACACGGTGTCGATCGGCATCGAGAACGAGGGCACGTACACCTCGCAGGCCCCGCCGGCGGCGCAGTACGCGATGCTGGCCGACCTGTGCGCCCACATCTGCAGCCAGTACGGCCTGCCCGCCTCCGAGATCTACGGCCACCGCGACTTCAACGCCACCTCCTGCCCCGGCGACCGCCTCTACGCCCTGCTCCCGGCCCTCCGCGAGGACGTCGCCACCCGCCTCGGCACGCCCCTGCAGGACCCGGAGGCCGATCCGGAGTCGGACCGGGTGTGGGACCTGGTCCGGCAGGCCTCGAACCCGCCGGCCACGGCCTACGCGGAATACCTTCCGGCGGGCCTCCTGCCCTGACCGAAGGCGGCGCCCGCACCGAACAGCCGGCCCCCGTCGCGGCGGCCGGGAGCGGCACGCGTCAACACCGCGGTCCGCGGCTCATCCTCCGGGCCGGCGAATTCCGGGTGGCGGGCACGGCATGGCCGGGCCCGCCCGGCAGCCCGTGGATTCGGGGTCCGAGCGCCCTGCGGCGTTGGCCCGGGGGCGGATCGCGCCTGCCCGCGGCCTGACGCGTGCGCGCAGTGGATCGCTTTCGGTGCCAGCATGCCCGGCGAAAGGGGGCGGCGCGGCGAACACCGCACAGGGACGAGAGGGAGGACCGTGACACCGCAGACCGTGGCACCGCAGACCGTGGCGCCTCAGGTGGCCGATGAAGCGGCTCAGCCGATTCCGGGGCAGAGCAGGCCGGCCGCCGACGGGCCCGGCGCCGTCCCCGGGGCAGGCGGGCCCGTGGCGGCGGGACCCGACACGGAACTCCTGGTCGCGGCATCCGTGCTGCTGGCGGATGCGGCCCTCGCCGCGAAGCGGGCCGGTGCGGAACTGACCGGGGCGCTCAGCAGCTGGCGGTTCGGGCTGGCCGCCCTGAGCCGTCCCGGGTGGGCGCTCGGCACGGCGGTGTCGTGCGCCAGGGCGCTGACCAGCCCTTCGGGGCTCGGGTTCGGTCCGAACGGCGGGCTCGCCGGGGAGCTGGCCCGGATGGCGGGGAGCGTGACCTACCGCCGACCGGCCGCGGTCTCCATGGCCGTGGACGCCTTCGCGCTGCGCATCGAGGCCGCGGTGGTGGAGCACCCGAACCTCGGCTCGGCACTGGCGAGGCGGCTCACCGACGCCATGGTGGAGGGCAACCGGTGGGAGGCGCTGCGGGCGCTGCACGCACTGGTCGAGCGGCTGGGCGTGACGCGCGCCCTGACGACCGTCAGCCCGGTGATCATGGAGCTGCTGGCGCTGCTGGGGCTGCTCGACGAGAACCCGGTCAACGACGGCTTCTCCTGGGTGACGCTCGCCGGCGGGGTGCCGACCACGGATCCCTTCCTCGGACTGCCCAGTTCGCTGCTCGCCCGCCTCAACCCCGGCCCCGGGCGGGCGGAGCGGACCGAGGCGGACTCGATCCTCGCGAAGGTCCTGACGACGTCCCGCAACGACATCGTCAGCTACATCAACGACATCGGTGCGCTCGGCAACCACGGTCTGGTGCTGCTGCGGCGCGTCGAGTGCGCCGACGGCCGCGTCAGGTACGTGCTGCTGCTGCCCGGTACGAGCTTCGTCCTGCCGAGCAACAGCACCCCGCAGGACCTGATCGGCGCGTTCGACGGGTTCCTGCGCTCCGACACGACGTACACGCGCGCGGCACGGAAGCTGCTGCAGCGGGCGGGGGTGCCAGCCGGGTCGGAGCTGATGTTCGTCGGGCACAGCCTGGGCGGACTGACGGCGATGAACCTGGCGATGGACGTGGAGCTGGCGTCCGCCCACCGGATCACCCACGTGGTCACGCTCGGCTCCCCCATCGACAACAAGCGCCCGGCCGACCACACCACCCAGGTGATCAGTCTGGTCAACAAGCACGACGTGATCCCCATGCTCGACGGGCGCGGGCCCGCCTCTCCCAACGACATCCCCGCCGGCTGGGTCGAACTGACCTGGCTCGACGAGTCCTACGACTATCCGCTGTCGCACGCGCCGCAGGCGTACTCCGACAGCCTGCGCGGGGAGATGGCGCACCACCGGGACCGGGTGAACGAACTGATCAGGGCCTACGACGGCGTAATCGTCGGAAACCAGCCGTACATGCTGCGTGACAAGTGACGAGTGACCGGCGAGCGCGTGACGAGCGAGCACGTGACCACGTAACCCACGAGGGAGAGCGACCGATGACCCATGCCGACGGCCCGGCCACGGCGGCGGCGCGGCCCGAGACGGCCTGGCCCCTGGAGAACCTGCTGTTCAGCACCGCGCTGGTGGCCCGGCGGATGCCGTGGGCGGACCTGCCCGCGCGCACGCTCGGTCTGGACGCGCTGACCCTCGACGGGCTGACGAGCCGGCTGATGGCACATCTGAGGAGCGGCCGGGACGGGCGCCCGGTGCGGCTGCGCACACCCTTCGGGGCCTTCCTCGTACCGCTGACCCGGGCGGATGCCGAGAGCCTGCTGGCCCGTGCCGACGGCGCCGGGGCGCTGGGTACCCCGTCCGGTCTCGCGGCCGACGGGCGCCGGTACGGGCTGTCGCCGCACGTGGTGCCGGCGGGCGCGCGGGAGGCGGCGGCGCAGGGCGGCGCCGGCGGGCTGAGCGCCCAGGTGGCCGAGCACCTCGCTGCGGTGACCGGTGCCCGGCGGGAGGACGGCACCCTGGACCGGGACCGCTGGGAGGCCGTCATGCTGCGGCTGAGCCGGTACGTCGTACTGGGCTCCGAGGCCGCCGAGGACACCCTGCTGAGCGAGATGGTCTCGGCGGCGGCGGACGCGGCGGGCGGGCGTGCGTACGGGGCGCGGGCGGCGGTCGTACGACGGCGGATGGCACCGTACCTGGCCGACCCCGAACCCGGCTGCCTGGCCGGCCGGCTGGCCGCGGGCGGCCGGGGCGGGCCGGAGCCGCACCAGGCCGTCGCGCACGCGCTGGCCATGGTGTCGGCGGCCACCGGCGTACCGGCGCTGAACGCCCTGGCCCTGCTCGCCGCGGACGCGGACGCCTCCGGAACGCGTGCCGATGCCACGGGGACGGCGCCGTCGGCCGGGGAGGCGACCGACCGGGCCGCGGACCGCGCCATGGGCCGGGCCCTGGAGCAGCACCCTGCGCTGACCGCCGTGGTGTATCCGGTACGCGCACCGTTGCGCGCGCAGGGCCTGGCGATCGGAGCCGGGGAAGAAATCCTGTACGACCCGGCGCTGTTGGGGCGGCGCGTGGAGGGCGAGCGTACGGATCCGGCGTGGGCGCTGTGCGGGAACCCGTCCGGCTGCGCCGTCGCAGGGTTCGCCGCGCGCGTCGGCCGGGAGGTCGTCCGCCAAGTCGCCGGCGCGGTGCGCCCTGTGGTTCCCCATGCGCGGTTCGCGGTGGACTGCCCGACGGACACCGCCGATTCCCGCGCCGTGGCCGTGGCCGCGCCGCTCGGCGCGTACGGGGCGCGGGGGCGGGTCGGCGCGGACCGGCTGGACCGGCATGCCCAGAGCCTCTCCGCGTGCGCCGCCGACACCGGCTGGAGCGGGAGCGAGGCGGGCGAACGGTTCCGCATGGTCCTCCTCGCGCACGCCGACCGGTGTTCGAGGGCGGCCTCCGACGTCCGGCGTGCCGCGGGGTGGCTGGCGGACTGAGCGCCGTACACGGGGGCCGCTCCCGCCCCGGCCCTCGAACGGAGGACATGGGGCGGTTTCCGTCCCGGTCAGCCGTGATCAGCAGGGCTCACGGCCGTTGAAGGGGCGGAACACCGTCTCGCCGGCAGTGAGTCGGCCCGAGGTGCGACGTGAGAGTGAGGTCCGGGCGTGAGGGACAGCGTGGTCGAGATGATCAGGGCGACCGGGGCGGAACTGGGCTCCGCCAGAAGGCTGCTCGGCGAAGCCGGCGGTGTGGCGTGGGACCGCCTCCTCGACTGGCTCGTCGACGACTACTTCCGGGTGGTCGCGCTCGGCCTGGAGAACATCCCCGCGCAGGGCCCGGCGGTGATCGCCGTCAATCACTCCGGGGCCTGGGGCCTCGACGCGTTCGTCCTGGACAAGGTCCTGGGCAGGGCGCTGGACCGGCGCGTGCGCTTCCTCGCGGCTCCGTTCGTCTTCCGCACTCCCATCCTGGGGCGGCACGCGCGCCGTAACGGCGCGCTGCCGATCGGTCCGACGGCCGGTGTCGAGCACCTCAACGCGGGGCAGCTCGTCGGGGTGTACCCGGAGGGCATCGCGGGTCTGGAGAAACCGTTCACCGAGCGGTACCGGCTGCGGCCCTTCAGCCCCGGCTTCGCGGTCGCCGCCATCCGCTCGGGTGCCCCGGTGGTGCCCGTCGGGATCGTCGGCGCGGAGGAGGCGTGCCCCAAGCTCGGCGAGGTGCCGACTCTTGCCCGGCTGCTCGGCGTGCCGTACTTCCCGGTCACCACGCCGTTCCCGCTGCCGTCCAACTGGACGATCATCATCGGGGAACCGATCCCGGCGCCGGCCCGTCCCGACGGCCTGGCCGCCCGCCGGGACGCCGCCCGGGGGCTGAGCGAGACCACGCGTACCGCCGTCCAGGAGCTGATCGACCGCGAACTGGCCGACCGGGAGCACCTGTTCGACTGAGTACGGGGTGCGGCCGCGGCGCGGTGCGGCCGACGGGCCGGCGGGCCGGGCCGGCCCCGTGGCGGGGTCAACTCCCCGTGTGCTGCCGGATCGCCTGCTCGCGGAGGGCGTCGATGAGCGTCGTGAGGTGGGGGCGGTCGCCACGGCTGAGCGCGGCGACGCCGATGTAGCGGATCGGCGCCGGCGGCGTGACCGGGACGGTGCACAGGCCCGGGATGTGCGGGGCGAGCGCGATGGAGGGGATCAGGGAGATTCCCGTCCCTGCGGCAACGAGCGAGCGGGCGAAGAAGTAGTCGGTGGTGGTCCCGCGCACGTGCGGATCGAAGCCGGCGCGCTCGGCGTAGCGGCGCAGGTACGCCTCGGTCTTCAGGCAGCCGAGCACCCAGGGTTCGGCTGCCAGTTCGGCGAGGTCGAGGGCGTCGCGGCCGGCGAGTCGGTGCCCTTGAGGCAGGACGACGTGCAGGGGGTCTTCCAGGAGCGGCGTCCACTGCAGGCTGGAGCCGGCGCCCGGCCCGAGGGGTAGCGGGGCGTCGAAGTGGTAGGCGAGGGCGAGGTCCACGGCGCCCTGGCGGACGAGCGGCAGGGTGTCCTCGGGTTCGCCCTCCCTGATGTGGAGCACGGTGTCGGGATGGGTTGCCGTGAGCCGGGTGAGAGCGGGGGGCAGCAGGAGTCTGCCGCCGCTGGTGAAGGTGGCGACGGTGAGTCGGGTACGGCCGGTGCCGAGCCGGGCGACCTGCTGTTGTGCGTGTTCGAGCTCCGCGGCGACGGATTCGGCGGCGCCGACCATGATCTGGCCGGCCCTGGTGAGGGTGACGCCGCGGGTGCTGCGGGCGACGACCCGGGTGCCGAGGCTGCGCTCCAGGGCGGCCATGTGCTGGGAGACGGCCGAGGGGGTGAGGCGCAGGGCCGTGGCCGCCCGGTTGAAGCTGCCGTGCTCCGCCACCGCCCGCAGGACGCGCAGCCGTTGCACATCGATCAACAGTTTTCCTTAATGCGTACCCAGTAGGTCAGGACTTCTGCTGATGACGATAGGTCTCCAGGATGGGGGTATGCAAAGGATCTGCGTCATCGGCGGAAGCCGGTACTTCGGAAGGCTCCTGGTGCAGCGCCTGCAGGGTGCGGGGCACCGGGTCACGGTGATCAACCGCGGCTCCGCGTCGCCGCCCGCAGGCGTGGAGCACCTCGTCGCGGACCGGAACGACGAGGCCGCCCTGACAGCCGCGGTCGGCTCCCGCACCTTCGACGTGGTGGTGGACCAGGTCTGCTACACCCCGGTGCAGGCCGCCGTCGCCGCCCGTGTCTTCGCCGGCCGTACCCGGCGCTACGTCATGACCTCCACGATCGAGGTCTACGACCCCGCGACCGCCGCGCTGCCGGCCGTGCCTGCGGGCACGCCGGTGCCGGAGGAGAGCGTGGACCCGGCCGCCTGGCCGGTGGCCATGGACCTTCCCTGGCACGACGGCGCGTACCTGGAGGCGCACTACGCCGAGGGCAAGCGCCAGGCGGAGGCCGTGTTCGCCCGCGCCGGCGGCTTCGGGTTCGCCAGTGTGCGCAGCGCCCACGTGCTCGGCGGCGGCGCGCAGGAGTTCACCGGCCGGCTGGCGCACTATGCGGGGCGCATCGCCGGGGGTGAGGAGATCGCCGTGCACGCGAGGGCGCTGCCCACGGTCTTCATCCACTACGAGGAGTTGGCGGAGCTGCTGCTGTGGGCGGCCACGGCCGGCTTCACCGGTGCGGTCAACGCGTGTTCCGACGGCCCGCTCGATGTGTACGGTTTCGCCGCGATCGTCGCCGTGCAGGCGGGCCGGGAGCCGGTCTACCGGAGCGTCGCTGCGGGCGGGGAGGCTTCGGCGTTCTCCTTCGACCGTCACTACGCCATGAGCAATGCGCGCGCGAAGGGGCTGGGGTTTCCCTTCTCCCGCACCATCGACTGGCTGCCCGGCGCCGTCGCCGAAGCCCTCGCCGCGGAGCCGTCACCCACCTTCTGAGGATCGAGCTGCCATGCAGTACCGCACCATCGCCCACACTGCCGTCGGCGCCATCGGCCTGGGTGCCATGCCGCTGTCGATCGAGAACCGCCCGGACGAGAGGCGGGCCATCGCCACGGTCCACGCCGCCCTCGACGCCGGCGTCACGCTCATCGACACCGCCGACAGCTACCACTGGCACGCCGGTGAGGCGGGCCACAACGAGCTGCTGATCGCCCGCGCTTTGGCCCGCTACGGCGGCGACACCTCCGGTGTGCTGGTGGCCACCAAGGGCGGCCGGGGCCGCCCCGGCGACGGCAGCTGGACCGTCACCGCCGCCCCCGCCCACCTGAAGCGGGCCGCCGAGGCCTCCGCCACGCGTCTGGGTGTCGACGCGATCGGCCTGTACCAGCTGCACAAGCCGGACCCGGCCGTGCCCTGGGCGGAGTCCGTCGGCGCGCTGCGCGAGCTGCTCGACGCCGGCACGATCCGCGCCGCGGGTATCTCCAACGTCACCACCGCCCAGATCCGCCAGGCGCATCAGATCCTCGGCGGCGGACTCGCCTGCGTACAGAACCGGTACTCGCCCGCCGTCCGCGACAGTGAGCCCGAGCTGCGGCTGAGCACCCGGCTGGGTCTGGCGTTCCTGCCCTGGAGCCCACTGGGTGGCATCTCCCGCAGCTCGCTGGACGGCCCCTTGGGCCCCGCCGGCCCCGCCTCCGTCGCCACCGCCTTCCACCGTGTCGCGGCCGGGCGCGGGGTCAGCCCGCAGCAGGTCGCCCTGGCCTGGCTGCTCGCCCGCTCCCCGGCCGTGATCCCGGTACCGGGCGCCAGTCGCCCGCTCTCCATCACCGACTCGGCCAAGGCCGCGGAGCTCACGCTGAGCGCGCAGGAGCTGGCGCTGCTCGAGGGCGGCCTGCCGGGCTGAGGCGGGTCACGGGTGCGGGGTGTGGGGTGTCAGGCGCGGCAGCGCAGCATCTCCAGCGGGGGGTTGGCGTGGAAGTCCGCCCAGTGGTCCGCACCGAACTCGCGCACGCCGGCCTCCGTCACCGTCAGCGGGACCCAGGTCAGCTCGCTGAATCCGGCCGCGTGCAGGCTCTTCTCGTAGACCTCGCGGCGCGGGCGGTTGGCGACGAAGGAGACCGGCTGGTCGAGCAGCGCCGTGGTCCGCACTTGCGGCCCGGTCTCGGCCTCCTCGCCGGTCAGCACGGAGAGGAACCCGTACTTCTCGGGGGTCGGCCCGCCGAAGCGGAAGTCGGGCGACTGGTTGAGCAGGAAGAACTCGCCGCCGGGCTTCAGGCTCCGGTGCGCGTTGCGGCACATCCGCTCCGTGGTGGCGATGTCCGTTGCGTAGTTGAGCAGTTGGACCGCAAGGCCTACGTCGAAGCGCTGCGCAAGGGGCCGTAGTTCGGTCACGTCAGCGACCTCGTAGCGCACACCCAGCGGGTCGTGCTCTTCCAACTGCTGTGCCACGGAGACCATTTCACCGGAGACGTCGATGCCGAGGACCCCGGCGGCGCCGCGCCGCTTGAACTCCCTGCTGTAGAAGCCGGTGCCGCAGGCGAGGTCGAGGACGGACTTGCCGCGTACGTCCCCGGCCAGGGCCAGGAAGCTGGGTACCACCACGTACTGCTCCAGCGGCAGGGCCTTGAACCCCTCGTATGCCTCACCGATCTCGTCGTACTGCTGCTGTGCGCTCATGGTGGTGTACTCCCCGTTTCGGCATGCCCCTTGGCCGCGGTCCCCGCCTCCCGACTGCGGGGCGGGCCGCGGCTTCTGGCTGGCAGTCTCTACGGGTCGCGGCAGGCGGTCGTACTGGCTGAAGCTACAAAGATCCGGGCATCGTCCCGGCGTCGTGTACGGGTGCGGGCTCTGGCCGAGGTCGCCGAGGCCGCCCTCTCCCCCGCGTCCCGGCCGCTAGCGCGTTGTCCAGCCGCCGTCGACCGACAAGGTGGTGCCCAGGACGAAGGACGCGCGGTCGCTGCAGAGCCAGGCGGCCGCCTCTGCGATTTCCGCGGGGCTCGCCATGCGCGGGAGGGGGGCCGACTGGAGGAGGACCTCTTCCATCGCGGGGTTCTGCCGGAGCCAGTCGTCGATCATCTCGCTGCGGGTGGAGCCGGGGGCGATGGCGTTGACGCGGATTCCCTGGGCGGCGTATTCGCACGCGGCGGCCTTGGTGAGGCCCAGGACCGCGTGTTTCGACGCGATGTAGGTCGCCGTCACCGGGGTGGCGACCAGGCCGGCGGTGCTGCTGTTGTTCACGATCGAGCCGCCGCCGCCCGCGAGCATGGCGCGGATCTCGTGGCGCATGCAGTTCCAGACGCCGCGGACGTTGGTGTCCATCACGGTGTCGTACGCGTCCTCGTCCAGCAGGTGCATCGGCTGGGGGGTCGCGCCGATGCCGGCGTTGTTGAAGGCCGCGTCGAGGCGGCCGTACGCGGCCACGGCCGCCGCGACGGCGCGGGCCACGTCCTCGGTGCGGGAGACGTCGGCGACCACGTACTGGGCCTGGTGGCCGGCGGCACACAATTCCCGTGTGAGCGCGGCGAGTTGGGGTTCGCGGCGGGCCACCAGGGTCACCGAGGCGCCTTCGCGGCAGAATACGCGTGCGGCGGCCGCGCCGATGCCCGCGCTCGCGCCCGTGATCAGCGCCGATTTGCCCGCCATCAAAGAGTTGCTGGTCTCCCGGGTCATCGCGCGACCGTAACACGAGGGGATGGAGGGCGTGATGACCGCAAGAGTCGTGCTGGTGACCGGCGCCACCGGATTTGTGGGTTCCGCGGTGGTGGAGCGTCTGGTGCAGGAGGGCGTGCCCGTACGGGTGTTGGCGCACCGGGCCGATGTGCCGTCAGGAGTGGGCGTGGAAGGCGTACGGGGGGATCTCGTGCGCTCCGGGTCGCTGCGCGGGCTGTGTGACGGTGTCGCCACCGTGCTGCATCTCGCGGCGCGGATCGGGGGCACGGAACAGGAGTGCCGGGCCGTCAACGCGGAAGGGACGCGGGCGCTGCTGGCCGAGGCGGAGCGGGCCGGGGTGCGGCGGATCGTGCAGTTGGGGACGGCTGCCGTGTACCGGGACGGGGCGCACCGGGGTGCGGTGGAAGGGGAGCTCGCCGAGGAGCCGGAGTCGGTGACCAGTGTGACCCGGCTCGTCGGTGAGCGGATGGTGCTGGCGGCGGGCGGGGCGGTGGTGCGGCCCCATCTGGTGTACGGGCGGGGGGACCGCTGGGTGGTGCCGTCGCTGGTGCGGCTGCTCGCGCGGTTGCCGTACTGGGTGGACGGCGGGCGGGCCCGGATGTCCGTGGTGTCGGTGGACGCGCTGGCGGGTGCGATCGCGGAGTTGGCCGTACGGGAGGAGGGCGTCAGGGGTGTGCTGCATGCGGGTCATCCCGAGCCGGTGACCGCGCGGGAGCTCGTGGGGACGGTGGCGCGGGAGCTGGGGCTGCCGCTGCCGCGGGGGGAGGTGGACCTGTCCGGGGCCCTGGAGTTGCTGGGGGGCCCGGAGGGTCCGGATCCGGTGGTGCGGCGGCAGGTGTCGCTGTTCGCGGTGGACCACTGGTACGACAGCGGGCGGTTGTGGGGGCAGCTGGCGGCGTCCCCGGGGGCGCGGTTCTCGCAGGCGTTCGGTCAGTACGCCGGCTGGTACCGCGGCGAGGAGCGGATGCGTCGCCGCTGACCCGGAGGGGGTCGGTGGGCGGTGGGTGCGGGTGTCACCGCACAGGGTGCGGGTCTCACGGCACAGGGTGCGGGCCGGGCCGGTCCTGGGCTGCGCCGGTGACCGTCGAGGTGAACACGGTGCGGCCCATCTGGTGGCCGGTGACCTCGACGCGGCCGGGTGCGACGAGGGTGGCGTCCACCCGGCAGGGGGCGTCCAGTTCGGCGTACTGGTGGAACTCGGTGGACAGGCCGGTGGGGGTGAACGTGCCGGGGCGGTGGAGCCCGCAGGCGGCTTGGCGGGCGGCCTCGACCAGGACCATGCCGGGGTGGTGGTCGTTCGCGTGCTCGAAGAGGATCGGGTGGTCGAGGTCGGGGTTCAGCAGCCAGCGGCCGGGGCGGTCGGCGGGTGCGAGGACCACGTCGAAGGGGGCCAGCCGGCCGGCGGAGGCGGCGGGCACGGGCGTACGGCGCGGCAGCGGACGCGCTGAGCCGGCGTGGCCGCGGTCGCCGCGCAGCCGGCGGTAGGTGGCGGGGGCGACGCAGGTGAAGCGGGCGGTGCCGGAGGCGGCGAGTTCGCCGTTGCGGTGGATGTCGACCTGGAGGAAGCCGGAGAAGCGGCTGCCCTTCCAGGTGAAGTCCGTGCACGTGGCGGTCATGTCGAGTTCGCTCGGGCCGCGGCCTATGCGCATCTGTTCGGGGCGGGAGGTGAAGTCCAGGCTCCAGAGGAGGACGTTGTGGCCGAGGGGAACTCCGTAGACGGCGTGGCAGAGGTAGAGCCCCGTCTGTCTGACGGTCTCGCCGGCTTGTACCGGGTCGTGGCCGCCGCCGTCGGCGCTGGTGAAGAAGGTGTGGGCGCGGGGCCACTGCCCGGTGAGGGAGAAGGTGTCGTCGCCGGTGCGGTCGCAGCCGGTGAGGAAGACCTCGGCGAGTGAGCTGCGGTGGACGTACTCCCTGGGCACCGTGGTGGTCAGTACCGGGGCCTCGTTGCAGCGCGTCCAGGGGTCTGCCGCTCCCCGGAGCGGGAGGACGGGAGCGTTGTTCCGGATCGTCAGCATGGTCATGGGACCTCTCCCGCAGAGCCGTTTGACGGATGGGACGGGGTGCGTACGCGAGACGCAAGATACGTACTCTCCGGTTTTGTTTGCAAGGTGCGGAAGGAGAGTGGATGTCGCTCGTGCGCCGGCGGCGGGTGCGGTCGCAGAGGGTGGCGCGGGGGCGCCGTGACGTCGACCAGCGAATATCAGGATGGCGGCCGTCGGCCGTGACGTGAGGGATCACAGCCCAAGTGGGAGAGGGCCTTCCGGTCATATGCGCCGGTCCGGCGGGGCCTCGTCACGTGTTGTTCAACGAGTGGCGCGCGAGTCGTTCTTGAGTGAACGTCATGCGGCAGGGCATGCCTTGCAAACCATTGGCAGGCGGGGTGCAGCAATGCCAGAATCGGGGCCGCCGCCGGTCACCAAAAGAACCGGATGGATGGTTTCTGAACGCAGGGTGTCGGCAGCTCGCTGCACCCTGTGACCGATGTTCGCCACCATCCGGGAGAGCCGTCAGATGACCCGTCAGTGCCCCATAGCGATCGACCTCTCCGGAGCGGACGTGCACGCCGAGGCGGCGCGCATCCGGGAGCAGGCGCCGGCGACGCAGGTGCTGCTGCCCGGCGGGGTGACCGGCTGGGCCGTCAACCGGCACGCCGACATACGCAGGCTGCTGGTGGATCCGAGGGTGTCGAAGGACGCCTACCGGCACTGGCCGGCGTGGATCGACGGAGAGGTCGGCGCCGAGTGGCCGCTGGCGATCTGGGTCTCGGTGCAGAACATGATCACCGCCTACGGCGAGGAGCACACGCGCCTGCGCAAGCCGGTCGCCGCCGCGTTCGCCTCGCGGCGCGTCGCCGCCCTGAGGCCGAGGATCGAGGAGGTCGTGGACGGGCTGCTGGACGGTCTGGCCGCGCTGCCGCCGGGCCGAGTGGTCGATCTGCGGGCGGAGTTCGCGCACGAACTGCCGACCCGGATGGTCTTCGAGCTGTTCGGGATCCCGGAGCGGTCGTGGGCACCCCTGCACAAGATCATCAGGGGCTTCTTCGACACGACGATCACGGTCGAGGCCGCACAGCAGAACGCCGTGGACATGGACGTGACCATGGCCGAAGTGGTCGCGTACCGGCGGGCGCACCCGGGCGACGACATCACCAGCGTGCTGATCGCCGCCCGGGACTCGGGCGGCGAGGAGGACGGGGTGCGGCTCAGCGAGAAGGAGCTGGTCGACAACCTGATCCTGCTCTTCACGGCCGGGTACGAGACCACCGTCAACCTCATCTGCACGGCCCTGCACGAACTGCTGTGCCACCCGGACCAGTTGAAGCTGGTGCGCGAGGGGCTCGCCTCCTGGGAGGACGTGGTCGAGGAGGCGCTGCGCATCGAGCCGCCGGCCTCGTACGGGCTGCTGCGGTTCGCGGTGGAGGACATCGACATGGGCGAGGGGGTGGTGATCCCGCAAGGGGACCCGATCCTGGTGTCGTTCGGCTCGGTCGGGCGGGATCCCCGGCTGCACGGGGCGCAGGCGGAGCGGTTCGACGTCACGCGCGCGACCCGCGGACAGCACCTCTCCTTCGGCTTCGGGACGCACTACTGCCTGGGCGCGACCCTGGCACGGACCGAGTGCGCGATCGCCGTGCAGCGGTTCTTCGAGAGGTTTCCGGAGCCCGTGGCGGCGGCCGCGGAGGGCGGGGAGCTGCCGCGGGTGGCCTCGTTCATCTCCAACGGACTGCAGGAGCTGCCGGTGGTGCTGGGGGCCGAGAAGCGGGGTAGGTGAGGCGGAGGGGAAGCAAGTGGCGGAAGAGAGCGTGGGGGTTTGGTGGAGAGGTGACGGATTGTGATGCCCGGCTGGATAGAGGTGCTTGACTAAAATACGGACCTTCTGGTTGGTTTTGATGGGGTGGCGGATCCTGTCAGGGGGTCCGGCAGGCACAACCCCTGGACAACGGAGGCACCGTGGCACGGCAAGAGCGTGCGGTACGTACGCGTCGCGCGATCTTGGAAGCGGCGGCGGCGGTCTTCGACGAGCGCGGATACGACGCGGCCACCATCGCCGACATCCTCGCCCGGGCAGGGGTCACCAAGGGCGCCCTCTACTTCCACTTCTCCTCCAAGCAGGAGCTGGCCCAGGGGGTGCTCGAGGAGCAGTTCGCCGAGGGCGGGGTGCCCCACCGGGAGAGCAAGCTCCAGGAACTCGTCGATGTCGCACTGGTGTTGGCATACCGCATGAAGCACGAGCCGATGCTCAGCGCGGGGGCCCGGCTCTCCCTGGGCCCGGGCATGCGCGACATCTTCGGCGGAGGATCCGTGCCGGGCTGGATCGAGTTCACGCGCGCGCTGCTCTGCGAGGCGAAGGAGCAGGGCGAACTGCTCCCGCACGTCGATCCCGCCGAGACGGCCTGGATCCTGTCCGCTTGCTGGACGGGCGCCCAGATCTTCTCCCAGACCCTCAACGACCGGACGGACCTCGAACAGCGGGTGGCCGCCGTCTACCAGCACATCTACCCGAGCATCGCCACGCCGGCGGTGCTCGTGCGGCTGGAGATGGGCCCCGACCGGGGGCGGCGGGTGACCGCGGAGATGGGGATCGCGACCGGCGGCCCGGCGCAGGAACCCGAACCGGCGCTGCCCTGAGGCCGCCGCGTCCGGCGCGGTGAGGACGGGCGGGGCGGGGTACAGGGCTCTGGAGGTCCGGCCGCGGGGCGGGTCGGTGCGTGTCGGCTCCAGCAGGACACGAGCCGCGCTCCGGTGCGGCCGCAGACGGTGGGCGACAAGATCTTGTACCTCCCTGGGCAAACCGCATTGACGGTTTGTGGAGACTCCATGGCCAAGCAGGAGCGTGCGGCCCGCACGCGAGAAACTCTGATCCGTGCCGCTGCGGAGGTGTTCGCCGAGCAGGGGTTCGTCACCGCGTCGATCGCGGCGATCAGCCGACGGGCCGGCGTGAGCGCCGGCGGGCTGCACTTCCACTTCGAGAGCAAGACCGTGCTCGCCCAGGCCGTCGAGGACCGGGCGTCGCAGGCGCTGCGGCGCGTCACCACCGAGAGGTGGGGGGTCGCCGCGGCCCCGTCCGGTGCGGTGGACGGCAACGCCCTGCAGGCGCTGGTGGATTCCTCCCACTCCCTGATGGCCCTGCTGGCGTCGGATGTGGTGGTGCGGGCCGCCTTCGGGTTGTGCGCGGACGTTTCCCACAGGAGCGGGATAGACCTGCGGCGCCAGTGGCGCTTGTGGGTCGAAGCGGTCGCACGGACCGCGGCGCGGCACGGCGCGCTGGCCGACGGGCTCGCCCCGCAGGACGCGGCGAGCATGGTGGTGGCCTCCACCGTGGGACTGGAGACCCTGGGAGCCCGCGAGGGGCACTGGCTCGCACCCCACCCCCTCACCCGCTTCTGGACGCTGGCACTCCCCCAGCTCGCGGCCGACGGGACTCTCGACGGGCTTGCGCCGGAAGGGTCGGAAGGGGTGCGAGGGCCAAAAGGGGCGGGAGGGCCGGGCGGTCACGGTTCTTCCGCGCAGCAAAGCTCCATACCAGACTGAATGGTCTGTTTAAGGGGCTGTGGAAGTCGCTTCCAGGGCTCCGGTCGGGGGCGATCAAGGGATGCGGGGACCGGTCCGGGATGCCCAGGATCGAGTGAAGTCCCAGCTGAGAGTGGGTTTTTGAGGGACAGTCAGAACACGCCCATCTCCAAAACAGCACAACCGGTTTGATATTGACAAACCGTCGGTCCTGTTTTCTACTGGCTGTGCGACTCATCCAAGGACAGGGGAGTACGGCGTGGACATCGATGTACTGGGCGCGTTGGCTGTGCGGGAGAACGGGATCTCCATCACGCCGACCGCCCCCAAGCCCCGGCAGGTCCTGGCGCTCCTGGCCCTCCATGCCGACCAGGTGGTGCCCGTATCGGCACTGATCGAGGAGCTGTGGGCGGGCGAACCGCCGCGCAGCGCGCGGACGACGCTCCAGACGTACGTCCTGCAGTTACGTGCCCTCATCGCGGCCGCTCTGGAGCGGGGCGCGGCCGACGGTGCGCAGGCCGGTACGCATCCCGGCGGCGACCCCCGCACGGATCCCGGTGCGGCCGTGCGGACCGCGAAGGACATACTCGTCACCCTGCCGGGTGGCTATCTGCTGAGCAGCGGCGGCGGAGTTCTGGACGTGCGGGAGTTCGACCGGCTCGCCGGGAGCGGCTACCGGGCGATGGACGCGGGCGACTTCCCCGCCGCGGCGCGGCTGCTGCGCGAGGCGCTGGCCCTGTGGAGCGGGCCCGCCTTCGCCGACGTGCACAGCGGGGTCCAGCTGGACATGGAGGCCAGACGGCTGGAGGAGACGCGGCTGTGCGCCCTCGACCAGCGGATCGAGGCGGACCTGCGGCTGGGGCGGCACCGGGAGCTGCTGGCCGAGCTGACGGTGCTGGCGAGCCGGTACCGCACGCACGAGAACCTGCACGGCCAGTTCATGCTCGCCCTGCACCGCTCGGGCCGACGCGGCGAGGCGCTGGACGTCTACCAGCGGCTGCGCGGGACGCTGGTGCGCGAGCTGGGGCTGGAGCCGTCCGTGGCGCTGCGGCGCCTGCAGCGCTCGATCCTGATGGCGGGTCCCGAGAGCCTCTCCGAGCCCGGCGTCGAGCCCGGGGGCGAGCGGCTCGTACGGGTCTGAGGTGTGTGAGGTCTCTGAGGCCTTCAGTGCCTCCGCTCTCCGGCCTGTCAGGGGCCTTCGGGGTGCGGGGGGCTCCGTCGGCGGCGGCGAGAGGGGACGGCTCGGTGCAGGAGAGGTCGGAGCGAACGCGTAGGCGGCTGGTCTGCGCCGCGGCCGAGATGTTCCACCGCAACGGCTACGCCAACGCGACGCTGGACGAGATCGCGGGCGCGGCCGGGGTGACGAAGGGGGCGCTGTACTTTCACTTCGCCTCCAAGGACGAGCTGGCGGAGGCCGTGCAGCAGCGGGGGCACACCCTGCTGCACGATGCGGTCCGGGCCCTGCGCGAGTCGGGGGCTTCGCCGTTGCAGGCGCTGATCGGCATCACGCACTGGCTGGCCGCAACGCTGCACGAGGATCCGGCGATCCCGGCGAGCTTCCGGATCACCAAGGAGTGCGGGGCGGGGCCCCGGGGGCCGGCCGGGGCACGGCCGGCGGTGGTGGACTTCCACGCGGCGTGGATCTCGGCGGTCTGTTCGCTGCTCCGGCTGGCGAGGGACGCGGGTGAACTGCCGGCTGCGGAGCGCGGGTGGGAGGGCGCGCAGGCGCTGGTGACGGCTGCGGCGTGCGGGATCGAGGTCATGTCCGGTACCGGGATGCCGTACCGGGAGCTGCAGCGGAAGGTGGCGGCGATGTGGGCCCTGCTGCTGCCGAGCCTCGTGGACGGCGAGAGGGTACGGGAGTACCGGGCCCGGGCGCGTGGTGGCGCGCCGGCCGGCGCCGGGTCCGCCGCGGCGGGCGTGTAGCTGCACAGGTGCCAAAGGGCTGTCCCGGCACGGGAGTCGTCCGCTCGGGCGCGGGGTGCGGCTTCCCCTTCGGCGGGCGCTGCCAGGACGGCTTCGGGTCCGGGATGCGGGCGGGTGCACGGCTGCGGCCGGTGCGGGTGTGGATGCGCGTGCGCGTGCGGTCCGGGGGGTGTTTCCGGATGCCCGGGGAGCGCTCTCGGGGACTGTTCGTGCGGTGTTCCGCCTGGTGCGGCCGTGGTTGCGCGGCTGTGGGGCGGGGCTTGGAGAGGGGCTCGAAGGGAGCTTGAGAATCCGGTGACATCGTTCAGGGACCGCTACCGTGCCCCGAGTCGGAGGCCGAATGACGAGGGACTCGACGACGTGCGGAGGAGACGGTGAAGATTCAGGTGCTGGGTCCGTTGAGTGCCGAGGTCAACGGGGGTTCGATCGTTCCGACCGCACGCAAGCCGCGGCAGATCCTCACGCTCCTCGCCCTCTACCCGGGCCGGGTGATGCCGGTGCCCACGCTCATGGAGGAGCTCTGGGGCACCAACCTGCCGCAGAGCGCGCTCACGACCCTGCAGACGTACATACTCCAGCTGCGCCGGCGGCTGGGTACCGCCATGGGGCCGGGCGCGGGCGCGGGCGGCGCCGATGGCGCGAAAGAGGTCCTCGTCACGCGGCACGGCGGGTACCTGCTGCAGATCCCGCCGGAGGCGGTGGACGTGCACGAGTACGAGGGCCTCGTGGCCCGGGGGCAGAGCGACTTCGAGCAGGGCGACGACGAGAGCGCGGCGGCCAGGCTGCGCGCGGCGCTCGCGCTGTGGCAGGGGCCCGCGCTGGTCGACGTACGGGTGGGCCCGATCCTGGAGATCGAGGTGATGCGGCTGGAGGAGAGCCGGCTGGTCACGGTGGAGCGGCGGATCGACGTGGAGCTGCGGCTGGGCCGGCACTCGGAGCTGCTGGCCGAGCTCACGGAGCTGATCGCCCGGCATCCGCAGCACGAAGGGCTGCACTCGCAGGCGATGGTGGCGCTGTACCGGTCGGGCCGGCAGGCGACGGCCCTGGACGTGTACCGGCGGCTGCGGGGCCGGCTGATCGAGGACCTGGGAGTGGAGCCGTCGCCGCAACTCCAGCGCCTGCACCAGGCCATGCTGGCCGTCGACCCGGCGCTGGACGTGCAGGCGGGGCCGAAGCGGGGGTCGACCTTCGACCTGTACGCCGTCTGAGTCCCGCTCCCCCGCTGCAGCGGCCGCTCTTCCCAGGGGCAGGACTCCTCGTTCTTCACCGTGCCGAAGTCGATCTTCGTGTCGGTGCTGGTGGTCGTGCCGGCGGCCGGGGTCTGCGTGCAGACCTTCCGGTTCCGGTCGAGGACGGGACGCCGGCCGGCAGGAGACGGTCGACGTCACCCGCCACAACCCCTCCCGGGTCTGCGCCGGCGGGGACATGATCTCGACCACGCAGGACCTGCACACCTTCGTCTCCGCGCTGATGGGCGGCAGGCTCCTGCCGGCCCCGCTGCTGGCCGAGATGCGCACGCCGCATCCCATGAGCGGATTCGGCCTGGGGTTGCGCGTGCAGGACGTGGGCGAGAACGGCGCCACCGTCCTCTTCCACAACGGCGGCGCGGCGGGCCACGCGGCGTTGATGTACAGCACGCCCGACGGCGGCAAGATCCTGACCGCCGTGCTGAACCATGTCGACGACGCGGCGATGTCGCTGGCGGCGGCGTTCCACACGGCGCAGGAGAGGTTCGTCGAGGAGGTGTTCGGCGGCGGGCGGGCCCGGATCGGCCGGCGGGGCGGCCGAGCCGACCGAGCCGGCGGGCTGAGCACCTGGGACCCGTGCGCAGGCCGTCCAGGCCGGGGCTATCTCCTGGGCCAGCCTATGTCGTCGTCCGGGCGGGTCTTCCCGGCCGGCCGGGCGGGCCGCAGGGCGGGGGCCGCGAGCGCGGTGTGGGCTGCGGGCGTCCAGGACGCGCGGGATGCGCACACCGATGGCCTCATCGTCGACTCCAAGGCGCTGAATGCGGGAAGAGCGGGGCTCCGGCCGGGTGCCGGGGCCGGGTTCTGGAGAGTCTGCCTCGGCCGGATCGAGGAACGCTTGAGGAACGCATGACGTGCGCATGAGAGCCGTCGCGAACCCCTGGCAAAGGTTTGCCCGCGTATTGCCGGGCGCCCTACGCTCGTTGGCGGTTCCCGACAGATTTCTTGCCCGCGACCTCAGGGATGCTCATGCTGCGACAGCCCGCGTTCGGACACCGCCTGAGAAAGCTCCGGATGGCCCAGGGCCTGTCCCAGACGGCGCTGGCCGGCGAGGGGATGTCCACCGGCTATCTCTCCCGTCTGGAGTCGGGCGCACGCCAGCCGACCGAGCGGGCCGTGGGGTACCTGGCCGGCCGGCTGGGCCTGGAAGCGGCCGACTTCGAGGAGCCGGCCACCGGCTCGCTGGCCCATGCGCTCACCCTGGCGGCGTCCACCGGCTCCCCCGACGCCGTCGAGGCCCTGCGTCAGGCGCTGACCGCCGAGGGACACGAGAGCCCGGTACTGCGCTGGCAGGCTCTGTGGCTCCTCGCCGGGGCCGCCCGCGTCCAGGGCGACCACGCGCTGGAACTGGAGCGGCTCACGCGGCTGGTCGGGCTCGGTGAGGAAGTGGGCGTGTGCGAGCTGCGCGTACGGGGCCTGACCCGCCTCGCCCGCTGCCTGCGGTCCGTCGGTGAGATCAACCCGGCCCTGGAGGCCGCCGTCGAGGCCCACCGGATCGCGCTGCGCGAGGAGTTGGGCGTGGAGGACCGGGCCACCGCCCTGCTGGCGCTCGTGTCCGTACAGGCCGAGGCCGGCCGGATCGGCGACGCGCGCGTGCACGCCGACGAGCTGACCGTTCTCGTCGAGGGACGCGCCGACGCACTGTGGGCCGAGGCCATGTGGACGGCCGCCGCCGTCCGGATGCGCCAGGGCGACTACCCGGGCGCGCAGGCCTGCCTGGACGATGCCCTCGACCGGTTCGGCAGCCAGGAGGACCTGGTCCTGTGGACCCGGCTGCGGCTGGCCACGGCCCGGCTGCACCTGCAGAAGCTGCCCGCCGATCCGGAGCAGGCCCAGCGCCGCGCCGCCGAGGCCGAGGCCGCTCTCGCCTTCGTGGGCACACCGGCCCTGCGGCAGGACCTGACCGCGCTCAAGGCCGACCTGGCCTTCGCCACCGGCCGGTACGACGACGCGCGCGCCCTTCTGGGCACGCTGGACGCCGACCAGTCGAGGATGACCTACCGCGGCCGGGTACGGCTGGAGATCCTGCGCCATCAGCTGCTGATCCTCAGTGGCGACCCCTGCGGGATCCAGGGCCTGCGCGACCTGGCGCAGCAGGCTCAGCAGGACGCCAACATCGACCTCGCCGCCGAGATCTGGCGGGTGCTGGCCGACGCACTGACCCAGGCGGGACAGGCCGGTCAAGCCCGTCAGGCCGGTCAGGCGGGCCGGCTCGGCGGGGCCTCGCCCGTCGGGGGTTGAGGAAGGCTCGAGTCCCCTGGTGCAGCCTGGAGCGCATCGCAGGAACGATCAGGGCGGGGGTGTGTCTCATGTCGTCGCAGCGCGTGCACGCGAGCGGGCAGACGGCGTGGGTGGCCGCCCCGGCCGGCGTGGTCTACGGACTGCTGGCCGACGCCGTCCGCTGGCCGCTTCTGCTGCCCTCGCACGTCCACGTCGAGCGGATGGACTTCGACGGGGTCCGGGAGCGGCTGCGGCTCTGGGACGTGCGGGACGGCAGGGTCCGCTCCTTCCACGTGCGCCGGGTGCTGGACCCGCAGGCCAGGACCGTCGGGTTCGAGCAGGAGGACACCGCCCGCCCGGGCGTGCCCACCACCGGCCTGTGGACGGTCGAGGCGCTCGGCGAGACGGAATCACTGCTGACGCTGCGTCAGGACCGCACTCTGGAGGGGCTGCCCGCCGCCGAGACCGGGCGCAGCAGGCAGGAGTGGCAGGCGGAGCCGGCCGAACGGCTCGCCCACGTGAAGTCGGTCGCCGAGCGCTGGGAGCGCCTGGACCGGCTGCTGCTCTCCTTCGAGGACAGCGTGCACGTCGACGGCCCCGCCGAGCTGGTCTACGACTTCCTCTACCGGATTGGGGACTGGCCGCAGCGCGTCCCGCACGTGGAGTCGGTCGGCGTGATCGAGGACGTACCCGGCGTGCAGCTGGCCACGGTGGACACCTGCGCCGCCCCCGGCGGACACACGCTCACCACCCGGTCGGTGCGGCTGTGCTTCCCCTCGGCCGCGCGGATCGTCCACAAGGAGCTGACGACGTCCCGGCTGATCGCCGCGCACAGCGGTGAGTGGTCGCTGGTCCCGGACGGGGGCGGCGTACGGGTCGTCTGCGCCCGGCAGGTGATGCTGCGGGAGGAAGCGGTCGAGGAGGTGCTCGGTGCGGGGACCGACCTGGTCGAGGCCCGCCGGTACGTGCGGACGTGGCTGGGGCGGGCCGGTACCGAGACGCTGCGCCTGGCCGGGTGGCACGCCCGCAGCGCCGTCCGCCGTCTGCGATGAGCCCCGGGTTTCGCCGTCCACGCATCCGCGATGAGCACGGGTTCGCGATGAGCACGAGAAGGAGGTCGTGACCATGGTCCCCGCCCGGTACCGCCCTGATCCGCTCGACGCGCCGCTGCACGTCGCCGGTCCCGAAGGCCCCTGGGACGAGGTGGGCGACCGGCTCGACGACGTCGGCCGGGCGGTCATCTGCACGACGTGGGGCCAGTGGCTGGCGGCCGTGCTGCTCGATCCCGCGCTGCGGCCCCTGCTCGGGAGCGACTGGCCCCGCTACCGGCAGACGGCGCCGGCGGCCGGCAGGATGCGGTTCGCCGTCTCGCGATTCGTGGTCAAGTACTCCGCCGCCGCGGCACTGAACGTTCCCGTGGACACCCTGGACCTGGGGTACGAGCCGGGCGGAGCGCCCCTGGTGCGGGGCGCGGGCGAAGACCTGGAGGTGAGCCTGGCGCACACCGGCGAGCTGATCGTGGTCGGCGTCAGCCGCACCGGTCCGATCGGTGTGGACGTGCAGGCCGCGGACCGTGACGTGGCCTTCGGCGTGCCGCCCGGGCAGCTGTGCACCGCGGAGGAAGGCGCGGCGCTGGCCGCGCTGCCCGAGAGCGAGCGCCGGGCCCGGCTGCTGTGCCTGTGGACCCTGAAGGAGGCCTACGGCAAGGCGCTCGGACACGGGGGGCGCCGCTGCTCTTCCGCCTTCGGGTTCGACCACGACGAGCGGGGGCGTGTCGTCCTGGCGGGCGCGCCGCAGGAGGGGGACGCGGCCGGGCAGTGGAGGTTCACCACCCATCTCGTCCAGGAGCGTTACCTGGTCGGCGCCGCGCACCGGCGCCGCCCCGCCCTCCCGGTGGCGGCTGCCCGGAAGGCGCAGGTCGACACCGGTTCGCGAAGCGCTGCAGTCCCACTCGAGGAAAGGGGGTCCGGGTCCGTGGACCACTTACGCTTCCTGCGACCGGTGAGCTCCGGGCGGGGCGAGGGAAGGCGGACGCCGTGAACGCAAGGGAACTTCTGGCGGTGCCCTTCGCGTCGGCCCCGCCGTGTCGTGTCCGTGTCCGTGCCGGCGACTGACGAGAGCGCGGCGAGCGTCCGGCCCGACGGCGTGCGGCCCGACGGCGTGCGGGCCGGCCGTGCGCGGGCCGGCCGGTGAGCCGCCGTGACGCCGCGGACGGGCCGGGGCCGGTCCTCGCGGTGGTGCACGAGGCGGGCCGCGGTGCGCCCGGCTCCACGCTCGTCCTCGGCCTGCGCGGGCTGCGCCACGATGCGGACGCCGAGGTGTTCGCCGCCCGCATCGCCGAGCGCCACCGCCGCTTCCGGGTCACCCTGGAGGGCCACGGTCCGGGCCGGCACACCCTGCGCCTCCTCCCGGACGCCGCCGCGGCCGGCCCCGCGTCGCTGAGCGCCGAGCTGCTGGCCGACCTGCTGGGCCCGTACCCGGGCGGCGGCGAGCCCCTGGCCCTGGACGGGTACCGGCGCGAACTGCTCGTGCAGGCCCTGGCCCGTCCCGACGGACCGGACCGGTACGTGGAGCAGATCCACTGGAACTGGGCGGGCCCGCTCGACCGGGCCCGCTTCGACGCGGCCTGGCAGTCCGTCTGCGGGCGGGAGTCGGTCCTGCGGGCCGCCTTCGACTGGACGGCCGTGCCACGGCTCCTGCTGCACCCGTGCGCCGAAGTCGAGATCGCCCACCGTGCCCGCGCGGAGATCACCTGGCAGGAACTCCTCGATGCGGACCGGGCGCAGGGGTTCGCCCTCAACCGCCCGCCGTTGCTGCGCCTGACCCTGCTGGAGGGGGACGGGGGGGCTCCCACCCGGGTGTTGCTGACCTGCCACCGCGCCCTGCTCGACGAGCGCGGCGTCCACCTCCTGCTGCGCGCGTTCTACCGTGCCTACCTGGCCGCAGGCGTGCTGCCCGGGGGTGAGCGCCGCCCCGACCTGTGGGACCACGCGCGCTGGCTGGCCCGGCAGGGCACCGAGGGCGCCCGCCAGTTGTGGACGCGTGCGGCGCCCCCGTGCGGCGCCGCGACCGCGCCGGGACGCCTCGGCGCGGACACCCGCCAGAGCGGCGAGGGACACCTGCGCCGGCGGCTGGGCGAACCGTACGGTCCCCGGCTGCGCTCGTGGGCCGCGGCCCGGGGTGCCGGCGAGAGCAGCGCCCTGCACATGGTGTGGGCGCTGCTGCTGTACCGGGCGGCCGCGGCCGTGGGCCCCCTGCCGGTGAGTTTCGGGGTCCGGCTCTGCGGCGGCGACATCGCGCTGCCCGGAGCGGCCGGTATCCCCGGGCTGCTGGGCAGTCCGCTGCCGATGACGGTGCGGGTGGATCCGGCGGCCCCGCTGACCGGCCTGTTGCAGCAGGTGCACGACGCCCGGCTGGACATGGCCGCCTACCCGTGGGTGTCGCTCGACCGCATCCGCGAGTGGACCGGCCGGGGGCCGGGTGAGCGGCTCACCGACTCCGTCATCGTCTTCGACGGCCCGGCCGGGCCGGGGGCCGACGTGGGCCGTGAACTGGCGGCGCAGGGCGTCGGCGTGGACGCACCGCGTGCCGTCGGCTCCGGAGCCGGGGTGCCCGTCACGGTCGTCGCCCGGCACGAGGGCGGCGGCGCGCTGGTGCTGGATGCCGTCTACGACCGGGCGAGGCTGGCGGATGCGGACGCCGCCGCCGTGCTGGGCCAGTGCGTCGGCCTGCTGCGGGCCCTGACCGATCTGCCGGACCCGGATCCCACCGTGGGTCAGGTGCTGGACCTGCTGGCGGACGACGTGGCCCCCGCCATGGCCGGTCGGCCGGCCGTGCCGCGGCGCGTCACCGTCAGGACGCTGCGCAGCGGGGCGTCTTCGGCGGACGTGATCTGTCTGCTCGTGGTTTCGGGGGTGGTGGGCGGCTGCTACGAGCTGTTCACGCGCGAGCACCGGGGTCCGCAGACCATCGTGGCGCTGGATCTGGACGGTCCGCCCGGTCCGGTGGTGCCCGACGCCCTCGCCGCGCTGACCGCTCTGCTGGCTTCCGGCAGGCGGCTGGTGCTGTGCGGGTGCGGGCCGGGCGCGGGGGCGGCGTACGAGCTCGCGCGGGTTCTCGCGGACGGGGCGGGGCCGCCGGTGAGCGTGGTCATGACGGGTCTGGGCGGTCCCCGGGGCAGCGCGGACGCGCTCGCCCGGGGGCTCGCGGGGGTGGCTGTGCGGCGCGGCTGAGCGGCCGGACGGCGCGCGGTTGAGCGGCCGGACGGCTGGGCGTTACGCGGCGAAGAGGTCGAAGGTGGAGGTGCAGCGCGGTCCGGCGAGCACGTCGAGCTGCGGGTCGACGGCCAGCATGGCCTGGTGCAGGCGCTGGAGTTGCGGTGACGGCTCCACTCCGAGGTCTTCGATCAGCCGTCCGCGCAGCCGGCGGTAGACGTCCAGGGCGGTGGCCTGCCGGCCCGAGCGGTACAGCGCCACCATGACCTGCGAGTGGAGTCCCTCGTGCTGGGGGTGGCGTGCGGTCAGCTCGGTCAGTTCGGCGATCAGTTCGCCGTGCCGGCCCAGCCTCAGGTCGGCGTCGATCCGCCGCTCCACGGTGACCAGGCGGCTCTCCTCGAGGCGCATGACCTCGATGTCGAGGATCGGTCCGACCCGTACGTCGACCAGCGCGGGGCCGCGCCACAGGTCCAGGGCGGCCCGGAAGCGGGCGGCGGAGACCTGGCTGTCGCCGGACTCGAAGGCGGACTGGCCCTCGCGGACGAGGCGTTCGTAGTCGTGCACGTCGACGCCGTCCTCGGGTATCTGCAGGAGGTAGCCGCCGTGCCGGGTGACCAGCACCTCCTTGGCCCCGCCGGGGGCGTCGGGCCCCATCGCGGTGCCCAGGCGCCTGCGCAGCTGGAGGATGTACGTCTGCAGGGTGGTCAGCGCGCTCTGTGGCGGCGCGGTTCCCCAGATCTCCTCCATGAGGGTGGGGACCGGCATGACGCGCCCTGGATAGAGCGCGAGGAGCGACAGGAGCTGTCTTGGCTTACCCGCGGTCGGAACAATGGATCCGCCGTTGACCTCGGCGCTCAGCGGACCCAGAACCTGAATTCTCACGGTCTCCTCCGTACTTCCTTGGCTCTTTTCCTCCGGTGGCCAAGGAGCTGCCCCCGTTCGAGGCACGCTAGCCGGGGTGGATGTGTTCCATCTCTTTCCTGTAGCGGCTTTCGAGCCGCCTTCCACCTGCGGCGCCGTGCCCGAGTGCCCCCTTTTTCGCACGGGTGCCGGGAATGCGGGACAAGGATTCCGATCCTTTTCCGCGGGGGCCGGAAGTTCGGTGTGCAGGGCACGAGAACTCCCGGGCGGATTCCCGGCGGGCGGTTACGGCCAGTCGATGAGGGTGGTGGCGGGGGCGGCCGGTGCGCCGGCCGAGGTCGGGGCGACCGGCCAGTCGATGGCGCCACCGTCGGCGTGGGCGGCTGCGCCCGCGGTGAGGACGGCGGCGGTGGCGAGGGCGGCGGTGGCGACGATGCGGGCGATGTTCTTCATGGCGGTTCCTCCGTGGCAATGTTTCGAATCTTCTTGGCAAGTCCTCTGCCAAGAAGATTGGCAACGCCTGCTCGGGATTTGCTCGTCAATCGCTTGAGAAGGGCTGGAGGGAAGGGCGTCCGCCGCCTCCCGCGTGGCTTTCGTTCCTGCATGAACCGCTGCGACCTGCACGGAAGTCGAGCGGGCAGGGCCGGCGGGGAATCTTGCCAAGAGTTGCCAAGGGGCCGGAACTCGAGCGTCGCCGGAGCGGGCATTGCCAAAACTACCAAGTGATAGGCAATGTATTGCCAGACGTTTTGGCAATATGTGGAACGCAGGGTCGTGGACGTGCCGCGGCCCCGACAGCGGGGGGAGGCCCCTGAATGAATGCGCCGACGTACGACAGGGAACGAACGGCCCACCTGAACACGGCGGGCACGGGCCGGATGCCGGACGGCGTGCGGGCCGTGCTCGCCGCCTGCACGGCCCGCGACGACCGCTTCGGGAGCCGCGCGCTGGCGGAGCACCTCGGCGCCGTCCTGCACACCGAGGTGCACGAACGCCTCGGCGCCCTGCTGGGCGTCCCGGCCGGCGACACGGCCTTGGCCACCGGCGCGGCCGAGGCCTTCGACGCCTTCGTCTGCGCCGCGGAACTCGGTCCGGGCGACCGGATCTGGACCACCCCGTACGAGGGCGTGGCCCGCCTGAGCACCCTCTACGCCCTGCGCGACCGCACCCGTTGCCGGCTGGAGGTCGTCCCGCTGCGGGCGGACGGCGACCTCGACCTGGACTGGATGCGGGCCCACATCGACGAGGACGTCGCCCTCGTCTCGGTGGTCCACGTCTCCTCGGCCTGCGGAACCGTCAGCCCGGTCGAGCAGGTGGGCCGGCTCCTGGCCCCCCACCGGGCCCGGTACGCCGTCGACGCCTCCCACTCGGTCGGCCAGCTCCCCGTCGACGCCGCGCGCATCGGCGCGCAGCTGGTCACGGCGGACGGCTGGCGGTTCCTGCGCGGCCCGGAGGGCGTGGGCTTCGCCTACGCCGCGCCGGGGGTGTGGAGCGGCCGCCCGCCGGCGCCCGTCCCGGCCGCCGTCGCCGCGCTGAACGCCGCCCTCGCCCACCACGCCGCCGCCTTGCGTCTTCCGTACGAGGACCTGCTGCCCCGGCTGCGCGCCGCCGTCGGGCGGACGCCCGGGATCGAACTGCTCGGAGCGGGCCGGGAGCAGGCCGGGATGCTGGCCTTCCGTCACGGCGAGGTGCCGGCCGCGCTCATCCGCCGCGGTCTGGCCCGGCGCGGGGTCGTCCTCTGGAAGACCGTCGCGCAGGAGAACCCGCTGCACCCGGCCGCGCGGGACGGCGCCACCGCCGTGCGTGCCTCCGTCCACCGCGACAACAGCGCACAGGACATCGACCGTTTCGAGCAGGCCCTGCGGGACGTCCTGCGGGAGGAGCGGGAGGGGCAGGAGGAGCGGGAGCGGGCCGGCGCCGCGGCCTCGGGTGCGGCGTGGGCCGCGGCCGGCGGGGACGGCTTCGGCGGGCCGCCGCCGTACCGGGGGACGCCGGTCCGCCGCGGCCACCTCACGCTGCACCGGGCGACCTGAGCCCCGCCCCGCCATCAGGCCGCCGAGCCCGCACGCCGCAGCGGCGCCAGGACCGCGTCTCGTACGGGGTTCGAGTGGACTTCCACGGCGTCTTGAGTCGCGCGCGCGACGGTGGCCGCAATCCGGTCTTCAGATCTGGAGGATCCACATGACCATCATCGACGTGTCCACCCCGCCGGGTACCGACCGTGCCGCGGAACTGGCCGGAATCAAGGCCCAGGCCCTGGCCGGTCCCGGCGAGCGGGCCACCGAACAGCAGCACGCCAAGGGCAAGCTCACCGCCCGTGAGCGCATCGGACTGCTGCTGGACGAGGGCTCGTTCCACGAGATCGAGGCTCTGCGCCGGCACCGGGCGAGCGGTTTCGGGCTGGAGCAGAAACGGCCCTACACCGACGGCGTGGTCACCGGCTGGGGCACGGTGGGCGGCCGCACCGTCTTCGTGTACGCGCACGACTTCCGCATCTTCGGAGGGGCGCTCGGCGAGGCCCACGCGGAGAAGATCCACAAGGTGATGGACCTGGCCGAGGCGGCCGGAGCCCCGCTGGTCTCGCTCAACGACGGTGCCGGCGCCCGCATCCAGGAGGGCGTGTCCGCCCTGGCCGGCTACGGCGGCATCTTCCAGCGCAACACCCGCTCCTCCGGCGTCATCCCGCAGATCAGCGTGATGATGGGTCCGTGCGCGGGCGGGGCGGCGTACTCCCCCGCGCTCACCGATTTCGTCTTCATGGTCCGCGGCACCTCACAGATGTTCATCACCGGCCCGGACGTGGTCCGTGCCGTCACCGGTGAGGAGATCACGCAGAACGGTCTCGGCGGCGCCGACGTGCACGCCGCGGTCTCCGGGGTGGCCGCCTTCGCCTACGACGACGAGCAGAGCTGCCTGGAGGACGTACGGCACCTGCTGTCGCTGCTGCCCGCCAACAACCGCGAGACACCGCCGCGTGAGTCGGGCGAGGACCCCGCGGACCGGCGTACCGAGGCGCTCGCCGCGATCGTGCCCGCCCATCCGCAGCAGGCGTACGACATCCGCCGGGTCATCGAGGAGGTCGTCGACGACGGCGACCACTTCGAGGTCCAGCCCGGCTGGGCGGCCAACGTGGTGTGCACGCTCGCCCGGATGGACGGGCACGTCACCGCCTTCGTCGCCAACCAGCCCGCCCACCTCGCCGGGGTGCTCGACATCCACGCCAGCGAGAAGGCGGCCCGCTTCGTGCAGTTCTGCGACGCCTTCAACATCCCGCTGGTCACCCTGGTCGACGTCCCCGGCTTCCTGCCCGGTGTCGGCCAGGAGCACGGCGGCATCATCCGGCACGGCGCCAAGCTGCTGTACGCATACTGCAACGCCACCGTCCCGCGGATCTCCCTGGTCCTGCGCAAGGCGTACGGCGGCGCCTACATCGTCATGGACTCCCGCTCCATCGGCGCGGACCTCGCACTGGCCTGGCCCACCAACGAGATCGCCGTCATGGGCGCCGAGGGCGCGGCGAACGTCATCTTCCGCCGGGAGATCGCCGCCGCCGCCGACCCCGACGCGACGCGCGCGCAGAAGATCAAGGAGTACACGACCGAGCTCATGCACCCCTACTATGCGGCCGAACGCGGCCTGGTCGACGACGTCATCGACCCGGCCGAAACCCGCTCGGCGCTCACCTCGGCACTGGCCATGCTCCGTCCCAAGTACGCCGACCTGCCGTCGCGCAAGCACGGCAACCCGCCGGTATGACGGCCCGGGAGGCAGCCGCCGCCAAAGCGGGGGCGGAGCCGTGGAGGATCACGCGCGGTCACCCCGACGCGGCGGAGACGGCCGCCGTGCTGGCGGTCCTGAGGGCCCTGCTGGCCGGCCAGGCGGGCGAGCGGCCGGAGCCCCCGCGCGCCCGGGCCGCCGGATGGGACCGCACCGGCGGGTTCCGGCGCGCGGGGACCTGGCGCGAGCGCTGATCCGTCGCGCCCCGAGTGCTCTGCGGCACGCTCTGGACGTCCTGGTGAGCGACGGAGGGAACAAGGATGACGGTCAAGGCGAGAACGCAGGCCCCCGAACGGCCCGTGGCGCTGGTCACCGGGGCGACCAGCGGCATCGGGCTGGCCGTCGCCCGGGACCTGGGCGCCCGCGGCCACCGGGTGTTCGTCTGCGCGCGCACCGAGGCAGCGGTCAAGCAGACCGTCGCCGACCTGCAGTGCGAAGGGATGAGCGTGGAGGGCGCGGCCGCCGACGTACGCGACCGCTCGGCCGTGGCGGCGGTGGTCGCCTCGGCGGTGGCGGTGTACGGGGCGCCGGTCAGCATCCTGGTCAACAACGCCGGCCGCAGCGGCGGCGGCGCCACCGCGGACATCACCGACGAGCTGTGGCACGACGTCATCGACACCAACCTCAACAGCGTGTTCCTGCTGACGCGCGAGGTCCTCAACGGCGGCGGCCTCGGGGCGCAGCCCTGGGGCCGCATCATCAACATCGCCTCCACCGCGGGCAAGCAGGGGGTCCTGCTCGGCGCCCCCTACACCGCCTCCAAGCACGCCGTGGTCGGCTTCACCAAGGCGCTCGGCAAGGAACTCGCACCGACCGGGACCACCGTCAACGCGGTCTGCCCGGGATACGTGGAGACGCCCATGGCGGCGCGCGTGCGCAGCGGGTACGCGCAGGCGTGGGACACCACCGAGGAGTACGTCCAGGAGCAGCTCGAATCCAAGATCCCGCTCGGCCGGTACTCCACCCCCGAGGAGGTGGCCGCTCTGGTCGGCTACCTGACCACCGATCTGGCCGCCTCCATCACGGCCCAGGCCCTCAACGTGTGCGGAGGGCTGGGGAACTTCTGACGCGGCCGCGGGCGGGGAGGCGCAGGGGGGAGGGCCGCGGACGGTCGTCGTCCGCGGCCCTCCCCCGCTGTCTGTCGCCCGCCCCCTGGCTCACAGGACGGTCGGCGGCCCCGAGACGTCCCAGGCGACGGCCTGCGGGGCGATCCGTGCGTCCCGCCAGCCGGCCAGGGCGGGCGCGTCCACCTGCTCGTCCGAGAGCAGTACGTGCCGCAGCGCCGGCAGGCTGCTCCGGCTCCCGCGCGCCGCCGCGGCCAGCCGCGCGAAGGCGGACGGCAGTTGCGTCAGCACGGTCACCTCCTGCTCGGCCAGGAGCCGGGCGAAGGCGCGGGCGTCGCAGGCCGTGTCGCGGTCCACGACGACGGCGCGTCCGCCGGACAGCAGGGGTCCCCAGATCTCGCGCATGCCCAGGTCCAGGCTGAGGGAATGGAAGCAGGTCCACACGTCGTCCGGTCCCGACTCCAGGAGCGGGAGCAAGGCGTCCACCCAGGACAGCACGTCCATGTGGCTGACGGGCCGCACGGCCAGCGCCCGGCCCGGGTCGCCGCCCGTGGGGAGCGCCAGGAAGGCCGTGGCCGGCGGGATCTCGCGGCGCCACGCCGCCTCGGGCCGCGCCGCGATGACGAACCTGCCCGCCTTGGCCAGCGGGATCTCCTCGCGCAGCAGTCCGCCGTCCGAGATGACCATCTCGGCGCCGGCGTCGCGCATCAGGAACTCCTGGAGGCCCGCGTTGTGTCCGGGCTCGAGCGGCAGTACCGCCGCCCCGGTGCGCAGTGCGCCCACCACGGCGGCGGGGGCTGAGCAGGTGCGCTGTGCGCGCACGGCGACCACCGTACCGGGCCCCGCACGGCCGGACAGGCGCCCGGCGATGTCGTCGGCGAGCCAGTCCGCTTCGAGGTAGGTCGTCTGCTCTTCGCCGTCCCGGGCGCATACGCGGGCCGGATGGCGGGCGGCGGCGGCCGCGAAGCGGATGTCGATGCGGTCCCGGCGCGCGGACCGCCGGGCGGCCGGGTCGAGCCCGATCCGTCCGAGCAGGCCGGTCAGGTCGGCGGACAACTGGTCGAGCTCCGGATGATCCGGAGTGGCGTTCATGCGGCCTCCCAGCGGGCGGGTCGTGACTCCGGGGCCGATGGTGTCGCAGGAGACCGGAGAACGGCTCAAGTCCTGCCGTACAGGACGGCTTGACGGCTGGTCAGGAGGTGCTGGACGTTTGCTCGAGGGTCTGTCCACAGGGGGTCGAGGATCGCTGGGGAGGCCTGGCCGGCCTCCTGGGGGCATGCCTACGCTTCTGGAGCTCACGCCGAAGCCACCCTCTCTCCGTCGCGCTCCGAGGTGACCTCTCGTAGACGCAGGCATATGGAACTGAGCTTTGTGGCTATGGCCCGTCTCGCGAGACTGGACTTGACTGTACTCATGACTCAGAACACGCAGATCACCCTCGTCATCGGCGGTCACGGCAAGACCGGCCGGCGCGTCGCCGAGAAGCTTTCCGCCCAGGGCCGCGAGGTCCGGATCGGTTCGCGCAGCGGCCAGCCCGCCTTCGACTGGCACGAGCCCGCCACCTGGGGACCGGCGCTGGAGGGCGTCGACCGGGTGTACGTGACCTACTACCCCGACCTCGCCTTCCCGGGCGCCGCCGAACAGGTCGGCGCTTTCGCCAAGGTGGCCGTCGCCGGCGGTGCGCGCCGCCTGGTGCTGCTGTCCGGGCGCGGTGAGGAGGCCGCGGAGGTGTCGGAGGAGAACCTGAAGGCCTCCGGCGGCGACTGGACGATCGTCCGCTCGAGCTGGTTCAACCAGAACTTCAACGAGAGCTTCTTCCTGGAGCCCGTGCTGGCCGGCGAGATCGCCCTGCCGACCGGTGACGCCGTGGAGGCCTTCGTCGACGCCGACGACATCGCCGACGTCGTGGTGGCGGCGCTGACCGATGACAAGCACATCGGCAAGACCTACGAGCTGTCGGGTCCGCGCCTGCTCAGCTACAGCGATGTGGCCGCCGAACTGACCAAGGCCACCGGGCGCGAGATCAAGTACATCTCGGTCACCAACGAGGAGTACCGCGCCGTGCTGCGCGAGAACGGCCTGCCGGAGGAGTTCGCGGACCTGTTCACCATGATCCTCGACGGGCGCAACGCGCACCTGGTGCACGGTGTCGAGGAGGCTCTGGGCCGCAAGCCCAAGGACTTCTCCGACTTCGCGCGCGACGCGGCGGCCTCCGGGGTCTGGAACGTCTGACGGCACGGCGCCTCACCACCTGCTCGATCCCTTATCGCTCCTTGACCGGGCGGCGACTCTGCTACGGCCGCCGCCCGGTGCTCGGGGTGTCCGGGCACGCACGACCGCACCACCGCACACCGGCACCACCGCGCACGACAGACAGGCAGGAGGCTCCCGTGCCGGCTCCCCCGTCGTATTCCAGCGAACACGGGCTGGAACACCTTCCCCCGCACTTCCACGGCTTCGCCCTGATGCACGTCGCGATGCGGCGCGACGCGGCCCGGCTGCGCGCCGCGGCCCCCGCGTGGAGCGGCGCGGGCACCGCGTGGTGGCAGCGGCTGCGCGAGGTCATCGAATGGCACCACACCAGCGAGGACGACGTCCTGTGGCCCGGACTGCGCCGCCGGGACGCCGACTTCGACGCGCAGGCGCGTGAACTTCACGAGGATCACGAGGAGTTGGATGCGGCGATGGCGGCCGTGTCGACGGCGATCGCCCGCCGCGGCGACGGCCTGGTCCGGGCGGCGCAGACCTTCGAGGGCGTGCTGCGCGACCATCTGCGCGACGAGGAGCGGATCGTCTTCCCGGTCTTCGACCGGCTCGGCGAGCGGGCCTACCTGGCCGAGGAGCGCAAGGTCGTCTCCAGTGCCCCGATGCGCGTGATGACGTATCTGCAGCCGTGGATGTTCGACGGCGCGTCCCGGCAGTCGGTCGCGCACGTGTCCGCCACGATCCCGCCGCCGGTCCGGCTGATCGGCGCCACGCTGCTGAACCGGCGGTACGAGCGCACGTTGAAGGGAATCCTGAAGTGAGCAGCACGACCACGCAATCGGTGACGCTGGTGGCGGCGACGGTGGGGACCGGGCTGATGGCCGGCCTCTACTTCGCGTTCGACATCTCGGTGATGCCGGGTCTGGGGCGCGGCGACGACCAGACGTATGTGACCGCGATGCGGAACATCAACGAGGCGATCGACAACGGCCTGTTCGGCCTGCTCTTCCTGGGCGCGTTCCTGGCGACGGGGGTGGCGGCCACGCAGCAGCAGCGCGGCGGCCGCCTCGACGCGGCGCGCTGGGGTTGGCTGGCCTTCGCGCTGTACGGGCTGTCGCTGGCCGTCACCGCGATCGTGAACATTCCCCTCAACAACCAGCTGGCCCGGGCCGGCGCCGACGCGGCGGCGGCCCGCTCCCGCTTCGGGGGCCGCTGGGCCTCGGGCAACGTCGTGCGCACGGTGGCCTGTACGGCGGCGCTGGCCGCGCTGGGGCGCGCGCTGACGTTGCACGGCCGCGCGTCGGCGGCGTAGACCCCCGCGATCGGCGCCCGCTCTCTTTCCGTCCCCCGCGGGAGAGCGGGCGCTTCGGCGCGTGCGGGCGGGGGCGCGGGAGGCGGGGGCGGGGGTTTCGGAGCGGGCGCACGACGCGAGAGGATGGGCGTATGGACACGCTGACCGGACTGCTGGAGGGCCCCAAGGCCCGGGGGGCCTTCCTGCTCAAGTCCGTCTTCAACCCGCCCTGGTCGCTGCGGGTGGAGGACCGGGCGCCGCTCTCGGTCGTCACGATGGTGCACGGCAGCGCATGGCTGGTTCCCGCCCTCGGCACTGCGGTCGTGATCCGGCCGGGCGACGTGGCGGTCGTACGGGGCCCGGAGCCGTACACGGTCGCGGACTCCCGGGACACGCCGGTCCAGATCACCGTCGGCCCGGAGCAGCGGTGCAGCACCGAGGAGGGCGAGGACGTCACCGAGACGATGGCGCTCGGCGTGCGCACGTGGGGCGACGACTTCCAGGACGCCGGCTCGGCCGTGATGCTGAGCGGCACCTACCAGGCGCCGAGTGAGATCGGCCGGCGGCTGCTGAGCGCGCTGCCGACGATCCTGGTGCGTCCGGCGGAGGCCGCCGACACCACGCTGGTCGCGCTGCTCGCCTCGGAGATCTCCAAGGACGAGCCGGGCCAGGAGATCGTGCTGGACCGTCTCCTGGACCTGCTGCTGATCGGGGTGCTGCGCACGTGGCTGGCGGCGCCGGGCAGCGGCGCGCCCTCCTGGTACCGGGCGCAGAGCGATCCGGTGGTCGGCCCGGCGCTGCGGCTGCTCCACGAGAATCCCGCGCACGGGTGGACGGTGGAGGAACTCGCCCTGAAGGTGGGGGTGTCGCGGGCTTCCATGGCCCGCCGGTTCGCCGACGTCGTGGGTGAGCCGCCGGTGGCCTATCTGACCGGGTGGCGGCTCGCGCTGGCTGCGGATCTGCTGCGGGAGCCGGACGCCACCATCGCGACGGTGGCCCGGCGTGTGGGCTACAGCTCGGCCTTCGCCCTGTCGACGGCCTTCAAGCGGGTGCGGGGCATGAGTCCCCAGGAGTTCCGTACGGGTGCGCACCCCGTGGCCGCGCCGAAGGCCCCGCAGGAGGTGCGCACGGTGGTGCTGCCCCGGCCCTGACCGCCGGCCGGCAGCGCTGCGGCGGTCAGGGCCGGGTTCGGGCCCGCGCGCTACGAGGGCGCTCCCGAGGAGATCAGCGCGGCTGCCGTGGCGCTCGGGGGCGGCTGGTGGCCCTGGCGCGCCACCGCGGTCAGGATCAGGTCCGGGCCGGCCAGCCAGCGGCCCTGGTAGACCGGGTCCACGGGTGGGGGGAGCGGGGGGTGCAGGGTCGCCGCGAAGCCGCCGTCGGGGAAGAGGGTGAGGGTGGCGTCGCGGAAGCCGAGCCAGATGCCGGTGGCCGGGTACCAGGCCTTGTACGCCGCCTCCTTGGCGGAGAAGAAGACGCGGTCCCAGGGGATGGAGGGGTCGGTCGAGGCGAGGGCGGCCAGGTGGGCTTGTTCCGTCTCGGACGCGATCAGGGCGAGGACGCCCCGGGGCAGTGGGCCCGCCGGTTCCGCGTCGATGCCGACGGCGGCCATCACGGAGGCGGGGGCCGCCACCGCGGCGCGGTAGCCCTCGCAGTGGGTGATGCTGCCGACCACTCCGGTCGGCCACTGGGGGGCGCCGCCCGGTCCCGGGAGCAGGGCGCCGGCGGGGCGGCCGAGGTCCGACAGGCAGCGGCGGGCGCAGGCGCGGGCCGTGGCGAACTGCCGGCGCCGGTGGGCCCGTCGGCCCTGCATCAGGGCGGCTTCGGCCGGGAAGAGAGGAGCGGGCGCCGCGTCGTCGAAGGCTTCCGACGACGTGACGCCCGGGGGGAGGAGTTCCTCGATCATCGTGAGGCGAGCTCGGTGACGGCCGCGACCGCGAGGAGCGGACGCTCCAGTGCGAGCATGTGTCCCGCGCCGGGGACCGGTTCGAAGCGGGCGCCCGGCAGGACCTCGGCGAGGGTCCGGGCCAGGGCGATGTCGATCACCTTGTCGCCGTCGCCGTGCAGGACCACGGCGGGGGTGGCGACCGCCTTCAGTGCCTCGCGGACGTCCCAGCCGCGGGTGCAGCGGAAGAAGTCCGCCCGCACGCGCGGTGTGGTGGCGGCGAACATCTGCCGGTTCACGTCGCGCACGACGGGATCCACGCCCTTGCCCATGGTGGAGCCGAGCAGTTTGCCGCCCAGCCAGGGCCGGCGCAGGGCCCGGGAGAAGAGCCGGCTGCCCATCATCTTCACCTCGCTGTCCGGGGTGTCCTGGCCGTGCGCCGCCGTGCCCAGCAGCACCAGGCCGCGCAGGCGGCCCGCCGAGGGGGAGGTGGCGGCGTAGGAGAGGGCGGTGAACCCGCCGCCCGAGTGGCCGACGAGCACCGCCTCGCGGGCGTCGGTCTCGCCCAGGACCGCCGCGAGGTCCGCGCTCAGGCGCTCCACCGAGACCGGGGTGCGGCCGAGTGTGGACGCGCCGTGGCCGCGCTGGTCGTAGAGCACGACCCGGTGTCCGGCCCGGATCAGCCGGTCGGCGACGGTGCCCCAGGCGCGGCGGGTGTGGGCCCAGCCGTGCAGCAGGACCACGTCGGCGCGGGCCGGTGCGCCCGCGAGCGGTGCCAGTACGGTCACGGCCAGGTCCGCGCCGTCGTCGGTTGGGACCGTCAGCTCGCTGGTGAGCTCCGGGGCGGCGGTCACCGGGGTGCCGCCGACAGCTGCCGGTCCAGCGACTCGAATGCGGCGAGGGTGGCCTTGGAGTGCTCGGCGCCGAGGTCCGCGACTTTGGCCAGGGCCTTGAGCCAGCCGTGCGGGCTGCCGGTGAAGTGCATCGAGACGCGGGTGCGGCCGCCGGGCAGGGGTTCGAGCAGGAAGGTGCTCGGGCCGCGGAAGACCCCGTCGACGTACTCGATGTCCAGGCGGCGGCCGGGCTCCACGGCCACCGTGCGGGAGGTGAAGCGCAGCTTCAGTCCGCCCTTGTCGACGCCTTTGGTGTGCACGACCACGCCCACCGTGCCGCCGACCTCGTCGGGGGCGCCGGAGAGGGCGGTGAACGTGTTGTGCGGGACCCACCACTTCTTCGCGCCGCGGAATTCGGCGACGAGCGCGTCCCAGACGGCATCCGCCGGGGCGTCGATCACCGCCTCGTCGATCAGGTCGTACGTGCTCATCTCAGGGGCCTCCACTCGATACGGGAATGGCGGTGGGGGCGGGGGTTGCTCTCCCCCGCCCCCACCGCCGGGACTCCACGGCCGGCCGGCCTGCCGTCAGGCGAAGAAGCCCTGGCCGGGCGTGAAGATGTTGTTGGGGTCGAACTTCTTCTTGGCGTTGACGAAGCCGGCCCAGCGGTTGCCGAAGTGCTTCTGCCAGTCGGCGCCCGTCATCGGGATCGAGCCCACCAGGTAGCGCTTGGCGCCGCTGGCCACCGCGATGTCGTACAGGCGGCGGTTCTGGTCGATCATGCCCTGGATGTTGGGCTCACCCGGGTTGGGGAAGCGCAGCAGGTCGAAGAGGTAGGCCACGGACTCGCCCGGCATCATCGCCAGCGGCCGCTTGATCTTCGAGGTGAAGAACGGGTAGAAGAGCAGGAATCCGCCGCCGAGGGAGTTCGCGTCCAGCTCCTGCTCGACGCGCTTCATGAACGCCTTGGTCTTCGAGGCGGGCAGGAACATGCTCAGCCACGGCTTGGGCGTGTACCAGTGGCCGCCCTCCTTCAGGTACGCCTCGTAGGCGTCGAGGCGGAACATGTAGTCCCGGAAGGACACGTCCTCGATGACCGCGTCGGCGCGGACGTCCTTCAGGTCGCACAGCAGCCTGGTCCGGTTCGGCGGCGTCGTGTTGTAGGTGGCGCCGACCTCCAGCTTGTACCGCCAGCCGGAGTTGTCCGGGGTGCGCAGCATCTCGCCGGCGTGGACCTGGAACCGGCCGTCGGCCAGTACCTTCTCCGAGTCGGCGAGGTACTGCTCGACCGTGCTGTAGAAGAGGCTGAAGATGACGGCCCGCTTGGGCGCCGGGATCAGTTTGACGGTGGCGCGGACGATGATGCCGACCTGGCCGCCGCCCGACAGTGCCGCGTTGAACAGTTCCGAGCGCTGGGAGGCGCTGGCGGTGACGAGCCTGCCGTCGCCGGTGACGATGTCGATCGACTGGACCGTGTCGCACAGCAGGCCGTATTTCTGCACGGTGCCGCCGATGCCGCCGATGCTGATGGTGCCGCCGACGGAGATGTACAGGTAGTCGGGCAGGGCCGGCGGGGTCTTGCCCGTCTTGAGGGCGGCGTCGGTCAGCTGGCCCCAGGTCACCCCGGCCTCGACGACCGCGGTGTCGCTGCCGATCGAGATGATCTTCGACATGCCCTTGGCGTCGATGGAGATGCCGCCGGGGACGCGCGCCTGGCCGTAGACCGAGTGGGACTCGATGTCGTTGCCGGTGCCGCCCTGGCCGTTGACGGCGACCTTGATGTTGTTCGTACGGGCGTAGTCGACGATCTTGACGATGTCGTCGATGCCGCCGGGACGCAGCACCGCCCACGGCTTGCTCGGGGCGCCGTCGAAGAGGTGTCCGAAGTCGTTGGCGAAGGCGTCGACCACGCCCGGGGTCGTCTCCAGGGTGCCGGCCAGTCCCGGCACGGGGACGACGTCGGAGGTGCCGGCGGCCTCGGCGGCCGTCGCCCAGGTCTGGGACACGGCGTTCCAGCCGACGACCGCGACGGCCGTGGTCGCGATCCCGCCCAGGACCCGGCGGCGGGACGGCTCGGCGGCGGTGCCCGCGGCAGTTCTGTGGGTGCTGCTCATCGTGCGTCTCCTACTGGTGAGGTACCGGCTTGGTGCTGCGCACCCGGGAAGCGAGCTGGTACTCGCTCAGGTCGAGGCGCTTGGTCCCGCGACGGAAGCGCCAGGTGTAGGTCGGGAAGATCGATGTGTTGCGGCCGTTCGCGTCGAGGTACCAGCTCTTGCAGCCGCCCGACATCCAGACGGTGCCCTCGAGGTGCTGGTCGAGTGTGCGGTTGTAGGCGTCCTGCGCCTCCTGGCGGACCTCGATGCTGGCCAGGCCGCGCTTTTCCACCTGCTTCAGCGAGTCGACGACGTACTGGACCTGCGCCTCGATCATCACGGTCTGCGAGGAGTGCCCCAGTGCCGTGTTCGGGCCCAGCAGCATGAAGAGGTTCGGGAAGCCGGCGATGGTGGTGCCCCGGTGGGCGGCCATGCCGTCCTGCCAGGCCTGGCGCAGCTGGAGGCCGCCCCTGCCCCAGATCCGGCGGGCGACGGGGCGGTCGGTGGCCTGGAAGCCGGTGCCCAGGATGATGGTGTCGACCTCGCGCTCGACGCCGTCGCTGCCGACGATCGACTTGGGGCGGACCTCGGCGATGCCGTCGGTGACGATGTCCACGTTGGGCTGCTGGATCGCCGGGTACCAGGTGTTGGAGAACAGCAGGCGCTTGCACGCCACCAGGTAGTCGGGTGTCAGCTTGGCGCGCAGTGCCTGGTCGGGGACCGACTTGGCCAGGTGGTCGCTCGCCATCTTCTGGACCTTCTCGGCGAGCTTGGGGCGCTTCCAGAAGAAGGCCAGGATCTCCCGGCCCCACATGTTGAAGCCCCGCCGGAACTGCTGGTAGCCGGGCAGTGAGCGGAGCATCTTGGTGTGCAGCTCGCTGTTGGCCTTGTCGGGCTTGGGGCCGATCCACGGGGGCGTGCGCTGGTACAGGTCCAGCTGCCCGACCTCGGGCTGGATCTTGGGGACGAACTGGATGGCGGAGGCGCCGGTGCCGATGACGGCGACGCGGCGGCCGGCCAGGTCGTGGTCGTGGTCCCAGTTCGAGGAGTGGAAGATCTTGCCCTCGAAGTCCGCCAGCCCCTTGATGTCGGGTACGGCCGCCTCGCTGAGGTAGCCGGTGCCGGTGACCAGGAACTGGGCGGTGTAGTGGCCCTGCGAGGTCTCGATCTTCCAGTGCCGCTCGTCCTCGTCCCAGCGGGCGGCCTCCAGTTCGTGCCCGAACCGGATGTGGGGGCGTACGCCGAAGCGGTCGGCCGTGTCGCGCAGGTAGGCGTACAGCTCGTCGCGTGAGGCGAACGTCGACTTCCAGTTCGGGTTGCGGGCGAAGGAGAACGAGTAGAGGTGGGACATGACGTCGCACGCACAACCCGGATAGCTGTTGTCGCGCCAGGTGCCGCCGACCTCGTCGGCCCGCTCGAACACCAGGAAGTCGTCGATGCCCGACTGCAGCAGTCGGATGGCGGTGCCCAGGCCCGAGAAGCCGGTGCCGATGACCGCGACCCGCAGGTGCCGGGTCGGTCCGCCGCCACCGGGATGCGTCTCGGTGCCTGTACGTGCTCCGCCGTCCTTGGCCGGCTCAAGAATGCTCGTCACGTCGGCCTCCTCAGCGGCGCGTGATGGTGACGCGGAAGTTGTTGAAGAACTTGTCCTCGAGCGTGTACGCGAAGATGTCGAGGTAGCGCTCGAAGCGCGAGACGACCTCTTCGCCCTCCATGGCCACGGCCTCGTCCCGGCGTTCGGCCAGCAGGACCAGCCAGGCGCGGCAGGCCATCGCGAAGGACTCGCGCTCGTTGACGATCTCGTCGATCTCGAAGAGGCCCTCGGCGGCGGCGGACAGCTCGCTCAGGTGGGGGATGTGGCAGCCCTCGAACTCGGAGCGCTGGAGGAACTTCAGGTCGTCGAGGAGGGCGCGGTTCATCGGCAGCGCCTCGGCGGTCATGGTGTGCAGCACGAACTTCGCGCCCGGGTTGAGGGCGTTCGCGACCTGCTGGAAGAAGTACCGGTAGCGCTTGGTGCGCTCCTTCGGCGGCAGGTTGGAGGAGACGAAGTGCTCCAGGGCGTTGATGCAGAACGCGGCGTCGTACTTCTCGCTGTCGTCGGCGACCTTGTAGTCCGCCCAGCTCTGGACCAGCGTGGTGATCCGCGGGTTGTTCAGGCCGTCGATGAAGGCTTCCTGGGTGCGGGACAGGGTCAGGCCGACGGCCTGCTCGGCGCCGTGCACGGTGGTGAGGCGGTTGAGCATGGTGCCCCAGCCGCAGCCGATGTCCAGGACGCGCTTGGCGCCGCCGGCCGCCACGTTCGCGAGCTGGGCGAACGTGTCGAGCTTGCGCTCCTGCGCCTCGTCCAGGGTGGCGACCAGGTCCTCGCCGTCCTCCCAGTAGCCGCCCGAATACATCATCGTGGGGCCCAGCAGGAGCCGGTAGAAATCGTTGCTGACCTCGTAGTGGTGCCTGATCGCATCGACCTCGGGGTCCACCGACTTGGGGGCGACCGTTGTCATCCTGATCCTCTTTCCTGCGTGTCCGGCGGGCCGTGTTTCCGAATTCGCGACCGAGAAAACCCGATGCCCCGCAAGGTGTGCGCAAGAAGGCCGGGAATCAGGATCCGGGGCGGTGTTGCGCCTTCCTTGCGGGGGCGGAGCTTTTATCACTCTCGAAAACCAGACACGCACTGCCGAGTTGCATTGCCGAGAGAGGACCGACCCCATGTCGCTGCCCACCATCGAAGAACTGGCGAGCCAGCTCGAGGCCGTCTCGGGTGCCGCGGAGGTCAGCCCCGACACCCCGCTCCAGCACATTGCGGACGTCGACTCGCTGGACCTGATGGAGTGGCTGTACGGATTCCAGAACCAGTACCCGCACATCCCGGCCGACGAGTCCCTCTTCGCGGACCTCGACGACACCACCACGCTGCGTGACGTCTACGCGAAGATCGTCGACCTCGTCCCGGCTCAGGCGTAGCGGGGGGGGGGTGACGTGACCGGCTTCGACATCACCGGGTGGGGCATGTCCGTACCCGAACGCATCGTCACCAGCGCTGAACTCGCGGCGCGTTTCGGCGTCGACGAGCACTGGGTGGTCAGCCGCTGCGGGATCCGCGAGCGGCGGGCGGTCGACCCGGGGCAGACCACCGCCTCCCTGGCGGTCGAGGCCGGCCGGCGTGCGCTGGAGAAGGCCGGGCTGACCGGCGCCGACATCGCCCACCTCATCGTCGCGACCGCCACGCCCGAGCAGCCGTCCCCGGCGACGTCCGCGTTCGTCCACCACGAACTGGGCATCTCGGGGAGCGCGCACGACGTCAACTCCGAGTGCGCGGGGTTCGTCTACGGGTTGGTGTCGGCGATGGCGCTGATCGCCATCGATCCCCGGCCGATCCTGCTGATCGGCTCCGACACCCACACCCTGACGGCCAATCCGGCCGATCGTGACCTGTCCATCCTCGTCGGCGACGGTGCGGGTGCGGTCGTCCTGCAGCCGGGCGCTGAGAACCGGGTCAAGGCGTGGAACCTGGGCGCCGACGGTGCCTGCACCGGCTCGCTCAAGGTGCTCGCCGGCGGCAGCCGGATGCCGACCACCCAGGAGACGCTGGACGCGGGCCTGCACTACGCGCAGATCAACGGCAACGAGATCTACCTCAACGCCGTCCGTTACACCGTCCGTACGGTGCGCGAGACGCTGGAGAGCGCCAAAGTGGATGCGGCCGATGTGGACCATGTTGTTCCGCACCAGGCCAACATCCGGATCATCAACTCGATCCTGTCGCACACCGGCCTGCGGCAGGAGGCTCTGATCACCAACCTCCAGAAGTACGGCAACACGGCTTCGGCGTCGATCCCGATCGCGCTGACCGAGGCCCTGGAGGAGGGCCGTATCAAGGCCGGTGACAAGGTCCTGCTGGCGGGCTTCGGAGCCGGTATGACCTGGGGTTCGATCCTGATGGAATGGGGCGGTGTCGCGGCATGAGCAAGAACAGTGCGGGGCAGCGGCCCGAGTCCCCCGTCGCGCTCGTGACCGGCGCCTCGGGCGGTCTGGGCCAGGCCCTGGCGCTCGAACTCGATGCGCTGGGCTGCCGGGTCGCGGTCCACTACAACAGTGCCCGCGAGGCTGCCGAGGCCGTCCGGGAGAAGCTGGTGAACCCGTCGGTGCTGGTCACCGGGGACGTCGGTTCGTGGGAGGCCACCCAGGCCCTCCACGAGGCGATATCCGCCGAGCTCGGCCCGGTGGACGTCCTCGTCAACAACGGGGCGATCCGCAAGGACAGCCTGATGGCGATGCAGAACCCGGCGGACTGGGCGCAGGTCATCCAGACCAATCTGATCGGGTCGTTCCACACCGCCCGGGTGTCGGTGCCGCACATGCTGCGCCGGCGGTGGGGCCGGGTGATCAACGTCGTGTCCCCGTCGGGCATCATCGCGACGGCCGGCCAGACGGCGTACTCGGCGTCCAAGGCGGGTCTGATCGGCTTCACCCGTACGCTCGCGTCCGAGTGCGGCCGGCGGGGGGTGACGGTGAACGCGCTGTCCCCCGGGTTCATGATCACGGGTATGACGAACACCCTCCCGGACCGGGTCGTCGAGGGCATGGAGGGCAAGGCCCCCATCCCCCGTTTCGTCACGGTCGAGGAGGTCGCGCGCAGCGCCCGTCTCTTCCTCGAGCAGGACTGCATGACGGGCCAGGTCATCAGCATCGACAGTGGCGTGTCCATCACCTGACCCCCGGCCTTTCCCCTCCCCCGGCCCCGGCCTCCCACCCCCAGGGGAGGCCGGGGCCGCTCGTCGTGCCCCCGGGGGCGGCCGCCTGGACCGGGCGCGGGGGGAGGAGGATGGGGGGCCGGCCAGGGGCCGGAGGTGCCCGAAGGCCGCCGCGGGGTTCGCGGCGGCCTTCGGCGTGTGCGGGGTCAGGCGGCGGGGAACGAGGTGACGGGGCGGGTGACGGGGTGGGTGACGCAGCCGTGGTCGACCAGGGAGCACGGGCGGGGGGCCGAGGCGCGGTGGTCGATCTCGAAGACGCCCATCAGCAGCGGGTCCAGGCGGGCCGCGGAGCGCGGAGCGAACGACCGGGGTTCCGGTGTGCGCAGCAGTTCCAGGTAGGCCGCCTCCGTCTCCGGTGCCGGGTCGATCCCCAGCTCTTCCGCCAGTACCTCGCGCAGCTGCTGGTAGCTGCGTAGTGCCTCGGCCCGGTTGCCGGCCCGGGTGTGGGCCGCCATCCGGCAGCGGTAGGCGCTTTCCCGGAAGGGGGCCCGGCGGACCGCCTCCTCCGCGTAGCGCAGGGCGTGGTGCTCGTCGCCGAGGGCGGAGGAGGACAGGCTCGCGGTCTCCAGTGCCTTCAGGCGCAGCTCTTCGAGCTGTTCGCGCATCGCGTTGACCCACTCGCCCTCGTGCGAGGGCAGGAAGGATCCGCGCAGGTTGGACACGGCGCCGGCCGCGAGCTGCTGCGCCACGGCGTAGGCGCCCTCCGCGTACGCTTCCGCGGCCTCGGTGACGGCGGTTTCCGCGCACTCCACGTCCACGGCCGCGTCCTGCGGCAGCCGCAGGAGGTAGCGGCCGCCCTGGGCGACCAGCGGGGTCACTCCCGGCTGGTCCTGTGGTGTGGTGACGAAGGTGCGTACGCGGCTCACGAGGCTGCGCAGCGCGGAGGCCCAGGTGTCGGGCAGTCCTTCGGGCCATATGGTCTCGGCCAGTTGGTCACGGTCGGTACCGCCGGTCCGCTCGAGGAGCAGGCGGGCGAAGGCCACCTGCGCCTGGGCGCTCGACAGGTGTTGCGGCGCTGCTCCGTCCGGCTCGATCGTGACAAGACCTATGAGTCTGATCAGCACTATGCACTCTCCGAAACGGTCGGCTTCCGGCCGTGTCCCCCTAGCTCGTGCGATTCAGAGGATACCGGCGGGTCGTCTCCGCATGTCAACAGCGGTCGGTAAAACATTCCTTCGCGAATGAAAGCCGAGGTCCGGGCATTGTCGTTCGCTTTTCGAGTACGGCTATGGCCTTCCTCTTGCGCCGCTATTGCGCCCCCCGAGTCTTAATGGAATTCCACTAGAGCCCCGCCGGAACAACGGCAGAGCGCCGATGGAGTTCCGGGTCAGCCGGACGATCGCGACGAGGAGAAGCACGTGAACGCATCCGCCGCCTGGAGCCGACTCGAGCCGAAGCTGGCCTACTTCCGCGACCGCGTCCGGTCGCTGGAGTACGAGCCCAACCGCAAGAACAGCTTCGTCGCCTACACCGTCGAGCGGGATTCGGCGTACGCGGACCAGGACGGGCGGCGCCTGCTGATGATGTCGGGCTACAGCTACCTCGGTCTGGCCGGTGACGAGCGCGTCGTCTCGGCTGCGAAGGCCGCCGTCGACCGCTACGGCACCGGCAACCACGGGGTGCGGGCGCTGGCGGGTTCGACGCCGCTGCACGAGGAACTGGAGGTCGAGGTCGCCAAGTTCGCGGGGCGTGATCAGGCCCTGGTGTTCGGTTCGGGCTATGCGGCGAACGTGGGCACGGTCGGTGCGATCGTCGGCCCGGGCGACACGGTGTTCATCGACAAGTACGACCACGCGAGCATCGTCGACGGGTGCAAGCTCTCCGGTGCCACCGTCACCCGTTTCCGCCACAACGACGTCGCCCACCTGGAGCGGCGGCTGGCCGCCGCCCCCGACACCGGTGTCCGTCTGGTCATCGTCGACAGCGTCTACTCGATGGACGGTGACATCGCCCCGCTGGTCGAGCTGCGCAAGGTCTGCGACGCGCACAACGCGCTGCTGATGGTCGACGAGGCGCACGCGCTGGGTGTCATCGGCGCCACCGGCAAGGGCATCGAGGAGCACTTCGACTACGAGGTGAAGGTCGACGTCAAGCTCGGCACCCTCTCCAAGGCCATCCCCTCCATGGGCGGTTGGGTCGCCGGCTCCGCCGAGTTGATCCACCACCTCAAGTACGCGGCCCGCCCGTTCCTCTTCTCCGCCGCGCTCGGGCCCGCCCAGAGCGCCGCGGCGCTGGAGTCCCTGCGGATCCTGCAGCGTGAGCCGGAGCGTGTGGAGTTCATCCAGGGCGAGTCCGCGCGCTTCCGGTCCATCCTGCACGAGGCGGGCATGAGCACCGTCGACAGTGAGACCGCCGTCGTCCCGGTCGTCGCCGGGTCCGACATCGCCGCCTACGACTACGCCACCGTGTGCCGCAAGAACGGTGTCATCGGCCTGCCCGTGGTCACTCCGGCCGTCCCCAACGACCTGGCCCGGCTACGGATCGCGATCACCGCGGCCCACACCAAGGCCGACATCGACTTCGCCGCCGAGGCCTTCATCAAGTCGGCGCGCGAGTGCCGCATCATCTGACCCCCCTTTTTTTCACGACGACCGCTCTTACGCCTTAGGGAGCAGACATGCCTGGACCGTCCAGGGGCAGTTCGGCGCTTGCGCCCGTAGCCATCACCGGCATGGGTGTGGTCACCCCCGGCGGGTGCACCCCGGACGAGCTGTGGGACACGCTGTGGGCCGGCCGGTCCACCGCCGCCGAGCTCACCCACTTCGACCTCAGCCGCCACCGGGTACGGATCGGCTGCCGCGTCCGCGGCCTGGAGGGCCTGGCCGGGCTCGTCCCGGCCAAGGAGGCCCGCCGGATGGACCCCTTCGCCCACTACGGGACGGCCGCTGCGCTGGCCGCCCACCGCGACGCGGGATCTCCCACCGCCGAGGCCGGGCGCACCGCCATCGTGGTGGGCAATGCCGTCGGCGGCCGGGCCAGCAGCGACCTGGAGTCCGCCCACTTCACCGAGGGCGGCCCGGCCCGGGTCAATCCGCTGATGCCGCTGATGACCATGCCCAATGCGGCCGCCGCCCACATCGCCATCCGGCTCGGCTGGACCGGTCCTGCACTCACCGTCGCCAACACGTGTGCCAGCGGCGCCGATGCGATCGGGCACGCGCTGATGCTGCTGCAGACCGGCCGCGCCGATCTCGTCATCGCCGGCGGCGCGGAGCACACCCTCACCCCGGTCACCCTGGCCGGCTTCGGCAACCTCAACGCGGTCTCGTTCCGCAACGAGGACCCGGAGCACGCCTCGCGCCCCTTCGACAAGGACCGCGACGGCTTCGTGATGGGCGAGGGCGCGGGGTTCGTCGTCCTGGAACGGCTGGAGGACGCGCGGGCGCGGGGGGCCAGGACGTACGGCCTGGTCGCCGGGTACGCCGCCACCGCCGACGCCCACCACCTCGCCATGCCGCTGCCCGACGGCGCGGGAGCCGCGGCGGCCATGGCCTCGGCCATCGCCGACGCCGGCCTCGACCCGTCCGACATCGTCCACGTCAATGCCCACGGCACCTCGACCCCGCACAACGACCGGTCCGAGGCCGCCGCCCTCACCAAGGTGTTCGGCACCGCCCAGCCGCCGGTCACCGCACCGAAGTCGGTCATCGGGCACCTGATCGGCGCCGCCGGAGCCGTGGAGCTCATCGCGACCGTGCAGGCCATGCGGCACTGCGAGGTACCGCCCACCGCCAACCACGAACAGCTGGAGCCAGGAATGGACATCGACGTCGTCCACGGCACACCCCGTGCCGTGCGCTCGGGCCCCGCGATCACGAACTCCTTCGGGTTCGGCGGCCACAACTCCTGCGTGGTGGTGGTGCCGGTATGACGCTGCTGTCCCTGCCCTCCCCCGTCCGCACGCTCACCGTCACCGAAGGCGAGATCACCGACTACCGCGGCGCCGCCCGGCGGGGGCTGCCCACCGCCCGGCCCGGCCGGGCCTCGCCCGTGCACACCTTCGTCCTCGCCCACGCGGTGGCCGAGCAGACCGTCGCCGCGCTGACGGCCGCCGAGCCCGGACCGGTCTCCGTGGTCCACCTCGGTCAGGACATCCGCACCGTGCGGCCGGTCAGGCCGGGCGAGCAGGTGAGCGTACGGCTGGAGGTGGCCGGTATCCGCAAGGAGCCGCGTGGCGCCCGTATCGCCCTGCGGGTCCGCCTCGTCGGTGAGGACGGCCCCGAGCCGTTCGCGGAACTGGCCATCTCCGCCCTGCTGGTCGGTGCGACGCTGCTGGAGCCGTTCGGCGACATCGCGGGCGGCCCCGCCGCCCCCACCCCGCTGGGGGCGGGCGAGGCGCAGAGCGCGGTGCACGAGCTGACCGGCGACTGGATCAGTACGTACGCCCACGCGTCCGGCGACCTGAACCCCATCCACCTCGACGAGCAGGCGGCCCGCGGGGCGGGCTTCGACACCGTCATCGCGCACGGCATGAGCGTGGTCGCCCTCGCGGTGGAGGAGGCCGTGGACCGCTTCGCGGGCGGCGACTGCGCCAAGGTGCGCGGTCTCGGCTGCCGCTTCTCGGCTCCCGTACCGCCCGGCGTCCCGCTGGAGATCACCCTGCAGCCCGATGCCGAGGCCCGCGTGGTCCGCTTCAGCTGCAAGACGCCGAAGGGCGCGGCCGTCAAGAGCGGCTGGATCGCATTCGAGCGGCCGGCCGCGGCGCAGGCGGGTGAGCTGCCGTGACCACCACCCAGGCCACCCCGGGCATCCCGGCCGCCCCGGTCGTCGAACTCGGCCTCCTCGGCGGGTTCCTGACCCAGGTCCGCGACCGCCCGCACGCCACGGCGCTCGTCTTCAACGGGGACGAGACCAGCTACCGGGAGCTGTACGAGCTCGCCGGACGGGAACGGGACCGCCTCACGCTCCTGGAGCTGGCCCCCGGAGTCCCGGTCGGTGTCCTGGCCGACAAGTCACCGGCCGCCGTGGCCCTCGTCCTGGGCTGCCTGCTGGCCCGCCGGCCGCTGCTGCTGCCGTCCCCGGCCCTCGCCGACACGCTTCTGGCCGATCTCTTCGCCCAGGCCGGCTGCGCCCACGTCCTCGCCCCCGGCGGCGAGGCCGCCCGGGTCGCACCCAACCCGGACGTCGCCGCCCAGCCGCTGCCGGCCGACGAGGCCGCGGACGTGGCCTTCATGCTCACCACCTCCGGCTCCACCAGCCTGCCCAAGATCGTCCCGATCGGCCTGGACGCCGTGGACCGGTTCACCCGGTGGGCCGGCAACGCCTTCGAGATCGGCCCCGACCGGACCGTCCTGAACTACGCCCCCCTCAACTTCGACCTGTGCCTCCTCGACGTGTGGACCACCCTGGCCCGCGGCGGCCGCGTGATCCTGGTCGACCCGGCGCTGGCCGCCCACGGACGCCACCTGCGCGACCTGGTCCAGCGCCACGCAGTGCACGTGGTGCAGGCCGTCCCGATGGCCTTCGGGCTGCTCCAGGACGCTGCCGACAAGAGTGGCGACGTCTTCCCCGGCGTCGAGCACGTCATGTTCACCGGCGACGCCATCCCCGACCGCACCTTCGCCGCCCTGCCCACCCTCTTCCCCAAGGCCCGCATCCACAACATCTACGGCTGTACGGAGACCAACGACAGCTTCGTCCACGAGGTCGAGCCCGCCGGGATCACGGCCGCCGCCTTCCCGCCCGTTCCCATCGGCCGCCCGCTGCCCGGCGTGCGCGCCCTGGTCCTGGACCCCGACACCCGTGCCCTCGTCGAAGGGCCCGGCAGCGGAGAGCTATTCGTCTCCACGCCCTTCCAGACCCGCGGCTACCTCGACCGGACCCGGCACGCCGACAAGTTCACCGCTCATCCGCTGGGCCTGGACGACCGGCGCTGGTTCCGCACCGGCGACCTCGTTCGGCGCGACGCGGCCGGCACCCTGCACCTGACCGGACGCACCGACTTCCAGGTCAAGGTCCGCGGAGTCGCCGTCAACACGGCCGAGATCGAACGGGTCCTGCAGGAACACCCCGCCGTACTGGAAGCGGGCGTCGCGGCCCTGCCCGACCCGATCGCCGGCAAGCGGCTCGTCGCCGCCGTCCACCGCGCCCCCGGCGCCACCCTGACCGGCCTGCAACTGCGCACGCACTGCGCCCGGCACCTGCCCAGGGCCGCGGTCCCCCACCAGCTCACCCTGACCGACACCCCGCTGCCCAAGACCGCCACCGGAAAGGTCGACCGCAAGGCGCTCGACCGGCTCGACCGGCCCGACTCCCCCACAGCCACGCCCGCACCCGCCACGACACCTGTCGTCACACCTCTCGCCGAAGGAATCCCGTCATGAGCAACATCGACACCATCAAGAACTTCGTCATCACCGAGTTCCTCCCGGGCAGCGCGGCCGCCGAACTCGCCGTCGACCACGACCTGCTCAACGACGGGGTCATCGACAGCCTGGGCGTCCTGAAGCTGATCGCCTGGGTCGAGGACCGCTTCGAGCTCGCCATCGGCGACGCCGACCTGGACCCCAACAACTTCCGCAGCGTCGAGGCGATCGACACCTTCATCGCGGAGGCCCGCCGCACGGCGGCCGCGTAGAACCACCCACCACCACCCCGACGTCAGACGAGACGGAGAGCGACCGTGCACGACGCACTCACCGGCCTGCTGGAACAGCGGGCCCCGGTCAGCCGGGAGACCTGGCGGTCCTGGTGGGACCAGCTCGGCGACGGCCGGCTGGACAAGGCCGAGGTCCTCGCCCTGCTGGCCTCCCTGACCAGCCGGCTACCGGACCACCAGACCCTGCGCCACCTGCTGGATTCGCTCGCCGAGCGCCGGCCGGCCGCGACGGTGACCACCTCCTGGGAGGGCACCGTGAACGTCGTCGGCACCGGCGGCGGGCCCCGGACCTTCAACATCTCCACCGCCTCCGCCTTCGTCGCCGCGGCCGCGGGGGTCAAGGTCGTCAAGACCGGGTCCAGGGCCTACACCAGCTCGCTGGGCTCCGTCGACCTGCTGGAACGGCTCGGTGTCCGTCTCACCTCCTCCTACGCCCAGACCGAGGACACCCTCGCCGCCCACGGGATCGCCTTCGCCGGACCCTTCGTCTACCCGGCGCAGCTGACCCGGCTGGCCCGGACGGTGGCCCCGTACGCCATGAAGCCCTTCGGCCGCTTCCTGAACGCGCTGGGCCCCTTCCTCGCCGACCTGCCCGTGGCCGCCCAGGTCACCGGGGTCTCGGCGGCAGCCCCCCTCGACACCCTGCGCCGGCTCGCCGCGACCACGACGACCCGCCGGATCTGGCTGACCGCGAACGACACCGGCGCGGACGAGCTGCTGCCCTTCGCCACCAACACCGTCCACGGGGAACACTCCCTGCCCCGGGTCATCCGGCCGGGCGAACTCACCCCGGGCGACGGCTCCTTCGCGGACCTGCGGCCGGCCCCCGACCCCGGCGCGGCCGTCGACCACTTCCTGTCCGTCCTGGCCGGCACGGCGGGCCGGGTGGCCACCCACACGGTCTGCCTGGGCGCGGCCGCCCTGGTGGTGGCCTGCGGCGTCCGCCGGGACTGGCCCTCCGCGGTCGCCCTCGCCGAGGGCGCGGTCCGCTCCGGCGAGGCCCACGACCTCGCGCGGCGCCTTGCGTCGGCGTCGGCCCCCCGCACACCGGCGGTGGCCCGTGCCTAGGCCTGCGGCGCTGACCGGGCGCACCCCGGCCACGGCCCGAACCAGCGGCCCGCCACCGGCGGCGGCCGCGCAGTGGGCGGGGACCTGGGCGGCCCCGACCTTGGCGGCCCGCCCCGCCCAGGCGTCGCCGGCCGGCGGCCCCGCACCCTTCTTTGCGACCCGGCGGCCCGGCGCTACCCCGGGGCTGGCCCTGTTCCTCAATGCGGGCGACCCGCCGCTGCCCCTCCTGCGGGACCTGGTCCTGATGCTCGACGAGGAGGGCGTGGACTGCCTGGAGTTGGCGGTCCCGTTCCCCGACTCGGTCACCGACGGCCCCGTCGTGCGGCGCTCGGCGCGCCGGGCGCTGGAGGGCGGCGGCGCCGGCCTGGACGACGTACTCGCCTTCATCGCGGGTGTTCGGCCGCACCTGGCGCACCTGCGGATCGCCCTGCTCGCCGACTGGAGCCACTCGCTCAAGGGCCGGGACCTCGCGGCCGCCACCCGCGAGATCGCCTCGGCGGGCGCGGACGGGCTCCTCGTCCACGCGCTGCCCCCGCGGCTGCGCGAGGCGCACCTGGAATCGGCGCGGGCGGCCGGGCTGCCGGTCGTCACCACCTGTTACGCCAGCAGCCCGGCGGACACCCGGGCGCAGGCCGCCGCCCAGGCCCGCGCCTACCTCTATCTCGTCGCCCACTACGGGCGCAGCGGGACCGCACCGGCCGCCGGCCATGCCGCGCTGGCGCAGACCGTCGCGGGCCTGCGGGCGCACACGACGTCCCCGATAGCCGTCGGCTTCGGGGTCAGCACACGGCAGGACGTGGAGGCCGTCGGGGCCGCCGGCGCGGACGCCGCGATCATCGGCTCCGCCGCGGTGGCCGCCGTGGAGCGGGCGCAGGAGGGCGGCCGGGATGTGACCGGCGCCTTCCGCGAGTTCGTCCGCTCGGTCCTGCCCGCAGCACCGCACTGACCTTCCCTGCCAGCGGAAGTGGGCTCCACCCCTCAGCAGCACCATCCGTGCACCACCTCACACCGGGAGACTGCCATGATCGTTCGTGACATCGAGTCCGTGAAGACCGTCGAGTGGGGCAACGGCCTCAGCCGCCGCTTCCTCCTGGCCGAGGACGGCCTGGGCTACTCGCTCACCGACACCACCGTCCTGGCCGGCACCAAGTCCCGCCTGGAGTACGTCAACCACCTGGAAGCCTGCTACTGCATCGAGGGCTCCGGCGAGGTCATCGAGCTCGACGGCACCTCGCACGAGATAGTCCCGGGCCGGATGTACGCCCTCGACCAGCACGACGCCCACTTCCTCGTCGCCAGCCCGCACGAGGACCTGCGCCTGGTCTGCGTGTTCTCGCCGGCGCTGCGCGGCGACGAGGTCCACAGCCTCGACGCCCACAGCTCCTCCGCCTACTGAGGCGCGCCTCGCGCGCGCACCGCTCGTCCGAACCGTCAGCCGAATCAACAAAGGGGTCCCTCGTGATCCGTTGGAACGCCGACCAGGCAGATCTGCGCGAAGGCCTGGAGTCGTGGGGAGACGCACTCAGCGCAGACCACATCGAACTCGACGAGCAGTCCGCCTTCTCGCAGGACAAGTGGAAGCTCGTGCAGAAGACCGGGATCCTGTCGCTGCCCTTCGACGAGGACTACGGAGGCCTCGGGCAGTCGCTCCTGACCACCATGTACGTGTTGGAGGGCCTCGGCGAGTACAACCGTGACTCGGGCCTGAGCTTCTCGGTCACCACGTCCCTGTGCTCCACCGGAATCCCGCTCCAGCAGTTCGGCACCGTGGAGCAGAAGGAGCGCTGGCTGCCGCGGATCTGCTCGGGCGAGGCGATCGGCGCCCACGCGATCACCGAGGCCGAGGGCGGCTCGGACGCCATGGCGATGACCACCCGGGCCGTGCGTGACGGGGACGACTTCGTCATCAACGGCAGCAAGGCCTTCGTCAGCAACGGACCGGTCGCGGACGTGATCGTGGTCTACGCCCGGACCCACCCGGACGGGGGCCCGCTGGGGACGACGGCGTTCCTGGTGGACCGCGACAGCCCCGGGCTGAGCGCCGGCAGGCCCGTCAAGAAGATGGGGCTGCGGACCTCTCCGCTGAGCGAACTGTTCTTCGACGATGTACGGGTGCCCAGGAGCGCGGTGCTCGGCAGGGTCGGAGGCGGGTTCCTGGTTCTGGACCACGTGATGAAACGGGAGATCCTCTTCTCCTTCATCGTCAACGTGGGCGAGATGCAGCACCGGCTGGAGCGGTGTGTCGACTACGCGAAGACGCGCAAGTCCTTCGGAAAGGCGATCGGTTCGTACCAGACGATCGCCAACAAGATCGTCGACACGAAGATCCAGCTGGAGACCGCCCGCAAGTGGCTCTACGACACCGGGGAGAAGCTGGAGGCGGGCGAGAACGTCACCGTGGACCTGGCCATCGCCAAGCTCGTCACGAGCGAGAGCAACCTGGCCACCAGCATCACCGCCGTGCAGATCTTCGGCGGCCACGGCTACATGTCGGAGTTCGGCCTGGAGCAGGACGTGCGCAACGCGCTGGGCGGCACGATCTACTCGGGGACGAACGAGATCCAGTACAACCGCATCGCCTCGATGCTGGGGCTGGGGCTGGGCAAGTGAGCACCGTGCGCCCGCTGTCCCAGACGCTGCTGAAGGTCTGCGGGGCCACGCAACCCCGCGACATCGAGGCGGCGGCGGCCGCCGGGGCGGACTGCGTCGGGCTCTGGCACGGCGTACCCGGCGGCCCGTCGGAACTCGCTCTGGACGGGCTCGCCGCCCTTGTGGCGGCGGCCCGGCCGGCCGGGCTCCTGCCGGTCCTGGTGACGTTCTTGGCCGACCCCGGCGAACTGGACCGGATCGTGCGGGGCACCGGTGTCGCCTGGGTCCAGCTCCACGCCTACCAGCCGCCGGCCGTCGTACGGGCGCTGCGCGAGGCGCTGCCGGCGGAGGTCGGCCTCGTCAAGGTGCTGCACGTCGACGAGGGGGGCGGCTGTGTGGAGCGCCCGCTGATCGGTGCGTACGAGCGGGCGGGCACCGATCTCTTCCTCCTCGACACCGCCACCGGGGACGGCCGGATCGGCAGTACCGGCGCCTGCCTGGATCCGGTCCGTCTCACGGCGCTGCTGCCCCGGCTCACCCGTCCCTTCCTCCTGGCCGGCGGTCTGACCCCGGCCAACCGCCCCGCCTACGAGGCGGTCGTCGGCCACAGCGGATTCCGCGGCATCGACGTGGACACGGCGGCGCGCGACCGGGCGACGGGCCGCTTCGGCGTCCCGGAGATCGCCGCCCTGGCCCGTGCCTGGCGCACCGGCACCCCCCGCACCGCCGGCACCTCCCGCACTACCGGCACCTCCCGCACTACCGGCATCTCTCGCACCACCGGCACCTCTCGCGCCGCCGGCACCGACCTCCCCGCCGGCACCGCCGGCGCTGCCGTCCCCGACCTTCCCCGACTGGAGCTCTCGCGATGACGAAGCAGAACCGGAACGGCTTCCCTTTTCTCGAGGCCCTCCTGGCCTGTGCGACCCCCGTGGTGATGGAGGTGAAACGGCGCGACGCCCACGGCTACGACATGCTCGGCGGCCGGACCCCCGCCGCGCTCGTGGAGGCGTACGAAACGGCGGGCGCCCCGTGCATCTCGGTGGTGACGGGCCGCTGGTTCGGCGGCTCGCCCGCGCTGCTGCGGGACGTGGCCGCCCTGAGCGGCCTTCCGCTCCTGCAGAAGGACTTCATCACCAGGAAGGACCAGGTCCGCACGGCGAAGGAGCTCGGGGCCTCGGCGGTGCTGCTGACGGCGGCGCTGCTCCCGGCGTCGAGCATGCGGACCCTGGTGACGGAGTGCCTGCTGGCCGGGCTCACCCCGTTCGTGGAGATCACGACGGAGGCCGAACTCGAAACGGTCCACCACCCCGAGGAGTGTGTGATCGCGGTCAACAACAAGGACATCAGGACCCGCGAGCGGGGCGCCGGCGACCTGGGCCGCTCCCTGGACCTGCTCCCGGCCCTGCGCGCGGCCGGCGCGGCCTGCCCGGTGAGCGCGAGCGGCATCGACGGCCCGGCGAGCGCCGCCCGCCTCCTCGACGCCGGCTTCGGCGGACTGCTGGTGGGCACCTCGCTGCTGCGCACGGGATCCCCCGTCGAGTGGGTGGACGCGATGGCGGGCGCCCGGAAGGGGCTGGCGCTGCGATGAACTCCCTTGCGGGCGGCGCACGCCCCCACACGCTGAACGCCGCGGGCATCCCCCTGTCGGGGCTCTGGGCACTGCCCGCGGGCGGGGAGGTCCGCTCCACGATCCTGGCCGTCCACGGCCGGGGCATGCGGGCGGCGTACTGGAACTCCTTCGTCCCCCTCGCCACCAGCCTGGGCCACGCGGTCCTGGCCCTGGACCGGCCGGGCTACGGCGACTCGGCAGACCTGCTCCCCGAGGGCCAGAGCCTGGCCGGCCAGGCGGAAACCCTGACCGCGGCCCTCAAGGAACACGCGGCCGCGCACACCATCGGCGCCGGCGTCTTCCTGCTGGGCCACTCCGACGGCGGCAAGGTGGCCCTCCACACGGCGGCCACCGACGGCGCCGTCCCCCTCCTGGGCCTGGACGCCTCGGGCGTCGGCTACCGCTACGACCCGCGGGCCCTGCACTTCCCCTCCACCCTCGGCGGCGGCGCCTCCACACTCAACTGGGGCCCCCTGAACCTCTACCCGCGCGGCACCTTCCAGGCCAGCCGTGCGCTGCTGGCCCCCACCCCGCCGCGCGAGTCCGCGGAAACCCTCCGGTGGCCGGGCCAGTACGAGGAGCTGGCCCCCCGCGTCCGCGTCCCGGTCCGCCTCACCTTCGCGGAGCACGAGGCGTGGTGGCGCCTGGACGGCTCCACCCTCGCCTCGATGGCATCCCTGCTGACCGCGGCCCCCCGGGTGAGCCTGGAACACCTGGCCGCGGCGGGCCACAACATCAGCCTCGGCCACGCGGCCACCGCCTACCACCTGCGTGTGCTGGCCTTCCTGGAGGACTGCCTGCGCTCCTAGCCCCCACGGCTCACGGCTCGCGCGGCTCGCGCGGTTGGCCGCGTACGCCGGCCGGCCGCGCCCCACGGAAAAGGGGCGCGGCCGGCCGGTCATCGGGAGGGCTGGGCGGTCAGGCGGCCACCACCCGGCTCACCAGCTGGTCGCGGATCCGGGCCGGGAGCGCCGGCGCGAACCGCTGCAGGTAGTGGTCCATGTGGGAGTCGTCGCTCATCAGGAAGGGGAGGTCGAAGACCAGGAGCTTGCGGACCGCCAGCAGCGGCAGGGGGGCGCGCAGCGGGCGGAAGTCCTCGTTGTAGAGGCCCGGTTCCTCGCAGACCGGGTGGAACTGCCCGATCATCAGCCCCTCGGCGACGAACTCGTCCTTCGCCTTGCGCTGGAGTTCGTCCAGCTCCACCGAGTCCGTCGGGTCGAAGCCGGGCAGGACCAGCAAGATGGTGAGGAGTTCGCGGTCCTGCGGCGACAGCGGCTGCGAGAGGGCCGCGTGGCGGGTGCGCAGCGAGTCGACGGCCATGGCCAGGTCCTCGCATCCGGCGGACGGCAGGGCCAGGTGGAAGAGTTCCTTGCGCAGTGAGGGCTGGGTGTACGGGCACACCGGTCCGGTGCGGCCCAGTTCGGGGTGGCTGGAGACGAGGAAGTCGCGGCTCCACATGAGTACTTGGAGCAGCGGTCCGATGGCTTCGGGGGGCGCCTCGCCGCGGGCGACCTGGCCGGTGGTCCAGGACTGGATCAGGTCGTCTCCCCTCATCGGGGGTTCCTCCACATCGGTCGCAGTACGGGTCCGCCGTCGGGCAGGGTGATGTCCGTGCCCAGGCGGTCGAAGCCGGCGCGCCGGGTGACGGCTTCGCCGCCGGGTGAGCTGGCCTCGGTGTAGGCGCCGACGCCGTCGGCGTCGGCGCGGGCGGTGATCTGGGCGAGGAGGGTGGACATCAGGCCGCCCTGCTGGCGGCCGGGGCGGACGGCGCCGAAGGAGGCGTAGTAGTGCGGGGTGTGCGGGTGGCGTTCGGCCTGGAGGCGGGCGATGGTGCGCAGCGCGTGGGTGTGGCGGCCCAGCGCGTGGGCGAAGGCGGCGTCCAGGGCGGTCTCGTCCACCTCGGCGCCGGGCGGCAGGAACAAGAGCACCGCGTCGCCGTCGTCGGTGGTGAGCACCCCGTCGTGGGCGGCGGAGAGTTCGACGAAGACGTGGAAGAACCCGGGGAGCAGTTCGGTGCGCAGCCGCTGGTCGGGGATCATCCAGCGGGTCAGTGCGTCGTCGTGGAAGGCGGCGGACAGCAGGGCGGACAGGTGGGCGTGGGACGGCGGGTGGGGTCGGGGTAAGGCGGTCGGGCTGGGCGCGTTCGGGGACAAGGCGAGGACCTCCGGTCGGAAGGACGAGAAGAGAGGTGGGAGGGGGTGTAGGGGCCGGGAGGTGGGGGGTGCGGGGGAAGGCGGGGCGGGGGTGGGGTTGCCGTCGGTCAGGTTGTCGTGCGGGCGTGTGCGGCCAGTTCTTCCACGCGTGCGTGCAGGGTCGGCAGGTAGTGCTCGGACTCCGGCTTGATCAGGACGCTGCGGATCACGCGGGCCGCGTCCGCGTCCCGGGTCACGTGCGGGTGGCGGCGTAGGAAGGCGTCCGCGTCCGCGCGCAGCACGCTCAGGAACACGGGGTCCGCCTCCGCGGTCATGCCGTCGCGCAGCAGCCGGTTCGAGGCGGCGTCGATGGTGGACAGGGATGTGCCGGCCAGGGTGGGGAAGTAGGTGACGATGTCGAGGTCCGGGCGCTGGTAGAGGTCCAGTTCGTCGGAGGCGGTCAGCAGGTCGGCCCAGTGCAGTGCGGCCCGGCGGTTCGCGGCGAGGATCCGTCCGAAGCCGTCCGGTGTGAGCGGCAGCAGTTGCAGGGTCAGCCACAGGGCGGCGGCGGCCGCGCCCGCCCGTGAGCATTCCAGGCTGATCTCGCCCAGGTGGAGGTCGGCGTCGGTGAAGTAGGTGTACGGCGAGTCGTGTGCGAAGTGCCGGCCGGCTCGCGGGTCGGGGAAGAGGACCGCGCCGCAGCCGTAGGGCTGCAGGCCCTGCTTGTGGGGGTCCACGACCATGGAGTCGCATGCGGCGATCGCCTGCCAGGGGGCCGCGTCGATTTCGCCGGTGCCGGCCCGGCCCAGGATGGCGTAGAAGCCGCCGTAGGCCGCGTCGACGTGGACGCGTGCCCCGTAGCGGCGGGCCAGTGGCAGGACTTCGTGGACCGGGTCGACCGCCCCGAGGCCGGTGGTTCCGGTGGTGACGACGACGGTGCCGATGCGTCCGCCGCGCAGGGCGGCCTCCAGCGCGTCGAGGTCGATGCGGCCGTGCGCGTCGGTGGGGATGCGGTGGCCCTGCATGCCCAGGACGTGGCACATCCGCTCGTGGGTGTAGTGGCATTCGCCGCTGTAGGCGATGCCGCGGTCCGGGTGGAGCTGGCGGGCGACGTAGAGGGCCTCCAGGTTGGCCATGGTGCCGCTGGTGGTGAGGTGTCCGACGTGGGCGTCGAGTCCGAACATGGCGGCGAGTTCGGCGACCGCCTCCCGTTCCATCTCGGTGGTCGCGGGCCCGCCTTCGGCGGCGTGGTTGTTGGGGTTGAAGAGCATGGCGGTGAGGTAGCCGGTGACGGCTGCCGGGTGCGGCGGTTTGACCATCTGTCCGGCGTAGCGCGGGTGGAAGAACGGGTAGTTGTGGTCCATCCGCTTGGCGAGGCGGTCGAAGGCCTCGGTGAAGGCGTCGGGGTGGACGCGGTGGGCGTCGTGGGTCCGGTACGGGCCGAACTGCCCTCCCCACCGCTGCGCCACGGTGAGCGCGCGCGGCAGCCAGTCGGTCAGGTCGTGCAGGTCGTGCAGGTCCACGGGTGCCTCCCCCAGCGGCCGCCCGGGTGGCGGCACGAGTCGGGCGTACGCGGTCGTACGTACGCAAGAGGAGGGTTACGAAGGCCCCGCAAGGCCCGCGCAACGCCTGACGCCCGCACACCATCTGGGCTCCAGTGATGCGCAAGCCGTATCTGGTGCACTCGCGGCGCGACAGCCACGCGGGGTACTCCCTGCTGCCGGCTGCTCCGGGGGGACCGGCGCACCGGGTGCCGGCCGTCCTCGGCGTGTTCGGCCCCGCTCGCGGGCGTCCGCCCGCACCGCGCCCCCATTTTTTCTTTCCAGGAGGAAGATTCCATGGTCACCAGACGCAGCTTGCTCGGCGGCGCCGTCGCCGCGACCGGCGCCGGCCTGCTCACCAGTGGTGGTCTGACGCCGCTGCTGCGTGCCCGGGGGGCCGAGGCCTCCGGTACGGGCGCGGCCGGGAGCGGGCCGGTCACCGTCCCGCCGCCGTTCAGCGTGCGGATGCCGATGGCCTCGGTGCTCCAGCCGATATCGACGGTGGGCGGCCAGGACACGTACGCGGTCACCATCAAGGAGGTGGCGCGGGAGATCATCCCCGGTGTGCAGACGAAGGTGTTGACCTACGACGGCCAGTTCCCGGGGCCGGTGTTGCGGGCGCGCAGCGGGCGCAGGGTGGTGATCCGCCACCGCAACGCCCTCACGATGCCGGTCTCGGTCCATCTGCACGGCGGGAGCGTCTCGCCGGAGAACGACGGCGGCCCGATGGACACGTTCGGGCCGAACACCTCGCGCACCTACACCTACCCGAACCAGCAGCCGGGCGCCGGCCTGTGGTTCCACGACCACGCGCACCACATGGAGTCGGAGCATGTCTTCCGTGGCCTGTCCGCCGCGTATCTGCTGTCGGACGAGGCCGAGCGGTCGCTGCCGCTGCCGTCCGGCCAGTACGAGGTTCCGATCGCGCTGCGTGACGCCCGCTTCGACGAGGCCGGCCAGCTGGTCTACGTGATGGACGACGTGTTCGGCCGGACCACCATCCTCGCCAACGGACGCCCGAGTCCGTACGTCGAGGTCGCGGCCCGCAAGTACCGCTTCCGGCTGCTGAACTCGTCCAACATGCGCTTCTTCCAGCTGCGTCTGTCGGACGGCGGGCAGATGGTCCAGATCGGTACGGACGGCGGTCTGCTGGAACACCCCTTCGCGACGGACACCATCGGGCTGTCGCCGGCGGAGCGGGCGGATGTGGTCATCGACTTCTCGCGCTACCGGGTCGGTACGAAGATCGTCTTGGAGAACACTTTGGGGCCGGGGACGCCCGAGCAGGTGGGCAAGGTGCTGCGCTTCGACGTCGTGCGGACGGCGTCCGATGCGAGCCGGGTGCCCGAGACGCTGCGCTCCCTGCCGGCCATGGCGAAGGCCACGGTCCAGCGCAGCATCGTCTTGAGCATGGACGAGGACGGCCGCCAGGAGCCGCAGGGGTTCATGGACGGGCAGGTGTGGGACTACCAGCGCATCGACCAGACCATCGCCCACGGGAGCTCGGAGATCTGGACGGTCACCAACGCCAACAAGGTCGTCCCGCACAACTTTCACATGCACCTGGTCCAGTTCCGGGTGCTGGAGCGCAACGGGGCGCCGGTGGCTCCGGGCGAGGCCGGGCTGAAGGACACGGTCCGGCTGTTCCCCGGCGAGAGCGTGAAGCTGCACGCCACTTTCGACACGTTCAGGGGGACGTACGTCTACCACTGCCATCTGCTGGACCACTCGGCGATGGGCATGATGGCCAATTTCCGTATCCGGTAGCGGTGCCCGCGGGGGATGCGCCGCTTGGAGCGGAGGTGGGGGAACCGGCCAGGTCCGCTCGACGCGCTCTCAAGGACGGGCCGAGGACCGGGCGGCAGGATCCTCGGCAACAGACCGTGTCCGGCCGTGTCCCCCACGCCCGACCCCTGACCGATCCGACCGTCGTACCCGAATCCGTGCCCACACCACCAGGAGTGAGATGTCCCGTCGTCTGTTCACCTCGGAGTCCGTGACCGAGGGACACCCCGACAAGATCGCCGACCAGATCAGCGACACGATCCTCGACGCGCTCCTCGCACAAGACCCGGCCTCGCGGGTGGCGGTGGAGACGCTGATCACCACCGGTCTGGTGCACATAGCCGGCGAGGTCACCACGCAGGCCTACGCCCCCATCGCGCAGCTGGTGCGGGCCAAGATCCTGGAGATCGGCTACGACTCCTCGCAGAAGGGCTTCGACGGCGCCTCCTGTGGCGTGTCGGTGTCCATCGGCGCGCAGTCCCCGGACATCGCGCAGGGTGTCGACGCGGCCTACGAGAGCCGGGTGGAGGGCGATGAGGACGAGTTGGACCGGCAGGGTGCCGGCGATCAGGGCTTGATGTTCGGCTACGCCTGCGACGAGACGCCCGAGCTCATGCCGCTGCCGATCCACCTCGCGCACCGGCTTTCGCGCCGGCTGTCGGAGGTCCGCAAGAACGGGACGATCCCCTACCTGCGTCCCGACGGCAAGACGCAGGTCACCATCGAGTATGACGGTGAGCGGGCCGTGCGCCTGGACACGGTCGTCGTCTCGACCCAGCACGCATCCGATGTCGACCTGGAGGCCCTGCTGGCGCCGGACGTCCGCGCCTCGGTCGTCGAGTACGTGCTGGCCCGGCTCGCCGAGGACGGCATCAAGCTGGAGACCGAGGGCTACCGGCTTTTGGTGAACCCGACCGGCCGTTTCGAGATCGGCGGCCCGATGGGCGACGCCGGCCTGACCGGCCGCAAGATCATCATCGATACGTACGGGGGGATGGCCCGCCACGGTGGCGGCGCGTTCTCCGGGAAGGACCCGTCCAAGGTCGACCGCTCCGCCGCGTACGCGATGCGCTGGGTCGCCAAGAACGTCGTCGCGGCCGGTCTCGCCTCGCGGTGCGAGGTGCAGGTCGCGTACGCGATCGGCAAGGCCGAGCCGGTGGGTCTGTTCGTGGAGACCTTCGGTACCCACACCGTGCCCACCGACCGTATCGAGCGGGCCATCGGCGAGGTCTTCGACCTGCGTCCGGCCGCGATCATCCGTGATCTGGACCTGTTGCGCCCGATCTACGCGCAGACCGCCGCGTACGGGCACTTCGGCCGTGAGCTGCCGGACTTCACGTGGGAGCGCACCGACCGCGCCGAGCGGCTGAAGGCCGTCGCCGCCGCCTGAGCACCCCGGGCGCGCGCACGGCCCCCACCAGCCCCCCACACCGCCCCGTCCCGCCCCGCCAGGCACCCCCACACCCCCCACACCCACACCCCCACACCCACACCCCGCCCCGCCCCGCCCCGCCTCGCCCCGCCCCGCCCCGCCCCGCCGGCATCAGACCAGTTCACAGGAGTCCACGTGCGTATCGCGGTGACCGGATCCATCGCCACAGATCACCTCATGGCCTTCCCGGGCCGGTTCGTCGACCAGCTGCTCCCCGACCAGCTGGAACACGTCTCGTTGTCGTTCCTCGTCGACACCCTCCAGGTGCGGCGGGGCGGAGTGGCGGCCAACATCGCCTTCGGCCTCGGCGGCCTCGGCCTCGACCCCCTGCTGGTGGGCGCCGTGGGCCCGGACTTCGCCGAGTACGAGGTCTGGCTCAAGGAACACGGCGTCGACACCGGCTCGGTGTACGTCTCCTCGGACCACCAGACCGCCCGCTTCATGTGCATGACCGACCAGGACACCAACCAGATAGCCGCCTTCTACGCGGGCGCCATGGCCGAGGCCGGCCGTGTCGACCTGCGCGCCGTCCATGACCGCGCCCCCCTCGACCTGGTGCTCGTCTCGCCCAACGATCCCGGCGCGATGGTCCGCCACACCGAGCAGGCCCGGGACCTGGACATCGATTTCGCCGCCGACCCCTCGCAGCAGCTCGCCCGCCTCACCGGCGCCGAGGTCCGCAGCCTGGTCACCGGGGCCCGCTGGCTGTTCACCAACGAGTACGAGTCCGCGCTGCTGCGTGAACGGGCCGGGTGGAGCCGCCAGGAGGTCCTGGACCGCGTCGGTACGTGGGTCACCACCCTGGGCGCGCAGGGCGTCCGTATCGACCGCATGGGCGCGCCGGCCGTCACGGTCGGCGCGGTTCCCGACGTCCGCGCCGAGGACCCGACCGGTGTCGGCGACGCCTTCCGCTCCGGCTTCCTGGCCGCCGTCAGCTGGGGCCTAAAGCTGGAGAGCGCCGCGCAGCTCGGCTGCGCGATGTCGGCGCTGGCCTTGGTGACGGTCGGATCCCAGGCGTACGAGGTCCGGCCCGAGCGTCTGCTGGCCACCGTTCGCGCGGTGTACGGGGAGCATGCGGCCGGGCTGCTGGAGGCGAAGCTGGGGCGGTCGGCATGACGGTGAACGCGCAGATGCGGGCCGATGCCCTGCGGGAGGCGCTCGCGACCCGTGTGGTGGTCGCCGACGGGGCGATGGGGACGATGCTGCAGGCGCAGGACCCCTCGATGGAGGACTTCCAGCAGCTGGAGGGCTGCAACGAGGTTCTGAACGTGACGCGTCCGGACATCGTGCGGACGGTGCACGAGGCGTACTTCGCGGTGGGTGTGGACTGCGTCGAGACGAACACCTTCGGTGCGAACTTCGCGGCTCTGGCGGAGTACGACATCGCGGAGCGCAATTTCGAGCTGTCGCAGGCGGGTGCCCGTATCGCCCGCGAGGTCGCCGACGAGTTCACGGCGTCGACGGGGCAGCAGCGCTGGGTTCTCGGCTCCATGGGCCCCGGCACCAAGCTGCCCACCCTGGGCCACATCACCTACGCGAAGATCCGCGACGCCTACCAGATCAACGCCGAGGGCCTGATCACCGGCGGCGCCGACGCGCTGCTCGTCGAGACCACCCAGGACCTCCTGCAGACCAAGTCCTCCATTATCGGTGCCCGGCGCGCCATGGAGGCCCTCGGGGTCACCGTCCCGCTGATCTGCTCCGTCACCGTCGAGACCACCGGCACGATGCTGCTGGGCTCCGAGATCGGTGCGGCCCTGACGGCGCTGGAGCCGCTGGGTATCGACATGGTCGGTCTGAACTGTGCGACCGGCCCCGCGGAGATGAGCGAGCACCTGCGGTATCTGGCGCGCAACGCCCGTATCCCGCTGTCCTGCATGCCCAACGCCGGCCTGCCCGTCCTGACCAAGGACGGCGCGCACTACCCGCTCAGCGCCCCCGAGCTGGCCGAAGCACAGGAGACCTTCGTCCGCGAGTACGGGCTTTCTCTGGTGGGTGGTTGCTGTGGGACGACGCCGGAGCATCTGCGGCAGGTCGTCGAGCGGGTCCGCGGCACCGCGATCACCGCTCGCACCCCCAGCCCGAGCCCGGCGCCGCCTCGCTCTACCAGACGGTTCCGTTCCGCCAGGACACCTCGTACATGGCCATCGGTGAGCGCACCAACGCGAACGGGTCGAAGAAGTTCCGTGAGGCGATGCTGGAGGCCCGCTGGGACGACTGCGTGGAGATGGCACGGGACCAGATCCGTGAGGGCGCGCACATGCTCGACCTCTGCGTGGACTACGTGGGCCGCGACGGCGTCGCGGACATGGCGGAGCTTGCGGGCCGCTTCGCCACGGCCTCCACGCTGCCGATCGTGTTGGACTCGACCGAGGTTCCCGTCCTCCAGGCGGGCCTGGAGAAGCTCGGCGGGCGTGCGGTCATCAACTCGGTGAACTACGAGGACGGTGACGGTGCGGAGTCCCGCTTCGCGAAGGTCACCCGACTGGCGCAGGAGCACGGCGCCGCGCTGATCGCGCTGACCATCGACGAACAGGGCCAGGCCCGCACCGTCGAGCACAAGGTCGCCATTGCCGAACGGCTGATCGGGGACCTGACGGGGAACTGGGGGATCCGGGAGTCGGACATCCTCATCGACACACTGACGTTCACGATCTGCACCGGGCAGGAGGAGTCCCGGAAGGACGGTATCGCCACGATCGAGTCGATCCGCGAGCTCAAGCGCCGCCACCCGGACGTCCAGACCACGCTGGGTCTGTCGAACATTTCCTTCGGGTTGAATCCGGCTGCGCGGGTCCTGTTGAACTCGGTGTTCCTGGACGAGTGTGTGAAGGCGGGTCTGGATTCGGCGATCGTGCACGCGTCGAAGATCTTGCCGATCGCGCGTTTCGATCAGGAGCAGGTCGCCACGGCGCTGGATCTGATCTATGACCGGCGGGCGGAGGGCTACGACCCGCTGCAGAAGCTGATGGCCCTCTTCGAGGGGGTCAACACCAAGTCGCTGAAGGCCGGGCGGGCCGAGGAGCTCCTTGCGCTGCCGCTGGACGAGCGGTTGCAGCGGCGGATCATCGACGGTGAGAAGAACGGCCTGGAGGGCGATCTCGACGAGGCCCTGCAGACCCGTCCCGCCCTCGGCATCGTCAACGACACGCTGTTGGAGGGCATGAAGGTCGTCGGTGAGCTGTTCGGCTCCGGCCAGATGCAGCTCCCGTTCGTGCTGCAGTCCGCGGAGGTCATGAAGACGGCCGTCGCCTACCTCGAGCCGCACATGGAGAAGACCGACGACGAGGGCAAGGGCACGATCGTGCTGGCCACGGTCCGCGGCGACGTCCACGACATCGGCAAGAACCTCGTCGACATCATCCTCACCAACAACGGCTACAACGTCGTCAACATCGGGATCAAGCAGCCCGTCTCCGCGATCTTGGAGGCGGCGCAGGAGCACAAGGCCGATGTGATCGGCATGTCCGGGCTGCTGGTGAAGTCGACCGTGATCATGAAGGAGAACCTTCAGGAGCTCAACCAGCGCAAGCTGGCGGCCGACTACCCGGTGATCCTCGGCGGTGCGGCCCTCACCCGCGCCTACGTCGAACAAGACCTCCACGAGATCTACGAGGGCGAAGTCCGCTACGCCCGCGACGCCTTCGAAGGCCTGCGCCTCATGGACGCCTTGATGGGGGTGAAACGCGGTGTTCCCGGCGTCGTGTTGCCGCCCCTGAAGCAGCGCCGCGTCGCCCGGCGCGATACGCCGCTCCTGGTGGCGGGGCCCCAGCCCGGCGGCCGCTCCGACGTGTCCGTCGACCACCCGGTCCCCACCCCGCCGTTCTGGGGCACCCGCGTCGTCAAGGGCATCCCGCTCAAGGAGTACGCGTCCTGGCTGGACGAGGGCGCCCTGTTCAAGGGCCAGTGGGGTTTGAAGGACAGCGAGACCATCGAGACGGACGGGCGGCCCCGGCTGCGCGGCTGGCTGGAGCGCCTGCACACCGGCGGGCTGCTGGAGGCGGCTGTCGTGCACGGCTACTTCCGGTGTGTCTCCAAGGGCGAGGACCTGATCGTCCTGGACGAGAACGGATCCGAGCGGACCCGTTTCACCTTTCCCCGCCAGGGCCGCGGCCGCCGGCTGTGCCTGGCGGACTTCTTCCGCTCCGAGGACAGCGGGGCAACCGACGTCGTGGGCTTCCAGGTGGTCACCGCCGGCAGCCGCATCGGGCAGGAGACGGCCCGGCTCTTCGCCGCCGACGCCTACCGCGAGTACATGGAGCTGCACGGCCTGTCCGTGCAGCTCGCCGAGGCCCTGGCCGAGTACTGGCACGCCCGCGTCCGCGGCGAGCTGGGCATCGCCGGATCGGATCCGGGGTCCATGGACGGCATGTTCCGCACCGAGTACCAGGGCTGCCGCTACTCGCTGGGCTATCCCGCCTGCCCCGACCTGGAGGACCGCGCGAAGATCGCCGCTCTTCTGCAGCCGGAGCGGATCGGGGTGCGCCTGTCGGAGGAGTTCCAGCTCCACCCGGAGCAGTCCACCGACGCGATCGTGGTCCATCACCCCGAAGCCAAGTATTTCAACGCCCGTTGAGATCGGATGAGTTGGAAAGGAGTCCGACATGCCGGCTGCTCTGGCCGCCACCACCGACCGCCCCCGCACCCTTAATACTGCAACCGCATGTGGCGTGACGGTCGGTGAGGTTGCTCGTTGTTGTGACTGTGTGATGAATCGCTGACGGTTGAGCAGATCGAGTCGTGGTCCGAGGGTGTAGCGGGGTTGCATGCCCGGTTCGGGCATCGTTTTGGCAGGTCGGAGCCACGTGATCGGGCTCTGGACTACATGACGGGCCTGCTTGCGCCGCTAGAGAAGAAGAACGGGTGGACGCTGGCCGAGCAGGTCGGCCAGCTCCGCCCGGACGGTGTGCAACGCCTGCTCAACCACTCCGAATGGGACGAGAACGCGGTCCGCGACGATGTCCGGGACTTCGTCGTGGAGACCATCGGCGCCAAGGATGGCGTGCTCATCGGGGACGACACCGGGTTCCTGAAGAAGGGCACCAGGTCAGCAGGGGTCCAGCGGCAGTATTCCGGCACCGCTGGCCGCACCGAGAACTGCCAGATCGGCACCTTCCTCGCCTACGCATCCGCCAAAGGGCGGGCGCTGATCGACCGGGAACTCTACGTCCCGAAGTCCTGGACGGACGACCGCGACCGCTGCCGGGCAGCCGGGATCGACGACACCGTGCCGTTCGCCACGAAGATCGAGCACCTCAAGTGGATGCTGCAACGCGCCATCGACGCGGCTGTTCCCTTCGCCTGGGTGACCGCGGACGAGGCATACGGGCAGGTCAAGCACTTCCGCGCCTGGCTGGAAGAACGCCAGGCCGCGTATGTGCTGGCCACCAAGGTCAACGACACCGTGATCACCGCCGACGGCCGGGACGCCCGCGTCGACGAGCTGATCGCGGCCCTGCCGAAGCAGGCATGGAAGCGGATCTCCGCCGGAGCAGGCGCCCACGGCCAGCGGATCTACCACTGGGCCCGCGTCGCGATCCGGCCCGCCTGGGAGGGCGGATTCGGGCACTGGGTGCTCGCCCGCCGCAATCTGTCCGACCCCACCGACATCGCCTACTACGTCTGCTATGGCCCCGTCACTTCCCGGCTGAAAGACCTGGTCAGGACCGCCGGAGCCAGGTGGGCGGTGGAGGAATGCTTCCAGACCGCGAAGGGTGAATGCGGGCTCGATCACTACCAGGTGCGGCTCTACCGGGCCTGGTACCGGCACATCACCCTGGCCATGGCCGTCCTGGCCTACCTCACGGCCATCCGTGCCGCAGAAGCCGCAAAAGGGGCAGCGGAGATGACGAGCAAGACCTCATACCCCTCAGCGTCCCGGAGATCCGCCGGATGATCGGGCACGTCGTCGTCACGCCCCGCTGCCACAGCAACGAGCACCGTCTGCACTGGTCACGCTTCCGGCGCCGCAGCCAGGCCCGAGCCCGCCGCTGCCATTACCAACGCCGAGGCCACGACCCACACATGCGGTTGCAGTATTAAGCCCGCCGCCCCGGGTGTCCGCGAGCTGCTGTCCCAGGGGCGGCGGACCTTCTCGTTCGAGTTCTTCCCGCCGAAGACCGATGCCGCGGAGCGCACCCTGTGGGCGGCGATCCGGCGGATCGAGCCGTTCGCGCCGTCCTTCGTCTCCGTCACCTACGGGGCCGGCGGCTCCTCCCGCGACCGCACCGTGGAGGTCACCAAGCGCATCGCGGCGCAGACGACGCTGCGCCCGGTCGCGCACCTGACGGCGGTGGGGCATTCGGTGGCCGAGCTGCGCCACATCATCGGCCAGTACGCCGACGCGGGTATCCGTGACGTGCTCGCCCTGCGCGGTGACCCGCCCGGCGATCCGAAGGGGCAGTGGACGCCGCATCCGGGCGGGCTGACGCATGCCCATGAACTGGTCACTTTGATACGGCAGTTGGGTGACTTCACGGTGGGTGTCGCGGCTTTCCCCGAGCGTCATCCCCGTTCGCCCGGCTGGAGCGAGGACATCCGGCACTTCGCCGCCAAGTGCCGGGCCGGCGCCGACTACGCCATCACCCAGATGTTCTTCCACGCCGAGGACTACCTGCGCCTGCGTGACCGGCTGTGCGCCGTCGGCTGCCTGACACCGGTCATCCCCGAGATCATGCCGGCCACCGATTTCCGCCAGATCCGGCGTTTCGCCGAGCTGAGCGATGCCCGCTTCCCGGCGGCGCTGGCCCGGCGGCTGGAAGCGGCGAAGGACGATCCGGCGGCCGGTCACCGCATCGGGGTCGAGTACGCGACCGCGATGGCCGAGCGTCTGCTCGCCGAGGGTGCGCCGGGCCTGCACTACATCACCCTCAACAAGTCCACCGCGACTCTGGAGATCCATCAGAACCTGAACGTCAGCCAGCACCCAGCCACCACCATCACGGAGTAGAACCCATGGACTTCAAGGTCGCCGATCTCGGCCTCGCGGACTTCGGCCGCAAGGAGATCACCCTGGCCGAGCACGAGATGCCCGGTCTGATGTCGATCCGCAAGGAGTACGCCCCCTCGCAGCCCCTCGCCGGGGCGAGGATCACCGGTTCCCTGCACATGACCGTGCAGACGGCCGTCCTGATCGAGACGCTGGTGGCGCTGGGGGCCCAGGTGCGCTGGGTGTCCTGCAACATCTACTCCACCCAGGACCACGCGGCCGCCGCCATCGCGGTGGGCCCGAACGGCACCCCGGACAGCCCGCAGGGCATCCCCGTCTTCGCCTGGAAGGGCGAGACGCTCCAGGAGTACTGGTGGTGCACCGAGCAGGCCCTGGCCTGGCCCGGCCACGCGGGCCCCAACATGATCCTCGACGACGGCGGTGACGCAACCCTCCTGGTCCACAAGGGTGTCGAGTACCAGAAGGCGGGCGCCGTGCCGGACCCGTCCACCGCGGACAACGAGGAAATGGCCCTGGTCCTGGGCCTGCTGCAGAAGACGTCCATCGACTGGACGGCACTTGCGGCGGACATCCGCGGCGTGACGGAGGAGACCACCACCGGGGTCCACCGCCTCTACGAGATGCACCGGGCGGGCGCCCTGCTGTTCCCGGCGATCAACGTGAACGACGCGGTGACGAAGTCGAAGTTCGACAACAAGTACGGCTGCCGCCACTCCCTGATCGACGGCATCAACCGTGCCACCGACGTCCTCATCGGCGGCAAGACGGCCGTGGTCTTCGGCTACGGCGACGTCGGCAAGGGCTGCGCCGAGTCCCTGCGCGGCCAGGGCGCCCGTGTCATCGTCACCGAGATCGACCCGATCTGCGCGCTGCAGGCGGCGATGGACGGCTACCAGGTCGCCACCCTGGACGATGTCGTCGAGAGCGCCGACATCTTCATCACGACCACCGGCAACAAGGACATCATCATGGCCGCCGACATGGCCAGGATGAAGCACCAGGCCATCGTGGGCAACATCGGCCACTTCGACAACGAGATCGACATGGCCGGCCTCGCGAAGATCGACGGCATCGTCAAGGACGAGGTCAAGCCGCAGGTCCACACCTGGAAGTTCCCCGACGGCAAGGTCCTGATCGTGCTGTCCGAGGGCCGTCTGCTCAACCTGGGCAACGCGACCGGCCACCCCTCCTTCGTCATGTCGAACTCCTTCGCGGACCAGACCCTGGCCCAGATCGAGCTCTTCACCAAGCCGGAGGAGTACCCGACCGAGGTGTACGTGCTGCCCAAGCACCTCGACGAGAAGGTCGCCCGCCTCCACCTCGACGCCCTCGGCGTCCGCCTGACCACCCTGCGCCCGGAGCAGGCCGCCTACATCGGCGTCCAGGTCGAGGGCCCGTACAAGCCGGACCACTACCGCTACTGACCACCCCCTGACCGGCGACCGAAAAGATCGAGCCACCGGCTCTCGAGGTTTGCTCGAGAGCCGGTGGAAAGCCCGTGGCCGGGTGTCCCCGGGAGTGTCACGATCGGATGTCCCGCGCCGAAAGAGCAGTGCTCCCACCACCCCAGACGAGGATGTCCCATGAACCCCAACCCGGCCGGCAGCCCCCAGCATTACCCCGCCCCAGGCCCGAGCCCGTACGCCACCCAGCAGCCCGGCCCCTACGCCCCGCCCCAGCCCCCCGCGCCCGCCGACCGCGGCAAGGCGGGCACCGCCCTCCTGCTGGTCTCCACGATCCTCATGGGCCTGATGGCCGGCCTCTTCTTCGCCTTCGACGTCTCGGTGATGCCGGGTCTGGCGGCGGGCGACGAACGCACCTACATCACCGCGATGCAGAACTTCAACGCGGCGATCGACGGCAACGCCGTCTTCGGCATGGCCTTCGTACTCGCCCTGCTCACCTCCGCGGCCTCGGCGATCGTCGAGTTCCGCAAGGGCCGCCGCACCGTGGCGATCTGGGTCGGGGCGGCCACGGCGGCCTACTTCCTCGTCCTGATGATCACCTTCTCGGTGAACATCCCCCTCAACAACGAACTCGCCGACGCGGGGGACGCGGCGAAGCTGACGGACTTCTCGATCGTCGACAAGTTCAAGGACACCTGGGCCGCCACCAACATCGTCCGCACCCTGCTGTGCACGGCGGCCCTGACGGCCCTGTCCCGTGCCCTGGTCCTGTACGGCCGCGCCACCCGCTGAACCGCGGCTCCCGTCCTCCCCCTCACCGCACCACCACGAAGTCCCCCGGCCACCCGACCGGGGGACTTCGTACATCCCGCCCGCCCCCGGCCGGCCGGGGGGACGGCCGGCCGGGGGCGGACAGGGGGTCAGCCGGCCTGGCCGTGCAGGTACAGCGCCCAGGACAGGAAGCCCACGGAGGCCGTGCACAGCAGGGTGCGCCACACATTCGCAACGGACCAGGGGCCCTCGAAGGCGCGGCGGACCGCTGCGGGGTCGGGGATCCGGTCGACGGGACCGGCCTTCTCCAGCATGTTGTTCAGCGGGATGTTCACCTTGTTGGTGACGCCCATCGAGACGATGTAGCAGACCAGGGCCGCGATCAGCGGCGGCAGCACGTCACGGCCGTCGGAGGGGATGTGGAGGGCCAGGGCCAGCGCGGTGAACAGGAACGCCCCGATGTAGCCGAGGACGAACCAGCCGTTGAGGATGGCCACGTTGATGCGCTGCATGACCTCGATGACCGTACGGTCGTCGGTGCGCTTGAGACCCGGCATCACGGAGACGGAGAAACCGTAGAAGAGGCCACTGACCAGTCCCGTGGTGAGCGTGGCGGCGATGAGCGAGGCCAGGCGTGCGGTCTCCATCGTGCGTCCCCCTGTTCGTCCGTCCGCCAAGTCTCTCGGTCATCGATTCTTCGGGAACGGGTCATCGAATCGTCAAGTCATGGGGATCATACGGGCGCAGGGGGCTCCAGCGGTGGGTGATTCGAGCCGCCTTCGAGTGGATCTCGAGCGGCCGGCCCCCTGTCAGGCGGCGGGCGGGGTCCAGTCGGCGGGCAGGCCGGACTGGGACAGGACCGCGGCCAGGCTGTAGTGGTCCCGGTCGAAGACGATCCGGCAGTGGTTGCCATCGAGGCCGAGGACGGTGGTCATCGGCACGGCGAAGGGCTTGGACGCGCCCTTGAGATGGCCGGAGTAGAGGGCCCGGACGGTGACGCGGTCCCCCTCGAGACGGGTGGAGCGGACGGTGACGTGGACGTTCTCGATGAGGGTGTCGGCACGGGCCTTCCACCCCGCGATCTCCTCCCGTCCGCGGAAGGTGACGGCCACGGCTTCGTCGGTGTAGGTGCCGTCGGCGGTGAACAGGGCGCCGAGGGCCTGGGGGTCGGTGCCGTTCCAGGCACGGGCCCAGGCGGTGACGATCCGCGGCACGTGCCGGCCCGCGGCGGGAGCAGCAGGGGCCGCGGAGGCGACGGCGGAGGTGGAGGCGGCGTGGGCCGTGGCGGCGACGGCGGAGGTGGAGGTGACGTGGGCCGTGGCGGCGACGGCGGAGGCGGCGTGGGCGGTGGCGGCGACGGCGGAGGCGGCGTGGGCGGTGGCGGCGACGGCGGAGGCGGCGTGGGCGGTGGCGGCGACGGCGGTGGCGGCGTGGGCGGTGGCGCACAGGGCTGCGGTGGCGGTCAGGACCGTCATCGTACGGATCGGGCGGGATGCCATGGCTGTTGCTCCTTCAGGCGGTGTGTGGCACACAGCCTCACGCCGGGCGCTGTCCACTGGCCAGACCCCGCAGGGCCTGGCCACTGCCCGACACTGTCCACGCCTGTCCACGGGATGCGCCGGCCGTGCACGTCCCGTCCGCCGCCACCGCTCCTTGTGCGGCCGCACGGGGGCGTCGGGTGCGGCTCCCCCGTCCGGAGGCCATCGCCGCCGCCCCCGGCATGGCGCCCGGGCTGGGCGGCGGCGCACGGCGGATACTGCGGGCGATGCCTCCCACCCTGCAGGAGGGGCCCGTGAGCGAGCCCGGCCCCCAAGGAAGTCGACGGCCCGGACCGGGCGGAGCGGGCGATGACGGCGCCGGTCAGGCCGGGGTCATCGGCATCGGGCTCGCCGCCGTACTGGCGTTCGCACTCGCGCAGGGTTCCTGGCAGTGGTTCGCCACCTACATCGGGGTGACGCTTTTCGCGGTGGTCTTCGCCTTCCGCGGCCAGCCCGTATGGCGGCCCGGCGTCCGGTCGGCGTACATGCGCGCTCTGGTCGCCTACTCACTCGTCGTCGGACTGTGCGTGGCGATCGCGCTGGCCCCCATGATGCAGCGCTGGGACTGGCTGTTCCCGATGCCGGGCACGCGCAGCGGGTGCGACGGGCTCGGCAGGTACGAGGTCATCCGCACGCGGGCGGCAGTCGCAAACCTGGCCGCAGGCGACGGCGCCGCCGTGGCGTACGCGCAGGAGGCCCAGCGCCGCAAGGCCGTCGCCGAGTGCCTGGCGTCCACGACGACCCTGTGGCTGCCCCTGTACGGAGCCGGGGCGGCCGTGCTGGTGGGCGCGGGCGCCTGGTTCCTGGACCGAAACCGTTCGAGGAAGGATTCCCGGCAGGACTCCTCCCCGCCGGGGCCTGCGAACGCGGGGCACCGGTAAGGCACCGGTATCCGGGCGGGCGCGGGTAAGACACCGGGCACCGGAAACCGGCAGGGCGCCGGTAAGACGCGGGGCACCGGCTGCCGGTCCACCCTCCCCACCCCTCCTCCCCTCCTCCCCTCCTCCCCACCCTCCCCACCCTCCCCCTCCCTTTCTCCCCGGCCCCTTCTCCCCGGCCCTTTGTTCCCGGCCCTTTCTTCCCGGCCCTTTGTTCCCGGCCCTTCCTTCCCGGCCCTTTGTTCCCGGCCCTTTCTTCCCGGCCCTTTGTTCCCGGCCCTTTGTTCCCGGCCTGGCGTCGGGTCACCTCCGGTGTCCCGCGCCCTGTTTGCCGGGGGGCCTGCACCGGGCGGTGTGGGCTGATCGGCCGCGGGGGCTGCCGCCCGGCGCGGCGTCGCCCGGGTCCGGGGGCGCGGCGGGGGTAGGGTGCGGCCCGTGTCCGAGGATCAGCGCGACCTCGTCGGTTACGGCGCCGGGCCGCCGCATGCCGCGTGGCCCGGCGGGGCCCGTGTCGCGGTCAGTCTCGTCCTCAACTACGAGGAAGGCGGGGAGCAGAGCGTCCTTGAAGGCGACCGCGCCTCGGAGGGGTTCCTTCACGAACTGGTCGGTGCGCCGCCCGTGGTGGGCGGGCGTGACCTGAACGCCGAGTCGATGTTCGCCTACGGTGCGCGCGCCGGTTTCTGGCGCCTCCACCGCACGCTCACGGCGCACGGCGTGCCGCTCACCGTCCACGCGGTGGGCCAGGCCCTGGAGCGCAACCCGGACGCGGCGCGCGCGATGGGCGCCGCGGGCTGGGAGGTGGCGGGCCACGGCTGGCGCTGGATCGACTACCGCCACGTGCCCGAGGACGTCGAGCGCGCCGACATCGCGCGTTCGATCGCCACGATCGAACGGCTCGTGGGACGCCGGCCCGTCGGCTGGTACACCGGCCGGACCAGCCCCGCCACGCGGCGTCTGGTCGCCGAGGACGGCGGTTTCCTCTACGACAGCGACGACTACTCGGACGACCTGCCGTTCTACGCGGAGATGGGCGGCCGCCCGCACCTCGTGGTTCCGTACAGCCTGGATGCCAACGATTTCAAGTTCCTGATCGTCCACGGCTTCACGACGGCCGACGACATGCTCGCGTATCTCATCGACACGTTCGAGGTGCTCCACGCCGAGGGCGGACAACGGCCGCGGATGATGAGCGTGGGCCTGCACTGCCGGATCATCGGCCGGCCCGGCCGTATCCGTGCGCTCGACGGCTTCTTGGAACACGTCGCGCAGCGGGGCGGGACATGGGTCGCCACCCGCGAGCAGATCGCACGTCACTGGCTCACCACCCACCCACCCCCGCCCCCGCCCTGAATCCTTCCGCAGACCCAGCCCCAGCCCGCAAGCCCGAGGGTCCGGGAACCCGGGAAGCCCGCAGGCCCAGGAGCCCGAGGGTCCGCAGGCCTGGGAGACCGCAGGCCCGGAAGCCCGGCGGCTCGGGGGTCCGGGAGCCCGGCGGCTCGGGGGTCCGGAAGCCCGCAGGCCCGGGAACCCGGAAGCCCGCAAGCCCGAGGGCCCGGGGGGCCGGAAGCCCAGCGGCTCGGAAGCCCGGCGGCCCGAGAGCCCGGGGGTCTGGAAGCCCGCAGGCCCGGGGGTCCGCAGGCCCGGGAACCCGGGAACCCGGAGGCCCGCAGGCCCGGGAGTCCGAGAGACCGCAGGCCCGCAGGCCCGAGAGACCGCAGGCCCGGAAGCCCGGAAGCCGGGAAGCCGGAGGCCCGCAGGCCCGAGGGCCCGGAAGCCCGGAAGCCCGCAGGCCCAGAGGCTCGGAAGCCCGGAGGCCCAGGAGCCCGGGGGCCGGGAACCCGGAGGCCCGGGGGGCCGGAAGCCCGAGAGACCGCAGGCCGTGAGGGGGTCCGGCGGCTCGGAAGGCCGGAGGCCCGAGAGACCGCAGGCTCGGGGGTCCAGGGGTCCAGGGGGTCTGGGGGGGCCGGGGGCCCGGGGGGCCGGGGCCCGGGGGCCCGGGGGCGGCTGGATGCACGGAAGACGCCCGGCCGGGAGAATTCCGGCCGGGCGTCTTCCGTGCGTCTGCTGTCCGTCTGCTGCGTGCCGGTGGCTTAGCCTCGATCCACCGAGCAATAGCCGGTCCAGGGCTTGGACATGAAGACGCGGATGCCCTCTGAGCTGGGATGATGGGACTTCCTACGGTTCCATTTCCACAGAGCAAGAGAACATCCGCGAGATGCAATCTTCCCATGCTGCTTCGGCGGTGTTTGCCGCGTTCGATGACGCGAATCTGGTCGCGCATGCCGGGCTGGTCCCGGTGATGCGGCTGGCCGAGCGGTGCGGGCTTGCCCGGCTGGTGGCCGAGAAGGTGAAGCTGACCGGCGCGAAGAACGGCGCGGGCGCGTCGGCGGACGCCAAGGTGACCAGCATCGTGGCCGGGATGGCCGCGGGTGCGGACAGCATCGACGATCTGGATGTGCTGCGGCACGGTGCGATGCCCGTGTTGTTCGCAGGCGTCCGTGCGCCGTCCACGCTGGGCACGTTTCTGCGCTCGTTCACCCATGGTCACGCGCTCCAGCTCCACGCGGTGCACCGCGGGTTCCTGGCCGCTCTGGCCTCGCACACCCCGCTGCTGCCCGGCGCGGGCGAGAAGGCGTTCATCGATGTCGACTCCACCCACAAACGGGTCTACGGCCGGACCAAGCAGGGTGGCGAGTACGGCCGGTTCAAGGGTGTCCGCACCCTGCACCCCCTGCTCGCCACGATCTGCACCCCCGCCGCGCGGCCGGTGATCGCCGGGGCACGGATGCGGCGGGGCAAGGCGGCCGACTCCCGCGGTGCCCCCAAGTTCGTCAGCGAGGCTCTGGCCACCGCCCGGGAGGCCGGCTGCACCGGCCTGCGGATCCTGCGGGCGGACTCGCAGTTCTACAACGCCGGTGTGATCGCCGCCTGCCGCCGGGCCGGAGCCCACTTCTCCATCACGACCGGCATGAACCCCTCCATCAAACGGGCCGTCCTGGCCATCCCGGACGGCACGTGGCAGCAGATCAGCTACCCGACCGCGGTGCCCGACCCCGACACCGGGGAGCTCATCTCCGGCGCCGAAGTCGCCGAGATACCCGCATACACCGCGTTCGCCGGCCGCAAGAAGAGCGAGCGGGTCACGGCCCGGCTGATCGTGCGCCGGGTCCGGGACCTGGCCAAACCCGCCGGCGTCGGTGAGCAGGGCGAGCTGTTCCCCGTCTGGCGCTACCACCCGTTCTTCACCGACAACCCCGCCGGAACGCTCCAGGCCGAGCGGGAACACCGTCACCACGCCGTCGTCGAGCAGGTCATCGCCGACAGCAAAGCCTCCGCCCTCGCCCACCTGCCCTCCGGACAGTTCAACGCCAACGCGGCCTGGCTGACCCTGTGGGCGATGACCTACAACCTGCTGCGGGCCACCGGTGCTCTGACCTCCGCCTTCCACGCCAAGGCCACCACCGCCACCCTCCGCACCCACCTGATCCACGTTCCGGCCCGGACCGCCCGCTCCGCCCGGCGCGTCACCCTGCACCTACCGCACAACTGGCCCTGGCAGCACGCCTGGACGCACCTGTTCGACACGGTCCACGGCCCACCCGGCCCGGCCTGACGCCCCCTGCCCACCCCGCCCGCCAGGGCCCAACCGGAACCAAGTCGTGGAAAAGCTGGGCAGACCAGCGGCTACAACCTGCCCATGCCCAACCACCGCCCCAAAACCGGCACAGACGCCCGCCAGAAGATCACCCTCAGACCACATCGGTGGATCGAGGCTTAGACCGACCGGCAGTAGGGCCGTGGGTGTCGGTGATCGGCGGCCCGAGCGCAAGGCAGGCACGAGCCTGAGTGATCATGGAGTTCTCTACGCTCAGTGATCACCGGAGGGCTCGTGCCTGTCCTGCCATCATGCCTGCTCGAACCCCTGTGGGACCAGTTCGCGGCGCTGCTGCCCGCGCACGTGGACGGCCATCCGCTTGGCTGCCACAATCCGCGCCTCCCCGACCGGATCGTCTTCGAGCACGTGATCGCTGCCCTCGTGCACGGCTCCGGCTACGAACGCATCGCCAGTCCCGGCTGCTCCGACCGCACTATCCGACGCCGCGTCAGACACTGGGCCGACCTGGGGATATGTCAGCAACTGCACGCCTTGGCCCTGGAGGCGTACGACCGCATGATCGGCCTGGAACTCGACGAACTGTCGGTCGACGGCTGCATCACCAAGGCGCCCTGCGGCGGCGAGAAGGCCGGCCGCTCCCCGGTCGACCGCGGCAAGCAGGGCCTGAAACGCTCGATAGCAGCCGAGGCCCGCGGTGTTCCGCTCGGCCTGGTCTCCGCCGGAGCCAACCGGCACGACTCGCCCCTGCTCATCCCCACCCTCGACGCCGTGAAAACCCAGGTCGGACCACTCCCCGAGCAGGTCAACGTCAACCTGGACCGCGGCTACGACAGCGCGAAGACCCGGACCGCGCTGGAGGAGTTCGGCTTCACCGTCGAGATCGCCCGCAAGGGTGTGCCCGCCCCAATCCAAGCCGGGAAACGCTGGGTGGTGGAGCGCGCACACTCGTGGATGAACGGCTTCGGCAAACTGCGGCGCTGCACCGAGAAGAACGGCAACGTCGTGGACTTCTACCTGCACCTCACCGCCACGATCGTCACGCTCCGCATGCTCATCCGCCGCGCGACGCTCCAATACCGCTGGGACACCCGCCCCACCACCCGACGACTCAAGTGACGCCTACTGCCGGTCGGTCTTAGTACCAGTGGTTGGCGGACCAGAAGTTCCAGGCGCCGACGGGGCTGCCGTAGCGCTCGTTCATGTAGTCCAGGCCCCACTTGATCTGGGTGGCCGGGTTGGTCTTCCAGTCCGCGCCCGCGGAGGCCATCTTCGACGCCGGCAGGGCCTGGGCCAGGCCGTAGGCGCCGGAGGAGGCGTTGGTCGCGGTGTAGTCCCAGCCACTCTCACGCGAAATGATCTTGTCGAAGGCGGCGAACTGGGCCGGGTCCTTGATCATCTGCTGCGCGATCGCCTTGGCGCTCGTCGGGGCAGCCTGCGCGGGAACCGCGGCAAGCATGGAACCGGCGACGCCCAGGGCGAGGACGGAACCCGCGAGGGCCTTCTTCGAAGCGGCGATGCGGCGGATGACGGCGTTGGACACGGATTGACCTTCCGAAGGGGACAGAGACGGTCGCCGCATGCCGAAGACATGCGTGAACCACTCACGCAGTGGAGAGGGGAACCGCAGGCGGCGGGTGAAACACCCGCACCGCCCGGCGACTCATCCAGTTCTACCGACGCCCCCACGCCCTGGCAACGACTCCACCTACTACCCGGCCTCGCAGCAACACACCCACACCCCCACCGCACCGCCACAGGGATCCACGCAGGCCAAAGCCCCCACAACGCGACCACCCCAAGCCCACCACCACCTACTAACCCAGGCCGTATGTGACGTGGGCCCTATGGGCCGAGTCACCCCCAAACCACCCCAACCTCACTAAACGTCACCACACACACCCCTCCAACGAGGTGGTTGATTTGTCAGAATTGCACCGGAATCGAAGGGGACAGGTGGACTACAGGCCAACCTTCCGTGCCCACCCCGCACCACCCCCGTCAGCACGACACCCCGAGCCACACAACTCCGACAGCCCCCACCAGACGCCCCACCCACCCCGCACCCAGCCCGCCCCGGCACCCGGCCCAGGCCGCCCGGCACCCAAGCAGCACAGCACCCAAGCAGCACAGCACCCGGCAGACCCCAGCCACCGACCCGCCCACCCCACACAAGAACAACAGAACCAAAACACCCGACACGAGAACACCCGGTACCGGCTGATGTTCAACATCAACGCGGGCAAGGAGATCTGGCCCGAGCTGGGGCAGGCCCTGCGGGCGGCGCAGGCACGGCAGGCCACGTTCCTGCTGAACCCGCCCTCCCCCGCGTCGTTCGACTTCCTCAACGTCAACATGGCCGTCGAGTGCGCCGACCGCGTCTATCCGACCAGTCGGCTGCTCCTGGACGCGCTGGTCGGTGCCCATGTCGCCTCGGAGCCGCTGCTGGGATCCGCCATCGGGCTCGGGCCGCCCACCTACGACCACAACCATGCGCCGACCTGCGCCCAGTGGCCGGCGGAACGCCCGAGCCGTTTCGAGGGCTCCTACCGGGCGGCGAGTTCCGCCCCGATCCTGGTCCTCGGCACGACCGGGGACCCGGACACCCCGTACCAGGACGCCGTGGCCCTGGCAGCGAGGCTGGACAACGGGCGGCTGCTGACCTTCGCCGGTGAAGGACACACCGCGTACAACCGGAGCGCGTGCGTCAGCGCCCTGGTCACGGAGTACCTCGCCACGCTGGCACTGCCCGCACGGGACACCGCATGCGCGGACGAGACGCCGACGGGGACGCTCGGCCGCCGCACCGCGGGCGTCGAGGTCGACGAGACGCGCGAGGTGATCCCCACGCTGCGCTGAGCACGCGCGGAGAGCGCGTACGGAGAGCGCGTACGGAGAGCGCGTGCGCTGGACAACGGGGGCCGGGCGGGTACCGCATCGGTTGGCCCCCGTGCTAGCCGCTCCAGGGCGGAGGGAGGGCATCGGATGGGGTCGGGGCGGGGTGGCTTAGGATGCCGGGCGGACGGAGCCGTAGCGCAGAGGTCGACGCGCGCGGTCTCCAAAACCGCGAGGACGCCGGTTCGAATCCGGTCGGCTCCGTCCGCAGACCACGGCAGGAGACGAGCCCGGAACCGCATCGAGGGCGCGGGCGCGGGCCGGGGCCAGTACGCCGGGGGCCGGCCCCGCCCCGGCGATCCCACACGTACGGCAGGCCCGGCACGGCCGTCCGGGTGCTCCTCCTCGCGGGTGTGCCCCGTACTGGGTGCCCGGGCTTCGGGCACGTGCGGGGCCCGGTCCGCCGGGCGGATTCGGTGGCGCGCGTCGACCGCCCGTCCGTGGCCGGTGCACGGGCACACTGGGGACATGAACGTGAGCGGCGACCTTCTGGCCAGGGCGCGCGTGGCGACCCGGCTTCCCGCCCAGGATCTGGGACGGGCCCGGCGTTTCTACGCCGAGCGCCTCGGCCTGGAGCCTGTCGACGAGCGGCCCGGCGGCCTTCTGTACCGGTGCGGGAGTGCGGAGTTCGTGCTGTTCCGGTCCACGGGATCCTCGCCCGGCACGTTCACGCAGATGGCCTTCGAGGTCGACGACCTCACCCGTGTGGTCACGGGGCTCAAGCGGCTCGGTGTGGTGTTCGAGGACGTCGACGTTCCGGGATTCAAGACCAGGGACTCGATCGCCGAGATCGACGGGAACTACCCGAGCAAGGGCGCCCGGGGCGAGCGCGGCGCCTGGTTCCGCGACAGCGAGGGCAATCTGCTGGGCATCGGCGAACCGGTCGTCTGAAGGCCCTGAAGGCCCTGCGCCCCAAAGCTGTGGGGCCGGATGCCGGCGGGTGGCCGGGATGGATTGTCACAGGGTCCTGGCAGAGTGCGCGGCATGGGCATCGACACGTTCTGGGAGATCATCGAAACTGCGCGGTCCGAGGCAGCGGAAGCGGGCGAGCCGTTCGACGAAGTCCTCGTCAACCACCTCGCCGGCAGACGGCCGCAGGAGATCCTGGAGTATGCGGAACGCTTTGACGAACTGCATGACGCCCTGTATCGCTGGGACGTGTGGGCGGCTGCTTACCTCATCGGGGGCGGGTGCTCCGACGACAGCTTCATCGACTTCCGCGCCGGTGTGTGAAGTTTCCCCGTGATCTTGGACACGGTGTTGTTACGCTGCGAGGGCCTGGTCTTGCCGGTATCGCAGGCGGGTTTCGTGGGGTGTGAGGTAGCCCCAGTGGATGTGCTTGCGTAGGCGGCGTCTGTTGTAGAAGGTCTCGATGAAGTCGAAGATGTCGGCGCGGGCGGTGGCCCGGTCGGGCCAGAAGCGGGTGCCGATCTCTTCTTTCAGGACGGCCCAGAAGCTCTCCGCGGCGGCGTTATCGAAGCAGCTCCCGGTCCGGCCCATACTTTGCCGGTGCCCCAACTTGCTGATTTTTGTGCGGAGTTGACCGGAGGTGTATTCCGATCCGCGGTCACTGTGGATCACACAGCCGGGTTCCAGGCGGCCCAGCGCGGCTGCCATGTCCAGCGCGTCGACGACGAGGTCGGCGCGGTGGTGGTCGGCCATCGAGTACCCGATCACCTCGCGCGTGGCCAGGTCCAGCCACGAGGCGAGGTAGAGCCAGCCCTCGGCGGTGGGGATGTAGGTGATGTCCCCGACGATTTTCGTTCCGGGACGGATGGCGGTGAAGTCCCGGCCGATCAGGTCCGGCGACGGGGCGGCCTTGGTGTCGGCCTTGGTCAGGCCGCGGCGTCCGGTGCGCCGGCTGTTCCCGGCGATGCCGTTCTCCCGCATGACCCGTGCCACCCGCTTACGGTTGACCACCCGGCCCTGCCGGCGCAGTTCGGCGGTGACGCGCGGGACGCCGTAGTTCCGCCGGGAGGCGATGTAGATCACCGTGATCTCGTGTGCCAGGGTCTCATCCGCCCGTCGCCTGGCTTCGCGGGCCTCGGCTCCGGCCACCCACGCGTAGTACGTGGACCGGGCGGTCTTCATCACCGTGCACAGCAGCACGATCGTGTAGTTCGCCTTCTCCGCGTGGATGAACCGGCATATCGTGCTCACCGGTCGCTCTCCTTCGCGAAGAAGGCGGTCGCTTTTTCAGGATCTCGATCGTCTTCGCCTGCTCTACGGTCAGCTTCCGCAGCCGCTTCAGTTCCTCGTCCCGGTCGTCGGCGGCCCGCACGGCGCCGGGTCCCGATCCGTTGTCCTGGGCGGCCCGGGCCTTCTTCACCCAGCCCCGCAGGGACTCCGAGCTGATCCCGAGTTCCCGGGCGACCTCGGTCACCGTCCGGCCCGACGACCGCACGAGCTCGATCGCGTCCCGCTTGTACTCGTCCGAGTACCGCTTCGTGTACTTGCTTCCCACCTGGCACTACTTCCTCTGGAACCTCAGATCCCAGTCTCCAGGTGTCCACGATCAAGGGGAAGCTTCAGTGATCGCTTCGGGACGTGACTGGTACCAGCGTGTGGACACGGCCCCGGACAGCCTGGCTGCGCACCCTGGTGCGATCCGGGCGGCCGCGCTCTGAGGTTCCCCCGCACTGCGGGAGGGGCTGACTAGCTGGTCAGGGTGGGTTGACGTGGTTTCAGGTTCACTTGTTCGGTCGCTGCCTGGTTGGCGTAGTGCTTCTCCTCGTACTCGATGGGGCTGAGGTAGCCGAGCCGTTTCTGGATGCGGCGGGGGTTGTAGAAGCCGTCGATGTACTCGAAGAGCGCGAGGTTCGCCTCGGCCCTGGTGGCGAAGACGCGGCCGCGGATGCACTCGGTCTTGATGACCATCCACAGGTTCTCCGCGAGGGCGTTGTCGTACGAGTCGCCGACCGAGCCCATGGAAGCCTGGATCCCGGCCCTGACCAGGCGTGTTGTGAGCTTCACGGACGTGTATTGACAGCCGTGGTCGGCGTGGTGAATAAGCTCTCCGGGGGCGACCTCGCGGCTGGCCAGGGCGTATTCCAGCGAGGTCAGGACCAGATCGGCGTCGGCGCGGGCGGAGGTCTCCCAGGCCACCACCCGGCGGGAGAACGCGTCGCGGATCGCGGACAGCCACAACGGCCCCTCCCCGGTGGGGATCATGGTCAGGTCGGTAACCCACAGCCGGTTCGGCCCGGCCGCGGTGAAGTCGCGTTGCACCAGGTCAGGGGCCAGATCGGCGTCCGGGTCACGGCGAGTGAAACCCTTGCCCCGGCGGGGACTGATCCCGGCCAGGCCGGCCTGGCGCATGAGCCGCTCGACGCGCTTCCTGCCGACGTGGACGCCCTCACGCTTGAGGACGGCGTGCACGCGGGGTGAGCCGTAGATCCCGCCGGACTCCTCGTGGACCTGCCGGATCCTGCTGGTCAGCTCGGCATCCCGGCGGCGCCGTTCGCACGGTTCGGTCTCGGCCTGGCGCCACCGGTAGTAGGTGGAGGAGGGGATGTTCAGTTCCCGGAGTACGGGCTCGACCCCCAGATACGGGTGCTCGTCAACGAGCGCCGTCACCTGGGCCGGGTCGGGTCGAGCTGGGCCGCGAAAAAAGCCGAGGCCGTCCGCAGGACCTCATTCGCACGCTTGAGCTGTGCATTCTCCTTCCGCAGGGCGGCAAGCTCCTCCCGCTCGCCAGTGGTGAGCACGTCGTCGCGTTCGCCGGCGTCGGCCTCTGCCTGCCGGATCCAGTTGCGCAGAGCCTCGTGGTGCACGCCGAGTTCCTCGGCCATGCGGCGGATCACGGGCTTCGGCTCGGCGGTCCGGTACATCCGTACCGCACGCTCACGCAACTCCAGCGGATACTTCCAAGACCACGGAGTTATGGCTTGTCGGCCGCTGTCAACAGGGGCGAGGTATTTGGGAGAAGTGCCGGTCAGGGCAACGGGACTCCTGGTAGAGCGAGGAAGCCGACCAAGGTCTTCCCGCCTGAAGGAGCCCCGTTGCCCGTTCAGTGTTCCACCGTCACGCTCACGTCGTCCATCACCGTCGCCGACGGGGTCTTCGCTCCGGGGCATCTGGGCGAGCTGACCCGGCACCTGCCCTTTGAACTGGTCGATGACGTGCTGGAACGTACTGGCGGAACCCAGCGGAGGCTGAGGCTGCTGCCGTCGAGGGTGGGTGTCTACTTCGTGCTGGCACTGGTTCTCTTCCCGCAGCTGGGCTACATGCGGGTGTGGGACAAACTCACCTGCGGCCTGCGCGGGCTCCTTCCACCGCGTCCGTCGGAGAAGGCGCTGCGAGAGGTGCGCCGGCGGCTGGGCGCCGCGCCGCTGCGGCTGCTCTTCGAGACACTGGCCGGTCCCGTGGCACAGCCGATCACACCAGGGGTGCGATACAGGTGCTGGCGCACAGTCGCCTTCGACGGCTGCAGCTCCACCAAGGCCCCTGACCGGCCGCGAGTCTGCGCCTGGCTGGGCAAACACAAGCATCGTTACGGCACGGACGGATATCCGATGCTGAAGATCATGGTGCTGTGCGAGACCGGAACCCGGGCCCTGCTCGGTGCGGTCTTCGGACCGACGCCCGAGAAGGAGACCGGCTACGCCGAGCAGCTGCTACCACTGCTGGACAACAGGATGCTGCTGCTCAACGACCGGGGCTTCGACTCCGACGACTTCCTCGCGAAGGCCGCGGCCACCGGCGCCCAGCTGCTGGTACGCCTCAAGGGAACCCGGACACCCGCACGCTGGGCACTACTGCCGGACGGGTCATTCCTGACCAGGATCAACGGGACCCGGCTGAGGATCATCGATGCGCACATCGCGGTGACGACCGCCAAAGGGCTGAGGCTGGAAGGCCACTACCGACTGGCCACCACGCTGACCGATCACCGTCGCTACCCCGCCGCAGAGCTGGTGGAGCTCTACCACGAGCGATGGGAGATCGAGTCCGCGTTCTACTCGCTTCGGCACACCCTGCAGCACGGCCTGGTGCTGCGATCCCAGGACGCGACCGGGATCCAACAAGAACTCTGGGCTCACCTGACCGTCTACCAGGCACTGCGCCGCGCGATGGCCGAGGCCGTCGAGACCCTCCCCGGCACCGACCCGGACCGCGCCTCCTTCACCGTCGCCCTGGAGACCGCAAAAGACCAGCTCATCGCCGCAGCCGACGTACTGCCCGACACCGGACCGGGACGAATCACACCGGCCCTGCTGCACGATCTGCTCCCACCCCGCCGGGCCCGCGTCAACCCACGCCGCGTCAAATGCCCGATCTCCCGCTACGCCGCCCCGCCCCACCAGGCACAAGTCCTGGGCGCATCCAGGATCACCAGCATCAGTGTCACCGTGAACCCCTCCGCTGGCCCAGGCCCCGACGGACGCCGCGACCGCACACTGCAACTCCTGCGAACCGATCCCCACCGCACCTGGCGCGCATGTGAAATCGCCCGCGGTATCGGACTGGAGGATCCCCAAGGACTACGCGCAGAACTGGGACGCTGGGTCCGCGAAGGAATCCTCCGCCGCACCGGCCGGGGCCTCTACACCCTCGACCCCGAGTGGACCACCCCAACCTCCACAAGCCCCTGTCCCCGCCCCTGTTGACAGCGCCGGACAAGCCATAACTCCGTGGTCTTGGAAGTATCCGCTGGAGTTGCGTGAGCGTGCGGTACGGATGTACCGGACCGCCGAGCCGAAGCCCGTGATCCGCCGCATGGCCGAGGAACTCGGCGTGCACCACGAGGCTCTGCGCAACTGGATCCGGCAGGCAGAGGCCGACGCCGGCGAACGCGACGACGTGCTCACCACTGGCGAGCGGGAGGAGCTTGCCGCCCTGCGGAAGGAGAATGCACAGCTCAAGCGTGCGAATGAGGTCCTGCGGACGGCCTCGGCTTTTTTCGCGGCCCAGCTCGACCCGACCCGGCCCAGGTGACGGCGCTCGTTGACGAGCACCCGTATCTGGGGGTCGAGCCCGTACTCCGGGAACTGAACATCCCCTCCTCCACCTACTACCGGTGGCGCCAGGCCGAGACCGAACCGTGCGAACGGCGCCGCCGGGATGCCGAGCTGACCAGCAGGATCCGGCAGGTCCACGAGGAGTCCGGCGGGATCTACGGCTCACCCCGCGTGCACGCCGTCCTCAAGCGTGAGGGCGTCCACGTCGGCAGGAAGCGCGTCGAGCGGCTCATGCGCCAGGCCGGCCTGGCCGGGATCAGTCCCCGCCGGGGCAAGGGTTTCACTCGCCGTGACCCGGACGCCGATCTGGCCCCTGACCTGGTGCAACGCGACTTCACCGCGGCCGGGCCGAACCGGCTGTGGGTTACCGACCTGACCATGATCCCCACCGGGGAGGGGCCGTTGTGGCTGTCCGCGATCCGCGACGCGTTCTCCCGCCGGGTGGTGGCCTGGGAGACCTCCGCCCGCGCCGACGCCGATCTGGTCCTGACCTCGCTGGAATACGCCCTGGCCAGCCGCGAGGTCGCCCCCGGAGAGCTTATTCACCACGCCGACCACGGCTGTCAATACACGTCCGTGAAGCTCACAACACGCCTGGTCAGGGCCGGGATCCAGGCTTCCATGGGCTCGGTCGGCGACTCGTACGACAACGCCCTCGCGGAGAACCTGTGGATGGTCATCAAGACCGAGTGCATCCGCGGCCGCGTCTTCGCCACCAGGGCCGAGGCGAACCTCGCGCTCTTCGAGTACATCGACGGCTTCTACAACCCCCGCCGCATCCAGAAACGGCTCGGCTACCTCAGCCCCATCGAGTACGAGGAGAAGCACTACGCCAACCAGGCAGCGACCGAACAAGTGAACCTGAAACCACGTCAACCCACCCTGACCAGCTAGTCAGCCCCTCCCGCAGTGCGGGGGAACCTCACCACTGGCCAACGGCGCACGCCAGGCCCAGTTCAAGAAACTGTGCGCCACCTGCCCGCTCAAGGACCGCTGCACCCGCTCCAAGACCGGCCGTGTCTTCAGCGTCCACGCCCAGTACGACCTGCTCAAAGCCGCCCGCGACCAGGCCGCCACCGACCCCCACTGGCAGGCCGAGTACCGCCGATGGCGACCACCGGTCGAGCGTGCCATCGCCTGGCTCGTCGCCAAAGGCAACCGCCGCGTCCCCTACCGAGGCGTCATCAAGAACAACACCTGGCTCCACAACCGCGCCGCCGCCCTCAACCTCCGCCGCCTGATCAACCTCGGACTCACCCGCACAGGCGGCACCTGGACGATCACCCCGGCCACCGCATAACGCGAGGAGCCACCCAGCCCAACACCGGACGGCCCCTCAGACAAGATTTTCAGGAGCGTTCTAGCCGGCGGCAGCCGGTCCGACGGCCTGCTCCAGGGCTTCCAGGACGGTGTCCCTGAACAGCGTGGCCTTGTATCCGGTCTGCGGCAGCGGCCGGCAACGGGCGAGTACCGTCGCGGCGGCTGCGGCGAGGACCCCGGGGGTGGCCTCGCGGCCGATCAGGGCGGCCTCCACCTCCGTCAGCCGTAGCGGGACGCGCGCCACCCCGCCCGCCGCGACGGCGGCGTGCGTGAGGGTGGAGCCGTCGAGCGCGACCCGGGCGGTGGCCTCGACCAGGGGCCATTCGGCGTGGGCCCGGCTGACGGCCCGGTGGCAGGCGGCGCGTTCGCCGGGCAAGGGCGGCGGCAGGAGGACCGCGGTGAGGATGCGCTCCGGCGGCAGCAGGTGGTCCGTGTGGAAAAGCCGGTCCCCGTCCCCGTACAAGTCGGCGACGCCGCGCGGGGATTCGCCGTGGAACTCGGCCTCGGCATCGTAGGTGAGCAGGGCCATCGCGAGGGTGGACGGGTGCGGGGCGACACACGGGGCGTCGCCGCTGACCACGCCGAAGTGGTGGTCGCCCTCGCGCGCGGGGCAGCCGGTGCCGCCCTTCTGGAGGCAGCTGACGTGCGGATTGCGGTAGTACCAACAGCGGTTGCGCTGCAGCAGGTTGCCGCCCAGGGTGCCGGCGGTGCGGATCTGCGGAGTGGCCGCGGTCCCGGCCGAAACCGCGAGGGCCGGCCAGCCGGCGCGCACCCGCGGACCGCTCGACCGCGCCGGCCGCGCCCGGCGCCTGCTCGGCGGCCGTGAGCTGTGCCATGGTCGAGCGCGCGAGCTCGGCCACGGCCTGCCGACCGTCCGGCGAGAAGTCGGGGAGCGCGCTCGAAGCGCCGGGCACTCCCAGGGCGGTGCCGACGATCGGATCGAGCTCGACCAGGGCGTCGACGTAGGCGTCGGAGATCTGACGGGGCAGGGCGTCCGGTTGCTTCAGCACCCGGACGCCCTGCCCGCCCCGAACAGCGCCCAGTCCCGCCGCCCCGCAGGATGACCGGTATCGGATCGTCCGTGGCCCGGGAGTCCGGTGCGGCCGGATGGGGCGGGCGGTGTGCCTGCCCGGCGGGGGGCTTCGCTGCTTCCGAGGTCCCGGGGTGTCGCAAGCCGATCAGGAAGCAGCCCGTCAGGGCCGGGTGGGCGCGCCGTCGGCCGAGCCCGGCGGCGTTCGACGATCATGTGATCCGGCAGCCTCGGAGAGCAGCCGAACGGGAGCCCGGTCCGTGACCACAGTCGATCTTTCCCCGCGCCCGGCCACATCCCGCTGTCCGGAGACTGCGCCCGCCCGCGAGACCTGGCACCGGAGTCATCGCGTGCCGCTGATCGCCACGGGATCCGTGCTCCCGCCCTACGTCCTGGTGGGCCACGGCCCTCGCAACCGGTGGCGGGGAACGGTACCGATGTACGAGCTGCAACCATGTGATTGAGCCAGAACGCGCGGATCTCTCGCCCACCCGCCGCAACGAGCGTGCCGACCACCGCTGCGGCTTGGCGGCCGAATGCCCGACGCATTTCGTCGGCGGGCTCGGCGGTTGCTTGGTTACTTGCCGTGCAGCTTCCCCAGCGGGTTGGGGTCTTCCGCCAGTGCGGTGGCCGCCGCCTTCCAGCCGGTGTCCCCGGGGTAGAGGGCGCTGCGCAGGAAGGCCGTGGTGAGTCGCTGGATCAGGGCGACGCGTGCGGGGCTCTCGTCGGTCGTCTCGGCGACCTCGTATCCGGGGATGCCGCCGAGCGAGTGCTCGGCCGCGAAGAGCGTGAGCAGGCTCTTGCTTCCCGGGCTGTAGGCGTATGCGTCGGTGAACCACTCCGGTCCGCGGGTGGACAGCGCGGAGTCGTCGCGGTCTCCGGCGACGATGAGAGCCGGGGTGGCCATGGTGTCGAAGGACGGCTTCATGAAGGGGAGGTTCTCGGCGGCGAACGGGGTCAGGTCGTCGCCCAGGCCGGGCAGGGCGAGCAGCACTCCTGCCGTGACGCGGGGGTCGGACATGTCCTCTCCGGGAACGCCGTCGGAATCGAGGACGCGCGCGCCCAGCAGGGTGCTCGCCGTCTGCGCGCCCCAGGAGTGGCCGGCCACGGCGATGCGGCTGCGGTCGAGGCGCCCGGCGAGGCCCGGCACGGACGCCGCCAGGCCGTCGAGTCCGTCCAGTACGCGCGTGAGGTCCTCGATGCGCAGGCGCCAGATCTGCGGGGTTCGGGGGTCCTCGGCGGGGAGGCCGAGCGTCCTGGAGTCGAGGTGGGTGGGCTGGATGACCGCGAAACCGTGGGCCGCCCAGTAGTCCGCCAGCGGGGCGTAGCCGTTCATCGACCAGCCGCAGCCGTGCGAGAAGACGATGACGGGCAGGTCGCCGCCGGTCGCGGGGGCGGACACGCGGACCTGGAGGTCCTCGCCTCGGCCTGCGGCGGTGGACAGGACGACAGGCTTCGCGGATAGCACCGTGGTGGGTACGCCAGCGGACTTCTGCGCGTTCGCGGTCTTCGAGTCGGACATGGAAATGCCTTCCGTTCAGTGCCTGCGCACGCTTGGGTTCGATGGGCTCGGCGGTCGGTCGCGCCGCAGAACCGGCCGACTGGGCCCGTTTCTCACGCGCAGCCCCGTCAACGCCGGGTACGGACGGCCGCATGCTCGTCCGTTCGGGGCTGATCGCGAACAGCGGCGGCCTGGTCGACCGCCCTCCGGTCTGCCATCATGAATGAAACGGAACGTTGCTCCGTTAACGATACGGAACGCTGTTCCGCTTCGCAAGGCCGGTTACGGAAGGAGTGCCTCGGTGAGCGAGAGCGACCAGGGCCCGGGAAGCTCAGCCAGGTCCCAGCGCAAGGACGCCCGGCGCAACCAGCAGACCCTGCTGGACGCGGCCGCCGCGGTCTTCGTGACCTCGGGCGTGGAAGCGCCGGTACGCGACATCGCGGCCGAGGCGGGCGTCGGACTGGGCACGATCTACCGCCACTTCCCCACCCGGGCGGACCTCGTCATCGCCGTCTACCGCCACCAGGTCGACGCCTGCGCCGAGGCCGGCCCGGCCCTGCTGGAGACCAGCCCGACACCCCATGCCGCGCTGGGGCTGTGGGTCGAGCTCTTCGTCGACTTCCTGGTCACCAAACACGGCCTGGCCGCCGCGATGCAGGGGGACGGCGCCGGCTTCGAGACGCTGCACGCCTACTTCCTCGAACGCCTCGTGCCGGTGTGCACCCAGCTCCTCGACGCTGCCGCCGCGTCCGGCGACATCCGCTCCGACCTCGACGCCTACCAGCTCATGCGCGGCATCGGGAACCTCTGCATCGGCGCCGAGAGCGACCCCCGCTACGACGCACGCCGCATGGCCGCACTCCTCGTCGCGGGACTGCGCCAGCCGAACTGACCACGGCGACCGCGCCGGTTTCGGACGCAAGTGGTCATCGCCGCCCCGCCGGCCGGACCGACGTTCGTGCAAGGTGCGCGCGCGTCGACGGAACGAACCCAGGGCGAGAGGCGCCGGTTCAGTCGATGACCGCGGTGGCTTCGAGCTCGACCAGGTGCTCGGGTACGTCCAAGGCGGCGACGCCCAGCAGCGACGCCGGCGGGACCGGGGTGGCGCCCAGCTTCGCGGCCGCCCGGGTGATTCCCTCCATGACCTGGGGCATCTTGGCGGGGGTCCAGTCGACGACGCAGAGGGTCAGTTTCGCCACGTCGTCGAAGGAGGCGCCGACCTCGGCCAGGGCGGTACCGACGTTGAGGTAGCACCGCTCGACCTGGGCGGCGAGGTCGCCTTCGCCGACCGTGACACCGTCGGCGTCCCAGGCGACCTGTCCGGCGACGAAGACCAGCTTCGATCCGGTCGCGATCGACACCTGCCGGTAGGCGTCGATCTCGGGCAGTCCACCGGGGTTGATCAGGGTGATGGCCATGTTGCATGCCTCCATTGCCGTGAGAGCCCGCGAGGCGGCTTTCATCGAGTCGCGACGCGCTCGCTCTCTTGTGGTTACTCAGGCACCGTAGGAGAGTGGTCTCCGACATGGAAGAACGCACTTTTCGGTGACTGGGGAACTTCATGGTGACCAAGCAGCTCAGCGGCACAGCCGACGAGGCAGACTTGCGGCGCGCGGACTCGTTGGGGCGGGAGATCTTTTCGGACGTCGCCAACAAGTGGGCGCTCCTGATCATCGAGGCGCTGGGGGAGCACACCCTGCGCTTCGGCGAGCTGCGGAACGAGGTCGAGGGCATCAGCCACAAGATGCTCACCCAGAACCTGCGCATGCTGGAGCGCAACGGCCTGGTCGAGCGGACGGTCCACCCCGTCGTGCCGCCACGGGTCGAGTACACCCTCACCGATCCGGGCCAGGCTTTGCGCGTGACGATCGACGGACTGTGCGACTGGACCCACCGGTACTTCGGTCACATCGAGGCCTCCCGGCACCGCTTCGACGCCTGACGGATGAAGCACTCGCACGCGTCGGTGTCGCGGCGCAGAGCGGTGGAGCATCGAGGCCGAGGTGTGCGAGGGCGGAAGCGGAGGACGCCCTCGCCATCCACCATGTCACGGAGCGCCTGATGAAGGCCCACCCCGAGCTGGACGCCGACCTGGTGGAGAGTGCGGTACGGACGGCGCACGAAGAGCTCGGGCACGCCCGTGTGCGCACCTGGCTGCCGATCCTGATGGAGCGCAGGGCCAGGGACCCGCTGCCCTCTGACGGGCAGGCGGATAGCCCTACTTGACGCTCGGGGGTGTCAGCCGGCAGGCGAAGAGCCCTTGCCGGTAGGTCGCCGCGCGCAGGGGAGGTGGTTCGTGCAGTGCATCGCCGAGCCCGACCCCCACCGGGGCTGGTCCTGCCGCGAACGGCCGAGGCCTTTCGGGGGCGCGGGCGGGGTGTGAGGATGCCCGCATGACAGAGATCATCAAGGGGGGAAACCTTCCGCTCAGTGGCGAGCCGATGCGCGTGGCCGTCGTACGCCGGGTCGGTGGGTCGGGGGCGCCGGAGGTCGACGCGGCGGCGCTGCTGGTCGACGCGGGCGGCAAGGTGCGGGGCCGGGGCGACCTGGTGTTCTACAACCAGCCGTCGCACGCGGGGAGCGGCGTACGGCTCGTGGGAAATGCCCGGGGGGACGACGGAGTTGTCGCGGACTGGCTGGAGATGGACCCGGGCCGGGTCGAAGCTTGCGTGGAGCGGATCGTGATCGCGGCATCCTGCGACGGTGGGACGTTCGGGGACGTCGAGGGCCTGTACATGCGCGCGGTGAGCGCGACCACCGGAGGGCAACTGGCGCTGTACGCCGTCGAGGACGCCACGACGGAGACGGCGATCCTGCTGGGCGAGTTCTACCGGAGGAACGGGGGGTGGAAGTTCCGTGCGGTGGGGCAGGGGTACGCCTCCGGGCTGCCGGGGCTGGCCGCGGACTTCGGATTCTCGGTGGCGGACGACGCGCCCGCGCCGGAGCCCACGGCCCTGCAGATCCCGCCGGCGCCCGAACTACCGGTGCAGCTACCGCCGTTCCCGCCAGAAGCCGCCGCTCCCGCGCCCGACCCGGCGCCCGCCTTCGTAGCCGCGCCCGCGCCTGCGTCGTCGGTCCCTCCCGCGCCTCCGGTGATCGTCGCGAAGACCGACGGGCCCGTGCCCGCCTCCGTCGCGCCCCTCGGTGTGTCCCCGGGGCGGCTCAACGGGCTCCCCGACACGATCGGCCCGGAGTTCCCGTACTTCGAGTACAGCGGACAGGACAAAGAGGTCGTCGAACCCGGCCTCACCCTCCCGCGCGGCTTCGTGGTGGTCGACGTGATGAGGGAGGGCGACGCGTCCCTGGAGATCGTCACGCTGACCATCCGGAACCGCAGATGGCGGCAGGTGATGCGCAGCAGCATGGAGGATCTGAGAGGGGTGGGCGTCGTGTACCACGACGGTCGTTCCCCGTTGCGGCTCCGCGTGGACACGCGGGGCCAGTGGAGGATCAGGATCCGGCCGGTGTCGACGCTGAGACCGTTCGACGGCCCGGTGGAGGGGCACGGGCCGGACGTCCTCGCCCACACCGGCGGCGAACTCGACGTCAAGTACCGTTTCCAGGGCACCGCGGACGAGTGGGGGCACTTCGCGGTGTGGGTCCACCGGCGGCGCGGACAGTACGAGTTCGCGTTCAGCCTGGGCGACCGGGGACGCGGAAAGGGATCGCTCCCCCAGGGTCCGCGCCTGCTGGTGATCGAGGCCGACGCAGGCTGGTCCATGGAACCCCGCCGGGCCGGCATCGGGGGCTTCTGGACCCGCCGCCGCTAGGGGTCCGCTGATCCGGTCGACACGGATCGTGCAGGCGACGCCGCGCTGACGCAGGTGGGCGCGGTTCTTGCGGGACGGGCGGCCCAGGTCCTCCTACCGGCGCAGCGGTTTCGCGCGTTCATCCCGTAGGTTCATCGTCATGATCATGCGCATACGCGGTGTCTCCCTGCCCGATCGCGTCGAGCGGACGTTCTGGGTCGATGGGGATCGGTTGAGGACCGAGCCGCCCGCCGGGGCGGCGTCGAAGAGCGTCGAGACGGTGGTGGACGGCGGCTGGCTCTTGCCGGGGCTGGTCGACGTCCATACGCATCCCGGGGCTGAGAGCCCTGATGACCGGTTCGATGAGGCCTTGCTGCGGAAGCACTTGACGGCGCACCGTGACGCCGGGGTGCTCCTGGTCCGGACACCGGGAACCGCGGAGCGGATGCCCGGCTGGGTGGACACGGAAGCCGGTCTGCCCCGCGTCCGATCGGCGGGCCGGTGGCTCGCCACGCCCGGCCGGTTCTTCCCCGGGGCGGGACGGGACATCAGCGAGGACGAACTGGCCGGGGCCGCGGTCGAGGAAGCCACAGCGGCGTCCGGCTGGTGCAAGGTGATCGGCGACTGGCGACTGGCGATGGGACGAGCCTGCCGTGCCCCTGGATGTGCTGAAGGCGACCGTTGACGCCGTGCATGCCGTCGGTGGGCGCGTCGCAGTGCACTGCCAAACCGGCGAGGGCTCGCGCAACGCCGTCCTGGCCGGAGCGGACAGCCTCGAGCACGGCATGCACTTGGAACCGGAGTTGCTGGACCGGATGGCCGCCCAGGGGACCGCGTACGTGCCGACGCTCACGGCCTTCGCCGGAAGTGTCGAGGACTGGCGAGGCCGCGAGCCCAGCGCGCGGCGCTCCGACTGGCTCGACGGCTGGCAGGGAATGATCGACAACGTTCGCATGGCACACGAAGCGGGGGTCGTCGTCCTCGCCGGCACGGACAGCTTCCCCTGCGGCACGGTGGCCACGGAGTCCCGGTGGCTGCTGCGGGCGGGAATGCCGGCCGAAGAAGCACTCGGGGCCGCCTCGTGGACCGCACGGAACTGGCTCGGGCTGCCCGGTCTGGTCGACGGAGCGCCTGCCGACCTCGTCGCCTACGACGAAGACCCCGCGGCCGAACCCGGTGTTCTCGGGCAGCCGAAGCGAGTGATCCTGCGGGGGCGGGTGCTGCGCTGACATGCTGCCCGGATGTGAGCCGACGCCGCCTGCGCCGGCGCCGCTCCGGTGTGGACGCCTGCGGCATCAGCCCCGAGTGCCGAATCGAGGGGGCAAGCGCTCGTGTGCCCGCGTGTGTCAGAGCGCGTCGATACGGTCAGCTCATGAGAGCTACTGGAACGTTCACCGTCACAGCGTTCGTCCCGACCGAGCTGAGGCCGGACCCTGCCGTGTCCACCGGCCTCCCCGTGGGTGTCGCGACGATGGAGAAGTCGTTCGAGGGCGAGGTTGCCGGTCGCTCGGCGACCTTGTTCACCTCCGCATTCGACCAGGCGACCGGCATCGGCACCTATGTGGCCATGGAGTCCTTCGAGGGCTCACTGCACGGCCGGGAGGGGGCCTTCAACTTCGTACACTCGGCGACCACGTCCGGAAGCGACCGCACCGCGGAGTTCTTCACCATCGTGCCCTCGAGCGGCACCGGTGAGCTGGCGGGAATCTCGGGGGCCGGGGGCATGGCGGTCGATGCTGACGGCACACATCGGATCTGGTTCGACTATCAGCTCAGCTGAGTGCGCCACGGACCGGAGTTGCCCTATTCGTTTGCCGCGGGCGAGCCCGGTCGGGTAGGAAGCCTGCATGCTTAGAGGCAGCAAGGTCGGGCTCAGGGCCCGGCACGAGGAGGACATCCCGATCCTGCGGGCCGAGCTCTACGACGACGTGGCCAACGCCTCGCGGGCCGAAAGCCGGCCGTGGCGTCCGATCACGCCCGGCTCGAAGGACTCGCGGCTGGTGGTGGACGACAAGGTGGAAGGGCACGTCCCGTTCTCCGTCGTGGAACTGGACGGCGGCACGCTGGTCGGCACGGCGAACCTGTGGGGCATCGACAACCACAACCGGTACGCGCACATCGGCCTCGGACTGCTGCCGTCCTCTCGCGGCAAGGGTTACGGCACGGACGTGGTCGCGGTTCTGTGCCACTACGGTTTCGTCGTGCGCGGCTTGCAGCGACTGCAGATCGAGACCCTGTCGGACAACGCCGCGATGCTGCGCTCAGCCGAGCGCAACGGCTTCGTCCGCGAGGGCCTGCTGCGCTCCTCGGCCTGGGTGATGGGCGAGTTCCTGGACGAGGTGCTGCTCGGGCTCCTCGCCCAGGACTGGAAGCCGGACTCGAAGGTCTAGGGACCTTCGCACCATATGACACCGCCGTGTCGCCTTACCCGTCAGGAGGTTGGGGCGGCAGGGGGTGGAGGCGGGAGCGGGGGAAACGGCGGCGTGGGCGGAAGGTGTGGTCGGGGTGGAGCCGCAGGTGGGGGCGGCGGGGGCTCCGACGGAGGACGGCTGGACCGCTGGCGCGGGACCCGCGGTGCGACCGGTGGCGGCGGACCTGGTGGCGGGGGCACAGGCGGCTCGATCGCCGGCAGCAGCGGCCCACCCGCGCGCAGGCGTGCAATGGTCAGCTCATTGCGGCGGCGTGCGGGCGGGGCGTCGTCCCGTTCGTAGACGAGCCGGATGCCCGCGAGGCCGAGGTTGTGGATGGTGAGCAGCTGGTAGCCGAACGCGTGGGCGATCTCGTCTATTCGGCGCTGCTTCGCGGCCGTGGTCTGGCCGGGCAACAGCTCGACGCGGCCACGGCCGTCGAAGCGCGTGCGTATGTCGTCGTCCTTCACCTGACTCCACTCTCGAGGAACCGGTCGAACCCGTTCTCCAGTATCGAGGCGGGGGCGACAAGGAGTTCAGGGTAGACGAGCACGTGCCCGCATCCGCAGCTCCAGGGCAAGGCCACCGCCTCCATCGGACTCTGTCCCACCCGCACCGCTCAGACCGCGCGGAGCTTCATGCGACCTCGTACCCGTACATGCCGCAGTTGCTGCCGCCCCGCCGGTCTCGTCGCGGAGCCTGACCTTGAGATCCGCCACCGGCCCCGTGTAGAGCAGTACTTCGGGACCGCGGCCGGTCAGGTCGGCAGTTGGTCGTCCTTGCGCACCCGACGGGCCCGCGTCGGCGACGCGATCGGGGCCGTCGCGAACGCTGCCGGGACAGCCGCTGGGGGGTGGGGCGGTGCGAAGGGGACCTGACCGGCGGATGCGGGCGGGGGCGGCATGAAGCGAGGCGGACCACTGGCCTTCGACGCCCCCCAGGCGGAACGGGGGCCCGGTGACACCGGAGCCGGAGGTGGCGTGGCCGACGCGGGATGCTTCGCCGCGGCTGCCGGCGTGATGCCGAAGTCCGTCGTGAGGCCCGCCGGTCCGGAGGCGTAACCCTGGCCCACCGCGGAACTTCCGGCCGCCCGCGCGGCGGTAGAACTCTCCGAAGACGAACGCGGTCTCCGTCGTCGCGTCGGTGACCGTGGAGCGGACGAGCGAGATGCCGTTCGGCGCGCACGCTTCCACGGTCGGTTCCTCCAGGGCCCCCGCGTGGGCGCCGCTCACGTGCCGTACCGCGGCCGAGGGATGGACAGGCCGGCCCTGGAAGACCACGTCTCCTTCCCCGCGCGCCCTGCCGTTCGCGTCCAGCAGCAGAGCGGCGGCTTCGACCAGCGGGGGCACCAGGCCGCGGTTCATGCCGCACCGCGACGCGAAGGGCAACGCCAGGTCGATGACGGCCGCTCCCCTGCGCCGGGGTGGTCAGGCCGGGGCGTTCCAGGCGGTCGTGAGCCCGTCCAGCCACGCCGGCGGCAGTGCTGCGGCGTCCCACTCGTCGCGCAACTCCTGCGGCGCGCAGACGAGCCGCTCCAGCACGGCGATGCTCGTGGTGGAGTGGAGGAGCGAATAGCGGCCGTGCAGCGTGATGGCGCTGCCCGGTCCGTACGCCGCGAACATTCGCTCCAGCCGTGCCCGGTGGGCCGCGGCGAACTCCGTCAGCCGCCCGGCGTACCCGGCCCGCTGCCGGGGGCTCATCGTGCCGAGGACGGCGGCGAGCACCTCGTCGGTCACCTCCGGGTCCAGCTCCGAGACCGCGGTGAACGACAGGTAGAGAGGGGTGACAGCCACGCGCGCCCGCTCCACCTCCACGCGCCCGGCCCGAGGACGCTCCCCCGCCGGGCCCGGTTGCCCGTCCGCCCCCACGACCTGTACGAGGGTCCGCTCGGCGACGGCTCCGAGCGCTTCGAGGAGGTACCCGGCGCCGTCGAGCCAGCCCGACTCGTACGCCTCGCCCTTGTCCCCCGGCGCGCTCCAGCCGCCGCTCAGCTCCTCGTGCGCGAGAGCCAGTGCGCCCGCCTCCAGGAGCCCGATCAGTTGCCGCGCGTCACCGGAAGGGACCCCCGTCCGCGCGAGGAGCTGCAGCAGCGTCATCCTCGCGTTGTCGACGCTGACCTCGTCCGGCCAGCGCCGTCCCTCGTCGGCCGCGCTCATCACGTCCTCCTCATCGCTCGGGTAGTACACAGTGTGTACACGAATCGCTCCCGTCGATGATCCAACGTCCCGCGGTCAGGCTGTGCTCCCCCGCGGCGCAGCCTGCTGTCGGTGGGCCGCCTGGACATCTCAGTGGCCTCAGTGACTTCCCGCTGGGGAGCCAACGCACCCATGCGCCCGCAGGGGCCCAGCACCGCGGTGGTGTCCGTCCGGCGGGTGTCGGAGCCTGGCGGGGGTGTTCGGCTGGACGAGGGCCTCGTGGGCGGCCGTCGGGGTCTCCCGGGCCTCTTGGCTGCGGCCGAGGTGGCGGAGGAGGATTCCGAGGTCGAGCCGGGACGGTTCGCTCCGGGCGGGCATCCGAGCCGCCTCGAAGTGGGACGGCGCGTGGCGCAGTTGTTCGGCCAGTCGGCTCTGCGCGCGAGTCTGGTTGCCGAGGTGGGCTGGTGCCTCACGGCGCCGGGCGCCGGGTTCGTCGTTCCGTCCGGGCCGGTGGAGGGCTCCCGCCTCGTGGGCCAGTGCCCAGCCCGCCTTGAGGTCGTCGCCGACCTCGCGCGCCGCCTCTTCAGGGCGGGCTCGTGCAGCCGTCAGGGCGGCGGTGTGGTGGTAGCCGCACATGGTGCAGGCCCGGGCGAGTTGGTTGGGGAGGACGGCCTCGTCGCGCCTGTTGCCCAGTGCTCGGGCGGGAGTCGACGGCCCCGCGGGAACACATCCGTGCACATCTCCGGGTGCTGGGTCGTGTCGGAGAACCAGTGCATGGCCTCGGCGGCGTCGATGACCTGCTGGTGGCGGCCGGCCTCCTGGGCCAGGGCCGCGAGCCGCTGGGGCCGCTCGGCCTCCCACCAGATGTGGGCCTGTTCGCTGCTGGCGGCCGCATTGGCCGGCTCGGGGCCCCCGTCGGGGGCGTCCCGGTGTTGGTTCGCGTCGAAGCGCGGGGCGGCGGCCGCCCTGCGCAGTTCCCATCGGACGGCCCGGTCCCGGGCGGCCGTGATGTGCGCGGGGTCGTCCCCCTCGGCCGGCTGTTCGGCGGCGAACAGACGGAGGAGGTCGTGGAAGCGGTAGCGGTCACGGTCGCCAGCGGCGTGGGGCCGGAGCAGCCCGGCGTCGGTCAGGTCCTCCGCTCACCGGGCCGCCTGGCGGACCGGCAGGTGCGCCAGGCGGGCGGGCCGCGGTCTCGGGGCTGAAGTCGGGGCGGGCGGCGAGTGCCGGGCGGCGGAAGACGAACCGGGCCGCTGCGAACAGCGGCACCTGCCTCTCCGTCCCGTACGACACCGGCACGCAGCTGTTCCGGTGGCCGCGCGGGACCCGCTGGTCCTCCGGCGGTCGGCTGTGGAACCTCATCCCCCGTGAACGTCGACAACGACGGCGAGGCGCGCGGCTCCTCCTTCATCAACCGGTGGACCGGGAACTGCCGGTCCCCGGATCCCACGAGGACGGCAAGGCCGGCAAGGCCTTCCAAGCCTCCTGCCCGACCGGCCGACGTGATGGTCCGAGGGGAGCACGGCAGGGCCCGTCAGCCGCAGTGGGGGCCTGCGACTGACGGACGTCTTCCCGCCCCGCGGGCCTGGCTACGCGGCGCCCGTCATGCGGGCGAACACCACCACGTTGCTGTCGTAGTAGTGCTTCTTGGGGTCGAAGTCGCCGCCGCAGGTGACCAGGCGCAGGCCGGCGTGGTCGAGGTTCTTGTAGACCTCCAGCGTGGGGAACTCGGCCTTGGGGTACTCGGCGACCCGGTCCACCGTGAAGGTGACCGTCTTTCCGTCCCGTCGGGTCACCTTGATGGTGTCGCCGCCCTTCATCGTCTTCAGCTTCTCGAACACTGCGGATGCTCCGTTCCACGTGACATGTCCGGCGATCACTGCCGGCCCTTGGGAGCCGGGGGTCGGCCCCGGCTCGTACCAGCCCGCGAGCGCGGGGTCCTTCGGGGTCTGCATGGTGCCGTCCGCGTTCTGTCGCAGCGTCTCCAAGGTGCTGGACAGGCCGAGGGAGGGGATCGTGATCTTCTGCGGCTCCGATCGGGCGAGGGCGGGCTCGGCCCGGCCCGCACCGCTCTGCGATCCGTCTGCGGGTGACGCGGAGCCACCGCCTGCGGGCTCCTTCCCGGTGGGAGAGGCGCCCGCGGCGGCCGGTGCGCCCTGCCCCTCCGGGGCGGGGGGCTTGGCCGCGTTCTGGCCGGCGCACCCCACGAGGAGCAGCCCGGCGAGAGCGGCGGCCACCAGGGGGCCTGCGGTCCGGTGGTGGGGCCGCCTGGTGGGTGCGACGGGTGCGGCAGGCGCGGGAGCCGGCTTCACGCGCCGCCTCCGGTGTTCCCCCTGCGGACGGGGACGGCAACGGCCCGCTTCCGCGTGACGGCCACCGCGCCCGCCACCAGCGCGAGTACGGTGATCGCCGCACCGTCGCGCACCGTCACCGGCGCCGACGCGTGCTGCGAAGAGCCGCCGCCGGTCTCGATGCCGCCGACCGGAATGGAGCCCACGGCTGCGCCCTTGACCTCGCCGCAGTTGGTCGGAGCCGTTGCCTCCTGGGGCAGCTTCGGGTCGAGCTCGCTCTTGCCCGCGCCCTCGAAGTCGTACTTCTTGTTCTTGTTGCGGTCGATGCCGTGCTGCACGACGTGCAGGTCCTTGATGTGGTCGACCACATCTTGACCGACGGTGATCGTCCGCTTGTAGGAGATCTTGCCCTGCTTGTCGGCGACGGGCATGCGGTCCACGGCGAGACCGCTGGTGGCCTTGGTGTCCCCTGCCGTGGTGAGTGAGATGTTGATGTCACCGTAGTCGTGCGTGGCCTCGGTGTTGCTGAGGACCCCGTCGCCGTCGGTGTCGTCGGTGGCGTCCGGGCATTTGAAGTCGTGCCCCTTCGTCGAACCGTGCAGATGCTGGGCCGACGGCTGTCCGGGCACCATTCCCTTGGACTCGATTTGCACCGTGAGCTGGTTGCCTTTGAGGCTGAGCATGACCGTACCGTTGGAGCCTGATGCGTTCAGCTGCGCCAGGTCGATCTGGTACGCCTTTCCGCCCTCCGCGAGAGCTGGTCCGGAAAGGCCGAGGGTCAGGCACACTGCGGGTACGGCGGCGAGAACCACGAGGCGACCGGCGCGCTTGACTATCACTTTCGCTCCTGTTCCGTGGATCCCCGGAACGGGAATCACAGATCGTACGGGGTTGAAACGGTTTCCTGGAGAGGGGTCTCGCTCCTGGTCTCGGTCTCGCTCCTCCTTCGTTGCCGAACACGTGTGGACGGGCGCTCATGTGAAGATTCCTCAGGCGGCTTCCGCATCGGCCGAAAGCCGCCCGCCGGTCATCCAGATGCGCGACATCGCATCGGCCAGGGCCGGGTATCGGGCAGCCTCACAGAGCATTTCCGAGAGCACGAGAATTCCGTGTGCGGTGTACTTCGGATCGCGGTTCCGATGAAGCCAGATGACCGCGTTGCCCAAGGGCCGGCGCCCCAGGGAGATTCCCGAACGGCGCACGTCGGCGGCCGTCTCCAGGTCGAATCGGCCTCCGCCGAAGGGCAGGGCTTCCGTTCGACGGATCCCCGGCGGCGCGACCCAGTCCCGCACGTGGTGGACGTACGCTTCCGGCGGGGCCTGCCAGTTTTCGAAGGTGTTGCGGAATCCGACGATACGAAGGTCGGTATTCTGCAGTCGTAGCTGGATGTAGAGCTCGATGAACAGACCTCGCAGGTGAATGCGCAGGGGGAGGTGAGGCATTCCCCCCTCCCCGTGCCCGGCCCTGCTGAACCAGCCCGGAGCATCTTCCACCCTCGACCGGATGGTCGACGTCAGGAGCCGGTAATCGTCCACCGATGCGTACGCCGGGGAAAAGCACACTGGTTTCAGCATGGCCGCCCGGATCAGGTGAAGGAGCCGGGACCCGGACTCCTCGGAAGTAATCTGACCGCCGTCGATTCGATCCTGCTGTACTCGCGCACGCAATCCACCGCCTTCGACATCGTTCCGATCGTCGACGGGGTGGCATCAACCCCATCGCCGGGTTCGGTTCCGTGAGGACCTTTGTAGTCGTCCCGGCGGCGGCCGGGCGAATAGTTGGCCTCTGATGCTAAGAAATAAGCGCGTGATCCCGGTGACCGGACCGCTGCCGGTGATCCTCAACGGGCCTTGTCGCACTGTGGATTGGCGTCTCTTGCTCTGCGTTCAGGTCCTGGGACCGCTCGGCACCGCCCTCGACGGCAGGCCGGTTCACCTGGGCCCTTCCCCTGGATCGGCCCGTCCTCGGACTGCTCCGCATCCTCGGGATCGGCAGCGAACCGCCCCTGCTCGTTCTCGCCCGCGCCTACCGACGGCACGCTCTCGCCAACCCGCACCTCTACCGCATCACCCACAGTCGGCCGCTCGCCCGCGCGGCGCTCCCCGAAGGACTCGAAGATCGCGCGGCAACGCCGCTGGCCCACGCGGTGCACGGCGACATCGACCTCGCACGCTCGTTCTGGGCCTTCGCGCACGGCATGGTCGTGCTCGAACTCGACGGCCGCTTCCCCTCCGGCGCAGACCTGGACGCCGCATGGCGCACCGGCTGCGAGACCTTCGCCCAGGCCTTCCGGAACGAGCCCCGGGGAGACACCGCATGACCACCATCGCCAAACAGCCCGACTGAGACGTCAACGGAGCGCCATGGACCTCGCCTACCTTCCCAGCCCTTCGACCGGAGTCCTTCACCTCGGCCCGCTTCCGTTGAGGGCGTACGCCTTCTGCATCATCCTGGGCGTGTTCGTGGCCGTCTGGCTCGGCAATCGGCGCTGGGTTGCGAGGGGCGGGGAGCAGGGCGTCATCGCGGACGTCACCATCTGGGCAGTGCCGTTCGGCATCGCCGGTGGACGGCTGTACCACGTGATCACCAGCTACGACGCGTACTTCGGCGACCGCGGCGAGCCGATCCGAGCCCTGTACGTGTGGGAGGGCGGGCTCGGGATCTGGGGCGCCATCGCTCTGGGCGGGGTCGGCGCGTGGATCGGCTGTCGCCGCCACCGCATCCCCTTCCCCGCCTACGCGGACGCGGTCGCCCCCGGTCTGGCTTTGGCCCAGGCGATCGGCCGCTGGGGCAACTGGTTCAACCAGGAACTCTACGGCCGCCCCACCACGCTCCCCTGGGGCCTGGAGATCGACCGCGCGCACCGTCCGTCCACCATGCCCGACGTCGCGACGTACCACCCCGCCTTCCTCTACGAGTCCCTGTGGGACATCTGTGTGGCCGTACTGGTCCTGTGGGCGGCCCACCGCTTCGCACTCGGTCACGGCAGGACCTTCGCCCTGTACGTCGTGGCCTACACGGTCGGCCGGTTCCGGACCGAGTACCTGCGCATCGACGCGTCCCACACGTTCTTCGGCCTGCGTCTGAACAACTGGACCTCTGTCGTGGTCTTCGTTGGCGCCATCGCCTGCCTCGTCGTGTCGGCCCGCCGCCACCCGGGCCTCGATGAAGTGTCGCGCCCAAAGGGCGAGGGCGGCAGCCAGGAGGCCAACGAGCCGGTCCTGGTCGTCACCGTCAAGACAGGAGCCGGTGACGCGCGATGACGCCCGGGCAGGAGGAGATCCTTCGGCGCCCGCGCCGGAGTGGATCACGGTGCGGCGATGAACACGGGAACCGAAGTGGAACCGTGGCGCGACGTCAGCAGAGGGAACGGTAGGGCAGGTCGGGCACGTTCTGCTCCCACTGTGCTCGCGTGAGGTGCCAGCCGACCCGCTCGCACAGCGCCCGTGCCACGGCCTCCGGCTCGAGGTCGAAGACGCGGTGCGGGTGGTGCGAGGAGGAGACGTGCAGCCGCCCCCGGGAGTCGAACGCGAGGGCACGCAGCAGCCCGGCGGACCCGCGCAGCGGATCGCCGAGGCGGCGCCGTCCAACGCCGTCCCAGAGCGTGACCGTGCCCTGCAGGAGGCTCACCGCCAGCACCGAGTGACCGACGGCGGCAGGCGCAGACCGAGGGCACGCGAGGTGCCCGGAACCCGCTCTTCACCACCTCTGCGGAACACCAGATCTCGCCGTGACCAACGAGATATACGAGGCGTTCGGCTATGGCATCACCGTGACGTCATCCGGTGACGTCTTCTCCCGCCAGGCCCTCGTGCGGCACGGCGGCGAACAGAACACCGCCGGCGCTCGACCCCCACCGTCCATCCCCGCCCGCAGACCGGACAGACAACCTCGTCCCCACGCCGCATCGCAGCCACCCGCCGCGGCATAGCGGAAGGAGTTCCGCAGGTCTGGACGATCGTCCTGGGCCAGACGGTCCCGACCTCGTCGGGAAGCCCCTTGAGCCCGTCGCAAACCAGTACGGAACGCCGGTCAGCGGCGGATGGTGATCAGCGGCTTGCCGGTCGGAGCCGGCGGCTGGTGCAGAGTGTCAGCCCATTCCGCACCTTGCCGCATTTCCGCCCGCGTCTCCGTGCGGACGTTCATCGTGGCGCCGCCACTCTCCATATGTGAGGCGATGCCTGCGGTCTCGCTGCCACGGGCCTGATAGCCGGGCTGGGCAGGGTACACACGCATTTGTGCGGTCGCCATTCCTTCCTTCGTGACGTAAGCATTGAAGCGTGCGTACGGGTCCCCGGTGATGCCCGGTTTCAGTTCGTTGCCATGCGCATCGACGATCACGTACACATATTGGCCTGGCTCGGTTTTCACCGACGCTTTGAACTGTTCCTCGGTCATGGTGCCGCTGATGGTGATGTTGCGGGCCGCCATGGCCCGGTTCGCAGGACCCTTGGCTGGAGCTGCCGGCTTCACGATGCCTTCGGATGCCGATCCCGGTTTCATACCGGCCACCCCTTGGGCTATGCCGGAGGTGAAGGCGTCGTTGACAGCTTGCTGACCGACTTCCTTGTCTTTCTTCACCTTGCTCGCAGGTCCGACCCGGCCTTCGGTGATGAATCGATTCTCTTGGTAGGGGTGCTTGACCAGAACGTTGTCGATTACCGTGGGCTCCTTGGTGTCCTGCTCGATGTGCCGGATAGCGCCGTTCCGTTCAAGCACCGCCTCCAATTCCCGGGGTGAGATTTTGGTGGGGTCGACTGGTTCCTCGGCCAAGCCCGAGGACGAGCTCATTGAACGTCTTGCCGGTACGCCGTTCGAGTTCGCTCCGGATCTGAGAGTCGGTCCGACCGTCACTTCCCGGCTTCTCCTGGCGTGCGATGACAGCACGGCCCGAGGCGTCGTACTGGACGACGTGTGCGAGCTCGTGCGCCAGGAGACACCGGCCCGCATGGCCGTGGACGGATTCCCCACGGCCAAGAACGATATGCCGTCCGAAGGTGTACGCGCGCGCGCCGAAGCCTTGAGCCATCTCGGTAGCTACGTGTCCGCTGTGGACACGTACGCCAGTGAAGTCGTGTCTGAAGGCCCGTTCCAGATCCGTCCGCACCGAGGGATCCAGGGGGCGTCCACCACCGGCCGGTACGACACCCTCGACCGGGACGTGGTGCTCGGCGGTACGACCAGCCGATGCCGCCACATCCGTGGCATTCGCCCTGCCTGTCGCCGCCACGGCACGTTCCGCGAGCGCATCGGCTACATGTTCGATCGAGTCGCCGCGTTTGGTGACCGCCACGTTGCGCATCGTCGACGCCGCCTCGCCTTGGCCTGTCGCGGAGGGGCGGTGGGCGTGCATGAACGAGGGCATTGAACATTCCTCCCGATCGGCACATCATCCTCATGGAAACAGGCAGCTCGTGGCCACTGTAAAGCGGCTGAGCCATCTGCACCACGCGCCATCACCCGTCGGCCGCCGCTCGCGCCGGTGCACCTCGCCAGCCCGGCCGCTGACCTTGGTCGACCGGACCGGCGGGGCCGCCACCGGCCGGTCGTAGCCGCCGACCGCATCGCTCGGCCGGGGCTGCTCAGCGCATGCGGGGCAGGCGGAGGCTGAGCAGGACGGTCAGGGCGATCAGGGCGAGTTGTACCAGCAAGGTGGTACCGACCGCCTCGCGCAGGCCGGCCGTCGGGGCCAGGGCCAGGAAGAGGCTGCCCAGTGTGGCGACGCCGAGCGCCAGGGCGGACTGCTGGGCGGTGATCATGACGCCGCTGCCCACCCCCGCCCGGTCGGCCGGCACGTCCGACAGCATCAGACGCATCAGCACGGGCAGTTGGAGTCCCTGGCCCAGGCCCGCCAGGAACACGCCCGGAGCGAGTGCTCCCGGCCCGAGGTCCGGCCATCCGTAGCGCAGGGTGGCCAGCAGGAGGGCGATGCCGGCTGCCTGGACGACGCCGCCGACGGTGACGACCCGGCTGCCGAAGCGGGTGACCAGGCGCGGCCCGGCCAGGGAGGCCGCGAAGAAGGCCAGGGCCATCGGCACCAGCGTCAGACCGGCCGTCACCGGGCCCATTCCCAGGCCTTGTTGGAGGGCCACGGCGAGGACGAACATGAAGCCGCTGAAGCCGGTCGAGAACGGCAGCAGCAGGAGCAGGCCGCGCCGCAGCGACTCCAGTCTCAGCAGGCTCGGCGGCACCAGCGGAGTGCGGCCCCGGCGGTCGGCCCGGCGCTCGACCAGGTAGAACGCGGCGGCGGCAACGGGGAACACGCCGAGTGAGAGCCAGGTCCACAGCGGCCAGCCGGCGGCCCTGCCCTCGGTCAGCGGCAGCAGCAGCGAGACCAGCGACAGGGCGAGCAGCAGGGTGCCCGGTACGTCCACGGCCTCGGGCCGGCCCGCGCGGGTGTCGGGGACCGTGCGCACGGCCAGCACCAGCCCCAGGAGCACGACGGGAACGTTGACCAGGAACACCGCGCGCCAGCCGGTTCCGGCGAGGTCCGCGGCGACCAGGACGCCGCCGAGGATCTGCCCGGCGACCATGGACAGGCCCGCGGTGGCTCCGTACAGACTCATGGCCCGGGCCCGGCGCGGGCCTTCGGTGGTGGCCTGGATGGTGGCGAGCACCTGCGGCAGCATGAGCGCGGAGGCCGCGCCCTGGGCGATCCGGGCGGCGACGAGGCTCCAGGCGTTCGGGGCGAGGCCGCAGGCGAGCGAGGTGACTCCGAAGGCGGCCATGCCGACGAGGAAGAGCCGGCGGCGGCCGAGGCTGTCGCCGACGCGCCCGCCGAGGACCAGCAGGACGGCGTAGGCGACGCCGTACCCGCCGACGACCAGCTCCAGCAGCGCCGGTCCGGCGGAGAGGTCGTGCTCGATCGACGGCAGCGCGACGTTGACGATGAAGAAGTCGATCAGGGGTAGAGCGGCCCCCAGCAGGACGGTGAACAGGCCCGCGCCGCTCAGGTGAGGGACGGAGGGCCCGGCCGCGGAAACGGGCGGCGCGGCGGGGGTTCGTACGTGGGTATCGGTCACCTCTGGACGGTGGCCCCGCCGCCGGACGGGTACCAGAGTGTCCTTGTCCGGGTACCAGCACTACCTGGCAACAGGATCAGCGGTGCGGCAGGCTGGAAGTATGACCACCGTGGCCCATGGAAGCGACGTCCGCCGGCACGAGCTGGCGGAGTTCCTGCGCAGCCGTCGAGAGCGGATCACCCCCGAACAGGTCGGACTGGTGCGCGGGCCGCGTCGGCGCACCCCGGGGCTGCGGCGCGAGGAGGTCGCGCACCTGTCGTCGGTGGGCGTGACCTGGTACACGTGGCTGGAGCAGGCGCGCGCCATCCAGGTGTCGGGGCAGGTGCTGGACGCGGTCGCGCGGGCACTGCTGCTCGACGTGAGCGAACGGGCGCACCTGTTCGCGCTGGCCGGCGGTCAGGACCCGGCGCCGCCCACGGTGTGCCCCAGCGTGACTCCCGCCGTGCGGACCCTGCTCGACCAGCTGGGGCCCATTCCGGCGTGCGTCCAGAACAGCCGGTACGACATCCTCGCGTACAACGCGACGTACGGGCGGCTGCTCGGGGACATGGACGGGATGCGGCCGGAGGACCGCAACTGCATGTGGCTCGCCTTCACCGATCCGCAGTTCCGGGCGGCCGTGGTCGACCTGCCGGCCACCCACCGGCTCATGGCGGCGAAGTTCCGGGCGGCGATGGCAGAGCACCTGACGGAGCCTGCCTGGAATGCGCTCCTGGCGCGTCTGGAGGGGGCGTCGGCGGAGTTCCGGGAGGTGTGGGCGCGCCACGAGGTGGTCGGGCAGAGCTCGAAGTCGAAGTACATCCGCAACGCGCACGTGGGCCTGCTGCACGTGGAGCACACCAACCTGTGGCTCGGACCGGGAACGGGGCCGCGGCTCGTGTCGTACGTACCGCTGGACCGGGAGACGCGCGAGCGCCTGGAACAGCTGGAGCACCTCGCCGGCTCCCGGGACACGGCTCCTGTGGAGGTCGATGCGTACCGCGCCGGCGGCTGAGCCCCGCAGTGTCACGTGGCGGGCCGGGGTGACGGGGTGACAGTGGGACAGGGAGACGTCAAGGAGATCTTGACACGATGATCGCGTCAAGGTGCGGCGACCCGGACCGGCCCAGCGCAGGGCGTGGCGTCGGGCCCTGATCAGTTAGTACGGGCCGCCACGGAAAAGCCGGCTGCCGTGGTGGCGCGGGCGGTCGCCACGTTCGTGGGCTGCGTCGGAGCGGTCGGCGGGAGCCGAGAGTCGGGCGAGGGCCCTGAGAGTCGCCAAGCCGGCCAGCACCTCGGAACGCCGCTCCGCGGCCTTCATCCACACCGGCAGACGGGCAAACATCGCCCTCGTCGGTGAGGCGTGACGCTCCCGCAGCCGGGCGCCCACGTAGGCGGCGAGGGCGTCAACGTGCTCCTCGTCGTACGCCCACAGAATGCGCCCCGCACAGCGCGTCTGAAGCCAGAGGGGCCGCCGGAAAAAGGGGTCCTCGGTGCCTCCGGGCACCGCACCGACCAGACCGCCGCCCCGTTCCTCGGCCGCCCAGTCGGCGACCGCGCCGCAGCCTGCGCAGGCGAGGCGGCGGGGCCGGAAGAGCAGGTCGCTGAAGTACTTCGGCGCCGCGAGACCGGGCAGAGGCACGACGAGTGCGCGGCCACCGCACCCCGGGCAGACCACGAGCATCCGGCTGGTGAACCGGACGAGCCACGTGCCGTGGTCGCGGTGGCGGACCGGTGTGGGGTGCGGCGCGGGCTCGGAGCTCATGAGATCCACGATGCCAGCTCGCGCAGACCCCGTCGAACTCATTGAAACGGGACCGCGCATGAGCGCGGTACGCCTTCGTTCGCATGGATGTCACCGGCGGGCCGCGCCGTGCTCTTGTGCGAGGGCGGCTGACCACGCCCGCGTGGCCACGCCGCTTTGACCCGGGCACCTCCGCACCCTCTCCACGTGAGTCGCTCGCGTCGCTTGACCACGGTGTCCCCCACCAGCCGTCGTCAAGGGCGGTCAGGAGGGGCAGGACGGCGGAGCCGCCCGACTCTGCCGTGATGCCAACGCCCCCGCACTGGACCGACGCCGCTCCGTACGGGGCTTCCACATCGTCCCCGATGGCCAGGCCCCGAGCGCCCGCGTGATCACCGAGCAGGCCCTGGGATCGCGCCTCGGCGGGCACCGCGCCGTCTACCGTGTCGAGGACCCGTTCGGCGTGCCGCCCGGGCGGACGGATCACGCTGCGGCGCCGCCGTTTCCTTCGGATCGGCCGGGAGCGGTGGACTGTGGAGCCGACGGCGGGCCCCGTGCTCCGCGGCTACCGGGGGCGCCTCGTGTGGTGGGCGCTGTGGTGGCCGTTCGGCCTTCCCGTCAGCCTGCTGTGCGTAGTCCTTTCCATCCTGGGCGATGGTGACGGTGGGTTCGGCTCACCCAGGCGCGTCATCTGGCGCGACGACTCAGGCCGGGCCCACCTCGTCTTCCGCGGTATGGAGGCCGACGGCTTTCAGGTGCTGGTCCCCGGCTGGGGCCCTCGCCTGGTCACCGCGCTCGTGGGTCTTCACCAGGCATGTGAGCCCATCAGAGGAAGCGGGAGCCGTCGGCTGGTACGGGCCATGAGCGAGGCGCCGGCGCCTCTGCGGGCCCCCGTTCGGCCAGTGCCGGCGGGTGGCTACGGATCTGCGGAACCGCCCGAAGCGGGGAGTCCCGTGTCATCCGGCCCCTTGTTCTCCTCGGCCATGTGCTCCACCAGCCGTACAGACGGCTGCGGGCGGCGGCCGGCGGATGAACGGGCTTCAAGGCCGCCGGCGTTGGTCCCACCCCCGCGATACTGGCAGCCATGACGAGCACCCCTGCCACACCCACCACACCCACCCCCTTCTCACGGATCAAGATCCGGACCGGGGCAGTGGTGTTCTGCGGTCATGACGTCGCGCTCATCCGGCGCGACCGCGCCGATTCCACCCACTACAGCCCGCCCGGCGGCAACGTCGAAGACGGCGAAGACCTTCGCGCAGCACTCCGCCGCGAACTCGCCGAAGAACTCGACCTGGACATCGACCAAGCCGAGGGCGGGGAACTCCTGTGGGTCGTCGACCAGCGCGTCACCCGCCCCGGGCCCACCCCGCCACCGCGCAAGCTCCACCTGATCCACCGCTTCCACATCAGCCCCGAGCTCCGCGACGCTCTCGCCGAGCAGGAACTGGACGAACTGCCCGACGGCAGTCACGAAGTCGGCGTGATCGAGTGGATCGACTACCGCAAGACGGCCGAGTTGCCGATCTTCCCGCCCATCGGCCCCGCCCTCGCCGCCCTCGCCGACCCCCACGCAACGATCACCGACGCCGCCCTGGACGCCGTCACCGACGAGACTTACACCTGGGTGTGAGCCAAGCCCCCGTACCCGCCCCCGCCCGGACCGGTCGCCCCACAACCACAGGTGCCCGTCTCGCCCGAGGCAAGCCCGTGCAGGCCCGTGCAAGCCCGTGCAGGCCAAGCGGGCAGCACCCTCGCCGAACTCGACATCCTCAGGGCGTAACGCAACGCCCAGCCGGTCGTTGAACCGGGCGGTCAAGCGAAGTGCACAGCGAGGCCCCGGGACCCGCGTCCCGGGGCCTCGCGCCGTCGCCACTCCGATGCTCCGGCACACGCAGTCCGGTCAGACCGTCCTCGATCCGAATGGCCCCGGCGCCCACCGGCCCGCTCGCGCCGTGTCGGCCCGCCCGGACCGCGGCCTTGCGCAACGCGCTGATACGGTGACGGTGTCCGGTTGATCTCGGACCTGACCCGCAGACAGGGACGCACTCCGCAGGGGCGGTCCGCCGGTTCGCCCGGCCCGCAGTCTTCCGCGAGGCGGCCGCCCGTGCCGTGCCCCGGGCGGAACCGGGCAGACCGGCAGGGAACCGTCGCGGTGCCCCCTCCGGTCTGCACGGCCGCGCCAGGCCGCCCCACGCGGCGCGCCACGCCCCGGTGCGGCCGGCCACCACCATCACTGCCGAAGGAACAGCGCATGACCGACCAGACTCCTCCCACCACCCCGGACGCCACCGCAGACCCGCTGCGCAACGTCTACCTGCGGCTGGCCGCCGCCGAGTCCATACCGCCGGAGACGGTCCACCAGTTCGGCTACCTGCGGCCCGTTGCCACCGACCTGCTGGAGGGCATCGCGTACGACACCCCCGACAGCGTCCGCCTGCTGGACGACCGGGACGTCGCCCGCGTGGACCGCGACGTGCTGTACGCGGCCGCGCGCGCCAACCTGCTCGCCGAGCCGGTGGGTTACGACACGCTCGAACGGCCCGGCGGCGCCGTCCTCCACATCATCGGCGGCGACTCCGTCTACGCCGCCAGCAAGGCGCTCGTCTTCGAGGAGGCGGTCCGCGCCGCGGGCGGCCCCGAACTTCCCGCCGAGGGAGTCCTGCTGACGGTCCCGAACCGGCACAACCTCGTCTTCTACCCGCTCGCCGACCGCCACGTGGGCGAGGCCGTCAACGACCTCGCCCAGTTCGGCCTCGGCGCCTACGAGGACGGCCCCGGACGTCTCTCGCCGCGGGTGTTCTGGTGGCGGGCGGGCAGCCTGACCACGATCACCGTCTTCGACGACGAGACCAGGACGATGAGCATCGCCCCGCCGCCCGAGCTCATGGACACGATGCGCCGCCTCGCCGGCTCCGGAGCCTGACCTTCCGGGGCCGCACGCGCATGCATGACCGGAGTCCGCTCCGCCGGCTCCCCGCGGGCCCCTTTGGCGAGTTGGTCAGTCGAGCGGTCCGGCCGTTCGGTGAGTGATCACTGATGTGCTGCGGGACCGGATCGTGCCGCTGTGCCGGCCGATCCGGTCCGTGGGCCCACCGCTTCGGCACCCTTGCCGGGACGCACGGTGGGGGTGCCGCCGTTTCCAGGACCGCCAGCCGCGACATGACCGGCACACGACTGGAACGGAAAAAGTTTTCCGCTGACGCCTATCGAAAGGCCGTTCGCTGGGCATGCTGCGTGTAATCTCCCGCCGCTGCTCGACGCTCGCCACAACGTCGGCGGGCGGGCCTTCCGTTCTGAGTCCTCGGGAGGTAACACGCCATGCAGTCAGCCCCCACCCCGCCTTCGGCTCCCAGCCGCCGCGCTCTCCTCACCGGCCTCGGTCTGGCCGCCGCCGCCCCGCTCGCGCTCGGCGTCACCGCCCGCCCCGCACCCCTCGGCCATCCCGACCAGCCGGTCCAGGCCGGCCGGACGGTCCTGCTCCGCGGGGCCTCGCTGGTGCTCACCATGGACCCCTCCGTCGGCAGCGGCCCCCTCGGCGCCATCGAAAACGCCGACGTCCTGATGCAGAACGGCACCATCTCCGCCGTGGGCACGGCTCTCCAGGCGCCGCGCGGCGCCTGGGTGGTGGACGCCTCGGGCAAGCTGGCCATGCCGGGGTTCGTCGACACCCACACCCACCTCTGGCAGGCGGTGATCCGCGGCGGGTGTACCGACCGCGACCTGTTCGGCTGGTTCCAGGGGTGTACCGACCCCCAGCGCGGCCGGCTGACGCCGGCGGCCCTCCACAGCTTCGTGCGGCTCGCCGCCCTCGACGCCGTCCAGTCGGGCGTGACCACGCTGGTGGACTGGGTGGACATCTTCTCGTACGACCTCATCGAGAGCTACGTACGGGCCCTGGCGGGCACCGGGGTGCGGTTCGCCTACGCGATGTTCCCGCCCAAGCCCGACGCGGTGCTGGTCACGAAGGTGAAGAAGGAGCTCGTCGACCCGGTGCCGCTCGGTTCCTTCCAGGTCGCCACGCATGCGGCCCGCGCCGTCCAGGACCTCAACCGTGCGCACTGGGAAGCCGCGCAGGACATGGGAGTCATGCTCAACTCCCATGTCCTGGAACGCCCCGAGCAGCGCGCCGACGACCCCATCGGAGTCCTCACCGACATCGGCGCGCTCGGTCCGCGGCTCCTGATCAACCACGCGATCCACCTGACCGACGCCGAGATCGCCGCCGTCGCCGAGCACGACGTACGGGCGGCCCACTGTCCGCTGAGCAACATGCGGTTGGGCTCCGGCATCATGCGAATGTCCGAATTCGGACGGCGGGGCGTCAAGGTCGGGCTCGGCCTGGACGGCGGGACCAACGACAGCTCGGACTTCCACGCGCTGATGAAGACGGCCATCGGCCTGCAACGCGCCCGCACTACGGACGCCGGGGTCTTCCCACAGGTGCACGACGTCCTGCGGATGGCCACCCTGGGCGGCGCCGAGGCCCTCGGCATCGCCGACCGGGTGGGCTCCCTGCCCCCCGGCAAGCGGGCCGACCTCGTCGTCATCGACCCGGCCGCCCTGAACTTCGCACCGCGCTTCGACTGGGTCGGCCAGATCGTCTTCAACGGGCGCCCCGAGAACGTCGACGCCGTGTTCGTCGACGGCCGGGCGCTGAAGCTCGGCGGCCGGCTGGTCGAGGTCGACACGGACCGCGTCGTACGCGAGGCCGAGGCGGCCGCCACCCACCTCCGCGCGACCGCATAGGCCGCTCAGCAGGACGGGGGCGACGAGGTTCGTGGTGAGCTGGGCCTCGATCATCTCCCTCGTCAGGGTGCCGAGGGCGCCGACGCGCACGATACCGGCGTTGTTGACGAGCACGTCCAGTCGTCCGTGTGTCTTCAGCACCCCCTGGATGATCCGGTCGGGCTCGCCCTCGGCGGTCATGTCGGCGGCCAACGGCGTCACCCGGTCGTTCCCGGCGGCAGTCTCCTCGAGCGGTTCGGCCCGCCTCCCGATCGCGACCACGTGGGCGCCCTCGGCGGCGAAGGCGCGGGCGGTGGCCCGACCGATTCCTGTGCCGGCTCCGGTGACGAGGACGACCCTGCCGCTCTGCGATGCGTTGCTGCTCATGCCGCTCATCGTGCAACCCTGCCGCCAACGGCAAGGTCAACAGCCGGACATCGCAACGACCTGACCCGCCCGCCCGGGCGCCATAAGGTGCCTCGTAGGGATGATCACCGAGGACGGGGAGTGGGCGTGGGTGCAGCGGGGGGTGAGCGCCGGCGGCGGAGCGGGATCGTCGGGTACTGGCGGGCGGTGGAGTTGTTCAGTCCGCAGAAGGTACCGGCCTTATCCGTCCGGGAGCGCGTGTACGCGGCGGAGCCGGACGGCCCCATGCCCTGGGAGGCCGGGCATCCTGTGCGGTCCGTCCCGCTGGAGGCCGGGTACGGATGGCAGCACGTCGTCTACGGCGGGGCCTTCGCCCTCAGCGCCGTACGCGACACCCTGGTCCACGTCTTCGGTGGGAGCGCCGAAGACCACGACGGCCGGATGGACGGCGAGAGCGCGCTGTTCGCCCTGACCGTCACCGACGAGGGCCGCCTGCTCCTGGACTCCCCCGTCTTCTCCTCGTGCGCCTGGGCCACGGGCCGCGCGGTGGCGCCCGGCCCCGGCAGCCGTGGCTGGCTCGACGGGTTCGAGGTGGAGGCCGGAGCGTGGGGCAGCCGGGCCGCCGCGCTCGGCGGACCCGCCGCCACTCCGTCGTCCCCCGTGGAGCGTCAGGAGGACGAGGAGGCGCAATCCCCCGTCGGCCAGGGCGTGGTCACGGCCGGGCGTCTCCTGGAGTTCATGGACGAGCTGGCCGAGGCCTGGGGCGTCAGCGTCGCGCTCGACCCCGCCGGGGTGCGCGTCCGCAGCATCCCCGTACGGCTCGATCACGCGGGCGACACCGACCAGCAGGACTTCCTCAACAGCTTCATCGCCGCCGACCTCGAACGGGTGGCCGGCGCACTCGCCCAGAGCGATCCCGGCCCGGGGCTCGCCTCCTACCTCACTCCCGATGCCGCCTTCGACAAGACCCGTCGCGTCGACCTGCGCCTGAACCCCGCGGCCGCGCTCGCCGGCGTGACCCCCACCCGTACCCCCGCGGGCCGCTGGCCGGCGCAGGCCGTGCACCCGCTCGCGCTGAGCCAGCAGTTCGCCGTCAACGCCGTCCACACCGAGCTCGCCCCCACGGCCGGGATCTTCGCCGTCAACGGCCCGCCCGGCACCGGCAAGACGACCATGCTGCGCGACTGCTTCGCCGCGACGGTCGTCGAGCGGGCCCGTCGCCTGGCCGCCCTGCGCCTGCCGTCCGAAGCCTTCGCCAAGCAGGCCCCGTACGTCTGGAAGAGCGGCGACTACACACGTACGGTCACCCCGCTGCGGCCGGAGTTCACGGGCTTCGAGATGGTCGTCGCCTCGGCCAACAACGGCGCGGTGGAGAACATCTCCACCGAGATCCCCGCCCGCGGGGCGCTCGGCGAGCAGTGGCGGGAGGAGGCCGACTACTTTGCCGGGCAGGCGACCCGTCTCCTCAAGGGCGAGCCGGCGTGGGGTGCCGTGGCGGCGCGGCTGGGGAGCAAGAGGAACCGCCTGGAGTTCGTCAACCGGTTCTGGCACGGCAAGTACCGCCGGAGCGACTCGGGCGCCCCTCCCCCGCCGCCCGTGCCGTCGCAGGCCGACGGCGGTCGCCTCCGCACGCGCAACTCGTGGATCGACAGCGGCAGCGGGCTCTCCCACCTGCTGCGGCAGTGGCGCGACACCCCGCAGACGGGTGTGTGGCGCGAGGCGAAGCAGCGGTTCGAGGCGGCCCTGGCCGAGGTCGAGCGACTGCGTGACGAGCGGGCCGGCGCCGCCGCGGCGTACTCGGATCGGACAGCGGCGTACGAGGCCTTGCTGCGGGCTCGGTCGGGCGTGGCGCAGCACACGGCGGAGCTGGCTCGCGTACGGGAGTCGCTCCCGCCCGCCGAGGCGGCGCTCGCCCGGGCGCAGCAGGACCTGGCGGGCGCCGAGCGTACGCACCAGGCGCATCTGGCACGCCGGCCCGGCTTCACGGTGAGCCTGTTCACGCTGGGGCGGGCCGCGCGCAGTTGGCACGCGGACGAGGCCGGTGCCGCCGGCCTGGTCGCCGCCGCGCGAGGGGTGCGGGATGCGGCGCAGGCGCACGTGGACGGCGTACGGGCAACCGTGGGCGCGGTGGCGGCGGGCCTGCGCGCCCAGGAGCGGGCACAGGACACGGCGCGTGCCCGTGCAGCCCACCTCGATCGCGAGGCTGGTGGTGCGGAAGGCGACACCGCAGCCGCCCAGCGGCGCGCCGGTGGGCAGGTCGAGGAGCTCGCGCCTGCCGTCCCGACGAAGGAGGACGGGCGGCAGGTGCCCGGCCAGGGAGAGGTGACACTGGGCCGTGTGGGGGTCGTAGACCGCATAGACACAGGTCGCGATCGTGTCGAGACCCTCGGTGACGTGATCGAGATGGTGCAGAACCTGGGCCGGGTCCAGATCCAGATCGGCCAGCGTCCGGGTGGCGGTGCGCAGCTGGCCCATGCTGGCTGCGGCTCCCACGCCGCTGCCCATGACGTCGCCGACGACGAGGGCGGTCTTGTCGCGGCTCAGGGGGATCAGGTCGAACCAGTCCCCGCCGATCTCCATGGTGGCCTGGGCGGGGCGGTAGCGGGTGGCGACCTCCAGGCCCGGCCGCCGCGGTGGCGTGTGGGGCAGCAGGCTGCGCTGGAGGGTCAGGGCGGTGTGGCGCTGTTCCTCGACCGCCCGGTGGCGCTCGGTGACGTCCACGCTGGAGGTGGCCACGCCCAGCACGGTCCCGTTGGGGGCTTCGAGCCGGTAGAACGAGATCGACCAGGCGTGATCGTGATCCGGGTCGGCCGGAGTACGGCTGACGGTGTACTGGTCCACGATGGGAACGCCGGTGGCCAGAACCTCACGCATCGCGGCTTCGAAGGACGGGTCCACGGCCGGCAGCACCTCGTGAACGTGGCGGCCGATGTGCTCGGCCGCCGGCACCCCGTTGAGGCGCTCCTCTGCCGGGTTGACCGAGACGTACCGGAGGTCCGTGTCCAGTACGCCCAGTCCGACCGGCGACTGGGCCACCAGCCTGGCGGACAGCGCCAGGTCCCGTTCGACCTGCCGTACCGTCGCCTGGTCCGCGGCCAGGCCCAGGGCGTAGTACTCCTGCTGGGAGTCCAGCAGCCGCATGTTGCGGAATTCCACCATCCGTGTACTGCCGTCCTTGTGCCGGACGGGGAACGCTCCCACCCAGCTGCCCCCGCCTTCCATGACCTGGGCGAACATGCCCATCACGAGCGGCAGCTGCTCTTCTTGTACCAGCAGGCGGCCCGCGAACTCGCCGAGGGCCTCCTCGGCGGTGTAGCCGAACAGGTCCTCGGCCTGCGGGCTCCACAGGTCGATCCTGCCGTCGGCATCCAGGAGAACGGCGGCCACGCTGAGCACGTCGAGCAGGCCGCCCGGCCCGGACGCAGCGGTCGGCGCCCCGTCGGGATCGCCCCCCAAGGGCTCGATTGCACCCATCTCCGGGCTCTCCTTCCGGCCGCCGAAGGCTGCGGCCCTGGCTGCGGCCCCGTGCCGGGCAGTGATCACGTACCGGCGTCTGTGTTCCCAGCCATCTCATCGTCCCCCGCGACGGGACGCACGTGCACGCCACGCGGGCGGGGGACTGACCGTTCCGCCTCCCTCTCACGCCGTAGCGGCCGGGCAGCCCCGGTACATCGTCCAGCGAGACGTGCAGCGGGTGGTTACTGCACGGTGATGAGGAGGGGGAGTGTGCGCATGTCGTGGAAGACGGTGGTGCCAGGGCCCTCGAGCCGTTCGGCCGGGGTCAGGCCGCCGGCATAGCCGAAGGCGCGCATGCCGGCCGCGCGGGCGGCCTGGACGCCGGGCCGGCTGTCCTCGACCACCACGCAGGCGGCGGGATCGACTCCCAGATGCCGGGCGGCGTGCAGGAACAGGTCCGGGGCGGGCTTGCCCCGGGAGACTTCGGTGGCGCTGTAGATGCGGCCCGCGAAGCGTTCGTACAGGCCGGTGCGGCCCAGGGTGTGGCGCATCTTGTCGTGGGATCCGCTGGAGGCGGCACAAGTCGGCAAGGTGATCGCGTCGAGCGCCTCGGGCAATCCCTCGACGGGGGCGAGATCGGCGTCCACGGCTTCGCGGTGGAGCTGCTCGAACCGCTCCGACCAGATCGCGGCCGTCTCCTCGCCCAGCCGGGCGGCGACCTGCTCGCGAATGGACGCGTGCGAACGCCCGATGAACCGGTCGACGACCTCGTCCAGGGTCAGAGGCCAGCCGAGCTCTGCGCCCAGGGCGACCTGGACGCGGGCTGCGATGCGTTCGCTGTCGACCAGTACACCGTCGCAGTCGAATATGACGAGTTCAATCGGCTTGATCCCGGCAGCACAGGCGCTGCCGGTGTCCGCGCCGGCAGGGCCTTGGACGCCGATCCCCCATACGCCATCGCTCCCCCTCAGGGTGAGGGGAACGAGCGAATCGGGGACGGTGTCGGGTCGCGGGCGGCAGGATGGGCGCATGGACCGTGGGAATGTGGGGGCGGGCTGGTCCCGACCGATGGTGGTGCGGGTTCCCGTGGAGCCGGTGGAGGCCGCGGTGGAAGCCGACGCGGTCGACGCCGTGGCGCGTACCGCCAATGTCGTGGTGCGCGGCCCTCTGTTCGGGGTGGCGGCGCAGTACACGGGGGAATCGCAGTGGCGGGTGGTGCTCGCGGTGACGGACGGTTGCCCGCAGCAGGCGCGCGACGGGCTGAACTCCCGGTTGTGGTTCCGTGCGAAGGACGATGCGCGCGACAGGGCGGAGCGGCGCGTACTGCTGGCGGCGGTCGCCCGGCTGGAGAGCGAGCGCGTCGACGAACTCGACGTGGCGGGGACTCGGTACCGGGTCGTGCGGGCCGAGGAGTACGCGGGGGCCGGTCCGGGCGGTATCGAGCAGCCGCGTCCCACCGATCCTGAGCCCCTCTCCCCCGACTGGGACCGCGGAGCCAAGGGACCGGGGGTCGACGAGGGCCTGGTCCTGGACCCGGACGCGCCGGTCACCCCCACCCAGGCTCTTGAGCAGCTGGCCCTTCGGGGCCTGTGCTACACCGGGGAACGGTTCCCCGAAGACGTGCGCGCCGACGCGCTGCGGGCGCTGGACACCCACCCGGACGTCCTCCTGCTGCCCGCGACCTTCACGGTGGTCGAGCAGACCGCGAGCGGCTGGACCCCGGTCACAGGTCCGCACGCGAGTGCGCACGAAGCCCGCAAGTCATTGGACTTCGCCCTGACATGGATGTGGCCGCGGATGCGCGGCCACATCCCCCAGGACGCCGGTCCTCACACCGACGCCCGCACCTGGGCGGACGACGGCGAAGCGGGTGGGGCGTCGGACGGCCCGCGGCCCGCGGAGCTGGCCGCCTACGCCGAGGCCGCGGACGCCCTCCGGGCCGGGCGCGTCAATCAGCTGGAGTTCCAGGGCACCTCGTACCAGATCGTCCGTACCCGCCGCCTGCTGCGCTGGGGCCCCGACGGGCCCGAGGGCCCACGCCCGTCCGACGTCAACAGCCAGGACCCCGCGCGCATCCACCTTCCGCTGGACGAGGACGGCCGCGTCCTGCCCGAAGACTGACCCGCAGCCGTGCTACCCCGCGGTGGTCTCCTTCACCGCCCACGCCAGGTACTCCTCCGAGGCCTCCACGCTCGGCAGCACGATCCACTGCGGCACATCGTGCGGGTGCTGTTCGTGCACCCACGCCTTCAAGGCGGCGACCTTCCCGGTGGTCGTCTGGAAGGAGAGCCGGTACCCCCGCTCGTGCTGCACGGCGCCCTTCTCCCAGGAGAAGGTGGTCATCCGCGCGTCGATGTGCACGCCGGCCGTCAACCGGGCCTCCACGGCGGCCCGGCCTATGTCGTACGCCTTCCCCTCGTCGTTCACCGTCGTCTGCGCGATCACGATGTTCGCCACGCTGGTCCTCCTCGATCGGGTTCACCCGACCCTACCCACGCCGCGTCAGGGCACGGTCACCCGGGCGAGGGCCCAGGAGGTGTGGTCGAACGCCGTATTGGCCTTGGCGTCCTCGACGACCAGATACAGCAGCTTCACCCCGCGTACGTCGAGATCCACCTGCACGGGACCGCCCGCGCCGGTCAGTTTGCCGCTGGTGAAGAGCACCTTCCCGTCGCCCCTGACCGAGGCCTTCGTCGCGCCGGTGGCGGCCTGGTTCTTCGAGAAGTCGTCGATGCCGACGAGCGCGGTGAAGCGGTCCGCCGCTCCGCCGAGGTGGTGGACGATCTCGGAGGGCGCATGGACGCCGAGGCCCTTCGCGTACGTCACTCCGCCGAACGAGATGGGCGTACCGTCCCCGGCCGCGTTGCGCCCGTTGGACCGGTCGCGTTCCACCGGCCCCCAGCCGTTGATGGCCGACACCCATGCGAGATCGCTCAGATGGGAGTCGGCGGCCGGCGCCGGCGGGGCCGTGGAAACCCGTTCCGTGGCGGAGTGGCGCAGGGGCCCGGTCGGTGACTCGGCGGTGCCGTCGACGGTGAGCGGCCACTGCGTGCCGGCGGCGGCCGTCGCCGGCGGGGTGACCTTCCAGGTTTGACGGCCAAGGAGGACGGCTGGGTGGGGCGAGGCGCGCCGCTGACCCTGCGGGCCGGCCAGAGCGCCCACCACCGGGGCGAAGTCCCGCACCGATGTCGCCTGACGGGCCCGACCGCCGCCAACATCCCCCTCGACCGCATCGGGCGGGCGCTGCCCGAGCTCCGGCAGGCCGCCGGGCGCAAGGCGCTTCTCCTGGTGTGCTCCTCGGGCGCCCGCTCGGACGACGCCGCCGCCACTCTGGCCTCCCACGGCATCCCCGCGTCGAGCCTGAGCGGCGGCACCACGGCGTGGGCCGCCGAGGGCCACGGGCTGCAGTACCCGGCCGGCCGGCCGCGGGCCGTCCGGGCCATGGAGCGCCAGGTCCGCTTCACCGCGGGCGCCATCGTGCTGCTGGGCCTGGCCCTGGGCCTGTTCGTCCATCCGGCGTTCCAGCTGCTGTCCGCCGGGATCGCGGCCGGCCTGGTGTTCTGCGCCCTCACCAACACCTGCGGCATGGCGGTCGTCCTCGGCAGACCGCCGTTCAACCAGCGGGGGAAACAGCCCTGAAGCCCCGGCACCGCGCCGAAGATCCGCCGGGAGGCCGTCAGCCCTTCTTGCCGGCCTCCACCGCCTTGTTCGCGATGTCCTCCAGGACGGCCTTCGGGTCGCCGCCCGGTTCCACAGCGCGTCCGATGTTGCGCTTGATCGTGTCGCTGACCGTCACCCAGGACGGGTCGTTCACCGGGTAGAGCCGGGCGGTCCGCAGCGCGCTCAGGAAGTCCTCGTCAGTCTGGCTGAGGCCGCCGCCGGCCGGGGTGCGCGCGGCGGAGGCGGTGGACGGCAGCAGGTGGTACCGGCCGGCGAAGTCCGACAGGTTCTTGTCCTGGTAGACGAACTCCAGGAACTTTCCGATCTCGTCACGCCTGTCGTTCTGCTTGAAGGCCACCATCCAGTCGGCCACGCCCACGGTCGGCGGGCTCTCCCCCGAGCCGAGCGAGTCCGAGACCGGCATGGCGACGGTGCCGACGTCGATGCCCTTCGCGGCCGCCTCGTGGGCGAGCGACGGGTAGCCGTTGAGCATGCCGACCTCGCCGCGCAGGAACGCGGCGAAGGCGTCGGCGCGGTTCAACCGGGACGGCGGGGTGGGCCCGACCAGGCCGGGGGTCACCAGGTTGTCCTTGACCCACTGCCAGGTCCTGGTGTTCTGCTCGGAGTCCAGGCTGTACTTGCCGCTGTTGTCCGCGTAGCCACCGCCGTTGCTGAGCTCCCAGATCAACGCCTCGGCGTGCGCCTCCTCCGGGCCCAGGGGCATGGCGTACGGGTACTTCACGTCCTTGTCCTTGAGCGCCTTGGCGGCGGCCTTCAGTTCGGACCAGGTCTTGGGGGCCTTCTTGACGCCGGCCTTGGCGAAGAGCGCCTCGTTGTAGAACAGCAGACGGCTGCTCGCCACGAAGGGCAGTCCGTAGAGGCGGCTGTTGACGGTCCCCGCCTCGGCGAGCGGCTGCAGGAAGTTCGCCTCGGCTCCGACCGAGAGGAGCTCTTCCGCGGAATAGAGCTTCCCCTGGGCGGCGAAGTCCGAATAGGAGTCAGCCGTTCACCTGCGGTTGACGCCTCGCGAGCGTGAAAATCGGTACGGGGGCTGTCCGCCGACGCCGCTTGATGTTTGGGCTGTGAGCCCGCATAGGAGTCTGGTGAGGGAGCCGTCCGAGGGGCCGCACACTGTCGTCTCGAGCACGCCGTTCAGCTTCTCTGTCTCCCCTCAGGCTTCCCGGGCAGCCCCCGCCCGCACCTTGCGCAAGGGGAGGAAGACGATGGAGGAGTCCAGGGAGGACCACGACGACGGAAGTGTTGCCCGGGTCGCGGCGATCGACATCGCCAAGGCGTCCGGGATGGTGTGTCTGCGCGTCCCGCACGACACCATTGAAGGCCGGCGCGTCCAGCAGGTCTGGACGGTCGCGTCCACCACGAACGCGATCCTCGAGCTCGGCGACCGGCTGGTCTGCCAGGGTGTCCAGCGGGTGGTGATGGAGGCGACGGGCTCGTACTGGCGGCCCTTCTTCTACCTCTTGGAGGCCCGTGGCCTGGAATGTTGGCTGGTCAACGCCCGCGATGTGAAGAACGTCCCGGGCCGGCCGAAGACCGACAAGCTGGACGCGGTCTGGCTGGCCAAGCTCGCCGAACGCGGCATGGTCCGCGCTTCGTTCGTACCGCCCAAGCCGGTCCGGCAGCTACGGGACCTCACCCGCACCCGCACGGTCTTCATCCAGGAACGCACCCGGCACAAGCACCGGGTGGACAAGGCCCTGCAGGACGCGCAGATCAAGCTGTCCGACGTTGTCTCGGACCTCTTCGGCCTCTCCGGCCGGGCCATGCTCGACGCCCTGGCCGCCGGTGAACGCAACCCCCGAGCTCTGGCGGATCTCGCCAAGGGGAGCCTGGTGAAGAAGAAGCCGGCCCTGGCCGAGGCACTCACCGGGCAGTTCGAAGAACATCACGGCCGCCTGCTGGGAGTGTTGCTGGGCACCATCGACCACCTCACCGCGCAGGTCCGGGAACTCGACCGGCTGATCGCCGACCTCATGGAACAGACCAGGGCCCCGCACGACGGCACCGGAACCGGACCGCCCCGCACAGACGACACCAGCACGTCGTCAGCCCGTGACGCTGTGACCGCGCGGGAACTGGCCGAGCGTCTGGACGCGGTCCCCGGCATCGGACCGGCCACCGCCCAGATCATCCTCGCCGAGATCGGCTTGGACATGAGCCGCTTCCCCACCCCCGAGCACCTGGTCTCCTGGGCGAAGCTGTGCCCCCGCACGATCCAGTCCGGAGCGAAGAACACCACCGGCCCAGCCGGCAAAGGCAACCCCTGGCTCAAGGGCGCCCTCGGCGAGGCCGCCAACGCCGCCGCCCGCACCGACACCTTCCTCGGCGCCCGCTACCGCAGGATCGTCAAACGCCGCGGCCACGCCAAAGCCCTCGTCGCCGTCGCCCGCTCGATACTCGTCATCACCTGGCACCTGATCAACGACCCCGACGCCCGCTACCAGGAACTCGGCGCCGACTGGCACCAGCGACATCTCAACCCCGCCCGCAAGACCCGCGACCTCGTCCGCCAGCTCCAGGCCCTCGGCCACCAGGTCACCCTCGCCGCCCCCACTACTGCGGCCTGACCGCACTCCTCGTTCCCGACGTCCGTCCCGCTCCGCGGAACGGACGCTGCCGCCTGCCCGGCTGAGGTTCGATTTTCCGTTCAGCCCATGAGCGCCACATCGGGCGCCTTGCCCGCCTTCACCATCCGGGAGACCTCACGGTCGATGTCGGCCCACGGCAGCAGCTGGACCTCGACCTTGATACCGGGGTTGGCGGCGGTGAAGTCGCCGGTCGCCTTGTCCCAGTAGGCCTTGGAACTGGTGGCCGGGGTGTCGCCGTACTCGGCGGCCACCAGGCGGAGCGTTCCGCCGTCACCCGCGCCGTCGTCCGAACTGCCGCATCCGGACAGTGGTATCAGCAGGCCGAGCACGACCGCGGTGGCGGCCGCGCCGAAGATCTTTCGTCGCACGGGTTCGTTCCCCTGATGTCGCTTGGATGTCGCTGCTCATGGCACTCCCGGCCGAGGGCGGGTGCCCTGCGGCCCGGTGGCCGGAATCATCTCCTGATGTTGGAGTTATTGATTCCACTCTCGGATCAGGTGTGGCCGATGATCCAGTCGACGGCTTTCCCCCTTGTGGCTTCCGACATGCGGCGAGCCCTTCCTACGCGCGTAGAGAGGCAAAAGCCCAGAGCCGCCGTCTCCGCCGAGGGCGAGGACGGCGGCCGACACAGTCAGGCGAGGGTGCTCCAGGACGAAGGCCGGGGCGAGTTGGACCAGGGTCGGGGCCGAGGGAGATCCGCCGCGGTGTGACCGGGCTCGAAGAACCACCGGCTCGCGGTGCGTCACCCGTGTTCGTTGACGCCGTCCACGACGAGCGCGACGCCGATGCCGAGCAGCCAGACGTCCTTGGCCAGCGCGATCCCCTGCTCGGTGGGGCGCAGGCTGCCTTCCTGCCGCATGCCCGGCGTACGCAGGTAGAGCCCGAGGGTGCCGACGGAGAACGCGGTCACCGCAGCCCCGGCGACAACGGCCGGAACGAACGGCACGAGCAGCGCGGCGGCGATGGCGAGCTCCCCCGAGGCGAGCAGCCGGACGAACTTCTGGGCGTCCTGCTCGCCCAGGAACGGGTAGGTGTGAGTGGCGAACTGGTGCAGTCCCTCAGCGGTTTCCTCGTCCGCGCCCAGCTTCGAAACACCGGAGTTCAGGAAGAACGTGCCGGCCGTCAGCCTGAGCGGAAGCTGCCTCGCCACGGAACTCCAAGCCGTACAGGATGCCATCCGGAACCTCCCAAGATTGACCCCACCTACAACCCTGCCACCCCTTGGAACCCTGTCAAACGGGCGTCGGTCGCCCCAGCTGTGCGCGCACCTCTGACCAGGCCAGGAGCCTGTTTCGGGTCGAGTCAAAGCTCGACGCGCGCGAGCCAGTCGGCGAGGAGGGCGCGCAGGAGTTCCGGTCGCTCGTGGGGCAGGGCGTGGCCCGCGTCGTCGACGACGGCGAGCGAGGCGTGCGGGTAGTGGTCGACGAGGTCGACGGCTGCGGCGTACCCGACCGTCGAGTCCAGCCGCCCCGCCACGACCGCTGTCGGACCCGCGTAGGCCGGCGCGTGATCGGGGGTCAGCGCCCACCGTTCGCCGATCCGTTCGAGCGCCGCCTGGTCGACGAGCGCGGCGGCCGGGGCGACGTACCGCTCGTACCGTTCGAGCATCTCCGGTGTCTGGATCACGAAGTAGCTCCGGAAGACGTCGTCACCGATCTCGCCCGATCCGGTGACGACGCGGTGCTCCGGGACGTCCCGGAGTCTCGGCAGCAACGGACAGACGAGCGCCAGGCCGGCGACCTGCGCCCGGCCCCTCGCGGCCATCGCCTGCGCGTAGTACGCACCCGCCGAGTGACCAACCAGGAGGTACGCGGTCCCGCCCGTGACCTCGTCGGCGAAGTCGAGCAGCGTGTCGAGTACGTCGTCGGCGCTGCGCAGCGTCCCGGGAGCGGTGGTCCGGCCCATGCCGGGGAGGTCGGGATAGATCCGCCGCAGCCCCGCGACGCCGTCGAGAGCCGGCTCGAAGCAGGCCTCGGCCTCGCGGTGGTCGACGCCGGAGCCGTGGAGCACCAGCACGGGTCGACCGGTCCCGTGCTCCACGTAGTGGACCACCACCCGGCCCACTCGGATCTCCATCCCCGCATGCTAGCCGTGCCGGGGCGGCGCGAGGCCTCGTCCCGGTTCGGTTTCGCGCCACCCCCCACCCGGGCTCATCCGCGGGAGAAAAGGTTCCGGGGAGGATGTCGAGAACCCGAGACCGGCTCCGTCCCTGCAGTGAACGCGACCACAATGGGTCGCACAGCACCGAGGAGAAACACGATGGCCAAGTACCTGCTGCTCAAGCACTACCGCGGCGCTCCGGCTGCGGTCAACGACGTGCCCATGGACCAATGGACGCCGGAGGAGATCTCGGCCCACTGTCAGTACATGGTCGACTTCGCGGCCCGGCTCGAGGGGACCGGCGAGTTCGTCGACGGTCAGGCACTCGCCCCCGAGGGGACGTTCGTCCGGTACGACGGCGAGGGGCGCCCGCCGGTCACCGACGGCCCGTTCGCCGAGACCAAGGACCTCATCGCCGGCTGGATGGTGATCGACGTCGACAGCTACGAGCGCGCCCTCGAGCTGGCCGGGGAACTGTCGGCCGCCCCCGGCGCGGGCGGAAAGCCGATCCACGAGTGGCTGGAGGTGCGCCCGTTCCTGGCCGCGCCGCCCACCATCACGGAGTGACCTCCCGATGAACGACGTGAACCCGGTGAACGAGGCCCTGCTCCGGAGCTTCACGCCGAGCGTGCTCGGCATCCTCGTCCGCCGCGGAGCCGACTTCGCGGCGGCCGAGGACGCCGTACAGGACGCGCTGCTGGAGGCCGTCCGCGTCTGGCCGGACGACCTGCCGCGGGACCCGAGGGCCTGGCTGGTCACCGTGGCCTGGCGCCGGTTCCTCGACGCGACCCGCTCGGACGCCGCCCGGCGCCGACGTGAGGACCTCGTCGACGAGGAGCCGGCGCCCGGTCCGGCGCCCGAGACGGACGACACGCTCCAGCTCTACTTCCTGTGCGCCCACCCGTCGCTCACGCCGTCGTCCGCGGTGGCGCTCACGCTGCGCGCCGTCGGCGGCCTGACCACCCGCCAGATCGCCCAGGCCTACCTGGTGCCCGAGGCGACCATGGCGCAGCGCATCAGCCGGGCCAAGCGCACCGTCTCGGGCGTGCGGTTCGATCAGCCCGGCGACGTCGCCACCGTGCTGCGCGTCCTCTACCTGGTCTTCAACGAGGGCTACTCCGGCGACGTCGACCTCGCCGCCGAGGCCATCCGGCTCACCCGGCAGCTCGCGGCCGCGATCGACCACCCCGAGGTGGCGGGGCTGCTCGCCCTCATGCTGCTCCACCATGCCCGGCGCGCCGCCCGGACCGCGTCCGACGGCAGCCTGGTGCGGCTCGCCGAGCAGGACCGCGGCCGGTGGGACACCAGGTTGATCGCCGAGGGCGTCGGGATCCTGCAGACGGCCCTCGCCCGCGACCGGCTGGGCGAGTTCCAGGCCCAGGCCGCCATCGCGGCCCTGCACGCCGACGCGCCCGCCGCCGAGGAGACCGACTGGGTGCAGATCGTCGAGTGGTACGACGAGCTCGCGCGCCTGACCGACAACCCGGTCGTCCGGCTCAACCGCGCGGTGGCCGTGGGCGAGGCCGACGGGCCACGCGCCGGCCTGGCGGCGCTCGCGGCGCTGGACGACTCACTGCCCCGCCACGCCGCGGTGGCGGCGTACCTCCACGAGCGCGACGGCGACCTGGTGACGGCGGCGCGCCTGTACGCCGAGGCGGCCCTGAAGGCCCCCAACACCGCCGAGCGCGACCACCTGACGCGGCAGGCCGCCCGGCTCAACGCCCGCCGGAGTCACTGACCGACGCGGATCGGTACCGGATCAACAGACGTCGCGAACGTACCTCTTGTCGGCGACGCGTTGCTGTTCGCCGAAGAAGAGCCAGTTGATCCCGGCGCCCTCGGCGGCGAGGCGGCGGATGCCCGTGCCGTTGTCCCGTACGAGCAGGCGCACCGTCCCCGCGGGCCTGCTCACCCCTTCGCCTTGTCGGGGCGTTGTCCATCCGTGCCGGCACCCATATGCCGCCCCTGCTGTGAAGTGGCACGATGAGCCCGCGCCGGAGCGGATCCTGCCTCGCATCCACCCGGCGCCGCACCGCAGTCGAGCACAGGGCAAGGGGGGACAGAGCTGTGCCTGCTCCACGGATGAGCACCACACCGCTGCCCGGCATCGGGGTCCAGTACGACCTCACCACCCGCGAGCACCGGCACCTGTCGGTCGTCGCGCACCGGGACGGCACCCGGACCGTGAACGTCTACCGGGCTGACGACCCCGATGCCTGTGCGCAGTCCCTGCACCTGACGGGTGCGGAGACGGCCTCGTTCATCGACGCGCTCATGCCCGCGCACCACAGCCCCAACGTTCTCCACACCACCGATCTAGGTCTGGTGGCCGAGCGGATCGAGCCGTCCGGACACTCTTCTTCGGCCTCCACACCTACCCGGCCAGCATCCCGCCGGTCCTGCTCCCCGCACTCGCGCTGGCCGTGGTCACCGCGCTCACGAAGATCGCCACCGGCTACTGGGCCGCCAAGCGGGCCGGGACAGGCGTCAAGGGGCGCTGGCGTGCCGGCGGCACGCTGGTCGCGCGGGGCGAGTTCTCCATCGTCATCGCCGGCCTGGCCGTCACCGCAGGGATCGAACCGGCACTGGGACCCCTGGCCACCGCCTACGTCCTGCTCCTCGTCGTGATCGGGCCGCTCACGGCCCGCTACACGCAACCCGTGGCCGCCCGGATCACCCGGCGCCGCACGCGCAGCGCACCCGTGCTGACCGCCGTGCCCTCCCCCGCGAAGTCCCCTGAAGCGGCCCGGGACCAGGATCCGGCCGGCCGCACGTGAGGCCGGCCGCACGTGAGCACCGCGGCGGGAGCGAAGTCGTGACGGGACGCAACCCCCGCCTCCGCTTCAGGCGCTCGCGCGGTGCCAGGGGATCTCGGCCCACACCTGCTTGCCGCCGCTGAGCGGCACCGAGCCCCAGGCCATCGTCGTCGCGTCGACGATGAGCAGCCCGCGACCGCCCGTCGACTCCCAGCTCACCCATGCCGGTTTGACGGGGCTGCGCGGCGACGCGTCGTTCACCGCGATCCGCAGCCGGTCCGCCGACAGGGTCAGGTCCATCCCCACCTCGCCCTGCGTGTGCGCGATGGCGTTGGTGACCAGCTCGGACACGACCAGCAGAGCTGCGTCGAGTTCCTCCACCACTCCCCAGGACCGCAGGGTGCGCGCGGTGAAGCGGCGCGCGTGCAGGACCGCGTCGGGCAGCCGCCACACCGTCCAGTGGCTCCGCATCGGCCGGCCCTGTGTGCCGTCGTAGCGCAGCAGCAGCAACGCCACGTCGTCGTCGCGGCGGCCCACGCCGAAGACCAGCTCGTCGGCGACCCCTCCGGGATCGACCGGGTCGGCCGCGGCGAGCACATCGCGCACCCGCCGCATGCCCTCCTCCAGGGGCAGCCTGGAGGACTCGACCAGGCCGTCCGTCAGCAGGACGAGTACGGTTCCGGGGAGCAGCCCCGCCTCGGTTATGGGGAAATCGGCGTCGGCGAGCACGCCCAGGGGAGGCCCGCCCTCGACTGCCAACTCCTCCGTCACGCCGTCGGGATGGCGCAGTATCGGCGGCAGATGGCCGGCCCGTACGACCCTGGCGATGCCCTCCTCCATGTCCAGGTCCACGTACGTACAGGTGGCGAACAGATCGGTCTCCATGCCGACGAGCAGACGGTTGGCCCGCGCGACCACCACATCGGGCGGGTGGCCCTCCACCGCGTAGGCTCTGACCGCCGTGCGCATCTGGCCCATGATGGTGGCGGCTCCCGCGCTGTGCCCCTGTACGTCCCCGATGACGAACGCCAGGTGTCCGTCACCGAGCGGGATGACGTCGTACCAGTCTCCGCCGACCTCGAGTCCCGCCGTCGCGGGCAGGTAGCGGGCGACGGCGACCCCGCCGGGCAGCTCCGGGAGCTTACGGGGCAGCAGGCTGCGCTGGAGCATGGTGGCGAGTTCGTGGCCCGCGTCCAGGGCGTGGGCGCGCACCAGAGCCTGCCCCACCAGCCCCGCGGTCGCGGTCAGCAGTGACCGCTCCTCCGGTCCGAACCGGTGTTCCCCGTCCCACCCCACCAGGCACACCCCGACGATCCTGCCTTCGGCGGGCAGCGGCACCACCGCGAGACCGCCGGGCCCGACGCCCAGGAGACCGGGTTCGAGAACCGCGCCCGGCGGCCACAGGCTCAGGTGCCCCCCGCGCAGCGCGCTCTGCAGGGTGGGGAGCTCGCTGAGCGACACGTCGGGCCACTCGGACCGCCATTCCGAGCGCCAGACCTCGGGCCAGGCATCGGGCTCCGGAGGGTCGAGGGCGGTGACGATGAGCCGTTCGGGTTCCAGTTCGCCGATCGCGACCCGGGAGGCGCCGAGCGGCTCGCGCAGGGCGGCCACCGCCAGCCGGCTGACCTCTCGGATGGTCGCCGCTCCCGCAAGCGTGGCCGACAGCCGCTGCACGAGGGAGACCTCGTCGGCGCTGGGGCGCAGATAGGTGGCGTCGGCCACCACGCCGAGGACCCGCTGCGGTGTGCCGTCGGAGTCCACCTCGACGCGGCAGCGCAGCCCCAGCCAGCGCAGCTCCCCGTTCGGGCGGCGGATGCGGAATGCCAGCTGCTGTCCGACGGCGGCCAACCGGTCCGGCTCCACGACCGCCATCAGTGCGGGCATGTCGTCGGGGACGGCGCAGGCCAGCAGGGTCTCCACCTGCCCGTCGAACTGCTCGGGAGGCAGACCGAGCAGTTCCAGAACGTGCGCGTGGGCCTCCATGCGGCCGGTGCTCAGTTCCAGGATGAACGCTCCGCCTTGGTGGGGCACCAGGGACTGGCTCAGATGTGCCTGCGGGGATTTGCGTCCGGCGAAGCGAGCGGCGACGGATTCGAGTCCCGCGGCCACCTGGTCGGCGTAGAGCTCCAGAAGGCTGCGGTCGTCGGCGCTGAAGCCGTCCCCGACCTCGCCGGCGACGATCAGGCATCCGCGCTCCTGGTCGCCGTGTCCCAGCGGCAGCGCGCCGAGCGAGATCCTGGCCGGCGAGTCGGGGTCGCCTTCCCGGATCCGGGTGGGGAAATGGTGGGGATCGTCCTCGACGAACGTGGCGAGTTCTTTGGGAGTCAGCCACAGCGGGCGGCCGTCGCGGAAGGCGTTGGCGGCGGGCGAATGGCTGGCCACGGCGAGGATCGCGGGCAGTCCGTAGAGGACGTCACGGTTTCCGGTCAGCTCGGCCAGATGGAGTTCCCTGGCCTGATCGGCGACCACATAGACAGCGGCCAGCTCTGCCCCGCAGAACGCAAAGCGACGTCTGTTCACTGTTCGTATCGCCTCCTCCCGAGGAGCCCGCCGACCGCCCCCTCCCATGCTGTCGCGCCGGGGACGGTTCGGGCGAGTCGGAAGGCGGCCCGACGGCCCGGTGTCGCCTGCACCGCGTGGACCGTGGCGTAGGGGGCGGGTGCGGCCAGGGCGGGCGTGGGAAGCCCCGGATGGAGTACCCAAGGCCGCAGATGAAGTCCCGGCCCCGGGCCCCGGGCCCCGAAGAACGTCCAGTGACCTTGTCGGAGAGGAAACCCGGTTGAATCGGTTCGCCCGGCTCGCCACGCGACTTCTGGCGGCCCGCTGGGGCTCGTACGGCTGGAACCGGCGGGCGAAACCGCGGGAGCGCTCCCCGAGTGCCGGCCGACCGGAACGGGACCCGACCCAGGCGTACGGGAGCACTGCCGGCGGGTCGCGAGAACGGGCACCCCGGGCCGCCGCGTGCAGCGCACAGATGCGGATGCGGATGCGCTCCGAGATCGGGCGCCGGGCCCGCCAAGCGGCGCAGGACGCGGTGGACGCGGCCGATGGGGAAGCGGCCCGCGCTCACGAGCTGCTCAACCGTTCCGGGCCGGGCTGATGGACGGGGCAGCGCGGGCGCCTGGACCAGCTCGGCGTCCAGCCCCTGGCCCCCACGAAGGAAACCCGGGCCAAGGCCCGCGAGAGCGGTTCCGGGGACCTGACGGACGTGGCCGAGCTACGCCGGATCGGTGTCCGGGGCCATGCCGACCGCGACGCGCGGTGGGGACCTCCCCGTCCGCTCGGCGCCTGAGCGAGCGGATCATCAGCGGGTGCTGCAAAGATCATCGATCGCGTCCTCCGCCTGGAGGACGAGCGCCCCACACCGGCGCAACTGCTGCGCCTCCTGGTCCTGCGAGCGGATACCGCCGGGCGCCTCGGTGACAGGGAGACCATGACGACCGCCCTCGATGGGGCCGCCGCGGTTCACCTCACCGCTGAGGAGCAGGAGTCGGTCCACGGCGACATCGAGCGCCTCGAAGATCTCCGAAACCAGGGACCGCAGTGAGTCCATGAGGACGTTCCCGCTTCCTCTGCGGGCTGCGTAGAGTACCTGCGGTCATCGAACGGAGAAGACTTTGGACGCGGTCGAGTTCCCTCTCAGCGCTCGGGTGCGGCGGGCCCGGCAATGGCTCGTGGCCACCAGCACGGCGGGGGCTGCGGTTGCGGGAGCCGCCGTGGCATCCGCGGTGGCCGACGCCTCCGGCTGGGCGCCGGTGCCGCGGACGGTTCAGGCGGTCCTGGTGATGGTGACGCTGTTCCTGTTGCCCGTCGCATGGGTGGGGGTGCGCGCCGTCTGGGCGCTGCGCGGGCGGGCCGAGCTGTTCGCGGCCGCCCAAGAGCACCGCCGGCAGCGTCCGACCGACCGGCAACTGGTCGACCACCTGCGCGACGAGCACCCGCTCACCCCGCTGTGGTGGATGCTGGCCGTCTTCGGCGGCCTCGGCACGCTCTGCCTCGGGTTCGCGCTTCCGTTCGCCCTGGCGGACGGGGCCCTACACGCCGGTGCACTCCTCGGCGCCGGGCTGGCCGCGTCCCTGACCGCCCTGGCCCTCGCCGTACCCGGGATCCGCCGCGCCGACCGCCAAGGCACGCAGGACCGGAAGCGGCGTACCGCACTGTGGTCGCTGCCCAACGCCGTCGAACGCCGGCTCGCCGTCCCCCTCCTCGGCACCGGCGACGGGGCACACCTCGGCGCCTGAACACACGGCCTGATCCCCTACCCCCACGGCAGGCCGCTCGGCTTGCCGCGATCGACCCCGACCGGAACCCTCGCGAGCAGGGGTGGACGGTCGACCGGCCGCGCCACTTCTCCTACCTGGGGCGGGTCTCGGCGGCCGGTGTCCGGCTGGCGGACGTGGTGCCGGGGGTGACCCTGCACGGCGGTCAGCGGCCGGGGACGGGGTACTCATCGGCGGTCCGGAGCCCGGAAGTGAGTACGCGTACTCACGTTCTGGGCAGCGGTCCACCGGCAAGCTGCGGTCATGCGAACGATCTCTCTCCCGAAGCCCCTGATGGCGGCCGTGCTCGGCGCCCTGGCCCTCTCCGCCTGCGGCGTCCCGAACGCGGACGCCGACCGGTCCCCCGCCGGCGAGGCGCTTCCGGCCGCCGCATCGCAGGCGTCCGGGGCCGACGCGGCGGAAATCCGCTTCCTGGAGATGACGACCGGGTTCCTGGCGGAGTGCTCCCCCGGAGCCCCCGCCGATAAGGGCGGGGCCGATGTGCCCCGACCCGAGGCAGCGTGGGGCGGGGCGCCCCGCCCCGAGGACCTGCCGGGCGGGTCCGGGCCGGTCACGCCCCGCTACGGCCCGGGGCAGACGCCGCCCGGCATTCCGGACGCGGACGGGTCGATCCCGGTCCCGCTCGACGACCCGGCGCCGCCCCTTCCCGCCGCGACGCCGACCCATCCGGGCACGGTGGCGGAGGCACCGCTGACCGAGGCGGAGCGCTGCGTCGCAGACCGGCACACGCGCCGGATCACCGAGGCCCTGCGGAAGGCCGCGCCCGCCGACCACGGGGCGCTGCGGACCGCCCTCGCCGGACTGGACTACCCGGCGGCCCGGATCCACCGGATTCCCGACGGCGACAGCACCCGGGTCGACCTGCGCTTCATGGGCGGCGTTGCGGTCCTGGAGATCACCGGCACCGGCCCCACCCCGACCGTCACCCTGAAAACGGAAGACGCCGCCGTCACCGCGGCCGCCCGCACCCCCTGACCTGTGCGGCCCGCGCGGCATCATGCCGCCGTCCCCGGCCACGGCTTCCGCCAGCCGGACGGCCCAGGCGCAGGTCCGTGCAACGGATCCCGCCTCCGGGGTGCCACTCCGTCACAGGCGCAGCGCTCCCGTGTTCCGGCACCATGACGCCGGCACCATGACGCCGGGACGATGCCGCCGCAGTCGTGCCGCCTGCACACGGATTCCTCCCCCGGGTCGGCGTAGGCGACCGCGTGCCGGACCACTCCGGGCGTGCCCGTGGTGGCGGTGACGCCAAGGCCGGCTCGTGTCCCGTGACCGAGCCGTCTTGTCCCGCGCCCACGATCCAGCAGGCGCCGCCTGCGGTCGCCTGTCCGGCTGGGTGGTTACCGTAGGAGCTGGTGGAGGACGGCCGAGGCGAGTGCCGCATCGAGGGCGCCCACACCGGTGAGATCGGCGACCGTGATGGCCGTTTCGGGGCGGTCGGGGGGCGTTTTGAGGAGCAGGCCGGCCGCGATGTCGCTGTCCTGCGCGGTGGCGCCGGCGCGGACGGCGTGGCCGAAGTCGCCGTGGTGGAGGCACTGGGAACGGTCGTCGGTTGCGATGAGCTGTGCGCGGTGGAAGAGCGCCGGTGGCAGTTCGTTCTTGTGGGGCATGTCCGTGCCGATGCCGGTCACGTGAGTGCCCTCGGGCACGTCGGCGGCGTTCAGGACGGGTGCTGTCGCGGGCGTGGTGGTGATGATCATGTCGGCGCCGGCGGCCTGCTGTGCGGAGGCAGGCCGGGCCGGCAGGCCGTTCTTGTGGAGTTCCTCGCACAGGGCCGAGGCGTTGTGCAGGTTGCGGCCGTGGACGAGTATCTCGCTGATGGGACGGAGTTTGGCCAGCCAGACGGCCTGGAGGAGGGCCTGTTCGCCGGTGCCGAAGAGGCCCAGGGTGAGGGCTGCGGGCCGGGCCATGGCATGCGTGACCAGTGCGCCCGCGGCGGCCGTGCGCCAGGCGGTGAGCAGGCCGCGGTCATTGAGGATGGCCCGTATCTGCCCGGTGTCGGCGCTGATGACGCAGACCAGGCCGTGGTGGTGGGACGGCATGCCGAGGCCGGGGCGGCCGTAGAAGCAGGTCGCTATCTTGACGGTGAAGTCGGGGGCGTCGGTGATCCAGCCGGCTTTCACGTGGCAGTCCCCGTTGGCCTGGGGGAAGTCCATGTGCAGGGGCGGCGGGACGCTGGTGCGGCCTTCGGCGTGGGCGATGAGAGCGTCACGGACGGTGTCCAGGACCATCTGCGGGGTGGCGGCCGTCTCGATGGCGCCTGTGTCGAAGACGGGCAGGGTCGTCGTCATCGGCGTGTCCGCATCCAGTGCGCGAAGGCGGCCAGGCCTTCTTCGGGGCAGCGGCGGCCTATGCCGATGCGGAACCGGTCGAGCGGGGTGGGGGTGAGTTCGGAGTGGTAGATGCTGGCGGGCAGCAGCAGGACGCCGGCTTCCTCCACCAGGCGGGTGCAGAACTCCTCCACCCCGTCGGAGCCGAGGTAGCGGGGATAGGCGACGCATCCGCCGTCCGGGGCCCGCCAGTCGAAGTCGTCCGCGAACTCGGAGAAGAACGACTCGAACGCCGGCAGGTTGGCCGCGATGAGCGCACGGTTGCGCCGCAGGATCGACTCGCGGGCCTTGAGAGCGATGCGGGCCAGGACTTCGCTGGGAGCGGAGTTGCAGATGGTGGTGTAGTGCTTGGCGCGCTCAAGGCGCGAGAGCAGCTCGCGGTCGCGGCAGGTGATCCAGCCGATGCGCAGCCCGGGCAGCCCCAGGGACTTGGACGTCACGTTCAGGGACAGGGCGTGCTCGGACAGGTCGGCGGCCTGCGGCAGGATGCGGGCGGCGTCGCGCTCCAGGCCGCGGTAGACCTCGTCGCTGAAGAGGTGGATGCCGCGCTCGTCGCACAGGCGGGCGAGCGCGGTGAAGTCGGCCGCGTCGATGACTTTGCCGGTGGGGTTGACTCTGTTGCTCAATTCCGGGGTCAGGCTGTGAGCTGGTAGCCGAGGCGAGCGAGGCGGCCGGTTCGGGGTGGGGTGTCCGTGGTGGTCCAGTGGGCGTCGAGGCGGACGATGTTGATCGCGGTGGCGGAGAACGTGTGTTGGAGGCGGACCTTCGGGAGGCCGCGGTAGCGGGCCCTGCGCAGGCCAGTGAGGTCGAGGGCCTGGTTGATGGTTCCCTCGATGCCCGAGCGCAGGGCGTACTCGTCCTTCCAGGTCCGGGACTTCTGCTCGGCGCGGGCCGTGGTCAGGGCAGCGTGGAGGTGTTCGGGGTAGAGGGTGAGCATCCGGTTGCCGCGCCGGGACCGGGTGCACAGCTTCAAGACGGGGCACTCGCGGCAGTCGGAGCGGGCGAACTCGACGACGATGGCGTCGCGTCCGTGCTGTTTCACCGGGTGCCACCCGGTGCTGGTGCGGCCTTCGGGGCAGGTGGCCTGGCGTGTCTTCCAGTCGATGCCGAAGGCGTTCTTGTCATAGCCGGCGGCCGCCTTGGCCTGGGGCGAGTGGTCCAGGAGCACGGGGGTGACCATGATGATGCCCTGCCCTGCGGCCTGGGTGATCAGGTCGGCCGATGGGTAACCGGAGTCGAGGTAGTGCTCGGCCGGCTTCAGGCCGCGGGCGGTGAGCGCGGCCTGGACGGTGGCGGTCGCCTTCACGTCCGGGACGGTGGCCACCGTGGTCAGCACATCCGTGATCAGGTTCACCGCCCGGACCGGCTCCTGCCTCCCCACCGCCCCGGCTTCGGCTTCGGCTTCGGCTTCGGCTTCGGCTTCGGCTTCGGCTTCGGCTTCGGCTTCGGCTTCGGCTTCGGCGGGAGTGTCGCAGGTCTCGGTGAGGTGGACCTTGTAGCCCAGCCAGAACAGATCCTCGCCCTTGGCCGCCCAGCGCGCGTCGGCGTCATAGGGCGAGGCGAGGCGGAGATGACCGGGCGGAACGCCGTCCGTGTCGGCCTCCCGCTTCCTGACCACCTCCCGCCCGCGCGTATCGGTGCTGATCACGTACGTCTGGACCAGGACCTGCCGCAGCAGGGCGACCGGCTCGATCTCCCGCAGCCACCCGGGCGCCCCCGGTGCCCAGACCGCCCGGCACAGGGCCAGCGCATCCTGCCCGAAGACCAGCGCGAGCCGCTCCCGCTTCGTCTTCGAGGCCGGAAGCGTCCAGCCCTCAATCCGCTGCCCGTAGCGGTGGGCGAGTTCGGGCACGTCTACCACGCTGGCCAGCCAGGACGGCGCGGCCGCCGCGAGGGCTTCCAGCGCGGCCCGCACGCTCTCCCCGGCCAGCTCCAGCCGGTTCAGGTCCCGCACCGCGCTGATCACATGGGTCGCGTCCGTGCGCTGCTTCCCGCCCGCCGCCACCAGCCCCGCCTCCCGGCAGTGCTCCAGCAACTTCTCGAAGACCACCCGCTCCATGTCATGCTCGACCAGCCGGGCCCGGAACTTCGACAGCACGCTGAAGTCGAACCCCGGATCCTCCAGCTCCACCCCGAGCGCGTACTTCCAGTCGATCGCCCGCACCGCCATCACCGCGGCCTGCCGGTCGGTCAGGTTCTCCGCGAACTGCAAGACCGTGACCAGCGACAACACCCCCGGCGACAATCCCGGGGCCCCACGAACCCCGAACGCCTCGACGAACGGCTCGTCCGCGAACACCTCACCGAGCCGATCCCGCACCCGCATCGGCAGACTCCCCTTCGGGAAAGCGGCCCGGGCCACCCGCGCCGTCCGTTCCGGCACTGGCGGCAACCCGCTCGACCGCAGCGACATCCACATCACCCCCACGGCCGCACGACAGGGAAGCGACCGCACGATAGATCATCACGCACCAACCGAACCACGCAGCCGGAATTGAGCAACAGAGTCGGGGTTGTTGGGGAAGTTCACCGACACGACGCGGGTGTTCGGCCGGAGGGACGCCGCCACCTCGTCGAGGTCCAGGGCCCAGTTGCGGTCCGGGTCGAGGGCCACGCCGGTGACCTCGCACAGCGCCATCGGCACGGTCTCGGCGGCCTGGTAGTTCGGGGTCACCACCACGGCGTGGTCCCCGGCGTCGAGCAGGACGTTCATGGCCAGGTAGAGGGCTTCCTCGGCTCCCGCGAAGCAGATCACGTCGTCCGCGCCGGCGATCTCGTACGTCTAGGCGATCACCTCGCGCAGGGCCGGGTCGCCGAAGGTTTCGGTGTATCCCAGGGGGAGGTTCTCGAAGGCCTCGCGGTCCTTGTCGTCGGCCAGTGAGAGGAGCTCGCCCAGCGTCATGGTCTGGACGTCGGAGGCGGTCAGGTGGTGGCGGGCGGTGAACTCCCAGCGGGAGAAGTACGTCTCCAGACGGAAGTCGGGCAGCCGGGTCATGTTCAGTCCTTCGCGTTCGGTGATCTGATTTCGGCGAGCAGGCCGTAGACAGTGGAACGGGACACCCGCAGGGCGCCGGCAACGACGGGCGCGGCGCGGCGGACCGCGAACACCCGGGCCTCCTCCAGCCGGCCGAGGACGGCCAGGCGGTCCTGGCGGGTCATGCGTTCGACGGGGCGCCCCGTCTCGCGGACGTAGCTTCCGATGATGTGCTGGATGCGCTCGGACCAGTCCTGCTCGAACAACGGCTCCGGGCGCTGCACCGTGGGGGCGCCGAAGGCGGACAGGACCGCAGCGGCCTGTTCCAGCGGAGTGCGGTCGAGATTGATGCACAGCACCGCCGACGGCCGGCCCTGCGGATCGCGCAGGACCGCGCTGACCGATGTCAGCCGGCGGCCGTCGACGAGCAGCTTCTCGTACGGCCCGAACACGTCCTGTGCCGACGGCTCGAGATCGTCCAGCTCTCCCAGCAGCGAGGGGTCTCCCACGCCGCGGGAGGTCATCGGATTCCAGATACCGAGGACCCGGTCGGTGTTCGGATCATGCAGGACAACCTCTGCGTACGGGCCGAGCAGCAGCGCAACAGCCTGGGCCACCGGCGCCCACAGCCGCACACGAGGATCTCGCGGGTCTTCAACTTTCCCCATGATTGGACTGTACATCCAGGCTGGACAGAAAGTCCAGGAGATTTTCGCGCCGCCGCAGGCCTGCTCCTTCGCGGGCAGGCTCGGAGGCAGGGCCCGGCAGCCGAACGGTTTGCGGCCCGAAGGCCGGGGACGGCTCGCAGCTGCCAGCCGGGCCGCCGGCTGCGCCTGCGGACCCTGACAACTCACCGAGAGGGAAGGATGGCGAGCAGATGGCTACGATCGTTCCCGTCTGCATGAATGCCATTCCCGTGACGACACCGAGGCCAGAGACGGCGCCCGCCTGCACCGCGAAGCCGCCCGCTGGCTCGGACCCGTTCGACAAGCACGAACGCCGGCGCATCACGCGCCTCACGCCCAGCCGCTGACGCACCCGCAACGAGTCCCCCGGCGAGGCCCGGCCAGAGCCCCGTGCCCGGGCAGCCGCCGGCCTGTCAGATCCCGCGCCTAGTACTGCAACCGCATGTGGCGTGACGGTCGGTGAGGTTGCTCGTTGTTGTGACTGTGTGATGAATCGCTGACGGTTGAGCAGATCGAGTCGTGGTCCGAGGGTGTAGCGGGGTTGCATGCCCGGTTCGGGCATCGTTTTGGCAGGTCGGAGCCACGTGATCGGGCTCTGGACTACATGACGGGCCTGCTTGCGCCGCTAGAGAAGAAGAACGGGTGGACGCTGGCCGAGCAGGTCGGCCAGCTCCGCCCGGACGGTGTGCAACGCCTGCTCAACCACTCCGAATGGGACGAGAACGCGGTCCGCGACGATGTCCGGGACTTCGTCGTGGAGACCATCGGCGCCAAGGATGGCGTGCTCATCGGGGACGACACCGGGTTCCTGAAGAAGGGCACCAGGTCAGCAGGGGTCCAGCGGCAGTATTCCGGCACCGCTGGCCGCACCGAGAACTGCCAGATCGGCACCTTCCTCGCCTACGCATCCGCCAAAGGGCGGGCGCTGATCGACCGGGAACTCTACGTCCCGAAGTCCTGGACGGACGACCGCGACCGCTGCCGGGCAGCCGGGATCGACGACACCGTGCCGTTCGCCACGAAGATCGAGCACCTCAAGTGGATGCTGCAACGCGCCATCGACGCGGCTGTTCCCTTCGCCTGGGTGACCGCGGACGAGGCATACGGGCAGGTCAAGCACTTCCGCGCCTGGCTGGAAGAACGCCAGGCCGCGTATGTGCTGGCCACCAAGGTCAACGACACCGTGATCACCGCCGACGGCCGGGACGCCCGCGTCGACGAGCTGATCGCGGCCCTGCCGAAGCAGGCATGGAAGCGGATCTCCGCCGGAGCAGGCGCCCACGGCCAGCGGATCTACCACTGGGCCCGCGTCGCGATCCGGCCCGCCTGGGAGGGCGGATCCGGGCACTGGGTGCTCGCCCGCCGCAACCTGTCCGACCCCACCGACATCGCCTACTACGTCTGCTATGGCCCCGTCACTTCCCGGCTGAAAGACCTGGTCAGGACCGCCGGAGCCAGGTGGGCGGTGGAGGAATGCTTCCAGACCGCGAAGGGTGAATGCGGGCTCGATCACTACCAGGTGCGGCTCTACCGGGCCTGGTACCGGCACATCACCCTGGCCATGGCCGTCCTGGCCTACCTCACGGCCATCCGTGCCGCAGAAGCCGCAAAAGGGGCAGCGGAGATGACGAGCAAGACCTCATACCCCTCAGCGTCCCGGAGATCCGCCGGATGATCGGGCACGTCGTCGTCACGCCCCGCTGCCACACCAACGAGCACCGTCTGCACTGGTCACGCTTCCGGCGCCGCAGCCAGGCCCGAGCCCGCCGCTGCCATTACCAACGCCGAGGCCACGACCCACACATGCGGTTGCAGTACTAGGCTGTCCGCAGAGATTCGATCAAGGAGCAGGACAGTGCGGATAGAGCGTCATCAGGTTGGCGGGCCGGTCGTGTCGGCAGCGTGCGAGGACTTCACGAACCGGATCGGGGGTCAGGTGCGGTCCATGTCGCGGGCCGGTCGCATGACCACCTACGAATGGCAGTCGATCGCCGACGAGTTCCTCGACTACCTGGGCGCTCTCTCCGTCGGGAATCCCGCCCTCGACACCCCGGCGGCCAAGGCCGCCCTCAAGGACGCCTCCGAGGCCGCGGCCGGCGCCGTCGCTTACGCGGCGTACCACCCGCACTGCAGCTTCCACGTCTTCCTGGAGTACGTGAACTTCGGCATGAGCTACGACCCGGGTGAGGACGCCCCCGAGGAGAGCATCAGGCCCGGGGAGTGGATCGACGCGCTCTGCCTGTCGGTTCTCAGGGACAAAGCCAAGTGGCACGGCGAGGCCTTCCACTTCGCCCGGGAGAAGTTCGCCGAGCAGGCGCAGGGAACGCCCGCCGGCGAGCTCGCCACTGGATTGACGGCCGTGGTCCTGGACGACACCGGCGACGACCAGGAGTACCCGCCGAGCGCCAAGGCCAAGCTCGCCGCCCTTGATGCGGCCCTGGGGCGCATCCGTACCTGAGGTGACCCCCGGAGTGTGGACACAGGGGTTCATGCTGCGAGTTGGAGTTTACCTGTCCTGTGGTGCTGTTGTTCGAACTCCATTGGGGAGAGGTAGCCCAGCGCGCTATGACGGCGGCGGGCGTTGTAGTAGGTGAGCCACTGGAAGATCTCCAGCCTCGCCTGTTGCATCGTCAAGAACAGCTTCCCGTACATCGTTTCTCGCTTCAGTCCCTGCCAGAAACTCTCGGCCAGGGCGTTGTCATAGCTCGAGCCGACTCTGCCCATGCTCCTGCGGATGTCGTACCGGTCGCAGACCTGGGCGAACGCGGCCGACGTATATTGCGATCCGCGGTCCGCGTGGAAGATCACCCCGGTGACTTCGCCGCCGCGGGCCGTGACCGCGGCCTGGAGCGCGTCGATGACGAGGCCGGCCCGCATGTGTGGGGCCATCGAGTAGCCGAGCACCCGGCGCGAGCGGATGTCAATGACGCAGGCGAGGTAGAGCCACGTGGCGCCGACCTGCACGTATGTGATGTCACCGCACCACTTCTCGTCCAGCGCGCCAGCGGTGAAGTCCCGCTGGACCAGGTCCGACACCGGCGGGGCCAGACGGTCCGCGATGGTGGTGCGCTTCTTCTTGCGCAGGTGACGGCCGACGATGCCGTTCTTGCGCATCAGCCTGGCGACCCGCTTGCGGTTGACTGTATGGCCGAAGCCGCGCAGTTCGGCATGGACGCGAAGCGCGCCGTAGTTCCCGCGGTGTTCGGCATGGATCTCTCTGATCTCGGCGACCAGGGCGTCCTCCTCAGCCTGCCGTACGGTTCGAGCTTCCGCGTCGGCGGTCCACCGGTAGTAGCCGGAGCGGGAGACTTCCAGGACCCGGCATATCCGCTTGATGCCGAACCTCTCGGCGTGGGCGGAGATGAAGTCCCAAGCGGCGGTCTTCACTTCATCTCCCGGGCGAAATACGCCGCTGCCCGGCGCAGGATCTCCCGCTCGAGCTGCCATTCCTTCTCCGCCTTGGCCAGCCGGGCGTTCTCCGCCCGCAACCGGGCCAGCTCGGCCTCGGTGTCCTGCGACGTGCCGGCAGCGGCCGGAGACCTGTCGGCGTCACGCACCCAGGTCCGCAGTGTCTCGGGGTTGACATTCAGATCGACCGCGACGTCCTTGAACGTCCGCCTGCCAGCCGAGGCCCGCCACAACGCGATCGCGTCGGACCGGAACTCCGCACTGTACTTCGAGGGCCGTGCCATGTGGATCTACACCTTCCAGGATCACCAAGATCCATTGTCAGGTGTGTCCACACCACGGGAGTCGCCTCAGACCCTCGCGGCATGGCCCAATGAACGCATCCGCCCGGCCAGTGGCGTGGCCCGCAATCCGAACCCGCGCCGTGCGCGCCGTCCCGCCCTTGGGGGGCCACGGCCGCGTGAGCGTGTAAGCGTCGAACCTGCCCGCGCACCTTGGCAAGCGCCGCCGGCCGTTGCCCCGGAGGAGGTGCCCGGGTCGCAGAGCGGCAACCTCAGTCATACGTTAAGTGACGAACTGCGAGAGTGTGACATCCGCGCGAAAGAGTCTGCTGCGACTGAATTCGACATCGTGTGACTCCGCGGGCCTGGTGAATTTAGGCTGGAGACGGCGGCCGGCGCGCTGAGCGGCCCCCGGCCGTCACCCGCGAGCACCTGCCCCACCTCCCCCTCCGTGCAGGTGCTCACCCAGGCTTTTCAGCCGGCGGCCGCGCTCGGCCCGGTGCGTACGAGGATCACGTCCAGGATGTCCCGGCTGCCCCACGCCGATGCGAACCGCCGGCCCTCCCAGGGATGTGCGGCATCGGCCGCGATCACACTGCCGCCGACCATGCGCGCCAGCTCGGCGCGCAGTGGGACCGTGCGGCCGACCGCGCGGAGGTCCCTGGAGGCGTCAAGGACAGCTGGCCCGCCTTTGTGTCCCGGACGACGAGCTCACTGTCCGGGAGCAGGCCGTCGGGCAGCTTGTCCGCCGCGGCGACGAGGCCGTGAGTGGAGGCAGTGGGCCCCTGCGGGACGGTATCGGCGGGTCCCTGCCCCCTACGGCCTTACGGGCTGTCGTCCGTGCCGATCTTGCCGAGTCTGTTGAGGAGGGGGTTGTCGCTGCCGGTGGTGACGCCGATGGGTGCTGCGGATGGGGCGGCGATTGCGGAGGTGGTGGTGAGGGCGATCGCTCCGGTGGTGAGAGTGGTGGCGATCACGAGCGGGATGAGACGTCGGGTCTTGGTCATGGCCATGAGGAGAGGCATCCGCCCTGACGAACGATCGGGCGCCCAACTCGGACCTGGTCCTGACGGGGCCGCAGACACTCAGCCACGACGACGTCGCCAGGATCGTCACCCGGGTCACCGGCCGCCCCGTGGTCCACCACCCCCTGGCCTACGAGGACATGCGCGACCGGCTGGCCGCCGTGATACTGCCGGATTTCGCCGCCAAGCCGGCCGCCATGGACCGCGCCATCGCCGAGGGAGCCGAGGACCGCACCACCGACACCGTCCAACGCCTCACCGTCCGCCCGCCGAACCCCTTCCGGGTGGTCGCCGAGCGGGAACTCCAAGCAGCACCGGAGACCGGCCCCACCCGATAGGCCCGGACGGCCAGGCCGAAGGCCCGTCCCGTCACGGGCGCGGACAACCGGCCACTGCGTCTGGCTCGCGCGGGGCACGGCCCTCGCCGAGCCCGACCTGCGCCGGATCCTGGCAGGGCTTCATCCGTCTGCGGCCCAGGCGTGCAGCCACCATGTGGGTGGGACGAGGAGGGCTGCGGTCGCCTCCTGCTCGGCCACGGTGGTTCCTCCTCATGTGGGCACTCGGGACCGCCGCCTTCTTCGCCCACACCCGCAACCATCTCCAGGTGCCCCGCGGACCGCAGCCGGCCAGGGGACTGACGCGAGTCGCCACGAGATGCGCTCGCCGGACGCCGGCGGGCTCACCTCGCCACGAGCCGCGAGTCTCGCTTATAACCGCGCAGCTGCGAACGAAAACCCTGCCCGGCCGACAAAGGCATCACATTCAAGTGGCGAATATGAGACAGAGCAAAGACGTTATCTGCTCGTTATAAAATAGAGGGTGCGGTGGAAATGTCTGCATATTTCATAGAAACACGGGCTTGTCACTCGCGTTTCACGACCCTGGGCCGGCGTCTACAAATATCACGCGACATCCCGCCTCCGTAACCCCTCAGGCCCATGCAATTTGTTCCAGCCATGGGTAACTTCGGCCCGCATGACTGCTCATGCAGAACTGGCCCGTTACTGGAAGACCCCGCCGCCCACTGCGACCCCGACGACCTCGACGACACGCATCGACCGCCCCCGCCCGGGTGACGGCCCCCTGCTGTGGCGCCTCGCCCGCGACTCCAGGGCTCTGGACCTCAACTCGTCCTACAGCTACCTCCTCTGGTGCCGCGACTTCGCCGGCACGTCCGCGGTGGCCCGCGACCGGGCCGGGCGTGCCGTCGGATTCGTCAGCGGGTACCTGCGACCCGACAGCCCCGGGACCCTGCTCGTCTGGCAGATCGCCGTCGACGAATCCGTCCGCGGCCAGGGAATCGCCGGGGCCCTGCTCGACGGCCTCTCCGCCCGTGTCGCGGCGGAACACGGATTGTTCTCCCTGGAGACCACCATCTCTCCCGGCAACCGCGCGTCGGAGCGACTGTTCGCCTCGTACGCCGCACGGCACGGCGCCACGCTCACGCGCGAAGTGTTGTTCGCCGCAGAAGAGTTCCCGGACGGCGGACACGCTCCGGAGGTCCTGCACCGCATCGGGCCGCTCCACTTCTGATCTCGGTTCCACTTCTGATCCGGGCCACCAACCCCCACCACCACCCGGCACCGAACACCCCCACATTCATTGGAGAGTTGCCCTGACCATGACCGAGCCGGTCCTGTCCGTCTTCGAAACCGTCGAGTCCGAGGTGCGCAGCTACTGCCGCGCCTGGCCCGTCGTCTTCGAGCGCGCCACGGGAAGCCGGCTGTACGACGAACACGGCCGTGCCTACCTGGACTTCTTCGCGGGCGCCGGATCCCTGAACTACGGCCACAACAACCCCGTCCTCAAGCGGGCCCTGCTCGACTACCTGGAGCGGGACGGCATCACGCACGCGCTCGACATGTCGACGACCGCCAAGAGGGCTTTCCTCGAGACCTTCCGGTCCCACGTCCTCGAACCCCGCGCACTGCCCTACAAGGTGATGTTCCCGGGCCCCACCGGGACCAACGCCGTCGAAGCGGCGCTCAAGCTGGCCCGTAAGGCCAAGGGCCGCGAGTCGGTCGTGTCCTTCACCAACGCCTTCCACGGCATGTCGCTCGGCTCTCTCGCCGTCACGGGCAACGCCTTCAAACGGGCCGGCGCCGGCATCCCCCTGGTCCACGGCACGCCGATGCCCTTCGACAACTACCTCGGCGGCAGGACCCCCGACTTCCTCTGGTTCGAGCGCCTGCTGGAGGACCAGGGATCCGGCCTGAACCATCCGGCGGCCGTCATCGTCGAGACGGTCCAGGGCGAGGGCGGGATCAACGTGGCCCGCGCGGAATGGCTCCGCGCCCTCGCGGACCTGTGCCGGCGCCGCGACATGCTACTGATCGTCGACGACATCCAGATGGGCTGCGGCCGGACCGGCGAGTTCTTCTCCTTCGAGGAGGCGGGCATCACGCCCGACATCGTCACGCTGTCCAAGTCCATCAGCGGCTACGGGCTCCCCATGTCCCTCTGCCTGTTCAAGCCCGAACTGGACCTGTGGGAGCCGGGTGAGCACAACGGCACCTTCCGCGGGAACAACCCGGCCTTCGTCACCGCGACCGCCGCACTGGAGACGTACTGGGGCGACGACACCCTGCGCGAACGGACCCTCGTCCAGGGCGCGCGCGTCGAGGGCGCGCTGCGCGAGCTGTGCGCCGAACACGGCCGGCTGGGCGCGACGTACCGGGGCCGCGGCCTGGCCTGGGGCATCGAGTTCACCCGGAAGGAGCGCGCCGCGGAGGTGTGCCGGAGGGCCTTCGAGCACGGCCTCCTCGTCGAGACCTCGGGCCCCGAGGGCGAGGTCGTGAAGCTGCTCCCGCCGCTCACCGTCACCGGCGACGAACTCGAAGAGGGACTCGCCATCCTCGCCCGCTCCCTCCACGAAGCCGCCTGACCAGCACCCCCGCACACACCACGAAGGGCACCACCATGATCGTCCGCTCGTTCCGGGACATCGAGGGAACCGACCGCCACGTCAGGGCCGCGTCCGGCACCTGGGAGAGCAAGCGCATCGTCCTGGCCAAGGAACGCGTCGGCTTCTCCCTGCACGAGACCGTTCTGTACGCCGGCACCGAGACGTCCATGTGGTACGCGAACCACGTGGAGGCCGTGGTCTGCACGAAGGGGGAGGCCGAGCTCACGGACGAGGAGACCGGTCGGACGTACACGATCACGCCGGGAACCATGTACCTCCTCGACGGCCACGAGCGGCACACCCTGCGCGTGAAGCACGAGTTCCGCTGCCTCTGCGTCTTCAACCCGCCCGTGACCGGCCGGGAGGACCACGACGAGAACGGCGTGTACCCGCTGCTCACCGAACCCGAGCACCACAGCTGACGTACGGAAAACGAACAGAGAGGAGAGGCAGGCACCACCATGACCTACGCATCCACCCGCACTGTGAACGACCTGTATCCGACCCGGGGCCCCGAGGAGGTGCTCATCGGCCGCGCGGACCCCGTCGTCTGGTCCGAGCCCGGCACCGCGGGCCCGATGTGGGCCCACGAACTGGAGAGCTTCGAGCGCGACGGCTTCCTGTCGGTCGACGAACTCATCACGCCCGACGAGGTGGCCGCCTACCGGGACGAGATGGACCGGCTGCTGCGCGACCCCTCGACGCTGGCCGACGAACGGTCCATCGTGGAGCCGAAGTCGCGCGAAGTACGCTCCGTCTTCGAGGTCCACAGGATCAGCGAGGTGTTCGCGGCCCTCGCCGCCGATCCGCGCGTCGTGGGGCGGGCGCGACAGATCCTGGGCTCCGAGGTCTACGTGCACCAGTCCCGGATCAACGTCAAGCCCGGGTTCGGCGCCAGCGGCTTCTACTGGCACTCCGACTTCGAGACCTGGCACGCCGAGGACGGTCTGCCGCACATGCGCACCGTGTCGGTGTCCATCGCGCTGACGCCGAACCACGCCACCAACGGCGTCCTGATGATCATGCCCGGCTCCCACCGGAGCTTCCTGGGCTGCGCCGGCGCGACGCCGAAGGACAACTACAAGAAGTCCCTCCAGATGCAGGACGCCGGCACCCCGTCGGACGAGGCGCTGACCAAGTTCGCCTCGGCCTGCGGCATCAGGCTCTTCACGGGCAACGCGGGCTCGGCCACCTGGTTCGACTGCAACGCGATGCACGGCTCGGGTGACAACATCACGCCCTACCCGCGCAGCAACGTGTTCCTCGTCTTCAACAGCGTCGAGAACCGCCCGTCGAAGCCCTTCGCCGCCCCGGTGCGCCGCCCCGGATACATCGCCTCGCAGGACTTCACCCCCGTGGGCTGACGCGCCCGACCGACCCCCTGCCCCGGCCCGGCACGTGCCCGGCCGGGTCGGCCGGGTCGGCCGGGTCGGCCGGGTCGGCCGAGCCGGCCGGTCCCCCGCACCTGATCTCCCGGCCACCGCTGCCGACATGCCGCCACCCGCTCCGGCATCACGCGGGCCTGGTCGGCGGTGGGTCGGCCTCCACCACCCACCCCGGGTACTTCCTGCGCCGATCAGGAGCCTTGCCGCATCGAGCGGAGCCGGTCGGCCACCTCGTACACGGTCAGGCGCAGCGCGCGGATGTCGGTGATCAGGTCGCGCCAGGGTTCGAAGGCCGTGTCCACGTCCTTGCCGGAGGCCCTGATGTAGGCCACCGCCACCCCGTAGCCGAAGTACTCGTTCCTGGCCGGCAGTGGGCGCAGCAGCACGATCTGCTCCAGCAGCGCCGCTGACCGCCAGTACGCGTCGGGCTCGTCCGTCGCCAACGCCGGCGTGTTCACACGGTGCCGCGCGACCGCGGCCACGAGGCCGGAGTAGTCCTGGACTCCCAGCTCTTTGCCGAGGAGTTCCTCCTGGCGGTCCAGGAGCCAGCGGATGTCGATGTGCAGCTCCAAGATCAGGCTGCCCGGTGCACGCTCGTGGACGACGGCAGCCCGCCGAACTCGCGGTCGAAGGCCTCCGCGATGCCCGGCTGGCCGACGGCGTCACGGAACGCGGCGGTCGCCCGGCCCAGGGCGAGCTGGTTCTCCTGCTCGATGGCCAGCTCCGCCAGGTAGGCGCGTACGCTCTTGCCGTGGGCGGCGGCCACCGCGGCGAACCGGTCCCGGGTTGCCGAGTCGATCTTCACAGTCGTATCTGCCATGCCCCGAGTATGCACCGATGAATACCGTCACGAATACCTTTGGGGATTCTCCGACGGGAGCCTCCCCGAGGGGCGCGGAGCAGCTCTTCTCCACGGCCGTTCCGACCTGCTCCGCCCCGATCAGAGCGACGGCCTTCTCGGGGAGAGCTCCGTCGTCATCCGACGCCGCCTCGCCAGATGTTGTCGAAGGCCGCGTCCTCGATGGCTCGCCGTTGCCGTACGGCTGCGAGTTCCACCAAGGCGTCGTTGACGGCGGCCAGCACCGTCGCGACGGCGTCGTCGGCCACGTCCACCGAATCCGCCGCGTCTCCCACGTCCGGAGAGTCTCCGGTCCGCTCGCCGCCGACCCGTACGGCCCCCACGAGGGAGGCGAGGACGGGTTCATCCGATGCCAAGCGGTCCGCAGCCCGACGGCGGTCGGGTGAATCGACCAGCGCCAGTTCACCGGCCCGGAAGGAGATCCCGCGGCGGCCCTGCCGGACGAGCTGCCCTTCCGCCTCGAGCTCGGCCCGGTAGGCCGCGGACAGGCCGCGGCCTCTGCGCCACAGCCAGTCGGCGACCGACTCGTAGGGCGCCTCCCGAACGAGCGACCCGGCGGCCTCCTCCAGCAGCCGATCAGCCAGAGCGGTCCGGTCGCCCGGCACGATGTGGTCCCCGTCCAGGCTGATGGCCCGGGCTGCGAGGAAGTCGATCACCTCGGCCCCGGCGAGCGCAAGCGACAGGTCGCCCTGTTCGACGGAGCTGCTCGACCCCGTGTCCATGGCAATGATCAACAAGTCCCGCGGTGTGGTCATCAAGGGCTCCTCTCAACCGTGCAGGCAGGTCGCTGGCCAATTATTGATCGACTTGCCCTTCGATGGGGGCGTGCGGCTGAACAGGCGAGTCGACCGCCCTCACCGGGCGATCTACGGAGCCCTCGCTCGGGCGGGGCTGCGGCACGTCCGTGATGGAAAGGCGGGCACGCACCACCTCTGGTCAACGGCCTGCCTCACGACGCCCGTGATCGAGTCCCTGCGGCAGGACGGGCGGCGGCGTGGCGTGAGGAGTGGCGCCATGGCCAGCACAACAACACGCCCGCGTGGCACGACGCCATCGGTCTTCGCCCTTGCCGCGTCGCGGCACGACGGGTGCGGCGGCCCGGGCCGCCTGCCCCGTCAGCAGGCCGCCCTGCCTCAGCGGAACTCGTGGACGACCTGGATCTCGCCGACGATGTGAGCGTTGAAGTCGTCCAGCTCCTCAGCCGGAACCCACAGCTCGAGGATGGTCCGTCCGCCGGCCTGCTGGACGGGGTACCGGCTCAAGAACTCCGACTCGACCTCGAATCGGGTCACGTAGCCGACACCGCTGTGCTTCACGTTCCAGTCCCTCGCGATCTTGATCGCGTAGTCCTCGTTGAGGACCGGGTAGAAGATCGGCTGCTCGGGGAGCCGGGGCGGCCAAGCACGCCAGTTCAGCTCGCGGACCAGGCCCAGCTCCTCGGGGCCGGTGGGGCGCCACAGGGTCGTAGTAACTCGCCGGCTGGTCATGTGAATCGCTCTCTGCACGCGGAAGGCCGCTGACACGGCTGGTCTGAGACCGGACGATACCGGCGCCGGGAACCCGACAGCTACGCGTTTTCCCACACCAGGTCAGCGCTGTGACCAGCAGTTGCGGGACAGCCGTCACGTCCAGGCCGCGGCGGGGACGTACCGCGAGGCTGCGAGTCCGGCCATCGTTCGAATCCGCGGGAAGGAGGAGGCACAGTAGTCCTCGTTGATCAGGGACACGATCCACGGGAACAGGGCGCGCAGGTCTCCTGCGGGGCGAGAAGCCCAGCTGCAGGAGTGGCCGTTTTCTCGGATCCGGCCTCACGGCCTGGCGTTTGGTCCATGATCGCGGAGCGGGAGTCCGATCTCCCGCCCCCGCCCTTCGACGACCAGGAGCCCGCATGTCGGTCGAGCTCGACTTTCCGGAATGGCCAACCGGCACCCAGGCTAGCGGCAAGCCAAGCGGGGGCAGCGCGTAACCCTCCCCAAGGTGCGGCGGCATACGGAAAACGCCGAGGACGGCATCACACCAGCAGCGGACCACCGCACCGTTCGGCGCCTTCCTTCACGGCGATCAGATTGGCCTGCACATAAGAGATGTGGTTCCTGGAGTGCCAGTCGGTCGGGTAGTAGGTCACCAGCCGTGAACGGTGGAACCGGGCTTGGATCTCGGGCACGAAGGCACGGTACTGGTTGTCGGTGTAGTACCAGAACGAGTTCTCGTTGTAGTAGGCGACGTGCGTCGGGTCCTGGTACGCGCCCCGGCCGTCGGAGCTCGGAGTCAGAGTGAGGAGCATGCCGCCCGGCGCCAGCAGCCGGTACAGCTCGTTGATCAGGGGGACCTTCTCGGGCACGTGCTCCAGGAAGTCCACCGCTCGGAGCAGGCCGACCGAGTCGTCCGGAAGGTTCAACGGCTCGGGCAGCCGCGCAACGATGTCGACGCCGTCCCTTGCGTGCTGGTCCACGCCCATGTAGCCGGGCGGCTTGCGGTGCGCAGCGCCGAGGTCCAGCGCGAGCAGCCCACGCCGTGCGGTCCATGCGAGCGCGTTGGCTTCGATGTACTTGTCGTACAGGGCTACGGTCTCGCGCTGGATGTGTGCGTTGACCTCGGTGTCGCGCTGGGTGTTGTGGGGATGCAGCCGCTGCAGGTACAAGCACCTGGGGATCCGATGGAAGTCGCCCACCTGGAAGAGACGGCACATCAAGTCCTGGTCGTCCAGCACGGTGCGCGTGGCGTCATAGCCACCGACCTGATCGTAGATGTCCTTGCGGAACGCCCGCACGTGGTTGGGGGCGTACCAGATATACGACACGTTGTGGGGCGTCGGCGCCATGGCAACGGACTGCAGGAGCCGGCGGCCGTCGACGTCCACCTCCTCGTACTGCCAGCCGTTCGCCTCGTTGAACCGTGTGTCCTCGCGGCTTCCGTCCTCGGTGATCTGAGCGGTGTTGCTGTAGACGAAGACGACGTCGGGATTCTCGTCGAAGGCCTTCGCCAGCTCCCCGAGGCAGTCCTTCGCCAGCAGGTCGTCGTGGTCGAGCTCGACGAGGAACTCTCCGCGCGCCAATTCACAGGCGCGGCGCTTGGCCGCTCCCACACCGCGAATGTCGTCAGCGATCTCCAGCCGGACACGGTCATCGAGGTGTTCCGGCCGCCACCGCGCACCGTTGTTGAGGAGCACGATCCACTCCCAGTCGGAGCAGGTCTGCGCTTGCAGGGTCGCGAGGCACTCGTCGAGGAAGCGCGGTCGGTGGCTGGGGGTGAAGACAGAGAATTTCGGGGTCGGGGCGGAAGTCATCTGCTGGTACCTGCCTGAGTGCCTGTCGGTGCAGCGGTCGCGGAGGGGGGAACCGTTCCGGGACCGGCTTCTGGAGCGGTGGGTCGGGTCGCGGACGGCATGGTCGACCCGCAACGGCCGTCCTGTTGTCGTTCTGTTGTCGTTCTGTGCGATGACGCCGTCGGTCGAGAGGGACGAACACAGGCCTCCGGGTGGACGTCGCTCAGTACGACTGCGCGCGGCGTCCGGCAGCATGAGGCTCGGGCCGCGGGTTCATGGCGCGCATACCGCATACACGGTGACGTTGCGCACGTCGCCCGCTACGGCTTGCCAGCCAGTGGCCGGAGAGCCGCCCATGGGCCCGTTGAAGACGATCTCCAGGTTGCCCGCCGCCGAGCTCGCGAAGCCCCCGCCGGTAGCGAACCTGCCGGCGGGGCACATGACCGTGGCAGTGCCCGTGGCGCTGGTAGCCGTGACCACCGAACTCTGCGCCCCCGGGCTTGCACCCTGGGACCCCTGGGACCCCTGGGACCCCTGGGTTCCTTGGAACCCCTGGAAGCCTTGAGCGCCGGCCTCACCCTGGAAGCCCCGGTTCCCTTGGGCCCCCGCCTCACCCTGGAACCCCTGGAACCCCTGAGCCCCGGATTCGCCCTGGAAACCCCGGTTGCCCTGAGCCCCCGCGTCACCCTGGAAACCCTGGCTGCCCTGCGGTCCTCGCGCACCCGGTTTGCCCTGCGGGCCTCGGCGCTGGTCGTTCTCGCCGCCTTCGCAGTCGGTGTCCGGCGCACCCTTGACCATCGGCGAGCGGCGGGGGTCGAAGTCGACGCTGAGGGCACCGTTCGGGCCCGGCACCGCGTGGTCGCATTCCCCACCGGACTTCTCGATGGCGACAGCCAGAGCATTCGCCGGCGAGGCGAAGGTGACGAGTAGGCCAAGAGCCCCCGCCGCCGAGAACAGAGCGGCGCTGTGACCCCAAGCTCTGCGAAGTGACTGACGCTTCATCGGGTGAACCCTCCTGCGGAACCTGAAGCCAACGCACGGACTTACACCAAACAAATGAGTGCGCACTCGTGTACCGCGCCGGCCCGGAGCGCCCCACGAGGGCATAGGGACCATAGTGTCGCCGCGGTTGTGCCGACTTCAGCCTGCGACGTCCCGGGGCTTCCACGTGCTTCATGCCGTTGGCGTAGGGGGAGAACCCGGGCCCTGCGCTCAGCTGCCCGCCCCTCCGCCGGGAGCCGTCGCGCGGAGACCCGGGGAGTCGCCCGACGACGGCAGACTCGAAGCCCCGACGAAGGCCGCCCCGACGACCAGGCCGGGCCAGGGCGGTGAGGCGTTCCAAAAGGGCTGCGGGCCCTCGCGCAGTACATCGCACGGGAGGGGCGCCCTACCGGGCCGCGCGGGTGTGCAGGAGACTCCCGACGGGAACATCCACCGCGTCGGGGTGAACCTGCCCACGGGCTCCCCACCGCGGGAGGCCGGCCGACTGCCTGTACTGGTGGACGTCCGGCGCAGAACCAGCATCCGCGCGGCCTTCCGCGAAGGTAGCCAACCCCCGCGGCCTGAGCCCTTCATGACGACGTCGTGGCCGCAGCTCGGTGACGGCGGCAAGGATGGCACCGCCAACCATGCACGGGCTCGCTAGCCGAGGTCCAACGGCAGCCCGAAGTGCGCGGCGATGATCCGCAGGGTGTGGGAGCCGTCGGCGTTGAAGGTGGGGTCGGCGTCGTACAGAGAGGTGTCCCGGCCAACGATCCCGGCATCCAGCAGCTCTCCCACCAGCAAGTCGGCGCGGGCTCCGGCGCGCGGCGATGATCCGCAGGGTGTGGGAGCCGTCGGCGTTGAAGGTGGGGTCGGCGTCGTACAGAGAGGTGTCCCGGCCAACGATCCCGGCATCCAGCAGCTCTCCCACCAGCAAGTCGGCGCGGGCTCCGGCGCGCCGCGACTCGCGGCGCCCGCCGAGGTTGAGGTAGAGCTGCTCGAAGCCGCCTTGGCAGTATGCGAACTGGAACGGGTGGTCGGGGCAGTGCGGCACCATGTAGTTCTGCCCGTGCGGGCACGTGCACGCGGGCGTGGAGGCCACGAACGCGGTCTCCACATCGGCCGCCAGACGGGTGGCCGAGCGTGCGACCTCCCAGCCGCCGCTGCCTTGCCGAGCACTGTAGGCGTCCTGCTTCACCCAGGCCCAGCCTGCCTCTTCGCCGGAGGCGAGGACGGGTCGTCCTGTCCCCGCGAGGTAGCCAGCGAGGGTGGCCGGGGGCAGGCCACGGGCGAAGGTGAGGAAGGTGTTCGGGGCGAGCCGGATCACGGGGCCACCACTCCCGGCGCCCCCGTCAGCTCTGCCGACAGCGGGGGCGAGGTCAGTGCGAAGTAGCCCGCGATCGTCTTGATGACGAGTTTCCGGTCGTCGTAGAAGTGGCTGTCGAAGCAGTCGTGCCCGTCGTGCTCCGCCAGCGGGCAGTCCGCGTCCGGGCCGATCACGCCGGCGGCCAGCAGTTCGGGCGAGAGGTAGTCGGGGTCGTCGCCCACCCGCGAGCCGACGTCCTCGAAGCTGAAGGCGAGCACCGTGCGGCCGTCCCGGTAGTACTCGAACTGCGGCCCATGCGCCTTCGCGCTGCACGGCTCGGTCACGAACACCACGAGCTCCGTGCCCGCCGAGCAGACACTGCGGTAGTCGACCGGGTCGTAGTCCTCGATCTCCCAATTGGCCATGTCGTGCACCGCCCACGCCCACCCGCCGTCCTCGCCAGAGGCGAGGGGCTCCCGCCGCAGGGCGATCAGCCGCTCGGTGAGCACGTCGAGGGAGGTGCCGCGGGCGAAGACGATGTTCACCTCGTGGCCGGGGAAGGACTCGTGCATCCATTCGATCATGCGCGAAAGCCTATGAGAGGGCGCTGACAACCACCGGGGGAGCGACGCGTTTCCAAGGTCCCCGGCGGTGGCACGGATGCCGCGTCCGACTGGATCGCGCCGCGCACCACCCCCTCACCTGGCTGTTCTTCCCAAGTTCCCTGACTGCTCGTCATCTTCCGTATCCCGCCACCTTGCTGGGCACAGCCTGCTGTCGGTGGGCGGGGACGGCGGCTTCGGCCGGGGCCGGCTGTCCGGGGGCTGCCGCGGTAGGGGTGGTTGTGGAGCGGGAGCGGGCTGCTGCCGGGGAGGCCCACAGCCGGGACGCGGGCGGGCGGCTGCGTTCTCAGGGAGTGGAAGTTCGCGTCCACGAGGCGACCCGCCAGGGGCACTACCCGAGCGCTGCCCATGCGCTCCGCCAGCACGCCCCCTGACCGGCACTGCGCAGCACCAGGTGCAGAAGCGGAAGCGGACGCCGGAACGACGGTCGCCGCCGGGGTGGTCGGGGCGGGGTCGGAGGCCTGGACCGCCGCCGCGGTGACGGCAGCAACGGCCTGGTCCACGCCGACACCGGCGTCGTGTGCGTCGGTCAGGATCCGGGCGGCGTGGAGACCGGCGGAGTCGAGGCTTCCCATCGCGGCCGCGATGTCCGGCCACGCCGGGGACGCGAGGATCGCGTCGCGGACCAGGTCCTGCCGGCATGGTCGTGCGCGAGAGGTCGGCCCGCCGGTCGGTGCCCTTCCGGGGCGCACCCCCCGGGAGCACCCCGCACGGCCGGACGTCGGGCGCCTCGCCCGTCCGCCGGCTCGCGCACAAGAAATCTCAGATTGCGCCCAAGACCGTTGCTCCGTGTGCAGTTGCTATGCATATGATCGGCAGCCGACGGGGAGATGTGAACATGGTGGCAGGTTTCGGCCAGGAGTGGGACCGTGAGCGCGCGGGCAGTGCGAACCAGCGGGTGGGCTTGCGGTTGAACAGCGGGCCGCAGGCCGTTCGCGCCCGGCGGGTCCAAGGGTTCGCTTCGACGCCGGCGGAGAAGAAGGCCGCAGCAGGCTTGATCCAGAACGAGTTGGAGTCGGCCACGAAGACGGCGGCGGAGCACGCGGACGACGCCACCAGCACCGCCCACAAGGGCTTCGACGGCTGGCAGACGGCGGCCGGCCTGAAGAAGGCTGCGGGCGGTTGGGACCAACAGGTGAAGACCCTGATGGGACGTCTGTCATCGGAGAAGGTGGCCCTGCGCGGAGCCGAGAGTAATTTCGGACGCAACGACACCGGTGTGGGCAGCCAGTTCCTCACGTCGGCGCTGAACGGTGCGTAGGGGGTCACGGTGTTGAAGTACGACGAAGTCATGAGCACCGACCTGGGACTGCTGACGACGGCCGCCGCCAAGTGGGACGCGACGGCGGGCGAGTTCAAGGAGGTCGAGACCCGCTACGGCGACACCGTCCGGGAGATCGTCATAGGCGACAACTGGTCCGGTGTCAGCGCCGGTGTCCACCGTACGAAGTTCACGGCGACCCGCTACGAGTACGCGGCCGCGCAGAGCCGGGCAAGGCCGTCGCGAGCCTGCTGCGGGGAGCGCACGAGCAGCTCACCGACCTCAAGAAGAAGCTCGAAAGCGCCCGGGACGACGCGGTCGGCGACGCCGCCGGCGATGTCAAGGACTGGCTGCTCGACTGATGACGTTTCCGTGGAAGGAGGGCCCGAGATGCCCACGACACTGCCGGTGCCGATCGAATTCCGCCTGCCGGAGGGCTGGCTCGTCGCTACCCCTCCGGACGGGGGCGCCTCGGATGTGGCGTTCGCCGCGGTGCATCCGCAGGCGGACGCCGGGTTCAGCGCCGACATCACCATCGACGGCGGATTCCTGAAGGACGCGGTGACGCTCGTCGAGGTCGCCGACGCCTCGGTGGAACGCCTGTGCGAGGTAGCCGAGTCGGTCGTGGTGGTCCACCGCCACGAGGTCGGCTCCGCCGACGCACCTGCTCTGACCCAGCGGCTGAGCTTCTCGGCCGTGGTCGGCGACGCCCGCCGGAACCTCGCCCAGTCCCAGGTCTATCTGGCCATCCTGGACACCGAGGACCCGCACAGGCGGGCGATGATCCGGCTGGCTCTGACCGCCAGCGAGGCCCAGCACGACAACGTTCTGGCAGAGTTCCAGGACTTCGTGCGCTCGGTGCGCCCGGACACCGGGGCGGGGGTCTGACGATGGGCCGCCTCTGGGACAAGTGGACCGGCACCAAGTACCCCGACAGCGGTGTCAGCCCCCTGCCCACCATGGAGCTTCGGGAAGCGTTGCTCGCGCTCAACAGCCGAACCGTACCGTTCAGCGTGCGCCATGCCTTCCCCAAGGAGAAGGCCGACCTGGTGGCGGAGTGCAAAATCCCGAAGGCGAAGCTGACGCTCAAGACCCGCATGCGCCTGGTGCCGGCGAAGCGCGAGGTGCTCGTCCTGGAGGAACGGTGGGAGCCGTCGCACGAATCCGGTCAGCAGTACGGCCGTGGGGGCTTCAAGGTGTATCGGCAGTGGGAGTTCCAGCGTGGTGCCGACGGCCGTCGGCACAAGGTCGAGACGTTGCGCTTCGACACGCGGGACGTGAGAGATCCCCTGCGCACCATGGTCCTCGACGCGGGATGGACCTGGCGCGGAGTGCTGTTCCGGTACTGACCGGCCGGTCCGGCCGTGTCAGAGCCCTTGTCCACCGTGGAACCGGTCCTCCCCGAGTTCCAGGCCGCAGCCTCGCCGCCGGGTTCACCGTGCTCGGCGAGACCCGGTTCGCGTACCCGCCGGGTTACTGGCACGCGAGCAAACGACCCGCGTGTGGCGCTGGGCACCGCCTGACGCGGACCACCCGTCGGCCCGTCTGTCAGGTCCCCCGCCCGTGGAGGGCGGCGTAGCAGCAAGTGCTGGTCCACGAACCCGGTCTCGTCCTTGCCGGAGGCGAGGACGCGGCGACCGCGGGGGCGGAGGAGACGCGGGCCTGCCCGACCTGGACGACCTCGTACAGCGCGGCGAGGGAGAACGTGCGGCGGACTCCTCCAGCGCCGCCGCCCACTCCTGCTTGAACGCCGACCCCCACCAGGGCGACGGTCGGCGCGCAGCTGCGCGAGCAGTTCGGCCGCAGCGCCCGGCGCGGGCGCGTACCGGGGGGGGGGACGGATATGTGGTCGGGCTGTGCGCTCATCGGCTGGTACCCGGCAGGTCGTCACCCCACGGTACGCGCGCCGGGAGGCCGTGGAAGCGGGCATGGGCAGATCCCCTTCCACCGGGTCAGGGAGCGGCGACCGGCTCGGGGTGCTCGCGCAGCGGGCTCTTCATGTCGCGGTCGAGGGCTGGTGTGACTGAGCGCGCCGCTTGGTTCTGACTGCGCTTCCGTGATGGCTACGCCGTGGAGGGTGACTGACTACGGAGACGGCGGCTAAGCCTCGATCTACCGGCGCGGTTCGGAAGTGATCTTCTGGCGGGTTTCTGTGCCGGTTCCGGGTCGGTGCTTGTAGGTGGGCAGGTTGTAGCTGCTGGTCTGCCCAGCGTTTCCACGTGTTCGGTTCCGGTTGGGCCCTGGCGGGCGGGGGGTGGGCAGGGGCGGTTCGTGTCAGCCGGCTGGTCCGTGGACGGTGTCGAAGAGGTGTGTCCAGGCGTGCTGCCAGGGCCAGTTGTGCGGCAGGTGCAGGGTGATACGGCGGGCTGAGCGGGCGATCCTGGCGGGCACGTGGATCAGGTGGGCGCGGAGGGTGGCGGTGGTGGCCTTGGCGTGGAAGGCGGAGGTCAGAGCACCGGTGGCCCGCAGCAGGTTGTAGGTCATGGCCCACAGGGTCAGCCAGGCCGCGTTGGCGTTGAAGTGTCCGGACGGCAGGTGGGCCAGAGCTGCGGCTTTGCTGTCGGCGATGACCTGCTCGACGACGGCGTGGTGACGGTGTTCCCGCTCGGCCTGGAGCGTTCCGGCGGGGTTGTCAGTGAAGAACGGGTGGTAGCGCCAGACGGGGAACAGCTCGCCCTGGTCACCCACGACGGTGGGTTTGGCCAGGTCACGGACGCGGCGCACGATCAGCCGGGCGGTGACCTGTTCCGCCTTCTTGCGGCCGGCGAAGGCGGTGTAGGCGGGTATCTCGGCGACTTCGGCGCCGGAGATGAGCTCTCCGGTGTCGGGGTCGGGCACCGCGGTGGGATAGGTGATCTGCTGCCATGCCTGGTCGGGGATGATGTGGATGGCCCGTTTGATGGAGGGGTTCATGCCGGTGGTGACCGAGAAGCGGGCCCCGGCCCGGCGGCAGGCGGCGATGACACCGGCGTTGTAGAACTGTGAATCCGCCCGCAGGATACGGGTCCCGGTGCAGCCGGCCTCCCGGGCGGCGGCCAGGGCTTCACTGACGAACTTGGGGGCGCCGCGGGCATCGGCCGCTTTGCCGCGGCGCATCCGCACCCCGGCGATCACCGGGCGGGAGTGCGGGGTGCAGATCGTGGCGAGCAGGGGGTGCAGGGTGCGTACGCCTTTGAACCGGCCGTACTCGGCGCCCTGCTTGGCCCGGCCGTAGACCCGTTTGTGGGTGGAGTCGACATCGATGAACGCCTTCTCGCCCGCGCCGGGCAGCAGCGGGGTATGCGCGGCCAGAGCGGCCAGGAACCTGCGGTGCACCGCGTGGAGCTGGAGTGCGTGACCGTGGGTGAACGCGCGCAGAAACGTGCCCAGCGTGGACGGCGCACGGACGCCTGCGAACAACACGGGCATCGCGCCGTGGCGCAGGACGTGAAGGTCATCGATGCTGTCCGCACCCGCGGCCATCCCGGCCACGATGCTGGTGACCTTGGCATCCGCCGCCGCACCCGCACCGTTCTTCGCCCCGGTCAGCTTCACCTTCTCCGCGGCCAGACGGGCAAGCCCGCACCGCTCGGCCAGGCGCATCACCGGGACCAGCCCGGCATGCGCGATCAGATTCCGGTCGTCGAACGCAGCGGAGACCGCCGCCGGAGTATGGGAAGCTTTCATCTACGAGGTGCCTTGCTGATTGTGCGTGCTGGAAGCGTCAGAACTCCCATCATCGCAGGTCAGCAGGCACCTCTCTTCGGTTCTCTGTCCACAGGACACAGGCCAGTCGGTGGATCGAGGCTAAGGGACGCCCGGCCTCAGGTGCTTGGCAGGCGAGAACACGGTGCAACGACGGGTGGAAAGTGCATCGCGCGCCGGTCTGTCCGGAGCCGACAATGTGTTCATGGAGACGACCTTGCGGCCACTGCGTGAGGGATTCGTCGCGGAGGTCACCGCGGCCCTGCCTCCGGCACCGGGGATACCGGCGATCTGCCCGCCTGCGGTGGCGGACCGGCTCGCCGAAGCTCTCTTCCGTCACGGTGTGGTGATCCTGCGGGGTCTGGGGCTCGGCGCCCTCGGGCTGGAGGCGCTCGCCCGCCGCCTCGGGTCACCTCAATGCCATCCAGCTGGGAGCTTCTTCCCTGCCCACCCCGACAGCGCGTACGTGCACGTCGTCGGGAGCCGTACCGACGGGAGCGCACACCCGGACAGCTGACTCTGGCACACCGGCCAGTCCCACTGGCCCGACCCCGCCCGCTACACCATCCTCCAGGCCCGCCTGCTGCCCCAACACGGCGGAGACACCCTCTTCGCCGACATGACAGCCGCTCACGATCAACTCCCACCCCCGTGGAAAACCCTGCTGGACACCGCCGTGGGCACCCACGTCCATCCGCTGGACGGCGCCACCACATATCACCCCGTCATCGCTCAGATCCCGGAAGGCCGACCAGCCCTCTACCTCAACCAGCTGTCCATGACCGCCATCCGATCCGCCGCCGGAGAAACCCTGCCCCTGACTGTCGATGACCTCGTCACTCACGCCACCCGCGGCCCGCTCGTCCACCGCCACCACTGGGCACACCACGACATCCTCATCTGGGACGACCAACGCGTGATGCACCGCGCCACACCCCTCGCTCCGGGAACCCGACGCGTCATGCATCGCATCACCCTGACCCGACCAACAGCCTCGCCAGCCTGACCGGCACCGGAGTCAGCCGCCCCGCCAAGGCGCCATCCAAACGGCCGGCTCGGGAGCGGTCACGGGCGGTCAGGTCCTCAGGGACCGCAGCACCGCCTGCGGGCCTGCCGGCACGCAGATCGTGCCGCTGCCACGCAGCCTGGCATCGAGACGATCAAGAGCCGGATGTACGGCAGAGCCGCATTCGGGAAGGCAACGACGTGATCCTGGAGCAGGCTGCGCATCCCCTTCCCGCGCAGTCGCACTTCGAGCAGCGCCACCCCGCGCCCGCCCAGCCCCGCCGTCAGCGAAGCTGCCGCACGCGCTCCCTACCGAGCTGGTCGACGACTGGTGGAAGTCGGACGCCGCTCAACATCAGAGGGCTCGGACGTCGGTCGCCTGCAGGCCCCTCTGGCCCTGCTGGATCTCGAACTCGACCCGCTGGTTCTCCTCCAGGTTCCTGAACCGTACTGCTCGAAATCGGCAAGGGGATCCGCACAGCAGCTGCCATCGGATACACCGCGGAAGGCACCACACCCTCACCGGGGCGGTCGAGCACCGGGACGCATCTGCTGTACTCCTGAAGGGTGACGCAGTGCCTTTCCGACCCTCTGTCGCACGGTGACGGGGAAGGGATCCGTCGGCCCAAAAGATCAGCGGCGACCCGCGCGGACGCCGCACGTCAGAAGTGGAGTTGGCCTTGGCACCTGTACCGAACGGCACCTACATGATCACCCGCCCTCCCGAGCAACTGCTCACCCTGGAAGGTGGGGCGTCGGAGCCCAAGACACCCGTTTTCCTGCTACCACCGACCGGCAACCCCGGCGAGCAGGAATGGCAGCTGGAGGTACTCGGCAACGGCAACTGCACGATCCGCAATCTCCGCAGCGACACCTATCTCTCCTACGACGGCGACCCGGAGATGAACAAGCCGGTCGTCGGATACCCCGAGCCGCGCGAGTGGGCGCTCTACCAGAGTGCCCAGCCGCACACCTTCCACATCGTCGTCCCGGGAGGCCCCGTCGACGGCGGGGAGCTGGCCCTGGACCTCAGCCTGCTGCGGATCTTCCCTCCCCGTATCGCCCTGAGGCCACTCGACGTCAGCAACCAACGCCAGGCATGGACCTTCCAGTTCATGGAGTAGAAGCGTGAACCGGGTGCCCGGGCCGACGGCCGACCCGGGCACCACCCCGAAAAACGCGGCCCTGCTCACACAGCCGCTTGCCGGGTGACAACAAGCCCGCTGCTGTGTCGGCTGCCGTGCTCCGGCTCAGTGGCCGGCAACTCGACGGACACGTATTTCCGGTTTCAGAAGTCCGGGTCGAGGTAATCGGTGTCGCTGAACTCGACGTCCGAAAGGCCCGTGGCGCAGCTCCCGCCGTCCTGGAAATACACGTCTTTGAGGCCTTCGGCGATGATCTGGCGCATCTCCTGGTCGCCGGCCCCCGCGTCGCGGGCGTCGAACAGGCGCTGCGCGTACGCCGGGGGGAGGTGGACGGTGAGGCGGCGCATACGGCCGTCGTCGGTCGTGCCGACGGGTGCCGTGTAGCCGAAGCGGGCCCGCGTCTCCACCGTGATGCCGGTCGCCGCGGCGGCCTGCTTTCGCCGGCGCTTGCGGACCAGCGGCTGCCAGCGTGACCTCACAGCCGTGTCGATCTTCGCCCGTGACGTTCTTCGGCGGGGTCTTCCGTTCGCCCGTGCGGTAGCGCTCCACCGACCGCTGGTGACCCCGAGCTCCGCCGCGACGGCCTTGGTCGTCTTGAGCCGGCGCATCAGGAAGTTGATGCGGGCCTGCAAGGTCTTGGGCGGCTGGCGAGTGAACGCCTCCCGGTCGGCCCGCTCGATGGCGTCCTCGATCTCCCCCACGGCCTGACTCCCCTTCGTCCAGGACGGCGTCGCCGCCCTGGATGTGCCGGGCCGGGTTGAGGCCCTTCTCCATCAGGTCGACCGCCCACGCCCTCTCAACGTCACAAGTCCACTCTCGCCACCCGCACCGCCGGTCCCGTCCTGGAGGCCATGGCTGCGGCCGGCGTGGGGCGTCTCGTCTGGCTCTCGGCTCGGGCGACACGGCCCGGCGCCAGTCCTTCTTCCAGGCCGGGGCGTCGAAGCTGGTGATGGGCACGCTCATGGCGGAGAAGGGCATCGCCGATGAGACCATCGCCCGCAGCGACCTCGACTGGGCCATCGCCCTGCCCGTGATGTTCGGGAACGGCCGGACCACGGGCGGCTACGAGACGATCCCGCTGGACGGAGCCCAAGGACGTGTCGGCGGGAGGATCAACCGCGCCGACGTCGCGGACTTCCTGCTCTCCGCCGCGACCAGCGACCGTTGGAGCCGCCAGCGCGTCATCCTCACGCGCTGAGCCCTCCGAGCGGCCCGATCGCCCGGGCCGACGTCTCAGAGGCCGACGGCCCGCACATCCAGGATCACGACGAGCAGGTCGAGCGAGAGTTGCGCCCCGCTCTGCGTGCTCGCAGTCCGGTCAACGAGTCGATGTCGGGGCCATGTTCCGCTCGCCAGGCGGGCAGGCGTACGCCCTTCCGGCCTGACGCTCCGTGCCACCACGTCACGCAGCTTGGGCCGGACCCCCAACCACCCCCAACCCCAGCCGGCATTCTCGGGTCCCGTGCCTGGCCTGCGATGATGACGGAGTGCCAGAGCCAGGGACCACTGCCGTCGTCATTGTCTTGCCCGATGCCGCCCCGCTCCTCGATGCGGCGTGGCGTATCGACCCCGCTCTGGTGCGTCATGGGGTGCCGGCGCACGTCTCGCTCCTCTACCCGTTCGTGCCGGAATCGGCGCTGACAGGTCAGGACAAGAAGGGTGTGCGTTCCCTGGCGGCAAGTTTTCCGGCAGCTGATCTGATCTTGGAGGAGCTCGTGACGGCGTCCGGCTTCGTCGCCGTCACCGTTCCGGCACTCCAACCGATCGTTGATGCGTTCCACGCCCAGTGGCCCGGCTTGCGCCCGTACAGAGGCCGCTTCGGGGCGCGGCCCGCCGCCCATGTCACCGTCGCCATGGGTGCAGACAACCCGACAGCCTCCGCCCACGTCCGCACTGCGGTCGACAGCCTGCTGCCTCTGCGCACCCGTGCGGCCGCGGTCCAGCTGGTCGTGCTGACGGAGGAAGGCTGGCGACCGCGGTTCACCGCGCCGCTGGGCGGCCCGGACGGACGGTGAACACCGCCCGCCAGGCTCAACCGAACTGCACAACCCCCGGGTCACAAACATGCCCACGGCCCAGATTGCACTGACCAACGGCAACGGGCCGCAGAACTGGAGGAGCTCGGGATCGTCTGCCACATGCCGACCGCTTTTCGGACCTCGTCCACGCCCGGATCTGGGACGCGCCGGTCCACCTTCACGGCAGGCAGCTCGCTCTGGCCGGGGAAATGGAGCCGTCGGCCCTGCTGGAGGTGATCCGGCAGGACTTCGCTCCCGGGCCGCCCACGGTCGACGGCGCCCAGCGCCACTCCCGGGACGGCGACCGCCAGCGGGTACTGCTGGAACAGTGGCGCGGCCAATGGCACGCCACCGTGTGGGCGGCCGACGAGGCCGGGCCGGCCGCGCGGACGGCAGCCGTGGATCCCGCAACGCACTGCGTACGTGCGACCGCCCGGCCGACCCGGCCCGGCGCTGTCAGGCGGCTCTTGCCGCTTCGAGCCGTCGTCATCCCCTGGGAACAACCCGCTTGAACAACGCCGAGGGCGGGGGTGATTGCCCCAGCAGTCACCCGCGCCTTCACGGGCGCGGGTAGTCGTGGCCCGCCGGCCGGTACTCCCGGCCGGACTGCTCGGCCGCCGCCCGGATCTCCTGCGCGTGGTGGTACGGGGCTCTACCGGAAGGCCGGCAGGTTGCGCGCGACCCACGCGCCGAAGGGCCTGGCCGGACGGCGCAGGACGTTCGCCAGGTCGGGGCTGATCTCCTGCTCGGCGGGTAACGGGACGCCGAGGACGTCCAGGGTGCCGCCGATGACCTCCGAGGGCATGAACTGCGCCATGTGGGCATGTGCCTCCTCGCGGGAGAGCTCCACGAAGGCCACCTCCTCGCCCAGGGCCTCGGAGATCACCGCGGCCTGCCCGGTGGGCTGATGGCTTCGGGGCCGGTCAGTTCGGACGTACGGCCCGCGTGGCCGTCCTCGCGCAGTACGGCAGCGGCGACCTCGGCGATGCCGGGCCCCGTAGCACCGCCCGGACCGCCCGGACCGCCTCCATGTCGGGGGCCTCCACCACCATCCGCGACCACAGGCCGGGCTCGCGTCCGCCGCCGGGACGAGACCCGCGCCGTGCGGCGCCCGCCTCAGTGGACCAGTTGGTCCTGCTTCCAGAGCGCCGCAGGCAGCCCAGGGCCTTCGGTTGGTTTCGTGGGCGCCGTGGCGACCGCGTGCGGTAGAACACGATCTGCTCGAACGTCGGCGCCTCCGCGGCAAGCCAGTCGGCCACGGCCTCGGTATCGACGGCCCGGTCGGCCGCAGCCAACAGCCGCACGGAACGCACCGACCGCCAAGACCTACTCGCCGGCGGTCTCCGGACCGGCCGGTTCCGAGGCTTGGTCACGGCCGTCGGCAAAGCGGGCCTGTGGCTCCTGCCCGCCACCTCGCCCCGCGGCTGCTCGGTATCATCCGGAAGTCGCCGCTGGCGGACCCGTCCTTTCGACGCTTGGGGAGATTTGCGATGAGACCCGTCTGGCAGGCCACACTCGGTGCCCTCGTCGTCGTCATAGCGCTGTTCGGGACGTACTGGGTGCTCCCCCTCTTGCCCGAATCCGCCCTGCTGGCCAGCACCTGGTCGGTCATCCTCCTCCCCGCCGTCGCCTTCATCGCCCTGATCCGCGCCGCGTTGCGGATCCGCTCCCTGAACCGGCGGACCAGCAACGACATCTCCGAAACCTGATCCGGTCCCGCCGGCCTCATGCGGTCCGGCACAACCACGGCGCACTGCGATCAGCACTCACCCACCATTGATCACACACACCGCTCCCGTACAGCGCCGCACTCGCCGAACTGGGGACCGACGTGGCGCGGTGATGCCGGGCCTCCGTTCCTGAACGTCCCTGAGAGGTCGCCGACGTGCCCGGTTGCACAAGAACGATCACGGGGAGCGGCAGCTCGGCCGGGCAGCGGTACGGCGCTGCTGTCCGGTCGCGGTACCGACGCCGGACTGTGCGGCAGACCCGAGGACAGACGATCTGCCCGGGGCGGGCGCGGCCAGGGCGGAGCGGGCGTCAAGGCTCGACGCGCCTGGCGTCACAGCATGGCAGGGACACGGCAGCACGGAGGACCGCCGAGCCCGACGCAGGCGTAGCGGGCCCGGGGTGGACGTTCGGCGGGGCTCGAACGGCGGACGGCGTGGCCCCGACCCGGCAGCGGGCGGCGAGGGGCGGGGGCGAGGCATTGGCCGCCTCGATCCAGGCACGCACACGGCAGCGCGGCCGGCAGGGAGCGGCCTTGTCGCAGCCTCTGACGGCCAGACCGCCCCCGAATCCTGGCGCCTACCCCACCCACACCCTGCGCGCCCCAATGCGGGGGGTCAAACTGCGGGGCGGCCGGCCAACGGCGAGCCACAGCCGCTGCAGTAGCGGGCGTCCGCCTCGATCGCGTGCTTGTGACACCGGTCGCACACCAGGTGCAGCGCGCACGGCGCGGGCGCACCAGCAGGGGTGGTCCGTCCGATGCGCATTCCGCGACGCCTACGGTGCACCGTAAGGACGAGCAGTCCTTCGGGGCCGGCCAGCAGCGCCCGGGATGTGCCGCGCGGAAGCAGGCCGAGGAACCCGGGAGACAGCTGAGACTGGGTACCGTCGAGGGTGAGGGTGCCGGCGCCCGCGACGACGACCAGCATCACGTCGACCTCGTCCTCGGTGTACGCCGCCCCGCCGGTCCCCGGCAGGTGGCGCACCAGGTTCGCGTCCAGCTGACGGTCGACGCCCTTCAGTCGCCACAGTGCGCCGCTCTGCGCCTGCGTCACCGACTCGACCAGACTCGCGACCGTCACCAACTCCGCTCCCCGCACAACCTCCATTGCCGTACCCTCCGCGCCCGAGCCGAACTCCACCACACCAGCATGATCGCTTACTCGCCACCGGGCCGGGATCGGAAGCCCCGCGACCGGCGTGCCGAGGGGGTGCGGCGCCGGGCGCAACTGCCGTGCCTCGGCGCCCTGCTGCCGGGGGTCGATCGCCGCCGTCCGCGTCCCGTCATCGGCGCGGGTGGGTGTAGTGGTGGAGCGGGAGCGGGCGGTTGTCGCCGAGTTGCTGCATGCGGGCGGCCAGGAGGGGCGTGGGCCACTGGCAGCCCGCTCCCCGCACCTGCCGCACCTGCCGCACCCGAACGGGTGACAGTCTGAACCGCATCGGACCACCCACCTGTGGATCGGTGGTCGCCGTCTGCCCTCCCCTCCGCCCGCAGTGACCACCGCGGCCGGGGCCGAGGGCCGCAGGTCGGCCGTACGGCTCCGGTGCGGCATCATCTGGATCATGACGCACCCCTCCTTGCCGACCACCGAGTCGGCCGTCGCCGCGATACGGGCGATCGCGGCCGAGTACCAACTGTCCATGGCAGTCACCGACGACATCGGCGCCGACCAGACGTCGCGGAGGACTTCGGCGCCGCTGTTCGCCGTCGTCGATCCGGACGGATCGCTGCCCCACGAAGCGTTCGTGGAACTGGGCGGCAGCCCGGTGGTCAGCGTGCGGATCTTCCCCGACGACGACGCGACGATCACCGTGGACGGGGTGGAGTTCCACGACGTCCCCCGGAACTCCGTCCCGCCGTTCCTGATCTCCGTCTACAGCGGACTGGCCTTCGTGAAAGGACGGTTCTTCCCGCCCGGCTACCGGCTCTACGTCCCCCTTTCCGGCGACGAGACCTACAAGGAGCGCATCCTGGGCGCCTCGCTCACGCCCTGGCTCTCCGGACGCGTCCGCCAAGGGGCGTCGTGAAGGAGCGGCAGGCCCGTTGAAGTGAACGAAGCCACGGGTCGGGGCGCCGATGCCGAAGCTCGGTCGTCTTCTTCGCAGCGTCGTCCAGAACCGCGCACTACCGTCCTTCCCGGCGGGGGCCGCGGTGCGCCGGGGCCCGGCCTTTCCCGGCGTGGCCGGCTTCGTTGGTGGGTGTTGATCAACCCGTCACGTCGGAGAATCCTTGTACTCTCACGTCCCCGCAGATCCGCCCGCCGAGCTGGTGGCGGCCCGGCTGCGTGACCCGTACCCGTATTTCGCGTGGCTGCGCCGCTACGCGCCGGCCCATGTGGAGCGGCGCGCGGCCGGCCCGCGCTGTGGCAGGTCTCCCGCCATGAGGACGTACGGGCCCTGCTGACCGCACCGCCCAGGACCCGCTCACCGCCCCCGTCTTCCGCACCGACTCGGCGACCGAAGGCGCCCGAGCGTTCTGCGAGAAGCGAACCCCCGGCTGGACGGCCTGACCGATCCTCCCCGGGCGCCTCCGGGCGGCGCGCCGGTGCGCCGGGCGCATCCGGGCGGGCGGCCCGTTCGCCGGGCGGGCCCACTGCCGAAAACCCCTGAGCGTCGGGTCCGCCACGGCCTAAGGTCGGCAACATGAAGATCGACATGCTCACGCTGCCCCCGTCCGAGACCGAGGTCGACTCCTGGCTGACGGTCCTGGCCTCCGCCGCGGCCGCCGACCTGCCGCAGCTGCCCGCCCCCTCCCGCACGGAGATCGCCGGCCGGCTGCGCGTGCCGTCGACGCGCGGCCGGGCCGTGCTCTGGGCGGCGGAAGAGGGAGTGGGCGTGGCCGCTCTGGTCCTGTTCTCGGACGAGGCCAACCGCCACACCGCCTTCGTCGACGTGCTGGCGGTATCCCCGCAGTCGCGGCGCCAAGGCGTGGGCACCGCCTTGTGGGAGCGGGTCCGCGAGGAACTGCTCGCGGACGGCCGGACCTCCGTCGAAGCGATGGTGGACCTCGGCGGTCCCGGGCAGGCGTTCGCCGAGTCGCTCGGGTTCGTGAACGTGCTGCCGATGGCCTGGTACGGACAGGAGCTCCCCGACCGGCCCGCACCGGTCCCGGCCACGCCCGGCTACGAGGTCCTCACCTGGCACGGTCTGGTGCCCGATGCCTGGGCCCCGGCCGCGGCAGCGGCCCACGGGGCGATGGAGGATGCGCCGAGCGGGGACATGGACATACAGCTCGAACCATGGACCGCGGCGCGGCTGCACTCCCTGCAGCAGCTGATCCTGGACCGGGGCGGAGAGCTGATCACGGTCGCGGCGGTGACCCCCGAGGGCGAGGTGGGTGCCTACACGGAACTGGTCCTCCCGGACCCCAGCGGCACCCGCGCGCTCCAGTACGACACGGTGGTCACCCCCCACCACCGCGGCCACGGCCTGGGCCGCGCCGTGAAGCTGCACATGGCGGCGCACGCCGCCGGCCGGTACCCGGCACTGCGCCGCATCGGCACCACGGTGGCGGACGAGAACACCCCGATGCGCACGGTGAACGAGGCCCTCGGCTACCGGCGCGAGCGCGGTACGGCGTACTTCCAGCTCAAGCTGTAGCCAGATCCGGGAGGCGGGCCGCCGCCGGCCGGCCACCCGCCGGCCGCCCGGCCCGCGCCGTCCCTGGCCGACCCGGCCGGGGACCCGCTCCGGCTCACCGACCGCGCGGCGAACCCCCGGTTCCACGACCTGGTCACCGGCGCCCCGCGGGACTCGGTGCCCGACCGGCGCCCAACCCGCGGTTCACCGGACCGCGCGAGACGCTCACCGCCATCCGCTTCGTCCGACGTCCCCTCCTGGACCGGCTTCTACGAGGTCACCGGCCTGCCCATGCTCCCCGGCATCGGGATCCGCCCGCTCACCGCCCCGTCGTTGACCATCTGGCTCGCGGTCCCCGTAGGCCCGCCCCCACCCTGCGGCGCCTTGTGTCACCGGCTACATCCGGAATCTCCCCTGTCATATGCCTATCGGCCTGTCCGGCCCCGCGCATATGGTGTGGCTCCGGACCATCCCGGGCCGTCGCCCTCCCGGCTCCCCTCGGGAGGGTCGCCGCGCGCCCGATGGGCGGAAGCCACGTACACGTTGCTCAGCGTCGCGGTGCCGCAAGAAAAGGAATTGCCTTGAGGCCGGCGCTCGCGTTGGCTGGGCAGCATGGCTGAACTGCGTACCGATCGCCTCACCGTCCGTCGATGGCATGACTCCGACCTTGAACCGTGGGCGGCGATGAATGCCGATCCCGAGGTTCGGGAGCATTTGGGCGACCTGCTGACCCGCGAACAGAGCGATGCCTCCGTGGCACGTTTCCAGGCCGAGTTCGACCGGCGAGGCTACGGGTGGTGGGCGGTTGAGGTGCAGGCCACGGGTGAGTTCATCGGCTTCGCGGGCTTGGATCAGGTGGATGACGGCATGCCGTTCACGGGAGTGGAGATCGGCTGGAGGCTCGCCCGCTCGGCCTGGGGCCAGGGCTACGCCTCCGAGGCTGCGCTGGCAGTCCTGGCCTACGGCTTCGACACTCTTGAACTGCCCGAGATCCTTGCCGTGACAACGGCCACCAACGTCCGCTCACAGGCAGTGATGCGCCGCATCGGAATGACGCGGGACCCGGCAGACGACTTCGACGACCCCACCGCGCCCGAAGGACCACTGCGTTCGAACGTGCTGTACCGTCTCGCCCGTAGCGCCAGGACCTGACGTTCTCCGCTGCGGCGTTTCAGCGCACTCGGCCGAGATCGCCCGCCCCACGGCCAGAACGATGCGTTCCAGGTGGCGCCAGGCCAAGCCGAACCCGACGGTCGCGGACTCGAACGCTCCCGCGGCCGCCTGATCACGAAGATCCACCTTGCCGGCGAAAGCCACGCCCGCCCCTTGGCCCTCCGCGTCTGGACCCGGCACTGAGCAGCGAGGAACCTAAGCGGAGGTGGTGGGCAGCCAGCCGGTGGCGCCCACCACTTCGCGCGCTATGTCGACCACGGAACGTCCGTCGGTCGCCACTCGCACCGTGTCCAGGGGTGTCTGCTCATCCAGAATCCGCGCCTTACGGGCGCTGCTCTCCAGTTCGTGCTCCAGCTCCGGGCCCCGTTCCCGACCGGTCAGCCGCTCACGGGCGCCGAGGCGTCCCAGGGGCGTGCAGCGGATCACGTCCGCCTTCTGCTCCTCGGTCATCCACCCGGTGTCGGTCGGTCCGGGATTGACCGCGTTGCAGGTCACGCCCAGGTGGGCGAGCTCACGGGCGGCGGCCAGCGCGATCCGGTCCATCGCCCCCTACTTGCTCCGTAGGGCAGGTTGCCCGCGGTGTGGTCGCTGGTCAGGCTGACGATCCGCCCGCTGCCGTGCCGCCCCCGGAACCGCAGCCCGTATTCGCGGATCAGCAGCCAGGTTGCCCGCGCATTGACCGCGAAGTGAAGGTCGAAGCTCTCCACCGTGGTGTCCAACAAGCCCGAGTCGACCGACTCGCAATGGCAGAGCACCAGCGCGGTGACGTTCCCCGGCTCACGCTCGACGCTGTCGAAGAGCCGGGCCGGCACGGCCGTGTCACTCAGGTCCGCCTCGACCGCAGGTGTTCTGGCCCCGAGGGACGCCACTTTCCCCTGCAGTTCCTCGGGCGCACCCGTCTCCATGCCCCACTCCATCCGCGCGTCATACGGAGTCCAGTACGTGAAGGCCACGTCCCACCCGGCCCGGGCCAGATCCAGTACCACGGACGCCGCGATCCCCGCCGTACGTCCTGCCCCCGTGGCCAAGGCGAGCGGGCGGCCCGCCGCCTCGTCCTGTCGACTTCCTGCCCGCGTCTCACCCGTCATGCTCCTCATCCTGGCGGGCCGCCGTTCACACGGCACGTGAATGTCCGTCCCCCCGGCCCCGGGAATACAACCATCCGGCCGCCCGACCGGTCTGGGTACGTTGAGCCGATCTTCGGATCTTGGTATCTCGTCCCTGTCAAGCCGACTCCCAGGACTCCCGTGAGACACACCGTCACCGAATGCCTGCGCGCCGCCTCGCTCGGCTGCGCCGCAGTCGCCGTCGTCCTCTGCTTGGTCCACGACCGGGCCGACGGCGCCCGCTGGGACGTCCTGGCCGCGTTCGCCGTGGGGCGGTGTGCATCGGGGCGTGGGCCCTGATGACCCATCAGAGCGCGCCGCTCGGACCGCCGGCGCCCGCCCCCCCCTGCCCATGGAGGCGCTGCCTTCCGTACTGCCCCGCAACCCGGTCGATTGGTATCTGACGGCGGGCATGCTGCTGGTCGCGATCGCACCCCTGGCCGCCTTCCGTTACGCCGCCCACCTCGAAGTCCACCCCGCCGTCGTCGTGCTGGGTTCCCTGCCGCTGGTCGCCTGGATCGCGGCGGTCGCCTCGCAGGCGGTCTGGCACCTGCTGGTCCGACGACTGCCCGCGCCGCACCGGCTGCTGGCCCAGGACGCGGAGGCGGGCCGGGTGGTGGCCGTCCGCTTCGAGTGCACGGGCGCCGAGTGGCACCGGTTCGTGCCCGAGGACAGCAACGCGCTCGTCGCTCCGCCGCTGGAGCACGCCCAGCACCTGAAGGTCCGGGACGCCGAAGGCAAGTGGTACGGCGTCCACGGGCTGCTCCGGGGCCTGGTCGGCCCGGACAACGCCCGTAAGCAGCTTGCCGTCTTCGGCCCCCGGTTCGCCGGGGGGCACGTCTGGATACTCTGGCCGGAGCGGTGGGAACCCGTCCTGGCGGTGGCCAGACGGCGCGGTCACCCGGCCTACCCGGTGGCCGTGGTCGCCGACACCGGCGAGATGGTGTGGGGCTACGCGGCACTCGACTACACCGATCGCTACCTGACCAACCCGGCGAACCTGCGCACCACCACCCCCGGGCTGTGGGCCCGGCCGGTACGCCCCAGGCCGTACTTCCGTCCGGCCGTTCACGGCCGGACGCTGCTGAGGCTCGCCGTGGCGGTGGCCGCGCTGCTCCCCGTACTGTTGGACGTCGTGTCGGGTGGCGTCAGCGCCCTGCTCGGCCTGGTCGCTGCGGCCGCGGTGATGGACGCGCCGTTCGCCGCCCTGCGGGGCAACACCAAGATGCCGGACCCGTCCCGGTGGAGCGTCCCGCCGGTGAAGGACTTCCGGACCAGCACCCCCTGGTAGGACGGCCCCGGCACCATGCCGCTCGCCCAGAACGACGGCACGGACGCGACAGCCGCCTGCAGAACGTCCGCACGGTCCTGCTCCAGGCCCGGCCTTGACCGCTCGGCGCCGCCCGCACACCCCGCGATCCGGCGACCTCAGACCCACGACCTGCAGCGCGCTCGCCCCCGCTCCCCGGTTCATCGCGCTGTTCGGCGAGACCTGCCCTGCCGGTGACTCCGGATCAACCGCGCGAACGCTCGGTCACACCACGCCCGGCGGCCGCGAGCCGGCCGCCGCGACCGGAGCGGCGCCGCTCCCGCGTTCTCACCAGACTTCCCCCGCCCCGCACGGGGCGGGGGCAATCCCAACCCGAATGGAAACCGTGAACCGCAAGCTGATACCGGCCGCCGCCGTCGCCACCTGCGCGGCTGCCGTCCTCGCCTTATTCGCCGGGCCCGTCAACGCCGACGACACCCCCAGCCCCACCCCCACCCCCACCCCCAGCACCCAGCCCACCAGGTCCGCATCGCCGACCGCCCGCCCCACGGTCATGCCGTCGGGCACCCCCACCCCGGGTCCCACCGTCGCCCCAAGCCCCACCACCGCCCCGCAACCCGGCAACACCCCCCACCGGCCAGCCGGGAGGCGGAGGCACCGACCCGAGCCCCCGCCCCACCGGCGGCGGGACCGCCACCCCCGCGCCCGGCTGCCCGCGCACCGTGCCCCAGCTCCCCACCCCTGAGAGCGTCCCCGGGTACGGCACCGTCACCGTCAACCTGTGCGCCACCGACCACCGCACCGGCCGTGGCAAGCTGGTCTTCACCTCCGCGTCCGACAGCAACGACCCCATCACCTATCGCGTCACCCTGCGGTGGACGTACGAGGGCAAGCCCGAAGCCGGATGCGAAGGGTGCTGGTCCTCAGCACGCTACGAATACACCGAGGACGTCTACGTCAACGACGCCGTCTACGGCGAACCCCTCGCCGTCCCGTTCGTCATCCAGCACCGCGGCGAACTGATCGGCGAGCAGCGGCCCGGTACCGGCGTGACCGTGGTCGACATCCAGCCCATGGAACCCGCCTGGCAGGACAACCCGAAGTTCGTCGAACCGGTGCCCGGCGCCACGAAGCCGCCTCAGTCCTCCTGACCCCTCCTGCACCATGGGGCCCGTCCCTCAACCCAGGGGCGGGCCGTCCGCGTCCCACCCCCACCGACACGGGAACACCTCGTGAACCAGGACGCCTTCGACGCCCTCGACGCCTTCATGCCGGGCGACGCCCCGCTCACGCTGGACCCAACCCGCCCGGGCCGGGGCGGCGCGCCGGCCGGTGCCTCGCTTGCCGGGCGGCCCGGTCTCATTCCTGGCGGGCGAATCGGTCGAGTGCCTCGAGTACATGGGCGCGGGTTGTGCCGCTGCCCAGATGGCCGGCGTTGCCGACGATGGTCAGCTCGGCGTCCGGCCATGCACGGGCGAGTTCCCATGCGGTGTCGAGCGGGCCGGCCAGGTCGAGTCTGCCGTGGACCAGTACGCCCGGGATGCCGGCCAGGCGGTGCGCCTCGTGCAGGAGCGTGCCTTCTTCAAGCCAGGCGCCGTGGGAGAAGTAGTGGGAGCAGATGCGGACCAGGGCCAGTTGCGCGGTGGGCGGGCGGTCGCCGTAGGGGTTGGAGGTGCCGTTCGTTTCCCCGGACAAGACCGCGTCCTCCCAGGCGCACCAGTCGGCCGTGGCCTTCTCCCGTACCGCGGGGTCCGGATGTTCCATCAGGCGTGCGTAGGCCGCGACGATGTCACCGTCCCGCGGTGTGCCGCCGGCTCCTTCGAGGAAGCGTTCCCACTGCTCGGGGAAGAACCGGCCCGCCCCGCGGTAGAGCCAGTCGATCTCGGAGCGCCGGGTGGTGGTGACGGCGGAGATGACGATCTGCGACACCCGCTCCGGGTACGTCTCGGCGTAGGCCAGGATCAGCGTGGAGCCCCACGAGCCGCCGTACAGCAGCCAGCCGTCGATACCCAGGTGCTCCCGCAGCCGCTCCATGTCCGCGATCAGGTGCCGGGTGGTGTTGTGCCGCATGTCGGTCGTGGGCTCGCTTGCGTGGGGGGTGCTGCGGCCACAGCCGCGCTGGTCGAACAGGACCACCCGGTACCGGTCCGGGTCGAAGTACTGGCGTGCCCCGGTCCCGCATCCTGATCCCGGCCCGCCGTGGACGACGAGTGCGGGCCTGCCGTCCGGGTTGCCGCAGACCTCCCAGTACACGAGGTTGCCATCACCAACGTCGAGCATCCCCTTCTCGTACGGCTCGACCGGCGGGTACAGCTCGCCCATTGCAGACCTCCTGAGAACCAAATGGAACAGGAACAAGGCCTTGTAGTAGACAACATGGCCGAGGTGACACGGTTCGGCGATGCCGGAACCTGCACGATCGGAGTGCTGACGCTCTCGACAGACGATTCTGAGCCGGGCGTGGACGGCCGCAACGCACCCCCACCAACGCAACGCACCGCGAGGGGTCCCGAAAGATCAGTGACCGGCGGAGCTGGCGGGCGATCGGCCCCGGGCCTGCCGGATCGCGCCGCCGGTCCGGTTGTCGACAGCGCCCTGCCCGCTCAGCGCCGCACCTGGCCGGCGGGCCGTCCAGGAGCCGCCATGTCACCGACGATGCGGCGCCGTTCAAGCCATGAGCAGGCGGAGGCCGAGATCTGCCGCGTCGAGGTCGGCGAGGTCGCTGTTGCGCTCGGCCCACCGGCCGGACTCGAGGTCGTCGCCGAGGCTTCGTACCGCCCGCTGCTCGGCCTCCGGCCCGACCCTCGTCCACACCGACATCGCACGGCGCACGTGATCCTCCAGATACGCCCCCGGTCGGCGCCAGTACGCCTCGAACAGGCCGTCAGCGCAGTCCCACGGGATGGGCACCGGCTCAGCGCGGGCGCCGATCGCGTCGGCCATCCCGGCAAGCGGGGGAAATCCTGCGAGGACGGCGGCGAACTCGGGCAGGTAGTCGCGGGTAAGCCAGAACCGGTCCTGCCAGCCGGGCTCGTCGGTGTCGAACGTGAGCACCACCACGCGGCGGGCCACGCGCCGCATCTCGCGCAGCCCCGCTAGCGGGTCCCCCCAGTGGTGAACGGTGGAGACGGCCATCGCGACGTCGAAGGAGCGGTCCTCGAACGGCAGGCTCTCCGCGGCGGCGGCCACGCACGGCGCCGAGCCGGCAGGCCGCTGCCCCCGCATCACCGCCGATGGCTCCACCGCGGTCACGTCGCGATCAGCAGGCTCGTAGGAGCCGGTGCCGGCCCCGACGTTCAGCACCGTCTGCGCGTCCCCGAGCGCGTCCCAGATCTGCGCGGCGATCCGCGGTTCGGTACGCCGTGTCGCGGTGTAGGCGCCGCCGATCGCGTCGTACAGCCGTGCACCGAGCATCTCCAGCTGCTCCTCCGGTGTCACCCTCAGTCCCTTCGCCCGTGCCTCGAGTTCCCTGTCGATGGCCGTCACCATGGCATCAGCGCGATCACGCCGCTCCAGCAGCAGGCCGCGCAGCCGGCGCAGGTGCGCGACGGCGTCGGTGGACGGATCGCCGACCAGTTCGGCAACCTCCCTCAGCCCGAAGCCCAACCGCCGATAGGCAAGCACCTCCCGCAGCCGCTCCACGTCGCCCGCCGAATAGGCCCGGTACCCGGCCGCGGTCCGCGCCGACGGCCGAACGAGCCCGATCTCGTCATAGTGATGCAGCGTGCGGACGCTCACGCCGGCCAGCTCTGCCACGCGTCCCACGGTCCAGTGATCCTCCACGGCACCGACTATGCAGCCTGACGCCGCGTGAGGGTCAAGAGCCTCACTCAGGTCGGCAAGAGCCGAACGCGCAGCAGCGGTCCGAGGCGACTCCTGCCGGCCGGAGCGCGGTCGGCGACCGGGTCGGCACGGAGGGCGGCGAGGCCCATGCGTTCGCGGCCGCCCGGCTTCCGCGAGGTGCGGACGCGGCGGGCGCTGCGGGATCCGCCGGGGCGGTCACCTCCCTGCCGGGCCGCGGTGCGGGCGGCGGCCGAGGCCCGGTCGGCATGATCGACGCCGGCTGCCGGGGCCTCCGGGCGGTTGACTACGTCGGTCGTCAGAAGCTGCGCCCACCGTCACGGTGGAGATCTGGCGGCCCGCCTCTCCGTCCCCTTTCACTTCGCGAGCCCGGACACGCCGGACGACGAGGCCCCCCGCCGGCAGCCGTGACCGCGGCTTCGTGCCCGGGCGGAGCGCACTTCCGGCCTACGTGTGTCCGGGTCGGGTCTCGGCGGCGGCGCGCCAGGTTCGGGCGTAGCCCTCGCGGAGCGGACCGCCGGCGAGGGTGAGGATCGCCCCAGCGGCGGCGGCGAGGTCCTCCGGTTCTCCGTTCTCGCAGAGGCGGCGGTAGCCGTCGAGGAGAGCTCCGCCGTGCTGGGGGTCGGCCTGCAGCAGGCGGCGGGGCAGCCACTTGCCGCCGCCCGTCCAGGCCCGGCGGTGGTCGAAGAGGAGGTCGGCGGCGGTGTTGAGGACGACGCCGGCCACGGCGAGGCGCTCGACGACGTCTGTGGCGTCGGCGAGGTCGTCCAGCGCATCGGTGAGCCCGTAGCGCTGGCTTTCGACCGTGGCGGGGGCCAGGGCGCCAGGGCCCTCACGGAGCGCGTCCTCGGCGTGCCGCTTGAGGGAGGCGGCCGCTCCGTCGCGCTCGGAAAGGACCAGGCCGTCTGCGTACATGCGCTGCATGACGCCGCGGCGGGAGGCTGCGTCGGCGGCGAAGAGCTCGTCGAGGCCGGCCCGGGTGTGGACGAACAGCTCGACCAGCCGGCCCTCGAAGCGGAGAGTCTCCCGGCGGGTCCCTCCGCCCTCCTCGATCAGGACCGCGATGTCCAGGTCGCTGGTGGTGGTGGCACGGCCGGATGCGGTGGAGCCTGCGAGGACCACGCTCAGGGCCTCGGGGAAGGACTCGGCGGCGAGGCGCCGCGCCCGGTCGATGGCGTGGGTCAGGTCATCAGGGTCACTGCTCATGATCGCCAGACTGGCACGCGCACCATCGCCGGCGCGAGGAGTTTCCCACCCGCCCGTGCCAGGCCTGCCTCCCGGATCGTGCCGGGCCCGCGATGCACGGCACCGACGCGCCGCGGGCCGATCCGCCCTGGTCCGAAGGAGACGGCCTAGTTGTACTGCTGGTGTGAGTTGGATGTGGGCGGGGGCTTCGGGGCGGCCGCCGGCCGGCCTGGGTCGACCACCACGAACTGACCCATCATGCCCCTGTCCTCGTGGTACAGCAGGTGGCAGTGGTACATGTACGGGGTATCCGGGTCCGCGGGGCCGTCGAAGCGCAGTGCGATGCGGACCGTCGAACCGGACGGGATGAAGACGGTGTCCTTCGGCCCGCGCAGCGGCGGCGGCGGGGCTGCGCCGTTGATGTCGAGGATGCGGAACTGGACGTCGTGGACGTGGAAGTTGTGCGGCATCCCGTCGTTGTTGCGGAGGGTCCAGGTCTCGGCCGTCCCGCGGGTGACCGTCTCGTCCACCCGGGACATGTCCATCTTCCGGCCGTTGATGCCGGACATCTCGAGCTCGAAGAAGCGGCTGCGGGCCGAGTCCTCACCGGTGGGGAGCACCGATCCCACCAGTGCCCCCGGCAACTCCGCCGACGGCCTCAGGGTGGGCGCCGCACGCAGCTGCATCACGTCGAACGAGTCGTCTCCGCCCCCGAAGCGCTGGTTCCAGAAGTCCAGGCCGGCGTCCAGGGGGTAGGAGCGCAGGACGCTCTGTTCGCCCGGCTGCATCCGTAGGACGATCTCCGCGCGCTCCCCTGGCGACAGGCGCAGGCGACTGGTCGTGTACGGGGCTTCGAGGAGGCCGCCGTCCGCGCTTCCAACGCGGCATCCGAGGCTTGCCGCCGGTCCCGTCGTTCCCATTTTTCGACATGGTCATGACACTATGGACGGCGCTCACGCGCCACATCGGGGACCAACCCCGGGCCGCCCCCCACACCACCCCCAAGCCGGTTCAGGGGCGCAGGCCCGGATGCGGGTCCGGATCCCAGGGCACTGCTGGGTGCGAAAGGCCCTCAACGGATCGGAACTCCGTGCCACGTGGAAACGAACGGTCCGGTCCGGACCGGACCGGCTGGACGATGGTGGAGCAGGGGATCCGTGCGGCAAGGTTGTGGGCCCCGGTACGACCGTTACGAAGGGGCCCTCCACATGAACGCAGAAGACGCCGCCGACCGCCCCGAAGGAGAGCTCACCCGGCCGGCGCAAGTGCCGTCCGCCGCGACCAAGGTGACGTGGTGGGAGAGGCAGGATCCCCGGGACGCTCCCCATCGCTACGGAGTGCTCAGAGCACTCCTGGGGGCGGGTATCGACGCAGCCCGAATACAGGTGTTCGAAGACCTTGAGGACGGCGGCGCCTACTGGGTCGTCACCCTGGACGCCGGACACACGGCGATCCTGACCGACGACACCGAGGAACACGTGGGTCACTTGGAGGGGCCGTGGCCCTTCAAGGCTCTGTTCGTCGGACCCGAAGGCGTCCACACCAAAATCAATTACTCGATCGCCGCCCTCACCGATCGCGTCATCACATGGTGCACCGAAGCCGCCGATCGTCGGGCGGATGCACTGCGCACACGCCCTGCACAAGGCCATCCCAGGAGGGCGTAGTCCTTCGCGCGAGCTTGATCCTTGCGACGAGAGACCGGTCGCCGTCCCCAAGTCCGTCAGTCATTGCGCCGGTCATCGACCTGGACCTTCAGATGCGGCCAGACCGTGGCCAAGCGCGGCAGGTCGTCGGCCGCCGGAACGGTGACCGAACCCAACGACCCGTCCGGTTTGAAATGGACCAGCGTCCCGGTCGTGCCGTCGACCTCGATGGGTTCGAGATCAGTGACGGGCACGCCATGTTCGTAGCGCTGGGTCCAGGACCCGTCCAGGCGGCGATTGGTATGGGCGAGCCACTCGCTCAGCGCCGCAACCACTGACATGCCGCGCCGAGGATGGCCGTCCAGCAGCGCCTCGACCTGCGGGGAATCGAAGAACCGGAGATCCTTCGTAGCCATGACCGGCTTCTTCACGCTCCGGCCGTGCTCGTCCACGCGGGTGTCGGTGCCCCGTCCGTCATCCCGGACGGCCAGGGAACCGTCGGGATGGAGAACGACGACGCAGATTCCCCCGCCCTTGCTCGACACTTCATCGGCGGCATAGGCAAGCACCTCAAGGACGAGGTGCCAAGGTCCGTCCGGAGCGAACTCCGCAGGCCTCTGCCGGATATGCGTCAGATGATCGGCATCAACAAGGCCGGACCAATCATGCGTCGTGTTGATCCAGGAAGTCCTCGATGCGTCCATCAGGCAAGTATCCCGCCTGGTGATGACGGCCTTGAGACCGTCTCCCTGGCCGACGTCACGGAATCCGTGCCGCACGGCAAGGCCGGTGTCCCTTGACGGCGTTCTGCGGGGCCGTCACGCGGCCGTCCCGCATCCCGCCGCCGGACCCCGCCCAGAGCGCCCTTCACCGCTTCGTTCCGGCCGCCGGAGGCGCGGTCGATGCCCTTGAGAACGTTCGGCCCTCGGTCAACAGCCCGTAGGGCCGATCGGCTTGGCCTCCTCCCTCCGAAGGCGGCCGGCCGAGGGCCTGGCCGTCACAGCGTGGGCGGACTCGTGTGCACGGACGAGTCGGCGTGTCGAAGTTCAGCGAGCAGCTCGCTCTGTCCTGCCAGCAGTTCGGTGAGGATGCGTCGTGCGGCCCGCAGGAGTTCCGCCACGTCGCCGCCGGCGAGGGCGTAGTTGACGGTGGAGCCGTCACGGATGGAGACCACGATGCCGGATCGGCGCAGCACCGCGAGCTGTTGGGAGAGGTTGGACGGTTCGATCTCGATCTCGTTCAGCAGTTCACGTACGGGTACGGGGCCGTTCTGGAGCAGTTCCAGTACGCGGATGCGGACGGGATGCCCGAGCATGCGGAAGAACTCCGCCTTGGCCTGGTACAGCGGCACCTGCATGCGACAACACTCCCACCCGGGTTCGACTTTCATGAGCTGGCAGCCAGGCCTGCCAGATCCTCGATGCCTGGCTCCAGCCATCCTCCCGCCTCCTGGCTCCGGCTCGCCCCTGGCTGATCACATTCAGATGTGCCGAGTTGAAGAGTTTTTCAACTCGTGGGCATGCGGAGCCTGGAAGCAGGAGCGCGGTTACAACTCCAGATCCGCCTCGATGCGCTTGAGCTGGTGCCTGGCCATGGCCAGGTTCGCCCTGCCCTTGTCCAGGACGATGTAGAGGAACAGGCCGTTACCCCCGCGCCCCTTGAGCAGCCGGATGAGGTGGTACTGGCTGCCGAGGGTGATCAGAACGTCCTCGATCTCCCCACTGATACCCAGCATCTCCATGGTGCGGATCTTGGCCCGGATCACATCGGTGTTCCCGGCTGCGGCCACCGTGAGGTCGAGGTCTTTTCCTCCGCCCAGCATTCCGAGGGCCATGCCACTCGTGTAGTCGACCAGCGCGGCCCCCACGCTCCCCTCGATCGAGGTCATCGCCTCCTTCAGAGACGTCTCCACACTCACCATCAGTACTCGCTCCCTCGGCTCTCGACGACCTCGGCCGGCTTCACAACTCCGGCCGAGGGGATGACGGCAGACGCTACCCACTGGCCACCAAGAGGGCAGGGAACATCAAATATTCGGCGGAAAACGATCCCCCAGGCCCTAAGATGCGCCACCGCGACGTCGGCCTACGGCCTACGGCCCGAGGGAAAGGTGGACTAATCAAGACAAATCAATCCGAATATCCCCAGCCGCGAGGGCGCGGACGCATAGGCCAGCGGCGTGAGCGGCCCCGGGCCCGCAGCACCCGATCGCTCGGCGGTAGCCGCTTTCACCCTCGGGTTGCGACCGGCCTGAAGACGCCCATGCCGTTCACCGTCTGCGTCGCGCCCCGATCAGTCCTTCTCACCGCCGAAATCGGGCAGGGTGAGCGAGCCGTCTGCGGCAAGGGGAAATCCCGGGTTAGGGCCAATACCAGTGATTTAAGGGTCCGGGGTGCCTGGGGTCTTCGGTGGGTTGGTCGGGGCCGTTTTGTGGTGTGGGGCGATGGCCACGGCTCGGGCTGGGTCGAGTGTCGGCTGTGGCCAGAGCCGGTGTGCGGTGCGCTTGACGCCGAAGTTGGACATCTTGCGTTTGACGACGCGGGCGTTCGACCGCTGTCGTCGCGGTGGCAGGAGGTGACGGGCTATCTCTCGTATCCCGTCGGTGAGGGCTGTGGCCAGGCGGTCAGGGGGAAAAGGCCGCCTGCGCGGTGACCTGGCGTAGGGCGAGGCGGAGGGTGCGGGTGAAGGAAAGCCGGTCGGTATCGGTGTCGGTGTCCCGGGCGGCGGTGTGCATGAGCTGGCGGATCGCGTGATGGACGAGGAGGTGGGCCCAGACCTCCTGTTCGACGCCGTCGGGCGATCGGGAGCGCAGGACCTGGGCGGGGCCGCGTTGGTGGGTCTTCAGCTCGTCCAGTGTGGTCTCGATCTCCCATCGCTCGTTGTAGAGGGCCGCCAACTCCGCCGCGGGTGCGGCTTCGTGGTCGAGGATGGTGGTGATCAGCCGGTACGGGGCGTCGTGCTGCGGGCGTCCGGGGTCGTCCAGGGTGTACTCGATGACCCGCACCACGGTGGGATCGGTGCGTTTGCGGTGGTCCTTGGCCGCCACGATGTCGGAGAGGTAGGACCCGTCGGGGAGCTCGCGCCGCACGGGCAGGACGGCGTTGGACTTGATGCGCCAGAGCAGGTCCGCACCGCTCGGCCGATGCCGCTCGCCACTGCTCCAGCCCGGCGAAGCCCCGGTCGGCCATCAGCAGGTCATCCGGTCCAAGGGCGTCGAACAGCTCCCGCGCGATCACGGACTCCGCGGTGGTGAACGGCCCCAGAGCCGCGCGGGTGATGGCGTGCGTGCCGCACTCCGCCAGCGCCACCACCCGCACCTGCGGGAACGCGGTCCGCTCGCCCCGGTGGGTGGCGGGACGACCGAACCGGGCGTCGTTCTCCTCACTGTCCGGCACGTCGAACGTGGTCCCGTCGACCGCCATCAGACGCCAACACCCGTACCACGCACCGGGAGTGGACTCGGTCGCCACAGGCCCGGCGGACTGCTCGAAGAGAGCCTTGAGCGGCTCGGGCCCGAGCCTGGCCCGGGCCCGGGAAACCGCACCGGGCGTAGGCACCTGCCACGAACCCGACCAGTGCTTGGCCCAGGCCAGACCCTGAGTGAGCAGCCGTGCGACCTCTTCGTAGCCCTGACCGGAGAACAAGCACATCGCCAGCACGAAGTAGACGACCACCCGTGGAGGCAGCAGCCGGTTGCGCTGCCCGGCCTTCCCGGATTCCTCCACGACCCGGTCCACCAGCTCCGGCGGGAACGTCCGCGTCAGCAGTCCGATCGCGATCCGATCCGACAACCGCTCGTCCGTCTCCGGCTTGACCTGTCCAGGGCGTGGCATCCAGACACCTCCTGGCCAACACCCTACCAGCCGAGATCCTTAAGTCACTGGTATTGGGGTTATAGGCGACTTCCCAGGAATGGCCGTCCGGATCCACGAAAGCACTGGAATAGAACCCGATCGCATTGACGGCCGCGGGCTTGGTGACGCTGCCGCCTGCCCGTTGCACTGCGGCGAGCAGCGCGTCCACCTCGGCCTCGGAGCGGACGTTGTGGGCCAGGGCGATCCCGCCGAACCCGCCGACCGGTCCAGGCTCCACGCCGCAGTCGCGGGCCAGTTTGTCGCGATCCCACAGCACCAGCCCGAGCCCGCCGGCCTGGAAGAAGACCGTCGCCTCGACCTCCTGTCCCCGCCAGCCCAGGGCCTCGTAGAAGCCCTTGGAGCGTGCGAGGTCGGTAACCCCCAGAGTGACCAGGGTGATGCGCTGTTCCATGCGATCACGCTAGAACGCCTGACGGCACGGCGGCAGCCGACGCACCGCCGACACGGACGTATCGCCCACGGCCTTGGCCAGTCGCGGGATGACCCCGCCGCTCCGCGGGCTTCCGGTCCCGCCCGAGCGGCGACGCACTGTCAGGGCCGTCCGGCAGATGCGGGCTTGGTCCGTCGGTGTCGGTCAGTAGCCGATGGTGAAGCGGCGTTGGACGAAGCGCGGCAGCTCTGCCTCGTCGACGAGGGCGACGGCGGCGTCTTCCATGGAGATGCGGCTGCGCCCGTCCGCGTCGAGGACCGGCTGATCGCCGCCGATCCGGTACCGGCCCGTACGTTCACCGGGCGCGATGTCCTCCGCAGGGCTGAAATACGTCCACAGCCGGTTGGAGGTGCGCAGGACGTTCAGGGCGTCCCGGTGTCCGCGCACCGCGGCGGAGTACTCCCTCGGCAGGCCGATCGCGTCGAGGGCCTCGTGCAGCAGTTCGTCGGAGTCGGCCCGGACGACTCCGGGCTCGATCTCCAGGCTGCCGGCGCCTCCGATGACGATGAGCCGGGTCCGCGGGTGGCTCTCCAGCGCCTTCAGGAGTGCGCGCGCCGCAGTGGCGTACACCGTGGGATCTGCGATCGAGAGGGCCACGGTGTCGGCGATGTCTCTGGCTGCGTTGCCGGGCTGGAATCCGCTGATCAGTACGTCGAGGCCGGGTATGACGGCGGCGACGGCGACGGCGTCGAGGACGTCGACGCTCTTCCAGACGACGTTGCTCCGGTCCTCGTCGACCCGCGTGGCGTCGCGGCTGAAGGCCGTGACGTGGTGCCCCCGGTCGAGGGCTTCGGTGACGACGCGACTGCCGATGCCACCCGTGGCCCCGATGACTCCGATATGCATGGCTCTCCCCTGGTCGCTGGTCACGCCGCCCTGCCGCCCATCGTGTATGCACCGGCATCACCGCGCTCGCGGCCGCGGCCTGGCCGCACGCCGAACCCCATTACGCGGACAGCGACTTCGAGTGGTCCGACTTCGACCCCGGCCTGCTGGACAAGGTCCGGCCGGCCTTCCCCGGCCTGCCCCCGGCCGCAGTGGCGCTCGCCCTGCGCATCTGGAGCCATCTGCACGGCCTGGTGTCACTGGAGATCTACGGCCACCTGCAGACCCAGGCCCCCAACCCGGAGAAGCTCTTTCACGAAGAACTGGCCCAGCTCGTCCGGTCCTTGGGCCTCACACCGCAGAGCTGACGGCCCTGCACCAGCGGCCGACCACGCCGCTGACTCGCTCCGGCGGGCGCGAACGACTCCAAGGAGGCGTCGATCCCACCACCCGGCACGCGCAGGGTTGAACACCTGCCGCCCCTGGCGCGGCCGGAGGCAGCGTGCTTGCTCCCCCGCGCACGCGGGGACGCCCCCCCGTCGGTGAGGGGGAGAGGGTCTCACCGGCGGTGACGGCGCGGAAACCAGATTGCCTCGCCGTCCCGCAGGAGCCAGGCTCGGCTCCATGACCACAGATTTCATCGTGCGTCCGGCCCGACCCGCCGATGCCCGGACCTTGGCCGAACTGCGTTGGGCCTTCAAGCGGGAGGACCACGAAGGGCAACCACCGGCGCCTGCTGGGCAACTGGAAGAAGCCGAGCGCTGGATCCACGACCGGCTCAGCGGTGGGCATTGGCTGGCCTGGGTCGCGGAAACCGAAGGTGAAATCTGCGGTCACGTCTTCCTCTGCCTGGTGGAGCGGATGCCGGAGCCCTACGAGGACAACAACCCGGTCGGGTATGTCACGAACTTCTTCGTCCTGTCGTCACGACGGAACAACGGAGCCGGCTCGGCACTCCTCGAGGCACTGCAGCAGCATGCACGCGGCGCCGGCCTCGAGGGCTTGATCGTCTGGCCGTCAGAGCGCAGCACGCCGCTCTACCGGCGCTGCGGATTCCAGCCCCCGGAGGAGCTGTTGGAACTTCCACTCGACACCTGAGGGGACGGACTCAGAAGCAGGGGGCGGTCGCGCGACCACCGGCAGGTGATCGACGCGACCCCGCTCAAGTACCGCACCGCCTGCGCAAAGCCCTCCCACCTCACCGCAGGCCACGCCGGATACGCACCCGGCTTTCCGCCTGCGGACCGGGTCGCCCGCCACGACAAGACCGCCACCACCTACGTCGCCGCACTCCCCCTCGCAGGCATCTTCCTCTGGTCAGCCACACGCCCCGCAAGCAAGGACCTGACTCAACCGGACGACGTGACCGAGGACCACACGCCGAACCACTGCTCGGCGCCGTACTCCTCGAACCGCTCCACCTCGGTGAACCCCAGCTTCGCCGCGAGGCGCATGGCGCGGTCGTTGGCGTTCTGGGTGCAGAGCACCACCGGCTCGCCCGGAAGCGCGGCGGCGAACCAGTCGAGCGCCGCCGCACACGCCTCGGCGGCGTACCCGCATCCCCACGCCTCCGGCAGGAACATGTAACCGAGCTCGGCCTCCCCGCCATCCGGACGCACGTGACCCGGACGCTCTGCATCGCGCCGATCGAGCGTGATCATGCCGATCATCGCTCCGCCGAGATCGATCACGAAGAAGCCAGGGCGCCGCCCGGGAACCGCGGGCACCGCGCGTTCCAGCTCATCACGCGGTCGCGGGCCGCCGACGTAGGTGCCCACCTCTGGCGATGAGAACAGCTCGATGAACGCCGCACGGTCTCGGGCCTCGGACTCGCGGAGCACGAGCCGTTCGGTCCTTATCGGGGCAGGTGGCCAGGAAACGTGTTCGAGTCCAGTCATGGTGGGCAACGTATCCCACGCCCGCAAGAATGATCCACAAGAGGGTCTGGTTGAGCGCACGCAGCTCCCCCGGGCGGCCGTCTAGAGCGTGCCCGGGCGGTCTTGCAGCGCCGCGACGACCAGATCGTGGATGAGGAACTCCCCGGGCGCGCGGTTCTCTTTGAGGCGGGGCAGCTCTTCGGGGCCGAACCAGTCGTATGCGGTGTGCTTGGACCATTCCAGGGCGGGGTGGTCCAGGTCGCCGTCGACTTCGACGAGGTAGTCGGCCTCATGACGTACCCCGTGGCCGTCGTCGCCGGTCCAAGTGGTGAGGCCGAGCAGGCGGCGCACCCGGCGCAGACGCCAACCCGTCTCTTCTCCGACCTCCCGTGCGAGTGCGTCCAGCAGGGTCTCACCGGGCTCGACGTGTCCGCCCACGATGTCCCAGCAGTCCGGGAAGAGTCGTCGGTCCGGGCTGCGCTTCTGGGCGAAGGCCCGGCCGTGCCGGTCGAGAATCACCGCGCCCACGGCCCACAGCTCGCCTTCCGCGGGGACGGGTATGTCGACACCGCTGCCGACGACGACATCCGGGTGCTGGTCTGTTGCCATGGGCCCCAATGTAACGGCGTATCTGATCACCGTCCCGGCGCATTGGCCGGAGCCGACGGGGAGCCTGTGCTGGACGGGGATGCCCCTGTCCGACCAGTCAGTCAGTCAGTCAGTCAGTCCAGAGTGAGCTGGAAGTACGCCGTTTCCCGGAAGCCTGCGGTCGGCGGGTCCACTTCCACGGTGACGGGGATCCCCTTGCTGCTCGGCTTGATACGGACCGGAACGGTGCGCTTCTCGTCCGTGCCCAGGGGCGGCAGGAGGGCGGCGGCGGACTCCCGCCAGTTCAGCCAGGTCAGGCTGTACCCGGAGGCGTAGTCGTCGAGCGACTTGCCCGCGCGGACGACCAGTGGTGCGGAGCCGGATTCCGACACGCTTGCATCGAACGACTCCCCGCCGGGGCGGAGCTTTTCGTCAGTGTCGTTCTCGTAGGTCACGGTGAGGCTGTAGGTACCGTCGGTCTCTGCGCGCGGTCGGCTGACGGTTACCTTCAGGCCGTCCTCGTACCGGGCGATCGCGCCGGGGCCGAGGGGGTCTGCCACGTATCCGGAAGGTCCGCTCTGTTCCAGCTGGCCGTAGCCGTCGAAGCCCTTCTCGAACTCGGCCAGTGCCCAAGCTCCCAGACCCACCAGGACGATGAGGACGACGACGGCGATCGCGCAGCCGTTGAACCACCGCGGCGTGTCCGCAGTCGGGGTGTCGGTGGGGGTCGGGTTCGTGTCCATACAGGTCACGGTAGGGAGCGGCGGGCGTGCGGATCATGAGCGGGCGTACTCAAACGCGCCTGAGTAGCTTCGCCCTGAGGTCCGAGGGTTAGGGTCGTGGCTGACCATCGCCACTGAGGAGGGGGCTCCGAGGATGTACGGAGTAGTGACGGCAGTCAGCAGCAACGGCGAGTACTCGTTCACCAAGCCGAACCGGGACAGCATCACGCTGCTCCCCGGCCTCGGCGTGGAGGGCGACGTGCATGCCGGCGTGACGGTCAAGCACCGGTCGCGCGTCGCGCAGGACCCCACCCAGCCGAACCGGCGCCAGGTCCACCTCATCCATGAAGAGCTCTTCGCCGAGGTCGGTGCAGAGGGATTCGAGGTGGTGCCGGGTGACCTCGGCGAGAACATCACCACCCGCGGGATCGATCTGCTCGGCCTGCCGGTCGGCACGCTGTTGCACATCGGCGACGACGCAGTGCTGGAGGTGACCGGCCTGCGCAATCCGTGCCTGCAGATAGACAACTTCCAGGACGGACTGCTGAAGCAGGTCGTCGGCCGCGACGAGGCCGGGAACATCGTGCGCAAGGCCGGAATCATGACCATCGTGAAGAAGGGCGGCGCGGTGCGCCCGGGCGGCACGATCAGAGCCGAGCTTCCCAGCGGGCCGCACCGGGCCCTGGAGCGGGTCTGACGACTCTCGATGCAGAACCGCTGACGGGGTCGACCCGGCCCCACCACCATTCGTGGGTGAGCCCGTTGGGGGCTGTCCGTACCCCGTACTGGTCTGCCGTGCGGCTTCGACGACGCCGCCGGCGCTCCGCGGCCGCCCCGAGATTCATCACTCTGAGCTGAGTGCTGTGGGGTCACAGACTGTGGGCGATGGGGTGCAGCGCTTCGTACAGCGGGAGTTCGGCACCGCTGGGGAGCCGGATCGCAGTCAGTTTGCCCCAGCGCTGCTCGCTGACCGGACGGGTGATCTCGACACCCTGCGCGCGGAACTCGCCGAGCTGGGCATCAAGGTCGTCGCACATCAGGAAGAACTCGTGCTGCGGTGGACCGTCGGTCGGGTGCACGGCCACCTCGGCGGGGGCAGCTTGAAGATGAGCCAGCCGCCGCCCGCGTCGACGCCGGGAAAGCCGAGGACGTCGCGGAGAAAGGCGCGGTCCGCCTCGGCGTCCGGGCTGTAGAGGATGACATGTGCACCGCTGATCATGGCTGGCTCCTGCCCCGTCGACGTGCTGGCGGTCGTGCCTCCGGCATCCTGGCACGCTCAGGTCCAAGAAGGCCTTCGACTCATTCGATGACACGACGATTGAGTTGCATGACAACGGACAGCCCTTCACCGGGTCGGTCCTTTTCGGCGGCAACGGCGCCGGCCGAGAGGAGCGTTGCGGTGGCGAGGCTGCCCCAGAGGGCGGCCGGGCCGTGGGGGGCGAGAGCGGTGATGACCGCCGGGGAGACGGCGAGGCCGAAGCCCGTGGAGAGCTCGAAGCGGGCGAGGGTGCGTCCCAGGACGTGGGCCGGGGCGAGGACGGTGACGAGCGCCGTGGCGCTGCCGGCATAGATGATCTCGCCGATGGTGCAGACCACGGACACCGCGGCGACGGCGGGGGCACCCCAGCCGTGTCCCAGTGAGGTGGCCGCGAGGAATCCGAGGTAGGACGCCGCGAGTACGACGCCGGCGAGGGCCAGCACGGTCCGCCGGGAGAAGCGGGACATCAGGACGGTGACCGGAACCTGCAGGGTGACCACCAGCACCGTGTTGCCGAACCGGGGCATCATCCGCAGTTCGCCGACTGGGCCGGGGAGGTCTGGGCGGGGCTGCGGCCGGAGCTGGCCGAGCGGTTGCGGGAGGCCGAGTTCCTCTGGCGTTCCTCCCAGGCCGACTTCCTGATACCCGCCCGACCTCGGCCGACCCTCGCGGAGGAGTTGGACGAGGTGGACCGGATCGACGACGAGACGTACGTGACCGCCGCGCTGGTCACCACGTGCGGCAGCCATCGCGTCCGCCTCGCCGCGCCGTCGCCGCTCACCGACGCGACTGCGCGCGAGCGGGCCCTGGACCTGGCCCAGGCCCGCGGCGCACGGCAAGAGGCGTTCGCGGAACGGCTGCTCGCGGACCCCGCCGCCGTACGGGCCCGCGTGCGCGACACCCTCGAACAGTGCGCCGAGGCATTCTTCGACGCCGCCTGGGCGGGCGTCGCCGTGCAGCTCGCCACCGACCTGCGACTGAAGAACGAGCTGCTGAAGCGCCAGGGCATAGGGGCGGCGCTCGCATCGGTGTCCGGCGCGGTCACCCTGGCACCGGACGGCGACTGCATCATCGTGGACAAACTGCAGGACAAGACGACCGCAGCCCACGGCGCCGGGGTGACCTTCATCCCCAGTGTCTTCGGCCGCCCGCACCTGGTCGCGGTCCACGCACCCGGATGGCAGCCGGTCGTGCAGTACCCCGTGGCCGGGCCGGGTCCGTCAGAGCCGGTGTCACTGGAGACGGTCACGCTCCGGCTGGAGGCGCTCGCACATCCGGTACGGCTGCGGCTGCTGCGCACCCTGGCCCGCGGCCCGCACACCACCGGTGAGCTGGCCCACACCTGGGAACTGTCGCCCCCGGAGGTCTCCCGCCACCTCGCCGCCCTGCGCCGCGCGGGCCTGCTCACGGCCCGGCGACACGGCCGCTATGTCCGCTACACCCTTAATCTTCCCGATCTGACGGCGCTGGGCACCGACCTGCTGGCGGCCGTACTGCGCTGAGTGGCCTCGGCCCGCCGGAGCACGGGCGACCGCCGCCGTGGCGGCCGGGGGGCGTTGGCCGGAGCGGTGAGTCAGCTGCTGCACTGGGTCAGTTCGCCGCCCTGCCGGACGCTGTACTGTCCGGGCGCCACGTTCATGACCTGGAAGCCGCCGTTCTCGGCGATCTCGACGGTCCCACCGAAGCCGGCCGACCCGTACACGTAGGCAGGGCCCGGAGTGAAGCCACCGCCGGAGAGGTGCACCTTGCCGTTCTCGAGCACGCCGGAAACCGAACAGGTCGCGGCCGGTACGGCAGCCGGCGCGGACACGGGGACCGCGGCGAGGGCGGTGGGGGCGGCGACGAGTGAGGCGGCCGCGAGGGGGGTGAGGACGAGAAGGCGTGTGCGCAGGTTCATGAGACTTCCTCAGCCTTCATTATCGGGACGATTCGGGAAGCCGCGGGCCGCGGGCCGCTTGACCGGCGCGCCTGGCCGCGGCCGCGAGGGGGCCCTCTCCTCACCGGATGCCCGGGCCGAGCCGAGAACGAGGGGCGAGGGCCGCCTTTCCATCGTCACCCCGGCCCTCCCCGGGTGCGACCGGGCACCGGGTACCGGGTCGCGCCGCCGGACCCGGCCGGTGCGTGACGGCGGCCGACGAGCTTCGGATATCGTCCCTGCGTGAATCTCATACCCCCACGCACCCAGCGGACGGCCGCCCCACCGGCCGCCGCACCCGGTGCCCGGCTCGGCTGGCTGGACGCACTCCGCGGCATAGCGGCTCTGATCGTGGCACTGCACCACTTCGACGTGCTGAGGATGCTGCCCTTCGGGGGCGTGATCTGGCGCAACTTCGACATGGGCCTGTTCGGCGTCATGCTCTTCTTCATCGTCAGCGGCTACATCATCCCGGCCTCGCTGGAGCGACGGGGCGACGTACGCGGCTTCTGGATCGGCCGGATCTTCCGGATCTACCCGGCCCTGATCGCCGCCTTCGTCCTCTCGATCATGATGCTGCCGGCCGGGGACGGCTCGGTCGCGCTGCTGCGCACCGGCGACGACCTGGCCTCGCTGGTCGCGAACGGCCTGATGCTCCAGGACCTGCTCGGCGTCATCAACGGCATGAACGTCACCTGGACGCTCTGCTACGAGATGGTCTTCTACTTCTTCGTCACCGCCCTGTTCACCCGTGGTCTGCACCGGCACAGCGGTCCGATCGCGGTGGCCCTGGCCGGCGTCGCCCTGGCGATCGGTACGGCCGTCGGCACCCAGCTCGTGAGCGCGGAGATCGGCTCGACCCGGCAGCTGCTGCTGATCGTGACGCCGATCGTGCTCGTGGGCCTCGCCTGCGTGCTCAGCGGCAAGCGCATGCTGACGGGGACGGGCGCCCTGCTGCTCGCCGGGGTCGGCCTGGTCCTGGTCACCCTGAACAGTCGGGCCCCCGCCTTCGAGACTTGGATGATCTTCGCGACGATGTTCGCCGGAACCGTCGTGTACCGGGCTCAGCACGGACAGCTCGCCCGGGTCCCGGCCCTGCTCTCGTGCGGTTTCGTCGTCGTCGCGGGTGTTCTGGTCGGCTGGCTGTACAACCACGGCGAGGCCCTGGAGCGGACCTGGTCCGCCGGGTGGAAGGCCTGGTCGGTCGCCTACCTCGCCGCGTGGGTGCTCTTCGGCATCGGCTTCCTCCTGCGGGGGCGCCGCTTCCCGAAGGCGCTGACCTGGCTCGGCGCGATCAGCTTCTCGGTGTACCTGCTGCACATCCCGCTGCTGCGCACCGTCGAACCGCTGGTGGGCGTTCCGCCGCAGCCGTCCTCGACGCTCGGCCGGTTCGCCTGGACGGCGATCTTCCTCGGCGTCGTACTGGCCGTCAGCTACCTGATGTACCGCCTGGTCGAGATGCCGATGCAGCGCGTCGGCCGACGCGTACAGAAGGCGGCGGATCGCCGCTGGCCACGGAGCGTCCCCACGGCGCCCGTCACGCCTGCGGCCCCTGCCCAGGCCGCCACGGTCCTGTCCGGTACGTCCCGGAATCGCTGAGGGCGGACCTGTAGCGAGCACGCGGAAGACGTGCCGGCGGGCGCGCCGGCAGTGACGGGGACCGGACCGGGGATCCGGGACGGTTACCCGAACGTCATGCTGCGGACCTGGATCCACGGGATGTGATCGGCGGCGTCCGGGAGACCCGGACCTGTCCCCGAGGCGGCCGCCGGCCGCATAATGCGGCGGTGAACAGCAACCACCTGATCCTCGACCGCAGGCTGCCGTTCGAGGATCGGATCAGGGATCTCGTCCGGCTGTGGATCCGCGACGGCCGGGGACGCGACCACCTCCTGACCGGCAAGGCCTTCTTCGCGGTGTACTCCTGGCACCTCAAGCATGGGACCGACCACGACATCACGTGGGCGGAGTTCGTCGCCGCCTCCTACGACTCCATCGGGAGCAGCGGCGGCTGGGAGGCCATGCTGAGGGAGCGGGCCTGGTGCGACGGCTGCGGGGACCGGTACCGGCTGGAGAACATCGGACTGTGTACCGGGTGCATGCGGTACACCTGCTATGCCTGCGGCGACCACGCGTCCTGCACCGGCGAGACGGTCTGACGGCGTCGGCGGAGTCCGCGGGAATCCCCGGCGTGTGGTGTCGCGTGGGTCGTTGACGGGGTGGGTGAGGTCCGTCTGTATAGGGTTTTGCCAGCAGTCCGCAAGCGCAGACTTGACCGATGACCAGGGGTGCTGCCGTGGGACCCGTAGGGACTTCGCCCGCGCCCGGCGGCCTCGGCTGGAACCGTGAGACGGCGACGCTGGTGCTGCTCTCGTTCGCGATGCTGATCGTTTCCCTCGACCAGTACATCGTGGTCGTGGCGCTTCCCGACATCGCCGCCGACCTCGGCTATTCGGCGCAGACGCTCCAGTCGGTCATCAGCGCCTACGCGGTGACCTCGGCCGGCTTCCTCCTGTTCGGCGGACGGGCCGCGGACCTGCTCGGACGACGTCGCATCCTGGCCACCGGCCTCGCGCTCTACGCCGGGGCGGCGTTCGCGGGAGGGCTCGCGACCGGACCGGGTGTACTCCTCGCCGCTCGCGCGGTCCAAGGTCTCGGCGGGGCCCTGGTCTTCCCCACCACCCTGGCCGTCATCAACACCACCTTCGTCGAAGGCCGTGCCCGCAACCGCGCCCTGGGGATCTGGGGAGGGGCAGGCGCGGCAGGACTCGTCATCGGTGTGCTGCTCGGCGGACTTCTGACGCAGGTGTTCGGCTGGGAAGCCGTCTTCTTCGTCAACGTCGTCCTGGCCGGCCCCGCGCTGGTCCTGGCGTTCGTGGTGATCCCCCGGGATGGCGAGCGCGAGAAGGGCCGCACGTTCGACCTGCCCGGTGCGATCAGCATTTCCCTCGGTGTCACACTCATCGTGTTCGCCCTCGTGCAGGGCCCCGTATCGGGCTGGCTTTCGCCGGGCATCCTGGTGAGCGCAGTTGCCGGCCTCCTGCTGATCGGAGCCTTCGCCGTCATCGAGCGGCGCAGCTCCGACCCGCTCATGCCGCCCCGGCTTCTCTCCCATCCCAACCTGATCACCGGCGTCGTCATCGCCTTCATGTTCATGGCGACCTTCGGCTCCGTGCTCTATTTCCTGTCCCTCTATTTCCAGGAGGTTCTGGGGTACGACGCCTTGCAGACCGGCGCCGGTTTCGTCGTCCCCACCGCAGTGGTGGTGGCCGGATCGACCGTTGCGGGCCGGCTCGTCACGCGGTTCGGTCTCAGGCGCACGCTGGCCGTCGCCCTCGCCGTCGGTGCGCTCGGTGCGGTCGCACTCGGCCTCGCGATCTCACCGACCGGCACGTACGCCGAACTCGTTCCCGGGCTCGTGGCACTCGGCATCGGCGGCGGCGTGGTCTTCACCACCATGTTCATCGCCGCCGCCACCGGCATCCCCGACCGGGACCAGGGCATCGCCTCGGGCATCGCCTCCACCGGCTCGGGCGTGGGTGCAGCCGTCGGTCTCGCCGTCCTCGTCCTGGTGTCGACTGCCGGCCTCGACGGCCTCTCCGGTGAACAGCTCCGAATCGCCAGCGCCCACGGGATCCGCACCGCCCTCTTCGTCGTGGCGGGCGGAATCGCCGCGACCTTCCTCGTCGCCATGAGCCGGTGCCCGGCCGCGGCCGAACCGGTACCCGCCCCTGTGCCGTACCAGACCCGTCGCTGCTGACAGCACTTCCCGGGGACACCGCACCCCGTGCGGCGTACGCTCGTCCGCAGGAGACGTGGTCGACAGCGCCGCGGGAGGGTCCATGACCGCGCTCGGTGAACCGATCGAGATCGACGACGCGACCGTGCTGGTTCTCGGGCAGGGGCTGGACGTCGAGCACGATCAGCCCGACGTCGCCAATGCCCTCGTGCACCGGGCCGCCGACACACTGGTGCTCGTCGACACCGGCGTCACGGCGGCCTTCCGCACGGCACTGCGGGAAGCGGCCGACCGGGTCGGCCCCTGGTCCCGGGCACTGGTGCTGACCACGCACGGCCATCTCGACCACGTGGGCAACAACGACCTGGCCGACGAGCTGGGTGTCCCGGTCGAGCACTACGTCCCCGCCCCTGACCTCGACCAGATGAGGGGACCCGGCGGCCTACTGGGTGCGGTCCTTCGAGCGCATCGCCGGGGTGGCGCCGCTGCCCGCTCCGCCCGCGCTGACCAGCAACAAGGTGGTGTCGCTCTTCGAGCCGATGCGGCCCTTCGGCGCGACGACCCGGACCTACGAGGAGCGGCCGCTGGAACGGATCCGGCTCGGCTCGCAGCGCTTCACCGGCTGGACCTTCGCCGACGGCGCCGTCCGCGTGCTGCGCAGCCAGGGCCACTGCGCCGGGCACGTGATCGTGCACCTCGGGGACTGCGGCGTCCTTCACCTGTCCGACGAGGGCAACGGACCCTGCGGTGCGATGGCCGACGCCGACCAGCTCAAGATCCAGACCGTGCTCGGCGCCGTCGCCCGCCTCTTCGAGGAGGGTGGAGCCGCGCTCCTCACCGACGGGCACACCTTCGCCCTGCGCCGTGGCTCCGAGGTGGTGTCGTACCTGGACGGGTTGCTGGAACAGGCCACGGCCCTGCAGGACGCGGCGCTCGGCCTGACCAGGGAGAGCAGCCCGGTTCGGCCGAGCGCGTTCACCACGCGCTACGGGGAGAGCCTCGCCGAGCTGGGGGTCGGCGGCGCCAACCCGAATGCGATGTTCACCGCCATGATGGCGGTCAACCAGCTCCGCGAGCTCGGGCTCCGGCCGCAGTCCGGCGACGTCGACGCGCCCTGGTCCCGCCCCACGTTCCAGAACCCCGCGTAGCCCCCTCACCGGGCCGGTTCAGCGCGGCCGCAGCCCGTCGAAGACGACGTCGAAGATCCGCTCCCGGGGCTCGGGATCCGTTCCGAGCTGTTCCAGGGCCCTGCCGGTGCCGGCCAGGAGGGCGATGAACTCCGGCAGGCCCAGCTCCGGGCGGACCGCTCCCGCCCGTTGCGCGCCGGTCAGCAGATCGGCCAGCCGGGCCTGGATCTCCATGGTCGGCTCCTGCAGCGACGCGTGCACGTCCACCCCGGCCGCAGCGAGAGCCCGGGTGAACTCGCTCTTGCCCTCGGACTGTTCCACCACCAGGCGGAAGCAGGCGAAGAAGGCCTCGGCCGGTCCGGCCTCGGCGGCCAGCTGCGCGGTCCGGGCCGCCATCTCCTCCAGCCTGCGGACCATCACCGCCTCCAGCAGTGCCTCCTTGGTCGGGAAATGCCTGAAGAGCGTGCCGACTCCGACCCCGGCGGTTCGCGCGATCTCCTCGGTCGGCACGCTGACACCGCGGGTGGTGAACACCTCCGTGGCGACATCCAGCAGCCTGGCCCGGTTGCGTGCCGCGTCCGCCCTCAGTGGGCGCTCCTGATCGCCAGCCATCCCTCTCCGCCTTTCGCAGGCGACGGCAGAACCACCCTGGACAACCGGAGTCTCCAGTCCGTATCGTAAAAACGGAGTCGCTAGTCCGATTCTATCCACGGTCTCGCCGGAGGTTCGTCATGCCCCAAACGCTGTCGCCGCGCGAGGTCTTCCAAAAGCTGATCGAAGGCATCGGTGCAGGGCGGTACACCGAGTTGGCCGAGCTCTACGCCGAGGACGCCGTGGTGGAGACCGTCTTCGAGCCGGTCGGGCCGCGCCGGGTCGAGGGGCGGGCCGCACTCAGGGAGCGGTTCGCCCAGGTCTGCGCGAGTTCGCCCGTGGAACTGACCCCGGTGAACGTGGTCGTCCGGGAAACCGAGGACGGAGGTGGTCGTCGCCGAGTTCGACTACCAGGTGCACCACCGGGTGACGGGGCGGACCTTCGAGGCCGCCAGCATCCTGGTGCTGCGCGTCCGCGGCGGCCTGATCGTCAGCAGCAGGGACTACCACGACCACCTCGCCCTCATCGTGGCAGGCGGCAACCTCCTGCAGCTGGTGGAGGCCCTGGAAGGCAAGTAGCTCCCGTGCCGGTCCGGTGCCCGCGGAGCCGACCGGTGGGCATACTGCTCTCATGGGCCGGTGGAGGACGGTTTTCACAGCTGCCCGTGCGTTCGCGGGCGCCCGTGAACGTGCCCGTGCGCGGCTGGGCGAGGCTCTCTTCCTGCGGGTGGCCGGGCCCTCGGGGCCCGCCACCCGGAACCGCATCCACCTCACACCCGGTCCGCGCTGGTTCGGGCCGGACCACCCCGTGCGGCGGGTCCACGCCGACGCGGCCCTGTTCGTCGGCGGGATCAGCGCCCTGCTGCTGCAGTCCCTGCACCCTCTGGCGATGGCCGCAGTGGCCCGGCACTCCGCGTACCGGGAAGACCCCTGGGGCAGGCTGCAGAGCATCAGCACCTTCCTCGCCGTCACCACCTTCGGCACGGCGGAGGACGCGCAACGGGCGGTCGACCGGGTCATCGCGGTGCACAGGACGGTCAGCGGGCAGGCTCCCGGAGGCGAGCCGTACACGGCCACGGACCCCGCCCTCCTGGAATGGGTGCACGACGCCGAGCTGAGCTGCTTCCTCCGCTCCCACCAGCGCTACGGCTCCCGCCCGCTGAGCGGCCCGGACCAGGACGCGTACGTGGCGGGCATGGCGCTGGTCGGGGCGGCGCTGGGTGTCACCGACCCGCCACGCACCGCTGCGGAACTCGCCGCCCGCATCGACGACCACCGGCCGCAGCTGCGCGGCACCCCCGAGGCCAGGGAGGCGGCCCGCTTCATCCTCCGCCACCCGCCGCTGCCGTGGACGCTGCGCCTGCCGTACGCGGCCCTGGCCGCGGGTGCGGTCGTCCTCCTGCCGGACTGGGCCCGGGCGGAGCTGGGGCTGCCCCGGCGATTCCCGCTGGAGCGGTGGTGGGTCCGGCCCGTGGCCCGCGCAGCGGTCCGGCTGGTTCGGTGGTCCCTGCCTCCGGCGCCGGTGCCGGCCTGGGCCGCCGGCCCCGTGCCCGACGACGCGCCGGCCGCCTGACGCGCGGCTGCATCCGGGTTTCGCCGGCCGGGGGCCGGGCAGTCGCCACCAGGCGGCTCGGGACGGGAGCGAGGAGACTTGACGCGAGCGGGCCCCGTACCGCGAGCAGATCGGCCCGGGCATCGAGGAGGTGCGACATGAGCCGACCGGAGCAGCCGCGTCACCGTGTGCCCACACCGCCGTCGGAGGCAGTCGGCGAGAGCGGGGACCGCGCGGCGCGACAGGCAGCGGACGAAGCCGTGAGCGGCCGTACGGAAGACGTCGGTGGGCGTCACGCCGCAGGCCGTTCCGCCAAGCGGCAACGCCCGGGAATCGGCCGCGAGGAACAGATCCGGCAGTATCCGCAGGGAGACGATCGCCCGTGAGCAGCCGGAGTACCACCGTGGACGACAGCTGCCTGGGCGCCTTGCAGGAGCTGAAGGGCAGACGCGAGATCAACACGGTCGTCTACCGGCTGAACGAGCCCTTGGACACGGTGGTCGTCGAGAGCCAGGCGAACTTCACGCACGAGGAGATGCTGGAGTCGCTACCGGCCGACGAACCCAGGTTCGTCGTGTACGACCTGCACTTCGCCGCGCCGGACGGGTCCCGCAGGAACGACCTCGTGCTGATCCTCTGGATGCCCGACGGAGCGCCGCCGGCGCACAAGCTCGCGTACTCCTCCGCATATCGCCTCCTCCAGGGCCTCCTGGACGGAATCCAGGTCACCGTCCTGGCCACGAACGTGTCCGACCTGGCCTACAACGAGCTCGCGTCCCAGGCCGTCTGACGGGGACCGGCGGCCGGAACCGGGACCGGCGATCGCTCCTGATCGCGGTCCCCCGATCACGTAGGGGCAGATCATGTCCGTTCTGTTGACCGACAGCACCCTGTCCCTGCTCACCCACGGCTACGCGTGGGCCCCCGACCTGCGCCGGGCGCACCATGGTGCGCCCGTGGTCTCCACCCACCTGTTCGGCCGTCGCGCGGCACTGCTGCACGGGCCTGCGGCCGTCGCCCTGTTCTACGACGAGAGCCACGTCCAGCGGCACGGTGCCCTCCCCTCACACGTGCTCGACACCCTCTTCGGCAAGGGAGCGGTCCACACCCTGGACGGGCCGCCCCACCGGGTGCGCAAGGAGCTCTTCGTCTCCCTGCTGATGTCTCCGGGCTCCATCAGCACCCTGGCCGAGACCGTCGAGCGCGACTGGCGCGAAGCGGTGACGGCCTGGGAAGGGCGCACGGTGGTCCTCTTCGACGAGGTGGCCACGCTGCTCACACGGGCGGTCTGCGACTGGGTGGGTCTGCCGGTCCCGGACGACGCGGCCCGGGAGGTCGCCGAGGACTGCGTCGCCATGATCGACGGCTTCGCCACGGCCGGACCCCGCCGCGTACGGGCCCGGCACGCCCGGCACCGCCAGGAGCAGGCCCTCGCGGCGGCCGTGGCCGACCTCCGCAGACTCGGACCGCACCCGGACGGCGTCTTCTCCCCGTCCCGGCACGCATCAGTGGCGGGGAGCCCCCTGGAGGCGGTCGCACTCCACCGCGACGAGGACGGCACTCTGCTCGATCCGCACACGGCAGCCGTCGAACTGTTGAACATCATCCGCCCCACCGTCGCGATCACGTGGTTCGCCGTCTTCGCCTCCCACGCCCTCCACCGCTATCCCGGTGTGCGCGACCAGCTGCGTGCCGGTGGCCGCGTCCAGGCCCGCGCGTTCGCCCACGAGGTCCGCCGTTTCTACCCGTTCGTGCCCTTCATCGGAGCTGTCGCCGTTCACGACCTCGTCCTGACCGGTCACGAGATCCCCGCCGGGACCCACCTCCTCCTCGACGTGTACGGGCACCATCACGACCCGGACCTGTGGGACCGGCCCTACCACTTCGACCCCGAACGCTTCCTCGGTCACGAGCCCGGCCGCGACGCGCTCATCCCGCAGGGCGGCGGCGACGCACGCACCGGCCACCGCTGCCCCGGCGAGGACATCACCGTTTCCCTGCTGGCCGCGCTTGCGCCGGCCCTGGCCGATCTGGACTTCGCCGTACCCCGGCAGGACCTGGCCATCCCGCTGAGCCGGATCCCGCCCCGGCCCCGCAGCGGATTCGTCATCGAAGTCGCACACCAGCCGAGGAGCCACGGCGCCCGGCGGTTCCAGCCCCAGGCGTGAGCCGGGCCGGGCCCTTTGCCCGCGACCCGACCGGCCCGGAGGCCTACTCGGCGCCGGGGCGGGTAGCCGCCCCACAGGAGTCACTTCCAGCAGTCGGAGGAGTCATGACGCGACGCGTCCACGAGGTGATGACCAAGAATCCGGTGACCGTCGAAAAGCTGACCTCACTGGCGGAGGCGGCGCGGGTGATGCGGGACGCCGACATCGGAGACGTGCTCGTCGTCGACGGGGGCCGGCTGTGCGGCATCCTGACCGATCGGGATCTGGTCGTCCGCGCCATGGCCGGGAACAGGGATCCCGGCGAGACGACCGTGCAGGCCGTCTTCAGCAGTGCGCCGGTCACCGTCCGCCCCGACGACAAGGTCGACCATGCCCTCGATCTCATGCGCCGGAACGCGCTGCGTCGCCTGCCCGTGCAGACGCAGGAGGGTGACCTCGTCGGCGTCGTCACGCTGGGCGACCTCGCGGTCGAACAGGACCCGGGGTCGGCCCTCGCTGCGATCTCCGCAGCGGAGCCCGACAGCTGACGGGCGTCGAGGCCGCGACCTGCGGGGCCGAGGTCTCGGACGCATTCATCGGCGTCCGCGGCCGCGCCGCACCAGCACGAAGACGGCCAGGACCGCGCCCGCGGCAAGCAGGGGCGTGCGATGGACGCGCGCCGCCCTCGCGGCCCGGCCGGCCTTGTGGAGGACCGGGTCGGGTGTCCTCTCCGCCGTCAGCTGGCCCGCGCGAAGCACGGCCCGGGCGAGGAGCCCGGATGCCTGAGCGGCCCGGTCCCGTACGCGGTCGACCTGCTCGCGCAGCTCCGCGGGGGTGGGCGTGCCGATACTGGTTCCGAGTTCGTCGGTCATCGGTGCGCTCTCTCCTTGATCTCGGCCAGGTCGGCCTCGACGCTGGCGATGGTCTCCTCGGGTACGGGCGCGGGGGCGTCGGCCTCGGCGATCTGCTCCACGCTGCTCCTCCGGAGCCTCCCCTGCGATGCGTACGCCCTCGTGGCGCGGTTACCCCGTAATCAACCGTCCATCGGGCCGACAGCCGGGATTCTCAACGCCCGGTCGGGCTCCGCCGTTGGCAGGCACTCCGTTCGGGTGCAGTCGGGGCCGTGGCGGGATGGAGGCGTGCCGCCGGGTAGGCGTCGGGTATGAACTCATACACCCCCGGTACCTCGACGGCGGTCGGGCAGGCCTCGGCACTCGATGCGGCATCGGCAGGTTGGCTGACGGCCCTGGACCGGCTCGAACGGACAACGGTGGCCGATCCGGTGATCAGGCTGCTCCAGCGGGGGATCCGGTCGCTTCCCCTGGGCGGGATGCGGGATCTGTTGCGTGGCAGGCCACTGGGCCACCCGGTGCATCCCGTCCTGGTGCAGGTGCCGATCGGCTGCTGGCTGTCGGCCGCCGTGCTGGACGTGGTTCCGGGGACCCAGCGTGCGGCGACGACCCTCACGGGCGTCGGGCTGGCCGGGATCGCGCCGGCAGCCCTGGCCGGCTGGGCGGACTGGGCTGACCTGCCGCCCGCGCAGGCCCGGGTCGGACTGGCCCACGCGGTCTCCAATGTGGCCGCGGTGGCCTGCTACGCCGTCTCCCTGACGGCGCGGCTCCGCGGGCGCCCAGTGAAGGGCAGACTGTGGTCGCTGGGCGGCCTGGCGGCCGTCGCCGTCACGGGTGCGCTGGGCGGGCACGTGGCCTACCGGCAGGCCGTCGGAGCTCAACCCGGGGGCTAGAGGCAACGCCGTTCAGTTGAGGGCGGGGCCGGGGCGTCAAGTGCTGCTCGTGAGCATGGTGATGTTGATGGCTGCTTTGTAGGTGGTCCGGTCGATGGCGGGTCCGCGTGCGTTGTATTTGGAGATCGCGCGTTTGACGATGCGGTCTTTGGTGCGGATCCGCCGGGCGGGCAGGATGTGGGCCAGCACGTTGCGGCCGATGGCTCCGACCAGGTCGATCACGGTGTCGGCGGTGATTGAAGTTTCCCCGTGATCTTGGACACGGTGTTGTTACGCTGCGAGGGCCTGGTCTTGCCGGTATCGCAGGCGGGTTTCGTGGGGTGTGAGGTAGCCCCAGTGGATGTGCTTGCGTAGGCGGCGTCTGTTGTAGAAGGTCTCGATGAAGTCGAAGATGTCGGCGCGGGCGGTGGCCCGGTCGGGCCAGAAGCGGGTGCCGATCTCTTCTTTCAGGACGGCCCAGAAGCTCTCCGCGGCGGCGTTATCGAAGCAGCTCCCGGTCCGGCCCATACTTTGCCGGTGCCCCAACTTGCTGATTTTTGTGCGGAGTTGACCGGAGGTGTATTCCGATCCGCGGTCACTGTGGATCACACAGCCGGGTTCCAGGCGGCCCAGCGCGGCTGCCATGTCCAGCGCGTCGACGACGAGGTCGGCGCGGTGGTGGTCGGCCATCGAGTACCCGATCACCTCGCGCGTGGCCAGGTCCAGCCACGAGGCGAGGTAGAGCCAGCCCTCGGCGGTGGGGATGTAGGTGATGTCCCCGACGATTTTCGTTCCGGGACGGATGGCGGTGAAGTCCCGGCCGATCAGGTCCGGCGACGGGGCGGCCTTGGTGTCGGCCTTGGTCAGGCCGCGGCGTCCGGTGCGCCGGCTGTTCCCGGCGATGCCGTTCTCCCGCATGACCCGTGCCACCCGCTTACGGTTGACCACCCGGCCCTGCCGGCGCAGTTCGGCGGTGACGCGCGGGACGCCGTAGTTCCGCCGGGAGGCGATGTAGATCACCGTGATCTCGTGTGCCAGGGTCTCATCCGCCCGTCGCCTGGCTTCGCGGGCCTCGGCTCCGGCCACCCACGCGTAGTACGTGGACCGGGCGGTCTTCATCACCGTGCACAGCAGCACGATCGTGTAGTTCGCCTTCTCCGCGTGGATGAACCGGCATATCGTGCTCACCGGTCGCTCTCCTTCGCGAAGAAGGAGGTCGCTTTTTTCAGGATCTCGATCGTCTTCGCCTGCTCTACGGTCAGCTTCCGCAGCCGCTTCAGTTCCTCGTCCCGGTCGTCGGCGGCCCGCACGGCGCCGGGTCCCGATCCGTTGTCCTGGGCGGCCCGGGCCTTCTTCACCCAGCCCCGCAGGGACTCCGAGCTGATCCCGAGTTCCCGGGCGACCTCGGTCACCGTCCGGCCCGACGACCGCACGAGCTCGATCGCGTCCCGCTTGTACTCGTCCGAGTACCGCTTCGTGTACTTGCTTCCCACCTGGCACTACTTCCTCTGGAACCTCAGATCCCAGTCTCCAGGTGTCCACGATCAAGGGGAAGCTTCAGATGCCGGCGGCCAGGACGAGCTGGTCGCGTGCGGCGGCGAGGGCGGTGGTGAAGCCGGCCCGGTCCGGATCGGTGCCTGGGACACTGTCGGTGGCATCCGTCATCGCGGTCCGCAACGCCTGGTAGGCGGTCAGGAGTGCCCAGACCTCCTGCTCGATACCGGCCGGGGTGCGGGCCCGCAGGACGTGTCCGCCCAGGATCGTGGACTTCAGCTCCGCGTATGCCGTCTCGATCTCCCAGCGCTCGTGGTAGAGCCGGACGAGTTCACCGGCCGGGTGCGTCAACGGGTCGGTGAGGGTGGTCAGCAGCCGGTAGTGGCCGGTGCGGGTGCCCCGGGAGGTGACGATGCTGACCTCGGCGTCGATGACGCGCACGGTCAGCGCTCCGAGCCGGGCCAGTGTCGAGCCGTCCCGGCAGCGGGCCACCGGTGGCAGGTTCCGGCCGGACTTGCAGCGAACCAGCAGGTCCGCGCCGGTGGCGGCCAGCTGGTTCAGCAGTGCGGCGGAGGCGAAGTTCCGGTCGCCCAGCAGGAGCATCCCGGCCCGCAGATCCACCGCCAGGCGGCGGGCGTACTCCAGCTCACCGGTGGCGGCCGGGCCGAACACGGCCCCGATCACCGATCGGGTCCCGCATGCCACCAGCGCGGCCAGCCGCAGTTGCGGGTAGCCCGAGATCCCGTTGCCGAGCCGCTGCCGGGTGAACACCGCGAGGTTGGCCGGACAGTCCGGGACCGACAGCAGGGTGCCGTCGACCGCGACGACCCTCAGACCCCGCCACCACCCGGCTGCCGCGGTCGTGGCCGCAGGGCCCCTGACCAGGTCGAACAAGGCTTTCATCGGTGCTGGTCCCAGCCGCTGGCGGGCCTGTCGTAACGCGCTGCCGCTGGGCCGGGCCAGTGCCAGGCCCGCCAGCCCGGCACACAGCCGGTCGAAGACCTGCCGGTAGCCCAGCCCGGTGAACAGCGCTCCGGCCAGCAGGACGTAGACCGTGACCCGTGCCGGCACCAGCCGGACCCTGCGCTGTACCGCACCGGTCTGCGCCAGCACCTCATCGACCATCTCGAACGGCACGATCTGGGTCAGCTCGCCGATATGCCCTGGCGCGAACACCCCGGCCGCTACCTTGACCGGCCTTGTTATGGCAGCCTGTTCCAACAGCGGAGCTCCTGTGGTGAGGATGTCTTGGAGGACAAACCTCTTCTACAGCAGCTCCGCTGCCTCGTTCACGGGCCTTGACGAACAGCCCCCGCCCCTAGTACTGCAACCGCATGTGTGGGTCGTGGCCTCGGCGTTGGTAATGGCAGCGGCGGGCTCGGGCCTGGCTGCGGCGCCGGAAGCGTGACCAGTGCAGACGGTGCTCGTTGCTGTGGCAGCGGGGCGTGACGACGACGTGCCCGATCATCCGGCGGATCTCCGGGACGCTGAGGGGTATGAGGTCTTGCTCGTCATCTCCGCTGCCCCTTTTGCGGCTTCTGCGGCACGGATGGCCGTGAGGTAGGCCAGGACGGCCATGGCCAGGGTGATGTGCCGGTACCAGGCCCGGTAGAGCCGCACCTGGTAGTGATCGAGCCCGCATTCACCCTTCGCGGTCTGGAAGCATTCCTCCACCGCCCACCTGGCTCCGGCGGTCCTGACCAGGTCTTTCAGCCGGGAAGTGACGGGGCCATAGCAGACGTAGTAGGCGATGTCGGTGGGGTCGGACAGATTGCGGCGGGCGAGCACCCAGTGCCCGGATCCGCCCTCCCAGGCGGGCCGGATCGCGACGCGGGCCCAGTGGTAGATCCGCTGGCCGTGGGCGCCTGCTCCGGCGGAGATCCGCTTCCATGCCTGCTTCGGCAGGGCCGCGATCAGCTCGTCGACGCGGGCGTCCCGGCCGTCGGCGGTGATCACGGTGTCGTTGACCTTGGTGGCCAGCACATACGCGGCCTGGCGTTCTTCCAGCCAGGCGCGGAAGTGCTTGACCTGCCCGTATGCCTCGTCCGCGGTCACCCAGGCGAAGGGAACAGCCGCGTCGATGGCGCGTTGCAGCATCCACTTGAGGTGCTCGATCTTCGTGGCGAACGGCACGGTGTCGTCGATCCCGGCTGCCCGGCAGCGGTCGCGGTCGTCCGTCCAGGACTTCGGGACGTAGAGTTCCCGGTCGATCAGCGCCCGCCCTTTGGCGGATGCGTAGGCGAGGAAGGTGCCGATCTGGCAGTTCTCGGTGCGGCCAGCGGTGCCGGAATACTGCCGCTGGACCCCTGCTGACCTGGTGCCCTTCTTCAGGAACCCGGTGTCGTCCCCGATGAGCACGCCATCCTTGGCGCCGATGGTCTCCACGACGAAGTCCCGGACATCTTCGCGGACCGCGTTCTCGTCCCATTCGGAGTGGTTGAGCAGGCGTTGCACACCGTCCGGGCGGAGCTGGCCGACCTGCTCGGCCAGCGTCCACCCGTTCTTCTTCTCTAGCGGCGCAAGCAGGCCCGTCATGTAGTCCAGAGCCCGATCACGTGGCTCCGACCTGCCAAAACGATGCCCGAACCGGGCATGCAACCCCGCTACACCCTCGGACCACGACTCGATCTGCTCAACCGTCAGCGATTCATCACACAGTCACAACAACGAGCAACCTCACCGACCGTCACGCCACATGCGGTTGCAGTACTAAGCCTCGATCCACCGACTGGCCTGTGTCCTGTGGACAGAGAACCGAAGAGAGGTGCCTGCTGACCTGCGATGATGGGAGTTCTGACGCTTCCAGCACGCACAATCAGCAAGGCACCTCGTAGATGAAAGCTTCCCATACTCCGGCGGCGGTCTCCGCTGCGTTCGACGACCGGAATCTGATCGCGCATGCCGGGCTGGTCCCGGTGATGCGCCTGGCCGAGCGGTGCGGGCTTGCCCGTCTGGCCGCGGAGAAGGTGAAGCTGACCGGGGCGAAGAACGGTGCGGGTGCGGCGGCGGATGCCAAGGTCACCAGCATCGTGGCCGGGATGGCCGCGGGTGCGGACAGCATCGATGACCTTCACGTCCTGCGCCACGGCGCGATGCCCGTGTTGTTCGCAGGCGTCCGTGCGCCGTCCACGCTGGGCACGTTTCTGCGCGCGTTCACCCACGGTCACGCACTCCAGCTCCACGCGGTGCACCGCAGGTTCCTGGCCGCTCTGGCCGCGCATACCCCGCTGCTGCCCGGCGCGGGCGAGAAGGCGTTCATCGATGTCGACTCCACCCACAAACGGGTCTACGGCCGGGCCAAGCAGGGCGCCGAGTACGGCCGGTTCAAAGGCGTACGCACCCTGCACCCCCTGCTCGCCACGATCTGCACCCCGCACTCCCGCCCGGTGATCGCCGGGGTGCGGATGCGCCGCGGCAAAGCGGCCGATGCCCGCGGCGCCCCCAAGTTCGTCAGTGAAGCCCTGGCCGCCGCCCGGGAGGCCGGCTGCACCGGGACCCGTATCCTGCGGGCGGATTCACAGTTCTACAACGCCGGTGTCATCGCCGCCTGCCGCCGGGCCGGGGCCCGCTTCTCGGTCACCACCGGCATGAACCCCTCCATCAAACGGGCCATCCACAGCATCCCCGACCAGGCATGGCAGCAGATCACCTATCCCACCGCGGTGCCCGACCCCGACACCGGAGAGCTCATCTCCGGCGCCGAAGTCGCCGAGATACCCGCATACACCGCCTTCGCCGGCCGCAAGAAGGCGGAACAGGTCACCGCCCGGCTGATCGTGCGCCGCGTCCGTGACCTGGCCAAACCCACCGTCGTGGGTGACCAGGGCGAGCTGTTCCCCGTCTGGCGCTACCACCCGTTCTTCACTGACAACCCCGCCGGAACGCTCCAGGCCGAGCGGGAACACCGTCACCACGCCGTCGTCGAGCAGGTCATCGCCGACAGCAAAGCCGCAGCTCTGGCCCACCTGCCGTCCGGACACTTCCACGCCAACGCGGCCTGGCTGACCCTGTGGGCCATGACCTACAACCTGCTGCGGGCCACCGGTGCTCTGACCTCCGCCTTCCACGCCAAGGCCACCACCGCCACCCTCCGCACCCACTTGATCCACGTTCCGGCCCGGACCGCCCGCTCCGCCCGGCGCGTCACCCTGCACCTGCCGCACAACTGGCCCTGGCAGCACGCCTGGACACACCTCTTCGACACCGTCCACGGACCAGCCGGCTGACACGAACCGCCCCTGCCCACCCCCCGCCCGCCAGGGCCCAACCGGAACCGAACACGTGGAAACGCTGGGCAGACCAGCAGCTACAACCTGCCCACCTACAAGCACCGACCCGGAACCGGCACAGAAACCCGCCAGAAGATCACTTCCGAACCACGCCGGTGGATCGAGGCTAAGGGCTCGCAGATCATTAACTCGCTGGTTTGATGGGAGTATCACGAAAGCGGTGTTCACCACTCGGTTGGCGTAGAGGTTTCTCGTTGGTCTGGTTGGCTCACACACGTTCGGCCGAGAGGCGGCCGTCGAAGGCGATGTCGAAGGCGTTCATGGCCTCTTTCCAGCGGCTGGTCCACCGCTTGCGGCCCTTCCCGGTCGGGTCGAGGGCGAGGGTGGTGAGGTAGAGACGCTTGAGGGCGGCGGTCTCGTTCGGGAAATGCCCGCAGGCGTTGACCGAGCGCCGGTAGCGCGCGTTCAGGCTCTCGATCGCGTTCGTGGTCGAGATGATCTTCCGGATCGGCGGTGGGAAGCCCAGGAAGGGCACCACCTCGCTCCAGGACCTTTCCCAGGCACGGACCGCGGCCGGGTACTTGGCCTGCCATTTCTCGCTGAACTCGGCGAGCCGGGCGAGGGCCTCGTCCTCGTTGGCGGCGGTGTAGACGGGCCGCAGGTCGCGGGCGGCCTTGTCCCAGTCGGCGCGCGAGATGTACTTCAGCGTGGTGCGGATGAGGTGAACGATGCAGAGCTGGACCACCGTCTGCGGGAAGACGGTGTTGACCGCCTCGGGCAGGCCCTTCAGGCCGTCGCAGACGAGCATGAGCACGTCCCTCACGCCGCGGTTCTGCAGCTCGGCAAGGACGTTCTGCCAGTATTTGGCGCCCTCGCCGCCGTCCCCGGCCCACAGTCCGAGGATCTCGCGGTGGCCGTCGCAGGTGACCGCGAGGACCACGTAGATGGGGCGGTTCGCCACCGCACCGTCTCTGATCTTCACGTTCACGCAGTCCACGAACAGGACCGGATAGACCGGATCGAGCGGGCGCGTGCGCCAGTCGGCCATGGCGTCCAGGGCCTTGATGCTGAACGGAAAATCGAACCTCAGCCGGGCAGGCGGCAGCGTCCGTTCCGCGGAGCGGGACGGACGTCGGGAACGAGGAGTGCGGTCAGGCCGCAGTAGTGGGGGCGGCGAGGGTGACCTGGTGGCCGAGGGCCTGGAGCTGGCGGACGAGGTCGCGGGTCTTGCGGGCGGGGTTGAGATGTCGCTGGTGCCAGTCGGCGCCGAGTTCCTGGTAGCGGGCGTCGGGGTCGTTGATCAGGTGCCAGGTGATGACGAGTATCGAGCGGGCGACGGCGACGAGGGCTTTGGCGTGGCCGCGGCGTTTGACGATCCTGCGGTAGCGGGCGCCGAGGAAGGTGTCGGTGCGGGCGGCGGCGTTGGCGGCCTCGCCGAGGGCGCCCTTGAGCCAGGGGTTGCCTTTGCCGGCTGGGCCGGTGGTGTTCTTCGCTCCGGACTGGATCGTGCGGGGGCACAGCTTCGCCCAGGAGACCAGGTGCTCGGGGGTGGGGAAGCGGCTCATGTCCAAGCCGATCTCGGCGAGGATGATCTGGGCGGTGGCCGGTCCGATGCCGGGGACCGCGTCCAGACGCTCGGCCAGTTCCCGCGCGGTCACAGCGTCACGGGCTGACGACGTGCTGGTGTCGTCTGTGCGGGGCGGTCCGGTTCCGGTGCCGTCGTGCGGGGCCCTGGTCTGTTCCATGAGGTCGGCGATCAGCCGGTCGAGTTCCCGGACCTGCGCGGTGAGGTGGTCGATGGTGCCCAGCAACACTCCCAGCAGGCGGCCGTGATGTTCTTCGAACTGCCCGGTGAGTGCCTCGGCCAGGGCCGGCTTCTTCTTCACCAGGCTCCCCTTGGCGAGATCCGCCAGAGCTCGGGGGTTGCGTTCACCGGCGGCCAGGGCGTCGAGCATGGCCCGGCCGGAGAGGCCGAAGAGGTCCGAGACAACGTCGGACAGCTTGATCTGCGCGTCCTGCAGGGCCTTGTCCACCCGGTGCTTGTGCCGGGTGCGTTCCTGGATGAAGACCGTGCGGGTGCGGGTGAGGTCCCGTAGCTGCCGGACCGGCTTGGGCGGTACGAACGAAGCGCGGACCATGCCGCGTTCGGCGAGCTTGGCCAGCCAGACCGCGTCCAGCTTGTCGGTCTTCGGCCGGCCCGGGACGTTCTTCACATCGCGGGCGTTGACCAGCCAACATTCCAGGCCACGGGCCTCCAAGAGGTAGAAGAAGGGCCGCCAGTACGAGCCCGTCGCCTCCATCACCACCCGCTGGACACCCTGGCAGACCAGCCGGTCGCCGAGCTCGAGGATCGCGTTCGTGGTGGACGCGACCGTCCAGACCTGCTGGACGCGCCGGCCTTCAATGGTGTCGTGCGGGACGCGCAGACACACCATCCCGGACGCCTTGGCGATGTCGATCGCCGCGACCCGGGCAACACTTCCGTCGTCGTGGTCCTCCCTGGACTCCTCCATCGTCTTCCTCCCCTTGCGCAAGGTGCGGGCGGGGGCTGCCCGGGAAGCCTGAGGGGAGACAGAGAAGCTGAACGGCGTGCTCGAGACGACAGTGTGCGGCCCCTCGGACGGCTCCCTCACCAGACTCCTATGCGGGCTCACAGCCCAAACATCAAGCGGCGTCGGCGGACAGCCCCCGTACCGATTTTCACGCTCGCGAGGCGTCAACCGCAGGTGAACGGCTGACTCCTATGAGGTCATGCTCCGCCCGGCCGGAGCCCTGGGGAACCGGGCCCCGGCGGTCGGACAGATCAAGGCAAGGACAGTCCAGCAGGACGTCAGTCAGTGATTGGGTCACGACCACCGGGGACCCGTGTACCACTATGACTGTCGGTGATGGTGGAGACCGTCTCCTTGGAGGTCTCCATGCCGTACGTCTCGGCGAGATGCGCGACGATCTCCCCGGAGGTGAGCCCCTTCGCGGTCAGCGAGAGGACCATCTCCTCCAGGCCGCCGGTGCGGCGCGCGTACTTCGGCAGCAGGCCGGAGGTGAAGGTGCCCAGCCGGTCCCGGGGGACCTGCACCGTCACACTGCCGACCTCCGTCATCACCTTCCGGGACCGGTGGCCGTTGCGGGCGTTGCCGCCCGAGCGCGAGCCCCGGCCGCCGGTGCGGCCGGCCTCCTCGGCCAGGTGCAGGTCCATCTCCGCCTCGACGGCGGCCTGCATCAGGTGCCGGGTGAGCTCGACCAGCAGGCCGCCCTCGCCCATCAGCCTGAGCCCGCCGTCGCGGACCTTGCCGGCGGCGAGCTCGGCCAGCTCGTCCATCAGCCCGGGGCTCAGCCCGTGCGCGGCCGCCGCTTCCCGGCTCGCCGCCGTCGTCTTCGATGTCACACCGGCACCGTCAACGTCCCTGTCGAACACCGCAACCGACACGCCGTCAGCGTCCTCGATCAGGTGACCGTTCTCCGCGTCCATCAGGGGTCCCTTCTGAGCAAGTGCCCACCTGATTCATGACACTCCCGGTTTGATCTCTGCTGGGAGGGTGATTCCACGGGTGCTGGCGAAGTCGTAGAGGTCGTCGAGGGTGGCGAGTCGGTCGTCGGCGGGCTGGATGGGGTGCCCGGCTGTTTCCAGGAGCTGCCGGATGTCGCGGATGCGTCTGTTGATTGTTCCGGGGTGGACGGTGAGCAGGGCGGCGACGGCGACTTGGGGCAGGGCGAGCCGGTAGTGGAGGAGTGTGGCTAGGAGCCGGTCGGCGAGGGTGAGGACGGGGCGTCGGCCGGTGGTGCCGTCGCCCTTGACGCGAGGTCGGTGGCCGCGTCGTTGGTCCAGGTGAGTCTCGCGCTGGGCGTCGTGGAGGATGGTCAGCGCGGTGATGAGGGTGTCCCACTCGGCGGGCGGCAGTCCGGTCAGGGCGGGGTGGCATAGCCAGGCGAGGTCGGGGCTCGGCTGATCGAACGGGTCTGGTGCGTCGTTGACCTGGGTGTATGCCTCGGGGCGGAGTGTGTAGTTCCAGTCGCCGTGCCAGTCGTGGCGTGTGACGGGGAGGACGTCCATCTGCCCGTCACCGATGCGGACCCCGGTCTCGTAGGTAGCGGTGCCGAGTTCGGCGTGGACTTTCAGCCCGGTGCGGGTGGTGGTCGCGGCGATGCTCTGCACGATGACTTCGTGGCTGGTCAGCGGCCTGCCGCGCCAGTTCATGGTGATGTGTGAGAACAGCCGGTGCTCGATCCGATTCCATTTCGATGTGCCCGGAGGAAAGTGACAGACAGTGACCTCCATGCCTGTTTCCAGGGCCAGGGCGGCGAGTTCGGCCTTCCAGGCGCGGGTTCGGTAGCCGTTGGAGCCGCCGGCATCGGCGGTGATCAGCAGCCGCCTGGCCTGCGGGTAGTCCTCCTTGCCGCGGGCATTCCACCAGCGGCGGATGGATTCGACGGCGAAGGCGGCGGTGTCGTGGTCGGTGCCGACGCTGACCCAGCCGGTGTTCGCAGCCAGGTCGTAGATGCCGTAGGGCACGGCCTTCCCGAGTTCCTTGTCCGGGAAGTCGTGGGTGCTGACCCGCTCGGGGTTGCCTGCGGGCCGCCATTCCCGGCCGCCGTTCTTGAACGGCCCCACCACTTCCTTCTTTTTCGTATCGACGCTGATCACCGGGTCGCCGGCCACCTGGTGGGCCTTGGCCTGCTCGTTGATATAGCGGAACTGGCCGTCCCGGTCCGGGTGCTGCTCGGCCTTCGATGACTTTGGCGTTGCCCTGGAGGCTGAAGCCTTCCTCGCGCAGCACGTCGGCGACGGTGTCGGCGGATATCCGGTGGCCTTGGCGCGTGAGCTCGGCGGCGAGGTGGCGGGTGGACTTCGTCGTCCACCGCAGGGGCGACATCGGGTCCCCGCGCATGTCCGGCTCGACCAGGGCCAACAGTGCCGGACGCAGTCCCGGGTCCAGGTCCACTACCCGCTTGCGGCCACCACCGACCCGGCGCGCCCGCCCCAACGGGGCTTCACCGGAGTCCAGTTCAGTGACACCAAGCGACACCGTGGCCTCTCGCACTCCAGCCGCCCGGGCGACCAGCCTGATCCCGCCATGGCCCAGTACCCGGGCCTCGGCCGCCAGCAGGAGACGACGCTGACGTTCGTCCAGATGCGGGAACAGCACCGTGAACTTCGCCACCAAGGCCGCCGCTATCTCTTCCGCCGCTTCCATACCACGCCAACGACCGCCAGATCGGGAAGCTACGGGTTAGGGCCAATACCAGTGATTTAAGGGTCCGGGGTGCCTGGGGTCTTCGGTGGGTTGGTCGGGGCCGTTTTGTGGTGTGGGGCGATGGCCACGGCTCGGGCTGGGTCGAGTGTCGGCTGTGGCCAGAGCCGGTGTGCGGTGCGCTTGACGCCGAAGTTGGACATCTTGCGTTTGACGACGCGGGCGTTCGACCGCTGTCGTCGCGGTGGCAGGAGGTGACGGGCTATCTCTCGTATCCCGTCGGTGAGGGCTGTGGCCAGGCGGTCAGGGGAAAAGGCCGCCTGCGCGGTGACCTGGCGTCGGGCGAGGCGGAGGGTGCGGGTGAAGGAAAGCCGGTCGGTATCGGTGTCGGTGTCCCGGGCGGCGGTGTGCATGAGCTGGCGGATCGCGTGATGGACGAGGAGGTGGGCCCAGACCTCCTGTTCGACGCCGTCGGGCGATCGGGAGCGCAGGACCTGGGCGGGGCCGCGTTGGTGGGTCTTCAGCTCGTCCAGTGTGGTCTCGATCTCCCATCGCTCGTTGTAGAGGGCCGCCAACTCCGCCGCGGGTGCGGCTTCGTGGTCGAGGATGGTGGTGATCAGCCGGTACGGGGCGTCGTGCTGCGGGCGTCCGGGGTCGTCCAGGGTGTACTCGATGACCCGCACCACGGTGGGATCGGTGCGTTTGCGGTGGTCCTTGGCCGCCACGATGTCGGAGAGGTAGGACCCGTCGGGGAGCTCGCGCCGCACGGGCAGGACGGCGTTGGACTTGATGCGCCAGAGCAGGTCCGCACCGCCGGCCGATGCCGCTCGCCACTGCTCCAGCCCGGCGAAGCCCCGGTCGGCCATCAGCAGGTCATCCGGTCCAAGGGCGTCGAACAGCTCCCGCGCGATCACGGACTCCGCGGTGGTGAACGGCCCCAGAGCCGCGCGGGTGATGGCGTGCGTGCCGCACTCCGCCAGCGCCACCACCCGCACCTGCGGGAACGCGGTCCGCTCGCCCCGGTGGGTGGCGGGACGACCGAACCGGGCGTCGTTCTCCTCACTGTCCGGCACGTCGAACGTGGTCCCGTCGACCGCCATCAGACGCCAACACCCGTACCACGCACCGGGAGTGGACTCGGTCGCCACAGGCCCGGCGGACTGCTCGAAGAGAGCCTTGAGCGGCTCGGGCCCGAGCCTGGCCCGGGCCCGGGAAACCGCACCGGGCGTAGGCACCTGCCACGAACCCGACCAGTGCTTGGCCCAGGCCAGACCCTGAGTGAGCAGCCGTGCGACCTCTTCGTAGCCCTGACCGGAGAACAAGCACATCGCCAGCACGAAGTAGACGACCACCCGTGGAGGCAGCAGCCGGTTGCGCTGCCCGGCCTTCCCGGATTCCTCCACGACCCGGTCCACCAGCTCCGGCGGGAACGTCCGCGTCAGCAGTCCGATCGCGATCCGATCCGACAACCGCTCGTCCGTCTCCGGCTTGACCTGTCCAGGGCGTGGCATCCAGACACCTCCTGGCCAACACCCTACCAGCCGAGATCCTTAAGTCACTGGTATTGTGGGCTAGAGGTCGTCCCGTGAGGGCGTGCCGGGAAGCCGGACCGTGACGAGGAGACCGCCGGCGGGGCGGGGGACGAGGTCGAGGCTCCCGTCGTGGGCGCGGACGATGCTGTCCACGATGGCCGGGCCGAGGCCGACACCGGCGTGTTCGTCCGTGCGTACGCGTTCGGTTCCGCGTTGGAAGGGTTCGGTGAGGGTCGGCACCAGTTCCGGGGGGAGCCGACGGCCCGTGTTCTCGACCCGCAGCACGCTCCTGTCGCCGCGCGCCTCGGTGTGGACCGTCACGGTGCCGCCGGCGGGGATGTTGTGGACGGTGGTACACACAGGAGACGCGACTCAGCGTGCCCGTACCAGCGCCGGGCGAGGCCGGACCGAGGGCGCTTGCGCCGAAGTGCGCCACCAGCGGCGCGACGCCAGCACGGCTCCGGCGGCGTTGACCAGTACGTCGTCCACGGAGGAGACCCGGTCCAGCCGCAGGACGTACTGCGCGGTTTCGACCAGGACCGAGCAGCCCGCCCCGAGCGCCAGGATCCGCGGCGCGGACGCCAGCGCCGCGAACCACATCGGGGCGAAGAACCCCAGCGACGCGAAGACCAGCAGGTTGCCGACGATCCCGAGCGGCCCCATCGTGACCAGGTCCCGCAGCGGTACCAGGCTCACCCGGCCGGGGACGATGCCGGCCCCGGCGCCCGGCATCATCGTCAACCACAGGAACGGCACCGTCCCGTGGACCATGCCCACCTCGGCCAGCGACAGCCGCCACGCCGATGTGCCGCCGTCGGCACGCCGACGGCGCGCCAGGGCCCACACCACCAGTGCGGCCAACGGCAACGCGACCAGCGTCATGAGCACCACACCGTTGAACGTGTCGAAGCAGCCGTGCCACCGCCCGGCCATGCACATCGGAGCGGACATCATGAGCGGCCGCCGCACGACGTACACCGCGCCCGCCATGCCGAGTACCACCAGGCCGAGGAGCACGATGCTGCGCGTGCGGCGGGTCGCTGCGGACAGGGACGGGTTGTGGTTCATGCGGCCATTGGAGACGGGGGGCCGTTGCGGTGGCGTATGCGATTTTCGGTACGCCCGCGATACACGGGGCCCGGACTCGGCGAGTCGAGTCCGGGCCCCGTGCTCCTCGCAGGTCAGGCGATCGGGCCGCCGAAGGGGCCGCCGATGCCGTAGTACATGCCCAGCTGCTCACGGTAGTCCGCGTTGCCGAGGTGCTTTTCCCGGTGGAACTCCGGGGAGTCCTTGATCTGCTCCTTGGCGCGGTCCACGTGGATCACCCGCTGGTCCGGGTCGACCGTGATCACGGTGCTGGCCGGCAGGAGCACTTCCTTGCCGAAGATCCACACACCGGTGTCCACGACCAGGTAGGCGTCACCGACCTCGTCGGAGTGCTTGTCGACCTTGCCGATGCTGCCGTCGACCGCCTCGACCTTGTAGCCGGTGAGGTCGGTGCCGGCCAGGTGGCCCGACGTCGACTTGTAGCTCCACACATGCTCAGTAACGCGAAACAGCTCCTCCGGTGAACGAAAGGACGGCGAGGAAAGTTCTCGGCCCCTTCTCTTTCCGTTTGTCGTGCGCGGCGGACTTCGCGTTCCGCGCGAACTCCGCCTCCGCAAACGCGTATGCCCCGGCTTTCCCGTTCTGCACGTCCGGCGAAATCTTCGCGGCCTGCGCCTCATGCGGTGGCCGTCACCCCTTTGACCGTTCACCTGGGCTTCCACGAGGTGGAGGTGACGGTCGCCTCCGGCTGAGCCGTACGGCGACCCTCGGATCCGCCGGGGGCGCCCGGTCCCCGTGCCGGTCCGAGTGCCGGTCCGGGTGCCGGGTCCAGCAGAACGCGCGGCAGGCCGTCCGGGTGCTTCTCCGCGAGCCAGGCGACCAGTTGCTCCCGTACGGCGCAGCGCACCGTCCACAGGTCGTCGGGGTCCTTGGCGGTGACGATGACCCGTAGTACGACCGTGGAGGGCGTTGCCTCGGTGACGGCGAGGTCCCAGCCGCGGCCGTCCCACTCCTTGCAGCTGTGCAGGATCTCTTCGGCCTTGTCGCGCATGAGGCCCACGGGCACGCGGTGGTCGCAGTGGAGGAAGACGGTGCCGGTCATCTGGACGCCGCCGCGTGACCAGTTCTCGAAGGGGCGGGTGGTGAAGTACGAGACGGGCATGGTGATGCGTCGTTCGTCCCAGGTGCGTACGGCGAGGAAGGTGAGGGTGATGTCCTCGACCACCCCCCACTCACCCGCGACCACGACGGTGTCGCCGATGCGCACCATGTCGCCGAAGGCGATCTGGAAGCCGGCGAAGAGGTTTCCGAGGGTGGACTGGGCGGCGACGCCGGCCACGATTCCGATGATCCCGGCGGAAGCGAGCACGGACGTGCCGAGCGCGCGGAAGCTCGGGAAGGTGACGAGCATCGCGGCGACCGCGACGACCGCCACGACGACCGTGACCACCCGCATGATCAGGGTCACCTGGGTGCGGACCCGGCGCAGCCGGGCCGGGTCGCGGGTGGCGGTGGCGTAGCGGGCGTACCCCGACTCGACGACGGCGGAGGCCACGGCCACCATCAGCCAGGCCCCCGCGCCGATCAGGGTCAGCGAGAGGATCCGGCCCACGGCGGCCGCGTGGTCCTGCAGCGGTGGCCACGCGATCTGCCGGTGGGCGCCCCTGAGCAGCGCGGCGAGCAGCACGATCTGCAGGGCGCGGCGGCACCGGCGCAGCAGGTTCCACAGGGGCGTTTCGGGGTGGCGCGCGTCGGCTCGGCGCAGCAGCAGGTCGAAGGCCCATCCGGCCGCGAAGGTGAGCAGGATCGAGCCGCCCAGGACGGTCAGCACACGAAGAGCGCTGTTCATATCTCCTCAACGGATGTAGGTGACATGGACGTTCACGCCCCTGCCCCGTGGGAGGGAGCTGACACAGGAGGACGAGGACCGGGCCCTGGGGGGTGGGCAGGCTCACCTGCAGACGTGCTGGCGGACGGCCTTCGTTGCGGACGGGGCCGCAGGCGCTGACCTCAGGGCATCGGAGGAGAGCAGAACGGGATCCGGCGGCACGGCGCACCTCTGCGCGGCGCGGTCGGGAAGAGCGCCGGGCGGGGCGGCGTTCCGGTTGCCGGGCGGGCCGAACGGCAGCATGTCCCGCACCGGGTGACGGCGGCATGTCCTGCACCGGGTACGGACGAGCCCCGGCCGCGTGATGGCGGGGGGATGCCACCACGCGGCTCGGGTCCGCTCGGGAGTCCGCGCCGCTCACCGTCACGCACTCCCGTGACCACGCTTATGGCCGGTCCCCGTCGGCCCAAACGGTCAGAGCCCACTTCTTCTCGCGGCTAGCCGGCGGCCGTGCAGGCACGGGAGTGGAACCGTGGGTCACCGGGCAGGCGCGCCGTCGACGGAGGTCCCTGCGTCCCCGGGGCCACGGGGTGGAGGGGCCACGGTTGCGATCGGAGGAGTTGTTTCGCATGACGGAGAACGTGTGGGCCTACCGCGGCGGCGTCGACTACCTGGCGGCCGACCTCACCGGCTACGGGGTCGAGGCGGCCGACGGAAGCATCGGCAAGGTCGACAAGCACTCCGACGAGGTCAGCGACGCCTATCTGGTCGTCGACACCGGCGTGTGGATCCTCGGCAAGGAAGTCCTGCTGCCGGCCGGGCTGGTGACCCACATCGACCACGCGGCCGAGAAGGTCTACGTGGACCGTACGAAGGAGCAGATCAAGGCCGCTCCGGAATTCCATCGGGACGAGCACCTCGGAAACGCGGACCACCGCGAGGCGCTGGGGGCGCACTACCTCTCCGGCATGCCGTTCGGCGTCCCGCCCGCCTGACCGGATGCCCTGCTCGGTCCCGCCGCCCACGTTTGCGGGGCGCGATCGGGGTCAGACGCGGAGGGCAAGGCATTTCCCGCACCCCCAGGGAGTGATCAGCTGTGTCGAGGGACGAGAAGGGCCGGGCCAAGGTCGAGCAGGTCAAGGGCAAGCTCAAGGAGGCGGCCGGCCGCCTGGTGGGCAATGAGCGGCTGACCGCCGAAGGCCGCGCCGAGCGGGTGAAGGGCGATGCCCGCCAGGCCAAGGAGAAGATCAAGGACATCTTCAAGCGCTGACCTGGCCGCACCACGGATGTGCCTCGGGCCCGAACCCGTCGGGCGTTCGGGCCCGAGGCACATCCGTGCGCCGACGTCGCCGGGACGGGGCCGGGGCCACTCGGCTGGCTGCGCTACGGCATGAGCCCACGCCTGGTACACCTGCACGCGTGGTGCACCTACACGCGCGGTGCACCTGACGACGCGGGGCGGACGGACTGCGGCAGACCTTCGGCCTGTCCCTCGACGCGTGACGGCGCTTCCGGACTCACTCCCCCGGCTCGGCCGCCACGATGCCGAGCAGTCCGGGAAACCGCTGCTCGATGTCGGCCCGGCGCAGGGTGGCCATCCGGCTGTTGCCCCGGTCGACCTGCCGGATGAGCCCGGCCTCGCGGAGCGCACGGAAGTGGTGCGTGACCGTCGCCTTGGACACCGGCAGCCCGAAGGAGCTGCACGTCCGCGCCACGCCGTCGGGTTCGGCCGCCAGCTCACGCACCACTCGGCGGCGCAGTGGATCTGCCAGCGCGGAGAGCACGGGGCCGAGCTCCATCTCGTCGACGTTCGGGTGGCCTTCGCCGTCGGGCATGCGGACACCTCCCTTCAGGTATGAATTGCATCGTACCTATGAGTTCGATAACGTCCGGCAGGTACGAGATTCATTGTACCTATCGGGGGGAGAACCCTGCATGTCCCAGCCATTCGCACTCGTCGGCACCGCACGCCCCAAGCCCGAACGCGCCGAGGAGCTGAAGCAGCTCCTGCTCTCGTTCGTCGACCCGACCCGGCAGGAGTCCGGCTGCCTGGAGTACCACTTCCACGAGGACCGCAATGACCCCGGCGTCTTCGTCTTCTACGAGGCCTGGCGCTCCCAGGCCGATCTCGACGCCCACCTCGCCCTCCCCCACATGCAGGCCTTCTGGGAGCAGCGCATGGACTACCTGGAGTCCGACCTCGACATACGCTTCCTCACGATGCACAGCCCCTACCAGTGGGACGACCGGTCCCGACCGCGGACCCCGGCACCGGCCCCGGCACCCCAGTGACGCCGCGCCGGTCTTGAAGTCCCCCACCCGGCGATCTCGCCGGGGCTGACGCCGGTCGCCCGCAAACAGCCCGGAGTGAGGGCCTGCTGAAGGCAGGTCAGGTCGGCGTCGCCGCTACCGGCCCCGCCGCCCCCCGTGCGGTATACCTCCCCTGGGGCTCTCCCGATCCCCGCGAAGGGAGTGGTTGCCGTGGAGCGCACGACGTGCTGCGTGGTGGGAGGCGGGCCGGCCGGAATGGTGCTGGCGCTGCTGCTGGCCCGGGCCGGTGTGGAGGTGACGGTGCTGGAGAAACACAGCGACTTCCTGCGCGACTTCCGCGGCGACACCGTGCACCCCTCCACCCTTGCGCTCCTCGACGACATCGGCCTCGCCGAACGGTTCGCCCAGCTGCCGCAGCGCCGCGTGACCACGGTGCAGCTGCCCCTGGGGCCGGACCGGTCCCTGGTGACGATCGGGAACATCGGGGCGCTGCACGGAAAATACAACTACATCGCGATGGTGCCCCAGTGGGACCTGCTCGACCTCCTCGCCGACGAAGCGGCCCGGGAACCCTCCTTCCGCCTGCGCATGGACACCGAGGCGACGTCGTTCCTCATCGAGCGCGGACGCGTCACGGGCGTGCGCTACCGCACTGCGGACGGCAGCACCGGCGAACTCAGGGCGACCCTGACCGTGGCCTGCGACGGCCGTGGCTCACTGGCCAGGGACCTGCCCGAACTCGGGCTGGAGGACTTCCCGTGCCCCATGGACGCCTGGTGGTTCCGCCTCCCGCGCCACGAGGACGACCCCGGCGGACTCGTGGGCGGCTTCGGCGACCGGTTCTTCACCGCGCTCATCGACCGCGGCGACTACTGGCAGTGCGCCGCCCTCATCCCCAAGGGAACCGACGCCGAGCGCCGCGCCGAGGGCTTGGAGCGCTTCATGGCCCGCTTCACGGCCGCGGTGCCGTGGCTGGCCGACCGGAGCCACGCCGTCACCTCCTGGGACGAGGTGAAACTGCTCGACGTACGGCTCGACCGCCTGCGCCGCTGGCACCGCCCCGGGCTGCTGTGCATCGGCGACGCCGCCCACGCGATGTCACCCGTCGGCGGCATCGGCATCAACCTCGCCGTACAGGACGCGGTGGCCGCGGCCCGCTACCTCGTCCGGCCGCTGCGCGAGGGCACCGTGGGACTGCGCGACGTGCGCCGCGTCCAGCACCGGCGCTGGCCCACCACCGTGGCGACCCAAGGCCTCCAGAGCCTGGCCCACACCCAGGTCATCGGTCCGCTGCTGGCCGGCCGCACCGCGTTCGGCGATCCCCGACGGGCCAAGCGGATGGCCGAGCTCGTCACCGAGTCCCGGTGGCTGAACCGGATCCCGGCCTACTTCATCGCGTACGGAGCCGTGCGCGAGCGCCCCCCGAAGGAATCGCTGCGCTGATCGACCACCCGGACAGAGGCGGGGACTTCCCGAGGTTCCCGGGCAAACCCCATCCGGCCGACGCCTGGCAGGTCAGGCCATGGAGGCATGGCGAACGAGTGGTTTTCCCTCACCCCAGCACAGCGCCGCCAGATCGTAGGCAAAGGAGACGGCCTGGTCGCCGGTCGCGCCGGCGAGGCAACGTGCCAGCGCGCCTCGGCTCCGGCCGTCAAGGGCCCCTGCTTCGGTCGTCCACACCAGTTCGCCCCCGGCGCCGTGCCTTTCAGGGAGTGAGAAGTGGGACAGCTCGGAGTGGAAATCGATCCTGGCTGCTTCGGCCCACGTCTGCCACTTGCGGGTACGGCCCGACCCATCCGTGGCCTCGAAGCGGTGAAAGATGCGCAGATACGCCTCGAATCCGCTCGGCACCAGCTCGGACACGACGTGCCCGGGGCCGGTATCGGGCCGGCCGAGCCGCTCCTGGAGCCAGGCCAATTCCGTGCCGTCGTACGTCCACTCTCACGCCTGCGCCATGGTGTCCATTCTCCCGGACCGCCCGGACCCGCTTCCCGGGCCAGGGTGGAGCGCAGCTCAGCGAACCAGAATCTGATATCGGCATCAGCAGTTCCTGCCAAGCCCTGCCCTGCCCTGTCCTGCCCCGGCGCCACCACACAGCACCGTACGGATCCCGGGAGCCGGTGCGGGGACGAACCTCCGCGGGGAGCCCGCACGAAAGCCGTTCTGAGCTTCCCCCGAGATGCGGGGATGGGTGACAGAGGGTCAGATGGGTCTCATGAGAGGAGCCCAGACGATGCCTGCGCCGAGGAAGTATCCCAAGACCACGGAGTTATGGCTTGTCCGGCGCTGTCAACAGGGGCGGGGACAGGGGCTTGTGGAGGTTGGGGTGGTCCACTCGGGGTCGAGGGTGTAGAGGCCCCGGCCGGTGCGGCGGAGGATTCCTTCGCGGACCCAGCGTCCCAGTTCTGCGCGTAGTCCTTGGGGATCCTCCAGTCCGATACCGCGGGCGATTTCACATGCGCGCCAGGTGCGGTGGGGATCGGTTCGCAGGAGTTGCAGTGTGCGGTCGCGGCGTCCGTCGGGGCCTGGGCCAGCGGAGGGGTTCACGGTGACACTGATGCTGGTGATCCTGGATGCGCCCAGGACTTGTGCCTGGTGGGGCGGGGCGGCGTAGCGGGAGATCGGGCATTTGACGCGGCGTGGGTTGACGCGGGCCCGGCGGGGTGGGAGCAGATCGTGCAGCAGGGCCGGTGTGATTCGTCCCGGTCCGGTGTCGGGCAGTACGTCGGCTGCGGCGATGAGCTGGTCTTTTGCGGTCTCCAGGGCGACGGTGAAGGAGGCGCGGTCCGGGTCGGTGCCGGGGAGGGTCTCGACGGCCTCGGCCATCGCGCGGCGCAGTGCCTGGTAGACGGTCAGGTGAGCCCAGAGTTCTTGTTGGATCCCGGTCGCGTCCTGGGATCGCAGCACCAGGCCGTGCTGCAGGGTGTGCCGAAGCGAGTAGAACGCGGACTCGATCTCCCATCGCTCGTGGTAGAGCTCCACCAGCTCTGCGGCGGGGTAGCGACGGTGATCGGTCAGCGTGGTGGCCAGTCGGTAGTGGCCTTCCAGCCTCAGCCCTTTGGCGGTCGTCACCGCGATGTGCGCATCGATGATCCTCAGCCGGGTCCCGTTGATCCTGGTCAGGAATGACCCGTCCGGCAGTAGTGCCCAGCGTGCGGGTGTCCGGGTTCCCTTGAGGCGTACCAGCAGCTGGGCGCCGGTGGCCGCGGCCTTCGCGAGGAAGTCGTCGGAGTCGAAGCCCCGGTCGTTGAGCAGCAGCATCCTGTTGTCCAGCAGTGGTAGCAGCTGCTCGGCGTAGCCGGTCTCCTTCTCGGGCGTCGGTCCGAAGACCGCACCGAGCAGGGCCCGGGTTCCGGTCTCGCACAGCACCATGATCTTCAGCATCGGATATCCGTCCGTGCCGTAACGATGCTTGTGTTTGCCCAGCCAGGCGCAGACTCGCGGCCGGTCAGGGGCCTTGGTGGAGCTGCAGCCGTCGAAGGCGACTGTGCGCCAGCACCTGTATCGCACCCCTGGTGTGATCGGCTGTGCCACGGGACCGGCCAGTGTCTCGAAGAGCAGCCGCAGCGGCGCGGCGCCCAGCCGCCGGCGCACCTCTCGCAGCGCCTTCTCCGACGGACGCGGTGGAAGGAGCCCGCGCAGGCCGCAGGTGAGTTTGTCCCACACCCGCATGTAGCCCAGCTGCGGGAAGAGAACCAGTGCCAGCACGAAGTAGACACCCACCCTCGACGGCAGCAGCCTCAGCCTCCGCTGGGTTCCGCCAGTACGTTCCAGCACGTCATCGACCAGTTCAAAGGGCAGGTGCCGGGTCAGCTCGCCCAGATGCCCCGGAGCGAAGACCCCGTCGGCGACGGTGATGGACGACGTGAGCGTGACGGTGGAACACTGAACGGGCAACGGGGCTCCTTCAGGCGGGAAGACCTTGGTCGGCTTCCTCGCTCTACCAGGAGTCCCGTTGCCCTGACCGGCACTTCTCCCAAATACCTCGCCCCTGTTGACAGCGGCCGACAAGCCATAACTCCGTGGTCTTGGAAGTATCCGCTGGAGTTGCGTGAGCGTGCGGTACGGATGTACCGGACCGCCGAGCCGAAGCCCGTGATCCGCCGCATGGCCGAGGAACTCGGCGTGCACCACGAGGCTCTGCGCAACTGGATCCGGCAGGCAGAGGCCGACGCCGGCGAACGCGACGACGTGCTCACCACTGGCGAGCGGGAGGAGCTTGCCGCCCTGCGGAAGGAGAATGCACAGCTCAAGCGTGCGAATGAGGTCCTGCGGACGGCCTCGGCTTTTTTCGCGGCCCAGCTCGACCCGACCCGGCCCAGGTGACGGCGCTCGTTGACGAGCACCCGTATCTGGGGGTCGAGCCCGTACTCCGGGAACTGAACATCCCCTCCTCCACCTACTACCGGTGGCGCCAGGCCGAGACCGAACCGTGCGAACGGCGCCGCCGGGATGCCGAGCTGACCAGCAGGATCCGGCAGGTCCACGAGGAGTCCGGCGGGATCTACGGCTCACCCCGCGTGCACGCCGTCCTCAAGCGTGAGGGCGTCCACGTCGGCAGGAAGCGCGTCGAGCGGCTCATGCGCCAGGCCGGCCTGGCCGGGATCAGTCCCCGCCGGGGCAAGGGTTTCACTCGCCGTGACCCGGACGCCGATCTGGCCCCTGACCTGGTGCAACGCGACTTCACCGCGGCCGGGCCGAACCGGCTGTGGGTTACCGACCTGACCATGATCCCCACCGGGGAGGGGCCGTTGTGGCTGTCCGCGATCCGCGACGCGTTCTCCCGCCGGGTGGTGGCCTGGGAGACCTCCGCCCGCGCCGACGCCGATCTGGTCCTGACCTCGCTGGAATACGCCCTGGCCAGCCGCGAGGTCGCCCCCGGAGAGCTTATTCACCACGCCGACCACGGCTGTCAATACACGTCCGTGAAGCTCACAACACGCCTGGTCAGGGCCGGGATCCAGGCTTCCATGGGCTCGGTCGGCGACTCGTACGACAACGCCCTCGCGGAGAACCTGTGGATGGTCATCAAGACCGAGTGCATCCGCGGCCGCGTCTTCGCCACCAGGGCCGAGGCGAACCTCGCGCTCTTCGAGTACATCGACGGCTTCTACAACCCCCGCCGCATCCAGAAACGGCTCGGCTACCTCAGCCCCATCGAGTACGAGGAGAAGCACTACGCCAACCAGGCAGCGACCGAACAAGTGAACCTGAAACCACGTCAACCCACCCTGACCAGCTAGTCAGCCCCTCCCGCAGTGCGGGGGAACCTCATTCCATCGCCAGCCTCCGGCGGGGCTGAACCCCACGATGGCATTGAGCCGACCACGACGATGCGACGGCGCAACCCCCAGGGACGCAGCCACCGCAGCCACCGCAGGCATGGCCCGCGGTGGTTCAACGGAGCATCATCGCCCGGTCACCTGGCCCACCGGATCACCCGGGCTGTTCGTCCGCCCCTGCCCACTACCGGAATCCCCGCCCTGCCGCCTCCCCTGATCGCTACCGGGATCCTGACCGGGCGGCTGCCCTCTGCCCTGGCCCGACTCCTTCCCCGGGCCGTTGCCGGAACCGGTGCCGGACTCCTGACCCGGCACCTTCCCGGAATCCTGACCCGAGTGCTCGCCCGACCCGTTCCCCGGCGTGTTGCCGGGGTCCTTGCCGGCACCCTTCTCCGGGGCCTTGCCCGGATCCTGGCCGGACTCCTTGCCCGGCACCTTCTCGGGGGTCTTGTCCGGGTCGTGTCCCGGCACCTTCCCCGAGCCCTGGCCCGGCTCCTTGCCTGAGTCCTGGCTCTGCTCCTTGCCGGACTCCTGACCCGGGCTCTGGCCCGGCTCCTTCCCCGAGTCCTCGCCCGGGCTCTTGTCCGGCGCCTTGTCCGGCGCCTTGCCCCTGTCCTTGCCGGGCTCCTGACCCGGCGCCTTCCCCGGTTCCCGGCCGGACTCGTCACCCGGCAGTTTGTCCGTGTCCTTGCCGGGCTGCTTGTCCGGCACCTTTCCCGAGCCCTTGTCCGGGTCCTTGTCCGGGTCCTGAACCGGCTCCTTGCCCGTGTCCTGGCCGGGCGGGTTGCCCGGGTCCTGGCCCGAGTCCTGACCGGACTCCTCAACTGGCGTCTTACCCGAGTCCTTGCCTGGGCCCTTGTCCGACTCCTGACCCGGCACCTTGCCTGGTTCCTTCCCCGGGTCCTCGCCAGGTTCCCGGCCGGAGACCTGGCCTGGCGCGTTCCCTGAGTCCTTGCCCGGCACCTTCCCCGGTGCCTTGTCCGGGTCCTGGCCTCGCTCCTTGACGGCACCCTGACCGGGGGCGTTGCCCGGCTCTTGACCCGGGACTTCCCCCGCGTCCTTACCCGGGTTCTGGCCAGGGTCCTTGCCCGGGTTCTGGCCTGGTTCCTTCCCCGGGTCCTGTCCGGACTCCTGAGCCGGCACCTTGCCGGGCTCCTGGCCCGGGACCTTCCCCGCATCCTTACCGGGGTTCTGGCCCGGGTCCTGGCCCGGGGCGGTTCCCGGGTTCTGGCCCGGGGCGTTGCCGGGGGCGGTTCCCGGGAGCTTGTCCGTGTCCGTGCCCTTGGCCGGGGGCGTCTGCACCGACCCCGGGTGGGCCGCCGGCAGGACCGGGTAGGCCGAGCCGGGTGTCTGGCCCCGCGGGGGCGGGACCTCACGGTCGTGCTTGCCCTCCGCCGTTCCGCTCGGGCGCTCGTACCATCCCTTGCGGCCCTGGTCGAAGACCGTGACGGTCTTCACCGGCTTCGCGGCGGGCTTGACCGCAACGAGGCCGGAGGACCGGAACGAAGACCACTTCTCGCCGCTGTACGTCTGCCTGCCCTTGACCGCGACCGGCGGGCTCAAGGGGTTGCCGCAGGCGCAGCGCACCCTGGGCACGCCGCGGCCGTCGACCAGAACGGGCGTGCCGGCCTGCAGGACCGCCTGATAGCTGGTGGGCGCGTTGTTCCGGTACCCGTGGTTCGTGACCCGGGTGTCCCAACCCAGTCGGACGGGCGTCAGCGACCGCAGGTAGGAGGGAATCTCGGGCTGGCGGATACCCAGCGAAACGGCAAACGCGCTGCCCTTGTCCGGGTGCTGCGTGAGGAACCGGATCTGCTTCTCCACGTCACAGCTCACGACGTTCCGCGTGCCTCCGTACAGCCCCGGATACCCGCCATCGACCTCGAGCGTGCGCGCAGCGCTCGTGGCCCTCGTGCCGTCCTTCGCCTTCCCACCGGCGGCCATGGGCGTGACCTGGGCGACGCTCTCGGCCGGTGTGGCCGTCGAAGGAGTGAACGGATCCGGCCCGGCCTCCGGAGCGACCTGGAGGAAGACCTCACCGCCCGCCGCGGTGTTCCCGCCCAGCACGGTGAAGCTGAGGACCACCGCCGACAACACGGCCATCGCCGTACTCACGCTCAGCACGGCCCTGCGCGATCGCCACCTACGAACCCGCCCACCGCCGCCCGCCGGCGAAGGCGACGACCCGGCGGAAGACGCGGGCAGGGGGTACGACGGCGAAGGCCCTGATGGCGGCGGAGGCGGCGGAGGCGGTGCGTGCTCGCCCCGGCCCGACAAAGGACCGGGCGGAGGGCCAGTGGGACGCTCGGAGGAAGGAGGCAGGGAACTCACGAGACTCGCCCCCCGACACAGGGCAGCGGGTAAACCGTGGTGACTCGCATGCGCTCACTCCTTCCGAACCGTCAACCCTCCATATCCCGGAGGTGAAACCTGGATTACCGCTGCCGCGTGCGAAGGGAAGAACGGGAAACGCCCCGAAACGGGAACCTCTCCCCAGCAGCGACACCGACAAGGACCCCGCACTAGGCGTACGTCCATCTCCTGAGTAAGCCCCCTCGCCCCGGCCACGTCATGCCGCGACCTTTCGGGGCTTGACAAAGCGCAGTGCGGCGGTCGGCCCGGCGCGGTCGAAGTCGGAAGGCGTCGAAGGCTCCCTCGCCCTGTCGCCGGAAACCCGGTTCCGGCCGGCCATCGAGAAGGCGGTCGTGCGCTCGGGCATCACCTGGACGGACCTCCGGCCGTCGGTGAGGACTACACCGGGACGGTCATCGAGGCGGTGGGCCCGCCGCTGAGCACGCGTTCACGGAAACGCGGAAGCGCGGCATCGCCGCCGCTCCCGGTCGCGAGTCACGGGCACTTCCCGGCACTTGCAGTCGACGCTTACCCGGCGAAGCCCGCGGGGACCTTCCCGCACGGCGCGAAAACGCTGACGGCGAGCGTCCCCGTGGGCTCGTACCAGTCGACGTCGACCATGTCGCCGGTGTCCGGGTTCTCGAAACGGAATCCCATGTCGGAGATGTTCTCGCTGATGAGCTTCCAGCCCTGTTGTGACAGTCGGCTGCGGACGCGTTCCTCACCGGTGCGGGCGGTGGTCTGCGGAACGCCGGTGGTGCTCGTGTCGAGACCGAAGCTGTACACGTCCCGGCGGGACCTGTCGATGTGGGCGAAGCCCCGCAGTCCGCGGTAGTAGCAGGCACCCGTTTCCACTCGATAGGGCCCGTCGGCAGCCGGCCCGGTCAGAGCCAGGTCCTGGTGCACGCGCTCGGCCTCCTCGCGGAGTCGCGTGCCGACCACGTTCGGGTCGACCTCCGGGTACGGTGCGCCGTTCCACAAGCGGTACCCGCCCCAGGACAGGGCCGTGAGGAGTGCGACGCCGCCGAGTACCAGCGCCGTACGGACGAGGCGGCGCGCACGCGAGCGGGGCGGGACCGTACTGGTTGCGGGCTGAACGGAGCTCATGGTCTGAAGATAGGCGCGGGGCGTCTGCTGGACATCGGGGCGGCTACTCAGATCCGCGTGAGTAGCCTCCCCGACGATCGGCCGTTCCCGGCGGGACCTTGCGGCGGGGCCGAGCGCAAGGGCCGGGGTCCCGCCGCACGGGCCTGCTCAGCGGAAGAGCATGGACGCGTCCCCGGCCGGGGTCGCGACCGATCCCGGACACAGGAAGCTGCCCGAGGTCTTGGCGGCGGTGAAGGCCCGGTTGATGTACTTCCGGCTCGCCCCGTCGCGGTCCCACACGATGTTCGTCGCCTTGTAGCGGCAGGAGATGAAGCTCTGCCTGCCGGTGATGTCGATCAGATCGGTCCGCGCCGTTGCGGCGGCGTCGTCGAAGGTGAAGGCGGGGTTGTTGTTGAGGCTGGCGACGATGCCGCCGCCGCAGGCCAGATTGCCTCCCGGCGTGTTGATCGTGGTGCGGTCGACGGTGAGCGCGGCCGGGGCAGCGGCGCTCGTGCTCGCGTTGGTCCAGCTGCAGCTGTTGCCGGCGACCACGATCACGCCGTCGACCTTCTGGTCGGCGGCCACGGCTCCGGTGCCGTGCGCGAGGGCGGTTCCGGTACTGGTGAAGGCTGCCGCGACGACCAGCGTCGCGATCCCGGCGGTGCGTGCGATGCGGGTGCTGTGCCTGATGGGCGTGGTGTGCCTCATGATTCGCTCCTCCATGCCACGTACTGGTGGGGGTGGGTGAGGCGCTGGGCCTCTCAGAGGGTGCGGAGTGCGTGCCCGGAGAGTCCCACAGCCACCTTGAACTGTCAGGAGCATGTCATCGCCGCGCTGAGAATTGGCTGAAACTACCCGTCGGTACGCGATCTGGCGCTCGGTCCGGCGCGGCCCGGCCCCGTCCGGGCCGGGCCGGGCCTGTCAGCGGGCCGCGGAGGTCTTGCGCAGCACGCCTATCTTGTCGATGCGGTGCTCGGGGTTGCCCTGGGCGTCGCTCCAGAAGTTGCCCTCGGCGTGGTCCTCCGGCGTGGCGCAGGTCGAGATCGTGATCATGGCCTGGGTGGGGGCCGCTCCGGGCGCCCCGGGCACGGCCGCGCGCTGTTCGCCGAGCGAGCGCTCCGACCGGAAGGACGTCTTGCGGGTCGCGACGATCTCGTAGGTGTACTCCACCCCACCGACGGTCACGAGGACCGTGTCGCCCTTGTCCACGGAGGGCAGGTCCCGCAGCGGGCCGCCCGCCGAAAGGCGGTGCGCGGTGATCAGGAAGTTGCCCACCTGACCGGGGCCGACCCCGCCGAGCTTCCCGTACGGGCTGGCCGCGTGGCCGAGATCCTGGATGCGGGTGCCCGGTACGTCGTCGGTGGTGCCCTCGTACGGCACCACGCGCAGCCCGGAGATGCCCACGGAAGGTACGGACAGGACCGAGGCCTCGGTCCGGACGCCGGCGTACGAGGCTGCCGCGGACGCCGGCGCGGAGGCTGCGGGCGCTGCGGGCGCTGCGGGGGACGGTTCGGCGGCCGGCGTGTACGTCACGGAGGCGGCGGGCGGGGCGGCCGGGGCCGAGGCGGATACCACGGCGGTCGTCTGCGGGCGAGCCGCGGCACCGGCGGCAGCCGAGGGAGCGCACGCGGCCAGCAGCGCGGCCACGGCTCCGGCGAGTACGGCGGGCACGGCACGGGACGGGAAGGGCAGGGACATGGGCGTCTTCCGTGTCGGTCGGGCGTCCGGGCCATGCGGCAGGTGTGTGACCCGGTTCAGCGGCCAGGGTGACATACGGAGCAAGAGGTCCATAAGGGTCCGGGTCTGTGACCTCCCTCCCCCCGGCCGGACCCGGGGAGCGCGTCAGCTCGAACGTCGCCTCGGTCGCTGGACACGGCGGCTCGCCGCGTTGCGGACGCGACGGGTGCGTCCGTGCTCGGCGAGCAGGGCGGGGGCAACGGGCGAAGCGACGACCTGGGCGACCGACGCCGTGCGCTGGAACCAGTCGGATGCCCCTGTGAGCTCCTCGGCCGTCCACGGCTCGTCGAGGGCGATCGTTCGCAGGAGGGTCCACTCGCGCAAGCGGCGGGACAGGAAGGGCCGGTCCCCGATGACCTCGGCCATCGTCCGGGCCCAGGAGGGGAATCCGGAGTCGGTCAGCAGGTGAGCCGCCCGGCGCTCCAGGTGGCGGTTCACCGCGGACTCCGCCATCGCCACGCAGTCGTCGCGGAGGATCTCGGCCACCAGGTCGGCCTCGTCCGACTCCACGACGCTCTCCGGGATGCCTTCCAGGACCTGCAGGTAGTGGGCGTAACGCCCGTGCTCGGGGGGGGGTCTTCGTCGATCTCGGGTGCAGTCATGCGGACATTCCATCGTTTCGCGCGATCAGCCGGTACCCCCGCAGCCGACATCCGGGTTCCCTGCCGCGGGCCCGCGCGAGAGTCCGGGCCTCCGCGCTCCCGTCGACGAATATTGCCTACCGTGCCGTCGGCCGAGGTAGGAGACTCGCTTCATGGTGGACATGCGCATGTTCCGGGACGAGGTCAGCGGCTGGGCGGGGGGCGGCTCCGGCGGTCCGGCGAGTGATCTGGCCGTACGACTGGGGGTGCGGACCGCGGTACTGCTGGAAGGGCCGAGTGACCTTGCGGCCATGGAGACCCTGGCCGAGCGGCGTGGCCGCGACCTCGCCGCCGAAGGGGTGTGCGTCGTGCAGATGGGCGGGGCGATGAGCGTCGCCCGATACGCCGGCCTCCTCGGGCCACCGGGCCTCGGCCTGCGCCTGGCAGGACTGTGCGACGCGGGCGAGCAGGGGTTCTTCGACCGCGGCCTGACAAGGGCACGGGCGCCGCGCCGGGACATCTTCGTGTGCGTGGCGGACCTGGAGGACGAGCTCATCCGCGCACTGGGCACGCCGAGGGTCGAGGAGGTCGTCGAGACCGAGGGCGACCTCCGCGCCTGGCAGACCTTCGTGCGCCAGCCCGCACAGCACGGCCGGTCCCGGCAGCAGCAGTTGCGGCGCTTCCTCGGGACGAAGAAGGGCCGCAAGATCCGTTACGGACGCCTCCTCGTCGAGGCCCTGGACCTCGACGAGGTGCCGGCTCCCCTCGATGACCTCCTCGCGAGCCTGTGACCGGCCACCGGGCGTACGGCACGCTCGGCCGGTTCGGCTGTTCGGCTGTTCGGCTGTTCGGCTGTTCGGCTGTTCGGCTGTTCGGCTGTTCGGCTGTTCGGCTGTTCGGGAAGGCCCGTAGCGGGTGCACGCACGGCTCGGCCGGGTTCCGGGAGGCAGGTGGAGGAGCGTGGCCGAGCCCGTGCGCGCCCGCTGCCTCACTCTTGCCGCAGGCTCGTGACCAGCTCCCGCGGCAGGCCATGGGTGTCGTGGAGGTAGTGGAAGTCCTCCCCGTTCAGCGGACCTTGGAACCGGGGCCGGGCGAGCACGTTCCGGCCGCGCTCCAGGAGCCGGCGGAACCGGCGTTCCTCCTCCAGCACCATCCGGAGCACGTCTCCGGGGCGCATGTCCAGCCGGAAGTGGTCCAGGGTGTGCCGGACCACTTCGTCCGGCAGGTCGCCGACGCTGCGCGAGGAGTCGTCCCGCCACAGCACGGTGAGCACCCGTCGCAGGAGGCGTCGCAGTACGTAGCCCCGTCCGGTGTTGGCCGGGCGCACGCCGTCACCGAGTACGACGATGGCCGAGCGCAGGTGGTCGCAGACCAGCCGCAGCGACGACTGGTCCAGGGGCCAGAGGTTCGGCACGAGGCGGCGCCAGGGGTCGAAGACGTCGCACTCGAACACGGACGACTTGCCCTGGAGCAGTGAGGCCAGCCGCTCCAGGCCCAGTCCGGTGTCGACGTTGCGCTGGGGAAGGGGCACGAGGGAACCGTCGTCGAGCCGGCGGTGGCTCATCGTGACGTGGTTCCACACCTCCACCCAGCGGTCGTCGCGGGTGGGCGTCGACTCGGGAGGGCAGTCACCTCTCCACAGGAAGATCTCCGAGTCGGGACCGCATGGTCCGACGGGTCCGTTGGACCACCAGTTGTCCTCCACGGAGAGCTCGACGGGGACGCCGCGGTCCTGCCACAGCTGGAGTGAGGCGGTATCCGGCCCGGTCTGGCCGTCGCCGGCGAAAACGGTGGCGTGCAGCAGCCCGGGATCGACGCCCAGGCCCTCGGTGAGCAGCCCGTATCCCCAGTCGAGGCTGAGCGGACCCTCGTAGTCGCCCAGCGACCAGGTACCGAGCATCTCGAAGACCGTCAGGTGAGTGGCGTCGCCGACCTCCTCGAGGTCCGTGGTGCGCAGACAGCGCTGCACGTTGACCAGCCGCTTGCCGAGCGGATGGGGGCGGCCCTCCAGGTAGGGGGTGAGCGGGTGCATGCCGGAGGTGGTGAAGAGCACGGGGTCGCCGGGTGGCGGGAGCAGCGTCGAGCCGATGATGCGACGGTGGTCGCGCCCTTCGAAGTACTCGACGAAGGTCTTGACGAGGTGTTCCGTGTGCATGGGGTGCGTCCTTCGCGTCACAGCGGGGAAGGCACCCCAGAACGGACCGTTCGATCGTCCGGCCGGGGCGGGGAGGCCACGGCACTACCGACGGACCGTTGTCCGGTCGCCGGGGAGATGGGGAAGGTCAGGCGGCGGCAACCGGCGAGCTGGTCGCTCGCGTGGTCGCGGTGATGGTGAGGCCGGTGACGTTCATGCGGCCGACCATAACTCGACGGTGACCAGCGGCGCACCCGAATTCGCCGCCAGAACGGCGACGCGGAGTGGGGCGGGGCGGCTCGGTCGGATCCGAGTGGCCCGCGCGGACCCTACGCCGGGTCCTTCGGGCCGGTGGCCGGCCGCCCGCCCTCGTCTTCGCCGCGGTCGACGAGGATGACCGCCACGTCGTCCGCAAGGCGGCTCTGCGTGTGGCGGAGCAAGGCCTGGTGCAGGCCTTCCAAGGTGGCCGCCGGCTCCCGGTCCCGGGGGCGAGCGCAAGGGCGCTCTCATGAGTACAGCCTGCCTTGCCCGGACGCATGGCCGCCACTCCGGTCCACCGGTCCACCGGTCGCCCATTGGCCGAACGGGGACGGAGGCGGAAGCGGCGGGCGCTCCCGCGCCGCCCGCCGCCCCGCCGTCCGTCGTCCGCTGCGTACGGAACGGCCGGCCGCCACCTCCACGCACGGTCACGGGTCGTCCACCGAGGGCTCCCGCCCCGCGGCCGTGCTCAGGCGGTTCGCCGGACCACGTTGTGCATCATGCGCCGCAGCACGTTGAGCGTCGTGACGTAGTCGGCGTCCTCGATGCCCTCGCGGATCCGGGCGCGCCGGGCGGGCGCAAATAAACAACAGCAAACCGGCGCTCACGAGTCGAACGCGGGGGAGCCGTGGAGCCGGGGACCCGTCCGGGGCCGCAAGCGATTTCCGACGACCCGACCCCCGCACCGGCCGGTTCCAGCCAACCTGCCCTCCCCCGGGGTCCGGGAGCCCGGCGGCACCCGGACACGATCAGCGGCCACACCAAGGGGACCGCCGCCGCGAGGTCGGCCAGATCCCGCTGCTCCGGCCGCCGGCCTGGGCTGTACTCACTCCCCCAGTTGCAGCGACCCCGCGACAGCCCCTCCGCACACCGTGGACCCGGGCTTCCTCGCCATGCGCGGGTTCAGCCGAACTGGCCTCCACAGCAACCCGGTTGAAGGAGAAGCAGCATGTCCGACCAGCAGGCCGAGAAAGTGAAGTCCGCCGTCCCGCCCGCTCCACCCGCCCCTCCGGAGTTCACGTACACCTGGGGCCAGCACAACGAGACCATGGAGGCGCTGTCGCTCGGCCAGATGGCCCGGCGCGTCCCGTCCGCCCTCCAGCAGACCGCGCGGCTCGCCCTCGCCGTCAACCGCGCCGCCTTCCACGTACTGGTCACCGCCCAGATCCTCGGCGGGATCTGCACGGCGGCGGCGCTCGCCGCGATCTCCCAGGCCATGGTGCCGCTCCTTGCCGGAGACGGCGTCCAGGAACGCGTCTCGGCCGCCGCCTGGCCCCTGGTCGCCGCCGCCGCGATGACCGCCCTCGGCGCCCTGGCCTCCATCGCCTCCGGCAGCGCCGCCCGCCGTCTCAACCCCGGCATGGCCACCCTCGCCGACCTCGCGATGGTCGACGCCCACATGGACGTGGAACTCGCCGCCTACGACGCCCCCGACTTCACCGAGCGCTCGGAGGCCGCCGAGACGGGCTCCGCCCGCTCCGCCATGCTCCTCCAGGACGCCCTCGGCTTCACCGGCGGGATGATCGACATGATCGCGGTCGCGTCCGTCCTCGCCGTGGTCCACCCCGTACTCCTGCCGTTGCTCCTGCTGTCGGTGGTCCCCCGCGGCCTCGGCTCCGTGTACGCCGCCCGCCTCGACTACCGCCTCCACAACCAGACGATCGCCTCCCGCAACATCAAGCACATGATGCGCTGGCACCTGACCACCCCCAAGCTCGCCGACGAGCTGCGCGGCAACAGCATGCGCCCCTACGCCCACCACTGGTACGCGGCCGTCTGTGAGCGCATCGACTCCAAGATGGTCAGCTCCGCGCCCCGCTACCTCGTCGTCTACCTGATCGCCGCCACCGCCTCCGGGGTCTTCGTCGTGGCGACGTACGGGGCGCTCGCCGGGCTCGTCCTCGGCGGGTACATGGCCCTCGCAGCCGCCGGCACGGCCATCGTCGCCATGCGCACCTCCACCGCCGCGCTGTCCCAGCTCGTCGTCTACGGGGCGGCCATGTTCCAGCACGCGCTCTACCTCGGCGACTACACCGCCTTCGTCAAGGAGGCCGCCGAGAAGTCCGGCCCGCGCGGCCCTCAGGTGATGGAGGGCGCCCCGGAGAAGATCCGGCTGGAGGAGGCCTGCTACACCTACCCGGGCAAGGACACCCCCGCCCTCGGCCCGGTCTCGCTGACCCTGGCCCGGGGTGAGGTCGTCGCCGTCATCGGCGAGAACAGCGCCGGCAAGTCCACCCTCATCCGCCTCCTGACCTCACTGACCGCCCCTACGTCCGGCACCGTCTCCTGGGACGGCGTCCCCACCTCCGACGCGGACCAGCGCTCGGCCTGGGCGCACGTCGGCCTGGTCACCCAGTCGTACGGGTACTGGCCGTTCTCCGCGCGGGAGAACATCACCCTCGGCCAGCCCGGCCCCCGCGGCGAGGAGGCGGTGTGGGAAGCACTGGACGCCGTCGGCATGCGGACGACCGTGGAGGAGTTCCCCGACGGCCTGGACACACTGCTGGCCCGCTCGGTCTGGGGCGGACACGAGCCCTCCGGCGGCCAGTGGCAGCGACTGGCGTGCGGCCGCGCCTTCCACCGCAAGCCCGGCCTGCTGGTCATGGACGAACCCACGAGCGCCATGGATCCCCGCGGGGAGCACATGGTCTTCTCCGGCCTGCGGGACATGAAGGAGGACCGGATCACGGTGATCGTCACTCACCGGATGGAGAACTGCCGCCTCGCCGACCGCATCGTCGTCCTCGACGGCGGCCGGATCGTGGAACAAGGCCCCTTCGACCAGCTCGTGGCCCTGAACGGCGGCCGGTTCCGCGAACTGTACGAGCTCTCCCAGGACCGCTGACGGCCTGAGGCGTTGCGGAGCCCACCGGCGGCGGTGTGCTCCGCGGCGCCGTGCGGCCCGATCACTCCTGCGCCCAGGCGCTCGCGAGACAGTACTGCGGCAGTGCGATGTCCCCGGCCTTGGCGAACTGCGCGGCGAACAGGTTCCGCATCGGCCAGCGGGTCATCGACCGCATGGAGAGGTCGCGCAGCCGGATCCCGAGCCGGCCCGACGGCGCGTACCCGGCGGCCCCTCCGGGCGGCAGCTGCTGCGCCTGGCTCACGTACGGGCGCATCACCGCGTCGTAGCGGCGGAAGGCCACACCGTGGTCGCCGCCGGCGGCGGCGAGTTCACCGGCCAGGACGTAGGCGCCGACCAGGGCGAGGCTGGTCCCGAGGCCGGTCAGCGGGGTCGCGCAGTATCCGGCGTCGCCGAGCAGGGCCACGCGGCCGCGCGACCAGTTGTCGAGGCGGACCTGGCCCATGGAGTCGAAAAAGAAGTCCGGGGCGGTGCGCATCGCCCGCAGCAGCCGCGGGGTCTCCCAGCCGAGGTGGGCGAAGCGCCGGGCCACGAGCTCCTGTTGGGCGGCGACGTCGCGGCGGTCGTAGGAGAGCGGTGGCGAGCGGAAGCTGAAGCCGGCCTTGATCTCGCCGGGGAGGCGGCCGGGCCGGGCGGAGACGACCAGGCCGCCGGGCGCGTTGTGCATCACGAACCAGCCGTCGAGGTCCGGGCCGTCGAAGGCGGTGAACCAGGTCGTGTAGAGGTCGATCGGGTGCACGAAATCCCGCTCCGGCCCGAAGGCCAGCCCGCGCACCACGGAGTGCGGCCCGTCCGCGCCGACGACGAGCGCGAACCGGCGCGGCGCGGCCTTCTCGAAGGTGACGGTGACCGCGTCCGCGTCCTGGTCGATCCCGGTGACGGTGTCGTCGAAGAGGTACTCCGTGTCCGGCAGGGTCGCCTCGTACAGCAGACGGGCGAGGTCGCCGCGGAGTATCTCGATCTCGGAGACGATCCCCTCGCCGCCGAAGCTGTCGGCGGACAGTCGGGCGGTGGTCCGGCCGGCGGTGTCGACGAGGGCGAGGCCGCGCTGGTCCACGCTCTCCGCCCTGGCCCGGTCCATCAGGCCCATCCGTTCGATCACGGTGCGGCCGGCGCCGCGCAGATCCACGGTCTGCCCGCCCGGCCGGGGTGCCGGCGCACGCTCCACGATCGTGATGGCGAAGCCTCCCCTGCGTAGCCAGTACGCCAGTGCGGGTCCTGCGATGCCTGCACCGCAGATGAGTATCTCGTTGTTCGGCATGATGCGAATATACGCCGTACGCAGAGTGGTGCGCAAGCATGAAATACCCTGTGAACATGAGGTGTTGCCTCCTACCGCACTAGTGCGGAGAGCCGGGGAAGACGCTGGTCGGCGGGATTCGCCCGGCTCGGAGGCTAGGATGGCGCCCATCCAGGTGCACTAGTGCGGAGGAGTGTTGGTGGGCGGACAGGCGGTACCGCGCTACAGCCGGATCGTGGCCGAACTGCGGCGGCGGATCGAGACGGGCGAACTGGCACCGGGCGATCGCGTGCCCTCCACCCGCGAGATCACCAGGCAGTGGGGCGTCGCCATGGCGACCGCGACCAAGGTGCTCTCCGAACTGCGCCGCGAGGGCATGGTCCGCGCCGTCCCGGGCGTCGGGACGGTCGTGGCCGCCCCGAGCCGCCCGGTGCGGGCCGCCCGTTCCACTGCCGCCGCACGCCCCGGCGGGCCGTCCGACGCGCCCTCGGTCCAGGCGGCGCTCGCGCTCGGACGGATCGTCGGCGCAGCCGTCAAGGTCGCCGACACGGAGGGGCTGGCCGCGGTCTCGATGCGCCGGGTGGCGGCCGAGCTCGAGGTGGCGACCATGTCCCTGTACCGGCACGTGGCCGACAAGGACGACCTGCTGACGCGGATGATGGACGGCGTCATGGCGGAGCACCCGCTGCCCGCAGACCCCCCGGAGGGCTGGCGGGAGGCGGTCGAGCTGGCGGCCCGGCAGCTCTGGGACCTGTTCCGCCGCCACGCGTGGCTCGCACCGGCCCTGTCGGTGACCCGCCCTCAGATGATCGTCTCGGCGCTGCCGTACAGCGAGTGGATCCTCGCCACCCTGCACGCGCACGGCCTCGACCTGCGGTCCGCCTTCACCGCGCACCTCATGCTCTTCAACTACGCCCGTGGCATCGCCGTCAACCTGGAGACGGAGCGGGAGGCCGAGGCGCACAGCGGCCTCGACAGCGAGGAGTGGATGGACGCCCAGGAGCCCGCCCTCCTGGCGGTTCTGGGCACGGGCCGGTTCCCCGCGCTCTCCCGCCTGGCCGCGGCCGGCTACGACTTCGACCTCGACGCCCTCTTCGAATTCGGCCTCCAGCGCCTCCTCGACGGCCTCGCCCCACTCCTCGACGAGAGCTGCGCCGGCTGAACGGAGAGCCCCAAAGGCCCCCTGACCACCGACGAGGCGCCGCCCGACGCGCCGCTCCCCGAGACCCGGCCCCGCGTACCCTCGAACCCGTGCCAGCCTCCCGACTCCACCGCGTCGCCGTCCTCGTCCTCGAGGGCGCGAAGCCGCTCGACGTCGGCATCCCCGCACAGGTCTTCACGACCCGGGCGAGCATGCCGTACGAGGTGCGGGTGTGCGGCGCGGCGCCCGGTCTCGTGGCCGGCGGCGAAGGCCTGTCGTACCACGTGACCCACGGGCTGGAGGCCCTCGCGTGGGCCGACATCGTGTTCGTCCCCGGCTACCGCTTCCCGGACCGCGAGGACCCGCCGCGGGCGGTCATCGACGCGCTGATCGCCGCACACGACCGGGGCGCGCGGCTCGCCGCCATCTCGACGGGCGCGTTCGCGCTCGCCGCCACGGGCCTGCTCGACGGCAAGCGCGCCACGACGCACTGGCACTACGCGCGGGCGCTCGCGGAGCGGCATCCGCTCGTCCGGCTCGACGAGAACGTCCTGTTCGTCGACGAGGGCAGCGTCCTCACGTCGGCCGGCGCCGCCTCCGGCATCGACCTGTGCCTGCACATCCTGCGGGGTGACATCGGCGTGTCCGCCTCCAACCACGCGGCCCGGCGCCTGGTCGCGGCCCCCTACCGCAGCGGCGGCCAGGCGCAGTACGTGCCGCGCAGCGTGCCCGAGCCGCTCGGCGAGCGGTTCGCCGCCACGCGCGAGTGGGCGCTGCACCGGCTCGGCGAGCCGCTCACCCTGGAGGCACTCGCCCGGCACGCCGGGGTCTCGCCCCGCACGTTCTCCCGGCGCTTCGCCGAGGACACCGGGTACACGCCGATGCAGTGGATCATGCGTGCCCGCATCGACGTGGCCCGCGAGCTGCTCGAACGCTCGCAGCGCGGCATCGAGCAGATCGCCGCCGACGTGGGTCTCGGCACCGGCGCGAACCTGCGCTCGCACTTCCAGCGCATCCTCGGCACCACCCCGACCGAGTACCGGCGCACCTTCACCCAGGGCGAATAGCCCACCATCGGCCCGCCGCCCCGCCATGCCGGCGTGGCGGGATCCTTTTGAACCATGGCGATCACGCCGCTGTCGCCGGCGAGCGCCGGGCGCGAACCTGATGGCGAACGAAAGGGACATCGCTCATGACTCGGATTGCCATCAACGGATTCGGCCGCATCGGGCGCAACGTGCTGCGCGCGCTCCTCGAACGCGACAGCGACCTGGAGGTCGTCGCCGTCAACGACCTCACGGAGCCCGCCACCCTCGCGCGACTGCTCGCGTACGACACCACCTCCGGCCGGCTCGGCCGCCCGGTGACCGTCGACGGGGACGTCCTCGTCGTCGACGGCCACCGCATCAAGGTGCTCGCCGAGCGGGAACCGGCGCAGCTGCCGTGGGCCGAGCTCGGTGTCGACATCGTGCTGGAGGCCACCGGCCGGTTCACCTCGGCCGAGGCCGCCCGCGCCCACGTCAAGGCGGGTGCGCGCAAGGTGCTCGTGAGCGCGCCGTCCGACGGCGCCGACGTCACGCTCGCGTTCGGGGTCAACTCCGACGTCTACGACCCGGCCCTGCACACCATCGTCTCGAACGCGTCGTGCACGACCAACGCGCTCGCGCCGCTGGCCGCGGTCCTCGACGACCTCGCCGGCATCGAGCACGGCTTCATGACGACGGTGCACGCCTACACGCAGGAGCAGAACCTGCAGGACGGCCCGCACCGCGACGCCCGTCGCGCCCGCGCCGCCGCGGTCAACATCGTGCCGACCACGACGGGCGCCGCCAAGGCGATCGGGCTCGTGCTGCCGAACCTGGACGGCAAGCTGTCGGGCGACTCGATCCGCGTACCGGTCCCGGTGGGGTCGATCGTCGAGCTCAACACGACCGTGGCCCGGGACGTGACGCGCGACGAGATCCTGGCGGCGTACCGCGCCGCCGCGGAGGGACCGCTGGCCGGCGTGCTCGAGTACTCGGACGACCCGCTGGTGTCCTCCGACATCACGGGCAACCCCGCCTCGTCGATCTTCGACTCGGAGCTGACCCGCGTCGACGGCCGCCACGTCAAGGTGGTCGCCTGGTACGACAACGAGTGGGGCTTCTCGAACCGCGTGATCGACACCCTCACCCTCCTCGCCACCTCCTAATGAGCCGACAGCACACCGGTGGTGCTCCGGTCGGCCGCACGGGCCGACCGGAGGGCGCACGGGGTTGGCGGGGCGCCCGGCGCACGTCAAGCCACGGGATCCAGGGACGTGACCGTGCGGGGTGAGCGGGGCCTACTGGAGGTTCCCCCGCACCACCTCGACCCCAGGAGCTTCCATGACCCGCCTCTTCCGCACCCCGCGCTTCCTCATGCTGGCCGCCTCGACCGCCGTGGTCGTGGGAGGCGCACTCACCCCGACCGGTGCGTTCGCCGCCACCCCGGCGGCCCCGCACGCGGCCGTGGCCGATGACCGCGTAGTGGCACCCGACGATCAAGGCGGCACCGACGACAGGGGCAACCTCCTCCTGATCGGACGCGCCGGGGAGTCCCTCTTCGGGTCCGACCGGGGCGACGCCGACCCGGGGACGGGCATCCGCATCGATCCGCCCAGGAGCCATACCTGGTTCTGCATCAAGGCGCCGTGCGACGACCCCTTGGCCAAGCCCGTCCCCGACGACGTACCCGTCCCCGACGGCATCCAGGTTCCGGACGTGACCGTCCCGGACGTGACCGTTCCGGACGTGCCTGTTCCGGTCGAGGTGGTCACCCCCGGCGATCTGACCTCCCCCAACGGGTGACGCCGGGACGACGGTTCGCCGCCGCGCGGGGCCGCCGCCCCGTCCGGCGGCGGCCCCGCGCCGCGTACGAGCGGCTAGAACGCTCCTGAAAATCTTGTCTGAGGGGCCGTCCGGTGTTGGGCTGGGTGGCTCCTCGCGTTATGCGGTGGCCGGGGTGATCGTCCAGGTGCCGCCTGTGCGGGTGAGTCCGAGGTTGATCAGGCGGCGGAGGTTGAGGGCGGCGGCGCGGTTGTGGAGCCAGGTGTTGTTCTTGATGACGCCTCGGTAGGGGACGCGGCGGTTGCCTTTGGCGACGAGCCAGGCGATGGCACGCTCGACCGGTGGTCGCCATCGGCGGTACTCGGCCTGCCAGTGGGGGTCGGTGGCGGCCTGGTCGCGGGCGGCTTTGAGCAGGTCGTACTGGGCGTGGACGCTGAAGACACGGCCGGTCTTGGAGCGGGTGCAGCGGTCCTTGAGCGGGCAGGTGGCGCACAGTTTCTTGAACTGGGCCTGGCGTGCGCCGTTGGCCAGTGGCCGGCCGAGCCGTGCGGTGTGTCCGGCGGGGCAGGTGACGTGTCCCTGTTCGGTGTCGACGGTGAACTCATCGGCGGTGAACCCGCCGGGGACCGCCGGTTTGAGCGGTGGGGGCTTCAGGACCAGGTCGTGGCCCAGGTCCTGGAGGTGTTCGCGCAGGTCGCCGGTGCCGTAGGCGGCATCGCCCAGGGCGGTGACCGGCGCGTCCTCGTCGGCGAGGAGGTCGCGGGCGACGGCTGCCTCGTGGTTGCCGGCCCCGCTGCCGGCGGTCAGCGCGACCTCGGTGAACACTCCCGCCTCGGGCTCGAAGGCCACGTGGGCGCGGAATCCTTCCTGGTGGCGGGTCCGGTTCTTGTGGATGTGACGGGCTTCGGGGTCGACCGTGGACACGGTGCGGTCGCGGACGGTGCCCCGGGCGATGCGCCAGCGCCCGTCGCGGCCGTCGGAGTCGTCGGCGGGCTCCACGTCCTGGCCCGCGACCAGGGCCAGCAGCCCGACGGCGTTCGCCGCGGCTTCCCCGAGTTCCTGCTCGGGCAGGCGGCCCAGCAGGTTCAGTGCGTCGGTGACCAGGGCGTCGACCAGGCGGGTGCGGGCCTGCTCGTCGTTCCACGCGATCTTCGGCTTGCCGGGGTCGGTGTAGTCGTGGGCGGTGCACCAGGTCGCGGCGGTCCGCTCGGCGTGGGGGACCTCGCGGATGACCCTGCGGATCGCGGCGATGAGCTGGGTGACGGTGTCCTGGGTGGCGACCGCGTCATCCAACACGGTGGAGTCCAGGGCACGGCGCTGCTTGCCTTTGAGGACGCCGGTGGCCGCGATGACCTCTCTGACCTTGTGGAACAGCCGGTTCGGGTCACTGGAGCGCTGCAGGCGGCGGCGGAAGTAGGTCAGAAGGGACGGATCGAACGCAGTGTCGTGCAAGCCGAGCCCGCAGGCGGCCTTCCACCGCAGGTCACAGCGCAGTTCCTGAACGACCTCGAAGTCGGAGAGCCCGTGCAGGCTCTGCAGCACCACCGTCACGGCCAGGACCTGCGGCGGCAGCGACGGCCGCCCGTTCGTGGACGGGTACATGTCCGCGAACATCGACCCGGGGAACAGCACCCCGCGGTGCTCGGCCAGGAACGCGAACACACCCCCGGCCGGGATCAACTCCCGGCAGGTCTCCCACACGTCCTCGCCGACGCTCTCGCCATCCCATTCCCCCTGCATACACAGCAGTCTGGCCCCGCGTCAGCACACGCGAGGCCAGAACCCAGATTTTCAGTGATCTTCTAGTAGTGCTTGGTCAGGTGAGGTGTGGTCGAGCGTGTCTTTCTGGTCCGGAGTTGCGTTGAGTGGGCATGACTCCGGACGAGATCGCTGTAGTGCGTGGCGAGTTGGAGGATTTCGCGGCGGAGGTGTTCGAGCCTTTCGCGCGGAACGATCAGCGTCGGTGGGGAAAGGTCTACCTGCGGGGCTTGCTGACCGACGGGCAGCGCAAGTCGGTCGAGCCGATGGCAGCACGGCTGGGTGAGGACGGGAACCGGCAGGCCCTGGCCCATTTCGTGACCACCAGCCCGTGGGATCCCGCCCATATCCGGGCCAGGCTGGCCTGGAAGATGGAAACGGCGGTCCGGCCGACCACTTTGATCTTTGATGACACCGGGTTCCTCAAAGACGGCAATGCCTCGGCGTGTGTGTCGCGGCAGTACACCGGCACCGCGGGCAAAGTCACCAACTGCCAGGTGGGAGTCTCGCTGCACATGGCGTCCGACCACGCCTCGGTGGCCATCGACTGGCGGCTGTTCCTGCCCGAGACCTGGGATCCCACATCGCCGAAAGCGGACCCGAACAAGGTCGCGCGACGCGGCGCCTGCCAGATCCCCGACGACGCCGGGCATGTGGAGAAGTGGCAGCTGGCACTCGACATGCTCGACGAGACCCGCTCGTGGGGCATTGAGGTGCCGCTGGCCGTCGCGGACGCCGGATACGGTGACGCCGCGGCCTTCCGCCACGGCCTTCAGGCCCGCGGCCTCAACTATGTGGTGGGAATCTCCACCACCCTCTCGGCCCAGCCCGGCCACGCGGTGCCGGCGGCCGAGCCGTACTCCGGGAACGGACGGCCACCAGTGGCGAAGTACCCGGACAAGCCGCAGTCGGTGAAACAGCTGGTCATCGCGGCGGGCCGGAAAACAGCGAAGCCGGTGCAATGGCGTGAGGGCTCCCGGCCCGGCACCGGCCGCAGCGGCTTCAAGCGGATCTACTCGCGGTTTGTGACCATGCGGATCCGGCCCGCCGGCCGCGAGGTCCGCCAGGCGGCCGACGGCCCGGAGCTGCCCGAGTGCTGGCTCCTGGCCGAGTGGCCCGCCGACCAGGCCGAACCCGTCCAGTTCTGGCTGTCCGACCTGCCCGCCGACACCCCGCTGACCACCCTGGTCCGCCTGGCCAAACTCCGCTGGCGCATCGAGCACGACTACCGCGAGATGAAACAGGCCCTGGGCCTGGCCCACTTCGAGGGCCGCACCTGGAACGGGTGGCACCACCACGTCACCCTCGTCTCCGTCGCCCATGCCTTCTGCACCCTGCAACGACTGGCCCAAGCCCCAAAAGACAGGGCGCCGGCCTGAGTCTCTACCGCATCGTCCGCGAGCTACAGACCCTCCTCGCGACATGGACCGGCGTCTGCCCCACCTGCCACCGCGGCATACCCGCACCAACACCAACCTGACCAAGCACTACTAGATCCGTACTTCGCGGGTGGCTGAGTCAGGTGGAGTTGGTGTCTGGCCGTGTCCGGTCCGGGGGTGGCTGTGTTGATCCGGGTGTGACGAAGTCTTCCCGGTCCCCACGGCTGCGGACGGTGCGCCCGCGCATGGAATGTGTGGTCACCTCCGTGGTGGAGAAGCGTCTGGGCGCTCTGCCTGTCGCTGCCGAGTTTCTGCGCCGGCTTGATGTGGCCGGGACCGTCGACCGGCTGTGCCCGGGCCGCGACATCGCCCATGTGACGCACGGCCAGGTCATCGAGGTGCTGGTGGCCAACCGGCTGACCGCACCCGCACCCCTGTGGCGGGTGGACCGCTGGGCCCGGGAGTGGGCGGTGGAAGAAGTATTCGGAATTGAGGCGGAACTGCTCAACGACGACCGTCTGGGCCGGGCCCTGGACGCCATCGCCCCGCGGCTGAGAGAGCTCACCGACAGCATCGGGGCCCAGGCGATCGGCGAGTTCGGCATCGATGTGTCCACGTTCCACTGGGACATGACATCCATGTCGCTCTACGGCGCCTACCCGGCCGATGACCAGGACGAGGAGTATCCCCGCATCAGACACGGCCATCCCAAGGACCGCCGCTACGACCTCAAGCAGATCCAGACCGGCCTGGCGGTGACCGGCGACGGCGGTATCCCCCTGCTGTCCCGCGTCATCGACGGCGGAGCCGCGGAGATCTCCCAGATCACCGGCACCATGAACGCTCTGCGCGCGATGGCCGGACCGAAGAAGTTCCTGCTGATCGCCGACTCCAAGCTGATCTCATACGGCAACGTCACCGCCCTGATCGGGGCCGGGACCGATTTCATCGCCCCGGCCCCCGCTTCCAGGGTCGACGACGCCGTCTACGCCGCCCTCGACCTCGAGACGGCCACCGTCGTGGACTACACCCCCGCCCGCGACGAGAACACCCCCGCCGCAGCGCGTGAGACCTACCGGGTCCTGGAAGACATCCACCTTGTGACCGGGCCCCGCAAGAGCGATCCCCCGCTCCAGGTACGCCGGATCCTGGTGCACTCCACCGGCAACGCCAAAGGCCAGCAGCGGGCCCGCGAGAAACGCCTGGCCAAGGCCCGCGAAGACCTCGACAAGCTCCAGCACTCTGCCGGCGGCCGCTACTACAGCACCGCAGAGAAGATCGCCGCACGCCTCGGCGTGATCACCCGCACCCGCCGGGTCTCCGGCTGCCTGCACACCGAGATCACCACCGACGAAACCGGACGGCCCGCCCTGTCCTGGCACTTCGATCAGGACGTGCTCCAGGCCGAAGCCGCCGTCGACGGCTGGTACGCGCTGCTGACCACCCTCACCCCCGAACAGGCCGATCCCGGCGAAGTACTACGCCGCCACAAAGGCCAGGGCACCGTCGAGCGCCGATACAGCGACTTCAAGGGCCCCCTGGCCGTCACCCCTGTCTTCGTGCAGGACAACAAACGCGTCGCCGCACTGATCACAGTGATCTGCCTGGCCCTGCTGCTGTTCTGCCTGATCGAACGCCAGGTCCGCCGAGCCCTCGGCGGCGACCAGAAGATGCAGGGGCTCTACCCCGGCAACCAGAGGGTGCGGCCCACCGGCCGGATGATCCTCTACCACCTGTCCGACCTGCGGCTACGGGTCGGCAGCGCCACCGACCCACCCGTCATCGCCATCACCCGGGGCATCCAGCTCCACCTCCTCGACCTCCTCGGCCTGGAACCCACACATCCCCGCTGGCCAGAGACCTGAACGAACTACCCGCGAAGTACAGAGCTAGAAGTCCCCGTAGCGCATGCGCCCCAAGGCCGTCATCGGCCGGTCATGCGCGGCGACCGGAGCCGGGAGGCACGTGGAACCGGTCAGGTAGCGGTCCACGGCGGCGGCCGCCGCCCGGCCCTCGGCGATGGCCCACACCACCAGCGACTGCCCGCGGCCCGCGTCGCCCGCGACGAACACTCCCGGCGCCCGCCCGCCGCCCGCCCCGAAGCCGGCGTCCCGCGCGAAGTTGCCGCTCCCGTCGAGCTCCAGCCCCAGCTGCTCGCGCAGGCCGCCGGCCCGCTCGGGGCCCGAGAAGCCGAGGGCCAGCAGCACCAGGCCGGTCGGTATGACGTGCTCGGTGCCGGCCAGGGGGCTGCGGCCCACCGGCTCGACTGCGGTCAGGTGAAGCGCCCGTACCCAGCCTGAGGCGTCCCCCTCGAAGCGCAGGGTGGCTCTGGAGAACAGCCGGGGGTCGCGGCCCTCGGGCCCGCGGGCCTCCTCGTGGGCGTGGGAGATCCGGTACGTCTTCGGGTACACCGGCCAGGGCTCGCCGTCGCTCCGGCCCGCGCCGGGCTCGGGGTTGATGTCGAGCTGGACCACGGAGATCGCGCCCTGCCGCAGGGCCGTCCCGAGGCAGTCGGAGCCGGTGTCGCCGCCGCCCACGATGACCACGTGTCTGCCCTCGGCGGTGACGGGCGACACGGTGTAGTCCCCCTCCTGTACCCGGTTGGCGCAGGTCAGGTACTCCATGGCTTGGTGGATCCCGTGCAGCCCGCGGCCGGGGACCGGTAGTTCCCGGCGCTCGCCGGCCCCGATCGCGACGACGACCGCGTCGCACCGGCTGCGCAGTTCGGCCGCGCTGGTGCCGGCCGCCCCGCCGGTACCCGCTGCGGCGCCGGCCGCGCCGCCGATGTCCGTGCCCGTGACGAACTCCGTGCCCTCGGCGCGCATCTGCTCGATCCGGCGCTCCAGGTGGGCCTTCTCCATCTTGAACTCGGGGATGCCGTAGCGCAGCAGTCCGCCTATCCGGTCGGCCCGCTCGTGGACCGTGACGCAGTGCCCGGCCCTCGTCAGCTGCTGTGCTGCGGCCAGTCCGGCCGGACCGGAGCCGATGACGGCCACCGTCTTGCCACTGGGCTTCTCCGGCGGCCTCGGGGTCAGGTAGCCGCGCCGCAGGCCCTCGTCCGCGATGGCCTGCTCGACGTTCTTGATGGTCACCGGGTCCGCGTTGATCGCGAGGACGCAGGCGTCCTCGCAGGGGGCCGGGCAGAGCCTGCCCGTGAACTCCGGGAAGTTGTTGGTCGCGTGCAGCCGCTCGTACGCCGCGCGCCAGTCGCCGTGGGCCGCGTACGCGTTCCACTCGGGTATGAGGTTCCCCAGGGGACAGCCGGTGTGGCAGAACGGAATACCGCAATCCATGCACCGGTCGGCCTGCCGTGAGACGAGCGGCAGCATCGCCTGGCCCGCGTACACCTCGCGCCAGTCGCCCAGCCTGTCCTCTACGGGACGGGCCGGGACGGCCTCGCGGGGGATCCGGAGGAAGCCGAACGGATCGGTCACGCGCCGCCTCCCTGGATCGTTCGCGGCGGGGTGCACGGAGCGGCGCACCATGCTCCTCGTACGCGCATTCTGTGGCGGTCCGACCAGGTTACGCCGCCTTCGCGGCGGTGTAACCGGGCGAGGAGGACTCGGTGACCGGGCGGGCGCGGAAGGTGACGACCGGCCGGTGAGCGGCGGCGCGGGCGGGTGGCGTTGCGCAGATGACGGTGGGCACCCCGGACACCCGGCTCGTCGTACTGCGCGGGAACAGCGCGCTGCCGGCCACGGGCACCTCCCCGCGCTTCAGGTTCGCGACGGCCCAGGGCGGCAAGCGCCGCATCCACACGGCCCGAGCCTGCCGGCACCGGCCCGCTGCGGAGCTGCGGCCGGTCGACCCCGAGGTGCTGGTGGTGCTTGCGGAGGTGTGGCTGCAGGCCTGTGCGGGCCACTGGCGGCGGACCGCCCGGGACCGGCCCGACCGGCATCCGCTCGACGCGGACAGCTGCGGTCCCCGGCATGCCGTGGACCAGCGGCAGGATGCTGCCGCCTGCGGGCCGGCGCTGCGCGAGACCCTCGCCGGGCTGCCGGCCGTGGAGCTGAACTGCTGCTCGTCGCCTGGGAGCAGCTCACGCCCACCGAGGCCGCGGCGGTGGGCGGCGTCCCGGCCGGCACGGCCCGGTGATCCTCGCGCGGTTCACCCCTGACGAGCCTGTCCGCCGGCCCGGAACAGAGCGTTCCCCCCTGACCGGGAACGGCCGGCGGACCCGTCATCGGGCGTACCCGTACCCCGCCTCCGGTAGGCCTACGGCGCCGGAAGCTCGGCGAAGTCCGCGACCAGGCCGCGGTGGTGGCCCGCCGTGCCGAGGGCCAGGGAGTCGGCCTTGGCCCGCTTGAGGTAGAGGTGGGCCGGGTGCTCCCAGGTCATTCCGATGCCGCCGTGGAGCTGTACGCACTCCTCGGCGGCGCGGACGGCCACGCCCGAGCAGTAGGCCTGGGCGACGGCGACCGTGAGCGGCGCGTCGGGGGCCCCGGTGGCGAGGGCGTCGGCCGCGGCCCTGGCCGCCGCACGCGCGGAGGCCACGTCGAGCCAGAGCCGGGCGAGGCGGTGCTTGAGGGCCTGGAAGGATCCGACGGGCCGGTTGAACTGGTGGCGGGTGCGGACGTGCCCGACGGTCTCCGTCAGGCACCATTCGGCGAGCCCGAGCTGCTCGGATGCGAGCAGTCCGGCCCCGGAGAGCAGGGCTCCGGCCACGGCCGCCCGGGCTGTCGCGGGGTCGGCGAGGCGGGTGCCGGTGGCCGACCGCAGGGTGACGGTGGCGAGCGGGCGGGTCAGGTCCAGCGGGACCTGCGGGGTCAGCTCGGCGGAGGCGGCCGGGACGGCGTACAGCCCGGTGTCGGCGAGGACGAGCAGGACGTCGGCGGCCACCGCGTCCGCGACGGAGGTGACGCTGCCGGTCAGCGCCCCGCCTCCGGAGTCCCGGACCGCGGGCGGGAGGGGCGCCCCGGGGGCGAGGGTCAGCGGCACGGCAGGTGCGCACACCGTGTGTCCGGAGGCCAGCTCCCGCAGCAGCGGGGCGGCTTCCGAGGTGTCGCAGCCGAGCAGGATCTCCGCGGCCAGCACGGCACCGGTCAGGTACGGGACGGGCGCCACCGCCCGGCCCAGCTCCTCCAGGACCACGGCCGCCTCGCGGTGGCTCGCGCCCTGTCCCCCGAGCTTCTCGGGCACGAGGAGCCCGGCGGCGCCGATCTCGACGGCGAGGGTGTGCCACAGCGCCGGGTCGTGCGGCCGGCCGGTCTCGGCCCGGGCGAGGACGCTCTTCGCGTCGCAGCGGTCGGCGAGGAGGGCGCGTACGGCGGAGCGGAGCTCCTCCTCGGTCCCGGAGTAGAGCAGGTCGGTCGGTGCCGTCGGCAGGGTCGGCGGTGTCGTCGGTGCTGTCGGTGCTGTCATCGGGAGAGGTCCTTCCACGCGAGGTCCTTGTCGTCGCGCGGCTCGGGGGGCAGGCCGAGGACCCGTTCGGCGACGATGTTGAGGAGGATTTCGCTGGTGCCGCCCTCGATGCTGTTGCCCTTGGCGCGCAGGTAGCGGTAGCCGGCGTCGCGGCCGGTGAAGTCGACGAGCTCGGGCCGGCGCATGGTCCAGTCCTCGTACAGGAGGCCCTCCTCGGCGAGGAGTTCGACCTCCAGTCCGCTGATCTCCTGGTTGAGCCGGGCGAAGGTGAGCTTCATGCCCGATCCTTCGGGGCCGGGCTGTCCGGCGGCGAGCTGCTGGCGCAGCCGTTCCCCGGTGAGGCGGGCGACCTCGGCCTCGACCCACAGTTCCAGCAGCCGCTGGTGCAGGGCGTGGGTGCGCAGCTCGGGGCGCTCGCGCCAGACGGCGGCGACCGGCGCGATCATGCCGCCCTCGCGCGGGATGCGCATGCCGCCGATGGAGACCCGTTCGTTCATCAGGGTGGTGCGGGCGACCGCCCAGCCCTCGCCCACCGCTCCCAGGCGGTGGCTGTCGGGGATGCGGACGCCGGTGAGGAAGACCTCGTTGAACTCGGCCTCGCCGGTGATCTGGCGCAGCGGCCGGACCTCGACTCCGGGGGCGTGCATGTCGCAGAGGAAGTAGGTGATGCCCCGGTGCTTGGGGAGTCCGGGGTCGGTGCGGGCGATCAGGATGGCCCAGCGGGCGGTGTGGGCACTGGAGGTCCACACCTTCTGGCCGTCCACGATCCAGTCCCCGGAGCCCGTCTCGCGGACCGCGCGGGTGCCGAGCGCGGCGAGGTCGGATCCGGCGCCGGGCTCGCTGAAGAGCTGGCACCAGACCTCCTCGCCGACCCACAGGGGGCGCAGGAAGCGGTTCTTCTGCTCCTCGGTGCCGTACGCGAGGATCGTGGGCGCGGCCATGCCGAGGCCGATGCCGATCCGGCGCGGGTCGTTGCCGGGGGCGCCGGCGGCCTCCAGTTCGGCGTCGACGACGGCCTGGAGGGTGCGGGGCGCGCCGAGTCCGCCGAGGCCCTCGGGGTAGTGGACCCAGGCGAGTCCGGCGTCGAAGCGGGCGCGCAGGAAGTCGGTACGGGCGGTGTCCCGGGGCGGGTGCGCGGCGAGCAGGTCCCGGACCCGGGCGCGCAGCTCCTCGGCGGTGGTGGCCGCGGCGGTCATCGCGGGCCTCCGTCCTGTGCCGGTACGACAACCAGCCGGCCGGTGGTGGTCCCGTCGGCGAGGCGCTGCACCGCGTCGGCGGCCGCGGCGAACGGGACCCGTTCGCTGACCAGCGGTTTGACGGCGCCTTCGGCGGCGAGCCGGGTGAGTTCGGTGTGGCAGGCGAGGATCGCGGCGGGCTCCTTGGTGGCGTAGAGCCCCCAGTGCAGGCCGAGGATGGCGTAGTTCTTCACCAGTGCGTGATTGAGGGCGGGGGCCGGGATGGTGCCGCTCGCGAAGCCGACGACGACGATCCGGCCCTCGAAGGCGACGCACTTGGCGGAGGCGGTGTAGGAGTCGCCGCCGACCGGGTCGTAGACGACGTCGGCGCCGCGCCCGCCGGTGAACTCCTTGACGCGGGAGACGAAGTCCTCCGCCGTACGGTCGATCACCAGGTCGCAGCCGAGCTCCTCGGCGGTGCGCGCCTTGGCCTTGCCTCCGACGACCCCGATGACGGTGGCTCCGGCGGCCTTGCCGAGCTGGACGGCGGCGCTGCCGACCCCGCCGGCGGCCGCGTGCACGAGGAGGGTCTCGCCGCTCTGGAGGCGGGCGCGGCGGTGCAGGCCGAACCAGCCGGTCTGGTAGCCGATGTGCAGGGCGGCGGCTTCGGCGTCGTCGAGGGGGTCCGGGGCCGGGAGCAGGGCGCGCGCCGGCGCGGTGACGTACTCGGCGAAACCGCCGTGCGGCAGGCTCGGGTTGGCGATGACGCGGCGGCCGTCCTCGGTCTCGCCGCAGATCTCGACGCCGGGGGTGAAGGGCAGCGGTGGCCGGATCTGGTACTGCCCGCGGACGAGCAGCGCGTCGGGGAAGTTGATGTTCGCCGCGAGCACTCTGAGCCTCACCTCGCCCTCACCGGGTACCGGATCGGGAACCTCTTCGAGGCGCATGGCCTCGCGGGGCTCACCGGGGGTATGTACTCGCCATGCCTGCATCCGGGGCCTCCAGCCGCCGTCGAGGAATCACGCTCCGCGCGCATACTAAGCGGTCGCTTGCCTCTCTGGGAACCATCGGTCGGGCTGGATGGCCCGCCGAGCCGAAACGACACGTGTCATTCAGGCCGCTTCCGCCTCACCCGTCAGGCAATATGTGGCGTGCACGTGTCATGACTCAACGGGGAACTGCACCTGTCCAGGGGGGACAACCACATGAGAAGAAGCATGTCCGCGGCCGGAGCCGCCGTCGTTCTGGCGGGCCTGATCACCGCGGCCAGCCCGGCGCTGGCGGCCGAGGCGAAGTGCACGCCGAAGATCCAGGTGCTCGGCTCGATCGGGGACGAGTCGTACGCGCGCGACGTCCGGCGCAGCCAGGGGGTCTTCGACCTCGGCGCGGGCGACCTGGCCGTCGGCGTCTCGGGCTACAAGCCCGTCTACTGGACCGGCACCACGGTGCACCGGGTCCCGCTGGCCGACCCGGACCAGACGGGTCAGGTGCTCGCCGTCAACGCGCACGGCCTGATGGTGGGTGTCCTCCACGGCTCCGGGGGCGCCTCCCTGTTCACCTACCAGGCGGGCGCCGCGGCGATCACCCCGCTGCCGGACAGCGACGGCTCCGAGTACGAGGCCGACATCAACGACGCCGGTTACGTGGTCTCCCGCTCCAGGAGCTGGATCGGCACCGTCTGGAAGGACGGCCGGAAGGTCCGCGAGCTGCCCGTCCCGGCCGACGCCGGACCGGGCACCCGGATCACGATGGTCACCGGAATCAACAACCAGGGCGACATCCTCGGCATGGCCGCCCAGGACTACGAGGTCCCCGAAACCGGCGCTCACCTGGAGGGCACCTACCCCGTGCTGTGGCCGGGAGACGGCACTGCCGCCCGACAGCTGGCCCCCACCGGGAACGAGAGCCACGTCCAGGACCTCGACGAGAGCCGCCGGATCGTCGGCTACGACTGGGCCGGGCCGTGGCACGAGTACGCGCCGTGGGTCTGGGAGCCCCCGCTCACCGGCCCCGGCACCTCGCCCGGCGCCCTGAGCTCGCACCCGTACGGCACGTTCGAGGCGATCAGTGCGACGACGAACGTCAGCGTCGGCACGGCCAAGTTCCACCCGGACGAGATGACCCTGCCGGACCAGGCCCTGCTGCGGGCCGGTTCCGGTCCGGTCAAGGCCCTGCCGCGGCTGGCCGCGGGCAAGGCGAGCATGGCGGATGCGGTCTCGGACGCCGACCGGGTCGGCGGGGCGGCCGTGAACGCGAAGGGCAGGCTCAAGCCGGTGATCTGGACCTGCGCGACCGAGCAGGCCTACAACCCGGGGAGTTAGGCTGCAGGGCTCGGTCCCGCTCCGGGGGTGGTGATCTGAGCGCCCGCACGCTATCGATGGGCGCATGGAGAACCCCCGCGGCCTGCCCGCGCCCCCGCCGCTCGGTGCCGCCGCCCTGCCCCCCGGTACGTACGCGGGGCAGGTGGTCCTCGTGACCGGCGGCGGCACCGGGCTCGGCAAGGCCATCGCCACCGAGTTCGCCCGGCTCGGCGCCGATCTGGTGATCGCGAGCCGGCGCGCCGAGCAGCTCGAGACGGCGTGCGAGGAGTTGGCGGCCGTCCCCGGCGCGGGCCGGGTGACGGCCGCGGTCTGCGACATCAGGGATCCCGAGCGGGTCGCGGAGGCCTTCGACGCGGCCGAGGCGGCGCTCGGACTGCCGGACGTCCTGGTCAACAACGCGGCCGCGAACTTCCCCTCCCCCGCGGAGGACCTGTCGCCGAACGCCTGGCGGGCGGTGGTCGACATCACGCTGACCGGGACCTGGTTCGTGACCCGCGAGTTCGGCCGCCGCCACCTTGCCACGGGCACCCCCGGTTCGATCGTGAACATCGGCGCCTCGTACGCCTGGACGGGCGGGCCCGGCTTCGCCCACAGCGCCGCCGCCAAGGCCGGGGTGAAGAACCTGGTGGAGACGCTCGCCGTCGAGTGGGGCCCGTACGGCATCCAGATCAACGGACTGGTTCCCGGGCTGTTCCCGCACGCCGACATGACCGAGGACGTCCGCGGCGCACTGGAGCGGGCCGCGCCCGACTCCAAGGGCCCCCGGCAGCCCGCCCTGCGGGTCGGCGCTCCGCGTGAACTGGGCTGGGCCGCCACCTTCCTGGCCTCCCCCTACGCCCGCTTCGTCACCGGCCACACCCTCGTGGTCGACGGGGCGAACTGGCAGCGCCGGTCGCTGGTCAACCCCGAAGTGGTCCCGGTCCGTACCCAGCTGGGCCGCGGCCCGTTCCTCCCCTGAGGCCGGTTGAAGCTGAACGGAAAATCGAACCTCAGCCGGGCAGGCGGCAGCGTCCGTTCCGCGGAGCGGGACGGACGTCGGGAACGAGGAGTGCGGTCAGGCCGCAGTAGTGGGGGCGGCGAGGGTGACCTGGTGGCCGAGGGCCTGGAGCTGGCGGACGAGGTCGCGGGTCTTGCGGGCGGGGTTGAGATGTCGCTGGTGCCAGTCGGCGCCGAGTTCCTGGTAGCGGGCGTCGGGGTCGTTGATCAGGTGCCAGGTGATGACGAGTATCGAGCGGGCGACGGCGACGAGGGCTTTGGCGTGGCCGCGGCGTTTGACGATCCTGCGGTAGCGGGCGCCGAGGAAGGTGTCGGTGCGGGCGGCGGCGTTGGCGGCCTCGCCGAGGGCGCCCTTGAGCCAGGGGTTGCCTTTGCCGGCTGGGCCGGTGGTGTTCTTCGCTCCGGACTGGATCGTGCGGGGGCACAGCTTCGCCCAGGAGACCAGGTGCTCGGGGGTGGGGAAGCGGCTCATGTCCAAGCCGATCTCGGCGAGGATGATCTGGGCGGTGGCCGGTCCGATGCCGGGGACCGCGTCCAGACGCTCGGCCAGTTCCCGCGCGGTCACAGCGTCACGGGCTGACGACGTGCTGGTGTCGTCTGTGCGGGGCGGTCCGGTTCCGGTGCCGTCGTGCGGGGCCCTGGTCTGTTCCATGAGGTCGGCGATCAGCCGGTCGAGTTCCCGGACCTGCGCGGTGAGGTGGTCGATGGTGCCCAGCAACACTCCCAGCAGGCGGCCGTGATGTTCTTCGAACTGCCCGGTGAGTGCCTCGGCCAGGGCCGGCTTCTTCTTCACCAGGCTCCCCTTGGCGAGATCCGCCAGAGCTCGGGGGTTGCGTTCACCGGCGGCCAGGGCGTCGAGCATGGCCCGGCCGGAGAGGCCGAAGAGGTCCGAGACAACGTCGGACAGCTTGATCTGCGCGTCCTGCAGGGCCTTGTCCACCCGGTGCTTGTGCCGGGTGCGTTCCTGGATGAAGACCGTGCGGGTGCGGGTGAGGTCCCGTAGCTGCCGGACCGGCTTGGGCGGTACGAACGAAGCGCGGACCATGCCGCGTTCGGCGAGCTTGGCCAGCCAGACCGCGTCCAGCTTGTCGGTCTTCGGCCGGCCCGGGACGTTCTTCACATCGCGGGCGTTGACCAGCCAACATTCCAGGCCACGGGCCTCCAAGAGGTAGAAGAAGGGCCGCCAGTACGAGCCCGTCGCCTCCATCACCACCCGCTGGACACCCTGGCAGACCAGCCGGTCGCCGAGCTCGAGGATCGCGTTCGTGGTGGACGCGACCGTCCAGACCTGCTGGACGCGCCGGCCTTCAATGGTGTCGTGCGGGACGCGCAGACACACCATCCCGGACGCCTTGGCGATGTCGATCGCCGCGACCCGGGCAACACTTCCGTCGTCGTGGTCCTCCCTGGACTCCTCCATCGTCTTCCTCCCCTTGCGCAAGGTGCGGGCGGGGGCTGCCCGGGAAGCCTGAGGGGAGACAGAGAAGCTGAACGGCGTGCTCGAGACGACAGTGTGCGGCCCCTCGGACGGCTCCCTCACCAGACTCCTATGCGGGCTCACAGCCCAAACATCAAGCGGCGTCGGCGGACAGCCCCCGTACCGATTTTCACGCTCGCGAGGCGTCAACCGCAGGTGAACGGCTGACTCCTATCAGGTCATGTTCCACCTGGCCGGAGCCCTGGGGAACCGGGCCCCGGCAGCCGGACGGTACAGCCGGAAGACAACCCAGCAGGGTGTCAGTCAGTGGCAGAGCCACGACCACCGGAACCCGCTACGAGTATCAATGTCAGTGGCCGGTGCGAGGATCGCACCATGTCTCTCGCTGATCTGACCCTTGACCGCTGGCGTGCGCTCGACCCGGCCGCCGCCGGACGCATCGCACACGAGGCCGCCGCGCAGGTGGGCGGCCGGGTGGTGCTGTTCGACGCCGTCGAGCACCTGGGCGGGCCCCTGCACCGCGTCCGCATCGAGCGCGAGGGGCAGGAGTTCGCCCTCATACCCGGCGGGACGGTGCGGCTGGGCTTCGACCCGGACGCCTTCGCGGCGACGCCCGCGCAGAGCGCCGACTTCGCCGAGAGCGTAAAAAAGGGGTACGGGTACGGGCAGCCCGACCTGAAGTCCTATCTCGCCGACGTGCTCAGCCCGCTGCGCACCGCGACGCTGGCCACCGTGCTCATGGCCGTGGAGGACGAGTCCCTGAGCGATCACCCGTCCGGCATGCCGGACGCCCTCGCGGCGCGCGGGCTGCGGATGCCCGGCGCCGACGAGTGGGAGCACGCCTGCGGGGCCGGGGCGGGCACCCTGTTCCGGTGGGGGAACGAGTGCCCCCTGGACGAGCCGTCGTACGGGGGCAGCGGCGGCGTGCGGCACGAACCGAACGCCTTCGGGCTGCACATCGCCTACGACAGCTACGGCACGGAGCTGAGCGGGGACCCGACCGCGGTGCACGGCGGCGACGGCGGCGAGGCCGTCTGCGGTGGATACGGCGACCTGCTCGCCTGGCTGCCGCTGGCCACCGCCAACCGCAACCCGTACATGGCCGAGTTCGTCTACGGACCGGAGGGCGAGGGCATGTACGAGGAGTTCTCGACCCGGCCCGTGCTCAGCCTCCGCTGAAGCGCGGGGGCCGGCGGGCCGCCTTGGCCGTGTAGCCCTCCCGGCAGTCCTGCGAGGTGAGGGTGAGGGCCGCGGTCATCGCCACCCGGTCGAGGGCCGCGGGAAGGGCGGCGTCGGCGTAGCCGTCGATCGCCCGCTTGATGCCCTGGACCGCGAGGGGCGCGTTCGCGGCGATCTCCCGCGCCACGGCGCGGGAGGCGGTGTCCAGGTCCTCGCCGGGGACGACCAGCTGGACCAGGTTGAGTCGCTGCGCCGTGGCGGCGTCGACGCGGCGGCCCGTCAGGGCCAGGTACTTGGCCCAGCCCGCGCCCGCCTCGCGGGCGATGCGGAGGTCGCCGCCCGCGTCCACCGCCACGCCCAACCGGGCTTCCGGCAGGGCGAAGACGGCGTCCTCGGCCGCCACCCGGACATCGGCCATCAGCGCCAGCTCGAAGCCGAAGCCGAGGCAGTAGCCCTGGACGGCGGCCACCACCGGCTGCGGGAGGCGGGCGAGGACCGCGAAGCGCTCGTGGACCCAGCGGATGCCCTCGTAGTAGTTGCGGGTGCGCTCGGCGGCGGATCCGCCCGTGATGCCGCCGCCGGGGGCGCTCACGTCGATGCCCGCGCAGAAGGCCCGGCCCTCGGCCCTCAGCAGCACCGCCCGGACGGACGCGTCGAAGCGGATCCGGTCCGCGAGCAGGCCGAGCTGGCGGGTGGACTCCCAGCTCCAGCCGTTGAGCTTGTCCGGGCGGCACAGGGTGAGGACCGCGAGGCCGTCCGCTACCTCCAGCCGGATCCGCTCCTCACCCTCCGCGATCTCCGTGGAGATGGTGTCGATCACCGTGTCCCGCACCCCCGGCCCGATGGCTGACGACCTGATGAACTGACGACTCGTCAGACTAGGGGTGGTCGGTCAGCGGGGGAAGACCTCGAACGGCACGGCCGGACGGCCGCCGAAGCGGGCCGCCGCCTGCTGGGCGTTCCCGGTGAGGAAGGTACGGACGTACTCCTCCGGGTCCTGGTCCGTGAGCACCTCGATGTACGCCTTGTGCTCCAGCAGCGACTTCACCGAACGCTCCAGCCCGGGACCGGCGTCGGCCGCGTGCGTCGGCGTGGTGGATCCGGCCACCGCGACCCAGCGCACGCCGTTCCAGGGCTCCAGGCCCTGCTCGATGAGCTCGGGGAAGATCCAGCGGTTCCCGGCGTCCCCGGCCGCGTCCAAGACGGCCCGGCCGACGGCTTTGTGGTCGGGGGTGTTCCAGTAGCCGCCGCCCTGCGCGCCGCCCCACGTGTCACGGTGGTTGAGGGTGACGATCAGCTCGGGCCGGTGCCGCCGGACGGCCGCGGCGATGTCCCTTCGCAGGTCGAGGCCGTACTCGACGACGCCGTCGCGGTAGTCCAGGAACTCCACCTCGGACACGCCGACGACCGCGGCGCTGGCCCGCTGCTCCGCCTCCCGCAGCGGACCGCAGTCGGCGGGGGCGATGCTGTCGATGCCCGCCTCGCCGCGCGTGGCGAGGAGGTAGACGACTTCCCGGCCCCCGTCCGTCCAGTCCGCGATGGCCGCCGCGCACCCGTACTCCAGGTCGTCGGGGTGCGCGACCACCGCGAGCGCGCGCGTCCAGTCGGTGGGCATGGGCTGCAAGGCGGGCTGCTGATCAGGTTGTTCGGTCATGTCTCGCACAATAGGCGAATGAACCGTCATGGACAGGTGGTGGCGCTGCTCGACGCCACGGGGATCTTCTTCGAGCCGGTTCGCACCGCCTTCCCCGGCGCGGACGAGGCCGCGTGGGCCCGGGCCGCACTGCTGGATCCGGGCGCGGCCGGACCGGACGGGGCGTGGAGGCTGGACTTCCGGTGCTTCGCGATCGCCCGGCCCGGCGGCCGCTGGGTGCTGGTGGACGCCGGGGTCGGGCCGGCCCGGTCCCCCGCCGCCGCGTGGGCGCCGGTGCCGGGGCGGCTGCCGGACGCCCTCACGGCGGCCGGCATCGCCCCGGCCGACGTGGAGGCGGTGGTCCTGACCCACCTTCACGAGGACCACGCGGGCTGGACGTCGGGGGCCGACGGCGAGCCGTTCTTCCCGGATGCCCGGTACGTCGTCCAGCGCGCCGAGGTGGCCGCGCTGGACCGGACGGATCCGGTGTGGGACTGGACGGTGGCGCCGCTGCTGGCGAGCGGCCGGCTGCACGAGGTGGACGGGAACCACCGGTTGGCCCCCGGCATCACCCTGCTCCCGACGCCCGGGCACACCCCCGGTCACCAGTCGGTGCTGGTGGATCAGGGCGCCGGGGCCCGGGACGTGGTGGTCACCGGGGACGTGCTGGTGCACGCGGTGCAGCTGGGCGACCCGTCGGTGCCGTACTCCCACGAGCGCGACCGGGAAACCGCCCGGGCCTCGCGCGAGGCCCTGCTGGCGCGGGCCCGGGAGCGCGGCGCCCTGCTGGCCACCGCGCACCTGACCCACGCGTTCGTGGAGCCGCCCGGGGACGCGCCGCCGGACCGGCCCTGCTGAACGCAGGTGCCGTCGCGGTCGATGCCGCCCGGCCGGCGCCCGAGCCGATCTTCACGCACTGCGCCGGGGCGGTCTCAGGCCTCGTCGCGCACGAGGGACAGCAGCCGGTCCAGGACGCGGGGGCCGCCCGCGCGGACGCCGTCGTGCTCGAACTCGTCCGTCACCCAGGTCCGCAGGCCCCGGATGGAGCGGGCCGTCTGCAGCGAGTGCGCGGTGTCCACGTACATGTCGTCGTGGTAGACGGCGGCGGCCACCGGCACCTCGTTGGCGGCCAGGCGCGCCGGGTCGTAGAGCGGCTGCCAGCCGGTGCGGGCGGCCAGGAGTTCCGCGGTCTCGCGCAGCGGGGCGAGGGCCGGGTCGGTGGTGAAGTGCCAGGGGTGGATGGTCTCGCCGGTGAAGAGCACCGGCTCGTCGCCCGCGAGGGCCTTGGCCGCGTCGAAACGGGGGTGCCCCGCGCGGACCCGCTCGGCGGCCCATGCGGTGGGTGTGGCCGGGTCCTGGGCGTAGATCGCCTCGTGGACCAGCGCGTAGAGGGGGTGACCGGCGAAGGAGAGCAGGGCGCGGGCGCCCTCCAGGAAGGCGTCGGAGAGGGCCGGGCCTACCGGGGTCGGCACGAAGGCGTCCTCCAGCAGGTAGTGGAGCTGGTGGCTGCCGTCGCCGCCGCCGAGGAGGATGCCGAGGGACTGGAAGCCCTCGACGGTGAGGCGGTGGCCGCCGGGGAGTTCGGCCGGGTGCTCCGCGAGGTGGGCGGCGATCCGGCGGGCGCGCTCGACGTCCATCGGGTAGCGGGCGTAGTGGGCCAGGTTCTTGCGCTCGATGCGGGGGAACGCGGCCTCGTACACCTCGTCGGCGGTGGCGGTCAGCGACGGCAGGCCGCCCGTGATCAGCGCGGCACTGAGGCCCTCGGGCGCGGTGGAGAGGTAGTGGGTGGTGCAGAAACCGCCGAAGCTCTGGCCGAGCACGGTCCAGGGGGCGCCGCCGGTCAGGCCGGGGCGAATGGTCTCGGCGTCGCGCACGATGGAGTCGGAGCGGAAGTGGGAGAGGTACTCCGCCTGCTGGGCGGGGGTGCCGCGCAGGGGCAGGGTCTGCCGGTTCACCGGGGTGGACCGGCCGGTTCCGCGCTGGTCGAGCAGCAGGACCCGGTACTCCGTCAGGGCCCTCTCCAGCCAGGCCTGGCGGCCGATGAACCGGCGGGCGCCGAAGCCCGGGCCGCCCTCCAGGTACAGCAGCCACGGGAGTGTCTCGGGGTCCTTGCCGGTGGCCGCGACCTCGCGGCCGTACAGCTCGATCCGCTCCCCGTCCGGACGGGCGTGGTCCAGGGGGACGGTGAACCGGTGGTCGGTGAGGACCGTGCCGGGCTGGCGGTAGCTGTGGGCGATGGTCACGGGCGGCCCCCTGGGGTACGAGGTGCGGAATTCCGCGCCCCGGCCGGGTGGCGGCGGGGGCGCGGTTGTGGCGGTCCGCCGAGTCTATGGGGTGCCCTGCCGGCCGGGCCGGGCCCGGTGGGTCCGGCCCGGCCGGCGGGCACGGTGTCAGAACTCGACGACCGAGCGGAGCACCTCGCCGCGTTCCATCCGGGCGAAGGCGTCCTCGACCCCGTCGAGCGGGATGGTCTCGGAGACGAAGGCGTCCAGGTCGAGCCGGCCCTGCAGGTAGAGGTCGATGAGCAGCGGGAAGTCGCGCTCGGGCAGACAGTCCCCGTACCAGGAGGACTTGAGGGCGCCGCCGCGGCCGAAGACGTCGAGGAGCGGGAGTTCGAGCTTCATCTCCGGGGTCGGCACGCCGACCAGGACCACCGTCCCGGCGAGGTCGCGCGCGTAGAAGGCCTGCCGGTAGGTCTCGGGGCGGCCCACGGCGTCGATGACCACGTCCGCGCCGTTGCCTTCGGTCAGGCCCTGGACGGCCTTGACCACGTCCTCCGTGCGGCCGTTGACGGTGTGGGTTGCGCCCAGGCCGCGGGCCCACTCCAGCTTCCGGTCGTCCAGGTCCACCGCGATGATCTTCGATGCGCCCGCGAGCCGGGCACCGGCCACGGCCGCGTTGCCCACTCCCCCGCAGCCGATGACGGCGACGGAGTCGCCCCGGCCGACGTTGCCGGTGTTCAGGGCGGCGCCGAGGCCGGCCATCACCCCGCAGCCGAGGAGTCCGGCGGCGGCGGGGGCCGCGGCCGGGTCCACCTTCGTGCACTGGCCGGCCGCCACCAGGGTCTTCTCGGCGAAGGCGCCGATGCCCAGGGCCGGGGACAGCGGAGTGCCGTCCTCCAGGGTCATGGACTGGGTGGCGTTGTGCGTGGCGAAGCAGTACCAGGGCCGCCCGCGCTTGCAGGCGCGGCAGGTGCCGCACACCGCGCGCCAGTTGAGGACGACGAAGTCTCCGGGGGTCACGGAGGTGACGTCCGGGCCGACGGATTCGACGATCCCGGCGGCCTCGTGGCCGAGCAGGAACGGGAACTCGTCGTTGATCCCGCCCTCGCGGTAGTGGAGGTCGGTGTGGCAGACCCCGCAGGCCTGGACCCTGACGAGCGCCTCGCCGGGTCCCGGGTCGGGCACGAGGATCGTCGTCGTCTCCACCGGTGCGCCCTTGCTCCGGGCGATGACCCCTCGTACGCGATGCGTCACTTCGTACCCCGCTCTGATCGAATCGGTCTGGATCAACGAACGTACACGGGCGGCACTCGGTACGGGAGTTGTGTCACGTTTCGGCGCGCGACCCGACCAGATCCGGCGGTACGGCGGCCCGGAGCGCCGCGCCGAAGGCGGCCACGGCGGGATGGGCGCCGGCCCCGCTGCGGAAGGCGAGGCCGGTACGGCGCCGCACGGGCAGACGGGTGAGGCGCACGGCCGGATCCGCGGGGCCGGTGACCCCGAGCTGCGGTACGAGGGCCACGCCCTGGCCGGCCGCGACCAGCGCGAGCACGGTGGCGAACTCGTCGACCTGGTGGCGGACCCTCGGCGTGAAACCGGCGGCCTGGCAGGCCCGTACGGTCATGGCGTGGCAGAGGGTGCCGGGCGTGGCGGTGATCCAGGGCTCCCGCGCGTGGGTGCGCAGGGCCGCGCCCTGGTCGTGCCCCTCGGACGGCTCGGGTGTCTCCCCGGCGGGTGCGGCCAGGTACATCGCCTCGGCGAAGAGGGGCTCGGTGGCCAGGCCCGGCTCCTGCGGGGCGGGGACGAAGTCGTACTCGTGGACCAGGGCCACGTCCAGGTCGCCCGCCCGCAGGGCGTGCGCCACCGCCGCCGGGTCGGTCTCGGAGACCATCGGCTCCAGGGCGGGGTGGTGCCGGGCGAGGGCGGCCAGGGCGGCCGGGACGATGGCGCGCGTGGCGGTGGGGAAGGCGCCGATCCGCAGGGCTCCGGCCAGGCCGCCGCGTGCCCGGGCGAGGTCGGCGTCGGCCTGTTCGAGCCGTTCGAGGATGGCCTCGGCGTGCCGGACCAGGTTCTCCCCCGCCGGGGTGAGCCTCACCCGGCGGCCGGTGCGCTCCAGCAGCGGCAGGCCGGCCTCCCGTTCCAGCACGCCGAGCTGCTGGGAGACGGCCGAAGGGCTGAAAGCGAGGGCTTCGGCCACGGCGGCGATGGTGCCGCGGCGGGCGAGTTCGCGCAGCAGGCGCAGGCGTCGTACATCGAGCATCGGCTCAGCTTACGGTTTCAGTAAGGAATGCGAGCTGGATTTGATGCTCGGGGCGGGTGAGGCTCTTCGGCATGGGACAGGACACGACACGGCACGCGACACCGCACATCGCAGACGACCTCCCGCTCCACGGGATCCACGTACCGCTCGTCACCCCCTTCACCCCCGCCGGGGAGGTCGCCGCCGGGGCCCTGGAGGCGCTCGCCCACGAGGTGCTCGACGCGGGCGCCACCGGGATCGTCGCCCTCGGCACCACCGCGGAGGCGGCCTCCCTCGACGAGGCGGAGCGCGACCTGGTCACCGGCGTGTGCGCCGAGGTCTGCCGGGAGCGGGGGGCGCTGCTGACGGTCGGCGCCGGGGCGAGCGGCACCCGGGCCGCCGAGGCCTCGCTGGCCCGGCTCGCGCGGTGGCCGCAGGCGCGGGCGGCGCTGGTGACCGTGCCCGCGTTCGTACGGCCTTCGGCGCCGGGGGTGTTGGCGCACTTCGCGCGGCTGGCGGAGGTGAGCCCCGTACCGCTGATCGTTTATCACATCCCCTATCGCACCGGGCAGCCGCTGGACGCGGCCGCGCTGCGGGCCCTCGGGGCGCTCCCCGGGGTGGCCGGGATGAAGTACGCCGGCGGCGGCATCGACCAGGACGCGGTGGCACTGCTCGGGGACCTGCCGGCCGGGTTCGAGGTGCTGGCGGGCGACGACGCGTACCTGTCTCCACTGCTGGCGCTGGGCGCGGCGGGCGGGATCCTCGCCTCGGCGCATCTGGCGACGGAGCACTTCGTGGAGCTCGCGGCGGCATGGCGGTCCGGTGACGTCTCCGGAGCGCGGCAGCTCGGGCACGCGCTGGCGCGGATGTCGGCCGCGGCCTTCGCCGAACCCAATCCGGCGGTCGTCAAGGGCGTGCTGCACGCGCAGGGCCGCATTCCGGGCCCCGGCGTACGGCTCCCGCTGCTGCCTGCCTCGCAGGCGGTGGTGGCGGCCACCCTGGAGCGGCTGGGCGAGCTTCCCGTCGGCCCGCCGCAGCAGGCTGCACATGCCGGAAAGAGTCCGTGATGGGCGATTCGCCACCTAAGCGCCCCTAGCCCGAATACGCCGCATCGGGATTGGACTTGCCCGTATTGCGCAAAGGAGCCCGGCCCGTGATGTGAGTCACGCGGGACGGACCAACATCATTTCCACAGAACAGCCGATTCCCTTTTCCCGGAAAGGGAATCGGCTATTTCACCGAGGAGCCTTCATGGTCATTTAACGGGCCGATAGCGGGATGTCGATCTATGGGTGGAATTCGGGGCTTGTTCCCGCCGTCAGGGCTCACTTACGGTCACCTCACTCCAGGTGGTCCGCTCGCCGAATAGGCCGCCGCCCGGGCTCTCCCGTCCCCCCACGCGAGGAATTCCGCCATGCCTGCAAAGGGTAAGCACCGTCGGCCGAAGCACCACCGGATCACCCGCAAGCTGGCCCTGGCCGGCACCGGTGGCGCGGCCCTCACTCTGCCGCTGATCAGCGCGACCACCGCCGGGGCGGTGCAGCCGACCACCGCTCCCGTGGCTCAGACCGCCGCCCCCGCGGCCCTCGCCGCCACTCCCACGACGTATTCCGTGGTCGCCGGCGACACCCTGTCCGAAATCGCGGCGGACCATTCCGTGAGCGGCGGCTGGAAGCAGCTCTACGCGACGAACCGGAGCGTCATCGGCGACAACCCGTCGATCATCCGGCCCGGCATCAAACTGAAGCTCGGCACCCAGGCGGAGACCGCCCGTGCGAGCAGGTCCGCCGCCCGGCCCGCCCTCAAGCCCGCTGCCAAGCCCGCCGCGAAGCCCGCCAGCGCGTACCCGAACAACCTCGACGGGTGGATCCGCGAGTCCCTCGACGTGATGGCCAAGCACGGTATTCCCGGTAGCTACAACGGAATTCACCGCAATGTGATGCGGGAGTCCTCGGGCAATCCGATGGCGATCAACAACTGGGACATCAACGCCCAGAACGGGATCCCGTCCAAGGGTCTGCTCCAGGTCATCGACCCGACCTTCCGGGCCTACCACGTGCCCGGCACCTCGCAGAACTCCTACGACCCGGTCGCCAACATCACCGCCGCCTGCAACTACGCGGCAGCCCGTTACGGCTCGATCGACAACGTCAACGGGCCCTACTAGACCCCGCTTCGGTGACGGGCGGCGCGGACCGACGGGCGGCGCGGACGAGGATCCGCAGGGGCGCCGCCAGGCCGTAGCCGACGTCCCGGCGCAGGGCACCCACGCCCGCCCGCTCCACGCGGGTCAGCTGGTGCTCCATGAGCTCCCTCATGGTCTCGATGACCGGACGCAGTCCGGGTTCGGCGAGGCCGAGGATGCCGTGGGTGGCGTCGAGGGCCGTGCGCGCACGCCGGCTCTCGGCGGCGAGGAGGGCGCGCACGCCCGGGGTGTCACGGGCCCGTTCGAGGTCGGCGCGGGTCACGGAGTGCTCGGCGAGCCGGTCGCGCGGGATGCAGAGCCGGCCCTGCGCGAGGTCCCCGCAGAGGTCTGCGAGGAAGTCGACGCGCTGGGCGGCGTCGACGAACCGCCGCCAGCCGGCGGCCTGTTCGGGGTCGGGGCCGCCCTGGTACTGGAGTCCGGTGAAGACCAGTACGCCGGGCCACGCGTAGGCGTCGAGATAGTGCTGGAAGTCCTCCTCGGCCGCGAAGCCGTCGAAGGCGGCCTCGGCGGTGGCGGCGCCCTCCAGGAAGCGGGAGACCCAGTGCGCGGGGAGTGCGCGGGAGTCCACCGCGTGGGCGTAGGCGCGCAGCACGGGGTCGGGGCTGTCCCCGGACGTCAGGGCCGCCTCGGTCCGCTCGGTCAGCGCGGCGAGGCCCGCGGCCCGCTGCTGCGGGGTTCCGGTCTCGGCCACGTCGTCGACCAGGTTCATGAAGGCGAGTCCCGCGGCGAGGTACGGCACCAGCGGCGGCGCGGCCAGCAGCCGGAGCGCGAGGTACGGGGCGGGTTCGCGGCGGAGCACCCGGCGGGCGGCATGCGTGTAGTCGTCCCGCAGCCGGGGGCCGGACATCCCGGCCGCCGTGAGGGTGGTGCGCCAGCTGGGCATGGTGGTCGAACTCCTCGGTGTACGCGTGGGCGGATGGGAGGGCGCGCGCGTGAGCGCCCTCGCCCGGCTCCGTGCGGCCCCGTGCGGGCACGCGGGGTCAGGTGGCGGTGACCTTCCTGAGGCTGCCGTCGGTCTTCCACAGGACGTAGCCGCCGCGCCCGTACTCGTCGCTGAGGTAGGTGCGGACGGAGGGGACCTGGTCCATCATCCACGGGTCGACGATGACGTGGCGCGAGGTCGGCTTCTCGACCTTCAGGTCCTTCTTGGACTGCTCAAGCATGCCGGGCAGCGCGTCCCAGTTGACCGTGGCCATGTCGATCAGCGGCTCCCCCTCCTCGACCGTGCCGTCCGGGCCCGTGCGCGAGGCCGCCCCGTCCCGGTACTGCCAGGAGTCGACGGTCTCGGCGCCGGCGGCGGTGGGGATGGAGGCGAGGATGTAGCCGTCATAGAGCGTCATGTCGACGAACGTGGTCGTCCCCGCCTGCTTCTTGAACGCCTCCAGGGCGGTGCGGATGTTCTCCGGCGTCATCATGCTGCCCCGGGGCGCGTCCGCCTTCTGCGCACTCGCCTTCGGGGACGGGGTCGAGGAGGCGTCCCGCACGGACGGTGCGGCGGGGGTGGCGACGGCCGGGCGGGTCGCGGCGCCGCCCTTCGCGTCGTCGTCGCCGGAGTTCCCGTCGGGCAGGAGCTGGACGATGCCGACGACGCCGGCCGCCAGGACCGCGGTGATCGCGGCGCCGATCAGGGCTGGGCGCCTGCGCGGGGCGGACGCCACCGGAACGGGCGTCGTGGCCGCCGCGTACGAGGAGCCACCGGAGCTGTACGGCGGCGGGGTGTGCGGCGTGCCGGCCGGCGCGTACGGACCGAACTGCCCGTACGGGCCCGGCACGACCGGGGAGGCGACGGACGGCGGGACGACGGGCGCGGGGCCGGGGCCGGTACCGGAACCGAGAGCAGCGCTCGCGTCGCGGAGCAGTTGTTCCAGCTGCGCTCCGTCGGGCCGCGCGGCCGGGTCCCGCACGAGCAGCCGTTGCAGTACGGGCCCCAGCGGGCCGGAGCGAACCGGCGCCGGGATCGGCTCGTCGAGCACGGCGACGACCGTGGCCAGGCTGGTGGCCCGGCGCAGCGGATTGGCCCCCTCGGCGGCCACGTACAGGAGCATGCCGAGCGACCACAGGTCCGAGGCGGCCAGCCCCTCCTCCCCGCGGACCCGCTCGGGTGCGATGTACTCCGGTGAGCCGATCAGCACTCCGGTCGCGGTGAGCCCGGTGGAGTCGTGCAGCGCGGCGATGCCGAAGTCGGTCAGGACGGCCGACCCGTCGGGGCGCAGCAGTACGTTGGCGGGCTTCACGTCACGGTGGAGGATGCCCTCCGCGTGCGCGGCGCGCAGCGCGGACAGGACGTCGAGGCCGAGCCGCACCGCCTGCACGGGCGGCATCGGTCCGGACTCCAGGCGGTCGTACAGGGAGCCGCCCCTGACCATCTCCATGACGATCCACGGGTGCCCGCCGGCACCTTCCGCCGGTTCGACGATGTGGTGGATCGTCACGACGTGGGGGTGGGCGAGGCGGGCGAGGGCGCGGGCCTCGCGGACGGCGCGTTCGCGCAGCTGGTCCGCGAGGCCGGGCTGGGCGGCGGCGGTCGCCGGGTCCGGCGGGCGTACCTCCTTGAGTGCGACCTCTCGGTGCAGGGCTATGTCGCGCGCCCGCCAAACGGTACCCATGCCGCCGCTGCCCAGGGGCGCGACCAGTTCGAAGCGCCCGTCGATCAGCTGTCTGTCGGCCTCACTCGTGTCCATGGCGGATCATCGTAGGCGCCGCCACCGTCAGCAGCGTCGGCGGTCCGCCATGACCGTTCCCTGGACGGTGTTCACCGTGCGGTCGTAGCACCCGCCGGGCGCTTGCGGCCCGTACAGCCGGTAGCGCGCCGTGGTGGTGGCGACCGCGTGCCGCTGGTCGCGCGGGACGTTCGCCGTGTAGGTGGCGTCACCCGTGTACCGGTCGTCGAGCCGGGAGGAGTCCACCGGCCGGCCGCCGCGCAGGGTGACGGTGTCCGCGCGGTCGCCGAGCGAGAGGACGGTGCGCAGCCGGTCACCGGCGCCGAGGGTGGTCTCGCCGTCCATCGTGTAGGTGCGGGCGGTCCGGGTGGTGGTCGGCCCGTGCGTGACGCTCTCCTCGTCGGTCCAGGTGGCCTCGAGCGCGTCGAGGTTCTCGCCTTCGGTCCAGCGGTGGACGGAGGTGCCCCGCACGGTGCGGGTGACGGTGGTGGCCACCCGGCCGTGGGAGGTGTCCAGGTGCCCGGCGACGGTCAGCCGGTGGCCTCCCTCGGTGTCCAGTCGGTGCTGTCCGCCGGGCGCGGCGGGCGTCCAGCGGGAGTGGCCCGTCGGAGCGCTCTGCTCGTGCCGGGTCAGAGCGCCGGTGACGACCTGCCGGGCCTCGTCCTGCCACAGCAGCAGGTTGGTGGGGGTGCTCCAGCCGCTCTGGCCGGCCGGCACCCCGGCGACGGACACCTCGATCCGGTGCGGGCGGCCGTCGTTGAGCAGGGCGGCGTAGGGGGTCAGGTCGTAGCGGATCGGCTGCACGTCGAAGGCGCGCGGGCCGGGCGTGACGTACCACAGGAAGGGGTTGGACCAGCCGCCGGTCCAGACCGTGGGGAAGGGCGCGGCGATGCCCGCGAGCCGCCCGTCGACGGAGACGCGGACCTCGCGGTGGGGGCCGCCGGCGGCCTTGCAGGAGTACGGGGCCGCGTCCGGGGTGGTCATGTACCAGTACTCCTCGCAGCCGCCGCCGGAGCCGGTGGCGTACACCTCGGCCAGGAGGCGCTCGGTGTTGCGCGGGGTGGTGACCGACGGGGAGGTGAGGGGCAGGACGCGGTCGGGGGTGTCGGGGGCCGCGGTGCCACCCTCCGCGGCGTAGAAGGTCAGGGTCACCTTGACGTCGATGACACCGGTGTAGGTGTCGTCGACGACGTTGCCGATGAGCATCTCGACGGGCTGCGGGCGGGCGAGGGTGTCGCGGTAGCGGGTGACGTCCTTCTCCACGGACCAGGTGATCCCGTCGGGTGAGGGCTGGGGGGTGGAGGTCCGCAGGATCTCGGCGCCGCCGAGGGAGAGGTGGCCGAGCCGGTCGTACTGGCGGCCCTTGACCTTGCCGTCGAGACGCAGGACCACCTTCGCCCAGGGGCCGGCGCCACAACCGGCGGGCGGCGCGTAGCTGCCCTGGTACGGGGTGAAGTCGCGGAACTGCGCCTCGGCGAGGGTCACCTCGCAGGACCGGGTCGCGGGCCGGGTGACGGGCGGGGCGGGGGTGAGGGGGTCGTGCCAGTCGGTGCCGAACTCGGCGGGCGGCGGGTCGGCCGGGGTCCGGCCGGGCGCGGGCGCCGGGTCGGCCCGGGAGAGGCCGTGCGCGGACGGCGGGTCGGCCGGAGTGAGGCCGTGCGCGGGTCCCGCGGCGGCCAGGGTGCCGGCGGCCAGCGCGATCGCGCCGAGCAGGCCCGTGATCCTGTGTCGTCTCATGGACCCGAAGTGAAACCCGGGCCGGGCCGGCCGTGCCAGGGCCGGTGCGCGGACCCTGGCCTGTTCTCGCCGTCAGCCGCGCAGGACGACCACGCCGTCGTCATCCGCGTGGACCGTGTCCCCGGGGCGGAAGGTGACGTCCCCGATGGTGACGGGCTCGTCCACGGCGCCGGCGCCGGTCTTGCCGCTCTTGCGCGGGACCGTGCCCAGCGCCTTGATGCCGAGGTCGAGCCCGCCGAGGGCGACGCTGTCGCGGACCGAGCCGTTGATGATCAGGCCCGCCCAGCCGTTGCTCTCGGCCGCACCGGCGAGGAGGCCGCCGACCAGGGCGGTCCGGGGCGAACCGGCGCCGTCCACGACGAGCACGGCGCCCTCGCCCGGTGTGTGGACGAGGGCGCGCAGCAGGGCGTTGTCCTCGTGGCAGCGGACGGTCCGTACGGGGCCGGCGAACAGGCGGCGGCCGCCGAACTGGCGGAACGCGGTGGCACAGATGCCGAGGGATTCGCCGTACTCGTCGTACAGATCGGCCGTGGGGACGGGGGTGACGCTCATGTCGGTACCGGTTTCCTCGCTGCTCGTTCTCGTACATCGCGCGGTCCGGCCAGGGTAGTGGGGCCTTCGTCCGGCGCGGCGAGGGGTACCGTGCCCGGCCCGCACCCGGACGTCGGCCGGAACCTGACGGGTCGTGGTGCGGGTGCCGGCCCGCGGAGCCGGGTCAGTCCCGCGAGTTGCCGAACAGGATGCGGTAGCCGATGAGCAGGACGAGCGAGCCCGCGATGGCGGAGCCCCAGGTCGCCATGTCGAAGAACTCCGTCTGGATCGGCTTGTCCAGGACCTTCGCCGAGAGCCAGCCGCCGATGAACGCGCCGGCGACGCCGATGAGGGTGGTGCCGATCAGGCCGCCGGGGTCCCGGCCGGGCAACAGGACCTTGGCGATGCCGCCGGCCAGCAGTCCCAGGATGATCCAGCTGACGATCCCCATGCCCAGTCACTCCGCTTCGGTGGTTCGGTGGTTCGGTCGTTCGGTCGTTCGGTCGTTCGGTGCTTCGGTGCTTCGGTCGCCGTCCAGCCGTTCTTTGCACCCGGACGTTCACCAGGGAGGACGCGACCGTTGCCGAAACGGTTCTCTCCGGCTCAGACCGCCACGCGGCCGACGGGCTCGGCGGCGGCCGGGGCCACGTCGGGCACCGCCCGCGGGAGAACCGCCCCGCCGGAGGGCGTCCGGGTCAGCAGGACCACCCCGCGGGCCGCCAGGAGGGCTCCGGCCGCGGCCAGCAGCATCCCCGGGGCTCCGCCCTGGAGGCGTTCGCCGAGCAGGACCATGCCGATGGCGGCCGCGGCGAGCGGATTGGCCAGGTTCACCACGGCGAGCGGGGCGCCGAGTCCGCCGCGGTAGGCCCGCTGCGACAGGAGCATCCCGCCCACGGCGAAGAACACGACGAGCAGGGCCACCGCGACGACCCGGACGCTGAGCAGGGCCCCGCCGCGGCCGCCCGCCACGGCCACGGTCTGGGTCAGTGCGGAGGCCGCCGCGGAGGCCAGCCCGGACGCCGTCGCGTGCCGCAGTCCCGAGCGCGGGTCCTTGGACGCGGTCAGCGCCAGGATCACCGCGGCCGTCGCCCCGGAGACGGCCAGCGCCTCGGCCAGGGTGAGGGTGTCGTCGGGAGCCGGCCCGGAGGCCGGCAGGAGCAGCAGGCCGAGCCCGGCGACGGTGGCCAGGGTCCCCCGCCATTCGGTGGCCGCCACCCGGCGTCCGGCCCGGCGCGCGCCCAGCGGGACGGCGGCGACCAGGGTGAGCGCGCCGAGCGGCTGCACCAGGGTGAGGGGGCCGTAGCGCAGGGCTGCCGCGTGCAGGAGCGCGGCGGACGCGTTCAGCCCGGCCGACCACCACCAGGCGCCGGAGCCCATCAGGGCCTTGGCGCTGCGCGCGACGGCGGCGCGGGCGAGGCGCTCCTGGGCGACGGCGCCGGCCGCGTAGGCCAAGGCCGAGGCGAGGCAGAGCGCGAGGGCGAGGACGGTGTCGTTCACTGCCCGGCCCCCACGGCGGCCGCGGCACCCTGCCGGTCCGGCAGCCCTCGTACGGCGTCCGCATCGGCGTCGGCGCCCGGGTCCGGGTCCGCGCCCGGGACGCTGCCGGGACCGCTCGCGCGCGGCCTCGGGACCAGCAGCAGGGCCGCGCCGAGCAGGACCGCGGCCACGACCGCGTCGAGCCAGTAGTGGTTGGCCGTGCCGACTATGACCAGCAGGGTCAGCAGCGGGTGCAGCAGCCACAGCAGGCGCCACCGGGAGGGGGTCTTCCCGCCCGGGGACTCGGTGCGGGTGGCGGCGATCACGCCGAGCGCGAGCATCAGCGCCCAGCCGAAGTGCAGCGAGGGCATCGCGGCGAACTGGTTGGCCAGGGTGTCGGCGTCCGGCGCGGCCCGGTAGACGGTGGGCCCGTAGACCTGCCCGGTGTCGATGAGCTGCGCGGCTTCGAGCATCCGCGGGGGCGCGAGGGGGAAGGCGAGGTGCAGGACGAGGGCGGCTCCGGTGAGCACGGCCAGGACCCGGCGGGTCCACAGGTAGTGCGCGGGGCGGCGGATGTAGAGCCAGATCAGGAAGAGCGCGGTCGCGGGGAAGTGAACGACCGCGTAGTAGGTGTTCGCGGTGTGCACGAGGGCGTCCCCGTGCAGCAGCAGCCGCTGAACCGCGCCTTCACCGGGCAGGCGCAGGGTTCTCTCGGCGTCCCATATTCGCTCCGCGTTGCGGAAGGCCTCCCCGGTGCGGTCCGTCGAGAGCAGCCGGCCGGCCTTGTACACGATGAAGAAACCCGCGACGAGCAGCAGCTCGCGTATGAGGCGACGGCGCGCGGCTCTCGGTCCGGCCGGCCCGGCCTCCGGCACGGCGGGTGTGGTGTGGGAGGTCATCCCCCGGTCTCTCTTCCTGTTTACGCGCACTGCGACACGCCAGTGTATCGATACATTGGCGTATCGATACGCTGGTGTACCGATACGCTGGTGTACCGATACGGTCGCGTTCCCGTACACTTCCGTAGTGGAACCGCCGCCGAGGAGCCCCCGAGGAGAGCCGCAGCCATGACGTCGACGCCGACCCCCGCGCGCCGCTCCAAGATCACCCCGGAGCGGGAGCAGGAGTTCTACGACGCCGTCCTGGAGCAGCTGCGCGAGCACGGCTACGAGGCGCTGACCATGGAGGGCGTCGCCGCCCGGGCCAGCTGCGGCAAGTCCACGCTCTACCGCCAGTGGAAGACCAAGCCCCAGCTCGTCGCCGCCGCCCTGCGCGCCGGCCGGCGCGGCACCCTCGTCGCGGTGGACACCGGGACGCTGGCGGGTGACCTGCGCGAGGCGGCCCGGATCGCGGCCGGCACCTCCGGGCGCGACACCCGGCTGACGCAGGCCCTCGGACACGCCGTGCTCAGTGACGAGGAACTCCAGGCGGCCCTGCGCGAGGCACTGGTCGAGCCCGAGCTCGCCGCGTTCGACGTGATGGTGCGGCGGGCCGTGGCGCGCGGCGAGATCGCCGCGGACTATCCGGCCGTCGAGTTCCTGCCGGCCCAGCTGATGGGCGTGCTCCGGATCCGGCCGTTGCTGGAAGGACGGTACGCGGACGCCGACTACCTGGTCCGGTTCGTCGACGCGGTCATGCTCCCGTCCCTGGGTCTGACACCTTCCCGCCCCGCCCGGCCCCCGGCCGGACGGACCCCCTGAACCGGCGGGCCGCCGTCCCGATGACCTGACGGCGACCCGCCCGCGCTGCCTCGTGGGGGCGGCGGCAGCGCGCCACCCGGACCGGGCGGCGGCCACTCACACGAGGAGTGGCCGCCGCCCGGTCTGTGCGGCACCGCGCCCGCCCCGGCGGTCGTGTTCAGCGGACACCGCCCATGACCCGGGCGAACTCCTCCGGGTCGGTGTCGAACCCGCGCAGCCGCACCTCGAACGACCAGGCGCCCGACGCGTCGCGGGTGAACTCGGCGACGGTGGCCGCGGTGGCGGAGGGCACGGACGCGAAGTCGCTCTGGGCGAGGTCGGTGTGCCCCTCGCGGATCCGGAACCCCGTGCCGGCGATGTCGGCGAAGGTCTTCGCTCGGCCCGCGCCCGTGTCCGCGCCCACGCCCTGGATGACCACGCCGACCACCACCCGGCACAGCTCGGACCGCATCCGGTCCAGCTCGAAGATCATCACCTCGTCGAAGCCGAAGCCCTGGCCGGTGTGGCTGTCCCGGTTCAGGGTGATGGTCCCGTCGGGGGACCGGCTGCCGAAGTGGACCAGCTGGGCCGGCGCGCCGTGGAGGTCCCCGGCGCCGTAGACCGCGGCGACTATGTCGAGGTCGTTCGCGGGCGTGCCCGCAGGGCTGGGGTCCCACCGCAGCGCGAATTCCACCTTGGCCAGGCCCTTGCGTACACCAGTCACCGAACTCCCCCTTCGTTCACCAGGACTTGCCCCTGCATGATCCCACGGGCCACCGCCGCGACCCGAAGGACCGTACGTTCCCGGCCGGTTACCAGTCGCCGTCCTGTACGGGTTTGCCCGGCCTCGGGGCGTTGCCGAGCGGCTCGACCTGCCCGGGCGACGGCTCCTCCCACGGGGTGTGGTCGTCCCCGAGCCACTCCCCCACCGGCTTGACCCCGCTCAGGGCGTCGGCCGGCGCGAGGTCGGCGGCGGACTCGTCGTAGTGGTCGAACCAGGGCAGCCCGGCCCGGGTGTAGGCGGCCCGGTCGACCGGCGAGGGCGGGGCGTCCTCCCCGGTGATACGGCGCCACGCGGGCGGCGGCACGAGGTGGACGAAGACCCGCCCGGCCGGCTCCCCGGCCCAGTCGGACAGCGGCCGCTCGTCCCGGTAGACCTCCTGGCGCATGGAGCCGCCGACGCCGAGCCCCATCGCCGGAGCCGCGGGCGTCCTGCCCACAGGACGGGGCGCGCCGGGAACCGCGCCCGGCTGCGCCATCATCGGCGCGGGCACCGGGCCGCCGTAGCCCGCGAAGCCGATGGAGCCCGTGGAGCCCGGGGCGGGCGGAGCCCCGTAGAGCCCTTCGCCGCCGACCGGCCGCGGCGGCGTCAGGCGCGCCCGCTCAGCCTGGCGCCACCTCGCCAGCGCCGCCGCCCCGAGCGGGAACGCCTGGAGCTGGACGCCGCCGGTGGTCTCCTCGCCGGTGACCTGCCCCTCGACCGTGGCTCCGAGCCCCAGCGGTACGGCGACGAACTGGCGCACCGTCCCGTCCCCGGAGTTGATCCCGTCCAGCCACGGCTGCCGGGGCAGCACCACGTAGTTCTGCGGATCGCGCGCCAGGCTTCCCGTCCAGCGCTCGCCGGATACGGCGCACACCTTGCCGACCCCGACCTGGAGGGCGGCCGGCTCGCGGGTCCCGCCGAAACTGAGCCACATCGCTTCGCGCAGGTACACGGGCAGCATCACGCCGCCCTTCGCCAGCCACTCGGGCGGCACCGTGTCCGGGTGGTCCTCCACCCGTCGCAGCGGGAACTCCCCCAGCCCCGGCGGCAGTGCGTGGGTGCCCGACTCAGGGAGCCTCAGCGTCCGGATAAACCGGATCTGTACCCCTTCGCCCAGTAGCAGCGCATTCCCGTCCACGCGTACGGACCCTGTTCCCACGCCCGCCCCCATCTCCCGCTCCGGCCCGGTTCAACCGGAGGATCTGCGACTGAACCGGATCGTTATCCTCAAGTTTCGCTCAAATCTAGTGACGCTGTGCCCGCGGGCTTCCTAGCTTCCTCGTACACACGTATCGACGTCACCCGCGTTTCCGCGGTTCCACACGCCCCGGCGATCCCGGTGGCTCCTCCCGCGTTTCCCAGGAAAGAGTGCAGCATGAAGGTTCCCCAGGCCGGTGCGGTCGCCGCAGTGATCGCCATCGCCCTGACCGCCTCCGGGTGTGTCTTCGGCGATGAGGAGGACCAGGGGACCCTCTCCATCGGCATCAAGTTCGACCAGCCGGGCATCGGCATGCGGGAGACCGGCGGCACCTTCTCCGGCTTCGACGTGGACGTCGCCACCTACGTGGCCAAGGAGCTCGGCTACAAGCCGGACCGGATCGAGTTCAAGCAGGTCCTCAGCAACGACCGCGAGCTGCTCCTGCAGTACAACGAGGTGAAGTTCGTCGTCGCGAGCTACTCGATCAACGAGAAGCGCAAGGAGAAGGTCGACTTCGCCGGCCCGTACTTCGTCGCGCACCAGGACCTGCTGACCCGTGCCGACGACACCTCCATCAACAAGGCCGAGGACCTCAACACGAAGACGATGTGCTCGGTGACCGGCTCCACCTCGGCCGAGAACCTCAAGAAGAACCTCGCCCCCAAGGCGGCCCTGCTGGAGCTCGGCGGCTACTCGGACTGCCTCGTCGCCCTTCAGGAGAGCCGCGTCGACGCAATGACCACGGACAACGCCATCCTGGCCGGGTACGCCGCCCGCAAGGGCAACGAGGGCAAGTTCAAGCTGACGGGCCAGAGCCTCAGCAACGAGAACTACGGCATCGGCGTCAAGAAGGGCAACAAGGAGCTCCAGCGCAAGATCAACGACGCGCTGAAGAAGATGGTCAAGGACGGCTCCTGGGAGGCGGCCGTGAAGAAGAACTTCGGCCCGAACTACAAGTACGAGCCCGCTCCGGCGATCACCACGGTCAGCTGACGACAGCCGGGGGCGGGGCCGTTCCCCCGCCCCGCCCCCGGCCCCGGTGGTCAGACCACCGGGGCCTTGCTGCGCAGTACGGTCAGGAACTCCCTCATCCAGCGTGAGTGGTCGGGCCAGGCCCGGGCCGAGACCAGGGTGCCGTCGACCACGGTCTCGGAGTCCTCGAACTCGGCCCCGGCCGCCTTCATGTCCAGCTCCAGAGCCGGGTACGCGGTCACGCGACGGCCGGTCAGGCCCCCGGCCGCGGCGGTGATGAGCGGGCCGTGACAGATCTGGGCGATCGGCTTGTCGGAGTCGGCGAAGGCCGCCACGATGCGCCGCACCTCGGGATCGTTGCGCAGGTACTCCGGCGCCCGGCCGCCCGGCACCACCAGGGCCGCGTAGTCCTCCGTGACCACCTCCGTGAAGGACAGGTCGGCCGGCCAGGTGTATCCGGGCTTCTCGGTGTAGGTGTCGAAGCCCTCCTCGAAGTCGTGGACCACGAACCGCAGCTTCTTCACCTGCGGCGCCGCGATGTGGACCTCGTACCCCTCCTCGCGCAGGCGCTGGTACGGGTACAGGACCTCCAGCGACTCGGCCGCGTCGCCGGTCACGATGAGGATCTTCACTGCCATGGGCTGCTCCAGATAGGGCTGGTCGTGGTCGGTCCGGCCCCGCCCGGGGCCACCCCTACCCTGCCCGCCGCGGACAGCCTGCACACACGAAGATCCCCCCTACCGACACGTGGTTTTCACCTGTTCGGCACATGACAATGTGACCCTCGCTCTGCCACTGACACTCCGCCAATTCCCCGGGCGGGGACGGTGCGTATGGAGAGGTACCCCCCACCCGATGAGAATCTCGCGCCTGACCCCCTGGGCGGCCGCCCTCGCCGCCGCCGCCCTGTTCGCCGTACCGGCGGCCGCGTCCGCCGGCCAGCAGCGCACGACCACTCCCGAGAACCCGACGGCCGCCGCGGTGGACCCGTACGCGGACTACTACGCGAGCGCCCAGGGCAAGACCGGGGCCGCGCTCAAGACCGCCCTGCACACCATCATCAAGAACCAGTCCAAGGTGACCTACGACGGTGTGTGGAACGCCCTGAAGGTCACCGACCAGGACCCGGCGAACCCCAACAACGTCATCCTCGTCTACTCGGGCCGCTCCCAGTCCAAGGCGACGAACGGCGGCGGCGTCAACGACTGGAACCGCGAGCACGTCTGGGCCAAGAGCCACGGCGACTTCGGCACCGCCACCGGCCCGGGCACCGACCTGCACCACCTGCGCCCGGAGGACGTGACCGTCAACAGCACCCGGGGCAACAAGGACTTCGACAACGGCGGCAGCCCCGTCAGCGAAGCCCCCGGCAGCCTGACCGACGCCGACTCCTTCGAGCCGCGGGACGCGGTCAAGGGCGACGTGGCCCGGATGCTGCTCTACATGGCCGTCCGCTACGACGGCGGCGACGGCTTCGCGGACCTGGAGATGAACGACAAGGTCAACAACGGCTCCGCGCCGCTCTTCGGCCGGATCAGCCTGCTGAAGCAGTGGAACCAGATGGACCCGCCGGACGCCTTCGAGCAGCGCCGCAACCAGGTCATATTCGACACCTACCAGCACAACCGCAACCCGTTCATCGACCACCCGGAGTGGGTCAACTCCATCTGGTGACCCGGTGCGGCCGCCGTCACGGCGGCCGCCCCGTCCGGTGGCAGCCGGACGGCCTACGGGAGGTAGACCTCGTCGAGGGTGTCGATCGCCCCGTCGGCGCCCAGGTGGTAGCGGAACGGCAGCCCGGAGTCCGGGTGGGCGACCACCCAGTCGACGAGCTGCTGGACGCTGATCTTCTTGGGCGCCGAACCCTCGACGACCGGGGCGGTGGCGGTGATCCCGGCGTCGTCCGCGAGAGGGAGGAAGGTCTCCTTGCCCACCGGCTCGAAGTACGTCCCGTCCCCGTCGGGAGTGCAGCCCCAGTTCCCGTGATGGACGATCAGATGGTGCGCGGCACCCTCGGGCGTGTACCGGCGGACGGCGATCAGGTCGGGCGCGATCGGCATCTTGTGGTCGCAGGTGGCACCGGACCCGGGGGTGGCGGAAGCGCTCTTCTTCGCCGTCGCGGCGGTCGCCGTTGCCTTCGCGGGCGACTTCGACGCCGAGGGCGTCACGGCGGTGGCGGAGGAGCCGGCGGAGGGCGTGGCCGTGGCCGACGAGCCGGTCGGGCCGGCCTCGGAAGCGGCCGGGGCCGCGTCGTCACCGCCCTGGCAGGCCGTGAGCCCCAGCATCCCGCACGCCGCGAGGGCGGCCAGTCCGGCCCGCCCGCGCGCCCGTCTCCGGCTGCGCACCACTCTCATGCCGTCTCCCTTTGCCACGTCGAAGCGGAGCGTCAACGTAGCGCCGGGATCAGGCCGGAACGATGGCCGAAAGTCGTTCGTCACCGGCCCGGTGTCGGACTGTTGCAGATCGCGGACCTGTGTCCCCGCTCAGAGCCGGTCGGCGAGGGACTGGAAGCCGGACCAGGGCAGCTGGGGTGCGCGGGAGTCCCAGACCTTCTGGGAGAGCGCGGCCAGCGGCAGCCGGATGCCCTCCGCCACCTGGGCCTGGGTCTGGGCGCCGGACAGGTCGGCCCAGACCGCGAGGCGCCCGCCCAGGATCTGGTCGCCGTAGGAGGCCGGCACGGGGGTGGTGCCGCGCAGGACCAGCGGTGTCCACTGCTCGTAGATCCGCCGGCCGGTGGGATAGGTGAACTCGTTCGGCTCGCCGAGCACGTAGTACAGGTACTCGTCGTTGAGGTTCACCAGCTTGCGGCCCTCGCGCAGGTACTCCAGCGGCGGCCGGGCGCCGATCTCCTTGCCGGTCCAGTACTCGACCTGGATGTCCTTGGCCGCGCTCGTCACCCCGCCCGAGAAGAAGCCGTCGTTCCACGCCTTCAGCGCCTTGCCCGACGGGCGGACCACGTCGGCGCGGTCGTTCAGCCAGCCCGTGGCCAGGTCCTGCACGCGCGCCGAGGGGCCGTACCGCTGCTGCGCCGCGCGGGCGAGCTGCGGGAAGGAAGCCTGCGGGTCCCGGTAGACCAGCGCCTGGTACTCGTCGGCGCCCAGGTGCCAGGCTCCGCCGGGGAACAGCGGCCGGTACTCGCGCAGCAGGTCGTCGACGAGCTTCGCGGCCGCCGGGTTGGATATGTCCACCGCTCCCTTGACCGCCCTGCCCTGTACGTCGCGCAGTTGCAGGTCGGGGTGGGCGCGCAGCACCGCGCCGAGGTGTCCGGGCGAGTCGATCTCGGGGACCACGGTGATGTGCAGCCGGGAGGCGAGCGCCGTGATCTCACGCACCTGCGCCTTGGTGAGGTGCGGAGTGGAGACGATCTCGGGGTGGGTGTCGGACTGGATGCGGAAGGCCTGGTCGTCGGAGAAGTGCAGGCCGAGCTGGTTGAGTTTGAGGTCGGCCATCTCGCGCAGCCGGTCCTCTATCCAGTCGGGGGTGAAGTGCTTGCGCGCTATGTCGAGGTTGAGGCCGCGCTGGGGCTTGGCCGGGGCGTCGTTCACGGTGCCCTCGGGTGCCGAACCGGCGCTCTTCACCGCCTGTTTGAGGGTGCGGGTGCCGTAGAAGACCCCGGCCTCGTCGGGGCCCTTGATCCGGACCGTGCGGTCCTTGACGGTGAGGGTGTACGACTCGGGCTTGCCCGCACCCCCGAGGGAGAGCTCCACGTCGCCGGCGCGCGGCGCCGCCGAGTCGCCGTACTTGAGGCCCAGTTCCCCGGCAAGCAGTTTGGCCTCGTCGGACAGGGCGGCGGCGTCGCCCTGTGCGACGACCACGCGGGCGTCGGGGGCGGGCTTCCAGCCGGGGCCGCGGGCCGGCGCGTGCTCCCGTACGGCGGGGATGGTGCGCGGAGCGGTGGACAGCGGGTAGGACTGCGTCGGGGCGGGGGTGGGGGTGGGGGTGGGCGGTGTCGGGGCGGCTTCGGCCGGGCCGGCCGCCGTCGTGGAGGAGCCCGGGGCGGCGGGGGCACGCGCCTCGTCCGAGGCGGCCGTGCAGCTCGGAACGGCGAGAGTCACCAGCGCGGCGGCCGTTGCCGTCGCGATGGTGTGGACCCTCCTGTGAAGCCTCGGTTTCCGCATCATGCACCTGTGTCCCCGTACCCAACCTGGCACGGGGGACACGGGCGCGCGACCCGGCGGTGTCAGACCAGGGCGTCGAGCGCCGTGGCGGCGAGGGCGTGGTCCAGGTCGGGGGCTCCGCCGCCGACGCCGATGGCACCTACGAGCCGGCCGTCGCGGTGGACGGGCAGCCCGCCCGCGATGAACAGCAGGGGACGGTCCAGGGCCGTGGGCAGCGTGTGGAAGGGGCCTCCGGGGCGGACCGCGTCGACGAGGTCGGCGGTGGGCGCGTTCAGCTGGAGGGCCGTGTAGGCCTTGCGGATGCTGGTCTCGCCGGAGATCAGTACGGCCCGGTCGTCACGGCGGAAGGCGAGCAGGTGGCCGCCGGCGTCGAGGACGGTGACGCTGACCGTGGCCCCGGCCGCTTCTGCGGCGGACTTGGCGACGCCGACGAGCAGCTCGGCGTCCTCGGTGGTCAGGGCGGCGACGGCGGTGCGGGGGGAGGTGGACATGCCGGTTTCTCCTTGCGGGGGTTGCGTACGGGGATGAGGGGTGGATCAGTGGCGGGCGGGTGCGGCGGCGGTCGCCTCGCGGGCCGCGGCTGCCGCGACGACCCGGCCGGCGCGCCCGGTCGTACGGCGTTCCAGTGCGCCGGAGACGAGGGCGAGGACCAGGGCGGAGGCGGCCAGCGCCGCGCCGACCCAGTTCGGGGCGGTCCAGCCGAGTCCGGCGGCGATCACGAGCCCGCCGAGCCAGGCGGCGAGGGCGTTGCCGAGGTTGAAGGCGCCGATGTTGACGGCAGAGGCCAGGGTGGGCGCCCCGGCGGCCTGGTCCAGGACCCGCTTCTGGAGCGGCGGCACGGTCGCGAAGCCGAGGGCGCCGATCAGCACCACGGTGACGGCGGCGCCGGCCTTGGTGTGGGCGGTGAGCGTGAAGACGGCCAGGGTGACGGCGAGCGCGCCGAGGGACACGTACAGCATCGGCATGAGCGCGCGGTCGGCGTACCGGCCGCCGATGAGGTTGCCGGCGACCATGCCCAGGCCGAAGAGGACGAGGAGCCAGGTGACGGAGGAGTCGGCGAAGCCGGCGACGTTGGTCATCATCGGGGTGATGTAGGTGATCGCGGCGAAGACGCCGCCGAAGCCGAGCACGGTCATCGCCATCGCGAGCAGCACCTGCACGTTGCGGAAGGCGGCGAGCTCCCGGCGGATCCGTACGCCGCCCTCGGGCCGGGGCAGTTCGGGGACCAGGCGGGCGATGCCGAGCAGCCCGGCGACACCGAGCGAGGCGACGATCAGGAAGGTGACGCGCCAGCCGAGGGTCTGCCCGACGAAGGTGCCGAGCGGGACGCCGACGACGTTGGCCACGGTCAGGCCGGTGAACATCATGGCGATGGCTCCGGCCTTCTTCTGCGGGGCGACGAGTTCGGCGGCGACGACCGCGCCGATGCCGAAGAAGGCGCCGTGCGCGAGGGAGGCGACGACGCGGCCGGCCAGCATGACGCCGAAGGAGGGGGCGAGGGCGGAGAGCACGTTGCCCGCGATGAAGAGGCCCATGAGCAGCATCAGCATGCGCTTGCGCGGGATGCGGGTGCCGAGGACGGTCATGAGCGGCGCGCCGAGGACGACGCCGAGGGCGTAGCCGGTGACCAGGAAGCCCGCGGTGGGGATCGAGACGCCGTACGTACCGGCGACCTCGGGGAGCAGGCCCATGATCACGAACTCGGTGGTGCCGATCCCGAAGGCCCCGACGGCGAGGGCGAGGAGTGCGAGAGGCATGGGGGAGGTGCCCTTCAGGGGAGGTGGCGGTGCGGGTGCAGCAAGCGGCACACGATTGCGATCGCCGCTTACATGCGTCCACATTAATTGCAGACGCGAGATATTTGCAAGCGCGGGCTATTGCAGACGTGCCCTATCCTGGGATCACACACCCCGCACCCGGCAGCACGCTTCGACGGAGGAAGCCCATGACGGCCACGGACAGCGCGCTCACCGCCCTCTCCCAGGGCTGGTGCGCCCTCTCCCTCCTGCACGGGCGGATCGAGACGCACATCGAACGGGCCCTGCAGGCCGGGCACGGCCTGAGCGTGCGCGAGTACTCGCTCCTCGACGTCCTCAGCCGCCAGCACAGCGGCCCGGGCGGGCACCTGCGGATGCACCAGGTCGCCGACTCGGTGGTGCTCAGCCAGAGCGCGACGACGCGGCTGGTCAGCAGGCTGGAGGACCGCGGCCTGCTGAACCGCTACATCTGCGACACCGACCGCCGGGGCATCTACACCGACGTGAGCGAGGCGGGTCTGGCCCTCCTGGCCGCGGCCCGGCCCACGAACGACACCGCGCTGCGCGAGGCCCTGGACGAGGCCTCGCGCAACCCGGAACTCGCCCCGCTGGTGTCGGCCGTGGAGAACCTGCGCCGCTGACCCCGGCGCGGCGCCGGATACCGGCGCGGTCCGGCTCCTAGCGCGGACCGCCGGTGGCCGGCGGCGAGGAGGTCACCGCCCGGCCCGACGGGGTGGACGGGACCGCCGACGGCGAGACCGACCCCGAGCCCTTCGAGGGGGGCGCGGTCGGGGGGCTCGCCGACGCGGCCGGAGGATCCGATTCCACCGGGCGCCCCGACGCGTCCACGCCCGGGCTCGGCTGCGCCGACCCGGCGGAACTCGGCGAGGGCGTCGGCGAGGACTCCGGGGACGGGCCGGGACCCGTGACCTTCGGCGGGGTGGCCGGAGGCGTCGGGCCGGGCGCCGGATCCGGGGCGAGCAGCAGGTAGCCGATCCCGGCGGCCGCAACGGCCGCCAGACCCGCCAGGGGCAGCGCGAACCGCCGCAGCCTTTCCACGGGCAGCCGCCTCACCTGCGGTCCCGGCGGATCCGCGGGGCGCAGCCGGCGGACGTCGATGCTGTCCGCGCGGGCGTCGAGGGCCTGCCGCAGCCGCCGCTCGACCGGCCGTTCGGCGAGGCGTTCGCCGTCACGCGTCATATCCGTCCCTCCAGAATCCGTTCCAGCGCGTCCAGACCGCGGCTCGCATTGGACTTGACCGCTCCCCGGCTGATCCCGAGGGTGGCCGCGATCTCCGCCTCGCTGAGGTCGGCCCAGTAGCGCAGCACCAGGACCTGGCGGCGGCGCGCCGTGAGCCGGCCGAGCGCGGCGAGCACCTCGCGGTGCGCCTCGTCCAGGACCACGTGGTCCTCGGCGGACGGCACGTCGGCCTCCGGCGACGGGGTCCAGGCCCGTACGGTGCGCCGGCGGCGCAGTACGGAGCGCGAGGTGTTGACGACCGCGGTGCGCAGGTAGCCGAGGGCGTTGTCGACCTCGGTGATCTGCTCACCGTGGCGCCGGTACAGGGCGGTGAAGGCGTCCTGGACCACGTCCTCGGCCGTGGCCAGGTCGTCGACGAGCAGCACCGCCAGCCGGACCATCCGCAGCCGGTGCGCGTGGTAGAGCTCGGTGACGGTGGGCGGCTGCGGTTCGCCGTGGCCCGTGTGCCCGTACGGGTCTCCGTACGAGGACCCGTCCGGAGGCCCGTACGGGTCCTCGTGCGACCGCGGCGAGGCCGGCGGGGCGGAACGCTCTCGGCGCAGCAACGACCACAGGCCCCGCCACGCCCGGCCGAAGCCGGGCGTGAGGGGGCCGACGGGTGGTGCGAGGTGGAGCACGGGAATCCTCAGTTCGCGCGGCGCCGCACGGCGTACAGGGCTCCGGCGCCGGCGAGGACCAGACCGGTGGCCCCCGCCCCGAGGGCCATGGTGGTCGCCGAGGAGCCAGTATGCGCGAGCTCGGCCCCCCCGGCGGCGGGGCCCGCCTCGGACGGGGAGGCGCTGGGCCCCGGACCGGGCGTCCCCGGGCTCGACGCGTCGACGCTGGGGGCCGCGCTGGGAGCGGCGCCGGGAGCCGCGCTCTTCGCGCCCGAACCCTCGCTCGGCGGGGTGCTGACCGAGGGAACCGGCTTGGCCCCGCCCCCGCTGGGAGAGGCACTGGCCGGGACGCTGACCGACGGAGCGGGCGCGGGCGAGCTGCCGCTCGCGGCGGAGGCCGGACCGGCGAGGGAGACGGCCACTGCCGCCGCGGCGGCGATCACGGCCGTCCGACGGACGGCCAGGGGGGCGCGCAGGGCACGCTTCAGGTTCTTCACGGTGGTTCTCCACGGTCGGGTCGAGGACGCGGGACTGCGCCCTTCACCCCCGCACGACGCGCGACCCTCCGGGAGGTTGCCGCCGATCCGGAAAAACTTGTCGCCCGGTTCCCGGCAGCCCGCGCAGGGCGGTACCCAGGGTGGCGACGCCCTCCTCGATCTCGCCGGCCGAGCCCGCCGCGTAGCCGAGGATCAGGCCCGGCGGGCCCGGCCGGACGCGGTGCCACGACAGCGGGTGGGTCTTGACGCCCAGGGCCAGCGCCGCCGAGGCCAGGGCCGTGTCCTCGAAACCGGCCGCGTCAAAGGTGACCATCAGGTGCAGGCCGGCCGCCGCGCCGTGCACCCGGGCCCCCGGCAGGTGGTCGGCGAGGGCCCGGAGCATGGCGTCGCGGCGACGGCGGTGGCGGCGGCGGACGTGGCGCAGGTGCCGCTCCAGCTCGCCCGAGTCCATCAGCCGGGCGAGGACCAGCTGGGCGAGGACCGGGTTGCCGAGGTCGGCGTAGCGCTTGGCGGCCGTCACCGCGTCACGCAGCCGCGGCGGCACGAGCAGCCAGCCCAGGCGCAGGGCGGGGGCGAGGAGTTTGGAGACGCTCCCGGCGTAGCAGACGGCCTCGGGGTGCAGGGCGCGCAGCGCGGGGACGGGGGCGCGGTCGTAGCGGTGCTCGGCGTCGTAGTCGTCCTCGATGACCAGGCCCCCGGCGGCCGCCCAGCCGAGCAGGTCCCGGCGGCGCCCGCCGTCGAGGACCACCCCGGTCGGGAACTGATGCGCCGGAGTGAGCAGCACGGCCCCGGCCCCGCTCGCGCGGAGCCCGGCCACGTCGAGCCCGGCCTCGTCCACCCGTACGGGAACGGTCTCCAGCCGCCCGTACTCGAGCTGCTGCCGGGCCCCGAGCGAGCCGGGGTCCTCCACCGCGACCCGGTGCACGCCCTCCTCGCGCAGGACCTGCGCCAGCAGCCCCAGGGCCTGGGCGACGCCCGCGACGATCACCACCTCGTCGGGGTCGGCGCGGATGCCGCGGTTGCGGGCCAGCCAGCCGGCGACCGCCTCGCGCAGGGCGGGCGCGCCCTGGGGGTTGCCGTAGCCGAAATCCGCCGGCGTCAGACCGGCGAGCACCCGCCGCTCGGCCTGCAGCCAGGCCGTACGGGGGAAGGCGGTGAGGTCGGGGACCCCGGGCGAGAGGTCGATCCGGCAGGGCACGGCGCGCAGGGCGTCCACCAGCCCGCCGCGGTCCGGGGCGGGCGTCGGCCCGGCCGCCGGCGGCGGGGCGGCGACCACCACGGTGCCGCCCCGGCCGCGGCCGCGGACCTGGCCGGTCTCCGCGAGCCGCTGGTAGGCCTCGGTGACGAGCCCGCGGGAGACGCGCAGTTCGGCGGCGAGGACGCGGCTGGCCGGGAGCCGGCTGCCGACGGGCAGCCGGCCGTCGGCGATGGCCGCGCGGAGCCGGCCCGCCAGCCAGTCGGTGCGGCCGCCCGGCGGGGCCTGGCCGAGGTCGAGCTGGAGGAAGTCCGAGCCGCTCGGGCTTTTGGACCCCTGCATCACGCCTTCATTGGACCTGCTCATCGGACCATTGTGGAGCCACGCTGGATCTCATGCAGAAAACCTCCACGACGAACACGACCACGACCACGACCGGAGCCTCCACCGCCTTCCGGGACCTGGCCCCCGGCATCGCGGGGATGGCGCTGGTCGGCAGCAGCGTCACCGTCTCCCGCTCGCTCGTCGACGCCCCGCTGTTCGCACGCAGGCCGTCCGGTACGCCGCCGCCGCGCTGTTGCTGTTCGCCCTGGCCCGGGCCGCGCGGGTGCCGGTCCTGCGGCCGCGCGGGCGGGAGTGGCTGTGGCTGGCCGGGATCGCGGCCACCGGGCTGGTGCTGTTCAACGTGGCCGTCGTGCGCGGGGTGGCGCACGCCGAACCTGCCGTCATCGCCGTCGCGGTGGCCTCCGTACCGATTCTGCTGGGGCTGATCGGCCCGTTCCTGGAGGGGCGGCGGCCCAGCCGCCAGGTGCTGCTGGCGGCTCCGGTGGTGGTGGCCGGGGCGGTGCTGGTCGAGGGGACGGGCCGGACGGACGCCGCTGGGGTGGGCTGGGCCGCGGTCGCACTGGGCTGCGAGGCCGGGTTCACCCTGCTCGCCGTGCCGGTGCTGCGCCGGCACGGCGCGTGGGGGGTGTCCGTGCACGCGGTGTGGCTGGGGGCGCTGATGCTGGCGGGGCTCGCGGTGGCATTCGAGCGCCCTGCCGACCTGGGCTCGCTGGGGCCGGTCCAGTGGGGGGCGGCGGGGTACCTCGCCGTCATGGTGACGGCGGTGGCCTTCCTGCTCTGGTACCGCACGGTGGCCTCCGTGGGCGCGGGCCGCGCCGGGCTGCTGACCGGGGTCGCGCCGCCGGCCGCGGCCGGCGCCGGGGTCCTGACCGGCAGCGGGGTGCCGGGACCGGCGGTGTGGCTGGGGCTGCTGGTGGTGGTCGCGGGGCTGGCCCTGGGCCTGCGCCCGGGCCCGACCCCCGCAACGCCCGCGCGGACGCCCCGCGGTGCCCACGCGGACTCCGCGCGGTGACCGGGTGGCCGCATCCCCTTGAGGGCGCCCGGGCTCGTGGATCACAATCCGCAGATGCCGACGCCCGCTCGCCACGCGCCCCCGTACAGCAGCTGGATGCGGTACTTCTCCCCCACCGCCAACCACCGCAGGCTCGGCCCGGTCTGCCTCGGGGTGGGGGTCCAGCAGGGCGTGCTGCCGGTGGTCGGGCCGCGCGCGCTCGACCACCACGTCGCCGTGGTCGTCACCCGCGGCCGGGGCTGGTTCAGCCACGGGGGCCGGCCGCCGCGCCGGTGACCGCGGCCGCGCTGCTGTGGCTGGTGCCGGGAGTGGAACACCACTACGGGCCCGATCCGCTGACCGGCCGGACGAGTGCTTCGTGGACTTCGCCGGGCCCGCCGTGGCCGCGTACACCGACCGGGGCTACGTCACCCCGGACCGCCCGCTGGTGCCGTTCGGCGCGACGGCCGGGGTGCAGCACGTCGTCGACGGGATCGTCCGGGCCGCCCGGCGCGGCGGACCGCTGCTGGAGGTCGAGGCCGCGGCCGCCGTGCACGGGCTGCTCGTGGCCCTGCGCTGCGCCCGTGCGGAGACGTCCGGGCACGGGGACGCCGTGATGGACGCGCTGGCGCGGGACGCCCTGCTGCCGATATCCGTGACCGAGCACGCCGCCCGCCTCGGGATGCCGCTGCCGCAGTTGCGCCGGGGTGTGCGGCGCAACTGCGGGGAGGGGGTCAAGGAGTACCTCCTCGGGATCAGGCTGAGCCGGGCGAAGGAGCTGCCGGCCCGCACCGACCTGCCGGTCGCCGGGAACGCCCGGCGGGCCGGCTACGAGGACCCGGCCCACTTCAGCCGGCTGTTCAGCCGCCGGGTGGGCATGGCACCCGTACGCTTCCGCGCCCAGCAGTCGGTCCGGGGGCCCGCCCGGTGACGTGCCCGCCTGCCGGCCGCGGGCCGTCAGCGCAGGATGCCCGCCGCGCGGGCGGCGCGCACCCAGGACGGGAACTCCGACAGCAGCCGGTCGTACAGCTCCGGGTCGGGAAGCCGGTCGATGTCGTCGACCGCGAAGAAGCCCACGTTGTCGACCCGCCGTCCGGGCAGGGTGTCGAAGTACTCCAGGACCCCGTACTGGGCCCGGCCCAGGCCGATGAACTGCCAGAACAGCGGCTCCTCGACGGCCTCCCGCAGCTCCCGCTCGATCTCGGCGTTGCGGTAGACGCCGCCGTCGGAGAAGAAGAGCACCAGCGTCGGGGCGGGCACCGGGGGGTCCCGTACGAAGGCGCGCACCTGCGCGATGACCTTCTGCTCCTCGTTGCCGATGCCGACCGCGCGCATGTCGACCTGGCCGGGGACCAGCCCCTTGGGCGGTTTCCGGCGCCCGAACAACCCGATCTGGCCGACGCGTACGTGCAGGCGCAGCCATGCGGGCAGCTCGCCGATCTCCAGGTCCGGCAGGCGGGCCGGGTTCGTGGCGAAGGTCCAGGCCTGCATCTGCCCGTCGTCGTCGAGCTGTGCCGCGACGGCGGCCATGCGCTCGGCTACGCCCGCGACGGTGCCGCGGGTGTAGTGGCCCGCCATCGAACCGGAGGCGTCGAGGACGAGGACGACGCGGGCGGTCAGGGTCGTGACGCCCTGTTTGCGCAGGCTGACCGCGACCTGCTGCTTGCGCAGGGAGAGGAGTTCGCGCACGGCGGGCGGCAGTTGTTCCTCGCCCTTGGCCATCCGTACCGTCGGGGCCGGCGGCGGGGGCGGGGGTTCCGGTGCGGCCGGGGCCGGGGCGGGCCAGACGACCGGCGCGGGGACCGTCGGGGACGGAGCCACCGGGGCGGCGGGCCGCGGGGCAGCGGGCCGCGGCTCCTCGTCCACGGTGATGCCGAAGTCCCGCGCCAGCCCGGCCAGGCCGCTCGCGTACCCCTGGCCGACGGCCCGGAACTTCCAGACGCCCGCCCGCCGGTAGAGCTCTCCGCTCAGGAAGGCCGTCTCCGGTCCGGCGTCCATGTCGAAGCGGGCGAGCTCGGCCGCGGACACCGCGTCCAGCAGCCGCAGGTGCAGCCCGGGGACCTGGCCGAAGGTGCCGCCGTCGGCGGACGCGCACAGCACGACGCGCTCGATGCCGGGTTCCAGCGTTCCCAGGTCGACCCCGATGGTGTCGGCGCCGGGCTGCTTGCCGAGGTGCCGTACGGCTCCGGACGCGTGGCGCGGCTGGTTGTAGAAGACGAAGTCGTCGTCGGAGCGGACCCGTCCGGCCGCCGTCAGCAGGAGTGCGGACGCGTCCACGTCCGGCACGCCGGGCCCGGCCGACCAGCAGAGCACGGCCCGCACGGAGGTGGCTCCGACGGCCAGGTTGGCGCCTTTGTGCAATGTCGTCACGGCACCCAGTCTGCCTGCCGGAGCCCGCTTCTACGGCCGGTATCCGATGTTGAGTTCCGCGATCGAGGTCCACGGATTGCCGGCCACCTCGCTGGCGGCCCGGAGCCTGACGTAGCGGGCGGTGCGCGCCGTGAGGGAGACGTCCCGCTGAGCCGTCGTGTTCGGGAAGGTCCCGGTGGCAGCGGCCGTCCCCCAGGTGATCCCGTCGGTGGACGGTGAACACCTGGTGGCCGGAGACACGTCCGTTGCTCTGCGACTGCCGGGGCAGGTAGTGCAGGGCGCAGACGTCGTAGGCGGCGCCGAGGGTGATCTCGTGCGGCATGGGTGCGGTGGCGGCGTACCACGGGGTGTGCCAGATCGTGGCGGCGTCGCCGTCGAGGACGTTGGCGGCGGCGCCGTCCTCACCGGCGGTATCCTGGCTGTCGACCGCCTTGACGCCCATCTGTCCCTGGGAGACGAGGAGTTCGCCGCCGCCGGCCGGTCCGACGTCGTCCGCGGTCAGGTCGTCGAGGATCAGATCGGCCTCGTTGTGGGAGTCCTCGGGGGTGACCTTCCGTACGCCGATCCAGGCGCCGGCGGTGAAGGTCCGGGTGAAGGGGGCGGGCGTACCGGCCTGGTCGAGGGTGGTGGCGGTTTCGGTGGTCCCGGATCCCGTGACGAACCGGTAGTCGCCGCTGAAGCCGCTCTCGCAGGAGAAGGTCACCTTGTACGAGCGCCCCTGGTCAGCCGCAGGGTCTGCGGGAGGGTGCGGTAGACGAGTCCGGAGTGTCCGGAGGGGTCAGGCGGATGCGGGGACCAGGACGACGGCCGTCCCGTACGCGCACACCTCGGTCCCGACGTCGGCGGCGTCGGTGACGTCGAAGCGCATCATCAGCACGGCGTTCGCGCCGCGTGCCTTCGCCTGCTCGATGAGCCGCTCCATGGCTTGGTTGCGGGTCTGCACCAGGGTCTTGGTGAGGCCCTTCAGCTCGCCGCCGATCATCGACTTCAGGCCCGCGCCGATCTGGCTGCCCAGGTGGCGGGAGCGCACGGTGAGGCCGAAGACCTCGCCGATGACCTGCTCGACCCGGTAGCCGGGGACGTCGTTGGTCGTGACGACGAGTACGCCGGTCTCTTGTGCCCCGGCCCCGCCGCCGTAGTCTTCGATACCCATGCCACCCACTCTCGCCCGGGCCGCCGCCGCCCGCATCCGGGGAGCCGCGCGGTCACGGCATTCGGGCGGCGAGGCCGAACTCGTGTGCCACGACGACGGCCTGGGCGCGGCTGGACAGCGCCAGCTTGCTCATGCAGCGGTGCACGTGCGTCTTGACGGTGGCCGGGCTGAGGACGAGCCGTACGGCGATCTGGGCGTTGGACAGTCCGGCGCCGACCAGGGCGAGCACCTCGCGCTCGCGCGGGGTCAGGGTGTCCAGGCCGGGGCGCGGGGCCCGGGCGGCCGGGGCGGCGTAGGCGTCGATCAGCCCGCGCAGGGCGCGGGGGCCGAACAGCATCTCGCCGGCGTGCACGGTGGAGATGGCGGCGAGGAGCCGCTCGGGCGGAGTGTCCTTGACGAGGAAGCCGCTGGCGCCGACCCGCAGCGCGAGGAAGACGTGCTCGTCGGAGTCGAAGGTGGTCAGGACGAGCACCTTGGGCCCGCCGTCCGCGGGGTCCTCCCGGCCGGCCAGGATCCGCTCGGTGGCGGCGATCCCGTCGGTGCCGGGCATCCGGATGTCCATGAGGACGACGTCGGGCCGGGTCTCGGCGGCGAGCCGGACCGCCTCCTCGCCGTCGCAGGCCTCGCCGACGACCTCGTAGCCGGGTGCGGCGGTCAGCAGCGCGGTCAGTCCGGACCGGATCAGGAACCGGTCATCGACGACGAGCACGGACGGCATGCGCTTCACCCCCTCCCGGTTGCGGCACGGGGACCCGTGGGCTGACCTCGGAGCCGCCCTCGGGGGCGGGCTCGGCGGTCACCGTGCCGTGGTGGATCGTCGCCCGTTCGCCCATGTCGATCAACCCCTGACCGGCGGTTTCCGGGTGGTGGCGCCGGCGTGTCCCGCCGTGCGCGCCGGTGCCCCACAGGAGTACGGCCAGGGTCGTGATACCGCGGCCCGGGCCGAGGCCCCGTGCGGGCGCGGCGAGCCGACGGCACACACGATCCCGCCGGCGGTCGGAAGCCCGGCGCGGATCCGGACCGCGGCCGGACGTCTGACGAAGTGCACGTCACCCCCCTTGTGTACCCCCCTGGTTGTTTAGCGTCGACACCCAAGGTGGTAGGCCGGTCTCAACCCGTGGATGGGCGCGGCCGGGCGCGGTCCGCCCGTAGATCTGCCTCCGCCGGTTCACCGGCCGGCACCGGCCCTGTCCCCCCGGGGCTCCGCTGCGCGGCCGTGCCCGTCCGGGGGCGGGCACGGCCGCCGCGACGCGACGGCACAGGTTGGTCATATCGGGCTAAACCACGGTGAGCCACCGGGGCTACGGCCCCCGCCCTCGTCATAGTCGTGCCTGGCAACCGCCTGGTTGCCGCCACGCGCCGCGCGACGCGGCCGGGCGGACGTCTTCGTAGAGGAGCCGGCTCATGCTGAAGCCCACCAGAACCATCCTCGCTCTCGCCACCGGAAGCCTGGTTCTCGGTCTGGCCGGAGCGGGCGCCGCCGTCGCGGACGACGGTGACGACGTGCCGCCGCGTGAGATCGTCGTCGGTGACGGCCAGCCCGGCACCTACCCCGACTTCAAGCACGCCATCGGCAAGGTCGTCTCCAAGGGCCCGCTGAAGGTCCGCAGCAAGCCGACCACCCACTCGCAGTCCCTCGGCCACGTGTACCCGAACAACAAGCTCGAGATCGAGTGCAAGAAGTACGGCGAGAAGGTCGACGGCAACCGCATCTGGTACCGGCTGTACGACGACGAGAACCTGATGAACGGCACCGACAGCGCCGGCCGCGCCGCCTACGACAAGGAGCGCTGGGTCTCCGCGCGCTACGTCAAGAACCTCTCCGAGGTCAAGTACTGCCGCTGACCCCGGGTCAGTCCGCCGGGCGTACGGTACGGGGCCCCACGCACTCCACTCCGTACGCCCGGACCCGCTCGCGCAGTTCCCGGTCCGCCGTGACCACGACGCAGCCGCGGTCCGCATGGGCCGCGGCCAGTTCCACGATCCGGTCGTCGCCGCTCCCGGGGGCCGCGTCCACGCGTACCCCGGGAACGGACTCGACGCCCCGGGCGGCGCCTTCGACGACGAGGATGATCTCCTCGTCGCCGTCCCGCCCGGCCAGCCGGTCGCGCAGCCGCTCGGCCGCGCCCCGGCGGTCCCGCCACCAGCCGTCGGGCACCGAGCCGACGACGTTCGCGCCGTCCACGATCAGCACGCCCGGCATGACGGCTAGGGCCTGTTCTGAGTTGAGATCACGGGATCGGTCATTCTCGCTTCAGGAGGGTGCTGGCCGGGGTAGACCGGTCGCATGACTCGTGATGATCTGACCGATGCCGAGTGGGAGTTGATCGAGCCGCACCTGCCGCTGGGGGCGTTCGGACCGATCCCTGACCTGCGCCGCTACTTCAGCGCGGTGATGTGGAGGTTCCGGACCGGCAGTCCCTGGCGGGATGTGCCGGAGAGCTACGGCTCCTGGTCGACGATCTACGACCGGTTCCGGATGTGGGCGCGTGACGAGGTCTTCCAGACCCTCATGGACGCGATGATCGCCGAGGCGGAGGCTCGCGACGATGTCGATCTCAGCCTGGTGAGCGTGGACTCGACCGTTGCTCGGGCGCATCACCACGCGGCGGGCATGGCGGTCGCCCCGGAGCTCCTTGAGGATCTGGAGAAGGCCGTGGCGGAGGAAAAGGGGCTGCAACAAAGGGACAAAACGACCCCGTAGGCGAGGGATCCGCGGACAGGGAGGACCCCGAGCGGGAACAGCGCCGAGCCGTGCGCCGGCGCCGCAGGGCCCGACTGCGGGCCGCCGAACTGGGCCGCTCCCGGGGCGGGCTCACCAGCAAGATCCACCTTGCCGTCGAGCGGCGCTGCCGCCCGCTGTCCATCATCCTTACCCCCGGGCAGGCCGCGGACAGCCCGCACTTCATCCCTGTCCTCAAGAAGATCAAGGTGCGCGGCCGGATCGGCCGCCCCAGGACCCGGCCGGACGCAGTGGCCGGCGACAAGGCGTACTCCTCCCGAGCCAACCGCGCCCACCTGCGCAGACGCAACATCAAGGCGGTGATCCCGGAAAAGGCCGACCAGGCTGCCAATCGCAAGAAGAAGGGACGCTCCGGCGGCCGCCCGGTCAGCCACGACGGCACGCTCTACAAAGATCGCAACACCGTCGAGCGCGCCATCAACAAGTTCAAGGAATGGCGGGGGCTGGCCACCCGCTACGACAAGACACCTGAGAGCTATGCCGCCGGGCTCCACCTGCGCGGATCCATCCTCTGGTTACGCAGCCTGCCAGCCCTCCCGTGATCTCAACTCAGAACAGGCCCTAGTACTGCAACCGCATGTGTGGGTCGTGGCCTCGGCGTTGGTAATGGCAGCGGCGGGCTCGGGCCTGGCTGCGGCGCCGGAAGCGTGACCAGTGCAGACGGTGCTCGTTGCTGTGGCAGCGGGGCGTGACGACGACGTGCCCGATCATCCGGCGGATCTCCGGGACGCTGAGGGGTATGAGGTCTTGCTCGTCATCTCCGCTGCCCCTTTTGCGGCTTCTGCGGCACGGATGGCCGTGAGGTAGGCCAGGACGGCCATGGCCAGGGTGATGTGCCGGTACCAGGCCCGGTAGAGCCGCACCTGGTAGTGATCGAGCCCGCATTCACCCTTCGCGGTCTGGAAGCATTCCTCCACCGCCCACCTGGCTCCGGCGGTCCTGACCAGGTCTTTCAGCCGGGAAGTGACGGGGCCATAGCAGACGTAGTAGGCGATGTCGGTGGGGTCGGACAGATTGCGGCGGGCGAGCACCCAGTGCCCGGATCCGCCCTCCCAGGCGGGCCGGATCGCGACGCGGGCCCAGTGGTAGATCCGCTGGCCGTGGGCGCCTGCTCCGGCGGAGATCCGCTTCCATGCCTGCTTCGGCAGGGCCGCGATCAGCTCGTCGACGCGGGCGTCCCGGCCGTCGGCGGTGATCACGGTGTCGTTGACCTTGGTGGCCAGCACATACGCGGCCTGGCGTTCTTCCAGCCAGGCGCGGAAGTGCTTGACCTGCCCGTATGCCTCGTCCGCGGTCACCCAGGCGAAGGGAACAGCCGCGTCGATGGCGCGTTGCAGCATCCACTTGAGGTGCTCGATCTTCGTGGCGAACGGCACGGTGTCGTCGATCCCGGCTGCCCGGCAGCGGTCGCGGTCGTCCGTCCAGGACTTCGGGACGTAGAGTTCCCGGTCGATCAGCGCCCGCCCTTTGGCGGATGCGTAGGCGAGGAAGGTGCCGATCTGGCAGTTCTCGGTGCGGCCAGCGGTGCCGGAATACTGCCGCTGGACCCCTGCTGACCTGGTGCCCTTCTTCAGGAACCCGGTGTCGTCCCCGATGAGCACGCCATCCTTGGCGCCGATGGTCTCCACGACGAAGTCCCGGACATCGTCGCGGACCGCGTTCTCGTCCCATTCGGAGTGGTTGAGCAGGCGTTGCACACCGTCCGGGCGGAGCTGGCCGACCTGCTCGGCCAGCGTCCACCCGTTCTTCTTCTCTAGCGGCGCAAGCAGGCCCGTCATGTAGTCCAGAGCCCGATCACGTGGCTCCGACCTGCCAAAACGATGCCCGAACCGGGCATGCAACCCCGCTACACCCTCGGACCACGACTCGATCTGCTCAACCGTCAGCGATTCATCACACAGTCACAACAACGAGCAACCTCACCGACCGTCACGCCACATGCGGTTGCAGTACTAGTGCGAGACGCAGAGCTCGTTGCCCTCGGGGTCGGCGAGTGTCGTCCAGGTGCTGGGACCCTGGCTGCCTTCGTGGAGGTGCCGGGCCCCCTTGGCGATGAGGCGTTCGACCACGGTCCGCGGGTCGTCGGCGCCGGTGCGGACGTCGAGGTGGACCCGGTTCTTGACCGTCTTGGGCTCCGGGACGAACTGGAAGAGGATGCGGGGGGCGCGCTGCAGGCCCTCCGGGTGCCGGATGCCCGCGCCCGCCTTCCAGACGAGGGTGCCCCGGTGGGTGGTGGTGTCCGCCTCGGTCGCCTGCCCCGCCTCGACCATGCTGCGGATGAACTTCTCGTCGCTGGGCTCCACTTCCCATCCGAGTGCGTCCGCCCACCAGTCGGCGAGCGTGTGCGGATCGGCCGAGTCGATGGTCACCTGGAACGTGTATGCCATGCCGGGACCCTATTGAGGGGCACCCGCGGCCGCCACCGGAACGGGCTCGTAGTACGAGGCAACGGCGGGCTGCCCGGTGTAGTTGGGCCCGGCGGCCGGATCGGCCCCGAGGTAGCGGAAGGGCAGCCGCACGGTGCGCGGGCCGTGGAGGGAGAGCCGGTGGTGGCGCGCGCTGTAGCGGAACCCGGCCGCGCGAAGCACCGCCAGGGCGGCCCGCCCGGCCGGGGCGCCGTCGGCCCCGCGCAGCGACGCGGGGTCGACGTGGGCGATCAGCAGGCCGTCGGCGGCGAGCCAGGAGGCGGCCCGGGCGAGGAGTCCGAGCTGGTCGCCGACGTAGTGCAGGCCGTGAACGCAGGTGATCAGGTCGTACGTCCGGTACGGGGACCAGTGCGCGACGGAGGCCGTCAGCAGTTCCACCCCGGCCGGGGTGGGGGTCGGGACCGGAGGGCCCACGAGGTCGACGCCGGTGAGGACGGCTCCGGCGGGCAGCCGGGACCGGGCCTCGCGCAGGGCGCGGCCCTCGCCGCTGCAGAGGTCGAGCCAGGACGGGGTGGCGGAGCGGGCGGTGAGGTGGGCCACGGGGTCGAGGCCGAGTTCGCGGGCGTAGCTGTTGACGCCGGCGAGCCCGCGTTCGCGGTTCATCGTGTTGTTCGCGACCACCGAGGTGCGTTCCAGCTCGTACGCGGGCAGGAGGTGAGGCGTCGTCATCGGGCCATTGTCCCCGGGCCGGGCGGGCGCCGGGAGCCGAGGCGGGCCTTGACGTGGGAGGCGACCAGTGCGGCGAAGGTCAGCAGCCAGGCGCCCACGGCGATCCACAGCAGAACCTCGCCCAGCGGGAGCAGCCAGGCGACGCCGGCCGGGGCGGCCGCGGAAAGGCAGGCCACGGCGGTCATGCCGAGCGGGAAGACGGTGGCCCAGCGCCGGATGTCGTAGCGCGGCCGCGGGTGGCGCAGTTCGGCGGTGAGGAGGACGACGTACCAGACGAGGGACAGGGCGAGCAGCGCCAGTGTGACGTCGCGCAGGACCTCGTGCGCCGTACCCGTCCATACGGGTGACGCCGTGAGCTTGGATCCGGCCAGGGCGGAGATGGACAGCGCCCCGCCCGCGACCCAGTGGTCGCCCGCGCCGCCCACCACCTCGCGCAGGTCGAAGCGGAGGAAGGCCGCCGCGTAGAGCACCAGCCCGAGGCAGAAGGCGGCCAGGGCCGCCCGGGCCATCCAGTCGTAACCGCCGGCGGCGGCGACGGCCGTCGCGAGGACGGCCAGACCCTGGGTGGCCACGCAGCCGAGGAACGCCGCCCCCGGCATCCGCCGCCCCCAGTGCCGTACGACGTTCAGCAACAGCCCGGGCCAAAGCGCCGCGGAGAGCGCGAGCAGGGCGGCCGCCACGGTCTGCCATCCGAGCATGGAGAGCCGGGTGCCGACGACCGTGGTGGCGGCGATGGCCGTCAGCGCGGCCGGGGTGTCGGCCTCGGCGCGGAACCGGCCGCGGTCGCCGACCAGCCGGGCCGTGAAGTCGGCGGCGAGCACGAGCCACAGGGCAACGGCGAGGACGAGGGCGACCAGCGAGGCCGTCTCGTGCCCGGTCAGGTGCAGGCCGACGGAGATGATGCCGGCCGCCATGACGGCGGCTCCCGCCGCGGGCGGGAGCCCGGTCCACCAGCCGCGGCCGGGAGGGATGCTCACCCCTCCAGCGGACCGCACCGCTGCGCGCGGCGCCAGCGGGCGGGGCCGCCCGGCGGGGCACGCCCCCTCCGGTCGGCTCAAACGATCTGCACGGAAGATCAACGGAGCCTGCACACGATGCACATGCGCAGGCGCGGCCCGGTCCTAGGCTCAGGAGGAGACGAGGACCTGCCGGTCCGTCACAGGGGAACGGACCGGCAGGTCCCGATCGCCGCCCCTGCCCTGGCCCGTCTCCCGCCCGGCCTTCCCAACCTCGGCCCCTCGCCGGGTTTCCACCCCGTCCTCCCAGCCTCGGCCCCACCCTTGCCCGACTCCTGCCGGCCTTCCCAGCTCCCGCCCGGCCGTGCCCAGCCCTCCCCGCTTCTGCCCGGCCGCTACCCGGTCCACCCGGCTTCCGCCCGGCCCCTGCTGGTCTTCCCGGTTTCCACCCGGAACCTGCCCAGCCCTCCCCGCTTCTGCCCGGCCCCTGCCCAGCCCTCCCAGCTCCCGCTCGGCCTCTGCCCGGTCCACCCGGCTTCCGGCCCGCCCGTCGAGGCCCTGCCCCGTCCGCCCGGCCGCTGCCGGATCGCTGCCCGCCCCGCCCGGCCCGCCCGGCTTCCTGCCGGATCGCCACCTGATGCCGCACTCGGCTCCCGGCCCGGTCCGCCCGCCCCGTGATCCGCCGGCTGTCGCCGAGGAGGGGAGCTCCGCGCGCGCCGCCGGTGCCGCCTTCCGCCCGCGGGGTAGCGTCGGATCCCCTCGGCCTGTGGCCGAAACTCGCGCTTGCCAGGCCAGTTAGGCCTACCTAACCTTTGGCTCGCTCCGCTTGAGCATCTCGGCACGACTTCGGGACCCGTCCCCAACCGAAGGAGCCTCCCCCCATGAACACACGTCTCCAGCACGCCCAGCCCTATGCCGTCGGCCTGTTCCGGATCGTCACGGGACTGCTGTTCGCCTCCCACGGCGCCGCCTCCCTCTTCGGCGTCCTCGGCGGCGCCCACGGCGGCGGCACGGTCGCCGCCGGCACCTGGCCGGGGTGGTACGCCGCCGCCATCCAGCTGGTCGCCGGCGCCCTGGTCCTGTTGGGCCTCGGCACCCGGTCGGCCGCCTTCGTCGCCTCCGGCTCGATGGCGTACGCCTACTTCACCGTGCACCAGCCCGGTGCGCTCTGGCCGCTGCAGAACGGCGGCGAAGCCTCCGCGATGTTCTGCTGGGCCTTCCTCCTGCTGGTCTTCACCGGCCCCGGCGCCCTCGCCGTGGACGGGCTGTTCGCCTCGCGCCCGGCCGCGTCCGCCGGGCGCCGGGACGAAGCCCGCACGGACACCGTGACCGCCTGAGGAATCGTTTCCCCGTCGCCTGCCCCTCATCTGCTCCGGCGTCCGGCCCCCTCATCGGGGCGGTGCGACCAGCCCCATCTCGTAGGCCGTGATGACGAGTTGGACCCGGTCCCGGGCGCCGAGCTTGGTGAACAGGCGTGATACGTGGGATTTGGCCGTGGCGGCCGAGATGAACAGTTCCTCGGCTATCTCCCCGTTCGAGCGGCCCCGCCCGACCAGGGTGAGGACCTCCCGCTCCCGCCCGGTGATACCGGCGACGGACCTCAGGGCCGGCTCCGCCGCCGGGAGCCCCGGCTGCCGGACGAAGTCCGCGATCAGCCGGCGCGTCACACCCGGCGCGATCAGGGCGTCTCCGGCGGCGACGACCCTGATCGCCGCGAGGATCTCCTCCAGGGCCATGTCCTTCACCGCGAACCCGCTCGCGCCGGCGCGCAGCGCCCCGTAGACGTGGGCGTCCTCGTCGAAGGTGGTCAGGACGAGGATCCTGACGTCCTCGGTCCCCCCGGCGCCACCCCTCCCCCCGCTCCCCGCAGTGATCAGCCGGGTGGCCTCGATCCCGTCCATTCCCGGCATCCGGATGTCCATCACGACCACGTCGGGGCGCAGTTCCGCGGCGAGGCGGACCGCCTCCGTGCCCGTACCGGCCTCTCCGACGACCTCCAGGTCGGCGGTGTCCGCGATCAGTACGCGCAGGCCGGAGCGGACCAGCGGCTGGTCGTCCACCAGGAGTACGCGGACCGGCCTCGCGCGAACCCCGCTCACCGGGCCCCTCCCCCACCCTCGGCCCCGGCTGCAGCCGCGGTGACCGGCAGCAGCGGCGGCAGCGGCAGCGCCGCCTCGACCAGGAATCCGCCGGTGGAACGCGGCCCGGCAGCGAACCGGCCGTGCAGCAGGCTGACCCGCTCCCGCATCCCGGTGATGCCGAATCCCGTGCTCCCGATGTCCTCGGTCGTCCCGCGCCCGTCGTCGACGACCTCCACGGTCAGCTCCTGTTCCCCGTATCCGATGGTGACCCGGCAGTGCCCGGTACCCGCGTGGCGGACCACGTTGGTCAGCGCCTCCTGCACGATGCGGTACGCCGACAGGTCGATGTCGGGAGGGAGTTGGCGCTCCTCCCCCTCCCGCCGCACGTCGACCCGTACCCCGGCGGCGGCGGTCGTGGCCACGAGGGCGCCGAGGTCCGCCAGTCCGGGGGCGGGGCCGAGCGGCGCCTGCCCGTGGAGGCCGTCCGGCTGCGCCTGACGCAGTGCCACCAGTGTACGGCGAAGGCCCGACAGGGTTTCCCGGCTGGTGGCCTCGATGGCCTGCAGGGCGGCGCGGGCCTCCGCCGGCTGCGTCTCGATGACCCGGCTGCCCACACCGGCCTGGATGGCGATCACGCCGACGCTGTGGGCGACCATGTCGTGCAACTCGCGTGCGATGCGCAGCCGTTCCGCGGTCACCGCCTCGGAGACCTCCTTCGACCGCAGTTCCACCGTGTGCTCCCGGCGCTCGCGGAACCGCAGACCGGTCATGTAGACGGCGCCCAGGGAGAGGGAGGCGATCAGGCCGGTGCTCATCATGTCGTAGGGCCCGACCGACAGCAGTCCGACGGCGGGGAGCTCGATGACGACCACCATGGCGGTGGCGATGAGCGCGTCCCGCCGGGAGCGCGTGGCGACGATGAAGCCGAGCGCGAGGTCCGAGGCCATGAACACCAGGAACCGGCCCGGGGTGTGGTCCCTGCTAGCGCCCGCGACGAGCGCGCCCCCGAGGAGGGTCAAGGTCAGCGCCACCAGGGGCCGGCGCCGCAGCAGTCCGTAGAGCGGGGTCACGGCGAGCAGCAGCACCGCCCCGAGGAGCGGCCCGGCCGCGTACGGGACGCCTCCGATCAGCAGGCCCGGGATGAGGAGGTAGAGGACGGCTCCGCCCCACGCCGCGGCGGCCGACGCCGGTTTCGGCGCGGGGCCGCCGGAGCCCTGCACACGCTGGTCGGCGCTCTCGGCGCGCTCCGTGCTCTTCGCATTCCTGGGTGGGGTGTCCATGCCGTGACGGTAACCAGCGGGCCCACGTGCGGACATCGGCCCCCGGGCTTACACCCCGGGGCGGTGGCTCCCCCCGTGCTTGCCGCCGACGGCCCGATGTCCTCGGGGCGGGTCTCCCGGCAGGGTGGGCCGCGTGATCGAGGTCAAGGAACTCACCAAGATGCACGGCGGCCGCGCCGCCGTCGACCGGCTGTCCCTCACGGCGGGACCGGGGACGGTCACGGCGGTGCTCGGCCCCGCCGGGGCCGGCAAGACCAGCGCGCTGCGTCTGATCCTGGGGCTGGACTCCCCGACCGCGGGCACGGTCGCCGTGGGCGGCGTCCCGCTGCGCGGCCGCCCGCGCAGCCCGCACCAGATCGGGGCCCTGCCCGAGCCGGCCGCGCTGCGCGGCCGGCGCACCGCGGGGGCCTGCCTGCGGGCGCTGGCCCGCGCCCACGGCATCGGGGCCGGCCGGGTGGCCGAGGTCCTCGCGGAGACGGGGCTGGCGCGGGAGCCGCGGCGGCGCGTGGCGACGTACTCCCCCGCGATGCGGCAGCGGCTGCGGATCGCCGCCGCACTGCTCGGGGATCCGCCCGTGCTGCTGCTGGACGAGCCGCTGGCCGGGCTGGACGCCGAGGGCGTGCGATGGGCCCGCCGGCTCCTTCGCACGCTGGCCGCGGAGGGCCGTACGGTCGCGATCACCGGCGAGCGTGCGGCGGAGGCGGCGGACACCGCCGACCGGATCGTCGTCCTCGGGCGGGGCCGGGTGGTCGCGGCGCAGTCCGCTGACGAGTTCGCCGCGCGGGGCGCCGCGGCCCGGGTCGTGGTGGGCACTGCGCGCGGGGCCGAGCTGGCCGCCGTACTGGCTGCCGAGGGCGCCACGGTCGTCCGAGCCGCGCTGTCGGGGCGCGGGCGGCTCGCCGTGACCGGCATGACGGCGGAGCACGTCGGCGCGCTCGCCACCGAACACGGGATCGTGCTTCTCGAACTCGACACCCGCAGGCCCTCGTTGGAGGAGGTGCTGCACGAGCTCGCGGCGGGAGCCCGGGAGTACGGTCACCCCGGTGAGGACGGTCACGGGCCGGCTCGGGAGATAGCCTGAGCGCATGGACGAACTGGACGGGGTGGAGATCGTCGGCTTCGCGGACGCCGAGGCGTTCGAGGGCTGGCTCGCCGAGCACCACACGCGCCACGAGGGCGTATGGGTCAAGGTCGCCAAGAAGAAGTCCGGCCTTCCGTCGGTCACCGACGACGAGTTGGTCGACATCGGGCTGTGCTACGGCTGGATCTCCGGCCAGCGGCGCGCCCTCGACGAGCGGCACTACCTGCAGAAGTACGTGCCGCGCCGCCCCAAGAGCCTGTGGTCGCAGGTGAACGTGGACAAGGTGGCGGCGCTGACGGCCGCGGGGCGGATGCGCGAACCCGGGCTCGCCGAGGTGCGCAGGGCGCAGGCGGACGGACGGTGGGCGGGCGCCTACGAGTCGCAGAAGACGGCGGCGGTACCGCCGGATCTCGCGGCGGCCCTCGACGCGCGCCCCGGGGCCCGGAAGGCGTTCGAGGCGCTCGACAGGACCGGGCGCTACCAGCTGATCCTGCCCCTGCTCCAGGCCCTCAGGCCGGAGAGCAGGCAGGCCCGGCTCACCAGGGCCCTGCACCTGCTGACGTCGGGCGCGGCCCCGTGACCCGCCGCACTCCTCCCCGACCCGTGGACGTCGAGGGGCTCTTCCCCGAGGTCGCCCCGCTTCGGAAGCAGGCGCTGCGGCTGCATCCCCGAGTGGGCAGCCCGACGCGGCGGGACAGTTCGGTGGGCGGTCCGCTGTCGTGGCCCGAACACGAGGCCTGGCCCGTGTGTCCGGAGCACCATCGTTCGCCGATGGTGCCGGTGGTCCAGCTCCACGCCGCCGACGCGCTGGGGATCGTGCCGTTCCCCCCTGGATGCGACCTGCTCCAGGTGCTGTGGTGCCCGCGCGATCACGACGGCCGATGGGTCGTTCCCGAGGTGCACTGGCGGGATGCGGAGGCGGTCGGGAAGGCCCGCGACGCACCGCCGCTCCCCGTCGGGGTCCCGTCCGGACATGTACCGAAGCCGTGCGTCGTGCATCCGGAGCCGGTCACGGAGTACCCCGGCTGGGACCTCCCCGACGGGCTCTGGGACGCCCTGGAGCCGCGTTTCGGGCAGGTGGAGGCAGAGACGGGGTGGGACTACCAGTACCACTTGTCCACCGCTCCGGGGATCAAGCTGGGCGGATACCCCGGCTGGAGTCAGGACCCGCAATGGCCGGACTGTTCGGGGTGCGGGAAGCCGATGGACCATCTGCTGACCGTGGAGAGCACCGAGGCGGACGCCGCGGCCCGGCCGGCCTGGACTCCCGTCGAGGATCAGGGTGTCGCGTACGAAGGTCCCGGCCTGGTGCTGGGAGACCTGGGCGGGGTCTACCTCTTCGAGTGCCGGACCTGCCCGGGCCGCCCGTACAAGGACCGCTTCGACTGCGCCTGAACCGGAGAAAGGCGTCAGGCCTGGCCTCCCCGGGGGAGGCCAGGCCTGACGGAAACCGGAGCCGCGGGTCAGGACTGCTGCTCGCGGGCCTTCTCGGCACGCTCCGCGTTCTTCTCCTTGATCCGGACCGCTTCCTTGCGGACCTCGGCCTGGGTGGTGCGCTCCCGCTGCAGCCACTCGGGAGATTCCTGCTTCAGCGCTTCGATCTGCTCGGTGGTGAGGGGCTCGGTGACTCCCCCACGGGCAAGGCCGGCGATGGAAACGCCGAGCTTGGCCGCGACCACCGGCCGGGGGTGCGGGCCATTGCGGCGCAGCTCCTGCAGCCACTCGGGCGGATCGGCCTGGAGCGCACTCAATTCGCTGCGCGAGACGACACCCTCCTGGAACTCAGCGGGGGTGGCCTCGAGGTACACGCCCAGCTTCTTCGCCGCGGTCGCGGGCTTCATCGTCTGGGTGTTCTGGTGCGACGTCATGGTGTCAAGAGTATCGAGCGTGTGCACTACCTCCGACCACGACCGGTAACCTGGCGGGGTGACAGGCTCGGAAGTACCCCATTCGTTCCGGCTCGCTTATGTCCCGGGGGTGACACCCGGCAAGTGGGTGCGGATCTGGAACGAGCGGCTGCCCGACGTCCCGCTGACCCTTGTCGCGGTGTCCCCGGGCGAGGCGTTCGGCGTACTGCGGGGCGGCGGCGCCGACGCGGGATTCGTCCGGCTGCCGGTCGACCGTACGGACCTCAGCGCGATCCCGCTCTACACCGAGACCACGGTGGTGGTGGTCCCCAAGGACCACCTGGTGGCGACGGCCGAAGAGGTGTCCACCGAGGATCTGGCCGACGAGATCGTGCTGCATCCCCTCGACGACACCCTCGTGTGGGAGCAGCTGCCGGGGCGGCCCGCGATCGAGCGCCCCGCGACGACGGCGGACGCGATCGAGCTCGTGGCGGCCGGGGTGGGCGTACTGGTCGTCCCGCAGTCGCTGGCCCGCCTGCACCACCGCAAGGACCTCACCTACCGGCCGGTCTCGGACGCGCCCGAGTCGCGGGTCGCGCTGTCGTGGCCGCAGGAGGAGACCACCGATCTGGTGGAGGAGTTCATCGGCATCGTCCGCGGCCGGACCGTGAACAGCACGCGGGGGCGCCCCCCGACGCCACCGCAGCCGAAGGCGAAGCGCAAGCGCCCCGAAACGGGCTCCGGGTCCGGCGCCCAGCGGAAGACCGCGTCCGGGAAGCCGACGGGCAAGAACCCCCGTGGTGCTTCGGGCGGCGCCAAGGCGGGCAAGGGCGGCAAGAGCGGAAAGCCCCGCCGTCGGCCGTAGGACCGGCCTGATCCGAACGACAGGCCCCGGGGTCCCCGACGGCCTGGCTTCGGGGACCGGGATCGCCTCGCGGTGTATGCAGGTGGGATGGATCTCCGGCCGTCACACCCGCCTCACCGGCGAGCCCGGCACGTAAGGCACCTGCAGCTGGCGGGCCCGTTCGCGCTGATCCCCCTCGTGACGGTGGTCGACGTCCTCGCTCCGCCGGACGTCCACCTCGGGCCGTTCCTGGTCGCCGCACCCGCGGTGACGGCCTCGTTCGCGGGGCCCCGGATGACAGGCTTCGTGGGCCTGGTCGCCGTGCTGGCCCAGGTGGTGGTCGCGACGACGCGCACCAGCCTGACCGATCTGAACCACACCTTCCAGATCATCGCGCTGGTCATGATCTCGGTGTTCGTGACCTTCTTCGCCCATCTGCGCGAGGTGCACGAGAAGGAACGGAGCCAGCTGCGCTCGGTGGCGGAGACCGCCCAGCAGGTGGTCCTGCGGCCGTTGCGCGACCGGATGGGGCCGCTGGGCGTCGCCTCCGTGTACCTCGCGGCGGCGGCCGGGGCCCGGATCGGCGGCGACCCGTACGCGGCCGCCCGTACGGCCACGGGGACCCGGCTGATCATCGGCGACGTCCGCGGCAAGGGCCTGGAGGCCGTCGGGCACGCCGCGCTCGTCCTGGGCGCCTTCCGGGCGGCCGCCCACCAGGAGGCCGAGCTGCCGGGCCTGGTGGACTGCCTGGAGGCCGCCGTCTCCCCGGACCTCGACGGCTCGGATGACGAGGGCCCCGCCGGCGTCGCGGGCGACGACGGCGAGAGCTTCGTGACCGCGGCCGTCCTGGAGGTCCCCGACGAGGACCCGGTGCTGCACCTGGTCAGCTGCGGCCATCCGCCGCCGCTGGTCCTGCGCCGCGCCGGCGGGGTCGTACGCCTGGAGGTGTCCCACCCCGGCCGCCGCTGGGGCTCGCCGGGCTCGTGGCCGCGCCCGTCGCGGCGCAGACCTTCGCCTTCGCGGCGGGTGACGTCCTGCTCCTCTACACCGACGCCGTCATGGAGGCGCGTGACCGGGACGGGACCTTCTACCCCTTCGCGGAGCGCGTGGCCGCCTGCACCGGCATGCACCCCCAGGCGCTGCTGGACCACCTGTGCCAGGACCTGCCCGCCCACGCGACCGGCAACACCCTCGGCGACGATGCCGCGATGGCGGCGATCGCACGGCCCGTCCAGGACCGGTTCCGGGGTTTGCCAGAATCGGATCATGCTGACCATCGGAACGATCGTCATGGGCGCCGCGGACGTGCGGCGGGCCGCGGAATTCTGGAGCCGGGCGCTGGGCTACGTCCCGCGCGACGGCGAGGTGGACGAGGGCTGGACCGTCCTGGTCCCCGCGGACGGCGGCGGGCCCGGTCTGGCACTGGGCCGCAGCGTCACGCCCGTACAGGAACGCCCTCGCGTCCACCTCGACCTGTACGTGGCCGACGCGGCGGAGCAGGAGGCGGAGGTGGCGCGCCTGGTCGCGCTGGGTGCGCGGCACGTGGACTGGGACTCCTATCCCGAGGACCCCGATTTCGTGCTGCTGGCCGATCCCGAGGGCAACCGCTTCTGCGTGATCGACACCACCCACGGCTGAGCGCTGGCCGGGGTCGGCGCCGGCCGGGCCCCGTGTACCGGATCAGAGCGCCAGCGTGCGCCAGCCCTGGGTGATCTGCTCGCGGACGGCGTGCGCGTCGGGCGTGGGCCGCTCCTGCGCCCGGTCGGCCGTCAGCAGCTCCACCAGGGCCGCACCGTCGGCCGGGCGTGCCGCCGGGTCGGTGGTCAGCGCCCTCGCGACGGCCGCCGCGAGGGCCGGGTCGAGCGCCTGCACGGCCGCGAGCGCGGCGGGCTCGGGTCCGGTGTCCACGATCCGGCGGATCACGGCGCCCGTACTCGTCGCGGAGAACGGGCTGGTGCCGTGCGCCGCGCACACCACGCAGCAGGCCCACGCCCATACGTCGGCGGCCGTGCCGACGCGCTCGTCGCCGAACTGCTCCGGTGCCATGTACGTCAGGGTGCCCGGGCCGCCGCCGGTCCGGGTGAGCCGGGTGCCGTCGACGATCGCCGCGATGCCGAAGTCGAGCAGGCGCGGTCCGGCGGTGGTGAGCATGATGTTGGCGGGCTTGAGGTCCCGGTGGACCAGACCGAGCCGGTGTACGCCGGACAGGGCCACGGCCAGCGCTAGCGCCAGGGCCTTCAGCGCCTCGGGCGAGCGGATCGGCCCCTGCTCCCGCAGGTGTACGTCGAGCGGCCGCCCGTCCAGCAACTCCATGGCCAGGTACGGCCGTCCGGAGTCCACTCCGGAGTCGAGCACCCTGGCGGTGTAGGCACCGGACACCATGGCCAGCACCTCCGCCTCGCGTTCGAAGCGCTGCAACAGCTCGGCGTGGTCGAGGAGTTCGGGATGGATGGTCTTCAGAGCCACCTGGGTCACCGCCCCCTCGCGGCGGGCGAGGTACACCGTGCCCATCCCGCCGGCCCCGATCCGGCCGAGCAGTCGGTACCCGCCGATCGCCCGCGGCTCGTTCGGATGCAGTTCCTGGTACGCGATCTGCGGCGCGGCCCCGGCAGCGGCACTGCCGGCGGCACCGACGCCCCGGTCGACCTGCGTCGGCACGTACCCGACCGGCTGCGCGGGCGGAGCGGACGGCACGGGTGGCAGGTGGCCGGGCGGCCGGGCGTGGAGGGGCTGGGCCCGGACGGGCTGCGCGGCCCCGGCCGTCCGTGCGTCCGGGGCGGACTGCGCGGGCGGGGCGGACTGCGCGGGCGGGGGCGGAACCGCGGCGGTGCCGCCACCGACGGGCCGGCTCCTCCCGCTGGCCACCAGGGCGACGATCTCGCACGCCAGGGCCGCCATGACCAGTCCGGCCGGCAGGAACACACCGAGCACCAGTCGGAGGGCGAGCAGGGCGGCCAGCCGCAGGCGCACCGCGGGCGGGGCCCAGGCCTGTGCGGACGGGCCGGCGGTCAGCAGATTGCGCTGCGTCAGGAGCCACAGCACCATCCAGACCAGCAGAACCGGGATGGCGGCGCCGAGGAACCAGAGCTGCGCCGTGGCGAGGGGAAGGCCGAACTCGATGGCCAGCGTGCGCGCGTTCCCCGTGGCGATCGACTGCAACAGCAGGTCGAAACCGGGGATGACGTCGGAGGCCATCCAGAGCAGCAGGCCGATGCCGCCGACGAACGCCAGCGCCAGCTCCCCGAGAGCCGCCGCCGAGACCCCCGGCCGGGCCACCGCCGCTCCCCCGGCCGCCACCTCCTAATGAGGTTGTCAAGCGGCAGCAGGAGCGGAGAGTCCATGCTCGTAGCACCGTCCGTCACGGATCAAGGCCCAGAGGACGTTGACCCGTCGCCTCGCCAACGCGAGGACGGCCTGGGTGTGCCGTTTGCCTTCGCCGCGCTTGCGTTCGTAGAAGCGCCGCGACGCGTCGCAGTTGCGGATGCTGATGAGCGCGGAGGTGCAGAAGACGCGTTGCAGGCCGCGGTGGTAACGCCGGGGCCGGTGCAGGTTGCCGCTGACGTTGCCGGAATCGCGTGGGACCGGAGCGACCCCGGCCAGGCTGGCCAGACGGCCGGAGTCTGCGTAGCGGCTCATGTCGCCGCCCGTGGCGGCCAGGAACTCGGCACCCAGCAAGGGGCCGATGCCGGGCATGCTCTCGATCACTTCGGCCAGGTCGTGTTCGCGAAACCGGGCCGCAATGAGCTTGTCGATCTCGGCGATCTGCTCATTGAGGCTCATCACCTCCTTCGCCAGGGTGTGGATCACCTGCGAGGCGATCTTCTCCCCGGGGACGGCGGTGGCCTGGCGCTCGGCAGCCTCCAGAGCGGCTGCGGCAAGGGTTTCGGGGCTGCGGACCTTGCGATTGCGCAGCCAGGTCTCCAGCCGTTTGCGGCCGACGCGCCGCAGGGCAGCCGGGGTCTGGTAGCCGGTCAGCAGGATCAGCGGGCCGACGTTGCCCAGATCAAGGACGCGTTCCAATGCCGGGAAGATGGTGTTGAGTTGACCACGCAGACGGTTGATCCGGCGGGTGCGGTCGGCGTTCAGGTCGGCTCGCCGGTTGGTGAGTATCTTCAGCTCGATGGTGAGTTCGTCTTCCGACCGCAGGACAGCCAGGTCCCTGCGCATTCGGGCCTGGTCGGCGATAACGGTGGCGTCCTTGGCGTCGGTCTTGCCCATGCCCCGGTAGCCGGCGGACGCACGGTTGACCGCGAGGCCCGGAATGTAGACGAGCCGCTGGCCGTGGTTGAGCAGCACGCTGATCCACAAAGCGGCCGTGCTGTCGGCGACATCGACGGCCCAGACCACGTCTTCGTCCAGAGCCAGGACGTCCCCGAGGAGAGAGAAGCTCCGGCTCGTCGTTCAGCACGCGCCGCGACAGCAGTCGCTCGCCTTCGGCGTTCAGGACCACGCAATGGTGGTGGCTCTTGCCGATGTCCGTTCCTGCCCAGATCCGGGCCACGGGTTCCTCCGGTCGCTCGATGTGCGCTTATGGTCCGGACGACCTCGCCAGCGTGGTCCTACTGAGCGATGCCCCGCAGGGCTCGCAGCTCCTAATCAGCGGCCGAGTCGTCGTGAGACGCCGGGCGGCCAGGTGGCGGTAACCATCGAGTGCAACCCGCTGAAAGCCATACCCGGCGTCTCTGGATCTCTGGACCTTACGACTGGCCCGTCCAACCCGCACAACAACGTAGGACCCGCTGACGCACCCCCAGCTGGGCCCGCACCAGCAGCGGCAGCGACACCAGCCGCACCGCCAACGCCGGCCCGACCACGGCCAGGACGCCCATGCCCGGCGACATCTCCACGTACTCCGCCATGCTTCCCCCGCGCTCTCCTGTGCAGCCTGTCGGCCGAGCAGGGGGAGTATAGGTTCCTCAGCCCCTCCTTACCCCTTCCTTAAGCGGAACCTAAGACTCACCAGGAGCGCACCGAAACGAACGATTGTCCGTTTCCGTGCGGCTAGCGTGCTGCCGCATCCTCCAACTCCCCAGTAACACAGAGGCAGGCACGCGATGGGCAGCACAGTCGGACACCGGCGCAGGACGAGCCGCACGGCCAAGGTCACGGGAGCGATCGTGGCGGCGGCGGTGATCGCAGGCGCGGCCTTCGCCTTCACCGGAACCGCGCAGGCGGCTTCCGTCGGCGCCGTGTACACGAAGTCCAGCTCCTGGAGTGGTGGTTACACCGGCCAGTACGTCATCACCAACCACACCGGCCAGGTCCAGTCGGACTGGACGCTCCAGTTCGACCTGCCGGCGGGCACGAAGATCGACTCCCTGTGGAACGGCACCCACACGGTCTCCGGCCAGCGCGTCACCGTGAAGCCCGCGAGCTGGAACCAGCAGCTCGCGGCCGGGGCCTCCGTCACCGTCGGCTTCGTCACCAGCGGGTCCGGCTCCCCCGGCAACCCGACCGGGTGCCTGATCAACGGGGTGAAGTGCTCCGTCGATCAGGGCGCGACGGCCCAGCCGAGCGGGCGGCCCACCGCCCGTCCCACCGTCACCGCGACCGCGGCGCCGACCGCGCCCGCCACCTCCGCGGCGCCGACCAGAACCACGGCGCCCTCCCCCACGCCCACTCCCACCACCCCGGCCCCCGCGCCCGGCGGCAGCGGCGCGCGCTTCGCCCCGTACGTGGACACCTCCCTCTATCCCGCGTACGACCTGGTCGACACCGCGGCCAAGACCGGCGTGAAGGAGTTCCACCTCGCCTTCATCACCTCCGGCGGCGGCTGCGCACCCCTGTGGGGCGGTGTCACGGACCTGGCGAGCGACAAGGTCGCCGCCCAGATCGGAGCCCTGCGCGCCAAGGGCGGCGACGTGCGGGTGTCCTTCGGCGGGGCCGCCGGACACGAACTGGCGCTGAACTGCGCCACCGTGGACGAGCTGGCCGCCGCGTACGGAAAGGTCGTCGACCAGTACAAGCTCACCAAGGTCGACTTCGACATCGAGGGCGCGGCCCTGCCGGACACCGCGGCCAACGCGCGCCGTGCGCAGGCCATCGCCCGGCTGCAGAAGTCCCACCCCGGCCTGGACGTCGCCTTCACCCTGCCCGTGATGCCCGAGGGGCTGACCCAGCCCGGTGTGGCGCTGCTGGCCGACGCCAAGAAGAACGGTGTGCGGGTGGACGCCGTCAACATCATGGCGATGGACTACGGGCCGGCGTACAGCGGGGACATGGGGCAGTACGCGATCCAGGCCGCGACGGCCACCCAGGCCCAGATCAAGGGTGTGCTCGGGCTCTCCGACGCCGCGGCGTGGAAGGCCGTGGCCGTCACGCCGATGATCGGCGTGAACGACGTCACGAGCGAGATCTTCACCGTCGAGGACGCGACGCAGCTGGTGGAGTTCGCGGCGTCGAGGGGAATCGGCCGGCTGGCCATGTGGTCCTCGACGCGCGACAAGCAGTGCGCGGCGGGCGCCGTCAACTACGCCGATGCCACGTGCAGTTCGATCCTCCAGCAGCCGCTGGCCTTCACCAAGGCGTTCGCGGCGCTCAAGTAGTCGCGCTCACGTACGCGCGAACTCAAGAGATCGCGAGCTCAAGCAGCCGCACTCGGGCAGCCGCGCCGAACGGCCCACGGGCCCGCCGCACATGACGTGCGGCGGTCCCGTCGCGTGCTACGCGAGGATGCCCGCGCGGGTGGCGAGGTCGAGTGCCGCCTCCGGCCGTGGCGCGGGGCGGCCTTCGGTGCGGCCCGGAGCCAGCAGGGCCGTCACGGCGTCCGCGTCGGCCTTGCGCTCGTGCGCCAGCGCCGCGAACCGGGCCACGGCTTCGCCCAGACTGCGCGCCCGGTCGTACGGGGCGTCGTACGAAGCCACGGTGAGTTCGAGGAACTCCTCGTGCGAGCCGACCCAGGGTGCCGCCCCGTCCAGCCCGTCCTCCCTCAGCTCGTCCGGGTACGGGATCCGGTGCCAGGCGCCGCCCTCCCACCAGTAGACGAAGCCGAAGAGGTTCCCGGCGGCGTCGTCCCGCAGGAGCTCCCAGGGCAGCCACGCGGGGCCGCCCGCCAGGAAGTCGATCTGCTCGCCGGCGGCATGGGTGTGGCTGCCGTCGGGGTCCTGGCCGCAGAACACGGCGCGCTCCCCGTCGAGCACGGTCAGCCGCCACCAGCCGCCCGCGCCGGTGGAGTGGCACCACAGGCCCTCGTCGTCCAGGGAGAATTCGGTGCTGGTCGAGCATGCGGCGTCGACCATGGCCATGGTCACCGCTCTCGCCCACAACAGCTCGGGGTGGTCGAGGTCTTCGGGTCGGCTCGGCGTGTGCATGGTGTGTCTCCTCCCTCTGCCGGGACAAAGCCTCGCACGCCGGGGCTGCGGCCCGAGCGGGGGCACCGCCCTGCCGCCCATCGGCCCATCAGCCCTCGTTCCTCGGCCGAAATGCCGATGGCCGGGCGGGCCCGGAGGCTGGGACGCTGATACGAGGCCGTTCGGCCCGCTTCCAGCCATTCCCTCCCGAGCAGGAGCCGCTTCTCATGCTGCTCCTCGACTCTTCCCGTGCGGACACCACCCTGGCGCGACGCGCCGCCCTGCGTTTCCTGGAGGCCAGGTGCCCGTGGGCCGATGTGCACGACGTCCTGCTCGTGGTCAGCGAGCTGCTGGGCAACGTCGTCCGCCACACGGACGGCGGATGGCTGCTGCGGATGGCCTGCCGGCCGCAGGCCCTCGTCGTCGAGGTCTACGACAGCAGCGGCGCCCGGCCCGTTCCCCGCCCCGGGGACGCCGAGAACGGCGGCGGCTTCGGCTGGGGCATCGTGAAGGAGCTGATGTCGTCCCTGACGGTGCGGCCCCACGCGGCCGGCAAGGCCGCGTCCGGCACCCCACGGCGCACGCGCAGGCCGCCTGACCGACTCCGCTCCACCATATCTTGCATTCCAGGATATTGTAGGATATGTGGCTTCACGGGAGATGACGCGTACGGCGTTCTACGTGCTGTCGGCGCTGGCCGACGAGCCCCGCCACGGCTACGGCATCGTCCGGGAGACCGAGGCCCTGTCCCAGGGGCAGGTCCGGGTGCGGATCGGGACGCTCTACGGGGTGCTGGACCGGCTGGCGGCCGACGGGCTCATCGAGCCGGACCGCGAGGAGGTGCACCGGGGCCGGCTCCGCAGGTACTACCGCCTCACCGACAGCGGCGAGGCAGCCCTTTCCGCGCAGGCGCGGCAGATGGCCTCGGGCGCACGGGCCGCCGCCCGCCGGATCGCGGCCCGCCGGGCCGGCCACGACCCCCTTCCGGCACCGCCCGAATCCCCCGGGCACGCCCCGTAGCGCCACCGAGCGGATCCCGCCAATGCGTCCACGGCCCCAACTCCCTTGCTCGCTTGCCGGGTTACCGTCCGGCCGCGCTTTCGACACACGAACCCCCGCCGCCGTTCCGCGCAGCCGCCGCGCCCTGCTGCGCACCGCAGTTGCGGGCACGGCCGCCGCCGGCGCGGGCCTGGCCCTCGGTTCGGTCTTTCCGGCTTCCGCCGCCTCGCGGGACCAGGAGAGCGCCGAGCGCGTCATCACCCCCGCACAGGCACTGCGCCGGCTGGCGGCCGGCAACCAGCGCTGGCGCACGCTGCGCCAGGAGCACCCGCACGAGTCCGCGTACCTGCGCCGCCGGCTCGTCGAGGGCCAGCAGCCGTTCGCGATCGTGCTGGGCTGCGTCGATTCGCGGGTGCCGCCGGAGCTGGTGTTCGACCAGGGGCTGGGCGACCCGCTGACCGAGCGGTCGGCGGGCGAGGTGCTCGACGAGGCGGTGCTGGGGAGCATCGCGTACGGGGTTCTGGAGCTGCGCGTACCGCTGGTGCTCGTCCTGGCCCACCAGTCGTGCGGAGCCGTGGCCGCGACCGTCCACGCGGACGAAACGGGCGAACCGCTCCCCGCCCACATCCAGTACCTGGCCGATCAGATACGGCCGTCCATCGACCACGGCCAGCACGGTGACGCCCGCGTCGACGCGACGATCAACGCACACGTCCGGGGAGTGCGCCGCCGGCTGGCGGCCGAGCCCGACCTCGCCGTGAAGGTGGCGGCGGGCGAGCTGGCCGTGGTCGCCGCCCGCTACGAACTGCGCGACCAGCACGTCCGCACCCTGTCCTGACGGCGGCGGCGCGTGCGGCTCATCCCGGCGCTGTCCGCGACCGGGATGAGCCGGGCTTCACGACCGTCAGGCGTTGACGCAGACGTTGCCGGCGGTCGGGTTGAGCGCGCCGATCACGTTGACGCTGTTCCCGCACAGGTTGCTCGGAACGTGGATCGGGATCTGGATCAGGTTGCCCGAGAGGACACCGGGCGAGCCGATCGCGGCGCCCTCCGCCTTGGCGTCCGCCGACGCCGAGGACGCACCGCCGATGACCGCCAGGCTCATCACCAGGGCAAGACCGGCACTCTTCAGAACACGCGACACGTGACATCTCCTTGTAACCGCACAGCGATGCCGGAGCACCGCGCGGCCCCGAGGGGGCCGCCCCCTTTCATTCGGCAGCTCACGGCCGCCCGACGTGGTTCAGGCCGCCGGTTCCCTCGAAGGGGTGTCCCGTCGGCCCCCGTTCGGAGGCATCGGAGCCCGGTGGCCGTGGGGCAGTTCGACGGAGCCCTGTTCGAGAAGGTCGCTGCAACGCGCTGCCGACATCCGTCAATTCGCTGCCGAGCCCCCCGGCCACGGGGTGAGGACCGACCACGGCCGGTGATCCGGTCCCACGCGCTCCGCGGGGGCCCCGGCCTAGGCACAAGTCGGTGCACCGGCTCGTGCGCCACTTCACCGAGACGATCGGCATGGGAGGCAATCTCCTGCTCGGGCCCGGACCCCGCGAGGACGGTGGGACTCGACGGAGGCGATGGCTGCCGCCGCCGAGGCGTGCGGTCGGGCGCCGGGGCCGGCGGGCCCGGCGACCCGCCACAGCGCCCCCCACACCTCGGCGTCCGCCCGGCGCGGGGCGCCCGGGGCGGCGGCGATGGCGCGCAGCAGGAGCTCGGAGAGGACGGGGGTCCCTGCCCCGGCGTCCTGGACCACGGGCACGGCCCGCGGCCCGCCGGAGCGCGGCTCGCCGGCCTCGCCTCCTCGGCTCCGGGCAGCCGCAGGTGGGCGTACAGGTGCTCGGAGCGGCCCCGGTAGCGGTAGCGGTAGCGCACCACCGCGCCCGGCGGTACGAGGCTCACATGGCCCGGCCGGATGGCGTGCGGCACCCCGCCGACGGTGAGTTCGGCGGCGTACCGGTACAGGTGCAGCTGCCACAGGCCCGGCAGCCGGAATACGTCGAGCGCGCTGGTGACCCCGTGCAGCCCGACCCCGATGCTCACGACGGCGGGCGGTTCGTCGAGCGGGACGGCGGCCGCCATCCCGGGCCGGAGCCAGTGGTGGTCATCCGTCATCGTGCGGGGCGACTCTCGTGAGGGCGCCTCGGGGCGGGCGCCACGGCGGTCGGTGCGGGGATCGCAGCGGCGGTCGGTGCGAGGACCGGTGCGCAGCGAGCCATGTTTATCAGACCGCTTGAGCCGGCGGCACCGATTTCCCCGCTGAGATTCCCCAGTCGAAGGGACAAGTTCCCCTATCGATCGGGAGCGGCGGAAATCTAGCCTCGCTACTGCCTGTCCGTGAGTCGGATCACTGTGATCGAGGGGGAAGTGTGGCTGATCGGGAGGTCGGTGTTCTGGCGATCGGTGCGGGGCCGGCGAATCTGGCGCTCGCGGTGGCCATCGAGGAGTCGGGTTCGACCGAACTGGCCGACGGGACCCTGCTGCTGGAGCAGAGCCCGGACATCAAATGGCAGCGCGATCTGCTGATGCCGTGGGCGCGCAGCCAGGTGTCCTTCCTCAAGGACCTGGTGACGCTGCGGAATCCCAGCAGCAGGTTCTCGTTCCTCAATTTCCTCCATTCCCAGGGCCGGCTCGACGAGTTCGTGAACCTGGGGACCTTCCACCCCTTCCGGTGGGAGTTCTCCGACTACCTGCAGTGGGTCGCCGCCTCCCTGGAGCAGGTCCAGATCCGCTACGGCGCCCGCGCCGCGCAGATCGACCCGGTGTGCGAGGCGGACGGGTCGGTGTCCGGGTGGAGCGTGCGGCTCACCGACGGGGACACCATCCGCTGCCGCGACCTGGTGGTCGGCGGCGGACGCGATCCGCGGGTGCCGGACGTCTTCGCCGCGCTCCCCGGGGACCGGCTCGTCCACAGTGCCCAGTACCGGACGCGGATCGCACGGATTCCGAAGGACGAACCCGTTCGCGCCGTGGTCGTGGGCGGAGCGCAGAGCGCCGCGGAGATGTTCTTCGCATTGCGCGAGAACCTGCCGTCCAGTCAGGTGACGATGGTGGTCCGCTCGATCGGTCTGCAGAACTACCAGACCAGCAAATTCGTCAACGAATTGTTCTTCCCGTCCTTCGTCGACGAGTTCTACGACAGTCCGCCGGAGGTGCGTTCGCAGCTCCTGGACGAAATGCGGTTCACCAACTACGCGGGAGTGGCGCCGCCGTTCCTCGACGAGCTCTACACGATGCTCTACCGGGAGAAAATGCTCGGCCCGCAGCGGTCGGCCGTCCGGGCCATGACCGAGGTCGTGGGTGCCCGCCTCGACGGTGACGAAGTGGTGCTCGATCTGCGGGACCGGATCAGCGGCAAGATCGAGCCGCTGCGGTGCGACCTGGTGCTGCTCGGCACCGGCTACGACCCGCGCAAGCCCGCGCTCGTACGGGACCTCGCGGCGCGGGTCGGACTCGACGAGGTCACCGTGAGCCGCAACTACCGCGTCGACCTCGGCGAATCCGCCTGGGGCGCCGTCTACCTCCAAGGCGTCAACGAGGAGACCCACGGCATCGCCGACTCCCTCATCAGCGTCCTCGCCCACCGCTCCCACGACATCCTCACCGACCTCCTCGCCCGCCGCGAAACCGTCACCGAACCCAGGAGCGCCCGATGAAGCGGACCCTGGTGGTGATCGCCCCCGGACCGACCGCCAACGGCGATTTGCACCTGGGCCACCTGGCCGGCCCCTTCCTGGCCGCGGACGTGTGCGCGCGGTACGCGCGCGCCGCGGGCCGGGACGTGCTCTTCGGCACGGGCGTGCACTTCACGCAGAACTACATCGTGACGACCGCACGGAGGCTGGGCGTGCAGCCGGAGGACCTGCGCGTGCGGTCGGCCGGGCAGGTCGAGGAGACCCTGGCGGCCGCGGGGATCCGGCCGGACGGTTTCGTCCGGTTCGGCGACCGGTACGTGAAGACAGTGCGGCACTTCTTCGAGCGCCTGCACAGCGCGGGCAAGCTCCGGCTGCAGGGGGTGCGGTTCCCGTACTCGCCGCGCACGGGCGAGTACCTCACGGATGCGTACGTACGGGGCGGTTGCCCGGTGTGCCTCGCCGACGGCTGCGCCGGGCTGTGCGAGAACTGCGGGCACTGGATCGCCTCCGGCGACCTGATCGGACCGCGCTCCACCCTGGATCCCGACGATCCGGTGGAACTGCGCGAGCAGCAGGTGCTGGTGCTGCCGCTGGAGGACCACCGCGAGGCCCTCGTGGGGTACTTCGCGCAGCAGAGCGCGACGATGCGGCCGCGTCTGGCGCAGATGATCGAGGAGATCCTTTCCCGGCCGCTCCCGGACTATCCCGTCACCCTGCCGATCGCCTGGGGCATCCCGGCGCCCTTCCCGGAGGTCGTCGGCCAGGTGATCTACGCGGACGCCGAGACCATCGCGTGGAGCATGCACTGCACCGCGCTGGCGGCCGAGCACCGCGGTGCGGTGCTCGCCGCCGACGACGAGCTGTGGTTCTCCGACGCGGGCTCCGAGGTGGTGTACTTCTTCGGTTCCGACGCCGGCTTCGCCTTCGCGGTGGCCGGGGCCGCGATGCTGCTGGCACTGGGCGGCTACGTCCTGCCCGGGCACTTCGTCACCAACGAGTTCTACGAGCTGGACCACGACAAGTTCTCCACCAGCCGCGGTCACGTCGTGACGGGGCGGGAGCTGGCCGCCGAGGTGCCGAGGGACCTCATCCGGTTCTATCTCGCCGCGACCAGCCCCGATTTCCAGCGCACGAACTTCACCCGCGAGGCCCTGGATCAGGTGACCGGGGCACGGCTCGTGCGGCCGTGGAACCGGGTGGCGGACAAGGTGGCCACGTGGACGGACCGGGGACCGCTGCCGGTGTCCGAGCGGTCCAGGGTCGCGGCCGGGCTCATGCTGGAACGTTTCTCCGCCGCCTACGACGTCCGCCGGTTCAGCCTGACCGCGGTGGCCTTCACCCTGTCCGAGCAGCTGGCGCGGCTGGACCGGTGGGAGGCGGGACCCGACGACGCGGGCGACTTCTGCCACGAGGTGGAGGTGTTCCTGCGCTGCGCGGGGCCGGTCCTGATCGATCTGGCCGGGGAGGCCTTCCCGGACCCGGCGATCCCCGCCGCACGGCGGGCCGCGGACGCCGATCCCGTCACTCGGGTCACGCCCGTACGGTTGCCACGGCTGGCGGAGACGGCGCCGTGAGGGCGGCGGCGGCAGCCTCCCGGCAGGTACTCGTCGTGGGAGCGGGCGTCACCGGGCTGCTGACCGCGGTGGAATGCGCGCTCGCGGGCCACCGCGTGACCCTGCTGGACCGGGGCCCGATCCCCAATCCGGAGTCGAGCTCGGCGGACCAGCACCGGGTCATCCGCACCTTCAGCCCGGACGACGCGGACGCCACCCGGCGGATGGCCGCCGCCCGGAGCCGGTGGCTGGAACTCCAGACCCTGCTGGGCACCGGCTTCTACCGGCGCGTGGGCGTGGTGACCGCCTGGCCGCGGGAGCAGCTCTCCGCGGTGGCCACCGCGGCTGCCGCGGCGGGCGTGTCCGTGGAGACGGTGGAGCCGGAGCGCCTGCCGTACCTGGAGTTCCCGGCCGGCTCGGCGGGTGTACGCGAGGCCGACGCCGGAGTCCTGCTCGCGGACCGGGTCCTGCGGGCCGCGGTCCGGTGGCTGACCGGACATCCCGCGGTGGCCCTGCGGCCGTACAGCACGGTCACGCACGTGGACGTCGACTCGGCCCACGTCCTGCTGGCCGGCGGGGAGAAGCTCGGCGCCGACCTGGTGCTGATCGCCGCCGGCCCGTGGACCCGCGATCTGGTCGACCATCCGGTCGTACTGCACCGCCAGACCATGGTGTACCTGCGGCCGCCCGCGGACGCGGCACGGTGGTGGGCGGGCGCGCCCGCGGCGGGCGGCCTCGGCGCGGACGGGCGGGCCTGGGTGATGCCACCCGGCGAGGGCACGCTCCTGAAGATCAGCTCCGACGCCGTGTCCCGGGACGCGGGCACCACCGCGGACTGCGCGGACGAGGACCAGTCGCCCTGGGTGGCCCGGCTGGCCCGGGCGGCGCCGCTGGCCGGCCTGGACCGCTACACCGTGGCGGCGGTGAAACCGTGCCACTACGTGAGCGCCGCGGACACCGGCGGTGCGCTGCTCGCCCGGGTGGGGCCCGCCGTCTGGTCGCGGGCGGCCTGCGGCGGCTCCGGTTTCAGTCAGGCCCCGCTCGTCGCGGGGCGGATCGTCGATGCCTTGACGAAGGGAGCGGCATGAAGAAGGAGGACACTCCGATCGGTGTGTTCGAGGCGCTGAAGGCGACCCCGGCACCGGTCCGGTATCTCCTCGGGGGCGTGCTGATCAACCAGCTCGGCGCGTTCGTCCAGACGTTCCTCGTGCTGTACCTGACCTTCCGCGGCATGTCGGTGGCCGCCGCGGGTCTGACGCTGGTCGCCTACAGCGCGGGGTCCGTCTTCGGCACGATGCTGGGCGGTGAGTTCACCCAGCGGTTCGGGCCCCGGGCCACGATCGTGACGGCCATGGCCGGTTCGGCCCCGCTGGTGGCGGCGATCTCGTGGCTGAGCGGGCCGGGGATGCTGTGGCCGCTGCTCGTCGTCGTCGGGCTGGCGGGCCTGTTCACGCAGGCGTACCGGCCGGCCGCGGCCGTGATGCTGAGCGATCTGATGCCGGACCGGTACCAGGTCATGGCGTTCTCGATGATGCGGATCGCGCTGAACATCGGCGCGGCCCTGGCGCCGCTGATCGCCGCCGGGCTGATCCTGGTCAACTGGGACCTGCTGTTCTGGATCGACGGCGGGACCGCGCTGGTCTACGCGCTGCTGGCCTTCGCTCTGCTCCCGAAGCAGACCGCGCAGGACGGGGCCGACGAGGAAGGCGCGTCCGAGGGCGGAACCGCACCGGCCGGCGCGGCCTCCGCCGGGGCCGACGGCAAGGGCGCCGGCGCCGAAGAGGCCCGGCGCACCGGCTCGGGGTACGCGGCGATGCTGCGCGACCGCAAGTACCTCTACTATCTGGCCGCCGTTCTGCTCGGCTCGCTCACCTACGCCCAGGGCCACATCGCACTGCCGCTGGAGCTGGTCGCCGACGACTACCCGACCAGCTTCTACAGCACGGTGCTCACGGTGTCGTCCGTGGTGCTGATCACGTGCGAGCTCAAGATCACCGCTTACCTCAGCAGACTGCCCAAGCACGTCAGGGTCATCACCGGCCACCTGGTGGAGGCGCTCGGGCTCGCGGTCTACGGACTGTCCTCGCGGTCCGGGGCGTTCACGATCGCGGGCGCGGTGCTGGTGGTGTCCGGAATCATGATCGCCGCGCCGAGCATGTTCGCACACCCGGCGACGTTCCCGTCGTCGGTGAAGGCCCGCTACATCGGCACGATGCAGGCGGTCGGCGGCGCGGCCGGCGCCGTCGCCCCGCTGTTCGGCGTCTACGCATGGACCGCGCTCGGCAGCGGCTTCTGGCTGCTGTGCGGCATCGTGACCGCCGTCGCCGGGCTGCTCGCCCTGGCGGGCGTACGCCAACCGCCCGAACCGGCCCCCGCCGAGGACCCGGAGGCGAACGCGGACGAGGGCAGGCCCGAAGTCGTCGGAGGTGCCTCGTGAAGGCGCGGCCCGCCACGGACGGGCCGGTCCTGGTCGTCGGCTTCGTCGGCGTGACGATGGCCGCCATCGGGGAGTTCCAGGGGGACGGCTCGGTCGTCTACGTCGAGGAGCCCGACGTCGTCCGCAAGCGGGGGGTACGCGACCAGATCGACGGGGTGGCCTTCGTCCGCGGCCTGATCGAGTGGGAGTACCACCTCGCGGGAAAGGCCGACGAGTTCTTCAACGCCCACCCCGGACTGGCCCCCGCGGCGGTCGTGCCCGCCATCGAGTACGCGACGCCGTTCGCCGCCCGGCTCGCGGAGCGCTACGGCCTGCCCGGCGCCGGTCTCGGCGCCGCGCAGATCCTGCGCGACAAGGCGTTGCTGCGGCGGGTCAGCGCCGCCGCCGGCATCGCCAACCCGGCCAGTGTCCCCGTACGGGACCCGGCCGATGTCCTGGCCTTCCTGCGCGGCCGGCCGGGCCCGGTCGTGCTCAAGCCGGCGAACCGTCAGGCATCGGTCGGCACCCGGGTGATCCACGACCCGGCCGAGGTCGAGGGAGCCTGGGCGGACTGTCTCGTCCAGGACGAGGGCGTCTTCGTGCCGGACCGGCCCATGGAGCTCTCCATGCTGGCCGAACAGTACGTCGAGGGGCCCGAGTACAGCGTCGAGATGCTCGTACGGGACGGCGGCGCGCTCTTCGTCAACGTCACGGGCAAACAGCTGTTCCCCGGAGCCCACCCGGTGGAGATGGCCCACACCGTGCCGGCCGACATCCCGCAGCAGCTCGCGGACCTGCTCGGTGGGCAGACGGCCCGGCTGGTCGAAGCCGTCGGCTTCCGCGACGGGATCGTCCACTGCGAATGGATCGTCCCGGACGGCGTCCCGTACCTCGTGGAATGCGCGGGCCGGCTGCCCGGCGGCGGCATCCTCGACACCATCCAGCTGGCCTATCCGGTGGAACTCCTGCGCAGCTACTACGCGGTGCTCAAGGGCGAGGAGCCGCCGGACGAACTGCCCCGGCGGGCGAAGGGCGGCGCCGCCGTCCGGTTCCTCTCGGCCGGGCCGGGCCGGGTGGCCGCCGTGCACGGCGTCGAGGCGGCCCGGCAGGCCGACGGCGTGTTCCTGGCCGCGGTCACCGTCGGGCCGGGCCACCGGTTCACGGGGCTGCACCACTCCTGGGACCGCGCGGGCATCGTCATGGCCGCCGCGGACAGCTCGGCCGAGGCGCTCCGGCGGGCCGAGACGGCCGCCGGCATGGTCCGAATCGACATCGAGGGGGAAGAGTGACTGACCGGGAAGTCGGTGTTCTGGCGATCGGTGCGGGGCCGGCGAATCTGGCGCTCGCGGTGGCCATCGAGGAGTCGGGCTCGGCCGAACTGGCCGACGGGACCCTGCTGCTGGAGCAGAGTCCCGACATCAAATGGCAGCGCGATCTGCTGATGCCGTGGGCGCGCAGCCAGGTGTCCTTCCTCAAGGACCTGGTGACGCTGCGGAATCCCAGCAGCAGGTTCACCTTCCTCAGATTCCTCCATTCCCAGGGCAGACTCGACGAGTTCGTGAACCTGGGGACCTTCCACCCCTTCCGGTGGGAGTTCTCGGACTACCTCCAGTGGGTCGCCGCCTCCCTGGAACGCGTACAGATCCGCTACGACGCCCGCGCCGCCCAAGTCGACCCGGTGTGCGAGGCGGACGGATCGGTATCGGGCTGGCAGGTGCGGCTCACCGACGGGGACACCATCCGCTGCCGCGACCTGGTGGTCGGCGGCGGACGCGATCCGCGGGTGCCGGACGTCTTCGCCGCGCTCCCCGGGGACCGGCTCATCCACAGTGCCCAGTACCGGACGCGGATCGCACGGATTCCGAAGGACGAACCCGTTCGCGCCGTGGTCGTGGGCGGAGCGCAGAGCGCCGCGGAGATGTTCTTCGCTCTGCACGAGAACCTGCCGTCCAGCCGGATCACCATGGTGGTCCGCTCGATCGGTCTGCAGAACTACCAGACCAGCAAATTCGTCAACGAGCTGTTCTTCCCGTCCTTCGTCGACGAGTTCTACGACAGTCCGCCGGAGGTGCGCGCGCAGCTCCTGGACGAAATGCGGTTCACCAACTACGCGGGGCTGGCGCCGCCGTTCCTCGACGAGCTCTACACGATGCTCTACCGCCAGAGGGCGGTGGGCCCGCAGCGCTCCGAGGTCCGGGCGATGACGGAGGTCGTGGGGGCGCGGACCGAGGGAGGGGAGGTCGTACTCGATCTGCGGGACCGGCTGAGCGGCAAGATCGAGCCGCTCAGGTGCGACCTGGTGGTGCTGGGCACCGGTTTCGACGCGCGCAAGCCGGCGCTCGTACGGGACCTCGCGGCGCGGGTCGGGCTCGACGAGGTCACCGTGAGCCGCAGCTACCGCGTCGACCTCGGCGAATCCGCCTGGGGCGCCGTCTACCTCCAAGGCGTCAACGAGGAGACCCACGGCATCGCCGACTCCCTCATCAGCGTCCTCGCCCACCGCTCCCACGACATCCTCACCGACCTCCTCGCCCGCCGCGAAACCGTCACCGAACCCAGGAGCGCCTGATGGGGACCGGCGAGGGCACCCTGCTGGTCGTCGGCAGCGGGCTGAAGGTGTACCGGGAGTACCTCATCGCGCCGATCCGCCGCCGCGCCCGCGCGGCGGGCCTGGACATGGTGCTGCTCAACAACCTCAGACCCACCTGGCAGCGCGACTACTTCGACGAGGTCATCGTCGCCAACGTCTTCGATTCCGAGGCGATGGGCGCGGCCGCCCGCGAGGTGGCCGCACGGCGCCGCATCACCGGCCTGATGTGCTGGGACGAGCCGCTGGTCCTGGACGCGGGCCTGCTCGCCGCCGAGTTCGGGGTGCCGGGACTGTCCGCGCCCGGCGTACGCGGGTGCCGGGACAAGGAGCGCACCAGGGCCGAGCTCACCGCGGCGGGCCTGTACCAGCCGGGATTCGAGCTGACCACCACCGTCGAACAGGCCCGGGCGGCGGCCGCGCGGATCGGCTATCCGGTGGTGGTCAAGCCGCGGGCCATGGGCGCGAGCATCGGTGTCGTGTTCGCGGCCGACGCGGCCGGGGTGGAGGCTGCGTTCCGGATCGCCCTGTCCGCGAGCGAGGTCGATCCGGGGCCCTACCGTGCGAGCGCCCTCGTCGAGGGGTACGCCCCCGGCCCGGAGATCAGCGTCGACGGGGCCGTGCACAAGGGCGAGTACCTCCCGATGTTCGTGGCCCGCAAGCACAGCAGCGACCAGCCGTACTTCGAGGAGGTCGGCCACCTGGTCGACGCGGCCGACCCGCTGCTGGCGGACCCCGAGCTGATGGGCACGCTGGCCCGGGCCCACCGGGCGCTCGGCATCGAGGACGGCATCACCCACAGCGAGCTGCGGCTGACCCCGCACGGGCCGCTCGTCATCGAGGTCAACGGCCGCCTCGGCGGGGACCTGATCCCCTTCCTCGGGAGGACGGCCACCGGCATCGAGCCCGGTGAGGTGCTGTTCGACGTGGCCACCGGCCGGCGGCCCGACACCCGGCCCACGCGGCGGGCGGTGGCCGGCATCCGGTTCGGCTGTCCGGAGCGGGACTGCGTGCTGCGCTCGGTCACGGTGCCGGCCGAGGCGCCCGGCCTGGTCACGGCCGCGCCGATGGCCGAGCCGGGGACCACCCTGCGGCTGCCCCCGGGCGGCTACCTGGCACGCCACTCCTTCGTGGTGTGCGAGGCCGATGACGCACAGACCTGCCTGGAGCGGCTGGACGCGGCGCAGGCGCTGGTCGTACTGGACGCGGAGCCGATCGGCCCGCCGAAGCCGGACGCGCCGTTCGAGATGCCGGCCGGGCTGCTCGACGTGGACGAATGACCGTCACCACACCATCACTTGAGGGGGAACCCATGAGCACGACCTGGAGCCCTGGGGCCGAGGCGCCCACCACCGCGGCGGAGATCCTCGCTCGTGCGAAGGAACTGGCACCGCTGCTGCGGGAGCGGTCGCAGGAGATCGAGCAGGCGAAGCAGCTCCCCACGGACGTCGTGGACATGCTGCGCGACACCGGGGTCTTCCGGATGTGCTTCGGCCCCGAGTGGGGCGGGCCCGAACTGACGTCGATGCAGCAGGCCGAGGTCGTCGAGACCCTCGCCTACGGGGACGCCTCGGCCGGCTGGTGCGCGGCGATCGGCGCGATGACCGGAGCGATCAGCAACTTCCTGGACCCCGCGGTCGTCAAGGAGGTCTTCCCGAACCTGGACATGATCACCGCCGGCCTGATCGCGCCGGCCGGCCATGCCGAACGCGTTCCCGGGGGTTTCCGGCTGACCGGCCGGTGGTCGTTCGGCAGCGGGATCACCCATGCCGACTGGGTGACGTCGGGTGCGTTCATCTACCAGGACGGCCAGCCGTGGGCGAGCCCGGACGGCAGCAACGCGCACGCGTCGCGCCAGTTCCTGGTGCCGGCCGACCAGGTGGAGGTCGTCGGGAACTGGGACACCACGGGCCTGTGCGGCAGCGGGAGCAGCGACTACACGATCACCGACGTGTTCGTGCCCGAGGAGCACACCTACACCTTCTACAAGGTACGGGGCCGGACCGACACCCCGATCGCCCAGCCGGACTCCTTCATGCGCGGCCTGTGCGCCGTACCGCTCGGGGTGGCCCGGGCCGCCCTGGACCACGCCCGGGAGACCGCGCTGACCCGGGTGGACAAGATGACGGGGGCCACGTGGGCGGACACCTTCCGCGTACAGGTCACCCTCGCCGAGTGCGAGGCGGAGTTCAACGCCACCCGCAGCGGGGTCTACAGCAGTTCGCAGCGGCACTGGGACGTGCTGGCCGGGGGCGGCACGCTCGACGACCTCACCGCGACCGAGCGGGCGGCGTCCTCACTGGCCTGGGTGCACGCCTTCCGGACCTCGCGGGCGATCGTGAACCGGCTCTACGACCTGCTGCAGTCCTGGTCGATCAACCGGTCCTCGCCGATGGACCGCTGGATGCGCGACACCGCGACCATGTGCCAGCACGTCGCCGCGTCGGACCTGATCCTCGAGTCGGGCGGCGCCTACCTGCTGGGCCGGCCGCCGAAGTTCCGGATGAGCCTCGGCATCGTCAAGTAGAGCCGAATCGAAGGGCGTTCACATGACCCAGACCTGGACCCCGGGGGCCGAGGTGCCCGCCGACGCGGCGCAGCTCCTCGCTCGTGCGAAGGAACTGGCACCGCTGCTGAGGGAGCGGTCGGCGGAGATCGAAGAGGCGCGGCGGCTGCCGGCGGACGTGGTGGACATGCTGCGCGGCGCCGGGGTGTTCCGGATGGCCTTCGGCCGTGAGCTGGGCGGCCTGGAACTGACGACGATGGAGCAGACCGAGGTCGTCGAGACCCTGGCCCACGGGGACGCGTCCGCGGCCTGGTGTGCGGTGATGGGCGCGAGCAGCGGGATCTTCAGCGCCTTCCTCGACGAGAGGGTGGCCAAGGAGGTCTTCCCCACCCCGGACACGATCATGGCCGGGCTGCTGCAGCCCACGGGCCACGCCGAGCGGGTGCCGGGTGGTTTCCGGCTGTCCGGCCGGTGGTCGTTCGGCAGCGGGATCACCCATTGCGACTGGGTGACCTCCGGCGCGTTCGTCTACGAGGACGGCAAGCCGTACGCGAGCCCTGACGGCAGCAATCCGCACGAGTCGCGGCAGTTCCTGGTGCCCCGCGCGCAGGTGGAGGTCATCGACAACTGGCACACCATGGGCATGCGCGGGACCGGCAGTTGCGACTACACGATGGCCGACGTGTTCGTGCCGCAGGAGCGTACGTACAGCTTCGGTGTGGTGCGCGGCCGGCCGGGGCCGCTCGCGCAGCCGGACGTGTTCACGCGCAGCATGTGCGGTGTGGCCCTGGGGGTGGCCCGGGCCGCCCTGGACCATGCCCGGGAGATCGCCAGGCCCCGGGTCGACCGGATGACCGGTGTGGCGTGGAAGGACCATTTCCGGGCGCAGGTCACGCTCGCCGAGTGCGAGGCGGACTTCCTGGCCACCCGCAACGGGGTGTACGGGAGCCAGCGCCGCCAGTGGGAGGTGCTGGCCGCCGGGGGCACGCTGGACGACCTCACTCCGGAGGAGCGCGCCGCGTCCCCGATCGCCTGGGTGCACGCCTTCCGCACCTCGCGGTCGATCGTGAGCAGGCTCTGCGACCTGCTCCAGACCTGGTCGATCCACCAGTCGTCGCCGATGGACCGCTGGATGCGCGACACCACGACCATGTGCCAGCACGCCACCGCCCAGGACCGCATTCTCCAGTCGGCCGGCGCCTATCTGCTGGGCGGGAAGCCCGAGTTCGGGATCTGCCTCGGCATCGTCAAGTAACGCAATTCGCCTGCGTGCAGGCCAGGGGGGAGAACATCCGATGGGCCGAGGCCTGGTGCTGCTGGTCAATCCGAACAAGGTGCACCCACCGATCGCACCGTATGCGCTGGACGTGCTCACCACGTCGCTGGAGGCCGCCGACTTCGAGGTGGAGGTGGTCGACCTCACCTTCCACCGGGAGGACTGGAAGACCTGCCTCTCCGAGTACTTCGGTGCGCGCAGCCCCGTCCTCGTCGGTGTCACCATCCGCAACACCGACACCGTGTACGCCTTCGAGCAGCGCCCCTTCGTCGGCGAGCACAAGGAGATCATCACCGAGATCAAGCGGCTGACGGACGCTCCGATCGTCGGCGGCGGCATCGGCTTCTCCTCCATGCCCTTCGCCCTGGTCGACTACTTCGGCATCGATTTCGGCGTCAAGGGGCCGGGTGAGCAGATCATCTGCGATCTCGCCGACGCGCTGGTCACCGGGCGCGGAACGGACACGGTCAGCGGTCTCATCCGCAACACCCCGGAAGGAGTGACCCGGGTGCCGCCGCCGGCGCTCACCCTGTCGAACCGCCGCACGCCGCAGCCGCGGCCCGCCGGCCAGTTCGAGGACCGGACCTGGCAGGTGGACCGTGCCGGAACGTACGTCCGCCGGTCCGGCGCTCCGCACAAGGTGGACAACCTGCTGTACTACCAGCGCGGCGGTCTGGCCGGCATCCTCACCAAGAACGGCTGCACCTACCGCTGTTCGCACTGCGTGGAGCCGGACGCGAAGGGCATCCGGACCGGACGTCGCGACATCGCCGCCGTGGTGGACGAGATGCAGTCCCTCGCCGCTCAGGGGATCCTCGACCAGCACACCACCGACAGCGAGTTCAACCTCTCCATCTCCCACGCCAAGAACCTGCTGCGCGAGATCGTCCGGCGCAAGCACGCGGGCCCCGCCAATCCCCTCAACGAGCTGCGGCTGTGGGTCTACTGCCAGCCCTCGCCCTTCGACGAGGAGTTCGCCGGGCTGCTGGCCGCGGCGGGCTGCCGCGGGGTGAACGTCGGCTCGGACCACGTGCGCAAGGACATGCTGAGCGGCTGGAAGATCACGGAGAAGGGCACCGCCTACTACACCTTCGCCGACACCGAGCGCCTCGTCCGGCTCTGCCATGCCAACGGCATGCTGACCATGGTCGAGGCGCTGTTCGGAATGCCCGGCGAGACCCCGCAGACCATGCGCGAATGCGTAGGGGCGTTCATGGCGCTGGACGCCACCGTGACCGGGTTCTCGCTGGGTCTGCGGCTCTTCCCCCACACGCCGCTGGGCATGGCGATGGCCGGGGAGTGCGACGGGGTCCGGACGGTGCCGGGACTGCAGTCCAACACCGCCACCGGGCCGATCATCCTGAAACCGTCGTCCAAGTGCTCCGGGCCGGTGGAGTACGAGCGGCAGTTCATGTTCGACGAGTCGGGCAACTTCCGTCTGGTCTGCTACTTTTCACCGGACCTCATGGAGGACGCCGGGACGGTGAACGATCCCTCCGGGCGCTGGAGCCGGTCCGTGGATCTGCTGTGGGAACTCGTCGATCCCGCCGACCACCACCGGGTGATGCTGCCGACGCTGGCCGGGTCGAGCGAGCACGACAACAACTACGCGGACAATCCGTTCCTGACGAGTCTGAACGGCCTCGGATACACCGGAGCATTCTGGGCGCACTGGCGGGATCGGGAAGCGATCCTGCGCCGCGCACAGGATGTCGGAGTGGTCGGCTCCGTCGGCGCGTGACATTGCTCGATTTCCCTCGCCGATGCACATGCGAAGCGCCCGAATTCGATGCGAATAGTGATGCCTTGGGGCACATAACTATCACGCTCCCGGAATCCCTCCTCACCGTTGCGGTGGACTGACGTCTGGACCATTCTGGATACTGGCCGGTCAGCGTGGACCGCCTTGCACGATCGAGTGGGGGGAAGGTACGAATGAACCAGAAAACAAACACCGCGAGATTACTCTGGCCACTTTCGTCACATGCTGATGCACGAAGAGAGAACGCACCGCTTCTGACCGAGGGCGATCTCCCCGTCGTCCGAAGAGTCCGGACCGCGGTCACCGTCGTTCTCGCCGACGCCCAGCCCGCGATTCGCCATGGAGTCCGTTCCGTTCTCGAACGGTCGGGGGGCATATCGGTGGTCGGGGAGGCCGCCACGGCCGACGAGGTGATCGCGGAGACGTCCCGCTGCCGGCCCCGCGTCCTCGTACTGGACCCGCTGATGGACGAATCGGCCGGGTTGCGGGTGATACCCGAGATCCTCCGATTATGGCCCGAAACCGGCATCCTCGTCTTCAGTGGCGCGGATGACGACAAAGCCATCACTTCCGCGCTCCAGGCCGGGGCCCGCGGCTATCTGTTCAAACGCGCCGACGCGGACCAGATCCTGCGCGGCATCCAGGCCGTCGCGGCCGGCGAGGCGATCATCGACAAATCGATCGCCGGACGGCTCGGCGCCCTCATGTGCCCGACCGGCGGACAGCAGTATTTCTATCCGTTCCCGCAGCTGACCAACCGGGAACGGGACGTGCTGGAACGCATCGCCGCGGGGAAGTCGAATTCCACGATCGCCCGCGAGCTCGTGCTCGCTTCGAAGACCGTCAGCAACCGGGTCTCCGTGATATTCGGCAAGCTCGGCGTCGCCGATCGCTCACAGGCCATCGTACTGGCCCGGGATGCCGGTCTCGGGCACGGCTGATCCGCCGGCCCGCTATCTCCCGTACCGCCGATTCCCTTTCGACAAGGGAATGATTCCCCTGTCGAAAGGGAGTCGCCGGCTTCTAGCCTGACCGACGTCGCGCACCGCCGGAATTGAAGGCCGTCGATCGGAGTGGGACGTTGACCGACCATCAGCAAGCCGACGTGACCATTCGCACCCGGGAGCCGGAAAACCTGGTCCGGGACCACGGACTGGACCTCAGGCTGCTCCATCCGTGGCCCGGCCTGGACACCCCATTTCGCGGCGCCTGGTGCGTCCTTCGCCCGGGCGACGTGACGGACGCGCACGCGCACCACGAACGCGAGATCTTCATCGTCATGTCCGGCCGTGCCGAGGTGGTCTGCAAGGGCCGGCGGCACGCGCTGGCGGCCGGGGACATCGCCGTGATGAAAGGCGGAGTGGAGCACCACGTCGTCAACGAGCACGACGAGGACTTCTCCTACTACGCGATCTGGTGGGGCCCGGACATGTCCGCCGAGTTCCTCGCCCTGCAGCCGGACCCGACCCCGTGATCAACTACGACGGGCGGAGGTTCCGCAAGCCGAAGGGCGACGTCCGGACCGTCGCCGTCTACCACCAGCAGGGCGACCTCGTCTGGGGAGAGGTCATCGGCGGCGAGGTGCGCCGCGGGTGGACCGTCGGCACCTGCGAGCCGGACGGCACGCTCTCCATGGGATACACCATCGTCTTCGCGAGCGGCGAGGTGGTCTGCGGGCGCACGGTCAACACACCCGAAGTGGCCGAGGACGGCCGCCTGCGGCTGCGTGAGGTCTGGGAACGCTACGGCCCGCACGCCGCCACCGGCATCTCCTACATCGAGGAGGTCCAGTGAACACGAGCACCGGCGCGGGCACCGGCGCGCCGCCCAGCGCCTCCGAGGCCGACTGGCGGCGGCTGGAGCAGACCGTGGCGGGCCGCGTGATGCGCCCCGGCGACCACGGTTTCCGTTCGTCGAGCGCCCCCTTCAACCAGCGCTTCGCCACGAACACGCCGAGCGGGGTCCTCTCCGCGGCGAACGGCGCGGACGTGCGCCGCGCCGTCGAGTGGGCGCGCGAGACGGGCGTCGGCCTCGTCGCGCGCAGCGGCGGCCACAGCTACGCGGGCTACTCGGCCGGCACCGGCCTGGTCGTCGATCTCAGCGCGCTGAACACCGTGTCCGCCGACGGCTCCACGGGGCTGGTCACGGCTGCGGGCGGGGCCCGGATGTCCGACCTCCGCGCCGCGGTCCAGCCCCACGAGATGGCCTTCGCGCTGGGCAACGGAGCCTCGGTGGGCATCGCCGGCCTCACCCTCGGCGGGGGCTCCTCGTCCACCTCCCGCAAGCTCGGGCTGACCGCGGACGCGCTCGTCCGGACCACGCTCCTGACCGCCGACGGGCAGGTGCTGGCCTGTGACGCCCAGGAGAACCCCGACCTGTACTGGGCCTGCCGCGGCGGTGGCGGCGGCAACTTCGGCATCAACCTGTCCTTCACCTTCCGGGCCGTCCCGGTGTCCGACGTGTCCACCTGCCTGCTGCTGTGGGACGGGCCGGCGGCCCCCGAAGTCTTCACGGTGATGCAGGAGATCGCGCGGAAGGCACCGGACGAGTTCTCGCTCAGGCTCGGCGTGAGCGCCGCCGGGGGACCACAGACCACGGTGTCGGCCGTCGGTCTGCACCTCGGCCCCGCGGGCGAACTGCGCGAGCTCCTCGCACCGGCGCTCGCGCTGACCCGCCCGGTCCGCACGGACATCGCCGACCGCACGTTCTGGGAGGCGCAGGACTACCTGCTGCACGAGACCTCCGCCGGGGCCTTCGCGGTACGGACGCACTTCGCCACCGAGCCGCTGCCCGCCGAGGCCGTCACCACCGTCCTCGCGCGGCTCGAACGCCGGCCGGGCAGTTCCAATCCCGACGGCTGCGGTCTGGCCCTCTACACGTGGGGCGGCGCGATCAACCGGGTGGGCGCGGCCGACACCGCGTTCGTCCACCGGGACGCGCTGTGCCTGGTCAGCATGGACACCTCCTGGTCCGGGCGCGACAGCGCCGCGACCGTGGAGGCCAACCTCCGCTGGCTGGCGGGGCTGCGGGAGGCGGTGGCGCCGTACGTGACGCAGGGGGCGTACCAGAACTTCATCGACCCGGACCTGCCGGACTGGCGCACGGCGTACTACGGCGCCAACTATCCGCGGCTCGTCGAGATCAAGAAGCGGGTGGACCCGGACGGCTTCTTCACGTTCGGGCAGGCCATCGGATCCTGAGGGCGACCGGAGCGGCCGATCGGTCGAGACGATCGATTCCCACGCGCTTCTTGAGCGCCATTTCGCACGCATGCCAGAAACGGTCGACAGGGCATCCCCCGGCTCTGGAGGCTCCATGTCCGTTCCATGGTCACGCCGTTCCTTCCTCCGCCTCTCCGGCAACGCCGCCCTGGTGACCGGAATCCCCTCGGCCGTCACCCTCTCGACGCCCGGCGGCGCGTCCGCCGCCCGGACCGGCTCCTGGCACGACATCGACACCGGGGGCACCACCGGCCCGGTCACCCGCCGCTATCTGACCCTCTGGTTCGACCACGGGGTGGACCCGGTCGACGCCTCCTGCTCCTACGTCCTGATGCCGGGTGCCACCACGGCCGCCACCGCGGCCCGGGCCGCGGACACCGGCTGGCTCACCGTCCTCGCCAACGACAACGCCCAACAGGGCGTCAGGGTCGCCCCGCTGGGCGTCACCGCGGTCAACTTCTGGTTCGCCGGGACGGTCGGATCCCTCACCGCCGACGGCCCCGCGTGTGTCCTCGTACGGGAGCACGGCGACGGCCGCGCCACGCTGTGCGTCTCCGATCCGATGCGGATGCGGACCGCGCTCACGCTCACGTGGCACCGCCCGGTGGCGTCCGTCCTGTCGGGACCGGCCACGCTCACCTCCGCCACCACCGGCCCGGCCCTCACCCTCGTCTTCGGGGACCTCACCGGTCTGGCCGGGGCCACCCAGCGGATCGAGGTCGCGGTGGCCTGACCCGCAGGGCAGCGCACGAGGGAGCGGAGCAGTCGTGGGTCCGCCTCGGCCGGCCGGTCCAGGACGGGCACGGTGTCATTGTGCTGCTTCGGTCAGCTGGACGAGGGTCGAGCCGGTGGTGGTTTTGCGGACGTGGAGGCGGTGGGTGATGCGTCGGCGGAGTTCGGGGACGTGGCTGATGACGCCGACCGTGCGGTCGTGTGCGCGCAGGGAGTCCAGGACGTCGAGGACCTTGTGGAGGGTGTCCTCGTCGAGGGTGCCGAAGCCTTCGTCGATGAACAGGGTGTCGAGGGCCCGGCCGCCTGATTCGGCGGTGACGACGTCGGCCAGACCGAGGGCGAGGGAGAGGGAGGCGAAGAAGGATTCGCCGCCGGAGAGGGTGTCGGTGTCGCGGTCCTTCCCCGTCCAGGCGTCGGTGATCTTCAGGCCGAGGCCGGAGCGGGCACCGTACGAGGCCCGGGCGTCGGAGTGGACGAGGGTGTAGCGGTGTTCCGACATGCGGGTGAGGCGGGTGTTGGCGGCGGCCACGACTTCTTCGAGACGGGCGGCCAGGACGTAGGCCTCGAGCTGCATGCGGAGCTGGTTGCTGGGCGAGGTGCCGCTGACCAGGCCATGGAGGTGATCGACGGTGCGGTAGGCGTGTTCGAGCGGTTCGAGGGTATTGACGTGGGTCGCGAGCCGGGCGAGGAGTCCGGCGAGGGCACGGGTGCGTTCGGTGGTGTGCGCGGCTTCGGCGGCGGCACGGGTGTGACGGGTGGTGGCAGCGTCGAGTTGCGCGGTGGCTTCCTCGAGGCCGGCGGGTGGCATGCCTGCGGCTGCGGCGAGGTCGGGCTCTTGAAGGCGTGCTGTGGCGACCGCGCGTTGTTCGCGCCACTGGTTGATCTCTTCTTCCAGGGTGCGGATCTCGTCGTCGGAGCGCAGCGCTTGTGCGGCGGCGTCGAGGGAGTCGAAGCCGGCCGAGCGGGCGGCTTGCTCCGCCTGCTCTGTCACCTGTCCGTGCTCCGCGGCTGTTCGGAAGGTGGCGCCGGCGCGTTCGGCTGCGGTGGTGAGGCGATCGGCGGCGTGTGTGAGGTGCGTGATGCGCAGCGGGAGGGTGGGGGCATCGGCGCGGGCGGTGGCGAGCTTCCGGTCGAGTGCCTGGACTTGGGTGGCGAGGGCGTCGTAGCCGGCGTCGGCCGCGGCGAGCCTGGTGGCTGCGGTGGTTCGAGCCCCGTCGGTCCGGGTGTGCTGCTGCTCCAGGGAGTGGAGTTCCTCGGTTGCCGGGCCGGCATCGGCCGCGGCGTCGAGGGCTGCTGCCAGGCGGGTTCGAAGCGCGGTGTGTTCGCTGGTGAGGTCGGCCAGGGCGGTGTCTCCGCCCGCCTCGCCCCGGGCGGCGGCCGCCTGCTCGAGGAGCTGCTGCAGTGCGTCTTGGAGTGTCCGCTGGGTGTCCTGGGCTTGCGCGTGGCGGGTTTCGGCGGCCCTTTCGTCAGCGGCTGTGGGCTGGTCGGGGTGCGGGGCGGCCGGGTTCGGATGGATGGGGGAACCACAGACCGCGCAGGGTTCGCCGTCGGTGAGTTGGAGGGCGAGTTCGGCAGCCATGCCGTCGGTGCGCCTGCGCCGGATGTCGATGTGTTCCTGGGCGGCCGTGCTCGCCGCGGTCTGTGCCGCGAAGAGTGCCTGCTCGGCCTTGCCGATCTGCTCGACGTGGGCATCACGGCGTTTCGCCGCGTCCATCCGGGACGCGAGCAGTGCCAGTGCAGTGGCATGTTCACGGCTGGTTTCCTGTGCGGCGCGGGCTGCTTCAAGGCGAGCACGCAGCTCCGTACGGCGCTGGGGCGCGTCGTCGAGCCAGGTTTCGGCGTCGCGCAGGTCCTGGGCGAATTCCTGGCGCTCGTCATCCAGTTTCTGCAGGTCTGTCTTGTGCCGCTGCAGGGCCGCCTCATCGGGCAGGAGCGCGCGCAGTGCGCCGATGTCGGCCCGCAGGCGCTGTCCGGCCTGGGTGAGCTCGCCGGCGTCGAGGGTCGCGTGCTCGGGGGTCAGGAGGGTACGGGCGTGGCGTTCTTCTTCCTGCGCACGGAGGCTCTGTGCCGCGGCGGCGGTCGCGGCCTTCAGGAGCGGGGCGACCTTCTGCCCTTGCAGGGCGTCTTGTCGCTGCCGGCCGAGGTCGGCCTGCCGGTCCGTCTGTTCGTCCAGCGTCTCGAGCAGGTGGCGTGCTTGGCGGTGCGCTTCCTGGTGGGAGGCGAGGTCGCGTACGGCGTGTTCGCTGTCCCGGAAGGCGGCCAGTGCCGTTTCTGCGAGAACGGCGGCGGCTGCCGCGTCGCGCTCGTGAGCGGCTGCCTTGGTGTGCAGGGCGGTGGCCCAGGCAACGGCGGGACCGGTGAGGGTGGCGGGGTCGGAGGCGAGAGGGGCGCCCTGTTCGGGCTCGAGGTCGTCTCCGGCTTGCTGCTGGATGCGTTCGGTCAGGCGTATGACGGCCGTGCGGGCCTCATCGCGCCGTGTGGAGAGGGTGTTCTTCCGCGCTGCCAGCCAGTTCTCGATGGATCCGAACCGGTGGGTGTGGAAGAGCTTGCCGAGCAGGTCTTTGCGGTCGGAGGCGCCTGCGCGCAGGAACTTGGTGAACTCGTTCTGGGGCAGGAGGACGACCTGGCAGAACTGCTGCCGGCTCATGCCCAGCAGCTCCTTGATCTCGTCCGCGGCTTCCCTGTGGGACCTGCTCAGCCCTTCCCAGCGGCCTTGTCCGAAGGGGTCTGTGGTCCACTGGCTGAGGTGGGTCTCGGCCGCGTGCTGGGTCATTCCCTCCCTTCGGACTTTCGGCTTCAGCTGGGCGGGAACACGTCGGATCCGCAGGCGTTTTCCGGCGAGGGTGACTTCGAGCGTCACCTCGGTCAGCAGGTCGGCGGGCGCGTGGTCGCTGCGCAGCTGAAGCTTGCGGTCGGTGGGCGGCTCTCCGTAGAGGGCGACGCAGATCGCTGCGAAGACGGTGGTCTTCCCGGCGCCGGTGTCGCCGTGGAGGAGGAACAGTCCGTCACGGGTCAGGGCGTCGAAATCGACGGTGTGGGTGCCGGCGAAGGGGCCGAACGCCTGCAGGTGCAGGGTGTGCAGGCGCATGTCAGACCGCTTCCTTCTCCTGGGCGCTGATGCGGGAGCTTTCGATCGCTTCCTGCAGGAGGGCCCGTTCGTCGTCGGTGGGCTCGGTGCCTCGCACGACGGTGATGAAGTCGTGGGTGATCTCGAGGTCGCCGCGGCCGCGCAGCCGCTCGCTGTAGGTGGGGGTGGTGGTGGCCTGGGCCGGGATGACGGCGGGGATGTGTTCGATGTCCAGGGTGTGGGGGAAACGCTGTTTGAGGCGCGCCATCGGCTCGTAGGGGCGGGCGGTGTCGGTGAGTGTGACGTGCAGCCAGGACTCGGTCAGGGCGTCGTGGGCCGCGTCGGTCAGCAAATCCTCCAGGCGGCCCGTCAGACGTGCCAGGGGAAGCCGCAGGTGCGGGGGCAGTGCGGTGCGGGTGACGGTGGGCGCGGCGCCGACGGGCAGGTCGATCAGTGTCAGCGACTTGCCGTGCCCGGCTTCGGAGAAGGAGTAGGCCAGCGGGGAGCCGCTGTAGTGGACCGTGTCGGTGACCCGCTGGGGGCGGTGAAGGTGCCCGAGGGCTGCGTAGTCGATTCCGGCGAAGACGGAGGCCCCGGCGTGGGCGACGCCGCCGACGCTGATGTTGCGTTCGCTGTCGGTTTCCCTGGCGGGGGTGTCTGCGCCGGTGATGAAGGCGTGGGCGAGGACGACGGAGCGGGTGCCTTCGGGGCGGGTGGCGAGGTCGGCGCGGATGCGGTCCAGGGCGGCGGTGAGTACGGCCTGGTGGGAGGCTGTCTCGGCGTCCAGGTCGGTGCGTACGAGGGTGGGCTCGAGGTAGGGAACCGCGTAGACGGCGACAGGGCCGTCGGCGTCCTCGAGCAGGAGGGGGGTGCCGATGTCGGCGGGATCGGTCCGCAGATGGACCCTGGCCCGGGCCAGCAGGCGGGCGCCGACGCCCAGGCGGTGGGCGGAGTCGTGGTTCCCGCTGATCATGATGCTTGGTATGTCCAGGTCCGCCAGCTGGTGCAGGGCGTGGCTGAACAGGCGCACCGCGTCCAGGCTGGGAATGGCCCGGTCGTAGACGTCGCCCGCGACCAGCAGAGCGTCGACCCGCTCGGTTCGGGCGGTGTCGCAGATGTGGTCGAGGACTTTGCGCTGGGCCTCGATCAGGTCTTCTCCGTGGAACCGGCGGCCCAGGTGCCAGTCCGAAGTGTGCAGGAACCTCATGGGCACAGACCGTAACCGCGGCCATGGGGGTCACGGACGGTTTTCCCGATAGACGCACCCGCGTACGCGGGTGTGGCAGCAGGTGAGGGAAGGTTTCTCCCCCTGGGCTGCGGTTTCGTGCAGGGGGAAGCGGCGCCGGGCGACTGTCCGTCTGCTGCCAGCACATGCACGCGGTGCAAGCGGGCACGCCGTGTCCCACAGGTGATCAGGGCTGAGCCGGCCTCCGCCGTGACCCGCCGACGGCGACCGGCACGCCCCCGAAGGGCGCCTCCTCCTCCTGGCCGCACCCACCGTGTCGTGCCGCCCTGTGCGTGGTCAGTTGCCGCGTGGGTGCGGCCGGCGGCCGAGGGGCAGGAGGTACTGGAGGGGCTGGTCCGGGTCGTGGAGTCCGAGCAGTTCGTGGGCCAGGTCGTCGTGGAAGCCGCCCAGCGTGGTCCCACCCAGGCCCAGCGCCGACGCCGTGAGCAGCAAGGTCTGGGCGAGGTGGCCGGTCTCCAGCAGGGCCAGGCGCAGCGCGCGCAGTCCGTAGCGGCGGCGCAGCACGCCGAGGTCGGCGTAGAGGGCGAGGACTACCGGTGCCTCCGCGACGCCGATCCAGTCCGGGTCTGCCGACGGGCGCGAGAGGTAGGTCGACAGGGCGGTGATGTCCTCCAGGGGCGCCACCGGGCCGATGCGGCGCAGGGCCCGGCGCTCGGGGACGCAGTCATAGGTGCCGGATGGGAGCCCGGCCACGTCGAGGACGAGGAGGCGGACGCGCGCCGTGTGGAGGGCGCCTGCGCTGGGGTAGGGGCGGTGGGCCAGGGTACGGGTCGTGCCGTCGGCGAGGCGCTGGTCGCTGCGGCCGCTCTCGGCGAGGGGGTGCCACAGCAGGGCGCCGAGCGCACCGGCGTCGAGCGGGCCGGTGAGGGCACCGCGGAGCGAGGAGCGGGCGGCGAGGACAGCGCCCAGGGACACCTCGGGCAACGGATCGGCAGGGAGCGGGACTTCGGCGGTGGCGGCCGTGACCCACTCGGTGTCCTCGACGGTGGCGGAGGGGCGCAGCGCCGAGTCCTCCCCGCGGCCGATCTGGAACTTGCTGCGCTCCAGGTACTGCAGGTCGGGGGCGGTGTGGCCCGGCGGGAAGAACCCGGCCGGGCCGGACGTCTCCCACAGGGTGCGCGCGGCCAGCCGGCACACGGCTCGCTCCTCGTCGGGGGTCACGCCCAGCCGGTTGAACAGCATGTGCAGCTGCGAGCCCCAGATCCCGGCCCGGGTCCGCTCCCCCAGGCCGTCGAGCAGCGCGTCGGCCTCCCGGACCCGTTCGGCCCAGCGCGCCAGCGAGGGCGCCGCCGTGCCCGCCCGGAGGCGGTCGCGCAGGTCCGCGGCGCGCCCGCTGAGGGCCGTGCGCTGCGCCGCGTGGACGGTGTTGACCCGGGTGTGGACGGCGGCGCCGGGCAGCAGCGGCACCTCGGTGACCCAGCGCCAGCCCGCCGCGTGCGCCCGCAGCCAGCGTGCGGCGGCGAGTCGGTCCATGCCGAGCGCGTACGCCGTCGTGTGCGCCAGGTCCGCGGCCGCGGTGAGCCGGGACGCGGCCGTGCTCCCGGCGGGCAGGGCCCGCAGTACGTCGAGGGCGGTGCGGGTGGAGGCGCCGAAGACCGCCTCGGCGACGGGCAGCGCCCGGGGTCCGCCGTAGCGCCGGGTTTCGGGTACGTAGGGCACGGCGCGGATCTCGCCGTGCCGGGAGGGCCAGGGACCGGGAACGGCGGGCGTCTGCCGCGCCTCCCGCGCCAGCAGGTCCGGTAGTTCGCGGAGCTTCGCAGGGAGCTCGGGAAGGTCCGCGGCGGCCGCGGGCCCGGCGGCACGGACACGGATCCGTACGTGGGGGCCGTCCTCCCCGTAGCGGATGAAGAACCAGTCGGCGGCTTCGCCGGCGGCCACGAGGCCGTCGAGGAGCGGGGCCACGTCACGGACCAGGAAGCGGTCGGTGTCCTCGGTGGTGGAGTGCAGGAAGAGGTGGTGGCTCTGCCAGGTGCCGGCGGCGGTGCCCGTGCCGGTGTCGATGTCGGTCGTCGTCACGTCGTCCGGTCCTCGTCGTCGCGTGTCGGTCGGGTCGGGCCGTGTCGGGGCGGGTCGGGGCGGGTCAGGGGAAGGGGTGCGGGTGCAGGGGCAGTTTTTCGTGGCGCCCGGGCCGGTCGATCCGGCCCAGGCGGTGGGGCACTTCCAGCAGCCGGCGCAGGCCGAGGGTGCGCCGGTTGACGTGCCCGAAGGTCATCGGCAGCGCGCCGGGGACGACGGCCTTCACGCAGTGCAGGCCGAACCGCTCGCGCAGCCCCGGCTCGGTCTGGTCGACGGTGATCACCTCCAGTCCGGCCCGGGCCAGCCGGTCGACGGTCCGCGTCAGGAGGTCCGAGAGGTCGTGCACCGGCGCGGGGGCACCGGGCCAGGCTTCGGCGACCGGCACGACCGGGGTGTCGGCGAAGAGGAACTCCAGGCGGGGGGCGGCCTCGGGAAGGGTGCTCAGCCCTACGTGGCCGTCCAGGGTGAGCACGAGTTCCGGGCGTTCCAGCATGGGCCGCAGCCGCTCGGGATCGCGCGGCCCTCCCTCGGCCAGGGAGCGGTGCGGTGCCTCCAGCACGTTGGTGACGACCTCGGCGACGGCGGAGCGAATGGCGGCGCGCGGATCGTGGTGGGCACCGGCCGCGAGGAACATCCGGGGCGCGTCCGGGTGGCCGCCCTCGTAGCGGCAGACCGCCAGGACGGCCGGGATGCCGAAGTCGTTGGTCGCGTCCAGGAGGAGGAGCCGGTAGCCCGCGGCCGCCGCCCGGTCCGCGAGCAGCAGGGTGTCGGTGTCGCCGGCCGGCAGGTGGACGCGGCGCAGCGGGGTGGCCGCGTACCAGGCCATGAGGAAGGCGTCGCGCTCCGCGACCTCGAACAGCCCGTACAGGGCGGCCTCTTCGGGGCTGTTGCCGAGCCCGCAGCCGTTGGAGGACTCGTACACCACGCGCGGCCGGTCCGGGCCCGGCACGTCCCAGTACGCGACGTGCTCGGGAACCGCGGTCGGCCTGCGGTGGGTGAGGGACCAGCCGCGCACCCAGTGGAGCGGCAGGTCCGGGGTGTAGGGGACGGTCGGCGAGCCGGGGTGGCCGTGGTGGGCGGGGTCGGGCAGGCCGAGCCGTTCGGGGTCCACTGCCCGGTCGGGGCCCAGCTCGGCGAAGGAGGCCAGCAGGTCGGTGCGGCGGCCGGTCGGGCGCATGCCCGCGTACCGTTCGACGGCCTCGAAGAGGGCGATGCGCTCGCTGTCGGCGAAGGTGCGGGCCCGGCCGTGGCCGCCGTCGTCGACGGACCGGCCGTCCGTGACGACCGCGCTGGTGAGGCTGAACGCCGAGTCCTCGGATCGGCGCAGCAGCCGCACCGGCCCGAACCTCTCGTCGTACAGGGCGGCCCGCAGTGCGGCGCCGGTCGTACGGGGGTTGGGGCCGCGCAGGACGGCCGGGTCGGGCATCGGGCGCGGTTGCGAGGGCAACGGGCGGAGCGGGGTCTCCGCGTCGGACGGCAGCGGGCGGCACACGGCGCAGCCGCCGACGGGGCGGACGCGGTGGGTGGACCAGGTGCCGCGGCCCTGGTGGACGACGTGGACGACGGCCGAGTCCGGATTCGGAGCCGAGTCCGGGTCCGGGTCCGGGTCCGGGTCCGGGTGGTCGAGGAGCTCCTGTACGAGGGCCTCGACGGCCGGGGTCAGGGCCGGTGAGGGCACTCCGGCCAGGGTCAGCTTCGGGCTCAGCCACGGGACCCGGCCGCCCGCGGTCGCCAGTCGCTGGTACTCCGTGCAGACGAGGCAGGCCGCGCCGCCCGGCCGGAGCACCGGCCCGACCACCGCCAGCGCCCCGTCGAACCGCACGGGGACCAGGGCCACGGGCCGGCGCAGGGCGTGGCGGCTCAGTTCCTCGGCGAGGCCGAGCGTCCACCGGGTCAGCAGGACCGCCGCCCGGCCGGTGGTGGCCGCCAGGGCGGCCTCGGCGTCCAGTACGGGGACGGGACCTGGCAGGGCAGCGGCAGCGGCAACGGGCGCGGGGGCGACGGCGGGGCCGGTCATCGGGCCTCCTCGGCGGTGCGCAGCACGGTGAAGCCGAAGGAGCGCAGCAGGCCGGCGGGTTCGGGGTCCGCTGAGAAGTCCGGTGCGAGGTCCGGTGCGAGGTCCGGTGCGAGGTCCGGTGCGGAGTCCGGCGTGACGGGCGTGACGGGCGTGACGGGCGTGACCACGCGGCCGGCTCCGGACAGCTGGTGCAGGGTGTTCTGGAAGGCTTCCTCGCGCCCGGCCAGGTCGGCGAGCCAGCCCCCTGTCCAGCCGAGCTCCTCCCAGGCCGCGGTCCGCACACCGGCCGCCGCCAGCGGGGCGACCGCGCCGCCGGAGGGCCGTGGCCGGCCGGCGGACGCCCCGGCCGCGGCGGTGCAGACGGCGGTGACGGCGGCCAGCGCGGCGAAGGAGGCGGCGTCACCGGGCGTCGCCTCGACGGCCTCGCCGAGCACCGGGCCCGGCCCGTGCGCCGGCCCCGGCCCCGGCACGTCGCGGCGGACCACGGCCCGGTATGCCTCCGCACGGGGCGCCGCACGGTGCACCTCCAGTCGCGCGGCAATGCCGAGCCGGTCGGTCAGGGTCGTCCACCAGTGGCCGAGCTGCGGGTGGCCGGACCATCGGGCCGGCTCCACCGCGGTGCGGCCGTCCGGGACGGCGGCGGCGAGGCGGCGTGCGGCAGCGTGGCGCAGGGCGCGGCCGCGGGCGTGCCCCGGGTCGGCCCCGACGGTGAACACGGCTTCCCCGAGCAGCAGTTCGGCGGCCCGGCAGAACAGTTCCAGCCGGGCCAGGTCGAGGCGGGGCCCACCGCCGGTCAGCGTGCGGGCCGTCCCGGCGCCCCCGGTGGCGGGGCCGGGAAGCGTGCAGGTGGCGATTGACTGTGCGGATGCCTACGAGCTGGCCCGGTTCTGGAGCAGTGTGACAGGCCGTCCGCTGCATCCGGAGGACGGACCGGGTGCCCGGGAGACTCAGGTGTTGCTGGCGGAAGGCCCGGTGCTGTACTTCAACCAGGTGCCCGAGCCCAAGACGATCAAGAACCGGATCCATCTGTGTCTGCGCCCCGAGACCTCGCGCGATCAGGAGGTGGACCGGCTGCTGAGCCTCGGTGCCACCTTTGTCGCCGATCACCGGAACCCCGATGGTTCAGGCTGGGCCATCCTCGCTGATCCCGAAGGCAACGAGTTCTGCGTTCTGCGCAGCGAGTCCGACCGGGCCGCCGTGCATTCCTGACGGCCACGCGCCGGTCCGGGTGGAAACGGTGCTGATGAGCCCGAACCTCCACGGCAGCCTCCAAGTTCGTGCCGCGTGAGCCGGGTGGCCGGCCATGTGCGACGAGAGGTTCCCGCAGGGGCGGGCTCGGGCGCTGCGGCGAAGGCTTCGGGCACAGGCTGGGTACGGCGGTCGCAATGACGGCGGCGACGGCCTGGTGCACGGCGGCGGCCATGCGGCCCGTATGCGGCAGTTCACCGGGCAAGGGTGCGGGTGGGGGTGGGAGTGCGGGCTTGCCATGGAGCGGACTCCCTCGTCGAGGGTCAGCACGTACGGGACCGCCCCGGCCGGCCCCGACCGGGATCCGGGCGCGGCGGCGTGCGGGGTGGACCGGTGCCAGGCGGGTTGGGCGGCAAACCACGGCCCGGCGTACCCGCCATGCGCGCGGGGCGCGGGGACGCCGGGCCAGGCCTGCTGCTTCCCGGAGCAGCACGGCTTCCTCCCAGGCCGCTCTCGTCTCCACGCGGAACTCCTGCGCGCGGTGCCCCAAGGCCGTGCCACCGGCTCCACGAGCACCACCGACAGCTGCAGGCCGACCTGTACGCCACCGCCCCGGCCCGCACGCACACGGTGCCCGCACCATCCCCAGGCCGATGGCGAGTTTCGCACACGCCGCGGCGGTCGAGGGCGCGGTGTGGCGGGCCGGGGGGCACCACCGGTCAGCAGCACCACGCACGCGATCACCACAACCAGGTTGGCAAGCCACGACAACAGGAACGCCAGGCCCTTGCGGACGCCGCGCCGCGAGGAGAGCAGCGGGATGAAGGCGCTGTTGGCTCATGCACGGCGGCCGGGTCTCACATCCCGACACCACCGGCCTGCAGCCGGTCGGGCCCTCCGCCGTCCCCGCCGTCGCAAAGGTCTTCACCCCGGCCGGGCCCCGGCCGGCTCCGACACCGCGCGCGCTGGGCACCGCCGAAGTGCCCGAACACGCGCAAGGCGGCGACGCCGGCTACCTGACCTACTCGGCCCACCGGTACACGGCTTGACTCCGAGCTGCGGCGAACGGCCGAAACCAGCGCGGGCCGGGGGTGCTCCGCCTTGCTCGTGATCGACCCGTGAACAAGGTACCGGCCGGGTGCAGGTCACTGGGTGACGGCGTCTGTCCTTGCCGGTGGTGGCGAGGCGTCTGCGGGTGACGGCGACGGTGACCGCGATGCCCCGCGCTGGTGGGGTACCGGTGTGTGCGGGGACGACGTCGGGAGCTCGTCCCGTTGGAGGGCGACCGTGCGGGTCGGGGCGGGGATCGAGATGCCCTCCGCACGGAACCGGCGGTGCAGGCGCTTGATGAACTCGTGCTTGATCCGGTACTGGTCGCTGAACTCGCCGACGCCCAGGATCACGGTGAAGTTGATGCGGGAGTCCGCGAACGTGTGGAAGCGGACGGCCCCTTCGTGGTCGGGAACCGCACCGTTGATGTCGGCCATCACGCTGTCGACGACCTCGAGGGTCACCCGCTCGACGTGCTCCAGGTCGCTCTCGTAGCCCACTCCCACCTGGACCAGGATCGAGAACTGCTGTTCCGGCTGGGTGTAGTTGGTCATGTTCGTCCGCGCGAGACGCCCGTTGGGGATGATGACCAGGTTGTTCGACAGGTTGCGCACCACGGTGTTGCGCCAGTTGATGTCGACGACGTACCCCTCCTCGCCGCTGGTGAGCCGGATGTAGTCACCCGGCTGCACGGTCTTCGAGGCGAGGATGTGCACCCCGGCGAAGAGGTTCGCGAGGGTGTCCTGGAGCGCCAGGGCCACCGCCAGACCACCCACGCCCAGGGCGGTGACCAGCGGCGCGATGGACACGCCCAGGGTCTCCAGGGCGACGAGCACGCCCATCACGAGGACCACGATCCGCGTGATGTTGACGAAGATGGACGCCGAACCGGCCACCCCGGTGCGCGCGCCCGCCACGGACTGGACGAGGCCCGCGACGACCCGCGCCGCGCTGAGCGTGGCGATGAGGATGAGCAGCGCGGTCAGGGACTGGTTCACGAACCCTGAGACCCGCGCGGTCAGCGGCAAGGTCGTGGCGGCCACCGCGGCGCCCGCGATGAGCGCGGCACCCGGGGCGATGGTGCGCAGCGCGTCGACGATGACGTCGTCCCCCCGCCACCGGGTCCGTTCGGCGTGCCGGCCCAGCCACCGCAGGAGGGCGCGCAGCAGCAGCCCGGCCGCGGCGCCCGCCGCCAACGCGATGCCTGCGACCAGCCAGTCGTGCAGGACGAGGTCGCGGTTCAACGGACCCCCTCCGCTGCGCGGCCCGGGCCCGGGGGCGTGGCGGCGGACGCTGCCGACCGTCGTATGAGGTGTGTCGTCACCTTGTCACCTGTCAGTTCGTCGTGCTGTAAACCGCGTTCGGGCGTGTGTACGCATCCGGAACGGGCTGCCATCCTGCCCCATGGCCGGGTGACGCTCTGCAGGCGGGGCGGCGGCTACCGCCGTACGGCGGCGTGTTCGAGGACGGCGCGGACCTGCGCGGTGATCGCGCTCTCGTTGCGTTCGAACTCGGGGCCGGTCAGCAACTGGGGGTCGGCCGGCAGACCGGTGAGCACCGGGGTGTGGAGGTGGCCGCCGGGCAGGTGCGGGGCGACTTCGGCGCGCAGCCGGTTGGAGCGGTAGGCGACCTCGTTGGACAGGTAGCCGCCCCCGCCGCCCGCGACGGCCCTCGAGCCGGGCGTCGGGCCGTCGGTGCGGTCGACGGGGGCCGCGGCGCCCGCCGGGATCTCGGTCACCTCGGTGTTGAGGAGGACCGGGTACGGGGTCTGCACGGCGGCGGTCACCGCGTCGGCGGGCAGCGTGGTGCGGATGAACTCCGGGCCCGGGCCGAGGCCGGGGGCCGTCACCGGACGCTCGCGGGTGCCGCCGGAGAGGGCACGCGCGTTGTCGGGGTACGGGTCGGCGGACCGCGCCCGCCCCGCCCAGTCCTCCAGGGTGAAGATGCCGGGGTAGCCCTGGCTGACGGTGGTGATGACGTCGGCCGAGGCGGGGCCGGCGGCCAGGCGCGGGGCGAACGCCCGCTCCACCGTGCCGGCGTCGAAGTCGGCGTACCGGACGGGCAGTACGACGGCGCGGATCTCGGCCGGGCTGCCGTCGGCGAGGGTCACGCGCCGCCCGTTGAGCTGCAGGGCGGCCGATCCGGACGGGTTGGCGCGGCGGATCTCCGCGTCGAGCCCGAAGGGGTCGAACCCGCTGATGAAGAGCCTTCGTACACCGGGCGCCGTCCGGAAGGCGTTGTCGGTGAGACCGCGGGAGGCGTCCTCGAAGCGGGCGCGGAGTGCCGCCCGATCCACGGTGAACTGCGGCTGCCAGCGGGCGAGTTCGGCGGTCATACCGAGCCGCGCCCAGTACAGCGGCCGGTCGTCCCCGGGGGCGAGGCCGCCGCCGGGCCGTTGTCCCTGGGCCCGCCGTACGGAGGCCTGCCAGAGGGTCCGGCCCCAGGAGTCGAGGAGCCGTTCGGCCTCGGCCGGGCTGCGCGTCGTGCACAGGGCGGCGGGAAACCGCCGTACGAAGTCCCCGAACCCGGCTCGCTCGACCAGGGCGGTGGTGCGGGCGTCCGCGAGCCGCGCCTGTTCGGCGTCGAGCGGTACGGACACCGGGAGGCGGCAGGCGGACGCGCCGTCGGCCGCGTGCGCGGGCGAGGCGACCGCCACGGGGACGACGGTGACGAGAAGGGCGGCGACCGATGCCGCACGACGTAAGAGCATCATGCGATGTGACATTACATAGCGGCCGTCACCGCCACCAGGCACACCGGCCCCAGCCGCCAGGACTGGCTCAACTCCGCTGCCGACGCGTCCGGTTCGGCGCGCGGAGCAGGCCCCCCGGCGAGCTGGGCAGGGTGCGGTACTCCTCCAGCGGCAGGGTGCGCCGGGTGTGGCGCTCCGGCACGCTCTCCGACTGCGTCGCATGCGCCGTCGCGCAGCGGGCCGAGCACGGCCGGGTCGAGCACGGCCGGGCCGCACAGGACCGGTCCGCCCACGTATGTGCTGGTCAGATGTGAAGGTGCGGGTGGACGAGGAGAGCGATGTCCGGTGCGTGCGGGCACGCGGCGCGACCGCCGCAGGCCAGCCGTACCGGTGGGTGCGGGCTGCGCTCTTGAGTTCGTCCAGCGCTGACAGGTAGGCGCCGATGAGGGACTGTGCCTGGTAGCGCTCGCACCCCGGTGTCCAGGGGGCCGGCTCCCCCTCCACGGAGAACCGGGCGAAGGGCGGTACGCCCCTCTCCGCCTTGCTGCGTTCCGGGAGCAGCTCGTAGGGCTGAGGAGCGGGATGGCGGACGGACAGGTCCGCCCACCGTTGCCATGCGCGGCCGGCCACGGCGGCGGACTCGGTGGAGCTCGCGCTGAGGTCGAGCAGACCGCGGCGGCCGCCCGCGCGCATGCCGGGCGGGCTGGGCTCGCTCGTACCGTCGTACCGTGGCCGGTCCTGCCCCGGTGCCGCCCCGGTCCCGGTCTCGCCGGGCCCCGGATGTCAGTCCGCTCGCGCCCGGCCCCGTACCCCCGCCGCGGCGTCGTGCCACGCCTTCGTACAAGAAGCAAGATCGGTGCAACCGACGCTGCAACCGAATCGAGGCGTCGGCCGGAAGTGGAGGTGAGGGGCTGTCGGTGCCGCGACGGCACCAGCAGGTGGTCTCTCATTTGAATCACATTCATCAGGACCGACTCGAACGTCGTGGAGAAGGGACTCGCTTTGAGAATCGCACCGCGCTGGGCCCGCTGGATCGTTCCGCTCGCGCTGCTGCTCGTCTGGCTCGGCATCGGCGCGGCGCTCGGACCGTACGCGGGGAAACTGCGGGAGGTCGCCACGAACGACCAGGCGGCCTTCCTGCCCCGGAGCGCAGAGTCGACGCAGGTCCTCGAAGCCCGCAAGGTGTTCGAGGGGGCGCAGTCCGTCCCGGCGGTCATCGTGTGGACGGCGCACGGGGCGGCCCGGGTGAGCGCCGGCCAGCAGGAGGCTGCCGCGCGGGCGGTCGGGGACCTCGCCGGCCGTCCCGGGATCGCCGGCCCGCCCTCACCCGCCGCCGTCTCCGTCGACGGCCTGGCGATCCAGGCCGTCGTGCCGCTCGCGCCCGGCCTGGGCGAGGAGCTGCCGGCGGTCCTGGACGAGGTGCGGCAGGCCGCTCAGGCGGTGCCGGGCACCTCGGTCCGGATCGCGGGGCCGGCCGCCAGCCAGGCGGACCTGTCCGACGCTTTCGCCGGTATCGACGGGCTGCTCGTGGGCGTGGCGCTCGGAGCCGTGCTGTTGATCCTGCTGCTGGTCTACCGCAGCGTGCTGCTGCCCCTGGTGATCATCATCAGCGCGGTGTTCGCACTCGGCCTGGCCAGCGCGGTGGTGTACGCCCTGGCCGACCGGGGCGCCGTCCGGGTGGACGGCCAGGTGCAGGGCATTCTGTCGATCCTGGTGATCGGGGCGGCGACCGACTACGCCCTCCTCCTGGCAGCGCGTTTCCGGGAAGAGCTCGTCGTACGGGGCGACCGGGTGGAGGCGGTGCTGGCCGCCGTGCGCCGGTCGGCCGGCGCGGTCACCGCGAGCGCGGCGACCGTGGCGCTGGGGCTGCTGGCTCTGCTGGCGAGCGACCTGACGAACAACCGGGCTCTCGGGCCGGTCGGCGCGATCGGCATCGTCTGCGCGGTGTTGAGCTCCCTGACCTTCCTGCCGGCCGTTCTCGTGCTGCTGGGCCGGGCCGCCTACTGGCCCGCCACCCCCGGGCCGGCCGACGCGTCGGCCGAGGGCCACGGCGTGTGGCGCCGTATCGCAGGGCTGCTCGACCGGTCACCGCGGCGCGTGTGGATGTCCACGGCCCTCCTGCTCGTGGTCCTGGCCGGGTTCTCTCCCTCCCTGTCGTCCAAGGGCGTGCCACTGGACGAGATCTTCGTCAACGACGCGCCCTCGGTCGGCGCCCAGCAGACCCTCGCCCGGCACTTCCCCGGCGGTTCGGGCAACCCGGCCGTCATCATCACCGACGCGGGGCGGGTGGCCGAGGTACGGGCGGCGGCCGAGGGCACGGAGGGTGTCGCGGCGGTCGTCCCCGTCACCGCGAGCGGCCGTCCGGGCTCGGGGGCTCCGCTCGTCGTGGACGGCCGGGTGCGCTTGGACGCCACGCTGGAGGCGGCGGCCGACAGCGACGCCGCGAAGGAGACGGTCCAGGGGCTGCGCGAGCGGGTGCACGCGGTGCCGGGTGCCGACGCGCTGGTCGGGGGCTACACGGCCCAGCGGTTCGACACCCAGCAGACCTCGGCCCGCGACCGCGCCGTGATCGTCCCGGTCGTGCTCGGCATCATCCTGCTGATCCTGGTCGCCCTGCTGCGTTCCCTGCTCGTGCCCGTCCTGCTCGTGGCGACGGTCGCCCTCAACTTCCTGGCGACGCTGGGCGTGTCCGCGCTCGTCTTCGAGCACCTGCTGGGCTTCAGCGGAACGGACGCCTCCGTGCCGCTCTACGGGTTCGTGTTCCTGGTGGCCCTCGGCGTCGACTACAACATCTTCCTCATGTCCCGCGTGCGGGAGGAATCCTTCGCCCTGGGCACCCGCCAGGGCGTTCTGCGGGGGCTCGTCACCACGGGCGGGGTCATCACGTCCGCCGGTGTGGTCCTCGCCGCGACCTTCGCCGCGCTGATGGTGATCCCCCTGGCCTTCCTCGTCCAGATCGCCTTCATCGTCGCGTTCGGCGTCCTGCTGGACACCCTCGTCGTGCGTTCCCTGCTGGTCCCGGCCCTCGTCATCGACATCGGCCCGCGCGTCTGGTGGCCGAGCACCCTGTCCCGCCCGGGCACGGGAGCCGACCCGCGGCCCGATCCGACGGCGGGGGCCCGGTGATCACGTGAGCGGAAACGGCAAGGACGAGCCGGTCCTTGGGCAGGTCCCGGGTCCTCGGGCGCACGTGCCCGGCAAGCGGGATGCTCCCCCGGCGCGCCGAGCCCGTCGGTGCAGGTGGTCGGGACGTGCGGGGCGGGGCGCGGGCATCGGCCACTTCACCGCGCCGGTCGTCAGTCCGGAGCGCCAGAAGCGCTGGAGGCAGAGGAAGGCGATCAGCAGCGGGACCACGGCCACGAGCGAGCCGGTGATGGCCAGCGAGTACATCTCCGGGCTCTCCGTCGTCGAGATGTTCCACATGTGGAGGCCGAGGCTGACGGGGTACAGGTCCTTGTCGTTCAGCATGACGAGGGCGCCGTAGAAGTTGTTCCAGCTCGCGGTGAAGGAGAACAGGAACAGCGTCAAGAGCGCCTGACCAACTGATCAATACGATCAATTCGGCGGCGCCCGGCGCCCCGTCAGGCGGTCCGGTGGAGGTCCGCGCGGTGCACCGGGTGCGCGAACGGCAGCCCGGCGGCGTAGCGGGCGATCTCGCCGACGGCGGAATCGGCCATCCTGTGCAGTTCGTTGCCGAGGGAGCCCGCGATGTGCGGGGTCAGGAGCACGTTCGGCAGGTCGTACAGCGGGGAGTCGGCCGGAAGGACCTCCGGCTCGGTGACGTCGATGACCCCGTGCAGTCGGCCGGAGACCAACTCGTCGGTGACCGCGGCCCCGTCGACCAGGGAACCGCGGGCCGTGTTGATGAGGGTGGCGCCGTCGCGCATCAGCGCCAGCCGTCGGCGGTCGATCATCGAGCGCGTCTCCGGCAGCTCCGGCGCGTGCAGGCTGACCACGTCCGAGACCCGGCAGAGCTCGTCGAGCCCGACGACGCGGGCGCCGAGGCGCCTTGCCTGATCCTTCTTCAGACAGGGGTCGTGGACAAGGAGTTCGAGATCGTACGGACGCAGGAGCTCGATCACCCGGCGGCCGATCCGGGAGGCGCCGACGATGCCCACGGTACGGCGGTAGTTGCCCACGTGGGCGTACCGCAGGTGCCAGTCGTGGTGGCTGCCGCGGACGCGGCGGTACTCCTCGCGCAGTTGCATCACGCGTTTGTTGGAGAGGAGGACCATGGCCACCGTGTACTCGGCCACGGGCAGGGAGTTGGCCAGCGCGGCGGAGGAGACGACGATGCCCCGGTCCCAGCAGGCGTCGGTGACCAGGTGTTTGACGGAGCCGGCCGCGTGTACGACGGCCTTGAGGCGGGGCGCTGCCGCCAGCGCCCGGGCGTCGACCGTGGGGGCGCCCCAGAAGGTGAGCAGGACCTCCGCCTCCGCGAGTGCCTGCGCGGCCTCGGGTCCGCCGAAGTCCTCGACGACGAACTCCGGGTCGAGTTCGGCCGCTTCCCGGAGCCGGCGGGCGGTCGCGCCGTCCAGCAGGCGGGAACGGAGCTCGGGGGCCATGGCGAGCAGGGTCCGCGGTCGGCGAACAGGCATCTGGGGCTCCTTGCGGCTGAGTGAGGCCGCGCCGACTCTATGAATCCAGATTCAGAGCGTCAAGATCCATCAATCGAATAGCTCTATACGTTCACAACGATCACCGAGAACCGCCGTACCCGATCGCCGCGCATTCGTCGTCGGACAGCGGGGCAGGATGTCGCCCGTGACGGGCCCGGATTCGAGGCACAAGAAGGAGACCGCCATGTCGTCCACCCCTTCCGCCGAACCAAGCGGTACGGCCGCCCTGCTGGTCAACTCGCGCGGCCAGTACCTGCTCCACCTGCGCGATGCGAACAAACCCCACATCTGCGACCCGGGGACGTGGAGCATCCCGGGCGGCGGCCGCGAGGGGGACGAGACCTTGCGGGAGGCGATCGCGCGGGAGCTGAAGGAGGAGACCGGGCTGACGGTCCCGCTGGAACCGTTCACGGTCGTCGACGTCCACGGCCCCGACGGCACCACGGGCCGGATCCAGGTCTATCTCGGCGCCTGGGACGGCGATGCCGACGCCCTTCCGCTCAGCGAGGGGATCATGCTGCGCTGGTTCGATGCCCGTACGACGGCGTACCTGACGATGTGCCCGTGGACGCAGCAGGTCATCGACCGGCACCGGGCGCAGCTGGACGGGGCGGAACCGGGCCCGCGTACGGCGGCCGCGATGCCCGCCGGGGAACCGGGCGGCCGGGCCCTCCTCAACATCGTCGGGGCCCACCTCTACCTGGAGCGCGACGGCCGCGTCCTGCTCGGACTGCGCCACCCCGACTCGGCGTTCGGCGCCTCGAACCACCACTTCCTCGCCGGTCACTGCGAGCAGGAGTCCGCCATCGCCTGCCTGGTCCGCGAAGCACGGGAGGAAGCCGGCCTGTTGCTGCGGGCCGAGGACGTCGAGCTCACCCACGTCGTGCACGTGGTCGACCCCCCGGGCTCGCGGCCGCGCCTGCAACTCGTCTTCCGCGCGCACCGGTGGGAGGGGACGGCGGAGGTCCGCGAGCCGGACAAGTGCGTGAGCTGGGACTGGTGGCCGGCCGATGCACTGCCGGAGCCGATCGTGCCGTACGCCCGGGCCGCGATCGAGGGCATCCGGGCGGGCCGGCTCTACACCGAGATGGGCTGGCTGTGACCGCCGCCGGGCACCCGGGAGCAGCGGGCCGGTACACCCTCCCGGTCGACGTGCACCTGATCCTGCGCCGCGACGGCGAGCGGGGGCCGGAGGTCCTGCTGTCCCGGCGGGCCGGCCGGGTCTACGCGGCAGGGATGTGGCACCTGCCCTCCGGGCACCTCGACGGCCCGCACGAGGACGTGGTCGAGGCCGTGGTCCGGGAAGCCCGGGAGGAGACGGGCGTCCTCATCGCCCTGGCGGACGTGGCGTCGGCGGTGACCGTGCATCACCGCGGCCCCCGGGGCCACGCCCGGCTCGGCCTGTTCTTCGAGGTCCGGCGCTGGGCGGGCGCGCCGGCGGTGCGGGAGCCGGAGGTGTGCGACGCGATGGGCTGGTACCGGCTCGACGACCTGCCCGAGCCGATCATCGCGTACTGCCGGGCCGGCCTCGACGCGTACGCGGCCGGGCGGCCCGCGGCCGTCCACTTCCAGCACCTCGGCGACCCGATCCCCCACCGGCCCGACGGCCCACGCCGCACCCGGCTCCTGAACGGCGCGGGACCCGAGGGCGCCTGACCCGTCACCGGAGGCCGGCGGGCACCTGTCGCCGGGACAGGGAGACCCTGCGTCGTACCCGGTCGGTCTCGGTGACGACCACCCCGAACGGTTCGATCGCCGCAACCGTGCCGGCCGGCGCCTCCCCCGGCTGCAGCAGTTCTCGGAAGACCAGGGTTCCGGGTACTCGGCGGGAGTGACCGCGCCCATGCCCTGAAGGCCCTCACGGGCCCGTCCATATCCCGGCGTGTAGGGGGGATATAGGGACGCCGGAGAGGCTGCACGCATCGGGCCGGCCGGCGCGTCGCCGGGTGGCCGCTTCCTTCGAGCCGGCGAAAGGCCTCGTCATGAAATCAATGAGTCGCACCCTCCGGAACGCCACCGCCGTCCTCGCCTTCGCCGGCGCGGCCGTCTCGCTGGCCGTGCAGCCCGCCGTCGCGCACAGCGGCTACTTCTACAAGAAGCGCAGCGGGTGCGTGTACACGGGAGGCCTCTCGGCCGGCCACGAGTACGCGTGGACCAAGAAGGACTCGGGCGACTGCGCCGGTCACGCCTGGCTGCTCGTGAAGCTCTCCAACGGGAGGTGGTCCGAGCTCCACGAGTCCGGCAGTGTGAGCATCACCGCCAACTGGAACGGAATCACCGAGGCTTGGCACAAGACGCAGGCCGGCGAGTCCTGGGTCCGGTCCCACTGACGCGGCGCACCGATGGGACCGAGGTGGGCGCGGAGGCTCGTCCTCGTCGCGCTGCTGCTGGGCGGACTGGCCGGATGCTCGTCGCAGCCGGGCGGCGCCGACCGGTCCGCACCGGCCGGCGGCGAGGCGCGGCCGACGGGCAAGGTCACGGACGCGGTGTACGAGGCCGCCGTGGGCCGGTTCGCCGAGTGTCTGGCAGCCGAGGGGATCGAGCTCCTCAACGAGGGCTGGGATCCGGTGGACCACGAGAAGATGATGCTCCGGTACAGCGCACCCGCAAAGTCGGCGAACGAGGTCGGTAAAGTCACCAAGAAATGCCGCGCCGCTCATTTGGACGCCGTGGCGGACGCGTATACGCAGGACAATGCGTCCCTCATGGCTCCTGACCTGATGACGGCCGTTCGCGGCTGCCTGGCCGAAAAGGGAATCGAGATTTCCGGCAAGGAGAGGAATCCAGAGGATCTGCTGCGCGCGGTGCCCGGCGAGGACGAGCTGCGCACGTGCGTGCACGCGAGCGCCGGCAGGCTCTATCCGGAACTGTCCGCAGTGGTGTTCCCCTGACGGGCGGCCGCGGCCGGAACGGCGCGGCCGCGCCTACCGGTCCGGGTCCTCGTCCCCGTCGCGCATGCGCTTCTCCAGTTCCCGCAGCCGCGCGCCCGGGTCCAGTCCGAGGTCCTGCGCGAAGAGCCGCCGGGTGTCCCGGCACTGTTCCAGCGCCTCCGCCGCCCGCCCCGGATGGCGTCCCGCCACGTGGTGTAGCCGATCAAGGGTGAGGTGTGCGCGGGCTTGCTCGCCGGGCGCACACCCGCGGAGGGCTCGCGCTCTCTGCGCATGAGGTGGGCCACCATGCAACTCTCCGTATTGAACGGCCAGTTCAACAACGGAGGTGCGAGGTGGCCCTGTCCCAGTCTGACCTATTACGCCTGCTGGAGTCACTACGCTCGGCAGACGGACTCGAACTCGTCCGCGGCATCGCCGAGCGGATGCTGCAGGAGCTGATCGAGGCCGAGGCCGCTGCCCACATCGGTGCCGGCTGGAACGAGCACACCGAGGCCCGTACCGCCTTGCGCAACGGGCACCGCGAGAAGACGCTCACCACCCAGGCCGGCGACCTGGAGCTGGCCATCCCCAAACTGCGCGCCGGAAGCTTCTTCCCCAGCCTGCTGGAGCGCCGGCGCCGGATCGACCAGGCCCTGTACGCGGTCATCGTGGAGGCCTACGTCCATGGCGTGTCCACCCGGTCGGTGGACGACTTGGTCAAGGCCCTGGGCGCGGACACCGGGATCTCCAAGAGCGAGGTCTCCCGGATCTGCGCGGACCTGGACGAGCCGCTGACCGCCTTCCGCACCCGGCCGCTGGACCACACCCGCTTCCCCTACATGTACCTGGACGCCACCTACTGCAAGGCACGCGTGAACCACCAGATCGTCTCTCGCGCCGTGGTCGTCGCCACCGGGATCACCGAGGACGGCGGCCGCGAGGTCCTGGGCGTCATGGTCGGCGACAGCGAGACCGAGGCGTTCTGGGCCGAGTTCCTGCGCTCCCTGCGCGAACGCGGCCTGACCGGGGTCCGCCTGGTCCTGTCCGACAGCCATTCCGGCCTGGTCAAGGCGATCCGCAAGGTCATGCTCGGCGCCGCGTGGCAGAGATGCCGTGTTCATTTCCTGCGAAATGTCTTCGCGGTGATTCCGAAGGAGGCGACCGAGATGGTCGCCGCAACCATCCGCACAGTCTTCGCCCAGCCCACCCAGGACGCGGTCCGCGCCCAGCTCGACACCGTCGCCGAGATGCTCGGCAAGCAGTTCCCCAAGGTCAAACAGATGCTCCTGGACGCCAAGGACGACCTGACCGCCTTCGCGGCCTTCCCGGAACGGCACTGGAAGAAGATCCAGTCCACCAACCCGCTCGAACGGATCAACCGCGAGATCAAGCGCCGCACCGACGTCGTCCAGGTCTTCCCCAACGACGACGCCCTCCTGCGACTGGTCACAGCCGTGCTCTTCGAACTGCACGACGAATGGATCGCCTTCCCCCGCCGCTACCTGCCCGAGGGAAGCATGGACGAGATCTACCCCACCGAGCTCCCTAAAAGCGCCCCCGCACCACCCAACGCCACCAACGCGCCCACCGAGTGATCGGCTACACCACGAAGGGGGACATGACCCCGCCCCGTGCGGTACAGGGCCACGATCAGCTGTTCGTGGAAGCGTTCGCGGTACGGATGCTCGGCGAGCAGCAGGCGCAGCCTGCCGATGAGGTGGGCGTGGTCGTGCAGGGCCAGATCGATGTTGATCTGCTGCTCGATGGCCTCCAGTCGCAGTTCGGCGAGGTAGGCGGCCGCGTCGCGCAGGGCCGGATGGTCGGCGAAGTCTGCGTACGCCGGGCCGCGCCACTCGGCGAGGGCCTCACGGTTGAGCCGTGAGGCCCTGGCGAGGTCGCCCCGCTCCAGGGCGCGGCGGATATCGGGCATGCGGGCCAGGAAGCGCCATGCGTCGACCTCCTCCGGCGCCACCTCCAGTACGTATCCGCGCCGCCGCGCGGTCTGCAGCCGGCCCGGTCCCAGCGCTCTGCGGATCCGGTGGACGTGGAGGTGGATGTTCGCGGTCGCGGAGGCGGGCGGTGCGTCTCCCCACAGGGCGTCGGCGAGTCGGTCCACGCTGACGGCCTGCCCGGCGTGCCGCAGGAGGACCACGAGGACCAACTGCTGTTTCGGCGATCCGAAATCGACCTGCCGCCCCGCCAATTGTCCGTCGAGCCGTCCGAGGACATGGAGGTCCAATGCGTCCGACACCAGTTCCGCTCCCCCCGGCACCATGGTGTGACCTTGCGGTCTCCGGACGCTACCGGCCCGCCCTTGTCCGGGTAAAGAGCGCAAATTGCAGGCCGGTGGGAGGATTTCCGGCCAGCAAAGGAATGGGGCCTGCGTCGTGGGGTTACTCGCGGACCTGAGCGTTCACCGCGGGATGCGCATGCACGTCACCGCTGTCCGCGCCCAGGCCCGCGAGCAGGCGCAGCCCGTCCTCGGCGGGGCTGCCGGGAGCCGCGGACAGCACCAGCAGCTCCCTGCTCGGTTCGTCCGGTAGGGCGAAGTTCTCCTGGTGCAGTTCCAGCAGTCCGACCAGGGGGTGCCGGTACGCCTTGCGTCCATGGGTGCGGGCGCGCACGTCCGCGCGGGCCCAGAGGCGGCGGAAGCGCTCGCTGCCCATCGCCAGTTCGCCGATGAGCGAGGCCAGGCGAGGGTCCTCGGGGTACTTGCCGGCGGCCAGGCGCAGGTGCCCGACCACGTCGAGGGTGCATGTCTCCCAGTCCGCGTACAGGCCGCGCTCGGCCTCCTCGAGGAAGATGTGCCGGGCGGTGTTCAGGCCCGGCACGGGCCGGCCGTAGAGGAGCCCGGCGAGCCGGTTCCCGGCGAGCACGTCCAGACGGTGGTCCATGATCAGCGCCGGTGCGTCGACCACGAGGTCGAGGACGCGCAGCAGTTCCGGCCGGACCCTCCCCCGGCCTCCGGCCGGGGGGGGACCCCCCTGCCCGGCTCCTTCGCGAGGCGGCGCCGCTGCCGGGCGAGCCGGTAGAGGTGCCCGCGTTCGGTCTCGTCGAGGCCGAGGACGCGGGCGAGCGCGTCGAGGACCTGCTCGGAGGGCTGGGTCGCACGGCCCTGCTCCAGGCGTACGTAGTAGTCGACGCTGACTCCGGACAGGTGCGCGACCTCTTCGCGGCGCAGCCCTTCGACCCGGCGGCGGCTGCCGGTGGGGATGCCGACGGCGGCCGGGTCGACCCGGGAACGCCGGGTCCGCAGGAAGCCCGCAAGATCGTCCATGTCCCCAGTATGTCCTCGGTGGTGCCCGTGAAGGGTGGCCCTGCCAATACCAGGAAGTCCCGTCCGATGGAAGGGGCGCCCCTGAACGCCGGGCGCCGCGGCGTCCAGGATCGAAGGCATCCGATCCGAAGGAGTTCCCGTGAAGACGCTGATCGTCTACGCCCACCCGGAGCCGAAGTCGCTCAACAGCTCGCTGAAGGACCTCGCGGTGTCCACCTTGGAGGCCGCCGGGCACGAGGTACGGGTGAGTGATCTGTACGCGATGAACTGGAAGGCGGTCGTGGACGCCGCGGACTACGGCCCCGAGGCCTCGAGTCCGCTGAAGGTCGCCCTGGACTCGGGCCGGGCCTTCGAGGCCGGGACGCTCACCCCGGACGTCCTCGCCGAGCAGGAGAAGCTGCTGTGGGCCGACACGATCATCTTCCAGTTCCCGCTGTGGTGGTACACGATGCCGGCGATCCTCAAGGGCTGGGTGGACCGGGTGTTCACCTACCGCTTCGCGTACGGCGTCGGCGAGCACAGCGACACCAAGTACGGCGAGCGCTTCGGCGAAGGCACCCTCGCGGGCAGGAGGGCTCTGCTGTCGGTGACCGTCGGCGGCCCTGAGTCGCACTACGCCGCCCGCGGGATCAACGGCCCCATCGAGGACCTGCTGTTCCCGATCCACCACGGCATCCTCTACTACCCGGGCATCGAGGCGCTGCCGCCGTTCGTGCTGTACGGCACCGACCGGATGAGCCGCGAGGAGTACACGGACGTCGCCAAGGCCTGGCAGCAGCGCCTGCTGACCCTGGAGTCGACCGAACCGATCGCGTTCCGGCGGCAGAACTTCGGTGACTACGAGATCCCCTCGCTGCACCTGAAGGAGGGACTGGAGCCCGCGGGCCGCACGGGATTCGGGCTGCACGTGCGCGGCTGACCGCCGGCGCCGGCGCGGAGCGGTTGCGGGGGCCGCGCAGAGGTGACGGGGCTGCGGGACGCCCACGGAGCTCCCACCTGCAGGACGGTCTTGCCCTGCAGGTGCCCCCGCCCGGCACGGTCGTGTGCCCGGGCTGCTTCGCTCAGGAAAAAGACGCTGCCGATGCCGATCCGAAGCCGGCCGGCGTCCGCCAGCCGGGCCGGCTCGGCCAGTTGTTCCCCGTTGGACCGCACCTGCCGGCAGATCCCCCGCCCGCCGCGACCACCTGCCCACCCTGATCACGGACGGCCTCGCTCACCCCGGCCGGGCGCCCCCGACCCCCGTCGCCGAACACCCTCGCATCCCGTCCCGGGCGAAAATCGCTTCGGGCGCCGCGGCGGTCGCCCTACCGTGACCTGATGACGACTCAAGTGATCGTGTTGAACGGCGGGTCCAGCTCGGGCAAGTCCGGGATCGTCCGATGCCTGCAGGCGGTCCTGCCGGATCCCTGGCTCGCCGCCGCCGTCGACTCGCTGATCGAGGCGATGCCCGCCTCCCTGCAGACCTCGGTCGCGGGGATCGAATTCGCCGCGGACGGCGGTGTGAAGATCGGATCGGAGTTCCGGCGGCTGGAAGCGGCATGGATGGCGGGAGTCGCCGCGATGGCCCGTGCGGGCGCCCGGATCGTCGTCGACGACGTCTTCCTCGGCGGAGCGTCCTCCCAGGAGCGGTGGCGGAAGGCCCTCGACGGTCTGGACGTGTTGTGGGTGGGCGTGAAGTGCGAGAGCAAGGTCGCCGCAGGCCGCGAGATCGCCCGCGGGGACCGGGCCCGGGGAACGGCCGCCTCACAGGCGGAGCTCGCCCACCTCGGCGTGGTCTACGACCTGGAGGTCGACACCACGCACACGGAGTCCCTGGACTGCGCGCGGGCCATTGCTTCCCGCGTCATGTGACCGTCGCGGCCCGCGGGTGGCTCGCACCGCTTCCCCGCCGCGCCGCGCCGCCGTGGTACCTCCCTCCAAGGCTCGACGCGCATCTGTCCGACTTCTTGGCCGATCGGTTAAGCAATTGCCAGGCAATTGCCATTCATCTCATGGCAGATGCAGGATGGCGTGTGAGGGGCTACCGGAGGGGTTGCCGGACCGAGTGAGGCGTGTCGGGGTGGCTGGTTTCAGAGGCGGCGACGTTGGTGTCCGCCAGCGGCTCAGGGGCATCGAGGTGTTCGCACGCCCCCTGCCCCGCTTCGGGCCCGAGCAGGCGCCGGCCGAACCGGTCGCGCTGTTCCTGGGCTGGCTCGCCGAGGCGGTGGCCGCAGGGTTCCCGACCCGCACGCCATGACCCTGTCCACGGTGGACGCGTCCGGGGACCCGGACGCCCGTGTCCTCATCCTCAAGGGCGTGGACGGCGCGGGCTGGCACTTCCCCCTCGAGGCCGAGTCCGAGTCCGAGGAGGCGGAGGCGGTCGAGGCGGTGGACGGGCCGGCGCGCTCGGCCCTGGAGCGCTGGTGGGGGCCGCTGCCGGCCCGGTTCGCCGAGCTGGTGGCCGGCGGCGCCGAGCACACCGCCACCCGTGCGTTCTTCACCCGGCGCGCGGACGCGTGGGAGGAGCGCTTCGCCTACCAGACCCCCGCCTACGAGGCCGCCGTCGCCCGCATGGGCCTGCGGCGCGGGCAGACCGCGGTCGACCCCGGGTGCGGTACCGGACGGGCCATGCCGGCCCGGCGCGCGCACGTGGGCGCCGAGGGCACGGTGCTCGGGCTCGACGTCACCCACGCGATGCTCACGGCGGCCGCCCGCATCGGCCGCGCCACGACCGGCGGGCTCCTCCTCGCCGACTGCGCCAGGCTGCCGCTGCGCCCTGCGTCGGTGCCCGGCATGTTCGCGGCGGGGCTCCTCGACCACCTTCCCCGCCCGCGCACCGCCCTGCGCGAATGGGCGCGCGTCACCGCACCGGGCGGCACCCTCCTCCTCCATCCGGCGGGCCGGGCCGAGCGGGCCGCCCGCCACGGGCGGCCCCCCAGTCCCGAGGACCGCTCGCCGAGCCCAACCTCCGGCCGGTGCTCGACGCCACGGGATGGCGGCTCACGACGTACGACGACGCCGAACAGCACTTCCCCGCCCTGGCCGTCCTCGCGCGCTGACCGTCGGCCAGGGCAGTCGAAACGATCAAGCGGACTGGCTTGCCTCAGGTGCCCTTCCTGCCCAGGAACCGCCGCAGCCGCGTCAGGGGCCACGCGTTGATGACGTCGTCAGCGGTCAGCCAGCCGCGCTGCGCGGTCGCCACCCCGTAGCGCATGTACGGCAGATGCGTGGTGGCGTGGGCGTCGGAGTTCACGGCGAACTTCACTCCGTACCTCTTTGCGCGCAGGATGTCCTCGTCGCACAGGTCGAGCCGTTCCGGATGCGCGTTGATCTCCAGCGCGGTGCCCGTCCGTGCGCACGCCTCGAAGACGGCGTCGAAGTCGGCGTCGATGCGCGGGCGTTTGCCGATCCGGCGGGTCGTGGGGTGGCCGATGACGGCGACGTTCGGGTTCTCGCAGGCGCGGATGAGGCGGCGGGTGAGTTCCTGCCTGCTCTGGTTGAAGTGGGAGTGGACGGAGGCCACGCAGATGTCGAAGTCCGCGAGGAACTCGTCGGGCCAGTCCAGGGTGCCGTCCGGGCCGATGTTGAGCTCCGTGCCGTGCAGCAGCCGCATCCGGTGGTGCGCGCCGTCCAGGGCCCGTATCCGCTCGCGCTGGGCGAGGATCTTCTCGCTGGTCATGCGCTGCATGGAGAGGTTCGGTGCGTGGTCGGTCACCGCGTAGTACGCGTATCCGCGGGCGGCAGCGGCGGCGATCATGTCCTCCAGCGGGGCCAGCCCGTCGGTGAGGTCGGTGTGGGTGTGCAGATCGCCGCGGACGTCCTTCTCCTTGAGGAGGTCGGGGAGTTCGCCGCGCAGCCCGGCCGCGATCTCGCCGCGGTCCTCGCGCAGCGTCGGGGGGATCCAGGGCAGTCCCAGCCTGGCGTAGACCGCCTCCTCGGTCTCGGAGGTGAGGTTCTCGCCGCTCTCGGCGTCGAAGAGCCCGTACTCGGAGAGCTTGAGGCCCTGGCGCACCGCGAGTTCGCGGGTGCGGATGTTGTGCGCCTTGGATCCGGTGAAGTACTGCAGCCCCGCGCCCCAGGAGGCGGGGGGCAGGACCCGCAGATCGACCTGGAGGCCGGTGGCGGTCCGTACGGAGGTCTTCTTCTGCCCGTGCGCGATGACCTCGGCCGTCTGCGGGAGGGCGGTGAGCGCGTCCATGAACGGGGCCGGCCGGCGGGCCGCGACCAGGATGTCGACGTCGCCGATGGTCTCCCTCATCCGGCGCAGGGACCCCGCGTACGTGCACCGGACGCAGCCGCGGATCTCCGAGAGTTCGGCGACGAGCTGCTCGGCGACTTCCATGGCCGCGCTGACGAGGATCCGGCCCTCGCCTGCTTTCTGCAGCACCGCGATGCCGTGCAGGATGTTGTCCTCGGTCCGCTCGCCGAAGCCCTTCAGGTCGCGCAGCCGTTCCTGCTCGACGGCCTCGAGCAGCTGGTCGACGGAGCTGAGGCCCAGTTCCTCGTAGAGCACCATGGCCTTGCGGGGCCCGAGCCCCGGAATCGCGATCAGCTCGCGCACTCCGGGCGGCACATTCGCCCTGGCCTCGTCGACCACGGTCATGCGGCCGGTCCGCAGGTATTCGAGGATCTTGTCGGCGACCGACCTGCCGACGTTGGGGATCTCACGCAGGCCCTTGGCGTCGAGCGTGGACACGTCCTCCGGGTGGCCGCCGACGGCCCGGGCGGCCTTCTCGTACGCGCGCGCCTTGAAGGCCTCCCCGCCCCGGATCGCGATGAGGTCCGCGTACTCCTGGAGCAGGGCCTCGACCTGATCGTTGGCTCGGGCCATGCCTCCAGGGTGCCCCGCGGGCCGTGCACGGGCACGTCGGAGGGTCAGGGGCATGGCACCCCCGAGGTCAGAGCATGACGTGCTTGGCCTGGGTGTAGTCCAGGAGGCCGGAGAGGGAGAGGTCGCTGCCGTAGCCGGAGTGCTTGACTCCGCCGTGGGGCATCTCGGAGGCGGTGGTGCCGTGGGTGTTCAACCAGACGATTCCGGTGTGGAGGGCACGGGTGGCGCGCATCGCCCGGTCGTGGTCGGTGGTCCACACGCTCGCGGCCAGGCCGAAGCGGACGTCGTTGGCCAGGTGCAGGTCCTCGGCCTCGTCGGCGAAGGGCTGGACGGTCACCACCGGGCCGAAGGTCTCCTCCTGCACGATCTCGTCGTCCTGGCGGACCCCGGCGACCACGGTGGGTTCGTGGAAGTAGCCCGGGCGGGGCAGCCGGCCCCCACCGGTGACGATCCCGGCGTGCGCCGGCAGGCGGTCCAGCAGGGCCTGCACCGAGGTGAGCTGGGCCGCGTTGTCGAGCGGCCCGTAGTCGATGCCGGTACGGAGCTTTGCCGCTTCGGCGGCGAAGGCCGCGAGGAAGGCGTCGTGGATCCGGCGGGGGACCAGGAGCGGCACGGGTACGGACCCGGCCGCGGTCGTCCTGGCCCGCATCGTGCGCAGCATGCTGCCACGGACGAGGAGCTCCGCCAGGACTGGAAGCTCTGGCAGGAGCTGTGGGTGCGCGCGCTGCGCGACGGCACGGCCCGCGCCCTCGCCGTCGACCTGTACGACCAGCTGCACGCGTGGGTCGCCGGGACCGTGGAACGGGGCATCTCGTCCGGCGAGTTCACCGCGTGCGACGTCGCCGCGATCGGCACGCTGGTGCTGGCCCTGTGCGACGGCCTCGGCATCCGCCTGATGCTGGACGACCCCCGGGTCGACCTCGCCACGGCCCAGTCGACGGTCTGGCGGGCCATCGCGCCCGCGCTCGGGATCTCCCCGGTGTTCCCGGAGGTCTGACGACGCCGGGCCGGCGGATTGTTCGGGGAATGTACGGGTGGCGGCGCGCCCGCCGGAACGCCGGGTCGACGGGGTTAGCATCGACGGTGTTTCCGCACGTGAGAGGCAGTGATGACGGGTTCGGATTCCAAGGGCCTCGTGCTGATCGTCGAGGACGAGCGGCACATCTCCGATGTGCAGAGGCTTTACCTGTCGCGCGAGGGCTTCGGTGTCCACGTGGAGGCCGACGGGAGCGCCGGGCTCGCGGCCGCGCGGCGGATGCACCCGGTGGCCATCGTGCTGGACATCGGCCTGCCGGGCATGGACGGCATCGCCTTCTGCCGTGCCCTTCGGGACGCGGGCGACTGGACGCCGGTGCTGCTGGTCACCGCCCGCGGTGAGGAGGCCGACCGGATCCTCGGTCTGGAGCTGGGCGCGGACGACTACCTGACCAAGCCGTTCTCGCCGCGCGAGCTGGTCGCGCGGGTCAAGACGGTTCTGCGCCGGGCGGCGGGGCCGCCCGCGCAGCCGGCCGAAAGCCTCGGCGGGCTCAGCGTGGACCCGGTCAGCCGGACCGTGCGCCGCGACGGCGAGCCGGTCGAGCTCACCGCCACCGAGTTCAACCTGCTCGCGCACCTGCTCCGGCACGTGGGGCAGGTCTTCACCCGTGAGCAGCTGCTCGCCCAGGTGTGGGGCTACCCGGGCTACCGCGACACCCGGATGGTCGACGTCTTCGTCTCCCAGCTGCGCGCCAAACTCGGCGACGCGAGCCCGATCCGTACGGTCCGGGGCGTCGGGTACAGCGCGATCGCCCCCCGCGCGTGAACCGCCCCCGCTCCGGCGCCCGTACGGGTACCGGTACCCGCGGCTCCCTCGCACGCAACATCGTGGTGCTGAGCACCGTGGTGGCGGCGCTCGCCGTGGCGCTCACCGGACTGATCGCCTGGCAGACCGCCGCGCACGGCGCGGAGCAGCGCGAACGCGACCAGCTGACGCGTCAGGCGACGGTGCTCAGCCGCCTGCCGGCCCTGTCCGAGGCGCTCTTCACCGGCGCCCAGGCCCTGGCGGGGCCGAACGGCGTGCAGCTCGCCGTCATCGCCCCGGACGGGACGGTGAGCGGAACCGCCACCCCGGCCGTCGACCGGGCGTCGAAATCGGCGCTGCTGGCAGGGAAGCCGGTCTCCACCACGGGCATTCTCGGCGGCGAGGAGGTGCTGCTGGTGGGGCGGCCCGGTGTGCGGGGCGGCGCGGTCGTGCTGACCGAGCCCTACGCGGTCGTCAGCGAGAACACCAACCAGATCCGCCGCAACGTGATCGTGCCGCTGATCGTCGGGATGCTCGGCGCGGCCCTGGCCGGGGCGCTCCTGGCCCGGCGCATCGCCCGTCCCCTCGTACGGGCCGCGCAGATCGCACACCGGCTCGCCGACGGCGAACGCGGCGTCCCGGCCCCCGTCGACGGCCCCCGGGAGACCGCGGACATCGGGCGGGCCCTCAACGTCCTGGACGAGGCCCTGGCACACAGCGAGAACCGGCAGCGGGAGTTCCTGCTCTCCGTCTCCCACGACCTGCGCACCCCGCTGACCGCGCTGCAGGGCTACGCCGAGGCGCTCGCCGACGGCCTGATCGAGCCGGGGCGGGTGCCCGAGGTCGGCGGCGTCCTGGCCGACGAGACCCGGCGCCTGGACCGGTTCCTGGGGGACCTGCTGGACCTGGCCCGGCTGGAGGCGGACGACTTCCGTCTCGACATGGCCCCCGCCGACCTGGGCGCGGTCGTCGCCGAGGCCGCCGCCTTCTGGACCGGCCCCTGCGCCCGCCACGGTGTCGGGCTCCGGCTGGAGCGGCCCGGGCGGCCCGTCGTCGTCGAGACGGACGCGTTCCGGGTCCGGCAGCTGATCGACGGGCTGGTCCAGAACGCCCTGCGGGTCACGCCCGAGGGCGCGCCCCTGGTCCTCGCGGTCCGGGCGGCCCCGGACGGCGGGGCCGAACTGCAGGTCCGCGACGGCGGACCGGGCCTCACCGAGGACGACGTGCGCATCGCCTTCGACCACGGCGCCCTCCACGAGCGCTACCGGGGCACCCGCCCGGTCGGCTCCGGCCTGGGGCTGGCCATCGCCCACCGGCTGACCGGCCGCCTCGGCGGCGCCATCCGCGTCGACGGGCACGGACCGGAGGGCGGCGCCTGCTTCACCGTCACCCTTCCGCCGGGCCCCGAGACCGCGTGAGCGGCGCGGCCCCTCGTCCCGGCGGGCCCGCGGGGGTGCGCGGGGCGGGCGGAGGCGCCCGTACATTCCCCGAACAATGTGCCCACGGCCCCCTTACACGCGCCGCGCACCATGAGGCCCCATGAACACTTCATCGGCCGAGGGGCCGGGGCTCCTCCACAGGATCGGATGCTGGTGTGCCCGGCACGCCTGGCGGGTCGTCGCGCTGTGGGTGGTGCTGCTCGCCGGTCTCGGGCTGGCCAACCACGCGTGGGGCGGCACCTTCGCGGACAGCTTCTCCCTGCCGGGTACCCCTACGCAGACCGGCGCCGACCTGCTGGCCGCCCACACCAGCGGCTCCGGCGGCACGGCCGCACCCATCGTGATCACCTCCGACCAGGGTTCGGTCACCGGTCACCGGGCCGCGATCGAATCGTCCGTGGACGGCCTGCGCCGGCTGCCGGACGTGGTGTCGGTGGCCGACCCGCTCACCACGCCCGGGGCGGTCTCCGCGAACGGCGGGATCGCCCAGATCACCGTCCGCTTCAACGGCAACCCGGCGACCTTCGACCCCTCCTACCTCGCCGGGGTCGACAGCGCCGTCGGGCCGCTGCGCTCCGACGACGTCACCGTCGAGTACGGGGCTCCGCTCGGGCAGCTGGCCACGCCCAAGTCCGCCGACCAGACCTCGGAGGCCATCGGCCTGGCCGTCGCCGTGCTCGTGCTGCTGATCGGCTTCGGCAGCGTCGCCGCCACCGGCCTGCCGCTGCTGACGGCCGTGCTCGGCCTGGCCGTCAGCCTGGCCGGTCTCGGACTGCTCGCCGGGCCCTTCGACTTCGCCCAGGCGTCCCCGACCCTGGCCGCGATGATCGGTCTGGGTGTCGGCATCGACTACGCACTGTTCCTGACCACCCGCTTCCGGGCCCTGCTGCAGGCGGGCACGGAGCCCGCCGAGGCGGTCGGGCGCACGGTCGCCACCAGCGGGCGGGCCGTGCTGGTGGCCGCCGCCACGGTCGCCATGGCGCTGGGCGGGCTCTGCGTCTCCGGTGTGGGCTTCATCGGCACCCTCGGCGTCGCGGCCGGTATCAGTGTCGTCGTGGCCGCCGCCGCGACCGTGACGCTGACTCCCGCCCTGCTGGGGCTGCTCGGCAACCGCATCGACCGGCTCCACGTGCGCACGCCGGTCGCCGAACCCACCGGTGAGGGCGACGTCTGGCACCGCTGGGCCGTCCGGGTCAGCAGGCGCCCCTGGCTGTTCCTGGTCGGCGGCCTGCTCGTGCTCGGCATCCTGGCCGTCCCGGTCGCCTCCATGCGGCTCGGGCACGTCGACGCCGGAGCACAGTCCACCAGCAGGACCGACCGCCGGGCCTACGACCTGATCACCGAGGGCTTCGGCCCGGGCGCGAACGGCCCGCTCACGGTCGTGGCCCACCTCGACAGCCGGCAGGTCGCCGACGAGGCCCGGCGCCAGGACCTCGCCGCCTCGCTGCAGCGCGAACTGGCCGCCGTACCGGGCGTCGCCTCCGTGACGACGCCGGTGCCCAGCCCCGACCACATCCTGCTCATCACCACGGTCACCCCCGCCACCGGCCCGCAGGACGGCGCCACCGCCGACCTGATCCACACCCTGCAGGACGAAACGGTGCCGCAGGCGCTGTCGGGCACCGGCGCCACGGGCTACGTCACCGGCACGGCCGCCGCCACCCAGACCTTCACCGACACCCTCGCCGCCAAACTGCCGCTGATCATCGGTGTGGTGGTCACCGCGGCGTTCCTGCTGCTGCTCACCGTCTTCCGCAGTCCGCTGATCGCGCTCAAGGCCGCCGTGCTCAACCTGTTCTCGATCGCCGCCGCGTACGGGGTGGTCGTCGCGGTGTTCCAGTGGGGCTGGGGCGGCGAGCTGTTCGGCGTCACCGAGAAGGTGCCCGTCGAGTCCTACGTGCCGATGATGATGTTCGCGATCGTGTTCGGGCTCTCCATGGACTACGAGGTCTTCCTGCTCTCCCGGATCCGCGAGGCGTGGCTGCACCGGGAGGACAACCACCTGGCCGTCGCCACCGGCCTCGCCGCCACGGCCCGCGTCATCACCTGTGCGGCCCTGATCATGACCAGTGTCTTCCTGGCGTTCCTGCTCTCCACGAACGTCGCCGTCAAGATGCTCGCCCTCGGACTGGGCGTCAGCGTGATCATCGATGCCACGGTGGTCCGCCTGCTCCTGGTGCCCGCGTCCATGTACCTCTTCGGGCGGGCCAACTGGTGGCTCCCCTCCTGGCTGGACCGGCTCCTTCCGCATCTCGACCCGGAAGGACCCCCTGCCGCGCCCGACCCGTCGCCCGTATCCGCCCCCATACCCACGCCGCCGGCCGCGGCCTCTGCCCCTGCCTCGGCCGCTCAAGGAGAACGGCGATGAAGCAGCGCCTGACGAACGTCCGCGCAGCCGTGCGCCGCCACCTCGTCCTCACCGTCACGACCGCCGTGGTCCTGTCGGCCGTCATCGCCACGGGCGCGGCCGAGTTCACCGCCCGCACCGTGATCCGGAACCACGTCACGAAGGCGGCACCCGGTCTCGGGGAGGACGTGAGGGTCGGCGTGGCCGACGACTGGGCCCTGTGGGACCTGGCACACGGCAGCATCCCCCGGCTCGACATCAGCAGCGACGACGCCCGGGTCGGGCGCCTCCCGCAGGTCCGTGTCCGCGCGCGGCTCGACGATGTCCGGCTCGGCGACGGGGCCGCCGTCGGCGGTGCGCACGCCCAGGTGACCGCCTCCACGCAGTCCCTCGCCAGCGCGATCCGGACCGCCGTGCCCGCCGTACCGGTGTCCGCGGTCACCACGGATCCGGCGCGGGGCACCATCCTGGCCGCCGTGGGCCCCGGCGGCGCCGGACAGCTGACGCTGCGTCCCGTACTCGCGGACGGCAAGGTCACCCTCGCCGTCGACGGGCTCACCGTGTTCGGCCGCTCCGTCCCCACCAGCCGGCTCGGCATGGGCGACGGCGCCTTCGGAGCGGAGCCGGGTGCGCCGAAGGAGTACCCGCTCGGCCTCAAGGCCACCTCCGTACGCGTCCAGCCGGACGGCCTCGACGTCGCCCTGACGGGCGGCCCCGCCGCCCTGGCGGCGGCCTGACAGCGACAGGACGGGGGCGGCCGCGCGCCGGCTCGCGTACGGGGCACGGCAGGGAATCCTGGGGAGAGAACCGCGAGAACCGCGAGACCCCTATGGAGCCTGGAGCGCTGATGCGCACATGAGCCACGAACCCGCTGACGCCGGCCACGAACCCGCTGACGCCCCCGGCCCCCCGCCGGCCGCCGCTCCCGGCAGCGGGCCCGCCGTCTCCCGCCAGGAGTTCGACGCGCTCTTCGACCGGGTCCGCACCTGGGGCCGGTGGGCCGCCGCCGACCGCGGCGCCTGGAACCGGGTGACGGCGGACCACGTGCGGCGGGCCACCGCCCTGGTCCGGACCGGGACGGTCGTCCCGATGGCCCGGCCCTGGGACACCCGGCCCGGTCCGGACAACGCGAAGCCGGCCCTGCACTACATGTCCGACCTCGGCGACGTGGAGGCCCCGGAGCCCTCCGTCTACAAGGACTTCCTGGCCGTGGACTACCACGGCAAGGGCGTCAGCCACCTCGACGCGCTGTCACACGTCGCCTACCGGGGGCAACTGTACGACGGACGGGCGGCGCACGAGTGCGTCGATGCGGCCGGTGCCCGCTTCGGCGCGGTGTCGGCGCTCGGCCCGCTGGTCACCAGGGGTGTGCTCGTCGACCTGCCCGCCGTCCTCGGGGTCGCCTGGCTCGATCCGGGGCGCGCGGTGCACGCGCGGGACCTCGTCGCCGCCGAGGAGGTGCTCGGCGTGACGATCGGGGACGGGGACGCGGTCCTGCTGCGTTCCGGCGCCTTCCGCCGCCGCCGGGAATCCGGCCCCTGGGACCCCGCCGGGGCGAGTGCGGGCTGGCACGTGGACGCCCTGCCGCTGCTGGCCGAGCGCGGCATCGCCCTGCTCGGTGGCGACGGGGACAGCGACGTGCGGCCCTCGCCGGTCGAGGGGCTGCACTCCCCCGTACACACCCTCGCCGTCACCGCGATGGGAGTGCCCCTGCTGGACAACCTCGATCTGGAACCGCTCTCCGCCGCCTGCGCCGAGGCGGGCCGTTACGCCTTCATGCTCGTCGTGACGCCGCTGAACGTCCCGGGCGGGACGGGGTCGCCCGTCAATCCGGTCGCGGTCCTGTGAGGGCGGGCCCACCGCTGCGGCCGCTCCCCGCACTTCCTTGCCTCCCCTGCTCGTCTCAAAAATCTGAGGAATATACTCAAATCTGGTGATTCAGGGCATTCCGGCGTGAACCAAGGGCTGAAAGCCGAGGGAAGTGGTGCACATGGGGGTGGTGGGAGACCACATCGGGCCCGTGCGTCCCCGTGACCGATTCCTCCACGGCGAGTCGGTCGAGGAGGGAGTGAGGGGGCCGATCCTGCACTCGTGGCAGCGCAGCCGGCTGCTGGGCATCTCGCCCGACCAGTCCGAGCTTCCGTTCACGCAGGACTTCGACCCGGACGGCCGGCTCATCCGGGCCGCCCGGCCCGTCCTCGACCGGCTGGAGTCGGTCTTCGCGGGCAGCCAGATGAACATCTGCCTCGCCGACGGGTACGGAACCGTACTCGAACGCCGTTTCGGCGAGAAGTCCATGATCAGGAACCTCTCCCCGATCCAGACCGTCCCGGGCTTCGTCTTCGCCGAGCAGTTCGCCGGGACGAACGGCATCGGCCTCACCCTCGCGGAACGGCAGCTCTGCCAGGTCTTCGGCGCCGAGCACTTCGCCGAGCGGTCCCAGTCGAGCGCCTGTACGGCGATCCCCCTGCGCGACCAGCTCAGCGGCCACATCGAGGGCGTCCTGTGCCTCGGCTATCCCTACACCGACACGGACCCGGCCCTGGTCCCCGTGGTGCGCAAGGCGGCCGAGGCCATCGAAAGGCGGCTGATGGAGCAGAGTTCGGCGCGCGAGCGCGGCCTGCTTCAGGCCTATCTCGACGCCGCGAGCCGGACCGGGACGGACGAGTACTCCGGGAACGGGCACGGGCTCGCCATGGCCGAGCTGCTCCAGAGCGAGCTGGAGCAGAGCGATCAGATGACGCTCAAGGAGAAGGCCACGGAGCTGATGTCCTCGGCCCAGTGGGCGGCCGCCGAGGTGTCCCTGTCCCGCGACCGGTGGGTCACCCTCGTGAGCCGTCCCGTGACGAGCCCCTCGGGTGTGGAGGGCATCGTGATCGAGGCGCTGCTCCCCGACGAGGACGAGCGGCACGCTCCCGCCCCCACCGGCCCGCCGCCCGGGCCCCTTTCCCGCGCCGCGCCCCGTACGGCTCCGACGGCCGCCCGCGCACCCGCCGCTTCCGGCGGCGCACCCGGCACGTCCGGCGCACCCGCCACCGAGGACTCCTCCGGCGGCATGGTCCGGGGGCTGGTGCTGGTGGGCGAGCCCGAAGTGGGCAAGTACGCCGTCGCCGCACGGCGCCGCCTGGAGCTGCTGGCCGAGGCCAGCAACCGCATCGGCACCACCCTGGACGTGGGCCGCACCGCCTGGGAGCTCGCCGAGACGGCGGTCCCGCGGCTGGCCGACTTCGTCACCATCGACATGCCCGAGGCCGTCCTGCGCGGCGAGGAGTCCGCCCACCCCGGCACCGAGATGCACCGTACGGTGGTCCACGGAATCCGCGAGGACTGCCCCTTCTACCCGGTGGGCGCGCAGGTCACCCTCCACCCGGCCACGCCCCACATGCGCTGTCTGGCCACCGGTCAGCCCGTGCTGGAACCCGACCTCAAGGCCGCCTTCGGCTGGATCGCCCAGGACCCCGAGCACGCCGAGCGGCTCCTCGCGCACAACATCCACTCGCTCATCACCGTCCCCCTGTTCGCCCGCGGCGTCCTCCTGGGCATCGCGAGCTTCTACCGTTCCCAGGACCCGGCCCCCTACGGGGACGACGACCGCTGGCTGGCCCAGGAGCTCGCCGCCCGCGCCGCCCTCTGCATCGACAACGCCCGCCGCTACACCCGCGAACACACCCTGGCCCTGGCCCTCCAGCGCAGCCTGCTCCCGCGCGGCCTCCCCGACCAGGACGCCGTCGAGGTCGCCCACCGGTACCTGCCCGCCGAGCACGGAGTCGGCGGCGACTGGTTCGACGTCATCCCCCTGTCCGGCACCCGCGTCGCCCTCCTCGTCGGGGACGTCGTCGGCCACGGACTGCACGCCGCCGCCACCATGGGCCGACTGCGCACCGCAGCCCGCAACTTCGCCGAACTGGAACTCGCCCCGGATGAACTCCTCACCCACCTCGACAACCTGATGGTGCGCCTCGACCGGGAGGAGGGCGGGGACAACCCGGCCCTCGGCAGCGGCATCGTCGGCGCCACCTTCCTGTACGCCATCTACGACCCCACCTCGCGGCGGTGCACCATGGCCCGCGCCGGCCACCCTCCGCCCGCGCTGGTCCACCCGGACGGCGCCGTGACGCTCCTCGACCTGCCCGCCGGACCCCCGCTCGGCCTCGGCGGACTCCCCTTCGAGTCGGTGGAGATGCAGCTCCCCGAACACAGCCAGCTGGTCCTCTACACCGACGGGCTCATCGAAGACCGCCATCGCGACATCGACGTGGCCCTCGGCGAGCTCACCCGCGCGCTGGCCCACCCGGACCGCGCCCCCGAGGAGACCTGCCAGGCGGTCCTCGACGCCGTGGCCCCCGAGCACCCCGGTGACGACGTCGCCCTCCTCGTCGCCCGCACCAACGCCGTGCCCCCCGACCGGATCGCCTCCTGGGACCTGGCCGCCGACCCGGCCCTGGTGGGCGACGTCCGCGCCGCCGCCGTGAGCCAGTTGGGCCGTTGGGGGCTGGACGAGTCCGCCTTCGCCACGGAACTGCTGCTCAGCGAGCTGGTCACGAACGCCGTCCGCTACGGCACCGCGCCCATCCGGGTACGCCTCATCCACGACCGCACCCTGATCTGCGAGGTGTACGACGCGAGCAGCACCGCCCCGCGCATGCGCCACGCCGCCAACACCGACGAGGGCGGCCGCGGCCTGTTCCTCGTCGCCCAGCTCTCCCAGGCCTGGGGTACCCGGTACACCACCGAAGGCAAGGTCATCTGGGCCGAGTGCGCCCTGACCGCGGCGTGACGGCCTCGCCCACGGCGGCACGTCCCGGCGAGTTCAATGCCGGAGATATACGGGCAGTTCGGCATAGAATCCCCCATGCAGTCGGGAAGAACTCGGAGGCCGACCCCCGGAGAAGTCTGTGCATGACGCTCCCGACACCTCGATGAGCCCGCCGTCGCCCTTCGGTGGCGGACCCCTCGTCCGCATGCGCGGTCTCGGCAAGCGGTTCGGCGGCACGGTGGCGCTGGCCGGGGTCGACCTCGACATCCACCGGGGCAGCGTCCTCGCCCTCCTCGGCCCCAACGGCGCCGGGAAGTCCACCCTCATCAAGGTGCTCGCCGGGGTCCACCGCGCCGACGAGGGCGAGGTGACGGTGGCCGGCCATCCGCTCGGCTCGCACGCCGCGGCCCGGACCATGTCCTTCATCCACCAGGACCTCGGTCTCGTCGCGTGGATGACGGTGGCCGAGAACGTCGCCCTGGGCACCGGCTACCCGCGCCGGCGCGGACTGATCTCCTGGAGGCGCACCCGTGAGCGCTGCGACGAGGCCCTGCGGATCGTCGCCGGGCACCTGGACGCCGACGCCCGAGTCGCCGACCTCGCCCCCGCCGAGCGCTCGCTGGTCGCCATCGCCCGCGCCCTGGCGACCGACGCCGAACTCATCGTGCTCGACGAGCCGACCGCCACCCTCCCCGCCGCGGACTGCGCCCGGCTGTTCGACGTCCTGCACGCCCTGCGCGACCGGGGGCACGGCATCCTCTACGTCAGCCACCGGCTCGACGAGGTGTACAAGGTCGCCGACACCTTCGCCGTCCTGCGCGACGGCCACGTGGTCGAACGCGGCCCCCTCGCCGGTTTCGCCCCCGCCCGGCTGGTGCGCGCCATCGTGGGCCACGAACCGGCCGCCCCCGCGCCGGCCGCGCCCCGCGCCACCACCGGGCCGCCCCTCCTGCGCCTCGACGGCGTGCGGACCGCGTACGCCGGACCGGTCAGCCTGGACCTGCGGGCCGGGGAGATCCTCGGCATGGTGGGCCTGACCGGCGCCGGCCACATGGACCTGGGCCGCGCCCTCGCCGGCGCCCGGCCGATGCTCGGCGGGCGGGCGCTGCTCGACGGCCGGCCGTACCGCCCGCGCAGGGTCTGCGCCGCTCTCGCGTCCGGCGTCGGCTTGGTGGCGGGCAACCGTCAGGAGGAGGGCTGCGCCGCCGAACTGACCGTCCGGGAGAACTTCCTGGCGAACCCGCGGGCGGCCGGTGTCCCGGCGCTGCGGTGGACCGGCCCCCGCCGCGAGCGAGCCGAGGCCACCGCCCTGATCGACCGCTTCTCGGTGCACCCCCGCGACAGCGAGGTGCCGATCGCCACCCTGTCCGGCGGCAACCAGCAGAAGGTGATGGTCGGCCGGTGGCTCCGCGGGAACCTGCGCCTGCTCGTCCTCGAAGAGCCGACCGCCAGTGTGGACGTCGGCGCCAAGGCCGTGATCCACCGGCTGCTCGACGACGCGCTGGCCTCCGGCCTGGCGGTCCTGCTCATCTCCACCGATTTCGAGGAGGTCGCGGGGGTGTGCCACCGCGCGCTGGTCTTCGTCCGCGGGACCGTGAGCGCCGAACTGACCGGTGCGGCCCTCACCGTCACCGAACTCACCCGGACCGCGTCGGCGATGCCCCCGATCACCGGGACCGCGACGAGCCGATGACCCACTCCCCCTCGCGCCGATCCCTGCTGGGCCACCTCCGCGGGCACCTCGTCGGCAGCTACGGCCTCCCGGCCCTCGCCGTCCTGCTCTTCCTGGTCTTCTCCCTCACCCTGCCGGGCACCTTCCCCACCCGGGACAACGTGTCCTCGATCCTCTCCAACCAGTCCGTCCCCGCCCTCCTGGCGCTGGGCGCGACCATCCCGATCGCCGCCGGCAAGTTCGACCTGTCCATCGGGTACGGCCTCGGCCTGGCGCACGTGCTGGTGATGCAGATCATCGTCAACGAGGGCTGGCCCTGGCCCGCCGCCTGCCTCGTCGTGGTCCTCGGAGGGGCGGCGGTCGGCGCGCTCAACGGCGTCATCGTCGAGTTCGGGCAGATCGACTCCTTCATCGCCACGCTCGGCACCGGCAGCATCATGTACGCCTTCACCGGCTGGATCACCGACGGGGGCCGGATCGTCCCCGGCCCGAACGGCCTCCCCGCCGACTTCACCGGCCTCTACGACTCCCGGTTCCTCGGCCTGCCGCTGCCGGCCTTCTACGTGCTCGCCCTCACGGCCGGCCTGTGGGTGGTCCTGGAGCGGCTGCCGCTCGGCCGGTACCTGTACGTCATCGGCTCCAACCCGCGCGCCGCCGGCATCATCGGCATCCCCACCCACCGGTACTCCGTCTACGCCTTCACCGGATCGGGCCTGGTCGTCGGCTTCGCCGGGGTCCTCCTCGCCGCCCAGCAGCAGACGGGCAACCCGAGCGTCGGTCTGGAGTACCTGCTGCCCGCCTTCGTCGGGGCCCTGCTCGGTGCCACCACGATCAAGCCCGGCCGTGCCAACGCCCTCGGCACCATCGTGGCCGTCGCCGTCCTCGCCATCGGCCTCGCCGGAATCGGCCAGCTCGGCGCCCAGTTCTGGGCCACGCCGCTGTTCAACGGCGCCACCCTGCTCATCGCCGTCGGCCTGGCCGGCTACTCCGCCCGCCGCCGGCTGCGCACCGGCACCGCGGCGACCCGCCGGTCCCCCGCTCAACCTCCTGCCGCACCACCGCAGAACAGCCGTCCGTAGCAGACCTCGTACGCGCACCCGCACCAGGAGCACCGTGTACCCGAACCTCAAGACCACCCTCACGGCCGCAGCCCTGCTGACAGCGGCCACGGCCCTCGTTACGGGCTGCGGGAGCGGCCCGTCGACCGGCGCCGGGCCATCGAAGGCCGGATGCCCCGCCGCCCTCGCGAATGCCGAGGCGGCCGTTCGGCAGGCCGAGAACACGGACGCCGCCTGGCACGGCCCCACCAGCGGCCCCCCGGCGGCGGCCGGCAAGACCATCGTCTACGTCGCGCAGACCATGACCAACCCCGGTGTCGCGGGCGTCGCGAAGGGCGTCGAGGAGGCCGCGAAGGCCATCGGCTGGCAGGTCCGGGTGATCGACGGGGAGGGCACCCCCGCCGGCATCCAGGCGGCGCTCAGCCAGGCCATCACGCTCAAGCCCTCGGGCATCGTCATCGGGGGCTTCGACCCCCAGCCGACCTCGCAGCAGATGGCGCGGGCAGAGGCCGCGCACATCCCGGTCGTCGGCTGGCACGCGGTCGGATCGCCCGGCCCGAGCGAGCACCCCCGGCTCTTCACCAACGTCACGACGAAGGTGGAGGACGTGGCGCGGATCAGCGCGGACTGGATCATCGCCGGGGCCCGCGGAGATGCCGGGGTCGTCCTCTTCACCGACGACTCGATCCCCTTCGCCAAGAACAAGTCCGATCTGATCCGGCAGGAGCTGGCCACCTGTTCCGGCGTACGGCTCCTGTCCCGCGAGAACATCCCCATCCCGGACGCCGCCAGCCGCACCCCCCAGGCGGTCTCCTCCCTCCTCTCCCGCTTCCAGGACGATTGGACCCACTCCGTCGCCATCAACGACCTCTACTTCGCGGACGCGGCCCCGGCCCTGCGCGCGGCCGGCAAGCCGGGGTCCGGACCGCCCTTGAACATCGGCGCGGGCGACGGCGACCCGTCCGCCTTCCAGCGCATCAACAGCAAGCAGTTCCAGGCCGCCACCGTCCCCGAGCCGCTGTCCCAGCAGGGCTGGCAGATCGTCGACGAGTTCAACCGCGCGTTCGCCGGCCGGCCCGCCAGCGGCTACGTGGCCCCCGTCCACGTCGCGACGGCCGACAACAGCGAGGGCGCCACGTCCTGGGATCCGTCCGGTTACCGCGAGGGGTACCGGAAGATCTGGGGCGGGTGACCCACGCCGACGGCTGCCGACCGACTACTGGTACGGGTCGAAGGGAATGCCCGCCGGCTTGGCCTCCGCGAGGTGGGAGGCGAAGGAGCCGTCCTTCAGACCGAAGTGCGCGCTGCCGAAATCGGCCTGGCTGAGCTTGTCCCGCAGGGTCGCGGGATAGCCCGACCATCCGACGAGCGCGGGGAACTGCCAGGTGCCGCGGTGGTTCTCGGGCGGCTCGTCGTTGGGGTTCGCCGCGCGGAAGCAGTGCGTGCTCACCCCGTCCTTGTGGTAGACGATCTTGGGGTGGGTGCCGTCCCAGCGGATCTGGTCGCGGGTGTGGATGTTGAAGTCGCCGTGGGCGGAGGTCGCGACGTACTTGGCCTCGTTGTTCTGGATCCACACCACCACGTGTTCCCAGTCGTGGCGGTGACCGCCGAGGGAGACACCGGCGAGGGCCTGGTCCTTCTCGAAGTACAGCGCGTAGACCACGGCGCACCAGCCGTTGTTGCACTTCCAGCGGGAGTAACCGTTGGTGTTCTGGAGGTCCGAGGCGTCCCGGCAGCTGCCGTTGAGGGCGCCGGTGGGTTTGAGTCCCCCGTTCAGAACTCCGGTCGGGCCTATGGCGGGTGTCGGGTAGCAGCCGTCGGTGTCGTAGTCGTAGGCCGGCTGGAAGGTCAGCTCGATCGCCTCGGCCTGGCTGGGCAGGGCCGGGGGCGGCGCGGCGAAGGCCGCCTGGGGAACGGCGACGACCAGCGCGAGGGCGGCCCCGACGACCACCATTGATCTCCGGATGTGACGGTTCGTCCGCAAAACGGGCTCCTGACCGGTCGGCTCGACGGGCATGGGCGGATCGCGGCCGTCATCGGCCGACACGCCGGGAGCATCATTCGCGAACGGCAGGGGACACGGCAAGGGTCCTAACCGCCCCTCTTTCCGGCCCTGCACCGATCCGGACACCCTTCCACGCAAAGAGATTTGACTATATGTCAGGATATGGAAACGGGCCGGGCCCGCCGACTCGCGACCTCCCGCCCGGCGTGAAACCCGCATGAGATCCCGGCCAGGCCCCTGTTGGATGTGCGGTATGAAGAACCCCTGGCACGAGCGGTGGAGCCGGGAGCGCGGCACGCCGCTCCGGTACGTCCTGGTGGAGGAGAGAGACCACGGGCCGGAGGGCAGGAGCTTCCCCTACGCCTGTGGATACGACCTCCTGGCGAAGTGTGCGGACGTGGAGGGGCTGTTCACAGAACCGCCGGTGCCGGCCGTGCCCGGAGAAGAGCTGGTGCTGTTCTCGTGCGCACCGCTCGGCCCGCTCCGCGAAGCCGTCGACGGCAAGGACGGCGGCCGGATCGGCGACATGCTGATCGAGGTGCGGCTGGGGGGCGAGAAGGTGCACGACTGGGACTACGAGCTGTGCGACGCCGTCGTCGTGGACCAGCAGCCCAGCCCGGAGGACGCCTCACTCGTCGACATCGCCTTGGAAGCCGGCGTCCGACCGCCCTCCTGGTCCTTCGGAACGCCGTCGGACGAACGCCAGAAGCAGTTCGGCTTCGAGCTCTTCGACCCCGAGGGAGACACTCCGTACGGCTCCTGCGCGGCGGTGCCCCGGCTCTTTCACTCCCGGCGGCCTCCGGAGGCGGTGGTGCTCCGGCTCCTCGGCTGCGACCCCGACGCCCCGCTCCTGTCGCGGGGGCACGGCTCCACGCGGCTGGACATCCTGGCGGTCGACCGGACGGGTCGCGTCATGACCGGGCGGACCGCCTGGCTGTCCGTCGTCGAAGCGCGGCCTTCCGCCCTCGGCGGCGGCCTGCTCGACGTCACCGTCTCCGGAGAGGTCGAGGAACAGCCCCGGCCCGAGCTCGAACCCGTCTGGCAGGCATGGCTGGACGGGCGGCCCACCGAGCCCAACCAGTGGGCGCGGTTCCCGGACGAGCTGCGGGGGGAATGGCTCCGGTTCACGGAGATGCGCCACGGCCCGGACCGGAAGGGCGGCGCGTACCACCTCGACGGCCGGCACGTGACCGGCCACTACGCCCTGTACTGCGCGCTGGGCGAGGCGCTCAACGGCCCCGGCGGCTACTACGGCAGGTGCTGGAACTCGCTGTTCGACTGCCTGTCCGGCGGTTTCGGAGCCCTTCCGCCCTTCACCCTGGTCTGGCACGACTTCGAGGTGGCCCACCGCGCCCTGGCCGGCGAAGGGATGACCGCCGGCTCCTATGCCGAGGAGGTCGTCGGCCGCCTCAGGGCCTTCGGCGCCACCATGGAACTCAGGTAGGGACGGTCATCGCCCGACGGTGTTCATCAGGACGATGGCGACGACGTTCAGGAAGATGACCGCAACGGCGCCACCGATCATGATCCAGGCTCTGCGTGATTCGTCCATGCCTACGAGTCACCTCCCGGCTCGCTCCGCCGTACCCTCGCGCGGAGGGTGCGTCGGCCTCCAGCCATGATGACCCGGTTCCGGCCGGAGCACAGATCGGGCGCTCCGGCCCGGCCCCCGCCGGTCAGGAGACCCAGGCGCCGGTCATGCCGAGGACCGCCGAGCCGTCCCGGTCATCGAGCTTGGTCCCGGTGAAGTCGCGGGCCCACTGCGAGGTCTGGATGCGGAACGCGGGGCGGTCGGCGGTCAGCGCCTCCATCACGGACTCGGCCGCGCCGGCCGGGGTCTGGGCGCCGTCCAGGAACTGGCCGACCGTACGGGCGACGTAGTGGCGCAGCGCGTCGGCGTACGGGCCGGCCGCGGCGATCCGGCCTTCGATGTCGAGCCCGATGTTGTTGACGAACTCCGTGGCCACGGCGCCCGGCTCGATGACGGACACGCTCACGCCGACGGCGCCCGCGACGGGGGCCAGGCTCTCCATGTACCCCTCCACGGCGAACTTCGCGGCGCAGTAGGCCTCGTTGAAGGGCTGACCGATGACGCCGCCGACGCTGGTGACCGTGATCAGGCGGCCGCCGGTGGCCCGCAGGTGCGGCAGGGCGGCCTTGGAGACGTTCAGCACGCCGAAGAAGTTGACCTCCATGACCTCGCGGACGTCGGCGACGGTTTCGAGTTCGAGGGTGCCGACGTGCCCGGCACCCGCGTTGTTCACGACCGCGTCCAGGCGGCCGTAGTCGGCGATCACGCCGTTGACGGCGTCGGCGACGCAGGCCTCGTCGACGACGTCGAGCCGGCGGATGTCGAGCTCGACGCCCGCCTCGACGCCCGCCTCGGCGGCCGCCTTGCGCAGGGCGTCGGCCTTGCTGGTGTCACGCAGCGTGGCGATGGTACGCCAGCCGGCCCGGGCGGCGGCGACGGCGGCCGCCAGGCCGATACCGGAGGACGTACCGGTGATCAGGACGGTGCGGAGGGAGCTGCCGGGAGTGGCGGGGAGGGTCGACATGGCGGTCACCTTTCACGGAACGTGATTTATGTGCGTGCACACACACCATAAAGTTATGTGCGTGCGCACGCAACCTCTAGACTGCCGACATGCCGAAGAAGCTCACCGAAGCCGAGATGCCGGCGGCCGACTACGCCTTCTACGGGCTGGTCTGGGCCGGCACCACGTTGACCGACCGCGTCGACCGCGCCCTCGTGAAGGCCCACGACCTGCCCGTGTCCTGGTTCGAGGTCATGCTGTGGCTGGCTTCCAGCCCCGAGCCCGTGCCCGCCTCCGTCCTCGGCAACAGCACGCTGCTCAGCCGCAGCCAGGTCTCCCGGGTCGTGGACGCCCTCCAGGCCCGGGGCCTGGTGACCCGCACGCCCTCGGCGCGTGACGCCCGATCGGTGGAGGTCTCCCTCACGGAGGCGGGACGCACGCTCTTCGCCGAGGCCGACACCACCCGGCGCGAGGCCCTGGCGCCGGCCTTCACCGAGCTCCTCGACGAGCGGGACATGGAGGCGCTGGGGACCGTGTGGCGCAAGCTCAAAGCCGAGAAGGGCCGCCTTCAGGGCTGAGCATGGCGGCCGCCGCGAAGAGGCGGGCGCAGCGTCGGGTCATGGCCTCCGGGGACTGCTCCGGGTGCTTGACCCACCAGCGTACGAGGGTGGCGACCAGGTCCCGCCAGACGTACTTGAGCGCGTCGGCGTCCAGCGGGTCGGTGGATCCGGCCGCGCGCAGCAGGTCGGCGGTGCCGCCGGCGGCGAGCCCGTCGATGGCCGCCCAGTACTCCGAAGCCCGGCGGGCGGCCTCGCCGCCGGGCGGCAGCGTGGTGTCGTACAGCACGAACCACGCCTCCCGTCGCCCCTCCAGGGCGGCGAAGATCCCGTGCAGCACGCGCAGCGGCGTGTGCGGCGCGGTCCCGTGGGGGCCCATCGCCGTACGGATCGCATCCAGCAGCCGGTCACCGACGGGGACCAGGCAGGCGACGTACAGGTCCTCCTTGGTCCCGAAGTACTGGTGCAGCAGCGTCTTGGTGACACCCACCCGCGCGGCGATCGCAGGGAGCGACGCGGCTGCGTAGCCGCGCGTTCCGAACTCGTCCGTGGCGGCCTCCAGCATCTGTCGGCGGCGGTGCTCCCGCGGGACTCCTTTGGTGCCGGCCTTGGACGAAGGGGCTGAGGGGGTTGCCATGAGCCAATATTATCAGTAGGTAATTTACCCCTAGGTAAGTTGCCTCGACCCCTGGAGCCCCCATGACCGGCACCACTGCGCAGCCGACATCCCGTGCCCGCTCCTGGTGGGGCTGGGGGTGGGCCGACGCCCATCCCGACGACGCCGAATGCGCCGCGATGGGCGCCCTCCTCCCCGGCACCCTCGCCCGCCCGCTCCCCGTTCCCCGGGTCGGCGACCTGGGCATCGCGGCCCCCGCCGTGGAGCCGCCGGGCAGCCTCGCCCACCTGGTCACCGCCGATCCCGCGGACCGCGCCGCCCATGCCATGGGCAAGGCGTACCGCGACGTGATGCGCGCCCTGCGCGGGCGGCCCGGCCGCATCCCCGACCTCGTCGCCCGCCCGCTGGACGACCGGGACGTGGCCGATCTGCTGGACTGGGCCGGTGAGCGGCGGGTCGCCGTCGTCCCGTACGGCGGGGGCTCCTCGGTCACCGGGGGCGTGGAGTACCGCGGCGACGCCCACCAGGCGGTGCTGTCCCTCGATCTGACCTCCATGGACCGCGTCCTGGAGGTCGACACCGAGGGCCGGTCCGCGCGCATCCAGGCCGGCACCCTCGGGCCGGGCCTGGAGGACCAGCTCCGGCCGCAGGGCCTCACCCTGCGGCACTTCCCGCAGAGCTTCGAGTTCTCCACCCTCGGGGGCTGGCTCGCCACCCGCGCCGGCGGCCACTACGCCACCGGCCGCACGCACATCGACGACTTCGTGCAGTCGCTGCGCGTCGTCACCCCGGCCGGCACGAGCGCCTCGTGGCGGCTGCCCGCCTCCGGGGCCGGCCCCTCCCCCGACCGCCTGTTCCTGGGCTCCGAGGGGGCCCTCGGCATCATCACCGAGGCATGGGTCCGGCTGCAGGAGCGTCCCCGCCACAAGGCGTCCGCCGCGGTCGCCTTCGCCGACTTCCAGGACGCGCTCCGGGCGGTGCGGGCGATCGCGCAGTCCGACCTCTCCCCCGCCAACTGCCGTCTGCTGGACGCCGGTGAGGCCGCGCTGTCGGGCGCGGCGCGGGACGGCTGCGCCGTGCTGGTGCTGGGGTTCGAGTCGGCGGACGAACCGGTGACCGCCCGGCTCGAACGGGCCGTTGCCCTGGCCCGCTCGCACGGCGGCCGGTACGAGACGGCGAACGCGGGCGGTGGCACGTCCGCCGGTGCGTCCGGTGACGCGGCCGTGAGCGCCTGGCGATCGGCCTTCCTCCGGATGCCCTACCTGCGCGACGGCCTGGCCAGGATGGGCGCCGTCGCGGAGACCTTCGAAACGGCCGCCACCTGGGACCGGATCCCCGGCCTGATCGACGCGGTCCGCACCGAGGTCGGCGCGGCGGCCCTCAAGGCCACCGGACACCCCGCCACCGTCAACTGCCGTCTGACACACGTGTATCCGGACGGCGCGGCCCCGTACTTCACCGTCCTCGCCGCCGGGCGGGCCGGCGACGAGGTCGCCCTGTGGGACGACCTCAAGGCCGTCGCGGGCGAGGTCCTGCACCGCCACCGGGCCACCATCACCCACCACCACGCCGTCGGCCGGGACCACCGGCCGGACTACGACCGCCAGCGCCCCGAGCCCTTCGCCCTCGCGCTGCGGGCCGCGAAGGGGGCGCTCGACCCGCGGGGCATCCTCAACCCCGGCGTGCTCGTGGACTGACCGGTCCGGTGAACGGCGGGTGGGGCCGGGTCCGCCGGGGGGGCGGATCCGGCCCCTCGGGCCGGCGCTCGGGCGGACCCGGTCGGTCGGACGCGGTCGGTCGGACGCGGTCGGCCGGACGCGGTCGGTCAGACGCGGTCGGCGGCGATCAGCACGTACTGGAAGGAGCCGTCCTTGTAGGACTCGATGAACGCCTCCTCGATGCCGGTGACCAGCGAGGACGTGGCCCGCAGCTCCCAGTAGGGCAGCGTCTCGGGGGTCAGGTCGATGACGGCCTGCGGTACGAGACGGTTGTCGGCCATCGCGCGCAGGTACTCGCGGCGGGAGTGGATGTTGCACTCGAAGTGCATGTTGATCTGGGAGACCCACTTCGAGGGCTGACCGTACCGCGGGTTCCAGCAGCCGGTGATGGTCACGTAGCGGCCGCCGACCTCAAGGACCCGGGAGTGCTCCGCGAAGAGGTCGTGCAGGTCGACGTACATGCTCGACTCGTTGTTCCACGAGGCCGCGGCCTGCCCGGTCTCGAAGGGCGTGCTGAGCATGTTGCAGACGCGGGCGCGGACGTGGTCCTCGATGCCGAGCTCGCGGGCCCGCCGGTTGGCGAAGTCGGCCTGCTTGGCCGACAGGGTGACGCCCTCGACCTTGCACCCGAAGCGCTGGTGGGCCATGACCATCGAGCCGCCGCGGCCGCAGCCGGCGTCCACGAGGGTGTCCTCGCGCCCGATGGGGCCGAGGTGGTTCAGGAGGACCTCGGCCTGCGCCGACTCCAGCCGGTGCAGCTCGGCGACCAGCTTCTTCTCGTACTCGCTGTCACCGGCGTCGCCGAGGGAGGCGTGGTCGACGTCGCCGATGCCGTAGTGGTGGTGGTAAAGGCCGTCGACGTCGCCGAGGCGCAGGTTCACGGGCCTGGCCTCGTTGTTCCAGTAGCGGGCGATGTCCCCCTGGTAGGGCGTCGCCGGGGAGGGGATGATCACGGAGGGGTCGGCAGAGGTGGTGGTGGTGGTGGTGAAATCGGTGCTGGTCACGAATAGATCCATCCTTACCAGAAGTCGGGCAGGCTATAGCGATAGGTGTTGGTCTGGTGCCAGTAGTGGTTGCCGTCGACCCACACGGCCACGCCCCGCAGGAAGCGCAGCACGCTCGGAACGGGGCAGGCGGCCGCCAGGGCGGCGGCTTCGGCTTCGAACTCGTGCATGAGGTCGTTGTGGACCTCGACCGCCTTGAGGTAGGCCTCCCGCTCTGACGTGTCCTCGCGTTCGGCGATCACCACGGGCAGGTTCAGGTGCCGGCCGGGGCTGGCTTGTTCCTTGGTGTAGGAGTAGAGGTCGTTGACGATCGTGGTGGCGTTGCCCGCGAGCGCGATGACCCGCTGCATGGCGGCCGGCGCATGGAGGTCCGCGGGCAGTTCGTAGCCGCCGACGGTGTCGGTGATGGTGGGGCAGGGGCGGAAGTTGTTGAACTGGCGCATCGCCAGGTATTCCCACACCTCGGGGACGTGGTCCGTCTGGGCCCAGGCCGCCTCGGCGAGGTACCCCATGTGCAGACGGGCCATGTCGTGCCGGAACCGGTCGGCCTGGGAGGGGCTGGCCACCTGGAGGAAGTACTCCATGGCGGAGCGGTAGGCGCGCCGGGGTGCGTCCGAGTGGAGCGACTGCGCCCACTCCGGCTGGTACTCCTTCGTCGTGTGGAGGGGGTCCAGGGCGGTGTGCGCCATCAGGAGGCGTCCGCCGAGGCCGATGGGCGAGCCGCCGTGGTCCTCGCAATAGCAGTCGTCGACAGCGTTCTCGGCGACCATCAGCCGGGTGGCGAGCATCAGGTGCTCGACGGTGGGGGCGTCCGGATGGCAGGCCACCATGTACCGCCCGACGGAGAAGCCGTCGAACTCGCCCTCCCAGTCGTCGGGGTACAGGTCGACCTCGTCCACCGCCCAGTCCTTGATCCTGCGGCTGACCTCCTCCACCCGTGCGGGGCCGGGCTCCTGGATCGGGTGGTAGTAGAGGCCGGGGATCGGATGACCCGGCACCGGCTCCTCGGGCGCCGGAGCCGCCGGTGCCGCCGGCAGCACCTCGGCCCGGGCGGCCAGGTGCAGGCTCGCCGTGCCCAGCCCGCTGGGTCCGCGCAGGATCCGCTCCAGGGCCGGGCTCGCCTGCCACACGGCGGCAGCGGGTCCGTCCTCGGACACGGGTACGTCGACGGGCCCCGCCGGGGGCAGTGGTACGGGCACTTCCACGGGCACCCCTACGGGAGCGTCCGCGGGCACGGTGGACAGGGCGCCGACGGCCTCGATGCCGGAGGCCAGGGCGTTGGCGAAGACGTGGGCCCCGAAACGGGCCGCAGCGGCAGGCAGGCTCGACTGCAGAGGGGAAGGCCCGGGCTCGGGCATCCGTGGCTCCTTGCTGGGGTGGGTGGGCTGTCCCGGATCCCGGGCGCGCTCGGCCGGCCTGGGACGATCCGGGCCGGGCCGTCGCGCCCGTCGGGCGGGCCGCCGGCGGGTGTCCGCCGGCGGTGTCCGGTGGATCGGGGCCGCAGGGCACGGGTCGGCAGGTGGCGGACGGCCCGGGCCCGGCCGGGATCCACCGGCTGTCCCTGGTCGCGCCGGCGCTAGTCGCGCCGGCGCGCGATCTGCACGTTCTCCAGCACGCCGAGCGCGTCGGGCACCAGGATGGCGGCGGAGTAGTAGGCGGTGACCAGGTAGGAGATGATCGACTTCTCGTCGATGCCCATGAAGCGCACCGACAGGCCGGGCTCGTACTCCTCCGGCAGACCGGTCTGGCGCAGACCGATCACGCCCTGGTTGTCCTCGCCGGTTCGCATGACGAGGACGGAGCTGGTGTTCTCCTTGCTGATGGGGATCTTGTTGCAGGGCAGGATCGGGACCCCGCGCCAGGCCGGGACCTGCTGCCCGCCCACGTCGACGTGGTCCGGGTAGAGGCCGCGGGAGTTGAACTCGCGCCCGATCGCCGCGATGGTCCTGGGGTGGGCGAGGAAGAACTTGGAGCCACGGCGGCGGCAGAGCAGCTCGTCGAGGTCGTCCGGGGTGGGCGGGCCGGAGTGGGTCTGGATCCGCTGCTTGAAGGCGGCGTTGTGGAGCAGGCCGAACTCCCGATTGTTGATCAGCTCGTGCTCCTGGCGCTCGCGCAGCGCCTCGATGGTGAGCCTGAGCTGCTCCTCGGTCTGGTTGTGCGGCCCGTTGTAGAGGTCGGCGACCCTGGTGTGGATCCGCAGGACGGTCTGCGCGATGGAGAGCTCGTACTCGCGGGGCTTGAGCTCGTAGTCGACGAAGGCACCGGGCAGTTCGGCCTCGCCGGTGTGGCCGGCCGACATGGCGATCTCGGCCTCGCCGTGCTTGTTCTGCCGCTGGTGGGGAAGCGAGCTGAACTGCTGGACGTGGGCCTGGAGGCTCGGCGCCGCGGACAGCACGGCGGCGAACTCGGCGCGGGACAGGGTGAGCAGGGTTCCGGGCGTCTCGGCGGTGGCGGTGTAGTCCCACGCGGCGTCGGCGTCCAGCAGGGCGTTCTCGCCGAACTGCTCGCCGTCGGCGAGGACGGCGACGGCGACCGCGTCACCGTACTTCCCGACGGAGGTCTGGCTGATCCGGCCGTGGGCGATCAGGTGGATCTGGTCGGCGGGGGTGCCGCGTTCGACCAGCACCTCGCCGGCCCGGAAGTCGCGCTGGACGCACCGGTCGGCGAGGGCCGTCAGCACCTCCTCGTCCTCGAAGCCGCGCAGCAGGGCGAGTTCGCCGAGCTCGCGGGGGATCACCCGGACGTCGCCGCCGTCCTGGATGAACTCGATGCGCCCGTCGCCGACGGTGTAGCTGAGCCGGCGGTTCACCCGGTAGGTGCCGCCCTTGGTCTCCACCCAGGGCAGCATGCGCAGCAGCCACCGGGAGGTGATCTCCTGCATCTGCGGGGCGGACTTGGTCGTGCTGGCGAGGTTGCGGGCGGCGGCCGTACTCAGGCTGGACTGCTGGGTCGCTTCCAGCTGCGCTTCCGGGCTCGTGTCAACAGTCATCGGTCGAGCTCTCCTTCGTAAGGGCGGTGATCGGCATGTGTGCACGTCACCATTGAAAGAGGAAAAAGAGGGTGAATATTCGGGAATCCGTCCAGATCCCGGGGAACACTAACTGCGGGCGCGACCGACGGGCCCTGACACACCGCCCTCATTACCTCGATGCAGTGATCTTGACCCCCAGTACGTTTGCCCAGGCGAGCGACGGCATTCGGCCTGGTCCAGACCGCTCTCCCCGCCGAGGCCGACGCCCTTCACGGGCATGACGTGGCCCCCGGGCGCGGCCTGTGTCCCCACCAGAGGCGAATCCGGCCAACGTGCCGTCGGGGCACATGACGAGGCCCGCCGCGCCCGTGGGGGCGCGGCGGGCCTTCACACCGCCGACTACTTTGCGCTCTCGCGTCCGTCCACGTACGTGGCCACCACCTCGATGTCGCCGATGCGCGACACGTCGACGCTCCGCGGGTCGTCGCCGAGCACGACCAGATCGGCGCGCTTGCCCGGGGTGAGACTGCCCGCACTGTCCTCCCAGTGGCAGGCGTAGGCCCCGGCGACGGTGTAGGCGCGCAGGGCCTCGTCGACGGTGATGCCCTCGTCCGGGCCGATCAGCCGGCCGGATCCGGAGGCGCGCTCGGCCATGAACTGGACGGCCCGCAGCGGGGAGCCGTCCGTCACCGGCCGGTCGGAGCTGCCGACCAGGGTGATGCCGTGGTCGAGGAATGCCCGGCCCCGGTACAGCCAGGGCGCCCGCTCGGCGCCCATGATCGCCGCGTAGTCGTCGCCGAAGTAGCGCAGGAAGCTGGGCTGGACGACGGCACTGACGCCCAGTCGGGCGATGCGCGGGAGCTGGTCGGGGCGGATCAGGCCGGCGTGCTCGATGCGGTGCCGGGCGCCGGGGCGGGGCCGCAGCCGCTGGGCCCGTTCCAGGGCGTCCAGGGCCACGTCGGCCGCCCGGTCGCCGATGGCGTGCACGGCGAGCTGCCAGCCGGCGAGGTGGCCGTCCACGATCGACTGCGCGAGCACCTCGGGGTCGTCCTGCAGCTGGCCGCAGTGGTCGAGCCCTTCGTAGGGGGCGCTCAGGGCGGCGGTACGGGCCATCATGCCGCCGTCGGTGAAGATCTTCAGGGCGCCCACGGAGAGCCGGTCGTCACCGAAGCCCGTGCGCAGCCCGAGGTCGAGGGCCTTGGGGATGCCGTCCGCCTCGTGCGCGCCGACGGGCCGCAGCCGGTCGGCGGAGACCATCAGCTGGACCCGCAGCGGCAGCAGGCCCTTCTCCCGGGCGAGTTGGTAGGCGCCCAGCTCGACCGGGGTGTGGCCGAAGAGGGCCCCGCCGATGCCCGCCTCGGCGCAGGCGGTGATGCCCTCGGCCAGGCAGGTGCGGGCGGCGCGTCCGATGGACTCGGCCACCTCCTCCTGGGAGTAGGGCAGTCGCAGCGCGCGGGCGGCGCCCATCGCACCCTCGGCGAGGAAGCCGTTCTCGTGCGGGACGTCCGCGGCGAGCAGTTCCAGGACGGCGGTGTTGACGACGCAGCCGTGCCCGGAGTCGTGCAGCAGGTACAGCTTGTGCCCCTGGCTGACCGTGTCCAGTTCGGCGGCCGTCAGGTGGCGCCCCAGCGCGCGCTGGTCGTAGCCGACGATGCTCACCCAGGATCCGGGCGAGTTCCTCCGGGCGACGGCTTCCGCCACGACGGCGAGCGCCTCGTCGATCCGCGTGCAGCCCGCGATGCTCGGGGTGTTCTGCGTGAAGCCCGTCCAGGGCAGGTGCACGTGCGCGTCGATGAACCCCGGGAGCACGGTGGCGCCCTGAAGGTCGATCACCTCGCGCGCGGGCAGGGAGGCCACGGCTTCGTCCAGACCGACGATCCGTCCGTGCCAGATACCCAGTTCGCGGGCGACCGGACGGTCGGGGTCCATGGTGAGGAAGCGGGCGTTGATCAGCCTGGTGCACAGCATGGGTGGTGTCGTCCCCCAGTCGGTGTCGTCCGGAGCGGGTCAGGCGTCCATCGGCTGCGCGAGGAAACGGGGGCGCAGGTCGGTCCAGTTGGCCTCGATGAAGTCCAGACACGCCCCCCGGGTGTTCTCGTCGAAGACGGTCGTCCACCCGCCGGGCACCTCGGCGAAGGACGGCCACAGCGAGTGCTGGCCCTCGCGGTTCACCAGTACGAGGAAGCGGCCCTCGGCATCGTCGAAGGGGTTGGTGCTCACGGTCGGTACCTCCCGGGAACGTCACGATTAAGTTAGGCTCACCTAATTCAGAAGAGCTTAGTCTTTCCCCTTGCCGCTCACAAGGAGATCCGCATGCGCCTGACCGATCCCGTCTCCGGCCGCGGGGCCGGCACGGACCACTCCTTCGCCGCGTACGGGCTGCCGGGCGAACCGGGCACCGAGGCGTTCTGGGCGGCCGCCGGGGCGCCGGCGTCGGTCCGTGCCGACGACGGGAGTTGGGTGACCCTGTTCCTGTGGCGCGGCGCTCCGGCGAGCATCGGGTTCGAGAGCTGGTCGGAGCCGGTACCCCTGCGCCGATGGGCCGGCTCGGACTGCTGGTACGCCGAGGTCCCGATGCCCGCGCGGCTGCGCGTGACCTACCGGTTCCTCGTCGACGGCACGGCGCACGCCGACCCGTTCAACCCGGCCGGTGCGGGCGGCGACCGGTCCATCGCAGCGGCCCCCGACGCTCCCGCCCAGCCGCACTGGCCCCTCGTCGACCCCGGCGGTGACGACGTGCTGCCCCTCCCGCGCACCCGGGTCCGCTGGTCCGGCGAACGGCTCGGCGGCCGGCGCACCGTACGGGTCCACGCGGCGGGCGGTGGCGGTCCGGTGGTCCTGCTGCTCGACGGGGACGACTGGCTGTACCTGCATCCGGCCGTGACCGCCTTCGACTCGGCCGTCGCCAGTGGCGAGATGCCCCCCGTGACCCTCGTCTTCCTGCCCGTACGGGACCGGGAGGCCGAGTTCGGGTGCAGGCCCGAGCTGTGGGAGGGAGTCCGGGACGAGCTGCTGCCGCTGGTGGCGGAGACCGGCCTGCCCGCGGACCCGGACCGCCTGGTGGTCGCCGGGCAGAGCCTCGGCGGGCTGAGCGCGCTGTACGCGGCACTGGAGTTCCCGGACCTGGTGTCCCGGGTCGCCTGCCAGTCGCCGTCGTTCTGGTGGACGCCCGGCGCCCCGGACCTGGCGGACCCCTTGGGCGGCCCGGTCGGCGGGGCCCTCGCCGCGCGCCTGCGGGAGCGCCCCGACCTGTCCGGTCTGCGGATCGCCTTCGACGTGGGGGAACACGAAACGCGGATGCTGCCCCACTGCGAGCTGGTCGAGACCCTGACCGAACGGGCCGGTGCGACCGTACGGGTGTCCCGCTCGGCGTCCGGCCACGACCGGGCGGGCTGGCGCCACGCCCTGCTCAGGGATGTCGCCTGGGCGCTCGGCTAGACCGTTCCTTCGGGATCCTGCCGCTCAGCGGGCCACCGCCAGGCAGTAGTCCTCGTCGGTGGCCAGGAGGTTGCGGTGGGTGTCCTCGGCGGTGATGACCCCGTCGTTGAGGACGAGGACGCGGTCGGCGGCGTCCAGGAGGGCCGGGCTGCCGGTGATCACTACGGTGGTGCGGCCTCGGCGCAGCTCCGCGATGTTGCGCGCGATGAGCTGTTCCGTGACCGCGTCGACGGCCGTCGTGGGGTCGTGCAGGACGAGGATGTCGCTGTCGGCGGCGAGGGCGCGCGCCAGGGACAGCCGCTGTCGCTGTCCGCCGGATAGGTTCGCCCCGCGGTCGCGGACCCCGTAGTCGAGCCCTTCGCGGTGCAGGGCGACGACGTCGGTCAGCATGGAGGCCTCGACGGCCTCGGCGAGCGTGCGGCTGGTGCCCGACGGGTCGATGTTCGTGCGGAGGGTGCCCGCGAAGATCTCCCCCTCGTACGGGTTCACCAGCATGTGCTCGCGGACGGCCTCGATCGACAGGCCGGCGATGTCCTCCCCGCTGACCCGCACCGCTCCCTCGTACGCGTCCGGCGGGATCTCGACGGCCAGGATCGAGGCGAGGTCGGCCGCGGAGCGCGGCTGGTAGACGGCGATCGCCACGAACTCGCCGGCCGGAACCTGGAACTTCAGCTCGCGCAGGGACCCGTACCGTACGCAGTCGATCTCCAGGTCCCCGCCCGCGGCCGGGCGCTCCGGCCCCGAGGCCGTCACCGGTGGCGCGGCCAGCACCAGCGCCATCCGCTCGGCCGAAGCGCGCGCCATCATCACGTACTTGGGCATGTCCGAGAACATCTTGAGCGGTTCCATGATGAATTGGGCGAGCCCGACGGCCATGACGAGTTCCCCGATGGTGATCCGGCCGTCGAACGCCAGCCAGCCCGCCGTCAGGGTCACGGAGACGGCGAGGACGGCGTTCAGGGCCATGGCGGTGCCCGCGTACGCGCCGTTCGCCAGGGCCACGGTGACCGCCTGCTGCCTCGCCTCGGTGCTGACCGTCCGGTAGCAGCGGAACGCGGCGTGGTTGCCTCCGAACCCGTGCAGCGGGCGCAGGCCGGTGATCAGGTCGGCGACCTTCGCGCCCGCCCGTGCGACCCGGGCCTGCTGTTCGCGGGTGCTGGAGCCGATCCGTCTGGACATCACGCTCAGGATCGACAGGATCGCGACGGTGCCCACGATCACCAGCAGGCCGAGCCGCAGGTCGGCGAGCCCCAGCGCGACCGCCGCGACCAGCACCGCGACCAGCGAACTGATCAGCAGCGGCACCACCTCGATGATGTCGGCGGTCTGGTCGGCGTCCTCGGTGGCGATGGTCAGCACCTCGCCCGACTTGAGGTCGACGTCCCTGGCCACCGGCTGGAGTCCGCAGTCCGCGACGCGCACCCGCCAGCGGTGCGCCTCGGTCGTGTTGGCCTTCTGCAGGATGCGCATGCCGAACCGCCACGACAGCGACACGGTCGTGATGATCACGGCGAGCGCGGCGATGGACACGGCGAGCGCGCCGAGGCTGCGCTCCCCCCGCATCGTGTGCTCGACGATCAGGCCGAGTGCGATGGGGAAGGCGGTCTCACCGGCCTGGTAGAGGCCCATGAGGACGGTGCCCCAGGTCATGGCGCCGACGTTGCGGCGCAGCGCGGTACGGAGGATGTCGGACCCTGCGTGGGGCCGCTGCGTGTCAGGAGTTTTCATCGAGGTGGCGGGCAATCGCTTCCGGGGTGCGCAGGGTGAACAGATCACGGATCGTGATCACAGGACCGTACTCGCGGCGGAGCAGCCCGATCAGCCGCACCGCCAGCATGGAGTGTCCTCCGAGGGACATGAAGTCGCTCACCGCGCTCACCTCGTCATCGTCCAGGTCCAGTGCTTCTGCGAAGAACTCGCACACGACGGTCTCGGTCTCCGTCTCCGGCCCGCGCTCCCCCGCCGTCGTCAGCGCGCCGAGCGGCTTGGCCTCGGGCAACGCCCTGGTGTCGGCCTTCCCGTTCACCGTCAGCGGGATGCCGTCGACCTGGGCGTAGTGGGTCGGGCGCAGGAAGTCCGGAAGTGCGGTGCCGACTTGGGCGGCCACGGCGGCCAACTCGCCGCCCTCCAGCACGAGGTAGGCGGCCAGCCGGTACGCGCCGTCGACCTGCGGGTCGGGCTGGGCGACCGCGGCGGCGAACCTGACCGCCGGGTGCGCGGCGAACGCGGCCTCGACCTCGCCCAGTTCGACGCGGTGGCCCCGGATCTTGACCTGCTGGTCGGTGCGGCCGAGGTACATCAGGTTCCCGTCGGGCCGCCGGAGCACGAGGTCCCCGGTGCGGTACATCCGCTCGCCCGGCGCGCCGAACGGGCAGGCGACGAACCGGTCCGCGGTCTGGCCGGGCTGGCCGAGGTAGCCGCGGGCGATGCCGATGCCCGCCACGTACAGCTCACCGGGGACTCCGGCCGGCAGCGGGCGCAGCCACGGGTCCAGTACGTACACCTCGGTGTTGTCGATCGGTACGCCCACCACCGGGTCCTGGCACTCGAACGTGCCGACGCCGAGGGTGTTGATGGTGTACTCCGTGGGTCCGTACAGGTTGTAGCCGGCGGTCCCCCGGGTCTCGGCGAGCCGCTGCCACAGGGTCGGGGTGACGGCTTCGCCGCCCAGCAGCACCAGGGCCGGCCGCCGCCCCGGGGCGTCGAGCAGGCCCTCGGCCACCAGCTGCTGCGCGTAGGTCGGGGTCACGTTGATGACGTCGATCCCGTGCTCGAGGCAGTACTCGACGAGCCGGGGGGCGTCGCGGCGCAGTTCCTCGTCGCAGACGTGCACCTCGTGGCCGTCGGCGAGCCACAGCAGCTCCTCCCACGACATGTCGAAGGCGAAGGACACGGTGTGCGCGATGCGGAAGACCCGGTGGCCGTGCTCGGCCAGTACCGGCTCGAAGATCCGGCGCTGGTGGTTGATCAGCATGTTGGTCAGCCCGGCGTACTCGGTCACCACGCCCTTCGGGCGCCCGGTCGATCCGGAGGTGTAGATCGTGTAGGCGGGGTGCCGCAGGCGGTCGGGGTCGTCGGGGGCGAACGTCACGAAGGGTTCGGCCTCGGGGAGGGGCCGGTCCAGCTCGATCAGCTCGCCGGTCAGCCGGGGCGACACGGCGCTCACGGTGAGGATCACGTCGGGGCGGGCGTCCGCGACGATCGCCCCGATCCGCTCGTCCGGGTGGTCCAGCTCCAGCGGCACGTACGCGGCGCCGGTGCGCAGCACGGCGAACAGCGCCACGATCGAGTCGAGGGAGCGCGGGACGGCGAGGGCCACGGTCTTCTCGGGGCCGATGCCGCGCCGGGCGAGCACGCCCGCCACGGCGCGGCTGCGGTCCCGGAGGCTGCCGAAGGTCATGGTCCGGCCGTGGGCGACGAGCGCGACCCGCTGCGGGTCACGGTCCGCCGCCCGGTCGAAGCGGTCGACCACGGTGTCGACGCCGATGTCGGTGCGGTCGGCCGGACCGGGCCGCGGTTCCAGGCCCGGCAGCGCGCCCACCGGGCCGGTGGACCGGGCCAGGTCGTCGAGCACGCGCAGGTAGTCGTCGAGGAGCCGGCGGGCGGCCTCCGTGTCGTGGTCGCGGTACTCCAGCTTGACCGTGAGGCGGTCGCCGGGCGTGACGACCCAGGTGAAGGGGTAGTGGGTGGAGTCGTCGGCGCGCACGGCGGTGATGCCGTGCCGGGTGTTCATCTCGGCGAACGCGTCCATGTCCAGGAAGTTCTGGAGCACGAACAGGTTGTCGAACAGGGTGTCGTGGCCGCTGGCCCGCTGGATCTCGCCGAGCCCGAGGTGCTCGTGCTCCATCGCCGCGACCCTCGCCGCCTGTACGGCGGACAGGTAGGCACCGGCCGTGTCGCCGGGCCGGGCCCGCGTCCACATGGGCACGGTGTTGAGGAGTACGCCGACGATGCCGGACAGTCCCTCGCCCTCGCGGCCGGAGACGGTCACGCCGAACACGGCGTCGCTGCGGCCCGTGCGTGCGCCCAGGAGGAGGCCGAACGCGCCGGTCAGCACCGAGTTCAGCGTGACGCCGTGCGCCCTGGCCGCTACCCGCAGCAGTTCCGACTGTTCGGCGGGGAGCGTGTGAACGAGGGTGCGCGGCAGGTCGTCCACGAGGGCCGGGGCCGGTCCGGCGAGCAGCGTCGGGCCCGGGAGGCCCGTCAGGTGCTCCGCCCAGAAGCGCTCCGATACGGCCGCGTCCTTCGCGTCGAGCGCCCGGGCGTAGTCCTCGAAGCTCGGGGTCGCCGGTGTCGGGCCGGTCAACTCGCCCGCGACGGCGGCCTGGTAGGCGTCGAAGAGGTCCCGCAGCACGATCTCGCGGGACCAGCCGTCCCACAGCAGCAGGTGGTAGCTCAGCAGCAGGCCGTCGCGGTCGTCGGGCAGCCGCACCACGGTCAGCCGGATCAACGGCGGCTCACCGGGGTCGAATCCCGTGTCGCGGTCCCTGGCGAGCAGGGCGTCGACCTCCGCGTCCGTCGAGAGGGCGAGCGTACGGACGTCGACCCGCCGGCCCGCGGCGAGGACCTGTACGGCGTTCCCGTCGTCGTCGGTGGTGAAGCCGGCGCCCACCACCGGGTGCCGCGCGATCACCCAGGCCATCGCCTCGGCCAGCGCGTCGGTGTCCAGGCGCCGGTCGAAGGTGAACCAGCTCTGCGCGACGTAGTGTCCGGCCGGTCCGGCCAGCTGGGCCTGGAAGAACAGACCCCGTTGGAGCGGGGTGACCGGCGCCGTGCGCTCGGCGGTCGTGGAGGCGTCCGCGAGGCGTTCCAGTGCCCTCCGCCAGTACCCGGTGATCTCGTCGGGGACGCCCTCGGCGAGGGTGAAGGCCGCGTGCAGGCTGCCGGTGGCCGCGTCGGTCCACGTGTTGACCTCGACGGCGTACGGACTGCCCTGGTCGCCGCCGATCAGGTGCAGGGCCTGGGACTCGCTGCCCCGGCCGAGGTAGTTGAACAGCACCTGCGGGCGGGCGTCCAGCAGCGGGGCCGTCTGCGGGTTGAGGTACCTGAGCTGGCCGTAGGCGACGTGCGCCCGCGCGTCCGGCTGCCGTTCGGCCACCTCGCGGGCGGCCGCCACGGGGTCGGTGTGCGCGGTGAGGCGCACGGGCGCGATGGAGGTGAACCATCCGACCGTACGGGTGTAGTCGTGGTGCGCCAGCACCGGCACCCGGCCGTGCCGCTCCAGGTCGATGGCGAGATCGGTGGGCGAGGGCTGTACGTGGGTCAGTGCGGCGCGCAGCGCACCGCACAGCAGCTCGGTGAGCCCGATGCCGAGTGCGGCGGGTGCGGTACGCGTCACGAGGTCGCTGACGTCGGGCGGGAGCACGACCGTGGTCTCGCGCAGCCCCTCGACGGCGGGCAGCAGCGGGGGCGCCTGGAGGGTGCTGATCCAGTGCCCGAGGTCGTCGGTCACGTGGGCGGCCCGGTACGCCAGTGCCTCCGCGTACCCGGCATAGGAGGTGGTGGGCGGCGCCGGGGCCGTGCCGCGCAGGGCGGCGGCCAGATCGTCCAGCAGGACCAGCCAGGACACCGAGTCGACGGCCAGGTGGTGCACGGTGACCACCAGGGTCCGGCTCGCCTCCAGCCAGGTGAACGCGATGACGTCCCCGGCCTCGGGATCGAGCCGTCCGGCGGCTTCGTTCGCGGCGGTGCTCGCATCGGTGGCGTCGGCCTCGGTGGCGTCCACGCGTACGACGGTGACCGCGCGGGAGGGTTCGGTGCGCAGGGCCCACACCCCGTGCTCGACGCGCAGCCTCATCCGCAGGGCCGGGTGGGCCGCCACGACGGAGTTCGCGGCGCGCTCGGCGTCGGCGAAGCCGGTGCCGTCGGCGGCCACGATCGTCCTGGCCTGGGCGAACCGGGTGAGGGAGCCGCCCAGTTCCCGCTGGCGCAGGATGATCGGCGTGGGTGTCAGCGGGCCGTCCTCGCGGGCGGCGGGGGTGAGCGCGGGTGCCGGCGCCGCGGCCTGCGGGGGGCTCGCCGCCAGGTGTTCGGCGAGGGCGCGCGGGGTTTTGAGCAGGAACACGTCCCGGGGCGCGATCGCAAGGCCGAACGCCCGGGCCCGGTTGACCACGGTGATGGCGAGGATGCTGTCGCCCCCGGCGCGGAAGAAGTCGGTGTCGCCGTCGACGGCGGCACCGGGCAGCGTGTCGGTGAAGATGCCGACCAGCGCGGTGAGCGCGGAGCCGGTCGCGGCCACCGGGGTGTCGTGGTGTGCGGCCCGCTCGGCGAGGGCCTTGCGGTCCAGTTTGCCGTTGACCGTGAGCGGCAGGGCGCCGACCGGGAGGACCAGGCCGGGCACCATGTGCGCGGGCAGCTTCGCCGACAGCGGGCGGGTGAGGGCGGTGGTGTCCTCGGGGACCCGGCCCACGACATGCGCGACCAGGTGGTCGCCGCTGTCCGCCACGGTCACGGCGGCGTCGACCACGCCGTCGAGCTCCCTGATCGCGGACTCCACCTCGCCGAGCTCGATGCGGAAGCCCTTGAGCTGCACCTGGTCGTCGGCGCGGCCGGTGAACTCCAGCTCGCCGTCGAGGGTGCGGCGGGCGAGGTCGCCCGTGTGGTACATGCGCGAGCCGCCGCCCGCGAACGGGTCCGCCACGAACCGGCCCGCGGTGAGCCCGGGCCGGCCCAGGTAGCCGAGCGACACCTGGTCGCCGGCCACGTAGATGGCGCCCACCCGGCCGGGCGGCACGGGCCGGAGCCGGTCGTCGAGCAGGTAGGTGACCAGGCCGGGAATCGGCGCTCCGATCGGGCTGACGTCGTGGCCGTGGTCGAAGTCCCCGTCGGTCAGCACCCGGTGGGTGACGTGGACGGTGGTCTCGGTGATGCCGTACATGTTGACCAGCTCGGGCGAAGCGGCGCCGTGCCGCTCGACCCAGCCGCGCAGCCGGCCGAGGTCCAGTGCCTCGCCCCCGAAGACGACCCGGCGCAGTGCGGGGAGCGGCTCGCCGGCCTGCCGGTCGGCCTCGATGAACTGGTAGAAGGCCGAGGGGGTCTGGTTGAGCACGGTCACTCCGCGCTCGCGCACCAGCCGGTGGAAGTCGACCGGGGAACGGGTCAGGCCGTACTCGGGCACCAGCAGTTCGGCGCCGTGCGTGAGCGCTCCCCACAGTTCCCAGACCGCGAAGTCGAAGGAGTACGAGTGGAACTGGACCCACACGTCGTGCGGGCCGAAGTCCATGTCGGGCCGGGTGTTCGCGAGCAGGGTCACCACGCTGGAGTGCGGGACGACGACGCCCTTGGGCCGGCCGGTCGATCCGGACGTGTAGATCACGTACGCGGGGTCGTGCCAGTCCGCCTCGGCCCCGGCCGGCGGCGGGGTGGTTTCCCGCGGAGCCTCGTCCCCCGGTACGAGTACGCGGGCCGGCACGCCCACCCGGTCCAGCAACTGCGCGAAGCGGTCCCGCTGTTCGCGGTCCACGAGCACGACCTGCGGAGCGGCGTCGGCGAGGACGTACTCCAGCCGTTCGTCCGGGTACGCGAGGTCGAGCGGCACGTACGCGCCGCCCGCACTGACGATGGCGACCAGGGCGACGACCTGCTCCAGGGAGCGGGGCACGGCGACGGCGACCCGTTCGCCCGACCGGACGCCGGCCGCGCGCAGGACCGAGGCCAACTCGTTCTTGGCCTGCGCCAGTTCACCGTAGGTGAGTGAGCGGCCGGCGCCGTCGAGGGCGCACTGGGTGACGGCGGTGGCGGCCGGGTACCGCTGTGCGGCGGCGTCGAAGAGCTCGCCCAGGGTCGTCGGGCTGATCCGCGCGGGCCGCCGGGTGTCCTCGCGGACCAGGTCGTCGACCGGGGCGTCCGGTCGGGTGAGCAGTGCGGTGAGGGTGCGGGTGAAGTGGTGCAGGATCGCCCGCGCGCTCGCTTCCCGCAGCAGAGCGCCGTCGTAGATGAGGTTGAAGCGCGGACGGCCGTCGAGTGCGCGTTCCACCACGAGCGTCAACGGGTAGTGCGGCGCGCCTTCGTTCACGATGTCGGTGACGACGAGCGTGTCATCGGGCCCCCGCAGGCCCGCGACGTCGGTCGCGACGTCGAAGACCACCAGGGTGTCGAAGAGGGGTCCGGCGCCGGCCTGGCGGCCGATGCGTGCCAGCGAGACGTGCTGGTGAGGCAGCACCGCGCTCTGGTGTTCCCGTACCGAGGCGAGCAGATCACGCGCCGTGGTGCCCGCGGCCCACCGGGCGCGTACGGGGATCGTGTTGATGAACAGACCCACCATGTCGGCGATGCCGGGAACGTCCGCGTCGCGCCCGGACACCGTGGAGCCGAACACGACGTCCCTGCCGTGCAGGACGCCGCCGAGCGTCACCGCCCAGGCGCTGTGCACGGCCACGCTCAGCGGCACGCCCGCCGACCGGACGGCCTCGTCGATGTCGTCCTCCGGCTCCACGGCCGTGTCGGCGAACCGGTCGGACGGCGTGTGTCCCCCGGCGACCAGCGAAGGGCCGGACAGCCCGGCGAGCTGCTCGCGCCACACCCGGTCGCTCTCGTCCTCGTCGCGTTCGGCGAGCCAGCGCACGTAGTCGGCGAAGCCGCCGATCGGGTACACGGTGCCCGGCGCGTGGTACTCGGCGAGCAGCGCGCGGAGCATCGCAGGCACCGACCAGCCGTCGGCGATGATGTGGTGCACGGTCTGCACCAGGACGTGACGGCCGGACCCCGCCCGGATGAGCGTGTACCGCATGAGCGGGCCGGTGGCCAGGTCGAACCCCGCACGACGGTCCTGCTCGGCGTGGTCGCGGATCTCCTCGTCGGTGATGCCGGGGCGGTCCATTGTGGTGAACGGGGCCTCCACTGCGCTTTCCAGTACGGAGACCACCCGGCCGTCGGCGAGGACCGTGAAACGGGCGGCCAGGTTGGGGTAGAGCGAGAGCAGCCTGGTGGCCGCCGCCGCGAGCCGGTCGGGGTCCGCTTCCCCGTCCAGTCTCAGCAGCTGCTGCTCCACGTAGCTGCCCGCGGAGTCGTCGTCGAAGACCGAGTGGAAGTACAGGCCCTCCTGCAGCGGGGTCAACGGCAGGACGTCCCGCAGCGCGGGGCCGTCCAGGTCGTCGACGTCGGCCTGGGTGAGCGGCACCAGGCCGAAGTCACTGGGAGAGTGGCCGCCTTGGTCGAGCGCGGCCAGACCGGCCAGGGCCTCCCGGAAGTACCCGCCGATGGTCGCGATGTCCTCGTCGGTGAACATCCCCTCGGGCCAGGATATGGTGGTGGTCAGCTCGTACGCGCCGGCCGTCGAGGCCGGTTCGGCGATCGCATTGAACTCCAGGGCGCGCGGCAGTCGCATCCGCGGATCACGCCGCTCCCCCAACTGAGCGGTGCTGCCTGCGAGTTCCCAGTCTCCGCAGGCTCCGGCCTCGAATCGTCCCAGGTAGTTGAACAGGACCTGGGGCGCGGGCGCGCCGGACCCGGTGCCGCCGCTCAGGTACCGGAGGACACCATAGGAGAGGCCGTTGCCCGGCACCCTGGCCAGGTCTTCCTTGACCGCCTTGAGGGCGGCGGCCAGGTACGCGGGCGCGGTGGGGTCGGCGGCCGGTCCGGGGTCCACGGTCACCGGGAAGAGGGTGGTGAACCAGCCCACGGTCCGGGAGAGTTCGGGTTCAAATCCGGCCGCGTCCGCCAGGAGGTGCCCTTCGCGGCCGTGGCCCTCCAGTTCGATGTGCGCGAACGTCTGGTCCTGCCCGAGGTCGCGGCGCCACCGGGCGAGGGTGACGGCGAGGGCGGTCAGCAGTACGTCGTTCACACCCGCGTGGAACCTGGCGGGAACCTCGCCGAGCAGCGCGGCCGTGACCTCGGGGCCGACCGAGACGGTCGTCGCCCGCTCCCGCTCGACGGTGTCGGCAGCGGCCGGCGCGCGCCTGCCCACCGGTGCGTCCGCCCCCGGCAGGGGGCGCTGGTAGTGGGCGCGGTCCTCGTCGAACGCCGCGCGCTCCAGCAGCTGCGTCCAGCGCCGGAACGACGTGCCCACCGGGGGTGGTTCGACCGGCGTGCCCGCGGCGAAGCGCTGCCACGCCATGGCGAGGTCCTCGCGCAGGATCCGCCAGGACACGCCGTCGATCACCACGTGGTGGACGACCACGACCAGCTGCCGTGCCGCGCGGCGCCACACGGCCCGCAGCATCACGCCGTTGTCCGGGTCCAGTCCGGCGGTGGCGAGCGCGACGCACGCGTCGAGCGGCAGCTCGTCACCCTCCTGCCACCCCGGTGCGGCCCCGTCGGCCTCCGGGATTTCGAAGCTCCAGCCATCGCCGCGCACCAGCCTGGCGCGCAGCATGTCGTGCCGTGCGACCACGGCGGCGAGGATCTCGTCGAGGGCCTCGGCGGTCAGGTCCGCCGGGGTGTTCAGCACCACCGACTGGACGAAGCCGTCGATGGCGTCCGTGGTCTCGCCGAGCCACCGCACGACGGGCGATCCCGCGACGGAACCGGTCGCGACGTCGCCGTGGTCCACGGCGGCCGCGCCCTCGCGGCTCGCCACGGCTGCCAGCGCTCCGATGACGCTGTTGGTGAAGATCTGCCGCGGTGTGACGTGGAGACCCACGGTGCGCAGGGCGCTCAGCAGCGATATGGCCAGGAGGCTGTCTCCGCCGAGCTGGAAGAAGTCCTGGCCCACACCGACCTCGTCCAGTCGGAGCAGCGCCGCGACCGCCGCGCACACCAGGCGTTCGTTCTCGGTGGCCGGTGCGACGAGCGAGGCCGTGCCGAGCTCGTGTTCCGGCAGTGCGCCGCGGTCGAGCTTGCCGTTCGCGGTGAGCGGGAACTCCTTCATCACGACGATGTGGGCGGGCACCATGTAGTCCACCATGTGCCCGGCGGCCCACGCCTTGACCTCGTCCGCCCGCAGGTCCTCGCTCCCGGCGGCCGGGATCACGTACCCCACGAGGTAGGTGCCGCCGGCCGTGTTCTTCTTCGCGAGGACGCACGTGTGCCGTACGGCGGGGTGTTCCGCGAGGCCGACCTCGACGTCCTCGATCTCCAGGCGCATGCCGCGGATCTTGATCTGGTTGTCGGCACGGCCGAGGAAGTCCAGCGACCCGTCCGGGGCGAACCGTGCGAGGTCACCGGTCCGGTACAGCCGGGAGCCGTCCCCGGCGAAGGGATTGGCGACGAAGCGGGAGGCGGTCAGGCCGGGCGCGCCCACGTATCCGCGCCCCAGCAGGAACCCTCCGACGTACAGTTCGCCGCCCACCCCGACCGGCACCGGGCGCAGTTCTTCGTCCAGGACGTACAGCTGGGTGTTGGGGTTGGCCTTGCCGATCGATGTCGACAGGCGTTCCGCCGCGCCCCGGTAGATGACGTGCGAGACGCCGATCGTCGTCTCGGCCGGGCCGTAGCCGTGGTACATGGGTATGTCGAGCCGGGTGCGGAACCGTTCGTAGAGCTCCGGGGTCAGCACCTCGCCGCCGCACCACACGTGCCGCAGGCTGTCCAGCCGCCCGGAGTCCCCCGCGATCTCCAGCAGCACGTCCAGCATGGACGACACCAGGTAGGTGAAGGTGACGCGCTGCTCGGCGATCACGCCGAGCAGGTGGTGCGGATCGCGTTCGCCTCCGGGGCGCAGGACCACCAGCCGGCCGCCGGACACCAGGGGCAGGAAGATCTCGTTGATGGAGATGTCGAAGGACAGTGGTGCCTTGAACAGCGACGCGTCGTCGTGGCCGAAGCGCAGGATCTCGTCGACCTGCCACAGCAGGCGCTCGCTGATCGCTTCGTGCCGGATCATCGCGCCCTTGGGCCGGCCCGTCGAACCGGACGTGAAGATCACGTAGGCGAGCGCGTCGCCGGGGACGGCGATCCCGGTCCCGCCTCCGGGGTGGGAGCCGTACCGCCAGTCTCCGAGGTCGACGACCACGGTGGGCGGTTCACCGGGGTCGTGCTCGCCCGGGCCGCCCAGTTGCAGGACGACGCGGGCGTCGTCGATGACGACGGCCCGGCGCGCGGCCGGCCACTGCGGGTCGAGCGGGACGAACGCGGCCCCCGCCTGGAGGACGCCGAGCAGCCCGATCACCATGTCGGCGGAGCGGCTCAGGGAGATGCCGACGGCCTGTTCGGCGGTGATGCCGCGTTCGAGCAGGTGATGGGCCAACTGGCTGGACATCTGGGCTGCTTGACGGTAGGTCAGCGAACGGTGCTCGTCGACGACGGCGACGGCGTCCGGCCGGGTCCGGGCCTGCTCGCGGAACATCTCCACGATGGTCGGGCGGACCCGGTCCGCCCCGGTGTCGTTCCACTCGGCCAGGCTCGCGAGCCGCGCCGCGCCGCTGGACGGGCCGATGCTGCCGAGGGACCGGTCCGGGAAGTCGGCCAGGTCGTCCAGCGCGAGCTGCGCGTCGGCCCGTACGACGTCGTCGGGGACGGCGATGCTCCGGCCGTCCGCGCCGACCTCCCAACCGGGCGCCCCGGCACCGCCGTTGTCGATCCACCCGAGGACGTCGGCGAACAAGGTGGCGGAGGTCAGCTCCATGCCGTCCGGACTCCGGCCCGTCGCCCAGTACGACAGCCCGATGGCGCACGCGTGGGCGATGGTCCTGTCGGAGTGGTCGCCTGTTCGTCGGCGCACGCCGGCCAGGCGTGTGGGAGAAAGCCGCACGAGACGAGCGGTCGGTTCCGTCATCGAAGACTCAACGCCCCTTCACAGTCCGTAAGTCGGCCCACCCGGATCAGGGTGGGCTAGCTACCCTCGCGCCAGGCCCGCCACAGGCGCGCGTACCGGCCGCCCAGAGCCACCAGCTCGTGGTGAGTGCCGTGCTCCACGACGCGTCCCGCGTCCAGCACGGCGATCCGGTCCGCCGCCATCGCCTGCGTCAGCCGGTGCGCCACGAACAGCGTGGTCCGGCCCGCGCACGCGGCGAGCACCGCCCGTTGCAGCTCGGCCGCGCCCTCGCTGCCCGCTTCCGCCGTCGACTCGTCGAGCACCACCACCGGGGACCGCGCCAGCACCAGCCGGGCCAGGGCGATCTGGGCGACCTTGGTGACGTCCAGGCGCTCGCCGCCCTCGCCGACCAGCGCGCCCGTTCCGCCCGGCAGGGCGTCGACCCACCCGTCGGCGCCGACCGTGCGCAGGGCGTCCCTCAGCTCGGCGTCGGTCGCTTCCGGCGCGGCCAGCCGCAGGTCGTCGGCGAGCGGGCCGGAGAACACGTGCGTCTCCTGCGTCAGGATGCTCACCAGGGCCCGCGCCCCGGCCTCGTCCAGACCGGCGAGGTCGGTCGGGCCGATGCGCACCGACCCGGCCTGCGGGGTCCCGATGCCCGCGATCAGCGCGGCCAGGGTCGACTTGCCCGCGCCCGTCGCCCCCACCAGCGCGAGCGAACCCCCGGCCGGAATCGTCAGGTTGACGTCCCGCAGGACCGGCTCCTCGGTGTCGGGATAGCTGAACGTGAGCCCCTCCACCGTCACCGCGTACGGCACGTCGGCCGCCGGTGCGACGCCCGGGGCGCCGACCAGCCGGTCCTCCGCGTCCTCCCCCAGCACGCCGACCAGCCGGGTCAGGCTCGCGCCCGACTTCTGCGCCTCGTCGAAGGTGAACATGATGGAGCCGAGGGGGGTGAACAGGCGGTGGAACAGCAGCGGGGCCGCCGACACCTCGCCCAGGCTGGCAGCGTCGGCCTCCAGCAGGGCGTACCCCACCACGAGGATCAGGACCAGTCCGATGAATTCGGCGCGGTTCTCCCGGCCGACGAACCGGCCGAAGAGCCGGAACACCTCGATGCCGAGTTGGCGCACCCGCCACGACTCGCTGGTGACCTTCTCCCGGACGGCCCCCTCCAGGCGGTACGCCCGGACCGTGTCGATCCCGTTGAGCCCACTGATCAACGCCTGCGCGCGGTCGGCCTGGACCGCGCGCTGCCTGCGGTAGAGCGGGGCGGACCGGGGCAGGTACCAGCGCAGGGCGAGCCCGTACGCGGGCAGCGCGCCGGCGCCGGCCAGGCCGAGCCGCCAGTCCAGGCCGAACATGCCGAGCGTGGCGATGACCACCAGCACGCCCGCCGAGAACACCGTGGGGACGGCCGTGCGGATGCCCTTGGACAGCACGGCGACGTCGTCACCGACCCTGGACAGCACGTCTCCCCGGCCGACCTGCTCGATGCGTGCGCTCGGCATCCCCAGCACCGCCCGTACGGCGTCTTCCCGCAGCCGCGCGAGCAGGTCCGCGCCCAGCCGCCCGACCAGGTAGGTCGACAGGGCGGTGGCCGCAGCGCCGAGCAGCGCGGCGGCCACCATCAGCAACCCTGTCGTGACCAGGATGGAGCGGGATTCGCCCGCGACCACCCCGTCCACGACCCGGCCGAGCAGCAGCAGCGGGAGCACCTGGAGCGCCGCCCCGGCCACCGTGGTGAGCACGGTGGCGGCCGTCAGCCAGGGCACTTCGCGGCAGTGCGCCGTGACCCAGCGGGTGGCCTCGCGTCCGGTCGTCGTGCGCAGGGTCGACGGGGCGACGCGCGTATCAGTGGTGCTCACACCTGGCCGACCGACTTGACGAGTTCGTCGATCGCGTACGGCAGGGACAGCAGGGTGCCCTGGGACATGGCCGCGCCGACCGCCGGGCCCTCGCTGTCCAGCAGGTACGACACCTTGCCGTTCTTGACCGCGGCCAGGTTGGCGAACAGCTCGAACTTCTTGAGCGCCTCCGTGTCGGCCTTGTCGTTGATGACGAAGATGCGGTCGACGTCGATCAGGTCCATGCGCTCGGGGGACAGCGTGGTGAAGAACTTGCCGTCAGCGATCTTGTCGATCTCGGTCTGGTACGTGAAGCCGGTGCCCGTCAGCAGGCGCCCGCGGACGTCGGTGGAGGTGAAGGGGGCCGCCGAGTCCTTGTACCAGGACAGCGCGACGGCGGTCTGGTTCGCGAACTCGGGGTGCGCCTTCTTGGCCGCGTCGAGCTTGTCCTGGATGCCCTTCACCAGTTCGGTGCCCTTGGCCTCCTGGCCCAGCGCCCTGGCGATGTGGACCGCGTTGTCCTGCCAGGGAGCGCTGAACGGCTCCTTCTCGGCCTTGGTGCGGCCCACCGTCGGGGCGATCTTGGAGAGCTTCTCGTAGGCGGCCTGGTCGATCTCGGAGTAGACCGCGATGATCAGGTCCGGCCGCAGGGCGGCGATCTTCTCGAAGTTCGGTCCGGTGTCGCCGTTGTTCATGACGACCTCGGGGCGGGTGCCGCCCCACTTGTCCTTCACCCAGGGCCACTGGGTGTTGATGTCCGGGCTGGTGCCCGGCGGGTTCGGGTACTGGTCGACCATGCCGACCGGCTTGATGCCGAACGCCAGGATGGCCTGGTCGTCGGTGTAGCCGACGGAGACGACCCGCTGGGGGGCCTTGGCGACCTTCGTGGACCCGAACGCGTGCTCCACGGTGACCGGGAAGGTGCCGGCCGCGGCAGCCGGGGCGTCGTCACTCTTCTTGTCGGACCGGTCCTTCGCGTCGGAACCGCATCCGGCCATGAGGCCGACGCCGAGGACCGCGGCGGACAGTACCGCCGTCAGCCGCCCCCAGGAATTCGTACGAGCCGTTCGATGGAGAAGCATCCGCAATCCCTTGCTTTCGGGCTGTCCACTGCGCCCCCGCCCGAGGGCAGGCAAACCGTATCGCGCTCAAGTGAGGCTAGCCTAGCCTTACTTGAACCGGATTTTTGTCCAATCTAGTCGAGTCGGCCGAGCTGGACGTGGGTGCGGCCGATCGGCACGATCAGCGGCCGGTCCCCCACCGGATCGTCGATCACCTTGGCGCGCAGCCCGAACGCCTCGTGCAGCAGTTCGGCGGTGATCACGTCCCGCGGGTGCCCCTGCGCCAGGATCGACCCGGCCTTCATCACGATGAGGTTGTCGCTGTAGCGCGCGGCCAGGTTGAGGTCGTGCAGCACCATGACCACGGTGCATCCCGACTCGTGCAGGTCGTCCACGAGGTCGAGCACGTCGATCGCGTGCGCCAGGTCAAGGAAGGTGGTCGGCTCGTCCAGCAGCAGCAGGTCGGTGCCCTGGGCCAGCGTCATCGAGATCCAGACGCGCTGGCGCTGTCCGCCGGACAGCGCGTCCACCGGACGGTCGGCCAGGTCGGACACCCCGGTCATGGCCAGCGCACGCTCCACGACGGCGGCGTCGTCCGAGGACCACTGGCGCAGCCAGCTCTGGTGCGGATGGCGCCCCCTGGCGACCAGGTCGGCCACCGTGAGCCCGTCCGGCGCGACCGGCGCCTGCGGCAGCAGGCCGAGCTTCTTCGCCACGTCCCGGGTCCTGAGCGTGGCGATGTCCTCGCCGTCCAGGACGACCGAGCCCTTCGTCGGCTTGAGCAGCCGCGAGAGGGTCCGCAGCAGGGTCGACTTCCCGCAGCCGTTGGAGCCGATGATCGTGGAGATCACCCCGGGCGGGATCGCCACGTGGAGATCGTCGATGACGCTCCGGCCGCCATACCCGACCGTGACCCCCCTGGCCGCCAGCCGTGCGCTCTCCTCAACCCCGGACTGGATCCCGGTGATGTGCGATACGGCCACAAGTCCCCCTGAACTAGACGTGCCTGCATACGAGTCGGTCAACGGAGGTTCGTCCGCACCAGGAGGTAGACCAGGAAAGGGCCGCCGATCGCGGCGGTGACCACGCCCACCGGAAGGGTGATCGGCAGCGCCGTACGGGCGACCAGGTCCGCGCCGGTCAGCAACAGGGCCCCCACCAGGCCGGAGGCCGCCATCGGCGGCGTCGGACACCTCAGCAGACGCATCGCCACCTGCGGCGCGACCAGCGCGACGAACGGAACCGGGCCCGCCGCGCTCACCGCCACGCCGGCCAGGAGCACCGCGCACAGCAGCAGGACCGCCCGGACGGCCGAGTACCGGACGCCCAGGCCCGCGGCCACCTCGTCGCCGAGGTGCATCGGTTTGAACTGGAACGCGGCGCACGCCACGACGACCATCAGCGCGAGCGTGCACCAGATCGCCACCCGGATGTCGTCCCACGACCGGTTGTCCAGCGAGCCGATCAGCCACGCCTGGGCCCGGGCCACGTCCCTGATGTCGGCTTGGACCAGCAGCCAGGTCGTGACGGCCTCCATCACGGCGCTGACCGAGATGCCGATGAGGATGAGCCGGAAGCCGTCGATCCCCCGCCGCCACGCCAGGAAGTACACGAGGAGCCCCGTGCCGAGACCGCCCGCGAGCGCCGCCCCCGACAGGCCGACGGAGCTGACGACCGCCGCGGCGGTCCCGCCCGACACCGTCACCAGGAACACCGCGACCGCGCCGGCGCCCCCGGTGATCCCCAGGATGTCGGGGCTGGCCAGCGGATTGCGCGCGATGGACTGGGTGATCGCCCCGGACACCCCCAGCGCGATGCCCACGACGCACCCGGCCAGGGCCCGCGGCATCCGCAGGTCCATGATCACGAACTCGTCCACCTGTTCGCCCCGGCCGAGGATCGTGGCGATCACCCGGGGCAGGCCGATGGGGAAGTCCCCGACGCCGATGGACAGGCAGAACACCAGGAACGTCGCCGCCGCCAGCAGCAGGGTGGCGCACACCATCCACGGCCGCCACACGAACGACACCCGGCCGAGCCGGACGCCCGGCGCCACCGGTGCCTTCACGCCCCCCCGACTTCCACGACTTCCACGACTTCCACGTCGGCCCCGTTCATGCGCTCTTGAACTTTCCGCGCCACACCAGAACCGCGAAGAAGGGGGCGCCGAGGAGGGCCACCACGACACCGGCGTCCAACTCGCCCGGCCGCACCAGCAGTCGCCCCGCGATGTCGCAGACCAGGAGGACGATGGCGCCGAGCAGACCCGCGTACGGCACCAGCCAGCGGTAGTCCGGCCCCGTCAGGTACCTCGCCACGTGGGCCACCATGAGCCCGAGGAAGGCGATGGGTCCGCACGCCGCCGTCGCCGCTCCCGCCAGCAGGGTGATGGCGATGATGCCGACGGTCCGGCTCAGCGCGATGTTCACGCCCAGCCCGCGCGCCACGTCGTCGCCCAGGTTGAGCAGGTTGACGGCGGGCAGCGTGGTCAGGGCCAGCACCAGCCCGACGGCGATGAACGCGGTCACCGGCCAGATGACGTCGAACCCGACTCCGGCCACGGAGCCCGCGTTCCAGAAGCGCAGTGCGTTCAGCGAGGCCTTGTCCGACAGTGCGACCGCCGTGGTCATCGCCGCCAGGAACACGGTGATCCCCTGCCCGGCCAGGGCGAGCGTCAGGGGGTTGCCGGCCCCTCGGCCGATGCTCGCCAGTCCGAACACGACGACACCGGCGACCGCCGCCCCCAGGAACGCGAACCAGACGTACTGGAACGGGTCGGCGAGCCCGAACACGGCGATCACCGTCACGACGGCGAACGAGGCTCCCGAGTTCACCCCGAGCAGGCCCGTGTCGGCGATCGGGTTGCGCGTGTACCCCTGGATCAACGCCCCGCCGACGCCCAGGGCCACGCCCGCCACGACCGCCAGGACCGTCCTGGGCACGCGTACGGTCTGCACGATGAGCCTGATCTCGGTGAGCCGCCGGTCCGGATCCGGCTCCGCCGTCAGCCCGTGCCACACGTCGGACGGACCGAGCGCGCGGGCACCGACGGCCAACGACACCACCACGGCGGTCAGGAGGATCAACAGGAGTGCCAACGCTCCCGCAACCCGGCGTCGGCGGGCATCCGTTGCGCCCCTGGGCGCGGGACGCTGCACTGTAGTCGTGCCCATGTCGCTGTACGTTATCCCTTCGCTCCACCGGCGAAACATCGCCGGTGGCACGCGCCACCAGGCGGAAGTGCACGGACCGCACCGGTCCGCGTATCGGGCTAGCGGGCCGTGCTGCCCGTCCCGTCGGCCACGGTCCGGACCTCGTCGGAATCGGACTTGAGGCCCCGGTCGAGGAGCGAGCCGAGGATCTCGCCGACCCTGACGCTGGTGTTGGACAGCAGGGACGACGTGATGCCGTGCGTGTGCTCCGTACCGCCCTGCACGTAGATGCCGCAACGCAGTTCCGGGTCGGTCGCGATGCGGTAGTCGCGCTCGACGCGGACACGGTCCTCGTCGTCGCGCAGGCAGCGGTCGGCGACCTCGCCGAGGAGGCCGAGCGGGTCGGCGGGGCGGTAGCCGGTGGCGAAGACCACGACGTCCGCGTCCAGGCGCGTCTCCTCGCCCGTGACCAAGGACTGCACGGTGGCGTGGACGTTGGCCGGCGTCTCCGTGACGCCGGTCATCCGCGAGACGTTGAGGAAGCGCAGGCGCTCGGTGCCGAGGACCTTCTCCTGGTACATCTGCCGGTACAGCTCGTCGATCAGGTCGATGTCCACCACGGAGTAGTTCGTGTTGCGGTGGTAGTCCATCAGCTTGCGCTTGACGTTCTCAGGCGCGGTGAAGAACTCGCCGACCGCCTCCGGGTCGAAGATCCGGTTGGCGAAGCCGCTGTCGTCGGCGGGGCTGTACCCGTACCGGGAGAAGACGGCGCAGACCTCGGCCTGCGGGAAGCGGCGGTGCAGGTACGCGACGTTCTCGGCGGCGCTCTGCCCCGCGCCCACGACGATGAACCGGGAGGGGTCGGCGCCCTTCAGAGCGTCGACCTTCGTCAGGAGGTCGCAGTTGTGCCAGATGCGGTCGGTGCGTTCCACGCCTTCTGGCATGAGGGGACGCAGGCCGGTGCCGATGACGAGGTTGCGGGCCCGGTGGAGCGCGAGTCCCTCCCCCGACCGGACCGTCACGTCGAGGTGGTCCACCACTCCTTCGCGGACGACCGGCGTGACCCCCACGACCTCGTGGCCGTAGGAGACCATGTCGTCGGCCTTGGCCGCGGACCACTCCAGATAGTCGTGGAACTCCACCCGCAGCGGGAAGAGGTTCTTGTGGTTGATGAAGTCGATCAGCCGTCCCTTGCTCTTCAGGTAGCACAGGAAGCTGAACTCGCTGGCCGGGTTCCGGAGCGTCACCAGGTCCTTCAGGAAGGACACCTGCATGGTCGCGTCGTCGATGAGCATGCCCCGGTGCCAGCCGAAGCGCGGCTGCTGCTCGAAGAAGTGAGTGGTGATCACTTCTTCCCTGCCGACGCGTGCGTTGTGCTCACCGACCGCGATCGCCATGGCCACATTGGACGGGCCGAAGCCGATTCCTATGAGGTCGTGGATCAGCGGGGGGTCGCCAGGACGAGCCTGTGCCATGTCACTCCCATCGTGCGAGGGCAGCCGCCTCGCCCGGGCGGGCAGGCAGTCGGTCGGGCATCGGGAAGGCGGGAGAACCGGGCACGCCGACGGAGACGCGACCGAAACTTAGGTAAGGCTAAGCTGATTCTCCAGGGGCTGTCGATAGACAAATCGGGCAGCTGACGGGCGGAGCGATCGTCAAGTTGCGGTAGAGCAGGCACCGTTGCCAACTTAGGCAAGCCTTGCTTTACTCGAATTCAACCAGCCCCCGTCCCTGAGGAGGAACCCCATGCGGGTCGTCATGTTCGGTTACCAGACCTGGGGGCACCGCACCCTGCAAGCCCTCCTGGACTCCGAGCACGACGTGGTGCTGGTGGTGACGCACCCGAAGAGCGAGCACGCCTACGAGAAGATCTGGAGCGACTCCGTCGCCGACCTCGCCGAAGAGCACGGCGTCCCGGTCCTGCTCCGCAACCGCCCGGACGACGACGAACTGTTCCAGCGCCTCAAGGAGGCCGACCCGGACATCATCGTCGCCAACAACTGGCGCACGTGGCTGCCCCCGCGGGTCTTCGGCCTCCCCCGCCACGGCACGCTGAACGTGCACGACTCGCTGCTCCCGAAGTACGCCGGCTTCTCGCCCCTGATCTGGGCGCTGATCAACGGCGAGACCGAAGTGGGCGTCACCGCGCACATGATGAACGACGAACTCGACGCCGGGGACATCGTGCGGCAGGAGTCGGTGCCGGTGGGGCCGACGGACACCGCCACCGACCTCTTCCACCGGACCGTCGAGCTCATCGCCCCGGTCACCGTCGGCGCCCTCGACCTGATCGCCTCCGGGCGGACGGAGTTCACCAAGCAGGACCGGACCCGGGCGAGCTTCTTCCACAAACGGTCCCTCGAGGACAGCCGCATCGACTGGACCTGGCCCGCGCAGGACCTGGACCGCCTGGTGCGCGCCCAGTCCGAGCCGTACCCCAGCGCCTTCACCTTCCACAAGGGCAGGCGCCTCGAGGTCCTGTCCGCCTGTGTGTCCGAGGGCCGGTACGGCGGCACGCCCGGCCGGATCTTCTACCGCGAGGGCGAGGGCGTGGTGATCGTCGCGGGCGCCGACGCCCGGACCGGCCGCAACCACGGGCTGGCCATCACGCGCGTACGGACGGAGGACGGCCGGGAGCTGCCCGCGGCCGAGTACTTCACCTCGATGGGCGGATATCTGACCGGGCGTGCCTGACCCGCCGGTCCTGGCCGGGCGCCCGCGACCGGGACCACTGGGTGTGCTGCCGGCCCGCGAGGGCGCGGGCGGCGCGCGGTGCCACGACCCGACGAAGCCGATGGCGCCGGCGGCGGCCACCGCAGTGGCGCCGAACGGGACGGCGAGGACGGAGGCGGCCGAGGCACCGGCGAACGCCGCGCCGGCCACGCTCCACGATCCGGCCTGGCGGCGGTCGTCACGAGGAGGACGGCGCCCGCCGGGAGGGCGGCGAGGACCCGGGGCACGCGGGGTTCGAGGACCAAGCGCCCGTCCTCGGCCGCTGGAGCCGGGCGATGGTGGGCAGCAGCGTGGACCCGCCACTGCCGTTCGGCCCGACCGGGCTCGTCACCCGGCCGGGCCGCAGCGTCATCGAGGCGTCGTGTAGGACGTCGACGCCGTCGTACGCCACGGTGACGCCCGTGGCCGACGGTTCATGGCCGCGGGGACGCATCGCCGCGGCGGTCCCTCCAGCTACCTGCACACCGGGAAAGTCAGCCTGACCTCATAAAACGACAGGATCTCGTTCACGGTGTCGTGCGGGGTGCGGGAAGGGTGAGCCGGGTGACGGGGTCGGCGGCCGGGAGGGGGATGGGCCTGGCGCCGTCGTGATCACGCGTGATGTCCGCGAGCGGGCGGGTGTGTTCGGCGGCGCGGGCCATCCACTGCCAGATCCGGAACGGGGTGTCGGGAGTCGCCGACGCGGACTCGGCACCGCTTATCCATGTCGTGAGCGTGAACCGGTGATCTTCGAACCGGCCGCTGGGGCAGGTGGACGGGACCACCTCGTGGAAGGCGCTCGCCGGGAAGAACACGATGGTGTCGTGCTCGGGTTCGATGGTGCGGTAGGCCTCCGCCGGCTGCGGTCCGCTCTCGTGGAACTGAGTGTCGTACAAACGGAGTTGGCCGCCATCGAAACCACGGGGCCTGCGGTGGAGGTAGTACACGGCCGACACGGCCGTGCTGACGTCGCGGACCCGTGAGGCGTCGGTGTGGATGCCGTAGTGGCCCCCTTCCCCGTGCGCCGTCAGGACTGTCAGGGTCTGCGTGAGCGCGGCCTGGTGACCGAGGACCTCCTGGACGAGCGGCAGGCAGTCGGCGAGGTGCCGGCTGAAGACGGAGCTGGTCACGGGGAGGACGAGGGAGCTGCGACCTTTGTGGGTGACCTGGCCCGACAGGGGGTCCAGGACCGTTCCCGCGTTGAAGTCGGGCTGCCGGGAGATCGCGTACGCCAGCAGGCCGGCGGCGCGTTCCCCGCCGAGGAAGTTCTCGAAGCGGCAGACCGGAGCCGGTATGACGGGGGTCGTGGACCACCGGTCGGAGGGAGGCAAGTCCCGGGAGCTGATTTCCGTCGGGGTGGCCGGTTCCTTCGCGTATCCGCTCATGGCCCGGAACCGTAAGCGGAGCGGCCCGCACCGTCGAAGGAGCACAGGGGGGCGCACAGGAGTACACCGATTTCGCCCCATGTGCCGACCTTCGGGGTCCGCCCGAGTGGAGGGCCGTGCGCGCAGCCGGGATGATGGGAAGGGGCGAGGTGAGCCGATGAGGTGAGCACGATGACCATGCAGACCTCCTACCCGCCGGTAACGGTGTCGGCCACGCTGGACGCGCCGCTTTCGCGCTGGCTGTGGCTGGTCAAGTGGATCCTGGCCATTCCGCACTACATCGTGCTGGCGTTCCTGTGGATCGCCTTCCTCGTGATCTGCGTGATCGCGTTCTTCGCCATCCTCTTCACCGAGCGGTACCCGCGGGCCCTCTTCGACTTCAACCTCGGGGTCCTGCGCTGGTCCTGGCGGGTCTCGTACTACTCCTACGGCGTCCTGGGCACCGACCGGTACCCGCCGTTCAGCCTCGGACCCGAACCCGACTACCCGGCCCGGCTGGACATCGCCTACCCCGAGCGCCTCTCCCGGGGCCTGGTCCTGGTGAAGTGGTGGCTGCTCGCCATCCCGCACTACCTCGTGATCGGCTTCTTCACCGGTGCGCACGGCGGCTGGTGGAGCGCAGGCCTGATCGGCCTGCTGGCACTCATCGCGGTCGTCACCCTGGCCTTCACCGAGAAGTACCCGCGGGACCTGTTCGACCTGGTGATCGGGCTCAACCGGTGGGTGCTCCGCGTCACGGCGTACGCCACGCTCATGACGGACGCGTACCCGCCCTTCCGCCTCGACATGGGCGCCGAGGAACACGTGACCGCCGTATGAGTCGCGCGCTCCGACGACGGGCCCCGGCCCCTGGCGGCAGGTGGTTGACTACGTCGCATGGACCCCGCGCGAGCGTTCCCCGCAGGCAGCGAGCCCGGCCCGACGGCTTGGACGGCGCCCCCCTTCGACCCCGAACTGAGCGCGGCGCTGGTGGCTTTGGGGGACGCGGCGAGAGAGCCCTTCACCCCGGAGAACCTCGCTGCCTGGCAGGAGCAGGATGCCGCGTCCCGGCCCAGGCCGACGCTGCGGGAGCTCCGCGCCGACGGCCTCTTCGAGGTGGACGAGCTGGTCGTCCCGGGAGCGCCGGGCGAGCCGGACGTCGGGCTCGTGAGCGCACGGCCCGCCGGGGTCACGGGCCCGCTGCCGGTGCTGTACTACATGCACGGCGGCGGAATGATCATGGGGAACGCTTGGTCCGTCGTCCCTCAGCTGCTGCGCGAATGGGCCCTCCCCCTGGAGCTGGCCGTCGTCTCCGTCGAGTACCGGCTGGCACCGCACACGCAGTACCCCGGCCCGGTGGAGGACTGCTACGCCGGACTCGTCTGGGTGGCCGGGCACGCGGGCGAACTGGGCATCGACGCGGACCGCGTCGTCGTCGGAGGCAAGAGCGCCGGCGGCGGCCTCGCCGCGGCACTCGCCCTGCTCACCCGCGACCGTGGCGGGCCGGCACCGATCGGGCAGCTGCTCCTGTGCCCGATGCTCGACGACCGCGGCGACACCGTCTCCAGCCACCAGATGGCCGGCCTCGGCATCTGGGACCGGACCTCCAACGCCACCGCGTGGCAGGCGCTGCTGGGCGACCGGTACGGCGCCGCGGACCTGCCGCCCTACGCGGCCCCCGCCCGCGCGGCGGATCTGTCCGGGCTGCCCCCGGCCTACATCGAGGTCGGGTCGGCCGAGACCTTCCGTGACGAGGACGTGGCCTACGCGAACGCGATCTGGCAGGCCGGTGGCCAGGCCGAACTGCACGTGTGGCCCGGGGCCTTCCACGGCTTCGACGGCTTCGCACCGCAGGCGGCGCTCAGCCGGGACGCCCGTGACGCCCGTTCCGCCTGGCTCCGGCGCGTCCTCGCCCGGTCCGGTGCCGGGCCCGCCGCCGGCTGAACAGGTCACGGCGGCGGGCCCGGTCGCGGGGTTACTGCGCCGCCGTAGCGGCCGGGATGTCGACGCGGGCGGCCCTGCGGGCCGGCCGGAGCGAGGCGGCCAGCGCGCCCGCCAGGGCGACGAGCACGCCGAGGGCGAGCCGGCCCCAGGGAAGGACCAGCGCGTAGCCCGCGACGCTTTCCTGGAGGGTGCGGCCGAGCGCCCAGCCCAGGAAGACGCCCAGGACCGTGCCGAGCGTCGCACCGAGAGCGCCGAGGACGAGGGCCTCCAGGCGGATCATCCGGCTCACACCGGCGCGGTCCACACCGAGGGCGCGCAGGGTGCCGATCTCCTTGCGGCGTTCGAGGACGGACATCGCGAGGGTGTTGGCGATGCCCAGCGCGGCGATCACCAGGGCCATGCTCAGCAGCGCGTAGAAGACGTTGAGCTGGTCGCCGATGGACCCGCTGTCCTGGGCCCGGATCCCCGCCTGGTCGAGGACGGCCAGGGCGGGGTTGTCGCCGAGGGCGTGGGTGACGTCGACACGTGCGGTCCGGCTGGGTCCACCGTCCGTGGCGACGAGGATTGCGGCGGTGCGCGGGGTGGAGTCGTAGCGCGCGACCAGGGAGTCGGGGGCAGTGATGCTGGGCAGCAGGTTGCTCTGCTCGTCCGCCCGGTAGACGGCGCCGATGGTGACGCTGCCCCGCTCGCCGTCCTGACGCTGCAGGGGCAGGGTCTGACCGACGTGCCAGCCAGCCGCCTCGGCCTTGAATGCGGCCACGGCGATCTGGCCCTCGGCGAGGCGGTCGAGGGAGCCCTCGACCACGTCGTAGCGCAGCAGCCGGCCGATGGTGGCGGGGTCGACGCCGGTCAGCACGGAGGGGGTTCCGGCCAGCCGGTATGCGGTGGACTGGTTGAGCGCGGCGCCGGGCACCTTCCTCAGGGCCGCCGCGGTGTCGGGGGTCATCCGCATGCCGCCCTCGGCGGGCTTGACCAGGTAGTCGGCCGTGAAGTCGTGGGTGGTCGCCCGGTCGAGGTACCGGGCGGCGGATGCTCCGAGGACGGACAGGCCGGAGGCGAGGGTGAGGGCGATGGCGAGCGCGGCGGCCGTGGCGCCCGTACGGCACGGATCGCGCACGGTGTTGCGGGCGGCGAGGCTGCCGTACACCGGGTGGAGGCGGGTCAGCAGCGGCCGGACCAGGGCGACGAACGGCCGGGCCACCAGCGGGATGAGGACGATCGTCCCGGTCAGGGTGAGGGCCGCGCCGAGGCCGATGACGGTCCGGGAGTCCCGCCCCGTGGTGAGGGCCCCGTACACGGCGGCGGCGATACCGGTGCCCAGCAGCGCGGCGCCGAACCCGGTGCGCAGGGAGCCGGTGCGCGCGGGCGCCGCGGGCTCGGCCGCGCTGAGCGCGGCGACCGGCGGGATGGCCATGGCCCGGCGGATCGGCAGCCAGGCGGCGACCATGGGCAGGGCGGTGCCGACCAGCAGGGAAGCGATCACGGTGCCCGGGGCGAGGACCAGCGGCCCGGCCGGGGCGTCGGCCGGGGCGAAGAGGGTCTGCAGCAGGGCCGCGGCCCCGGTGCCGGCGGCGAGGCCGGCCGCGGAGGCGACCGCGCCGACGAGGAGGGACTCGGTCAGCAGGATGCGGCGCACCTGCCTGCGCGAGGCCCCGACGGCCCGCATCAGGGCCAGCTCCCGGGTGCGCCGGGCGACGAGCATGGTGAAGGTGTTGGAGATGAGGAAGGTGGCGACGAACAGGGCGACCGCGGCGAAACCGAGCAGGATCTGGCTCATGGTGTCGCTGTCGTTGGTGGCGAGGTTCGCCTGGATCCGGGCGAGCTGGGCCCCGGTGGCCGCGCCGGTGCCCTGGGGCAGCACCGATTCGATCCGGCCGAGGAGTTGCTGCGCGTCGGCGCCGGGTGCGGCCGTGACGTCCACGTTCTGGTACCGGCCGGGCCGGAGGAAGAGCCGCTGCGCGGTGGCGTCGTCGAACAGCGTCAGGCTGCCCCCGGCGGGCAGCGTGGTCCCGTCGGTGCGGAAGACCCCCCTGAGGGTGTAGGAGGCGGCGCCCTGGTTCGTACCGACGCGTACGGTGTCGCCCACGCGGAAGCCGCCCTTCGCGGCGGTGGTCTCGTCGAGGGCGATCGCGTCGTCGCCGGTCGGGCCGGAACCCTGGGTGAAGCGGTAGGCGGGGTCCGTGCCGGTCGTTCCCGGGGCGAAATTGCCCCCCTTGTGGGACGGACCGTGACCGAGCAGCCGGCCCTCCCGGTCGGCGACGGCGGCGAAACCGGTGACGCGGCCCGCGGCGACGGCGACGCCGGGGACCTTGGCCAGGGTGTTCACGGTGGCGGCGTCGATGCCGGCCGGCCCGCCGCGGTGGTTCGGGGAGTCCTGGGAGTCCTCGGGGAAGACGCTGACGGCGATGCGCTCGTAGCCGTCGGTCGCCCGGGCGGTGGCGGCGCGGTGGAGGCTGTCGCCGTAGACGAGGCTGCCGGAGACGAAGGTGACTCCGAGCATGACCGCGAACACGGTCATCAGGAGACGGGCCTTGTGCGCGAACACGTTGCGCAGGGCGGTACGGAACATGGGGATGCGGGTCCTGGAGGAGGCGGGCTCGGCTGGTGCGAGCGGGCGGGAGGGCGGCTGGTGCGGTGTCGGTACTCGTGCTGGTGCCGGGGTGGGGCGGGTCAGCTGGTGCGCGAGCGGGTGTCGAATTCCTTCATGCGGTCCAGCACCCGGTCCGGGGTGGGACGGCTCATCTCGTCGACCAGGCGGCCGTCGGAGAGGAAGACCACGCGGTCGGCGTAGCCGGCGGCGACGGGGTCGTGGGTGACCATGACCACGGTCTGGCCCAGCTCGCGCACCGAGTCGCGCAGGAAGCCGAGGACTTCGGCCCCGGACCGGGAGTCAAGATTGCCGGTGGGTTCGTCGCCGAAGATGATCGAGGGGCGGGACACGAGGGCGCGGGCCACCGCGACGCGCTGCTGCTGCCCGCCGGACAGCTGTCCCGGCCGGTGGTCGAGGCGCTGGGCCAGTCCGACCATGGAGACCACGCGGTCCAGCCACTGCCGGTCGGGCCGACGGCCGGCGATGGTCAGCGGCAGCGTGATGTTCTCCAGCGCGGTCAGCGTCGGCAGCAGGTTGAAGGCCTGGAAGATGAAACCGATCCGGTCGCGGCGCAACCGGGTGAGCTGCCCATCGTCGAGGGTGCCCAGTTCGGTCGTGCCGATGCGGACGGAGCCGGAGCTGAAGGAGTCGAGACCGGCGGCGCAGTGCATCAGCGTGGACTTGCCGCAGCCGGACGGGCCCATGATCGCAGTGAACTCGCCCTCCCCGAAGGCGGTGCTGACCCGGTCCAGGGCGACGACGCGGGTGTCGCCGCTGCCGTAGACCTTCGACAGGTCGGTGGTGGCGGCCGCGGCCCCGGTCGGCGTGTGCAGCAGGTGCGGGGCAAAGGGGTCGGTGGTCACGAAGGACTCCTCCTCGGGTGCGGAAAGGTGCACTTCGAAGGGTGTCCGGGGAACCTATCGGGGCCCGGGCCGCCGCGTATCGGCGTCCGCTCCGCTTCGTATCGGTTGTGTGGGGGGCCGGCGGTCAGGCCGGCAGGCGGAGGGTGGCGACCGCGCCGCCGTCCGGGGCGTTCCCGAAACGCAGCTCGGCGCCGAGGAGCCGGGCCTGGCCGAGGGCGATGGTCAGGCCCAGGCCGTGGCCCGATCCGCGCCCCGTGCCGCCCGTGTGGAAGCGGCGCGGGCCGTCGAGGAGCAGGTCCCGGGGAAAGCCGGCGCCGTGGTCGCGCACGACGACCGTCCGGCCCTCGACGGTGACCCCCACCGGGGCTTCTCCGTGCCGGTGGGCGTTGACGACGAGGTTGCCGACGATTCGTTCGAGGCGGCGCGGATCGGTCTCCACGGTCTCCCCGGTCTCCACGGTCTCCCCGGTCTCTCCGGTCTCCCCGGTCTCTCCGGTCTCTCCGGTCCGGACGGCATCGGCGCCCTGCAGACCGGCGACGACGACGGTGACCTCCGTGTCGAGGCCGGTACGCGCCACCGCCTCGGAGACGACCGCGCCGAGCGGGACACGGTCGCGGACCGGCCGTTCGGCGCCGGCGTCGAGCCGGGAGATCTCCAGGAGGTCCTCGACCAGGCCGCGCAGGTCGCGCACCCGGGCCCGGAGCAGATCCTCCGTCTCACCGCGGGGCAGCAGGTCGGCGGCGGCCAGCAGACCGCCGACGGGGGTGCGCAGCTCGTGGGCCACGTCCGCGGTGAACTGACGCTCGGTGCGCAGCCGTCGGCTGAGACTGTCGGCCATGAGGTCGACGGTGGCGGCGATGTCGGCCACCTCGTCGCCGCCCTCGGTGGGCCCGGTCCGGGCGTCCAGGTCCCCGGCGGAGATCCGGCCCGCGGTTTCGGAGACCCGCCGCAGCCTGCGGGCGAGCAGCCCGGCTCCGTAGACCGCGAGGGGCGCGGCCGCAGCGAGCGCGACCAGCGAGGCCAGCGCCATGCTGACGTCGAGCCGCTGCAGCTCGTGGAGCTCCGAGCTCATGTTGACCCGGACGGCGAGCACCGGGCTGGCCGGGCCGCCGGTGCGCTGGGCGGCCCATACGCTGGGCCCCACGTTGCCTTCGACGTGCCCGTCGTGGGCGACGTGCCGGACGCCGTCGGCGGGACGGCGCAGTGCGGCGGGCAGCTCGGCCGGATCGAGCTCGGCACCGTCGATCAGCGTTCCGGTGCGCCGGTAGGTGGCCATGGCGGAGTAGACGGAGTTGAAGGCCCGGGCTTCGGCACGGCTGCGGATGTCCTGCGCGGTCCACAGGTGCACGAGGACGCCCACGGCCGCCACGACCAGGAATGCCGTGGCCGCGGCCAGTGCGGCGATCTTCCAGCGCAGGGACACGCGGGCCGGCCGGAGGCGGTGGAACGGACGCACCGGGATCAGCGCCTGAGCTTGTAGCCGAAGCCGCGGACCGTCTCGATCCTGTCGCGGCCCAGTTTCCTGCGCAGCCGCTGCACGCACAGGTCCACGACACGGCTGTCGCCGTCCCAGCCGTAGTCCCACACGTCCCGCAGCAGGGTGTGGCGCTCCAGCACGATGCCCGGGTGGGCGGCGAACGCCAGCAGCAGCTTCAGTTCCGTCGGGGTCAGAGCCACCGGGCCTCCGGCGACGGAGACCTCCAGGCCGCCGGTGTCGATGGCCAGGTCCCCGAAGACCAGCGTCTTCCCTTCGGACGGCTCCGGCCCGCCGTCGCCGGTCGCCCGGCCGGGTTCCGGGGCGGGTGCGGGCGCGTAGGTCGCCCGCCGCAGCAGCGAACGGATGCGTGCCACGAGCACGTAGGTGTCCACGGGTTTGACCACGTAGTCGTCCGCGCCGGCCTCCAGACCCGCGACGACGTCGAGCCCGTCGCCGCGGGCGGACATCATGAGGACCGGCACCAGGCTGGTCTCCCGGACCCTGCGGCACAGGCCGATCCCGTCCAGGCCGGGCAGCATCACGTCCAGGATCAGCAGGTCGAAGCTCTCCTCGCGGAAGAGCTCCAGCCCCGCCAGCCCGTCGGCCGCCGTCTTCATCCCGTACCCGTAGCGCTCGATGGCGACGGTGAAGGAGCGGCGCATCAGGTCGTCGTCCTCCACCAGCAGCACGCGAACGGATGGCGGAGGGGCCGGTGCCGGTGCCGGTGCCGGAGGCGGGACGGACGAGGACACGGGAGGACGGCTCCTGTTCGGACGGTCGTGAGAAACGGGCAGGTCCCGTCCACGCCCACGCGGACGGGACCTGCAGGGAACGATAGGGCAGCCACCGGGCGTGGCCGTTCGCCACCGGCCCGGCGCACTCGTTCGATGGACGACCAAGCGCTCCTTGATACCCGCCCGATACAAAACCCGCCCGGGTGGTGCGCCGCACCGGGATCACGGCCTGGATCAGCAGGCGGCGTCGAGCAGCAGTTTCGCGGCGACCGTCGCCCCGTCGGTACGGATCGTGCCGGCCACGGCGGTCGCCCGTGCGCCGGTCCCGGGCGTCAGGGCCGCCTCGAGCGCCAGCGACAGGGACTCGGTGGTCGGGGCCGGGCCGTCGTGGGCGGTCCCGATGCCCAAGTCGGCGACCCGGCTGCCCCAGTACGGTGCGTCTCCTCCCTGGGGCACGACCACCTGGGGCGTGCCGGACCCGGTGGCGGTCGTCGTGGTGCCCGCGCTGCCGTGGTGCACGACGGCGGTCGCCCGCCGGAACAGCGCCTGCTGGTTGACCTCGCCGACGGCGAAGCAGTCGTCCTGCTCGTCGACCGGGTCCAGGCCGGCCCAGCCGCGGGAGAGGACCACGCGGCGGCCCTGCGCGCGGACCGCGTCGACGGCCGTCCGCGCGAAGTCCTGCGGGGCTCCGGTGGGCGTGCTGCCCAGGCCGACGTACACCGGTGGTGCGCCGGCGTCCAGGAACGCCTCCAGGCCGGCGGGGAGCGGGCGCGTGTCGGGCCGGATCCAGGCGCCGGTCTGCACCACGTCGAGGTCCGTGGTCCGCCAGGGGTCCAGGACCGGGTCCGTGGCCAGCCACGGCTGGTCGGTGAAGGCGTAGTCGCGGACGTTCTCGACCGGCGGCAGGCCGAACGAGGCCCGCCGGCCGTTCAGCTCCTCGCCGAACATCTCGTTCGCGATCCGCGCGTCCAGCTCCCACAGCGCCCGGTTGTCGCTCACCCCTTTTGTCGTCCGCTGCCGCACCGCGCGGCGGGAACGCAAAGATGACTGGACCCGCCCGGACACGGTACGAAGTCCTCCGTGAACGAAAAGATCCAGGCTGAGACCGTCCGCGTGTTCATAGCGCTCGCCCCGCCCGACGACGCGAAGGAAGAGCTGGCCGAGCAGCTGCGGCCGGCCTACGCCGCGTACCCGGACATGCGCTGGAACCGCATCGAGGACTGGCACGTCACCCTGGCCTTCCTCGGCGAGCTCCCCGCCACCGCCGTTCCGCTCCTCAAGGAGCCGCTCGCGGACCTCGCCGCGGCCCGGCGCCCCCTGAAGCTGGCACTGCGCGGCGGCGGGCACTTCGACGACCGGGTCCTGTGGACCGGAATCGACGGAGAGCTCGAAGCACTGCACCTCCTCGCCACCGACGTGCGCGCCACGGTCCGCGCGTGCGGCATCGACTTCCAGGAGCGGCCGCTGCGCCCCCATCTGACGCTGGCCCGCTCCCGCCGCAACGACCGCACCAGCGCGGTGGAGGCGGCGGCGGGGCTCGCCGCGTTCGCCGGTCGCCCGTGGCAGACCCGGCGGCTCCACCTCGTCGGCAGCAACACGGGCCGCGGCCCCGGACCCATCCACTACCGCGACATCCAGGCCTGGAGCTTCGACGGGCTCGACTGAAAAACGGGCGGCCGGACGGAACCGGATTGATCATCTTTGGCGTCTTCGTCGTCACGTGATCGTCAAAGGGAAGAGGAGAGCCGACGTGGAGCAGACCCGTCGAGGATTACTGGCTCTGGGGGCGGGGGCGGCGCTGACCGCGGCCTTGCCGGCGGGCGCGGCGCGTGCGGCGTCACGCGGCGGGAACAGCGGGGACGGCAGGGACGCCGAGGTCGTCCGGCAGCTGCGCGGGCTGGAGCGCGAGTACGGCGCGCGGCTGGGGGCGTACGCCCGGGACACCGCCACCGGCAGGACGGTGCTGTACCGCGCCGACGAGCTGTTCCCCATGTGCTCGCTGTTCAAGACGCCGGCCGTAGCGGCCGTGATGCGGGATCTGGACCGCGACGGCGAGTTCCTCGCCCGGCGCATCCACTACACGCAGGACGACGTCACGACCGCGGGCGGCGGCTCGGTGACGGAGCGGCCCGAGAACGTCGCCGGCGGGCTGACGGTGGCCGAGCTGTGCTCCGCGGCCATCGCCCAGAGCGACAACGCCGCCGCCAACCTGCTGCTCCGCGAGCTGGGCGGCCCCACCGCGATCACCGCCTTCTGCCGTTCCCTCGGGGACCGTACGACGCGGCTCGACCGGTGGGAGCCTGAGCTGAACTCGGCCGAACCGTCGCGGGTGACCGACACGACCAGCCCGCGGGCCATCGGGCGGACGTACGGGCGGCTCGTGCTCGGAGACGCGCTGGTCCCGCGGCACCGGGAGCACCTGACGCGCTGGCTGCTGGCCAACACGACGAGCGGAGACCGGTTCCGGGCCGGGCTGCCCGCCGACTGGGTGATCGGGGACAAGACGGGCACCGGATCGTACGGGACCAACAACAACGTGGGCATCGCCTGGCCTCCGGGGCGGCCGCCGGTGGTGCTGGCCGTGCTGACCACCAAGCCGGAGGCTTCCGCGCCCCGTACGGACGCGGTGGTCGCAAGGGCCGCCAAGGCGCTGGCGGCGGCGCTCGCCTGACGGCCCGGCGGACGCGTCCAGGACCGCCACCGCTGCCACCGCCGCCGGCGTGACGGGCGATCGTGTCGGTCGCGGCGGGAACCAGGAGCGGGAGGTCCACGGCCGGGGGCTGCCAGCTTGCGGCCGTGGACCTCTTCTCACGCTCCTGGCCAGCGTTGCGCACGGCGGTCGCCGAACTCCGTGACGAGGACTTCGCATGGCCGTCCGGCTGCACCGGGTGGCTCGTGCGGGACCTGGTGTGCCATCCGGTCATCGATGCCCAGGACGTCCCGATCACCCTCGTCACCCCCGCCGATACGCAGCCCACGCGCGACGCGGTGACCTACTGGAACCTCGTCGAGGCCCCGAACGGCGAGGACCCGCTCGACGCGCTGACCGTCCGCCTCGCCGCCGCGTACGAGGAGCCGTGGCTGCTCAAGTTCCACCTCGACGACGTCGGTTCCGCCGCCGGCCGGGCCGCCGCACTCGCGGATCCCGCGGTCCGGGTCGGCACCCGCGGCGAGGTGCTCACCACGGGCGACTACCTCGCCGCGTACGTCCTGGAATGGACCCTGCACCACCTCGACCTGATCGCGCACCTCCCGGACGCGGCGGAACCGCCCGCCGAGGGCCTCGCCCGGTCACGCGAGCTGCTGGAGAGGATCGCCGGCGCGGCCTTCCCCCCGTCGTTCTCCGACGAGGACGCGCTGCTGATCGGCACCGGACGCCGGGCCCCGACCGACGCGGAGAAGGCCGAACTGGGCGGGTCTGCCACACCACTGCGCCTCCCCCTCGTCCTCGGCTGACCCGGATCCGCCGCACGCCGGTCCGGGCCCGCACCGATGCCCCCGCCGATATTCGGTAGGAGTCGCGGACGGGTGTCTGTGACAATCCGTCCCGATGATCACCACCGTCGAACAGCTGCTCTCCGCACTCGACTCCCTCCCGCACAAGGCCCGCCTGCGGCACGCCGCCGTCACCGCGCACGCGCTGGCCGCCCGCGGCGAGCTCCGGCCGCTGCTCACCGCACTCGACCGGCTCGGCCCGTACGAACGGCGGCTCGGCGCGCTCGCCGCGCTGGCCGGGGCGGACACCGACCACCTCGCCGCGCGCCTGGCCGACCCGGACCCGGTCGTCCGCCGCTACGCCTTGCGCGGCGCCCGCGCTGCGGGCGTCCCGGACCGGGCCGTCGAAGCCGCGTACGACGACGCCCCCGCCGTGGTCCGCGCCGACCTCGCCCGGCTGCTGCGCGACGGCAGCCGCCCCGCCCTCGCCGAGCGCCTGCTGCTGCGGCTGCGTGCCGAGCGCGGCGACCGGGACGCGGCCCTGCTGCTGCCGGGCTGCTCCCCGGAGTTCACCGCCCGGATGCTGCCCGAGCTCGCCGGCGCCGTCGCGTTCGAGGGCTGGAGCCTGCTGGCCCGCCGCCATCCGGCAGCCGTGCTCGACCAGGCCGAACGTGACCTCGCATCGCTCTCCCCCGGCCTGCGGGGCAGCTGGTGGCCGCGCCACGCCAACGGGATCGCGGCGGCCCTGCCCGCAGCCCCCGCACGGGTGCTGGACCTCCTCGAACGCCACGGCCCCGGGGACCTGCCCGAGCCGCTGCACGACCGGCTCGCCGACCTCGTCGACTCGGACGCCGAGCGGACCGCCCGCTGGCTCGCCGACCCCGGCCGGCAGAGCATGCGCTGGGAGCGCACCCCGAACCCGGCCGTGCTCCGCCGGCTGGTCGCGGCCGCACCGCCGTCCCTGCACCGGCTCGCCGCCCGCTGGTCCCAGCGGGGCGCCTACGTCACCATGCTGCGCGCGGTGCCGACCGCGGACCGGGCGGAGTTCCACGAGGCGGTCGCCGCCGAACGACCGGGCCACGTCCCGGGCGGCGTCCCCGACGGTGTACTGGCCCTGTTTCCGCAGGCCGAACGGCACGCCGTGGCACGGGCGGACGTCGCGCGGGGCCGCGCCGAACGATGGGCCGCGTTCGAGATCTGGCCCGCCCTCGCCATGCTCCCGCCGGCCGAGGCCCGGCCGGAACTCCTCGACGCGACCGGCTCCGGAGACGCCGACGACCGGGCGTTCGCCTGGCGGCAGGTGGTGTCCAACGCCGAGTACGCGGCGGATCCGGCGGAGGTGGCCGCCGTACTGGACCTGGCCGCGCGCCGGCTGCGCAACGAGCGCGACCCCGTGCGCCGGAGCGCCCTGGAGGCCTTCGCAGCCCTGCGCGCACCGCTGCTCGTGGCGGCCCTCACCGGAACCACGGGCCGGGCCGGCCGCGACGACCTGCAGCGGCTCTGCCTGGACGCCCTGCGCGCCCGCGACTGTTCGCCGGCCACCCGGACCGCCGTCCACACCCTCGCCGTCGCCCTCCTCAACTCCTCGGCCGACGAGGAGCCCCTCGCACTCGCCGTCCACCTGCTGGGGGACCTCACCGCCCGCACCGGCTCGCTCGCACCCGCCGTCCGGCTGGACCGGGCGCTGCGCCACGGCCGCGAACGCGTCGTGCTCGACGCCGTGCGGCCCTGGCTGGACACCGCTGCCGGGCGGGGCGACCACACACCGCTGCTCGCCCTGGTCGAGGCGTTCGGCGACCGGGCGCGCCGGGTCCCCGAGCTGCAGGACCGCCTCGCCGACGGCCTGCGCGACTGCCCCGACGGCGCCTTCGCCGAGCTGGCCGCGGCCTGGTTGGCGGACCCGGCGACGCGGGCCGGGCGGGTCGCCGTACTCCTGGAGCGGGAGCCCTCCGCGGCAGCGCTCGGCCCCGTACTCGACGTGCTCGCCGCCGACCGCACCGACCTGCTGGACCACGCGCTGGCCGACCCGCCGCCCACCGGCCGGTTCCCGGCGCCCGGCACGGTCCGTGCGCTGCCCCGCTTCCGCCGTGCGGACCGGTGGCTGCCCCGCCAGCAACGTGCCGCCGTACGCCTGGCGGAGAGGGCCCTCGCCGACCCGGGCCGGTCCCTGGACGAACGGGCCGTGGTGCTCCGCGAGGCGGCCGGGGTCCCGGGGTACGGGTACGAGCTCGTCCGGCGGTACGGCGGCGCCGACGAAGCGGGGGCGGACCCCGCCGCGCTGGCGGCCGCCGCCGTCGGCGACGCACCGGACGCCGCCCTGCGCCTGCTGCTCGACAGCGCCGGCACGGCCGACGCGGCCGCGGTCTGGGCGGTCGCCGACCAGGTGGCGCTCCGGGTCCGCCCGGACGCCCTCGCCGCCGCGCTGCGCGAACTGCTCACCCGCGAAGGCGGGGTGAAGCTCACCGTCCGCAAGTCGGCGGCGCGGCTCGCAGCCCGCCACCTCCCGCCTCAGGACGCCGCGCGGCTCCTCGCCCGGGCTGCGCTCGGCGCCTCCGCGCACCCGGACCTGCGGACCGCCGCCGTCGCCCTGGCTCCTGCCCTGCTCCCCGCCGAAGCGGCGTGGTCGCTGCTGGAGTCCGCCGTCGCCGACGGCCCGGAAGGCGCCCGCCGCGCCGTGCTGCGCGGCCCGGCCGAAGTGGCTCCCGTACACCGGACCCGTTACGGCCGGCTGGTCACCGATCTGCTCGCCACCGCCGACGAGTTCACGACCCAGAGCGTGTTCTGGGCCCTGGGGGAATGGGCCGCTTACACCCCCGCCGTCACCGGGGCGCTCACGGACATGGTCACCGACCTGACCTCTCCCCTCACCTGGGAGGCCGGCAGGACCCTGCTGGGCATCGCCGGATCGGAGCAGCCCCATCCGGCGGGCGGAGCGGCCCCCGGCAGTGCCCTCCACGAGACGGTCGCCCGGCTGCTGACGGCCATGGCCTCGGAGGACGGCGCGTCGGAGGGCGGCGACGCCGACGGTCCCGAGCAGCCCGCCCGCCATCGGATGCACCACCTCCTCGGCTCGGCCATGGTCACGGTGCCCGGCCGGTTGTGCGCTCCGCTCGCCCGGCAGTTGGCCCCCGAACCGCGGCTGACCGGCCTGCGCGTCTCCCTGCTCGTCCAGGCCGTCGACGCGGCCGCGCCCGAAGCCGAACTGACCGCGGCCTGCCGCGAGCTGAGCGCCGCCGTCGCGGACCGCCCCGCGCTGGCCGGCCGCAGCGCCCAACAGCTGCACCAGCGGCACCACTACGCCTCCCGCACGATGCAGCAGGCGGAAGGGGCGCTGGGGACCGTACGCACCCTGTCCGCCGGGACGCTGCCCGACGGGCTGTTCGCCGTGGCCCTCGCCTCGGCTCTCGGCCCCGGTCTGAACTGGCCGGGGCCCTGGAGAGCCGCCGTCCATGCGCTGCGCCGCCACCGGGACACGGAGGTCCGCGAGGCGGCCGACGCCGTCGACCTCACCGCCAACTGACACCGAAAGCGCGTTCCCGTTCCTCCACAAGGCGGCGGCACCCTCGTCTACGGTGAACCCATGAGGCTGCTGCTGACCTCCGACACGCACGTACCCGCGCGGGCCCGGCGCCTGCCCGAAGACCTGCTGTCAGCCATCGGCGAAGCCGACGTGGTGGTCCACGCCGGGGACTGGACCGACGAGGCCACGCTCGACCTGCTGGAGTCGAAGTCGCGGCGCCTGATCGCCGTGTGCGGCAACAACGACGGGCCCGCCCTGCGCGGCAGGCTGCCCGAGGTCGCCCGCGCCGAACTCGGCGGTCTGCGCTTCGCGGTCGTCCACGAGACCGGCCCGACCGAAGGGCGGGAACGGCGCTGCGCCGCACGTTTCCCCGACACGGACGTCCTGGTGTTCGGTCACAGCCACATCCCGTGGGACTCCACGGCCCCGAGCGGGCTCCGGCTGCTCAACCCCGGCTCTCCGACGGACCGTCGCAGACAGCCCCACCACACCTTCCTGACCCTCACGGTCGCGGACGGCGCCCTGCACGACGTCGTTCTGCACCGGCTGCCCGGGCGGTCCTGAGCCCGCGGGCCGCCGCGTCCAGGACGAGGGTGAGTTCCGCCGCTCGGCAACGCGCGTGCCGGGCCGGCCGAGTTGGGGCGATTGTCCGGCTCATCCCTGTGTTGGCCCTGCGGGTTTCCTTAGGGGAACCTGAAGAACCCCTCCAGCGCGCCCTTTTCGCTGGTCGGCGACCTAGGCTCAGCCGGACTCCCCTCCTCCCCTTCTCCTGTGAGGTGCAACCGTCATGAGCCGCAGCCACACTCCCGAAACGCCGTCCCGCGCCGAGGCGCGACGGAAGAGGACGGTGCGCACGCGCATCGTCCTGTCCGTCACCGCGGCGGCCGCGGCGGTGGCGGTCGGGGTCGCCGTGGCCGACTCCGACGGTGATGCCGGCAGAGACCGGCGGGCCGACGGCGCCGCCGGTGCCTCGGCCGGCACCGCGGGGACCGGTGACGGCGTGGGGACGGCACCCTCCCCTGCCGTCCCCACGCCCACCACCGACGCCACGGCCACGGCGAGCCCGAGCCCGTCCGGCACGCCGGACGCCGGCGCCTCCGAATCCGCCGCTCCGCCGGAGCCCGACACGGCGGAGAGCAGTACTCCGGCCAAGCAGGCGCCGACCCGGGCCGCCGACCCGACGCGCAAGCCCTCCACGACCACGGGCGGCGGTTCCGGGGGCTCGGGCGGTTCGGGGGGCTCGGGCACCGTCAACGGCGATGCCGAGTCCGCGGTCCTCGCCCTGGTCAACAAGGAGCGGGCCGCCGCCGGGTGCGGCGCGCTGAGCATGAACGCCAAGCTGAGCACCGCCGCACGGACGTACAGCGACACCATGGCCCGTAGCGGCGTCATGTCGCACACCGGCCCCGACGGGTCCACCATGACCAGCCGGGTGGAGGCCGCCGGATACGGGTGGTCCCGTCTGGGCGAGAACATAGCCCGGGGTCAGGCCGACCCCGACGCGGTCATGAAGGCGTGGATGAACAGCTCCGGCCACCGGGCCAACATCCTCAACTGCGCCTTCAAGGAAATCGGCATCGGCGTCCACAAGGGCGACGGCGGCCCGTGGTGGACGCAGAACTTCGGCACCCCGAAGTAGCGAGACCCGGAACAGCAAAGCCCCGCGCACGGAACGAACCAGCCGCCCCCCACACACGTCCTCCGACCCGTCCGACGGGTCGGAGGACGTCGGCGTTCACCGGTCGGCGGCGGGCCCGCACACAGGGCTCCGGGCCACTTCGGGGGAGGCGGTGACGAGCCGGCCGGCGGGTCGGTCACTATGGGGCCGTGCCCCGGATCCCGCGTTACCTGTTCATATGGCTGTCGTGCACGGCCACCAGCGTGACCGCCGTGCTCGCCACGGTCCAGTTCGTGGTCGGCTCGACCAGGCATACGCCCCCGGTCGCACGGTCCGCCCCGGTGGTCATCGACACGCCTCCGGCCTGGGAGGCGGGCAGCCCGGCGCCGGTCACACCGTCCGCGTCCGCGAGCCCCTCGCCCACCGTGACGCAGCGTCCGACCCCTTCGGCCGCGAACCCTGCCAAGGCCTCGCCCGGCACCCCCCGGACCACCGCCCCGACGACCGCCGTGGACTGCGAGGAGGGCGGAGCGGGTCTGCACACCGTCCCCTCCACGGGCGGCAAGGTGACGGTGCGGTACGGCAGCCGGGGCGTGTGCCTGATCTCCGCGATCCCCAGCCGCGGCTTCAAGGCCACCACCGCACAGACCTCGGACGACACCCTCACCGTCACGTTCTCCGGCGCCGACCACCGGTCGGTGGTCACGGCGACGATCGTCCCGACGGCGAAGGCGAGCGTCCGCGAATCCTCGTTCTGACGCCGGTCCGTTTTGCACGGTTCGGACTCTCTTGCGCCTTCGTGCGCCACGCTGCGGCGAAACGGAAGGTGAGCGCTTCCTTAGGGCAACCTCAAGATCGTGCCGAGGCGGTTCCCCAGGCCCTGACGGGGCCTATGCTCGCGTCAGCCGAGCGGCCCTCGGCGCCGGGGAACCGCACCCGGCGAACCCCCGGGCCGTCGGTTGCGCCGAGCCGAGAGGCATTCGGCCCTTCCCGCAGTCCGCATCGTGCCTTGGGGTGTCTTCGCCATGACTTCTCGCCTGCTCCGACCCGTTCGCGCCGACCGCCGTACGACGGCGCCCCGCTCCACCGCGCTCCTGGGGACGCGACTGCCCCTGGTCGCCGTCGCCGTGGTCGCGGCGGGGCTGACCGCCGCCTGCGGGCCGGCCTCCCAGCCCGTCGGTTCCGCGGCGCAATCCACGGCCGGACACTCCGCGGAGGCAGCCCTCCCCTCCGCCTCGGAGTCCGCGACCGCGTCCCCCGAGGCCTCCCCGACCGCCTCGGCCTCGCCGTCCGCGTCGGCGTCCGCCACCCCCTCGCGTGCCGCGTCCGGACCGGCCTCTCCCGCCCGTACGTCCGCCAAGCCGGCCCGCACGTCCGCCGCGCCCGAGCCGGCCCGGATACCCGGACCCGGCTACGACAGTTCCGCCGACGCCCAGAAGCAGATCGAGGCGGCCCTGCGGGCGGCCAAGGCCGACGGGCGGGCGGTACTGCTCGACTTCGGCGCGAACTGGTGCGGCAACTGCAAGGCCGCCGACAAGGTGTTCGCCCAGCCGCAGACCGCGGGGATCCTCGGGGCCTCGTACCACCTCGTCAAGGTCGACATCGGCGGCAACAGCTCCGCCAACTCGGCGCTCCTGCGCAAGTACAGCCCGTCCGGCGGGACGTACACGATGCCCGTACTGGTCGTCGTCTCCCCCTCCGGCACGGTGCGCACCGACACCCACGTCACGGGCAATCCGTCCCTGACCGCGGACGGCATCAACTCCTTCCTGCGCAAGTGGGCGTCATGAGACGAATGAGGCGATCGGTCCGCAGGGCCGTGGTGGTTCCGGCCGGGGCGGGCCTCGTGGTGGCGGCCGGTCTGCTCCTCGCCGGCCTCGTGACGGACGACGGCGGTGCCGGGGCGCCGGACGGCCGGGCGGGCGTGGCCAGGGCCGCCGAGGCGAAGGTCCTGGACCCCGGCGCCCGGCGTGACGCGCCCGCGCTGGCCGGCGACGACCTGGACGGGGAGCCGGTCGGCCTCGCCGGGTTCCGGGGCCACGTCGTCGTCCTCAACGTCTGGGGTTCCTGGTGCGGCCCCTGCCGGGCGGAGGCCCAGGACCTGGCGCAGCTCAGCCGGGAGACCCCGGCCGGGGAGGTCCGGTTCCTCGGCATCAACACGCGGGACCCGGACCGTACGGCGGCCCGGTCGTTCGTACGCGAGCACGGCCTGGGCTTCCCCAGCCTCCACGACCCTTCCGGCGAACTCCTGCTCCGCTTCCCTCCCGAGCTGCTCAACCCGCAGGCGATCCCCTCGACCCTCGTGATCGACCGCCGCGGACGCATCGCCGTCGCCATCGGCGGCGCCGTCACCGAGGAGCAGTTGCGGCCCCTGCTCGCGCGCGTGGTGGAGGAGGAGTCGTGACGGGGACGGCGGCCGTGTACCGGACGCTCGCCCTCGCGGACGCCCCCTCCCTGGTGAACGGCACGCTGGCGATCGCTGCCCCCGTGGCGTTCGTCGCGGGACTCGTCTCCTTCCTGTCGCCGTGCGTACTGCCGCTCGTACCGGGCTACCTCAGCTACGTGACCAGCCTGTCGGTCGCCGATCTGGCGGACGCGCGCGGCGGGCGCCGCAGCCGCATGGCGACCGGGGCGCTGCTGTTCGTCCTGGGCTTCACCGCGGTACTCGTCTCCGGAGGCGCCCTGTTCGGCTACTTCGGCCGTACCCTCCTCGCCCACCAGGAGATGGTCACCCAGGTGCTCGGCGTCTTCACCGTGCTCATGGGGCTGTCCTTCATGGGGTTCCTGCCGGGGTTCACCCAGCGGGAGTTCCGCAGCCACCGGCGCCCCGCTCTCGGGCTCGCCGGGGCGCCCCTGCTGGGAGCGGTGTTCGCGGTCGGCTGGACCCCGTGCATCGGTCCGACGCTGGCCGCCGTCCAGGCGCTCGCGTGGACCGAGGCGAGCGCGGCCCGCGGCGCCCTGCTGATGGCGGCGTACTGCCTCGGGCTGGGCCTGCCGTTCCTCCTGGCGGCGCTCGCGTTCCGGCGCGCCCTGGGCGCGTTCGGCCTGGTCAAACGCCACTACCCGTGGGTGCTGCGGATCGGCGGCGGCATGCTCGTGCTCGTCGGCGTCCTGCTGGCCACCGGGGTGTGGAACGACCTCGTGTACCGCATGCAGTTGTGGAGCGCGAACTTCAGCACGGCCCTCTAGAGCCTTCGTACGCCTCGAAGACGAAGAACCGATCCGATCCCGTGATACGTGACACAGAAGTGCAGAGACGCCCATGAACCTTTCCACGCATGTCAGGCATTCCCGGAAGGCCCGCATCGCGGCCGCCCTCGTCTCCCTGGCCGCGCTCGCGGCATGCGGCCAGCAGCCCGCCAAGGGCCCCGGCGCCGGGGCCGGCACCACCGCGCCCACGACGCGCTTCACCGAGAACGGGGTCACCGTCACCCTCTCGGTCTCCGACTGGCACGCCTCGAAGGGCACCGTCACCGCGGTCTTCACGCCCGAGCGCAAGGGGTTCCACCTCTACAGCATCGACCTGCCGACGACCGGCATCGAGGACGTGGGCCGCCCGACCGCGATGGCCGTCTCGGGGGTCCTCACGGCGGAGGGCAGGCTGACGGCCACCGAAGACGTACGGTCCATCAGCGTGCCCGGTGTCGACGCCCCGGTCCCCGTCTACCCCGACGGCCCCGTCACCACCACCCTGCCGGTCCGCGCCGACGGGGACGGGAACGCGACCCTGCTGCTCGGCTACGCGACCTGCAGCACCCAGGAGGGCTGCACCATCCCGGTCTCCGACCGCCCCGTGCAGCTGCGCGTCACCGGTGACGGCCCGACCTTCGACGCCCACTAGGCGCAGGAGCCCCTAAGGTGTGCCCATGCCGAGCGTCCTGGTCGTCGAAGACGACCCCAGCATCCGCCAGTCACTGATCGAGGTCCTGGCGGAGCACGGGTATGCCGTGCGCAGCGCGGGCGACGGGTTCGGCGCCCTGCGCGAGGTGACCCAGGCGCCCGTCGACGCGGTCGTCCTCGACCTGGGACTGCCCGATCTGGACGGAGGAGACGCACTGCGCATGATCCGCGGCATATCCTCCGTTCCCGTACTGGTGGCCACAGCCCGCGACGACGAGACCGAAATCATCAAGCTCCTCAACGCGGGAGCCGACGACTACCTGGTCAAGCCCTTCTCCGGGGGGCAGCTCGTCGCGCGCCTGTCCGCAGTCCTGCGGCGCACGAGCCACGTCCCGCCGGCCGGTGCCCCGGCGGGCGCACCGGTGGCACCGGCCGCCGAACCGCTGCGCCCCACCACCGTGGGCGAACTGGCCGTGGACCCGGGCGCGCGCACGGCGTACCTGGCCGGCCGGGAGCTCCGCCTCACCCGCCGGGAGTTCGACCTGCTGGCGTTCCTCGCCCACCACACCGGCCAGGTGGTCTCCAAGCGACGTCTGCTGACCGAGGTCTGGCGGGAGCCGTACGTGGACGACCAGACCGTCGACGTGCACCTGTCGTCCCTGCGCCGCAAGCTGGGCGAACGCGCGGCGGCCCCGCGGTACCTGCTGACCGTCCGCGGCGTCGGCATCAAACTGGTGGCGCCGCGTTGAGACGCTCACTTGCCGGAGTGGCGCTCGCCGTGACCTCCATGGTCGCCCTCTCCTTCCTCATACCGCTGGCCGCACTGGTGATGTCGCTCGTCAAGGAGCAGGGCGTCACCGCGGCCGAGCAGCGTGCCGCCGCCCTGGCGCCCGTCCTCGCGCTGACCACGGACCCGGCGGCGCTGCGGGAGTCCGCCGCGAGCCTGGACGCCGCCGAGCACCTGGTGGTCCATCTGCCGGACACCGGGCCCCTCGGCAGTTCCAAGGCCCCCGCGGAACTGCTCGAACGGGCACAGCGGGGACGCGAGTCCATCTCGCAGGAGATTCCGCACGGCTGGATATGCCTGCAGCCCGTGGTGCTTCCCGGGGAGCAGGTGGCCGTCATCGAGAACTTCGTGCCCGAGGAGGAACTGACCCGCGGCGTCAAGGAGTCGTGGGCGGTCATGCTCTTCCTCGCCGTGGGACTGATCGGCGGATCCGTGCTGGTCGCCGACCGCCTCGGCGCGAAGGTCGTCAGGTCCTCGAAGCGGCTCGCGCAGGCATCGCGCGCCCTCGGTCAGGGCGACCTGGACACCCGTGTGGACCCGATGGGCCCCAAGGAACTGCGCGAGGCGGGTGTGGCCTTCAACGCGATGGCCCACCGGATGACCGAACTGCTCGCCGTCGAGCGCGAACTCGTCGCCGACCTGTCCCACCGGCTGCGCACCCCGCTGACCGCCCTGCACCTGGCATCGGAGCGGATGGCAGGCACACCGGAATCGGCCAGGGTCGAAGCGGCGGTCGGCGAACTGGAGACGGAACTCCAGGCCATCATCGCCACGGCGCGCACTCCGCTCGCCGTGGGACCCATGGGCCAGGGCATGCTCGCCGCCGAACCCCTCACGGGCGACCGCGCCGCAGGTACAGGAGCTCCCGGACCCCGCTGCGAGGCGGCCGACGTCGTCCGCCGCCGCACCGCCTTCTGGGCGGTCCTGGCGGAGCAGCAGGACCGGTGCTGTTCCCTCGACCTCACCCAGGAACCCACGGCCGTGGGCCTCTCCGAGGACGACGTCGCCGCCGTGGTGGACGCGCTCATCGGCAACATCTTCCGGCACACCCCGTCCGGGACCCCGTTCGGCGTCCGCGTCGCGCGTACGGCCCACGCCGTGGAGCTGGTCGTGGAGGACGGCGGGCCGGGCATCCCGGACCCGGACCGGGCCCTCTCGCGTGGGAGCAGCACCGGTTCCACCGGGCTGGGGCTCGACATCGCGCAACGGGCCTCGACCGCGACGGGCGGCGCGATGCGCATCACGCGCAGCCCGCTGGGCGGCGCCCACATCACCGTGACGTTCGCGCTGGCCACGCCGTCGCCCACGGGGCGGGGGCCGCGTCTCTCCCGCCGCCGTCCGACCTGGCGGGCCACCCGCCGGCCGCGGACCTGACGCCGAGGACGGCCCGTAGCGGTGGGACGCCGGGGCAGGGGGGTCGCGACGCGTCAGGTGGTCAGGAACGGGTCCAGTGGGCCCGGCCCTCCCCGGAGCCCGGCTCGCGGAGCCGGCTGCGGGTCTCGAAGCCGTCCAGGCGGCCGTGGCACACGGCCTCCCGTGACACCGTGACCCCTCCGCGACCCGCACCCCGGCCCGGGCCGCCAGCGGATCCTCGGCGGGAACGCCGCCGCCACCGGCTCCTCGCCGAGCAGGCACACCGTCAGCCCCGCGGTGTCGAAGGGCAGCCGGGTCAGCGCCAGGTCCACCCGGTCCTCGCGCAGTCCGGCCGAGGGCTCGGGGACGGGCGCCTCGCGCAGCCGGACCCGTACTCCGGGGCACGCGCGCCGCAGCGCGGCCAGAGTCGGCGGTCCGGCCTCCAAGCCGGCGCCCGCGACCACGCCGGGCACGAGAACCCGTCCGGCCTCCGCGGCGCTGACCCGCTCGCGGGTCCGTTCGGCGCGCTCCAGAAGGTCCCGCGCCTCCGCGAGCACCACCTCGCCGGCCGGGGTGAGCCGCGCCCCGGTGGGGACCCGGTCGAAGAGCCGACATCCGGGGTCGGCCTCCCGCTCCCGGATCCGCCGGCTGAGCGGCGGCCGGGCCAAGTGAAGGCGCACTGCCGTCCGGCTTGGAGATGTCGGTGGTCCGGGCATCGGGAAACGTCAGTGGGGTCCGCGCCCCGGGGCTGAGCCGGTTCTCGCCGATCCGTCCAAGGAGTCGAGGTAGGCGGACAGCTGACCGGCGGCGTACAGCTGGGCCGTTCCGCGGGAGGTGAGGTCGCGCCGCCACCCTTCCAGGGTCCTGGCCAGCGCATCGAGGCTGCCCGCGTCGCGGAGTTCTCCGAGGACGGTGGCGATGGCGCCCAGGGGCTGGCCTCCCCGGCGCAGCAGGTGCGCCAGTTCGGCGTCGCGCACGTCCTGCGCGAGGTACCGGCGGTGCCCGCGCCGGTCACGTTGTGGGGTGAGGACTCCGGCGCGTTCCCAGGCGCGCAGGGTGGCCGGGTTGAGCGCGAGGTGGCGGGCGAGTTCACCGGTGCTGTACGGCGTCCGGGTGCCGGCCGCTGCATCCGGGGTGGAGGCTCCGAGGTGTGAGAGCGCCGCTTCGACGGTTCTGAGCGTGTTGCGGTCGCGAGCCAGGAGGGCGTGCCCGGCGTCGACGTACTCCAGTGCTTCGTCGAGCCGGCCGCCGGTGACGGCATGCATGATGCGTCGGCTCGTCGAGTAGCCGAAGGCAGGGACCAGCGCCAGGTAGGCCGCGAGGCCGGCGGCATGAGTGGCGGTGTAGTCCCGGTACCCCGTCCGGCTGCGGTGGGCCGGCGGGAGGATGCCGGCCTCCTCGTAGTTGCGGACCGCCTGCGTGGAGAGGCCATGGCGGCGGGCCAGGTCCACGGGCCGCATGTGACCTCCGTTGAGGGTTTCGACGCGGGTGAGCGGAGAATGCGTCGCAGAGTCTCCACCGGGTGTTCAAGGATACGATTGAGGGTCATGACACAGAGCACGCACACCGTGTCCGGAGACTTCGATCTGACGATGGACGAGCTGCGCGTCGTGGCGCGTTACGTGGTCCGGCACGCAGAGGACGTCCTGTCGGTCTTCGAGCAGGCTGTTCCCGGTGATCCGCGCCCCCGTGCGGCGATCGACGCGGCCTGGGCGTTCGTCAACGGTGCCAACAGGACGAAATTGCAGCGCTCCACTTCCCTCGACGCTCATCGAGCCGCCCGCTCCGCACCCTCCGAAGCCGCGCGGCTGGCCGCGCGATCCGCCGGTGACGCCGCATCGGCCGCATACCTGCACCCCATCGCCCAGGCCGGCCAGGTCGGCCACATCCTGCGGGCCTCCGCGAGTGCGGCGTGCATCGGGGAGATGGAGGCAGGCGGTGATCCCGCGATCGGGGATGCCCTGCTGGAACGGTCGCGGCAGCGTGCGACACCCGTGCTCATTTATGTGCTCTGCCGCTACCCGCCGGCGGCAGGCGGCGGCAGTCGTGTCGCCCGGCTGATGCGCACTCTGGATCATTCCCTGCGCCAGGCGGCTGACCGGCCGACAGGGCACACCGCAGCGAGCGCCCTCCGGCGCGCCGATGTGCGCAGGAGGGAGTGCACGTCATGATCCTCCCGAAGGTCCGCGACCCCCGCTTCGTGACGATCCGCCGTGGTGGGACTCTCACTGATGCGGATCACCGTCTCCTCGCTCTATGGGCTGCCGCCTGTGCAGAGCACGTCCTCGGCCTCTTCGAGTCGGCCCGGCCCGGGGACCCGCGACCGCGTCAGGCGATCGAGCACGCCCGGGCCTGGGCGCGTGGCGAGGTCAAGATGATGCAGGCTCGCGCGGCGGGCGGCCATGCGATGGGGGCAGCCAGAGACCTGCGTGGGGCAGCACGGCATGCCGCGTACGCCGCCGGCCAGGCCGGGGCCGTCGCCCACGTCGCCGCGCACGAGCTCGGCGCGGCCGCCTACGCGATCAAGGCCGCACGTGCAGCGGCAGCGGAAGGCGGGAGCGGAAGGCGGGAGCGAGACCGCAGGACGACTCGAGTGCCGGTGGCAGCGCGATCAGCTCCCGGAGATGATCCGCGAGCTCGTACTTGACGACCAGCGGCTGCGCAACGGCATCTGCTGGTCGGTGTTCGACTGCTGAAGCCGAACCGTGCACGGCCTCTCATGGCCGGCCGGGCGGGGATCGCCGCGCACCGCCGTCCAGTCGTGGGGGAACGCGCGCGAGCGGCGGAGCCGTTCGAGGTCGGGGATCGTCCGCGCGGGCGGCGCCCTCGCCCACGCCGCCCCGCTCGTGGACCGGCTGTGCGAGCAGCACGGGCACGGCCACGACCACGGCCGAAGACGCGGGCCCGGACACCGGAACTCCGCTCCCCCGCCTCCGTCAGGGTGGACCGAGCCGGGCCAGTGCCGCGCTCGTCAGGGCGCGGATGCCGGCCGGCAGGGCGGTGCGGGCGTCGGGGGCGAAGTCCGGTGCGTGGTTGGCCGGCAGGGCGGCCAGCTTCTCGGCCGCCGTCGTTCCGGGGGCGCGGGACCATGCGGCCGGGCCGACCGTGCCGAGCATCCAGTAGCCGAGCCGGATGCCCCGCTCGCCGTGCACGTCCAGGCCCGCGTCGCCGAACAGGGCGAAGTCCTCCGTCGCGAGCGAGGGCGGCCACATCGTCACCCGCTCCGGTCCGAACTCGGCCGCGTGCGCCTCCCGTAGGGCCGCAGTGGCCCCCGGATCGGGGTGGGTGACCGGGGAGGCGGAGGTCCGGACGATCTCTGGCTCCCGGGGGCAGGCCGCGGCCGCGCACTCGGCGCGGACGATCCGCTCGACGGACTCGGCCGCCCGGGCCAGCGAGGACTCGCTCACCGCCCTGACGGTGAGGGCCAGTTCGGCGCGGTCCGGAATGACGTTCGCCCGGTCGCCGGCCCGGAACGAGCCGACGGTCACCGCCACCTGCTCCGCCGGGGCGGCCTCCCGCGCCACCACCGTCTGGAGCCGGGTCACCACGTGGGCCGCCGCCACCACGGGGTCCACGGCGAGGTGCGGGGCGCCCGCGTGCCCGCCCCGGCCGTGCACGACCACCCGGAAGGTGACGCTGCCGGCCGTCACGGGCCCGTACGCGTGCGCGACCATCCCGGCCGGCAGCGGCGCGGCGTGCTGGGCGAGGGCCTCGTCCGGGCGGCCGAACCGCCGGTAGAGGCCGTCGGCCAGCATCGCCCGGGCCCCTTCGAGGGTCTCCTCGGCCGGCTGTCCCACCACCAGGAGGGTGCCGCGCCAGGCCTGTGGCGCGCCGGCCAGCAGCGCGGCGGTGCCCGCCGCCGTGGCCAGGTGCAGATCGTGCCCGCAGGCGTGGGCCGCCTCGCCGTCGGCCGCGTACGGCAGCCCGCTCGTCTCCCGCACGGGCAGGGCGTCGAGTTCGGCCCGCAGCAGGACCGTGGGGCCGTCGCCGTTGCGCAGCACCCCGGCGACGCCGTGTCCGCCGATGCCGCGCGTGGTCGCGCAGCCCGCCGACTCCAGTCGCCGGGCGAAACGTTCCGCGGTGCGCCGTTCCGCTCCGGACAGCTCCGGATCCCGGTGCAGTTCCAGGTAGAACGTCGTCATGTCGCGCAGGTGCGCGTCCAGTCGGGCGAGGGCGAGCGGTGCGGGTGCGTGGCCGGTCATCCCGCCATGATCGGCCGGCGGGGCGGGAGCGGGTAGGACAGGGCGCTGACATCTCGTGTCAGCGGAGTGTCAGCGGTACGACGGGTCCGCTGCAGGCGGCACCGGTTCTGATGGGTGCGGGCACGGCACAGTCCGTGCCGGCCCCCACGCAGAAGGAGTCATCATGGAGAAGTCGCCGCTCGCCTCGCTCGCGGACGAGATCCTGGAGCTGGAGTCCGAGACCTTCGAGATCTCGGACTACTCGGACGCCAGCGAGGTCGTGCTCGCCGGTTCCACGAGCTGCAGCTCCACCTCGACGTGTTCCTCGACCACCAGCACCACCTCCTGCTCCGCCTGACCCGTCGGGCAGCGGACGCACGGATGCCCCGGCCCTCGCCCATGCGAGGACCGGGGCATCCGCCCGTGTGCGGGAGCTACGGGAAGGGGTGCGGGACCCTGCGGATGTCCGCGTCGGTGAGGTCGGCCGCCCGCAGCCCCGCGCGCCGCGGCGCGCTCCGCAGGCGCGGCAGGTGCGGGGCCCGCTGCCGGGACCAGCCGAAGTCGATCGGCACCAGCCCGGGCACCACCGCGCAGACCGTGTGCAGCCCGATCCGCCGCTGTTCCGGCGTGGTCTGGTCGACGACGATCACGTCGTGGCCCGCCCCCGTCAACTCGTCCACGACGCACAGCAGATCGTCGCGCAGATCGCCGGTCCGCGGCCGCCCGTGCTCCGTCCAGGACCGGTACGCGTCGTCCATCGCGCGCACGGCCGCCGGCTCCCGGTAGGGCCGCACGTGCTCCGCCATGGCCGGCAGCCCGTACAGCTGGGCGTGGTCCTTCAGGTGCAGGACGCGGCTGAAGTCCCCCGCCATCGCCTCCAGTTCGCCGCGCCGCTCCTCGACCTGGCGGGGCAGGTGCGGAATGTACGTGAGCACCTCCGACAGGGCCGCCTCCACGGCCGTCGCGGGGTCGAGCGCGGCTCCGGCGCCGAAGGAGAACAGTCCCGGGCCGCCGTCGCGCCGCACCGCGAGCCCGGTCACGACGGGCACGGCCAGGTCGATGCGGTTGTCGAAGGCGTGCACGTCGTACCCCTGGAGCGCCGCCCGGTCGGCCATCGTGCGCACCGCCGTTCCCGGCACCGTCGCCAGGTCGATCTCGGTCAGCGGCAGTCCGGCATACCAGGCGATCAGGAACGCGTCCCGTTCCACGAGTTCGAGCAGCGCGCCCAGCAGCGCCTCCTCCGGGCAGCTGCCGATGGCGCAGCCGTTGGAGCACTCGAAGACGAAGTTGTCGGCGGCGACCCCCGCGCTGTAGTGCACCAGCCGGGCCGGGACCAGGAGGGGGCGGTCGTCGCGCAGCGAGTGCCCGTACACCCACGGGATCGGCCGCTCCGGGTCGAAGGGGGACACGAGCGGGTCGTCGCGGTAGGTCCCGGGGGCGTAGAAGCCGCACTCGGCCGGATCGAGCGCGCGCTCGCCCAGTTCTGCGTACGAGGCGGTGAGCAGGGTGTTCCCGGTGCGGCGGTGGGTGCCGGCGTACCGTTCCAGCCCCTCCAGGTGGGCGAGGTCGCGGCTCGCGGTGAAGCTGTTGGCCTGCCCGCTCCAGGTGACGTCGGTCAGTCCCGCGTACCCGCGCATGAAGGCGCTCCCCGCGACCGGGGCGGTGGTCGGCGAGGTGACGCCCAGCCAGGTGCCGCCGCCGAGCACCCCCGTCACCGGATTGGCCAGGGCCGCGTACGGCATCGGGTACGAGGAGGCGGCCCGCAGCCGCTGCGCGCCCGGGTCGGGCTTGGGCCGGGACGCGGGCGCGAAGGGCCGCGGTGCGTCGGTGCCCCGGGGGCCGCAGTCCGGGCACAGCGGGTCGGCCAGCAGGGGGTACGTGCGGATCCGCAGCGTCCCCAGGTCCAGCCGGGACACCTGGGGCAGGGTCCGGTCTGAGGCCTCCCCTGCGGGTGCGCCGGCCCGGCCGCCGTGGACGGCCTCGTGCAGCGCGTACACCGCGTCGTGCGCGTACGGGGACAGCCGCGGCCACTCGGGGCCGGCGGGCGTGCCCGGCCCGAGGCCGGTCTCCAGTGCGTCGCGCTCGCTGCGGCTGCGCAGCCGCTGGCGGCGCATGGCCAGGCACTGGCCGCACGCCGGTGCGGTGCCGTCACCGCCCCAGGGGCCGACGAGCACCTCGCGCGCCGTGAGGTGCACGCTCGCGCCGGGCCGGACCGTCGCGAACGGATCGGCGGTGCGCGGCCCCAGGGCGTCGTGGACGCCCAGGGTCACCACGACGGCGCCGAGCGGCTCCAGCGCCCGGGCGAGGTCCCGCCTCGCCGCCTCCAGGGGCGTCCCGTCGGGGGCGAGCGGACGTGCGGAGGTCGTCTTCATGTCCGGTTGCTCCAGCGGAAGGTCTTCAGCCCGATCGCACCGAAGAGGAGGGCGAAGCCGAGCAGGGCCGCCCATCCGGTCCAGATGGCGGTGAGGGAGCCGGTGCCGGTGAGCGCGCCGGTCGCCGCGTCGTTCAGGTAGCGCAGCGGCAGCACGCGCGAGACGGACCGGAGCCACGACGGCATCATGTCGAGCGGCAGGAACGAGCCGGACAGGAACGCCATCGGCACCATCAGGCAGTTGGCGATGGCGGCCACGGCCTCCGGGGTGTTCGCGTACGTGCCGACGATCACGCCGATCGCGAGGAACGCCGTGATTCCCAGGACCAGGGCGGGCAGCACCAGCGGCCAGCGCCCGTCCAGGACCAGCCCGAACCCGGGGAGCATCGCCACGGCGACGAACACCGCGGCCTGCACCACGCCCACGGCCAGGGCCAGCACGTACCGCGAGGCGAGCACGGTGGTCAGCGGGGTCGGGGTCAGCCGGATCAGCCGGAGCAGGTCGTCGCGCCGCCACTGCATGAGCGTGAACGCGATGCCGAAGACGGCCGCGTTGGCGACGCCCCACGACATCACCCCGGGCGCGATGTACGAGATGTAGGGGCGGCCGGTCTCCGCGACGTCCTGCCCGCTGAAGATCAGGCCGAAGACGACCAGGAAGAGGAGCGGGAAGGCGAAGGTGAAGAAGAGGGTGGCCTTGTCCCGGACCTGCGCCCGGTAGCCGGCTGCGGTCAGGGCCGTGTATGCGCTCATGCCTGGTGCTCCGTCTGCGTGTGGGGGCCTGCCTGGGGGCCGATCCGGGGGCCGGGGTGTGCTGCGGCGCCGGTGAGTTCGAGGTAGACGTCCTCCAGCGTCGCCGTACGGGTCATCACCCCGTCCAGCCCCGTGAGTGCGTCCACGGCCTGGAGCACCCTGCCCGGCGCCGTGGTCTCCAGCACCAGGGAGCCGCCCTGGAGGACGGCCCGGTCCACACCCGGCAGCGCCGCGGCCTCGTCGACGGCGATCCGGCCCACCGGCAGCAGCAGGCGCGACGGCGCACCGGCCGCGGCGACCAGCCGGTGCGGCGAGTCGAGGGCGGCGATCCGGCCGCCGACGAGGATCGCGACGCGGTCGCACAACGCCTCGGCCTCGTCGAGGTGATGGGTCGTGTAGACGATGGTCCGGCCCGCGCTCTTGAGGGCGCGCAGCACCTCCCACAGATCGCGGCGGGCCTGGGGGTCCAGGGCGGCGGTCGGCTCGTCCAGGAAGATCAGCTCCGGGCTGTGGACGAGGGCGGAGGCGATGGCCAGGCGCTGGCGCTGGCCGCCGGAGAGGTTCTCCACCATGACGTCGCGCTGCTCGGTGAGCCCGACGCTGTCCAGCGTGCGGTCGGCGGCCGCGGGGTCGCAGCGGTAGAGGCCGGCGACCGTGACGAGGTGCTCGCGCGCGCTCTGCCGTACGAAGAAGGCCGAGGCCTGGGTCTGCACTCCCATGCGGGGCAGCAGGGCGGTGTTGCGGGGCCAGGGGCTCTGGCCGAGGACGCGGACCGTGCCGTCGTCGGCCTGCCGCAGCCCCTCCATGATCTCTATGAGGGTGGTCTTGCCCGCTCCGTTGGGGCCGAGCAGCCCGAAGAACTCGCCGCGGCGCACGTCGAGGGACACCCCGTCCACCGCCCTGCGGTCGCCGTAGCGTTTGTGTACGTCCTGGACGGCGATGGCCGGGGAGTCGGGCGGCTGGGTGCTGTCAGTTGTCATGGGTCGTGCGTCCCTCTGTGTGTCGTGCTTGATTCGGTTCGTGGGGTCAGGTGGTGACGGCGTACCAGACGGCTCCCGTGAGGCCGGCCGCCAGCAGGAGGACGAGCACGGCGGAACCGATGCCGTATCCGAGGTAGAGCCGGCGGGCTCTCGGCGGGTACGCGGCGGCGGCCGCCCGGTCGCGGACCCGCAGACGCAGGTACCCCGAACTGGCGGGCGCCAGCCGTGTCACGCGCAGGCCGTGGCCGAGCATCGTGTAGCCGTCCAGCGGTGGCAGGGGGATCAGGTTGACGAGTGCCTGCGCGCTGCCGGCGAGCAGGAGCGCGGCGAGCATCCGCCGGGTGGGGTCGCCCCCGGGCAGCGCGGCCCACCAGGCGAAGAAGGGCAGCAGGAACAGCAGGTTCGCGAAGGCACCCGCGGAGGCGACCGCCACCTGGTGCCGACGTCGTTCCAGGAAGCGGTAGTTGTCCACGGTGCAGTACATGATGGCGGCGGGCAGCCGCCACCGCAGACCGATCTCGCCCACGGTGCCGCCGACGTGGCGGGCCGCGACGCCGTGCGCGAACTCGTGCACGGCCGTGCTCAGCCACATGAGCGTGGCCACCGCCGTCAGGGCTGCCGGATGGCGCAGCAACCACCCGAAGGCGTCGGCGAGTTCACCGAACGACGCCGCCAGTACGACCTCCATGGCGAGGCAGCCCAGAAGCAGGGGGCCGAGCACCACGGGGTGCAGCAGCGGGCGCAGTGCGCGGTGCAGCCGGGCCGTGGTGGCGTCGGCGTCCGCGACCAGGCGCAGCGTGCCGCGGAGCAGCGTGCCCTGCAGTGGTCCGCCGGGCGGCGCGGGTGCGGGCGGCGGCGGGCCGCCCGCGAGCAGCCGGCGGGTGCCGAGCAGGGCCAGCAACTGCTGCCAGTTGCCCTCGCCGAGCCGCCGCCCGAAGGCGTGTCCGTACTCGGTGCCGATCTCGGCCAGGCTGCGGGAGCCGTCCAGCCGCGAGACGAGGAAGAACTCCTTGGGTCCGATCTCGAACGAGGCTCCGGACACCGGGTCCTTGACCAGGTGGACGGTGGCCGGCCCGTCGAGCAGCGGGGCGGACAGCAGGACTTCGGGCCGCAGCGCGGGCCGGTGTTCCAGCAGCCCGGCCGGGCCCGGCGCGGGGGTGGGTGCGGGGCCGGTCACGGGGCGACCGCCTCGCCCTCGGTCCGGCCCTCGCTCCTGCGCTCACCCTCGCCCTTGCTCTCCCGCAGTACCCGGCCCAGCAGATGGGCCAGGTACGCCTCGTCGCGGATGGTGACGTGCAGTCGGTTGTTGGTCATGTGCATATACGGGGACAGCAGCAGCGGCAGGGCCACGGCGGGATCCGTCACCTGCTCGTCGCGGGTGCCGTCCCACGAGCGGAAGACCAGGTCCCCGGCGACGGCGAGCGCCTGCGCGCGCTCGCGCAGCTCCCGGCAGTGCTCCGCCCATCCGGCGAGGAAGGCCGGCAGCCGGCGGGTCTCTCCGGAGGCGAGCGCCTCGCGCACGGCGGTGAAGCGGCGGCCGAGCCCGGGCGCGGTCTGCTCGTAGGTCCGGTCGTACTCCTCGGAGCCGATGAACCCGGTGCCGGGAAAGGCCTGGTGCCAGAACTCGTAGTACCGGTCGAGGTACCCCGTGAGTTCCTCGCGCCCCGGCAGGAAGACGCCCGCCATGACCATCATCAGCTGGGCGGAGGTGCCGAGCAGGACGGTCCGCAGGTGCAGGTTCATGCGGTGCAGGGCATCGATGACCAGATCGCTGGAGCGGGCGAAATGCCATTCGGCGAGTTCGACGCCGGCCGGGCCGCCGTACTTCCCGAACTCGGGCTCGTACGGTTCCCGGGAACACGAATTGTTCGGCCGCAGGTTCATCCGGCCGTCGGGGCCCATGAATGCGGCGCGGTCGCCCTCCGGGAACTCGATGTCGAACAGCGTGTTGTAGAACTCGTTGAGGAATCCGGAGTCGACTTCGTACAGGGCCGGCCGGGCCTTGAGGAACGCGGCGACCGCCTCCTCGGCGCGCCGCCGCACCTCGGGCCCGGCTTCGGGTGTGGCCGGCCGCAGCCTCAGTCGTACGTGCGGCCCTTCCAGCCAGTAGTTGATGAAGAAGTGCCCGGCGAGCAGCCCGTCGGCGGTGAGCCCGGCGATCAGCGGCCGGACGCACTGCACCAGCAGGGGCTGCGGGTTGGCGGCGTAGAAGATGTGCAGGGCCTGCCAGGCGCCGCGGGTCTCGGCGGGTGCGCCGGGGGTGGACGGGGTCAGCTCGGACATCGCGTGCCGCCTTCCTGGTCTCGGATGGTCGTGGTGAAGGTCTCGACGGCCAGTTCGGCGACGTGGGCGCCGCGCGCCGAGTGCACGTGCAGGCCGTCGGGGTCGGGGAGCATCTCGCGGAAGACGACCCGGTGCGCCGGTTCGCGCAGCAGCGTCTCGAAGGCCGCGAGCGAGAGCAGGCTCGCGAAGTCCACGTACTGCGGCTTGGCCCCGGCGGCCGAGGGGCCTGCCGAGACGGTCGCGAAGACCTGCTCCGGCAGGCCGTGGGCGCGGCGCCAGCGCTGCCAGTCGAGGAAGTGTCCGGCCTCCCGGGCCCCCTGGACGGGCAGGCCGCCCGCCGTGGTGGTCCAGCTGCGCCGGCTGAGCACGAGGTCGCCGTGCACCACCCGGGGCCGGGCGGTCACGTCGTCGCGCGCCGGCCCCTCGGGCACGCCGGCCCACACGTCGAGCGGCGACATCGACGACGGGGACAGCAGCAGGAGCGTGCGCGGGATCGCGGGCAGCGCGAGCGGCACCAGGTAGCCGAGGTACACGGGGATCACCTGGCAGCCCAGCCGCCGCGAACGCAGCACCACCCGCCCGGTCGCCGGCACGTGCTCGGCGTACAGGTCGTCGAGGTGGAGCCGGCGCTCCGGCGGGAGCGTGCCACTCTCGCCGGGGCAGACGATCTCGTAGTCGGTCAGCCGGCCGTGGAGGTTGAGATTGGTGGTGACCGGGCCGCCGGTGACCTCGGCGAGGACCGCGCCGGGCGGGGTGATCCGGTCTGCCGTGGCCCGCAGTTCCGCGGAGAAGCCGGGCTCCGACCCACCCGGCCCGTCGTGCACGTGCGTGAACCGGCTGAAGGGGAAGGACAGTCCACCGTACGAGCGGTTCAGCACGGTCAGCGGGCTGCCGTCGGCGGGATCGACGGCGAGCTGGAGGTGGTGGCACCGGGGCGCGAAGTCAGGTGTCACCGCGCCGAGTTCGTCCGCGACCGCCGTCAGGTCCGCCTCGTCGAGGCGAAGGACGTCGGTGCCCTCGTACGCCGCCCAGGCCTGCCGCATCCGGCCGGTGAACGCCCGGCGCGCCGCGTCCAGGGCCCGGATGCCCGGCAGGCCCAGCCAGTTCTCCTCGGGCACGTATGCGCCGTGCTCGTCGAAGGGCGTGCGGCGCGCGGTGAACGACAGGTACTGGTCGAAGAAGTCCTCGTGGAAATCGTGCACCAGCCCCAGCAGGTCCTCGCAGCGGCCGCCGGCGCCGTACCGCGCGGTGAAGAACCCCTCGAAGGTGATCCGCTGGGCCAGTGTGAGGTCGAAGGCGGGCAGGATCCGCTCGACCGCGCGCAGCGCCGCCCAGTCCCGGGGCGGGCAGGGCAGGTCGCGGCCCGCGCTCACGTCCTCGTACAGCAGGGTCTGCGGCAGGGCCGCTTCCGGTGCGCCGAGTTCCTCCTGGACCCGGTGCAGCCCGGTGCGCAGCACCCGTAGCAGCCCGGCCCGTTCCGCGTGCCCGGCCGTGGGGTAGGCCGCCAGGGCTGCCGCGGGCGCTTCGAGCAGGGCGGCGAGCCGGTCGGCCCAAGGCCGCTCCAGCGAGGTCAGCGACTGCTGGAAGGAGCGCAGCGGGTCGCCGCTGTGCACCTCGGTGTCGAGGCAGGGCACGCGCACCACGCCGAGCTGGAGGAGGGCGCAGACGTACGCCTCGCAGTCGGCGGGGTCGGCTGCGTGCTCGGCTGCCAGCCAGTCGGCCAGCTCCTGGTGCCGCAGCTCGGGACGCTCGGCGAACAGGCCGAGGAGGCGGTCGAGGGTGCCGCTGCGGCGCAGGAAGAACAGCCGGTCCTTGACCGCGTCGAAGGTGACGGCGGCTGCGTCGTCGCCCGCGGTGACCGAGCGCCGCACGTAGCGGATCCGGTCCTCCTCGCGGCCCCAGCCCGAGGCCGGGCGCAGCGGCAGGTCCCGGCGGCGGACGGGATCGGCCAGGATCAGCTCCGCGAGCCGGGCGAGGACGACGACGTTGAGGCGGACGTGGCTGGTCCATTCGTCGGCCACCCGCATGCCGTCCGCTCCGGCACGGCCCGCGCCGGCAACCTGTTCCCGCACCGCCTGTTCCCGCACCGCCTGCTCCGGCACCGTCCGTGAAGCGGCCGGTCGCCACCGCGGTGAAGGTGCTGAAGGGGCTGGTCTTGCAGGCCGTGCGGTACACGTACGAGAGGACCGCCCGCTCGGCCTTGCGTGCCCGCCCGGTCGGCACGCCCTCGGTGCGCGCATAGCCGTCCAGCTGGCCCTCGAGCACCGGGGAGGCCAGCAGCAGACCGAGCCGCAGCCGGTCGTCTGCCACCAGCTGACGCAGTGCGGCCCGGTTGCGGGCCAGGTCCGCGGTGAGCAGCGGCCGACCCTGGGCCAGCAGCTTGTCGAGCAGCCGGCGCCGGTGCAGCCAGCCGGCCAACTGCTCTGCGGAGGCCTCGTCCACGACCGCGACGGCCTCCACGGCCGTCTCCGTCGAGGTGTCCGGACGGGCCGGCAGCCGGCCGTTGTGGATCTGGCGGCGCAGCCGCAGCAGTGCGCGGCGCCGGAGCGCGCCCGGGCCGTCCGGGGCCGGGTCGGTGGCTCCGACGGCCCCGTGGAGCACGTCGCCGAGCCGCGCGGCGCCCTCGCGCAGTGCCGCCTCGGCGGTGAGGACGTCCTCGGCCCAGCGGCGGGTGTCCGCGGCGCACAGGGCGTCGACCGCGGCCAGCGGCAGCCCCGCGACCCGCAGCATGAACCGGTCGCCCGCGTGCCACTCGGTGGTGTTCATGGTCCCTCCCTTCAGGCTATTTCGTGGCGGAAGTCGGCCGGCCGCGGGCGCTCGTGGCCCAGCAGCATGATCAGCAGGGGTGCCTCGCCGGTTCCGGTCAGCCCCAACTCCTCGACGTACGCGATGTTGTCGAAGCCGAGCGCGACGCCGGCGCCCAGGCCGAGGGCCGCGGCGGTGGTGTAGAAGGTCTGCGCGACGGCGCCGATGGTGCCGCCGACGAGGCGGTAGCCGCGGTCGCCCACGGTGTCCAGGACCGCCGTGGTGCGGACCGTCGGGACGAGCACCGCGCCGGCCTGTTCCAGGTTGTAGTTGGAGAGGAAGTAGGTGCGCTGGAGGAAGGGGCCCGGTGGGCCCGGTTTCACCAGGCGCAGGGTGTGCGCGGCGGGATCGTAAGCGTACGCGCCGGGGGCGATGCCCTCGACGTGGTTGACGAACGCGTACAGCGAGGTCAGCGGGGGGCCGTCCGGGCGTTCGGCCTCCGTGCCGTACCGGGTGGCCGCGCAGTCGGCCAGCGCGGCGGCGAACTGGTCGGCCTCGACCGGCCGGGAGGCGTCGAAGCGGCCGAAGCTGCTGCGGCGTTCGCGCAGGGCCCGCCCGGTGCCGGCCGGCGGCGCGGGGGGCGGCGGCAGCGGCTGGGGTTCGGCGCCCCGCGGCGGGAACGCGGCGGCCTGCTCCAGCAGGCCCACCGCCGGTCGGTCGGCGGCCCGCCCGGCGGTGGCCTCGTGTATGCGCAGCAGCGTCTCGAACACGAGGACCTGCCGGGAGCGTTCGACGTCCCGGTGGCGGACGACGGCGTCCGCGGCGCCGACCGCCCCGGGCACCGGCACGCTCTCGCCCGGCGCCGTCGCGCTCTCCCCCGGCTCCGTCCCGCTTTCCCACGTCAGCGGCACGACCGCGAAGACGCCCTCCTCCTCGGGCGCCACGCCCAGCAGCCGGGCCAGCCTCTCCTCGTCGAACCACAGCACCGGGTCGATCCGCAGCCCGTACTGCGCCGCCCACAGGCGCCAGGTCTGCACCAGCGCACCCACGTCCATGCTCACGGCGTGGAAGGAGAAGCTGTTGTACTTGAACGCGTTCTGCCAGTACTTGACGCTGAGGACGAGGTACTGCGTGGCCTCCGCGGCCGCCCCCGCTCCGGGGCCGAGGGCTACCCTGACCTGCCCGGTGACATCGCCCGTCAGCAGGCGTCGCAGCCCGTGCTGGTGCGGCGCGTAGTGGTAGAGCCCCGGTGTCAGCGGCCCGCCCGGCCCGGCCGCCCAGTGGACGGCCACCGGGTAGAGCCCGCCGCCCGAGGCGGTGCCCCGCGACCAGTTCGCATGCGTGTAGTGCGGCAGCGCGGCCAGGTCGGTGTTGGCCTGGACCGCGAGACGCCGTCCGGTCAGCCCGTACGAGTCCCCGAGCAGCCCGGACAGCAGCGGCAGGGTGAACCCCGTCGCAGGCCGCTGCGCCACTGCGTCCGTCAGCGCAGCCGGTAGCGGTAGCGATTCGGCGTCCGGGTGGAACTTGGCCTTGCGGGGCCGGTCGGCCCAGTCGGGCACGAAGTCGACGGGCTCCATCGGTACCCGGCCGCGGTGCATGATCGCGTGGGCGTAGACATGGGCGTAGCCCATGGGTCCTCCTACGTTCGGGTGGGACGCCGGTGGCGGCGGCCGGGTCAGGGGAAGGGGTGGGGGGCCGGGTTCAGGTCGCCGGCCTCCAGCGCGCGCTCGCGCAGCCCGGCGGTGAACAGGGCCGTCCGCATCCGCGGCATGCCGAGGGCCCGCTGCCGGGACCACCCGAAGTCGATGGGGAGCAGCCCGGGGACGAGCACGCTCATGGTGTGCAGGCCGAGGGCCCGCTGCTCGGGCATCGTCTGGTCGACGACCACGACGTCGAAGCCCTCCGCCGTCACCGCCGACACGCACCGTTCGAGATCCGTGCGCACGTCCTCGGAAGCGGCAGAGCCCCATGCGTCGGGCCACCGCAGGTCGGCCACCGTTCGCGGGCGCTCGGGCTCCCGGCCGGGCGGACGCAGCAGGAAGTCCGCGTGCCGGCCCATCTCCGGGATCCCGTACACGAGCGGATGGTCGTGCAGCGCCGTGACCAGGCCGAAGTCGGCTGCCATGGCGCGCAGCCGGGCCTCGTCGCGCTCGGTGCGCCCGGGCAGGTTGACGGCGTCCGTGGCGATTTCGCAGAGCGCCGAGTCCAGGGCGGACTCCGGGTCGAGACCGGCTCCCGCACCGAAGCACATCCGGCCGGGGCCGCCGTCGAAGCGCTCGGCCACCGCCGTCACGACGGGGATGGGGAAGGTGATCCTGGTGTCGAAGAACCGGGCCCGGTAGCCGTACATCGCCAGCCGGTCGACCATCGCGCGGGTCGACGGCCGGGAGCTGCTCGCCGGGTCGATCTCGGGGAGCGGCTGCTGCCCGTACCAGGTGAGCAGGAAGGCGTCGCGTTCCACGACCTCCATGAGCCCGAAGTAGACGGCCTCGGCCGTACTGCCCCCGGAGGCACAGCCGTTGGAGCTCTCCTGAACGAACCGGTTCTCCAGGCCGGGCGCGTGATAGTACGTCAGGATCTCCGGGACCAGGCGGGGCACCCGGTCGCGCAGCGACCAGCCCCACACCCAGGCGATCTCCCGGTCCGGCTCGAAGGGGCGCACGCGCGGGTTCTCCCGGTGGAAGGCCTCGCTGTACAGCCCGACATCCCGCGGGTCGACGGCGTCGGCCCCGAACCGGTTCAGCGAACCGGTGACGCTCGTGGTCCTCGCCCGCGCCCGCATCCCGGCGTAGCGCTCCAGCCCCTCCAGCACCCCCACGTGCGCGCTGCGCGCGAAGGAGTCGGTGTGGCCGCCCCAGAACGTCTCGCGCAGGTACGCGCCCGAGCGCATCGAGAAGCAGCCGATGGTCGCGGAGGTGGAGGTGGAGGAGACGTCCTGGACGAGGGAGGGCCCCAGTGCCCCGCACAGCGGGTTCGCGAAGGCCGCCACGTCGATGCCGTACGACTCGACGGGGCGGGTGCGGAAGACCCCGGGCCGGTACTTCGGCGCGGGCGCCAGCGCCGGCACCGCCCCTTCCGCGGTGTCCTCCCCCGGCGCCGCGCACACCGGGCACTCGGGGTCGGGGACCAGCGGGTACCTGCGTACGCGGCCGGTCCGCAGGTCCAGCAGCCGGACCTCGGGAAAGCCACCGCCGCCGGTCACCGGGTCGCCGGGCCGCTGATCGTGGGCCGCTGCGACCAGGGCCGCCAGCGCCTGGGCGGCGAAGGCGTGCGCGTACGGCGAGTCGCCGGCGGCCAGCGTGCCGCCGCCGAGTTCCAGGGCGTCGCGGAGCGCGACGGACCGTACCGCCTGCCAGCGGCGTTCCAGACACCGGGCACAGCCACCGGGCGGCCCGACGACGGCTTGGTGGCCGTACAGGTGGACGGGGACGGCCGCCCCGTCGCCCGACGCGGGGGCGGGCCGGGCGAAGGCGTCGCCGAACCCGAGGGCGGCCAGCGTCACCCTAGGCCCGCCGAGCAGGCCGAGGGCGCGCTCCAGCAGCGCGGTGAAGCGGGCCGCCGCGTCCGGGCCGAGCGCGTCGGCGACCTCGGGGCCGGCGGTCAGCCGGTCGGCGGCCTGCGGCGGCGTGTGCAGCGGGTCCGTGGTCAGCGGATCGGTGGTCAGCGGATCAGTGGTCATCGCCCGGCTCCTGGGCGGCGGCGGTGAGCAGCACTCTGGCGGTGTGCAGTCCGGCCGAGGCCAGATCCGGGGCCCCGGTGGGGACGACGTAGGCGTCACGGCCCGTCGCCCGCAGCCGGTCCAGCACCGCGGACCAGCCGGCGACCTCGCCGCCGGCCACGGGCCGGGCGTCGGCGGACACCGTGAGCGTGCGGGCGTCGAGGTCCCTCAGCAGCGGATCACCGGTGTCGGCCGGTCCGCCGGGCGCGGCGTCGTCCCGCTCGTACTGCACGGCGCCCAGCAGGTCCCGCAGCGCGGCCACCGTCGCCGCCTGCCGGTCCAGGTCCGCGCCCGCGGCCCAGCGCGCCCCCGCCCGCGCGAGCAGCACCTGTGCCCCGGAGCGTGCGCCCTCGCCGAGGTCCAGGAGCTCGACGTCCAGGCCGAGGCGCTCCGCCGACCGTACGAGGAAGGCGAGCTCGGCATCGGGCGTCTCGTCCGTCAGCGGTACGGGCGCGGCCGCGGCCCCGCGCACAGCCCGCAGCAGGGCGTCGTGCGCCAGGGCGGACAGCAGTCCCGCGGCGGCCGCGTCGGCGGGCGAGGGTCCGGCGCCGGCGCCGGCCCGGGTGCGCTCGAAGAGCCGGTCGCCGTTGTGCGGGCCGAAGGGGCGGACCGCACCCGCGGGCACGAGCACGGGCTCCTTCGTGACGAGCGAGACGGCCTGCTGCCAGGCGCCGGCCGTGCCCGGCAGACCGGAGGCGACGGTCAGCGAGCCCTCCGCGACAGCCCCTTCGGCGCGGGCCACGACACCGTGGGCGGGGACGACGTGCTCGGCGTAGACCACGGCCGCGGCGTCCAGCGCGCGCATCCGCGCCCCGGCGACGTGGTGGACGTCGAAGGCCGCGATCGCCCGGGGGCCCGCGTGGCCGATGCCCAGTTCCACCACACCGAGTTTGAGGGGGAGCTGGGTGAGCGGCTCGTCCGCGTAGCGGGTGAACACGCCGGCGTACGGACGGACGAGTGCGGAGCGCCGGTTCAACTCCTCGACCAGGGCGTCCGCTTCGCGCGCGGTCTCCAGGGTGGGCAGGGCGGGCGTCCCGGTGGTGCCTGCCGAGGAGAGGTCCACGGGCGCCACGGCCTCCCGCGCCGCCTCCTCGCCCGGCGCGCAGAACGGGCACCGCGGGTGTGCGAGGAGCGGCTCCGCCGTGACGTCCAGCGAGGCCATGTCCTGCACGATCACCTGGCCGGCGGTCTCGGCGGGCAGGGCTCCCGAGGTGGTGCGGAAGACCTCGTACCCCAGGAGGTTGCCGATCATCGCGGCCAGCGGCCGCCCGGGCTCCGGGCCAGCCGCCGCGGGGCTGCCGGGCAGGGCCAGCGTGCTCCACAGCTCGGCCGCGGCAGCGGTGTCGCGGCCCACGGCAGCGCCGAGCCGGAGCGCGGCGCAGGTCCAGCAGCCGGGGGTGCCGGAGGCCATCAGGGGGCCGATCACGGCGTCGGAGCCGTAGGACCAGGCCGGGAGGAGGGTGCGGCCGGCCGGGATGCCGGCGCGCAGCAGCGGCAGCAGCCGGGCGGGGGCGGTCCGGCCGCCGGTGACCACCACGAGGTCGTAGTCGGCCAGTTCGGTCCAGGTGGGCTCGTGGCCGGCGGCCGGGAGCAGCGTGCGGAGCTCGACCGGGCAGCCGTCGGCGACGGCTTCCGCGGCCTCCGCATCGAGCGCCGAGGTGCCCGGGCCCGGCAGTACGCCGACGACCGCGCAGCCGTTGCGTATCAGGCTCGACGCGCACCAGCGGGCCACGTCGTCCTCGCCGAGTACGGCCACCCGGGTCTCCCGGAAGCGCAGGAACCGGGCCTCGGCGTCGTCGGCGTAGTGGTCGGCGTAGGCGATCTGCGGGGCGTACCGACGGGCCACGTCCGGAGCGGGCACCGCCTGCCCGGCCGCCGGTACGGCGGGCGTGGTGACGGGCCGGGCGAAGTCCCGTTCGTACAGGGTCCGGACGAGGTCGCCGACCATCGTCCGCTGCGCCTCGCCGAGACCCCGGCACAGGTCGGCGACCGAGTGCTCGCCGGTGAGGTGGGGGACGATCAGCGTCGCGAAGCGGTACGCGGACTTGGCCGTGAGGCGGAAGCCGCCGTCCGCGTTGTGGAACAGCACGCCGTCCGGCGTCTCGGTGAACAGCACGTCCCGGCGGATCCGGGGATGGGTCGCGGCAACGGCTTGATAGCTGGCGTGGGCCATGGGGGCACCCCTGAGTGCGGTCTGGGCGGGATCGGCGAGGGAGGAAGGGAGGGCAAGGAGGGAGGCGAGGGGGAGGGGAGGGGGAGGCGAGAGGGAGGCGAGAGGGAGGCGAGAGGGAGGCGAGAGGGAGGCGAGAGGGAGGGGAGGTGGGGGCGGGCGGGGCCGGTGGGTTCGGGTCAGCGGGGTGCGGCTGCGGCCGCGGGTGCTGCGGCGGCGGCCGTCTTGCTCATGCGGACGTGCCAACGCGCGTAGATGCGAAGGAAGTCGTGGAGGCGGTACGGGCCGGGCGGTCCGTCCTCCAACATCCCTGCCTCCACGAGCTGTTCGAGTACGGATTCGCCCTCCCCGGCCGACGGGTCGTCGTCCGCGGCGCGTGCGCCCAGCCGGAGGAACGCCTCCCGCAGCTCCGGAGCCAGCCCGTCGAGCGCCTGTCCCAGTACCTCGGGTACCGAGAGCCGGGCGTCCTCCGCGAGGGCCAGCCGCGCGGGGGGATCCTCGGCGAGCCAGGCCGCACCGTCCGCGACCGACAGGCCGGGCCGGGTCAGCAGCCGTCCCGCTGCGATCCGCAGGGCGAGCGGGAAGTGCCCGCACACGGTGGCCAGTCGCCGGGCCGCGGCAGGCTCGGCCGCGATCCGCTCGGCGCCCACGAGCCCGGCGAGCAGTCCGTACGCCTCGGCGGGCCGCAGCACGTCGAGCCGGTGCACCGCGCCGCCGTGCGTGGCGACGACGGCCGCGAGGCCGCGCCTGCTGGTGACGAGGACGGACGCGTCCCCCGCCGCGGGCAGCAGGGGCAGCACCTGCCAGGCGCCGGCCGCGCCGTCCAGGACGATCAGCCGCCGCCCGGCGCCGGGCTCGGGCAGCAGGCGGGCCGCCTCCTCGACGGCGACCGCGCTCCCGTCCGGCCGGGACAAGTGGACGGTGAACACCCCGCCGGGGAAAGACGCTTGGACCTCGTACGCGGTCTGGCGGGCCAGTGCCGACTTGCCGATGCCCGGCGCCCCCGAGACGACGACCAGGCGCGGTCCGTCGGCGGCGGTGAGCCGTGCCGCCATGGCCGTACGGTCGCCCTCGCGCCCGGCGAAGGCCGGTACGGGGAGCACCGCCGGGCCCGGCCCGGCCGTGGCGGCCGCTCCGGCAGCCAGCGCGGGGACCTCGGCCGCGGTCACCGCGCGCGGGGGCTCCGGCCGGGCGGGCGCCAGGTCCTCGGCGCGCAGGATGGCGAGTTCCAGGCGCCGCAGCCCCGGGCCCGGGTCGATGCCCAGTTCGTCGCGCAGCCGGTCGCGCACCGTGCGGTACTCGGCGAGGGCCTCAGCCTGCCGCCCGGTGCGGTAGAGGGCCTCGACGAGCTGCTCGGTGAAGCGTTCGCGCACCGGGTGCCGACGTGCGCTCTCGTAGAGGTCGACCAGGACCTGGTGGCAGTTCCCGGCGGCCAGTTCGAGGTCGCAGACCCGTTCCAGGACCCGTAGCCGCTCCTGTTCGAGCGCGGGCACCGCGTCCTGCCGGAGCATGCGCGAGGCCACGTTGGCGAGCGGCTGCCCACGCCAGAGCGACAGCGCCTCCCGGAGCCGGTAGAGCTCCTCTCCCGGGCCGGCCGCCGACACGGCCCGGGCCGTGAGCGTGCGGAACAGCACGAGATCCAGGGTCTCGGTGTCATTGTGCATCCGGTAACCGCCGGGTACGGCCTCTATGGTGGTCGCGGAAATGCCGTACTTGGCGAATAGCCGGCGCAGCCGCAGGACACACGTCTGCAGTGCGGCACGGGCCGTGGCGGGCGGTTCTTCGTCCCATACGGCGCGCAGCAGGTAGGTGGTCGACACGACGACGCCCGGATGCAGCAGAAGTGCGGCGAGAAGACTGGTCGGCTTGGACGGTTTGAGAACGACGGCTTCGGGGCCGTGCGCAATGCTCAAAGGCCCCAAAAGCTGGAACCGGATGGCTGATCCCCCGTGTCGGGACACGCATTCCCCCTATAGGGAGCGCGGCGGGGGCGGTGGTCGCCGGTTCTGCGGGGCCCGTCACGCTCCGGAAATAGTCCGGACCAAGCCCTCAGTTGCCGTCCGCCCCCCGTTGGGCGGTGAATAACTGGAACACTACATAACGGATCTTGTGGAAGTCGAGTCGCGGGACGGCCCATTCGGTACCCGTCGGCCTTTTCTCCCTTCTCCGTAACCTGGACGCTTCGAGGAGTTACCGCCGGTTCGTCAAAGCCGTTCATTCGTAAACGAATTACTGTGGCGGCGCCATCCAAGCACGATGTCGTGATCGAATTAAGGTGCATATTCCGCCACTGAAATGGCCGGTCCTGATCCCCCTCCCGGGGCCCGGCCACGCCTCTCGTCATCCGGTACGGACCGGCAGCCGGGCCGCCACGAGCGCGAGCCCGCGCCGCAGTCTGCGGAAGTTGGTGGCCCGGCTCAGGTGCAGCCGCCGGGCCACCTGATGGTGCGTACGGGACCGGCCGAGGTAGTACGCCTGCAGGATCGCCCCCGCCTCCGCGTCGGCCGGCGCCTCGGCCGCGGCCAGTTCCGCCAACGCGTCCCGCAGCCAGGCCCGCAGCCCGGCGGGCGACCCGATCCCGGCACAGGCCGGCAGCGGACTGCGCGCCAGCTCCGCGGGGTCGCCGAGCCGGGCCAGCGCCCGTGCCACCAGCACCGGCACGTCGCGCACGGGTGCGTCCTGCCCGGGGCGCAGTGCGTGGCGCCAGCGCTGCCCGGGCCGTTCGCGCCCGAGCCGCTCCAGCACCTCGCCGGCCATCCAGTCGGCGGCCGCACCGGGCACGTCCGGGGCGATCCCCATGTGCAGGGCACGGCAGGCGAGATCCGCGAGCAGGGGTACCCCGCCGGCCACTCGGACCACGAGGGCCAGGGCCTCCGGGTCGGTGACGCCCGCCGCCCGGGCCTGCGCCTCTACGGCCGCCGCGGGCCGGGGGCCGAGCCCGATGCCCACCGGGGCCCGCTCGCCCCAGTCGGCGGCCGCACGCAGCGGAAGCCTGCTGACCAGCAGCACGGGCCTGAGCGGAGCGGACGGGGCGGGCCCGGGTGCGTCGCCGGCCGGGTCCAGCGCCGCCGCGACCGCCTCGGCCCGCCCGGGCCCGTCCACGCTGTCGACGATCAGGAGACCGCCCGGCTGCGCGGCGAGCCTTCGCAACCCCCGAGGTCACCGTCCGCGGCGAGGCCGACGGTCGCCTCGGCCGGCAGCCGCCGGGCCAGCCGGCTCTTCCCGCTGCCCAGCCCGCCGGTCAGGTTGACCAGGGCGTGCGTGTCCACGGCGGCCCGAAGCCGGGCGAGAGTGTCTCGACGTCCAGTACGCGAAGACCGAGAACGGCTCCCTCCTCGGCCTCAACAGCTGCCACCAGGGCACCAACCAGAAGGGGGAGCAACTGCCCGGCGGCCTGCTGCGCAGCGTCCACTCCGGCAAGTGCCTCGACGCCCTGGGCTGGGCCACCGGCAACGGCGCCCGCCTCGGCATCCGGGACTGCACCCCGAGCCACACCAACCAGCAGTGGCGCGGCCCCGCCCTGGGCACCTGACGCTCCCGGCCCCGTACTCCGGCGCCCTGTCCGTTCCCCGCGGGCAGGGCGCCGGCGCGTCAGCGGCTTGCCACGCCCGCCTGCCCTTGCGTTCCGGCAGGCGGGTGGACAGCACCCGGCCCAGGTCCAGCAGGCTCAGGCCGAACATCAGGACGCCCAGGGGGACATGGACCGACGGCACGCGCGATGCCCAGCACCACCTGCACCGAGGCGAGGACGAGGAAGCCGGACGCGTACGGGACGGGACGGGACGGGGCGAGCCGCCGCCCGGCCACCACGCCAGAACCGCGGCGAGCACGTACAGCATCGATGCGCCGTACATCACGCGCGCTCCGACGCCGTGCAGTACCTCTCCGTGGGACGAGGACAGCAGCAGTCCGGCGGTGACCGCCTGGAAGAAGATGGCCGACGCCTGCAGGGCCAGCGCGACCTGCGGGAACGTGAGCCGGCCCGGTACTGCCGTCGTCTGCGTGGCCATGACGCGGCCCCCTCATCCGCCTCGCGGCGGTGGATCGGTAGTGTCTCGTCGGTCCGACGACACAGGGCCGCGAAACGTGACGCGGGGCGCCGGCCTCGTACTCCGGTGCGGTGTTCCGTCGACGTGTCGAGAGCCGAATCCGACGAGAAGAACCAGGGAGCGGTCGCGACCATGAGAACCCCATCCGAGGCAGGGCACGCCCGGTCCGAGCCGGGCCTGAGCGCGGTCGTCGGCGAGCGGCGCCAGCTGATCAACCTCGCCTACCGGCTGCTCGGTTCACTGGCCGAGGCCGAGGACGCCGTACAGGAGGCCTATGCCCGCTGGTACGCGATGTCGCGGCAACAGCAGCAGGCCATCGAGTCACCCGGCGCCTGGCTGACGACGGTGGCCAGCCGCATCTGCCTGGACCTGCTCGGCTCGGCGCGGGCCCGGCGCGAGCGCTACGTCGGCGCTTGGATACCCGAGCCGCTGCCCGACCACACGGAGTGGATCAGCAGCCGGGCGGGCGGCGGCGCCGAACCGGCCGACCCCGCCGACCGGATCACCCTGGACGAGTCGGTGAACATGGCCTTCCTCGTCGTCCTGGAGTCGATGACGCCCGCCGAACGCGTGGCGTTCATCCTGCACGACGTCTTCCGCTACCCCTTCGCCGAGATCGCCGAGATCGTCGGCCGGACGCCCGCGGCGTGCCGGCAACTGGCGTCCTCGGCCCGACGGCGCATTCACGCCGCGCAGGCCCCGGCCGTTGCGGCGGCCGGGCAGGCCGGCCTGGTACGGGACTTCAAGGAAGCCTGGGAGGCCAAGAACATCAAGGCGCTCGTCGGCCTCCTCGACCCCGACGCCACGATGACCGCCGACGGCGGCGGCCTGGTCGGCACCGTGCTGCGCCCGGTCGAGGGCAGCGCGCGCATCGCCGAGTACCTGATCCACATCGCCGACAAGGCGCCCGGGCTGACACTCCTGGAACGGACGGTCAACGGCCGGCCCGGTCTGGTCGCCCAGCACTCCGGCGTCACCGTGACGGTGGCGGCGTTCGGTCTCACCGGAGGCCGCATCACCCGCATCTGGGCGGTCCGCAACCCGGAGAAACTCCGCACGTGGACCGAGCACGCACAGGGCTGACCCGCTGCCCTCAGCCGCGCCGCGAAGGCGAGCGACGTGTCCGGCACGCGGCGGCCCGGGGCCGCCGCGCGCCCTCGCTCAGACCGCCGTCCTCGCCAACGCGGAGAACAGCCGCCGGAAGTGGTACTCCGACGTCACGACGATCCGCGCCAGGTCGGCCACCTCGATCCGCTGATCCAGGTGGCACTCGATGTGCTCCATGGCCTGGTTCCACCGCTCCAGCACCCCGGCCTCCTTCCCTTTCGATCACTCACGTTAAAAGGGACCCACCCTGCCCGACCCGACATCCAGTGCCCGGTCCGGTCGGGTGGCCGCTGATGCGGCAGAAGGTCGGTTGACAGGCCAAACGCGGCAGGTCAAAGTCCTTGCGTGAGCGAGATCAACCATCTGTCCCGTGCCGAGGCCCGCGTGTGGCGGGCCTATCCGCGCGGCGAGTCCGTGGACTTCCGCGCCGCGGGGGACGGGGATCCGCTGCCCGGCGACGCCCGGGACCCCGGGCGTACCGTACGCGCCGCCGTGCTGCGGAGGCTGCTGGTCGAAGCCCCGCAGGAGGAGGGGGAGATCGCCGCGCTCGTCGTCACGGGAGCGCGGGTCGTCGGCGTACTGGACCTGAAGCACGCCGCGATCGACGTATCCGTCCGGCTGAACGACTGCCGGTTCGACGACGTCCCCGACCTGTACGGCGCCCAGTTGCGCGAACTCGACCTGAGCGGGTCTGTTCTGCCGGGCCTCACCTCGGCGAACGTGCGGGTCGAGGGTGTGCTGCGGATGACGGACTGCCACATGCGGGGGCCGGTACGGCTCAGCGGCGCGCAGATCTCCGGGGCGCTGTACATGGAGCGGACGCGGTTCACGGCGGCGGACGACTCCGAGCCGGTGCTGCAGCTCAACCAAGCCGCGATCGGGGCGGACATCTGGGCGCCGCAGATGCGCGCGCACGGACAGGTACGGCTGACCGGCGCGTCCGTCGCAGGACGGATCAACCTGCAGGACGCGGAATTCAACACACCCGGCGGCACCGCGCTGGACGCACAGAACCTCAACGTCGGAGCGCACGTACGTGCACGGCGCATGCGCGCGCGGGGCCGGATCGAGCTCCGGGGCTCGCACATAATGAGCCGTCTCGACCTGCTCCACGCCGACCTGTCGCATCCGGGCGACACGGCGCTGCGGGCGAGCAGTTGCGTCATCGGTGAACTCTGGCTGGGCGCGGGCGAGCGCGTCCGGGGCGCCCTGAATCTGCGCAGGTCACAGATAGAGATCCTCAGCCTTGAACCGGACGTGCTCCCGGACCAGGTGCTCCTCAGCAATCTCACGTACACCGTGCTCTCCCCGCACGAGCCTGCCGAGCGCCGTCTTCCGATGCTCGAACGCGACGGCGGCCCGTACGAGCCCCACCTCTACGAGCAGTTGACGGCCGCGTACCGCCACGTCGGGGACGACGACGCGGCCCGGCTCGTACAGCTCGCCAAGCAGCGCCGCCGGCGCGCCACGCTCCCGTGGTACGGACGGCTGTGGGGCCACGTCCAGGACGCCGCGGTCGGCTACGGCTTCCGCCCGTTGCGCGCGGCCGTCTGGCTGCTGTCCCTCCTGGCCCTCGGGTCGATCGCCTACGGTCTGGACCAGCCCGCTCCCATCAAGGCGGGCGAGGCCCCTCGCTTCAACACCGTCTTCTACACCCTCGATCTGCTCCTGCCGGTCATCAGCTTCGGTCAGGAGACGGCGTTCTCCCCGGACGGCTGGCACCAGTGGCTGTCGTACGCCCTGATCATCGCCGGCTGGGTCCTGGCCACCACCATCCTCACGGGCGTGACCCGCACGGTGAGCCGCCAGTGAGGTTCCTGGAGGAGACACCCGGAGGAGACCACCTCCGCAGGCCGCTTGTCGCCCTGTCAGCGCGGTGTCTTCGAGCCCAGGCCCCCGGGCGTCTTGGGAACCCACTCGGGGACCGCCGAAGCCTCCCTCGGATCCGGCTCGCGCATGTGCACGCGCCAGCCGCCCTCGCCCGTTCTTCCGGTGAGGCGGACCAGGAACACCTTGGTCTGGGCCGTGTCGTGGAAGTACACGACGACGAGCTGCCGTACGGACCCCTCGTCGTAGAACTCCGCGGTCACCTTCCCGCCGGCCCCCTTCTCGAAGGCCTGGATCCAGTTCTCGGCGGTCCTCTCGGCCTCGCCCTTCGCGTCATCGCCGTCGGCGGCGAGCGATTCCAGCTCCTCCGGTTCGCCGTCGGCGAGCCTCCAGATGAGCTTCTGGGTGATCCGGAGGGAATCGGAGGTGGGATGTCCGACCACGCCCAGCGGTTCGTGGTGGGCGTAGTCGGTCGCGTACCGCAGCCCTTCCTCGTCGGCGGCGCAGGCCGTGAGGGCTCCCCATGCCAGAACGGACACCGGAACGGACACCAGAGCGGCGCGTACGGCCGGGGAAGCCCTCATCTCGCCCCCGTCGGGCGGGTCACGACGGTCACGGAGTTCGGGTGGGGGGTGCGCTCGCTGCGGGTGATGGCGTCGTCCTGGGTGGTGCGGGCGGGTCCGCCGTGCCGGCCCCGGGGTACGGCCACCGCGGTCCGCGGTCACGACGGCGGCCGGTTCTGGGCCGTGGCCCCAGCGTAGCCGCCCGTCACCGGCTCGAACCTCGCCGCCGACCCCTGAGCGTGGGAAGCCTGCTCGGGCCACGCCGCCGGGATCAGGGCATCTCGTCGGGGTCGCAGCTGGCCCGGCGCAGCCCGATCGTGCGCAGGGCCCGCATCAGCGCGTCGGCGTCCCCCTCGCGCACGACGTGGACGGCTCCCTCGACCGCGAGACCGGACACCGCACGGGGCACACGGGCGGCGGCCGTCCGAAGCACCACACCACTCGGCGGGTCCAGGGTGCGCACCCCGTGGAAGACGCGGAGGACGTCCGGGTCCGCGTCGAGCCTGTCGAGCCCGGCGGGCAGGGACACGACCGTGATGTCGGGCATCAGGACGCGCGCGTGCGCGAGCGCGACGGCGGGGTCGTGGGCATGCGACACGACCCGGAAGTGCGGGTTGCGCTGGATGCCCGAGCGGAGCAGCTCCAACTGCTCGCCGTCGGGCACGCCGACCACCAACACCGTCATCACCTGTTCCATCCTGCGCTCCGGCACGCCGCGAGGCGAGCCGGGACGCGGAATCCTCCTCCGGCCTGTGCCGCAGCCGATCGCCACCCCGGGCGCGGCAGGTTCCGGCCGATGGGCAACCCCGACGGCCGCACAGAGCATCGGAAGATCGACTTCCCGGGTGGGCGTTGCTCCGCGAGACTGGGGAGGGGCGGTCCCCGACGGAAGGGTGAGGTGCTTGATGTCTGAGTCGGAGGGTGCCCTCGCCATCCGTCATGTCGCCGAGCGGCTGCTGAAGGAGCACCCTCACCTGGACGCCGGGCTCGTGCGCAGCTCGGTACAGACGGCGTACGAAGAACTCAGGTACGCACGCGTACGCACCTACCTGCCGGTCCTGATGGAGCGCAGGGCCAGAGACCTGCTGCCCTCCGACGCGCAGCCGGAACGCACTGCCTGACCCTCGACGCGTAACCCTCGCAAGCCCCCCGCCGGGCGGCAAGTGCTCAGCCGTCGCGCGATGCGTCGTCGCCCGGTCGGCTGGTCGGAGCGGCGGCGGCCGAGCCCGCGATCTCCCGCTGCTGCGGTGTCAGCGCCACGGTCTCGGACCGGGCAGCCGTACGCACGGGGCTGCCGCGCCGCAGGCGCCCGCCGTGGTACAGGCGGATGCGGGCCAGGTCGAACGGCCACGCTCGGCCCCCTTCCACGGCGCGGCCGCACCTCGCACGCGCCCGCGGTCTCCTGGTAGGAGGTGATGCCGCTGAAGTGCGCACCATCAGCACCAGCCGTTGCTGCTGCGGCAGTTCCTCCACGGCGTCCCGGATCCAGGCCCTCGAGGCCGGACGTCTCCCGCGTGGCGCGCAGTCGGATGCGGCCGGAGTCGCGTACCACCGCCCGCAACCACGCGCCCACGGCCGCGCCGTCCCGGCGTCACCGATGCGCCGCAACGCGGTCAACGCGGCGTCCTGCACCACGTCTTCCGCGTCGGGCCCGTCCTCGCTGGCCGGCTCGGACACGGTCAGGTGTTGAGGAGGCGGTTGAAGAACGACCGGTAGTGCTGCAGCGCCAGCCGCAGTTCCTCGGTCGCGACCTGCTCGCCCTGGCCCCACTGGCCTTCCAGCCCCTGCTTGTGGGCGGAGAAGGTGCGGGCGAGGGTTTGCATCACCTCGGCGACGAGGGCGTCCGCCGACCTCACCGCCTCCTGCGGGTCGTCGACGAACCGGCCCTGGATCTCGCTCCACGCCTTGCGGTAGTCCGCGGTGTCCTCGGCACCGAGCAGCGGCTCGTCGACACCGTCGGCCGCGTCCGCGGGGCCGGTCCCCGCCGTGCGATCCGTGCGATCCGTGCGATCCGTCGGGCGTACGTCGCCGTTCTCGAGGTTCCCGGGCTCGTCGGCAGCCGCGTCCGCGGTGGCCTCCCCCGGGTACACGGGCGGCGTCCCCCCGTCGGCCGACCCGCCACCGCCGTCGTCGAACTCGCGGTTCGTGCCGGGGTGCGAAGCCGGGACCGGACGGGCGATGTCCTCCGTCGTGATGCCTGCGTCGCCGACTCGTTCTTCGTTGCTTCCGTGGTTACGCATCTCACCGGCTCCTCTGGTCTGTCAGCAGGTCGTCGAACAGGGCGCGGTAGTGCACCATCGCCCCGCGGAGTTCCTCGGTGGTCGTCCGCTGGTCGGCGCTGCGCACCTTGACGTCGTGGGCGGCCCGGTAGTGCTCCAGGGTCCGGCCGTGTTCGACCGAGAGGTCGCGCAGCCGGCCGCCGTAGTCGTCCGTGGGATACCCCCGCTCGCGCATCAGTCGCGACACCAGTTCGTCGGCCTCCTCGACCGACCCCTCCGGCCGGTCGACGAAATGCTCTTGGACGGTGCTCCATTCGGTGGCGTACTGGTCTCGCCGGTCGGCGGGCAGTTCCTTGATCTCGAGCTTGTCGTGGCGGTGCTCGCGGGCACGCAGCTCGCGCTCGGCGGCCATGCGCCCGCCCTCTGCTTCGACCGTGCGGTCGTACTCGGGTCCGAACTGGTTATGCAGGTGCCGTCGGCGCGCCATCCACCACAGTGCGACCGTGAGCGCGATCACGACGACCGCTGCGACGACGATGACGGCGATGAGTGTGCTGGTTGACATGGTCGGCCTCCATTCCGGGGCCTCGTCGGATTCATTCACGCGGCTGCCCCCGTCTCTGCGGGGCAAACCAGCGCGGCCCGGCGGCCGACCCGCGGAGATCTCGTACACGGCTCGCGCGGTGTGGTGTGGTGTGGTGCGGTTCCGAGGCGTCGGGCCGGGTAGCCGCTCATCGGTGAGAGGAGTGGTCATGCCCGAGACCGGGCTCGATGCCTTCACCGGCGTCCTGGACGGGCCGATGTACGTGGTCACGGTCGCGGCCGGCGAGGAGCGCTCGGGATGCCTGGTGGGGTTCGCCTCCCAGTGCTCGATCCATCCGCCGCGCTTCGTCGTATGGCTGTCCACGGCCAATCACACCTACCGCGTGGCGCGCGGAGCCCCGTACCTCACCGTGCACGTACTGCGCCGGGACCAGGACGGGCTGGCAGAGCTGTTCGGCGGCGAGACCGGCGACCGGGTGGACAAGCTCGCGCGGGTCTCCTGGCGGCCCAGCAGGCACGGCAGTCCTGTGCTGACGGACGTGCGCACCTGGTTCGTCGGCGCGGTCGAAGGGCGGATCGAGGGCGGCGACCATGTGGGGTTCCTCCTGGCACCGGTCGAGGAGGGCCCGCCGGAGGACGACGGGACTGACGGGTCCGCCGTCGAGCTGCTGCGCTACAGCGACGCCGAGGACATCCCGCCGGGCCACCCCGCGTGAGGCCCGGCCACGGCGAACGGGCTGCCGTCGATGTGCGCGAGCAGGTCGGCGGGGTGCCGGTAGACGGCACGGGCTCCGGCCTCTTCGAGGTCGCGCCGCGCAATGCCGCCGCAGAGCAGTCCCACGCACGCGACGTCGGCCCGGGTGGCCGCCCGCATGTCCCACACGGTGTCGCCGACGAACACGGAGTCACGCGCGGCGGCACCGGCGAGGCCGAGGGCGTGGAGCACCGGATCGGGTGCGGGCTTCCCCTCGCTCACGTCGTCGGAGCTCGCCGTCGCGGTGATGGCGTCGTCGGCGTCGACGGCCCGCCTGAGCGCGCCGAGCTCGGCGTCCTTCGCCGAGGTCACGAGCACGACCCGCCAGCCCCGGCGGTCCACCTCGCGCAGCAGCTCGGCTGCCGAGTCCAAGGCGGGCAGCCGGTCGAAGTACGTGCCGTAGAGGGTGGTGTGCGCGGTGCTGAGCGTGTCGTCCCCGCTCGTGTCCCGGTCCTCGCCCAGCAGGTGCGCGAGGAGGTCCTCCCCCGGCAGTCCGATCGCGCGGTGGATGTCGTGCATCGCGACGTCGTCGCCCGCCTGCCGCAGGGCCTCCCACCAGCAGACGACGTGCAGGTGATTGGTGTCGGCGAGGGTGCCGTCGACATCGAACAGGGCGGCGCGGTTCATGTCCGCCTCCCCTGAGGCTCGATGGCCGGGCCCGCCTGTGCCGGCAGGGGCGAACGCAGCGCGCTGCGCCCCTGGTCCCAGGCCTCCCGGATGTGGGTCGCGAGGCGGTCCTCCAGCAGGACGGTCGCCGCGCACCCGAAGGCGATGTCCGCTTCAAGGCCCGGCTCGTCGGCCAGGAGGCCCGCGATGACCTCGTGGCGTACGACCTGTTCGTGGACGGCGTCGGCCTCCACGTGCTCGGCGTAGAAGTGCTCGGCGGCGGGTCCCGCTCCGCAGCGCCGCATGGCCTTGGCCAGGCGCCTGGACCCGGGCGACGAGGTGACCTCGACGCACGCGAAGTGGCCGACGAGAGCGCCGCGCAACGCCCGGTGGAGGCCGAAGAGGGACATGAGGTTCACCGTCGCGAGCAGCGGCGCCGGTGCACGGTCCAGGTACCGGCCGTACGTGCGATCCAGCCCGAGGTCGGTCATGAGGTCCGCGAAGAGCTCCGCGTGGATGCGGTCGGCGCGGCCGGCTCCGAACTCGTCGTACTCGATGGCGGCCATGGCGGCCTTGGCCCGTCCGGTGAGCCGGGGGATGGCCCAGGCGTGCGGGTCCGCCTCCTTGAGGTGGTAGAGGGAGCGCAGGGCGGCGTACTCACGCAACTGCCAGAGCTCTCCCTCGGTTTCGAGACGGTGGCTGAGGCTGCCGGAGAGGTCGACGGGCTCGACGAGCAGCGGGGCGAAGGCCTCCTCGACCGATCGTGATCGGGGAGCATCGGACAGCTCGGTGCGCAGGGCGTGGAGGAAGCGGGTTTCGAGGTCCTGTCGCAGCCGCAGCAGGACCGGATCCCATTCGCGCTCGTCTTCCACGCCGTCGAAGCCGCGGTAGTGCAGTTCGTAGAGGAGGTAGAGCGCGAGCTGGAGGTCCTCACCCCACGGGTCGGCCTTCAGTACGGACCCGGTGGCGTACGCGGGCGGGCCGCCGGACCGCAGGGCCTCGGCCACTGCCGCGGACAGCGGGCCCCGCCCCTCGGCCAGGCGGGGGCCGGCGGCGGTCGCCGTCGTGCCGGGGCTGGGAGGCGTCATCACGGGGTCCTGTCCTCGGGCGGCGGGTCGACCCGCTCGCGACGGCGGTGGCTGGTGTCGCACCAGGGGTACGTACGGCTGCGGCGGCAGGTGCACACCGCGACCACGAAACGGTCCGAGCGGGCGACCGTGCCGTCGTCCAGGAGGATCTCGACCGGCCCCTCCACCAGGACCGGGCCCTCGGGGTCCACGGACACCCGGCGCGCGGGCGCGGGCGCGGGCACCGGAGCCGGGACCGGGACCGGGACCGGGGCGTTGTCTGGAGTACTGGGCTCAGAGGTACCGGGCACGGACGACCACCAGCTCTTCCCACTCCTCGGTTCCGCCGGCCAGGCCCTGCGCCTGCAGCCAGGCCCGTCGCGAACGCAGGACCGGGCCCCACGGCACGGAGGCCCTCGCGACGACCCCTGCCTCGAGCCCGGCCCCGGCCAGCCGGTCCACGGTCGTCCCGGCTCCGCACATTCCCGAGTGCACCAGGAGCAGCACGCCGCCGGGACGCAGCAGGTCCGGGGCGCTCGCGCAGATCCGGTCGATGACCCCGCGCCCGTCCGGACCGGCGTCCCAGGCGCGCTCCGGCCCGTGCGACGGCAGCCGGGCCGCCGGGGCGGGGACGTACGGCGGATTGGCGACGACCAGGTCGAAGCGGCGCCCGGCGGTCCGTGCGGCGAAATCGCCGTGCAGGACGCGCAGGGGCAGCCGCCGGCGCAGCGCGTTCAGTCGCGCCGTGACCACGGCGGGCCACGAGACGTCGACCGCGGTGACCCGGGCTCCCCTGGCCGCGGCGTGCAGGGCCAGGGCGCCTGTGCCGGTACCGATCTCCAGCGCGTCCGACCGCGGCCCGATCTCCTCGTCGGCGAGCGCCTCCGCGAGGAGGCGGGTATCCGCCTGCGGCCGGTAGACACCCGGCAGTGCGATCAAGCGGACCGGCAGGGTGCCCCTGGTCAGAGTCGTACTGGACACCGCATACCTCCGGGATCGACCGAGGGCCCGTCTGTGGCGGACCGCAGTGATGGGTGAACCGGTCAGACTGTGCGGCTGCCCCGTCGAACGCCGCCCATCCGGAATCACGTCGATCTTCGGAGGATCAGACGGAGAACCGCATCCGCCTGTCCCGGATGGCGTAAGGCGCACCCACGTCGTCCGCACGGGCCGGGCCGGTGACCGTGCGCCGCGCCCACCGGCTCGGTTCGACCGGCGGCTCACGGCCCGGCACCGTGCCCGGGTCTACGGTGGAAGGGTCCTGGTCCCCCCTGAGCGGCAGATGAGGCTGACAGCTGTGTCGACGTCGAGCCACGAGATCTTCGGTGCCCCGTGCTGGGTCAGCCTGCTGGCCCGGGATCTCGGCTCCGCCCAGCGGTTCTACAGTGCCGTGCTCGACTGGGAATTCCGTCCCACGCACCTGGGGCACGGCATCATGGTCGCCTTCCGCGACGGGGCTCCCGTCGCCGGTGTCGGCGCCCTCGGCGGGAGTACCGACGCGCCGGCGGTGTGGACGCCGTACTTCGCCGTCGACGACGCCGACGTGACCGCCGCACGGATCCGCGAACGCGGCGCCACCATGGCGGTCGGCCCCCTGTCCTTCGGCACCGGGCGAGCCGCCCTGGCGGCGGACCCGGCCGGGGCCGTCTTCGGCTTCTGGCAGGGCGAGGTCGTCCCCGACTGGTCTGTGGGCCGCGGGAGCGCCCCGGCCTGGCTGGAACTGCGGACCCGCGACGCGTTCGCAGCGGCCATCTTCTACGGTGAGGTCCTCGACTGGGGCAGCGAACGGCCGGCCTGCTGCACGGTCTCCTACGAGCACGCCCACGTCGTCCTGCGCCACGGCCACGACACCGTCGCCCGCATCAGCGGCGGCGCCCTCGAAGCGTCACCCGACCCCGAGGTGCGCCCCCGTTGGCACGTCCACTTCCGCGTGCCCGACCTCGAGAACGCGGTCGACGCCGCCACCCGGCAGGGCGGCAGGACCGCCTCCCCCGTACAGACGTCCAGTACGAGCCGGTGGGTCGTCCTCGCCGATCCCGACGGTGCGCTCTTCACCGTGGTGGCACCCCAGGACCCGCCGGCCTGACGGGTCTCCCTCGTCCGGTGTCGGCGAATGTCCGAGCCGCGGTACGCCGAGTCGATGCGCATCGCCCAGGAGACCCTTGACGCCGAGTTCAGCGGGCGGGAGTCCGGGGTGGCCAGCGCCCCACGGCACCCGGCCCCCTGATCCACTCCGACGGCGCTCGGCCCCCCGGCCCCGCTTCGGGAAGGCCGTCTTCCCAGGGCCGCGCGCGGGCGAGGACGATGGGGGATCCGACGTCGCGAAGGAGAAGCGCATGAGGGCTCGCACCGTACGCACCCTGCTCGTTGCCGGGGCGGTCGTACTGGCCACCTTCGGCTCTCCCGCAACGGCGCAGGCCCTGCCCACGTGCCCGAGCAATGCCATCTGTCTGTGGCGCTTCCAGGACGGGACCGGCGACGTGTACGTGTGGCGCGGCGGTTACGTGGACCTGCCCGGCAAGTTCGTCGATCACGTCGGCTCGTTCCGGGCCAACAGGACCGGCGCCTTCATCGACTGGGCGACCGGCAAGGACTGCCGTCCGGTCCGGGCCGGCGACTACGCCTCCAACTATCAGGGCCGGTTCGGCGGGAAGATAGACGCGGTCGGCAACAACTGCTGACCGTCGGCACCTCCGCCGGGACCGCCCCCGACGGGGCGGCCCCGACGCCCCGTCGGGGCGTGGGCCTTCAGCGGCGGCGTGCGCAGGTCCACGCTCCCATGCCCTGGATCCTGGCGAGTCTCCGCGCCGTCGCGATCTGCTCCGACTTCGTGGCGAGGTCGGCGCGCCGTGCGTACTTGCGGCCTCCCGCCGCGTTCCAGCTGGACTGGGTGAACTGCAATCCGCCGTAATGGCCGTTGCCGGTGTTCGCCCGCCAGTTCCCGCCGGATTCACACCGGGCGATGGCGTTCCAGTCAGGGTTCGGTTTGGAGTGGACCGCGGCGGCATGGGCCCCGGAAACGTCCAACAGGGCCACAGTCAACAAAACTGCGGAGGCGATCAGTTGGCCGATCACGCTCCGGCTTCGCCGGTCCTTCCGGTGGAGCGACATCAGTCCTCCTTAGCTGTTGGGCGGACCCGCCACGAACAACGGGCGGGTCCACGTACGGCCACGTTCGGGCCGTGGCCACAGCACAGCACGGAGCAACGCCCTTCCCACGGCACTTGCGGTCGGTGAAGGCACGAAGCCACCCGAACGGCCGCTCCACACCCCCTTCCAGCACCGCCCGGGCCCCGGCCGCGCCGCCCGTGCCACCCGCGGCTCGCCGCGCACACTCAGCCCAAGCCCCCCTCAGCGGGCTCTCCCTGCAGGACTGCTGGACTGCTGGTCAGACCACCTGTCAGGCTCCGCCTCGTGGAGATCCTCGATGACCTGACCATGTGGCGAAGACGGGCGGGCCGGGCCCGGTGTCCAGTGGAGCCGACCGGAGCGATGTGACCACAGCACTCGGCGAGCCGTGGGACATCGGACCAATGAGCCGGAACAGGAAGTGGCCGCGACCCTTCGCCCACGGGGACCTTGAGCTCGGTGTCCGCCGCTGCCGCCAGGTCCCACTGATCTGCATACAGACCTGTCGCGACGCCGTCGAACTCCCCCAGTCGGCCGTCGGGGGGACTGACACCTTCCCTGCGGGGCTCACGCACGCGGACGTGGTCCGCCTTGACAGCCAGGCGACCGCGCGGGGCCCCAAGTCCACCTGGAACACGGCTACTTCAGCCACCGGTCCACTCATGACGCGAGCCTCGTCATCCTGGCAGTGTGACCAGGCCTGTTTCGTAGGCGAGGATGACGAGGTGGACCCGGTCGCGGGCGTTGAGTTTGGACAGGAGCCGTGCCACGTGGGCCTTGGCGGTGGCCACGCTGATGCAGAGTTGGGCGGCGATCTCACTGTTGGACATGCCGCGTCCGACGAGTGTCAGTACCTCACGCTCCCGTTCGGTGATGCCCTCGACCGGTCGTGGCCGGGGGGTGGGTTCGGGCCGTGCGGCGAACTCCTCGATCAGGCGGCGGGTGACGCTCGGCGCGATCAGGGCGTCTCCCGCGGCGACCACGCGGATCGCGGTGAGGATGTCGTCCAGGTCCATGTTCTTGACGAGGAATCCGCTCGCACCGGAACGCAGGGCGGCATACACGTAGTCGTCGTCCTCGAAGGTGGTGAGGATCAGGACCCGTGTCGTCGAGGAGTCCGCCGTGATCATCCGGGTGGCCTCGATGCCGTCCATTGCGGGCATGCGGATGTCCATCACCACCACGTCGGGCTGGACGTCCCCGACGAGCCGGAGTGCTTCGGTGCCCGTCGCGGCCTCTCCGACGACATGGATGTCGTGGGTGCCGGCCATGAGCACGCTCAGGCCGGAACGTACCAGCGGCTGATCGTCGGCGAGCACGACGCGGATCGTCATGGAAGGTGTACTCCTTCGGGCAGGGGGAGCCGGGCCGCCACACGGAATCCGCCTTCGGGACGCGGACCGGCCGTGAACTGGCCGTGCAGCAGGACGATACGCTCGCGCATTCCGACGATGCCCCAGCCAGCGGCACCGCCGGTACCCGAAGCGAGGCCGGTGCGGCCGTCGTTCTCGACTTCGACGGAAAGCTCGTCGGCCCGGTAGTCGACGGTGACGAGACAGTCGCGGGTGCTGGCGTGGCGTGCGACGTTGGTGAGTGACTCCTGGACGATCCGGTAGGCGGCCAGCTCGATGTCGGCGGGCAGCGGCCGTCGCTCGCCGAGCCACCGTACGTCGACACGGATACCGGCGTCCTTCGCCGACGCGGCCAGGCGGTCGAGATCGTCCAGGACCGGCGCCGGACCACGAGGCGCGGAATCCGCTCGGGCGCCCGCTCCACCGCCCGCATCGGCGCGGCGCAGCGCGCCCAACGTCCGCCCCAGTCCGGCCAGGGTCTCCTTGCTGGTCGCCTCGATGGCGGCGAGTGCGTTGCGCGCTTCGTCCGGCCGCGTGTCGATGACCCGTCTGCCGACGCCGGCCTGGATGGCGATGACCCCGACGCTGTGCCCGATCATGTCGTGCAGTTCGCGTGCGATCCGAAGCCGTTCCGCGGTGACGGCCTGGGCCGTGGCCTGCACGTACAACGCCTCTGCGTGCTCCCGGCGTTCGCGGATGGAATCGCCGGCCGTCCAGGCGGCGGCGAGGGCCACGCCGATGAACGCGAGCGTCTGGACGTACGCGCCCTGCCCGGACGGAAAGTAGAGCGCGGATGCCGCCTGCCCGCCGAGGGCCATGCCGGCGGCGGTGAGTGAGGTGCGGCGCGGGCGCGTGGCCGCGATGTAGCCGACGGCGAGGTCGCTGATCAGCACCTGCAGAAGACCGGCTTCCAGCATGCCCCTCGCCGATACCGCGGCGAACCAGCCGGCGAGCAGCAGTGCGAGAGCCGACAGCGGCGTGCGCCGCAGCAGACTGGCCGTCAACACCGTGAGGAGGGACACCAACAGGAGCATCGCGGCGGAGAAGCCCTGCCAGCTGCCGCGCATCATGACGTGCAGAGCCACCGGGTACGCGATGGCTCCGCTCCAGGTCAGGGGCTTCCCCACGATGCGCAGGGGGCCCCTCGGCAGCGGTGGGCGGGGGATGGCGGGCATGCCCTGATCGTAGATGTCGTACTGCCCGGCGGGGTATTGGCCCGCAGGCGTACGCCCACGGGCTACCGGAGAGCACCGGGACTGTGGTCGACGGCCCGATGCGCCCGCGGGCCGGCCCGCGGCACCGTTGGCCGGGTGATCGAAGTCAACGAACTGACCAAGCGATACGGGAAGACCACGGCCGTGGGCGGCCTGACCTTCACCGTCCGTCCCGGCCACGTGACCGGGTTCCTCGGCCCCAACGGTGCCGGAAAGAGCACCACCCTGCGGATGATCCTCGGCTTGAACCGGCCCACCAGCGGCACCGCCACCATCGACGGCCTCCCCTTCCGGGACCGCCCGCGCGGGCTTCGCCACGCCGGCGCGCTCCTCGACGCCCACGACGTACACGGAGGCCGCACCGCTGTGGGGCACCTGTCGGCCCTGGCCCGAAGCAACGGCATTCCGCGACGCCGGGTGGACGAGGTCCTCCAGGAGGTCGGGCTGGCCGGTGCAGCCCGCCGCCGCATCGGCGGGTTCTCCCTCGGCATGAAGCAGCGGCTCGGAATCGCCAGCGCGCTGCTCGGCGACCCACCCGTGCTGCTGTTCGACGAGCCGATCAACGGCCTGGACCCGGAAGGGGTGTTGTGGGTACGCGGCCTGTTCCGGCGGCTGGCCGCCGAGGGACGCACCGTGTTCGTCTCCAGCCACCTGATGAGCGAGATGGAGCACACCGCCGAACATCTCATCGTCATCGGCAGGGGCGAGCTGATCGCAGCGGAGAGCGTGAAGGAGTTCGCGGCCCGCGGCACCCGCCAGAGCGTCATCGTGCGCACCCCGGATCCCGCCGCACTCACGGCGGTGCTGGCCGCCGATGGCGCCTCGGTCCAGTCCGACGGCCCGGACGGAGCGAAGGAGCTCAAGGTGACCGGCCTGAGCGCGGACCGCATCGGCGAACTCGCCCTCCAGCACCGCATCGTGCTGCGGGAACTGGCCACGCGCACCTCCTCCCTGGAGGAGGCCTTCATGGAACTCACCGCCGACCGCGCCGAATACCTCGCAGGAGAACCCCGATGACCCCGGCCCACCTGGCGCCCCCGCGTACGGCGGCCGCATGCACCGCCGTACGCGCCACCGCCCTCCGCGTCCGCTTCCGCGACCTCCTCGCCGCCGAATGGATCAAGCTGTGGTCGCTGCGCTCCACGCCCTGGGCCTTCGGGATCAGTGCGCTGGCCGTCATCGGCATCAACGTGAACGCAGCCATCGCCGACTACAACAACTATCCGAACTACCCCCAAGGCGCCAAGGACCTCTTCGTGCCGATCTGGGCGATGCGGGATGCCTTCACCCTCGGCGCCGGCATGGTCCTCATGCTCGCCGCCGGCAGCATCGGGGCACTCACGCTCGTCGGCGAGTACAGCACCGGACAGATCCGTACGACCTTCGCCGCCGTCCCCGCCCGCCGCTCGGTGGTGGCAGCCAAGATGGCCGTCGTGACGGCCGTCATGCTGGTCTACGGCGCGTTCGTCTCGGCCGTCTCCTTCGCCGCGACGCAGGCCATCCTGTCCGGCCGGCACGTCGGCCTCCCGCTCGACTACCCCGGCGCACTCCGCGCCACTGCGGCCTCCGCCCTGCTCGCGCCGGTGTGCGCGCTCGTCGGCATGGGCCTCGGCGCGCTCCTCCGGCACACCGCGACCACCATCGTCACGCTCACCGGCGTCCTCCTGCTGCTGCCCTCCCTCATCAACGACCGCAACGCATGGTCCGCCGCCCTCCTCCACGCCCTGCCCCGGGGCGCCTGGGACCGGCTGACCGAGGTGGGCGACTCTCCCGTGCCGGTGCTCTACCCGGCGACGATCACCGGAGCGTGGATCGTGTACGCGGCCTGGCCACTCGCCGCCGCAGCCATCGCCGCTGTCGTCGTCCACCGGCGCGACCTGTGAACACGCGACAGCCGAGGCCGAGGCCTCTGGCGCTCCCGCCAGCTTGTCCATGATCACGTCGATCTGATGGACCGACAGGGGGAGCGGTCGGTGGTCACGGGCAGGCATGCAGGGAGCGGCGTTGCGTACCGCGGCACATCGAGCGCGAGCGGTCCGAGCAAGTACATCGCCTTCGACCTGACCGTCTGGCGCAGCGCAGAGGATCCGCAGAAGAAGGGGTGAGCGACCCGTCGGCCGATCAGCCCGTTTCCGGTGGGACTCGGACGTAGCTTCGTGTTGCTCCAGCAGGCTGACGTGGGGCCATCGAGGTGCCACGATGATCCGTGCTTCAACAGTGTGCCGGACGGGACGCGGTGAGAGAGGTGACAGCGCGTCCCGGAGGCAGCCCTACCCCACGAAAGGGCGGACACCCCATGCGCGTCACACCCCTCGTATCATCCTTAGGCAGCGACCAGGGTTCGGCCGCGGACGATCCCATACGGCTCTACTACAGCCGCAAGACACAGGAGATCCTGCAGAAGTACGGCCCGGGCCCCCGTGTCCACTTCCACGTGGGGCTGTACCCGGACGGCCCGCCGGACACCACCGTCTCCCAGAACGTGCTGAAGCAGCGCATGCTGGAGGCGCAGGAGCGCATCGTCGAGCACGCGGCCCGCTCGTGGGACGCGTACGAGGCGCCTCCCCGGCGGCTGCTGGACATCGGCTGCGGCCTGGGCGGGACGTCTCTGTACTGGGCGCAGGAGCACGGAGCTTCGGTCACCAGCCTCACCGTCGCGGAGGAACACATCCCGATCGTCCGGTACTTCGCCCGGCACGCCGGGGTCAACGAGCGGGTCAAGCCCGTGCTGGCGGATGTGCACGACCTGGACGAGACCTGTGCGTACGACGCCGTCTACGCCAACGAGAGCAGCGGCTACACCGACCGGGCCCGGCTCTTCGACGTCGTCGCCAAGGCGCTGGTGCCCGGTGGGTGGTTCGGGATCCAGGAACATTTCGTGGGCCGCTCCCAGTGGCGCGAGTTCATCGACGGCTACTACAGAACGCGCCTGGGGCTGCTGGGCGAGTACCTGGCCGCGGCCGAGGCGGCCGGCTTTGAGCTCGTGCACGAGGAGGACGTGACGGACTCGGTGGCGGAGTTCTGGGTGCAGTCCATGGCGTGGAACACCGCCGAACTCGACCGGCTCCGCGCGGGCGCCGGCGCCGAGCCCGGCGCGTGGACCGGCGAACGGCTCGAGCAGTCGACGCTCGCGCACAGCAGGTTCTTCCGGCTCTGGCGCGACCACGCGGTGCAGACACGACTGCTGTTCTTCCGGATCGGTGGCCGCCCATGACGACGTCACCGGCACCGGCACCCGCACCGTCGTCGTCACCACGGCCCTCGCTCCTCGGTCCGCGCCTGCCGTCCTTCTACTGCCCCCTGGAGCGCGACCTCGTCCATCCCCAGGCGAAGCAGGTGGAGGCCCTGGCCGTCGACTGGCTGGACGCCTTCGGCGTCTACCCCGACCCGGTCGAGCGCGCATGGGGTCTGGCCACCCACAGCGCCGACTTCTCCTGCCGCATCATCCCCGGCGGGGACGTGGAGGCCCTCCTGCTGTTCACCGAGTGGAACTACTGGGCCAACGCCGTCGACGACTGGCAGGATTCGGGTTCGGACGACGTGGGGACGGGCGCCGTCGTCGAACACGGCGTACGTCTGCTGCGGACCATCGAGGACCCGGGGGCGTCGGTGCTGCCCGACGGGCCGATGACCCGCGCACTGCTGGACCTGGTCGGCCGCACCCATGCCATGCTCACGCCCTACGAGCTGCGCAGGTTCGTCGAGGGGACGCGCGACTGGCTGCTCGGGGCGGCCTGGCGAGCCGCCCAGGCGGAAGCCGGGACCGTGCCGGGGCTGAACGACTACGTCGCCATGGGGCCGTTGGCGAACGGTACGCGCTTCTCGCTGACCTGGTCCGACGTCGCACGCGGGGACCGGCTGTCGGCGGATGTGCTCTGCTCCCCCGCCCTGACGGCACTGACGGATGCGGCGGGCTTCGTCGTCAGCGCGGACAACGACCTGTTCTCCTACGACAAGGACGACCACCTGCAGCCCCTGGAGGTGAATCTCGTCAACGTCCTCGCCCACCAGGAGAACTGCTCCCCCGCCGAGGCGGTACCGCTCGCGGTGGCCTTGCGCGACCGGGTGATGGTCCTCTTCACCCGGCTGCGGGCGCAGTTGGATAACGGCCCGGACGGTGCGAACGCGGAACTGCGCCGTCACCTGGCGGCGTTGGGTCACTACGTGGCGGGCTCCATCGCCTGGCAGAGCCGGGCACCCCGATATGCGAGCCCGCGCAACCGGCACGAACTGCCCCGGCCGGAAGCCCGGTTCGAGGTCCGGTTCGCCGATGCCCCCAGCTTCGCCGGAACCGAGCCACCGGACGTGCCGGCCCTGGCTGCCTGGTGGCGGCAGGCACGCGACTGAGCGAAGCCGAGGGCCCCGGCCGGTGCGGACGGGGCCCTCGGTACGGGCGGTGGCTCAGCGGCGGCCGAGCAGCCGCAGCCACCAGCTGACGCCGCGCCGGCGGCGGCCGCCGACCGCGGGCGCCGCCGTCGGCTGCGGCGGGATGGCCGCGTGTACGGGGTGCCCGGCCGGCTGCTCGGCCTCGGGCTCCGCGTTCGGCACGGAGTGCGGGGCGAACCGTACCGGCAGGGACAGCATGTGGCGTGACATGAGGGTGCCGCGCCACTGCAGCTCGCTCGCGTCGACCGCCAGCTGGAGGTCGGGCAGCCGGTCCAGCAGGACCTCGATGCCGGTGTCCGCGATGGCACGGCCGATGTCCTGGCCCGGGCACTCGTGCGGGCCGCTGCTGAAGGCCAGGTGGGAACGGTTTCCGTGGACGGAGACGTCGGGATCCGGCCGGATCTGCGGGTCGGCGTTGCCCGCCGCCAGCCCGAGCAGGATCATGTCCCCGGCCTTCACCTGCTGGCCACCGAGCAGGGTGTCACCGGTGGCCCAGCGCCCGATGATCGTGTTGATCGGCGGGTCGTCCCACAGGACCTGCTCCAGGGCGTCGGGCAGGGTCATGTGGCCTCCGGAGAGGCTGGCCCGGAAGCGCGGGTCGGTCAGTACGGTCCGCAGCGTGTTGGCGATCAGGTTGGCGGTGGTCTCGTAGGCCGCGATCAGCACGACGCGCAGGTGCATCAGCACTTCGGTGTCGCTCAGGTCCGCGGGGTGCTCGATCAGCCAGGAGGCGAGGTCGCGCGCGGGCCTGGCCTTGCGCTCCGAGACCAGCTGTTCCAGCGTGGCGGTGACGTAGCGGTCGCTCTGCAGGGCCGTCTCCGTCCCCTGCAGCATGTCGCGCGCCGCGTTGACCAGCAGGGGCCCGTGCTCGTCGGGTGCCCCGAGGAGCTGCGTCATGACCAGCATGGGGAGCTGGTCGGAGAAGCCGGACACCAGGTCGGCGTACCCCTCGGCCGCGATCTGGTCGACGAGCTGGTTGGCGAAGCGGGTCACGTAGCGGCGGATGCCGCGCTTGTCGAAGCGCTCCAGGGACTCCACCACGGCCGAGCGCAGCCGCTCGTGAACGGGCCCGTCGGTGAAGTTGCACACCGGGACCCAGGAGACCATGGGGCCGAGCGGGGTGTCGGCCGGCACCCGGCCCTCTCTCATGTCGCGCCAGCCCCGCGGGTCGCGGGCGAATCGCGAGGACGTGCGCGCCACGTCCAGGTTCTCCCGGTGGCCGAGGACGAGCCAGGCCGGGAGGTCCCCGCTCACCAGTACGGGGGCCACCGCGCCGTGTTCGGCCCGCAGCTTCTCGTACAACGCGAGGGGATCGGCCTGGGCCTCCGCTCCGTGGAGACGGTACAGGCCGCCCGCCGTCGCCACCGCCGCGTGGGCGGGGCACTCGGGCGGTGGGGTGGGGGTGGTGCTCACATTGCCTCCTGGGTGGCTGCCTGGGAGTGGAGGTAGCGCATGAGGGTCAGCAGGACATCGCGGGACGAGTCCCGCCGTCTGGCATCGCAGACGAGGATCGGGACGGTGGGGGGCAGGTCGAGGGCCTGGCGCAGTTCCTCCAGCGGATGCTCGGGCGCGCCGGGGAAGGAGTTGACGGCGACGACGAAGGGGACGCCCCGCTCCTCGAGCCGTCCGATGACGTCGAAGCTGATCTCCAGCCGCCGGGTGTCGAGGAGTACGACCGCTCCGAGCGCGCCCTCGAAGAGCCCGCGCCACAGGAACCAGAAGCGCTCCTGGCCGGGTGTTCCGAACAGGTACAGGACGAGTTCGTCGTTGATGCTGATGCGGCCGAAGTCCATGGCCACGGTGGTGGTGATCTTGCGGGCCACGCCCCAGGTGTCGTCGACTCCGACGCCGGCCCTGGTCATCGTCTCCTCGGTCGTCAGCGGCTTGATCTCGCTGACCGCCCCGACCATCGTCGTCTTGCCCACGCCGAATCCGCCGACGATGACGATTTTCACGGCGGCCGCGGCCGTCTGCGGGAGTACGTCCGCCTGGCGCGGCCCGGCCGGCGTGTCAGAGCTTCTGAAGTCCATCGATCACTGCCTCGATCAGAGCAAGGTCGGGTAGCTGCGCGGCGGGAACGGGCGGGCGGACGTACACCCGCTGAGCGGCCATCAGGTCTCCGACCAGCACGGTGACGACGCTCACGGGCAGGCCCGCGTATGCGGCGATCTCGGCCACCGACAGCGGGGAGTGGCACATCCGCAGGATGGCCGCCTGCTCGGGCTGCATCTCCGGCCGGGCGGACCCTTTGGCCACGACTAAGGTCACGAGGTCCAGATGGACGGCGGTGGAGGGTCCACTGCGTCCGCCGGTGATGACGTAGAGCCGTTCGGGGCTGCGGTCCTCCCAGCTTGTGGGCGGCTCATTCACGCGGGCTGCCCGTCATGTCGGGGCGGGCTGCTCAGGTGGTCCCCCATTCGGGTCACCAGGTTGCGCATCTGCGCGCCCATCAGGCCCGCGTCCACGCCCTCGTCGGCGAGGACCGCGAGGTAGGAGCCGTCGCCGGCGGCCATCAGGTAGAAGAACCCGCCGTCCATCTCGATCACGACCAGGCGCATCCTGCCCTCTGAGCGGGGCAGTTCCGCGGCCACCGCTCCGGCAAGGCTCTGCAGGCCCGCACAGGCCGCTGCCAGGCGGTCGGCCGTGTCGGTCTCGGCCCCGTGCTGCGCCACGCAGAGCCCGTCCGCCGACAGTACGATCACGTGCCGCGTCTGCGGCACTCCGGCGGCCAGGTCCTTGAGCATCCAGTCCATGCTGCTGATTCGCTGGGTCATCACTGTTTACGCCCCCTTGGTCGCTGAACCCGACGCACCTTCGGCGCCCGGCGCGTCGTGGCCGGGCCCGCCGGACAGTCCGCTGTGGAAGGCCTCCAGCCACATTCCGGGGCCCTGGTCGTCCGCCGGCTGCGGCTCCGCGGCCGGCCGGACGTCGAAGGTGGCGGCACGGTCCTTCCGGCGTCGCTGCGGCAGGCCGGTCGCGGTGCGCTCGGTGGTCGGCTGCCCGGCGCTGACGGGCGCCGGCCGGGGCGCCGGAGCCGGTGCCTGCCGGGGCGCGGACACGCCCGCCGACGAGCGGTCGAAGGGGTGCTCGCGCGGTGTGGCGGCCACGGCCCTGGGCCCCGAGGAGGAGCCGATGCCGTGGGCCAGACCGGTCGCGGAGGCAGCCGTGGTGATCAGGTGCTGCGGCACGATGACCACGGCGCGGACGCCGCCGTACGCGGACGAGCGCAGGGACACCTGGAACCCGTACGCCTGCGCCAGCCGGCCGACCACCGCGAGGCCCAGCCTCGGCGTCTCGCCCAGGTCGTTGAGGTCGATGCCGGACTGCGCCTGCGCGAGCATCTTCTCGGCCCGCCCGCGGGCCTCCTCGCTCATGCTCAGGCCGCCGTCCTCGATCTCCACGGCGATGCCGGACTGCACCTCGACGGCCGTGAGGTGGACCCGGGTGTGCGGCGGAGAGTACCGGGTGGCGTTGTCCAGCAGCTCCGCGAGGGTGTGGATCAGGGGTTCGACGATCGGGCCGACGACGGCGACCTCGGAGACCGAGTGGAGCTCCACCCGCTGGTAGTCGATGATCCTCGACATCGCGCCGCGCATCACGCTGTAGAGGGTGACGGCCCTGCTCCACTGGCGGCCGGGGCGCGCACCGCCGAGGACGGAGATGGAGTCGGCGAGCCGGCCGATCAGGGCGGTGCCGTGGTCGAGTCGCAGGAGGTCGCCGAACACGTCCGGGTTGCTGCCGTGCCGGTCCTCCATCTCGCGCATCTCGTGGGCCTGCTGATGGACGATCGCCTGCACGCGGCGGGCGACGTTCACGAAGGCGCGCTGCGCCGAGTCGCGAAGGCTCTCCTCGTTGTCGACCGCGTCGACGACGTGGGACAGGACGGCCTGCAGGGCGGCTCTGAAGCGTGGGGTCAGGGCCTCGTCGCTGCCCCAGCGGTTGCCGTGGCCGCCGCGCCCTCCCAGGGCGGTCAGCACCTCCTCGGCCAGCTCGCCCTTGCGCAGTCGCTCGATGGCCTCGGGCAGCACCGCCTCGGACAGCCGGGCCGCCTCGGCTTCCTGCCGGGCCAGGACGTGCTGGAGGGCCGCGACCTGGGCGCGCCCGGCGGCGAGCGCGCGGCCGCGCCGTAGCGCTTCGGCGAAGACCACTGCGGTGCACAGGGCGCCCACGGCGATCACGGCGGTGCCGAGCAGCGCCGAAGAGGAGGCGAGCGCCCCGGCCAGGCAGGCGGCGGCCACGACCGCGATCGCGGGCAGCATCCGGCTTGCTCTGCCCTCCACGTGGGCACTTTCGGGGGGAATGTCTCTTTGCTCCATCGGCGTCCTCGAGCTATCGAAAAAGGGGGGCCTTCTGACCGGTGGGCGGGAGCATAACTACGCCCAACTTCCCTCACGCAGACTTTCGTTGGAGTTCATCGGACCGGAGGAACAGTTATGCGCCATAAACGGCGCCGCATTCCGGCAGGAAAAGGGGCCCGTCCACGGTGAGCAGCGGCGTAGCGGGAGGTGGAAGGCATGCCGACCCTGCTCGCCGCACGGGAATCCGCCCACACATTCCGATCGCTTCCGGCCGCATCGCCTTCTTCTGCGGTGGCGCCCTGGAGGGAAATACGCTAAGACCGACCGGCAGTAGGCGTCACTTGAGTCGTCGGGTGGTGGGGCGGGTGTCCCAGCGGTATTGGAGCGTCGCGCGGCGGATGAGCATGCGGAGCGTGACGATCGTGGCGGTGAGGTGCAGGTAGAAGTCCACGACGTTGCCGTTCTTCTCGGTGCAGCGCCGCAGTTTGCCGAAGCCGTTCATCCACGAGTGTGCGCGCTCCACCACCCAGCGTTTCCCGGCTTGGATTGGGGCGGGCACACCCTTGCGGGCGATCTCGACGGTGAAGCCGAACTCCTCCAGCGCGGTCCGGGTCTTCGCGCTGTCGTAGCCGCGGTCCAGGTTGACGTTGACCTGCTCGGGGAGTGGTCCGACCTGGGTTTTCACGGCGTCGAGGGTGGGGATGAGCAGGGGCGAGTCGTGCCGGTTGGCTCCGGCGGAGACCAGGCCGAGCGGAACACCGCGGGCCTCGGCTGCTACCGAGCGTTTCAGGCCCTGCTTGCCGCGGTCGACCGGGGAGCGGCCGGCCTTCTCGCCGCCGCAGGGCGCCTTGGTGATGCAGCCGTCGACCGACAGTTCGTCGAGTTCCAGGCCGATCATGCGGTCGTACGCCTCCAGGGCCAAGGCGTGCAGTTGCTGACATATCCCCAGGTCGGCCCAGTGTCTGACGCGGCGTCGGATAGTGCGGTCGGAGCAGCCGGGACTGGCGATGCGTTCGTAGCCGGAGCCGTGCACGAGGGCAGCGATCACGTGCTCGAAGACGATCCGGTCGGGGAGGCGCGGATTGTGGCAGCCAAGCGGATGGCCGTCCACGTGCGCGGGCAGCAGCGCCGCGAACTGGTCCCACAGGGGTTCGAGCAGGCATGATGGCAGGACAGGCACGAGCCCTCCGGTGATCACTGAGCGTAGAGAACTCCATGATCACTCAGGCTCGTGCCTGCCTTGCGCTCGGGCCGCCGATCACCGACACCCACGGCCCTACTGCCGGTCGGTCTAAAGCCTCGACTCGGGATGGGGTGTGCGGAGGCCGGCGAGCAGGACGTCGAGGGCCAGGCCGGTCGCCTCGTCCAGGGGGGTGTCCTCGAGGAGGGACCCGACGGCCAGGGCCGCGAGACCGTGCACCATGGAGAAGGCGATCTGGGCGAGCCGGGCCGGGTCGCCGGCCCGTACGACACCCTCCTGCTGGGCGAGGGCGATCAGTGCGGCGGCGATCCCCAGGCTCTGGTGGCCGAGCTCGCGGAGTTCGTCGCTGGAGTGGTCGGCGTGCTTGGCCGTGAACATCAGGCTCAGCAGCGGGGCGTGCGCGACGGCGAAGTCCACGTACGCGCGACCCATGCAGGCGAGCCGGGTGGCGACGGGGCCGGGCTCGCCCACGGCGGCCCGGAGGCGTTCGTTGAGCCGGGTGAAACCGCCCACGGCGAGCGCGTCCAACAGCGCCTGCCGGTCGCGGAAGTGGCGGCCCGGCGCCGCGTGGCTGACGCCGAGGTCCCGCGCGAGGGCGCGCAGGGAGAGGCTGTCCGCCCCCGACGTCGCGAGCACGGTTTCCGCCCGCGCCAGCAGGGCCTCCCTGAGATTGCCGTGGTGATAGGGCGCATCGGCGTCGGCCAAGGCGGTCTCCTCCTCCAATGTTGTCATTGACAACAATGTTTGCTCTGTCTACATTCAGTATCGACCATCAGCCGGAGTCCCGGAACGGAGCACCGACCCATGTCTATGACATACCGCGGAACCACAGCCCTGATCACCGGGGCCAGCGCCGGCCTCGGCGTCGAGTTCGCCCGGCAGTGGGCGGAGCGCGGAGCGGACGTCGTCCTCGTCGCCCGGCGCGTCGACCGGCTGGAGGAGCTTGCGGCGGACCTGGAGCGCCGGTACGGGGTCAGGGCCCGCCCGATCGCGGCGGACCTCGCCCGGCCCGGTGCCGCGGCGGCACTGCACGCGGAGCTCGACGAACTCGGCGTACCGGTCCACACCCTGATCAACAACGCGGGCTTCGGCAGCCACGGCCCCTTCGCCGGCGAGGACCCCGCCCGGATCAGCGAGATGATCCAGCTCAACGTGCTCGCGGTCACGGAGCTGACCAGGGAGTTCCTGCCCGACCTGACGGCCGACGGCCGGGGCGCCCTCGTCACCGTCGCCAGCGCGGCCGCCTACCAGCCGACCCCTGCCATGGCGGTCTACGGCGCCACCAAGGCCTTCGTCCTGAACTTCACCGAGGCCGTCGCCTACGAGACGCGCGCTTCCTCCCTGCGGGTGCTCGCCGTCTCTCCGGGGCCGGTCCGCACCGAGTTCTTCGACGTCGTCGGCAGCCGGGACGCCGCCGTGGGCCGGATGGCCACCCCGGAGCAGGTCGTCACCGCGACGCGCCGCGCACTGGACCGCGGCAGGACCCCGGCCAGCATCGTCGTCGGCCTCGGCAACCGGCTCTCCGCCACGGCCTCCGCCCTGGCCCCCCGCCGCCTCACCCTGACCGTGGCGGGGCGCGCCCTCAAGGCGTGAGCGGGCTCCGGACTCGTCCGCGCGGGCGCTCCTGCGCGACACTGGTACCCGGGCACCGCACACCGCCGGTGCCGTCCGGGTCCCGGTGTGCGGGAGGCGCAGCATGGTCATCAGTCACCACATCGCCGCAGACACCCTGCACGTGAAGATCCTGCAGGAGCTGAACGTCACCAACCGGTCCGCGGCGGCCCTGCAGATCGAGTCCCTCGTCCACGCGCACCGCCCCTCCCGGGTCACGATCGAGCTGCCGACCGATGCCCCCTCCCCCATGACCTTCAGCGCGCTGGCCCGCGCCCAGCGGATGTGCCAGAGCCTCGGCATTCCCCTCACCGCGACCGGACCCGGCGGACACGCACCCCCGCTCTTCATCGGCCGGGGTGCCGGCGCGGACCGACCCCAGTGGCTGGAGCACGGCGCGCGCCACAGCCACTGAGCCCGGGACCTAGTTGAACGGTTCCAGCGTCATGAAGGCCTCTTGCGGGTTGCCGTCGTGCACCAGCGCCTCGTGGGCACCCACGTCGTCGAAGGCGAAGCCGTACGCCTTACCGTCGGCCATCTGTCCGTGGATGATGCAGGAGTAGTGGTTGGTGACGGCGTCACGGTAGAAGTCGGCGCCGTTCGCATCGGGTTGGCTGGGATTGGTCAGGAGCGTCGAACGGTTGAAGCCGGCGCACAGGGTGCGGGAGATCGGGCCGCGGACGAGGTCGTTGGGTGCGTCCAGGAGTTTGTAGCAGCCGAAGATGCTGTCGGAGTCCGGCTTCTGGAAGCTGGTGACCACGGCTCCCGAGCTGTTGGTGAAGTTCATGACGTTGCCCGAGACCCGGCCGTAGTACTTGGTGTTCGGCTGGTTCGCGAACGGCGTCACGGTGAGCGTGGACGAGCTGTACTTGTTCCAGACCCGGTTGACGTAGTCGTTCATGACGCCGGACGGGATCCCACCCGCCTCGATGCCGTGACCGGGCGAGAGGGCGCGCAGCGGGGTGCCGTCGGGACGGTTCTGGATCAGTCCGCCCCAGCCTGCCGCACGCAGCTGGCCGAAGACGGCGTTGTAGCCGCCCGGCTTGAGCCGGCCGGTGTTGCTGACCGTGCCGCCTGCCGCCTTCACGCCCACCGCGTACGGAGCCGAGAACATGTCGACCTGGGTGCTGTTGATCCACAGGCCGGCGTCGTTCAGCGTGTACTCGGACCAGTTGAACAGGATGTTGCGGTTGGGGTCGGAGGGATTCTGCACGGCCGGTTGCACCAGGCCACCGGTGCTGAGCTTGAAGACGATCTTCTGGCCGATGGAAAAGTAGACGCGTCCGGAGAACTTGGGCATCCGGATCGTCTTGGTCTGCCCGTTGGCCGGACCCGCGATCGACGCGTCGGGCGCGGGGGTGGGGGGATTGCCGCCCGCGGGCCAGGGATGGAACGCACCGTTGGCGTCGGCCCAGCCCTGCTGGCCCGTCGCGAGCAGGGTGCCCAGGTTGTAGACGTAGACCGGCTCACTGCGGCCCGAGCTGTTCTTGATCGTGAGCGGGATGGTCGCCGGCACGGCTTCTGCGGATGTCGGTGGACCGGCGACCAACAGTCCGGCGGCGACGACCAGCGCCGCCGCTCCGGATACGAGCAGTTTCGATAAGCGGAACACGCGCTTCCTCCCGGGGGGAGCCTCGCGGCTGGAGGGACGGACACGAGCATGAATGGAGGCATTGAAGCCTGAGAGCGCTCTCAGCATCCGATTGTGTTCAACTTCTGTCAATGAATCGCGCATTCGGCCTCGCAGGCGGTACGCCCGCCGAGCAGCGACGGGCGCCGAGGCTCGGCGCGAAGGCGCACGGAGGGAGCCTCCGCCTCGTGGGGCGTGGGGTCCGGACGCCGGGCACGCCTCAGCGGGGGACGCGGACGTGGATGGTCTTGCCGTCCCGCCCACGGCGGTGGCGGATCTCGACGCGGGTTCCGAGCCGGTTGACCAGGTGCCACCCCCAGCCGCCTTCACCCTGTTGACCGGGCTGTCGGGGCCGCGGCTCCGCGCTGCTGGTGTCGGTGACCGCGACGTCGACGCCGTCGGCCGTCAGGCGGAGGTCCAGCACACATCCGCCGGACGTGTGGCGTACGGCGTTGGTGACGAGCTCGCTGATCACCAGCAGGGCGGTGTCGAGTGCGACGGGCGGGAACGCCGGCGCCCCGCGCGCCGGGCGCCCCAGGAAGTCGTGCGCCGCACGCCGGGCGTCGGCCGGCGCCGCCCCGCCGTTCAGCTCCAGGTGCAGGACCGGGGACGTCGGGGGGATCAAAGGAAGAGGCATGGAAACGGCTCCAGACGCCTCGTGTCGGAGAACGTGCGGTGTGGACGTTCAACACCTACGAGGATGCACCTGCCCGCTCCCGCCCTTCCCACGCGTACGCCCCGCCGACGGCCGAAACTCAGACGATCAAACGTTCGAGTGAGACATTTCTGGGTATACGGCCTTCCCGGCACCAGCCGGACCTGGCCGTATCAAGGCGGTGAGACCCGATGTCCCAGTGCAAGACCCCCGACTACCGCACCGGCCACCGCGGCCGGCACTGGACGCACGCCCTGCGCAGTGCCCAGAAGGCCGGGGCCGTGATCGTCACCGACGAGACCCTCGAACCGGTCGCGTACGCCCACGACGGCACCGGCCCCGGCCGCTTCCGCCCCTGGGTCACCTCGTCCGGCGTGCGCTACGACAGCCACGACGTGCACCCCGAGTGGTGACCGGACCACGGCGGCCCCGGAGCCCTGGCGGTGCCGCCGTGGTCCCGTTCCCCGGGAGAGTTCGGCCCGGACCGGGGCGGCCGCGAGCCGCGGCAGGTCCTCGGTGGTGACGAGGCGAGCTGGGCCGGCGGGCGTCTTCGGGAGCCCGAGCGCGGCGGCGAGCCCTGGTCGAGTGGTGCGGGCCGCTCATCTCATCACCGGGACTCCGGGCCTCAGGGCTTGCACAGGCGTACGGCGAGGGCGGCGATGTCGTCGTCAAGGCGTCCTCTGCTGTAGCGCAGGAGGTCGCGGTGAAGAGCCGTGAGCAGTTCGCGGGGCGGTGTCGGGGGCTGTCGACCCATCCACGCTGCGAGCGGGAAGAACTCTCCGTCGCGGGCGCGGGCCTCGGCGATCCCGTCGGTATAGAGGAGCAGCATGTCGTCCGGGGCGAAGTCGAAGGTCTCGACGGTGTAGTGGTCGCCGATCAGCTCCGCGAGGCTGAGCAGTGGCGAGGGGGTGGCCGACTCGAGGACATGGAGTTTCCCCCGGTTCAGGAGCAGCGGAGGGGGGTGTCCGCAGTTGAGGATGTCGATACGACTGCCCTCGTGCGGGATCTGGACGAGAAGGGCGGTGGCGAAGCGCTCCATCGGCCCCTCGGGGGGAAAGGCGGCGTTGTAGCGGGTGCTGCTGGCGTCCATCCTGCGTGCGACGTCGACCATGTCGGTCTCGCCGTAGGCCGCCTCCCGGAAGGCGTTGACGATCGCCGCGGCGGCCCCCACTGCCGGCAGGCCCTTGCCCCGCACGTCACCGATGAGCAGCCTGACCCCGTACGGCGTGTCGACCACTTCGTAGAAGTCCCCGCCGATGCGTGCTTCCGCCGCGGCCGCGAGGTACAGCGACTCGATCTCGACGTTCCCGATGCGGCGCGGCATGGGGCTCAGCACCACCTGCTGCGCCGCGTCGGCGACGAGCCGTACCTGGATGAGGGTGCGCTCCCGCAGGAGCCGGACATGGCTTCCGTACGCGGCGGCCACGGTGACCGCGACGATCCCCGCGGCCGTCCACCACGTTCCCAGATCGGGGAAGACGAAGCCGAGGCCGATCATCAGGAAGAGGCAGACCGTCCCGAGGAGGACGGTGGGGAGGACCGGCCACATGGCGGCGGCCAGGGCCGGCGCCGCGGGCAGCAGGCGGCTGAAGGCCATTTCCCGCGGAGTGCCGTAGGCCAGGCTGGCGATCACGACGGTCAGAATGACCGGTGACAGCCGTACAAGCCTCCCCGGGCCGTAGCGCCGACGGAGCCGCGGCCGTCCGGACTCGATCACACTTCCCAGACTATCCGGGCAATGAGGGCATAGCGCTCTGACGGACGGAGTGGGCTGCCTGCCCCTCCCGCTCCACAGTCGATGAGCGCCCCGTTACCTAATGGGGATCGAAGCCGGCGGATCGCTACCCGTTACCCGGTCCCGCGAGACCTCGAAAAAGAGCGCGGCCTCCGGCTTCATTTCGGCGGCGATCGGCTGACGTCCGGTGAGCCAACATCCCAGGGTCTTGAGTCCCCAGGTCTGGCCCCGGGCATCAGCCAACCGTCGCCGAGGAACGCGACCGTGAGGGTGCCAGGCGCCGGGGTCACTCCTGGACGACACACGAGGCCCTGACCTCCAGAAAGAGATCGGAGGGCTCCGGCGTCCGGCACTCTCACGGCCGCTGCCGTGCGGATGATCGAATGTCCGTGGTCCGAGCCCGCCGCAGGGTGCACCTCTCACCTCACCGGGATGCCTCCGAGCTCCTGCACAGACCGAGGCCCCTGCGGTCAGCTGGGGTCACGAACGACTAATCGGATGACGGGCCCAGAGCCCTTCCATTAGGGAGTCGCGTGCCTCCGCGCAGGTCTTTGACCAGCGGATATACGCATCGGACGGAAGAGCAAGGGGGAAACCCGTGAAGGTGTTCTGCGGGATCGACTGGGCCAGCGACCACCACGACGTCGCCGTGGTCGACGGCGACGGTAAGCTCCTCGGCCGGGCCCGGATCGGAGATGACGCCGCGGGCCTGCAGCAGCTGCTCGACCTCCTGGCTGAACACGGCGATGGCCCCGGCGAGCGGATACCGGTGGCGATCGAGACCTCCCGCGGCCTGCTGGTCGCCGCTCTGCGCGCGACCGGCCGGCCCGTCTACGCCGTCAACCCGATGGCCGCCGCCCGCTACCGCGAGCGGCACAGCGTCTCGCGCAAGAAATCCGACCACCTCGACGCGATGGTGCTGGCCAACATCCTGCGCACCGACGCCGACGCCCACCGCCAGTTGCCGGCCGACAGCGAGCTCGTCCAAGCCATAGCTGTCCTGGCCCGTGCCCAGCAGGACGCTGTCTGGGACCGCACTCAGGCCGGCAACAAGCTCCGCTCCCACCTGCGCGAGTACTTCCCCGGCTACCTCGCCGCCGTCCAACCGGTCACCGGCGGTTTCAACGCGCCGCTGGCCCGCACTTTGCTCGCCGCCGCACCCACCCCCTGCCAGGCCGCCCGCCTTACCCGCACCCAGCTGAAAGCCGTCCTCAAGCGCGCTGGCCGACAGCGGGGCATCGACGCCGAGGTCGAGCGCCTGCATGCCGCCCTGCGCGTTCCGCAGATGCGCCAGCTCCCGCTGGTCGAGACCGCGATGGGCCGCCAGGCCCTGGCCCTGCTGGGCAAGTTCGAGGCCGCCTGCACCGCTGCGGACGATCTGGCCGAGGCATCGGTCGAGCTGTTCGAGCAGCACCCCGATGCCGCGGTCATCACCAGCTTCCCGGGTCTCGGCGCGCTCAGCGGCGCCCGGGTGCTCGCCGAGATCGGCGACGACCGCTCCCGTTTCGCCGATGCCAGGGCTCTCAAGGCCTACGCCGGATCAGCACCGGTCACTCGCGCCTCCGGCAAGAGCCACGCGGTCATGGTCCGCCGGGTCAAGAATCAGCGGCTCGCCGCGGTCGGCTACGTCTGGGCCTTCGCCTCCCTCACCGCCTCGCCTGGCGCCAGGGCCCACTACGACCGCCGACGCAAGGCCGGCGACCGCCACAGCTCCGCCCAGAGAAACCTCTACAACCGGCTTCTCGGCTGCCTCCACCACTGCCTCACCACCGGCAGGCCCTACAGCGAGACCACCGCCTTCCCCGCCCCGCCGAAGCTTGAACTGGCCATCGCGGCTTGACCCGCTATCCCCATCGGATGTCTTCTTCGTGGCCCCGCAATGGGGCTCCTGGCCTCCGGGCCCGGCATGACTGTTTGCCCCCTGTTGAACGTATGGCCTGGGGGGTGGTGTCACCGGGCCCGGAGCACCGCTTGACCGCTGATGAGGGGCCTGACCGTCACCTGGCCCGGCGCAATGCCGGTGCCGCCGAGGGTGGCTGGTCTGCGTAACGTGGTTGTGGCTGGCAGTGCGATGGTCGAGGCCGGGACGGATCTGCTCCCACCAGGGGGAACGTACGTGATCGACACCAGCGGCATAGGCGTGTTCCTCGGCCTGGACGTCGGCAAGGGCGAACACCACGCCCATGGCCTGACCCCGGCCGGCAAGACCGTCCACGACAAGCGGATGCCCAACAGCGAACCCAAGCTGCGAGACCTGTTCGACAAGCTCAGAGCGAAGTTCGGCACCGTCCTGCTGATCGTGGACCAGACCGCGAACATCGGCGCCCTGCCCGTCGCGGTCGCCCGTGACGCGGGCTGCGAGGTCGCCTACCTGCCCGGACTCGCCATGCGCCGGGCCGCGGACCTCTACCCCGGCGAGGCCAAGACCGACGCCCGCGACGCCTACGTCATCGCCGACACCGCCCGCTCGATGCCCCACACCCTGCGCTCGATCGAGACCACCGACGAGACGACGGCCGAGCTGGCCATGCTGGTCGGCTTCGACGACGACCTCGCAGGCGAGGCCACCCGCGTCTCCAACCGACTGCGCGGCCTGCTCACCCAGATCCACCCCAGCCTGGAACGCGTCCTGGGCCCCCGCGTCCAGCACCCGGCCGTGCTGACCATGCTGGAACAGTTCGGCTCCCCGGCCCAATTACGCAAGGCCGGCCGACGCAGGCTGATCACCCTGATCCGCCCGAAGGCCCCCCGCATGGCCGAGCGCCTCATCAACGACGTCTTCACCGCCCTCGACGAGCAGACCGTGACCGTGCCCGGCACCCAGGCCGCCACGACCATCGTGCCCTCGCTCGCCCGCCAGCTCGCCGCCATTCTCGACCAGCGCCGCACCCTGGAAGCCCAGATCAGCGCACTCCTGGAGGCCCGCCCTCTTTCCCAGCTCCTGATGTCGCTGCCCGGCGTGGGCATCAGGACCGGAGCCACCCTCCTCGTCACCATCGGCGACGGGACGACCTTCGCCACCGCCGGGCACCTCGCCTCCTACGCCGGACTCGCCCCGGTCACCAAGGCCTCCGGAAGCTCCATCCGCGGCGAACACGCACCCCACCGCGGCAACCGCCAGCTCAAACGCGCCATGTTCCTCTCCGCGTTCGCCGCCCTGCACGACACACCCTCACGCACCTACTACGACCGCCAACGCGCCGCGGGCAAGACCCACACCCAGGCCCTCCTCCGCCTCGCCCGCCGACGCATCGACGTCATCCACGCCATGCTCCGCAACGGCACCTTCTACGAACCCCGCACCCCCAAGAACCCCGCGGAAGACATCGACCTCGCCGCATGAACCCGACACCGGCGAATCACCTTAAAACCGGCACCACAGGGTTGACGAAAGACATAGCCCCCCCCCACGGCCCGCGCCGCTCGAACTCTGCCGTCACTGATCGACCTCATCGTTTGCGGACAGATACTGTCCGCAAGTGGGGAGACCTCCACCTCCACCTCCTGGGAGCAGCCCCGCACGGCCGGCACCCGGCCACCGCCTCCGGCCAGGACCGAACGGGTGACCCCCACGCCGTCCAGGCCGCCCTGCAGGGCCGGTACGGGAACCACCCCGACGAGATCCGCGCCCGACCGGGTGAAACCGGGGTCCGGCGCGGCGATGAGTCCGCGGGCACCCGCAGGTCTATCTCTTGACGGAGACAACCGACTCATCGGGAGCAAGCCATGGGCCTCATCGAGATCGAGCTGTTCGCGACCCTCGACCTCGTCGGGCAGGCGCCCGGCGGCCCCGACGAGGACCCGGTGGGGTTCCCGTTCGGCGGCTGGCAGGCGCCCCTGCTGGACGAGGTCGCCGGGGCGCAGGTCGATGCCGCGTACGAGGGCACGGACGCCCTCCTGCTCGGCCGGCGGACCTACGACATCTTCGCCGCCTACTGGCCCCACCAGGAGGGCGGCGAGGACAGTGGGATCGCCACGCTCTTCAACGGCGTCCCGAAGTACGTGGCCTCTCGCGGCAGGCCCGACCTGTCGTGGGCCGGGTCCACGCAGCTCGGCCCGGACCTCGGCGACGCGGTGCGCGAGATCCGTGACCGGCACGAGCACGTGAAGGTCGTCGGGAGCCTGAACCTCGTGCAGACCCTCCTGCGCGAGAAGCTCTTCGACCGTCTCGACCTCTGGGTGCACCCCATCGTGCTCGGCGTCGGGAAGAAGGTATTCGAGGACGGCGCGGTGCCCACCAACGTCAGGCTCCTCGCACCCCCGGCAACCAGCCCGAAGGGCACCGTGTACCTGCGCTACGGGCTCGCCGACGGCATTCCCGCGACGGGGGACATGAGCGCACCCGATCGCGGTGCCGGAACCGACGCCTGAGGGCGCCCCGCGCCCGCACGGGCCCGCCCGCGGGCCGCGGGTCCGGCGACCCCTTCTCGATCACAAACCGCACAGCCGGTAAAGCCTTGGCCCCTATGGAGTGAATCGTGCCAGATCCTCGTGACCCTTGGCCGGACCCTTCCATACGTTGGCCCCTCTTCGCTCATCACCACAACTGGGGGGCCGGTGCGCAACCACCGACTCGTAATGACCGCTGCCCTCGTGGCGGCCGGTCTCGGCATCGTTCCGGGCACCGCGCACGCGGCGGATCCCGTACCCGTCGCGGCCGGCGTGGCCGAGGCGATAGCCAAGGCATCCACCTCCGAGGGCTTCCACAGCCCGGCCGACCGCACGATCCGCACCACCCTGCCCGGCGCCGCCACGGCGAACGGCAAGGCGACCTCCAAGACCGCCGCACCGCAGACCGCGCAGACCGCGGTGGACGCACTGAACGCGGGGGCCAACCCGGCCCTCGCGGTGGACGTCAGCGGCACCAGCTACACCGCGCACGGGATCGAGCTCACCACTCTGATCACGAGCGCCGACTTCGCGCTCGGCGTCGTCGTCGACTGGGGCGACGGGAAGACCGACACGGTCACCGCCCAGGGCAATGCCGAGCTGCACCACTCGCACACGTACGACAAGTCCGGCGAGTACCAGGTGAAGGTGACGGTGACCGACACCGCCAACGGTGTCCAGGCCGCCAACGGGGGCGCCTTCCTCACCCCCGGCTCCGACTTCACCCCGCACACTCCGACCCGGCTCCTCGACACCCGCAACGGCACGGGCGCGCCCGCGGTCAAGGTCGCGGGGCAGGGGTCCGCCCGGGTGAAGGTGGCCGGCAACGCCGCCGTCCCGGCGGGCGTCACCGCGGTCGCCCTCAACGTCACGGTCACGGAAACCGTCGACAGCGGGTACGTGACCGCGTGGCCCGGCGCGGGCTACGAACGTCCGGGGACCTCGAACCTGAACTACACGGCCGGCCGGTCCGTCCCGAACCTGGTGATCGTGCCGGTCGGCGAGGACGGGTACGTGGAGCTCTACAACGGCGGCCCGGCGCCGGTCGACCTGATCGCCGACGTCACCGGCTACTTCACCCGGGCCTCGGCCGGCGGCTACACCTCGATGACACCCGCCCGGTTCGTGGACACCCGTGAAGGTGTCGGCACGTCCCGGGGCCCGCTCGCCCCGCGCAGTGCGTTCGCGACCCGGATCGGCGGCCTGCAGGGCGTGCCCCAGGGCATCACGGCCGTGGCGCTGAACGTCACGGTGACCGAACCCCAGGGGCCGGGCCACCTGACCGCCTACTCCGGCGACGGGCCGGTCCCGACGGCGTCGAACCTGAACTTCGTGCCCGGTCAGACGGTGGCCAACGCGGTGATCGTGCCGGTGGCCGCGGACGGGACGATCAAGGTCTTCAACGGGTCCTGGATGCCGGCCCACGTGGTGGTCGACGTCGTCGGCTACTACAGCAAGGAGAGCAAGGCCGCCTTCCTGCCCTTCACCCCGTTCCGGACGCTCGACACCCGCGAGGAGGCCTACGGCTGGCCCGGCGGCAGGTTCCGGGCCCGGGAGTACATCACGCAGGGGTTCACGCCCGACGCCGCGACGGGTGTCAAGGCCTACGTGCTGAACACCACCGTCACCGAGACCGGCGGCACCGGATACCTCTCGGTGGCGCCGAGCGCCTACCCGCTGCCGGCGTAGGGCGGGGCCCCCGCGCCCGCCGGGCCGCGCCCCGGCTCCTCCACCCTGAACTGGACGGCCGGTACGACCGTCCCGAACCTGGTGCAGGCGAGCGACGGCGACCACGGCGTCATCACCTTCTGGAACCAGGGCCATCAGGACGCCGACCTGGTGCTCGACGTCTTCGGCGTCTACCAGTCGAAGTGATTCCGGGGGGGGTGGCGCGCCGTGCGGGCCGCCCCCCTCTACCGGGTGCGAGTCCTCTCGGAGCGGCATGGCTCGGCGAGCCGTGCGTCGCCTGCGCGGCTCGGATGCGGGGTCAGGCCGGCTGCCACAGCTCGATCCGGTTGCCCTCGGGGTCGGTGACCCAGCCGAATCGGCCGACACCCGCCATGTCCTGCGCTTCCTCGGCCACGTCCGCACCCTTGGCGCGCAACTGCGCGAGCATCGCGTCCAGGTCGCGGACCCGGAAGTTGAGCATGGCCTGCTGGGCTCGGGACCCGAAGTAGTCGGTCTCGGCCTCGAACGTCGCGAACACCGTCGGCCCGGCTTCCTGACGCCACAGGCCGTGCGCATCGGTGTCCAGGCCCAGGCAGTCGTGATACCACGCGCCCAGGGCCGCCGGGTCGGCGGCCCGCATGAAGTACCCACCGATTCCACGCACGCGTTCCATGCCGCCATCCTGCCAGGGTGGCGTCCGACCGCTCGTCAGGAACGGCCGAAACTCGTCCACTTCGATGGAAAGTGACGCAGCGGCACGTACGTTCGACGATCTGTCAGGGGAATCAAGCAGCTCCACCCGAGGAGTAACGCAGTGCGCGTACTGTTCACCGGCCCCGCCGCGGCAGGCCACCTGTTCCCGATGGTGCCGACCGCCCAGGCGCTCCAGGCCGCCGGGCACCAGGTGCTGTTCGCCGGTTCGGCCCCGCTCGACCAGATGCGGCAGACCGGCCTGCCCACCGTCGAGATCGGCGACGGCTCGACGCTGATGGAGGCCTTCCTGCGCGCCTCGGACGGCACCGAACCGCAGTTCGTCACGGACGACAAGAGCGTGGAGGAGACCCAGCGGCTGGCCGCGGCCGGTTTCGCCGAACACAGCCGGGTCACCATCGACGACCTGCTCGCGGTCGCCACCGCCTGGCGGCCGGACCTCATCGTCCACGCCGCCTTCCAGGCCGCCGCGCCGCTGGTCTCGGCGGCACTCGGCATACCCGCCGTCGTACACAACTTCGGCGTGATGTCCGGCGCCGGCATGGTCGGCGTCCTCGCCGACGTCCTGGCGGACGAGTACCGGGCCCGCGGGGTCGAGGGCCCGGCCACCCGTACCGTCCTCGACGTCGTACCCGCCTCCCTCGGCGGGGACGGCACCGGCTGGCGGGTCCGCTACGTGCCCTACAACGGCGGCGGCACGGTGCCCGGCGACCTCATAGCCCGCGGCTCCCGGCCCCGGATCGCCGTCACCCTCGGTACGGTGGTGCCCGCGTTCGCGGGCGTCGACCCGGTCGCCCGGGTGATCGCCGAGGCCGCCTCCGTCGACGCCGAGTTCCTGCTCGCCGTCGGCGACACCGACCTGAGCCCGCTCGGCACCCTTCCCCCCAATGTCCGCCCCCTGCCCTGGGTGCCACTGGCCCAGCTGCTGGACACCGCCGACGCGGTCGTGCACCACGGCGGCTCCGGCACGATGCTCACCGCCGCGGCCCGGGGCGTACCCCAGCTGATCCTCCCGCAGGGCGCCGACCACTTCATCAACTCGATGCCGCGACGGGCCTGGGCTTCGCCCTCCGGGCGAGCGGGGACAGCGTGGACGCCGCCGTGCTCAGCCGCCTCCTCACCGACGACGACCTCCGCAAGGGCGCCGCCGCCACCCAGGCCGACATCACCGCACTCCCCTCCCCCACCGACCTCGTCGCCTCCTTCGAGGCGCTCGGGTAACGCCGGCCCCGGCCTTCGAGTGCCGCCCCGCACCGTGGGAGTGGAAGTCCGTGGCGGACCGACCGCCGGGTGCGGGGCCCGTACTCGGGTCCCGCAGCCGGAGGGGATCAGGCACCCCAGCGCAGGGCGATCGTGTCGCCCACATTGATCACCTTCTCGCGGAGGGCGCCGGCGAAGGCGGAGCCGTCGACGCTGACCTTCCAGGTGTCGCCACCGCTGTTGGCCTTGCCGTCGACGCCGGTGAGGGTGCCGGTGCCCGACGAGGGGGTCACGCCGGTGACACAGCCCGACGGGGTGGCGCCGCCGGTCGCCGCGTTCAAGACGTCGCCGAGGGTGGTGGTCGTACCGGTCGGCGTGAAGGCCACCGCGGCCGACAGCGTGGCCCTGATGACCGGCCTGCTGGAACGCCAGGCCGAGTCCATGGGTGACCGGGCCCGGGTGACCGCCGCCTACGACGGCCCCCGTATGGTCGCGTTCGGGCTGTACCACCACTTCGGCGGCACCACCTGGCTGCAGGCCGTGGGCACCGACCCGTCGTGCCGGGCACCCCTTCGCGTACTTCAACGTCGCCTGCTATCTGCCGATCGAGGAGGGCTATCGGGAGGGCACGTCGGCCTTGCACGCGGGCATGAGGGCGATCCGCGCGAAGCGCCTGCGCGGCGCCCGCGTGAGCGACTTGTACGCACTGCCCGACACCTGATCGCCCTGCCCGCCCGCTCGTCGGGCGGGGCGCCCCACCCCCACGGGCTAGCCTGCGCTGACGGCCGTCATGTGCGTGGTGCCGTCACGCAGGGCGGTGATGCGGACCTGGCCCGCGGGGAAGGGGTCCCTCCCGTTCGGGCCGGGTACGCGCGCGAACGGGGTCCAGGAGCCGTCCGGCCGCCTGATGTTGTGCCAGATCCGTCCGTCCAGACCGACCGCCACGACCTGGGCGGAGCCGTCGGGCATCCCGGCGATGCCGATGGCGCTGGCCGCCATGGTCGCGGTGGTGACGCCGCGCGGGGGCAGGAAAGCGGTCCAGGAGCCGTCGGGCCGCCGCAGCCGGTGGTACATCATCCCGTCGAGCCCGATCGCGAGCACCTGGGAGGAACCGTCGGGCATGCCGGTGATCGCCAGGGCCGGGCCGGAGAACGCCGGTGCCCCGCTGTAGCCGCCCAGGCGCCCCCAGGGCGTGCACGCCCCGTCCCGCCCGCGGACGCAGTGGTACATGGCGCCGTCCGTGCCGTAACCGATCAGTTGGGCGGACCCGTCGGGCATGGCGGCGATCGACACCTTCGTCGCTCCCCAGCGGCTGTTCGCGGTGAAGCCGGGCAGGGCACGGAACCCGGGCAGCCCGCCGTCGGCGCGGCGCTGCTGGTGGAAGGCGGTGCCGTCCATCGCCGTCACCACGATCTGGCAGGTCCCGTCGGGGAAGGCGGCGATGTCCGCCTCCCGTACGGTGAACCCGGCCGAGTCGTCCGGTCCCGCGACGCGCTGCCAGGGCCGGAGGGTCGCCGAGCCCCGTACGGTGGTCAGCCACAGACCGTTGTCGGGCGCGATGCCCAGCACCACGACGGTGCCGTCCGCCGTGCCGGCCGCGGCGCTCTGGATCCCCGTGAACGAGGCCGCTCCGGCGGCGCCGGGCAGCGGGCGCATGCTGCTCCACGACCCGTCGGGGCGGCGCTCGGTGTGGAACAGTGCGCGCTGCTCGACGTCGTACGGGGGCAGTTGCGCGGAGTAGAACCACACCGGGTTGGTGAGGGCGACCAGTTGGTCCAGCGTGGTGGAGGCTGGCTTCGGCCGACGGACCTCGGCCCGGGCGAACAGGGAGGCCTTGCCCCAGCCGCGCCAGCGCAGTTGTCCCCGCGATGCTCCTGCCCCTGCTGGACCGGGTCCGCTACAGCCCCGGCTTCCACTACCGGGAGACCGGCCTGTACACCCGGGGTCCCGCCTCCCTGTCCCTGGACTTCACCCCCGTCCACGACGGCGGCACCGGCCACCGCTGACGCCCACCCCCGCCAGGACCCCCACCCCTCACACCTCACACGGAGAAGACAGCGATGACGCCGACCGACATCACCAGAGCCATCAACGACCTGCTGTTCACCCCGGGCCTCGACCTCGACGAAGCCATCGACCGGCACTTCACCCCCGACTACCGCCAGCGCACCAACGGCGTCTGGAGCGACCGGGACGGCTTCACCCAGCACATGACGCGGCTGCGCTCCCTGATCCGCAGCGGGCACGTCGAGGTCCACGACGAACTACGCGACGGGCTGCGCTACGCCGATCGCCATATCGTCACCCTCACCCAGCACGACGGCCGTACGTCCCGCACCGAGGTGTACCTCTTCGCCCGGTTCGCCCCTGACGGCCGCTTCCAATGCGTGGAGGAGACCACCCTCCTGTTCACCGGTCACTCCGACGACGAGGACCTGGGACTCGTCCGGTGACACGTTCGCCGTGGTGCCGGAGGCGGCACCACGGCCGACGAGTACGCGGGACGAGCCATGCCGGCCGGAACGGGCCGGCTCAGGAACAAGGAGGAAAGGGAGCCGTCATGGTGTCCGTGGGAGAGAGACTGAGCACCGCCCGCGTCAGGGCCTTCATCGGCCGGGACGAGCAACTCACGCGATTCGGGGAGGCTTTGGCCGGTGATCCGCAGGGGCCGTTCGCGTTCTACGTGTACGGGCCGGGCGGCATCGGGAAGTCGACGCTGCTGCGCCGTCTGGCGGACCACGCCCGTGCGGCGGGCCGGCCGCTCGTCGAACTCGACGGCCGCTTCGTCAGCCGGGACCCGGCCGATTTCGAGCGCGCGGCCGGCCCCTTCCTGGACGTTCCGGGCACGGTCCTGCTCGTGGACTCCTTCGAGCACTGCCAGTGGCTGGAGAGCTGGCTGTGGCACCACTTCCTGCCCCGTGCCGCGGACGGCACCCTGGCCGTGCTGGCCGGTCGGCTCGCACCGCAGCCGCAGTGGACCGCCGACCCCGCCTGGGCCGGTCTCCTGCACGTGACCGAGCTGGAGCCGTTCTCCGAGGATCAGGCGCGGAACCTGCTGACCGCGGCGCAGCTGCGGCCCGAGCTGGCCGACCGGGTGCTCCGCTTCGCCGGGGGCAACCCGCTGGCCCTGTCGCTCGCGGCGGCCGCAGGATCGACGGGCTGCGGCGGGGAGGAGATCTGGGCCCCCTCGGCGGACGTCCTGCGCACCCTGCTGGCGGGGCTGATCGGTGAGGTGCCCACGGCCGCTCACCGCCGCGCCCTGGAGGTGGCGGCACAGGCGTACGCGACCTCCGAGGAGCTCCTCTCGGCAGTGCTGCCCGAGGAGGACGCCCACCTCCTCTTCTCCTGGCTGAGGGACCTGCCGTTCATGGAGTCCACGCACCGTGGGCTCTACCCCCACGACGCCGCGCGCGAGACCCTGGCCGCCGATCTGCGCTGGCGGGCACCCACCGCGTTCGCGGCGATGCGCCGGCGCCTGGCAGAGGAGTACCTGCGCGTCCTGCGCGAGGCACCCGAGGAGCGGGTGTGGACCGTCACCGACGAGCTCTTCTACCTCTTCCGGGAGGGCGAGACCCTGGCGCGGCTGCGCACCTGGTCCCGCGAGGAGGAAGTGCACGACCGCCCGCTGCACCCGGGCGACATGGCCGTCGTACTGCGCATGGCGGCGGAGACCGAGGGGGCGGCCTCTGCGGAACTGGTCCGCTACTGGGCGCAGCGCCAGCCGCAGGCCTTCAGCGTCTACCGCCTCGTGAGCACGGGCCGCATCGTGGCGTTCACGGCCCGGCTCGCCCTGCCGGCCCCTCCGGATCCCCAGGACCTGGCCATCGATCCCGTCGTCGCCGCGGCGTGGAAGCACACCGAGAGCACCGCTCCGGTGAGCCCCGGCGAACACATCGGCATCAGCCGCTTCTCGATCTACCCGGAGCGCTACCAGGTCCCCTCGCGCGTCATCGACCTGAGCAGTTCCCGCGCCCAGGCGGAATCCGCCCGTGCCCGCGGCCGCGCCTACGGCTTCGCCGTCTTCCGGGACGCCGAGACATGGGCCGAGCGCGTCAAGGGCACGCTCGGCGACACCGGGGCGCGACCGCGGGTCGGTGAGCACACCTACGGGCTGTTCTGCATCGACTGGCGTGAGGAATCCGTGGAGGCCTGGCTCCGCCGCTTCATATCGGCCACCGAGGTGCCGGTGCGGCCGGCACCGCCGCCCGTGTCGCGCGCCGCGTTCGACCAAGCCGTGCGGGAAGCACTGACGCACTGGCGCGACGCGGGTGCCTTCGCCGCCGGTGCGCTGATGCGCTCCCGTCTCGCGGCCGACTTCGCCGATCCTGTCGAGGAGTTGCGCGCCCTGGTGCGCCAGGCCGTCGACGGCCTCGCCCAGGACCCGCGCGGAGTGCGGGCCCGCGAGGCCCTGACGGCGGGCTACTTCTCCGGTGCGCCCACGCAGGAGGCCGCGGCCCGCCGTCTCGGCCTCCCGTACGGCACCTACCGGCGCCACCTGCGCCAGGGCCTCGACCTGCTGTGCGAGGCCCTGTGGCAGTGGGAACTGGACGGCCCGGGCAAGGCTTCGTAGCGGCTGCTCGGGGCCGATGGGCAGGTGCGGACAGGACTGGACAGTCCCCACCCGTTTTCGGCCTGGAAAGTGGACACCGTCCCGCACGAGTCTGTGCGCCATGAACCTCCCCCACACACGGACGGCCCCGGCGCCTCCCGCACCTCGGACGGGAGCCGCTCTCGCGGCCCTCGCCGCAGCGCAGTTCACGGTCATGCTCGCCACCTCGATCGTGAATGTGGCGCTTCCGCAGATCGGCGCCGGGGTGGGTCTGTCGGACGGCGGCACCACCTGGGTGGTCAACGCCTACGGCCTGGCGTTCGGGGCGCTGCTCCTGGCGGGCGGCCGGGCGGCCGATCTCCTCAGGCCGTAGGGTGCTGGTCCTCGGTCTCGCGGTGTTCGCCGTGGCCTCGCTGACAGCGGGACTGGCCGGCTCCGCGAGCGTGCTGATCGCGGCGCGTGCCGTTCAGGGCCTCGGTGCCGCGGCCATCGCCCCGGCCGCGCTCGCCCTGGCACTGGGCCTGTTCCCGCCCGGCCCGGGGCGGGGCAGGGTACTGGGGGTGTGGGGCGCGGTCTCCGGTGCGGGAGGGGCGGGCGGCGTCCTGCTGGGTGGCGTGCTGACCCAGGCGTGGGGCTGGCCCTGGATCTTCCATTCCGTGGCGCTCGGGACGGCACTGGTCGCGGTCGCCGTGGTGGCGCTCGTGCCACGGACGGCCGGCGGGGCGGCCGGACGGTTCGACCTGCTGGGCACCGTCGTCGTCACCGTCGCCCTGACCTGCCTGGTCTGGGGACTGACCACCGCACGCGGCGCAGGCTGGACGGACGCCGGGGTGCTGGGCTCGCTCGTCGCAGCCGCAGTGCTGCTCGCGGCCTTCGCCGTGATCGAGCTCCGACGGCCGGACGCACTGCTGCCGCCGCGCCTGTTCACGACCGGCCGGGTCGCCGCGGGCAACCTGCTGATGGCACTGCTCGGGTCGGTGTGGATCGCGCTGTTCTTCTTCCTGCCGCTCTACCAGCAACAGGTCCTCGGCTCCAGCCCGCTGGTCACCGGAGCCGGCCAACTCCCGCTCGCCGCCGCCAACATGCTCGGCGCTGCCCTGGCACCCCGGATCTCCCGGCGCATCGGCGCCACCACGACGCTGACCGCGGCCCTGTTCACCGAGGCCGCCGGCCTGCTGTGGCTGTCCCGGATCAGCGCCCACGGCAGCTACGCCACGGACGTGCTCGGTCCGAGCATCCTGGTCGGCCTGGGCCTGAGCATCGCCTTCGTCCAGCTCACCTCGCTCTCCGTGGAGGGCGTCCCGCCCCAGGACGCGGGGCTGGCCGGCGGCCTGGTGAACACCACCCGCCAGGTCGGAGGTGCGATCGGCCTCGCCGCCCTGGCGACCCTGGCCGGTTCCGTCACCGCACGCGCCGCCGTCCACCAGCCGCGCCTGGAGGCGCTCACCGCCGGCTACCGCACCGCCTTCACGGTCTCGGCCTCGGTCATGGCCGCCACCGCACTCCTCGCCCTGTTCCTCGCCCGCCGCGCCGGCCCGGACACCGCCACACCCTCCACCCGACAGGCCTCCGACCCGCAATCTTCCCCCCCCGTCCCTCGCACATCAGCTGATCCGGCGGATCGGCCGCACCACCGTCACATCCCCACCAGGACAGGAAGCACAGCCATGGTCACCATCGACGAAACCGCCCCCGCAATCGCCCGTTTGAGCACCACGATCGACGCCCCCCTCACGACGGTGTGGGCGCTGCACACCGACATCGCGGCCTGGCCCACCTGGAACCCGGACATCGACCAGGCCGAACTCGACGGCCCGCTGCTGCCCGGCCGTTCCTTCGGCTGGCGGACCCACGGCCTGGACATCACCTCCACCGTGCACGAACTGGTGCCGGGCGAGCGGATCGTGTGGGGCGGCCCCGCCGACGGCATCACCGGCATGCACGTATGGACCTTCGAGCAGAGCGGCGACCACGTCACCGTCCGCACCGAGGAGTCCTGGAGCGGCGCCCCCGTGGAGGCCGCCGCCGACGAGCTCACGAAGGCTCTCCACGACTCCCTCGAGAACTGGCTCTCCCACCTCAAGTCGCGCGCCGAACAGCCCGTCTGACCATCCAACACATCCAACACATCCAACGGAAGAGGTTTCCTGCCATGACTGCCGACAAGCCCTACCTGAGCGGCCACTTCACACCCATCGCCGAGGAGGTCACCGCCACCGGCCTCACCGTGGAGGGCACCCTCCCCACCGAGCTGACCGGCCGCCTGCTCCGCAACAGCCACAACCCCAAGCCCGGCGTCACCCCCACCCACTGGTTCAAGGGCAGCGGCATGGTCCACGGGATCCAGCTGCGTGAGGGCCGCGCGGAGTGGTACCGCAACCGCTGGGTGCGCACCCCCGCCCTGGAGGGGGCCCCGTACATGACGGAGAAGGGCCCCGACCTGACGGCCAGCGCCGCCGGCACCCACATCATCGAACACGCCGGACGCCTCCTCGCCCTGTGCGAGGCGAACCTCCCCTTCGAACTCACCCGGGAACTGGAGACGATCGGAGCCCACGACTTCCGCGGCAAGCTGCGCACCGCGATGACCGCGCACCCCAAGGAGGATCCCGTCACGGGGGAGCTGCACTTCTTCGGGTCCTCGCCGTTCCTCACGTACTACGTCGCCGACGCCAAGGGGGAGATCGTCGACAGCGCCGAGGTCCCGGGGGCGACCGCCTCCCTCAAGCACGACTTCGCCCTCACCCGGAACCACGTGGTCTTCGTCGAAGGCAACGTCACCTTCGACCCCGCCGAGCACTCCGGCATCCCGTACAGCTGGAGCGACCAGCAGCCTTCGCGCATCGGCGTCATGCCGCGCGGCAACGACGGCGCCCGCCGCATCCGCTGGTTCTCCATCGAGCCGGGCAACATGCTCCACGTCTCCAACGCCTACGAGGACAGCCGGGGCCGCATCGTCCTGGAAGGCCCCACCGTGGACCGCGAGGGGTTCCGGCTGTCCTGGAACTGGTGGGTCGGCGCTCCCGGGCGGGGTACCGAGCCCGTCTCCCGCTCCTACACGCGCCGCTGGGTGGTCGACATGGCCTCCGGTACCGTCGACGAGCAGATCATCGACGACCTCGCGGTGGAGTTCCCCACCCTCAACGAGGAGTACCTGGGCGCCGAGAACCGCTACCAGTACGCCATCGCCTTCCCCGACGAGAACGGCTTCGGCGGCTACGGCGTCGTCAAGTACGACCGCACCACCGGCGCCCGCCGCATCCACCAGGTCGGCGACGCCCGGATGCCCGGCGAAGCGGTCTTCGTCCCCGCGGCCGGGGCCGTGGGCGAGGACGACGGCTACCTCCTGACCGTCGTCTCCGACCTCAAGCAGGACGCCTCGCAGCTGCTCGTCCTCGACGCCTCGGGCCTCGAACGGGTCGCCACCGTCCACCTGCCCCACCGGGTGACCGCCGGACTCCACGGCTCCTGGATCCCCGACACCGAGGGCTGACACGGTGCTCCGTCGGTACTACCGGACCGTCCGGGCCGGTGGTACCGACAGGCGCTGCGGAGCGGATCGACGCCTGCCGCCCGGTCCGGCCGCCGCCCGGGCGGACCCTGCCGGGCCGGGCGGCGCCCGGCAGGGGATGCGGTCAGGTACCGGCGAGGTGCTCGGGGCGGACCGGCGTCTTGTTGAGCTCCAGGCCGGTCGCGTTCCGGATCTCCGCGACCACGGCCGGAGTGGACGACAGGGTCGGAGCCTCGCCGATGCCGCGCACTCCGTACGGCGCGTTCGGGTCGGCCAGTTCGAGGTAGTCGACCGGGATCGTCGGCGTGTCGAGGATCGTCGGGATCAGGTAGTCCGTGAAGGAGGGGTTGCGCACCTTCGCGGTCTTCGGGTCGACGATGATCTCCTCCATCACGGCGACGCCCGGGCCCTGGGTGGTGCCGCCCTGGATCTGGCCGACGACGGAGCTTCGCCGGGTGCCGGTGGACGTGCCCGAAGAAGGACTCGTAGCGGTTGCAGACCATCTTCACCGGCATGTCCGTGCGCAGCGCGAGCACGGAGGCGAGGATCTGCATCGAGATGTCCTCGCGGCCGCCGAACGCGCCACCGACGCCGGCCATCGTCATGCGCACCTTCTCCTCGGGCAGGCCGAGGACCGGCGCGATCTGCTTGAGGTCCGAGTGCAGCCACTGGGTGGCCACGTACAGGTCGACGCCGCCGTCCTCGGACGGCACCGCGAGGCCGGACTCCGAGCCGGGGAAGGCCTGGTCCTGCATGCCGAAGGTGTACTCGCCCTCGACGATGACGTCGGCGCGCTTGCGGGCCTCTTCCACGTTGCCGCGGATGATCGGCTGGCGGTGCACGATGTTCGGGTGCGGGACGTGGGCGGCGTGGTGGTCGTCGCGCGCGTACTCCTGGAGGAGGCCCTGATCCAACCGGACGGTCCGGCGCCGGTCTCGCCGCAGGACATCGCCGCCACCGTCGACGACGGACAGGCCGTGCTCTTCGTGCTGGTGCCCGAGCCCGCGGACGCGCTCCCCGAACCGGCCCTCGACTGCGCGGCCCTCCAGCGGAGGCTCGCCGGGGTGCTCGCGCGCCGGCTCGGCCCGACGGGCAGCATCTCCGTCGGCGTCGGCTCTCCGGTGGCGGCACCCGGCAACGCACGCCGAGCACTCGACGCGGCCCGCACCGCGCTGCGGATGGCCCACGACGGGCCGGAACGAGTGACCGTGCGCGGCCCCGACGACCTCACCTCGCGCCTTCGCCATCGACTCCTTCGGAACCAGCCCTGAGCTGCGTGAACTGCCGGTCCCCGCCCCCGGACCCGGAGAGATCCAGATCAAGGTCCGGGCCGCCGGGGTCAACCCGCTGGACTGGAAGATCGCCGACGGCCAGCTGGCCGAATCCGGCGCCCCGGCCACCTTCCCCCTGACCCTCGGCATCGACGTCGCCGGCCAGGTCACCGCCGTCGGAACCGGCGTCGAGGCCTTCAGCCCGGGGGACGAGGTCTTCGGCATGGCCTGGCCCCGCACCTTCGGCCACGGCTCCTTCGCCGAGTACATGACGGCCCCGCAGGACACCGCACTCGCCCTGCGGCCCCGGGACCTCGATCCCGTCTCGGCGGCCGCCCTGCCCATGACCGGCGGCACCGCGCTCGCCACGCTGGACTGGCTGGAGATCAAGGAAGGGGAGACCCTGCTGATCATCGGCGCCACCGGCGGCGTCGGCTCCTACGCCGTCCAGCAGGCGGCCGCCCGGGGCGCCCACGTCATCGCGACCGCCTCCGCGGACGATCACCCGTACGCCCGCTCCCTCGGCGCGGCCGAGGTCATCGACCACCGCACCGCGGACGTCGCCGATGCCGTGGCCGCCGCGCACCCCGACGGCATCGACGCCGTCCTGGACCTCGCCAACGACCGCGACACCCTCGCCGGCCGCATCGCACCGCTGCTGCGCAAGGGCGGACGCCTGGTCTCCACCGTCTTCGCAGCCGACCCGGAGGCACTCGCCGCACACGGCGTCACGGCGGTCAACTTCTTCTACCGCGCCGCCTCCGGCGACATGACCCGCCTCGCCGGCCTCGTCGCCTCGGGCGACCTGCGCGTCGCGGAGACCACCGCCTACCCCCTGACGCAGATCACCGACGCCCACACGGCGTCCACCAGCGGGCACGTCCGGGGCAAGCTCGTCATCACCGCCAACCAGGCGTAGCACCCGGGCCACTTGGACACGGCCCGGCACAACCCGGGCGGTTCCGGCGGCCACGACTGGTTTCGCGTACGAACACCCCCCGTAGGAAGTGGCCGGCTTTCGTGGAATCCACCGACATCCGCTTGACCGATGAACCCGCGGCAACGTAACTTCGACCGCACCCACCCATGAGCTGCTGGAAGGAGGCGAAGCCGGATGTCGACCATCTCCGGACTGCTTCGCCTCGCTCACCAGATCGCCTGGGCTCCGGGTCGTGTAGCACACGGCTGCTGAGCAGCCCCCTCGCCGGCGTGCCTGTTCGCGGCCCCGGCACCTTTCCCTCTCTGTCACCGTTTACGGCACGCCGTCGCGTGCCGATGTGCCGCGCTCCGGGTTTCGAGCTGCGCCACTGAAATAGAAAGCTCCTGAAATGGCGACTAGGACAGTCAGATCCACCGCACGCCGAAATGAGGACGTGGCATGGTAGCGGCGCGGATCACGGTCAACGGGAAAGAATCACCGATTTCCCCGGCTGCACCCCACACCACGGTGCTGGACTATCTTCGCGAGCGAGGCCTCACCGGCACCAAGGAGGGCTGCGCCGAAGGGGAATGCGGCGCCTGTTCGGTCCTGGTGGCCCGTCCCGGCGTGAACAAGCCCACGGACTGGGTGGCGGTCAACGCCTGCCTGGTCCCGGTCGCGGCACTCGACGGTCAGGAGGTCATCACCTCCGAAGGTCTCGCCACCGCCGGCGCATCCGGCACGCCGGCCGTGCTGCACCCCGTGCAGGAGGAGATGGCCGTCCGCGGCGGCTCCCAATGCGGTTACTGCACACCGGGATTCATCTGCAGCATGGCCTCCGAGTACTACCGGCCCGACCGCTGCGCACGCCCGGACGCGGCCGACGGTGCCGACTCCGAGCACGGTCCGAACGGTTTCGATCTGCACGCGCTGAGCGGCAACCTGTGCCGCTGCACCGGCTACCGCCCGATTCGCGACGCCGCGTTCGCCGTCGGCACGCCCACCGAGAACGACCCCCTGGCGCAGCGTCGCGAGCAGTCCCCGCCCGAACCGGTCGCCACCGAATACACCCAGGACGACAGCGCGTTCCTGCGGCCGAGCACCCTCGCCGATGCGCTGCGGCTGCTGCGCGAGCGGCCCGACGCGATGGTCGTCGCCGGAAGCACCGACTGGGGGGTGGAGGTGAACATCCGCTCCCGCCGGGCGAATTGCGTGGTCGCGGTCGACCGTCTGCCCGAACTGCGGGAGCTGCGCGTCGAATCCGACCACGTCGAGATCGGGGCGGCGCAGACGCTCACGGAGATCGAACGCCGCCTCGACGGCAGCGTCCCGCTGTTGGCGGAGCTGTTCCCGCAGTTCGCATCCCGGCTCATCCGCAACAGTGCCACCCTCGGCGGCAACCTGGGCACCGGGTCTCCCATCGGTGACAGCCCGCCGGTGCTGCTCGCGCTGGAGGCGTCGGTGGTGCTCGCCGACGCCGACGGTGAGCGCGAGGTCCCCCTCTGCGACTACTTCACCGGCTACCGGCAGAGCGTGCGCCGTCCCGGCGAGCTGATCCGCGCGGTGCGCATCCCGCTGCCGCTGTCGCCGGTCGCGGCCTTCCACAAGATCGCCAAACGGCGCTTCGACGACATCTCCAGCGTGGCGGTCGCCTTCGCGCTCGGCATCGAGGACGGGATCGTGCGCAAGGCACGCATCGGCCTGGGCGGCGTGGCCGCCACCCCGATCCGCGCCCTCGCCACCGAGGCGGCCCTGGAGGGCAAACCGTGGGCGGCGGAGACCGTCGCGGCCGCGGCCCGGGTGCTGCAGGCCCAGGGCACACCGATGGACGATCACCGCGCCAGCGCCGGCTACCGCTCCGCGATGCTCGGCCAGAGCCTGCTGAAGCTGTACGCGCGAACCACCGAGGAGGTGTCGTCATGAGCCATTTGTCCGAACGCCCCGCAAAGCCCGTCGTCGGGGTCTCGATGCCGCACGAGAGCGCCCACCTGCACGTCACCGGCGCCGCGCTCTACACCGACGACCTGGTCCACCGCACCAAGGACGTCCTGCACGCCTACCCGGTCCAGGTCATGAAGGCCCACGGCAGGATCACCGCGCTGCGCACCGAGCCCGCGCTCGCCGTGCCCGGTGTGGTCCGTGTGCTGACCGTGGCCGACGTGCCCGGGGTCAACGACGCCGGAATGAAGCACGACGAACCTCTCTTCCCCGACGTGGTCATGTTCCACGGCCACGCCGTGGCCTGGGTGCTCGCCGAGACCCTGGAGGCGGCCCGGCTCGGTGCGGCGGCCGTCGAGGTGGAACTCGACGAGAAGCCCTCCGTGATCACGCTCCAGGAAGCCATCGCGGCCGAGAGCTTTCACGGCGCCCAACCCATGATGCTGACCGGCGACGTGGACGCCGGTTTCGACGACTCCGCGCACGTGTTCACCGGCGAGTTCCGGTTCTCCGATCAGGAACACTTCTATCTCGAGACGCACGCGGCCCTGGCCCACGTCGACGAGAACGGGCAGATGTTCGTCCAGAGCAGCACCCAGCACCCCTCGGAGACGCAGGAGATCGTCGCGCACGTACTCGGCCTGCACAGCCACGAGGTGACCGTGCAGTGCCTGCGGATGGGTGGCGGCTTCGGCGGCAAGGAGATGCAGCCGCACGGGTTCGCGGCGATCGCCGCGCTCGGCGCCAGGCTGACCGGTCGGCCGGTCCGGGTGCGGCTCAACCGGACCCAGGACCTCACCATGTCCGGCAAGCGCCACGGCTTCCACGCCACGTGGAAGATCGGCTTCGACGCCGAGGGCCGCATCCAGGCCCTGGACGCCACCCTTACCGCGGACGGCGGCTGGAGCCTGGACCTGTCCGAGCCGGTGGTGGCCCGGGCACTGTGCCACATCGACAACACCTACTGGATTCCCAACGCGCGCGTCACCGGTCGCATCGCCAAGACCAACAAGGTCTCCAACACCGCCTTCCGCGGCTTCGGCGGACCGCAGGGCATGCTGGTGATCGAGGACATCATGGGCCGGTGCGCGCCGCTGCTCGGCCTGGACCCGATGGAGTTGCGCGAGCGCAATTTCTACCGGCAGGGCCATTCGACGCCGTACGGACAGCCGGTCGCCCACCCCGAACGGATCTCCGTCATCTGGCAGCAGGTCCAGGAGGACGCCGGCATCGCCGATCGCCGGCGCGAGATCGCGGCCTTCAACGCCGCGCACCCGCACACCAAGCGGGCGCTCGCGATCACCGGCATCAAGTTCGGCATCTCGTTCAACCTCACCGCCTTCAACCAGGCCGGCGCGCTGGTGCTGGTCTACAAGGACGGCTCGGTCCTGATCAACCACGGCGGCACCGAGATGGGTCAGGGCCTGCACACCAAGATGCTGCAGGTGGCCGCGACAGCGCTGGGCATTGCGCTGCACAAGGTGCGGCTGGCCCCGACCCGCACGGACAAGGTGCCCAACACCTCCGCCACCGCCGCCAGCGCCGGGGCCGACCTCAACGGCGCGGCGGTGAAGAACGCCTGCGAGCAGATCCGCGAGCGGCTGCTGCAGGTGGCCGGCACCCAGCTGGGTGCGAACGCCTCGGACGTGCGCATCGTCGAGGGCGTCGCGCGCGCCCTCGGCAACGACGAGGAGCTGGCCTGGGACGACCTGGTGCGCACCGCGTACTTCCAGCGGGTCCAGCTGTCGGCGGCGGGCTTCTACCGGACCGAGGGTCTGCACTGGGACGCGAAGGCCTTCCAGGGATCGCCGTTCAAGTACTTCTCCTACGGCGCCGCCGCGGCCGAGGTGGAGGTGGACGGCTTCACGGGCGCGTACCGGATCCGGCGGGTGGACATCGTGCACGATGTCGGCGAGAGCCTCTCCCCGATGATCGACATCGGTCAGGTCGAGGGCGGTTTCGTGCAGGGCGCGGGCTGGCTGACGCTCGAGGACCTGCGCTGGGACGCCGGCGACGGGCCCCACCGCGGTCGGCTGCTGACCCAGGCGGCGAGCACCTACAAGCTGCCGAGCTTCTCGGAGATGCCCGAGGAGTTCCACGTCAGGCTGCTGGAGAACGCCACCGAGGAGGGCGCGGTCTACGGGTCCAAGGCGGTGGGCGAGCCTCCGCTGATGCTGGCGTTCTCGGTGCGGGAAGCACTGAGGCAGGCGGCCGGGGAATTCGGGCCCGCCGGAGTGAGCGTCGAGCTCGCCTCCCCGGCGACACCCGAGGCGGTGTACTGGGCGGTCGAGGCAGCCCGCGCGGGCGGCGTGCAGCATAAGGGGCACGCCCCCGACGGCGGCGGAGTCCCCACCGACGCAAGCGCTTTGAGCAATGCCTGACATGAGCTGGGTGGCCGCGGTCGCGCGGTTGCGGGCACGCCGGGAACCCGGTGTGCTCGTCACCGTCGCGACCGTGCGCGGCCACGCGCCCCGCCGGGCCGGTGCCAAACTCGTCGTGGGACGGACCGAGACGTGGGGTTCGATCGGCGGCGGCAACATCGAGGCCGTCGCCATCGACCGCGCGCGCGAACTGAACGGCGCGGCCGATCCGGAGCCGGAACTGATGGAGTTCGCCCTCAACGACAAGGTCACCGGCCGGCACGGGGTGCAGTGCTGCGGCGGAACCGTCACCGTGCTGCTCGAACCGCTCCCGGTGCTCCAAGCGGTGGCGGTCTTCGGCGTCGGGCACGTCGGGCTGGAGCTGGCGCGCATCCTGGCCCGCCACGACCTCGATCTGCACCTGATCGACACCCGCCCCGACATGCTCGCCGACGAACGGCTCGGCGTGCTCGCGGATGCGGTGGCGCACATCCACGTGCACCACACCCCACTGCTGCCGGAGGAAGTGCTCGCGGAGCTGCCGCCCGGCGCCCACGTCCTGATCATGACCCACGATCACGCCGAGGACGCCGCGCTGTGCGACACCGCCCTGCGCACCGCCGGCCTCGGCTCGATCGGATTGATCGGCTCGGCCGCCAAGTGGGCGCGGTTCCGCCAGCGCCTGGCCACCGAGGGCGGCCACGACGCCGCCGCCATCGACCGGATCAAGACCCCGATCGGAGTGGCCGGGATCACCGGCAAGGAGCCCGCCACGATCGCGGTGAGCGTGGCGGCGGACCTGCTCCGGACCTTCGAACAGGAACGACACTGGGCCGTGCCGAACACGGTTGCCGCGGTGCCGTACCCCCCGCTGGCCAGCAGCGCGTAAGCCGGTGCGGGCGGGCCCGCCCGGCCCCGCCCGCACCCTGTGACCGACGCCCGAAGCGGTACCGGATGGCGCAACGCCTCTGGCTCTCGTTCCGGACATCGACCAGCATGGGGACAGCGGGACCCGCGGACGAGATGGGCACGCATGCGCGCCACTGAGAGCAACCAGGACTATCCCTTCGCCGTCACGGACACGGCCGCGGCGCTGCTGGACGACGCCGGGACGGTCGTCGCCTGGACTCCGGCGGCCGAAGCGCTCCTGGAGCGCCGGTCCGCGGACGTGTGCGGCCGGCCGGCACGGGACCTCCTCGCGGACGCGGGCAGCTGGGAAGCGGTTCTGGCCCAGGGCGGGCAGGGGGCGCGGGAGGGCTGGGAGGGCCGGGCCACCCTGCGGCACGGCGCAGGACGCGAGCTGGAGATCGGCTTCCGCGTCATCCCGCTGGACGACGGCGCGCAGGGGGACGGCGCGCGCGGGGACGCGGCCCGCTGCCTCGTGCTCGGCGCACCCATGGAGCTGGTCGCCCGATGGCGCCAGGACCACGCCTTCACGCATGAACTGTTCCTGCAGGGCCGAGTGGGCCTGGCCGTCTTCGACACGGACCTGCGCCTGCTGCGGACGAACTCGCACCTGCTGCCGTACACCGGGGTGCCGGTCGACCTCAGCGGCCGGCGCCTGGCCGACTTCCTGTGGGCCGAGGACGCGCAGATCATCGACGACCGGCTGCGGGAGGTCATGCGCAGCAGGATCCCCCCGGTCGGTTTCAACACGACCGTGCGCACCTTGGACGACCCGAGAGGCGGCCGGGTCGTGACCATCCAGGCGTTCCGGCTGCAGGAACCCGACGGCCATCCGATGGGTGTGGCGACGGTGTTCACCGACGTCACCGACCACGAGCGCTCGCGCGGGCGCCTGGACCTGCTGTACCGCGCGACGGGAGCGCTGGGCGGTTCGCTGTCCGTCCTGCGCACCGTGGAGGACCTGGTCAAGGTCCTGGCGCCCGCGTTCGGCGATTGCGCGGCGGTGGACCTCGCGGAGACCGTTCTGACCGGCGGTGAACCACCCGCTGACGGGCATCTCACGCTGCCCCTGATCCGGATGGCCGTCGCCGGAGCGGAAGCGGACACCCTGCGTACGGGCACGGCCCAGTTCACGGCTCCTCTCCCCGCGGCCGTCCCCCATCCGACCGTGACCGGGGCGGGCGTGCCCGAGGCGGCTGCGTCCGGGGCGCGGGAGTGCCGGGGAGAGCTGATCAGCGGCCTCGGAACCCGGTCCACGGGGCCCGGGAAGGACGCGGCCCCGGAGTGGGCCACGTCCGTCCCGGGTGTGCATTCGGCGATGACGGCGCCGCTGTGCGCCCGGGGCATCGCGTTCGGAAGGCTCACGCTCTGGCGCACGGGCGACGCTCCCCCACTGGAAGAGGACGACCTGGCACTTCTGGAGGAGATCGCCGCCCGTGCGGCCGTCGCCGTGGACAACGCGCGGCGGTACACCAAGGAACGCCGCACCGCTGTGGGCCTGCAGCGCAGCCTGCTGCCGCCGGCGACCGCGGAAACGCCCGCGCTGGAGGCCGCCAGCGTCTACCTGCCGGCCGACTCCGACAGTGGTGTGGGCGGCGACTGGTTCGACGTCATCCCCCTGTCGTCGGCCCGGGTCGCCCTGGTGGTCGGGGATGTCGCCGGTCACGGGCTGTACGCCACGGCCATGATGGGGCGCCTGCGCAGCGCCGTACGCGCGATGGCGGACTTGGAACTGGAACCCGAAGAACTGCTGGCGCACGTGGACGACATGGTCCTGCAGGTCGTCGCCGAGGCGGAGAGCGGCGACCCGGAAGACGGCGACGCGGGCATGCCGGTGCCCAGCGGACCGGCCGGGGCCACCTGCCTGTACGCCGTCTACGACCCGGTCACCCGAAGCTGCGTCATGGCGAGCGCCGGACACCCGCCCCCGGCCGTGGTCAGTCCGGACGGAACCGTGGAGTACGTCGGGCTGAGCCCCGGTCCGCCCCTGGGGGTCGGCGGCTGGCCCTTCGAGCCGGTCGAACGCGATCTGCCGCCGGGCAGCGTCCTCGCCCTGTACACCGACGGCCTGATCGAACGCGGAGAGGGGGACGTCGACGAGGGCATGCGCAACCTGGCCGACCGACTGCTGCGCGCGGACGTACTCGGCCGGCCGCTGCGTCAGGCCCGGCACGACATCGTGGAAGGGTTGCCGCCGGGCAGGCTGAGGGACGACGTCACCCTCCTGCTGGCCCGTACCCGGGCGGTGGATCCCGGTTCCATCGCGACGTGGCGGCTCGCCCCCGACCCGGCGATCGTCGGCGACGCGCGCCACCTCGTCCTGGATCAGCTGACCGCCTGGGACCTCGATGAGCTCGCCTTCAGCACCGAGCTCATCGTCAGCGAGCTGGTCACCAACGCCATTCGCCACGCCGGTGGCCCGGTCCGGCTCCGGTTGATCCGGGCGGACACCCTGACGTGCGAAGTCTCGGACTCCAGCAACACGCAGCCGAGGATGCGGCGTGCGAGGAGCTCCGAGGAAGGCGGCCGCGGCCTGTACATCGTCGCCCAGCTCTCACACCGCTGGGGCAGCCGCTACACCACGGGAGGCAAGACCGTCTGGTCCGAACAGCACCTGCCCCTCCCCTGATGCCCTGGAGGTCATTCAACGTCTCGCCAGGCGGGCTCGAGGCGGTCGAGGAGGGTATGGAAGGCTGCTGTGGCCCGGTCCCAGTCGCCGTCGGCGAGTGGCGCGTGGAGCAGTCCCAGGGTGGCATCGACCAGGAGCGTGGCCTCGGCGTCGGCTCTGTCTTCGGGCATGCCGAGGCCGGCGAACGCGGCGGTCAGCATGTCCCTCCATTCGTTGAGCAGGTTGCGCATGACGGGGCCGTAGCGGCTGGGGTTGAGCACACTGGCCGTCATCACCTCGAAGGTGACGGGGAGGACGGCGCGACGCTCGGCAGGCGTGAACTGGCGCCACAGTTCCTCCACGGCGCGCCGCATCCCCGCGGCATCCGCGGGGGCGCCCGCGGTGTCGAGCGCCCGGCGCAGGAAGAGGACCGGTCGCCCTTCGTCCTGGGCGAGCGCTTCGGCGACCAGCCGGTCCTTCGTGCCGAAGTAGTACAGGAGCATGCGGTCGCTGGTGCCGAGCGCCTTGGCCAGGGGGCGGAGGGAGAGGTCCGCCAGCCCGTTGTGGATCACGTATTCGCGGACCCGGCGCAGCAGGTCGGCTCGTTTCCCCAGGTCAGCCGCTCGCCCCATGAAATCACTCGCCCTCTGACCTTGACATCTCAAATGTCCGATACCTGAAGTATTTACTGTAATGCCCGCTACAGGTATAGTGGAAGCCGTAGCGAGTGCTACATGAACCCGGGAGCCGATGAAGGGAATGATCAGCATGGCCGTCCAGGTCGGCCACCGCACAGCCCACGACCCCGCACGAGCCAGCGCGCTCCCCGCCTGGCGTCAGGCACACCCGGGCAGGTCCCTCCTGCCTGATTCCCTGCGCGGCGGGCAGCACGACCACGGTCACGCCCGCACGTCCTGGGCGGCACGCCAGATGGCACTGTGGTCGCGAGTCCTGGCCGCCCCGAGCGCCTCCGCCATCCGCCCCCGCATCCGGGACACGTCCTGGCCCGTGGCTCGCGAAGCGGCTTCCGTCGGCCGGACCCGGCGGGTCCTCACCACCCAGCTGTCCTCGTGGGGGCTTCACGAACTGACGGACACCGCTCAGCTCCTGGCCAGCGAACTGATCACAAACGCCCTCCGCCACGCCCACGGCCCCATCCGCGTCCATCTGCGCGTCCACGACGCCTTCCTGCGGTGTGAGGTGGAGGACGCCGACCCGACCGGCCCGGTCCCCCGCACCGCCGGCGCCGACGCCGAGAGCGGACGCGGTATCGAACTCGTCGTCGCACTGGCCCAGACCTGGGGAAGCGACTCCACGCTCACCGGCAAGACGACGTGGTTCGAACTGCCCCTCCCCGGCTCCGGGCACGACAGCACGTACGCGGCGCCGACCCAGTGACGCAGTCCGAAGGCCGCTCCCTCATCGTCGAGGAGCCCCCGTCCATGCGCACGAACGGCCCGTCGTGGGGTCTGCGCGTACGGAGGGTCACTTTCCGTCGGTGATGTAGTAGTCGTTCTCGAGGTACTCCAGGGTGTAGCTGCCCAGCTCCTCCTCGGAGAAGGCGGCGGAGGACCCGACCGCTTCGAGCGGCATCTCGATCTTGTCGAGGGTGCGCACGCGGACGCGCTGCGGATCGACCGTCGCGGTCTGCAGGGCCTTCTTCTGCTCGGGTGAGATCATCTGGAACACGATCACGTACGTCGACGTGCACGGACCGAATCCCTGGTCCTCCGCCTTCTTCGCGCCGGGCCCGGCCACTTCGCAGACCGTGTCGATGTCCTCACGCCCGAGGCCGTGGAGGTACTGCTCGTACCGCTGGATCGCGCGCTCCTTCGTCCTGGGCGCGGGCTGGTTACCGGTCACGGTCGCCGACGGCTTCTCGGTTCCGGCGGACGCGGACGGCGTGCCCGAGGGCACGTTCGCCGGTGTGGACGCGGACGGCTTCGAAGGCTTCGCGCCAGCGTTCTCCTTCGCTTTCTCCGGACCACACCCGCACGCCACCAGCGCCACGCATGCCGATACCGCCACGCTCACCATCGTCCGCGTTTTCATCAGATCTCCTCCACCAGCCGACTGCCCGTCAAGAGCTCACGCAGGATCCGGCGGAACGGTTCCCGACTACGGCCTGGCAGCGAACCAGAGGGTCGCGGCCGCGGTGGCGGTGAGCCCGACGTTGAGTGTGATCCGGCGGTCTCCGCCGGTCAGGTGGACGGCGATCGCACCGGCCTGCAGGAGGAGGAAGCCGATGGCAGCGGCCGGCGCCGGCGAGGGAGCGACGGACGGGCCGTGCGCGTGATCGATGTCCGCGCTCCCTCCCGGTCGGTGGAACTGCTCCTCGCGGAGGAGGCCGACGGCGACCGGAGCGACGAGGGCATCGCCGGCCTCGCCCTGCCCTGTGGGTGGGGAGGCCGTCGTTCGATCATTCGTTCCCCGGCAACTCGTCGGCGTGGCTGAGATTCCGGTCTGCCTGCTCGAGCCGGAACCACTCCGGATGCTCGTTGACCCATTGGTTGAACTGTTCCTGGGTCATGCCCTTCTCCGCAGCCTCCAGGACGAGCCTTCGAGCCTCCCTGCCTTTGGCGTGGCCGTATACCGGTTTTCCCTCGATCGGCCTTCCCTTGAAATCGACGTACTTCCCGTTCACCGTCTTGGTGGCGTCCCTGATTTTCTTCCTCGTCGAAACCCACAGGCCCGGCCGGCCGAGTTTCAGGATCGCGAAAACCTTCGCCTCCTGTTCCTTCAACTTGCCGGCCTTCTCCCAATGCCCCCGGAGTGCGTCCTTTTCTTTGATTTCGGCCAGCGCTTCTTCGGCCGCAGTCAATTCACGCTGTGCGACTGTGTGGGCATCACTGCCGGCAGGAGCGCCGACCACCTTCTCCTTGAGCGCGATCACCTTCCTTGCTGCTGTGAAATACTCATCCTTCGCTTCGGCCATCCGCGCCTGGGTATCCTCCATCTCCGCTGCCAGCTTGTCCAAATCCACACGCGCCTTCTCCTCCAGCGCGCGGCGCCGCGGGCCCACCCGCCGCTTCTTCGTGAAGGCCTGCTCTTCGGCCAGTGCGCGGTGCGCCTGGGTTTCGGGGCCGAAGTTCTTGTTCCCCTGCTCGACCGCAGATTTCAACTGCTCCGGATTCTTGGCGGACTCTACGCCCGCGATGGCTCCGTCCACTTCTTTGATGAAACTGTCGACCCTCTTCCCCGCCTCCGGCGGGGCATCCCGAAGTGCCTCGAGTGCGTTGCTGCGGAGTTCTTCCGCGATGTTCGCGCCACCCGGCGTCGCTTTCGCGAGCTGCTGGATTCCCTTCGCTTGCCCGGCCGAAATGTCGAGGTCGGCGAGCTTGGGATCCCCCTCGGCCAAGTGCTGCACGAACTCGTCACCGGTCATGGCCTCCACGTCCTTCGCCGCGGCCACCACACCCTTCGCTTCCTCCGCCAGCGCTTCGGGCAGGCCCTGCCGAGACTCCCGCAGCCTGCTGAGCAGCTCCGACTTGATGCGCTGCCATGCCGCACCCACGCCGATCTTTTCCAGCAGGGCGCTCCGCGCCGCCTGCAGCGCCGCCCCCACGTTCTGGTAGCGGCCCTGCAAGGGGATCCGAGCGACGAGCTTGGCGACCAGGCTGAGCGCCAGCATCAGGGCGGCCACCGCGAGCCGGGTCTGGGCCTCCGCCGCCTTGGCCGTCTGCGTCTTGAGGTCCTCGACGGTCTTGGCTTCCCCCGCGGCCTTGATGCGCAACTCGGATTCGGCGGCCGACCCGGCGATGGTCGCCGCGGCGGCGGCGAGACTGAACGCGGTGAGTTCGAGCACGTTCACACCGGGGACGAAAAGGAGGGCGACGAAGGCCACGGAAGCGGCGGCCGCCACGTACTTGTTGTACGCGCCGGCCACGCCCGCGAGCCTGGCGTAGCCGCTCTTGTTCCCGTTGGCCGCCTCCTGCACGTCTTCGACGATCTGTTGGGCGGTCTTGTCGACGCGCACCGTCCCCTCGACCATACCGACCGCGGTTTCCCCGGGGTGCTCCGCCATGTGTTCCAACTGGATGTCGCGCTGCTCTCCGGCGACTTCCCTGGCCAGCTTCTCCTTCTGGGCAGGGCTCATGCCTGCGAACGTGCTCTCGTCGAGCTTGCTCCACGTCTTGGACAGCTTCTGCTGAAGTGTCTCCTCCTTGCCCGAGGCATCGGCCTTCTTCTCGGAGTCCGCCTGCGCTTTGATCTTGGACTTGAACGCGGCATAGGCGTCGATCGACCGCTCGAAGGTGTCCAGGTCCGTGGCGAGCCGCTTGCTGATCGGCTTGTACACCTGCCGGTCCTCAGGCTCCAGCCGGTCGATCTTCGCTGCGATGCGCAGGACCTGTTCGAGGTTGTCGGGGTGGAGCTCCGCAGCCTCCTTCAGCAGGTCCTTGGTGGGCGCCGGCAGTGCCTGGAAGTCCTTCTGCAACTGTGCCGGGTCCTTGGCCGACGCCGGCCTGCCGGGTCGTGCCTGCCGGCCTGTGCCCGGCAGATGGGAGATGATCCGGAAGCCGACGATCGCCCCTGCCTTGTTCCGGAGGGCAGGCGCCTCGAGCACACGAATGTGGCGGGAGGTCGCTCCGGAGCCGCTCGACCGTGCGAAGTAGTAGCCGTCCCCGGCGTCGCGCCCGAGGTCGTACTGGCCGGGCTTGAGGATGCCGCGACGCAGGAGCTCCGCCTCGAGTTTGGGGACGGTGGGGTCGGCGAGGTAGATCACGAGCTCCTGCTGCTCGCGGACTTCCGGCGCGGGGGCCGGAGCCTGCTGGCGCTGTAGTGACGGCCTGGTCGCCCCGGTCCGGGCGTCCGTCTGCTGGGCGACATGGGTGAGCTCGTGGGCGAGCAGGCACCGTCCTTCGTGCGTGGCGGGCGAGAACCTGCCCGCGTCGAAGGCGATGTGCTGTCCGACGGTGTAGGCGAGGGCGTGGACACTGCGGGCCGACCGGGCCGCCGCGGCATCGGTGTGCACCCGTACCCCGGCGAAGTCGCGGCCGAAGCGCTGTTCCATGAACCCCCGCGTCTGCGGGTCCAGCGGTCGTCCCGGCGAGCGCACGACATCTTCCACTTCGGCCGGTACAGCGGACGAAGCGGCGGGGGCGGCCGCCGTCCGTCGTACGCCGCCTTCAGGCTCGGGCGACATGGCCGGGGCGCCCCCGAGCAGGTGCGCTGCCACCCTTTCGGCCTCCTGCTCGAAGGCATCACCCGGCGGACCGGAAACGAGCCGGGGTTGCAGTCGTTCACCCGTGTGGCGGTGCACCGGCACACGGGTGAAGTCCCAGGAAGCGGCCGAGTAGGGCGCTTGGTGCGTCCCGGTCGCTCCGCTCGCGGGCCGTTCCACCGCTCCACCTGCCAGGGAGGACGCGGGCTGCGAGCGGCTCACCGAAGGCTGAGCACGGCCTTTGTCCGCCTTTGACAGCGCCGGCTCGGTGGCGTGGGTTCTGGACACGGCGCATCCCTGAGAGGTGATGGACGCTGCCCTCGGCGTCCCGGCATCAGTACCTCGATGATGGCGCCTCGGATACCGGATTAAACCTGCCCAAGTTCCTCATGGGCGGCGCTGACGTCCTACGCCGTCCCGGTGCCCCTGATGTCGGCGAGCATGGCGGACGTCGACGTGGTGATGACCTCGTCGAGGCCGTCGAAGGAGCGGAGCAGGTCGGCCGTCCGTTGCTCGCCAACCCCGACCTGGCGGAACGCTGCGCACCGGAGCGCCGGTCAAGCACTTCAAGTTGGCAGTCGGGAGCCCACGACGTCTTCCCGCCGCCGCGACGACTTGCCCCGGCGGTCCGCACCAGGCTCGGCACCGATCTGCACGTCGTCCCGGACGCGGCCACCTCGTGGTCGAGGAGCACCCCGGCCGGCCGGCGGCCCTCGCCTGAGCGGAAACGTCGACCTCCGTCGCCTTGCCTCACTCACGCCTCGAAGCGGTGTCCCATGCCGGGGGCGGTGATCAGGTGGCGCAGGTGCGACGTAGTAGGTCTGCGTCACCTCGTCCGTGGTCCTGCGGTCGGGATCGCCCGAGGAGATGTCTCACCCCCGGGCGGCCCGACCTCGGTGGATCGGTGTCAGTCGTCGATCGCCTGGTAGAGCGTGGTCCAGAAGTCGTGGATGAGCCGCGCCGGATCCGGCGTGGTCAGACCGACCTGGGTGAGCAGGATTCCGGTGAGCCGGTTCTCCGGGTCGGCGTACGTCGAGGTGCCGGTTCCGCCGTCCCAGCCGAACTGGCCGATGGGCGCGTAGTCGCCGCGGTAGGTGCGCACCGCCATCCCGAAGCCCCAGCCGCCCTGCTGCCCCTGGCCGAACGACACATGGACGGCGTTGCGGGCCAGAGCGGATCGGGTGCTCTCCTGCTCGGGCGTGAGGCAGTTGCTGGTCATCAGTTCGACGGCGGGCCGGGACAGGATCCGTTCGGTCCCGTGCATCCCGTGGTTCAGCAGCATCCGGAAGTAGGCGTGGTAGTCGTCGGCGGTGGAAACCAGCCCGCCACCGCCCGCCTGGAACACCGGAGGCGCGCTGTACTGGCCGCCCACCGCTTCGTCCCACACGGTGAACTCACCGGTCTGCGGGTTGGGCGCGTAGCTGGGCGGCAGCCGGTCGATCTTGTCGGCGGGCACGTGGAAACCGGTGTCCTTCATCCCCAGCGGATCGAGGACGCGCTCGCGCAGGAACGTCTCGAACGGCCGGCCCGTGACCCTCGCGACGAGCACGCCGAGCACGTCGTGGCTGAGGTGGTACTGCCAGTGCTCGCCGGGCTGGCGCATCAGCGGCAGCGTGCCGAGGCGGCGCATCCACTCGTCCGGGTCGGGCAGCGGCACCGCGCCCTGGCTGAAGACGCCGCTCTCGAAGACCGCGTTCATGATCTGAGCACCCAGCGCCGTCAGGTCTATGCCGAGCCCGAACGTGGAGGTCAGCAGGTCCCGTACGGTGATCGGCCGCCGCGCGGGCACGGTGTCGTCGAGCGGGCCGTCGATCCGCTTCAGCACTTGGCGGTCGGCGAGTTCGGGCAGCCACTGCTGCACCGGGTCGTCCAGCCGGAGCCTGCACTCGTCGAGCAGGACCATCACCGGCGCCATCGCGACCGGCTTGGACGTGGACGCCATCCGGAAGATCGTGTCCCGGCGCATCGGCGCGCCGCCCTCGTGGCGCATCGACCCGACCGCTTCGACGTGCGTCTCGTCACCCCGGCTGATGAGCGCGACGAGTCCGGGAATCTTCCCGGACTCGACGTGCCGTGCCAGCACGTCGCGCACTCGGTGCAGCCCTGCCTTGGAGAAGCCGCCGTTGCCTGTTCCCATCATGCATCTCCCTGCGTAAGCGTTCGATCTTCAAGACCCGTCCTGGCGTGGCGCTCATGGCCTCGGCGAGCTGGAGCTCGATCACGGGGACCCCCTCTGCGGCGCCACCGGCACCCGCAACCGTTCGGGAATCACTGAACGCCTGCGACGCTACATTGCGTTCATTATTTGTTCAACGTCAATGGCCTGCTCAACTTCCCGCTTCAGCAGCACTATACGGTCCTGATTGCAATGACAGTGACACCGAACGCAAGGGACGATCAGAACCTGCATTGCAATGGGCTTGTTGTGAATGCATACTGCGCAGCGGGTGCGCGGGCGCCGGGCTCCGCGCACGTCGACAGACGGGAGACGAGCACCGATGCCCGGAGGCAGGCTCACCAGTGAGGATCGTCAGCACATCGCCGCGGGTCTGGCGGAGGGGCTCGGATACACAGAGATCGGCCAGCGCCTGGGGCGGCCCGCGTCGACGATCATGCGGGAGGTCGCCCGCAACGGCGGACCGGACGATTACGCGGCGGACCGCGCACACGAGGCCGCACGGCATCGTGCGCGCCGGCCCAAGCAGGCTCGGACCTCGGCACCGCCGGCACCGCCGGTCCGCGACAGCGGCCATGGACGTGACCCCCAGGCGGTCCAGGACTTCACGGAGTCCTTCACCGACCTCCTCGAACAGCAGGGGCTGCCCCGGATGATGGCCAGGGTGCTGGCCTGCCTGCTCGTCACCGACTCCGGCACCCTCACCGCCGCTGACCTGGTCCAGCGGCTTCGCGTCAGCCCGGCGTCCGTCTCGCACGCCGTCACCTTCCTCGAACAGCAGGGAATGCTCAGACGGGAACGGGTTCCGGGCGGGCGCCGCGCACGGTACGTCATCGACGACGAGATCTGGCTCCGGTCCACCCTTGCGGCTCTGCAGATGAACGACACCCTGGCGGCCGCCTCGCGGCGCGCAACCGAGGTTCTCGGAGCCGCAACCCCCGCCGGCGCCCGCTTCGAGTCCTCCGGCGAATTCCTCCTCCTCCTGAACGAAGCGCTCCACAACGTCATGGAGCAGTGGCGGCAGAGCCGGGCCGCCCGGAGCGCCGGGCGGTAGCAGTGGTGAACGGGGCCATGCGGGTACCCACCACCTCGCCCTCGCCACGCTCGAACGTGCGGAGGCCACGGCCGGATGTTGCAATGGCTGTGGCGGGCTGCCCGTCGCCGCATGTCGTGGCGTATGCCCCAGGACCGCGGGCCGTGGGCAGGGCCCGCCTTCGGTCGACCCGTACACCTCTGGGAGATGAACGAACATGCCTGGACTCCTTCGCGGCGTCGCCCGGACAGCCGTGGTGGCCGGAACCGCCACCGCCGTGTCGGGCCGCGTCTCGCGGCGGCAGGCGGGCCGATGGGCGCAACAGAGCGAACCGCAACAGGCGTATCAGCAGCAGCCCCCGGCGGCACCACCCGCCGCGGCCCCCGGCCCCGGCCCCGACGACGAAATGAGCACCAAGATCGAGCAGCTCAAGCAGCTGGGCGACTTGAAGACCCAAGGTCTGCTGACCGAGGAGGAGTTCGCGGCCGAGAGGGCCAAACTCCTCGCCTGAAACGGACGTCCGGAACCGAGACGGGACGCACCCCATGACGGAGTCGGATCAACGCCCTGCAGGGCCTTCCGAAGTGACACAGCCCGAAGAGGCGGACCGGCTGGGTGAACTGCTGCGCAGCCCCGGCTATTTCAAGGTGCTCGTGTTCTGCGCCCTCATCGGTGTTCCTGTGTCGCTGATCTCGTTCTGGTTCCTGGTCGTGCTCCACGAGCTGGAGCACCTGATGTGGGACGGCCTGCCGGAGGCTCTCGGGTGGGACGTCCCGCCGTGGTGGTGGCCGCTGCCGCTGCTGCTCGTGGCCGGCGCAACCGTCGGGCTCGTGGTCACCCACCTGCCCGGCGGGGGCGGCCACATCCCCGCCTCCGGACTCCACACAGGCGGCATCTCGCCCGGAGCCCTGCCCGGCGTGGTCCTCGCCGCCCTGCTCAGCCTTCCCCTCGGCGCCACGCTCGGACCGGAGGCCCCGTTGATCGCCCTCGGCGGCGGTCTGGCCGTGCTCTTCAGGGATCTGGCGCGGGCGCCGGCGACCCCCCAGAGCACGGCGCTCCTGGGCGCGGCGGGAGCGGCGGCGGCGGTCGCAGTGATCTTCGGGAGCCCGCTGGTCGCGGCGGTGATCCTCATCGAGGTGGCCGGGGTGGGCGGGCCACAGCTGTTCGCGGTCATGCTGCCCGCGCTGTTGTCGAGCGGGGTGGGCGCACTCGTGTTCACCGGCTTCGGCCGCTGGACCGGTTTCGATGCACCCAGCCTCTCCGTGAAGGTGGGCCTGCCCATTCCGCGGCTCGACACCGGGGACGTGGTGTGGGCGGTGGTGATGGCCGTTGCCATCGGTGTCCTCGTACATCTGATCATGCGAGGGGGGCAGCTGACCGCGCGGTTCGTGGCGCAGCGTACCGTCGTCCGTACCACCCTGTGCGCCCTGGCAGCCGGCGTCTGCGCCGCCGTGTACGCGCTGGCCACCGGCCGGTCGCCCGCGAACGTGGCGTCCTCCGGCCAGGGGACGCTGAGCCAGTTGGCCGCCGATCCGCACAGCTGGGGGGTCGGGGCATTGATCGCCGTGCTGCTGTGCACCGGCGTCGCCTATTCCCTGTGCCTGGGCAGCCTGCGCGGCGGCCCCGTGTTCCCGTCGCTGTTCCTGGGTGCTGCGTTGGGTGTGCTGCTCGCGCCCCTGCCGGGCCTGGGGGTCGTACCTGCCATGGCCGCGGGCATGGCGGCCTCGACGACCAGCGCCTTGCGGCTGCCGGTCAGCAGCATCGTGCTCGTCGTCCTGGTCCTCGGCAGCGTCGCCATGACCCCCGTGATCATCCTGGCGGCCGTCGTGGCCTTCGTGACGACCCAGTTGCTGCCGCGCCGTTCCGCCGTTGCGCCCGCGGGCAAACCCGCGCAACCGCCGACCGGCCGTCCCCCCGCCCCCGGCGCGTCCGGCGGCTCCGTCTGAGCTCTCCGCCGTACCTCCGCCGCACGGTCGCAAGGCCGCACGGTCGCCGAAGTGCAGCGCGGCCTGCGTGCGCCGAGAGTGGAAGCACCCCTCCGGCGGCCGGACGGGGCCGGCCGTATGCCCGAAGGGGGCCGTATGACGCGGGACCACGTGCGGGACCACGCGCGCGAGCCCACGCGGGCACCGCCGTACGGAGTGCGGACCGGCGAGATGCGTCCGGCCCCGTCCGGTCGGGCCGATCCGTGAGCCCGCGCGACGAGAGCGCCCGCAACCGTGGTGCTCGTGACAGGCGCAGGCGTGGCGGGGGCGGGGAAGTCCACGGTGGCACTGCTGCCGGCCGACCGGCTCGGCTGGGCCACCAGGACGCCGACGACTTCCACACGCCGGCGAACCGGGCCGGGATGACGGCCGACGAGGCCTTGGCCGACGAGGCCTTGGCCGACGAGGCCTTGGCCGACGAGGCCTTGGCCGACGAGGCCTTGGCCGACGAGGCCTTGGCCGACGAGGCCTTGGCCGACGAGGACGGACGCCCCTGGCCGGCTGCCGTCACGGCCCGGATCGACCGGCGGATCGCCGCGGGGGGAACCCGCTGTCATCGCCTGCTCCGCGCTCAAACGCGCCTACCGCGACCAACTGGCCGGAGGGCGGCCCGAAGTGCGGCTGGTCCACCGGCACGGTTCACGGCAACTCATCCGGTCCCGGCGGCTGTCCAGGCACGGCCGTTTCTTCCCCGCCCGGCTGCTGGAGGGCCGGTTCGCAGACCTCCAGCAGCCGGAGCCCGCCGAGCACGCCTGCGTGGTCGACATCGACCGGTCGCCGGAAGCCGTCGTCCCAGCCAACGTCGCCCAGCTCAGCGCCGTACCGACCGCCGTACCGACCGAGGAGCCGCACATGCCCCCCCCACGGCATCAGGAGAACAGTGGCGGCTGCGCCACGGCGCGCACGAAGCGGTGGTGGTCGAGCTGGGCGGCGCCCTGCGCCACTACGGGGTGGGCGGGCGGCCGCTTCTCGACGGTTTCGCCGCCGACGAGCGGATCACCGGCGGCCGCGGGCAGCTCCTCGTGCCCTGGCCGAACCGGGTGGCCGGCGGGAGCTACCGCTTCGGCGGCGAGAACCTGCAACTCCCGCTGACCGAACCGGAGAACGGCAACGCGATCCACGGGCTCCTGAGGTGGGTGCCGTGGCAGCTGCTGGCCCGCGGCGAGGACGCGGTCTCGGTGGGCACCACCCTCTTCCCGCAGCCCGGGTACCCCTACCGGCTGGAGGTCGCAGCCGAGTACCGGCTGGGCCCTGAGGGGCTCGAGACCACCGTCACCAGTACCAACGTGGGGGACGCGGCCGCGCCCTACGGCGTGGGCCAGCACCCCTATCTGACCGTGGGCACCGACCTGGTGGACACCGCGCTGCTGACCGTGCCGGCCCGCCACCGGCTCAGTACCGACGAACACGGCCTGCCGACCGGTGAGGAGCCGGTCGAGGGCACGGCGTACGACTTCCGCACCGCCCGTCCCATCGGCGTGGAGCACCTGGACACCGCGTACACGGGACTCGACCGGGACCCCGCTGGCCACTGCACGGTACGGCTCGCGCACCCTTCGGGGCGGCACGGCATCGACGTACGGCTCGTCGAGGGCATCCGGTACGTGCAGGTCTACACCGGGGACACGCTGTCCGAGGCCGGGCGGCGTCGGCGCGGTGTCGCCATCGAGCCGATGTCCTGCCCGGCCGACGCCTTCCGCAGTGGCACGGCCCTCACCGTCCTGCAACCGGGCGACAGCCACGTCTTCCGGTGGGGCCTGGCCCCGCGGGGGTCCTGGTGACCCCCGACAGCGGGCCGTCGGCGTCGCGGCCCATGACCGGTGACGCCTTTCGCGCGTTGTACGAGGAGCTGCGCGACAGGAGCCCGCGTGCCCCGGACGACCGGCGCGGTGCGCTGGGCCACTTGACGCCCGAGCGGGTCGTGGCCGCTGCTGCCGAGGTCCGCTCCGGACGTACGGTGTCCCTCTCCGCGCCCATCGAAACCCTGCCCGGCCCGGACAATCCCGATCCGGCACGCCACAGGATGATCGCGCCCGCCGACGGCGAGACCGGTGAGACCGGCGGCGACGGGCTGCACTTCGCGCGCGACCGCTTCGCGATGAACGTGCACGGGGACGCGGACAGTCATCTCGACGCGCTGTGCCACGTGCTGTTCGACGGGGAGCTCTACAACGGCGTGCCGGCGAGCAGTGTGACGTCCCAGGGCGCCGGGGCGCTCTCCGTGGAGGTCGTCCGGGACGGCATCGTCGGCCGTGGCGTGCTCCTGGACGTTCCGCGGCTGCGGGGCGTGCCCTGGCTGGAGCCCGGGGACCACGTGACCGCCGCCGACCTGACCGCGGCGGAGGCGGCCCAAGGGGTCAGGGTCCTGCCGGGCGACTTGCTGTTCGTACGGGTCGGGCACCGCCCCAGACGCCAGGAGCGGGGGGCGTGGAACGCCGCGCGGGCGCGGTCCGGCCTTCATCCCACGGCCGTACGGTTCCTGGCCGATCGCCAGGTCGCCGCGCTGGGGTCGGACGGCAACAACGACACCGCCCCCAGTGCGGTGGCCGGAGTCGACTTTCCCGTGCACGTGCTGGCGGTGCACGCCATGGGGCTTCATCTGATGGACTACCTGCAGTTCGAGGAGCTGACCCGGGCCTGTGCCCGCGAGGGCCGGTGGTCCTTCCTGTGCGTGGTCGCGCCGCTCAGACTCCCGTCGGCCACCGGCTCGCCCGTGAACCCGATCGCCGTTCTGTGACGGCCGGGCGCGGGTGCGCCGTCCGGTCGCCGCACCCGGGAAGGAGGGATACGTTCGAAGAGGTGGGTGGCTGCCGCGTCCCGGCAGCGCGCGGAGAGAGGGCCGGTGGCAGGGCGGGCCCGCGAGCGCAAGGACGGTGGTCGCCGTGGGAGACTACCCGCACTACGACGTCGTGATCATCGGTTCGGGCGCCGGCGGCGGTACGCTCGCCCACCGGCTCGCCCCGTCCGGCAAACGGGTGCTCATCCTCGAACGCGGTGACTACCTCCCCCGCGAGCGGGACAACTGGGACTCCACCGCCGTGTTCGTGAAGGGCAAGTACCGTGCGCCGGAGTTCTGGCTGGACAAGCACGGCGACGAGTTCCCGCCCGAGGTCAACTACTACGTCGGGGGAAACACCAAGTTCTACGGCGCCGCCCTCTTCCGACTGCGGCCCGAGGACTTCGGGGAGATCCGCCACCACGACGGCCTGTCGCCGGCCTGGCCGATCCGATACGAGGACCTCGAGCCCTACTACACGCAGGCCGAGCACCTCTACCTGGTCCACGGACGCCACGGCGAGGACCCTTGGGAGGGGCCGTACAGTGCCCAGTACGCCTATCCACCGGTCGAACACGAGCCGCGGATCCAGCAGTTGAGCGACGACCTGGAGAAGCGGGGCCTGCACCCGTTCCACCTGCCCATCGGCGTCAACCTGGTACAGGACGAGCACGGGCGTGCGACCGGTTCCAGTGTCTGCATCCGCTGCGACCGCGTGGACGGCTTCCCCTGCCTGGTACGCGGCAAGTCGGACGCCCAGGTGATCTGCGTGGAGCCGGCCCTGCGGCACCCGAACGTCGAGATGATCACCCATGCGCATGTGGTCCGGCTGGAGACCGACCCGACCGGACGGAGCGTCAGTACGGTCGTGACCCGGAACGACGACGGGCTCGAAGCCTCCTACTCCGCGGACATCGTGGTCGTCGCCTGCGGGGCGGTCAACTCCGCGGCGCTCCTTCTGGCCTCGGCCGACGACCGCCACCCCCGAGGGCTGGCGAACAGCTCCGACGTGGTCGGCCGCCACTACATGCGCCACAACAACCTTGCGCTGATGGCCATTTCGAAAGAGCCCAACGACACCAGGTTCCAGAAGACCCTGGCCCTGCACGACTGGTACCTCGGCGCCGACGACTGGGACTACCCGCTGGGCGGCATCCAGATGCTCGGCAAGTCGGACGCCGACCAGATCCACGGCGAGGCGCCCCGCTGGGCGGGGGCCGTGGCCCCCGACATGCCCTTCGAAGTCATGGCCCACCACGCGGTCGACTTCTGGCTGTGCGGCGAGGACCTTCCCCTCCCCGACAACCGGGTCACCCTCGAGGGCGACGGCACCATCCGTCTCGTGCTCGACGAGAAGAACAACATCGCGGGGCTGAAACGCCTGCGGCACAAGCTCCAGGGCATGCTCAGCCATCTGGGGATGCACGAGCACCAGCTCCTGTCGCACAGCATCTACCTCCACAAGGGCATGCCGATCGGCGCCACGGCGCACCAGGCCGGCACCGTACGGTTCGGTGACGACCCGGCCTCGTCCGCCCTGGACGTGAACTGCAAGGCCCACGATCTCGACAACCTGTACGTGGTCGACACGAGCTTCTTCCCGAGCATCGGCGCGGTCAATCCGTCGCTCACGGCGTTCGCGAACGCCCTGCGGGTGGGCGACCACCTCGTGGAACGGCTGGGATGACCCCCGGGCATCCTCCGACCGGGGGGTGATGCTCGGCCGCGTGGCCCAAGAGCACCTCGCCCGGGCCGCCGATCTGCGAGCAGGGTGCTTCGGTGGCGTACGGACCCTGTCGGGCCGCGGTCCGGCGGACCGGATCGGGCAGTCGAGGAGGCAGTCGATCGTGAGTTCCACCGAGGCCGTACCGCGGGGAGTGGTCCCCGCCCACCTGCTCAAGGGCCAGAAGGCACTGGTCACCGGCGCCAACAGCGGAATCGGCAAGGCCACGGCCATCGGCCTGGGCCGGGCCGGCGCCGATGTGGTCGTGAACTACGTGGCCGACGCGGAAGAGGCCGAGAAGGTGGTCGAGGAGATCACCTCGTTCGGCGTACGCGCCGCCGCGTACGAGGCGGACGTGTCCCAGGAGGACCAGGTCGTGGCCATGATGGACCGGATGGTCCGGGAGTTCGGCACGATCGACATCCTGGTCGCCAACGCCGGACTGCAGCGCGACGCCCCGTTCGAGGAGATGACGCTCGCCCAGTGGCAGAAGGTCCTGGACGTCAACCTCACGGGCCAGTTCCTCTGCGCGCGGGAGGCGACGAAGGAGTTCCTGCGCCGCGGCGTCGTCCCGGATGTGTCCCGGTCGGCCGGAAAGATCATCTGCATGAGCTCCGTCCACCAGGTCATCCCCTGGGCGGGCCACGCGAACTACGCCTCCTCCAAGGGGGGCATCCACATGCTGATGACGACCCTGGCCCAGGAACTCGCGCCCAAGAAGATCCGGGTGAACGCGATCGCCCCGGGAGCCGTCAAGACCCCGATCAACCGGAGCGCGTGGGAGACGGCGCAGGCCCGGGAGGATCTGCTCCGGCTGATCCCGTACGCGCGCATCGGCGAGCCGGAGGACATCGCGAACGCGGCCGTGGCCCTGGCCTCCGACCTCATGGACTACGTCGTGGGTACCACGCTCTTCGTGGACGGCGGGATGACCCTCTATCCCGGGTTCGCCACCGGCGGCTGAGCCCCGTCCGGCCCGTCATCCCGAGCGGCAAAGGAACGTATGCACACCACGCTCCCGACGCACCCGACCTCGTCGGCTACTTCCGGCTGCGCGCCCTCGTCACCCTCGTCGCGGTCGCCCTCCTCGCTGTGGGCGTGCTCCTCGTCACCCGCGGCGATCCACCCCACGTCTGGCACGGACTGACCCACGGTGCGGGGCTCGCCCTCGCGATCGTGTCCGTGGTGTGCTTCGCCGGCACGGGACCGCTCGTGCTGCGGGGGCAGACGCACCGGGCCCGCTTCAGCGCCGTCGACGTCGTGGGCGCGGCCGTCTTCGCCTGGGGGCTCGCACAGCGCCCCTACCTCATCCCCACGTCCCTGACGGTGGCGGATTCCGCGGGCGATTCCCAGACGCTGGTCTGGCTGTCGGTGGTCAGCCTCGTCGCCCTGCTCCTCGTCGCCCCCGCCGTCTTCTTCCTCTACTGGCTGGACACCCACGGCAAGCTGGAACCCCTCACCGGATCCGACCTGCGGCGGACCGGCCCCACCCGGGGTGACGTGATCGACGGCGACTGAGCTCGCGGGCGCGCCGCCGCGCCTCCCCGTCGATTCCCCCATCGCGCCCGCGCGGCGAGGAAGGAACCCGCTGTGAGCGAGAACGAGATCCTCCTCGGCATCGCCCTGGTCGTGGCCCTGGCCGCCGCCTGCCAGATCCTCGCCGGCAAACTGCGCGTCCCCGCGCTGATCCTGCTGCTGCCGGTCGGCTTCGCCGCGGGCGCCCTGACCGACATCGTCCACCCGGACCAGCTGATCGGGGAGTCGTTCTCCGCCCTGGTGTCCCTGTCCGTGGCGGTGATCCTCTACGACGCCGGTCTCGGCCTCGACCTGCGCAACCTCACCGGACACACGCGTGCGGTCGTGGGCAGGCTGCTGCTCTTCGGCGTGGCCTTCACCTTCCTGGCCGTCTGTGCCGTCGCCCCCGCCCTGTTCAGCATGTCCCTCAGGGTGTCCGCGATGGTGGGCATGATCCTCGTAGTGTCCGGGCCTACGGTCGTGGGGCCGCTGCTCCAGTACGTGCGGCCGACGGACAAGGTACGGCGCCTGCTGATCTGGGAAGGGACGCTGACCGACCCGATCGGCGCCATCCTCGGAGCCGTCGTGTTCCACGCCGTCGCCACGACGCACCAGATCGACATCGGCCGGGGATACCAGATCGGCCAGTTCCTCCTCAGCATGGCCGTCGGCCTCGTCGGCGGAGCTGTGGGGCTCGCGCTGCTGTGGCTGACCCTGCGCGTGCTCCGGCTCGGCGAGACGCTCGGAACACTGGCGCAACTGGCCACGGTGATCGCCGTGTCGGCAGGCTGCGACATCGTCCGCGACGACACCGGGCTCATCGCCGCGATCGTCACCGGCATGGCCGCGGCCAACATCCGGGGCTTCGACATGCCCGCTCGCCGGCCCTTCTTCGAGACGCTGGTCCAGTTGATCATCGGGCTGCTGTTCATCTCGATCTCGGCCAGCGTCACCCCGGCCTCCCTGACGCCCGTGCTCCTTCCCACCCTCGCCCTCGTGGCGCTCCTGGTCCTCGTGGTGCGGCCGCTCGTGGCCTTCGTCGCCACCATGGGCAAGGACATGACCCTGGGGGAACGGGCGTTCGGCGGTGACCCTGTCCGGAGTGGCCGTCTCCGTCAGCCTCATGCTTCTGCTGATCTACCTCAACCGGTTCACCCACAACCTCCGGCCCGTGGCCATCGCCGACCTGGTGGGGCGCTTGGGCGTGAAGGTGCTCATCCGCGCGACGGAACGCATCCACCGCTCCTCGGCACGCGACGAGGCTCCCCTGCCGCCTGCCGGACCGTCGACCCTCATCCGGTCCGAACGGGGCGGAGTCATCCAGGCGTTCGATGCGGCGGGGTTGATCGCCACCGCCCTCCGGCACGACTGCGTCCTCGTCCTGGCCCACCAGGTCGGCGACTTCGTACCGCCCGGCACCACCCTCGTCGAGGCCCACCGCGCTGCGAGGCCGCCGGATCCACGGCGGGTGACCGGGCTCGTCGCGCTCGGAACCGAGCGCACCATCGAGCAGGATCCCGCCTTCGCCCTGCGCATCCTCGTCGACATCGCCATCCGCGCCCTCTCCCCCGCCGTGAACGACCCCACGACCGCCGTGCAGGTCCTCAACCACATCGACACGTTCCTGCACGTGGTCGGCCGGGCCCGGCTCCGCGGCCGGTACGTGCTCGCCGTCGGCGAGGGCCGGCCCCGGCTGGTGGTGCAGGGCCGCGGCTGGGAGAACTACCTGCAGCTCGGCGTCACCGAGATCCGTGAGTACGGGGCCATGTCCCTCCAGGTGTGCAGGCGGCTCCGGGCGCTGCTGGAGGACCTCCTCGAAACCCTGCCGGCCGAACGTCTCCCGGCGGTGCGCGCGGAGCTCGCCCTCCTCGAGGAATCCGTCCAGCGGGAGTTCGCCGACCCCGCCCGCCGCGCCAGCGCGCAGACGGCCGACCGGCAGGGCATCGGCGGTGGACGGCCTCCCCGGAGCGAACCCTCCCGATGAGTCGTCCACTCGTCCGCTCGTTCACTCGTTTGGATGCGCAACGATCGCGTCCGCCCGCTCCGTGATGTCCGCTGAAGGGTGAACCCTCACGGGCAGGAGAGGACGCGTCATGACGGACGAAGGTGCCATCGCTCCCGGCGGGGAGCCCTCACGCAAGCCCGGCACGGACGCAGAGCGCTCGGAGCTCGAACACCTGCGTACGCGGGTGGCGGCGCTGGAGGCCGACAGGAAGGCCCGGGAGCCCCGGCACCGGTGGAAGTCGTTCTTCGCCGCCCTGCTCATCGTCATCGGCTGCGTGCTCGCCCCGCTCGCAGCCGTCTCGGCGTGGGCGTCGAGCGTGGTCGGCGACACGGACCGCTACGTGCAGACGGTCGCCCCGCTCGCGTCCGACCCGGACATCCAGGCGGCAGCGGCCAACCGGGTCACCAACGCGGTGATGGAACACATCGACCTCCCGGCCCTGCTGGAAGGCGTGGCGCCGTCCGACCGGCCGCTCCTGGAGAAGGCGCTCGGCAAGCTCGGCAACTCTCTCGAAAGCGCCGTCCGCAGCTTCGTCCACGACAAGGCGGAGGACATCATCGCCTCCGACACCTTCGAGCGGATCTGGACCGAGGCCAACCGCCGCATCCACACCGCGGTGGACAAGGCCCTCACGGGCAGCGGCGGGGGCGCCGTGAAGATCAACAACGACTCGGTGACCGTCGACCTGGCTCCGGTCGTCGATCAGGTGAAACAGCGCCTCGTCGACGAGGGAATGACGGTGGCCGCGAAGATCCCCGAGGTGCACACCGACTTCACCGTCCTGCGGGCGGACAACATCGGCAAGGTCAAGACCTACTTCCGCCTCCTGCAGATCGCCGGCAACTGGCTTCCGGTGCTCTCGGTGCTGCTGATCGCCGCCGGCGTGCTCCTCTCCCGCCACCGCCGCCGCGTCCTCGTGACGGCCGCCCTCGCCTTCGCCTTCGCCACGCTCATGCTCGGCGTCGGTCTGACCGTCTTCCGCGTGGTGTACCTGAACGCGCTGCCGGACAGCGTCTCGCAGCCCGCGGCCGGAAGCGTCTACGACGCGATGACGCACTACCTCCGTACGACGGTCCGGATGGCCGTGGTGCTCGGCGTGGTGATCGCGCTGGCCGCCTGGCTGACCGGCCCCGGCCGCTCGGCCACGCTCGTACAGCAAGTGTGGCACTCGGGCATCGGCGCCGTCCGCTCGACGGCGGACCGCGCGGGCCTGCGCACCGGCCCGGTGGGCCCGTTCGTCCACCGCCACCGCGGCTGGATCACCTGGATCCTGGTCGCCGCGGCCGTGCTGACCGTCGTTCTGTGGAGCTACCCGACCGGCTGGGTCATCGTCGGCATCGCACTCGTGCTCCTGTTCGCGATGGCTCTGGCGGAATTCCTCGAGGAGAACGGGACCGACGACGCGGCACACCGTGGCGGGACGGCTGGTTGAGCATGAGCCCCGGTGATCGGGCATGCCACAGCGCGCTACGAAGACTTGGCCCGTGGAATCCGGCGCGCCCGCGGCGTCACGCGACGGACCACCCCGGACGGCCTGGGGACATTAAGGGTGGGTCAACTGAACCTTAAGGCTGTCTGTGGTCCTCTCCTCTCCGCGTCGGCCAAGACGATCGACGCGAGCACCGCACGCGTCGATCACCATGAGCGGCGGGGCCTCCACCTGTGTCTTTGAACGATCCTCGTGAGCCCCGAAGCCACCGCGGCCCGGCCGCGCAGCATCCGAATCCTCCTCACCGCTGAATTTGTAACGCCGCGACAAGGAATGAACTCGCCTGTGATGGCAGGCGTATCCAGGACGCGGGGGACAGCGTCCATCGGATTTGAGGAGTGTCAATGTCCCGGAAACGGACTATGAGTTTTGCGAAGAAGCTCGTGCTCTCTGTCACCACGGGAACCCTGGTGACCGGAGGGGTCATCGCCACGGTGGCGACCGGAAACGCCTCCGTCCCCGACGTCGTGTGTCCGGGGTCGACGGTGACGTTGTCGGGCGAGGCGGGTGCGCCGGCGGCGACCAGCGGAACGTTCCCGGTGGAGACGAAGCTGAAGGTGACGAACCTCGACAACGGCCAGGCGACGACGGTCACGGTGAACGGCCCGTCGGGCAGTTGCGTCCTGCTCAACAACGCAGCATTCGACAAGGTGCGGGAGCCGGGCAAGAACCTGATCCGACGGGCACGCATCGAGCGCGTGGGTGGCGGCGACGCAGCGTCCGGTGCGGCGGGTCCGTCCGGGGCAGCGGGCCCGTCCGGTGCCGCGAGTCCGTCCGGAGCGGCGGGTGGACAGGCGCCGCCGGCCACCGGGGAGGTGGTGTGTCCGGGGTCGACGGTGACGTTGTCGGGCGAGGCGGGTGCGCCGGCGGCGACCAGCGGAACGTTCCCGGTGGAGACGAAGCTGAAGGTGACGAACCTCGACAACGGCCAGGCGACGACGGTCACGGTGAACGGCCCGTCGGGCAGTTGCGTCCTGCTCAACAACGCAGCATTCGACAAGGTGCGGGAGCCGGGCAAGAACCTGATCCGACGGGCACGCATCGAGCGCGTGCGCTGAGCGATCCAGAGCCGGTTCGGGGCCATGAAGCCATGGCGGGGCACGGGGCACGCCGTCCCCGCCATGGCAGCCTCACCTCGACGACGGCGCGTGATCGTCGAGGTGGTCGGGCGGGCCGGCGGCCTACCGGCGGAAGCGGTCGCGGTTTTCGTGGAGGAAGGCGTCGAGGGTACGGGGCGGGCGGCCAAGGATCTGGGAAACGGTGCCGGTGGGGGTTTCGGGCCGGGCGACGGCGAGTTGCTGGATCTCCGTCACGTGGTCGGCGAGCCAGGCGGGCATGTGGGCACGGCGGATGAGGTTCTCGCGCAGCTCGTCGGGGGTGAGGTTCACGTAGCGGATCTGATGGCCAATCAATACGCCTATCCTGCGGGCGAGTTCGGGATGGGAAACGGCTTCCGGGCCGGTGAGGGTGTAGGTGCCGCCTGCGATGTCGGGCCTGGTGAGTGCGGCAGCGGCGACATCCCCGATGTCACGGCAGTCGATGTAGTTGCACGCCGCCTCGCCCATCGCGCCGAGGATGGCTCCCTGGGCGACGGCCGGCGCCAGGCGCAGGAGGTTCTGCATGAACGCGTAGGGGTACAGGATGGTGCGGTTCATCCCGAGCCTGCGCAGGTGTTCCTCCACCGCATGGTGTCCGCGGGAGACGGCGACCGGGGAGTCGGGTTCGGCGGCGGGCGCGGAGATCTTGACGATGTGTTCGATGCCGCTGTCGGCGGCGATGTCGACGACGCGGGTTTCGAGTGCGACCTGTGCGGGGCTGTTGGCCATGGCGAGGAAGAGCTGACCCGCACCCTCGAAGGCGGTGCGCAGCGAGTGGGGGTCCGTGGCGTCGGCGTACTGGACCTCCAGGGGCGGGCGCGTTGCGCCGGAGAGTCCGGGGATCGGCTTGTGCGGGGTGCGGGTGAGTGCGCGGACGGGTGCGCCGAGCGCGAGGAGGCTGTGGAGCAGGGCGTTGCCGGTTGCTCCGGTTGCTCCCATGACGACGATCATCGGGTGTCCTCATTTCCTGGCGGGGTTTCCTGGCGGGGTTTCCTGGCGGCGGCACCGGCGGTGCGGAGCCGGATCCGAAGATCCGCGGGCCGGCCGGTGCGAGGGTCGGCTATGTCCGCGGTGCCCCGGTGGCGCTCCGCCAGCGCAGGGTGACGATGGCGGTGGCGAGAGCCGCGGAGACGGGCAGGTCGATGCGCAGGCGCTCCAGCCGGGCGGTCGCGGGAACGAGGGTGTGGGCGGGCAGCCACTGAGCGGCGAACCACCCCAGCAGGGCTGCCGCGCCGGTGGCGGTGATGACGAGTACGACGGTCACGGCGGCGCTCGGTACGGCGATGGTCCACCGTCGGGGCCGCCCGCCGTGCCGCAGCCAGGCGCCCACCAGGAACGCCACCGTGGCGGAGGTGCCGGCGATGGAGGTGCAGGCGGCCACGGCCAGGTCCCGCTGCCCGGTGACGACTCCAGCGGTGCCGGCCATCAGTGCGGGGGCGGCGTAGGCGGTCAGCACCTCGCGCCACAGGATGAATGGCCGGGGGGCGCCCGGCTTCGGCCGGTTCTGTCCTTCATTGCGGGCATGCTGGCCTCTTCCTCGTTCGCATGGGTATGTAATTAGCTAGCTAACTATCAGCTCGCGAAAAAGGCCCTGCCCGGAGGCGGGGCCAAATCGGCCGGGAGTCGGATCAGTCGGTGCTCAAGGCCGTACTGCCCCGCACCACACGGGCGAGCAGATCGAGGAACACCGCGCGCTCCTCGACGGAGAGCCCGCCCACCATCGCCTCCAGCCGCCCGAAATGCTCGGGCGCCAGGTCGCGCAGGCGCTGCGCACCGCGCGCCGTGAGGATGGCCACCGTGCCGCGGCCGTCCTCCGCGGACGGGCGCCGGGCGATCAGGCCTTCGCGCTCGAGGCCGTCCAGCAGACCGGTCACCGTGGCCCTGGAGACGTCGAGGTCGGCCGCGAGACGCGAAGGCGACTTCTCCCCGCCGTGGGCTTCGAGGTCGGCGAGCAGGCGGTAGCGACCCGTCGACAGGCCGAACCTGGCGAAGTGCGCCTCGGCCGCCCGCCCCACCCTCGCGCCGGCGGAGATCAGCCGCACCGCGACCAGTACCGCCTGGAGATCGGCCTGCAGGCCGTAGCGCTCGACCTGCCACCTCGCCTGCTCCAGAGTGGGCAGCTCGTCGTCGACCTCGTCCCTCGTCATGTCAGTAATATGGCAGCTAACTACCTCGTTGACAAGACGCCACGCCGGTCGCCTCCGGCGTCAGCCTGACCGGTGCCCCGCGGGCCCGCCGGCAGACGCCCGTTTCGCCTCCCCGGGCTTGACCATCTCGGTCCAGCGCTTCAGGTCGGCGAGCTCCTGACCGGCCGTCTGCGGGAACAGGTGGTAGGCGATCCGGAGGGTCAGCTCCCCCGACCGGGCGAGGTCGACGACCGTGGCGTAGTTGTCGGGGAAGTTCTGGAACCCGCCGGCGGCGTCGACCGCGGAGGTCAGGGGTCCTTTCGGAGCAGTCGGTACGGCGCCCGCCGCGTTCACGGCTGGGCACACCCCGAAAGTACGACCGCCACCACCGACCGACTTTGCTCCCTGCGCCGACTCTGTTGCTCAATTCCGGGGTCAGGCTGTGAGCTGGTAGCCGAGGCGAGCGAGGCGGCCGGTTCGGGGTGGGGTGTCCGTGGTGGTCCAGTGGGCGTCGAGGCGGACGATGTTGATCGCGGTGGCGGAGAACGTGTGTTGGAGGCGGACCTTCGGGAGGCCGCGGTAGCGGGCCCTGCGCAGGCCAGTGAGGTCGAGGGCCTGGTTGATGGTTCCCTCGATGCCCGAGCGCAGGGCGTACTTGTCCTTCCAGGTCCGGGACTTCTGCTCGGCGCGGGCCGTGGTCAGGGCAGCGTGGAGGTGTTCGGGGTAGAGGGTGAGCATCCGGTTGCCGCGCCGGGACCGGGTGCACAGCTTCAAGACGGGGCACTCGCGGCAGTCGGAGCGGGCGAACTCGACGACGATGGCGTCGCGTCCGTGCTGTTTCACCGGGTGCCACCCGGTGCTGGTGCGGCCTTCGGGGCAGGTGGCCTGGCGTGTCTTCCAGTCGATGCCGAAGGCGTTCTTGTCATAGCCGGCGGCCGCCTTGGCCTGGGGCGAGTGGTCCAGGAGCACGGGGGTGACCATGATGATGCCCTGCCCTGCGGCCTGGGTGATCAGGTCGGCCGAGGGGTAACCGGAGTCGAGGTAGTGCTCGGCCGGCTTCAGGCCGCGGGCGGTGAGCGCGGCCTGGACGGTGGCGGTCGCCTTCACGTCCGGGACGGTGGCCACCGTGGTCAGCACATCCGTGATCAGGTTCACCGCCCGGACCGGCTCCTGCCTCCCCACCGCCCCGGCTTCGGCTTCGGCTTCGGCTTCGGCTTCGGCTTCGGCTTCGGCTTCGGCTTCGGCTTCGGCTTCGGCTTCGGCTTCGGCTTCGGCTTCGGCTTCGGCGGGAGTGTCGCAGGTCTCGGTGAGGTGGACCTTGTAGCCCAGCCAGAACAGATCCTCGCCCTTGGCCGCCCAGCGCGCGTCGGCGTCATAGGGCGAGGCGAGGCGGAGATGACCGGGCGGAACGCCGTCCGTGTCGGCCTCCCGCTTCCTGACCACCTCCCGCCCGCGCGTATCGGTGCTGATCACGTACGTCTGGACCAGGACCTGCCGCAGCAGGGCGACCGGCTCGATCTCCCGCAGCCACCCGGGCGCCCCCGGTGCCCAGACCGCCCGGCACAGGGCCAGCGCATCCTGCCCGAAGACCAGCGCGAGCCGCTCCCGCTTCGTCTTCGAGGCCGGAAGCGTCCAGCCCTCAATCCGCTGCCCGTAGCGGTGGGCGAGTTCGGGCACGTCTACCACGCTGGCCAGCCAGGACGGCGCGGCCGCCGCGAGGGCTTCCAGCGCGGCCCGCACGCTCTCCCCGGCCAGCTCCAGCCGGTTCAGGTCCCGCACCGCGCTGATCACATGGGTCGCGTCCGTGCGCTGCTTCCCGCCCGCCGCCACCAGCCCCGCCTCCCGGCAGTGCTCCAGCAACTTCTCGAAGACCACCCGCTCCATGTCATGCTCGACCAGCCGGGCCCGGAACTTCGACAGCACGCTGAAGTCGAACCCCGGATCCTCCAGCTCCACCCCGAGCGCGTACTTCCAGTCGATCGCCCGCACCGCCATCACCGCGGCCTGCCGGTCGGTCAGGTTCTCCGCGAACTGCAAGACCGTGACCAGCGACAACACCCCCGGCGACAATCCCGGGGCCCCACGAACCCCGAACGCCTCGACGAACGGCTCGTCCGCGAACACCTCACCGAGCCGATCCCGCACCCGTATCGGCAGACTCCCCTTCGGGAAAGCGGCCCGGGCCACCCGCGCCGTCCGTTCCGGCACTGGCGGCAACCCGCTCGACCGCAGCGACATCCACATCACCCCCACGGCCGCACGACAGGGAAGCGACCGCACGATAGATCATCACGCACCAACCGAACCACGCAGCCGGAATTGAGCAACAGAGTCTGCGCCCAGGAGTTGGCACGACAGCGCACTACCTGCTCAGGAGGGAGTGTCATGAATCAGGTGGGCACTTGCTCAGAAGGGACCCCTGATGGACGCGGAGAACGGTCACCTGATCGAGGACGCTGACGGCGTGTCGGTTGCGGTGTTCGACAGGGACGTTGACGGTGCCGGTGTGACATCGAAGACGACGGCGGCGAGCCGGGAAGCGGCGGCCGCGCACGGGCTGAGCCCCGGGCTGATGGACGAGCTGGCCGAGCTCGCCGCCGGCAAGGTCCGCGACGGCGGGCTCAGGCTGATGGGCGAGGGCGGCCTGCTGGTCGAGCTCACCCGGCACCTGATGCAGGCCGCCGTCGAGGCGGAGATGGACCTGCACCTGGCCGAGGAGGCCGGCCGCACCGGCGGCCGGGGCTCGCGCTCGGGCGGCAACGCCCGCAACGGCCACCGGTCCCGGAAGGTGATGACGGAGGTCGGCAGTGTGACGGTGCAGGTCCCCCGGGACCGGCTGGGCACCTTCACCTCCGGCCTGCTGCCGAAGTACGCGCGCCGCACCGGCGGCCTGGAGGAGATGGTCCTCTCGCTGACCGCGAAGGGGCTCACCTCCGGGGAGATCGTCGCGCATCTCGCCGAGACGTACGGCATGGAGACCTCCAAGGAGACGGTCTCCACCATCACCGACATTCGGAGGCACAACCCGGGGCACCGCCGTCGGCAAGGGCCCATCACCCCCGCCGACCGGTACGAACACCCCCGAACACCCAGTCCTCCGCCCGATCCGAGGCTCCACCACCCAGGCTGGGGTTCGGCGCCGGAGAATGTGTGCGCACGGCGGCCAGGGCGCCCGCGGCACCGGCTACGCCGCCTCGAGCACGTCCCGCAGCACTTCGGGCGAGGTGAACACATGTCCCTGTAGGCCCAGTCGGCAGGCCGCGTGCACGTTCTCGGACCGGTCGTCGACGAACAGGATCTCCTGGGGCGGCAGTCCGAGCTCGCGGATGCACCACTCGTAGGCGGCGGGCTCGGGCTTGGCGCTGCCGATCCGGCAGGACAGTCCGCGGACCGCGAACCGCTCCAGCCACGGATGGGTGGCCTCGTACAGGACGGCGAGGTCCTCGGGGATGTTGGAGAGGAGGCCGAGCACGATTCCCCTGTCGGCGAGGAGGCCGAGCAGGTCCACGGTGCGGTGGTCGGTCTCGCTCCAGCCGGCGAGGTCGGCGGCGGTCAGTTCATCGGTCAGCCGCCGGTCGCACCGGATGCCCAGTTGTGCGCAGACCGCTCGCCAGTAGCCGGGCCCCGTGACCTCGCCGCGGTCGTAGGGGGGCCGCTGTGACCAGTACGCCGCCCAGAACTGGTCTGGGTCGCCGCCGGCCGTGCGTTCCAGGACGGCCATGGACTCGGGCGACGGGACACGCGCGATGACACCGAACATGTCGAAGAGGACGGCTTTCATCCTTCGGTTCCTCACGTTCTACGGGTTCAGAGTGTGGTGACGGAGTCCGTACGCGCGGGGTCGCGCGGCCCGGGCGCGCCGGCGGGGTCGGGGGCGTTGCGGCGCAGCCACAGGCTCAGCACGCCGCAGACGACGGCGAGCAGGAACAGCAGCAGCGGCACCGTCTTGACCTCCATCGCGTCGATGACGGCACCCAGGAGGGGCGGGAACGCCACCCCGCCGATCATCGAGGCGGCGATCACATAGGCGCCGGCGGCGGCCACCCCGGGCACCGCACGGTTCAGCCAGGGCAGACAGGTCGGGAAGATCGGCGCGATCATCAGGCCGACGCCGAAGTACGCGTACGGGGCGAGAGCCGGGACCGTCGCCAGCAGGAGGAAGCCGGCCATGCCGACGCAGCAGACGAGGAGGATCGACTGCGCGGACCAGCGCAGGCTGATCGGCGCGGCGACGAACCGGCCGATGGTCATGGCGGCCCAGTAGGCGGAGGTCGCGGTCGCGGCGGTGGCGGCGCCGTATCCGACGGCTTCGAGGTGGGTGGGCTCCCAGCCGCCGACGCCGGTCTCGATGGCGACGTGCAGGACGTAGATCCCGATGAACACCCCGATGATCGGAAGCACCCGGCCGCCGTCTGCCGAGGCGCCCCCCACGGGGGCGGGAGCGGGCTCCCGGGCGGCCACCCCGCCGAGAGTGAAGAGGATCAGCAGGCTGATCACGCCTGTGCCGACGAAGATCTGCGGGTAGCTGTCCGCCCCGAGCCAGCCGACCAGGGCGGGGCCGGCGATCGCGCCGATGCCGAAGTGCCCGTTCAGCAGGTTGAGCATGGCGGTGCTGCGGTGCCCGAAGCCGACGGCGAAGAGCTGGTTGAGACCGTAATCGATGCCGCCGAAGCCCAGACCGATGACGGACGTGCCGGCGAGGGCGAGGGCCCAGTTCGGGGAGAAGGCGAACACGGCCGTGCCGACGGCCATGAGCAGGTAGGAGCCGCCGAGCAGCACCCGGTTGCTCAGGCGGCTCCGCAGGACGTGGTAGACGAGCACCCCGAGGAGGGCGCCGACGAAGTGCGCGCTGAGGCTCAGCCCGGCCACGGCCGGGCTGATGCCGTACTCGTCGCGCAGGGCCGGGATCGCCGGACCGTAGAGCGCCTGGAGTGCGCCGATCACCACGAACGCCAGGCACGAGGCGATGATCGCGACGGTGGTGAGGAGGGGTTTCTCCCCTTCTGACAGATCGGGCCCCCTGGTGGCGGTCATGGATCTCCTCATCGGTCATGGCTGAATGAACACGATCAACGTTCAGAGCGGCAGAAAGTTCACACTACTTCGATCACGCTACACACTCAGAATGTTCGTTTCAACAGTCTGGATGTGCGGAATGCTCAACCAGACGTCCCGCGGCCCCATGTGCTAAAAGCAGACACATGAACGTGATGGAGAGGCACAAGTTCGTCGTGGGACTGCTGATGCAGCAGAACCGCGCGACGGTGGCCGAGCTGGCCCAGGCCACCGGGGCATCCGAGATGACCATCCGCCGCGACCTGGAGGTACTGGAGTCCCGGGGAGCGCTGCGCCGGGTGCGCGGCGGCGCCGTGAGCAGCCTGCCCGGCGGCGTCGAGCCCCCCTACGCGATCCGGGCCATGTCCGGAGCGCAGGCCAAGGAGCGGCTCGCGCGCGCCGTCGTCGAACTGCTCACCGACGGCGAGACCGTCGCGCTGGACACGGGCACGACAGCTGTCGCCGTCGCCAAGGCCATGTCGGACCGCCAGTTCACCGTCGCACCCCTCTCACTGCACGCGGCCTTCGCCCTGTCCGCGCACCCCGGCATCCGGCTGGTGATGCCCGGCGGGCAGGTGCGCCCCGAGGAGCTGTCCTTCTACGGCCACGCACCTGTGCAGACCTTCAAGGACCTGTGCTTCGACACGTTCATCCTGGGCTGCTGCGGGGTGGACCCCGTCCAGGGCGCCACCGCCTACAACCTCGAAGACGTACAGGTGAAGCGGGCAGCGGTCGCCTCGGCCCAGCGCGTGATCCTCGTCGCGACCGCCGACAAGATCGGCCGTGCGGCACTGGGCCGCATCTGCTCCATGGAGGAGATCGCCCTCGTCGTCACGGACGCCCCCGCGGACTCCCCCGCGGTCGAAGCGCTCCGTGAGCAGGGCGTCGAGGTGGTCCACCCGGCAGACGACTGAGTCCGGCAGCCGACCCGGCGGGCGCAGCGTCAGCAGCTGCGACACCTCCAACCGCGAGATCCCGCCGTCCCTGGCGCGTCCGAGGCCAACGTGCCGGTCCGGTCCACCGGCGGTGACCGTTCCGTGGTCTGCCTGTGCGACTTCGGCGACGCTCGGGACGGCCGGTCGGTGACGCCCTGACACCCTGAGCCCGACTCGGCCGGCACACACCGGCGTGCGGGCGTTTTTTGTCCGCGGGACAGAAGCTTTGCCCAGGGCAGCGCCGTGCGCGGTAGCCTCCGCAAAGGGGCCGCCCTCCGGAAAACCTTTTCCGGAAGCGTGTGTTCGGAGGGCGCTGCACTCGGAATCGACCGGTACTCGCGGACCCGCGGGCACCATGCACCTGCCGTCGTCTGCGCACCGCGCACTCCCTGGAGGGACACACGTGAAGGACTCGAAGGACAGGCTGGAAGCACTGCGGGCCGAGATCGAGCGCCGCAACCCCGCGCAGCCCGAGTTCCACCAGGCCGTACGGGAGGTCCTCGAGACCCTGGCCCCCGTCTTCACCGCCCGGCCCGAGTACGCCGACCCGGCCGTGGCCCTGGTGGAGCGGCTCACCGAGCCCGAGCGGCAGATCCTCTTCCGCGTCCCGTGGCAGGACGACCGGGGCCGGGTCCACGTCAACCGCGGCTACCGCGTCGAGTTCAACAGTGCGCTCGGCCCGTACAAGGGCGGCCTGCGCTTCCACCCGTCGGTGGACATCAGTGTGGTGAAGTTCCTCGGCTTCGAGCAGATCTTCAAGAACGCCCTGACCGGCCTCGGGATCGGCGGCGGCAAGGGCGGCAGCGACTTCGACCCGCACGGCAGGTCGGACGCCGAGGTCATGCGGTTCTGCCAGTCCTTCATGACCGAGCTGCACCGGCACATCGGGGAGCACACCGACGTGCCCGCCGGGGACATCGGGGTCGGCGGCCGCGAGATCGGCTACCTCTTCGGCCAGTACCGGCGCATCACCAACCGCTGGGAGGCCGGCGTCCTGACCGGCAAGGGGCAGGGCTGGGGCGGCTCCGCGATCCGGCCGCAGGCGACCGGCTACGGCAGTGTGCTGTTCGCCGCCGAGATGCTGAAGGTCCGGGGCGAGGCGCTGGACGGGCTGACCGCGGTGGTCTCCGGCTCCGGCAACGTCGCGCTGTACACGATCGAGAAGCTCCAGCAGCTCGGCGCGAACCCGCTGACCTGCTCGGACTCCCAGGGCTACATCGTCGACGACAAGGGCATCGACCTCGCACTGCTCAAGCAGGTGAAGGAGGTCGAGCGCGGGCGCGTGAGCGAGTACGCGGAGCGGCGCGGATCCTCGGCGCGGTTCGTGCCCGGTGGGCGGGTCTGGGAGGTGCCGGCGGACGTCGCCTTCCCCTCCGCCACGCAGAACGAACTGGACGCGCAGGACGCCCGTACGCTCGTCGCGGGCGGGGTCAAGGCGGTCTCCGAGGGCGCCAACATGCCGACCACTCCCGAGGCCGTACGGATCCTGCAGGAGGCCGGGGTCGCGTTCGGGCCCGGCAAGGCCGCCAACGCGGGCGGGGTCGCGGTCAGCGCCCTCGAAATGAGCCAGAACGCCGGACGCGTGGCCTGGAGCGCGCAGCGGGTGGAGGACGAGCTCGCCGACATCATGCGCTCGATCCACGCCGTCGCCCACGAGACCGCCGAGCGGTACGGCGCCCCGGGCGACTACGTCACCGGCGCGAACATCGCCGGCTTCGAGCGGGTCGCGGACGCGATGCTGGCGCAGGGCGTCATCTGATCCGGCGATCATGCCGCGCCCGGATGAATCGGGCGGGCCTGCTCCGCTCGTGACCTGAGGGAGCGGCCCGGGACTTGCCTCCCCCCGGGCCGCTCTGCCGCGTCCTGCCTCCTCGCGGATGCGGCCGGCGCCTCAGGCGTAATAGCTGAGGATCACCAGCAGCCCCGTGCATTCTGCGAGGAGCTGGGTGGTGAGCGCGGCCTGCCGTACCTGGAGGGCGGGTGCGGCCAGGGCGACGGCGAACGCCACGGCGCCGATGCCGGTGCTCCAGACGAACAGCCACCCGGGCAGCCCCCCGGTGCACTGGACCCCGTGCGTGATGCAGCCCGACACCTGCACGGACGACAGGAGCACGATGCCTGCCGCCAGGCAGGCCGCGGGGAAGAGCGCGGCCGCCAGGCCGGCCCAGAAGCGGGAGCGGTCCCTTCGCGGGGCCGTCGCCCGGTCCGGGGAAGGTGCGGAGGTGGAGGCTGTGTTCATGCCCTGATCCAACAGGGCCCTCAGGCGTGGCACAGCCCGTCCGGCTACTCACCGGCACGTGCGCACGTACTCACCCCGTCAATGGTTGCGGCGGTGGAGCTTCAGGGTGGTGACGACCGCCACGCCGAGGGTGATGTGCATGAGGGACAGGGCTACGACGGTGCCGCCGTCGGCGTCGGACGACAACGGGCCGGCAACCGACAACAGTGCCAGCCCACCGCCCACGTACTGCGCGATCCGCAGGAAGACCGGCTTCCACAGGGCCATCAAGAGGGCAGCGCCCGTCCCGACGACCAGCGGGACGACGGAGCCGCCGATGACGCCCCCGACCGTGATCGGGTGCTCTTCGCCGCCATCGACGACGATGAGCGAGGCACCGGCCAGCCGGGCGACGGCAAGAACGATCAGATTGACCACGGCCGCCCCGACCGCGCCGGCCACCAGCACCTTCCACCAGGAGGGGCCGGACCGGTGGACCGAGGGTGCGGCGGGCACAGCGGGGCCGGAATCTGGAACGGCACTGCTCGACATGAGACTTCCTCCAACGTGTGAACTGCTGCGCTGCCCTACGGCCAGCGGCACACGGAGAAGCCTCCAACCCGAACCTCACTTGAGGTCAAGCCCCGTCCCGGCCCTGCGAGGTCAGACCGAACCGGGTGGTCCTTGACCGGCTGTCGCCCCCGCTCCGCCAACTGCGACGATCGCCAATTCGATTGCCGCCGGCCGGCCCGGTCGGATAGGAACCTTGCATGCTAAGGGGCAGCAAGGTCGGGCTCAGGGCCCGGCACGAGGACGACATCCCGATCCTGCAGGCCGAACTCCACGACGACGTGGTCAACTACTCGCGGTCCGAACTCCGGCCGTGGCGGCCGATCACGCCCGGCTCGAAGGAGTCGCGGCTGGTGGTGGACGACGACGAGCAGGAGCACGTCTCGTTCTCCGTCGTGGAGCTGGACGGCGGCACGCTGGTCGGCACGGCGACGCTGTGGGGCATCGACGACCACAACCGGTCCGCGCACATCGGGCTGGGGCTGCGGCCGGCCTCTCGCGGCAAGGGCTACGGCACCGACGTGGTCGCGGTGATGTGTCACTACGGCTTCATCGTGCGCGGCCTGCAGCGGCTGCAGATCGAGACGCTGTCCGACAACGCCGCGATGCTGCGCTCCGCCGAGCGCAACGGCTTCGTCCGCGAGGGAGTGCTGCGCTCCTCGGCCTGGGTGATGGGCGAGTTCATGGACGACGTGCTGCTCGGGCTCCTCGCCCAGGACTGGAAGCCGGACTCGAAGGGCCGGGCCGTTTCCTTCGGATCACCGCGCTGACCAGATGGAGATGGCTGCGAGGTGGAGTCCGGCGAGGCAGCTGCCGGCGGTCTTGTCGTATCTGGTGGCCCGGCCGCGCCATTGCTCGAGCTTTTGATGCACCGCTCGACGGTGCTCCGCTGCTTGTAAGCCCCGCGGCCGAAGGCCGGTGGGCGGCCGCCGAAGCGCCCGAGGCGTTTGCGTCTGGTCGGCGGGCTGCGGGATCACCGCGCGGATCCCGCGCCGCCGCGGATGGCGGCGGATCGCCCGGGACGAGCAGGCCTTGTCGGCGAGGACCGCAGCGGGTGTCGTCCGCGGTCTGCCGACCGGCCGAGGCACGCGGATCCGGGCCGTGACGCGCTCGAACGCGGGTGCGTCACCGGCCTGGCCCGGCGTGAGGACGAACGCCAGAGGCCGGCAACGGCCGTCCGCCGCGAGGTGGATTTTCGTGGTCAGTCCGCCGCGGGATCGTCCGAGGGCATGGTCGGCCGGCTCGCCGACCGGGGCCCTTTTCGACGGGCCCCGGCCGCGTGCTGGTGAGCGCGGACGATCGTGGAGTCAACCGCGACGACCCGGTCCAGGTCGCCCTCGGCATGGGCCTGGGGCGAGCAGGACGGTAAAGACCGTCTCCCACGTTCCGTCGACCGTCAAGGTGATGATCAAGGCCGAACCCGCCCCGTCACGGCTGAAGGGCGGTTCGGCTTCGCGGTGACCGCGATCAGCCTCGGCGGGTCGGACGTGACGGTTCCCAGTCAGCCGCATCTAGGCCGCCTGATGGGCGGGGCGCCGTACTGAGGGATCAGTACGGCGCCCCGCTGGCCCGGCCGCCGGCGGGTCAGGCAGGGGTCGCGCTCAGCTGCTCGACGACGAGGTCGGCCAGGACCTGCGGCGTCGGGCACTCGTAGAGGAGGTCCGCGGGCCACTCCAAGCCGGTCAACCGGGTCAGGTGGTCGCGCAGTTCGAGCGCGGTGACCGAGGTCAGGCCCATGTCGAAGAACTCGCCCTCGGCGTCGATCTCGGACGCGGACTCGTACCCGAGGACGGCGGCCGCGAGGCCCCGCACTCCGCCGAGCACGACCTCCGCCCACTCTGCGCGCGGGAGTCCCGCGAGGGCGGCCCGGAGTTCGAAGTCCTCGGGCTGCGGACCGCCGGGCTCGGGCTCCGGCTCCGGTTCGGGCTCCGGTTCGGGCTCGGGCTTCGGCTCGCGCTCCAGCTCGGGTTCCAGCTCCGGCTTGAGTTCGGGCTCCGGCTTCGGTTCGGGTTCGCGCGCCAGCTTCGGCTCGCGCTCCAGCTCGGGTTCCGGCTTCGGCTCCGGCTCCGGCTCCAGCTCGGGTTCCGGCTTCGGCTTGGGCTCGGGTTCCGGCTTCGGTTTGCGGGCCGTCGCTTCTTCTGCGGTCTCCTCGGGCTCCGCGGCCGGGGCGGGGTGCGTGACGTGCGCGGCGTCCAGGAGGCGTACGGCCGTCTCCTCGGTGGACATGGCCCGCCACAGCCCGCTCACCGCAGCCCTCGGGTCAAGGTCCGGGTGGACCGCTACGGCGAGCGAGGCTCCCGCTTCCCGCACGGCCTCCCCCACCGACACGACGGCCACCAGCGGCGCCGCCACGTCCTCGAACCCGCTGCCGGCCCGGACGATCGCCGCCGCGAGCCGTACGGTCCCCTCCGCATCCCCGAACTCCATGGCACCGGAGGGGCGGTCGGCACCTCCGGCCACCAGGCAGCGCGCCCCCGACCCGAGCACGGCGTCGACGGTCGCCGCGGTGAGCGCGTCCGCCGGGCCGGCCACCAGGACGTCCCCCTCGGGACGCCAGACGCCGGTCCGGCCCAGCGGCTCGTAGGCGCGTACGAACATGCCGTCCGGCTCGATCCGAGTCTCCCGGTACCCCTCGGCGACGGCCGCGCACAGGCGGCTGCGCGCGGGCGCGTCGAGCTCCTTCGGGAGGGTCACGGCGTGGTCGCAGGCGGGCTCCACGCCACCGTCGTCGACGAGGGCCCACCGGGGCACCCCCGCCTCGGCGACCGGTTCGGTCCCGGGCAGGGCCACCACGAGGTCCGGGCGCCCGGAACCGCCCGAGCGGACCCGGGCTCCATGCCGGACCAAGGTGCCCGCGACCGCGTCGGCCAGGTCCTCGTCGCCCGTGGAGGGGGCGAGCAGCAGGACGTCGTACGCGAGCTCGGGGGCGGGGCCGTCCGGCACCCGCTTCCACCGCGCCCCCTCCAGGACCGGCGCCGCCGCTCCGGAGCGCAGCCGGCCGAGGGCGTCGAGCACCTGGGCCGGTGTCTCGTCGCCCCGCAGGTTCAGCAGGTCGAGGGCGGCGCCGAGGTCGGCGCTCTCGACGGCCGACCAGAACGGATCGAGCGCGGGTGCCCGCTCCCCCGCCTCGGGTACGGGCAGGGGCGCGGGCGCGGCCTGCGCCACGACGGCCGGCTCGGGCCAGTAACGGCGGTCCTGGAAGGCGTACTTCGGAAGCCGCACCGGGGTCGTCGGCCGCCCGGCGTGGACGGCCGCCCAGTCCACCTCCACTCCGTGGGTGTGCAGGAGCCCCAGGGCCTCGACGGCGGTGCGCACGTCGTCGCGGTCGCGGCGCAGCAGTGAGACGGGGCGCACCGGGTGGCCGGGCAGGCACGTTTCGACGGCCGGCGCGAGGACGGTGTCGGGCCCCAGTTCCAGGAAGGCCGTGGCTCCGTTCCCATGGGCCTCGCGGACGGCGTCGAAGAAGCGCACGGGGCCGCGCAGTTGGTCCACCCAGTAGTCGGGGGTGTCCATCGTGTGGGCGGTGCGGACGGTGGAGACGACCGGGATCGCGGGCCGTCCGAAGCGGACTTCGGCGGCGGCCGCCCGGAACTCGGCGAGCGCCGGGTCCACGCGGGGCGAGTGGAAGGCGACGTCCACCTGCAGCCGGCGCGTGCGGTGCCCGCGCTCCGAGAGTTCCCGCGCCGCGGAGAGGACCTCCTCCTCGTCCCCGGACAGGACGACCGACCGGGGGCCGTTGACGGCGGCGATGCCCACGCGGTCGGCGTGGGCGTCCAGGACGGCGAGGACTTCCTCCTCCGTCGCCCGTACGGCCACCATCGCTCCCCCCGCGGGCAGTTCGCCGAGGACCCGGCCACGGACGGCGACCAGGGCGGCGGCGTCGGCGAGGGACATCAGGCCCGACACGCAGGCCGCCGAGAGCTCGCCGATGGAGTGCCCGATCAGGGAGTCGGGGGTGACGCCCCAGCTCGACAGCAGCCGGAACTGGGCCACTTGGAGGGCGAACAGGGCCGGCTGGGTGTATTCGGTGCGGTCCAGCAGTCCCTCCCGCTCGAAGACCGCTTCGCGCAGCGGGGTGTCGAGCCGGAAGAGCGCGGACACCTCGTCGAAGGCCTGCGCGTACACGGGGAAGGTTTCGTACAGGCCCCTTCCCATCGCGGGGAGCTGGCTGCCCTGCCCGGTGAAGAGCAGGGTGAGCCGCTGCCCGGCGGCGCGCGCCCGGCGCAGGCCGTCGGCCGTGCCGTCGGACGCCAGGGCCGTGAGGGCGGCGCGCCGCTGCCGTGCGTCGGCGCCGGTCACCATGGCCCGGTGGCGGTGGGCGGCCCGGGTGGTGGACAGGGCCCGCGCCACGGCGGGGAGGTCGGCGGTGTCCGACTCCAGCAGTCGCCCGGCCTGGCCGCGCAGGGCCTGCTCGGAGCGCGCCGACAGCAACCAGGGCACGCCGTCCAGTGCGGGCAGCGGGTCCGGGGCGTCCTCGGGGCTCGGTGCCTGCTCGATCAGCACGTGCACGTTGGTGCCGCTGATGCCGAAGGAGGAGACTCCCATGCGGCGCGGCCCGGTCTCCTCGGGCCATGGCTGCGCCCGGTCCAGCAGGGCGATGTCGCCGGCGGTCCAGTCGACGTGCGGGGAGGGCTCGTCGATGTGCAGGCTCCGGGGCAGCAGGCCGTTGCGGATGGACAGGACCGCCTTGATCACTCCCGCGATGCCGGCGGCCGCCTGGACGTGGCCCACGTTGGATTTCAGCGAGCCGAGCAGCAGCGGGGCCGGCCGGTCCTGGCCGTAGACCGCGAGGAGCGCCTGCGCCTCGATGGGGTCGCCGAGGGACGTGCCGGTGCCGTGCGCCTCGACGGCGGCGACGTCGGCGGGGAGCAGGCCGGCCGCGGCGAGCGCCGCGCGCATCACCTTCTCCTGGGCTGCGCCGTTGGGGGCGGTGAGGCCGTTGCTGGCGCCGTCGGAGTTGAGGGCGCTGCCGCGCAGTACGGCCAGCACTTCGTGCCCCTGGGCGCGGGCCCGGGAGAGGCGTTCGACGAGCACCACTGCGGCGCCCTCGCCCAGTGCGGTGCCGTCGGCCGCGGCCGCGAAGGGCTTGCACCGTCCGTCGGCGGCCAGTCCGCGCTGGCGGCTGAACTCGACGAAGGGCACCGGTGTGGACAGCACGGTCACCCCGCCGGCGAGCGCGAGGTCGCACTCCCCCGCCCGTACCGCCTGGGCGGCGAGGTGCAGGGCGGTCAGCGAGGAGGAGCAGGCCGTGTCGACGGTGACGGTCGGGCCTTCCAGCCCGTAGGTGTAGGCGACCCGTCCGGACAGGACGCCGCCGCCGACGCCCGGGGCGAGGAAGCCCTCGGCGGCGGCGTTCTCCAGGAGGCGGCCGTAGTCCTGATACATGGCGCCCACGAACACGCCCGTCCGGGTGCCGCGCAGCGAGGCCGGGTCGATGCCGGCGTCCTCGCAGGCCTCCCAGACGGTTTCCAGCAGGATCCGCTGCTGCGGGTCCATCACGACGGCCTCGCGGGGCGCCACCCCGAAGAAGGCGGCGTCGAAGGCGGTCGCGTCGGCCATGAAGCCGCCGTGCCGGGTGTACGTGGTGCCGGGGGCGGCCGGGTCGGGGTCGTAGAGGCGCTCCAGGGGCCAGCCCCGGTCGTCGGGGAACGGGCCGATGCCGTCGCGTTCGGAGACCAGCATCTCCCAGAGGTCGTCGGGTGTGCGGACGCCGCCGGGGAGCCTGCATCCGAGGCCGACGAGGACGACGGGGTCGTCCGCGTCGGCGGCCGGGGCGCGGACCGCGGGAGCGGCCGCCGGGGCCGTGCCCGCGAGGAGTTCGTCAAGGTGGCGGGCGACCGCCGCGGGGTTGGGGTGGCTGAAGACCAGGGTGGCCGGCAGGCGCAGGCCCGTGGCTCCGGCGAGCCGGTTGCGCAGTTCGACGGCGGCGAGCGAGCCGAAGCCGGCGTCCTTGAAGGCCCGGCCGGGGTCGACCGCCTCCGGCGAGGCGTGTCCGAGGACGGCGGCGGTGTGCCCGACGACCAGCTCGAGCAGGGTGCGCAGGCGCTCGGGGGCGGTCTTGCCGGCGAGGCGGGCCGCCAGTTCGGAGACGGCGGCGCCGCCCCCGAGCGCGGCGGTGCGGCGCGCCGGTTTCCCGGACAGGTCGCGCAGCGGCGCGGGGACGTCCTCACCTTGCGCCCGCAGGGCGCCGGGGTCGAGCCGGATCGGGGCGAGCACCGGCTCGTCCGAGGCCAGGGCGGCGTCCAGGGCGGCGAGGGCGTCCGCGGTCGGGAGCGGGTGGAAGCCGGAACGGCCCAGGCGGGCCCGGTCGACGCCGTCCGTCATGCCGCTGGTGGCGTCCCACAGGCCCCAGGCCAGGGAGATCCCGGGCAGGCCCTCGGCGTGGCGGCGGCGGGCCAGGGCGTCGAGGCCGGAGTTGGCGGCGGCGTAGTTGGCCTGGCCGAGGCCGCCGAGGATGCCCACGGCCGAGGAGAACAGCACCAGGCGTGCCTGGGGCAGCAGTTCGTGGAGGTGGAGCGCCGCGTCGAGCTTCGCCCCCAGCACGCGGTCGAGGCGTTCGGGGGTCAGTCCGGTCACCAGGCCGTCGTCGAGGACGCCGGCGGCGTGGACGACGGTCGTGAAGGAGGCTCCGCCGGCCAGTACCGCGAGGGCGGCGCGGTCGGTGACGTCGCAGGCGACGGCCCGGACCTGTGCCCCGGCCCCGGTCAGTTCCTCCGTGAGGGCGGCCATGCCGGGTGCCTCGGAGCCGCGTCGGCCGGCCAGCACCAGGTCGCGTACGCCGTGTGCGTGGACGAGGTGCCGGGCGACGAGCTGCCCCAGGGTTCCGGAGGCCCCGGTCACCAGGGTCCTGCCGAGCTCGCCGGTCCCCGCCGGAGCGGGGAGGGCGCGGACCAGCCGGGGCACGGTCGCGGTCCCGGACGTCAGGGTGAGCTGGGGCTCGTCCGTGGCGAGGGCGGCGGGGATCGCGGCGAGGGTGGTCCCGTCGAGGTCGGCCAGGTCCAGCACCCGGAAGCTGTCGGGGTGTTCGAGCTGGGCGGACCGTACGAGGCCCGCGACGGCGGCTTCCGCCACGTCGTGGTGGACCCGGCGGGTGACGAAGACGAGCCTGGACTCCGCGTGGCTCTCGTCCGCCAGCCAGTCGTGGACGAGGGTGAGCGCGCCGCGCACGGCCTCTCCGGGCTCGCCGGCCGGAACCGGCACCAGGACGTGGCGCGCGGGTTCCCGGGTGGGCTGCTTCCCCAGCTGCCGGGCGAGTTCCGGGTCGCGTACGGCGCAGTCCTCGTGCCCGCCGCCGGGCAGGGCCCGGGTCACCTGGTCGGGGCGCAGCAGGTCGCCCCGGTCGGGGCGGCCGAGGGCGCCCGCCGGAAGCTCGCGGAGCACGAGGGTGTCGACCGAGGCGACGGGTGCCCCGGTGGTGTCGGTGAGGGTGAGGCGGACGGCGTCGGGGCCCGCGGCGGACAGGGTCACGCGCACGGTGTCGGCGCCTGCGGCGTGGAAGCGCAGGCCCTGCCATTCGAAGGGCAGCGCGGGGCGGCGGCCGTCTCCCGTGGTGAGGAACCCGCCGAGGGCGACGGGGTGCAGGCACGCGTCGAGCAGGGCCGGGTGGAGGGTGAACGCGCCGGCCTGGTCGGCGTCGGGCAGTGCGACCTCGGCGTGGAGGTCCCCGTCGCGTCCGCGCCACAGCGCCCGCAGGCCGCGGAAGGCCGGGCCGTAGGCCAGGCCCGCGTCCTCCAGGGTCGCGTAGAGGGCTTCGACGTCCTGGGGTTCGGCGCCGGACGGCGGCCACGCTGTGGTGGCGGGCACCGGTTCGGCTGCGTCGGGCAGGAGCACGCCGGTGGCGTGTGTGGTCCAGTGGCCCGCCCCGGTGAGGGTGTGCAGGGTCAGTCCGCGCGAGCCGTCTTCGGCCGGGGCCGTGATGTCGACGCGCAGCCGGATGTCGCCCTCGTCGGGGAGGAGGACCGGTGTGAGCAGGGTGAGCTGGTCGACGGCGGCGCAGCCGGCCTCGTCCGCCGCCCGGGAGGCGAGCTCCGCGAGGGCCGCGCCCGGCAGGACCACCTGTCCTTCGACCGTGTGGTCGGCGAGCCAGGGTTGGGCGGCCAGGCCGAGCCGGCCGGTGAGTACCAGGCCCTCGGCGGCGGGCAGGGCGGCGCGCAGGACGGGGTGGTCGACCTCGTCGAGGCCCAGGGCGCCCGCGCCGCCGGCGCCGGGGCCCGGGCGCAGCCAGTACGGCTCGGTGAGGAAGGTGGTGGTGGGCAGGTCGATACGGCGGGCTTCGGGCCAGAGCGCGGACCAGTCGGGGCGTACGCCCTTCACGTACAGCTGGGCGAGGGCATGCAGCAGCTGCTCGGGGCCGCCCTCGTCGCGGCGCAGGGTGTGGGCGACGGCGGTGTCGGTGCCGAGCGCGTCGGCGGTCTCCTGTGCGCCGGTCGTGACCACCGGGTGGGGGCTGACCTCCAGCAGGGTGGTGCAGTCGCGCCGGACGAGGGCGGTGACGGCCTCGTCGAAGCGGACGGTCTCGCGCAGGTTCCGGTACCAGTAGTCGGCGTCGAAGGCGTCTGCGGCCTCGATCCAGCGGCCTTCCACGGAGGAGAAGAAGGGGATTTCGGGGGCGCGCGGCCTGACGGGGGCGAGGGCCTCCAGGACCTGCGCGCGGACGCCTTCCACGTGCGCGCTGTGCGAGGCGTAGTCCACGTCGACGCGCCGGGCCCGTACGCCGTCCTCCTCACAGGCGGCGAGGAGTTCGTCGAGGGCGTCGGTGTCGCCGGAGACGACCACGGAGGCCGCGCCGTTGACGGCGGCCAGCGACAGCCTGCCGTCCCAGCGGCGGAGCCGGTCGCGCGCCTCGTCGGCGGGCAGTGCGAGGGACATCATGCCGCCGCGGCCCGAGAGGGTGGTCAGGGCCCGGCTGCGCAGGGCGACGACGCGGGCGGCGTCCTCGAGGGTGAGGGCGCCGGCCACGCAGGCGGCGGCGATCTCGCCCTGGCTGTGTCCGGCGACGGCGGCCGGGCGGACGCCGAGGGAGCGCCACGCCTCGGCGAGGGCGACCATGACGGCGAACAGGGCGGGCTGGACGACGTCGACCCGGTCCAGGTCCTGTTCCCCGCGCAGGACGGCGGTCAGCTCGAAGTCCACGTGGGGGGCCAGGGCGGTCTCGCACTGGGCTATCCGTTCCCGGAACACCGCGTTGGTGTCCAGCAGCCGCACGGCCATGTCCCGCCACTGCGAACCCTGGCCGGGGAAGAGGAAGGCCACGCCGCCGCTCTGCCCGGTGGTCCCTTCGACGACGGTGGGCGAGGGCCGGCCGGCGGCCAGGTCGTCCAGTGCGGCGAGGAGTTCGGCGCGGTCGCCGCCGAGGACGACCGCGCGGTGCTCGTGCGAGGCGCGCGTGGTGGCCAGGGAGAGGGCCACGTCCTCGGGGCGCGGTTCGTGCGGGTGCCCGGTCAGGAAGGCGGTGAGGGTGGCGGCCTGGGCGCGCAGTGCGGCGTCGGAGCGGGCGGACAGGGTCCAGGCCAGGGGGCCGGGCCCGGCGGGCGATGTCGCGGGGCGCTCGGCGCTCGCCGCGTCCGTCGGCCGGTCGTCGTGCCGTTCGGCGGTCCGGTCGTCCACCGGCAGCGGAGGTTCCTCGAGGATCACGTGGGCGTTGGTGCCGCTGACCCCGAAGGAGGACACGGCGGCCCGGCGGGGTTCCGTCCCGGCGGGCCAGGGTGCGTCCTCGGTGAGGAGTTCCACACCGCCCGCCGACCAGTCCACGTACGGGGTCGGGGCGTCGAGGTGCAGGGTCCGGGGCAGTACCCCGTGCCGCATGGCCATGACCATCTTGACGATCCCGGCGACGCCGGCAGCCGCCTGGGTGTGCCCCAGGTTGGACTTGACCGATCCCAGGCGCAGCGCCCGGGTGCGCTGCCTGCCGTAGGCGGCGAGCACGGCCTGGGCCTCCACCGGGTCGCCGAGGGGGGTGCCGGTGCCGTGTGCCTCCACCGCGTCGACCTGCTGGGGGGGGTCAGGCCGGCGTCGACGAGGGCCTCGCGGATGACGCGCTGCTGGGCGGGGCCGTTGGGTGCGGTGAGGCCGTTGCTGGCGCCGTCGGAGTTGACGGCGGTGCCCCGGACCACGGCGAGTACGCGGCGGCCGGCGGCGAGGGCGGTCGCGAGGCGTTCGACGACGATGACGCCGGCGCCCTCGGACCAGGCGGTGCCGTCCGCCCCGGCGGCGAAGGGCTTGCAGCGGCCGTCGGGGGCCAGGCCCCGCTGGCGGCTGAACTCCACGAAGGCGGCGGGGGTGGCCATCACCGTGGCCCCTCCGACGAGGGCCATGTCGCACTCGCCGCGGCGCAGGGACCGGACGGCCAGGTGGAGGGCGACGAGCGACGAGGAGCAGGCGGTGTCCACCGTGATGGCGGGGCCGCGCAGGCCCAGCTGGTAGGCGACGCGGCCGGAGACGACGCTGCCGGCGCCCTGGGCGCCCGGGTAGTCGTGGTGCATGACGCCGGTGAACACGCCGGTGCGGCTGTCGCGCAGCGAGCTCGGGTCCAGGCCGGCGCGCTCGACGGCCTCCCAGGAGGTCTGGAGGATCAGCCGCTGCTGGGGGTCGGTGTGGAGCGCCTCCTTGGGCGAGATCCCGAAGAATCCCGCGTCGAACCGGGCGGCGCCGTGCAGGAATCCGCCCTCGCGGACGGTGGTCGTGCCCGGGTGGTCGGGGTCGGGGTGGTGGAGCGTGTCCAGGTCCCAGCCCCGGTCGCCGGGGAAGGGGGTGATCCCGTCCCGGCCCTCGGCGACGAGCGACCACAGGTCGTCGGGGGACTCGACGCCGCCCGGGTAGTGGCAGGCCATGCCGACGATGGCGACCGGCCCGGCGGATCGCTCCTCCACGTCGCGCAGCCGCTGCCGCGTCGACTGCAGTTCCGCGGTCACCCGGCGCAGGTAGTCGCGGAGCTTGTCCTCGTTGGTCATCGGGAGCGTTCCTCCAGTCCCGGCAGCGGGCTGCCGAGCTCGGCGTCGATCAGGGCGAAGACCTCGTCGTCGGTCGCCGAGGCGAACGCGGTGACGGGTTCCGTCGCGGTGTGGGGTGTCAGGTGGTCGAGCAGGCCGCGGACGCGGTCCGCGGTGCGGTCGCGGGACACGTCGTCCGTGGCCGCCGCCGTGAGGGCGGCGGCCAGGCGGTCGAAGGCCGCGAACAGGGTCGGCAGGTCGGTCGCCTCGGACTCGCCGGCGAACCGCTCGTCGAGGTGGGCGACCAGATCGGCCGGGGTGGGGTGGTCGAAGACGAGCGTGGCCTCCAGCGACAGGCCGACGGCCGTGCCCAGCCGGTTGCGGAACTCGATGGAGCTCAGCGAGTCGAAGCCGAGTTCCTGGAAGGACCGGTCGGATTCGATCATGGTGGCGTCCGCGTAGCCGAGGACGGCCGCGGCCTGTCCCCGGACCAGCGCCGACAGCCTGGCGCGCCGCTCTTCGGGACCGAGGCGGGCGAGGCCCGGGTCGGCGGCGGGGGCCGGCGCCGGGGTCCGCACCAGGCTGCGCAGCACGTGCGGTACGGCGGCGGCCGCACCGCGCCCGAGCCGCAGGACGGTGACCGCCGGGTGCGGTCCGGCGAGGGCCGCGTCGAGCAGGCCGAGGGCCGCCTCGGTGGGGAGCGGCTCGATGCCGCCGCGGGCCAGGCGGTCCCGGTCGGCGGCCATGCCCTCGTCGAGCGCCCAGGGCCCCCAGGCCACGGACACGGCCCGGCGGCCGGATGCGGCGCGCTGCCGGGCGAGGGCGTCCAGGAAGGCGTTGGCGGCGGCGTAGTTGCCCTGCCCCGGGCCGCCCAGTACGCCCGCCACGGAGGAGAACAGCACCAGTTCGGCTTCGGGCAGCAGTTCGTCGAGGTGGGCGGCGCCTTCGGTCTTGGGCCGCAGCACCCGCTCCAGGCGCTCCGCGTCGAGGGCGGTGACCACCCCGTCGTCGAGCACTCCTGCGGCGTGCACGGCCATGGTCACCCGGCGGCCGGCCAGCAGGGTCTCCAGGGCGGCGCGGTCGGCCACGTCGCAGGCGGCCGCCTCGACCCGGGCGTCCAGCCCGGCCAGCCCCGCCGGGACCCGGCCGCTGCGGCTGACCAGCAGCAGGTCGCGTACGCCGTGCCGCTCCACGAGGTGGCGGACCACCGGTCCGGCGAGGGCGCCGCTCGCACCGGTGACCAGGACGGTACCGGCCGGGCGCGGTTCGGCCGCCGGCGCTGCGGCCGGTACGCGGACCAGCCGGGCTCCCAGCACCTGGCCGTCGAGCAGGCGCAGGTGCGGCTCGTCGGAACCGAGCGCGCGGTGCAGCGGCGCGAGGTCCTCGGCGTCCACGAGGCCGAAGCGGCCGGGGTGTTCGGACTGGGCGGAGCGCACCAGTCCCCAGGCCGCGGCCGTGGCCAGGTCGGGGGCGGTGGTGACGAGGACCAGCCGTGCGGTCGCGAACCGCCGGTCTGCGAGCCACTGCTGGAGCCTGCCGAGCACCTCGGTGGTGAGGGCGCGGGCGGCCGGGGCCCCCTCGGCGGCTCCGGACGGAGCGGCCGCGACGGGCAGGACCACCACGGGCGGCACGTCCGTCAAGGCGTCCAGGTCGTGGGCCCGCACCAGCCGCGCCCCGGAAGCCTCCAGGGCGGCGCCGATCCCCTCGGGGTCCGGGCCGACGACCGCGTAGCGGGCCCCCGGTGAGGACTCGGGCGTCTCGACGGGCAGCCACTCCACCTGGTGGAGCGGCTCGGCCGGAGCGTCTGCCCGGCGCAGCACCACCGAGTCGACGGAGGCCACGGGCGCGCCCGCGTGGTCGGTGAGGAGGAGCTCGACCGCGTCGGCCCGGTGGTGGACCACCCGTACCCGGGCGGCGGTCGCACCAGGAGCGTGCACGCGTACGCCGGACCAGGCGAACGGCAGGTAGGGGCTGTCCCCGTCGAGGGCCGAGGTGAGGGCGACCGTGTGCAGGGCGGCGTCGAGGAGCACGGGGTGCAGCGCGTGCGCCCCGGGATCGCCGTCGGAAACGCCGTCGGGTACGACGACCTCCGCGAAGACGGCGTCGGCGGTGCGCCAGGCGCGGCGCAGACCCCGGAAGGCGGGCCCGTACCCCGTGAGCGTCTCGTAGAGGCGGGTGACGTCGAGTTCCTCGGCGTCCCCGGGCAGGGCCGGGGCGGCCAGGGGCTCCTCGGGCGCGGGCGCGAGAACGCCGGTGACGTGGCTCGTCCAGCCGCCGTCGCCGGTGCGGGCATGGATCCGGAAGGCCCGCGTCCCGTCGGGCTCGGCGAGGTCCGCCACGAGGCGCAGGTCCGCCTCGCCCGATGCCAGCGGCGTGTGGGTGACGAGTTCGGCGATCCGGGGGCAGTGGAGGCGGGCTCCCGCCCGGAGGGCCAGGTCGACGAAGTACGTCCCGGGAACCAGTACGACGCCGTCGACGGTGTGGTCGGCCAGCCAGGGCCGCTCCGCCGTGGAGATCCGCGTGCTGAACACGTGCCCGTCCGGCAGTTCGACCTCTTCGGCCGCGCCCGGGGAACTCCCGGACGGAGTGCGGGTGGTGTCGACCCAGTGGCGCTCGCGGGCGAACGGGTAGCCGGGCAGCGAGAGCCGTCGCGGCCGGTCGGGGGCGGGCAGGCTGATCGCGGCGCCCTCGACCCAGGCCCGGGCCAGCTCGCGCAGGCCGCCGCCGTGGACGGGTGCGGCGGAGCGGCGCCTGCGTCCGCGGTACCAGCCCGTACCGGTGCGGAGCGCGTCGGCGAACTCGGCCGTCGTCGTGGCGACGACGGCGAGCCGCTCGTCGAGGTGGTCGCGTCCGGACCAGAGCGTGAAGGCGAGCGCCGCCGGGTCCACGCCGCCACCGGTACCGGTGAGGCGGCGCGCCAGCTCGGCCGGGGTCGTCCCGCCGTCGACGCGGAGCCGGACGCCGAACTCCTCCTCGACGCGCCGGGCGAGGCGGGACAGGCGCGGGTAGTCGAGGCCGAGTTCCGCGAAGGGTTCACCGGGATCGACGGGGAAGCCCACGACCTCGGTCAGGATCCGCTCCAGGGCGTCGGGGCCCGCACCCCGGCCGGCCCGGTCCAGGTGCGCGAGCAGCAGCGCCACGGTCTCGTCGAGCCGGGTGGCGTCCTTCGCCGAGAGGACGAAGAGCCGGGGACGGTCCTCTTGCGGTGCCTGCCGGCCGGGCGCGACCGGGTGTTCGGCCAGCACCACGTGGGCGTTGGCGCCGCCGGCGCCGAAGGAACTGATCGCGGCGGTGAGCGGAGCGTCCGTGGGCGCGTTCCAGGGTTCCAGGGTGCGCTGCACACGGAACCGCGAACTCTCCCAGTCCACCGCCGGGTTGAGCGGCTCGGCGTGCAGGGAGGGCACCAGTTCGCGGTGGCGCATCTGGAGGACGACCTTGGTGAGCGCGGCGATGCCCGCCGCCGACTCCAGGTGGCCGATGTTCGACTTGACGGAGCCGATGGGCCAGGGCCCCCGGCCCGCGCCGACGGCGTCGAAGGCCCGTTCCAGGGCGGTGACCTCGATCGGGTCGCCCAGGCCGGTGCCGGTGCCGTGGGCCTCCAGGTAGCCGAGGTCGGCGGGGTCCACTCCCGCCCCCGTGAGCGAGTCGCGGACGAGGGCGGCCTGCGAGGCCGGGTCGGGCACCGAGAACCCACCGGTGTGACCACCGTGGTTGAGGGCCGTACCGCGGATGACGGCGTGTACGTGGTCTCCGTCGCGCAGCGCGTCGCGCAGCGGCCTCAGCAGCACCACGCCGACGCCCTCGCCGGGCACGTAGCCGTCGCCGCCCTCGCCGAAGGCACGGCAGCGGCCGTCGGTGGAGAGGAAGGACGACTGGCTGAGCAGCAGGTACTTGTTGGGGTGGACGTGCAGGTTGACGCCTCCCGCCAGCGCGGCCTCGCACTCGCCCCGCCGGATCGCCTCGACGGCCAGGTGCAGCGCCGTCAGCGAGGAGGAGCACATGGTGTCGAGCGCGATGCTCGGCCCCTTGAGGTCGAGGAAGTAGGAGACGCGGTTGGCGATCGACGCGCTGAACGACGAGGGCACGAGGCCCGGTTCCTCGCGGACGCCGTGCAGTTGGTACTGGTTGTACATCACGCCCGCGAACACGCCGACGGCGCGGCCCCGCCAGGTGGAGGGAGCGTGTCCCGCCTCCTCGAAGGCGTGCCAGGCCTCCTGGAGGAACAGCCGTTCCTGCGGGTCGAGGACGGCGGCCTCGTTGGGCGAGATGTGGAAGAAGACGGCGTCGAACTCGTCGATGCCGTCGACGAATCCGCCCCAGCGGCCGTACGAGCGTCCGGGCACGCCCTTGGCGTCGCTGTGGATCGCACGGTGGTCCCAGCGGTCGGCGGGCACCTCGGTGATGCCGTCACGGCCGGCCTTGAGGTTCTCCCAGAACTCGTCGAGCGTGCGGGCGCCCGGGTAGCGGCCGCTGATCCCCACGACGGCGATCGCGTCGCCCTCGTCACCGGCGTCGGCGGAGGCCCCCGGCAGGGGGGTCGCGGGGGCGGTGACGGCGGTGACGCCCGCCGCCGGAACGGCGGGGGCCGGAACGGCGGGGGCCGGAACGGCGGGGGCCGGAACGGCGGGGGCCGGAGCGACGGGCGCCGGAGCAGCGGGCGCCGGAGCAGCGGGCGCCGGAGCAGCGGGCGCCGGAGCAGCGGGCGCCGGAGCAGCGGGGGCCGGAGCGGCGGGGGTGAACCGTTCGGTGATCTCGGCCGCCGAGCCCACGAGGGCCACCAGGTGCGGCCTGCCGCTGCCGGCGGCGCGCAGCATGATGTCCACCGCGGACGGGGTGTCCATGGCCTTCAGGCCCATCCGGCGCAGTGCGCGGTCGTCGAGCCGCATGCCTCCGTCCGACCAGCCAGGCCACCCGATCGACACGACCCCCGGCTTGCCCTCGGCGAAACCGTCGAGGAAGGCGTTGGCGCACGCGTAGTCGGCCTGGCCCTGGTTGCCCCAGGCGGCGGCCGTGGACGAGCAGAGCACGAGGAAGTCCAGCCCCAGGTCCCAGGTGGCCTCGTACAGCAGGCGGGTGCCGGTGACCTTGGGCGCCATGACGGCACGGACGTCCGCTGCGCTCTTGCCCGCGATCAGCCCGTCGCGCAGCACACCGGCGGCGTGCACCACCCCGTCCAGCGCGCCGAACCGGGAGAGCGCCAGGTCGACCACGCGGCGCACGTCCTCGGCGCGGGAGACGTCCGCGCCGACCACCTGCACCTCGGCCCCGAGGGCGGTCAGTTCGGCGCTCAGCGCGGCGGTCGCCGGGGAGTCGGCGGCCGTCCGTCCGCAGAGCACGAGCCGGGCCCGGACGGTTCGCGCCAGGTGCCGGGCCAGGGACAGGCCCACGCCGCCGAGCCCGCCCGTGATCAGGTACACGCCCCGTTCGCGCAGCCGGGCCGGGTGGTCCGGGGCCGGGGTGGGCAGGATCTCGCGCACAGTGCGCCGGCCCGCTTCGTAGCGGACTTCCACGTCCGGAACGCCCGCAGCGAGCTCGGCCAGGGCATCGGCGCGCTCCGGGGAGCACACCACCGCGGCGCGTACGCCGGGCTGCTCCCGGTGGAGCGTGCGCAGCAGACCCGCGACCGCCGAGGCCGCCGCGCCCAGGGGCAGGTGGCAGACGATCCGTACGGGGCTGGGCCGGTGGCGCAGCAGGGCGGCCGCGAAGCCGGTCAGGGCGACGGCCTCGCCCTCGACGTCCTGCGGATCGGCCGGGGTCCAGAGCACGTCGGAGGCGTCGTGCCCGGTGAGCAGGGCCGCCCAGTCGCGCGCGGTCCTCCCGTCGACGGTCAGGACGGAGGCCGGTGCCGGTGCGGGTGCCGGCGGCAGCGGCGCGTCACGCCAGTGGGGCTCGAACCAGACCACCTCGGCGGGAACGTCCTCGCGTACGTCCTGTTCCTGCGGTGCCCCGACGGTCGGGCGGACCGCGCCCTCGGGCAGTTCGTACGTGTCCAGGTACTCGACGAGGGCCGCGAAGGAGCTGTGCTCGAACAGCAGGGTGGGCGAGAAGTCGGTGCCGTACGCCTGCTCCAGGTCGGCGGCGATGCCCAGGAGCGCCGTCGAGTCCAGCCCCAGCTCGTAGAAGCCCGCCTCCTCGTCGAACTCGGCCCGGCCGAGCCGTTCGGCGAGCAGGCCGCGCACCAGGCCCGCGGCGCTCTCCCCGAGGGGCACGGTCCCGGCCGGCACGGTCCCGGCCGCCTCCGCCGCGCGCGGGGAGCCGTCCAGCCGGGTGATGGCGTCCTCCTCCCTGACGCGCTTCGAGGTGAGGCCCCGCAGCCACAGCAGGACGCCGCCGTCGGCGTCGAGGAAGCGCAGGTCGCAGGTGGTCAGGTCGCCGGCCGGGCCGGTGGCGCGGGGCGGGGTGGCGTGCACCAGGGTGCGGTCCCCCACCGGCCCCCGGGCCCGGAAGGAGTCGATGAGCATCGGGATGTAGGGCCGGGCCGCCGCGCCGGCCCCGGCCGTGGCGAACTGCGTCGGCAGCAGCGTCGACGAGTCCAGCGCGGCCGGGTGGAGGTGGAAGTAGTCCGCGTAGGCGGCGGCCTCCGGGCCCAGCGACAGGTCCGCGAGCAGCTCGCGGTCGCCGACGTGCAGGGTGCCCCGGGCGCGCATGAACTCCCCGTGCTCGATGCCGGTCCGGCGGACGAGCGCGTACAGGTCGGCCATGTCGGCCGTACGGGGCATGCCCGCGCGCAGGGCGGACAGGTCGACGGCCTCGGCCGGGAAGGGCACGTCCAGGTGGAGTCGGCAGTCGAGGACCGGCTCGGTCTCGCCCGTGGGGCGGCGGGTTCCGGTGACGGAGACCCGGTGGCCGTCCGCGTCCGCCGTGAACTCCACCCGCAGCTCGGTGTCGAAGTCCGGGCCGGCGGCCACGGGGTTGCGGAACAGCACGCGGCGCAGCTCCACGCGGGAGGTGTCGACGCCACGGGCCCGCAGGATCCGGTAGATCATGTCGAGGAACGACACTCCGGGCAGGATGCGCGTGCCGTGCACGCGGTGGTCACGCAGCACCGGGTCGGTGCCGCGCACCACCACGGAGCAGGTCAGGCCGTCCAACGGGTTCATTTCTTTCCTTCCGGCACGGCGGAGAACTCAAGCTCGAAGAACGGCGCGGGGGCCGGTGCGGGCGTTCGCGCGGGCGGTTGTGCGGGGGTGTGCGCGGGCGGGTCGAACCAGAAGCGCCGCCGCCGGTAGCGGGGCGGGTCCAGCGGTCCGCGCGCGGGAACGTGGGCTTCGGGTGCCTGGCGCACCACCATGTGGGCGTTGGTGCCGCCGAACCCGAAGGAGCTGACGGCGGCCCGGCGCGTACCGTCGCGGCCCGTGAACCCGCGCGGTTCCCGTACGGGGAACAGCGGGGACTCCTCGAAGCGGAAACGGCGGTTGAGGGTCGCGCAGTGCAGCGTCGGCGGCAGCTGCGCGTGGTGGACCGACAGCAGGACCTTGATCAGTCCGGCCATGCCGGCCGCGCTGAGGGTGTGTCCGATGTTGGTCTTCACACTGCCGACGCCGCAGAAGCCGACCTCGTCGGTACGGGCGCGGAAGGCCTCGGTGAGCGCCTTCAGCTCCATCGGGTCACCGATCATGGTGCCGGTGCCGTGGGCCTCCACGTAGCCCAGCTGGGCCGGGGAGACGCCGGCGTCGGCGAGGGCCGCCTCGATCACCTCCCGCTGTGCGCGCGGGTTCGGCGTCGTGATGCCCATGGTGCGGCCGTCGTTGTTGACGGCGCTGCCCTCGATCACCGCGTAGATCCGGTCGCCGTCGCGCACGGCGTCGGACAGCCGCTTGAGCAGCAGCGTGCCGGCGCCCTCGCCGAGGACGATGCCGTCGGCCCGCTCGTCGAACGTGTGGCAGCGCCCCGTGGGCGACAGTGCGCCCGCCCCGCTCATCCCGACGAAGGGCACCTCGTCGAGGAGGATGTCGACCCCGGTCGCGAAGGCCAGGTCGCACTCCCCGGTCCGCAGGCCGGCCGCGGCCATGTGCACGGCGACGAGCGCGCTGGAGCAGGCCGTGTCGACGACGACGGACGGCCCTCGCAGGTCGAGGTGGTGGGACAGCTGCGCGGCGATGAAGTTCTGCGCCATTCCGCTGATCGAGTGTGGACCGGCGGCGGCGACGTGCGCGCCGAAGTTCGCCGCACGGGCGCCCGCGAAGACGCCCACGCGCCGGCCCGCGACCTCCTCGGGGGTGAGACCGGCGTCGGCCAGGCATTCCACGCCGGTCTCCAGGACCTGCCGGACCAGGGGGTCGACGTGCGCCGCCCCGGCCGGGTCGATCCGGAAGTGCTCCGGGTCGAAGTCCTCGATGGCGTCGAGGAAGCCGCCCCACTTGCTGACGGTGGTGCCGGGCTGCGGGTCGGGCCGCCAGAAGCGGTCCTTGTCCCAGCGGGAGGGCGGCGCCTCCGTGACGGAGTCCGTCGCGGACATCAGGTTCCGCCAGAACGTCCCGTGGTCGGGGGCGCCGGGGAAGTGGGCGGCGATACCGATGACGGCGATGTCCTCACGCCGTGCGGCCGCTCCGGCGAGGGGAGCGCCTGACGCGACGGCCTCGGCCGGGGCCAGGGCCGGAGCGGTGACCTCGGCCGGGGCCGGGGCCGGAGCGGTGGCCTCGGCCGGAACCGGCGGGACGGCGGGCGCGATGGCCGGGCCGGCGTCCTCCGAAGGGGTGGCGAGCTCCGGCACCTGGTCTCGCAGGGCATCGGCGAGGAGGGCCACGGTCGGGTTCTCCAGGATGGTCGAGGGCTCCGCGACGACGCCGAGCTCCCGCTCCAGCGCGGCGAGGATCTGGGCGATCATGATCGAGTCCACGCCGAGGTCGGCGAAGTCCTCGTCCCCTCCGATCGCCCCGGGGTCCAGCCGGAGCGTCGAGGCGATAACCCCGGTGACGCGGCGGACGAGGCCGTGCGCGGCCGGTACTCCGCTCGGGGCCGCCGACGGAGCGGGCGCGGGCGCCGTCCCGTCCTGCCGGCCCGGCGCGGGCACGGCCAGCAGCCGGGCGGCGTCGAAGCGTCCGGCGTCCACGACGCAGGGCAGCACGACCGGGTCGGGGCCGCTCATCGCGCGGTCCAGCAGGTCCAGCCCCGCCTCGGGGGCCAGGGTGCGCAGGCCGAGGTCCCGGTAGGCCGGGGTGTCGACCTCGGGCATGCCGGCCGCACGCCAGCTCGGCCACTGCAGCGACCGGATGACGGGGGCGCGGACGCCGCCGGTGGCGGTGCGGTACTCGGCGACGCGGTCCAGTACGGAGTTGGCCAGCGCGTAGTCGCTGAGGCCCACGGCCAGCGCCGGCACGCCGCCCGCGACGGACGAGTACAGCACGACGAAGCGCAGCGGGTCGTCGGCGCAGCCGTCCAGGACGGCCTGGAGCCCCGCGGTCTTCGGTTCCAGGACCCGTTGCACGTCCTCGGTCCGCTTGCCGATGAAGGCCGGGTCGCGCATGACGCCGAGGCCGGCGCAGTGCACGATGCCGACGATCGGGCCCATCTCGCGCCGGGCACGGTCGAGCACCTCGGCGATCCCGTCCAGCGGGCCGGTCTCGACCACCACCCGGACCCCGGGGCGTTCCAGGGCCGCGAGGTCGCGCAGCCTGGCCGCGAGGGCCGGGTCGGTGCCGGGGTCCGCGAGGAGGGCGGGCCACTCGGTCCGGGCGGGCAGCGGGGTGCGGCCGAGGAGCACGAGCCGGTCGGCGCCCCGCTCGACGAGCCGGGCCGCGAGCAGCCGGCCCAGCGCGCCCGTCCCTCCGGTGATCACGACGGTCCGGCCGGCCAGGTCCGCGGACCAGTCGGCGGAGGCGGGCGCCCCGTCGGCGGGGCACAGCACCGGACGGTGCCGTACGCCCGCCCGTACGCAGGCCTCGGTGACCGGGTCGGTCGCCGCGAGTTCGGCGGCGGCCGCCTCGCGCAGCGCGGCCGGCTCCAGGGTGTCGAGGTCGAGGGTGCGGGCGGCCAGGCCCCGGTACTCGGCCGTGAGCATCCGGACGAGGCCAGCGTAGGCCGCGCCGCGCAGCGTGGGCCGCTCGGTCCGGAAGGTGGTGAGCCCCCGGGTCAGGTGGAGGTAGGTGAAGCCGCGGGTGCGGTTCTCGGTGACCAGCTCGCGCAGGAGCGCGATCCGCGGCCAGTCGGGGTCCGGCGCGGTGAGTGGTGCGTCCGACACGTCGGCCAGGTCGATCACGGCCGTCGCGAGGCGGGCCGCTTCCGCGATCCGCCGGGCGGAGTCCTCGTCGCCGTCGTCCACGCGGAACACCGCGGCGGTGGGGCCGAAGGCCCTCGTGGCGAGGGACTCGTTCTCGGCGCGGGCCAGCACCAGTATCCCGGCGGGCAGTTCGGCGGTGGGCAGCGGAGCGGCCTCCCAGCGCTTGACCAGGAGCAGTGAGGAGTCCTGCGGGGCGGACGCGACCCCGGCGGCGGTCGGCGTCGTGAGCCAGTGCCGCTCGCGGGCGAACGGGTAGGTCGGCATGGACGCCGGCTGCGGCCGGTCGGTGCGCAGCGCGGCCCAGTCGATGTCGGCGCCGTCCTGCCAGAGCCGCGCGAGCCGGTCGAGCCGTCCCTCCCGGACCAGCCGGGCGAGGTACTCGGCGCCCTCCGGTTCGGACAGCCAGGCGTGGTCACCGTCCGTACCGCCGTGCGCGTACTCGGCCGCGAGGTGGCCGGCCAGCTGGTCGCGCAGGTCGCGGGTGGAGCGGGCGACCACCGCGAGCCGGGCGGCCATGGGGACGCGGGCGACCTGGGAGGTGTACGCGAGCGAGGCGAGCGACGGCGCGGGCACGACCGTGCCGCTGCCGCTGTCCGCGTCCGTGGCCGCGTCGAGGAACTCCACCATCGCGGCGGCGTACCGGCGCAGAGCGGCTTCGTCCCTGCCCGACAGCAGGAACACCTCGGCGGCGTCGTCCCGCAGCGGGGCCGGGGGCGTCGTGGCGGGTGCCTCTTCCAGGACGACGTGTGCGTTGACGCCGCCGAAGCCGAAGGAGCTGACGCCCGCGCGCAGCGGCAGGGGTGCGCCGTCGGCGTCCGTGGGCGCCCACGGGGTCGTCTCCCGTACGGGCCGGAACGGCGTACCGGTGAGGTCGATGAGCGGGTTGAGCGTCTGGAGGTGCAGCGTCTTCGGCAGGGTGCGGTGCCGCATCGCCAGCACCACCTTGATGACTCCGGCGACGCCTGCGGCGGGCTCGAGGTGTCCGATGTTGCTCTTCACGGTGCCGACGCCGCAGGGCGTGGCGGGTCCGTCGGCCAGGGTCCGGTGGGCCCGGACGAGGCCGTCGATCTCCACCGGGTCGCCGAGGGAGGTGCCGGTGCCGTGGAGTTCGGTGTAGGACACCGTCCCGACCGGTACCCCCGCGTCCCGGTAGGCCTCGACGAGCAGGGCGGCCTGGGCCAGCGGGTTGGGGGCGGTCAGCGAGGAGGCGTGCCCGCCGTGGCCGACCGCGCTGCCGCGGATCACCGCGTGCACGCGGTCGCCGTCGGCGAGGGCGCGGGAGAGCGGCTTGAGGACGAGTACGCCCACGCCCTCCCCCTTGACGTACCCGTCGGCCGTCGCGTCCAGGGCCTTGCAGCGGCCGTCCGGGGAGAGCACCCCGAGCTGGTTCCCGGCCACCACGGTCTGCGGCGAGAGCACCAGGCTCACGCCGCCGGCGACGGCGAGCTCGCTCTCCCCGGCGCGCAGGGCGCGGACGGCGCGGTGCAGCGCCACGAGGGAGCTGGAGCAGGCGGTGTCGATGCTCTCGCTCTGGCCCTTGAGGTCCAGGAGGTACGAGATGCGGTTGGCCAGGATGGTCCGCGCGAGCCCGGTGCCCGCGTGGGGGTTGACCTGCTCGCCGCGCAGGACCATCGACTCGTAGTCGTTGAACTGGACGCCGGCGAAGACGGAGACGCGGCGGCCGGCGAGCCGGTCGGCCCGGCAGCCCGCGTCCTCCAGGGCGGCCCAGGTGTGTTCGAGGAACAGCCGGTGCTGCGGGTCCATGACCTCCGCCTCGGCGGGCGAGATCTTGAAGAACCGTGCGTCGAACCGGTCGACGTCGCTCAGGAAACCGCCCCAGCGGGCGGTGCCGCCGAAGCGCCGGGACACCTCCTGCCAGTTCCAGCGGTCGGCGGGGGTCTCGGTGATCAGGTCCTCACCGTCCCTGAGGTGCTGCCAGAACTCCGCCAGGTCCGCCGAGCCGGGGAAACGTCCGGACATGCCGACGATGGCGACGGCGTCCTCCCGGGTGGGCGCGGTGGACGCAACGGCGGAAGGAGTGGTGGGAACGGTGGAGACGGAGGGCGCGGTGGCGGCGGTGGCGGGCGCTGCGGCCGGTTCCGCGCTCGCGGTGGCGGGCGTCCGGTTCCGTTCCGCCAGGGAGGGGTGTTCCGCGAGCAGGTGCCGGGCGAGCCTCTCGACCGTGTTCTCACCGAACAGGGTCGTCGTCGGCACCGAGACGCCGTAGCGCTCCTCCAGTGCCGCGGAGAGGGACTGGAGCCCGAAGGAGTCCAGTCCGTACTCCCCGAAGCCGGCCTCCGGGTCGAGCGCCTTCGGCGCCAGGCCCAGCAGTTCGGCGACGAGCTCCCGCAGCCGCTCGGTCAGATCGCCGGCGTGCACGGGAGCGGCGGGGGCGGCGGCAGGCGCCGGGGCGGCCGGGCGGGCGCGGTGCCCGTGCTCCCGGATCCGCATCGCCCCGACCCGCTCGCGCATCCGCTCGGGCGCTCCGGGCAGTACGGCGACCTGGGGGCGGCCCAGCCGCAGGACGAGGTCGAGCAGCCGTTCGCCCTCCTCGGCCTCCAGGTAGCGGAAGCCCGTGTCGGCGAGGTAACGGCGCTCGTCCTCGGCCTCCACGTGCATGCCTCCGGCACGCCACATGGGCCAGTCGACCGAGACCGTGTGCCCGCTGCGGCGGCCGGCCGTGCGCAGTGCCGTGCGCTCCTCGGCGAAACCGTCGAGGTAGCGGGCGCCGACGGCGTAGTCGACCAGGCCGTAGTCGCCGAGCTGCCCGGCCAGCGAGGAGTACAGGACGAACAGGTCCAGCGGTTCGTCACGGGTCACCTCGTCGAGGACACGGGTGCCCTCGAAGCGGGCCCGCAGGTGGGAGCGGAACTCCGCGAGGTCCTTGCCGGGCAGCGGTGTGCGCGAGGCGGTCGCTGCCAGGTGGAAGACCCCGTGCAGCGCACCCCACTTCTGCTTGACGTCCGCCACGACGCGGGCCATGGCGGCCTGGTCCTCCACGGACGCCTGGAAGTAGGCGACGTCGCCGAGGGCGCGCAGGCCGGCGAGTTCCCGGGCCCGGTCGGCGGCGGAGGACCGGCCGGTGAGGGCCACCCGGGCGCCGCGCGACAGCAGGGTACGGGCGAGCAGCAGCCCGAGGCCGCCGGCGCCGCCGGTCACCAGGTGGACGGCCCCCTGGCGCAGCGGGGACTCCGTGACGGGGCTCGGATCGGTCTCGGTGAGCACGCGCACGGTGCGGCCGGTCGCGGAGAGGCGGACGGCTGCCGAGGAGAGCCGCTCGGCGGCCACCTCGGCCAGCAGGGCGGCCGGTTCGACCCGGCCGGCGATGCGTACGACGCCGAAGGCGGTGCCGGGCAAGGCGGCGCGCAGCGAGGTGTCGAACCCTCCCCAGGCCTCCGCCATGGCGCCCTCCGGCACCAGGACCTGGATCCGCGCGGCGGCCCGGGAGGCCGTCATGGCGCGTACGAGCAGGAAGGCCGACTCGATGCCCAGGTCCGGGCGCTCGGGGTGGAGCAGCGGCCACTGGTGCACGATCCGGTCCGCGCCGGCGGTGAGCAGCCGGGCGTAGTCCTCGGCCTCGCCGGGGCGGATCGTGACGGTGGAGCCCTCGTCGGCGTACGCGGATCCGGCCCGTACGGTGACGGCACCGGGGACCGGCAGGTCTCCGAACACCAGCACCCGGCCCGGGTTCGGGGCGGCGGGCGGCACGGGCTCGGCCACCCATTCGGCCGTGAAGAGGCTGACGGGTGCCCGGCCGGCCGGGGCGTCGGCCACCCCGGAGCCGGACCCGGAGCCGGACCCGGAAGCGGACCCGGCATCGGGCCGTGCGACGGACCCGTTGGCGGTCTTCGGATCGGTCGCCGGGACGGTCGCGGTGGCCGTCGCCGGGAGGGACCGGTTCGCCGTCGCCGGGACGGTCGCGGTGGCCGTCGCCGTCGCCGTCGCCGGGACGGTCACCGGCGCGGCAGCCGCCGCGGGGGCTCCGTCGGTGAACCAGTACCGGTCGGCGGCGAAGGGGTACGGCGGCAGCGAACGCAGCTGCGGCGTCCCCTCCCACCGGGCGGACCAGTCGACCGTCGCGCCGCGCACCCACGCGGCGGCGGTCTCCTCGTCGCCCCGCCCGTCGAACGGCGTGCGGTCGGCGCGCCGTTCCACGCGCCCCTGGTGGATGCCGGCGGAGTCCCCGGCGAGGTAGCGGCGCAGGGTGTCCACCACGTGCTCGCCCGACTCCGCGACGAACGCCAGACGTTCGGCGTGTTCGGTGCGGCCGGACTGGAGGGTACGGGCGGTTCCGGCGAGGTCGTGCTCCCAGCCGGCCCTGGTTTCGACGAGGGAGCGGGCGGTGGCCCGCAGCCGCTCCGGGTCGCGGGCGGAGAGGACGAACACGGCCGGACGGCCGGACGGCGCCGGTTCGTCGGCCGGGTACTCCTCCAGCACGACATGGGCGTTGACCCCGCCGTAGCCGAAGGAGCTGACCCCGGCGCGGCGCGGGACACCGGGCGCCACGGGCGTCCAGTCACGTGCCTCCACCGCGATCTCGCAGGCCGTGCCCTCCAGCGCCAGGTGGGGATTGAGCTCCGGGCCGTGCGGGTCGCCGGTGATCCGTCCGTGGCGCATCGACAGCAGGACGCGCAGCACGGCGGCGATGCCGGCCGCCGGCTCCAGGTGGCCGATGGTGTTCTTCAGGGCCCCCAGAGCGCAGTGCGGGGCGGCCGGAGCGGGGTGGCCCCAGTCGCGGTAGAGCTCGGCGAAGGCCTGACGGAGGCCGTTGGTCTCGGCGGGGTCGCCGATGACCGTGCCGGTGCCGTGGGTCTCGACGTACCCGATGGTCGCCGGGTCCACGCCCGCCTCGCGGTGGGCCTTCACGATCACCTCGGCCTGGCCGCGCGGGTTGGGCGCGGTCAGCGAGTTGGAGCGGCCGCCGTGGTTGACGGCGGTGCCGCGCAGGACGGCGAGCACCGGGTTGCCGTCGGCGCGGGCGCGGCTGAGCCGCTTGAGCACGACGGCTCCGACGCCCTCGCCGCGCACGTACCCCGCGGCGTCCTTGTCGAAGGCCCGGCCCACGCCGTCGGGGCTGAGCATGCCGGCCCGTTCGAGGGAGGCGAAGGTGACCGGGGACAGCATGAGGCTGACGCCGCCCGCGATGACCGTGTCGCAGTGTCCGAGCCGCAGGGCCTCCGCCGCGCGGTGCAGGGCCACGAGCGAGCTGGAGCAGGCGGTGTCCACGGGTTCGCTGGGGCCGCGCAGGTCGAGGTGGTACGAGATGCGGTTGGCCAGCATGGAGGGGGTCAGGCCGGTCGAGGAGTAGGCGTCGGTGGCCGTGTCCGAGCGTTGCACGAGCTCGGCGTACTCGGACGAGCCCACGCCGACGAACAGGCCGGTGTCGGTGCCGGCGAGGCGGGTCGGGTCGATGCCCGCGTCCTCCAGCGCGGACCACACCGTACGCAGGAGCAGCCGCTGGCGGGGGTCCATCCAGCGGGCCTCGCGGGGCGAGATGCCGAAGAACAGCGGGTCGAAGCGGTCGATGTCCGGCATGAAGCCGCCCCGGGTGATCCGCGTCCGGTCGGGGTGCAGGGCCGGGTCCCCGTAGTGGGCGCGGCTGTCCCAGCGGTCGGCGGGCACTTCGGAGAAGAGGTCGCCGCCCTTCTGGAGGGCCGCCCAGAACTCGTCGAGGTTGCGTGCGCCGGGCAGGGTGCCCGCCATGCCGACGATCACGACGGGGTCGTCCTCGGCCGGCTGGTCCCGCGCCGGGTCGGCCGGCAGGGGCGGGGCGGCGTTCGGGTGCTCGTTCTCCAGCCACTCGGCGAGCGCGGAGGGGGTGGGGGTGGCGAGCAGCTGGTCGGGGCCGACGGGCACGCCGAAGGCGTTGGAGACCTCGTCGGCGAGCCGGATCAGGCCGAGGGAGTCCAGGCCGTGCTCGTAAAAGGAGCCCGCCGGGTCGAGGTCGGCGGGGGCGAATCCGCTGACCGTGCCCAGCAGGTCGAGTACGGCGTCCCGGAGCCGGATGCCCCGGGCGGGGACGGCCGCGGACCCGGATGCCGTCGGGGCCGCGGAGGCCACCGGGGCGGCGGGGACGGCCGGGGTGACGGCGTCGATCCAGCAGCGGGTCCGCGCGAAGGGGTATCCGGGCAGGGACAGGGCCGGTAGCGGACCGGGCCGGCCGGCCTCCCAGTCGAAGACCTCTCCCCCGGCCCAGCGGCGGGCCGTGTCGTGCGGATCCGCCGCGGAGGGCAGGGCAGCGGCCCCCGGCTCGGCCGTCACGACGCCGGTGTGGCCGCCGGGACGCCCGCCGAGGAACGCGTCGAGCGCCTCGGTGAGTTCCCCCGCCGACCCTGCGACGACGGCGAACCGGTGGGCCATGGCCTCGCGGCCGGTCTGGAGGGTGCGGGCGAGCCTGACGAGGTCGACGCCGGCGCCGCCCCCGGCGCGGCCCGCGAGTTCGCGCAGGGTCGTGCCGCCGTGCACGGCACCCGCCCCGACCGAGTCGCCGAGGCCGATCAGCCGCACCATCGTGGCCGGGTCCAGGCCCAGCTCGTCGAGGGGTTCGTCCACCGCCGTGACGGGAACGCCGGCCGCGGCCGCGATGTCCCGGGGATCGGCGCCGGTACCGGTCGAACCCAGCCAGGTCCGCATGCCCGCGACGACGCGGCGCAGCCCCTCCGCGTCCCGCGCGGAGAAGGGGAAGACGTCCGGTCCCGCCGCGCCCTCGGGCCGCGGGTCCGGTGTCCGGTGCTCCTCGACCACGAGGTGGGCGTTGGAGCCGCCCGCGCCGAAGGCGCTGACGCCCGCGCGCAGGGGTCCGGAGGCCGTCCAGGGGGCGAGTTCGCGCTGCACCCGGAAGGGCACGGTGTTCCAGTCGACGGCCGGGTTGAGGGCCTCCGCGTGCAGGGAGGGCGCCAGTTCGCGGGCCTTCATCTGGAGCAGGACCTTCGTGAGGGCCGCGATGCCCGCGGCCGACTCCAGGTGGCCGACGGAGGACTTGACGGAGCCGAGCGCGACCGAGCCGGCCGGCATGTCGCCGAAGGCCCGTACGAGTCCGGCGACTTCGGCCGGATCTCCCAGCGCGGTCCCGGTGCCGTGCGCCTCGACGTACGAGATGCCGTCGGCCGGCACTCCGGCCGTGCGCAGGGCCTGGGCGATGACCTCGCCCTGGGCGCCGGGGCTGGGCACGGCGAATCCGCCCGTCTTCCCGCCGTGGTTGACGGAGCTGCCGAGGATCACGCCGAGGATGCGGTCCCCGTCGCGCTCGGCCGCCGCCAGCGGCTTGAGCAGGACGGCGCCTACGCCCTCACCGGGCACCATGCCGTCGCCGTCCGCCGCGAAGCTGCGGCACCGCCCGCTCTCGCCGGTGAACCCGCCGGCCGCCAGCTGGCGGTACTTGCGCGGGTGCGGGGCGAGGTTGACGCCGCCGGCGAGCGCGTAGTCCGCCTGACCGGTCGCCAGGGCCTCGCAGGCGAGGTGAATGGCGGTGAGGGAGGAGGAGCACATGGTGTCGACGGCCAGGCTCGGCCCGTGGAAGTCGAAGAAGTACGAGACCCGGTTGGCGATGGACGCGTAGCCCATGCCGCCGGCGAGGCCCCGCTCATCCTCGAACAGCTGGTAGTGCCCGTACATGACGCCCACGTACACGCCGACGCGGCTGCCCCGCAGGCGGGCCCGGGTGTAGCCGGCGTCCTCCAGCGCATGCCAGGAGGTCTGGAGGAACAGCCGCTCCTGAGGGTCGGTCAGTTCGGCTTCCCGCAGGGACATCTGGAAGAAGCGGGGGTCGAACTCGTCGATCCCGTCCAGGAATCCGCCCCAGCGGCTCACCGGCTGGCCGTCCGAGCCGGCGGGAGTCCGGTGGTCCCAGCGGTCGGCGGGCACCTGGCCCACGCAGTCGCGGCCGGACCGGAGGTTCTCCCAGAAGGCGTCGAGGTCCTCGGCCTGGGGGTAGCGGCCGGCGACGCCGACGATCGCGACGCGGTGGTCGGCGGCCGGCACGGACGGCGCCGGGCGCGCGGCCGGACGTACGTCGGCGCCGGGCGCGTGGACGGCCGGGACGGCGACCGGCGCGGGGGAAGGGGCGGGGGCGGGAACGGCGGCGGGCTCGGGAAGGAGCGCGCGCACCCGCTCGGGGTGCCGCTCGACCAGGTAGTCGGCGACCTCGCGGACGGTCGGGTACTCGAACAGCAGGGACACCGGCAGCTCGCCCATGCCCTCGGCGAGGACGTCCACGATGAGGGGCACCGTCAGCGAGTCGACGCCGAAGTTCTCGTACGTCTCGTCCAGCCAGAGCCGTTCGCGCGGCACCTGGAGGATCTGCGCGAAGGCGTCCTTCACGTACTCCCGCGCGGCCTCCGGCAGCGCGTCGCCCTCCGTGCCGGACGGCCCGGACGACGGGAGCGCGGGCTCCGCGGTGCGCGGCGGCGCGGCGGGCGCCGCGGCGGCCGCCGGCGTACCGCCCGGTGCCGTCTCCGCGACCACCACGTGCTGGCTCAGCCCCTCGTCCGCCGGCACGGCCCGGCTGCGGGTGAAGCCCGCGAGGTCGAGGGCCTTGCGCCATCCGGGCGCGGAGAGCAACGGGGACCCGGGAAGGCGCAGTTCGGCGTCCTCGTGCAGCCACCAGCCGTCGAGCAGGCCGAAGGTGAGGGTGGCGGTGAGGACGTTGCTGCTGGCCTCGTTGAGGACCAACCGTCCGCCGGGCTTGAGCAGCCGGGTCACCGCGCGCAGGGTGGCGAGCAGGTCGGCGGTCGCGTGCAGGACGTTGGCCGCCACGACCAGGTCGGCGCTGCCCGGGGTGAAGCCCTGGGTCTCGGGGTCCGCGGAGATGTCGAGCCGCTGGAAGCGGACGTACGGGTGCGCCTCGGCGAACCGCTGCTCCCCGTGCCGCAGGAAGGCGCGGGAGACGTCGGTGTAGACGTACGTCACCTCCGTGCCCGAGGCGGCGAGGGCGGGGAGGACGCTCGCGGTGGTGCCGCCGGTGCCCGCGCCGATTTCGATGACGGTGAGCGGGCCCTCGTGGCGGGACAGCAGGTCCTGGACGGCGCCCACGACGAGTTCGTTGGCGCGGTCGACGACCGGGCTGCCCCGGTAGGCGCCTTCGACGAGGGCGCTGGAGCCGCCCGGGAACATCACGTCGGTGGCGCGGACGCTGCCGCGCAGCACGCCGAAGAGGTTCTGCATGCAGGGGCGCAGCAGCCGGTCGAAGCGGTTGAGCGCGGGCTTGCGCTCGCACAGCTCGACCAGGTCTGCCTCGGGGTCCTCGGCGGCCCGGCGCCCGGCGGGGACGAGTGCTCCGCCCCGGTCGTCGAGGAAGCCGCCCTCCGTCAGCTGGCGCAGGAGCTCGGTGAAGAGCCTGCGCTGCGCGGGGACGACGCCCAGCCGCTCGGCGAGCGCGGCGGGCTGCCAGCTCTCGGCGTCGCCGAGGTACACGCCCTCGCGCCGGAAGAGCGTCCACAGCCAGTCGCACATGACCTCGGTCAGGCGGGCGTCGTCGGCCTCGGTGAGCAGCCGGGCGACCGGGGGGAGCTGGGCCAGCGACGGCACCAGGGTCACGTCGTCGGAGGGCGTCCCCGGGTCGGACGGCGTCGTCCCCGGGCCGGCCGGTTGTCCGGCGGCCCGACGCGGCTGGGCGCCGCCCGCGGCGAGTGCGGCCGCGTCGGCCTTGACCACGACGACCTGCCGGTCCTCGCGTCCGAGCACGGCGTGCACGGCGGCCATCCCCTCCTCCGGGGTGATCGAGTGGATGCCGGTGGCGGCGAGCCGCTCGCGGTAGCGCTCGTCGGCGACGATGCCGACGGTTCCCCAGTAGCCCCAGTTGATGACGGCGACCCGGGCCTCCAACATCCAGTCGAGGTGGTGGGCGAAGGAGTCCTCGAAGGTGGATCCGGCCGCGTAGTTGCCCTGGCCGGCGCTGCCTGACAGGGCGACCGCCGAGGAGAAGAAGAGGACGAAGTCCAGGCCGCCCACGCCTCTCAGGGCGGCGTGCAGGGCGACCGAGGTGTGCGCCTTGGCGTCGAGGACGGAGCGGAAGGTCTCCTCCGTCATCGTGGCGACGGTCTGGTCGCGCAGGACGATCGTGGCGTGGAAGACCCCGTGCAGGGCGCCGTGGGCGCTCCTGGTCCACTCGACGGCTTCCCGCAGCGCGGCGGGGTCGGTCGCGTCGGCCCTGCGGTAAGAGACGAGGGTGCCGTCCGGGTCGATGGCGCGCAGCCGTGCACGGCGGTCGGCGTCCAGTTCGCTGCGGCCGAGGAGGACGACCTTCGCCCGGTAGCCGCGCACCAGCCATTCGGTGAGTTCCAGGCCGATGCCCCCGGCACCGCCGAGGATCAGGTAGGTGCCGTCCCGGCGGATCCGCTCCTGCGGGGGCGTGACGGCGACCGGGGCGAGCCGGCGGTGGTGGAGCACGCCGCGGCGCAGTGCGTAGGGGCCGCCGGCGGGGGCGTCCAGGACGTCCGCCGAGGGCGCGTCGGCGGAGGAGCGGTCGACGACGGCGACCTGCCAGCGGGGGTGTTCCTGGGCCAGCGACAGGGCCAGGCCGTGCAGGCCGGCCGCGTACGGGTTGGCGACGGGTTCGCCCGCCGTGGTGAGGGCGTCCTCGGTGACCACGGTGAGGCGGACGGCCGAGCGGGTCCGCTGGAGGACCTTGGCGAGCCGGAACAGGGCGAGGACACCGCGTTCCTGGGCCGCTTCGAGCGCGGCGGTGTCGTCGGTGCCGGCCCCGGCGCGGGGGGCGAGGAGGATCACCTGGTCGGGCTTGCCGGTCGCGGTGGCGACGCGGTCGTGGTCCAGTTCGACGACGGCGCCGCCGAGGCGGGCGCGCAGGGCGGCCGCCAGCGGTGCCGAGTCCGGTCCGCGCACGAGCCAGGTGGTGGCCCCGTCCGGGAGCGGCTGCGGGGACCGGCCGGACAGTTCGGTCCAGCGCGGTACGAACATCAGGTCGTCCGCGGCGGCCGCCGCCGCGGCGGAGACGGCGGCTGCGGCGGGGGATCCGGCCGGCCGGGACTGGGCGACGCCGGGCGCGGGCCGCAGAGACAGGTCGCGCAGTCGCACGCGGACGTTCCCCTCGGAGTCGGTCAGGGTGAGGTCGTAGCGGTCGGTGCCGACGGTGCGGACGTGGGCGTACCCGAGGTCCGTCACCGGGGCGTGGACCTCGGCGGCGGTGAGGGCGTACGGCACCATCGCGGGGCCGTTGTCCCGGTCCCGGAGGACGGCGAAGGCGTGCAGGGCGCCGTCGACCACCGAGGGGTGCAGGGCGGAGCCGGCGAAGCGGGCGGCTTCGGCGGGGATCCGCAGGCGCACGAGCGCCTCTCCGTCGCCCGCGGCGATCCATTCGACGGCCCGCAGGGCGGGGCCGTAGAACAGTCCGGCCGCCGTAAGGTCGGCGTAGAGTGCGGCGCCTTCGTGGCGGCTGCCGAGGCGGGCCCGTACGGCGTCGACGTCCAGGGTCTCCCCGGCGGGCGCGGACAGGGGCTCCACCCGGCCCTCGGCGAGGAGTTCGCCGGTGTCGTCGCGCAGGTCGAAGCGGGTGCCGGTCTCGCCCCGGCGCAGCCGTGTCCTGGCCGTGCGCTCGGCGCCGGCCACGACGAAGGGACGCAGCCAGCGGACGTTCGACAGCCGCAGCCGCTCCCCCGCCCCGGCCGCCTCGGCGGCGGCGCGGGCCATCTCCAGGACCGCGGCGGCGGGCAGCAGGCGGGTCTCGCCGAGCCGGTGGCCGCCGATGTAGGGGTGCTCGGGGTCGAAGGCGGTCCGGTAGGTCAGGCCGTCCAGGCTCTGGGCCGGGTCGATCGCGTCGAGCAGCGGGTGCACCGGACCCGCTGCGGTCCGCTCGGCGGCCGGTGCGGCCGGTAGGGGCGGCGACCAGATGGTGTCGGTGAGCCAGCAGCGGAGTTCCTCGAAGGGGTAGCCCGGCAGCGGCACGCGGCTGCCGTTCCCCGCCGGCCAGGTGACCGGGGCTCCGGCGGCCCAGGCGGCGCCGATCGATGCCGGGTCGCTGCTCGTGGGGGCGGCGGCGCGGGAGGCGGCGCGGCCGCGGGCGCTGCCGGTCCAGACTCCCGTCGGGTCGTCCCCGCGCAGCCGGGCGACCAGCTCGGTGACGGTGGAGGCCAGGACGACCATGCGGTCCGCCCACTCCTCGCGCCCCTGCTGGAGGGTGAACGCCACGTCCGCGAGGCGGGGTGACGATCCGTCCGCCAGGCCGCGCTCCAGGGCGTCCGCCAGTTCGGCGGCGAGCACGGGGAGCCGTTCGGGCACCCGGGTGGAGAGCGGGAACACGTACGGGCCGGGCTCCTGCCCGGCGGCCGGCGGGGCGACGTACTCCTCCACGACGAGGTGGGCGTTGGCCCCGCCCGCGCCGAAGGAGCTGAGGCCTGCGCGCCGGGGGGCGCCGGCTGGCCGGGGCCACGGGGCGAGGTCGCGCTGCACGTGCAGCGGGGTCGAGTCGAAGTCGATGTTCGGGTTGAGCGGGTCCGCGTGCAGCGAGGGCACGAGCCGGCCGTGCCGCATCTGGAGCAGCACCTTGCACAGCCCGGCCATGCCGGAGGCCGATTCGAGGTGGCCGACGTTGGACTTGACCGAGCCGATCGGAAGGCTGCCCGGCGGCAGCCCGGCTTCGGCCAGGGCGCGGGCGAGTCCGCGGATCTCGACGGGGTCGCCGAGGGCGGTGCCGGTGCCGTGCGCCTCCAGGTAGCCGAGGGTGGCCGGGTCCACGCCCGCCTCGCCGAGCGCCTGTGCGACGAGGTCGCCCTGGGCGACGGGGTTGGGCACGGTGAAGCCGTTGGTGCGGCCGCCGTGGTTGACGCTGGTCCCGAGGATGACGCCGTGGATGTGGTCGCCGTCCCGGACGGCGTCCGCGAGCGGCCGGAGCAGCACCGCGCCGACGCCCTCGCCGGGGACGTAGCCATCGCCGTCCGCGCCGAAGCTGCGGCAGCGGCCGTCGCTGGAGGTGAAGCTGCCCTGGCCGAGGAAGCGGTACTTGTACGGGTGGACGTGCAGGTTGACCCCGCCCGCGACGGCCATGTCGGTGTCCCCGGCGCGCAGGTCGCGCACGGCCAGGTGAATGGCCGTCAGCGAGGAGGAGCACATCGTGTCCACGCCCAGGCTGGGGCCGGTGAGGCCGAGGGTGTAGGAGACGCGGTTGGCGATGGAGGCGTGCGAGGAGGCGCCGATCCGGCCGTCCTCGGCCTCGTGCAGCTGGTAGAGCCCGTACATCGCGCCGACGTACACGCCGACGCGGTGGGAGCGCAGGTCCGCGCGGGTGCGTCCGGCGTTCTCCATGGCGTGCCAGGCGGTCTGGAGGAACAGCCGTTCCTGGGGGTCGACGATCTCCGCCTCGCGGGGCGAGACGCCGAAGAAGAGCGGGTCGAACATGTCGATGCCGCGCAGGAAGCTGCCCCAGCGGCTGTAGCGGGCCGCGCGGTCGGCGGGGGTGGCCTGGTCGTAGTCCCGCCAGTCCCACCGGTCCGCCGGGATCTCGGTGATCAGGTCCCGGCCCGCCTGGAGGTGGTCCCAGAACTGGTCGAGGGTGTCCGATTCGGCGAAGCGGGCGGCGACGCCGACGATGGCGATCGGCATGGGCCCCGAGGGGGCGGGGGCCGCGGCGGAACCCGGGATCGCGGCCGGGGCGGTGGCCGCCGGCTGCGGGGCCCCGTCCGCCCGGGGTGCCTGCGCGGCCACCGGTTCGGGCGCGGGCGCCAGTTCGGGCGCGGGCGCCAGTTCGGGCGCGGGCGCCAGTTCCGCGAGGCGGGAGCCGTGGTGCTCGGTGAACCAGCCGGCGAGGGAGCGCAGGTCCTGGTACTCGAAGAACAGGGTCTTCGGCAGGGATCCGAAGTGGTCCTCCAGGCGACGGGTCAGGTCCATGATCAGCAGCGAGTCGATGCCGAACCGCTCGAACGGCGCGTCGGCTTCCATCTCCTCGGCCGGGAACTCGAAGACCTCGGCGAGCACCCCGCGCAGGAACTCTTCGGCCGCGTCGGCGGACGGCGCCGCCGGCTCCCCGGACGGGAGGGCCGGAGCGGACGGGACCGACGGGACCGACGGGTCGGACGGAAGGGCACGCGGGACGGGCACGGCGGGGGCCGACGGGGCCGAGGGCGCCGGCGCGTTCACCACCTCGCGCAGGCGCGCCAGGTTGCCGTGCGCCACCAGGACGTGGTCGCCGTCGTGGCCCAGGGCCCGGTCGAAGGCCTCCAGTCCGGCGTCGGTGGGCATGGCCACCAGCCCGACCTGACGGGCCATCCGGGCCGCCGTGGCCTCGTCGGCGTCGACGCGTATGCCCCCGTCGGCCCACAGCGACCACAGGACGGAGAGGCTGCGGCCCGGCCGTCCGCTGCCCCGGCGCCAGGCCGTGAACGCGTCCAGGAACCGGTTCGCGTACGCGTAGTCGGTCTGACCGGGGCTTCCCGCGGCCCCCGACATGGAGGAGAAGGCGATGAAGAAGTCCAGCGGGTCGCCGGCGGTGGCCCGGTCCAGCTCCACGGTGCCGCGGACCTTCGGGCCCAGCACGGCCGCGCTCTGCTCGTCGGTCTTGCCGATCAGCAGCGCGTCCCGGGTGGTTCCGGCGAGGTGCAGGACCCCGTGGAGCGGCCCGAAGGAGCCGTGGATCCGCTCGACGAGGTCCCCGGCGGCGCCGGGAGCGCCCAGGTCGGCGGGTAGGTAGTGGACGTCGAGACCGGCGGAGCGCAGGTCCGTGAGGTCGGCCTGCGCCGAACGGCCCGTCAGGACGTAGCGGGCGTCTCCTCCCAGGTGGGCGACGAGCCGGCGGCCGAGGGCGCCCGCGCCGCCGGTGACCAGCACGGTGCCGCGCGGGGCGAGCGGTGCCGGGTCGGGGGCGACGGGCTCCCAGCGCGGCACCTGCCGGCCGGCGGCCGTGTACCGGACCCGGAACTCGTGGGCGGCGCGCGCCTCGGACTCGACGGTGGCGGCGAGGCCCGCCGTGCCCGCGTCGACCGCGGAGACGAGGAACTGCGGGTCCTCGTTGGCGAGGGCTCGCGCGAACCCGTCCAGGGCCTCGGCGCGCGCGTCCTCGACCCCGCCGGAGGTGCGGAACACGTGCAGGACCCGCACCGGGTGGCGGGTCGGCTGGGCCGCCCAGGACCGGTACAGCCCGGTGAGGGAGGGCAGCGGGTCGCCGTCCGAGGTGTGGACGAGGAGGAGTTCCCCGTCGCGGGGGAAGACGGAGTCCTCGGTGGTGCGTTCGGCTCCGGTGAAGGTCTCCTCGCCGAGCAGGAGGGTTTGCACGGTCCGGCCGGCGGCCGGCGCGGGGGCGTCCTGCCAGCGCTGTGCGAGCAGGTGGGCTCCGATGGTGCCGTCCAGGCGGGCGGCGCCGTCGACCGGCCTGGTGACGACGGCGCGCAGCCGCACGCGGACCCGGCCCTGGTCGTCGGCGAGGGCGATGTCGTGGCCGGCCGGGGTCCGCACGGCGTGCACGTGGCCCTGTTCGGGGAGCGGCCCGAAGATCTCGACCGCGTCCAGGGAGAAGGGCAGTTCCCGGGCGCGCGGGGCCGAGGGGGCCTCGTCGGTCCACAGGCAGGCCTGGAGCATCGCGTCGAGCAGGGAGGGGTGGAGGGCGAAGTCGGAGAAGGGGAGGTCCGCCGCGCTGGGTACGGCGACGTGCGCGAGGACCTCGCCCGGCGCGGACAGCACCGAGCGCAGCCCCTGGAGGCTGGGCCCATAGCCGCCGCCGAGCGCGCTGAAGACCTCGTAGCACTCCTCGGCGGTGGCGGTACGGGGCAGCCGGGCCCGGATCGCGTCCAGGTCGAGGCGCGGTGCCTCGGGACGGGCGCCGAAGCGGAGGGTGCCGGCGGAGCAGAGCGCGCCTTCGTCGCTGCCGTCGGTGAGCCGGACCTCGTAGGAGACCCCGTCGGCCGTGGGCGCGAGGTGCAGGCGCACGCGGGCCGGCTCGTCCTCGACGAGCACGGGGCGGGCCCACAGCACGTTGACGATGCCGGTGGCGCGGCCGTGGCCCTGCTGTTCGGCCGCGGTCACCGCGAACTCCAGGGCCGCCACGGCGGGCAGGATCCGGATCCGGCCCAGGGCGTGGTCGCGCAGGTAGAACTCCTCGCCGGTCAGCAGCCGTTCGCCGGGGCCGTCGGCCAGGCCGGCGGGCGGCTTGATCCAGTAGCGGCGGGTCGGCCGGGGCGGCAGGGGCAGGGAGAGCCGGGCGGGACGGTCGCCGGAGGGCTCGGGCAGGACGACGTCCCGGCCGCTGACCCACAGGCGGGCGGCCTCGGCCGGATCGTCGGTGGCCACGGGCCCGGCCCCGCCGCCGGAGGCCGCGGTGGATTCGGCCGGCGCGGTGCCGGTCACGAGGCCTTCCCCGTCGCGCAGGCGCGCGGCCAGCTCGGCGACGCTCCCGACGACGAGGGCTATGCGCTCCCGCAGGGGTTCCCGGCCGACGCGCAGGGTGTGCGCGATGGCGTCCAGGGAGGCCGACGGGTGCTCGTCCAGCCAGGTGAACAGCTCGGCCCGGTACCGGTCGAGCTGTTCGGGGCCGTCGGCGGACAGGAGGACCAGTCGGGCGGTCCTGTCCTCGGTGGTGCCGCTCATCAACGCTGTCCCGCCTCTTCGACTACCACGTGCACGTTGCTGCCTCCCATGCCGAACGAGCTGACGCCGACCCGGGCCGGCGTCCCCTCGCGTGTTTCCCATGTCTGTGCTGCGGCCTGGATCCGGAACGGACTGCCGTCGAGGTCGAGCATCGGATTCGGCGTCCGCAGGTCCACCAGGCCGGGGAGCGTGCGGTGACGCATCGCCAGCAGGACCTTCACGACGCCGGCGACGCCCGCCGCGGCCTCCAGATGGCCGATGTTCGTCTTGACCGACCCGAGGCCGGTGCGTCCCGGAACCACCGGGATCCCCCAGTCGGCGTACAGGCGGCCGAACGCCTCCTTGAGGGCGTCGATCTCGATCGGGTCGCCGAGCGGGGTCCCCGTGCCGTGCGCCTCGATGTAGTCGATCGTGTCGGGCGCGACCCCGGCCGACCGGTGTGCGGCGAGCACGACGTCGCGCTGGGCCTGCGGGTTGGGGACCGTGAGCGAGTGGGTGTGCCCGCCGTGGTTCTCCGCCGAGCCGATCAGCACGCCGTGCACCGGGTCTCCGTCGGCCAGGGCCCGGTCGAGCAGTTTGAGGGCGAGGAGCACGACGCCCTCACCCCTGCCGTAGCCGTCCGCGCGCTCGTCGAAGGTCTTGCAGCGGCCGTCGGGGCTGAGCATCCCGGCGCGCCGCAGGCCGGTGAACCCGTGCGGGGACAGCAGGAGGTTGGCTCCGCCGGCCAGGGCCATGTCGCAGTCCCCCTGCTGGAGGGCTCGGGCCGCGCGGTGCACGGCGACGAGCGAGCTGGAGCAGGCCGTGTCGAAGACGGCGCTGGGGCCGTGCAGGTCGAACACGTAGGAGATGCGGTTGGCCGCGATCGAGGGGACGTTGCCGATCAGGAAGTGGTCGCCCATCTCCGGCGAGCCCGGGCCGAGCAGGCTCAGGTAGTCCGTGCCGCTGAGTCCGACGAACACCCCCGTACGGCTGCCGGTGAGCGCGCCCGGGACCTGGCCGGAGTCGAGCACGGCCTCGTGCGCGGCGTGCAGCAGCAGGCGCTGCTGGGGGTCCATCTGTGCCGCTTCCCGGGGGGAGATGCGGAAGAGCGCCGCGTCGAAGGCGTCCACGTCCTCGACGAAGGAGCCGCGCAGGCCCTGCGGGAACACCCGCGCGGAGAAGCCCCGCTCCATGGGGTACGGCCGGGTGAGGTCGCGTCCGGCGGCGAGGTGCTGCCAGAACTCCTCCAGGCCGGAGGAGGAGGGCAGTCGCCCGCCGATGCCCACGACGGCCACCGGCGCGAACCCGCGCTGCGCGGCGGCCGCCGCGACCACCGGCTCGGACATGACCCGGGGGGCGGGCCGGCGCTCCGTCGTGGCGAACGCCTCGGGGTGGGCCGCGCTCAGGTGGGCGGCCAGCGAGGTGAGGTCCGGGCGTGCGTAGAAGACGGTCGGGCGCACCGTGACGCCGAACCGCTCGCGCAGCGCCACCGCGAGGCGGGTGAAACCGATCGAGTCGAAGCCGACCTCGCCCAGCGGCCGGTCGAGGGGGACCTCCTCCACGGGCAGCCCGGCGACGGCCGCCGCGCTCTGGCGCAGCCGGTCCGCCAGCTCTCCGTGGCCGGCCGGCCGGGGCCGCGGGCCGGCTTCCCCCTGCCGTTCTCCGGAGCGTTCCTCGTGTCCGAAGCGGCGTACGAGTTCCTCGATCGGCAGGCGCGTCAGCGGACCGGTGTCCACCTTGGCGTTGGGGGTCAGGGGGAAGCGCGCCAGCGCGACCGTGCGGGAGGGGACCATGTACGCGGGCAGCCAGGCCCGGATCCGCCCGACCGCGGCCTCCGCGGCCTCCGGGGCGGCCAGTACGAAGGCCACCAGACGCGGCTGCCCGGGCAGGTCCTCCCGTACGGCCACCCGGACGTCGCCAATGCCGTCGGCGGCGCCCGCCGCTCCGGCACGCCGGACGGCGGCCTCGATCTCGCCCAGTTCGATGCGGTGGCCGCGCAGCTTCACCTGACGGTCGGCGCGCCCGAGCAGCACCATGTCCCCGTCGGCCGACCAGCGGGCGAGATCGCCCGTGCGGTAGAGCCGTTCCCCGGTCGCCGGGTCGCGCACGAAGCGTTCGGCGGTCAGCTCCGGCTTGCCCCGGTAGCCGCGGGCGACGCCGTCGCCGCCGATGAGCAGTTCGCCGACCGCGCCGAAGGGCACGGGGGCGCCGTCGGGACCGGCGGTGCGGAAGGTGGTGTTGGCGAGCGGGGTACCGACGGTGACGGGTCCGCCCCGCCGGATGCGCTGGGCGGAGGACCAGATGGTCGTCTCGGTCGGCCCGTACATGTTCCACAGCTCGTCGCACCGGTCCAGCAGCCGGTCCGCGAGTTCGGCGGTGAGCGCCTCCCCGCCGCACAGCAGCCTGCGCACGCGTCCGGTCCAGCCGGCGTGCAGCAGCATCTCCCAGGTGGCCGGGGTGGCCTGGACGACCGTCGCGCCGGCGTCGCCGATGAGGTCGGCCAGGGCGAACCCGTCCCGGACCACGTCCTCGGACGCGATGTGGACGGTGGCGCCCCGGGTCAGCGGGAGCAGCAGTTCCAGACCCGAGATGTCGAACCCGGCGGTGGTCACCGCCAGCAGGGCGTCGTCCTCGGAGCAGCCGGGCCGCTCGGCCGTCGCGACCAGCAGGTTGACCAGGTTGCCGTGGCAGACCTCGACGCCCTTGGGCTCGCCCGTGGATCCGGAGGTGTACAGGACGTACGCGAGGTCGTCGTCACGGCGGGCGACCGGGGCCACGGTCTGTGCCTCGGGCTCCAGGCCGGTCAGGGGCACGCGCACGCCCGGTGCGTCCCCGGGCAGCCGGTCGGCCAGGGGCGGATCGACGATCACGGCGACCGGTGCCGCGTCGGCGGTGATGTGGGCGAGCCGGGCCGCCGGGAACTCCGGGTCGAGGGGGACGTAGGCGGCGCCCGCGGCCTGGACCGCGAGCAGGGCCACGACCAGCGCGGCCCGGCGGGCGACGAGGACGCCCACGACGTCGCCCGGGCGCACGCCGTGCTCGGTGAGGATCCGGGTGAGGGCGTGCACCTGCCCGGCGAGTTCCCCGTAGGTCAGCGAGCCCGTCGCGTCGACGAGGGCGGTGCGCCCGGGGCCGCGCCGGGCGCGGGCGAGCACCAGGTCGGCGGCGGTGACGTCGCGCGGCCGTTCGGCGCGCGTGGCGTTGGCCCGCTCCACGGTGCGCCGTTCGGCGGGGGTGGCGGGATCGAGGTCCCCGAGGCGTACGGAGGGGTCGGCCGTCACCGTGTCCAGCAGCAGCCGGTAGTGCTCGGCCAGCCGTTCGACGGTGGAGCGGTCGAAGCGCTCCGGGTCGTACTTGAGGTAGAGGAGCACGCCGGTGTCGCGCACGACCACCTCGACGACGAGGTCGTTCTCGCCCTCTTGGGTCAGGTCGAGCGCGTCGCGGAAGACGGTCTGCCCGGCCGCCATGTCCTGGTCGCCGCCGACTCCCTGCTGCATGTAGAAGCCGATGTCGAAGCCGGCCGCGGTGCCGGTCGTGCGGCGCAGGTCGTCGACGACGGAGGCGAAGGGGTACGCGCTGTGCTCCTCGGCCTCCGCCATCCGGGCTCCGACGGCGGTCGTGAGCTCGCCGAAGCTGTGGTCGGGGTCGCAGTCCACGCGCAGGACCACCGGGTTGATCAGGTAGCCGACGGTGCGGTCGAAGCGCTGTGCGGGACGGCCGTCGGTCGGCACCATCACGCTGAGGTCGCGGTGTCCCGAGTGGCGGTGCAGCAGGGCGAGGAACGCGCCGAGCACGACGCTGAAGGGCGTCAGCCCGCCCGCACGGGCGGTGTCCTGGACGGCCGCCCAGGTGGAATGCGGGAGCCGCAACTGCACCATCTCGCCGCCGGTGTGCGAGGCGGATCCGGTGCGCCGGCGATCGGCGAGCGCGTCCAGGACCGGCGCCGTGGAGGCACCGGTCAGCCGGTCCAGCCACCAGCGCCGGTGCTCCTCCGTCTCCGGGGCGGCGAGCATGGTCCGCTGCCACTCCACGAACTCGGCGTAGGGGGCGGCGTGTTCGACCGCCGGCAGCTCACGGCCCTGGGCGAGCGCGTCGTGGCAGGCGACGATGTCGCGCAGCAGCAGATGGCTGGAGACCCCGTCGGTGATCAGGTGGTGGAACACCAGGAGCAGCAGGGTGGTGCCGCCGGGGGCGGCGACGAGCCACATCCGGTACAGCGGGTCCTGCTCCAGGTCGAACGGGCGGCGCACCAGGTTGCGCACGCGGGCGGCGAACTCCCCGTCGGTCACGTGGCCGAGGTCCAGGCGGGTCACCTCCGGGGCGCGGCCGGTGACCTCCTGTACGGGCCCCGTGGCGTCCAGGCGTACGGAGACGCCCAGTTCCGGGTGCCGGCGCACCATCGCGGCCAGTGCCTCGACGAGCCGGTCCTCCTCCACGTCCTGCCCGAGCCACAGGCCCAGCGGCAGGTTGTAGGAGACGGTCTGCGGGTCGTCGGCGTGCAGGGCCCACAGCGCTGCCTGCCCGCGGCTGAGCGGGTACGGCCCGGAGGGCGCCTTCGGGACAGCGGCCGCCGGCGGGGCCGGGGCTGGTGCCGCGGCCGGGGCGGTCGTGTCGACCAGGCCCCGTACCAGCAGTTCGGCCACTTCGTCGGACAGCTTGCCGGCGGCGATCGCCGCCAGCAGTTCACGCAGGTCGGTGCTCATCGGCCCGCCCCTCCTTCGAGTACGGCCAGCGCGTCGTCCACGCGGACGGTTCCGTCGCGCAGCCCGGCCAGCAGAGCGGCCACCTGGTCCGCCGCGGGTGCGGGGGCGGGGTCCGGCTCCTGATCCTGCTTCTGCGTCTGCGGCTGCGGCTGCGGCTGCTCCTGGGGCGCGGGCAGTGGCCCGTACGCCTCGAACACGGCTCGGGCCACCGCCCGTACCGTCTGGGCCACCCCGAACATCCGGGTCGGCACCTCCACCTGGTAGTCCGCGCCGAGGCGACGGCTCAGCCGGCGCAGGCCCAGCGAGTCCACTCCCGCGTCCGACAGCGCCCGGTCCAGGGGCAGGCGCTCGGGCCGCATGCCCAAGTGGGCCGCGAGGAGCCCGCGTACGTGCGTGCGGACGGCGCCCTCGGCGTCGTCTCCGGCGGGAGCCCCGGCCTCGGCCGGCCGCTCGGGCGCGGGCGTCGCCACGACGGCAGGTGTCCGCGCCGGGGCCACGACGCCGGTCGCGGTCTCCGATCCGGCACGGGTCAGCGGCCCGGCCTCGGCCGCGGTGTCCGCATCCGCCTCGGCGGTGTCCGCATCCGCCTCGGCCGCGGTGTCGGCGATCAGACCCGCCTCGGCCGCCTGGAGGGCGTCGAAGCGGGCTCCGGGCGTGAGCCAGTAGCTCTCCCGGGCGAAGGGGTAGGTCGGTGCGGGCACCCGCCGGGGCGCCGTCCCCGGCCACAGCTCCGCCCAGTCGATCGGGGCGCCCCCGACCCACAGCCGGGCGACCTTGTCCAGTCGGCCCGCGTCCACCACGGCCCGCAGGTACCGGCCGCCCTCGGGGCCGTCCAGCAGCAGGGCGGTGGTGGCGTCCTTGCCGTCCCCCGCGAAGACGCCCGGGACCGGTCCGCCGGCCTGCCACGCCTCCAGGGCGGCCACCAGCGCACGCGGCGAGTCGGCGACGACCGCGAGACGCTCGGGGAAGGCTTCCCGGCCGGTGCTCAGAGTGTGGGCCAGGGCCGCCGGGTCCACGTCCTCGTGGTCCGCGACCCAACGGGCCAGGCGCACCGCGTAGTCGCGCAGCCGCTCCGGGGTCTTCGCCGACAGGACGAACAGCCGCTCCCCCGCCGTCGGGCGGGCGGGCGCCTCCCGGTACTCCTCCACCACCAGGTGCGCGTTGACCCCGCCGAGGCCGAAGGAGCTCACTCCCGCCCTCAGCGGTGCCTCGGCCCCGTCGGCCGTGCGGACCCGGATCCACGGCTCGTTGCCGGACGGCAGGCACAGCGGGCTGCCGTCGAGACGCAGGTGCGGGTTGAGCTTCTCCAGGTGGACGTTGCCGGGGATCGACCCGTGGCGCATCGCGAGCAGTGCCTTGATCAGGCCCGTGACGCCCGCGGCCGCCTCCAGGTGGCCGGTGTTGGTCTTCACCGCGCCCAGCACCACGTGCGGCCGCCCGGGTGCCGCGCCGTGATCGGCGTACAGCTCCCCGAAGGCCGACTTCAGGCCCTCGACCTCGACGGGGTCGCCGAGTTCGGTGCCGGTGCCGTGGGTCTCGACGTAGCCGACGGTCCGGGGGTCCACACCGGCGCGGCGGTGCGCCTTGACGATGCAGGCGGCCTGCGCGTCCGGGTTCGGGGCGGTCAGCGAGTTGGTGCGGCCGCCGTGGTTGACGGCGCTGCCCCGCAGGACGGCGTGGATGACGTCGCCGTCGGCGATCGCCGCGTCGAGGCGCTTGAGCACCACCACGCCCACGCCCTCGGCACGGACGATGCCGTTGGCGCGCGCGTCGAAGGTACGGCAGCGGCCGTCCGGGCTCAGCATGTCGGCCTGGCTCATGTCCACGAACAGCGTCGGCGAGGCGATGACGTTCACGCCGCCCGCCAGCGCGACCTCGCAGTCGCCGCCGCGGATCGCCTCGGCCGCCCGGTGCACGGCGACGAGCGAGGAGGAGCAGGCGGTGTCGATGGTCTCGCTGGGGCCGTGCAGGTCCAGCAGGTACGAGACCCGGTTGGACATGATCGCGTGGGCCCTGCCCACCGTGCTGTAGCCGTCGAGCGGGACGCCGAGGGCGTGCTGGAGCTCGAAGTAGTCGTAGGTGCTGCTGCCGATGAAGACGCCCGTGTCGGTGCCGGCGAGCGCGGACGGCCGGATGCCGGCGTTCTCGATCGCGCTCCAGGCCGCCTCCAGCACGAGCCGGTGCTGCGGGTCCATCGCCACGGCCTCGTGGGGGGAGATGCCGAAGAACTGCGGGTCGAACAGGTCGACCCTGGGCAGGAACCCTCCCCACTTCGCCGTCGTGCGGAACTCCCCGGGTGTCGGCTCCCCGTACAGGCGGCGCCAGTCCCAGCGGTCGGCCGGGATCTCGCCGACGAGGTCGTCGCCCGCCGTCAGGTGCTCCCAGAACGCGTCCAGGTCGTCCGAGCCGGGGAGCATTCCGGCCATGCCGACGATGGCGACGGCGACGGGCTCGCCGGTGACGGGCGCCGGGGCGGCGGCCCGCACGGAGGCGGCCGGGAAGTCCTCCGCGGCCACGGCCTGCCCGCGGGCAGGTTCGGGCGCGCGGGCAGGTTCGGCTGCCGGAGCAGGGTCGGGCGCCGGGGTCCCGTCGGATGCCGGGGCTCCGGGCGGTGCGTCCACGCTCCAGTGCCCCGCGAGAGCCGCTCCGTGGTGCTGGAGGATCTTGCCGATCAGGTCGTCGGCGGTGGCCACGCCGAAGAACGTGGCCGGGGTCAGGTCGAGGTCCCAGCGCGCGTTCATCCGGGAGCTCAGCCTCGTGTACGTGATCGAGTCGAAGCCGAACCGGCTGAGCAGGTCGTCCGGCGCGAGTTCCTCGGGCCGGATGCCGGCCACCTCGCGCAGGACGGCCAGTATCTCGTCGGCCGCCGCGGCGCGCCAGGAAGACCCGGCCTCGGGCGTGGCCGCGGTCGCGGTCGCGGTCGCGGTCGCAGGCTGCTGCCGTACGTCCGCACCGGCCGCCGGGACACCGATCCGGCCGAGGAACTCGTCCGTGCCCGAGACCACTGCCACCTGAACCTCCTGTCGGCCGAGCACCCGGCTCAGCGCTTCGAATCCCGCCTCCGGCGAGAGCGGGTGGACCCCTGCCGCGGCCAGCCGGCCCAGGTGGCGCTCGGTGAGGGCGGAGCCCGACCAGGCCCCCCAGTTCACGACGCGGACGGGGTAGGGGAGCCGCGCGGCGAGCGCGCGGCCGATGGCGTCCTGGGCGGTGCACCCGGCCGCGTAGGCCGCCTGGCCGGGGTTGCCGAGGAAGGACTGCACCGAGGAGAACAGCGCCAGGAAGTCCGGCCGCCGGTCGCCCAGCGCCTCGGCGAGGGCCTCGGTGGTGCGGCTCTTCGCCGCCATGGCGCGCAGGAACCACTCCTCGTCCATGGCCGCCAGCGACCGGTCGCTCGGAACGGTCACCGAGTGCAGGACCCCGTGGACGACGCCCACCCGGTCGAGCACGGCGCGTATCCGGCCCGGTTCGCAGGCGTCCGCCCGGTGGACCTCCACCCGGGTGCCCGAGGGGTCGAGGGCCCTGATCCGGGCCGCCCGGTCCACGTCCGGCGCGGAGCGCCCGACGAGGACGACCCTGGCGCGGTGACGCCGCACGAGCTGCTCGGCGATGTCCAGACCGACGTCGCCGGTCCCGCCGACGATCACGTACGTACCGCCCTCGCGCAGGACGGGCGCGGCCCCGGCCGTCGCGTCGACGGGCTGGAGCACCTCCCGGTACCAGCGGCCGGCCTGCAGTGCGTAGTCGCCGGGGGTGGCGACGGGGACCGCCGTCGGGTCCTCGGGGCCGATGTCGACGGTGGCCACCCGCCAGCGCTCGCACTCGCTCCGCACCGACCGGGCGAGGCCCAGTGCCGCGGCCGACGCCGGGTCGGTCGCGGCGCGGGTCACGACGGTCAGCGCGAGTTCGCCGCCCGCTCCGGGGCGTGCCTGGAGGTGGTGGACGATCCGGAAGAGGTCGAGGACCCCGCGCTCGCCCTCGACCACGGCGTGGACCGCGACGGGGGTCGGCAGGGACTCCAGCGGCGCCGCGCCGATCCGGTGGACCTCGGCCCCCGGCAGTTCGGCGGGGCCGAGCACCCAGACCGGGCCGGTGACCGGCCCGCGCAGGGCCACGTCGGCGACGGGCTGCCGGCGCGGGGCGTAGGCACCCGCCCGGACCGGGGGCGCCGACGCCGTGGCCGTGCTCGCCGGGACCGGGACCGCTGCCGCCGGGGCAGCGGCGTCCGCCTCCGGACCGGGGGACGCCACGGGGGCGACCCAGCACCGGCGGCGTTCGAACGGGTAGGTGGGCAGGGGGATCGAGACCCCGCCCGCCGGCCAGTCGACCGCGTCTCCGGCCACCCAGCGGTCGGCGTCCGTCCCGCCCGCGGGCCGGGCCAGCGCGGAGTGGTCGGCGCCGTCGGCGGCGGCCTTCAGGGCGGCGACGAGCGTGGACCGGTCGGCAGCGGTGACCGCGAGCCGCTCGGCCATCGCGTCGCGGCCGTGCTGGAGGGTGTGTGCCACGTCGGCCAGTTCCGGTGTCCGGTCCGCCCGTTCGACGGCCGCGAGCAGTGCGGCCGCGTACCGGCGCAGGGCGTGCGGGGTGCGTGCGGACAGCGGGAACACCCAGGGGCCGTGCGGCCGCCGCACCTCGGGCGCGGCTCCGGCCTCCTCCAGGACGACGTGGGCGTTGACGCCCCCGTAGCCGAAGGAGCTGACGCCCGCGCGGCGCGGCCCGGCGGCCGGCAGCGGCCAGGCCCGCGCCGAACGGAGCAGCTGGAAGGGACTGCCGTCGAGGCGCAGGTGCGGGTTCTGTTCCCGCAGTCCGGCCAGCGGCGGCTGCACGCCGTGCTCCATCGCGAGGAGCACCTTGATCACTCCGGCGGCGCCGGCAGCGGATTCCAGGTGGCCGATGTTGGCCTTGACCGCTCCGATGGCGCAGTACGGCTCGGCCGGCGGGGGCGTGCCCCGGCGGCTCAGCAGTTCGTCGAAGGCCAGCCGCAGGCCGTTGATCTCCACCGGGTCGCCGAGCTCCGTGCCGGTGCCGTGCGTCTCCAGGTAGCCCAGGGTGGCCGGGTCGGTTCCGGCACGCTCGTGGGCCCGTACGATCATCGCCGCCTGGGCGGCCGGGTTGGGCGCGGTCAGGGACCGGGCCCGGCCCCCGTGGTTGACGGCGCTGCCGCGCAGCCAGGCCCGGACCTGACGGCCCTGGGCCCGCTCGGCTCGGGCCAGCACCACGAAGCCGTAGCCCTCGCCGCGTACGAAGCCGTCCGCGCGGGCGTCGAAGGTCCGGCACCGTCCGGTCGGGCTCAGCATGCCCGTGCTGCTGAGGAGGACGTGGTTGTGCGGGGACAGCACCAGGTTGACCCCGCCGGCCACGGCGATGTCGCACTCGCCCGAGCGGATGGACTCGGCGGCCCGGTGGATGGCGACCAGGGAGCTGGAGCAGCCGGTGTTGACCGGTTCGCTCGGCCCGTGCAGGTCGAGTTGGTAGGAGACCCGGTTGACCAGGATGGAGTGCGCGGTGGCGGTGGCGGCGTGCGCGTCGACCGCCAGGCCGGCGGCCTTGCGGATCTCGTCGTAGTCGCTCGATCCCGCCCCGACGAACAGTCCGACGTCGGCTCCCGCGAGGCTGCCCGGCGCCAGGCCCGCGTCCTCCAGTGCCGTCCACACCCCTTCCAGCACCAGTCGCTGCTGGGGGTCCATGCCTTCGGCCTCGTGCGGGGAGATGCCGAAGAAGAGGGGGTCGAAGCGGTCGACGTCGTGGATGAAGCCGCCACGGCCCGCGTGTACGCCCTCCGGGAGCGCGTGGCGGTCCCAGCGGTCCGCGGGGACGTCGGTGACCAGGTCGTCCCCGTCCACCAGGTGGTCCCAGAACTCGCCGAGGTCGGCGCTGCCGGGCATCCGTCCGCTCATGCCGATGACGGCGATCGCCTCCGGGTCGACGGGGCGCGCGGCCGAAGCCGTGGCGGGCCGGTCCTCCGGGGCCCGGGGTGCGGGCAGCGCCGTGGCGGGCAGCGCCGTGCGGTGGTCGCGTGCGAGACGGTCGGCGAGGGCCCGCAGGGTGGGGGTCTCGTAGAAGAGCGCGGGCGTCACGTCCAGGTCGAGGGCCTCGTTGAGCCGGCTGGCGAGGAGGTTGTAACTGACCGAGTCGAAGCCGTAGTCCCCGATCTGCCGGTCGAGGTCGAGTTCGCCGACGGGGATGCCCGAGGCGTCCGAGGTCAGGTCCAGCAGCGTGTCGGTGAAGGCGGCCGTGGCGGCCCCTGTGGCCTGTCCGGTTCCTGTGACCTGTGTGGATCCGGTGGCCGGCGTGGTCCCCGTCGCCCGCGTGCCGGCGGGTGCGGTGGCGCCGGCCGCCGCCCTGGCCACCAGGACGTGCTGGAAGTTGCGGGTGGTGCGGGCGGAGTCCGGGGAGGCCGTCACCGCCTCGTACCCGGCCTCGCCGAGCACTCCGGTCCAGCCGGAAACGTCCAGCAGCGGAGAGCCGGGCAGGCGCAGGCCGGTGTCACCGTGGGCCCACCAGCCGTCGAACAGCCCGTAGGTGAGCGTGCCGGACAGGGTGACCGTCGTCAGCTCGTTGAGCAGCAGTTCGCCTCCGGTGCGCAGGACCCGTCGCAGGTGGCGCAGGGCACGGCCGACGTCCGAGGTGGCGTGCAGGACGTTGGCGCCGACCACGAGGTCGAAGCCGCCCTCGTCGAAGCCCTGGACGACGGGGTCGGTGTCCAGGTCGAGGCGCTTGAACCGCAGGAAGGGGTACCGGGCGCCGAACTCCTGCCTGCCGTGGGCCAGGAAGGTCACCGACAGGTCGGTGTACCAGTATGCGAGCCGGCCGCCGTACGGTGCGAGGGCGCGCAGGAGCCCGGCGGAGGTGCCGCCGGTGCCCGATCCGACCTCCAGGATGCGGACGGTGGCGTCGGCGGGCAGGCCGGCGAGGCGTTCCTCCACGTGCGCGACGAGGCGGCGGGTGAGCAGGTCGTTGTAGAGGTCGCTGATGGGATTGCCGCGGTACACGCGTTCCATGAGCGAGGTGCCGGAGGAGGGGAACAGCAGGTCGGTGGCGAGGAGTTCGCCCCGGAGCAGCTCCGGGTAGCGCTCCAGGCACAGGGCCAGCAGCCGTACGAAGACGGCGGACTCGGGGTGCGCGTCGGCGAGGGCGGCGAGCTGCCCGAGGTGTCCGCCCGCACGGGCGCCGGCCAGGGCGTCCGGGGCCGGGCGCAGGCGTCCGGCGTCGGCCGTGAGCAGGCCGTCGCCGACGAGCGCGTCGAGCACGGTGCGCAGGAGGCGTTCGTACCGGGGGGTGACGCCCACCCGGCGCAGTACCTCGTCCGCGTCGGGGTCGGGGCCGTGCCAGGTTCCCAGGTCGTCGAGCAGGGCGAGCAGGGCCCCGCCCGCGATGCGGGTCATCTGTCGGTCGAGCGCGTGGAAGTCCTCCACCACGCGCAGGTCGGCGGCGTTCGGCCGCCCGCTGGTGGGCGTCACGTCGGTGCTCTCCGTTTTCCTGTTCGCTGCCATGCGCTCGCGCAGGGCCTCGGTGCCGGGCACGACGACGCTCTGGGGCGCCGGCCGCCGGAGCGTCTCGACGAGCGCGGCGAAGCCCGACCGGGGTGTGATGGACCGGAAGCCGGCCGCGGTCAGGCGGTCCCGGTGGGTGTCGTCGGCCACTGCCCCTACGGTGCCCCAGAAGCCCCAGTCGACGGCGCGCACCGGGTAGGGCAGGCGGGCGTCGAGCGCGTGGGCGTAGGCGTCGAGGAAGGTGGAGCCGGCGGCGTAGTTGGCCAGGCCGGGGTCGCCGAGGAACGACTGGGCGGAGGAGAAGAACACCAGGAAGTCCGGGTTCCGTCCGCGCAGGGCGTCGGCCAGGGCCGCGGCGACGCCGGACTTGGCCGCCAGACTCTGTGCGAGGTCCGTGTCCGTGAGGTCGCGCACCAGCCGGTCGCGCCGTACCAGCGCCGCGTGGACGACGCCGTGCACCGGGCCCGCCTCGTCGAGTACGGCCGCCAGCCGGCCGGGGTCGGTGGCGTCGGCGCGGGCGTAGCGGATCCGGCCCCCGAGGGCGGGGTCGGCAAGCTCGCTGCGACCGACGAGCACCACATGGGCGTCCCAGTCCTCGACGAGGCGGCGGGCGATGGCCAGGCCGATGCCCCGGGCGCCACCGACGATCACGTAGGTGCCGCCCCGGCGCAGCGGGACGGGCCCGTCGGCGGCCGGGGCGGGCCGCAGGACCTGGGTGTGGCGAACGGTTCCGGTGTACGCGACGCGCGTCCCCCGGGGCTCGGGCGCCAGGAGGGCGGCGGACGCGTGGGCGGGGTCGAGGTCGACGCAGGCGACGGACCAGCCCCGGTGCTCGTTCTCCATGACCCGGGCGAAGCCGGTGATCCCGGCGGCGTAGGGGTCGGTGACGGAGCGGCCGGGCGGGGCGGCGGCGCCGGTGGTGACGATCACCCAGTCGAGGGTGTGCTCGCGGGACCAGGCCCGGGCGTACGGGGCGAGGGCCTTGACGCCCGCGTCCTCGGCGCGTGCGACCCGCCCCGCCTCGTCCGCGGTGGTGTCGGTGGTGTCGGTGGTGTCGGTGGGCCCGGTCAGGACGTAGACCAGACGGGGTGTCACCCCGAGCTGTGTGCCCAGTTCGGCGAGAACGGCGCCCTCGTGACGGGCGGCCAGCTCGCGGGCCAGGCCCGCGCGGGCGGGGGCGTGGAGCACCACGACGGCACCGTCCGGCGCCGGCGGCGCGGTGGGCGCCGGGACGGCCTCCCAGGTGGGGACGTCCAGCGGGAGCGTCTCGACGCGGGGCTCGGCAGCGGCCCCGGCGGACGGAAGGGCCGCCGGCCGCGGGGCCGGTACGTCGACCCAGCACCGCACGCGGGCGAACGGGTACTGCGGCAGCTCCACCTTGCGCGGCTGCCGGTCGCGGTGCAGGGCGCGCCAGTCGGGCGCGGCGCCCTCCGCCCAGCTGCGCGCCCACGCGGACGGGTCGGCCGGGAGCGGGCCCGCCGCAAGCGGGTCGCCGGCGGGCCGCTGTCCGCTGACGGTGCCCCGGTGGAGGCCCGGCGCCGGCGAGCCGGCGAGGAAGGCGTGGAGGGCGGTGCGGAGTCCGGCCGTGTCGGAGGCGACCACGGCGAGCCGCTCCTCCAGCGGTTCCCGGCCGATCTGCGTCGTGTACGCGATGTCGGCCAGCGAGGCCTCCCGTCCGGCGCCCGCCGAGACGGCCTCGGCGAGACCGGCGAGGGTGGAACGGGCGTCGACGTGCGGGGCCCGTCCCGGGAACCGGTCGGCGAGGACCCGCGCGAGCCTGCGCAGGTCGGCGACGTCCAGGCCGAGTTCGTCGAGCTCGGCCTCCGGGTCGGCGCCGGCGAGACCGGCCGCTTCGGCCACGTCGGCCACCGCGTCGAGCGGGTCGCCCGCCGTCGGCTCCGCGTACCGCTCGGCGAGCTCGCGCAGCGCCTGCGGGGTGCGGGCGGAGAGAAGCACCACCTGCGGTCCCGCGGTGGAGGCGCCCTCGGTGGCCGGCGTCTGCTGCTGGAACTCCTCGACGATGACGTGGGCGTTGGACCCGCCCGCGCCGAACGCGCTGATTCCGGCGCGGCGCGGGCCACCGGCGGCTCCGGCGGGCCACGGCTCGCTCTCGCGCTGGACGCGCAGGCCCGCGGAGTCCCAGTCGATGCTCGTGTTGGCCGGGTCGGCGTGCAGGGAAGGGAGGGGACCAGGGTGCGGTGGCGAAGCTGGAGGAGGATCTTGGTCAGCCCGGCGATGCCCGCGGCCGACTCCAGGTGGCCGATGCCGGACTTCACCGAGCCGAGCCGGCTCCGCGCGTCGCCGTAGGCCTGGGAGAGGGCCGCGATCTCGATGGGGTCGCCGAGGGAGGTGCCCGTGCCGTGCGCCTCGATGTAGCCGACGGAGGCGGGTTCCACGCCCGCCTTGCCCAGGGCCCGGCGCACCACGTCGGCCTGCGCCGCGGGGTTCGGTACGAAGAAGCCCCCGGCGCGCCCGCCGTGGTTGACGGCGCTGCCCTTGATCACCGCGAGGACCCGGTCGCCGTCCTCCAGGGCGCGGGCGAGCGGCTTGAGCACGACGACCCCGACGCCCTCGCCGGGTACGTAGCCGTCCCCGTCGGCGCCGAAGGCGCGGCACCGGCCGTCGGAGGAGACGAAGCCGACCTGGCTCAGGTGCAGGTACTTGTACGGATGGACGATCAGGTTCACACCGCCCGCCAGCGCCAGCTCGCTGTCCCCGGACCGCAGGCTCTCGCAGGCGAGGTGCAGCGCGGTCAGGGACGAGGAGCACATGGTGTCCAGGGCCAGGCTGGGGCCGCGCAGGTCGAGGAAGGCGGAGACGCGGTTGGCCACGGCGGAGGAGAAGGACGTCGGCAGTACGGGCAGCCGGTCCTCTGCGCCCAGGCCGAGCATCTGGTACTGGTTGAACATCACTCCGGCGAAGACGCCCACCATGCGGCCGGCCACGTCGGCGCGGGTGAGCCCCGCGGACTCCAGGGCGTGCCAGGAGGTCTGGAGGAACAGCCGCTCCTGCGGGTCCATCCCCGCGGCCTCGCGCGGGGTGATCCGGAAGAAGCCGGGGTCGAACTCGTCGATGCCCTCCAGGAATCCGCCCCACTTGCTGTACGAGTGGCCGGGCGCCCGGTCGGGCCGGTAGAAGCCGTCCGAGGTCCAGCGGTCCGCCGGGATCTCGGTGACGCAGTCCCGCCCGGCGCTGAGGTTGCTCCAGAACCGGTCGAGGTCCTCGGCCATGGGGTAGCGGCCGGCGACGCCGATCACCGCGACGTCCCGGTCGTCGGCCTCCGGTGTGCCGTGGTTCCCCCCGGGCCGGGGGGCGGCGGGGGTCGCGGTGCGGGTGGTGCCGGTGGGGGTGGTGCCGGTGGAGACGGCGTCGGCGGGGGTGAGGCCCAGGGCTTCGCGGGCCCGTTCCGGGTCGCCGTGGAGCACGACCAGCTCGGTGCCGGACAGGGCGAGGGCCCGCTCGAACACGTCCAGGCCCGCCGTGGTCGGCAGCGGGGCCTGGCCCTGCCGGGCGAACAGGGCTTCGGCGGCGGCGTCCGTGCGCATGCCGCCCTCGGCCCACAGCGGCCAGGCGAGGGAGAGCAGGCCGCGGTCGCGGGCGTAGGCGTCCAGGAACGCGTTCGCGGCCGCGTAGTCGCTCTGCCCCGCGTTGCCCGCGACTGCGGTCACCGAGGAGAAGAGGGCGAAGAAGTCGAGGTCCAGGTGGCGGGTCGCCTCGTCCAGCAGCACGGCTCCGCGCACCTTGGGCGCGAGGACCGCCGCGAGGTCCATGGCGGGCTTGGTGGTGAACAGGCCGTCGCGCAGGACGCCGGCCGCGTGAACGACACCGTCCAGCCGGCCGTGCCGTTCGAGGATGCCGCTGATCAGGGCGTCGACCTCGGCGGGCACCGTGATGTCGGCGCGGACGTAGGAGTCCTCCGGTCCCGGGCGCGGTGTGCGTCCCACGAGGACGGCCGTGGCTCCGCGCGCGGTCATCCGGGCGGCGAGTTCCCGGCCGATGCCGCCCGCGCCGCCGGTGATCAGGTAGACGCCGCCGGGCCGGAGGGCGACCTCGGGGGCGGGGCCGGGGTCGGCGTCGCGGTAGCGGCGGACGTGACGGCCGCCGGGGGTGTGCCGTACCCAGGACTCCCCGTGGTCCGCGAGCTCCGCGAGCAGGGCGTCCGTGTCGGCGGGGCCCTCGCACTCGACGGCGGTGATGGCGAGGCGCGGCTGCTCCAGGCGTACCGTACGGGCCAGTCCGGCCACGGCGGCGGCGACGGGGGCCGGGCCCACGTGCACGACGGGGACCGGGCGGTCGGCGAGGACCTGGGCCAGGGCGAGCACCTCGCCGCAGGCGGACCGTACGGCCTCGGGGAGGTCGGCGGCGTCCTGGTCCGCGACGTGCAGGACCGCTTCCGGGACCGTGCCGAGTCCGGCGAGGTCGGCGAGGAGCAGCCTCAGGTCCCCGGTCTCGGCGGGGCGCAGCTCGTAGGTGTGGGGGGCGACCCGGCGGAAGGCGGGACCGCGCCGAACGGTGATCTGGTCGGTCCGCACCCGCTCGTCGCCGATGACCAGAAGGGGTCCGGCGGCCGGTGCGGGGGGGCGCGGCGCCGCCTGCCACAGGCCGGTCAGGCAGTGGGTCCGGGCGGGCGTGTCCGCCGCCGGGGCGGCGGCGGCCGGGCGGGCGGGCCGTTCGGCGGGCAGCAGTCCGGCGAGGTGAGCGGCGACCGCGTCGACGGTCGGGTACTCGAACAGCAGGGTCGGGTAGAGCGCGATGTCCCAGTGCTCCTCGAAGAGCCGGACCAGGGTGAGGAGTTGGGAGGAGTCCAGGCCGAGGTCGTAGAAGCCCCGGTCGCCCTCCACCACCAGTGCGGGGTCGGCGACCGCCCGGCGGACCAGCTCGACCACCTCGGCGCGGATGTCCACCGGTCCGCCGTCGGCGCGGACCGGGTCCGCGGGGCCTTCCGGTTGCGCGGGGACGGCCGGGGCCGCGGCGCGCGGGGCCGGCTCCGTCCGCTCGGCGGCGAGCCGGGTGATCGCCGCGGCGGAGCGGACGCGCTTGAAGGTCAGGTCCGTGAACCGGGCAGCCAACGCGCCCGATCCGTCGCGCAGTTCGATGTCGGCCTTCACCACGTCGTCCCCGGCACCGGGCCCGGCCGGGTGCATGCGCAGGTCGACGGTGCAGGCGTCCCCGAGGGTGCGGGCGGCGCGGAAGGAGCCGATGTGCAGGGGGATGAGGGGGCGTCCGTCCGCGTCCGCCCCGTCGAAGGCGAGCGCGTACGACTGCATGGTCGAGCCGTCCAGCAGGGCGGGGTGCAGCAGGAAGTCCCCCACCGTGCTCCGCGCCTCGTCACCGAGGGCGATCTCGGCACGCACCCGGTCCGCCGTCGCCTGCAGGGTTCCCGCGCAGCGCATGAACGCCCGGTGCTCGATGCCGGCCGACCGGCCGGTGGCGTAGACCTCGCCGACGTCGCGCGGGGTGCCGGACGGTTGGAGTCCGGAAGCGCCGGTGAGCGGGGGCAGGTCGGTGCGCAGGGTGGCCCGGAGGTGGGTGGTCACGCTGTCGTCGACGGGCAGCCCGTCGCGGATCCGGCGGCTGGTCGCCGTCACCCGGAAGACGGCGCCGTCGGGTGCGATGTCGACGGTCAGCTCACGGTCGAACGAGTCCGTGGTGACCACCGGCTCGATGAACAGCACGTCGCTCAACTCGGTGCGGTCCAGGGGGACGTCGCGGGCGGCGAGCAGCCGGTAGACGATGTCGAGGAAGGTGACACCCGGCAGGGTTCGCACCCCGTGCACCCGGTGGTCGTCGACGATCGGGTTGTCCCGCTTCAGGTGCAGGGCACAGCGAACGGACCTTCGGTCCACGTGTTCTCTCCTGGTGGTCGGCGATGCGGGGGCGTGTCGGGCCCGGCCGCGCCGGGTTACGGGAAGGTCAGGTCGAGCCGGGCCGAGCGGACCGGCGCGGCGGCCGGCCCGGGCGCGGCGGGCAGGCGCCAGAATCTGCTGCGCCGGTAGGCGGGCTTGGGCAGCGCCGGCCGTCCGGGCTCCCCGGGGGTGCCGGGGCCCAGCAGGACGTGGGCGTTGGTGCCTCCGAAGCCGAAGGCGCTGACGCCCACCCGGCTCCCGGCCGGCAGGTCCGTGACCCGGGTGACGGGGAAGAAGGGCGAGTCGGCGAACGCGAAGCGCGGGTTCGGCCGGTCGCAGTGCAGCGTGGGCACGAGCCGGCCGTGCCGCAGGATCTGTACCGCCTTGATGAATCCGGCGACGCCCGCGGCGCTGAGCAGGTGTCCCATCGAGCTCTTGACGCTGCCGATGCCGCAGTAGCCGCGGTCCTCGGTGTGGGTCCGGTGCACGGCGGTCAGGGCCTGGAGCTCGATCGGGTCGCCGATCATCGTGCCGGTGCCGTGGGCCTCGACGTAGCCGACGGTACGGGCATCGGCCCCGGCGCGCGTCAATACGTCGGAGATCAGCGCGCGTTGGGCGCGGCCGCTCGGCGTGGTGTGCCCCATGGTCCGGCCGTCGTTGTTGACGCCCGAGGACTCGATCACGGCCAGCACCCGGTCCCCGTCGCGCAGGGCGTCGTCGAGGCGCTTGAGCAGCACCATCCCGGCGCCCTCGCCCGGCACGAGGCCGTCGGCGGACTCGTCGAAGGTACGGCAACGCCCGGTGGGCGACAGCGCCTTGCCGGCACTGAGCATGAGGTAGGGCTCCTCGTCGAACAGCAGGTCCACGCCTCCGGCCAGGGCCATCGACGACTCCCCCGCCGCCAGGCTCCGGGCGGCCAGGTGGATGGTCACCAGCGACGAGGAACACGCGCTGTCGACCACGAGGTTCGGCCCCGTCAGGTCCAGGAAGTGCGAGATGTGGGCGGCGACGAAGTTCTGGTTGACGCCGGCGATGTAGGGCCGCTCGGGGGGCTGCAGGTGCGCGCGGTGGTTGCCCGTGCGCGTGCCGACGAAGACGCCGACCGCCCCTCCCCGTACCTCGTCCTCGCGGTACCCGGCGTCCCGCAGGCATTCCACGGACACCTCCAGCGCCTTGCGCGCCAGCGGGTCCAGGTGGCGTGCCGCCTCGGCGTCGAATCCGAAGAACTCCGGGTCGAACAGGGCGGCGTCGTCCAGGAATCCGCCCCATTTGCTCTGGCTGCGTCCCGGTCCGCCGTCCGGGCTGTAGAAGGAGGCCACGTCCCAGCGGTCGGCCGGCACCTCGGTGACGAGGTCGCGGCCCGCCAGCAGTGCCTCCCAGAACTGCGCCGGGTCGGCTGCGCCCGGCAGGCGGCAGCCCATCCCGATCACGGCGATGGGCGTCGGCCGCCCGTCCGGGGAAGCGGTCCGGGGCTGCGTCCGTGCGTGGGGTTCGGCCTGGGCCGGGGACGGCTGCGTCTGCGCCGCGGGGGCGGGCGGGCCGGCGGGCTCGGGCACGAGGTCCGCAGGGGGTGCTCCGAGCGCGGCGGCGAGGCCGCCGAGCGTCGGGTGCTCCTGGAGGAAGCTCGGATCGACCGGGTGGCCGAGGATCCCCTCGAGGTCGCGCACCAGTTCGGCCATCAGCAGCGAGTCCACGCCGATGTCACCGAGCAGGGTGTCGGTACCCAGCAGGCCGGGGTCGACCTTGGTGGTGCGGGCCACGACGGCGTACAGCCAGTCCGGCGCCGCCGCCGTGGCGGACTCCCCGTACGATGCGGTCGCGGCCGGTGTGGTCGCGGCCGGTGTGGTCGCGGCCGGTGTGGTCGCGGCCGGTGTGGTCGCGGCCGGTGTGGTCGCGGCCGGTGTGGTCGCGGTCCGTACCGCCACGGCCTGTGCGGTCGCGGCCGGCAGCGCCGGGCCCGCAACGACGGTGCCGGGAACTGCTCCCGGTACGGCGACGGCCTCGGCGGAGGTCTGTCCGGGGCGCGGCTCCGCGGTGCGCCGCGGTGCCAGGAACAGCTCGTCGGCGGCCACGGCGGCGCGCTCCACCCGGCAGGGCAGGGACACGGGGTCGCCGGGCACCCGCAGGGCGAGGTCGAGCAGTTCCAGGGCGTCGTCGGCGGCGAGGTCGGGGATGCCGAGCCCGCCGCTCGCGCTCGTACGCTCCAGCCCCATGCCCACGCCCCGCCACAGGGGCCAGCGCAGGGCGCGCACCACGCACCCGGAGGCGCCGGTGTCGTGGGCGGCGGCGAAGTCGTCGAGCACGCCGTTCGCCGCCGCGTAGTCCAGGTGGCCCGCGGCGAGGGACGGCAGCGCTCCGGCCACGGAGGAGAACAGCACCATGAGCCGGGGCGGTGTGGCTCCGAAGGCCGACCACAGCACCCGCAGCCCGTCGGTCTTGGGCCGCAGTACCTCGGAGATCTCCTCGGGCGTACGGGACAGGAAGGACGTGGGCGGGTCCATCACCCCCGCGCAGTGGAAGACGGCGTCGATCCCGCCGGCCTGCTTCCTGACCCGGCCGATCAGCCGGCGCAGGGAGGCGACGTCCTCCAGGGCGTCGGTCCGTACGGTCAGCGTCACCCCGCGCTCGACGAGGGCGAGCAGCGCGGTGAGGCGGGCGCGCAGTGCCGGGTCCGTGGCGGGTGCGGCGACGAGGGCGGCCCACTGGTTGCGGACCGGCACCCGGGAACGGCCGACGAGCACGATGTGGCGGGCTCCCCGGTCGGCCAGGTGGGCCGCGAGGCGCAGGCCGATGCCGCCGAGGCCGCCGGTGATGAGCACCGCGCCGCGGTCGACGCCCGCGAGCAGGTCCTCGGCGGCCCGTGCCGGGGCGAAGGCGGCCACGGGCCGGCGGCGGCGCGTGCCCTCGTACCGGATCTCCGTCTCCCGGTCGACGGCAGCGGTCTCGGTCCGGACGGCGGCGGCGAGTTCGGCGGCGCCGCCGTCGACGCGGACGGTGCGGCCGTGGAGGGCCTGGAACTCGCCGGACAGGGAGCGGTAGAAGCCGGCGAGCGCGGAGCGTTCGGCGCCGCTGACGTGTACGCAGCGCAGCCCGACGCGGGGGTTCGAGATGAGCGTCCGCTGCAGCAGGGCGATGCGCTCGGTGACGAGGGTGCCGGGGGCGGACCAGTCGACGAGGTCGACGATCCCGCCGAGGCCGGCCAGATCGGGTAGGGGATCCCCGGGGACGTGCGCGACGGCGCGTTCCCCGAGCACCGTGCGGGCCAGTACCGGGTCGGTGGTGACCACCAGCAGCCGGCCGGTGTCGCCGGTGTCCGGCGCGGGTGCGTCCGCCCACTCGGTGGTGAGGAGTTCCGCGCCCGCGACGGGTGCCACCCAGTGCTGGTCGCGGCCGAAGGGGTAGGTCGGCAGCGACGCGGGCGGTGCGTCCGGGGCCGTCCAAGCCGGTCCCGCCCCTTCGGACTGCCCGTTCACGGGCGCGTTCGGCGGGGTGTCGAGTACCGAGGCGAGCCGCGCGGCGAGTTCGCCGAGGTCCGACGCCTCGACGGCGACGTGGTACGGCAGTGCCGCGCGCCCGGTGCGCAGGGTCCGCGCGATCGACGCGAGCGGAGGGGCGTCCGGTGAGCGGACCGCCTCCAGCAGACGGGCCACGGCCTCCCGCAGGGCCTGCGGGGTCCGGGCGGAGACGGGCACGACCACCGGAGCGGCCGTGGCGGGGGCCGCCGCCGCGCGGGGGCCTTCCTCCAGGACCACGTGCGCGTTGGTGCCGCCCATCCCGAAGGAGCTGACTCCGGCCCGCAGCGGCCCGCCGCCCGCGGGCGACTCCCATGCGCTGCGGTCGCGTTGGAGCCGCAACGGCGTACCGTCGATCTTGATCATCCGGTTCGGGCGGTTCAGGTTGCGCGCGGCCGGCAGCGTACGGTGCCGCATGGCCAAAATCACCTTGACCATGCCGGCGATTCCGGCGGCCGCCTCCAGGTGGCCGATGCTCGTCTTGACCGAGCCGACCGCGCAGTGCGGCTCGGCGGGCCGTGCGTGGCCCCACTGCGCGTAGAGCCGCTCGAACGCGGCGACCATGCCGGAGACTTCGATCGGGTCTCCCAGGCGCGTGCCGGTGCCGTGTGCCTCGATGTAGCCGACGGTGCGCGGGTCGACTCCCGCCTCGTTGTAGGCGGCGACGAGCAGGTCGGCCTGCGCGTCCGGGTTGGGGGCGGTGAAGGACTGGGCCTGCCCGCCGTGGTTGACGGCCACGCCGCGGATCACCGCGTGCACGCGGTCGCCGTCGGCCAGCGCCCGGTCCAGCGGCTTGAGCAGCAGGGCGGCGACGCCCTCGCCCCGTACGTATCCGTCCGCGTCCTCGTCGAAGGTGTGGCAGCGGCCGCGCGGACTCAGTACGCCGGTGCGCTGGTAGGCGTGTTGCCGGGCGGGGTCGCACAGGACGTTGACGCCGCCCGCGAACGCCTGGTCGCATGTGCCGGCGCGCAGCGCGGCGACGGCCTGTGCGACGGCGACCAGGGACGAGGAGCACAGGGTGTCCACGGCGACGCTGGGCCCGCGCAGGCCGAGGGCGTACGAGACGCGGTTGGCCACGAGGGAGGGTGAGACCGCGACACTCAGGTGCGGCTCGTCCCGCCCGGCGTGCCGGGCGATCAGCGCGGCGTAGTCGGAGTGGCACACGCCCGCGTAGACGCCGGTGCGGCTGCCGGTGAGCGAGGCCGGATCGCATCCGGCGTCCTCGGCCGTCGCCCACACGGTCTCCAGCAGCAGCCGCTGCTGGGGGTCCATCAAGGCGGCTTCACGGGGGCTGATGGAGAAGAACTCGTGGTCGAAGCCGCGTATGTCGTCGAGCAGGGCCGCCTTGGCGATCAGACCGGGATGGTCGGCCGCGTTCCAGCGGTCCGCGGGAACGTCGCGGACGGCGTCCTCGTCGCGGCCCAGGAGGTCCCACAGTTCGGGCACGCTCCCCGCGCCGGGGAACCGGCCGGCCATGCCGATCACGGCGATCGGCATGGCGGCGCCACTCGCCGCCGACGGTACGGCCGCGGCCGGATCCGGGCGTTCGCCGCGCAGGACGCGGGCCATGGCGGTGACCGTGAACGCCTGGAACAGGGTGCTGGGGTCGATCTCGCAGCCGATCTCGTCCTCGGCGCGTACGGCGGCCTCCGACAGGGACAGGCTGTCCAGTCCGCGCGGCCGCAGGTCGTCGTCCGCGGTCAGCGAGCCGGCGGGCTCCCCGAGCACGGTCTCCAGCAGGGCCAGGAGCCGGCTTTCGAGGTCGTCGGGCAGGGAAGCGCGCGGCGGCCGGGAAGAAGCGGCAGCGGGAGGAGAGGCGGAGCCGATCGCGACCGGGGCCGCGCCGTCGCCCGGGAGGGCCGCGAAGGCCTCGGGACGGACGAGCCGCTTGACGGTCTCCAGGCGGGCGAGCGTCCGGCCGTCGCGTTCCCGCAGGAGGGAGGAGATGAGGACCACCCGGTCCTCCGACTCCCGCCGGCACCCGTCCAGGCGGTAGCGCACGGCGTCGGCCAGGCCGCAGTTGCCGAGGTAGACGATGTCCCGGCTGACGGTGACGGCGTCGACGGCCCACTCGCCGCCGGGCACCACCGACCGCACGAACTTGCGCTCGCCGCGGTCGTTGATGTGCGGGTACGAGGCGAAGTAGAGCAGGCCCGCCGCGTTCACGTCCGCGAAGGGGTTCAGTTCATACGTGTCGGTGTAGAGGCCGGTGGCGCCGTCGGGCTCCACCCGGGTGAGGGCTCGGAACTCGCCCTGGAAGTCGCGGTGTTCCGCGCTCGCGTCCGCCACGGGACCCCGGCCTGCGTGCCGCGGGGTGCCGGGGACGAGCCAGTTGCCGGGGCCCCGGCGGACGAAGGAGGTCAGGAGCCGGACGTCGACCGACGTCGTGGGCGTGGCGAAGCGGATGTCGCTGACGAAGGCGTGCTCGTCGAGTCGGGCGAGCGTGCCGGTCAGTTCTCCCTCGTCGTGCTCGGTGAAGAAGCGGAGGGAGTCGGCCGCGGTGAGCCGGGCGCGGGTGAAGGCGGGCAGCAGCCGTTCGCCGCCGGCGTCGGCGAGTTCGGCGACCGGGAGGCCGAAGTGCTCGCCGATCAGCGACCAGTGGAGGTCGCCGGCTTCGCGTAACAGCCAGTTCTCGGAGAGGCCGCCGACGGAGAGTGCGGGAAGGCCGAGGACGATCCGGCGGGTCAGCATATGGGCACCCGCCCGGCCGAAGTACGCTCGGCGGCCGCTGCGGGCCGGCGTGCGCCCCGACCCGGATGCGACCACGACTGATGACAGCGCTGAATCATCCACATCCCCCGATGCATTTCCCTGAAGACCCTGTCTAGCACACCGACCGACGAAGTAGTTGACCATTGAAACTACTCCCGTAGGACTCTGTATAACACAGCAGCCACCAGGGTGGTTGACCATTGAAACTACCCCTCGGCTCGACCCCCCTCTCCGTCACCGGAATTCGAGGGCCGACGAGAATGCATCGTGGATGATCATGCCTGGTTACGCAAGTGGAGGGGTCGCTCGTGGCAGGAATTCCAGAGCCGGATCTCGGCATCCGGCATCCCGTACGGAAACCCGGGCCCACCTGGCCCGATAACCCGAACCCCGCGCCCCGCACGGGGCCGGGGCCAAACCCGGGCCCCGGCCCCGCCGGGCCCGGCCTACTCGCCGGTACGCTGCCGGACGTCGTGATCGTGGAGCTGTTCGCCGACCCGCCGGACATCTACCTCTACCCGGAGGAAGCGGACAGGGTGAAGCGCGCGGTCGACAAGCGCCGGCGAGAATTCGCCACCGTCCGGCTGTGCGCCCGCACGGCATTGGCCCGGCTCGGGATGCCGCCCGGGCCGATCCTCCCCGGTCCCGCCGGGGCGCCCGCCTGGCCCGAGGGCGTCGCGGGCAGCATGACCCACTGCCCCGGCTACCGGGCGGCAGCGGTCGCCAGGACCGCGTCGGTCGCCGCGGTCGGGATCGACGCCGAACCGAACTCCGTGCTGCCCAGGGGCGTCGAGAGGATGGTGGCCTCGCCCGAGGAGCGGCGCACGCTGGACCGCCTCACCCTGTCCCATCCCGCCGTGGCCTGGGACAGGCTGCTGTTCAGCGCGAAGGAGAGCACGTACAAGACCTGCTTCCCGCTCATGGGCCAGCTGCTGGATTTCAGCGACTGCACCATCACCCCCGATCCGGAGCGGGGCACCTTCGTCAGCTCGCTGCACGTGCCGGGCCCGGTGATCGGCGGGCGCCGGGTGAACACCTTCACCGGGCACTGGCGAACCGTCGTCCGGGAGGGCGTCGAGTACGTGGCGACGGGGATCGTCGTACCGGCCGCCCACGCACCCGCAACCTCCGGTAACCGGTGACTGCACGCCGGATTCCGGCCACCTTCGACGGGTGGCCGAAATGCACGGGAGCCGATCGCATTCCCACCGCGGGCTCCGTAGGAATTCAGCCAAATAACTCGTCGAGCCCCGTGCGACCGTCCCGCACGGGGCTGCCGGACCAATGGCCGGAACTCGATCACACCCTTGGAGGGCCCATCGTGCGCCAGTAGGGTGATCGACATGCTGCAAGAAGTAAAAGGAACGCAATATTTGACGGCCCTGCGCGAGGGCGGTTCGCTTCCCGGTATCGTCGAGGCCGACAATGACGGCACTTATGTCGTCAAGTTCCGGGGAGCGGGCCAGGGAAGCGCGGCCCTCGTCGCCGAGATCGTGGTCGGCGAGCTCGGCCGGCACCTCGGCATCCGGGTCCCCGACCTGGTCCTCCTCGACGTGGACGTCGAACTGGCCCGCCGCGAGCCGGACCAGGAGGTGCAACAGCTCCTCCAGGCCAGCACCGGCCCCAATCTGGCCATGGACTTCCTGCCCGGCTCGGTCGGCTACGACGGCATCGCCTGGCGGGCGCCGGCGGAGGAGGCCGCCCGCATCTACTGGCTGGACGCCCTGACGGCCAATGTGGACCGCACCTGGTCCAACCCCAACCTCCTCATCTGGCACCGCCAGTTGTGGGCGATCGACCACGGTGCGGCGCTGATCTTCCAGCACTCGTGGCCGTCGGTGGACGGATGGGCCAACCGGGACTACGGATTGGGCTCGCACGTCCTGTCCGAGCGGGTGTCCACGCTGGCGTCCCCGGTCCTCGACGCCCTCGACGCCGAGCTGGCCGCCCTCGTGACGCCGGAGGCGCTGGAGCGGATCCTCGGCCTCGTGCCCGACGATTTCCTGGTCACCATGAACTCGGCGAACGGCGCGGATCCGCAAACCCTGCGCGAACGCTACTGCGAATACCTGCTGGCCCGTCTCGCGGGCGCGCCTGGTGGCCGGAGGCGGCGGCATGAGCACTCACGTCTCCCCTTCCCTCGGTTTCGACTACGCGCTGCTGCAGGCCGTTCCCCGCGTGGACCGCGGAGAGCGGATCAACGTCGGCGCGCTGCTCTACTGCAAGCAGGCCGACTTCCTCGCGGCCGAGATCCACATCGACGCCGCACGCCTGCGCGCCCTGGACCCCGAGGTCGACCTGACCGGTGTCACCGACGCACTCGAGGCGATCCGCGCCATCTGCGCCGGCGACCCGAAGGCCGGCCAGGCCGGCGCCGGCACGCTGCGCTCGCGGTTCGGCTGGCTGACGGCCCCGCGCAGCGCGGTCGTCCAGACCGGACCGGTGCACGGCGGCCTCACGGCCGACCCGACGGCCGAACTGACCCGGCTGATGAACCGTCTGGTGCGCTGAGCCGCCGTCCTCCCGCACGACCGCCCATCCCCGTACCGAGGACACCACATGCAGGACATCATCGATGCCGTCGTGAGCGGGGAAGGGGTGCGGGAGGACTTCGCCGCGCTCGCCCTCCCCGAGGCGTACCGGGCCGTCACCTTGCACAAGGACGAGACGGACCTGTTCGCGGGGCTCGCCACCCGCGACAAGGACCCGCGCAAGTCGGTGCACCTGGACGAGGTTCCGGTGCCCGAACTCGGCCCGGGTGAGGCCCTGGTGGCCGTCATGGCCTCCTCGGTCAACTACAACACCGTCTGGTCGGCCCTCTTCGAACCGCTGCCGACCTTCGGCTTCCTGGAGCGCTACGGCAGGCTCAGCGAGCTCACCAAGCGCCACGACCTGCCGTACCACGTCATAGGCTCCGACCTCGCTGGCGTCGTGCTGCGCACGGGGCCGGGCGTCCATGCCTGGAAGCCGGGCGACGAGGTCGTCGCGCACTGCCTCTCGGTCGAACTGGAGGCGCCGGACGGCCACGACGACGCGATGCTCGACCCCGAGCAGCGCATCTGGGGCTACGAGACGAACTTCGGCGGCCTGGCGGAGATCGCCCTGGTGAAGTCCACCCAGTTGATGCCCAAACCCCGGCATCTGAGCTGGGAGGAGGCCGCTTCCCCGGGGCTGGTCGCCTCCACCGCGTACCGCCAGCTGGTCTCCCGCAACGGCGCCGGCATGAAGCAGGGCGACAACGTCCTGATCTGGGGTGCCGGCGGCGGACTCGGCTCGTACGCCACCCAGTTCGCCCTCGCCGGCGGCGCCAACCCGGTCTGCGTGGTCTCCAGCGCGCAGAAGGCCGACATCTGCCGGGCGATGGGCGCGACCGCGATCATCGACCGCAGCGCCGAGGACTACAGGTTCTGGAAGGACGAACGCACCCAGGACCCGAAGGAGTGGAAGCGCTTCGGCAAGCGCATCCGCGAGCTGACCGGCGGCGAGGACGTGGACATCGTCTTCGAGCACCCGGGGCGCGAAACGTTCGGCGCGAGCGTCTTCGTCACCCGCAAGGGCGGCACGATCGTCACCTGCGCCTCGACCTCCGGCTACCACCACGAGTACGACAACCGCCACCTGTGGATGTCCCTCAAGAAGATCGTCGGCTCCCACTTCGCCAACTACCGGGAATCCTGGGAGTCGAACCGGCTGATCTCCAAGGGCAGGATCCACCCCACCCTGTCGAAGGTCTACGCGCTGGAGGACACCGGCCAGGCCCTGTACGACGTCCACCGCAACCTGCACCACGGCAAGGTGGGGATCCTCGCGCTGGCCCCCGAGGAGGGTCTGGGCGTCCGCGACCACGAGATGCGCGCCCGACACCTCGATGCCATCAACCGCTTCCGGGTCCCGGCGCCAACGACCGCCTGACCCCACGGCTCGGCCGAACGGGCTGCCACCACGCCTTCGGGCACCGGTGGCAGCCCGTTCGCATGCGCGCCCCGCTGCGCGGCCGTCCCTCCCTGAATGCGTTTCAGATACAGCTCCGTATTGGGATACAGTCTCGTATCTGGGAAGCGCGTCAAGGAGGCGATCACCATCACCAAGCGACTCACCCGGCAGCAGAGCCGGCAGGTCACCCGCGAGCAGATCCTTCAGTCGGCGGCCGCACTGTTCGCCGGCCAAGGGGTCAGCGGAACCTCGGTGGAGCAGATCGTCGAGGCCGCCGGTTACACCCGGGGCGCCTTCTACGGCAACTTCGAGGGCAAGCACGAGCTCGTCCTCGCCCTGCTCGAACAGCGGACCCAGCACGAGCTGGAAGAGATCCAGGCGATGAGCCGCGAGGCGGCCACCTTCGAGGAGATGCTCGACCACCTCCGCTCCTGGCACCGCCGGCGCGACGAGAACCTCGCCAGCTGGCTCGCCCTGCGCACCGAACTCTGGCTCTACGGACTGCGCGACCCGGAGCTGCTGCCCGTACTGGCGGACCGCGAGCGCCGTTCCCGGGAGGCGATCGCCCAGTCGCTGGAGCAGGGCTTCACCGCGCGCGGCGTGACCACGCCGGCTCCCGTGGAGCTGCTGGCCCTGATCGTGCACGCGCTGAACGACGGACTGTCCATCCAGCGCGTGCTCTCCCCCGCCGACAGCGGCATGGACTCCGTCGTGGACGTGGTGGAGCTCCTGATGAAGTCCTGGACCGCACTCGCCCGCAGCACCGCAACCGCGGCCGAACCCACCGCGGCACCCACCGCCGAACCCCCGATCGAGAACCTGGAGAAGAACCCATGAACAAGGCAGGGCAGGCAGAAAAGCCGGCGAACGCCGGCCCACCTGCCACCCCCGACGCGCCCGAGCCCGACCCGAAGCGGTGGCTCGCGCTGACCGTCCTGCTGGTCGCCACCTTCATGGACCTGCTCGACGCCAACATCATCACCGTGGCGATCCCGAGCATCCAACGCGACCTCGGCGCCTCGACCGTAGCCATCCAGGCGATGACGGCCGGCTACACCCTGAGCTTCGCCGTCCTGCTGATCACCGGCGGCCGGCTCGGTGACATCTTCGGCCGCAAGCGGATGTTCCTCATCGGCGTCAGCGGCTTCATCCTCGCGTCCGCCATGTGCGCCGCCGCGCCCAGCACCGAATTACTCGTCGTCGCCCGTGCGCTCCAGGGGCTCACCGCCGCGATCATGGTGCCCCAGGTGCTCGCGCTCATCCACGTCTCCTTCGCTCCCCAGGAGATCGGCCGCGTCGTCAGCCTCTACGCGAGCATGGTCGGCCTGGCCATCGTCTCCGGTCCCCTCATCGGCGGCGCCCTGATCAGCTGGAGCCCGCTGGACCTCGGCTGGCGCAGCATCTTCGTGGTGAACCTGCCCGTCGGCGTGGTGGCCCTGATCGGCGCCGCGAAGTGGATGCGGGAATCGAGCTCCCCCCACGCGAAGCGCCTGGACATGATCGGCATGCTGCTGGTCATCCTCGGACTGCTGCTGCTCATGGTGCCGCTGACCCTCGGCCGCGAACTCGACTGGCCGCTCTGGAGCATCGTCTCGCTCGTCGCCGCCGCCCCCGTCCTCGTGCTGTTCGTGGTCTACGAACGCCACAAGACCCGCAAGGACGGCTCGCCCCTGGTGACGCTGTCCCTGTTCAAGGTCCGCGCGTTCGGCGCCGGCATCGGCGTGCAGCTCCTCTTCAGCGCCATCCCCGCCGGCTTCTTCCTCAGCTGGACCCTCTACCTCCAGGCGGGCCTCGGCTGGTCGGCCCTGCACACGGGTCTGACGGCGATCCCGTTCTCCCTGTGCGTACCGGTCGTCGGCGGTCTCGCCGTCCGCAAGTTCTCCCCGCTCTACGGTCGTTACTGCCTGCTCGCGGGGGCCGTCCTGATGTTCGCGGGCATCATCTCCTACGCCTGGGCGGCCGACCACTTCGGTACGGACATCACCTCCTGGCACGCGATCCCGTCCATGCTGCTGATCGGCTCCGGCATGGGTCTGCTCATGCCCCCGCTCACGGCGCTGGTCCTCAGGGAGGTCAAGCCGCAGGAGGCCGGCGCCGCCTCCGGCATCATCAACGCCACCGGCCAGCTCGGCGCCGCGCTCGGCGTGGCGGTCATCGGCAGCCTCTTCTTCGCGGCGCTCGCGGGCAACGCCGGGCCGCAGGCCGAACGGGTCGCCCCCACCGTGCAGTCGGTGTCGCCGCAGCAGGCCGCGGACCTCCAGGACTGCGCGACCGAGGCACTCGGCCAGGACGACCTGGCCAAGGTGCCGGTCACGTGCTCCAACCTGGTGCAGGGCGCCGGCGGCGGCACCCGGGATACGATCAATGGCGCGCTCGGCGAGATCCGCGCGAAGACGTTCGTGTCCACCTACAGCGAGACGCTGTACTGGGCGGCCGGTGGCCTCGTCCCGGTCACCGCCCTCGTGCTGCTCCTGCCGCACCACCGGGTCCGGTGGGAGGAAATGGCCTAGTGTGCCGCACCCCTGACGACCAGTCGAACCCGAGAACCAGATCCGGAGACCTCCCATCATGAGCAGCAGTACGACCTACCAGGTCCTCACCCGGGGCAAGTTCGCGCCCCTCGACGAGGAGCAGCGCGCGTCGTTGCTCGCCCAGGTCGACGACCACGGCGTGCTCAGCGCCCGGTTCACCGAAGAAGGCACGGTGAACTACGAGCGCGGACTGCACGGGTTCACCTTCCGCGTGCTGATCCCCGCGACCGACGACGACACCGAGGAGCTCGTCCTGGCGCAGGCCGAGGAGCTCGCCGTGGCGGCCGTCGCCAAGCTCGGCGCCGGATGCCTCGACCTCAAGTCGGTCTCCACCGACCTGGCCAGCATCAAGATCAAGCGGAAGGGGCGCTGACCCGAAGGTCCCGGCCGGCGCGGCGCCCCGGGCGCCGCGCCGGCCCGCACCGGCAGGAACGCGGAACACTCTGATGACACCTGACGAATTCACCCTCGTGATGTCCGACCCGACACTGCGCCGCGTCTTCTCCGCGGTCGCGCTCGGCTCGTCCACCTCGTCCGAGATCCTCACGGCCGCGGGGCTCGACACCCCGGTGGCGGCCAAGGCCATCGGGCAGCTGACCCGGACGGGTCTGCTCGTGCCCGAGGGGCGCGGCCGGCTCGTCGTCAACGAAGGCGCCCTGCAGGAGGCGGCGCAGACCGCCGCCCGCCGCCGGGAGGAGGAGGCCGCCGCCGAGCAGCCCGACGCCCGGCTGCGCGGCTTCGTACGCGACCGGGTGCTGGTGGGTCTGCCCGAGGAGGCCGACCACGAGGCGCGGCGCACGGTGCTGCGGCACGTGGGGGAGGCCACCTTCGCCCCGGGCGAGGAGTACGACGAGCGCACGGTGACGGAGCGTCTGGAGCCGTGGTGCGAGAGCGGTGTCCTGGACGCCGTGTCACTGCGCCGGGCCCTCGTCGACCTCGGGGTGCTGCGCCGGGAATCGGGGCTGTACGGCCTCACCGCCGCTCCGGTCGGCGCCGCCTGACACCGATGGGCCCCCGTCCGGCCGGACGGGGGCCCATCGGCCTTCGCTCGACTTCTAGGCGGGGGCCGCCAGGCCTGCCGCCACGGGCGCCGGCCGGGGCCGGCGTGCCGCCTCCAGTACGGCGGCCTGGTACGGGGTGAGGGAGCTCGCCCGCTCCTGCGGGAACAGCGCGGCCCAGTTCGGCTCCCGCCCGCAGGCGTACAGGGTCCCGAGCGAGCCGAGCATGGAGCGGACCTCGGCCCGCCGCCTGCCGGAGGGCAGCAACCATCCCTGCCGTTCCTCGTGTTCGAGGGTCTGGCGCACCGGACTCAGCAGTACCGGATGGGCGCTGACCTCGAGGAACACCTCGTGTCCCGCGGCGCCCAGATGCTCCACCGCGGCCGCGAACCGTACCGGCTCCCGCAGGTTGCGCATCCAGTACGCGGCCCCGAGCCCGGCACCCTGCACCGGCTCGGCCGTCACGGTCGAGTACATCGGCAGGCGGGTGGGGGCCGGCTCCAGGGTGTGCAGGGCAGCGCGCAGGTCCTCGCGCAGCTCCTCCACGTAATGGCTGTGCGAGGCGACCGTCCCCTTGATCACCCGGCAGTAGACGTCCCGCGCCTCCAGCTCGCCGACGAGCGCGGCGAGCGAGTGCGAGTCGCCCGCCAGCACGGTGGAGCGGGGGCTGTTCTCCCCCGCCACGCTGATCCCGCCGCCGCTCGCCTCGGCCACCGCCCGCGCCTCGGCGGGCGAGAGTTCCGTCGTGGCCAGCGCCCCCTTGCCGGAGATCCGGCGCAGCAGCGCGCTACGCCGGCAGGCGACCATCAGGGCCTCGCGCAGGGTCAGTCCGCCGGCCGTGTGGGCGGCGGCGATCTCCCCCATGCTGTGCCCGACGACCGCGTCGGGCGTGATCCCCCAGCTGCGCCAGAGCGCCGTCAGGGCGATCTGCAAGGAGACCATCGTCGGCTGGAGGACGTCCAGTTCGTCCAGCCGGGCCTCCTCGGCCGGCAGCTTCAGCTGCTCGACGACGGAGAAGCCGGCGAACTCGCCGACCAGTCGGTCGCAGTGGTGCATGGCCTCGCGGAACACCGGCTGCTGCACGAGGAGTTCGCGGCCCATCCCGTACCACTGGGCGCCCTGTCCGGCGAAGACGAACACCAGCCCGGGGCGGCGGGCCGTGACCTCCGCCGGGACCCGCCCCACCTCGCCCGCGCAGGCCTCTTCGAGCTGCGTGCGCAGGTCGTCGTACGAGTCGACGGCGAAGGCGATCCGGTGGGCGCCGGTCGTGCCCGTCGCCGCCTCGTGGCAGTACCGGGCGAGTGAGGGCAGTTCGCGTCCGGCACGGATCCTGTCGATGTGGGCGTACAGCAGGACCTGCAGCAGGTCCTCGGTGCCGGCGGCGACGGCGAACAGCCGTGGACTCATGCTTCCCCCTTTCGGTTGCGGCCCGGGCGGCGGGTCATCGGCGGACGGCGATCCGGTGGCGGTAGCTCTCCATCGGCAGGCCGCTCATCCACGGCACGATGCCCAGCTTGCTGAGTGCCTTGATGGCGGGGGGCGGCTGGTAGCCCGCGAACATGCCGCCGAACATGAGGATCTGGCTGTGCGCGGCGATCTGGCGCACCAGCGGGTTCATGCGTTGCTTGCCGAGGGTGGTGCGGAAGTGGCTGCCGGGTGCCATCCGGCGGCGGACGGCCGCGCGGACCCGGTCCGAGATGTCGTGGTCGGCCGTCCATTCCAGGCCCTCGGTCTCCTCCGCCGTGCGCCGCATGGTCTCCGTGCGCTGCCGGGTGTAGACGTCGATGTGGCTGAGGAAGCCGCCGGGGCGCAGCACGCGTGCGGCCTCGGAGAGGAACCTGCCGAGGTCGGGGTAGGTGTGCGAGCTCTCGATGTTGACGAGCACGTCCACGGAGCCGTCCTCGAAGGGCAGGTCCTCCGCGTCGCCGTGGACGTAGGTGAGCGCGTCGCCCCGGGACAGGGTGGCGGTGGCCCGTGCTACGGCCTTCGGTGACAGGTCCAGGCCGGTCATGCGGGCGCCCGGGGCGATGCGGGAAAGGAGGTTGAGGCCCTCCCCCATGCCGCAGCCGACTTCCAGGACGTGGCGTCCGGCGTAGTCGTCGAGGTCGATGGGGAGGTCGCGCAGGGCGAGGAAGTAGAGCTGCTCGCTGAAGCCGTCGGTCCAGGGCTCGCCGAAGCCGGGCACGCGGGCGCGGATCTCCTCGACGAGGGCGGGGTCGTGCATGCCCCAGTTCCACAGGGCCCCGTGGCCGGAGAGGGTGGCGGCCATGTCGTAGATGGTGGCGCTGGCGGACTTCATGCCGTCGGCGTTCTCGCCGCGGCGGGCCGTGCCGGACTCGTCGAGGTTGATGTCCGCGAGACCGCTGGTGAAGGCGGTCATGACGTCAGGGGTGGCACTCATGTGGGTCTCCGGTGAGCAGGGTGGGTGGTCAGGAGCTGACGGTGTCGCCGCGCACCAGACCGAATCCTTCGGGTACGTCGGCGGGGTCGGTACCGGTCGTGACGGGTCGGTTATCGGCGTCGACGAACACCACGCTCGGTTGGTACGAGCGGGCGTGCTCCTCGCTCATGGAGGCGTAGGAGATGATGATGACGAGGTCGCCGGGGTCGATGAGGTGGGCCGCGGCGCCGTTGATGCCGATGACCCCGCTGTCGGCCTCGCCCTCGATGACGTACGTGCTGAGGCGGGCCCCGTTGTCGATGTCGACGATGTCGACCTTTTCGCCGGGCAACAGGTTCGCGGCGGCCATCAGAGTGGAGTCGATGGTGACGGAGCCCACGTAGTGCAGGTCCGCCTGGGTCACCGTCGCACGGTGGATCTTGGACTTGAACATCTCTCGGTACAGCACGTTCTCTCCGTTCACCAGGTCACCGGTAGCTCTTGGACGCCGTAGATGATCATGTCCGGGCGGGTGCGGACCTCGGCGGCGGGGACGCCGAGGCGCAGCCCCGGGAAGCGTCCGAACAGGGCTTCGAAGGCGACCCGCAGTTCCAGCCGGGCGAGTTGCTGGCCCACGCACTGGTGGACGCCGTGCCCGAAGGCGAGGTGTGGTAGGGGCTCGCGGGTCACGTCGAGCGCGTCCGGCCGGGCGCAGAGCGCCGGATCGCGGTTGGCGGCCGCGAAGGAGAGCGAGACCGCGTCCCCGGCCGCCATCCGGTGTCCCTCGAACTCCAGGTCCTCGCCCGCCGCGCGGATGCCGCCCGCGTGGACGACCGTGAGGTAGCGCAGCAGTTCCTCGACCGCCCTCTCGGCCAGGGACGTGTCTGCGGCCAGCGCGGCCGACTGCTCGGGGTGCTCCAGCAGGGCGAAGGTGCCGAGGGCGATCATGTTCGCGCTGGTGTCGTATCCTGCGGTCAGCAGCACGCTGCCGACCGTGACGAGTTCCTCGTCGGTGAGCCGGCCCTCGGTGACGAGGGTGGCGAGCAGGTCGTCCGCCGGTTCGGCGCGCTTCGCCTCGACCAGCCCGCGCAGCAGGCCGGTGATGGTGTGCCAGCCGGCGATGGCCTCCTCGGCGCTGGAGTGCAGCGCGAAGAGGGCCTTGATGGCCCGGGCGAACGCCGGGCGCTGCGACACGGGCACGCCCAGCAGCTCGCAGATGGCCGACGCTGCCATGGGCTCCGCGAACCCCGTCACCAGGTCGACCGGGCCCTCGCCCTTGCCTTCGGCCATGGCGTCCAGGTGGCTCCCGGCGAGCTCCGCCAGCCGGGGTTCGAGGGTGCGGGTGCGGCGCGCCGAGAACCAGGCGGCCACCGCTCGGCGGTAGCGGGTGTGCTCCGGCGGGTCCATCGCCGTGAACATGCCCGGGGCCGGCTCGGTGCGGTCCGTCGCCATGGGCAACGGGATGGGCGAGCGCAGCGCGTCCCCCCGGGAGCTCATCCGGGGGTCGGCCAGCAGCCTGCGGACCTGGGGGTAGCCGGTGACCAGCCAGCCCACGTGCCCGTCCGGGAACTCCATGCGGGCGACCGGATGGTCGGCGCGGAGCACGCCCAGTTCGGGTGCGGGGTCGAAGGGGCACCGGCCCCGGGTCATCGGCAGACCCGGGACCGTGGGAAGGCCGTCGGTCATCGCACCTCGTTCTCCGGGGACAGGCGGACGGGAAGACGCTGCATCGAGAGCAGGTAGCGCGGCTCGATCTCCTGCGGGTCGACGGCCAGCGACAGATCGGGGAAACGCTTGAACAGTGCGGTCAGGGCGACCTCCCCCTCGATCAGGGCGAGGCTGGCGCCCAGGCAGTAGTGCGCGCCCCGGCCGAAGCCCAGGTGCGGGTTCTGCTCGCGGGTGACGTCGAGGCGTCCGGGCTCCTCGAAGACCTCGGGGTCCCGGTTCGCGGCGGCCAGCACCACCTGGATGGCCTCTCCGGGCTGCACCTTCACTCCGCCGATCTCGACGGGCTCGGTGGCGAAGCGTCGGAAGGTGTGCTTCACCGGCGCGGTGTGGCGCACCAGTTCGGCGACGGCCCGGCTGCCGAGGGAGGGGTCCTTCTTCAGCAGCTCCAGCTGATCGGGGTGCTGGAGCAGGGTGAAGACCCCGAGCGCGACGAGATTGCGGACGGTCTCGTGGCCGGCCTGTACGAGGACCATCGCCAGGGCGGTCAGCTCGTCGTCGGTCAGCCGGTCGCTGTCCTCCTCGTGGACCTGCACGAGTTCGGAGATCAGGTCGTCGCGCGGCTCGGCCCGGCGGGCGGCGATCAGTTCCCGGGTCACCCGGGCCATGCCCCGTACGGCCGGGGCGAACTGCTCGGGGTTCGGGCGCAGGGCCTGGGCGAGGGTCTCGCTCCACTCGCGCCACTGCTCGCGGTACTCCTCGTCGACACCGAGGAGCTCACAGATGACGATGATGGCCAGCGGGTGCGCGTAGTCCGCGATCAGGTCGGGCTCGGACTTGCCGGCGAGGCCGTCCAGCAGGCGCTCCGCCACGCGTTCGACGGCCGGGGTCAGGGCCAGCATCCGCCGGGCGGACAGGGCCCGGGTGACGAGGCGGCGGACCCTCATGTGGTCCTCGCCGTCCATGGTCAGCAGGGTGGAGTCGAACATGTCGACGATGTCCTCGGGGATGCCCCGGCTGAGCATGCTCTCGCGGTGGGAGTCGCCCGGCGGGCGGCTGCGCAGGGTCGGCTCGCCGAGCACCGTCTTGACGTCGTGGTGTCCGGTGACCACCCAGACGTCGCTGCCGTCGGCGAACTTCCCGCGGCAGACGGGCCGGGGGCCGCCGAGCCAGCGCTCCCCCGCCTTCGGGTCGGTGATGAACTTCGGGTCGGACAGATCGAACTCGCTCGCCAAGTGGTCCGATTCGGCGCTGAGTTCCGGTGTGGGGGTCTCGGTCATGCGGTCTGCCTCGCTCGTTACTGAGAATGTCGGTCGTGCGGGTGGTGCTGTGTGCGTGGTCGCGCCGCCCCTTCGAGGGTCAGGAGCTGCGGCTTCGGAGCCCGCCGCCCACGACCTCGGCGGCCTCGGCCATCAGGCGTTCGGCGAGCACGTCGGCGTGCCGGTCCCGCCACGCCTGCAGCGGTGTGCCGGCCAGCCACCGGTTGCAGGCGCCGAGGGCCGGTCCGCAGGGGATCTGGTAGTCGGCGACGCGGCCCGGCGTTCCCTCGATCGCCCAGGTGGCCGCCTGGGCGCAGTACCAGCGGAAGACGAGCGCCATGCGCCGCTTGGGGTCGAGGGCGGCCTCGGCGGAATTGCCGAGACGGGCGAGGATCTCCTCGAAGGAGGCCCCCAGGTAGTCGCGCTCCACCTTCGCGCGGACCGCGGCGGGTACCGCTTCCCACGCGTCGTGGTTGCGCCACAGGTCGTGGAGCTTTCCCGCGCGGGCGTGGAACAGCACACCCTTGCGCAACACCCTTGCCCGGCCGCCCAGTTCGAAGAGGTCTCCGTAGGGCGCGAAGGCGGTGTCGTGGACGTCGGCATCCTGGAGGAGGTCCTTGGCCGCCGCGCTGGTCCCGCTGTCGGCGGTGCACGCGTTGATGGAACCGGTGAGGACGAAGTCGGCGCCCAGGACGAAGGAGGCCGCCGCCGACTCGGGGGCTCCGATGCCGCCCCCGGCCCCGACGCGCACGGCCCCGGCCACTGGGCCGAGCTCCGCGCGCAGTCCGCGCAGTGCGGGCAGCAGCGCCCACAGGGTCGCCATGTCGGAGTGGTCCCCGGCGTCCCCCACCGCGCAGACGTCGTCGGCCAGCGCGACGCGCCCGCCCGCCTCGGCCTCCTCGGCGGTGAGCAGGCCTTCCGCCACCAGCCGGCTCACCAGCGCGGCGGGCGGTGGCTCCAGGAACAGGCGGGCGGCGTCCGGCCGGGTCACCTTCGCCAGGATCTTGCGGGGCACGTGCACGGTGCCGTCCGCCAGCACCCGGGCGCCGGTCAGCCGGTGCCGTACGAGGGCGGGCGTCGCCTCGACGTGGGTGGAGGCCTCCACGAACCGGACGTCGTCCCGGATCAGTACGTCGACCAGCTCGGACTCGGCCCGCGGGTCGAACGGGTCGTGCGTGACGTTGACCCCGAACGGCGCCCCGGCCGGGACGCGTGCGCGGATCGCGGCGACCGCCGAGGCCACGTCCCGGGCCGGGAGCCCCGAGGCGCCGTAGTAGGAGAGCAGTCCGGCCCCGGCCATCCGGGCGACCAGGTCGACGGAGCCGATCCCCTGCCGCATCCCTCCGGCGGCGTAGGCGAGGCGGACGCCGTAGGCACGCCGGAAGTCCTCCGATCCGAGCGACGCGGCGGATGCCGTCGCGGGGCGTACGGGCGCGACCGGCGCGGGCTCGGAACGCACGGGCTCGGAACGGACCGGCTCGGACCGCGGGGGCGCGACGGACCCGGCAGCGGGGAGGGGGGTCGCCTCGTTCCGGATCCGGTCGATGAGCTTGGTCAGCACCTGCCCCGGACCGAGCTCGCGCACCCGGAAGTCGCCCTGTCCCATCAGGAGCCGGACGCTGTCGGTCCAGCGCACCGGCGAGGCGATCTGCCGTCGCAGGGTGGCGGCCACCTCTCCCGCCGCGTAGGGCCGTCCGTCCACGTTGGCGATCACCGGGATCTTCGGCGGCGCGAAGGCGGTGGCGTCCAGCAGCCGGCCGAACTCCTCGGCGGCGGCGGCCATGTACCGGCTGTGGAAGGGCGCGCTGACGTTCAGCGGCGCGCACCGCGCTCCGGCCGCCTTCAGCGCGGGCAGCGCCCGGTTGACCGAGTCCGCGGGCCCGGCGATCACGGTCTGGGTGGGCGCGTTGTAGTTGGCGATGTCGAGGTCGGAGAGGCCCTCGTCGCGCAGGACCCGCTCCACGAGCGCGGCGTCGACGTACGAGACGGCGGCCATCGTGCCGCCCGTGACCTGCCCCATGAGGCGGCCGCGCTCGGCGACCAGGCGCAGGCCCGTCTCGAAGTCGTACACACCGGCGGCGAACAGGGCGGAGAACTCGCCCAGGCTGTGCCCGAGGACGTAATCGGGCAGGCGCCCGCCCTCGCCCACGGCTGCCAGCCAGGTGAGGGAGTTGACCACGTACAGCGCCGGCTGGGTGTAGCGGGTGTTGCGCAGGTTGCGGCCCGGGTCCTCCAGGCACAGCTCCCGGACGGAGTAGCCGAGGACGGTGTCGGCGCGGGCGACGAGGTCGGGGAAGCGGTCGAACACCTCCCGGCCCATGCCCTTGGCCTGCGCGCCCTGCCCGGGGAAGACGTGCACGTCGAGCGTCGGTGCGGCGGCGGACCGGTGCGCGGCGGTCGCTGCGGGAGCGCTCACGGGGTTCACCTCGATTCTTGCGGGGGTGGCGGCGAGGCGGGGGCGCGCGTCGAGGACGGCCCGGTACAGCACCTCGTCGCGGGCGTACGGGGACAGCAGGGGAAGCACGCGGGAACCGCTGCCCTCCGGCAGCGCGGCCCGCACCAGGTTGGCCATGGACCCGGAGGGCCCCAGGTCGAGGAAGAGCAGGTCGTCCCGTTCCAGGAGCGGGCCCAGTGCCCGGGTCAGGTCGAAGGGTTCGCGGAGCACCCGCCACAGGTGTGCGGGGTCGGGTATCCGCACGGTCGTGCCCGTGGTGCCGGAGATCAGCGGGATCGTGGCCGGCTTCATGGCCAGGTCGCCGATCAGGTCCTTGAACACGCCCTCGACCGGGTCGATCAGGGGCGAGTGGAAGGGGAACAGGACGGGCAGCCGCTGGCAGAGCGTGCCGGTGGCGTGGAGGTGCCGTTCGATCCGGTCCAGGACCCCGGCGGTGCCGGCCAGGACGAAGTTCTCCGGTGAGTTCACGGCGGCGACGTGCGCGCCTGCGAGGGCCGGGTCGCGTTCGGCGAGTCCCGCGTCGGCCAGGACCGCGAGCATTCCGCCCCGCGGGCACTCGGCCTCGAAGACGTCGACCTGGCGCAGCAGGGAGCGCCGGCACTCGTCCGGGTCGACGGCGCCCGCGACGGCCGCCGCCGCGACCTCCCCGAGGCTGGCGCCGAGCACCGCTCCGGGTTCGAACCCGTGGGTCCGGAGCATCTGCGCCAGCGCGTACTCGACCATGAAGATGGCCGGCTGGGTGAGGGAGAACTGCGTCATCGGGTGCTCGGGGCCGCGGCCGGCGCCGTGGATCGCCTCGACCACCGAATCGCCGCGCACCTCGCGGACCGTCGCGTCCAGGGAGTCGAGGGCTTCACGGAAGGCCGCGTCGGCCCCGTAGAGCCACTTGCCCATGCCGTGGTACTGGGAGCCCTGCCCCGCGAACAGGAAGACCGGCGTGAGCATCAGGAGACACGCAGGGAGGACTCGAACACCTTGTGCTGTGTGGGCAGTTGCCCGACCGACTCCACGACGAAGCCGGCCTCCTCGAGGGCGCGCCGCATGGCGGGCTCGTCCAGTCCGGTGGTGCCCTCGTCGCAGGCCACCGCCTGGAACATCGCCCGCCAGCCGTCGATGTCGTTCTCCACCAGCGGCTCCACGACGAGCAGCCGGGCGTCCGCGGAGCTGTCGGCCATGGCGGTGGCGACGGTGCGCAGGATCCGGACGCAGTTCTCGTACGTCCAGTCGTGCAGCACGTTCTTCAGCAGGTAGCGGTCGGCTCCGGCGGGGAGCTCGACGAAGAAGTCGCTCGGGGTGAAGTCGATGCGGTCGAGCACGTCCTCCTTCGCGACCCGCTCCAGCGCCGTGCGGCCCCTGGCGCAGACGCTGGCCCGGTCGGCGACGGTGCCGCGCAGGTCCGGGTGTGCGGCCAGCAGGCCGGGGAGCAGGCCGCCGCTCCCGCCGCCCACGTCGACGACCGTCTTCACGGCGCTGAAGTCGTGCAGGCCGAGCAGGCACTGGGCCACCGGCGTCGCCAGGTCGACCATGCCCTTGTCGAACAGGTCCGCCGTCTCGGGGTGGGTCTCCAGGTAGCCGTAGAGGGACTCCCCGAACACCTCCTGGAAGCCGGACTTGCCCGTCTTCACGGTGTGCATCAGGCCGGCGAAGGCGTCGTCGTACAGCTCGGCGGCGAGGATGGCGAAGTGGCGCTGGGTGAAGGGGTGGTCCGCGCGCAGCGGCGCGTAGGCCTCGGTCAGCCGGAACTTCTCCCCGTCTCGCTCCAGGACTCCCGGCACGGTGAGCATCTGGAGGAGGCGGTGGAGGATGTCGGGGTCGGTCTCGGTGCGCTCGGCGAGCTCGGCCGAGGTCATCGATCCGCCGTCGAGGATGTCGGCTATCTCCAGTCGGGCGGCGACCGCGAGGGCACGGGCGAACCAGCCGCTGACGGCGAGCTTGAGGATTTCCATGAGGGCGTCTCTTTCGGTTCCGTCAGGCGAGCCGGCGCAGCCGGTCGGCCAGGGCGGCGGGGGTGGGGGTCTCGAACACATCGGTCAGCGCGAGCCGGACACCGGTGATGTCCTTGATCCGCTGGGCGAGGGCAACGGCCAGCAGCGAGTGCCCGCCGTTGGCGAAGAAGTGCGCGCCGGCGTCGAGGTCGCTGCGGTCGAGCAGTTCGGCGAACAGGCCGACGACGGTGGCCGTCAGGTCGTCCTGGGCACCGGCATCGCCGCCGTGGCCGCCGACGGCCGGACCGGAGTGCCGGGCCGCCTGTTCGGCGAGGGCCAGGTGGTCGACCTTGTCGCTGCCGGTACGGGGGAAGGCGTCCACGGCGATGAACCGGTGCGGGACGACCGAGCGCGGGAGCTGCCCGTGCGCGTGGTCCCACAGTTCGTCCACGGCCTCGGGGCGGCCGGGGACCCGGACGAAGGCGGCCAGGTAGCCGTCCGCCCCGGGATCGCCGACGACCACGACGGCCGCCGCCTCGACGTCGGGGTGGGCGAGCAGGACCGCCTCGATCTCGGCGGGTTCGATCCGGTTGCCGCGCAGCTTGACCTGCCGGTCCATCCGGCCGAACAGGTCGATCCTGCCGTCGGTCCGCCAGCGGGCCACGTCTCCCGAGCGGTGGAAGCGCCCGTACTCGGCGTTCTCCGCGAAGCGTTTCGCGGTCAGGTCGGGACGCTCGTGGTAGCCGGAGGCGACGCCGACGCCCGCGACGCACAGCTCTCCGCGGAGGCCGACCGGGAGCGGCCTGCCGTGCGGGTCGGCGATGAAGATCCGGGTGTTGGCGACGGGCGAGCCGACGTCCACCCTTCCGTCGTGGCCGGCCGGTACGCGGCCGGCGGTCGCCCAGATCGTGCTCTCGGTGGGGCCGTAGACGTTCCACAGTTCGGCGCCGGCGTCGAGCAGCCGGGTGGCCAGTTCGGCGGGCAGGGGTTCGCCGCCGGTGAGGAGGACGCGTCCGGCCGTCACGTCCGCTGCCTCGCGCGCGACGAGCCGCCACGTCGTGGGGGTCGCCTGCAGCAGGCCGATGTCGTGGGCGGTGACGGCGGCCGCCAGCAGGGTGCCGTCCGTGCGCGCCTCGTCCGGGAGCACCACCGTGTGGCCGCCGTGGAGCAGCGGCATCATCAGTTCGAGCGAGGAGGTGTCGAAGCTGTACGTGCTGAGCCAGCCGGTGGGGCGCGTGGAGCCGGCCACGCCGAAGCGTTCGGCGTAGTCGACGATGTGGTTGACGAGACTGCCGTGCCGGATCGGGATGCCCTTGGGCTTGCCGGTCGAGCCGGAGGTGTGGATCACGTACGCGAGGGCGTCGGGGTCGGCCTTCACCGCCGCCTCGTCCACCGGCACCTGGGGCGCCTGGTCCCAGTCGGTGGCGGGCACGGCGGCGTGGCCCTGCGGGGCTGTGGTCCCGGCGCCGACGATGACGACGCGGGCCCGCGTGTCGTCGAGCTGGTAGGTCAGGCGCTCCACTGGATGGTTCGGGTCGAGCGGCAGGTAGGCCGCGCCCGCGAGCCAGGTGCCGAACACCGAGGCGGCCAGCGCGGCGCCGCGCGGCAGGAGGAGCGCGACGACGTCGCCGGGGCGTACGCCGGCCTCGGCCAGCCGGGCGGCCGTGTCGACGGCCGCGGACCACAGGGCCCCGTACGTGGCCGTGCGGTCGCCCTCCCGTACGGCCACGGCCGTGGGGTCGGCGGCGGCGCGGCGGGCGAAGCCCGTGAGCACCGACGGCAGACCGATCGCGCGGTCCGTGGCGTTGGCGGCGTCGATGACCTCGTGGTCGCGGGCCGACCAGGACGGCAGGGAGGCGATCGGGGTGTCCGCCCCGGTACCCAGCGCGACCAGCAGGGCGTCGTAGCGCCGGACCATCAGTTCGACGTCCGACCGGTCCAGCACCCCGGTGTAGAACGCGGCGCGGACCGTGGCGGTCTCCGGGTTGGCCGAGACGAAGAATTCGAGGTCGAACTGGCTGAAGCCGTTCTCGACGACGAGGAGTTCGGCCTCGGCACCGGCGAGGGTGAAGGTGCGCTGGTCCTCGGCGAAGGGGACGTAGTTGAAGACGTGCTTGAACAGCGCGTTGCGCCAGCCGGAGCCGTCGCGTTCGACCATGTCGAGCACGTCGTCGGTCGGTACGTCCTTGTGCGCCATCGCCTCCATGAACGTCCGCCGGGTCAGGGCCGTGAGGTCCCGGAAGGTGGCGTCACGGTCGAGCAGCAGGCGCAGGACGACGAGGTTGCTGTGGTAGCCGACCGCGTCCACCGCCTCGCGGGGGCGGGTGTTGACCGGCGAGCCGATGGTGAGGTCGGGCCCGGCGCCGTGCGCGGCGAGGAGGACCGCGTAGGCGGTGAGGAGGACGACGGACTCCGGCGCCCGCAGCTCGCGCTGGAGGCGGCGTACGACGTCGTGGGCCTCGGGTGACAGGACGTGCGTGACCTCGTCGCCCCGGAGGGTGGTGACGGGCTCGTCGCGCTGTTCGCAGAGGAGTTCCAGGCCCGAGGAGCGGAAGCCGGCCATGCGCTCCTGCCAGTAGCCGAGGCTCTCGGGGGACGGGGCGGGCTCGCGCAGGGCGGGCACCTCGGCGGGGGCGGGGTGGCCGCCCTCCAGTACCGCCTCGTAGAGGGTGACGAACTCGGCGCGCAGGATGGCCGTCGACTGCACGTCCGACACGGCGTGGTGGAGGGCCAGGCACAGCACGTCGGCGTCCGGCCCGTGCAGCAGCAGGGCGCGTACGAGGGAGCTGCCGTCCGGGGTGAACGGGCGGGCCACGAAGGCCGTCAGGACGGCCTGTTCGTCCTGCGCGCCGCCGTGGTGCTCCGCCTCGTCCAGCCCGACGGCGAGGGACGGCACGACGGCCTTGGTCAGCTCGGCGCCCTCGCGGTGGTAGACCGTGCGCAGCACCTCGAAGCGCTCCGTCAGGAGGCGCAGGGCGTGCGCGGTGGCGGCGGCGTCGAGGCGGCCCCGTACGCGCAGGGCCAGCGACAGGTTGTTGGCGCCGCTGCCGGGGACCAGCTCGTCGAGGAGCCAGAGGGTGGTCTCCTTGCGGCTCGCCGGTACGCGCCCGGCCGTGGGACCGGAGCCCTCCTGGGCCGGGGTGGCCGGGGCTTCGGCGCTCACGCGTGCTCCCCCGGGCGGCCTGCCAGGACTCCGGCCACGGCTTCGGCGATGGCGGGGGTGCGCAGCAGGTCCCGGTGCTCGACCTCGAAGCGCCGCTCGTCCGCGACCTCGATGGGAGCGACACCGGGCGTGGTGCGCATCCGGTTCAGTCCGCTGGTCGCACTGGCGGAGGTGACGACCGTGGCCCCCTGCCAGCCGGGGCGCGGGTCGAGACCGGCGGCGGTGGCCAGGTAGGACATGAACGAGCCGACCAGCTGGACCAGTTCGCCGGCGTAGTCCTCGTCGAGTCCGGCCCGCCGCAGCGCCGTGGTGCCGATCGGGCGGAAGGCCGCGTACAGCCCGGCGGCGAAGGCGGCCGGAGCGATGTCGGGCTGCCCGGCGAGCCGCTCGGCGGCGCCGGACAGCTCGGCTATCTCCCCGGGGGTCAGAACGGTGGTCATGTTGCCGACGACCCGGCCGAATTGGAGGTGGACGGTGGGCACGTCGACCAGTTCGGGGTCGAACAGCACGACACGGGGGGCGGTCGCCTGCCGTGCGCCGATCTTCTCGGCGAGCACGCCGGCGAAGACGGAGCCCGCGCAGTAGCCGAGCACGGCGCGGACCGTGCGACCGGAGGCGGCCACCTCGGAGAGCCAGGGCTCCAGGTAGCTGTCGTCCAGGGCGTCGGTCTCGGGGTCGCGGACCGGGGCGACGGTCTGCCACAGGTCGCAGTCCAGCTTCAGACCGGGCGCCAGATCGGCGAATCCACCCTCGTTCCTCCCCGTCACCGGGAAATCGGCCGCGAGCACGATATCGGTGTCGGCGTCGGCGTCGGATCCTGCATCCGAAACGATATTCCACACGGTGGGGCTGGGCATATCAAGATCCCCCGAAAGTAAAAGTTTCATCGATTTGTTTTCCCGACCATCTCCGGCCAGACCAGGCCAGATCCTAGGGTCGTCAATCGACGCTGTCCACAAAGAGTCGATCATGAACTGCCCACGATCCGGCGGGGGAAACTCCGAACCGCGAGGGAATCACGCCGAGGGATTTCGGACACGAGAGAAAGAGTTTCCGCCAACCCACGTCACCCTCCGGCCCCAGTTCCAGGAAGTTTCATAGGACACGCACCTCTTCGAGCCCACGGGAACCCACCCTGAAGGCCGACAGGAGCCCCGGAGGGAACTTCCCGAATGTCCCGAATTGCCATGTGACCGCCACCATACGAGACAGCTTCCGGCGGCAATCCCGGGTCCGGATCCTCTGCCGCACCAGAAGATCCGGTCGGGCCCGTACGCGGCGGCGACGCGCAGCACCTGCAGCAGGAGGCCCAGGCCGGATCTCGTCGGCGCCGGCAGGCCTCGTACGTCGGCCTGCCGGTGGACAAAGACGAACCCCACTGCAGCAGTCCGGCGGCCCGGCTCCCGGAGACGACGTCGCCGTGCCGGCGCTACGCGTTCCCCGAAGGAGCCAGAATTCCCGCCAGGAAGCCGATGATGCCCTCCGTCTTAGCCTGACGGTACACAACCGGGGTAGGCGCCGGCCGTGTCCAGCGGCTTGCCCTGGCCTGGGTCCAAGGAGCGAGTCCATGATTCTCACCTCGGACTCATCATTCTGATCGCCGCCATCGTCGTCGGCTTGGCCGGAATATTCGGCAAGGCCGGGCCGGGACACGATCTCGGCGCCGGCGGTGATTTCTCGATTTTCGGCTACCACGCCACGGGTTCGACGGGATCCCTCTTCCTGAGCGGAACTCGGCACGTCACGCCGTGAGGCCGCCGCCGTCGGCCACGAGCGTGGTCGCGACCCCGACCGCGACGATCTGACCAAGCAACGCGACGCCGTCCCCGCCGAGACCAGTGCTCCAGTGGCGGACACCCCCGCACCCGAGGCCACTGGTTCGGCCGCCGAGCCGCGCACCGCTGACCGCAGCTTCCCCCGCAAGGGCACCGCGCATCGGAAGCCGCCCTCCGGTGGGGCCGAGCCGGTCGGCGGTGGGGCCGAGCCGGTCGGCGCGGGAAGGGCCGGCATCGCGGCGGGTCAGCCGGGCCGCATCGCGGCGTCAGCCCGGCCAGGTGCCCGTCACGCGGCGGGTGGCCACGGCGCCCGAGCGTTCGACAGCGGCCTTGACCACGGCGAAGATCGCGCCCTGGATGGCGGCGGCGAGCAGGATCTGCTTCCAGGAGCGGTCTTCGTCCGTGGCGCCGGGAGCGTCACCTTCGCCTTCGACGATCTTCCAGACCTGCTTGAACACGGCACCCGCGATCAAGCCGCTGGCAGTACCCAGGGCCAGACCGACCGGCTTGTAGGCGGCCTTGGACGCTTTCATCGGTATCCCCGGCTGCGCCGCACCAGCAGGAAGACGACCACAGCAGCGCCGGCCACGAGCAGCGCCTCGCGGTGGGCGCGTGCCACGCTCGCGACCCGGCCGACCTCGGCGACAACCGGCTCAGGTGCCCTGTCCTTCACCAGCCACGCGGCGTGCCGGGTCTTCCCGCGGATCCGGTCGGCGACCGCGGCGGTCTTCTCCGCGGCCTCTTCCTTGACGGCGGCCGTCCTCTCCTTCGCCTGCGCCTTGATGTCGGCCTTCCCCGCCAGCGCCTCGATGGTCTGCCCGAGCTCGTCGCGGGTGCGCTCGACCTGCTCGCGCAGCTCGTCGGGGGTGGGCGTGCCGATATCGGTTCGGGGTTCGTTGGTCATCGGTGCGCCTTCTCCCTGATTTCGGCCAGGTCGGCCCTGACGCTGTCGATGGTCTGCTCCGGTACGGGTGCGCCGGCCTCGGCGAGCTGCTGCTTCCCTGCCATGGCCGTCACTGCGGCAACCACTGCCAGCGCCGCCGTGACGATCAGGGCCGACGCCCACACCGGGAGTACCAGCGCGAGGGCTGCGATACCGGTTGCCACCAGAGCCTGAGCTGCCAGGATTCCGATCAGGCCCGCCGCGCCGAAGAGGCCGCCGACCTTCCCGAAGCGCTTCCCCTTCTGAGTCATTTCGGCTCGTGCCAGCTGCATCTCCTCGCGGACCAGCTCCGATATCTGCTGGGAAGCGCGCGAGACCAGCTCGCTCACGGATTCATCGGAGCCATGAGTCTGCCGCTCTATCGTGCTCATGCGGAGTCTCCCCTTCACGATGTGCACGCCGCTGTCCTGGTGCGCCTACCCGGTAATCGAACGAGCACCCGTGCCACGAGCAGATGCTTCTGCGCACGAAGCGGCACACCGGCCGATCGTCCCGTACATGACTACTGCTCCATGCGGCGGCGGTCCTGGTCGTCCCACGCGCGGGTGTCGCGGGGCCGGACATAGGGCTCCTCGTCCTTGGGCAGTCCGCCGGCGATCGCGCGCTGGCGGACCAGTTCCGCGTCGAACTCGAGCCCGAGGAGGATCGCAAGGTTGGTGATCCACAGCCACACCAGGAAGACGATCACACCAGCGACCGTGCCGTACGTCTTGTTGTAGGACGCGAAGTTCGCCACGTAGAACGCGAAGCCGGCCGAGGCGGCCATCCAGATCACCAGGGCCAGGAAGCTGCCCGGTGTCACCCACCTGAATCCGCGGCCCTCGGCGTTCGGCGCGGCCCAGTACAGGAGGGCGATCATGATCGTGACGAGGAGCACCAGGACCGGCCACTTCGCGATCGACCACACCGTCAGCCCACCGTCACCGATGCCCAGGGCCGCGCCCGCCTGCCGGGCCAGGGCGCCGGTGAAGACCACGATCAGCGCGCCGGCACAGGCGAGGACCATCAGCGTGACGGTGAGCGCCAGGCGCAGCGGCAACACCTTCCACACCGGGCGTCCCTCGGGCACGTCGTAGACGGCGTTCGCGGAGCGGATGAACGCGGCCACGTAACCGGAGGCGGACCACAGCGCCACGGCCAGGCCGACGACCGCCATCAGCGAGCCGACGCCGCTGTGGCCCTGCAGCTGCTCGACGGCGTCTCTGATCACGTCCCCGGCGGAGCCGGGGGTCAGCTGCTGCAGATGGTCCGACAACCGCGCGGTCGTCGACTCGCCGGCCACGCCCAGCAGGGACACGAGGACCAGCAGGGCGGGGAAGAGCGCGAGTACCCCGTAGTAGGTGAGGGCCGCGGCGCGGTCGGCCAGCTCGTCGTTCCGAAACTCCTTGACCGTGCCGCGCAGTACCGCCTTCCAGGAGCGTGCGGGCAGGTCTGCGGGCTGGTCCGGGGCACGCTCCTCGACCAGGTCGCTCGGGCCCGCGGGGACGTTCCGCCCGGTTTCGGCCCGCTCACGGTCGCTGCCACGGCCTCGGGCTCGGCTCGGTAGGGGTGTCATACCCGGCGGCTTTCCACGACGGCGCCACTCATGCCGCCACGGCGCTCGGAAACCGAGCCCGTCGGGCGGGGCGCGGCCCCAGGATGCGGGGGGACCGGCCGCGTCCGGGCCACCGCCCGGTACGGGTTGTCATCGCTACCGCGGTGGTGACGTGATGCGAACGGTCTCGTGCACGGTGACCTGGTCGATGTCCGTGGTGCGCACCGTGAGGTCCATGGTCCACACACCGGGCATGGGTAGCCGCAGGTCGTAGGCGGCCCAGTACCCCTGCTGGTTCTTGAGCTTGGCGTCGAGCGGGCCGATTCCCAGGTCGCGCTGGGTGAGAGTTCGGGGACGGTGGAGAGGCCGCCGTCCGCGGTGTACACCACGGCTTCGACCGTGTTCTCGCCGACGCGTCCCGGCGCCAGCGTGATCTGGACCGTGCCCTGATGGCTGGCCGTCCCCATGTCGAACGGAACCGTGACCACCTTGGCTTGTGGCTCCTGCCCGGTGGCAACCGATGTGCTCTCGGCGGCGGCGCGGCTGGGTTGGGTGCCGGTGAGCAAGGTGGTGATCGCCAGAACCACAACGCCGAGCACGGCTTCGGCAGTCACCGTGCGGCGCAGGCTGCGCCGGTGCCGTTCGGCCTCGACGCCAGGCGGCTCGATCTCATCCCCCGGCTCGCCTCCGGCGGGACCATCGCACCCGACGGAGCCCGCTGCCTCCGGGGAGGCAGGCGCGCCGGCCGTCCGTGCGATGCTCACCCGCTCGGGCTCGGGCACCCTCAACGCCTCCACGGCCGACGACGGCACGCGAATGAGGCGGGAAGTCCACCGGCGGGAGAAGAACGCCACGGTCAGCACCAGCACCACGGAGGCGAGCTTCGCGACGAGGGTCTTGCCGTACGACGTGGTGGTCAGCGCCTCCCAGGAGCCGACCTGTCGCCAGGACTGGTACACCCCGGTGCCGACCAGGACGGCGACGGCGGCGAAGGCCAGCGTCGAGAAGCGGCCGATCGCGGACGCCGGGACGTCGCGGCTGCCGGGCGCCCGGTACCGGAGGACGAGCAGCAGGGTGGTCAGGCCTCCCAGCCAGACCCCCATGGCCAGCAGGTGCAGCACGGCGACGGGAACGGCCAGCGGCACCTGGATGCCGGCGGAGGCGTGTTCGGCGGCGGCCCAGGTGAACGCCAGGCCCAGCGCGAGCACCGCCCCGGCCGCGCGGACCCGGGCACCGGGGGCCCGCGGCGGCGGTCCGTCGCCCTCGGGCTCGCGCCGTAGGACCGACCGCCTCAGCAGCACGGCGGACACAGCGAGCAGCACGAGCCGTACGGTCAGTGCGAGCCCGGGCCGCCCGGTGACGGTTCGGCCCAGCTGGGACGGGTCGAACGCGGAGGTCAGCGGGCCGCCCGTCTCGAACGGGCCGCGCAGCAGCAACATGGCCACGGTGGACACCGACAGGGTCGCCCATCCGGTGACCAGCAGCCGGCGCACCGGACGGACCGCGCCCGCGGCGGGCCAGCACGCCAGGACGAACGCGGCGGCTCCGACGAGGAGGGCCAGGCCGCTGTAGGCGGCGTAGCGGAAGAAGCCGTGCAGGCGGCCGGCTGCCGTGGCCTGCGGGGGGCCGGTCGCCGCCACGGCGGCCGTCTCGGACGGCCTGCCGATGGAGAAGACGAACGCGCCGGAGATCGGGTGGCCGTCGGCGGAGACGACGCGCCAGGCCACCGTGTAGGTGCCTTCGGGCAGTTTGCCTGCCAGCTCCACCCGGGCGGTGTTCCCCTTGCCGTCCGCATACTGGGCCGGGCGCGGGTTCGCACGCTCGTTGTCCGGCGACAGCACTCTCACCGAGTCCTCGGAGAAGCTGACCGACTCGGTGAAGGTGAGCGTGACCTGCTTCGGAGCCGTCTCGAGGACGCTGCCGTCTGCAGGGTCTGCGCTGCTGAGGCCGGCGTGCGCGGAGGCCGCGCCCGCCCCGCCGAGGATCAGGGCGAGGAGTGCGGTGACCAGCGCCAGCACGGTCCAGCGCCGTCCTCGCGGGAAGCGATCCGGTGTGCATCAGGAGGCAGCCTCCGGGGTGGCGGTCGTCAGCGGCGGCACCGCCGCCCTGGACTCGCTCGGGGCGAGATGGGGACCGTAACGCCGGCTGTCCCGGGGCGGAGCGGGTTGAGCAACTTCCGCTAAAGGGTGGTGCAGAAGGCTCGACCCGGGGAACTTCCCTGTATGGACGCTCGCCTGGACGCTCGCCCTACCGCCGTGTCACCCGGCCTCGGGCATCTCCCCGCGAGCCGCCCACGAAGCGGCCGCAGCCAGCAAGGCGGCCACGAGGGAGACGGCCGCGAGTGCAGCGAACAGCCGGGCGTGGCCGCCGAGCGGGCCCGCGAGGGCTGCTCCGGCCCAGGGCGCCGGAGTGGACCCGGGAGGCGCCCACTCCGAGCCGCTGACCGACGAGGTCGTCCGGGCCGCCGACATCGTGATCACGATGGGCTGCGGCGATGCCTGCCCGTACTTCCCCGGCAAGACCTACCTCGACTGGCAGCTCGAGGACCCGGCCGGCCAGGGCGTCGAGGCCGTCCGCCCCATCCGCGACGAGATCAAGGGCCTCATCGAGGGCCTGATCGCCGAGATCGACGCCAGGCCGAAGGCCTGAGGCACACGACGCGACACAAACGACCTCGACGGCTCACTCACCACGCCCACCGAGGGGCCGGTGACAGGAGCGGCCTCCTGACCGCCGCTGACCCGTCAGCCCACGGTGGCCAGTTGATCGCAGAGCTCGCGCACCACCACGTCGTGCTGTTCGACCAGGTAGAAGTGGCCGCCGGGCAGGACCCGCAGCCGGAATCCGCGGGGCGCGACATCGCCCCAGGCGTTCATCTCCCCCGCCGAGGTGGACGGGTCCGCGTCGCCGATCCAGGCGTGGACGGGGCAAGCGACCGGGGTGTCGGGGCGCGGACCGTAGGTGTCCGCGATGGTGAGGTCCGCCCGGAGCACCGGCAGTACGAACTCCTGGACGTCCGGGTCGTCCAGGAGAGCGGAGTCGGTCCCGCCGAGCCTGCGCAGTTCGGCGATCAGCGCCGCGTCCTCCTCCCGGTAGAGCTCACGGGGCAGCACCCGGTGCGGGGCCTCGCGACTGGACACGTGGAGGGCGGCGGGCAGAACGGCGTGCCGCTTCTCCAGACGCTGCACCACCTCGTAGGCCAGCGAAGCCCCCATGCTGTGGCCGAAGAGCGTCATGGGTACGTCCGCGAACGGCAGCAGCGCCGCGGTGACCTGGTCGGCGAGCACGTCCATGGTGTGGATGAAGGGGTCGGCCAGCCGCTCGTGGCGACCCGGGTACTTCGCCACCAGGACTTCCGTGTCGCTCCCGAAGGAGCGGCCCCAGGGGTGGAAGAAGCTTGCGGAGCCACCCGCGTGCGGCAGAACCACCAGGCGGCGCCGGGGCGTGGCCGCCGTGGAGTACCTGCGGAACCACGTGTCGCTGTCCGTACCGGTGGTCATGCTCGTGTGCACCTCGTCGTCGGTCTGTCGGCTGGTCATGTTCGCGCGGTCTGCTGCGAGGGGCGGCCGCGGGGACGTGTCGTCCCCGCGGATCGGGACCCGGGCGGCCGCCCCCGCCCGGCGTGGCCGTCGGGCCCGACGATGCCGAGGCCTGCCGCGTCCCGGCCCGTGTCCGCGATGTCGTCCGCGGCTCCGCGGCCCGGGCGGTGGCCCGGCAGGCCGACTCGCGCGGCGGAGCCACAGGCTCCGGTGTGGGCCCCCTACGTGTCGCCGGGGCCGGCCAGGGTCGCCCGGATCGAGAGGGGGAGGTCCAGGGCTATGACGAGGAAGCACTCCTTGTGGGCGATCACGGAGAGGTCCTGGAACAGGGCGAGGGGCACGTCCGCCACTCCGCGGACGGTCAGGGAGCCCGAGGTGAGGGAGTGGCGGCCGGGTTCGACGAGTTCCAGGTGGAGCGTGGCCTCGACATCGAGTTCGCGGGCGAGGTGGCCGCGCTCCTCGAGCTTGTGGGTGAGGCACTGCGCGTAGTCCATGGCCAGCGCGGCCGCCACGAGCTCCTCCGGGGTGCTCTCGCCGACGGGCTCGGAGGTCCTGCTGCTCCATCGCATCGGCAGGCCGGCGCCCACCGAGTCGAGGGAGACCGTACCCTCCCCGGCATCCTGCGGCCGGTCGCCGAACAACGGGCCCCGCCATACGGCGCGGGCGGATCTGGTCGCCATCAACGAACCCCCATCATGTCGGTCTGTGCGGCTGCTTCGGCGATCGCGCCGACGATCCGGGCACTCACCTCGGGCGCGCGGTCGAAGACGTAGAAATGGTCCCCGGGCCAGGTGCGGAAGTCCGTGGCGCCCGCGTGATCGGACCAGGCCCGCATCTCCTCGGCGCTGACCAGCGGATCGGAGTCTCCCCTCATGACGGAGAGCGGAGAGGTCAAGGGTGCGTGGCCCCCATACCGGTATCCGTGGTTCACAATGAGATCGTTGCGGAGCGCGGCGATCATGCGGTCCGCCAGGACGGTGTTGCTCCACAGCGCCTCGGGGGTGTTGCCCAGCCAGCGCATGTAGTCGACGTACTGCTCGCGCGTCCAGTCCTCGGGTCGGCCGTTCGCCGGTTCCGGGACGACGAGTTGGGGCGCCGGGCTCCCCGACACACCGACCCACAGCGGCTGGTGCCCCCGCTTCGCGAGTTCGTGGACGAGCTCGAAGGCGATCAGCGCTCCGAGGCAGTGGCCGAAGACCGCGTAAGGTCCGGACAGTTCTCCGGCCAGGTCCTCGGCGAACGAGTCCACCGCGCTCTCGATGCTCGGGCAGACCGGCTGCTTGGGCGCGGTCGCTCGCGCCGGCAGCTCCGGGACCAGGATCCGCCAGCTCTCGGGGAGGTGGGGCAGGAGAGGTACGAAGCTCCCCGCCGATCCTCCCGCGTGGGGCAGGAGGATCAGGGTCAGTTCAGCGGGTTCCACGGCGACGGTCGACCGGCCGCGGAGAACGCAGATGCTCAAGGTCTCGCCACCTCACCCTCGTGCGGACTCTGCGCCGAGCGCAGCGTCGTAGGCGTCGACCAGGTCGCCGACCGTCCGCATCTCGACGATCGAGGTCTCGCCCTGGAAGGGGTCCACTCCGAGCTCCATCTCCATGCCGATGAGCAACTCGGCGAACATGAGCGAGGTGAGGCCGAGCCCGACCAGGTCGCTCGTCAGGGAAATCGTGGGTGTTTCCCCGTCCGCGCCCTGCAGCAGGCGAAGGATTTCCGCCTCGATCGACTCTTGTGCGTTCAGCATGTGAGACCTCCGTCAATGACCAGGGATTGCCCGGTAACGAATTCCGCCCGGGGAGAGCTGAGGTAGAGAACGGCGTCGGCGATGTCGTCCGCCGCGGCGAGCCTGCCGAGGGGGGTCCGGCGCTCGATGCGTGCGCGGTACGCGGCGGGCATCTCCGCGGTCATCGCGCTGTCGAAGTAGCCGGGCACCACCGAGTTGACGCGGATTCCGTTGCCGCCGAGTTCGCGCGCGAGGCTACGGGTGAACCCGTCGAGGCCCGCCTTGGCCGCCGCGTAGACCGAGACGCCCCGGTAGCCGCGGACGGCGTTGATGGACGAGATGTTGACGATGTTCCCGCCGCCCTGGCGGGTCATCAGCCGTGCACAGGACTGGGTGAGCATGATGGGGGCGACCAGGTTGGCGGTGATCTGCGCCTCGATCGCCTTCGGCGGCATGGTGAAGAGCAGTTCCTCGCGCACCAGGCCGGCGTTGTTGACGAGCAGGTCCAGCCTGCCGAACACACGGTGGACGTTCCGGACGAAGGTCCGCGCCGTCGTGGGCTCGCCCAGGTCGACGGCCTCCCAGTAGAAGGACTCCGGGTGGGCCGCGCTCGATTCGGCGATGAATTCGGAGGTGGAGCGGCTGAACGTGGCGACACGCCAGCCGTCGGCGAGCAGGCGTTCGACCAGGACGCGTCCCAGCCCTCGGCTGCCGCCGCTGACGACGGCCACGCGTCCTTCGCCGACGCCCTTCTCCACTGCTGTGCTGAGATTCTCTGTCATGCGGGAGTACGCACCTTCTTGAACCGGTCGGAGTGCTGGTCGGCGTCGGAGACTTCCACGACGAGCGGCACTTTGTACGCTTCCAGCCGCTGGCCGCAGTACGCGCGGACCTGGCGGGCGACTTCGCGTGCGTCCGCGGGGCTGACCAGTTTCACGGTGGCTTTCACCACCATTCCTGTCACGTGGCTGGGCCTGCCGGAGACCGTGGCCTCGGCGATGTTCGGGATTTCGAGCAGGACGCTCTCGACCTCGCTCGGGTAGACCTTCTCTCCGGCCACATTAATCAGTTCGGTGACGCGGCCGAGGATCCGTACGTAGTCGCCGTCGGTCTCCACGGCGTCCTGGGTGTTGAAGTAGCCGTCACCGTCGAACGGAGCGGACGCGTTGAGGTAGCCCAGCATGGCCGTGTCGGAGCGCACCCAGAGGATTCCGTCGACGATCCGGTAGTCGAACCCCGCGCCGCCGAGCTTGACCCAGAGACTCCCGTCGCCCTTCGACTTGGTCGCCATGATGCCGAGCTCCGAAAGGCCGTACGTCTGCTTGAACCGCACCGACGGCAGCGCCTGGTTGAGCAGCTCCAGCGTGCGCTGGGGCATGGGCTCGGTGCCGTAGGTGATCAGTTCCAGCGACGACAGGTCGTGCTGTTCGTGAGCGTGCGAGATGAGCAGCATGTTGAGGAACGTCGGCGTGGTGGGAAGGACCTCGACGCCGAAGGCGGCGATCGCCGAGCACACCGTGTCGGGCCTGCGGTCGGAGACCGTGACCAGGGTTCCGCCGTGGTTCAGGGTGTGCAGCAGGGTGTTGATCCCGCCGATGTGGTCGATGCTGAGGAAGCCCAGGGTGCGCCGGGCCCGCGACGGTTCGCCGTACTGCGCGAGCATCGTGCCCAGGTCGAGCACGATCGCCTTGCTGCGCCCGGTGGTTCCCGAGCTGAACAGCACCAGGCCCGGTGTCGCGGCGTCCCGCAGACGTCCGTGGAGTGCGTGCGTCGCCCGCAGGCCGGTCCGCTCGATGGCGCGTCCCGTCTCGCCGGCCACGGTGATGGCCACCTCCACCTCGGCGGTCCCGTGGTACTCGGCGCGCTTGGCACCCGAGGAGCGAGGCAGCGGGACGATGATCGTGCCCCGGTCGGCGAGTGCGACGAACGCGGCGCACACGTCGACATCACAGGCGCCTTCCAGGGCGACCACGTGGCCGGCGCCGACATCGTGCTCGTCGAGGTAGGCCTGCCAGTCCCGGACGCGTTCCGCCAGCGCCGCGTACGTGTACCGGACTCCGTCGACGACGAGGGCGTCACCGTCCCCGAAGGAACGGAATCGATCGATCAGTGAACTCGTCACGGTTTCCTCGTTGTGTTCGTCATCAACTGTTGCCTTCTTTCAAAAGGGCATGGGCCGCCGGGCCGCCGGGCCGAAGGGCACGATGCCGTCCGGCCCGGAGCCCCGGAGATCAGGCCGTCGCGGCAGCCAGTTCGCCGTCCGACTCGGCCTCGTCCGTGGTTGCGGCCTTCGCCGCGGGGCGGTCCTGGTCGTCCGGCAGGCTCCGGCGAAGCTTGAGGCCGGCCAGCGGGACGAGCAGGCTGCCGACCGCCAGCACCACGATCAGCGCCCTGCCGTGGTCGACCTCGAGGAGAGCGGTCGTGATCAGCGGGCCCAGGATCATGCCCCCGGAGATGACGAACGAGAACAGGGCGTTGGTGCGCCCGCGGACCTCGTCGGTGACCAGACCGTTGATGAGGGCGGCGACGATGGGGATCACGATGACCTCGGCGACCGAGAAGATCGCGACACCCGCGATGAGCGTCACCAGCGCGGCGGTCCCGGAGGTCAGGCCCGCGAAGAGGACGCACACCCAGCTTGCCGCCGAGAGGACGCCCGACGCCGAGATCAGCGTGCTCCTGCGCACGCCTTCCAGCCGCGGCATGAGCAGGAACTGGGCGAGGACGATCACCACGACGTTCGCGATGAAGGCCACCGAGATCCCGCCCGGCGTGACCGCGTCGTTGACCGTGACGTAGCCGGGCAGCGCGGACTGGAACTGGCTGAGGGAGACGGTCGCGCACAGCAGCATGCAGAACAGGGCCAGCGCGAGCGCGGGGATGCGCAGAACGGAGCGGTAGGAGGGCGCGGGAGCGTTGTCGTCCGCCTTGGCCTTGTGGTGCTGCTTCTCCGCGGTCTTCGGCAGGAGGACCAGGAAGGCCACCGCGGTGATGACGAAGGAGAGTCCGTCACCCAGGTAGAGCAGCTGGTAGCTGCGCAGGGTTCCCGAGGCCACGAGGCCGCCGACCAGGACTCCGAGTCCGACGAAGGCGTTGAAGAGCGTGAATTCGAGGCCGAAGGTCAGCGTGCGTTGCTCCTTCGGGACCACCGTGGCGAACATCGTCTTGGTGACCGTGCCCACGCCGCCCATGCCGAGGCCGTACAGGGCCGAGACGGCCAGCGCGATCCACGGCCGGTCGGCGAGGGCGTAGAGGCCGGTTCCGACACCGGCGATGATCATGACGACCGGCATCACGAGCCGGTAGCTGAGCTTGTCCAGCAGGTGACCCCAGACCAGCCCGGAGCCGAACGAGCAGAGGCCGGTGACGGCGATCGCGGCGGGGCCGATCCTGATGTCCAGGCCGCGGATGTCTCCGAAGTACACCAGCAGGAAGGGCATGACCAGCCCCGCGCCGAAGGAGTTCACCGCGTTGGCGACCAGCAGCGCCTGAGCGCGGCGTGGCAGCAACCCGATCACGCGGAGCGGATTTTGCTTGGTTGAAGACATGGGGCGCATCTTTCGATTCGACGGGAACTGCCGGTGCCCGGGCGCCGGCAGAGTGGTTCAGGACCGGGCGGTGGCGGTGGCGGTGGTGAGCCGCCAGATCGTCCTGCCGTCCTTGCGGTCGAAGCCGAATCTGGGGAGGGCCTCCGCGAGTTCGACCTGCCCCTTCTCCTCGACGATGGCGGTCACCGTGATCCGTTCGCGGTCCGCCCACCGGACCGCCGAGGCCAGCAGCGCCTCCGGCACGCCGTCGCCTGCGCAGTCGGCGAGCGCCTGGGCGTCCACCAGGTTCACGGCGCCGTCCTGGACCGAGTCCGACGCGAGCCAACCGACGGGGCGCCCGTCCTTACGGCAGGCGAGCAGCAGGCCGTCGCCCTCTCCGAGGACGATCTGCCGAACCGTCTCCGGCTCCAGCCTGAGCTTCACCCCGCCGGGCAGGACCACCTGGGCGAAGGTCGCCACCGCGAGGGCGACGAGCTCCTCGACGGCCGCGGCGTCGCTCCGGTCCACATGTTCGACCGTCAGGTGCGCGGGAGCTTCGGCGGCCGGGGCGTCGGGCGTCCGCTTGCTCACGCCGTGCAGGCCGATCACCTCGAAGCCGTGCTTGCGCACCCAGGCGCCGGAGATCTCGTCCTCGTCGGCGGTGGCGGCGACCAGGCCGGTCTTGCCCTCGCCGCGGGCGAAGACCCGGGCCTCGGAGAGCAGGCGCGAGGCAAGCCCGCGGCGTGCGGCCTCCGGGCGCACCACGATGTCCAGGAAGTGGTTGTCCTGGTCGTCGACGCCCTTCAGGGCGCCGCACTGGACGAACGCCTGCGTGTGGCCGTCCTCGCGGATCACCCGGATCATCGGGTCGCTCCCCGGCGCGAAGGCCAGCTCGTGGCGCCGCCCGCTCGCCAGGCGTCCCTCGATCACCCCGGCGATCGCGGCGCGGCCCTCGTCGTCGAGGTCGAGGGGCTCGGAGACCGGTGCGAGCTCCGCGGCGGTGAGGACGAACCGCTGGTAGTCCCCGTCAAGGCCGACGTGCGTGAAGCCCGTCCGGGTCAGCACGCCCTGGGAGGGGGTGTTCTCGTCCGTCGTGCGGGCCACGACCTGCTCGACCCCCGCCTGGGAGAAGGCCCAGCGGGCGAGCCCGGTCAGCGCCTCGGTGGCGTAGCCCGCGCTGCGGCAGGACGGGGCGAGGCCGAATCCGACCTCGACGACACCCTCGTTCGGGGGCTGGTGGAAGCCCATCTCGCCGATGACCAGGCCGTCCGTGTCGCGGACGAGCTGGTACATGCCGAACCCGTACCGCATCTGGTCGGCGGTGCGGCGCCCGAAGCCCCCGGCGGCGTACTTGCTGCCGGGCAGCGGGTAGTCGGCGACCCACTCGTCGGAGGTGGCGTTCTCGTCGACCAGCACGGCCACCTGCGCGGGCGTCAGCTCCCGGAGGGTCAGGCGTTCGGTCGTGATCGCGTTGGTCTGCGGTTCGAGGAGCTCACGCACCGACAGGGGCGTCAGGTCCGTCCATTCCCCCTCTATGTGGCCGAGGCATTCCTCCTTGCCGCCCCGGAACCCGGTCGGCTTCCAGCCGTCGGGCAGCTCGCGGTCGGCCGGCCAGGTCGAGTACTGGCCCTCGTCGTTGGTGACGACGTCATAGATCACTGTGCTGCTCCAAACGCATTCGGGTGGTCGAGGTGAGTGGCGAAGTCCCAGAGCCGCGACTTCGGGAAGAAACCTGTTTCGATGCCGTGGCCCAGAAGGGTGCGCAGCAGGGCCGTGTCCGGCCTGGGGCAGCGCAGCTCGCCGAGGGCCTCGGTCGTGGCCTGCGCGTCGTACTGGACCAGGGTCGGAACAGGCTTGAGGAACTGGGCCAGGAACGCGAACGCTTCGGCATCGGTCGCGTCGGCTCCCGGCCGTCCCAGCCACTCCCCCACCGCCTCCGGGGCAGCGGGCATCACCGCGTAGCCGAGGTCGCGCAGGATCAGCACGAGGTCGGCGGAGGGGAGACTGACCGGGTTGGAGACGTGGAAGGTACGGCCCGAATGGGCCGGGTTCCGCGACAGCTCCAGGATCGCGTCGGCGGCGAAGTCGACTGGAGTCAGGTCCATGCCCCACCCCGGCGCCGAGGGGACGACGCCGCAGCTGAGGATCACCCGCAGGATCTGGTACATCATGTTCGCGCTCGGATCGGGAAGGAAGGTTCCGGTCCGGGTGTTGCCGACCAGCGTGCCCACGCGGTGCACCGTCGCGTCCAGCCCGTCGGCGATCGCCTTCCTGACGACCAGTTCGGCCTCGTACTTCGACCGGGCGTAGGGGCTGTCGAAGCTCTCGCCCCGGTCGAAGTCGTCCTCCCGCAGGGTGACCAAGGGCCCGTCCCCGGCCGCGGGGCCGACGGCGGACAGCGTGGACATGTGGGCCATGCGCCAGCCGCGGGCCAGGGCAAGATCGGCGAGCATGGCGGTCGGGGCGATGTTGTTCGCGCTGTAGTGGTCATCGCGACCGTAGTGGCGCACCTCGGCGGCCGCGTGGATGACCTCCCGAACCCCTTCGGTGGAAGCCGCCAGCTCCTCGGGGCTGATCGTGCTGAGGTCGCCCTCGATGATCCGCACTCGGCCCGGCAGTTCGCAAAGAACGTCCGGCACGTAGTACTCGACCACCTGCGCGAGCCGGTCCATCGCCGGGACCTCCCCGCTCCGCCGCACCACGCACGCCACGCGACGGCCGGGTTCGCGCAGCAGCGCGGCCAGCACGTGCGCGCCGAGGAAGCCGGTCGCACCGGTGAGGAGGACCTCACCACCATCGGCCGGCGTCGCCGCGGTGTGCCGGACCGGTCGCGCCACGGGGACCGTCTCGCTGCGCCCGGTCGTCTCCGGGACGGAGGGCGCGGGCGCCTCCGCGTCCAGTTCCGCCAGACGGGCGGCGAACTGCTCCACGGTCGGGTACGCGAAGAAGTCCTGGATGGTGGTTTCGGGGTAACGCTCCTGGATCTCGACCAGGCAGGCCAACACCTGCAGGGAATGGCCGCCGATCTCGAAGAAGTCGTCCTCGGGGTCCTTGACCTCGGCGTTCAGGGTCTCGGACCACAGGTCCGCGACATAGCGTTCGAGGTCGCTGAACGGCCGGTCGCCGCCTCTCGTCATGCTCACACCTTCCGTCGTGCCGGCCTTCGCCGCGGACGTCTGGGACTCGGGCAGGGACGGCCGGACGCCGGGGTCGGCCACCACGGATTCCAGGAGCCGCGTGTAGTCGGCGCCCCACTGCCGGATCGTGGCCTCGTCGAAGAGCGCCGGATCGTATTCCAGGTCCAGGTGCAGACCGCCGTCCGCAGCCGGGGTGACGTACAGGGTCAGGTCGAACTTCGCGCCGATGCCGGGCAGTTCGACCGAGCGGCTGGGCATGCCGTCGAAGGCGGGCAGGGGGAAGTCCACCGGCATCGCGAACATCACGGAGAACAGCGGGGTGCGGCCGGGGTCCCGCTTCGGATTCAGCTCGGCGACCAGTCTGTCGAACGGGAACGCCGAGTGCCGGATCCCTTCGAGTACCACCGCGCTCACGCTCCTCGCCAAGGAGGCGAACGAGTCGTCGTGGCCGAGCACCACCCTGAGCACCAGGGTGTTCAGCATCAGTCCGAAGGCCCGCTGCGACGCCTCCGTGGACCGGCTGGTGACCGGAGTCGCGATCGCCATGTCGTCCGCGCCGCTGTGGTGGCGCAGCAAGACCGCGTAGGCGGCCAGCATGGTGCTGAAGGGTGTGGCGTTCAGCTCGGCGGACAGGGCGCGGATCCGTGACGCCAGCTCGGGGTCCAGGTCGCAGCCCCACATCGCGCCGGCGCCCGCCCGCACGTCGGGTCGGGGACGGTCGGTGGGAAGGGGCACCAGGTCCGGCGCACCTTCGAGCTGTTCCCGCCAGTAGGCGCTGCTCTGCGTCGTGTCGTTCTGCTCGGCCCGCTCCAGTTCGGCGAGGACGTCGTGGAACTGGTGCGGGGTGGCCCGGGCCGCCGTGTCGTCCCCTGCCCGTCGGCGGTGGTAGTCCTCCGCGAGGTCCTCGACCATGACGCCCATGGACGTCGCGTCGGTCACCGCGTGGTGCACCGTGATCACCATCAGGCTGCGCGCCGGGCCGAGGACCAGCGTCGCGCGTACGGGCGGCTCGGCGAAGCAGCGCAGGGGAGGTTCGCCCAGCTCGCGCACCCATTCCCGGACGTCGTCGTCCCCGGTGAGCGGACGGAGCGTTCCCGGCTCCGATCCGAGCGCCGTGTCGAGGACGGAGAGCTCCACGCCCGGCTCGCCGAGGATCTCGGTCTCGAACCGTCCGCCCCTCTGGTGGAAGACGGTGCGCAGACCGGAGTGACGGCGCTGGGCGTCGGTGAACGCGTCGCGCATCGCGGCCGGGTCCACCCGGCCGGCGATGTCCACCGCGAGCGTTACGTTGTGCTGGTTGGAATCGTCCTGCATCAGGTCCACGAACAGCATCCGCTGCTGGGCCAGGGACGGCGGGTACGAGGTCACCACCGTCGAGGAGGCGGCCGGAGCCGGCGGCGTGGAGGAGGGCTCCCCCACGGGGTCGGGCAGCAATACGAGCATGCCCGCGAAGGTCCCGGCGTCCAGCAGATCTCCCAGGCCGGGTGCGGTGCCCAGTTCCGCTTCGAGCCGCTGCCGGAGCCGCAGCAGGGCCAGCGAGTCCCCGCCGGCCTCGACGAACGAGGGGCACGCGTCGGGGGTGACGGCCAGCAGGTCGGTCCAGATGCCTTCGAGCACGTCACGCGCCACGGGCCGGGTGGAGGCCGGCGCGACGGCCGGAGCCGGGCTCGTGCCGGTGTTCGACTTCGGTGCCGGTCGCTCCGAGTGGACCCGCCGGTCGAATCCGTAACCCGGCAGGTGGATCCTGCGCCCGGGCACTCCGCCGGTGAGGTCCGCGGGGACGCCCATGCACCAGGCCTGCGCCGCGGCTCCCGCCACGGCGACGGCGGCGTCGCGGTCGCGGTCGAGCGTCGGCACCAGGGCGGGCGGGTCGGCCAGCTGCCCGGCGAGCTGGAGGAGCGTGGGGTGCGGTCCGATCTCCACCAGGACGGTCGGCGTTCCCGCGGTGCACACCTGGGAGAGGGCATTCCAGAACTCCACCGGCTGGAGCAGGTGCTCCCGCCAGTGCGCGGCGCCGGGCGCCGCGTCCATCGGGCCCGCGGCGCAGCTGAACCACGCTGAGGAGGTGGGCGCTGACCAGGCGATGGCGTCCGCCGCCCGGTGGAAGTCGTCCGCCATCGGGTCGAGGAGCGGGGAGTGGAACGCGTGCGAGACCGGCAGCCGGCGCGTCCGCACGCCCTCGCCGCCGAGCACGTCCTCGATCCGCTCCAGGGACCGCCGGTCGCCGCTCAGCACCAGGTCCCGGGGGCTGTTGACCGCGGCGATCGCCACCAGGGGTTCGTCAGCGGCCAGCCGGGCCACCCGGCCGGTGTCCCAGGCGGAACCGGGGCGGCACCGGACCGACAGCATGGTGCCGGGCTCCGTCTTCTCGACCATCAGCCTGCCGCGCTCGGCGACCAGCATGAGCGCGTCCTCCTCGGACACCGCTCCCGCGACGGCCGCGGCGGCGAACTCGCCCACGCTGTGCCCCAGGACCGCATCGGGACGGATGCCGTACCGTGCGAGCACGCGCACCAGACCGAACTGGACGGCGAGCAGCGCGGGGGCCGCGACGTCCGTGCGGCCGAGCTGGTCCGCCCTGCCCGCGTCGAACAGGCAGTCCAGGAGCGGATACGGCATCACACCGTCCAGCAGCGCGTGAGCCCGTTCGATCCACTCCCGGAACTCGGGGTAGGCGGCGTATGCGCCCGCCGCCATGCCGGTGTACTGGCTTCCCTGACCGGTGAAGGCGAAGACCGTACGGCACTCGCCTTCGGCGGCCACGCCCGTCCGGACGCCGGCCGAGGGGCCCTTCGGGTGCCGGAGCAGGGCCGCAGCGGATTCCGTGTCATCGGCGACGACGGCGAGGCGGTGCTCGAACCTCTCCCGGCCGTGGACGAGCGTGTGCGCCGCGTCGCCCAGGCCGGTGCTCCACCGGTCTTCCAGAAAGTCCGCGAGACCGGTCGAGGTGTGCGCCAAGGCTGCCCCGCCCCGCGCGGAGAGAGGAAGGACGAAGGGCGGTTCAACCCTGTTCTGTACAGTCACTGATGGGTCCCCCCAGTCGGCTCGATGAATTCCTCCACGAGCACGCAGGCATTGGTACCGCCGATTCCGAACGAACTCACTCCGGCGAGCCGCGGTGCGTCCCCGGCCGGCCATTCCTCGTTCGCGGTCAGCAGGCGAAGGCTGCCGTTCTGGGTGAGTTCCTCGATCGGCCGGCCGGAGTTGACCGTGCCCGGAAGGACCTTCTCCCCCAGCGCGTAGACCGCGGTGAGCAGGCCGGCGATACCGGCTGCCGTGTTGCAGTGGCCGATCGCGGACTTCACCGAGCTGACGGGCAGTGGAGCGGCCCGCTCCCCGGCGACCTCGCCCAGCGCCGTCGCCTCCACCGCGTCTCCCAGCCGGGTGCCCGTGCCGTGGGTCTCGACGAATCCGAGGTGGCCGGCGTCGCGGCCCGCGAACCGCAGTGCGTTCCGGAACACGCCCACCTGGCCGTCCGCTCCGGGCGCGGTGTAACCGGCCTTCCGGTTGCCGTCGTTGTTGATCGCCGAGCCGACGATCGTGGCGTGGATCGGATCCCCGTCGCGGAGCGCGTCGGAGAGCCTCTTGAGCAGGACGACGCCGGCGCCGTCCCCGCCCACCGTTCCGGTGGCCCGGACGTCGAAGGGCCGGCACACACCGTCGGTGGCGTAGATCATGCCGGGCTCGTAGACGTATCCGCCGTCCGCCGGGTCGGCGATCGACACCCCGCCTGCGAAGGCGTAGTCGCTGGCGCCGGACCGCAGGCTCGCGCAGGCCAGGTGAACCGCCACCAGGGAGGTCGAGCAGGCCGTGTCGACCATGACGCTCTCGCCCTGGAAATCGTGGCGGTAGGAGTACCGGGTGGCGGCGAAGGAGGGCCTGGAGGAGAAGGCCTGGGAGAGCCCTTCCGCGAGGGAGTCCTCGCCGACCGGTTCCTGTGCCTCGGTCTCCGCACAGCCGGCGTAGATGCTGGTGCGTCCCCGCAGCTGGTCCAGCGTGACCGCGGCGTTCTCCATGGCCGCCCACAGACATTCGTGGAGCAGCGCGTGCTGCGGGTCGGTCGCCCGCGCCTCGACCGGAGACAGCCGGAAGAGCTCGGCGTCGAACGCGCGTGCCGTGTCGAGCAGGCCCCAGCGATCGATGCGCAGCCGGCCGTCGCCGAGCGCGACCGCCGGGGTGCCCGCGCCCGCGACGCAGTCGCGGGCGTCCCGCAGGTTGTCCCAGAAGGCGTACACGTCGGGCGCGAGGGCGAAGCGTCCGGCGACGCCGATGATGGCGATCGGCTCATCGGCGGCGGCCACTGCGGCCGGGGCGGCCTGGGGAAGCCCGTCCGGGCTCCCCAGCCGTGCCGCCTGGGCCCGGACGGAGGTGAACCTGAGCAGTTCGGCGACGCTCAGCTCCAGACCGGCGTGCCTCTTCAGCATGGCCTGGAGGCGCACCAGCAGAAGCGAATGGCCTCCGGCCTCGAAGAAGTTCACGTCGTCGTCCGGCGGGACCTCGCCGAGCACCTCGCACCACGCGGCCCGCACCGCGTCGAGGCCTCGCTGTGCGACCACCGTGCGGACGCCGGCCGGGCGTGCCCCGGACCGGCGGTGCGGAGCGGGCAGCCGGCGCCAGTCGACCTTTCCGTTGGCGTTGAGCGGGAGTTCGTCCAGTTCCGCCCAGGCGGTCGGCACGGCGAAGTCCGGGAGGACCGAGCCCATCCGGGATCGCACGTCCTGCCAGGTGCCGCCCGGCTGCATCACCAGGTAGGCCGCGATCTCCTTCTCGTCGCGCGGATTGCGCCAGGTCGTGACGTGGCAGGCGCGGACCGCGGGATCGGCGAGCAGAGCCGACCGGATCTCTCCGAGCTCGATGCGCTGACTGCGGATCTTCACCTGCTCGTCCATGCGCCCGACGAACTCGATCTCACCGCCGGGCAAGAGGCGGACCCGGTCGCCCGTTCGGTAGAGGCGGCGGCCCGGCAGGCCGCTGAACGGATCCGGCACGAAGGCCTCGGCCGTACGGCGCGGGTCGCCGAGGTAACCCCGGGCCAGGCCGACGCCGCCGAGCAGCAACTCGCCGGGGCATCCCACGGGAGCGAGGTCGAAGGTCCCCTCGTGGACGACGTACGCCTCCGTTCCCGGGACGCAGTGGCCGATCGAGAGCGTGCGGCTCCCGTCCTCCACCGCGTCGACCTTGGTGAACATCGACGTGAAGGAGTTCTCGGTCGGGCCGTAGCCGTGCAGCAGCACGCCGGGACCGCACCACTTCACGGCGCGCGCCACCTGCGGGATCGCGGCCGTGTCACCGCCGAAGACCATCACCCGGAGGTGTTGGAAGAGATCGGGAGCCTCGGTGACGAGGTTGTGGAACAGCGGGGTGGTGACCATGAGCATGGTGACGCCGTGTTCCGCGACGGCGTCGCGCAGCTCGGCGGGTGAGAGCGCCAGCTCCCGGTCGAGGATCACCAGGCGTGCGCCGTGGGTCAGCGCACCCCAGATCTCGTAGGTCGCGCCGTCGAAGTTCAACGGGGACAAGTGGGCGATCCTGTCCTCCGGTTCGAGCCGGACGTAGCCGTCGCCCCGCATCAGCCGGGAGACGCCCAGGTGCGAGAGCATCACGCCCTTGGGCCGTCCGGTCGATCCGGAGGTGTAGAGCACGTTGAGGAGCATGTCGGGGTGGAGCCCGACGGCGGGCGGGACGGCCGGGAGGCCGGAGGCTGCGGCTCTCACGTCGGTGACGGCGTGCGCCGGGTGGCCGAGACGCGAGACGCGCTCCACGCCGTCGGGTGAGGTGAGGACCCGGCGGACGCCGGAGTCCCGGAGGATCGACTCGAGTTTCTCGTCGGGATACCCGGGCTCCAGCGGAAGGTACGCCTTGCCCGCCAGGGCGATGCCGAGGAACGCGACGACGGCGTCGATGCCTTCGGAGAGCAGGACCGCCACGAGTTCCTCGGGCTCCTGCCCTGAGCAGGAGGCGCGGTGATCGTCTTGAAGGAGCCATCGGGCGACCTGAGCGGACGCTACGACCAGCTCACCGTAGGTGAGCGACTCCGTGCCGTGGATCACCGCGATGCGGTCCGGATCGGACTTCGCGGCGTCGAGGACCATCTGCGGCGGCGTCCTGGTCGGGTGGGGGACCCGGGCCCCGGCGTCGCCCGCGGGTGCGGCAGCGGCGTCGGATTCCAGCAGGAGGTCGCCCATGCACGTCGAGGGACGCGCCGCAGCGGCGAGGAGGAGGCCGAGGAGCTGGTCGAGCATCGCCCGGGCGGTCGACCGCCGGTAGATGGCGGCGTCGTAGTCCAGCTTCAGCGTGAGGCCGCCGTTGTCTTCGACCACCATCAGCGCGACGTCGTGTTTCACCGCGCCGAGTCGCACGTCGACCCGTGTGACGGTGGTACCGGAACACAGGCGTCTGACGTCGGGCTTGGTGCGGTGCGTGAAAGTGGCCCGGAACGTGGGGTACCGCTGTCCCCTCGCCGCAAGCTCCGCACGGAGGGTGCCGGTGTCCACGCCCGAATGCTCGAAGGACTCGATCACCTGGCCGCGGACGGCGGTCAGATGGTCGATCCACGGTGTCTCCGGGGCGAAGGACGATCTCACCGGGAGTACGCGCGCAACGAGGCCGACGCTGTCGTCACCGCCCGAACCGAACCGCCCGCTGAACGGGATGCCCAGGAGACCTTCGGCCTGGCCGCTCCACTGGTGGAGGACCGCGGTCCACGCCGCGAGGACCCCGATCGCCGGGGAGACCAGGGCGGACTCGAAGTGCGCCCGGAGGGCCGCCACCGGCTCGCCGGTGATCGAGGCCTCCTCGCATGCCGCGGACGACGGCCGCACGCCCCGGACCAGGTCGGGCAGGGGCTCCAGCGTCTCGGACGACTCGTGGAGGAGCCCCAGCCAGTAGGCGAGGTCCTCCGCCGGCTCCCCGCTCGGCTCCTCGGCGTCCTGCCGGCTCTCCTCGGCCTCGGCCGACCTCGGCTCGATCGACTGCTCGTAGAACGAGCAGAGGTCGGCCACGAGGACATCGACCGAAGCGGCGTCGAGAACGATGTGGTGGCCCGTCATGACCAGCACGGCTCCACCGGGCTCCAGCAGGAGATCGGATCGCAGAAGGCCCGGCGTGGTCATGTCGAGGGGCCGGAGTCCGACCTGCTCGGCCCAGGCCGTCCTGCGCGCGTCGTCGAGGTCCTCGCCGGATCGGACGATCCTGAGGGACGGCTCGACGCGCGCGGCGACGATCTGCTTCACCGCGCCGTCGTCGTCCGTCCGGAACGACGAACGCAGTGCCGGATGACGCTCGTACAGTCGCACGAGGGCCGTCCGTACGGCCGTTTCGTCGACCCGGCCCTGGAACGTCAGGCAGACGGGAACGTTGTAGCGGGAGGATTCCGGTTCCTGGCTCGCGGCCAGCCAGAGGTCGAGCTGCTCGGCTCCGGCGGTGACGACGTCGCTCATATCTGCGTGGTCCGGTCCGGGGTCGCCTGCCGGTAGGCGTCGTCGACGCTCTTCCACAGGAGCGGGAAGACGGACCGCTCGGACAGCCGCTCCAGCTCGTTCACGGGTTCACCGCGCAGGCTGGTCGGGCCGTCTGCGGCCGCGGGGGTCGACTCGGCGCGCGCCGCCGGGTGACCGCCCAGGTGCTGACGGACCAGACGCAGGTGAAGCTGGTTCCACTCCATGAGCTTGCAGTCGAGCGCGTGGAGTCCGGTCTGCACCGACGAAAGCCCGCTCAGCCACGCGGCCGACGCCTCGCCGCCCTCTCGGGCGAACTCCTCGATCAGGTCCTTGGACGTCACGTCGTTCCGCTTCATGGCGGCTTCGAACGACTTCCACACCGCCCGGCAGACCCGGCGCAGGTTGCGTCCGCCCGGGGAGTCCAGACCGCTGGTGTTCGCCGGAAGGTGGTCGCGCATGCGCAGGAAGCTGGCCTGGGGCAGGTGGTCCATCAGAATCCGGACGCACTGGACGGGCAGTTCCGCCAGTCCGTTCGTCCGGGCGACGAGCCGGGCGGCCAGCCCGAAGTCGTCGTTGTCCAGAGCCCCGGCCACGCGCCCCAGTTCGTGGTGCATCGAGCACCACACGTACTCGTTGACCAGGTGGACGATCTGGAACATCCGGTGATCGGAGTTGATCAGTTCGGCCTCGGGGACCAGCGCGGCCATCGCGAGGGTGATCCGGGTGTCCATCTCGTAGTTGCTGCCGCGGTCGTACTCGAAGCGCAGGAGCGGGTTGGGCTCGCTGGGGTTGAGAACCGCCTTGGCCTCGCCGGGCCGGCCTTCTTCGATGCGTCGTGCCATTAGTTCGTAGTCTCCTCAGCTCGGCGGAACAGCCTGTTGTCGATGACGGATCTCAAATACGGGGTGCCCTCGGTGTAGCCCGTGCCGCTGACCGAACCGATCATGCGGACGGCCAGCCGGTAGTGGGTTCGCTTCCAGCGCTGGTGGACGGCTTCGATCTGCGCCATCGCCCGGGCCAGGCGGGCTTCGACCTCCGCGTCGTGAGCACCGCTCGCGATCAGGGCGTCGGCGGCCCCGCGCACGGTGGTCATGCTCTGCAGCACGCGGCCGCGCACCTCGGGAACGGACTGGAAGGCCGGCGACTCGACGCGTGCCGGCGGGGGCGTGCCGCACAGGGCTTCGAACGTCTTGTAGTTGACCGACTGGATGGCGCTGGCGCCCTCGGTGAACTTCCTGAAGAACTCGAACGACTCGCGCTGCATCGTGGCGAGCAGGGAGAAGAGCGGTAGCCCGTGACTCAGCACCCGGGCGATCGAGGAAAGCAGGACAAGAGCCTCTTCCACGTCCCGGGCCTCGAGCCTGTGAATGGCCTCGGACGCCAATCGGGCCAGGTGCTCGAATATCGACTCGAACGACTGGAGCACTCGGATGAAGAGGTATTCATCGTGAATGATGTAGACCGGCAGAAGGGTCTGCTCCAGCCTGGGAGCCATCCCGGGCGATGCTCCTTCGAGTACGTCGACGAGCTGATCGTATCGCTCCTGCAAGGAGGACACCTTCGGCGTGATGGGTTTGGCGCTCAGCCTGTCCATTTCGGTTGCGACACGGAGTCCGTGCCGCAGCCTTTTTTCCACTGCTTCCCGGGACGGCCGCATGCACGGCAACTGGGAGCGATATCCGAGCGCCGCCCCGCATTCGAATGCGAGAGCATCGTAGAGCAGGAACGCTATGCGGGTGGCGACCTCTTCCTCGAAATCCGGAAGCGGCTCGGCGTTCTGCGGCCGCAGCAGGTCAAGAGCCGTGTAGGTCGTGTAGTCGTAGGTCCCGTCGTGCTTGTCCAGCACCACGGAAAGGAATCGCCGCAGGTGTTCGCGACTTGCGTCATCGCCGACGATCTCGGATTGGCTGGCGCGAACCCGGACGAGCTCCTCGACGACGGGCGTCGCGAGAAAGTGTTTGCCGACGGATCTGATGTAGCGCACGACCCTGGAAGAGGGAAATTCGTCGGCCACCGGCGACTGCCGCCAAGAATCAAGCTCCATCAGCAAGAGTCCGGGGAGGCCGAGTTCTCCTTCGTCGAAATGCATAAAGAATCCCCCGTGCATGGTCTTGCAGCGACAAGAGTGTCAGGTAAGTTCCCAGGAAAATCCCCGGTGGGCGACGCGGAAGATGACACGCTCGTAAGCGGGGCATCGCACCATCAGTGCGGGGTTCCTTGATAAGTTCACCTTAACTATGTTGACCGAGATCGGCTCTGTCAACCTTTTTCTGAATTAATTCAAGGAGTGTCAGGAATAAATGCCGATGCCGATGCCTACGGCAGCGCATCATGCATGCCGATGGTCGGTGGATGTGGCGAGTGCACGGCGAGGGCCGCCGCGTGCCCGTCGTCCACGGGCAGGTCGACGAGCCGCCACCCCGGTATCGGCGCCCCGGTGTCGTCCTGGGAAAGGTCTCGGCCCAGGCCGGTGCCGATGCCCTTCAGATACGCCTCCTTGCGCGCCCACACGCGGGCGAACGCGGCTCCTCGCTCGGCGAGCGGCACTGCCTCGACCGCGGCACGCTCTGCCGGGTGCAGGGCGCGGAGCACGTCCGTGACCGTCGTGCCGCTCGGGATCCCTTCCACATCGACGCCGACCGTCAGCTCTGCGACGGCGACCAGCACCCGCTGCCCGCAGTGGGAGAGGGAGAACCGCGTCCGCGCGGAGGGCGCGTCCAGCACGGGCCGCCCGTGCGGCCCCGCGCAGACCGGGCAGGGGTCGCGCCCGAACCTCACCTCGTACGGCTCGACGTCGAGCCGCGCGGCCAGGATCCGCCGCAGGGCGACGTGCGCGAAGCCGTAGCGGACACGATCGTCGGAGCGCCGGAACGCCGTCATGCGCCGGCGTTCCTCCGCGTCGAGCACGGACAGGTCGAAGGCGTCGGGTTCCCGGGCCGACGGCACACGCATCGACCAGACTCGGATCTCGCCGCCATGGTCACCGGCGTCGACGAGCCCGGGATCCTTCGTCCGGGTCGGGACCGACCCGGTCACCGGGAGCCTCCGGTGGTGTTCCCGGGTCCGGCGTCGGCGAGGAGCCGATCCCTGGCGATCTTGCCGGTGGGGCCGACCGGGAAGGAGGGAACGTCGGTGAGACGGCTGGGCAGCATGTACGCGGGAAGGAGGCCGCCGAGAGCCGCCAGAACCTCGTCCGGTGTCACCGCCGGCGCACCGTCGGCCGCCGTCCGCTCCGGGATGTAGAACGCTGCCAACTCCCGCCCGTGCGCGGTCTCCGGGGCGAGGACGACAGCGGACTTGACCCCTGGACACCGGGTCAACGCCGCTTGCACCTCGCCCAGTTCGATGCGGTATCCCCGGACCTTCACCTGATCGTCGAGACGGCCGAGGAATTCGAGGTTCCCGTCCGGCAGCCAGCGGGCCCGGTCGCCGGTGCGGTACATCCTGGCCTCTGCCCCGTCGGGGGCTCCCCCGGGAACGAACGGGTCCGGCAGGAAGCGCGCGGCCGTGAGCCGGGGAGCCCCCGCGTAGCCCAGGGCCACGCAGGTGCCGGCGATGTAGAGGTCGCCGGGAACCCCGATCGGGCAGGGATCCATCCCGGCGTCGAGCACGTAGTACCGGGCGTTCTGCATGGGACGGCCGTACGGGATGCTCGGCCAGGCGGGGTCCACCTCCCCGACCGCGAAACGGTTCGACCAGACGGCACACTCGGTCGCGCCGCCCAGCGCCGCCACCTGCGCTCCGGGAAACTCGCCGCGGATCTCGCCCGGCAGGGTCACCGGGATCCAGTCACCACTGAGCATGACGAGCCGCAGGTCGCCGCGTCCCTCCGGGTCACGGCATTCCAGGAACGGCATCACATGTGCCATCGCCGCGGGAGCGGAGTCCCAGATGGTGATCGGCTCCTGTTCGAGCAGGTCCACCAGGGCGTCCGGTTCCGTCAGCGCTCCGTCCGGAACCACCCGGACCGAGCCGCCCGCGGCGAGCACGCCGAACATGTCGTACACCGACAGGTCGAAGCAGAACGAGGTGACGAACAGCAACCGGTCCGCGTCACCCACCTCGTGGACGCGGTTGATCCAGTCGATGAGGTTGACCACGGCCCGGTGGTCGACCATGACGCCCTTCGGCGCTCCCGTCGATCCGGAAGTGAAGATGACGTACGCGACGTCCTGGGGAGCGGGCTCGCTCCGCACCGGCGCGGTCGGGCGCCGGTCGACGTGCCATCCGGTCCAAGAGCGCAGCGCGCGCAGCCCGTTGTCCTCGGGGATCCGGGCCGGGACCGTGATCACCACGTCGTAGCGCGCGGCCAGGTCGGCGGGCCACTGCGCCCCGTCACGGCCGAGCACCCTGACCACGGCCCCGGGGACGGCTCTGCCCAGCGCCGTGAAGAACGACCGCGGCACGCTGAGCCCGGTGTGCCGGCCCAGCTCGGGATCGACGAGATCGGCGAGCACGACGGAACCGCCCGCGGCCAGCATCGGCAACACGTCCGACAGGACGCGCACCAGGTAGTCCATGTCGGGGAAGAACTGGACGGTGCTCGCGAGCACCACGAGGTCCACCGGCTGGTCGAGGGCGGTCGTGGCCTCGTGGGCGAACAGCGTGGCACCGGCGAGCGGGAAGCCCGCCCGGGCGGCCCGGTCCCGTACGGCCGCCACGGCGGAGGCGGCCGGGTCGACGGCGGTGTACCGCGCGGCGTGCGGTGCGAGGGCCTGCGTGATCAGCCCGGAACCGCAGCCGATCTCCAGTACCGCGCCTGCGGTGGGCATCGCCTCCCGGGCCAGTCGTACGACGTGGTCCCGGTAGGCCGCCACGTCGTCCGAGGTGTAGACGTCGCCGGAGGTGCCGATGTTGAAGCCGGCGGCCTGCAGGGGGTCCGGCAGCTCCGCCACGTAGTTCCAGAGGTCGCCGACCGCCTCCTCGTCGAACGAGTCCGTCCACGTGTCCTCGGTCGTGAGGTCGTGCACGACCACGTGCCGCAGGGTGGGAACGTCCCAGCGGATCGCTCCGACGGCGGGGAGCTGGTCGCGCGAGGTGAGCAGGGCGCTGACGCCGAGACCGGCGAGGAGCGACCGGATCCGGGACTGCGGCCACCGGATGTCCAGCGGCACATAGGTGGCACCCGCTTTGAGCACGGCGAGGAGGCTGACCACGGCCTCCGCCGAGCGGGTGGACAGGAGGCCGACGTGGGAACCTCTGCCGATGCCCAGGGTGCGCAGGTGGTTGGCCAACCGCTCGGCCCGCTGGTCGAGTTCGGCGTGCGTCAGGGTGCGGGTACCGGCGAGGAGGGCCGGGCGGTCGGGTACCCGGCGCGCTGCCTCGCGGAGCAGGGCGGGGACGGTCGCCTCCCGGTCGAAGGGGCGAACGGTGTCGTTCCAGGCGTCCGGGGGCAGGGCCCGCGGCCCCGCAGGGCCGGGCGCGGCTTCTTCCAGGGGGTTCATTCGGTGATGTCGCTTTCTGCGGGACAGGGAGGCGTGAGCGGGGCGTCCAACGCGCCGAGCAGTGCGTCGAGCCGCTCCCGCAGTGCTCGGGCCGTGCCGGCGGGGAAGGCCGCTGCGCGGAACTGCACCGTGCCCGCGACCGCGGCGGCGGCGTGGGCCGGCCAGAGTTCCCAGGTGAGCTCGAAGCCACCGTCGCCGGCCGGAGTCGGCGCGGGGCGCGAGAGCGCGGGCGGCAGGGTCAGGACGGTGTCGGCATCCGTCTGGTAGGCCATGCAGACCTGTACGAGCGGCATCCGGTGGCCGCGGTCCCCGCCGACCGCCGCGACGATGTCGTTGAACGGCAGCTCGTCGCGCAGCGCCCGCAGGAAACGCTCCCGGAGCATCGGCACGAGCGAGAGCGGGTCCGTTCCCGGCTCGGTGTCGACGCGCACGGGGAGGGTGTTCACACAGAACCCCACCGTGCGGTCGAGCCTGGGGTCCGACCTGCCCGCCACCGGTACGGCCACGCAGAACCGGCGCGCGCCGGTGATGTCGGACACCGCCTGCGCGAACACCGCCAGCAGTACGACGGCCGGGGTCGCGGCCACCGAGCGGGCGATGTCGCGTACCGCGGCGACGGACCCGGCTGCGACGGGCGCCGCGATGACGCCGACGTCCTCGCCGGGGGCGGCCGTGCCCCCGGTGGCCGTGCCCGTCGCGGGCGGCGCGGTCCTCGGCACGTCCTGGACGCCCGCGAGTTCCTCGCGCCACGCCCGGTCGCGCCGCTCCCGTTCGGCGGGGTCGGCCATGGCCGCCTCCGCCCTGTGCCAGGACGCGTATCCGACGGCCTCCGCCGGCAGGTCGGGGGCGAACCCGCGGGAGCGTGCCTCGTAGGCGGAGCGCAGGTCCTCGAAGATGACCGGGAGGGACCAGCCGTCCACCGCAATGTGGTGCACGGCCAACACGGCGGTGGCCCGTCCGGGCGCGTCCGGGTCGTGCAGCACGGTGAGCCGCAGCACGGGGCCCGTGGTGAGGTCCACCGGGGTGGCGGCGACCGCTCGGGCCCGCGCCGGCATGTCCGCCGCGGGGATCCGGATCTCGTCCAGCGGCGGGACGCCACCGGGCGGCAGGATCCGCTGGAACGGAACGCCGTCTTCGTCATCGAAGTAGACCGTCCGGAGCGTCGGATGGCAGTCGATCACGTCGCCCAGGGCGGCGCGCAGCGCCGGGAGGTCCAGCGGTCCTTCGAATGCGGTCGTGCGGTGGACCAGGTTCTGCGGGCATCCCGGGGCAAGCTGCTCGGTGAGCCAGATCCGGATCTGGCCCGCGGACAGCGGTGACTCGGCGCTCCCGTTCCCGTCCTCCGCGCTCGGCCCGGCATCGGAGGCCCGGGGCAACCCGCTGATGCGCGCCGCGAGTTCCGCGACCCGTGGGGCCGACAGCACGTCGGCGGCCGTGACCCGGCGACCCGTGCCGAGCGTGAGCCGGTGCGCGATCCGGACGGCGGCCAGGGAATCGCCGCCGGAGTGGATCAGGTGCGTGTCCGCCCATGCCCGCGGGGCGCCCAGGACGGCGGCGAACACGGCTGCCACCGCCTCCTCTTCCGGGCCCTGCGCGGGCGTGGAACCGCTCAGCGCGGTGGCCTGACGGGCCGCGCGGCGTTCCAGCTCCGGGTAGTCGGTCTTGCCCGAGTTGTTGCGCGGGTACGCGTCGAGCCGGCCGATCCACCGCGGCGCCAATGGCCCGGGCAGCAGCGAGACCAGCCTCTCCCGCAGCGCTGCGACGTCCAGCCCCTCGGCGCCGGTGATCCAGGCTGCGAGCCCGATGGGCCGCTCCTGCGCATCGCGCAGCGGAACCACGGCGGCGTCGTGCACGCCCGGCTCCCGGCGCAGTGCGGCCTCGGTCTCCGCCGGCTCGACACGGACTCCCCGGATCTTGAGCTGGCGGTCTGCCCGGCCGCGGTACCAGAGCACTCCGTCCTCGTCGAGGACGCCGAGGTCGCCGGTCCGGTAGAGCCGGACGCGGGTGCCCTCGGGCAGACCGGTGATCTCCGTCGGGAGCACCGACTCGACGAAACGCTCTGCCGTCTGCTCCGGGTCGCCGAGGTACTCGCGGACGAGTCCGGGACCGCCCAGCACGATCTCGCCGATCTCGCCCCGGTCCGCGACGCCTCCGTCCTCCCGGGTCACGATCAGGAGGGTGCCCGGCACCGCCGTGCCGATGGGCACGTCGACGGCGTGCTCGAGGGCCGTCGCGTCGTGGACGCGAACTGCCGTGGCCAGGATGGTGCACTCGACCGGCCCGTATCCGTTCACCAGGTGAAGCGCCGGGTGGGCCGTCAGCAGCCGTCGGGCGTGTTCCGTCGACATCCGCTCGCCCCCGGACATCACCTGGGCGATGCCGTCGAAGCACTGCGGGGCCTCGTCCACGAGGGTGTTCAGGAGTGACGGCGTGATCGTGAGCGTGTTGACACCGTGGACCCTCACCGCGTCCCGGAGGGCGGCGGGCGTGAGCGGACCAGGAGCGCCGTAGGCCACCGACCCGCCGCTCAGCAGCGGCGCCCACGTCTCCATGGAGGCCAGGTCCCAGGCCACCGAGGACGTGCGCAGTGTGACGGTACGCGGACCGAAGTGCCCGATCGGAGCCTCGCCGGAGAACAGGTCCGGGGCGTCGTCGAACGGCGCGACGGGCTCGCAGGAATAGGGGGTGGGCGTGAAGAGCCGCAGGGTCGCCGCGTGCGGCGACACGGCCCCCTTGGGCTCTCCGGTGGAGCCGGAGGTGAAGAAGACACAGGCCGGCGAGTCCGCCGAACCGGCGGCGGGGACCGGTTCTCCGCTCCGGTCCGGCGCGAGGGCCGCGACGTCGGCCGGGACGCGCACGCTCTCCCGTCCCGTCGGCGCGACCTCCACGGCGTCCCCGACGAGCAGGACGGGGGCGTCGCACCTGTCGACGATCTGCTGGAGCCGCCCGGCCGGCCAGTCCACGGGCAGTGCCGCGTATGCCGCACCGGTCTTGAGCACGGCCAGCAGTACAGCGGGCAGTACCGGACCGGGCGGAACCAGGACCGGTACGAAGTCGCCCTCCCCGATGCCCCGTTCCAGCAACTCGCCGGCGAGCCGGTTCGCCGCCGCGTCCAGTTCTCCGTAGCTGACGGTCAGACCGTTCCCGTACCGCAGGGCGATCGCGTCGGGACGCAGCACGGCAGCGGCGGCGACACCTCCGTGGATCGTTGCGGAGGACGGGATGTCCTTGGGGTGCGAGAGCACGGCGCTCGGCCGGCGGATCGCCGTCATGCGCCGCTCCGTACGCCGTCGGCGACGGGACCGTGCCCGACCGGGCGCGAACCGGCCTGCTCGAGGCCTTCGGTCCCGAGCGCGTAGTGCAGCAGCTCCGCCTCTTCGGCGGTCCGGCGGAAACCGACCCGCTCCAGCACGGCCTGTGACGCGGTGTTGTCCTTCAGCGTGCGCGCGACGACGGTGGTGACGCCGGGCTGGGCCAGCGCCCAGCGCGTCAGCTCGTGGAGCGCACCGCTGGCGTACCCGGCGCCGCGGCCGGATTCCACGAGGCCGAAGCCCACCTCGACGGTGCCCTCCTGCGGCGGGCTGTGGAAGCCGATGTCGCCGATCACCCGGCCGTCGGCGCACCGTACGACCTGGTACATGCCGAAGCCCCGAACGTGCTGGTCCGCGGTCCGCTTCCCGAATCCGCCGGCTGCGGCGAGCGTCCCGGCGAAGGGGTAGCCGGGTGCCCAGTCGTCTTCCGGCGCGTCGTCCCGGAGCAGCGCGGCAACCTGGTCGGCAGTCAGCTCCCGCAGGACGAACCGCTCGGTTCCCAGGACGTTCGGCTCGGCCGCGGACAGGTCCCGCAGGGACCGGGGGCGCATGTCGGTCCAGACTTCCGCGATGTGGCCGAGGCAGTCCTCCTCGGTGCCGGAGAATCCGGTGGCCTGCCAGCCGGAGGGAACGCCCACGGCGTGCGGCCACAGCGAGTGCTGGCCTTCACCGTTGGCGACGACGAGATGGGACATGGGGGTGAACTCCAGGAAGGATAGGGGCGGTTCACTGTTCCGGACCACGGGCCGAAGGTGCTGGTCACGCTGTCGCCCGCGGGCTGGGCCACCTGGTGGATCGTGGCGGCCTGTGACCTGCACGGCCGGGCGTGCGACGACGGGTACCGGCGCGCGATGCCGCGACCGCCGCTCGCGTCGCACGGCGCCGGGGTGGTCACGCCGTCGTCGTCTCCGGACGGGCGGTGGTGTTCTGCGCGGACACCTGGGCGTACACAGCGCCTGCCAACTGCTCCACCGTGCGGTGGTCGAAGATCAGCTGCATGGAGAGCCGCACGCCGACCGAACGGCCGAGCCGTGCCATGACCTTGGACGCGAGCAGGGAGTGCCCGCCCGACTCGAAGAAGCTGTCGCTGTCGCTGAAGTCGGAGCGACCGAGGACCTCGGTCCAGATGGTCCGTACGCGGTCGGTGAGTTCGTCCGGCGTCATGTCGGTCTGCATCGGTAGCTGCTTCTTTCTCGGCGCGTGCCGGGAGTCATCAGTCGGTGGGTACCGCCCACGCTCTTCCGGAGCGGAGCGGAGCGGAGCGGAGCGGGGATGGGGATGGGGATGGGGATGGGGATGGGGAGACCGGCCGTGCGCTTCGCCTCCGCGGTGCGCTCCCCACGCGGGCCGGTGGGGACGGAAGCGTCCATCGGACGGGGTGGCGGGGGCGTACCCCCGCCCATTTCCCGGGCCGGCTCGAACGGGCGCGACAGTGCCTTGTCGACGTGGGCGGGTTCCGGCCACCGGAACCTGTGCCGAGGCCCGTCACGGTGCGCTATGCACGGAACCCGTTCCGTGCCTCAGGAGGAGGCGGACGTCTTGAAATTGCCCTCGGCTCGTCCGGCCGGCGAAAGGATCGATCCGAAGGAAATGCCTTAGTCCCAGGCCCAGTTTTCGGGGGCCGCCACCACGTGCTCTTCCTCGTGGGCCACCAGAGCGGGTGCCGCGGTCTCGTCGGGGAGCGCACCGCTGGCGAAAAGGACCGGAAGGGCGATCAGAAGGGAGAGAACTGCTGCCCGGAATACGCGGTTCATGCGGTCGTGCACGGATACCCCTCAAGGAAATGCATGCCGGAACCACACGGGTAAGTGTGGAAGGCACAAGAAAAATGGGCAGTTCTGCGTGATCGTCCGACGCAGTGCGCCGCCCCCCGTCCTGACTGATATTGGTCGCAGCCACTACCCGGTGTCGACGATTCCGGATGGCCCATGTAGGCCATGGCACCAACCGGTCAGTTTGAGCCAGATTCGCGGAGGAACGCCTCCGCGGCCGCCGAGACACCCAGCAGCAGGTCGGCCCCGTACGAGGACACTTTCCAGCCTGCGGACCATTCACGGTCGAGCCAGGCGTCCCATGCTGCGGCGGCCAGTCGTTCGGCGGCGCCGAGGTCAGCGGCGACCACGAAGGTCATGGCCACGACCTGCGAGGACAGTGGGACCAGGCTCACGTGGGCAACCCCGGGCTGGGGGTCGCCGAGGAGCCGGTCCCCGATGTCGGCGCTGCCCGCCAGGCCGGTGGTTCGAGCGCCGTTCGGCGACTGCAGGAACACCTTGATGGCATACACAGGGAATACCGTAGCCAGCCTTTGAGCACATCAAATGATGTCTGATACGGCCACCTCATGCCATGGCATGAGGTGGCCATGGGCAGCCTCGATTGCTCCAGGATGAACGCCGGCGCATTCTCGCCGATATCACGGGCCTTCGACCGGAACACCCGACGGGGGACCGGCGGGCCCGGCTTCGCGGGCGTCACGCACGGCATGCCCCTTATCGATACCACGCGAAGTGACGGTGAACAAGTGCCGCATGGTCCGAGGACCCCGCGACGAGGTCCTCACCGATTGCGGCGCGTTGTCAGATCCACCCTCGCCGCGCGGCCTGCACCCCTGCCTGGAAACGGCTTTCGGCGTTCAGCGTCTTGAGCAGGTCCGACATCAGGCGGCGGACCGTGCGGATGGACACCCCGAGCTTTCGTGCGATGACCTCGTCGGTGTGGCCGTCCTCGAGCATCCTGAGCAGTGCCAGTTCGCGCTCGCTGGGCCCGTCGCAGTGGGGTGCGGAGGCTTCTCCCAGCGGGGTGGCTCGCTCCCACGTCAGATCGAAGAGCTGGTTGAGCGCAGAGACGATGCTGGTGAGCCGGATGACGAACGCCCCCTGCCCGCTCGCGTCCGGCTTCACCGGGAGCACGGCCACGGAGCGGTCACACAGGATGAGGCGCATCGGCAGCGAGGGCATGGTGCGCGTCTGGCCTCCCTGCTCGGCAAACCAGGTGGCGTACTCGACCGTTGCCGGGTCCTTGCGAACGGTCTCCAGGTAGATGGTCTGCATCCGGACGCCCCGCGCCAGGTTCTGCACGTCGAGGGGGCGCGACGCGTCCAGGGCCGCCTGACTGAGCGCCGGCCCCGGCATGAACGCGCGCACTTCAGAGGCGGCTCCCTGGGCGAGTTGGGCCAGATGGGAGCGCACCGCCTCCAGGCCCACGAGGCGCTCGACGCCCGCCACGTCGTTCTGCACGCGCCGTGCGGTGTACTCGGACGTCAGAGCCGTGAGCATCGCCCGGTCCCGTGACAGCCTGGCGCGGCGTTCATCCAGTTCGGCTTCGAGATCCTGCAGCAGGGGAAGGAGTCCGAGCTCCGGACTGGCCGGCACGAGCGCTTCGGCTCCGGAGGCAGAGCGAAGGAGCGAGAACCGGGTCAGCCGGTCCAGCGTGTCGCGGACCTCGGACTCCCCCATGCCGAGATTCTGCCCAATGTCCGCCATATCCCAGCCGGGGTGGACGAGAAGCGCTCGATAAACGTCGTGGTCTCGATTCTCAAGGCCGATGCTCTCCAGCACTTACCGCTCCCCCTGTGGTCGTACCGCAGCGGGAACGCATACAGTTCCCGAAGCGCGAGGCACAGCATACCCGCCTGTATGTGCAGGTCAACACATAGACGAGGGTGGGGCGATGACCCCGCTCGAGGCGCCCAGGACATTCTGGACTTTGCCGCAAGCAGCATTTCAAACATAGTGGCCGCGTGCGAGTTCGACTAACCGCCGCCATTTCCCCGATGCCGACGGCATCGGGACGGTACGACCACGGGCGGAGCGCCAGGGCACGCCCTCACAGAGCCCGAGAAGCCCCGGCGCACACTGCCACCAGCCCTCAGATCCCTCACCTGCCCACCGGCCGGCCACCTCCGCGAGCCACGCTCCGGCGTCCGTCAGCGTCCCGCACCCGCACCGAAGGAAGATTGAACTTCGCCCCCGCTCCCCTATTCACACCGACCCACGGAACAGACGCAAAGACGTATCCGGAGACGGATCCACGAATGAAGTCCGCCATCGACCGGAACAAACCGGTGATCACTCGACCGGGCGACGGTCGCGAAGCAATGCAACTCGTATCACGAGGAACACTCCCCGCGTTCACTGCTACAAATGCGCAGTGTCCCCGGGCTGCGACGAGAGATCATTTTGGTCATTCGACCGGCAAGGGTGCTCGGCTCTTCCCCCAGCTCGGGAAAGCCGCACCCGGTGTGAGGTCAGCAGCCGGTCCGGGTGGGGCTCATCGCGAATCGGGACGCACCTGGACGATGCCCAGGGTGTGCGCGGTGTCCGCTTGTGCCTGTTCCAGGTGCCGGGCTGCGGGAACGGTGAGCGGGTGGAGGGCTTGGGGGACTCACCGGCACTGCGGCGGCGGGCTTCGGGAAACTTCACCGGCGTCCAGGCCCCCAACTGTCATCGCCTGCGACCGGAGACGGCCGCTTCGCTGGATCCGTCGCGGTGCCCCGGACAGTCACCGGGCATCGGCCAGGGAGAGACTTCTCCCCATGAGAGTCAGATGCCTGGAGATCATCCATCCCGACGGCGACTACCCGGTCGCGGAGTATGACGGGATCCGCGTGGGCGGCGTTTACCCGGTCCTGGAGATGGTCGCCCACGACATCGATTGCCAGATCCGCGTGCTCGGCCCCGCAACATCCGACCCCGGACTGCTCTGGGACCCCGTCAACTTCGAGACGGTGGACACCCGGATCCCGCCCGGCTGGACCCTGAGCATCGTCGACGGCCGCACCCGCCTCGCGGACGCCCGCTGGCAGCGTCCCGGCTTCTGGACCGATTACCACCACGGCGACCCACAGGCCCTGGCCGACTACGAACACGTGAAGAGCGAACTCCTCGCCCCCGCCCCGCCATCCGAGAACTGACCCCCCGCGCCCGGTGCCCTGTCCCGTGTCCGAACCGTCAGGGTGGAACAGCTTCAGGCCCGGAGCCTGGCCGCCGCCAGGGCGTTCTCGACCTCCCGCACCACGCGGGTCGCGTCCTCGGGGTTGTTCACCACATCCGTGTGGTTCATGTCGACGACAAGGACGTCGCTGGCCGAGTAGTGCTGGTGCACCCAGTCGTCGTAGCCGGACCACAACGTCCGGTAGTACTCGACGAGGCTCTCGTCCTGCTCGAAGTCGCGCCCCCGCAGCCCTATGCGATGCAGCACCGTCTCGAAGTCCGCCTTGAGGTAGACCATGAGATCGGGTGCCTTGCGGTACGGCAGGCCGTCGATCTCACGCATCATCTCGTTGAGCAGTCCCTCGTACACCCGCATCTCGAGGGAGCTGATCCGGCCCAGGTCGTGATTGACCTTGGCGAAATACCAGTCCTCGTAGATCGACCGGTCGAGGACGTTGTCGCCCTGCTTGTACGCCTCCTTGATCGAGGCGAACCGCGTCTGCAGGAAGTAGAGCTGGAGCAGGAAGGGGTAGCGCTTCGCCTGGATCTCCTCGGGGCTCGCCGTGTAGAAGAGCGGAAGGATCGGATTGTCTTCCACGCTCTCGTAGAAGACTTCGCTGCCCAGCTCCTTTGCGAGCAGTTCGGCCACGCTCGTCTTGCCGAGTCCGATCATGCCACCGACGCAGATCACTGCCATACCTCACTTCTCCCTGGGGGTCTTCCGATCGCGAGCGGGTGGGCTGGGCGCCCCACAGCGCGCAGGCGCGTGCCGGTGGTCACTGGATCCCCCGAGATCTTCATGATCGGCGCCATGTGGTCCCCTGACCGGACCGAGGCCCCGGCACGGACCGCCTCGGCGACCGGCCGGACCGACCGTGCTGCGGTTGCCGAGCGCGACGAGTCACCGCCCCGCGACCGCCTTGAAGCATAGATGACGCGTCGCCCCACGCCGGGCCCCACCCGAATGGGTCGGGTCAGCGGCGCGTGCCGGGCGACCGTCCGCCCGACCACGCCCTGTGATCACAGGGGTAGCCGTGGGGCCGTCGTCCCGCCTGCGGTCAGGACGAGGGCGCCCTCGTGGCCGGGGCCGAGCGCCGACCGGCTCGTCTCCGTGCTGGTGCGCAGGTCACCGGCGGTGCCGGAGGCGCTGGTCCAAGGGCCCTTGCTGTGCATGAGGTTTCCGGCCCCGCCCCCGCCGGTCCCGGGGTCAGGGGCCTCCGAGGCGAGCCTCATCGCGGGCCCGCCGCCGGTCGGTCCGAACAGCTCCTGCCAGCGCTCCGAGAACGGACCTCCTCCTAGTCTGGTGGCCGCTGATCCTCCACCAGGTCGGTCACTACACCGCGGCCACCGCGCTCCCGGCCGACGGCTTCCTCGCCCGCTGGCTACTGATCACCGCTGCCCTCTTCGCCGCCTCCGCCGCCACACTGGTCGTCCGGGCCAAGCTCCTGCGGTCCCGGCCCCAGACGTAAGAACTTCGTCATCAGGGCGGGCATGGTGCCTCGTGTCCCTGCCGCGTTGAATGAGGTGAGCGGACCGGTGAACGCACCGGTGAACGGACCGGTGAGGGAATGGGGACGGCAGTGGCACATACGAAGCGGAGCGGTCGGGCATGGGCCGGGGCAGTGATCGCGGCGACCGTGGTGCTGGGCATCGGCTTGTACTGGTTCCAGCCGTGGAAGCTGTGGCGGGACGAGACCGTCAGGGAGGCGTTGCCCAGCGCGGCCTCGACGCAGCGGCCGTCCGGGGCGACCCCGGCGGCCGGCGCGGCTCCCAGTGCCCCGGCGGGCCCGCAGACCCTCGCTCAGGGCGTCCTGATCAGCCACGAGCACACCACCACGGGCACGGCGAAACTGATCCGCCTCCCCGACGGCTCACGCACCCTGCGCCTGGAGAACCTCGACACCAGCAACGGCCCGGACCTCCGCGTCTGGCTGACCGACGCCCCGGTGAAGGAGGGCACCGCCGGCTGGACCGTCTTCGACGACGGCAAGCACGTGAGCCTGGGCAAGCTCAAGGGCAACAAGGGCGACCAGAACTACGAGATCCCGGCCGATGTGAACCTGGCCGACTACAGCAGCGTCACCATCTGGTGCGACCGCTTCGACGTCTCCTTCGGCGCGGCAGCTCTGGCCTCGGCGTGACGAGCGGGGCATCGGTCTCCTCACGGGTCCTTGGCGGGCAGGCGGAGCAGCCGCTCAGGTCGTCCCGTGACGCGGGTGCGGCCGACGGACCCGGCACGGCGGTGATCAGCGGCACAGGACCGGGACGTGCTGGACGAGGTTGTTGGCGAAGCCGCCGCGGTTCCAGGGCTGTTCGAGGGGCTGGGTGTGTCCTTCGGCATCCGCGGCACGCGCGATGAGGGTGTGTGCCCCGGGGGTGGCCGTCCAATCGCAGTGCCACGCCTGCCAGACCCACGCGCGCCGTGCCCGCGGCGTCACCTCGGCTTCCGCCCAGGTGCGGCCCCCGTCGCCGCTCACCTGCACCCGCGCGATCGGCCCGTGCCCCGACCAGGCACGTCCCTCCAGCGGTACGACCCCCGGGCGTACGACACGGGTGCGCGACATGAAGTCGGGGAAGCCCGGAGGGACCATCAGGGCCCGCGGCGCGATCCTGGTGACCGGTTCGCCGGGCTCCTCGGGCGTCTGCCGGATCCGGTAGGCCACGGCCTGCTGGAACCCGGTGAACGGTGCGTCGGCCAGGGTGATGTCCCGGAGCCATTTCACGTGGGCCATGCCGTACCAGCCGGGTACGACCAGCCGCAGTGGATACCCGTGCTGCGGCGGCAGGGGCAGGCCGTTCATCTCGTACGCGATCAGCACCTCCGGGTCCGCACCGGTGGCGACCGGCAGGGGCAGGCTGCGCCGGTAGTCCTGCTCGACCCCGCGTTCCACACCGTGGTCGGCGCCCGTGCAGACGGCTTCGACCGCGTCCGGCTGCACCCCGGCCTCGGCGAGCACGATCCGCAGCGGCACGCCCGTCCAGTCAGCGGTGCCCACCGCCTCCACCAGCCACGGCTGGCTGACGGGCCGCGGCGACAGCCGCGCCCGTCCGTTGCCCGCGCACTCCATGGTGACCCTGTGCGTCACGGCGGGGAGAGCGCGCAGGGCGGTCATGTCCAGGGCCAGCGGGGTGCGGACCGCGCCGCCGACGGTGAGCTGCCAGGTGGCCTCGTCCCCGGCGGGGATGTCGTAGTGGACGAGCACGTAGTGCAGCCCGGCCGGGGTGACCTCGTAGCGCAGTGCCTCGAGGGGCAGCCCGTGGTTGCGGGCCGCGAGTGCCAGCTCGTCCAGGCCGATCCCCTCCCCGGCGGACGCCACACGGCCCGGGGTGCTGACATCGCCCAGTGACGACGGCTCCATCTCCCCATGGTCGCGCGCTCGGCGTGCACCGGCACATCGGCGGCGGGGCCGGGCGCGCGGGCAGGCCTGCCGCGCAGGACAGCGGACGGCATGACGTACGACGAAGGGCCGGCCCAGCGGGTAGCGGGTCCGGGCGCGGCTCGGTGAGCGGCCCGGCGTCACCGAGAGGCGGATGTCCGGCGGTCATGTCTTCCTGCTGCACGGCAACACGACCGCGGGCGTGTCCGGCGATGCTGACGGTCAGTGGCCCGGTCCTGGCGGAGGATGACGTCCTGGGCCACTGGATCACGAGGGTGCTGGCCTTCGCCGACACCCTGCCGCCCCGTGAGGTCCCTGCTCACCGTTCGAGGATCGCGTTGAAGGAGTGACGGCCATGAACGAGCCGACAGCAGAATCGAACGGTCGCACGCGTCTCGCCTACGTCCTCGGGGTCCCGCTCGCCCCGGAGGTGGAGCGGCAGTGGCCCCAGATGGGCGAGGTCGTCCGCGGCAGCAAGCTCATCGGCGAGATCGAGGGGAACTTCCCCGAGCTCACGCTCGGAGTGGGACGACGGCTGCACCTCGACGACGTGATCGTCGTGGAATGGACCTGCGACTACGGCGACGGCCGCCTCTACCGCAACGTCACCATCGCCGAGCTCCTCGACGGCCGGGCCGTCAAGGTCACCGACTACTGGGGCGAACCCACCTCCACTCCCCCGTGGCGCCGACCGCTCACCGCCCGCCTCGACATGCCGGGCGACGGTATCTGGAAGGACCACGACCACCTCGGCCATCACTGACGGCCGGACCGACGCACGCGCCGCGCGGGCATGACGGAAGTCTTACGTGCGCGCGTGGGAGACCCCTCGGGGACCGTGCCCTGCGTAACGTCGTCGGCATGCGCGTACTCGTCACCGGAGGGGCCGGGTTCATCGGCTCCCACATCGTCACCGCCCTCAAGGACCGCGGGCACCACCCCGTCGTCCTCGACGCCCTGCTGCCCGCCGCCCACCCCGCCGCACCGCCCCTGCCCGACGTCGAGTTCCTGCGCGCTGACGTACGGGACTCCGACGCCGTGCGAGCCGCGCTCCGAGGGGTCGACGCGGTGTGCCACCAGGCGGCCATGGTCGGGCTCGGGAAGGACTTCGCGGACGCCCCCGAGTACGTCGGCTGCAACGACCTCGGGACCGCGGTGCTGCTGGCCGAGATGGCTGCCGCCGGGGTGCGGGAGCTCGTACTGGCCGGGTCGATGGTCGTCTACGGGGAGGGCCGGTACGAGTGCCCGCGCCACGGGGTGGTGCGCCCCGGGCCCCGCCGGACGGAGGATCTGGCGGCCGGCCGGTTCGAGCCGCCCTGTCCCGACTGCGGCACCGCACTCGCGCCGGGCCTGGTCGGCGAGGACGCCCCCACCGATCCCCGCAGCGTGTACGCCACCACGAAGCTCGCCCAGGAACACCTGGCGGCGTCCTGGGCCCGGGGCACACAGGGTCGTGCGGTGTCGCTGCGCTACCACAACGTCTACGGGCCCGGGATGCCTCGCGACACCCCCTACGCGGGAGTGGCCTCGTACTTCCGGTCCGCGCTGGCCCGTGGCGAGGCCCCGCAGGTCTTCGAGGACGGCGCGCAGCGGCGGGACTTCGTCCACGTCACGGACGTGGCCTCGGCGAACGCCGTGGCGCTGGAGGCCGTCGGCGGCATGTCCGCCGGGACGATGACCGCGTACAACACCGGCAGCGGGGAACCGCATACGGTCGGTGAGATGGCGTCCGAACTCGCCTCGGCGTACGGCGGGCCCGCGCCGGTGGTCACCGGCGAGTTCCGCCTCGGCGACGTACGGCACATCACCGCCGACTCCGCCCGGCTGCGCGGGGAACTGGGCTGGCGTCCGGAGGTGCGCTTCGCCGACGGGATGGCCGAGTTCGCCCGGTCCGGTCAGCGTGCGTCGGCGGGCTCCGTCGGCTGAGGCCGCACAGGCCCCCTGAAGCCGTCGGCCGAGGCCGCACAGGGGTCCTGAAGAGGAGGCCCACCGGGAGGGACCTGCAGTGGAGTATGTGCCGACTGTGGTGACCAGGTGACCTGGTGCCGGGTTGATCGTTTCCGGGGTGGGAGCGGCGTCCGCTGTTTCTCCGGCTTCGCGCAGGAAAGAGGGTCCGGGTGGACACCATCACGGCTAAGCGGCACATCTTCTCGATGCTGGACGTCGACGGCGACGGGGTCATCTCCCGTCAGGAGTACCTTGGCCGGCCCGAACGCGCGGCAGCGGCCCTGGGCCGGGCCGGCGACGACCCGCTCCTGTCCTTGGCACGCACCGCGCACGAGAGGGTGTTCGCGTCGATGGACGCGAACCTGGACGGCCGGGTGACCTTCACCGAGTACGAGGCGTGGGCGGGCGGGGAGGCCTTCGACGAGGTGTGCAGGCCGGCTCTGGGATCACTGTTCGACCTGGCCGACGCCGACGGCGACGGCCACCTCGACCGGGCGGAGTTCACCCGGCTGCGCCACGCCCTGGGCAACCCCGCCGACAACGCCCGTTCGGCCTTCGACGCACTGGATGAGGACGGTGACGGCCGCATCGACCGGGACGCCTACCTGGCACAGATCCGTTCCTTCGTCACTGACGGATCCTCTCCCATGGCACGGGCTCTCCACGCGGAGGCCGGTAGCTGACGACATGAGGACCGGCGGCTTTGCGGATGCGCGACCGCCTGACTTTCTCCACGGGTTTCGGTTCTGGCTCGATGCCTCAGCAGGGGTGAGTCCGGTCCACGCGCTGGGTGCCGTCCGGTACCAGCGCTGGGCTGTCACCCTGCGCTGCCGGGCCGTGGAACCGAGCCGGGCACCGGCCACGCACATCACCGTGCACGTGCGGTCCCAGACGTGGACTGTCCGTGTGGTGAGGGTGCCCGGAAGGCCCGGTCCGAACGCCCCGGGGGCCGGCCGGTGACCCGTGTTTTCTTCGGCCGGCAGGGAAGAGGGCCCTTGCCCGCGGCCGCGGCGGGTCGCTGCCGGCTTGCCGACCGGGCTTCCGCCGCTCCCGCCGGACCGGGAGCGGCCGCTCGCCTTGGCTTCCCTACCGCGCGTGGCGGAAGTCGTAGTAGCCCTTGCCCGCGACGAGGACCGAGGTGAAGGAGACGGGCAGGCCCTGCCCGTCGCGCGGTACTTCCTGGGAGGTCTGTCGGGTCAAGCCCGGCGAGACGCCCGGCACGACGACGTTCTCCGGGTCCTCGGCGTCCACGGTCCACCCGTGCTCGCGCAGCTCCGCGAGGACGGTGTCGGCGGGGGTCGCGAAGACGTCGTGCCCGTCCAGGAGGACACGCGTGGTGCTCTGCCGGCTCTCGCCGGGCCACCACATTTCCACGGCCGTCGCATGGTCCTCCGCATCGAAGAAGACCGTGCAGCCGACCCCGTCGAAGTCGCCGGGTCATCGCCGATTTCGGCTCGGTGATCCGGCCGGGACGGCCTACGCGGGTGCGGGGAGGGTCAGTTCGAAGCGGCAGCCGCCGGGCACGTTGTGGACGTCCGCGTGCCCGGAGTGGGCCTCGACGATGCCCCTGACGATCGCCAGGCCCAAGCCGGCGCCCGAGGGCGGGGTACGCGCCTGGCTGCCCCGCCATCCGGTGTCGAAGACGCGGGGCAGGTCATCCTCCGGGATGCCGCCGCAGGCGTCGGTGACGGACAGGACGACCGCGTCCGCCCGGCGTTCGGCGGCGATCGCCACGGTGCCGTCTGCCGGGGTGTGGCGGATGGCGTTGACCAGCAGGTTGGACAGCACGCGGGTCATCTCCTTGCCGTCGACCTCCACCGGCAGGGGGGCGATGCTCCCGCCGGCCAGACGTACTCCGTGTTCGCGGGCCAGGGCATCCGCGCCCGCGAGGGCGTCGCCGACCAGGTCGTAGAGGGACATCCGGGTGGGGCTCAGGGAGAGGGCGCCCGCGTGGATGCGGGACAGCTCGAAGAGGTCGGTGACCATGGAGTTGAGGCGCTCCACCTCCGCGCGCATCTGCTGGTGGTAGCGGGCCGGGTCGGCCACGATGCCGTCCTCCAGCGCCTCCGACATCGCGCGCAGCCCGGCCAGCGGGGTCCGCAGGTCGTGCGAGATCCAGGCGACGAGCTCGCGGCGCGAGGTCTCCAGGGCCCGCTCGCGTTCGCGGGAGGCGGCGAGCCGTTCGCCGGTGAGGGCCAGCTCGCGGCTGAGTGCCGCGAGTTCCGCGGGGGCGGGCACGGCGGGAGCCGTGAAAGTACCGTTCTCCCCGAATTCGCGTGCCGCTCCGACGAGTTCCCGGCAGCGCAGCACGACCCGTCGGCCCAGCAGCAGTGCCGTGCCCAGCGAGACGGCGGCGGCCATCGCGACGACGGTGGTCACCACGGCCAGGTCGTGGGAGGACAGGAACATCGCCCACGCCACCGCGAGCGTCCCGGCGAGCATCGCGGACACCGTGACGGCAGCGACGACCGCGAGGGACACTGCGACACTTCGCCGGCGCAGTATCCGCAGCGCGACGGCGCCGAGCAGCCCGGCGGCCGCCGCGCCGAGGAAGGCGTACAGGGCGATCAGCAGCAGATCACGCATGGCCGTCCTCCGCCCCGGCCCCGGCACTGGCCCCGGCACCGGACGCGGACCCGGACGCCGTGCGGCCGGCCGGGGAGGGGCCCGCCTCGAAGCGGTATCCGGCGCCCCACACCGTCCGGATCAGCTGCGGGTCGGCCGGATCCTTCTCGATCTTGCTCCGCAGTCTGCGGACGTGCACGGTGACGGTGGAGAGGTCGCCGAAGTCCCAGCCCCAGACCTCGCGCATCAGCCGCTCCCGGTCACAGACCTGCCCGGTATGCCGGAGGAAGTAGGCGAGGAGGTCGAACTCCCTCAGGGTGAGCGCCAGTTCCGCTCCGTCCCTCGTGGCCCGACGGGCAGCCGGGTCCACGGTCAGGCCGGCCGCCGCCAGCCGGGGCTCGTCGGCCGGGGCCGCCGAGGATGCCCTGCGCAGGACCGACCGCACGCGCAGGACCAGTTCGCGCGGGCTGAAGGGCTTGGTCACGTAGTCGTCCGCGCCCACTTCCAGGCCCAGGATCCGGTCGTCCTCGTCGCCGCGCGCGGTGAGCATGACCACAGGTACGGAGCGCATTCCGTTTCCGTCCGCACGCAGCCGGCGGCAGACCTCCAACCCGTCCATGCCGGGCAGCATCAGGTCGAGGACGACGAGGTCCGGCCGGTGCCGGGCGGCGGCCTCCAGAACGGCCGGGCCGTCCGCGGCACGGTGCACGGTGAACCCGGCCCGCTCCAGATAGCCGGCCACGACCTCCGAGACGGTCGGGTCGTCGTCCACGACCAGGACGCGGCCCGTGACGTCGCCCGGGGCGGGGCCGGGAGCGGGGCCGCGGCCGGTTTCGTTGCTGAATGCCATGCCCCCAGGGTGACACCGTGCCGTGCCGTGGGGACCCGCGCCCGCCGCCGTGCGACTCGGCGTCCGCGTTTCGTAAGGTCTTCGGGCGCCCTTCTCCGCCGACCGGTTCCTACGGTGTGGAGGGTGACTCCTTCTGCTTGTCGTCCGCCCCGCGCGGACCTCGTACTGCCCTGCCTCGACGAGGCGGAGGCCCTGCCCTGGGTGCTGGCGCGGGTGCCGGCCGGGTGGCGGGCCATCGTCGTCGACAACGGCTCAACCGACGGCTCGGCGGACATCGCCCGCTCCCTCGGCGCCACCGTCGTGCACGAGACCCGGCGCGGGTTCGGCGCCGCCTGCCATGCCGGGCTGCTCGCCGCACGGGCCGAGCTGGTCTGCTTCTGCGACTGCGACGCCTCCATGGACCCCGGCCTGCTCGCGCCCATGGCCGGGCGGGTCGCGGCCGGTGAGGCGGACCTGCTGCTCGGCCGGCGCCGCCCTCAAGGACGCGGCGCCTGGCCCGCTCACGCCCGGGCCGGAAACATCGCCCTGGCCCGCATGCTGCGCCGCCGTACCGGCCTGCGGCTGCACGACCTCGGACCGATGCGGGTGGCGCGCCGCGAGGCACTGCTCGGTCTGGGGCTGACCGACCGGCGCAGCGGATACCCGCTCCAGATGGTCGTACGGGCCGCCGACGCGGGCTGGCGGGTGGCCGAGACCGACGTCCCCTACCTGCCCCGGTCGGGGAGGTCCAAGGTCACCGGGACCTGGCGCGGTACCTGGCACGCGGTACGGGACATGCGCCGGGTCCTGGCCGAACCCCCGGGTACCCGCACCGCGCCGGGCGAGGGGATCTCCGCATGAGCACCCTCCTCGTCATCGCCAAGGCTCCCGTCGCGGGCTGCGTCAAAACCCGCCTGACCACGCTGTTCACCCCGCAGCAGGCCGCCGACCTCGCCCTCGCCTCGCTCCAGGACACCCTCGCGGCCGTCCTGGCCACGCCGGCCCGGCGCCGCGTCCTGGTCCTCGACGGACAGCCGGGGCCCTGGATCCCGGAGGGGATCGAGGTCGTCCCGCAGGGCACGGGCGGCCTGGACGTCCGGCTGGCCGCGGCCTTCGCCCTGGCCACGGGACCGGCCCTGCTGATCGGCATGGACACCCCGCAGGTCACCCCCGGCCTCCTCGCGCCCGGGCTCGACTTCACCGAGGCGGACGCCTGGTTCGGGCCCGCCGACGACGGGGGGTTCTGGGCGCTCGGCCTGGCCGATCCCGACCCGGCCCTGCTGCTCGGCGTCCCCATGTCCGTGGCACACACCGGAGAGGTGCAGCGGCGGCGGCTCACGGATGCGGGGCTGGCCGTACGGAACCTGCCCGAGCTGTGCGACGTGGACACCCCGGCCGACGCGGAACGGGTCGCCGCGGCCGCACCGCGGACCCGCTTCGCCACCCTGCACTCCGGCCTGTGCGCGGTGACGCGATGACCGCCCAGCTCACCGAGTCGGGCACGCGAACCTGGCAGGCCGACCCGTACGCCGACGCGCTGCGCGCGGGCCGGGGCCCCCTCTATCTCCGTCGTCACGACGGCTGGTTGCTGCCGCTGGAGGTCGAGCGGTGGTGCGCCGAGCCCGACGCGGCCGACGACACCGTGCTGGCCCGGTGTACCGGGGCCGTCCTCGACATCGGCTGCGGACCGGGCCGCCTGGTGGCCGCCCTCGCCCGGCTCGGGCACGCCGCACTCGGTGTGGACGTCACCCCCGAGGCGGTGGCCCGTACCGTGCGGGCGGGCGGCAGCGCATTGTGCCGGTCGGTCTTCGAGCCGCTTCCCGGCGAAGGCGGTTGGGGCACGGTCCTCCTCATCGACGGCAACATCGGCATCGGCGGCGACCCCGCCGCCCTGCTGCGCCGGGCCGCCGAGCTGACCGCGCCCGGGGGCTCCCTGCTGGTCGAGGTGGCCACCGCCGACGTCGACGAACGCGTCGAGGTGTACGTCGAGGACGGCACCGGCGGCCGCGGGGCGTCCTTCTGGTGGGCCCGGCTCGGCACCCGCGCCCTGTGCTCCGAGGCGAGGGCCGCGGGCTGGAACCCGTACGACACGTGGCGGACGGCGGGCCGGTCCTTCGTGCACCTCACGCTCTGACCGCTGCCGCCCGGCGAACCGCCGGGGTGGGATCCGCACGTACTGCTGCGGATCCCACCCCGGCGGTTCTTCCCTCGGCGCCGCGGTCAGGCTCGCCGGCCCTTGCGGCGCAGGAGCGCACGCGCGCCCGCATGAACGAGGGTGAGCAGCGCGATGGCCGCCATGGCCAGCAGCCAGTTGCGCAGGTAATCGAGCGGCAGGACGGTGGGGTTGGCCACGCCCCCGGGACGCAGGAGCGGGGGAAGGGCGATCGCGGTCAGGGAACCTGCGACGATCAGAGCCCCGCGCGGTACCCCGCGCAAGCGCGGGCCCACGGCGGCGACGAGGGCGGCGACGGCCATCACGAGCGGCACGACGAACCCGTCGTGCACCACGACGGCTCCGCCGAGCCACACGGCGATCCGCCACGGCTCGGGCTGCCGGAACAGCAGCCACCCTCCCCAGGCCGCGCACATCAGCCCGAACGCACCCATCACGCGGCGGAAGCCCATCACACGACCTCCAGTCGGCCGACCCACTTGGTCTGCAGTACACCGGGCCGGTTCGGGGCGATGATCCGTGCCGGGTAGCCGTGGTCCAGGGACAGCACCTCGCCGTTCAGCCGCAGCGCCAGCAGCGTGAGCGGGTCCTGCGCGTAGAGCCGCCCCATCTCCATCACCCGGTAGGCGCCCGCCGCTTCGAGGGAGACCACCCGGACCCGCGATCCCGGGCCGCCTCCCGCGCGCTCCAGGAGGTCCCGTACCCGTACCCCGGTCCAGCGGGCGGACTTGCTCCAGCCCTCGACGCAGGCGATCGGCAGGGTGACCTCGTGCTGGGGCATGGCGCGCAGCTCCTCCGGCGTCAGGGCGAACGGCCGGGGCCCGACCACGGTCAGCCGCCAGTCGGTCAGCGAGGCCGGGGTGACGCGCGCCGCGGCGGCCGTCCGGTTCACGGGCAGTCCCTGGAGCCCGTGGGCGGGGCTGCGCGGGCCGAACAGCTCCAGCGCACCGAGCGCGGTGACGGACTGTCCGACGGTGGTCAGCGTCACCGCTCCGACCGCGGCCGTGACGCCGAGCAGGAGCCGGCGCCGGTCCGGCCCATCGGCCTCGGGCAGGGCCGGGGTTCCGGGGGAACGGCTCGTGAAGTGGTCCCGGATGTTCGGCCACTGCACGGCCACGTGCAAGATCAGCGAGCCCAACAGGAGCCAGGCGACCGCGTAGTGCACGGGAACGAAGTTGAACGGCCAGGGGTACCACTGGAAGGTGTTCAGCAGTCCGGTGAACAGCTCGAACAGGCCAGCGGCGACGAGGACGGCCACGGAGATCCGCTCCAGGGCGTGCCGCAGGGACCGCACCGGCGGCCACGCGAACAACCGCGGATAGACCGCCCACAGCTTCGCCAGCAGCAGCGGGACCGCGGCGATCCCGGACGCCACGTGCAGGCCCTGGGTGAGCCGGTAGCCCCAGTACGGGCGGCTCGGCAGCCGGTCGGCCAGCCATCCCGGCGGGTGCTGGAGGTAGTGGCTCAGTACGCCGGTCGCGAAGCAGACGGCCATGGCCAGGCCGAGCCATCGGCCGATCGCGGTCGCGGTACGGGCATCGTGCAGGCGCGCCTTGAAGGTGACGGGCGGCCCCGGAGGCAGGGTGAAACGCATGCCCCCATCACACCCCCGGCGAGGCCGGCGCAGGTTGCCGGAACACCTTACGGAAGAAGGACGTCCACGGCGCCGCCGACCATCGGAGGGCCGATTCCTGGAACGCTTCCGCAGGTGAAACCCCCCACCGCTCTCACGACGCGCACCGCGCTCGTCGCCACCGGTCTCGCCCTCGCCGCCCTCACGACGGTCCTCGCCGTCACCGTGCGGCACGGGGGCCACTTCAGCGATCCCGTCGGCCTGTTCCGGTGGTACGCGGCCTGCTGGGTCCTCTTCGCCGTGGCCCTGTCCGCGCTGCGCCGGGTCCCGGACCGCCACCTCGTACGGCTGATCGTGGCCGGGGCCGTCGCGGTCACGGTGACCGGGCTGGCGGGACCGCCGCGGACCAGCACCGACTCCTACCGCTACGCCTGGGACGGCCGGGTCCAGGCGGCCGGCGTCTCCCCGTACGACCACACCCCACAGGATCCGGCGCTCGCGCGGCTGCGCGACCCCTGGCTCTTCCCCACGGGCTCCGCCTGCGAGGGACCCGGCCTCGCACCGATCCCCCACACCGGCAGCGCGCCCCACTGCACCCGCATCAACAGGCCCGCCGTCCACACCATCTACCCGCCCGTCGCCGAGGCGTACTTCATGGCCGTCGACCGCCTCTCCCCCGCCGGCGCCCGGCACAAGCCGCTGCAGATCGGCGCCGCCCTGATCTCTCTCGGCGTCACGGGCACACTCCTCCTGGTCCTGCGGCGGCGCGGCGAGGACCTCCGCAAGGCCGCGTACTGGGCCTGGTGCCCGGCCGTGCCCCTGGAGGCGGTCAACAACGCGCACGTCGACGTCCTGGGCGTGCTCCTCGCGGTCGCCGGACTCGGCCTCGTCGCCTCCCGGGCCCTGACCCGGCGGGCAGCGGGCGGCGTGCTGATCGGCGCCGCCATCGCCACGAAGCTGATGCCGGCCGTCGTCCTCCCCGGCGCGCTGTCCGGGGTCCGCCGCGTCCGCGACGCGGCCGCCGTGCTGCTGCCCGCCGCGGCCTTCGTCGTACTCGCCTACCTCCCGTACGTCCTCCTCTCGCACGGCTCGGTGTTCGGCTACCTCGGCGGCTACGTCCAGGAGGAGGGCTATGACGACGCCTCGGCGGGATCCCGCTATTCGCTCCTGCGGCTGGTCCTGCCCGACGGCTGGGCCTTCCCCGTGCTCGTCGCCGTCATCGCGGGCGTCTGCCTGTACGCGATGTGGCGCGGGGACCCGCGACGCCCCTGGAGCGGCGCCCTCCTGGTCACCGGCTGGGCGTTCGTCCTCCTCACCCCCGGCTACTCCTGGTACGCCCTGCTCCTGGTCGCCCTCGTGGCCCTGGACGGACGCTGGGAATGGCTGGGCATCCCCCTCGCGGGCGCCGCCGTCTACCTCCTCGCCCCGGCGCTCCGCTTCCAGCCGTCGCTGAGCAACATCGCGTACGGAGCCGCAGCCGCCCTCGTCCTCGTGATGGCCTGGGTCCGGCGGCGGGCGCGTGCACGATAGCGGCCGCGCCGACGGCTCATGGAGATGTACACCCACATGCACAGCGCCATCCAGTTCGCGCTCGGCGACGCCCCTTCGGCATCAAAGTCATCCGCTGAGCGGGCGACGCCCCACGAGGTCCCCGAGACCGCCTCGGCCCCTGCGCCCCCGCAGGCCCCCGACCAGGAGGACTGGTTGCCGAAGGCACCCTTGTCGGGTCTCCGCAAGGGCCTCGCTTGACTGGTGGACGGCGCGACAGGTAGGGAGAGGCTGTTCATCGCGCAAGGTGTGAAACGGGGGACATATGAAGCCGCTCGAAACGGGTGATCCCACCTCGCTCGGCGAGGGCCGCTACCGGCTGGTGGGACGGCTCGGCCAGGGGGGCATGGGCGTGGTCTACCTGGGCCGTTCCCAGTCCGGCCGTGCTGTCGCCGTCAAGGTCGTACGTCCCGAGCTGAGCACCGAGCCCGGGTTCAAGCGCAGGTTCGCCGACGAGGTGGCGGCCGCGCGGCGGGTCGGCGGCTTCCACACCGCGCCGGTGGTCGACGCCGACCCGGACGGGGAGCCGGCCTGGCTGGTGACGGCCTTCGTGCCCGGTCCCACCCTGCAAGCGGTACTCGCGCGCGTCGGATCGCTGCCCCTGGACACGCTCACCGTCCTGGCGGCCGGCCTGGCAGAGGCACTCGAGGCGATCCACCGAGCGGGGGTCATCCACCGCGATCTCAAGCCCGCGAACATCATCGTCGCGGAGGACGGGCCGCGTGTCATCGATTTCGGCATCGCGCGCGCCCTGGACGGAACCTCCCTGACACAGACCGGCCTGCAGATCGGCACGCCGGGATTCCTGGCACCCGAGCAGCTCACCGGCGGTGGGGCGGTCACCCCTGCGGTCGACATGTTCGCTCTGGGGGTGGTGCTCACCCAGGCGGCGGGCGGTGCCCCCTTCGGCGACGGCCCTTCCGCGGCCAGGCACTACAAGGTGGTCTACGAGGAGCCGGACCTGACCGCGGTGCCCGGTGAACTCCGCGAAGCCATCGGCGCCTGCCTGTCCAAGGACCCGGCGGAACGGCCCACCCCGACTGCCTTCCTCGCCACTCTGACCGTCCGCCACCCGGACGGTGGCTCCTGGCTGCCGGAGGCGGCGACGCAGCTCCTCCCGCCCCCGGAACCGGCGGTGCGTCCCACCGCGCCGGACAGCCCGTCGGACAGCCCGTCGGACACCGCGCAGGACCTCCCGGTACCGGACGCCGCCCCGCCCGTCGTCGCGGAGCCCCGTACGGCACAGTCGCGCACCGTGACGGGGCCCGCGGCGCGGCTCTCCCCCACCCCCGCGCAGGTGCCGCAGGCGGTCGCGGAGAAGGCCCGGCGTCGCCGCGCGGTGGTGGCGGCGGCGCTCGTGACGTCCCTCGCGGCCGCCGGCCTGTTGGTGTGGCAGCCCTGGACCGACTCCACCAAGGACGATTCGAAGTCCCACGCCGCCACGCCCACCGGATCCACCCCTGCCCCTGCCTCGTTCCCGGCCGATCCCCTGCTGATCCGGCAGGACACCGCCCCGGGCTGGCCCGGGACGTGCCACAGCGTCATCGCCCGCCGGGACGCCGCGACCGAGAAGCCCGTGGAGCTCGTCGCAGGGGGCACAGGCGCGTGCGACACCCTGCCCCAGTGGTCCCCTGACCGCAGGTCGTTCGCGTTCACGCGCAGCACACCCGAGGGCGCGGCCGTCTGGACCGCGAACGCCGACGGTTCGAACGCGCGGCGGATCACCTCCATCGCCGGCGGCAGGGTGTCCTGGTCTCCGGACGGCAGCCGGCTCGCCGTGCTCCGCAAGAAGGACGGTGTACAGCAGCTGTTCGTGGTCGGCGTCGCCGACGGCGCGGCTCGCCAGCTCACCTCGGGCGGGGGCCAGGTCGAGGATCCCGCGTGGTCGCCGGACGGCAAGAGCATCGCGGTCTGCCTGCAGACAGGGCCCGAGAACTGGCAGATCCACCTGGTCGACCCCGCCGCCCCGAACCGTGCCCCGCAGCAGGTGACCCGGCTGCCCCATCCGGCACTCGACCCGGTGTGGTCACCCGACGGCACCACCTTCGCCTACACGGCGGGGGCCTACGGCACGGGCACTCAGGGCGACATCCGCCTCGTGGACGCCGACGGCAGTGACGATCGTGAACTGGTCGCCACCGGCGCCCACGAGATGGACCCCGTCTGGTCCGTCGACGGCACGTGGGTGGCCTTCGTCCGCGGCCCGTACGAGAAGCCCGCGATCTGGGCCGTGCGCGCGGACAAGACCGGCGAGCGTGCGCTCACCACCGGCGCCGCCGCCGAGGGGCATCCCGCCTGGCACTGAGAGCGGAAGGGGCCGTCGGGGGCGTCCGCACGGGGCGGACGTCGACGGCGCGTTCGACACATGCGAGGCGCGCCGCTCACACCTCCGGCTCGTCGCGCGGTCCGGGCTGTCCGGGCGAACAGGGCGCTCGTCAGGATCTCGTCGACTGCTGAGCACCGGGTGGTGACCGGGTGTCCGGAGGCCGGCGGGAAGTGTCCGGATCATGGTCTTCGCGCGGTTTGCGACTGACAAATGCTTGCCGTGGCGAGGACTTGCCACCCCCTGGCCTTCACGCCGGCGCTGCGTGGCCGATAGACCCATGGCATGTTCTCCTCCTCTCAGTCTTCCGCCTTCGGGCGCAGGCGCCGGCAGCTGATCTCGGCCGCTGCCGCGGTGCCTCTGCTGGCGTCGGGGCTCGCGGTTCTGCAAGCGCCCGCACTGGCCGTTCCGAGCAAGCCCACCGTTCCCGCCAAGCCTTCGGCGACCCACAAGGTCACCCTGGTCACCGGCGACGTCGTCACGGTCACCACGATGGCCGACGGCAAGCAGACCGCCGAGGTCGACCGGCCGGACAGCGCCGTCGGCGGCGTGAAGATCCAGCAGATCAAGGGAGACCTGTTCGTCGTCCCGGACGAGGCCGTGCCGTTGCTGGGCACGGACAGGCTGGACCGGCGGCTGTTCAACGTCACCGACCTGATCGAAATGGGCTACGACGACGCGAAGTCGGCCGCGGTCCCGCTGATCGCGACGTACGCCCGGACGAGGTCCGGCGCGGCCGTCGAGCCGACAGCCCCCCGGGGCAGCCGGCTGACCCGGGATCTCCAGCACATCGGCGGTGCCGTGCTCAGCACCGAGAAGGGGCAGGCCCGTACCTTCTGGAATTCCGTCGCGCCGCAGGGCAGCACGGCGTTGGGCGCCGGTGTGGCGAAGCTGTGGCTCGACGGTCGGGTGAAGGCCAACCTGAAGGAGAGCGTGCCGTTGATCGGCGCGCCCACGGCTTGGGCGGCCGGCTACACGGGCAAGGGCGTGAAGGTCGCGGTGCTCGACACCGGAATCGACGTCAACCACCCCGACTTCGCCGGCCTGATCGACGGCACCGCCAGCTTCGTACCGGGTGAGGCCGTCACCGACGTCAACGGGCACGGCACGCACGTGGCCGGCACGATCGTCGGCTCGGGCGCCGCCTCCGGAGGGGACAACAAGGGCGTCGCTCCCGGCGCCGACCTGTACGTCGGCAAGGTGCTCGGCGGCGCGGAGGGCTACGGCCAGGACTCCTGGATCATGGCCGGCATGCAGTGGGCCGCCGAGTCCGGTGCTGACGTCGTCAACATGAGTCTCGGCGACTCGTACCCGACGGACGGCAGCGACCCGATGTCGCAGACGGTCGACGCGCTGTCCGCGCAGTACGGCACGCTGTTCGTCATAGCCGCCGGCAACTCGGGACCGGAGAGCATCTCCGCCCCGGGCGCGGCCGCCTCGGCGCTGACCGTGGCCGCCACGGACAAGCAGGACCGGCTCGCGAGCTTCTCCAGCACCGGCCCGCTGACCCGCTCCGGCGCCATGAAGCCGGACATCGCGGCGCCCGGCGTGGACATCACCGCGGCCCGCTCGTCTCAGATGACCGACGGTGGCGAGGGTTCCTACCGCACCATCAGCGGCACGTCGATGGCCACCCCGCACGTGGTCGGCGCGGCGGCGATCCTGGCCCAGCAGAACCCGGACTGGACCGGCGCACAGCTCAAGGAACACCTGATGAGTACCGCGAAGGACCTGGACGGCGGGTACTCGCCGTACGAGGTCGGCACCGGCCGACTCGACGTGACCGCTGCCGTGCGGGCTACGGTCCGCGGCACCGGATCGCTCTTCTTCGGCAACTACACGTGGCCGCACGAGCCGAGTGACGTCGCCGTCACGAAGGCCCTGACCTTCACCAACACCGGCTCCGCCGACGTCACGCTGAACCTGGCGCTGACCGGCGGCGGGCCGTTCACGCTGGGAGCCGCCGAGGTGACCGTCCCGGCGGGCGGAACCGCCGCCGTCCCGGTGACCGGAGACCCGGGGGCCGCCCCGGCAGGCCGGCACGTCGGCCACGTGAGCGCCACGGACGCGGCCACCGGGCAGCCGGTGACCCGCACCTCCGTGGCGCTCCTCAAGGAGGAGGAGCGCCACGACCTGAACATCAAGCTGGTGGGGAGGAACGGCAAGCCGGCCGCCGGCTGGGTCGGGGTCAACCTCGCGGGCGACATCTGGCCGTGGACGGTCTACGTCGACGGATCGACCACCATGCGCATGGCACCGGGTACGTACACCGTCGCGGGATACCTCGACGTGGCCGGCGAGAAGGCGGACCGCTCGGGTCTGGCCGTGCTCGTCGACCCGGAGACGGTGCTCAAGGGCGGCTCCGCCGACGTGGTGCTGGACGCGAGCAGGGCACGCCTGCTGCAGACCGAGGCGCCGGAGCGCACCGAGGACCGCCAGCGCAAGGTCGACTTCAACGTCCACTACAAGGGTCTGGACCCGTACCTGGACTACCGCAGCGCGTACGTGCTGCCGCCGACGTACGACGACGTCTACGTCGCACCGACGGAGGCGATGAAGCAGGGCGAGTTCATGCTGATCACCCGTTGGCGCAAGGGCGAGCCGCTGCTCGGCCTGAGCACGCCGGGCGATCGGCTCCGGCTCGACGCGCTGGTGCAGGCGGGCAGCGCCCTGGGCACCGCCACGGACAGGCTGGACGTCGTCTACGCGGGCAACGGCGCGGCAGCCGCGTACGAGAAGGTCAAGGCCAAGGGCAGGGTGGTCGTCGTCGACCGCAGCGACGAGGTCGCGCCGCAGGCGCGTGCCGAGGCCGCGGTCGCGGCCGGCGCGAAGGCGCTGATCGTGGTCAACGACGGCGTCGGGGCTTTGATGGAGTACGTCGGAGAGTCGGCCATCCCGGTCGCCTCCGTGCACCGCGACGCGGGCAAGGCCCTCGTCTCCATGGCCAGGTCCGGCGCCCACGAACTGACCGTCAAGCAGACCGAGTACACGCCGTTCGTCTACGACCTGACGCGGGACTACCCCGGCCGGGTGCCGGACCGGCCCCTGGTCTACGAGCCGGGCAAGGGTGACCTCGCCCGGATCGACGCCCGCTACTACGCGGCGGCCGGCGGCCGGCTCGCGGAAGGCTACCGGTCCGACTTCACCCTCAGCCCGTCGTTCAACCTTCCCGAGCGCGAGTGGCACCCGGGCAGCCGCACCGAGTGGGTGACTCCGGGCCAGGTCTGGAGGGAGTTCCACACGCAGGGCGTCGACGGAGCCCTTCCGTGGTCGATGGTGTCGGGCGACAACACCTACGCCGAGGGCGGCAACACCCGGCTGGACTGGTTCGCTCCGGCGACCCGCCCCGGCCAGAGCGAGTCCTTCGGCGTGTACAACTCCCGCTGGCAGAACTTCATGACCTGGAACGTCCAGGCGTGGGCCTCCGCCAGCGACACCATGCGGCTGGGCGGCTACCTGCCGTGGGGTGAGACGCCCTCCCACCTGCAGATGTTCCAGGGTGACACGTTGATCCACGACAACCCGGTCAGCGGCGACATGCAGTGGAAGGAGGTACCGGCGGGCAACCTGCCCTACCGCGCCGTCCTGGACGCGGAGCGGCCCGGTGACGTCTTCCGGCTGTCCACGCGCACCCACACCGAGTGGACCTTCATGTCCGACACCGTCGACTCGGACTCCTTCGAGCCGTTCTCGGTGCTGAACCTGGACTACCGGCTCGAGTCGGACCTGCACGGCGACCTCAAGGCCGGTGCGAAGCAGCAGATCGCCCTCAAGCCGGTGTCCATGGACCGCGGCACCGTGCCCGGCACCGTGTCCACGATGACGCTGGACGTCTCGCACGACGACGGCGCCACCTGGCAGAAGGTGACCCTGGCCAAGGGCGCCGGCGGCTCCTGGACGGGTTCGTTCACGACGGCCAAGAGGCCCGGCGGCTTCGTCTCCCTGCGCGCGAGCGCCGCGACGGACAGGGGCTTCGGCGTCAAGAACGAGATCATCCGGGCGTACGGCCTGCGATGAACCGTAGTGTCGGGCCCCGGGTCGGCGACTGCCCGGGGCCCTTCCCGTCAGACCCGCTTCCATCAGGCACTTTTCAGGGTCTGCCACCATGGCGCATACTCTCCCCGCTGCGGCAAGCGGAAGAGAGTCGGTCGCCGATGCTGGATGTTCTGGGCCTCGACCCCGATGACGAGCACGTCTACCGGGCGCTGCTCGGACGGCCGAACTCCACCGCCACTCTGCTGGCGGACCTGCTCGTCCTGCCCCGGACCCACGTCGACAAGGCGTTGTCCCGTCTGCTCGGGTGGGGGCTCGTGACCAGGTCGGCGGACGAGCAGTTCACCGCCGCGCCGCCGGCCGTGGCGCTGGGCGCCCTCATCAGCGAGCGCCGGGACGGGTTGCGCAGGGCCGAGCATGCGCTGGTGACCTTCGCCGAGGAACACCGGGCTGCGATGACCGGGGACAGCATCGGCGATCTGATCGAGGTCGTCACGGGTGTCGATGCCATCCGCCACCGCTTCCTCCAGGTGCAGCAGGCGGCCCGCACGCAGGTCCGAAGCTTCATCACCGCTCCGTTCGTCGCTCTGTCGCCCGACGAGAACACGGCAGAACCCGTGGCCATCGGCCGCGGTGTCCAATTCCGGGCGGTACTGGACCGAGCCGTGCTGGGAGAGCCGGGCATCATCGACGATGCGATCGATTCACTGCGCAAGGGCGTGCAGTTGCGTGTCGCCGACCGGCTGCCGATGAAACTCGTGCTGGCCGACGCCGACCTCGGCCTCGTCCCGCTCACGGTCACGCCGGACGGAGAGCCCGGCGCCGTGCTGCTGCACCGCAGCGGCCTGTTGGACGCGTTGGACGCGCTGTTCGAGACGGTGTGGCGGACCGCCCACCCGCTCGAACTCTCGGGCACCGGCGGGGAGGCCGAACCCGCCGTCGAGCTCGGTGCGACGGGCCCGACCGAGCTCGACCGGAGGATCCTCGCGCTCCTCCTGGCCGGCCTGACCGACCAGACGGCCGCGGCGCAACTGGGTCTGTCACCACGGACGCTGCACCGACGCCTGCGCCACCTCACGGACATGGCCGGAGTCCGCACCCGGATGCAGCTCGGCGGATACGCCGTCCGACACGGCTGGGTGGAGCCGCACTGACGGTCCTGGTCCCGGTCGGCGTCGGCGCGGGGTGTTCGGACCGGGCGGCCGGGATCGTGGTCACAGGGACCTCCAGGCGCGCCAAGTTCACCCTCGCGCGCGAGGGTCACGGTGACTGCGGCTGCCGGGCGGTGGTCAGGGCCGTGGGGGCCAGTACCCACAGCAGGGCCCTGCCCGTCAGGGGTGTGGTGGCGATCAGGGTCAGGTAGACCTCGATCAGGGATCCGTCGCCGGTGAGGACGTTGAGGTCGCCGGCCCATCGGGAGAGCAGGCAGATGACGGCGTCGACGATGAGCCAGGAGGCGAGGTTCACTCCGATCCACCACTTCCAGCGTGTGGTGACCTTGCGCAGGACCAGTGACCGCGACAGCCCGAGCAGGGGCCCCAGGGCCAGGCTCTGGCCGGCGGCCAGCAGGTAGGCCGTCGAGACCGTCTCGTGGGAATCCTGTGCGCTGATCACTGCGGGCGTGATCACCAGCAGCCATGCGAGCAGTGCCGGACCGACGTTGGAAGTGATCCACACCTTGCGCGGGACGGGGACCCGCTCCTTGACGACCAGCCATTGCAGTGCTCCCAGGACTCCGCCGAACAGTGCGGCTCCCAGGGTCGCGATCAGGACCGCGAGGATCACGTTGTGGCTGGCCAGGTTCATGTGGAGGACGTCGTTGCCCAGCAGGATCAACAGGAACCCGACGGTCAGAACGGTGATGAAGGCGAGCGTGTCGTAGCCGATCCACCGCCAGTACAGGCGGGCGTCCCACCCGCTGGTCGAGGCGGGTTCGTGGCCGGATCCGGAAGCGGTCTTCACCCACTCCTCGCGGGGGTACGCGGCCGCGCGTGCCGTACTCGTGATCGTACGCACCTCGCCCCGACCCGGCTTGCGGCGCCGTGCGCCCGTGCGGTTGCCCCGTGCGCCCGTGGCGGTGATTGCCGGTGGCCTCCTGGTGCGCCTGCCGCGCGGCACCCGTTTCACCGGGGAGGCTGAGGGCAGGGCGTGCGCTGCGGTCGGGGTGGAATCGTGAACGGGAACTCGGGCGGTCACCGCCGGCAGGTAGTGCTCGCCTCGGTGCGTTCGTTGGTGACGGTCAGCCTCCTCGTGGCCGCCTACTACCTGCTGCCCATGGACTCGGCCTTCACGGCCACCACCGTCCTCGTGCTCACCGGTGGCATCGCGGCCGTGGCGGTGCTCCTGGCCTGGCAGATCCGGAGGATCACGCTGTCGCCGTGGCCCGGGCTGAAGGCCATGGAAGCGGTGGCGATCACCGCGCCGCTGTTCGTCCTGCTGTACGCCACGGCCTGCTTCCTGCTGGAACACAGTGCGCCGGGCAGTTTCAGTGAACCCCTGTCGCGCACCGACGCGCTGTACTTCGCGATGACCGTGTTCAGCACGGTCGGGTTCGGGGACATCACCGCGCGCAGTGAGCCCGCCCGGCTGCTGACCACGGGACAGATCACGCTGAACCTGCTGCTCCTCGGCGTGGCGGCCCGGCTCCTGGCCAACGCGGTCCAGCGAGGTCGGCAACGCCGTGATCAGCCTGCCGGTCCCGGTGGGACCGGCAGCACGCAGCCCGGCCCGTGACGCGCCCTCTGGGACCCGCGCGGTGCGGCCCGTGCGCAGGGGTCACGTGACTCGACCAGCACCGAGCTCCGCCCCCGCATCGTCAGCTCGCGCGCGGCCGTCACACCGGTGAACCCGCCACCCACGATCACAGCATCCGGTGCGCTCCCCCGATCACCGAGGCCGAACGACAGGCGACCCGTGACTTCACGACCAACCACCCGGCCTCTGAACTGCCCTGCGACGACGAGGGCAACCGCCGGACCGGCTGACCGCGGCCCCGCCCTCGGGGGCCGCCGTCTCACTGCCGTACCACCAACCCTCAGACACGGCCCGCCGCCCTCCCGAACGCCTCGGAGCCGGTGCCTACAGGTCGCGGTGACCCTGCGAGGGCCAGATGTGGTCCTGCGTGCTGTGCGGGACCGGCGCAGGAGGGTGGGAGGCCCAGGCGGGGTCCGCGTCGTAGCCGCCGTACGGCGCGGCTGCGGGAGCGTCCCAGGGCTCGGGGGCCAGCGGGGCCGGCGGGGCCTCGGGCGCGGACAAGCGGTCCGGTGGCGGAGGCTCGGACGGGGTGACGGGCACCTGGAGGCTGCCGTAGCGATCCATCCGCTGCCAGCGCAGGCGGGACCCGGCGACGGCGGTGAAGACGGACTGGATCACGACCAGGTACATGAGCTGGCGGTAGACGAACTGTTGCAGGGGCAGGCTCCACAACGGACCCGGCCGTTCCCCGTCCAGGCGGAACGCGTACAGCCCCATCAGGACCTGGAGGAGCAGGAACGCCGTCCACAGGCCGAGGATGCGCAGGGGGTCGAGGAAGACCAGGCCGTAGACGGCGAAGACGTCCACGACGGGTGCGAGCAGGGGCAGCAGGACCTGGAACATCAGCAGGTAGCCCAGCCCGCGTCGGCCGAGCTTTCCGGCCTGCCCCCGCTGGGTGAGGGCGCCCCGGTGCTTCCACATGGCCTGGAGGGTGCCGTAGCACCACCGGTAGCGCTGCTTCCAGAGGGCACCGAGCGATGCGGGGGCTTCCGTCCAGGCCTTGGCCCGCTCCTCGTAGACGACGCGCCAGCCGTCCCGGCACAGGGCCATGGTGAGATCCGTGTCCTCGGCGAGGGTGGTGTCGCTGACGCCGCCGACCCGCAGCAGCGCCTCGCGGCGGAACGCGCCGACGGCACCGGGAACGGTGGGCATGCACTCGGCGAGGTCGAACAGGCGGCGGTCGAGGTTGAAGCCGACGACGTACTCGATGTGCTGCCAGCGTCCGAGCAGCCCACCCCGGTTGACCACCTTGGCGTTGCCGGAGACCGCGCCCACGCGGCGCTGGGCGAAGGGCTGGACGATCATGCGAACGGCGTCCGGTTCGAAGACGGTGTCGCCGTCGACCATGACGAGCAGATTGCAGTGGGCCGCGGCGATGCCCGTGTTGAGGGCGGCCGGCTTTCCGGCGTTCTGCTGCCGGATGACCCGTACGCCGGGCAGCCGGAGGGCCTCGACGATGTCGGCCGTGCCGTCCGTGGAGCCGTCGTCGACGACGATGACCTCGACCTGGTGGTCGGAGGCCACCAGGGAACGGACGGCGGCCTCGATGCCGGCGCTCTCGTTGTAGGCGGGGACGATGACGCTCACGGGTTCGGTGACCGGAGCGCCCCAGGGCCTGCGGCGCATCCGCACGTGCCGCCTGGCGGCGACGAAGACGGCGACCGCACGCAGCAGGCTGATCGCGCCCGCCGCCCACAGCAGCCACGAGAGGGCTTCGATGATCCAGTCGCTGGTGCGGATCGCGGTGATGAGGGCGAGACCGTGCCACCGGTCCGCGGTCCCGGCCGGCTGCACCGTTTCGGGCAGGGCGACCGCGTCGCCCACGGTGACGAACTTCCAGCCGGACGCCTTCAGCCGCGGCACGAGCTGTTCGAGCGCGGCGACCGTCTGCGTCCGGTCCCCACCCGCGTCGTGCAGCAGCACGATCTGTCCGGCGGTGTCCTTCGGGGTGGCGTCGGCGACGATCTGCTCGACGCCCGGGCGTCGCCAGTCCTGGCTGTCCAAGGTCGTCAGGACGGTCAGGTATCCCTCCTGCCCGGCTTGGACGACGGCGCTCCAGTCGGCGTCGCCGAGCGCCTTGTTGGTGGACGAGTACGGCGGGCGCAGCAGCGGCGTGGTGACGCCGGTGGCGCCGGCGATGACGAGCTGGGTCTCGCGCAGTTCCAGTGAGCGCCGCCAGGCGGACGCGGTGCCGAGATCGGTGTGGGTGAAGCTGTGCAGGCCGATCTGGTGGCCCTCGTCAACGATCCGGCGGGCGAGGCCGGGGTTCTCGGCGACGCGGGTGCCGACGGTGAAGAAGGTGGCGGGCACGTCGTTGCGGCGCAGCACGTCGAGGATCTTCGGCGTCCAGACGGGGTCGGGGCCGTCGTCGAAGGTCAGTGCGAGGGTGCGGGCCGCCGGGGCGGCGGTGCGGCCGGCCGCCCCCTCGATCACCGGCCCGCCGGAACTGATGCCCGCGGGGACGGAGGTTCCCGGACCCCGCTCGCGGGGAGCCCCGTCGGGGGTGGAGTCGAACAGGTGCTGGGTGTAGCCCTGCAGGAGCAGCGCCGCCGAGAGGGTGAGCACGAGGGTGGTCAGCAGCAGCCAGTGGGTGCGCAGGGGGACGTTGCGTACGGAGCTGTGCCTGCCGTGGGGGCGGCGGCGACGGTTCTTCGACAAGGGACGGGTTCTTCCTGCCTGCTGCGTAGTGCGGTGCGGTGCGGTGCGGTGCGGGGCCATGCGATGTCGGCGGTGGGGACCGCCCCCGGCGTGCCCGGGTCAGGGGTGGCCGGTGGGCTTGCCTCCGCCTTGGCCGGGCGGTGCGGTGCCGCGGCCCCGCCCCCCGCCGGCAGGCGACGGAGTGGGGTTCGCCGGCCCGGTGCCGGCCTTCGTCGAGCTCGGTCCGACGGCGGGCGTCGTGGGGCTCGTCGCGGCGGCCGGGGAGGGCGCACCGCCGCGCGGAGCCGCCGGGGTGGGGCGCGGAGTGCCGCTCGCCGTACCGCGGGGGGACGGGCTCGCAGTGCGGCCCGGGCCCTCGGGCGCGGGGGTGTGCGGAGCCTGGGCGGAGGGGAGGAACGGCGACTGGAGGGTGGGGCCGCCCAGCAGGGTGCTGATGAGCAGGACGACGTAGGCAGCGGCCGGTACCACCAGCAGGTACCCCCAGCGGCGCACCCGGCGCTGTCTGCGCCCCGACGTGTCCACGAACACCGGGGCCGGCGGCTCCGGCGCCGTACCGGGTGCACCCGCATCACCGAGGAAGAGCTCCATCGTGTCGTGATCCGGGTTGCCGATTGGTGGGTGCATGCGCGGTGGCCTCTGGAGATCGGGAGACGGGACGTCGGGGGCAGGGTCGTGGTCGCGGCCGGGATGGCGACTCATGCCCTTCAGCGTTGGAGTCGCCGTCGGTGTCACTCCCGGTGCCGAACCGGTCCCATTCCGTACGATCCCGACCGGGATGCCCCGGTCTCCGACGGCAGCAACCGAACGAGAACCCTGACGCGGAGTCAAGGTCTACATGCGGCGATCCCAACGAACTCGACCAGATGGGGACGGACCGACTCGCATGGCATCGAAGCACGACCTTCCGAAGGAAACTGCCCCATGCCTGTTTTTTTCCGGCTCTGTTCAGGACTTGAGTTCGCAGGGCCGCACCGCCGCCGATCAGAGCGGCTGGTGCGTCTGCTTCCAGTCCCCGGGCACCAGCACGCCCCTCGACAGCAGCACGTCGGTGACGGTCAAGGTCCTCAAGTGCGAGGAGAACCGCCTACGGCGAGCCGTGCCGCCCCGGCCGGAGCGGCACGGCGTGCGGGAAAGCCGATGCGGGTCTCGAGCACCCACAGGGTGCCTCGCTCGATCGTGAACTCGATGTCGCACAGGTCGCGGTAGTGCGCTTCAAGCTGTTCCATGTAGCCGCGCAGGCGGTCGAACGAGGCCGGGTCGAGGCTGGCCAGCTCTTGCAGCGGCACGGTGTTGCGGACGCCCGAGACGACCTCCTCGCCCTGGGCGTCGGGCAGGTAGTCGCCGTAGAGGCCGGGGCGCCCCGTGGCCGGGTCGCGGGTGAAGGCGACGCCGCTGCCCGAATCGGCCCCGAGGTTCCCGAAGACCATGCACTGGATGTTCACCGCTGCACCGAGGTCGTCCGGGATGTGCTCGCGGTGCCGGTGGAGGCGCGCGCGCTCGCCGTTCCACGACGTGAAGACGGCGAGGATCGACTGCCGCAGCTGCTCCGCCGGATCCTGCGGAAACGCCCGGCCGCTCCGTTCGAGGATGAGGTCCTTGAAGGTTTCGACGACTCGGATGAGGTCGCAGGCGTCCAGCCGGGAGTCGTCCACGACGCGGTGCTGGGCCTTGACACGCCGGAGCACGTCTTCGAACAGTGAACCGTCGACGCCCATGACAGTGCTTCCGAACATCTGCACGAGGCGGCGGTAGGAATCCCAGGCGAACCGCTCCCGCTCGGGCACCTTGGCCAGTCCCAGCACCGACAGATCGTTCAGGCCGATGTCCAGGATGGTCTCCATCATGCCCGGCATCGAGAACCTCGCGCCCGACCGGACGGACACCAGCAGCGGGTCGTCCACCTGCCCCAGCCGCTTGCCGGCAACCCTCTCGAGCGCCGCCAGGTGCTCGCCGACCTGGCGGTCCAAGTCCTCCGGCGGCTCTCCGGTGGCCAGGAAGACGCGGCAGGCCTCGGTGGTGATGGTGAAGCCCGGCGGTACGGGCAGGCCCATGCGGGCCATCTCCGCGAGGTTCGCGCCCTTGCCCCCGAGAAGGTCGGCCATGTCCCGGCCGCCCTCGGTGAAGTCGTACACGTACGAGCCCATGCCTGCCACCAGCCTCGTCGGCGATACCCCTCGGCCCGGGGCACCGATCACGTACCAGGACTGCCGCATCCAGATGGTGCGCGGCCTCCTCTGCTCCCACACTGGACTCCCCGGCCCAGTCACCGGCAGGGGCCGGACGGCCCTTTTCGGGGACGGCAGGTCCGGCTCATTCCGCCTCGATTCCCGCCTCGCCGCTCCACGCTCGATAGGCCTCCAGAGCCGTGGGCAGGGTCGGGTAGATGCGATCGGCGCCCACCGAGGCGGTCAGACCGTAAGCGTCCAGGTCCTCGCGGAGTTCCTGCTTGACCCTGGCCAGGGCGAGGACGATGCCCCGGTGCTCGAGTTCCTGACGGAGTGCGTCCACGGCGTCCAGAGCCGTGATGTCCACCTCCGCGTTCGCCTCGGTGTTCAGGACGAACCACCGGGCCGGAGAGCTCTGCTCGTCGACCGCTGCCAGGGCACGACGACGGAAGTCCTCCGCGTTGGCGAAGAACAGCGGCGAGTCGTACCGGTAGATCACCAGCCCCGGAACGGTCCGCGCCGTCGGGTAGTCGTCCACGTCGTGCATGCCGGCGAGCCCGGGCACCATGCCTTCCACGGCGTCGTGCGGGCGGGCCACGCGGGCCAGCAACTCGACGACGGACAGGGCCACGGCGATGAGGACGCCGTACAGGATGCCGAGGGCCAACACGCCCAGAAGGCACCCGAGTGCCAGAAGCAGTTCACGTCTGCGGAAGGCCGCGAGGCGCCGGAACTCGCCCACTTCGACAAGGCGGACGGCGGCGTAGACGACGATGGCGCCGAGGACGGCGCTCGGGGTATGGGCCAGGAGGGGCCCGAGGAAGAGGAGGACCAGCAGTACCGCGAGTGCGGCGAACAGGGAGTAGGCCTGGCTCCGTGCCTTAGCGGACTGGGCCAGGGCGGTGCGGCTGGCGCTGCTGCTGACGGGGAACCCGTGCATGAAGCCCGCCCCCAGGTTCGCCGCCCCCAGGGCGAGCAGCTCACGGTTGGGGTCCAGCGGGAGCGGATCGCCCCGGTCGGCGAAGGCCCGGGCGGTGAGGATCACGTCCGAGTAGCCCACGAGAAGGACACCCAGCGCCGGGACCACCAACTGCGGTAGATCACCGAGGGACGGCAGCGCGGGCACCGGCAGCCCGGAGGGTACGGATCCGATCACGGCGATCCCGTACCGGTCGTCCAGCTCGAATGCGGCCACCAGGGCTGTGGCGAGGACGAGGGCGAGCAGTGGACGCGGAACCAGACTCCAGTACCTCGGTGCCACCAGGAGCAGGACGAGGACGGCGGCGGCCAGGCCGACGGTCGGCCAGTGAACGTGCGAGACGTTGAGGGCGAAGGCGTACAGCTGTGGGAAGAAGCCCGAACCAGCGGCTCGTACTCCGGTGAGCCGGGGCAGCTGGTCGACGATCATGATCAGTGCGACACCGGCGAGGTAGCCGACGAGCACGGGCCGTGAGAGCAGGTCCGCGAGGAACCCGAGGCGCACGGCCCAGGCGGCCAGCGACACCAGGCCGACGACCACGGCGAGGGCGGCTGCGAGCACCGCGTACCGGCCCGGATCCCCTGCTGCGAGCGGCCCCACGGCGACGGCCGTCATCAGCGCGGTGGTCGACTCGGGGCCGACCGACAGCAACCGTGAGGAACCGATCAAGGCGTAGAGCACCATGGCCGGCAGGACGGCCCAGAGCCCCGCGACCGGTGGCAGCCCGGCTACCCCCGCATAGGCCATGACCTGCGGCACCAGATATGCGGCAACGGTGATCCCGGCCAATGCGTCCCGACCGAGCCACGACCGGCGGTACCTCCGGAGACCGGGCGGCAGCAGGGCCGGCCTTCCACGTGCGGACATCTCGCTCCTGACGGTGCACTCGGCAACTCCGCGGCGGCTTCTGCTGCGGTTCAGTCCTTTCCGAGCGTGGCCGCGTGGTCGGGGACGGCGTTCTGAAGCTCTTTGGACGGGCGCTGGTAGCCCGTGGAGGGGGGACGGGGTGGCAGGGTCAGCATGGGCAGGGCCACGGACTCGTAGGGGACCGAGGACAGCAGGTGGGCGATCATGTTGAGCCTCGCGCTGCGCTTGTCGTCGCTCTCGACCACGTACCACGGGGCGTCCGCCGTGTCGGTGTGGACGAGCATCTCGTCCTTGGCCCGGGAGTACGCCTCCCAGCGCGTGAGGGACTCCAGGTCCATCGGGGAGAGCTTCCAGCGCCGCAGCGGGTCCTCCGCCCGGGCGCGGAACCGCTCCTCCTGCACGGCGTCGCTGACCGAGAACCAGTACTTGCGGAGCAGGACCCCGTCCTCCACCAGCATGTGCTCGAAGACCGGGCACTGGCGCAGGAAGAGCCGGTGTTCCGCAGGTGTGCAGAAGCCCATGACGTGCTCGACTCCGGCACGGTTGTACCAGCTGCGGTCGAACAGCACGATCTCGCCGGCGGCGGGCAGGTGCTCGACGTAGCGCTGGAAGTACCACTGGGTGCGCTCACGCTCCGTCGGCGTGGGCAGGGCCGCGATGCGCGCCACACGGGGGTTGAGGTGTTCCGCGACGCGCTTGATCGTGCCTCCCTTGCCGGCTGCGTCGCGGCCCTCGAAGACGACGACGAGCCTGGCACCCTCCGTCCGCACCCATTCCTGAAGCTTGGCCAACTCCGTCTGGAGCCGTAGCAGCTCACTCTCGTAGACCGTCTTCTTCAGGCCCATGGTCGTCCCCTCCTCGTCGTCGTCCGGTGTTGCGATCAAGTCAGTCACGGCCCGCATCGGCGCGCAACGATGTCCCCCCGGGCCGGGGCGTGTCGCTACGCTGACCCGGATGGGACGGGCCCGGATGGGACGGGCAGGCGGAGGGGAAGCGCGTGAGTGTGGGGGATCCGTTGACTCAGGTGCCGCGGATGCGGCTGGACGAACTGCTGGACGAGCTCCAGGTGCGCATCGACGCGGTGCGCGGCACCCGCGACCGGGTGCACAGCTTGTTGGAGGCAGTCGTGTCGGTCGGGCGGGAGCTGGATCTCGCGCAGGTGCTCCGGCGGATCGTGGAGGCGGCCGCGCTGCTGGTCGACGCCGAGTACGGCGCGCTGGGCGTCATCGGTCCCGACGGCTGCACGCTCTCGCAGTTCCTGACCGTGGGGCTCACCGACAAGGAGATCGCGGCGATCGGTCCCCTGCCGGCCGGTCACGGCCTGCTCGGGGAGGTCATCCACCACCCGGAGCCCCTGCGCCTCACCGATCTCGGAGCGCACTCCTCGTCCTACGGTTTTCCGGCTCATCACCCGCCCATGCGCACGTTCCTGGGCGTGCCGATCCGGGTCCGCGACGAGGTGTTCGGCAACCTCTATCTCACCGACAAGCGCGGCGGGATCGATTTCGACACCGAGGACGAGACGGTGATCTCCACGCTCTCCGTGGCGGCGGGCGTGGCGATCGACAACGCGCGACTCTACGAGAGCTCGCAGCGCCAGCAGCGGTGGCTCAGGGCGAACGCGGAGATCACCGAGAGCCTGCTGTCCGGCAGTTCGCGCCCGGCCGTGCTGGAGCTCATCGCCCGCCGCGCGCAGGAGATCACCGCGGCACGCCTCGCGGACATCGCCATGCCGGTGGCCGGAGCCGAGGGCCTGGTCGTCGAGTTCGCGGTCGGCGCGGACAGCGAAGCCCGGCAGGGGCTCGTCGTCCCGTTCGCGGGGACGCTCTCGGGAGCCGCACACCGGACCGGCCGGTCCGTTGCTTCCCCGCACGCCTCCGACGATGACCGGTATCCGGCCGATGTCCAGGTCCAGGACGGGCTGGGCCCTGCTGTGGCGGTGCCGCTGGGCACCGCTGCCGGAGAGAGCAGGGGTGTTCTGCTGCTCGCGCGCCCGGTGGGAGAGCCGGCGTTCGGCGAAGGGGAACTGGAGCCACTGGTCGCCTTCGCGGGTCAGGCGGCGCTGGCCCTGGAGCTGGGGGAGCGGCGACGGGACGCCGAGCAGATCGCGCTGTTGGAGGAACGTGACCGGATCGCGCGGGACCTGCACGATCTCGCCATCCAGCGGCTCTTCGCCACCGGTATGACCCTGCAGAGTGCCGCTCGCCTCGTCGAGCACGAGGGTGCTGCGGAGCGGGTCGGTCGCGCGGTCGAAGATCTGGACGAGACCATCAAGATCATCCGGTCGACGATCTTCGGGCTCCGCACGAAGGACCGGGAGAGCGGCCCGGGCCTGCGGGCTCGCGCTGCCCGCGCCGTCGGCGACGCGGCCTCCGCCCTCGGCCATCCGCCACGTCTGAGCATGGAGGGACTGCTCGACACGGACGTCCCGCCGCAGATCGCCGACCACGTCATGGCGGTGCTCGGCGAGCTCCTGAGCAACGCGGCGCGACACGCGCAGTCGACCCGGGTCGGCGTGATCCTCAAGGCCGGACCGGGCGAGATCACGCTGACCGTCTCGGACAACGGCAGGGGCATTCCGGCGCAGGGACGCAGGAGCGGCCTGCGCAACCTCGCCGAACGGGCCGAGGGCCTGGGCGGGACCTTTACCGTCGACGCTCCCGATGAAGGAGGCAGCAGGCTCGTCTGGCGGGCGCCGCTGCCCACCGCCAGCTGACGCCACCGTCACGACCGGCCCCGAGCGGCCGACGCGGGCCGCGCCCCCTCCGCATCCAGCCAGAATCCGGTGACGAGATCGGGGCGGATCCGCAGAGCGCCGGCCATGGGGTGGGCCACCCAGGGGCGCAGGAGTTCCGCATAGCGGTCCACCTCGTCGGCATCGACCACAAGGCTCGCGTAGCCGGTGACGACCACGCTCCACCCGAGATGCGTGTCGGGGTCTATGGCATCCGCTTCGTAGGCGACCACCACACCGGGAACGTCGGTGGGTGCCACGAGGGAGGCGAGCGCACCGTCGTCGTGGATCCGGATGATGATGTCGCCGTCCTCGACGAGGTGGTTGACCGGGCGGACGGCGGGCAATGCGTGCTGCGTGAAGACGATGCGCCCCAGGGACACCGTCGCCACCAGCCGGAGGGCCTCGGCCCTGTCCAGCTCCCGCATGCGCCGGGCAGTCGTCCCATCACGCACATGGCCGTCGGCGTGCAGTGTGCCGTCCTGGTCCATGATGCGCACCTTCGTCGAGTGCCAAATCGGTTCTTACGGCCTTCGATTCACCAGCCTCCCTCGCGATCCGGGGAGGGAACCAGGGCCGAACGGTCCGCATCCGAGGTCCGGATTCGGACGACGCCGCGATCACCTGACGACGAGCCGCAGGTCTCGATCGGCACCGAGCACCCGCATGGACTTGACCACCGGGGGCGGCACATCGCAGAGGAGGAGCCGCGTTCCCGACGCACGGCAGCGGCGATTCAGCCGGATGAAGAGGTCGATTCCGGCGCTGTCGCAGAAGGAGAGGCCACACAGGTCCAGAATCAGGTTCCGGTGGCCGGCTCGTGCGAGTTCGTTGAGGCGCGGCTCTACTCGCTCTGCCGTGTAGAGGTCGAGCTCCCCGGACAAGGTGACTTCCAGACCGCGGTCATCAAGTGCCATGGTCTCCAGATCGATCAAGGCGGTCGTCATGGGATCCTCCGCGCTGCCTGCGGCTCCGTCGAGTCGCGCCGTTCCCCGTGCGGCTTCAGTTCATCCGCTGCCGGGTGCACCGGGGAAGGTCCGGCAGGCCCTCCGGACAGGGCCGAAGGTCCCTCTTTCGAGCGCCGACCGGGCCCCGGCCGAGCCGAGTACGGACCGATGAAGGCCGATCGGCCCTGTCCGTTCGGCCCCTCCGGGAGGCAGGATGCCGATGTCCGTGCGCCCAGGACGAACCCGGCGAAGGAGTTGCGTCATGACCGACAGCGGTGCCCTCACCCCTGCGAAGACGCCGATCACGGTCTTCCTGCTCGACGATCACGAAGTCGTGCGCCGCGGGGTGCACGACCTGCTGGACGCCGAGCCCGACCTGACCGTGATCGGTGAGGCGGGCACGGCGGAACAGGCACTGATCCGCATTCCCGCGCTGCGCCCCCAGGTGGCGGTGCTGGACGTCCGGCTCCAGGACGGCGACGGGGTGAGCGTGTGCCGTGAGTTGCGCTCGCGGATGCCCGAGCTGGCCTGCCTGATGCTCACGTCGTTCGACGACGAGGAGGCACTGCTGGACGCCGTGATGGCGGGGGCCTCCGGATACGTGCTGAAGCAGATCTCCGGCACGGACCTGGTCACTGCCGTCCGTACCGTGGCGTCAGGTCAATCCATGCTGGACCCGGGCGCCACGACCCGGCTCATGGCCCGGATGCGCGGCGACGTACCCAAGGAGGAGCAGGTCCCCGGCCTGCCGGGGTTCACCGACCGGGAGAAGGAAATCCTCGTCATGGTCAGCGAGGGGCTCACCAACCGGGAGATCGGCAAGCGGATGTACCTCGCGGAGAAGACGGTGAAGAACATCATCTCGCGGCTGTTCATCAAGCTGGGTGTGGAGCGTCGTGTCCAGGCCGCTGTCATCGCCAGTCACGCGCTGACCCCTCCGAGCCGGCACCCGGTCCCGGCCGCCGAATAGAGGATGTGGCGGCGGGTGGGAGGGGGCGGGGTGCGCCGTACAGTCGCGCACCCCGCTCCCTCCCGCTCCCCCGGCCCGGGTCAGGAGTGCGGGACCACCGCGACCGGGCAGGCCGAGTGGTGCAGGACCGCATGGGCCACGGATCCGATGCGCGTCCCCACCGACGACTCGCGCACCTTTCGGCCGACGACGAGGAGCTGCGCGTCCGACGATGCGGTCAGCAGTACGTGGCCGGCGCTGCCCCGCTCCACGTGCTCGACGACGTCCACCTCGGGGTACCTGAGCCGCCACGGCTCCAGCGCCTGCTCCAGCGCGGCCTTCTCGTACGGTTCCAGCCCGCCGAACTGGTCGGCGATCCACATCGATCCGGGGCTGTACCCGTAGACCGGGGGCAAGCTCCAGGCGCGGACGGCACGGAGCGGGACCTTGCGTGCTGCGGCCGCCTCGAATGCCATGCGCAGCACCTCGGCGGACTCCTCCGCGCCGCCCTGCTGGCCTACGACGACCTCGCCCTCCTCCGGCACGGCCACCGGCCTGCCGTGGGCGGAGCGCACGGAGACCACGGGGCACTCGGCGGCGGCGATCACCTGCTGACCGTAGGAGCCGAGCAGGAAGCCCACCAGGGCACTGTGTCCACGGGTACCGAGAACGAGCACCTCCGCTCCCTTGGCGGCGTGCAGCAGAGCCGGCACCGCCGCGTCGGAGAGGACTTCGGCGGTGACGATGAGCCCCGGGTACCGGTGGGTGAGCTCTCCCTCGGCTTCCCTCAGGATGTCCTCGGCGCGCCGGGCTTCGGTCTCGCGGTCCTGGACGAGCGGGAGTGCGAGCGGCTGCCACAGCCACGCGTGCACCACGTGCAGGGGCAGGTCGCGCCGGACGGCTTCGCGGGCGGCCCAGTCGGCCGCGGCCCGGCTTTCCGGGGATCCGTCCACTCCGACGACGAGGGTGCGCTTCACAGGTCTGTCCTCCGTACTGATGCCAGGGCATCGGGGTCGGCCGGCAGGGGGAGCGGCACCGGCCGGGGGTGCCGGCGCCGCTGAATCCACTTTCGCCGCGAGGTTCCGTGCCGCACAGGGGCCGACAGTCCCTCCCCGAGGGCCGGTCCTCCCCTCGCGGACGGAAGCCGGGCGAGTGCAGAGTGTCGGCATCGGCTCAGTCGACGAACGTTCCGGACCGCCGCACGGAGGAGCGGACATGACCGCATACCCCATCTCGGAGCTCGACGCCCACTGGCGCGCCGCCAACTACCTGGCAGTCGGCCAGATCTACCTCATGGACAACCCGCTCCTGACCGAGCCTCTACGCCCGGAGCACATCAAGCCCCGGCTTCTCGGCCACTGGGGCACATCGCCCGGCCTCAATCTCGTGCACACCCACCTGAACCACGTGATCAAGGAGCGATCCCTCGACGCCCTGTGCGTCTGGGGTCCGGGCCATGGCGGACCCGCCGTCCTCGCCAACTCCTGGCTGGAGGGCACGTACACGGAGACCTACCCCGGCATCACGCGGGACGCTGCGGGCATGGGCACGCTGTTCCGGCAGTTCTCCTTCCCCGGCGGCGTACCGAGCCACGTGGCGCCCGAGACACCGGGCTCCATCCACGAGGGCGGCGAGCTCGGATACGCCCTCGCCCACGCCTACGGAGCCGCCTTCGACCACCCCGGGCTGCTGGTCGCCTGTGTCATCGGCGACGGCGAGGCGGAGACGGGGCCGCTGGCGGCGTCCTGGCACTCGAACAAGTTCCTCGATCCCGTTCACGACGGCGCCGTCCTGCCGATCCTTCACCTCAACGGCTACAAGATCGCCAACCCGACGGTCCTGTCCCGGATCCCCGAGGACGAGCTCGACGCCCTGCTGCGCGGCTACGGGCATGATCCCCTCTACGTCACGGGCAGCGACCCTGCCCTGGTGCACCAGGCCATGGCGCGTGCGATGGACCACGCCCTGGACCGCATCGCCCTCATCCAGCGGGAGGCCCGCGAGGCGGGTACCGATCCGGGACGCGAGTACCCGCGCTGGCCGATGATCGTCCTGCGCACGCCCAAGGGGTGGACCGGCCCGGCGACGGTCGACGGCGACCCCGTCGAGGGCACCTGGCGGGCCCATCAGGTCCCGCTCGCCGGGGTGCGCGAGAATCCCGAGCACCTGAGGCAACTGGAGGACTGGCTGCGCTCGTACCGGCCGGAGGAGCTCTTCGACGCCGACGGCCGACCGACGGCGCAGGTCCTGTCCTGTGTCCCGGAAGGCGAGCACCGCCTCGGCGCCGTACCGCACGCGAACGGCGGCCGGCTGTTGCGGCCCCTCCCGCTGCCCGCGCTCGACGCGCACGCCGTCCCCGTCGACAAGCCGGGCCGCACCCTCCACGAACCGACCCGCGTCCTGGGGCACTTCCTCGCGCAGATCATGCGGTACACGGCCGGGCGGAGGGACTTCAGGGTCGTCGGACCGGACGAGACCGCCTCCAACCGGCTGGACGACCTGTTCGAGGCCACCGGCAAGGCCTGGCAGGGCATCACGGAGGCCACGGACCGGAACCTGTCGCGCGACGGCCGGGTCATGGAGATCCTGTCCGAACACGTCTGCCAGGGCTGGCTGGAGGGCTACCTCCTCACCGGCCGCCACGGCCTCTTCTCCACGTACGAAGCCTTCGCGCACATCGTCGACTCCATGGTCGGACAGCACATCAAGTGGCTGAAGACCTCGCGAGAGCTGTCCTGGCGGGCGCCGATCGCCTCCCTCAACTACCTGCTCACCTCGCACGTCTGGCGCCAGGACAACAACGGCTTCTCCCACCAGGACCCCGGCTTCGTCGACCACGTCCTCAACAAGAGCCCCGAGGTCGTACGGGTCTACCTGCCGCCGGACGCCAACACCCTCCTCGCCGTGGCCGATCACGCCCTGCGCAGCCGCGACCAGGTCAACGTCATCGTCGCCGGCAAGCAGCCCTGCTTCGACTGGCTGCCGCTCGACGAGGCCCGCAGGCACGTGACGCGGGGCGCCGGCGCCTGGGAGTGGGCGGGAACCGACCGAGGATCGCGCGAACCGGACGTCGTACTCGCCTGCGCCGGCGACGTGCCCACCATGGAGGTGCTGGCCGCCGCGGCCCTCCTGCGCGAGCACCTGCCCTCGCTGGTCGTCCGCGTCGTCAACGTCGTCGACATCGCCCGGCTCATGCCCCACGAGGAACACCCGCACGGCATGACGAACGCCGAGTACGACGCGCTCTTCACCACCGACCGGCCGGTGATCTTCGCGTACCACGGCTATCCGTGGCTGATCCACCGTCTCGCCTACCGCCGTACCGGCCACCCGAACCTGCATGTGCGCGGGTACAAGGAGTCCGGTACGACGACGACCCCCTTCGACATGGTCGTGCGCAACGACATGGACCGGTACCGGCTCGTCATGGACGTCGTCGACCGCGTACCCGGCCTCGCGGGCCGCGCCGACGGGCTGCGCCAAGCCATGGCCGACCAGCGGATTCGCCACCACGACTGGATCCGCAAGCACGGCACCGACCTGCCGGAGGTCGCGGACTGGTCCTGGCCGCACTGAGCACGTGCGGGCGGGCGGCCCGCCCGCGCCGTGGGGGCAACAGCGACGCCCTGGCGAGCTCGCGCCGGGAGTGGCCCTGGACTTCTCCGTGCAGGACGCCGTCGTCACCCTCCGGGGACCGGTGCGGGACCGGGCTCTGGTCCCGCACCCGGCCCGGGCGATCCGCGCCGTCGAGGGGGTCGTCGACGTCCGGATGGAGCTCGACGGGGCCGTCTCGACCCCTGAGTGGACCCGCCCTGCGGCAACGACGGTCGTCGACGCGCCCGCACCTGCCGGCCGGGGTCGGCCCGGAGCGTCGCCGGCTGAGCGGGTGCTTACGACCCCGTCCTGAGACAATCCGGGTGGAAGCATGCGTAGCGTCATCCGGACCAGGCGGCGAACATGTCCGACGTACCGAGCGCCTCCGCAGAGGCCCCCACCAAGGTGTTCCTCCTCGACGATCACGAGGTGGTCCGGCGCGGGTTGCGGGACCTGCTCGATGCCGAGGCGGACATCACCGTGGTGGGCGAGGCTGGCACCGCCGAGCAGGCCCTGGCCCGCGGGCCGGCGCTCCGCCCGGACGTCGCCGTCCTCGACGTACGGCTGCCCGACGGTGACGGAATCGCTGTCTGCCGCGAGCTGCGCTCCCGGATGCCGGACCTGGCCTGCCTGATGCTGACGTCGTTCGACGATGAGGACGCCCTGCTGGACGCGATCATGGCGGGGGCCGCCGGGTACGTGCTGAAGCAGATCAAGGGGTCCGACCTGGTGTCCGCCGTACGAACGGTCGCCACCGGGCAGTCCATGCTCGACCCGGCCACGACCGCCCGCCTGATGCACTCGCTGCGCGACCCCGAGGGCAGGGTGCCCGAGGACACCCGCCTGGCCGCCCTCTCCGAGCGGGAGCGTGCCGTCCTCGAACTGATCGGTGAAGGCCTCACCAACCGCCAGATCGCCAAACGGCTCTACCTGTCGGAGAAGACCGTCAAGAACCACATTTCCCGACTGTTGGGCAAACTGGGGGTCGAGCGGCGGGTCCAGGCAGCCGTCATTGCCGCACAGGTCCACGACCAAGGGCACGCAGGTGAGGGGGCATCCCCGAAGCACTGACCTGCTCGCCTCGCGCACGCCGACCGGGCATCCCCGCAGCTAGAGCATGGAGATGGCCGGCCAGGGGGCGAAGGGGACCGCTCCCCCGGTACGCACGGCTTCGACCGCGCACTGGTGCACCGCGCGGCCGACTTCGGGCGTCGGGCAGGGCACGGGACTGCCCGTCAGGGTGCACCACTCGGACGCGCCCACGTACTGCACGGCTACGTGCGCCTGCTCCGGCTCCCACGTGGTGCGCACGGTCAGTTCCCCCGTGAGGGTTCCCGCCTCACCCGTCAACACCCCGCCGGGTCCGGTGAATACGCCCGTGGTGGTCCATGTCGTGGATGCCATGTCGGATCACCTCGCATCAGGACTGCACATCGGCCTCTGCTCGTCATGCTGCCCGAGCCGGGCCGGCCCCGCACAGGGCCATGCGGTCCCTTCGTGCGGGTCCGCTCGGCCCTCCCGAGGTCCACTGTCCCGGATCTGCGGCGGGGGCGCCATCAGCACGCGGTCTGACGAGATCTCCGACGGCGGCGCCGAGCACGTCCGCCGGAGGGCGAGGGCCCCGATCGCCGCAAGGCGACGTGGCCCCCAGGATCCGCGGTTCCGCTGATCCGGACACGGGCCGAGACCGAAGGCGGACTGGAACCAGAAGGCCCTTCACCGCCGCCCGGGCACATGGCTCGGTCGACGGTGGCGCTCAGTCCAAGGGCCGGGCGAGCGGCACCCACCACTCGAGGCGGGTTCCCGACTCACCTGCCACCCGTGTGCCGACCTTCACGCTGCCGCCGAGCTCGTCGGCGCGCTCCGCGAGATTGCGCAGGCCGCTGCGTCGGCCGCCTTCGGCCAGGCCTGACGGCCTCGAGGAGGCCGTTCAGCCGGTCCCGGGTGCCCCGGACCTCGTCCATGCGCACCTGGAGCTCATCGAGCAACTCGTCCAGCCGCAGCCGTGGCACGCCGCCTTGGCCGGGCCGGCCGTCTGCGCCCGTGCCATACCTCCGGCCGACAGGAACGGTGGAGGACCACCTCTTTCACCGCAGTCCCGGCAGGAGCGGAATTCCCTCCCGGCAGGGTGCTACTGCTGCATACGGTCTGTGGAATGCGCTCCGCGTGGGACGGGCGGCGAGGAATGCCGCCAGGGCGAGCCCTGTGCCGGACCGGCCGACGGGCTCGGTGCCGGCAGCGACTGCGGCGCGGGAACGTGCAGGGCGCCATCGCATGGAGAGCGGAAGCTGCCACGGAGGCGGAGGAAGAGGTTTCGCGCGGCGCACAGCCGGGCCCGTAGGCCCGGAGCTACGCCCGGCCGGCCCGCGGGGGCCGTGGGACAGCTCACGGCGGCCTTCATTCCGTCGGTACGGTGATCACCGGGCAGTGCGCCCTGTGCAGGAGGCCGTGGACGACGGAACCGAGCCGCATGCCCGTGTATCCGCCGCGGCCGCGTCGGCCCACGATGACGGCCAGGGCGTGCTCGGCCGCACGCGCCAGCTCCTCGACGGGGTGGCCGGTCAGGACCTCGTGGGTGACGTGCACGTCGGGGTACTTGTCCGAAAGGCCGGCGGTGGTCTCGGACAGCAGGCTGCGCTGGGCGCGCAGAGCCACCTCCTCGCCGTCCAGCATGATCACCGGCCGCTGCCACACGCAGACGACCCGAAGCGCGGCCCCGCGCAGATCGGCTTCGTCGAAGGCGAACGCCACCGCGGCCGTGGCGGACGCGCTGCCGTCGATGCCCGCGACGACGTACGGCGGCTGCTGGCTGATGTGCTCCGCGTCGCCCACGACTACGACGGGACAGCGGGCCTGGGCGCTCACGGGGACCACGATGGATCCGGCACTGAAGAACTCCGCGGTGCGGCTCAGGCGCCGGGAGCCGAGCACGATCAAGCGGGCTTCCTTCGCCGCGCCGCACAGGGAGGGGGCGGGGAAGCCTCCCAGCAGGTCGCCGGTGACGTTCACCTCGGGGTGCCGGTCGCGCACCCAGTCGCAGGTTTGTTCCAGCCTGTCGGCTCCCGCCCGTCGCAGAGCCATCTGACCGGGGGTGCCGTCCACGTGCCGAGTGTCGTGCCGGGGCGGCACCGCGAGCACCAGACGCAGGGGGAGCCGACGACGCTGCGCCTCGTCGGCGGCCCAGGCCAGGGGCAGGTGCCAGTCCCTGGCCGGATCGATTCCGACGACGATGTCGCGATCCCGGAGACCGGTCATGACCGGTCCCCGAAGTCGCTGCCGGTACGCGGGATGAGGAGGACGGGGCAGTGCGCGTGGTGAAGCGTGCTGTGCGTGGCCCTGCCCAGGTTGCGGCCGAACCCGAGAGCACCGGGGACACGGCGGCCTCCCATGACGAGCAGGTCGGCGTGACGGGACGCCTCGACCAGGACACCGGCCACGGAGACGCTCTTCTCGGCGTCGGCCCGCAGTTCAAGATCGGGGAACTCGTCGCGGACCGCGTCCGTGACGGCCCGGAGAACCTCTTCGTGGCCGCCCGCGATCTCGTCCACGCCGTCGAGCATGCTCACCACCTCGCCGACGGACTGGAGCACGTTCCACACGTGGAGCAGCCGGAGAGAGGCCTTGTGCAGCTCGGCTTCGCGGGCGGCATACCGCGCGATGAGGAGGTCGTGCTCGTCGCGCACGGCTGCGAGGACGGTGCCGGTCGCCTCTGCCCCGTCGACGCCTCGGACGACGATGACGGGGGTCATGGCGGCAGCCGCGACGTCCAGGCCGACGGAACCGAGCATCAGGGAGTTGAAGCCGCCCAGACCACGGTTGCCCACCACGACCGTGCCGTGCAGGGCGCCGGCCCGGTTCAGGCTGCCGGCGGCGTCCGCGCGGCTGAACTCCGTACTCACGCGCAGCCCGGGGTACTCGTCCGTCACGGCCTTCGCCGTGTCGTCCAGGAGTTGTCGGCCGTTTACGTGGACCCGTTCGACGGTCTCCGCCGACAGGTACAGGGCCCTGCCGTCGGTGTCGGCCCCGTAGACGATGTGCAGGGGGCGGTCGCGGCGCACGGCCTCCCCCGCTGCCCACATGGCGGCAGCACGGGCCGTATCCGAGCCGTCCACGCCTACGACCACCGTGCTTGTGTCCGGGGTACGGAATGTGCTTTCCACGGTTCCTCCCAACCGAGAAGCCGATGAGGGACACCCCTCACGCTGACACCGGCAGCGCCCCGGGCAGAGGGCCGCCCGGGACCACGATCGGGACCAATGGTCCCCATCGCCCCGGCGCCGCCCCCTTTCCCCGGCGCGGCCCCCTTTCCCCGGCGCGGCCCCGTTTCCCCGGTGCCGCGTAGCCCTTATGGCCCCGGGACGGGGCCGTTCGGCCCTCGATCGTCGGCGGGCACCGGCGGATGGTGGGGATCATCCGACTCAGACACAGACCTCACGTGGCACGGCGGAGCAGGAGGACGTGATGAAGCACATCAAGGTGACGGATCTGATGACCGACGAAGTCGTCGCCGTGGCTCCCGACACCACCTTCAAGGATGTCGCCAAGCTCCTCGCCCAGCACGGCGTCTCGGGGCTCCCCGTCCTGGACGACGAGGACCGTGTGGTGGGCGTGGTTTCGCAGACGGACATCCTGGCCCACTCGGCGTCGGCCCCGCACGCGGCGCAGCAGACCAGCCCACCGGCAGGGCCGCCCACGGCCGGAGACGTCATGTCCACGCCCGCGGTCACCGTCCACGCCGAAGAGACGGCCGCTGACGCCGCCCGGCTGATGACCCGCCGGGGCATCGAGCGGCTGCCCGTCGTGGACGAGGAGGAGCGGCTGGTCGGCATCGTCACCCGCAGGGACCTGCTGCGCCTGTTCGTCCGCCCCGACTCCGAGATACGCCGACGAGTCACCGACGAGGTCCTCACAGAGGTACTCGGCGTACCGACGGGCGACGTCGACGTCCACGTGGTGGACGGCTTCGTCACCTTGAACGGCCTCGTCGAGCGCCGGAGTCAGCTGCCGGCGCTCCTCAGCCTCGTCGAGCGACTCGATGGAGTCGTCGCCGTGGCATCGCACGTCGGGGCCCGAACCGACGACACGCCGGCTGCGCACGCCGGCCACGCCCGCCATGCGCAGCCGTGGTGAATAGCGGCGTCGACCCGCAAGAGAAAGGTTGCATCCATGCCACACCACGTAACCGTCGGAGTCGACGGCTCCCCCGAGAGCCGGGCAGCCGCGCGCTGGGCCGCACAGGAAGCTGATGTCAGGCACGTGCCCCTGCGCCTCGTCCACGCCGTCGACTGGCCCCTGGACCCGGTGTTCCCCGGTCTGGGCCGCCAGGACGTGGATCGCTGGGCCGATCAGGCGCTGACGGAGGCGGTGGACGAGCTGCACCAACGCCATCCCCGGCTGGAGATCACGACTCGCTGCCTGGCTGCCCGGCCGGCGGCGGCCTTGGCGTCCGAGGCCGCCGACGCCGGACTGCTGGTCCTGGGCTCGCGGGGCCTGGGCGGGCTGGTCGGGTTCATCGTCGGCTCAGTGGCGCTGTCCACCCTGGTGGCGACCGGCACCCCGGTCGTCATGGTCCGGGTCGCCGACGACCCGGACAGCCCTCGGATCGGTTCCGGCTCCGAAGTGGTCCTGGGGGTCGACATTCACGAATCGTGCGACCGTGTGCTCGCCTTCGCCTTCGAAGAGGCGGCCCGGCGCAACTGTGTGCTGCGGGCCGTGCACGGCTGGAAGATGCCGACCGCGTACAGGTACGTCCCGTTCTTCGACCCGGACGCCGAGCAGGACATCGGCCGCAGCGTCACGCACATGGTGGACGACATGCTGCTGCCCTGGCGGCACAAGTTCCCGGACGTGGACGTCAGCCACAGCGTGTTCATGGGATCCGCGGGCGACCATCTCGTCCGGGCCTCACACGGCGCGCAACTCGTCGTCGTCGGACGCCACCTGCGCCGCTCCCCCCTCGGCACGCACCTGGGCTCTGTCGCCCACGCGGTCCTGCACCATGCTGCCGCTCCAGTGGCGGTCGTCGCCCATGAGTAGGGGTGGCCCACCGGTGCAGCTGTGTGCGGTGGGCGGTGTGCGGTGTCCGGCAAGGCCGGCCGCCCAGACGGCTGGAACGGCGACGGCCGCTTGACCGGCGGCATCGGCCGCGGTGACCTGCTGAAGGTCTACCTGCGCCCAGATCTCGGGCTGGTGCGGGACGTAGAACACCGGGAGGACATCGATCCGCTCGTCCGGGCGGAGACCTCTGCCTGGGTCTCCGATGCGCATGCCTCGATCGGAGCACGCCGTGACGGCATTCCCCCCGTAGCTTTCGGCCCGCGCAGCTCCGCAGGCCCCTCCCCCGTACGCGACTTCGGCCGGGACCGTCCTGCGGCGGATCGCGGCTGGGCCGTCTTCGAGAAGCGGCCGCAACTGGCCCTGCTCGGCTCTTCGACGGACACGCGAGTCGACTGGCTACGGGCCGGGCAGGCGCTGGAGCGTGTCCTCCTCCAGGTCCAGGCCACCTCCGGCGGTCTGGCCACCTCGATGGCCTCTCAGCCCCTGGAATGGCCGGAACTGCGGTGGACGGTCCGCGACCGGTCGAGGTGATGGGCCAGGTCCAGATGGTCCTGCGCCTCGGCTACGGACCTCACGGGCCCGGAACACCCCGCCGCCCCGTCACCGACGTTCTGGAGATCCGAGAGTAGGCACCCCTCAGGGCCCGAGGTCTCGGCGCTGCATCACCAGATGAGCGGATACCAGGCCCAGCACCCCGGCACCGACCGGAATGCCGAGCCCGGACCAGGGCGTCGCAGGGCGCGTGGCAGGGGAACGGCAAGCCGGCGCACCCGGGGACCGACAGGGAATTGCTCGGCGGCTACGTCCGGCCGGCTGATCGAAATGCCTTCCCGCGTTCCGCCCCTGAGCGGAGGCGCAGGCACGGAGCAGGTCATTTGACGGCAATGCGGCGGCCTCGGCGAGACCACGCCGAGGCCGCGCACGACACGGCGCCCGGACCGGGAGCGTGAGCTCCTGGGCCGGGCGCCGTCCTGCGATGCGGATGCCCCGAACCCGCCCTCGTCACGATCGGATCTGCACGTGGTGATGAGATGTGCGCGATGCGCTGTGACTCGTCACGCTGCTGAGCTGCACTGTCGTCTCGGGAGTCGAACCCGATGCGCTGCTCTCCGCGCGCCAGCCGGGCCGGTAACCGCCGGCCCTCGGTTGTGCACGCCTCCGGAGTGACTACCTGCTCCACATCGCGGGTCTCAGTCCAGGAGGTCGGCCTCCCAGTTGGTGCGCTGGATGCGTACGTCGATCTCACGGATCTCGCGGGCGGCGTCGTCGGCCTGAGCGCGCAATTCGGCGACGGGCAGCGCCGGAAGCACCATCAGCTCGGAGCGCAGCTGGCGGCCGTGGCCTCGTTCCCCGCTGCCGGCGGCTGCGTCGGCAGCCGAGGTGAGCACGGAGTGGCGCAGGCGCAATGTGTCGCGGCGGGCGAGGGCGTCGGTGAGCGTGCCGTCGGCGCCCATGTCGACGGCGGCGTTGGTCCGGTTGATGCGCCGGATCAGGGACTCCAGGGTGGTGAGGGTCTCGGTGACCTCGGCGAGCAGTACGGCCGGGTCTTCAGCGGGGGTCTCGCCCTCTTGGTGGCGGGCGTTGGCCACGATGCGGGCCCTCAGCTGCTCGACGCGGCGAGCCGCCTCGGCGCGATTCGCCAGTGCTTCGCCGAGCTTCATTGGGGTGGTCCGTCCCTCGGTGCTGTTCGTCGTGCGGTACTGCTGCGCTGATCACCCTACGTCAGGTCACGAGCCGGCCCGCCGAAGCTCCACGCAGCGACCCGCATCAAGATCGCTAACCTGCGGCACCGGCAAGCGCCATCGCTCCAAGGGCCTTCCGGGAGGGCGAACCAGTCTGGCTGAATGCGCCGTCGGAGGCGGAGATCGCTGAGCCGGCCACTCCCCCGCGGGAGCACCAGGCCGCCCCGGCCCCTTCTACGCCGCCCACTCGAATCCGCGGTCGGCCAGCGTGCGGGCCTCTGACCCAGCCGTAGGGCAGGCGTTGCGAGCCTTCCGGGACACTTCAGCACCGATAGCCAGGGCCTTGGGGGTCGTGATCACCATGAGGGGTGATCAAGCCAAACTTCCGTCACCTGATCGGCTCAGCAGGATCTAGAGTGTGCGCGTGACCGAGCAGAATCCCGAACTCATCGCCGGCCGGTACCAGCTGGTCGAACGTATTGGCCAGGGCGGTATGGGCCGGGTCTGGCGTGGCTTCGACCAGCGCCTCTTCGGACGCGAGGTCGCCGTCAAGGAGATCCTCTTCCCGCCGGGCATGGAGGACGGCGACCGCGCCGCGCTGCTCCGGCGGTTCATCGGCGAGGCCCGCGCAGCGGTCACTCTCAGCCACCCCGGGATCATCACCATCCATGACGTCGTGGAGCACCGCGGAGCCCCCGTCATCGTCATGGAATTGATCCGCGGGCAGTCCCTGGCCGACGCCATCCGCAGCCGGGGCCGGCTGCCCGTACAGCGGGTGGCCGAGATCGGCGCCGCCATGCTCGACGCGCTGGCCGAGGCGCACGGGGCGCGGATCATCCACCGCGACATCAAGCCGGACAACGTGCTCCTGACCAAGGACCGCGTCGTCCTCACCGACTTCGGCATCGCCCACCTCGCGGACGCCACGACAAAGCTGAGCCACAGCGGGATCGTCATCGGGACGCCGCAGTACATGCCGCCGGAGCAGCTCGAGGGCAAGCGCCCGACCCCCGCCAACGACCTGTGGGCGCTCGGCGCCACCCTCTACCACGCCGTCGAGGGGCACCCGCCGTTCGATGCGGAGGGGCTCCACGCCCTCGCCGTGGCCGTGTTCACCCGCCCGCACCGGCCGCCGGTCCACGCCGGCCCGCTGGCGGCCGTGCTCGACGCACTCCTCACCAAGGACCCGGCGCAGCGCGTGGGCGCGGCGGAAGCGGCCGAGATGCTGGCGTCGGTGCTGCGGTCCTCCCCGCCCCGGGCCGACGCATCCGCGGGGAACGGGCCGGGGCACGGGCCGGGGCACGAGTCCGCGCCTCAACCCGAGCCCGAGCCCGTGCCCGGTCCCACACCTCTGCCCGATCCGAGGGCGACCCCCGTACCGGCACCGGACGCGGCGGCGGAGCACATTTCCTCAGCGGCGCCGGAGCAGGCACCATCGACGACGCCGTCACCGCAGATCCCCACGGTCCTGGACTCCGGGTCCGCGGCCGGCGCCCCGCGGCGCCCCGTGCCGGACCGGCCGGCCGGCGCGCCCGTGCCCGTACCTCCGGCCGAAGACCCGGTCACGCATCGGGCGACGGCCAAGACGGAGCACGGCGAGCGGGCGTCCGCCCGGCGGCGGGCCCTCACCCGGCGCTCCGCGGTCCTGGGCGCGGCGCTGGCCACGCTCGCCACGAGCTCTGTCCTGACCTGGACCCTCACCCATGACGATGACGCACCCCGCGGCGGCGGGGCGGCCGGCAGCGGCTCGGGGGCCTCCTCCGTCACGGTGGTGATCGGGGTGGACGCACCGCTGAGCGGTGGGCTGTCCTCAATGGGCGTCGGTATCAGGAACTCCGCCGACCTGGCGGCCAGGACTGCGAACGAAACCGGGCATGTTCCCGGCGTGAAATTCGAGATCAAGGCCCTGGACGACGGGGCCGACCCCGCCAAGGGTGCGCCCAACGCCGCCCGGTTCGTGTCCGACGAGAAGGTGCTGGGGGTCGTCGGACCCCTCAACTCCGGTGTCGCCCGGACCCTGGTGGCACCGCTCGAGCGGGCGGACGTGGTCAACGTGTCACCGGGCAACACCGACCCTGTGCTGACGCTGGGCCCCGACTGGGCCTCCGGCACCAAGTCGCGTCCGTACTCCACCTACTTCCGCACCGTCGCCACGGACGTCGACCAGGGGCCGTTCGCCGCCCGGTACCTGCACGGCGCGGCGAAGAAGACGAAGCTCTACGTGGTCGACGACGCGAGCGCCCACGGAACCACCCTCACCTCCGGTTTCACGACCGAGTTCACGGAGCTCGGCGGGACCGTCGTCGGCACCGAGCAGGTCGATCCCGCGGAACGCGCCTTCGCGGGCCTCGCCGAGAGGGTGCGGTCCGCAGGCGCCGACGCCGTCTACTTCGGCGGCTACTACGACACCGCAGCGTCGCTCTCCCAACAGCTCAAGCAGGCGGGGGTGAACGTCCCGCTGATGGGCGGCGACGGCATTTTCGACCAGCAGTTCCTCACGGCGAACCCGAAGGCCGAGGGTGACCTCGCGACCAACATCGGCGTACCCGCCGAGGAGTCGGCGGCAGGGCAGGACTTCCTCGCCCGGTACCGGAAGGCGGGGTACCCGGAGGCGGCCGGCTGGTACGGCCCCTACGCGTACGACGCGACCTGGACCCTCATCGATGCGGTGAAGGCCGTCGTGACGGCCAACGGCGGCACCCTCCCCCACAACGCCCGGGCGAAACTGCCGCAGGCCGTGGCGCGGCTGGCCTTCGACGGTGTCACGGGCCGCGTCGCCTTCGACGGGCACGGTGACACGGTCAACCGCAGGCTGACGGTGTACACGGTGAACAACGGCAGCTGGGCGACCGTGACGATGCCGGGTACGGCGGCCTCGGGGTAGGCCTCGTGGTCTCGTCCGGGCCGACAACGCCCCGGATCCGATAGCGGCCGAGGTCGGTGTCCCAGGTCTCGGCGCCGGCCCAGAAACGTGCGATGCACAGGAGGAGTTCGACGCCCGAGCCGTGCGGCAGGTCGATGTGACGTGAGGCGAGGAACGCCTACGTCGTCGCGACGGGACCTGCCGTCGACGAGGTCCCGGTAGGCGCGGGCGGCATCGAACGGACGCGGTGGTCGGTCGGCGGGAGACGGCTGCCATGGCGTGGGCAACCGTCGAAGGTCGCCTTCCAAGCGGCCGCGTGGCGGACCGCCGTGGCCAGGGGTCCTCCGTCGGTGTCGAAGACGACCGCGCCCACTTCGCTCATGACTCGTGCACCACGCGACGGCCGGTGAGCCGGACGGGAGTGAGTTTCATCCAGTGGGTGCGCGGGCCGCCGGCCCAGGGCTGGGCCCGGGCCGTGGCCGTCAGGTGCTGGATCTCTTCGGAGTCCGAGACGGCTTCCAGTTCACCCACGGCAAGGACGCTCCAACCGCCGGCGGTGACGTCGTCGATGTTGTCGATCTCGAAGGCCGCCTCTGTGCCCGCCGCTCTGGCCGCGATGGCTTCCACAGCGGTGCGGAACGCGATGTCGGGGCCTGCGATCAGGTAGTTGACCGGGAGGACGGCCGGCCCTTCGGGGGTGAACACGGCGATGCGTCCCACTCCGTGCGTACCCAGCAGCGTTCGGCACTCGGCCTCCTCCAGCGGGACCAGCGCGGTGTCTCGGCGGGCGGCGGAACGGCCCCGGACCCTGCCGGCGCTCGCGCCGGTCAGGTCATCGACCGTGATGCCCAGGGCGTCGGCGATGCGGACGAGGGTACCGATGGCCGGCGAGGCCGCGTGCTCCTCCAGATAGGCGATGTAGTTGCCATCGGCTCCGCACTGGTGGCCCAGTTCGTCACGGCTCAGGCCGAGGGCGGTGCGGCGGGCCGCCATGCGGCGGCCGAGGTCGGTGCGTCCGGCCGTCTCGCCGGACTGCTGAGGGTGGATGCTCGGCGTGCTCTTCACGGCACTCACTGCTCCTGGGGCGGTACGGCCACCGTGTCGTGCGGCGTTCCGCCCAGTACGACTTTGAGGGCGCCGGTGTCGCCGGCGCGCGAGAAGACGTCGTACGCCTCCTCCATCTGGTCCAGCTCGAAGCGGTGGGTGACCATCGCGGCGCCGGGGAGGCGGCCTGCGGCCATCATGCGCAGCAGCATGGGGGTGGAGTGGGTGTCGACGAGGCCCGTGGTGATGGTGACGTCCTTGATCCAGAGGTCTTCGAGGTGCAGCGTGGCGGGCTTGCCATGGACGCCGATGTTGGCGACGCGTCCGCCGGGGCGGACCATGCGGGTGCACATCTCGAACGTCTCGGGCAAACCCACGGCCTCTATCGCCACGTCCGCGCCGAGACCGTCGGTCAGGTCCTCGACCAGCCGCTCGGGTTCCTCCCGCGCGCTGGCCGTGGCATCGGCACCGAGGTCCCGTGCGGCCGCCAGGCGGGAGGCGGCGAGGTCGACGGCGATGATCCGCCCGGGGCTGTAGAGCTTCGCGGTGGCGATGGCGGCCAGGCCGATGGGTCCGGCACCGACCACGACGACCGTGTCACCGGGGCGCACGTTCCCGTTGAGCACACCCACCTCGTAGGAGGTCGGGAAGATGTCGGCGAGGAGTACGGCATCGTGGCTGCTCACGGCGCTGGGGAGGGGGTGGACGGAGAGATCGGCGAAGGGCACGCGGAGGTATTCGGCCTGGGCGCCGTCGATGGTGTGGCCCAGGACCCAGCCGCCGCCTCCGCGGCACTGGCCGTAGCGGCCCTCGCGGCAGAAGCGGCAGCGGCCGCATGCGGAGATGCAGGAGACGAGGACGCGGTCGCCGGGGCGGACGCTGCGTACGTCGCCGCCGATCTCGACCACGGTTCCGACGGCCTCGTGGCCGAGGATGCGGCCGGGTGTCACTTCGGGTACGTCGCCCTTGATGATGTGCAGGTCGGTGCCACAAATGGTGACGGCGTCGACCCGGATGATCGCGTCGGCGGCGTCCTTGATCGCGGGGTCCGGGACGTCCTGCCAGGAGGTCTGTCCGGGACCTTCGAAGACGAGTGCCTTCATGACTGCGGCCTCTCTGTCTGCGCGGGAAGGGGTCACCGCCAGGCTGTGCCCACATGCTTCCCTGCCGCTTGGGCCGGTCGGCCCCCGCAAGGGGACCGGTGGGGTCTCTCTGTCGCGTCGTGGCGGATGCGACGGTGGAATCCGGCACCAGTCCCGAAAGGAGGGCCGCTGCCATGTCCCAGCCGGCCCCGCCTCCCGCCCCCGTCCGGCACTGCTGAGATTCCTCGGTGTCCGGACGGTCACCGGCAGCAAGTTCCTGATCGAGGGCGACCACGCCCGGATCCTCGTCGACTGGGGACTCTTCCAGGGTGTCGCGGACCTGCGCCGCCGCAACTGGGACAAGCTGCCCTGCGACGCCTCCGACATCCGCGCCGTCGTCGTCACGCACGCCCACCTGGACCACTGCGGCTACCTCCCCCGCCAGGTCCGGCACGGCTTCCGCGGCCCCATCCCGGCCAGCGCCGCCACCGCCCGCCTCGCCGAGATCGTCCTCCGCGACAGCGCCCGCCTGCAGATGGAGGCGGCCGAGCACGCCAACCGGAACGGCTGGTCCAAGCACCGGCCGGCACGCCTCATGGCGGACCGCCACGTCAAGCGGCTCCCGGTCGTCGACGCCGACGGCAGGCTCCTGGGCATCGTCAGCCGCGCCGATCTCCTCAAGGTGTTCCTCCGCACCGACGAGGAGCTGGCCGCCGAGATCCGGCACAGCGTCGATCGAGCGGCTGTGCCGGACCGTGGACGGGGTGACCGACGTGGCTCAGCACCTCGGCTACGCGATCGACGACAGGACCACGGCGTGAAGCCGTCGGACCACTTCGCGAAGGGATGAGGAAGAGCCCCCTCAACGTCGCGTCGTCGCAGGCCTCGACGGAACCCACGACGGTTCCACCGAGGCCCAGGACCAGCCCGCGGCTGCCCTTCATCGGTCGGCGGAGATCCGCTGGCGGAAGACGTGGTAGGTCCAGCCCTGGTAGACGAGGACGACGGGGAGCAGGACGAGGGCGACGACGGTCATGACCTTGAGTGCGTAGGGGCCGGACGCGGTGTTGTGGACGGTCAGGTCGAAGGCGCTGTCGGTGCTGGAGACCATGACCCCCGGATAGAGCTCCGTGAACAGCGATGCCACGGTTGCGGCCATCGCGAGGGTGGTGGCCCCGAAGGCCCAGCCGTCGTGGCTGCTGCTGATGGCCCAGGCCGCGGCGGCGACGGCCAGGACGGCGGCGAGTTCGACGAGGTTGACGAGGATGCCCCGGTCGGCGAGGGAGCGTGTCCAGAAGACGAAGGCGAGGACGACCAGGCCGACGGGCAGGACGGTGCGGCGGGCGAGCCGGTGCGCCCTTTCGCGGATCTCGCCGCTGGTCTTGAGGGCGAGGAAGGTCGCGCCGTGCAGGACGCAGAGCACGGTCAGGGTGATGCCGGTGAAGACGCCGTAGCCGGTGAACAGGTCCGCGAAGGTGCCCGCGTACTCCTGGTCGCCGCCGATGGGTACGCCGTGCAGCAGGCCTCCGAGGGCGATGCCGAGGACCAGTGGGACGGTCAGGCTGCCGGCGGTCAGCAGGACGGTCCAGGTCCGCCGCCACCCCGCGCCGTCGACGCGGTCGCGGTACTCGATGGCGATCCCACGGACGATGAGTCCGGCCAGCAGGAGGACGAGGGCGAGGTAGAAGCCGGAGAAGAGGGTGGCGTACCAGCCCGGGAAGGCGGCGAACATCGCGGCGCCCGCCGTGACCAGCCAGACCTCGTTGCCGTCCCATACCGGTCCGATGGTGTGGAGTACGGCCCGTCGGCCGGCTTCGTCGCGGGAGAGCAGTCCGTGGAGCATGCCGACACCCAGGTCGAAGCCCTCCAGGACGAAGAAGCCGGCCCACAGAACGGCGATGAGGATGAACCAGAGGGTGGTGAATTCCATCGCGGGCCTTCCGGCGGCTGGGGACCTCAGTAGGTCATCTCGGGGGCGGGCTGGTCGTCCTGCTCCGTCGGGTCGCCGCCCTTGCGTGCGTGGCGTGTCATCAGCACGGCGGCCACCACGGTCAGTGCGGCGTAGAGGAGGAAGAAGGCCACGATGCTGATGGCCACCTCGGCGGTGCTGACGGAGGAGGAGACGCCGTCCTTCGTCAGCTGGAGGCCCTGCACGATCCAGGGCTGGCGTCCGTTCTCGGTGAGGAGCCAGCCGGCGGTGTTGATGAGGAACGGCATCGGCACGGCCCATACCGCTGCGTTGAGGAACCAGGGGGAGTGAGCGAGTCGTTTGCGCCGCAGCAGCCACAGGCCCCACACGCCGAGGAGGAGGGCGAGTACGGCGAGGTAGGCCATGACGCGCATCGCCCAGTACTGGATGAAGACGTTGGGCACGTAGTCGCCCGGGCCGTATTGCTGCTGGTACTGGCTGTTGACCTCGTTCAGACCGAGGACCTTGCCGTTCCAGTGGTTGGTGGCCAGCAGGGACAGCAAGTGGGGGATCTCCAGGATCTGCGTGGGCGTCTGGTCGTTCTTGCCGCCGCCGATCTGGAACAGGGAGAAGGAGCAGGGCTGGCAGGTCTCCCACTGTGCCTCGGCGGCGGCGATCTTCATCGGTTGGTACTTGCCCTCGGTCACACCCAGTTCGCTGCCGACGAGCATCGCGAACAGCAGGGCGGGCACGAGGACCAACAACGGCAGGCGGGCGGACAGCCGGAAGGCCGCGCCCGAGTCCTTCGTCGTGTGCGGGTCGCCCACGTCGTCGGCACCGGCCCCGTCGTCGGCACCGGCCCCGTCGCCTCGGAGGTCGTTGCGCAGGTGCCATGCGGAAACGGCGAGCATGACCATCGAACCGGTGATGAGCGCGGCCAGCAGCACGTGCAGGTAACCGCGGAGGAAGACCGGGTTGGTGAACAGCGCCCACACATCGTTGAGCTGCGGCCGGCCGGTGGACGGGTCGATGGCGTAGCCGACCGGATTCTGCATCCAGGAGTTCGCCGCCATGATGAACAGCGCCGACAGTGCGCTGCCGGCTGCCACGGCCCAGATCGTCGCCAGGTGGACGCGCTTGGACAGCTTGTCCCAACCGAAGATCCACAGGCCGAGGAAGGTCGATTCCAGGAAGAAGGCCGCGAGGCCCTCCATGGCCAGTGGGGCGCCGAACACATCGCCCACCGTGCGGGCGTAGCCCGACCAGTCCATGCCGAACTGGAACTCCTGGACCAGGCCGGTCACCACGCCGACGGCGATGTTGATCACGAGCAAGGTCCCGAAGAACCGCGTCAGCCGCAAGTACTCGGCCCGCCCGCCCCGGTACCAGGCGGTCTGGAGCAGGGCGGTCAGCAGGCTCAGCCCGATGGTCACCGGGACGAACAGGAAGTGGTAGATCGACGTCATCGCGAACTGCAACCGCGCCAGATCCAGCTGACTCATCTGTCCACACCCATCACGGCAACGCAGGCTGTTCCTCAGCAGCCCACACAAGCAGACCCGGGCCGGGGCGGCCGACGCGCCGCACCCCGGACGGCCGCAGCCACCCGTACGGCTCAACCGCTCATGCTGACGCTCTCGTCCCTCATCCGGCGGAGCGAACGGAGTCCCCTACCTCCCTGCGTTCTGGCGCGAGATCGGACCGTACCTGCCACCCCGCAACGCAAGGCGCAGTGACCGTCCCCGTAGGCGGCCTCCCGTAGACGGAGGGTGCGCTCATCGGGCCGCGGACAGGGCCTTCACCGCCTCGTCGACGATGGCCTGCGGGGTGGCGCCGGCGTCCACGGTCGTTCCCGGCTCGTCCGGTCGCAGTGGTTCGAGGGCGGCGTACTGGGACTCCTCCAGCCGGGCGCGCATGAAATGGCCCGTGCGTCTCTGGACCCGCTGCCTCGCGATCAGCGGGTCCAGCGCCAGGTGCAGGAACCAAACCCCGGCGCCCGCCCTGCGGAACTGGTCCCGGTACGGGTGTTTGAGAGCCGAGCACGCCACGACACCGCCCCGGCCGGAGTCGGTGGCTTCCTTGATCCAGTCGGAGAGGGCCGTCAGCCACGGTCGGCGGTCCTCGTCGTCGAGCGGTCGGCCCGCGGCCATCTTGGCCCGGTTCGCGGCCGGGTGGAGGTCGTCCGCCTCCAGGAAGGGCAGCGCGAGCCGCCGCGCGAGCAGGGCGCCCACGGTGGACTTGCCCGATCCCGCGACACCCATGACCACGACGACGGTGGGCACGTCGGGAGCCGTAACCATGATGCTGCTCCTCAGAGGACGGCGAGGTCGGCCGCGTCGGCGAGGGGCCGCCTGCCGGGCGGGATCCGTGACCCCTGCTCAGCGTCCGTCCACGGCGTCCAGTGCCTCGTCGAGGGTGATGGCAGCCATGATCAAGGACAGGTGTGTGAACGCCTGCGGGAAGTTGCCCAGTTGCTCTCCGCTGGGACCGGCCTCCTCGGCGAACAGCCCCACGTGGTTGGCGTAGGTCTGCATCTTCTCGAAGGTGTACCGGGCCTGGGACACCCGCCCCGCCCGCGCCAGCGCGTCGACGTGGAGGGGTGACCTGTGCGCCGGAGCTGCCGCATCACCGGTAGCGCGGCTGGCGCAACGCGCTGAGGCCTGCCACGAGCAGGACGAGGCCGAAGACGGACCGGCTCGCCCACCGAAGGCTCGTCGCCCTGGCCGGGTGAGGGCCGGTCGCTGCCGTGGCCGGACGCCGGGACGTCGGGACGCCGGGCGTACCGGCGGCCCCCGTGCGGCGTTCCCGCTCGGCGGCCGTCGGCTGCTGCTCCCCAAGAATGCCCGGCCCGGGGTGATGCAGGGCAGCGGTCAGACCTGTCCACGCCATTGGCCGGTGGCCGTGCCGCGGTCTTCGATGAAGTGCTTGAAACGCTTCAGGTCCCCCTTGACCTGCCGGTCGACGAACCCCAGCTTGTCACCGATGTTCTCCGCCATACCGTCCGGGTCGAAGTCCATCATCAGCGTGACCTCGGTGTGGGCGGGGTCGATCGGCCGGAACGTCACCAGTCCCGACTGCTCGGTCTCACCGCCGACGGTGACCCAGGCGACCTTTCGATCCGGGATCTGCTCGGTGATCTCCGCGTCGAACTCCCGCTCCACCCCGGCGATCTTCGTCACCCAGTGCACGAGCGTGTCCGTGCGCTGCTCGATCCGCTGCACCCCGTCCATGAACTCCGGGAACGACTCGAACTGCGTCCACTGGTTGTAGGCCGTCGTCACCGGCACATCAACCTCGATCGATTCCTTCACCTGCGACATCAGAGAAGTCCTTTCGACTGCTGTTCCGCGGCCGTGGCCCGCGGCGGTCGGTTCATCCCTCCCCCACGCCTCCGCACCTGCCCGGGCTCCGCCACGGCAACCACTCGCCGGGAGCGACGGGGGCGGCGTGTCCGTAGCAGCCGGCCCAGCCCCAGTGGCGGCATCCCGGAAGGGCAGGGCGCGGCCCAGGGCTGCCCGGGGTACGGCCCCGTCGCGGCCGGAAGGCCGGACCGCACCCCGGTACAACGCCCCTACCCGCCCCGGTCCGCCGCAGTCCGTCCCATCCCTCCCCACTGAAACGGTGTGCCGGGCCGGCCGGCATCGCCCGGTCCGGACTGGCGGTGACGCCCGGCCCACCGGATCACGCTTCGGCGCCACTTGCGCAGGGCGGTGAGGAGTGGGCGGGCTTTCCTGAGGGAAGCGGGGCCGCGGGGGGGCCTGCCAGGGTTCTCCTTGAGGAGCCGGTCGAACGACATCAGGCCCACCGTCGCGGTCGCCTGGTTCGCCGCGTTCGCCGCCCACGCGCTGCACCGCCGGCCCCACCACCGGGACCTGCTGCGCTCCGACGCCGCGGGGCCTACGCGACGGCGTTCGCACACGAAGTACGGCGCTTCTACCCCTTGCCCCCTTCGTGGGCGGACTCGCGGCCCGGGACCTGACCCGGCACGGCGACGACATCGCGAAGGACTCGCTCGTCCTGCTCGACCTGTACGGCCAGAACCACGACCCCGACCTGTGGGAGCACCCGTACCGCTTCGACCCGCACCGGTTCGCCGCCGCCGGGGGCTCCCGGAATCCCCTGGACGACGACCTCGTCCCGCAGGGCGGCGGAGACCCGGCCCACGGTCACCGCTGCCCCGGCGAGGACATCACCGTGACGGCGCTGGCGGCCATCGCCGGGGAACTCGCGCGCCTGGACTACAACGTCCCCGACCAGGACCTGACCATCCCCCTGTCCCGCATCCCGACCGGGCCGCGCAGCGGTTTCGAGCTGCGCCCGGCCTGAGGGTCCCGGCCCCGTGCCCCGTGCCCCTGCCCCCTGCCCCTGCCCCTGCCCGGAGCCTCCGAGACCGCGAGCGCCATGCGACGGCGCAGGCTCCGCACGCCCCCGCGCGCCCACAGGAATGCCGGGCAGTCGGCCGGGTAATCGCTTCGGTGACCTCCACTTCTTGTCGAGGTGAGACGCCATGGACTGCGACTTCCACATCACCGAGCGGCGCTACGGGCCCACCGTGCACCTGGCTCCGGCCGGCGAGTTCGACTGGGATGCCGGCCCGGTGTGGGACGGGGTCCAGTCCAGGATCGACGAATCCGTCGACGTGGTCGTGTGCGACATGGCGCTCGTCCGGTTCATGGACGTGTCCGGCCTCACCCGCCTGATCGCCTTCGCCGACACGCTCCGTGCCCGGGGAACCACCCTGTTCGTCGTCAACGTCCGGACCCAGCCGGCTCACGTCATGGACCTCTTGGACGACCTCGCGGAGCCCGGCGGCTCTTTCACCGGCGGCCCGGCCGACGTACCGACCGCAGCCCTGCGCCGGACGCTCACCGATCGCGCCACCGCCATCCGGAACCGCGCCGACGACGGGCAGAGGCCGGTAGGGCCACGGGACGCACGGCATTCCGTCTGAGTTCCGCCCCGCCAGGCAGGGGATCTCGCGTTCGCCCGCATCGGCGCGCTTCCGTGTCCCCTCAGCGGTAAGCGTGTCCCCTCAACGGTAGGGCGGGAGGAAGGGCCGGCGGGTTTCGCGCGCTCCGACCGTGACGCACCGAACCGGGAAGAAAGGGACACGTAATGAAGAACTCCGGCCATGTGGACATCGATGTCGCGGAGCTGGAGGAGGTCTTGCGCGAGCGGGTGCACGGTGAGGTGCGATTCGATCCCGGCAGCCGGGCGGCGTACTCCACGGACGCGTCCAACGACCGGCAGGCCCCGGGAGCCCGAGGACCCCGGCCGCGCCCACAACCTGTGGCATCCGCTCGGCGGCCCGGGCGGCCGCGACCGCGGCGCCCACGGGGCCTTCGACGCGCGCTGCCCGCAGCTGTGGCCGTCCCGGTACCCCGCGGTCCCGTCGGTGGCCCTCGCCGCGGCGGCGGGTGCTGCGGCGGCGGCCCTCTGTGCGCGGCCCGGCGACGCGGCGTCGGACGCCGCTGACGGGCGGTGCTCAGGGCCGCCGCTCGGGTCCCGGGATTCAGTGGCCGAGGGCACGCTTGAGTTCGGCCTTGTCCATCTTCGAACGGCCCTCGATGTTCCGCTGCTTCGCCTCGTTGTACAGCTGGTCCTTCGTGGGGCCCTGCGAGCCGCTGTGGGAGCGCTGGCCCCCGCGCTTGGAGGAGGACATGTCCTGGAGGGACGACCGGCTCGCGGTCTTCGACTCCCCGGAGCGGGCCCGTTCCTTGTTGACGGTGCGCGCGGCGATCTCCTTGGCGCGCTTGGTGCTCTCGCCGCGCTGCTCGGCGCTCTCCTTGATGTGCTCGTACTGGCGTTCGCGCTTGGGGCTGGAACCGCGGGGCATGGCCACTCCTCGATTCGTCACGTGCCGGTCCGGTGGCGGATCCACCGGACCCGCACGGCGCCTGCCCGGAGGCGGAACCTCTCACACTCCCTCAGCCGGCCCCGCCGTCGACGCGGAGGCGCACCTGCTCCTCCAGGCGGGCGAGGCTGCTGTCGAGGGCGTCGTTCGCCGCCTGCTCCCCGGGATCGGTCTCCCCGGTGAGGAAGTGGCAGGCCCAGATCCGGCAGGGCCCCTGCATCGACGCTTTCAACCAGGGCATCCAAGTCCACGCCATCGACCTCGAAGCCGCCCGGGAACGGTGGCCCGAGTTCGTCCCCCTCGCCCTCGCCGCCGGCTGCCAGAGCGCCCACGCGGTGCCCCTGATCGCCCGGGGCCAGAGCATCGGTGCCCTCAACCTCCTGGGACGAGGACCGGGAAGCGGCTGTCGACACCGTGCACCGCATGTGGCCGGCCGAGCACCTGCCCGGCGAGCTGAACCAGATCCTTCCCACACCCGCGCACTCCGAGCAGGCGACCGAGCTCGTCACCCGACAGCAGGTGTCCGAATCCGTACCGTGCGGCCCGGACGTCGAAGAGCACGCCGATGCCGTGCGCGCGTACGTGGCAGCCGGATTCGACGAGGTGTACGTCGGGCAGATCGGCCAGGGCCAGGAAGACTTCTTCGCCGCTTACCGAGCCAAGGTCCTTCCCTCCCTCCGCGGCTGACGTCGCCGCCGGGACGGAACACGCCGCTCCGGTACCGCGGCTCCGCAGGAGCGCCCTGAGCAGATCACGCGGGCGGCAGATCACGCGGGTGGCCGGTACCGCCCGGCAGACACGCCCCGGCGGAATCGCCCTGCGGCTCATGCCGCACACCACCCACACCGAACAGCTCTCGGCCGGTCCCTCGCCGCCCGGCCGCGCCTACCGGCGGCCCCGCGACGGGGTCGCACGCGTCAGGACGGCCACCTCGCATGCGGGTGATCCGTTACGACTCCGCCTCGTCGGTGTCCGGGACGACGTGCATGGCCGCCTCTTCCGCAGACGCCGCCCCCGCGTCGATGCCGACGTCGTGCGCGAGGACGTTGTTCCGGTGGGGGGAGGCGGTGGCCGGGGCCAGCCGTCCGGCTCGCTCCGCGCCCGCCTGCGGGTCGACGGGCTCGCCCTCCCCGTCTGCCAGGTCCCCGATGCCGTCGCCCATCGGGGGCGCCTGCTCGGGTTGTTCCCGGGCGAGGCGGTCGTCGAGGCTCTCACCCCTGTGCTGTCCCTCGGCCGTGGTGTCGTCGCGTTCGCTCGCGTAGGGCCGCTCGGGCGGCGAGTACCCCTGGTCGAGCTGTTCGTCCGTATCCGGCGTGCCGAGGCCGTCGTCCATGTCGGGCTGGAGTTCGGAGGGCTCGTCCCCGGGCTGGGGCTGGTAGACCTCGTCTCCACGGGCATCGTTCTCGCTCATGGCGCGTCCTCTCGTCGTCGCGGCACCGCCCGGCGGAACCGCGGCTCTCCCGGCGCCTCCCCGCAATCGCACCGATCACACGCCGTGCCGTTCCGGGACCTCGTCGGACGGATGCCGTCAGGACCGCGGGGAGGAGAGTTCGGCGCGGACCAGGGCGGCCGCCAGCCTGGGCAGGTCCTCGGTGCTCACGAGCCGCGCCAGGCCCTCGGGGCTCCGTGGGAGCCCGAGTCCGGCAGCGGCGCGGCGGGCCCTGCGGTCGAAGGCGGGGCGCAGCTCGGGCCACACGCCTTGGGCCTCGCGGCAGAAGATGTCGGCGCCCACGGGTCCGATCCGCGGAACCTCCTGGAGCAGTTCGCGGATGCGGTCGGGGTCCTCCTGGCCCGCGCTGCGCAGTTTGCGCAGGTCTCCGCCGTACCGGTCGAGGACGAGCTCGGCACTCTTTCCCAGTGCCGTCGCCGTACCTTCGTCGTAGCGGCGGTAGTGAGCGCGGCCCAGCGCGTCCACCCTGTCCTGCCATGAGGACGCCGCCATCGCCCGGGGCGTGCGCCACCCCGCGGCGTACACCTCGCGGGCAGCGGCCACCGCGATGTCGGCCTGGATCCGGACCGAGAACAGCAGGCACAGCGTCAGCAGCTGGTACAGCGGCATGGGCGTGTTCCCCATGCGGATGCCCGCCTCCTCGGCATGGGTCCGCCCGTGCTCCGCCAGCAACTCCTCCACGATTGCGCGCTGCGTCATGTCGGACCTCGCTGTCGTCCGGCCGGTCACGGCTCCGGGGCAGTGTCCCGCACGGCATCTACATGTGGGGTTGCCGGTAGTAGCGGGCGAACTGCTCCAAGTAGCCGGGCTCGCCGGAGCGCTTCGTCTCGTCGAAGTCGGGCGCGTCCTTGATCTGCTGCTTGGTCCGGTCGACGTAGACCTTCTCCTCGACCGTGTCGATCCGTCGGATGGTTCCCGCGGGGAGCAGTACGTGCCTGCCGAAGATCCAGACCCCGGTGTCGACGACGACGTGGGAGGCCCCCACGTCCTCGGAGTGTTTGTCGATCTTGCCAATGCCACCGTCCGTGGCCTCGACCTTGTAGCCGATCAGGTCGATCCCCTGACGATGGCCGACGTCCTGCCCGTAGCCCCACCTACTGGCCTCCCTCATGGCTCCCGCCTCGCTTATCCCTCGTCCCTGCCGCCCTTCGGACCCGTCCAGTGCCGGCGCCCCGTCGGCGGGTCGCGCGGAGGCACCCCTCCCCCACCACCCTGTTCGTCCATGGCGTCTCATCGTGGCCGCTGCCCGTTTCCCGACGGGCGAAACGCACCGCGCCGGCCGGCCGCGCGGTGGCGATGCACGCACCAGGGCAAGCGGACTGCGGCGCCCAGGGGCAGGGCGCAGCCGTGTGTCGAGCCTGTGAACGGGAAGACGCCGGTACGGGCGCCCGCGGACCGACCCGGGAAGGAGCGGCGCCATGGAACACCACCTGCTCGCGGAGAGGACCGAGCCGCATCCGGCTCCAGTCGCCGCCACAGTCCACCCACCACGACAGATCGGAGATGTGCCCATGAAACGCACCGCCCCTGATCCCCGCCACCTGCTGGGCATCTACCTCAATGACCATCTCGCCGGGGCGGGGGCCGGAGTCGCCCTCCTCAGGCGGACGGCACACGCCCACCGCGGCACCGACGCCGGGCCGCGCCTGGCGGCCCTCACCGAGGAAGTCGCCGAGGACCGCGACAGCCTGCGCGAGATCATGACGACGCTCGACCTCGCCGTGAACAACCTCCGCGTCCTCCTGGGCGTCGCCGCGGCACAGACGGGGCGACTGAAACCCAACGGCAGGGTGTTCTCACGCTCGCCCCTGAGCGACGTCCTCGAACTGGAGGCGATCCGGGTGGGTGTCGAAGGCAAGAAGGAACTCTGGCGGACCCTGCACGCCCTGGCCCGCTCGGATCCGCGCCTGGACGCCGAGGTCATCGGCAGGCTGCTGAGACGCGCCGAACGCCAGGCCGACACCCTGGAGACCCTGCGGCTGACCGCCGTGGACCGCGCCTTGCGCAGCGACCCCCAGCACGCATCGGCTGCTTCCCGCCGGGGCCGCCGGCGGACGGCGCAGGCGAAGTGGGCGTGATGAAGATCGTGGTGACCGGGCTCCACCCGTCACCGACCTCTGCCGCCAGAGCTCCGCAGCGTTGCGGACCGAAGAGCAACCGCGCGGATTCCGCATGCACGCCAGAAAGACCGAGGTGAGGAGGCCCCTCGTGCACAGGAACGGAGAGCACCCCGACGAAGCAGGACAGCGCGGCCACGGAGCAAGTCCCAGGCTGCCCGACAACGGGGCCATGATCGACGAGCACGGACGTCCACCCGGGGTCGCCTCCCGCACCGGAACGGGCTCCATGGCCCCGCCGGCCAACCCCGATCGCATCGAACGAGCCTTGGAAGACGAGCGCTCCCGAAGCAAGGAGGATACCGACCCCGCTTAGTACTGCAACCGCATGTGGCGTGACGGTCGGTGAGGTTGCTCGTTGTTGTGACTGTGTGATGAATCGCTGACGGTTGAGCAGATCGAGTCGTGGTCCGAGGGTGTAGCGGGGTTGCATGCCCGGTTCGGGCATCGTTTTGGCAGGTCGGAGCCACGTGATCGGGCTCTGGACTACATGACGGGCCTGCTTGCGCCGCTAGAGAAGAAGAACGGGTGGACGCTGGCCGAGCAGGTCGGCCAGCTCCGCCCGGACGGTGTGCAACGCCTGCTCAACCACTCCGAATGGGACGAGAACGCGGTCCGGGACGATGTCCGGGACTTCGTCGTGGAGACCATCGGCGCCAAGGATGGCGTGCTCATCGGGGACGACACCGGGTTCCTGAAGAAGGGCACCAGGTCAGCAGGGGTCCAGCGGCAGTATTCCGGCACCGCTGGCCGCACCGAGAACTGCCAGATCGGCACCTTCCTCGCCTACGCATCCGCCAAAGGGCGGGCGCTGATCGACCGGGAACTCTACGTCCCGAAGTCCTGGACGGACGACCGCGACCGCTGCCGGGCAGCCGGGATCGACGACACCGTGCCGTTCGCCACGAAGATCGAGCACCTCAAGTGGATGCTGCAACGCGCCATCGACGCGGCTGTTCCCTTCGCCTGGGTGACCGCGGACGAGGCATACGGGCAGGTCAAGCACTTCCGCGCCTGGCTGGAAGAACGCCAGGCCGCGTATGTGCTGGCCACCAAGGTCAACGACACCGTGATCACCGCCGACGGCCGGGACGCCCGCGTCGACGAGCTGATCGCGGCCCTGCCGAAGCAGGCATGGAAGCGGATCTCCGCCGGAGCTAGGCGCCCACGGCCAGCGGATCTACCACTGGGCCCGCGTCGCGATCCGGCCCGCCTGGGAGGGCGGATCCGGGCACTGGGTGCTCGCCCGCCGCAACCTGTCCGACCCCACCGACATCGCCTACTACGTCTGCTACGGCCCCGTCACTTCCCGGCTGAAAGACCTGGTCAGGACCGCCGGAGCCAGGTGGGCGGTGGAGGAGTGCTTCCAGACCGCGAAGGGTGAATGCGGGCTCGATCACTACCAGGTGCGGCTCTACCGGGCCTGGTACCGGCACATCACCCTGGCCATGGCCGTCCTGGCCTACCTCACGGCCATCCGTGCCGCAGAAGCCGCAAAAGGGGCAGCGGAGATGACGAGCAAGACCTCATACCCCTCAGCGTCCCGGAGATCCGCCGGATGATCGGGCACGTCGTCGTCACGCCCCGCTGCCACAGCAACGAGCACCGTCTGCACTGGTCACGCTTCCGGCGCCGCAGCCAGGCCCGAGCCCGCCGCTGCCATTACCAACGCCGAGGCCACGACCCACACATGCGGTTGCAGTATTAGGTCGGCTTGGCTTGGCTCGGCTTGGCTCGGATACGGACATCGGTCGGCGGCAGGGAGCAGGGGGCCGTGGTGCCCTTCCAGTGGCCGACCCCAGGTTCATGACCAGCGCACCGTGAAGGTGATCGCGGCCAGCGCCAGCAGTTCCGTACCGGCCCGTGCGCCGCTGGCATCCTGGCTCACCCACTGCGGAAGGAAGCCCAGGAAGAAGAGCATGATCTCCGGGTTGAGGACATTGACGAGGATCCCTTCGCGGTAGACGCTCCAGAGCCTCCTGGGTACGGGCTGGGCCGAGTTGCCGGGCGGGCCGGTGCCGGCGAGGCAACGGATTCCGAGGTAGAGGAGATAGGCGGCGCCGAGCAGGGTGAGGACCTTCAGTGCTGCCGGTTCGGCGGAGACGAGTGCCGCGACTCCGAAGGCGGTGGCGAGGGCGTGTATCAGGGTGCCGGTCTCCACCCCGAGTGCCGAGACCATCCCGGCGCCGGCGCCCTTGGCGATGCTGCGCGTGCAGATGTAGACGAGGTTCGGTCCGGGCATGCCTGCGAGGGCGGCGGACGCGCCCACGAAGAGCAGCAACTGCTGGGGTCGGAGAGGACGCTCATCGCCGGTCCGCTCCGAGCAGGGCCGGCAGCAGGGTCAGTGGTGGTGCGCCGAGGTTGAGCAGCGCGGTGTGGAAGCGCTTGTGGGTGAAGCCGGGCCCCCAGTGCCGGCGGGCCTGGTCACGCAGGTCGAGGATCGCAAACTTCCCCCGGGTGTAGTCGCCTGCCTGGGGGTCGAGCAGGCAGCGCGTCGCCTGCTGCGTGGCGAGTGCCGGGGGTGTGTGCGCCTCTGCTTCGAACCGGGCGGCCGCCTGTCGGTGGGTGAGTTCGCCGGTGTGCAGCCCGATGACGCAGGCCAGGCGTGTCAGGCGCAGCAGTGCGTCGCGGGCGACGGCCGCGGCGTGCCGGGGGTCGCCGTCACCGAGGAACCCGTCGCAGCGCGGTTCGCCCGCCACAAGGCGCTGGCCGATCTCGGCACCCCCGTCCTCGACCAGGCCGTCGGCGCGGTCCTCGCCGCGCTCCCCCGGAGGAGTCAGTGGAGTTCGTGTGGGAGGCGCAAGACGGAACGATCCGCCACGCGGTCGTCGACGACACCGACCACCAGGAGCTCACCGCTCTGGTGGCCGACGCGCGGGCGGCCTGCGCCCTGTCCATGTACCCCGACGAACGCCACTCGCTGTTCGTCGCTGTCCTGCCTGACCGCGACGGCATGCTGCGCGCCCGGAGGTGACCCGACTTCGCGCCGGGCGGGCAAGCCTCTTCGGAGTACGCAGCTTCTTCGGCTTCCGCCCCCTGGCGAAGGCCGTGGCTTCCCTGATGACGCCTCGGACAGGCTTCGAGGCGAGTTTGCCGCCTTTGGCGGCCCTCACGACGTCGGGACGACCCGGCCGACCTGGGCCGAGCTGAATACCGCGGACTGGAAGGAGACCGACGCCCCAGGCACGCGAAGTCGCGCCTCGGCCGCGGGGGCCGACACCGACCGGGGCCGGGTCTGGGTTCACGGAGCCGAGAACGTACGCCTCGTCGTCTGGTTTCACCGACTCATGGCTGAGCGTCCAGTTGGCCAGACGGGCCAACGCCGATTGATCTGTACGTACATGGCGGATCTGGTTGAAGGGCGGGTCCCGGATGGCTGCCTTGACTGGGCGGCAGCCGGAGCTCCGGGTGCCGCCCGGCCATGTCCGTCCGTACGGAAAGACGGGTCAGAAGGCGTGGCCCGACTCCACCGAGAAGTCCGGCGGCCAGGGCTTGGACGGGTCGTACAGCGACTCCCGGTCACCCATCAGCGCGTACTCCGCCTCGCGCCAGCTCGGCACGCTCCCGACGACAAAGCTGCCTCCGTCAGGGTCCAGCATCCAGGTGTACTCGGCGGCGGACGACTCCAGCCCATGCCGCTCCTTCAACACGGCGAACTCGTCGGGACTGGCGCGCCGGATGTGGATCCCGTTGCGGTAGTAGGGCTGGAGGAGCATCAGCTCTACATGCCCGATGTAGATCTCAATGCGTGTTGTGGTCTGGTCAACCAACGTTGCTTCGCTCTGCAGGAAGAGCTGCCGGTGGGACGGATGGAACCCGACGACCCGGAACAGCCTCCCCGCACGGATGAAATCGGCCATGGTCGAAACCTTCTCATGATCAGGACACAGGCCCCCCATTGGCCGACTCGAACCGCTCGCGGTAGACCCTCCTGCCGCCATAGCACCACTCGATCAACAGCCATGTGCGCCGCTTCAGTTTGGACTGGTTGCGCGAAAGCCCATGGCTCACCTGGCGAGGCGGGGGTTCGTCGCGTGCGCCGGGCCGGGAAGCGATTCGCGAAGAAGGTGATCCATGGGTTGTTTGCGGCCCGACCGCGCTCGGCCGCTGTGGTTGCGGCACTTCGCTGCCGTACCGCTTCACGCCTCGTGAAGAGTGGCCACCGACCACTACGACTTGAACGCGTTCAATCCCTGTGCCAGGGTACGGCATGCGTTCTTGAGCCCACCGGTCGCGCACGCGGCCTGCAGAACCCGCTAGGGGTGGAGTGTGTTGCGTTCCTGTCGTACTGCGCTGATCTTGCTCGCCACGGCCCTCGCCCTGACGGCCTGCGGCAGGTTGACCGTCATGCCGCCACCCGAAGGCGAACCGGTCGTTCTGAAGCCGGCCGAACTTGCTACCACGTGGACCGATGCCGACGGCGGCACCCTCACACTGAAGCCGGACGGGACGTTCATCGCCGATAAAGTCTGCATCGCCTACCGCTGGGACGAGGGTTTGACCGGGTCCGGAACAGGCACCTGGGTGCAAGACTCCAACGAGAAGCAAACCTTCGTCGGTGTGACCTTCGACGCCGCTCACCCCGAAACGGGTGAGCGGGAGCCCGACTCCTACGACGCCTTGAGGCGAGGCAAGGTCCTGAAGCTCTGGGTCGCCGTCGGCGATCCGGACAACGATTATCCGAACTGCGTCCTGACCAGTCCGGCGAGTTGACCCGGTTGCCGCGCGGCCGGGTGAGCTGCACATGGTCCGGCATCGCACATGAGCGGTTCCAGTCGATCATGTCTCCCTGCCGTGATGGAGGGGATCAGCCCTCGGTAATGCCGGGGAGGGCCTCGGTGTCGGCGGTGGCGTAGCCGGTGGCCATGCTCTCTTCGGAGAGGTGGCGGCGGGGGAAGGCGATCCATTCGTCGTGCATTTCGGCTCGCACTGCGGTGGCCAGTCGCAGGACGGCCTCGGGGCTGGGGAAGACCTGGACGACGTCGGCGCGGCGTTTGATCTCGGGGTTGCTCCGAGTACCAAGCCCATCGGGTTCCGCCGGTGGGCGATGGGTAGCGCTGGCGAGGTGCGGCGATCTTTGACCGGAGCGCGAACGCCCCGTGACGTCGGCGGAACCGACGTCACGGGGCGTTCGCGGACCGGCCGTCCGGACGGCCGCCGGCTACCGGCTACCGGCTACCGGCTACCGGCTACCGGCTGAGTGACCCGAGCGCCGCCGCGTCGTACGGCTTCAGCTCGTCGAAGCGGTTGCCGAGGACCTTCGCCGCCCACTGTGGGTCCTGGAGCAGCGCCCGGCCGACGGCGACCATGTCGAACTCGTCGCGTTCCATGCGGTCCAGGAGGTTGTCGATGTCGCCGAGCGCCGCTCCTTCGCCGACGAAGGCGCGGATGAAGTCGCCGTCGAGGCCGACCGAGCCGACGGTGATGGTCGGCCGGCCCGTGAGCTTCTTGGTCCAGCCCGCCAGATTCAGGTCCGAGCCCTCGAACTCGGGGAGCCAGTAGCGCCGGGTGGAGGCGTGGAACGCGTCGACGCCGGCCGCCGCCAGCGGGGTCAGGATCGCCTCCAGCTCCTCCGGGGTCTGCGCGAGCCGGGCGTCGTAGGCCTCCTGCTTCCACTGCGAGTAGCGGAAGATCACCGGGAAGTCGGCCGGGACGCGCTCGCGGACCGCTGCCACGATCTCCGCGGCGAACTTCGTACGGGCCACCGCGTCGCCGCCGTAGGCGTCGGTGCGGCGGTTGGTCCGCTCCCACAGGAACTGGTCGAGGAGGTAGCCGTGGGCGCCGTGCAGTTCCACGCCGTCGAAGCCGATCCGCGCGGCGTCCGCGGCGGCGTCGGCGAACGCGCCGATGACGTCGTCGAGGTCGGCGCGGGTCATCGCCCTGCCGGTCCCCTCGGTGCCGTCGACGCGGATGCCGGAGGGGCCGACGGGGGGCGCGTCGGCGTACGGTGCCTCGCCCTGCTTGCGCACCATGCCTATGTGCCACAGCTGCGGCACGATCGTGCCGCCCGCCTCGTGCACGGCCGCGGCGACCTTCGCCCACCCCGCCAGCTGCTCCTCGCCGTGGAACCGCGGCACCCGGTCGCTCTGCCCGGCGGACTCGTGACCGACGTAGGTGCCCTCGGTGACGATCAAGCCCACGCCCGCGGCGGCCCGGCTGGCGTAATACGCCAGCACGTCCTCGCCGGGCACGCCGCCAGGGGAGAACATCCGCGTCATCGGAGCCATCGCGATGCGATTGGGGACGGTCAGGCCGTTCAGCGTGACGGGCCGGGACAGGATCTCGGCCGCGCGGGAGGCGGTGGACGTGGTGACGGTCATGCGGGTCCTCCGGGTTGAGCTGTGGCTCGTCGGGGGTGACGAGGAGAAGTGCATAGTACACATGCTATGTATCATGCATATTGCAGCACCCCGGCCCTCGCGCGGAGCCGTCCGCAGACCCCCCGGCAGAGGTCCGCCGGTCCACGGGTCGGCGATAATGGAGCGCCGGAAGGAGCGGGAGGCGCAGTGCTGGAGAAACTGGAGCGGGAACTGATGCTGCTCTCGCGACATCAGGTGCTTGCCCGGCGTGAGCGCGACCCCGAACGCCTGGAGCGGTCGGCGTACCTGCTGCTCAGCCGGATCGACACACAAGGCCCCATGTCCATCGGACAGTTGGCAGAAGCCTTCGGGCTCGACACCTCGACCGTGAACCGCCAGACGGCCGCACTGCTGCGCTGCGGACTGGCCGAGCGCGTCGCGGACCCGGACGGCGGCATGGCCCGCAAGCTGCGCATCACCGTGGAAGGCGGGCGCCGGCTCGCCGGAGACCGCGAGGTCAACCGGTCCTGCCTGGCCCGGGTGGTCGCCGACTGGTCCCCTGAGGAGGTACGGGAGCTGGAAGACGTCCTGGTCCGGCTCAACCGCAGCGCCGAGGCCCTCGAAGGACGGTACTGGCCGCGCACGGAGGAAGACGACGCCCCCGCCGCTTGCCACCCGCCGGTCCCGCACGAATCCGCGGCGCCCGCGCCGCAGGCACCCGCGGATCTTACCCCGCAGGAATCCGCGCCGGGAGCCGCGTAGGAACCCGCGACTCCCGTCCCCCAGTGCTGTGACCGGGAAGGTTCGCCGGGTTGCCCGCTCAGGAACCGGGGGCGCGGACCGAGCCGGTGCTCGTACCGCTGGGGTCGGCCAGGAAGCAGGCGACTTGGCGGTCACCGAGGGCCCAGGTGTCGGACGACGGGAAATAGTAGTAGGACGGAATCGGCTTATCGGGGGGCTTCGTGGCAGGGCCCGTGTAGTCGGTGAGCGCCGTGCCGCTGCAGTTCTCGTCGGCGATCGAGATGATCTTCTGCGTGCCCGGGTACGCACCGTCCTCCAGGTCGAAGACGGTGTACACCTCACCCTTGTGAGGCTGGTCGCAGGGCACGATGCGCACCGAGCGGGCGGCTCGGGTGCCGTCCTTGTCGTCGTTCTGCGCTAGATCGTCGTCCGTGTTGAAGCAGTCCCCCCTGCGGATGTCCTCCAATTCGCTGGAGCCCGGCGCGGTGACCTGGCCACTGGTGTCGCGCTCCGGCGCGTCGTCCAGCACTCCGGAGAATGCGAGGACCAGCACGATCCCGTAGAACACGAGGGTCGCGGCGTGGATGACGATGGCCGCGATGGCCAGGCCCTTGCCCTTCTCGCCGCGTTCGCGGATCTGGTTGAGGGCGACGATGCCGAGGATCAGCGGGACCAGCGGTATCGCGCAGACGATCGCCATGACGAACGCCACGATGGCCAGCACGTTCGTCTTCTGCGACGTCGGCGGGGGTGGGGACGGCGCGTACCAGCCCTGCGGGCCGCCGGGCTGCCCCTGCTGACCGGGCTGTCCCGCCTGCCCGCGAGGTCCCCATTGCGGGTTCGGCTCAGGGGACGACGGTGGTGGCGGTGGAGGTGGAGGCGGTATGGACATGCGCGTGGCTCTCCTTGCGCGGAGGACGAGACGCAACTGCCGGGGGCACTGCCGGGGCTTGGGCACGCACGCAGGCGGCGGCAGGCGGCAACGGTGGCCGCTCCCTGTTCGACCGGTGTGGTCTCGGAAACCTCGGCGGGCAGCATGCGTCGGACCACGCCGACGCGTCCCTGCCGGTGGTGTTCTGCCCACTTCCACGCTACCGAGGAAAACGTGGCCACGCTTCTCGTGGCCCAGCACGACGAGCAACCCGGCGAACCTTCCCGGTCACAGCACGAGGAACGCCTGCGGCCCGATCCGCTGCCCGCTCCTGCTCGCTCTGCGCGAAGCCCCTTCCCCGACGGACGGCGCACCCGCTACGAGCCCGCCGACGAACCCCTCGGCCACGCGCTGGACGACCTGCGCAGCCCCGTGGTCGCCGTCGAGACCGATCCCAACCGCGTCGACGCCGGCCGTCGGGCTCACCGCCGACACGATCGCCTCCTCCACGGCGCTGATCGGCTTCGGAAATGGACTCCGTCATCGAGGTCTCCTCCGTCGCCGCTGTCGCCTGGCAGCAGTTCTCCGGCTGTTCCCGCGTAGGTACGGCGCCGAGGACCGGCCGCTGACCCGTAGCTACATCCGCGCGTGCCTGGTCGCGATCTCGCCGTCCGCCCACATCACCGTGGCTGGCGCTCCGCTCGAAGGGCGCCCCCACGACGTCAGAAGGACCGTCGTGACCGACGCCGCGCAAGAAGTCAGCGTCCCCGGGAGGGGGCGGCTGCCCGTCGTGACTACCGGTTTTCCGTCGAGACCGGGTGGAGGATGAAGAGGCACTGGTCCGTGTTGAATTCGCCCACCTCGGCGACGAAGCGAAACTTGTCGCCTGCGCCGACGGTGGCGGGGATCTTCTTGCCGGTCAGTTTCAGGTCGAAGATGTTGACGTCCTCGTACTTGAAGGCCGGGCCGACCGTCGTGTTCGGCCCCTTGTCGCCTGGGCCCAGGAGGAAGTCGTAGCGAGTGTCGTAGTCACCGTGGGGTGCCATGTTCACGATCGAGCCGTCGAACGCGACCGTCTGGCTCTTGTGCCTGGTCGCGAAGTCCAGGTTCGCGTCGTCGCACGTGTCCGCCTTCAGCAGCGCCGCGAACTCGGGGTTGTTCTGAGGCGTGATCACCTCAGTGGCAGCCGACTCGGCCGCGGTCGGAGTCGGAGCCGGCGTAGCGGAAGGCTTTGCGCTCGCAGCGGCCGTCGTCTCGTCCGACTCGTCCTTCTTCTCGCCTCCGTCGCCGAGTGCAGAGGCAGCGCCGATGACGATGGTCAGGATCACGAGGAAGCCTGCCACCGTGCCAATCAGGAGCCACGGCTGCGGCTTCTTCGGCCGACGGAAGTTGAGGGTGGAGCGAAGCGTGGCCTGGGACTGTTCCACGAGCTCCCAGCCATCCTTCTGCATCTTCGAGATCACCAAGCCGTCGGTGCCGCGAACCGTCCGCACGGTCTTGTACTCGAACTTGATCCCGTCGGCCATGTGGCCCCGCGCCCCCTCAATGGACTCTTCATGCCAACTGCCTCGCGAGCATAGGGGACTCCGCGGGGAACCCGGCATCACCGACGTCCCCCTCGGCCCCGAGCTCGCGATTCGGACCAAGGAGCACTCCGGGCAGCAGGTCGACGGCCCGTCGAACCTGGCCTCCGTACACCCGACGTTCCAGGTGCCGCACCGCGCCGAACTCGTGGTCGGCGCCGTCGTCGCCGTGCTCGCCGCGACCGCCCGCGTACGCGGTGCGATCGGCGCGGAACATCCCTGTCGTCGGGCTGACCGGCTGCCTCGTCCTCGCCTTCGCCCTCCCGGTCTCCGGTTCAACGGGTGCGGCGGGAGCGGGGCAGAGCCCACCCGCCCAGGGCCGTGCCGATCAGACCCAGCAGCAGGGCCACGTAGGCTCCGCCCAGTCAGATGCCGGTCATGGACGGCATCGAGACGACCCGGCGCATCGCCGCCGACCCGGCCCTGGCCGGGGTGCACGTCCTCATCCTGACCAACTACGGCCTGGACGAGTACGTGTTCAACGCGCTGCGCGCCGGCGCGGCCGGGTTCCTGGTCAAGGACATCGTGCCGGAGGACTTCCTGCACGCCGTACGCGTAGCCGCACGCGGCGACGCCCTGCTCGCACCCTCGATCACCCGCAAGGTCATCAACCGGTACGTCACCCAGCCGGTCCCGACCACCACCAGCACTGCGCTGGAACAGTTGACGGGCCGCGAGCGCGAGGCCGTCGTCCTCGTCGCGCAGGGCCTCTCCAACGACGAGATCGCGGACCGCATGGTCCGGCCTGGTAACCCCCCACACCTCCTGACCTCCGCTCAGCAGTGCGCCCGGGCCTGACGGACTGTCCCCAAGGTCCCGTCTCGACCGTGCCGAGCCAAGACCACGCCCGGGCGGTCGGTGCTTCGCGTCGAGGCCCGTTGTCCGTAATTCGTCGTACGGTCGGGGCGCGAGCCCCTCCGAAGAGACCGCAGAGTTCACCCCGACCAGTGTGAAGTCCCGCGGCCGGGTGCGCTGAGCCGCCTTCCCCCGGAGCTGTGGTTTGGCTGTGAAGCGTCGTACGGGAGGGGCTCAGGGTGCGGGATGAGTGCCGACAAGTTCTATATTCGTACGAACCATCCACGCGCGGCCCTGCTGCGGTGAGTAGGGGGAGACGATAGCGATGGCCGACACCGATGCCGCTGCGGGCACCCGGGCGGAATCCCGGAGCAGCCGCAAAGTACGCAGGAAGGCACAGAACCGCAGGCGCCTGGGCATAGGCCTGGCCGTGATCGCCCTGGGCGGGGCCGCCGCCGCCACCGCGTACGCCTTCATGGCGGGCCCCTCCGGGACCACCGAGCTCGACGCGAAGCTGGCGGCACCGGGTGCTGCGGCCGACGGGGCCGCCGCCGCCAAGGCAACGGAGGAGGCCTGGGACGGCAAGGTCAAGGTCCTGGGTGACGGCTCCACCTCCTACACCGGCCCGCAGCCGGGACAGCTCAAGCCCGAGCGGCTGAAGCCCGGTGAGAAGCCGCCGCAGTTCGTGGTGTTCTCCTGGGACGGCGCGCTGGAAGGCGACGACCACCTCTTCTCCCACTTCCGCCAGGTGGCCCGGGAGAACAAGGCCCACATGACCTTCTTCCTCACGGGTATCTACCTGCTGCCGGAGAGCAAGAAGGCGCTCTACCACCCGCCGCAGCACAGCGAGGGGGCCGCCGCCATCTCGTACCCGACCGTCCCGCACATCAAGTCCACCCTCGGACAGCTGCGCGGCGCCTGGACCGACGGCAACGAGATCGGTTCGCACTTCAACGGGCACTTCTGCGGGCCCAAGGGCGGCGGGGAGTGGAGCCCCACCGAATGGAAGAGCGAGACGGACCAGACGTACTCGTTCATCAAGAACTGGAAGACCAACACCGGCTTCACCAAGGAGGCGCCGCTGCCCTTCGACCCGGACCGGGAAGTGGTCGGCGGCCGTGCCCCGTGCCTCGAGGGCCAGAAGAACCTCCTGACCGCGATCAAGCCGTACGGATGGCGCTACGACGCGAGTTCCTCGGGAGACTTCCAGCTGTGGCCGTCCAAGCAGGACGACATATGGAACTTCCCCCTCCAGCTCGTGCCGTTGCAGGGCAAAGAGGTGCAGGTCCTCTCCATGGACTTCAACTTCCTCTACAACCAGTCGGGTGACAGCACCCAGGGCGACCCCGCGAAGTTCGCCGGGTGGCAGGCGCAGGTCCGGGGCTCGTACATGAACGGCTTCAACCGTGTCTACAATGGCAGTCGGGCGCCGATGTTCATCGGCAACCACTTCGAGGACTGGAACGGCGGCATCTACATGAAGGCCGTCGAGGACGTCATGAAGGACGTCTGCCCGCGCCAGGACGTGCGCTGCGTGTCGTTCCGGGAGCTGGCGGACTGGCTCGACGCCCAGGACCCGAAAGTTCTGGGCCAGCTGCGCATGCTCGACCCGGCACAGGTGCCGGACTGGACCACGCTGATCAAGTAGTCGGCCCCGGCGGCTGCCGGGCCGGGGCCCGGGCTACCGAGCCCGGGCCCGCGGCTGCCGAGCCGCCGGGCGGCGCGCGCCGCCCGGCCTACTTCACCGCCTTGATGTAGTTCGCCCACAGGCGCAGCGCCCGGTCACTGCCGGGCGTGTTCGGGGAGTCGCCGCCCAGACCCGTCAGCGGCTGCGGAACCAGGTCGGTCAGCGACATCCGGTAGACCACCACGGCCGTGGACTCGCTCTCGGTGCTGGCCACGAACCAGCCTGCCGTGTTCGCGGCCGTTGTTCCCGTCTTACCCGCGGTGCCGGAGTGCACCTTGGCCACCGACTTCGCCGATCCCTCGGTGACGGCGGAGCGCAGGGCGTCCGTCACCGCGCGGGCGGTCTCGGCTTTCAGGGCCCGGGTCGGCTTCGGCGCGTCGAGCGGCATCGCGGCGCCGTTGCGGGTGACCGAGCGCACCGAGTAGGGGTCGGTGTGCATGCCGTCGGCGGCGAACGTCTCGTAAGCGCCGGCCATGCGGATCGCGCTGGGGGTCGAGTTCTCCCCGAGTGCGAACGTGGGAATCCGAGGCCCGAGGCTCGATCCGAGCAAGCCCGAACGCTCGGCGAACGACTCCACCCGGTCGAGGCCGACATCGAGGCCGAGCTGCAGCATGGGGGTGTTGATGGAGTTGGCGACGGTCTGGCTCAAGGTCACCTGCCCCCAGTTGCGGCCGCCGTCGTTGCGGCCCTTCACCACCTTGCCGCTGCGGTCCCAGTACGGACCCTCGGGCGTCTGCACGGTCACCTGGTCGTTGCCGTCGGACATGGTGGAAGGGGTGACGGGCGTGCGGTCCTTGCCGCGCGTACGCACCACCCCTTCCTCGAGCGCAGCGGCGTAGACGAACGGCGTGAGAGCCGTGCCGACCGGGATCGTCGTCGCGTTCGACTCGTTGAAGCCCTGCTTCAGGTAGTCGGGGCCGCCGTACACGGCGAGCAGCCGCCCGTCCGTGGCCACGCTCGCCGCGCCGATCCTGGCGTGTTTGTCGGTGTCGGGGCGCCGCTCGGGGTCGAAGTCCTTCTGCGCCTCCTGGACGGCACCGGTCAGGGCCGTCATCCGGGCCTTGTCGAAGGTCGTGTAGATCTGGTAGCCGCCGAGGTCGAACTCGGCGTCAGGGATGTGGCCGGTCTTGATCGTGTACGCCTTGGCCAGCTCGACCAGGTAGCCGGTCTGCGCGCCGGGGGTGCCGGGAAGGGGCGCACCCGTGGGCTCCGGGAACTTCGTGTAGGTCGCTCGCTCGGCGCGCGTGAGCCGGCCGGTCTCAACCATGCGGTCCAGGATCCACGACCATCGCTCGACGGCCCGCTCGTGGTTCTCCGGACTGAGGGCGGGGTCCAGCAGTCCGGCGCCCTTGAGCAGGGAGGCCAGGAAGGCCCCCTCGCTGACATTGAGCTGCGAGACGTCCTTGCCGTAGTACGCCTGGGACGCGCGCTGCAGGCCGTAGGTACCGCGCCCGAACCAGCTGGTATTGAGGTAGTCCTGGAGGATCTGCTTCTTGTCCCTCTGGTTGTCCAGCTTCACCGCGAGCAGGATCTCGGTGAACTTCCGCGAGAGGGTGCGGTCCTGGCTCAGGTAGGCGTTCTTCACGTACTGCTGCGTGATGGTGGAGCCGCCTTGGGTCTCACCCCCGGTCACCGCAGCGCTCACAGCGCGCAGGAAACCGGACGGCGAGACTCCGGGATCCGAGTAGAAGCTCGCGTTCTCGGCTGCCAGGACGGCTCCCTGGACCTTGGGAGGGACCTTGTCCAGCGGCATCTCCTGCCGGCTGACCCAGCCCGTCCGTGCCGACGTGGTGCCGTCGGCCCAGTAATAGACGTTGTCCTGCTGCGTGGCGAACGAGTTGATGTCGTCGGGTATCTCCGTGGTGGCGTAGGCGTAGGTGACGAAGCCCGTCATGGCTGTGAACGCGTACAGGCAGGCACCCAGCCATTGGCGCCACGAGGGTATCCACCGGCGCCAGCCGGTGCGGCCCGGTCTCGGGAAGGCGGGCCGCAGGCGCCGTAGTTGGGTACGCGCCACATCGACGGCCGGTGCCAGGGCACCGAGCCGGCCGGTTCCCTCCCGGGGACGGCGGCGCGCCCCCGACCTGTCCCGGCGGCCCGACCGGACCCCGCCTGTGCCCTCCGGAGCCTCCCGCCCGCCCCGCGCTCGCCTTCTTGCAGCCGAATCCTGCCTATCCACTCCGAATGCCCCCTGTGCCGTGCTTTCCCGCACACATTAGATGCACTTGCTGTGAGGCCGGCCGGGTGGTGGCCCCATCCCCGCCACGCGCGGGGCGGCTCTCCCCCTGTGGCGAAGCGGAGGCAGCCCGCCCTACGGGCGGGCCGACTGTGCCTGGCGGCCGTCGAAGAAACGGAACGCGACGAAAGAGTCGCCCAGTTGTGCGACGATGCCGTCCCCCGGTTCGTGTGTACCGGGCGACAAGGGGAACCACAGTGATACCTAAGAGGTTCAGGCCCGCCGCCATTGCGGCCCTGACCGTAGCCCTGGCGTCCGGCAGCATGTTCGCGTACTCCGCGAGTGCGGGCACCGGGCCCGAGGCGGCCGATCGCGCCACCTCCGAAGCCTTCGCCCGCATGGCCGACGAAGTGCTCTCCCAGCGCACCCAGGCCCTGGTCGAGGATCAGCCAGGACACCGAAATTCCGGCCAGAGTCCTGCGAAGACGCGGATGTCGGCCCAGCTGAAGAAGGACGAGGAGGCCGCGATCTCGTCGCTGCGGTCCCGCAAGACACGGCTTGCGGATCTCGGCGAGGCCTACACGGGCGCCGACACCCGCGTCGCCGTCGACCGCGCCACGGTCACAGGCGGGAAGGCGACCGTCCAGGTCACCGAGCAGACCACGCTCACCTACAAGAAACTGCGCGGGGACGAGCCGGCCACCACCGACTTCCGGACGCGCTACGAACTGACCTTCACCAGCAAGCGGGGCGGTGGCTGGGAACTGACATCGATCAAGTCTCAGGACAGCGGCCCCGTCGCGATCAACGAGCCGGTGGCGACCAAGGCGAAGGTCGTCAAGGACGACGGCAACCAGTACCCGGACGGCACGCCCGCGTCCACCAAGTACCCCGCCCCGGCCAAGCCCAAGGCGAAGACCGGCGGTACCTACGACTACGCCGCCATGGCGAAGTACGCGGAGAAGTACTGGAGCAACTACAACCCGGCGTACCGCAAGTTCAACGGCGCCGGGGGCGACTGCACCAACTTCATCAGCCAGGCGCTCAAGGCGGGTGGCTGGAAGGCCGTTCCGGGCTCCACGTCGGACTACCGGAACTGGTGGTACGACGGAACCCGGCAGTCCGACTCCTGGGTCGGCGCGAACGAGTGGGCATGGTTCACGCTGTCCAACCAGCGGGCCGCCAATCTGGCCAGCGTCTACCAGACGGACGTCGGTGACATCGTGCAGGTGGACTTCAACAAGGACAGGTCCAAGGACCACTCCATGATGGTGACGTACCGCAGTAGCGCTGGAATGCCGTACCTCACCTACCACTCCACGAATACCTATCGCAAGTCCCTCGCGAGCATCATCGCGTCCTACCCGGACGCGGTCTACTACGCGTACCGCACCTGACGGGCACCCTTCGGCTTCTCCTGTCGCGGAACTCCCGCGACAGGAGAAGCCGACCGCCTGCCGGTCACCGGCTAGTGTCCTGCGCCGGAGATTCGTCGGCAGAAACGGGCTAGGGAGTCGAGGATCTCCTCGGCTGTCTTGGTCCAGATGAACGGCTTGGGGTCTTCGTTCCAGTTCTTGACCCATTTGCGGATGTCGGCTTCGAGGGCCTGGACGTTCTTGTGTGCGCCGCGGCGGATCATCTGGTCGGCCAGGAAGCCGAACCACCGCTCGACCTGGTTGATCCACGAGGAGCCGGTCGGGGTGAAGTGCAGCTGGAACCGGGGGTGTTTGGCCAGCCATGCCCTGATCGCCGGGGTCTTGTGGGTGCCGTAGTTGTCCACGATCAGGTGGACCTGGAGATGCGCGGGCACCTCTTTGTCGATCCTGATCAGGAACTTCTTGAACTCGGCAGCCCGGTGTCGGCGGTGCAGGGCACTGATGACCTCACCAGTGGCAACATCGAACGCAGCGAACAAGGTGGTCAGGCCGTTGCGGACGTAGTCATGGGTTCGTCGCTCGGGCATGCCGGGCATTATCGGCAGGACCGGCTGGGACCGGTCCAGGGCCTGGATCTGGGATTTCTCGTCCACCGAGAGCACCACCGCGCCCTCGGGCGGGTTGAAGTACAGGCCGACGACGTCGTAGACCTTCTCCACGAACAATGGGTCCGTCGACAGCTTGAACGTGTCCGTCAGGTGCGGCTTGAGCTGGAACTTCCGCCAGATCCGGCCGACCGTCGACTTCGACAGGCCACTGCGGTCCGCCATCGACTTGCGCGACCAGTGCGTGGCGTTCTTCGGGAGTTCCTCCAGTGTCGTGACCACGACGTTCTCCACCTGGTCGACGCTGATGGTGGGCGGCCGGCCGGGCCGGGGCTCGTCGACCAGCCCGTCCAGCCGGTCGGCCAGGAACCGTCGCCGCCACTTGCGGACCGTGTCCGCGGTCACCCGCAGATCCCGTGCGACCGCGACGATCGGCGGCACCTCCGGCCCGGCGCACGCCAGCACAATCCCAGCACGCAGGGCCAGAGCCTGGGCCGATGTCGCCCGACGAGTCCACCGCTCCAACGCCGCCCGCTCATCAGCAGAGAGCAGCAACGGCTCCAGCTTCGGGCCCCGACGAGGAACAGACGCACCAGCAGCAGAAGTCACACAACAACTAACGATCAACTACTGGCGCAGGACACTAGGACAGCGCTATCCGGATGCTGCATTCCTTCGGGTACGACATGAAGGGATCCGTGGCCACCCTGCAAAGGCTGTACCTGGCGGAACCGCCCAGCATCTTCGAGGTGTTGTTCTCCACATTCCAGAAAACGGGAGTGGACCGGGAGCCCGTGAGTCCGCCGGCGGCGTCGTATCGCTCGATGGACCCGTAGACGTCGACGAGTGAGAACTCGGAGCGCGTCGCGCTGACCCAGCCGGCGGAGCACCGGTCCGACCAACGCAGTTCGAGTATGGCCGTGTCCACGTACGCGGTGGTGATGGTCCGCGCGTCCGCCGCCTCGCATCCGGCGGCCACCGGATCGAGGCCGTCGCACGCGCTGCCCGAACAGGTGCCGGCCGTTGGTCATGTCCCCCTTCGTGGTGTAGCCGATCACTCGGTGGGCGCGTTGGTGGCGTTGGGTGGTGCGGGGGCGCTTTTAGGGAGCTCGGTGGGGTAGATCTCGTCCATGCTTCCCTCGGGCAGGTAGCGGCGGGGGAAGGCGATCCATTCGTCGTGCAGTTCGAAGAGCACGGCTGTGACCAGTCGCAGGAGGGCGTCGTCGTTGGGGAAGACCTGGACGACGTCGGTGCGGCGCTTGATCTCGCGGTTGATCCGTTCGAGCGGGTTGGTGGACTGGATCTTCTTCCAGTGCCGTTCCGGGAAGGCCGCGAAGGCGGTCAGGTCGTCCTTGGCGTCCAGGAGCATCTGTTTGACCTTGGGGAACTGCTTGCCGAGCATCTCGGCGACGGTGTCGAGCTGGGTGCGGACCGCGTCCTGGGTGGGCTGGGCGAAGACTGTGCGGATGGTTGCGGCGACCATCTCGGTCGCCTCCTTCGGAATCACCGCGAAGACATTTCGCAGGAAATGAACACGGCATCTCTGCCACGCGGCGCCGAGCATGACCTTGCGGATCGCCTTGACCAGGCCGGAATGGCTGTCGGACAGGACCAGGCGGACCCCGGTCAGGCCGCGTTCGCGCAGGGAGCGCAGGAACTCGGCCCAGAACGCCTCGGTCTCGCTGTCGCCGACCATGACGCCCAGGACCTCGCGGCCGCCGTCCTCGGTGATCCCGGTGGCGACGACCACGGCGCGAGAGACGATCTGGTGGTTCACGCGTGCCTTGCAGTAGGTGGCGTCCAGGTACATGTAGGGGAAGCGGGTGTGGTCCAGCGGCCGGGTGCGGAAGGCGGTCAGCGGCTCGTCCAGGTCCGCGCAGATCCGGGAGACCTCGCTCTTGGAGATCCCGGTGTCCGCGCCCAGGGCCTTGACCAAGTCGTCCACCGACCGGGTGGACACGCCATGGACGTAGGCCTCCACGATGACCGCGTACAGGGCCTGGTCGATCCGGCGCCGGCGCTCCAGCAGGCTGGGGAAGAAGCTTCCGGCGCGCAGTTTGGGGATGGCCAGCTCCAGGTCGCCGGCCTGGGTGGTGAGCGTCTTCTCGCGGTGCCCGTTGCGCAAGGCGGTACGGGCCTCGGTGTGCTCGTTCCAGCCGGCACCGATGTGGGCAGCGGCCTCGGCCTCGATCAGCTCCTGCAGCATCCGCTCGGCGATGCCGCGGACGAGTTCGAGTCCGTCTGCCGAGCGTAGTGACTCCAGCAGGCGTAATAGGTCAGACTGGGACAGGGCCACCTCGCACCTCCGTTGTTGAACTGGCCGTTCAATACGGAGAGTTGCATGGTGGCCCACCTCATGCGCAGAGAGCGCGAGCCCTCCGCGGGTGTGCGCCCGGCGAGCAAGCCCGCGCACACCTCACCCTTGATCGGCTACACCACGTGGCGGGACGCCATCCGGCCGTTGCCGTCTGCACCGGGCCGAACAGCACGGCGCAAGCCGCCACCGCCGTCACCGCCGCAAGGCGCGCCGATGCCCCGGTCGCGGTCGCGGTCGCCCAGCGCATCGCCTTCATCGAATCTCCCCCTTTGCGTCGTGCACTCCTGGTGTACGTACGAGACCTCGGTCCACTTCACCCACCGACGCGGTGCCGGTGAGCGCCATCGCGTCCACGAGTTCCTCGGCAAGGATGCTCAGCATCCTCGCCACACCGCTCTCTCGTCCCGCCGTGAGCGCGTGCAGCACCGGTCTGCCGACCAGCGTCGCGGCGGCGCCCGATGCGAGCGCCGCCAAGACGTCGATGCCCCGGCGCACTCCCCCGTCGACGAGAACGGGGCACACGCCCTCGACGGCCGCCACGATCTCCGGCAGCACGTCCATCGTGGCGGGAGCGCCGTCCAGCTGACGGCCCCCGTGGTTGGAGACCACGATTGCGTCCACGCCCGCCTCGACGGCCCGTCGCGCGTCGGGGACGGCAAGGATGCCCTTCAGCAGGACGGGCAGCGAGCTGACGGAGCGCAGCCAGTCGACCACCGACCAGTCGAGTGCCGGGTCGAACTCGGCCAGCGCGTGACCGCTCGGGGAGGCGAAGCCGCCACCGGTCAGATTCGCCGGCGCGATCCCGGCGGGCAGCCTGAAACCGTTGCGCGCATCACGCAGCCGGCGACCCAGGCGGGGCGCGTCCACGGTGAGCACGAGCGCTTCGAAGCCGGCCTGCTCCGCCCGGCGGACGAGTTCCCTCGTGGTCGAGCGGTCGCGGAAGCAGTACACCTGGAGCCAGAGGGGCGCCGTCGCGGCTTCGGCGATGTCCTCCAGCGTCCGTCCCGCGAACGTGCTCACGACGAACGGAACACCGGCCGTACCCGCACCCCGCGCCGTGGCCACTTCGCCTTCCGGATGGGCCAGGGTGTGGTACGCGATGGGGGCGATGGCCGTCGGCGCCGCCCAGGTCCTGCCGAGGATCCGGGTCTCGGTGACCGGCTGGTGGGCGCCGGTGAGGACGCGCGGACTGAGCCACGTACGGTTGTACGCCCCGAGGTTCGCCCTGAGGGTGCGCTCCTCTCCCGCGCCCCCGGCCATGAAGTCCCAGATCTCCGGACTCAGCCGATCCTGCGCGATGCGGGCGAAGTCGTCCAGCGTGAGCACGTCCGCCAGGGCCGGCCCTCGGCCGCCAGCGCTCATTCAGCACCCAGCCGGTCGCGCTCCACCGCTTCGTACAGGGCGCGAATGTTGGCGCTGCCGAAGCCGCGGGATCCACGGCGCTGGATGAGCTCGTAGAAGAGCGTGTTGCGCTCGTGCGGGGAGCGGCTGAACAGCTGGAGCAGATAGCCCCACTCGTCCCGGTCGGCGAGGACTTGGGCGGAGCGCAGGTCCTCGACTTCCTCCTTCATCCCGCCGAGCCGCTCGGCGAGCAGGTCGTAGTAGCTGGCGGGGGTGTTCAGAAACTCCATGTCCCGGTCCCGGTATCGGTGCACCGCCGGGATGATGTCGTCGACCAGGAAGGCCAGGTGCTGTACGCCCGGGCCGGCGTTGCGCTCCAGAAAGGCGTCGAGCTGCCCGGAGCCCTTGGCCGGGTCCGGTGCCACCAGGGTGAATGTGACGCGCCCCGACGCACTGCGGACGACTATGGAGTCCATGGCCTGCCCGCCGACGTCCACGTACTCCGAGGAATAGCGGGAGAAGCCGAGGGCGTCCCGGTAGTAGTCGGCGTACTCGTCGAGCGTTCCGCCCTGCAGGCAGACCGCGACGTGGTCGAGCAATTGAATACGGCCCCCGGCCGGCTCGCGCGGGGCTTCTTCGGCGTTCCATCGGCGGTCGGCGAGTAACCCGGTGGCCGGGGCGTCGGCGTCGGCGTCGGCGTCGGCGTCGGGAAGCAGGGTGTGGGACACCCCGCCGAATCCTGACACCACGGGATGTCCCGCCGCGGATTCGACGACATCGGCCCCGGCCGCCACTGCCTCGTCCCGGGTCCGGGCGACGTCGTCACACGTCATCGCGAGATCCGCGATTCCGTCCCCGTGCGCGTCCAGGAACTTCCAGGTCGCGGGGCCCGAAGAGACGACGAGCCGCACCTCTCCCTGGCGCAGGAGCACCGAGCTTCTGTCATGGTCCGTGGACTTCGCCTCTCTGGAAAAGCCCATCGCCGATACGAAGTAGTCGACGGTCACCCGTTCATCGCTGGTGAACAGTTCGACATACGCCATGTCTCGCACTGCCATGTTGAGAACCCTCCCGAAAGCAGAATGGCCGGGGCCAAGACAGGTCGATCGCTCGCCGCCGGTCTCGTGCGACTCGGCACGAGAATGTCCGATCCGCTCAGGAACAGTGCGCGGGACGGTCAGTGTTTGTCGAGGAAAGCGAGGAGGGCCGCATTGGCTTTCGCCGTGGGCGCGCCGAGCAGGGAAACGGCGCTGCCGTCGTCAAGGCTCGCCAGAGTGTCGGGGCCCGCAGTGTCGGCCACCTACCGCACGCGGGCCCGGTTGCGGGGCACACCGGCGATGCCGCCGGCGGGGCAGGTTCCGGGGTGCCCCGCCGGCGGAGGCCAAACGGCCGGAGCTCGCGGCGTTCAACCGCGGCGGCGCCTCACTTGGACGTGACGCGCACACATGGCCACTCCTTCACAGGAGTGGGACGGAAGGACTGGTCCGGAGCTCAGCCCTCGACCCAGTTGTGCTTGCGCCCGAACTGCAGCATCTCTCGCCTGATCTGAAGAATCTGGTCACCCGTCAGAGACGGGGCCGAACGCAGCAGCAGTTCGGTGATCTCGGCCGTGTATTCGTCCCCGCGCAGGACGTCACACATGGCATCGTCGCCGTCCGCACGCCGGGACGCCACCGACGCCGGGGGCACCTCGACCCCTTCGGGCAGCCGGACGGACGAGGCCTTCGGACCCCGGTCTCCCTCCTCGATCTCGAATTCCACGGCAAGGCCCGTACGGAGACAGGCCTCCGGAATGAGGAGGTCGTTCACATGCAGAAAGACATCTTCCTGACCATTCTCCGGGGCGATGAACCCATATCCCCGCGCTCCGTCAAATCGCACCACGCGACCAGCTACCACGCCAACTCCCACAACTGCAGCCTTGGATCCGAACCATCCCGGCCGGACCGCCTGTCGCGCTCCGGCCTCTCCACATGATCCCTCTTCACCGCTCCACCTCCCGCCCCGCCCCGCCCCGCCGGTCCAACTGCGGAGCGGGGCGGAGGGGAAGAGACGGCGGGACCGGGATGCCGGCGCGAGCGTCCCGTCACTCACCTGCCGCAGAGCGGTGGGTCGACTGCATCTGCTCGTCGAGCTTCTGGGCGAACTCCAGCCACGTCTCGGCGTATTGCCGGGCGAGGTTCACCACCAGGGCGCCGCAGTGCGGTGGAACGGCAGCGGTGAGCTCGGACCTCTGCCGCATGCCGACCGCGTTCTGCTGCAGCAGCCGCAGCAGGTTCCTGCCCTCTTCCTTGTGCCGCAGCGAAGGGTCCCGCAGCAGCTTGTCCAGCACGGAGCTGGGATCCGCGTCGAGCAGCTCGACCTTGCGTTCGCTCTTCACCCTCGCCACCCGTAAGGGTGTGGTGGTCGCCTTGCCCGGCTCTCCCGGCTCACCCTCGATCACAGGAACCTCGCCGGCCCGGAGCCGCCTGCGGACGTCGCTGACGGTCGCCGGGGATATCCCTGCCAACCTCGCCACCTCGCGCAGCGAGGCCTCCGGGCGCTCGGCGATCAGTTCGGCTGCCCGTCTGCGGCCGTCGTCGCCGCTGACCGGGCGCACCTTGCCGTCCCTGCCGATTCGCATACGCAATTGCACTACGTCGCCCAGCTGTCGGCGAACTGCCGCCACCGTCTTCGCGCCGAGGCCCGAGGCCCGCGCTATCGCCCGGTCGGACATGTGCGGGTGGGACTTGATGATCTTCGCGGCAGCGGCCCGCCGATCGGCCTGCGACAAGGGCAGACCGTGCGTCACGTTCGCCTCAACGGCATACAGGAAGGCCTCTTCGGCGCTACCGTCGAAGAACTTGACGCCGATCGCCTCCTGGCCCCTCCCGAAAGCCGCCATGAGCCGGTGCATTCCGTCGATCACCCGCATGGTGCGCCGGTCGACGAGGATCGGCGGAAGCGGCCCGTCAAGTTCAGCCAGACGTGCCACATGCTCCGCGTCAAGCCCCTGCGAACGTGGGGATAATCCGGGTAACAGTGAGGATATCCGGACTTCCCAGATCTCTTGCTGATTCTCCTTCTCGCGACCGTGCACGTCGGCCGGCTGGGCGACGGAGTCGGCGGTGACGGAGTCCACGGCCGGACGCGGCCGGTCGAAGGGCAGTTCCAGTTCCTCGGGGGCTCCGGCCAATGCCGTGCGCCAGTACGTCACCTGCTCGGACAGCAGGCTCAGGGGGTCGTCTTCGTCGCCGAGCACCTCCCGCTGCCACAGCGCGTAGTCCGCGTACTGCACGGGCAGTGGGGCCCAGTCGGGGGCCCGGCCCGCGAGACGCGCCCGGTAGGCCTTCGACAGATCCCGCATGAACGGCTTCATCGACTCGCCGTCCCACGCGATGTGGTGGATCACCATCAGGAGGACGTGCTCGTCCGGGCCGGTCGTGAAGAGCCGGGCCCGTACCGGTACGGATCCGGCCAGGTCGAAGGGCTCCGCCGCCGTCTGCGACAACGACCCTGTCAGTTCGTGAGGGGAGACCTCGGCCGTTGTCAGGTCGAACGCGGTCTCGTCAACGGGGAGGACGACCTGGTGCGGCTGTCCGTCGACCGAGGGGAATACGGTGCGCAGGATCTCGTGTCGCCCGATCACGTCCCAGAGGGCGGACGTCAGTGCGTCGGAGTCGAGCTTCCCGGTCAGTCGTAAGGCCAGTGGCAGGTTGTACGTCGCACTCGGCCCCTCGAGCTGAGCGAGAAACCACATCCGGCGCTGCGCGAAAGACAACGGAATCATCAGGACCCCTCCTTGTTACGCATCGGCCGCAGTGCGGGCCTAGCCTGTTTCCGGTTTCCAGCTTGTTGTGCCAGCCACACCGCGACCGCGGCCGGCGTGGGTGCTTCGAACAGCACCCGGATGGGCACCTCGGTCCCTGAGACCGTGCGCACGCGGTTGGCCAGCCTCGTCACGAGAAGGGAATGGCCGCCCAGTGCGAAGAAGTCGTCCTCCGCCCCTACCCAGGGCAACCCGAGGATCTGCGCGAAGGCGTCGCAGACCATCTCTTCCAGTGCGTTGGCCGGCGCCCGCCCCGTGTTCCCCACCAGGGTGTGGTCCACGGCGGGCAAGGCCTTCAGATCGAGCTTCCCGTTGACCGTGACCGGCAGCGCGTCGAGGACCACCACCGCCGAGGGCACCATGAACTGGGGCAGCCGCTCCGCGACGTACCTGCGTACGGTCCCGGGCAGCCCGGTGTCGTCGCCACTTCCTTGTTCGGCCACGACGTACGCGACGAGGCGCTTGTCCCCGGGCCGGTCCTCGCGGGCGACGACCACGGCACGCACCACCTCGGGGTGGCTCACGACGACCGCCTGGACCTCACCGGGCTCGACCCGGAAGCCGCGGATCTTCACCTGATCGTCCGCACGGCCCGCGAAGACCAGCTGCCCGTCCGCGGTCCAGCGGGCCCGGTCCCCGGTGCGGTACATCCGCTCGCCGGGGGCGCCGAACGGGCAGGCCACGAACCGCTCCGCGGTCAGGCCTGCGCGTCCCGCGTAACCTCGCGCCAGCCCGGCGCCCGCGACGTACAGCTCCCCTGCCACGCCCACGGGCACCGGGCCGAGCGACCCGTCCAGCACGTACACCCGGGCGTTGACGACGGCCGTGCCGATGTTCGGTGCCTCCCCCGGTTCGAGGGGTGCCGAGATGGCGGCGGCCACGGTCGTCTCGGTCGGACCGTACCCGTTGATGAAGCGCCGTCCGCGCGCCCACCGGGTCACCACGTCCGCGCCGAGGTCCTCACCCACTGCGGCCAGGGTCGTCACCGACGGCAGGCCTTCCGGGTCCATCTCGCCCAGTGCCGCGGGCGGTGCGATCAGATGCGTCACACCGTGCCGCGCCACGAGTTCCGTGAGGCCCGGTCCGGGCAGGAGCTCCTGGGCGGAGCCGAGCACGAGACGGCCGCCGTTGAACAGGGCCATCAGGACCTCGAAGACGGCGCCGTCGAAGCCCACCGACGCGAACTGCAACACCCGGCTGTCGCCGTCGAACGCGAACCGCTCGACCTGTGTCAGCCGCAGGCTCGCGGCTCCCGAGTGGGAGACGACCACGCCCTTGGGACGCCCGGTCGAGCCGGAGGTGTAGATGACGTACGCCGCGTGCGCCGGGAGCAGCCTTCCGGTGCGGTCCTCGTCCGTGACGGCCTCCGGGCTGGTGCCGGCCGCCTCCGCGACGAGTTGACGCCCGTCGATCACCAGGACCGGCGGCGTGAGCTCCGAGGGGAGGAGCCGCTCGCCCGCCGTTGTGGTCAGGACGCACATCGGCTCCGTGTCGGCCAGCATGTACGCGATCCGCTCCGCGGGCTGCGCCGGGTCGATCGGCAGGTACGCGGCACCCGCCTTCCACACCACCAGCATGACCACCACCAGGTCGACCGAGCGGTCCGCGAGGACGGCCACGATCGTCTCGGGGCCCGCCCCCCTGGTCGCGAGCATCCGGGCCAGGCGGTTCGCCCGTGCGTCCAGCTCCGCGTAGGTCAGCTCGCCGGCTCCGTGGACGAGAGCGACCGCATCGGGATTCCCGGCCACCTGGACGGCGAACAGCTGATCCACCGTGGCCGGTGCCACGTCCCGCTCGGTCCGGTTCCACTCCTCGACCAGGCGCCGGTACTCGCCCGGTTCGGTGACCTTCACGTCCCTGACGCGGGTCCCGGAGTCATCGGCCAGCGTGGCGACGACGCGTACCAGGCCGTCCCCGATGCGCCGCGCCGTCACCTCGTCGAAGAGGTCGGCCGCCGCGATCAGCACGCCCTTCATCCCCGCCGGTGCTCCCCGGGTGTCGAACGCCTCGCCCAGGCTCAGGTCCAGGTCGAACTTCCCCGAGGCGGGTCCCGACGGCAGCCGGCTGGCCTGCAGGCCGGACAGCTCCAGCACAGCGGATCCCGTGTTCTGCACGGTCAGCATGGTCTGGAACAGCGGGTGCCTGGCCATGGACCGGGCCGGAGCCAGCTCCTCCACCAAGCGTTCGAACGGCACGTCCTGGTGGGCGAACGCTCCGAGCCCGGCCTCCCTGACCCTTTCGAGCAGTTCGTCGAGCGTGGGGTCGCCGGACAGGTCGGTGCGCAGTACGAGCGTGTTGACGAAGAAGCCGACGAGGTCGTCCAGGGCTTCGTCGGTACGCCCCGCGTTCGCCGTGCCGATCGGAATGTCCGTCCCCGCGCCCAGGCGGCTCAAGGTCACCGCCAGGGCCGCCTGCAGCACCATGAACAATGTCACGCCCCGCTCGCGCGCCAGCGCCACCAGACGCCCGTGCACACCGGCCGGGATCTCCAACGGCACCTCGTACCCGCGGTGCGAGGCCCGGGCCGGGCGGGGACGGTCCGCGGGCAGTTCCAACTCCTCCGGGATGCCGTCCAGTACCCGCCGCCAGTAGTCGAGCTGAGCGGAAAGGAGACTGTCCGGGTCCTGCTCGTCGCCGAGCAGCTCGCGCTGCCAGAGCGCGTAGTCCGCGTACTGCACGGGCAGGGGGGCCCAGTCCGGTGTCCGGCCGGTGCGTCGCGCCTCGTACGCGCAGGACAGGTCCCGGGCAAGGGGCCCGGTGGACCATCCGTCGCCGGCGATGTGGTGTACCAGGACCACCAGGACGTGGTCCGTGGGACCCTCCACGAACAGCCGGGCACGCAGCGGGATGTCCTCGGCCAGGTCGAACTCGTGTCCGACCGCTTCGCGCACCGCGGTGTCCAGCTCCTGCGGCGCGATCTCGACGACCGGCAGCGCGAAGCCGGTCTCCTCGACCGTCAGAATGCGCTGGTACGGCTCGCCGTCCACCGTCGCGAACACCGTGCGCAGCGCCTCGTGACGGCCGATCACGTCCCGCAGGGCGACCTCGAGGGCCTGCCGGTCCAACTCGCCGGTCAACCGCAGCGCCATCGGAATGGCGTCGCCCGCACCAGCCCCCTCCAGCTGTCCCAGGAACCAGAGACGTTGCTGCGCGAAGGACAGGGGCACCCGCTCCGGGCGCTCCATGGGCGCCGGCGCGGTGCGCCCCGTGCCGGCCTCCGCCAGCTGCAGAGCGAGCTTGGCGGGGGTCGGTGCCTCGAACAGTGTCACGAGCGTCACCTCGACACCCAGCACGGCGCGCACCCGGTTCGACAGGCGCATCGCCAGGAGCGAGTGACCGCCGAGGGCGAAGAAGTCGTCATCGACTCCCACCCGGTCCAGGCCCAGGACCTGTACGAAGGCGCCGCAGAGCAGCTCCTCCTGCGCCGTGGCCGGGGCTCGCCCGGCACCTGCGGTCGCGGTGTGTTCGGGTACGGGCAGTGCGGCCCGGTCGAGCTTGCCGTTGACGGTCAGCGGCAGTGCGTCGAGGGTGACGACCGCCGAGGGCACCATGTGTTCCGGCAGCCGGGACGCGGCGAATTCCCTCAGGGACTCGATGAGCTCGCTGCCCGCGGGGCCCTGCGGCACCACGTACGCGACGAGCCGCTTGTCGCCCGGGGTGTCCTCCCTGGTGACGACCGCGGCCTGGGCGACCTGCGGATGCGCGGCCACGACGGCGCGCACCTCACCCGGCTCGATGCGGAAGCCGCGGATCTTCACCTGCTCGTCCGCACGCCCCGCGAAGGCGAGGAGGCCGTCCGCGGTCCACTTCACCCGGTCTCCGGTGCGGTACATCCGCTCGCCCCGAGCGCTGTACGGGCACGGCACGAAACGTTCCGAGGTCAGCCCCGCGCGTCCCAGATAGCCGCGGGCCAGGCCCGCGCCCGCCACGTACAGCTCGCCCGGCACGCCCACCGGCACCGGCTCCAGCCGGTCGTCCAGCACGAACACCCGCGTGTTCGCGATCGGCCCGCCGATGTCCGCCTGCCGGCCCGGTGCCAGCGGCTGCGACATCGTCGCGCACACCGTCGTCTCCGTCGGCCCGTACGCGTTCACGAACCGCCGCCCCGCAGCCCACCGCTCCACCAGCTCCGCGCCGAGCGCCTCTCCCGCCGACACCAGTGTCGACACCGGCGCCAGGTCCTGCGCGCCCAGCACGGCCAGCACCGCCGGCGGCAGAGTGACGTGCGTCACCCGGTGCCGCGCCACGACCTCGGCCAGCCCGGCGCCCGGCAGCAGCTCCTCGGCCGGAGCCACCACGAGGCACGCGCCCGAGCCCAGTGCCACCAGCACTTCGGACACCGCCGCGTCGAAGCTCACGGACGCGAACTGCAGCATCCGGGCGGCGCCGTCCACCGCGAACCGCTCTCGCTGCGCCGTCACCAGATTCGCCAGTCCGGCGTGCGAGACCGCCACGCCCTTCGGGCGGCCCGTCGATCCGGACGTGAAGATGACGTACGCCAGCCGGTCGCCGGTCACGTCGACTCCGGGTGCCGATGCCGGTACCGCCGCCAGCGCGTCCGCGACCTCGGGATCGTCGAGGGCCACAGCTCGGACACCCGGCCCGGCCAGCTCCCGCGCCGTACCGTTCACACCGACGACCAGGCTCGCGCCGCTGTCGGCGATCATGTACGCGAGCCGCTCGGCCGGGTACTCGGAGTCCAGCGGCAGATAGGCCGCCCCCGCCTTCCACACACCGAGGATCGAAGCGATCAGATCCACACCGCGCGGAAGGCACAGCCCCACCAATGCCTCCGCCCCCACACCCTGCGCGAGCAGATAATGCGCGAACCGGTTCGCCCGCGCGTCCAGCTCCGCGTATGAGACCTCCACTCCGTCGCCCACCACGGCCGGCGCGTCCGGGGTCCGTGCCACCTGTGCCTCGAACAGCCCCGCCGCGGACAGGTGCGGCACCTCGACCGCCGTTTCGTTCCGTTCCTCCAGCAGTCGGCGCCGCTCGGCCGCGCCCAGTACGTCCACCGCCGCGAGCCGGGTCTGCGGTGCCTCCTCCAGAGCCGCCATCAGGCCCTCCAGCGAGGTGTGCAGCAGGTCGCACACACGACCGGGGTCCGCTCCGGCCACGCGGACGCTCAGCACGAACCCCGTCCCGCGGTCGTCGACCGCCGCGCTCATCGCGTAGTTGGTGTTGTCCCGCGAGCGAAGCCTGGTGACGCCCTCGATGCCGGCGCTGACCCCTCGCGCCGCGAGCCGGTCGTGCCGGTAGTTCAAGGCCGAGGTGAACAACGGGCCGCTGTTCTGCACGCCGCTCATCTGTTGGGCCAGAGCCAGAGACGCGTGCTCGTGCACCAGCAGCTCCGCCAACTGATCACGCACCTGCGTCAGCGCCTCTGCGACGCCCACTCCTGCGAGGCGCACGCGCATCGGCAAGGTGTTGAGGAACAGGCCGGAGACCCTGTCCGCGCCCTGACCCGAGTTCATCCGGCCGAACAGGACCGTGCCGAACACGACGTCGTCCCGCCCGCTGATCGCGGCGAGCGTCCGCGCCCACGCCAGATGGAAGACGGCAGCCGGACTCACACCGGCCCGGCGACCGAACTCGCGTACCTTTGCGGCCAGTTCGTCCGACACTGAGCGCTGTGCGTTGTGGGTGTCGGTGCCGTCGCCGTGCACGCCCTCCAGCCCGTACGGCATGGTCGGCTCGGTCACGTCCCCGAGCAGTGCGGCGAAGTAGCGTTCGTGCTCCTCGCGGGGCACGCCGAGCCGGGCCTGCGCCACGAAGGTGCGGAACGGCAGCGGCTCGGGCAGTGTCTCGCCCCGGCCCGACAGGAACGCCGCGAGTTCTTCGAGCGCCACCTCCATCGACGTGTGGTCCTGCACCAGGTGGTGGATGCGTACGACGGCCAGCCAGCGGCCGTCGCCGCCCGGGTCGGCGGCCGTGTGCACATCGATCAGCGGGGCGCGGCCGAGGTCCATCCACGACCCGGCGACGGCCGAGAGCTGGTCCACCGGATCGGTTCCTCCCGCATCGAGCGTGACCTCTTCCACCGGCAACTCGGCGTGCCGCAGCACCACCTGGACCGGCTCGCGCAGCCCCTCCGACACGATGGCCGTGCGGTAGATGTCGTGCCGGTCCACCACCTGCTGGAACGCGGCCAGGAAGGCGTCCAGACGGTCACGCGAGTCGAATGCGAGCGTCATGGGCGTCAGGTAGACGTCTTCGTCCGTGCCGCTGTCCGCGGCCAACTGGTGGTGGAAGAAGATGCCTTCCTGGAGCGGAGCCAGCGGGTAGACATCGGCGATGCCGGCCGCGCCGCCCGGTACCGCAGCGACGATCCGTGCGACTTCGGCCTCGTCCGTGTCGACCAGCGGGAGCATCTCCGGGGTGATGCGGGTGGCGCCCTCGGGGATCAGGTTCGACGGCACCACCACCTCCGCCGGAGCCGACTCCGCGGCGAGCCCCGCCGGCGTGGGCGTCTGGAACAGCGCCTTGACCGATACCGGGACACCGCGGGTACGCAGGTGCTCGACCAGTGAGACCGCCAGCAGGGAGTGGCCGCCGAGGGCGAAGAAGTCGTCGTCCACGCCGACCGCCGCGATGCCGAGCACTTCGGCGAACGCGGCGCACAGGATCTCCTCCTGCACCGTGGCCGGCGCCCGGCCCGGGCCCGTCGTGTACTCGGGTGCGGGCAGGGCCCTGCGGTCCAGCTTCCCGTTGCCCGTCAACGGCAACTCGTCGAGGACCACCACCGCCGACGGCACCATGTACCCCGGAAGCCGCTCCGACGCCGCCTCCCTCACGGAAACAGCCAGACCATCACCACCCACACCGTCCCCGGCACCCACCACATAAGCCACAAGCCGCTTGTCCCCCGGCACGTCCTCACGCGCCACCACCGACACCTGAGCCACCGACGGCAGCCCGGCCAGCACCGCCTCCACCTCACCCGGCTCCACCCGGAACCCACGGATCTTCACCTGCTCGTCCGACCGACCCACGAACACCAACCGGCCCTCACCCGACCAGCGCACCCGGTCACCCGTCCGGTACATCCGCCCGCCACCACCCACGAACGGATCAGCAACGAACCGCTCCGCCGTCAGACCACCACGCCCCAGATACCCCCGCGCCACACCCGCACCAGCCAGATACAACTCACCCGCAACCCCCACCGGCACCGGAGCAAGGGAGGCATCGAGCACATAGACCCGGGACCCGTCCAGGGGCCGCCCGATCGGCAGCGCTCCGTCCAGCTCGCCCGCCGCGGCCACCGCGTGCTGCGTGGCACACAGCGTGACCTCGGTCGGACCGTACAAATGACGGACCACGACACCCGCACACGCATCCACCACCCGCCGCACCGACTCCACCGGCACCACATCACCACCGGTCAACACCTCACGCACCCCGACGAAACACCCCGGATCCCGCTCCGCCAACACCCGGAACAACCCCGCCGTCACATGCACATGCGTCAACCCGAACCCCACGATCCACGACCGCAGCACACCACCATCCACACCCACACCCACACCCACCGGGGCCACCACCACGGTCGCACCCGACAACAACGCCACCCACACCTCGTACGACGAGGCGTCGAACGTGTGCGGCGCGTGGAACAGGACCCGCGCGCCACTCGACAGGCCCCAGTGCGAGGCCAGCGCCAGCTCCACCACATCCCGATGAGTCGCCACCACCCCCTTCGGCACACCCGTCGAACCCGACGTGTACATCACGTACGCGGCATTCCCCGGCTCCGCTGCCGGGGTGACGGCGGATCCGTCGAGCTCCTCCGGCTCCGCCGTCGCAGCGGGGCCGTCCAGCACGACGACCGGCAGTCCCGGCACCACGGCCGCGTGCTCCGGCGTCGTCACCGCGCACACCGGCGCCGCGTCGGCCAGCACGAACGCGATGCGCTCCGCGGGATGGTCCACATCCACCGGCAGGTACGCGCCACCCGCCTTCAGCACGCCCAGCATGGCCACCAGCAGATCGGCGCCGCGCTCCATCAGCAGCGCGACGACGGACTCGGCGCCCACACCTCGGGCTCGCAGACGACGCGCCAGCCGGTTCGCCCGTTGGTCCAGTTCGCCGTACGAAAGGCTCACGCCCTCCTCGACCACCGCGACGGCATCCGGGTCCGCCGCCACCCGTGCCGCGAACACCTCCGGCACCGTGGCGTCCAGCACCCGGTCCCCCGGACCACGCCCCCGCTCGACCAGCTCCCGCTTCTCCCCCTCGCCCAGCAGCTCCACCGCCGACAGCCGCGTGCCCGGAGCTCCGGCCAGCGCCTCCACCACACGCAGCAGCCACCCGGCCAGTCGCTCCGCCGACTCCGCGTCGAACAGGTCCGCCGCGAGGACCAGCTGACCGCTCACCCCGGCCGGCTCACCCGCAGGACCGAACGTCTCGGAGACCGAGACCTCCACATCGAACTTCGCCGACGACACACCCGTGGGCACCGGCTCCGCCCGCAGCCCCGGCAGATCCACCACCCCCGAGGCCGTGTTCTGAACCGAGAGCATCACCTGGAACAGCGGATGCCGTGAGAGCACGCGCTGGGGTGCCAGCTCCTCCACCAGCCGCTCGAACGGAACGTCCTGGTGGTCCAGTGCGTCCAGACCCGCCTCGCGCACCCGGTCCAGCAGGTCCCCGAGCGTCGGGTCCCCCGACAGGTCCGTCCGCATCACCAGGGTGTTGACGAAGAATCCGACCAGCCCGTCCACCGACTCGTCGGTGCGCCCGGCGACCACCGAGCCGATGGGGATGTCGGTACCCGCACCGACCCGGCTGAGCGTCACCGCCAGGGCGGCCTGCATCAGCATGAACAGGGTCACGCCCCGCTCGCGCGCCAGCCGGACCAGCCGTTCGTGCACGTCGGCCGGAACGTCCAGGGCGGCCTGCCGCCCCTGGTGGGAGGCCACCGCCGGCCGCGGCCGGTCGAACGGCAGCTCCAGCTCCTCGGGGGCGCCCGCCAGCGCGTGGCGCCAGTGGTCGATCTGACGCGACAGCAGACTTTCCGGGTCCTCCCCGTCGCCGAGCAGCTCCCGCTGCCACAGCGTGTAGTCCGCGTACTGCGCCGGGAGGACCGTCCACTCGGGTTCCCCGCCGCGGGACCGGGCGGAGTACGCCACCGACAGGTCCCGGGCGAACGGGTCCGCCGAAGAGCCGTCCCATGCGATGTGGTGCACGACCAGGACCAGCACGTGCTCGGCCGGCCCCGTCTCGAACAGGAGTCCCCGCACGGGAATCCCGGGACCGAGGTCGAACGGGCGGCGTGCCGCCGCGGCCACCCGCTCGCCCAGCTCCTGCGGCGCGATCCGTGCCGTTTCGACCTCGAACGCGGCTTCCTCCAGCGACAGGACCCGCTGGTACGGCTGGCCGCCGAACGTCGGGAACACCGTCCGCAGCACCTCGTGCCGCCCCAACACGTCCCGCAGCGCGGCAGCGAGCGCACCGCGGTCCAGCTCCCCGGTCAGGCGCACCGCCACCGCCGTGTTGTACACCGGGTTCGCGGCGTCCAACTGGCTCAGGAACCAGATCCGTTGCTGGGCGAACGACAGCGGGATGCGCTCCGGGCGCGTGGTCGCCGTGATGCCGACGCGTCCCTCGCCCGCCAGGCCGAGGCGTAGCGCCAGCGCGGCCGGCGTCGACGCTTCGAAGACCACGCGCAGGGGCAGCTCCACGCCTAGGACCGTGCGCACCCGGCTCACCAGGCGCATCGCCAGCAGCGAATGACCGCCCAGCGCGAAGAAGTCGTCCTCCACGCCGACGCCGTCCAGTCCGAGGACCTGCGCGAACGCGGCGCACAGGAGTTCCTCCCGCAGGTTGGCCGGCGCCCGGCCCGTCCCCGTCGCGAACCGCGGTTCGGGCAGTGCGGCCCGGTCGAGCTTGCCGTTGACCGTCAGCGGTAGCTCGTCCAGGACGACGACCGCTGCGGGAACCATGTACTTCGGCAGCAGGTCTCCGGCGAAAGCCGTCACGGCGTCCGCGAGTTCCGCTGTGGAGGCGCTGTTCGGGCCGGCGACGACGTAGGCGACGAGCCGCTTGTCCCCGGTCGCGTCCTGCCCGGCCACCACCACGGCCTGCGCCACGCCGGCGCACGCCGTGAGGGCCGCGGCCACCTCCGCCGGTTCCACTCGGAATCCGCGGATCTTCACCTGCTCGTCCGCCCGACCGGCGAACACCAGCCGGCCGTCCGCCGTCCAGCGCGCCAGATCACCGGTCCGGTACATCCGCTCACCCGCGCCGCCGTAGGGGCAGGCCACGAACCGCTCCGCCGTCGGCGCCGAACGGGCCGCGTACCCGCGTGCCAACTGTTCGCCGGCTATGTAGAGCTCACCCGCGACCCCGACCGGCACGGGCTCCAGCCGGCCGTCCAGAACGAACACCTTCGTATTGGCCACCGGTGCGCCCATGGGCACCGCCGGCTCCGTACCGTCCACCGCGCCTGTGGTCACCATCACCGTCGACTCGGTGGGACCGTAGGTGTTCACCAGACGCCGTCCCCGGCTCCACAGCGCCGCCTGCTCGGCGGAGATCGGTTCCGCGCCGACCAGCAGGGTGGACACCCCGGCGAGGTCCGCCGGATCCAGGACCGCCAGCAAGGACGGCACCACACTCGCCGCCGACACGCCCTCCTCGCGCACCAGCCGCGCCAGCAGCTCCCGGTCCGCGCGCTGCCCGGCCGACGCCACCACCAGCGTGCCGCCCGCCGCCAGCGTCACCGCCACGTCCAGCACCGACGCATCGAAACTGAACGACGCGAACTGCAACACCCGTACCCCGGGCGCAGCCCCGAGGACCGGACCCAACGCCCGCGCCATGTTCGCCAACGCGTTGTGCGCGACCGCCACGCCCTTCGGCACGCCCGTCGAACCCGATGTGTAGATCACGTACGCCAACCCGTCCGTTCCCGGGGGAAGGTCGGGCGCGGACGCCGGCGCCGAACCCAGGGCCGCTGCCACGGACAGCTCGTCCAGGTCGACGGTGCTGACCCCCGATTCGGCGAGTCCGCGGGTCAGCTCGCTCACGCCCACGACGACACGCGCGCCGCTGTCGGCGAGCATGAACGCCAGTCGTTCCACCGGATACTCCGCGTCCAGCGGCACGTACGCGGCCCCGGCGCGCCACACACCGAGCATGGCGGCGACCATGTCCAGGCCGCGCGGCAGGCACAGACCCACCACGGACTCCGCACCCACGCCCTGCGCCAGCAGGTGGTGCGCCAGCAGGTGGTGCGCCAGCCGGTTCGCCCGCGCGTCCAGCTCTCCGTACGTGAGGGTCACGCCGTCCGCGACCACCGCGGCCGCGGCCGGATCCGCCGCCGCCCGCTCCGCGACCAGCCCCGGCACCGTCACCCCCGCGGCGAACGGAACACCGGTGTCGTTCCACTCGGACAGGACCTGGCGGTGCTCGGCCACGTCCACCACCGGAACCTCCCCGAGCGGGCTCTCCGGGGCAGTCTCCAGCGCGGCCACCAGGTTCCGCAGGCACGTGTGCAGCAGCGCGCACACCCGGCCCGCTTCGGCCGGAGCCACCGTGTCGACGACGAGGCCGAACCCGGTTCCGTCGTCGTCGACGGCGACGCTGACCGGGTAGTTGGTCAGATCGCCGGCGCCGTCGCGCGAGGTCAGCGTGGTGACGCCGTCGAGTCCCGTGCCGGGTTCACCGCCGCCGGCGCCGCTGTGCCGGTAGTTGTAGATCGAGGTGAACAGGGGGCTGCCACCCGGTACACCGCTGGCGTTCTGGGCCAGGGCGAGCGACGCGTGTTCGTGGACCAGGAGTTCGGCGAGTTGGTTCCGGACCCCTGTCAGCGCCTCCTGCGCACCGGCCTCCCCGACGCGCACGCGCACGGGCAGCGTGTTGATGAACAGACCCGGCACGCGGTCGGAACCGGCACCGGCGTTCATCCGCCCGAACAGCACGGTGCCGAACACCACGTCGTCCCGGCTGCTGACGGCCGCGAGCACCCGCGCCCAGGCCACGTGGAAGACGGTCGCCGCGCTCACTCCCCGGGAACGCGCCAGGGCCCTGACGCGGGTGGCGAGTTCGTCGTCCACCGCGAGACGCGCGTGGTCGACGCCCCGCCCGTCGCCGTGCACGTCCAGGAGGCCGTACGGCGCCGTCGTCTCCGCCACGTCGCCGAGCAGGCCGGCGAAGTACCGCTCGTGTTCCCCGGGCCGGGCCCCGAGCCTCGCGTGGGCCACGAAGTCGCGGAAGGGCAGCGGCACGGGCAGGGAGTCGGCCCGGCCCGAGAGGATCGCGCGCAGCTCCCCGAGCAGCACGTCCAGCGTCGTGTGGTCCTGCATGAGGTGATGGATGCGGAGCACCGCCAGCCACCGCTCGCCACCCGGATCAGCGGCGACGTACACCCGCATCAGCGGAGCACTGCCCAGATCCATCCAGGACCCGCCGACGGCCATGAGCTGCTCCACCGGGTCCCCGCCCCGCGGATCGACGACGACTTCCCGCACGGGCAGGGTCACGCGGCGCGCGACCACCTGAACCGGCTCGCGCAGCCCCTCCCACACGATGGACGTGCGGTAGATGTCGTGACGGTCGACGACCTGCTGCAGCGCGTCCAGGAACGCGTCCAGTCGCTTCCGGGAGTCGAACCCGAGCCTGACGGGAACCGCGTATACGTCCTCGACGTCGCTGCTCCGGTCGGCCATGAGGTGGTGGAAGAAGAGTCCTTCCTGCAGCGGGGCGAGCGGGTAGATGTCCGCGATGCTGGCCGCACCGCCCTCCACCGTGGCCACCACCCGCGCGACCTCGTCCTCGTCGAGGTCCACCAGCGGCAGCATCTCCGGCGTGATCTCCGTCGCGCCCTCGGGAATCGGATTGGGCGGGACCTCGACGCGCTCCACTCCCGACGTCGCCGCGAGACCGGCCGGCGTCGAGGTCCGGAACAGCGCGCGCACGGAGACGGACACGCCCCGGCTCCGCAGGAGCTCCACCAGCGCGACCGCCAGGAGCGAGTGGCCGCCCAGCGCGAAGAAGTCGTCCTCCACGCCGACGCTCTCCAGGCCGAGGACCTGCGCGAACGCGGCGCAGACGATCTCTTCCTGCACGGTTTCCGGGCCCCTGCCCAGACCGGCCGTGTACGCGGGAGCGGGCAGCGCCGCGCGGTCCAGCTTCCCGTTCGCCGTCAACGGCAGCGCGTCCAGGACCACGACGGCCGAAGGCACCATGTAGTGGGGCAGCCGCGCGCCCGCGAACTCCCTCACGGTCTGCGGCAGTTCGCCGGAGCCGATCCGCTCGCCCGGGTTCCGCACCACGTAGGCCACCAGCCCCGCCTCACCCGGTACGTCCTCCCGCACGACCACGGCGGCCCGGGCGACCTCGGGATGCCGGGCCACCACGGCCTGGACCTCCCCGGGTTCCACGCGGAAGCCGCGGATCTTCACCTGCTCGTCCGCCCGCCCCACGAAGAGCAGCTGGCCGTCAGCGGTCCACCGCGCCCGGTCGCCGGTCCGGTACATCCGCGCACCCGCGCCGCCGTACGGGCACGCCACGAACCGCTCCGCGGTCAGCCCCGCACGTCCCTGGTAGCCCCGCGCCAGCTGGGCACCCGCGATGAACAGTTCACCCGCCACACCCGTGGGAACCGGTCGCAGCGCACCGTCCAGGACGTACACGCTCGTCCCCGCCACCGGCGCGCCCATCGGCACCGGCGACCCCGTGCCGTCCACCCGGCCCGCCGTCACCATCACCGTCGACTCGGTCGGGCCGTACGTGTTCACCAGCGTCCGCCCCGCGCCCCACAGCGCCGCCTGCTCGGCGGAGATCGGCTCGGCTCCCACCAGCAGCCGCTCGACGCCCGCCAGGTCGTCCGGGTCCAGCACGGACAGCAGTGACGGCACCACGCTGGCCGCCGACACGCCCGACTCCTGCACGAGCTCCGCCAGCAGCGCCCGATCAGCCCGCTCGGCCGGCGTGGCCACCACCAACGTGCCCCCGGCCGCCAGCGTCGCGGCCACGTCCAGCACCGATGCGTCGAAGCTGAACGAAGCGAACTGCAGCACCCGCACTCCGGGCCCGGCCCCGAGGACGGGACCCAGTGCCCTCGCCATGTTCGCCATCGCCGCGTGCGAGACCGCCACGCCCTTCGGCACACCCGTCGAACCCGAGGTGTAGATCACGTACGCCAGCCGGGCGTCCGCCAGGACGGTCTCAGGTGCCTCCACGGGGGCTTCCGCCAGCGCCGCCATCACCTCGGGCGCGTCCAGCGCCACCACGGTCGGCGCGCTCAGCCCCTCCGGCAGGCTGCCCAGCACCACCAGCACGTCGACCTCGGCATCGGCCACCATGAACGCCAGCCGCTCGGGCGGATACTCCGCGTCCAACGGCAGGTAGGCCGCGCCCGCCCGCCACACGCCCAGCATCGCCGCGACCATGTCCACGCCCCGCGGCAGGCACAGACCCACCACGGACTCCGCACCCACGCCCTGTGCCCTCAGATGGTGCGCCATCCGGTTCGCCCGCGCGTCCAGCTCCGCGAACGACACCTCGTGCGCACCGGCGACGACGGCGACCGCGTCGGGGGTCCGCGCCACCTGCTCCGCGAACGACTCCGGAACCGCCACCCCCGCACCGGCCGCCATCGCACCGGTGTCGTTCCACTGCTCCAAGAGGCCCCTCTCGGCCTCGTCCAGGATCTCGAGCTCGTTCAGCGCCGTCTCGGGGGCGTCCTCGAGCGCGGTCATCATGCTGGCGACGCACGTGTGGAGCAGAGCGCACACCCGCGCCGAGTCGACCGGGGCGACCGTCTCGATGCTCAGCCGGAACCCGGTCCCCAGATCGTCGACGGCCACGTCGACGGGATAGTTGGTGCGCTCCCGGGCGTAGAGCGTCGTGAGGCCCTGGATCCGCCCGGCATCGTCCTCGGGGGCGCTCTGGATGTGCCGGTAGTTGAAGAGAGAGGTGAACAGCGGGCTCCCGCCGGGCACGCCGCTCGCCTTCTGGGCCAGGGTCAGCGGGGCGTGCTCGTGCACGAGCAGCTCGGCGAGCTGGTCCCGCAGGCCGGTCAGCGCCTCGCCCACGCCCGCCGAATCGACGCGCACGCGTACCGGAAGCGTATTGAGGAACAGTCCGGGCACCCGCTCGGAGCCGGCTCCCGCGTCCATGCGGCCGAACAGGATCGTGCCGAACACGACGTCGTCGCGGCCGCTCACCGCGGCCAGCACCCGGGCCCACGCCAGGTGGAAGAGGGTCGCCGCGCTCACCCCGAGCCGCCGCCCCACGTTCCGGACACGGAGCGCCAGTTCGTCGTCGAGGGGAAGTTGCGTACGCACCGAGTCGGCGCCGTCGCCGTGCACGTCCAGGAGTCCGTACGGCGCCGTCGTCTCCGTCACGTCGCCCAGCAGACCGGCGAAGTACCGTTCGTGCTCCTCGCGCGCCGTGCCGAGCCTGGCCTGGGCCACGAAGTTGCGGAACGGCAGCGGCTCCGGCAGCGAGTCGACGCGCCCGGACAGGATCGCGCGCAGCTCCTCCAGCAGCACGTCCTTGGTGGTGTGGTCCTGCACCATGTGGTGCAGGACGAGCAGGACGAGCCAGCGCCCGGTACCCGGCTCGGGAGCGGTCAGGACACGCATCAGGGGAGCACGGCCCAGGTCCATGCGCCGGTCGCCCTCGGCGAGGAGCTGGTCCAGGAGGTCCGGACCCTTCGGGTCGAACTCGATCCGCTGCTCCGGAAGATCGACGTGCCGGGCGACCACCTGGACCGGCTGGCGCAGGCCTTCCCACACGATGGCCGTGCGGTAGATGTCGTGCCGGTCGACGACCTGCCGCAGTCCGTCCAGGAACGCGTCCAGGTCGGAGCGGGCGTCGAAACCGAGGACGACGGGCGAGGCGTACACGTCGCCACCGCCCTCGCCCCGGTCCTCCGCAGCCATCAAGTGGTGGAAGAACAGACCTTCTTGGAGCGGGGCGAGGGGGTAGATGTCCGCGACGTTGGCCGGACCGCCCGGCACGGCCGCGACGATCCGCTCGACCTCGGCCTCGTTCAGGTCGATCAGCGGCAGCATGTCCGGGGTGATCTCCGTCGCACCCTCCGGTATGGCGTTCTCCGGTACGTGGACCGCAAGGGGGCCAGCCGCCGCGGCCAGTCCGGCCGGGGTGGCCGCCTGGAAGAGCGTGCGCACCGAGACCGAGACGCCACGGGTCCGGAGGTACTCCACCAGCGAGATGGCCAGCAGCGAGTGGCCGCCGAGGCCGAAGAAGTCCTCCTCCACGCCGACGGAGGGCAGGCCGAGGACCTCGGCGAACGCCTGGCACAGGAGCTCTTCCCGCGCGTTGGCCGGTCCCCTGCCCGCGTCGGCCGTGACCGTGTGGTCCGGAGCGGGCAATGCCTTGAGGTCCAGCTTTCCGTTGACCGTCAGCGGCAGCGCGTCGAGGACCACGACCGCCGACGGCGCCATGTACCGCGGCAGTCGCAGGTGCGCGAACTCCCGCATTTCAGCGCTGAGTTCGCTCCGCTCAACCTGCCCGTCGGCAGGCACCAGGTAGGCGACCAGCCGCTTGTCACCCGGGATGTCCTCGCGCGCGATCACCACCGCCTGCGCCACCCCGGGATGGCCGGCCAGCACTTCCCGCACCTCGCCCGGCTCGATGCGGAACCCGCGGATCTTCACCTGGTCATCGGTACGCCCGGCGAACACCAGCCGTCCCTCGGCGTCCCACCGTGCCCGGTCCCCCGTCCGGTACATCCGCTCACCAGCGGTGCCGAACGGGCAGGCCACGAATCGCTGTGCGCTGAGATCCGGACGGCCCAGATAGCCGCGGGCCAGCTGGCCGCCGGCCACGTACACCTCACCCGCGACACCGACGGGCGCAGGACGCAGCCACTCGTCCAGCACGTACACGCTCAGTCCCGGGATGCCCTGCCCGATCACGCTGCCTGCCGCAGCCTCGCGCGCGTCGACCTCGTGGTAGGTGACGTGCACGGTGGTCTCGGTGATCCCGTACATGTTGACCACGCGCGGCCCGGAATCGCCGTGCCGCTGCCACCAAGGCGCCAACTGGGCGGGTTCCAGCGCCTCCCCGGCGAACACCACCGCACGTACCGCGGCCAGCGCCTGCGGCCTCTGCTCCTCCGCGGTCATCAGCTGATGGAACGCCGACGGGGTCTGACTCAGCATCGTCACCCGCTCGCGCTCCAGCAGCGCGAGGAAGTCCTCGGGCGACCGGGACACCTCGTACGACACCACCGCCACACGACCGCCGTGCAGCAGAGCGCCCCACAGCTCCCACACGGAGAAGTCGAAGGCGAACGAGTGGAACCAGCTCCACACGTCCTGCGGCCCGAACGCGAACAGCTCCCGCGTCTGAGCGAACAGTGCCGTCACATTGGCGTGCGTCACCACGACACCCTTGGGCCGGCCCGTCGACCCCGACGTGTAGATGACGTACGCGGGATGCCCCGGCAGCAGCACCCCCCGCTCACCCGCGGCCCACACCGAAGCGTCCAGCCCGGCCAGCTCACGCTCCACCACCGGATCGTCCACCGCCACCACCGGCACGCCGAAACTGGCCAGGTCCCCACGCAGACCCACCGACGACAACAGCCACTCCACACCCGCATCCGCCAGCGTGAACCCGATCCGCTCCGACGGATAAGCCGGATCCAACGGCACGTACACGCCCCCGGCCTTCACCACGGCCAGCATCGCCACCACGAGATCGACCGAGCGCTCCATGACGACGGCGACCGTCGACTCCGGGCCCACACCCCGGCCGGTCAAATAGCGTGCCAGCCGGTTCGCCCGCGCATCCAGCTCCGCGTACGACACCTCGGTCCCGCCGCAGGCCACGGCCACCGCATCAGGGGTACGCAGCACCTGCGCCTCGAACAGTTCCGGCAGCGTCGCCGGCGGCGCCTCGGCCGCCGCCTCGTTCCACTGCTCCAGGGCCTGACGACGCACGGTCTCGTCCAGCACTTCCACCGCGCCGAGCCGGGACTCGGACGCGTCGCGCAAGGCGGCCGTGAGGTTGGCGGCGGCCTCGTGCAGCATTGCGCAGAGCAGCTCCGGGTTGGCCGGCGCCACCGCGTCGACGGTCAGCCGGAACCGGTGCCCGTGGTCATCGACCGCAACCGTCACGGGGTAGTTGGTGCGGTCGTCGATGCGGTCGGCCGGGGTCAGCGGCGTGACGCCGTCGAGGCCCTGGTCCTGTGTCGGTGTGCCGACCGGACTGTGCCGGTAGTTGAAGAGCGAGGTGAACAAGGGGCTGTCGCCCGGGACTCCGCTCGCCTGCTGGGCCACGGCGAGGGGCGCGTGCTCGTGCACGAGCAACTCGGCCAGCTGCTGCCGCAGCCCGCCCAGCGCCTCGCCGACACCGGTGGAGCCGATCCGGACCCGCACCGGCAGCGTGTTGATGAAGAGCCCGGGCACCCGGTCGGAGCCCGCGCCGGCGCTCATCCGCCCGAACAGCACCGTGCCGAACACGACGTCGTCCCGGCCACTGACCGCCGCCAGTACCCGCGCCCAGGCCAGGTGGAAGACGGTGGCGGCGCTGACGCCCTGCGCCCGTGCCACCTCCCTGACCCGGCTGGTGACGTCCTCGCCGACCTCCAGTCGCGCCCGCCGCAGGTCGCTGCCGTCACCGTGCACATCGAGGATTCCGTACGGCGCCGTGGTCTGCGTCACGTCGCCGAGCAGTCCGGCGAAGTACCTCTCGTGCTCCTCCCTGCGTACGCCGAGCCGGGCCTGCGCCACGAAGTTCCGGAACGGCAGCGGTTCGGGCAGGGTGTCGCCCGCACCGGAGAGGAGGGTGCGCAGCTCGCTCAGCAGCACGTCCTGCGTGGTGTGGTCCTGCACGAGGTGGTGGATGCGCAGGAGGGCGAGCCAGCGGCCGGAGGCGCTCGGATCGGCTGCGGTGTGCACGTCCATGAGCGGGGCACGGCGCAGGTCCATCGAAGGCTCACCGACGGTGAGCAGCTGTGCGGCCGGATCGGGGGCGTCCCGGTCGAGTGTGACCTCGTCGACCGGGAGGGCGGCGCTGCGCTGCACGACCTGGACGGGTTCACGCAGACCTTCCCACACGATGGCCGTGCGGTAGATGTCGTGCCGGTCCACCACCTGCTGGAGTGCGGCCAGGAAGAGGTCCAGTCGTCGGCGCGAATCGAAGCCGAGGACCATGGGCATCGCGTAGACATCCGCTCCACCCTGATGATTCATCAGGTGGTGGAAGAAGATTCCTTCCTGGAGAGGGGCGAGCGGATACACGTCCGCGATGTTGGACGGACCTCCCTCCACCTGCGCGAGGAGCCGCTCGATCCCTGCCTCGTCCAAACCCGCGAGCGGCAGCATGTCCGGCGTGATGCGGACCGCGCCTTCGGGGATCAGGTTCGGCGGGACCACGACGTCCCCCGCACCGGCGGCCATCGCCAGGCCAGCGGGCGTGGGCGTCTGGAACAGAGCGCGCACCGACACCGACAGGCCTTCGCCACGCAGGCGTTCCACCAGCGAAACCGCGAGGAGCGAGTGCCCGCCGAGAGCGAAGAAGTCGTCGTCCACGCCGACGCTCTCCAGACCGAGCACCTGCGTGAAGACCTGGCACAGGATCTCCTCACGCGCGTTCGCCGGGGCCCGGCCCGGGACCGTCGTGTACGCGGGCGCGGGCAGGGCCCTGCGGTCCAGCTTCCCGTTGCCCGTCAACGGCAGCACGTCCAGGACCACCACCGCCGAGGGCACCATGTACCCCGGCAGCCGCTCCGACGCCGCCTCCCTCACGGAAACAGCGAGACCATCACCACCGGCACCGTCCCCAACAGGCACCACATAAGCCACAAGCCGCTTGTCACCCGGCACGTCCTCACGCGCCACCACCGACACCTGAGCCACCGACGGCAGCCCGGCCAGCACCGCCTCCACCTCACCCGGCTCCACCCGGAACCCACGGATCTTCACCTGCTCGTCCGACCGACCCACGAACACCAACAGGCCACCACCCGACCAGCGCACCCGGTCACCCGTCCGGTACATCCGCCCGCCACCACCCACGAACGGATCCGCGACAAACCGCTCCGCCGTCAGACCACCACGCCCCAGATACCCCCGCCCACACCCGCACCAGCCACATACAACTCACCCGCAACCCCCACCGGCACCGGCCGCAGCCGCTCGTCCAGGACATAGGCCCGCGTGTTGTCCAGCGCACCACCGATCGGCAGCGCATCCCCCAACACCTCCGGACCGCGCACCTCGTGCTGCGTGGCACACAGCGTGACCTCCGTCGGCCCGTACAGATGACGGACCACCACACCCGCACACGCCTCCACCACCCGCCGCACCGCATCCACCGGCACCACATCACCACCGGTCAACACGTCACGCACCCCGACGAAACACCCCGGATCCCGCTCCGCCAACACCCGGAACAGGCCGGCCGTCACGTGCACGTGGGTCAGACCGTACCCGGCGACCCACGACCGCAGCACACCACCGTCCACCGCGACGCCCACCGGGGCCACCACCACGGTCGCACCCGACAACAACGCCACCCACACCTCATACGACGACGCATCGAACGTGTGCGGCGCGTGGAACAGGACCCGCGCGCCACTCGACAGGCCCCAGTGCGAGGCCAGCGCCAGCTCCACCACATCCCGATGAGTCGCCACCACACCCTTCGGCACACCCGTCGAACCCGACGTGTACATCACGTACGCGGCATTCCCGGGGGCAATGACCGCGTCCGGTACCGGCGCGGTCATCAGACCGTCCGACTCCGCTTCCAGCGCAGGGTCGTCGATCAGCACGACCGGTATCCCGCTCGCCTTCTCCGGCACGACGGATGCCCACGCCGAGGACGTCACGACGCATGTCGGGGCGGCATCCGCGAACATGAACGCCACCCGCTCCGCCGGATGGTCCACATCCACCGGCAGATACGCGCCTCCCGCCTTGAGCACACCCAGCAGTGCCACCACGAGGTCGGCGCGCCGTTCCATGCAGACCGCCACGACCGACTCCGGCCCCACACCCCGGGCCCGCAGCCGACGTGCCACACGGTTTGCCCGCGCGTCCAACTCGGCGTAGGAGAGCGTCACTTCACCGGAGACCAACGCCACCGCGTCCGGCGTCCGCGCAGCCCGTTCCCCGAACAGCCCGGGCACCGTCGCGTCCGGTACCGGGCGCACCGCCCCGGTCCCTCCGGCCACCAACTGCCGAAGCTCGGACTCATCGAGCAGCTCCACCGCCGACAGCCGGGTGTCCAGAGCCGTCGGCAGCGCCTCGACGACCCTCAGCAGCCAACCCGCGAGCCGCTCGGCGGTCCTCGCGTCGAACAGGTCCTTCGCGGCCACGAACCGGCCGCTCACTCCGGCCGGCGCACCATCCGCGTCGAACGACTCGCCTACCGACACCTCCAGGTCGAACTTGGCCGTCGTCCCACCCGTGGGCACCGGTTCGACCCGCAGGCCGGGCAGTCCGACCTCCGCGGAGGCCGTGTTCTGAACGGTGAGCATCACCTGGAACAAGGGGTGCCGCGACAGCGAGCGCGCCGGCGCAAGCTCCTCCACCAGACGCTCGAACGGCACGTCCTGGTGGTCCAGTGCGTCCAGCCCGGCCTCGCGCACCCGCTCGAGGAGCTCTCCGACCGTCGGGTCGCCGGACAGATCGGTGCGCATCACCAGAGTGTTGACGAAGGACCCCACCAGGTCGTCGAAGGCCTCGTCCGTCCGGCCGGCGACCGCCGCACCGATGGGAAAGTCGTCACCGGCACCCAACCGGCTCAGCAGGACCGCCAGGGACGACTGCAGCACCATGAACAGGGTCACCCCCCGCTCACGCGCCATGTCGAGCAACCGGGCGTGTGACTCGGCCGAGAGCTCCAGCCCGAAGCGGTGGCCCTCGTGAGCCGCCACGGCCGGACGCGGCCGGTCCACCGGGAGCTCCAGCTCCTCCTGAGCGCCCGCCAACCTCGCGCGCCAGTAGGCGACTTGTTCGGCCAGGACCCCCTCGCCGGCGTCCCCTCCGTCCAGCAGCTCCCGTTGCCACAGGGCATAGTCGGCGTACTGCACCGGCAGCGGTTCCCACCGCGGCGCCTCTCCCGCCGACCGCGCCGCGTACGCGGCCGACACGTCGCGGGCCAGCGGCCCCATCGACCAGCCGTCTCCCGCGATGTGATGCACGGTCATCGCGAGCACGTACTCGTCCCGGCCCAGGGCGTAGAGCCAGGCGCGCAGCGGAATCTCCGACGAGAGGTCGAAGGTGTACGCCGACGCCTCGGCCAGCACGCCCGGGAGCTCCTCGGGCCCCGTTCTCGCGGTCGTGAGCTCGAAGCCTGCCTCCTCGACCGACAGGATCCGCTGGTACGGCTCCCCGTCGATCGCCGGGAACACCGTGCGCAGCACCTCGTGCCGCCCGATGACGTCCCGCAGCGCCGCCTCCAGCACGTCACGTTCCAGCTGCCCGGTCAGGCGCAGCGCCATGGCGATGTTGTACGTCGCGCTCGGGCCCTCCAACTGGCCCAGGCACCACAGCCGACGCTGAGCGAACGACAACGGAATCATCGGGACTCCTCCTGCTGACGCATCGGCCGCACTGCGGGCCTGGACTTGTTCTGGTTGCCGGCCTGTTGGGTGATCCAGGTCGCGAGACCGGCCGGAGTGGGGCTGTCGAACAGCACGCGGATGCGTGGCTGGACGCCGAGCAGCGTTCGTACGCGGCTGACGAGCCGGGTGGCCAGGAGCGACTGGCCGCCGAGCGCGAAGAAGTCGTCGTCGACCCCGACCGCCGGCAGTCCCAGCACCTCTGCGAACGCCTGGCACAGGAGCTCTTCCTGCACGCTCACCGGCCCGCGCCCCGCCCCGGCGGCCCCGGCGTAGTCCGGGGCCGGCAGGGCCCTGCGCTCGAGCTTGCCGTTGGCCGTGACCGGCAGCGCGTCCAGGACCACGACCGCCGAGGGCACCATGTGCTCCGGCAGCCGTGAAACCGCGAACTTTCTTATGGAATCTCCGAGTTCGGCGGTGCCCTCATGCGATCCCGGGAGCGGCACGACGTAGGCGACCAGGCGGGAATCCCCCGGCGCATCCTTCCGGGCGACGACCGCCGCCTGTGCCACTCCCGCGTGGGCCGCGACCACCGCACCCACTTCACCCGGCTCCACCCGGAACCCGCGCACCTTCACCTGCTCGTCCGACCGGCCCAGGAACACCAGCCGGCCGTCTCCGGACCATCGCGCCAGGTCCCCGGACCGGTACATCCGCTCACCGGGCGCGAACGGGCAGGCCACGAAACGCTCCGCCGTCAGCCCGGCGCGGCCCGCATAGCCCCGCGCCAGCTGATCACCCGCGATGTAGAGCTCGCCCGCGACCCCGACCGGCACCGGCCGCAGGCCGTCATCGAGCACGTACAGCCGCGTGTTCGCGATCGGCCGGCCGATCGGCACCACCTCACCGACCACGTCACCCGCCGCCACCTCGAACACACAACATCCCACCACCGTCTCGGTGGGCCCGTACTCGTTCACCACCACCGACTCCGGCGCCCGCGCCAGCCAGGTCCGGACATCGGCGCCCGTCGGCGCCTCACCGCCCACGACCAGACGCCGCGCCGCACCCGCCGCCTCCACCGGAGTCAACAGCTCCGCCAGCACCGGAAGGTGCCCCGGAACCACCTTCACCAGGCCGAACTCGGCCGAATCCCGGATCACCTCAGCGAGCCCATCGGCGCCACCCGGCACGCTCACCACGACCGCGGACCCCGACACCAAGGGCACCAGCACACTCGTCACCGTCAAGTCGAAGGCCAGCGACGAATGCAGCGCGGCACCCCCGCCGCCCTCCTCCATGCCGTACGCCCCGGCAGCCCAGGCGACGTAGTTCGCCAGCCCGCCCTGCGTCACGGCAACGCCCTTCGGCGCACCCGTCGACCCGGAGGTGTACATCACGTACGCCAGCTCGTCGCGCTCCACGGGGAGTTCGGGAGCGGACGTCGGCTGACCCGCCAGGCCGGCCCTGACCGGCCTGTCATCGAGATCCACCGTCCGGATCCGGCCCGCCGGCAGTTCGTCCAGGACCTCGCCCGTCCCGATCAGCACCGAAGCCCCGCTGTCCGTCAGCGTGAACGCCAGCCGCTCGGCCGGATGCTCCACGTCCAGCGGTACGTACGCCGCCCCCGCCCGCCACACGGCCAAGATCGCGACGATCATCTCGATGCTCCGCGGCAGGCACAGCCCGACCAGCGACTCCCGCCCGACGCCCTGCGCGCGCAGGTAGTGCGCCAACCGGTTGACCCGTGCGTCGAGCTCGGCGTACGACACCGAGACGCCGCCGTCCGCGATCACCGCGACCGCATCCGGAGTCCGCGCCACCTGAGCCGCGAACAACTCCGGCACCAGCACCGCCCCCACGGCGGGCACCTCCGTGCCGTTCCACTCCTCCACGACGCGACGCCGCTCCGCGCCGTCCAGAACCTCCAGCGACGCGAAGGGCGTCCCGGGCGCCTCCTCCAGGGCCGCCACGACATTCGCCAAGCAGGTCTGCAGCAATGCGCCCACCCGCACCGGATCGGCCGGCTCCACGGCGTGGACGGTCAGTTCGAAGCCGGTGCCGAGGTCACCGACGGACACGTTGAGCGGGTAGTTCGAGCGGTCCCACATGTACTCGAGCCGGACGCCTTCGAGGTCCACGGCAGCCTCGCCGCCGACGGGGCGCGAAGCCTTCTGACTGTGGCGGTAGTTGAAGACCGAGGTGAAGAGCGGGCTGCCGGCCGGTACTGCGCTGGCCCGCTGCGCGAGAGCGAGCGGAGCGTGCTCGTGCACCAGCAGCTCGGCCAACTGGTCGCGTACTACGGCCAGGGCCCCCGCCACGCTCCTCCCACCGATGCGCACCCGCATCGGCAGGGTGTTGAGGAAGAGTCCGGAAACCCGGTCCGAACCGGCACCCGAGTTCATCCGACCGAACAGCACCGTGCCGAACACCACGTCGTCCCGGCCGCTGACCGCGGCCACCACGCGGGCCCAGGCCAGGTGGAAGACGGTGGCGGAGCTCACGCCGAGCGAGCGCGCCAGCTCACGGACGCGGGCGGCCAGTTCCGCGTCGACGGGCATCTGGGCCTGCTGCGCGTCGGTGCCGTCTCCGCGAACGTCCATGAGCCCGAACGGGGCGGTGGCCTCCTCCACGTCGCCGAGCAGCCCGGTGAAGTACCGCTCGTGCTCTTCGTCCGCCGTGCCGAGGCGTGCCTGGGCGACGAAGTTCCGGAACGGCAGCGGCGCGGGCAGGGTCTCGCCCCGGCCCGACATGAGGGCCCGCAGCTCAGGAGCACGTCCTGCGTGGTGTGGTCCCGTACGAGGTGGTGGATGCGCAGCAGTGCGAGCCACCGGCCGTCGACCGGCTCCGCGGCCGTGTGCACGGCGAGCAGCGGGGCACGGCCCAGATCCATCGTCCCTGTTCCGGCCGCGAGCATCCGCTGCACGGCGTCGCCACCGCCCTGTGGAACGGGGTCCACCTCCTCGACTGGCAGCGTGGCGCGGCGCTGGACCACCTGCACCGGTTCGCGCAGCCCCTCCCACACGATCGCCGTGCGGTAGATGTCGTGACGGTCCACCACCTCTTGCAATGCGCCGAGGAACGCGTCGAGCCGCTCGCGCGAATCGAAGCCCAGGACCAAGGGCATCGCGTACACGTCCGCGTCCTGCTGTTCGCTCATCAGGTGGTGGAAGAAGATTCCTTCCTGCAACGGGGCGAGCGGGTAGACGTCCGCGATGTTGGACGCGCCGCCCTCCACCTGTTCCACGAGCCGCGCGGTCTCGGCCTCGTCGAGGTCCACCAGCGGCAGCATCTCCGGGGTGATCTCCGTGGCTCCCGCGGGGATCAGGTTCGGCGGCACGACGAGCGTTTCCGCCTCGGTCACCTGCGCGAGCGCGGACGGGGTCGGTGTCGCGAAGAACGCCTGCACCGGGACCGGCACCCCCCGCTCCCGCAGAGCGGCCACGAGGCGCACCGCGAGGAGCGAGTGGCCGCCCAGGGCGAAGAAGTCGTCGTCGACGCCGACGCTGTCCACGCCCAGCACCTCGGCGAACGTCCGGCACAGGATCTCCTCCCGTACCGTCGCCGGGCCGCGGCCGCCCTCGGTCGCAGCCGCGGTGAAGTCGGGGGCGGGCAGCTCTTTCCGGTCCAGTTTGCCGTTGGCCGTCAGAGGCAGTTCGTCGAGTACCACGACCGCCGAGGGCACCATGTGCTCCGGCAACCGGCCTGCTGAGAACTCGCGGAGAGACGCACCGAGCCGGGTGCCGTCCTGTTCGCCGGCCGGAACCACGTAGGCCACCAGGCGGGTGTCCCCCGGCGTGTCCTCGCGTGCGACAACCGCCGCCAGGGCGACCTGCGGATGCGTGGTCAGTACGCTCTCGACCTCGCCGGGTTCGACCCGGTAGCCGCGGATCTTGACCTGCTCGTCCACACGCCCCGCGAACACCACGTCACCGTCATCGGTCCACTTCACCCGATCGCCCGTACGGTACATCCGCTCACCCGCCGGACCGAACGGACAAGCCACGAACCGCTCCGCAGTCAAACCCGCACGCCCCACATACCCACGAGCCAACTGCACACCCGACACATACAACTCACCAGCCACACCCACAGGCACCGGCTCAAGCGACGCATCCAACACATACAGACACGTATTCGCCACCGGCCCACCCACCGGCACCACACCCGACACCACACGCTCCCGCGTCAGACGCCCAGCCGCCACACCAACCGTGGCCTCCGTCGGCCCGTAATGATTGAAAACCCCACACCCACCCGAAACCTCCAACAACCGCCCCACCAACGCCGCCGACGCCGCCTCACCACCCAGCACCAACGACCCCGCCGGCACCAAAGACGCAAGCGACACACCCGCCGCCAACGCCTCCAAATGCGACGGCACCACCTTCACACCATCAATACGATGCTCCGCCAAATACCCCGCCACCAACCGGGGATCACCCACCACCCCCTCCCCCAACACATGCAACTCACCACCCGACACCAAACTCCCGAACACCACCGTGTTACCAAGATCCGTCACCACCGGCTGCAACAACGCATACCGGACCCCAACCCCACCAAACCCCACCCGACCAGGCACCGACACCACATAATTCACCAAACCACCATGCGTCACCCCCACACCCTTCGGCACACCCGACGACCCCGACGTATAAACCACATACGCCAACTGCCCCCCCCCCCCCCCCCCCCCCCACCTCAACCCCAAGCGCCGACACCGACGCCCCCGCCACCTCGACAACCACCTCGGGATCATCCAGCGCGATGGTGGGCACCCGGCCGTAGTCGGCGGCCTCGCCGAGGCCGTCGACGAGAACGACTGCCGCCCCGCTGTCGGCCAGCATGTAGGCGATCCGCTCCGCCGGATACGCCGGGTCGACCGGCAGGTACGCCGCCCCGGCCTTCCACACCGCCAGGATCGCCGCGATCATCTGCGCGCCGCGCGGCAGGCACAGCCCCACGACCGATTCGGCCGCCACCCCTCGGGCTTTGAGACAGTGCGCCAACCGGGTGGCCCACGCGTCGAGTTCGGCGTAGGTGACCGCCGAGCCGTCTGCCACCACGGCGCGCGCGTCCGGCGTCCGGGCGGCCTGCGCCGCAAAGAGCTGGGGCACCGTCGCATCGGGCGCCGGGGTCTGGGTCGCATTCCATTCCTCGACCACCCGCCGGCGTTCCTGCGCACCGAGCAGCTCCGCCGCTCCGGTCGTCTCGGCCGGATCCGCCGTCACGAGCCACTTCAGCACGGCCGTCAGGGAGCGTGACATTCCGCGCGCCGTCTCGGCTCCGTGCAGAGCAGTGTTGACGTCGAACGCGATGTCCAGCTTGCCCTCGCCCGCCCGGTCGTAGACGCAGAGCCGCATGTTTTCGACAGGCCCGTTGGAGACCGGGCGCGTGATCGTCTCACAGTCGCCGAACTGCGTCGGGTAGTCGAAGGACATGACGTTCACGAGCAGGTCGAAGAGCGAGCCGCCGTGCGTCCACCCGAGGTCGTGGGCCATGTCCGTCTGCTGGTACCGCTGATACTTGAGGGCGAGACGGATCACCTTGGAGATCTGCCGGACGAGACCCTCGACAGAAGTCTCCCGGTCCACGTGGAGCCGGATGGGCAGGATGGTGGCCGTCATTCCCGGGACGCCCCTCTCCCGCGCCCCGGTCCGCCCCGGGACGGACAGTCCGAGGACGATGTCCCGCTTCCGCGTCGTGCGGTGGAGATAGATGGCCGCCGCCGCGACCACCAGGCCGGCGACGGTGGTCCGCAGCGCGCGGGCGGCCGCCGGCAGCGCACGGGCGAATTCGGCGTCGGCGGCTTCCACATGGCGCGTTGCCAGGCCCGGCAGAGTCTGCGCCGTCGTGTGCCCCCCGCCGGATTCCGACAGGCCGGAGAGCGATTCGAGCCAGAATCTCCGGTCCGCCAGAAATTGTTCCGAGGAACGATAGGAGGCGTCGGATTCCAGAAGAACCGTGACCGACTCCAAGGCCCCTTCATCGGCCGGGCGTCCGGAGAGGAGGGCGGCATAGATCTGCGCCACACGGGAGCTGATGACCGTGGCACTCCAGCCGTCGAATACCAGGTGGTGGATCCGATAGAACCAGAAGTGCCGGTCGGGTGCAATTCTGATGACCGCGTACTTGAACGCGGGCTCCTCCGACAGATCGACCGGGTGGCGAAATTCCTTCGCCATCCACGCCTCGGCGGTGGCGACCGGGTCCGGGACGGAACTCAGGTCAAGGACCTCGACTTCCGCCTCGCCCGCGGGAGCGAAGTACTGGCGCGCCGACTCACCGTCTCCGGTGAACCGCAGGCGGAAGGTGTCGGATTCCTCCACCGCCTTCCGCACAGCGGCGACGAAGAGGTCCACGACCAGGTCGCCTCGGATGTCGAAGTATTCGCCGATGTTGCAGAGGGATCTGTCGGAGGACAGCTGCTGAACGTACCAGACACCGCGCTGGGCCCCCGTCAATTCGTGAAGATCACGCTCGGTTCCAGACACGGCCGCATACCCCCATCATTTCGATCCACAAATTACCGCACGAATGACGCGCGAATTTACGCCATGCAGTCCGCAGGGGAACATCTCCATACCGCTCGCTTCGCATCGGCCGATGACAAGGCCCCAAAGCCGGCGGGAATGCCCTCCGGTGCACAGCTCTCAACAGTCCCCCCAGCTTTACGGTGAGTCACTATGACCCAGGGGCGCTCAGTGATCAATGTGTGCCGAAGTCGTGCGTTCAACTGCAGCGGCGGCGCAGTTGAACGTGCCCGAACCCGCCCTGACAGGCGGCGCCACCTTGAATCCACTGCTCCAAATGCGGCTCCGGAGTGCTAAGTTGGCCCCGCTCCCTGACCGCCGGGTCCCGCCGCGTACCGGGGCTGAGCAGCGAGGAAGCCGCAGCTCCCCGGGGTCAGCGTCGACTGCCGCATCCGCCCGGAGCGGGGCCGCGGCCAGGGCATCTCCGAGAGGGCCTGGACGCCGCCGCACGGGCCCTGCAACGGGACGACGCCGAACGAGCCCTCCTCTTCGACCGTGCCCAGCCCGCCGGTTCCCGGGCCCGTCGCGGCCGCCCACCCAGCCCAGCCCAGCCCAGCCCGCAGAAGGTCCGGCTGCGCGACTCGCGGCGCAGGCCGGGAGACGTGTTGGGCCGTCCGGGTGACGGATCGTCGCGCAGAAACGATCACGTGTGCGGCGCGGCCGAACAACCGTGCCGGAACCCGCAAGGATCAGGAAGCCAAGATCCTCTTTCTTCGAAGGAGAAGCAGCAGCTGTGCGCTCCCGTCGTGCGGGGATGGCCGTGGGGCAGTCCTCGCGGGTGATCGGCGTACGACGGGCTCGGATTCGCTTCCGAGCTCCGCGACCGCCGCTGATCTCCTTTGAATCCGGATGAGAAGGACTTCATGAGCAACAGCACCAACATCCAGGCACCCTCCGGACTCCTGGCCGACATCAGGCACCGATCCGACGGCGACCACCAGATGTTCGGCATCCACCTGCGGTGGCAGATCGGTGACAACCAGCCCGACCACGGAACCTGGCCCCCGCCGGCGGACTGGAACGAAGGCAACGCTCCCTACCCGCACGTCTACGAGGTATGGATCAACGGTGAGGCACGGCAGACGGTGTTCCTCCACTGGCCGGCCTGGGACTGGTCCCCCTCCAACTCCCACTGGGTGGACCTGGGTGAGGAGCCCCGCCCCGAATACCGGGTGAAGATCCGGGCCAAGGTCGACGGCTCGTTCACGGCGTTCACCAACGAGGTCACCGTCGCCGCGAAGGCCGCGGTGGCCTGGTCCGCCCCCCAGAAGCCCCGGGGCGCGCAGTCCGGGGCCGCCCCCGCTCCCCGTCACGGCACGATGAACGACCCGCGCAGCCGGGCCGCCGCCGCGATCAGGGACGAGGACCCGTCTCCGATCTGTGCGAAGGCCCGGGCCGAGAACACCAGCACCACCTGGCAGGAGGTGCTGCCGGGGGCCGACCGGATGCTGGCCGACTATCCCTGGAACCACGCCCTGCGCTACCTGGAGTACCGAAAGTTCTTCGAGGGCAGCACCGTCGCATCGACCGGGAACCCGGCGTTCGCAGGTCTCGACCTGGCTCCCAACGAGGATCTCGGCGACTGGCCCACCACCGAGCTGGATGCCTCCGCCGAAAGCCACACGTTCTCGTACGACTACATGGCCTATCACACGGACGAGACGTGGTCGCACCGCTGGTTCCTCACCCGCGAGGGGTGGGATCCCCGCAGCGGACTCTCCTGGGAGGACCTGGAGCCCGTTCCGTTCCTGGTCGAGGTCCAGGGGGCCCCGCGGGAGGAGGACTCCACCCATTGGGAGTTCGCCACCCTCCCGCCCCGGAGCGGGCGGGCCGCGATCGTGCATGTCTGGGGCGGTCACGGCGGCCCGGACACCCCTGACGGCGGCAACGGCCGCAAGACCGGCGAGTTCTTCCTGTCCGTGTGCGACGTGGTGTTCCACTGACGCCTTCCGGATCCGCGTGCCCGGTCAGGGGGCGCGGAACGGGTGAGGGTCCCTGAGCGGGGCGGCCGCGCGAAGCCACGGCCGCCCCCTCGCGTCACCGATGACGCTCGCTGTCAGCGACGCGGGGAGGGCAACGGCAGGGAGAACCAGACCGCCTTGCCCTCCGCTGTCGGTAGGGTGCCCCAGGACTTGGCGAGGGAGTCGACGAGGAGCAGGCCCCGGCCCGATTCCGTATCCGGGGCGGCGAAGCGGGCTTGGGGAAGCACCGGGCTTCCGTCGCAGACCTCGACGCCCAGCTCTCGACCGGCCTGCCGCAGCCGGAGTCGTACGGGCCCGCTGCCGTGGCGGACGGCGTTGGAAAGCAGCTCGGAGGCCAGCAGGCAGGCCGTCTCACGCAGCTGCTCGTCGTCCTTGCCCCACGCCGCCAGGGTGTCGCGCAGGAAGCGGCGGCCCTCGGCCACGCTGCTCGGGGCGGCGTCCAGGACGACGCTCCGCGCGGTGGTAGGGGTCTCGGGGATGCGCACGAGGAGCAGGGTGACGTCGTCCGGGTTGTCGTCGGCGTCCGGGAGCAGATCCGTCAGCAACCGGTCCGCCGCGGCTTCCAGGGATCGGTTCGTCGCGAGGCCCTTCTCCAGCGCCGCGGCGAGCCCGTCGATCTGCCCTTCGATGTCGCTGCCCGGTGTCTCCACCAGCCCGTCCGTGTAGAGCGCCAGCACCGAGCCCGGCGCGACCGTGTGCCGACTCTCGTGGTGGGGTACCTCGCCGACCCCGAGCGGCACGCTCACCTCGACCGGCAACCGGCTCACCTCTCCGTCGGGAGCGGCCAGCAGGACCGGCAGATGTCCGGCCGAACACACGGTGATCTCCGCCGCGTCGGCGTCCACGACGAGGTAGCAGCAGGTGACGAACTGGTCCGGGAGTTCACTGACCACCGCGTCGAGGGCACGCATCAGCTGCCAGGGCGGCATTCCGGTCTTCGCCAGCGCGTGGGAGGCGGACCGCAGTTGCCCCATGACGGCGGCAGCGTCCAGCCCGCGACCCATCACATCCCCGATCATCACGCCGACCCGGCCGCCACCCAGCGGGATCAGGTCGAACCAGTCCCCGCCGACCCCGGCGCCCTGCCGGGCGGGGAAGTATCGGCTCGCCGTCGGCATCCCGGGCACGTCCGGCGGTGAACCCATGAGGCTGCGCTGGAGGGTGAGGGCGACGCGGCGCTGCTGCTCGTAGAGCTTGGCGAGCATCTCCTCGGCGGCTTTGCGCTCCGTGACGTCGCGGATGGCCGCGGAGACGAGCGTCCCGTCGGGGGTCTCCAGGGGGCTCAGGCTGATCTCGACCGGGAACTCGCGCCCGTCCCGGCACAGCCCGTACAGCTCCAGCCCCGCGCCCATGGGCCTGACCTGCCGGTTGACGAAGTACCCGAAGCGGAAGTCGGAGTGGTGGCCGCGGAACCGGTGGGGTACGAGCACCTCGACGGGCCGCCCCAGCAGGTCCTCACGCGCGTACGCGAAGAGCGCCTCGGTCTGGGCGTTGACCAGCTGGATGATGCCCCTCTCATCGACGATCACCATCGCGTCGGGGGCCGCCTCCAGCAGAGCCCGAAAGCGCTCCTCGGCTGCCCGGCGCTCGCTGACGTCCCGCACGGCCGCCGAGATCAGCAGCCCCTCGGGGGTCTCCAGCGGGCTCAGGCTGATCTCCACGGGAAACTCACGCCCGTCGCGGCGCAGACCGTACAGTTCCAGCCCCGCCCCCATCGGGCGCACCTGGCGGCTTGCCGCGTAGCCCAGCCGGTGGCCGGGATGCTGACCGCGGAACCGCTCGGGCACCAGCACGTCGATGGGGCGTCCCAGGAGTTCCTCCCGCGGATACCCGAACAGGGCCTCGGTCTGAGCGTTGACCAGGCGGATCACCCCGGCGTCGTCCACGATCACCATCGCGTCCGGTGCCGCTTCCAGCAGAGCCCTGAAGGGCTCTTCGGTCGTCGCTGCCATGCTGTGCCTCGCACTCGCCGAATCCCACAGAAGGGCACATCCGACCATGCGGCCGAAAACCGCGCCCCGGGTTGACCGGAATCCATCCACAATTGATCGGCTGCGAACGTGCCCGCTGTACGCCTGCGAGGCCTGCGAGGCCTGCCCGGGGATCGCCCGGCGTCTTTCATGCCGCCCGCGTGCCACCGCAGGGCCGAATGGTCCCGTTCGGAGACTCATGGAGGGCTGGTCGGCCCTATCCTCCGAGGCCAGTGGGCGGTAGAGACGTGAAGTGGAACCGACCGGAGGCCCCGCCATGCCCCGTTGGCACACCGTCGCCTTGTACTCGCGGTGGGTGCCGAAGGGCGGCTTGCTCCCGGCGTCCACTGCCCGGGAGTCCCGGCAGCCGTCGAACGCCCTCTTCCAGAAGGCCGCGTGAAGTGCGGCCCGAGTCGAGCCTCGGCCTCCGCGGCTGCCTCAGCACCCTCGACCACAGGCGCTCGCACGGCTGCCCGCGCCACTCGGACGCCTGCCTCCCACGATCAGGACTCGGGCGGGGCCTCCGCGTCACGGCGGGCTGCGGACTTGACGGCCTTCTCCACCTCATGCCGCGACAGACCCGCCTCTTTCGCGTACTCGGTCACCGCAGCATGGACCGCGTCGACGGCGTCCAGCCACGGTTTCCACCCCTCCACGCCGTCCTCACGGGTGGCCGCCTCCATGCGCGCCAAGTCGGCCTCGCGCTGGAGCCGGATGAGTTCATCAGGGGGTTCGATCGCCACCGCGCGATCCTACGGGCCGGCGCCCCGCCCATCGCCAGGGCCCACGCACCACACCTCGGGTCCGCCGTCACGCCACTCGATCGGCGGCCACGTTCCCCCGTCGAGCCGGCCAGCCCGCCCGCAACGACCACCGCCTGATCGACGCCCTACCGCCGCGCCCCGGCCACCCCGCCTACGTCAAGTGCAACCTGCGCGGCTACGATCCCGACGCGCCCGACGTCGTCGCCGACTACGAGGCCGTGGTCGGCCGCTTCCCGGTCGACGCGATCACCGGCTCCTCCAGCCGCGTCATCGCCCTGGCCCGGTACTGCCTGAGCCGGGGCATCGCCCTGCGCCCTCAGGGCGTCGTCGCCACCTACGAGCACATGCCCGACAGCGGCCGCCGCCTGGTCGAGGAGACCTTCGACTGCAAGGTGACGATGCTGTACGCGACGTCGGAGACCGGATACGCGGCCTTCGAATGCGGGCAGCGGCGGATGCACTTCCAGGACGACCTCGTCCTGCCCGAGATCGAGCCGGTCGGCGACGAGGGGGCGGGCGCCATCGCCCTGACGTCCCTGCTCTCCACCCCGATGCCGATCACCGCTACGTGACGGGCGACCTCGCGGCCCGGCCCGTCGACTGCGGGTGCGGCCTGCCCGGCACCGTGACCGACGCCCTCCTGGGTCGGGCCCGCAGCAGCCTGGTCGGCCTCGACGGATCGCTCTACTCGCCCTACGCGCTGCTCGCCGCGTTGGCCGCCGCCGGCCTGCCGGACTTCCAGGTCGTCCAGCACGAACCCGGCATGCTCGACCTCGTGACCGTCGGCCCGGTGGAAGCCGCCGCGGCCTGCGTGCGGGACGTCACCAGGGGGCTCGACGCGCACTTCGGTGCCCGGCAGGGCTTCCGCCTGCGCCACCGACCGCACCACGCCTTCCGGTTCACCGCCAGCGGCAAGCGCAACCCCGTGGTGCAGCGATTGCAACTGCCGGACACTCCCGAACGTTCGGCCTACCTGTAATGGCCCGCGGTGACACCCGGGCCGTTGGGGCCGAGCCGGTCGGGGAGTCGGTTCCCTTCGCGCACGAGGGGCCGACCAACGGCGGCGGCGTCGTCCTTCCCGGGCAGACCGACGACGTGTCCCGATGGGTGACGAGACAACAACCGGGCGCTCACCGCTTTCGAGGCCGCGGACATGCCGGCCTGGAGCCAACCGGCCCGGCTCGACCTGGGCATCGCCCTGCACCACCTCGGCCGCGACGAGGAGGCCCGTACCACCCTGGCCGCGGCCCACCGCGCCCTGACGGAGCTCAACCACCCCCGCTACGCCGAAGCCGCCGCCCTCCTGGACGGACTCCCCGACGCCACCGCATGAGCGAGTGCCGTGACCGGAAGGGCTCACCGGGTCACGGACCGGCGTCGGACATCTCGCTCACAGGGGTGCCCGAAAGCCATCACGCGGCCCAGGCGTCGGCGTCGTCCCGGCGCTCGACGTGTGCCCTCCCGCCCCGGCAGGGGCACCGGCTGGCGTCGGGTGGCGCTCATAGCGGACGGAATGAAACCTTCCGCAGGAACATGATCACGGGTGAGCTTTTTCGGTCAGGATAGAACTCGTTACTCAGGGTAAGGGAGGCCGACCGACTCCCCCTCGGGTCCCCTGGCCCCCCTTGCCTCACCCGACCCACGCTGCGCGCACAACGAGCAGGAATTCACGCGACCGTACCCCGGGTAGCACGAAGGATTTCCTGATCTGCGCCCACTACGCCGCAAAACAAGTCCGGAAATGACAGGTTTGCTTTGACTCTTGAGTGATCGATCCGTGAATGTCACTCACATGTCCGACACATCCCGAGCCACCGCCGGTGGCCCTATGCGCTTGCGCGACTTCCGACTGTTACTCGCGGGAGCTGCCACCGGACAGCTCGGCGCACAAGTGACACTGGTGGCGCTGCCCCTCGTCGCCGTCCTCGAACTCGACGCTCCTGCCTTCCAGGTGGGCCTCCTGACCGCCGCGGAGACCGCCGCCTTCCTTCTCGTCGGGCTGCCTGCCGGAGCGCTCACCGACCGGATGCGCAAGCGGCCCCTGATGATCCGAGCGGATCTGCTGCGCGCCGCGGCCATGGCCAGCATCCCCGCTGCCGCGCTCGCCGACGTCCTGACCATGGCCCAGCTCTACGCCGTCGCGCTCGTGACCGGCGTGGCGACCGTGTTCTTCGACGTCGCCCATCAGAGTTACCTGCCGCAGATCCTGCCCCGCGATCAGCTCATGGCCGGCAACGGCGCCCTGGAGACCGTCCGTTCCACCGCCCACGTGACCGGCCCCGGTATCGGCGGCGGACTGGTCCAGCTCGTCGGGGCGCAGTTCGCCGTCATCGTCGACGCCATCGGCTACCTGCTCTCCGCCCTCTTCCTCCTCCGCGTCGAGCAGACCGAGGAGGCGCCCGAGCCCGCAGCCGCCGGGGGCTCCCTGCGCAAGGAGATCGGCGAGGGTGTGCGCTTCGTCTTCGGCCATCCGCTGCTCCGTGTCATCGCCCTCACCACCGGCCTCGCCAACTTCTGTACGGCCGTCCTCATGGCGACGCAGACCGTGCATCTCGTCCGTGTCGTCGGGCTGGAGGCCGGCGGACTCGGGCTGGTGCTGTCCGCGTCGGCCGTGGGAGGGCTCCTGGGCGCCCTGTGCGCCGGGCGCCTCGCGGCAATCCTGGGGCAGGCCCGGGTCATGCTCCTGTCCGTCCTCGTGACCGGCCCGTTCGCGCTGCTGTGGCCCCTGTCCGGGCACGGTCTCCCTGGGGCGGTCCTGTTCGCCGCCGGATCGGCGGTCGTCTCCTTCGGCGCCGTCGTCTACAACGTCGCCCAGGTCAGCTTCCGCCAGGGAATGTGCCCACCACGACTGCTCGGCCGGATGAACGCCACCCTGCGCTTCCTCATGTGGGGCACGTTGCCACTGGGCGCGCTCCTCGGCGGAACCCTCGCCCAGTCCTACGGGTCGCGTACGGCTCTCGCCTGGTGCGCCGTCGGCATCCTCGCCGTACCGCTGCCGCTGCTGCTCTCCCCGCTGCGCCGGATGCGGGACCTGCCCGGTCCGCAGGACGACGGTGGCGCCGGCACCGACGCCGAGGCCGACGCCGGTGCCGGCCACGGGACACAGCGGGACACTGCCTCCGCCGACGGCGACGAACGGCCGACCCCCGCACCCGCCGGCTGACCACGGGCTGACCGCCGCCCGGCCACCATCCGGCCGCCGGGGACGACCTCTGCGCGGGCACAGCCCGCCGCCACCGACCACACCGCCATGCCCGCAGGGGCCGCGCCGGCGTTCCGCGCGACCGCGGCCACGACGAAGAGGACCACGTGCACAGCATCACGAGTCAGTACCTGGCCCGCTACCGGCGTCTCACCGGCGACCGGTCCGACAGCGTGCTGCCCGTCACCGGAGCACAGCGCCGCTTCCTGCTGGTGCGTTCGCTGGACCCGTCGGGACGCCCCGACGTGGTGCCGATGTTCTTCGCGTTCCCTCACGGAACCATCGACCCCGAACGCCTGCGGGCAGCGGCGTCCAGGCTCGCCGCACGGCACACGGCCCTGCGCTCACGGCCCGCCGTCGTCCGCGGCACTCCCGTCCTGTGCGTCGCCGATCCGGACGTCGGCGTGACCCGGCCGGCCCTCGTACCGGGAGAGTCGCCCGCCGACGCGCTCGGTCGCGCTCTGGAATGCTGGGATGCCCAGGGTCCCCCCTTGCGGCTCTTCCTCGTACGCGACGAGAAGCGCGAGGAGGAGATCCTCGCCGTCGCCCTGGACCACGCCGTCTGCGACGGCCGTTCGCTGGCGAGGATCGTCGACGAACTCGGCGCCGCCTACAGCGAGGAGGCCACCGATTCCCATGCCGCGCCAGGGGAGACCGAAGGCGAACTCGCCGTGTACCGGGACGCGGTCCTGCGTCAACTCGCCGCCGAGGAAAGGGCGGAGACGGCCGAAGCGGCCGCGTACTGGGCCGACCGGCTGCGCACGCTGCATGCCCACGCTCCAGCTCCCCGTCCGGCCCGCGTGCCCGAGGGCACACGGCCCAGCGGCGCCGCACAGGCCCGGCTGCCCGCGTACGACGGCGGCGTGTCCTTCCCCGGACTGCTCGACGCCTGCCGCTCCGCGGCCCGCGAGCTGTACGGACCCGGCCTCACGGTCCCGCTCGGCTACCCGTGGGGCGGCCGTCCCCCTGGAGCGGAGCCGGTCGTCGGCTGCTTCCTCAACACCCTCGTCTTCCCGGCCGACACCGGCTTCGGAACCGGCAACGAGCCCGCCACCGGAACCGGCTCGGAGGCGACGGCCGACGCGTGGTGGGACGACCTCGACCGGGCCGACGTACCGTTCGACGCGGTCGTGACGGCCGCGCGGGCCGCCGGCTCGGGCTGGACCGGAGGCCTCGACGGACTGCTCACCGTGGACGACGACAGCCGTCGCCCGCCGCTCGTGCTGGCCGGTGTCGAGGGACGGGAGGTCCACGTCGACGGCCGACCGGTCCGCGGTCCCTTCGCCGTCTCCATCACCCAGGGAGCTGAGATCCGCCTGCGGATGGTGTGGGACCGGGCGGTGCTCGACGACGAGACCGCGCAGCGGGCGTTCGACGCGCTCACCCGCGCGCTGCGCCCCTCGGAGCCCACCGTGCAGTGACCCCGCCGCCCGCCACCCCTCCGCAGCAGGTCCCCGAGTCCCACGGCGGCACCCCCGCGTGCCCGACCCCGGCGCCCCCGGGCGCGTCACGGCCCCGCGGCCACCCCGCTCCGGCGCTCACGGGCACCCCGCACCACCCGGCACACCGCAGCGCAGCCCACGCCGCCGCGCACCCCGAGCTTCCCCCCACGGCATCCCCCACGCAGAAAGCGGCACCGCGCGACCCGCGAAGCCGCCCGCACGACCACCGGACACGACCGTGACCGGCACCGGAGTCCGACCCGACAACCTCAGGGATCGCCCATGCTTCCCCTCTCCTCCTCGCAGGAGATCGTCTGGCTGCACGAGCAGATGCAGCCCGGCAGTCGCGCCTACAACTTCACCGCCTCACTGGACCTGTGGGGCACGCTCGACACCGAGGCGCTGCGCCGGGGGCTCGACGCCACCTTGGCACGCCACCCCGGTCTGCGGCTCGAACTCGCCGCCTCCACCGGGTCCGTACCGGCGCAGCGGGTCGCGCCGCAGTGTGCGCCGAGGCTGCACACGATCGACCTCGGCACGGAGGAGGACCCCGAGGCGGCATTCGCCCGTCTCCTGCGCACCGAGGCCGAGACACCGCTCGACACGTTCGAGGCACCGCTGATCCGCTGGACGCTCGTACGACTGGCCGAGCGCCACCACCGGCTGATCCACGTCGAGCACCACCTGATCCACGACGGGCACTCCTTCGCGATCCTGCTCGACGACGTGTTCCGCGTATACCGCGCCCACGTCCTCGGCGAGCCCCTCACACTCCCGCCCGCCTCGTCGTACGCGGACCACGTCCTGGAGCGGACCGACGCCGCGTACGCACCCGAATCGCTCGACTTCTGGCGGGCCGAACTGCGCGACCAACAGCACGACCTGCCGCTCCCGGGCCTGACCCGCCCCGGTGCCCGCCGGGGGCACCACGGCGGGCAGCTGCGCCAGACGATCGGCGCCGATCTCGCCGAACGCCTGCGCGGGCACGCCCGTTCACGCGGCCTCACCCCCTTCTCCACGCTCCTGGGGCTGTTCGCCGAACTCCTGCGCCGGCACAGCGGCCGCTCCCGGATGGTCATCGGCACCGCCGTCGGCAACCGCCCCCTCGGCTACGAGGACGCCGTCGGCATGTTCGTCAACACCATCCCGCTGCCGCTCGCCCTGGACGGCGCCGCCCCCGCCCAGGACACCATGGACGAGGTCACCGACACCCTGATCCGGGCTCTGCCGCACCAGGACGTACCGGTCCAGGAGCTGACCCGGGCGCTCGGCATGCACACCTCCGGCGCCGACAACCCCCTCTTCTCCGTCATGTTCAGCGCCCACGACGCGCCGCTGCCCGAGATCGACGTACCCGGTCTCGACATCACCCTCTTCGAGGGCTTCAACACCGGCACCACCCGCTTCGACCTCGACGTGGTCCTGCTCCCGGACGACCGGCGCGGCGTCACCCCGCGCCACGGCTCGCCCGGTATGACCCTGGTCTGGGACTACGACATGGACCTGTTCGGCGAAGACGTCGCCCGGTTGCTCTCCGGCCGCTTCCTGGACCTGCTGCGCGCCTATCTCGACAGCCCCGAGACTCCGCTGGCCGACCTGGATCCGACCGCCGTGGAGCCGGCCGCCGAGCCCGTGCCCGTCCCGGCCGACCGCGATCCGCTGGATCCCGTGGCCGCGCAGCACCCCTCGCTGCCGGCCCTGCTGTGCGGCGCCCGCCGTCTCACCTACGGCGAACTCGACGACCGCGTCGGCTCGCTGGCCGAGCGGCTGCGCGCCGCCGGTGTGACGGCCGGCCGGCCGGTGGCCGTGGTCCTGCCCCGGGGGACCGACTCGCTCGTCGCCCTGCTCGCATGCCTGCGGACCGGCGCCGTCTACTGCCCCATGTCCCCGTCCGATCCGCCGGCCCGGCTCGGGCTGCTGCTGGAGCGGCTCGCCCCGGCGCTGGTCCTCACCGGCGACGCCACTCCGGCCCTGCCGGAAGCACTGCCGACCGCCCGGATCGACGCCCCGGTGCTGCCTCCTGCGCGTGGGAGCGCCGAACTTCCCGGCACCGCGTACGTCATCCACACCTCCGGCTCCACCGGGACGCCGAAGCCGGTCGCGGTCGGCCACGCGGCGCTGGTGCACCATCTGACGGCGGCCGCCGACCGGTTCGGCCTCACCGCCTCGGACCGGGTCCTGATGTTCGCCCAACCGTCCTTCGACGTGGCGCTCGAGGAGGTGCTGCCGGCCCTGCACGCCGGTGCGTGCCTGGTCCTGCCCGAGCACGAGGTGCCCACGGGCGCGGAGCTCACCGAACTGCTGGTGTCCGCCCGGGTCACCGTCGCCAACCTGCCCACCAGCTTCTTCCTCGCCACCCGCGAGGACCTGCGCCCCGCACTGCGTGACGAGAGCTGGGCGCCCAGGCTCCTGGTCCTCGGCGGCGAGCGCCTGCCCGTGGAGGCACTGCACGGCGTCCTCGCCGACACCGACGCCACCGTGCTCAACGTGTACGGCGTCACGGAGGCTGCCATCAGCTCGACCGTCCACGAGATCTCCCGCGGCGCCCTCGCCGAGGGCGCCGAGATCCCCCTGGGCACCGAGCTCCCGGGCGAGCGGGTCCACGTCCTGGACGCCCACCGCCGCCCGCTGCCGTCCGGCGCGGTCGGTGAACTCGCCGTCGCCGGGCCCGGTCTCGCCGAGGGCTACGCGGGCAACGCGGAGGCGACGGCCGCCCAGTTCGTCACCGTCGACGCACTCGACGGGCAGCGCGTCTACCTGACCGGCGACCTCGGCTACCGCGGTCTGGACGGTCTGCTGTACTTCCTCGGGCGGCGCGACAACCAGATCAAGCTGCGCGGTCACCGCATCGAGCTGGAGGAGATCGAGGCGGCGGCGTCCGCGGTGCTGGGCGGCCGGTCCTGCGCCGTCGTACTGGACCGGGAGAGCCCCGGCGGGCCTCGGCTCGTCGGCTTCCTCGAAGGCGGAGCCGACGGCGCGGCCTTCGACGAGAAGGCGCTGCACGCCGAGCTGAGCCGCCGCCTGCCCGGCCCCCTCGTGCCCGCCCGGTGGGCAGGGCTGGACGTCATGCCGACCCTCGCAGGCGGCAAGCCCGACCGTACGGCTCTGTCGCGCCGAGCAGCGGCGCTCGACCCCGACGACGCCGCGACGCCCGAGCCCGGAACCAGCGCCGAGCCCGGGCCTACGGCCACCGCCGTGTCCGACGTGTCCGACGATCCGATGACGGCTCTGCTCACGGAAGGCTGGCGCAAGGTCCTCGGCCACGGTCGCTTCGACGCCCGCTCCCACTTCTTCCACAGCGGGGGCCATTCCCTGCTGGCCGCCGAGCTGGCCGCCTGGCTGGAGCCCCGGCTGGGCACCCGCCCGCCGTTGAAGGTGCTCTTCCGTAACCCCGTGCTCGCCGACCAGGCCGACGCCCTCGCCGCCACCGCCCTTTCCACGGAGTCGTGATGACCCAGTCCCCGACCGCGCCCGCCATCCCCGCGATGCCCATCGGCACCGGCCTCGTCAGCGAAACCGCGCTGAGCGTCGCCCATGGCCCCTCCGCCGAACCGACCCGGGTGCTCGCCCGCTTCGAGGACTGGGCCCGGCGTACCCCGCAGGCCCCTGCGGTGATCGACCGCGCACAGATCTGGACGTACCAGGACCTCGACGCGGCGGCCGCGCTGGTCGCCGCCGATCTGGCCGACCGCGTCCGGCCCGGTGACCTGGTCGGCGTCTGCCTCGACCGGTCCACCGCCCTGGTGGTGACCGCCGTCGCGCTCGCCCGGCTCGGCGCCGTCTACCTGCCGCTCGGCCCCCGCCCCGGCGAACGCCGCATCCAGGCCGTCACCGAGGACCTCGACATCGCCTGCCTCATCGGCGACCCCGATGTCCTGCCCGCGGAACACCGCAGCGGGGAGCACTTCCCGCTGCTGCTGCCCACTGACGGTGTCAACGCCCCGGCCGCCGCGGTGGCGGCCTTCGCCGACTCCGTCCGTGGCACCCGGCGCGCGCCCGAAGGCGCTCTGTACGCCGTCCTCACCTCCGGTTCCACCGGCCGCCCCAAGGCGGTCGCCGTGGCCGAGTCCTCGCTCTCCGTCGCCCTCGACTGGTACCGGGCCGAGACCGGCCTCGCACCGGGCGACCGCCAGTCCCTGCTCATCGGTGTCGCGTTCGACCCGCACCTGCTGGAACTGTGGGCCGCCCTGACCTCCGGCGCCGCCCTCGTCCCGGCCCCGGACGACACCCGCTGGGACTCGCACGTGCTCACCGACTGGTGGCGTGACACCGCCCTCACCCACGCCGTGGCGGCCACTCCCACCGTGGAACCGCTCCTGGACCGGCCGTGGCCGCAGAACCTGAAGCTGCGTCACCTCGTGGTCGGGGGCGACCGCATGCGCCGCCGCCCCGCCGCCGACGTCACCGCGACGGTCCACAACGCCTACGGCCCCGCGGAAGCCACCGTCGTCACCACCACCCACACCATGCGCGGCACCGACCCGGAGGCCGGCGACCAGGTCCCGCCGCCCATCGGCACCGCGCTGCCGGGCGTCACCCTCGTGGTCACGGACGTCGAAGGCCGCCCCGTCGCCCGCGGGCAGGAGGGTGAACTGCGGGTCGGCGGCCACTGCCTGGCGCTCGGGTACCTCGACCCGGAACTCACCGCACGCCGGTTCACCTCGCCTGCCTCAGACCTGGCGCTTCCCTCGGTCGACCGCCTGTACCGCACCGGCGACCGGGTACGGATGAACGCCGACGGCAGCCTGGACTTCCTGGGCCGCCTCGACGACCAGGTGAAGATCAGCGGGGTGCGGATCGAACCGGTCGAGGTGGAAGCCGCCTTCGAGCAGGACCCCCGGGTACGCACCGCGGTCGTCACCGTGCTGCGCGACAGCTCCGGCCACGGTCGCCTCGTCGCACACGTACGGCCCGCCGACGGCGCCGAATGCCCTGCCGGGGATCTCCTCGCCGCGGTCCGGGCCTGGCTCCCCGAGCAGGCCGTCCCCACCGCCGTACGGATCGTCGACGGCTTCCCGCTCGACGCCAACGGCAAGGTGGATCGCCCCGCCCTGGCAGCCCAGGCCCAGTCCGAGTCCGAGTCCCAGGCCGCGGTGCCGCCCAGGAGCACCACCACGGACGACCTCGCCGACGACCTCGCCGCCGCCACCGCCACCGAGCGGCTGGTGCTGACGACCGTGCGCGACCTCCTCGGCCGGCCCGGAACCGGCCTCGGCGACAACTTCACCGACGCCGGCGGCACCTCCATGGTCGCCGCACGGCTGCTGGCAACCGTCGAACGCGAGACCGGAATACGCCTGCGCGCCCCCGAGCTGCTGCGCAGCACCGACCTGCGGGCCTTCTCCGCCCTCCTCGACCAGCGCCGGACCCCGCGCCCGGAAGGAGCCTGACATGACGCCCACCGCCCTGCCGGCACTCGTCGCGCGGCACGCCGAACTCACCCCCGACGCCCTCGCCGTCGTGGACGGCGACACCACCCTCACCTACGGCCGTCTCCTCCAGGCCGGCCGCGCCCTCGCGGCACACCTGCGCGAACACCAAGTGACGCGCGGCGACCGGGTGGCGCTCCTGACGACTCGGTCGTCCCGCACGATCGTGGCGCAGCTCGGGCTGTGGCTGGCGGGAGCCGTGTGCGTGCCGCTCGATCCCGCCCAGCCCCGCCCGCGCACCGAGGCGATGATCGCGGACGCGGAGGTGAAGCTCACCGTCGGCGACGCGAAGCTGGTGGACGCGGCCACGCTTCCCGGCCCCGTTCTCGCCCTGCCCGAGGAGCCGCTCACGAGCGGCCGGCCGGTCGACGAGTCCGACCCGGACAGCCCGGCATTCATCATGTTCACCTCCGGCTCCACCGGCCGTCCCAAGGGCGTCCTCGTGGCGCACCGGGCCATTGCCGAGCTGGTCACCGCACCCGACTACGTCACCCTCACCGGCCGCGACCGCGTCCTGTTCCACTCGTCCATGACCTTCGACGCCTCGACGTTCGAAGTCTGGGGCGCGCTCGCCAACGGCGCCGCGGTCGTCGTCTGCACCGAGCAGCGGCCCTCCCTGGAGGATCTGGCCCGGCACGTCGAGCGGCACGGCGTGACGGTGGCGTTCTTCACCACGGCCCTCTTCCACCAGCTCGCCGCACGCCGCTCCCGCGTCTTCGCCCAGCTCCGCTCGGTCGTCGTGGGCGGCGAGGCGATGGCTGCAGCACAGGCCCGTGAGGTGCTCACCGCCTTCCCCTGGCTGGAGCTCGTCAACGGCTACGGGCCGACCGAGACGACCACCTTCGCAACCGCCCACCGGGTCACCGCGCAGGACTGCGAGGGCCCCATGCCGATCGGCAGGCCCGTCGCCGGGGCCACGGCGCACGTCCTGGACGCCGACGGTCACCCGGTGGCCGACGGCGACCGGGGCGAACTGTGGATCGGCGGCAGCAGGCTCGCCCACGGGTACACGGGCCTGCCTGCACTCACCGCCGAACGGTTCGTCGAGCATCCCGCCGCCGACGGGCGGCTCTACCGTACGGGCGACATCGTCTCCCTCCGGCCCGACGGCATCCTCCAGTTCCACGGCCGCAACGACGACCAGGTGAAGGTCCGCGGCTTCCGCATCGAACCCGCCGAGGTCGAACACGCCCTCCGCCAGCAGCCGGACGTGGACGACGCCGCCGCCACCGTCGACGGCGCCGGCTCCCCCGAGGCACGCCTCGTCGCGTTCGTCGTCGCCGCGCCCGGCCCCGTGCCCCACGGCGCGGCGCTGCGCGAGCGGCTCACCGCAGTCCTGCCGGCCCACCTGGTTCCCGACGCGGTCACCGTGCTGGAGCGGCTTCCCCTCACCCCGGCCGGCAAGGTCGACCGGCGCGCGCTCACCGGACGCGCGCACGCCGCCGGGAATCAGCTCGCCGACGAGCCGGCGGCGCGGATGACACCGCTGGAACAGGCCGTCGCCGCGGTGTGGAGCCAGGCACTGGGCATCGAGGTCACCCGCGCCGAGGACGAGTTCCTCCTCGTCGGCGGCCATTCCCTGCTCGCCCTCGCCGTCATCGAAGACCTGCGCGAGGAAATCGGCGTAGAGCTCTCCCTCGCCGACTTCTTCGCCGCCCCGACCGTGGCCGCGCAGGCCGCACTGGTCGAACGCGCCCTCCTGGCCGCCCACGCGGACCTCCACCCCGAGACCCCGGAGCACAGCGATGTCCACTGACACCGACTCCGCGACCCGCGACCGCAAGGAGCGGCTCCAGCAGGAGCTGCTGCGCCGGGCCCGCGCCGGAACCGCCCGGCGCACGACGGCCGGGCCCACCGCCGGTGCGAGCGCCGCTGCGGATGGCCACGCATCGCAGGACACCGCCCACCCCGGCACCACCACCGCACCGGCCCGAAACGTCCCCCTCTCCCGCGCTCAGCGCCGCATGTGGCTGATGGAACGGCTCGGCGGCGCGGGCGACTCGTACCACGTGCCGTTCGCCACCCGTGTGCGCGGTCCGTTCGATGCGGCCGCGTTCGCCACCGCCCTCACCCGGCTGGTGGCCCGGCACGCCATCCTCCGCACCCGCTACACGGAGCACGAGGGCGAGCCCTGCCAGGAGGTGCTCCCAACGCCGCGGACGGTCCCCGTACACGTCGTCGACTCCGACGTGACGGACGCCCCGGCGCTGCTGCGGCGCGAGACGGCCCGGCCGTTCGACCTCGCGGCCGGCGATGCCGTACGGGCGCTCGTTCTGCGCCACGGCCCGCAGGACCACACCCTGTTGCTGACGTTCCATCACATCGCCGTGGACGCCGCCTCACTGGAGACCGTGGCCACCGAACTCGCCGTTCTCTACGCGGCGGCCACCGACGGAACGGGCCGGCACACACTGGCCGCACCGCCGCAGTACGCCGACCACGCGCGCCGCGAGCACGACGACCTGCCCGGCTTCGAGGCGGAACTGAACCGCTGCAGCGACCTGCTGGCCGACGCCGCCCCACCGCGCCTGCCCCAGCCGGCGGCGGCAGCGCCGCAGACGGCCGTGCGTCCCGGGGCCGTGTGCAGCGTGCCTCTGGCGCCCGCCGTGCCCGACGCCCTGCGGGCGCTGGGTGCACAGCGGCGGGCCACGCTCTTCGCGGTGTCGCTCGCCGCGGCCTTCGCCGCACTGCACCGCCTCACCGGCGACGACGACCTCGTCATCGGCGTGGCGGGCACCCACCGCAGCGGAACCGCCATGCGTGGCCTGGTCGGCCTGTGCGTCAACACCCTGCCCGTACGGGTGGACGTCTCCGGCGACCCGTCCTTCGCCCAACTGCTGCGCCGCGTGAGCGACGCGCTCCTCGAAGCCCAGCGCCACCGGCACATCCCCTTCGACCTGGTCCTCGAACGCCTCGGCGCCGGGGCACGCGGCGCCGACGGCACCGCACTGGTCCGCGTCACCTCCGACGTCCTCGGCGAGCCGACGGTACTGCGGCTGCCGGGTACGTCGGCCGAGTACGTCGACGCCCCCTCCGACGGCGCGAAGTTCACCCTGTCCTACGGCCTGGTGCCGGGCGGCGACGCCGCGCAGCCCCTGGCACTCGTCCAGTACGACGCGAACGCGCTGGACGACACCGTGGCGGAGGCGGCCGTACGGGACTACGCGGCGCTGCTCCACGCGGTCGCGGCCGACCCGGAACTCGCCCTGAGCAAGCTGCCTCTCCCCGGCCCGAACGACAGCTCCGGGCCCCGGGATGCCGCCGATCCGGCGGGCGACGGCCACCCTGCCGCGCAGGCCCTGCGCGCCCACCCGGGCGTCGCCGACGCCGCGGTGGTCCAGCCCGAACAGGGACCGCCCGTGGCCTATGCCGTCCTGCGCGACAGCCTCGGCCCCTCCCGTCACGAACTGCTGGGCCTGCTGCGCCGGTCGCTCGCGCCCGAAGACGTGCCCGCCACGGTCACGGTGCTCGACGCGCTGCCGCGCTCGGCCGCCGGGCCGCTCGACCACGCCCGGCTGCCCGGGCCGTCCGCGCCGGGCGCCCCGTCCGGCCCCCGGGCCGAAGCGGTCAAGGAGACCTTCGCGGCCGTGCTCGGTGTCGCCCCGTCGCCGGACGACGACTTCTTCGCCCTCGGCGGCCACTCGCTGAAAGCCGTGCAGCTCGCCGAACGGCTGCGTACCGACCTCGGGCTGCCACTCACGGGCCTCGACGTGCTCCAGGCCCGTACGCCCCGGGCGCTGACCGCGCTCCTCGACGAACGGGAGGCACGGCAGAGCGCCGCGAAGGCCGCGAGCAGGCCGGCCCCCCGCTCCCGGGACATCCGCCCGGGCACGGTGCTGGTCACCGGGGCGACGGGCGGCGTGGGCGCGTTCGTCGTGCGTGAGCTTGCCGCACAGGGCCGCCCCGTGCTGGCTCTGGCCCGGCCCGAGTCGGCCCATCTGATCGCAACCGAGGGTGTCGACGTCATCGAGGGCGACCTCCGCGACCTGGCCGGGCTGCGGGACGCCGTCGCGCAGGCGGACGCGGTCGTCCACGCGGCCTGCACCTTCACCCGGCACGACGTGGACCGGGCGGCGATGGAGACGATGGTCGACGCCTGGCGGCGCGGACCGTTCGTCTTCGTCAGCAGCGTCGACGCCTACGGGCACCCCGGGACGGAGCGGGTCGCCGAGGAGTCGGCGCCCCACGAGCCCGTGAGCCCGTACGGGAGGGCGAAGCTCGACTGCGAGGCGATGGTGCTGCGCGCCGCGGGGACCGAGGGACGCGGGGGCGCGAGCGCCGTGCGGTCGCCGATCGTCTGGGGCGCGCACGACCGGCTGCGCGAACAGCTGCGCTGGGGCGCCATCGGCACCCTCTACCAGTCCGCCCGCCAGGGCCGGCCGATCGACCTGCCACGTCCTGGTACTGGTGGACACGGCTGGTACGGAGCCGCCTGGGTGCATGCGGCCGCCTTGGCCCGTGCGGTGGCCGAATGCCTGGACCGGCCCGTGCACGGAGTCGCCAACGCGTGCAGCGGCCACGTGTCCTGGCACGACCTGGCACAGGACCTCACGGAACTCCTCGGCACCCGCGCGGACTTCCGCACGACCGAGGCGGTACCCCAGGACCTCGACCACCGCTGGCACTACGACAGCGCACGCCTGGCCCGGCCTCTGCGCGCACGCGCCGGAGAGGACCGGCGGACCGTGCTGGCAGAGATGATCGGCTCCATGACACCCGACAAGGCCTGACACACCACTGCGCCCGGAGCACCCACAGGGGGCTCCGGGCGCAGTGGTAAGAAGCCCCGGGGGCGATGGCCCCGCCACGGCGGCTCGCGGGCACGCTCAGGGGCGGATGCCGTCGCAGGCGATGGGCAGGTGGCGGGGCCGCGCAGCACCGCGTTCTGACGGTACGGGGCGGGTCCTCCGGCAACCGGGGGCTCTCCGGCCGGCGGTCCAGCTCGCTCAGTGCCGGCTGGGCCTCTGTGCGGGCCGGTGGGGTACCGCAGCAGTTCGCCGACCGCGAAGGCCGGTGCGACCGCAGGGCTCTTCGCCCTGGTGATCGGAATCGGCGTGATCGCCGGCGGCATCGCCTCGGACCGGATCAGCCGGCGCGACCCGATCCGCAAGTGGGCCGTCGCCATCAGCTGCAGCGTGGGCTCCCCCGTCCTGCTGATGACCGCGTTCCGCCTGCCGGCCGGTCCCGCACAGCTGCTGGTGCTGGCGCTGGGAGCCCTGCTGTGCGCCGGCCGGGCCGGGGGCCGCCATGGTGGCCAACCTGACCCCCGCGGCCATCGCCGCGACGGCGTTCGCCACGCTCACGCTGGCCCAGAGCCTGCTCGGACTCGCCCCCGGCCCCGCCGTCACCGGAATGCTCGCGGACCGGCTCGATCTGCTCGGCGCGCTCCGGCTCGTCCCGCTCGTGGCGATCGCGGCCACCGCGGCGTTCATGATCGGCCGCCGCTCGTACGACCGTGATCTACGCCGTCTGACCGGGGTGGTCCCGGGGGCGGAGCCGCAGAAGACGGAGGTCTCCTCATGAGCAGTACCACCGAGCCGGTGGTCGTGATCGTCCCCGGCCTGCGCGACCACGTCGAGGAGCACTGGCAGACCCTGTTGGCGCACCGGCTCACCGAGGCCGGGCGTACCGTACGCACCGTTCCCCCCCCCGGCGCAGCCCCCGCGAAGCACAACGACGAACACCGGCACCAAAGGCGAGCTCAACTCTCTCCCGGTCCCCTACGGCCTCGACCTGGCCCGTGCGCACGCAGTGCGGTCAGACGCTGTTCGTACTCTTCTTCGTCGATCTCGCCTCGGGCGAACCGTTCGGCGAGCACCTGCTTGGCGGAAGGCGCAGCCGGGGGCTGCGCCGGGCCCGAGGGGAAACGGTCGACACTGCGGAGAAGCAGAACGACTCCCGCGACAGCCAGGGCCCCGAGGAGGACCATGCTGAACGACATGGCGACCCAGCCCCATCCGCCCATTCCGTGGCCGTACCAGAACATGGCTCACGCTCCTGTTTCGAGTGTCTGGGAACACGGCCCACAGGGCATGTCCCCCATGTCCTCACTGTCCGTCGGCCCTTGTCGTCCGGGCATGGGCCGGTCGGGGTCGCGACCAGGGCCGATGGGCCCAATGCCGTGGTCGTGTCTGCCTCTCGGCACGCCTCCCGGCCCCGGATCGCCGCCACAGAAGCTGTGCCGGAAGTCGAGTACCGACAGCCCTGCGCCCGTGGCGCAGCGGGTGGGCGCGGTGACGACATGATGTCCCTCTAGGGTGGCCTCGCGGAGGCCGGTTGTTCGATACCGGCCTGGTGAGGAAGGCGTCGGCATGTCGGAGTCCGAGCACGAGCTGGCCGAGGTTCAGCGTGCGCACTGGCAGCAGACCTACGGCGAGCATCCCGGCATGTACGGCGAGGAGCCGTCCGAGCCGGCGGTCCATGCCGCTGCCGCTTTCGGGGCCGCCGGTGCCCGCGAAGTGCTGGAGCTGGGTGCCGGCCATGGCCGTGACGCGCTGTACTTCGCCCGCCAGGGTTTCTCCGTGTTGGCCACCGACTTCAGTCCGGTGGGTCTGGAACAGCTGCGTGAAGCCGCCGCGGCCCAAGGCGTGGCCGGGCGGGTCGCCACGTCGGTTCACGACGTTCGCGAGCCCCTGCCGCTCCCGGACGCCTCGGTGGATGCCGTGTTCGCGCACATGCTGCTCTGCATGGCGCTGTCCACCCAGGAGATCCTCGCTCTCGTCGCAGAGGTGCGACGGGTTCTCCGGCCGGGCGGAGTCTTCGTCTACACCGTCCGCCACACCGGGGACGCCCACTACCAGGCCGGTGCCGGGCACGGGGACGACATCTGGGAACACGGTGGCTTCGCCGTCCACTTCTTCCCCCGCGACCTGGTCGACGCCCTCGCCGAAGGCTGGACTCTGGACGAGGTCGCCGCGTTCGAGGAAGGCGGCCTCCCCCGGCGGCTGTGGCGCGTCACGCAGACCGTCCCCCTGAGTACCGCCTGAAAGCTCAGTGGTGTCCGATCTCGGTTCTGGTTCGAGTTCCGTCGTGCTGCCCCGATGCTCGATGCACCGGACGGCGGGCGTCGTCACGCAGTCCTCACCGCACGGGAACCGTGATCACCGGACAGTGCGCACGGTGCAGCAGCCCGTGTACGACCGATCCGAGTCGCATGCCCGTGTAACCGCCCTTGCCCCGACGGCCCACGACCACGGCGAGGGCGTGCTCGGCGGCACCGGCGAGCTCTTCCCGGCCTCGTCCACCGCCCAGGCCAGGGGCAGACGCCAATCCCTGGCCGGGTCGATGCCGACGACGGCCTCCTCGTGTCCCCCCGCGTCGCTCACGATTCGCTCCCGTCCTTGTCCGTGTGGCGCGGAATGAGCTGTACGGGGCAGTGGGCATGGTGGACCAGGCTGTGCGTGACCCGCCCGAGGGTGGGCCCGAGATAGCTGGGTGACCGTCGGCCGCCCATCACCAACAGGTCCGCCCGGCGCGAGGCCTCAACCAGTACAGAAGCCACTGACGTGCTCTTGTCCGCGTCCACCTGCACGGTCAGGTCCGGGAACTCCTCGCGGATCCGGTCCGCCACCGCGTTCAGGTGATGGACCTGCTCGTTGGCGATTTCCTCCACGTCGTCGAGCAGGGTCACGACCTCGCCGACGGACTGCAGGATGTTCCACACGTGCAGCAGCCGCAGCGAGCCCTCGCGGAGCTGTGCCTCGCGTGCGGCATATCGTGCGCAGTCGAGGTCGTGTCCGTCGCGGACGGCGGCGAGCACCACACCCGTCTCGGCGCCGTTTTCGGTGCCCCTGACGATGATGACGGGCGTCTTCGCCCCCGCTGCGACCTTGAGGCCGACCGATCCGAGCGTGAGGGAGCCGAAACCTCCCAGCCCCCGGTTGCCGACCACGATGGTGTCATCGGGGCCCGCGGACCGGTGGAGGCTCGGGACAGGTGCGCTGCGGCTGAACTCGGCGTTGACCTGCAGGCCGGGAAACCGCTCCCTGACCTCGGCCACCGTGGCATCCAGCAGTTCGCGGCCTGTCTGGCGGACCCGCTCGATGCTCTTCGCCGAGACGTAGAGGACCCGGCCGTCGGTGTCGGACCCGTGCACGATGTGCAACGGACGTTCGCGGCGTGCGGCCTCCGCCGCTGCCCACATTGCTGCCTGGCGGGCCGGGTCGGAGCCGTCGACGCCGACGATGACGGCGCCGAGTTCCGAGCTGCTCGTGGTGCCTTCCATGGTTCCTCCTCAGAGAGCCGCCAGGGGTCCGGCTCTCGGGTCGGTTCTCCGGGCTCCTCCGCCAAGAGGGACTCAGTCCCCGGCGGGGACCAGTGGACCTGGTTCACGCGATACCGCGTCGCCGGTGCGGCACGGGTCCGATCGGGCCCGGCTCCGGACCGTTCGGCCCTCCTCCTCTCGTGGCATTCGGCGGATCGTGGTTATGGGCGTCCTCCGGCCTTCCCGTCCGGGTGGATCGCTGTGACGGCAGGAGGTGCCTCATGAAGCACATCAAGGTCGGAGACCTGATGACCGACGAGGTCGTCTCGGTCCTGACGTCCACCCCTTTCAAGGATGTCGCCAAGCTGCTCGCTCAGCACGACATCAGTGGACTGCCGGTCCTCGACGACGAGGACCGGGTGCTCGGCGTCGTCTCCGAGAGCGACCTGATCAGCCGCGCAGCCGCTGAGCACCCGCCGATGGGCGAAGACCCCGATGCCGGCCGAGGCGGGGTCGCGTTGCCGTCCGAGGTGACCTTCACCGCTGGTGAGGCCATGTCCGCACCGGCGGTCACGGTTCAGGCGGACGAGACCGCGGCAGGAGCCGCCCGGCTGATGGCCCGCAGGGGCGTCGAGCGGCTGCCGGTCGTGGACGACGAGGACCGCCTCGTCGGCATCGTCACCCGCCGTGACCTGCTCTGGCTCTTCCTGCGATCGGACTCGGAAATACGACACCGCGTGGTCGCGGACGTGCTCGTGGACACCATGGGGCTGGGCGCTGAGGCGGTCACCGTCCACGTGGTCGACGGCATCGTGACCCTGGAGGGCCGGCTGGAGAGGCAGAGCCAGATTCCGGTCCTGATCCGCCTCACCAACCAGCTGGACGGTGTGGTCGCGGTCGCCCCCCGCCTGACGGCCCGCATCGACGACTCCCAGCTCACCCCACCGCACCGCAGCGCCCTCGGGATGTCCCTGTGACCGCGACTTCCGGTGTGGACCGTCCGGGGGACGCCGGGAAGACCGCTCGCCGCGCTTACGGCCGTCACCCAACGTGACGCTGTCTCCTTGAAGATTCCAAGGCGAGGAGAGGGACCCGGCCATGGATCACTCGATCATCCACAAACAGTCCGGACCCGATGGCGTCTTCATGCTCCAGGACTACGAGCGGGCCCGGGCGGACTTCACTTGGGACGAGGCTCGATCCCGGCTGTCCGGGCTCCCGGGAGGCGGGCTGAACATCGGATACGAGGCCGTCGACCGGCACCTGGCGGCAGGCCACGGCGAGCGGGAAGCTCTCCGTTGCATCGCAGCCGACGAAACCGTCACCCGCCTCACGTACGCCGAGCTCGGCAGCCTCACGAGCCGCTTTGCCAACGCACTCACCGCCCTGGGCCTGGCGCGGCAGGAGAGGGTTTTCACGCTCCTGGGCCGCTGCCCCGAGCTGTACACGACGGTCTTGGGCACGCTGCGCAGCGCACGCGTGCTGTGCCCGCTCTTCTCGGCCTTCGGGCCGGAGCCCGTACGGCAGCGGCTGGAGCTGGGCGACGCCCGGGTTCTTGTCACCACCGAGGCCCTGTACCGACGCAAGGTCGAGGAGAACAGGCAACGCCTGCCGCGTCTGGACCACGTCCTGCTCGTGGGCCCGGTCCACGATCCGCCGCCGGGCACCGTCTCCTTCGCCGAGCTCATGGAGCGGGCACCCGAGGAGTACGCCGTCCCGCCCACGGATCCGGAGGACATGGCGCTGCTGCACTTCACCAGCGGCACGACCGGTACCCCCAAGGGCGCGGTCCATGTGCACGAAGCGGTCGTGGCCCACCACGCAACGGCGGCCTTCGCACTCGACCTCCGCCGGGAGGACGTCTACTGGTGCACGGCGGACCCCGGGTGGGTGACCGGTACCTCGTACGGGATCATCGCCCCGCTCACCCACGGTGCGACCGTCGTGGTGGACGAGGGGGACTTCGATGTCCACCGCTGGTACCGCATCCTCGACAGCCAGCGGGTCACTGTCTGGTACACGGCGCCGACGGCGATCCGCATGCTGATGCGCGCCACCCCGAGGGACGGCACCCGCGAGCTCCCCGGGCCGTACGACCTTTCGGCTCTGCGATTCATCGCGAGCGTGGGCGAGCCGCTCAACCCGGAAGCCGTCCTGTGGGGGCAGGAGGTGCTCGGCCTGCCGATCCACGACAACTGGTGGCAGACCGAGACCGGAGCGATCATGATCGCCAACTTCGCGGCCAGCGACATCCGGCCCGGCTCCATGGGACGGCCCTTGCCGGGTGTGGAGGCCGCGCTGCTCGAACGCGGGGAGGACGGACGCGCCGACGTCACCGAGGGACGCGTGCGCGTGATCACAAGGGCGGGCGTCGAGGGTGAGCTGGCGTTGCGCCCGGGCTGGCCCTCCATGTTCCGGGGCTATCTGAACGAGGAGGCCCGTTACCGGGCCTGCTTCGCAGACGGCTGGTATCTCACCGGCGACCTCGCGAAACGCGACGAGGACGGCTGGTTCTGGTTCGTCGGCCGCGCCGACGACGTCATCAAGTCGGCAGGACACCTCATCGGCCCGTTCGAGGTGGAGAGCGCGCTGATGGAGCATCCTGCCGTCGCGGAGGCCGGCGTCATCGGCCGCCCCGACCCGGTCGTGGGAGCTGTCGTCAAGGCATTCGTCTCCCTCCGTCCGGGGCTCGTCCCCGACGCGTCCCTCAAGCGGGAACTCCTGGCGTTCGCACGCAGGCGGCTGGGCCCCGCGGTGGCCCCCAGAGAGATCGAGTTCGATCAGAACCTCCCCAAGACGCGCAGCGGCAAGGTGATGCGCCGCCTGCTGCGGGCCCGGGAGCTGGGATTGCCCGAAGGGGATCTGTCCACGCTGGAGAACCCCGGATGACCCGCTCGTGAGAGAAGGCAGAACCATGAGCAGCACCACCTCCCAGCACGGAGGAAAGGCCAGTGCCGCAGCACGCAAGGGCGGGCGCAAGAAGGGACCGGCCACCGCCGCCCGCGGCACTCCCGACGGGCCCGCACCCGGACACCACCTGTCCCTGCTCCGCAGGATGCTCGCCATCAGGCGGTTCGAGGAACGGTGCGTGGAGCTCTACAGCGGCGCGAAGATCCGTGGTTTCGTTCACCTCTGCATCGGTGAGGAAGCCGTCGCCGTGGGCGTCAACCAGGCCCTGCGCGAGGAGGATGCGGTGGTGTCCACCTACCGCGAACACGGGCACGCCCTGGCCCGCGGGGTTCCCGCCGACGCCGTGATGGCCGAGATGTACGGCAAGGCCACCGGCTGCAGCCGCGGACGCGGCGGCTCCATGCACCTGTTCGACGCCGCCCGCCGCTTCTACGGGGGCAACGCGATCGTGGCCGGCGGCCTGCCCTTGGCGGCCGGGCTCGCACTCGCCGACCGGATGCGCGGCAGCACCCGCGTCACCTGCTGCTTCTTCGGAGACGGAGCTTTCGCCGAAGGCGAGTTCCACGAGACGGCCAACCTCGCGGCCCTGTGGCAGCTGCCCCTGTTGCTGGTTTGCGAGAACAACCTGTACGCCATGGGCACGAGCCTGGCCCGGGAGCATGCCCAGACGAACCTCGCCATGCGTGCCGCTTCGTACGGGATGCCGGCCTGGACCGTCGACGGCATGGACGTCCTCGCCGTCGAAGCCGCCGCACTCAGGGCGACGGAGTCCGTGCGCGCGGGCAACGGACCGCACTTCCTCGAGGCACAGACGTACCGGTTCCGCGCCCACTCCATGTACGACCCGGACCGGTACCGGGCCAAGTCCGAGATCGAGGAATGGAAAGGACGCGACCCCCTCAAAGGGCTGGCCGAACTCATGCGTTCCGAAGGGCAGCTCGACGACCGGGTGATGGAAGAACTCGACAAGGAAGTACTCGCCGAGATCGACAAGGCCGTACGGGGGGCCGAGGAAGCCCCGCTGGAACCGGTCGCGGACCTGCTCCGCTTCGTCACGAGCGAAACCGGGAGCACGGCATGAGCACGCGGAAGGCGCCGACCGGGACTTCCCGGCCGACCACCTATCGGGAGGCGCTCCGTGAGGGGCTGCGCGAAGCCCTGCTGCAGGACGAGCGGGTCTTCCTCATGGGCGAGGACGTGGGCCGGTACGGCGGATGCTTCGGCGTCAGCCTGGGACTGCTCGAAGAGTTCGGACCCGACCGGATCCGGGATACGCCGCTGTCCGAATCCGGATTCGTCGGCGCGGGCATCGGCGCCGCGCTCGGCGGGATGCGGCCCGTGGTCGAGATCATGACGGTCAACTTCAGTCTCCTGGCACTGGACCAGATCCTCAACAACGCGGCCACACTGCTCCACATGTCGGGCGGGCAGCTGAGCGTCCCCGTCGTGATCCGCATGACGACCGGTGCAGGCCGGCAGCTCGGCGCCCAGCACTCCCACAGCCTCGAAGGCTGGTACGCCCACATCCCCGGCATCCGGGTACTGGCCCCCGCCACGGTCGACGACGCACGCCACATGCTCGCAGCCGCCCTCGCCGACCCCGATCCTGTACTGATCTTCGAACACGGCAGCCTGTATAACGCGGAGGGCTCCCTGGACGAGACCGTCAAAGCCGTCGATCTCGACACGGCGGCCGTGCGCCGATCAGGGTCGGACGTCTCGGTGATCACGTACGGCGGCTCCCTGCCGAAGGCCCTGGCAGCCGCGGAAACCCTTTCCGGGGAGGGCATCAGCGCGGAGGTCGTGGACCTTCGTGTCCTGCGCCCCCTCGACGACGCCACCGTCATGGCATCCATCGGTCGAACCCACCGGGCCGTGATCGTGGACGAGGCATGGCGCAGCGGCAGCCTGGCCGCGGAGATCTCGTCCCGCATCACCGAGCAGGCGTTCTACGAGCTCGACGCGCCCGTTCAGCGCGTGTGCAGCGCGGAGGTCCCCATTCCCTATGCCCGGCAGCTCGAAGAAGCGGCTCTTCCCCAGCCCGCGACCATCGTGGACGCCGTTCGCCGGACGGTGAGCTGACATGGCGGATTTCACCATGCCCTCCCTCGGCGCGGACATGGACGAGGGCACCCTCGTGGAATGGCTGGTAGGGCCCGGTGACGCCGTCACAAAGGGCGATGTCGTCGCTGTCGTGGAGACGGCCAAGTCGACGATCGAGGTCGAGTGCTTCGACTCGGGAACGGTCGGTGCACTCCTCGTCGAACCGGGGACCACCGTGCCGGTCGGCACACGGATGGCCGTCATCGACTCGGGGGCCGAGCCTCCGGCCCCTGCCCCTGCCCCTGCCCCTGCCCCTGCCCCTGCGAAGCCGACGGTCCCGACCTCCGAACTGCAAGCCGCTCCCGGACACACCACCACCCCGGGTGGGGACGCCGTGTCCACTCCCCTGGTGAGGCACTTGGCCGAGCAGAAGGGCATCGACCTGTCGTCCGTGCACGGTTCCGGCAAGGGCGGTCGGATCACGCGTTCCGACGTGGAGCACACACCGGCCGAGGGGCCGCACCGGGTGAAGGCCTCGCCGCTCGCCCGTCGGCTGGCCCGGTCGTCGGGCGTCGACCTGAGTGCTTTGAGGGGAACCGGGCGGGGCGGCACGATCCGGGCCGATGACGTACGGGCCGTATCGGCGGGCCCTCCGTCCCGTACGGTCGAAAGCCGCGAACCGGCGCGGCCGTCGTCGGCAACGGCCGAGCCCGCGTATCCGGCGCGCGCGGCGATCGCGGCGCTGGTGAGCCGCGCCAACCGCGAGATCCCCCACTACTACTTGTCGACGACGATCGACCTGGCCGTCGCGATGGCGTGGATGCGCGACCGAAATGCGAGCAGGCCCGTGGCGGAACGGCTCGTGCCGGCGGCCCTGCTCCTCAAATCGGTTGCCCTGGCAGCTCGCCAAGTGCCGGAACTGAACGGCTACTGGAAGGACGAGGCGTTCGTCCCCTCGCCTGCCGTGCGACTCGGCGTCGCGGTGTCCCTGCGCGGCGGCGGCCTGGTCGCACCGGCACTGGCGGACGCCGACACCATGCCACTGCCGGAGCTGATGGCGGCGCTGAAGGGTCTGGTCTCGCGGGCGCGCAGCGGCCGTCTGCGGGCTTCGGAGACGGCAGATCCGACACTGACGGTGACCAACCTCGGCGATCAGGGGGTGGAGGCGGTCTTCGGGGTGATCTACCCACCTCAGGTCGCCCTCGTCGGCCTGGGGTGTGTCACCGAGCGGCCGGTGGCCGTGGACGGGATGCTCACGGTGCACCCGACCGTGACGGCCACGCTCGCCGCCGACCACCGCGCGAGCGACGGTACGACCGGGGCGCGATTGCTGACGGCCATCGACCGCCTGCTCCAACGACCGGAGGAACTGTGAACCGTGACGAGGCGCTCGTACTGATCAAGGACGTTCTGACTGACGTGGTTCCCGGCGCCGACACGGCAGCGCTCGCGCCGGACGAGAACTTCCGCGACAACCTGGAGATGGACTCGCTGGACTTCCTCAACTTCATCGAGGCACTGAGCGAGCGAACCGGGCTCGCCCTGCCCGAGTCCGACTATCCGGCATTGAACACACTGGACGGCTGCGCGGACTACGTCGCCTCGCGCACCTCCGTGAAGTAGCGGGGGCTGGTCGGCCCCATAGGGGGCCACTCGGCCCCTCCTCGGTCGTCGCGCCGCAGGCGACATTGGAAGAGGACCGCGGCCCCGCGCCGCCCGAGGAGGTTCTGACCATGAAGCACCATGTGACCGTCGGTGTGGACGGCTCTGCAGAGAGCCGGGCCGCGGCCCGTTGGGGCGCCCGGGAGGCGGCCTTGCGCGAAGTGCCGCTGAGGCTCGTCCACGCCGTCGACTGGATGTTGAGCCCTGCGGTACCGAGGCCGGGCCGGGAAGCGGCCGACCGTTGGGCCGACAGGGCGCTCACCGAGGCATTGGAGGACGTGCGACGCCGACATCCCGGCCTGGAGGTCTCTACCAGGTGCCTCTCCGGCAGGCCGGCGGCAGCCCTGGCCGCCGAGGCGGCAGACGCCGGGCTGCTCGTCCTCGGCTCCCGCGGGGTGGGAGGCCTGGTCGGATTCCTCATCGGCTCGGTGAGCTTGTCGACACTGGTGGCCACCGGGACGCCGGTTGTGCTCGTCCGCGTGTCGGACGCGCCCGAGGAGGCCGAGCCCGTCCGGTACGGGAAGATCGTCCTGGGTGTCGACATCCACGAGGCCGCGGACAAGGTTTTGGCCTTCGCCTTCGAGGAGGCCGACCGTCGCAGCTGCGCCCTGCGTGTGATCCACGGCTGGACGATGCCCTCCATCTACCAGTACGCGCCCTTCTTCGACCCGGAGAACGAGCGGGAGGTCGGCCGGAGTGTCACCGTGATGCTCGACGACATGCTGATGCCGTGGCGGCACAAGTTCCCGTCCGTGAGCGTCACCCACGAGGCGTTCATGGGGCCCGCCGGCGACCAGCTCGTCCAAGCCGCAGCGAGCGCGGACCTCGTCGTGGTGGGCCGCCGTCTGCGCCGCTCTCCTCTGGGGGCGCATCTGGGGTCCGTGGCCCATGCGGTCCTGCACCACGCCACCGCCCCCGTCGCGGTCATCGCTCACGACTGACGGCCCTACTCACAAGGGAGATCGGACCATGTCTCACCGCACTGTCGCAGACGTCATGACCAGGAACGTGGCCACGACCGGCCCCGAAGCGTCACTCAAAAAGGTCGCCCGGAGCCTCGACGACAACGGGGTCTCGGCCCTGCCCGTCGTGGACACCCGTCACCACCCGATCGGCATCGTCTCCGAAGCCGACCTCCTCCGCAGGCAAGCCGGCCTGCCCGACACCGAAGGACGTGATCCCCTGCACAGTGCGGCGTCCATGGACCGTGTCTCCTTGGACGCCCGGACCGCCGGCGATCTGATGTCCACCCCCGTCCTGACGGCCCGGCCGGAGTGGGGCATCGTCGAGACGGCCCGCTTCCTGCACGAGCGGGGCGTGAAGCGTCTGCCGGTGGTCGATGAAACCGGGACCCTGGTCGGCATCGTCAGCCGTACCGACCTGTTGCGGCCCATGCTCCGTCGCGACGACGCCATCCGCGATGAGATCGTCGACGACGTGCTGGGCCGGACGCTCAGGATGACCCCCGGCGGCGTTGCGGTGACCGTACGCGATGGTGTCGTCTCCCTCAGCGGCCAGGTCGAGGACCGGTCCACCATTCCGGTTATCGAACGACTGTGCCAGTCGGTCGACGGGGTCGTCAGCGTGGACCAAGCCCTCGGCTACGCGATCGACGACCTGTCGCCGGCTGCCGATCCGGACCGCGCCGCCCATTGACCCTTCACGACAACGGGCGGAAAGAGCCCGCCCGCTTCTCGCGGATCCCGATCGTGCGGTGCACGGCCATCAGCCGCTTCTCCGCATCCTCTCAGGGACTCTTTCCGTCAATTCCATGAAAACGCGCCCGGCACCCGGCCAACAGGGCCGATCAGCCCAAAGTGACCCCCTGACGGCCCTACCGCCGACGGGCACGGGTATCCACGCTCGGACGTATCAGGACGCCGCTCTGGAGGCATCATGAAGCACCTTCGCACCGTCGAGGACGTGATGACCCATGCCGTCATCTCCGTCGACCGCAGAACACCGTTCAAGGACATCGTGGAGACCATGCGGCAGTGGCGGATCAGCGCCCTGCCCGTCCTGTCGGAGGAAGGCCGGGTCGCCGGCGTCGTGTCCGAAGCGGATCTGCTGCTCAAGGCCCAAGGCGCGGACGAGTCCCGAGCAGTCACCGCCGGGCAGCTGATGACCGTACCGGCGGTCACCGTGACCAAGGACGCCACCATCCCCGGCGCCGCCCGCCTGATGGCCCGCGGCCACCTCAAGCGGCTCCCCGTCGTCGACGGCGACGGCCGCCTCGTCGGCGTGGTCAGCCGGGGCGATCTCCTCAAGATCTACCTCCGCCCCGACGCCGACATCGCCGAGGAGCTCCGCGAACTGATCATGGCAGAGCTCATCCCCGCCGGCTCGGCCATGGTGCAGGTCCACGTGGCCGACGGCATCGTGCACCTGGACGGCTCCATCCCCGACCCGGCCCTCAAAGACGTGCTGGTGCGTGTCGCACGCACCGTACCGGGGGTCGTGGACGTCACGGCCGTGCGCCTCGACACCGAAGTCCGCGCGTGAAGGAGGCCGACGATGAGGCACCGTAGCGTCGCCGACCTGATGACTCCGACAGCCGTCAGCGTCCAGCGGGGCACCCCGTTCAAGGAAATCGCCAGGCTCCTCAAGGAGTTCGACATCTCCGCCGTGCCCGTGGTGGACGAGGCCGAGCGTCCCGTGGGCGTCGTCTCCGAAGCCGACCTGCTCCGCAAGCGCAGCTCCGGCAGCGGCACGAACGCCGCCGATCTCATGACCAGCCCCGCCATCACCGCCCAGACCGAATGGAGCGTCGTCCGCGCGGCGCGCGTCATGCGGGGGCACCAGGTCAAGAGACTGCCCGTGGTGGACTCCGGCGGCCGGCTGATCGGCATCCTGAGCCGCAGTGACCTGCTTCAGCTCTTCCTGCGCAGGGACCACGCGATCCAGGAGGAGATCCTCGAAGACGTGCTGACCCGCACCCTCGGGCTCAGCCCGTCGTCGTTGACGGCCGAGGTCAACGACGGGCTGGTGACCCTCAGCGGCACCGTCGGTCGACGCAGTCTGGTCCCCATCGTGCTGCGCCTGTGTCAGAGCGTCGACGGCGTCGTGGACGTGGTCAACCGGCTCGACTACGAGCAGGACGACGTGTCGGTCGGCGCACGGACGCCCGCCGAGCGGTAGGAGAAGAACATGAGGCATCGGGAAGTCCGCGAGCTGATGACCCGCGAGGTCGTCACCGTCCCCAACAACGCTCCGTTCAAGGAGATCGCCCGCACCCTGACGGAGCACAAGGTTTCGGCCGTTCCGGTCGTCGACCCTGCCGGCCGTCCACTCGGCGTGATCTCGGAACGGGACCTGTTGCCGAAGTCGGCAGGCCAAGGAGACTACTTCCGGTCACTTCCCGAACGGGAGGCGTGGCAGGAGGACAAAGCCGCGGGTACGCGCGCCGAGGAGCTGATGTCCTCGCCCCCCGTGTGTGCCCGGCCGGAGTGGACCGTCGCCGAAGCGGCCAGGCTGATGGAAGCACAAGGAGTCAAGCGGCTCCTCGTCGTGGACGACTCCGACGTACTGATCGGTATCGTCAGCCGACGGGACCTGCTGCGGATCTTCCTCCGGGACGACGAGGACATCCGTCACGAGATCATGGGTGACGTGCTCGACCTCAGCCTGCGCCAGAGCCCCTCGGCGATCACCGTGGCCGTCACCGACGGCCGGGTCGAACTGCACGGAACGGTCGACTACAAGAGCCTCATCCCGCTCATCGAACGCCTCTGCCGGACCGTGGACGGCGTGGTCTCCGTAACCCAGCATCTCGGATACGCCATCGACGACACGAACTCAGCCTGAAGAAGCCGCCGCTCCGCCTCACCACGGGCGCAGACGAACTACCTGACCCATGTGGGCCCCTGCCGGAAGAAGCCATCATGCACGATCGAATCGTCGTCGGCCTCGACGGATCCGCGGAAAGCCTCGCGGCGGCCCACTGGGCGGCGCGAGAGGCCGTCCTGCGCGGCCTGCCGCTCCACCTCGTCCACGCCGAGGAATGGTCGTCGCCCCGCGGCCTCCCGGTGCCGACGAGCGAAGTGCGCCGCCACTGGGCCCAGGCGCTGCTGAACGAGACCGCCGGCGAACTGCGTGCGAGCCACACCGAACTGGACGTCGGCATCCGGTCACTCGACGGCAGACCGGCCGCCGAGCTCGCCGGCGTCGCGGCCGGTGCGAACATGATCGTCCTGGGTTCCCGGGGACTGGGCACCGTCACGGGCTTCGTCCTCGGCTCCGTCGGCATGGCGGTCATCCAGGCGACGGTACGGCCGGTGGTCATGGTGCGGGCGAGCGAGGACGCGGTACCGCGCCCCGGCGGCCGGCACGCAGCCCGCGAGGTTCTGGTAGGCGTTGACATCAGCCGGCCGTGCGATGCGCTGCTCACCTTCGCCTTCGAGGAGGCAGCGCGGCGGGCCTGCGCCCTCCACGTCCTGCACAGCTGGTCGCTGCCTCCGCTGGTGGGGTACGGCGCGGCGTACGATCCGAGAGTTCACGCCCAGCTCGAGATGAGCGCGAATGCCTCTCTGGGCGACGTCCTGGGGCCCTGGCAGGACAAGTACCCGGATGTCGGCGTCATCTCGCGCGCGAGCGCCGGGCATGCCGCTACCGAGCTCGTCGAGAGGTCCTCCGAAGCGGGTCTCATCGTCGTCGGCCGCCGCATCCGAAGGTCCTCGATCGGCGCGCACATCGGACCGGTCACCCACGCGGTCCTCCACCACGCCAAGGTGCCCGTCGCCGTCATCGCGCACGATTAGCGGCAAAAGGCGACGCGCTGCGGCTTACCGCTCCGCGCAGATCGTCTCGACGAAGTGCCCCACCTGTTCCTCGGACAGGTGCCTGGCGAGATCGGCCTCGCTGATCATCCCGACGAGGCGGTGATCGGCAATCACCGGGAGTCGCCGAATCCGGTGATCCTGCATCGTCTGCAGCACTTCGCTCGTGTCGGCGCCCGCGTCGACCGTGATCGGCTTGCCCTGCGCGAGCTGCCCGGCCGTCATGTGGTGCGGGTCCTTGCCCTTCGCCAGGCACTTCAGCACGATGTCACGGTCGGTGATGATGCCGTGCAGACGGTCGTCTGGCCCGCAGATCGGCAGGGCGCCAACGTCCAGTTCGCTCATCCGCCGGGCCGCGTCCATGAGCGTCTCGGTCTCCTGTACGCAGGTGGCACCGCTGTGCATGATGTCCCGTGCGGTGGTCATGGCTGCCTCCTCACCTGTCCTGTCCGTCTCCAGTCTGGGCTTGGGCCCAGCACCGCGCTCGTCGACGCGAGATCATGGGGGCGTGGCTCCTCCGCGCCCTGGGAGCAGCCCGATCCACCGCACCAGACGGGGCCGGTCGGTCCCGCGAGGGGCCGACCGGCCCCTCAACAGGAGACCGTCGGGCAGTCAGGCTTGAGTGAGCGGGAGAAGCGCCGCCCCAAGAAGGAGATGGAGACCATGGCGAACCGAGTGACCGTCGGCCTCGACGGGTCCCCGGAAAGTACGGCGGCTGCCCGCTGGGCAGCCCATGAAGCCGAGCTCCGCGGTGCCTCCCTGGACCTGGTCCACGCAGAGGAATGGCTGGAGAATCCCCCCCTTCCCGTCACGACCACCGAGGAACGTCGGCAGTGGGCCGAGGCCGTCCTCCGCGACACCGCCGAAGACGTGCGCCGCGGGCACCCGTCGTTGAAGGTCGACACCCGCCGAGTGGGCGGGCTGCCCTCACTGGCGCTCACTCACGCCGCCGAGGATGCCGACATGCTCGTACTCGGCTCGCGCGCGCTCGGCAGCGTCGCCGGGTTCCTCGTCGGATCCACCGGCTTCGCCACCGTCGCCGAGGCCGAGCGCCCCGTCGTACTGGTCCGGTCGGTGGACCGCGCGGGCAATCCGCCGGACGGTGCCCGCGACATCGGGCCCATCGTGGTCGGCGTGGACATCCACCAGCCCTGTGACAAGCTGCTCGCCTTCGCCTTCGAGGAGGCGTCCCACCGCCACTGCCCGCTCGTGATCATCCACGGCTGGTCGCCACCGCCCATCCTCAGCTACGCACCCGCTCTCGACCCGGGGGTCCAGCGGGAAATGGCCCACGGCATCGTCACCACGCTGGACGAGATGATCAGCCCCTGGCACGAGAAGTACCCTTCGCTGCAGGTCGACTCCCGGGCCACCATCGGCCAGCCGGCGATTCAGATCCTCGACGCGGCCTCCACCGCCGCCCTCGTCGTCGTCGGCCGCCGCATCCGCCACTCCGCATTCGGCACTCACATCGGCCCCATCACCCACGCCGTGATGCACCACGCGGTGTCGCCGGTCGCCGTCATCGCCCACGAGTGAGGCCCACCGCACAGGCAGGAAAGTCTCATGACCGCATCGCTTCCGAACCCGGCAGAGATTGTTCCGCTCATCGAGGACGCCGTCACGGCTCCGTCCATGCACAACGCCCAGCCATGGAAGTTCCTCTACCGACCGCCCTCCGGGCTCATCGAGCTGTACGGCGACCCGGGCCGTGCCATGCCCCATGCCGACCCGGACCACCGTGCCCTCCACTTGGGCTGCGCCGCCGCCCTGTTCAACCTCCGCGTCTCCGCAGCCGCGGCAGGCTGGGGCACAGACGTACGGTTGCTGCCCGACCCGGACGATCCGTGGCTGCTGGCCGCTGCCGACCTCCGGGAATCCGGGCCCACGGACAGGGATCTTGGAAATCTCCACCCAGCCGTACGGCGACGTCACACCAGCCGATTTCCTTTCGCGGAGGACGAGATCCCTCCGGCACTGTTGGACGGTCTGCGAGCCGCCGCCCTTCTCGAAGGATGCCGCCTGGCCGTACCGGACGCTTGGCACACCGACACCGTACTGGGCCTGGTACGCGACTCAGAGCATCGCGAGGAGATGGATCCCGCGATGACGGCGGAGACGATGGCGTGGACACGTGCAGGCACGCCAGAAGGCCAGACCCGTCCTGACGGAATTCCCGTGGACGCCTTCGGTCCGAAGCACGCGGGTCGCGGTGGGGTCGTTCGCGACTTCGGTCGCTCCCGGCGCGTTCCGGGGCGCGGGTGGGCCACCTTCGAGCAGAACCCTCACATCGTGCTGCTGGGTACTTCGGGTGACGGGCCCGAGGACTGGCTACGAGCAGGACAGGCCCTGCAGCGGATTCTCCTTCAAGCCACCGCCGACGGGCTGGTCACGTCCATGACTTCGCAGCCTCTCGAATGGCCCGCGCTCCGCTGGACGGTGCGCGATCCGGGCTCGGCGATGACCCATGTCCAGATGGTGATCAGGATCGGCTACGGACCGCAAGGTCCCGCGACGCCCAGGCGCCCCGTGTCCGAGGTACTGGACATCCGATGAAACCCGAGATCAAGCTGTCGCCAGGACCTTCGTCGCGGCGAGCGCGCCGCCGCACGCGGCGTCGCCATTCGCCTTAATCCGGCTCCATGTAAGGGCGGCGGAAGACCGGGGCCTGGCCGGAGCCGTACGGGCGTACGGCCGCCATCGCCTGGATGACCGCGGCCTCCAAAGGGCCGCCGGTGTCGATGGGGACGGCCTCGTCCCACGGCGGCTCCGTGGCTGCCATGGCCCTAACCACATCAGGGGTGGCATCGGATGCCCCGGGTGCGCGGGTGCTCAGACGCGCTGCCGACACCTCGCCCGGAACCTGGCAGTGCAGGGCCACCAGGTCGGCGCTGGTGCGTTCGGCCACGCGAAGGGCGGCCTCGCGTTGTTCGGCGTCGGACCAGGTGGCGTCGAGGACGACGGACTCGCCACGTGACAGCAGCGCGGACGCCCGGTCGAGCAGGGCCGCGTACGTCCTCGCGGTCCACTCGGGCGTGTACAGCCCTTCGCCGTAGCCGGCGGCCGCGGATTCCTCCACCGGGATGCCGGCCAGCTCCTTGCGCAGGCGGTCGCTGCTGAGCAGCGTGACGCCCAGACGATCGGCGAGCGCACCGGAGAGCGTGGACTTCCCGCTGCCCGGGAGGCCGCCGACGAGGGTCAGGCCGACGGCGGAGGTGCGCAGGTGGCGCAGCGTCGTGGTGACCAGTCGCCGCGCTGCCGCCTCCGCGCCGCGGGCGCCTTGAGCTGCCTGGATCAGGGACACCTTGGCCCGGACGAACGCGCGGTAGGCGACGTAGTGGTGCCACAGGGACGGCGGTGCGGGGTCGCCGGAGTACTCGCCGTACCGGGCGAGGAAGAGCGCCGCGGCCTCGGGGGCACCCGTCTGCTCCAGGTCCATGGCAAGGAAGGCCGCGTCGTCGAGACCGTCGACGTAGCGGAGGCGGTCGTCGAACTCCAGGCAGTCCAGGACGCGGGGGCCGTCGTCGAGGCAGAAGATGTCCTGGGCGAGCAGGTCGCCGTGGCCGTCGACCACCCGCCCCTGCTCGATACGGGCGTCGAACAGTGTCTCGCGGCCTGCGAGATAGCGACGCACCAGGCGCTTCACCTCCTCCACCCCGTCGAGCAGCCCGCCGTCTTCGGTCAATCCCCTGACCTGCGTGAAGCTCGCTTCCCAGCGTGCGGACAGCGCGTCCCGCCTGCCCTGCTCGTCGATGTCCGGGCCGCGGGGCGCGTCAGCGTGACAGGACGCGAGCAGGCGCGCGACGGACCGCAGGACGTCGTCGACGTCGGCGCCTTCACTCACGAGCCGGGACAGCCGGCGTTCCGCCGGCATGCGACGCATCACCACGAGAGGTTCGGGCGTGTCCGCGTCCGGTCCGCGAAACTCGCCCAGCCCCAGGTAGACGTCAGGAGCGAAGCGACGGTTGAGGGCGATTTCCCGTTCGCAGACGATCCGCCGGGCCGCCGTGGTCGTGTAGTCGAGAAACCCCAGGTCGACCGGCTTCTTCAGCTTGTAGGCGCGGTCACCGACGAAGAACAGGACCGCGGTGTGCGTCTCGCACACCTCTGCGCGCGGGAGCGGCGGAGCATCGAGGCCGGTGCCGGTCCGGAGCGCGGACGCGTCGGTGCGGTGCGCCGGCACCGACGGCTCCTCGCTGTGGCTCGGCTCAGTCATGGGGAATGACGGCGACGGGGCAGCGCGCGTGATGGATCGCGGCGGTGGCCACGGAACCCAATGGGGGTGCCAGGGCGGGACGATGCCTGCGTCGGCCGACGACCAGTAGCCCTGCGCCCTTGGCGGCCCGCACCACGGCTTTGGTGGGGCTTTCAAGACCGACGCTGTCGGCCACCTCGACGCTCGGGAACTTCTCGCGCCAGGGGCGGAGGGCGTCGCTCAGGAGCTTCCGCGCGTCCTTCGTGATCTTCTCGGTCACGTCGTGGTCCACGCCCCAGGGAGCGTGAGCGTGCACCGGCAGGGTTCGGCCGTGGACGGCCCGCAGGGGCATGCCCCGGGCCGCGGCGGCGGCGAAGGAGAACGCGAGCAGGTCGTCGCACGGACCGTGCAGCTTAAGTGCCACCACCACGCCGCCCGAAGCGCCCGGAGCGGACGGCGGACCCTCTTCGCTCGTCCCGGCCCGCACCAGGACCACCGGCCGCTGGGCCCGTGCGACGACGGGCATGCTGATGTCGCCCAGGAAGTAGCTCTCGACGGGCTCCAGTCCCCGCGAACCGAGCACGGTCATCTCGGACTCCGCCGACGCTTTCAGCAGCGCCTCCTGAGCATCCTCGGCGACCAGGTTGCCGACGATGGTCAGGCCCGGGTGGCGCGCTTGGAGCTCTGCCTTCGCGTGGTGCACGATGCGCTTCGCCCAGTAGTTCTGATCCATCTCCGCGGGGAGGTGGGTCGGTTCCGGCGCCAGCAGGGGCCACGCGTGCAGCAGGCGCAGTGTGAGTTTGCGGCGGTCGGCTTCGTCAGCGGCCCAACGGGCGGCGGCGAGGCTCTCGGGTGAGCCGTCGAGGCCCACGGTAACGACTGGCTCCATGCCGGCTGCTCCGTCTGGTAGGTGGCTGGAAGGGCGGTGAGGTGTCCGATGTCCGGCCGGCCGGAGCCCTGTCGTCCCCGCGCTCGCGCCGGTAGCCGTCCAGCGACCGTAAGCGGTACTCGATGAAGCATCTGTGCCAACGCGCCGAGCACACGGCCGCATGTCATCCGAGGAGCACCTGAAGCCTGCCCGCGGCGCGCAGGAGCCAGAGGCGGGCCCGGCTGGTGAGGCACCTACGAGGACGCGGACGCACGACGTGCACGGGACCGTGGCTGCCGGTCGGCTCCGACGCCGCCATCCGACGTAACGGCGCCTTGCGGACCGGCCACAGGCCCGGGCCGGAACGTCGTCCGGATCAGCCGGTCACGCCTGGGCGTGATCAGTGGGTGCGCTCGATGTCCAGTTCCAGGAAGTGGGCCGAACACGAGATGCACGGGTCGTGGTTGCGGACGGCCCGCTCGCACAGCCGGGTGAGCTCGGCCTCGGAGCCCTCACCCCGATCGAGGCCGGCTTGGACCAGCCGACGCAGGTCCTCCTCGATGGCGCCCTGGTTCTGGGCGGTCGGTGGCACGATGCGGGCGTCCGTGACACGCCCCCCGCCGTCGAACGCGTAGCGGTGGTAGAGCAAGCCGCGTGGCGCCTCCGTGGCACCGTGCCCGATACCGGCCCGGGCCGGGACCTCCACGTACGGGCCGGCCGGACGCTCGTACTCAGCGATGATCCGCAGGGCCTCCTCCACCGCGTACAGGACTTCCACCGCCCGGACGAGGATGCTTCGGTACGGGTTCCTGCAGGCCTTTCCCCGCCCGGCACCTGCGCGCGACGGGGGGTCGCCCAGCCCCGCCTCCCGTGCCGCTTCCAGGGCCAGTGCGGACAGCAGGTGGCCGCTGACCGCCCAGCGGGCGAGGGAACCGGTGAGATGCCTTCGGCCGTCCAACCGGGAGTGGAGCGCTGTGGAGTGGGAGACCTGCTCCTCGGTCACGTGGTCGGTGAAGTCCCGCAGGGGGAAGCCGTACGGCGGGAGCGTCGCGTCGTACGGGAGCACGGTGGGGACTCCGGACTCGATGGCGTAGGTGCCGGTCTCGGCGAGGGCGAGCAGGTCGGCGTTGCACTCGGCGTCCGGGAATTCGAAGCCGGCGACCCAGCGCACCGTGTCCCAGGCGTCGTCGAGGGCGGTGCGCAGCCGTTCTTCCAGGGGGCGGAGTTCGGCGCGGGTCGGGGCCCGGTGGAATCCGCCGATCCTGACGTTGACGGGGTGGATGGCCCGGCCCCCGAGCAGTTCGACCACGGCGTTGCCGGTCTGCTTCAGGCGCAGTCCGCGCTTGACGTGCTCCGGATGGGATCGGGACAGGCCGATCACGTCGTCTTCGCCGAGGAAGTCCGGTGCGTGCAGCATGTGGATGTGCAGCGTCTGGCTCTCGATCCATTCGCCGCAGTACAGCAGGCGGCGAAGGGCGGCCAGTTGTCCGTCGACGACAACGCCGCACGCGTCCTCGATGGCGCGGCAGGCACTCATCTGGTAGGCGACGGGACAGATCCCGCAGATGCGGGAGGTGAGGTCGGGTGGCTCCGGGTGGGCTCTGCCCCGGAGGAAGGCTTCGAAGAACCGCGGCGGCTCGTAAATCTTGAGCCGCGCTTCGGTGACCGTGCCGTCATGGATCCTCAGGTGCAGCGCGGTCTCGCCCTCGACACGGGCGAGTGAGGGGATGCGCAGCTCCTGGTATCGGGGGGTGGGATCGCTCATCCCGGTCCTTCCGCGTCGGTCACGCCGGGCTGTCCTTGCTCCTCCAGGGCGGTGAAGGCGGTCACGTTGAAGGTGTGCAGGAACCTGCCGATGTCCTCCTCGCTCATCCCGTCACGCTGCATGAGGGGGACCAGCGCGGGAAGGTTCGTGGTTCCGGCCGGCCCGAAGCAGCCGTAGCAGCCGCGCCCGTACGTCGGGCACAGGGCCCCGCAGCCCGCGTGGGTGACGGGGCCGAGGCAGGGTGTGCCGTGGGCGACGGTGACGCAGACGTTGCCGCGCCGTTTGCAGGCGAAGCAGACGCTGTGGTTCGGGATGGCGGGCTTGCGTCCGGCGAGGAACGCGGTGATGACCTCGACGAGCTGACCGCGGTCGATGGGACAGCCGCGCAGTTCGAAGTCGACGGGGACGTGGGCCGAGACCGGCGTGGAGGTCGCGAGGGTCTCGATGTAGTCGGGGCGGGCGTAGACGGTCGCCAGGTATCCCTCGACATCGGCGTAGTTGCGCAGCGCCTGCACGCCGCCCGCCGTGGCGCAGGCACCGATGGTGACGAGGTGGCGGGCATCCGCGCGGATGCGCCGGATGCGCTCCACGTGCTCGGGTGTGCTGACCGACCCTTCGACGAGCACGAGGTCGTACGGGCCGGGCGCGGCTTCGCTGGACGCCTCCAGGAAGTGGGCGATCTCCAGTTCGGCGGCGATGCCGAGCAGTTCGTCCTCGCAGTCGAGGAGGGTGAGCTGGCAGCCGTCACAGGAGGCGAACTTGAACACGCCGAGGCGGGGGCGGGCAGGGGGCTGGGGTGTGGTGGGGGTGCTCATCTCACAGTTCCCGGACGGTGAGCAGGGGCTCGGCCTGGTCGTAGCCGACGACCGGGCCGTCGCGGCAGAGCAGCAGGGGTCCGAGCTGGCAGTGGCCGCAGTGGCCGGTGGCACAGCGCATGTTGCGTTCGAGGGAGACCCGGATGCGGTCGGGACGTACCCCTTGGTGGATCAGCGCGCGTGCGGTCGCGCGCATCATCACCTCGGGACCGCAGACGAAGGCGACCGTGTCCGAAGGTGTGAACCGGGCCTCGCGGAGCAGCGTGGTGACGACGCCGACCCGGCCGGTCCAGCCGCCGGAAGGCCGGTCGACCGTGACGGCGCCGAACGGCTTTCCCCAGGCGGGGAACTCGTCCCCGTACAGCAGATCGTCGGGGGTCCGGGCGCCCGCGAGGACGTTCAGCCGCCCGAACGCCTGCGGCTCGGCCAGAACGGCGTCGACGAGGGGACGGAGCGGAGCGAGCCCGATCCCTCCGGCAATGACGAGCAGGTCGTTGCCGTGAGCGGCGGCCGAGTCCCAGGCGGTGCCGAAGGGGCCGCGCACGCCGACCCACCCGCCGGTCCGCAGGCCGCACAATGCGCGCGAGACGGCACCCACGGCGCGGACCGTGTGCGTCAGCCGGTGCCCGTCCGCGAGCCGGGACACGGACACCGGGATCTCGCCGACACCGAACGCGTACAGCATCGCGAACTGGCCGGGTGCGAAGGGCTTCAGGGCTTCCGAGGCAGGCTCCAGTACGAGCGTGACCGTGTCGTGCGTCTCGTCGCGGCGGTCCACCACGCGGTAGGAGAGGGGCGTGAGCGTCATGGCACCGGCCCGATCCCCTGCGGTCCCGGCGGTCCGTACAGGTCGAGCAGCCGGGTGCGGGTGGCTCGAAGCCGGTCGCCGATGGTCTCGGCGACGGCGGTTACCAGGGACAGACCCAGCGCCGTGTCCTCGGCGCACAGGTCCTGGACGGCGGCGGCATCGAATTCCCAGGCGCGGACGGCGTCCCGGGTCTCGGCCGCGAGGTGCCACTGCCGGGGTGGGCACAGCCATGACCAGCCGAGCAGGCTGCCCGCGCCGATGGTCTCGACGACCACGCGCCCCCGGCCGGGCACGTGGACGTCGAGCGCGACCGTGCCGGAGCGGATGATCCAGAAGCGGTCTGCCTTCTCCCCTTCCTCGAAGATCCGTGTGCCGCCCGGAAAGGCGACTTCACGGGCGAGGGCCATCAGCTTCCCGCGGTGCTCCGTCGTCAGAGCGGCGAACACCTGCTCGCCGGGAGGCCCAACCGGATGCGAGGTCACGGCGTGCTCTCCCGCTGCGTGGCCTCTTGGTGCAGGGCGTGGGCTTCCTCGGTGAGGTCGATGCCCGTGGGACACCAGACGATGCACCGGCCGCAGCCGACACAGCCGGAGCTGTCGAACTGGTCGTGCCAGGTACCCAGCTTGTGGGTGAGCCACTGGCGGTAGCGGCTGCGCGGGGTGGACCGGACCGGGCCGCCGTGGAGGAGCGAGAAGTCCAGGTCGTAGCAGGAGTCCCAGAGGCGCCAGCGCTCGGCGTGATCGCCGGTCAGGTCGGTGACGTCCTCCGTGGTGGTGCAGAAGCAGGTGGGGCAGACCATGGTGCAGTTGCCGCAGCTGAGGCACCGGGCGGTGACGTCGTCCCAGCGATCCGCCTCCAGGTTGTCCCGCATCAGCGTGCGCAGGTCCACCGGCGGCATGGAGCGGCCCATGCGTTCGGCGGCGGCGCTCACGGCCTGGGTCGCAGCCGCTCGGGTGGAGCCATCGGCGCTCCGGCCCGGTAGTTCCGCGAGGACCGCGGCTCCCTCCTCGCTCCCGCTCCGGCAGAGGAATCGGTGACCGGCATCGTCCACGACCTCGGTGAGCGCGAGGTCGTACCCGGCGTCGACGGCCGGCCCGCTCCCCATCGAGACGCAGAAGCAGGTGGCACCCGGCTCGGTGCACTCGGCCGCGATCAGGAAGGCACCCGTCCGCCGTGACAGGTAGGTGGGGTCCCGGTACCTGCCTCCGCTCATCACCCGGTCCAGAATCTGAATGGCACGCAGATCGCAGGGCCGCACTCCGAGGAACGCGTATGAAATGCTCTCCTGCTTCTCCTCGCGGACGACCGGCGCACCGTCTGGGCCGCGGTCCGCGGACCACTGGCGGACGCGCTCCGGATGCAGGAACGACTTCCACGACTGGGGTCCCGCGCTGTGTGCGAAGGCCGCCCCGTCCTCGCGGCGGTGGAGCCGGTACCGACCCGCCTCCAGCTCGACCCCCCACCCGTAGGGAAGCGCATCGGCGGAGTCCAGCTCGTCGAGGACGATCGCGCCGTCGCGCACGGTCGGGCCGATCACCGTGCGGCCGCGCGCCTTCAGGACACGCACGAGCGCGGCCAGACCGTCGCGGTCGAGAACCGCCTCGTCTGGGTGGTCGAGGACGGCTCCGGCATCCGAAGCGTCGGTCATGGTGCACCTCTCGGTCTCCACGTGCCTAGATCCGGCAGCATGTCAGACCAGCGGGCTCCCGGGTTCGAACCTGGTCCGGCGAGTCCGCTCGCCGTGCTCGCGGACGTCTTCCTCGATGCGTAGGGCCAGAAGCGGCAGAGCGGCCGCTACCGCCGGGGTGAGCCCGGTGCCCAGCGAGCGGTCCGCTCCCTCGACCGCGTACACGATGAGGCGGCCGGGGCCGCGCCCGAGACTGTCGGCGAGGCACAAGGCCTCGGCGAGCCCCAGCCCGTGGGTGCTCTGCCTGCCTGCGGCAGCGGGGTGCGGCATCTCTCCCGGGGCCACACTCCACCGGTGTGTTCGCCCGGGCTGCGCCGCAGGGGGGAAGCAGGCGTCGATGACGAGGGTGAGGGCCTTGTCTTCCCAAAGGGTGATCAGGCGGCCGGGTTCTCCGTCGCTCTGGGCGAGCTCAGTACCCAAGGGGAGAGGTCGCCGTGCTTCCCGTTCGCACAACAACGCGATGGTGGCCCACCCCACCCCGTCATCGCGCCGGAACTCGTTGCCGATCCCGATGACCACCGTGCCGGCGAGCGGCTTCATAGGTACCCGCTTCCCTCTTCGGGCGTCTCCAGGCGCAGCCTGCCCTACTCACGGGACGAGGTCCTGCACCACGGGGCCAAACGGCGCACGGCGCAGTTCGGAGTGCTGGACTGGGCCCTGCACCTGGCGTCTTCACCACGAGCACATCGCCGGTCCGGACCTCAACGGATTCTTCCGGGCAGCGCGGTGTCGACGCCCCGGCATCGGGCGGACGGGCGAGGTCGTCGTCCACGCCGGGAGACTCACGGCAGGACGTGGTCACCGGTGCCCGCCTGCCGTCCGTGATCGCGCGCAAACGCGTCGAGAGTCTGCCTGGGCGTGCCCTGGGTGCGCAGGAAGCGCTCGTCCAGGATGCTCGCGAGGTCTTCCAGGGCGGAACGCAACACCGCGGAGGCGAGCCGGACATCCCGGTGTCCGGCTTCCGAAGCCTCATCGGCGATGTCGAGGGCGTAGCCGATCTGGCGGGCGAGGGAGGTCCGGTCGTCGCCGTCGTGGAAGTAGTAGGACTCCGCGTACTGGAGGAAGTCGACCGCTGCGACGGACAGTGCCGTGGCCAGGCTGTCCAGCATGGCCGCCCCGGCCGGGGAGTCGATCTGTTCCTTCGAGGGATGGGTACGGGAGAGGTGGGAGAGCCGCAAGGCCAGCGCCCTGCGGCGGGCCAGAGCCGGATAGATGCCGAGGATCCAGGAGACCGTCGCGGTCAGCAGGGCGAACCCGACCAGCGCCTCCAGGGGCGCGAGGAGGCGCAACCACCCCTCGGCGGGTGCGACGTCGCCGAGGCCTAGGGTGGAGAGCGTGACCAGCGAGACGTACGTCGCGTCCAGCAGCCCCGCATGGTCGTCGGGCTCCAGCCCGCCCGCGTACACGAACGCCTCGGGCATGTGAGGCCAGTAGATCAGCGCCCAGCCCGCCGCCACGGTCAGGGCCCACAGGGCGACGACGGACACCATGCCAAGCGGGCCGGCCAGGCCGGCCGCCGTGCGCCGGGTGCCCAGGACGAGGGACAGCCGCCACAGTGTGGTCATGACCAGGCGGCTCAGCCCGCCGTGACGCGTCGGGTGCCACAGCGTGTGGAACACGTCCCGCAGGATCAGCAGGACCAGGGCCGCGCCCGTGACCGTCACCAGCCAATCCATCCGGCACCCCTTTTCCACCGCGTTGCGCCCAGGTTGGCGCACCCCGTCGCCGCTGATCGCAGGCCACGCCGTCGCCAGGTGTCAGAAGCAGGGCCGGGACTCACCCGGCGGCGGAAATCGGCCGAGGTTCCGGCCCCAGGCGAAACCCTGTGACGAGTTCGGCCCTGATACGCAGGACGCCGGCCATCGGCTGGTTCGTCCACGGGTCGAGCAGCGCCGCAAGCCGTTCGGCCTCGTTGCGGTTCTCGACGAGCTCGGCGTAGCCGATCACCACGACACTCCAGCCGAGATGCGTGTCGGGGTCGATGGCGTCGGCCTCGTAGGCGAGGACGATGCCGGGAGTGCCGGGGGTCGCCACCAGCGACGCGCGTGAAGCACCTTCGTCGAGCCGGATGACCACGTCCTCCCCCTCGACCACGTGGTTCAGCGGCCGGATGGCCGGCAACGCCTGGTGGGTGAAGACGATGCGGCCCAGGGACACGGTGCCGAGGAGCCGCAGCGCCTCAGAGCGGTCCAGCCGCTCCGTGGACCGCATCGGGACGGGGCCGTGGTCCGGCCTCCGGGCGGTTTCGTGATCCATCACACGGCCCTCCGCTCCGACTGCATCGTGTCGGCCTCGGCTTCACCCAGCGTCCTTGCCTCCTCGCGCGCCGTGCCAGGGCCGAACGGTCCCCTGTCCTGCGGAATCGGGGTCCGGTCGGCCCATGCCCAGCGCCTCTGGAGCCGCCCAGAATTGAATCGGAATCGACCGGAGGCCGCCATGAGGACCACTCCCCCTACGAAGATCGCCGGCGCGCTGCCGGCTGAGCACCGTTCCCGGCTGATGGACATCGCGCGGGAGGTCAACTTCCCCGAGAGCGCGCGCCTCTTCAACGAGGGCGGCCGGGCGGACAGGTTCTGGATCGTCCGAACCGGCATCGTCGCCCTGGACGTGCATGTGCCCGGCAGACAGCCGGCAGTGATCGAAAGGCTCGGACCGGGCGAACTCGTGGGGTGCTCGTGGATGCTGCAGCCCAGTGCCTGGAGACTGGGCGCGGTGGCCACGACGCCGGTGCGCACGTACGAATTCGACGCCGCCGCGGTGCGCACGATGATGGATACCGACCCTGCTTTCGGCTCCGCGATGGGCCACTGGGTCGCGCAGGTGCTCGCGCACCGGCTGCACGCCGCCCGTATCCGGCTGCTCGACCTCTATGCCCCGCACGGCAGTGGCAGCTATCTCTGACGGCCGGTGTCCCGCACCTGAACCCCCAGCAGTGAGGAGGGCGTCATGCCCGCGTCCCGGTACACCGTCAGCGACGTCATGACCCATACGGCCGTGGCCATCGGCCGTGAGGCTTCGTACAAGGAGATCGTCGAGCTGATGGACCAGTGGAAGGTCAGCGCCGTTCCCGTCCTGGAGGGCGAGGGGCGTGTCGTCGGGGTGGTCTCCGAGGCGGATCTTCTACCGAAGGAGGAGTTCCGGCAGGACGACCCCCGGCTTCCCGATCAGCTGGAAGAGGCTTCCAAGGCGGGGGGTGTGCTGGCCGAGGAGCTGATGTCGAGCCCGGCCGTGACCGTACACCCCGACGCCACGCTCGCCGAGGCTGCCCAGATCATGGCCCGCAAGCACGTGAAGCGCCTCCCCGTGGTGAACGGCGTGGGGATGCTGGAGGGGGTCGTGAGCCGGAGCGACCTGCTCAAGGTGTTCCTGCGCACCGACGAGGAGATCGAGGAGGAAATCCGCGACGCGGTTCTCGCCGAGCTCGCTCCCCCGGTACGTCTACAGGCATCGGTGAAGGACGGCGTCGTCACCCTGCGCGGATCACTCCGTGACCGCGCCCTGGTGCCGCTGATGGCCCGCGCCATCCATGCCGTGGAAGGCGTGGTGGACGTGCGGATGGAATTGGAAGGGCAGCCCACCGGAGCCTCCTGAGGCCTCATGGCACCCCGGCCCCTGGGGCGTGGCTTTGTTCACGTTCAGCGGCAGCGTTTGTCTGCTGTTCGGGCAGCAGTTGCGGATCTTGCGGCCCTCGGATGTTCACGAGAAACGGCAAGGTGGATGATCAGTTGCTCGGCGCGGGCCCGTGCGCGGCGGCCGGGGCGAGGCGCGCGGCCCCCACGGCCAGGGGCGCGGCGACGGTGAGGGTGGTGCCACTCATCGCTGCGTGCGGCGGGTGAGGCGGGGCGGCGGCGAGGTGGAGCACATTGCCGATGGGGGCCCGGGGCGGGCTGTCGAGATTGACGGCGTGGCTGCGCAGCATCGAGACCAGGTGCCGGCCGACCGACGGGGCTTCGGCGGGGATGCCCCGGCAGCCTGCCCGACACCGAACGCAACCTGCGGGCCAGCCTCATCTCCACCCAGATCGTCGGCATGGTCATGAACCGCTACATCTGGCAGATCGGCACCATCGCCACCCTCCCCGCCCCCTCCGTCACCGACCTCATCGCCCCCACCATCCAGCACTACCTCGCCGACCCCCTGCCCCCGAGCCTCAGCGACGACAGTCGGAGCCCGGGCCGACCCGACCGCTCGAGCGAATCCCGCCAACCGTTCTCCGGCCCACCACCAAGCCGGTAAAGCCAAGGGCGCGCCCAGGGTGCATCCCCCCGCTCCACTGAGACAATCCGTACGAGACATACGCAGAGCGGATCGACTACAGGGGCGTACATGTCCGACGCACCGCCGGCCTCTGACGAGGCGCCCATCCGGGTCTTCCTCCTGGACGACCACGAGGTCGTACGCCGCGGCCTGTACGACCTGCTGAACGCCGAACCGGACATCGAGGTCGTCGGTGAGGCCTCCACCGCCGGGCAGGCGCTGGCCCGTGGGCCGGCGCTGCGCCCGGACGTCGCCGTGCTCGACGTCCGGCTTCCCGACGGCAACGGGATCACCGTGTGCCGTGAGCTGCGCTCGTGTATGCCGGAGCTCGCCTGCCTCATGCTCACCTCGTTCGATGACGAGGACGCTCTGCTCGACGCGATCATGGCCGGTGCGGCGGGCTACGTGCTCAAGCAGATCAAGGGATCCGACCTGGTCTCTGCCGTACGAACGGTGGCGACCGGGCAGTCGATGCTGGACCCGGCGACGACCGCTCGGCTGATGCACTCGCTGAGGGACCCGGAGACCGCCAAGGACTCGGAGGACGACCGGCTGGCCACGCTGTCCGAGCGGGAGCGTTCCGTGCTCGAACTGATCGGCGAGGGCCTCACGAACGCGCAGATCGCCAAGCGGCTGTACCTGTCGGAGAAGACGGTCAAGAACCACATCTCGCGGCTGCTGGGCAAGCTGGGGGTGGAGCGCCGGGTGCAGGCCGCTGTCATCGCCGCCCAGGTCCACGAACACGAGCACGGGCACGAGCACGGCAAGGGCCGGAGCTGAGTGCCGGCGGGGGATCCTCACCCGGAGGGTGGGAAGTCGCCCCCATCCAGCGGTACCCGCCATTCCAGTTTCGTGCCGCGACCGTTCGGCCCGTGCGCCGATACGGAGAGTTCGCCGCCCAGGCATTCGGCCCGCTCGGCGAGATTGCGAAGCCCGCTGCGACGGCCTCCCTCCGCCACTCCCACTCCGTCGTCGGTGACCAGTACGGTCAGTACGCCCTCGACGGCCGAGAGGGACACTTCTGCCCGGCCTGCCTGTGCGTGCCGGGCCACGTTGGTGAGCGCCTCGCCGATCACAGCGAGCGCCTCGTCCGCGGTCTCGGGGGGTACGTCGGTGTCGATCAGGCCCTCCATCCGCAAGGCCGGGGCGAAGCCGAGTGCCTGGGCGGCATCCTCCACGGCTCGGACGGCGCGGAGCCGCAGCTTCGGCGTCACCCCGGGTGCCTCGTGTTCGCGGAGTCCGAAGATCGTCGAGCGAATGATCTTGATGGTGGCGTCCAGGTCGTCGACCGCGCGGGCGAGCCGCTCCGAAGCCTCCGGATGCTCGACGAAGCGTTGGGCGCTCTGCAGGGTCATGCCGGTGGCGAAGAGCCGCTGGATGGCGAGGTCGTGCAGGTCGCGGGCGATGCGGTCGTGGTCCTCCAGCATGCTCATCTGCTCGGCGTCCCGGCGCCGGTCGGCGAGCTCCAGGGCCAGGGCGGCCTGGCCGGCGAAGCCGGGCAGGGCTGCGATCTCGGCGCGGGCGAACGCCGGGAGGCCGCGTCTGCGGGCCAGGATGAGGACACCGCTCAGCTTCTCCTTGGTGCCGACCGTGACGGCGACGGCCGGGCCGAAGCCCTTCCAGCGTTCCGGCTGCACCGTGATCCGGTCGTCGGTCCCGACATCGGCGACAGCGATCAGCCCGTCCTCCTCACCGAGGGCGGCTGCGGCCAGGGTTCCCGTACTGCTGGGCAGCACGATGCCGCGATGCGCCTCGGCGCCCTCACCCAGGGCCAGCGAGCCGCTCAGCTCCCCGCCCTGGCCCACGAGGTAGAAGACACCTATGTCGGCGCCCGTGATGTCGCGGGCCCGCTCCAGCATCCCCTCCAGTACCTCCGTCTCGGCCAGGCCGGACAGGAGAGCGCTGGTGAAGTCGGAGCTGGCGGCCAGCCAGCGCTCCCGCAGACGCACTTCCTCGTAGAGGCGGGCGTTCTCGATGGCGATCCCGGCTGCCACCGCCAACGTGGACAGGACCGCCTCGTCCTCCTCGTCGAAGTCGATGCCGCCGCGCTTCTCGGTCATGTAGAGGTTGCCGAACACGTCCTCGCGGACGCGGATGGGGACGCCGAGGAAGGAGTGCATCGGGGGGTGGTGGGCCGGGAACCCGTAGGAGGCGGAGTGATCGGACAACTCCGACAGCCGTAGGGTCTCGGGATGGCGGATGAGTTCGCCGAGGATGCCGTGGCCGGAGGGCAGGTCGCCGATCTCGGCCCGGAGGTCGTCGCTGATGCCGACGGGGAGGAACTGGGCGAGCTTCCGGTCGTCGCCGATGACGCCCAGGGCTCCGTACTCCGCGTCCACCAGGACGACGGCGGCTTCGACGATGCCCCTCAGGACCTGCGGAAGGTCGAGCTCCCGGCCGACGGACATCACGGCTTCAAGGAGCCCGTTGAGCCGGTCCCTGGTGCCGCGCACTTCGTCGATGCGGACCTGAAGCTCTTCGAGCAATTCGTCGAGCCGGAGCCGCGGCACCCTCGGACGCACGGCACCCTGATCGTCCGCGCCCATGCGGTACCTCCAAGCGACGCCCAGGGGAAGCCCTTCCTGCCTCTTCACCGTATCCCCGCCCCCGCCTTCCCGCGCAGGCTGAAGGCGTCAGCCGGAGCCGTCCGCGCCGAGATGCCGAACGTGTGCGTCCGGTCCGGGGAAGAAGAGGGTGGTCCTGCCGGTGTCCGACCAGCGGACGTCGTAGGGCGGGGTGCCGTCGTCGTGGCGCAGACCGACGACTTCGCCGTCGCGACCCGCTTGGCCCACCGAGGGCCCGCCCACCACGATCTCGTCGCCTACGCGGGCGTGGGGACCGTGCTCGGACGTGTGCGTCTTCATGATCATCAGCTCCTCCGGAAAGCGTGCCGTGCGAGTCGGGCTGCCGCGAAGCCGCTCATGAGGGCGGCTGATGCCAGGGCAAGGCCCGGCCATCCAAGGGGTTCGGTCTCCAGAACCGACTGGAGCGGCGGAAGGTAGAGCGCTGCTGCCCCGAGGAGCGCGGAGGCGAGGACGGACAGGGGCAGGAAGAGGTTCTCCCGGGTCAGCAAGCGGGTTCGCAGGCCCAGCACGACGCCGAGCTGCGCAGCGAGCAGGGACAGGAAGAGGACGCTCTGCCAGGGCAGGTCCCAGGCCCGTGCGACCGTCCCGGCGGTGAGGCAGGCGGCAGTGACGACCGCGGCGAGCACCACGAGGCGCTGCCAGGCGCCCGCGCCGAGGATGTGCTGGCCGGGCGGCCTCGGGGGCCTGTGCATCGCCTCCGGGTCCACCGGCTCGGCGCCCATGGCCACCCCGGTCAGACCGTGGGTCAGGAGGTTGATCCACAGGATCTGGCCCGCCCGGAGCGGGAGCGGAAGGCCGAGGAGGGGGCCGATCAGCATGACGAGGATCTCGGCGGCGCCGCCGGCCAGGCCGTAGACCAGGAAACGGCGGATGTTGTCGTAGACCCGCCGGCCCTCCTCAACGGCCGCGACCAGGGTCGACAGGTCGTCGTCGGTCAGCACGAGGTCGGCAGCCTGGCGGGCGACCTCGGTGCCCCGCTGCCCCATGGCCACCCCGATGTCGGCGCGGCGCAGGGCGGGACCGTCGTTGACACCGTCGCCGGTCATGGCGGTGACGGCTCCCCGGGCCCGCCAGGCATCGACGATCTCCAGCTTCTGCTGCGGATCCGTCCGGGCGAAGACCCGTGCGGCGGTGAGGTCGGCGACCCGGCCCGCCGCCAGATCGGGGCCGTTGACCACGGTCTCGTCGTCGGTGTCCGCGTCGGCCAGGCCCACGCGGACGGCGATCGCGCGTGCCGTCGCCGGGTGGTCTCCGGTGATCAGGACCGGGGTGATACCGGCCGCGTGGCAGGCGGCGAGCGTGGCCGCTGCCGCGGGCTTGGGCGGATCGCTGATGGCGACCAGGCCCAACAGCCTCAGTCCTGCCTCGGCCGTCTCCGCGCTGTCCGGCTGCTCGGCGTGTTCGGCGGACGCCACGGCGAGCACCCGGTATCCGCGGGAGGCCAGGATCGCCGCCTGCTGCCGGGCGCCGGCCACCAGGTCCGTGCGGTCGGCGAGAACGGCTGCGTCCAGCACCACCTCCGGGGCGCCCTTCAGGCACACCAGGGCACCTCCGGACGGCAGGCGGTGGACCGTCGTCATGCGCTTGCGTCCGCTGTCGAACGGGATCTCCCCCGTCCTGGGGTGGGTGCGCCTGAGAAGCTCCGGCTCGTCGCACCCGGCCTTGGCGGCGGCCGACAGGAGGGCGGCCTCCATGGGGTCGCCGACCGCGGTCCACCGGTCCTCGTCCGGGGGCTCTCCCTGGGGCGGCCGCAGGGAGGCGTCGTTGCAGAGCGACGCGGCCGTCAGCAGCTCCTGTACGGGGCCGAGCTCGGCCGCCGTCGGCTGCCTGCCCTCGACCAGGACGTCTCCCTGCGGTTCGTACCCCACTCCGAAGAAGTCGACCGCGGCCCGTGGCGTCCACACGTGCTGGACGACCATGCGGCCTTCGGTGAGGGTGCCGGTCTTGTCGGTGGCGAGGACGGTGACAGAGCCGAGGGTCTCCACGGCAGGGAGCCGGCGGATGAGGGCGTGCCGGGCCGCCATGCGCCGGGCTCCCAGTGCCAGCGCCAGGGTCACAACGGCCGGCAGGGATTCCGGAACCGCTGCGACGGCCAGGCTGATCGCCGTCACCGCCATGATCCCGAGCGGCAGGCCCTGTACGAGCCCGAGGCCGAAGACCACCAGGCACAGGGCCACGGTGACGACGGCCAGGATGCGCCCCAGCGAGGCGAGGCGGTGTTGCAGGGGTGTCGGCTGCCGCTTGGTGTCGAGGAGCGCGGCGATCCGGCCGAGCGCGCTGTCCGGGCCGGTGGCCCTCACCGTCGCCACACCCCGGCCTCGCACGACCACGGTTCCCGCACCCACCGTCGAATCGTCCTCCTTGTCCACGGGGACGGATTCCCCGGTGAGCATGGATTCGTCGATCATGAGGGCGGACGCCTCGGTGACATCGGCGTCCGCCGCCACGATGTCGCCCTCGGCGAGAAGCAGGACATCGCCGGGCACCACGACGGCGGCTGGGACCTCGCGCGGAGCGCCGTCCCGCAGGACCCGCGCCTTCGGTGCCGACATCGCGGAGAGAGCGGCCACGGCGTGGTCGGCACGGGTCTCCTGCACGACGCCCACGGTCGTGTTGACGACGATCACCACGGCGATGACCACCGCGTCGGCGTGGTCACCGATCGCGATCGTCAGCACCACCGCGCCCAGCAACACCATGATCAGCGGATCGCGCAGCTGGGCCAGCACCCTGGCGTACCAGGGTGTCGCTGGGGCGGGCGGGAGCTCGTTGCGGCCGTGGTCGGCCAGTCGGCGTTCCGCCTCGACGTCGGTGAGCCCGCCGAGCGTGCGGACAGGTACCTCCGCAGTGGCCGGGGTCATCGCCATGGCGGCCTACTCGGCCGGAACCGTGATCACCGGGCAGAACGCCCGGTGCAGCAGTCCGTGGACGACGGAACCCAGGCGCATGCCGGAGTAGCCTCCGCGTCCGCGGCGGCCCACCACCACGGCCAGGGCGTGCTCGGCGGCCTCCGCGAGCTCCTCCACCGGATGCCCGATCGGGATCTCGTGGGAGAGCTTCACATCGGGGTATTTCTGCGACCAGCCGGACGTGACCTCGGACAGCATCCGCCGCTGGGCCTGCAGTGCGACCTCCTCGTCGTGGAGCAGGAAGACCGGCGGCTGCCACACCGCGATGGCGCGCAGCGCGGCGCCGCGCAGGTCGGCTTCCTCGAAGGCCAGCGCGAGCGCCGCCTTCGAGGACTCGCTGCCGTCGATGCCCACGACCAGGTAGGGCCGCTGCTGGGTGATGTGCTCGGGGTTTCCGACCACGACGACCGGACAGTGCGCCTGGGCCGTGATCGGGACCACCGTGGAACCGGCGCTGAAGTACTCCGCGGTCCGGCTCAGGTGGCGGGATCCGAGCACGAGCATGCGGGCCCGGTGGGACAGGCGGCCTATGGCGGGGACGGGGAATCCTTCGATCAGATCGGTGGCCACGTCGGCCCCCGGGTGCCGTTCCCGCGCCCAGTCGGTACCGGCTGCCAGGGCTTCCGAGCCCGCCTGGCGCAGGGCCGTGGTGCGAGGGGTGTCGTCGACCTGCCGCGTGTGGTGCGGCGGAGGCACGGCCACGACGAGTCGGAGCCCGAGCCCACGGCGGTGAGCCTCGTCCGACGCCCAGGCAAGGGGCAGGTGCCAGTCCCTGGCCGGGTCGATGCCGACGACGATCTCGCGGCGTTCGGCGGGGGCCATCACGATTCATCTCCGTGCTTGTCCGTGTGGCGCGGGATGAGCAGCACGGGGCAGTGGGAGTGGTGGACGAGGCTGTGGGTGTGCCGCCCGAGGGTGGGTCCCAGGTACGCCGACGCCCGCCGCCCGCCCATGACCAGCAGGTCGGCGTGTCGGGAGGCCTCGACCAGGACACCGGCGACGGACACGCTCTTCTCGGCGTCCGCCCGCACGGTGAGGTCCGGGAACTCCTGGCGGATCTGCTCGGTCACCGCGGTCAGGTGCCGGACGTGCTCGTCGGCGATCTCCGAGACGTCGTCCATCATGGTCACCACGCTGCCGACGGACTGGAGCGCGTTCCACACGTGGAGCAGCCGCAGCTCGGCCTTGCGGAGCTCGGCCTCCCGCGCCGCGTGACGGACGCAGTCCAGGTCGTGCTCGTCACGGACCCCGGCGAGCACCGTCCCGCTCTCGGCGCGATGGTCCGTTCCCCTGACGACGATGACGGGCGTCTTCGCGCCGGCCGCGACCTTCAGGCCCACGGATCCGAGCATGAGCGAGTTGAATCCGCCCAGACCCCGGTTGCCGACCACGATGGTGCCGCGAAGGCCGGCCGCCCGGTGCAGGCTGGCCACGGGGTCGCCGCGACTGAATTCCGTGGTGGCGACCAGGCCGGGGTGCTGTTCCTGGACCGCGGCGGCGGTTTCGTCGAGCAGTTCGCGGCCGGCGCTGCGGACGCGCTCGATGGTCTCGACGGATACGTAGAGGGCCCGGCCGTCCGTATCGGCGCCGTACACGATGTGCAGCGGACGCCCGCGGCGTTCGGCCTCTCCCGCTGCCCAGAGCGCGGCCTGGCGGGCGGCATCGGAGCCGTCGACGCCGACGATGACGGAGCCGAGTTCCGAGCCGCTGACGGTGTTCTTCATGATTCCTCCTCGCCCCGGGCCACTGGGGGTCTGACCTCACGCTGGCACCAAGGACCTCGCCGGGCAGAGGGCCGCTCAGGACCTTCATGGGGGCCGAAGGTCCCTGTCGAGGACGGCGTGCAAGATCCCCTTCGAACGCGTTGGTCGGACCGGCGCTGGTCGCGACGCGTTCGGCGTCCCCGGCACACCCGATCACGCATCGTGGTGGACACCTCGGCCACTGCGCCGCCGGGCCGGGCGTCCTCCGTGTTCACGCTTCGGTGTCCAGCCACCCGGTGTACGGCTTGAGGGACTCCTGGAGGGACGGAGCGCCGGCAGCCTGCATGTCTCCGTAGGCGGCCCGCTTCATCTGGAGGGCCAGGTCCTCCATGGCGCGAGCGACCGCGAGTTCGTCGCCGATCTCCGGGACGTCGGTGTCCTGGGGTGCGCAGCGGGCGGCGCCGTGGCCCGTGAGCCTGTTCGTGCCCGTGTCGAGCTCCAGGCGGGCCTTCGTCATGTGGTCCTCCTCGAAGAGGTAGAGGCGGACCTTCCATTCAGCAGTGTGTGACATGGCGTGCCTCCGGTAAGCGTGTCAGCGCTTCGTGTGGTGGTGAGTGCGCCGGACCCAGCGCCGCAGTTCGTCGGTGCCCCAGACGAGGACGGGGAAGGTCGCGATGAGGGCGACGACGTCCAGCGGCAGGGCGGCGGTACCGAACAGGCCTTGCAGGGGCGGCGCGTATACGAGGGCTGCCGTGAAGGCGAGCTCGAAGGCGATGCCGGCCAGGAGCAGGGGGTTGGTGAACAGGCCGATGTCGCGCAGGGCCGCATGGTCGGTGCGGGCGGCGAAGGCGGTGCCGACCTGGCAGGTGACGATGCCGGCGAACGTGGCCGTGGTTGCGGTGACGTAAGCGTGGTGCAAGGGGCTGCCCGTGCCGGTGGGATCGCCCGCGTGCCAGCCCGCGCGCCACAGTACGTAGAAGAACGCGCCCATGACCAGGACTGCGGAGACGGTACCGAGGTAGCCCCAGCTGCGGATGAGCATGTCTCGGGAGATGACTCCTTGCGAACTCGGGCGCGGCGGGCGGCTCATGGTGCCCGGCTCGGCTCGTTCGCGGCCGAGGGCGAGGGCGGGGAGGGTCTCGGTACCGAGGTCGATGGCGAGGATCTGCAGGACGGTCAGCGGGAGCGGGACCGTGCCGGCCGACAGCGCGAAGACCAGGAAGGGCACGACCTCGGGAGTGAGGTGGGCAAAGATGTAGACGATGAACTTGCGGACGTTGTCGTAGACGCGGCGGCCGGATTCGATCGCGGTGACGATGGTGGCGAAGTTGTCGTCGGTGAGCACCATGGTGGACGCCTCACGGGCCACGTCCGTGCCGGAGAGTCCCATCGCCACTCCGATGTGGGCCCGGTGCAGGGCGGGGGCGTCATTGACCCCGTCACCGGTCATGGCGACGACCTGCCCGTGTGCGCGCAGGGCGTCGGCCACCTTCAGCTTGGTCTCGGGCGAGGAGCGGGCGAAGACGACTTCGGCGTCCGCCGATGCGAGGAGCGCGTCGAGTTCGTGGTCGCCGATCGACTCGGACTGTGCGACCACCCGCAGACGAGGCAGGCCTATGCCGACTTCGCGGGCGACGGCCTCGGCGGTGGCGCCGTTGTCGCCGGTGACGATGTGCACGCGGAGTCCTGCCTCGTGGCAGCGCCGGACGGCGGCGGCGACTTCGGGACGTGGCGGGTCGTACAGGCCGACGAGCCCGAGCAGTCGGAGCCCGGTCTCCGCATCCTGGCGACGGGTCGGTACCTCGGCATCGGCCGGCAGTGTTCGGACGGCGACGGCCAGGACGCGCATGCCTTCGCGGGCGAGTTCCTCCGCCGCGGCGGCCGCGGACCCCGAACCGCCTTCCAGGGATTGCAGCACCGTCTCCGGCGCGCCCTTGACGATGACGCGCAGCCCGTGCACGCCATCGGCATGGACGACGGACATCAGACGCAGCCGGGGGTCGAAGCGGAACAGGGCTCGGCGCCCGGTGTCACGGCCGTCGAGGTCGACGGGAGCGGCGTGGGCAGCGGCACCTTCCACCAAAGCCATTTCCGTCGGGTCGCCGCGAAGTTCGCCTTCCTCGTCCCGGGTGACCGTCGTGCACAGGGCGCTGGTTCGCAGCAGCTCTCCGTCCCAGGGGCCGGGCTCCCTTCCGTGGTCCGGCGTCCACACGGCTTGGAGTCGCATGCGGTTCTGGGTGAGGGTTCCGGTCTTGTCGGTGCAGATGACGTTGGTGGAGCCGAGGGTCTCCACTGCGCTCAGCCGCTTGATCACCGCCCCTTGGCGGGCGAGGGCGCGCACGCCGACGGCAAGGGCGAGGGTGATGGTCGGCAGCAGCCCCTCGGGGACGTTGGCGACGAGGAGGCCGATCGCGAACATGAGGGTGTCCCGCGTCGGCAGGCCCACGGCGACACCGGCGGCCAGGAACACGCCGCCCATGGCGACCGCTACGGCGGCGATGAGCCAGGCGACCTTCTTGACCTGCTGTTCCAGGGGGCTGGGGTCGCGCCGGGTGCGCTGACTCAGTGCGGCGATGCGGCCGAGTTCCGTGTGGTCTCCAGTGGCGAACACGATCGCCTGGGCCTGGCCCCCGGTACAGACGGTGCCGCTGAACACGAGGTTGGGTTCCTGCAGCAGCGGTGCCCCGATGAGTCCCGGTCCGGCGATGCGTTCGGCGGGGGTCGACTCCCCCGTCAGCATCGACAGGTCGACCTCGATGCCTCCCTCGGTCAGCCGTGCGTCGGCGGGGACTTTGGCGCCCTCTTCGAGAACGATCAGTTCGCCCGGCACCAGTCCTCTTGCCTCCACCGCCGAGGGCCGGCCGTCGCGGATCACCAGGGCGTGCTCGGGCAGGTACTTCGCGAGAGTCTCCACCGCTTGTTCGGCCTGCCGTTCCTGGAGGAGCGCGAACGCCGCATTGACGAGAACCACGGCGATGATGGCCCACCCGAGCACGGGGATGCCTGCGACGAACGCCAGCGCGGCGGCCGCCCAGAGCAGCAGGGCCAGGGGGTGGACGAGCTGGCGGACCAGTTCACGGCCCAGGGAGGTACGGGCCTTGCGGCGGACCTCGTTGGGGCCGTAGACGGCAAGGCGGCGGGCTGCCTCGCGTGCGGAGAGTCCACTCGGCCCGGTGCCGAGCTCGCGCCTCAGCAGCGGCAACGGTTCGAGAGGGTCAGGGCTCGGGGACAGCCCGCCCGCCGGGGACGGGGGCCGGGTGGCTGCCTCAGTCATCGCCAGGTCCCTGCTCACGCCGCAGCCTGCCGGACCAGCGCGGCTCCACGGCATCCCACTCGTGCTCCCACTGGGCCAGGGTGCGGGTCTCGACGAGGAGCAGACGGAGGCGGACCACTGCCCCCGAGGCCAGGACGAGCAGGCCGAGGGCTCCGACTCCCGCCGCTGCGGCCGTGAAGGCGCGTTGCGCTTCGGACGAAGGCGCCTGCGCTTCCGTGCCCGCGTCATCGACCCAGATCGTGACCGTCCGGCCTGCCGGTGTGCCGAGCGGGACGGAGACCGTGTCGGAGTGCTGGTGGGCGGCCGGGTACTCCCAGACGGCTGGAGCAACCACCCGCGAGGTGCCGCCGGAGCGGTTGGAGACCGCGCGCTCCGCGGAGCCGACCGTCGTCGCCTCGATCTGGTGCCGGTGGCGGGCCGTTTCCCTGGCAGTCCGGCTTTCGGAGTCCCAGACGGCCGTCGTGACGACGCCGCCGCAGAACAGGGCGATCAGGAAGGACAGTACGAAGACGACGCTCCAGCGGCGCCGGGTCCGGTCGACCGGGCGACGCAGCTCGTTCGGGCGTCCGTCGAACAGTCGACGCACCCGGCCGGCTCTCGCCGGGCGCGATCGCGTGGGCCCGTCTCCGGGCGTGCCGGCCTCGGACATCGTGCACCTCCGCGCTCTGATTCTGCCCAGCCGCTCAGTGGGGAGCGGCGAGGTCGGCGCTGATGTGGTGAGCCCACGTCCGGATCCGCTCGGGATTGCGGAAGTCCCCTCCCTTGCCCGCGCGGACCATGGCCCGTGCGATGAACCCGGGCGTACTGGCGGTGATGCTGCCGCCGAAGGTGATGTGCTCGCGTGCGCCGAGGCGCTCCATCTCCCGGGCCACCGCCGCCACCGGCGCGATGTCGTGCTGCTCGGCGGAACTGTCGACGGGGCCACTGCTGAACAGGTAGACCGGGCGGTGCTGGAGGTAGTGCTCGTTGCGTTCGGCGCAGCGCTTGGCCTTGCCGCTCCAGTGCCCGGCGTACAGGGCGCCGCCGAGGACCACGGCGTCGTACCCGCGTACGTCGTCCACGTCGTCGGCGGGGACCACGACGGCGTCGAGGCCGTCCTCGCGCAGGGTCCTGCCGATCTCGGAAGCGATTCCGGCGGTCGCACCGTGCTTGGTGCCGTAGGCGACCAGGACGCGCTTGGAAGTCATGACGACTCTCCGTTGCTCTCTGTTGTGGTGCGCTTGAGCGCCTTCAGTGTTGTCTTCCTTCACTGTCGTGAGGGGGACGGCTGCTCCGCTTGGGGCCATCGGGTCCCGGATGGGGCCGTTCGGCCCTCCCCGTACCGGGCCAGTTCGGCGGCGGCCACGTGCTGCTTGACTGCGGCGAAGCTGTCCGGGGCGACGGAAATGGAGTCAATGCCGGTCTTGACCAGGAACTCGGTGAATGCCGGGTCGTCGCTGGGGCGCTGGCCGCACAGCCCTACCGGGCGGCCGACGGACTGGGCGCGCGGGACGAGGGTCTGGATGCTGCGGGTGACGGCCGGGTCGGTCTCGTCGAAGACGTGGGCGAGGGCTTCGGAGTCGCGGTCGACGCCGAGGGTGAGCTGGGTGAGGTCGTTGCTGCCGATGGAGAAGCCGTCGAACCGTTCGGCGAAGTCCTGGGCCAGGATGACGTTGGCGGGGATCTCCGCCATGACGTAGACCTTCAGGCCGTTCTCGCCTCGCGTGAGGCCTTCCTCTGCCATGACGCCCAGGACCCGGTCGGCCTCTTCGAGGGTGCGGCAGAAGGGGATCATGATGATGACGTTGGTCAGGCCCATCTCGTCGCGGACCCGGCGCAGGGCCCGGCATTCGAGGGCGAACCCTTCCCGGTATCCGTCGCTGTAGTAGCGGCTCGCGCCCCGCCAGCCGATCATCGGGTTGGCTTCGACCGGTTCGAACGGCCGGCCGCCGAGGAGGCGTGCGTACTCGTTGGTCTTGAAGTCGCTGGTCCGTACAACCACGGGGGCGGGCCACCGGGAGGCGGCGATCCGGGCGATGCCGTACGCGAGGCGGTCCGTGAAGTAACGGGTGCGGTCGAGGTGGCCCTCGGTGAGTTGATCGACGGCGCAGCGGTCGGCGTGGTCCAGGCGTTCGGGGTGCAGCAGGGCCATGGGGTGGACCTTGACCTGGTGCGCCACGATGAACTCCAGCCGGGCCAGGCCGACACCGTCGGCCGGCAGGCGCCACCATCGGAAGGCGGCGGACGGGTCGGCGAGGTTGAGCATGACGTGCGTCCGGGTGGCGGGGATGTCGGCGAGGTCGGTCTCGGTCTCCTCGTAGGCGAGCAGGCCGTCGTAGACGTTGCCGCGTCCGCCTTCGGCGCAGGAGACGGTCACTTTCCGTCCGTCGTGCAGGACGTGAGTCGCCCGCCCGGTGCCGACGACGGCGGGGACGCCGAGTTCGCGGCTGACGATCGCTGCGTGCGAGGTGCGGCCGCCGTGGTCGGTGACGATGGCGGAGGCACGCTTCATGATCGGTTCCCAGTCAGGGTCGGTGATGCCGGTGACGAGCACCCCGCCCGACGGGAAGCGGTCGAGGTCGACGGGAGCGTCCAGAGCGACGACCGGTCCGCTGCCGATGGCTTCGCCGACGGCGGTACCGTCCACGAGAGGCGTACCGGGCACGGCCGTCAGGCGGCAGCGGCGCAGGGTGGAGGCGGCGCGGCGGGACTGCACGGTCTCGGGCCGGGCCTGCACGATCCACAGGTCTCCGGTGAGGCCGTCCTTGGCCCATTCCAGGTCCATGGGGCAGCCGTAGTGCCCTTCGACGGTCAGTGCCCAGTCGGCGAGGAGCCGTACCTCGGTGTCGGTCAGGACCCTCTGCAAGCGCTCCTCGGCGGTGGTGTCGACGGTCCGGGTCAGTCCGAGCTCCGCGTAGACCGCCTTCCGCCGCTTCGCTCCGACGCGTACGTCGATCAGCGGGTCCAGCTCCGGGTCCTTCAGAGTGGGCTTGAAGACGGTGTACTCGTCGGGGTCGACCTGCCCGCTGACGACTGTCTCACCCAGTCCGCACGCCGCGCTGATGACGATGACCTCGGGGAATCCACTCTCGGGGTCGAGGGTGAAGATCACCCCGGCACCGGCGAGGTCCGACCGGACCATGATCTGGACGCCGACGGAGAGGGCGACCTGGAGGTGGTCGAAGCCCATACGCTCCCGGTAGTCGATGGCGCGGTCGGTGTAGAGGGACGCGTAACAGCGGTGCACCGACTCCAGCAGCCGGGCGGTCCCGCGCACGTTCAGGTACGTCTCCTGCTGGCCGGCGAAGCTCGCCTCCGGCAGGTCCTCGGCGGTGGCGCTGCTGCGTACGGCGACCTCCGGGTCCGCGCGTCCCTCGTCGCGCCCCAGCTGCTCGTACGCCGAGACGATCTCGGCCCGCAGTCCTGGGGGCAGCGGCTCGGCGAGGGTCAGCGACCGGATCACGGCCCCGACGTCGTCGAGCGCCGCGCCTTCGTGCAGGCGCGCGATCTGTTCCTCGATCCGCCCGCGCAGTCCGTGTCCGTCCAGCAGTTCTCCGTACGCGTCGGCCGTCGTGGCGAACCCCGGGGGGACGCGCACACCGGCATCGGCCAGGTGGGCGGTCATCTCACCCAGGGAGGCGTTCTTCCCCCCGACACTGCCGACGTCCTGTCGGCCTAGTTCCGCGAACGGAATGACGTGCCGTGTGCTTGCCATGACGACCTCCGGACTCAGTACGGGAGCGGGCGGCCGGACGGCGTGCGGAGGTCCAGCGGCGCGGGCTTGTGGGGGTGCTTCTGGTGGGGCTGGATCCGGATGCGCTGCATCGTGGCCACCTCTTCTGGAAACGGAGCCTGGATCGGCATCCCGGATTCACGATCACGCCTGGAGGTCGCTGTGCCGCAGTGCCGAGTGGGACAGCGGCGGGGGGCCGACCGGTCCGTACCTCGGAGGGGCCGACCTGCCCATGGCGGGCCGGGCAGGGGACCACAGGGCTCATGCCCGACGGGCGCAGGCCGTGCAGGCTGGGGGTATCTCCGAGACAACGACCACCGACCTCTACGAGGTGACGATGGCGATGTCGTACCTGCGAGAGGGTATGCGCGCCCCGGCCACCTTCAGCCTGTTCGTCCGGGATCTGCCGCCCGGCCGGGGATTCCTTGTCTCCGCCGGGGTGGAGCCTTCCCTGGACTACCTGTCCCACTTCCGGGTGAGCGCGGATGACGTCCGCGACTTCGCCGCCGCACTCCACAGGCCGCCTGAGGACCTGTCCGGCATGCTCGGCCTGCGCTTTGAAGGGGAAGTCCGCGCGATTCCGGAGGGGCACCTCGTGTTCGCAGGGGAACCCCTGCTGGAGGTCACCGCCCCGCTGGCCCAGGCCCAGCTCGTCGAGACGTACCTGCTCAGCCAACTCTGCCACCAGACCGCGGTCGCCGCCAAGGCGGCTCGTTGCGTGATCGCCGCGGAGGGCCGGACCCTGGTGGACTTCTCACTGCGCCGCGACCACGGGCCCCCGGGCCGGGCTGCAGGCCGCCCGTCGCCCCGAGGGTCCTGTGCCAACGGGTTCCCCTCGGTTGAGGGCCATGACCTCGGAGGTGAGGGGCCACCTCGAAGCGGCATTCGCCGTCCCGGTCGACGGGAGTCGCTGAACGAGTTCCACCGATCAGCTCCCTTCCATACGGAACCACCGCTGCCGACCTGGGGGCGCGGTCGCGGCCCGGCCACCGGGCAGGCGCAGCGGAAGAGGAGGGGCCGTTCGGGAGAAGGGCACCGCGATACCCAGCCTGCCGGGGACGAACCGGATACGGATGCCGCGGTGGCCCAGGCAGTCGACGGTGAAGGAGCAGCGCGGCACCTCCCGCAGCGGAACGGGGTCGATGCGCAGTCCGTCCGGGTCGGCCTCGAGCCCCACGATGCCCCGTTCAATGAGGTCGAGAGTGCCGGCCATGGCTCCGAGGTGAATGCCTTCGCCGGTGGTGCCGCCCTGGATGTCCATCACGTCTCCGAGCAGGGCTTCCTCGCAGTACCGCCAGGCGTCGGGGCCCTTGTGGCGGGCCAGGACCCAGCCGTGGACGAGGCTGCTGAGCGTCGACCCGTGACTCGTGCGCTGCAAGTAGTACGTGACGGTGGCCCGCCAGAGGTCATCGTCGAGCTCGTAGCCGAGCCGGGCGAAGATCTCGTGAAGCTCGGCGGGGCGGAAGAGATAGCCGAGCATGAGGGTGTCGGCCTGCTTCGACGCCTGGTAGCGGTTGACCGTGTCGCCTTCGGACTCCAGGATCCGGTCCAGTCGGCGGATGTCCGTGTACCGGCTGCGGTAGGCGTCCCAGTCCAGCTCGGCCAGATCGCCGTAGCCCTCGAACTGGCTGATGACATGGCCGTGCAAGGGGACGTAAAGACCTCGGGAGACGTCCTCCCAGCGGTTCAGTACCTCTGCGTCGAGGCCGAGTTGCTGCTCCAGCTGACGCATGCGCGTCGGTGGCAGCTCTGCGGCCAACTCGAGTCCTCGGGCCAGCACCCATGCGGCGGTCACGTTCGTGTACGCGTTGTCGTCGATCCCAGGAGCGGCGGCCCCGGGGTAGGTGTCGTGGTACTCGTCCGGGCCCATGATCCCGCGAATCCGGTAGCGCTCCCGGCTTGCATCGTATTGGGCGGCCGCTCCCCAGTATCGGGCGATGCTCATGAGCAGTTCGGCGCCGGGGCCGTAGAGGAATCCAGCGTCACCGGTGGTCTGCGCGTATCGCCAGACGTTCCAGGCGATGGCGGAACCGACATGGCGCTGGAGATGAGAGTGGTCCGGCAGCCAGCGGCCGGATCGTGGGTTGAGATGGAGTGTCTGCGTCTCCTCTCGCCCTGAACTGGCACTCTGCCAGGGGAACATCGCGCCCGGCCGACCGGCCCGCTGCGCTGCGGCACGGGCCGCGGGCAAACGACGGTGGCGGTACATGAGCACGGCGCGTGCGACCTCGGGGAAGTGCAGGGTGAGGTAGGGCGTGACGAACAGCTCGTCCCAGAAGACGTGGCCCCGGTACGCCTCTCCGTGCAGGCCTCTGGCGGGTACTCCGGCGTCGAGCTCCGCCGTGTGCGGGGAGAGGGTCTGCAGGACGTGGAAGGCGTGGAGGCGTAGGATCCGGCCGGCCTCACCGGGCACCTTCACTTCGCCCTGGCTCCACAGGTGTTCCCAGGCGGCCTTGTGGCCGGCGAGTGCGGTCGCGAATTCCGGTGCGTGCGTAACGTGTTCGACCGCAGAGGCGAGCGGATCGCCCACGGGTCGGTCCAACGAGCTGAAAAGAGCAGCGGACTTGAGAACGACGACAGGGCGACTACGGGAGATCGGCAAGCGGAAAGTCTGCGCGGTCGCCGCCTCCGTGCAGCTCAGGGTCACGGCGGCCAGGGGGCGGGAGGATGTGCGTACCGCGATGCCGATCCGGGTACGGAGGAAGGTCGTCTCGCAGGAGAGCCAGGCGATGCCGTCCGCGCCGACGCCGGCGCGGTGGCCGGTGAGGTGGCGCCCGTCGAGGGCCTGGTACCGCGCGACGCCGGCATTGGTGACGTCACCGTCGAGTACGGACTGGATCTCGATGGTCCCGCGCCATCCGTACGCCCGGAAGGTGCTCTGCTGGGCGGCGAGGTAGGGGTCCGCCATGTGAACCAGCCGGGTATGGGTGACGCCGAGCCGACGGCCGTGGCCGTCCTGATAGAGCATGCTGCGGGTGAGGGTCCCCGCGTGCAGGTCCAGGACGACGTGGTGGTGGCGCAGGCTCTCGTCGTCGGGAGTGAGCCAGTCCCCCGCCGGTCCGTCCTGCGGAAGGCAGCGGTAGCGCAGGCGGGTCCAGTCGGGGAGGTTGACCATGTCCTCGTTACCGACCTGCTTCTCCGCGACCTGCGAGGGGAGCCAGTTGTAGCAGCCCGCCGCGTAGGTGCCGGGATAGTGAACGGCGTCGGCGGGTGATTCGGGTGTGGCTCCGCGCGTGGCGAACCGACCGTTGCCGAGGGTGCACAGGGCCTCGACCACCCGCTCGGTCTTGGGGTCGTACCCGTCGAAAGTCCAGGTCCACAACGTGTTCACGGCCGCGCTCCGGCGACGGTGTCAACGACGGCGTTGAGGTCAGGCAGCACGACATCCGCGCCGTGAGCCCGCAGGGTCGCTGCGGCAGAAGTGCCGCCGGTCCGGTCGAGGCCGATCACCAGGCCGAAGTGCCCCCGTCGGCCTGCCTCCACCCCGGCCAGAGCGTCTTCGACCATCGCCGCGTCGGAGGGATCCACGCCCAGCCGGCGTACCGCTTCCAGAAACAGGGCGGGGTCCGGCTTGCCCGCCAGCGTCAGCCGGTCGGCGTCCGTGCCGTCCACCAGTACGTCGACGAGGCGGGCGATCCCGGCGGACTCCAGCAAAGGGCGGGCATGCCTGGATGCCGATGCGGCGGCGCACCGCATCCCCTGGGCGCGCAGCGCTTCGAGTGCGGGCCGGACTTCCGAGAACGCCTCGACGGCTCCGGCCTGGAGCGCTTCCGTGAACGCGTGCTCTTTCCGGGCAGCGACCGCCCATGCCGTGCCGCATCCCGGCGGGTCTGTGGAGTCGCCCGGCGGCAACTCGATGCCGCGGGCGGCCAGGAAGGCGAGCGCGCCGTCGAGTCGGGGTTTCCCGTCCACCAGCTCCCGGTACTCCCACTGGGCGTCGAAGGTCGGCTGGGCTGTGTGGCCGGTGCCGGCCGCCCAGGCATCGAGGCAGCCGTCGAAAGCGGACTTCCACGCGGCGGCATGCAGCGCGGCGGAGTCGAGGAGGACCCCGTCGGTGTCGAGGACGACGGCTCGAAGCGGGCTCACTGCCGGATCACACGGCGTCCGGTGATCCGGGTCGCAGTGACCTTCATCCAGTGGGTCCGCGGACCGCCGGCCCAGGGCAGGGAGTACGCGACGGCATCGAGCCGGGCGAGCTCCTTGGCATCGGTGACGCCTTCTGCCTCGCCCACGGCCATGACGCTCCAGCCCAGGCGCGTGACGTCGTCGATGTGATCGACCTCGAAAGCCACCTCCGTGCCTGTGGCCCGTGCGAGCACCGCGTCACCGGAGGTCCGGAAGGCGATGTCGCGGCCCGCCACCACGTAGTTGACCAGGAAGATCGCCGGACCGTCCGGGGTGAAGACGGCGATCCTGCCGACACCGTGCGTGGACAGCAGCCGCCGGCACTCGCCTTCGGACAACTCGACCAGCTCGGCGCTCACCACGGCCGTTCCTCTGCCGGGCGGATACTCAGTCGTCGCGCCGGAGAGTTCCGAGGTGGTCGTCTCCAGCGCGTCCGCGAGCCGCAGGAGGGATCCGATCGCCGGTGCAGCGGCGTGTTCCTCCAAGTAGGTGATGTACGCGCCGTCAGCCCCGCAGCGCTCACCCAGTTGGTCCCTGGTGAGGCCGAGTTCCTCGCGGCGAGCGGCGATCCGCCGGCCAAGGTCGGTGCGCCCGGCAGGCGCCTCTGCGGCGCCCGGTCCGTGTTGGATTCTGCTCATCGTCTTCACGTCCTCTCGGTGTCACGGCTGGGTGGCCGGGACAGTGACGGCGTTGTGCTGCGGTCCGCCCAGCGCGACCTTGAGTGCACCGGTGTCGCCGGCGCGGGAGAACACGTCGCAGGCGGTCCCCCGCCGACCACGACGACGGTGCCGGGCCGGACGTTGCCGTTCAGCACTCCCACCTCGTGGGAGGCCGGGAAGATGTCCGCGAGCAGCACGGCGTCGTAGCTGTCGACCGCACTGGGCAGCGAGTGGACGGAAAGTTCGGCGAAGGGCGCCCTGACGTACTCGGCCTGGGTGCCGTCGACGGTGTGGCCCAAGACCCTGCCGGCGCCCCCGCGGCACTGGCCGCAGTGGCCCTCTCGGCAGAAGCGGCACCGGCCGCAGGCCGAGACGCAGGAGACCAGCACGCGATCGCCTGCGCGGTCCGAGCGGACGTCACCGCCGGCCTCGACGACCGTGCCGACCGCCTCGTGACCGAGGATCCGTCCGGGCGCCACCTCCGGCACGTCGCCCTTGATGATGTGCACGTCGGTGCCGCAGACGGTGACGTCGTCGACATGGACGATCGCACCCGCAGCCTCCTTGACACCCGGGTCCGCGACGTCCTGCCATGCGATCTTTCCTGGGCCCTGGAAGACGAATGCCTTCATTTCGCCCCGCTTCCCGTCTGCCCTGTTCGGTGCCCTGTTTGGCGGTGTCACTGCCAGGCTGACCCGGACTCGATCGGCCGCGCATGGGCCGGTCGGTCCCCCGGCAGGGCCTGTCGGCCCCCTGCCGGCCCTTACACGCGGTGCAATGGTGAGAACCGGATCCCCTTACCGAAGGGAGGGCGGGTCATGTCCGAGACAGCCCCGCGCCCCGCTGCCACCTCGCCCAGACCCGCACTCCTGCGGCTGCTCGGTGCAGTACGCACGGTCACCGGCAGCAAGTTCCTCATCGAGAGCGACCACGCCCGCATCCTGGTCGACTGCGGGCTCTTCCAGGGTTTCGCGGACCTGCGCCGTCGCAACTGGAAGAAGCCCGGCTTCGATGCCTCCGACCTCCGCGCCGTGGTCCTCACCCATGCTCACCTGGACCACTGCGGCTATCTGCCGCGCCTGGTCCGGCACGGCTTCCGCGGTCCGATCCTGAGCACCGCCCCGACCGCCCGGCTCGTCGAGATCGTGCTCCGTGACAGCGCCCGCCTCCAGATGGAGGCAGCCGAGCACGCCAACAGCCACGGCTGGTCCAAGCACCGCCCGGCCAAGCCGCTCTACGACGACACGGACGTCGAGAACACGCTGAAGTTCTTCGACCCGGTCGAAGTCGGGAGCGAGATCGAGATCATGGCCGGAACGAAGCTGAGGCTGCACCACGGCGGGCACATCCTCGGCTCCGCCTGGGCCCACCTCACGCTGGAGGACGGCCACACCCTGGCCGTCAGTGGCGACCTCGGCCGCCCCGGGCACCCCCTGCTGCTGCCCCCGGAGCCGTTCTCCGGCGCCGACGTGCTGCTGATGGAGTCCACCTACGGCGACCGCCGCCACGACCACGAGACGGCGCGGCGCGAGTTCGCTGCCGTGATCACCCGAACACTGTCGCGTGGCGGAACCGTGGTCATCCCGGCGTTCGCGATCGACCGGACCGAGGTCGTCCTGCACGAGCTGGCCGAACTGCGCCGCGACGGCACGCTGCCCCGGCGCGTACCCGTCTACGTGGACAGCCCCATGGCCCTGGCCGCCCTGGACGTCTACCGGGACGCCCTGCGCTCCCGTTCTCCTGAGCTGCGGCCCGAGGTCCTGGCCCAGGGCGAGGCGGCGTTCAGCCCGGAGCCTTTCCTGGCCGCTCGCACCGTCCAGGAATCGATCGCCATCAACAGCACCACAGGCCCCGCGGTCATCGTCTCCTCCGCCGGCATGGCCACCGGTGGCCGGGTCCTGCACCACCTCCACCGGCTCTTGCCCGACCCTCGCAACGCCGTCGTCGTCGTCGGCTTCGCCGCCGCAGGCACCCGGGCCCGCGACCTCGTCGACGGCGCCCGCACCCTCAAGATGTTCGGCGAGTACATCCCCGTACGTGCCGAGGTGGCCGACGTACCCCACTTCTCCGCCCACGCCGACGCCGACCAGATCATCGACTGGCTGCGCGCCGCCCCCGCCCCGCACACCACCTACCTGGTCCACGGCGAGGAGACCGCCGCCGAGACCCTACGGGACCGCATCGACCGCGAGCTGGGCTGGACGGCCGTCGTACCCAAGCCCGGGGAGGCCGTCCTGGTCCGCTGACCCGGGCCGTACGGGCCCTGCGGTATGCACCGCGAGACCCTCCCGCACCCCGAGGACCGGCGCGAGCCTGAAGGTGAAGGGCTGGAGGCACACCATGAACACTCTCCTGGGCGAGAGGGAACCCGAAGCGCGTGAGGCCCTGCTCGCCCACGCCCACCGCGTGGACATCCCCGCCGGAACCCGCATCTTCCAGGAACGACAACGGGCCGACCGCTTCTGGATCATCGAGAACGGCACGGTCGACCTCGACCTGCACGTCCCCGGGCACAAGGCCGCCGTCATCGACACCCTCGGTTCGGGAGAGCTCCTCGGCTGGTCCTGGATGGTCCCGCCCTGCGCCTGGCACCTGGGCGCCGTCACCACCCACCCCGTCCGCGCACTCGAATTCGACGCAGGGGCCGTACGGAAGCTCTGCGACGAGAACCCCGCCGTGGGCCGTTGCCTATCGGCCGCTGTGGCCGCAGTCATCGCCCGGCGGCTCGACTCGGCCCGCACCCGGATCCTCGACCTGTTCGCACCCCACCACAGCGACATGCCCCTCGCCTACGCCCGCTGAGGACCAGCCATGACCTCCACCCCGTACACCGTCAACGACGTCATGACGAAGACCGTCGTCACCGTCACGCCCGCCGCCGAATTCAAGGAGATCGCCACCGCGATGGAGCGCTGGAAGGTCACCGCGGTCCCGGTCATCGAAGGCGAAGCGCATGTCGTCGGCGTCGTCTCCGAGGCCGACCTCCTCACCAAGGAGGAGTTCCACGAACACGGACCGAGCCTCATCGAGCAGATGCGCCGCCTCGGCGACACCGCGAAGGCCGGATCGGTCCGCGCCGAGCAGCTGATGACAAGCCCGGCCGTCACCATCCGCCCCGACGCCACGCTCCCCCAGGCTGCCCGGCTGATGGCCGACCGCCGCATCAAGCGTCTCCCGGTCGTGGATGCCGACGGCACTCTCCTCGGCATCGTCAGCCGCGCCGACCTCCTGAAGGTCTTCCTTCGCTCCGACGACGACCTGACCGCCGAAGTCCGCCGCGAGGTCGTCGAGCGGCTCTTCCCGCTCTCGCAACATGACATCACGGTTGAGGTGACGCACGGCGTCGTCACGCTGAGGGGCAGGACCCGCGACCCTCACCTCATCCCCGTGGCCACTCGCCTCGCCCGGGCTGTCGAAGGCGTGGTCGGTGTGCACTCCCGACTCGAAGGCCCCGCATCCCCCTGACCGCTGTCCCTGCACTACGGGGCCAGGTCCCGCTTCATCAGCAACGCGTGGCCCAGGATGAGCCCCACCGCTCCGACCCCGACCAGAACGCCCAACTGCGGCCACAGCACGTGGCCCTGCGCCAGTGCGTCACCCGGCGTGTAGTAGTGGAAGGGACTGATGAACCGCAGCGGCGCCGCCTTCGACCAGGCCAGCGCGATGAAGTTCACCGCGAAGCCGACCGCCCCGATCGCGATCGTCGCACCGATCACCTGGGCGCGTCGGCTCCCCCATGCGGACACGGCCAGAGCCGGTCCGGCCAGGCACAGCGCGAAGCCGCACCCCATCAGCCCGGCGGCGAACACACCGCTGAGCGGCACGTCCCGGTGGATGTCCGGCGACAGCCAGACGCCCGCCGCCACCGTCAGCGTCGCCGCGGCGTTCAGAGCGAGGGCGGCGATCACCACGGCGGCCGTCCGCTCCGCGAGCAGCCGGTTGCGGCTCACGGGGCGCACCATGATCAGCTCGATCGTCCCGGATTCCACGTCGGCCGCCACCGCGGCCGCGGCCAGCGCCCCGATCGCGGTCAGCTGCATGGCGATCCAGAACGGATGCACCAGTCCGGCCCCGAGCAGCCCGGGATAGCTCGCGATCGAGACGTCCCCGCCCGACCCGCTGAACGCCCGGTACGCCGACGGCGGGCCCTTCCCGCCCGCCGAGAACAGCTGGCCCGGCGCGATCGTGTTCGCCACCACCACGATCAGCGCCTCGAAGACGACCATCCCCACCACCAGGGCCATCAGCATCCGCCGGCGCCGGTGCAGTGCCAGCCACAGCAGGGGCCACCGCGTCTTCACGGCGCCGCCCCCTCCGTCTTGCCGTTGCGGTACAGATCCAGGAACGCCTCGTCCAGACCCGCCTCCTCCACGATGGCGTCGGCCACCCCCAGGGCCAGCAGCTCGCGCAGTGCCCCCACCACCTCGCTCGGGGGTACGAGCAGCTCGACCCGGTCGCCTTCCCAGCGGGGCACCCACTGCTCCGCGCGCCCCAAAACGCGTGCCCCCTTCCCGTCACCGAAAGTCAGGCGGATCCGCCGCGCACGCGCCTCCCGCAGGGCGGCCACGCTCTCCACCGTCACCAGGCGCCCGTCCCGGACGATCGCCACGCGTCCGCAGGCCCGCTGCACCTCCGGGAGCACATGGCTGGACAACAGCACGGTGCGGCCGTCGGCGGCTGCCTGCTCCATCAGCTCGAAGAACGTCTCCTGCACCAGAGGGTCCAGCCCCTCGGTCGGCTCGTCCAGCACCACGAGCCGGGGATCGTGCTGCAGCGCCTGCACCAGGCCCAGCTTCTGTTTCATACCGCGCGAGTACCCGCCGACCGTGCGCCGCAGGACCGCGGGCGTCAGTCCCAGCCGCTCGCACAGCTCGGCTCGCCGTGTGCAGGGCCGACCCTGGAGGGAACACAGCAGGTCGAGGGTCTGGGCCCCGGTGAGCTCCGGGTACAGCCGCAGCTCACCCGGGAGATAGCCGAGTTCCCGAGCCACCCGGCGGTGATCGGCGAGCGGGTCCATCCCCAGCACCCGCACGTGCCCGGCCGTCGGGCGCAGCAAGCCGGTCAGGCATCTGAGGGTGGTGGTCTTGCCCGCCCCGTTCGGCCCGAGGAAGCCGAACACCTCGCCCGGACCGATGCCGAGTGTGAGTTCCTCCACCCCGACCACTGCCCCGTACCGCTTGGTCAGTCCTCTGAGCTCGATCGCGTCCATGGCGCCCATCCCACCAGTCTGTGCCCTGGCCCGGACCGACGCGCAGTGAGCCGGGAACGGCCCCCACGGCGCCACCGAAAATACCCCCGGGGGTACTAATGCTACGCTCGAGACATACCCCCGGGGGTAGTCTTCACGAGAAGGAGCGACAGCGTGTTCTTCATCGACACCCTTGAACTGGAAGGGCTCGGCAACCGCAGCTACCTGGCGGGCGGTGCCCACACGGCCGTGGCGGTGGATCCGCCGCGCGACGTCGACCAGGTGCTCGCCGTTGCGGCACGGCGCGGGGTACGGATCTCCCACGTCGTGGAGACGCACGTCCACAACGACTACGTCACCGGCGGCCTGGACCTGGCCCGCCTCACCGGCGCGGCCTACCTGGTGCCCGCCGCGGCCCGGGTGTCCTTCGACCGCACCCCCGTCCACGACGGCGACACCTTCGCCGTGGACGACGGCATCACGCTGCGGGCCCTGGCCACCCCCGGCCACACCCCGCACCACACCTCCTACGTTCTGGAGGAGCGGGGTGCGGCCGTCGCCGTGTTCACCGGGGGTTCCCTGCTGATCGGTACGGTGGGGCGGCCCGACCTGGTCGAACCGCGGCTGACCGAGGAGCTGGCCCGCGCCCAGCACGCTTCCGCGCAGCGGCTGGCCGCCGAGCTTCCGGACGAGACGGAGGTCCTGCCCACCCACGGGTTCGGCAGCTTCTGCTCCTTCGCCCAGGCCGACGGGGACGTCACCACCATCGGCAAGGAGAAGGCGGGCAACGACGCCCTCGTCCAAGACGTCGACGCCTTCGTCGCCGGCCTGCTGGCCGGGCTCGACGACGTACCCGCCTACTACGTCCACATGGGCCCGGCCAACGCCGCGGGTCCGGCTCCGGTCGACCTCACCGCACCTCCCTTGGCGGACGCCGCCGACATCGCCGCCCGCCTGGCGGCCGGGGAGTGGGTGGTCGACCTGCGCAACCGCATCGCGTTCGCCCGGGGGCACGTAGCCGGATCGTTCAACTTCGAGGCCGACGGGAAGATCGCGACCTACCTCGCGTGGTTGATCCCCTGGGGCAAGCCCGTCACGCTCCTCGCGCAATCCCCCGAGCAGCTGGCGAAGGCTCAGCGGGAACTGGCCCGGGTCGGGATCGACCGCCCGGCCGCCGCTGCCACCGGAGAGCCTGCCGAGTGGATCTCCGCGAACCAAGGGCTGCGGAGCTTCCCGCGGGCCACGTTCGCCGACCTCGCCGCCCTGGACCCCTACGAGCACCGGATCGTGCTGGACGTACGGCGGGACTCGGAACGCGCGGACGGCTGGATCAAGGACTCGGTGCACATCCCGATCCACCAGCTCCACCGACGCCAGCGCGAGCTGCCGGCCGGAGTGGTGTGGGTCCACTGCGCGGGCGGAATGCGCGCGGGGATCGCCGCCTCCCTGCTCGACGCCGCCGGACGCGATGTCGTGGCCGTCGACGACTCCTTCGACGCCGCCCGGAGCACGGGCCTCCCGATGATCACCGGACCCCGTTCCGACAGCTGACGGCTCGCCCTCCCCGTTCCCGACGAGAGAAAGACCCGATGATGTTCCTCTTCCGGCGCGGCCCCGCCCGCGTGACTCCAGCCGATGCCCATCAGCGCGCCCGAGACGAGGGCGCCGTCCTGCTCGACGTACGCGAGCGGGCGGAATGGACCGCCGGGCACGCACCCGGCGCCGTGCACGCCCCGCTCTCCGCCCTGCTGGCCGGCGCCGGCCTGCCCCCGGCCGCCCAAGGGCGGCCGCTGATGGTGATCTGCCGCTCCGGACACCGGTCCCAGCGGGCCGCGAGAATCCTGACCGAACGCGGAGCCGAGGCCGTCGACGTCAAGGGCGGCATGAACGCCTGGGCCGCGGCGGGACTGCCGGTCGTCGACGGCCACGGAAGCAGCGGCTCGATAGCGTGAGCATGCTCGTCCTCGCCCTGGTCGCAGGAGCCGTCGTCGGCCTGGCACTCGGCGCCCTCGGGGGCGGTGGCAGCGTGCTCGCGGTCCCGGCACTGATCTACCTGCTCGGCTTCACCCCGGCCGCCGCCACCACCGCGTCGCTCGTCATCGTCACCGCCACTTCCGCCACTGCCCTTTACACCCACGCCACCTCCGGCAACGTCTGCTGGAGAACCGGCTCCCTCTTCGCAGCCGCCGGCATCCCTCCCGCCATGGCGGTAGCCGCCCTCGCCGCACGACTGCCCGGACAGCTGCTCACCGCCGCGTTCGCAGCCGTCGCGGGTCTCGCGGCCCTGCGCATGCTCAAGTCCCCCGCACCCCAGAACGAGGTCCGCCCGGTCCGCCCCGGACGCGCCGCCGGAGCCGGCGCGGGCCTGGGGGCGGTCACCGGATTCCTGGGCGTCGGCGGCGGATTCCTCGCCGTCCCCGCCCTGGTAGGAGTGCTGGGTCTGAGGATGCGGGCGGCCATCGGGACCAGCCTGCTCGTCATCACCGTCAACTCGCTCGCCGCACTCACCGTCCGTACCGGCGGGGCCGGGCCTCTGGACTGGGCAGTCGTCGCGCCCTTCACCGGGGCGGCGATCCTCGCCGCCTGGGACGGAAAGCGCCTGTCCGCCTCGATCAAGGGCCCGGCCCTGCAACGCGTCTTCGCTGTCGTGCTGCTGTCCGTCGCGGCCTTCATGCTCACCGACGCGATCCGCTGACAGCGGGTCCGTCCCCACGGCCACCCCCACCGCCAACATCCAGCAGGAGAGACCGTCCGCCATGAGCACTCCCCACGCCCTCAGCTCCGAACAGGCCCTCACCCGCCTGCACGAGCTCACCGTCCTCGACGTCCGCACCCCGGGCGAATACGCCACAGGCCACCTGCCCGGCGCCCTGAACATCCCCCTCGATCAGATCTCGCGTGCCCTCCCCGCCATCCACCACGCCGCCGACCGCGGCGACATCCTGGTGGTCTGCGCCTCCGGAGCACGCTCCGACAGCGCCTGCAAGACGCTCGCCGAGCACGGAACCGACACCGCCACCCTCGCCGGGGGCACCGGCGCCTGGGCCGCCGCGGGCCATGACCTCCACCACCCCGAGCAAGGCTCGCGCACTACGTGGGGCATAGAACGCCAGGTCCGCCTGACCGCCGGCGCTCTCGTCCTGGCAGGCCTCGGGCTCGGCTTGCTCCACCCCGCCTTCCAGCTCGTCTCCGCCGCCGTCGCCGGCGGACTGGCCTTCTCCGCCCTCACCAACAGCTGCGGCATGGCAGCCGTCCTCGCCAAACTCCCCCACAACCGGCCGCGGCATGGCGACCTCGATGCCACACTGGCAGCCCTCCTCGACCACTGACCCCGGAGACAAATACCCCCTGGGGTACCATGGAGACGAACGGCACACCAATCAGGAGGTACCCGGTGAAGGTCGACGACGAGGCGGTCAGCTCAGTCCTCAACCGACTGCGCCGAGCCCAGGGGCAGCTCGCCGGTGTCATCGCCATGATCGAAGCCGGGCGGGACTGCAAGGACGTCGTCACCCAGCTCGCCGCCGTCTCCAAGGCACTCGACCGTGCCGGCTTCAAAATCGTCGCCAGTGGCATGCGCCAGTGCATGAACAGCGCCGACGAGAGCCAGGCCCCCATGACCGAGGCAGAACTCGAAAAGCTCTTCCTCACCCTGGCCTGACAACCATCCGGAAGACGCGCGGGCCGTTGTTCCGGCACGTCCCCCGGCCTCGCTCGGTCCATGGGCGCCGCACTGGAGGCGGCATCCGCCCCACCCCATGGGTCCGGACGCGACGGAGGTCGCCCACTGGGTCGTGCTCTGCGGACCCACCCAACGGGCCGGCCCACCCGCCTCTATCCCGTAGTCGACCACGTGATGGTTGGTTCGGGTACCGGCGGGCACGTCGTCGGGTCATCGGTCACCCGCGGGCAGCGCGGTGACCGGATCGACAACGGATCCGACGCGGCAGGTACACGAGCACACCGCGTTCGTCCCTCTCGGTGGCAGTCCCATGAGGGACCCGCCTCACCCGGACCGCAGCCGGCGAACCCGGGCGCCGAACACGCGCCAGCGCCGCTCGTTGTCGCGCACGAGTGTTGCCGATTCCGCAAGGAGGTCCGCCGCTCGGTCGAGCAGCTCGGACGCCGAGTAGAGGTAGGCGGGGGCGTTCCGCTCGGACCGGAGGTCGGACCGCAGCGCCGCAGGCGAGAACGTGACCCGGCCCAACAAGTCGAGCGAGCGGCGCAGCAGCCTGGCAACCAGTGCCAGCAACCCCGCCGACTGCCAGTCGTTGGCAATGATGCGGTGGCGCTCGCCGAGCAGGTCGGCAAGCGCCGGATAGGCGGCCAGCAGGCCGACGGCCTCCCACGCCTGCTCCATGGCGTGCGCCAGCCAGATTCCGGTCTGCTCGCTGTCTTCCGCAAGCTCCCTGACATCCCGCTTCAGCCGCAGGAGCTCGGCGGGCTCGTCCTCCCCCTCCATGAAGAGGATCCCCGACTCCGCGACGAGCCCGGGGGCATTCAGATCCTCCGCCCCGGCGAACGGATTCCCTGCCGACTCACCGACGTCGATCACGCTCCACCGGCCTGCCAGCGACTTCAGTGCCCGGGACCGCGCCTGAAGCTCGTCTGCCTGCCGCAGCGGAGCCTGCGCGTAGAACTGCTCGTGTTCTCGATGGAACCGCGCGAGGTTGGCAATCACCTGCAACAGCGGTTCGGGAGGGTTGGTCTGCGCCTCGTGCTCGGGCATGCGAGAAGTGTGCGCCCAGGGCCACGCCCACCCGAATGACGACACGCCGCCCGGTAGGGGACAGAGGTCAACTCAGGGGGAAGCCACCAACACATTCGCTGACTGCCCGCGATGGTGGCGATCGGCGGTGACAGCCGATCAACAGCAGGACCGGCGTCTCCCGCTGCCGGTGCAGGGCCGGTCACGGCAGCGCCCACGGGCTCCTGGCGTCGCAGCAGCCGTTGCGGCGCCCTCACCAGGAGCGCAGGCTTTCTGTACAGGCGGAGCCAAACCCAGCCGGGAGACGGACGAGAGCATGGCGCACCCCGCAGACCGTCGCACTACGACATGGGCCTCGTCCTGGGAGGCCCATCTGACGGCCGCGGACATCTGTAACCGGCCGCTGTAGAACTGGCAGTCCGAGCTGCTCGCCGTGGCAGCGGCGGCGATCCTGTCCGAGTGCCTGCGCCCGCGCGGATCCCCCGAATCCGAGCCCGGCCGGGGTCCCGTACACCTCTGCCGGCGTGGATGGCTGACCGCACGGGCGGGGCAGCCCTGGCGCCAGGGTCCGCCCTGTACGGCAGGGGCCGATCACGTGGTTTCGGGCGTTCCGGTCGCGTGTCTCCCCCTGGAGCGCCCCCCGGAGGACCATGCTCCGCGCAGGGAACTGACGGGCGGAGGCGACGGTGCTGCTGAAGAGGACACGGGTCCGCGCCGCGAGGGGGGCGGGCCGGGCGGCGCGCCGTTCGTTCCACGGATTGGACGAGCGCCTGCCGCTCGCCGAGGTGGCACGGACCACCGTGCGCAAGGCCTTCCCGGACCACTGGTCGTTCCTCCTCGGGGAGATCGCCCTCTACAGCCTGCTCGTCCTGCTCCTGACCGGCACCTGGCTCACCTTCTTCTTCCAGCCGTCGATGCAGGACACCGTCTACGCAGGTCCGTACGCCCCGCTGCGCGGCCTGCAGGTCTCCGAGGCGTACGCGTCCACCCTGCGCATCAGCTTCGAGGTGCGCGGCGGCCTGCTGATCCGCCAGATGCACCACTGGGCGGCGCTGGTGTTCGTGTTCGCGATCGGCGCCCATCTGCTGCGCGTGTTCCTCACGGGCGCGTTCCGCCGGCCGAGGGAGGCGAACTGGGTGGTCGGGGTGACCATGCTGCTGCTGGCACTCGTGGAGGGTTTCGCCGGCTACTCCCTGCCGGACGACCTGCTGTCGGGTACGGGGCTGCGGACCGCCCAGGGGATCATGTTGTCCGTGCCCGTGGCCGGGACGTATCTGTCCTTCCTCGCCTTCGGCGGCGAGTACCCGGGCCAGGACATCGTGGCGCGCCTGTATCCCGTCCACATCCTCCTCGTACCCGGCCTGCTCGTGGGGCTGGTCTCCCTGCACCTGCTGCTGGTGGTGCACCTGAAGCACACTCAGTGGGCGGGTCCCGGCCGCACCGGCCGCAACGTCGTGGGCCAGCCGTTCTTCCCGCACTACGTTGCGAAGTCCGCCGGGCTGTTCTTCCTGACCGCCGCCGTCCTCACCGCCGTCGGCGCGCTCGCCCAGATCAACCCGGTCTGGGCGTACGGCCCTTACCGGACGGACGTGGTGTCCACGGGTGCGCAGCCTGACTGGTACGTCGGCTTCCTGGAGGGTGCGCTGCGCCTGATGCCCGGGGTCGAGACCCGGCTGTGGGGGCACACGCTCATGTGGAATCCGCTGGTGCCCGGCGTTCTGCTTCCCGGTCTGCTGTTCGCCGGTCTGTACGCGTACCCGTTCTTCGAGCGTTGGATCACCGGCAGCCACGGCGAGCGCCATGTGTGCGACCGGCCCCGGAACCGTCCCGCCCGGACTGCCCTGGGTATCGCCGTCCTCACCTTCTACGCCGTGCTGCTGCTGGCCGGTGCTCAGGACATCGCCGCCTTCATCACCGAGATTTCGGTACAGGCCATCACCTGGACCCTGCGCTGCGCGGTCGTGCTCCTGCCTCCTCTCGCGTTCTGGCTCACCCGGCGCCTGTGCCTCGCGCTTCAGGCCGGCGATGCCGAGCAGCTGGTGCACGGGACGGAGAGCGGCGAGGTGCGCGAGAGCGTGGAAGGCGGCTTCGAGGCCCTGCGCGTACCGCTGCCCGCCGAGCAGCGCCACGTCAACGCCGTGTACGAGGTGAACACCCCGCTGCCCCGCCAGTCGGCCGGATCTGCCTCGGCGCGGAGGACGTGGCCGGCCCGTCTGCGCGATGCCCTCAGCCGCTGGTACTACGCGGGCCGCTTGCGGTCCCCGCTCAGCGCGGAGGACCGCCGGCGGGCACAGGACATGATCGCCGGACCGGACGAGCCCGTCCGGGAACGCGCGGACCGGACCTGAGAGAGCCGGTCTCAGGTGTCCGCACGGCGCGGGCGGAAGACGAACCCGAACACCCCCGGTGCGAGGACGCCGAAGCCGATCAGGGCCAGCCACAGCCCCTGCACGACTCCGAGACCGATCAGCGCGGCTCCCACCGCGGTGACCACGGGGGCGTAACTGCGTGCGGGGAAGAAGAAGCGGCGGTCGCCGCCTCCGGCGACCTCCGCCTTCCCGTCGTCCTCGGGCCGCCGCCCGTCGCGGGAGAACTGCCGCCACATGAAGACGGCCACGAGGGCGGACATCAGGAGCGAGACCATGAGCGCGGAGATGCCGGCCGGATCGTCGGACAGTGCCGCGTAGATGCCTCCGGTCACCGCGAAGAACACCGCGACCCCGGTGAACAGCCAGGCTTCCGCCCTCATCGCAGCCTCACCTCCGGATGGTGCAGATCGAACGCGGGCGAGTCCGAGCGGATACGGGGCAGCGCGTGGAAGTTGTGCCGGGGCGGCGGACAACCGGTCGCCCATTCCAGGGAACGTCCCCACCCCCACGGGTCGTCCGACGTGACACGGACACCGTCGCGGGCCGTGCGCCAGACGTTGTAGAGGAAGGGCAGGGTCGAGAGCCCCAGCAGGAACGCCCCGATCGTGGAGAGCGTGTTCAGGAGGGTGAATCCGTCGGCCGCGAGGTAGTCGGCGTAGCGCCGGGGCATTCCCTGCTCTCCCAGCCGGTGCTGGACGAGGAAGGTGAGCTGGAAGCCGACGAACAGCGTCCAGAAATGGATCTTCCCCAGGCGTTCGTCGAGCATCCGGCCGGTGAACTTGGGCCACCAGAAGTAGAAGCCGGCGAATGTGGCGAAGACGATCGTGCCGAACAGCACGTAGTGGAGGTGTGCCACGACGAAATAGCTGTCGGTGAGGTGGAAGTCCATCGGCGGGGAGGCGACGAGCACCCCGGTCAGCCCGCCCAGCAGGAAGGTGACGAGGAAGCCGATGCACCACAGCATCGGTGTCTCGAACGACAGCGAGCCGTTCCACATCGTCCCGATCCAGTTGAAGAACTTCACCCCGGTCGGCACGGCGATCAGGAAGGAGAGCAGCGAGAAGAACGGCAGCAGCACCGCGCCGGTGGCGAACATGTGGTGCGCCCACACCGTCGCCGACAGCCCCGTGATCGCCATCGTCGCGCCGACCAGAGCGACGTACCCGAAGATGGGCTTCCTGCTGAACACCGGCAGGATCTCGCTGACCACTCCGAAGAACGGCAGCGCGACGATGTAGACCTCCGGGTGGCCGAAGAACCAGAACAGGTGCTGCCACAGCAGAGCCCCGCCGTTCGCGGCGTCGAAGACGTGCGCGCCGAACTTCCGGTCCGCCTCCAGGGCCAGGAGGGCGGCCGTGAACACGGGGAAGGCGAGCAGCGCCAGGATGGAGGTGAACAGCACGTTCCACGTGAAGATCGGCATCCGGAAGAGGGTCATGCCCGGTGCGCGCAGGCACACGATGGTGGTGATGAAGTTGACCGACCCCAGGATGGTGCTCAGGCCGGACACCGCCAAGCCCATGATCCAGAGGTCCGCGCCAACGCCCGGGGAGAAGACGGCTCCGTTGAGGGGCGCGTACGCGAACCAGCCGAACGCGGCCGAGCCGTTCGCCGTCAGGAACCCGCTGACCACCATGAGCCCGCCGAACAGGTACACCCAGTAGGTGAAGGCGTTCAGGCGCGGGAACGCGACATCGGGGGCACCGATCTGCAGGGGCATCACGGCGTTGGCGAAGCCGGTGAAAGTGGGAGTGGCAAACAGCAGCATCATGATCGTGCCGTGCACCGTGAACAGCTGGTCGTACTGCTCGGCCGAGACGATCTGCAGACCCGGACGCGCCAACTCCGCCCGCATCACCAGCGCCAGCACCCCAGCGAACAGGAAGAACCCGAACGCGGTGACGAGGTACATGTAGCCGATCACCTTGTGATCGGTGGTCGACAGCACCTGCTGCACACGGGCACCCACGGCGGCCCTGCGGTGCGCCTCGTCGGGCGCGGCCGCCTCGTCGGCCTTGGCCGCCCCAGCGGACCCCGAGGGCGCCACACCCTCCTCGATCGACACCATGGGCCTCCCCGCAGGACGCATTCCAGCCGCGCCGTCGCAACCTCTAGCCAAGCCTGGCAGCCCGCGACCCCGCGCGACGGTAGGCCCCCGGCGCGCCGTCCCCACAGGTGTCCGGGCGGCGGGCAATCGGGTGACTCCTTCGAGGCGGCACGATCTCTGGCTGGCTCGTCCCCCGTCGATCTCCCGGCCCTCAGCGAAGCCGCCGGTCGCGATACCCGCCTGGCTCGTGGTCACCGCCATCGGACAACTGCAGAGGACAGCACCGGGTGCCGCCGCACGGCCTCGGGGGGCTGAGCGGGGTCATTGCCGCAGGCTGGCCTTGCCCCACGCGGACCGGCGCACGTGGCGAGGGCCGCTGCCATGAGCGCAAAGACGGCGGCGAGGGCGGAGGCCGCCCCGCCCCGCCACCGAAGGCGCGTTGAGCGGTCTCGGGCCCTTGGTGGGCGGGATGGGGCGGAAGTTCGGCCGCGACGTCGGCTGCGCCGGCCAGAGGGTTAGCCCGCGGCGTTCGACTGCTGGCTGGTCAATCCTGCGGGCAGTGCCACGTTCTGCCGCTAGGAGCCCTCGCGGCTACCCGGAAACCGGGGCTGCAAGCGGCGGACGCCACTCACAGGCGCGCTGCGGTGTCCCGGCGGCCGCACGGGCTCCGCTCCCCCGCCCAAGAGCCTCGACATCACCTTCAAGATCTACCGCCACCGGTGCACGAGGGCCCGGACATGGCGGAGCAACCGTCGGGGGTCGCCTCCGATGCCGATGTTCCCGTCGATCAGCAGGGCCGTCCCCCACCGGCCCTCGTCGGGGAGGGGGTCGAAGACGGACCTGCTCACTGCGGACCCGCCCCGGCACACCGTCGTGATCACGGCGCAGGGACAGACGTCGATGCCGAGGACCTCGCGGCCCCGCCCTGTCAACGCCTCGACCAGCCGGCCGGCGCCGCATCCGATGTCCAGCACCCGGCCGGTGCACCGGCGCAGCACCGTCCGGTCCGCCTCGTCCGCCGGGCCACACCACCGCTCCAGATCCAAGGGGAAGTGCCAGCCCTCAGCATCGCGCAGGGACAGGGCGCGCTGCGGGGTGTGCATCGCCTGCGCGTAAGAGCCGCTGCTCCAGGCCCGGTGCTCATGAGCGGTCAGCCCCCATGTCTCGCCGCACACCACGCCCACGGTGCCCTCCAGGCCGTTGATTCCCCCGGATGGGCTCGCACCGCGCACGACCCGGAACGAGCGCACGGCCGAGGCTGAACCCCCTTTGCGATCAGGGCATCCTTGGGCGGTGTCTTCGATATCAGTGCAGCCCCAACAGCCCGCCCCTGATGGGCGGATGGTCGTGTGCGGTGACGACGGGCTGGCCCGTCGGCTGGCCTCCGAGCTGCGGGAGGTCTACAAGGAGCGGGTGACGCTCGTAGCGCCCGCTGCCCGCGACACTCGGCCCAGCGTCGGCCGCACCCCTGCGGCACCCGGGCGCGGCCTGCTGGCGCGGGTCCCCCTGCCACGGGCGCGGACCGCGGGCGGCGGGCCGCCGGCCGTGCGGGAGCTGGAGATCCTGGACGCGGCGGAGCCGGGCGAGGAGGTACTGGCCGCTGCGGGGGTGGCCGGGGCCGCCGCCCTGGCACTCGTCTACGAGGACGACGACACCAACGTCCGGGCGGCCCTGGTGGCACGCCGGCTCAACCCGAGGCTGCGGCTGGTGATCCGGCTCTACAACCGCAAGCTCGGCCAGCACCTGGAGGAGCTCCTGGACCAGGCCGCGATGGTGGCGGAGCCGGGTATCGACCTGCGGGAGCTGGACTCGTCGACGACCGTGCTCTCGGACGCCGATACGGCCGCGCCCGCGCTCGCCGCCAGCGCCGTCGCGGGTACCAGCAAGGTGGTCCAGGCCGACGGCCTCCTGCTGCGCGCGGTGGAGCGTACGCCTCCGGGAAGAGGCGAGGTAGCCGATCCCGGCCTGTGCACCCTGGCGCTCCTGTCCGCGACGACCAGCGACCCGGCAGGCGCCGAGGGCGCGGAATCCAGCGGGGACCGCGGCCCACAGCTGCTGCCGGACGACCGGGCCGTCGCCGCCGCGACGGGGCGAGGCATCCTGGCCCTCGAAACGGTCACGCACACGGACCCGGCTCAGGGGAGACAACGACTCGGCGCCGGGGCGCTCCCGGTGGCCTCCTTGTTCTCCCGGAGGCTGCGCTGGTCCATGGCCGGGATGGTCGCCGCGGTGGCAGCCCTCGCCGTCGCGTCCTGGCTGACGACCGGCGACCATCCCCTGCACGCCGCCTACATCACCCTGCTCGACATCTTCGCGATCAACGACCCCGCAGTGGGAGACCCCACCCAGCGCCAGGTCCTCCAGATCCTGGCCGGGTTCGTGGGCCTGCTCCTGCTCCCGGTCCTGGTGGCCGCCGCCCTGGAGGCGCTCGGGGCCTTCCGCACGGCCACCGTCCTGCGCCGGCCGCCGCGCGGACTGTCGGGCCACGTGGTCCTGCTGGGGCTCGGCAAGATCGGCACACGGGTGCTGGCCCGGCTGCGCGAGCTGGAGATCCCGGTCGTGTGCGTGGAATCCGACCCGCAGGCACGCGGCCTCGCGCTGGCCCGCACACTGCGGGTGCCCGTCGTCATCGGCGATGTGACCGACGAAGGAGTGTTGGAGGCCGCCCGCATCGGCCGGGCGCACTCCCTGCTCGCCCTGACCAGCTCCGACACCACCAACCTTGAGGCCGCCCTTTACGCCCGTGGGGTCAAGCCCGGCCTGCGGGCCGTACTTCGCCTGTACGAGGACGACTTCGCGACCGCCGTCTACCGCACCCTGCGGGCCGCGCACCCCACCGCCCTGACCCGCAGTCGCAGCGTGACGCACCTCGCCGCTCCCGCCTTCGCCGGGGCGATGATGGGCCGACAGATCCTCGGTGCCATTCCGGTCGAACGGCGGGTCCTGCTCTTCGCCGCCGTGGACGTGGCCGGCCATCCGTACCTGGAGGGCCGCACCATCGCGGAGTCGTTCCGCCCGGGCGCCTGGCGGGTCCTGGCCCTGGACACCGCCTCCCCGGAGGATCGCCGGCCCGACCTCGCCTCCGCCCCCACAGACGGGACGTCGCGGCAGTCGGGGCTGGCCTGGGACCTGCACCCGGAGTACGTCCTCAAGCCGGAGGACCGCGTCGTCCTGGCCGCCACCCGTCGCGGGCTGGCCGAACTCCTCGGACGCGGCGAGTCCATCCCCCGCCGGCCCGATGGCCGGATCTGAGACAACCTCGTCATGCCGAGCTCGGCGGAGGTTCGTTCGTAGCGGCGCGGGTGCCGAGCCCGGCCGCGGTCGGCGTCGGGTCACCACTGGGCGATGAGCGGCATGTCCGGTTCGTGCTGCCTCCAGGCTTCGGTGAGGCGGACGAGGCGGGCGGGGGCGGCGATGCCGTGCACGGTTGCGATCTTGTCTTCGGTGACGTCGAACGTCACGGCGCCCATGACCTTGCCGCCGAGGACGAAGAGGATGGCGGAAGCGCCGTTGACGACCGCGTAGTGGATGGCGGGCGTGCCGCCGGCGAGCCGCCGCTTCGCGGGCGTGGGCTTGAAGCCGCCCCGCATGACGGCGGCGACGCGCTGCGGAGCGTCGTAGCGCAGCAGCTTCTCGGCCAGGCCGGCGCCGTCGGAGATCGCGATCACGTCATCGGTGAGCAGCGCAACCAGCCGTTCTGTGCGGCCCGAGGTGGCGGCGGCAAGGAATTCCTCGACGATCCTGCGGGCGGACGCCGGGTCGACTTCGCCGCCGCGGCGGCGCGCGGCGGTGATGCGGGTCCGGGCGCGGTGGAGGTGTTGCTGGCTCGCGGACTCGGTGATGTCGAGGATCTCGGCGATCTCGGCGTGGCCGTAGGCGAACGCTTCGCGCAGGATGCAGCACCCGGGCTGTGGTGCGTTCCCCCGTTCACTGATCCTGCCGCTCCCTCACCCAACACACACTGCCGGTGACCGGCAGTCTTTACGTGCCCCTGATGCCGGGGACGGCGCCGCCCGTGTCACATGGCACTCTGGTGCCCGCGTCAAGAAGGCGTCATGGGCGCGTCAGGACTGGGGGAAGTGCGTGACGGACCGAACGGCAACGGCGGATCATCTGGCGGGCTATGCCGACATCCTGGCCGCGGCCTGCGCCACGGGCCGCCGCCTGAACCGCGAGGAGTTGGACTCCCGCCGCACGGAGGGGGTGCGTGCCGCGGAGGCAGGGCTCCCGTTGCGCGCCCTGATACGGGACCACCTGGCGGCGGCCCAGACCGTACGGCCCTCGTCTTCGCCGTCCGGTCCGCTGCTGGCTGTCGTCGAACAGGCCGTGGACGCCTTCGTGGAGGGGTACGAGCGTGCCCAGCAGCAGGCGGTCCGCCAAGAGGAGGCCGCGCGCCGCGAGTTCATCGACGACCTGCTGTACGGCGGCAGTGATCTCGGCCGCCTCGCCGAGCGTGCCGAACGCTTCGGCCTGCGCCTGTCGCAGGCACACGCCGTGGCCGTAGCGGCCGGACCCGAACCGTACGGCGACGGCTTCCGGGTCGCCCGGGGCATCGAGACGGCAGTCCTGGCCCGATTCCCCGGACGGCAGATCCTGCTGACCACGAAGGAGGGCCGGCTGATCTGTGTGGCGCCCGGGGACCAGCCCGACGTCCTGGCCTTCTTCTCCAAGCAGGCATACGCGGCCACCGACGGCGGCAAGGTCGCCATCGGCCGCTCCCACCCCGGCGCCGGCGGAGTCGTCCACTCCTACGAGGAAGCCCTCGGCGCCCTGGACCTCGCCGAGCGCATGGGCTTCGACGGGCCCGTACTGCACGCCGTCGACCTGCTCGTCTACCCGGTCCTGACACGTGACCGGCAGGCCATGGCCGACCTGGTCGAGAGCACTCTCGGCCCCCTGCGCTCCGCGCGCGGCGGTGCCCAGCCCCTCATCGACACACTGTCCGCCTACTTCGACAGCAGCTGTGTGGCGACGGAGGCCGCACGCCGCCTCTCGCTGAGCGTGCGGGCCTTCACCTACCGGCTGGAGCGCATCCACTCCCTCACGGCAGCCGACCCGGCCGACCCGCTGAACCGCTACACCCTCCAGACCGCGATGATCGGCGCACGTCTGCTCGGCTGGCCCGGAGACACGGCCTGAGCTACGCGAGGGCGACGTAGCGAAGCCAGAGGTAGAGGGCGGATACGGCGACGGTGACCACGGTCACGACGAGTCCGTACGTGGTGAACTCCCAGAAGCTGATGGGGTGGCGATTGCGTTCGGCGATGCCGAGGACGACGTTGGCGGAGGCGCCGATGGCGGTGGCGTTGCCGCCCAGGTCGGCGCCCACGGCGAGCGCCCACCACATGACGTGGTCGGGGTCGCCTCCCAGGTCGGTGACGAGTTCGCTGGTGATGGGGGCCATGGTGGCCACGTAGGGAATGTTGTCGACGATCCCGGAGAGCACCGCCGAGCCGCCCAGCAGGAGCATGGAGCCGCCGAGTTCGTCCCCTCCGACCACGTCCGCGAGCGAGTCGGCGAGCCCTCCGACGATGCCGGTCTCGATGAGGGCGCCGACCATGACGAACAGGCCTGCGAAGAAGGCGAGCGCTTCCACCTCCCCGAGGACCTCTCCGGTCTCCACCTTCGAGATCGCGATGAGCAGGCCAGCGCCCAGGAGGGCGACCGCGCTCGGCTCGTAGTGGAGGACCGGGTGCAGGACGAAGCCGGCGACGACCAGCGCGAGGACGCCCAGCCCTTCATGAACGGAAACCGGCGCAGCACACGCTTGCCCAGCAGAAAGCGAAGGGCTCCGCAGGGGCGGACGCCCCCTCACGACAGGAGCCTGCCCAAACCGCACAAACCTCGCAGTTCGGAACTCTCTGTAGCCCGGTTTCCGACCGATCACGAACGCAGCGATGAGTTTTCCCGGCCCGGCAAGTCTCACCATCGTTGTTGACAACACAGGAGGAACACGTGGCTCAGCTGCTGAGAGTCCAGAACTTCAACGTCTCGAGTGACGGGATCGGTGCCGGTGAGGACCAGACCCTCGAGAGGCCATTCGGTCATGTCGATCCCGAGAGGCTGTTCTCCTGGGCCGGCGCCACCGCGAGCTGGCCTATGCGCACCGACCCCGGAGGGAGCCGGGGCCTCGACGACTACCTCACGCGAGACTACGCACACAACATCGGCGCCGAGATCATGGGCCGCAACAAATTCGGGCCCCAGCGCGGGCCCTGGAAAGACCACGACTGGCGCGGATGGTGGGGTGCCGAGCCCCCGTTCCGCACCCCGGTGTTCGTGATGACCCACCACAAGCGTCCCTCCTTCACGCTCGGCGACACCACGTTCCACTTCGTCGACGGCGACCCGGCCGCGGTCCTCGAACTGGCACGGAAAGCGGCGCGCGGCAAGGACGTCCGGCTCGGCGGCGGGGCCACCACCATCCGGGAGTTCCTTGACGCCGACCTCATCGACACCCTGCACGTGGCGGTCTCACCGGTGAAGCTCGGGTCCGGAAAACGTCTCTGGGAGTCACCCGATGAGCTGCTCGACCGGTTCCATCTCGACGTCGTGCCCAGCCCCAGCGGTGTGACGCACCACCTGTTCTGGCGAAAATGACCAGTCCTCAAGGGCTGGCCCCGGCCGGCTGTTTCGCCTGCCGGGGCCAGCCCTGAGGCGGGCCGTCGAGTCGCGCCTCGGGCGGTCGACCGACCTTGGCGGTTTCCTCAGCTCATGCCCGCACGGTGATCACGCCGGATCGCCGCGTACGAATCGGCGCCGTGAAGCGTTGAGGACTCCGTCACAGCGGTTGCCCGCACGGGCCGCCCGGCGGCGTCCGCTACGCCGGACTCAGGGCGCGGAAGGCCTCGTCGGCCAAGGACGGCAGGTCACAGGTGCCCTCGCTCTCGACCCACGCCGCGAGCGCGCTGGTGATGGCGGCGAGGCCCGCCGCCGCGATCACGCGAGTGGCCAGTTCGCTCTGCCCCGGGGTGCGTGAGCGCAGGGCTCCGGCCAGCAACAGCTGGGTGGCGTACTGGTTGTCCCAGGTCCGTGCGCGCAGGGCGGGCGTCTCGAAGACCAGGCGGGTGCGGGCGAGGAGGGCCTCGCGGTCGCTGGCATAGACGGCCTCCAGGCCGTGCACCAGAGCGTTGCGGAGCGCGGTGAGGCTGTCCTCGCCCTCCGGCCGCTCCTCGATGAGGCGGACGATCAGCGGATCGTAGTCGTCGTTCTCGACCACGGCTTCCTTCGTCGGGAAGTGCCGGAAGAAGGTCATGTGGGAGACCCCGGCCGCGGCGGCGATCTCCTCGACGGTGGTGTTCTGGTACCCGTGGGTCAGGAAGAGGCGCAGCGCCTGTTCCTGGATCGTCCGGCGTGTGAGGGCCTTCTTGCGCTCGCGCAGTCCGGGGGGCGGTGCGGGGTGGGACGTCATGGATCTGCGGCCTCCGGGGCGCCTGCCGTGGTCACTGCCTGCCGTTCACGAGTATGCGCGTGAGCGTCTTGCCGAGGGCTGATGGGGAAGTTCCCTGCCAGGCGAGATGGCCGTCGGGCCGTACCAGGGCTGTGTTGCCCCGGTGAGCGCCGGGCACCCGGAGGGCGGCGACGGATCCTGCTCCGAGGTGGCGGTCTGCGACGGCCTCCCACTCCCCCGTCGTCCGGCCGCCCGGATTCAGCAGGCCCCAGCGGGCGGGCAGTTCCCCGTAGAGCCGGGTGGGCGTGCCGTCCGCACGGGTGCAGGTGAGGTCCGGAACGCGGTCTCCCGGGCGGAGGCCGCGGCTGTACGGTGCGCTGCCGCCGAGGGGACCGGTCCGGTAGGTCAGGGTCAGCTGGGAGGACTTCTCCCAGAGCAGTCGCTGTACGCGGGGCCGGCCGAGCAGCGGCACGAAGGCGTGGTCGCGCAGCGTCCTCGCCCACCAGGTCCGTCCCAGGATCATGCCGGTCATGGCGCTGGTGGACTTGAGTACGTCCGCCGCCGCCGGTCTGCGCTCCGCCTCGTAGGTGTCGAGCAGGCTCCCCCCGGCGCGGCCGGTCGTGACCAGGGCGAGCTTCCATGCCAAGTTCTCGGCGTCGCCGAGGCCCGTGTTCATTCCTTGCCCGCCGAAGGGGCTGTGAATGTGGGCCGCGTCGCCGGCGAGCAGCATCCGGCCCTGCCGGTAGGTGGAGGCCAGGCGACGGTGGATCTTGAAGGTGGACGTCCAGTGGGCGTTGCGGACGACCGAGGAGGGGATGTCGGCCTCCTGGGCAAGCAGGTCGCACAGGACGGGCAGCGGATCGTCGGCGGCTCCGGCGGGTGCGGGGGCCATCAGCCGCCACAGGTCCTCGCCGGGGAGCGGGAAGGCTCCGAGCATGCGGTCGCCGCGCAGCCAGACCGCCACCGTGTCCCTGGGCACGGGCAACCGGGCCGTCACGTCGGCCAGGAGGAAGCGCTCGACCACGGGCACCCCCGGGAACGCGATTCCGGCGGCCTTGCGGACACGGCTGTGCGCGCCGTCGCAGCCCACCAGCCAGTCGGCGTGGATCTCCCGGCCCGCGAGGCGGAGCGAAACCCGTTCACCGTCCTGGCTCGCATCGAGGAGCTCGCAGCCCCATTCGACGTCGACACCGAGGGCGGCGAGGCGTGCGCGGAGCCGGGACTCGACGTCGGACTGCGACATGAGAAGGCCGGGCCGCGTCACCAGCTTCGTCGGCTGCCCCACGCGGAGGCGCGCGAGTGGTTTGCCGTCGACGTGAGTGAGGACCTGCCCGATCCGTACCGACTGCTCGGGGAGATCCGCGAGAGCCCCGAGGCGGTCGAGCACCTCTGCTCCGCGCGGCTGCAAACCCAGGGCCCGTGAGGTCGCCGCGGGCCCGGGGGCCTTGTCCAGCAGCCGTACGGAGACGCCTGCGAGCCGGAGCCCTACCGCCGTCGCGAGTCCGGTCGGCCCGGCCCCGACCACTACGACTGTCGGAGCGTTCATCCCATCACTCATTCCGTTAGTGGCTAACATTAGTTACACGCTAACTCCAAATGCTCCGGGCGTACAGCCTCGCGGGCACCCTGTGCCCGACGAGATCCGCTCGGCATCAAGAACGCGTAAAGACTGCCGGGCCACGGCAATGCGAACGCGCCCGCAGGCCGGGCAGGATCGGGCAAGGGGAATCAGGGGGAACGGCCGAGCTGCCGGGATCCGGAAGCGGAACGTATTCACGCGCCGCCGCCCCGCGCCACAGGCACCTACAACGGGAGGGGAACAGGATGAGCGAGTTCACCGACGCCGCGCTCGGCTTCCCCACGGGCATCTTCACGATCGCCCTGGCCGTTGTCTTCGGCTTCTGGCTGCTCGTGCTGTGCGGCGGCGTCGAGCACGACGCGCTGGACTCGGCCGTCGGAGCCTCGGCACTCGGGACTCCCGGTGTCCCTCTGGCTGTCCCGGCCTCGCTGTTCGTCGCGGTCGCCTGGTTCGCCGGTCTCGCCGGCACCGTCCTGCTCGACCGCCTCGGTCTCGGCGGCGGCAGCGCCCTGGTCCTGCTGGTCGTGTCGCTCCTCGTGGCCCGCTCCGTCACCGGCGCCCTCGTACGCCCGCTGCGCCTGCTGTTCCAACCCGACGATCCGCAGCCATCCCGGCAGGACTTCATCGGCCGCGTCGCGACGATCCGAACCGGCCGCGTGGACACACGGTTCGGGCAGGCCGAGGTGACCGCGGACGACGGGTCGACCGCCGTGGTCCAGGTGCGCCAAGCCGGCTCCGACCCCATGCCCCTCGGCAGCCCGGGGCTGCTCTACGCGTATGACGAACCGGGCGAGTTCTTCTGGGTCGCCCCGTACGACAGCGCACTCGATCCGCGCACCGTCGGCTGAGCCCCGCCGCCGCCACGCTCCTCATTTCACCTTCTCCGCAAGGACTTCACCATGGATGCCATCTCCCTGGGCATCGGCGTGCTCGTTGCCGTTGTCCTGCTCATCGCGCTCGCCGTGCTCCTCGTCGTCAGCCGCCTGTTCCGCAAGGTCGAACAGGGCAAGGCGCTGATCGTCTCGAAGATGCGGAAGGTAGACGTGACCTTCACCGGGCAGGTCGTCCTGCCCGTCCTGCACAAGGCCGAGGTCATGGACATCTCGGTGAAGACCATCGACATCAGCCGCACCGGCCGCGACGGTCTCATCTGTCAGGACAACATCCGCGCGGACATCCGCATCTCCTTCTTCGTCCGCGTCAACAAGACGGTCGAGGACGTCATCAAGGTCGCCCAGGCCATCGGCACCCAGCGGGCGAGCGACAAGGACACGCTCCAGGAGCTGTTCAACGCGAAGTTCTCCGAGGCGCTGAAGACCGTCGGCAAACAGCTCGACTTCGCCGATCTCTACACCAAGCGCGACGAGTTCCGCGACCGGATCATCGCCGTCATCGGGACCGACCTCAACGGCTACAGCCTGGAGGACGCGGCGATCGACTACCTGGAGCAGACGCCGCTGAGCCAGCTCGACAGCGCGAACATCCTCGACGCCCAGGGCATCCGGAAGATCACAGAGCTGACCGCCATCGAGCACGTGCGGACGAACGAGTTCCAGCGCACGGAGGAGAAGGAGATCACCCGGCAGAACGTCGACGCCCGCGAGGCGATCCTGGAGCTGGAGCGCCGCCAGGCCGACGCCGAGATCAGGCAGCGGCGCGAGATCGAGACCGTACGGGCCAAGGAGGAGGCGGAGACCGCCAAGGTCGTCGAGGAGGAGCGGCTGCGCGCCCAGAGTGCCTTCCTGCGGACGGAGGAGCAGCTCGGCGTCCAGCGCGAGAACCAGGCGCGTGAGGTGGCGGTCGCGGCGAAGAACCGCGAGCGGGTCATCGCCGTCGAGAGCGAGCGCATCGAGAAGGACCGGCAGCTGGAGGTCATCGCCCGGGAGCGGGAGACGCAGCTGACGCGGATCGCCGCCGACAAGGAGGTCGAGACCGAGAAGCGGGACATCGCCGAGGTCGTGCGCGAGCGGGTCGCGGTGGACCGTACGGTCGCGGAGCAGGAGGAGTCGATCAAGAAGCTACGTGCCGTGGAGGAGGCCGAACGCCACCGCCAGACGGTCGTCATCGCCGCCGAGGCGGAGGCCCAGGAGCGCCTGGTCAAGGACATCAAGGCAGCCGAAGCGGCGGAGGCCGCGGCCGTGCACCGGGCCGCCGAGCAGCTGACCCTGGCCGAGGCCCGGGTGAAGACCGCCGATCTCGACGCCCGGGCCAAACTCCGCCTCGCGGAGGGCGTCCAGGCGGAGACGGCGGCGCCCGGACTGGCCGCCGTACAGGTCCGGGAGAAGGAAGCGGACGCGATCGAGAAGACCGGGCTGGCGGAAGCACGCGCCACCGAGGCCCGGCTGAAGGCGCAGGCCGAAGGCACCCGGGCGCAGGCGAGCGCCGACGCGGCGGTGATCGGGGAGAAGCTGAAGGCGGAGGCCGCGGGTCTGACGGAGAAGGCCGCCGCGATGGCCGCGCTGGACGAGGCTTCCCGCGGGCACGAGGAGTACCGGCTGCGGCTGGCGGCCGAGAAGGAGGTCCGGCTGGCCGGTCTCGACGTCCAGCGGCAGGTCGCCGAGGCTCAGGCCATGGTGGTCGCGGCCGGGCTGGAGAAGGCCGACATCAACATCGTCGGCGGCGACTCCGTCTTCTTCGACCGTCTCGTCTCCTCGATCTCGCTCGGCAAGGGCATCGACGCCTTCGTTCGGCACTCCGACACGGCGCAGGCGCTCGCGAAGCCCTGGCTGGACGGTACGTCCGACTTCACGGAGGACGTCACGCGGGTCCTCGGCTCGGTCTCGACCTCGGACGTGCAGAACCTGACCGTGTCCGCGCTGCTGATGAAGCTGATGCAGGGCGGTGGTGCCCAGTCCGGGCAGCTCGGCGAGCTGCTGGACAAGGCGGGGCAGTTGGGCTTGGCCGACATGCCCCTCGCAAAGTTGGGCGCCGGCCGGGTCGGCTCGGTCAAGGCCTGATCCGGATCTCTCGTACCTCCGCACCTCCGGGGCCGCCGCGCACCCCTCGGCGGCCCCGGCCCGGTGCACCACCCGAGCACGCCGAAGACCCCGTACGCAGCCGCAGGGAGCCACATCATGACCAGCACGTCCTCCGTGGACGCGGGCACCTACGAGGTGCTGCGCGACCGGCTCGCCGCGCAGGCCGGTGAGCTGGCTCGGCGGGCCGAGGCGCTCAACACCCGCCGTGCCGGGGAGTTCGGCTCCACCGGGCTGACCCTCGCAGCCACCGAGCGCATCCGCACCGAGCACACCTGCACCCCGCGCGACATCGTGGCCGTCGGGGACCGCCTGCTCTTCGGCTACCACGCTTCCCTCCCCGGCCTGAAGCCCGAGACCGACGTGGCCGATGTCTTCGCCCTGCACGGCCGCGACCTGGAGCGACTGCCCGAGGGCGCCGTACCCGGCCTGCTCGACGACCCCGGCTTCCTCCGGGAGTTCGCCGCCCTCCACCGCTACTACCGTGCGACCCGCCTGCTCCAGCTCCGCCTCGTCGACGGGAAGCTGCTGGCCGTCTTCCGGACCGGCGAGACGGGCGAGGACATCCGGGTCCTGCGCTGGGTCCTGGAGGACGACGGGTCGGCGACGTTCCTGGACGGCCGGGGCGAGCGCGATCACGTCCTTCCGCCCTCCCATGACTTCGAGTGGACGGCGACGACCCGCGAGGACCACGTCCTGGGCCGCCACCCGCACGCGTCCGTCGGCGGCGAGGTCTTCGTCGCCACGGTCGGCGGCACGCTCACCGTCAAGACCGAGGACGACACCGAGACGGGCGGGGGGATCCACTCCGAGCCCGTCGACGAACCCCTCCAGTCCCTCGCCGACGCGGACATCGAGTACGCGCGCGTCGGGCCGCTGGTCCTGCTGCGCGTGCGCCCGTACAAGGAGGAAGCCCGGCGCCACCTGGTCTTCAATACCGTGACCAGGACCGTCGTACGCCTCGACGGCATCGGCCGGGCCGCCCGTCGGCTGCCCGAGGACCAGGGAATCGTGTTCCCCGGCGGCTACTGCCTGGCCTCCGGCGTCTCCAAGACCTTCGACACCCCCACCGAAGGGCTGGAGTACGAGCGGACGGTGCGCTCCCCCAACGGCGAGGACGTGCTGTACGCCTTCCACGCCCGGTCGGAGGGCCGCAGCCTGCTGCTCCCGTACAACGTCATCCGCAAGGAGATCGCCGCCCCCATCTCCTGCAACGGCCACGCCCTCTTCGAGGACGGCGGGCTGCTGGTGCTGCGCGCGGACTCCGACGAGCCCGCCCGGGTGCACCCGGTCCAGCGCTGGAGTTCCCCGTACGTCTCCGACACCTACGCCGCGTCCCGGCCCGTCGGCACCGGCGCGCTGGCCCGCGTCGGGAACGCCGACCTCGTCCGCGGCATCTCGGACTGCCTCTCCGTCGCCGCCACGGCTTCCGGGACCAACCAGACCACCGCCGGGTACGAGACCCTCGTCGCCGCCTGCCTCCGGGCCGCCGACCAGTACCACTGGCTGGAGGACCCCGACCTCGGGGACCTGCTCACGCCCCTGGGCGAGGTCCGTGCCACCGCCGAACAGGTGCTGGCCGAGTTCGAGACCGTACAGGCCCTGACCCGGCAGGCCGCCGACGCGCTGACCGGGGCAGCGGAACGGACCGCCTCGCTCGTACGGCGCCTGCGCGGCGAGGCGCCCCGCAGCACCGGCGACTGGGTGGACCGCCTGACCGAACTGCGCCGCGCCCACGGGCACCTCCTCACCCTCAAGGAGCTGCGGTACGCGGACACGGACCGCATCGACGAGCTGGCCGCCGAGACCGAGGCGGACATCGCCTCCTTCGCCGGCCGGGCCGTGGCCTTCCTCGCGCGCGAGGACGCCTTCGCCACCTACCACGAGGAGACCGGCCGGCTCACCGCCGAGGCCGCCGCGATCGCCACCACCGCCGAGGCGGCTCCGCTCGCCGCACTCCTCGACGGGCAGAGCGAAAGCCTGGAAACCGTCACCGAGGTCGTCGCCGGACTCGACATCGCAGACGCCACCGTCCGCACGTCGATTCTGGAGCGGATCGCCGAGGTCCTCGGCGGCGTCAACCGGGCCCGCGCCACCCTCGACGCCCGCCGCCGGGAACTGCGCGCGCACGAGGGGCGGGCCGAGTTCGCCGCCGAGACCGCCCTGCTGGGCCAGGCGGTCACCGGGGCGCTCGCCGTCGCGGACAGCCCGCAGGGGTGCGACGAGCAGTTGTCCCGGCTCCTGCTGCGGCTGGAGGACCTGGAGTCGCGGTTCGCGGAGAGCGACGGTTTCCTCGCCGAACTGGCGGCCAAGCGCACCGAGGTCCACGACGCATTCTCCGCCCGCAAGCAGACCCTGCAGGACGCCCGGGCCCGGCGCGCCGAGCAGCTGGCCGACTCCGCCGCCCGGGTCCTGGAGACCGTCGCCCGCCGGGCGGCCACCCTCGCCGACACCGACGCCGTCAGTACCTTCTTCGCCTCCGACCCGATGGTCGCCAAGGTCCGCCGCACGGCCGATGAACTGCGGGAACTGGGCGAGGGGACCCGCGCCGAAGAGCTCGACGGCCGGATCAAGGCCGCGCGGCAGGAGGCCGGCCGCGCACTGCGCGACCGCACCGAGCTCTACGCGGACGGCGGCAGGACGATCCGGCTCGGCCGCCACCGCTTCGCGGTCAACACCCAGCCGCTGGACCTCACCCTGGTCCCGCAGGGCGACACCCTGGCCTTCGCCCTCACCGGCACCGACTACCGCTCCCCGGTCACCGATCCGGAGTTCGCGGCCACGCGCGCCTACTGGAGTCAGTCACTGCCCTCCGAGAACGCCGATGTCTACCGCGCCGAGTACCTCGCCGCACGCCTGCTGACCGAGCACGGACCGGCCGCCCTCGCCGGAGCCGACCTCCCGGCCCTCGTCCGGCGCGCCGCCGAAGCCGCGTACGACGAAGGCTACGAGCGCGGGGTCCACGACCACGACGCCACCGCCATCCTGACCGTCCTGCTGCGCCTGCACGAATCGGCGGGCCTGCTGCGCTACCCGCCCGCGGCCCGCGCCGAGGCCCAGCTGTTCTGGGCCCACCGGACGACCGCCGAGGAGCGCGCCACCTGGACCCGTCGTGCCACCTCACTCGCCCGTATCCGGGACGCGTTCGGAGCACCGCCCGCGATCGCCGAGTTCCGGGCCGAACTGGCGGCCGCCATCGAAGGCCCCGACGGCACCCTTGCCGCCGAGTACCTCTTCGAGGAACTGGCCGGCGGCCGGGGCGGCTTCGTCACGAGCACGGGCGCCCGCACTCTGCTGGAGAAGTTCCGCCGCGCCGTCGGCACATCCGCCTTCGACGAAGACCTCGCCGCACTGCCCGCCCTGGCTGACCGGCGCCAGCTCGCCGAGGCCTGGCTCACCTCGTACGCCGCCGCGACCGGAGAACCCCTCGCCCCCGGGGACCTCGCCGAGGCCGTGGCCGTCGAGCTCTGCCCGCACCTCGACCGCTACGAGTCGGACGCCCCCTTGACCGGGACCGCCGACGGCCTCCTCGGCCGCCACCCACGCATCACCGGCCGGTCCCTCACCCTACGGATCGACGAACTCCTCGCTCGTACGAGGATGTTCTCCACCGCAGCCATGCCCGGCTTCCGCGACTACCAGCGCCGACGCACGGCTCTGGTCACCACCGAACGCGCACGGCTCCGACTGGACGACTACCGGCCCAAAGTCATGTCCTCCTTCGTCCGGGGCCGCCTCCTCGACGAGGTGTTCCTGCCCCTCATCGGCGACAACCTCGCCAAACAGCTCGGCACCACGGGCGAGACCAAGCGCACCGACAGCAACGGCCTCCTGCTGCTCATCTCCCCGCCCGGCTACGGCAAGACGACCCTCCTGGAGTACGTGGCCGACCGCCTCGGCCTGGTCCTGGTCAAAGTGGACGGCCCGGCGCTCGGACACACGGTCACCTCGCTCGACCCGGCCGAAGCGCCGAACGCCACCGCCCGCCGAGAAGTCGAGAAGATCAACTTTGCGCTGGAGGCCGGCGGCAACACCCTGCTGTACCTCGACGACATCCAGCACACCTCGCCGGAACTGCTCCAGAAGTTCATCTCACTGTGCGACGCCACCCGCCGCATGGAAGGCGTCTGGAACGGTGAGGCACGCACCTACGACCTGCGCGGCAAGCGGTTCGCCGTCTGTATGGCCGGCAACCCGTACACCGAGTCCGGCCACCGCTTCCGCATCCCCGACATGCTCGCCAACCGCGCCGACGTCTGGAACCTCGGCGACGTCCTGACCGGCAAGGAGGCGGCCTTCGCCACCAGCTTCGTAGAGAACGCCCTCACCTCCAACCCGATCCTCGCCCCCCTCGCCGGCCGCGACCGCGCCGACCTCGACCTGCTGCTGCGCCTCGCTACCGCAGACCCGACGGCCCGCGCCGACCGACTGGCCCACCCGTACGCCCCGGCGGAGCTGGAGAGGGTGCTCGCCGTGCTGCGGCACCTGCTGACCGCACGGGACACCGTCCTCGCGGTGAACGCCGCCTACATCGCCTCCGCCGCCCAGAGCGAGGAAGCCCGCACCGAGCCGCCCTTCCTGCTCCAGGACTCGTACCGCAACATGAACAAGATCGCCGCCCGGATCGATCCCGTCATGAACGACGCCGAGCTGGCCGCGGTGATCGAGGACCACTACACCGGCGAGGCCCAGACCCTCACCACCGGCGCCGAGGCCAACCTCCTCAAGCTCGCCGACCTCCGCTCCGTCCTCACACCGGAGCAGTCCGCACGCTGGACCGCGATCAAGAGCGTCTACGTACGCGCGCAGACCCTCGGCGGCCCCGACGGCGACCCGCTCACCCGCGCGGTCGCCGCCCTCGGCCTGCTGGCGGACCGCATCGCCTGTGTCGAGTCCGCCATCACCCGCGCCACCGACCCCCGCCACGCCCTCGCCAATCCGGCGGCACGGCACGCGGCCCCTCAGCGGCAGAGGACGGAGAGGGGCTGACCGCTCGCCTCGACGCTCACATTCGCGTGGCGGCATCCCGGTGACGGGCCCGGCGTGCGGGCGACCGCTCGGCGCAGGACAGTGAATCCGTGACGTACGACGAAGGGCTGGCCCAGCGGATCCGCGAGCGGCTCGGTGATCGGCCCGACCTCACCGAGAAGCGGATGTTCGGCGGACTCACCTTCCTGCTGCACGGCAATATGACGGTGGGCGTGGCCGGCGACGAGCTCATCGCCCGCGTGGGCCCCGAGGGAACCGAGCGGGCCCTCGCCCGCCCCGAGGCGCGCCCCATGGACTTCACCGGGCGTCCGATGCGGGGCTGGGTGACGGTGAGCGGCCCCGCCCTGGCGGAGGATGCCGTGCTGGACCACTGGATCACGACGGCCACGGCTTTCGCCGCCACGCTTCCGCCCAAGTGAGGCCGGCGTTCAGCGGCGCGTTTCCAGGAGCGCCTTGAGGGCTGCCAGGTCCTTGCGCTGCGCGCGGCGCATGGCCGCCGCCATCGCGGCGGCGCCGATCGAGGCGAACCCGCTGGGCTCTCCCCGGTTGCGGAGGGTCATGCGCCTTCTTCGGCTAGGGCGGGGAGATCTGAGGCCGTCCTGCGAGCCGTGACGAGTCCTGCGGCGTCAGGCGGCCGTAGGGTCGAATCCTGTACCCGAGGAGGACTTCTGATGCGCAGCGTGACCTACTCGATGAATGTTTCCCTTGACGGCTACATCGTCGGGCCGGACGGCGGCTTCGACTGGACGACGCCCGACGAGCAGGTCTTCCGCTTCTGGATCGACGAGATCCGAGAGGTCGGCGTCCACCTGATGGGACGACGGCTCTACGAGACGATGCTGTACTGGGAGACCGCCGACCAGGATCCATCGCTCGGCGACCCCGAGCTGGAGTGGACCTCGCTCTGGAAGCCGCTCCCGAAGGTGGTGTTCTCCACGACGCTGTCGACGGTGCAGGGCAATGCCCGCCTGGCCTCCGGCGGCCTGGCGGAGGAGATCGAGCGGTTGCGAGCCGAGTCGGAGGAGGGCGACATCGCGATCGGCGGCGCGACCCTCGCCGCCGAGGCGGCCGCGCTGGATCTGATCGACGAGTACCAGGCCGTGGTCTACCCGGTACTGGTCGGCGGTGGCATTCCGTTCTTTCCCCGGAACGAGCGCCAGGTGGATCTCGAACTCGTCGAGACCCGCACCTTCGGCTCGAAAGTCGTCTACCTCCGCTACCGCGTGGCGCGCCAGGCCGCCCTCTAGAAGCCGCCGACGCGCTGGACGGGCCGTCCGGGAGAGTCGCCAGCGGCCGTCCGGGTCGTGAGCCCCACTTGGAGCCGGGCTTTGCAGTCCTCACAGTCGCAGGCCGGAGGCCGTTCCTCCAGCCGTTCCCCGGCGTGTGCGGTGGCCGGCTTGATCGCCAGGCTCCGGGATCGTGCAGCGGGTCCCGGAGCCGGCCGATACGCACAGTTCGCCCGTGATGAATCAGGCAGGTCCACCGGCAGCGCGGGCCCACTTGCCGCGATCACGTCCCCGGGTCGGTGATCTTGACGTACGTCGTCCTGTACCCGGGCAGCGCATCAGGGCTCCCTTCGAGGAGTTGCCCGAACCGGGCCGGTGGAACCTGACCGGACTGCAGGGTGCCGTAGGAGAACAGCAAGTGAGGGGCGTGCTCGGGCGTCGCGTGAACCTTCTGGCATCTGGGAGCAGTGCCGGGCTTCGAACCATGGGCTGGACGTGGTCACCTGCCACCCGTCAGGTCCGCGGGGCCGCGGCCGCGTCGATCCGGGGCCTCGCGTGGGGGGACACCGTAGAGGAACTTCGGCCGTGAGCCCCTCCTCGCACTCTGCCATCGCCCCGGCGCCCTCCTCGCGGTCGCTGCCCCGGCGGCACCGCTCTGGCGAAGGCGCGAGGTGGCCGGAGATCCATCCGCCGTACATCCGGACTTCATGATTCCGCCGCCGCTGCAGGAGGCGGCCGCCGGCGTATATGAAACGTAGATGGACGGCTGCGAGTCTCCTCGGCAGAACCGCCCGCAAGCCAGCCAGGGGCCGCACACGGCACCTGGACCAACAGACAGGATCCACCGTGCCGCACATCCGCACGTCCGTCACGCGCCGTCTGGCCCTCCTCGTCCCCGCCGCGCTCGTCGCGCTGCTCGCCGTCGGTGCCACCGCCGGCGCCCCCGTCCTCACCGCGGACCGCGCCACGAGCGTCTCGGCCGACGACGCCACCGGGCCCCGCCCGCGCTCGGACCACAACGAGTTCAACAGCCGGGCCTGACCGCCACGCCCGTTTCCAGCAGGGTGCGGGCCTCCTCGGCCTCCGGGAGGCCCGCCCGCTCGAACACCTCCAGCGCCTCGCCCGCGTGCCTCAGCCCCTCCTCGCGCCGGCCCGCCGCCAGGCAGACCCCGGCGTGGATGAGCAGGGCATAGCCGCGGTCCCGGCCCCGGCCCGGCACCGTGCGCAGATGGGCCACGGCCCGGGCGGAGGCCTCCAGCGCCTCCCGGGTCCGGCGGAGGTCGCTCAGCGTCCGGGCGCAGCGGTAGTCGGCCTGCGCGCGCTGGCCCGGGATCCGGACCGCGTCGCACAGGTCGAGGCACTCCTCGTACGCGGCCAGCGCCTCCTCCAGCCGGCCGAGCTCGTGCAGGGCCTGCCCGCGCACGCACAGCGCGTGGGCGACCCCGTGGTGGTCGCCCATCTCCCGCAGCGCCTCCAGGGCCTCCTCGCACGCGGGCAGCGCCTCGGCCGCCCGGCCGCCGCGGACGCGGGCCAGGGCGGCGTTGAGGGTGATCGTCAGGGCGCCCGAGCGGTGGCCCTGCTCCCGCGCCAGGACGAGCGCCTCGTCGAAGCACTCGGCCGCCTCGCCGAAGCGGTGCTCGAACTGGGCGATCACGCCGAGGTCGTTGTACGCCTGCTGCAGGATCGCCCGGTCGCCCGCCCGGCGGCACGCCCGCACGGCCAGCTCGGAGGCGGCGCGGGCCCGGCCCAGATCGGTGGCCTGGAGCGCCGCGTTCCCGGTGAGGAAGTGGGCGCGCCCGGCCGCGCGGTCGTTGCCGCGCAGCGTCGCGGCCCGGGCCAGTTCGGCGGCGGTCGCGGTGATCCGCGCGTACGGGATGTCCTGCCCGAACGAGCTGAGCGCGACCAGCAGGTCGGCGGCCATCGTCAGCTGCTCCGTGTCCGCGGCGTCCGGCCGCCGCACCACGAGCTGGACGGCGTGCAGCGCGCAGTCGAACTCCGCGACGACCCAGTCGCGGGCCTCGGTCAGGTCCGCGAGCCGTCCCTCCCCCGGTTCGGCGGCCGCCGCGACGATCGAGCGGTGCACCGGGTCCCCGGGGATCATCCACTGGAAAGCCTCGGCCGCCATGCCCAGCAGGTGGTGCAGGAGGCGGTGCTGCACCGGCGGGCCGGGCTCACCGGCCGGGGCGGGCAGGTTGAGCGCGAAGTCCCGGCCCAGCTCGTGGTGGCGGTAGCGGCCCGGCTCCGGTGATTCGAGCAGGGCGGCGTCCACCAGGGCTTCGAGCAGCTCCTCGGCCTCCGGCTCGGCCAGGTCCAGGGCGGCGGCCGCCGCGGCGAGCCCGATGCCGGGCCGGGAGACGGGGGCGAGCCGGCGGAACACGCTCGCCTGGGGCCCGGTCAGCTGGCGGTGGCCCAGCTCGAAGACGGCGGCGACGGCCAGGTCGTCGGCCCGCAGTTCGGTCAGCCGGCGCCGCTCGTCGGCGAGGCGGGCCACCAGGTGCGCGACGGTCCATCCGGGCCGGGCGGCGAGGCGGGCGGCGACGATGCGGACCGCCAGCGGCAGCCGGGCACAGGCCTCGACCAGCGCGGCCGCTGCCTCCTCCTCCCGGTCCACCCGGTCGGCGCCGACGATCTGGCACAGCAGCCCGAGCGCCTCCGCCGGGGTGAACTCCGCGAGCTGGACGTGGCGTCCCGACAGCAGCCCGCCCAGGCGGGCCCGGCTGGTGACGACCACGGCGCAGCCCGCGGCGCCCGGGAGCAGCGGTTTGACCTGGGCGGTGTCCCGGGCGTCGTCGAGCAGCAGGAGCAGCCGGCGGCCGTCCAGGACGGTACGGAAGAGCCGGGCGCGGTCCTCCGTCGAGGGCGGCACCTCACGGCGGGGCACGCCGAGGGCGCCGAGCAGGCTGGCCAGGACGGTGCCGGGGTCGGCGGGTTCGCTGCCGGTGCCGCGGAGGTCGGCGTAGAGCTGGCCGTCGGGGTAGGCGTCCTTGACGTGGTGCGCGACCCGCAGGGCCAGGGCGCTCTTGCCGATGCCGCCCATCCCGCTCACGGCGGCGACGGCCAGGGCGGTGCGGGCCGGGTCGCTCAGGACGCCGGTGAGGGCGGCGAGTTCGGCGGCACGGCCGCTGAAGTCGGCGATGTCGGCCGGGAGCTGGGCGGGCCGGACGTACCCGGCCGCGGCCGCGCCCTGCCCCTGCGCGAGGTCAGGCGCTACGGCAGCCCCGGACACCGCGGCCCGGGCCCCGTCCTGCATCCCGGCATGGTCGGCTCCCGGGTCCCCGACCCGCGGAGCCCCGAAGGCCTCGGGAACCGTGGGGACCCCGGTGGCTGCCGCGGCCCCGGGCCCGTGCGCCCCCGCCACAGCGGTCCCCGGCACCCCGGCCGGACCGATGCCGTACGCCCCCGCCGGCCCGGCGGCGGGCGCTCCCGCGAACCCGGCCGGTGCCCCGGCAGCCCCGGCGGACGCCGCCGGGAACCCCTCGGGTCCCGCGGGCGCGCCGCCGGAAGCCGGTGCGCCGCCCGGGGCGACACCGTGCGCTCCTGCGGGTGCCGTCGGCGCGGCGCCGGAGGGCGCGGCCGGGAGCCGTGCGGGCGGCTTGTCCTCGCGGCCGGGGGCCGGGGATGCGGGGGCGGGGAGGAGGGCCGGGTCGCCCGACAGGATGCGGGCGTGCAGGAAGCGGAGGTCCGGGCCCGGGTCCAGGCCGAGTTCGTCGGCCAGCACCTCGCGGGCCCGGCCGAAGACGGCGAGGGCGTCGCCCTGCCGCCCCGCGGCGTACAGCGCGCGCATCAGGAGCCCGTACGGGCGCTCCCGCAGCGGCTCCTCGCGGATGAGGGCGGTGAGCTCGGGGACGGCCCGCTCGTGCCGCCCGAGCAGCAGGTCCACCCCGAGGCGCTCCTCCAGCAGGTGCAGCCGCAGCTCCGCCAAGCGCGAGCGCTGGCTCTCGGCGAACGGCCCCGGCACCCCGGCCAGTGGCTCGCCCCGCCACAGGGACCCGGCCTCGGCCAGGGCTTCGGCGCAGACCTCCAACTCCCCGGCCGCGTGGGCGCGCGCGGCCTTCGCGGCCAGCTCCTCGGCCCGTACGGCGTCGACCGAGCCCGGCGGCACCGCGAGCCGGTAGCCGTCGTTCGCGGACTCCAGGATCTGGGCCCCGGTCTTCCCGGACTCCCCGCCCTCCAGCAGCTTCCGCAGCCGCCAGACGTAGGTCCGCAGGATCATCACCGCGGAGCCCGGGGCGGACTCCCCCCAGACCGCGGCGGTCAGTTCGTGCAGCGGCACGACATGGCCCGCGCGGAGCACCAGGACCGCGAGGGTAGCCTGCTGCTGCGGCGGTCCACCGGTCAGCACCGGTCCCCCGTGGGACACGCCCACGGATCCGAGCACGAAGAATTTCACGAGTTCCCCCTGTGCGCGCGCACAGCTCCACACGGCGGTTGGTCCCCAGTTGTCCTGGCCCGCCGATGTACGGAGCGTCATCCTAAGCGGTTCATATGACCATGCCGTCGGAATGGGTCGCGGCGGCGGCCCGGCCAGGCCCGCGCGGCAGAGGGGAGGGACCGCGTCCGGGTCACACCCATCCGAGGCGGGCCGCGCGCAGCCCCGCCTCGAACCGGCTGCGGGCGCCCAGCCGTTCGATCAGCGAGGCCATGATCCGCCGGGCGGTGCGGGCCGAGATGTGCAGCTGTCCGGCGGCGGATTCGTCGGTGTGGCCCTCGGCCAGCAGGCCCAGCAGGGAGCGCTCCTGCTCAGTGGGTACGTACACCGCCTCCGACGGATCCGCGCCCAGCGGTACGGCCGCGCCCCACTCCCGCTCGAAGAGCGCGACCAGCGGGGCGATCATGCCGGGCGCGGAGAGGAACAGCGCGCCCTGGCGGCTGTCCGCCGGGTCGATGGGAACGAGGCCGTGGGTCCGGTCGACCAGCACCATCCGGGTCGTCAGCGCGGCGACCGTACGGAAGGCCCCGCCGCCCGCGAGCAGCGCCCGGCTGTAACGCAGGGTGCCCGGATCCTCCCGTACGAGGTCCAGCCCGATGGTGCGGATGGCGACGCCGCGGCCGAGCACGAGGGCGTCGTTGCGTTCGGCGGCCTCCAGCGCGGCCGCGGACTGGGGACCGCCCGGCATGAAGGTCAGCACCTCGGTCCTGGCCTCCAGCGCCAGGCGCTCCAACCGCCGCTGCACGGCGTCGAGTCCGGCCAGCCGCTCGACGCCCTCGGCCGGGCGGCCGCCGGAGCCGGCGCCCGCGAGGATCCGGACCAGAGCCTGCTGGTGGCCCGCGGCCTGGCGGTGCCGGCGCACCAGTTCCTCGTGCTGCTGGTCCAAGAGCCGCTGCATCCCGAGGACCGGGTCGACGACGGTGAAGCGGCCGGGCGTCTCGAAGGACGCCTGGACCAGGCGCAGCGCGAAAAGCCGGTCGAGGCAGTCGCGGACCCGGTCGGGCTCCACCCCGAGCCGGGCGGCAAGTTCGACCAGGACCAGTTCGGGCCGGGCCAGCACCTCCTCGTACACCGTCTGGTCGAGCTCCTCCAGGTCGAGCGTCACGGACATCGGTTCCCCTCTTCGCATGCGGTCGCCCCCGTCGATCTGCGAGCAGCCTGCCTGCCGGAGATCTACATGACATAAACACGCCCTCTACGCGCGTCAACGTGGCTCCGGTCGGCTGCCGGCGGGGGCCCGGCCGGGGGCGGCTGTCCCAAAGCGTCCTGGCCGCTTCCGCCACCCCCGAACCCGTTCCACCAGGTCAACACCTTGGCCAGGATGGAGGTGTGCCGCTCGGCACCCCTTCCCCACTCCCGATGAGGGCACCTCCATGACTTCTCGCGTCCACACCGCCGTCCGTCCGGTCCGCACCGCTGCCGTGGCCGTCGCCGCGGCCGTCGCCGCGGCCGTCGCCATCGCCGCGCTCGCGCTCACCGCCGGCGGGCCGTCCGGTGCGGACACGGCCGGGGCCGCCACCGTCCGAGCGGCCTCGGCGCCCCTCCCGGCCGCCCCGGGCGCGGTCACGTACGGCCTCATCTGGGACTGACTCGGGCGCGTGGAGCTGACCCTCGTCTCTCTCGTCCCGCCCGCGCCCGGCCCCGGTCCCGCGGACGACGGCCGCCTGCTCCGCCTGCTCTGGGGCGCGGCCCGCCCGGGGGAGCGACTGGAGCACATCAGCGTGCGGAGCGGTCCGCACGGCGTGGACCTCGGACTCTTCACCGTGGCCACGCCCGGGACGACCGCCGCGGAGGCCGCCCTGGCCATCTGCCGCCGCGTGCTCGCGCCTCCCTCCCCCTTCCACGGCTGGCACCTCGCCACCGAATCCACCAGCCTCGCGCGACCCGGCGCGATCCCCACCACCACGACGTGACAGGAGCACCCGTGACCAACCCCTTCGAGGACGACGAAGCCACCTACTTCGTCCTCGTCAACCAGGAGAACCAGCACTCCCTGTGGCCCGCCTCGATCGAGGTGCCCGCCGGCTGGACGGCCACCCACGGCCCGGCCGGTCGCCAGGACTGCCTGGACCACATCGAGAAGACCTGGACCGATCTGCGTCCGGCCGGTCTGGTCGCCGCCCTCGGGGAGGTCTGAGCCGATGACCGTCCAGCGCACCGCCCGTCCCCGGCACTACCTGATGTGCCGCCCGTCCCACTTCACCGTCGACTACCGCATCAACCCCTGGATGGACCCGGCCAAGCCGACCGACACCGACCTGGCCGTCCTGCAGTGGGAGCGGCTGTACGCCCTCTACCAGGAGCTCGGGCACACGGTCGACCTGATCGACCCGGTTCCGGGGCTGCCCGACATGGTCTACTCGGCCAACGGTGCCACCGTGCTCGGCGACCGCGTCCTGATGGCCCGTTTCCGCCACCCCGAGCGCGCCGCCGAAGCCCCCGCCTACCAGGCCTGGTTCGAGGCCAACGGCTACGCCGAGGTGGTCGCCCCGGAGCACGTCAACGAGGGCGAGGGCGACTACCTGGTCGCCGGGTCCCGGATCCTGGCGGGCACCGGCTTCCGCACCGACCCGGCCTCGCACGCCGAGGCCGAACGGGTGCTCGGCGCCCCGGTGGTGGGCCTGACCCTGGTCGACCCGCGCTTCTACCACCTGGACACCGCCCTCGCCGTGCTCGACGACGACGAGATCATGTACTTCCCCGGTGCCTTCTCGGCCGAGTCGCAGGCGGTGCTGCGCGAGCTGTACCCGGACGCGCTGCTGGCCACGAAGGAGGACGCCGAGGTCTTCGGGCTGAACGCGCTCTCCGACGGGCGGAACGTCCTGCTCGCCGAGGCCGCCCGCGGGCTCGCGGACCGGCTTGCCGAGCGCGGTTTCACGCCGATCGGCGTCGACCTGTCCGAACTGTTCAAGGGCGGCGGCAGCGTCAAGTGCTGCACCCTGGAGCTCCGTCACGCCGCGCAGGCGCCGGCCGCGGGCGGTGCCGCATGAGCCCGCACCCGACCACCCCCGCAGCGGCCACCGCCGCCGAGGCCACCGCCGCCGAGGCCGTCCCCTTCGCGGGCGTCCCCTTCGCGGGCGTCCTCGACTGGCTCACCGAGCCCGGCGCCCCGGCCACCGTCCGCGCCCCCGAGCTGGCCGACGCGGCCGCCGCGCGGGACTGGGTCGCCGAGCACCGCGCCGAACTGCGCGCCGGACTCGACCGGTTCGGCGCCGTGTACGTGAGCGGGCTGCCGGTCCGCAGCGTCGACGACTTCGCCGTCGTCCGTGACGAGCTGGTCCGCCGGGCCACGCCGTACCGCGAGAAGGCCACCCCCCGCAGCGACTTCGGCTCCGGCGTCTTCTCCTCCACCGACCTGCCCGCCGCGCAGGCGATCCGCCCGCACAACGAGAACAGCTACACGCTGACCTTCCCCGGCCTGCTGCTCTTCGGCTGCCTGACCGCCCCCGAGGAGGGCGGCGCGACCCCCGTCACCGACTGCCGCGAGGTGCTGCGCTCGCTCCCCGCCGCTCTGGTCGAGCGGATGCGCGCCTCCGGCTGGGTCCTGACCCGCACCTACTCGGAGACCCTCTCGGTCGCCTGGCAGTCCGCCTTCGGTGCCACCACCCGCGAGGAGGTCGAGGCGTACTGCGCCGAGAACGCCATCGCCTGCGCCTGGGACGAAGAGGGCACGCTGCGCACCAGCCAGGTGCGGCCGGGCATCGTCCGCCACCCGCGGACCGGCGACGAAGTCTGGTTCAACCACATGGCGTTCTGGAACCGCTTCTCGCTGGACGAGGAGCTGCGCGAGGTCCTGCTGGACGAACTCGGCCCCGGGGGGCTGCCCTTCGACACGGGTCTCGGTGACGGCGTCCCGCTGACGGAGGCGGACCTGGCGGCCGTCAACGCCGCCTACGAGCGGGCCACCGTGCGCCGCGCCTGGCAGCCGGGGGACCTGCTGATCGTCGACAACGTCCTGACCGCGCACGGCCGCGACCCCTTCCGCGGCGACCGGCGGATCGTCGTCGCCATGGGCGACCCGGTCGCGGTGGCGGACTGCGCCCCGACCGTCGCACCCCGCGCCGGAACCGTGGCGGCGGTGTCCCGTGGCTGAGTCGGCGAACCTGGTGGAGCGGTTCCTGGAGACCGCGCGGACCTTCCCCGGCCGGGCAGCGGTGCACGCCGCGGACGGTGCCCTGACCTTCGAGGAGCTGGCCGGGCGCACGGCCCGGCTGGCGGCGGCGCTGCGCGCGCTCGGTGTCCGCCCGGGCGACCGGGTCGGTGTGAGCCTGCCCCGGGGCACGGGCTGGGCCGTGGCCCCGCTGGCGGTGTGGCGGGCCGGTGCGGCCTATGTCCCGCTGGACCCTGCGTACCCCGGGGAGCGGCTCGCGCACATCGCGGCCGACGCCGGGCTGCGTGCGGTGGTCGCGCGGGCGGGGGCCGCGGCCGAGTGGGCCGAGGGCCTGCCGGTCCTGGACCCGGACACGGCCGCCCCGCACACGGCGCCCCTGGACACGGCGGCGCCTGCCGCACAGGCCGACGCGGAGCCGTCCGGCCGTGCCGGGCACCCGGCCACCGCGGCCTACGTCATCCACACCTCGGGCTCCAGCGGACTACCCAAGGGCGTGGAGGTCACTCACGCCGGCGTCGCCGCCCTCGTCGCGGGCCTGGAAGAGCGGGGCGTCTACCCGTCCGGCCACCGCGTGGTCGCCTGGAACGCCAGCCTGTCCTTCGACGCGTCCGTGCAGCAGTGGGTCCGCGTGTGCCGCGGCGACACTCTGGTCGTCCTGGACGACGAGGACCGTACGGACCCGGCCCGGCTGGACGCGCTGTTCGACGCGTACGGCGTGACCGACCTCGACTGCACCCCCTCGCACTGGCAGCTGACCGGTCCGCGGCTGCGGCCCGGGCGTCCGCTGCGGCTGCTGCTGGGCGGCGAGCCGGTGCCGGCAGCGATGTGGCGGGCGCTGGCCGAGGACCCGGCCGTGGAGGCCTGGAACCTGTACGGCCCGACCGAGTGCACCGTCGACGCCACCGCGACCCGGATCACCGGGGCCGCCCCACGCCTGGGCGAGCCGCTGGCCGGGGTCCGCGCCCAGGTCCTCGACGAGGGGCTGCGGCCGGCCGCCACGGGCGAGCTCTACCTGGCCGGTCCGGGCGTGGCCGTCGGCTACGTCGGCCGGCCCGGGCTGACCGCCTCGCGGTTCGTCGCGGACCCCTTCGCCACCGACGGCAGCCGGATGTACCGCACGGGCGACCTGGTGCGCTGGCGGGCCGACTCCGGTCTGGAGTTCCTGCGCCGCACCGACCGGCAGCTCAAGGTCCGCGGCTTCCGGGTGGAGCCGGGCGAGCTGGAGGACCGGCTGCGCGGCCACCCGGCGGTGGAGGCGGCCGTCGCCGTGGCCCGGACCGGGCCGGACGGCGACACCCTCCTCGCGGCGTACTGCGTACTGGCTCCCGGGGCCCGGGTGACCGACGCGGAGCTGAGCCGGCACTGCGGGGCCGCGCTGCCCGCGTACTTCGTCCCGTCCGTCTTCGTCACGGTCGACGCGCTCCCGCTGACGCCGAACGGCAAGGTGGACACCGAGGCGCTGCCGCCGCTGCCGACGGCCCCCGCAACCGGGCCGGAGTCCTCCGGACGCGCCCCCGAGGGCCCGCTGGAGGAGCTGATCGCGACCGTGTGGGCCGAGGTCCTCGGCCGGGACGGCGTCGACGCGGAGGCGAACTTCTTCGCCCTCGGCGGCCATTCGCTGCTGGCGCTGCGCGTGGTGTCCCGGCTGAAGAAGAACGCCGGGATCGCGCTGCGGACCAAGGACGTCTACCGCTTCCCCGTCCTCGCGGACCTGGCCCGGCACGCGCAGTCGGTGCACGCCCTGGCCGCCGGGGAGGTCTCGTGAGCCTCCTCGACACCACCGCGGTGCGTCTGAAGGAGACCGGGGAGGGCGCGCCCACTCTGGTCTGCCTCGCCTTCTGCGGCGGGGGCACCGCCACCTTCCACGACTGGATCCCGGCCCTGCCGGACGGCGTCGGCCTGGTGGCCGTCTGCTATCCGGGGCGCGAGGGGCGGTTCGCCGAGGAGTTCGCCCGGACCTGGGACGAGCTCGCGACGGACGCCGCCGCGGGGGTCGCGGCGGTGGCCGGGCAGGGCCCGTACGTCCTGTTCGGGCACAGCATGGGCGGCTGGATGGCCTTCGACGTCACCGTGCGGCTCGCCGCGGCGGGCGCGCCCCCGCCGCGCGCCCTGGTCGTCTCCGCCTGCAACGCCCCGGACCGCGGGGTCACCGACCGGGACCGGTTCCTGGCCCAGGGACAGCGCGACGACGAGCTGCTCGGCTGGATGAGCACCCACGGCCTGCTGCCCGAGCACGTCCTCGAAGAGCCCGAGCTGACCGAGATGGCCGTGGAGCTGATGCGGGCCGACCTGGCCGCCCGGGACACCTTCACCCACACCCCCGGTGCCCGGACCGGCGTCCCGCTCCAGGTCTTCTCCGGGGACGCGGACCCGGTCATCGGCGAGGACGTGGGTCCGCGCTGGGCGGCGCTGACCGACGGCCCGTTCCGCCACGACGTCCTGCCCGGCGGCCACTTCTACACCCCGGAGGTGTGGCGGGGCCTGCCCGCCCGGATCACCTCTCTGACGACCGGGGCCGCAGCGGCCCCCGCCCCCGCCCTCTCCGAATCCGCCGCCCCGCGAGGGACGGCGGCCCCATGACGAACGGCAGTTCCATGACCTTCACCCCCGCCTTCGGCATCAGCCACGTCGAGTCCTACGTCGCCGACCTCGCGTCGGCGGCGGCCGAGATGACCGGCCGCTTCGGTTTCCGTGCGGTCGCCCGCGCCGCGTCCGCCGACGCGGAGTCCCTGCTCCTGCGCCAGGGCCGGATCTCCCTCGTCCTCACCCAGGCCCGCTCGCCGCACCACCCGGGCGCCGCCTACGTCCTGGCCCACGGCGACGGCGTCGCCGACATCGCGCTGAGCGTGCCCGACGTGGCCGCCGTCTTCGACGAGGCGGTCTCCCGCGGCGCGGTCCCCCTGGCCGTGCCGCGCCGGGACCCCGACGGCCGCACCCGGGCCATGATCGCCGGGTTCGGCGACGTCGTGCACACCCTCGTCGAGCCGGACCCGGCCGGGCTGCCCCCGGGCTTCACCCCGCTGCCGGACGCCACCGCACCCGACGCGGACGGCGAACTCCTGGAGGAGCTGGACCACTTCGCGGTCTGCCTGCCCGCCGGACAGCTCGCCCGGACCGTGGAGTTCTACACCCGCGTCCTCGGCTTCCGCATGATCTTCCAGGAGCTCATCCGGGTCGGCGCGCAGGCCATGAACTCCAAGGTGGTGCAGAGCGCCTCCGGCGAGGTCACCCTGACCCTGATCGAGCCCGACACCTCCCGCGAGCCGGGGCAGATCGACCGGTTCCTCGCCGAGCACGGCGGCGCGGGCGTCCAGCACATCGCCTTCGCCTCCCGGAACGTCGTCCGGGCGGTCGGGGCGCTGCGCGAGCGCGGCGTGGAGTTCCTGAGCGTCCCCGACACCTACTACACGATGCTCGCGGACCGGCTCGACCTGGCCCGGCACTCCACGCAGGAGCTCCAGCGCATCAGCGTCCTGGTCGACGAGGACCACGACGGGCAGCTCTTCCAGATCTTCACCCGCTCCACCCACCCGCGCCGCACCCTCTTCCACGAGGTGATCGAGCGGTTCGGCGCCCGCACCTTCGGCAACGGCAACATCAAGGCCCTCTACGAGGCCGTCGAGGCCGAGCGGCTGGGCGCCGGAGAGGTCCTGCGGTGAGCGCCGGTCACGACACCGCACCGGTCCCGGTCCGGCTGGAGGACTTCGCCGGTCCCGCCCGCCGGGCCCTGCCCCCGGAGGTCTGGGACTTCATCGCGGGCGGCAGCGGCGAGGAGCTGACCCTGGCCGCCAACCGGGCCGCCCTGGACCGGATCCGCCTCGTCCCCCGCGTCCTGTCGGGTCCCGGGGCCCTCGACACCTCGGCCGAACTCCCGGGCGGCCGGGCGGCCCTGCCCGTGGCGGTCGCGCCGATGGCCTACCAGCGGCTGCTCCACCCCGAGGGCGAGCTGGCCACGGCCCGCGCCGCGGCGGCCGCCGGGGTGCCGTTCACCCTGAGCACGCTGAGCAGCGTGCCGGTGGAGGAGGTCACGGCGCTGGGCGGGGTCACCTGGTTCCAGCTGTACTGCCAGCGGGACCCGGGGCTCACCGCCGAGCTGGTGCGGCGCGCCGAGGACGCGGGCTGCGCCGCGGTGATGGTCACGGTCGACGTCCCCTCGATGGGCCGGCGCCTGCGCGACCTGCGCAACGGCTTCGCCCTGCCGGCGGGCGTGGCGGCCGCGCACCTGGACCCTGCCACGACCCGCCGGGCCGCCGAGCGCCGGGCCGGGACGTGCGCGGTGGCGGAGCACACCGCCGAGTCCTTCGCCCGCGCCCTGGGCTGGGACGACCTGGCCCGGCTGCGGGAGCAGACGAAACTGCCTCTGATCGTCAAGGGGATCCTCGATCCGGGTGACGCCGCGACCGCGACCGCGGCCGGTGCGGACGCCGTCGTCGTCTCCAACCACGGCGGCCGCCAGCTCGACGGCGCTGTCGCCAGCGCGGACATGCTGCCCGCGGTCCGGGAGGCGGTCCCGCCGTCCTGCCGGCTGCTGCTGGACAGCGGGATCCGCGGCGGGACCGACGTCCTGAAGGCCCTGGCGCTCGGCGCGGACGGGGTGCTGCTGGGCCGCCCCGTCCTGTGGGGCCTGGCCGCGGACGGCACGGAGGGCGTGTCCCGGGTACTGGGGCTGCTGGCGGCCGAACTGCGCTCCGCCCTGGAGCTGTCGGGCTGCGGCACCCCCGCCGACGCACCCTGGCTGACGACGCTGGGGGCGGGCCGGTGACCCTCACGGCCGTGGCCCTGGACCGGGCCGATCTGCACGCGTCCCTCGCGGACCCGGCGCTGCTGTCCATGACCTTCCTCAACGAGATCGCGGGACGGTTCCCCGAGGCGGTCTCCTTCGCCCCCGGGCGGCCGACGGAGGACTTCTTCGACTCGTCCGACCTGCACCGCTACCTCGACACGTACATCCACCACCTCACCGCGGACAAGGGCTACGACGAGGCCGGGGTGCGGCGGGAGCTGTTCCAGTACGGCCGCACCAAGGGCGTCGTGCACGAGCTGATCGCCCGTCACCTCGAACGGGACGAGGGCATCGTCTGCGACCCGGAGGCCGTCCTGGTCACGGTGGGCGCGCAGGAGGCGCTGTGGCTCGTGCTGCGCGCCCTGAAGGCCGGCCCGCGCGACGTGGTGCTGGCCCTGGACCCGACGTACGTCGGGCTGACGGGCGCGGCCCGGCTGCTGGACCTCCCGGTGCGGTCGGTGCCCGAGGGCCCCCGCGGGGTGCGTCCGGAGCAGGTGCGCGAGCGGATCCGCGAGGTCCGCGCGGCCGGGGAGCGGCCCCGGGCGCTGTACCTGGTGCCGGACTTCTCCAACCCGAGCGGCCACTCCCTGGGTACGGGGACGCGCCGGGAGCTGCTGGAGGTCGCGGAGCAGGAGGACGTGCTGCTGCTGGAGGACAACCCGTACGGGTACTTCCGGGTGGCGGACGGCTCCCGGCCGCCGACGCTGAAGGCCCTCGACACCGGGCAACGGGTCGTCTACCTGGGCTCGCTGGCCAAGACCTGCTTCCCCGGCGCCCGGGTGGGCTTCGCCGTCGCAGACCAGCGGGTCACGGGGGCGGGCGGCCCGGCGCTGCTGGCCGACGAGCTGGCCCGGGCCAAGAGCATGCTGACCGTCAACACCTCGCCGGTCACGCAGGCGCTGGTCGGCGGCATGCTGCTGGAGCACGGCGGCAGCCTGCTGGAGGCCAACCGCCGCCAGATCGACGTCTACCGGCGCAACCTGCGCTGTCTGCTCCAGGGGCTGCACCGGCGGTTCGCCCGGGTGCCCGGGATCCGGTGGATCACCCCCGCGGGCGGCTTCTTCGTCGTGCTCGACGTGCCGTTCCCGGTGACCGACGCCCTGGTCGAGGAGGCCGCCGTCCGGCACGGGGTGCTCTTCACGCCGATGCGCCACTTCAGCGACCAGGAGCGGGCCGGGCGCCAACTGCGGCTGTCGTGCAGCTCCTTGGACCCCGACCGGATCGAGGACGGGCTCGACCGGCTGGCGGCGCTGATCGACGAGCACGGCGCGGCACCGCATGACTGAGCCCGTCGCCCCGCCCGCACCCCTCCCCCCTCTCCTCGCACCACCCCCAGAAAGGACGTCCATGCACACCGACGACGCGCGCGGACCGCGGCATTCGCTCGTCCGGCCCCTGATCCGTGCCGTCCGGCGCGACCCCGCGGCGGTGGCCGTCGTCGACGGCGGCGTCGCCCGCACGTACGGCGAACTCGACCGGCTGTCCGCCGAGATCGCGGGCGGGCTCGCCGCCCGCGGCCTGGGACCGGACGACGTGGTCGCCGTCCACGGCGAACGGTCCTGGGAGCGCTGCGCCGCGGTGCTCGGCGCCTGGCGGGCCGGCCTGGGCGTGGTCTGCGTCGACCCGGGCATGCCCGCGCCGCGGGCCGCGCGGATCGCCCGGCTCTGCGCCCTGCTGGTCCGTCCCGGCCACACCGCGCCGACCGGGCTCGGCCCCGCCGAGGTCGCCTTCGGCGAGCTGCGCGGCGCCCCGCTGGAGGAGCTGCGCGAGGGGACCGTCGGGTACGTCATCCCCACTTCCGGATCGACCGGTGAGCCCAAGTCGGTGGCCGTTCCCCCGTCGGTGCTGGCCGCGCTCGGCGACTGGCACGTGCGGCACTGGGCCCACGACCGCCCGCCGCACACCCTCCAGGCGGCCTCGATCGGCTTCGACGTGGGCTACGAGGAGATCGTCACCACCTGGCTGGCCGGGGCCGCGCTGGTCGTGGTCTCCGACGAGGAACGCCAGGACCCGTTCGCGCTGATGGACCTGATCCGCGAACAGCGCGTCGCCCGGCTGTTCCTGCCGGTGGTGGGGCTGCACGCGCTGGCCACGGCCGCCGTGTTCGAACCGGACGCGATGCCCGACCTGCGGGAGATCGCGGTCGCGGGCGAGCGCCTCGTCGTCAACTCCGAGGTGCGGGAGTTCTGCGCGGCCGCCGGGGTCGCCCTGGTCAACGAGTACGGGCCCAGCGAGACCCACGTGGTCACGCAGTACCGGCTGGACCCGCGGGAGGCCGCGTCCTGGCCCGAGCACCCGCCGATCGGCGGTGCCGTCGCCGGGGCGGAGCTGCTGCGCGAGGCGGACGGCGTGCTGCGGCCGTTCTCAGCGGGCGAGGAGGCGGAGCTGGTCGTCGGCGGGGGCAGTGTCGGCCTCGGCTATCTGGGCGACCCGGAGCTGACCGCGGCCCGCTTCCGGACCCTGCCCCACCGCGACGGGACCCCGCGCCGTACGTACGCCACGGGGGACGTCGTCCGGTTCGACGGGGCGGACTTCCACTTCGTGGCCCGGGCCGACGACCAGCTCAAGGTGAGCGGGTACCGGGTCGAGCCCGGCGAGGTCGAGGCGGTCCTGGGCGCGGTCCCGGGGGTCCGCCGGGCCGTGGTGGTGACGGTGGAGGTCGCGGGCTCGCGCCGGCTCGCAGCCGTGTGGACCCGGACGGGGGCGGACGGCCCCGGGCCCGTGGAGCTGGCCGCGGCGTGCGCAGCGCACCTGCCCGCGTACATGGTGCCCCGGCACTTCCGGCCCGTGGAGGACCTGCCGGTGACCGCCAACGGAAAGGTCGACCGGGCCGCCCTGCGGGCGCTGTTCGCCCCGGCCCGCACCGCCGTCTGACCAGCACGCGCAGGCCCGTGGAGGCCCGCGGCGAACGAGAACGAGAACGAGGAAGACTATGAGGGGAATCGACGTGACCGAGGCGGAGCGGATCCTGTGCGGTGTCCTGGCGGACCTGTTCGGAATCCCGGAGGTCGGCCCGCAGGACGGCTTCGTCCGGCTCGGCGGTGACAGCATCATCGCCGTGCAGGTGGTCGGCGCGGCCCGCCGCGCCGGGCTGCGCATCACCGTCCGGGACGTGCTGGCCCTGCCGGACATGGCGGCCCTGGCCGCCGCCGCCCGGCCGCTGGCCCGGTCCGCCCGGTCGGGTGCTGACGACGGGGTCGGGCCGGTCCGGCCGACGCCGGTGATGCACTGGCTCGACGAGCGCGGCGGGCCCGCCGACCGCTACTACCAGTACCTGGTGGTGCGGACCCCGGCCGGGCTGACCGGGCAGAGCGCGGCCGAGGTGCTCCAGGCGGTCCTGGACCGGCACGACATGCTGCGCGTGGTCCGGGACGGCTCCGGCTGGCGGACCCGCCCGGCCGGTCCGGTGCGCGCCGCGGAGTGCCTGCGCCGGGTGGCGACGGAGGGCCGCGAGGCCACCGCCGAGGAGGTCGGGCGGGAGGTGCACGCGGCCCGCGACCGGCTCTCGGTGGGCGGCGGGGTGATCGTGCAGGCCGTCTGGTTCGACGCCGGGGCCGGGCTGCCCGGGGCGCTGGCCCTGGTGGTCAACCACGTGGTCGTGGACGGGATCTCCTGGCGGGTGCTGACCGGCGACCTCACCCGGGCCTGGGAGGCGGTCGCCGCCGGACGGGCCCCCGCCGGCGCCCTCGACCCGGTGGCCACCTCGTTCCGCCGCTGGTCCGAGCTGCTCACCGCGGAGGCGGCCGGGGAGCGGACCGCGGCCGAAGCCCCGTACTGGAGCGGTGTGGTGCGGCCGGGTGCGGGCATCGCGGGCCGCCGCCCGCTGGACCCGGCCCGCGACCACGAGGACCGCGCCGGGCACCTCGCCCTGAGCCTGCCCGCGGCGACGGCCGGGCCGCTGCTGACGTCGGTGGCCGACCGGCTGGGCGCCGACGCCAACGAGGTGCTGCTGACCGGGCTCTCCCTGGCCCTGGCCCGGTGGCGGCCCTGCGGCCCGGAGGTCCTGGTGGAGCTGGAGGGCCACGGCCGGGAGGACATCGGCGCCGAGGCCGACCTCTCCCGTACCGTCGGCTGGTTCACCACCCTCTTCCCCACCCGCTTCGCCCTGGACGGCCTGGACGCGGCGGACGCCGAGGACGGCGGCCCCACCGCCGGTGAGGCACTGCGGCGGGTCCGGGAGCAGCTGCGGGCGATCCCGCGCAAGGGCCTCGGGTACGGCCTGCTGCGCCACCTCGACCCGGTCGTCGGCAAGGAGCTCGCCGCGGCGGAGCCCGCGGGCCTCGGTTTCAACTACCTGGGCCGGCTGGGCGGTCCGGGCGGCGGCGACTGGCAGCTGCTGCCCGCCCACGGGGCCCGGCTCGACGCCCCCGGCCCGGGCATGCCGATGGCACACGCCGTCGAGGTGAACGCCTTCGTCCTGGAGTCGGCGGACGGACCCGTCCTGCACGCCGACTGGGCCTGGGCCGACGGCGTCCACGACGAGGCGGAGGTCCGGGCGCTGGCCGAGGGCTGGTTCCGGATGCTCGGCGCCCTCGTCGTCCACGCCGACCGCACCGGCCCCGCGGTCCCGTCCACCGTCCCGCCCGCCTCCGGCCTGACGCTCGACGCGATCGGCCAGGACGAACTGGACGACCTCGCGGCCTCCCTCGGCCTCCTCTGACCCCGACCGGACCGCACCCCCGCCCCGCCGCCGCTCTCCGACGGTCTCCCAGAAAGCGAGCATCACATGAACACCAGCCGGCCGGCCATCGAGGACGTCCTGCCCCTCTCCCCGTTGCAGGAGGGCATGCTCTTCCACTCCGGGTACGACGAGGACTCCAAGCACCTCTACATCGCCCAGTTCACCGTCGGCCTGGACGGGACGCTCGACGCGGGACGGCTGCGCCGGGCCGCCGGGGAGCTGCTGCGCCGCCACGCCAACCTGCGGGTGGTCCTCACCCACCGCAAGAACGGCGATCCCGTCCAGGTGGTCCGCCGGGACATGGAGCCGGCCTGGCAGGAGCACGACCTCGGCGCTCTGCCCGCCGGGGCGGCCGCGGAACGGACCGCGGAGCTGACGGAGGAGGACTGGGCACAGGGCGTCGACAGCCGCCGCCCGCCGCTGCTGCGGTTCACGCTGCTCCGGCTGGCGGACGACCGGCACCGACTGCTGGTGACGGCCCATCACATCCTGCTGGACGGCTGGTCGTTCGGACTGCTCTTCCGCGAGCTGTTCACCCTGTACTCGGGTGGCGAGCCGGAGCCGGTGCGGCCCTACCGGGAGTACCTGGCGCACCTCGCGCGCTGCGACCGGCCCGCCGCCGAGGAGGCCTGGCGCACCGCCCTGGCCGGTCTCGGTGCGCCCGGCCGGATCGCGGACGGCGCCGGCCGGGTCTCCCCCGGCGCCACCCCCGAGGACGTGGTGGTGCGGCTGGACGAGGAGCGGACGGCGGCGCTGACCGCGCGGGCCCGGGAGTGCGGGCTGCTGCTGACCAGCGTGGTCCAGGGCGCCTGGGCGGTGCTCATGGCCCGCGCCACCGGGCAGGACGACGTGGTCTTCGGTCTCACGGTCAGCGGCCGCCCCGCCGAACTGCCGGGTTCGGAGCGGATGATCGGCATGCTGATCAACACCGTGCCCGTGCGGGCCCGGATCGACGCGGCCGCCCCGCTGCGCCGGGTCTGCGCGGAACTCCAGCGCGAGCGGGCAGAGCTGGTGGACCACGATCACCTGGGGCTGACGGAGATCCAGAAGCTGGCCGGTTCCCCGTCCGCCCTCTTCGACACGAACCTGGTCTTCGAGAACTTCCCGATGAGCGACTACGCGCTCGACCTGCCCGGCTTCGACCTGGAGGCGCGGATCCGGTTCCGGGACACCACGCACTTCCCGCTGACCCTGGTGGTCGAGCCGGGCGCGGCGCTCGGGCTGCGGCTGAGCCACCACCCCGGGCTCATCGCCGCCGAGCGGGTGCGGGAGCTGGGCGAGCGGCTGGTGCGGCTGCTGGAGCGATGGACGGCCGACCCGGACGCGCCGGTGGAGGTCCTGGACGCGCTGACCGCGGCCGAGCGCCACCGGGTCCTGGCCGAGTGGAACGACACCGCCGCCGCCCTCCCGGAGTCGACGCTGACCGCGCTGCTCGCGGAGCAGGCGGCCCGGACCCCGGACGCCACCGCCGTCGTCTTCGAGGGGGAGTCCCTGACCTACCGGGCGCTGGACGAGCGGGCGGGCCGCCTCGCGGACGTGCTCGCGGCCCGCGGCATCGGACCGGAGAGCCTGGTCGCGGTCGCCGTACCGCGCTCCCTCGACCTGATGGTCGCCCTGTGCGGGGTGCTGAAGGCGGGGGCCGCCTACCTGCCCGTCGACCCCGGCCAGCCCGAGGAGCGCAACCTCGGGATCATGGCCGACGCCGCCCCGGCGCTGGTGCTGAGCACCGGCTGGGAGGCGCCGGGGACGCCGACGCTGCGGCTGGACGCCCCGCTCCCCGCGGCGGATCCCGCACCGCGGCCGGTGGTCCTTCCCGACCACCCGGCGTACGCGATCTTCACCTCCGGTTCCACCGGCCGCCCCAAGGGCGCGCTGGTCCCGCACCGGGCCATCGTCAACCGGCTGGAGTGGATGCAGCGGGAGTACAGCCTGGGGGCCGGGGACCGGGTGCTGCAGAAGACGCCGAGCGGTTTCGACGTCTCGGTGTGGGAGTTCTTCTGGCCGCTGCTGACCGGGGCGACCCTCGTGGTCGCGAAGCCCGGCGGCCACCAGGACCCCGCCTACCTGGCCGACCTGATCGCCCGGGAGTCCGTCACCACCGCGCACTTCGTGCCGTCCATGCTCGACGTGTTCCTGCGCGAGCCCGCCGCGGCGGACGCCCGCTCACTGCGCCGGGTGATCGCCAGTGGCGAAGCGCTGCCCCCGCACACCCAGGACGCCTTCTTCCGGGTCCTGCCCGGCGCGGAGCTGCACAACCTGTACGGCCCGACCGAGGCCGCGGTCGACGTCACGCTCTGGCCCTGCCGGGCCGGGGACGCCACCGTCCCGATCGGCCGGCCCGCCGCCAACACCCGTACGTACGTCCTGGACGGCCGGCTCGCCCCGGTGGCGCCCGGTACCGCGGGCGAGCTGTACCTGGCCGGCGTGCAGCTGGCCCGCGGCTATCTCGGCCGGCCCGGGCTGACCGCCGACCGGTTCGTGGCCTGCCCCTTCGAGCCGGGGGCCCGCATGTACCGCACGGGCGACCTGGTGCGCTGGCGGGCCGACGGCGTCCTGGAGTACCTGGGCCGCACCGACGACCAGGTCAAGATCCGCGGCTTCCGCATCGAGCCGGGCGAGGTCCAAAGCGCCGCCGCGGGCTGCGCGGGCGTCTCCCACGCGGCGGTCGTCGTCCGCGAGGACCGCCCGGGCGATCCCCGGCTCGTGGCGTACGTGGTGCCCCGCCCGGGCGCCGCGCCGACCCCCGCCGGGGTGCGCGGCGAGCTGGCCGCCGCGCTGCCCGAGCACATGGTCCCGGCCGTGGTCGTGCTGGACGAGCTGCCGGTGACGCCGAACGGCAAGCTCGACCGGCGGGCCCTGCCCGCCCCCGCCCTGCGCACCGGCGGCCGCGGCGGCCGCACCGAGCGGGAGCGGATCCTGACGGGCCTGTTCGCGTCGGTGCTGGGCCTGCCCGAGGTGGGCGCCGACGACGACTTCTTCGAGCTGGGCGGCCATTCCCTGCTGGCGATGCGGCTGGTGGCGCAGGTGCGCGGGGCGTTCGGCGCGGAGCTGGGCATCCGTGAGGTGTTCACCGCCCGCACTCCGGCCGCGCTCGCCGCGCTGATCGACGGCGCGGACCGGGCCCGTCCCGCGCTGCGGCCGCAGGCGCGCCCGGCGCAGCTGCCGCTCTCCCCGGCGCAGCGCCGGCTGTGGTTCCTGGACCGGCTCGACGGGCCGAACCCGGCCTACCACAGCGCGGTCGCGCTCCGGCTCGGCGGTCCGCTCGACGTGGAGGCGCTGCGCGGGGCGCTGGCCGACCTGGCCGAGCGGCACGAGATCCTGCGCACCGTCCACCCGGAGGCCGACGGCGAGCCCCGTCAGGTCGTCCTGCCCCCGGCCCCGCCGGCCCTGGAGCTCCTCGACGCGGCCGGCGCCGCCGGGACGGCCGGGCTCGTCACCGAGGTCGCGGGCCGCCCCTTCGACCTGGCGGCGCAGGTGCCGCTGCGGGCCGCGCTGCTGGCCTCCGGGCCGCAGGAGCACACGCTGGTGCTGGCCCTGCACCACATCGCCACCGACGGCGAGTCCTGGGGGCCGCTGCTGGACGACCTGGCGCACGCCTACGCGGCCCGTACGGGCGACCGCCCGGGCCCGCGCGCCCCGCTCGCCGTGCAGTACGCGGACTACACCCTCTGGCAGCGCGCCCTGCTGGCCGACGTCGCCGAGGAACAGCTGGCCCACTGGCGCACCGCGCTGGCGGGGCTGACCGAGGAGCCCGCGCTGCCCACCGACCGGCCCCGGCCCGCCGTGGCCGACCCGGCGGGCGCCGCTTTCGGGTTCGGCCTGGACGCGGCGCTGACCGCGGAGCTGGAGGCGCTGGCCCGGGCGCACGGGTGCACCGTCTTCATGGTGCTCCAGGCGGCTCTGGCGGTGGTGCTGTCCCGGCTCGGCGCGGGCACCGACGTGCCGATCGGGACGGTCGTCGCGGGCCGTACCGACGAAGCCCTGGACGAGCTGGTCGGCTTCTTCGTCAACACCCTGGTCCTGCGCACCGACGTCTCCGGCGATCCGACCTTCGCCGAACTCCTGGAGCGGGTCCGGGACACCGACCTGGCCGCCTTCGCCCATCAGGACGTCCCCTTCGAGCAGGTCGTCGAGGCGGTCAACCCGCGCCGCTCCCTCTCCCACCACCCGCTGTTCCAGGTGGCGCTGACGATGCGCCGGGCGACCGCCACGGCCGCACTCGAACTGCCCGGGCTGACCGCGGTGACCGAGGAGGTCGACGTAGCGCAGGCCGAGTTCGAGCTGGCGCTGCAGTTCACCGAGGCGGACTCCGCGGGCGAGGGACTGCGTGCGGTCGCCAAGTACCGGACGGGCCTGTTCGACGAGGCCACCGTGCGCGCCCTCGTGGAGCGGCTGCGGGGAGTCCTGCGGGCCTCGGTGCGCGCGCCGCGCGGCCGGGTCTCGGCGCTGGAGGTCCTGCTGGAGCAGGAGCGCGAGCAGCTGCTCGGCGCCTGGCTGCCGCAGGGACCCCGGCAGACCGCGGCGGGCACCGTGCACCAGGAGTTCGCCCGCCGGGCCGCCCTGCACCCGGACGCCGTGGCCCTCGTCGCGGGCCCTGACGAGATGACGTACGGGGAGCTGGACCGGCGCGCGGACCGGCTGGCCCGGCGCCTGGCCGGGTACGGGGTCGGCGCCGAGACCCCGGTCGGCGTGCTGATGGCCCGCTCCCCCGAGGTCGTCGTGGCGATGCTGGCCGTCCTGAAGGCGGGCGGGGCGTACGTGCCGCTGCACACCGGGCACCCGGCCGCGCGCATGCAGAAGATCCTGGCCGACGCGGGCTGCCCCGTCCTGCTGGTCGACGAGGCCTTCGCCCCGCTCGGCCTGGAGTGCGCCCGTACGGTCCTGGTCACCGCGGCGGACACCGCCGCAGCGGACGCGCGGGAAGGGGAGTTCGCGGCCGCGCCGTGCCCGCCCGGGCAGCTCGCCTACCTGATGCACACCTCGGGCTCGACCGGCGAGCCCAAGGGCGTCGCCGTCACCCACCGGGACGTCCTGGACCTCGTGGCCGACCGGGGCTGGCACACCCGGGGCGCCGAGCGCGTCCTGTTCCACGCGCCGCACGCCTTCGACATCGCCGACTACGAGCTGTGGGTGGCGCTGCTGTCGGGCTGGCAGGTCGTCGTCGCCCCCGAGGGCGAGCCGACGGTCGCCGGGCTGGGCGCCCTGATCCGCGGGGCGGGCATCACCGCCGTGCACCTGACGGCCGGTCTGTTCCGCGTGGTCGCCGAGGAGGACCCCGGCCTGCTGGCCGGCGTCCGCGAGGTGCTGACCGGCGGCGACGTCGTCAGCCCCGCCGCGGTCCGCGCCGTGCTGGCCGCCTGCCCGGACACCGTGGTCCGCCACCTGTACGGGCCCACCGAGGCGACCCTGTGCGCGACCGCCCACCTGATCACCGGCGCCGCGGACGCCGACGGCCCGATACCGATCGGCCGCCCCCTGGACGGCACCCGTGCGTACGTGCTGGACGAGCGGATGCGGCTGGTGCCGCCGGGCACCCCGGGCGAGCTGTACCTCGCCGGTGCCGGAGTGGCGCGCGGCTACCACCGACGGCCCGCGGCCACCGCGGAGCGGTTCGTCGCCGACCCGTTCGGCGCGCCCGGGACGCGCATGTACCGCACCGGCGACCTCGCCCGGTGGCGGGCCGACGGGCTGCTGGAGTTCCTCGGCCGGGCCGACGAACAGGTGAAGGTCCGCGGCTTCCGCGTGGAGCCCGGCGAGGTCGAGGCCGCGCTGGCCGCCTGCCCGGGCGTCCGCCAGGCCGTGGTCGCCGTACGGGCCGCCGCGGACGGCGAGAAGCGGCTGGCCGGGTACGTGGTCGGGGAGGTCTCCGGGCCCTCGGTGCGGCGTCGGCTGGAGCGGCTGCTGCCGGATTACATGCTGCCCTCGTACGTCCTGGTCCTGGACGCGCTGCCGCTGACCCCCAACGGCAAGGTGGACTACCGGGCCCTGCCCGAGCCCGCGCTGCCCGCTTCCGGCGGACGTGCCCCCCGTACCCCCCGGGAGGAGATCCTGGCGGGGCTCTTCGCCGAGGTGCTCGGCCTCGACGCGGTCGCCGCCGACGCGGGCTTCTTCGACCTGGGCGGCCACTCGCTGCTGGCGACCCGGCTGGTCAGCCGGATCCGTACGGCCCTCGGGGTCGAGCTGCCGCTGCGCGACGTCTTCCGCGCGCAGACCGTGGCCGCCCTCGCGGAGCTGGCCGGGAGCGCCGACCGGGCGCGGCCGCCGCTGCGCCGGGCGGAGCCCGGGCAGGGCGCGCCGCTGTCCTCGGCGCAGCACCGGCTGTGGTTCGCGCACCAGGCGGAGGGCCCGTCCGGCCACCACAACGTGCCCTTCGCCTACCGGCTGAGGGGTCCGCTGGACGCGCCGGCGCTGCGTACGGCGCTCGGCGACGTGGTGGCCCGGCACGAGGTGCTGCGGACCGTCTTCGACGAGTGCGGGGGCGAGCCGGTGGTCCGGCTGCTGGAGGGTGCGGCGGCCGACGTGCCGCTGGAGGTCCTCGCCGTCGCGGAGGCCGGTGCCGTCGCGGACGCGGTTCGGGAGGTGACGGGCCACTGCTTCGGCATCTCGGCCGAACTGCCGCTGCGGGCCCGGCTGCTGGAGCTGGAGCGGGAAGAGTGGGTGCTAGTGCTGGTGGTGCACCACATCGCCACCGACGGCTGGTCGTGGGGGCCGCTCCTGGCCGACCTGGCCACCGCCTACGCCGCCCGCCTGGCGGGCGCAGAGCCCGCCTTCGAGCCGCTGCCCGTGCAGTACCGGGACCACACCGTCTGGCAGCGGTCCGTGCTCGGCGCGGAGGGCGACCCGGACGCGCTGATCACCCGTCAGCTCGACTTCTGGGCCAAGGAGCTGGCCGGCGCCCCGGCCGAGCTGGCCCTGCCCTACGACCGGCCCCGCCCGGAGGTGGCGAGCTTCGCGGGCGGCTCCGTCCCCCTGGAGCTGGACGCGGAGCTGCACGGACGGCTGCTGGAACTGGCCCGGCAGCACGGCTGCACCCTCTTCATGGTCCTCCAGGCCGGCCTGTCGGTGCTCCTGTCCCGCCTCGGCGCCGGCACGGACATCCCGATCGGGACCGTCGTCGCGGGCCGCACGGACGAGGCGCTGGACGACCTCGTCGGCTTCTTCGTCAACACCCTGGTCCTGCGCACCGACGTCTCCGGCGACCCGGCCTTCACGGACCTCCTCGCCCGGGTCCGGGAGACCGACCTCGCCGCCTACGCCCACCAGGACGTGCCCTTCGAGCGGGTCGTGCTGGGGGTGAACCCGGAGCGGTCCCTCGCCCGGCACCCGCTCTTCCAGGTGCTGCTCCAGGTCCAGAACGAGCCGCCCGCCCTGCCCCGCCTGACGGGCCTCACGGCGGAGCCGCACCCCGTCGAGTGGGCGGTGTCCAAGTTCGACCTCGGCGTGGACCTCGGGGAGCAGCGCGCCCCCGACGGCACCCCTCTGGGCCTCACCGGGGAACTCACCTACGCCACCGAGCTGTTCGACCATACGAGCGCCGAGCGGCTGGCGGCGGACCTGGCCCTGGTGCTGCGCGGTCTCGCGGCCGCCCCGGAGCGGGCGGTCGGCTCGGTCGACGGCCCGGCCCCGCGCACGGCCGCGGCCGCCCCCGCCGCGCCGGAACCGGCCGCGGACCCGGGCGGCAGCACCGAGGACCGCGTCCGCGCCCTGTACGCCGAGGTCCTCGACCGGGACGAGGTCGGCCCGGACGACAACTTCTTCGCCCTGGGCGGCCACTCCCTGCTTGTCACCCGGCTGATCAGCCGGATCCGGGCCGAACTCGGCCGGGAGCTGAAGATCCGCCAGCTCTTCCAGCACCCGACCCCGGCCCGCACCGCCGCCCTGCTCACCGACGCGCCGAAGGCCCGTCCCACGCTCCGCCGCGCCGCCGGTGCCTGAGCCATCCCCCCGCCCCCGCACCACCCCGCACGCCCCTGGAGGTCCTGTGTTTCCCGTTTCGTTCGCCCAGCGGCGGCTGTGGTTCCTCAACCAGCTCGGCGAGACCGGCGCCGCGTACAACTGCCCGCTCACCACCCGGCTGCGCGGTCCGCTGGACCCGCAGGCGCTGGCCGCGGCCCTCGGCGATCTGACGGGGCGGCACGAGGTCCTGCGGACGGTCTTCCCCGAGGTGGACGGCGAGCCCGTGCAACAGATCACCGACTGGGCGCCGGAGCTGCCCGTCGTCCGCCTCGGCGAGGCGGAGCTCACCGAGGCGCTGGCCGCCGAGGCCGGGCACGTCTTCGACCTCACCGCCGAACTCCCGCTGCGGGCCCGCCTCTTCGCCCTGGGCGACGAGGAGTGGGTGCTGGCGCTGGTGATCCACCACATCGCCACCGACGGCTGGTCCTGGGGGCCGCTCCTGACCGACCTGGCCACCGCCTACGCCGCCCGGTGCGCGGGCGGGGCGCCCGCCTTCGAGCCGCTGCCGGTGCAGTACCGGGACTACACGCTGTGGCAGCGCGAGCTGCTGGGCGCGGAGGACGACCCGGAGAGCCTGCTCGCCGAGCAACTGGCCTTCTGGACGCGGGAACTGGCCGGATCCCCGGCCGAACTGGCCCTGCCCGCCGACCGGCCGCGCCCCGCGGTGGCGAGCTTCGCGGGCGGCTCCGTCCCCGTCGAGCTGGACGCGGAGCTGCACGGACGGCTGCTGGAACTGGCCCGGCAGCACGGCTGCACCCTCTTCATGGTCCTCCAGGCCGGCCTGTCGGTGCTCCTGTCCCGCCTCGGCGCCGGCACGGACATCCCGATCGGGACCGTCGTCGCGGGCCGCACGGACGAGGCGCTGGACGACCTCGTCGGCTTCTTCGTCAACACCCTGGTCCTGCGCACCGACGTCTCCGGCGACCCGGCCTTCACCGAGCTCCTGGAGCGGGTGCGGGAGAGCGACCTCGCCGCCTTCGAGCACCAGGACGTGCCCTTCGAGCAGGTCGTCGAGGCGGTCAACCCCGAGCGGTCCCTCGCCCGCCACCCCCTCTTCCAGGTGATGATGACCCTGGACAGCGGCGAGGGCCCCGCCTTCGCCCTGCCCGGCCTGGAGTGCGCGGAGCAGTCCGCCGCCTGGGACGTCGCCAAGTTCGACCTCACCGTCGACTTCCAGGAGCGGTGGGACTCGGGCGGCGCCCCGGCCGGGATCGGCGGAGCCCTGGAGTACGCGACGGACCTGTTCGACCGGGCCACCGCCGAGGACCTCGCGGCCGCCCTCGCCCGGGTGCTGGAGCGCCTCGCCGCCGACCCCGCCGCCTCGGTCGGGCAGGCCGACCCGCTCTCCGCCGAGCAGCGCGCGCTGGTCCTGTCCGGCTGGAACGACACGGCCGCGCCGGTGCCCGCGGGGACCCTGCCCGAGCTGTTCGAGGAGCGGGCCGCCCGCACCCCCGGCGCGACCGCCCTGGTCTTCCGGGACACCGCGCTGACCTTCGCCGAACTCGACGCCCGCGCCGACGCGCTGGCGCACCGGCTCGCCGGGCACGGGGTCGGCCCGGAGCACCTGGTGTCCCTGGCCCTGCCCCGGTCCGCCGACTCCGTCGTGGCGCTGCTCGCGGTGCTCAAGGCGGGCGCCGCCTTCGTCCCCGTCGACACGGACTACCCGGCCGAGCGGATCGCCCGGCTGCTGGGCACCACGACCACCGTCGTCACCGACGCCGCGACCGCCCCGGGGCTCCCGGACACCGGCGCCGTCCGCGTCCTCGTCGACGCGCCGGGCCCGGTCCCGGCGGGTGCCGCCGGTCCCGTCCCGGGCCGCCGGATCCTGCCCGGCAGCGCCGCGTACGTGATCCACACCTCGGGGTCGACCGGCGAGCCCAAGGGCGTCGTCATCGACCACGCGGGGCTGCGCAACCTGTACGCCTTCCACCGGGCCGGGGCCATCGCCCGCGCGGAGGAGCTGCACGGCGGGCGCCGGATGCGCATGGCGCTGACGGCCGCGCTGTCCTTCGACACGTCGTGGGAGGGGCTGCTGTGGATGGTGGCCGGCCACGAGCTCCACCTCATCGACGACGACACCCGCCGCGACGCGGCCGCGCTGGTCCGGCACATCGCCCGCGCCGGCATCGACGCCCTGGACGTCACCCCGACCTACGCCGAACAGCTCGTCGAGGAGGGCCTGCTGGACGATCCCGCGCACCGGCCCAAGGTGCTGCTGCTCGGCGGCGAGGCGGCGGGCGCGGCCCTGTGGACGCGAGTCCGGGCCGCCGACGGGATGCTCTGCCACAACCTGTACGGGCCCACCGAGTGCAGCGTCGACACCCTGTGGTGGGACGCCGCCCTCAGCGAGGAGCCGCTCGTGGGCCGCCCGCTCGCCAACACCCGGGCGTACGTCCTGGACGCCGGGCTGCGGCCCGTCGCCCCGGGCATCCCGGGCGAGCTGTACCTGGCCGGACCGAGCCTGGCCCGCGGCTACCTGAACCGGCCCTCGCTCACCGCGGGCCGCTTCGTGGCCTGCCCGTTCGAGGACGGGGCCCGCATGTACCGCACGGGCGATCTCGTCCGCTGGGACCGCGAGGGCCGCATCGAGTACCTCGGCCGCGCCGACGACCAGGTCAAGATCCGCGGCTTCCGCATCGAACCCGGCGAGATCGAGGCCTGCCTGCGGGCCTGCCCGGAAGTGGCGCAGGCCGCGGTGCTCGCCCGGGACGGCGGGCCCGCCGGGAAGCGCCTCGTGGCGTACGTGGTGGCGGCCGCGGGCCGCAGCGCCGAGCCGGGCGCGCTGCGCGGGCGGCTCGCCGCACAGCTGCCGGACCACATGGTGCCCTCGGCCTTCGTGGTCCTGGAGGCCTTCCCGATGAACCGGAACGGCAAGCTGGACCGGGCGGCGCTGCCCGCGCCGGACTTCGGCGCGCTGCTCTCCTCCCGCGCCCCGCGCGGGCCCCGCGAGGAGCTGCTGGCGGAGCTGTTCGCGCAGGTGCTGGGGCTGCCGTCGGTGGGCGCCGAGGACGGCTTCTTCGAGCTGGGCGGCCATTCGCTGCTCGCGACCCGGCTGCTCTCGCGGATCCGGGCCGTCCTGGGCGGCGACCTGGGCATCCGCCAGCTGTTCCAGCACCCGACGGTGGCCGGGCTGGCCGCCTGCCTGGCGCAGGGCTCCGCAGCCGGGGCGGCCCCCCGTCCGGCCCTGACCGCGGCGGCGGAGCGGCCCGAGGCCCCGCCGCTGTCGGGCGCCCAGCGCCGGCTGTGGTTCCTGAGCCGGGCGGGCCAGTCCGCGGGCTACCACTGCCCGTTCGCGCTGCGGCTGCGCGGCCCGCTGGACACGTCGGCGCTGGCCGCGGCCCTGGGGGACGTCACCGACCGGCACGAGGCCCTGCGCACGGTGTTCCCAGAGGCGGCGGGCGAGCCGTACCAGCGGGTGCTGCCCGCCGGGGGCGGCGTGCCCCTGGACCTGGTGGAGTGCGGTCCGGAGGGAACCGCCGGGGCCCTCGACGCGCTGCTGGCCCGCCCGTTCGACCTGGCCGCGCGGCCCCCCGTACGGGCGGCGCTGCTCGCGGCCGGGCCGCAGGAGTGGGTGCTGGCCCTGGTGGTGCACCACATCGCGCTCGACGGGTGGTCCTGGGGGCCGCTGTTCCGGGACCTGTCCGAGGCGTACGCCTCCCGGTGCGCGGGCGCCGCGCCCGGTTTCGAACCGCTGCCGGTGCAGTACGCCGACTACACACTGTGGCAGCGGGAGCTGCTCGGCGCGGAGGACGACCCCGCGAGCCCGGTCTCCCGCCAACTCGCCTTCTGGACCGACGCACTGGCCGGTGCGCCCGCCGAGCCGGCCCTGCCCTACGACCGGCCGCGCCCGGCGGTGGCGGGCTTCGCGGGCGGCTCCGTCCCCGTCGGCCTGGACGCCGAGCTGCACGGCCGGCTGCTGGAACTGGCCCGCGAGCACGGCTGCACCCTCTTCATGGTGGTGCAGGCGGCGCTTGCCGTGACCCTGTCCCGGCTCGGCGCGGGGACCGACGTACCGATCGGGACGCCCGTCGCGGGCCGTACGGACGAGGCCCTGGACGACCTCGTCGGCTTCTTCGTCAACACCCTCGTCCTGCGCACCGACGTCTCCGGCGATCCGACCTTCGCCGAACTCCTGGGCCGGGTCCGGGAGACCGACCTCGCGGCGTACGAACACCAGGACGTGCCCTTCGAGCGGGTCGTGGAGGCGGTCAACCCCGAGCGGTCCCTCGCCCGCCACCCCCTCTTCCAGGTGCTGCTCCAAGTGCAGGACGGCGAGGACGGGACGCTCGCGCTGCCCGGCCTCGACGTCCGCCCCGAGCCGTTCCGCTTCGACGTCGCCCAGTTCGACCTGACGCTGGACGTCCAGGAGCGCCGGGACGCCGAGGGCCGCCCCGCCGGGATCTCGGGCTTCCTGGAGTACGCGGCCGAGCTGTTCGACCACGCCACCGCCGAGGACCTCGCCGCGGCCCTGGTACGGATGGTCCGGCTGCTCGCGGCGGCGCCGGAGCTGCCGGTCGGGGCCGCCGACCCGCTGACCCCCGCGGCCCGCCGGCGGGTGCTGACGGAGTGGAACGACACCGCGCTGCCGGTGCCGGACGCCACCGTGCCCGAGCTGTTCGCGGCGCGTGCCGCCCGCACCCCGGACGCGACCGCGCTGGTGCACGGCGCCGAGCGGATCGGCTTCGCCGCCCTCGACGCCTGGTCCGACCGGCTCGCCCGGCGTCTCGTCCGGGACGGGGCGGGTCCGGAGCGGGTGGTGGCCATCGCCCTGCCGCGCTCCCCGGCGGCGGTCGCCGCGATCCTGGCCGTCCTCAAGGCCGGTGCGGCGTTCGTCCTGGTGGACACCGGATACCCGGCCGAACGCATCGCGCACATGCTGGCCGACTCCGCCCCGGCGCTGCTGGTCACGGACTCCGCGACCGCCCCGCGGCTGCCGCTCGCGGAGCCGGCGCGGGTCCCGCTCGTCCTCACCGACGAGGCGGCCGACGAGGACACAGCCGCCGCCTCCGCGACCGGTGCCGGGCCGCTGCGGCGGCCCCGGCCGGGCGACGCCGCGTACGTCGTGTACACCTCGGGGTCCACGGGCCGGCCCAAGGGCGTCGTCGTCGACCACGCGGCGCTGCGCAACCTGTACGCCTTCCACCGCGCCCACACCATGGCCGAGGCGGAACGGACCGCTGCCGGACGGCAGTTGCGGGTGGCGCTGGTGGCCTCGCTGTCCTTCGACGCCTCCTGGGACGCCCTGATGTGGATGGTGGCCGGGCACGAACTCCACCTGATCGGCGACGCCATGCGCCGCGACCCCGCCGCCTTCGCCCGGCACGTCGCCGACGCCGCCCTCGACGTCGTCGACACCACCCCGACGCACGCCGAGCACCTGATCGAGGAGGGCCTGCTCGACGCCCCGCCGCGGCTGCTGCTGATCGGCGGGGAGGCCGCGGGCGAGGGGCTGTGGAGCCGGCTGCGCGCCACGGAGGGGATGCTCGCCTACAACCTGTACGGACCCACCGAGTGCACGGTCGACGCCCTGTGGTGGGACACCGCGCGCAGCGAGCGCCCGCTCATCGGCGGTCCCGTCGCCAACACCCGCGCCTATGTGCTCGACGCGGCGCTGAGCCCGGTGGTGCCGGGGGTGCCCGGCGAGCTGTACCTGGCGGGTGCCGGGCTGGCGCGGGGCTACCTGCGGCGCCCGGGGACGACGGCGGAGCGGTTCGTGGCCTGCCCGTTCGAGGACGGCGCCCGCATGTACCGCACGGGCGACCTCGTCCGCCGGGACCGCGAGGGCCGCATCGACTACCTCGGCCGCGCCGACGACCAGGTCAAGATCCGCGGCTTCCGCGTCGAACCCGGCGAGATCGAGGCCGCGCTCGCGGCGGCGCCCGGGGTGGACCGGGCCGCGGTGACCGTACGGGAGGACGGCCCCGGCGGTGCGAAGCGGCTGGTCGGGTACGTGGTCCCGGCCCCCGGCGGCGACGGCGGTACGGGCTCCGCGGTGGACGCGGCGGACTTGCGCGCCCATCTGGCGGGGACGCTCCCGGCGCACATGGTGCCGTCGGCGTTCGTCGTGCTCGACGCCTTCCCGCGGACCCCGAACGACAAGCTCGACCGGGCCGCGCTGCCCGCGCCGGAGCCCGGCGCGGCCGGGGACGGCCGGGTGCGCCGGGCGCCGCACAGCCGGCGGGAGGAGGTCCTGGCGGGCCTGTTCGCCGAGGTGCTGGGGCTGCCCGCGGACGCCGTCGGCGCCGACGACGGCTTCTTCGACCTGGGCGGCCACTCCCTGCTGGCGGCCCGGCTGATGGCCCGGGTGCGCGAGGCGCTGGGCGAGGAGCTCGGGGTCCAGGACCTGTTCGCCGCGCCCACGGTCGCCGGGCTCGCCGCCCGCTCCGGCGGCGCGGTCCCCCGCGGGGACGCGGACCCGCTGGCGCCGCTGGTCACGCTGCGCACGGGGGCGCCCGGCGCGCCCGCCCTGTTCTGCGTGCACCCGGGCGCGGGCACCGGCTGGGTGTACCGGGGGCTGCTGGAGCGCCTGGACCCGCAGCGGTCCGTGCACGCCCTGCAGTCGCGGGCGCTGAGCGAGCCGGGGGCACGGCCCGGCAGCGTCGCGGAGATGGCCGCGGAGTACGCGGCGCGGATCCGCGCGGTGCAGCCGCACGGCCCGTACCACCTGCTGGGCTGGTCCTTCGGGGCGGTGGTCGCGCACGAGGTGGCCGTGACGCTCCAGCAGGACGGCGAGGAGGTGGCCGGGCTCACCCTGCTGGACGGGTATCCGGCGGCTCCCGGCGAGACGGCGGCCCCGGCCGCGGACCCGCTGCGGGACCTGCTGGAATCGCTCGGCTATCCGCCGCGGGAGGAGTGCGGCGCGGCCGGAGGGGGTCCGCTGACCCTCGCCGAGCTGGTGGCGGCGGCCGCCGAGGAGGGCCCGCTGTCGGTCTTCGACGGGGAGACCGTCGCCGCCCTGGGCGAGGCCTACGTCCACCACGACCGGCTGGCCGCCGCCCACCGTCCGGGGGTGTTCCGGGGCGGGGTGACGCTGGCCGTGGCCGCCCACGAGCCGGACGCGCCCGGGCCGCGGGTGTGGGAGCCGTACGTCACCGGCCCGGTCGCCCACCACGAAGTGCCCTGCGCGCACGGCGAGATGATGGCACCCAAGCCCGCCGCCGAGATCGCCGCGCTGCTGGGCGAGGGCACGGTGGGCCGGTGAGCGCCGGTCGCGGCGCGCTGCGCCGCCGGGACTTCCGGCTGCTGTGGGCGGGCGAGTCCGTGAGCCAGTTCGGGAGCGCGGCCACCCGGGTGCTGCTGCCGCTGATCGCGGTGGACACACTGGACGCGGGGCCCTTCACCATGGGGGTGCTGGGCGCCGCGGCCTGGGTGCCGTGGCTGCTGTTCGGGCTGCCCGTGGGGGCGTGGACCGACCGGATGCGCCGCCGGCCGGTGATGATCGTGTGCAACGCGGTGTCGGCGCTGCTGATGCTGTCGCTGACCGCGACGGTCTGGCTGGGGGTCCTGACGACCGCTCAACTGATGCTGGTGGCCGTCCTGGCGGGCACCGCCGACGTGTTCTTCCGGGCCGCCTACAGCGCGTACCTGCCGACCCTGCTGCCGCACGAGGAGCTCGCCGACGGCAACGCCCGGCTCCAGACCAGCGAATCGGTCGCGGAGGTCGTCGCACCGGGGGCGGGCGGGGCGCTGGCCCAGGCCGGGAGCGCGGCGGCCGGCTTCCTCGCCGACGGACTGAGCTTCCTGGTCTCGGCGGCGCTGCTGCTGCGGATCCGGACCCCGGAGGGCCCGCCGGGCGGTGAGAAGCGGGCCGCCGCGGAGAGGTCGTTGGTCGAGGAGATCCGCGCGGGCGTGGCCTTCCTCGCCCGGGACCCGTTCCTGCGGACGATCCTGCTGTGCGACGCCGCGATGAACCTGTTCCTGGCCGGAGCGCAGTCCCTGTCGATCCTGTTCCTGAGCCGGACGGTGGGCGCGCCGGGCGCGCTGATCGGTGTCCTGATCGCGCTGGCCGGGCTGGGCGGGGTCCTGGGCGCGGTGGTCTCGCCGCGCCTGGCCCGCCGGTTCGGGACGGCCCGGGCGGTTATGCTGTGCGCCTTCTGCGGGGGCCCGTTCGGGCTGCTGATCCCGCTCACCACGGACGGGGTGGGGCTGCTGGCCTTCCTGGTCGGGGAGTTCTGCCTGATGACCGGGGTGGTCGCCGGAAACGTCATTATCGTGAGCTTCCGGCAGGCGTACTGCCCGCCGGACATGCTGGGCCGGGTCGGCTCCACCATCCGCTTCGTGATGTACGGGACGATCCCCGTCGGCAGCCTCCTCGGCGGCGCCCTCGGCACCCTCCTCGGCGAACGCGACGCCCTGTGGCTCCTCTACGGCGGCAACGCGCTGTGCGCGCTGCTCCTGCTGACGGGCCCGCTCCGCGCCGGGCAGGACCTCCCGACGGTCCCGGAGCCGGCCAGGGAGGGGGACGAGGTCGCCCCGTGAGCGACCCGGGCACCGGCACCGGGCCCGGCCCCGGCCCCGGCGGCCAGGTGCCGATGGGGCTCCTCTACGGCGGCAACGCGCTGTGCGCGCTGCTCCTGCTGACGGGCCCGCTCCGCGCCGGGCAGGACCTCCCGACGGTCCCGGAGGCGGCCAGGGAGGGGGACGAGGTCGCCCCGTGAGCGACCCGGGCACCGGCACCGGGCCCGGCCCCGGCCCCGGCGGCCAGGTGCCGATGACCTGGGGGAAGGTGAACAGGACGTGGGGGTCCACCCGCTTCCCGATGTCGGTGAGGCGCGGGTAGTTGACGCCGTAGTACTCCGGAGGCAGCGGGGCGGTGGCGAAGCCGGTGCGGGCGGCGAACGCCCCGGCGGAGATTTCCTGGCCCAGGTATTCCCTGGCCTCCCAGAACGTCCGGTGGGCCGACGTCAAAGCGTGCCTGCTGGCATCTTCCGATGTCGCTTCAGAACCTCTTACTGCTTGAGCATTGGAACCTCCGAGTTTGGCGTGAATACAGTTCGCACGCGAAGAGCCGCCCACCGAATCTCGGGGCCGAAACGAGACCACTGTGATTGCCGGCATGCCCGCGAACCCGGCGAACGTGCTGGTCAGCCCGCCCTGGCTGGCACCGGCCCTGTTGTCCCACGCAAGTGTTCGAGATAGCTCCAAGGCCGTCGGCGAGCGGGCACCAGTAGATAGGCCACAGCTCGCTCGCGACTCGAGGTTCGTCGCCTGCGCCGCGGCCTCAGGGAGCGCCTATTGTCCGCTTGGGAGGAAGGAATGGACCATGTGCCCGTTCACGATCCCCCGCCGGAGCGGCTGTCTCAATGCGGGCACCGCCCTCAGCCGCCAGAGACACAACGGTGACGCTCTTCCCGAGACGTTTCACCTCGCCCGGCCCGGCCGCTCGGTCCGAGCCTGCCAGGGCGTCCGCCAGGACGAACTCGCTTCGGAACAGGAAGGGTGCCTTCTCCCAGACGAGAACATCGCGTACCCAGCGGCCGTATCCGCGGCGCCACTTGGCCGACAACCCCGCCACCTCGCCCTCGACCACCCGGATCGCCCCCTTGAAGGAGTTCGGCTGACGGCGCAGCCAACGCCGGCGCGCCAGCACTCCGGCCAGCAGGAACACGATCACGATCAGGTCCACTCCCAGCACGGCAAGCAATGCAATCAGCATGCTGCAAGTCTGCTGTGGAGCTGAGCAGTGCGCATTCCCACCCCCGTCGGGCCCTTGGCGCGGCAACTCGAATGCCGCCACACCACCCGAACGGCTTCTGCCCTCCAGGCCGTGATCACGCCGGCCGGTCGACGAAATGGCTCTAGGCCATCCGGACCGCGTGCGGGTCCGCGCCGAGATCTCCCCGGGAACTTCGGCCAGGATGCGGGCCCTCAGCCACCGTGCGAGGCTGACAGGCAGACGGGCACGGCCACCTCATTTCCGGGCGTCCTCATCGCCCTCGCCGGTGGGGTCTCATATCAGTGGCGCGGTATCACGCTCGCGGGGTAGGCCGTGAATGCCAACTTCCTCTGGCCGCCCCGTGCCCCTTCCGGGCCAACGTGTCCATCCCCGTCAACCTCTTCATCATGTGGGCGCTCTCGGGTGCTCATCGAGAGAACGGAAGCGCAGAACATGACATCGACCGACACAGAAGAACTGGGTCCTGTCGACTACCTCGTCGTCGAGTTCCCGCCGGCTACCTCGCACTTCACCGGCGAGATGGCCGCAGAGCTCGACAAGCTGGTCACCTCGGGGACCATCCGGGTCTTGGACCTGGTCATCCTGACGAAGGGGTCAGACGGCGAGCTGGACGTACTGGAGGTCGATGACCTCGAGGACGCCGGTGAACTGCGCGCCGCAGAGGCCAAGCTGGCCGGCCTGCTCGCCGAAGAGGACGTCGTCAACCTGGCCGCCGCCATGGAGCCCGGCACGACAGCCGGGGTGCTGGTCTGGGAGAACGTGTGGGCGGGGCCCTTCGCCTCCGCCGCACGCCGCTCGGGAGGCCAGCTCATCGCCAACGGACGTATTCCGATCCAGGCCATCCTGGCCTCGATCGAAGCCGACGAAGAAGGAGAATGAGATGCCCCTCGGACCCATGCGCAGAGGACGACGCGGAGTCATCGGCGCCCCCGTGGCGCGCACCGCGGCCGTCGTGGGCACGGCAGCGGTCGTCGCCCACGGAGTCGGTCGCCGCAGCGACCGGCGCGAGGACCGCCGGGACGACCGTGGAGACCGCCGGGACGACCGCCGCGACCGCCGCTGATCCGAGCCTCACCGCTGGTCCAGGACGGCGCGCTCTTCTCCCGGTCGCCCGAGGCGGCGGCCGGGAGGCAATCAATGGCGGCGTCCACAACCGCGACGGGTACCGGTAGCGGGTCCCGTCAGCGGCTCCTGTCAGCCGCTATCGCCCTCCTTGCATTCGGTCCGCCTCCTTGTCCGTGACCGCCTGCGCCTCCGCCAGACTCCGCCGAAAGGCGCCTGCTCCCTCGACGATGGCTGGTTTCGGCCAGGCGCGCATCTCGCGCAGCAGCCGTCACCCTCAGCCGATCGCTACGGGACCGTGGGAGGCAGAGCCGCACCGCCGTCCGTTCCCTGACAAGGGGATGCGAGATCCGGCCTTCCGGCCGAAGCAGCATCCCCCGGCTTGGGCCGGCATCCGCCAGTCGGACCTGCACAGCGAAAGCCGATGTTGCCGGTGGAGGAGTCTGGCGTGTTGGGCATCCGGGCGGAGACCCGATAGCGGCGGCAGTACGAGGCGTGGCAGAGGTAGGAGCCCCCGCGAAGGGCGCGCGCGTCACCGGTCGGTGGGCCGGTCGGGTCCTCGCGGGGGCCGGTGGCGTGCCAGACGGGGTGGAACCAGTCGGCCGTCCACTCCCAGACGTTGCCGGTCGTGTTGTGGAGGCCGTAGCCGTTCGGGGGGAAGGCGTCCACGGGGCAGGTGCCGAGGTAGCCGTCTTCACGGGTGTTGTGGTCGGGGAAGGTGCCGTTCCACACGTTCATGCGGTGCCGGCCGCCGGGGCGGAGTTCGTCGCCCCACGGGAAGGGCTGCTGTTCGAGCCCGCCTCGGGCGGCGTACTCCCATTCGGCCTCGGTGGGCAGCTTTCGGCCTGCCCAGGTGCAGTACGCGAGGGCGTCGTTCCAGGAGACATGCACCACCGGGTGCTCCGCGCGTCCGTCGAGGTCGGAGTCGGGGCCGTGCGGGTGCCGCCAGTCGGCGCCGAGCACCTCGCGCCACCACGGAGCGGCGGCGACCGCCCGTGTGGGCGGGAAGTCGTCGGGCAGCAGGCCGCCGAAGACGAACGAGGCCCCATAGCGCTCGGCATCGGTTACATGGCCGGTGGCGGCCACGAACAAGGCGAAGCGCGCGTTGCTGACGCAGTGCGGATCAATGGCGAAAGGGCTGACCTTGACCCGTCGTACCGGACCCTCGCCGTCCGCAGAATAGGCGAGCACGTCATCGCTGCCCATGCGGAACCAGCCACCGTCCAGCCGGATCTCACGCGGGTCGGCGGGAGCCGCGCCGGACTGGTCGGGCGGCCGAGCGGTGGCCATGGACGGCCCTGACTCGCCAGACACTCCCCTACGACGGTCGGGGGTGCAGCAGGAGGGGGTCTCTCGCGTCATATGCTCGGCTTCTCCTGTTTCCTGGTGGCCGGAGGAGGCGGCAGGGGAAAGGTCGGCGGGCGCCCAATGGGCGGAACGGTTTCGGCCGTGGTGTTACCGCGGCGCAACGCGTTCACGCAAGGGCCTTCGTCCAAGGCTCATTCCGTTCCTGTCCTGCTGATCACGATGCTCGACGTCGAGGCGATCTACCAGCTGACTGCAGCTTGCCGCACCTGCAAGGACGGTCGGCCAACCGGATGGCGTGTCCCCGGCGAGTCGCTGGGAAGAGGTACCCGAGATGATGCAACCGTGCGCGGCGCCCCCAGGGAAAGTTGAGCGACAGACCGGCCACCGCCTTCCCTCGGAGCGCCATAAGCAGCGCGCCTGAGCCAAACCACACCATGAGGCACCGGTACCCGTCCCACCCACAAGGGGCCGAACGGGTGCCTCACGTGTCGGACGGCAACGAGCACCGCATCGACCGTGCTGATCACGCCCACCTCAATCGTCGCTGGTCTGGCTCCCAGATCTCCGCGTCCTGCGGATCCTGGCCACCAGCCTCATGTCGGTGTCGAACCGAACGTGAGTCCCGGGCTCTGCGTCCAGTAGCGGGAGACCTCCCGACTGAGCTCCAGACTCGCGGACTGCAGCTCTGCCTTGCGGCTGATGTAGTTCTCGTCGAGGAAGTCCCCGGGCGCCATCGGAAGCCGCCCCGCACCTCATCCCCGTAGCTGCTCGTGCAGTCGCCGACGACCAAGTCCAGCTCGCCCTCGTGCCGGGAGGGGATGTACGTGCCACCGCACCCAAAGGTCCGGCTGCGGGAATTCCCACCATCGGGTGCTCGCCTAGCGCGTAGCCGCCTCTCATCGTTTCCGCGCACAGGCCATGGAGCCGGCGCAAAGCCCTGTTCCAGACAGTCACGGACATGGCGAGCCGACACCGTTCTTCCTTGAGAGCGGCCACCGCTTGTCGGCGGCGGCTGAACCGTGACCCAGTTTGGGCGGTTGAGTTCTGACCCTCGCGTCGTCGGTGGTCTTGTCAGTCGTTGTCGGTGGCGGTGGGGATGCGGCCAAGTTCGCGGCCCCGCATGCGGTAGGAATCGCCTTTGAGGGAGTGGACCTCGGCGTGGTGGACGAGTCGGTCGATCATGGCGGCGGCGACGGTCTCGTCGCCGAAGGTCTCTCCCCAGCGTCCGAAGGGCTTGTTCGAGGTGACGATCACGCTGGCCCTCTCGTAGCGGTTCGAGACGAGCTGGAAGAACAGGTTCGCGGCCTCGGCCTCGAAGGGGATGTAGCCGACCTCATCCACCACGATCAGCGGATAGCGGCCGAGCTTGACCAGCTCGTCCTGGAGGCGGCCGGTCTGGTGGGCGGCGGCGAGGCGGTCGACCCACTGGGCGGCGGTGGCGAACGCGACGCGGTGGCCGGCCTGGCAGGCCCGGACCGCGAGGCCGGTGGCGAGGTGGGTCTTGCCGGTGCCCGGCGGGCCGAGGAAGACGGCGTTCTCCTTGGCCGCTATGAAGTCCAATGTTCCCAGGTGGGCGAGTTGTTGGCGCGTCAGGCCGCGCAGATGGGTGAGATCGAGTTCCTCGATGGTCTTGATGGCGGGGAAGCGGGCGGCGCGGATGCGGCCCTCGCCGCCGTGGCTGTCGCGGGCCGAGACCTCGCGTTGCAGGCAGGCGACCAGGTACTCGGTGTGGGTCCAGGACTCGGCCTGGGCACGTTCGGCCAGGCGCTCGGCGGCGTCCAGGAGGGCGGGTGCCTTCAGGGCGCGGGCGAGGAAGGCGAGGTCGGCGGCGGTCTGCCGGCCGGTTCGGGTCGCCTGGCCGTCCGTCCTCGCCTTGTCGGCCGTGGTCTTCGTGGCGGTGCGGGTCATCAGGTGTCCTCCTTTCCGGCGCCGCCCTCGATGAGGGTGAACATGCGGTCGTAGGTGCCCAGTTCGCGTTGCTCGACCTCGATGCCGAGGCTGTCCGGGGCCAGGACCGCGGCCCGGGCGGCGGCCGCGCGGGCCGCCCGCTGGTGGATCACTTCGCCGCGCAGAACTTGGGCCGCGGCGGCGTGGTCGGGGTCGGTGATCGACTGGTGTTTGGCCCAGCAGCGGGCGTGTCGGGCCACGATGTCGCTGCCGGCGATGACGGTGACCTCCTCGTTGTCGGCGCGGACCATGACCCTCTTGCCGATGGCGCCGGGGTGGACGGAGTAGTCGTTGGTGTCGACGCGGATGTAGTGGTCTCGGCCGATACGGGTGTGGAAACGCCACCAGTGCGGCGGGGTGACCGGCGGGATGGCGAGCATCGCCGCGCGGTCGGCCTCCCAGCGGTCCACCGGCCGGGCGGCGATGACGCGGTGCTGGCGCCGGTTGGCGATCTGCAGCCAGGCGGTCAACTGGGTGTTGAAGCCGTCCGGGCCGGTGAAGGTCCGCCCGGGCAGAAAGCTGGTCTCCAGGTAGCCGTTCGCCCGCTCGACCAGGCCCTTCGCCTCCGGGTCGCGGGGCCGGCAGAGGTGAACCTTCACGGCGAGAAGTCCGGCGAACGCGGCGAACTCGCTGGTCAGCCTGCCCTTGCCGATCCCGGCTTCGTTGTCCCAGACCAGCATCTTCGGGACGGCTCCCCAGCCGTCGGCCAGCAGGCGCCAGTGTCCATCGATCAGGTCGCCGGTCTGCCGGGAGGGCAGCATCCGGGCCGTGATCACCCGCGAATACCCCGAGACGATGACCAGGACCGGAGGCCGGCCGGACTGACCGTAGCCGAGCGGGATGTCCACCGGTGGGAACCACAGGTCGCACTGGGCGAGCTCGCCGGGCTGGTAGACCGTCCGCGAGACCGGGTCGACCGGCAGGCAGGACGGCCGGAGCTCGCGCACGCGCTCCTTGAGGATCGTCAGCCCGCGCTCCCAGCCGATCCGCTCGGCGATGACGGTGGCGGGCATCGTCGGGGTCTGTTTCAGCAGCTCGCGGATGGCGGGCTCGAACGCGTCCACCGCCGAGCCCTTCAGCGGACGCTGGTAGACGGGCGGCCGGTCGGTGGCCAGGGCGCGTTTCACCGTGTTCTTCGAGATGCCCAGATGCCGGGCGATCGCCCGGATCGGCATGTGCTCGGCCCGGTGCAGTCGCCGGATCTCAGCCCAGTCCTCCACGGAAATCACCCTCTCCTCCTGACCCTCAATGAAGATCAGGATGATCAGACGATCGCGAGGTGGGTCACCGTTGATCCGCCGTTCAGCGGTCAGTTTTCACCCGTCGCCGAGACCGCTGGGTGAAAGGACCGCAAACTCGGTCGGGCGAGGCACGTTGGGGGCGGATCCGGCTCCGCCCGGGGGGGTCTGCTTGCACGGCGCGGTACGGAAATTCCACCTGCACCGAACTCACGCGAGGAGCAACGGTTTGCGCATCATTGTGCTGTAATCGCCCTTCAGGTGGGTGATTACAGCTGGTTCGGGGTAACACCCAGCGTGATCACTGTTGGGGTCGAAGAGGAGTAGTTGCTGGTCGCCCGGAGACACTCCTTCCCACACCGCTCGTGCAGGAGGTGCGTGCCACGGCCCGCCTGGCACCCATCGCGGAAGAGCGCGAGGTCCAGGACGAGCTGCTGCAGGCTCAGATCGAAGTCGCCACCCCTGTGTGCACCACTCTCGAGGAGCTGGGAGGCCATCTCCTGCGGTTGCGCCACGCGGTCGCCTTCGCCGCGCAGGCGAACGGCTGCCGCATCGCCATCTCTGCCACCGCGCCGGTCAGGGACGCCGTACCGGTACCCATCACCAGCACGGCGAGATATTTGAAGATGCAACAAGAGGCGCGGATGCTGGTCGACGAGCAGCTGATCTGCGGGATGCACGTCCACGTGGGCATGCCCGACCGCGAAACCGGGCTGGCCGTCCTGAACCGGCTGCGCGTCTGGCTTCCCACGCTTCTGGCGATGTCCGCGAACGGGCCCCTGTGGGACGGGCGGGACACCGGCTTCGCCGGCTGGCGAACGATCGTCTTCGGCCGCTGGCCGGTCAGCGGCCCACCACCGCACTTCGCGGGGCTCGCGGACTACGAGGCGCGAGCCGATGCGCTGGTGGAACCCGGGGTGATCCCGGACCGGGGGCAGCTGTACTGGCAGGCCCGGCTCTCCGAGCGCTACCCGACCATCGAGGTGCGCTGCTGTGACGTGCAGCTGGAGGCCGACGACGCGGTGATACTCGCCGGCGTCGTCCGCGGGCTCGCCGCCACCGCGGTCGCCGCGGTCGGCGCGCTGATCACGGCAGGAGCCACAACCGCATCAGCCTTGCGGGGGTCCGTGGACCCGGAAGGCCGATCGGCTTGATTCCGGCACCGTTCGCTGTCGTGGCGAGTGGAGCACGGCAGGCTGCCGTCACAATGCTGGTGTGGTCGCATCGCCTCATGAAAGATCCGTTCGCGTGCGACGATCCGGCTGTGTTGTCCGCTTCGGCTCCGGCCGATCGTGCGGCAGCTCGCCGTGCGGTGGCCGCTCGGGCCGCAAATCCCGCGGAGTGCGAGGTTCTGCTCGACATGCTCGGGCTGCTTCCCTGCGACGAACACTTCGGGACATCGAACCCATGCCCCGAACGCTGGGACGAGTGAAACTGTGGACGGACAGCCCAGCGGCCCGGCCGCCCGGGTTTGTTGCTGTCAGCAGGGGGCTGTCGGTTCTGAGGTGGTCGTCGGCGTGTTCGGCGCTGAACCAGTGGGCGCCTGCGGCCAGGTAGCGGAAGCATTGCGGGCCCTTGCCGACAAGCCACCGTGACAGCATGTGAGCAATGGGTAGCGCCTTTGGGGGCGGCGTCTTGAAGGACCGCACATGACAGCCGTCCCCATGCCGCTGCTGCTCTGCGGTGGCACCGGCCTCGCCGCCCATCTGATCGACGAATTCGCCGTCACGACGTACCCGGTCTTGGTGAGCACCGGGATACCGATGTGGCGGGCAGGCTTCGGCGTGCGCCCCCTGGAACCCACCGGGTCAAGGCCCTCGACTGCGCCCGCTCGTCATCACGCACTCCGTCACGCGCTGACCCGCCGAACAGGCGAAACGAGCCTACTGACCCGAGTCTGAGGTTTGGCGTTAGTTCGGTATGAGCCGTCCGGGACCGAAGATTCCGCCGTTGTCACTGACTGATGCCCAGCGGGTTGTGTTGGAGGGCTGGGTGCGTCGGCGCACGACCGCGCAGGCTTTGGCTCAGCGGTCGCGGATCGTGCTGGAGTGCGCAGACGGCCACTCGATCATGGAGGTGTCCCGTCGGCTGCGGATCGCTCCGGACACGGTCCGCACCTGGCGGCGGCGCTTCCTGGAGCATGGCCTGGACGGTCTGTGTGACGAGCCCAGGCCGGGTGTACCGCGGAAGATCACCGACGCCGATGTGGAGCGAGTGATCGTCAGGACACTCGAGGAGAAACCGAAGAACGCGACCCACTGGTCGACGAGGTCGATGGCCGCGGCGACCGGGATGTCGCAGTCGACGGTCTCGAGGATCTGGCGGGCGTTCACGCTCGCCCCGCACCGCTCGCAGACCTTCAAGCTCTCCACGGACCCGTTCTTCATTGACAAGGTCCGCGACGTCGTCGGTCTCTATCTCGACCCGCCGGAGAAGGCCCTGGTTCTCTGCGTGGACGAGAAGTCGCAGATCCAGGCCCTGGACCGGTCCCAGCCGGTCCTGCCGATGATGCCCGGTGTTCCAGAGCGCCGCAGCCACGACTACATCGGCGGACCACACAGTGTGATTCGGTGCGTCAGCAGCCGTCGTCGTACCCTCCGCCCCAGTCGTCGTTGTCGTACCCACCGCGGTGGTGTCCGTAGCCGCTGTCGTCGTCGTCCCAACCGCCGCCGTGGCTGATGGTGGTGACGGAGGTGACGGGGTGCGTGGGCACGGCCGCGGAGGCAGCACCCGCGGCGCCGAGCGCTGCGCCACTGGCCATCAGGAGACCGATGGCGGACACGGCGAAGAGCCGCTTCACTCTGATTGCCTACATGATTCAGAACCCTTCTCGCAGTTGTGCCACTTATTGCGGCACGAAGTCGTCTTGACCTCCTCTCGAAAAACGTAGACGGAGCTTTCCGGTCGCCAGATGAATGTGATGAGCGCGTATCCGCCGTCAACGTGGCCTCGTCGTACCACGGACCTTCTGGACTGGAACGCAAATTCTCAAGCCTCGTGCATCGCTACAGGCCAGAGAGCCGATCTCGCAGTTGCGGCCGTCTTCTAGCCATGCTGGTCACCTTCGCGCGACTCGTCATCCGAGTCGCGAACCTGCATATGCATTTCGGCTTCCGTGCGCTGCGGGGCTGCTGTTCACAGCACCCGGCCGATTTGCCCGCCACGGACGCCGAACCGTCAGGAATCCGCTCGACGTCACCGTTACCAGCGACGATGATCCCCGTGCGGTATACGTCTCCTGGGCTCACCCGATCCCGCAAAGGATGGGGTGCTGTGGAGCTCATGAATGTGCTGCGCGATGGTCCCAAGGCGCCTCAGCTCCCCTTGAGTTCGACGAGACTGCGCTAACCGGACAACGGCCGAACCGCACGTACGCAGCCCGCCGACGGTGGAGCGGACAGCTCGGCTGGTTCCATTGCCCCGTACTCGGAGCGATCGCGGTGCGATCCGCTCCGCCTGGCGATGCGCGGCGAAGGAGGCGAAAATGAAGTTGGCTGGAGTAAGAGCCACCCGACCAGTGGACACGGCCTCGCCCTTAGCACGGGGAAAGCGCCACTCCACTTCGGCGTCCTCAAGGCAGAGCCGGCGGAGCAGTGAAGCGCGGGGGCGAGGAGTCCGGCTACCTCATTGCAGACTCGGGATGCCGGGTGAGCGGGACGCGGACGTGTTCCCGCAGGGGTCAGGAAAACAGGTGATCGCTCATGTGCCGATGGCTCGCTTACTCGGGAACACCCCAGCTCCTCGACACCATCCTCTACAAACCCGCCCACTCGCTGATCGATCAGAGCCTGCACTCCAAGCTGGGTGTAGAGACGACGAACGGTGACGGGTTCGGCGTCGGGTGGTACCCGGAGGGCAGCGACGGCACCCCCGCGCTCATGCGGGACGTCGGCCCGGCCTGGAACAACCGCAACCTGCGGGAGCTCGCGGACCACGTCCGCTCGCCGTTGTTCTTCGCCCACATCCGGGCGTCGACGGGTACGGCGGTACAGCAGACGAACTGTCACCCCTTCCGGCACGGCCGCTGGATGTGGATGCACAACGGCTCCGTCGCCGGCTTCCACGCCATGCGGCGGGACCTCACCATGCTCGTCGACCCCGCGCTGTACTCCGAGATCGAAGGGACGACGGACTCGGAGACCATGTTCTACCTTGCGCTCACCTTCGGCCTGGAGGAGGACCCGCCGGGCGCCGTCGCCCGAATGGTGGGGCTGGTGGAACGCGTCGGCCGCGAACACGGCGTGGAGTATCCGATGCAGATGACGGTCGCCGTCAGTGACGGGACGACCGTGTGGGCCTTCCGCTACTCCAGCCAGGGCGCCTCACGGTCGCTCTTCTACAGCAGCCGGGTGGACTCGCTGCGCAAGCTGCACCCCGAAATCACCTTCCTTCAGGAGGTGTCCGACGAGACCCGCCTGGTGGTGTCCGAACCCCTCGGCGATCTGCCGGGGGCGTGGAACGAGGTACCCGAGAGCAGCTACGGCGTCGTACAGGCCGGGGCCGACGAGTTGTGTGCCTTCACCCCGGAACCGGCATGACGCGACTCGCATTGTCACGCGTCCCCTCCACAACCGACAGGAGACCTAACATGACGGACTCGATCCTGAACCTGGCAGTGGACTACCCGCTGCTGAACATGTTCTGGACCATGCTGATGATCTTTCTCTGGGTGCTCTGGTTCTTTCTGCTCTTCCGCATCATCGGCGACATCTTCCGAGACGACGAGCTGGGCGGCTGGGGCAAGCCAGGATGGACCATCTTCGTGATCCTGCTGCCCTTCCTGGGCGTGTTCGTCTACTTGATCGCCCGCGGGCGTGGAATGGGCGAACGCGAGTTGAAGCGGTCTCAGCGGAACGAGGAGGAGTTCCGCTCCTACGTTCGTCAGAGTGCCGGGTCCGGCAGCCAAGCGGAGGAACTGTCCCGGCTCGCCGATCTCAAGAGCCGGGGCGAAATCACGGAAGCCGAGTTCCAGCAGGCCAAGGCCAAGGTCCTCGTTGGATAAGCCGGAGCCGGGGAATACGACTCTTCACCTGCCTGGTGATCACGCTCTACCCGTTGCCGATCCTGGCGGTCGTGCTGGTCGTGTCGGCCCCCCGCGGTTATTCCGCTGCTGCGTCGTCCCCGTGCGCTTCGCGGTCTTGCTGTGAGAAGCCGTAGGTCCGGACGGGGTCGAGGTGCAGTTCGTTGGGGCCGAAGCAGTCGGCCGCGAGGGTCGCGACTGGAGCACCGCAGCCGCCGAGCCTCCAGCCACTGCTGCGCTTTGATCAGGTCCGTTGTCATCGGACACAGCGTCCAGGGCGCCGACAGCCTACGTGCCGCGACGACTTGCAGTCCCGCGACCGGCTGGCAGAGGCGAAGTGGCCACACGCGCTGTCAGGCGACCAGTTCGTAAATACCCCCCGCTGTCAGCCACAGGCCGACGAGCAGGGAGAGCGTGACGATCAGCTGCTCCTGGTGCTGCTCAACCCAGGTCCGCAGGGCGTTCAGCCTGGCACCCGCGGCCGCCGGTGCCCAGACCGTGTACATCTCCATGATGATGAGGCTGAGCGTGGCGAGCAGGCAGTAGCCGATCAGGGCGAGCCAGTCGGCGAGGGAGGAGAGGTCCGCGGCGACGACCGTCGCGGCGCCGGCACCGACCAGCGCCCAGGGCTGCAGCAGCCAGGCCAGCCCGGCGGCCGTGGCCAGTGAAGCGCCGTCCACCCGGGCGGCCCAGCGCGGCGGACCGTGCGGGCGGGGCGGCCGACGGCGCCGGTGTGCGCCGTACAGCACCAGCCACAGGCCGATGGCGAGTTTCACACACGCCGCGGCGGTCGAGGGCGCGCTGTGGCGGGCCGGGGGCTCACCACCGGTCAGCAGGAGCACGCACGCGATCACCACAACCAGGTTGGCGAGCCACGACAACAAGAACGCCAGGCCCTTGCGGACACCACGCCGCGAGGAGAGCAGCAGGATGAACGCGCTGTTGTGCAGAGGTCCCAGGGTGATGGCCGTACCGATCACGACCAGGTCGAGCACCATCAGCGCAGTCACTCCCAGAGGTGAAGGCCGTCTGCCGCCTTTGGACGGGAGAAGCGGGTGGATAGGGTCGGGCGGCGCTGTCGCGGCACCGCATCCCGACTCTGCGGGCGGCGACCCGAACGGTCAAGCAGGCCACGCGCACGTCACCGAACGCCGCGTGCCGGGTTCGGGAGGAGGTTCGCCGACCGAGTGACGCCGCGCGCCCACGCAGAGGAACACCGCAATCCGCCACGACACTCTCCGGAAGATCCGCGCCGCCGCAGGTACCCCTCCTTGGCTGACGGCGCCTGGTATGGCGTGATAGACCGCCTCGAAGTGATGTCGGAGGTGCTCACGCTGAACCTTCGCGGCGCGAGACCGCTTCGGTCTTGTACTCCTCACAACAATAGGGCAGGACGGCCTGGTGGCGCTGCGCTGAGCGCCGTCTCGGCCTCGCAGTGGGCCAACGTCCTGTCCCCCAAAGACCGCTGCCCTCGTCAGGGTGGGGCGTCGTGGTGCGCGAGTGCGTTCTCCCGCAGGTCCGGCGTGCCGCGGAGTGTCCTGGTGAACCATGCGCCGTAGCGGTTGCCCAGGAAGGGAGCTGATGCTCCGTGGAGGATGATGCTCAGGCCCACGGTCACGGCGATGACCTCGCTCAGCAGGGTTCCCCCGGGCAGGTGCTCTTCCAGGGCGAGCAGGCCGAACACGAGGGAAGCGAGCCCGCGCGGACCGAACCAGCCGATATAGGCAACGGAGGCGGGGCGCAGGCCGGTACCGGCCAGGGCGAGTGCGACGGGCAGTATCCGGACGATGGTAAGGCTGAGCAGTGCGTAGACGACGATCCGCCATGTCAGGTGCTCGAGTGCGGGTCCCAGGATGACCGCGCCGAAGACGAGGAAACTCAGCGAGGCGAGCAGGAGGCCGAGGCGTTCGGTGAACCTCGTGCTCTGCGCGGGGTCCGAGTCCTGGGGACGAATGCCAAGGTCTGCGGGTGTCCGGCGCAGGTGGATGCCGAAGGCCAGGCCGGCGACCCAGGCGCCGATGAAGCCGCTGCCCGCGCCCATGGAGCACAGGGCGTACGCGATGACCGGGACGACGAGTACCAGGAACTGCCGCCAGTCGGAGCTGCTCCACCCTCGGGCGAGCGACCAGCGCAACAGGCTCGCCCCGCTCCAGCCGGCCGCGACTCCGATGGCGCCGCTCAGCAGCAGCGCGCGCAGGAACGTCTCGGCGACGCCCGGATAGCCCTGTCCCTCACCCGCCGCCGCGAGTGCCAGCACGAAGAACGGAAGGGCCAGCCCGTCGTTCAGACCGGATTCGACGGTCAGACCGCCGCGGATCAGCGGCGGCACCCGCTTGTTGGAGAAGGCCTGCTGCCCGAGCGCGGCGTCCGTCGGCGCCAGGATGATGCCGACCAAGGCCAGCTCCCACACACCCAGGCCTGGCAGCAGGGGCCAGGCGACCAGCCACCCCAGGGCCATCGTGACCGGCAGGCCCACAGCGAGCAGCCGCAGCGGCAAGAACTCCTCCCGGCGCAGGTCCCGGGCCCTGATCCCCGCCGCATCGGCGAACAGCAGGAGCACCAGTGCACTCTCCAACAGCGCCCGCGTGACCTCGGGATCCTTCGCCCCGTCCAGCAGGTCCAGGCCCAGCGGGCCGATCGCCAGACCGAACAGCATGAAAACCATCGGTCCCGAGAACACCGTGGAAGACAAACGCCGTGAGAGCGCCCCGTAGCCGACGACCACACCCCCGGCGACCACGACGGCCCAGCCGTTCATCCACACTCCTCTCGTCGGCATCCGTCGTGGCCGAGACAACCGCGCCACGGGTCGGGCAGCAGCGCGCCGGACCTTCCAGAGAGGCCGTAAGACCTCACGAGGAGACACCAAGTCTGACCCTACGGCGCTGCCGACCAGGCCACCGGAACCCTGCTCCGAACGCGCCCAGCGCAGCCTGGTCGGCCCAACGCATGGCGACCGCAACGAACTGGACAGGGCAGCGGACGCTGCCGCGATGCGCATGGCCACATGCCCGAAGACCGGCTGTGGGACTTCCTCAGCCGACGGGTTTCACGGTCGGCACCGCCAGGCGGACGGAAAACTGCCAGGGCGGTGCCTTCCTTGCCTTAGCAGGCCGACGTCTGCCACGTCATGGCCATCACCCGGCACGACACCGTCGTCGTCGCCGTGCCATCGACCACCCCGTGGACGACCTGTTCAGCGGCCTGGCAGAAGTGGAAGCGCCGCTCCTGCGGCAGCGGTTCCTGAGGGGCGCCGGTTGGGGATATCAGTAGCCGGTGCCGCGCTTGATCTGGGCCCGCTCTACGTCGTGGGTCGCACCCTTGCGGTCCAAGGTGCTGCACGCGTCGGCGATGTCCTGGCTCAGGCGATCGACCTGCTCGCGGCCCAGGGTCGCCTTGACCAGGGCGCGCAGGATCTTCACCTTGTCCGCGTTGGGCGGGAGCGTGTACGCCGGCACCATCCAGCCGCGCTCGGCGGAGAGCTGCCAGGCGATGTCGGACTCGTCGTAAGCGTGCTTGCCTGCGAGGCGGAAAGCGACCAGTGGCAGCTGCTCGAGGTCGCTGCCGATCACTTCGAAGCGGTCGCTGCTCCGCAGGTTGTCCGCCAACGCGCGGGCGTTCTCCTGCATGATTTGCATGACGTAGGTGTAGCCCTGGCGTCCCAGCCGCACGAAGTTGTAGTACTGCGCGAGCACCATCGCCGCGCCGGTCGAGAAGTTCAGCGTGAACGTCGCGTCGGTCTTGCCCAAGTAGTTCTCGTAGAACACGAGGTCCTTGGCCAGGTCGGACTCCTCGCGGAAGACCAGCCAGCCGATGCCGGGGTAGACCAGGCCGTACTTGTGTCCCGAGACGTTGATCGAGCGGACCTGCTCGAGCCGGAAGTCCCACTTCGAATCCGGGTAGAGGAAGGGCCACACGAAGCCGCCGCTGGCGGCGTCAACATGGATCGGGATGTTGAGGTCCCGCTTCTTGCGTACGTCCCGCAGGAGCTTGTCGATCCCCACGACATCGTCCATGTGGCCGGTGAACGTGGTGCCGAGGACGGCGACGACGCCGATCGTGTTCTCGTCGAGGTGGGGCTCCACGTCCTCGGGGCCGATCGTGTACTTGTCCTCGGCAAGCGGCACGATCCGCGGCTCGACGTCGAAGTAGCGACAGAACTTCTCCCACACGACGTGGACGTCGCCGCCGAAGACCAGGTTGGGCCGGTCGACCGACAGCTTGGCCGCCTGGCGGCGCTCGCGCCACTTCCACTTCAGCGACAGCGCGCCCAGCATGATCGCCTCGGACGAGCCCTGGGTCCGACATCCGGTGGTCTTGCCCGGCGCGTGGAAGAGGTCGGCGAGCATGCGCACGCAGCGGCGCTCGATCTCGGCGGAGATGGGGTACTCCGCGTGGTCGATGAAGTTGCGGTGGAGGTTCTCGGCGATGATCCGTTGCGCCTCCGGCTCCATCCACGTGGTGACGAACGTGGCGAGGTTGCGCTGCGGGTCGCCCTCCATGACGAGGTCCTCATCCAGCAGCCTCATGGCGTCCGTCGCGGCCATTCCCTCCACGGGGAAGGTCTCGGAGGGAGCGGGCGCGGTCAGGAATCGGTTGCCGAACAGGGCCGCGAGGTCTGGCTTCGTCATGCGGAGGATTTAAACAGTCCCCGAGCCTGCCTCGGCAAAGGACGCGCCGGGGCAGGACACCGGGGCACCGATCAGGAACAAGACTGCGGCCATCATGTTTCGGTGCGCCGCAGGGTCTGCATGTCGGCTGGGCGTGGCAGCTGGGCCACCGGGCCACCAGCCGCTGAACCATGCCGCTGTCCTCGATCGCAAGGTCCCAGCGCTGGCACCCGAGGTGGACCGCGTGCGAGAACGCAGCATCCACGTACTTGCCGCGCCACCCGGACCGAGTCATGACGCCGATGGTCGCCTTGGGAGACGCAGCGACGATGTCGGTGGCGCCTGTCTGCAATCCACCCTGGCTCCCCAACCCCGCTGTTGAAGCCTGCGGCGGGCGCTGCCCTGGGCCAGGCGCCGGGCTTTACTGACCGGAGATCGGTGACATCGTCGAGTCGGGCTGCGACGTGGTTCACGACGTCGAGCACGGCAGGGGAAGACCGGTAAAAGCGAGTGATCCGCTGTGGCTCGCCGCGGATTCTCCCAGTTCCCGTTCCACCTCTGCCGGCCTGGCGCCGGCCCAGCTGAAGATCCCCTGCAGGGGGGCGCCGCCGAAGGTCCGGCTCGTCGAACTGCTTGCGAGGGCGATCTCCAGCTGCTGCGGTGACATGTCCTGGAACTCGTCGACCGGAACCGCACCGTAGTGCAGCGGGTAAAGGCGGGCGTTCTTCTCGACGATCCAGCACACCACTTCGTCCTCGCCCTCGTCCCGCACAACGCCAAACTGCCCGTACAGCTCCGCCACACGCTGAATGGCACCAGCTCCCGCACGTCCTCGACCCGCTCCGTCAGGAAAGCGTGAATCACCCAGCCACAGGCGAGCGCAAGGTCCGACTCGAACTTGTCGCCCCCGGTAGGCGGAGGCCAGTACACCGCTGTCGCCACCGAGCGCGGTATTCCGTGGACCGGCCTCCTTCAGGCTGGGCCCACGCCGAGCCACCCTCCAACTCGCGCCGTGACGAGAGTGGGTGCCTGGCCCAACGAGGCCGCACGAGGATTCACGTGAGCCTGATCAGCGCGGTCAATACGGTGCTACGGTCCTTTGCGGGTGGGGCGGATGCCGCCTCATGGTTTGGTTCGGACGGGCGCGGCTCAGGCAGAGCCGCTGCTCGTGGCGTAGCGCTCCAGGGTGCGCCCCGCAACGGTCGCCTCGTCGCGGGTACACCTTCCTAGCGACTCGCCCGGAGACACGCCATCCGGCGGTTCGCCGCGAATTCGTCCTGGCGGACGACCTGGCAGGCCCGGACCGAGCGGCCGGGCCGGGCGAGGTGAAACGTCTCGGGAAGAGCGTCACCGTCGTGTCTCTGGCGGTTGAGGGCGGTGCCCGCATTGAGACAGCCGCTCCGGCGGGGGATCGCGAACGGGCACATGGTCCATTCTTCCCTCCCGAGAGGACAACGGGCGCTCCCTGAGCGGCGCTCCCTGAGGTCGCGACGCAGACGGGAAACTTCGAGTCGCCTTTCCTGGAAAGACCGGTTTCCCGCCCGGCCGGGTCACTCCTGCGTCCGTCCGCGCGCCATCGCGCGCGGACGGGATGGTCCGGGCGGACAATGAAGAGGTCACCGTCATCGACGGCAACGACATCGTGGCCTGCCACACCACAGAGGCGGCTCAGGACGAGCCGGTCGCGCCCGGCCGCTACCCACTGATCGTGATCGACGACGTGGGCCAATCCCCGTCGAGGCCGAGGCAGCCACCTGCTTCTTCCACAAGCGCTTCGGGCACTGGGGAGAGGTCTTCGGCGACGCGACCGTCGCCGCCATGGTGATCGACAAGAGCGTCGGAGCTCAACCGTCCAAACCGGGTCACGGTTCAGCCGCCGCCGACAAGGGTTTCAGGGACTCACGGGATGGGTTTCCTGACCAACACCGGCGCTGATGGCTGTGAACGGGAGGTAGGAACTATGAGCCAGCTTGACCGCACGAAGCTTCCGATACGCAGGCCTCCGTTCCAAGGGGTGAGTAACAGAACACTCGGCGGGTCGAAGCCGGACTGGGACCTCATCGGGCACCCGGAGCCTCCTGAGGGGGCCCCGAACATCCTGCTGGTCCTGATCGACGACGCGGGCTTCGGCAACCCGAGCACGTTCGGCGGTCCCATCAACACCCCCCGCTTCACCCAGATGGCCGAATCGGGGTTGCGTTACAACCGGTTCCACGTCACCCCCCTGTGTTCTCCGACGCGTGCGGCTCTGCTCACCGGGCGGAACAGCCACGCGGTCGGCTTCGGCTCGGTCGGCGAGTTCTCCAGCGGCTTCCCCGGCTACACGGCGATGGTTCCGCGTGATTGCACGCCATGGCCAAGGGTCCTGTCGGAAAACGGATACAGCACCGCGGCGTTCGGCAAATGGCATCTGACCCCCGACGGCGACCAGGGTCCGGCCGGACCGTTCGGGCGGTGGCCGAACGGATGGGGCTTTGACTACTTCTACGGCTTCCTGGGCGGTGACGCAGGTCAGTGGGATCCCTGCCTCGCCGAGAACCAGAAGATCATCGGCGTCCCGGAAGGCTTCAACGACAAGGAGAACCCGTACTACCTGCCGGACGACATGGCCGACAAGACCATCGGGTGGCTTCACGGGGTTCGGGGGCAGAACGCCCGCAAGCCCTTCTTCGTCTACTTCTCCACCGGGTGCAGCCACGCCCCGCACCACGTGGCCTCCGCATGGGCGGACAAGTACAAGGGCAAGTTCGACCAGGGCTGGGACCGGCTTCGCGAGGAGGTCTTCGCCCGGCAGAAGGAGCTGGGTGTGATCCCCGCGGACGCGGAGCTGACAGCGCGCGACGACGCGTTCCCCGCGTGGGACGACGTCCCCGACCGGCTGAAGGCCTACTACGCCCGCCAGATGGAGGTCTACGCAGGCTTCTCGGAGAACGCCGACCACAACGTCGGCCGGGTCATCGACGCGATCGACGAGCTCGGCGAGCTCGACAACACACTGATCATCTGGATCTGGGGTGACAACGGCGCCAGCATGGAGGGCACCGTCACCGGCTCGTTCAACGAGATGACGATGCAGAACGGCATCCCGCTCACCGACGAGATGCAGCTCCAACTGGCCGAGCGCTACGGCGGCATCGAGGCCTGGGGCTCCCAGACCATGGATCCCCACTACTCAGCGGCGTGGGCGTGGGCCGGCAACACTCCGTTCAAGTGGGGCAAGCAGGTCGGTTCGCACCTGGGCGGTACGCGCGACCCGATGGTCGTCCACTGGCCGGGGCACGTCACCGACCCCGGCGCGCTGCGCTCGCAGTTCACCCACGTCATCGACATCGGGCCGACGATCCTGGACATCGCCAAGATCCCGGCCCCCTCCCATGTCGACGGGATCGAGCAGCAGCCCTTCCACGGCGTGACCTTCGCCGACTCGCTGTCCGACGCGGCCGCGCCGGAACACCGTACACAGCAGTACTTCGAGGCCATCGGCAACCGCGCCATGTACAAGGACGGTTGGTGGCTGGCTATGAGGACCGAACGCATCCCGTGGGTGCTCACACCCCATGAGATCAGGCCGTACGCCCCCGGCGTCTGGGATCCGGACGCAGACCCGACCGAGCTGTACTACCTGCCCGACGACTTCACCCAGGCGAGAGACCTCGCCGCGGATCACCCCGAGAAGGTACGGGAGTTGAGGGAGCTCTTCTGGCAGGAGGCGGAGAAGTACAAGGTGACTCCCCTGCTCGCCACGCTGTCCGCGTTCTTCGGCATCCTCCCGCCGCGGCCGGATGTGGACCGCTTCGAGTACCGGGGAGACGTCGAGAACGTCATGTCGGGGATGATCCCGCGGATCTACAACCACTCGTACACCATCAGCGCCGATCTGGACGTCCCGACGGAGGGAGCCGAAGGCGTGATCGTGGCCGAGGGCGACCATCTGGGCGGGTTCACGCTCTTCGTCCAGGACGGCAAACTCACCCACACCTACTCGATGATGGGCGTGTTCGTCTACCGGCAGCAGGCCGAAGTCCAGTTGCCGGCTGGTGAGGTGAACGTACGTATGGAGTTCGTGGCCGATGCGCCCAAGCCCGCCACCGGCGGGCAGGTCACCCTGCTGGTCGACGGAAAGGTCGTCGCCACAGGACGCATGGAGCACACGGTCCCGGTCCGGTTCTCCGCCTATGCGGGCATGGACATAGGCCGCAACAACGGCGGGGTCGTCGACCTCGGCTACGCGGACAAGAAGCCCTTCGCCTTCACCGGCACCGTCAGGAAGGTCGTCTTCGACACCAAGCCGCACTCCTCTGACGAGGCCGAGGACGAGCTGCACGCCGCCGCCCACCACGGGCACATCGGGAACGGACTCGCCGGGTGAGACGGGGCCGTGACTCGAAGGAGGATCGATGAGATTCGACGACGAAACGATCGACGTTCTGATCGGCGGATACATGTCGAAGGACGCCGCCCAGGAGGACTACGAGGCGGTTCTGGCCAGCGGCGGTTACCTGCACGGTGCGGTGGTCGTCACCAAGGGCCTCGACGGCGACCTGTCGGTGGAGCAGACCGACCACATGGTTCGCGAGGGCGCGGCGGGCCTGGGCTCCGTCGGGTTCGTGGTCGGGCTGTTCGCGCCACCGCTGCTTGCCGCGACCGCGGTCGGCGCGGCGATCGGCGCCGGGGCCGGAAAACTCCTACATCACAAAACCGCCGCCAAGCTGGAGGAACAGGCAGGTGCCACCATTCCTCTCGGTGGCGCAGGACTGATCGTCGCCTACCCGCGCTCGGCGGCCGGGAAGGTCGAGCCGGCCGTGACCCGCGCCGTCAGGAAGGCGGTCGGCGAGGCCGAGGGGCACCATGTGAAGGCCCTGAAGGGCGCCATCGAAGACGCACAGCAGAAGATGGCCGAAGCGGATCCTGACTCTTCGGGGAGTTCATGACGTCGGCGAACCGCTTGGAGGCTTGATCGTTTGGTGGCTGGACAGCTCGGCGAGGACCGGTGGGGTTCATATGGTGGCTGGTATCCAGGGCAGAGCCGTGCATGCCCGGGCGAGGACGTCGAGCGTGTTCTGACTGTGGCGGTCGGTGGTGGCCAGGTAGGTCCGGATCCCGGCGAAGTCCTCGTCCCCGCACAGAGTTCGCAGGCTCCCGGACACCTTGATCCGCAGTTTCGCCATCCTGATCTTCTGCTCGGCCGTGTTGTTGTCGGCGTACGGGCTCTGATGCAGAGGTGCGTACGGGTTGATCTACAGAGGTGACTCGGCGTGTCGGGGTGGGGCCCGGCTCGATGAGAGGAGCCTGACGCTGATCTTGTGAAGCGTCGAGGAGGGCCTGTCGGATGTTGCTGGAACCGGGGCGGTGGCTGGAGCTGCGGCGTTTCCGGGCTCTGCATGAGGCGGGCGCGAGCATCTCGGAGATCGCTCGGGAGACCGGTCTGAACTGGCGTACGGTCAAGAAGTATCTGGAGAGCGACGGTCCTCCGGTTCCGCCGGCTCCGGCGCCGCGCTCGGATCTCGGCAACCAGGTGATCAAGCCGTGGGCGCATGTGATTGATGCGTGGCTACGGGCTGAGGTGCTGCTGAAGGCCGCGGTCATCCATGAGCGTCTGGTCGAGCAGTATGCCTTCCCGCACCACTACCAGCGCGTCAAGATGTACGTGCAGCAGGCCCGACCCCGCATCGCCGAGGAGTTGGGATATACCCCGCGCGAGCTGGCGAAGTTGCACCGCCGCTTCGAGGTGGTGCCCGGCGCCCAGGCCCAGGTCGACTGGGGCGACGAGGGCAACATCCTGGCCCATGTCGGCATCCCGAAGGTCTACTCCTTCCACATGACCTTGTCCTACTCCCGAGATCCGTTCTGCTGCTTCACCACCAGCCAGAATCTGGCATCGTTCTTCGAGTGCCACCGGCGGGCGTTCGCGCACTTCGGCGGGGCGCCCGGGGTGATCGTCTACGACCGGACCAAGACTGTCGTGCGCCGTCACGTCGCCCCGGGCGAGGCGGTCCCGTTGCATCCGGAGGCCGTGGCGTTCGCCGGGCACTACGACTTCGACATCGACGTCTTGGCCGCCTACCGGCCGACGGGGAAGGGCCGCGTCGAGCGCCAGGTCCTCATCGTCCGCGATCATGTGCTCGCGGGGCGGTCCTTCTCCAGCCTGGATGACATGGACGGGGCGTTCATGGCCTGGGTGCCCCAGCGCCGGGCGCGTACGCACCGCACCCACGGCGAGGTGATCGGCGTGCGGGCCAAGCGGGATCACGCCGCGCTGCGGGCGCTGCCCGCCAAGCCCTACATCGTGGCCGATCGGCACCTGCGACACGTGGCCAAGGACTGCCTGGTCGCCTTCGACGCCAACCTCTACTCGGTGCCCGCCACCAAGGTCCGCCACCGCCAGCTCGTCGAGGTCAGAGCCTCCGCAGGCACCGTGGCCCTGCATTCCACCGTGCCCGACGCGCAGGGCATCACGCTGCTGGCCGTGCACTCCCGCGCGGTCGGACGCAGCGCGAGGATCGTGGATGAGGCCCACTGGAAGGCCCTGCCCGACGGACACACCCGCGCCACCACCACCGACCTTCCGCCACCCGTGAGCAGGCCGGCCCGCTCCGGCGCCGAGGAACCGGGCGGTCTGATCTCGCTGCTGACCCGGGCCAGAGCCGCGCAAGTCCACGTCGGCACCCGTCCGCTGGCCCTCTACGACCAGATCGCCGGCACCCGCCCGTTCAACCCCGCCCCCATCGACCCCAAGGACATGCGTTGAGCGAGCTGGTCACCGCCCGGATCCGCACCACCGCCACCAAACTCGGCCTGCCCCACCTCACCGAGGCCCTGGCCGAGCACGTCGGCCGGGCCGACGCCGCGTCGATGGCCTACCTCGACTTCCTCGACCTGGTCTTGGAAGAAGAACTTGCCGTCCGTGAAGAACGCCGCTTCCGCCACGCGCTACGGGTCTCCCGCCTGCCACACCACAAGACGATTGAGGAGTACGACTTCTCCTACCAGCCCGAACTCGACCCCAGGAAGGTCAAGGACCTGGCCACCCTCGCGTTCGTCGAGGCCAAGTCCAACGTCGCGCTGCTGGGCCCGCCCGGGGTCGGCAAGACACATATCGCCGTCGCGCTGGCTGTCGCCGCCTGCCGGGCCGGCTACTCGATCTACTTCACCACCCTCGACGACATGGTCCGCCAGCTCAAGGCCGCCGACTCCATCGGCCGCCTGGCCAGCAAACTCCGCACCTACCTGCGGCCTCACGTTCTCGTGGTGGACGAGGTCGGCTACCTCCCGCTGGAGCGTGACGAGGCAAACCTCGTCTTCCAGATGCTCTCCAAGCGCTACGAGAAGGGCTCCACCCTGCTGACCTCGAACAAGAGTTTCAGTGAGTGGGGTCAGGTCTTCGGCGACGACGTCCTGGCCACTGCCATCATCGACCGCCTACTCCACCACTGCGAGATCCTCGCCATCAACGGCGCCAGCTACCGCCTGAAGAACCGCCTCACAGCCATCGAAGGCGGCATCACTGCGGCCAGCTGACACAGGATCAAGCTCTGCACATCAGCCCGTACACACCTCTGCACTACAGCCCGTACGCCGACAGTTGTAGTCGGAGGACGTGTCAGGGCGAAGCGCGCATCGTTCCCGGCTCCCACCACTTGGCCCGGTGCGGACCCGGGAGCCCGACCGCCTCGGCCAGCGTCCAGCAGTTCACGTCTTCCAGCTCCATCAACAGCCCCTGGGCCAGCTCACGGAACGTCCCGCGCATCTCCCGCCGGGGAAAGCAACGGGCCACCGGGGGCAGGCAACGCGGTCGAGTGGACGGACACGATCGATCCGATCGTCAAGGTAAGCAATCGGGTCACCCGCCGGATGCACGGAGGCGTCTCCAACGCCCCGACCTACCAGCTGTGGATCTCGGCGATCGGTCCTCAGCCCCAGGCGGACGTCATCCGCAAGAACATCTACCCCTGGCTCGGCTTCCGGGTGGGTCTTGTCGGCGACCTCGCCGACCAAGCCGGGTCTTGTCGGCGACCTCGCCGACCAAGCCCAGTGATGCACACGGGAACGATGGAGAGAGGCGTCCGGCCATGAATGAGTTCGAAGTCCGCAAGACGGTGGCGGCCAAGCCCCAGACGGTGTTCGACGTCTTCACCGACCACCGCGGCTACGCGGATCTCGTCGGGCTGATCAGGCATTCCGAGTTGGAGCAGGAGGGTGAGCCGGCGCCGAACGGCGTCGGCGCGATCCGAGTACTGCGGATGCCCGGGGCGACCGTCCGGGAACAGGTCACCGAGTTCGACCGGCCCGACCACTACTCCTACCGCCTGCTCTCCGGTGCGCCTGTCGATCGCTTCGTCGCCACCGTGACCTTCAGACCGAAGGAAGAGGGCGGCACGGAGCTGACCTATTCCGTCTCCGCAGACCCGTCCCTTCGCCTGGCCAAGCCGATCATCAACGAGGTCGCGAAGAAAGCCATCCGCACCTTCACAGATGCGGCGGCTGCCAAGGCAGAGTAAATCGCGGCTCGCCCCGAGGGCGCCGAGTAACTCTACTGTGGCTGCGGCTATGGCAGAAACCCCCCGTCGAAATTGGTCACCGTCGTGCACTCGCCGCGCTTGACGGACCAGAGTGGCCGGCGCGGCATCGGCGGCACGGCACGACGAGCGGATCGCCGTACTTGTCGAATTCCTTGCCTGCCGCGGATGCAGGGGCATTGCGTGATCGGGATCTGTCCGGATCCGGCAGGTGCGATCGAGGGTTGTAAGAGGCCGTTGGTCGTCGCGGCGTGGCGTAGGGCGACGGCGATGTTGCTTCGGCCGTCCTGACGGAGGACGCTGCTGGCGGGGTTGCGCGGGGTAGCCATGGTGCGGGGCGCTGTCCCGTGCGGATCTTGGAGTCGTCCTCGCGGGCGCGGTCTCAGACGTCGCCGCATGGCGTGAGGAGCGCGTCCCTGGCCCCGGCTCACCGCGCCGTCCGCGTGCTTCGACATCCGGGCACTGCAACCTCGGCCCCGTCATGGGACCCTGTCGGACGGGGCGTGCCCCGTGTTGCGGTGTCACTGCAGTGACAAGTCTCGTCTGCGGTCAACTCTTCTGCCTTGGGGCGGCTGGCCCAAAGTATGGGCTGGCCGCCCCATACGGGCGGGCGTGCAACGGCGGGGGGCGATCACCTTGTGACTTCTCCGCCTGTGACAGCTCTACATTCACCAGGCTCCCGGTCGCGGGGCGGGTGAACACCACCAGTGCGGAGACCGGGAAGAGCACTGACCCGAGCTGGTCCGTGCCGGCTACCCTCGACGGGGGGCCGAAACGCTGCCCACGCGGACATGAGCGCGCGGGACGGTCAGGGTCGCTCGCGTGAGGCTGACCTGGGAGACCGCGGCGTTCTTGATCGTGATCGTCCGGGAGGCTGAGTCCGACGCTGCAGCGGCCGGGTCGAGGAGCCACAACGGAATGCTGCTCGGCGTGACGGTGACTCTGTCGCCGGGTGGTGACGCCCCCTGCCCCGTAGTGGTGAACGTGCCGGCCACCGTTTCCGCGTACAGGGTCACGCTGTCTCCGACGACGGTGGAAGTCGTTCCGGGAGCGGCCTGCAGATGCCAGGTCCCTATGGTCTGCCGCACCTCCAGATCGAGATCCTCCACCTCCACGGAGCGGGCGGTGAATTCAAGCATGCGCTTCGGGCCCGCCCCGCTCTCGACGGTCACCACTCCGCGGAACACGCCGCCGAGCAGCACGAGCCTGGGCGAGGTCAGCTTCCAGGCGCCTTCGGCGAGGCGAAAGGACGCGTGGTGCTCCGCTGGTGTCGGTGTGGCACAGCCGACTGCTGCAGTGGCGTCCGTTCGGTCGGGTGTACGGGACGGCGGAGCCTTGTGGGTTGGCTCGGCGGACGTCGGGGGAGCCGGCGGGCACGACGGTGTCGCCCCGGCAGGCGGCATCGGCCTCTGGGACAGAGACGGGCGGGCCCCGGGGGCCTGGCAAGGGGAGGCGCTCGGAGCCTTCAGGGCCGCGGCGGAGGTCCGTTGCCCGGGCAAGGGCGAAGTTGGGCTCCTGTGGGGGCCCGTACCGGGCTCAGGGGTCCCGTCCCGCGCGGCCGCCCGGCTTGCCCTCCGGGACTCTGGGGGGCTCACGGAGGCCGGTGGGACCGGCGTGCTCGAGGGGACCGGCGCGTCCGTCACCGGCAATGGTGCGCAAGGTGTTCCGCCGACTCTGGTCGAGGTGCTCGGGAGGGGGCTTCGGCCGGCCGGGAGGGCGTGGTGAGCGGTCGCGGGCATTTCCCTCCATTCGACGGCCAGGGTCGTCAATAGGGCCGCCGGCAGGGCCGTCAGCGCCAAGAACTGGCCGACTGGCCTCGGAGCCCGGGGAAAGGAACCCGTCTGCCTCCCAGGACGCGAGAAATGAGCGAATCTCGGGGCCGGCACGCTGTCGCGGCCGGCCCCATCCGTGTTGTCACTGCGCATGGTGCGCACCGGTCTCGAGATTCGAGGGGAGGGCGCTCTGGCCGTCGCCGTCCGGATCCTCGCTCGGTGGCGACCAGGCGCAGGCTAGAGAACCACCGACAAGTCCGAGCAGTGCACCGAGGAGGAGACCGCCGAAATTGGCGAGCGGCAGGGAAATCAGCGACAGCAGGATCGCGGCGACCCCTGCGAAGACGCGTCCGAGCGGCCGGAGCCACATGAGAAGCCCCAGGGTGACGAGGAGGACCCCGATGACCAGCGACCCCGCACCCGCGGTGGTCGACAGGGCCATGGTGACACCCCCCAAGGTGAGGTTTCCATAGGCGAAATACAGGATGGGCCAGCCAGCTGAAAGCGTCATCAGCCCAGCCCAGAAGGGCCTGTTGTCGCGCCAGAAACGGAATCCCTTACTTGCTCCGGAGAGAGCGTCACGCCATTCGGTTGACGTGGTCATTTTCGTCACGCAAATGACTTTCTACTCAAGGACTCCAACGAGGCCGATGCTCGCGGCGCGCCATATCGGGGCCTCGAATCGAAGGAACCTCAGAAGCACTGATGGTCACCTTGTCTCATCGATGCCTTCATCCCAGGCAGGGTGATGGAACCCATCGTGGCCGCCACCCCGGTGGCGCGGACATTGGTCAAGGTGGCCGAAGTTCCCTGCAACGCGATGGTGTTCGGGGCGAAGAACTTGGAGTTCTCGTCCCCGGAGTTCACTTCGCCAATGGTCATCGAGCCTGCCGCAACGCCGATGTCCACGTTGTTCATCGTGGCGCTGGAGGCCGCGAGAAGATCGGTGTCGAGGAATGCGTTGGTTGCGGTCGCGGGCTTTCCTTCGCCGCCGGTGAGCCGGATAGTGAAGGGGCCCAGTACAGGGATCGGGATGAAAATCGACTGGCACAGCCCATTGATCTGCACTCGTCTCGCTCCCGTGACGATCACCGGCACGGCCTTGCCCCGCCGCGTCACATCCACCATGCCGTACAGGCTCAGGCCCTCAGCCCTCAGGGTATCCACAGAAAGCTTGAAGCGCTCTCCGGAGATGAAGAAAGATGCAGCGAAAGCCCCCTGAGCCATGCTCACGACCAGAGCCGAGGCGACAACGACACTCGGCGCCAAGACTGCAACAAAACGCTTCCACCGGGTTCTGCGCATTCTTCTCACTCCCTCGAACACCAGGATGTCACTTCGCACAGGCGTCACGATCCGGCCCGAACCGGGCGAATTCCTCCAATTCGAACCGCATTTCAGAGACCTTCGAGGTCAATAGCCACATGGGAACGTCGAGTCTCGGATCAGACTTCAACAGCTGCAAGCATCTGTTACACCAGAGATCCCGGCAAGCGGGGCGCCGCCAACAAACATGGAACCACTCGATCGGACCCGAATAAGCAGATTGTGATTCAAGGCAGAACATCGCTGGCTACGTGGTCGGGCAGTGATCGGCTGCGGTGGCGACGTCGTCCGACCCGTTCGGCGCATGGGTTCGATCTCGGCGCGTGAGTCCGATGATGCGCCGCCCAGCTGATCGACGAGATCGACGAGATCACCGTCAAGACGTACCCGGTCTTCGTGGGCACCAGGATGGCGATGTCGCGGGCGGGCTTCGGCGTGCGCCCCCTGGAACCCACCGGGCTCAAGGCCCTCGGCGGCGGCCGGCTCGTCACCACGTACGCCGTCACGCGCTGACCCGCCGAACAGGCGAGACCGGCCTAACGTGGACGTATGAGCAGTGAAGAGCGGCATCACGCGCACGAGACGATCGCCCCGCAGGCCGGGCACGAGCAGCAGGTGTGCCCGGCCTGCGGGAGCCCCGTGGAAACGGTGCTCAGGCGGCGCAAGTCCCTGGGGATCTTCATCCCGGTATGGGCCCCGGGTCCCTGCAGGAGCCCTGAGTGCCTCCGGCATGCGTCTCGGGAGGGCTAGGGTCCGTGGCGAAACTGGATCTTGTTCGCGGGTGATCATCCGTCGTGAAACGTCGTGACCTGACGAACGACCAGTGGGCGGCCCGACTGGAGCCGTTGCTGCCGCGGGGCGTCAAGCCAGGCCGTCCGCCACTGTGGACCCGGCGGCAGCTGATAGACGGCATACCGTGACGGCCCCGGACCGGTGCTCCCCGGCGGGACGTGCCCGAAAGGTACAGACCGTGGGGCCCGGACTACGAGCACGTACCCGCCGTCAACGCGGCTTCATTCAGCCACGGACCCGCTGGGCTGATGCGCAATGCCCGCGCCTGATCTCTGGGCCCGCACCACAGTGGCGGTACGGAGACCACCCGCATCCGGTGATCGCGAGAACCCGCCTCATCGCGCCGCTGGGGGGACATCGGTGCCCGATCTCCGCCCGAGGTCGCGTCAAACAGACGGTGGCACCGAAGGAGGCCGAGCACATGCCCCGCATCCGCCACCAGAGAGCGAAGTCCGGGCCGGTACCCCGCTCGTCCGGGATCGGGAGGGCGGCTGGGTCCTGATCTGCGCCTCGGGCATCGCCCTGGGCGCGGCGTTCCACGCTGTCGCCGGTGTTGCGGAATCGTCAAAGAGGTGCTGCGAAGAGAGCCGGGCACTGCGCACGGAGAGGGCGGATCGCCTGCCACGGTGGCCCCTGCTCGGCCGCACGAGGCGGCCGGCTGGGTCCTGATCGCCGCGGCCGCCATCGTGGTGAGCGGGCTCTCCCACGCATGGCCAATCTTGTGGAGCTGGCCAGAGAGATCCTGGGAGCAAAGCCGCACGCCACACAGGAATGAAGAAGAGCCAACGACCAGCCGGTCGAGAGGTGAGCTGTGTTTCATGCGCCATCAGACACCGACCGGAAGGTGACTGACACACCGGGCCTGTTCCCGGCAATCCACAGCTGGCCAGCTGTCTTCCAGGCCATCGCGGCCATCGCCGAAGACGACGTCTACGCCAGAGTCGGCAATTGCGTCATCGAGTTCGGCCTGACGGCGTGCGGGCTGGATCCACCTCATCGCCGGGATGATCGTCGTCCTTGCCGGCGCGGGCTTCTTCGCCGGTTCGGACCTGGCGAGGCTCGCGAACATCGCACTGGCCGGCCTCAGGGTGCCGGACAACTTCAAGGCCGCGCTCGGCGATCGGCTTCCTCTGGAACCGGACCCCGACCCCTGAAACCGGGACACCACCCAAGAACAACGCTTATCGATCCTGTGCACGAAGTACCACTCGGCCCGGCCGCTCAAGCAACGCGGCCCACTCACCACAGCGGGCCCCCCGCACCACTGCGCGGCTCCGCGAAGTCGGCAAGATCCAGCAACAGCCAGCGTTACAGGCCAAGCAGGCCGCGGTGTGCGGCATCGCCGATCTGGGCGAGCTGACGGTACGACAGAATGCCGACGGCCTCGCGACCGGAGCGCGAAGGCAGGTGCAGGTCGCATTCGACGACCGCCACCAGCCACCGCAACTCACCCAGCCAGAACTGCCGTCAGACCCTATCCCGGTGCGCCGCAGGCTGCGAGGTTCAGGAGCAGCAGTCACAGCCCGGCTTGCAGCCGCAGTCGTCAGCGACCTCAACGCGGTCCAGCGCGGCGCCGTGCGCGGCGGGCGCGCAGCAGCCCTTGCCCTGCCAGGCGTCACGGCCTTCCTTGAGGGCGATGGCAGCGATGACGAGGGCGGCGATGGGGTCGGCCCAGGTCCAGCCGAGGGTGGCGTTGAGGAGGAGACCTAGGAGGAGGACGGCCGACAGGTACGTACACAGCAGGGTCTGCTTGGAGTCCGCGACCGCGCTGGCGGAGCCGAGTTCGCGACCCGTGCGGCGCTGTGCGGCGGAAAGGAAGGGCATGACCGCGAGGGAGAGGGCGGCGATGACGATGCCGGGGATCGATTCGTCGGCTTCGGCGGTGCCGGTCAGAGCGCGGACCGCGTCGATGGCGACATAGGCGGCGAGGGCGAAGAAGGAGAGCGCGATGATCCGCAGGGTGGTCTTCTCCCGTGCCTGGCGTGCGGTGTGGTCGGCGGCGGAGAACTGCCAGGCGACGGCGGCCGCGGAGGAGACCTCGATGACCGAGTCGAGGCCGAAGCCGATCAGCGCGGTGGAGGAGGCGAGCGTCCCGGCGGTGATCGCGACGATCGCCTCGATGAGGTTGTAAGTGATGGTCGCGGCGACCAGGAAACGTATGCGGCGGGCGAGGGCCTCGCGGCGGGCCGGGGTGGGCCCGAGGGATATCTCCGTCATCAGCAGCAGCCCTTCGTCTCCGCGTCCGTGCAGGTCTTGTCCGCCTCGACGGCGACCACGGCGGCGCGCAGGTCGTCGAGCGCGTGACCCAGCCGCGGATCCGCGAGTTCGTAGCGGGAGCGCCGCCCGTCGGGTACGGCGAGGACCAGGCCGCAGTCGCGTAGGCAGGCCAGATGGTTCGACAGCCTCGTCCGGGAGATTCCGAGGGCATCGGCGAGGTCGGAGGGGTGGGCCGGAGCCTGGCGCAGCGCGAGGAGGATCCGGCAGCGGATCGGGTCGGCGAGTGCGCGGCCGAAGCGGGCCAGCACCTCGATGTCGGAGGCGAGAGTCAGCACAGTTTGAAAGTACATCAGATCCTGAATTCAGAAAATCCTGAACTTAGGTCTCTTCGGCATGCCGCGTGGCCCGTCACGCGGGGGAGCTCGGTCTGCTGCCGGTGCAGCCGGCATCGTCCTGCCGACCGGCACGGAGGTGTCCCCGTCGACGATCCGGTGTGGGTGCCGCAGTCCTGCACACTGCCGACCGAGGCGAGACCGCTGCGGGTCGCGGAGTGGGACAAGCTGCTCGCCGAGCGTCTGACGTCACTCTCCCGGCCCGAGGCGCTGCGACTGCGCCTCACCTTGTCGGCGGACCCGGCGTAGAGGACCAGGTGCGTGATCTGGTGGAGCGGGAGAGCGCCCGCTGCTCCTCCTTCGCCTTCACCATCAGCCCCGGCGAAAGCGCGATCGCACTGGACATCGCGGTGGACCGCAATCACGCGGCCGTCCTGGAAGCCCTCGCCGTCGCCCCGCCGTCGTAGCCGTTCACGAGAACACGGCCCGGCTCCTCGTTCGCCGCGAGACCATGGAGGACTGCCAAGAGCCGGGACATCGGCATCTCAAGCCACGCGGGGGCACGTTCACCGGCTGCGCTTCTGCATTTCCTCATGGCGAGATGCTGGACGACGTGGTCCCGGACGATCGCGACGCGCAGCCGTTCGCGCTGAGATCACGCAGGTGCGGGGGCCGGGCGGTTCGTCAATCTTGACGACGGCCCGGTGCCTGCAGCAACCGGTCCAGCTCCGTTCCGGCCCCTTCGTATCCGGCGTCGGAGATCCGTTGCAGCTCTCGCAGGTCTCCGGCTGCGGCCGCGCGTCGCGTGAGCAGCATTCCGGCGTGCCGGGAGCCCTCGTCCAACAGGTCGCTCAGCTCCACGAGGTCGCCGCCCGCGTCCGCGAGGTCGGCCAGCCGGTCCAGCGCGGTCTCGTTGCCCTCATCGGCCAGGTCGCGAAGGGTCTCCCGATCGGGGTTCGTGTTCTCCATGACGCCATGCTGCAACCCTGCCCCTGGGGCAAGGTCAAGTGGGACGATGACGAGGTGATCACCATCGGACAGCTGGCCGGCTACATCGGAGTGTCGATCAAAACCGTCCGCGTCTACCACGACAAAGGGTTGCTCCCCGAGCCCGACCGCGACGCGTCCGGCTACCGGCGGTACGGTGCGAACGACGCTGTCGGCCTGATCAAGATCCGGACACTGGCAGAAGCCGGTGTCCCTCTCGCTCGTATCCGGTATCTGAGAGCGGCGGGCGAGGAGGAGTTCCGGCAGGCGCTGGGCGAGATCGACGACGAACTCGACGCCCGCATCCGCAGCCTGCAGGAAACTCAGGGGCGCCTGCGCCGGCTCGCCGCCGGGCGTCTGGTGCCACTGCCCGGCGAGGTCTTCGCCCATCTGGAGGATCTGGCCCGATGGGGATTCACGCCTCGTTGGGTGGACCTGCAACGCGACTTGTGGATCCTCGTGTTCGCCACCCACCCGGACCGTGCGACCACCCTGTTTCACGAGCAGGCCGAGATCTTGGCCGACCCGACTCTACGGCGGCTCTTCCTCGGCTACGACCACGCACACGACCTCGACGCCGACGACCCGCGGCTCGAAGACCTCGCCCACAGGATCGCCGAGGCGAATCGGGAGCGCTACGGGCCCGACGAACGGCCCGGGCTGGATACGGGCTCTGAGATCCCCACCCTCATCCAGAGCAGAGTCAACGCTTCGTCCCCGGCATGGGAACGGCTCGACTCCCTCATTCGCGCCCAACTGGACGCATGACGTGAGCGCCCCCGGAGCGGCCTGCGAGGTGTGTCTCTCCTCGGACCCGTCGCGATTCCGGGACCCTGCTCACTGTCCAGCCGGCGCCGCCGACGCGATCCGCGCAGGCCGGCAAGCACAGCTCGGCCGCGGCGGCCGTACGCGACCGTCCCGTCACCGGCCGGTGGTCACACCTCCCAGGTGACCGGGAGGCTCTTCACCCCGTGGATGTCCGCGGTCTCCGGGCGCAGGGCGACGTCTTCGGCCGGCACGGCCAAGCGCAGCGTGGGAAAGCGCTTGAGCAACGCGGAGAACGCGACCCGCATCTCGATACGGGCCAGCTGCGCGCCCAGGCACAGGTGGATGCCGTGTCCGAAGGCCAGGTGCCCGCCGGAGTCCCTGCGGAGGTCGAGCGTGTGAGGATCCGGGTACCGCTCGGAGTCGCGGTTGGCGGTGTTGTACGACAGGACGACCGTCGTGCCGGCCTCGATGGTCTGGCCGCCCACCTCGACGTCCTCCAGCGCCGTCCGCATGAACGACTTGGCGACGCTCAGATACCGCAGCAGCTCCTCGACGGCCTGGTCGATGAGCGCGGGATCGGCGCGCAGCGCCGCCAGTTGCTCCGGGTTCTGCAGCAGCGCGAAGGTCCCGAGGGACAGCATGTTGGCAGTGGTGTCGAAGCCGGCCGCCAGCAGGATCAGGCTGATCCCCTGCAGCTCCTCATCGGTCAGGTCGCTGTCGGCAAGTTCGCTGAGCACGTCGTCGGTGGGGTTCGCGCGCTTGGCGGCCACCAGCTGGGCGAGGTAGTTCTGGGTCGCGGTGTAGGCCGCCATCAGCTCCTCGTCGCCCGTCTCCCCGTTCATGAACTTGTCGATCTGTTCCTGGAAGGAGGCCCGGTCCACGTACGGCACCCCCAGCAGCTCACAGATGATGATGGTGGGGATGGGCTTGGCGAACGCGGTCACCAGGTCCGCCGACGGCCCCGCCTTCTCCATGGCGTCCAGGCAGTCGGTGGTGATCTGCTCGATGCGCTCGGTGAGCAGTCGCATCCGCCGTGCGGTGAACTTGCCGACCAGCGGCTTCCGGTAGCGGCTGTGCTGGGGGTCATCCATAAGGAGGAACTCGCCGGGCGGCGCCGGAGGGATCTCGAAGTCGACCACGTTCAGGAGATCCTTGCGCGAGCTGAACCGCGGGTCGGCCAGGACCGACCTGACCAGGTCGTATCCGGTGATCATCCAGCCGGGTTTACCGCCGGGGTGGGTGTAGCGGCTGATGGGGCCGTGCCGGCGGGCGTCGATCAGCTCTGCCGGAGGGTCGAAGGGACACCCGGACTGACGCTCCGTCGGCAGCGTCGTAACAGTGTGGAGGGATTCATCCATGACCATTCCTCACCTCGCGATAGTGCGCGTTTGACACAACTCGAAAGCTACGTTGCATTCAGGATTGCTGCAATCCACTGGAACACATAAGTGCAGGTGAAGAGTGCCAAATTGATGCAATGACGCTGAGCTCGAATGCAACGGTGCGTTGCACTGAGTGGCGGCAAAGGCAATACTGGCGGCATGCCTGGAGGACGGTTGACCCAGCAGGAACGCCAGCGCATCGCGGCCGGACTCGCCGGCAAGCTCTCCTACGCCGAGATCGCCAGGCGGCTCGACCGGCCGACCTCGACGATCAGCCGGGAGATCGCACGCAACGGCGGCCCCGGCGGCTACCGGCCCCAGCAGGCGCAGCTGGCGACGGTCCAGCGGGCGCAGCGCGGCACACCGGCACCCCCACGCGCGGCCGAAGCGCCCGGCGGAACGATGGAAGAGGAGATCATCGAGCTGGCGGTCAGGTCGGGACTGCCGAGGATGACAGCGCGCGTGCACGTCGACCTGTTGCTGTCCGAGGACGGCAGGCGCACAGCAGCCGAGCTGACCCGCAGACTGAAGGTCAGCCCAGCCTCCGTCTCCGTAGCCGTGAAATTCCTGGTCGAGCATGGGTATGTCCGGCGCGAGCGCGATCCGCAGCGGCGTCGCGACATCTACGTGGTCGACGACGACGCCTGGTACCACTCGATCGTGATCAGCTCGCGGCAGACGCTCGAGGCAGCGCAGGCCTCGACGGCCGCGGCGCAGACGTACGGGCCCGAGAGCCCCGTGGGTCAGCGGCTGGCCAAGGTGGGCGCGTTCCTGGAACAGGTCAGCCTGGACATGCTGGAGTCGGCCAACCGATGCCGCCGCCTCCTGGCGTGACGGGTCTCAGCGCAACCGTCTGGGCCGCCGGCGGACCAGATCCTGCCGAACGTCACCGACCCATGCCATCTGGCCGTCCGGCACCACAGCGGCACGGCGGGTACGTCTGGTTCCCCGCTGACGTCGACAACATGACCCCTGAGAAGCGCGTCGGCCCTCCCGCGGTTGGCGCGGTCCACGAGGGCAAGGCCCGGATCCTACGGCGCGAAACGCCGGAGGGCTACCGCGACCGGGACATCGGTGGCTAGTACTGCAACCGCATGTGGCGTGACGGTCGGTGAGGTTGCTCGTTGTTGTGACTGTGTGATGAATCGCTGACGGTTGAGCAGATCGAGTCGTGGTCCGAGGGTGTAGCGGGGTTGCATGCCCGGTTCGGGCATCGTTTTGGCAGGTCGGAGCCACGTGATCGGGCTCTGGACTACATGACGGGCCTGCTTGCGCCGCTAGAGAAGAAGAACGGGTGGACGCTGGCCGAGCAGGTCGGCCAGCTCCGCCCGGACGGTGTGCAACGCCTGCTCAACCACTCCGAATGGGACGAGAACGCGGTCCGCGACGATGTCCGGGACTTCGTCGTGGAGACCATCGGCGCCAAGGATGGCGTGCTCATCGGGGACGACACCGGGTTCCTGAAGAAGGGCACCAGGTCAGCAGGGGTCCAGCGGCAGTATTCCGGCACCGCTGGCCGCACCGAGAACTGCCAGATCGGCACCTTCCTCGCCTACGCATCCGCCAAAGGGCGGGCGCTGATCGACCGGGAACTCTACGTCCCGAAGTCCTGGACGGACGACCGCGACCGCTGCCGGGCAGCCGGGATCGACGACACCGTGCCGTTCGCCACGAAGATCGAGCACCTCAAGTGGATGCTGCAACGCGCCATCGACGCGGCTGTTCCCTTCGCCTGGGTGACCGCGGACGAGGCATACGGGCAGGTCAAGCACTTCCGCGCCTGGCTGGAAGAACGCCAGGCCGCGTATGTGCTGGCCACCAAGGTCAACGACACCGTGATCACCGCCGACGGCCGGGACGCCCGCGTCGACGAGCTGATCGCGGCCCTGCCGAAGCAGGCATGGAAGCGGATCTCCGCCGGAGCAGGCGCCCACGGCCAGCGGATCTACCACTGGGCCCGCGTCGCGATCCGGCCCGCCTGGGAGGGCGGATTCGGGCACTGGGTGCTCGCCCGCCGCAATCTGTCCGACCCCACCGACATCGCCTACTACGTCTGCTATGGCCCCGTCACTTCCCGGCTGAAAGACCTGGTCAGGACCGCCGGAGCCAGGTGGGCGGTGGAGGAATGCTTCCAGACCGCGAAGGGTGAATGCGGGCTCGATCACTACCAGGTGCGGCTCTACCGGGCCTGGTACCGGCACATCACCCTGGCCATGGCCGTCCTGGCCTACCTCACGGCCATCCGTGCCGCAGAAGCCGCAAAAGGGGCAGCGGAGATGACGAGCAAGACCTCATACCCCTCAGCGTCCCGGAGATCCGCCGGATGATCGGGCACGTCGTCGTCACGCCCCGCTGCCACAGCAACGAGCACCGTCTGCACTGGTCACGCTTCCGGCGCCGCAGCCAGGCCCGAGCCCGCCGCTGCCATTACCAACGCCGAGGCCACGACCCACACATGCGGTTGCAGTACTAGGGCCGGTAGACGAGCTCGATTACCATCGCTGCGATGACCGCCCAGACCCCGATGCCGAGCAGCCACAGGGCATCGAGGATCGCGCCGGTGGCGATGACGGTCAGGCCTGCCGCCCCGAGGGCGAGTACGGTCCGGCGGACGGCGCGATCGGGGCGCCAGGAGATGGTCACGACAGCGAGCATCCCTCCGGATCCGCGTGATGGCGAGGATCCGAAGGGTTTCCTGTCGGCATCTTGGCGGCGATGTCAGCCCGCGTGGATGTGCGGGCGCCGGGCGCGGTCCGGTTCGGCCTCGCGGATGACCTCGCGGGTGACGGGCGCGACCTCGCCCTGGCCGAAGAGGAAGAAGCGGAAGAAGTTGGCGAACGGGTTGCCCTCGGTCCACTCGAAGTAGATGTGCGGCCGCTGCCCGGTCTCGTCGCGGACGTGGAGGAGGAGGGCGGCCAGGGCGTTGGGGATGCTGGAGCTCTCCAGGGTGAGGACGCGGTAGCGGTCGTGCAGCACTTCGCCGCGTACGCGCACGCCTGATTCGAACTCGGACGCGTCCAGGACGGTGACCTCGACGAACATGACGTCGTCCGCGGCCGGGATGTCGTTGTCCGCGCGGATCTGTTCCTTCTTCTGCCGGTACTCGGCGAGGTCCCGGTTGTCGGGCTCGTTCGCGATGAACCGGATGGTGCGGTTGGCGGTGTCGCGGATGAACCGCTGGGCCATGTCGTCGAATTCGATGTGCGTGACGCGCAGCTCGAAGACGCGGGCGAGCCGGGAGAGGAGGGAAAGGGCCATGATGCCGGCGATGAAGCAGGCACCGATCTTCACGCCGTCCGGCCGCTCCACGATGTTGACGGCGGTCGTGTAGATGAAGACCGCCGAGATGACGCCGAAGCCGATGGTCCAGCCGCGCTCCCCCGCCCGGCGGGCGGCGATGGTCACGGCGACCGCCGCCGAGGTGATCAGGACGAGGACACCGGTGGCGTACGCGCCGCCCTGGGCGTCGACATCGGCGTTGAAGATCCAGGTCACCAGGAACGCGACCAGGGTGAAGACGATGACCATGGGGCGCAGCGCTCGCGCCCAGTGGGGGGCCATGCCGTACCGGGGCAGGTAGCGCGGCATCAGGTTCAGCAGACCGGCCATCGCCGACGACCCGGCGAACCACAGGATCAGGATCGTGGAGATGTCGTAGACCGTGCCGAAGGCCGATCCCAGGTACTCGTGCGCCAGGTACGCCAGGGCTCGGCCGTTGGCCTCACCGCCTGGCTGGAATTGGGCTGGTGGAATCAGCAGCGTGGTGATGAAGCTGCTGGTGATCAGGAAGACGCTCATGATGATGGCCGCGGTCGTCAGCAGCTTCTTCGCGCCGCGGATCCGGCCCGCCGGCTTGTCCTCGGTGTCCTCGGGGTTGCCCTTGACGTGCGGCATGACCGCCACACCGGTCTCGAACCCGGAGAGGCCGAGCGCGAGCTTCGGGAACACGATGAGGGCGATGGCGACCATCATGAGCGGGTTGCCGTGCTCGGCGGTCAGCGCCTCGGTCCAGTCGGTGACGACATGCGGTTCGGCGGCCACCTCCCACAGGCCCCGCGCCACCACGACGACGTTCAGGCTGAGGTACGTGGCCACCAGGACGACGGCGACGCCGATGGCCTCGCTGAACCCCTTGAGGAACACCGCTCCGAGGAGCGCGATCATGATGAGGGTGATCAGCACCTCGTGGCCGTGCAAGGTACTGGTGAGGTGCGGATTCTCCACCAGGTGGGCGGTCGCGTCCGCCGCCGACAGGGTAATGGTGATCAGGAAGTCGGTCGCCGCGAACCCCAGCAGGGTCAGGACGAACAGCTTCCCCTTCCAGAACGTCAGCAGCCGCTCCAGCATGGCGATCGAGCCCTCGCCGTGGGGGCTCTCCTCGGCCACCCGCCGGTAGACGGGAAGAGCGCCGAAGAGGGTGAGCAGGACCAGCACGATGGTCGCGAGCGGCGACAGCAGGCCGGCGGCAAGCGCCGCGATGCCGGGCTGGTAGCCGAGGGTGGAGAAGTAGTCCAGACCGGTCAGGCACATGACCCGCCACCACGGCCGGCCGTGGGGCTGGGCCGCCGCCTCCTTGGCGGCGGGCGAACTGTTCTCGGCGGTCAAGCCTTCCAGCATCCACGCGCGCAGGCGCGAGGAGCGGGCCGGGGTGGCCATCGTGGGGAGCTCCTGTCGTACGGCAAAGAATCAGCCATCGACACCGACGGCGGAGCAAGCGTACGCAGATTGATCTCATATGCCCGCAGCTGAGGCAATCCTGACGCGTCCTTAACGCGAACAGAGCCACCTGTGGCGTAGCCGCAGTGTTCCCGAGGTCAGCCGAGGCCGGGAATGGTGGACACCACCAGGTCGATGAGCTTGATGCCTACGAAGGGCAGGATCAGCCCGCCGAGGCCGTAGACGCCAAGGTTGCGGCGCAGCAGGTCGTGCGCGGAGGCGGGCCGGTAGCGGACACCGCGCAGGGCGAGCGGGATGAGGGCGACGATGATCAGCGCGTTGAAGATGATCGCCGAGGTGATCGCAGAGGTGGGGCTGCTCAGGCCCATGATGTTGAGCGCTTCGAGTCCCGGGTAGGCCGCGGTGAACATCGCCGGGATGATCGCGAAGTACTTCGCGACGTCGTTGGTGATGGAGAAGGTGGTGAGCGCACCCCGGGTGATGAGGAGCTGCTTGCCGATCTCGACGATCTCGATGAGCTTGGTCGGATTGGAGTCCAGATCCACCATGTTCCCAGCCTCCTTGGCGGCCGAGGTACCCGTGTTCATCGCCACGCCGACATCCGCCTGCGCGAGGGCGGGGGCGTCGTTCGTACCGTCACCGGTCATCGCGACCAGCTTGCCGCCCGCCTGCTCCCGCTTGATCAGCGCGAGCTTGTCCTCGGGCGTCGCCTGGGCGAGGTACTCGTCCACCCCCGCCTCCGCGGCGATGGCGCGGGCCGTCAACTCGTTGTCACCGGTCACCATGACGGTACGGATCCCCATGCTCCGCAGCTCCGCGAAGCGCTCCCGGATGCCCTCCTTGATCACGTCCTTGAGGTGGATGATGCCCAGCACCCGCGGCCCGTCCCAGTCGTGGACCGCCACCAGCAGAGGGGTCCCGCCGGATTGCGAGACCTGGGCGGACCATGCGGCGGCCTCCGCCTGTACGGTCCCGCCGCGCATCGCCACCCAGTCCATGACCTCCACCACCGCGCCCTTGCGTATGGCGCAGCCGGCGCCGTTGTCCCAGCTCAGGTTGATGCCGCTCATCCGGGTGCGGGCGCTGAACTCGGTGAAGCGGGGGTTGCTGAGGTCCTCGGCGGCGGCCGGCTGGAGCCCGTAGCGCTGGGCCAGGGCCACGACGGACCGGCCTTCGGGGGTCTCGTCGGCGAGTGAGGAGAGCTGAGCGGCGTCGGCGAGCTTGGTGTGGTCGATGCCGGGGAGCGGGATGAAGGCGGCGGCCTCGCGGTTGCCGTGCGTGATGGTGCCTGTCTTGTCGAGGAGCAGGGTGTTGATGTCACCGGCGGCCTCGACGGCGCGGCCGCTCAGCGCGATGACGTTGCGCTGCACGAGGCGGTCCATGCCCGCGATGCCGATCGCGGAGAGCAGGGCGCCGATCGTGGTGGGGATGAGGGTGACCAGGAGCGCGACCAGCACGGTCGTGGACTGGGCGGCGCCCGCGTACGCGGCCATCGGCTGGATGCTGACCACGATCAGGATGAAGATGACGGTCAGGGCGGCCAGCAGGATGTTCAGCGCGATCTCGTTCGGGGTCTTCTGCCGGGACGCACCCTCCACCAGCGCGATCATCCGGTCGATGAAGCTGTTCCCGGAGCGCGAGGTGACCCGCACGACGATCGAGTCGGACAGTACGGTCGTACCACCTGTGACACCGGACCTGTCGCCGCCCGACTCCCGGAGCACGGGGGCCGATTCGCCGGTCACGGCCGACTCGTCCACCATCGCCGCTCCGTCGACCACGTCCCCGTCGGCCGGCACCAGCTCTCCCGCTTCGACAAGGACGAAATCGAAGGGCTGGAGCTCGGCCGGGGTCACCACCTCGGTCTCGGCGCTGCGCAGGTTCGTGCCGTACGTCCAGTGCTTCAGCCGAAGCGCGACGGTGTCCGTGCGCGCCTTGCGCAGCGACTCGGCCTGGGCTCGGCCGCGGCCCTCGGCGACGGCCTCGGCGAGGTTGGCGAAGAGGACGGTCAGCCAGAGCCAGACGCTGATCACCCAGGTGAAGACGGACGGGTGGATGAGCGCCGAGAGCGTGGTCAGGGCGGAGCCTACGGCCACGACGAACAGCACCGGCTTCTTGAGCAGTTCGCGCGGGTGGAGTTTGGCGACGGCCTCCCGGCCCGAGGTGGCGAGGAGCTCGGGCTCGAGCAGGTTCACCTGGCCGGAGCGTTTCCGGGACGGCCGGTTGACCGGGGTCCGCGGAGGGGTCCCGAGACCCGGGGGAACGTGCTGGGCGGCGGCGGGAGACATGGGGAGGAGACCTTCTGGTGAGTTCGGCCGGGCACCCCTGCCGGGCCGGTCGGCACGCAGCAGCGGGTGCGAGTGAGGGGTGTCGCCGCCGGGGACTGTCTCGCATGGACCCCCTCGGCCGTCATGTGAGTGGTCGAGGTCCCCGGCGGCGCAACAGGCAGGAAACTACTGCCCGTTCCAGAGGAAATGCCCCTGTGGGCAGGGGATTTGGCACCTTCTTGACGGCGGCGCACAAGACGCATCAAGCCGCCGTCAAGGGCACGTCAACGCGCGTCGGCCGTGATCCTGAAGCGCAGTCGGCAGATGACGGCGTCGGTGTCGCGGCGTACCGCGTGGGCGACGACGGAGCCTCGCTGGTTCTGCAGCATCCGCTGCCATAGGTGAGCGGGTTCCGTTTCCGGGATGAGGACGGTCACCTGGGCATCGGGGTGTTTCTGCATCAATTCGCGCGTGTACGCCGAAAACGGCCGGCCGATCGAGCGGGTAGTGGAGGAGACCTCGATCAGCTCGATGCCCGGCTTCCACAACTCCCAGTCCCTGCGCAGCGCTTCGGCTGCCTGCCGATCTTCCGGACCGGCGTGGGTGACGGTCACGGCGAGGACCTCGTCGCCGAGCGAGCGGGCCGCAGTCAGCGCCTGACAGGTCAGGCGGGACAGCCCCGACACGGGAACCACGACCAGCGAGCGGGAGCGCTGGGGCGGCTGCGGGATGCGGCCGAGCTCCAGGCGTTCGCCGATCCGAACGTAGGCGCGGTGGATCACCTCGAAGCCGAGGACGATCAGCGGCAGGGCGAACACGATCAGCCAGGCGCCCTCGGTGAACTTCGTGGCGGTCACGACGACCGCCGAGACTCCGGTGAGCAGGGCGCCGAAGCCGTTGAGCGCGGCCTTGGCCTGCCAGCCCCCGGGGCGTTCGCCGTGCCAGTGCCGGACCATGCCGACCTGGCAGATGGTGAAGCCGACGAAGACGCCGATCGCGAAGAGCGGAACGAGGGTATTGGTGTCGCCGCCGGAGAACACCAACAGGGCCGCGGACACGAGGGCCAGCCACACCACGCCGTGGCGGTGTACCTGGCGGTCCGCCTTGAGGGCGAAGACGTGCGGCAGGTAGTTGTCCCGGGCCAGCAGGCTCATCAGCACCGGGAGGCAGGAGGTTCCTCCGTGCCCGGTGCCTGCCCGGCCGCGGTCGTCTTTCCCATGTCTATGGCCATCTTCGCTGTTCCTCCGATTGGACAAAGTGAGGACAGCGTCCGGATGGCGTGGCCGAATGACCAGTGCTCTTGGCGGAATCCATATGACCGCCGCGCCGCTCTTCACGTGCTCCTGACGCCGGAGCCGCAAAGTCGTATGAGGTGCGTCAAGACCTTGCCGGGGCGCGTGGCTCCTTCATCGGTCGGGGCACGCTTGAAAGGAGTGACACACGTCCGACGGAGTCAAGGGAGTACACGCTGATGAACGCGGAAAACGTGGTCGGGCTCATCGTCGCCGTCGCTCTGCTCGGCTACCTCGTGGCCGCCCTGATCAGGCCCGAGAGGTTCTGATTCAAGACCGCCCCGTCCGGACGGGAGGCATCACATGTCCGGATCCTCGCACCGACTCCACGACCGTGCCGTTCTGCTCGCCGCCCTCGTGGTGCCCTTCCTCGTGGCGCTCGCCCTCGTGCCTTTCCGCACGAGCCTTTCAGCGACGAACGAAGCTCTGATCATGGTCGTCGCGGTGGTCGCCGTCGCCGCGCTCGGCACCCGGGCGGCCGGGGCGCTGGCCGCACTCTCTGCGGCTGCCTGCTTCGACTTCTTCCTCACCAGGCCCTACCAGCAGTTCGCCATCGCCGACCGTGATGAGATCCAGACGGCTCTCCTCCTGCTCGTCGTCGGGCTGATCGTCTCGCAGCTGGCCGTACGGGTACAGCGGCTCCGGACGGTCGTGGTCACCGACGCCTCGCATCTGTCGCGCCTCCAGGGAACCGCCCGTCTGGTCGAGGACGGCGCCTCACCGGAAGCGGTGGTCGAGTACGTGCGCCGGGAGCTCGTGGGCCTGCTGGGGCTGCGCGGCTGCCGCTTCGAATACGGCAGGCTGCTCGGGCACCGGCCGCGTCTGGAGCACGACGGTGGCCTGTGGCTGCGCAACGGCAGCCGGATCACCGAGTACGCCGACTGGCCGGACGGGGAGACCGAGCTGCGCGTCGTCGGCGGCGGGCACTACTACGGCCGCTTCCTCCTCGATCCGCTCCCGGACCGTCCCCTGCCTCCCGAGGAGGCCCGCCTGGTCGCGGTCGCGCTGGCCGCTCAGGCCGGTGCCGCGCTGGACACGGCCGGCCTCTCCCACCAGGGCTGACCGGCGGTTCGCGGCCACTCGCGTATGCGCGGCGTTAAGAGTTCCCCTGCGTCCGTATGGACCCCATCAAGGTGTCTTAACGCCGGGATGAAGACACGGTTATCTCGACATCGGCCATCTGGCCGATTCAATTCCTTCCTCATTCATCCAGGAGCTCACGGTGGCCGATCTGGCCTTCGTCGTCACCACGGTCGCGGTCTTCGCGTTGGTGGCTCTCATCGCCCGGGGGGTGACCAAGCTGTGAACGCCGAAAACATCATCGGCCTCGTCGTGGCCGTCTCCCTGCTCGGATACCTCGTCCTCGCCCTTGTGTACCCGGAGAGGTTCTAGCCACCGATGAGTCCCGTTCTCGCTGGTGTGCTCCAGCTCCTCGCACTGATCGCCGCCCTCGCGCTGGCCTACCGCCCGCTGGGCGACTACATGGCTCGCGTCTACTCCTCCGAGAAGCACTACAAGCCGGAGAAGTGGATCTACAAGGCCATCGGCGCCAACCCGTCGGCCGAGATGCGCTGGCCGGCTTATCTGCGGGCGGTCCTCGCCTTCTCGGCGGTCTCCGTCCTGTTCCTCTACGGCCTCCAGCGGGCCCAGGGGATCCTGCCCGGCTCGCTCGGCTTCTCCGCGATCGACCCGGACCAGGCTTTCAACACCGCCGCGTCCTTCGTGTCGAACACGAACTGGCAGTCGTACTACGGCGAGCAGGCCATGGGCCACGTCGTGCAGACCGGCGGCCTCGCGGTGCAGAACTTCGTCTCGGCGGCGGTCGGCATGGCCGTCGCGGTGGCCCTCGTACGGGGCTTCGCGCGCTCCCGCACCGGGGAGCTGGGCAACTTCTGGTCCGACCTGGTCCGCGGCGTCTTCCGCATCCTGCTGCCCATCTCGGTGATCGGCGCGATCATCCTCGTCGCGTGCGGCGCCATCCAGAACTTCGCCGGCATCCACGAGGTCGGCCAGTTCATGGGAGGCTCGCAGCAGTGGAACGGCGGCGCGATCGCCTCTCAGGAGGTCATCAAGGAACTCGGCACGAACGGCGGCGGCTACTTCAACGCCAACTCGGCCCACCCCTTCGAGAACCCCAACCCGTTCTCGAACCTCTTCGAGATCTTCCTGATCCTGCTCATCCCGTTCGCCCTCACGCGGACCTTCGGCCGGATGGTCGGAAACCTCCGCCAGGGCTACGCGATCCTCGCCACGATGGCCACCATCTGGATCGGTTTCACCGCACTGATGATGTGGACCGAGTTCGCCCACCACGGCCCGGCCTTCGACGTCGCGGGCGGGGCGATGGAGGGCAAGGAGACCCGCTTCGGCATCGGCGCTTCCGCGATCTTCTCGGTCTCGACCACGCTCACCTCGACCGGTGCGGTCAACTCCTTCCACTCCTCCTACACAGGGCTCGGCGGCGGCATCCAGCTGCTGGGCATGCAGCTCGGCGAGATCGCGCCCGGCGGTGTCGGCTCCGGCCTCTACGGCATGCTGATCATGGCGATCATCGCGGTGTTCATCGCCGGCCTGATGGTCGGCCGGACCCCCGAGTACCTGGGCAAGAAGATCGGCACCCGCGAGATCAAGTTCGCGGCCTGCTACATCCTCATCACGCCCGCCTTGGTCCTCGGCTTCACCGCTGCGGCGATGGCGCTGGACACCCCGGCGAACTCGATGACCAACACCGGGGCGCACGGCTTCTCGGAGATCCTCTACGCCTACACCTCGGGCGCCAACAACAACGGCTCCGCCTTCGCGGGCCTGAACGCCGACACCCAGTGGTTCAACAGCACCATCGGCATCGCGATGCTGCTCGGCCGCTTCCTCCCCATGGTCTTCGTCCTCGCGCTGGCCGGCTCGCTCGCCGAGCAGAAGCCCGTCCCCGAGACCGCGGGCACGCTGCGCACCGACAAGCCGCTCTACACCGGCCTGCTCGTCGGCACCATCCTCATCGTCACCGGACTCACCTACTTCCCCGCCCTCGCGCTGGGACCGCTCGCCGAAGGGCTCGCCTCATGAGCACCGCCACACCCACCAGGGCTCCGCACCAGGACGTGCCCACCGGCCACAAGCCGGGCGGCGGACGCGTGGGCGGCGGCCTCTTCGACCCCAAGCAGCTGCTGAAGTCCTTCCCGGACGCGATCCGCAAGCTCGACCCGCGGATCATGATCAAGTCGCCGGTCATGTTCGTGGTCCTGATCGGCTCGGTCGTCACGACCGTGCTCGCGATCAAGGACCCCACGGACTGGTTCGGCTGGGCGATCACCGCCTGGCTGTGGCTGACCACGATCTTCGCCAACCTCGCCGAAGCCGTGGCCGAGGGCCGCGGCAAGGCCCAGGCCGACACCCTGCGCAAGGCGAAGACCGACTCCGTCGCCCGCCGTCTGACCAAGGACGGCAAGGGCGAGGAGCAGGTGCCCGGCGCGGAGCTGCGCATCGGCGACCTGGTGGTCTGCGAGGCCGGCGACATCATCCCCGGCGACGGCGACGTCGTCGAGGGCGTGGCCTCCGTCGACGAGTCCGCCATCACCGGCGAGTCCGCGCCCGTCATCCGCGAGTCCGGCGGCGACCGCTCCGCGGTCACCGGCGGCACGAAGGTCCTCTCCGACCGCATCGTCATCAAGATCACGACCAAGCCCGGCGAAACCTTCATCGACCGCATGATCGCCCTCGTCGAGGGCGCCGCCCGCCAGAAGACGCCCAACGAGATCGCGCTCAACATCCTGCTCGCCTCGCTGACCATCGTCTTCCTGCTCGCCGTGGTGACCCTGCAGCCGTTCGCGATCTACGCGGGCGCCGAGCAGTCGATGATCGTGCTGACGGCCCTGCTGGTCTGCCTCATCCCCACGACCATCGGCGCGCTGCTCTCCGCGATCGGTATCGCGGGCATGGACCGCCTGGTCCAGCGCAACGTCCTCGCGATGAGCGGTCGTGCGGTGGAAGCCGCCGGAGACGTCTCCACGCTGCTGCTCGACAAGACCGGCACCATCACCCTCGGCAACCGCCAAGCCTCCGGGTTCGTCCCCGTCAAGGGCACCACGGCGGCGGAGCTGGCGGACGCCGCCCAGCTCTCCTCCCTCGCCGACGAAACCCCCGAGGGCCGCTCCATCGTCGTCCTCGCGAAGGAGAAGTACGGCCTGCGGGAACGCCACCAGGGCGAGCTGTCCCAGGCCGAGTGGATCGCCTTCACCGCGCAGACTCGTATGTCGGGCGTGGATGTGGACGGTAAGCAGACCCGCAAGGGTGCGGCCGGATCCGTCATCACCTGGGTCCGGGAGCAGGGTGGCCAGGTCTCCGACGACGCCGACACCCTCGCCAACAAGATCTCGGAGGCCGGCGGTACGCCGCTGCTCGTCGCCGTCAAGGACGAGAAGGGCGCCCGCGTGCTGGGCGTGATCCACCTCAAGGACGTGGTCAAGGAGGGCATGCGGGAGCGGTTCGAGGAACTGCGCCGCATGGGCATCAAGACCGTCATGATCACGGGCGACAACCCCCTGACCGCGAAGGCCATCGCCGAGGAGGCGGGTGTCGACGACTTCCTCGCCGAGGCCACCCCCGAGGACAAGATGGCCCTCATCAAGCGGGAGCAGGCGGGCGGCAAGCTCGTCGCGATGACCGGTGACGGTACGAACGACGCCCCGGCGCTCGCCCAGGCAGACGTCGGCGTGGCCATGAACACGGGTACCTCGGCCGCCAAGGAGGCCGGGAACATGGTGGACCTGGACTCCGACCCCACCAAGCTCATCGAGATCGTCGAGATCGGCAAGCAACTGCTGATCACGCGGGGAGCGTTGACGACCTTCTCCATCGCCAACGACGTCGCGAAGTACTTCGCGATCATCCCTGCCATGTTCGCGGTGGTGTACCCGGGCCTCGACAAGCTCAACATCATGGGCCTGTCCTCGCCCGAGTCGGCGATCCTCTCCGCAGTCATCTTCAACGCACTGATCATCATCGCCCTCGTGCCGCTCGCCCTCAAGGGCGTCCAGTACAAGCCGACCAGCGCCGACAAGATGCTCCGCCGCAACATCGGACTGTACGGCGTGGGCGGTCTGATCGCCCCGTTCATCGGCATCAAGCTCATCGACCTGCTCATCTCCCTCATCCCCGGAATCGGCTGAGACGACAATGAACAACTCAGTAGGCAACACCGTCCGGCTGATCGGCGCGGGCCTGCGAGCCCTTCTCGTTCTGACCGTGATCTGCGGGGTCCTCTACCCACTCGCCGTCACCGGCGTCGCCCAGGCCCTCTTCAACGACAAGGCCAACGGCTCCGAGATCAAGGACAAGAGCGGCCAGGTCGTCGGCTCCTCCCTCATCGGCCAGAGCTACAACCTGCCGAAGAACGACCCGAACGACGCCGAAGAGGCCGTGAAGCCGGACCTCAAGTGGTTCCAGCCCCGCCCCTCCAACGGCCTCGGCTCCAACAGCGTCAACATGCAGTACTCGCTGATCCTCTCGGGTGCCACCAACAAGGCTGCCGACAACCCGGATCTGGTCAAGCTGGTCGAAGACGCCAAGGCCGCGGTCGTCGCGGACAACACCACTGCCACCTATGCGGTGAAGCCGCAGGACGTGCCGGCCGACGCCGTCACCTCCTCCGGCTCCGGCCTCGACCCGAACATCTCCCCGGAATACGCCAAGCTCCAGGTCCACCGGGTCGCCGAGCAGAACAAGCTCGACGTCAAGCAGGTCGAGAAGCTGGTCGAGGACCACACCGAGGGCCGCACGCTCGGCTTCATGGGTGAGCCCCGCGTCAATGTCCTGGAGCTCAACATCGCCCTGAAGGCGCTCTCCAAGAGCTGAGCTCCACATCGCACGGACCGAGAGCCGGCAGGGCGCGGAGCTCCCCCAGCTGCCGCTGGGCGGGGCCCGGCCCCCGCCGGCTCTCACCGTGCCCGTTACGAAGGAAAGGCTGCACACCGATGACCCGGGTGCTGGTGGTGGAGGACGACCCTCAGCTCGTCCGCGCGCTAAAGATCAACCTCCAGGCGCGCAAGTTCGAGGTCGAAGAGGCCCCCGACGGCGGCTCGGCCCTGCGGCTCGCGGCCGCACGCAAGCCGGACGTCATAGTGCTGGACCTCGGCCTCCCCGACATGGACGGCATCGAAGTCATCAAGGCCGTCCGCGGCTGGAGCAAGGTCCCCATCCTGGTCCTCTCCGCCCGCCACACCTCCGAGGACAAGATCCGAGCCCTGGACGCCGGCGCCGACGACTACGTGACGAAACCGTTCAGCATGGACGAGCTGCTGGCACGGCTGCGGGCGGCGGCGCGGAGGCATGAAGCGCCCACGGCTTCGCAGGCCGACGAAGTCGCCGTGGTCACGACCGACGAGTTCACCGTCGATCTGGTCGCGAAGAAGGTTCGCCGTGGCGAGCGCACCGTACGGCTCACCCCGACCGAGTGGCACCTGCTGGAAATCCTCATCACCCACCCGGGACGGCTGATCACCCAGAGTCGGCTTCTACTGGAGGTCTGGGGCCCGACCTACGGGGAGAACACCAACTACCTGCGCGTCTACATGGCCCAGCTACGGCGCAAACTGGAAGCGGACCCTTCGCATCCGCGATACCTGATCACCGAACCCGGCATGGGCTACCGCTTCGAACCTTGATCACCCACCCGATCCACGGCACGGACCCCCGTCGTCAGCAGAGAAGAAGAGTCGGAACATGGGACGCGGCAAGCTCCGCATCTACCTGGGCGCGGCACCGGGCGTCGGCAAGACGTACGCGATGCTCTCCGAGGCTCACCGCCGGATCGAGCGGGGCACCGACTGCGTGGTCGGCTTCGTCGAACACCACAACCGGCCGCGGACCGAGGTGATGCTGCACGGCCTGGAACTCATCGAGCGACGCGAGATCGAGTACCGGGGCAGCACCTTCACCGAGATGGACGTGGACGCGATCCTCGCCCGCCGCCCCGCCGTGGCGCTGGTCGACGAGCTCGCCCACACCAACGTCCCCGGCTCGCGCAATGCCAAACGGTGGCAGGACGTCGAGGAACTGCTCCAGGCCGGCATCGACGTCGTCTCGACCGTCAACATCCAGCACCTGGAGTCGCTGGGAGACGTGGTCGAGACGATCACCGGGGTGCGGCAGCGCGAGACCGTCCCGGACGAGGTGGCCCGGCGCGCCGACCAGATCGAGCTGGTCGACATGTCCCCGCAGGCGCTGCGCCGCCGCATGGCCCACGGCAACGTCTACAAGCCGGACAAGGTCGACGCGGCGCTTTCGAACTACTTCCGTCCCGGGAACCTGACCGCCCTGCGCGAGCTGGCCCTGCTGTGGGTCGCGGACCGCGTGGACGAGTACCTCCAGGAGTACCGCGGCGAGCACAACATCCGCTCCACCTGGCAGGCCCGCGAACGCATCGTCGTCGGTCTGACCGGCGGCCCCGAGGGGCGTCAGCTCATCCGACGCGCCGCACGCCTCGCCGAGAAGGGAGCCGGCGGCGAAGTCCTCGCCGTCTACATCGCAGCCAGCGACGGCCTCACCTCCGCCTCGCCCAAGGAGCTGGCCGTTCAGCGCACCCTGGTCGAGGATCTGGGCGGCACGTTCCACCACGTGATAGGCGAGAGCGTCCCCGACGCGCTGCTGGAGTTCGCCCGCGGCTGCAATGCCACCCAGATCGTGCTCGGCGTCAGCCGCCGCCGCTCCTGGCAGTACGTGTTCGGGCCGGGCGTGAGTGCCACGGTCGCCCGCGAGTCCGGTCCCGACCTCGACGTCCACATCGTCACGCACGACGAGGCCGCCAAGGGCCGCGGCCTGCCTGTCGCCCGCGGTGCGCGTCTCGGCCGGTCCCGCATCATCTGGGGCTGGCTGGCCGGTATCGCCGGACCCGCGCTCCTCACCGTTCTGCTGAACCAGGTCGTTCCCGACCTCGGGCTCGCCAACGACATGCTGCTGTTCCTCACCTTCACGGTGGCGGCGGCCCTCCTGGGAGGCCTGCTGCCCGCCCTGGCCTCGGCGGCTTTCGGATCCCTGCTCCTGAACTACTTCTTCACCCCGCCGCTGCACGAGTTCACCATCTCCGACCCGAAGAACATCGTCGCCATCGCGATCTTCGTGGGGGTGGCCGTGTCGGTGGCCTCCGTGGTCGACCTGGCCGCCCGCCGCACCCACCAGGCCGCCCGGCTGCGCGCCGAGTCCGAGATCCTCTCCTTCCTCGCCGGCAGTGTCCTGCGCGGCGAGGACTCCCTCGAGGCCCTCCTGGAACGGCTGCGCGAGACCTTCGCCATGCAGTCGGTTGTCCTCCTCGAACGGAGCAGTGAGGTCGATCCCTGGAACACCGCCTCGGCCGTCGGTACCAGCCCCGTCAGCCGGCCCGAAGACGCGGACGTGGACCTGCCCATAGGCGACAACATGGCGCTCGCCCTCACCGGCCGGGTACTGCCGGCCGAGGACCGCCGCGTCCTCGGCGCCTTCGCCGCCCAGGCCGCAGTCGTACTCGATCGCCAGCGCTTGGTCGACGAGGCCGAGAAGTCCCGCGAACTCGCCGAGGCCAACCGCATCCGCACCGCGCTGCTCGCCGCCGTCAGCCACGACCTGCGGACTCCGCTCGCCGGCATAAAGGCCTCCGTCAGCTCGCTCCGCTCCGACGACGTCGAATGGTCCGAGGAAGACAGGGCCGAACTCCTCGAAGGCATCGAGGACGGCGCCGACCGCCTCGCCGCACTGATCGGCAACCTCCTCGACATGTCCCGCCTCAACACCGGCACGGTCGTCCCGCTCATCCGCGAGACCGACCTCGACGAGGTCGTCCCCATGGCCCTGGGCGGCGTGCCCGAGGACAGCGTCGAGCTGGACATCCCCGAAACGCTCCCGATGATCGCCGTCGACCGCGGCCTGCTGGAACGGGCCGTCGCCAACATCGTCGAGAACGCCGTCAAGTACAGCCCCGACGGCCAGCCCGTCAACGTCACGGCCAGCGCCCTGCACGAGCGCGTGGAACTGCGCGTCGTCGACCGCGGCCCCGGCGTCCCCGACGAGGCCAAGAATCGGATCTTCGAACCGTTCCAGCGCCACGGCGACGCCCCGCGCGGCGCCGGAGTCGGCCTCGGCCTCGCGGTCGCCCGAGGCTTCACCGAGGCCATCGGCGGCACCCTCACGGCCGAGGACACTCCGGGAGGTGGACTCACCATGGTCATCACCCTCCCCATAGCGGGCGACGCACCGCCGGTCACCGCGGATCTCCCGACCTCGGCGGTCACCTGAATCGGCCCGCGGACCGGGTCCGACGATTGCCGGCCAATGCTGTGGCCGGCAATCGTCCTCCCCCGACATCAATGCAGTGGTCCCGCGATGGCCATGAGCGCGGCGAGGTGGCGCCGATAGGTGGCCAGTCCCTCCTCGGTCAGACACAGCCAGGTCCGGGGCCGCCGTCCGACCTGCCACTTCTCCACTGTCACCCAGCCCGCTTCCTCAAGGCGCGAGACCTGCTTCGACAAGGCAGAGTCCGTGATCTCCACGAGATCCCGCACATAGGCGAACTCGGCCTTCTCCACGGGAGCGAGAGCCGCGACGATCGACAGACACACGGCCGACGCCAGAAGCGGCGCGAGTCCGTGTCGCGGATGAGGGCCCTGACCGGCACCCACCGGGACTTCCGGCGTCATACGGCGCGCGCCTCACCCCAGGCCGCCACGGCGGCGGGCACCGCGCATACGACGGCGGCCACAGCCGCGAACGCGACACTGTCCAGGAAGACGGTGAGGCCGAGCACGAGCGTCAGGACGTAGGCGACCGCCCAGGCGCCGATCGCTCTGAGGTGCCGGCCGCCGTAACCGCGCGGGACCACGGGCTGCCTCGTGGCGAACACGGACAATCCCATGACCACAACGGCGTTCGCCAGCGTGCTGACGAGTGTCCCCGTCCGCCCGTGCCACATCAGCACTGCCGGGACGAGAGCGAGCTGCCACACGGCGAACAGCCAGAGATAGCCGACGTACCAGCCGCTTCGCCCCCGCGCGGTCGCCTCGATCCGCGCAATCCCCTTCAACGATGCGTCCGCATTGGCCTGTTCAGACATGGCACACCCCTCCCGTCGTCGCCGAGCAGCCTTGAACCTGCCCACTCGGCATCTACTTTCCAGATTAGCAACTACTTGCCGGGAGGGATGGCTGATGGTGTACGCGTTGACGACCGAAACACGCGAGCCGCCCAGCTCGGTATCCCCACACCGGAAGCTGGACGGCTCATGTGTTGTGCGACGTTTGACCAGCACGCGGTCGCATCGGCCCGTACCCCCCACGGCCGAACCATGCGCATCTTCGGTGGTGTTCAGGTCACCGACCTCCAGCCGCGTGCCACCGGACCGTCACCGGCTCCGTCGCTCCGCCAGTCTGCTCCCGGCCGACGTCCGTGACAACGCTCCTTTACGCGTTCCTTCCGCGCGGTCGTCGATCTTTGACGCGGCCCTGATGACCTGCGCGAAGACCGGATTCACGCAGTCACCCGATCTACATCAGAAGGCCGTCAGAGTCCCGTTCAGGATCTTGCCCCGGCCTCCCCGATGCGCTGGGATGAAGGCATGAACAGCGGTCCGCGCTACGACGATCGGCCACCGTTATGGCGAAGCCGTGCCGGTGGCCCGTCGGTGCAGCCGACAGCGCCCGCTGTCCGCCCGGCCCTCTGACATCGGCCGCGCGTCCTCCGCGTACCAACCGCCGGCGTCCTGAAGGACTCCGGCCGGAGCTTCGTACGCATCCTCCCCTTCACCGCATGACCTGAGCCCTCGCCCCCTGCCCAACGCCGGGGGCGCATGGCGCGTCAGCCATGCCTGCCTCCAGGAATCCGACATGCCTTCATCCCTGTCCGGACGTACCGTCCTCGTCACCGGCGCCACCGCCGGCATCGGCTACGAGACCGCTCGCCAGCTCGCCCGGCGCGGCGCGGTCGTCCTTCTCCACGGCCGCACCGCCGAGGAGGCCCAGGCCGCGGCCGACCGTCTGGTGACCACCGAGGGCATCGACAGCGCCCTGCTACGCCCGCTCGCCGCCGACTTCGTCCGTCTGGAGGAAGTCGAGAACCTGGCCCACGCCGTCGTACGGGAGCACTCGCGCCTGGACGTTCTCGTCAACAACGCGGCCATCGCTGCCCCCGAGCGTCACACCCTCACCATCGACGGCAACGAGATCGCCTTCCAGGTCAACTTCCTCGCCCACTACCTCCTCACCAACCTCCTGGAGCCGGCTCTCACCACCGACCCGGGCGGGCGCGTCGTCAACGTCTCCTCCTCGCTCCACCGCACGGCCGCCATCCAGTGGAGCGACCCGAACCGGGAGCGCCGTTACTCACGGCTCGCCGCCTACGCGCAGTCGCAGCTGGCGCTGACCGTCTTCGCCTCCGACCCGCGTGTCACCGCCGTGTCCGTCCACCCCGGTGTCTGCGAGACCGGCTTGCTCCCCCTCTACGGCAACGAGGGCGAATCGGCGGCCGAGGGCGCGGCGCACGTCGTACGGCTCTGCGACCCCGCCACCGAGATCGTCAACGGCGCCTACTACGACCGCTCCGAGCGCGTCGCCCCGGCCGCCGCGGCCACCGAGGACCGCACGATCAAGCGCCTCAACAAGCTCGCCGACCTCCTCGTCGGCCACACCGCCTGAAGGGACACCCGTCCATGTCCAAGCGCGCACGCAAGAAGAGAGCCCGTCGCAAGAAGGGCTCCAACCACGGCAGCAAGCCCTCCTGCTAGCCAACAGCCCATTCCGCGGGGCGGCCCTCCGACCAGGGCCGCCCCGCCTCCATGTCCCGACAAGGAACCCTCGTGATCAACTTGCCGTCCCACCGACTCCCGGCCCTGGTCCGCTGGTTCCCCACCGGGGCCCCGGGCTCGGCCGCCCTGACCGAGCACGTCCTGACCACCGAGGCCGGTCGCTGGTGGGTGGACCGCGTCATCCAGCCGCGCGTGATCGCCGCCGAATGCGGGGACCACGTACTCCTGCGCGGAGACCCACAGGCTCTGACGCCGAAGAGTCTCGCGGTCTTCGCGGACCACTACATCGAGGCACCGGGCCGCTTCCTTCCCCTGATCGGAGCGGCGTTCGACCGGGTCGTGCCATGGAAGCGCATGGTCTACGTCAAGCGCTCCCCCGTGCCCGACGCCCGGCCGCCCAGGGGTGTGACCGTAGGCAGGCTGAACGCCCGGGACACGCGCTCTCTCAGCGGCCTTCCGCCCGCGATGAGCTGGATCCACCGCACCTGGGGCGGACCTGACGCCCTCGCCCGCTCGGGCTGCGCCTGGGCCGCCTTCAAGGGCGACCGCATCGTGGCCGTCGCCTGCACCTACTTCCTCAACACCGCCTACGAGGACGTCGCCTGCGTCACCGTGCCCGACCCGCGCCTCCAGTGCTTGGCTCTCGACTGCATCAACGCCTTGTCCTCGGACATCACGGCCCGCGGGCACACCCCCAGCTGGACCTGCCTCGCGAGTTCATGACGTCCTCGACCTGGCCCGTTCAAGAGGGGACGGGCCAGGCTGGCAGCCCTACGACACCAGCTAACAAAGCACTACTAGTTGATCGAGGCGACCTGAATGTCACAAGGCATCTTCAGCTCGTCTACTGCACGCGGCTGGCGGCGTGGGCGTTGTCGTCCTTCGTCTGGGCGCGGGTGCCGGGGGTGACGCAGACGAGGTCGCTGGGTATCGCCTCGCGCCATACGTACCCGGACTTGCAGGCGGGGTCGCTGGGGCTGACCCGCCGATCCGCGGCGTGGGCGTTGTCATCCCTTGCCTGGGCGCGGACACCCGGCGTGACGCAGACGTGGTCATCGGCGCCGGTGGCTTCACGCCACACGTACCCCGACTTGCACGTGTCCGACTTCTGTACGCGGCTGGCGGCGTGGGCGTTGTCGTCCTTCGTCTGGGCGCGGGTGCCGGGGGTGACGCAGACGAGGTCGCTGGGTATCGCCTCGCGCCATACGTACCCGGACTTGCAGGCGGGGTCGCTGGGGCTGACCCGCCGATCCGCGGCGTGGGCGTTGTCATCCCTTGCCTGGGCGCGGACACCCGGCGTGACGCAGACGTGGTCATCGGCGCCGGTGGCTTCACGCCACACGTACCCCGACTTGCACGTGTCCGACTGCGAGACCAGTTTCGGGACCGCGACGGCGGCGGTTGGTAGCACAATGCTCCCAACGACTGTGATCACCGCTGCCGAAGCAGCGGCGACAGCAGGAAGGCGCTTGTGGACGCGGGCCATGCCTTTCACACTCCCTGTCTCAGAATCTTCGCTCGCCGAGACGCCTATTCGGTGCAAATTGGGATGCCGCACTGGCTCGATGAGACTGCGATCGTGTCACCACGTCTCGACGTGCACTCAGACGTAACGTATGCCTTCGACCTCACCCCTGAAAGGGGCGTATTGATCGGCTCTCGCTATCTGTCCTTCTCGAGTTTCGCACCTCACCATCTGGGGCGCATCTTGGGGCCGGAGGGCAACTTCCCGGCTCCCTAATGCGCACGACCTTCAACTGATCTTTTCTGCCCCATTGTTATGGGCGCATCCGAGAGGGGAAGTCGAGATGCCTTCGGTGCCTGCACGGCAGCCTCGGTGCTTGTGATTGTCCGTCGGCTGTTGTAGCGGGCGAGCGCTCCGAATCCAACCTCGACCCTGGCTCCGCCCGCAGCAGCCCCCGCGACCCGCAGCTCGGGCTCCTCGATCCGCGGCGAACAGCCGTCCCGACGCGGAAACAAGCAGCTCAAACGGGCTTTCTTCCTCTCCGCGTTCGCGGCCCTGGCCGACCCGGTCTCCCGGGCCTACTACGACAAGAAGATCAGCCAGGGCAAGCACCACACCCAGGCCCTCCTCTGCCTCGCCAGACGACGAGCCGACGTGCTCTTCGCGATGCACCGCGACGGCACCTTCTACAACCCCAACCCGCCCCATCACCGGCCGCGACCGCACGGGTGACGGCAGACCGGGTCAACGTTCCTCATCAGAGCTGCGTCAAGGACTCGCATACCTCCTTGAGCCCCGCCTCGCGAACCAGTTGGATGAGCGATGTGAACAGCGCTCTGCGCCATGACGACCGGCCGCCGCATACGGTGCGCCCGGCCTCGCACGCTGCTCACCTGCCGGTGCGCTGACGCACCGCCCCATCCGCGGCCGCCCGCCCCCGCCCGTTGCGCGGGCGGCCGCTTCACCCCGCGCCTGCCCCCGCTCCGGGTCGGTACGGGGCCTCACCCTTCGCCTTCTCCCGTTCGCCCGCCCGGTCGGCGATCGGACCCGCGCGCCCGCATGGGCCCCGCCTCCCCGCCTCCCCGCTCTCGTAGCCGTGCACCCTTTGGAGAACGTCGTGATCGAAATCGAAATCGCACCGCGGCAACTTCCGCCCCTGAGCCGCTGGTTCCCCACGGGCTCGCCCGGTCCCGGCGCTCTCGCCGAGCACGTGCTGACCACGGGTGTCGGCCACTGGTGGGCCGACCGCCCCTATCAACCTCGTGTCCTCGCCGTGAGCTGCGCGGACCACGTGCTGCTGCGCGGCGACCCGAGCGTCCTCGCACCGGACTCGTTGAAGCGGTTCGCCGGCCAGTACGTCGAATCTCCCGCGCGCTTCTGGCCCACGCTCGGCCCCGCCTTCGAGCGCGTCGCCCCCTGGGAACGGATGCTGTACGTCCACCAGGCCCAGCCGGGCCCCACCCGCGCGGCGTCACGGTGAGACGCCTGACATCCGGGGACGCTACGGCGTTGGCCGACATGCACTCCGAGAACGCCTGGATTCACGCCAGTTGGGGCGGGCCCGGCGGCCTCGCCGCCTCCGGCCACGGCTGGGCCGCGTTCGCCAAGGGCCGGATCCTGTCCGTCGCCTGCACCTACTTCCTCGGCAGCGCCTACCAGGACATCGCGGTCGTCACCGTGCCGGATCGCCGCCGCGAACTCCCCCAGCTACCGCTGGGAGGGGCCCCCACCGCGCTGGCCTGTGTCGCCGGCCTGACGGCCGACATCCAGGCCCGTGGACACACGGCGAGCTGGTGCTGCTCGCGCGACAACCGGCCCAGCCGGCTGCTGGCCTGGACGGCCGGCTTCCGGCTGACCCGCGAATACGTCCACCACGCCACCGGACGCGCCGTGGTATGCGCGGCCCCGGCAACGCCAGTACCAGCGTAGCGGGGCTCGCCGCGCCCGCGCCGCGACGCCATGGCATCGGCGGCAGGGGGGCGCGGCTCAGGTGACCAGGTCCAGCCGCGCCTCCTCCAAGTCCATTGAGCGCTGCAGCCGTTGGCGGGTAGTATCGCTGATGTGGTGTTCGTCGTACAGCCGCTGGAGTTCGACGGCCTCCACCCGGATCAGGTCGCGGCGCAGCAGCCGATAGACACGGTCTGCGGACTCCGCCAGGTCGGCTTCCTCCAAGCGGTCGCGGGCATGATCGAGGCGGGCCTGCAGGCTGCGCCGCAAACGGTCCGCCACGACGTCCGGTACGGCTTCGATGTCGGACATCTCGTCCAGGCGCCGCATCCCGGCGGCGGCAAGGCTGCACCGGGCGGATGCCTCCTCGCGTTCGGTGTGGTCCGGTTCGAGGGCGATGCCGGAGCGGCGGACCACATCGGCCAGGGTGAAGCCCTGGGCGACCAGGGTGACGACCACCACCGATGTGGTCAGTACGAGGACGAGCGGGCGCTGGCCCAGCAGGCTGCCGTCGTCCGCCGCCGCCGGGATGGAGAGAGCCGCGGCCAGCGGGACGACGCCGCGCGTGCCCGCCCAGGTCAGCACGGCCGGCACCCGCCAAGAGGGCCGCGTGCCCTCACTCCGCTGGACGATGACCGAGAGCGGCAGTACCCACAGCAGGCGCACAGCGATGAGGGTCGTGGCGACGACGAGGGCGTACAGGGGCCAGAGTCGGTCGGCATCGGTCAGCGCCGCGACCTGTCCGGGCAGGGTAAGGCCGATGAGACTGAAGACGACGCTCTCCAGCAGGAAGACAACGGTGCCGTTGACGGCGTGCAGCTGGATCCGGATGCGGGCGTTGGTGAAGTGGCCCGCCTGACCGCCGAGCACCACGCCCGCCACCACGACCGAGGTCACGCCGGACGCGTGCACCTCCTCGGCCAGCACGTAGGCGGCGTATGGGGTCACCAGGGCTATGACCGTCTCCAGTACGGGGTCCTCGGTCCTGCGGCGGATCAGCGCCACCACACCCGCAACCACTCCCCCGGCCAGGACGCCGCCGCCGGCGAGCAGCGCGAACTCGGTGCCCGCGGCCTGCCAGGACACCCCGGCGGAGGCCACGGCGACGACGACCGCGACTCGGAAGAGCACGAGCGACGTCGCGTCGTTGAAGAGGCTCTCGGCCTGTACCAGGACCTGGACGCGGGGTGGCAGGGCGAGGCGGCGGCCGAGGGCAGTGACGGCGACCGGGTCCGTGCTCGCGAGGACGGCACCCAGGACCAGCGCCATCTGCCAGGTCAGCGGAGTGAGCAGCGACGCCACGGCCCCGACCGCGGCTGCCGAGGCCAGCACCAGACCTACCGCGAGCACACTGACCGGCTTCCACACCAGGCGCAGCTCGCGCCAGGACAGTTCCTCCGCGCTCGCGTACAGCAGGGGCGGGAGGACGACCAGACCGATCACTTCGGGGCTGACCCGTATCTCAGGCGTACCTGGTGTCAGCGCGACGACGAGGCCCGCCACAACCAGCAGCGAGGGCGCGGGAATTCGCCAGCGCCGGGCCCCGGTGGCCACGACCGTGGCCAGCACCACGAGGAACAAGACCGTACCGACACTGCGCATGACGCCCCCACCGAGTCGACGCAGGCCACGCGGCCCGCGACGCCGACCAGGCTTCCCGGCACACCACCTTCACCCTATCGGCCTCCTGGCCGTCAACGCACCGTCAAAGTCACAGTGGTGAGGCGTCAGGAGTGCGTCAGGGGCGTTCTCCTCACTGCGTCACTGGTGTTCGCTGGTGAGGTCGAGGGCGCACGGAGGAGTCGGGTACGGGTGAGCACGGAAACTGTCGTAGGCATCATCGTCGCGGTGTGTCTGGTCGGCTATCTGGTCCTGGCGTTGTTCTTCCCGGAGAAGTTCTGACGATGACGTTCACGCACGAGGCCGCCCCGGAGGCGGAGGCGGGGCCGCGGCCTGTCGTGCCGCCCGGCAGGCTCAAGGTCTTTCTGGGTGCGGCCCCCGGGGTCGGCAAGACGTACCGGATGCTCGACGAGGCCCACCGCCGGGCTGCCCGTGGCGCGGATGTGGTGGCAGGCTTCGTGGAGTGCCACCGGCGCCGGCACACCGAAGCGAAGCTCGACGGCCTGGAGACCCTGCCCGCGGCCGCCCGCGAGTACCGCGGTGGCCGGTACGCCGAACTGGACGGGGAGGCTCTGCTCGCCCGGCGGCCGCAGGTGGTACTGATCGACGAACTCGCCCACACCAACGTCCCCGGGGACGGGCGGCACCCGAAGCGCTGGCAGGACGTCGAGGACATCCTCGCCGCCGGGATCGACGTCGTCACCACGCTCAACATCCAGCACCTGGAATCACTCAGCGACGTCGTCGAGAAGATCACCGGGGTGCCGCAGCGGGAGACCGTGCCCGACGAGTTCGTGCGCCACGCCCACGAGATCGAGCTGGTCGACATACCGCCCGAGGGGCTGCGGCGCCGGATGGCCCACGGCAACATCTATCCGCCGGAGCGGATCGATGCCTCGCTGGCGAACTACTTCCGTCCCGGCAACCTCATCGCACTGCGGGAGCTGGCGCTCCTGTGGCTGGCGGGACGAGTGGACGAGGCCCTCCACAAGTACCGCACCGAGCACGGCATCGGGGACGTCTGGGAGACCCGGGAGAGGGTGGTGGTGGCTCTCACCGGCGGCCCCGAGGGTGAGACCCTGATCCGGCGCGCGGCACGCATCGCGAGCCGGTCCGCCGGTGGCGAACTGCTCGCCGTACACGTCGCCCGGAGCGACGGACTCGCCGTCGGCGTCTCGCATGCGGCGCTGGCCGGGCAGAGGGCCCTCGTCGAAGGCCTCGGCGGCAGCTACCACTCCGTCGTCGGCGACGAAGTACCCACCGCCCTGGTGGACTTCGCCATGGCGGAGAACGCCACCCAACTGGTCCTCGGTACGAGCCGCCGCCGCCGGCTGGAACGATTCCTCACCGGCCGGGGCATCGGCGAGACCGTCGTGGCGCTGTCGGAGGACATCGACGTCCACATGGTCACGCACGAGCGGGCCGGCCACGGCCGGCTGCTTCCCTCCCGCCGCCGTACACTCCCCACGTCCCGCCTCATCGCCGGACCGGTGGCCGCCCTGCTGCTCCCCTTACTGCTCACCCTCACGCTCGACCGCGTGCGCGGCACGCTGAACCTCACCAGCGAGGCGCTGTTGTTCCTGGTGGCCGTCGTGGGCGTGGCCTGCATCGGCGGGGTGGTCTCCGCTCTGATCGCGGCGCTCACCGCTGCCCTGCTCCTGAACTACTGGTTCATGGCACCCGTAGGCGAGTTCACCATGAGCGACCCGGACAGTGTGCTGGCGCTGGTGGTCTTCTCCGTCGTCGCCGCCACCGTGGCCGCCGCGGCGGACCGGTCCCTGCGTCTCTCCCGCCGTGCCGCACGGGCCACGGCGGAAGCGGAGACGATGTCGTCGCTCGCGGGCAGCATCGTCCGCGGCGACCAGACGATTCCGGCCCTGCTGGAACGTACACGGGAGACGTTCGGCATGGACACCGTCGAACTGATTCCCGAACCGCCCGACATGGGTCCGGGAACGGACAGCGGACGTCCCGCCCGTCGCGAGGCGGACCCCGCCCTTGCGGTGGCGGCCGGGCACGAGGCCTTCCTCGTCCTGCGCGGCCGTACGCTGCCGTCCTCCGAGCGCCGCGTGCTGGCCGCTTTCGCCGCGCATGTCGGCGCGGCGGTCGAGCGGGCCCGGCTGGCCGAGGCCGCCGCCGAGGTCGAACCCATCAAGGCCGCCGACCGCCTGCGCACCGCCCTGCTGCGAGCCGTCAGCCACGACCTGCGAACCCCCTTGGCAGGGGCACTGGCCTCGGTCAGCTCGCTGCGCAACCAGGAGGTCGAGTTCTCCGCCGAGGACCGCGCGGAACTCCTGGAGTCCGCCGAGGTGTCCTTGAACCGGCTCAACCGCCTGGTGGAGAACCTGCTCGATCTCAGCCGCCTCCAAGCCGGCGCGCTCACGCTCGACCTGCGGGCCACCACGCTGGAGGAAGTGCTACCGGCCGCACTGGACTCGCTGGACCTGACGCCCGGGAGCGGGCCCGCCATCGATGTGCAGAACCTTGAATCCGTACCGGCGCTTCAGGCCGATCCGCCCCTGCTCGAACGGGTACTGGCCAACCTCGTCGGCAACGCGGTCCGCCACGCACCCGCGGACCGCCCGGTGCTGGTGACCGCCAGCGCCCTGGCCGGGCGGGTCGACATCAGGATCGCCGACCGCGGCCCCGGGATCGCCACCGACGACCGCGAGCGCGCCTTCGAGCCTTTCCAGCGCCTCGGCGACCGCGACAACACCGTCGGCCTCGGGCTCGGGCTCGCCCTGGCCAGGGGACTCACCGAGGCGATGGACGGCACGCTCACCCCCGAGGACACCCCGGGAGGCGGACTGACCATGGTCCTGTCCCTGCCGGTCGCCACCGTTGTGACAGCAGGGCGGTCCTGACCGCATGTCCTCATCCTTCCGCACCCTCCACCTCCGAGCTGGACCCTCCAGTACGCCCATCACGTGGTCGTTTGCGGTGACGACGGCTTCGCGCACCGTGCGGCACAGGACCTCGACGCCGTGTGCGGCGAGACCGCCACGGTCGTCCTGCCGTCGCAACGAGAGAGCCTCCGGCCTCCTCCAGCCATCGATCTCACCTGAACCGGAATCGCGGCGCCGGTCACCTTGAACCCTGGCCCGGTCCGGTCCGGTCCGGTTACGTCATTTTCACCATGGGGGTTTTATGTCATTCGACGAGGAATGGGCGGAGCTCAGGTCAGCGGCTGCCCAGAATCAGACTGCGATGCGGCTCAATCAGCTGGATCCCGGAGGAGGCGGCGGACCGGGGCCGCAGGGAGATCTGGTGGTCACCCAGAAGGACCTGGCGGCAGTCGGTGACGCGGCGTTCAAACTACGACAAAGGCTCGGCACCAACGGGGACCACGCCAAGGCGAGCACGCACGAGGCGGCGGGCACGCTGAAGAAGGACTTCGCCCTGGGCGCCGCCCTCTCGACGGTCGCGGAGAAGTGGCACGACCAGGTGGGCACGTTGCTGGACGCCTGCGCCCACATCTCCAACCACCTGGACTACACGCAGAGGGCCCATGCCGGCGACGAGTACTGGATTGCCACGCAGTTCAAGTTCGCCCAGCTGGACAAGGGCTTCGAGGAAAGGGCGCAGCACTGATGGATCTGGACGCACTGCGTTTCGCGGACTTCTCGAAGCTGTCCACGGCAGTGGCCGACTGGACGGCCATGGCCACGAAGCTGTGGGGGCTGGAGTCGGATGCCCGAGGCGACCTCGGCGGGAAGGCGGCCAAGGCCGACTGGGCGGGCGTGAACGCGACCGTGACCCGGGAGTTCATCGGCAAGACCGCCAAGGAATTCAGCGACGCAGCCCACCGACAACGCCCAGTACGTCCTCGGCGACCGGCAGACCTTCGACGACACGCCCCTCAACACCAAGGACGGCAACACCGCACGGGAGGCCACGGGCGCCGCCCTGGTCTCTGCGGCCACAGGAGTCGACCCCAACAGCATGACAACGCGTCCCGACGACCTCACACCTGAACACCGCCAGGTTCTGGACCGCTCCCTGAAGTACCTCTCCGAGCGCGGCGACGAGTTCCCCTCCGAGATGCGCGACGACATGGCCAAGGTCCTCTCCGCCCACAGCGATGTCGTACACCACTCGGCCAGCGCCATGTCGGACACGCCGGACGACCCCCGCCAACTCGACCGCCACCACCTCCTGGAGGTGAGCAAGCAGGTTCCCGCGACCAGAATTCCTACGGCATGCTCAACGAGGCCATGAACCGAGAAATGATCAAAGACATCCACGCAGAACACCCGCGTGACCCCAACGAGACGCTGCAAGATGCGGGCCGTACGGTCGGCTTCCTCGAAGAGGCCCGCTACCAGGCCCTCAAGACCGACAAGGATGACCCCACGTGGGAAGCGAAGTGGGGTTACCACGGCTTCGGCGGAGCCGCCAACTTCATCCCCGTGGTCGGCGACCTAGCGCAACGAGGTGTCGACGCCCTCGCCTACCAGTGGCAGCTCGACGAACAGGCGCGGATCGACGCGGGAGTCCAGGACCAGAACGCGAAGACGTTCACGCACTGGGAGAACCAGCTGAGGGCGCTCTCCGAGGAATGGGCCAGGGCGAACCCCGGGCACCCCTACACTCCGCGCACGCTGGAGCAGGAGATCAACACGTCCGCAGTGACGGGGAACGTCGCCGCCAAGGGTCTGGCAGGCACCCAGTGAAGCGCCTGCGCACGGCCATGGTTGCCGCCGCGGGGGCCGCGGTACTGATCTCCGTGACCGGGTGCAGCGAGGGCAGGGAGTACGCACTGCCGGACGACATATGCGGCGTGCCCGTCGATTCGGCCCTCATCGCACCGCTGCTTCCGCCTGGCGCCAAGCTGGAGCAGTCGACGTACGCAGCCAGGCCGCACGCTCCGCGGTGCGAACTGACCGTGGACAAGAACACCGTTCTGACCGTGAAAGGCGACGTGACCACGGCGGACGAAGACGTCATGGGTGGCATCGGGCAGCGCTTGGAACGCTCCGGCGATCCCGTACAGATCGGCGTGGGCGACGCCGCCCGCGTTGCAGACTCCATGGCCGTTGCGGTCGCACGGTGCACTTACGAGGGCAAACCCAGCCAGTTCGTCGTCGAGATCTACCCGCCGGCCAAGGCCTCCGACGTGCCCGCACGCCGTGAGGCCCTCACACGTCTCATGACGGTGTACTTCCCCGCGGCCCAGAAGGCAGTGAGCTGCGCCTTGTGACCGGAATGGCCGCTGGGGAATGCGCGCCGCTCCATACCTTCGACCCAGCCGGGACGCAGCCTGTGCATCACGACGACGAACCGGTCTTCAAGCGGAGCAAGTGGGGAACGAACCGCTGCTACTACAACCCTCGCAACCCCGTCGGGCTCGCCCTCATCGTCACCACCGTGCTCGTCGTCGGGACGATGCTGATCCTCATGGCCAACCGGGCCGGACCGTTCGAGCCACCGCCTGCCCCCGCACCGTGGAATCCCGCGCCGGTCACCACCGGCCCGCCAGGCCACTGAACGGACTGGGGTCGGCCTCGAACCGGAGCCCCGTCAAAATGCCGTAGCCATCACATCAGCGGTGCGTCAGGGTCCGGTGTCGAGGCCCGTACCGGCCCTAACGTCACCCCCATGGGACGACGTTTCGCGCAGTCCGCGACCGGCGCTCACGCCGGCGCGGAGCCTAGAGGACCTATCGCACGCGACATCCACTGGGCCGACGAGAGGCGCTCGGCCATCGGTATCGCGTCCCTCCTGTACTCGGCCCTGCTCGCCATGGACGCGGGCTTCGGAGAGCTCGACGCGACCCGCGGCGTCCTCTGGACCGGCCTGGCCGCCCTCCTCTTCGTGATCCTGCTGCCGTCCAGGGTCTCCGTAGGTCCCGGTCTGCTGAGCGCCCGAGGACTGCTGGTCGAACACACTGTCCGCACAGACTCCCTCGTCTCGGTCAGGTGGTCCGACGGGGTGGCCCAGCGGATGATCCTCCGCGACACGGAGGGAAGCCGGGTCGAGATCGATCCGACCGTCCTGGTCCGCAATCCCGCGATGTGGCGCCGCGTCGACACGGACACCCGCACGTCGATCCAGCGCGGCACTCTGCTGTGCGGCGAGACAGCCCTGCGCCGGCTGGCCCAGCGCATCGACCGCGAGACGGCTCTCACCGTCTTCAAGGCCTCCGGCCTCGAGTGATCGGCGGTCGGTGACTTCCGTACGCACGGTCATGACCCCAGCGGGGGGCCAACGACGCACTCTCCACCGGGCAGTGGCTGACGCGAGTCACTGATCCCCCGTCGGGGAGGGCGCAGACGGGGTGATCGGCCGCCGGGAGGCCGCCGCCGGAAGCGTGAGCGTCACGGCAAAGCCGGGGCCGGCGGATGCGGTTTCAAGGGTGCCTCCCATGGTCTCCGTGAGGTCACGGCACATCCGCAGGGTCAGACTGTCCGGCGTGCGACTCGGATGTGCGCCGCGTTCCGCACCCTGCACTGCGTTGTTGGTGCCGTCCGTCATGTGGATCTCCACCTGACCAGCCCGGGTCCTGCCCGTCAGCCGCGCGGGCCGGTCCGGCGGGCTGTGGCGCTGGGCCTCGGCAGCCAAAGCGGTCAGCACGCGAGTGAGCACGGCTGCGTCGGCGATCACGTCGGGCAGCAGCTCCGGCAGGCTGCATTGGATCGTATGGCCGCCGGGGCCCAGGTCGTCCAGAACGGCGGTGAGCAGCTCGTCGAGATCGACCGGCCGCAGATACAGATCCAGTGCCCCAGCATGCAGGCGGCTCAGCTCGTCGAGATCCGAGACAAGCTGGACCGCACGCCGCACCGACGACCGGGCTACGGCGAGGGCCTGGCTCTCCCTCGTATCCGTGCCGACGCCGACGCCATCCAGCGCCTCGTCGGCTGTGCGCAGTGGGCCCCGCAGATCGCGGCTCGCGGTGAGGAGGAGCGAGGCCCTGGTGTGCTCGGCTTCGGCGCGCAGGCCCGTTTCGGCATCGTGGGCAGCAAGCCGGCCGTGGGAGTAGGCCATGCCCAACTGGGCCGCGCACGCTCCCAGTACGCGCTGGTCTTCGCTGCTCAGCGGGCTCCCTCGGGCCGCCAGGGTGAGGTCGTCGCCGACGGGGCTCTCCACATCGGCGTCGTACGGGTGCTCGGGTGGCTCCGCGCCGGTGCTGGCGACGACGTACCAGCGCGGCTCGGCGGCATGCCCCGTATCGCGTTCCAACAGGCTCACCGCCTCCAGGCCGAAGTCCTCCCGTACCTGTTCGAGCAAGGTCGGCAGGTCCTGGCCGTGCATCATGGCGGTGGCCAGCCGACTCAGTGCCCGGGCCTCGGAGCTCGCGCGGACGGCCTGGTACGTGCTGCGTGCGGCCGTACCCGCGGCCATGCCGACGATGAAGGCCGTGATGACGTACACCACCAGCGCTGTGACATCGGCGGGGCGCTCGACGCGCAGCGAGTGCGGCGGCGGGGTGAAGTAATAGTCGGCGAGCAGTCCCGCGGCCAGAGCGGCCACCAGCGCGGGAACGAGGCCACCGACCAGGGCGATCACGACAACGGCGAGCAGGTAGAGCACCAAGGCAAGGGAGAGATCCACGTGCTCGCCCAGAAGAACCAGGAGGGCGGTCAGGCCCGGAAGAGTGATCGCCGTGAGCAGCATCGCCGTCCAGAAGCGCCGTGGGCCGGTGGCGCGGCTCGGGTGCGGCAGTCGCAGCGGGGAAGTCGAGCCGGCGGCGTGCTCGTGGGTGATCACGAGTACGTCGATGGGGCCGGATCGCCGGATCGTCCGGTGCCCCACACCGCCGCGGAGGAACGTGGAGAGCCTTCCGCGGCGGCTCGCACCCAGCACGATCTGCGTGACGTTCTCGGCCTCCGCGAACTGGAGCAGCGCCTCGGCGATGTCGTCGCCGGTGGTCTGGTGGTAGCTGCCGCCCAGCGACTCCACCAGGGCCCGCTGGGCTGCGAGGGTGGCGGGATCGCCGTGGGTAAGGCCGTCACCCGGTACGACGTGCAATGCCAGCAGCTCACTGCCGGGGACCCGGGCGCCGATCCGGGCGCTGCGGCGTATCAGTGTCTCTCCCTCGGGGCCGCCGGTGAGGGCGACCATGATGCGCTCGCGGGTTTCCCAGGGGGTGGTGATGCCGTGTTCCGCGCGGTAGCGCTGCAGTCCTTCCTCGACGCGGTCGGCGAGCCACAGCAGGGCGAGTTCGCGCAGGGCGGTGAGGTTGCCGACGCGGAAGTAGTGGGTGAGGGCCGCCTCGATGCGGTCCGAGGAATAGATCTCGCCGTGCAGCATGCGTCGGCGCAGCAGCTCGGGCGGCAGGTCCACCAGTTCGATCTGGTCCGCGCGGCGTGCCACCTCGTCGGGCAGGGTCTCGCGCTGCGGGACACTGGTGATCTGCCGGACCACGTCGCCCAGGGACTCCAGGTGCTGGACGTTGAGCGTGGTGACTACGTCGATCCCCGCGTCGAGGAGTTCCTCGACGTCCTGCCATCGCTTGGCGTGCCGGGAACCGGGCACATTGGTGTGGGCCAGTTCGTCGACCAGGGCGACCTGCGGGCGGCGGGCGAGCACCCCGTCCCAGTCCATCTCGGTGAAGCTCGCCCCCCGGTACTCCACGGTGCGCCGGGGAATGGTCTCCAGCCCTTCGGCGAGGGCAGCGGTGGGCCGCCGCCCATGCGGCTCGACGAAACCGACGACCACATCGGCACCGGCCGAGGCCAGCCGCTGCCCTTCCTCGAGCATCGCGTACGTCTTTCCCACGCCCGGGGCGGCCCCGAGGTAGATCCGCAATCGCCCACGCGCCATCGACGGGCTCCTGCCCGCTCGTCACACCCCCTCGGCCCCCGCATCCCATGGTGCGCCCAACCGCGCTCCCGCGCTCGCAATCCGCGCGCAGGATCGCCGGTCGGATACCTCCTTGGCCTGTGCCTCTCGGACGCTGCGCATGCGTGATCAACACCAGGGCGAACAGCAACACCACGGTGCCGGGCATGGTGAACACGGGGTGGTAGGCGGAATCGACCGCTAGGAGACCGATCAGCTGGATGCCCAGCGCGATCGCGATCAGGAGCTGCGCCCAGCCGAAAAGCCGGATACGGACGATGTGCCGCCGCTGCCAGGGCACCAGCCAACCCCTGCTGAGTGTGGCAACGCCGGAGCCGACGAGCAGCAGCACTGTGACGGTGATCAGTACGCCGATGCCGAGGCGGATCCCCACGCGGGGCCCTCCTTCAAGCAGGTGCTTTACCACGAGCCTGCACAATCCGCGCTCTGGCGCGCGCCTGCGGGCTGCCGGCTGCCCGGCTGCCCGGCTGCCCGGCTGCCCGGCTGCCCGGCTGCCCGGCTGCCCGGCTGCCGAAACGGTAAGCCGGTCAGCGAGGATGCGCCCCAGGGCCCCGGCCGACCGAGCCTGCGGATCGCGGTCCGAATCGTAACCGCGTCGTGTCAGTCGGCCTCGGCGCGGGCCTCGACATCCTCGATACCGGAGGGGCGGCCTGCCCGGACCCAGCGGAGGTAGAAGGCTCCGCCGATGGCGAGGGTGGCGACCAGGGAGAGGACGGGCCAGCCGCGGAGGAGGTTCACCAGCAGGGTGAAGGCGACCGCCACGGCCGCCAGGCCGTTGAGCCAGGCGAGGGCGGTCTTACCCTCGGTGCGGGCGAAGCGGGTCATGGCCAGCAGACCGACGAGGAAGCTGACGAAGACCGCGACCGCGTAGAAGAGGACCAGTTCCTGCTCCTCCCCCGCAGCGGCCACGATGATCACGGCGGCTGCGGCCAGGTAGACGAGGACGGACCAGTACGGCGTGTGGTGGCGGTTCGTCCGGCCCAGCACCGACGGGAGGACGCCCGGGTGGTCCGGAGATCCGGCGAGGGCCTTGAGGAGTCCGGGGCCGGCCTGGAACGAGGAGCTGGCGGCGGCCAAGAGCAGCAGGGAGCTGGTGACCTGGAAGGCCCCGTAGAGCCAGCCGGAGCCGGTGGCGGCATGGGCGATGTCGGCGATCTGGGTGGAGTCCTTGCCGGGGATGCCGATGCGGAGGCGTACGGCGAGCACGGTCAGGGCCAGGGTGAGGCCGCCGACGATGACCAGGAGAAGGGCGAGCGTGCCGCGCCCGAAGCGGCGACGGTGGGTGTCGTCGAGCTGGCCGAGCTGAGCGATGGCCGTGGACGGCGCCTCGATGCCGGTGGCCAGGGCCATCGCGACGGGGAAGGCGAGGACGACTGCCAGGGCGGCGGAGCGGCCCGGGTCGGTCGAGGCGGGGGCCTCACCGATGGTGTGAGGAGAAACGAAGCCGTGGACGAGTACGGCGACGCAGACGAGCACGAAGAGCACGGTCATGACGGCGAACAGCAGCCGCCCGCCGTGTCCGAACCAGGTCAACCCGGCGACGACCAGCAACAGGAGCAGGGCGAGCGGGATACGGAAGGGTGCGGCCGCGGGGAAGAGGGCGATCACGGCACTGGCGGCGGCCGAGATGGAAATCCCGATGGTCAGGACGAAGTCGACGACGAGTGCGCCGATCGGTACGAACGTCCAGCGCGGCCCGAAGGCCCGCCCTGCCGCCGCTGCCGCCCCACCTCCCTTGGGGAAGCGGCGCACCAGCTGCCAGTAGTTGGCGGTGACCACGACGACCAGGCCCACCACCAGCGACATGGTCGGCAGCAGCAGGGCGAGATCGCCGTGCAGGGCACGCAACGCCGCCTCAATGGCGTACGCCACGGAGGAGACGGGGTCTGCGATCACAGCGAAGGCGAACGCGAAGAAGAGGACCGAGCGGCGCGGGCTGCGACGACCTGGGCCGTCCGGCAGGGGCGCAGGCGCAGCGGGCTGCTGTATGGCGGCCATGAGGGATGCCTTTCAAGGCGAGAGCCGGAGCCCATGGAACAGCCCATGGCTCCTGAACTGCCGACCAGACTTCCCGGCACACCAGGCGTCAAGAATACGTCAGCAGTCCATCAATGAATAGCCAATTGCACTGTGCGGACGGGTCACTTGACGGCCGAGGTTCCCGGCTGCGCGGTCGAGGCGTCCGCGCAGGGAGTGGCCGCCCGCCGCGACGCCGCAGGGGATGCGTATGACCGTGCCGGACGCCGGCGGCCAGCGGCCGGCGTGGAGGGTGGGCGCGACGTGCAAAGCGCACGGAGCCATGCAGGATGCCCCCTTCGCCGCCGGATGCGTGGTGACATCGTCCCGTGCGGCGCGTGGACACCAGCGATTCTGCGCGATCGGGCGTGTCACGCGCGGCCCAGCGCCCGGCGCCTGCCGGGCGGTGACCGTACGGCGGATTCCGCAGGCAACGTTCCTGATGGTCTCCGGCACAGGGCCAGTGTGCCGTCCACTGCCGCCGCCCCGATGATCCCGCTCGGGATCCAAGCAGTCGGCCGGGCTCCCGAGGCAGCCAAGCGCTCGGTACAACCTGTTCAGCCCTCCAGGCCTGACGAACCGTCACCAAAGTCAGCGTTGGGTCAGCATTGGTCCTGGCAAAGCCGACCCCAGCCGGTCACACATGGGAAACGTCGGGCGCCCGAAGAGAGCCCACGTCACGCGCTCCGACGGAGCGGTCTCCACGGGAGCGCCGGCCCGTCTACGGCTGGTCTCGACTCGTCAGCCTGCTCCGGAAAAGTGCAGGTCAACGCACCCGTCCTTGGGGTTTCAGGGCCACCTGCGGGAGCTGTGGCACGGGGATCGGAGGGCCACCGTAGCCCTTCACCTCGCCGTAGCGGGTGCCCTCCATCCAGTCCTTGCGGGCTTGCACGATCTCCTCGTTGCTCCGGCTGATCCAGTTCCGGAACGTAACACGAGATATCCGTCTTCGTGCAGGTCAGGAACATATTGGACCCTCCTGCGTCAGCAAAAGGTCAGCATTGGCGCCCCAGGAGTCCCGCACCGCATGGCAACGAAGTCGCTCGCCCACGGCATGGGCACCTTCTACAAGGACTGCGAGCACGCCCAGTCCCGCTGGTCGAAGTGCCCACGACGCAGGGATGAGCGACGGGGCCGTCGCGGCGCTTCTTGCGAGTGACGCCAGTGAAACCAGAAGCTAGTATATGAGAATGGTTTCCATTCCTAATATGGGGATGTTGCAGAGAGAGGCAGGTAACGTCATGTCCGCCCACTGCCAACTGACCGGCGCCAAGCCCGGGTTCGGCAACAGCATCTCCCACTCGCACCGGCGCACGTCTCGCCGCTTCGACCCGAACATTCAGAGCAAGCGCTACTGGCTGCCCAGCGAGGGCCGCAACGTCCGCCTCACCTTGAGCACCAAGGCGATCAAGACGGTGGACGCGATCGACATCGAGGCGGCCGTGGCCCGGATCCGGGCGCGGGGAGGGAAGGTCTGATGGCGAAGAAGAGCAAGATCGCACAGAACGAGAAGCGCAAGGCGATCGTCGAGCGGTACGCGGCCTGCCGAGCCGAGCTGAAGGCGACCATCAGCCGTCCTTCGTCCACTGACGCCGAACGGCGGGCCGCGCTCACCGAGTTGCGGCGGCAGCCCCGCAACGCGAGCGCCACACGGGTGCGCAACCGCGACAGCGTGGACGGTCGCCCGCGCGGCTACCTTCGCAAGTTCGGACTCTCCCGGGTCCGAACTCGACAGCAGGCGCATGCCGGCTTCCTGCCGGGAGTGACGAAGTCCTCCTGGTGAACGAAGCCGGATGACATCGCGGCCGCGGCACCCCACAGGTTCGGTGGGGTGCCGCGGCCCGCGTAGGCCAAAGCCGTCAGGCACGATCTGGACCTGCAGGGCAGCTCCCGGCCTCCTGCACCGACTCTGAGCCCGCAGGGAGCATGAGTCGAGCAGCGCCATGCCGCACGCTCGTTCATACGAGTGGGCAGCGGGCGCAACGGCGGATTTCACCCGCGCACCGGCGATGCCAGCAGACCGGCCGCTTCAGGCAGGGGAGGTCGCACAGTCGGCGCACGTACCGACGACCTCCACGGTGTGGGCGATTCCCACGAAGTTGTGCTTGGCCGCGATTGCAGCGGCCCAATGAGGATGCGGCCCACACATCCCGACGAATTGAAAATGGTCGTCGTTTTCATATAGGCTCACCGGGTACGTTCGACACCTCACAGGAGATCCAAATGGCCGTCCCCAAGCGGAAGATGTCCCGCAGCAACACCCGCCACCGCCGCGCCCAGTGGAAGGCCACCACGCCTCAGCTTGTCCCGATCACGGTCGACGGCTCCGTCTACCAGGTCCCGCAGCGCCTGGTGAAGGCGTACGAACGCGGCTTGCTGCATCCCGAAGGCTGAGCCGGATGACCGGTACGCCGCCCGCCCGACTGCCCGTCACCGTCCTCTCCGGCTTCCTCGGAGCCGGAAAGACCACGCTGCTCAATCACGTGCTCGGCAACCGCGAGGGCCTCCGAGTCGCCGTGATCGTCAACGACATGAGCGAGGTCAACATCGACGCGGCGCTCGTCCGCGGCGGTGAGGCGGCCCTCTCCCGCACCGAGGAGCGGCTCGTCGAGATGACCAACGGGTGCATCTGCTGCACCCTGCGCGACGACCTCCTGGAAGAGGTCGACCGGCTGGCGCGCGAGGGGCGCTTCGACTACCTCCTCATCGAGTCCAGCGGCATCTCCGAACCGATGCCCGTGGCCGCCACCTTCTCCTTCCCCCGGGACGACGGCGCCACCTTGGGCGACCTCGCCCACCTCGACACCATGGTCACTGTCGTCGACGCCGCGAACTTCCTGCCCGAACTCGCAGGCGGCGACGAACTCGTGGCACGCGGGCTCGACCAGTACGAGGACGACGAGCGCACGGTCAGCGATCTGCTCATGGACCAGATCGAGTTCGCCGACGTCATCGTCCTCAACAAGCTCGACCTCGTCGGGACACCGGACGTGGCCCGGCTGCGCGCCACGCTCGCCCGCCTCAATCCCGAGGCCCGGATCGTGCCCGCCGTGCGCGGGCAGGTCACACTCGAACAGGTGCTGGGCACCGGCCTGTTCGATGTCGAGAAAGCACAGCAGGCTCCGGGCTGGGTCAAGGAGCTCAACGGCGACCACGTGCCGGAGACCGAGGAGTACGGCATCTCGTCGCTGGTCTACCGCTCCGGCCTCCCCTTCCACCCGGGCCGGCTGTGGACCTTCGTCACCAAGGGCCTCGACAGCGGAACGTTCGGGCAGATCCTGCGATCCAAGGGCTTCTTCTGGCTCGCCAGCCGCCCCCGGGTGACCGGCTTGTGGTCACAGGCCTGCGCAGTGGCCCGCTTCGAACCCTCGGGCGCCCGCAGGCCGGACGCGATGCAGGGCCAGGAACTCGTCTTCATCGGCACGGACCTTCGCGCCGAGGCGCTGCGGGCGGCCCTCGACGCCTGCCTGCTCGACCCGGGCGAGGCCGTGCCAGCCACGGACGACTTCCCGGACTGGGAGACGTACGGAATCGACGATGCCTGCGAGCACGAACACGGCCAAGCCAAAGTCGCGGCGGCCTGAAGACTCCGGGCCGGACGGTGGTCGCAGCCACGGCACCGTCCGGCCCGGCTTTCCGGGGACACAGCACGCGTGGGCCCCGCCCTCCTCTCGGGGAAGGCGGGGCCCCACACACGCAGTTATTGAAAACGATTCCCATTGCCATATACTGGCGCCATGGCACGCAACGAAGTACGACCGATCATCAAGCTCCGCTCCACCGCCGGCACCGGCTACACCTACGTCACCCGCAAGAACCGGCGTAACGACCCCGACCGCATGGTGCTCCGCAAGTTCGACCCGGTGGTCCGCCGGCACGTCGACTTCCGCGAAGAGCGCTGACCTCCCCCTCCCCCAGAGAGAGCCACCCCATGAAGCCTGGAATCCACCCTGCCTACGGCCCCGTCGTCTTCCGCGACAAGGCCGCCGACTTCGCCTTCCTCACCCGCTCGACCGCCACCAGCGAGAAGACGGTCGAGTGGGAGGACGGCCACACCTACCCGGTCATCGACGTCGAGATCTCCTCGCAGAGCCACCCCTTCTACACCGGCACCGCCCGTGTCCTGGACACCGCCGGCCGCGTCGAACGCTTCGAACGCCGCTACGGAGGTCGTAAGTGACCCTTCCCGTCGTGATCGTCGGCGGCATGCACGCCGACGCGCGCAAGGAGACCGTCGAGCACCTGCTCCGCGCGGTGCCGGGGAGTATTGCCCTGCACCACGATCTGTCCTCGGCTGCCGGCGGCAACGTCCACCGCACACTGCGCGATTCCGGGGGTGAGGTATCCACCGGCGAAACTCCCCTGGTCAACGACTGCGCCTGCTGCGCACTGCGCGAGGACCTCGTCCCGGAACTGGAGCGGCTGGCCGCGAGCGGGCTGACCCGCCTGGCCGTGGTGGAACTCTGGGACTCGGTCGAACCCAGGGCGATGGCCGAGGTCGTCGCCGCCCACGCCGGTGACGTACTGGAACTCACCAACGTGATCACCGCCGTCGACCCCGCGCTCGTCCTCCCCTGTCTCGGCAACGGGGACGATCTCAGCGAGGCCGGACTCGCCGCAGCGGCCACCGACCAGCGCACCGTCGGGGACACCTGGGCCCGCCAGCTGGAATACGCGCCGGTCCTCGCGATCGCCGACAGCGAGGAGGCCGACAACGAGGACCACGCCCTGCTCGCCCAACTGCACCCGACGGCTCGCCAGGTGCCCACCGGCTCCAGCGAACTCACTCGCCTGGCCTTCGCCGGCTTCGACGTGGAGACTGCCGCCGCCGCCCAGCACCCCGCCTGTGCACTGCTCCCCCAGGAGGCCGACGAGGCCGGAGTGGCCACGCTCGTCTGGCAGCGCCGCAGGCCGTTCCACCCCGAGCGGCTCTACGAAGCCCTGGAAGACCTGACCTGCGCCGCAGCCCGCAGCCGCGGCCGGTTCTGGCTCGCCGACCGCCCCGACACCCTCCTCGCCTGGGACGCGGCCGGTGGCGCGCTGTGCGTGGAGAACGCCGGCCCCTGGCTGGCCTCGCTCCCCGACGCCGCCTGGGAACTGGTCCCCGCCATGCGTCAGGCCGCGGCTGCCCTCGACTGGCATCCCGAGCACGGCGACTGCTGCCAGCACCTGGTCTTCACCTCGCCGGGCCTCGACCGCGAAGGGATCGAACAGCTCCTGGATTCCTGCCTCCTGACCGAAGCCGAGTACACGGCAGGGCGGGAGGCATGGAAACAACTCCGCGCCGCGTTCGCTCCGTTGCTCGACCACGTCTCCTGACCGCCTGGCCCACACCCCGACACCCACACCCCACACCCCTGAGGAACACCGATGGCCCGCCGCCCCTCCCCCAGCAAGCCGCTGAGGTCCCGCCCCAACCCACTGGACACGGCAGGAATCACGCACATCGACTACAAGGACACCGACCTGCTCCGTAAGTTCATCTCCGACCGGGGCAAGATCCGCAGCCGCCGCGTCACCCGCGTCACCGCACAACAGCAGCGGCAGCTCGCCCTGGCCATCAAGAACGCCCGGGAGATGGCCCTGCTCCCGTACGCCAGCCGATAGCGGACAGCCGGTGCGCCGATCCCCTACCCGTCCCGGTTCCTGGCAGGCCCCGACGAGCAGTGAGGCGAGCGCGAAGCCGTTGAGCGCCGGCTACTGCTGGTTGTACGGGTACCCGGCGGCCCCACCCCATCGGCGGGGACAGCGGGGGCCAGGAGTGGCCCGGTCCGGAGGGAGGGCTCGGCGGGGTGCTCACGGGGCGGGTACTCCCTCACAGGGGAACGGCGGGGGCGGCGAGGGGCGGCCGGCACGAACGAATGCGCGAAGCGTGCGCAGCGGGGGCGACCGCCGAAACGGTCGCCCCCGCCTGTTCATCGCGGCTCAGCCGCTGCTTTCAGTCCCGGCCCCTCAGAACTGGAGCGCCCAGGAGTCGATCTTTCCGGTGTCGATGTTCGCGAGGTCCGCGACCCGGAGCTTCCAGACGCCGTTGGCGACCTCGGCCGAGGCGTTCACCGTGAAGGTCTGGATGATGTTGTCCGCGCTGCCGCCGGTGCGGTTGCGCAGGTTGTAGACGGTGCCGTCGGGGGCGACGAGGTCGACCCTGAGGTCGCCGACGTAGGTGTGCTTGATGTCGACCGGGACGCTCAGCGTGGCCGGGGCGTTGCCGGAGATCCCGCTGACGGTGATCGGCGACTCGACGGTGGCGTTGTCGTTGATCGCGTAGTCGGCGGTGTTCTCGAAGCGGGTGCCCGGGTTCGGCGGTGTGGTGGAGTTCCCGACGTTGAGCAGGCGGTTCGGGGATCCGGTGCCGGGGCTGGTCACGACGTTCGGCGTGGCCGCGTTCACGAGGGCCGTGGAGACCTGGGCCGGGGTGGACGCGGGGTTGGCCGCGAGGTAGAGGGCGGCGGCGCCGACGACGTGCGGGGTCGCCATCGAGGTGCCCGAGATGGTGTTCGTGGCGGTGTCGCCGGTGCCCCAGGAGGAGGTGATGCTGGAGCCGGGAGCGAACAGGTCCAGGACCGTGCCGTAGTTGGAGTAGCTCGCCTTGGCGTCGGTGCTGGTCGTGGCGCCGACGGTGATGGCCTCGGTCACGCGCGCCGGGGACTTGGTGCTCGCGTTGGTGGACTCGTTGCCCGCGGCGACGCCGTAAGTGATGCCGCTGGCTATGGAGTTGCGCACGGCGGTGTCGAGCGCGGAGTCCGCGCCGCCGCCCAGCGACATGTTCGCCACGGCCGGCTTGACGGCGTGCTGGGTCACCCAGTCGATGCCCGCGACGACCTGCGCGGTTGTGCCGGAGCCGTTGTTGTCGAGCACTCGGACGCCGACGATCTTCGCCTTCTTGGCCACGCCGTACGAGGTGCCCGCGACGGTGCCCGCGACGTGCGTGCCGTGGCCGTGGCCGTCCTGGGCCGTGTTGTCGTTGTCGATGGCGTCGAAGCCGTCGGAGGCTCGGCCGCCGAAGTCCTGGTGCGTCTTGCGGACGCCGGTGTCGATGATGTAAGCCGTGACGCCCTCGCCGGCCTTGTCCGGGTAGGTGTAGCTCTGGTTCAGCGGGAGCGCCTGCTGATCGATCCGGTCCAGGCCCCAGGAGGGCGGGTTGGGCTGGGTCGTGTCGACGGTGAAGACGCGGTTCTGTACGACCGACTTGACGGCGGGGTCGGCGGCGAGCTTCTTGGCCTGCGCCTCGGAGACCTCGACGGAGTAGCCGTTGAGGGCGGCGCTGTAGGTCCGGTCGATCCGCGCGCCGTACCGCTTGGCGACTGCCTTGCCGCTGTCGGCGGTGGAGCGGGCGGCAGAGTCGTTCAGGGTCACGATGTAGCTGCCGGAGACGGTGCCGGCGGCGCCGGCGTTCTCGATGACGCCCTGCGGGGCGGCCGGGGTGGCTGCCGCGGCGGGTAACGCGGCGGCCGCGCCGAGCGCGAGGGCCGCGACGGCCATGGCGCTGATACCGGCAATTCTCCGGCGGGTGTGACGCTTCGCGGACATGTGGGGGGTCCTCCTCGTAGACGGTGTGTTGCGGTGTACTGCGGGCCGTTGTGAGGGCGCGGACGGGCATAGCTATAGCCATGCCCATGACAATTTGCCCGAACGAACGGTCGCTACCGAAAGGTTGGCCCACCTCTGGCACGCACACAAGAGGCAGGCTGACGCGTAACATCCGTGCCACACAACGGCCGTGATCGAGTAAAGGCGCTCCGCACATGACGCACGCACTCCCCGGGTACATCTGCTGCGAAGACGGCGCCCGCGCGGACGTCCGTACGGCGCTCTGGTGCTGCCCGGTCTGCGCGGGACCCTGCGACCTCGATTTCACGCCGGATCCGGCGGCCGCGCTGGAACCGGCGGCCGGACCCCGTTCGTTGTGGTGGTATGCGTCCGCGCTGCCCCTGCCGGGGGCGTTCTCCGTTCGATGGCGGAGGGGAACAGTCCGCTGGTGACGCTGAAAGAGCGGATTCACGCCATCCGCCATTGCGGCCTCGGCCTGGACCTCACCGAGCAGCGCGTTGACCGGGCGCACCTGATACGCCTCCGGCGCGCCCAGACGGGCAGCCTCCTGCACGTGCTCCTCGGCCGAGTTGCTGCCGCGGTACATACCCAGGGCGGCCGTCGCCGCGCCGGTCTGCTCTACCGTGGACGGAGTCTCGCCCCGGACCTTCTCATGCTCGCCCACCAGGGAAGGCTGTCAACGCCGCTCAGCCCGCATCCGGAGAAGCCGCAGCATCCCGGCCGTTGAGCAGGCCTTCAGGGCTTCAAGATCATGAGCTGGCGGCCTTTGGGCTGAGGTCATGCCCCTGAGGGGCGTGCGGCGAGGAGGAGCCCTCCGAGCGCGATCACCATCCAGGCGGTGAGGTAGGCGAAGGCAACGGCGGGTGAGACGGCGGTCCAGAGGAGGCCGGCGACGGTGCTGGCGGCGAGGTTGCCGAGGGACTGGACGGTGGCGAGCATGCCGAAGGCGGAGCCGCGGAGGTCCTTGGGGGCGAGGGCGGCGACGGCGGAGTGCTGGGCGGTCTCGACTGCGCCGGTACCGACTCCGGCCAAGACGAACGCGATCGCGAGGAACACCACCGTCGTGGCGTCGATGGTGAACAGGCCGTAGGAGAGTGCAAACGCGGCGACTCCTCCGGCCAGGACGAGGACGGGTCCGCGCCTGCCGAGCCCGTCGGAGAGACGCCCTGCGGGAACGGAAGCAAGCGTGGCGGCGTTGTAGGCGGTGTATAGGCCGAGCGCAATCGTCGCCGCGGTCTTCGCCCCGTGCTCCGCCGTGAGCAGGTCGCAGGCCCGCAGAATCAGCAGGGCTGCGGCGACGTTGCCCACTTCAAACGCTGTGACCGCCCCCCAGAAGCCTGCCGAGGCCGCCGCTCAGGACGGGCTTGATGCGGATCTTGAGTGGGGCCTTGTCCCGGCTGGTGGATCGGGGGGTCTTCCGAATCGCGTAGATGATCGCACCCGCGACGAGAAGGCCGGGGATGGCGGAAAGGCCGATCGCCCACTGAACGCCGAGCCAGGCGACCAGGGCAAGGGCAAGGATGGGTCCGAAGATCGCTCCGAGGTTGTCCATCATCCGCTCGAAGCCGTAGGCCCGCCCGTATGTCTTCGCCGGGACGATGTCCGCGAGAAGAGCGTTTCGGGCCGGAACGCGAAGGCCTCGGGCAGTCCAGGCGGCCGCACGGAGGAGACCGACCTGCCAGACAGCGGTCGCTCCGGCGGTCGCTGCGCCGAGTACGGCCGTGGTCGCGTAGCCGCCGACTGCGACCTTGCGGCGGCGGGCTGGGTCGTCAGCGAGGACGCCGCCACCGAAGCGGGCGGCTCCCGCCAGGGCGTCGGAGATTCCCTCGATCACGCCGAGGGCTGCTGCGGGGGCGCCGAGGGTGGACGTCAGTAGCGACGGCAACAGGGCGCTGGGAATCTCGTGTCCGACGTCGGCCAGAAAGCTGGCTGAGCCGATGCCCTTCACGCCCGGAGTGAGCCACTTCTCCTCGTCGGGAGCGGTGTCAGCGGACTGTGGAGTCTCGGTCATGCCCGGAAGTCTGCCGTCCGGCCTTCGCGGATCACAGTGGACGATCGCATGACGTGGCCTGTTCCGGTTTTACGGTCTGTCTGATGCGACAACCTGGCAGATCAGAGGAGTTCGGGGATTCCGGTCACGTCAGCCGGTGAGGCACAGCCCAACCGAGGAGCCCCGACAGCAACCGGCGAAGACACGAGATCCTGCCGATCTCCTGGCGCCCCGACAGCACCCCGATCAAGTGACCGAGGCGGATGCCTTGGACGCGCGTACGCGTGGATGCCCGCGATCAGCATCCCGGGGGGCTGCCTGGCAGCGTTGCCAGTGAGGCCGACAGCAGCTCCTTGGTGATGGCGTGCCGCGGCGTCTCGATCAGTTCACGGGCCGGGCCGGCCTCGACGATGCGCCCGGAGTCGAGGACTGCGATCCGGTCCGCGAGGGCGTCGGCGGCCGCGATGTCGTGGGTGATGAACACCAGGCTGAGTTCGGCTCGTTCCCTGAGGCGGGCGAGGGCGTCGAGGATCGTGGTCCGCGTGGCCGGGTCGAGGCCGGAGGTGATCTCGTCGCAGATGAGGACCTGCGGCCCGGCCAGCAAGGCCCGGGCCAGCGCCGCGCGCTGGAGTTCGCCGCCGGAGAGCTCGCCCGGGCGGCGCCCGGCAAGGGTCTCGCCGAGGCCGAACTCGCCGAGGGTTCTCAAGGCAGCACGGCGCGCTTCCCCCGGGGCGGCGCCTCGTAGCCGTACGGCGCTGCGGGCGACTTGGTCGAGGACCGGCCGGTGCTCGTCGAAGGCGGCCTTCGCATCCTGGAACACGTACTGCACGGCGGCCAGTTCTGCCCGCCGACGGGAGCGCAGGCTGCGCGGCAGCGGCGTCCCGTCGAGCAGGACCGTGCCCTCGTACGTGCAGTGCAGTCCGGCCAGGCAGCGTCCCAGCGTGGTCTTGCCGCTGCCGGAACGGCCGACGAGCGCCAGGCACTCCCCCGCCGCGACTGAGACCCCGATGCCGCTCAGCACCTCGACGGCTCCACGCGCGGTGCGGTGCCGTGCGGTCAGGCTCCGCGTCTCCAAACGCATCGGGCCGCGGGTGCGTGGCGTTCGCGCGGCGCTCAGCTGCTCCGGTTCGAGAACCTCCAGGACCGACGAGGCGGGTCCACGGTTCACGACGCGTCCGTTCCGCATCTCCACGACCTCGTCGGCCAGCTCCCCTACGACGTCCAGGTCGTGGCTGAGGAGGACGACGGCGATGCCCCGTGCGGCCACGGCCGCCAGCTCCGCCACGACACCCTGTTTGGTGAGCGCGTCCTGCCCGGTGGTGGGTTCGTCGGCGACGATGACCCGGGCGCCCAGCAGCAATGCCTGAGCCAAGACGACCCGCTGCTGCTGTCCGCCGGAGAGCTGGTGGGGAAAGCGGCGCAGCGTGGCCTCCGGATCCGGGATCTGAGCGAGGTGCAAGGCCTCGTCGACGCGGCGCCTGCGTTCGAGCCTGTCTCCTCGCTGTCGGGCGGCGATGTCGGCGAGGAGCGCGCCCACCCGACGGGCGGGGTTGAGGACCGACGCCGGGTGCTGGGGGATGTATCCGACCGGGCCCGCGGGGGTGTGGACCTCGCCGTCGACGACGGCGCCGGCCGGGTACTCGCCGAGGAGGGCGAGGCCGGTGGTGGTCTTGCCGCTGCCCGACGGGCCGATGACGGCGGTGATCCTGCCCGCCTGGGCGGCGAGGCTCACGCCGTCCACGATCGGCCGGCCGTCGATCTCCACGCGCAGGTCCCGCACGTGTGCGACGAGGGTCATCGCGTCGTTCCCTTCCGGGGGGTGTGCCGTTGGAGGGCGGCGTCGAAGAGGAGGTTGGTGCCCATCGAGAGAGCCGCGATGAGCAGGGCGGGTACGACCACGGCCCAGGGCTGGAGGAACAGCCCAGTGCGGTTGCGGTCGACCATGACCGCCCAGTCGGCGGCGTCCGGCTGGACGCCCACGCCGAGGAAGGCGGCAGTCGCGACCAGGTAGAGGGCTCCGGTCAGCCGGATCCCGGCGTCGGCGGCGAGGGTGCGGCGCATGGAGCGGGCCACGTACCCGATGGCGGTACGCCACCAGGACTCGCCCTGCATGCGCAGCGCTTCCACGGCGGGCCGGGAGGAGATCTCGGCGGCCGCCGCGTGCACGACGCGGGCGGCGTCGGGTACGGCGGCCAGCCCGACCAGGACGGTCAGTCCGACGGGTCCCGGCGTGAGGGTGGCCGCAACGAGCAGCACCAGCAGGAGCGAGGGGACCGCGATGACCACGTCCAGGGGCCGCATCAGCGCTTCCTCCAGCCAGGTGCGGCGGGTGAGGGCCGCGGCGAGTCCCAGCGGGATGGCGACGAGGTAAGCGAGGGCGGTGGCTGCGATCGCCACGAGCACGACAGAGCGGCCTCCGAGGAGCACCTGTTGCCAGACATCGCGGCCGCTGAAGTCGGTACCGAGCCAGTGCCCGTCGCCGGAGGCGAAGGAGACCGAGCGGGGGCCGGCAGAGCCCGCCACGAACGGCCCGGCCAGCGCGAGGGCGACGGGCAGGACGATCAGTCCGAGGGCGAGGAGGGACCGTGCCGGCTTCTGCTTCATGCCGCCACCTCGGACCGGGGCGCGAAGCGGCGGGCAGCAAGGTCGGCTGCTAGGTTGACCAGGACGGTGACGATGCCGAAGACCACGGCCATGCCCTGGACGACCGGGATGTCGCGGGCGGCGACGGCCTCGATGAGTACGGTGCCGAGGCCCGGGATCACGAAGAGTGCCTCCACGACGATCACTCCGCTGAGGAGCCAGTCGCAGGTACGGGCCAGTTGCTGGGTGGCAGGGGCGATCGCGTTGGGCAGGGCGTGTGTCCAGGTGATTCGGGTGCCTGAGACCCCGTAGCGGCGGGCCTGGGCGACGTACGGTGAGGCCATCGCCTCGATCATCCCGGCGCGCACCAGTCGGCTGATGGTGCACACGGGCCGCGACAGCAGGACGACGACGGGCAGGATCAGGACGGCTGGCTGCGTGAAGGGGTCGGCGCCGACGGCGGTGGGCGGCAGCCAGCCCAGCCACAGTCCGAAGAGCGTGGCGAGCAGGACCCCGACGGCGAATTCGGGCACGGCGTGCACGGCGAGGGTCAGGGCGCTGACGGTCCGGTCGAGCGGGCCGCCCTCGCGGCGGGCGGCCAGGACGCCGAGCCCGACGGAGAGCGGGGTGAGCAGGGTGAGGGTGGCTGTGGCGAGGAGGAGGGTGGGGCCGAGTCCGGCGGTCAGGTAGCCGGTGACGGGCCGTCCGCTGATCAGGGAGGTGCCGAGGTCGCCGTGCAGGAGGCTGACGACCCAGTCGGTGAGGCGTGCGGCGGCCGGGCGGTCCAGGCCCATCGTCTCGCGGATGCGGTCGATGCGGGCGGGGTCGGGCTGGTCTCCGGCGAGGGCGACGGCGGCGTCCCCAGGGAGCGCCTCGGTGAGGGCGAAGATGAACAGGACGACGGCCGCCGTCTGCCCCAGGCCGAGGAGCAGGCGGCGGCCGATCCATGACAGGTGAGGTGTCACGCGAGCCAGATCTTGTCGAAGCGGGCCCAGTCCAGGGTGTTGGCGGGGGCGGTCTTGGACACTCCGCAGACCTTCGGCGCCGTGGCCACGATCCAGTCGGCGAAGCCCCAGATCAGGAACCCGCCCTCGTCGTACAGGCGGCGCTGCATACGCTCGTACAGAGCACCGCGCTGCGTGACATCGGAGGTGGACTGGGCCTGCTGGTACAGGTCGTCGAAGTCCTTCTGCTGCCACTTGGTGGCGTTCGTGGTGGAGCCGGTCAGCAGCCTCTGGGAGATGTGGGACTCGATGGGCATGGCGCCGGACCGGTAGGAGGCGAAGGTGCCGTTGTCGAGGATGTCCTTCCAGTAAGTGTCCTTGTTGCCGACCTTGACCTCGACGGTGACGCCGGCCTTGGCGGCCTGCTCCTTGAAGATGCCTGCCGCCTCCACGAATCCGGTGGCGGCGGGGGCGGTGTCGAGGGTGACCTTGAGGCCCTCGGCCCCGGCCTCCTTGAGGAGCGCACGGGCCTTTTCGAGGTCTTGAGTGCGCTGCGGCAGGCTGCTCGGGTAGTACTGGTAGCCCTTGCCGAAGAGGTCGTTGCCGATCTCTCCGGCGCCGGAGAGGGCGCCGTCGACGAGTTCCTTGCGGTCGGCGATGAGGAAGAAGGCCTGGCGGACCCGGGGGTCGTTGAAGGGCGGGCGGTCGGTCTTCATGACGAAGCCCTGCATCGCGCTGCCCGGGAGGCGGACGATGTCGATCCTGCCCTTGCCCTCGTGGGTGCGGGCGGTGGCCGGGTTCAGTTCGTGGGCGTACTCGACCTGGCCGCCGAGCAGGGCGCTGACGCGGGCCGACTCCTCGGAAGCGATGACGAATTCGAGCTCGTCGAGGTGTGGGGCGCCCTCCCAGTAGGCGTCGTTGCGCTTGACGACCAGGGAGCTGCCCGGCTTGAAGGAGACGAAGCTGAACGGTCCGGAGCCGACGGGCTTGTCGAAGGCGGTGGCGTCCTTGGGCACGATGTACGCGCCGAAGGCCGCTAGGACGTTGGGGAATTCGGCGTACGGGCGCTTGAGCTTGAACTCGACGGTGGAGGCGTCCACCGCCCGGCTCGCGTCGAGGTCGATAGGCTCCAGGGATGCCTTGGCCCGGAAGGTCCCCTTGGGATCGGCGATGCGGCGGTAGCTGTGGAGGACGTCCTCGGCGGTGACCGGGCGGCCGTCGTGGAAGGCGGCCTTGCGCACGGTGATGCGCCACGTGTCGAGGGCGTCGTTGGGCTCCCAGCGCTCGGCGAGCCTGGGGACGGCAGCGAGGTCGGCCCCGAAGTCGGCGAGCTTGTCGAAGAGCGCCTTCGCGCGGGCGGCGTCCACGAACAGGTTGGCGGCGTGCGGGTCGAGGGTCTCGCCCGCGCCACCGCCGGCGAACGCGGCGCGCAGCCGGCCGCCCTGCTTGGGAGCTCCCTCGGCGGCGTTCTTGGCATCCGGGGTGGTGGCACCGGTGCCGCAGGCCGCGGTGAAGGCGAGGGCGGTGGCGCCCGTGGCGATGAGGAAGCCTCTGCGGGCGAGGCTGGAGCGGGCGTCGTTCATGCGGGGACGTCTCCGTTGCTGAGGTGGGGCTTGAGCCGGGCGATGAGGTGGAGGCGGTCGGAACTCGTGGTCCCGTGCGGGGCCTCGCCTTCGCTCCACGGCGGTTCGGTGCGGGGGCCGGGTCCGTCGTGCAGCGCGAGGACCTCGAACCCGGCGGCGGTGAGGAAGTGCCGGAGTTCCTGCGGGAAGAGGAGCCTCCAGGCGGAGCGCTGCTCCTCCTGTGGGCAGCCGTCGTCGGCGGTCCAGATTCTCCGGCGGCGCAGGAGTTGCGCGCCGTGATCGATCCACAGGGTGGTGTGGGAGGTGTACGTGGTGCCGCGCCAGGCGAAGGAGGCGGTGCGCGGGCCTTCGAGGAGTTCGGTGTTGCCGAGGAAGAAGGCGCCGTTGCGCATTTCGGCGACGAGCAGTCCCCCGGGGGTGAGGTGGGCGCGGCAGCGGGCCAGGAAGGAGGCGAGGTCCTCGTTGGTGTGGCAGTAGAGCAGGGCGCTGTCCAGGCAGACGATCGCGTCGAACGTCGCTCCGAGGTCGAAGTCGCGCATGTCGGCCGGGTGGTAGCCGGGGCCCGGATGGTGCGTGGCCGCGTGGGCCAGCATGGCCTCGGAGGTGTCGATGCCGGTGACTTCGCGGCCGGCCCGGTGCAGCCAGGCGGCGTCACGCCCGGTGCCGCAGCCGATGTCGAGGACTCGGGGTCCGGCGCCGTGGAGGGCCAGTACGTTCTCGGTCCAGCGGGCGGCGAGCCGTTCGGGGTCGGGGAATCGCTCTTCGTAGAGCTCGGGGTGGTCGGTGAGCAGGTTGCCGCTGGTCGTCTCTGTCATCGGATCTCGCTTCGGGGCCGGTCGGCGGAGGCCGGGGCCGTCGGATGAGGTGCCTGCCCCAGGGGCAGCACTCCTTGGCGCTGGAGGTGTGCGACGGCCGCTGCCGAGACCAGGCCGAGGGCGAGGCAGCAGCCGTAGGGCAGCCAGGTCAGGCCGGTGTCGCCGGCGGTGTCCATGGACCAGCCGATGGCCGCGCTGCCAGCCGCGGCCGCGACCCCGGAGACCGCGTAGAAGAGGCCGTAGAACGTCCCGGTCAGGTTCGCGCGCCCGAAGGCCGGTATCAGCTCCATCACGAAGGGCTGCGCGACCATCACACCGAGGTGCAGCAGCAGGGACCCGGCGAGCACCGGCAGGAGGTGCAGGGCGTGGGCGGTGGCGGAGCCCGCCACGAGCATCGGGGGCAGGAATCCGAGGCCCATGACGCCCAGGCCGGTGGCTATCCAGCGGCCGCTGCTCCCCCGGGCTTTCAGGGCGCGGGTGATGCGCAGCTGGAACAGCAGGTTGGCGACGGTCCCGGCGAGGAACAGCAGGCCGACCGAGCCGCTCCAACCGGAGGCTTCGGTGGCCGCTCGGGGCAACAGCAGATAGAGCTGGTTCTCCAGGCCGTACATGCCGACCATGGCGCAGGAGAACACCAGGAAGCGGCGGTTGCCCGCGACTTCCCGCCAGTCGCCGAGCACCCCGGTGTCGGGGGCCGGGACCTTGTGGGCGGGCAGGACCAGCAGCTGCGCAAGGGTGAGGACGGCGAACACACCGGCCGCCGTGACGGCGGCGGCCCGGAAGTCCACGAGCAGCAGCAGGGTGCCGAGCAGCGGGCCGAGCAGCGCCCCGGTGGTGGCGAAGACATTGAAGAGCGCGAACGCCTCGGCCTTGCGCGCCCCCGCCTCCTGGGCGACGTAGGTCCGTACGGCGGGGTTGAAGAGAGCCCCCGCGAGCCCGCTGAGTATGGACGCGGCGAGCAGCAGCGGCAGGCTGTCGCCGAGGGCGAACAGGCCGAATCCCAGCGTACGCAGGGCGCAGCCCCCGATGATCACGCCGCGGGCGCCGAGCCGGTCGGCGGCGGAACCGCCGATCAGGAAAAGGCCCTGCTGGCTGAGGTTACGCAGGCCGAGGACGATACCGACGACAGCGGCCGACAGCCCCAGATCGTCGGTGAGGTGGGTGGCGAGATACGGGATGAGCAGGTAGAAGCCGGTGTTGACGCCGAGCTGGTTGACCAGGAGGAGGCGTACGGCGAGCGGGAAGCCCCGCATCGAGCTGACGATCTTCACCGCACGACCGCCATGTGGGTGCGCCTGACTCCGAGGCCTGCTCGGTCGGCGGCCCGTACGGTGCCGTCGGCGCCGTCGATGCCCGTCCAGGGGTCGTCGGCGAGCAGCAGGTGCCCGTCGAGGTCGACCCAGCGGGCCCGGTCGGCGAGGTGGACGGCCGGGGCGATGCCAAGCGAGCTGGCGGTGAGGCAGCCGAGCATGAGGTCGGTGCCGCTGCCGCGCAGGGCGTCGTGGATGCGCAGGGCGGCGCGGACCCCGCCGCATTTGGCGAGTTTGACGTTGACTCCGTGGACCAGTCCGGCGAGCGCGACGGCGTCCTCGTAGGAGACGGCGTCTTCGTCGGCGATGACGGGGACCGGGGATTCCTTCGCCACGCGGGCGAGGGAGTCGGGGCTGCCCGGCGCGATGGGCTGTTCAACAGCGGTGATGCCGAGTTCGGCGAAGCGCGGCAGCAGGTCGATTGCCTGGCGCTCGGTCCATGCTCCGTTGGGGTCGAGGAGCAGGCTTACCGCTGGGGCTCCGACCTGTACCGCGCGCACCCGGGCGAGGTCCTCCGCCGGATCGGGCGATCCGGCCTTGATCTTGAGCACGGTGAAGCCGGCGAGGGCGAGGCGGGCGGCCTGTGCGGCCGCCTGTACGGGCGCGACGATGCCGATCGTACGGGCGGTCTGCACGGCCGGCGCGGTGTGTGCGCCCAGCATCTGGTGGGCGGGGCGGCCGGCCCGTTTGCCGACCAGGTCGAGCAGAGCCGCCTCCACCCCGGCGAGCACACCTGCCGGCAGCTCCGACAAGCCGGGTAGCGATTCGGTGACGTGTTCGTCCCACGCGGTCTCGGGGTCCGGCAGACGCTCGATGCCGGCTCGCACCATGGTGAGGTGCCGGACGATGCGGGGGGTGGGCAGGCCGAGGTAGTCGCTGCTGACCACCTCGCCCCATCCGGTCAGCCCGCCGTGCTCGATCGAGATCCAGACGGCGTCGCGGCGGACCATCACGGAGCGGGAGATGCGCAGCGGCTCGGCCAGTTCCAGCTCCGTGGTGTGCCATGTCAGTCTCATGCGGCACCTTCCCGGGCCGGTGCGGGCAGGAGCGGACGGCTCGCCGCGAGCGGGTCGACGACGGTGCGGCAGCGGGTCCAGCCGATGGCCTCGACCGCGTGCGGGTGTGGAATCTCCACGGGACGGACGGCGAGTTCGGCTCGGTCGAGGCCGTGCGCGTGGCAGTAGTCGTCGTCATAAACGGTGCCGAGGTAGCGGTGCGGTCCGTCGGGGAAGACCGTCGCGACGACCGCTCCCGTCTCGACGCGGGCGGCCCATGCGGAGACCAGGGCGACGGCGCCGGTGCTCCAGCCGCCGCTGACGAAACTGGTACGGGCGAGCCTGCGGCAGGCGTCGACGGCTTCGGCGGGGCCCACCCAGTGGACCTCGTCGAAGGCGTGGTGGGAGACGTTGCGCGGGTGGATGCTGCTGCCGAGCCCGCGCATCAAGCGGGGCCGGGCGGGCTGGCCGAAGATGGCGGAGCCGATGGAGTCGACGCCGATCACCTTCAGCCGCGGCCAGCGGCGGCGCAGCGGGCCGATGAGGCCGGCGCTGTGTCCGCCGGTGCCGACGCTGCACACCAGCACGTCCAGGTGCTCGATCTGCTCACAGAGTTCGGCCGCCATGGAGAGGTATCCGGCGGCGTTGTCGGGGTTGTTGTACTGGTCGGGCCAGTAGGCGTTCGGTGTCGAGGCCAGGACCTCGTGCAGCCGTGCGATCCGGGCGGCCTGCCAGCCGCCTTCTGCCGCGGGCCGCTCCACCAGTTCCAGCTGCGCGCCGTACGTCCGCAGCAGCTGCCGCATGGACGGTTCGAGTTCGCGGTCGCCGACCAGCACGACCGGGTGTCCGAGCGCCTGCCCGGCGAGGGCCAGCCCGATGCCCAGGGTCCCGGAGGTGGATTCGACCACGGTGGCGCCCGGGCGGAGTTCGCCGCGCTGTCGGGCGCCGCGCAGCATGGACACGGCGGACCGGGCCTTCATTCCGCCGGCGCCCAGGCATTCGAGCTTGGCCCAGAAGCCGGGGTGTGCGTAGGGCAGTTCCGTGCGGATCCGGGCGAGCGGGGTGCGGCCGATCAGCGTCAGCAGTTCAGGGTTCGCGCTGCGGGTCGGCGGGCGGTGCAACGGGGGTGCGGTGGTCACCGGGTGCCTCCGTAGCGGTGGATGACTCCGGGACCGCCGTCGAGCCAGAAAAAGGGGTACGGCTCGGCGGAAATGGCACTTACCCCGGCCCCGAGGAACCTCGGCAGGATCGCGCTGCCGGTCTGGGCGAACATGACCAGGGGCTTGTCGGTGGCCACGGCATGCTCGAGCAGCGGCTGAAAGGTGCCGTTCCCCAGGGTCATGCCCGAGGCGAGGATCGCGTCGCAGTCCTCGAGTTCCGCGAGAGCATCGGTCAGGACGGGCTCGCCCCATTCGGTGGCGCCGCCCTTGAGGTCGCAGGGCACGTAGCCCAGGCCGCGCTCGCGCAACTGCTCCAGCAGGGAGTTGACCACGCCGATGACGAGGACACGGCGCGGGCGGGTCGCGGGCAGCAGATCGACGACGGCGCGGGCCCTGGCCTGGGACCGTTGGAGGGAGCCGCCGGCGGGGAGGGCGTATGGGCGGGCGCCGTGGTCGGGAGTGTGGGGGCGCACGTGGGCGAGGTAGGCGTCGAGCGCGGCGATCCGTACGGCAAGCAGGCGGTGGTCGAGGAGCTCGGCCACCGAGGCCCCGACACAGTCGTCGAGTGCCGCCGCGGGCAGTGCCCCCGGTTCCACGGCGCAGGATCCGACCGCCGCGTGCAGGCGCAGGCTGAGGACCTCGTTGCGGTAACCACTGCTGCGCCCCGCATGGCGGACTGCCTGAGCGGTGGTGAAGGCGAGCGCGATGCGTTCCTGGGCGGGGTCGGGACCGTAGCCACCGGCGCGGACGTGCGCAATGAGCTGGTCGAGGGTGCGTACGGCGGGCTCGTGGAGGGTGGGTGCGGTCATGCGGGCACCGCCGAGGGCAGCTCGGCCGAACACTCTTCGTAGGTGGGGTGCAGGTGCGCCAGGAGCCGCTCGGCGGCCTCCCGGGCCCCGCTGCCCCGCGTGTCGGCGGTCATGATGTGGCCGAGGTACTCGTTGTTGCTGGTCGCAGCACGTACGGAACGACCCGGCTCGGCCAGGGTGAGCTCCAGCACTTCGGACTGAGCCCGAACCTCGTCTGCGCCCTGGATCCCGGTGAGGGTGCCGGTGGCGTCGGGGAGCAGAAAGGCAATCGCGGCGCTCTGCACGCCGGTCGGGCGCGGCGTGAGATCCGGCGTCTGACCGAGGGCGACGTCCACGCAGGCTGCGGCCAGATCGATGCCCGTGACGTGGCGGACCAGCTCGGTGATCCGGTTGCCCGCGGGGCGGGGGTTGACCTCAACCAGCTTGGCCCCCTCGGGGGTCAGTTTGATCTCGGTGTGGCACACGACGTGGTCCAGACCGAGGCCCTTGATCGCGGCCACGGCCGTGTCGACGGCCTCCCGCTCCGAGACCTGCGCGACCGCGGCCGGGAACATGTGGCCGGTCTCGATGAAGGCTGGCGCACCGCCGATGCTCTTGTCCGTGACTCCGACCACGCCCGTGACACCGCCGAAGGAGACGGTCTCGACACTGACTTCGGGGCCGGTGAGCAGCTCTTCGAGGAGCACGACGGGCATCCGTTCCTGGCCGCGCGCGTTCACCGGGAACTCGGCGAGCGCCCGACAGGCGAGCTCCAGCTCCCGCTCGTCTCGGACCTCGCGGACCAGCATCCCGGCGCACAGGTCCACGGGCTTGACCACCAGCGGATAGCCGATCTCCCGGGCGGCGGCCGCGGCCTGCACGGCGTCCGCGCAGAGCGCGAAGCGGGGGCCTGGCACGCCGGCCTCGGCCAGCACCCGGCGGGTCAGGTCCTTGCGGCAGGCTGCCTCGACGGCTTCGGCGGCCGAGCCGGGCAGGCCCAGCCGCTCGGCGATCCGGGCCACGGCCGGCAGGTAGTAGTCGCACGAGGAGACAACCCCATCGAAGGCGAGCACCGCGTGCAGCCGTTCCAGGTGGGGCAGCAGCTCGTCGATGTCGTTGGTGTCCGCGGTGATGATGTTGCGCGCCGCGAGCAGGGGGTGCGGGCCGTCGGATCCGGCGCCGCGAAGGTAGTGGTGCAGGTCGCGGGTGACGAAGGTGAACTCGTGCCCGCCTTCACGGATCGCCCTGGGCAGCAGCCTGCTCATCGACCCCACCCAGCTCTCGACAACCAGCAGATGCGCCAAAGGACTTCCTCTCGAAATGCCGCCGCGACCGCGGGGCATACCTGCGAAGCGGACCGCCAGACAGAAGGCGCCCGCACCGAACCGAGGAGGAAGCTACCGGAAATAGTTTTCATTTCCAATAGGTCGGATTTCCGGTAGCCTGCCGCTCACGAGACCGGAGTGCCGGAAGGGAGCCACCGAGCCATGAGAGACCTGCCAGCAAGTCAAGAGATCGGGCCGTACTCGGTACGGCACGCCAGGCCCGAGGACGTACCGGGCGCGCGGAGCGTCATGCTCGACACGTTCTACCGGGAGTTCGACTACGGGTACGTACCCCAGTGGCACGACGACGTCGTCGACATCCAGCACACTTACCTCTCACACCCGCGCCACACCCTCGTCGTGGCGGTCCTGGGCGAAGAGGTGGTCGCCACCACCGCCCTGAACTCCCGGGGCCCCGCCCACCCCCCGCACCCCCGTTGGCTCACCGAGCGCTACCCGTCCGGGCGCACGGCCCAGCTCCTACGGGTGTACGTGCGCCCGGACCACCGCAGGCACGGACTGGCCCGTGCCATGGTGAGGGCCGCCTGCGAGTTCGCCGCAGGCGTTTCCGGATACGACACCGTCTACCTGCACACGAACGTCGACATCCCCGGCGCGGAAGCCTTCTGGCGCGGCATGGCCGACGAGGTCTGCGACGCGCGGACGACGGGCGAGCACGGCGGATACGGGACCGTCCACTTCGAGATCCCGATCCCCGTCGCCGCCACCGCCGGCCAACTCGGCAGCTAGCCGAACAGGCGCTTCCCCAGCAGGACGCGCCTGACTACGTCGTCACCGACGCGGGGAGGTGCGGGGTGCGGCCGACCGCGCCGAGGCACCTTCAAGGCGTTCGTGGTCACCATGCGCAGCTCACGAACTCGGGCATGGGTGTCGCATCCGCTCACCTGCCATAGCCCGCAAGGTCCCGGGCCGCCATCCCGGCACCCGAGAGGTCAACCAATGAAGCAGTTGTGCACGATAGCCGCGATAGACTAAAGCGCTAGGCGTGTTCCTGTGCTTCATTCGGAAGTGCCTCATCGGGAAGGACCGGTGAACGCGAACCACGCACAACCTCCCTGGGCTGTGAGCCTGTTCGGCAAGGATCGGGTCGAGCTCGTTCAGGAACGGCTCGGCCAGGCGCTCGTCGACATGCAGGCAAACGCCCAAGCCGCTCAGCACGAAGGCGATGTCGGGACCAACCACCCCTACGGAGGGACTCGCTGGCCTGGTTCGTTTCGACAGGTGGCCCGGCAGTTCGAGGACGTCGAGGGTGCGACGATCTTCAAGCCGAACGACTTCCCCTTCAACCTCGTTCACCTTGAGCGTGGGCTGCTCTACCCGTTCCGCTTCGCCACTGAGGACATCAGCGCCCGGCAGGCGAAGCTGCCGTCCGTGGGCCCGTTCATCTCACCTTCGCGCCCGAGCCGAGCCAGTCGATGCTCTTCGACGACCACGAGCTCGGCCCCGGCGGAATCGAGGTCCGGCCGAAACTGGCGGCCCTCCCCGAAGGCACCCGCCTGGTGCTCGTTCCGTACGCCTGCAACCCCCACGGCTTGCTCAAGCCGTACTGGGGAGTCGCCTCCCTCATCGACGACCAGGGCAGCCTCGAGTGGGTCACCACTCCCGAGCCCCTCCCCCTGTCGGCCACGCCGAGTCGGCGTAGGCTCAGCGCTGTTCCGCAGCGAGCCACGGCTCCGGAGCACGTCAGCTTCGATGCGGGCGAGCAGCCCGTGCCCTGCTGTTCGCGAGGCCGGACGTGGAGGAGAAGCGAGACGTCCCCCATGACCGAGCAGGACCCGATCGAACCACTGGCCAACGAGGACGATGAAGACTGAACAGCCCCTGCTCCCCGGCACGACCGACCGCCGTGCAACTCCGCGCGCCGTCTACGACGCCTTCGACCCCACGCGCCTCACCCAGGCGAGACGGCTGGCGGGGATGACCAAGAAGGATGTGGCCGAGCACCTCGGCGTGACGCCTGCTGCGGTGGGGCAGTACGAGACGGGCGTGTCGAAGCCTCGGCCGGACCTCCTCCCCCGGCTCGCCGCCACGCTTGACGTACCCATGCCCTTCTTCATCGCCGGCCGGCCCAGCAACCGGCTCGACGCCTCTATGGCGCACTTCCGCGCTCTGCGCAGCACGCCCAAGGCACAGCGCGAGCGCGCCCTCGCCTTCGCCGAACAGGTCTGGGAACTGACGTACGCCCTGGAGAAGCGGGTCCAGCTCCCGCCCGTCGACCTGCCCGGCTTCGCTGGCGGGGAGGTCCAACCCGGCCTCGGCCTGCCCTTCGATCCGGCGGCGGCCGCACGCGAACTTCGGCGGCGGTGGAGCCTCGGGGACGGCCCGGTGACCCATCTGGTCCGACGGATGGAAGCCCACGGGATCGTGGTCGTCCTTCCGACGGCGGACGAGGCTGCACACACGGTCGACGCCTTCTCCTCCCGCTCGGCCCGGCCCGGCCCGTGGCGATCCTCACCCCCAACCGCACCAACGACGTGTACCGCCACCGCTTCACGGCCGCGCACGAGCTCGGTCACCTCGTTCTGCACGGCGACGCCACCGGCGACAGCAGACAGGAGCGCGAAGCGGACGCGTTCGCCGCTGAATTCCTCACCCCGGCGGCGAGCATCGCCCCGCTGTTGCCCCAGCGCCTCGATCTTGCGCAGCTCACCGAGATCCGCCGCGTCTGGGGAGTCGGCGTCGATTCGCTCATCTACCGCTGCCGGGAGCTGGGCATGATCTCCGACGCGACCGCGAGCCGCGGCTACCAGCGCCTGCGGGCCCTGGACGGGCAGCCGGGCTTCACCGCCGAGCCCGTCGAAGGATTCCCCGGTGAGCAACCCTCGCTCCTCATTCAGGCGTACGAACTCGCCGAACGGGAGAAGGGGCTCACGATTCCGCGTCTGGCTGAGGAGCTCGGGTGGTATCCGGCCCGTGTCCGACAGCTCCTGGGTAATCCCGACACCAGGCCGGTGCTGCGCATCGTGTGACAGCGGTCCGGGCCCGGTCGGGCATCGGTCAGTCTCGGGAGTTACACGGGCTGCTGAACAGGACATCCTTACTCCTCCAGTCGTCTCCGGATGCGATGGGGGGAGCGAACACGTAGAACACCAGGAACCGCACCCCGTTCATCACCCGCACCGTCGCCGCTTCGGCCCTCGCAGCCGATGCCCTCCTTCTGGCCTCCGTCTCTGCGGCCGCCGATGTCGAGTTGGAGTCCCACACGGCGCTGCCGAGGCCGAACCGAACCACCCTCAGCATCTCCTCCCTGTGGGTTGTACTGCCCACGGGGTCGTGCCGGGCGAGGTCACCCTCGCCGGTGCCCCGGCCGTCTGCAGGCTGGCGCCGATCTCGGACGGGTACAACCTCGCCGGCCCGGCCGTCGCGCCCGGGCACCGACCTCGCTGGCCACCGGCGAGCCAAGCCTGACAAGCCTTGCGCGATGACGGATATGCTCGCCCGGCGCGGAGCCAGGCTGACCCACCACGAGGCCGGCTTGCAGCGCCACACCACGCATCTCAGACCGGCCTCCGTGCTCTCGCGCGCATGGTCTGCCGCGGCCCGTCGCCACCCGAGGAACGGGCCAGGCGATGGCGGATCTCGGCGATGCCCTGCTGCCGTGGCGCCACGAATGTGCCTGCCTCCTGAAAGGTCACGCATGCTCAACCCACAACACCGAGGTGCTGCTCTCATATCGTTGACAGCCCTGCTCCTTGCAGCGTCCGCGCCGTCGGCGTCCGCGCACGGCATCGGCCCCGCGGCCGGCAAGAGCGCACCGGAGTTCGTCTGGCTGGGCACCACGCACATGCTGCTGGGATGGGACCACCTGCTCTTCGTCGGCGCCGTTCTCCTTCTGGCCGGCTCGGCCCGCCGCGCCGCCGGGCTGATCAGCCTGTTCGCCCTGGGCCACAGCACCACCCTGCTGATCGCCACACTCGCCGGTTGGCGAGTAAACCCGGTCGCCGTCGACGTCGTGATCGCGCTCAGCCTGGTCTTCACCGGCGTGGTCGGCCTGCTCGGCGCGGGACACCGCCGCTGGTTCGCCCCCACCGTCGCCGGCTTCGGCCTCATCCACGGGCTGGGCCTGGCCACTCGCTTGCAGGACCTGAACTTGCCGGAGGACGGCAAGGTCCTGCGGGTGCTGGCGTTCAACCTCGGCGTGGAGATGGGGCAGATGATCGCGATCGTCGCATTCATCGCCCTCGCTGCGGCCGCCCGCAGGCTCCCTACCCGGTTCCGCCCCGCCAAGCGCGTGCTGCAAGGCGCACAAGCCGCGCTCGTGGCATGCGGCGTAGTGGCTGCCGCAATTTTGGTGGTCGTCGGCAACCCGCCCGAGAGCGCGCAGGCCTTGAATCACTGCCAGGTCCGCGATCGCACCGAGTCGTTCGTGGGTGACTCCGGCCACCCGAAGGTGCAGTTCACCGAGCCCGACCAGCCGGCCCCCGAATCCGCATTCGGCCACATCATCGGCGACGGTTTCATCATCGTCCAGTACCGGCCCCAGCTCGAAGCAGCCGAACTGGACGCACTGCGGAACTATGTCACCGACCCGCTGTCCGGCCGCGTCGTTGCCGGACCCGCCCCTGCCCAGAAAGAGGCCTTCAAGGCCGTCAACGCCTACCGCACGCTGAGCTGTACCCCGTTTGACCTCGACGCCCTGAAGACGTTCACCCTTGACTGGTGGGCCGACCCCCGCTCACGCCCCGTCGAGTAGCAGCCCGGCTCGACTGCGGTCCCCGCGACCGCAGTCGAGCCCGACGGCTCGCCTTTGTCGTCGCAGAAGACGAACCGGACCTCGTAGCGAACCAGTCAGCGGCATTCCGAAACGATCAGCCGGTCATGGAAGGTGTCTCGGCGCTGGTGCGGTGCTGTTCAGGGGCGGGGGTCACGCATCTTGCCGATTGTCTCCAGGGTGCGTACGGCTGCGGCCTTGAGTTGGGGTCGCTCTCTCACGAAGCGGCGGACAGCACGTGACGGCTCGCGGCTGAGCCAGTGGACAGCCGCACCCGGCCTGGGCCGCAGAAGGGCGCCTTCATGCACCATGAGCTCCCGTGTTTTGAGGGAATCCTTGTAGGCGGCATCACCCCTGCCGAGATCGAGCATTTCGATGCCGGCGGCAGCGGCTGCCTCGATCATGCGGAGATGGAGAACGAGACCGGGGGAGAACTTGGCGAAGTTCCGGTCGTACGCGGGGAACCAGCACGACAGGACGGTGCGCGAGCGCAGTCCGAAGTGCGCGGCGACAGGCCTGTCACCTGCGTAGAGCACCGACAGCACGCCCGTGCAGGCGGGTTCGGTGGTGTCGGCGAGGATGCGCACCAGGTTGTTGATCCAGGTTTGGGCGAACCGGTCGCGTCGGCCTGTTCGGCGGTACTGGGCGGATTTCCACGCCATCAGCGTCCGCAAGGCGGCCGGGTTCCGTTCGTCGAATACGAACTTCAGCGGTCCGACGTGCCGTCCCAGGCGGCGATCCTGTGCCAGCGTCGTTTTGAGGAACTTGCGGGAGCCTGTTCGGAGCAGGTTTTCGTAGTGGGTGTAGCCGCCAGGGACGTCGATGACGGGCGAGGCGAAGCGCCCTGTGGCGAAGGGGAGGAACAAGTCCTGGCCGCTTTCGAGATGGTTGAACTCCCAGACGCTCAGGGAACTGGCTCGCAGCAGCTCGTGCGGATCCAGGTGCAGGTCAGGGTGGAGGACAGCCCCTTGGGAGTCGGAGACGCCCAGGCCGATCGCGCGGCCGCGGCTCCACCGGCCGCGCTCGAAGGGGAAGAAGCCGGCGGGCTCGCCGTCCTGGCGCACCACCGCGACCCTGGCACCCGGCCGGACACGGCCGACCGCCTGGCAGAACTCGGGGCTCATGAAGGGATTGGCCACGGGTGCTGTCCTGGCCCGCAGCTCGCCCCACAGTTCTACGTCTGTCGGGCGCATGTCGGCAGGGTGGATCACGTCGATGCGTTGGGTGGTCACATGGGCTCCTGCTGCTCGGATCACTCACGGGGCCGTGACCGGTCTGCCACCACACAAGTGCTGGATTACGGCCAGGCCGAGGACAACGACAACGGGCGCACAGGCATGACCCCGGCATCGTCAGCGAGCCGGGAAGGGTCTCCCCTCAGCCGAACCTGCTTGATGGCGAAGCCGGGTCGGGATGCGTGGGCGCCTATGGCCTCACGACTGCCGAAGCGTCAGGCAGCCACGGGCGATGACGCCGAGGCGGGCCCCGGCGCACCAGCGCGTCGGCCAGGAGGACTTCATGAAGGGATGCGCCCCTCGGGCCGCTTCGAAGACCGTTGAACGGCCGCGGATCTTGCGCGTTGGTGGGGCTGATCCAGGGGACGAACAGAGCGCGCAGGCCTACGGCCAAGGAGCCCAGCTCCTCCTGCACCGCGCTCACAAGCCACAAGCAGGCGGTGTCGGCGGCGTGCAGTGCCCAGCCGACGGCAAGAGTCAGGGCGAGATAGGACATGCCCCACGGCCCGTCGTGGGAAGAGGCCAGCGCAGACTCAGGGGCATCACTGAGGTGAGTGAAAAACCAGGAGGTGACTGCCTGGGCGACGGCCATGGCAGTCAGATCGATGCTCAGCGAGCCCGGCCTTCCGGCTCGCGGCAAGGCTGCGGCGAACAGTCCGAGTGCGGCAATCAGACATGAGTTTGCCGACGGCGTGCCACCGAAGACCAGATGGTGTCCTGCGGCCGCCAGCACCGTCGCCATGACGGCAAAGGAGGCAGCCCGCGTCACTCCTCTTCCGGACGCCGAAACGAAAGGAGGAAGAAGAGGTGAAGGGAACAGGAAGGAGCAGGCCGTCATCAGGACCCATACTCGGCGAGAGGACGAGTGCGGCGCCGTGGAATGAGACGACTGGCGTATCCGAACATTCGCTCTATTTGGCCCCTAAAGAGTCCCCCGCGCGCCGTCACGCGGTTGCAGCAGCCCCGGCACACGGTCACCGGCACCGGCCCGGGCAGATCCGGCCCCAACCGGGCCGTACTTCGTTGTGGCGCGACGGCGGCTCACTGGGTATGTCCGGTCCGGACCTTCTCCCATGCCGCCTGCCGCAGCAGGCGCAGACCGTTGAGACCCACGAGAACGGCGGATCCCTCGTGGCCGGCGACTCCGAGGGGCAGCGGCAGGTGTCCGACCAGGTCCCAGACGACGAGCACCGTGATGAACGTTCCCGCGATGAACAGGTTCTGCACGACCAGGCGGCGCGCTGCCCGTGAGAGCCGCAGGACGGCGGGGATGGCCGCGAGCTCGTCGCGCACCACCACCGCGTCGGCGGTCTCCAGGGCGAGGTCGGAGCCCACGCAGCCCATGGCCACGCCGGTGTGGGCGGCGGCCAGGGCTGGAGCGTCGTTGACTCCGTCGCCGACGACGAGCACCTTGCGTCCGCCAACCTGGAGTTCCGCTACGGCGGCGACCTTGTCCTGCGGGAGCAGGCCGGCGCGGACGTCGGTGAGGGAGACTTCGGCGGCCAGTCGTGCGGCCGCGCGAGGGTTGTCCCCGGTCATCAGGACGGGCGGCGCGCCGGTCAGCGTGGTCAGAGCGGCGACCGCGTCCGCGGCGGCGGGCCGGAGGCGGTCGGCGAAGGCGAGCACTCCTGCAGGCTCGCCGTCGACGAGTACAAGGACGGCGGTACGGCCCTGGGCCTCCAACTCGGCAACGACCTCGTCGACGTCCGGCGTACGGGCACCCGCCGACAGGCGGGTGGGTGCAGCGACCTCGACGTGCCGGCCGCCCACGTTGGCCGTGACCCCTTGGCCGGGAATCGAGGTGAAGGCGTCGGCGGCCGGGAGCTCGAGGCCGCGGGTGCGGGCTGCGTCGACGACGGCGCGGGCCAGCGGATGCTCGCTCGCGTGCTCGGCTGCGGCTGCCAGCAACTCGCTCTCGGCGAGTCCGGACCCGGTGCGGGGACTGATCTCGGTGAGACGGGGGCGCCTTCGGTCAGGGTGCCGGTCTTGTCCAAGGCGACGGCGTCGATCTGGCCGATGCGTTCCATGACGACGGCGGACTTGACCAGGACTCCGTTCCGGCCGGCGTTGGCGATGGCGGAGAGCAACGGCGGCATCGTAGCCAGCACCACGGCGCACGGCGAGGCGACGATCACGAACGTCAACGCCCGCAGGAGGGTCGGCTGAAGGGCGGCGCCGAGGGCCAAGGGGATGGCGAACAGGGCGATCGTGGCTGTGACCACGGCCAGGGAGTAGCGCTGTTCGACCTTCTCGATGAACAGTTGCGTGGGGGCCTTGGTCTCGGATGCTTCCTCGACCATCTTCACGATTCTGGCGATCACGGAATCTGCTGGATCCCGGTCGACACGAGGTCGGCGACTTCTTCGAAGGAGACGACGAGGACGAGGGCGACGACGAGTCGTAGCCCATTCAGGCGCACTGGGCCGATTCGACGGCCTGGTGCGCCGCTCTCATGTTCGCGGGGGTAAGAGGATCCGGCCGGGGCACACTGCATCGGGAGCCATCACGCTGATAACTTCTACAAGACTGCAGAAATCGGGGCGGTCCGGGTCGTACCCCGTTGCCGGACCGCCTGCCCGACCGATACGGAGTTGGCATGGCCCTGTGGGACCGGATCAAGGAGTCCGCATCGACGATGCAGACCCAGCTGGTGGCGAAGAAGAACGACCTCAAGAGCGGTGCGTTCCGCGACGCGTCGATGGCGATGTGCGCCCTGGTGGCCGCGGCCGACGGCACGATCGACCCGTCCGAGCGCCGCCGGGTGGCGCAGCTCATCTCCACCAACGAGGTGCTGCAGAACTTCGACGCCGCCGACCTCCAGCGCCGCTTCGACGACAACCTGAACAAACTGACCGCCGACTTCGACTTCGGCAAGGTCAGCGTCATGCAGGAGATCGCCAAGGCGAAGAAGAAGCCCGCCGAGGCCCGCGCCGTCATCCAGATCGGCATCGTCATCGGCGGCGCCGACGGCGACTTCGACAAGACCGAGCAGGCCGTCGTACGCGAAGCCTGCTACACCCTCGACCTGCCGCCCCACGAGTTCGACCTCTAGAGCCAACGCCGTTCAGTTAGGGCTCGCAGATCATTAACTCGCTGGTTTGATCTCTGCTGGGAGGGTGATTCCACGGGTGCTGGCGAAGTCGTAGAGGTCGTCGAGGGTGGCGAGTCGGTCGTCGGCGGGCTGGATGGGGTGCCCGGCTGTTTCCAGGAGCTGCCGGATGTCGCGGATGCGTCTGTTGATTGTTCCGGGGTGGACGGTGAGCAGGGCGGCGACGGCGACTTGGGGCAGGGCGAGCCGGTAGTGGAGGAGTGTGGCTAGGAGCCGGTCGGCGAGGGTGAGGACGGGGCGTCGGCCGGTGGTGCCGTCGCCCTTGACGCGAGGTCGGTGGCCGCGTCGTTGGTCCAGGTGAGTCTCGCGCTGGGCGTCGTGGAGGATGGTCAGCGCGGTGATGAGGGTGTCCCACTCGGCGGGCGGCAGTCCGGTCAGGGCGGGGTGGCATAGCCAGGCGAGGTCGGGGCTCGGCTGATCGAACGGGTCTGGTGCGTCGTTGACCTGGGTGTATGCCTCGGGGCGGAGTGTGTAGTTCCAGTCGCCGTGCCAGTCGTGGCGTGTGACGGGGAGGACGTCCATCTGCCCGTCACCGATGCGGACCCCGGTCTCGTAGGTAGCGGTGCCGAGTTCGGCGTGGACTTTCAGCCCGGTGCGGGTGGTGGTCGCGGCGATGCTCTGCACGATGACTTCGTGGCTGGTCAGCGGCCTGCCGCGCCAGTTCATGGTGATGTGTGAGAACAGCCGGTGCTCGATCCGATTCCATTTCGATGTGCCCGGAGGAAAGTGACAGACAGTGACCTCCATGCCTGTTTCCAGGGCCAGGGCGGCGAGTTCGGCCTTCCAGGCGCGGGTTCGGTAGCCGTTGGAGCCGCCGGCATCGGCGGTGATCAGCAGCCGCCTGGCCTGCGGGTAGTCCTCCTTGCCGCGGGCATTCCACCAGCGGCGGATGGATTCGACGGCGAAGGCGGCGGTGTCGTGGTCGGTGCCGACGCTGACCCAGCCGGTGTTCGCAGCCAGGTCGTAGATGCCGTAGGGCACGGCCTTCCCGAGTTCCTTGTCCGGGAAGTCGTGGGTGCTGACCCGCTCGGGGTTGCCTGCGGGCCGCCATTCCCGGCCGCCGTTCTTGAACGGCCCCACCACTTCCTTCTTTTTCGTATCGACGCTGATCACCGGGTCGCCGGCCACCTGGTGGGCCTTGGCCTGCTCGTTGATATAGCGGAACTGGCCGTCCCGGTCCGGGTGCTGCCGGCCTTCGATGACTTTGGCGTTGCCCTGGAGGCTGAAGCCTTCCTCGCGCAGCACGTCGGCGACGGTGTCGGCGGATATCCGGTGGCCTTGGCGCGTGAGCTCGGCGGCGAGGTGGCGGGTGGACTTCGTCGTCCACCGCAGGGGCGACATCGGGTCCCCGCGCATGTCCGGCTCGACCAGGGCCAACAGTGCCGGACGCAGTCCCGGATCCAGGTCCACTACCCGCTTGCGGCCACCACCGACCCGGCGCGCCCGCCCCAACGGGGCTTCACCGGAGTCCAGTTCAGTGACACCAAGCGACACCGTGGCCTCTCGCACTCCAGCCGCCCGGGCGACCAGCCTGATCCCGCCATGGCCCAGTACCCGGGCCTCGGCCGCCAGCAGGAGACGACGCTGACGTTCGTCCAGATGCGGGAACAGCACCGTGAACTTCGCCACCAAGGCCGCCGCTATCTCTTCCGCCGCTTCCATACCACGCCAACGACCGCCAGATCGGGAAGCTACGGGTTAATCCTCTGCGAGCCCTAACTGAACGGCGTTGCCTCTAGGGCCTGTTCTGAGTTGAGATCACGGGAGGGCTGGCAGGCTGCGTAACCAGAGGATGGATCCGCGCAGGTGGAGCCCGGCGGCATAGCTCTCAGGTGTCTTGTCGTAGCGGGTGACCAGCCCCCGCCATTCCTTGAACTTGTTGATGGCGCGCTCGACGGTGTTGCGATCTTTGTAGAGCGTGCCGTCGTGGCTGACCGGGCGGCCGCCGGAGCGTCCCTTCTTCTTGCGATTGGCAGCCTGGTCGGCCTTTTCCGGGATCACCGCCTTGATGTTGCGTCTGCGCAGGTGGGCGCGGTTGGCTCGGGAGGAGTACGCCTTGTCGCCGGCCACTGCGTCCGGCCGGGTCCTGGGGCGGCCGATCCGGCCGCGCACCTTGATCTTCTTGAGGACAGGGATGAAGTGCGGGCTGTCCGCGGCCTGCCCGGGGGTAAGGATGATGGACAGCGGGCGGCAGCGCCGCTCGACGGCAAGGTGGATCTTGCTGGTGAGCCCGCCCCGGGAGCGGCCCAGTTCGGCGGCCCGCAGTCGGGCCCTGCGGCGCCGGCGCACGGCTCGGCGCTGTTCCCGCTCGGGGTCCTCCCTGTCCGCGGATCCCTCGCCTACGGGGTCGTTTTGTCCCTTTGTTGCAGCCCCTTTTCCTCCGCCACGGCCTTCTCCAGATCCTCAAGGAGCTCCGGGGCGACCGCCGTGCCCGCCGCGTGGTGATGCGCCCGAGCAACGGTCGAGTCCACGCTCACCAGGCTGAGATCGACATCGTCGCGAGCCTCCGCCTCGGCGATCATCGCGTCCATGAGGGTCTGGAAGACCTCGTCACGCGCCCACATCCGGAACCGGTCGTAGATCGTCGACCAGGAGCCGTAGCTCTCCGGCACATCCCGCCAGGGACTGCCGGTCCGGAACCTCCACATCACCGCGCTGAAGTAGCGGCGCAGGTCAGGGATCGGTCCGAACGCCCCCAGCGGCAGGTGCGGCTCGATCAACTCCCACTCGGCATCGGTCAGATCATCACGAGTCATGCGACCGGTCTACCCCGGCCAGCACCCTCCTGAAGCGAGAATGACCGATCCCGTGATCTCAACTCAGAACAGGCCCTAGCCCCAATACCAGTGACTTAAGGATCTCGGCTGGTAGGGTGTTGGCCAGGAGGTGTCTGGATGCCACGCCCTGGACAGGTCAAGCCGGAGACGGACGAGCGGTTGTCGGATCGGATCGCGATCGGACTGCTGACGCGGACGTTCCCGCCGGAGCTGGTGGACCGGGTCGTGGAGGAATCCGGGAAGGCCGGGCAGCGCAACCGGCTGCTGCCTCCACGGGTGGTCGTCTACTTCGTGCTGGCGATGTGCTTGTTCTCCGGTCAGGGCTACGAAGAGGTCGCACGGCTGCTCACTCAGGGTCTGGCCTGGGCCAAGCACTGGTCGGGTTCGTGGCAGGTGCCTACGCCCGGTGCGGTTTCCCGGGCCCGGGCCAGGCTCGGGCCCGAGCCGCTCAAGGCTCTCTTCGAGCAGTCCGCCGGGCCTGTGGCGACCGAGTCCACTCCCGGTGCGTGGTACGGGTGTTGGCGTCTGATGGCGGTCGACGGGACCACGTTCGACGTGCCGGACAGTGAGGAGAACGACGCCCGGTTCGGTCGTCCCGCCACCCACCGGGGCGAGCGGACCGCGTTCCCGCAGGTGCGGGTGGTGGCGCTGGCGGAGTGCGGCACGCACGCCATCACCCGCGCGGCTCTGGGGCCGTTCACCACCGCGGAGTCCGTGATCGCGCGGGAGCTGTTCGACGCCCTTGGACCGGATGACCTGCTGATGGCCGACCGGGGCTTCGCCGGGCTGGAGCAGTGGCGAGCGGCATCGGCCGGCGGTGCGGACCTGCTCTGGCGCATCAAGTCCAACGCCGTCCTGCCCGTGCGGCGCGAGCTCCCCGACGGGTCCTACCTCTCCGACATCGTGGCGGCCAAGGACCACCGCAAACGCACCGATCCCACCGTGGTGCGGGTCATCGAGTACACCCTGGACGACCCCGGACGCCCGCAGCACGACGCCCCGTACCGGCTGATCACCACCATCCTCGACCACGAAGCCGCACCCGCGGCGGAGTTGGCGGCCCTCTACAACGAGCGATGGGAGATCGAGACCACACTGGACGAGCTGAAGACCCACCAACGCGGCCCCGCCCAGGTCCTGCGCTCCCGATCGCCCGACGGCGTCGAACAGGAGGTCTGGGCCCACCTCCTCGTCCATCACGCGATCCGCCAGCTCATGCACACCGCCGCCCGGGACACCGACACCGATACCGACCGGCTTTCCTTCACCCGCACCCTCCGCCTCGCCCTACGCCAGGTCACCGCGCAGGCGGCCTTTTCCCCCTGACCGCCTGGCCACAGCCCTCACCGACGGGATACGAGAGATAGCCCGTCACCTCCTGCCACCGCGACGACAGCGGTCGAACGCCCGCGTCGTCAAACGCAAGATGTCCAACTTCGGCGTCAAGCGCACCGCACACCGGCTCTGGCCACAGCCGACACTCGACCCAGCCCGAGCCGTGGCCATCGCCCCACACCACAAAACGGCCCCGACCAACCCACCGAAGACCCCAGGCACCCCGGACCCTTAAATCACTGGTATTGGCCCTAGCCCCCGACTTCGTTCCGCGCGACATCGCCCATCCCCAGGAAGGGATGCATCCTCGTGCCCACAACTGCCCAGCCCGTGTACCAGTACAGCCTCCTCACCGCCGACGCCCAGAACGCCCTGGTCGGCGACGGGATACTGTCCGGCCAGATCGCCACGTTCAACGGCGCCCTCATCCCGCAGCTCGAAGACCGCGTCGCCCAGCTGACCGGCCGTGCGTCCGCCCTCGCGGTCGACTCCGGATCCTCCGCCCTGCGGATGGCCATGCGCGGACTGGAGATCCGTGCCGGACAGGAAGTGATCATCCCGGAGATCGGGTGGGTCTCAGTCGGTGCCGCCGCCGACATGCTCGGTGCCGCGGTCCGTGTCGCCCCGGCCACCGACTCGCTCACCCCGACCTTGAAGGAGATCGAACCCCTCATCGGGCCGGACACCGCGGCTGTCGTCCTCGTCCACCTCCGGGGACGGCCCGCACCCGGTACCGCTGAGATCGCCACCCGGCTCCGCGAACGCGGAATCCCCCTCATCGAGGACTGCGCCCAGGCCTGGGGTGTCGACGTCGGCGGTCGCCCGGTCGGCGCCTGGGGCACCCTAGTGCTGCTCCGCGGAAGTTCGTGGAGGGGTGTTGGGGTCGGTCAGGCGGGGGTGTGTCGGCGTACGGGCTGTAGTGCAGAGGTGTGTACGGGCTGATGTGCAGAGCTTGATCCTGTGTCAGCTGGCCGCAGTGATGCCGCCTTCGATGGCTGTGAGGCGGTTCTTCAGGCGGTAGCTGGCGCCGTTGATGGCGAGGATCTCGCAGTGGTGGAGTAGGCGGTCGATGATGGCAGTGGCCAGGACGTCGTCGCCGAAGACCTGACCCCACTCACTGAAACTCTTGTTCGAGGTCAGCAGGGTGGAGCCCTTCTCGTAGCGCTTGGAGAGCATCTGGAAGACGAGGTTTGCCTCGTCACGCTCCAGCGGGAGGTAGCCGACCTCGTCCACCACGAGAACGTGAGGCCGCAGGTAGGTGCGGAGTTTGCTGGCCAGGCGGCCGATGGAGTCGGCGGCCTTGAGCTGGCGGACCATGTCGTCGAGGGTGGTGAAGTAGATCGAGTAGCCGGCCCGGCAGGCGGCGACAGCCAGCGCGACGGCGATATGTGTCTTGCCGACCCCGGGCGGGCCCAGCAGCGCGACGTTGGACTTGGCCTCGACGAACGCGAGGGTGGCCAGGTCCTTGACCTTCCTGGGGTCGAGTTCGGGCTGGTAGGAGAAGTCGTACTCCTCAATCGTCTTGTGGTGTGGCAGGCGGGAGACCCGTAGCGCGTGGCGGAAGCGGCGTTCTTCACGGACGGCAAGTTCTTCTTCCAAGACCAGGTCGAGGAAGTCGAGGTAGGCCATCGACGCGGCGTCGGCCCGGCCGACGTGCTCGGCCAGGGCCTCGGTGAGGTGGGGCAGGCCGAGTTTGGTGGCGGTGGTGCGGATCCGGGCGGTGACCAGCTCGCTCAACGCATGTCCTTGGGGTCGATGGGGGCGGGGTTGAACGGGCGGGTGCCGGCGATCTGGTCGTAGAGGGCCAGCGGACGGGTGCCGACGTGGACTTGCGCGGCTCTGGCCCGGGTCAGCAGCGAGATCAGACCGCCCGGTTCCTCGGCGCCGGAGCGGGCCGGCCTGCTCACGGGTGGCGGAAGGTCGGTGGTGGTGGCGCGGGTGTGTCCGTCGGGCAGGGCCTTCCAGTGGGCCTCATCCACGATCCTCGCGCTGCGTCCGACCGCGCGGGAGTGCACGGCCAGCAGCGTGATGCCCTGCGCGTCGGGCACGGTGGAATGCAGGGCCACGGTGCCTGCGGAGGCTCTGACCTCGACGAGCTGGCGGTGGCGGACCTTGGTGGCGGGCACCGAGTAGAGGTTGGCGTCGAAGGCGACCAGGCAGTCCTTGGCCACGTGTCGCAGGTGCCGATCGGCCACGATGTAGGGCTTGGCGGGCAGCGCCCGCAGCGCGGCGTGATCCCGCTTGGCCCGCACGCCGATCACCTCGCCGTGGGTGCGGTGCGTACGCGCCCGGCGCTGGGGCACCCAGGCCATGAACGCCCCGTCCATGTCATCCAGGCTGGAGAAGGACCGCCCCGCGAGCACATGATCGCGGACGATGAGGACCTGGCGCTCGACGCGGCCCTTCCCCGTCGGCCGGTAGGCGGCCAAGACGTCGATGTCGAAGTCGTAGTGCCCGGCGAACGCCACGGCCTCCGGATGCAACGGGACCGCCTCGCCCGGGGCGACGTGACGGCGCACGACAGTCTTGGTCCGGTCGTAGACGATCACCCCGGGCGCCCCGCCGAAGTGCGCGAACGCCCGCCGGTGGCACTCGAAGAACGATGCCAGATTCTGGCTGGTGGTGAAGCAGCAGAACGGATCTCGGGAGTAGGACAAGGTCATGTGGAAGGAGTAGACCTTCGGGATGCCGACATGGGCCAGGATGTTGCCCTCGTCGCCCCAGTCGACCTGGGCCTGGGCGCCGGGCACCACCTCGAAGCGGCGGTGCAACTTCGCCAGCTCGCGCGGGGTATATCCCAACTCCTCGGCGATGCGGGGTCGGGCCTGCTGCACGTACATCTTGACGCGCTGGTAGTGGTGCGGGAAGGCATACTGCTCGACCAGACGCTCATGGATGACCGCGGCCTTCAGCAGCACCTCAGCCCGTAGCCACGCATCAATCACATGCGCCCACGGCTTGATCACCTGGTTGCCGAGATCCGAGCGCGGCGCCGGAGCCGGCGGAACCGGAGGACCGTCGCTCTCCAGATACTTCTTGACCGTACGCCAGTTCAGACCGGTCTCCCGAGCGATCTCCGAGATGCTCGCGCCCGCCTCATGCAGAGCCCGGAAACGCCGCAGCTCCAGCCACCGCCCCGGTTCCAGCAACATCCGACAGGCCCTCCTCGACGCTTCACAAGATCAGCGTCAGGCTCCTCTCATCGAGCCGGGCCCCACCCCGACACGCCGAGTCACCTCTGTAGATCAACCCGTACGCACCTCTGCATCAGAGCCCGTACGCCGACAGGGTGTCGAGGTAAAGGCCGCCGGCGCAGTCGAGGCAGTCTTCGGGACTGCCGATGGGCAACCCTGTGGGCAGGTAGTTGTCCTGGTATCCGCCGCGGCTGGCGAGGTAGAGGGCGAAGCCCCAGGTGTGCAGGACGCCGGTGAAGCGCAGGCGGCACAGGGGTAGTTCCTCCCCGTCCTTCAGCTCGGCTGCTACGCAGGCGAATCCGGCGCGGAAGCGGACGTGGACCCGGGCCAGCTGCGGCCAGCGGGCCTGGGCGTGGGTGTTCAGGCGCTGGCGCAGGTGGTGCTGCATCGATTCCGGGGGGTTCTTCGGCACGGGCCCATCCTGCCGGGTGTGGCACCGGTCCGCCATGATCGTCTGCCGTGCAGTGTGAAGGACGGGTGGGGACGGCGGTTGCGGTGGTGCTCGGGCCGGAGGTTCGTGAGCGGCTGGCACGAACGGTCTGCTCGCCGAAGTCGCAGGTGCGGGCAGCGCTGCGGGCCAAGATCGTGCTCGCGGCGGCGGACGGGCGAGCCAACGGCGCGATAGCGCGGGAGCTGGAGGTCAGCGTGAACACGGTACGCAAGTGGCGGGGCCGGTTCGCCGCCAGCGGGCTGGACGGGCTGCGGGACGCCGGGCGGTCCGGACGGCCGAAGATCTACGGGCCCCACGTGCGGGTGGCGATCGTGGCCACGGCGACCAGTGCTCCGCCGCACCCGGAGGCGACCTGGTCGCACCGGACCATCGCCGCACAGATTGCGGGCACCTGCTTCGCGCCGGTCTCCGCGTCGCAGGTCGGGCGGATCCTGGCGGACCTGGACCTGAAGCCGCACAAGGTCCGCGGCTGGCTCACCCGCCGCGACACCCCCGACTTCTGGGAACGCGCGGCGGACGTGTGCGCCCTCTACCTCGACCCGCCCGAGGGCGTGGTGGTGCTCTCGATCGACGAGAAGACCGCGATCGCCGCCCGCTCGCGCCGGTATCCCGGGCGCCCCGCCGCTCCTGGCGAGTTCGCCCGCCAGGAGTTCGAGTACCGGCGCCACGGCACCGCTTCCCTGGTCGCCGCCTTGGAGGTGACCAGTGGCGAAGTGCTCACCGAGGTGATCGCCCGCAATGACGCGGCGACCTTCACCGCGTTCCTGGACCAGCTGGACCGGGCCATTGCCCCCGACAAGGAGATCCACGTAGTGCTCGACAACGGCTCCTCCCACACCGCCAAGCACACCAAGGCATGGCTGGCCGCGCATCCGCGCTGGCACGTTCACTGGACCCCACCGCACGCCTCCTGGCTCAACCAGGCCGAGCTGTTCTTCTCCGCCCTGACCCGCCGGGTCCTGCGGAACGGCGACTTCGCCAGCCGCGACGACCTGATCAACAAGCTGGAGACCTACGTGATCAAGCACAACGACACGGCCAAGCCTTACCGCTGGACCTACGAGGGCACCCCACTCAAGGCGGCCTGATCAACACCCCTCCACGAACTTCCGCGGAGCAGCACTAGGGCCTGTTCTGAGTTGAGATCACGGGATCGGTCATTCTCGCTTCAGGAGGGTGCTGGCCGGGGTAGACCGGTCGCATGACTCGTGATGATCTGACCGATGCCGAGTGGGAGTTGATCGAGCCGCACCTGCCGCTGGGGGCGTTCGGACCGATCCCTGACCTGCGCCGCTACTTCAGCGCGGTGATGTGGAGGTTCCGGACCGGCAGTCCCTGGCGGGATGTGCCGGAGAGCTACGGCTCCTGGTCGACGATCTACGACCGGTTCCGGATGTGGGCGCGTGACGAGGTCTTCCAGACCCTCATGGACGCGATGATCGCCGAGGCGGAGGCTCGCGACGATGTCGATCTCAGCCTGGTGAGCGTGGACTCGACCGTTGCTCGGGCGCATCACCACGCGGCGGGCATGGCGGTCGCCCCGGAGCTCCTTGAGGATCTGGAGAAGGCCGTGGCGGAGGAAAAGGGGCTGCAACAAAGGGACAAAACGACCCCGTAGGCGAGGGATCCGCGGACAGGGAGGACCCCGAGCGGGAACAGCGCCGAGCCGTGCGCCGGCGCCGCAGGGCCCGACTGCGGGCCGCCGAACTGGGCCGCTCCCGGGGCGGGCTCACCAGCAAGATCCACCTTGCCGTCGAGCGGCGCTGCCGCCCGCTGTCCATCATCCTTACCCCCGGGCAGGCCGCGGACAGCCCGCACTTCATCCCTGTCCTCAAGAAGATCAAGGTGCGCGGCCGGATCGGCCGCCCCAGGACCCGGCCGGACGCAGTGGCCGGCGACAAGGCGTACTCCTCCCGAGCCAACCGCGCCCACCTGCGCAGACGCAACATCAAGGCGGTGATCCCGGAAAAGGCCGACCAGGCTGCCAATCGCAAGAAGAAGGGACGCTCCGGCGGCCGCCCGGTCAGCCACGACGGCACGCTCTACAAAGATCGCAACACCGTCGAGCGCGCCATCAACAAGTTCAAGGAATGGCGGGGGCTGGCCACCCGCTACGACAAGACACCTGAGAGCTATGCCGCCGGGCTCCACCTGCGCGGATCCATCCTCTGGTTACGCAGCCTGCCAGCCCTCCCGTGATCTCAACTCAGAACAGGCCCTAGTCGGCGGGGGAGGGCCCGCCCCAGCGGGCAGGGTCAACGTCCTTGCTCTGGAGAAAGCGCTGCATCGGGATCGAGACCGGCTGCTCCACGGTGAACTCTGTCCCGTGCCGTCGCTCCAGCTCCTCCCACACGCGATCGAGAAGACCTCTTCCTCGCTGGAAGGGGTGGATCCAGACCCAGGTCAGGCACTTCTCGTCCAGGTCGAACCCCACCGCGCCGCACGCAACTGGCGACAGCATGATCACGTCCCTGGAGTTGATCAACAGCACCTCCTGACTGCTGTCGCTACCAGTGGCCGTGAACTGGAGGAAGTCGAACCGCAGCTCGCGCTTGAAGTAGCTGGCGAACTGCTCAACCACCTTCCGTAGCCGTATGTCATCCGTGGCCACGATGAGACGCCCTCCGATGACATCCTGGTCGGCGACGAACGGCAGCGGCACCATATCGATCAGGTACTTCTGGCGGAACCCGTCCTCCCCGTGCCAGTAGGTCTCCAGCTCTTTGTCTCGGCGGGTGAGCTCGTCAGAATCCATGCGCAGAGGCTAGCCGTCGAGTGCTCTGATTCCGCCCGTTCAGCGCGTCAAGGCAGCAACTCCCGGTGGACATGGATGCAGGCATGGTGCACCCCGAACTGCCACCCAAATCCATTGGTGTTCTCCTAGCAGCCACCGCCCGCGTCTTACCCGGCTCATGCAGCCTCGTAGCTCATGCGCAGCATGGGCTCCGCCCGTCGCAGATCGCGCTCCGTCCGGAGGCGGACCTCCAGGTCGCCTGTGCCGTGGTGGCCGACCGTGCTGACATCCCGGGTGAAGCCCGGAGCGAGGTCGATGTCTTTCGGGCTCACCCGAAGGGTGACGACGACCTCCTGCTGGTGGGCATGGCTGACGCAGGCAAAGTTACGCAGGCGCCGGTAGGCGCGGTACTGCTTGCGATCCACACTGCTCACGTCGTCACCGAACCCCCTTACCAGCTCGTCGAGCGTGCCGCGGAGGTCGGACGTACCAGCGCCACGCGGTCCGATCGGCGCACCTTGCGAGGGGCGCCTCCGCCCGCCCCTCGCCGGCACACCAGTCGTCACCTTCGCCACCGCCTCGAGTGCGAGCAATGCGCTGCCGAAGTAGTTGTAGCGGACCAGGTCGATGGTGCGGCGAATCTCGCGTACAGCGTGGAGGTCGTAGCGGGTGAAGCCTTCTGCGATACAGATCAGCCGGGGGCTACTCCACAGCACCTGGGCTGCTGAATCCGCCCCGAGTTGCTCACTGACCAGGTGCTGGAACTCTGCGCGGTGATCGGTCAGCCAAGCGAGGTAGAAGAGGCCCTGGTTGATGACGCCGGCGTCACGCCCACGCTTGTACTCGACTACAACAGGAGACCCGTTCTCATCGATGCCCAGCGAGTCGATCCGGCCTCCGTGAAATCCCCGCGAGTTCACGATTTCTGAAGGTATCGAAATCTGAACTGTAGGTGCTGCTGGGGGATTTGGAGGTTCTCTGGCCGTGGGTTCGCAGGTTACCCGGTCGTCGTTTCGGTGCCTGCCGGGCTGGCCGCGCGGGTGTAGCGCAAGCTGGCCTGGGCGCTGAGGTTGAACATGGTGGAGATGCGGAGGGGATCGGGTCCGGCGGCGATCGCTTCTTCGAGGACCCGGTCCTGGCGGAGGCTGTCGGCCGTGGCGGGCAGCCCCTTGAACAGGCGCTTGAGCCAGAAGTCGCTGACTGGACCCTTCCTCTTGGCTGTCTGCTGGGTGAGGAGGAGATGAGGGTTTGCCGAGTCCGGCCAGCGGGCGTCACGGTAGCGCCGGTACTTGCGGATGGCTTCGGCGGTGAAGTCGTCGAGGGGCCGGCTGACCTCGGCCCGCCGGAGGCGCCCGGTGCTCAGCTCGATGTCGGAGTCTTGGAGCATTCTGATCTCGTGCGGGAAGAGGGCGTGGATGCCGGCAAGGGCGACGACGGCCAGGAGGGCCGGGCTCTCAGCCGCGGCTCTGGCCACTTGTTTGAGTTGGTCTTCCGCGACCGGTGTGGGCGGGTTGACGAGGGTGTTGCCGGGCCTGATGCGTCGGGCTGGGTCGGCGAAGATCAGCCGCTGTGACTTGAGCGTCTTGAACATGTCCCGGAGCGCGACGATTTCGCGCTGGACGTTGTTCCGTTTGGACAGCCAGTCAGTAATGTCCTCGGGGGTGACCTGCCTCAATGTCGAGTATCGGAGGGCACAGTACTGGGCAGTGAACGGGACGATCAGCCGCAGGTGGATGCCGACTGTGTGAGGCGACCTGGGGCGGCGGCGGGGGGCTCCGTTGCGGAGGATGTCGAAGTAGGCGGTCACCTCGACGCGTATCTGCTCGGGAAGCACTGTGAGGTGAGCTCTGACAAGTTGTTCGAGGGGGTCGGGTGCGTCGTCGAGCAGGATGTCGAGATCGTTGAGCATGTCGATGAGATGGACTGCGGGAACATCGATGTCCCGGGAGAGTGCGTGCACCGTGGTGGCTTTGATCCTTTCGGAAGGCTGGTGCAGGGCCGAGAGGATCATCAAGCCGCACTTCACGCGCTTGATGGTGCAGTGGTTCCAGCCCCGTACCGCCGCGACGTCCCTGGCCCGATCGACGAGGAAGTCCGAATATCCGGGATCTGCCGGGGTGAATCCTGTCCAGGAGCGCCCCTTCGAGCCGTTCGGGTTCCGATAGCGCCGGAAGTCCCGGACCGGCTCGAAGAGCGTGAGTTGGATGCTCTCGGGCGGCTTCAGCAGCAGGGGGTGTCTGTGCGTCGTCTCGCTCGGCAACTCAGGCACCTCCGCTGTTCTTGCGGTGAGGTGGTGGCGCCGATTCCATTTGATCAGGTCAGCGAGAAACGTCTGGTGCCCGGTTGCGGCTGCGACCGTGAGGTCCAACCGGGCCCCGTGGCCGGCTGACGGGACCTTGATACGGCCGGCGACGAATGCGGCCTGGTGACGGCAGGCCCGGCAGACTCCGTCACGCAGGGGGACGGTCGCGCCGCACGTGCCGCACGAGTCGGCAGGATACTTGTACCACCATGCCCTGCACGCATAGCAGAGGATCTTCGAGCCGCCCGGGTTAGGGTGCAGGCCCCAGGCCATGCAGACCTCGCAACTCTCAGGCGTCCCAAGCCCCTTGGCCTTCGCTTCCTTCGTCACAACGGCGGCATCAAGTTGCGGGAGGCCGGGCCGCCGCCGCTCCGACGACGGTTCTCACCAACAGCGGGACGGATGGCCGCCCTGCTCTCATCCTGCTCCGGTCGTTTCGCGCGGGCCTTCTCGGGCTCACGGACAAGCAGATCGCTGGGCTCGCATTGCAGCACCTCGCAGATCACGTCGAGATCGTCCAGGCGGATAGTCACCGGCTGTCCGGCCCACAGGTTGGACATCTTGCCCGCACTGATCACCAAGCCCGCGTCGGCCAGCATGCGCTGGAGTTCGGAGGACTTCCAGATGTCCCGCTTGGCCGCGGTCATCCGCAGGTTCCACTTCATGACGCTCCTCCGAATCGCGCCCGTCCACGCTCACCCGCACGGACCCACGCGTCCTCGACATGAGTCTGGTTGACGTGTACGTAGATCATGGTGGTGTTGATCCACTTGTGGCCAAGCAGCTCTTGGATCGCCACCACATCCATGCCCTGACGGTAGAGCTCCGAGGCAGCGAAGTGCCGAAGCGTGTGCGGCGTCAGCTTGCCTGCCTGGGAAGGAAGGTGCTGGGCGACCATTTTCTTCAGATGCAGGCGGAGCGTGTCGGTATCCACCCGCAGGCTCGAGCCGTCTGCGGCCCGCCGCTCCGAGGGGAACAACGGCGCCTCTGGCTCATCCACCCGATCGTCGCACTGCCATCGGGGGCCGTCGACCCACCACTCCAGCAGCGAACGGCTCCCGTTGATCAGCGAGACGAGCCGTTCCTTCTTCTTGCCGCGCCTCCCCTTGCCCCGCAGAAGAATCTTTCCGAACTGGCCGAGCTCCCAGTGGATGTCGTCGACGTTCGCCAGGCTCAGCTCCGAGACCCGGGGACCTATCAGACTCGCCAGCCTCATCGCGGTGTAACTCCGGACGATCGACAACGGTTTACGCGCCTGCGGCACCTCGTCACGCCAAGCCGAGAACAGATGGTCGACCTCCCCGAGCGGCGGCGGAACCCGCAACCGGGACAGGGTCGATCCACGGGGCCGGTTGATCTCATCCAACGGCGACTCGACGACATAGCCGGTTGCCCTGTGGATGGCGGGCTTGTGCCGTAGTTCAAGGAACTCGAAGTACACGCTGAGAGAGTGCGCCTTGTGGACCTTTGTGGCATGAGCCAGGCCCTGTTGATGTCGGCCGAAGAACCGGTCCAGATCGCGAGGTTCCATCTCCCACAGCGGGCGCGTGAACCATGAGCGCACTTCGACGATCACGCCGACATCGCCGGCGACCGTCCCATCGCTGATGCCGGCCGAAGCCCGGGCGAGCACGAACTCGGACAACAGGTCCTGCTCGAAGGCCGCGAGCTCCTCCGGCGTCGTCAAGCGCAGTTCCGGACGCAGGTCTCGCACGATCGCCAGGGACACGAAACCTCCAGCTCGACCATTTGGCCAACTGATCGGACTGGACGATATTATCTCAGGAATTGCGAGATTCCATCGGGATGGACAACCTCTCGCGTGGGACGGATAGACCTCCAGGTCAGGCGCACGCTGCGGCGAGACCATGCTTCGGTGTGCTTGAGGAACCCTCGGGAGGAGAGTCAACCGGCCCCGTGCTGTACTCGCTCGCCACGAACCGGACCCCGAGCATGGTCTGCATGTGCCCCTCGACGAGGTCCTGCACATCGGCTTCGACCTCAGCCAGACGCGGCGCAACCTCGGTCACACCGCTCTTCGTGTTGAACAACTTCAGGCCCGACACCTCCCCCTCCGTACCGACCTACCGCCAACACGCAGCCGACTAGATCTATTTCCGGTATGCAGCAGGATGCTCGGGAGCCCAGCCACGACCGTCACCGTACGTAGCCGGACCCAAGTCCGTGACCCCGGGCCGGGTTGGAGCCTCGCCAAGTACGACGGGCGCGAAAATGCCGCCTTCCACACCAGGATTTCACCCTGGTACGGAAGGCGGCTTTTTCATGCTGACGCCCCATCAGAAAAGACGCCGGGCGTGCGTCAAACGTGCGTCACGAGCGTCAAATCTGCGTCAAGATATCGCCCGTAACGCCCACAGCGCACATAACGCACACTGCCCAAACCTGCAGGTCAGCGATCCAGCGCACCTTCGGTGCGCGCCGGGGGCGTGGTAAATCCCGGGCGCGCGCCGGGGGTGCTTCTGTCTGCCCTGCCGGGGGCTGGTACCGGTTCGGGAACCTTGGGGTGTTCGTTCCGGCCGAAACCGATGCCTCTGTGATGCCCGTGAGCTCGCAGGTCAGCGTGGTGCTGGGGGCCGTCCACGGGAACCGTGGAGTGTTGCTGTGAAGCACGTGCGTCAGAATTCCTGATTCACCCTGGCCCTCCCGGAACGGCATACCCGGTTGTCCGGCGAGGGAGGGAGCAAGACCGTGGACGTGCTGCACGAACGCTGCGCCGGCCTCGACATCAGCAAGAAGGACGCCAAGGTATGCGTCCGCACCCCCAGTACGAAGCGGCGGGGGTCCTTCACGGCCGAGACCACGACGTGGGGATCGACCTCGAACGCAGTCCTGGACCTGCGGGATCACCTGCTCGCCACCGAGGTCACCCTGGTGGTGATCGAGGCGACCTCGGACTATTGGAAGCCGTTCTACTACGTGCTGGCCGAGGGCTTGAACGTGATCCTCGTCAACGCGCGGCAGGTCAAGAACCTGCCCGGCCGCAAGACGGACGTCTCGGACGCGGCCTGGCTGGCCCAGCTCGGCGCCCATGGCCTGGTGAGGCCCTCCTTCGTCCCACCCCAGCCGATCCGCGAACTACGAGACCTCACCCGCGCCCGGACCACCGCCACCCGCGAACGCAGCCGTGTGGTCCAGCGGTTGGAGAAACTCCTGGAGGACACCGGAATCAAGCTGTCCGCGGTCGCCTCCGACATCATGGGCGTCTCCGGCCGGGCCATGCTCGAAGCCCTCATCCGCGGCGAAGCCGACCCGCACGTCCTCGCGGACCTGGCCAAACGCAAGCTCCGCAGCAAGATCCCCGAACTCACCGAGGCCCTGACCGGACGCTTCCGCGAACACCACGCCTTCCTGACCCGCCTGCATCTGGACCAGTACGACCAGCTCACCGGGATGATCGACCAGATCAGCGGACGGGTCGAGGAGGCGATGTCGCCCTTTCGTGGCGCCCTCGACCTGCTCGACACCATCCCCGGGATCAACCAGGCCACCGCCGAGGTGATCATCGCGGAGACCGGCGGGGACATGACACGGTTCGCCTCCGCCAAGCACCTCGCGTCCTGGGCCGGGGTCTGCCCCGGCCACCATGAATCCGCCGGCCGCACCAAGAACACCAAGGTCCGGCCCGGCAACCCCTACCTCAAAGGCGCCCCCGGGCTCGCCGCGTTCGGCGCGGTCAGAACCAAGGACACCTACCTCGCCGCCCGCTACAAACGCCTGACCGCCCGCCGCGGCCCGCTCAGGGCCCTGGTCGCCGTCGAGCACTCGATCATCACCGCGATCTGACACATGCTCACCGACAACGCCGCCTACCAAGAACTCGGCGGCAGCTACTTCACCCAACGCGACCCCGAACGCGCCACCCGCCGGGCCATCGGCCAGCTCAACCAACTCGGCTACACCGTCACCCTCAACCCCAGGGAGACCGCCGCCTGACCGGCAGACCAGACACCCGGCGGCCCTCAACGGCCACCGGGCACCCAGCCCTGCCCACACCCACCCTGACCTGCTGCTATTTACGCGTCAGAGGCCCTTTCCAACGGGCTCAAGGATCGCGACGCACTCGACATGATGGGTCATCGGGAACAGATAGAAGATCACGTCGAAGGCGAAAGCCATCACCGAGCCCCCCGCTCTCACCGTCGCAGGTCAGCAATACCAAACGGGCACATGCGGCTACCACTGCCCGTTGCCCCATTGCTCCCCCGACGCCGTTGTCACTGCGTGGAACGACATAGATGGCTGACCGGCCCGGGGTGGGAGAAGATCGAGGCTCCGCTCTCAACTCGGCGCGGGCGGGGCGGCCGCTGAAGAGATCAACGAACGGTCATCGACGCAACCTTCTGGAAGTGCCGCACCGGAGCACCGTTGCGCGATCTGCCGCCGGCTTCACCCGACGCTCGCCCCGGGGACGGACCTGGGGCCGGCGGGGCCGCACCCCGGTCGGGACCGTCAGCGGCCGACGTTCGGGACGGCTGTCGGTGGCCGGGCTGATCGCGATGCGGCCGGGTTCTAGAACTCGGCTGTGTCACCTGTCCCTTCCGGCCGCTCAGCGGGCGCCGATCGCGAAGGGGCCGCCCGGCGCGACAGGACAGGAAGCTCATTAGTTCGAGTTCACCGCCATCCCTAGAGATCGCAGCAAGGTCCCTCGACTTGGCCGCACCTCCAGCTCAGGTGCGGCATGGCTGTGCTGGGGACTGTCCTGGGTGAGGTTGCCGTGCCAAGATCGGTGTCACGTTCGGTGAGCTTCGCTGCACTAGGGGGAATCATGGCGGAGAAGGTGGACCCGTTCGAGGCGTCGGCCTCGGCTATCGGCTACGTGTATCAGCTGCGCCAGGCTCTCCACCTCTGCGTCGGTCATCACGGACGGGGGCTTGAGTGGTCGGTAGCCATCGAGGCCGGGGACGACATTGAGGAAGTATCAAAGTCGGGCGCGGTCTACTACCAACTCAAGCACAGGGCACCGGGGATCAGCCTCACGGATGCCAGCACCGACCTATGGAAAACGCTACGGATCTGGGCTCACGCCATCACTGGTGACCAACTGAACCTTGATGAGACAGATCTGGTTTTGCTTACCACTGCCGAGCTGCCGGGCGGCTCGGTGGGCAACATGTTGCAGCCGGCAGTGTCTGGCTGCCGGGACGAAGACCGTGCCCTAGCCGCGCTGGTAGCAGCGCGAAAGGCTTCGACGAACAAGGACTTGAAGAGGGCTTTCGAGGCGTTCGACAAGCTGACGGACAGCCAACGGCAACGCATGGTCGCCCGCATCCAAGTGTTCGGCAAGGCTCCCGATGTGGACGCGGTGGAGGATCTCCTGTTGGAACGGGCCGTCACTGCCGTCGGCCACCAGTACGCGCGTCCATTCCTGAGCCGGCTGGAAGGCTGGTTCTTCCAGCGCACCATCCGCCAGCTACGGGCCCAGGACATGGACGCGATCAGTGGCGGCGAGTTCGACCAGATGTTCACCGACCAGCGCAATCAGTTCCGACCGGAGAACCTGCCGATCGACGAAGACATCGCCACCCTTGAACCGAACCTCTCGAAGTACACCGACCATGCCTTTGTCGGTCAGCTGCTTCTGATCGACATCAGTACATCGCGCGTTAGTAGAGCCGTCCGGGACTATATGAGGGCCTTCACTCAGCGCTCTCGCTGGTCCGACGAGAACCTCCTGCTGCCAGGGGAGATCAGCCGGTATGAGCGCCGCCTCGTCGAAGAGTGGGAAGAGCTCTTCGAAGAGATGCAGGACGAGCTCGGTGCTCAGACAGCAGAGACCGAGAAGGTGGCCGCAGCAAGGAAGATCTACCGGTGGGCGATGAGCGAGGCACAGAGGCGCATCCGCCCGGACTGTGACGAGCCGTTCGTATCAAAGGGCTCCTTTCACATGCTGGCAGACGACTACCGGGTGGGCTGGCACGTCGACTTCGGAGCCAGACTGATGGCGGTTCTGGAGCCCGCGAAGGCCGCCTCGTCATGAGCGAGTTCGCCAACCTCAGCCGTGAGGAGCGTGCGCTGTACAACCCGGCTTTCACGGCCGTGCTCACTGCCAGGGCAGTACAAGGACACGAGGTTCAGTACAGCCAGCCGTGCCCAATTCCTGTTGCCGTGCTCAGTTCCGTCATGGCCTTGCAGCCGGCAATACGTGACCGGCTGCCCAGGACGACCGGCGCCGGACTGAACCGCTGGCTGGAAGAGAACAGGGCCGTCAAGGTGAACATGACCCAGAACGCCACCGCGCTGGCCGCCGTCGTCCGCCCCGGTCTGCTGATGGCGCTGCAAACCGCGCTAGTGCGCTGCACCGACCAGGGGCTGCTGTTCCTTCCAGCCGGTCGACTGAAGAAGGTAGTCACCGGCCGGACCGAAGAAGTCATCGCCATCCAGCAGGCCGCGCACATGCTGGGTCGGTGGCTACCCAGCACAGGAAGCATGAGTACTGTGATGACCCTGCTAGGAGTCCGGCCTTGACCTTCCAGATCAGCGCCATCTCGATCTACAGCGCCGACGGCCGGATCCGCACCGTGCCGTTCAAGACCGGGCGGATGAACATCATCACCGGGGACTCGCGGCGCGGGAAGAGCGCCCTGCTCAACATCATCGACTACTGCCTTGCCAGCGACGACTACGGCATCCAAGGCGCGGCCCTGCGTAACTTCGTACGAGTCTTCGCCGTCACTCTCGTCAAGGGCGATCAGCAGCTCTTCGTCGCCCGGCCGGCGCCCCCCGCCAAAGCAGCCACCGCGACCACGATGTGTGTCGTCTCCCAGGCCCACGGTGCGGCGCCCCCGCCTCTGATCAAACTGATCTTCGCGACCCCGCTCGATATCGCCAAAGCCCTGCTCTCGGACTTCGCAGGCATCGACCACACGCTGCGAATCCCGGCGGTGCGCAGCGCCAAGCCCATTCCGCCCTCAGTACGGCACGCTCTGTTCTTCTGCCTCCAGAAACAGAACGAGGTGGCCAATCCGGACCTGCTCTTCCACGGGCAGAGTGAAGACTTCCACCGGGCGGCCATCAGGGCGATGCTGCCGTACTTTCTGGGTGCTGTGGACCCCGAGCGAGCCCTGCGCGAACACAACCTTCGGCTCCTCCGCCGACAGCTGGCCGACATGGAGAACGCACTTGCCGCCGCCCGCACAATGGGTCCGGCTTCCGGCCAAGCCCGCGCCCTGCTCACCGAGGCCATAGAAGCAGGCCTACTTGCGCCGTTGCCAGGAGGTCACGCGCTGCTGACAGCCGCACAGGTTCTCATGGGGCTGCGCCGGGCAGCATCCGGCGCGGTTCCCGACGCGAGCCCCTCTGGGTCCGAGGACCCTCTGACGGCTCTGACCGAGGACCGCAGGGGGCTCCGCCAAGCCCACGGCCGCGCCCGAGCACGCATCTCCAATCTCAAGCGGATCGCTCAGGAGAGTGACGAGTTCCTCGGCCAGGCCGCCGAACAGCATGCTCGCCTAGCCACCCTCGGTCTCCTCCCAGAACCGCGAACTCATGAGGAGGAATACACCGGGCAATGCCCTGTGTGTGGCAGCTCGACACCCCAGCCCGGTCAAATCGCCGACATCATCCGCCAGGACCTAGCCCGACTGAACGCCGAGATGACCACCATCGGTAGCAGCACTCCCGACATCGCGGCGCTGATCGCCGAGGAAGAGAACACGCTGCAGGAACTGCGCGCCTCTCTGGCCCGTAACCAGGAGGAGATCGACACCCTGGCTGCGGGCCAGCGGTTCACGGCTGGTCAAGGTGACCCTCTGAGACGTGCTGCCGTGGTGCAAGGACGCATCAGCCTCTTCTTGGAAACGGCCGCACGCCATGAGCACGTGCCCCAGGTGGTCGACCGGCGCGAGGACATCGTCGCGCAGATCACGGAACTGGAGGAGCAGCTCGGCACAACCGTCCAGGACGATCGACTGAGCAGCTCCACCTCCCTTGTCAGCGCAAAGATCAAGGACAAGGCGATCAGGCTGGACCTGGAGCATCGCGAATCCCCGATCCGGCTGGATCCTCGGGCGCTGACGGTCGTGGCGGACACCACCCGCGGGCCGCTTCGCCTGCCCGAGATCGGAGGCGGGGAAAACGCGATGGGGTATCACGTCGCCACCATGCTCAGCTTGCACGAATGGTTCCGCGAACAGGGCAGCCCCGTCCCGCGCTTCCTCATCCTCGATCAGCCCTCCCAGGTGTATTACCCCGAAGACGCCAACGACGGCACCCCCGTGACTGACCGGGCAGCGCTACTGAACCTGTACAAGACCATCCAGCGCACCATCGACGCCTTGCAAGGCGAGTTCCAGGTCATCGTCATGGAACACGCCGACCTCGACGAGGAACCCTTCCGCAGCGCCGTTCAAGCCCGCTGGAGGCGCAGTAACGGCGACGCCTTGGTCCCGCATGACTGGATAACAGATGACATCAACGAGGACGTAACCAGCTAAACCATCCCATCAAGGGCTTCGAAGAGCCAGCTCCGGCACGAGGCAAGCCGCCCCCGGCAAGGCGCCGAGAAGGAGTCTCTACGACGTTCCGGGTAACCCAACGGCCACAAGGGACCTCAACCGGCGTGTCATGGGCGCCTCTTCTGGAAGGTGTCCCTGGATCGAGGTGCCGCTCAGCGCCTCGTCTTCACCATCGCACCCGAAGACCTGATGGTGTGGAACTCGGGCAACTGGACACTCGTTCCCGGGCTCTACACCTTCGCCGCGGCGCGTGCGTCCCGCGACATCACCGGGCAACGCACCCTCACCATCGGCTGACCGACGTTCTGCCCTCCCGGTTCCGCATCACCGTGAGGGCAGAGAGGAGCTGCGCACCACCAGTTCCGGCTGCAGCACGATGTGCCGGTGCTCGTGTACGGCCCCGGCCTCCCCCGTCTCCTCCAGGAGCATCTCGGCCGCCAGCGTGCCCATCGTGACGGCTGGCTGCCAGACGGATGTCAGCGGGACCGCGGCCGCCGCGGCGAATTCGATGTCGTCGTAGCCGACGATGGCCACGTGGTCGGGGACCTGCACGCCGGCGGCGTACATGGTCTGGAGGAATCCGAGGGCCAGCAGGTCGTTGGCGCAGAAGACCGCGGTCGGCCGGTCGGACAGGCCCAGGAAGCGGGATCCCGCGTCCCGGCCCGCGGCCACGTCGAGGCTTCCGGCCGGCAACTCAAACAGCGCCGACTGTGCCAGGCCCGCTTCGGTCAACGCGTTCCATGCCCCGATGCGCCGGTCCCTGACCTGGCTGAGGATGGCGTCCCGCCACGTGGTGTAGCCGATCAAGGGTGAGGTGTGCGCGGGCTTGCTCGCCGGGCGCACACCCGCGGAGGGCTCGCGCTCTCTGCGCATGAGGTGGGCCACCATGCAACTCTCCGTATTGAACGGCCAGTTCAACAACGGAGGTGCGAGGTGGCCCTGTCCCAGTCTGACCTATTACGCCTGCTGGAGTCACTACGCTCGGCAGACGGACTCGAACTCGTCCGCGGCATCGCCGAGCGGATGCTGCAGGAGCTGATCGAGGCCGAGGCCGCTGCCCACATCGGTGCCGGCTGGAACGAGCACACCGAGGCCCGTACCGCCTTGCGCAACGGGCACCGCGAGAAGACGCTCACCACCCAGGCCGGCGACCTGGAGCTGGCCATCCCCAAACTGCGCGCCGGAAGCTTCTTCCCCAGCCTGCTGGAGCGCCGGCGCCGGATCGACCAGGCCCTGTACGCGGTCATCGTGGAGGCCTACGTCCATGGCGTGTCCACCCGGTCGGTGGACGACTTGGTCAAGGCCCTGGGCGCGGACACCGGGATCTCCAAGAGCGAGGTCTCCCGGATCTGCGCGGACCTGGACGAGCCGCTGACCGCCTTCCGCACCCGGCCGCTGGACCACACCCGCTTCCCCTACATGTACCTGGACGCCACCTACTGCAAGGCACGCGTGAACCACCAGATCGTCTCTCGCGCCGTGGTCGTCGCCACCGGGATCACCGAGGACGGCGGCCGCGAGGTCCTGGGCGTCATGGTCGGCGACAGCGAGACCGAGGCGTTCTGGGCCGAGTTCCTGCGCTCCCTGCGCGAACGCGGCCTGACCGGGGTCCGCCTGGTCCTGTCCGACAGCCATTCCGGCCTGGTCAAGGCGATCCGCAAGGTCATGCTCGGCGCCGCGTGGCAGAGATGCCGTGTTCATTTCCTGCGAAATGTCTTCGCGGTGATTCCGAAGGAGGCGACCGAGATGGTCGCCGCAACCATCCGCACAGTCTTCGCCCAGCCCACCCAGGACGCGGTCCGCACCCAGCTCGACACCGTCGCCGAGATGCTCGGCAAGCAGTTCCCCAAGGTCAAACAGATGCTCCTGGACGCCAAGGACGACCTGACCGCCTTCGCGGCCTTCCCGGAACGGCACTGGAAGAAGATCCAGTCCACCAACCCGCTCGAACGGATCAACCGCGAGATCAAGCGCCGCACCGACGTCGTCCAGGTCTTCCCCAACGACGACGCCCTCCTGCGACTGGTCACAGCCGTGCTCTTCGAACTGCACGACGAATGGATCGCCTTCCCCCGCCGCTACCTGCCCGAGGGAAGCATGGACGAGATCTACCCCACCGAGCTCCCTAAAAGCGCCCCCGCACCACCCAACGCCACCAACGCGCCCACCGAGTGATCGGCTACACCACGAAGGGGGACATGACCTGGCTGAGCTCCTCGGGCCCGGACACGTAGCCGATGGAACGATGCCCGGCATCGATGAGGTGGTGGACGGCCAAGGCCCCGCCGACCACGTCGTCGACCGAGACCGAACACTGGTCGGCGCCCTCGGCAACCCGGTCGACGACGATGAAGGGAATGCCGTGCCGCCGGAACGCCTCTAGGTTGCGGCCACTGGACGTTCCGGCCTTGGTCCCGTCATCGATGTCCGCCCGGCGCATCCATTTCCACAACGTCATCGGGTGGACTCCGAAGTCGGTGGCGACCTGCTCGACCGTCACACCCGGGCCACGGTTCCGCGCGACGCGCACGACGTCCTGGCGGAACTCTTCCGGATAGGGCTTGGGCACAGCGACATCCTTCCCACCTGCCCTACAGGGCAAGCCACTTCAGATGTCACCCGATCGTGCGGCAGACCCCTCCTACAGCACCACATCTTCCCCGCGCTCGGCACCCGCCGGATGAGCACCTTCGACCACAAGCCGGATGAGCACCTTCGACCACAAGGTGGTGGACGGCTTCATCCGGACAATGGAGCGCAACGGTGTGGGACTCGCAGCGCAGTCGAACGCATTCGACAAGCTGAAGTCGATCCTCCTCGACGCGCATCGCCTGGGGCTCTTCGACGACAACCCCCTTCTGGGCGTCAAGGCACCGCAGTACGACCCCAAGCGGGCCGTCATCCCCTCCCCTGCGCAGCTCCAGACTCTTCGGGAGGCCGGCGACGACACCTTCCGGCTCATAGTGGAGCTCATGAGTGGCTGCGGCCTTCGAAACGGTGAGGCCGCTGCGGTCAACGTGAACAACATCGTGGACGACGACGTCTACCGGGTTACCGAGCAGGTCAACCAGTCAACGAAGACGTATGACCGTCTCAAGCACCGCAAGATCGGCGAGTACCGCGACGTCCCTCTCCCGCGCCGGACCAAAGGCGCCATCGAGTCGTACGCCGATCACCACGGCACCATCGATGGCTACCTACTGCGCCATCCCCAGGACCCGAGCCGTCCAGCCGTACCTCCTGCAGAACCAGTGGCAACGGCTCAAGAGGCGGGGCGAGCTCGACATACCCGACGGCATGGTCATCTACAGCCTCCGCCACTTCTTCGCCTCGAACTGCCTCAGGCACAACATCCCCATCACCGACGTCGCCGAGTGGATGGGCCACAACAACATCGACATCACATTCCATGTTTCCGGCACGACGCATGGCAGCGTTGTTCCGGCACGGTCGACCTCCGCTGCCCACGAGGCGCGGGCGAGCGAGGGGCAGCAACCTCTGGCGCGGGTCAGGGTTCGGTGTACACGAGTGGCGATCCACCGACGAAGCGAACGCTTTTTTTGGGGATGCTGCGCATAGTCATGTGGTGGTGGGCGCGGCAGGGTGTCGAGCATCGGGGTCCAAGGGCTGCCGATACGGGCCCAGGAGCAGCGCCATGTCTTCTTCCTTGGCTGCTACCTCGGCGATGGCGTCGTCTGCTTTGAGCCGGATGACGGTGGGTTGCTTGCCGAGCCGTTTTATTTCATCGTGGCGGGCTGGTCGTTGCTGATCCAGTCCGTCGGCGGGGACAAGTGTGTTGCGGAAAAGGAACGGGCGCTTGCTCCAGATGAGGATGTCACGGACCCAGCGTCCGTAACCCCGGCTCCACTTGGGTCGCAGGCCGTCGATCTCCCCGCTTGCGACCCGGATGGCTCCGCGGAAAGCGCCGGGTTGCTTTGTCACCCAGCGTTTTCGGCCGTACACAACCACTGCGTAGAAGACGATGACGATGAGGTCGACGCCGAGCACGGCGAGCAGTGCGATCAGCATGTGGGCCTCCAGGGTTGTACTGGAGTCGTTGCGAGGGCAGTGAGCTGGGTGGATCGCCGGTTAGCCTTCGGCGAGCGAGCGAAGTGCTTGCAGGCCGGGCAAGAAGGCGTACGCCCCTCCTCTCACTCGGGTGAACCGGGGCAGGCCACGCAGTGTTTTCCTGATCGGCTTTTTCTGGACGGTCATGTTGTAGGTGCCGTCGTGATCGCCCGCGATCGGATCTTTGTCGTGGTCCAGGCCAAGAAACTTGGGGGCGTTGATCCATTCCTTCTGTACAAACTCGAACTGTCGCTCGAGATCTGCGCAGCCGAAGAAGAGCGCAAGCCCGCGATCCATTCCGTCGTCGGGTGAGCCTTCTGGGAGCAGCGGTCCGTACGGGAGTCCCCAGCGGATCAGCCGTCGCCGCTGGATGTTGCCGATCGTGTCTCGTGGGTTGACGCGTCGGATGTGGGCGCCGATGGGGCAGGCGAGTCCCTGCGGGTCCATCTGCCCGTAGTTGAAGTTGTTGTTGCGCTCCGGATCCGCGACCAGCTCCGGGTCATCGTGGTGGGGCGCCAACACCAGTGGGGCACCACTGCGCCAGCGTCCCAGCAACTTAGCGGCCAGTAGTTCCTGCTCGTCACGCGTGGCAGCGTGGCGCCCCAGGAATTCCCGGAAGGCGATGACATCCTCGTAGAGTCGTCGATAGGCGAGGAAGCTGCCATTGCGGCTGAGCCATTCCGGCTGCGGGAGGGATGGAATGGAGCTGGTTTCGTCGGGATAGCCGAGCACGAACTCGCCGGGCTTGACGGCAGGACCGCAGCCGGGTGGTGGCTCGATTCCGGTTCCCTCGACATAAATCCTGGAGATACCGTCCTGATAGCCGAAGTGCTCGCGCCTTGTCTCCGGTAGCGCAACATCGAGTTCGGACAGGATACGGACGCCGGTTGACGCTATAAGCGAGTGGATTTCCTCGATCCGCTGAGCGCGTTCAGTGAGGTCCGCGCCGAAGAGCAGCAGCAGTGCATGGAGATCGGAGCTTGCCAGGCCGCCAACCCACTGATCGGGATGGCTTTCTCCATGGTCGCCAAGCTCTTCCGCACGGGCCGGCATGCCTACCCGGAACGCTTCGGGAAAACTCTGGAGCGATGCCTCATCGACGCCCAACGTGCGCAACCCGTTGCACGTGAGCGCCAGGTGGACACGCGAGATGGGCGACCCGATCACGGGCTCGGCCGAGCACACCTTGTCAACGACCCTCGTGAGGAATGCTCGTGCTTGGTCAGGGTGGCGAAATGTGAGAAAGAAGTATTGGCCGCAGGGCATGGGCACCGATCCCAGCAGCAAGCCCTGGATTTCGTCGAGCTCAAGGACGAATGACGTATTCTTCAACACGGAACGAACGCCTCGCTCGGCAGTCTGAGTCCACACGGCAACGCGTGAGGGGGCATACGGTTCGAAGAGGCCCGCGGCCACACTCCTCCCGGCGCGCCTCTTGTTCAGGAAACACAAGAGGCGCTCCGCAACGGGCTTCCGTCAGCTTACTGGAAGTCCTCCAGCACGGCCTCCATGTTGGTCCGGATGCGCAGCGCTTTTTCGATTTCTGGGCAGGTCACTCCGGGGAAATGGGCGTACGTGAGAAGGTCCGGGACCCAGGGCATCGGCACGAAGGTGACTTGAGGGTGTTCACCCCAACTTGCCTTGCTGGGAGGGTTCGTGACGAAATGTGGCAGGCACGGTCACCGGCGATCATGTGAGTGTCTACGTCCCATGATCCTGCTGGAAGACCGTGCCTGCCGTTGCCGAATCATCCCTCATGCCCGCCTCGCTTGACCAACTCGCCACCGCATCGTCTCTGTCGGTTGAGGAGTGCCCGGGCCTGTTGACCTGCCTTGCGACGGTGACGGACCCCCGTGACCCACGGGGCCGGCTTCACCCCCTGGTCGGCGTGCTCGCCATCTGCGCCGCTGCGGTCCTGACCGGCGCGACCTCTCTGCTGGCGATCAGTGAGTGGGCGGCTGACGCCTCGCAGTCGGTCCTGGCCCGGCTCGGTGCCCGCTGCGACCCCTTCACCGGCCAACACCACGCCCCTGGTGAGGCCACCATCCGCCGGGTACTCGCCCAGGTCGACGGTGACGTACTCGACCGAGCCGTCGGCAGCTGGCTGTCCGCCCGATGCCCGCAACCCAGCGAGCGGTTGCTGCGGGCGATCGCGGTGGACGGCAAATCCCTGCGCGGCGCCGCCCGCGCGCACGACCGGAAGATCCACCTGCTGGCGGCCGTCGACCACGCCACTTCCGCCGTCCTGGGCCAGGTCGACGTTGAGACAAAGACGAATGAAATCACCTGCTACCAGCCACTACTGGATGCCATCGACCTGACCGGAGCGGTCGTGACCAGCGACGCGATGCATACCCAACGCGAGCACGCCGAGTACCTGGGAGGCCGGGGCGCCCACTACATCGTCATCGTCAAGGGAAACCAGAAGAAGCTCCGCAAGCAGATGAAGTCCCTTCCCTGGAAGCAGATCCCACTCCAGAACCGCACCGTCGGGACCGGCCACGGCCGCAGCGAGATCCGCCGGATCAAGGTCTGCACTGTCGCCGGCCTGCTCTTCCCCGGCGCCGCCCAGGCCATCGAACTCAAGCGGCGCCGAGTCAACCGCAAGACCGGCAAGGTCAGCACCAAGACCGTGTACGCGGTCACCAGCCTGACCGCCGAGCAGGCCAATCCGGCCCAGCTCGCGTCCTTGATCCGCGGCCACTGGTCGGTAGAGGCGCTCCATCACGTGAGGGACACGACCTTTGCCGAGGACGCCTCACAGCTGCGGACCGGCAACGCGCCCCGCGCCATGGCCACCTGGCGCAACCTCGCCATCGGAGCCCTTCGCCTGGCCGGTCTCCGCAGCATCGCCACAGCTCTCAGAGGAAACGCCCGCGACGCCACCCGGCCCCTGCGAATCCTGGCCATTCCGTGATCAAAAAACGGTCATACCTGCTTCATGCCGGAGCCCTGGTCCGGGACCCTGTGAGACTTCCAAAATTCAATGAACCCCTCACGGTCATTCGGCCCCGGCCAGTCTTCGCAGTAGCGCAAGACTGCATCAAATCCCACTCCGCCGAGAGTGACAGTGTAGAAATCGTCGAGGTAGGGCTCGATGTCGCCGTCGAATTGGCTGGCGAAAAGGAAGGTGTCATCGTTGATGATCGCAACGCGCACGAAATGCACAGTGCCGACCTGCGCAAGCGAACCAGTCGGGTCCTCAATGTTCTTGGCGTTCGCGGACACTGCTTCGCGAAGCGCGTCCGCCTGTCCCGGCTTGATCTTGGCTATGAGGAGGAACGCCGTCGTGGAAGGCGCCGCGGATGCTTGCGTGGCCTCCGCCTGTTGTGTAGCCATAGCTTCTCCTGCTGATCAATACGGTTGGAGTCGCTCAAATCGTCCAGGCCGACCTTGGCCGACCGGCGCCGATTGCCGCCAACCTAAGCGAGAGAGAAGCGAATTCGTATGCGAACTCAGGCATACAGTCCGGCCCAAGCACGACGCCTGTCTCGCGGTTGGTGACGAGGCTTCGTGATTGCCACACCATTGTACGGCGAGAGGAGGAAGATGAGCAGGTGTGCCAAGGCTGGCAGCGAGCTGCGGCCGGACGGTTACGGTCTCGTCTTCATCGCGAAGTACGGGACTCCGATCGAGCCGGGGAGTCCGCGATGGCTCCGCGTACACCGGCCAGCTCCCCCACGACCAACCCGGGAAGGCCGTGCCGCTGGGTCTGCCATTGGTGCAGGGACTGGCGGGCTGCCAGGTGCTGGCTGGTGCCGTACGCCTGGGTGGAGAGCAGGTGTCGGTCGGTGACCGGTGGGCGTTCGTGGGCTGGGTTGTCACCGCGGCTCCGTGGGTGTGAGCAGACCATCACAGAGGAGTAGGAGTACCTGGGGGCGGTGAGTCCCACCCCTCAGTCGGCGATGCGGGCTGCCCTTTCGCGGAGCTCCTGGGCCTCCGGGACTCCGCTGTATCGGCGCAGGCGTACGCGCATGTCCTGGAGGGCGGCCTGGACCTTCACGGAGCGGATGCCGTCCGCGCAGTCGAGGAAGTCGCGCCAGGTGACCATGGCCCCATCTGCATCGCCTTGGCGCAGGCGGACACAGCCGAGGTCGGCGAGGACGATGGCGCGGGTGCGGCGGTCGAGGCCGTGGATGTCAAGGGCGAGGTGGAGGTGTTCCTCTGCGGCGTCGAGGTCGCCGAGGCGGGAGAGGATCATGCCGGACTCGTGGGCCCAGCGGCCGGGGGAGTAGTGCGCGGCCCAGGAGTCTCCGCCCGCGGCGGCCGGCTTGCCGATGGCCGCCTCGGACATGGCGAGGTGCTTGGTGGCCATGCGGCGGTCGTCGTCCTGGGCGGCGGCGTTGGCGAGGGTAGCCTCGTAGTAGGCGACGGCGCGCGGGTTGTCGAGGTGGCGGCCGTAGTCCACGCAGGCTTCGCCGAGCTGGACAGCTTCGGCTCGGTAGCCCAGGTCGACGCACTGCACGGCGAGGCCGCGCAGCGCGGTCGCCGACAGCTCCGGATCGCCGGCTTCGGCAGCCAGGCGGAATGAGTGCGCGTAGTAGCGCTGGGCGAGCCCGCGGAGTTCAGGGGTGTCGCCTTCGTCCTGGGCCATCCAGCCGGCGAGGTGGACGAGCTGGGAGGTGGCGGCGAACAGGTCGCGTCCGGTGGCCTGGGCCAATCGAACCGGGGCGTGCACCACCAGTCGATCGTCCCGTCGGAGGACACCAACGCGGCCGTCTGGAGATCACCGACCATCCCGTGATCGGCGATCGCCGGGTAGGCGCTCATAAGAATCTCCCGTCGTCGTTGGAGCCGTGACGGCATCCGACAGACGGGAGCATCAGGGCGCGCCCTCGGGAAAAATCCGGACCCCACACACGTCCTCGCGCCCCGAGACGGGGCCCGCCTGCCCGGCCGCCCGAACACACCTCCAACGAGATGCGACCCCGACAACGCCGACACCGACACCGACACCGAGGCATGGCTCGTCATGCCCTCAGGCGCATTCTGCCCCCATATATTCGGTAAAAGCAGGATGCCGCGCGGTGACCGCACGGGGTGACTCTGCGCGGGCAGGGCGTTGTGGACGGTGAGGTAAGCGGTCAGCGGCGACACCAACGAGGGTCTGGCGGCACCCGATCCCGGGGCCGATTGCTGGGCGACTGGACCTCAGGGAGAGCTATGACGCGGCCAAGTTCATCCTCACGGGTGAGGCTCGGGGAGGATGGCGGATTTCGCCGCGACGGGAGGAAAAGATCAAGTATCGGAGCCTGCTCGCTGGGCTGCGGCTGGCGCGTTGCAGATCGCGCCGTAGCACCGAACGAAGGACGGAACCGATGGCAACAGGCACTGTGAAGTGGTTCAACGCCGACAAGGGGTACGGTTTCATCAGCCAGGACGATGGCGGCGCAGACGTGTTCGTGCACTTCGCAGCTATCCAGACCAATGGATACAGAAGCCTGGAAGAAAACCAGCGGGTGGAGTTCGAGGTCACCCAAGGACAGAAGGGTCCGCAAGCGGAAATGGTCCGCCCCTTGTAGCCCCTTGTTCTGGCTGTGCTCTGCTCCACCCGATGCCGATGGAGCAGAGCACCGCCAGCCGGCTGACGCCCGGGCCTCACATCGACGACACCCGCTCGCGAGCCCCAGCCCTTGCACCGTGCGATCCGGCTCGGCGTGCTCGCGCAGTGGGTTAAAATCAGCAACGCAGACGCTGTGGTGCGTGCCGTCACCCGTCCTGTGCGGTCCAGAGCAGGACCCCGGCCTTGGAGCGGTCGTGCCGAGCGCGGTGGCCACCTCTTCGGCTGGCAGACCGTCGTCGCACAGCACGCTGGCGGCCTCCCGGCCCACCACCGGCGATCCGCTCCAGCCCGCTGGCAGCGCGCAGCGCGGCCAGCCGCTCGGGCAGCGGAACGGCCGCCTCGCGGACAACCCTCGCTACCGCCGATCAGCACACCCTGGCCGAGCTCCTGCACCCCAACGCCGCCACGGAGACCTTCGCCTTCGCGCCGGGAGACACGCTGCTCCTCTACACAGACGGCGTTCTTGAGGCACGTGACGAGAGCGGGGCCTTCTATCCCCTGCATGAGCGCTTCGCCACTTTCCCCGGCGCAGGCCCGCACGATCTGCTGCGTCACCTGCACAGCGATCTCCTCGCCCATGCCGCAGGAGGAGTCCTGGGGGACGACGCCGCGATGGTCGCAATCCAGCGCGTGCAGTGACGGCCGACCGCGTGAGGTCGCGCCGCCAACGCCGGCCGGGGGCCCACGCAGGCACTCCCCGCTCAAGGTGGTCCACGTGCTCACCACTTCGTCAAGGACACCGCAGGAGGCGCGACTCTGACGGCCGGCCGACCTCTACGACAGAACGCCCAACTGCCGGCCGAGGAATCGTTCGACCACTGCCGCCAGCGTCTCTGGGCTCTCTTCCGGGGCGAAGTGGCCGGCGTCGTCGAAAACCTCGAGCTCGGCGTTCGGATACCACTGCAGCCAGGTGGACCGCACGGTGTCGGGGCCCATCGCCGGGTCGTTCGCACCAGCCACGACAAGCACCGGGGTCGGATTTCCCTCGAGCCGCTCGTGGATGTCGGAGCCCCGAGTCCAGGATTCGAGGTAGGAGCGCAGGGCAGCCGGCGAGGAGCGTTCCGAGCCGCTCACCCTGGCATCCAGCCATGCACCGTTGTGCCGACCGCCGGTGGTGACTCTGTTGCTCAATTCCGGGGTCAGGCTGTGAGCTGGTAGCCGAGGCGAGCGAGGCGGCCGGTTCGGGGTGGGGTGTCCGTGGTGGTCCAGTGGGCGTCGAGGCGGACGATGTTGATCGCGGTGGCGGGTCATGTCCCCCTTCGTGGTGTAGCCGATCACTCGGTGGGCGCGTTGGTGGCGTTGGGTGGTGCGGGGGCGCTTTTAGGGAGCTCGGTGGGGTAGATCTCGTCCATGCTTCCCTCGGGCAGGTAGCGGCGGGGGAAGGCGATCCATTCGTCGTGCAGTTCGAAGAGCACGGCTGTGACCAGTCGCAGGAGGGCGTCGTCGTTGGGGAAGACCTGGACGACGTCGGTGCGGCGCTTGATCTCGCGGTTGATCCGTTCGAGCGGGTTGGTGGACTGGATCTTCTTCCAGTGCCGTTCCGGGAAGGCCGCGAAGGCGGTCAGGTCGTCCTTGGCGTCCAGGAGCATCTGTTTGACCTTGGGGAACTGCTTGCCGAGCATCTCGGCGACGGTGTCGAGCTGGGTGCGGACCGCGTCCTGGGTGGGCTGGGCGAAGACTGTGCGGATGGTTGCGGCGACCATCTCGGTCGCCTCCTTCGGAATCACCGCGAAGACATTTCGCAGGAAATGAACACGGCATCTCTGCCACGCGGCGCCGAGCATGACCTTGCGGATCGCCTTGACCAGGCCGGAATGGCTGTCGGACAGGACCAGGCGGACCCCGGTCAGGCCGCGTTCGCGCAGGGAGCGCAGGAACTCGGCCCAGAACGCCTCGGTCTCGCTGTCGCCGACCATGACGCCCAGGACCTCGCGGCCGCCGTCCTCGGTGATCCCGGTGGCGACGACCACGGCGCGAGAGACGATCTGGTGGTTCACGCGTGCCTTGCAGTAGGTGGCGTCCAGGTACATGTAGGGGAAGCGGGTGTGGTCCAGCGGCCGGGTGCGGAAGGCGGTCAGCGGCTCGTCCAGGTCCGCGCAGATCCGGGAGACCTCGCTCTTGGAGATCCCGGTGTCCGCGCCCAGGGCCTTGACCAAGTCGTCCACCGACCGGGTGGACACGCCATGGACGTAGGCCTCCACGATGACCGCGTACAGGGCCTGGTCGATCCGGCGCCGGCGCTCCAGCAGGCTGGGGAAGAAGCTTCCGGCGCGCAGTTTGGGGATGGCCAGCTCCAGGTCGCCGGCCTGGGTGGTGAGCGTCTTCTCGCGGTGCCCGTTGCGCAAGGCGGTACGGGCCTCGGTGTGCTCGTTCCAGCCGGCACCGATGTGGGCAGCGGCCTCGGCCTCGATCAGCTCCTGCAGCATCCGCTCGGCGATGCCGCGGACGAGTTCGAGTCCGTCTGCCGAGCGTAGTGACTCCAGCAGGCGTAATAGGTCAGACTGGGACAGGGCCACCTCGCACCTCCGTTGTTGAACTGGCCGTTCAATACGGAGAGTTGCATGGTGGCCCACCTCATGCGCAGAGAGCGCGAGCCCTCCGCGGGTGTGCGCCCGGCGAGCAAGCCCGCGCACACCTCACCCTTGATCGGCTACACCACGTGGCGGGACGCCATCCGGTGGCGGAGAACGTGTGTTGGAGGCGGACCTTCGGGAGGCCGCGGTAGCGGGCCCTGCGCAGGCCAGTGAGGTCGAGGGCCTGGTTGATGGTTCCCTCGATGCCCGAGCGCAGGGCGTACTTGTCCTTCCAGGTCCGGGACTTCTGCTCGGCGCGGGCCGTGGTCAGGGCAGCGTGGAGGTGTTCGGGGTAGAGGGTGAGCATCCGGTTGCCGCGCCGGGACCGGGTGCACAGCTTCAAGACGGGGCACTCGCGGCAGTCGGAGCGGGCGAACTCGACGACGATGGCGTCGCGTCCGTGCTGTTTCACCGGGTGCCACCCGGTGCTGGTGCGGCCTTCGGGGCAGGTGGCCTGGCGTGTCTTCCAGTCGATGCCGAAGGCGTTCTTGTCATAGCCGGCGGCCGCCTTGGCCTGGGGCGAGTGGTCCAGGAGCACGGGGGTGACCATGATGATGCCCTGCCCTGCGGCCTGGGTGATCAGGTCGGCCGAGGGGTAACCGGAGTCGAGGTAGTGCTCGGCCGGCTTCAGGCCGCGGGCGGTGAGCGCGGCCTGGACGGTGGCGGTCGCCTTCACGTCCGGGACGGTGGCCACCGTGGTCAGCACATCCGTGATCAGGTTCACCGCCCGGACCGGCTCCTGCCTCCCCACCGCCCCGGCTTCGGCTTCGGCTTCGGCTTCGGCTTCGGCTTCGGCTTCGGCTTCGGCTTCGGCTTCGGCTTCGGCTTCGGCTTCGGCTTCGGCTTCGGCTTCGGCTTCGGCTTCGGCGGGAGTGTCGCAGGTCTCGGTGAGGTGGACCTTGTAGCCCAGCCAGAACAGATCCTCGCCCTTGGCCGCCCAGCGCGCGTCGGCGTCATAGGGCGAGGCGAGGCGGAGATGACCGGGCGGAACGCCGTCCGTGTCGGCCTCCCGCTTCCTGACCACCTCCCGCCCGCGCGTATCGGTGCTGATCACGTACGTCTGGACCAGGACCTGCCGCAGCAGGGCGACCGGCTCGATCTCCCGCAGCCACCCGGGCGCCCCCGGTGCCCAGACCGCCCGGCACAGGGCCAGCGCATCCTGCCCGAAGACCAGCGCGAGCCGCTCCCGCTTCGTCTTCGAGGCCGGAAGCGTCCAGCCCTCAATCCGCTGCCCGTAGCGGTGGGCGAGTTCGGGCACGTCTACCACGCTGGCCAGCCAGGACGGCGCGGCCGCCGCGAGGGCTTCCAGCGCGGCCCGCACGCTCTCCCCGGCCAGCTCCAGCCGGTTCAGGTCCCGCACCGCGCTGATCACATGGGTCGCGTCCGTGCGCTGCTTCCCGCCCGCCGCCACCAGCCCCGCCTCCCGGCAGTGCTCCAGCAACTTCTCGAAGACCACCCGCTCCATGTCATGCTCGACCAGCCGGGCCCGGAACTTCGACAGCACGCTGAAGTCGAACCCCGGATCCTCCAGCTCCACCCCGAGCGCGTACTTCCAGTCGATCGCCCGCACCGCCATCACCGCGGCCTGCCGGTCGGTCAGGTTCTCCGCGAACTGCAAGACCGTGACCAGCGACAACACCCCCGGCGACAATCCCGGGGCCCCACGAACCCCGAACGCCTCGACGAACGGCTCGTCCGCGAACACCTCACCGAGCCGATCCCGCACCCGTATCGGCAGACTCCCCTTCGGGAAAGCGGCCCGGGCCACCCGCGCCGTCCGTTCCGGCACTGGCGGCAACCCGCTCGACCGCAGCGACATCCACATCACCCCCACGGCCGCACGACAGGGAAGCGACCGCACGATAGATCATCACGCACCAACCGAACCACGCAGCCGGAATTGAGCAACAGAGTCGGTGGTGACGTCAAAGATCGTCCTGCGGCTGCCGGAATCCTCCACAGCCCCGACGAACAGCTCCCACATCTCCCCTTCGAGCGGGAACCCGGACGCGGGTACCGGTGAGATGCCGACGATAGAGCGGACCCGCGAGGGGGCGTCCAGCAACATCAGCTGGGCCGCCTTGCCGCCCATGGAGTGACCGATGACCGAGAAGGTGTTCCAGCCCGAGGTCGTCGGCCACGGCGAGGGCGTCCGCCGCGACCTCCTCCATCGTGTACGCGCCGGGGGCGTCCATCGCCTCGCCGTACCCACGGCAGTCCACGAACGCGTAACTGAACGCGCTCCCGTCCAGGTACCGCCGCAGATGGCCGAAACTCGACCTGTCGCTGAGCCAGTGGAGTGCGAGGACCCGCTCCGGACCGTTGCCCAGTACCTCATACGGAATTACGTGTCCTGCTCCATGGCCTGTCACAATGCTGGGTCTCCCCCTCCGGGCCGGGCCCGAAATCCCGTCGGCTTGTGGATTCGCTCCGACGGCGTAGCAGCGTGGGCGGGCAACCGAAGGCGTCGCAAGCCAGATGAATCCTGCTGGTCAAGCCACCCCCGCCCGGGAACCTCCAGACGATCCCGTAAGGGCCCCACTCCGACTCGATACTCCGGACCCCGACTGCGCCGACATCAGCGGTCGAGAGATCGACCCGAGGCGGCGGACGAGGAGCGGATGCTGCTGGCCGCGGCCACCGCCCACCCCGAGGACCTGCTGCGGATGCGGTAGCTGCACGAGACCGACCTCACCACTCCGCTGCACGCCGCCCTCGTCGCCTGCCTCACCGGCCTGGCCCGCCGTGGTGCACCGGTGGACCCGATCACCGTGCCGTGGGAGGCACAGCAGCGCGGCCTCCTCCACGACGGGTTTGGTCCCACCGATGCCCTCTACGCGGTCTCCCATCCTGCAGGGGCACCGGAGCACTGGGGGCAAAAGATCCTCCAGCGCGCCCTCCTCCACCGAGCCGAGGATGTCGCCGCCCGGATCGAAACCCTCACTGCGGACGAAGCCACCACAGTCCACCAGCTAGCCACCGGCAGCCGCCGGGCCCTCGCCGCGCTGTCCACCGTCCGGGCCCGCTGGCACCAGGCCACCAGCGACTGCACCGAGACGGCCCCAACCCGCTCGTCAGCTGCCGCTCGGACTCCCGCCGGCCGCACCCCGACTGTACGAGCTGGCCCCGCCGCGCGGATCCCAGCCCGGCCAGGCCGATGACCATTTCCACCCCGAGCGGCGTCTGCGGGAACGGTGGCGTGGAAGGCGTCCCCGAGTCGGCCGCGCAGCTCAAGTCGCTCCTGGCCACGGGCGTACCCGTCGGCTGCACGTTCACATCGACGACTGCGCGGCCTTCAAGGAGCTGTCCGCGCGCAGCTCGCGGAAGATCCGCCACGACTCCAATCGCGCAGCGCCGCGCTCGACTGGTGCCCGCAACTGGCGGCATACCGGCTCGCCCCTGCCTCAGGTCATCAGCCATCCCGCCGAGCTGAGATGTGTCCTGTTCAGTGCTATTGATCCGAAACGCTTTGGGTTCATGCTCGTTGATGGTGTGTGAGTGATCTGGTGGGGGATGCGCGGGCCTGGCCGCCGGACGCGCAGGAGGCCGTGCGGTTGCTGGCGGTGTCCGCGCTGGTGGAGGGCCGGGACCGGGTAGAGGTTGCCTCCCTGTTCAAGGTGTCGGCCAGGGCCGTGGACAACTGGTGGGCGAAGTGGCAGGCCGGCGGCCGGGACGCACTGCTCTCCCGCCCGCGAGGCCGTCGCGTGGGTGAGCATCAAGTCCTGTCGGAGGCCGAGCAGGCAGCCGTCCGGCAGGCTGTCCTCGATCACATCCCCTCCGACCTGGGGCTTTCTGGTCAGCTGTGGACACGGGGGCAGATAGGCGAGCTGATCTTCAAGCTGTACCGGGTCCGCTTCACCGAGCCCGGGGTGGGCAAGTACCTCAAGCGTTGGGGGCTGACCTTCCAACGTCCGGACAAGCGGGCGGTCGAGCAGGACCCGGAAGCGGTCCGCCTCTGGCACGAGGAGACCTGGCCGGCGATCCGGGCCAGGGCGAAGGCGGAGAACGGCGAAGTTCTCTTCGGCGACCAGGTCGGGGTCCGCTCGGACCAGGTCACCGGCCGCACCTGGGGTGCCAAGGGCATGACTCCCATCGTCCGCCGCACCGGGAACCGGTTCTCCGTGAACGCGATGTCCGCGATCAGCACCCGTGGCCGGATGCACTTCATGGTCTTCACCGAGTCGTTCGACGCGAAGGTCATGTGCCGCTTCCTCGCCCGGATCGTCGGGCACTTCGACCGGAAGGTCCACCTGATCGTCGACCGGCACTCGGCCCACCGCTCGAAGACCGTCCAGGCCTGGCTCGCCGGCCACCAGGACCAGATCGAGCTGCACTTCCTGCCCTCGTACTCACTCGAACTGAACCCGGACGAGCTGGTCAACGCCGACCTCAAACGCAGCCTGCCCCACACCCACCGGGCCAGGAACCAGGCCGAACTCGCCGCCGAAACCCGCAGGTTCTTCCACCGACGCCAGCGTCAACCACACATCGTCCGCGGCTACTTCGGCGGCCCACACGTCCGCTACGTCCTGAACGAGAACCCTTTGAGTTTCTGATCAATAGTTACTGGACTCGACACCCACATGATCTTGGAAGCTCGTGCCTGTCCTGCGTCCGGGCCACCGCCGGCACACATCGGGAAAACCCACTCAAGCCGCGACTACGCCGAAGCCCTGCGCTGCGGGCTACTTACCTCCCACGCGCCTGTCGCTCTCTCGCACCCGAGGTAATGCTGACAGCGTGGACGAGGCCCGGTTCACGGACATCGAGCACCTGGAGTTTGACCTGTAGCAGCCGCGTCCCGCACTGCCGTGAGTCCCGAACCAGTCGGTCCGGGACTCACTTGCATGACCGCCGTGTGAGCCATTCCGCCCGATTTTCATCGTGAGTTAGTCAATGACCCACCGACCTATTCCACCCTCGCAAACGCAGTGCAACGTCAATCCGCTGACCGTGCAGGAAGTGTGACCGAGGACGGCTCGGGAGACCTCCGACCCGCAGAACGGCGGCGGCCCATCAACTGGAACAATGAAGTGTGCCCTCGGCGCCCGCCGACCGCCGAGTCCCGTCGGCGCCGCGCGGCCAGCGAACCCACCACCCGACGGATGTTCCAGAACGTCGACCCCGCCCGCACCTGCGCCTACCTGCTGGAACAGCGTCACGCCGACTACGCCCTGTCGGCCAAGGGCAACCAGGCGGCCCCGCTCGCCTGGGTCCACGCAGCTCTGCCACCCGCGGTCCCCGAAGCGGAGGAGCACGTCCAAACCGAGCGTTCCCACGGTCGCATTATCCGCCCGTCGATCTGGACCGCCCCGCTACCTGATCAACTGACTTTGATGCTGTCCTGGGGGTGCATGCCTGAATCCTGTAATTCGGTCATTCATTCGGGACGGCGGATCGCGAAGTGAGGAGGGCAGCGGGCAGCGGATTCGGTCGTCTGAAAATGCGCTGGCCGAATCGATTCTCCGAACGGCCCTTCGGTCAGGCGTCCGCTTCCAGTGGCCCGTAAAATATTCCAAATCCCCTCACGTGAAAGCGCGTTTGGCGGGAAAGAGGCGTCCATTTCTGGGCCCTTGGCAGGTGTTTTCCAGACGTAATGGCCGGATGGCTGTGCCACGCACACGCTCCGTATTGATGTTTCCGTGACCCTCGCCTATTTTATTTTCCGTAACGGCACATAACGGCACAGGGGCCCCGCAGTTCCGCGGGCACCTCACCCAACCGTGTCCACAGGCGGGGGTCACCCATGGCGCTGACGGTCGATGAACTGGTTGCACTGTTCCCGGCGGGGGGTGCCGGTACGTTCGAGCTCGACACCGGGCGGCTCGGGCTGAGCGGCGAGTCCGAGTCCCTGGAGCACCTGCCCAGCGGCATTCTGACCCTCACTGAGGCGACTGCCGACAGCGCCGCTCTGACAGTGACCGGCAAAGTCACTTTGGCCGGTGAGGAGATGCCGGCCAGCGCCCGGTTCTTCGCCACCGGCACGGCGGTCGACGCGCTGTTCTTCGAGGCGAGCCCGGCGACCTGGCTGCTCCAGACCGCCGTCGCCCGCGTCGACTTGTCCGGACTGTCCGGCGGCCGGTCACTGCGGGTCCTGCTGGCCGCCGGTCCGGCCGCGGCCGCGGCCGGACGGTGCCCCGGCACCGGGCCCTGGGTGGGCTTCCAGCTCGGCGGGGCGGTCGCCGAACCGCTGGAGTTCCGCGCCGAACTGCGCAAGGAGTCCATCGGCACGGCCCAGCCTCTCGACGGACCGCCGCTGCTGATCACCCCGCTGCTCGAAGCCCTCGGCGAGTACGGCGTCGAACTGCCCGGACCGCTGGTCGACTGGCTGGAGCGGGTCCAGCTGCACCAGCACCCGATGGGCAAGATGGACAACCTGATGGTCACCGCCGAAGCGCCGGTGGACCACGGCACCGGCGCGAACCCGGTGGAACTGCTGGTGCTGCGGACCACGGTGCTCGGCCGCACCGGCCAGGACGGCAAACCCAAGGCCACCACCGTCGCCATGGTCCGGGCCCGCACGGACTGGGACGGTTCCGGGCTGCCGGTGGTCGGACCCATGATCGGCAATGGGCTGCTGTCCCTGCCCGCGCTCCAGATCATGTACGTCTCCGAGAACCTCAGCGCCGAAGATGTCATCAAGATCAACCGGGTCGTCACGGAGTACAACCTCGGCCCGCTCCAGCAGTTGCCGGTGGTGAACGCGGCGGCAGGGGTCCCGCTGGGTAAGAACGTGAGTGCGGCGGTCTACCTCGCGGTCATGGGCCATCCGACCCCAGCACTGGTGATCACCGTCCCGCCGAAGTTCGGACCGGCTCCGGAGAGCCCGGACAAGCCGAAGCTCGAATACGAGTTCGTGATCGGCAAGCAGTTCGGGCCGGTCTACCTCTCGTCGATCGTATTCCGCTACGACTTCAAAAAAGGCCTGCTGATCGAGCTCCAGGGCCAGGTCACGATCGGTTCTCTCACCTGGCAGGTCGCCGGCCTAGGCTTCTACGTCGGCATGAGCGGCGGCTTCCCGCTGCTGCCCTTCCTGCACGGCATGAACATCGAAGCCACCGCCGCCGACGGGCTCATCGGCCTCAAGGGCGGCCTGCTCAACAAGACACCTGACGACCCCACCCTTGACTTCGAACTCGCCGGACTGATCCTCGTCCAGGCGATGGCCGTCGAACTCGGCCCCCAGGCCGTGTGGGCACGCAGCATCGAAGGCTGGCACTCAGTCTTCATCTACGGCGAGGTCTCCCTCCTCGGCGGCGCCTCGGTCTTCGGCCCGCCGCCCTTCACCGTCACCGGCTTCTCCGCCGGATTCGGGATCAACAGCTCCTTCAAGAAGGTCCCCACCGGCGCCGAGATCGCCGAATTCCCTCTGGTGGCACGGCTGGACGCGGCCCAAGCGCTGCCCGGCATGCCGGCCCCGACGCCGCACACCCCCGAGGACGCCCTCAAGGCCCTCACCGGACCCACCGGCTGGATCCGCCCCACCGAGGGCCAGTACTGGATCGCCGCCGGAGTGAAGTTCACCAGCTTCGGCTTCATCGAGACCAAAGCCCTCGCCGTCATCGAACTCGGCGACTCCGTCAAGGCCATGCTGCTCGGCCGCACCTCCGTCAGCCTGCCGCGCACCCTCAACCCGAACGCCCGGGCCATCGCCAAGGTGAACATCGGCCTGAGCCTCGGCTTCAGCTCCGCCGAGCACTGCCTGTCCATGGACGTGGCCCTGCTGCCCGGCAGCTACGTGCTCGATCCCTCGATCGAACTCACCGGTGGCATTGCCGTCTACGTCTGGACTGGCGGCGGCCGCGCCGGGGACTTCGCCATCAGCCTCGGCGGCTACCACCCCGACTACAACGTCCCCACCCACTACCCCCGGCCCAAGCGACTCGGGTTCGTGTGGTCCCCAGCCAGCGACATCACCGTGCGGGCCGAGGCCTACGCCGCGATCACCCCCGCCGCGTTCATGTTCGGCGGGCGCCTGGCCGCCGTCTACGACAAGGGCATCTTCTCCGCGTGGTTCACCGCGCACCTGGACGTGCTGGTCCAGTGGAAACCCTTCTACCTCGATGTCCGGCTCGGCATCAGCATCGGCGTCGCGGCCACCATCAAGGTCTGGTTCGTCCGGGTCCGCATCTCCGTCGAGGTCGGCATCGACCTCCACCTGTGGCTGCCGCCCTTCGGGGGCCGGGCCACCGTCAAACTCTGGTTCATTTCCTTCAGCTTCGGCTTCGGCTCCTCCCGCGACAACACCCCCACCGTGGACTGGCCCGAATTCCGCACCCAGATCCCCGCACCCGCCCGGGTCATCCCCAACGAGGGCCTGCTCGCCGACGCCGACCAGGGCGAGATCGCCCGGCGCGCGGCCACCAAGGAACCGACCCTCGTCTCCTCGGCCGGATTCACCTTCACCACCGAATCCGGCATCCCCGCCTCGCACCTGTACATCAACGAACGGCTGATCAAGCAGTCCGACGAGGGGACCATCGACATCCGCCCCATGCGGAAGACCGGTGTCACCTCCGCCCACCGGGTCACCATCACCAAGGACGGCACGACCTTCCACCCCACCGACCATCACTGGGTGGTCAAGCCGGTCACCGGCACGGTCGCCCCCGGCCTGTGGGGCAAGCCCCTGGCCAAACCCGGTGATGCGCTCGACGGCGACCAGCTGCTCGAAAACCGCCTCACCGGACTGAGGATCACCCTCCCCGAGCCGGACTACGGCACCGACACCGGGCCCGTCACCTCGAAGGCGCTTTCGTACGAAGGACTCCCGGACGGTCGCATGCCCCTGCGCGTGTCCGACCCCGCCGGGCCCGAGCCGCGGGCCGACCGCCAGAGCGTCCGGACCATCGTCGACACCGTCGCCGCCGACGCCGTCAAGGACCGCCGCACCGCCGTGCTCAGCACCCTCGCCCGGCTCGGCGCGGGACCCGGCGCCGACACCGACAGTCCGCTCACCGGCTACGCCGCACTCGCCGGCCGCAGCCTGACCACCCCGCCCCTGACCACCACCGCGACGAGGTGACCGGCCGTGACCGCTGAACCGGATCTGCGCATCCACTTCCTCGACCACCTGATCCCGCGTGCCACCCCCGGCGACTACCGGGTCGTGGTCAAGAACACCCTCAGCGACCCCGGCGGCGAACTGGACGCCCAGGACAAGCTGCTCCCGTCCGAGGAGACCTTCGAGATCAAGGCCGTCCGCTTCGTCCTCAGCGAAGCGTCCGTCCACGCCTACTACCCGCCGCGCGAGAGCACCGGCGCCTACACCAGGACCCTGCCGCACATCACCCTCAGCCGGTCGATCCTGCCCTGGGAACGCAACCTTGCCGGAACCCGCGCCGAGCAGCCTCCGGCCCGCCCGCCCTGGCTCGCCCTGCTCGTCTTCGGCGAGAACGAACTGCCCGACGACCCCGCCGCGTCCGGGGACACCGTGCTGCGCACCGTCGAGGAGCTCCGCAACCCTGCCGAGGCAGGGGTCAAGGGCCCGGACCTGCCGTCCGGCGGCGTCGACGAGGCTGAGGCCCGGAGCAAGTGCCAGACCATCGACGTCCCGGCGGACCTCTTCAACGCGGTCGCCCCGCGCGATGACGAGATGTACTACCTCGCCCACGTCCGCAAGGTCGTCGACGCGAGCAAGGCCCGGGCCGACGGCGAAGTCCTCGAAGAAGGGGAGTACGCGGTCGTCAACGCCAACCGCTTCCCCCACAACCCCGGTAACTACGCCGTCCACCTCGTCTCCCTCGAAGGCTTCGAGGGCCGCCTGTCCGGCACCCTGCCCGGCGGCACCACGGCCGTCCGCCTGTGCTCGCTGCACAGCTGGAGCTTCACCAGCAGTGAAGGGCCCGCCGCCGACCCCGGAGCGCTGCTGGAGAACCTCGTCGCCCCCGGCGCCGAGGACCCCGAAGAACTCGCCCTGCGGCTGCCGGTGGCCGCACCGGTCACCGACGACCCCGAGGACGATTACGTCCGCGACCGCCTTGCACTCGGCTACACCGCCGTCCCGCAGCTGACCCTCTCCGGCGAACGCACCTTCGCCTGGTACCGCGGCCCGGCCACGCCGGTCACCGCTTTTGACGTGCCCACCGAGCACAGCCCCGGCCCGCACACCACCTCCGACCACGCGCTCATCTACGAGCCCGAGCACGGGATCTTCGACGTCAGCTATGCCGTCGCCTGGACTCTCGGTCGCACCATCGGCCTGGCCGACCCCGAATACACCACCGCCGTCGGCCGGGCCCGCCGCGAACTCGCCAACCGGGCGACGACGCTGATGGCGCTGGCCAAAGATCCGGCGCGCGCCTCGGTCGACCCGGATGCCCCGCCCGCCCTCGGCGCGCTGCGCGAACTCGCCTCCGCACGCTTCCGCGAGCGGCTCAGCACCGGGCTCACGAGCCCCCAGCTCCCGGACGACGCCGGACGCAGGACACCGCAGCCGAGAGTGACACATGCACAGTCAAGGTCCGTGCTCGCGGAAGAACGCGCCGTCTCCCTGCTGCGGACCACCGCGGAACGCAACGCCGAGGCCATCGCCGCCTGGCAGGCCCGCCTCGGCCTGCTCCAGGGCGTGCCGTTCCACCACCTCGTGCCCGACCCGCGCATGCTGCCCCTGGAATCCCTGCGGATGTTCCGCCTCGACCAGGGCTGGCTGGACGCGCTCGTCGCCGGAGCCGCCGACGTCGGCGTACACACCTCCGTCGACAGCCGCCTCGCCCGCGAACTCAACCGGGCCACCGCACGGTCGGGCAGCACGAAGCGGGCCGCCGGCGGGCTGCTCATCCACTCCGAACTCATCCCCGCCTGGCCGGACATCAAGGTCAACGCCTACCTCAAGGACGGCACCGTCCTCACCGAACTGCGCCGCGCCAAACCGGACAAGAGGATCCTGCTCGTCCTCTGGGACGGCGTTCCCGACAAGGTCGTCATCCGCGAACCGGGACAGGGCATCCACTACGGCATCGACTCCGGGAACCGCCTCGGCCTGCGCAGCCTGGCCACCGACCCGCCGATCGGCACCCCGCTGGAGACCTACTACCCCGCCACCGGCAGCCTCTTCGACCTCCACCTGCGCTCCGACCCGGACACCGGACCCGCGGTGCTTCAGATGTTCGGCACCGGCGGCCTGGTGCCCGCCCTGGCCCGGGAGTTCGGTCTCACCGACCTGGACCCCGGACAACTGGCCCTGGAACTCGTCAACGCCCCGCTGGAACAGGAAATCCTCAGCCCCACCGGCACCGCTGCCCGGACGGAGACCGCCTGATGAGCGCCACGGACCTGATCGTCCCCGTCAAGGTGAACGCCCTTGTCGTCAACCGGCTGACCCGCACCGCCGAGACGTTCAACCGGTGGACACCGAACTTCGACGCCATGATCGAGGAGGGCGCGAGCGCGGAACCGCCCCCCGGCGTCGGCACCGAAACCATGGGCCCGGACAGCGAAGGCGTCTACGTCCACTGGCAGCTGCCCGAGGCGCTGGCCAACGGGCACTACGACCAGACGACGGGGGAGACGACCTTCCCCTTCGTCCCCAACCGCTGGCTGGTCGTGCGCTACAGCACCACAGCGGCGGCGGCGGACCGCAAGGCCGTCGGGTGGATCGTGCAGAGCGACTACCTGGAGAGCCGCCCGGTCCAGGACGCCGACGGCAACGACGTCTACGGCACCACCAAGCACCCGAACCCCGATTCGCCGGAGGGCGCTCCGCTGGAGCTGACCTTCCTCGGCCGCCGCCACGACCTCACCCAGGCGCCGTGGACCGAACCACCTGCCCAGAAGCCGCACCTGACCGCGGCCGGGCCCGGACTGCCCGGCTTCGCGGCCTACCAGCCGTACAACAAAGACGTGTTCTCCATCCACGACACCCTTGAGGACCTCAAAGGCGACCTGGACAACTACCCGCCCGATGCGACGCTGAGCTACTTCGTCGTCGGCTGGTACAGCGACGACACGCTCGACTACCTCAACCACGCCGCGTCCGTGCCCGGCCTGCTCCCGCCGGACGCGGACGGGGCAGCCGACCTCCTCGAAGCCCTCGGCTGGAACATCCCCGAAGGCACCGCCGCCGACGCCCTGGACCGCACTCTCTACAGCGGCTCGGCGCTGGGAGTCGACTGGCAGCGCGAAGGCGCCACCCACGAGTCCGACAAACCGAGCAACATCGAGCTCAGCAAGATCCTCACGCTGGGCAGCAGCAGCGCCGAAGCCCTCGGCCGGCTGGCCGCCCGCCAGACCCGGTCCGCACGCACCGGGGACCTCGTACGCTCCCTCTTCCACGGCACCCTCGAAACACTCGACACCGCCGACGGCGAAGAGGACCTCGACACCCTCACCCATCACTCCTGGTTCTCCGGCTCCGACGGCGGCCATGTGTGGAAGGTGACCGCGCGCCCCGTCGAAGGCGACGACGAGCTGCCGCCCCCGCCGCGGGAACCCGGGTGGCTGACCGAACTCAACGATGTCCAACGGCGGTACGACGACCTCACGCCCAGGCTCCGCCGCTCTCAGCAGCGCCTGTGGAACATCTGGTGGCTGCGCAACAAGCCGGTTCCCCCGTTCACCCCTGAGCACCCCGCAGGGTTCGACGCCGCAGCTGATGTCCAGCTCAACGAGAACGATGCGACGAGTCTGGCCGGGCGGACCAAGGCTCTGCTCGACGAACAGTTCGTGCTGTCGAGGCAACTGCCCACCGGCGCCACCCCGGAGGAACTCGCGGCCAACATCAAGAGTTACGCGACCCTGCGGCGACTCGACCCGCGCTACCAACTGGAGCGCACCGCCCGCGAGTCCTACTATCGCCCCGCCGACCCGGTCGTGCTCATCAAGGACACCGGTGCCAAGGAACCCCTCACCCGGGACACCCCGCTGCCCTGCCGCCTTCCCGAGGCCCTGATCACCCGGATCACCGTCGGCGGCAAAACCTACGACCGGCCCACCACTCCGCCCAGCCCGGGACTGGCCGGACTCCCCGACGCCTGCACCCCGCTGCTCGCCGAGTTCGCCCTCCTGGACCAGGTGGCCCGGGTCCCCGGCGCTCTCGACGCGGCTCTCGCGGACCCCGCCGCCGTCGCCGGGCCCGTCCCCGAGCACACCTCGCCGTGGCAGCAGCCCTGGCTGCCCATGCACCTCGAATACGAACTGAAGTACTGCCCCACGCCCTTCCAGGCCGGCGACACCACCTACTGGACCTTCAACGGCAGCCGCTACGAATGGTCCGGCCGGGGAGCCCAGCCCGGCGGCGGCGAAGCCAACCTGCGTTGGCTCACCTTCAAGAACCGGGCGTTCCTCACCCCGAGCGTGCCGTGGGTCCTGCAGAAGCAGATCGACCGTTACCTCGACACCTACTCCGGCGCTCCCACCGAAGGCCTGCTCGCCCTGCGCGAGGAACTCGGCGACCCCGGAATGCTCTCCCAGCGCCTCGACGGCTTCCACGACTGGCTCGTACAGCAGGACTCCACCGCCAGGACCACAGTGCACGTCCCCGAGGCCATCGCCAGGCTCGTCGGCGACATCCAGAGCGTCCCGGAAGGCGGCCCGCTCGAACCGCCCGCCGACGACCCCGGAACACCGTTCCAGCCGGTCCGCGCCGGCCAGTTCACCTTTCACGACCTGCGCATCGTCGACCGCTTCGGCCGCACCTACGACATCGTCAACAGCGGCAACTACGAACAGGTCTCCCTCACCCTCGCGGAGAGCGTTGCCCCTGACAGCGTCCTGCACGAGGACCTCATCGGCACGGCCCGCTTCGTCCAGCTCGGCCCGCGCCTTCTCCAGGGCGCCCGACTGCGGCTGGAGACCGTACGCGCCGTGGACGGACAGCGGCTCTCGCCGATGGCCCGCGCGGCCACGAAGGAAAACCCCCTGGCCGGCTGGCTGCTGCTCAACCATCTCGACCAGACCCTCGTCGTCCACGGACCCGACGGCGTCTCCCTCGGTGAACTCCGCGTCGTCAAGGACATCGACGGCGCGGACGACAGCGTGTGGCTACCGCTCCCCGGCTCGCCCCATCCCGACGTCGACGCCCAGGAGTTCGAGGACGCCATGCCGCACCTGGCCCGGTTCGTCCGCACCCTGAAGGACAAACCCGCCGCCGCACTCACCGGTCTGCTTGACACCATCGACCAGACCCTCGACACCATCCTCGACGACGCGGCCCAGGAGGACGGCTCTCCGCTGCGGCTCATCGGCCGCCCGCTCGCACTGGTGCGCGCCGATCTGGGCGTCGAGCTCGAAGGGCCGCTGCTGAGCAACCCGAGCTGGGACCAGGTGCTGGGGGAGTCGGAGGAGGAGTACGACGGCTACCGCTGGCCGGTCCGGCTCGGCAACGAGAAGCGGCTCGGCGACGGCCTCGTCGGGTACTTCGCCGGGGCGACCGGGCCCGACCAGGAGACTTCGTACGAGCTCTTCCACGCGGTCATGCCCCAGGGCGGCGGGGGCTATCTGACCCCGATCGACAAAGGCCACGGCCTGGCCGTGCCCGCGCGCACCCCGGACCAGCCGGTGACGCACCACCTGACGCTGCTGATGGATCCGTACGCGGCGGTGCATGCCACCACGGACATCCTCCCGGTGACCAAGGTGCAGCTGCCCGACGACCTGGTGTCAGAGGCGATGCGGCGGATCCGGGCGTCTTTTCGGCTCGGCCCACTGCTCGCGGCCGAGCGGGTCGACAAGGCCGAGGAAGCCCGGCGGGCGCGGGCGGGAGAGGAACCGACGGAGGCAGGCGTGGTGCTGCCGCAGCCCGCGTCGTGGCACGGAACGTGGAGTTGGGCTGAGCCGCGCGGATCGGAGACCGAGTGGGTGGAGCTGCCGATCGTTCCGGCTGATTCCGCGGCGCACTTCGGGGATCCGCAGGCGGAAGCCCGGTATGGATACCTGCTGCTCGACGCGACCGAAACGTCCTGAACCTCCGTTTACAGAAGGGCTGTTGCATGAGCGTTATCATGGTGAACGCCACCAACCTGCTGCCGTACGAACCGTCGACCGACCCCAAGCCCTTGCGGGTGAGCTCCGCCGAGGAAACCGAATACGGCTCCGTCAACATCAATGTCGGCGGCGGCATCACCACGTCGGCCTGGTGCAACAAAATCACCGTCCGGGTGCCGGTCGGCGCGGGGGCCGAGCACCTCACCACCGAAGGCGCCGACATCAAGACCGGTGCCAGCACCGGCTGGACGCCGTCCGCCCCCACCGTCTCCGGCGGCTTCGCGGTCATCACCTTCACCCCGGCCCGCGCGGTGCAGTTCACCGGGCAGATCGTCACCCTCACCCTGTCCAACATCGCAGTCAACCGCACGGCGGGACAGGTCTCCATCGCGATCATCGAAAGTTCGTCAAGGACGAACGGGAGCTTCACCAACAAGGACGCCGCGGTCGAGGTGGACAAGTTCCCGGCCGGGTTCGTGTTCCGGAATTTCGCGCCCGAGAAGATCATGGTGGAGAACGGTGAGGTCGCCGTGCTCCGCTGGGAGGGCTCGGACGCGAAGTACACGATGCACTGGGGCGACCCCCCCGCCGGAGTCCCCCTCGACAAGGAACGTGTCTGGTCCACCCCGCGCGGCCTGACCACCGTCACCGGCTTCATGCTCCGCGCCGAAGTCACAGCCGGTGGCGTCACCCTCACCCACACCCTGACCACGGCGGTCACCGTACGCATTCCTGACCTCGTCGTCAGGAACCTAACCGTCCAGGGCCCGGCCACATTCGCCGACAGCGTCAGCCTCAGCAACACCGCCAAGGACCTGACGGTCGCCGGATCGGTGCGCGGTGCGGGCAGCAACCCGCTGCGGGTCAGCCAGCCCGCGGGCCTGAAGGTCGACGCGGCCCTGAACGTCACCGGGGCGAGCACGTTCGCCAACAGCGTCAGCCTCAGCAACACCGCCAAGGACCTGACGGTCGCCGGATCGGTGCGCGGCGCGGGCAGCAACCCGCTGCGGGTCAGCCAGCCCGCGGGCCTGAAAGTCGACGCGGTCCTGAACGTCACCGGGGCGAGCACCTTCAACAACAGCATCACGACCATCAGAGACGTCACCGCCGCAGGCAATATCAAGGCCGGAGGAAATCGGGTGCTCCGGGCGGGCGACACGCTCCGCTTCGTGGGCTTGTCGAGCAGGTACCTTACGGAAGATTACGACTATGGCGGCGAGACTTTGGTGGTCAAAACTTATAGGACCCTCTACGCAAACGCCCGTTGGAGGGCACAGCATGTCTCCTCTGCCAGCTCGTTTGGGGAGGAGCCGGAGGGAATGCAGGAGCCGGAAGACCTCGCGCAGGATGAGCGGACCGTCACCCCAGACCCGGAACTCTGACCCGGCCGCCGGGGGGCGCCGGCGCAGCTCACGCATTGAGCCTTTTTCAACCTGACCGCGATGCCGAGCTGTTGGGGGTCAACGGGCTGACGTAACGATGAAACTCCTGGTAGACGGGTTATCGACCAAGATCACCCGTGTCCGCCAGGAGCTTCTCGTGCTTGTCTACCCATCCTCGATCGATCTGTCCAGCTGCACCCTGCGGTACCTGACCGAGCAGCTCACAGTTCGGCAACGGGAGATCGGTACGCGGTGGCGACGACTGCCCGCCGGCCGTCAGGCCCTGCTCGCCCTGGCCCACCTGCGGTGCGGAGACACCTACGCCCAGCTTGCCGCCGGGTTCGGAATCGGCATCGCGACTGTCTACCGGTACATACGCGAGGTCATCGAAGTCCTGGCCACTCTCGCACCGACCCTGGCCGAGGCGATGGAGACCGCCCGGACGAAGGCATTCGTGATCCTGGACGGCACCCTGCTGCCGATCGACCGGATTGCCGCCGACACCCCGTACTACTCGGGCAAACACAAACGGCACGGCATGAACGTGCAGGTCCTCACCGACCCGTTCGGCCGACTGCTCTGGGCATCCCCGGCCCTGCCCGGCTCCACCCACGACCTGACGGCCGCACGAACGCACGAGATCGTCGACGCGCTCGCCGCCGCGGGAGTGAAATGCTGGGCGGACAAGGCGTACCAAGGCGCCGGCCGGCACATCCGAGTCCCCTTCCGTAGCCGCCGGCTCAAGCGATGGAAGCGACGACACAACAGCAGCCACGCCAAGATCCGGTGCGTCGGCGAGCAGGCCATGGCCGTCCTGAAAGGCTGGCGCCTACTGCGGAAGCTCCGCTGCAGCCCCAACCGGATCACCAACATCGTGAAGGCCGCCCTCGTCCTTCACCACGCCTCAACCTGAGGTTGGAAAAGGCTCGATGCCTTGGCCAGCGACGGAGGGACCATGGTGTCCCGCTTGGCCGATGCCGGAGTCGACGTCTGGTGACCGACTCGGGCAGCGACCGCTTGGGCCGAGACAATCAACGCGTTCCGCCTCAGCGAAGTGGACGGGCGAATCGTAGGCCGCCGACCTCTGGAACAGGCGGCTACGCTCGTCTCGGACATCAGCAGCGCCATGCTGACCACCTACGGCCTGCGGTGGCTCGTCGCTCCTGAGCGAGACAGCAAACTCGTACGCCAGCTCTACGCGTACCTCGACGATGCCCGCATCGCCTACGACCGGCGACCCACCGTGGAGCTCCCCCGCGGCGCCAAGGTACGACCCACCGCCCGCATCAATCTTCCCAAACGAACAGTCCTGGTTCAGGCCGTCGGGGGCTCGGAGCAGGGCCTGGAGCATGCTCTATCACTCGTGCAGCGCATCGAACGAGCGGATTACGCCTTCGACCAGCGCCTCGTATTGCTGAAGGGCAACCCGCAGACCTGGCCCGCCGACCATCTCGACCTCTTGGCGGACCACACACCGGTCGGGTTCTCTGACCGCATGGACGCGGTCACCCGATTCCTCAAAGAGGGCACTCCCCTGGAACGTCCAGTCACCCCAGAGCCGTAGGCCTCCCGCACTCACGGCCTTCCGTGACCTCCTGGCGGACATGACCGGACAAGCAACGCTGTTGTCACCTGTACACAAGATCCGCCACGGACCCACGCACACACTTCGGCGACAGATCGCACGCCCCGGCCGGATCCGCCGGTCAGGTCGTAGGAGCCGACGGCGCAACGGCTGCCGCCACTGTCCTTTGCAAGCAAGGCAACCCAACGCAGCCCGAGACTAGATCTAACTACTCGTCAGTAAAGTCAGCAAAAGGTCAGCATCCGTCCGACCAGAGTTGATTACAGCTTGCAACAGGTGAGACTCGACAACCGGCACCGGAGGCTGTCGGACCACGTCCGGCAACCTCCCTTCCGAAACCAGAAGCGGAGGGCTAGGTGCGAGCACCGCACCCAGCCCGGGTCCGCATAAAGCAGCAGTTCAACGCGCCCTTCCCCTGGGCTTCAGGTGGGTCGGAGGCAGTTCCGGGGAGGGAATCGGAGGGCCGTCGTAGCCTTTCACTTCACCGAACCTCGTCCCGTTCATCCAGTCTTCGCGGGCCTGCGCGATATCATCGTGTGACCGTCCGATCCAGTTCCAGAACCATTGGATCGCCAGACGCTTTCGCAGGTCAACGCCATCGCATCCTCCAAAGTCAGCAAAAGTCAGCATGGAAAGCTGCCTCACCGGCACGACCGAACCCCGTAGTTCGTAGCGCCCGCTCATGGTTTGCGAAGTCCCCGCTTCTCGGACTCGAGGCCCCCCGACAGCCACCCGATCATCTCCACAGGAGCCACCCGCAACTCCCTCGTAGGAGTTCCTGCGCTACGACTGTGCTCCCAGGGTCGGCTGACCAATCGCCACCAGTGTGATCGAAGTCGCTTGCCAGCACCTGATCGCCGACCGCCTCGGCAGCACTCGTTGGGGACTGGCCGAAGCCGAAGCCATCCTCAAGCTCGGGGCCGTGTCCAGCAACGGCGACTTCGACTCCTACTTCCGATACCACATCACCCGCCAACACCAAAGCGTCTACCGGGAAAAATGCACCCTCCAGCGTGACTGACGAGCTCCCTGTAGAAGAGCTACACCCTGCTGCGTTCTAGCTGCCCACCGCGAAAGCTGCCTGGACCAGGTCGCGGCGCTCGGTCCACCAATCGGTCAGGGCCTCGCCCGCAGCAAAGAGGTGGTCAGAGGAATGATCGGAACGGTCGTTGTGGAACACCAGATGCCATAAGTCCGACACCCGCTTCCACCACAGGCGCTCCACCGCGTCCGCCAACTCGGTGACGCCGATCGGCAGCACGCTGCGGTACCCGGTCACCAACGCCGCGATCTTGACCAGGTCCATTGCCCCGTCCGGCCCGCTGAACATCAGCGTGGCGGTGCGGGCCATCTCCTCGCCGAAAGCCCGCGGACGCATCCGGTCCCAGTCGGTCACTCCCCTCACCCGGCCATCCCGCCACAGGAGGTTCAGGTACTGCACATCCCCATGAGTCCAGCCGAAGGAAGCAATCGTCTCCGTCGCTGCGGAGCGCGCGGCGGCGTACTCCCTTATAAGGATCTTGCGCTCCTCCAGCAGGCCCGCCACTTCCACGTCGCACGGCAGCGGCTCACGCCGGGCGCGTATCACGGCCAGGTACCGATCGGCCTCGGCGAGGGCCTGAGCGGGATCGGGTACGGAAGCGGGAAGCGAGGTAGGAAGGGCGGGAAGGTTGACCAGCACAGCCTCCTGGTTCAGCGCCTGGTGGATCTGGCCCAGCACCACTCCCAGGTGAACCACTTGGTCGGTGGACATGTCGCTCCCGGCCAGGTGTTCGCCGTCGATCCACGGGAGGACGCAATACCCGGCGCTCCCGAATTCCACCACCGCGCTGCGCCCAGCGTCCTGGACGGGCGCGGACACCGGCAGCCCCTGGGCTGCGAGTTCGCCCAGAACACGCAGATTTCGACGGGCTGTGGGCAGCGGGACGTCCCTGATCTGCTTCACCGCGAACACGCCCGCGTCGGTCTCAACGCGCCAGTTGTTGTTCATCAGCCCGTCGGCAAGGAACCGGGCCGCAGTCACCGTTCCCAGGCCAAAGGCGGCGGCGACCCGCTGGAGGTCGGCGCTGACCTCCAGCGGGTCGCCGGCAGACACACGAGCTCCTGAAAGACCAGTCACCCCACCAGGTTAGCGGAGCACGCAGGGTGAGCCGCCACAGCGCCCCCTGTGGCCATGAGACAGCCGAGGAGATCCTAGACGACCTCTGGTGGGGCCTGGACAGCGCCATCCAGCCCGGCATTATGGAGCGAGCGGGCCGCCGTTGGGTGGGCCCTGTCCTGGGCTATCGCTGGACCTCCGCCGGCTCCAGTCGCTGATCACAACGTTCGGGTCCGCTACGACAACGACAACGCCGGCATCGGGTTCTACAGCGGGTTCAGCGCGGCCCCCAGGTCCCGTCGGCGTCGTGGCCGGCTGTTGTGGCGGCGAGGTGGGCGCGGAGGGCGGGCAGTGCCGGGTGGGGGTTGTCGCGGTGCCAGAGGAGCGAGTGTGGGTAGACGGGCGTCGGGTCGGTCACCGGGATGCGGCGCAGGCCGTGGCCGGCGGGCCAGACGAGGCGGGTCTGCTCGCCTATGAAGGTGGCCAGGGCCGGGCTGTCGGCGATGGTGTCGAGGAGCGCGTCGGAGCCAAAGTTGGGGCCGGTCACCTCGATGGTGAGCCCGAACTCGGCGACGAGGTCGTCATAGTAGGCGGCCCACTCGGCGCCGGGGACGATGCAGGGCATCCAGATCCGGTGCCCGGCGAGCTGGGCGACGGTCACCGAGCGGGCGCCGGCCAGCGCGTGGGCGGGGCCGGTGAGGAGTTGGATCGGCTCGTCGAGTACCCGGACGGACTTGATGTCCTCGGGCAGGGGCCGGCCGGGCACGGCGCCAGCGCGGAAGGACGCGTCGATCGCACCCGACCGGAGGGCGGCGACGGCCGTCTCGATGTCGAACAGCATCGCCACGTCAAGCTGAATGTCGGAGTGCGCGCGGTGGAAGCCGCGTATCAGCCCCGACGCCGCGCTGCGTGAGGCGATCACGTCGACGCGCAGCGGACGGCGGTCGGGGTGCACGGACGCGGCCGCACGGTCGGCTACGCGCAGCAGCTCACGCGCGTGGGGCAGGAATACCTGCCCGTCGATGGTGAGCTCCGCGCCGCGCGGGGTGCGGGTGAACAGCCGCACCCCGAGGTTGCGCTCCAACCCGGCGATGCGCTTGGAGACAGCCTGCTGGGTGACCGCCAGCTCGGCGGCAGCCTCCTGGAACTGCCCCGCATCGGCAGCGAGGACGAAGGTCCGGACGGTATCGAGGTCCATGCCGATACCCTACGGGCACAACCGTTGGTTACGCCCGCCGGCCCTGCGGTTGATTGATCCCTGGGCATGGCACCTGCTTTTGATGCTTCCGATCGCCGATCGGTTGTGCGGGCGAATGGTGCTGAGTGTCGGCATGAGAGACCTCAAGGACCAGCAGCCATCTGGGCATCCTGCTGCCGACTCTGCCATTCTTCGTGCCAGTGACACCAGATCGTCACAGGCGGATACACGCCCACCCAACCTTGACGCTCCGCCACTAGGGCTGGCCGACAGGGTCACTTCATTGGCGAGTGGTCAGGGGAGGGGGCCAAGTCGCGTTCCCACCGCATTATCCGCAGTGATCCACTTCGCCACAGGAGTGCCCGGCGTGTAGCTGGGCCAAGCTAGCTGTCCGTGTCTGGCAAGGTCGATCAGAGCGTGCTGCACGTCGGCAACGATTGCACGATCCATCGCGTTGCCCTCGGTGCCCTCGGCTTCGCCGAACAGGGCGGCAGTATCCGCGCCGTGGACGGCTCGGCCGGCCACGGCGGGGTTCCCCGCGAGATGCGAAGTCGTCGGGTGGTAGTCGAAGACCTGCGCCCAGCAGTTCCCGCCCGCGCCGTGCACCGACGTCAGGAGACGTTTCATCGGCTCGTAGTAGAGCGTCCGGGACAAGAAGGCGAGCTTCTCAGCATGCGTGGCGTTTCGCTCCGGGCCGGCCAGCGCGGCGTATTTGACGTCGACCGCCGGACCTGTCGCCAGGTCGAGGATCCTCGCTTCATCGGAGGTGACGGACAGGAGCAGCGGGACGTCTGCGGCGGAGCCTTGTGAGAGGGTCCGGAGCGGCGGGCCCGGGACTAGGTCGCCGTCGATTACCGGCTCGTACAGCAGCGGGCCTGCGCTCAGGGCCTTGAGGTGGATGTGCCTGAGCGCGACGTTGCTGAGTCGGCGCAGGTCGGCGGTGGAAGCCACCAGTGATCCTGCGGCGGTGATGAAGTTTTCAGCGGTGGCAGCGGCCTCAGCGGGTTCGATCGGGTGCTCTGCCGTGCCGCTGTAGACCGCGGCTTTGTGAAACAGGCCGCGCGCCGCAGGGACGCTCACGAGGGTGGCCACGTCTGAGCCGCCGGTAGACAGACCGAAGATGGTGACGTTGTCGGGATCGCCGCCGAATCCGGCAATGTTGTCCTGCACCCAGCGCAGCATCAGCAGCTGGTCGCGGACGGCGAGGTTGACGCTGTCGGCGAACTCCGGGTCCAGGGTGCCGAGGTGGAGCCAGCCCCAAGGGCCGAGACGGAAGTTCGCCGATACGACGACGGCTCCCTGACCGGCGGCGAGAGTCCAGGGGTCGACAGTCGGCATGTTTCCACCGACCATGTGCCGACCAGGGTGGAACCACACCAGAACGGGCTTCGGGGCCGCACTGTCCGGCCTCGCCGACCAGATGTTGAGGTTGAGGCACTCTTCGCTCTTCACAGCGTCCGGGTAGAGCGGGCTCCACCGCCCCGGCGTGGTGGACATCGGCACCTGCCAGCTGTCCGGACCCCATTGGCGGGCGTCGATCGGTCCGGAGGGTGTCGCTGGCACCGGCGGCCGGAATCGTTCGGGGATCCGCCCGTAGGGGACACCACGCCAGTTCGGTACCCCGCGGTCGAGGAACCCGTGCACCTCACCGGAGCTGGTCCGGACCACCAGCGCCGTCTCGTCGCTGGACGGATCGGATGCCTTCCCCCCTGCGAGCGAACTGGGAATCATACGGGCGGTGAACGACATGCGAACCGATTTCCTTCCGAAGCGGGGCCTCGATACGTGGCGGCTCTGCCCGGTGGGTGTTCGATGTCCGTCACGCCTAAGGGCTCTGCGTCGGTGGTGCTCACCGGAACACCCGTGCACTGGTGACCGGCTCACGGCCCCGGGGGACCTCGTGGGTTCGACGCGGCCGCCAGTATTTACCTATGCCGGGCCATGCGCTGTGAATTGAACCTTCGTGCACGTTTACTTCGAGTGTACGAAGGTTCACTTTACGACAGGAGGCCGACCGACTAGTAACTATATGACGTTCATTGCACAGTCGGTCGGACCCGAGGATGAGAATGCCCGATACAGCGCCGGAAGTTGACTTCGACCATCACTCGGCGGAGTACGCCAGCGACCCGTGGGCCACCAACATCGCGATGAATACGCGCTGCCCGGTGGCGCACAGTAGCCACCACGGCGGCTTCTGGCTGGTGACCGGCTTTCAACAGGTCTCGGAGGTAGCGCATCAGCCCCAACTGTTCTCGTCCGCCCACGAGCTCCCGAACAAACCTGGCCGTCCGCAGGGGACGGTGGTGCCCGCGTCCTCGTTCCGCGGCCTGCCGCTGGAGATCGACCCGCCCGAGTTCCTCGAATGGCGGAAGGCGCTGAACGTCTTCTTCTCGCCGACCGCGGCGCGCAAACTGCGGCCGCGGATCGCCCAGTACGCCAGTTGGTGCGTCGACCAGCACATCGAGAGCGGCGAGATCGATCTCGTCATGGATCTCTCCAACCCGGTCCCTGCGCTGATCACCCTCGACATCGTCGGGCTGCCCATGGACGACTGGCGGCTGTATGCGGACGTTGTGCACGCTCTGGTGTACACCCACCCGGGCACACCGGAGTTCGACCGTGTGGAAGCAGGATTCGCCCAGCTCATCGAAACCGTGCGGGAGCTGATCCCGAAGCGCCGGGCGAACCCGGGGGACGACTTCATCAGCTTCCTCACCCAGCTGGAGATCGGCGGTCGGAAGATCTCGGACGAGGACATCCTGGCCACGTGCAACGCGGTCATCCCGGGCGGCGTGGACACGACCACGGCGCTGCTCGCGTCGACGCTGGACCACCTCGACCGCAATCGGGCAGACCGCCGGCGGCTGATCGACTCGCCGGAACTGATCCCGGGCACCTGCGACGAGTTCCTCCGGTACTTCACGCCCGTGATGGGCGCCGGGCGGACCGTCATGGAAGACGCCGAGATCGGTGGCTGCCCGGTGAAGGCGGGCGACCGGGTTCTGCTGTCGTGGGCCGCGGCCAACCTCGACGCGCGGGTGTTTCCCCAGCCGGACGCCGTCGACCTGGACCGCGACGCGCGCAAGCAGGCGGCCTTCGGGATCGGCGTGCATCGCTGCATCGGCCGGCACATCGCCCGCATGGACTTCGAGGTGGTCATCGGGGAGGTGCTGCGACGCCTCCCGGACTACCACCTCGTCGAAGGGGAGGCCGAGCGCTATTCGACGGTCGGCCAGATCAACGGATATGTGAAGATGCCGGCTCGATTCACGCCCGGCCCCCGTATGGGGCCGCATGTGGAGACGGCTACCGAACTGCATTCCTTGATGGGCTGACGTCTAGATTCGATAGGAACGCAACAATGGCGCAGCAAGAGAGATTTCTACGGCTCGGGGCCATCATCGACGGCCCTGGAGGGCATATTGCCGCGTGGCGGCACCCATTGACCCGGGCGGATGCCCAGCTCGATTTCGCCTTCCATCGGAGCAACGCCGAGACGCTCGAACGGGGCGTGTTCGACTGCGTCTTCGTTCCGGACGTAGTGGCCCTTTGGGGAACTGACGTCGAGCACGTGAGCCGAACCGCGCGGAACGAGCACTTCGAGCCGTTCGCGCTGCTGGCCGCGTACGCCGCGATGACCGAACACATCGGTGTGGCAGCGACCGCGACGACCACTTACAACACTCCCTATGACATCGCCCGCAAGTTCGCCTCACTCGACCACATCAGTGGGGGCCGTGCGGGGTGGAACATCGTCACTTCCGCCGCGCCGTGGGAGTCGCGCAACTTCGGCTTCCCCGAACACATGGAGCACGACCTGCGCTACACGCGAGCCGATGAGTTCGTCTCGGTCGTGAACCGCCTGTGGACGAGCGGTGGGAAGCCCATCGACCACAAGGGCAGGTTCTTCCATGTCCGCGGCCCGCTCAACGTCCCGCAGCCCCCGCAGGGACGCCCGGTCCTCTTCCAGGCGGGCGCTTCTCCGGTGGGTCGGGACTTCGCCTCACGGCACGGAGAGGTGCTCTTCACCCGGCACACCAGGCTGTCGGACGCACAGGACTTCTACGCCGACCTGAAGCGTCGCGCCGTCGAGCACGGCCGCAGCGCCGAGCACATCCAGATCTGGGTCGGCCTGCAACCCATCGTCGCCGGTACCGAGGCAGAGGCCAAGCAGCGACTTCGCGAGCTCCAAGAGCTTATGCCGGACATCGTCGCGCTGCGTGCCCTGCAGGACCAGCTCGGCGACGTGGACCTGACCGGGTACCCGCTCGACGGACCCGTACCGGACCTCCCGGTGGCCAACCACTCGCACAGCACGGCAGAGCGGTGGATAGAGCTCGCCCGCCGGGAAAACCTCACCTTGCGTCAACTATCGCTCCGACAGGCCGGAGACATAGTGGCGGGCACCCCCGAGCAGCTGGCCGACCACATGGAGACCCTGTTCATCCAGGGTGGCGCCGACGGCTTCATCGTCGACTTCCCCTATCTGCCGGGCTCCCTGGAGGACTTCGTGGACCAGGTGGTGCCCGAGCTGCGCCGCCGAGGGCTGGTGCGTACCTCCTATGTCGACGGAACACTGCGCGACAACCTCGGTCTGAACGTGCCGTACAACGGGGCCCTGGCAGGAAAGAGGTGAACGGGATGCTGCTCTTCGCTCCTCTGGTCACCGCTCAGGATGACGGTGAGACCGGCCGGACGGCCTACCGCCGGACGCTCGAGCGCGTGCGCTCCGCACAACGGTCCGGCATCGACGCCCTGCTGATCGGTGACCGTCAGGCCGTCGGGCCCGCCAGCGTAGGTGAGTTCGAGGCCGGCACGCTTGCCGCCGCCCTGGCGGTAGCGACCGAGGGGATCGGGCTCGTCACGACCATCTCCACCGAACAGCTCGAGCCTTACCACGTCGCCCGGCTGCTGGCGACGATCGACTACCTGAGCCATGGCTGGGCGGGCTGGCAGTCGGCCGCTCCCAGCGACGACCAAGAGTCCGCCAACTATGCGCAGGGGACCGCCGGTCCGCAGGATCGCCAGTTGGCTCGCGCCGAAGAGTTCGCCCACGTCGTGACCGGGCTCTGGGACAGCTTCCAGGACGATGCCTTCCTGCGCGACCGCGAGTCCGGGGTCTACTTCCTCCCGAATCGGCTCCGGGCGCTCGACCACAAGGGCGAGCACTTCGATGTCGCGGGCCCGCTCAACATCGCCCGTCCCCCACAGGGACACCCCGTACTGGCACGCCGTCTCCTCACTGTCGAAGACGCGGAGTTCGCCGGACGGGTGGCCGATATCGCCGTGGTTCCCGCCGAGCGGTCGGCCGAGGTCGCGGAGATGGGCAAGACCGTCCGGGCGGCCGCGAGCCACCGAGGGCGGGCGGAGTCCGACGTGCGGCTCCTCCTCGAGGTTCCGGCGCACGGGGCCGACGAGCTTTTCCGCACCGATGCCGTGGACGGCTTCGTCCTGATACCCCCGCCGGGGTCTGCCGAGGGCGCCCACTCCGCGCTGGTGGAGCGCGCCAAAGCACTGCGGAGCAGCACCTCACGGCCTGCGGACGGCTCACTGCGCGCCCGGTTGGGACTCCCTCGCCCTCCGGACCGGCGAAGGGCGGTGTGAGGGCCTGTGGAGGAGGCGAAGACCCTTCCGCTGGCCGATCTCACGGTCATCGACATAGCCACCCTGCTCGCCGGACCGTTCGCGGCGGCGCTGCTCGGTGACTACGGCGCCGACGTGATCAAGGTCGAGCACCCGTCCGGCGACCCACTGCGGCGCTTCGGTCATGCGTACCAGGACGTGCCGCTGCTCTGGAAAGTGGCCAACCGCAACAAGAAGAGCGTGGTGCTCGACCTGAAGGAGCCTGAGGGCCGTGAGCACTTCCTCCAGCTCGCGGCGCAGGCGGACGTCGTGATCGAGAACTTCCGACCTGGGACGCTGGAACGCTGGGGTATAGGCCCCGAGGTGCTGGAGCGGATCAACCCGCGGCTGGTCCTGACCCGCGTGACGGGTTTCGGCCAGGACGGCCCGTACGCGAGCAGGCCTGGCTTCGGCACGCTCGCCGAGGCGATGAGCGGACTCGCCGCGATGTCCGGAGACCCCGACGGACCACCCATGCTCCCCCCGTTCCCACTGGCCGATGCCTTGGCCGGCGTGCAGGCGGCTTACGCGACGATGGTCGCGCTGCACGCCCGGGGCCTGACAGGCCGAGGGCAGGTCGCCGACGTGGCGATCACCGAGTCGATGATCGGCGCCCTCGGTGCCCAGCTGCCCGTGTTCGACAAGCTCGGACTCAAGCCGGACAGGGTGGGAAACCTCTCCAACAGCAACGCACCGCGCAACGTCTACCGCTGCGCGGACGACCGCTGGGTGGCGGTGTCCGCCCCCGCACAATCGGTGGCGGATCGCGTCATGCGGCTCGTCGGCAGGCCGGAGTTGATCGAAGAAGCATGGTTCTCCACCGGAACCGGCCGCGTCGCACACCGTGCCGTGGTGGACGAAGCGGTGTCGCGGTGGATCGCGGAGCGCAGCCGCGACGAGGTCGTCGCCGAGTTCGAGGCGGTGGAGGCCGCCGTGGCACCGATCTACGAGGTCGACGACGTACTGAAGGACCCACACTTCCAAGTCCGGAACGTGGCAATCGACGTTCCGGACGACGAGCTGGGTTCCGTCCGTATGCAGAACGTGCCCTTCAGGCTTTCCGCCACACCGGGGAGTGTCCGGTGGGCGGGCCCGCGGCTGGGAGAGCACACCGAGGCGGTGCTCGAGGCCGTGAAGCCCAAGACTGCTGATGCGGCAGGGAAGGGAACGATGAGCAAGACGGCCGAACACCAGAGCTGGGATGTACTCGATCCCTCGACCGACCCTTCGGACCCCGAAGAGTACCTTCGCACGGCGATCCGCTGGCATTTCGGGAACGACACAGGCTCCCCGTTCTGGCTCAGGAGGGCGGCCCTCCTGGACTTCGACCCGATCACCGACGTGCGGACCTTCGATGACCTGAGGCTGTTCCCCAACATCGTCGACGAACTGCGCATGGTGCCGGTGGAGGACCTCATCCCGCGTGGGTACGGACCCAAGACAGGGGCACCAAGGGTCTTCGAGAGTGGCGGGACAACTGGAGCGCCGAAGCGGGCGATCCTCATGCCGGACTGGATCGAGAGCGCCGTCAATCGCATGCTGTACGGCCCCCAGTTCGCGGGTCGCGATCCGGGGAACATCCTGGTCCTCACACCGACCGGCCCACACAAGATCGGCGGTATGTACGACTACATCGCCGAGCGGCAGAACACCATCAAGTTCTCCATCGACATGGACCCCCGGTGGGTCAAGAAGCTGATCAGCCGAGGCGATACCGACCAAGCGGCGGCCTACGTCGACCACCTCCTCAGCCAGGCCGAGCACATCCTCAGCACGCAGCAGGTGGCACTGCTGGTGGTCACGCCGCCTCTGCTGCGGGCCTGTACGCGCAATCCGCGTCTGGTCGAGCTGATCAATTCCAAGGTCGACCTGATGTTCTGGGGCGGGGCGCACATGACCGTCGAGGAGCGCTTCGAGTTGCAGCACGAGTATTTTCCGAACGTGCGGATGCTCAGCCGGTACGGCAGCCTCATGATCCTCGAGAGTGCACAGGAACGGCCCGGTCTCGGGCCGGACGAGGACATCGTCTACGACCCGCGGAGCCCCGTCGTCACCTTCACGGTCGTCGACCCGGCCACCGGGGAGGCCGTCCCGTACGGCAGGCGCGGGCAGATCGTGATGAACCACGTCAGCAAAGGCATGTTCCTGCCGCACAACCTTGAGCGGGACACCGTCATCCGGGTGCCTGGGCTGCCCGGACAGATCGGCGACTCGGTGTCCTCTCCCGCCCCGGTCGACACCTTCGGCGGCGAAACGGTGATTGAGGGCGTGTATTGACCGCCAGTCCCCGAACGCCTCAACTCTCAATTCACCGGAGGCCCAGTGTGAACGACATTCTCGACGCGATCCTCGCGTCGGACGGCACGGCAGCCGACTTCGGTGCGCTGCCACTACCCCAGTCGTACCGGGCGGTGACCGTCCAAAAGGATGAGACCGCTCTCTTCGAAGGAATGGACAGCCTTGCAAAGGATCCGCGCAAGTCGCTGCATGTGGACGAGGTGCCGGTTCCGGAACTGGGGCCGGGTGAGGCCCTCGTTGCCGTGATGGCCAGCTCGGTGAACTACAACACCGTGTGGAGCTCGATCTTCGAGCCCGTCCCGACCTTCGCCTTCCTGGAGAGGTACGGCCGGCTCTCGCCACAGGCCAAACGGCACGACCTGCCCTACCACGTCGTCGGCTCGGACCTGGCAGGCGTCGTGCTGCGTACCGGCGTGGGCGTCAACGCCTGGAAACCGGGCGACCACGTCGTCGCGCATTGCCTGTCCGTCGAACTGGAGAGCGCCGACGGCCACGGCGACACCATGATGGACCCGGAGCAGCGCATCTGGGGCTTCGAGACGAACTTCGGCGGCCTGGCCGAGATCGCCCTGGTCAAGTCGAACCAGCTGATGCCGAAGCCGGACCACCTCAGCTGGGAGGAGGCCGCAGCCTCGGGGTTGGTCAACTCCACCGCGTACCGCCAGCTGGTCTCCCGCAACGGCGCCGGCATGAAGCAGGGCGACAACGTCCTGATCTGGGGCGCCAGCGGCGGCCTCGGCTCGTACGCCACCCAGTTCGCGCTCGCCGGCGGCGCCAACCCCATCTGCGTGGTCTCCAGCCCCGAGAAGGCGGCCATCTGCCGCGCCATGGGCGCCGAGGCGGTCATCGACCGCAACGCCGAGGGCTACAAGTTCTGGAAGGACGAGCACACCCAGGACCCCAAGGAGTGGAAGCGCTTCGGCAAGCGCATCCGCGAGCTGACCGGCGGCGAGGACATCGACATCGTCTTCGAGCACCCGGGCCGCGAGACCTTCGGCGCCTCGGTCTACGTCACCCGCAAGGGCGGCACCATCACCACCTGCGCCTCCACCTCGGGCTACATGCACGAGTACGACAACCGCTACCTGTGGATGTCGCTGAAGAAGATCGTCGGCTCGCACTTCGCGAACTACCGCGAGGCGTGGGAGGCCAACCGCCTGGTCGCCAAGGGCAAGATCCACCCCACCCTGTCGAAGGTCTACTCCCTGGAGGAGACCGGCCAGGCCGCCTACGACGTCCACCGCAACCTCCACCAGGGCAAGGTCGGCGTCCTCGCCCTCGCCCCCGAGGAGGGCCTCGGCGTCCGCGACCACGAGATGCGCGCCCGGCACCTCGACGCGATCAACCGCTTCCGCAACGTCTGAAGCGGTCGGGCGTACCCCCGACGTGCTCCGGCCGGCCTGAACACGTCCCCTCCAGTTCCGTTTCCGACGCGGCTGCGGCCGCGAGCCCCACACCCGCAGCGCAGCTGAACCAGCACCTCTACCGGGCCTCCGTCGGCTGAGCCAACCAAAGGGAGCAGCTCCCGCATGTCCTTCAGCAAGCGGTACCTCGACCGTGCCAGGGCCGGAGCGTTCGGTTCCGTAGCTCAGCAGTACGACCTTTACCGCCCTTCATACCCGGAGGCGCTCATCAATCGCCTCGTGGCGTCGTCACCGGCCGCGGTGCTCGACATCGGCTGTGGCACGGGGAAGGTCGCGACGGCGCTCGCCAAGCACCGTCTCCCAGTCCTCGGCCTTGAACCCGACAGCCGGATGGCGGAGATGGCAAGGGCCAACGGAGTGACCGTTGAAGTCGCGATGTTTGAGGACTGGGACGGAGCAGGACGGACCTTCGACCTCCTCACCAGTGGCGATGCCTGGCACTGGATCGACCCCGTTGAGGGGCGGCGGAAGGCGGCCGACCTGCTCAACCCGGGAGGACTGATCGCACGTTTCTGGAACGTCCACGAGGCGGAACCGGCCCTCCTCAGGGCATTCGAAGCCGTGTACCGGGAGTGGGCACCGGACGTCACCGTCGCCGGCGGTGTCCCCAAGAGCACCCGGAACGCCCCTGATTCCTTCGCGGACGATCCTGCTTTCGCCATCTGCAGTTCGGACACCTACTCATGGGAACTCACCCTGACAGCGGAGGAGTGGGTAGGACTGGTCACTACCTTCAGCGACCACCAGCAACTGGCGCCAGAACAGTTGGCGACCTTGCTCGACGGGCTGCGTGCAGTGATCGAACGGCACGGCGGCACCGTGCGGACTCGCTCCGGCACCTTCGTCCAGCTTGCCGAGCGGGCCTGACGGCTCGGGTAGCCGATATCGCGAGGGGGAGGTCGACGATGGGAACGCACGGTGTGCGGGGCGTGGCGCCCGAGGAGGAGACGTTCCGCGAAGTGCTTGGCCACTTCGCCAGCGGTGTGGTCGCGGTGACAGGCATGGCGCCCGACGGCAACCCGACCGGACTGACCATCAGCTCGTTCACCGCGGTCTCGCTCGAGCCCCTTCTCGTGTCGTTCTGCATCGGACGTACCAGTCGCACCTGGCCACTGCTGCGTGCATCCGACAGCATTTGCATCAACATCCTGAGCGAGCACCAGCAGAACGTCTCCGCCTGTCTGGCTCGCAGTGGCGGGAAGAAGTTCAGCGGACTGGGATGGTCCCGCTCGCCGGGTGGTCTGCCGCTGCTCGACGGCACCCTCGCCTGGCTGGAGGGCACGGTCGACGCGCAGCACCAGGCCGGGGACCACGACATTGTCGTCACCCAGGTTCGCGACCTCGGAATCGTCGAAAGCTCTGGCCCCTTGATCCACTACCGGGGCGCTTACCGACGCCTCAACCCCTCCTGACGAGAGGGCGTTTCCCTCCCCGGAGGAAGCGGGAGCAGACCGACCAGTCGCCTGTCCGGCTGCCGCTCCCGCTTCCTGAAGCACACCGGCCTCAGCGGTCTCGAACCCAGATCGTCTCCGCGCTCAGGCCAGACTCCATACACCGGTTCCCAGTAGGCTCTTGATCTCGGAGGCGACGGGGTCGGGGTCGATCAGGAAGCCAAGTTCGTACACGGTCGTCTTCTGGCGCCCTTCAACCTTCAGCCGTACCGGGGTCTGACCAGGGTGGCTGCTGAAAGAGTGCTTCATCTCAGCGACGATTTTCGGCGTGATCTTCGACTCCGTGACGGTGATCAGGATCGGCGATAGACCGCCGTGTTCGGCCGATGCGATGTCAAGTGCCTGTACTGCCTCCCCGAACACCGAGACCGTACCGTCGCGCTCGTTCAACCGTCCGCTGGTCGCGATCACGTTGTCTTCGATGAGTTCGTGCTGGACCAGCATGTACGCCTTGGGGAAGAACAGCACCTCCATCTCGGCGTCGCGGTCGGCCAGGCTGATGATCGCCCACGGGTTCCCCGCCTTGTTCACCCGCTTGTCGACCGAGGTGATCAGGCCGGCAAGCTTGACGATCCCCTCTGTCCGCCCAGAGCCCAGGAGATCCGCGATAGAAGTGTCTCGGTTCCGGGCCAAGATGTGCTCCGCTCCGTCCAGCGGGTGACCGGAGACGTACAGCCCCAGCATTTCACGCTCTTGGCTGAGCAGCAGTTTACGCGGCCACTCACGGTCCCCGATGGTGAAGTCCAAACCGATACCGGGCGTTCCGCTACCGTCGTCGATGGCACCGAACAGGTCGTCTTGCCCGATGGCCTGCTGCTTTTTCACCCCGATGACGGAATCGACGGCGCCTTCGGCGATCGCAGCCAGACCTTGGCGGGTGTGGCCGAGTGAGTCGAACGCCCCTGACTTGATCATGGAATCGATGGCACGCTTGTTGCACACCGGCAGGTCCACTTTATCCAGGAAGTCCGCGAACGAGGAGAAGGGACCCTTCTCCGCGCGCGAGGCGATCAAGGAATCGATGACAGGGAGGCCGACGTTCCGAACCGCTTGGAGGCCGAAGCGCACGTCATCGCCGACGGCGGTGAAGTCGGCGACGGACTCGTTCACGTCCGGGGAAAGGACCTTGATGCCATTGGATCGGGCGTCGGCCAAGTACACTGCGGACTTGTCCTTGTCGTCACCCACTGACGTCAACAGCGCCGCCATGTACTCGGCCGGGTAGTTCGCTTTCAAGTAGGCGGTCCAGTACGACACGAGGCCGTACGCGGCAGAGTGCGACTTGTTGAAGCCGTAGCCGGAGAACGGCAGCATGACATCCCAGACAGCCTGGCACGCTTCGTCCGAGAAGCCGCGCTCGTTCATGCCTGCATGGAATTTTTCGAACTCCGCAGCCAGGACTTCCGGCTTCTTCTTCCCCATCGCCCGTCGCAGCAGGTCGGCGCCACCGAAGGAGTAGCCGGCCAACTCACGTGCGATGGCCATCACTTGCTCCTGGTACACCAGAAGGTGATAGGTCAGGCCCAGGATCGGCTCCAGCGCTTCCTTCAACTCGGGATGGATCGGTAAGACTTCCTGGCGGCCGTTCTTGCGATGCGCGTAGTTGATGTGGGTGTTCGCGCCCATCGGCCCCGGACGATAGAGAGCACCGACGGCAGAGAGGTCCTCGAACTGGTTCGGCACCATCAGGCGCAGCAGCTGCCGCATGGCTGCACCGTCGAGCTGGAACACGCCCAGCGTGTCGCCCCGAGCGAGCAGTTCATACGTCTTCTTGTCGTCGAGCGGGATCTTGGCCGTCTCGATCTGCACGCCGCGGTTCTGCTCGATCGTCTTGATCGCGTGATCAATGATGCCGAGGTTGCGAAGCCCCAGAAAGTCCATCTTGATCAGGCCCATGTTTTCACAGGACGGGTAGTCGAACCCTGTGATGATGACGCCGTCCTTGGACCGCATGTGCAGCGGTACCAGGTCAATCAGAGGCTCGGAGGATAGGATGACCGCTGCCGCGTGCACACCGGTTCCACGGACCAGACCTTCGATCCCAAGGCCGGTCTCGTAGATCTTCCGCACATCAGGCTCGTTCTCGATCATGGCCCGGATCTCCGCGCCCTCACTGTAGCGCGCGTGATCCTTGTCAAAGAGCTTGGCCAGCGGAACGCCCTTGCCATTCGCGTCCGGCGGCATCGCCTTGGTAATGCGGTCGCCCATCGCAAACGGGTACCCGAGGATTCGGCCGGCGTCCTTGACTGCGGCCTTGGCCTTGATCGTGCCGAAGGTGTTGACCTGAGCCGTGTGGCTGGAGCCGTACTTCTCGGTGACGTAGCGCACCATCTGATCACGCTGGCGGTCGTCGAAGTCGAGGTCGACGTCGGGCGGGTTGATGCGCTCGGGGTTCAGGAACCGCTCGAACAACAGCCCGTGCTCCAGAGGGCAGATCTCGGTGATGCCTGTGGCGTAGGCAACGATTGAGCCGGTTGCGGAACCACGACCAGGACCGAGCGGGATACCGCTTCTCCGGGCGTGTTGACAGATATCGGAGACGACGAGGAAGTAGCTGGAGAATCCCATCGGCCCGATGACCTTCATCTCGATCTCAAAGCGATCAAGACACTTCTGGGGCACGGGATCGCCGTAGCGCTCCCGGAGGCCGTCCAGGGTCACCTTACGCAGCCACGATTCCTGCGTCTCCCCCTCTGGCACGTCGAACTGGGGCATCCGGTCGACGTAGTCGAAGACCTCGTCGTACGGCTCGACCATCTCCGCGATGAGCAGCGTATTGTCACACGCTTGTGGGAGCTCGCGGAACAGTTCTCGCATCTCGGTGGCGGTCTTCACGTAGTAGCCGGAGCCACTGAACTTGAACCGGTTCGGGTCGTCCTTGTTCTTGCCCACACCGATGCACAGCAGGGAGTCGTGCGCGTCCGCCTGGTCGGCAGTGACGTAGTGCGAATCGTTCGTGGCCAACAGCGGGATGGCGAGGTGGTCGGCCAGCTTGAGTAAGTCGGCGCGGACATCCCGCTCAATGTCCAGGCCGTGGTCCATCAGCTCAAGGAAATAGTTCTCCTTGCCCAGGATGTCTTGGTAGGCGGAGGCGACCTTCACGGCCTCATCCCACTGTCCCAGGCGCAGACGGGTCTGGACTGCGCCGGACGGGCAACCGGTCGTGCCGATGATGCCCTCGGAGTGCTCGGCGATCAGCTCCATGTCCATGCGCGGCTTGCCGGCCGGGAACTGGCCCTCAATGCTGGCGATGGACGACAGGCGGAAGAGGTTCCGCAGGCCCTGGGTGTTCTTCGCCCACATGGTCATGTGGGTGAAACGGCCACCGCCGGACACGTCCTTGCCGCCTTCGCCACCGTCAGCCGCCGCGCCGCGGACTCCACCCCGCCCCCAGAAGACGGGCTTCTTGTGGTGCCGGGACTCGGGTGCGAGATAGGCCTCGATCCCGATGATCGGCTTCACGGCAGTCGTCTTCGCGGTCTGGAAGAATTCGTACGCCCCGAACATGTTCCCGTGGTCCGACATTGCGACCGCGGGCATGCCCTGACGCTCAGCCTCGGCGATCAGCTTGCTGTTCTTCGCGGCCCCGTCCAGCATCGAGTACTCGGTGTGAACATGCAGGTGAACGAAATTATCGGCCACGGTGGGGGCACTCCTCGGGCGAGCGGCGGCGGCTGGGCGACTCTGATCCTAGCGCCAAAGCCGTTGACTTTGGGGGCATTTAGCGGTTCAACGGAGGCCAGGGGGTGGCGTCTGATGACTGTTCGGCTGGTGGACCGGATCAGGCTGGGCGATCTGGACGAGGTGTTCCCGCCAGAGCTGGTGGACGCGGTTCTGGCCAAGTCCCAGGCGTGTGAGGTTCGGGTACGCCTGCTGCCGCCGAGGCTGATGGTGTATTTCGCGCTGGCGCGGGCATTGTTCTGTCCGGAGCCTTACCTTGGAGTGCTGCGCACTCTCGCCGTGGCTGCTCGCCACGAGGACGAGTGGGGCGAGTGGCGAGTCCCGGACAAGGCGGCAGTCTTCCGTGCCCGACGCAAGCTCGGCGTGGAGCCGATGCATGAACTGCTGGTTCACACCGGCACCGCAGTGGCCGATGCGCGGACGCCGGGTGCTTTCTGGCGGGGACTGCGGCTGATGGGAGTCGATGGCACAACACTGCCGGCCGCCTACTCGCAGGCCAACGAAGCAGGGCTGGGACGGCTTCAGACGAGGCCGGACAAGGGCCCGACCGGATCTCCCCTGGCCCGGGTGATGGTGCTGGTCGAAGTGGGGAGCCGTGCGATCTGCGACGCGGCGGTCGACTCTCACCGGGTCGAGGAACGCGTTTTGGTCGAGCGGCTCGCCCGCTCGTTCCGGCCGGGCATGCTCGTCCTGGCTGATCGCGGCCTGCCCGGAGCCCAGCTCTGGCAGCTGCTGGCGGCTACCGGTGCCGATCTTCTGTTGCGGATCCCCGGCATCGTGAAACTTCCGGTGGCGGAGGTCCTGTCCGACGGCTCGTGGATCTCCACCGTCCTGGACAGAAGGAGCGGCGGCGTCCGACCGCCCCAGGACGTCCGGGTCCGGGTGATCGAGTACAGCCGGGAGATCGCCTGCCGCAAACGGGCCGAGACCTACCAGTTGATCACCACACTCATGGACCCCGAACGGGCTCCGACCACAGAGCTGGCCGCGCTGTACGGTGAGCGTTGGGAGCTGGACAACACCCTGGCCGAACTGGAGACCACGCAGATCGGGAGTCGAACCGTACTGCCGAGCAAGAGCCCGGAGCTGGTGTTCCAGGAGATTTACGCCCACCTGGTCCTCTACACCGGCGTGAGAGTCCTGATGCACAGAGCCGCAGTGAACCGTAGCGATCCGCTCGATCCTGGTCGGCTGTCCTTCGCCGCCGCCCTGCGGGCAGCCCGCCACAGCGTCACCTCGTTGAACAGGGAGCCTTCCGGACCTCTCGAAAATGGCGTTTGAGCTCCCCCGGACTCAATCCGCCCAGTCGGCTACGTGCGGTGATCCGGCAGGCGAAGCGAAGGATGCCCTGCTTGCTGTCATGAAACCTCGACCAACCACGGCAGACCCCGCTGGCCAGCCGAGATTCTGCAGATCATCGCAACCGTCGCCCCCCGCCACCTCCCTCTCCAAGAAATCCCGTACGCCGAAACCGGCCAGTCCATCCACTCGTGACGTTCAACTCGTGATGTCGTAGGGGCTGACGGCCTGTCGTCCGCTGCGGTATCACCGGGGTATGCGGTATCCACAAGGGGGCGGGCTGACCACCGAACGCCAGTAGTTCCGCGAGGGGTTACGGCTCCAAGCCGCGGAGCGCTTCGCCCTGGGTGAGGCGCCTGCGGTGATCGCGAAGGGCCTGCGGGTCAGTGTGCGGTCGGTGCAGCGATAGCGGCGGACGTGGAACGAGGGCGGTCCGCAGGCTCTACGGTCGCAAGGCCCGCCGTCGCGGCCGAGGCTGACCCAGAAGCAGTTCACCCAGTTGGTGGCGGAGCTGGCCAAGGGCCCGCCGCGCACGGCTGGGAGGACCAGCGGTGGACGCTGGCGCGGGTCAATACGGTGATCCGCCGGCGCTTCCACCGGACCTACACGGTCCAGGGCGTGCGGAAGCTGCTGCGCAACGGCTGGTCCTGCCAGGTGCCGGCCCGACGCGCCATGGAGCATGACGGCAAGGCCGTGGCCGGGTGGGTCAAGGAGGTGTGGCTCTGCGCGGAAGACTCGCGGCGCCTTGTGGAGCCCGGCTCACCGTCGAGGACGAGCCGGGATTCTCCATGACACCGCCGCCGGCAAAGCCCTGGTCACATCGCGGCCGCCGGTCGGTGCTACCGATCCGTGCCCGTTCCCACAGACGGATGTCCATCGCCTCACTGGCCTGATACAAATCCGGCCACCGGCTCCGGCTCATCTGCAGGGCGACGGTCGGCATGACGGACGCCAGAGCTTCTCCTGGCGCGACTACCGGGACCTGCTGATCGCATCCCACAGCAGCTCGGGGGCCCGATCATGCCCGTCTGGGACAAACATCAACGTCCACAAGGCCGCCCGGCTGTGGGAGTTCGCAGCTTCCCGAGACTGGCTGACCAGCATGTAAGACCTGCCGTCCGACGCTCCCGGTCTCGACCCCGTCACAGGGCCCGGTCCCGCCCAGCGCATCCGACGCGACCTACGGCACATCCTGTACCGCGGCAAACCTCACAGACGGCCGCCCGGCCGAGACCGGCCTGACCATCAGACCCCTGAGCAACCAGATGACGTCACGAGTTCAACCTCGGTAACAGCAGATAAGCCAGCCACATACCTACTTTGACGAAGCCGTACACACTTCCCTGCCATCACGGAAATTAAACCTACAGTCGCAAAATAAGTCCAGATATCTCCCCAGAGAAGTCCAAATACTTCCCCTCGGATGAAAAAATCTTGCGATCTGAGGAGCCCTACGACTAACCTATAGAACTAATATTCGGCTGGAAACGTACGACTTCTACACACCTTCGATTTCACATTGCGCTCCCCGTTCCGATTTCTCAATATTCAAAGCAAGGCGCCCACCGAAGGGAGTGTTCGGCTATGATATTGGCCCCCGTTTCAGGAAATCGATGCCCCACTAGTTCGCGGATGCTCGCGTTACCTACCCTCACCGAGAGGGAGCATACATCCACTGCAGAAATGAACGAACGCATCCAGCATGAAGACCTCACGGAACTCGCCGGGGATGCCCAGCCACCAGCCAAACCGCACAGGTGGCACGAAGAACTAGCCAAGGTCACCCTGCTATCGGACCGGGAATTCCAGGTGTTCCGTTTATTGGGCAACGGCAGCTCAAACCGCGGTATTGCGCGACACCTGCGTATCACCGAGCGTACCGCGAAGGCCCACATGTCCCAAATCATGGCGAAACTCGGCGTCGAGTCGCGGCTACAGGCAGGACTGGTCTCGTACACCTACCAGCTCACGTTTTTCTACAACATCCCACAGGTTGACCTCTGACGCCCGGGGTGCCCGTTAGAACCGGAAGCAAACCGAGGCCTCCCGCACCTCTGGAGGAATTCTTTCAAGTCGAGTTAAAGAATTCCTCACCAAGATCGGAGACCCATGGAAGCGTGAGCAAACGTGTAAATAACGATGCCGCAGACGGCTCAGGTATCAATCCCAGGGTATCTGATCACGTGAACGCGACCACCGTAGCCGTCCCGTGGCGCATACGGGGGCAAAACTCGAAATCCACCTGCGGATGTCATGGTAGACAGCTGCCTTGGATCCTTCGCCGAATGGCCCGATCCATCTTGTCCACTGTGAATCGCGTGGCTCACGGTGTGACGGCGACGGTGGTCACCTGCGCCGCCGGCAAGGACCGGATCGGAGTCGCCCGCCACCACTGTGGGGTGACCCCGGGCGTACCCCGACCTCGGCGCCCCAGCCGTCCAGCGCGCAAACCACCTGGCCCAGCCGGACGAACTCGCGAGCGAGGAAGGCAAGCCGGATCGGCCCCCACCGCTACCTGTGACGAAGACCGGGGACGCGGTCAGCCGGCGCAGCCACAACAGGCGCCGGCCCAGCGGGCCGCGGCGCAGCGAGCCAGCCCGATGCGCCCACTGACCGTCGCCGCTCCGGCCGGGCTCCTCCCCCGACCGGCCCGGCCGTCCGGAATTGCAACACCGTGGACAAAGGTTCACTTTCCATGCGCACCGCATCGTGCCTAAGAATTGTCGTGCGCCGACCATGAAGAGTCCGTTCATCACGCCTGTATGAGTACGGGAGAGCCGCATTGACCGACACGACTCGCCAGACCAAGCCGTGCGCCGTCGCGGAGCAATTCGTCACCGGATTCATGGAGGCCGGACCCACCCGCGTCCCGCGCCTGGTGATGGGGAAGGACACGGCGCGATTCCGTGAGCCAAGCCGCACAGCTTCGTGGAACCCGGAGGATTGCCATCCGACGACTGCTGCCCACGGGTCCACGACTTCGCAAAAGGGCATCAGGGCATGAGCATCGTCAGTTGCCACGTCTCGATGTCCCTTGACGGCTTCGTCGCCGGCCCCGACCAGAGCGCGAAGAACCCGGTCGGCGTGGGCGGGATGCGCCTCTACCAGTGGGTGTTCGCCAGCAAGGCATGGCATGAGCATCAGGGCCGCCAGGGCGGTGAGCAGACCGTCGACTGCCAGGTCATCGAGGAAGTCCTCGACGGGGTCGGCGCCTACATCATGGGGCGGCACATGTTCGGTGGCGGCGAAGGCCCCTGGGACGAGTCCTGGCACGGCTGGTGGGGCGAGGAACCGGCCTTCCGCGCACCTGTTTTCGTGCTCACCCACTATCCACGGGAGCCGCTGGAAATGCGGGGTGGCACCACGTTCACCTTCGTGACCGAGGGCATCGAAGCCGCGCTTGAACAGGCCCGCCGCGCTGCCGGCGGGCAGGCCGTCTCGATCGCCGGCGGAGCCGAGACCGTCCGGCAGTTCCTCGCCGCCGGGATGCTCGACGAGCTCTACGTACACCTCGTCCCGATCGTGCTGGGTGCCGGCGAACGGTTGCTGCTGGACGTCGGCGACCCGACCCTGGAACTCGTGAAGGTCGTTCCATCGCCCAAGGTCACCCACATCAAGTACCGTATCGTCCATTGACCGCGGGCACTACAAGACGGACGGAGCTGGTTGCCCCGTAGCCGCACCGGTCTTCGGGGGTACACGGCGTCAAACGCTGATCATGGCCGGTACGCGTTCGTGTTGTGTGGTGTGCCGAGAGCGGAGAAGCAGAAGCGGGGTCGTCAGCATCAGGACACCGGCAATCCCAATAGCAGTGCGGGGGCCGATGAGGCTGGCCAGCACGCCCCACAGGACGGTCAGCATGGCGACGGTGGCGTTGCTGGTGACCGTCCAAGCGGACAGGACCCGGGCGACCCGGTCCGTCGCGGTCTGCTCCAGCCTGTAGGTCGCGAACACCGGGTTGAACACGCCCATACAGGTGATCATCCCGAACTCGACGGCCACCACGACCACGATCCCGGCGACGCCTGGCTGGATGAAGACAAGCCCGAGCAGCCAGCAGGCGCGCAGCACTCCGGCGGTGAGCATCACCTGGTGCTCACCGAAACTCCTGACAAGTGGGCGGGCCACGCGCGAGCCGATGATGCCCCCGATACACGGGAGTCCGAAGGCGAGCCCGTACTGCCAAGGGGCGAAGCCAAGCGGGCCCAGCATGAGGACCGCGAGCAGCGGCGAGGTGGCCATGATCAGGCCGTTGACCAGGATCGTGTTGAACAGCAGCGGGCGGAGTGCCGGGTGCGTCAGGATGTACCGCCAGCCCTCGAACAACTCAATGGCCCTCAGCCCCGGTGTTCCGGCGGACTCCGGCCGCTGCTCCGTGCCGCCGATCGCGCGGATACCCACGGCCGAGAGCAGGAAGCTGACCGCGTTGGCCATGACCGTCACCACAGGGCCGAGCAATCCGATCGCGGCGCCGCCGAGCGGCGGTCCCAGCACAGTGGCGGTCCAGGTCGTGGATTCGAACCGCCCGTTCGCGATGAGCAGGCTTTCCCGCGGCACGAGTGCCTTCAAGCACGCCCCACTCGCAGCCCGGAAAGTGATGTTGGCAGCCGCGACGACGACGGACACCACCATTAGCTGGACGTAGCTCAGAAGGTCGAACATGAATGCGATGGGGACGGTCATCAGTGCCGTGAAGCGGACGAGGTCCATCGCGATCATCACCGGCCGTTTGCGGCGGAACTCCACCCACGGAGCGAGCGGCACCGCCACCACGGCTCCCACCGCCAGCCCTGCAGCCGCCAGCACCGACACCTCGGCCGGCTCGGCATGCAGCAGGAGGATCGCAATCAACGGAAAGGCGTCGAAGGCAAGCCAGGTACCCAGGGTACTGGCCGCGTACGACGCCCAGAGCCAGCGGAACCCCGACCCCAGGGACTGCCTCTCAGCCATGCTTGCCTACTCTTTGCTCGCCCAAGCTCATCACGCGTAACGGCGATATCAAATCGAGTGGCGTGCCCGAAGGTCAAACAACCGATGTCACAACCGCGTGTTGTAGACGGGATGTCGTTCGGCTCACCTCAGCCCCGATTCGCCCGTCCATGAGCGGCTTTGGGGTGGGCGAAAGGGCAGTCGCAAGACCACCGGGCCTGCCCGGTCGTGCCTGCCCGGACGGACCGTGTGATCACCGCGACGCGGATCCGCCGACGGGCGGGACGGCGACCGCGACCGCGGTCAGCACGAAGCCGGCACGCACGGCCCATCGCCCGCTGAAGCCATCGAAGGTCGAGTCGCCCCCATGCGGCCCCGGGGCCAGAAGCCGGGCTTCGAAGGTCCCGTGGTCCGGGTCGAACTCGATGACGGCGTCCTCGAACTCCAGGGGCTTCCCTGTCAGTGGGAACCACGCTTTGTAGAAGGACTCCTTCGCACTGAAGAGCAGCATTTCCCAGGGCGCCTCGGGGAGGTGCCTGCGGTACCGCGCCACTTGCTTCCGCTCTTCCGGCAACGAGACCGCTTCGAAGACCCCTGGGCGGAGCGCTTGTACCCGCTCCGCATCCATCCCCACCGCCAACAGGTCAGTGCTGCGCACCACGGCCGCCGCCCGGTAGCCCTCGCAGTGCGTGATCGAACCCCTCACCCCGGTCGGCCACAGTGGTTCGCCCTGTGCCCCAGACAGCAGTGGTGCGGCCGGGTACCCGAGCCGGGACAGTGCCTCCCTGGCGCAGCGCCGTCCGGTGGTGAATTCCTTCCTGCGCACGTCCACGGCGTTGGCGATCAGCGCCTCCTCCGCGGGGAAGAGCGGTGGTCCCGGCGGGTCGCCGAAGGCCGACACCACCTGCACCGAGTCCGGCAGCAGTTCCACGATCACAGTGCCGCGGCAGCGGGGAAGACCTCGCGCAGCAGCGGATCCGGCTTGCCCCGGCGCGACCACTCCCTCGGGTAGCCCAGCGAGACCTCCCGGTGGGGCACCCCGTCGTGCCAGGTGACGCGGGGGATGTGAAGGTGCCCGTAGATCACGGTGGCCGCCCTGTAGCGCACGTGCCAGTCCGCGGTGCCCGAGGTGCCACACCACAGCGCGAACTCGGGGTAGCGCAGCACTGCGGTGGGTTCGCGGACCAGTGGGAAGTGGTTGACCAGCACGGTGGACAGTTCAGGGTCGCAGGTGTCGAGCCGCTTGCGCGTGTACTCGAGCCTGGCATGACACCAGGCCTCGCGGCTCACGTACGGGTCTGGGTGGAGCAGGTACTCGTCGGTGCAGACCACCCCGGCGTCATAGGCCTTGCCGAGGCCCTCCTGCCCGTTTCGGGTGCCGGCCGGCAGGAAGCTGTAGTCATAGAGGACGAACAGCGGTGCCACGGTCACCGGCCCGCCCGGGCCGGTCCAGACCGGATAGGGGTCCTCCGGGGTCAGCACGCCGAGGGAGCGGCACCTTTCGACGAGATGGAGGTAGCGGTCCCGCCCCCGCAGCGTCACAGGGTCGTCCTGGTGGGTCCACAGCTCGTGATTTCCCGGGACCCAGACCACGGTGTGAAAACGGTCGGCCAGCAGCCCCAGCGCCCACTCGACGTCGGCGGCCTTCTCGGCGATGTCGCCTGCGACCAGTAGCCAGTCGTCCTGGTGCCGGGGGTGGATCCCCTCCACGATCTGCCGGTTCTGTTCGTGGGCCACATGGAGGTCGCTCACCGCGTACAGCCTGCCCCCGGACGGTCCTGCCACCGGTCTCATTCCTGCTGCCTCCCTCTGCGACAACCTGGAGCCGGCATCGTCTCTGCTCTCTTCCGCCCTGGCCCGGGGACCGGGTTTGCCGACCGCACGAACCCGTCTCCCCCTCCGGGGTAAGCCCACTCCTAAGTGAAGCTCGAGATTCGGGGGTAGCGGTCGTCGAACAGCGGTTGGCCGGGCTCCAGATCCTTGTCCAGGTGGAGGTGGCCGGGACGCGGCTGGAAGACCGCCGTCGCACCGGTGTAGGAGGTGATGAAGGCCAGCCGCGCTTCCTCGGACGTATTGCCGCCGCTCGAGTGTCCGACGGTGCTCAGGTGAAATGTGACGTCGCCGGCGCGCACCGGAACCGTGACCCGCGGGCCCCATTCCAGCTCCGGCCATTCCGCGAACATATACGTCGTCGCGTTGCTCTTCGCAGCGACCGTATCGGCTCGATGCGGGCCGGGGCGCTTGTGCGAGTTGGGCAGGAAGACCAGGCATCCCCGCTCGACCGGTACGTCGACCAAGGCGATCCAGGCGTTCACGTTGACCGGCGAGTCAAGCGGCGTCCAGGTGAGGTCTTCGTGCCAGATGGTGGGCACCTCATCGTGCGGATGCTTGGCGTACGCCTGTCCGCTCCACACGCGCAACGGCATACCGGTCAGCTGCTCGGCCACTGCACCGACACGGGGGTGGCGGACGAGGCCGCTCAGGCTGTCATGCTGCCACCACGGGTCTGAGGTGGTCCTGAGGGCCGTGCCCCCGCCGCCCATACCAGCCCGCCTGCCGTCGCTTTCGATCGTGTCCAACGCGATCTCGCGCCACCGCGCGACTTCGTCCGCGGCTATCAGGCCGGGGATGTGTGTGAAGCCGTATTCCCGGAAGTTGGTTACGTATTCTTCCGCGACAGCATAGGGGGCATTTTTGGGTGTCGTGTCGGTCACGTCAGTTCCCATCATCTTTTGGCATGCCTGGCGACTACGTTATTTTCTAGCTGCGGCGCACGCTCGACGTAAAGTGGACTTTCGTTCATGCTGTGAGACGCATCGACAATTCACAACTGGACGGTCTCTTTTGAATAGGTGTCCCCCACCGATCAGGACATCCCTGTCCTGATGAGCGCGGTGGAAATTGCGCGAACCGATCCTGCACTGGCCTTCGCCGCCCCCGGCGGATCATTCGAGCGAGCGGCTTCGCTGCATGGCACCGAAATCGCCGTACGGGTATCCCGCGGGACGGGGATCGCTGGCTTCATTCAGGAGCGCCAGGTCGTTCTCGTCCAGCACGACGTCGCGTGCCGCGAGGTTGCTCTCGAGCTGCTGGGCGTCACGGGTGCCGAGAACAACGCCACTCACCCCCGGGCGCGCCGCCACCCAGGCCAGCGCCACCGCGGCAGGAGTCACGTTCCGGGTGCCGGCCATGTCGCGAAGGATCTTCAGTACGTTCCAGGTGCGGTCCCGCTCGATGTGGGCCCGGTAGAGGGAGTTGACGTAGTTGTTGTGCATCTTCCCGCGTTCCATGCTGTCGGTGAACCGGGCCTCTCCCTCCAGATGCCGGTGCGGGGAGTACTTGCCGGTGAGCAACCCGCCGGAGAGCGGCGACCACGCCATCAGGCCCAGCCGGTTCGCCCGGCCGGCCGGGATGATCTCCCATTCGACCTCCCGGCACAGCAGGTTGTACTGGGCCTGGTACGTGACCGGGCCCGCCAGGCCGAGTTCCTTCGCCAGGTCCACGGACTTCTGTATCTGCCACCCGGTGAAGTTGGACAGGCCGACGTACTGGATCTTGCCCTGGCGGACCGCACCGTCCAGGAAGGACAGCGTCTCCTCCAGCGGTGTCAGCGGATCCCACGTGTGCATCTGATAGAGCGTCACCGAGTCGACACCGAGCCGCGTCAGTGACTGGTCCAGTGCACGGGCGAGGTTGTGCCTGGTGTTGCCCCATTGGTTCATCGCGGCGCTCGTGGTGTAGCCGCCGCCCTTCGTCGAGAGCAGCAGACGCTCGCGTATCTCGGCGGGCTGCCTGCGCAGCCACCGGCCGACGATCTGCTCGGCTCGCCCGTCGGCATAGGCATCCGCGGTGTCCACGAGCAGCCCGCCCAGGTCCATGAAGGTGTCGAGCACCCGTCCGGCCTCGGCCTCGTCGGCGCTCTCGCCGAACGTCGCGGTGCCGAGCGCATAGACCGACGTGCCGACGCCGCTGGCGCCGAGCAATGTGTGTTTCATCTGTTCCGACCTCACTGGCTCATGCTCGGGCGTGCCGATGCGCCGCCCATGCTGCGGCGGCGTCCCGTAGGCGGTACGTCATGGTGTTGGGGTGGTTATCCGCGATGTTCTGCCAATAGCGGGCCAGCACGGAAGCGAAGACATCGAGCGCACCGCCCGGTGCGGCGGACCACGCGTGCACTTTCGCCGCCCACCTTTCCGCCTCCGGCGCCGAGTGCCCGGCGTAGACCAGCCAGACGACCCAGCAGGCCGGGTCGATCCACGCGGCCCCGCGGGTGGCCAGGGCCCAGTCGACCACGTACATCCGGTTCGCCGGGGTGACGAGCAGGTTGGTGTGGTGCCAGTCGGTGTGCAGCAGCAGGTCCCCGTGCAGCAGCGCGGCGTCCTCCTGCCGGTCGAGATAGCCGGCCCACCTGTCCTCCGCCGAGGGCAGCTCCAGGCCGGGAGCGGCGATCCGGGCGAGCTCGGCCATGGTCGCGACCACGAGTGGAAGGTCATCGGACGACTGGCCGAAGTCGGCGATCCGGCCGTTCTTGTACTCGAAGCCCAGCACGTCCCACCCGTCGGTGACGACGCGCCAGAGCAGTCGCGGACCGATCGGAGTGACGTGCGGGTTCACCACCGCCTCGCTCTGCTGCATCCGTGCGAGTCCGTCACCGGTTCGCATGCCCTTGACGAACACCCGGCCTTGCTCGGTGTCCAGCGTTGCGGCGATGTGACTGCTATATCCGGTCTCCGCCGGTGCGACGGAGTGGATCCGACCGGTCTGCTCCCCGATCGCCGTGAGCACCGTGCCAGGCACCACGCCCCAGTTCTCTCTCAGCGAGACCGCGCGGGGGGAAAGGGTGCCCGGATCAACCACGTGCTGGTCTTGCTCCATTGAACTATTCCGAGTCGAGGTCGATGGCGAGGGCCGGGCAGGTGTACGCGGCTTGTTCCACCGCGTCCTCCCCTTCGCCCGATGCCCGGTCGTCCAGGACGATCGCAATCCCGTCCTCGTCCTGGTCGAACCATTCCGGCGCGGCGAGTACGCACAGGCCCGATCCGACGCACTTGTCCCTGTCCAGGTGAATCCGCACAGTGAGACTTCTCCTTGCCGAAGCGCTACCAGGCCACCGGGAGTTCATTCACCCCGTAGATGGCCAATCCGAGTTTGTAGGACAGCCGGTCCACCGGGACCGTCAATGCGAGCGTGGGAATGCGCCGGTACAGCGTGCCGAAGACCACCTGCAGCAGTACGCGGGAAAGTTGCTGACCGAGGCACTGGTGGACACCGAACCCGAAGGCGAGGTGGTGCCTCGCATCGCGGTTCAGGTCGAGCACGTCGGGATCGCCCTCGAACGCACTCGGGTCGTGGTTGGCGGTGTCCGTCGCGACGATGATGCCTTCACCGGCGCGGATCAGCACCCCGCCGATGTCGATGTCGTCGATCGCGACCCGTCGCCTGCCCAGGTGCGCGACGCTGAGGTATCGCAGCAGTTCCTCGACCGCGTTCGCGATGAACTTGGGGTCACGTGATGCGCGGATGAGGGCCAGCTGGTCGGGGTTGGCCAGCAGCGCCATGGTGCCCAGGGTGGTCATGTGGGCGGTCGCGCCGTGGCCGGCCGCCATCAGCAGCAGCGCCGTGGCGACGATCTCCTCGTCTGGCACTTCACCGGCGCTGACCAGATGCCCGATGACGCCGTCGCCGGGGTCGGTCTTGCTCCGCTCGACGAGCGAGCGCAGCAGGGCGCGCATGTCATCAACGGCCTTGACGTTGTCCTCCGGCGTCGACGCGGGCGACGCCATGATTTTGCCCAACTTCGAGAACCTGACGCCCTCTTCATTGTGCACGCCCAGGATCTCGCAGATCGCGGTGGAGGACATCGGCACCGCGAGCTGGCTGAACAGATCTGCGCTGTTGCCGGCCGCCAGCATGTCGTCGATCAGCCCATCGACCATCTGCTGGAACTTGGGGCGGAGCAGCTCCATCTTCCGGTTCGCGAAGTCACCGGTCACCATGCGGCGCAGGGTCGCGTGCTCGGGGTCGTCCATCGTGGGCATCGACCTGTTGCGGTTGTGGAAGATCTTCGCTTGCGGTGCGGCGAAGGTGTACCCGGGCCGGGACTGGTCGGAGCTGACCCTCGGGTCGGTCAGTACCGCCCGGGCCTCGGCATATCCGGTGACCAGCCAAGCCACATTGCCGTCCCAGATCCGCACCCGGGACACGGGACTGTCCGTGGAGATCTTCTGGAGCTCAGGAGGTAGGTCAAGGGGGCACTTGGCCGCCCTCTCCATGGGATAGAAAGGCACTTCCGCCGACGTCGACATGCCCTCAGTCCTACTCACGCGGCCACCGCCCGTAAATTGAACCTTTGTACATCAGATCGCCTGACATGTACGAAGGTGCACTTTACGTAGGGAAGTGCGACTCCGTAGAAATTACCTCCGTAGTCTGTTTCTAATCAGATGATCACGGGGGTTTGATGCAACGTCCTGACTGGCGACGTCCACTCTCCCTCAGTTATCTGTACGTTCCGGGACACCAACCGGAACGGATTGAGCGGGCCTATTCGTCGGAAGCGGGTTCAATCGTTCTCGATCTCGAGGACGGTGTGCCGAGTCTGCAGAAATCATATGCCCGCGAAGTCGTGGCACAGGTCACCTCGGCGCCCACCGCGAAGCCGACCTTCGTCCGGGTGAACTCGATGGCGACCGGCCTGTGCAAAGACGACGTGCTCGCCGTGGCCGGAGTCGGCCTCGACGGTGTCCGCGTGCCCAAGGTGGAACACGTCGCAGACGTCGTCCAGATCGCCGAACTCCTGACCGGGGCCGGTCGGCCGGCTGCACTCCATCTGCTCCTCGAGTCGGCCTTCGCACTGGAGTCCGCGTTCACTCTCGCCACCGCGTCGCCGCTGGTCGAGATGCTCGGGCTCGGCGAGTCGGACCTGCGTGTGAACCTCGGTTGCGACCTTGAGGGGCAGACGATGGACGCCAGCCGTATCAGGGTCATCCACGCCTCCCGCGCGGCAGACCTCACCAGCCCGTGCCAGAGCGTGTATGCCGAGGTGCGTGATCCCGAGGGGCTGCGGCGCAGCTGCGAGCACGGCAGGAGCCTCGGCTTCTTCGGGCGCATGGCCATTCACCCGGCCCAGCTGCCGATCATCCACGAGGTCTACAAGCCGACCTCTGAGGAGATCGCCGAGGCGTACGAGATCTGCGCGGCCGCGGAACTCGCACGGGAACGCGACATGTCGGTCGTCGTGTCCTCCAACCAGCGGCTGGTTGCCCCGCCGATCGTTGCGAACGCGAGGCGCGTGCTGGAACTCTCCCGCTCGCTCGGTCTCATTGAGGACCCGTCATGAGTGCACCCATCACAAGCTCCGACGCATTGCTCGCCGCCGTCGCGCGCGGCCTGGACGTGCTCGATCTGGCGCATCCACTGGCCAATGGGATCCCCTGTTCACCCAACCACCCCGGTTTCCGGATGGCACTGGCCCGTCGGCACGGCGACATGGTGCGCGCGGACGGCGGCTCGTCGGCGAACGAGATCATCGTGACCGGAGGTCACGTCGGTACGCACATCGACGCGCTCGCGCACGTGTCCCACGACGGGAAGCTGCACGGCGGCCACGAGGCCGCGCGGGTGCAGAACGGTGGTGCGTTCTCCGTGCTGGGCGTCGACACGATAGAGCCGATGGTGTGCCGTGGCGTGTTCCTGGACATCGCGGGACTGCACGGTGTCCCGTGCCTTCCCGACGGCTATGGCATCACCGTGGCGGACCTGGAGGCCGCGGGCGTCCTTCCGGACGCCGGCGACGTCTGCCTGATCCGCACCGGCTGGAGCCGGTGGTGGTCTGAACCCGAGCGGTACCTGGGCTTCGGATCCGGAGTACCGGGGGTGACGCCCCAGGCGGCGGAGTGGCTCGCTGCCCGAGGCGTCCGTGCCGCCGGCACCGACACCACCGCGTTCGAGCAGATCCACGCCGGACGAGGGCACGCGATCATGCCCGTACACCGGATCCTCCTGGTGGACCACGGGATCCACATCATCGAGAACATGCGGTTCGACGAACTCGTGAACCATCAATGCAGTGAATTCACTTTCGTCCTTTCGCCCTTACGGATCACCGGTGCCACCGGATCCCCCGTCCGCCCCCTCGCACTCATCGGCAAGTGAGGAAACGTGTCCCAGGAAAACGACCGCTCGGCGGATTTCGACCTGTTCTCGCCCCCCGCCGCAGAGAATCCCTTCACCGTTTACGACGACATGCGCGGGCAGTGTCCGGTAGCGCACAGCGAACAGCTGGGCGGCTACTGGATCGCCACGACGTATCAGGCGGTCAACGACATCGCCAAGAACCCGGGCCTGTTCTCCTCGGTGTCCATCAGCGTGCCGAAGGACGCGTTCGGCGCCGACCTGGCGGAGCGTCCGCCGATCACCCTCGACCCACCGCGTCACGGGCCCTTCCGGTCCACCCTTCTGCCGGCTTTCAGCCCGCGACAGATCAGGGCGCTGGAGCCGTTCGTCCGAGAGCACGCCCGCGAGCTGCTGGCGGAGATCGCACCGCTCGAGCGGTGCGACGCGGCCTCCGCCTATGCAAAGAAGATCCCCTCCCGGTTGATGGCCCGGATGATGGGCTGCACCGACGACCGGCAGGAGCAGTTCGGGGAGCGGATGCGCGCGATCCTCGACTCCAATGAGATGGACGAGATCAAGGACGCGATGGCGGAGACCCAGGTCTTCCTCAACGAGCTCATAGCCGAACGCCTTGAGGACCCGCGCGACGACGTGGTCAGCTGCATCCTGTCCTCCGAGATCGACGGCCGCAAACTCACCGAGGGCGAGTTGATCGGCGCTCTGGTCCTGATCATTACCGCGGGCATCGACACCACGTGGAGCGCCATCGGCAGCAGCCTGTGGCACCTGGCCCGCCATCCGGAGGACCGGGCCCGGCTGGTGGCCGAGCCGGAGCTCATCCCCGCCGCCGTCGAGGAGTTCCTGCGGGCCTTCTCACCGGTACAGATCGCCCGGGTCGTCACGGAGGACACCGAGTTCCATGGCGTCAAGCTGTCGGAGGGCGAGTCGATCCTGATGGGTCTGCCCTCGGCGAACCGGGATGCCACCGAGTTCCCGGGCGCGGACCGCATCGTCCTGGACCGGGAGGTGAACCGGCACCTGGCGTTCGGTGTCGGCATCCACCGCTGCATCGGCTCGTCGATCGCCCGGTTGGAGATGCGGGTGGCGCTTGAGGAATGGCTCCGCGTCATCCCCGAGTTCTCCCTCGCCCCCGGCGACGCCGTGACCTGGTCCACCGGCCACGTGTGGGGGCCCCGCAAGCTCGATCTCCTGCTGGGAGGGTGACGTGTACATCCAGCTGAACACCGACCGGTGCCAGGGCCACCTGCGGTGCATGGACCTGGCCCCGGACATCTTCGACTGCGACGACCTCGGCTACGGCGTCGTCACGCTCGACGGGCCTGTGCCCGCCGAGCTGGAGCAGACCGTACGGCGCTGTGCCGCGAACTGCCCGGAGAGCGCCATCAGCTTCCGGTGACGACGCGCACGGCCATCAATCTCGCAAGCGGAAGAGGGAACAGAGTGTCATTGGGGAGTGAGGAATCCGCCGCTCGGTCGCAGGGAGCCTCGGTACGGTCGTGCGAGGGCGACATCGCGGTCGTCGGACTGTCTTGCCGGCTCCCCGGTGCCGACGGCCCAGCGGCACTGTGGTCGTTGCTGACCTCGGGTGAAGCGGTCGACTCCCCGGTTCCCGAGGGGCGCTGGGATTCGACCCTGCTGTCGGGACTCACCGAGACGGAGGCCAGGACCGTCCGACGGGGTGCCTTCCTCGGTGACGTCGCCGGATTCGACGCCGGCTTCTTCGGCATCTCCCCGCGCGAGGCCGCCATGATGGACCCTCAGCAGCGGCTTCTGCTCGAGCTCAGCTGGGATGCTCTGGAGGACGCGGGGATCCCGCGCACCTCGTTCGGTGGGGCCGGCGTCTTCGTCGGCGTCAGTAGCGACGACTACGCGTCGCTGGTCCGCGCGCAGACACCGGACGCGATCACCCCGCACACCTTCACCGGCTCGCTGCGCGGCATCATCGCCAACCGCGTGTCGTACTTCCTCAAGGCAAAGGGTCCCAGCCTCGTGGTGGACACGGGGCAGTCCTCATCCCTCCTCGCGGTCCACCTGGCCGCGGAGAGCCTGCGCCGCGGTGACTGCGACATCGCAATCGCCGGCGGCGTCACCCTGCGACTGACGCCGCACCATTCGATCGCCGCGCTCCGCTTCGGCGCGTTGTCGCCCGACGGACGCTGCCATGTCTTCGACGAGCGTGCGAACGGCTTCGCGCAGGGCGAGGGCGGCGGCGCGGTCATCTTGAAGCCGCTGGCGGCGGCGGTCGCGGACGGCGACGACATCTACTGCGTCATCCGCGGCAGTGCGGTCAACAACGACGGCGGTGGCGACCAGCTCTCCACGCCCACGGTGCAGGCCCAGGCCGAGGCGATCCGGGCCGCGCACCGCCAGGGAGGCACCGACCCCGGCGCCGTCTCCTATGTTGAGCTGCACGGCACCGGGACGAAGGCCGGCGACCCGGTCGAGGCCGCCGCGCTCGGCGAGGTCATCGGAGCCGCCCGGGAGCCGGGCGACTTTTTGCGCGTCGGCTCGATCAAGTCGAACATCGGGCACTTGGAAGCGGCGGCCGGCATCGCCGGTCTGATCAAGACCGCCCTGTGCATCCACAAGGGCACGTTCGTTCCCACCGCCGGATTCGACACGCCCAGCGAGAACATCCCGTTCCAGGAACTGAACCTCCGGGTCCAGGCGTCCGTCGAGCCGGTGCCGGACACCTCGGCGCTCTTCGGCGTGAGTTCGTTCGGCGTCGGCGGAACGAACTGCCACGTAACCCTGTCGGCCTGGTCGTCGAGCCCGGGGCAGCCCGAGCCGGCCCGCTCCGCCGGGCCGGTACCGCTGGTGCTGTCGGCAGCGAGCGCGGCAGCCCTGCGGGATCAGGCCGCCCGGCTCGCGGCAGCGCCGCTCGAGCGGCCGCTGGACGTTGGTTGGTCGCTGGTCACGTCGAGGTCGGTGCACGAGCACCGTGCCGTGGTGCTGGGCGCGGACGGCGTGGACTTCGGCGGGGCCGTGGCGGGTCTGGCGGCGCTGGCGGCAGCCGAGCCGTCGGAGCTGGTGCGCACCGGGCGTGCGACGTCCACCGGCGGTCCGGTGTTCGTATTCCCGGGCCAGGGTTCGCAGTGGGTCGGCATGACGGGCGCACTGCTGGACTCCTCACCAGTGTTCGTGGATGCCATCCGGCGGTGCGAGGAGGCGCTGGCGCCCTTCGTGAACTGGTCGCTGCACGACGTGCTGCGCGGCGAGGGCCCGGATGCGGGGCTGGAGCGCGTCGACGTCGTCCAGCCCGCACTGTGGGCCGTCATGGTCTCGTTGTCCGAGGTGTGGCGCAGCATGGGCGTACGGCCCGCCGCCGTCATCGGGCACTCCCAGGGGGAGATCGCCGCCGCCTGTGTGGCAGGGATGCTGTCGTTGAGCGACGGCGCGCGGATCGTCGCCCTGCGCAGCCGGATCATCGTCCGCCACCTCGCGGGCAAGGGCGGGATGGCTTCGGTCAGCCTGCCCGCCGACACCGTGCGCGAGATCCTCACCGATCACCCGGAAATCAGCCTCGCCGCGTACAACGGGCCGCGTTCCACGGTGGTCAGCGGTCCGTCGGGCCCGCTCGACCGGCTGCTCGCCGTTCTGGAGAGCCAGGACGTCCGGGTGCGCGTGCGCCGCGTTCCGGTGGACTATGCCTCCCACTCGGCACACGTCGAGGCACTGGAGTCCGAGCTGGCAGAGGCGCTCGCGCCGATCACCCCGCGCCCTGGCGACATCCCATTCCACTCGACCGTCACGGGCACCGAGCTGGAGGGCACCGCACTCACACCGGGGTACTGGTACCGCAACTTGCGGCAGACGGTGCTGTTCCAGCCCACCATCGAGGCGCTGCTGCGGCAACACGATGCTTTCATCGAGCCCAGCCCGCATCCCGTGCTGACGGTCAGGATCCAGGAGATCGCCGAGGCGGCGGGCGCCCCGGCCGCGGTCATCGGCACACTGCGCAGGGAGGAGGGTACGCACACCCGCATGCTCGCCTCGGCCGGCGAGGCGTGGACGCAGGGTGTCCCCGTCGACTGGACCACGCTCTACGCCGGCACCGGTGCCCGGCGCATCCGGCTGCCCGGGTACCCCTTCCAGCGCAGGAGTCACTGGTTCGACTCCCTCTCCGACGCCGTCGAGGAGGACACCACCGCGCTCGCCCTGAAGCTGCGCGAGACGGATGCCGAGGAACTGCCGGACGTACTGCTCGACATGGTGCGCCAGTACACCGCCGTGGCACTGGGCCACGGGGATCCGGCAGAGGTCCGCGACACCGTCCCGTTCCGGGAACAGGGCATGACCTCGGTCGTCGGGGCAGCCCTGTGCGTGGAGCTCACCGCGGCGACGGGCGTGCCGCTGCCGCCCACCGCCGTCTTCGACCACCCGACGCCGCGGGCGCTGGCCGTGCACCTGGAGCTCCAGGTGCACGGCAGGCCGGTGCCGGTGACGCCCCGGCCGGTCCGCCGGTCCGTGACGAACTCCGTGTCCGCGGCGGACGACCCGGTGGCCGTCGTCGGCATGGCGTGTCGTTACCCGGGGGAAATCAAGTCGGCCGACGGGCTGTGGCGGCTGGTCGCCGCCGAGCACGACGCGATCGGCGACTTCCCGACCGACCGCGGCTGGCACCTCGACGCTGACTCCACCGCCACGTTCCGCGGGGGCTTCCTCTACGACGCCGCTGAGTTCGACGCCGACTTCTTCGGTGTCTCGCCCCGCGAAGCACTGGCGATGGACCCTCAGCAGAGGCTCCTCCTGGAGACCTCCTGGGAGGCGGTCGAAAACGCCGGGATCGACCCCAAGACCCTGCGCGCAAGCAACACGGGGGTGTTCGTCGGCGTCATGGCCCAGGAGTACGGCGCACGACTGTACGAATCCTCGGACGGCACCGACGGTTACCGCCTCACGGGCAACACCTCCAGCGTGGCGTCCGGTCGGGTGGCCTACGCGTTCGGACTGGAGGGGCAGGCCGTCACGGTGGACACCGCGTGCTCCTCGTCGCTCGTGGCGCTGCATCTCGCCGTCCGCGCACTGCTGGACGGGGAGTGCACGATGGCCCTCGCCGGTGGTGCGACGGTGATGTCGTCACCGGGGCTGTTCGTCGAGTTCAGCAAGCAGGGCGGGCTGTCGGTGGACGGCCGGTGCAAGGCCTTCTCCGGTTCCGCCGACGGCACCGGCTGGGGCGAGGGTGTCGGCGTCGTCATGCTCGAGCGCCTCTCCGAGGCCCGCCTCAAGGGCCACCCCGTGCTCGCCGTGATCCGTGGCTCGGCCATCAACCAGGACGGCGCTTCCAACGGTCTCACCGCTCCGAGCGGCAGCGCGCAGCAGCGCGTCCTCCAGCAGGCCCTGAGCAACGCCGGGCTGAAGCCGTCCGACGTCGATGCGGTGGAGGCGCACGGCACCGGCACCCGGCTCGGGGACCCCATCGAGGCGCAGGCGCTGCTGGCCACCTACGGCCAGGACCGCGAGACGCCGCTGTGGCTGGGATCCCTGAAGTCCAACATCGGCCACACCCAGGCGGCGGCGGGGATCGGCGGCGTGATCAAGATGATCATGGCGATGCGGCACGGTGTGCTGCCCCGTACTCTGCACGTCGACGAGCCCACTCCCCACGTCGACTGGGCCAGCGGAGCGGTCGAGCTCCTCACCGAGACCATCCCGTGGCCGGACAGCGGCCGGCCGCGCCGGGCCGGTGTCTCCTCCTTCGGCATCAGTGGCACCAACGCCCACGTCGTACTGGAGCAGGCCCCCGAGGAGACCGTCGACGAGGCGGCGCTGCGCACCGACCAAGGCGGCGACGACGCGGCGCCGTGGCTCCTGTCCGCACACAGCGAAACCGCACTCCGCGAACAGGCTCGGCGTCTGCACGAGCACCTCACCGCGCGGCCCGAGGCGCAAAGCGCGGACGTCTCGTTCTCCCTCGCGACCACCCGTCACGGCTTCGACGTTCGCGCGGCCGTCACAGGCGACCGCGCGAGCCGCATGGACTTGCTTGCAGCGCTGGGAGCCGGCCGGCCGGGTGCCGGGCTGCTGCAGGGCAGTGCGGCACCGGCGGGCAAGGCCGTCTTCGTCTTCCCGGGGCAGGGCTCCCAGTGGGAGGGCATGGCAGCCGAACTTCTCGACACCTCGACCGTATTCGCCGAATCGATCGGCCGCTGTGCCGACGCCCTCGCTCCGTTCGTCGACTGGTCTCTGATCGAGGTGCTGCGCGGTGCGCCCGGCGCGCCGGAGCTCGACCGCGTCGACGTCGTGCAGCCCGCTCTCTGGGCCGTCATGATCGCCCTCGCCGACACCTGGACCGCCCTCGGGGTCCGTCCGTCCGCCGTGATAGGGCACTCCCAGGGCGAACTCGCCGCCGCGTGCGTGGCAGGCGTTCTCAGCCTCGACGACGGCGCCCGGGTCGTCGCCCTGCGCAGCCAGATCATCGCCCGCCACCTCGCAGGCAAGGGCGGCATGGCATCCGTCGCTCTTCCCGCCGGCACTCTGTACGAGCTGCTCGCCGAACACCCCGAGATCAGCGTCGCGGCGCTGAACGGCCCTCGGACCACCGTGGTCAGCGGACCGGCCGACGCGCTGGACCGCTTCCTGCCCACGTTGGACGCGCGCGTCCGCCGCATCCCGGTCGACTACGCCTCGCACTCCGCGCACGTGGACGCCATCCAGGAGGAGCTCCTGGCGGCACTCGCGCCGATCAGCCCGCGCCCGGGCCGCATCGCGTTCCACTCCACTGTCACCGGTACCCGCCTCGACGGCCCCGAGCTGACGGCGGAGTACTGGCACCGCAACCTGCGCCAGCCGGTCCTGTTCCACCCAACGCTCCAAGCGCTGCTGGAACACCACAGCACGTTCGTCGAACCCAGTGCGCACCCCGTGCTTACCGCCGCCGTTCAGGAGACCGCCGAGGACCTCGAAGCCACGGTCGCCAGTTTCGGGACGCTGCGGCGCGGCGAGGGTTCGCTCACTCGGCTGTTCTTCTCCGCCGCCGAGGCCTGGACCCGTGGTGTGGCCGTCGACTGGAGCACGGCCTTCCCGGGGGGGCGTCGCCTCACACTGCCCACCTATCCGTTCGACCGCGTCCGGTTCTGGCACGAACCGGCGCAGCCCCCGGCTGCACCGGCGGAGGACGACGGCTTCTGGGACGCCGTGGACGCCGCGGACGAGACCGCGCTGGCATCCGTGCTCGGCATCGACGGGGAACGGCCGGAGTGGCTCGCCCAGGCCCTGCCGGCGATGGCCCAGTGGCGCGACCTCCGCCGGGAGACCACCCGGCTCGACGGGCTGCGCTACTCGGTGGAGTGGAAGCCACTGCCAACCCTGAAATCCGGGGTACCCGGTGGAAGGTGGCTGGTCGTCCTGCCCGAGGCCGATGATCTGCCGTGGGGCCAAGCACTGGTGAAGGCACTGGCCGCGGCGGGCGTCGACATCGTCGAGTACCGTCTCGACGGCTTCGACCGGATGACTGTGTGCAGCCACCTTCCGGACGTCGACGGTGTGCTGTCCCTATTGGCGTTCGACGCGGCACCGCACCCGGAACACCCCGCCGTGCCGCGCGGCACCGCCGGAACGCTGACGCTGATCCAGGCCCTCACCGATGCCGGTTTGAACACACCGCTGTGGACGGTGACGTCCGGCGCGATCGGCGTGGGCGGGACGGACGCCGCCCGCGAACCCGCCCAGCATCAGGTGTGGGGGCTCGGCAGGGTCGTGTCACTGGAGCAGCCGGAGCGGTGGGGAGGCCTGCTTGACGTCCCGGCCGAACCGGACGCCCAGTCCGTCGCCCGAGTCCTCGCCGTCCTGGCCCAGCGGCAGGAAGACCAGCTTGCGATCCGCGAGTCCGGCACCTACGCACGCCGGATCGTCCATTCCTCCCCCACGGTGCCCGGGAACCCGCGGTCGCGCGGCACCGTCCTGGTCACCGGCGGAACCGGCGCACTGGGTGCCCAGGTAGCCCGGTCCTTGGCCCACGACGGAGCGCGCCACCTCGTACTTGCCGGCCAGCGCGGCCCGGACGCCCCCGGTGCCGACGCCCTCGCGGCCGAAATCCGCGCGCTCGGCGCGGAGGTCAGCATCGTCGCCTGCGACGTCGGTGACCGCGACTCGGTCGCCGCGCTGCTCGACGAGTTCCCGGTGACCTCGGTGATCCACGCGGCGGGCACACTCGACGACGCCGTCGTCGACTCCCTCACCCTGCCCCAGCTCGACCGGGTCCTGCGGGTCAAGGCCGAGGGTGCACGGCACCTGCACGAGCTCACCCTCGAACGGGAGCTCGACGACTTCATCCTCTTCTCATCCCTCTCCGGTGTCCTGGGCATCCCCGGCCAGGGCAACTACGCGCCCGGCAACGCTTACCTCGATGCTCTGGCCGACCACCGGCGGGCTCTCGGCCTGCCCGCGACCTCCTACGCCTGGGGCCCGTGGGCCGGCGACGGCATGGCGGCGATCGGCGCGGTCGAGGAGCGGCTCGGCCGCCACGGAGTACCCACCCTGGACCCGGACCAAGCGCTCGCCGTCCTCTTCCGGCCCGGAACCGAACCACGCGCGACGGTCATGGTCTCCCCCTTCCAGTGGGACCGCTTCCGGCTCGCCTACACCGAGGCCCGCAGGCGTCCGCTCATCGAGGACCTGCCCGAGGTCCTCGCCCTGGCGGCCCCGGAAAGCGGCGACTCCACCGAGATACCGCTGGCCGCCAGGCTCCGTTCGGTCCCCGCCCCCCAGCGGTCGGCGACCGTTCTCGACCTGGTCCTTGCCCAGGTGGCGGCCGTCCTCGGGCACCCCGACGCCGCGCGCATCGACGCCGGAAGGCCGTTCCGCGACATCGGTTTCGACTCGCTCACCGGCGTCGAACTGCGCAACCGCCTCCAGGCCGAGACCGGTATACGGCTTCCGTCCAGCCTGGTCTTCGACTACCCGGCCCCGGCCGCGGTCGCGCGCTTCCTGACTTCTGAACTGCTCGGCGACCAGGAAGCGGACTCCCAGGCTGCCGCAGTGGCCGTCGCCGATCACGACGACCTCGTCGTTGTCGTCGGAATGGCCTGCCGCTACCCCGGCCAGGTGTTCTCGCCCGACGGGTTGTGGAAGTTCGTCGCCAACGGCGGTGACGCAGTGGGCGACTTCCCGACCGACCGCGGCTGGGACCTCGATCGACTGTCGACGGCGACCCGCCGGGGCGCCTTTCTCCACGATATGGCGGACTTCGACGCCGAGTTCTTCGGCATCTCGCCGCGCGAGGCGCTGGCGATGGACCCCCAGCAGCGGCTGTTGCTGGAAACCTCCTGGGAAACCTTCGAACACGCCGGGATCAACCCGCAGGACCTGGGCGGCAGCAAGACCGGGGTGTTCGTCGGACTGTCCTACCAGGACTACCAGGGCCGGGTCGCCCAGCCGCCGCAGGAACTCGAGGGTTACCTCCTCACCGGCGCAACCGCCAGTGTCGCCTCCGGCCGGATCGCCTACACCTTCGGTCTGGAGGGGCCGGCGATCACCATTGACACCGCTTGCTCCTCCTCCCTCGTCGCGACGCACCTCGCCGCCGAGGCGCTGCGGCGCGGCGAGTGCACCATGGCCCTGGCAGGTGGTGTGGCGCTCATGGCGACACCGCACATGTTCTCCGAGTTCAGCCGGCAGCAGGGACTGTCCACGGACGGCCGGTGCAAGGCATTCGCCCATGAGGCTGACGGTTTCGGCGCCGGCGAGGGCGTGGGCCTGATCCTCCTCGAGCGGCTGTCCGACGCCCGCCGAAACGGCCACCCCGTCCTCGCCGTAATGCGGGGATCCGCCGTGAACCAGGACGGCGCCTCCAACGGACTCACCGCACCCAACGGCCCCTCCCAGCAACGCGTCATCCAGCAGGCACTCGCCAACGCCGGCCTCACCCCGGCGGACATCGACGCCGTCGAAGCCCACGGAACCGGCACCCGCCTCGGCGACCCCATCGAAGCCCAAGCACTCCTCGCCACCTACGGCCAAAACCGCGAAACACCCCTCTGGCTCGGATCGGTGAAATCGAACATCGGCCACACCCAAGCCGCCGCCGGCGCCGCCGGCATCATCAAAATGGTCCAGGCCATGCACCACGGCGTCCTCCCCCGCACCCTCCACGTCGACCAGCCCACCACCGAAGTCGACTGGACCACCGGCGCCGTCGAACTCCTCACCGAAAACCAGCCCTGGCCCGACACCAACCACCCCCGCCGGGCAGGCATCTCCTCCTTCGGCGTCAGCGGCACCAACGCCCACATCATCATCGAACAACCCCCCACCGACGACACCGAAGAAGCTGACACCAGCACCCCCACCACACCGACCACCCTGCCCGTGGTGCCCTGGGTGCTGTCCGCGAAGACGCCCCAAGCACTCACCGAACAAGCCCAACGCCTCACCAACCACCTCACCGACGACAGCAACCCCCTCGACATCGCCTACGCCCTGGCCACCACCCGCGCCACCTTCGAACACCGCGCCGTCATCATCGGCAGCACCCTCGACACCCTGCGCACCGGACTCACCACCCCCACCATCCAGGACACCGCAGAACCCACCGGCAAAACCGTCTTCGTCTTCCCCGGCCAAGGCTCCCAATGGGAAGGCATGGCCACCGAACTCCTCAACACCTCAACCGTCTTCGCCGAATCAATCGCCCGCAGCGCCGACGCCCTCGCCCCCTACATCGACTGGTCCCTCACCGACGTACTACGCGGCGAACCCAACGCTCCAAGCCTCGACCGCGTCGACATCGTCCAACCCGCCCTCTGGGCCGTCATGATCGCCCTCGCCGACACCTGGCACGCCATGGGCATCCACCCCGACGCCGTCATCGGCCACTCCCAAGGAGAAATCGCCGCCGCCTGCGTCGCCGGCATCCTCACCCCCACCGACGGCGCCCGCATCGTCGCCCTCCGCAGCCAAATCATCGCCCAACACCTCGCCGGCAAGGGCGCCATGGCCTCCATCTCCCTCCCCGCCGACACCCTCCACACCCACCTCACCCACCACCCCACCCTCGACATCGCAGCCCTCAACGGCCCCAACACCACCGTCATCGCCGGCCCACCACACGACCTCGAAAACCTCCTCACCACCCTCGAAAACAACGGCACCCACCTCCGCCGCATCCCCGTCGACTACGCCTCCCACACCACCGCCGTCGAAACCATCAAAACCCAACTCCACCAAGCCCTCACCCCCATCACCCCCCACCAAGGCCACACCACCTTCTACTCCACCGTCACCGCCACCCCCCTCAACGGCACCGACCTCACCCCCGACTACTGGTACCAAAACCTCCGCAACACCGTCCGCTTCCACCCCACCATCCAAACCCTCCTCACCCACGGCCACACCACCTACATCGAACCCAGCCCCCACCCCGTCCTCACCGCCCCCATCCAAGAAACCTCCGACACCGCCCACGTCCAAGGCACCCTCCGCCGCCACGACGGCACCCACACCCGACTCCTCACCTCCGCCGCCCAAGCCTGGACCCACGGCCTCCCCATCACCTGGACCACCCACCTCCCCCACCACACCACCCACACCACCCACACCCCCCTCCCCACCTACCCCTTCCAACACCACCACTACTGGCTCGACGGACAGCGAGACGGGGCATCCGACCCGGTGGCGGCAGGACAGGCGGCGCTGGACCATCCGCTGCTGACCGCGCGGGTCGACGACGCCAGCCGACCGGGCGTGCTCCTGACCGGCAGGGTCTCGCTGCACACCCACCCCTGGCTGGCCGAGCACGCCGTGGCCGGAGTCCTGCTGATGCCCGGCACGGCGTTCCTCGAGATGGCGGTGCGGGCCGGTGACGAGGTCGGCTGCGCCGTCGTCGACGAGCTCACGTTCACGGCACCGCTGGCCCTGCCCGACGAGGGAGGGGTCCAGCTTCAGGTACACCTCGAGACGGCCGAGTCCGGCTACGCGGTGAACATCTACGCGCGCCCCGAGGACGTACTCGACAGCGACTCGTGGACCCTCCACGCCACCGGCACGCTGCTGGCCGACCCGGCACCGCGACCGGTCGAGCCCGAGGTGTGGCCTCCCGCGGGTGCCACGTCGATCCCGCTGGACACCGTCTACGAGCGGTTCGCCGAGCGCGGCTACTCCTACGGCCCCGCCTTCCAGGGCCTGCGCGCCGCCTGGGAATCGGCGGAGCACATCGTCGCGGAGGTGACGCTGCCGGAGGGGGCGGACGTCGACCGCTTCCGGCTCCACCCCGCGCTGCTCGATGCAGCGGCGCAGACCGTGCTGCTGACGGCCAGTGATGCCCCGCCGGTTCTGCCGTTCGCATGGCGGAACTTCATCGTCCACACCACCGGCGCCCGCACGGTCCGGGTCCGCCTCACCCGCACCAGCCCCGACCAAGCACGGCTGTTGATCACCGACGCCGAGGGACGACCGGTCGCCGAGGCCGAGCATCTGGTGCTGCGACCGCTGGACCTGACCCGACTCGCGCGGCTCGGACGGCGTGACGCGCTGCTGCACGTCCGGTGGAACCCGGTCAGCCCCGCGGTGGAGGGGCCGGCGGAGGAGGTTCCGTACGCCGAGATCCGGCAAGCGGCGGACCTGAGCCAGCTGCCCGACCCCCTTCCGGCACTCGTATGCGCGCGGCTCGGCACTGGTCATGGCACTCCCTCTTCGGCCAACGCCCGAGCCGAAGCCCGGCTCGCGCTGGAACTGGTGCAGGGATGGCTCGCCGAGCCGCGGTTCGATGATGCGCAACTCGTCTTCGTCACGCGCGGCGCCATGCAGACGACCCCGGATGAGGAGGTCCGGGCCCACCACGCGACCGTCTGGGGACTGGTCCGCTCCGCTCAGAGCGAGCACCCCGGCCGCTTCGTCCTCGCGGATGTCGACGACACGGCGGACTCCGCGCAGATGCTGCCGACCGCCGTGGCGAGCGGTGAACCGCAGATCGCGTTGAGGAGGGGCCGGGTGTTGGTTCCCCGGCTGGCGCGCACGGAGGCTGCCGACACGGGTGACGCGGTGTTCCGCCCGGACGGCACTGTTCTCGTCACCGGCGGCACCGGCACGCTGGGCCGCCGGATCGCCCGGCATCTCGTACGCCGCCACAGCGTTCGGCACCTGCTGCTGATCAGCAGGCAGGGTCCGGAGGCGGAAGGCAGCGATGAGCTTCTCGCAGAGCTGCGGGCGTACGGCGCCCAGCTGCAGATCGTCGCCTGCGACGCGGCCGACCGGGAGCAGCTGAAGAGCGTGCTCGACCGCGTACCGGCCGTGCACGCCCTGAGCGCAGTGATCCACACTGCGGCGGCACTCTCCGACGGGACGGTCGAGGCACTCACGCCCGAGCGGATCGATGAGGTCATGCGGCCGAAGGCCGACGCGGCTCTGAACCTGCACGAGTTGACTCAGAGCCAGGACCTGGACGCTTTCGTCCTCTTCTCCTCCGCCGCCGGGGTGCTCGGATCCGCGGGGCAGGCCTCCTACGCCGCTGCCAATGCCTTCCTCGACGCGCTCGCCGGATACCGTCGGAGCCTTGGGATGCCGGCCGTTTCCCTCGCCTGGGGCCTGTGGGAAGAGCGCAGCTCACTCACCGGCGGGCTCACCGGCACCGACCTGCACCGCCTCGCGGGCATGGGAATCGGTGCGCTGCCGACCGAGCAGGCCCTCGCCCTGTTCGACTCCGCCTGCACCGGACAGCAGGGTGCCGCGCTGATGCCGCTGCGGCTGGACACGGCGTCGCTCAACGCCGCGGCACGCTCCGTTCCCTCCTTGCTGCGCGACCTCGTCAGGACACCGGTGCGGCGCGCCACCGCCGCGCAAGCGGACACCCGTCCGTTCGCCGACGTACCCGCCGACCGCCGGGCCGATGTGCTGACCGAACTCGTCAGGTCGCGAGCGGCCACGGTACTCGGCTTCGCCACGTCGGAAGCTGTACCCCTCTCCAAGGCGTTCCGGGATCTCGGCTTCGATTCGCTCGCTGCGGTCGAACTGCGCAACCAACTGAAGAACGCCACCGGCCTGCGCCTGCCCGCCACGATCGTGTTCGACCACCCCACGCCGCTCGCGCTCGCCCGCCGCCTCGAAGAGGAGATATACGGGCGCTCGGAGACCGGCCCCGCCTTCGATGTGATCGCCGCAGAGGACGACGACCCGATCGTCATCGTGGGCACGGCCTGCCGGTACCCCGGTGGCGCCGACTCACCCGAAGCGTTCTGGCAGCTCGTCGTCAATGGTGATGACGCGGTGGCTCACATGCCGACCGACCGCGGCTGGGACCTGGACGAGCTGTACGACCCGCAATCCCGGCGTCCGGGAACGTTCAGCACGGCCCAAGGCGCGTTCCTCTACGACGCCGCGGAGTTCGACGCCGACTTCTTCGGCATCTCGCCCCGCGAGGCGCTCGCCATGGACCCCCAGCAGCGGCTGCTGCTGGAGACCGCTTGGGAAACCTTCGAACGCTCTGGAATCGACCCGGCAACCTTGCGCGGGAGCCGAACCGGTGTCTTCGCGGGTGTGATGTACCACGACTACGGCGCCCGCCTCACCAACGTCCCGGCCGACCTCGAGGGCTACATCATCAACGGCAGCGCGGGCAGCGTGGCTTCCGGTCGAGTGGCGTACGCCCTTGGGCTGGAGGGCCCGGCGGTCACCGTTGACACCGCCTGCTCCTCGTCGCTGGTAGCGACGCACCTGGCAGCGCAGGCCCTGCGCAACGGCGAATGCACCATGGCCCTCGCCGGCGGCGTCACCGTCATGTCCACCCCGACTCCCTTCGTGGAGTTCAGCCGCCAACGCGGACTTTCGGCGGACGGACGGTGCAAGGCCTTCTCCGACTCCGCCGACGGCACCGGCTGGGGCGAAGGCATAGGACTCCTCCTCCTCGAGCGGCTGTCCGACGCCCGCCGAAACGGCCACCCCGTCCTCGCCGTAATGCGGGGTTCCGCCGTGAACCAGGACGGCGCCTCCAACGGACTCACCGCACCCAACGGCCCCTCCCAGCAACGCGTCATCCAGCAGGCACTCGCCAACGCCGGCCTCACCCCGGCGGACATCGACGCCGTCGAAGCCCACGGAACCGGCACCCGCCTCGGCGACCCCATCGAAGCCCAAGCACTCCTCGCCACCTACGGCCAAAACCGCGAAACACCCCTCTGGCTCGGATCGGTGAAATCGAACATCGGCCACACCCAAGCCGCCGCCGGCGCCGCCGGCATCATCAAAATGGTCCAGGCCATGCACCACGGCGTCCTCCCCCGCACCCTCCACGTCGACCAGCCCACCACCGAAGTCGACTGGACCACCGGCGCCGTCGAACTCCTCACCGAAAACCAGCCCTGGCCCGACACCAACCACCCCCGCCGGGCAGGCATCTCCTCCTTCGGCGTCAGCGGCACCAACGCCCACATCATCATCGAACAACCCCCCACCGACGACAGCAACAACACCGAGGCCGACACGAACAAGCCGACCGAACCCGCCGTCGAACCCGCCGTCGAACCTGCTGCCGTGCCGGTCATGCCTGCTGCCGTCCCTTGGGTGCTGTCCGCGAAGACCCCTCAAGCACTCACCGAACAAGCCCAACGCCTCACCAACCACCTCACCGACGACAGCAACCCCCTCGACATCGCCTACGCCCTGGCCACCACCCGCACCACCTTCGAACACCGCGCCGTCATCACCGGCAGCACCCTCAACACCCTGCGCACCGGACTCACCGCACTCGCCAACAACGAGCCCGCCCCCACCGTCATCACCGGCCGCGCCACCGACAACAACCGCCTCGCCATGATCTTCTCCGGCCAAGGCACCCAACGCCACGCCATGGGCCAACAGCTCTACAACACCTACCCCGCCTACGCCGACGCCTTCGACACCGCCTGCGCCGCCATCGACCCCCACCTCCCCCACCCCCTCCACGACATCATCTTCGGCACCAACAACACCGACCCCGAACTCATCAACCAAACCCAATACGCCCAACCCGCCCTCTTCGCCCTCCACACCGCCCTCTACCGACTCTGGGAATCCTGGGGCATCCACCCCACCACCCTCACCGGCCACTCCATCGGCGAAATCAGCGCCGCACACATCGCCGGCATCCTCACCCTCAACGACGCCGCCACCCTCATCACCACCCGCGCACGCCTCATGCAAACCCTCCCCCCCAACGGCACCATGGCATCCATCAACCTCCCCGAAGACCAAATACAACCCCTACTCGAAAACCACACCCACAACGTCGCCATCGCCGCCATCAACAGCCCCACCAGCCTCGTCATCTCCGGCGACAAAACAGCCGTCAACACCATCACCGAACAAGCCCGCCAAACAGGCCACCACACCAAACAACTCCACGTCTCCCACGCCTTCCACTCCCCCCTCATGGAACCCATCCTCAACGAATTCCGCACCACCCTCGAACAACTCACCTACCACCCACCCACCATCCCCCTCATCTCCACCCTCACCGGCCAACCCATCACCCCCACCACCATGGCCACCCCCGACTACTGGATCCAACACGCCCGCAACACCGTCCGCTTCGCCGACGCCATCACCACCCTCACCAACCAAAACCACACCACCTACCTCGAAATCGGCCCCAACACCACACTCACCCCCCACCTCCCCACCAACACCCACCCCACCCTCCACCACAAACACCCCGAAACCCACACCATCACCACCACCCTCGCCCACCTCACCACCCAAGGCACCAACCCCAACTGGACCACCTACTACAACCACACCCACCCCCACACCACACCCCTCCCCACCTACCCCTTCCAACACCACCACTACTGGCTCAACTCCACCGAAACACCCAGCCACCCCACCACCGGACTCGACACCACACACCACCCACTCCTGCCTGCATCGTTGACCTTCGCGTCGTCCGACCGAACCGTGTTGAGCGGCTGGGTGTCGCCGCACACCCAGCCCTGGCTCGCCGACCACTCCGTGCACGGCGCGGTCCTGTTCCCCGGTGCCGGTTTCGTCGAGCTCGCGCTGCACGCCGGACAGCAGACCGGACACCCTCACATCGCCGAACTCACCCTGGAGGCACCACTGGTGCTGTCCGAGGCACAGCCGACCCAGGTGAGGGTCGAGCTTGAGCAGCCGGAGGACGGGCACCGTGCATTCAGCGTGTACGCCCGCCCGGAAGAGACGGACGAGCCGTGGGCGAGGCATGCGACCGGAGTGCTCTCGGCAGAGGCCTCGGCTTCCGAACCGATGCCGTGGCCTCCGGAAGCCGACCCGGTCGACGTGACGCACTTCTACGAGCGGATGGCAGAGGCTGGCATCGCGTACGGCCCGGCGTTCCGCGGGCTGCGCGAGGCATGGGTGCGCGGCAACGAGGTGTACGCCGTCATCGAGCTGGAGACCACGGACGGGTTCCTTCTGCATCCGGCCTTGCTGGATTCAGCACTTCACGCGACCAGGGTCGAGACCGACATGGACGCCTCAGTGCTGCCGTTCTCCTGGACCGGTATATCCCTGTTCCGGCCCGCCACCGGGGAACTCCGTGTGCGGCTCGTCCGACACGGTGCTGATGACTGGTCACTTCAGCTGGCGGACGCCTCCGGCGCGCCGGTCGCCTCGGTGACCTCACTCGTGGCGCGTCCGGTGTCCGGCGAGCATGTGCGCCGGGCTTCAGGCCCCCTGCTCCACCTCGAGTGGCAGCCGGTCACGCTGCCCGCCATCGAGGCGATGCCGGTTGACGTCGTGGTGCTGCACGTCCGTCCGAACTCGCTGGTGGAGGGCGATCCCGCCGAGGCAGCACGCAAGACCGCAGAACGCGCCCTCATCTCCGTGCGCGACGCCCTGGCCCAGCAGGCACGGGTCGTGGTCGTCACTGAAGGCGCGACGACCTCCGAGGACCCCGTACTGCGCTTGTCGGGTGCGGCGGTGTGGGGTCTGGTGCGCTCCGTACAGGCCGAACACCCGGGCCGAGTCGTGCTCGTCGACAACGGCGAGACGGGAAATCTCGCCTCCGTCATCGCTTCCGGGGAGCCGCAGGTGGCGTTCCGGGACGGCCGCGCCGTGGTTCCGCGTCTGGTGCGTGCCGTGCAGGCCGCGGAGACCGACAGTCCGTGGGGCGACGGACCGGTGCTGGTGACGGGAGCATCCGGTGCGCTCGGCCGCCTGGTCGCCCGGCACCTCGTGGAGGCGTGCGGCGTACGGGAGCTGCTGCTGGTGAGCCGTCGTGGCGAGACCGCGCCCGGTGCGGCGGAACTGGGCATCCAACTAAGGGAGCTCGGCGCGACCGTCGAGTTCGCCGCGTGTGATGTCTCCGACCGGCAGGCGCTCGCCGACGTCATCGCCTCGACGCCTCCGTCGGCCGTGGTGCACTGCGCGGGTGTCGTGGACGACGCGACGCTCGCCGGGCAGTCCTCCCGGCACCTCGAGACCGTCTTCGCGCCGAAGGCCAACGCGGCTTGGCACCTGCACGAGCTGACGAAGGACCTCGACGCCTTCGTACTGTTCTCCTCCGCTGCCGGCACGCTTGGCTCGGCCGGACAGGCCAACTACGCGGCGGCGAACGCCTTTCTGGACGCACTGGCCGAGCTGCGACGGGCCCAAGGGCAGCCTGCGGTGTCCATGGCCTGGGGCCTGTGGGACCTCGCCGACGGCATGGCCAGCGAGCTGGGTGAAGCCGACCGCCGTCGGCTCGCACGGACGGGAGTGCTGCCGATCGGGGCGGCTCAGGGGCTCGCGATGTTCGACGCGGCACTGGGTTCCAACGACGCACTGGTGGTTCCGCTGGTCATCAACAGGGCGACGCTGCAGTCGAATGACACCACCCCGTCCGTGCTGCGCGGCTTCTTGCCTGCGGTCGCACCGTCCGCGGCACCTGTCCCACTGCGGGATCGGATCGGTCGGCTGAGCAGCGACAAGCGCAGGGCTGCCCTGCTCGAGGTAGTACTCAGCGAGGTCGCGGCGATCCTCGGTCACGCTTCGGCCGCGGTACTCGACCCCGGCAGGAGCCTCACCGACTTGGGCTTCGACTCGCTCACCGCCGTCGAGTTGAGGAGCCGGCTCGGCGCGCTCACCGGTCTGGTGCTGCCGGCAACGCTCGTGTTCGACCATCCCTCGTCGGAGGCGCTCGCCGCGCACCTCGACGGGCAGCTGCCGGGCGCTCGGACTCCGCTGCTCGAGGAGATCGACCGTCTGGAAGCGGCCCTCGCTTCCCCGCCCGACAGCACGGACCACGCCTTCGTGACGCGACGGCTCACCGGTCTCCTCACCGAGTGGGGCCGACGCCAGGTTCCCGGCACGGACCGGGACGAGGACGACCCGAGTGACGCCAAAACACCAGAGGAACTCATGGCCTTCATCGACCAGAACCTCTGAAGTCCCAACCGCCCCCTCCCACAGCAAACGAACCACAGGTGGTAATGCATGACGCAGGAAGAGCAGCTCTTCACCTACCTCAAGCGCGTCACGACTGACCTTCAGCGGACGAAGGAACAGCTCGCAAAGGTGGAGAACCGCGATCGCGAGCCCATCGCGATCGTGGCGATGGCGTGCCGCTACCCCGGTGGGGTGACCGCACCGGAGGAGCTATGGAACCTGGTTTCCTCCGGCGTCGACGCCGTCTCCTTCTTCCCGGAGAACCGCGGGTGGCCGCTGTCCGACCTCTTCGGCGACGACCCAGACGTCCCGGGTACCACCTATTGCCGTGAGGGCGGGTTCCTGCACGACGCAGCGGAGTTCGACGCCGGCCTCTTCGGCATCTCCCCCCGCGAGGCACTGGCGATGGACCCCCAGCAGCGGCTGTTGCTGGAAACCTCCTGGGAAACCTTCGAACGTGCCGGCATCAACCCACGCTCACTACGCGGCAGCCGCACCGGCGTCTTCACCGGCATCATGTACAACGACTACGCCGCCCGCTTCACCCACGCCCCCGAAGAAGCAGCCGGACACCTCGGCAACGGCAGCGCAGCCAGCATCGCCTCCGGCCGAATCTCCTACACCTTCGGCCTCGAAGGCCCCGCCGTCAGCATCGACACCGCCTGCTCCTCGTCCCTCGTCGCCCTCCACCTCGCAGCCCAAGCACTACGCAACGGCGAATGCACCATGGCCCTCGCCGGCGGCGTCACCATCATGTCCACCCCCACCACCTTCATCGAATTCAGCCGCCAACGCGGACTTTCGGCGGACGGACGGTGCAAGGCCTTCTCCGACTCCGCCGACGGCACCGGCTGGGGCGAAGGCATAGGACTCCTCCTCCTCGAGCGGCTGTCCGACGCCCGCCGAAACGGCCACCCCGTCCTCGCCGTAATGCGGGGATCCGCCGTGAACCAGGACGGCGCCTCCAACGGACTCACCGCACCCAACGGCCCCTCCCAGCAACGCGTCATCCAGCAGGCACTCGCCAACGCCGGCCTCACCCCGGCGGACATCGACGCCGTCGAAGCCCACGGAACCGGCACCCGCCTCGGCGACCCCATCGAAGCCCAAGCACTCCTCGCCACCTACGGCCAAAACCGCGAAACACCCCTCTGGCTCGGATCGGTGAAATCGAACATCGGCCACACCCAAGCCGCCGCCGGCGCCGCCGGCATCATCAAAATGGTCCAGGCCATGCACCACGGCGTCCTCCCCCGCACCCTCCACGTCGACCAGCCCACCACCGAAGTCGACTGGACCACCGGCGCCGTCGAACTCCTCACCGAAAACCAGCCCTGGCCCGACACCAACCACCCCCGCCGGGCAGGCATCTCCTCCTTCGGCGTCAGCGGCACCAACGCCCACATCATCATCGAACAACCCCCCACCGACGACACCGAAGAAGCTGACACCAGCACCCCCACCACACCGACCACCCTGCCCGTGGTGCCCTGGGTGCTGTCCGCGAAGACGCCCCAAGCACTCACCGAACAAGCCCAACGCCTCACCAACCACCTCACCGACGACAGCAACCCCCTCGACATCGCCTACGCCCTGGCCACCACCCGCGCCACCTTCGAACACCGCGCCGTCATCATCGGCAGCACCCTCGACACCCTGCGCACCGGACTCACCACCCCCACCATCCAGGACACCGCAGAACCCACCGGCAAAACCGTCTTCGTCTTCCCCGGCCAAGGCTCCCAATGGGAAGGCATGGCCACCGAACTCCTCAACACCTCAACCGTCTTCGCCGAATCAATCGCCCGCAGCGCCGACGCCCTCGCCCCCTACATCGACTGGTCCCTCACCGACGTACTACGCGGCGAACCCAACGCTCCAAGCCTCGACCGCGTCGACATCGTCCAACCCGCCCTCTGGGCCGTCATGATCGCCCTCGCCGACACCTGGCACGCCATGGGCATCCACCCCGACGCCGTCATCGGCCACTCCCAAGGAGAAATCGCCGCCGCCTGCGTCGCCGGCATCCTCACCCCCACCGACGGCGCCCGCATCGTCGCCCTCCGCAGCCAAATCATCGCCCAACACCTCGCCGGCAAGGGCGCCATGGCCTCCATCTCCCTCCCCGCCGACACCCTCCACACCCACCTCACCCACCACCCCACCCTCGACATCGCAGCCCTCAACGGCCCCAACACCACCGTCATCGCCGGCCCACCACACGACCTCGAAAACCTCCTCACCACCCTCGAAAACAACGGCACCCACCTCCGCCGCATCCCCGTCGACTACGCCTCCCACACCACCGCCGTCGAAACCATCAAAACCCAACTCCACCAAGCCCTCACCCCCATCACCCCCCACCAAGGCCACACCACCTTCTACTCCACCGTCACCGCCACCCCCCTCAACGGCACCGACCTCACCCCCGACTACTGGTACCAAAACCTCCGCAACACCGTCCGCTTCCACCCCACCATCCAAACCCTCCTCACCCACGGCCACACCACCTACATCGAACCCAGCCCCCACCCCGTCCTCACCGCCCCCATCCAAGAAACCTCCGACACCGCCCACGTCCAAGGCACCCTCCGCCGCCACGACGGCACCCACACCCGACTCCTCACCTCCGCCGCCCAAGCCTGGACCCACGGCCTCCCCATCACCTGGACCACCCACCTCCCCCACCACACCACCCACACCACCCACACCCCCCTCCCCACCTACCCCTTCCAACACCACCACTACTGGCTCGACGGACCGGAACGCCTGCCCAACGTCACCCCGCAGGACAAGACGGAGCAGAAGTTCTGGCAGACGGTGGAAGCCGAGGACGTCGACCTGCTGGCGACGATGCTCGCGGCCGGCGACCGCCGAGAGGAGCTGCGCCCGGCACTGTCTCTGCTTGCGGACTGGCGTCGCAGCCAGGTCACTCGCTCCGCAGTCGACGCATGGCGGTACCAGATCAGTTGGCGCCCGCAGCCTGGCTCCCACAAGTCGGCGCCGGACGGCAGGTGGCTAGTGGTTGCCCCGGACAACCACTCCGATCTTCCGTGGGTCGCCGCGGCGCGTGCAGTACTGGGCGGGGCCGACGTCACCACCCTCGAGGGCCTGACCACACAGATCACCGCCGTCGAGTACACGGGCGGTGTCCTGTCCCTGCTCGCGCTCGGCGCTCGCCCGGCAGAGGACACTCTGGCATTGCTGCAAGCTGCGGCGGGCACGGGCTTGGCCGGACCGGTCTGGTGTGCGACGTCCGGCGCCGTTTCCGTCGGCCAGTCCGACCGCATCAGGACGCCGGAGCAGGCCGGGGTCTGGGGGCTCGGGCAGGTGGCGGGGCTGGAGCACCCGGATTGGTGGGGTGGACTGCTCGATCTACCGGAAGAGCCCGACGAGCGGGCGACAACCCGGCTGGCGGCCGTGCTGGCCGGCACGTCCGAGGACCAGGTTGCGGTGCGCGCCTCAGGCGTGTTCAGCCGACGCTTGGCTCGCACGCCGTCCGCCTCCTCGGAAAAGACCTGGGACACGTCGGGTGCGGTACTGGTCACCGGTGGGACGGGAGCCCTGGGGGCGCATGTCGCGAAGTGGTTGGCCAGCACCGGCGTCAGCCATCTCGTACTCACCAGCCGCCGGGGTCCTGCGGCCTCCGGCGTCACCGAGTTGCTGGCGGATCTGGAGCAGCGGTCTCCCGGTATCCGGGTGGACGTCGTCGCTTGCGACGTCGCCGACCGCGAAGCGCTGACGGAGTTGCTGGCCACGACCGGCAAGGAGGTGACGGCCGTATTCCACACGGCGGGTGTCGGCACCACCGCGTCACTCGTGGACACCGGGGCCCAGCTGCTGGCAGAGGCGTACGCTGCCAAGGCCCTGGGGGCGCGGAACCTCGACGAGGCGTTCGCAGACGTCGAGCTCGACGCGTTCGTGCTGTTCTCCTCCGGCGCCGGGGTGTGGGGCGGGGCCAGCCAGGGCGCGTACGCTGCGGCCAACGCCTACCTCGACGCGCTCGCCCGGCACCGCCGTGACCGCGGCCTGCACGCGCTGTCGATCGCGTGGGGCACCTGGGGTGGCGACGGCATGGCCGCCCAGGGCGCTGCTGCGGAGTCGCTGCGGCGCATCGGTCTGCCTGCGATGGAACCGGTTCTGGCGGTCGAGGCTCTGCGGCGCTCGCTGGACATCGACGACACCACCGTCGTGGTCGCGGACATCGCCTGGGAGCGTTTCGCGCCGACCCTCAGCTCGGCCCGTCGCCAGCCGCTGATCAACGACCTGGCAGAGGCGCGTGCCGCACTGGACGGTGTCGCCGGGGACGAGACGGCAGCCGACGAAGGCGGCCTGCGGCAGCGCCTGTCCTCACTGACCGCCGGTGAGCAGGATCGCACCCTCATCGACCTCGTGCGCACCGAGGCCGCCTCGGTGCTCGGGCACACGCAGTGGCGAGAGGTGGCGCCGCACACCGCGTTCCGGGACCTCGGCTTCGATTCTCTGACCGCCGTTCAACTGCGAAACCGACTCAAGACGGCGACCGGGCTGTCACTGGCCGCCACCGTGGTCTTCGACCACCCTTCGCCGGAATCCCTGGCGGCCCAGCTCAAGCGGCAGCTGCTCGGTGCCGAGCCGCAGTCGGCCGTCGCCCACGCCTCTCTCTCTGCCGCGGACGATCCCATCGTGATCACCGCAATGAGCTGTCGCTTCCCCGGCGGCGCCGACACTCCCGAGCGGCTCTGGGAACTGATCGCCGACGGCCGTGACGCCGTGTCGGACTTTCCCACTGACCGGGGCTGGGACCTCGAAGGGATCTACGACCCTGAGCTGAGCCGTCCTGGCACCACGTACGCGCGGGAAGGGGCATTCGTCGACGCCGCCGGCTTCGACGCCGCCCTGTTCGGCATCTCGCCGCGCGAGGCGCTGGTGATGGACCCGCAGCAGCGGCTGTTGCTGGAGATCTCCTGGGAGGCCTTCGAGCGGGCCGGAATCGCGATCGAGGACCTGCGCGAGAGCCAGACGGGCGTGTTCGTCGGAGCCGCCACCTCACACTACGTAGGGGGCGCCGCCGGCCAGAGCGCCGAAGGCTACGTCCTCACCGGCGCCTCCACCGCTGTCATCTCCGGACGTATCGCGTACTCCTTCGGGCTCGAAGGGCCGGCGGTGACCATCGACACCGCGTGCTCGTCGTCCCTCGTCGCCCTGCATCTCGCGGCCCAGGCCTTGCGCAGCGGTGAGTGCTCGCTCGCGCTCGCGGGCGGGGTGACCGTCATGGCGACCCCGGCGGCGTTCGTGGAATTCAGCCGTCAGCGCGGGCTGTCCGCCGACGGCCGCTGCAAGGCGTTCTCGGACGCGGCGGACGGCACCGGCTGGGGCGAGGGTGCCGGCGTCATGGTACTGGAGCGCCTCTCGGATGCCCGGCGAAACGGTCACCCCGTCCTCGCCATCGTGGGTGGCACGGCCGTGAATCAGGACGGTGCCTCCAACGGCCTCAGTGCCCCCAACGGCCCCTCCCAGCAGCGCGTCATCCAGCAGGCACTCGCCAACGCCGGCCTCACGCCGGGGGACGTCGACGCCGTCGAAGCCCACGGAACCGGCACCCGCCTCGGCGACCCCATCGAAGCCCAGGCCCTCCTCGCCACCTACGGCCAGGACCGTGAGACACCCCTCTGGCTCGGATCGGTGAAGTCGAACATCGGCCACACCCAGTCCGCGGCGGGTGCGGCGGGTGTGATCAAGATGGTGATGGCCATGCGCCACGGCGTGCTGCCGCGCACGCTGCACGTCGACGAGCCGACATCACACGTCGACTGGTCGACAGGTGCCGTGGAACTGCTCACTGAAGAGCGGCAGTGGCCGGACACCGACCGGCCTCGCCGGGCGGGTGTGTCGGCATTCGGTGTGAGTGGCACGAACGCACACGTGATCCTGGAACAGGTGCCCGAGACCGTTGAGGAGCCGGCCGAGCAGCCCGCCGCTCCGACCACCCTGCCGGTCATCCCCTGGCTGCTCTCCGGCCGGGATCAGGCGGCACTGCGCGCGCAGGCAGCGCGCCTTGCCGCCGAACTGCCCGAGGACGCCTCAGTACTCGACGTCGGCTACTCGCTGGCCACCACCCGCACAGCGTTGGCCGAACGAGCCGTACTCGTGACGGGCGACACCCCCGAGCGCCTGCGGGCACTCACCGCATTCGCCAACAACGAGCCCGCCCCCACCGTCATCACCGGCCGCGCCACCGACAACAACCGCCTCGCCATGATCTTCTCCGGCCAAGGCACCCAACGCCACGCCATGGGCCAACAGCTCTACAACACCTACCCCGCCTACGCCGACGCCTTCGACACCGCCTGCGCCGCCATCGACCCCCACCTCCCCCACCCCCTCCACGACATCATCTTCGGCACCAACAACACCGACCCCGAACTCATCAACCAAACCCAATACGCCCAACCCGCCCTCTTCGCCCTCCACACCGCCCTCTACCGACTCTGGGAATCCTGGGGCATCCACCCCACCACCCTCACCGGCCACTCCATCGGCGAAATCAGCGCCGCACACATCGCCGGCATCCTCACCCTCAACGACGCCGCCACCCTCATCACCACCCGCGCACGCCTCATGCAAACCCTCCCCCCCAACGGCACCATGGCATCCATCAACCTCCCCGAAACCGACGTCCTACCCCTCCTCGAGGACTACACCGGCCAGATCGCCATCGCCGCCATCAACAGCCCCACCAGCCTCGTCATCTCCGGCGACAAAACAGCCGTCAACACCATCACCGAACAAGCCCGCCAAACAGGCCACCACACCAAACAACTCCACGTCTCCCACGCCTTCCACTCCCCCCTCATGGAACCCATCCTCAACGAATTCCGCACCACCCTCGAACAACTCACCTACCACCCACCCACCATCCCCCTCATCTCCACCCTCACCGGCCAACCCATCACCCCCACCACCATGGCCACCCCCGACTACTGGATCCAACACGCCCGCAACACCGTCCGCTTCGCCGACGCCATCACCACCCTCACCAACCAAAACCACACCACCTACCTCGAAATCGGCCCCAACACCACACTCACCCCCCACCTCCCCACCAACACCCACCCCACCCTCCACCACAAACACCCCGAAACCCACACCATCACCACCACCCTCGCCCACCTCACCACCCAAGGCACCAACCCCAACTGGACCACCTACTACAACCACACCCACCCCCACACCACACCCCTCCCCACCTACCCCTTCCAACACCACCACTACTGGCTCGAGCAGACCTCGTCCGAAGCCGTAGACACCGCCACGACCGGGTCCGATTCCCAGTTCTGGGAGGCCGTCGAGCGCGAGGACTTCGCGGTACTGGCCGAGGCGCTGCGGATACCGGACCAAGCGCTCACGGCGACCCTCCCCGCACTCGCCCAGTGGCGTCGCCGCCAGCGTGAACAGTCCGTCGTGGACTCGTGGCAGTACCGTGTCTCCTGGACTCCGCTTGCCTCCAACACGCCCCGGCCGCCTGCGGGATCGTGGCTCGCAGTGGTGCCGGCCAGCCATCGTGACGATCCTGTCGTGGAGGCAGTGCTCGCCGCCCTGCGCGACGGGGGTGCCGAACTCCGGGTCGTCCACGGCACCGAGGTGGGCGACTGCGCCGACCTCACCGGTGTGCTCTCGTTCCTCGCCTTCGACGACGAACCCGATGAGGTGCACCCGGTCCTGTCGCGCGGACTCGCCGCCACGGTCGCCCTGGTCAAGACGCTTCAGGCTGTCGGGTTCTCCGCTCCGCTGTGGTGCCTGACCCGCGGCGCGGTGGCGACCGGACGCTCTGAGAGGCTGGGCTCCGCGGCACAGGCCCAGGTATGGGGTCTCGGCCGCGCGGTCGCCCTCGAGTGGCCCCAGGGCTGGGGCGGCCTCATCGACCTGCCCGCGTCGCTCGACCGGCGCGCGCTCATGCGCCTGCTCACCCTGCTCGCCGATCGGTCCGCCGAGGACCAACTCGCCCTGCGTGCCTCTGGAGTGTTCGCCCGTCGGCTGACCCCGGCTCCGCATGGCGGCGATGGCGCCGAGTGGACCCCACGCGGCACCGTCCTGATCACGGGCGGGACCGGAGCACTTGGCACCCACGTGGCCCGTTGGTTGGCGGGAAAGGGAGCCGAGCACCTGCTGCTGGTGAGCCGCCGTGGCGCGGACGCTCCGGGCGTCGCGGAACTGGAGGCGGAACTGACCGCCCTGGGCGCGGCCGTGACCATAGCCGCGTGTGACGTCACCGACCGCGTTGCGCTCGCGAACCTGCTTGCGACGATTCCCGAGGACCGGCCGCTGACCGGCGTCGTCCACACGGCCGGTGTCGGCCAGCTGACCTCCCTGGAGGAAACCGGAATCGGCGAGTTCGCCCGGATTGTGGGAGCGAAGGCCGCCGGTGCCGCGCACCTCGACGAGCTCACCACCGACCGGAAGCTCGACGCCTTCATCCTGTTCTCGTCCGTCTCGGGTGTCTGGGGCACCGGCGGGCAGGCAGCTTACGGAGCCGCCAACGCCTACCTCGATTCGCTCGCGCAGCGGCGCCGGGACCGGGGCCTGGTCGCGACCTCCGTCTCCTGGGGGCCATGGGCCGAAGGCGGGATGGCCGTGGGGGAGGCCGGGGAGTTCGCGCGTCGACGCGGACTGCCGGCAATGTCACCGGAGCTGGCGGTCTCGGCGCTGGAACACGTCCTCCACAAGGGGGAGACGTGTGTCACCGTCGCCGACGTACGGTGGGATGTCTTCCTTCCCACGTTCACCTCCACCCGCCCCAGCCCCTTACTGTCCGATTTCGCGCCCGTTGAGGACGAGCAAGCGGAAATCGGGCCGCGTCATCGGTTGTCCGCGCTCGCCCCGGACGAGCGGCGAGCTTGGCTGCTGACCACGGTCGTCACCGAAGCGGCGGCGGTACTCGGGCACGCCACCTCCGGCGATGTCGAGACCGACCGCGCGTTCCGCGACATGGGCTTCGACTCGCTCACCGCCGTGGAACTGCGCGGCAGGCTCAGCAGCATGCTCGGGGTCACGTTGCCCGCAACCCTCGTCTTCGACCACCCGACACCACAGCAACTCGTGTCCCACCTGGCGTCCCACTTCGGCGACGAGCAGCACGTTGTGGCACCCGCGCACACACCTGCTGCCGAAACCGACGAGCTCCTGGCGATCGTCGGCATGAGCTGCCGCTACCCGGGAGGCGTGCGCACTCCCGAGGACCTGTGGAACCTCGTACGCGAGGGCAGCGACGCCATATCACCGTTCCCCACCGACCGCGGCTGGGACCTGAGCGCTCTGTTCGACACGGCGCCGGACACGTCGGGCAGCAGCGTCACCACCTCTGGCGGCTTCCTCTACGACGCGGCGGAGTTCGACGCCGAGTTCTTCGGCATCTCCCCCCGCGAAGCCCTGGCAATGGACCCGCAGCAGCGGCTGTTGCTGGAATCCGCCTGGGAGCTGTTCGAACGATCCGGGATCAACCCGCGCACGCTGAGTGGGAGCCGGACCGGTGTGTTCATCGGCGGCAACGGCCAGGACTACGTCTCGCTGTTGGGTGATGGTGTCCAGGGCACCCAGGGATATCTCCTCACCGGCAACACGACGAGCGTCATCTCCGGTCGAGTGGCGTACGCCCTTGGGCTGGAGGGGCCGGCGGTCACCGTGGACACCGCCTGCTCCTCGTCCCTCGTCGCCCTCCACCTCGCAGCCCAAGCACTACGCAACGGCGAATGCACCATGGCCCTCGCCGGCGGCGTCACCATCATGTCCACCCCCACCACCTTCATCGAATTCAGCCGCCAACGCGGACTTTCGGCGGACGGACGGTGCAAGGCCTTCTCCGACTCCGCCGACGGCACCGGCTGGGGCGAAGGCATAGGACTCCTCCTCCTCGAGCGGCTGTCCGACGCCCGCCGAAACGGCCACCCCGTCCTCGCCGTAATGCGGGGATCCGCCGTGAACCAGGACGGCGCCTCCAACGGACTCACCGCACCCAACGGCCCCTCCCAGCAACGCGTCATCCAGCAGGCACTCGCCAACGCCGGCCTCACCCCGGCGGACATCGACGCCGTCGAAGCCCACGGAACCGGCACCCGCCTCGGCGACCCCATCGAAGCCCAAGCACTCCTCGCCACCTACGGCCAAAACCGCGAAACACCCCTCTGGCTCGGATCGGTGAAATCGAACATCGGCCACACCCAAGCCGCCGCCGGCGCCGCCGGCATCATCAAAATGGTCCAGGCCATGCACCACGGCGTCCTCCCCCGCACCCTCCACGTCGACCAGCCCACCACCGAAGTCGACTGGACCACCGGCGCCGTCGAACTCCTCACCGAAAACCAGCCCTGGCCCGACACCAACCACCCCCGCCGGGCAGGCATCTCCTCCTTCGGCGTCAGCGGCACCAACGCCCACATCATCATCGAACAACCCCCCACCGACGACACCGAAGAAGCTGACACCAGCACCCCCACCACACCGACCACCCTGCCCGTGGTGCCCTGGGTGCTGTCCGCGAAGACCCCTCAAGCACTCACCGAACAAGCCCAACGCCTCACCAACCACCTCACCGACGACAGCAACCCCCTCGACATCGCCTACGCCCTGGCCACCACCCGCACCACCTTCGAACACCGCGCCGTCATCACCGGCAGCACCCTCAACACCCTGCGCACCGGACTCACCGCACTCGCCAACAACGAGCCCGCCCCCACCGTCATCACCGGCCGCGCCACCGACAACAACCGCCTCGCCATGATCTTCTCCGGCCAAGGCACCCAACGCCACGCCATGGGCCAACAGCTCTACAACACCTACCCCGCCTACGCCGACGCCTTCGACACCGCCTGCGCCGCCATCGACCCCCACCTCCCCCACCCCCTCCACGACATCATCTTCGGCACCAACAACACCGACCCCGAACTCATCAACCAAACCCAATACGCCCAACCCGCCCTCTTCGCCCTCCACACCGCCCTCTACCGACTCTGGGAATCCTGGGGCATCCACCCCACCACCCTCACCGGCCACTCCATCGGCGAAATCAGCGCCGCACACATCGCCGGCATCCTCACCCTCAACGACGCCGCCACCCTCATCACCACCCGCGCACGCCTCATGCAAACCCTCCCCCCCAACGGCACCATGGCATCCATCAACCTCCCCGAAACCGACGTCCTACCCCTCCTCGAGGACTACACCGGCCAGATCGCCATCGCCGCCATCAACAGCCCCACCAGCCTCGTCATCTCCGGCACCACCACCGCCGTCAACACCATCACCGAACAAGCCCGCCAAACAGGCCACCACACCAAACAACTCCACGTCTCCCACGCCTTCCACTCCCCCCTCATGGAACCCATCCTCAACGAATTCCGCACCACCCTCGAACAACTCACCTACCACCCACCCACCATCCCCCTCATCTCCACCCTCACCGGCCAACCCATCACCCCCACCACCATGGCCACCCCCGACTACTGGATCCAACACGCCCGCAACACCGTCCGCTTCGCCGACGCCATCACCACCCTCACCAACCAAAACCACACCACCTACCTCGAAATCGGCCCCAACACCACACTCACCCCCCACCTCCCCACCAACACCCACCCCACCCTCCACCACAAACACCCCGAAACCCACACCATCACCACCACCCTCGCCCACCTCACCACCCAAGGCACCAACCCCAACTGGACCACCTACTACAACCACACCCACCCCCACACCACACCCCTCCCCACCTACCCCTTCCAACACCACCACTACTGGCCACGCGATACGGCAGCACGGAGCCGCGGCGATTTCTCCGGGCACCCTCTGCTGACCTCGGTAGTGCAACTCGCGGACAGGGACGGGTTCGTCCTGGGGAGCAGGCTCTCGCTGGCGTCGCAGCCGTGGCTCGGAGACCACACGGTCATGGGCAAGGTCCTGTTCCCGGCCACGGGTTTCGTCGAACTTCTTCTGCATGCCGCTCAGCTGACCGGGCTGCAAGGCTTCGACGAGCTCACGCTGGAGCGCCCGCTGGTGCTGCCGGAGACCGGTGCGGTGCAGATTCAGCTCGCCGTGGCGCCACCGGATGACGCAGGCCGCCGAGTGGTGACCGTCCACTCGCGGCTCGACGGGAACGACTCCGAGTGGCACCAGAACGCGACGGCCGTACTCGGTACAGGTCACGTCACCGGGCGGGGTTTGACGGTTTGGCCGCCGTCGGATGCCGTAGAGATCGCGTTGGACGACATCTACGCGGAGTTCGCAGCGGCGGGGCTCGACTACGGCCCGTTCTTCCAGGGGCTGCGGTCGGCGTGGAAGACGGGCGAGGACGTCTTCGTAGAGGTGGGGCTACCGGACGGTGCGCTCATGCACGCCGATGGTTTCAGCATGCACCCCGGTCTGCTGGACTCCGTGCTGCACGGCGTCGGTGTGGGCCGGCTGTTCGGTGAAGACGGTCGTGCGCGGCTCCCGTTCTCCTGGCACGGCGTCACACTCCACGCGACCGGTTCCCCGGTGCTGCGTGCCCAGCTTTCACCCGCCGGTACGGATGCGGTCAGCTTGCACATCGCCGATGCGGCGGGGAGCCCGGTCGCAACGATCGAGCGTCTGGTGATGCGCGAGGTCCCGCGTGACCAGATCGCCGGTGCTGCGCCGCGTTCGCTGTACGAGCTGGCCTGGCTTCCGCTCGGGACCACTGCGAAGCCGGACGGTCCGGTCCTGGCGGACCACGGTGCCGCCGACCAGGGGAGCGCCACGCACGTCGTCCTCCGGGCCGAGCAGGGTCAGGACCCGGACGCCGCCGCCGCGCTCACCGCTTCCGCGGCGGTGCTAGAACACATACGGGCCTGGTCTTCGGAGCAGACCCTGGTGGTCGTCACGACGAACGCGGTCGCGTGCGGTGGCAGCGTCCCGGCACCCTCGGGTGCGGCGATCTGGGGTCTGGTCCGTGCGGCGCAGGCCGAACTTCCCGGGCGCCTGGTGATAGTGGACGTCGACGGCGACGACAGGTCCTGGAGCGCCTTGCCCGACGCACTGGCCAGTGGTGAAGCACAGATGGCACTGCGCCGCGGAGAAGCCCACGTCCCGCGCCTCGTACCGGTGACCGGCACCCACGAGAGCCCCAGCTGGGCGAACGCCACGGTTCTCCTCACCGGAGCCTCCGGCGCACTTGGAACGATCATCGCCCGCCACCTCGCACACGAGCACGGTGTACGTGATCTGCGTCTGCTCAGCCGGAACGGCGACGCCGTGGATCCGACAGGCGGGGACGGGCTCGTCACCCAGGTGGCGTGCGACCTGACCGACCCTGACCAGATCGCCGAGGCCGTCGCCACGATTCCGACCGATGTTCCGCTCGTCGTCGTCCACTGCGCGGGCACCCTCGACGACGCGACGCTCAGTGGCCAGACCCGTGAGCGACTGGAACGGACGTTCACTCCCAAGGCCACCGCCGCCTGGCTCTTGCACTCCCTCACCGCACACCACAACGTCACGGCCTTCGTCATGTTCTCCTCCGCAGCCGCCACCCTCGGCTCGCCCGGCCAGGCCAACTACGCCGCCGCCAACGCCTATCTCGACGCGCTGACGCACCACCGTACGGCCTCGGGGCGTCCCGGTATCAGCCTCGCTTGGGGCATGTGGGACACCGGCATGGCCGGCGCGCGCGGCAAGACGGACAGGGACAGGCTGGCCGGCACTGGCATCGAGTTGATCGACGAGGCCGACGGCACCGCCCTGTTCGACGCTGCGCTGACGGCGGGCGGCCCGTTCGTCGCGCCCCTGCCGCTGAACAAGGCGGCTCTGCAGCGCCGTGCGGCCGAGCAGATGCTCCCGCCGGTCATGCGGAACCTGGTCCGTTCACGGGCACGGGCGAGTGCCACCGCGAGCGTGTCACTCGCCGACGTGCTGCGGGGACTCCCCCCGCAGGAGCGGCGCGACCGGCTCACGGACGTCATCCGCAGCCGCATGGCCGCGGTGATGGGGCACGGCTCCGCTGAGGCGATCTCCATGGACAAGCCTTTCACCGATCTCGGCTTCGACTCGCTGATGGCCGTCGAGTTCCGAGGAGCGCTCGACACCGCCACAGGACTTCGGCTACCCGCGACGCTGGTCTTCGACCACCCCACGCCCGCCGCACTGTACGACCACCTGAGCTCCCGGCTGCTGCCTGGAGACGAGCCATCCACTCCTGATGCCGTCTTCACCGAGCTCGATCGGCTGGAGTCCGCGCTCGGGGCCATCGAGCCGACAGACGCTCAGGGCACTCAGATCAAGAACCGCCTACGCACGCTGCTCAGCAGGTGGGAGAGCGCCGGAACCACCGATCGCACCGGCGACGAACTCGCCGAGGCGAATCTCGAAGACATGTTCGGAATCATCGACGAAGAGTTCGGCTTCTCGGACGGGGACGACGCACGGTGAACGACGAAAAGACGCTCCAATACCTCAAGCGGTTGACCAACGAGCTGCGTGAGGCGCGGCAACAGCTGCGGTCAGCCGAGGAGCGGAGCCACGAGCCGATCGCGATCGTCGGCATGGCCTGCCGCTATCCCGGAGGCGTCGGCACCCCGGAGGAGCTGTGGCGGGTGGCCTCGGAGGGCGTGGACGCCATCGGCGGATTCCCGCTCAACCGCGGCTGGGACCTGGACGCACTGAGCACGGGCAAGGCTGGCAGCAGCGACACCCACCAGGGCGGATTCCTTTACGAAGCAGCGGAGTTCGACGCAGGCTTCTTCGGCATCTCGCCCCGCGAAGCCCTGGCGATGGACCCCCAGCAGCGCCTGCTCCTGGAAACGACCTGGGAGGCCGTCGAACGCTCCGGCATCTCTTCGGACGCGTTGCGGGGCAGCCGAACCGGTGTGTTCGTCGGCGTGATGTACCACGACTACGCCTCCCGCCTGCCCAAGATCCCCGATGTCGTCGAGGGCTACCTCGGCACCGGCAACTCGGGCAGCATCGCGTCCGGACGGCTCGCCTACACGCTGGGACTCGAAGGTCCGGCGGTCACCATCGACACCGCCTGTTCCTCCTCCCTCGTCGCGCTCCACCTCGCGGTACAGACGCTACGCCGCTCCGAGTGTTCGCTGGCGCTGGTCGGCGGTGTGACCGTCATGGCGAGTCCTGCGCCGTTCATCGACTTCAGTCGGCAGCAGGGACTCTCCTCCGACGGACGGTGCAAGGCCTTCTCCGACTCCGCCGACGGCACCGGCTGGGCCGAAGGCGCCGGCATCCTGCTGGTCGAGCGGTTGTCGGATGCGCGCCGTAACGGCCACCCCGTCCTCGCCGTCATACGCGGTACGGCCGTGAACCAGGACGGCGCCTCCAACGGACTGACGGCACCCAACGGCCCCTCACAGCAACGGGTCATCCGTGATGCGCTCATCGACGCCGGCCTTCGCTCCAACCAGATCGACGTCGTCGAGGCCCACGGAACCGGCACCCGCCTCGGCGACCCCATCGAAGCCCAGGCCCTCCTCGCCACCTACGGCCAAAACCGCGAAACACCCCTCTGGCTCGGATCGCTGAAGTCGAACATCGGCCACACCCAGGCCGCCGCCGGCGTCGCCGGCATCATCAAAATGGTCCAGGCCATGCACCACGGCGTCCTCCCCCGCACCCTCCACGTCGACCAGCCCACCACCGAAGTCGACTGGACCACCGGCGCCATTGAACTGCTCACCGAAAACCAGCCTTGGCAACCACAGGACGAGCGCCGTCGTGCGGGCGTCTCCTCGTTCGGGTTCAGCGGCACCAACGCCCACGTCATCCTCGAAGAACCCCCCGTAGACGACAGCAACGACAACGAGGCCGAGCAGCCCGCCGCTCCGACCACCCTGCCGGTCATCCCCTGGCTACTCTCCGCGAAGACCCCTCAAGCACTCACCGAACAAGCCCAACGCCTCACCAACCACCTCACCGACGACAGCAACCCCCTCGACATCGCCTACGCCCTGGCCACCACCCGCACCACCTTCGAACACCGCGCCGTCATCACCGGCAGCACCCTCAACACCCTGCGCACCGGACTCACCGCACTCGCCAACAACGAGCCCGCCCCCACCGTCATCACCGGCCGCGCCACCGACAACAACCGCCTCGCCATGATCTTCTCCGGCCAAGGCACCCAACGCCACGCCATGGGCCAACAGCTCTACAACACCTACCCCGCCTACGCCGACGCCTTCGACACCGCCTGCGCCGCCATCGACCCCCACCTCCCCCACCCCCTCCACGACATCATCTTCGGCACCAACAACACCGACCCCGAACTCATCAACCAAACCCAATACGCCCAACCCGCCCTCTTCGCCCTCCACACCGCCCTCTACCGACTCTGGGAATCCTGGGGCATCCACCCCACCACCCTCACCGGCCACTCCATCGGCGAAATCAGCGCCGCACACATCGCCGGCATCCTCACCCTCAACGACGCCGCCACCCTCATCACCACCCGCGCACGCCTCATGCAAACCCTCCCCCCCAACGGCACCATGGCATCCATCAACCTCCCCGAAGACCAAATACAACCCCTACTCGAAAACCACACCCACAACGTCGCCATCGCCGCCATCAACAGCCCCACCAGCCTCGTCATCTCCGGCGACAAAACAGCCGTCAACACCATCACCGAACAAACCCGCCAAACAGGCCACCACACCAAACAACTCCACGTCTCCCACGCCTTCCACTCCCCCCTCATGGAACCCATCCTCAACGAATTCCGCACCACCCTCGAACAACTCACCTACCACCCACCCACCATCCCCCTCATCTCCACCCTCACCGGCCAACCCATCACCCCCACCACCATGGCCACCCCCGACTACTGGATCCAACACGCCCGCAACACCGTCCGCTTCGCCGACGCCATCACCACCCTCACCAACCAAAACCACACCACCTACCTCGAAATCGGCCCCAACACCACACTCACCCCCCACCTCCCCACCAACACCCACCCCACCCTCCACCACAAACACCCCGAAACCCACACCATCACCACCACCCTCGCCCACCTCACCACCCAAGGCACCAACCCCAACTGGACCACCTACTACAACCACACCCACCCCCACACCACACCCCTCCCCACCTACCCCTTCCAACACCACCACTACTGGCTCAACTCCACCGAAACACCCAGCCCGTCCGGGGCGGATCACCCGCTGTTGGCGGAAGTGATCACTCTCGCGGACGACGACCGGATGGTGCTGACCGGTACGATCTCGGTGGCGTCGCACCCCTGGCTCGCCGACCACTCCGTGCACGGCGCGGTCCTGTTCCCCGGTGCCGGTTTCGTCGAGCTCGCGCTGCACGCCGGACAGCAGACCGGACACCCTCACATCGCCGAACTCACCCTCAACGCCCTGCTGTTGCTGCCTGACGACGGCACGGTGCACCTGCAGATGCTGCTCAGTGAGCCCGATGCCGACGGTCGACAGCTGACCGTGTACTCCCGTAGGACGCCCGACGACGTCTGGACGAAGCACGCCGAGGGACGGCTGACATCCGCCGCTGTCTCGCCGGCCGACGACCTCGTCGCGTGGCCGCCTGCCCATGCCGTCCCGCTGGACATCGGCGGCTTCTACGAACAGCTCGGAGCGCTGCGGTACGGGCCCTTCTTCCAAGGACTCCGATCAGCCTGGGAACGTGACGGAGTGATGTTCGCCGAGGTCGCACTCGACGACAGCCAGCAGGCGGACACCGACCGGTTCGGCGTCCACCCGGCGCTCCTCGACTCCGCGCTGCACGCCATCGGACTCGGGGCGTTCCTGGAGGATCCGGCCTCCTCCGTGCCGTTCGCGTGGACCGGCGTGTCCCTCCACGCGGTCAGTGCACGGCACTTGCGGGTCCGGCTGTCCCCGGCCGGTTCGGATGCAGTGTCGCTGCTACTCGCAGACTCAGCCGGGCATCCCGTCCTCACCGTCGATCGCCTGCGCCTGCGTCCGCTGCTGCAAGAGGGTGCAGCCCCGTCCCGTGACGACTCGCTCTTCCGTACTCACTGGACCCCTGTGCCGCAGCGCCGCTCTCCCCACCAGTGTGTATTGGTCTCCGCGCTGGACGAACTCGACGGCCTGGAGGGACCGGCCCCTGATGCCGTACTGATGCCGTTCCGCTCATCGTCTCCCGAGGGCGCGGCCGTCGAAGCGCTCGCTTTGACCCAACGGTGGTTGAGGGACGAGCGGTTCACCTCCACCAGTCTGGTCCTGGTCACCAGCGGCTCCCTCCTGCTCGACACGGACATGTCGGACGACTCGGCCCGAGCACTCGCCAACGCTGCGGTATGGGGTCTACTGCGGTCCGCGCAGTCCGAGCACCCGGACCGTTTCGCGCTCGTCGACGCGGAGGAGTTCGGACCGTCGTTGGTGGACGCGTGGCGTTCCGACGAACCCCAGATCGCGCTGCGGAACGGACAGGCCTACGTACCGCGCCTGGTGCGAGCCTCTTCGGAGAAATGCGCCGCCCCCCGCTGGGCCGACGGCACCGTCTTGATCACGGGGGCGACCGGCGCATTGGGTACCATCATCGCCCGCCACCTCGTGCACACCCACGGCGCCCGCGATCTGCTCCTGCTGAGCCGCGGTGCCCTCCCCGACGACCTACGTGCCGAACTCAGCAGTGCAGGCGCCCACGTCGAGCACATCGCCTGTGACGTCAGCGACCCGGTCCAGCTCGCCCAAGCTCTGGAAGGCCGACCGCTCAACGCGGTCGTGCACTGCGCGGGCGTCCTCCACGATGCCGTCCTCACGAGCCAGACCCCTGAGCACATTCACGAGGTGTTCGCTCCGAAGGCCACGGCCGCCCGGCATCTGGACGATCTCACTCGGCACCTCAACCTGTCGGCCTTCGTCCTCTTCTCCTCGGCAGCGGCTACCCTCGGCTCGCCCGGCCAGGCCAACTACGCCGCCGCCAACGCCTGCCTGGACGCATTGGCACAGCATCGCTCGAGCCTTGGGCACCGCACCGTCAGCCTCGCCTGGGGTATGTGGGACACCGGCATGGCCGCGTCACACGTGCGGAGGGCGGGGATGCCGCCCCTGCGTGAGGAGGAGGGGCTGCGCCTGTTCGACGCCGCCGTTATGTCCGATAGCAGCGTCCTGGTTCCCGTGCACCTCGACGCCCGCGCCTTCGCCGGCTCTGGCGGAACCGTTCCGGCGCTGCTGCACAGCCTCGTTCCGGCACCCCGTCGCCGCGCGGCGCACGGATCGGCCGAGGCGACGCTCACCGACCGGTTGCAGCGATTGTCGCGCGAGGAACAGGACTCGACGCTGCTCACGCTGGTACGCGCCCAGGCAGCCTCGGTGCTCGGGCACGTCAGTCCGGAGGCGATCGAGGCGGACTTGGCGTTCCGCGACATCGGCTTCGACTCGCTCACGGCCGTCGAGTTCCGCAATCGTCTCAACACCACGACCGGTCTCAGCCTCCCCGCGACGCTCGTCTTCGACCACCCGACACCTCTCGCCCTCGTCAACCATCTAAGGGCCAGCCTCTTCGTCAGCGACGCCAAGGACCTTGTGTCGGCCACCGTCCGCGCCACCGAAGACGACCCGATCGTCATCGTGGGCATGGCGTGCCGCTACCCCGGCGGGGTGACGGCACCGGAGGAGTTGTGGAGGCTCGTCCACTCCGGCAAAGACGCCATCTCGGCATTTCCGGTCAACCGTGGCTGGGACACGGCAGCGATCTACAGCCCTGACGTGGACTCGTCCGGTACCACCTATTGTCGTGAGGGCGGGTTCCTGCACGACGCAGCGGAGTTCGACGCCGGCCTTTTCGGCATCTCCCCCCGCGAGGCACTGGCGATGGACCCCCAGCAGCGGCTGTTGCTGGAAACCTCCTGGGAAACCTTCGAACGTGCCGGCATCAACCCACGCTCACTACGCGGCAGCCGCACCGGCGTCTTCACCGGCATCATGTACAACGACTACGCCGCCCGCTTCACCCACGCCCCCGAAGAAGCAGCCGGACACCTCGGCAACGGCAGCGCAGCCAGCATCGCCTCCGGCCGAATCTCCTACACCTTCGGCCTCGAAGGCCCCGCCGTCAGCATCGACACCGCCTGCTCCTCGTCCCTCGTCGCCCTCCACCTCGCAGCCCAAGCACTACGCAACGGCGAATGCACCATGGCCCTCGCCGGCGGCGTCACCATCATGTCCACCCCCACCACCTTCATCGAATTCAGCCGCCAACGCGGACTTTCGGCGGACGGACGGTGCAAGGCCTTCTCCGACTCCGCCGACGGCACCGGCTGGGGCGAAGGCATAGGACTCCTCCTCCTCGAGCGGCTGTCCGACGCCCGCCGAAACGGCCACCCCGTCCTCGCCGTAATGCGGGGATCCGCCGTGAACCAGGACGGCGCCTCCAACGGACTCACCGCACCCAACGGCCCCTCCCAGCAACGCGTCATCCAGCAGGCACTCGCCAACGCCGGCCTCACCCCGGCGGACATCGACGCCGTCGAAGCCCACGGAACCGGCACCCGCCTCGGCGACCCCATCGAAGCCCAAGCACTCCTCGCCACCTACGGCCAAAACCGCGAAACACCCCTCTGGCTCGGATCGGTGAAATCGAACATCGGCCACACCCAAGCCGCCGCCGGCGCCGCCGGCATCATCAAAATGGTCCAGGCCATGCACCACGGCGTCCTCCCCCGCACCCTCCACGTCGACCAGCCCACCACCGAAGTCGACTGGACCACCGGCGCCGTCGAACTCCTCACCGAAAACCAGCCCTGGCCCGACACCAACCACCCCCGCCGGGCAGGCATCTCCTCCTTCGGCGTCAGCGGCACCAACGCCCACATCATCATCGAACAACCCCCCACCGACGACACCGAAGAAGCTGACACCAGCACCCCCACCACACCGACCACCCTGCCCGTGGTGCCCTGGGTGCTGTCCGCGAAGACCCCTCAAGCACTCACCGAACAAGCCCAACGCCTCACCAACCACCTCACCGACGACAGCAACCCCCTCGACATCGCCTACGCCCTGGCCACCACCCGCACCACCTTCGAACACCGCGCCGTCATCACCGGCAGCACCCTCAACACCCTGCGCACCGGACTCACCGCACTCGCCAACAACGAGCCCGCCCCCACCGTCATCACCGGCCGCGCCACCGACAACAACCGCCTCGCCATGATCTTCTCCGGCCAAGGCACCCAACGCCACGCCATGGGCCAACAGCTCTACAACACCTACCCCGCCTACGCCGACGCCTTCGACACCGCCTGCGCCGCCATCGACCCCCACCTCCCCCACCCCCTCCACGACATCATCTTCGGCACCAACAACACCGACCCCGAACTCATCAACCAAACCCAATACGCCCAACCCGCCCTCTTCGCCCTCCACACCGCCCTCTACCGACTCTGGGAATCCTGGGGCATCCACCCCACCACCCTCACCGGCCACTCCATCGGCGAAATCAGCGCCGCACACATCGCCGGCATCCTCACCCTCAACGACGCCGCCACCCTCATCACCACCCGCGCACGCCTCATGCAAACCCTCCCCCCCAACGGCACCATGGCATCCATCAACCTCCCCGAAACCGACGTCCTACCCCTCCTCGAGGACTACACCGGCCAGATCGCCATCGCCGCCATCAACAGCCCCACCAGCCTCGTCATCTCCGGCACCACCACCGCCGTCAACACCATCACCGAACAAGCCCGCCAAACAGGCCACCACACCAAACAACTCCACGTCTCCCACGCCTTCCACTCCCCCCTCATGGAACCCATCCTCAACGAATTCCGCACCACCCTCGAACAACTCACCTACCACCCACCCACCATCCCCCTCATCTCCACCCTCACCGGCCAACCCATCACCCCCACCACCATGGCCACCCCCGACTACTGGATCCAACACGCCCGCAACACCGTCCGCTTCGCCGACGCCATCACCACCCTCACCAACCAAAACCACACCACCTACCTCGAAATCGGCCCCAACACCACACTCACCCCCCACCTCCCCACCAACACCCACCCCACCCTCCACCACAAACACCCCGAAACCCACACCATCACCACCACCCTCGCCCACCTCACCACCCAAGGCACCAACCCCAACTGGACCACCTACTACAACCACACCCACCCCCACACCACACCCCTCCCCACCTACCCCTTCCAACACCACCACTACTGGCTCAACTCCACCGAAACACCCAGCCACCCCACCACCGGACTCGACACCACACACCACCCACTGCTCTCCGCTGTGATCTCCGACGCGGACGTGCTCGTGTTCTCGGGCCAGCTCTCGCTCGCCACCCATGCGTGGTTGGCCGACCACGCGGTCGGCGACAACGTCCTGCTGCCCGGCACTGCGTTCGTCGATCTCGCACTGCACGCCGGTGAGGAGTCTGGCTGCCAGATACTCGACGAGCTCACGCTGGAGACGCCGCTGGTGATTCCCGAGCATGCCGCCGTCGACCTGCGGCTCGCCGTCGGGGTGTCGGACACCGACGGCCGGCGCCCCGTGCGGATCCACTCTCGCCCGTCGGGATCGGTGGAGCCGTGGACCCGTCACGCGACTGGTGTCCTGACGGTCTCTGCCGAGGCAACCGAGGAGCAGGAGCACACCGAGCCGTGGCCGCCGCGGAACGCCGTGCCGGTAGACCTGGATTCCGTGTACGAGCGGTTGGAGGAGAAGGGACTGCGTTACGGCACCGCCTTCCGCGGACTGCGCGCCGCGTGGCGGTCCGGAGAAGAGGTGTACGCCGAGGTGTCGCTCCCCGAGCAGGCACGGGCCGGGGCGGAACAGTACGTCGTGCATCCCGCTCTGCTCGACTCCGCGCTGCACGCGGTGGGTCTCGGAGACTTCGTCGACTCCACGGCGGCCCGGGCGAGCCTGCCGTTCGCCTGGAGCGGGGTGCGGATGACGGCTCCGGGTGCGGAGACGCTGCGAGTGCGGATATCGGCTGCGGGCAAAGATGCCGTGGCCCTCCACATGAGCGAGGTGGACGGACGGCGGGCCGGCACGATCGGGCGGCTGACCCTTCGGCCACTGCCCGACCTGGCGGAGACCGGGTCGAGCCGATCGCTGTACGAAGTGAGCTGGGGTCGGCTCCCCGCATCGCAGGGCGCCACCGGCATCGTGCGTTGGGCGGTGCTCGGCGAGGAAGCGTCCTGGCTGACCGGTGCTGGTGGCCACGTGACGTCGGTGGAGTCGTACGCCGACCTCGCTGCGCTGCGTACGGCCGCGGACGGGTCGGGAGAGGTACCGGACGTGGTCTTCCTCCCGGTCGTGCCCGACACCGACGGCGCCGTGCCGGCCGCTGCCGCCGACCTGACGAAGCGCATCCTGGGATTCCTTCAGTCCTGGCTGGCGGACGAACGGTTCGCGGCCAGCCACCTCGTGCTGACGACGTGGGGCGCAACCGGCGCGGCAGTCACGACCATCACCGCGGCGCCGGTCTGGGGCCTCGTGCGCGCAGCACAGGCCGAGTACCCCGGACGACTCACGCTGGTCGACTCGGACGCTCCGACAGTGGACGCACGCGCCCTGGCCGCGGTGCTGGCCTCGGGCGAACCGCAGGCGGCGATCCGCGGGGGTCTCGTGGAGGTGCCCCGTCTGACACCGGTCACGGGACCGGCGGCCGCGACGGCGGCGCCGTTCTCCAACGGGACGGTGCTCGTCACCGGGGCGTCCGGCGCGCTCGGCCGGGCCGTCGCCCGGCATCTCGTCGCGGTGCACGGCGCTCGGGACCTGCTCTTGCTCAGCCGCCGCGGGAAAGCCGCTCCGGGTATGCCGGAGCTTCTCGAAGAGCTGGCAGAGGCAGGGGCCGAGGTGGTCGCACATGCCTGCGACGTGGCCGATCGGACGGCACTCGCAGCCGTGTTGGCCGGCCGCCGGCTCGGTGCGGTCGTGCATGTCGCAGGTGTCCTCGATGACGGTGTGCTGGCGTCGCTCACTCCGGAACGACTCACCGGCGTGCTTCGGTCCAAGGTCGACGCCGCCTGGAACTTGCATGAGTTGGCGCAGGACCACGACCTTGACGCCTTCGTGCTGTTCTCCTCGGCTGCGGGCGTCCTCGGCTCTGCCGGGCAGGCCAACTACGCCGCGGGCAACACCTTCCTCGACGCACTCGCCGCCCACCGCGCCGCGGCAGGTCTTCCCGGCACATCGCTGGCCTGGGGCCCGTGGGACGACGGCATGGTCGCCGACCGCCGTCGGCTGGAACGGGGAGGGGTGGTCCCGTTCTCGATGCAGGAGGGGCTGGCGATGTTCGACGCCGCGCTGCATCGGCCGGACCCACTGCTCGTACCGATGCGCCTCGACACCGCGGCACTGCGCGCCGCAGGCGACCTGCCACCCATCTGGCACGGGCTGGTGCGGCCGAAGCGGGACCGACGCGTATCGCAGACCGACGGCGGGGATCTGCCCACGCGGCTGGCCGGCCTTTCCGTCGAGGAACGGGAGAAGGTCCTGGCCGAGCTGCTCCGTGGCGAGGTGGCCACGGTGCTCGGGTACGTCTCGGTCGAGGAGGACCGGTCGTTCACGGAGTTGGGCTTCGACTCGCTCACCGCAGTGGATCTACGGAACCGGCTGGAGCGGTTGACAGGGCTGCGGTTGTCGACAACAGTCGTGTTCGACCACCCGACGCCTCCCGCGCTCACGAGCTTCCTGCTCAACGAGCTGTCCGACACGGGAACCGGTAGCAACGACGCTCCCGCTCCCAGTACGACGGACACCCTCGGCGCCCTCTTCCGGCAGGCCTGCGCGGCGGACCGGATCGACGAGGGCATGGAGCTGGTCCGCCTGGCGGCGCACTTCCGTACCGTCTTCGAAACCAGCGAAGACCTCACACAACGGCCTCACCCAGTACCACTGACGCGCGGCCCGCGCACCACCTTGATCTGCTTCCCCGCCGTGGTCGCCATGTCCGGAGCCCACCAGTACGCGCGCTTCGCGGGCGCGCTGCGTGGAGTCCGGGACACTGTCGTCCTGCCGGAGCCGGGATTCGTCGCTGGGGAGCTCCTTCCGGCCGATGTGGACGTCCTGGTCGAGATGCAGGCTCAAGCGGTCCTTGAGCAGGCGGGCGGGGAGCCGTTCGCGCTACTCGGATACTCATCCGGCGGCTGGATCGCCCATGCCGTCGGCGAGCGTCTGGAAAAGGCGGGCCACCCGGCGGCGGCGGTAGTACTCGTCGATACGTACCTGCCGCGCGAGATGAACCCGCGGCTCCAACAGGCCTTCACCGGGGGCCTGTTCTCGCGGCGTGAGCAGTTCGTGTCGATGGACCACGTGTCGTTGACCGCGATGGGCGGATATTTCGAGGCGTTCGGCGATTGGGAGCCGCTCCCGGTCGCAACCCCCACGCTCTTCGTCCGCGCGGCGGACGCCCTGCCGGACGTGACGGGCGTTCCGTTGGCCGACGACGAATGGGGGCCGGGCTGGTCGCTCCACGATGCGGCCGTCCCCGCCCCCGGTGACCATTTCACGATCATGGAGGAGCACGCGGACTCCACCGCTGGCGTGGTCAACGAATGGCTCACCACTCTTGAAGAAACCACAGACGACCGGGATACCCGGCGCAACGAACAGGAGAACTGAGATGGTTGAGATCACCCCCGAACTGGTCGCCGCCGCGTACCAGGCGGTGAGCTCCGGTGACCGTGAGAAGACCGCGCTGTACTGGTCGGAGAACCTGCGCTTCCTGGCTCCGGGTAACCACGCACACGCCGGCTGGCGTCTCGGCATCGACGACTTCATGGCGTACGTGCAGGCGATGCTGGAGGCGTCCGGCGGGTCGTGGGCCATGCAGCCCATCACGCTGCTGATCAACAACGAGGACGGCTACTCGATCGACGCCAATAAGATCCACGCGGTGCGTGCCGGGGCTCCGGAGGGCGCCACGTCGCCGTTCGACGTGCTCGACATCTCCGGGGTGCAGATGCTCAAGTGGGAGAACGGCAAGGTCGTCGAGGGGTACGGCGGCATCTTCGGCGACGGCGGGACGAACTACAGCCAGTGGTGGTCGCCGATCAGCGGTGATGGCGAGCGCCGTTACTGATCACGGAGGTAGACTGCGATCGCCACGCCCATCTCCGGTGCGGCGATCGCGGTCGAGTGGTCGCCCGGCACCACGGTGTGGCTGCCGGCGGGCAGCGCGGCGGCGAGCGCCTCGGTGGACCGGACACGGTCGTCGTCGGCACCCGCCACCACGAGCGTCGGTATCTGAATTCGTGTCACCGTCTCGGTGGGAGTGGCGATGACCGTGTCCAGGACCCGCAGGAGTGCGACCGGGTCACCCCCGATGGATCTGAGCCACTGCTCCACCTTCCATTCGGCGGTGCCGGGTTCGAAGGTGCCCAGGCCCGTGCACACGCGCCGGACCAGCACGCTGACGCTGCCGCCGCCCTCAGCAGTGATCTGTTCCATGCCCTGGCCGGCGACGACGGCACGCCCGGGTGTGGCGCCGCGGGCCAGCATGCGGACCACGGTCCGCCCGCCCAGCGAGTATCCCGCGAGGTCGTAATCGGCGAGTCCGAGGTGCTCGACGAGCGCGAAGGCGTCGTCGGCCAGCACGTCACGCGGGTAGCTCCCGGGATCGTGCGGTCTGGCACTGTCGCCGTGTCCCCGCAGGTCCGGCATGATCACCCGGTGGCCGAGTGCGGCGAGCGCCGCGGCGTGGCCGGGGCGGACCCACTGGTGGGTCGCGAGCGAGAAGAATCCGTGCAACAGCACCAGAGGTCGCCCCTCACCCACCTCCCGGAAAGCCAGTCGCGCGTCGTCATGACCGGGGAAATAACGCACAGGGAGAAGCACATGCCACACGCTACTGCCTCAAGAGGTACGCGGTGATCGAACTTGCGCGCTCATGGCTGTACGTTCCCGCGCACCGGATCGAGTTGCTCGCCAAGGCCATGGCGGGAAGCGCCGACGCGGTCGTCCTCGACCTGGAGGACGCCGTGCCCGGCCGCGCCAAGGACGAGGCGCGGCGCAACGCCGTGGCCGCGGTGTCGGCGGAACAGCCGAAGCCGCTCTGGGTACGTGTCAACTCGCTTGACACCCCGTGGGGTGGGGCCGATCTCAGCGCCCTCGCGGGTTCGGCGGCCGCCGGGCTGCGGCTGCCGAAGGCGGAGGAGCCGGACGCCGTCCGCGCCGTCATGGAGCGGGTGGGACTGCCGGTGCAGCCCATCGTCGAGTCCGCGCTCGGTGTGGAGAATGCGTTCCGCCTCGCCACGGCGCACCCGCTGGTCGCCGCGCTCTCCCTCGGCGAGGCCGACCTGATGGCCGATCTACGGCTGCGCGACCGCTCGGCCCTGACCTGGGCGCGACAGCGCCTGGTCAATGCGAGCAGGGCCGCGGGGCTGCCCAGCCCGCCCCTCGCCGTGTGGACGAACGTCGCAGACCTCGACGGCCTGGCCGAGGACACCGTGACGGGCAAGGGAGCCGGCTTCTTCGGCCGGTCGGTGGTGCATCCCCGTCAGGTGGACGTGGTGAACCGCCTGTTCACTCCGGATCCGGAGGAGGTCTCCGACGCCCGCACGTGGCTGGAGGGGCAGCGGGCTCACGATGAGGCGGCCTGGCTGGACGAGCTGGGGCGGTTCGTCGACCCCGCTCTGATCGCAAATGCGCGCTGGCTGGTCACGCTGGCCGACTCACTTGAGAAGAGGGGGACGACCCGATGACCCGAACGCCTGCCCAGCAGCTCGCGGCCTTGGCCGCGAGGGTGGCCCGCACGGGCCTGCCCGACGAGTTGCGGGTCGACATGGCCGGCCGGGTGGTCGACCTGATCGGCAACAGCCTCGCCGCGGTGAGTGAGGAACCGGCACGCATAGTCTCCACGGTTGCCGGAACCTGGGCAGGCGCTCCGGTCGCCACCGCCATCGGCATGCGGACTCGGGTACCCGCGCCGTCGGCCGCGCTGGTGAACGGCACGCTGGCGCACAGCCTCGACTTCGACGACACCCACCTGCCGTCGGTGCTCCACCCGTCGGCGGCGGTGATTCCCGCCGCACTCGCCGTAGCCGAGGAGGTAGGAGCCTCCGGCTCCGCGCTGCTCGACGCCGCCACTGTGGGCGTGGAGGTGACCTGCCGACTGGGCATGGCCGGCTACGACCCGGTGGCCAGGAACTCGGTCTTCTTCGACCGGGGCCAGCATGCCACCTCGATTTGCGGTGCCGTTGGTGCGGCCGTGGCAGCGGGCATGCTGCGCGGGCTCGACGAGGCGGAGCTGACGTCCGCGATCGGCATCGCCTGCAGCATGGGTTCCGGTGTGATCGAGGCCAACCGCACGGGTGGCACCGTCAAGCGTGTCCACTGCGGTTGGGCGGCTCACTCGGGTGTCATTGCGGCCGAGCTCGCGCGACACGGACTGACCGGACCGCCGACCGTGCTGGAGGGCCGGTTCGGCTTCCTGCAGGCGTTCTGCGGCGACCGGGTGGATGTGGGCCGGATCACCGACGACCTGGGCAAGCGCTGGGAGACACCGGGGGTCTTCTTCAAGCCCTATCCCTGCAACCACTTCACCCATGCGGGCATCGATGCGGCCCGTCGCCTCCGGGCGGCAGGGGTGGAACCGCAGTCGATCGTGGCGCTGACGCTCGGTGTGCCGGCTCCGGTGGTGCACACGATCGGCGAGCCGCACGCGGAGAAGGCTCAGCCGGAGTCCGGATATCACAGTGCGTTCAGCGGCCCGTTCACGGTCGCCTCGGCACTGCTCGGCGGTGGTGGACTCGGTGTGTTCCACGAGGACTTCACCGACAAGGCAGCGCTGGAGCCCGAGCGTCTCACACTGGCCGCGAAGGTTCGGGTGGTGTCTGATCCACGGTGCACCGCACTCTTCCCGCTGCGCTTCCCCGCGATACTGACGGCCGAGCTGACCGACGGAACTTGCCGCACCGTGGAGGTTCTGACCAACCGCGGTGGCCCCGACAACCCGCTCTCGCCCGATGAGCTGACGACCAAGTTCATGCTCAACTCGACGATCAACACCACCCGCGAGAAGGCAGAGAGGATAGTCGAGTCGGCATGGGCACTGCGCACCGCTCCTCGAGTCGACACGCTCGTCGATTCACTGGTCGACGCTCTCCGCTGAACCTTCATTTCACCAGTCTGATTCCTGAGTGACCTGGACCATTTCGGCCAGCAACCGTGCGATACCGAGAAAGGCTCACTGTGTTCGCGATCCAGACCGCCTCCGGGCCCGTCCGCGGATTCCTCCATCGCGGCTTGCCGAATTGGCGTGGAATAGCATACGGACGTGTCCCGGGCCGATTTCGCCCTGCCTCGGACACCACGGACCCGGGACCGCCGCCCCTGGTGGCGAGCTCGGAGGTTCCGCGATGAGTTCCGGCATGCACAGGGTCAAGTTGGCGGGCGCGTTGAACGTCCGCGATCTGGGCGGACTGACCACCACGGGCGACGCCGTCACCCAGTTCGGACGGCTCATCCGGTCGGGCGGCCTTCAGGACCTCACCCCGGCGGACGTCGAACATCTCACGCGGACGCTCGGCGTACGCGAGGTCATCGATCTGCGCAGCAGCACCGAGGTACGCCGCGAAGGTCCTGGGCCGCTGGCCCGGGTTCCCGGTGTCACGATCCACAACCTGTCGCTGCTCGCCGACTCTCCGCCGGGCGCGGACCGGGTGGACACCGACCGGGCGATGCCTTGGCACCGGACGGCCGCGGACGGGCGGCCCCGGCCCGCAGGATCAACCGGGCACTATCTCCGGTACTGCACCGAACGGCCCGACTCCGTGGTCGCGGCGCTGCGCATCATCGCGCACGGAACGGGACCGACGCTGGTGCATTGCGCGATGGGCAAGGACCGAACCGGGGTGGTGTGCGCGCTGACTCTCGACGCGATCGGGGTGAGCAGGGAAGCCATCGTCGTGGACTATGTGCGGTCCGGCGAGCAGATGGCCGAGATCGCGGAGCGGCTGCGCGGCAACCCCCTGTACGCCGCCGACATCAACGCCCGGCCGTTCGCGAGCCTGTTGCCGCGTCCGGCTTACATGCGCGATCTGCTCGACACCCTCGATGACCGGTTCGGCGGAATCCGCCGCTGGCTCGCCGACCACGGCTGGACAGCGGACGACCAGCGGGCGTTGTCCAGCCGTCTGATCGACTGAGTGGGCCTGACGGCCCCACCGCAGTGGCGGTCAGGCGGTCTCGTACCCGGTGTCAGCGGACGGCCATCACAGAATGAAGAGCTGACGCCGCAGTACCGGAACCCTCTTTCGGTTCTATCGGATTCATGTCCGCCGGATTCCCGCGGGGGCTCGCGTGTACGAAGGTCCACTTTTGGCCGATCCGCGGGATTGATTGAATTCTACCCGGTCCGCAGCGGTATCCAATTCTCGTAAGGAAGTGACGCCATGACGGTCGGCTCATCCGACATGAACAACGACGTCGCGAATTTCTACAACGGCAGCGGAAAAGTTCGCGTGGCAGGGAAGATACGGGACCGCTGGGGCGGCAACCTGCACAACGGGTACTGGCACGACGACGCCGACGACGCGCTTCCGCAAGTGGCGACGGAGCGGCTCACGGACCTGATGATCGATCTCCTGAAGCCACAGCCGGGACAGAACGTGCTCGACATCGGCTGCGGGATCGGCATGCCTGCCCTCCGGCTGCTCCGAGCCCATCCGGTGCGATTGGTCGGCATCACGATCAGCGAGTCCCAAGTGGAGCAGGCTCGGGTCGGTGCCACCGAAGCGGGCCTCTCGGACCGTGCGACCTTCGAGTACGCAGACGCGATGCGGATGCCGTTCCCGGACGACTCGTTCGACGCCGCCTGGGCACTGGAGTCACTGTTCCACGTCCCGGACCGCGAGCAGGTGCTTTCGGAAACGGCGCGTGTGCTGCGTCCGAACAGCCGGCTGGCGATCGCTGATTTCGTGCTGCGGACACCGATCAGCGAGGCCGGCATGAAGGCAGTCGACCGGATCTGCGAGACGTTCGGCGTGCACTCGTTCAGCTCCTTGGACGACTATCTCGCCCAACTGTCCTCGCATGGCTTCACCGATCTCGACGTGCTGGACATCAGCGACAACGTGGCGCGCACGGGGACTCTCCTCGCCGACGCCTGGGACGCCGTGCGAGAGCAACTGGTGGAGAACGGGAACGCGGCCGAGGTGGATGCCATGATCTCGGCGACGCGCGAGTTCACCAGCACGCCGGAGTTCGGTTACGTCCTCATCTCCGCGACACTCGGCTGACTCGACCCGCTCCTCGGACCGTTCGGATCCGCTGCACCGCACCGAAGATGCCGTATGGGCACTTGGCCGGCCTCGGGGAGCCCGGTGGATCACGTCGTTTTCCGACGCGATCCACCGGGCTCTTCTTTCGATCATCTGCCGCTGCCCTGCATTTTCTCCACTTTCGACTCCAATATTCAAAGCAACCCTTGACACCCGGACCGCAATGGATCAGGGGATTCTCGTACCAAGGTTCAATTGACATCTGCGTGGAATATCTCGTAGAACCAAGTGCGCATTGAGCCGGACATCGACACGTGTCAGGGGGATCTGCGCTGCCCATGATCGTGGGAGTGGAGAGAGAGCCGGCTAGCGGCCGGGGTGCGGAAAGAAGAAGAGCCGCCAGCATCCGGAAGGGATCGGTGCAATGTCAAAAAATCTGGAGCTAACGGGTGATAGACCAGGCTCCAATGTCGGGGAAAGCGTGGTCCGGGGCCCGCTGTGGTATGTCGCGGTAATATCCTGCGTTGCGCACTTCATGGTTCAATTTGACAATGCTGTCGTAAGCATTGCACTTCCGACCATTCAGCGCAGCCTTAGTCTGAATGTCAGCGGACTCCTGTGGATTGTCAATTCCTACAACCTCGGGATCGCCGGGTTCCTGCTGCTCAGCGGCCGCCTCAGCGATCTGTTCGGCCGACGAGAGGTGTTCCTGGCGGGTCTGTGGGTATTCACGTTCGGCAGTGTGCTGGGCGGATTCGCGCAGAACGAGTGGCAGCTGGTGGCGGCGCGAGCGTCTCACGGGGTCAGTGCCGCGATTCTCCTGCCGTCCTCGCTGAGCTTGATCATCGCCGCCTATCCCGACAGGAACCCGCGAAACCGCGCGATCTCGATCTGGGGCGCGGCCAGCATCATCGGCGGCGTCACCGGCGCGGTGGGCGGCGGTGTGCTCACCCAGCATTGGGGCTGGCGTTCCACGCTGTTCTTCTGCTTGCCGATCGGCTGCCTGCTGTTGGTTTTCGGCACTCGGACGTTGACCCGCCGGACGACGGCGCGCCCCAGGGTTCCATCCCTGGACCTGCCGGGAGCGCTCTGCGTCGTGAGTGCGGTGACCGCCGCTGTGTACGCCACCATCGGCCTCAGGAAGCACTCGTGGGGGTCCGCCTACACGATCGTTCCCTTCGCCCTCTCGATCCTTCTCCTGGTCGCTTTCGCACTGATTGAGTCACGCTCGAAACAGCCGATCGTGCCGCTGGGAATCTTTCGATCTCGGTCGGTTTCGATGGCGAATCTGGTGTCGCTCGTGGCCACCATCTCGATGAGCGCTCAGGTCATCCTCGTCCTTCTCTACATACAGAAGGTATTGGGCTACAACCCGCAGGATGCGGGATTGGCCGAACTTCCCGGTGGCCTCACCACTTTCGTTGTGGCCTTCCTGACCGCACGATTGGTGAAACGGATCGGTGCACGAACACTGCTCATAGTCGGGCTTCTGGTGTACGCCGCCGGCGTTGTATGGATTGCCCGCGTGCCTGTTCACGGCGATTACTTCAGCGCGATCTTCTTCCCGCTGGAATTGGTGTGCCTGGGGATGGGACTCACCCTTCCGTGCTTGACGATCACGTCCACCGCCGGCGCCCCCAAGGAGAGCGCTGGTCTCTATTCGGGAGTTGCCACGACGACGCGTCAGATCGGCAGCGCCTTCGGTACCGCCATCTTCGTGAGCTATGCCGCGGTGGTCAGCCAGACCGCCACCGGAACCCCTCAGGCCATGCTCGCCACCGGCTACCGTTCGGCACTGATCGCCACTGCCGCTGTTTCCGTCTTCGCCGCCTTGATGACGCTCGCGATCCCCAACGATCATCAGAAAGCGGTCCCGGCCCACGCCCAGTGATCAACTCGTAGGGCCTGGGGCCTGGTCCGGCCCCGGAGATTCACGAGACCTCGGCGCACGGTGGCCGGGTGTCACCGGAATGCACAGACGGTGCCCCTGCCTGCGACGATACGAGCTGTCTAGGAACGTATCGTCCTGAGGCGGGGGCACCGAATCCGCGCGAGCTCCTCGGGTGCGACGACGACATGGCCACCGGAAACCGGTCGGCTATCGAGGCAGCGTGGCGGATATCAGATAAGTGGCGAACGTCATGCGGAACGTGCCGCCGAAACGGTCGATGGTGCTGCCGATCTCGTCGAACAGGTTCTGCCGCACATCAGCCGGCAACGCCACGTGGTCGGTGTGCGTGTGGAGTTCGTCCAGCCATTGATCCCGTGTGTAGGTCGCGCTCCACGGAAACGCCTTGGTCGGCTCCTCCGCCATGTGCTGGAACGCGCGCGGAGATCCGGTCACCACGCTGAAATCGACTGGCAGGTCACTGGACCGGTTCACGGCGTAACCGATGGTCATTTTGGGAGAGCCTGGGGGGAGAGCTCTCTGATAGGCGGCCCCCAGGGCGTCCGCGAGCTCATCAGAGTGGAAACCTGCACTCCAGAACAGGCAGAGCCGGCCACCCGGCCGGATCATGGATGCGGCTTTCACCGCGCTGCTGAATGGATCCATCCAGTGCCATGCCTGCGCGCAGGTGACTCGATCGAACTTCCGCCCGGCCGGGTCCCATGTTTCAAATGGAGCGACTTCGGTTGAAATTCCGTGCCGTTCGGCAACGGCGCTCATCCCGATGCTCATATCGAGTCCCAGTACGTGGGCGCCGCGCTTCTTCATCTGTCGCGAGGCGATGCCGGTCCCGGACCCCACGTCGAGCACCGACAGTGCGTCCGCGGAATCTCCCAGGATCTCGTCGATCACATCATCGGGGTAACTCGGCCTGGATCGATCGTACTCTTCCGCCATCTTGTCGTACAGTTTGACTCGTTCCCGCCTGTCCATCTTTTCCTCGCGTCTGTCTCGACATTCTTCCCTAATTCACTCATATCAAATTGCATTCGAGCGTGTAAATTGAACCTTTGTCCACTGGCAAACCCATCGCGATACAGGCAAGATTTCATTGTGTGCGGAAATATCCCCGCATGAATCCGAAGAAAATTATGTCCATGTGTGAACCGGAGTCCTGCGTCTTGCCTCGAAGGACCAGCGACGTGGACCGAGAGGAGTAAGCGGTGGCGGAATCCAGCCGGATAGCACTAGGTTCTGAAAGCGAAGAGGACTACTCCGTGCCGACCGCGGTCCGCGAGTTCTGGCGGGAGGCTCCCGTGCGGGAGGTCAGCACCGAGGACGGCGGAAAAGCCTGGCTGGTCAGCGGTATGGCGGAGGTACGGACCGTGTTGTCCGACCCCCGGTTCAGCAGGGCCGAGGCCCACCGCCGTGGCACGGGAACCGGCCGCGCGGCAGTCTTCTCCCGGCCCGGGATGCACGATCTCGACCCGCCCGAGCACACACGATTGCGCCAGGCCGCGGCATCCGCGTTCAGCGTCCGGCGAATCCGTGCGCTGCGGCCTCGGGTCGAGCAGATCACTGGCGAACTGCTCGCCGGGGTGCACGACGCCGGGCCTCCGGCGGACCTCAACGCTGCCTTGTGCTTTCCGCTGCCGGTCGCGGTGATCTGCGAGATCCTGGGCGTGCCCTATGAGGACCGGCACCGCTTCCGCCCGTGGTCAGAACAAATCACATCGACCAACGCCTACCCACCGGAGCAGGCGATGGAAGCCCGGCGGGCTCTGGTCGCGTACATCGCCGAGCTGGCTGCCGACGCAGACCGTTGCCCGGAAGGCAGCCTGTTGCGGGATCTGGCCACCGCACGCGACGTGCAGGGCCGGCTGAACGAAGAGGAAGTCGTCCAGATCGTCTTCGGCGTGCTCGTTGCCGGGCACGAGACGACGGCGAACATGCTGGGGAAGGGCCTGGTCGCGCTGCTGGACCACCCGGACCAGTTCGCGGCGGTGCGTGCCGACCCCTCGCTGGTGCCGTCCGTCATTGACGAGGTACTGCGGTACGTGGTGCTGAGCGCGAGCACCGATCCGCACGAGGGCCTGCACCTGGTGACGACGTGTGAGGTCGAGTTGGGCGGCGTCACCATTCCTGCTCACAGCGTTGTCCTCGCCAGCCCCAGCGCCGCCAACCTGGACCCGAGGGCCTTCCCGGAGCCCGATCGGTTCGACCTCGGGCGGGCCAATGCCAGCGACCACGTAGCGTTCGGTCACGGTCTGCACCGTTGTCTGGGCGCTCAACTCGCCCGGCTGGAGCTGGAGGTGGCCTATACCGCGCTCCTGCGCGAGTTCCCGGGGCTGAGGCTGGAGGTACCGGTCAGTGAGCTCGCCTACACGAGCGGGATGGTACTCAAAGGACTGCGGGCGCTGCCCGTCACCTGGAGCAGGTGACACAGGGATTCACAGGTCCTTCGGAGCGGGACGGTCAGCTGCGGTGACCGTCCCGCTGTAGCGGACGGCGTATCACCGAAAACCGGTGATGCGCCCACAGCCGCGCCCTGGTGTCCTTGGAGGCGCGGGAGAGCACGTCCAGCCCAGTCCGTCCAGTCAGCCCAACCCAGCCCATTCGATCCGGAGTGCCCACGTGACCACGCGCAGCGAGAACAGGGATCTGTGGATCCGCCGTTACCACCCGGCCGACGACAGCGCGGTGCGGCTGCTCTGTCTGCCGCACGCGGGAGGCTCGGCGAGCTTCTACTTCCCGGTCTCCCAGGCCCTCTCACCGGGGATCGAGGTGCTCGCCGTGCAGTACCCGGGCCGTCAGGACCGGCGTCTGGAACCCTGCCCCGACAGCATCGCCGAACTGGCGGACAGTCTACTGCCGTTGCTCGTCGACGAGTGGGCCGACCGGCCACTGGCCCTGTTCGGACACAGCATGGGCGCGTCACTGGCGTTCGAACTGGCCGGTCTGCTGGAACAGCGGGCCGGGATCCTTCCGGTGATGCTGTTCGCTTCGGGGCGCAGGGCGCCGTCCCGCTTCAGGCCGGAGGACGACGTACACCTGCGGGGCGACGAGGCCCTGCTCCTCGAGATCAAGCAACTGGCCGGCACGGACAGCCGTGTCCTCGGCGATGACGAGGTGCTCCGCATGGTGCTCCCCGCGATCCGCAGCGACTACCGGGTCGCCGAGCTGTACCGCCCGGAGCGGGTGCACCAGGTGAGCTGCCCGGTGATGGCGCTCGTGGGTGACAACGACCCCAAGGCACAGCTGGACGATGTACGAGCGTGGCAGGAGCATACGAGCGGTGCGTTCACCATGGAGGTGTTCCCCGGTGGCCACTTCTATCTCACTGAGCAGGCGCCCCGGCTGATCACTCGGATCGGGGAGGTCCTCACCGCTGCGCCGGCGGACCGCTGATGTGGCGGTGTGGCAGAAGCCGCGGGCCGTCAGAGATCCGCACCCGCATTCGGGTGGGCTTCCCGAAACTCGACGGCGACCGACGCCTGTTCGACCTGCTCGGGGCCTGGGAGCCGGAGGCGTAGCACGTGACGATGCACCTTTGTGTGCTCAACGAGCGCAGCCCCGGTCCGCGTACAGGCGCCTGGGCTTTCTGCCGGGCCCTCGCCCTCCGCTGGTGTACGAGGTTCTGAGGCGTCGTCGAGGACCGGATGGTGCACGGGGCCGTGCGCGAGCCAATGGCGAGGGCCGGCCCGTGCGGCCCCCTGTTGCGCCGGGACGTGCGAGCCGTCCACGGCCTGGTCATCCAGTTCCGGCAGACCGGCGCCGCGCAATTCGCGGTAACGGCGCCCGGGAGCAGGCGGCAACAGCGAAGCCACCCGCTCCCACAGGCCCTCCGGAACGAGATCAGCGCTCAGGCAGACAACCTGCCGACCAAGGTCGCAGAGCATGAGACCCGCAGCTCAAATCATGCTGAAACGCCCGGTACAAGCGGCGATGCGCTGGCTCAGGACATCTGTTCCTGGGCCTCTCGGTCCCGCCTGTCGAAGAACGTCGTGGCGAACGGCGGCTTCGTCCCGAGGCGGGGACCCTCGATCGCCTCCGACTCGCGGCCGTCCGGGCCTACCGGCACCTCTCCGACCAGTGTGACCCGGTGCAGTACCCGCTCGACGTCGAGGTGGTCGAGGTCGCGCGGAGGGATGTGGCAGGTGGCCCGGTTGTCCCAGAAGATGACGCTTCCCGGGGCCCAGCGGAACCGCACCGTGTACTCGGGCCTGGCGATCTCGTCGAAGAGGTAGCCCAGGATGAGACGGCTCTCGATGGGCGACATACCGACGATGTGGTCGGTGTAGATCGGGTTCACGAACAGGGCCTTTTCCCCGGTCCGCGGGTGCACCCGGACGATCGGGTGGTGGGATACGAGGGCGTTCTCATCGGCGCGCTTCTGGAATCCGGCCACGCTGGGCTGCGGCATCCCGGACCAGTTCGCGCCGTATCGGTGCTCCGCGCGCAGCGTGTCCACGATCTCCTTGAACGGCTCCGAGAGGCCTTCGTAGGCGGCCACAAGGTTCGTGTACTGAGTATCGCCACCGTAGTTCGGCAGTACCTCGGAACGGAGGATCGCCCCGGCCGGCGGGTTGACGAACGGGGTGAGGTCGGAGTGCCAGCCGTTGTTGCCGGCATAGGCGTACCTACGCTGATTCCGTGTGGCGTCGCCGCCGAGAAGCTTCTCGAAGCGGCGGTGTTGAATCGTGTAGATCTCCGGTGCGCCCTTAGGCGGCTCGTGGTGGGGGTGCCCGAAGGTCAGCTCACCGAACTGGCGGCCGAACGCGGTCTGCGTCACGTGGTCAAGCTGCTGGTTCCGGAAGATTATGACCTTCCATGCGTCAAGCGCCTGCTGGATGCTGCGGATCTGGTCCGAGTCGAGCGGGCGGGAGATGTCCACGCCCTCGATCTCTGCGCCGATGCGCCCGGCGGCAGGCTTGACGGTGATGCCAGTCATTCTGCGATACCTCCTGGAGGGTGGCAGCGAGACGGGTCTCCGCTGCGCGTTGTAGAGCGAGACGACACTGTCGTCCGGACAGCCGCCCGCACCGGCCTTCGTCTGGGAGACCGCGCTGGTACCCAGGCAGGTTCTGTGCAGACTGCGACGTGTCGGCGCGCAAGTGAACTCCGATCGCCCTGACCGCCCGGCCGGCACGGCACCGGCGTTTGCCTGGCGCGTCCGAACCCGGGGCGGTTGGTGTCGGTGGCGGGCCCCAGCGACAGCGAGCTCGGCGCGGCCGGGGTTGCCTACCTGACATCTCTGCCCCCCGACAAGCCCGCTCTTCCCGAATCGCTGATGCCCCACGGCATCCCGTTGCGCGCCGTCACCCACGGATTCACTGCAGAAATAGATGAATCAAAATTCGATGCCGGGAAGAAATTCGCCTCGTCTTTTTGGGCCGAATTCCCCTGCAAACTGGTAATCGTTCTGTGTACACCAAAAATCGACAGCCAACGCGCCCGCCCGCATGGATCGATGATCTCTCTATTCCCATCCCATGAAATTCTCCGTACAAAAAAACACCCTACGACGTGCCGGAGGCGGCGTGAATGGGACCTTCGTGCATGCGATGTGTGGCAACTCTGCCCGAAAGGCATCTGCGCGACCCTCCGCGGGCCGTGGTCGTGGGCGTGATGGCGGTCGGCCGGCTTGACCCCTGCTTGGCCCACAGGGATAGACGCCATTGTGTCCGCGGAGTACGAGGTCTACAGGCGGCGGCAAAAATTCCCCAGCATACCAGGCGTGCGGTGCAACCGAGTCGGGGATAGGTCTCGCTCAGCCGGCTCACCAGCCGGATGGGTGCTCTTCCAAGCTGCGTTGCGCGCCTCGGCGTTCGGCATGAGGCCGAACTCCCCTTGTATTCGCCGGCGATCACCGCCGGGTCACCGATCCTGACCGGCGGGCCTGCCCGGATCGCCACGCAGTCCCGTGGTGGCATGCCGGCAGCGTCCCCATGGAGACATTCCGACGCATCGGACCGCTGGGCCCGGATGCCCGAAACTGTCGCTTCGAAGAAGCCCGTTTCAGACAAAGCGTCATGGGCCGTGACCTCTGCTGAACCGAGGAACCGTCCAGGCGGTGTCTGTGTGGCTGCGCTCACCGCCCTCGCGGGCCCGCATGACTTTCTGCCCGCACCGGATCTGCTCCCACGGGTGGGCCGTGCGGGACGCCAGGGCAAACCGGTGGCGGACCGTCGTCCACACCCTGCACCATACGACGCACCGCGGGCTGCCCAACAAGACCGGGCCCGTCATCTGCACGCCCGCTGCCCGAGACCCCTCGCCGCCCCCCGACCATCAAACTTCGCGGCTTCGACTCATTGCGAGACGCCCCGTCTCACTTGAGCCCGGCTCAACGTACCAACAACAGCTTTCGCCTGAACGAACCATTCCGGCCACCGTGCCGACTACGCTGCTACGCACCGAACTTCGGCTGAATCCCGGCGGTGCAGGCGGAAAGCACTCTCGGCTTCCGCCTCGTCTCGGACGCCCCTGATCCCGCGAGGCAGGTCCAACCCTTCTTCGTTCCAACGCTTGGAGAGCATCGTCATGCTGAGCACCACTCTGCTAGGCCGGAAGGCCGTCGCTGTCCTGCTAGCCGCAGCGAGCGTCACCGCTGTAGCCGGCTTCGCTCCCGCCTCCGCCGCCTCCGCGCCGTTAGCCGGTGGTCTGACCACCGTTGACGTCCAGCAGACGAGCCTCGGCGCCCAGGAACGCAACAAGGCCACCGCCGTCCACGTCCTCACCCAGCTCTTCGAGAGAGCTGACGTCAAGGTCGCGGACCAGCACATCCGTGCCGACTACATTCAGCACAGCCCCACCATCCCCGACGGCCGCGACGCGTTCAAGAACTACGTCCGTGACCTGCACACCCGCTACCCGAACCTCAAGTACAACGTCAAGCGGGTGCTCGCCCAGGGCGACCTGGTCCTGGTACACGCCAACCCCATCTACGAGCCCGGCACCCGCGGTGTGGCCGTGATGGACATCTTCCGTTTCGACGAGAAGGGCAGGATCGCCGAGCACTGGGACACCGTCCAGGACGTACCGCCGACCACGGCCAATGGCAACGACATGTTCGGCACGGTCAGCAACCCGGACACGAACCAGCCGAGCGGACCTTTCTGGCAGACGCCCCTCAGCCAGAAGGTCGTAGTCGATTACTTCAACACCCTCCTCGTCAACAAGAACCCCGACGCCGTCAGGTACCTCGACCCGAAGCTCTACCAGCACAACCCTGCCGTTCCCAACGGGACGACCGACATGCGCGAGCATCTCGCCGTGTTCTTCCAGCAGTTCCCGAACGTGACCGCGGACCTGAAGCGGGTCGTCGCTGACAAGGACTATGTCGCCGTGCACTTCCGCTACCGTCTCCGCCCCGAGGACACGGGCCAGGCCATCATGGGCATCTTCCGCGTACAGAAGGACGCGAACGGGGAGCTGAAGATAATCGAGCACTGGGACGTCATACAGAACATCCCAGCCACCTCCGCCAACAACAACACCATGTTCTGAACCCTCCCGGATCCCGCCGAGGGTCCCGCTCGTGGCTCGTCACCAACACCCGGTGGCGGGCCGCGAGTTCCCTCACCCCACGAGCGCAGTCCGCAGGCTGTTGCCGGCCAGCCCGAGCAGATGCGGCTGCGCTGTCGTGGCTCTCGGCGGTCGAGCCACGGCACAGCCTCGGCCGGCCTGTCGCATCACGGACTCACACAGCCTTCCGGGCATACTCGCTGTCCTGCTCGGGTGCCACTGTTGAAGCACCCGGTTCCCGCGGCAGCAGCAGTGGGCTCGCGAGGATGGCGAGTCCGGCGACCGCGAGCGCGGTACGTGGGCTGGTGACCTCGGCGAGCAGCCCTGCCAGTGCGGTGCAGATCGCGATCCCGGCTTGCTGGCCGATCAACCACGCCGAGAGAGTACGGGCGACGCGGTGCTTGGGGGTGTGTTCGAGCCGATAGGTGGCGACTACCGGCGTGTAGAGACTCATACCGATGATGATCGCCAGCTCGACAGCGATCACGGTCAAGAGTCCGACGATTCCGGGGCGGACGAATACGAGGCCGATCAACCAAATCACCCGAAGGGTACCCACCACTCGCAGGACACGCTGCTGGCCGTAACGGGCCACGGCACGAGGCGCCATCCGGGATCCGATGAGCCCGCCGATGCAAGGGATGGCGAAGGCGAGGCCGTACTGCCACGCGGGGAAGCCGAGCTCACGCAGCAGGAGCACGGCCAGCAGCGGCTCGGTGGCCATGACGAGCCCGGAGACGAGCATGTTGTTGAGGAAGAGGGCCCGCAGACCGGAATGGGCCATGATGTGCCGCCAGCCGTCCAGCAGGTCACCGGCCTGAAGCCGCTTCCCGCCGGATCTGCTCGGGGTTTCTTCCCGACCGCGGATCGCGGTGATACCGAGCGCGGAGAGCAAGTAGCTGAACGCGTCCAGCATGATGGTGATGAAAGGTCCGAAGAGACCGATCGCCGCGCCGCCCAGCGGGGGCCCGATCGCGATGGAGCTCCAGTTCGTGGATTCGAATCGCGCGTTCGCGACGAGCAGGTCGTCCGGGCGGACGAGGGTCTGGAGGTAGGCGCCGCTGGCCGCGTGAAAGGCGATCTTCGTGGCGGCGACGACGGCTGAGGTGACGAGCAGCTGGATGAAGCTCAGCCAGCCGAGGACGTAGAACACCGGGACACTCGCCATGACCCCGAACCGGATCAGGTCCATTGCGATCATGACCGACCGTTTGCGCCGATACTCCACCCAAGGCGCGAGCGGCAGCGCGATCAGCGCGCCCACGGTCGGCGCCACCGCGGACAGCGCGGATACCTCCGCGGTACTGGCGTGCAGTGCCAGCACGGCGATCAGCGAGAACGCGCCGAAGCCCAATCCGGACCCGTAGGCGCTCACCGCATAGGCCGCCCACAGCCAGGTGAACTGCCGTCCCAGGGATCGTCTTGCCATGGAGTAGTGGACCTTCCCTTCCCATGGCGGCTCTCACCATGGGGTCTCCGCGCATCAAAGCAAGGCTGCGGAGGAGAGTACAAACAACCGATCTTCAAAGAACTACAACCAGGCGTTGGACCTCTAGGGGCGCGTGAGCCGGCAGCTGCAGGGACCAGCAACGAGGTGCGCACAACGGGTGGTGGGCTCCCGGGGCCGCCCTGGTTCACCTCTCGCTCAACATGCCGGGATCCGTCAGCGAGTTCGGCGGTGCGCGCATGGCTGAAATGGTGTACCAAAGTTCACTCTGCGCAGATCCTTTCGTGCGGTAGGACTTAAGGTGTGGCGTCGAGCGGATCGGCGAGCGGGTACGCAAAATGCGTAAAATTGCGAATAGGATGGCTCATGAGTAATTCGAGCGAGGGACAGCAGCGGGGGACGTCGTTCGGGTCGAATGCGGCTGCGTACGCCGAGCATCGGCCGGACTACCCGGGAGAGGCCATCGGATGGGCGCTCGCTCCGGTAGCGGACCGGGAGCAGCTGAAGGTCCTCGATCTGGGGGCGGGGACCGGGCAGTTGACCAGGGGGCTACTGGCCCTGGGGGCGACAGTGTTCGCTGTGGAACCCGATGAGCGCATGCGGGCCGAGTTGCTCCGCAGTCACCCCGAGGTCGGGGCCTTTCCCGGAACGGCGGAGGACATCCCGCTGCCTGACGCGTCGGTCGATGCGGTCCTGGCCGGCAACGCCTTCCACTGGTTCAACCAGGAGCGGGCCTTTCCGGAGATCGCGAGGGTGCTACGACCGGGCGGGGTAGTCGCCGCGCTGTGGAACGACGATGATGCGCGCGTTGACTGGATCGCCGGCTTGGCTCAGATCTTCGGCTGGGAGAACACGACGTCGCCGTTCGACCGCGTGCGGCCGCACGCGCTGTTCACCGACCTGGAGCACGCCGATTTCCGGCACGGCCAGCGCAGCACCACCGAATCACTGGTCGCGCGCATGGGAACCCTGTCTCCTGTCCTGGCGTTGCCGGAACAGGAACGCGTCGAACTGCTGGGTCGGATTCGCCAGCACTTGAACGACCACCCGGATACCGAGAAGGGTGAATTCGATCTGCCGATCGTCACCTCGGTGACCCGGGCGGAGCTGCGCGGAGCGCGCGAGTAGCGAGTAGCGGGCAGCCGAGAACCCCCTGCCTCGATCTTTCACCACAGCAGCCGGTTGTTCGTGTGCCCCCGTTGCTGCTTTGCCCTGCCCGGTGGGCTACGCCGGGCAGGGCAGCGCGTCGACCGTCGGGCCGGTGAATCCAGTTTCCACCGAACCCTTGGACTGCGGAACGCCCTCCTTCTCGTAGGTCCCGGCCGATGCCCTCCTTCTCCGAAGCGCGGGCCATCGGGGTGGCATCGGAGTCGATCCCCATCCAAACCATCGGCGCCGCACCCTCACCCACGATCCACGGGAACCCCTGCGGCCTCCTCTCCGGCCAAGACCCCGCCTGTCGACGCACCGGCACCCCGCCCCGCGCGCGGGCGGTCCCGCGCGACTACATCTCACCGCCCTCTCCCCCGGACCCGCCATACCGTGGGGGGTGAGGCCTCCGCCTGGGCGCCCACCACCTCGCTCGCGTGCTGCAGCACCGCGATGTAGCGGATCGACAGCACCCCCAGCGCCATCGCGCAGGCCAGGTCCACCAGCACCCGGCCGCACGCGTACATCGGCCGCCAACCGAGGCCTTGTGGCCACGGCGACCGGAGCCAGTCGATGGACGCCGCCGGTAAAGGAGGGAGCGGTGTTTCTCGCGTCCTCCATGGGGGGAGTAGGTTCTGTTTTGTGGATCTCAATGCCGTTCGTACCTTCGTCGCCGTTGCCGACACCGGCCAGTACCAAGCCGCTGCCGACGATCTGAGGATCACCCAGCAGGGGGCCTCGAAACGAGTGGCGAGCCTGGAAAAGGAACTCGGCGTACGGCTCTTCACACGAATCGCCAGAGGTGTCCAGCTCACCGTCGACGGGCAGGCACTGCTACCCCGCGCCCGTGAACTGCTCCGTGCCGCCGAGCGCTTCACAGCAGCCGTAGCCCCGGGTCGCAGGCCACTGCGGATCGATGTCGTCGGCCGCAGGATCGCGCCCTCCACCATCCTTCGGGACTTCTACCAGCAGCACCCCGACATCGAGCTCGATGTCGTCACCCTGGCCAACGCCGACGCCACGTCGGCGCTGGCCGAGATCAGTTCCGGAACCTTGGACGCCACGTTCAGATCTCTACGGGATTCCAGCGGCGCCGTCCCTCAGGGACTCCGGTCATCGCGTGTCATCGACGACCGTCACGAACTCCTGGTCGGCCCACGGCATCCGTTGGCGAACGCCAAGTCCGTGACCCTGGCCGAGCTCACCCGTCACCCCATCTGGATGCCCGGCATGGCTGATGCCGAGCCGATGGGCTACTACGAAGATCTCGCGAACGCGTTCGGACTCACCATCGACACGATAGGGCCGAGCTTCGGCGTCGAAGCGCTCCTCACCGAGATCGCCCATTCAACCCAGCTCGCCACCTTCGTCGGCGAAGGCTCACGGTACCTCTGGCCGGAAAGCTACAAGCTCTGCCGGATCCCCGTCGTCAACCCCACCCCCGTCTACCCTCTCTCGGTGATCTGGCGAACGAGCAATCCCCACCCCGTCCTCGCCAACTTCCTCGAATACCTCCATGCCAGGTACCGGGCGACAGCCCGCGATGACGTGTGGACCCCGGACTGGGCGCGCTGAGGAGCCGCACCGGGGAGCGGGAGAGTTTCGAGCTGTGCCAAGGCGTCGGCGGAGAAGGCATGGCCACATGCGGCGGCGCTCCCACCTACGGGTTTCGCCGGTCAGAACGAGCAAGGTCGAGTCCACGCCGACCGTGCTCCAGACGGTTCGCCAACAGGATCGTCGCTCACCCAGACGGTACGCAGGATCCGGTCCCGCGTACCGTCCGCCGTGCAGTGCCTAGCAGGAGCGGCGCCAGATCCCGCTACGTGTCCCACCACCGGACTGGTAGTCGCTGATCACCGCGCCGTCATCGGTGATACCCAGCATGTTCAAGCCTGTGGGGACGGGGCCGGTCAGGTCTTCGGTACCGCCGTCGCGCCACACACTCTTACTTCCTCCGGTCCGTGTGCCGACGATGATCCCGGAGGAATTCACCTCGGATGGAACACCACCGGGTAGCTGCCGGACGATCTTGCCGTCCAGGCCCCACTCAACGATGGTGTAAGGGCTGGAGGAGCCGGCGTAGCCCACGATCCGGCCTCCCCGGTAGTCCAGTGGCTGTCCGCCCTGGAGACGCATGACTTCACGCCCCTCGCCGTCGACCATCGCGCCGGTGGACAGGACGACCCGGCGTGAGTTGTCGATGCCCTCGCTGTATCCCTCTCCGAAGTCGACCAGGGTGTCGGGGTGATCGGTGCGCCACATGACCGCGTACGTCTTGGCTCCTCCCATGAAGTACCGGCTGAATCCGGCAATGTCACCGTTGTCGTTGATGGCGGTGGGCACCGAGGTCTGGGTGCCGATGCCGGGCAGGAACTGGTACCGGCCGTTCTGGTAGCGCCATGCGCTGGTCGTGCCGTCGTTGCCGACCCAGTATCCGGCGATCACTCCGGAAGTGTTGATCGCGCGGGGGTAGTTCGAGCCGGGTGTGCTCCGCGGCTGCGGCAAGACGGTGGGTATCCCGTCACTCCACAGGACCCCTTCGCGGTGGTCGGCCTTCCACGCGGTGCCGACCACCTTGCCGGTGCCCGCATGTCCCCGTGCCTCGGCAGTGCTGTAACCGGATGGGACCGTCAGGACGGACATCTTCCAGGCACAGGCGCTCGTGTCCGAGAGTCCAGAGCGGCCGCTGTCCGCCCCTGCGGGTGCGCTTGCTGCGACAGGGGCCATGAGAGATCCGGAAACCGTCACCGCGATGGCGACGGTGGTTAAGTGGCTGATCCTCAAGAGATTTCTCCCGTTTCTGACCTGAAGTACCGTCAATGCCGTGTCAGTCTATTTGGGTGGCGGGCCTCATGGTGATCGAGTTGACCTCGATCTTTCATGGCGGCCCGTCGTTTCTCCGGCAGGCCGTTTTCGGTTGTTCGGGCTCGTGGCGGCAAGGCTGATGGCCCAGCTGTCGTGTCGGATGGGCATCGGGTTAAACGGCTCCGGTCATGTGATGCTGCTAGGAGGAGAACGCGCTGGTCAACCAGAGTTGGGGAGAGTTGCGATCCGCGCCAGGGCATCGCTGATCACAGCGTTCCTACGCCAACGGCGTGCGCATCTCATGTGCCGGATGCGGGCGTCGGCAACCAGCTGGGCAGCCTCGGAGAACAGCCGCGGCCGCATTGCGGCGGGGTTCGGCCGGTAGCACGTACATTACGGATGCGGTATTCGGCGCCTTGACCACTGGTGCGACCCAGTTCGCATGCTGCGATCGGGACGCCGGTGCCGTTCGTGGACAAACGTGGTGAGCAGCACTCCGTGCGCGTCGGTCAAGATCAACTGCGCGCCAGTCCAAGGGCGTTCCTTGGCGCACGATCAGCCGCATCCCCCGGCCGGCCGAGGTCACCGTTCGCGGCCTGCTTCAAGTCAGAGAACTGATTGTCCGTCATTTGAAGGGCCGTCGAACAGGCTGAACCAACACCGTCTGCAACGATCCGCTACCGAGGAGAGCGCACTGTATCTTCGTTCATTTCAGTTCGCTCAGCCTTGGGGAAGCGGTAGAGTTTCGTGCGCCACCAGGTGAGGGCCGGCAGGGCGGATCCGGTGGCGAACTGGTCGATCAACTCGTCAGGAGCCAGTCGGCCGCAGTCGGAAACATCCCCAACTCCGTCACGAACAACGTGCGCATCACCTTGGACATCACCGATCCGGATCCCATCGCTGTACAGCCGTCGGCCGTTCCACGTGCGCCGGCTCGTTCAATCCACAGTGGGCGACGCAACGTTCAGTGACGCGATCATCAAACCGAAAGGGCGCAACGTGCCGGTCACCACGCTCGACGCGGGAACTGCTCTCGTACTCATCGACCTGCAGAATGCCACGGTCGGTGCCCCCTGTGTACCACACAGTGGCCCCGATGTCGTGGCTCGTACGGCCTTACTCGCGGGCGCATTCCGCGACCACGGTGCCACGGTCGTCCTGGTCCGCGTCACCCGGGCCGAGGACCACGCGGACGGTACGCCCGGCCGCAAGGACACACCGAACTACACGGGCCCCATGCCGACCGGGTGGGATGAGATCGTCGAGGACCTTCGCGGTCACTCCGGCGACATCCTGGTCACGAAGCGCAACTGGGGTGCGTTCTACGGCACCGATCTCGACCTGCAACTGCGCCGCCGTGGTATCACCCAGGTCGTGCTTGCCGGCATTGCCACGAGCATCGGTGTGGAGTCCACCGCGCGCAACGCGCACGAACTCGGCTACCACGTCACGCTCGCCACCGACGCGATGGCGGACATGGATCCGGAGGCGCATCGCAACAGCATCGAGCGGATCTTCCCGATGCTCGGAGAGTGTGGCACTTCCGATGAGATCATCGAACTGCTGGCCAAGAGCGCTGATGCGCCCTAGGTCTATTGATCACGAGCATTGTTGACACGCGATCAGTCGTGAACACGACGAAGACCTCTGTGCGGTGGGAGCTGTCTACGAACTCACCACACGGAGGTCTTCGTGTCCCCGGTAGTGCCGACTGCCCGCCTCAGTAGACGGCGGCTGGTCAATCCTTTCGGTTTACCCGTCTGTCACGCATGTCACGGCCGAGAGCAAGAGATCCCTGGCCACCGCCCTCGGGCGGGTCCGCCGGTCGCGGATCCCGGGCGAGGCGGGCCTGCACGACCACTCCAGTCGGCAGTTGCGCTCCTCGGGCGCCCCAGAAGGACGAGCGCCGCACTTCGTCTGGCGGGCCGTCGGGCAACGGCCCGCTTGCCCACTGCGTGGCCGCAGGTCACACACCGAGGCATGCCCGTTCGTCAGAAGCGCCACTCTTCGCGGCAGTCGACGTGGTCGACATAAACCGATACAAGCAGGTGGACAGCGGTGCGCGCAGTCCGTTCTGGTTGGCCGTCAGCGGCGTCATCCCCTGTCGGCATTCGTGGGCGTCCACGATTCCCCGCTTGACTGTGGCCTCGGCGAGGACTCGCGCCGGACCGAAGCGTGCGATGTGATCTGCAGGGCCGAGGAAGAGAAGCAAACTCAGCGCCGATGTCCAGGACAGTGACTGTCTGTTCGGCCGACCGCAGCCCGCGGGCGTTCCGCAAGCTGATCACCATGCTGCGTAGCGAAGGTGCCGACGAGGGAGCCCGGAACGGCCATGGTCACTGCCGCTGGAGAGCCGGCTGCCTATGCTGATAGAACTGTGCTGGCACGCCGGAGCGCTTCTCAGCCTGCGGACAAACTCGAATAGGTGACCTAATCAAGCCATGGCGCGAAACTTATTTCCTGCTGATCTAGTACTTGCCCAGACCCGGGTGATCCACGCCTACACGGCTCTCGCCCGGCACCCCCGCGGCAGCAGCACTCCTCTGCGGCGCACCTTGGTCTGCGAGCTGCGCAACCTGCATGCCCACCCGTACTGGTCCATGCCTGGCAGCTCGTACGCCGACCTCGTGGAGCTGCGCTGCCGGGCCCGCGAGTAGCCCTGGGGGCGGCCGGATCAACGGGATCACCAACCGACAGCAGCAGCCCCTCCGAGTGTTGCGCGAGTACATCGCCGAGCACGGCAACGACCAGACTTCCGGAGTTCAGCGCGCTTGCAGAGTTGTCGTTCCCGTCTTGCATTCATCGCTCAGTTCCTGGCAGGTTGTTAGTGAGCTCCACCTCTCCTCGGTTGCACAACTAGGCGCAGGTCGCATGTGCCACTAAGGGGCCCTGCCCACGCCTCACCGGCGGAATCCATGAGCCTCCGTCCATCTGGAGGCGAGCGATCGTCAAGGTGAAGCGGACGGCCTTCGAGCTGAATCCCCACCGCCGATCACACTGCGTACCCCGACGCGACGTTGGGCAAACCGTCCGCCCTCAATCCAGGGCAACGGCAGGTTCGGTGCCCCTTGGAGGACGACGACCCGACGTGTCGCGTCCGGCCCCCGCCACGGCAGGCCACGAGGCCGCATCGCTCCCGTACATCCCGGCACCCCGCTGGCCGCAGTCCGACCCGGGAACGGCGCCCACGGCGATGGTGGCACTCCCGGTCGTGTGCCGGGCAAGTGCGGGGCTGGGGTGAGTCCATACGGAGCACCCGCCCGCTCCTACGCGGCCGAATGTCTCTGCTATGACCACCGACCGTAGGCGGGCAAGAGCAGGAGCGGACGCTGCCACCAGCCTCGCACACACGCGGCCCCACGAGCCTAGGTGCAACGGCGGATCACCCAGAGAGGCGGCCCTCAAGCACTTCACCTGCGGAACGCAGCGTGCACCCCGCCCGCCGGCTGCCCTCGCACCCGCTGGCGCCAGGGCAGCCGCCCGGCGGGGGCACAGCCTTCGTCGCTGCGCTTCCTACTCGACGGCCAGTGACCTTCCCCTCGTAGCGTAGAGGCCGTGACTGCAGGGGAAGTTGGGAGTCATGGCGGAGAAGAGGCGGAAGTTAGACGCGGAGTTCCGTGAGGGGGCTGTGCGAATCGTGACCGAGACGGGCAAGCCGCTCGCGCAGGTCGCGAGGGAGCTGGGGATCAACGAGACCACGTTGGCCAGCTGGGTCTCCCGCGCCCGGCGGAACGGTGCGGCTGCTGGCGGGCGGGGCGAGAGCGTCCAGGAGGAACTGGAGCGACTGCGCAGGCGCAGCACCGAGCTGACCAAAGAGAACAAGGAACTGGCCATGGAGCGTGATGTCCTCAAACGCTGCATGGTCCTGTGGGTGAAGTAGCTGTGGCGGACCCGGCGGCTCTCGTCGGGGTGATCAGCGACCAGAGGACCGGGCACGGCATCCCGCACACTGTCTCCTGCCGCGCGCTCGGCGTATCCGAGGCGTGGTTCTACAAGTGGCGACGCCGCCCGGCCGAGCCGACGAAACGCGAGGTCAGACGGGCGATGCTGGAGGAGAGGATCACGTACTTCTTCCGCCGCTCGGGCGAGACCTACGGGTCACCGAGGATCACGCTGGACCTGTGGGCCGAGGGCTGGCAGGTCTCGGTGAACACGGTCGCCGAGATCATGGCCGAGCTCGGGCTCCAGGGCCGTAAACCGCCCCGCAGGCGCCGCTCGCTGACCCGGCAGGGCAAGCGCAAAGCGGCCCCTGACCTGGTGCACCGTCACTTCGACGCGGTCTCCCCAAACGTCCTATGGGTGGGCGATATGACCGAAATCGAGACCGGGGAGGGAAAGTTGTACCTGGCCACGGTCATCGACCTGTTCTCGCGCCGACTGCTCGGCTATGCGATGGGTGCGCATCACGACGCTGCCCTGGTCGCCGCGTCGCTGAAGATGGCCGCCACCACGCGCGGTGGCGATGTGGACGGCGTGATCTTCCACTCCGACCGCGGCAGCGAATACACCAGTCAGGCGTACAACGAGCTGTGTGACCGGCTGGGCGTGGTGCAGTCCATGGGGCGGGTCGGGTCGGCGCTGGACAACGCCGCCGCGGAGTCGTTCAACTCGCTGATCAAGGTCGAGTACATCCACCGGCACCGGTTCGCCACCCGGACCGAGGCCCGGCTGAAGATCGCCACCTGGACACCGGCTTCTACAACATGCGCCGCAGACACTCCGCGGCCGGCGGGCTACCGCCGGTGGAGTTCGAACAGATCATCAGCGAAGCACGCGCCAGCCACCATCAGGAGGACCTGGCCGCATAAGGAAGGTCTCTACGCTTCCAGGGGATTGACAACAAGAAGGTCACCCCGCACTGGGGGCAGGCATGCAAGCCGGCATGCGACCACGCGGCATGGCTGCTGTGCTCCCTGCTTGAACCGTCGAACCGCAAAATCTGGGAGCTCTCGACAGGCGACCCTCACCAGCTGGTGAAGCAGGCTGTCCTCGCACGGATGGAGTAGCCGGGACGCTGGCGAATAGACCTGCCCCGCGGCGTCCAAGAACCAGCTCCTGCCTCCAGCAAGAGGGCATGGGCACCCCGCCGAGGACTCCCACGAGCTGGGCGGCGGCCGTGCGCGAGGTGGTGACCGCCTTCTTGATCTGCCAGTCCACCAGGCCGTCGGGCAGGACCGCCAGCTCGGCGGCGGTGTGCCCGCGCTGACGGTATTGCTGCTCGATGCTCTCGCGCATCGGGCTGGTGCCGGCCCGGTACCAGCGGACGAGTTCCGCTAGAAGCCTCCACGGGGGCAGGGCAAGTTCATCGCCCTGCCCCCCAAGCTCACCTCGCCGAGACTGCAAGACGCCGCTGCGACGACCGCTGCAGGGGTTGTCAGCTTCCTACAAGCGGTAGCACCCGGGCGATCAGACTCTCGGTCCGAGCCTAGCGAAGCGCAGCGGGCACCCCGACCGGCACGTAGCCGGGAACAACTTCCAGACAAGCGCAGATCGCCGACGAAGCCGCTTCGACGTCTGTACCTGCACGAAGTCTCACCTGACGCAGCGTCAGAAAAGTCAGCATTGGGTCAGCATTCGTAGACACACACCCACCCACGGACGCCCACAGAGGGGGAAGGCCCCGCACCATCGAAGGGCAAGCGCGGGGCGCGATCGGAAGTGCCGAGGCTTCAGTAACCGGAAGGCGCCTGACCCGCGCCCCGCGGGGCCGCCTCACTTCAGATACCGCAGGTCAGCGCACTCGGCCGCGTGGTTTGAGATGGGCCGGTGGCAGGTCAGGAGCCGGAAGCGGAGGGCCGTCATACCCCTTCACCTCGCCGAATCTGGTCCCATTCATCCACTCCTCGCGGGCCTGTGCGATATCCTCATGGGAGCGGCCAATCCAGTTCCAGAACATCACGATCTCCTCCTCGAACGGCTCGCCGCCCAGGAGCATCAGGCCCGCGTCCGACGAGGCGCGCAGGGGGAGTTCCGTGCGGCCGCAGCCCAGGTAGAGCATCGAGCCCGGGAGGAGCGGGACGCCGTCGACGTGGGCTTCGCCCGACATCGACAGGACCGCGTACTCGAAGTCCGGGTCGAGCGGGAGGCGGGTCTCGGTGCCCGCCGTGAGGGTCAGGTCCGCGCCCACGATCGGGGTGTACGCCGTGCCGGGCGAGGTCGCCGTGTCCAGGGTGCCCAGGATGACCGTCGCCGTCAGTCCCGGGGCCGTGACGTGCGGGAGTTCCGCGTGGTGCTGGAAGTGCGGCTCCACGTTCCGGTGGGCGTCCGGCAGGGCCACCCACAGCTGGGCGCCGTGGAGGAAGCGGGCGTGCGGGCGCGGGCTCTCCTCGGAGTGGCTGATGCCGCGGCCGGAGGTCATCAGGCCCAGCTCGCGCGGGCGGATCGTCTCGAGGCTGCCCTCGCTGTCGCGGTGGAGCACCTCTCCCTCGTGGAGCCAGCTCACGGTCTGCAGGCCCGAGTGGGGATGGGGCGCGACCTGCATGCCGGGCTCGTCGGCGATGTCGTCCGGGCCGTAGTGGTCCACGAAGCACCAGGCACCCACCATGCGGCGGCCCAGGTTCGGCAGGAGTCGGCGGACCTCGGTGGACTCTCCGAGCTTGACCGTGCGCGGGCTGAGGAGCTCGCGCACCGGCTCGGCCACGACGAAGCCGCGGCCGCCGCAGGCGGAGAGAGCGGGCTGGCGATCGAGATTGCTCATGCGGACAACCTAGCCCCGCGGCGGTGGCTCCGGCGGGTGGAATGTTCCACCGCCCGGGCGTGTTGGAGGCCCCGGACGGACCACCTGAACGGCGGAAGGGACGCGATGAACGCGCCGGCGACGTACTTCGAGCACGGAACGGCAGCCGAGCGCTGGGCGCGCGCCCGGCTCTTCTTCGATGCGAAGGAGTACGCGACGGCCGCCCGCATCCTGGACGGGCTGGCGGGCGAGGTGCCCGAGCAGCTGGCGCCCCGGCTGCTGCTGGCCCGCGCCTACTACCACTCCGCCCAGCTCTCCCGCGCCGAGCAAGAGCTCCGCGCCATCCTGGAGCGCTGGCCGGTGGAGGACTATGCGCAGCTGATGCTCGGTCGCACGCTGGAGCGCCTGGGCCGGGCCGCCGAGGCCCGCCCGTACCTGCGGGTGGCCGCGGCGATGGCGGGCGACTTCCCGGAGTAGCGGGCGGTCCCGGGCCCGCGCCGCGCGCCGCCTCCGCGCGCCGCCTCCGAACGGCCGCCCGCACGCACACGCCGGCCCGGCCCGAACCGGCGTGTGCGGACGCCCGACCGCGCGCGGCTGCCCGGACGGGCATGTGCCGCAGCCCGCCTCGCGCATGAGGCGGCCAGGCCCGGTCCGTGCGGACGCCCCGACCCGCGCATGAGGCTGCTCCGGACCGGCACATGCGGCCGGGGCCGCCCGGCCGCGCGCGTACGGGCGGCCGGGCTCTGCGTGTGCGAACGCCGAACGCCCGGCCGCGGATCGCGCGATCCGAACCCGGCGCATGCGGACGTCCCGCCCGCGTGCGCCCTCGTACGCGGGCCCCCGCGGGCCGCCGGCATCCGCGCGTCCGGCAGCCTCGCCGCGCGAACGGGGGCGGTCGGGCACGGTGCCGTTCGGGTGTTCCGCCCCGTGCATGCGGGGTCCGGCGGTCGGCTCGGATAGCCTGGGGGCCATATGAACCGCCTGACCACACCCTTCGGCTCCTACGAGCTCACCCGCTTCCCCGAGGACCCGCGCGACCGGCTCCGTGCCTGGGACGCGGCCGACGAGTACCTGCTGCGCCACCTCGACTCCGGTACCGGGGAGCGCGGGCCGGTGGATCTGGCCTCCGCCGGCCAGATCACGGTGCTCGGGGACCGCTGGGGGACGCTGACGACGGCGCTCGCCGCGTACCGCCCGACGCAGATCACCGACTCCGCCCTCACCCGCTCCGCCACCGCGGCCAACCTGGACCGCAACGGGATCGGGACGGCGAAGGCGACGGTGACCCTGCTGACCACGCAGGACCCGCCGCCCGGGAAGATCGACGTCCTGCTGGTGCGCGTGCCCAAGAGCCTGGCGCTGCTGGAGGACCAGCTGTACCGGCTGGCCCCGCACGTGCACGCGGGCACCGTCGTGGTCGGCGCCGGCATGGTCAAGGAGATCCACACCTCCACGCTGCGCCTCTTCGAGAAGATCCTCGGCCCCACGAAGACCTCGCTCGCCGAGAAGAAGGCCCGGCTGATCTTCTGCACGCCGGGCACTCCCGGGGCGACCCGCCCCACGACTCCCGGGCCGTGGCCGCTGACGTACACCGTGGACGAGGACGCGGGGTCGGGCTCCGGCCTGACCGTCGTCAACCACGCCGGGATCTTCTGCGCCGACCGGCTCGACGTCGGCACCCGCTTCTTCCTGCAGAACCTGCCGACCAACACCGACGGGGCCCGGGTCGTGGACCTCGGCTGCGGCAACGGCGTCGTCGGCACGGCGGTCCAGGTCCACGACCCGGACGCCGAGGTCGTCTTCACCGACGAGTCGTACCAGGCGGTCGCCTCGGCGCAGGCCACGTACCGGGCGAACGTCCGCGAGGGGCGGCGGACCGCGGAGTTCCTCGTCGGCGACGGGGTGGCCATGCTGCCGCCCGCGTCCGTGGACCTGGTGCTGAGCAATCCGCCCTTCCACTCCCACCAGGCCACCACGGACGCCACGGCGCTGCGCATGTTCGCGCAGTCGCGCAAGGTGCTGCGGCCCGGCGGCGAGCTGTGGATCGTCGCGAACCGGCACATGGGCTACCACACCCACCTGCGCCGGCTCTTCGGCAACAGCGAAGTCGTCGCGAGCGAGCCGAAGTTCGTGGTCCTGCGGGCGGTCAAGCAGGATCGTCCGCGGCCCATGTGACCTGCCGGTAGCTCCTACACTCTGGCCCGTGAGCAGCCAGGTGGAGGACGGGAGCGGTGGCGGGCGCTACCGCCGGGAGGACGTGGCCCGGGCGGCCGGCGTCAAGGTGCGCAACCTGCGCTACTACCAGGAGCGCGGACTGCTGCCGCCGCCGCGCCGGGAGGGCCGGATCGCCTGGTACTCCGACGACCACCTGACCCGGCTGCGCCTGATCAGCGACCTGCTGGGGCGCGGCTACACGGTCAACGGGATCGGGGAGCTGCTGCAGGCGTGGGAAGAGGGCGGCGGCCTGTCCCGACTGCTGGGCCTGGAACGGGAGATGACCCGGGACTGGGTGCAGGAGGAGCCGGTGACGATGAGCCTGGCCGAGCTGCGGGAGCTGTTCGGCCCGACGGCGACCGCGGCGGACACCCGGCGGGCGGCGGAGCTGGGCTACGTGAGGGTCGACGGGGACCGGGTCACGCACCCGAGCCGCCGGCTGCTGGACGCGACGCTGACGCTGGTGCGCCTGGGGGTGCCGCTGGCGGAGATCCTGGACGTCGGGGAGTTCGTACAGACGCAGGCGGCGACGGTCGCGGACCGGTTCGTCGGGCTGTTCCGGCGGCATGTGATCGGTGCGGAGGGGGCGGAGGGGCTGGAGCGGCTTTCGGCCACGCAGCTCCAGCACATCACCGCGGCGGTGGCGGCGCTGCGGCCGGTGGCCGGGGAGGTCGTGGCCACGGAGTTCGCCCGGGCGATGGCGCGGCGGGTGGACGCGGAGGTCGCCGAACTGCTGCGTACGGAGCAGTAGGAGTCGGCTCAAAGGGTGCGCTCGCACAACCTTGCCAACCTTCATTGGCACTCTTACATTCAACTCGTCGGTAACAACGGTGCACAGCCGAAATAAGGGACGATCTCATGACCGGTTCCCCCCATTTATCCGACTCATCCGACGAGCGCAGTGGCTCCGGCCGCGTTCGCTGGCGGCGGTTCGCCGCCTTGACCGTCCCCGCCGTCGCCGTGACCGCCGGCCTGGGCATCGCCCTCGCGCAGGGCGTGCTGGCCGCCTCTTTCGCCGTGTCGGGCCAGCAGTTCAAGGTCTCGGCGAGCAGCCTGGAGGGCGAGGGCTTCGCCCAGTACGGCAGCGTCGACGTCAACGCCCGCGAGGAACTGATCCCGGTGGCCGTCACCGCCATCCGGGAGGCCAGGCTCCACAACCTCTGCCAGTCCGTGGTCACCACGCTCCCGGTGGTAGGCGACATCTCGCTCAACCTCACCGCCGGCCGCAAGGCCCCGGTGGAGGCGAGCAACCTGTTCGTCGACGCGACCCAGCTCGCCGGCGACGCCGTCTTCAGCAACATCGAGATCGGGCGGGACGCCTCCACCCTCGACAAGGGGCCGGCCGACGCGCAGGGAATGCAGGACCTCTTCGCCCAGCAGGCCGACACGGTCCGCATCACCGATCTGCAGCAGACGGCGTGGGCGACCAACGCCGGCACCTTCAAGCTCTCCGGGCTCAGCATGAACGTCAGCAAGGGCAAGAAGGAATGCTTCTGAGCCGTGGGCGGCGGTGGCAACGGTGGCGGCGCAGCAGACCCTTCTGGGGCGGGCTGCTCGCGATCCTTGCCGGGACGTGGATCTGCGTCCTGCCGCTGGCGCCGCTGAAGATCATGCTCCAGCAGGGGGTGGCGGGGATCCCGTCCGTCCTGATGGGCATCGTGATGATCGTGCTCGGCCTCACCACCTGGTTCTCTCCCGCTCAGCGCACGCTCGCGGGCGTCCTCACCACCCTGATCGCCACGGCCGCGCTGGTCCTGTCGAATCTGGGCGGTTTCCTGATCGGCACCCTGCTCGGCATTCTCGGCGGCGGCCTGATGTTCGCGTGGCAGCCGTACGCCGCCCCGCGCGCGGCCCCGCGCACCGGGGAACCGAAGTCCGCGGCGGAGTCCGTGTCAGGCACCGGGAACGCGGAGTCCGCCGTGGGCGCCGCGGCGACCGCCGCGCCCCCTCCCCCCACCTCGCACCACGATCCCCAAGGAGCACAGCCATGAGCCGTTCGCGCACCGCGCTCGCCCTCGGGGCGGCCGCCGCCGGAGCCCTCGCGCTCGGTGCGGTCACCGCCCCGGTCACCGCCGCTCCCTTACCCGCGGCCGGGTCGACCACCGTCACCCCGGCCGGACACGCCTTCCAGGCCGCCCTCAGCGGGAAGGCCACGCTCAAAGCCGGTTCCGTGACGGTGACGTGCACGGTCTCCGTCGCCACCGGCACGGTGCCGGCCGCCCCCGGCAACAGCAACCCGGCCGGGCCGGTGTCCTCGCCGATCTCCGCGCCGACGTACAGCTCCTGCACCTCCAGCATGCCCGGCGTGACTCCCACGGTCACGACCTCCGGCGCCTGGACCGTGTCGATGCAGGACGGCTCCCCGATCACCGCCACCATGGGTCTGCCGGTCGGCGGCCTGGTGGTCAAGACGACCGGGCTCGCCTCCTGTACGGTCACCGCAGCCCCCACGGCCCCGGCGAGCGTCGGCGGCACCTGGTCCAACGGCGCCCCCTCCAGCCTGACCTTCACCAACGCGTCCGTACCGGTCAAGGTCACCGGCGGGTTCGGCTGCCCCACCAGCGCGACCTCGTCCACCTTCAACGCGGTCTACCGGGTCGCCGACACCACCGATCCGGCACAGCAGATCACCGTCGGCCCCTGACCCCGCCCCGCCCTCCGCTCACGCCCGAGCCCGTCCGGTCCGGTGACCTCCGGTGTCGGTCGGGCCGGTTGCGTTCAGGCTGCCGAGCAGCGAGAGCGCGTGGGAGCTGGGGCTTCCCGGTTCCGCGTGGTAGATCACCACCTGCTGGCCGGGTGCTCCCCGTACGTCGAAGGACTGGTAGGTGAGGGACAGGGCTCCCACCTCCGGGTGCACGAGCGCCTTGGCGTCGAGGGTCTTCCCGTAGACCGTGTGCGCGGACCAGAGCGCGGTGCACGTCGTACCGGTCGGCTGGAACGGCTGGTCGAGGAGATCACCCGGGAGGGCGGCACCGCCGCCTTCCGGACGCTGGACGTCACCGACGCGGCGGACATGCGCGCGTTCGTCGATGCGGCGTGCCGCGAGTACGGCCGGATCGACGCCCTCGTGAACAACGCGGGGGTGATGCCCCTCTCCCCGCTGACAGCGCTCCGTACCGACGAGTGGGACCGCATGATCGACGTGAACGTGCGGGGCGTCCTGCACGGGATCGCCGCCGCCCTGCCGGTGATGCGCGCACAGGGCGGCGGGCACATCGTGAACATCGCCTCCGTCGGCGCCTACGAGGTCTCCCCCACCGCCGCCGTCTACTGCGCCACCAAGTTCGCCGTCCGCGCGATCTCCGAGGTCCTGCGGCAGGAGTCCGGCGGGGACGTCCGGGTCACCCTCGTCTCCCCCGGCGTGACCGAGTCCGAACTCGCGGACGGCATCTCCGATCCGGAAGCCCGGGAGGCGATGAAGGCCTACCGCGCCGTGGCACTGCCGGCCTCGGCCGTCGCGGAGGCGATCGCCTACGCCGTTTCCCAGCCGCCGGAGGTCGACGTGAACGAGATCGTCGTCCGGCCGGCCGCGAGCGCCCGGTGACCCCCGTCGGGAGGGACGGCGCCGAGGTGGCGCCCAAGGCCGCCGCGTACGACGGCCCGGTCCGGAGACTGCGGAACCTGGAGGACAAGGAGGCTCTGCGCACCCTCCTGATCCGCGGCTGGCGGGCACTGGACCGCAAGGACTGGCAGACCTGGATCGACTGCTGGGCCGAGGACGCGGTGCTGGAGTTCGGTCCGTGGGGCGAGACCCGCGGGAAGGAGGCGATCCGGGCGACGGTGGAAGAGGCGGAATCGCCCTACCCGGGCATGCAGCACCACCTCCTCAACATGCACTTCGAGGTGGAGGGCGACCGGGCGAGCGGCATCGGCCACATGTGGTTCGTCGCGGTCACCTCGTCCGTGACGACCTCCGCCGCCTACGCCATGGGCGGCCCGTACGCATGGGAGTTCCGCCGCGGGCCGGACGGCTGGCTCCTGGTCCGCCAACGGCTCGGCGTCCTGTGGACCGGCGGGGAGGACGCGCTCAGGGCCTTCGAGCCGGAAATTCCGTTGCCCGGCGGGGAGCCGAGGGGTCAAGCTCGCCCTCATGTCTGAGAGCACCGATCATCCCCGTCCGTCCACCCCGCGCAGAGAGCGACGGGACGTCGGCGACCTCTTCTCGGGCGGGCGGCTCGTCGCCGTCCCGCGCAAGGCCGCCCGGCGCGGGCAGCTGCTCGTCCACCTCGCGGAGACCCTCTTCACGGTGGACCGGGAGTACACGGAGCCCGAGGTGAACGACGCGCTGCGCACCGTGCACGAGGACTGCTCGGCGCTGCGGCGGTATCTGATCACCTCGGGCCTGCTGACGCGGACCCGTGACGGACGCAGCTACCGGCGGTCCACGACCACCCGGTAGTGGGTCGTCAGCCGCCCGTCGTCGCCGAGCAAGTGGAAGGCGACGGCGGGCGGTTCGTCGAGGTGGACGTGCTCGGAGCCGGCCGAGGGGTGCTCCCACGGGAGCCGCAGGGAGGACACCACGCCCGGCGCCACCAGCACGGGCCGCCCCGCGAAGGTGGTGGCGGCCGCGGTGTGGGCGTGCCCGCACAGGAACGCGGTGAGGTGCGGGTGCCGTCCGGCCAGCGCCGCGAGCCGCTCCTCGCCGAACTGGCGGATCTCGTCGACGTACGGGGTGTGCAGCGGGACGGGCGGGTGGTGGAAGGCCACCAGGACCGGGGTCTCCCGCGGAGTGTCGGTCAGTACGCCGTCCAGCCAGGCCAGCGTGGACTCCTCCAGCAGGCCGTGGTCCGCGCCGGGAACGGAGGAGTCGCACACCGCGAGCACGAAGCCGGAGCCGCGCAGCACCTGGTCGACCGGCGCCGCGGACGGGGCCTCCTCCCCCAGCAGGCCCTGCCGGAAGGCGGTCCGTTCGTCGTGGTTGCCGGGGCAGACCACCAGCGGGTGCCGCGAGCGCAGCAGTTTGGCGGCCTCCTCGTACTCGGCGGCGGCGGCGTGGTCGGCTATGTCCCCGCTCACCAGCACGGCGTCCAGGTCGTACGGCAGACCGTCGAGGTACTCCATGACGGCGCGGGTGCGGTCGGCTGCGCGCGGGTCCCCGTCGAGATGGATGTCACTGAGGTGGGCGATCACGATCACGAGCGGTGTCTCCTTCGTCTCTGGTCAAGAGATGCGTTCGACGCCCATTCAACAGGGCGACCCGCGGCGGAGCTCAGACGGATTCGGGCAGATTCAGGCGCAGTTGACCCGGAGCCGAGCCGGGGCCGAGCCGGGGCTCAGGCGGTTTTCCGCGGGCGCGTGCGGCGTACCAGCACCCAGCCGCCCGCCGTGAGGACGACCGCACCCGCGGCGAGGGAGGCGACGGTGGCTCCGGTCGATGCGAGCGCGCCGCCGGCGGTGGTGACGCCCGTACCGCCGACCGCACCGCCGGCCGAGCCGCCGTCGGCGCTTCCGCCGGCACCGCCCGCAGCACCGCCCGAACCATCGGCCGGACCACCCGAGCCTCCGGTCGAGCTCCCGTTCGTGCTCCCGGACGTGCCGGAGCCGCCGCCGGTCCCTCCGGTGGACGCGCCGCCGCCGGTCGTCGTGTCCGCGCCGGTGACGGTGAGCGTGGCCGCACCGGTGCGGGCGGTCCCGACGTCGTTGGTGAACTCCGCCCGGTACCGGCTGCCGTTGCCGGCGGCCGCGGCCGTGAAGGTGTGGGTCGGTGAGGTCGCGCCCGGCACGGCCCGCCAGGTCCGGCCGGCGTCCGTACTCACCTGCCAGGCGACGGTGGGCCGCGGGGTCCCCTCGGCCTGCACGGTCAGCGAGACCTCGGCGCCGACCGTGACCGACCGGTCCGCCGGGCTCCGGGTGACCTTCGGGGAGGTGGACCGCTCCAGCCGGGTGATCCTCGCCCCCGCCGGGTCCGAGACGAAGACGGCCGCGCCGCCGGGCTCGACGGCCACGGCCGCACTGCCCGACTGCCCGTGGTTTCCCGGGAGTGCAACGGGCTTCGCGGCCTCCTGGAGGTCGCCGGTGCGGTGGACGGTGAGCGTACCGTTGTTGTCGCTGCCCGGCTGCGAGGTGTCCCCCGCGTCCTGCCACACCACGAACGCCTCGTGCGTGGCGACGTCGAACCTCGCCGCGCGGGGCATGTCGACGCCCTCGATGGTGTCGAGCCGCTTGCCCGCCGCGTCGTGCACGACGACGGCGGTGTCCAGCCCGACCCACACCGCGCCGGTCTCCGGATCCACCTCCGTGAACCCTCCGAAACCCTCTCCCGCCGGGAGGTCCACGGTCTTGGCGACCTGGAAGTCGGCGGTGTCGATCCGGTACATCCGGCGGTTGGCGACGTCGGTGAACCAGACCGCGCCGCGCGCCGCGTCGACCGCGAACTCCTCGCCGCCCTCCAGGCTCACGGACCGCTTGACCGTCGCGGTCGCGATCTCGACCTCCGACAGTACGGAGCCCTGCGCGACCAGCACCGTCGAGGGGGTGAGCCCGGGGGCGGCGTCGGTGACGGCCGCACCCGGCACCCACGCGCCCGCCGCCGCGGCATCTCCGTCCTTGGCGGTGCCGATGCCGCGCAGCGGATAGACGAAGACCGCGCCCTCGCCGGGGAGCGGGGCGACGAGCTGCCGCACGGCCCGTCGGCCGAGCGCGCCGGTGGGGCCCGGGGCCTGCCCGACACTGCTGCGCAGCTTGCCGTCGGCGGGGTCCAGGACGTGCAGCCCGCCCTCGTTGGCCTCGGCGGTCTCGGGCAGGTCGTCCGAACCGACGTACAGCTTCTTCGAGTCGGGGTGCAGCAGCAGGTCGCGCGGTTTGCCGGCCGTGGTGAACTGCGCCACCGGCCGGTACGCGACGGTGCCCTGCGGTACTTCGCCCCCCTCGCCCCCGGCGGCCGAGGCGGGGCCGGTGGCGGCCGAGGCGAGCACGAGCACGAGCACGGCGGAGGCGGTGCCCGTGCGGCGGCCGGGGGTGAGGGGGTGTCGGGGTGTCATGACTTCCTCGTCGACGGGTCGGGCACGTACCTGGGCGCGAGTCCGAACCGGGCCCGGCCGGGGACTAGTTGAAGGTCACCGGGACGTGGACGTCGTACTTGCGGTTGGAGGAGTTGAAGTGGTCGGCGCGCGTGACGACGGCGCACTGGACGGTCTCGCCGCAGATCTGGCCGCCGCCCAGGTCGGCCTTGACGTGGATGGTGACGCTGAAGGTGCCGCCCGGACCGTACTTGGACGTGTTGGCCAGGGTTCCGCCGAAGGTGTTGTTGATCCAGTGCGAGGCGCCGGTGGTGCCGGACTGGTCGGAGCCGCCCAGGCAGGGGGTGGGCTTGTTCGCGCCCTGTGCGCCGTTGACCGCGCAGAGGCCGACGTATATGCCCTTGGCGGTGTTGAAGCCGCTGCCGGTGACCGTGACGTTCTGACCGGCCGCGGCAGCGGAGGAGGGCGCCGTGACACTGAGGTTGAAGGTGGCCGCGCCGTCGGTGACCGTGCGCGTCGAGGTGGCGGCCGAGGCGGAGCCGGCCGCGCCGACGGCGAGCGCGACGGCGGCGGAGGCTGCGACGGCCGCGCGGGCGGCGGTACGGGGCAGGGAGGCAGCACGCATCACTCGCCACCGCCGTCATGAGGGTCCGTCAACTTCCGCTTCGGCGACCGCCCGAGCACGCCGTGGCACCGATGGTGAGGCCGGCGGCGGGGCGGCGCGCCGACCGCCGCTCGCTCCGGTTCCGTGCAGGGTCGGCCGGCCGGCTCGACCGCCCTCGTGATGCGCGCAACCCCGTCCGTGGCAACACTGGGGCCATGACGAACAAGGCAGCCTTGGAGGGCGGCCCGGACGATCTCCCAGAGCGGATCGTCCCGATCGCCTCGCCCGGAGAAGACCTGAAGGTTCCGCACCGCGGCGGATACGAGCACTTCAAGCCCACCGCGCGGCAGCAGGACAGCCCGCAGGGGCGACTGCAGGTCTACGAGTGGTGGGAACGCACCGAGATCGCCGAATGACCGGCCGGGGGGCGAGCCGCGCCCTCCGGCGTCGCCCCGGCCTCACCCCCGGTAGGTCTCCAGCAGCCGCAGCCAGATCTCGCTGATGGTCGGGAAGGCCGGCACCGCGTGCCACAGCCGCGCGAGCGGAACCTCCCCCGCGACCGCGATGGTGGCCGCGTGGATCAGCTCGGCGGCGCCCGGGCCGACGAAGGTGGCCCCCAGGAGGACCTCGCGGTCGAGGTCGACGACCATCCGTGCGCGGCCGCGGTAGCCGTCGGCGTACAGCCCGGCGCCGGAGACCTTCGACAGGTCGTAGTCGACGGCGCGCACCCGGCGGCCGGCCCGCTCGGCCTCTGCCAGGGTCAGGCCGACCGCGGCGGCCTCCGGGTCGGTGAAGACGGCCTGCGGGAGGGCACGGGTGTCGGCGGTCGCCGTGTGCGCGCCCCAGGGGTCGGTGTCCAGCGGGTCGCCGGCCGCACGGGCGGCGATCGCGGCGCCCACGATCCGGGCCTGGTACTTGCCCTGGTGGGTGAGGAGCGCCCGGTGATTGACGTCCCCGACGGCGTACAGCCAGTCGTGGCCGGGCACCCGGCAGGTGTCGTCGACCTCGATCCACTTGCCCGCGGTCAGGCCCACGGTGTCCAGCCCGATGTCGTCGGTGCGCGGTGACCGGCCCGTCGCCATCAGCAGTTCGTCGCCCTCCAGGGTCTCGCCGCCCTCCAGCACCACCCGGACGGGGCCGGTCGAGCCGTCCCGTACGACCGCCTCGACGGCCACGCCCGTACGGACCACCGCCCCGGCCGCGCGCAGGGCCTCGGCGACCAGTTCTCCCGCGAAGGGCTCCATCCGCGGCAGCAGCCCGGAGCCGCGTACCAGCACGGTGACCTGCGATCCGAGGCCCTGCCAGGCGGTGGCCATCTCGGCGGCGACCACCGAGCCGCCCACGATCAGCAGCCGGCCCGGGACCCCCTGGGCGGAGGTCGCCTCGCGGCTGGTCCACGGGCGGGCTCCGGTGATGCCGGGCAGGTCCGGGATCACGGCCCGGGTGCCGGTGGCGACGACCACGGCATGCCGGGCCGCCAGTACGTGGTGCTCGCCCTCGGGGCTGGTGACGGCGACCTTGCGGACCCCGTGGAGCCGGCCGTGGCCGCGGTAGACGTGGGCCCCGGTGGAATCGAGCCAGTCGATCTGGCCCTGGTCCTTCCAGTCACCGGTCCAGTAGTCGCGGTGTGCCAGCACCGCCGCCGTGTCCAGGGGACCCTCGACGGCCCCGGCCAGCCCCGGCACCCGGCGGGCGTCGGCCCGGGCCAGCACCGGGCGCAGCAGCGCCTTGCTCGGCACGCACGCCCAGTACGAGCACTCGCCGCCCACCAGTTCGCTCTCCACGAGCGCCGTGCTCAGCCCGGCGGCGCGGGTCCGGTCGACGATGTTCTCGCCGGCCGGGCCCCCGCCGAGCACCACGACGTCGTACTCCACGGCTTCAGTCATACGGGCCAGTGTCACGCCGGTCCGCGGCCGCGTCACGCACTCAGGCCTCCGGCGTGCCGGGGTCCTGGGTGCCGGCGTCCTGCGCGCCGCCCTGCTGCGTGCCGGCGATCTTGGAGCGCACCTCGTCCATGTCGAGCGCGCGGGCCTGCCCGATGAGGTCGGTCAGCGCCGCCTCCGGCAGGGCGCCGGGCTGGGCGAAGATGGCCACCTGGTCCCGGACGATCATCAGGGTCGGGATCGAGGTGATCTGGAAGGCACCGGCCAGCTCCTGCTGCGCCTCGGTGTCCACCTTGGCGAAGAGCAGGTCGGGGTGGGCCTCGGAGGCCCTCTCGTAGACCGGCGCGAACTGCAGGCACGGCCGGCACCAGCCCGCCCAGAAGTCGATCAGCACGAACGGGTGCTCGCTGACCGTCTGGTCGAAGTTTTCCTTGGTGAGCTCGACTGTAGCCACGGTGTCCAGACCTCCTGATTGAACCGACTGCTCCTTGAACGAACGACCGGCCCCGGGCATTCCGCGGGCCGCGGTGCCCGCCGCCGCGGCGCAGCCTCCCGCCCGTCCGCGGCCGGGGCGGGGCGGGCCGGGGCGGGGCGGGGCGGTCCTAGAAGGGGTGGCCGGCCGGGGTGCTGCGGGCCGTGGTCCAGCGGAGTTCCGTGAAGGCGTCCAGGTTCGCCTCGCCACCGAAGCGGGCGCCGGTGCCGGAGGCGCCGACTCCGCCGAACGGGGCGACGGCCTCGTCGTTGACCGTCTGGTCGTTGACGTGCGCGATCCCGGTGGGGATCCGCTCGGCCAGGTCGAGCCCGCGCGCCGCGTCCCGGGTCACGATCCCGAGGGAGAGGCCGTAGGGGCCCGCCGAGGCCAGTGCCACCGCCTCGTCCTCCGTCGCGAAGGAGCGTACGGGTGCCACCGGGCCGAACACCTCCTCGGCGTAGGCGGGGGTGTCGTCGCCGACGCCCGCCAGGACGGTCGGCCGGTAGAAGAGGTCCCGGTGGGTGCCGCCCGCGACGAGCTTGGCCCCCGCTCCGGTACTGGCCTCCACGAGGGCATGTACACGTTCCACCTGGGCGCGGTCGATCAGCGGGCCCAGGTGGACCTGCTCGCGGTACGGGTCCCCACGGCCAGCTCCTCGGCGCGCGCGGCGAGCCGCTCGACGTACTCGTCGTAGAGCGAGGCGTGCACGAGGTGCCGCCCGGCGGTCATGCAGATCTGGCCCTGGTGGAAGAAGGTGCCCCAGGCGGCCTGGGCGACGGCGGCCTCGACGTCGGCGTCGCGGAGCACGACCAGGGCGGAGTTGCCGCCCAACTCCAGGTGTGCTCGCTTGAGGTGACGGCCCGCCAGTTCCCCGACGGTGCGGCCGGCAGCGGTGGATCCGGTGAAGGACACCACCCGGACCCCCGGGTCGGCGACCACTGCGGCGCCCGTCTCGGCGCCCCCGGGCAGGACGTGCACGAGCCCGGCGGGAAGGCCGGCGGCGGCGAACACGGCGGCGAGGGCGAGGCCGCCGCAGACGGCGGTCCGCCGGTCCGGCTTGAGCAGCACCGCGTTGCCGAGTGCCAGGGCCGGCGCGACCGAGCGGATCGCCAGGATCAGCGGGGCGTTGAAGGGGGCCACGACCCCGACCACTCCGACCGGGACCCGGCGGGTGAAGGACAGCCGCGGTGCCTCGCTCGGCAGTACCTGCCCGACCGGGCGCGAGGCCAGCGCGGCGGCCTCGTAGCACTCCTGCGCGGCGACGTGCAGTTCGAAGCCGGCCTTGCCGGGTATCGAGCCGGATTCGCGGACCAGCCACTCCCCCAGCTCATCGGCGTGGGCGGCGAACAGGTCCCCGGCGCGGCGCAGTACGGCTGCGCGCTCGAGGTGGGTGGCGCGCGCCCAGTCGTGCTGCGCGGCCCGGGCCCGTACGGCGGCCTCCGCCACGTCGCCGGGCGCGGCGAGGTCGAGGGTGGCGAGGGTGCGGCCGGTGGCGGGTTCGACGACCGGCGCGGCGCCGCCGGTGAGGGTGGGTCCGTCCTGCCAGAGCGTCGGGTCGAGGAGCGGCATGGCGCGGGGCCTCCGGGTGGGGATGGGCGGGGTGCCGGGCGAGGGGGGCGGCAGCACGCGTCATCGTGCCAGACCGGAGGCTCCACTTCTGTTCAGTTATTGGGCAGTTGACGGCGGGCTCTGACCGGAAATGGTCGACGCCCTGGTGGGGCGGGTGCCACCAGGGCGGTGCCCGAGCCGGGCTCAGCGTTCCAGGACCAGCGCGATGCCCTGCCCGACGCCGATGCACAGCGCCGCCATGCCCGTACCGGAGCCGGCCGCCGCCAGCTGGTGGGCGACCGAGCCGGCCAGCCGGGCGCCCGAGGCGCCGAGCGGGTGGCCGATCGCGATGGCGCCGCCGCGCGGGTTGACCACGGCCGGGTCCAGCTCCGGCCAGGCCGCCAGGCAGCCCAGCGCCTGAGCCGCGAAGGCCTCGTTGAGTTCGAGGACGGTGAGGTCGGACAGCCCGCGGCCGGCCTTGCCGAGGGCACGCTGCACCGCGTCCACCGGGCCCAGCCCGAAGAGCTGGGGCTCGATCCCCGTGACGGCGGAGGCGCTGATCCGGGCGAGCGGCTCCCGGCCGGTGGCGGCCAGGCCCGCCTCGTCGGTCAACAGCAGGGCGGCCGCGCCGTCGTTGAGGGGGGAGGCGTTGCCGGCCGTGACCGTGCCCCGGCCGTCCGTCCGGAAGGCCGGCTTCAGCCGGGCCAGGGCCTCGGGGGTGGAACCCTCCCGGATGCACTCGTCCCGTACCAGGTCCACGCCCTCGTACGGCACGACCTCGCCGTCGTACAGCCCGGCGGCCCAGGCGGCCGCGGCCTTGCGGTGGCTCTCCAGGGCGAAGGCGTCCTGCGCCTCGCGGGTGACGGCGTACTTGTCGGCGACGAGTTCGGCGCCCTCGCCGAGCGAGCCGGTCCACTCGGCGGGCATCCGCGGGTTGGTCATCCGCCAGCCGAGGGTGGTGGACCACATCTGCTGGTGTCCGGCGGGGAAGGCCCGTTCGGGCTTCTGGACCACCCAGGGGGCGCGGCTCATCGACTCGACGCCGCCCGCGATGGCCACGGAGGCGTCGCCCAGCGCGATGGCGCGGGCTGCCTGGATCACGGCTTCGAGGCCGGACCCGCACAGCCGGTTGACGGTCACCCCCGGGACGCTCACCGGGAGGCCGGCCAGCAGGACGGCCATCCGGGCCACGTCGCGGTTGTCCTCGCCCGCGCCGTTGGCGTCGCCGAAGACCACGTCGTCGATGCGGGCCGGATCGAGCCCGGGCGTACGGTCCACCAGCGCGCGCACCACGTGCGCGGCCAGGTCGTCCGGGCGCACGCCGGCGAGGGCGCCGCCGAACTTGCCGATCGGGGTGCGGACGGCGTCGACGACGTAGACGTCGCGGACGGTGCGGATGCTCATGGGGTCTCTCCTGGGCGGATCCGTACGGGCGGTGGCGCATCGGTGCCGTGTGGGCATCGATGCCGGTGTGGGCACGACGCCGGTGTGGGCATCGCGACACGCCGCCGGGCACGCCCGGTGGGGCGCGCCCGCAGTCTCCTTCCGCACGTCACCGCCTGTCAACGGCCCCCTGCGAGGCGCCCCGCCCCCGCCCCGCCCTGCGGACCCGCCCCGCCCCCGCCGGACGGGCCCGGCCCGGCGGGACGGGCTCCGTCAGGTCGACTCGCGGTGGACGGCCTCGGCCGCCATCAGGTCGTGCCGCTCGGTGACCTCCGACGGCTCGCGCACCGCGTGGTCCACCAGCGACGCCAGGTGGTCACCGGTCGGCATCTCGATCCGCACCGTACTCAGCCGGGGCCGCAGCAGCCGCCCGATGAGCAGGTCGTCGGCACCGATGACGGCGACGTCCTCGGGGATGCGCAGCCCCTCGTCCTGGAAGGCCCGCATCAGCAGCATCGCGTACTCGTCGTTGTACGCGAAGGCCGCGTCCAGCCCGAGGGCGCGCCAGCGGGCCGCGAGTGCCGCGGCCGATTCCTCGGAGTAGGCCATCGGGACGGGCTCGACGTGCGCACCCTCCGCATCCGCCGCGGAGCGTGCGCCCGCCAGCCGGGGCGCGGAGAACAGCTCCAGCCCCTCCTCCTCGGGCACGACCACACCGATCCGCCGCCGGCCCCGCTCGAGGAGATGGGCCGCGGCCCGGGCGCCGACCTCCTGCTGGTCCATGACCAGCGCGTGCGCCCCGGGCACGCCGACCGGGCCCATGGTGATGACCGCGCGGGCCCCGGCCCGCTTGAGGGTGGCGACGTTGTGCGCGGAGAGGGTGATCTCGCCGAGGGATATCACCGCCACCGGACGAAGTTCCGCCCACGCCCGCACGGCCTCGTCGCCGCTGAGGCCGAGGCTCCCGTACTGGACCACGGTGTAGTCGAGGCGGCGCAGCGCCCACTGCAGTTCGTTGAGGAAGGCGCTGTAGAGCGGGCCGATCGGCACGTTCGGGGTGGGCAGCAGCACGATCCGCGTGTGCCCGGCGCGCAGGCTGCGGGCGGCCGCGTGCGGGACGTAACCGAGTTCCTCGGCGGCCTCGCGGACCTTGCGGCGGGTCGGCTCGCTGATGCGTACGGCTTCCGCGTTGTTCAGCACGTACGAGACCGTCGCGCGCGACACACCCGCGAGGCGGGCCACGTCGGCGCTGGTCGGAACGGCGGGCGGCGGCGTGGTCGATCCGGAGGCCGCGGCCTCCGGCTTCGGCGATTTCGATGACTGAGACATTGCCGTGGCATCTTTCCAGACCGGTTGGGCCCGGGGGCTAGCGGATGGCCGGAAACGAATGCTACACAGTGATTACACGAGTCATTGACACGTGTAACTAAAGTGTCGCATCCTCGTCGACGGACGTGACGACGGATGTGTCACCGCACGTGCCCCGGCACGTGGTCCGCCGTGCCGCCGCCCTGTCGCGCTCCGTCGCACCCCCGCCGTCGCGACAGGGCGGCGCGCACCCTTCGGTCCTACGGTCCCCCGCCCTCCCCTCGCCCCCTCCGCTCTCGCCCGCCCCCGGCCCCCTCCTCCCGTCCGCCCGCAACTGCCCAGGAGGGCACCGTGGCCCTTTCCTCCCCCGGCACCGGTTCCACCGCCACCGCCGCCGACGCGTCCACCGGGCCCGGCCCCGCACGCCGCGGCCTGCTCCCCCTGCTGCTCGTCGGCAACAGCGCCATGTACGCGCTCTACGTCGGCGTCGCCGGCGTTCTGCTCGCGCTCCAGGTCGAGGACATCGACCCGGCGAACAAGGTGTCCGACTTCGGCCTGATAGCAGGGGTCTCGGCGATCTTCGCCACGGTCTTCAACCCCGTCGCCGGCGCCCTGTCCGACCGCAGCGGACGGCGCAACCCCTGGATCCTCGGCGGCGGGCCGGCCGCCGTCCCGGCGATGTTCCTGCTCGGCTTCGCCGACACGATCCTGCTGATCACGATCGCCTGGTGCCTCGGCCAGGCCGTCATGAACGTCTGCCAGGCGGCCATCACCTCCGTGGTGCCCGACCGGGTGCCCCTGAGCGCCCGCGGCAAGGCCTCGGCAGCCGTGGGTCTCGGCCTGCCCTTCGGCTCCACCCTCGGTGCGCTGCTCGGCGCGGCCTTCTCCGAGGACTACCGCACCGGGTACCTCGTGTTCGGCGCGCTCGTGGCGGGGGCCGCCGTCCTCTTCACCGTGTGCAGCCGCGAGGAGCGGCTCCCGGCCCGCGCCCCGACGCCCGTACGGGCGCAGCTCGGCGCCTTCGCGAGCGCGCTGCGCCACCACGACTTCCGGTGGGCCTTCATCGGGCGGGCGCTGCTCGTCCTCGGGTACTTCGCGGTGACCGGCTACCAGCTCTACATCCTGCAGGACCACACCGTGCTGCCCGACGGCATGAAGCCGGAGGCCGCGGTGGCGGTGATCATGCCGCTGACGAGCGTGGCGATGGTGATCTCCACGGTCCTCGGCGGGTACCTCTCCGACCGGTTCGACCGCCGCAAGCTCTTCGTCGGCGCCTCCGCACTGCTGTCGGCCGTCGCGCTCGTCATCCCGGCCGTTTCGACCAGCTGGACCGCGATGCTGGCCTTCTCCGTGGTCAACGGGCTGGCGTTCGGCTGCTACATGGCGGTGGACACCGCGCTCGTGACGATGGTGCTCCCCAAGGCCGAGGACGCGGCCCGCGACATGGGCGTGCTCAACATCGCCAACGCCGGGCCGCAGATCGTCGCGCCGTTCATCGCCTCGGTGATCGTCTCGCTCAGCGGCGGATACACCGCGCTGTTCGTCGTGGCGGCGGTGCTGGCGGTGGCGGGGGCGCTGGCGGTGAAGCCGATCCGCAGCGTGCGCTGACCTCGAACGCACCGTTGATCCACACCATTGATCCGCACCGTTGATCCGCGTCTCTGGTCCGTACCTCCGACCGGAATTCGCCGCTCCCGGACCACCGTTCACACCACCGAGAAAGGCACCGCCGTGCAGCTGCACACCCACACCTGGGGCGAGGGCGACCGCGTCGCCCTCCTGATCCACGGCATCATGGCCGACCACCGGACGTGGCGCCGGGTCGGCCCCGCCCTCGCCGACCACGGCTACCGCGTCATCGCCGTGGACCTGCGGGGCCACGGAGCCAGCGGCCGCGGCGCGTACAGCCCGGAGCTGTACGCGGACGACGTGGTCGAGACGCTGCCGGCCGGTGCCGAGCTCGCCATCGGCCACTCGCTCGGCGGCCTGACCCTGTCGCTCGCGGTGGACCGGCTGAAGCCGCGGCGGGCGGTGTACTCCGACCCCGGCTGGCACCTGGCCGCTCCCGAGGAGGGCTTCGGACCGGAGATGCTAGCCCGGTTCAAGACGGCTACCAGGGAGGAGATCCGGGTGATGAGTCCGCGCTGGGAGGACGTGGACGTCGACATCGAACTGGCGACCCTGGCGCTGTGGGACGAGCAGACGGCCCTGAGCCTCGCCCCGCTGCTCGGCGCCGACCTGATGCCGGCCGCACCGGTGGTCCCGTCGCTGGTGCAGCTCGCCGATCCCAGCCAGTTGATCTCACAGGAGCGGGCGCAGCTGCTCAAGAGCCGCGGTTTCCAGGTGCGTTCGGTCGCCGGGGCCGGACACACCATCCACCGGGACGACTTCGACGGGTTCATGGCCTCGTTGGAGGGGTGGATCTAGGACCGCCGGCACCGGGCGGTCTTCGCCGGTGGCGGGGACCGCCCTGTGTCAGAGGCGCTTGCGAGACTGGTGCGATGAACGATGACGCCGAACTCGACGGCCGGGTGGACCCGGGGACCCTACTGCTGCGGACGGACTGGAACGCGGTGGAGCACTGCTGCCCGGACGTGGCACCGGAGACGCCCGTGATCCTGCGGGAACTGCTGGACGACGACCCGCGCGTCCAGGGCTCCGCCTTCCGGGACCTGGCTGAAGCCCTCATCTGCGGGAACGTCTTCTACACCGCCACGGCTCCCGCGGCACGGTACGTCGCCGCAATCCTGGGTGACCCGCGGACCCTGGCGCAGGTCACCGACCGCAGCGTCCACGAGGTGTACGACCTGGGTCCGCAGACCCCGTTCCCGCTGCGCGCCGGCCTGATGGCCTGGCTGGGGGACTCGGTCGTCGACGCGATGGCCCAGCAGGGGCGGCCCTACGGCGACGAGGAGGACCTCGACGCGTTCCTCGACCTCGCGCCGGAGTTCTACGAGGCCGTGCGCCCTTTCCTCGCTTCCGGCTCCACCGACATACGCGAGGCGGCCCTCGGCGCGCTCCTGCCGCTGCTCCGCCTGCCCGTCCTGGCCGACCGGGGCCCCGCCCACCGTGACCAGGTCCTCGCCGCGGCCTTCGGCGACGGTCCGCACCGCTGGCGTGCCGTCGACACGCTCTCCTCCTGGGGGGAGGACGTCTCGTCGCTGCTCTGACCGGCCCCGTCACCAACGTCGGTGCCTTCACGGGTAGTCGCTCGCGGCAGGTCCCCCTTACCGTCTTCCTACCGAACGGTAATAGGGGGAGTGGTTCGCGATGTCGGATTCTTCAGCAGGCCTGGTCGAGATGGCCGCCGCACTCGCCGAAGGCAGCGTGTCCGCACGGCAGTTGACCGAGCAGGCGCTGCGCCGGATCGCGGCGGCGCAGCCGGAGCTGAACGCCTTCCGGACCGTACGCGCCGACGCCGCGCTCGCCGAGGCGGACGCGGCGGACCGGCGGCTGGCCGCGGGCGAGCGGCTGCCGCTGCTGGGCGTACCGCTCGCGGTCAAGGACGACATGGACGTGACCGGGGAGCCGACCGCCTTCGGCTGCGCCGGGGCCTTCGCGCCGAAGACCGCCGACAGCGAGGCGGTACGGAGGCTGCGCGCGGCCGGTGCGGTCATCGTCGGCAAGACCCAGACGCCGGAGCTCGGGCAGTGGCCCTTCACCGAGGGCGAGGCCTTCGGCGAGACCCGCAATCCGTGGAACCCGGCCTACTCGCCCGGCGGCTCCTCGGGCGGCTCAGCAGCGGCCGTGGCAGCGGGCCTGGTCCCGGCGGCGCTGGGCTCGGACGGAGCCGGTTCGGTCCGGATCCCCGCGGCCTGGACCCACCTGGTCGGCGTGAAACCACAGCGCGGGCGCATCTCCACCTGGCCGGAGCCGGAGTCCTTCCACGGACTCACGGTCAACGGCGTACTGGCCCGCACCGTCGCCGACGCGGCCCTCCTGCTGGACGCCGCGAGCGGCCCGCACCCCGAGGACCTGCACCGCCCAGCCCGCATCTCGGCGGTCGAGGCGGCCCGGCGCACCCCGCGCCGGCTGCGGATCGCCCTCTCCTTCGGGATGCCCTTCACGGCCACGCCCAAGTCCTTGGACCCGCAGGTGCGTTCCGCGGTGGAGCGGCTGGCCGGGCTGCTGGAGTCGCTGGGGCACGAGGTGGTCCCGGAGGACCCGCGCTACGGTCCGATCGGCCTGACCTTCGTACCCCGCGCGACCAGCGGCGTACGGGACTGGGCGGCGCGGGTGCCGGATCCGGCACTGCTGGACCCGCGCACGCACGAGGCGGTACGGACCGGCCGGATCCTGGGCGGGCTCGCCCTGCGGATCTCCCGCCGGGCGGAGGCGGCGCTGCGGCACAGGGTCGGCGAGATCTTCGGCCGTTTCGACGTGGTGCTGACCCCCACGACGGCCACACCGCCGCTGCGCATCGGAGCACTGGCGGGACTGGGGGCCATGGCCACGGACCGGGCGATGATAGCCGCCTGCCCGTACGCCTGGACGTGGAACGTCCTGGGGTGGCCGGGGGTGAACGTCCCGGCGGGGTTCACGGGCGAGGGGCTGCCGATGGGCGCCCAGTTGCTGGGTCCGGCGGACTCGGAGCCGCTGTTGCTGGCGCTGGCCGCGCAGGTGGAGGCGGCGCGGGGCTGGGCCGCGCGGCGGCCGGATCCGGTGCGGGCCGGCGTGTGAGGGCCGCGGGCCGGCGTGTGAGGGGGGCCGGGGGCCGGAGTGCCGACGGTGAGCCTCCGTGACACGCTGTACGGGGGGATCTCGCCGGTCCGGCCACTCGGCCGGCCCTGCACCCAAGGAGATCGAAATGGCCAGTGACGCCAGCAGGCCCCAGGCAGGCCACGGGCAACCGCGCCCCTGGCACGCACCCACGTCCGGTACCACCCTCCTGGCGGGAGTGCTGATGGTCTTCGGAGGGGCGATGGCGTTCCTCGAAGGGATCGCTGCCGTCGCCAGCGACGACCTGTTCGTCGTAACGCGCCACTACGTGTTCGAGTTCAGCCTGACCGGCTGGGGCTGGGTCCACCTCATTCTGGGCATCGCCCTCGTCGTCGCCGGATGCGCCGTCCTCGGCGGAGCCCTGTGGGGCCGCTACTTCGGCATCATGGTCGCCGGCCTGGGAGCGATCGCCAACTTCCTCTGGATCCCGTACTACCCCTGGTGGGCGCTGGTGCTGGTCGTCGTCAACCTCTTCATCGTCTGGGCGCTGTGCACGGGCGCGCACCGGGAATCGGACAGGACCTGAACCGCCGGACCCGGCTGCACCGGGTCGCGGTTGCCGACCCGGTAATCTCGGCGGGATGACGGCACTTTCGCATCACGGCAGCGGCTACACCGACCAGCCCGGCCGCGACGGGGACACGGCGACCACCGAGGCCGATCCCCGCGCCATCGGCCCCGTACGCACCGAGTACGCGCCCGACCCCGACGGGGACCCCGATCCCGGTGAGATCGTGTGGACCTGGGTCCCCTTCGAGGAGAACGACGGTCGTGGGAAGGACCGCCCGGTGCTGGTCGTCGCGCGGGAGGCGGGCGGGCGGACCCTGCTCGCCGTACGGCTGTCCAGCAAGCGGCACGACCACGACCGGGAGTGGGTGCCGATCGGGACCGGCCCGTGGGACGGCGCGGGCCGGGAGTCCTGGGTGGACGTCGACCGGGTGCTCCGGGTGCACGAGTCGGGAATGCGGCGCGAGGCCTGCGCGCTGGAGCACGGACGCTTCGGGCTGGTCGTCGACCGGCTGCGCGAGCGCTACGGCTGGACGTAGCCCGGGACTGACGGGCGCAGGGCGGACAGGCCCGGGACGGCCGGGCACGGGACGGACAGGCACGGGACGGCCTCGGTCACCCGGGCCCCGGCGTCCCGTCCTCAGGCCCCGAATCCGGCGAAGGCCCGCTCGAACGCCTCACGCGTCTCGGGCTTGCGGTCGAGCACCCCGAACACCACCCGCTCGAAGACCCCCGCGAACCGGCCCGCCAGCAGCCCCCGGAAGGCCTCGGCCACATCCGCCGGGTCGTTCTGGAACACCCCGCAGCCCCACGCCCCCAGCACCAGCCGCCGATAACCGTGCAGCGCCGCCACTTCCAGCACGAGCTCCGCCCGCCGGACCAGCGCCCCGGGGATCTCGGCCACCCGCTGCGGCTCCTGGCGCCGGATCGTGCCCGCGTTCGGGGCGGGAGAGGTGAGGAAGCCGACCCGGAACGGGGTCTCCAGCAGTTCGCCCCGGTCGTCGCGGAAGACGGGCACCCCGGGCGAGTGAATCACCCGGTCGGTGTAGAAGGTGCTGCGCTCCGCGCGGTGGACCTCGTAGTACTCCGGGGCCTCCAGCAGCGTCTCGTAGAGGGCCGAGGCGCGGCACAGCGCCTCCTCCTGGGCCTTGGCCCCGCGGACGTAACCGCCCCCGGGATTACGGGCCGAGGCGAAGTTCAGGGCCGCCACGGGGGCCTCGTCCGGGCCTGCCGCGGCCTCCGGTCCGCCCGTTGCGAGCCTGCGGGCCGCGACCGTGGTGCTCTCACCCGTGACCTCGACGGCCGTCGGCCCGCCTCCACGGACGATCTCTCCGTCTGGAACGACCTGGTTTGGTCCATATATCCTGGTTCCGGCCTTGGCGTCCGCCAGGGCGGCGGCGAGGGCGACCTGCCGTCCCGACCCCGTCCGGTAGCCACCGGCCGCCAGGATCTCCGCGTTCTCCCGCGCGATCTCGCGCAATCTGCTGCTCACGCCGCCATCCTCTGCCCCCCGGCCACCGGCGGCAAAGGAATTTGTGCCCCAGGGAGGGGTAGGCACGGGTGAAGTCACGGCCGACGACAGGAGACGAGGACCCGGTATGCCCCAGGACTCACCCACTCACCCACATCCGCCCGCCCCACCCCCCGCCACCTCCCTCACCGAAACCCAGGCGGAGGAACTGATCCACGGCATCTGTTTCAAGACCGGCCCGCCCCGCCTCATCGGCGCCGAGCTCGAATGGCTGGTCGTGGATGCCGAACGGCCCGAACGGCCCCTGTCCGCCGAGCGGCTGCGGGCCGCGCACGCCGCCGCCCGCACGCTGTCCCTGAACTCGCGGCTGACCGTCGAACCCGGTGGCCAGCTCGAACTCAGCTCGGCCCCCGCCGCCTCGCTCAGCGGATGCGTGGACGGCCTGCAGGCCGACCTCACCGCCGTGCGCGGCGCCCTGCTGGCCCGCGGACTGGTCCTGCGCGGCCTCGGCCGCGATCCCCGGCGCCCCTACCGCCGACTGCTGAACAGCCCGCGCTACGACGCGATGGAGGCCTACTTCGACCGCACCGGTCCGGCCGGGCGCGTCATGATGTGCGCCTCCGCCTCCGTACAGGTCTGCGTGGACGCCGGGTACGAGGAGCCGGGCGTGCTCGGCCACGGCCGGCGCTGGCGGCTCGCCCACCTGCTGGGCGCGGTCCTGGTGGCCGCCTTCGCCAACTCCCCCGCGCAGGAAGGACCGTACGCCGGCTGGCGCTGTGCCCGCCAGGGGGTCTGGAGCGACATCGACAGCCGGCGCGCGCTCGCCCCGCCACTGGACGTGGAGCCGCGGGCCGGGTGGACGCGGCAGGCGCTGGACACCGAGGTGATGTGCGTCCGGGCGTACGAGGGCGAAGGGTGGGAGCTCACGCGCGGCACGACCTTCCGCGACTGGCTGCGCACGGGCGGCGACCCCGAGCAGCCGGCGCACTCCGCTCCCGCGGGCCGCGCCGCACTGCGGCCGCCCACCGTCGAGGACCTGGAGTACCACCTCACCACGCTGTTCCCACCGGTGCGGCCGCGCGGCCACCTGGAGCTGCGCATGATCGACGCGCAGCCCGGCGACGACGGCTGGCTGGTCCCCGTGGCCGTCGTGCACGCGCTGTTCGACGATCCGGAGGCCGCCGAGACCGCGTACCGCGCGACCAAGGCACTGTCCGACGCGCACGGCCCGCGGCCCTCGCCCCGCAATCCGCTGTGGCGGTCCGCCGCCCGGCACGGCCTGGCCGATCCGGAGCTGCGGACGGCCGCGACGGCCTGTTTCCTGGCCGCCGCCGAGGCGCTGCCCCGGCTGGGCGCGAGCCGGCACGTGCAGGAGACGGTCGGTGCGTTCACCGAGCGCTACGTGCTGCGCGGCCGCTGTCCGGCCGACGACGCGTCCCCCCCTGCAGCCCGCCGGGAAGGAGGCCCGCCGGTGACCACCTCGCACCCGTCCCGGGAAGCCCTGCGGGAGCGGGCGGCCGCCGCCCTGACCGCCGCGCGCGTGCGTACGGCCGGGCTCACCGACGCCGTGAGCGACGCGGACCTGACCGCCCAGCACTCGCCGCTGATGTCCCCCCTCGTCTGGGACCTGGCGCACATCGGGAACCAGGAGGAGCTCTGGCTGCTGCGCAACGTCGCCGGGCGCGAGTCCATGCGCCCCGGGATCGATCCGCTCTACGACGCGTTCGAGCATCCCCGTGCCGAGCGGCCCAAGCTGCCCCTGCTCGGGCCCGAGGAGGCCCGCCGGTACACGGCCGAGGTGCGCGGCCGGGTCTTCGACCTGCTGGAGCGCACCCCACTGGAGGGCAGCGCGCTCCTCGACGACGGCTTCGCCTTCGGGATGATCGCCCAGCACGAACAGCAGCACGACGAAACCATGCTGATCACCCATCAGCTGCGGCGGGGCGCGCCCGTGCTGGCCGCGCCGGATCCGGACGCCCCGTACGATCCGCCGCTCGTCGCCGAAGTCCTCGTGCCGGCGGGCCCGTTCACCATGGGCACCTCCACCGAGCCGTGGTCGCTGGACAACGAGCGGCCCGCGCACGTCCGGGACACCGCGCCCTTCTGGATCGACACGGTGCCGGTGACCAACGCTGCGTACCTGGCCTTCATCGCGGACGGCGGTTACGGCGATCCCCGCTGGTGGGCAGCGCCGGGCTGGCAGCAGATCCGCGAACACTCCATCGAAGCCCCGCTGTTCTGGCACCGGGAGGCGGGCCAGTGGCTGCGCCGCCGCTTCGGGGTGACCGAACCGGTTCCGGAAGACGAGCCGGTGCTGCACGTCAGCTGGTACGAGGCGGACGCCTACGCCCGCTGGGCGGGGCGGCGGCTGCCCACGGAGGCCGAGTGGGAGAAGGCCGCCCGGTTCGACCCGGCGACCGGCCGCTCGGCCCGCTACCCGTGGGGCGACGCGGACCCGACCGCGGCCCTGGCCAATCTGGGGCAGCGTCACCTGCGCCCGGCCCGCGCGGGCAGCTACCCGGCCGGAGCCTCCCCGCTCGGGGTGCGCCAGCTGATCGGCGACGTGTGGGAGTGGACCGCGTCCGACTTCCTGCCGTACCCGGGGTTCCGGGCCTTCCCGTACCGGGAGTACTCGGAGGTGTTCTTCGGCCCGGAGCACAAGGTGCTGCGGGGCGGTTCCTTCGCGGTGGACCCGGTGGCCTGCCGGGGCACCTTCCGCAACTGGGACCTTCCGGTACGGCGGCAGATCTTCTCCGGCTTCCGGACCGCGAGGGACGTCTGATGTGCCGTCACCTTGCTTATCTGGGACCGGTGGTGGAGCTCCGGAAGCTGCTGAGCGAACCCGAGCACTCGCTGGTGCGCCAGTCCTGGGAGCCGCGCCGGCAGCGGTCCGGCACGGTCAACGCCGACGGCTTCGGCATCGGCTGGTACGCGGAGGGCGACCCGGTACCCGCCCGCTACCGGCGGTCCGGGCCGGTCTGGTCCGACCTGGCCTTCGCCGATCTCGCCCGGGTGGTGCGCAGCGGGGCCGTGCTGGCCGCCGTACGGGACGGCACGCTGCCCGGGGCCGACGGGGAGGCGGCGGCCGCCCCGTTCGCGGAGGGGCCGTGGCTGTTCAGCCACAACGGCGCGATACGGGGCTGGCCGGAGGCTGCGGCCCCGCTCGCTGCCGGGCTGCCGCCCGAGGAGCTGCTCCGGCTGGCCGCGCGCACGGACTCGGCGCTGGTCTGGGCGCTGGTCCTGCACCGGCTGCGGGCCGGGGACGACCTGGGCGCGGCGCTGGCCGAGCCGGTCCGGGACCTGGCCACGGCGGCTCCCGGCTCGCGGCTGAACCTGCTGGTGACGAACGGCGCGATGATCGCCGCCACGGCGTGGGGGGATTCGCTCTGGTACCTGGCCGATGCGGGCGCCCGTCGCACCGTGGTGGCCTCCGAGCCGTACGACGACGACCCCCGGTGGTGCGAAGTGCCCGACCGGACCCTGCTGACCGCCACCCGCACGCGGGTCGAACTGACCCCGCTCAAGGAGAACTCCCCGTGACCAACTTCCAGTTGACCCGGACCCTCGACGAGCACGCGGCGGAGACCGCGCTGCGCACGGACGTGCTGCACGGGCTCACGCGCCTCCCCAAGGTGCTGCCGCCCAAGTGGTTCTACGACGCGCGGGGCAGTGAGCTCTTCGAGGAGATCACCCGGCTGCCCGAGTACTACCCGACCCGCGCGGAGCGGGAGATCCTGCTGGAGCGGGCCCGGGAGATCGCCTCCGAGAGCGGCGCCCGCACCCTGGTGGAGCTGGGTTCCGGGTCCTCGGAGAAGACCCGGCACCTGATCGAGGCGATGCCCGCGCTGGACACCTACGTCCCGGTGGACGTGAGCGAGAGCGCCTTGCGGGGGGCGGCCGAAACCCTGTTGGCGGCTCATCCGGGGCTGCGGGTGCACGCCCTGCTGGCGGACTTCACGGCCGCGCTGCAACTGCCGGACTCCCCCGGGCCCCGGCTGGTGGTGTTCCTGGGCGGCACGATCGGGAACCTGCTGCCGCCGGAGCGTGCGGTGTTCCTGGCGTCCGTCCGGGCGATGCTGTCGCCCGGGGACGCGCTGCTGATGGGCACGGACCTGGTGAAGGACGAGGCCGTGCTGGTGTCGGCGTACGACGACGCGCGGGGCGTGACGGCCGAGTTCAACAAGAACGTGCTGGCGGTCGTCAACCGGGAACTGGGCGCGGACTTCCACACCGCCGACTTCGCGCACGTGGCGGTGTGGAACAAGGAGCAGGAGTGGATCGAGATGAGGCTGCGGGCCCGGTCGGAGCTGGTGGTGAAGATCCGGGCGCTGGATCTGGTGGTGCCGTTCGCGGCGGGTGAGGAGATCCTGACGGAGGTCTCGGCGAAGTTCCGTCAGGAGGGCGTGCGGAAGGAGTTGGCGGCGGCGGGACTGGAGCTGACCCAGTGGTGGACGGACGCGGCGGGCCGGTTCGCGCTGTCCTTGTCGGTCGCCGGCGGCGCGGTCGGCTGAGCCGCCAGGCCCGACGGACGCAGTCCCGGCAGCAGGGTCGGGGCTGAGGCTCCGAGCACGGCCTGCTGAGCGGCTGCCGCGAGGTCCCGCCGGTCCGCGTACCGGCCCGGCGGGATCCGCGGCAGCAGCCTGACCTCGGCCCGTACCCCGCGGGCCCGCGCGATCCGCCACAGGGAGGCGGTCAGCGGGTCGTCCCCGACGAAGGCGGGCGCCCCGGCCGGGGTCCCGTCGCACAGCAGGTACGCGAGCCGCACGGGCTGTACGGGAACCCGCGCGTCCAGCGCCGACTGGAAGGCGGCCCGGCGGAAGGTCCCCTGGGCGCGGCCGCACCACGTGGAGCCCTCAGGGAAGACGGTGACCCGGTCGCCGGCCAGCAGCGCGCCGGTGACGGTCTCGACGGTGGCGGGCAGGGCGCGGATCCGGTCGCGCTCGATGAACAGCGTCCCGGCCCTCCCGGCCAGGCGGCCGAGGACCGGCCAGGCGCGGATGTCGCTCTTGGCCAGCATCCGGCAGGGCATGACGGCGGCCACGAGCGGGATGTCCAGCCAGGAGATGTGGTTGGGGACGAGGAGGCGGCCGCCGCCCGGCCCCGGGCTGCCGTGCACGGTGATCCGTATGCCGAAGGCCCGTACCAGGGCGGCCGACCAGGCCCGTACGACCGTGCGCCGGGGGCCGTCCGGCAGCAGCCCGGCCGGCGGGGCGCCCAGGACCCCCAGCAGGATCAGGGCGACGGCGGCGGCGAGCCTGAGCACCGCCCGCGGGACGCTCGCGGTGCTCCCCTCGTGGCCGGCACAGGCCTCGGGGGTGCAGGGCGAGGTGGGCAGCCAGACGCTCATGCGCCCGGGACGAGCGAGCGGAAGTGCTTCAGGTAGCGCGGGTTGGTGCGGCGCAGCGAGAGCAGCACGTACAGGTCGGCGCAGCCGAACTCGGCGTCGAGGGCGGGCTCGCCGCAGACCCAGGCGCCGAGGCGCAGGTAGCCGCGCAGCAGCGGGGGCAGCTCCATGCGGTCGGGGAAGGTGATGCCCCCGGGGCTCCAGGGGAGGTGCGGAGTGACCCGGTACTCCTCGGGGGCGAGGCTGCGGGCGAGGGCGGCCTCGCGGGTGGCGGCGGCCAGGACCCCGCCGTCGGCGAGCGGTATCGAGCAGCAGCCGGCGAGCCAGTTGTGCCCGGTGCGGTCCATGTAGTGGGCGAGGCCGGCCCAGATGAGGGCGATGACGGCGCCGTTGCGGTGGTCGGGGTGGACGCAGGAGCGGCCGACCTCGACCAGGTCGGGGCGGATGGGGGCGAGGGCGGAGAGGTCGAATTCACCCTCGGAGTAGAGGCGGCCTGCGACGGCGGCGCGTTCCGGGGGCAGCAGCCGGTAGGTGCCGACGACCTGCTCGGTCTCCTCCTCGATGACGAGGAGGTGGTCGCAGTACGTGTCGAAGGCGTCGGAGTCGAGGCCGGGCTCGGGCCCGTCGAGGCGGGCGCCGAGCTCGCCGGCGAAGACCTGGTGGCGCAGGCGCTGTGCGGCGCGCACCTCGGACTCGTCGCGGGCGAGGCGTACGGCGTAGTGGGGGTCGGCGGCCGGCGCAGTGCCCCGGGGCGCGGTGGGGGTGAGGGGGGCGGGGGCGCCGGGGACGGTGAGCGGGGAGGGGGAGGAAAGGGGGGACGGGGACAGGGGTGCGATGGTCATGGCGGCTCCTGATCCGGGCACGGAGGGCCAGGCCGGCAGGTGCGTGGCCTGGCTCCTTTACTTCTTCCGTGACCGGCTGGATTCGACATGACCGCTCAGCGGCCCTTGGATGTGCGGACGCTGAACTCGGCGGTGAGGGTGGCGGTGGACTCTTCGATGAACGCGTGGGTGAACGCGTGGGGAACGCGGCGGCTGCCCGGCTCAGCGGTCGGAGCTGAGGACCTTGCCGATCTCCTCGGAGGCCGACCGGGCCGCCTGCTTGGGGTCCCGGCCGGTGAGCACGGCCGTCATGAAGGGCTTGATCGGGTTCTTCGCCTCCACCTCGGCCCAGCGGGCGGAGGTGGGGGTGGCCCGGCCCTGGGCGGCGCCGGGGGCCATGTTGGTGGCGCCCTCGTTGCCCTCGACGACGTGGGCGAGGGTGGTCTTGTTCGGTACGTAGCTCATCGTGCGGGCGAGTTCGGTCTGCCACTTCTCGCTGACCAGGGCCGTGATCACATCGACGGCGTGCTTCCGCTGTCCGGTACGCTCCGGGATGATCAGGTCGGAGCCGCCGGTGAAGACGGCGCCCGCCTTGTCGGAGGTCTTGCCCGGGATCGGGAAGAAGCCCAGCTTGCCCTTCAGGGCGGGATTGGCCGCCTCGATCTCGGCGGCCTGGCCGGGCGGGGCGATGATCTGCGCCGTCTGGCCGCGCGCGAAGACCTGCGACTGCGGGGGCGTCTCCTCGTCGGCGTCCTTGGGGCCGTCGCCGAGGGCCTGGAGCTGCTTGTAGAAGTCCATGCCGGCCAGGGCCTTCTCGTCGTCGAGGGTGCCGACCCACATGCCGCCGGTCTCGACGGCGAGTTCGCCGCCCTCGTCCCAGATGAAGCCGGCGAGGACGTACCAGTTCTGGCCCGCGAGGTAGATGCCCTGCTGGTCGCCCTTGTCGAGCTTCTGGGTGGCCTGGATCCACTCCTGGCGGTTCTTGGGCGGGGTCTTGATCCCGGCGTTCGCGAAGAGGTCCTTCTGGTAGATGACCACCCGGTTGGCGGCGTACCAGGGGACGCCGTACTGGGCGCCGTTGATGCTGCCCGGGTCGGCGAGGCCCTTGAGCCAGTCCTTGCTGCCCCATTCGCGCAGGCCTTCGAGGGTGAGTTCGGAGAGGCCGCCCTTCTCGATGTACTGGGCCACCTGGGTGTTGCCGACCTCGATGACGTCGGCGGTCTCCTTGCTCGTGCCGTCGAGCACGGCGTTCACCTTGTCGCCGATGCCCGTCCACTCCTGGATCTCGACGTCCAGGTCGACACCGGGGTGTTCGTGCTCGAACGACGCGGTGAACTTGTCGATGAAGGCCTCCGAGGCGCTGCCCTTCATCAGCCAGAGCGTCACCTTCTGCGGCCCTGCGGCCGAGTCGGCCAACTGGCTGCAGCCCGTGAGGGCGGTTGCGGCCGCGAGGGCGGTGCACAGGGCGGGGAAGCGCATCTTCAAGAGGGTCACCTTCTGGGGGCTCGATCTCAGATGGCTCGAAATTGGCATAGACCAATAGGCCGGTCAAGGGCCTTTCGCTCGGGATTGTTGGCGCATAGCTCGCGGAGTGGGACGTACTGGGGCACCGTAGAACCAGGCAAAAGCCACCCACTGTCGGGAGACCCCCATGTCCAATCACACGTACCGGGTGACCGAGATCGTCGGCACCTCCCACGAGGGCATCGATCAGGCCATCCGCAACGGGATCGCCAGGGCGGGCCAGACCGTGCGGAACCTGGACTGGTTCGAGGTGGTCCAGGTGCGCGGCCACATCGAGAACGGGGAGATCGCCCACTACCAGGTGGGCCTCAAGGTCGGCTTCCGCCTCGAGGGCGAGGACTGAAGCCCCCGCCCAGGGCTCGCCCCCCGGCCCCGGCCCGTCACGTCCGGCCCTCGACCTCCTGCGCGGATTCGAGCTCCGGCGCGTCCCCCGCCCAGTCGGCCGGTACCACCCGGAAGCCGGCGGCGCGCGCGGCCTGGCAGACGAGCTCGTCGTCGTCCACGAACATGCGCACCTCGCGGCTGCGGGCGATCCGCCCCAGCACCTCCAGCTTGGTCGTGCGGGCCGGCCGCCGGTCCTGGTTCCCCCGCATCCACAGCCGCCCTTCGGGCAGCCCGTGCCGGGTGAGCCAGTCGACGGTGTCGGCCCGGCACCGCTCGGGGCGCCCGGTCAGGTACACCACCTCGCAGTCGGCCGCGCTCTCCACCGCCAGCGCCACCCCGCGCGCGAGCGGCGGATCGGCCGGAGCCGCACCGAAGAAGCCGGTCCAGTCGCGGGGGCGGCGCTCCAGGAAGTGCAGGCGATGGCCGGTGTCCGCCAGGGTGTTGTCGATGTCGAAGACGGCCAGCGGCCGAGAGGTGCTCTTCTCGCTCATCCGGCCAGCCTAGGGCCGGGCACGGACACGGGCTCGGCCCGGCCGAGGGGATGGGGGAATCCTGGCGGCCCCCGGACGTTGACTCCCCTGTGATCCGAAAACTCTCGATACTCGACCGGTCCCGCACCCGCGAGGGCCACCCGGCCCCGCAGGCCCTGCGCGACACCGTGGAGCTGGCCCGGGCGGCCGAGGAGCTCGGCTACCACCGCTTCTGGGTGTCGGAGCACCACAGCGTGCCCGGGGTCGCGGGCTCGGCGCCGACCGTACTGGCCGCGGCCGTCGCCGGCGCGACCCGCCGGATCCGGGTCGGCACGGGCGGGGTGATGCTGCCCAACCACCAGCCGCTGGTGGTCGCGGAGCAGTTCGGGGTGCTGGAGTCGCTGTTCCCCGGCCGGATCGACATGGGACTCGGGCGCTCGGTCGGCTTCACCAACGGGATCCGGCGCGCCCTCGGCCGGGACACCGGGGACGCCGACCGCTTCGAGGAGCAGCTGGCCGAGCTGCTGGGCTGGCTCGACGGCACCCAGCGGGCGCACCCCGAGGTGCACGCCCGCCCCGCCGAAGGGCTGCGGATACCGGCGTACGTCCTGGCCACCGGTGAAGGAGCCGGAATCGCCGCACGGGCCGGACTGCCGCTGGTGGTGGGCGACCTGCGGGCCCGCGACCGGGTGAGTGGGATCGTGGAGGCGTACCGCAAGGAGTTCCGGCCCTCCGCCCGGGCCGCGGAGCCGTACGTGGTCGTCTCCGGAACGGTGGCGGTCGCCGCCACCATGGAGGAGGCGCACCGCATCCTCCTCCCGGAGGCCTGGTCCGTCGCCCGCTCCCGCACCCGGGGCAGCTTCCCGCCGCTGCGCCCGGCGGAGGAGATCGAGGCCCTGGAGATGAGCCCGAAGGAGCGGGACCTGTACGAGGGCGCCCTGGCCGGCCACGTCCACGGCACCGAGGACCAGGTGGCGGCGCAGCTCTCCGAGGTCGCCGCCCTGACGGGCGCGGACGAACTCCTGGTCACCACCTCCACGTACGACCGCACGGCACTCCTGGACTCGTACGCCCGGCTGGCCCGGATCGCGGGGCCGCCGGACCCTGCGGCGGGGAACTCGGGAATCGGGTAGCGCCGGCGGACCGTGCCGGTTCGCGGTGGTGACGCGGTGTCAACCGATCTGCGGTAGCCGGCGCGCACCGGCCCGCCGTGCCGACGCGGGCCTCCTTGCGGGAACGCCGTCTGCCCCGTTGGGCGCCGCGGGTGGGTCGGGCGTCGACGCGGCGCTCGGCGAGCCAGGAGACGACCTCGGGGTCGTGGTGGTCGAAGAACTGCGACGCTCCCGTGTCCAGGGTGGCGATGGCGGCCATCTGTTCGTCGGTGAGTTCGAAGTCGAAGATGTCGATGTTCTCCGCCATGCGCTCGGCGCGGACGGACTTGGGGATCGCGACGACGCCGCGCTGCGTCAGCCGGCGCAGGACGACCTGCGCGACGGACTTACGCGGAAAGGGCCAGGCGGGTTGCCATGCGGCAGCGCATCTCTGCGGCGGCATGGCGGACCTCCTCGGGCTGCGCGTCCTGTTCGAGCACCCCGAGGAGGACCATCAGGGCCCTCGCCTCGTCTGCGCTGATCAATTTCAGGCGCGGCTCGGTGACCCCGTCGAGGAGCACGTCCAGCATGTCATCCATGCCCGGAACAACGCCGGACCGCGTCGTGCGTCACCCCCATGACGATGGGTCACCGCCGCCCCGCCACCGGCTCGCAGCGGTCTGCGGGCTCCGAGAAGAATGTGCGGAGCCCGCAGACCAAGCGGCGAAGGAACCTGGCGCGAGGTCAGGAAGTGCGCTTCAGGGTCCAGGTGTTGGGGTTGAAGCTGGGGACGACCGAGTAGCGGCAGCCGCTCGAGTAGTAGGTGCTGGTGATGGTCCAGCCGGCGGGCGGCCACGTGGACGCGCAGGCGTTGACCTGGGTACCGACGGGATAGCCTCTGAGGTCCTTGATCTGCTTGGTGTTGGGCGTGAAGCCGGAGCCGCACCCGCCGCTGTTCCACCACTGGGCGTCCACCCAACCGTCAGGGGTGAGCGTGCTGGAGCAGGTCGTGAGAGTGTCGCCGGGTGCCGCTGAGGCGGGGCTCGCGGTGATCGCGAGGGCGGTGACGGCCATGGTGGCGAGAGCGGCGGCGTAACGGCTGCGGGTCACGAGACGTTCCTTCCTCGGCGCGCTGGGGTCACCCCCGCCGACCGTCGGCGGGCCGTGCCAGGCGCCACGTCATTGCTATCCGATGGATTCAGGTGACAGAAAGTCACCTTTGGGGCATACCTCTTCGGCGGTTTAGAGCCGTTCCTGACGCTCGGCGCGATTCCCACCGGCTCGGAGCGTGCGACGGGCGTCGCTCGGCCGACTGAGGGTCGGAGCGGGCGGGGCTGGCATGAAGGGTGAAGACGGCGTCCGCGCCGGTGATGGACAGCAGTCGCATGGCTTGTCCGGGCACGGCGGCCAGGGCGAGGCTGCCGCCGGCTGCGGCGGCGTAGCTGCTGGCCCCGCTGCTCATCGCGTGTTTCGGCGCGGCCGTGACCGCGGACCGGCTGCGGAGCGAACCCATCTACGACAGGCTGCGGCGCCGGATGGTGAAACACCCCTGAGGAGGCCGGCGGCCAGGACGAATCGCCTGCGGGACCGGCCGGCCCCTCGATGGCGACCGACGGTGCTTGTCCTTAGGGAGGTCAGCGGTGTGTGGATCGTCGGGGCCGGGCCGCACCTCCCCCGCGGATCAGGTGTGCAGGCGGCTGTTGGGGCCGTCCTGGTCGCCGGCGCTTTCGTCGTTGAACCAGTAGTCGCCCGCGGCCAGGTAGCGGAACGAGTGGACGCTCTCCATGGGCAGCGCGACCGTGACCGCGCGCTTGCCGTCCTTGCGGGCCTTGAGGATGTGGACTCCGGGCCGCCAGTCGTTGAAGTCACCGACCACGCTCACCGGACCCGGAGGGATGTCCGCGGGAAGGATGAAGGTGACCTCGGTGCGGTCCTTGTGCAGCGTGCGCTCCAGCATGGGGCGGGCTCCTGACGGCGTCAGCGGATGGGTACGCCGCCCATCGTCGGTGGCGGGCCCGCCGTCCGCATCCCGACCCGGCCGACCCCGCCCGGGCATCGCCCGCCCACCACACCCGGTGACGTAAATGATGCGATATGTCACTTTCTGTGTGAGCGTTGGCGGGAGGAATCCGCAGACCACGCGTCATAGAGGAGTCACCGTCATGGGCGGTACGCAGGACAAGCGCCAGGAGCCGGGCAAGGGCCGCGGGGAGCAGGAGCACATGCGCCGCCCGGGCCAGGACCCCGTCCACCCCGGTGCCGGCCAGGAGGGCGCCCGGGGCAAGAGCCCGGAGGAGCTCAAGCGGCGCCGCGAGGACGAGATGAGCCGCGAACGCCGCGAGGACGAGGTGCGCGACGAAGAACACTGACCGTTCACGTCGTCACACCCCACGCACGCAGGACCCGGCCGGGGCCCGTAGTCACACCCGGCCGGGTCCTGTCACGTGCCCCTCCGCTCGCGGAGCCCGCGGCCGGGCGGAGGTTGCAGGCGACCCGTGTGCGGGACGAGTATCGAAGGGACCACCCCGCTGTCGGGCGAGACGGGGCATCATGCGGAAAGACTTCGAGATCAGCATCAGACGCTACGGTGCGACCTTGCACGTCACCCCGGTCGGAGAGCTGGACGTCGACTCCGGCCGAGCCCTGAACGACGTGCGGGCAGCCCTCGGCAGAGGTGTCGCCGTGGTGGCGTGCGACATGCGCCGCCTGTCGTTCCTCGACGTGGCCGGCCTGCACCACCTGCTCGGCCTCGCCCGCGACACCCACTCCCGGGGCGTCGCCTTCTTCACCTACAACTGGCAGGCCCAGCCCCGGCAACTCCTGGACCGCACCGACGAGCTCGCCCGGCCCGACGGCCAGGGCCGCCACACCGCGCCTACCCGGCCGCTGCGCCGGACGCTGAGGCAGGCCGCGGAATCCGCACGCGCCGCAGGCACGGCCCGCGCCGCCGACCGCGAAGCCCTGGACCCCGGCCCCACACCGCGGACCGGGGGTTCCGCGCGCCGTCGGTGACGCCGTACACGGCCGACCGGGCGGGTCCGGCCGAGGTGCCCTTCCGCGGGTCCGACTGCACCGCCACCGCCAGTCCGGTCATCGGGAGGAGCGCATCCGCCCGCCGACTGCGGTCAGGAGGAGAGGGCTTCGAGCCCTGGGACTATCGTCCCCTTATGGGCGATATTCACCCCAGGTCCAGGTGAGCGACCGTGCGGCACACGGGCAGGACGGACTGGACGGCCGGCCATGGTCTGGACCGGCTGGACGGGCTCTTGGCCGACCTCGTGGAGGAGACGGGCGCCTCGGTGGGCCTGGTGTACCTGCTGGGGTTGGGCGAGCGGATCCTGCGGCTCGGGCTCGTGGCGGGGGCACCCCCGCCCATCGCCGCTCCGTGGGCGCGGATCTCCCTCGACGAGGCCATCCCCGTGTCCGACGCCGTCCGCGAGCGGCGGCTGGTCTGGCTGGGCGGCGGCCAGGAGGAAGTCGCCCGCCGGTACCCGCGGCTGGGACTGGTGCTCCCGTACGAGTTCCTCCTCGCCGCGGCCCCGCTCGCCGACGGCGACGACGAGGTGCGGGGCGGCATCGTCCTGCTGTGGCCGGTCTGGCACCCGCCAGAGCTCGGCGAGCAGGAGCAGGAGGCGATCGAGACCTTCGCCGGCCGGGCGGGTCAGCGTCTGCGGCAGGCTGCGACGAAGGGCGTGGAGGCCGGCGAGGAGTGGCCGCCCGAGGGTGCGCCGCGCTTCGTCCCCGCACCGGTCCGGCGGCAGGGGGACCCTGCGCGGGCGGCGGCCGCCCTCGACTTCACCGAACGGATGCCCCTGGGCTGCTGTGCACTGGACCTCGACGGCCAGGTCACGTTCATCAACGCGGCAGGCGCCGACCTGGTCGGCGCCGAAGCGTCGCAGCTCCTGGGCAGGCGCCCCTGGGAGGTGCTGCCATGGCTGCGCGATCCCCTCGTCGAGGACCGCTACCGGGCCGCCGTGGTGGCCCGCCGGCCGACGGGCTTCACCGCGGTGCGCCCACCCGACGTACGCCTGTTCTTCCAGCTCTATCCGGACGCGCGCGGCATCAGCCTGCACATCTCCCCCGCCGCAACGGTCGCCTCCGCGACGGCCGACCCCGCCGCTTTCGCCCCCCTCCCCGTCCACGGCGCTGTTTCCGCACGCGGCCCAGGAGCCGGTGGGGGCCCTGGGGCTTTACCACCCACTTGGCCGCCGCCCTTGCCGAGGCCGTCGGCGTCCGCGACGTGGTGGAGCGGCTGGCCGATCAGATCGTTCCGGCACTCGGCCCGCACGGCCTGGTCCTCATGGCGGTCGAGGAAGGGCGGCTGCGGATCGTCGGCCACCGCGGCTACCGGCCCGGGTTCATCACAGGGTTCGACGGCGCGCCGCTGACGTCGAGCGTCACCAACGCGCAGGTGCTGGCCACCGGTGCCCCGGTCTTCTTCTCCAGCTACGAGGAGTTCCGCAGCGCCCACCCCACCGCGCCCCGTCACGAGGGACGCAACGCCTGGGCGTTCCTGCCGCTGACCGTCTCCGGTCGCTCGGTGGGCTCGCTGATCCTCTCGTACGACCAGCCCCGCCCCTTCCCGCCCGCCGAACGGGCCCTGCTGACCTCACTGGCCGGGCTGATCGCCCAGGCACTGGACCGGGCCCGCCTCTACGACGCCAAGCACGCCCTGGCCCACACCCTGCAGACCGGACTCCTCCCCCACACCTTGCCGCCCGTCCCGGATCTGGAGGTCACCGCCCGCTACCGGCCGGCCGGGCACGGCATGGACATCGGCGGCGACTTCTACGATCTGATCCGGCCCAGCCCGTCGACGGTCGTCGCCGCCATCGGCGACGTCCAGGGCCAGGGCCGGCCTTCGTTGCCGAGGCCGGCACGGCCGACGGTCACCGACGCCGCCGCACAGCCGGTGAGGCCCTAAAATGGGGCGAATGCACCAGCCCACCGATCCTCACGCGTCCCGCGACCCCTTCGTACGGGTCCGGGGCGCCCGGGAGCACAACCTGCGCGGCGTCGACGTGGACATCCCGCGCGACGCGCTGACCGTGTTCACCGGGGTGTCCGGGTCCGGCAAGAGCTCGCTCGCCTTCGGCACGCTCTACGCCGAGGCCCAGCGCCGCTACTTCGAGTCGGTGGCCCCGTACGCCCGCCGGCTGATCCACCAGATCGGCGCCCCGAAGGTGGACTCCGTCACCGGGCTGCCGCCGGCCGTCTCGCTGGAGCAGCGCCGCTCCTCCCCCGGCTCGCGCTCCTCGGTCGGCACGGTGACCCTGCTGTCCAACTCCCTGCGGATGCCGTACTCCCGCGCCGGAACCTATCCGCCCGGTGCGGAGCGGCTGGACTCCGACGCCTTCTCGCCCAACACCGCCTCCGGCGCCTGCCCTTCGTGCCACGGGCTGGGCCGCATTCACCGCACCAGCGAGGAACTACTGCTTCCGGACCCGGGCCTGTCGATCCGTCAGGGGGCCATCGCCGCCTGGCCCGGTGCCTGGCAGGGCAAGAACCTGCGGGACGTCCTGGAAACGCTCGGCCACGACGTGGACCGGCCCTGGCGGGAGCTGCCCGCGGAGGACCGCGAGTGGATCCTGTTCACCGAGGAGCAGCCGGTGGTGACCGTGCACCCGGTGCGGGAGGCCGAGCGGATCCAACGGCCCTACCAGGGCACGTACATGAGCGCCCACCGCTACGTCATGCGGACCTTCGCCGACAGCAAGAGCGCCACACTGCGGGCGCGCGCCGAGAGGTTCCTCGCCGATTCGCCGTGCCCGGTGTGTGAAGGGCGGCGGCTGCGTCCGGAGGCACTGGCCGTGACCTTCGCGGGACACGGCATCGCCGACCTGGCCGCGATGCCCCTGACCGACCTGGACGCCGTACTGGACGGGGCGCCGCTGGACGGGGAGGCCGCCCGGGTGCTCGCCGAGGACCTGCGCTCCCGGATCGGGCCGGTCACGGAGCTGGGACTGGGCTACCTGAGCCTGGACCGGACCGCGCCGAGCCTCTCCGCGGGCGAGCTGCAGCGGCTGCGGCTGGCGACGCAGCTGCGGTCGGGCCTGTTCGGCGTGGTGTACGTGTTGGACGAGCCGTCGGCGGGGCTGCACCCGGCCGACACGGAGGCGCTGCTCGGCGTACTGGACCGGCTGAAGGAGGCCGGGAACACCGTCTTCGTCGTCGAACACCATCTGGACGTGGTGCGGCGCGCGGACTGGCTGGTGGACGTGGGGCCGCTGGCCGGGGAGCACGGCGGGCAGGTGCTCCACAGCGGGCCGCCGCAGGAGCTGGCCGGTGTGGAGGGGTCGGCGACGGCCCGGCACCTGTTCGCGGCGCGGGAGCCGGCCGCGGCGCCGCGGCCGGTGCGCACGGCGACCGGGGCGGTCCGCCTGACCGGGGTGCACCGGCACAACCTGCGGGACCTGGACGCGCGGTTCCCGCTCGGGGTGTTCACGGCCGTGACCGGGGTCTCGGGGTCGGGGAAGTCCACGCTGGTGGGGCAGGTACTGGCCCGCGAGGTCGGCGAGCGGCTCGCCGAGCAGGACTTTCCCGTACGGCGGCTCGTGCAGGTGGACCAGAAGCCGATCGGCCGGACCCCCCGGTCCAACCTGGCGACGTACACAGGCCTGTTCGACGTCGTACGGCGGCTCTTCACGGCGGCGCCGGAGGCGAAGGCCCGCGGCTGGAAGGCGGGCCGGTTCTCCTTCAACGTGGCGGGCGGCCGGTGCGAGACCTGCCAGGGCGAGGGCTTCGTGTCGGTGGAGCTGCTGTTCCTGCCGAGTACGTACGCCCCGTGCCCCGAGTGCGCCGGCGCTCGGTACAACTCCGAGACCCTGGAGGTCCGGTACGCGGGCCTGAACATCGCGGAGGTGCTCGGCCTGACGGTGGAGTCCGCGGCCGGCTTCTTCGCGGAGGTCCCGGCGGCGGCGCGCAGCCTGCGCGCGCTGGAGGACATCGGGCTGGGCTACCTGCGGCTGGGGCAGCCTGCCACCGAGCTCTCGGGTGGCGAGGCGCAGCGGATCAAGCTGGCCACGGAGCTGCAGCGGCTGCGGCGGGACCACACGCTGTACCTGCTGGACGAGCCGACGACCGGGCTGCATCCGGCCGATGTACGGGTGCTGCTGCGGCAGTTGCACGGGCTGGTGGACGCCGGGCACTCGGTGGTGGTCGTGGAGCACGACATGGATGTGGTGGCGGGCGCGGACTGGGTGATCGACCTGGGCCCGGGAGGCGGTACGGCGGGCGGCCGGGTGGTCGCGGAGGGCACCCCGGCGCAGGTGGCGGCGGCGGGCCGGGGCCGCACGGCGTCCTACCTGGCGCGGGCGCTCGGCGGGTAGGCGGCGGGCGGGCTCCGCCCCGGCCGGGACCGGACGGACGGGACCGGACCGGACCGGACGGGACGGACTGGACCGGACGGTCGAACGGAGGTCAGACCGTGACGCTCAGGCGGGCGGTCGGGCGTGGCGGTCAGGTGGCGGTGGCCGAGACGCGCAGCAGGTTGTGGTCCGAGACCTTCGTGTCGAGGGGAAGGGCGTCGGCGCTCGCGGCCCGGAAGTGCGGGGCGCTGAGGAAGAGGTAGTCGAGCTTCTTCGCGCCGAAGGTCGTCTCGCCCGACCGGCACGCGGAGGTGGAGGCGGGCGGGCAGACTGCGGGGTCGAAGAACTCCGGGTCGCCCTCGTCCGCCTCGATGAAGGATCCGTGGGCGCCGTCTCCTCGTTCCGGCAGGTAGAAGCGCGACAGCGTGGCGGTGCGCGGGGAGTGGTTGAAGTCCCCGCCGAGGACGACGGCGAATCCGTCGTCCAGCCACTTGCGGGCCTGCTCCGCCAGCCGGTTGGCCTCGGGTACGGCGAGGGTCCCGTCGTCCCAGTAGAGGTGGACCGAGCAGGACCAGGTGGGCCGGTCCGAGAGGGCGGCCAGGGCGCAGGGCACCGTGATCGGTTCGCGTTCGCCGCCCACCGTCAGGTCGAGGTCGGCCGTGTCCGAGACCGGGCCGCGGACGAGAACGGCGTTCCCGTACGCGTGCCCCTCGCAGATGGCCGGGTTCCCGGCCGGCAGGGTGGCGGAGTAGGACCCGTCGTAGCCGAGCGGCCCCAGGCGGTCGAGGAGCGCGTCGTACTGGTGCTCGCACACCTCCTGGAGGAAGAGCTGGTCGGCACCCCAGCCCCCGGGGTCGGCCTCGGCGGACACGGCCGCGATCCGGCGCTCCGCGTCGTAGGACGGACCGGAGCACATGTTGCCGCAGATGTTGTAGCTGGTCAGCCGGACCGCGCCGGCGGCAATGCCGGCTTCGGGGACGGCAGCGGGAACGGTGGCGAGGACGGTGGCGGGGGCCGCGGCAGCGGGCGGTCCGGGCGCGGCGAGAACGCAGAAGGCGGAGGTGACGGTGACGGCGAGGACGGCCAGGGCGGCAGGGGTTCGGCGCACACCCGTGATCCTTCCCGTGGGCGCCACCGCTACCCCAACACCGATTGCTCGTAAGACAGATGACCTCCACGGAGGCCCCCTGCGGGTCAACGGGGGCCGCAGGCCTACGCGTCCCCCGGCAGCAGGTGCTGCGGCAGTTCGCGGAAGCTCCACTGGCCCCGGCGCCGGGTGAACTCCCAGACGAGGTCGTAGCGGTCGGGCCAGGTCGCGGGGATGCCGGGGAGCTGGTGGGCGCCGAGGGCCCGGATCAGGCGGGGCACGCCACTGTGCTCCCAGCAGACGAGTACGGGCATGGGCGCAGCCAACACGGCCTGGACGAGGGCCGGTTCGTCACCGACGGCGAACTCTCCGCGGACGGGGGTGCGCAGTGCGGTGGCCAGCGCCGCCACGGTCTGCCTGCACCGCGCGGGGGCGCGGTCCTTGCCGCCGGCCGCGAAGACCGCGGCAGGGCGGGGCAGCGAGGAGCGCTTGGCCGGCGGGAAGAGGCGCGGGAGCTGCTCGGCCCGGCGCCAGCCGCGGCCGGCCAGCGAGCCGGGATCGTCCTCGCCCTCCTCGTCCCGGCCGGAGTCGCCGGCGTACGGCTTCTCCGCGTGCCGGATCACCATGATCAGGGCGTCCTTGGGCCCGCCCTCCGGGCCGGGTGCCGAAGTGCGGGGGGCCTCCCCGCCGGAGCATCCGGCCGCGGCCAGCGGGGCGAGGGCGGCGGCCAGTACGGCTCGGCGGCGCGGTCCGGACCCGGTGGGGGCTTGTGGCATGGGGCCACTGTCCCCCATGGTCCGGGCGCCGCCGGGGCGCGGCGCGAGCTGGGCTGTGCCGGTCAGCCGATCGGCGCAGGGCCGCCCGCCACGTGGCGGGCGCGCCCGCCGCCCTGCGGTGCAGGGCGCGGCGTACGGCCCGTACGGGCGCCCGGTCGGCGGATCGGGTCGGCCGGTCGGGCCGGGACGGGGACCCGGCCCGGTGGCGGCACCCGGCCGCGGGCGCCCGTACGGGGGCTGGTGAGGCGGCTGCGGGGCCCGGCCCTGTGCCGCAGGACGCTCAGCGGGGGCCCTTGCGCACCGCCCGCAGCCACTCCTTGTTCATCGCCGCGATCGACGGCAGCGGGATGCCCTTCGGGCAGGCCGTGGCGCACCCCCCGGTGAGGGTGCAGCCGCCGAAGCCCTCGTCGTCCATCCGGGCCACCATGTCCAGCACCCGGGTCTCCCGCTCCGGCGAGCCCTGCGGGAGGACGTTCAGGTGGTTGACCTTGGCGGAGGTGAAGAGCATCGCCGAGCCGTTGGGGCAGGCCGCCACGCACGCGCCGCAGCCGATGCACTCGGCGTGCTCGAAGGCGAAGTCGGCGTCGGCCTTGGGCACGGCGGTGGCGTGGGCCTCGGGGGCGGCGCCGGTCGGGGCGGTGATGTAGCCGCCCGCCTGGATGATCCGGTCGAAGGCGCCGCGGTCGACGACGAGGTCCTTGACGACCGGGAAGGCGGCGGCCCGCCAGGGTTCGACGTCGATCGTGTCGCCGTCGGTGAAGGACCGCATGTGCAGCTGACAGGTGGTGGTGCGCTCCGGGCCGTGGGCGTCGCCGTTGATGACCAGGCTGCAGGCGCCGCAGATGCCTTCGCGGCAGTCGTGGTCGAAGGCGACCGGGTCCTCACCGCGCAGGATGAGGTCCTCGTTGAGGGTGTCGAGCATCTCGAGGAAGGACATGTCCTCGGAGATCCCGTCGACCTCGTAGGAGGCCATGTGGCCGGGGGCGTCGGCGCCGCGCTGGCGCCAGACGCGCAGGGTGAGCTTCATGCGTAGCTCCGCTGGGTGGGGTGGACGTACTCGAAGACGAGGTCTTCCTTGTGCAGGACGGGGGCGGCGCCGGTGGCGGTGAACTCCCAGGCGGCGGCGTAGGAGAAGGCCTCGTCCAGGCGGGCCGCCTCGCCGTCCGGGGTCTGGGACTCCTCGCGGAAGTGGCCGCCGCAGGATTCGGCGCGGTGGAGCGCGTCGAGGCACATCAGCTCGGCGAGTTCGAGGTAGTCGACGATGCGGTTGGCCTTCTCCAGCGACTGGTTGAACTCTTCGCCGCTGCCCGGGACCTTGATGCGGCGCCAGAACTCCGCGCGGATCTCCGGGATGCGGTCGAGCGCCTTGCGCAGCCCGTCCTCACTGCGGGCCATCCCGCAGTACTCCCACATGAGTTCGCCGATCTCGCGGTGGAAGGAGTCGGGGGTGCGGTCGCCGTCGACGGAGAGGAGCCGCGCGAGCCGCTCGCGGGTCTCGCGTACGACGGCCACCGCCTCGGGGTGGTCGTCGTCCACCGTGTCCCGGTGCGGGTGCCGCGCCAGGTAGTCGTTGATCGTGGACGGCAGTACGAAGTAGCCGTCCGCGAGGCCCTGCATCAGGGCGGAGGCGCCGAGGCGGTTGGCGCCGTGGTCGGAGAAGTTGGCCTCGCCGATCGCGAACAGGCCGGGGACGGTGGTCTGGAGGTCGTAGTCGACCCACAGGCCGCCCATCGTGTAGTGCACGGCGGGGTAGATCCGCATGGGGACCTCGTACGGGTTCTCCGCGGTGATCCGCTCGTACATCTCGAACAGGTTGCCGTACTTCTCGGCGACCTTGTCCCGGCCCATGCGGCGGATGGCGTCGGCGAAGTCGAGGTAGACCCCCTGGCCGCCGGGGCCGACGCCGCGGCCCTCGTCGCAGACGTTCTTGGCGGCGCGGGAGGCGATGTCGCGGGGCACGAGGTTGCCGAAGGAGGGGTAGATCCGCTCCAGGTAGTAGTCGCGCTCCGCTTCGGGGATGTCGGCCGCGGGGCGGGTGTCGCCCTTCGCCTCGGGGACCCAGATCCGGCCGTCGTTGCGCAGGGACTCGCTCATCAGCGTGAGCTTGGACTGGTGGTCGCCGGTGCGCGGGATGCAGGTGGGGTGGATCTGGGTGAAGCAGGGGTTGGCGAAGTACGCGCCGCGCCGGTGCGCCCGCCAGACGGCGGTCGCGTTGGAGTTCATGGCGTTGGTGGACAGGTAGAAGACGTTGCCGTAGCCGCCGCTCGCCAGGACCACCGCGTCGGCGTAGTGGGTGGAGATCTCGCCGGTGATCAGGTCGCGGGCCACGATGCCGCGGGCCACGCCGTCGACGACGACCAGGTCGAGCATCTCGGTGCGGGCGTGCATCTCGACGTTGCCCGCGGCGATCTGCCGGGAGAGCGCCTGGTACGCGCCGAGGAGGAGCTGCTGGCCCGTCTGGCCGCGGGCGTAGAAGGTGCGGGAGACCTGGACGCCGCCGAAGGAGCGGGTGTCGAGGAGCCCTCCGTACTCGCGGGCGAAGGGGACGCCCTGGGCCACGCACTGGTCGATGATCTCGACGGAGATCTGGGCGAGGCGGTGCACGTTGGACTCGCGGGCGCGGAAGTCGCCGCCCTTGACGGTGTCGTAGAAGAGGCGGTGCACGGAGTCGCCGTCGTTGCGGTAGTTCTTGGCCGCGTTGATGCCGCCCTGGGCCGCGATGGAGTGGGCCCGGCGCGGGGAGTCGGAGAAGCAGAACTGGACCACGTGATAGCCCTGTTCGGCCAGGGTGGCGCCGGCCGCGCCGCCCGCGAGGCCCGTGCCGACGACGATGACGGTGTGCTTGCGGCGGTTGGCCGGGTTGACCAGCTTGGCCTCGAAGCGGCGACGGTCCCATCGGTCGGCGATCGGGCCTTCGGGAGCCTTGGCGTCGGCGATGGGCGCACCGGTGGTGTGGTTCGCGTAGCTGTTCACGGTCAGTTCACGACTCCGGTCATGACGGCGACGGGCACGGAGACGAAGCCCGCGAAGAGGACGAGGGCCAGGGCGTTGGCGAGGGACTTCAGCGTCCGGTCGCGTCGGGCGTTGCCCGCGCCGAGGGTCTGGGCGGCGCTCCAGAAGCCGTGCCGGACGTGCAGGCCGAGCGCGGCCATCGCCACGATGTAGATCGTGTTCCCGTACCAGGTGGAGAAGGTGGCGAGGACGTTCTCGTACGGGTGGCCGGCCCAGGCGCGCTCGTTGACGGTGAGCGTGGTGAGGTCGAGCAGGTGCCAGACGATGAAGAGGCCGAGGATGATGCCGCCCCAGCGCATGGTCCGAGTGGCGTAACTCGCGCGGCGGCGCTTGTGCGCGTACGTGACCGGGCGGGCCTTGATGTCGCGCCGGCTGAGCTGGTAGGCGGACACGGCGTGCGCGACGACCGCGGCGAGGAGCACCACGCGGACGATCCACAGGGCCCACTCGTGGTGGAGGAAGGGCGAGCCGAGGGTGCGCAGCCAGTGGGCGTAGCCGTTGAACTCGTCCGAGCCGAAGAAGATCTTGAGGTTGCCGAGCATGTGCACGACGAGGTAGCCGAGCATCACCAGACCGGAGACGGCCATCACGGACTTCTTGCCGACGGAGGAGTCCCAGAGTGTGCGCGTGGTGGACGGCCGTCGACCCGTCCGCGTTGCCAGAGCCATGTCTCGACGGTAGGGACCGAGGTCCCGAAAGGTCCAAGACATGAAGGAGCTCAAATCGATAGAGGTTGCCTATGGAGCGGTTTACGCTGGGCTGATGCAGTTCCAGCAGCTCCTGTACTTCGTGGCCGTCGCCGAGACCCGGCACTTCACCCGGGCCGCGGAGCGGGTGCACGTGGCCCAGCCCTCGCTCTCCCAGCAGATCAAGGCGCTCGAACGGGAACTGGGGGCCGAGCTCTTCAGCCGGGCGCGCGGCAACATCGCGCTCACCGACGCGGGCGAGACGCTGCTGCCGCTGGCCCGGCGGATCCTGGCGGACGCGGACACCGCGCGGCTGGAGGTGCAGGAACTGGCGCAGCTGCGGCGCGGGCGGGTCCGGCTGGGTGCCACCCCGAGCGTGTGCACGGGCCTGCTGCCGGACGTGCTGCGGACCTTCCACGCCGCGCATCCGGGGATCGAGCTGCTGATCGAGGAGAGCGGTTCGCTGGACCTCGTACGGGAACTCGCGCGCGGGGCCCTGGACCTCGCCCTGATCGCGCTGCCGCTGCCGCCCTCGGCTCCGGCCCTGACCACGGTGGAACTGCTGACGGAGGACCTGGTGGTGGTCTCGTCGGCGGAGCGGCCGGCGCCGGGCGGAGGCGGCGAGCTGACCATACGGGGCCTGCGCGACGAGCCGATGGTGATGTTCCGGCACGGCTACGACCTGCGGGAGCTGACCGTGGCGGCCTGCCGCGCGGAGGGCTTCGAGCCGGTCTTCACCGTGGAGGGCGGCGAGATGGACGCGGTCCTGGGCTTCGTCCGGGCGGGGCTGGGCATCGCGGTGGTCCCGGCGATGGTGGTGGACCGCGCCGGTCCCGGTCTGCGGGCGACCCCGCTGGCCGGGTCCCCGCTGCGGCGCACGGTGGCCTTGGCCCACCGCACCGACGTGGCTCCCCCGCGTGCGGCCCGCGAACTGAAGCGCATGCTGGTGGGCTGACCCCGCCGGGGGCGGGTCATCCAGGGGCGGCCAGTCGGGACAGGTCAGCCGGCGGCCGGCGGTGCCCCGGCGCGCCCCACGGCAAGCCTCGCCGGGGCACCGGGGGCAGCCGGGCCCGCCGGCCCCGACCCCCCGGTTCCCCCACCGCGGGTGGAGCGGGCATCACGCCGAAGGCGAGGCCGGAGCCGGGGTCGAGGTCGAGGTCGAGGTCGAGGTCGAGGTCGAAGCCGGGGCTATCGGCAGGGCCCTGTCGAGGCCGTCGGCCAGCATCCCGAAGGCCCGATCGGCGTCGACCACGGCGGCCGGGTGGGCCTGGTCGGCGCTCCGGCCGGCGTCGAGCCGCCGCCAGTTCTCCCGGCCGAGCTCGTCACGGACGGCCACCAGGTGGATCGCCGCCAGCCGGGCGGTGAGCGGCGGGACCGACTCCGCCTCGAGCACGGCGGCGAGCAGCTCCACCTCCCGGTCCGTGTAGTGGCCGAGCCGGGCCTGCAGGCTGGCGGTGCCGTAGAGCAGCCGCTGGAAGGCGAGCACCCCGGGGTGGTCGCACAGCCCTGTGATCGGGTCCCGTTCGGCGAGTGCCGCCAGGAAATGGGCATGCAGCGCACCCACCGGCGTCTGACCGGCGGGCCGCTCGCGCACGATGCGCGCCGCCTCGTCCTGATGGTCGGCGAACCGGTCGAGCAGCAGGTCCTCCTTGCTCGGGAAGTACCGGAAGAGGGTGGGCTTGGAGACCTCGGCCGCGGCGGCGACATCCGCCACCGACACGGCGTCGAAGCCCCGCTCCAGGAACAGCTCCAGCGCCGTCGCCGCCAGCTGGCGGCGCGTACGGAGCTTCTTGCTCTCGCGCAGACCTGTCGTGTTCTCCATGCCTCACAGCGTAGCACGAATTGATGACCAGGTTAATTTTTTAACCGGGTTGCTTTTTCTGGCGGGGTCCGCTTTCCTTGAGGCATCGACGAGGAGAGGACATCCGATGACCGACGTATTGATCGTGGGCTCCGGCCCTACAGGACTGACGCTGGCCTGCGATCTCGCGCTGCGCGGAGTCGCCGTGCGCGTCATCGATCAGCGGCCCGCCCCCCACCGCGAATCCCGCGGCAAGGGACTGCAGCCGAGCAGCCTCGAGGTCTTCCGGGAACTCGGCGCGGCCGAGCCCCTCATTTCCACCGGCAACAGCAAGGTGGTCCTGCGCAAGTACTTCGACGGAGCACACGTCAACGACACCCCCATCGACGCCGGTCTATTGATCGGGCAGTGGCAGATCGAGGAGGCGCTGCGCGACCGGCTCGCAGAGCTGGGTGTGCGGGTCGAGTGGGGGTCCTCGCTCGCCGGAATCACCCAGGACGCGGCCGGGGTCAGCGCCGAGCTCGGGGACTCCACCGTGATCGGGGCCCGCTATCTCGCCGGGTGCGACGGCGGGCACAGCGCCACGCGCAAGCTCCTCGGCATCCCCTTCGAGGGAAGTGCGGAAGCGGAGCCCGCGATGGTGCTCGGGGATGTCAAGGCACCCGGACTCAGCCGGGACGTCTGGCACCAGTGGTTCACCTCGGAAGGCGCCGGGATACTGCTCTGCCCCATGCCAGGGACGGACACCTTCCAGCTGCAGGCCTCGCCCGAACAGGACGAGCACGGCGAACTGCTGCCGCCCTCGCTGGAGAGCTTCCAGCGGCTCTTCGACCGGCACGCACGAATGCCCGGGATCCGGCTCGCGGATCCCACCTGGCTCTCCTCCTGGCGGGTCAACGTCCGCATGGCAACGCGGATGAGGGAGGGCCGGGTCTTCCTCGCCGGGGATGCCGCGCACGTGCACCCCATAGCCGGCGGGCTGGGCATGAACACCGGCATCCAGGACGCCGCCGCACTCGGCCGGACGCTGGCCGCCGCTCTCGGCGGGCCGGCCGGCGAGGAGGTGCTCGACGGCTATCAGGCCCAGCGGCTGCCCGTGGCTGCCGAGGTCCTGGCCGACACCGCCCGGCGGTACGAGCGGGTCCTGGAAGCCGTCCGGACACCCGGCCGCGGGACGGAGGCCGGCCTGGACTGACCGGCGGGGCGGGGCCTCCGGAGGCCCCGCGGGCCGCCTCCGGCTCGGGCTCGGGTGGTCCGTGGAGGTGACGTCAGGAAGGCGTGGGCACCGCGTCCGAGAGGGAGAGGGCATGGATGCGGTCCGGGGCTCCGGGGCGGGCGTAGTACCAGCCCTGGGCGGTGTCGCAGCCGAGGGCTCGCAGCTGGGCGGCCTGGGCGCCGGTCTCCACGCCCTCGACGGTGACGGCCAGTTCGAGGCTGTGGGCGAGGGCGACGATCCCCTCCACGATCTTGACGTCGACCGGGTTGGCGGGCTGCTGCTGCATCCCCTGGGTGAAGGAGCGGTCGAGCTTGAGCACGCTGACCGGCAGGCGGCGCAGATTGGCGAGGTTCGAGTAGCCGGTGCCGAAGTCGTCGAGCGCGATGTCCACGCCCAGGGCGGCGAGCCGGCGCAGCGGCTCCAGGAGTTCGTCGTCGGCCCCTATCAGGGCGGATTCGGTGACCTCCAGGCACAGGGCGCCCGGGGCGAGCCCGGACTTCTCCAGCACCGCGACGGTGTCGGCGACCAGGCCCGGGTGGTGCAGCTGGGTCGGCGAGAGGTTGACGTTGACCCGCAGGGCCGCGCCGCCGTTCTGGCACTGCCAGATCCGGGCCTGGCGGACGGACTCCTCCAGTACCCAGCGGCCGAGCGGCACGATCAGCCCGGTCCGTTCGGCGAGCGGGATGAAGCGGTCCGGGCCGAGCACCCCGTACTGCGGGTGCGACCAGCGCACCAGGGCCTCCGCCCCGTGCACGCTGCCGTCACGCATGTGGACCAGCGGCTGGTACTCGATGAAGAACTCGCCGCGCTCCAGCGCCGCCGGCAGGGCGTTGGTCAGCCCGTGGCGGGTGATCGCGCGGGCGTCGGCCTCGGCGTCGGCGAATTCGAAGCGGTTGCCGCCGGCCGCCTTGGCCCGGTACATGGTGATGTCGGCGCTGCGCAGCACCTCCGCCGGGGTGCGCTCCTTCGCCGGGCCCTCGACGATCCCGATGCTGCCCCTGACCGTCAGCTCACGGCCTTCCAGCCGGATCGGCGTGGACAGGGCGGAGAGGATGCGGACGGCGAGGTCGGTCACCTTCTCCTCGGTGTCGGGGCCGGTGGTCAGGGCGACGAACTCGTCGCCGCCGAGCCGGGCGACGACCTCGCCCGGGCCGGTCGCGCAGCTCTGCAGCCGGTCGGCGACCTCCACCAGCAGCCGGTCACCCGCCGAGTGCCCGAGGCTGTCGTTGACCGCCTTGAAGCCGTCGAGGTCGAGGTAGCACAGGCCATAGCGGCTGCCGCCGGCCCCGCCGAGGGCCTTTTCGAGCCTTTCGAAGAACAGCGTCCGGTTGGGCAGGCCGGTGAGGGCGTCGTGGGTGGCCTCGTAGCGCAGGCGCAGGTTCAGCAGCCGGCGTTCGGTGGTGTCCTCCATCAGCGCCAGCTGGTACTGCGGCTTGCCGTCGGCGTCGCGCAGCAGCGACACCGTGAGGTTGGTCCAGAGGACGGTTCCGTCGTGCCGGTAGTACGGCTTCTCCACGCGGTAGCTCTCGCGCTCGCCGCGCACCAGTTCCCCGTACATCCGCCAGACGTGCGGGGTGTCGTCCGGGTGGCCCCACTCGCTGACGTTGCGGCTGCGGACGTGGCCCTCCAGGCCGCCGAACATCTGCAGGAGCGTGTCGTTGACCTCCAGCACGTTCCCGTCGAGGTCGGCGATGCCGATACCGACGGCCGCGCCCTCGAAGACCGCCCGGAAGCGCTCCTCGCTCGCGTGCAGGGCCTGCTGGGCGTCGGTGCGGGCGGTCAGCGCGGAGCGGGCGATGGCCTCCTGCTCGCGGAGGGTGCGCTCGCGCAGGGCCCGGGCGTATCCCGCCGCGATGGCGTGCTGGAGCCGGGCGCAGCGCGCGTGGTACTCGGCGGTGCCCTCCACGCCGGAGCCTTCGAGTCCGTCCGGGCCGCAGTAGAGCACCAGGTAGGACTCGATCACGCCGAGGGTGCCGGCCAGGGCCTCGGGGTCGGTGCAGTGCACGGCGACGAGTTCCGCCCCCACCCGCTGGGCGACGGCGGCGTCGAAGGGCCGGGCGTGCAGGGCCTCGGTGAGCGTCCGGGTGAGCGGCAGCAGGTGCCGCTCGAACTCGGTGCGGGTCAGCGAGGTGGCCGTGACCGGGAAGATCGCCCGGCCCCAGATGGTCGCGAAGCGGGCGATCCGGTCCTCGATGCCGCCGTGGGGGGCCGCGGCGGCACCGGCGGCCGGCGCTGCGGCCGGTACCGCGGCCGGTGCGAGGACGGGCGCCACGGCAGCGTCCGGCGCGCCCGCGGTCTGTGCCGGAAGTCTCACGCCTTGCGTCCCACTCCGCCGAAGCCGGAAAAGGCGTACGGGTCCTCCGGCGTCTCGCCCTCCGCCTCGCTGCCGGGTCCGTCCGGCCGCCAGTCGGGCATGGAGACCAGTCCGGGCTCCAGCAGCTCGAAGCCGTCGAAGAAGTCGCCGATCTGCTCCCCGGTGCGCATGACGAGCGGGTTGCGGATGTCCCGGTAGACGTCGACGACGCCGCCCGCGACCTCCTCCGTGAGCGGGATCCCCTCGTACGAGGCGTGCGTGAGGATCAGCAGGCTGCCGGGGGCCAGGGCGTCGCGCAGTCCGGCGACGGCGGCGTACGGGTCGTCCGAGTCCTCCAGGAAGTGCAGGACGGCGACGAGCAGCAGGGCGACCGGGCGTTCGAGGTCGAGCAGCCGGCCGACCTCGGGGGCGGCCAGGATCTCCTTCGGCTTGCGCAGGTCGGCGGCGACGATGTCGGTGCGGTCGTCCCCGTCGAGGACGGCCCGGCTGTGCGCGACGGCCACCGGGTCGTGGTCGACGTAGACCACGCGCGCCTCGGGGCTGGCGGCCCGGGCGACCTCGTGGACGTTGCCGAAGGTGGGGATGCCGGAGCCGATGTCGAGGAACTGCGTGACGCCCTCGGCGACGGCGTGCCGGACGGCGCGGCGCATGAATGCCCGGTTGGCCTGCATGACCTTGGGCAGTCCCGGCATGAATTCCATGGCGCGGCGGGCCGCCTGGCGGTCGACCTCGAAATTGTGGGACCCGCCCAGGTAGTAATCGTAGATGCGGGACACGCTCGGCACCGATATGTCGATGCCTGGCGGGGCCCAGGCGGGGCGCTCCATCGGGGTCTCCAAGCGTTGTTCCTGCGGCGGTCCGTCCGAGGTCGGACTCCTGTCCGAGCCGAATGTACTGATCATTGCCCAACAGGGCGAGCAAAAGCGGAAATTGGCGATCCGTTCTTCGTCACACACCAAAGGCGCCCGGCACGCCCTGTGGGGCGAATGACCGATACCGACAAATCCCTTTTGGGAATTGACAGGTGGTGATCGGGCTCGCTGCGGGACCGGCCCGCGACTGGCTCAAACCTCTCGGGTCGTCGCTCCACCCGTTCAGGCGAACCGGGGCCGAGCCTCGCGTGCGCGGGCGCGCGTGGGCCCATGCTCCCCGGGTGAACAGAGCCTGTGCCAAGCGCCTGCTGGCGGTCCCGGTCCTGCTGTGGGCGGCCCTGTCCGCCACGCCGGCCGTGGCTGATAGCTGCGCCTACGCGACGACCTGCTCCGGCGACGCCGCGACCGCCACGGCAGTGGTCGCGGTGGCCGGCGGGGGCGGCCGCGGAGGCGGCTCGGGTGGCGGACATCACGGTGCCGACCGCGGCTCCGGCCACGCAAGGGACCACGGAAAGGACCACGGCGGGGGCCGTGGCGGGGACCATGGCGGGGGCCGTCACGGCGGTCCCCACTGCCCGCCGCCTCCGCCCCCGCCGTGTCCGCCCAAGCCGCCACCACCGCCCCCGCCCCCGCCCCCGCCGACGCCCGAGCCGCCGCCCCCTCCGCCACCGCCCAAGCCCACGCCCACCCCGCCTCCGAAGCCCACGCCACCGCCTCCGCCGCCCAAGCCGGCGCCCCAACCCGTACTCAAGCCCGTCCTGCCCCCACCACCTCCGCCGAAACCGGCGCCCCAGCCGCCCCGCGCGGCCAAGGCTCCCGCGCCGCCCCCACCCGCCCCCGTGGTGACGCCACCGCCGCCGAAGCCGGTGGCCCGCCCGGCGTACCACGCGCCGGCCCGCAAGCCGGTGGAGCACCACATCTCGCCGGTGACCTTCACCCTGCTGACCGCGGCTCCCGCGGTGCTCGCGATCGTCGCGCTGCGCCCGCGCTAGCCCGCCCCACCTGAAACCGATCGGGAGTCATCTTGTCGGAATGGCTCGTCCTGTCCCTCGCGATGGCCGCGGCCTGTGCCGTGGTGCTGTCCATCGCCTTCTTCAATCACCGCCGGATCGGCGAGGACGACGATCCGAACGAAACCCCGGACGTCATCGAATACATGACGATGATGATCGGCGTGATCTACGCGATCGTGCTCGGCCTGGCGATCGCCGGCGTCTGGGAGGGCCGCGGCGCCGCCCAGGAGTACGTGCGCCAGGAGGCGCAGGCCCTGCACGAGATCAGTGTCCGCTCCGAGGTCTACCCGGCCGAGGTGCGCAAGAAGATCCGGTCCGATGTCGACGCGTACGTGACGTACGTGGTGGACACCGAGTGGAAGGAGATGGCCGACCACGGCGACCTCACGGACCGCGGCGGCGAGCTGCTGGAACGTATCCGCCGGGACGTCACCGACTACGAGCCGCAGACCGACCACGAGGGGCAGGCGTACCAGCCGCTGGTCGACCAGGTCGCGGTGGCGGACGACGCCCGCAGTGCGCGCGGCCAGAGCGCCGGGGCCACCATGCCGGGGGTGGTGTGGTTCGGGCTGATCGCGGGCGCCCTGGTGACGGTGGGGCTGATCTTCACGCTACAGATCAGGCGGTCGTTCCGGGAGCTGCTGCTGGCCGGTCTGTTCAGCGCGCTCATCGCGTTCCTGCTGTTCCTGATCTGGGACTTCGACGCGCCCTTCGGGCGGGGCATCGCGGCCACCGCGGAACCCTTCCTCGCGCAGTTCCCGCACCTGGACCTCGGCGGTTGACAGCCGCCCGGCAGGCGGCCGACCGCCGCCCGGCAAACCGGGGACGGGCCTCCCGTCCCCGGTTCGGCCTACGGCCATGCCCCATTCGCCCGTTCCTGATCGCGGGTCACCGCACCCGCACCTAGCGTGGCGGACATCGAGGCGCACGACCCCCCACGTGCGGAAACCGTTCCGCGGCTGCTCCTCGGGGATCCGGAGACTCAACCATGGGTGCGATACGCAGCTCCGCCACCGTTCTGCTCAGCGCCGGCGCCACGGGCGCCGTACTCGCGCTCGGTGCCCTCGGCGCGTCCGCCGCGACCGCGGCCGAGGCCCGGCAGGTCACCTCGTTCGGCTTCACGATCACCCCCTCCACCGTGGCCCCGGGCGGGCAGACGGTGCTCGCGGTCAGCGGCTGCAACGCCGCCTACTCCACCGCTTCCTCCGGGGTCTTCGACACCGTGAGCATCGCGCGCGGGCAGACCGTGCGGGTCAACGTGGACCGGGATGCCCGGCGCGGGGCCGTCTACTCCGTCTCCTTCACCTGCAACGGGGAGACCGGGTCGGCCGACCTGACGATCGCGGGCGGCACGACCCGACCGACCACGAGTTCCACGCGGACCGCCACCGTCACCGCCACGCGGGCCGCCACTCCCACGAACGCCACCGTCGCCAATTCCGCCCGCGGTGTCCGCGGCGGCCTCGGCGGCAGTGTGGCCGGCATGGATCCGCTGGAGCTCGGCGCCGGCGCCGGCCTGTTCCTCGCCGCCGCGGGCGGCACCGCGTACGCCCTGCGCCGCAGGGGCTCCGGCCGCGGCCACTGAAGAACCCGCCCGTGTTCCCCGCTGCCGGGGATCACGGGCGGGGAACGCCTGACCGGGGAGGCCGCCCGGTCAGGCCCGGCTGCGGAGCGGACGGCGGCGGCGGCGCACCACGTGGGCCCCCGCGCCGAGCGCCGCGGTGCCGACGAGGCCCGCGCCGATGGCGGTCTCGGCGGTGGACGGGCCGAAGGACCCGCCGATGCCGCCCTGCGAGGGGTTGCCTTCGAGGATGGTGAAGCGGTGCGTGGCGACCAGGCTGCTGTCGTTGCACCGGACCGACAGCGTGTGGTGGCCGGGCGAGGCGTGGTTGAAGATCCGGACGTTCGCGAAGCCGATCGAACCGGCGGACAGGTTGGCCGGCGGAAAGTTTCCGTGCGAGGTGACGGTACCGCCGTGTCCGCAGCCCGCAGCGCTCACCTGCATCGTGGATCCCTGGTGCACGGAGTACGGGTTGACCGAGATGTTGCTGGGACCGCCGTTCCCGCCCTGACCACCGGGGTTCTGGTTCGCGGAGGCGAACGGGACACTGAGGCCGATCGCGGCGCAGGCTGCCGCCGTCACGGTAAGAGCGCGCAAGACACGCATGGTGGAACCTCCAGCGGGAAGCGCCCCGGAGCGTCGGCCCCGGATGATCGACGAGAACGCCTCCCACGTCGAACCCTCCGGTCGCCCCGCAAGCTCCGCATTTCCGGCTTTGGGCCGCCCGGTTGAGCGACACGCCGAAGCGCGGACGGCGGAGCTGACGGATCCGCAGGTCACGACCCGTCAGGCATTTATGTGACGATTACCTGGATGGACGCACCTCTTCCGGCCCCCTCCGGCGCCGTGGCCACCCGTTCGCGCCTTCCCCCTCGCCGTCCCGCCGACTCGCCCTTAGCGTGCGTGAGGTAGGGCGTACAGGGGCGGGACAGGAACGCGGGTCGGGACCCCCGCGTCGGGAAGGGAGAACGATGGGCGAGGACGAGACCGGGCAGTCGCGCAAACGCTCACCGTGGGGCGTACTCGCCCTGGTCATGCTCACCGGCCTCGCCATGGTGCGGAACGGGGTGGACGTCGGCGGCGGACCGCCCCAGCCCACCGCGGCCTCTGCCGTGGCGGTGACGGCCGACCAGCTGCCGGCGAATCCGCCGCTGCCGCCCGCGGGCATGGAGGTGCTGGAACACTCGTCGGTGCAGCGCATCCGGATTCCCACGATCAACGTGGACGCGCCGGTGATGACGGTCGGGCTGGACGCGCAGGGCTGGATCGACGCCCCGCCGCCGCAGGACCGCAATCTCGCCGGCTGGTACCTGAACGGCATCTCGCCGGGCCAGCGCGGCTCGGCGGTGATCGTGGGCCACGTGGACAACGCGCAGGGCCCGGCGGTCTTCTACGGCCTGGGCTCCGTCAAGCCGGGCAACCGCATCGAGGTGGCGCGGTACGACGGGCGCACGGCCGTGTTCGAGGTCTACGGCGTGGAGGTGTTCTCCAAGGAGGCCTTCCCCGGAGCCCGGGTGTACGGGGACACCGGGCACCCGGAACTCCGGGTGATCACGTGCGGCGGCGGCTACTCGAAGGCCCGGGGCTACGACGGCAACGTGGTCGTCTTCGCCCGCATGGTGGAGGCCCGCTGAGCCGGCACCGGCCCGAACGGGGCCCGCTCAGCGGGGCGGCAACACCGGAAGGGTCATCCGGTAGCCCCGCGCCAGCAGTTGGGGCAGGTACGAGGAGATCGCCTGGACACTCTGCGAGCGGTTGCCGCCCGCGTCGTGCGACAGGACGATCACGCCGGGTCCCGCGCCGCCGAGGACCCGGGAGATGATCGTGCCGGTCCCGGGTTCCTTCCAGTCCAGGGTGTCCACGGTCCAGGCGAGCGGCTCCATGCCCAGCTCGGCCCCGATCTCGAAGGCGGCCCGGTTCCAGGCCCCGTACGGCGCCCGGAACCACACCGGCGCCTCGCCGACGGTCTGCTGGACGACCTCGCTCGTGCGGCCGATCTCGGAGGCGAGGGCGGGCCGGCTGAGCTTGGGGATGAGCGGGTGGGTCCAGGTGTGGTTGCCGATGACGTGCCCTTCGGCGACCATCCGGCGCAGCAGGTTCGGGTTCTCCGCGGCCATCTCCCCGCAGACGAAGAACATCGCGCGTACGCCGTACCGGGCGAGGGTGTCGAGGATGCCCGGGGTGTAGCGGGGGTCGGGGCCGTCGTCGAAGGTGAGGACCATGGCGCTCGCCGTGGTCGCGTCGGCCGGGAGCTCCAGAATGGGCCGGGTCCGGACGGCCGGCTTGACGGCGCCCGGCCGGGCGGGGGTGTCGGAGGTCATGGGGCGCAGCCGGTAGGCCTTCTCGGGCAGCCCCTGGGGGAAGGCGGCCCCGGGCGCTCCCGCCGCGGGGTTCGGCCCCGGCCCGGCGGCGCCACCCGGCGCACCGCCCGCACCGGCCGCCCCTCCCGGCCGCGGCAGGCCGGGGGTACCTGGCGTACCGCCTTCGCCGCCCGAGGAGACCAGTCCGGCGGCGGCCGCGACCCCGAGGAAGACGGCGGTACGCAGGAGCGCGCGCCGCCCTACTGTCGGCTCGTCATTTTTCATTATTACTACGTATCAACGACATCGCCGCCGATGTCGAGAGGCGCGGACGCGCCCCGTCCCCGTCACCCGCCCGGACCAGCCGGGCGGGTGGTCAGCCGCGCCGCACCAGGGGGAACGGGAGGGTCTCGCGGATCGTCAGGCCCGTGAGGAACATGACCAGGCGGTCCACCCCGATGCCCAGGCCGCCCGTCGGCGGCATCGCGTACTCCAGCGCGTCCAGGAAGTCGTTGTCGAGCTCCATGGCCTCCGGGTCGCCGCCCGCCGCGAGCAGGGACTGGGCGGTGAGCCGGCGCCGCTGCTCGACGGGGTCGGTCAGCTCCGAGTACGCGGTGCCCAGTTCGGTGCCGAAGGCGACCAGGTCCCAGCGCTCGGCGAGCCGCGGGTCCTTGCGGTGCTGGCGGGTGAGCGGGGAGACGTCGGTGGGGAAGTCCTTGTAGAAGGTGGGCAGTTCGGTCTTCTCCTCCACCAGCCGTTCGTACATCTCCAGGACCACGTCGCCGCGGGTGTCCTCGGGGGCGTGCGGCACGGCGGCCCGGTCGCACAGCCTGCGCAGTGCGTGTTCCCCGGTGTCGGCGTCGACCTCCTCGCCGAGGGCCTCGCTGATGGCCCCGTACATGGTCTTGACCGGCCAGGGTCCGGAGATGTCGTGGACGACGAGCTTCCCGTCCGCACCCGCCTTGTGGGCGATCGGGGAGCCGAAGGCGGCGGTGGCGGCGCCCTGGATCAGTTCGCGCGTGAGGTCGAGCATCACGTCGTAGTCGGCGAAGGCCTGGTAGGCCTCCAGCATGGTGAATTCGGGGTTGTGCTTGTAGGAGACGCCTTCGTTGCGGAAGGTGCGGCCCATTTCGAAGACCTTCTCCATGCCGCCGACGCACAGCCGCTTGAGGTACAGCTCGGGTGCGATGCGCAGGTACAGGTCGAGGTCGTAGGCGTTGATGTGGGTGCGGAAGGGCCGGGCGTTGGCGCCGCCGTGGATCTGCTGGAGCATCGGCGTCTCGACCTCCAGGTAGCCGCGCTCCAGCAGCCCCTGGCGCAGGGCCTGGACGGCGCTGGACCGGGCCCGTACGACGTCCCGCGCCTCGGGGCTCGCGACGAGGTCGAGGTAGCGGCGCCGGACCCGGGCCTCGGGGTCGGCGAGTCCCTTGCGCTTGTCGGGCAGGGGGCGCAGGCACTTGCCGGTGAGCTGCCAGGACCGGACCACGAGGGAGGTCTCGCCGGCCTTGCTGGCACCGGCCTCGCCGCTCACGAGGACGTGGTCGCCGAAGTCGACCTGGGAGGTGAAGGAGTCCAGCACCTCGGTACCGGATTCGTCGCGGGTCAGCATCAGCTGTATGTCCCCGGACCAGTCGCGCAGGACGGCGAAGACCACGCCGCCGAGGTCGCGCACGACCATCACGCGTCCGGCGAGGGTGGCCTGTTCGCCGGACCGGGCGCCTGGCGGGAGGCCCGGGTGGGCGGCCTTCAGCTGGGCGACGGTGTGGGTGCGCGGGCGGATCCCCACCGGGTAGGGGTCGGTGCCGGCCGCCCGGATCCGTTCCAGTTTGGCGTGGCGGACGCGGACCTGCTCGGGCAGCCGCTCGGCCGCGGCGAGGCCCTCGCCCTCCTCTCCCACGGCGTCCAGCCCCAGGGATTCGATGGAGGGCAGCCCTTCGGTGGTGGCGGGGTTGGTGAGTCCCTTGGGATGGGCGTTGCCCCACAGGGTGCGCAGGCTGGGTACGGAGACGAAGCCTTCGGCGATGCCGGAGGCGAGGCTGACCCGGGCGAGCGAGCCGGCGTCCTGGTAGCAGAGGAACCGCGGGTACCACTCGGGGCCGTACTTGACGTTCGAGCGGTACAGCGCCTCCAGCTGCCACCAGCGGGAGAAGAACAGCAGCAGTTTGCGCCACAGCTTGAGGACGGGTCCGGCGCCGATCCGGCCGCCCTCCTCGAAGGCGGAGCGGAAGACGGCGAAGTTCAGGGAGATCCGCCGGACGCCCAGGCCGGGGGCCGCGGCGCACAGCTGGGCGACCATGAACTCCATGACCCCGTTCGGGGCGGCGCGGTCGCGGCGCATCAGGTCGAGGGAGATCCCGTCCTTGCCCCAGGGGACGAAGGAGAGCAGGGCGATCAGTTCGCCCTGCCCGTCGAAGGCCTCGACCAGCAGGCAGTCCCCGTCGGCGGGGTCGCCGAGCCGGTCCAGGGCCATGGAGAAGCCGCGTTCGGTCTCGGTGTCCCGCCAGTGGTCCGCCCGGTCGACGATGGTCTGCATCTCGTCCTCGGAGAGGGCCGAGTGACGGCGGATGAGGGTGGTGGCGCCGGCCCGCTTGACCCGGTTGACGGCCTGGCGGGTGACGCGCATGTCCCGGCCGTCGAGGTCGAAGTGGGCGACCTGCAGGATGGCCTCGTCGCCGAGCTGCAGGGCGCTGAGTCCGGATCGGGCGTAGGCGGTGGCGCCGTCCTCGGAGGCGCCCATGACGGCGGGCTGCCAGCCGTAGCGGCGGGCCACGGCCAGCCAGGCGTCGACGGCCGGGGTCCAGGCGGCGGGGTCGCCCACCGGGTCCCCGCTGGCGAGGCAGACGCCGGCTTCGACGCGGTAGGTGACGGCGGCCTTGCCGTTGGGGGCGAAGACCACGGCCTTGTCGCGCCGGGTGGCGAAGTAGCCGAGCGAGTCGCCCCGCCCGTAGGCGCCGAGGAGGGCGCGGATGCGGGGTTCCTCGTCCCCGTGCAGGGCGGCGGTCAGCCGCTGGGAGCGGAAGAGGGTGGCGGCCGCGTTCAGCAGGGCGAGGGCGCCGAAGAGGCCGAGCAGGAAGGACAGCGGGCGGGGCGGGCGGCCGTCGAACTGGCGGGCCGAGAAGAGGCCGCCAAAGACCTCCTTGGCTGCCCAGTCCAGCCACTGGCCCTTGGGCAGCGTGCCGGGGAAGAGGGCGACGAGGCCCCAGCCCACGAGGACGGCGGCGAGCAGGCCGAGGCCCAGCACGAACAGGGCGTGCCACAGGGCCCCGGGCCGGGAGGCGGCGTAGAACTCGTCGCGGGCGGCGATCAGCACGGCCATGGCGGCGACGGCGACGGCCATGGAGGGGACGCCGATCCAGTAGTCGCCGACGGCCATGTCCAGCACGTCGTCGAGGATCAGCAGCGCCAAATAGGTGATGACGATCCACCAGGCGACCTTCTTGCGGGTGCCGAGGGCGGCGGCGAGGAGGAAGAGGAACACGGCGTAGGCGAGGTTCGCGCTGACCGGGACGACGATCAGGTCGAGGAACCGCACGACGTGCCGCAGGAGCCGCCGCAGCGTCGGGGAGAGCGAGAGCAGTGCGCACAGCAGGCCGAGGGTGCCGAAGAACGCGCCGAACCCGTCCGGGACCCGGTTCAGGAAGCGGTTCCGGCTCCCGCGCGTCTCCTCCACGGTGGCACTCATGGTTCGCACTGTAGGGAGGGCCGCGCCGGTGCGCGCGCCGAGCGGAACGGGGCGTCGCCCAACCTCGGCAGGGTGACGGAGCACGTGGACACGGGATTCGAAGGCGGTGCCGACGGACCGAAGGTGATCCTGGCCGGGGTCGACGGGTCCGGGTCCTCACTGCGGGCGGCGGCCTGCGCGGCCGGGCCGGCCCGGCGGCAGAACGCGCTGCCGGCGCCGGTGTACGCCCAGCCGGTGATGCCGGCCGGGGCCGCCCCGGGCGCGCCCGTGCCGGCACCACCGGGGAGATCGCGGAGGGCCTGGTGGCCGAGATCCGCGCGCCGGCGGAGCGGCTCAGGGCATCTGCGAGGTGCGCCGGCAGTTCCACACCTTCCGCGGCGACCCTCCGCCGGCTACCGCTGGGAGGTGCCCCCGGCCGGGCTGGTGAGCGCGGCGGAGGAGCTGATGGCGGACGCGGTGGTGGTCGGCGCGTCGTGGGCTCGGTGGCGATCCGCCGGGTCGAGGCGGGCCACTGGCCGGTGACCGTCGTCCCTTGGAACCGTTCCTCGGAACCGTTCCTTCCTACTGGGCGAGGGTGAGGCCGTCCTTGGCGGCGCCGCGGCTGAGCACGGCCTCGATGATGTCCTCCCGGGCGCTCTCGTGGTCGTCCCGGTCGGAGGGCCGTGCGAGGTTGACGACCCGGCCGGCGGACAGGTCCATCATCTGCGGCACGAACTCGGCCTTGGTGACCTGCCAGCGCTGCCCGGCGGCAGCCGGCGGGGCGAAGGCGAAGCGGCCGATCGAGCCGTAGTTGCCCCGCATGTCGCGGGCGCCCGTGTAGTTGAACATCTCGCCCGCGACCTGGTCGCCCATGCCGTAGATGATCCAGGTCCCGTTGACCTTCTCGTAGGGCTGCGGGATGTGCGCGTGCGTGCCGAGGATCATGTCGATGTCCGGCCGGCCGCCGGTCTGCGAGGCGGTCAGCGCCTTGCCGAGCGAGAGCTGGGTCTCGTCCGGCTCGGTCTGCCACTCCGTGCCCCAGTGCACGCTCACCAGCACCACGTCCGCGCCCGCCTTCCGGGCGGCCCGCGCATCCGCGATGATCTTGTCCTGCTTCATCAGGTTGACCGCCCAGGGCTGGCCCTCGGGCAGCGGGTAGCCGTTGGTGTCGTAGGTGTACGCGAGGTGCGCCACCTTGGCGGAGCCCGCCGTGTACGTGGTCACCGTGGCCGCCTCGGCCGCCGTGCGGGCCGAACCGGCGTGCTTCAGACCGACCTTGTCGAAGCGGTCCAGCGTGCGCCGCAGCCCCGCGGCCCCGTCGTCGAGGGTGTGGTTCGAGGCCGTCGAGCAGCCGTCGTACCCGGCGTCCTTCAGCCCGTCGGCGACTTCCGGCGGGGACTTGAAGGCCGGGTAGCCGGAGAACGGCCCGCCCTCCTCCCCGTAGATGGTCTCCATGTGGCAGACGGCCAGGTCGGCCGCGGAGACCACGGGCCTGACGCCGGAGAACATCGGCCTGAAGTCGTAGCCGTCCCCGTCCGCGTCGTCCGACGCGCGCTGGATGACGGAGGTGTGCGGCAGTACGTCTCCGCTCGCGACCAGGGTGAAGCCCTTGCCGGCCGGGGATCCGGCGGCGCTGGAGGGGGCCGGTCCGTCGGTGTTGCCGAGACGGGCCGGTGCGGGGGTACCGGTGCCCGAGCATCCGGCGGCGGCCGCGGACAGGAGGAGGGCCGACAGGAGGGCGACCGCCTGGGGCCGGGTTCGCTTGGTCATCTACCCAGCTCTCATTAGTACGACTATCTGATATCTGATCCCCTGCAATCCATAGAAGTCGACGCCGCAAGTCAAGGACCGGATCCACACACGGGCACCGGCCCACCCCAACGGCGGACACCGGCTGCGCCTCCTGCCGTTCGCCGCGCCGTTCGACCGTTCACCGCCCGGCACGGCCGCCCGGCGGACGACCCGGCGCCTTGGGCGCATCGCCGGGGCGGGACGGTTCCCGGGGGGCTCGCCGCAGGTCAGGGTGGACGGGACGCCTCCCCTACGGACCCCGTACGGACCCCTGGCAGCCCCCACACACCTCGGAAGGAGCCCCTCGTGTCGCTCTCCCCCGCCCTCCCGCACACGGACCCCGAGGCGCTGGCCGAACTCCAGCGCGACCACGGGCGTGCCCTGTTCGGTTTCCTGCTCGGCCTCACCGCAGGGGACGCCCAGCGCGCGGAGGACCTCGTACAGGAGACCCTCGTACGGGTCTGGCAGCACCCGGAGGCCCTGGCCAGCGGGCACGACTCCATGCGGCCGTGGCTGTTCACGGTGGCCCGGCGGCTCGCCATCGACGCCCGTCGGGCCCGGCTGTCACGGCCGCTGGAGGTGGAGGCGGAGGGGCTGGAGCAGGCGCCCGCCCCCGAGGACGCGGTGTCCGGCTCGGTCACGGCGATCGACGTCCGGCGGGCCGTGGGGTCCCTGGGGCAGGAGCACCGCGAGGTGCTGATGCAGGTCTACTTCCGGGACCGGTCGGTGGCGGAGGCCGCCGCCGAGCTCGGCATCCCGGCCGGTACCGTCAAGTCCCGTACGCACTACGCCCTTCGCGCCCTGCGGAAGGGCCTGCAGGGGTACGGCTACGGCCTCGGCGCCTGAGCTTCCGGCGTGCGCAGGCATCGGGGCAACAGGTCCGGGAACGCCGTGAAGGGATGCGGACCGGACAAAAAACGCAGGGAATTGGGCATAAGTGCGTCCAAGTTGCGTAAACATCCCCCGCTGCGCGAGCCGCTCGGTGAAGGCTCGGGGCTGACGACGACGGGACGCTCGACGCGTGGGAGAAGGTGGAACGGTGCAGCCCGAGGGTATGAACGGCACCAGTGACGGCGGGCTCGCGGTGCCCATGGCCTGGCTCTACGCCGAGTACATCGCGGACGAACTGCTGCGTACGGGGCGGCTGATCCCGGTCAGCACCCTGGAGTTCCGGGCCGGACGCGACACGCTCGCGCTGACGATCTACCTCTCGGACGCCGCCGGCGAGCTCTCCGGGATCCGCGTGGTCTCGCAGCTCGACGAGTGGATGTCCCTGACGGCGTACGGACATCCCTGGCGCGACTGGGTGCACACGCGGTTCCTCGCGCTGGGCGAGGAGGCCAGGGAGCGCGGGCGCGGCGAGGAACCCGACCTGGAGCTGGCCCGGGCGGCGTGGCGCTGGCTGGATGGCACCGAGCTCTTCGCCACCAATCTCGACCCCGGCCGGCACGGCCACGCCGACACCCCGCCGGGACTGGACGAGAACGCGCGGGTGTGGACCCCGGCCTGGCAGCTCGGGCTGCCGCTGGGCCACTTGGCGATGCACCTGTTCTGAGGCCCCTACGAGGACCGCTCGACCGGATCCGTCACCAGGCCGGTGAAATCGGCCTCGTTGCGCTCCGCCCGGGTGACGTACCACCGGGCGATGAGCCACATCACCGGATACACCAGCAGGCCGAGCGCCACCCACACCAGCGGCCCCGACGCGGCCCGCGGCAGCACGAACACCAGCGGCAGCGTCCCGACCAGCGCCACGAGCGCGGCCAGCGCCCCCAGCCCGGCGCGCAGCTGGCTGCGCATCAGCGCCCGTACGTAGGTGGCCCCCAGGGTGGTCTGCTCGGAGATCTCCGAGCGGGCCGGGGCGTGTGCGGGCGGCCGGCGCCGGGCGCCCCGGGGCACCCCGGTGACGATCTCGCGCCGGGGCGGCGACTGCTGCTGCTCCTGCGCCATGGCGTGGGAGTCTACGCAGCCCCCCGCTATTTGAGGAGACGCGACAGCCGCCGGTCGGCCAGCGGCTTGCCGCCCGTCTGGCAGGTCGGGCAGTACTGGAGCGAGGAGTCGGCGAAGGAGACCGAGCGCACGGTGTCCCCGCACACCGGGCACGGCTCCCCGTCCCGGCCGTGCACGCGCAGCCCGCTCTTCTTCTCGGCCTTGAGCGCACCGGCGGCCACGCCGTGCGCCCGGGCCACGGCCTCGCCCAGGGTGGCGCGCACGGCCTCGTGGAGATGGGTCACCTGGTCGTCGTCGAACGAGGAGGCCAGCTTGAAGGGAGAGACCTTCGCCGCGTGCAGGATCTCGTCGCTGTACGCGTTGCCGATGCCCGCGATGACGCTCTGGTCGCGCAGCACGCCCTTGATCCGGCGCCGTTCCCCGTCGAGAAGTGCGGCGAAGGCGTCCCGGTCGAAGTCCTCGGCCAGCGGGTCGGGGCCGAGGCGGGCGATGCCGGGGACCTCCTGGGGGTCGTGGACCACGTAGACGGCGAGGCGCTTCTGGGTCCCGGCCTCGGTGAGGTCGAAGCCGCCGCCGCCCTCCAGTACGACGCGCAGCGCGAGCGGCCCCTTGCCGGGGCGCGGCGGCTGCGCGGGCAGGGCGTCCTGCCAGCGCAGCCAGCCGGCCCGGGCCAGGTGGGTGACGAGGTGGAGCCCGCCGATCCGCACGGCCAGGAACTTGCCGTACCGGGCGGTGGCGCCGGCCGGCTGCCCTTCGAGGGCGGACAGCGGCGGGTCGTACGTCTTGAGCACGCTGACGGCGAGCGGGAGGACGCGCTCGACCACCCGCCCGGTGAGGTGCTCGTCGAGGTACTCCCGCAGGGCCTCGACCTCGGGCAGCTCCGGCATGGGTCCAGCCTGCCGCCGCCTCAGGCGAAACGCGAGCTGGGCACGGGCCCCGGTGACGCGACCCGGTCGCGGGGCGCCGAGAGCCAGCCCGTGCGGACGCCCGTCACGAACGCCCGGAAGGCCTCGTCCGGGTCGGCCGGGGTGGCACCGTCGCCCTCGTCCGGGGAGGGGTCGGCCGCCGCGATCTCAGCGGCGATCTCCGCCTCGGGCCGGTCGTCGTCCTGCCACGGCGGGGCGACGTACTGGCAGAGCAGCGCGCTGAAGTCCGCGCTCACCGCGGGCGGATCGGTCCAGCAGGTGGCGTGCTCGTGGAGGATCTGACCGTCGGCGCGCTCCCGCAGCGTGCGGACGAGTTCCTGGTCGGCCGCGTTCAGGTCGTAGGCGACGACGAGGGTGTCCGCACGGTTCGGTTCGTACGGCACGGCGGGCAGCCCGAGCACCCGGGCGGCGGCGAGCCCGAGGTTCCGGTCGGACCGGCCGGGCAGCAGCGAGACCGTGGCGGGGCTGCGCCCGGCGGCCTCCAGCGCGAGCGCGAGCCGGGCCAGGCCGCGACGGCACTGTTCGGGGCTGTCGCCGAGGTAGGCGTACCGGCCCGTCATCCCGGCGTCCCAGCCGTACGGGGACAGGGTGCCGAGCAGGCCGCCGGTGAGCCCGTAGTGCCAGCCGCGCAGGTCGGCCGCGCCGAGCGGGGCGGGGTGCCCGGCCGCCGCCTGGGCCCGCCGGGACCGGCCGCTGCGCAGCACCTGGCGTGCCTGGCGCTCGCGCGCGCCCGACCACTGGGGGTCCTCGGGGGCGGGGAGGTCGGCCAGCAGCCCCTCCGCGGTGTCCAGGTCCCCGGCCAGCAGGGTGTGGTGGACCAGCAGGTACGTCTCGGGCCAGGCGGGCAGCCGGTCGCCGCGGCCGGAGAGCAGCGCGGCGGCCTCGGTGTGCCGGTGCTCGTCCTCCAGGGCGGAGGCCAGCTCGGCGAGGAGCGGCCGCGAGTCGGGGAGCAGCCGGAGCGCCTCGCGCAGGGGCGCGACGGCGAGGAAGGCGACGCCGCGCTCCACGCACGCGTAGCCGAAGTCGTAGAGGGCCTGCGGTTCTTCGGCCCGCTCGGCGGCGGCCCCGGCGGCGTCGGCCAGGTCGGTGAAGCCGGCGGTCTCGGCCAGGGCCCGTGTGGCGTTGGCGAGTTCGGCGACGGGGAGGGTCTCCGCGCGGGGGCGCAGCGAACGCACGGCTCCGGGCAGATCCCCTGCGTCGAGCAGCCGGCGGACGTCATCCATGGCGATAGTCATCGCCGTCGATCCTCACGGACCGGGCGGCGCCCCGCAACGGACTTTCCCTGTCTGGGCGCGAGTTGGCGCTGCACAGGCCGGATGTTCCAGCTTCCCGGCCCGCCGCCCGGTCGCCCCGCCAGGGGCATCACACCCGGGTCGTCTCTTTTGGATCTTGCCGGTCAGGCCAGATCCGAAAGGGACGGCCCAGATGCGTTGTCCCGTAAATGATCTCCGGATCGCCTGGGGCAGGGCCGGCCGCCGTACGGCCCGCTGACCTATCCGGCGAGGGCGGGGTTGTGCATCCGGGCGATGCCGAGCATGGCGTGGTGGACTCCGTCGCCTTTGAGGCGGCAGTCGCGGAGGATCTTCCAGGTCTTCATGCGTGCGAAGACGTCTTCGACGCGGGCTCGGACCTGCTTGTGGGACTTGTTGTGTTCCCCTTTCCAGTCCGGGAGTTCGGTCTGGCCGCGCTCGCGGCGGTGAGGGATGACGAGTCCGGTGCCCGGATAGTCTCCGTCGGCGATCGTCAGGGTCTTGCCGACGGCGGCCTTGGCGCCGGATTCCTCCCATGCCCTGCAGTCGTTGCGGTTCCCGGCGAGAAGCCGGCCGACCACGACGACCAGGCGGGTGTCGGCGTCGATGACGACCTGGTCGTTGGTGGAATACCTGTGGTTCTTCGACCTCTCGGCGGTGGTCTGTTCGGGCTCCGTGCCACTGGCCGGCCGGATGCAGGCGGCGTGGTCGGGTCTCGCCTTCGTTCACAAGGACTCCCACAGTCTCGACGAGGGCGACCGTGGTCAGTACCGGGGCGAGCACATGTCTGATCGCGGCGGCCTGGGGCGGCGGCAGCTTCTAGGATCTGCGGCATGGCAACAAGACTCGTGCAGATCAATATGAAGGCTCAGGACGACTCCGTGCTCGGCCGGTTCTGGGCGGAGGCACTTGGTTGGGGTGTCGACAGCGAGGGACCCGGCGTGACCAACCTCGAACCCGTGGGTTTCGCCTACCCCGACCCCGTGGCCGTCTGCATCGACATCGTCGCCCGCCCGGAAGCCAAAACGGTGAAGAACCGGGTGCACCTTGATCTGGCCACCACCTCGACCGCCCATCAGGCGGAGTTGGTCGCGCGCTTGAAGGATCTCGGCGCGACGCTCGCCGACGTGGGTCAGGGCGACGTCCCCTGGACGGTCATGGCCGACCCGGAGGGCAACGAGTTCTGCGTCCTGGAGCCCCGCCCGATCTACCAGGACACCGGGCCGATCGCCGCGGTGGTGGTCGACTGCACCGACCCACGAGGGATGGCCCGGTTCTGGGGCCAGGCGATGGACTGGACGCTGCACGAGGTCACCGACGACCACGCGACCATGCGATCCGCCAAAGGCGTCGGCCCCTACCTGGAGTTCCTCCGCACCCCCGACGCCAAGAGTGTGTGGAACCGCGTCCACCTCGACGTCTGCCCCTACCCCGGTGACGACCTGGAAGCAGAGGAAGCCCGACTGCGCGCCCTGGGCGCCACCGACCCTGGTATCGACCAGTCCGCAATCTCCTGGACGGTTCTGGCCGACCCGGAAGGCAACGAGTTCTGTCTCCTCACTCCTCGCTGACCTTGAGCGGCTCCGGCCGGTTTCGGGTCAGCGGCGAAGACCGCGTGGCGTCAGCGCATGCAGCCGGAGACAGGGATGGTGCCCCCGGTGATCCAGCGCATGTCATTGACGCCAGGAAGGCCACGAGCGTGCCGTAGCCGTCGGCGGTGCCCGTACGGCCTCGGCGCCTACGGCGGCGCTACGCGCTGGCTTTCGGCCACCAGGGACAGTCCACCCCGCCCCTGGAACTGACTGTCCATCGAGCGCCCTTGTGGCTCCCGGTCGCAGGTCGGGTGCCCCATGCCTGGGGATCCATCGAGCAGGTGTGGGGTAATCCGATCAGGGCGTGGCCGTTTCAATGAGCCTCATCAAGATGAGCGGGACAGCCCTTGGCCCATGACGAACTCGCACCACACGCACTTGCCGCCGCCCCGCGGTTCCACGCCCCACACGTCCGCCAGCCGGTCCACCAGCATCAGGCCGCGTCCCGAGACCCCCGCCTCCCCCGCCTCGCGCCGCCGCGGCAGTGCGCTGGAGCGGTCCTCGACCTCCACCCGCAGCCTGCGTTCGTGGCCCGCCAGGATGCGCAGGGTGACGATCGCCGGGCCGTCGGTGTGCATCAGGGCGTTCACGATCAGCTCGTCCGCGACCAGTTCGATCTCGTCGGACCGCTCCCGCGCGCCCCACGCGCGCACCGCCGCCCCGATCATGTGGCGGGCCGCCACCAAAGCCTCGGGGTCGCCGGGTGCCACATGCTGCTGCAGGCGGCTGCCGGCCTGGGGGGCGGCCGCCACCTCGCGGCGCAGCAGGAGCAGTGCCATGTCGTCGTTCCCGCCCCGGTCGTCGGCGAGCGCGCACAGCCGGTCCGCCAGGAACTGCAGGTCGGCCGGTCCGCTGCGGATCTGGGAGGTCAGCAGCTGGATGCCGTCGTCGAGGTCGGCGCCGGGCTGTTCCACCAGGCCGTCGGTGCACATGAGGAGCGTCTCCCCCGGGTCCAGTTCCACCGTGGTCACCGGGTATTCGAGCTGGCCGAACTCCGCCGAGAGGCCGAGCGGCATCCCGCCCCCCACCGGGAGCCGGTGGCAGTCCCCGTCGCGGGTGCGCAGCAGGGGGTCGATGTGGCCGGCCCGTACCAGCTGGAGCACGCCGGTGGAGAGGTCGGCCTCCACGTAGGTGCAGGTCGCGAAGCGGTCCGTGTCCAGTTCGTGCAGGAAGACGGAGGCGCGGGCCATGACGGTGCCGGGCGAGTGCCCCTCGGCCGCGTACGCGCGCAGGACGATCCGCAGCTGACCCATGACCGCCGCCGCGTGCGTGTCGTGGCCCTGTACGTCGCCGATGACGGCACCGACCCGGCCGCCCGGCAGCGGGATGACGTCGTACCAGTCGCCGCCGATGTCCCGGCCCATCCGGGCGGAGCGGTACCGAACGGCGATCTGCCCGCCGGGCACCGAGGGTATCCGCCTCGGCAGCATGGCCTGCTGGAGGCCCTCCGCGAGGTCGTGCTCCTGCTCCAGCAGCATGGCCCGCTGGAGGCTCTGCGCGATGCTGCTGCCCAGTGCGACGAGCAGGTTGCGCTCCTCCTGGGTGAAGCCGTCCTTGTCCTGGTAGAGCAGCCCGATCGCGCCGATGGGACGGGCCTGGGCGATGAGCGGCAGATAGGCGGCCGCCGAGATCCGCATGTACGAGATCTTCGCCCAGAGCTCGGGATAGCCCTCGGCGAACTCCTGCGCGGAGTCGAGGAAGCGCGGCTGCAGCGAGCGGACGACCTCGCTCATCGGGTACTGCTCGTCGATCCGGGTGTAGCGGGTGCCGGGGACGAAACTGTCCTGGGGGCCCTCGGCCACGAGGTGGATGCGCCCGGCCTCGACGAGGCCCATCACCATGCCCATGGAGCCGAGCCGCTCCAGGCCGTGGGCGTCGCCGATGACGTCGATGACGTCCCGTACGGTCCGGGCGTGCGCGAGGGCGGCGGTCGTGGACTCGACCACCGAGGTCTGGCGGCGCCGTTCCTCGTCCAGGCCGAGGCGCTCCGCCGAGTGGCTGAGCTCATCGGTCGCGTCGCGGACGATGCCGATGATCCGGTAGGGCCGCCCGTCCGGGCCGCGCATGACGCGGCCCTGGGTGTGCGTCCAGCGCAGCCGCCCGTCGCGGCAGCGGATGCGGAAGTAGGCGCCGTAGCTGTCCACCCCGCTCTTGAGGGCGGAGGAGACGAGGGCGTCGAGGCGCGCGGACTCGGTGGCCGGGACGCGCGGGGAGAGCGACTCGGGCCGGCCGTCGTACTCGTCGGGGGTCGTGTCGAAGACGTGGAGGGCCGCTTCGTCCATGTGCATGAGACCGGTCACGAGGTCCCAGTCGAAACTGCCCATGCGGTTCAGCGAGAGCGACCGGTCCGGGTGTGCGGGCCAGTCGTCCGGCAGCGATACGGTGGTCGGCACCGATCCACCATGACACACGGGCCGGTCAGGCGCTCTCCAGCGGGTGGCTCCCGTCCGAGGGCTGCGGCTGCAGGTCCGGGTCGGCATATGGGTCTGCGTACGGGTCCGTGTACGGGTCTGCGGAGGGGGCCGTGTACGGGTCTGCGGAGGGGGCCGTGTACGGGTCTGCGGAGGGGGCCGTGTACGGGTCTGCGGAGGGATCGGCATACGGATCGGCGTACGGATCGGCGTACGGATCGTTCGGCTGCGGCGCCGTTCCGTCGGGCTCGGGCACGAGACCCGGGGCGTTCGGGTCGGGCTGCGTCAGGTCGAACGGGATGTCCGAGGGGATGTTCGAGGGCACGTCGCCCGGCAGGTCGGAGGGGACGTCCGACGGGCCGTCCGAGCGCGGCTGCTGCGGCCGGGTGACGGAGTCGGACGGCGAGCCCGGGGTCTGCGGGACGCCCGGGCTCTGCGGCGGGTTCTCGCCCTGCGGATTCTGCGGGTTCTGCGCGGCCGGTCCGGTCGGCTGGCAGTCCGGCGCCGCGGCGGCAGGATCGCTCTGGCACGGCTGGACCGAGGCGGACCCGGACGGGGTGACGGGCCCCGTCGGGATTCCGTCGGCCGGGTCGTACTGGGGCAGGGTGCGCGGGGGCCTGTCCTGGGCGCCGTCGTCGCCCCGCTTGCGTTCGATCCAGGTGTTGTCGGCGATGTTGACGATCACCAGGTTGTTGATCACGTGGGGAGTGGGTTCGATGACGACGACCTGGTTGGGCTGGTAGCCGCTCCACGGGTCGCCCTTGTGCACCGGGGACCCCTTGGCCGCGAGCGGGGAGGCCAGCGGGTTTCCGCAGCCGCAGCGCACCCGGGGCATCCCGTGTTCGTCGACGAGGACGGCGGTTCCGGCCTGCAGGACGGACTGGAAGCCGTCGGCGCCGCCGTCGCGGAAGGCGTGGTTGGTGACGCGGGTGTCGGCGCGCAGTACGACGGGAGTGAGGCCGCGCAGGAACTCGGGGATGCTCGCCTGCTCGATGTCCGCGGCCTGGGCGAAGGCGCGGGCCTTGGCGTTGTCGGCCGTCAGGAAGCGGACCTGCTGTTCCACGTCGCAGCTTCCGAGCCGCTGGGTGCCGCCGTACAGGCCGGGAGTGGCCGCGTTGATGGTGCGGATGCCCTGTCCGGTCGGGTTGGGCAGCGGCGGCTGCACGGGGGCGGACTCGGCGGTGGCCGAGGAGGCGGTGAAGGGGTCGGGGCCGGCGGAGGCCACGGGCTGGAGGTAGACCTCCTGGCTCTCGGGTCCGGCCGCGCTCTTGGGCTCTTCGGCGCCGCCGCAGCCCGCGGCGAACAGGCCGAGGAGGGCCAAGAGGGCGGCGCCGGCCGGTAGGTGACGGCTCGACGTCTGACGAGGTGTCGGAAGTGACGGTGCGTGCACGTGGATCTCCCTTTTCGCCCCGGTTGCTCCCTCTTGTCTGCCCCATGTGCGCGAGACCCGCAACCGGAGAGCGTCTTGAACATGTTCAAGGAAGGCCGTAGGCTCACCACCGTGAGTTGAACGCGTTCAAGGCGTTCGGCCGCAGCGTTGGGGGGAGTCCAGGGTGACGGTACTGGTGAACGTGATCGTCACCCTGGGCATGCTGTACGTCGTCCCGGCGGGCCTGCGCCTGATCGACCCGGCCGGGCTCCGCCGGACCGCCCGCCTCTGGCCGCTGCTCGCCGCCCCCGGGGCGCTGTGCCTCTGGCTGCCGCGCGGGCTGCCCGCCACGGCGCTCGCCGCACTCTACGCGGCGGCCTGCCTGGCACTCGCGGTCCGGGCCCCGGTCCGGCTGCTGCGGGGCCGTTCCCCGCGGCGCGCCCCGGCCCCGGCCGAGATCGCCGTCGCCACCGCGCTGGTCTCGCCCGCGATCGCCGGGACCGCGCTGGTCGCCGAGCGCGCCGGGTACCGGCTCTTCGGATTCGACCTCGACATCCTGGCGCTGACCGTGCCGCACTTCCACTTCGCCGGGTTCGCGGCCGCGCTGGTCGCGGGGCTCGTGTGCCGGGCCGCCCGGGACCGGCCGGCGACGGGGCTCTCGCGCTGGGCCGCGTACAGCGTCCCTGCGGGCACGCTGCTCGTGCTCCTCGGCTACTTCGTCGACGACTGGGCGGAGCTGGTGGGCGCGGTCGTGCTGACCGGCGGAATGTGGGCCGTGGCCCTGCTGACCTGGCGGGAGATCCGGCCCGCGGCGCGCGATCGCGGCACGCGGACGCTGCTCGCGACCTCGGCGGCCGTGCTGGTGGCCACCATGATGCTCGCCCTGTGGTGGGCGGTCGGCGAGGCCACCGGGATCGTGCACCCCACCCTGACCTGGATGGCCGCGACCCACGGCCTCGGGAACGCCCTCGGATTCGCCCTCTGCTCGGTACTGGCCTGGCGGCGGCTCACCACCGACCGCGGCCGCCCGCCGACGGCGACCGGCCGCTCACCGCTGACCACCCACCGCTGACCACCCGCACGACTGGAGACCTCGCCATGACCCGCCTCATCAGCGCCGGCCGGGACACCGTCAACTACCCCGACAGGGGCGCGACGGCCCACCGGCCGCTGCCCGCCGGATACCACCACCTGAACCACCGCACCCGCCTCGGGCACGGCCGTGCCGTCTTCGAGGCCGCCGGCACCGCGGTGACCACCTTCCACGCGCACCGCACCTCCGGGATGCGGGTGCGCGCCGATGCCGGCGCCGTCCGGCCCGGCGCCCGCGTGGTCGTCGGGATCGGCGTGGGGCCGCTGCGCATCGACGCCCCGTGCCAGGTGATCTGGACGGCCTACGAGCCCGCCCGGATCGGTTTCGCCTACGGGACCCGGCCCGGCCACCCCGAGTGCGGCGAGGAGTCCTTCATCGTGGACATGGACCCCGACGGCACCGTGTGGTTCACGGTGACCGCATTCAGCCGCCCGAACAGCTGGTACACCCGCCTCGCCGGCCCGGTGGTCCCCTTCCTCCAGCTGCGCTACGCCCGCTGGCTGGGCCATCGCCTGCGCAAGCTGGCCACCGCCGCCTGACCGGTCCGATACTGGAGGCGATGGACTGGTTCACGGCACCCGGATACTGGCTCGCCCGGCTGGTCTTCCAGCGGGCGCTGGCCGGCGTCTACCTCGTCGCCTTCATCGGGGCCGCCCTGCAGTTCCGGGCCCTGATCGGGGCGCACGGCATGCTGCCCGTGCCGCGCTACGTGCGGTACGTGCCCTTCCGTCGCGCCCCGAGCCTGTTCCAACTGCGCTACTCCGACCGGCTCTTCGCCGGCTGCGCCTGGACCGGCGCGGCACTGGCCGCGGCACTCGCCGCCGGGGCCGGGGACGAGGTGCCGCTGGGCGCCGCCATGGCGATGTGGGCCCTGCTGTGGCTGCTCTACCTCTCCATCGTGAACGTGGGACAGACCTGGTACTCCTTCGGCTGGGAGTCGCTGCTGCTGGAGGTGGGCTTCCTCGCCGTCTTCCTCGGCAACGCCCGGGTGGGGCCGCCGGTGCTCGTGCTGTGGCTGCTGCGCTGGGTGCTCTTCCGCGTGGAATTCGGGGCCGGGCTGATCAAGATGCGCGGGGACTCCTGCTGGCGCAAGCTGACCTGCCTCTACTTCCACCACGAGACGCAGCCGATGGCCGGGCCGCTGAGCTGGTTCTTCCACCATCTGCCGAAGCCGCTGCACCGGGTGGAGTGCGCGGCCAACCACGTGACCCAGCTGATCGTCCCGGTCCTGCTGTTCACCCCGCAGCCGGTGGCCTCGTACGCCGCCGGGATCATCGTGGCGACGCAGCTGTGGCTGGTGCTGTCCGGCAACTTCGCCTGGCTGAACTGGCTGACGATCACACTGGCCCTCTCGGCCGTGGACTTCACCGGGCTCGCGGGCGCTCCGCCGGCCGCCGCCTCGCAGGGGGCTCCGGTGTGGTTCGTGGTCCTGGTCTGCGCGGTGACCGCCCTCGTGCTGTTCCTCAGCCACCGTCCGGTGCTCAACATGATCTCGCGCCGGCAGGTGATGAACCGCTCCTTCGACGCACTCCACCTGGTCAACACCTACGGGGCCTTCGGCTCGGTCGGCCGGGTCCGCATGGAGGTGGTGGTGGAGGGCACCGCGGACCGGGTGCCGCACGAGGACGGCGCATGGCAGGAGTACGGCTTCCGGGGCAAACCGACCGAACTGCGCAGGATCCCCCGCCAGTTCGCCCCGTACCACCTGCGGCTGGACTGGCTGATGTGGTTCGCGGCCATCTCCCCCGGATACGCGCGGGACTGGTTCGGGCCGTTCGTGGAGCGGCTGCTGGCGGGCGACCGGGACACGCTGCGGCTGCTGCGCCACAACCCGTTCCCGGACGCGCCGCCCGTCTACGTCCGGGCCCTGCTCTACCGCTACCGGTTCACCACCTGGCGGGAACTGCGCGAGACGGGGGCCTGGTGGCACCGCACGCTGGTGCGCGAGTACCTCCCGCCGACCCGCCTCGCGGACGCCTGGCTGTCAGAGCCCGAGTAGGGCGGCCTCCCGCTCGGCGTCGATTCCGGGGGCCGGCCGGTCCGGCCGCTGCGGGGCCTGTCCGCCGAGGGTGCACAGCCAGGCCCAGGTGTCGGCCACGGTCTCCTCGACCGGGCGGCACTTCAGGCCGGCCTCCAGCGCCCTGGTCACGTCCCCGCCGAACATGTAGTCGTGCGACTCGCCCTCGGGGAGCCAGACCGGGAGCTCGGTCCACGGCTCCACGCCGGCCGCCAGGATCGGCTCCGGGTCGGTCCAGCGCAGGTCGCCGCCGCCACCGGTGGCGGCGGCGCAGGCGTCGAGGAAGGTGCCCATGGTGGCGTGCCCGACCGGGGAGACCAGGTTGTACGGGCCGCCGAGCCCGGCCTCGGCGGCGTCCAGGGTCCAGCGCGCGAGGTCGCGCACGTCGATGTACTGGAGCGGGAGTCCGCGGGGGCCGGGGGCGAGCACCGGGCCGCCGCGCGCCGTGCGGTTCAGCCACCACGGCAGCCGGCCGACGTTCTCGTACGGGCCGAGGATCAGGCCGGCGCGTACCAGCAGGGCACGGTCCGCGAAGGCCTCCAGTGCGGCGAGTTCGCCGCCCCTCTTGTCCTCGGAGTAGGCCTTCGACCCGGCGTCCGGCGAGCCCTCGACGAGGGGGCCGTCCTCTCCCTGCCCGGCGGGGGCCGGGTAGGCGTACACCGAGCGGCTGGAGATGTACGCGTACGTCCCGGCGCGGCCGCTCAGCAGGCGGGCGCTGTCGCGCACCGCCGTGGGGGCGCCGCCCCAGGTGTCGACGACGAGGTCCCACTCCCCCGCGGCGAGGGCGGCCAGGCCCCCGGGAGCGGTGCGGTCCCCGTGCAGGGCGCGGGTGCCGGGCGGGGGCGCGTGGTGCCCCCGGTGGAAGACGGTCACCTCCCAGCCCCGGGCGAGGGCGTCCTCGGTGATCGCACGTCCGACGAATTCGGTACCACCCAGCATCAGCAGCTTCATGCCGATCAGCCTGGACCGGTGGGCCGGGCCGCGGAAGCGTTGATCGCCGACAGCGATGACGCTCAGGGCGTACGCGGGACGGGAACCCGCCGGGAAGGGCAGCGCCCCCGGTGCCGATCGGCACGGGGGGCGCTCTGCGCTGCTCTGCGGATCAGTCGATTCCGGGCAGGATGTGCGATTCCGCCAGGTCGTCCTCGTACCCCGCGAGCCGGATCGGGGCGGAGCGGGCCCAGACCTCGAGGCTGCCGAGTTCGTCGGTCCGGGGCTTCTTCGACCGCGATGCCGGTCGCTCCAGCGACGTCGGTTCGGGCTGCGTCATTTCAGTCACCGCGCACTCCTTCGCGTAACCCGGCAGGCGGACCGCGCGCCGGGCAAGGGATCAAGGGTTTTCCGGACGCGGTGGCGCCTTAGTGGAGCGCGGCCCGGATGGGGGCCGTCTTGATGCCCCAGAGTACACATATGAGCGGACCTCCGCTCGATAGGAAGGCAAAATCCGCTGCGCCCTCTTAGTTTCGTCCCGAGTTCAGCAAGTCGTAGGTCGGCGGGTAGGTGACGGGTGGTGTGCTCGGACCCGGATGCGCGAGGCGCGACGGAGGGGGTCGGCGGTGTCGAGGTCCGGAGTGCCGGAGGCCCAAGTGCCGTACGTCACAAGCGTGGTGGAGCTGATGGACCTGCTCCGCGGCAGCTGCGACGACCACGCCCTGCGGACGGCGGCGCTGATCCGCCGCTCGCACCCCTCAGACAAGGAACTGCAGCTCGCGGGCTTGCTGCACGGCATCGGGCTGCTGCTCCGTCCGGGTGACGGAGCGCGACACGCCGTACTCGCAGCGGAGGCGGTGCGCCCGCTGCTGGGTGAGCGGGTGGCCCGACTCGTACGGCTGCACGCGCCGGCGGCGGGGAGCGACCGGGCCGGCGAGGCCGACGGGCAGGGCGACGACGCCGACGCGGTGGCCACCCTGCGCCAGGCCCACGATGCGGCCGCCGGGTCCGGACTGGACGCGGGCGTCCTGGAGGACTGGCGGCCGCTGCTGGAACTGGTCGCGGCCGGGTCCTGCCGGGCCGCGCCCGCCCGGAACGCGATCGACCCCCTCGGTTCGCCGAGGGGGTCGATCGCGGGCATGTCGTAGGCCGGGGGCCGCCGGGGCTACCAGTTCGCCGGGGCGTAGTCCTTCAGGAAGACGCCGAACAGGTCCTCGCCGGCCTCGCCGCGGACGACCGGGTCGTAGACCCGGGCCGCGCCGTCGACCAGGTCGAGCGGGGCGTGGAAGCCCTCCTCGGCGAGGCGCAGCTTGTCGAAGTGCGGGCGCTCGTCGGTGATCCAGCCGGTGTCGACCGAGGTCATCAGGATGCGGTCGGTCTGGAACATCTCCTGGCCGCTGGTCCGCGTCACCATGTTCATCGCGGCCTTGGCGGCATTGGTGTTCGGGTGCCCCGCTCCCTTGTAGCCGCGGCTGAAGACGCCCTCCATCGCCGAGACGTTGACGACGTACGCACGCCCGCTGGACGCCTTGCGGGCGGCCTCCGCCATGGCCGGCCGGAGTGCGCTGATCAGGATGAACGGCGACGTGTAGTTGCACAGCTGGGTCTCGAGCAGCTCCACCGGGGAGATCTGGTCGATGGTCTGCACCCAGGTGTTGCTCTCGACGACGTCGGGCAGCAGGCCGCCCGCGTCGATGGCGGTGCCGTCGAGGTGCCGCTCCAGGCTGGCGTTGCCCGCGACCAGGGCGAGGTCGGCGACCTTCTGCGCTTCGAGCCCGCTCACCCCGACGGGCAGCGCCGTCAGGCCGTCGACCGCGCCGGAGTTGAAGGCGCCGATGACGTGGTGGGCGGGGAGCTCGCCGGCGGGCAGCGGGGCGGCCTCCCCCTCGACCAGCGCCGCGTAGGCGGTGGGCAGGCGGCGCACGGTCTGCGTCGCGTTGTTGATCAGGATGTCGAGCGGACCGGCGCCGGCCACCTGGTCGGCGAGGGCCACGGCCTGGGCCGGGTCGCGCAGGTCGATGCCGACGACCTCCAGGCGGTGCATCCAGTCCGCTGAGTCCTCCATCGCCTTGAAGCGGCGGATGGCGTCCTTGGGGAAGCGCGTGGTGATGGTGGTGTGGGCGCCGTCGCGCAGCAGCCGCAGCGCGATGTACATGCCGATCTTGGCCCGGCCGCCCGTGAGCAGCGCGCGCTTGCCGGTGAGGTCGGCGCGCGCCTCCCGCCTGGACCGGTTCTCGGCGGCGCACTCGGGGCAGAGCTGGTGGTAGAAGTAGTCGACCTCGACGTACCGCGTCTTGCAGATGTAGCAGGAGCGCGGGCGCTGGAGTATCCCGGCGATCCGGCCGGCCTCCGTGACCGAGGAGGGCAGGATGCCCTCGGTCTCGTCGTCGATGCGCTCGGCGGAGCCGGTCGCGGTGGCCTCGGTGACGGCCTTGTCGTTGGCGGTCTTGGCGGCGCGGCGCTCTTGGCGGCGGCGCTGCTTGACCGTGCGGTACAGGCCGGCGGTGGCGCGGCGTACGGTGATGGCGTCGGGGTGGTCGACGTCGAGCTTGTCCAGCTCGTCGAGCACGCTGAGGCAGAGAGCCAGTCGCTCGGGGTCGATGCCCGGCCCATAGGCCTGCCCGTGGTCGTGGCTTTCTTCGGTCACCGTCATGGCCGCTGCCGTTCCTTGATCACTCGTCCGCATCCGCCTGCTGCGGAAGTCCTCAAAAGGGGAACTGTACGGATCCCACGCGCCTGGAGCCAAACCCGCTCCGGGAAACCTCACGGACCGCGAGCGGCCGGTCACCGTAGGGGTCGATTGGGGTGGCTCCGGGGCGCCTCAGGGGTCGCCTTCCGCTGCGGTAAGGGTCACGCTGGCGTACTCATGTACTACGCCGGGAGTATGACCGGTGACCACCTGTGGGCGGAGGAATAGCGCAGATGGGTCGGGCATTGTGGACCTTATGAGTGCACTGGCGCTGGCGGTCCTGCTCTGCCTCGTGTCCGCCTTGGCGTACGCGGGTGGCGCGATCGTCCAGGAACGGGTCGCGGCGAGCACGCCGGACCGCCCGTACGCCCCGCTGCGGCGGGGCGTCTGGTGGGTGGCGGTGGGGCTGAACGGCCTCGGTGCGCTGTTGCACGTGGTGGCCCTCGCGTACGGACCGCTGAGCCTGGTGCAGCCGCTGGGTGCGCTCACCATCGTCTTCGCCCTGCCGATGGCGGCCGTCTTCGTACGGCGCCGGGCGGGCGCGGCCGCCTGGCGCGGGGCGGTGCTGGCCACGGTGGGTCTCGCCGGGCTGCTGGCGCTGACCGGCGGGGACGGCCGGGCGGAGCAATCGCTGGCGGGTGGTGAGGGGAGCATGCTGCTGACGGTGACCGGGGCGGCGGTGGCCGTGCTGTTCGTGGTGGCGCACCGGATGCGCCGGGCGGTGCTGCACAGCGTGCTGCTGGCCGCGGCCGCCGGTACCGCCTTCGGCATGGCCTCCGTGTTCACCAAGTCGGTCGCCGAGGGCTTCGCCCCCGGCGCGCTGGGCGGCCTGTGGCCCGACCTCACCGCGATCGCGGCGCTGGCGGCCGCCGGACTGCTGCTGTCGCAGGCGGCCTACCGGGGCGCCGGGCTGACCGCGCCGCTGGCCACCGTGACGGTGATCAACCCGGTGGTCGCGGCGACGGTCGGCATCACGCTGTTCGACGAGGGCTTCCGGTACGGGGCCGCGGGCACGGCCGCGGCGGTGGCCAGCGCCCTCGTGGCGGCGGCCGGCCTGGTCCTGCTCACGGTCGTGCCCTCGCCCGTGCGCGGGTCAGATGCGGACCCCGTGGCCCCGGAGGTACTTCAACGGGTCGATGTCGGAGCCGTATCCGGGTCCCGTGCGCATCTCAAAGTGCAGGTGCGGGCCGGTGGTGTTGCCGGTCGAGCCGGAGCGGCCGATCCGCTGGCCCCCGGAGACCTGCTGGCCGGCCTTGACGCCGAGGGCCGAGAGGTGGGCGTACTGGGAGTACCGGCCGTCGGTGTGCCGGATGACGACCTGGTAGCCGTAGGCACCGGCCCAGCCGGCGGAGACGATCTGGCCGGGCCCGACCGACTTGACGGTGGTGCCGGTCGCCACGGGGAAGTCGACGCCCGTGTGGTAGCCGCTGGACCAGTGGGAGCCCGAGACGCGGTACGCGGTGCCGAGGGCGGCGTCGACGGGGGCGGAGAAACCGCCCGCATCCGGCTCCTGCTGCGCTGAGGCGGGCTGCGTCGCGGGCTTCTCGGTCGGCTTTTCGGCTGGTTTTTCGGCCTGTTTCGGCGGCGCGGGCTTCTCGGCGGGCTTCTCGGCCGTCGGCTCCCCGGGTTTCACCGGGTCGGCGGTCCGCGGCGGCTTCTCGGGGTTCTGCTCGGGGGGCGGGGGCGTCGACGGCGCCGTGGGCGACTTGGCCGGTGTGGCGGTGATCCGCAGGGTGAGCCGCTGGCCCGGGAAGATCAGGTTCGGGTTGGGCCCCACCGTGGTCCGGTTGGTCTCGTACAGCGCCTGCCAGCCGCCCTCGACGTGCTGCTCGGTGGCGATCGCGGAGAGCGAGTCGCCGGGCGCGACGACGTACGGGTTCGGCAGGACGGAGGTCCCCGTCGGGCGGGGTGCGCCGGCCTGCGCCGGGGCCGCCGTCTTCACCGGCTGGGACGGCGCCACGGCCTTGGGCTGCGCCGCGGACTGCGCCCTGGGCTGCGACGGCGCCGGCGGGGCGACGGCCGGCGCCGGGCCGCTGCGGGTGAGACCGGCCTTCTTGCCGCACTGCGGCCACGCCCCGGGGCCCTGGCCCTTCAGGACCTTCTCCGCGACCGCGATCTGCTGGTCCTTGGTGGCCAGGTCGGCGCGCGGCGCGTAGGCGGCGCCGCCGAAGGCCCGCCAGGTGCTCTGGCTGAACTGGAGGCCGCCGTAGTAGCCGTTCCCGGTGTTGATGCGCCAGTTGTTGGTGGATTCGCAGGTGGCGACCTTGTCCCAGGTGTCCACGGTGGCGGCGTGGGCGACCCCGGCGCCGATGAGCGGGAGCGCCATCCCGGCGCCGCCGGCGGTGACGGCCAGCGAGGCCCGGTTGATGCTGCTCGGCTGATACCGGCGGTGCCGGCCCCGTACACCCATGGGAGCCCCCATTGAAGACATCAGGAACCGCATAACTTAACGTTGCGAACAGGGCATGACAAGGGGCGCAACGGGGCGCTTCTCAGCGGTACTTGACGGTGTGTTGCCCGTCAGGAGATCCACAGGCGACTGCGTGGGGGTAGCGTCGGCAGTCCCGCACACCGAAGCACACCGAAGCACGCAGGAGCGCAACGATGAGCACCAGCACAGCCCAGATCGGCGTCACCGGACTCGCCGTCATGGGCAGCAACCTCGCACGCAACTTCGCCCGCAACGGATTCACGGTGGCCGTCCACAACCGGACCGCCGCCAAGACCACGGCCCTGGTGGAGGAATTCGGGCACGAGGGCAGCTTCGTGGCCGCCGAGTCGGCGAAGGAGTTCATCGACGCGCTGGAGCGCCCCCGCCGCATCGTCGTCATGGTGAAGGCCGGGGAGCCGACCGACGCCGTGATCCGCGAGTTCGCCCCGCTCCTGGAGGAGGGCGACGTCATCATCGACGGCGGCAACGCCCACTTCGAGGACACCCGGCGCCGCGAGAGGGAACTGCGCGAGCAGGGCATCCACTTCGTCGGCGTGGGCATCTCCGGCGGCGAGGAGGGCGCGCTCCTCGGCCCGAGCATCATGCCCGGCGGCTCGCAGGAGTCGTACGCCTCGCTCGGCCCGCTGCTGGAGAAGATCTCCGCGAAGGCCGCCGATGGTACGCCCTGCACCTCGCACGTGGGCCCCGACGGCGCCGGACACTTCGTCAAGATGGTGCACAACGGCATCGAGTACGCCGACATGCAGCTGATCGCCGAGGCCTACCACCTGCTGCGCGAGGTCGCCGGCTACTCCCCCGCGAAGATCGCGGAGACCTTCCGGGAGTGGAACCGGGGGCGCCTGGACTCGTACCTGATCGACATCACGGCGGAGGTGCTCGCGCACACGGACGCCGCGACCGGCAGCCCCTACGTCGACGTCGTGGCCGACGCCGCCGAGCAGAAGGGCACCGGCCGCTGGACCGTGCAGATCGCCCTTGACCTGGGGGTGCCGGTGTCGGGGATCGCCGAGGCGGTCTTCGCCCGCGCCGTCTCCGGCCACGCGGACCTGCGGACGGCCGCACGCGGGCTCGCGGGGCCGACCGCCAGCGCGCTCGCGCCGGAGGCGGCGGAGGCTTTCGCCGCGCAGGTGGAGCAGGCGCTGTACGCGTCGAAGATCGTCTCGTACACCCAGGGCTTCCACCAGATCCGCGCGGGCAGCGAGGAGTACGGGTGGGGCGTGGACCTGGGCGCGATGGCCTCGCTGTGGCGCGGCGGCTGCATCATCCGGGCCGCGTTCCTCGACCGGATCCGGGCGGCGTACGACGCCCGGCCGGATCTTCCGAGCCTGCTGGCGGACCCGGGCTTCGCGGACGAGATCGGCGCGGCGCAGGAGGACTGGCGCGCGGTGATCGCGGCAGCCGTGGGCGAGGGCATCCCGGTACCGGCGTTCGCGGCCTCGCTCGCGTACTACGACGCCCTGCGCGCCGAACGGCTGCCGGCGGCCCTCACCCAGGGGCAGCGGGACTTCTTCGGGGCGCACACCTACCGGCGGACCGACCGCGAGGGCTCGTTCCACACCCTCTGGAGCGGCGACCGCTCGGAGGTCCGCACGGACTGACGTCCGGCACGCCGCCCTGGCCGGGGGCCTAGCTGAGGGGCCCCGGCTGGGGGATCGGCGCGGGCCCCGGAGGCGGGGGGATCGGGTCCGGCTCGGGCACCGGTCCGGGCACGGGCGGCACCGGCTGCGGCATGGGCTCCGGGTCGGGGAACGGGCTGGGCCCCGGCACCGGAGGCTGCGTCTGCTCTATGTTTCGTCCCATATTGTTCAGTTTCCCGCGATGGCGGCGGGTACGCCCCTACTGCGGCCCCGGACGCATCCGCAGGCCGGCGGCCAGGCCCGGGGCCGGGCTGGACAGCACCGGGAGCGCGCTCGCGGTCAGGTCGGCGGCCCCGGCCATGGAGGCCTGGGCGAGCACGATGACATCCGCGCCGGTCACTGCATCGGCGGCCGCGGCCACGCGGGCCAGGTAACCGTCCGTGTCCCCCGCCTCGAAGCGCTCCCAGGCCCCGGCGACCAGGTGCGTACGGACGGACACGCGCCGCTCGCCCGTCACCGCCTCTTCGGCCAGCAGCTCCGCGGTCGGGGCGAGCGTCGACTCCAGGGCGGCCAGTACGGCGATCCGCGCGCCCGTGCGCACCGCCGCGGCCGCCATCGGCCGGTCCACCCGCAGTACGGGGACACCGAGCTCCGGAGCCAGCGACTCCGCGGTCGCCCCGATGGTCGAGCAGGTGACGAGCACGGGCGCGGGCCCCGAGGCCGCCAGTGCCGCGAGCAGGGCCGGAGCCACGGCCCGGGGCCCTTCGGCGCGGGCCCGTTCCAGCAGCTCCGGCTCCACCAGGTGGCGCAGTACGGCCCCCGGGTGGTGCCGGTCGCGCAGCGCGTCGAAGACCGGGACGTGCACGGGCGAGGTGTGCAGCAGGACCAGGCCCGGTTCCGTCACCAGAGGTCGGAGTCCGAGTCGAGCTGGGCCTTGGCCGCCGCCACGACCTCGGCGGCCGGCTCGGGCGCCTGGTCGGGGTGCTTGGCGGCCCAGCTCGCCGCGTACGGGCAGAGCGGCACCACGGGCACGCCCTCGGCGGCGGCGAGCCCGTAGAAGGTCCTCACCAGCCCCCCGGCGATGCCCCGGCCCTCATGGGCCGGCTCGACGACGGTGTGCACCGCCACCAGGGCGTGGGGCGCCTCGGCGAGCACGAAGTAGGCGATGAATCCGACCACCGCCCCGCCCTCGACGGCGAACAGCCGCCCGGCCTTCCGCCCGTCCTGGAACTCGATCGGCGCGTTCTGGCCGCTCTGGCCGCTCTGGCCGCTCTGGCCGCTGTGACTCTCCGGCATGGTCCCCGACTCCCGTCAGACAGCCACCGCGTGGGGGCTGCGCTCCTGATCCGTCCCCGGCACCGGGGCGGAGGGGTCCGCGCCCAGCTCTACGATCCGATTGTCGCCGTCCACGTGCACGACGCGGGGCTTCAGCACCCGCGCCTCCGCGTCCTCGACCTGTGCGTAGCTGATGAGGATGACCAGGTCTCCGGGGTGCACGAGATGGGCCGCGGCCCCGTTGATCCCGATGACCCCGGACCCGCGCTCGCCCTCGATGACGTAGGTCTCCAGCCGGGCCCCGTTGGTGATGTCCACGATGTGGACCAGTTCTCCGGGCAGCAGGTCCGCCGCGTCCAGCAGATCGGCGTCGATGGTCACGGAGCCGACGTAGTGCAGGTCGGCCTGGGTGACGGTGGCCCGGTGGATCTTGGACTTGAACATGGTACGAAGCATGAAATAACTCCCGAAATGTCTGCTCCCTGCCTGCTTCACGCAGGTCAAGGGCGGTCTCCGGAGCGTACAACGATTCGCGTGTTCGGTCAGCTTTCCGCAGGTCTTTCAGGACTCACGCTGACCGATCGCCGACTCTTCCGACGCACCGTCAGAATATGTGGCAGCCTCCGTGGCGGCGATTGCGGGTCCGTTGGATCCGAGGCCGGTCAGCGAGCGCGTACGCGCGGGCCGGTCCTGGTACAGGAGAGGACGTCGTCCGGTACCAGGACCAGCCGCTGCGCCGGATGCCGGTTGTCCAGTGATCGGTGCTTTGCGCTCGGCCCGGCCGGTCGAGTGTCCCACCGGGACGGAGCCGGGCTCCTGATCAGGCGAACCGGATGGTGAGGACGGAGCCCGTGCCCACCTGGACGCCGGACGGGCCGTTGCCCAGGACGGGATGGTGTCGGAGGAACCGGTCGCGGTCGCCTGGGTGGCGAGCTCGCCGCCCGACCGCGGGTAGAAGGTGTCGCCCGTGACGTACGGCGGAGGAGCGTCACCGGAGGTGGTGGCGGTCACGACGGCGCTGGCCGGACCGACCTGGTTGGCGGTGTCGCGGGCCTTGACACTGTAGGAGTACTCGCTGCCGGGGGTCAGCCCGGTGTCGGTGTACGTGGTCCCGGTGACCGTGGCGACCTTCGCGCTTCTCCCTGGCCAGGTGCAGCGAACCACCGGTCATGGGGAGGAAGTTGATGCCGTGGATCTCCTCGGGGTTTGCGGTCCACCAGGTGGCATAGGCACCACCACTGCTCCAGACCATTCCGACGACGTCGTGGGCGAAGTCCTGCGGGCAAGGATGCGCATCTGGCTGGTTCAGTGTGCCCGCAAGCCGTGCGCCCGGAACCGGTCGCGAACGCGCTCGACCAGTGCGGCGTCCGGAACCGGGTTGTCGCGGAGCGGGAAGGGGATGCCGAGCGAGTCGTACTTGTGGGCACCGAGTTTGTGGAAAGGCAGGACGTCGACGCGGTCGACGTTGTCCAGTTCCGCGAGGACGCGGCCCAGCCCATCGATGGCAGCTGGATCGTCGGTCCAGCCGGGGACCAGGACGTAGCGGATCCAGGTCGGGACGCCGAGACGGTTCAGCCGGGTGGCGAAGCTGAGGGTGGGCGCGAGACGGCCGCCGGTCAGGCGCCGGTAGACGCCGGCGTCGAAGGACTTGATGTCGAGCAGGACCAGGTCGGTATCGGCCAGGAGCGCGTCGTCGGCCCGAGTACCGAGGGCGCCGGAGGTGTCCAGTGCGGTGTGCAGGCCGAGCTCCTTGCAGCGTCGGAACACCTCGGCGGTGAAGGCTGATTGGAGCAGGGGCTCGCCTCCGGTCAGCGTCACTCCTCCACCGGCCAAGGCGGTGAACCGCCGGTACCGCTCGATGCGTCCGACCACTTCGTCCACGGTGACCGGCTGCCCGTCGCGCATGTGCCAGGTGTCGGGGTTGGCGCAGTACAAGCAGCGCAGCTGACAGCCGCTGAGGAAGAGGACGAACCGGGTGCCGGGCCCGTCCACGCCGGTAGACAGGTCCCAGGAGTGGATGCGGCCCGTGGTCATCGCGCACCGTGGAACGTACGGTTGATGACGTCGAGTTGCTGTTCGCGCGTGAGGCGGACGAAGTTGACGGCGTAGCCGGAGACTCGGATGGTCAGGTCCGGGTAGTCGTCCGGGTGCTCCATGGCGTCCTCGAGCGTGGCGCGGTCGAGGACGTTGACGTTCATGTGGAAACCGCCTTCGGTGGTGTAGGCGTCGAGGATTCCGACGAGGTGCCCCGCACGTTCGGTCGGCTCGTGCCCCAGGCCCTCCGGGGTGATGGTGGACGTCAGGGAGATGCCGTCGCGGGCCTGGTCATACGGAATCTTCGCGACCGACAGCGCCGATGCCGCCATCCCGTGTCGGTCACGTCCGTTCATCGGGTTGGCGCCCGGGGCGAACGGCGTACCCGCACGGCGGCCGTCGGGGGTGTTGCCGGTGTGCTTGCCGTAGACGACGTTGGAGGTGATGGTGAGCACCGACTGCGTGTGCTCGGCACCCCGGTAAGCCGGGTGGCGGCGTACCTTGGCCATGAAGGAGCGGACCAGGTCGACCGCGATGCTGTCGGCGCGGTCGTCGTCGTTGCCGTAGGCCGGGTAGTCGCCTTCGACGTGGTAGTCGACGGCGAGCCCGGAGGCATCCCGAATGACCTTGACACGGGCGTGCTTGATGGCCGAGAGGCTGTCGGTCGCCACGGACAGCCCCGCGATGCCACAGGCCATCGTGCGGTGGACCGGGTGGTCGTGCAGGGCCATCTCGATGCGCTCGTAGGCGTACTTGTCGTGCATGTAGTGGATCACGTTGAGCGCGTTGACGTAGGTCGCGGCGAGCCAGTCCAGCATGCGGTCGTACGCGCTGGCCACATCGGCGTAGTCGAGCTGCTCGCCGGTCAGCGGGGCCGTCGCCGGGGCGACCTGCTCGCCGTTCATCTCGTCGCGGCCGCCGTTGATGGCGTACAGCAACGCCTTGGCCAGGTTCACACGGGCACCGAAGAATTGCATCTGCTTGCCCACCGCCATCGCGGAGACGCAGCAGGCGATCGCGGTGTCGTCGCCGGTGCGGGGGCGAAGGAGGTCGTCGGACTCGTACTGGATGGAGCTGGTGTCGATGGACGTCTGGGCGCAGAACTGCTTGAAGCCCTCCGGCAGCCGTGGGGACCACAGCACGGTCAGGTTGGGCTCCGGGGCGGGGCCGAGGTTGTACAGGGTCTGGAGAAGGCGGAAGGATGTGCGGGTGACCAGGGGGCGGCCGTCCTCTCCGATGCCGCCGATGGACTCGGTCACCCAGGTGGGGTCGCCGGAGAACAGCGCGTCGTACTCCGGCGTACGCAGGAACCGCACGATCCGCAGCTTGATCACGAAGTCGTCGATGAGTTCCTGGGCGCGGCTCTCGTCGATGGCCTCTTCGTCGAGGTCACGCTGGAGGTACACGTCCAGGAAGGTGGAGGTGCGGCCCAGGGACATCGCCGCGCCGTTCTGCTCCTTCACGGCGGCGAGGAAGCCGAGGTAGAGCCATTGGATGGCCTCGTGCGCGGTGGCCGCGGGACGGGACACGTCGCAGCCGTAGGAGGCGGCCATGCGTTCCAGCTCGCCCAGTGCCCTGATCTGCTCGGCCAGTTCCTCGCGGTCGCGGATCACGTCGGCCGTGGACGGGGTCTCGTCCAGCCGGGTCCGCTCGGCGTGCTTGGCCTCGATCAGCCGGGCGGTTCCGTACAGCGCGACGCGGCGGTAGTCGCCGATGATGCGGCCTCGCCCGTAGGCGTCTGGCAGGCCGGTGATGATGCCGGCCTTGCGGGCGCACAGCATGTCGGGGGTGTAGGCGTCGAAGACACCGTCGTTGTGGGTCCTGCGGTACGTGCCGAAGACCTTGGTGACGAACGGATCAGGTGCGAAGCCGTACGCGCGCAGCGCGTTGTCCACCATCCGCAGCCCGCCGTTGGGCACGATGGCCCGCTTCAGCGGAGCATCGGTCTGCAACCCGACGATCAGCTCCCGGTCGCGGTCGATGTAGCCGGGCGCGTGGGAGGTGATGGTGGACGGCGTGGCGACGTCCACGTCGAGCACACCCTTGCGGCGTTCCTCCGGGAAAAGCGCGGTGACGGTCTTCCACACAGTGCGGGTGCGCTCAGTGGGACCGGCAAGGAATGCGGCATCGCCCTCGTAGGGCGTGTAGTTGCTCTGGATGAAAGAACGGACGTCGATGTGTCGCTGCCACTCATCACCGGTGAAGCCGCGCCACGGGGTGACCCTGCGGCTGGTGTCGGCAGGGTGCTGGACGGTCACAGTCATGTCGTCATCTCCTGGGCCGGGACGGAGGCGAGGTGGGCGATCGCCCTGCCTCACCGATGATGGTCCCCGTCGGCTGTGTCGCCGTTCAGAGTCGAAGAGGCAGGCGGAGCCCGCTGACCGGCCCCGGTGAGCCGGACGGAGAGGGCCTGTGGTCCCGGTGATACGAGGGACCACAGGCCCTCCCGCAGTGCGTCACGCGCCGTACCCGGCAGCCGCGGGTGGTACCGGGTCCATGACGGCGTGGTTGTCCGCGCCCCGGGCAGCACGGTGCGGGGCTACACGCTCGCGTCGGTGCCGTTCGCTTCCAGGGCTGCCCGGCCGGCCTCGAGGCGGGCGGCCGGGACGCGGATCCTGGAGGGGCACGGTGTTGCGGATGCCGGCGACGACGTCCTCGCCCTGGGCGTTGGACAGGTAGTCGCCGTAGACGCCCGGTCGGCCGGTTGCCGGATCCCGGGTGAAGGCGACACCGCTGCCGGAGTCCGGACCGAGATTGCCGAAGACCATGGTCTGGATGCTGACCGCGGTGCCCAGGTCGTCCGGGATGTGCTCGCGCCGGCGGTAGAGGCGTGCGCGCTCCCCGTTCCAAGAGGTGAAGACGGCAAGGACCGCCCGCCGCAGTTGCTCGGCCGGATCCTGCGGGAATTCCTCCCCGGTCCGCTCCTGGATCAGGTCCTTGAAGGTTTCGACGATCTGGATGAGGTCGCAGGTGTCCAACTGCGTGTCGTCGCCGTGGTGGTGCTGCTCCTTGACTGCGGCGAGTGCCGCCTCGAAGTGGGAACTGTCGACGCCCATGACCGTACTGCCGAACATCTGCACGAGACGCCGGTAGGAGTCCCAGGCGAAGCGTTCGCGCTCGGGGGTCTTGGCCAGGCCCAGGACCGAGAGATCGTTCAGGCCGATGTCGAGGATGGTCTCCATCATCCCCGGCATCGAAAACTTCGCCCCCGAGCGGACGGAGAGCAGGAGCGGGTCGTCCACGTGGCCGAGTCGCTTCCCGGCCGCTCGTTCCAGCGCCGCGAGATGCTCGCCGATCTGCCGGTCGAGTCCGGCCGGAGGCTGCCCCGTGGTGAGGAAGATCCGGCAGGCCTCGGTGGTGACGGTGAAGCCGGGCGGCACGGGCAGACCCATGCGCGCCATCTCCGCGAGGTTCGCTCCCTTGCCTCCCAGGAGACCGGCCATGTCCCGGGCGCCCGCGGAGAAGTCGTACACATAGGTGGTCATGGCTGCTCGCCTGTCTCTTCGGTGGGTGCCGGGTCCCCGGAAGCGGGGCGGCACGCGGCACGGTGGCCGGGAGCGGTCGGTTCGGTCGGTTCGGTCGGTTCGGTCGGTCAGTCGTGCGGCACGACTGCCACAGGAGCCAGGGAGTGGTGGATGACGGCGTGGGTGACGGCCCCGATGTGCGTGCCGATCCGCGCAGGCCGGTTCCTGCGACCCACCACGACCAGCCGGGCCCCCCGCGAGGCTTCCGCGAGGTCCTGCGCCGGCCGGCCCTGGCGGCATTCACGGACGACGGCCACGCCGGGACACTTCTCCGTCCACGGGGCCAGCGCCTCGTCGAACGCCCGGCGCGCGTCCCGCGCGACCTCCGCCCAGATCAGCTGCAGGGCGCCGCCCATGTCGGCTCCGTAGACCGCCGGAACGGCCCAGGTGTGCAGTACCCGCAGACCACAGCCGTACCGGTCGGCCGCCGCGAAGCCGAAGGCGAGCACCTCGTCGCCGCGTGCGGACACGTCCAGGCCGACCACGACCTCTCCGGCCGGTCCGTCCTCCCCGGCCGCCGGGCGGTCGTGCGGGCGGACCAGGACGACCGGGCGCCGGGTGCGGGCGAGCACGGCCAGCGAGACGGACCCGGCCAGGAAGCCGGCCAGCCCGCCCAGGCCACGGGAGCCGAGCACCAGCAGCTCCGCCTCGTCCGCGGCGGCGCACAGCTCCTCCACCGGGTCACCGCAGACCCATTGCGTCTCGGTCCGCAGACCCGGGTGGCGCCGGCGCAGTCGCCTCTCCGCCGTACCGAGCGCCCGCTCACCCCATCCCTGGGCGGTCGCCGGGTCCACCAGGCGCGTACGCGGGCCGTCGTCCTTGCTCCAGACCCGGAGAAGCCGCAGAGGCACCGCGCGGCGCACTGCCTCCCTGGCAGCCCAGTCCACGGCGGCGAGGCTTTCACGGGATCCGTCGAAGCCGACGGTGACGGTGCGGGACATGAATGGCTCCTCGGGAGAACGGGGACGGGCCTGCATCTCCACAGTGGCCCGCCACGACACGCCCGCTGAGGGGCCACAGGTCCCTGCTGCGGGACCTCTGGGCCCCGCAGGACCGCACACGGCCGGGCGGCACAGGCATCGTGGCCGAACGGCGGGGACACAGGGCCAAGTGGCCCTCTGCCGGCGGTGCCCGCCTCGCCGATGCTGGGGAGGAGAAGAAAGGGCGGCCCGGACGGCCCGGCCGTGCCCGTCGAACCATAGGGAGGCAGCCCCCCATGACCCGCGCTATCACCGTCGGAGTGGACGGATCAGAGGAGAGCCTGGCAGCGGCCGACTGGGCGGCACGCGAGGCCGAGATCCGCAAGGTCCCGCTGCGCATCGTGCACGCCTGGCTGTGGCATCCGCTGGACGTACCCGTCGTCCAGGACGAGGAGACCCAGGCCAAGTCCGCCAACGCCGTGCTGCGTCAAGCCGAGACGCGCGTGGCCGGGCGGTACCCGGACCTGACCGTCACGGCTGAAGTGGTGCACGACACCGCGGTCGCCGCACTGCTCGGCGAGGCGGAACGGTCCGACATGCTGGTGCTCGGCTCACGCGGGCACGGCGCCCTGATGGGCTTCCTGCTGGGCTCGTACGGACAGCAGGTGATCGCCTACTCGACCCGGCCGGTGGTGTCCGTCCGGCCCCGGGACGAGAGGACGCTTCCCGCGGAGGGCGGCGAGGTCGTCGTGGGCCAGCAGGGCACGCCCGAGGACTGCGACGCGGTACTCGGGTTCGCCTTCGAGGCCGCGGCCGCACGCGGCGCCGCCGTTCGTGCGGTACGGGCCTGGAGCCTGCCACCCGTCTACGCCTACGGGGCGGGCTCGATGCGCCTGGTCGACGAGGCCGGAGGACTGGAGCCGTTCGAGAAGAAGGCGCTGGCGCAGGCACTCGCTCCGTGGCGCGCACGGTACCCCGACGTGCCGGTCGTCGAGCACGTCGAGATCGGCAGCGGCGGGCAGGTGCTGCTGTCGGCCGCGTCGAACGCGCAGTTGCTCGTGGTCGGCCGCCGGGCACGCCACACGCCCGTCGGTACCCGCATCGGGTCGGTCGCCCACGCCGCGCTGCACCACGCCCGCTGCCCCGTCGCCGTCGTGCCGCACGCCTGACGGCCCCGCCCCCGGCGGGGACGGCCTTGTCCGTCCCCGCCGCGCAACAGCTCCTTCGTCCGCGCGGGCGCTGCGGCATCCGACAGGAACGTGGCCCGGCCGGCCTCTCCGGCAGACACGCGGAAGCGGTCCTGCCCGGCGTCCGGGAAGGGCGCCGGGCAGGACCGCTCAGCCGGTTCGCGGGCGTGTGAACCTGCGCTCAGGTCCTCGGACGGCCGTCACACCCTTCCGAGCCGCCCGCTCTGATCGCCCTGGGCGGCCAGGGCCTGGGTGGCGATGACGGCGGCCTGCACCCGCCGTTCGACGCCCAGTTTGGCCAGCAGCCGGGAGATGTTGTTCTTGACCGTCTTCTCCGCCAGGTAGAGCCGCTGACCGATCTCACGGTTGGTCAGCCCTTCCCCGACCAGGGCGAGGATCTCGCGCTCGCGCTCCGTCAGGCCGGGCAGACCCTGCGGAAGCTCCTCCTGGGGAGGTCCGCCGCGCAGCCGGGCCATCACCCGGGCCGTGGCGCCGGGGTCCAGCATGGACTGGCCGGAGGCGACCGTCCGCACGGCGTTCACCAGGTCGGTGCCGGTGATCTGCTTGAGCACGTAGCCGGACGCGCCGGCCATGATCGCGTCGAGCAGCGCCTCCTCGTCGTCGAACGACGTCAGCATCAGGCAGGCGAGGTCGGGCATGCGGGAGCGCAGCTCCCGGCAGACGCTCACGCCGTCCCCGTCCGGCAGACGCACATCCAGGACGGCGACCTGCGGGCGCAGCGCGGGCACGCGGATGAGCGCCTGCTCGGCCGTGCCCGCCTCCCCGACCACGGTCAGGTCCGGCTCGGCGTCCAGCAGATCGTGCACACCGCGGCGCACGACCTCGTGATCGTCGAGGAGGAAGACCCTGACCGGTTCCTTCCCGGTGGGGCCGCCGCTGCTGTCGGTCATCGCACACTCCGTGTTCGCCGATTCTTCCGCCCGCCGGCGGATCCAGTGCATCGTGCCGTGCGAGCGGGACCTTCGGCCAGGGCCGGATGGCCCTCATACGCGGCCGCACCCCCGTATGGCTGCCCAGGGCCGCCAGGTCCCATGCTCACGGTGGCCCCGCACGGTTGTGGACGGGGAGCTCCGCGGCCGGCACTGCCGGCAGCTCGGATCCGGGCCGGCCCGCCCGCGCGAGGCGCCGTCGGCGCGGGACCTTCGGCCCCCACTCGGAGGGACCGGTCGGACCTGCTGCCTGCGCGCGCTTTCTGATGGACTGCCATGCACCGGCACAGCCGGCGCGATCAGCACCCCGAGCCTTGCCCGGACGAAGAGAGGCCGCCGCCATGTTTCTGCGACAGCTCCGGCGTCGCTCTTCCTCCGCGTGCACCGGCGCCCGGCGACCGGCATGCGCTCGGTCCGTCCGGCCTCCTGCGGCTTCCCGCCGCGTCATCCGTGCCCTGGGCGTGGGCCACGCCCTGCCCCGCGCCTTCGCCCGACCGCTGCGGCACGACGGCCTGAACTGCGCGCCCGCGCGAAAGACCCCTTCGGTCCTGCTGCCGACGGTCGACCGCAGGGACGCCGACCGAAGGCACGCAGCGCTTCCAGGGACCAAGGCAGAGCAGAAGGTGGGCACGATGAAGGACGAAGCCACGCAGCGAACGGTGGATGACCACCGGGAGGCGGTGGCGCCCCGGCGCATGACCCGGCTCGACCGCGCCGAGGCACTGCGCCTGCTCGGCTCCGTCTCCCTGGGGCGCATCGTCTTCACCCAGCACGCCCTGCCGGCCGTCCGCCCCGTCAACCACCTCATGGACGGCGACGACATCATCGTCCAGCCCCACGACGGCGCGACGCTCGCTTCCATCGTCGCGCCCACCGACGCCACAGGCGTCGTGGTGGCCTACGAGGCGGACGCCATCGACCCTGAAACGCACATCGGCTGGAGCGTCGTGGTCACCGGCTACGCCCGCCGGGTCACCGATCCCGGCGAACTCGCACGCTTCGCCACCCGCCTGCGCCCATGGTTCGACCACCCCGCCGCGAACGCCGCGCTACGCATCCGGCCCGACCTGGTCACGGGCTTGCAGCTCACCACATAACGCGCCGACCGGACCCCGAGGGCGGCGTCACGGGGCGTCGCCGCCGGCATCGAGCGGCGCCCGCCACACGAGGCGGCTGCCGCCCTCGTCCGGGCGCGCGATCTGCAGCGTGCCGCGCAGGCTCCGGGCCCGCTCCTCAAGGTTGCGCAGGCCGCTGCGCCTGCCATCGGCGGGTATGCCCCGGCCGTTGTCCGTCACGGTGAGGATGACTTCGTCGCTGGTGGCCTGCAAGGAGACCTCGACACGCGTCGCGTGGGCGTGGCGGGCGGCGTTGCTCAGCATTTCTGAGAGGGCCGCCACGACGTGTTCGGCCGCCTGCGCCGGAACGTCGGTGTCGAGGAGCCCTTCCATGCTGAGGCGCGGCGGGAAACCAAGCGTGGTCGCCGTCTCGCCCACGGCGCGGGCCACGTGTGCCCGCAGGCTCGGTCGGGTGTCCTCCTCGCGCGCGCGGAGGCCGAAAATGGTGGAGCGGATGATCTTGATGGTTTCGTCGAGGTCCCCCACGGCGCGCGAAATGCGTTCGGCCGCGCCCTCGTTCTGCACGAGCCGGGCGGCACTCTGCAGGGTCATCCCCGTCGCGAACAGCCGCTGGATCGCCAGGTCGTGCAGGTCCCGGGCGATCCGGTCACGGTCCTCCAGGAGCGCGAGCTGCTCGGCGCCGCTCCGGCGTTCGGCCAGCTCCAGGGCGAGCGCGGCCTGGCCGGCGAAGGCCAGCAGCGGCTCCAGTTCACCTTCCGTGAAGACGGGCTCTCCCAGGTGCCGGGCGAGCAGCAGCACGCCCCGGGTGTCCTTGGCGGCGGAGCCCAGGGGGACGGCGACCGCCGGACCCAGGCCGTCGAAGCAGCGGAGGCCTGAGGTGTACCGGTCGTCCTCCGCGAGGCCGGCCGTGGTCACGGGCGCACCGGCTTGATAGGCGGCGCCGGAGAGGGTGCCCTTGACCGGGATCACCAGGCCACGGCGGGTGTCGCCGTCCGCACCGAGGGCCAGCTCGACGACGAGGTCGTCCGTCCCGGCGACGGGCACGGACACGTCGGCGAGCGCTGCGCCCGTGATCTCCTCGGCGCGGCGGGCGATGAGCTCCAGGACCTCCAGGCGCGGACTGCCGGAGAGCAGGCTGTTGGTGATCTCCGCGTTCGCCTGCAGCCATCGCTGCTGGCGCTGCGAGCCTTCGTAGAGCCGGGCGTTGTCGATGGCCACACCGGCCGCGACGGACAGGGTGGAGATCACCGATTCGTCCTCGGCGTCGAAGTCCTGGCCGCCGCGCTTGTCGGTCAGGTAGAGGTTGCCGAACACCTCGTCCCGTACGCGGATCGGCACGCCCAGGAACGTCCGCATGGGCGGATGGTGGGGAGGGAATCCGTACGACGCGTCGTCCGCGCTCAGCTCGGTGAGCCTGAGCGGCTCAGGATGGCGGATGAGTTCTCCCAGGATCCCGTGTCCCGCGGGCAGCGGACCGATCCTGGCGATCTCCTCGTCCGTCAGCCCGTACGTGAGGAACTGCGACAGGGTCCGGCCGTCGGGGCCGATGACCCCGAGGGCGCCGTACTGGGCGTCGACCAGCAGCGCGGCGGCTTCCACGATGCGCCGCAGAACCTGGGAGAGGTCCAGCTCTCGCCCCACCGAGACGACCGCCTCCAGCAAGCTGTGTACCCGGTCCCGGGTGCCGCGGGCCGCGTTGATACGCGCCTGCAGCTCCTCCAGCAGCTCGTCGAGCCGCATCTGAGGCATCCGCGACAACGGCTCCTCCACCCCCACTGGCCCTCCTGACCTCGATCACCCGCTGTACACGGACAGGGTATCGGTCCGTGCGGATGACCCCGCGGTCAGAAGGAGGGAAGTGGCCGGGGCCCGGCGTAGTAGGCCGTGCGCATGATGTCCTCCATGTCGTCCAGCATCGGCATGCGCGGGTTGGCCGGGGCGCACTGATCCTCATAGGCGTTCAGTGCCTGCTGCGGCAGCGCGCCGATGAAGGCGGCCTCGTCGAGGCCCAGGGCGCGGAAGGACGGTTCGATGCCCACGGCGTCCCGCAGGCGTTCCACCGCGGCGGCGTACGAGGCCACGCCCTCGGCGGGGGTGGATGCCGGGAGCCCGAGGGCACGGGCGATGTCCTGGAAGCGCTCGGGCGCCCGGTAGCTCTCGTACTTGGGCCAGCCCGTCAACTTGGCGGGAACGGTCCCGTTGTAGCGGATCACATGCGGCAGGAGGATCGCGTTGGTCCGCCCGTGGGCGATGTGGAAGGTGGCACCCAGGGTGTGGGACATCGCGTGGACGATGCCGAGGAAGGCGTTGCCGAAGGCCATGCCGGCGATGGTGCCCGCGTTGTGCATCTTCTCCCGTGCCAGGGCCCGCCGTGCCGCCCGGCCGGTGACCGCCGCCTCCAGGTGGTCGAAGATCAGCCTGATGGCGTGCAGCGCCAGACCGTCGGTGAAGTCGTTGGCGTAGACGGAGACGTACGCCTCGGTGGCGTGGGTGAGGGCGTCGAAGCCACTGTCGGCGGCGAGCGACGCGGGCAGGTCGGCGGTCAGGACGGGATCGACGATCGCGACGCTGGGGGTCAGGGCGTAGTCGGCCAGCGGGTACTTCTTGCCGGTCGCCGGGTCGGAGATCACCGCGAAGGGGGTGACCTCGGCGCCGGTGCCCGAGGTGGTGGGGACGCAGACCAGGCGGGCCTGCTTGCCGAGCACGGGGAAGCGGAAGGCGCGCTTGCGGATGTCGGAGAACTTCTGCCGCATGTCGGCGAAGTCGACGTCCGGCTGTTCGTACAGCAGCCACATCACCTTCGCCGCGTCCATGGGGGATCCGCCGCCCAGGGCGATGATGGTGTCCGGCCGGAACTCGCGCATGAGGGCGGCGCCGCGCTGCACGGAGTCGATGCTCGGCTCCGGTTCGACGTCGTCGATGACCTGGATGGTCACGGGCTGCTGCCGCTGTTGCAGGACGCGGCTGACGCGCTCCACGTAACCGAGCCGGGTCATGGTGGCGTCGGTGACCACGGTGACGCGGTGGACCTCGGGCATCGCGGCGAGGTAGCGGATGGCCTGGGGCTCGAAGTAGATCTTCGGCGGCACCTTGAACCACTGCATGTTGTTCTGCCGGGTGGTGACGCGCTTGATGTTGAGCAGCTGGGCGGCCGAGACGTTGTCCGAGACCGAGGTGCTGCCCCAGGAACCGCAGCCCAGGGTCAGGGACGGAACCAGACGGTTGTAGATGCCGCCGATCGCTCCCTGCGAGGACGGCGAGTTGACGATGATCCGTACGGTCTTCATACGCCGGCCGTAGCGCTCGGCCAGGGCCGGGTCACCGGTGTGGATCACCGCGCTGTGTCCCTGCCCGTGGAAGTCGACCATGTCGGCCGCGAGGTCGAAGCCCTCCTCGGTGGACGCGGCCCGCAGTACGGTGAGGACCGGGCAGAGCTTCTCCCGCGTCAGCGGCTCGTCGGGCCCGACGTGGCTCGCCTCGGCCAGGATGAGCGATGTGTCCGCGGGGACGGTGAACCCGGCCTGCTCGGCGATCCGGTCGGGGCTCTGCCCGACGGCGGCCGGGTTGACGCGGCCCTGTCGACCGGCCGGGTCCGGCGGGAACAGATAGGTCTCCAGCTTCCGCTTCTCCTCGGCCGTCGCGACGTACGCGTGCAGGCGCCGGAACTCGGCGAGCGCCTCGTCGTACACGTCGGTGTCCAGAATGACCGCCTGCTCGGACGCGCAGATCATGCCGTTGTCGAAGGACTTGGACAGGACGAGGTCGTTGACCGCCCGGCGCAGGTCCGCGCTGTGGTGCACGTAGGCGGGCACGTTGCCGGCGCCGACGCCGACGGCGGGCTTGCCGGCCGAGTAGGCGGCCTTGACCATGGCGTTGCCGCCGGTCGCCAGGATCAGCGCGACGCCTGGGTGGCGCATGAGGAGGCTGGTGGCCTCGATGGAGGGAGCCTCGATCCACTGCACGCAGTGCTCGGGCGCTCCGGCGGCGACGGCGGCGTCCCGCACGATGCGCGCGGCCGCGGTGCTGCACACCTGCGCGGAGGGGTGGAAGGCGAACACGACGGGGTTGCGTGTCTTCAGCGCCAGCAGCGCCTTGAAGATGGTGGTGGACGTCGGGTTGGTGACGGGCGTGACCGCGCAGAGCACGCCGACGGGTTCGGCGATCTGGATGATGCCCTCGATGTCGTCGCGGCCGATGACGCCGACCGTCCTCGCCCGGGACATGCTGTGGGTGACGTGCTCGCAGGCGAACATGTTCTTCGCCGCCTTGTCCTCGAAAACACCCCGCCCGGTCTCCTCCACCGCCAAGCGCGCCAGGGCGGTGTGCTGATCCAGGGCGGCCACCGACGCCTTGGCGACGATGTGGTCGACCTGCTCCTGCGTGAGGGACTCGAAGTCGGCGAGCGCCTTGGAGGCGTTGTCGACCAGGAGGTTCACGGCGATGCGCGTGTCCGACGGGGCGCCGTCGGGGGTGGTGCGGGGGGCGTTGGTCGCCTGAGTCATGGAAAGCTCCCTGGGTGTGGGTGGCGCTGCGGCCTCACGTGGCCGGCCACCGGGGTGGCCACCCGTTCCGTGCTGTCACCTACAGCCTTGCCCGGGACGCGCCCTCGGCGGAGGTCCCGATGGTCCCTCGACGGGGCCCGATGGTCTCCGGCCGCTCACCGGGCGTCGAGCAGCGTGGCGACGTACTGGGTCAGGTCGACGAGACGGTTGGTGTAGCCCCACTCGTTGTCGTACCAGCCGAAGACCTTGACCAGGTCCCCGTGGGCCTGCGTCAGCGGGGCGTCCACGATGCACGAGGCGGGGTCGCCGACGATGTCGCGCGAGACGATCGGGGCGTCGCTCACCCTCAGGACGCCCTTCAGCGGTCCCTCGGCAGCCTCCCGGAAAGCGTCGTTGACGTCCTGTGTGGACACCTGCTGTGCCAGCACCAGGCTGAGGTCGGTCAGCGAGCCGTCCTCGACCGGCACGCGCACGGCGATGCCGTCCAGGGTTCCCGCGAGTTCGGGGAGTACCAGGCCGACGGCGCGGGCGGCGCCGGTGCTGGTCGGGATGATGTTCACCGCGGCCGTGCGGCCGCGGCGCAGGTCCTTGTGCGGGCCGTCGAGCACGACCTGGTCGTTGGTGTAGCCGTGGATGGTGGTCATCAGTCCCTTGACGATGCCGAAGCGCTCGTTGAGGACCTTCACCATGGGGGCCACGCAGTTGGTGGTGCAGGACGCGTTGGAGATCACGTGGTCGACGCGCGGGTCGTACGCGGACTCGTTGACGCCCATGACGATCGTGGCGTCGACGCCCTTGCCGGGGACGGACAGCAGCACCTTGCGTGCTCCTGCCGTCAGGTGCCGACCGGCTTCCTCCTTGGTGCGGAAGCGGCCGGTGGCCTCGATGACGACGTCCACGCCGAGCGCGTCCCACCGGAGGTCGGCGGGGTCGCGCCGGGACGTGACCGCGATGCGGTGACCGTCCACCGTGATGGATTCGCCGTCGTGATCAACGGTGCGGTGAAGCCGGCCGTAGGTGGAGTCGTAGGTGAGCAGATGGGCCAGCGCAGCCGGGGAGGCGAGGTCGTTGACGGCCACCACCTCGATGGGGGTGCCGCTGCTCGCCTCCGCGCGTTCCATGACGCAGCGCAGGTAGTTCCGGCCGATGCGTCCGAAGCCGTTGATTCCGATGCGTACGGTCATCTCCGCCGCCCTTCCCGTAGGTGCCGATGCGAGTGGTGCCAGCCTGGGGGCCCTGCCGCGCCGGGGGCAGGGTCGAACGGGGGGCACCCCAGGGCCGTTGGGCCCTCTTTCCGACGGGCCCCGCCCGGCCCCGGACTGTCGCGGGCCGAACGGCCCTGCGTACCGGTCCTGACCGGTTCTGTCCCCTGCGCGTCCTGCGCACCACGCTGGAAGCGACGGCAGGCATGAGGAGCACCCCGTGGCTTCCGGCCCCGGCGCGCTGCGAGAGCGGTCGGCGCAGTCAGAGGTCGGGTCGCCTTCGGCGGCATCCGGAAATCTGCGAAACGAGTGGAGATGAGCACCGTGGTCGGAAAGCGGACGGTGGGCGAAGTCATGACCAGCGAAGTGGTCCAGGCACGCCCGGACACCTCCTTCGAAGAACTGGCCCGCGTGTTCACCGCCCACCGGATCAGCGGCCTGCCGGTGGTGGACGACGACGACAAGGTCATGGGAGTGGTCTCCCGGACAGACCTCACCAGGCACCGGGCAGGTCGCGGCCAGGACGGACCGGGTCGGCGCCGGATGGCGTGGACACTGCGACGGCCGGCCGACACCCACCCCGTCGGGGGACCCGCACTGGCGGCGGGCGAGCTGATGACCAGCCCGGCTGTCACCGTGCATCCCGAACAGCGCGTCGTCGACGCCGCGCGCATCATGGAACGCCGCCACATCGACCGGTTGCCGGTGGTGGACGAGGAGGACCGCCTCGTCGGCATCACGACACGACGTGATCTGCTGCGCGTCTTCCTGAGGACGGACGAGGAGATCCTCGCGGACGTCGCCGGCGCCGTCTCCGGCCGGGCACCGGCCGCCCACCGCATCGACGGGCTCCGCATCGACGTCCGCGACGGGATGGTCACCATGGTGGGCGCGCCCGAACCGGCCCTCGATACGACGGCGTTGATCAGAGCCGCATGGCGCGTGGACGGCGTGGTGGGTGTGGTGAACCGGCTGACGGCCGACCGCGAGAGCGACCACGGCCAATAGGAGTCAGCCGTTCACCTGCGGTTGACGCCTCGCGAGCGTGAAAATCGGTACGGGGGCTGTCCGCCGACGCCGCTTGATGTTTGGGCTGTAAGCCAGCATAGGAGTCTGGTGAGGGAGCCGTCCGAGGGGCCGCACACTGTCGTCTCGAGCACGCCGTTCAGCTTCTCTGTCTCCCCTCAGGCTTCCCGGGCAGCCCCCGCCCGCACCTTGCGCAAGGGGAGGAAGACGATGGAGGAGTCCAGGGAGGACCACGACGACGGAAGTGTTGCCCGGGTCGCGGCGATCGACATCGCCAAGGCGTCCGGGATGGTGTGTCTGCGCGTCCCGCACGACACCATTGAAGGCCGGCGCGTCCAGCAGGTCTGGACGGTCGCGTCCACCACGAACGCGATCCTCGAGCTCGGCGACCGGCTGGTCTGCCAGGGTGTCCAGCGGGTGGTGATGGAGGCGACGGGCTCGTACTGGCGGCCCTTCTTCTACCTCTTGGAGGCCCGTGGCCTGGAATGTTGGCTGGTCAACGCCCGCGATGTGAAGAACGTCCCGGGCCGGCCGAAGACCGACAAGCTGGACGCGGTCTGGCTGGCCAAGCTCGCCGAACGCGGCATGGTCCGCGCTTCGTTCGTACCGCCCAAGCCGGTCCGGCAGCTACGGGACCTCACCCGCACCCGCACGGTCTTCATCCAGGAACGCACCCGGCACAAGCACCGGGTGGACAAGGCCCTGCAGGACGCGCAGATCAAGCTGTCCGACGTTGTCTCGGACCTCTTCGGCCTCTCCGGCCGGGCCATGCTCGACGCCCTGGCCGCCGGTGAACGCAACCCCCGAGCTCTGGCGGATCTCGCCAAGGGGAGCCTGGTGAAGAAGAAGCCGGCCCTGGCCGAGGCACTCACCGGGCAGTTCGAAGAACATCACGGCCGCCTGCTGGGAGTGTTGCTGGGCACCATCGACCACCTCACCGCGCAGGTCCGGGAACTCGACCGGCTGATCGCCGACCTCATGGAACAGACCAGGGCCCCGCACGACGGCACCGGAACCGGACCGCCCCGCACAGACGACACCAGCACGTCGTCAGCCCGTGACGCTGTGACCGCGCGGGAACTGGCCGAGCGTCTGGACGCGGTCCCCGGCATCGGACCGGCCACCGCCCAGATCATCCTCGCCGAGATCGGCTTGGACATGAGCCGCTTCCCCACCCCCGAGCACCTGGTCTCCTGGGCGAAGCTGTGCCCCCGCACGATCCAGTCCGGAGCGAAGAACACCACCGGCCCAGCCGGCAAAGGCAACCCCTGGCTCAAGGGCGCCCTCGGCGAGGCCGCCAACGCCGCCGCCCGCACCGACACCTTCCTCGGCGCCCGCTACCGCAGGATCGTCAAACGCCGCGGCCACGCCAAAGCCCTCGTCGCCGTCGCCCGCTCGATACTCGTCATCACCTGGCACCTGATCAACGACCCCGACGCCCGCTACCAGGAACTCGGCGCCGACTGGCACCAGCGACATCTCAACCCCGCCCGCAAGACCCGCGACCTCGTCCGCCAGCTCCAGGCCCTCGGCCACCAGGTCACCCTCGCCGCCCCCACTACTGCGGCCTGACCGCACTCCTCGTTCCCGACGTCCGTCCCGCTCCGCGGAACGGACGCTGCCGCCTGCCCGGCTGAGGTTCGATTTTCCGTTCAGCTTCAGCGGGGCGGGACATCACGGCGCTCTTCCGCCGGCTGAAGGGCGACGGTCACAGCGGCCAGTACGCCCCCTTCGCCCGACAGCTCCTCGGGAACGCCCTCGCCGACCACCCGCCCCTGCCGGTGCACTTGGGCGACTGGGCGCCGTGGGCTGCCGGGCTGCCGGGCGGGAGCGGAAGGGCGCGCTCGCTGCCGCGCTCCCCTCCACTCGGCCCTGCGCGGCGACCTGGAAGCGCCGGCCCGAGCGGTGCTGCCCGTCCGGGACACCACGCGATGTCGGGCCGGGGCTCGTCGACTTGCCCGTCCGTGGTCTGTAGGCCGAACGGCCTTGCCCGGCCGACCGGAAGTCCCGGGTCCGTGGGTGGTGCGGGTACCAGTGGCGCCGTGGCGGGGCCCGGACGGCTCTGCCCCGGAGCGGCCGCCGACAGACAGGCTGGGAGCGATCGAGGAGGAGTTCTCATGACCGGTCTCAAGACCAGCCGGACAGTCGACGTCCAGGTCCGCAACCGAGGGCAGGTGCCCGAGGGCGCGGACGTGTACGCCCAGGAGAAGATACTCGTGGTGATCGGCCACGTGCGCGAACCGGTGCCGGCCGTGCGGGTGACGCTCACGCAAGCCGTCAACACGTCGGCGAACCGTCCGGCCACGGCTCAGGCCGTGGTGGACGTCAACGGCCGGATGATACGCGCCCACGTGACCGCGAGCACCATGTTCGAAGCGGTCGACCTCCTGCAGGAGCGCCTGGCCGCCCGGCTCGCCCGGCCACGGCGGTACGGGGCGTACGGCCTCCACGGCAACGGCCCGCGCACCCGGACATGGTGGGACGGCACAGGGCACGACCACCGTCCGCACCGTCATCATCTTCCCGCCGAGGAGCGCCGCATCGTGCGGCACAAGTCCTTCAGCCTGGTCCACCAGACGCCCGAGGACGCCGTGATCGACCTGGAAGCCATGGACCACGACTTCTGGCTCTTCACGGACCTGGCCTCCGGGCGCGACAGCGTCGTCTACCGCGACGTCCGCACCGGGCGGCATCGCATGGCTTCGCTGGGACCCCTGGGCCGGGAACGGGATGTCGACGGTCTGCCCGACATGAGCACGGTTCCCGTGCCGACGAGCAGTGTGGCCGAGGCCGTTTCACGGTTGCAGCTCACCGGGCTGCCCTTCGTCTTCTTCAACGACACGGCCACCGGCCGGGGCGGCGTCCTCTACCACCGCTACGACGGCCACTACGGACTGATCACGCCGTCCCGGTAGCACGTTCCGGGCGACACGGCCCGCCGCGGCCCCAGCCCCGGCCGGTCGGACCGCACCGGGGGACCGGCCCGCAGGCCGCGGTACGTGCCGCGCGCCGGCAGCCGGTCCCCGGCCCACCCCCGCACACCATCCGAAGACTCTTCGCCCGGAGGAAACATGTCACGTACCGTCATCGCCGCTGTGGACGGCTCGGCCGAGTCGCTGGCCGCCGCGGAGTGGGCCGCCTGCGAGGCGCGGATGCGCCGTCTGCCCCTGCACATCCTGCACGTCTGGCAGGACTGGTCAACGGCCGTCGCCCACGCCCCGTTCACCGGCCGGGAGACCACGCCGGGTGAGGGGGCGACCGTCACGCAGCACTGGGCCGAGCGGATCGCCCGCGACGCGTCCGACCGGCTGCGGGAGGGACACCCCGGCCTGGAGATCACCGTCGAGCAGGTGTACGGCCGCCCTGCGGAGGTGTTGCTCGCCGCCGCCGAGAAGGCGGAAGTCCTGGTCGTGGGTTCACGAGGGCTGGGTAGCCTGGCCGGCTTCCTGGCCGGATCGGTGTCCCTGCCCGTCATCGCGCACGCCGAGCGCCCGGTCGTCGTCGTACGGGCCGGTGAGCGGGCCGAGGACGAACTGCGGCCCGGGACCGGCGACAACGGGGACCGCGAGGGGCAGTACCTCGACGTGGTGCTCGGCCTCGACCTCTCCAGGCCGTGCGACGAGCTGCTCGCGTACGCCTTCGAGGCAGCCGCTGCCCGAGCGGCCACGCTGCGGGTCGTGCACGGCTGGAGCGTACCGGTGGTCGACGGGTACGACCCCGCGGCGCACGACCCTGGCCACGGTGTCGCGCTGGGACTGCGTGAGGCAGGCGCGCTCACCGACGTACTACGCTCGTGGCGCGGCAAGTTCCCCCACGTCGAGGTCAAGGAGCAGTGCATGGTGGGCCGGCCCGCGGGCCATCTTGTGGAAGCGTCGAAGGACGCCTCGCTGCTGATCGTCGGACGGCGCATACGCCGGGCGGCGATCGGAGCGCACATCGGCCCGGTCACGCACGCGGTGCTGCACCACGCCACCACGCCCGTGGCGGTCGTCCCTCACCTCTGACCGTCGCGGGCCGCACCGTGGACGCGGGACGAGCCACGGCGGGCCGGTCCCGCCGCGGCCGCGGCCCCTCGGCGGACGCCGTCGTCCCTTGACATCAGGAGCCCTCGTCGCGCAGCTGCGCGACGAGGGCTCCTGATGTGCTGTGACCGCAGTGGTCGGCCGGTTGCTCGTCATGCCGGTCGGAAGGGACGGCGGCCGGCGCGGCGAGGGGCGGGATGGCGCGACCGTTCCGGGTCCACAGGCCAGCCGGGGAAGGACCGTTACGGCAGTTCGTCCCCGCCCGTACCCACCACCCGACCACACCGTCCGGACGCGGGCCTTGCACGCCCGCCTGCGCCGACCCGACCCCCACCCCCCGATGCGTGGGCCGCCCGACGCCGCGAGCGTGCCCGCGTCCGCAGCGAGAAAGCCATCCGCTGGGGCGGGCGCCCCACCAGATGGCTGCCTGAGCGACTCCACCCATCTCCTGGCGGGGCTCAGCGTCCTCGACCCGGCGAATCCCGCCTTACGGCATCTTCCCCGCACGGGAGTCGTGGTCGGACATGCGGGTGGCGACGAGCAGGGCGAGCATCCCCACCGCCATCATGATCAGCCCCACCAGCGGCCGGTCGGCGCTGTCCCACTGCCAGTCCACCGCGAAGACGAGAATCGCACCCAGGCCGATGGATGTAATGGCTCCGATGGCCAGCAGTCCGGGCATGAGGCCCACCTCCTTGAGCGGCTACGGGCACCCTGCCCCGCCGCATCTCACTGTCGCGGATCAGAGGGGGGCGCCCAGGGGCCTGTCGGCCCCGTCCGGCAGAGCCATGAGGCCCGCGTCGTACCAGGCGCACGACGGTGGCCGGCTGGGCGATGTACCGACCAGCCGGCCACCTGCCTGACCCGTGGCGATTCAGCGCACGGCCGCACCGAGTGCGAGGAATCCGGCGACGGCCACCAGCAGGGCGCCCATCAGCGGTGCCATGAAGCGCAGGTACTGGTCGTAGCGGACCTTGGCCAGGGCGAGGCCTCCCATGACGACGGCCGAGGTGGGCGTGACGAGGTTCACCCATCCGGAAGCCGACTGGTACGCGGTCACCACCAGGGCCCGGCTCACCCCGGCGAAGTCGGCCAGGGGAGCGAGGATGGGCATGGCGAGGGCCGCGTGGCCGGACGAGGAGGGGACGAAGAAGGCCAGCGGGAGATTCACCACGAACATCAGGACGGCGAACACGCCGGAGGACGTGCCGGCCACCGTCCTCTGCAAGGCGTCGAGGATGGTGTCGGTGACACTGGCGTTGTTCATGATCACCGTGACTCCCCGGGCCAGCATGACGATCATCGCCGCTCCGATGAAGTCCCCTGCGCCGGCGGTGACGGCGTTCACCGTCCCCTTCTCGCCCAGGCCGCCGACCAGCCCCACGGCGACCGCCGCGACGATGAACAGGGCGGCGAGTTCGGGGAAGTACCAGCCGAGGGTGGGCAGGAAGGTGACGTGCAGATCGGACCAGGGGACGACGGCGAAGATCATGAAGAGGAAGGTGGCCGCGAAGAGGCACAGGACGGTGCGCTGGCGGCTCGTGAGCTTCACCGCGCCGCTGCCTTCGTTCTTGATGCGGAGGTCGTCCTCGGTGAGGGGTGTCAGTGACCGGGAGGGGTCCTCGGTGACGCGGCGGGCGTAGCGCACGACGTATGCGGCTGCCAGCGCAGTCAGACAGGCCCACATCACCAGTCGCAGGACGATGCCCTCTCCCGTGCCGATGCCGGCGCTGTCGGAGGCCACCCCGGTGGCAAAGGGGTTGACGGTCGAGGCGAGGGTGCCGACCCCGGCTCCCACCATGACGACTGTCGCGGCGACCATGCGGTCGTACCCCAGGCCCAGCATCAGGGGGATCATCAACCCGTAGAAACCGAGGGTTTCCTCGGCCATGCCGTATGTGGTCCCACCCAGGGAGAACACCGTCAGCAGGACCACGAGGAGCAGGGTCCTGCGGTGGCGCAGACGCTGCGCGAGGCGCGCCACTCCCGCCGTCAGTGCCCCGGTGCGCATCGTGACGGTGATGAACGCGCCCACGGCCAGGATGAAGAGGAACACTCCGGCCGCGCCCGCGAAAGCGCCGGTCCCGCCGGGTGCGGTGAGGCCGGTCCCTGCGTCGGTGACGCCGTACAGACCGTTGACCGGGGAGAGGAACAGGTCCTTGAGCCGCTCCCAGAAGCCGGTGGTCAGCTCCACGGGGTGGTAGGTGCCCGGGACGGGGCTGCCGTCCTTGGTGTCGTAGCGGCCGGCGGGGATGACGAACGTCAGGGACCAGACCGCCACGGTAACGGCGATCAGGACGGTGAAGGCGGACGGAAACCAAAGCCGCCGCCGCGGGCCGTCGGGCGCGCCGGAGTCCGTTCTCGCCCGGGCCGGCTGGGGGGATGCGGGTGCGCTCTGCAGAGTCATGTCAGGTCCTGTGTTCCGTCGTGGTCGGCGTCGCGATAGCGGCCGTTGGGGGTGACGACGGTGCCGGTGGCACCGTCGAGGATGGCTCGGGCGTCTTCGAGAGCGCCGATGGCCGCCATGCCGCCGGTGAGCTCGACGAACCGGCACACGGCGTCGACCTTGGGTCCCATGGATCCGGCGGGGAACTGCTGGGCTCTCAGGGCCGCGGGCGTGGTCCGTCCGATGGGCTCTGCGCAGGGGGTGCCGTAGCCGAGCGACACGTGGGGAACGTCCGTGAGCAGCAGGAGCGCGTCGGCGTCGAGCGCCTCGGCCAGGAGGGCGGCGGTGAGGTCCTTGTCCACCACGGCTTCGACGCCGGTCAGCTGCCCTTGTTCGTCGCGGATCACCGGCACGCCGCCGCCTCCGGCGCACACGGCCACCGCTCCCGAGTTCAGCAGCAGCCGGATGAGCCGGGTCTCCACGACGCGTTGCGGACGGGGGGACGGTACGACGCGTCGCCAGTGGGCGCCGTCCTGCTTGACCGTCCAGCCGCGTTCGACGGCCAGTCGCTCCGCTTCGGTCCGGTCGTAGACGGGGCCCACGAATTTGGCCGGGTCGGTGAAGGCGGGGTCGGCCGCGGAGACGAGGGTCTGGTTGAGCAGGGCGCAGACCTGCCGTCCGGGCAGGGCGTTCTGCAGGGACTGGAGCAGCCAGTAGCCGATCATGCCCTGGGTCTCCGCGCCGAGGACGTCGAAGGGGTAGGGGCTGCTCAGGGAGCGGTCGGCGGCGCTCTGGAGAGCGAGTACGCCGACCTGCGGCCCGTTGCCGTGGGTGATGACGAGTTCGTGCTCGTGCGCGAGGGGGGCGAGCGCGGACACGGCAGCGCGGATGTTGGCGAGCTGCACGGCGGCGTCCGGCCGCTCCTCGCGGCGGAGCAGGGCGTTTCCGCCCACTGCGACGACTACACGCATGACGTGTTCTCCGGAGGTCGAGGGGATGCCGGTTCAGTCGCCGAGGGTGGCGACGAGGACAGCCTTGATGGTGTGGAGCCGGTTCTCGGCCTGGTCGAACACGATGGAGTGCGAGGACTCGAAGACCTCGTCGGTGACCTCCAGTGCGGTCATGCCGGTCCGCGCAGCGATCTTGGCCCCGACGGTGGTGTCGCTGTTGTGGAAGGCCGGAAGGCAGTGCATGAACTTGACCCCCGGGTTGCCCGTCGCCTCCAGGGTCTTCGTTGTCACCTGGTACGGCTTGAGCACGGCGATGCGCTCGTCCCACATCTCCGGCGGCTCTCCCATGGAGAGCCACACGTCGGTGTAGACGAAGTCGACGCCGGCCACGCCTTCGGTCACGTTCTCGGTCAGGGTGATCCGCGCGCCGCTGAGGGCCGCCGCCCGCCGCGCCTGGTCGACGACATCGGACGCGTTGTGCAGGGATCGCGGGCCGACCATGCGTACGTCCATGCCGAGCATCGCCGCGACGATCAGCAGGGAGTTGCCGACATTGTTCCTGGCGTCGCCCAGGTAGGCGAAGGACACCTGGTTCAGCGGCTTGTCGGTGTGCTCCCACATGGTGAGCACGTCGGCGAGCGACTGGGTGGGGTGCCACTGGTCCGTCAGGCCGTTCCAGACCGGAACGCCGGCGTGCCGGGCCAACTCCTCCACCAGGCGCTGGTCGCTGCCCCGGTATTCGATCCCGTCGTAGTAGCGGCCGAGGACGCGGGCGGTGTCCTTGATGGACTCCTTGTGCCCGAGCTGGGAGCCGGCCGGGTCGAGGTAGGTCACGTGCGCGCCTTGCCGGTGCGCGGCCACTTCGAAGGCGCACCGGGTCCTCGTCGACGTCTTCTCGAAGATGACGGCGATGTTCTTGCCGCGCAGCCGCTGCTCCTCGCGTCCCTCGCGGCGGGCGGCTTTGATGGAGGCGGAGAGTTCCAGCAGGTGGCGGAACTCCTCGGGAGTGAAGTCGAGTTCCTTCACGAACGGGCGCTGGTGCAGGTCGTCGTGCATGGCAGGCTCCTTGATATGTACGGGGTGTGTGCGGCGGGCGGATGAGGGGGCGCGGGCGGGGTGGTCAGGCGGCCTCGCGCTCGATGGGGCAGGTCATGCACCGCGGGCCACCACGGCCCCGGCCGAGTTCGCTGCCTCGCACGGTGATCACCTCGATCCCGCTCTTGCGCAGGTGGGTGTTGGTGGTCACGTTGCGCTCGTAGGCGACGACCACACCGGGCTCCACGGCCAGCACGTTGCAGCCGTCGTCCCACTGCTCCCGCTCGGCGGACCGGAGATCCTGGCTGGGGGTGAGGACGTTGATGGAGGGCAGACCCAGCGCATCGGCGATGGCCTGGTCCATGTGCTCGGGCGCGTGGTCGGTGACCCTCAGCCCCTCCCCGCCGGTGCCCGGCTCGATCGTGGAGGACGGCAGCATGCCGAGGCCTGCGTAGCGGGTGAAGGTGTCACCGCTGACCATGGTCATGACCGTGTCGAGGTGCATGAAGCTGCGGGTCTTCGGCAGGCTGATGGCCACGACCCGCCGGGCGGAACCCGCCGCGAACATGCGCAGGGCGAGGTTCTCCACGGCCTGCGGGGTGGTGCGCTCGCTCATGCCGATGAGCACGGCACCGTTGCCGATGACCAGGACGTCGCCGCCCTCGATGGTGGCGGGATAGGCCTCCTGCCCGTCGGTCCACCGGTGGAACTCCCCCTTCTCGAAAAGGGGGTGGTGTCGGTAGATGGCTTCGAAGTGAACCGTTTCACGGCGCCGTGCCCGCTTGTTCATCGGGTTGACGCTCACGCCGTCGTACACCCAGCACGAGGTGTCGCGGGTGAACAGGTGGTTGGGCAGCGGCGCGAGGAGGAAGTCGTCGGGCGCCATGGCGTGCAGTCGTACGCTCGGTATCGGGCCCGTGCGCTCCAGCAGTTCGGCCTTGGTGACGCCGCCGATGAGGCAGGCGGTCAGTGCGGCCGGCTCCAGGGAGTCGAAGTACGTGCGGAGCCGGTCGGTGCCGAGGACGCCGAACTCGCGTTCGTCGAAGACCCGGTCCATGACGAGCTGCCGCGCCTCGACGGCGTCCAGCGTCTCGGTGAGCAGGTCGGCGAGGAGGTGCACGCGCACTCCGCGGTCCCGCAGGACATCGGCGAAGGCGTCGTGCTCCTCGCGGGCACGCTTCGCCCACAGCACCTCGTCGAAGAGGAGCGCGTCCTTGTTGGTGGGTGTGAGGCGGGTCAGTTCGCGGTCGGGCCGGTGCAGGATGACCTGCTTCAGCCGGCCGGTCTCGGAGTCGACGTGAAAGGTCATGGGGTCCCCCGAAGGTGAGAAGGAAGGTGCGCTCAACGGGCGCGGCACAAGGACGTGAGGCTGGCCGGGCGTCCGCTGGGGGCGCCTCGGGGAGCACTTGAACTCTGTCACTCGCGTCCCGCCGTGCCCGGCCGCAACAGTCCCTGGTGGCGGGCCGGTCGGCACTCTCCGGGAGGACCCGTTCGGTCGGCCCGCAGGGCCCTTCGGCCCTGCTGGGCGACGGTCGGCAACCAGGCGCGGCAGGGGGGACGAACCGGCGGTCGTGCGCCTCCGCTTCCTGCGACTCCGGTTCCCTGGCGAGCATCAGGAGTCCGGCAACTACTTGTATGCGAAGAAGCGTGAGTACTTCCACCTGCTCCGGGACTCGTACGAGGACCGCTGTCAGACGCTCATAGAACCCGGACTGATCCGCCGCATGCCGACCGCAGCGGAGAAGGCTGCGCCTGGGCACCTTCGAGAGCCTGATTCAGCAGCCCGGTCAGCCCGGCGGCCGGGCGGACCGCCATGAGCCGTACCGGTACCAGTTGGTCGACGGGGGACGTGCTGCGGATGCCTTGGAGAAGTGTCTGAAGGAGATGGTGCTCAGACAGAACGGGAAGGGCTGACGCGCTCACCACTACCTGGACAAGCGGGGCCAGCCAGCCTGCTGCACCGTCTCGTCGATGCTTTTGAAAGCGTCTCGCGGCGTCCGCTCGGCCGGCATGCGCAACTGCCTCTACCGCCAATGGCCGCACGATTGATCCCCAGCGCCGGTGTTGCTGCACGCTTCTCGGCATAGCCGAAGGCCTGGCATCCTAGGGGTTGAAGGTATCAAGTCAACCTGCCAGGATGCTCAATAGTCCACAGGGCAAGGAGCCCTGAGTATCCATCTATTGGGGGCGGCTCATGATCCACATCACGCTCGGGCGGATGCGCTACGTCAACCCGAAGGAGGACCAGCTGGGCCGCGATCACGTCGGCTGGGACCCGAACATGGACGACGAATCCCTCTTCCGCGCCAACCGAGGCTGCTGGGTCCTTGGCGAACGCGCGGAGAAGGAGCAGTACGCGCTGCTCTCCTGCGAAGGCGAAGTCCGTATGGCCATCGAGATCGACAAGCTGGTTCCAGTGGCCGGAGGACGCAAGGCGATCGAGGGCAGGTTCCTCAAGCCGAGCGACGAGGTCTACGACGCCTACGTCGGAGGACAGCCTCCCGTGGAGTCGACCCGCAACCCGATCACCTACTTCGACTCCCCGCACGACACCCGCCTGTGCGGCTGCGGCTGCGGTGAACCGGTCGCCGGCGGCTGGTTCCTGGCCGGGCACGACCAGAAGGCACTGCATGCCCGAGTCGCCAAGATCGGCACCGTCCGCGAGTTCATCGACTGGTTCGACAACACGTACATCGAGCCGACGGCCGAATAGCAGCTCAGCTCGCTCGTCGCCGTACCGCCTCAGTCCGCCCCTCACCTGGTGAACCGAATGCCGGACAAGCACGAGCGGTCGCCGACCTGGGTGGAGGTGCCCCGCGCGCCTTCGGCCGATCTGCCTGACGGACCATCGACGAGTCGGCCAGCCGGGCTGGAAGAATGAGGAAGGGGCCGGACCCACTGCCTTTGGGTCCGGCCCTTCCGTGCGGCAGCACTACTCGACGGGGGCGCTGTAGGTGGTGCTGAATCCGTTCTTGCGGAAGTACACCTTCGCGGGAGTGATCTTGCCCTTGAAGGTGACGGTGCCGGTGACCTTCTCGCCCTTGTAGAGCTTGACTGCCTGAAGGTTGTCGTCGGCGCCGAAGATCTCGGCGGAGTGCTTAACGCCGTCGGAGTCCGTGACCTCGAAGTAGAGCGGGTTGACAGAAACCGTGTCATCGGAGTTGTTGACGACGGTGACCTGGACCGAGGTGTAGTCGCTGCCGTCGTGCAGCGACGTCGGCTTGAATACGGCCTTCTCCGCTGTCAGCGTGACCGGCGGAGTCTCGTTGTTCTCCTTCGTGGCCGCGGACGGCGCGGTGGCACGGGTCTGTCTCTCGCCGCCTGTGCCGTTGCCGCTCCCGGCGCTGAGGATCGCTGCGCACCCGGACATGAGGACGAGCGCGCCGACGATGGCGCCGCAGCCTATGCCGACCTTCGCTCCGGTACTCATGCCGGGCTTGACCGGCGGTGGCGGCCAAGGCCAAGCACCCGGTGCCTGCGGCATCCCGGGCTGCGGCATCCCGGGATGCGGCGGGTAGGGCGGCTGATGCCCGTAGGGACGTGCCGGGTAGGGCGGCTGGTGGGGATGGTGCGGTGGCTGTCCCTGCGGCGGGGTTGGGGTGGCCATGGAGATGCTCCTGTCCGTGCGGTGTTGCCCGATGATGCCTGGTGACCGAGCGTTCCTGTCCGTCGAGGCCGGGCGGCCAGGTCGTCCGTACCGAAGTCTGGGGCAGCCGGCCGCGCGGGGAGCCGCGCCCTCAGCCACGTACAGACGGACGGCACCGTTCTTCGCAGCCGCTGACACGGACGGGCCTTGGTCCGGGCGCCCTTCGCCTTGACCGGGCAACGGCGCCCGGCGAAGTCCAGGTCCTCGATATTGACGCCCAGGATCTCCTCTGCTCGGCCCGAGGTCTCGTAGAGCATCCTCCACAGCGTCTTCTCCCGCAGGCGCACCTCGCCGGACGATCAGCCGGTCGATCGCCGTCTTCGAGCGGGCCGGGGTCTCGGAGTCCGGCACCGCCAGCCGCTTCTCCCACGCCGGAACCATCGGCCCCTCGTAGCCGCGCTCACGGCACCAGCCGAGCCGGGACAGCACCCCCGCCCGGCGGGAATTCCAGGTGTTGACCGCCGCGGCGCCCCAGAGCAGTTCGAGAGCTTCGCCGATCTCGTCGTCCGCGACCGACGCCAACGGCCGGCCCTCGCCGATCCGCTCGGCGGTCTTGCCGACCCCGATCCCGTAGTTCCGGACCGTGTTCGGGTTGCCGAGCGAATCGAGGAACACGTCGGCTGCCGTCCGGACCGTCAACGCCTTCCCGGCCGGCAGCTGCACCCGGCCTCGGGACTGGTAGGCCCGCATGTTGGGATGTCACGTATTCCACGGCGATGCGGCCGGAGTGTCACCCAGGGTGGTTGTCGGCTCCGGTGAACAGCCGGATTCCGGTCTGGTTGTGATAGCTGAGCGACTTCGTGGTGACAGGTGCCGGGGGGTGCGGGTGCAAACAGATGGGCGCCGTCGACGCCCCTCGGCCTCATCGCCGTGCCGTTGATCCCCGAGTTGGCTCCGGAGCGGTTCGGGTTCCGCTGCTCTCCACCCGACCCGCTCCTGGTGCCTGCCTTACCCTCCCGTGCAATAGTGAAAAAGAACGCAGTCACCCCGATGGGGAGAGTGTGATGAGAAAGCATGGCCTTCTACTAGCTGCGCTAATCACGTCGAGCGTTTTCATCGCCCCGAGCCCGGCCCAGGCGGCCCCCTCGACGCTTCTGGTGAACAACGCGTCAGGCCTATACGGAACCATCAGTGGATGTCAGAGCCCGACCTGCATGAATGGAAAGGGCCTTACGCTGACACGAACCGGTAACACATTTGAGTTCGTCGGTGTACCAGGCGGCGGCTACCACATCCGGTCATACTACTGGGAAAGCAAGTGCCTGGACGTCTGGGGCGCTGGAAACGGCGAGCCCGTCGTCATGTACGACTGTCGCAGCGACACGAGCCAAACCTGGACCCCATGGATCAACTACAAGAACCCTGCCAGCGACGACACTTGGATCATAGTGAACAAGTGGAGCGGCAAGTGTCTTGACGCCCGCAACCCAACAATCAACAAACCTCCCCCTTCGGGCGCAGTTCTCCAAATATGGGACTGCAACGAAGCTTTTCGCTTTAACCAAAGGTGGGATATCAAGCTTTAACAAAGTCACTGCCAGGCGATGACCGGCCGTGGGAACCGGCGGAACAGTCAGTAATGCGTAGCGCTGAGCCGGCGTCGGTAGGAACATCGGTACAGCCGTTGGCGCTGAGATTGATCATGGTCTCTAGCTGCGGATCTCCGCATTCGGGTGCGACTGGAACCGGAGCCGTTCGCGGAGGTCGATCTCCTCGGCCGTGAGCAGGTCCCCGGGCCAGGGCATCGGCACGAAGGTGACTTGAGGGTGTTCACCCCAACTTGCCTTGCTGGGAGGGTTCGTGACGAAATGTGGCAGGCACGGTCACCGGCGATCATGTGAGTGTCTACGTCCCATGATCCTGCTGGAAGACCGTGCCTGCCGTTGCCGAATCATCCCTCATGCCCGCCTCGCTTGACCAACTCGCCACCGCATCGTCTCTGTCGGTTGAGGAGTGCCCGGGCCTGTTGACCTGCCTTGCGACGGTGACGGACCCCCGTGACCCACGGGGCCGGCTTCACCCCCTGGTCGGCGTGCTCGCCATCTGCGCCGCTGCGGTCCTGACCGGCGCGACCTCTCTGCTGGCGATCAGTGAGTGGGCGGCTGACGCCTCGCAGTCGGTCCTGGCCCGGCTCGGTGCCCGCTGCGACCCCTTCACCGGCCAACACCACGCCCCTGGTGAGGCCACCATCCGCCGGGTACTCGCCCAGGTCGACGGTGACGTACTCGACCGAGCCGTCGGCAGCTGGCTGTCCGCCCGATGCCCGCAACCCAGCGAGCGGTTGCTGCGGGCGATCGCGGTGGACGGCAAATCCCTGCGCGGCGCCGCCCGCGCGCACGACCGGAAGATCCACCTGCTGGCGGCCGTCGACCACGCCACTTCCGCCGTCCTGGGCCAGGTCGACGTTGAGACAAAGACGAATGAAATCACCTGCTACCAGCCACTACTGGATGCCATCGACCTGACCGGAGCGGTCGTGACCAGCGACGCGATGCATACCCAACGCGAGCACGCCGAGTACCTGGGAGGCCGGGGCGCCCACTACATCGTCATCGTCAAGGGAAACCAGAAGAAGCTCCGCAAGCAGATGAAGTCCCTTCCCTGGAAGCAGATCCCACTCCAGAACCGCACCGTCGGGACCGGCCACGGCCGCAGCGAGATCCGCCGGATCAAGGTCTGCACTGTCGCCGGCCTGCTCTTCCCCGGCGCCGCCCAGGCCATCGAACTCAAGCGGCGCCGAGTCAACCGCAAGACCGGCAAGGTCAGCACCAAGACCGTGTACGCGGTCACCAGCCTGACCGCCGAGCAGGCCAATCCGGCCCAGCTCGCGTCCTTGATCCGCGGCCACTGGTCGGTAGAGGCGCTCCATCACGTGAGGGACACGACCTTTGCCGAGGACGCCTCACAGCTGCGGACCGGCAACGCGCCCCGCGCCATGGCCACCTGGCGCAACCTCGCCATCGGAGCCCTTCGCCTGGCCGGTCTCCGCAGCATCGCCACAGCTCTCAGAGGAAACGCCCGCGACGCCACCCGGCCCCTGCGAATCCTGGCCATTCCGTGATCAAAAAACGGTCATACCTGCTTCATGCCGGAGCCCTGGACCCCGGGCCGGCGGATGCGGACGGGCTTGGGCCGCAGCGGCAGGCCGTCGTCCGCCTTGGCTTCTTCGGCCTCGGCGAGCGCCCGGTGGAGCGAGGCGACCGAGGGGTTCTTGCCCGCGTTCTTCCCCGTCTTGGTGGTGAGCTCCTTCGCGATCTCTGGGACGGGGACGCCCTTGTTCTTCAGTGAGACGGCGAAGGTGAGCATGTCGTCGTCGATGACCTTCGGCCGTCCGCCGTGGTTGCCCTTGGCCGCCGCGGCAACTTGGCCCTCCAGGGTCTTCTCCCCGGATGCAGTTGCGCTCGATCTGTCCCGCGACGGCGAGCACGGCGAAGAACATCGCGCCCATGCCGTTGGGGTCGTAGATCCCGGTGAGCGGGCCGGTGAGGAGTTCGAGCCGGATGCCGCTGGCCTGGAGCTCGGCGGACAGCGTCACCAGCTCGGCCGCGTTGCGCGCGAGCCGCTTCAGCTCGTGCACCGTGAAGATCACCGGCGTCTCGGGCGCCGCCTCCTTGAACTGGCGGGCCAGCGCGAGCGCAGCTTCCAGCTCCGGCCGCACCTTGATGCGGGTACTGATCTGTTCCTTGAAGATCTTGTGGCACTCCGCCCGGTGAAGGGCTTCGAGCTGGCTCGCCGGTTCCTGCCGAGCGGTCGACGTGCGGGCGTACCCGCTCCGCACCGGCCGCTCGGTGCGGGGCGCGGGCACGACGGCGAGCGCGGAGCCCTGCTTCCACGCGCGGCCGGGGAGCCGGTCCGCGGGCACCGGGATCTCCAGTTCCTCGCGGAGCGCGGGGACGAGGACGAAGCGCGGGGTGTGGTACTTCGCGGCGGTCTTCCCGCCCCGGGTGCGGCAGGCGCTGCCGGCGGGCGCGTCACAGTTCGGTCAGTCGTGACGTTCCACCGCCAATGCGGCCTGATCGGGCGTGAGATCCCTGCGGGGAGTCTTTCAGAAGTGCCTCGCACAACGTGCTGGTTTCGAGAGGACTTCTGCGAGCGGCGACCTGCGGAAACGTGATCACTCCGAGGGTTCTCGCAGAACTCTCACAGATGTTCATTTGTGAGAACGGAGAAGGACCCCGACCATCGGTCGGGGTCCTTCTCCGTTCTCGGTGTTGCGGTCAGTGGCTGCTCAGTTCACCGGTGAGCTTGCCGTGGAGGTCGGCGCTGGGGTCGTTCAAGCCGATGATCTCCACGCTCTTGCCGCGCTGGGCGTACTTGGTCTCGATGGCGTCCAGGGCGGCGACCGAGGAGGCGTCCCAGATGTGGGCTGCGGACAGGTCGATGACGACCTTGTCGGGGTCGGTGGCGTAGTTGAACTGGCCGACGAGGTCGTTGGAGGAGGCGAAGAACAGCTCACCGGTCACGGCGTACACCACCGTGCTGCCGTCGGGGTCGGTGACCGCGGTGACGTTGGCGAGGTGGGCGACGCGCTTGGCGAAGATGACCATCGCGGTGACGGATCCGACGACGACGCCGATGGCGAGGTTGTCGGTGGCGACCACGCAGATCACGGTGATGACCATGACGGCGATCTCCCCGGCGGGCATCCGCTTGAGGGTCTTGGGGGCGATGGAGTGCCAGTCGAAGGTCGCGAAGGACACCATGACCATGACGGCGACCAGGGCGGCCACGGGGATGTCGGAGACGACCGGGCCGAAGACGATGCACAGCACCATGAGGAAGGCGCCGGCGAGGAAGGTGGACAGGCGGGTGCGGGCGCCGGACACCTTCACGTTGATCATGGTCTGGCCGATCATGGCGCAGCCGCCCATGCCGCCGAAGAACCCGGTGACGATGTTGGCGATGCCCTGGCCGACCGATTCGCGGGTCTTGGAGGAGTGGGTGTCGGTGATCTCGTCGACGAGCTTGGCCGTCATCAGGGACTCCATCAGGCCGACCAGCGCCATCGCGAACGCGTAGGGGGCGATGGTGGTCAGGGTGTCCATGGTGAACGGCACGTCGGGCAGACCCGGGACGGGCAGCGAGGACGGCAGGGCGCCCTTGTCCCCCACAGTCGGCACGGCGACCGCGGCCGCGAGCGTGATGACGGTCAGGATGACGATGGAGACCAGCGGTGCCGGGATCACGGTGGTGACCTTCGGAAAGAACACCATCAGTGCCAGACCCGCCGCGATCAGCGGGTAGACCGCCCACGGAACGTGCGTCATTTCGGGAACCTGGGCCATGAAGATCAGGATGGCGAGGGCGTTGACGAAGCCGACCATGACCGAGCGCGGCACGAACCGCATCAGCTTGGCGACACCGAGCGCGCCGAGCGCCACCTGGATGACACCGGCCAGGATGACCGCGGCGACCAGGTGGCCGAAGCCGTGCTCACGGTTGAGCGGGGCGATCACCAGGGCGACGGCGCCGGTGGCGGCGGAGATCATCGCCCGTCGGCCGCCGACGATGGAGATGACCACGGCCATGGTGAACGAGGCGAAGAGGCCGACCGCCGGGTCGACACCGGCGATGATCGAGAAGGAGATCGCCTCCGGGATCAGCGCGAGCGCGACGACCAGGCCGGCCAGCACCTCGGTACGCCAGACCTTCGGGTTGTTCAGCCAGTCCGGACGCAGGCCGCGCAGTCGCGCGGCAGGGGACACAACGGAAGAAGACAAGGAAGCAGGTACCTGTCGTGCTCGGGCACACCCTGCTCAGGGCAGGCCAGGGGCGTGCGGGAGAACGCGGAAGGGCCGGGCCGGCACCCCGCGGGCGGCCCGCAACGGGGCGGGCCCGGAAGCCGAAGAACGGGACGGAGTCGGGCTGCGCGGCGTGCGGCAGGGCGACTCACGTCCAGAGGCGAAGCGTCACGGTGGGCAGGCGGCGGCGATCAGCGTCATGGGCTCGCGCACGCTCTCTCCTGCAAGAATCGGATCTTCGCCGGGGGCACCGTCGGCCCCGACACGGCAGTAGCAGGGCAACACGGTCCGCCCTCGCCACCAGCAACTCTACCCTAACGTTAGAGTAGAGATCGGTGGGGTCGCACGGGGCGCGGCCCGCCACGATGAGAAGGGCCAGGACTGCGGGCGTGGACGACAGGCACATGCAGATCGGCGAGGTCGCCGCGCGGACGGAGCTGTCGCTGCGCACCATCCGGCACTACGAGGAGACCGGTCTGGTCGCTCCCTCGGCCCGCTCCCAGGGCGGCTTCCGCCTCTACACCGAGACCGACGTGCAGCGGCTCATGGTCATCCGCCGCATGAAGCCGCTCGGCTTCTCCCTCGACCAGATGCGCGACCTCCTGGATGCCACCGACCGCCTCGATGACGATCCCGGCCTCGACCCCGGTGAGCGCGAGGCCCTGCTGGGGCGCGTGCGCGAGTACGAGCAGGCCGCCACCGAGCAGGTCGACAAGCTCCGCGTCCAGCTGGCCCGCGCCGAGGACTTCGCCGAAACGCTCCGTACGCGCCTGCACCAGGCCGCACCTGCCGGGTCCTGACCCGCGGTGACCCGCCGCCCCGCTCGCTGTCCGGCCTCGCCCCTGCTGGTGACGGGCGCGATCCTCACGATCGCGGGCGCCGCCCTCTACACGATGCCCGCCGAGCGGCCCGAGCCGTACGCGGCCGCCTCACTGGTGCTCGCCGCCGTCGCCGCCTGGTGGTACGCCTCCCGCCAGGGCTGATCACAACCTGACACCGATGTGATCTTGCGGAGGCGTGCGGGGCAGACAGCCCGCCCACCGGTGGATACGGTGTAAAGAACGCGTCAAGAGTGGCGCGCGGTGTGCCGGGAAGTCTGGTCGGCGTCCTGGGGGCAGTGTGCCCTCTTCTCGCTGACGCACCGGAGGCCCACTGCCATGGCCGGCACCCGCTCCCCCTTCCTCGGACTGCTCCCTCTGCCCGAACGGCAGGCAATCACCCGCGCCCTGCGCACCGAGACCGTCGGCGGCCTGGTCCTCCTCGGCGCAGCCGTCCTCGCGCCGATCTGGGCCAACAGCCCGTGGGGCGCGGCGTACGCGGCCGTGCGCGACTTCCACTTCGGGATACCGGCCCTCGGCCTGGACCTGTCCGTGGGGCACTGGACGGCCGACGGGCTGCTGGCCGTGTTCTTCCTCGTCGCCGGGATCGAGCTGAAACGCGAGCTGGTCGTCGGTGAACTGCGCACCCCGGCCACCGCCGCGCTGCCCGTCATCGCCGCGGTGTGCGGGATGGCCGTACCCGCCGCCCTCTACCTGGCCACCACCGCGGCGGGCGGCGGCAGCGGGGCGGGCTGGGCGGTCCCCATGGCCACCGACATCGCCTTCGCCCTCGCCGTCCTCGCGGTGCTCTCCACGCACCTGCCGGCCGCGCTGCGCGCCTTCCTCCTGACCCTGGCCGTGGTCGACGACCTGGGCGCGATCCTGATCATCGCGGTGTTCTTCACCTCCGACCTGAACCTGTGGGCACTCGCTGGAGCCGTCGCGGGCCTGGTCCTCTTCTACCTCCTGCAGCGGCTGCGGGTGCGCGGCTGGTGGTGGTACGTGCCCCTCGGGCTGGCGATCTGGGCGCTGATGTACAACGGCGGCGTCCACGCCACCGTCGCCGGAGTCGCCATGGGCCTCATCCTGCGCACCACCCGCGACCCGGGCGAAGAGCTCTCTCCCGCCTCCCGGGTCTCGCACCTGGTCCACCCGCTCTCCGCGGGCATCGCGGTTCCGCTGTTCGCGCTGTTCGCCGCCGGGGTGAGCATCTCCGGCCCTGCCCTGGGCGCGGTGTTCACCAGCCCCGAACCCCTCGGTGTCGTGATCGGCCTGGTCGTCGGCAAGACGGTGGGCATCTTCGCCGGAACCTACCTGGCCGCCCGCTTCACCCGCGCCCAACTCAACCCCGACCTCGCCTGGGCCGATGTCCTGGGCCTGTCGGTGCTGGCCGGGATCGGCTTCACCGTCGCCCTCCTGATCGGGGAACTCGCCTTCCCCGGCGGCCAGATCGCCGAGCATGTCAAGGCCGCCGTCCTCGTCGCCTCCCTGATCGCCGCCGTCCTCGCGGCCGTCCTGCTGCGGCGGCGCAACACGGTCTACCGGCGCCTGTACGAGGCGGAGAACCTCGACGCCGACAACGACGGCATCCCCGACATCTACCAGCACGACACGGCTGCCGAGGGCACCACTGCTCGTACGGGCGGGCAGCCCACCTGATGGCCGGCGGCGATGCCTCACTGCTGGCGCCCGTGATCGTCATCGCCGCCCTGGTCATCCGCACGGCCATCACCGAGCTCCGGCATCCGGGCAGCGCCCGGCGACGGTGGGCGTTCACCACCAGCCCCCGGGCCATGACAGCCGGTGCGACGGTCGCCGCGGCCACAGTCTTGATCGGCGGTACCCGCCACGGCTGGGCGGCGGTGGCCTGGGCCCTGCTCACCGGGGCACTCGCCGCCTTCGTCACCGGCAGCACCTCCTGAGGCAGTCCGAATCCGTACCGCAGCAGCGATCGGCCGCCGCCTCGCGCACTCGGCTGCTGGACGGCTGGCTGGAGTCCCGCACTCGGGAGGAACTGCTTGCCCTGGTAAGGGAACAGCTTGCCGCTGACCGCGAGGTGCGGCGCCGCCTGGAGTTGCGCGCGGCCGCCGCCGGCGAGGACACCGGCATCGTCCGGGAGCGCGTCCTGAGTCTCCTCGACACCCGCCCCTTCGCCCGCTACGGCTACGTCGAGTACGCCGACGCCCACGCCTACGACCGACGGGCGGCAGAGGCCGTCACCGCCCTGCGAGCTCTGACGGCGAGCGGCCGGTCGGCGGACGCGGCGGAGGTGGCCCGTGAGGCTCTCCAGGCGCTGGGGCACACGTACGGCGAGATCGACGACTCGGACGGTCTGATCGGGGACGTCGCCACGGGGCTGGCCGAAGCCCATCTGGAGGCCTGCCGGACTGCCCGGCCCGACCCGCTGGAGACCGCCGAGCGGCTCGTGCGGTACCTGCTGAGCGAGGTGAACGACGCTGCCGACATCGACCTCTTCGACTACCGGGAGGTGCTCGGCGGCCCGGGCCTGGCCCGGGTGCGGGCATTGGTGGTGGCCGCCTGGCGAGCCAAGCCGAAGGGGTGGGCGGAGAAGCACCTCATGGAGCGCCTCCTGAAGGCCGACGGCAACAGCGTGGACGCGCTGGTCGAGGTCCACGCAACGGACCTCGCCCCGAACGGCCACACACACCTGGTGATCGCCAGAGAGCTGGAGGCGGCGGGCCGAGCGGGCGAGGCCCTGGAGTGGGCGGAACGCGGCCTGCGGGAGACCGTCTCCGAATGGGGGCCGGACAGCGATCTGGTCGCCTTCGTCTGCGAGCGCTACGAGCGGGCCGACCGCCTGGCCGACGTGGTCGCGGTCCGCCGGGATCTGCTGCGTGCCCGTCCCTCGCTTGCCGCATACCAACACCTGCGTACGGCTGCGAGTGCGGCCGGAACCTGGGAGGGCATTGAACGCACGGGCGCCCTGGAGGTGCTGAAGGCCGTCGCCCAGCCCGGAGAGGGGCGCCAGTACGACGGCTCCGTGCTGGTCGACGCCCTGATGGACGACAACGACCTCCAGTCTGCCTGGCAGGCCGCCACCGACGGTTACGCCGACCAGCGCCAGTGGCTCGCCCTGGCCGACCGGATTCGCGACCGGCAACCGGCCGACGCGCTGCGCGTCTACCTCCGCTGGATCGAGCCGCTGCGCAAGCAGACCGGCGACAGTACGTACGAACGCCTCGCGGAGCTGCTCCTCAGCACCCGCGCCTGTCACCGCGCCCTGGGTACCGAAGCCGAGTACGCCACCTACCTGGCCGCCCTGCGCGCCGACCAGAAACGCAAGCGGAAGCTGATGACCGTCCTCGACCGGCACGGGCTCTGAACGCCTTGCGATACGCGTGATCCTCGACCGCGATCGCTGCGCCGGCGGGGCCGACGCGCCGAAGCTGCTCGTGCTGTTCGAACTCGGCCTGAGCGGCACCTGCGCCACAGCGCGCGCCTTCCGGTTCCGGCCGGGAGGGCATCGGCTCGTCCCGAGCGCGTACGCGCGGGCCGGTCCTGGTACAGGGGAGGACGTCGTCCGGTACCAGGACCGGCCGCTGCGCCGGATGCCGGTTGTCCAGTGATCGGTGCTTTGCGCTCGGCCCGGCCGGTCGAGTGTCCCACCGGGACGGAGCCGGGCTCCTGATCAGGCGAACGGGATGGTGAGGACAGAGCCCGTGCCCACCTGGAGGCTGGACGGGCCGTTGCCCAGGGCGCTCCAGACCTCCACGCGGACGGTGGCGCCGTTCAGATCGCCCAGGGTGCCCGAGGTGGAGTGCAGCCCTTGCCGGGCCGAGGAGTACTCCTCCCAGCCGGGGACCGGGTCGGTGGCGAAGTAGCGGAACGTTTCGACACGGTCGAACGTGCCGTCACCGGTCAGGTCGTACGACACCCGGGCCTGCTGGGCGTAGCCGACGGAGGTGCCGGCGTCCACCTTGAAGGTGAAGGCCGTGCTGGAGCCTGACTTGAGGGCGCCCTTGACGTTCTTCACCTCGTAGACGAGCGGATTCCGAGGCGTTCCGTCGTTGTTCGTGCCGCCGGCGGACGGGATGGTGTCGGAGGAGCCGGTCGCGGTCGCCTGGGTGGCGAGCTCGCCGCCCGACCGCGGGTAGAAGGTGTCGCCCGTGACGTACGGCGGAGGAGCGTCACCGGAGGTGGTGGCCGTCACGACGGCGCTGGCCGGACCGACCTGGTTGGCGGTGTCGCGGGCCTTGACACTGTAGGAGTACTCGCTGCCGGGGGTCAGCCCGGTGTCGGTGTACGTGGTCCCGGTGACCGTGGCGACCTTCGCGCTGCCGCGGAAGACGTCGTAGTTCTTGACGCCTTTGTCATCGGTTGCCGCGCCCCAGGTCAGCTGGACGGAGGAGTCGGTGACGTCGGACACGGCCGGGGTGCCGGGCGCAGTGGGCTTCCCGTCGGTCGGCGGCGGTTCCTCTCCGCCGCCCGCAGCGCCGCAGAGCGTCCCCAGCACGGTGTCGTCGCCCGCTCCCGACGCGGTCGACCTCGCCGGGACGTTCAGCACGCCGCCGTCGGAGAAGACCACCGAGCACTCCTCGGCACCGTAATTGTGCGCGGCGTACGTCTCGGTGCCGTTCTTGGCGAAGGCCACCGCCGAAGGCATGTTGGCCGTGACGGTCATGTCCGGCGCACCGATGGAGTTCATCGTGCCGACCCAGTGATAGGTGTGGGCCTTCGTCTCGCCGGCTTCGGGGACGTAGCCGCCGTCCCACTGGTTCCAGGCAGCCATGGCCTTGCCCGGGTCGTAGAGGGCCTGGACCTGCCAGAAGATGTCGCGCCACTCGACGGCCGGACCGCCGTTCTCCTTCTCCATCTCGGCCACGCTGCGGCGGAGCATTTCCTTCTCCCTGGCCAGGTGCAGCGAACCACCGGTCATGGGGAGGAAGTTGATGCCGTGGATCTCCTCGGGGTTTGCGGTCCACCAGGTGGCGTAGGCACCACCACTGCTCCAGACCATGCCGACGACGTCGTGGGCGAAGTCCTGCGGGTACACCTGCTGGTCGGCGTCGAACCAGTACTGCGCGATCGACTCCGATTCGGTCGTCATCATGTAGACGCCCTGGTCGCGCAGGGCTTTGTCACCCGTGGCCGAGCCCCACATGATCAGGCCGGCGCTGAGGTTGGTCGACTCCGAGGACGACTCCTGGTTGTTGCCGGCGGCGAAGGCCTCGTGACCGGCGGCCCAGCTGTGGCCGGCGTAGACGTCGAAGCCGCGCAGGAACGGGTACTCGGTGTCGTCCCTGGCCGGGTTGGCGGCGTCCTCGATGAGTTTCTCGACCATGCCGCCCCACTCGGAGCCGGCGGCCCACTGCGGGTCGTACTGCGCCACGACGGCCGCGGCCATCACGTAGTACGAGTAGTGGAAGTGGTGGTCGTTCAGCTCCTGGTCGCTGCCGTACGAGGCCGGGTAGCCGATGAGGGTGCGCCAGTCCCTGTCGTAGGAGAACTCGGACGGACCGCCGACGGTGAACCACTCCTCCATGCGCCCCTTGATGAGCTGCAGGAGCTTGTCGCGGTTCGCCGTCTCGCCGATCTGGTCGGCGATCGGCACGAGCTGGGCGAGCTTGCCCAGGGCCTTTCCCGTCCAGTAGGTGTCGATGGCACCGCTGAACGGATCACCCTGCGTCAGCACGTCGTTGATGTACGTCTTGAGCTTCGCCCTGTCGACGCCCGGGGCGCTGGGCAGCCCCGGCAGGACGCCGTTCACCTTCTGCGTGGTGGTGAAGGAGGTTCCCTCGCGGACCTTCATCTCCCCGCGCGACGAGACGTAGCTGTAGCCGGTCAGCGTGTCGGAGGTGTGCAGCCATTGGTGGCGGTAGAGCGCCTGGAGGGTGCCGGTCTCCTCGCCCTCCTTTGCCTCGGTGGTCAGCGTGTAGGTCGCCTTGACTTCACCGTCGCCCTCCCGGTAGTCCCAGTCCACCTTCGAGCCCGTCACGAAGCTGAAGGCGTACTTCTTGTAGTCGGCGAGCGCTTCCTCGCTGGGGAGGACCGCCAGGGAGAAGTAGTCCTCGGCGCCGAGATCGGCCCGGATCTCGTTGCCGGAGACGTTCCAGTCGCTGCTGCTCGGGGCGAACAGCGCGTAGTGATGGCCCGAGATGGTGACACCGAGGACATTGTCCTGGTCGGCGAAGACGGTGGGCGGGGCCGCTGCGCTGATCTGGGCCGCGCCTCCGGTGCCTTCCGCGTACACGTACGGCAGGCCGTGGCCGATGGTCGTCCGCAGGGTGCGCGCGCCGTCGTTCCAGTACGGGGTGACGGTCCAGTCGCTCCACCCGTCCGCCTTGGCGTCGGGAGAGTTGAGGCCCGCGAGGCCGAGGGTCAGGTCGGCTTTGTGCGGGAACTCGTACTGGCGGCCGCCGCCCACGATCTGATGGGCGGTCGGATAGCCGACCTCCAGACCACCGGACACCGCCTTGTAGGTGAGGGGATGCCCGTACAGGTTCTCCGACCACGGGTTGCCAGAGAACCGCTGGAAGATCAGCGAGGACCACCAGTCGTTGGTCGGCACAGGCTTGTCCGCCATGGCGGACGTGACCTTGGGCTTGACCGGCTGGCCGCCGTTGTCGGACGGCCCCTGCCTCCCTGGCGGACGAACGTCGCTGTAGCTTCCTTTGCCCACCTCGATGGTGGCGGCGGAAGCAACGCCGCTACCGACGGTGGCCGCCAGACCCGTGGTAGCCACAGCGGCCGTCAACACAAGCGCCAGACGTCTGCGTAACCTCATGCACAGCCTCCCTGAGAGCGCTCTCAATGTGCCGTCAACGTAGGCTCGCGGCAGAGGGCGGTCAATACTTCAAGGGAGGATCCCGACCCGGCGGCGTGGGCGCGCGGGGCGGTGTCCTGACGACAGACTCCGACCGGTGACCGGACGGAACAGCGCAGCCGCAGCCCATGCCGCCCCGCAGACATGCGCCTTCGGGACGCGAAAGGGTTTCCGGTAGCCGCCGCCGAGCCCCGTCGCAGCTGTGGTCACCTCTTCGCCGCGGCAGGTCAGCGCATACACAGCCCGCGCTGCCGGTGCAATGACCTCCGGCGGCTCTCCCCGACCCTGAAGCCAGGCCGGCGCCGGCAGCGCGGTGCGGACCTCGGCCGCTCGGCGTCGGCCATGTCCGACGGATACCGCCGTTCACGCCCTGACCGGTCGGCCGCGTGGTGCTCGGATGGATTCGACACCCACGGGCTGTTCGGGAGGCCCTGCCTTCATGTTCCTGCCGCGGGGAGATCACCCCCTCGGGACCCTTGCTCGACCGCCGGGCCACGTTCGCGGTACGCCGACAGGATTACCGCTTCGGGGTGAAGATGAGCAGCCGGTCCAGGAGCAGTGAGGAGAGGGCGGGGCGGGTGAGGGTTGCGGGTTGCATGTAGGCGCGGGCCACGAACCGGAGTGTGCTCATGTCGACGGGCCGGTCGGTGCCGTACTGCGCGCAGAAGTCGGTGCTGGTGGGCGGGAGTGTGGTGACGTGCGGTCCGGCCGGTCCGGTATCGGCGGCGCGACTGAAGGTCCAGGCGTAGAACTTGTCCGCGTTCGGCTGGTCGGGAATGAAGTCACCAGCGCTGCCATGCAGTTGACGGTTGTGCTCGGCGGCCACGGAGACGGAGGCCTTGGCGTCGGCGTAGAGGGTGATGCTCGAGTAGGCCGCCTGGCGGGTGGCCACGTGGTTCGTGCCGTACGCGACGACGAAGGAACCGTCCGGCAGGGTGAAGTTCCGGGTGATCGGGTCGTCGGCGTCGTTGGACAGGGCGCCCACCCCGGTAGTGGGCGGATCGATCACCAAATTGTCCTGCAGCCCCGGATTGGACTCCTCGAAGCCGCGCTCGACCACTTCGTCGTGCACCTCATAGCCCGGGTGTGCCTCGACGATGCGCTGGCGCAGCAGCTGCAGAGTGGGGTTGAGGTTGAGTTCGGTGGCCCCGGTCCCGGAGACGCGCAGCCGGGGGACGGGCAGCGGATCGGGTGCGTACACCGGCCTCGTCCCGTCCCCGGACTCACCCTGCGGCCTTACCCGGAAGGCCTGGATCGGAGGGGTGGCACGGTAGTCGTCGAGCGCCTGCTCGAAGCCGGGCTCGGGCACGATTGTGCGGATGCCGAGCAGGAACTGGTCGGCATCCTGGTCGAGGCCGAGCCGGTACATGGCCGGAGGGATCGTCATGTTGTTCGTCTCGGCACCCAGCCCGGAGGCCTCCAGCATCCGGTTCACTTCGGTCCGGGTGCGCTCGTTACCGGTGATCACCAGGGCGAACGGCCGGTTGTACGGAGTCCCGCCCTGTGTGCGTACGGTCTTGTTGTTGATCGGGTCACCCACGGAGGTCCACAGGAGCGGGCCGGTGGGCAGAGCGCCCTTCAGCATGGTGAGGTCGAAGGAGAAGTACTCCTCCGGCGGCGGGGTCGTGCCGATCAGGACAACGGCCTCGTCCTGCCTCAGGCGCCACGTCGCGGGCGGGTTGGTGTTGGGTGTCTGCCCGGGGACCTCCGGCATGCCGGTGACGATGTAGGGCGACTGAGGGTTGGGCCACATGGCGCTGAAGACGGCGCCTTCGCAGTACCTGCGGTTCAGGTCGAAGACCGCCTCTGTTCCCGACTGCGATACGTAGCCGGATCCGGCCAGTTGGTGCTTGAACCGCTCCACCTGCCGGCCGGTGTCGGGTGGCGGTGAGGGGTGCCCGTCGGCCGAGGCCGGGGTTTCCGAGAGGGAGAGGGCGCCGCGAGAGGGCGCTTGTGGCGTGGCTGCCATCGCGGTCGGGGCGGCCAGGAGCACAGCGGCGGCCAGGGCGAGGAGAGCGGGACGTCGGCGCAGACGGAACGTGGTCACGGCAGACCTCTATCCGGCCTGCCCGTCGAAACCGCTCCACCACGCCGCAGTCACCTCTTGACCTCACTCAACCGGAATACCCAGCCGGCCTTTAGGCCCTGGTGGCGGCCGCCCGCTGGAACCTGGCCGTCGCATACGGCTGCCGGACGGTCTGGGACCGGGCATCGCGTCGGCGCGGCTGGTCATGGGCTCAGATTTCACCGACCTCCCGCAGACGGCTTTACGGGCCGCCGGTGAAGTCCAGGGTGCCGCCGTGCGCGGTGCAGACATACAGGTCCCAGACGTCCTTGCGGCGCTCCGACTTCGGGGTCGCCCCCAGCCCGGCCACCAGTCTCACGCAGCCGTTCCGCCCGGGAACCGGCATGGACGCGATGCGGCCGCATCTGCAGCCCGGTCGAAGGGGGAGGCGTCGATGGCCATGGCCCGCAGCGGGCTGCGGCCCGGCCAAGGAAGACCTGCGCATGGAGGAGGGCCTCCGAAGACGAGCCGCACGCCGCCGCACGGTGCCGACGGCATCCGGCACCGAGAAGGCGTACCGGCGCGGTCCGTGGCCCGCCCGACGCCGGGTGCGGGTGCCGAACGGCGTCGACCTGGCGCAGGCCCCGGGTGAGGTGGTCGACCTGGTCGGGGGGAACGGATCCGGCAAGAGCACCACTGATTTTCGACGAACTCGGCGCACTCCTCGTCGGACCGGGACAGCTCGCTGCCCTCACGGCCGCCGCAGCCGTCACATTCCGCCACACACCCCGCTGGCATCCCGCGCCCAGACGGCTTGGTGCGGTCGCAGGCTTGGACCCGTCACTCGATCACATCCTGACCACGGGCACATCAGGGCCATAGGGCCACAGGGCCACAGGGCCGAAAGATGAGGACTTTCGGGGCTCCTGGCACTGGAGCGGGTCGGTGACCTGCGGCAATGGGTGCCGCAGGTCACCGGCCCGGTCATGCCCAGTTTGCCCCGATCTGTTACCGTCGGACAGCCGCTGTGGATCTCGGCTACCGTCGGCTCCGTGGAGCGAATCCGTGCGGTCCTGATCGACATCGACGGCGTCCTCACCGTCTCCTGGAAGCCCCTGCCCGGAACGGTCGCCGCCATGGAGCGACTGCGCGCCGCCGGCCTCCGTCTCGCACTGGTCACCAACAACACCTCCCGCACACGTGCCGCCATCGCCGCGCGCCTGGCCGGCCTGGGCTTCCCCGTCGGTGCCGGAGATATCCTGACGGCTCCGGCCGCTACGGCGGCGTACCTGCGCGAGCACTGTCCCGGCGCCCGCTGCCTCCTGCTCAACAGCGGCGACGTACGGGACGACCTGACGGGAGTCACCCTCGTCGACGACGGGGACGCGGACGTGGTCGTGCTCGGCGGCGCGGGCCCCGAGTTCGGCTACGAGGCCCTCAACCGCGTCTTCCACCAACTACAGCGCGGGGCCCGGTTGGTGTCCATGCACCGCAACCTGTACTGGCGTACGGAGGGCGGCCTCGACCTGGACACCGGGGCGTACCTCGAAGGCCTCGAGAAGGCCGCCCGCACGGAGGCGGAGGTGACGGGCAAGCCGGCGCCCGCGTTCTTCGCGAGCGCCCTCACCCACCTCGGCGCCGATGCTTCCGAAGCGCTGATGATCGGCGACGACATCGAGTCGGACGTGCTGGCAGCCCAGCACTGCGGCATCGCCGGCGTCCTGGTGAGGACAGGCAAGTACCTCCCCGAGACGCACCGCGCCGCCTCCGGAACCCCCGACCACGTCCTCGACTCCTTCGCCGACCTGCCCGCCCTTCTCACCACCGGCTCCGGCTCCGGCCGCAACGCGCCCGGAATGTAGCCCACCGGCGAACACCGCGGGTCCGGGGCGGTCCGCCGAGATTCCGGCTACCGGTCATGCCCTGGCGCCTACTCCGGCCACCAGGAAACAGAGAAGCCGAGCACATGACGCGAGACGCTCCCTCCTGCGGCACCCCCGGCCGCCGTAAGGGGGTGCCCGGCGAGTCAGAGCCGTCCATGGCCTCGACACGGCCGGCCGAACAGCCGGCGCGGCGCCCGCCGGCCCGCGTGAGATCCGGCTGGACGGTGGCTGGTACCGCATGGGCAGCGCCGCCGACGTGGCCGGTGGCCGTGCCTGGGAGACGCCGCTGGGGAACCGGATCGCGGACGCGCAGCCGGAGGCACTCGCCCCGCCGGCCAGGTGGAACATGACCTGATGGGAGCTTGACCAGAAGCCCCCTCAATGTCCTGTACGCCCCACCTGGCCGGTGTCACCTCCGGCTAGGAAGGCGCCTCCGGCATGACGGCAACGGGCACGGTGAGGACGGCGGCCGGCGGGTGTTCGGCGGTGTGGACTCCCATGCCGACACCATTCACGTCGCGGTCGTCACCGACAACGAGGGCAGGGGCACCGGGGGACGTCGCCCGTGGCACGACCTACAGATGTCCGTGTTCCCTCAGGACCCGGCGGGCCTGCGCGAAGAGCATGCCCACATTCACGGTCTTGCGGCACACGACCACGGCGACCACTTCGTCGGCGCTGTCGATCCGCAGGAAGAGGTGGGTCAGGTTGTCGCTGTTGACCAGGATCTCCTGGAAGTAGTGGCGGTCGCTCACGATCCCGCGGCGCTCCTTGAAGATCCCTTCGATCATCACCACGTTGCGGCCCTGGAAGAGGTCCAGTGTCGCCGCCGCCAGCATGTCGAGGACTTCCGCCGGGTGGGAGTCGACGGTCTCCACGGACAGCAGCATGCCGGTCGACATGTCGATGACTCCCGCAGCCACACAGTCGGGAACCTCCGCACGCAACCTCTTGACCAGGCTTGCGACCTGCTCGGACATGCTCTGGTGCCCTTGTGCTTTTGCGCCGCTCATCGTGCTCCTTCGTTGACAGTGTTCTTGTTCCAGCGCACCGATCAGCTGCCCGCGGATTGCGTGTCCGCCGAGGTGAGCAGCGCGCTCAGGCGCTGTAGGGAGGCCTGCGTCTCGGCGTTGAGGCGCCCGATGTCCAGGCCCGTGTCGCCGAGCACCCCGATCAGGGCCATGTCTCCGACGGCATGGGCGACGAGGTAGCCGTCGGTGTACCGCGACACGGTGTGGTGGAGCAGCCCCTTGCTCGTCAGGGCCCCGGCGCGGCGGGCGATACTGAGGGTCGCCGCGGTGAGCGCGGCCAGGCACTCCGGATCCACGACGTCGTCGATCTCGGCCGTGATCAGCAGACCGTCGGCGGAGGCCACCACGACGTCGGTGACGCCGACGACCCGGTCCCGCAGCTCCCGCAGCTCGGTGACGAGCTGCGCATTCCTGGTTGTCACGATTCTCCTGTTGTGCTCGACGTGTTACCTGTTGGAGGGTTCAAGGATTTCCACCGCGGGCCCGGTGCTTCGCGAGGTACGTCTGCGGGGGCCGCCAGCGCTCGGCCACAGGCCTCAGCGGCAGCACGTCGGTGATGCCACTGGCACCAGGGAGGCGTTGCGGCAGCTGCCTCTGCGCGGGCTGGCCACCGACGGGAGCGGGAGGCGGGGACGGTACTTCAAGGCTTTGGACATCGGCCGGTACCACCGTCTCCAGCAGGCCTTCGCTCATCAGGCGCGAGACCTCGACGGTGACGGCGTACAGGCTCCGGCCGAGCAGGAAGGCGATGTCCCGAACGCTGCGCCGGCCGTTGGCCCTCAGCAGGATCTCCCTGCGCTCACCCGTGGCCGTGTTCGCGAGCCATGCTGAGCCGGCATGGGTCCGGGCAAGCCGACTTCGGAACGGGGAGAGGTACTGCGCAAGAGCGCCGAGGACCCGAATCCGCCTTCCCGCTTCCTCCACCAGCCATTCCGGTTCAATGCCGTCCGGAGCAGCCAGGCGGCAGGTGCGGGCATCCTGCTCAAAGGTGAAGTCGTCGATCCGCCCCATCCCGACAGCCAGTGCTCCGTCCAGCGCGGCCATCACACACATCAGCTGCAGTTCCGCACTGCCGACCAGGTCCTGGGCGATCAGCACGGCCCCGACGCGACCATCCGCCGCACACGACCGGGTGACCGACACCCAGTCGGCCTCACTCACCCGGCCCGATCGCAGGAGTAGGATCTCGACTCCGGGGGCCCCGGGTGAAGCCACTTCGACGAGGGCACCACACCGAAGGTGGAAGGATCCTCCAGGTTCCCCCGACACCATCAGCGCCCCGGAGAGCCGGTCCTGCGACATCTCGGTGAGCGCCCTGGCCAGATCAAGCCCCGTCACTCTTGATGGTTTTCGGCGTGGTGCCGGTACATCAAACTCTGGCATGTCCCTGCAATCAGCCGCTCTCGCCGTGGACACCGAAACTGGGAACTACATATGCCAGCCCGGTAATCACACTGTATCCAGGTGGGCCGATCATCCGATGAAAAGTCCCATCAGTGATCGCTTTATGACCTCAACCGAGCATTCGTGAATCATTCATGGCGCTCTGCTTTCCTCTCGGCGAGAACTATTCGCTCACCTGACGACGACCCCCTCGGCGTCGGTCTGCTGGGCCGTGCGTGGCGCTGATCGCGGCGTGCCTCCCGTCCACCACCGTGGCGGCCATCGCACCGGCACACCCTCAGGGGCACCTGGCCGAAGACCACGATCTGCGCCGCCGCCCGGAACTGCGGGCGGCAACCGCCGGAGAGGACATCGGTGTCGTCCGCGAACGGATCCTGAGCCTGCTCGACACCCGTCCCTTCGCGCGCTACGGCTACGTACGGCTACGTCGAGTTCGCCTACGGGCAGCAGGCTTCGGAGGCGGCGACCGCGCTCCGCGCGCTGACGGCGAGCGGCCGGGCGGCGGACGCGGTGGAGGCGGTCGCGACCGGCACCTGGAATTCCTCCGAGCGCACGGGTGCGCGGGAAATGCTGCGCGCGACCGGCACGGGCTCGAACCTCGCGGACCGAGACGCGATACCCGGACTGCGGGCCCTGCACCGGCTCGTCGACCTCGCGACCTGAGGCGAGGGCGCGGTCCAGTTGCACAAGGAACTCAAGGACGAGGACACCGTCCCGACCCCCTCGGCGTCTCCATCGCCTGGCACAAGGTGCCGCATCAGCTCGGCGGCCGGGCCGACTGGAAGCCTGCGAACCCCGACCACGTGATCGCCTACAAGCAGTTGCTCCAGCCCGCTTCCGCAGGTCAAGGGCGTTCGCCGGAGCCTACGACGATTCGCATATTCGGTCAGCTTTCGCCAAGTCTTCCAGGACCTCGGGGGACCGAGGCGACCTGTCGGATTCCGCCCCCGCTCTCGCCGCTGCTCCGGCCGAGCGGAGTGCATGGCCGGTTGTGGGACACGGCCTGCCGTCGCGATGGTCTGGATATGCCTGACTGCTACAAACAACCTTGGGGCAGGTTCTCGGATGATGCCGACAAGGGTGCTGTGCGGGTCGTCAACAAGGCGGGATCCGGGCCGCCGTCGCCCCCACTCCGGATCCGGCCGGCGCTGTCGGACGTCACCTCGGTGACGTCGGACGGCGCGAGGGTCTCGATGGACGTGGAGCCGCCGGATTTCGCACCCACCGTGTACGACGCCGTCCTGTTCCGCGACGGTGTGCCGGTCCGCCGGGAGACCCTGAGCCCCGCGCCGACGTTGTCGCTCGCCGTTCCCGGGCCACTGCCGCGCGGGGCGGCCTACGCGGTGTCGGTCCGCGGGCGGGCCGGGCGCTCGGCCGGCCCGGTGGTGACGGCCCCGGTCGTGCCGGCCGCCCCGGCCGTCGCGTCGGTGGTCTGCGCGTGTCCTGGGACGCGCTGACCTCGCCGCTCGTCGACGGGTACCGGGTCAGCACGGTCGTCGACGAAACCCTGACCACGCTCTTCGACACGACGGCGACCTCCGGCAGCCGGCCGGTGGAGATCACGGACACCTCCACCACGGTCGTCGTGCAGGCGCTCGCCGGTCCGGCGGTCGGGGTGTCGTCGGACCCTGTCCCCGTGTTCACCGAGACGCTGGTCGTCGGCCGTTCGTACGTCGCGCCGCAGCTGGGGCCGGTGCTGGAGGCTACCGACATCACGCTCGGACTGCCGGAGCTGTTCGTGACCCGGCACGACGACGGTCCCGACCCTCACGCAGGCGCTCGTCGAGTGGAGCGAGCGCGAGCAGCCCGCAACGCAGGGCGGGGCCTGGGCCTTCCGGGTCAGCCTCTACTCCTCCGTCGACCCGTCACTCCAACGGCCCGTGTTGCAGCTCAAGCAGCTGTCGTCCGAGCTCTGGGACCGCTGAGTCCATGGCGGTCCCCTCGCCGTCCCACACCGCTGCAGGGACGGTACGAAACACGGAGACGGCGCAGGCCCTGCTGTCGGTGTCCCGCGGAGGAGACACCGACAGCAGGGCCTGCGCCCGGGGAGAAGGCGGGGCGGCTATTTCACCGAGCCCGCCATCACGCCCTGGACGAAGTGGCGCTGGAACGCGAAGAAGACGATCAGCGGGACCACCAGGGACAGGAACGCCCCGGGTGCGAGGACGCCGATGTTGCTTCCGAACTGCCGCATCTGGGACTGCAGCGCGACGGTGAGCGGCTGGGACTCGCTGTCCGCGAACAGCAGCGCCACGAGCATGTCGTTCCAGACCCAGAGGAACTGGAAGATGGCCAGGCTCGCGATGGCCGGCCGGCCGAGCGGCAGCACGAGCCGGGAGAAGATCCGCCACTCACTGCCGCCGTCCATCCGGGCGGCTTCCAGCATTTCCCGCGGAATCTCGGCGAAGTAGTTGCGCAGGAGGAAGATCGCGAACGGCAGTCCGTAGGCGACGTGGAAGAGGACGACGCCCGCGATCGTCCCGAACAGGCCCACCGCGCCGAAGAGTTTGGCCACGGGCAGCAGCCCGATCTGCACGGGTACCACGAGGAGCCCGACGACCACGAGGAAGACGCCGTCCCGGCCGGGGAATTCCAGCCACGCGAAGGCGTATCCGGCGAGTGCCGCGATGGCGACCACCAGGACGGTGGTGGGCACGGAGATCAGGACGGTGTTCCAGAAGGCCGCCCCGATGCCGGAATCCTTCAGCAGGGCGCTGTAGTTGTCCAGGGACAGCTGGGACGGATCGGTGAGCGCGGTCCACCAGCCTTCGGTCGCGTTGTCCTGCTCGGAGCGCATGGAGGACAGGAGCAGGCCCGCCAGCGGCGTGATCCACACGAGGGCGACCAGGATCAGGGCGCCCTGGACGACGGAGCTGCCCAGCAGGCGCGAGAGCCGGCCCCCGCGACGCCGTCCGGGCGCGGACCCCGGCGCGGACGGGGACGGGGACGGGACGGGACGGACCGCCGTCGTCCGCCGGGACGGCCTGCGCCGCTCGGCGGTGCTGTAGCCGCTCATGCTCCACTCCTTCGGAAACGCCGGACGTTGAAGATCATCGCTGGGACGACCAGCAGCAGGAGCACCATGCTGAGCGCGCTGCCGAGCCCCTGGTCGTTGCCGCCGCCGAAGGAGACCAGCCACATGCGTGTGGCCAGCACGTTCGCCTCTTCCTGCACCGGGCCCGGCGCAATGATGTAGACGAGGTCGAAGACCTTCATCACGTTGATCACCAGGGTCACGAAGACGACGGTGAGCACCGGCGCGAGCAACGGCACGGTGATCTTGCGGAAGATCTGGCCCTCGGTGGCACCGTCCATCCGCGCGGCCTCCAGCGCATCGCGCGGGATGGCCGCGAGGCCGGCGCCGATCAGGACCATCGCGAAGCCCGTCCAGACCCACAGGTAGGCGCCGATGATGGCCGGCGTCACCAGCGCGGGACCGAGCCAGTCCACGCCCTGGTAGGGGGCCTCGAAGTTGGCCGCGGGCAGCCGGACCGTGTAGTCGCCGTCGGCCAGCCCGGCAAGGCGGAAGGAGCCGTCATCCGCCGTGGTGGCGGTCGCGGCCACCCGGCCGTCCCGTACGGCCTCGACCGTCATGCCAGGCAGCCCCTTCTCGTCCGGGTCGACCCTGCCCGGGGTGCCCGCGCCACCGGGGGCGAAGTCGAGGTAGACGACTCCCCCGATCGCGTCCGTGCCGGGCGCCGCGGCGTCCGCGTCCGAAGCGGCCTTCGCGTCGGCGGGCATCGCATCGGGTGCGACCCCGATGAACCCGAGGCTGAGCGAGCCCCCGGGCCGTACGGTGCTCCCGGTGCTGTACGGGCCGCCCGCCCCGCCCGTCAGACCGTGGCCCTCCCGGGCCCGGGCCGTCGGGTAGGCGGCAGCGTCGTCGAAACCGTCGTGGACACCGACGACGGCGGCGTTGAGCACGCCCCGGTCCGGGTCCTGTTCGTAGGCGAGCCGGAAGATGATGCCCGCGGCGAGGAACGACACGGCCATCGGCAGGAAGAGCACGAGCTTGAACGCGGTCGCCCAGCGCACCTTCTCGGTGAGCACGGCGAGCACCAGCCCGAGTCCGGTGAGCAGGGTGGGGGCGACGACGACCCAGATGGCGCTGTTGCGGATCGCCTTGAGGGTGGCCGGGTCCTGCACGATCGCCGCGTAGTTCGCGGCTCCGACGAACCGGTCGCCGTCCGCGTCGAACAGGCTGCGGCCGAAGGAGAAGAGGACGGGGTAGACGACCAGCGCGCCGAGGAGCAGCAGGGCCGGCAGGACGAAGACGACCGCGAGGCGGCGCTTCCTGCGCTGGGCCCGGCGCCGCCCGTCGGCCGCGGGGTGGGCGGTCATGGTGTCAGCCATGGCGGGCGCCTCAGTTTCCGTAGGCCTTGGCGGCCTCGGCTTCGAGCTTCGCGGCGGTGCCCTGCGCGTCCGAGGGGTCGCGCAGGAAGTCCTGGAGGAGCTTCCACTCGCCCGCGCCCTTGGTCCCGCCGAACGCGGCCGGGGCCTGGTCCGACATGTCGAAGCGGATCGAATTGCCCGCGGCGATGAGCGAGTTGGCGGTGCTGCGCGTGGTGTCGTCGCTGTACTTGGCGAAGTCGACCTCGTTGTTCGGGGACAGGAAGCCGCCCGCGCCGGCCCAGACCTCGGCCGCCTCGGAGCTCGCCAGGAACTCGACGAGCTTCATGCCGGCCTTGCCGTTCTTGCCGTCCTTGAGGACGACCGCCGCGTCGCCACCGCTGACGACCGGCGCCCTGCCGCCGTCGACCGAGGGGAACGGGAAGAACTTGGCGTCCTGTCCGAGCTTCTTGCCGAACTGTCCCTTGGCGACGCCGCCGACGAAGTCGCCCTCGTAGACCATGCCCGCCTTGGGCTCCGGGCCGAACACCTGCGCGACCGACGAGGGGAAGTCGGTCCCGAGTGCCGTCTGGGCGCCGCCGGCGACGAGCTGCTTGTCCTTGAACAGTTCCCCGAGGGTGGTCAGGGCCCTGACGACGCTCTCGTCGGTCCACTTCAGCTTGTGCTGGGCGAGCAGGTCGTACTTCTCCGGCCCGGCCTGGGAGAGATAGATGTTCTCGAACCAGTCGGTGAGGGTCCAGCCGTCCTCGCCGGCTATGGCGAAGGCCGGGCGGCCGGAGTCCGCGAGGGTGCGGCCGGTCTTCAGCATGTCGCTGTAGCTCTTGGGTTCGCCGACGCCGGCCTGGGCGAAGGCCTCGGGGGCGTACCACACGGTGGACTTGTGGGCGGCCTTGAAGTACAGGCCGTAGTACGTGCCGTCGACGGTGCCGTAGTCCTTCCACACCGGGGCGAGGGTGGATCCGGCCGTCTGGGCGGTCTGGTCGGACAGGGGCTGGAGCCAGCCCTCCTTCGCGAACTGCTGGAGCACGCCCACCTGGGGAACCATCACCACGTCGGGCGCGTTGCCGCCTTCGATCTTGCTGCCGACGAAGGTGGAGACGTTGTCGCCGGAGGGCACGAAGACCGTCTTGGCGCCGGTCTTCTCGGTGAAGGCGTCGAGGACCTTCTTGAAGCTCTGCTGCTCGGCGCCGGTCCAGACGCCTGCCACGGTGACGGTCTGGCCGCTGAGTTCGCCGTCGCTCGCGGGTCCGGTGGTGCCGCCGCAGGCGGTGGTGCCGAGGGCGAGGGCGAGGGCCGCCGTCGCGGTGGCGGCACTCCGACGGGTCGTCTTGCCGGGTCGTCGCATGAGGAGTCCTTTCGAGGAAGTCAGGGGCAGGGCGGGGGGAGGGAGGAGGAACTCGGGGTCTGCGGGTTGGGGGCGCGGGCTACGGGGCCGGGTACTCGCCCGCCCACCAGGCCGCGGTCGCCGCGGGGAGCACCCCGTCGGGACAGGGCCCGCTGGCGAGCAGCGGGGTCCCGAGGACCGGGGCGGGCACCGGCTCCGTGCCGAAGTTCACCGCGCAGACCAGGCCGTCGCCGCGGGCGATCGCCAGCACGTGTGCAGGCGCGTCCAGCCAGCGCAGGGTGCCGTCGCCGAGCTGCGGCAGGGTGCGCCGCAGCTGGAGGCCGTCGCGGTAGAGGTGCCAGAAGGAACGGGTGTCGGCCAGGGCGCGGTCGGTGGCGTGCTCGGCGAACCACGCGGGCTGCGGCAGCCACGGCTTGGCTCCGACCGCCTCCTGGCTGAAGCCGAACGGGGAGGCGTGTCCGGACCACGGCAGTGGCACGCGGCAGCCGTCCCGGACGTGCTTGCGGCTGCCGGTGCGGCGGAAGATCGGGTCGGTGAGGACCTCGTCGGGCAGGTCGAGGACCTCCGGGAGGCCGAGCTCCTCGCCTTGGTAGACGTAGGCGGCGCCGGGCAGGGCGAGCATCAGGAGGGCCGCTGCGCGGGCGCGGGCGGCTCCCAGCCCGCTGCCCTCCACGCCGGGCTCGCCCGCGTAGCGGGTGACCGTGCGGACCTGGTCGTGGTTGTTGAGGACCCAGGTGACGGTGGAGCCGGTGCCGGCGATGTCGCGTATCGCCTCGGTGATCGTCGCGCGGAAGGCCTCGGCGTCCCAGGGTGCGCTGAGCAGGTCGAAGAAGAACGCCTGGTGCAGTTCGTCGGGGCGGACGTACGCGGCGTGCTCGCGTGCGGTCGGCACGGACACCTCGCCGACCAGCAGTCGCTCACGGCCGTCTCCGGCGGTGTACTCCTCGCAGACCGCGCGCCAGCGGCGCCATACGTCGTGGACCTCGGGCTGGTTCCACGCCAGCTGGTTGACGGCGTCGCGGGCCCGCTCGTCGGCTCCGGGATCGTCCGAGTCGGGCAGCTCGGGGTGCTTGAACAGTCCGGCGGCGACGTCGATCCGGAAGCCGTCGACACCGCGGTCCAGCCAGAAGCGCAGCACCCGCTCGAAGTCGTCGCCCACGACGGGGTCGCGCCAGTTCAGGTCGGGCTGCTCGGGCGTGAAGAGGTGCAGGTACCACTCTCCGGGGGTGCCGTCGGGCTCGGTGATCCGGCTCCAGGCGGGACCGCCGAACATGGCGCGCCAGTTGTTGGGCGGCTCCGCCCCCTCCGGGCCGCGGCCGGGCGCGAAGTGGAAGCGGGAGCGCGGGGCGCTGCCCGGCCCTGCGGCAAGCGCCTCGCGGAACCACGGGTGCTCGCTGGAGCAGTGGTTGGGAACGATGTCGAGCAGCAGCTTGAGCCCGAGGCGGCGGGCGTCGGACACCAGCCGGTCGAACTCGGCGAGGTCGCCGTATACGGGGTCGACGCCGCAGTAGTCGGCGACGTCGTAGCCGTGGTCGTGCTGGGGCGACGGGTAGAAGGGGCTGAGCCAGATGCCGTCGACACCGAGCTTCCTGAGGTAGGGAAGCCCGGCCCGTACGCCGGCCAGGTCGCCGATGCCGTCCCCGGTGCTGTCGAGGAAGCTGCGGACGTAGACCTGGTAGATCACCGCGTCGCGCCACCAGGGGTCAGGTGTGGTGGCGGTGCGGGAGGGGTGGCCGGTGCCGGCCGGAAGGGTGCTGAGCATCTCGCGTCGACCTGTTTCTGCTGAATGCGAGAGCGCCCTGAATCAGGTGCGCTGTTATGCATGCATGTTAAGTACCGACGACTGGAAGGTGTCAACGATGTGTCCATAAACAGCCGAAAGCTGGGATGGTTTGTGCCGAAATACCCAGATGCATGAAGAAGGGCTCCTACTTAACGTGTAAGTAGGAGCCCTTGAGGGAGGTGGCCGAGTGCGATCAGCGCTCGCGGGAGATGGTCCCGAGCTCGCGCGCAAGCCGCGCCACCGCCTGCTCGGGCGTCTGGCGCAGCGCCATCAGGTCCTGCGCCACGGCCTGCACCGCGAGGCTCACCTGGTCGTAGCGCGGACTCTTGGGGCGCGGCGCCGCCGACAGCACGCTCTGGCGAAGCGTGGGCAGGTACGGATACGCGCGGATCAGCCCGGGGTCCTCGTACAGCGCTGCGCGCACCGGTGGCAGCGAGCCCTCGGTGAGCACCCGCCGCTGGACCCGTTCGCTCGTGAGGTAGGAGATGAGATCGGCTGCCGACGCAGGATGCCGCGCACGGCTGCTGACGGCGAGGTTGGAGCCGCCCAGCACGCTGGTGCCGGGCCCGTCGGGTCCGGGCAGCGGCACGGCGCCGAACCGGCCCGCGACCTTCGACCCTTCCGCGCTCGCGTCCGCGTACACATAGGGCCAGTTCCGCAGAAAGAGCAGCCGGCCGTCCTGGAACGCCTGCCGGGACTCCTCCTCCTTGTAGCCGAGCGCGTCGCGGGAGATCCAGCCGTCCCTCACGCCGTCCGCGAGGAAGCGCAGTCCGGCGCCCGCCGCGTCGGAGTCCACGGTCACCCGGGCGCCGTCGTCGCGCAGGATCGAACCGCCCGCCGAGTGCACGGCCTCGGTCACGTTGACGGTGAGCCCCTCGTACGGCAGGAACTGGCCGGCGTAGCCGTCCAGCCCGTGCTTCGGGGCGATCGTGCGCGCCTGACGGACGAGTTCCGCCCAGGTGCGCGGCGGTTCCTCGCCCTCCTCGTCCAGGATGTCCTTGCGGTAGTAGAGCAGTCCCGCGTTGGTGACGTACGGGACCGCGTACAGCCGGCCGTCGAAGGTCGCGGTGTCGACGACCGGCCGCAGGAAGCTGTCCAGGGGGAAGCGGTCACGCCGGAGCGGGGAGATCCATCCGGCCGCCGCGAACTCGGACGTCCAGGCGACGTCGATGTTCAGCACGTCGAACCGGTTGTTGCCGGATCGCAGCTCGCTGATCATCTGGGCCCGGGTCTCGTCCGCCGAGTCGGGCAGCTCGACGAGCGTGACGCGCTCGCCGGGATGGCCTTCGTTCCAGTCGTCCAGCAGCGGGGAGAGGTAGTGGGTCAGATCGCCCGCCGTCACGAGCGTCAGGGGGCCGCGGGCCCCGGCGGCCGCGCCCGCGCCCGCGTCCGCACGGACGCCGAAACCGGCGTATCCCGCCAGCACCACCGCCGCGACCAGGAGAGCCCTACCCGCGGCACGCATCCACCGCATAGGTTCCTCCCAGTGCACGATCCGGCTGCGCCGCCGACCATCGCGGCCTATATATACCCGTTAGGCATGGGCGATACTAGACGCCCAGGCAGGCAAGACGGGTGGCGGTGGCCACTGGCCCCATGCCGAGTGAACAGGTGACTACGGAGCGGGAAGGAGGGGGGAGCGAGTGCGGCTGGCGCTCCTGGCACTGCTCGCCCGTGGCCCTGCTCATGGTTACGAGCTCAAGCAGGACCTTGAGAAGCTCTTGGGCGCCGCGTACCCTCAGCCCAACGTCGGCCAGATCTACGTCACCCTCGGCCGGCTGGAGAAAAGCGGTCTGATCGAAGGCGAGGACGTCGAGCAGTCGGGCCGCCCCAACAAGCGCACGTACCGGCTGACGGGCGCCGGGCACGAGGCCGTGCTGGCCTGGTTCGAGAACACCGCCGAGGAGCCCCGGGTACGGGACGAGTTCTTCATGAAGCTCGCTCTCGCGCCGGAGTCGGGGCTGGCCGACCCGGTCGCGCTGATCAACAAGCAGCGGCGGCAGTACCTCAACACCATGCGGGACCTGTCGAAACTGGCCGCAGCCGAAAACCGCGACAACAAGGTCTCCCAACTGCTGATCGAGGGCGCCATGCTGCACCTGCAGGCCGACCTCGACTGGCTGGAACGCTGTCAGGAGGAGCTGGAATGAGCGACGACGCCACCAACGCTCCTGCCGTACCCATCGTCCGCGCCGAGGGCATCACCAAGACCCACCACGGCGAGGGTGCGCCGGTGCACGCCGTGCGCGGGGTGGACCTGGCCGTCCAGCCGGGCGAGTTCGTCGCGGTCACCGGGCCTTCGGGAGCCGGCAAGTCGACGCTGCTGCACCTGATCGGCGGCCTCCAACGGCCCGACAGCGGAAAGCTCTGGATCGGCGGACAGCGGGTCGACGAGTACCGCGAGGCGCGCTGGGCGGTCCTCAGGCGACGCAGCATCGGCGTCGTCTTCCAGTTCTTCAACCTGGTCTCCAACCTCACCGTCGCCGACAACGTCGAACTGCCCGCCCTCCTCGCCGGCGCCTCCCCGAAGGCCGCCCGTGACTCCCGCGACGAACTGCTCGCCGAACTCGGTCTGGAAGGCCGTGAGCGGTCGATGCCGGGCGAGCTGTCAGGCGGCGAACAACAGCGGGTCGCACTCGCCCGGGCGCTGGTCAACCACCCCGCACTGCTCCTCGCCGACGAGCCGGCCGGCAGCCTCGACAGCAAGGGCACCCGCGAGGTGCTGCGGCTGCTCTCCCGGTTCCACCAGCGCGGCCAGACGATCATGATGGTCACCCATGATGCCCGGATGGCCAGCGCCGCCGACCGCGTCATCAGCTTCTTCGACGGGCGCATCGCCGACGACGCGCAGCTCGACGACGGGCGCCGCGAGCCGGCCCGTGGCGTCCGCGGCGTACTCGAACTGAAGGAGTGACCGTGCGGGCCACTCTGCGCTGGGCGCACGCCGACCTCCGGGCGCACCGCGGCGAAGCCCTCTTCGTCGTACTGGCCAGCGCCGGGATCATCGCCTCGCTCCTCCTGGCGGGCGCGCTGTTCAGCTACGCCGCCAACCCCTGGCAGCGGATCTTCAACCAGTCCCAGGGCGCGCACATCTGGCTGCACACCCGCGCCGGGGCGGACATGGACGCCCTGACCGGCGTGGACGGTATCGCCGCCCTCTCGGGGCCCTACCGCACAGCGGCGACGACCGTCGAGTCGCGCGGCGCGCGGGCCGGGATGACCCTGCGCGCGACCGCGGTGGCGCCCCCCGGGACGGGGCTGCCGATCGTCACCGCCGGCAGCTGGCTCGCCCCACCGGACGGCGACACAGGGGCCGCCGCCGTCGTGCTGGAAAGTTCCGTCGCGCGGGCATTGTGGGCCGAGCCGGGCGACACGGTGCGGGTCACCGGCTCGGACGGCGCCCCGCGCGCGCTACAGGTGAGCGGGATAGCCGAGGCGGCCGAGCCCCGCTACCGGCCCGGGGGCGGACCGGGCATCGGCTGGGTGCTCCCCGGCACCCTCGCCGAGATCGCCCACGGCGACACCGGGCAGAGCGTGGGCCTGCGCCTGGAGGATCCGAACGACACCGACTTCATGGTCCAGCGCGCCGTGACCGTCCTCGGTGCCGACCGGGTGGCCCAAGTCACCAAGTGGCAGCAGACACGGGCCGAGGCGGGCGGCGACGACCAGCTCCTCGGGCAGATGTTCGCCGTCTTCGGGCTCGGCGCCCTGCTCGCGGCGGCGCTCGCCGCGTCCGGAGCGATCGGCGCCCGGGTCCGCGGGCAGCTGAGGGACATCGCCATCCTCAAGGCCGTGGGCTTCACCCCCGGCCAGGTGACCCGCGGGTTCCTCGTACAGCACCTGGCCTTCGCGCTCCTCGGCACGGCCCTCGGCACGGCGGCCATCGCCCTGCTGGGCGCCCGGATACCGGGCCGGATCGGCGAGGCGGCGGCCGTGTGGGAGGACCTGCCCGGCCACACCGCGTTGATGATCGGCATCCCCTGCGGCGCGGTGCTCCTGATCGCGGCTGCCACCGGGCTCTCGGCCTGGCGGGCCGGACGGGTGCCACCGGTGCCGGTGGCACGGGCCGCGTTGCCCTCCGCCGCGCCGATGACCGCGCTCGGCAGGCGGGCTCTCGGGATGCGGGTTCCCCCGGCCCTGGTCCTGGGGTGGCGTGCCGCGTTCGCGCGACGCGGCCGGACGGTCATACCGGTGGCCCGGCTCGCCCTGCCCCTGATGCTCATCACGGTCGCTCTCGTCGCCTGGTCGACGCTGGACCAGTTCCGCAGCCGGCCGGCGCAGATGGGACTGCCCGCGGCACTGACCGTACGGGCCCAGCAGCCCGCCGGCCCGTCGGACTCGGAGCTGGAGAAGACCCTCTCGACGATCCCGGACGTCACCGCGGTCCATCCGGGCGCGGAGATGGCGGCGCTCGTGCCGGGGCAGACCGACACCATCACGCTCCGCGGGCTGGGCACGGCTCGGCACCCGTATCCCTCCGCGGTGGTGGAAGGGCGCGGGGTCGGCGGACCGGACGAGGCAGTGGTCGGGCAAGGGCTGCTGGACCTCCTCGGGGTGCGGGTCGGCGACTGGGTGCGGATGACCGTCGAGGGACGGCCACAGATCCTCCACCTCGTCGGCCGCACCATCGAACCCGAATCCGGCGGCCGGGTGATCACCACGACCATCGACGCCCTGCGGGAGCGCGACCCGCAGCTGCGGCCCGCCTTCCATGCCTTGGAGCTGCGCACGGGGGCGGACCCCCGCGCGGTGAGCGGCAAGCTCGCCGCGGCGGCGGGCGGAACGCTGGAGATCCGGGAGACACCCAATCCGGCCGACCGGCTGGAGCCGGCACGCGCAGTGATCGCCGCCCTGATCGCGGTGCTGGCACTGATCGGGCTGACCGAATTGCTGACGCTGATCAGCACCGGCGTACGCGACCGGGGCCGCGACCTGCTCGCGCTGAAGGCGATCGGGCTGACGCCCCGGCAGATCGGATCGATGATCGTGACGGCCGCCGGTCTGACCGCGCTCGTATCCGCAGCGGTGGGCACGACGGTGGGTGCGCTGTCGGGCAGCTGGCTGGTGGACACCCAGGGCGCGTCGAGTGGCATCGGCGCGGGGATCGCGCAACTGCCCCCGCTTCCGGTGCTGTCGACGGTGATCGTCGGGGCGGTGCTGGGTGCGGTGGCGGCGGCGACGCTCCCGGCGATACGGGCGGCACGGCGGCGCCTGGCGGACTCGCTGAGCGAGACGCTCTGACCCTCCAGGGCCGCCCTGGAGAGCAGCGGGTCCTCGCCCTCGGCCTCGACGACACCTCGCCCGCCGTGCGGACGCCCGTGGTTCACCCCTGCCGCATGTCCTCGGCTGCTACGGCGCCGTCGGCGTCGAGGCCGGGGCCCGGTGGCGCGGCCACGAACCTTCCAGCGGCGGATACCGCCGGCCGGCGGGATCATCGAGACGAGGGGTTCGGCCGCCTCGGCGGCGGCGTCCGGCCGGCGGCGCAGGGGGCGCCGTCGGCATCGCACTGCCGGTGGCCGCCCCGAAGGACACCGCGGCCAGGGATCAGGAAGAAGGAATTCCATGAAGGAGCCGAGTCCTCGACCCGTTGACGCCCCCAGCGGCCAGCCGCAGGAGGCGGACCGGCTGCGGGAGATCCTCCACGCCCCCGGCTACCTCGTGATCCTCGTCTACTCGGCCCTCATCGGCATTCCGGTGTCGCTCATCGCGTTCTGGTTCCTCGTCGGACTCCACGAACTGCAAAACGTCTTCTGGTCGGACCTTCCGCACCACCTGGGCTGGGACGCGGCCCCCTGGTGGTGGCCGCTGCCCCTGCTGCTGATCGCCGGCCTGTTCGTCGGCCTGATCGCCGGCCGACTCACCGGCGGGGGCGGCCACATACCCGCAGGCGGTCTGCACGCGGGCGCGACGACCCCGGCCGCGCTGCCGGGCGTGGTGCTCGCGGCGGCCGCGAGCCTGCCTCTGGGCGCGGTCCTGGGACCCGAGGCACCACTGGTCGCCCTCGGCGGCGGCCTGGCCCTGCTCTTCCGGGACCTCACACGGACCCCGGCGACCCCTCAGACCACCGCGCTGCTGGGCGCGGCCGGTGCGGCGGCCGCCATCGCGGCGATCTTCGGCAACCCGCTGATCGCCGCCGTACTCCTCATCGAGGTGTCGGGGATAGGCGGTCCCCAGCTCTTCGCGGTGATGCTCCCCGCCCTGCTCTCCAGTGGAATCGGGGCCCTGGTCTTCACGGGCTTCGGACAGTGGACCGGCCTGGAGACCGGCAGCCTCAACCTCACGCTGCCCACGCCCCTGCCGCGCCTGGACCCCGCGGACGTTCTCTGGACGATCCTCATCGCCCTCGTCCTCGCCGTACTCCTGAACCCGGTCCTGGAGGCGGGCCGGCGGGTCGCGGCCTTCGTCTCCGCCCGGGTGCTGCCCCGCACGGTCCTGTGCGCGCTGGGAGCTGCGGCCTGCGCCGCCGTCTACGCGCTGACCACCGGCCGCACGCCCGCGGACGTCGCCCTGTCGGGCCAGGCCACCCTCGGCGAGCTGACCGCCGACCCGCAGGCCTGGGGCGTCGGTGCACTGATCGCCGTCCTGCTCCTCAAGACGATCGCCTACGCGCTCTGTCTGGGCAGCATGCGCGGCGGCGCCATCTTCCCCGCCGTCTTCCTCGGAGCGGCAGCCGGAGCGCTCCTGGCTCCCCTGCCCGGCCTGGGCACCGTACCGGCCATGGCGGCGGGCATGGCAGCGGCCACCGCTGCGGTCATGCGGCTACCGGTCAGCAGCGTGGTCCTCGTGGTGCTGCTGCTGGGCAGCTCCGCCATGATTCCCATCGTCATCCTCGCGGCCGTGATCTCCTTCGCCACGACCGAACTGCTCCCCGCCGGCACGGCACATCCACCCGCTCCGCTCTCCGAGCAGCCCGCGGACACCGGCCGCTCCACAGCAGCCGGGACACCGTGACGACGCCTTGGCATGCGAACGACCGGTCGCCATGACGACGACCGGTCGAGAATTTTCGTGTCCCGCGCTCAGGCCCCTGGCAGCTCCTGCGCCGGCAGCCGGCCCGCGCGTACCGCGTCGACCAGGGCCTGGTGGTCGCGTTCGTTCTGGTCGGCGTACGCCTCGGCGAAGGTGACGAGCGCCCGGTCGAAGGATTCGCCGCGGCCCAGGTACGCGGCGATCGCGATCCGGTCGCCCGACCGCGCATGCGCACGGGCGAGGGTGATGCCGCACACCTCGCCGAAAGTCTCCAGCTGTCCGGGCGGCATCGTCTCCGGCATGGCGATGCCCTTCCAGTCGCGCAACTGGCGGATGTAGAAGTCGCGCTGCTTGCCGTCGATCCCGTCCACCCGCTCCCAGCCGAGGAAGATGTCACTCGCCGCCTGCATCAACCGCTGTCCCGAGACCACGCGCTCGCCTTGGTTGCGGTACCGGCTCGCGCCGATGTGGGGGGCGAGCACGGAGGTGTCGGCCTCCTTGGCCTGCAGGAAGAGCGGGTCCTGGCCGTCGCGGCCGAGCAGCAGCAAGATCCAGCAGCGGGTCCCGACGCTGCCGACGCCGACCACCTTGCGGGCCATGTCCACCATCCGGTAGTCCTCCAGGAGCGCCCGCCGGTCGCTCGCCATCGTGAGGCTGTAGGAGGCCACCAGGCGGCGGAACCGGCTCTCGAGCTCCCCGCGCTCGATGTCCGGGAGCAGGTCCGCGAGCGGCACCAGCAGCGGGGGGTCCGCCGCGATCCTCGGCCGGTCGTCGACCAGCTCCGTGAGTTTGTCGAAGACCTGCAGCGTGTCACGCGTACGGGCCTTCGCCATGGCGCGGGCCAGCTTCTTGCGTCCGCCCTTGTCGAGCTGATCCGTGGTGAGGGCCTCCAAGCGGTCAGCATCGATCTTCGCGTACCAGACGTCGAGGTTGCCCATGCCGGCGAAGCCGCGCATCGCCTCGCGGTACGAGCGCACGGCAGCGCTCACGATGCCTGCGCGCTCGTCGTCGTCGAAGCCGTTCGCCCGGCCCGCGATGACGAAACTCGCCGCCAGTCGTTTGACGTCCCACTCCCAGGGTCCGGGCAGGGTCTCGTCGAAGTCGTTGATGTCGAACATCAGCCGCCGCTCCGGAGAGGCCAGCAGCCGGAAGTTCAGCAGGTGCGCGTCCCCGCACAGCTGGACCGTGACTCCCGAGTCGGGACTGCCGGCCAGGTCGGACGCCATGATCGCGGCGGCTCCCCGGTAGAACCGGAAGGGCGACTCCGACATCCTGCTGTAGCGGATCGGGACGAGCTCGGGCACCCGGGCCGCGGACTGCGCCTCCAGGATCGCCAGTGGGTCCAGCCTGTCCGGAGACGGCCGGTACACGGCGTGCCCCGACCGTGGCGAGCGGCTCCGGGCCTCCTTGCCGTGGGCCGCACGTTCCTGGGGCGTGCTGCCGGGGACCGCGCGCATCGCGGTGGTCGCGCTCTGGGACATCACTGCGCTCCTGTCTGGACCTGCGTCCTCAGCACTGGGACGGCGCCCTGCCCGGGCGCCGTCCCGTGGTTGCCGTGCGTGGTCCGTCTCAGCCCTGGGCCTCGATCTCGGCCTCGGCGACGGCGATGGCGATGCCCAGCGCCGTGGCGATGTTGCCGGCTGCCGTCATGACGCGGGCGGTGCCCACGATGGGGGCGATGGCGACCAGCACGTCCTGCAACTGCTCGGCGGTCAGGCCCGCTCGGAGGGCGGGGTCGATGTGGGCGGCGTAGGAGATCGGCGGGGCGTCCGATGCCGCGAGGGCCGCGATGCGGGTGAGCAGGAGCATGTCCGGGGCCAAGCCGCACCGCTCGAGCGAGTCGATCGTCATCGCGGCGAGGGTGTCCAGGACAGGGGTTTCAGATGCAGTGGCCATGTCGCACGTCCTCCGGGGTGTGGTCCCGCCCGAGCACGGGGGCAAAGAAGGGGGATGGGGATGGGGATGATCACTGATACGCCTTCGTTTCAACCCTAGAACCTCACCGCGTACGGCGCATGGGGGCGATGGGGGCGCAGCCTCCTGATCCGGAATGCGGCGAGCCGAGCCGCGGCGCAGGCTTGAGGCAGGTCAGAAGGGAGCAGTGCCGGTGGCCGAAGCCGATACCTCGGGACGCGCGCCCGGTGCCCTGCGCGGTGTGCTGGCCCCGCTCGCCCTGGCCCAGTTCATCTGCAGTTTCGCCGGTTCGAACATGAACGTGATGATCAACGACATCAGCGAGGACCTCGACACGACCGTGCAGGGAGTGCAGGTCGCGATCACGATCTTTCTCCTGGTCATGGCAGCGCTGATGATCCCCCGCGGCAAGCTGACCGACCACTACGGACGCAAGCGGTGCTTGGATGGGAGACATCGTGAAGGACCTCAAGTTTGAGCAGAAGGGCTCCCTGTCACGCCTCGAGGCCGCTGATCAGCTCTCCGCGCTCGCGGAGGCGTTGAGGCAGGGCGGCAACGTCGAACTGGAATTCGGCTCCGGGACGCTGAGCCTGCAGGTCCCCGAGGAAGTCAGCACCGAGATCGAGGTCGAGGTCGGCGACGGGCAGGTCGAGCTGGAGGTCGAACTCAAATGGCCCACCGTGCAGGCCGAGACCGCGCCATCACGGGCGAAGCGGCCGGCACGGAGCAGGAGCAAGGCGGCCCGGACGTCGTGACCGCGCCGAGAGGCTTCGGCTCCGGATGACTCGTACGAGGGGAGGTTCGCGTGTCACACCGCCTGTTGCCCGGCCTGCCGCGGACGACCGTCGCGGCCGCCTTCGCGATCGCCCTGGCCGCCGCGCCGCCCGATCCCGCGCTCGCGTTCACCGGTGACAACCACGAGGACATCACCCGGGCGGCCCTGCCCTGGGAGCCGGTCACCCTGTCCGCGATGGCCGACGCCCGCGACGGGGCGGTCAACGCCAACGACCACGGCGGATACTTCCTCCTCGGCCCGCTGCACTGCGACAACGCCGACTACCTCGCCCCCCGCTACGTCCAGGACTATCCCCGCAGCCGGGACGAGGCCACCACCGAGCTCCTCGCCTGTATCCGCACCTCCGTCACCCGCTTCCGGAACGCCGTCCGGGCGGCCGACGGCCTCGTCGACGCGGACGGCAGGATCCGGGCCGACCAGAGCGACCTCTCCTCCCCCTGCACGTGGAAGGAGACGCCCGACCGTGCCAAGTGCGACGTCCTGGAACAGCTCGGCCGCGGGTGGCACCAGATCGAGGACTTCTACTCGCACTCCAACTGGTCCGACCGGACCGCCCCCGGTCCGGTCGGCCTCGCCGACCCGCCCGGACTGGCACGTACCGATGTCGCCCCCTTCCTCGACATCCGCCGCTACAGCGCCATGAACGACGCCGACTGGACCCGGGACGCGCGTGCCCGCATACCCGCGGACCTCACGACCGGCTGCTACTCCGACTTCGATGCCACCGGCGTCAAGGCCGGGGACTGCGCCAGCCGTGTCACTCACAACCAAGGTGTGAACAAGGACACCTCCGCGTCCCACCGCTCGAGGACCGGGGACAACTTCGGCCACGCCGTGTCCGGGGCCACCGCCGAGATCACCCGCCAGTGGAACGACTTCAAGGCCGAGCTGCTCACGACCTATCCGGACCACCGGCGCGGCGAGCAGATGATCTGCGCCCTGGTCCACGACGACCCGGAGTCGAGCTGCCCCTGACCCCGGCGCGCCCTGGCCGTCTCATCCCCGCCACACGGACGCGAAGAGCGGCAATTTTTTCCCTATTACGCCGAAATAACCCTTCGCCTGGGTGGTCGCAGCGAGTTCGGGGTAGCCACCCAGCATGATCACATTTGGGGTCGAGGAGGAGTACCTGCTGGTCGACCCGGAGACCCTCCTTCCCGTTCCGCTGGTGCAGGAGGTGCGTGCCACGGCCAGCCTGACACCGATCGCGGACGCGCGAGAGGTCCAGGACGAACTGCTCCAGGCGCAGATCGAAGTCGCCACCCCCGTGTGCACGGCCCTGGAGGAGGTGGGGGGTCATCTCCTGCGGCTGCGTCACGCGGTCGCCTCCGCCGCCCAGGCCCACGGCTGCCGCATCGCGATCTCCGCCACCGCGCCGGTCAGGGACGTGCTCCCGGTACCCGTCACCAGTACGGCGAGGTATCTGAAGATGCGCGGAGAGGCCCGGTTGCTGGTCGACGAGCAGCTGATCTGCGGAATGCACGTCCACGTGGGGATTCCCGACCCGGAGACCGCAGTGGCCGTCCTGAACCGGCTGCGCGTGTGGCTTCCGACCCTGCTGGCGATGTCCTCGAACGGGCCCCTGTGGGACGGGCGGGACACCGGCTTCGCCAGCTGGCGAACGATCGTCTTCGGGCGCTGGCCGGTCAGCGGCCCGCCACCGTACTTCGCCGGGTTCGCGGACTACGAGGCGCGGGCCGACGAGCTGGTGGATTCCGGGCTGATCCCCGATCGGGGGCAGCTGTACTGGCAGGCCCGGCTCTCCGAGCGCTACCCGACCATCGAGGTGCGCTGCTGTGACGTACAGCTGGAGGCGGACGACGCGGTCATGCTCGCCGGCGTCGTCCGCGGGCTCGCCGCCACCGCGATCGCCGAGGAGAAGGCGGGAGCCGCTCCCACGCCGTGCCGACCGGAGATCCTTCAGGCCGCGACGTGGCATGCGGCCCGGCACGGGATGAGCAGCACGTTGATGGACCCGGGAGACCCGGGAGGCCGGCTGCGGAGCAGCGGGGACGTACTGTGCGCACTCCTGCGGCACATCGGCCCCGCCCTCGAGGAGAACGGTGACCACCGCGAGGTGAGCTCGCTCGTTCACCGGCTCCTGCGGCACGGCACGTCGGCCGACCGCCAGCGCCGGGCCCTGGCCGAGACCGGCCTGCCGGCGGTCGCGGCCCTGATCACCGCCGGAGCCACCACCGGGTGAGTCTCCGGCGGAGGTGCGATGCTGGAAGCAGTGGAGGGCCGGCGGCCGGACTTCCGGGCCGGCCCCGTCAGCAAGGGAGATTGACGTGGGTCTTCTTCGAGGAGTAGCGCGCACCGCGGTGGTCGCCGGTACGGCGACGGCGGTGTCCAACCGCGTTTCACGGCGCCAGACGGGCCGGTGGGCCGCGCAGGAGGATCAAGCCGCTGCGCAGCAGCAGTCCGCCGCCCCTGCCGCTGCTCCGCCTGCTCCGCCGATGGCGGACGACATGAGCAGCAAAATCGATCAGCTCAAGGAACTCGGAGCGTTGAAGGAGCAGGGAATCCTGACGGAGGCGGAGTTCGCGGAGCAGAAGAGCAGGATCCTCAGCACCTGACCGCCCGGTGGCGGCGGACCGCCGGTGTGGCTGACCGTCCGGCGCCGTGGCTGACCGTCCGGCGCCGGCCGGGTCACTGCGACAGGTGGCCGCCTTCGGCGGCTTCCTCCGCGTCGAGGGAGGCGAGAATGGCCTGCACGGGGATGCGGCCGCTCGCCACCATCTGCGCGCCGCTGCGGCGCAGGGCCCGGGCGAAGGGGGCTGCCCATCGGTTCTCGTAGACGAGGATCGCGGCCGCGTTGCCCGGCTGGAGGGCGTTGCCCGCTTCGTCGAGGTCCTCCTGGTCGAGCAGTTCGGACGACGCGCCTTCGAAGACGGACACGCCGAAAGAGTTCGCCTCATCGTCGAGGCCCGTGAGTTCCAGGGCGGTGACGGTTCCGTCGACGTCCTTCTGCACGAAGCGGAGGTCGAGCAGGTGGATGATGCCCTTCTCCACCAGCTCGATCAGCAGGGGGAACGCCTCGCCCGTCATGCGGTTTCCGGGGAACTCGACGACCAGGTAGTCGACGGGGCCCATGTCTTCGATGTCGTCGCTCATGCGCACTCCTTGCGTGTGCCTCGACGGCCCGGCGGTGTGGGCTGGGGAAGTGCATCGGTGGCGCCGGACACGGCTTTGCTCTCATTGCAGCATCCGCCGCAAGGCGCCGCACCTTCACGCCGCGGCGACGGCCACGACGCGCGGCGGCGGGGTGTCAGCCGGTGAGCTGGTAGAGGCTTCTGCCGACGAGCCACAGTCCCAGCAGGAGGCACAGGACGACGATCGCCGGGTCCTTGTGCCGTTCCAGCCATGCGCGCAGGCCCAGCAGCGCGAGTTGGGCCTTCTCCGGCGCGAACACCATGTACAGCTCCATGGCCAACAGGGTGGAGGTGGCCAGGAGGCAGAAGGCCATGAGGGCCAGGAAGCTCCCTCCGTGGGAGAGGTCGGCCTGGACGACGGTGGCGGCCGCGGCGGCGACCATCCCCCAGGGCTGAAGGAGCACGGCGAGGGCCGCGGCGGACCATCCGGTGGCGTCGTCCATCCGGGACGACACGGATGACCCGGAGTCCGCGGAGGCAGCGGGCCCCTCCTGTGCGGAGGGATCCGCGGTTGCGGTGGCACGGCGGCTGCGGCGCCGCCGGTGCTCGCTGTACACGACCAGGCCGACACCGATCACCAGCGTGGCCACGAGCGCCGCGATCGAGGGGGGAGAGCGGGGCGGGGGCGGCTGCCCGCCGGTGAAGAGGAGGACGATCGCGATCACGGCCACGAGGCACGCCAGCCAGGCGATGATGAACGCCAGGCCCTTGCGCACCCCACGGGGGGCGGACACCACCAGGACGAAGGCCATGATGGGCAGCGGGAACAGCGTGACCGCCAGGCCGATGAGGAGCAGGTCGAGCACCATCGCGTCGCACCTCCTCGGAGAGCAGGCGTCAGGCCGCGCTCGCGGTCTGGTCGAGTTCGGTGTCGAGGGCGAGGGCCGCGGTGATGAGGGCGAGGTGGGTGAAGGCCCGGGGGAAGTTGCCGAGCTGTTCTCCCCTGAGGCCGACCTCTTCGGCGAAGAGCCCCACGTGGTTGGCGTAGGTGAGCATCTCGTCGAAGGAGTAGCGGGCCTGATGGAGACGGCCGGCCCTGGCGAGGGCGTAGATGGCCTCGCCGCAGATGTCCATCTGCAGTTGGTCCGCGGCACCGTTGCCCGACCGTACCGGTACGGAGCCGCGCCACCCTTCCATGTGGTCGAGGACCTCCTCGGTCAGGTACGGGTCACCGTCGACGCGGTACATGCTCTGCAGGGGTTCGCCGTTGGGAGCGCCGTCGTCCCTCAGTCGCCGGAGCAGCCGGCTGCGGAAGGCGTTGGCCAAGTATCCGCCTCGGCTGTCGTCGAGCAGGCCGGCGAAGATGCCGGGCGAGTCGAAGCGGGGTGAGCAGAACCAGTTGAGTACACCCCCTCGGACGAGACGAGGGCACAGGTCTGCAGGTCCCCGATCAGACCGTGCTCGGCGATCGGCGGGTAGGGGCGCATCGGCCCTCCACAAGGGGATAGGGGCTGCCCGGCGGGCGCTGCAGGATCGGGAGCGCGAGGTCCCTTCTCAGGAGCTGAGGACCTTGGCCTTGGCCTGTTCGTACTCGGCCGCCGTGATGTCGCCGCGGTTCTTGAGGTCGGCGAGCTTCGACAGTGCCTCGGCCTGGTCGGCGGGCCCGGCACTCTCGCGCACGTAGGAGCGGAAGGCCTGTTCCTGCTGCTGGGCCCGGTTGAGCTCGCGTTCGCCCATCCCGCGTCCTCGGGCGATCAGATAGACGAAGACGCCCAGGAACGGCAGCAGGATGACGAAGACGGTCCACCCCGCCTTGCCCCAGCCGCTCAGATCGTCGTCACGGAAGATGTCGCCGATGACGCGGAAGAGCAGCATGAACCAGAGCACCCAGAGGAAGATCAGCATCATGGTCCAGAACATGTTCAGCAGGGGATAGTCGTAGTCCTCTGCCAGGTCGAGCAGCGAGTTCCGCATGGCCCGGTCTCCTGTCGGTCGTGGCGGGCCCGTCGGGCCCGGAGAACACCCCGCGCGAGCGAATGAGCGGTCGCGTCACGCGGGCGTCGGAGTGAAGGGGAACAGCTCGTCCGCGCCCGGCTGTACGACGCCGTAGCTGCTCTCCGGTACCTCGTTCCAGGCGCCCGGCAGATCGCCGAGGGGTTCGGACACGATGAGGCGGGTCTCGTCGGAGACCTCTTGGAGGAACGCCATGTCCGGGTGCAGCCTGCGCAGCGAGTCCACCTTGCTGCTGTAGAACAGCGAGCGGGAAGCGTGCCCGCTGGAGTAGCGGAAGGCCCAGACGCGTTCACCGTCGGTCATGGCGAGCGTCATCTGGAGCGGGAACTCCACCCCGTGCTCGTGCCCGACGCGCTCCACCACTCCCGCCATCCTGGCGATGGCGGCGCGCGGGTCCTCTTCCAGGCCGAAGGTGAGGGCCAGGTAGAACATCACCTCGGAGTCCGTCGTTCCCCCGATGTCGGCGTACAGAGCGGGATCGACGAGCAGGGTGAGGTCCCGGCGCATCAGGTGGAAACCGGTGATCGCGCCGTTGTGCATGAACATCCAGCGGCCGTGCCGGAAGGGGTGACAGTTCGACTGCTGCACCGCCGTCCCGGTCGACGCCCGGATGTGCGCGAAGAACAGCGGGGAGCGGACATGGTCCGCCATCTCCCGCAGGTTGCGGTTGTTCCAGGCGGGACCGACGTCTCTGAGGAGCGCCGGCGAGTCTATGTCTCCCGTGTACCAGCCGACACCGAACCCGTCGCCGTTCGTCGTCTCCACACCGAGCTTGGAGTGGAGGCTCTGGTCGATCAGGGAGTGAGCCGGTTTGTACAGGATGGTGTCGAGCAGCATGGGTGTTCCCGAATACGCGAGCCATCGGCACATGCGTGATCACCTGCGTTTCTACGGCGTTGCGGGAACCGGACCGTCCCGCAACGCCCCCCGGGATGGATTGCCGTGCCTTCCCACCGCGCTGCGGGCGGCGTCGTGTAGATCCCTTTCCGGCCATCTCATTCTCGGGTCCCTCCCCGAGGACCGCCACGCGGGCGGAACGGCTAGCGGTCCCCTGCGGGCCCGTGCCCGCTGTGGGCGCCGGCCCCGTCACCGCGCCGGCCGCCGGCCGCCAGCAGTGCGAGTACGGCCAGCACCGCCAGCAGGATGAGCACCAGCAGCAGGACCGTGAGCACGGTCGGGTGGTTCCACAGCGCGAACACCAGCGCGAGAACGAGCAGCACGCCGGTGGTGAGCCAGCGTCGGTGGGCCTGGACCCAGGCACCGGCGCGCCCGGTGTGCACTCCGTGGGCGGCTCCCCAGCCCGCGGCGGAGTCGGCCGCGCGCTCCGCCGTACCGCGCACGCCGCGCGGCAGCCGGCCGGCACCGGAGAGGTAGGCGCCGAGGGCGACGACGATGCCGAGGACGATCGCGGTGCGGATGCTGACCCTCAGGAACCGCACGAGCGTGTCGAAGATCGCCGCGGCCGCCGCGGGCGACTGGACCTGCTCCGGGAGGTGGTCGAGGTAGTAGCGGCGTGCGATGACCAGACCGATGCCGACGAGGAGGCAGGCGGCGGCCGCGCACAGCATGGTGGTCACCAGGGCCCGGCGCCGGCGCCGGGCGAGCAGGACTCCGGCCGCCCCGAGGACCACGGTGAGTACGGGCAGCCAGTTGCCGAGGACGTCGAGGAGGTGGACCAGGCTCCTGATCTTCTCCAGTTCGTCGGACTGGAAGAGCACCATCTGCTTGTCGACCTCGGGAATCTTCTCGGCCGGGGAGATGCCGGCCTTCACGAGGTCCTCCTTGACGTTCTCCACGGCGGTGCCGAGGTCGAGGGTGACGGTGCCGCCCTCGACCTCGACCGCGCCTCGGCCCTCACCGGTGAGCGCGTGCACCACCGCGTTGTGGGCGGCCCGGTTGGCGGTGGTCCAGACCTTCTCGAACCGGTCGCTCTCGACGAACCGGGTCGCCACCTTGGAGACGGCCGCATCGGCGGCCGAGTCCAGCTGGGGACCCAGAGCCTTGACGGCCGCGCCGACACGGGGTGGCAGCCCCTGCGATTCCAGCCATTTCGCCAGGTCGGACGTGACCTGGGCGCCGTCGACGCGGACGTCGGCCGCCTCGGTGATGCGGTGGACGGCGGCGGCCTCGACGTCCGGGTTCGAGGCGAGCGGGGAGACCGTGGACACGTACCGGTCGGTGTCCAGCACGATGTCGTGCACCCACACGGTGAGCAGGGACACCGGGACGAGGATGCACGTGAGCGTGATCAGCACGGCCGAAACGGTGCTCGTCACGATCCTCCGCGGACGCGAACCCGCTGTCCGACCCGGTGCGGGCGCCCCGGCGGGCGGCTCGGACGGCAGACTCATAGCACTCCCTGGGGACGACTGAGGCGAAAGGCCGCTTCCCGGACATTGGACACGTCGGGCCGCAGGTCTGCGCGTTCGGTTGAGCCCGTCGTGTGATGCGCCGGCGAAGGACCCCGATCGCTCTGCCGCCATTCCTGTATGCGCTTCCTGTATGCGCTCCAGGACCCCGCCGTGGCCGCCCACCCCGGCACCCTCCCCACCCGGCACGGGGGCGGCGCAGCGGGCCGGCGGTCGCTCCCCGCTGCCGACGGCCCAGAGAGGTTAGAAGATGGAGTATGACCGACCTCCATCAGGAGCGCGTCCGACCCCGCAAGGGAAGGGCGCGGCGGCCGCAGCGTCTGTCCTCCCTGCTGAGCGTGCGCAGTGTGGCCGGCGAGGTGTTCCTCCTGCAGCTGGCCGTCGTGGTGCTCCTCGTCGCCGCGGCGGTGGCGGCGCTCGTGGTGCAGGCCCGGAGCGCCGCCATGCTGGACGCCCGGCACCGCACGCTCGCGGCCGCCGGAACGTTCGCGGAATCCCCGGGAATCGTCGCGGCCCTGCGCAGCCCCGATCCGAGCGCGCTGCTGCAGCCGAGCGCCGAGGCGGCCCGGAAGATCGCCGGAGTGGACGGCATCAACGTGTACAGCCTCGACGGGGTCACCCTCACCCACAGCAACCCGCGGCAGATCGGGAGGCACGTCGTCGGCCCCTTCTCCAAGGCGGCGGCCGGCAAGTCCTTCACCGAGACGTTCGAGGGGTCCCTGGGCCAGTCCGTGGTCTCGGTCGTCCCCGTCAAGGACCCCGGCGGACGGGTCATCGCCGTCGTCGCCTCGCCGGTCACGGTCCAGAACGTCCAGGGCATGGTGAACCGGCAGCTGCCGGTCGTGCTCGGCAGTGCGGCCGCGGTGCTCGCCCTGTCCGCGGGCGGAACCGCGCTGGTGAGCCGCAGACTGCTGCGCCGGACCCATGGCCTGGGACCGGCCGAGATGACGCGCATGTACGAGCACCACGACGCGGTGCTGCACGCGGTGCGCGAGGGCGTACTGATCGTCGGCGACGGCGGACGGCTGCTGCTCGCCAATGACGAGGCGCGGCGGCTGCTCGATCTGCCGGCGGACGCGGAAGGTCTCCCCGTCACCGGCCTGGGGCTGGAGGAGGCGATCGCCGAGCTGATCGCATCGGGCCGTTCCGCGACCGACGAACTGCACATGGCGGCCGATCGGCTGCTGGCGGTGAACATCCGGCCCACCGCCCCGTACGGTCAGGCCGGGACCGTCGTCACCCTGCGGGACACCACCGAGCTGCGGGCGCTCTCCGGCAGGGCCGAGGTGGCCCGGGAGCGCCTGAAGTTGCTCTACGACGCGGGGGTGGAGGTCGGAACGACGCTGAACGTGGAGCGCACCGCGCAAGAGCTGGCGGAGGTGGCGGTCCCGCGCTTCGCCGACGTGGTCACGGTCGACCTGCTGGACCCGGTGCTGCGCGGCGAGGAGCCGCCCGAAGCGAACGCCGAGATGCGCCGCACCGCCGTCGTCGGCCTTCAGGGCGACCACCCGCTCACTCCCGTCGGCGAGCTGATCCGGTTCGCTCCCACCGGTCCCATGGCCGCCGGGCTGGCCGGCGGCCACGCGGTCCTGGAGGCCGACCTGCGCCTGACCCATCGGTGGCGGGCCCAGCACCAGGCCAACGCCCTGCAGATCCTGGACCGCGGCATCCACTCCCTGATCGTCGTGCCCCTGCGGGCCCGGGGCGTGGTGCTGGGGATGGCCGGCTACTGGCGGGGGCAGGACTCCCCGGCCTTCGACGAGGAGGACGTGTCCTTCGCCGAGGAGCTGACCGCCCGGGCGGCCGTGGCCGTCGACAATGCCCGCCGCTACACCCGCGAGCACACCATGGCCGTCACCCTGCAGCGCAGCCTGCTGCCCCGGGGCGTACCGGAGCAGTCCGCCGTCGAAGTCGCGCACCGCTATCTGGCCGCGCAGGCCGGGGTGGGCGGTGACTGGTTCGACGTCATCCCGCTGCCCGGCACCCGGGTGGCCCTGGTGGTCGGCGACGTCGTCGGCCACGGCCTCCACGCCGCCGCCACCATGGGCCGCCTGCGCACCGCCGTGTACAACTTCTCCACCCTCGACCTGCCGCCGGACGAACTCCTGAGCCACCTGGACGAGCTGGTCGCCCACATCGACGCCGACGAGCAGGAGTGGCAGGGGATCACCGGAGCCACCTGCCTGTGCGCCATCTACGATCCCGTCTCCGGGCAGGTGACCGCCGCCACCGCCGGGCATCCCGGCCCCGCCCTGATCGACCCCGATGGAACCGTGTCGTTCCCCGAGGTACCGGTCTCCCCGCCGCTGGGCCTGGGCGCGGGTCTGCCCATGGAGACCATGACGCTGACCCTGCCCGAGGGGTCCCGGCTGGCGCTCTTCACCGACGGGCTGATCGAGAACCGCGACCGCGATCCGGACGCCGGCCTGGCCGCGCTGCGCGCCGCCCTGTCCGGGCCCGACCGCGATCCGGAGGAAACCTGCACCGCGGTGATCGACGCGATGCTGCCCACCAGGCCCAGCGACGACGTCGCGCTGCTGGTGGCCCGCACCCGCCTGCTGGACCCGGCGCGGATCGCCGAGTGGGACCTGTCCCCCGAACCTGCGGCGGTGTCCCCGGTGCGCAACGCGTGTGCCCGCCGACTGGCCGACTGGGGCCTGGAGGACATCGCGTTCACCACGGAACTCATCCTCAGCGAGCTCATGACCAACGCCATCCGCTACGGCACCGAGCCCATCCGGGTGAGGCTGCTGTACGACCGCTGCCTGGTCTGCGAGGTCTCCGACGGGTCCAGCACCTCCCCGCACCTGCGCCGGGCCGCGGACACCGACGAGGGCGGCCGCGGTCTGTTACTCGTCGCGCAGTTCGCCGAGCGCTGGGGCACCCGCTACACCGCCCGCGGCAAGATCATCTGGAGCGAGCAGGCGCTCCACAACGGGGCCGCACCGGCCGCGATGGACCTCGGGGAGGCGCTCCTGGCCGGGTGGGACGACGAGGGGTTCTGAGGACGCGCCGGTACGACGGCCGCAAGGAAGACGTCGGACACCACCGTCCGGGACTGCGCCGCGGAGGCCGCCGAACGTACGCTGGCCTCGATCGGTACCGACCGCCGTTATGGAGCCTTCGTGCCCGCACCCCGTCTCCGGACAGCCTTCGTCGCCGCCTTCCTGGCCCTCTCGGCCGCGCCCCTCGGCGCCTGCGGGGACAAGCCCGTCGCCGCGCCCAGCGGACCCGCGGTGGCCACCTCCGCCGCGGACGCCGGCGGCATGGCGGCACTGACCGCGGCCGCGAAGAAGGAGGGCTCGCTCAACACGATCGCGCTCCCCCGCGACTGGGCCAATTACGGCGCACTGATCGACGGCTTCGAGAAGAAGTACGGGATCAAGGTCACGGTGGAGAACCCGGAAGGTACCAGCCAGGACGAGATCAACGCCCTGAAGGAGCACAGGCCCGAAGGCCGCGCCCCCGACGTGATCGACGTGGGTGGCTCGTTCGCGCAGTCCGCGGCGCGGCAGGGTCTGCTCGCTCCGTACAAGGTCGCCGCGTTCGGCCAGATCCCCGAGGAGCAGAAGGACCCGAACGCCCGCTGGTACAACAACTACGGCGGCTACATCTCGATCGGCTGTGACGCCAAGCGCGTGAAGACCTGCCCCTCGACCTTCGCCGATCTGCGCAAGCCCGAGTACAAGGGCCAGGTCTCCCTCAACGGCGACCCCACCAAGTCCGGCTCCGCCTTCGCCGGCGTGTACGCGGCGGCCCTGGCGAACGGGGGCTCCTTCGACAACATCCAGCCCGGTATCGACTTCTTCGCCGAGCTCAGCAAGAACGGCAACTTCAACCCGGTCGGATCCTCACCGGACACGATCGTGAAGGGCCAGACCCCGATCAGTATCGACTGGGACTTCCTCAACCTCGGATACGCCGACGAATTCCGCGAGAAGGGCGCGGACGTCGACTGGCGGACCGCCATCCCCTTCGACGGCAGCTTCGCCGAGTACTACGCGAACGGGGTGAACAAGGACGCCCCGCACCCCGCGGCGGCACGCCTGTGGCAGGAGTACGTCTTCAGCCCGGAAGGCCAGAACATCCGGCTCGGCGCCTATGCGCGTCCCGTCCTCTTGGACGCCATGGAGGAGGACGGCACCCTCGACAAGGCCGCCGCGGAGAAACTGCCGACGGTCGAGGGCACGCCGGTGTTTCCGACGGAGGGGCAGACGGAGAAGGCCAGGGAGACCGTCAACCGCGGCTGGGCCGAGGCCGTCCCGGGCTGAGGTGCGCGTGGCCGACCGCGTCGATGCCGGCAACCCCCTGGAGGACCTGCAGGCCCTGCGCGCCGTCCGCCGCCCGCCGCCCGCCTCGTGTCGTCGGCGGCCGTCACTTCCTCCCGGAGGCGAAGACGCCGCACCGGCCGGCACCCCCCGGTGGTGTCAGTGCCCGGCTGCAGCCTTGACCACGGCGACCGCTGTCCCGATCGCCGCGTCGATCCCGCCGGCGAGCAGCGCGAAGGCCGTCCCGCCGCCCATCCGGATCCCTCCGTAACACCCCCACGCGAACAAGGTGGCGACGTTGACCCCGGCCGCAACGAGAAGCGCCGTCTCCAGGCCCATCGCTCCCAGTGCCGAGACTCCGAGCAGAACGAGCGGGCCCACCGCGGACAGCAGCAGCGGGCTGCTGACGTAGAGCATCGCGCGCAGTTCCCGTCCCCGTGCGAGGGCTCCGTGCGTCACGCGATGGGCCTGCTGGTCGGCGACGAGCGCGGCCAGCCACAGGCCCACCGAGGCGGTCGCGATCGTCGCCGCGGCTCCGAGGACGGTCACGTGGCTGCTGCCGGCGAGCCCGATGACGACGGAGATCATGGTGATCGTCGCGTAGAGCCGTTCCTTGAGCTGAGCCGCGGCCATCTCCGTGTCCACCGCGTCCGCCGCGTCCGCCGCATGGTCCGTCACGGAACCCACCGTAAGGGGCGGCGGTATCCCGCACCCGGAGCAACACCTGACGCGCGGTGGTCGTCGTGTGAGCCGGTGGAGGTTTCCGCCGACGCGCCGCGGTCCGGAGACCATCAGGTCCGGGGACCGCGGCGCGCACGCCGAGTCGGAGGGGCGAGCGGCCCGCCGGGACCGTCAGGCGACGGGGGTCACAGCTTGCGGCACAGCAGGGCGTCCGGCGTCTTGCCCTTGGCCCACGCCCCGGTGAAGGCGATGCCCGCGGCGTACTCGTCCGTGCCGCACTGCCCCTTGTAGTTGCCGTAGGCGAACTCTCCGCCCGGGCGTCCGGCCGGCCGGTTGTCACCCCGGTCGAACCAGACGGTACGGCCGTTGGTCCCGAGGGTCCGGCCCGCCCGGGCGCACAGGACTGCGGAGACCGCCTGGCCGCGCACGCTGTAGCCGGTCACGAACTGGTCGGGCCCGCACTGGTACTTGGTGTAGCCGCCCGCCCAATCCCCTTGCTGTACGTGGCGTTCGTCGCTCACCACCGCCGGCGCGGGGCCGGTGGCCGCCAGGCCGGGGGCCCCGGAATCGGTGCACAGCCCGCGCCCGTCACGGTGGGCGAGGCCGACGAGGCGCTGTCCGTCGGGGCAGGTCCCCTTGCGGGCTCCCGCGTCCCAGTCCCCGAGGGTGCGTACGCGCAGCGACTGGACCGCGTCGGCGTGGTCGAGGTTGAGCATGTCCCACGTGTCGGAGACGGCGACCTGGCCGCTCTTCTGCGGCGAGGCGATCAGCCGGTTCCAGTCGGTGGCGCGCCAGTCGCCACCGTCCAGGAGGCCGGAACGGCGGCCCGCCGCATCGAAGTTGAGGATGGACCAGGTGCCGTGCCCGGCCCAGCCGACCAGGGGCCAGTAGGCGAAGTCGGTGTCATTGGCGATCAGGTGGTCTACGAAATTGCCGAACCATGCGCGTGCCTGCGGGTTGGTCTCGTCGCTGCCGATGCCGAACTCGCTGATCCACAGGGGTGCGGTGAAGTGGCTGCCCGATTCGGACGTGACGTAGAACGCCTGGCGCTGCAAGGTGGCGAAGAGCTCTTCACGGGAGAGTTCCTGGTAGCGCGGGTCGTGGGTCTCGCCCATGCCCGTGGCTCCGGTGTGGTTCGGCCCGGTGTAACCGTAGAAGTGCGCCGCGTACACCAGCTTGTTCGAGGCGACGAGGGTGTGCGAGAGGGTGCGTACCGGTTCGAGCGTGGGGCGCCAGTGGGGCAGCCCGTCGGCCGGGATGCCCTGCCAGTTGATGCCTTCGACGATCACCAGGAGGTCGGGGTTGGCCTCGGTGAGGAGCCGGTCCCCCAGGCGCTGGGACGCGGCCCACCAGTCGTGGTCGTTGCCCCAGTTCCAGTTGGCGTCGTCGGTGACGGTGCGGCGGACCTCGTTGTAGAGGTCGGCGCCGACGACGCGCTTGTTGTCCTTGTAGCGTCGGGCGAGGGCGATCCAGTCGTTCTCCCACTGCGCGGTGGACTGGCTGGTGTTCCAGCGCTCGTTGCCGTCCAGACCGCAGCAGAAGCGTGAGGTGATGGTGTGGTTGTTGAGGATCACCGCGAAGCCCTCGGCCGTGGTGGCCGCGATGACGGCGTCGAAGACCTGGAGCGGAGTCTTGCCGCGCAGACTCGGGTTGGCGGCGACCGAGGCATCGGAGACCGGGCGCTGGTCGTGCAGCATCTCGTTCGAGAACGGCAGCCGGATGCTGTTGATGCCGAGTTCGTGGAATCCGGCGAGGATCCGCGCGATCGGCGCGCGGTCCAGGCCGAGCGGCATCTGGTCGGCCTTCTCGCCGTCGTGATGGCCGGCCGGGTCGTTGATGTCGCCCGAGCCGCTCCACGATCCCTGGGCCCCGTGCCAGTTCGCGGACTTGAGCTTGAAGCGGTTGCCGCCCGCGTCGACGACGTAGCGGCCGCGGGTGCTGAGGGGCGCGGTCCAGGAGTCGGCCAACGCGGCCGAAGTCGTGGGAGCCGCGTCCGTCGCGTTCGTCGGGGACGCGGCGGTCGGGGAGGCGCCTAGCGCGCCGAGCGCGAGCGCCGCGGCGAGCACCGACGGTAGCAGGGCTCTTCTCACAGTGTCCTCCGAGTGCCTGGGGGGTGGGACGTGCGGGGTGGAGCGGTGGATCGGTGACGCGGTGGTTCGCTCAGTTGCCGCCGCTGCCGAGGACGGCGACGCCCCGCGGTGCGAGGGTCACGCGGCGGACGAGGGGCCGGTGGGCGTCGAGCAGGTCCCGGCGGTCGGCCGGCAGCGCCACCTCCTGCTCGTGCTCGGTGTGGTTGAGCAGGATGAGGACGTCGTGATCGGCGCCGTGCCGGATCGTCGCCTGGATGCCGGCGGGCAGGCCGGGCAGCACGGGCGCGACCCCCGCTTCGGCCAGTGAGCGGTCGACGAGGGCCCGCATCGTGTCGGGGTCGGGGCGGGTCGCGACGTAGCGGGCGGTCCCCCGGCCATGGGCGTGCACCGTGACCGCCGGGCGGTCGTCGTCCCAGTCGGGTCCGGCGAAGAAGAGTTCGGGACGGGCGCCGGTGAGCTTCACGTCCTCGCGCCACAGCGAGGCCGGCGGCGGCGCCGCGGGAGCGGCCGGGGCGTCTGCTTCCGGAGCGCGAAGAGGGACCGCCTCGTCCGCTGCGGCCGGCCAGAACTCCTCGACCCGTACGCCCAGCACGTCGTCCAGCGCGGCGGGACGGCCGCCCGGATGCAGGCGGTCGTGCTCGTCGACGATCCCGGTGAAGAAGGAGGCGAGCAGGGATCCGCCCTCCGCCGCGAACGTGTTGATCCGCGCGGCGTTCTCGGCCGACAGCAGGTAGTGGCCGGGCAGCACGAGCAGCTTGTACGGCGAGAGGTCGGCGCACGGATGGACGACGTCGATGCCGACGCCCGCCTCGAACAGGGGCGCATAGTGGTCGAGGACGCGGTCGAGGCAGCGCACGGCGTCCGAGGGATGCGAGTCGAGTTCGAGCGCCCACCAGTTGTCCCAGTCGAAGACGATCGCGACCTCGTTGCGGACGAGCGTGCCGGCCAGCTCGGGCACCAGGGCCAGTTCGCGGCCCAGCTCGCGCACTTCGGCGTGCACCCGGGTCGCGGGCCCCGCGTGCGGGACCATCCCGGAGTGGAACTTCTCGGCGCCGCCGCGGGACTGCCTCCACTGGAAGTACATGACGGCGTCGGCGCCCTGGGCGACGGCCTGCCAGCTCCACAGGCGCATCCGGCCGGGGCTCTTGCCCCCGTTGCGGCCCCGCCAGTTGACGGCGGACGGGGCCTGTTCGGTCAGCAGCCACGGCTTCCCGCCGGCGGCGCCGCGCAGGAGGTCGTACGACAGCGCCGCGCCGATGTGCGCCGCGTCCCCGTGGGGGTCCGGGTAGCTGTCGAGGGCGAGGACGTCCATCTCGGGCGCCCACGCGTGGACGTCGACCGCCTTGTGTCCGGCGAGGAAGTTCGTGGTCACCGGGGTGTCGGGGGTGATGCGGCGCAGCACGTCGCGTTCGAGGGTGAAGCACGTGCGCAGCGCGTCGCTGCTGAACCGCTTGAAGTCGAGCTGCTGGGATGGGTTGGGGTAGGTGGGTGCGCTGCGCGGGGGCAGGATCTGGTCGAAGGAGGTGTAGCGCTGCGACCAGAAGTCGGTGGACCAGGCCTCGTTGAGCGCGTCGACCTCGCCGTACCGGGCCGCGAGCCAGCGTCGGAAGTCTGCGGCGGAGGTGTCGCAGAAGCATTCGGCGACATGGATCCCGTACTCGTTGCCGACGTGCCACAGACCCAGCGCCGGATGGTCGCGGTAGTGCGTGGCGACGGCTTCGACCAGGCGGACGGCCCGGTCGCGGAAGACCGGGCTGGAGGGGCAGAAGTGCTGGCGGCCCCCCGGGGACAGGACGCCTCCGGAGGCGGTGACCGGCAGGATCTCGGGGTGCTCGGTGGCGAGCCAGGGGGGTGGCGAGGCGGTCATGGTGGCCAGGTCGGCGGTGATGCCGTGGGCCGCCAGGTCGTCCATGACGGTGTCGAAGAACCGGAAGTCGTAGGCGTCGCGGGAGGGTTCGACGCGGGCCCAGGCGAAGATGGCGAGGTTGACGAGGTTGACGCCCGCCTGGTTCATCAGGCGCAGGTCCTCGGCGCGGGTGGCCTCGTCCCACTGTTCGGGGTTGTAGTCGCCGCCGAATCCGAGACCGCCCAGCCGTGTGCCGAGGGTCCGGGCACGGTCGTGTGCCGGAGAGTTCATCTTCCTTACCCCTTCAGGTGCTTCGGGACGTAATGCGTCCTCGTGGAGGACGCGCCGGTCCGGGCTCAGACGCGTGGCGGCGCCGTGCTGGCGCGCTCCACGAGGGTCGGCATGACCGACACGATGGACGAGTCCGTCGACGCATCGCCCTCGATCTGGCTCAGGAGCCGGTCCACGCAGGCCGCGCCGACCCGGGTGAGGTCCTGGTCCACGGTGGTCAACGGGGGGAGGAAGTAGCCGGATTCGACGATGTTGTCGAAGCCGACCACGCTCACGTCCTCCGGGACCGAGCGCCCCGCCTCGCGCAGCGCCCGGACCAGGCCGAGCGCCATCTGGTCATTGGCGGCGAACACCGCGGTGACTTCCGGCCGGCCGGCGAGTTCCCGGCCCGCCCGGTAGCCGCTCCCGGCACTCCAGTCGCCGTGGACGGCCGGCGGGACCGGGGCGCCCGCCGCCCGGAGCACGCGCTGCCACGCCTCGGCGCGGCGGCGCGCGGGGTGGGAGTCCTGGGGGCCGGCCAGGTGCCACACCGTGGTGTGGCCGAGTCCCAGCAGGTGGGTCACGGCGATCTCCGCTCCGGCCGCGTGGTCGGTGTGGACGCCGGGGTAGCGGTGGTCCTCGCCGCCGTCGACGACCACGACCGGAAGCCCCCAGGGGAGCATCAGGGAACCGGTGAGGATCTGCGCCTCGTTGACGATGACCCCGTCGACGGCATGACCGCTCAGCCTCCGGAACGCCTCCAGCACCGCCTCCTGGGTCTGCGCCTGCGGGACGACGACGTTGACCGAGTACTCGGTGGACTGCACGGCGGAGACGATCGACTCCAGGGTGCGCGCGTTCCCGTGGGCCTTGAGGTCGAAGCTGATGACGCCGATCATCCGGAACTTGCCGGTGGCCAGCGCCCGGGCGGCGGTGTTGGGGCGGTACCCGAGCATGCGGACGGCCCGGACGACGCGGTCGCGGGTGGCCTCGTCGACGTGGGCCGTCGCGTTGACCACGCGGGAGACGGTCTGCGCCGAGACTCCCGCCATGGCCGCGACGTCCGCCATCGACGGGGGCCTGGGGCGATCCGCGGCCGGGGAACGGGGCCTGCGTGGCCGCTGTCCGTCCTTCGCCATGGTGCAGTTCCTCTCGCACGGTGCGGCCCGGGCGTCTTCCCGACCGCCGCCATGTTTGCGCGAACATGGCGCGTCGGTCAACAGGTCGGCGCGCGGCAACGGACGGACCAAGGACCGGACATCGCACCTCCTGACACCTGAAGTCCCTTGAAATTCAAGGCAACTGACGATCCACCAGGAGTCTTTGTCAAAACTCTTGACACTCTCCGAGAGGAGTCGACACACGGTTCCGAACCGCGCCGCCATGTTGGCGCTAACACGCATCGGAGATCCTACCCTTGAAACGCGGCGCTGCTCGGCGCAACCTCACCGCCCATGCGTTCTTCCTGCCGTTCCTCTGCGTCTTCGTCATCGCGGTCGTCGCCCCGCTGGCGTACTCGGTCAACCTGAGCCTCTATCAGGAGCGCATGATCGGCGGGATGGTCTTCACCGGGCTGGACAACTACACCAAGGCGTTCGGGGACAGCCTGTTCCACGCCGGTCTCGCCCGCGTCGCACTCTTCTTCGCGATCCAGGTACCGCTCATGCTCGGCCTCGCGCTGGCGGCCGCCCTTGCGATCGACAGTGGCCGGCTGCGCGCGCCGGGGCTGTTCCGGATCGGCATCTTCGTCCCGTACGCCGTTCCCGGCGTCGTCGCGGCACTGATGTGGGGCTACCTGTACGGCGACCGCTTCGGCCTCGCCGGCGAGATCGGCGACCTGTTGCACACCGAGCTGCCCGACCTGCTCTCCGGGAGCTGGATGCTCGCGTCGATCGGCAACATCGTCACCTGGTCGTACGTCGGCTACAACATGCTGATCTTCTACGCCGCGCTGCGGTCCATCCCCGAGGAGCTGTACGAGGCGGCCGAGGTCGACGGTGCCGGAGCCTTCCGCAAGGCGTTCAGCATCAAGTTGCCCGCGCTGCGCCCGGCGCTGCTGCTGGCCACCACCTTCTCGGTGATCGGCAGCTTCCAGCTCTTCAACGAGCCGAGCGTGCTCCAGTCCCTGGCGCCCGCCGCCGTCTCCACGAACTACACCCCCAACATGTACGCGTACGGCCTCGCCTTCGACGGACGCCAGTTCAACTACTCGGCCGCCGTCGCCGTGCTGCTCGGCCTGGTGACCGTGCTCGTCGTGTTCGGGGTGCAGCGCGCGACCGCCCGAAGGGAGCGCCTGTGGTGACCGCCGCGCGCCGCCGCCCGGGCCGGGCGTCCACCGCTCTGACCGTGGCGATGGGCCTGATGCTCGCGTACACGCTGATCCCCTTGCTCTGGCTCGCCATCAGTGCGACGAAGTCCCACCAGACCCTTTTCGAGTCGCCCGGGCTGTGGTTCGGGGACGGCTTCCACCTGTTCGAGAACGTCCGGGACGCCTTCGCCTACGAGGACGGGATCTACCTGCGCTGGTTCGGCAACACCCTTCTCTACTCGGTGGTCGGGGCGGGTGGGGCCTCGGTCATCGCGACGATGGGCGGGTACGCCCTCGCCACGTACGAGTTCGTGGGCCGCCGGATGCTGTCCGCCGTCGTCATCGGGGCGATCTCGATCCCCGCGTCCGCACTCGCCGTCCCGACGTACTTGCTGTTCAGCGACATGGGCATCGTCAACACACCGTGGGCGGTCCTGCTGCCCTCCCTCGCCAGTCCGTTCGGGCTCTATCTGATGCGCGTGTACGCGACCGAGGCCGTTCCGGACGCGGTGCTGGAGGCCGCACGCATCGACGGCGCCGGTGAACTGCGCATCTTCCTCACCATCGCGCTGCGTCTGCTGGCTCCCGGTTTCGTCACCGTGCTGCTGTTCACCCTCGTCGCCACCTGGAACAACTACTTCCTGCCGCTGATCGTGCTCAACGACCCGGAGCTGTTCCCCCTCACGGTGGGACTGCGGCAGTGGGACTCGCTCGCGCAGGGCGGCGCCGGCGCCGGCGCCACACCGGTCCTCCCGCCGGTGATCACCGGCAGCCTGCTGGCCGTCGTCCCGCTGATCGTCGCGTTCCTCTTCCTCCAGCGGTTCTGGCAATCGGGACTGGCCGCCGGCGGCGTCAAGCAGTAGCCCACCGCCCACCCTTCTCCACGTCCGGAACGAAAGGCTTCGACATGAGCAGTTCCCTGCGGCCGTCGGCTCTCACCCGCGCCCTCAGCGCGGCCGCCCTCGCGGCCCTCTCCCTCTCTCTCACCGCGTGCGGCGGCGGCCCGGGCAGCTCCGACGGCGGCAGCAAGGGCGACCCCGCGGCCGTGCGGGCCGCCCTGGACAGGCCCGCCGAGATCACCTTCTGGACCTGGGTCCCGAACATCGACAAGACGGTCGCGCTGTTCGAGAAGAAGTACCCGAAGATCAAGGTCAACCTGGTCAACGCGGGCCGGTCCAAGGACGAGTACACGAAGCTGACCACCACCCTCAAGGCGGGCACGGGCGCGCCCGACGTCGTGCAGATCGAGTACTTCGCGCTCCCCCAGTTCGCGATGACCAAGTCCCTGGTCGACCTCGCCGGCTACGGCTCCGCCGCTCTGAAGGACGAGTTCGCCGATTCGGCCTGGTCCCAGGTCAGCGTCGCCGACGGCATCTACGGCATACCGCAGGACACGGGGCCGATGGCCATGTTCTACCGCAAGGACATCCTCGACAGGTTCGGCGCAACCCCGCCGAGCACGTGGGAGGAGTACGGCGCCCTCGCCAGGAAGATCCACGACGCCGGTCCGGACGTCCGGATCACGTACGTCGACCCCGGCGACGCGGGCACGTCCAACAGCCTGATCTGGCAGGCCGGCGGCAAGCCGTACACCGTCGACGGCGCCACCGACGTCGCCGTCGACCTCAAGAACGACGCCGGGGCCAAGGCATACGCCGACACCTGGGGCCCGCTGATCGAGAACAAGCTGGTCGACTCCACCGCGAGCTGGACCGACGAGTGGTGGAAGTCGATGGCCTCCGGACGGTACGCGACCTGGCTGGCCGGCGCCTGGGCGCCGGCGGTTCTGGAGCAGAACATCCCGCAGAGCGGCGGTCAGTGGTCGGTCGCTCCCATGCCGGGCGGTGTCAGCGCGGAGAACGGCGGCTCGTCGGTCGCGGTCACCACCCAGGCGAGGAACAAGGAGGCCTCGGTGGCCTTCGTCCAGTGGCTTGGCACCGACCCGGAGGCCGTCAGGTCGCTCAACTCCCAGGTCGGGCTGTTCCCCGCGACCAAGGTGCTGCTCGACGATCCCGGCTTCCGCGGCGCCGGGGTTCCGTTCTTCCCCGGCGGCAAGCCGAACGAGGTCTTCGCCGACATGTCGAAGGCCGTGCGCCCCGGCTGGCAGTACCTGCCGTTCCAGGTCTACGCGAACAGCGTCTTCAAGGACTCCGTCGGACAGGCCCTGCAGCCGGGCGGCAACCTGCCCGGCGCGCTGGCCACCTGGCAGGACCGGGTGAAGGCGTACGGCAAGGAACAGGGCTTCACCGTCAAGTAGTGCGAGGACCCGCCCCTTTCACCGGAGGTACCCCACAGGTATGACGACACTCGAACTCCCCCTCCTCGACGGGGAACACTGGTGGGGAGGGGCGGTCGCCGAAGGGCGGCACATGCCGTACCCCGACGGCTACACCTTCGACCTGCGTGACGTGCTGGCCAACCAGGGCATGCCGCTGCTGCTCTCCGACCGCGGCCGCTGGGTGCACAGCGAGCGCACCTTCGCCTTCGCCCTCTCCGACGGCCGGCTGAGCGTGCGGGCGCACGAAGCGGACGCGGTCGTCGAGTACGGCGAGGGACACGGCGACCTGCGCGGGGCGTACCGCCACGCGATCACCCGCCACTACCCGCCGTCCGGCACGATGCCGGACCCGCTCCTCTTCGCCGCACCGCAGTACAACCTGTGGATCGAGACGGTGTTCGAGCCGACCCAGGCGAAGGTCCTGGCGTACGCGCAACGCCTGCTCGCGGAGGGCTTCCCGCCCGGCGTGCTGATGATCGACGACCGGTGGAGCAACGACTACGGGGACTGGACCTTCCACCCCGGCCGTTTCCCCGATCCGGCGGGCATGGTCGCCGAGCTCCACCGGCTCGGCTTCAAGGTGATGCTGTGGCTCGTGCCGTACGTGACCCCGGACTCCCCCACCGCGCGCCGGCTGGGCGACCGGGGCCTGCTGGTCCGCGACTTCGGAACCGGCTCGGACGGGCGGGCCGCGGTCGCCCGGTGGTGGAACGGCTGGAGCGCCGGCCTCGACCTGCTCGATCCGCGGGCCCGGGCATGGCTCGCCGGCCGCCTGGAAGCCCTGCGGGACGACATCGGCGTCGACGGGTTCAAATTCGACGGCGGCGACGCGCCCTGGTGGCGCGCGCTCGGGTGCGCGGACCCGGAGGCCTACACGCACGCGTGGAACCGCTTCGGTGCCGACTGCCCGCTCAACGAGTTCCGTGACGCGTGGCGCGCGGCGGGCCTGCCGCTCGCGCAACGCCAGCAGGACAAGTACCACGTGTGGGAGGGACGCTTCGGGCTGGCGAGCCTGATCCCGAACGCCCTGGCCCAGGCCCTGACCGGCCATGCGTTCACATGTCCCGACATGATCGGCGGCGGCGAGTTCCGCTTCGTCCCGGGTGAGGACGGCGAGGGTTTCGACGAGGAGCTGTTCGTCCGCTACGCCCAGATCGCCGCGCTGTTCCCCATGATGCAGTTCTCCACGGCGCCGTGGCGCGTGCTCTCCGCCGACGGCCTCGCGATCGTCCGCGCGGCCGCCCGCCTCCACACCGAGTTCGCCCCGGAGCTGCTCTCCCTCGCCGCCCACGCCGCCGCCACGGGCGAACCGGTCCAGCGCCCCCTCGAATGGGCCTTCCCGCACCGGGGGTACGCGGCGGTCACCGACCAGTTCGTGCTGGGTGACAGCCTGATGGTGGCTCCGGTGGTGGCCAAGGGCGCGGTCGGACGGCAGGTCGTGATCCCACCGGGCACGTGGCTGGCCGACGACGGCCGGTCGTACGAGGGCCCGGCCACGGTCTGGATGGACGCGCCCTTGACCCGGCTGCCGTACCTGCGCAGGACGGACGCGCCACAACGGTGAAGAACTGCCGGCGCGGGACCCCGCGTCCCGCGCCGGACGCCCCCGCTACCGCGTCCCGGGGGCGGGCACGAGGCGACGCGCACCCGCGGCCGGGGTGGCCTCCAGGATGCGCGGGGGGCGGTGGCCCGCGGCGCCGAAGGCCGCGGTGACCGACTCGCCCACCACGCCCTCCCGGCCGTCCTCCACCAGCACGATGACGGATCCTCCGAAGCCGCCTCCGGTCATCCGGGCGCCGAGTGCCCCGGCGCCCAGCGCGGCGCTCACGGCGAGGTCGGTCTCCGGGCAGGAGACGCGGTAGTCGTCGCGGAGCGAGGCGTGGCCTTCGGTGAGGATCGGACCGAGCGCCGCGGCGTCCCCCTCCCGCAACCGGGAGACGGCCTCGGTGACCCGGGCGTTCTCGGTCACCACGTGCCGCACCAGCGGGGCGAGTTCCGCCGGCAGGGCGTCCAGGGCCCGCGGGAGTTCCCCGATGGGCAGGTCGCGCAGAGCGGGCAGCCCGAGCAGCGTGGCCGCGCGTTCGCAGCCCGCGCGCAGGGCGGCGTACGCCCCGTCCCCGAGGTCGTGGGTGACGCGGGTGTCCATCACCAGCAGCCGCAGCCCCTGCCCCCGCAGGTCGAAGGGCACCTGCCGGTGGGCTTCCGGGGTGCGGGCGTCGAGGTGGAGGGCGGCCTCGGCGGTGCAGCAGACGGAGGCCATCTGGTCCATGATCCCGCAGGGCACTCCGGCGAAGCCGTTCTCCGCGCGCTGGGCGATCCGGGCCAGTTCGGGCCCGGGCAGGCCGAGTCCGTACAGCTCGTCGTACGCCACCGCGACCGCGCACTCCAGCGCTGCGGAGGAGGAGAGGCCTGCGCCGGTGGGCACCGTGCTGTCGAAGTGGAGGTCCGCGCCCCCGACCGGGTGCCCGGCCTCGGCGAGTGCCCAGACCACGCCGGCCGGATAGCCGGTCCACCCCTTGGCGGCGCCGGGGGCGAGCCCGGCCACCGCCAGGTCGGTGATCCGGCCGTCGCCCTGCGCGCTGTGCAGCCGCAGCCGTCCGTCGGTACGGGCGCGGGCGGCGAGCAGGGTGGTCTGCGGGAGGGCCATCGGGAGGGCGAAGCCGTCGTTGTAGTCGGTGTGTTCGCCGATCAGGTTGACCCGGCCCGGCGCCGCCCACACCCCGTCCGGGGGGCCGCCGAAGAGCCGCCCGAAGGTGTCCGCGACCCGCTCGGCCCGGCTGCCCTCGTCCCACTGAACGGTCCGGTTCACGCCAGGGCCTCCCGCAGTCGCCGCGCGGCCGCCTCGGGGGCCACGTCGTTGATGAAGGCGTCCGTACCGGATTCCGTCCCGGCGAGGAACTTGAGCTTGTCGGGAGACCTGCGGATGGTGAACAGCTCCAGGTGCAGGGCCAGTTCCGCGCCCTGGGTGCGCGGCGCCTGATGCCAGGCGGAGACGTACGGCGTGGGAGGAGGCCCCTGCGGCCGCCCCGGTACGGGGAACAGCCGGTCGAAGCGGCGCAGCAGGTCCAGGTAGATGCCGGGGAACTCGGCCCGCTCGGCCTCGGTGAGGCAGGTCAGGTCGGGGACGCGGCGGTGCGGGTAGAGGTGCACCTCGTACGGCCAGCGGGCGGCGTACGGCACGAAGGCGGTCCAGTGCTCACCGGCGGTCACCACCCGCTCGGTGGCGGCGCGGGCGCCGGCCAGCAGGTCCTCGAAGAGGTTGCGTCCGGTGGCGGCGCGGTGGGCGGCAGCGGCGGCGGTCATCTTGGCGGTGCGCGGCGTGACGAACGGGAAGGCGTAGATCTGGCCGTGCGGGTGGGCCAGGGTCACCCCGATCTCGACCCCTCGGTTCTCGAAGCAGTACACCTGCTCGACGCCCGGGAGGGCGGAGAGCTCCGCGGTGCGGTCGGTCCACGCGTCCAGGACCAGGCGGGCGGCGGCCGGGGTGAGGTCGGCGAAACCGGCCTCGTGCTCCGGGGTGAAGCACACGACCTCGCAGCGCCCGGCTTCGCCCGCGAGGGAGGGGAAGCGGTTCTCGAAGACGGCCACTTCGTAGTCGGCGGCGGGGATCTCGCCGAGCCGGCCGTCCCGGGAGGGACACAGGGGGCACTCGCCGGCGGGCGGGTGGTAGGTCCGGCCCTGCCGGTGGGAGGCGATCGTGATCCAGTCACCGGTCGCCTCGTCCCGGCGCAGTTCCGGGTGACTGCGCACGCGGTCCAGCGGGCGCAGGTCGGGCGCCTCGCGCACGGCGCTCTCGTCGTTGTCGAAGTAGATCAGTTCGCGGCCGTCCGCGAGTCTCGCGAGGGTCTTCTTCACCCACCAAGACTAAACAGATTCCAAAACAAATCAACATGATGATGCGTGCTATGTTGTCGCTTTCTGATCGGATGTCCCCGCTATCCGGGAGTGACCTCGTGGCCGAGCAGCAGGCTGCACAGCTGGCCCATCAGCGCCGCGCCTTCATCCTCGACGCGGTCCGGCGCGAGGGCACGGTACGGGTGGCGGACCTCGTCGGACGGCTCGGCGTCTCGGACATGACGATCCGCCGGGACCTGGACGCCCTGGCCCGGCGCGGCGCCGTGGAGAAGGTCTACGGCGGGGCCGTCGCCACCGCCGGGCCGAGCGCGCACGAGCCCGGATTCGACGCCAAGTCCGATCTGGAGGCGGCCGCCAAGGCCGCCATCGCGGACACGGCCGCGGGCCTGGTGGAACCGGGCAGCGTGGTCGCGGTCTCGGGCGGCACCACCGCGCACGCGGTCGCCACCCGGCTGCTCGGTGTGCCGCGGCTCACGATCGTCACCAACTCCCTTCCGGTGGCCGATCTGGTGCGGGCGGCCGACCGCGACGGCGCGGGCGCGGCCCCCACCCTGCTGCTCACCGGCGGCTCCCCCACCCCCTCGGCCGCGCTGGTCGGCCCGCTCGCCGACCTGGTGATCGGCTCTCTCCACGTGGACCTGCTCGTCCTCGGCGCCCACGGGGTGACGGAGGAGGCGGGACTGACCACCCCCAACCTCACGGAGGCCCAGACCAACCGGGCCCTGGTCGCCTCGGCACGGCGGATCGCCGTCGTGGCCGACCACAGCAAGTGGGGGGTGGTCGGGCTCAGCGGTTTCGCCGCGCTGGACCGGGCCGACTGGTTCGTGACCGACGCGGGGATGCCCGCGCCGGCCCGCGCCGTCCTGAGGGAGGCGGTGGGTGAACTCCTCATCGCGGGCGAGGAGCACGGTGATGACGACGGCGAGGATCAGGGCGAGCCGCACTGATCTCCGTGCCAGTGGAGTTCGCCCGTGCCCAGGAGGATCGTGGCCCGCGGCCTCATCGGCTCCTCACCCCCGCGGGCGAGCAGAACGATTTCGCCGACCTCCGCCTGCATGGTGCCCAGGCGAGCGGCGCACTCCGCGGCCAGCTGCCGCGGGTCACGGGTGCGCCCCAGCGACAGGTGGGGCGTGAAGGACGGGAATCGGCCGCGGCAGAGGGGGAAGGGCTCCGCCAGGGCCCGCTGGAGCGCCGTCCAGGGGGCGGGGCCGGCAGCCGCGGGATCCAGCCACACGGTGGAGGAGGCGCGGTGCCGGAAAATGCGCACTCCGCCGAGGCGGACGGAGAAGGGCTCGATCTCGGTGGCGGCAGCGGCCAGGAGCGGGGCCGCCGCCGTGAAGTCGGCCTCCGGGACGAAGCCGAAGATCAGGTTCACGTGCGGGGGCCAGCGGCGGATCTGGGGGTCGTGCTCGGCCCGGATGCTCTGGATGGGAGGCCACAGTCCGGCCGGAGGAAGCCACACGACCGCGGTCCGGGGCGTGGGGGCCACCTCGAGGAATCCTGGGGCACCGGCTCGGCCACCGGTGGTCGGGAACCCGTTCACATGGCCATGATGCCCCCGGGGACCCCGTCGGGGCCGTGCCTCTCAGCCGGTGAAGGAGCCGTGGCGGCCGGCGCCGCCCGCGAACCGGTCGGCGCCGGCCTGGGTCTCCCCCGCGGTGAGCGGCACGAGGCCGTGGCGGTATTCGGCCGCCAGCGCTTCCCGCTCGTCCAGACCGTGCTGTTCCCGTACGGAGAGCCGGTCGTGCCGCAGGCACGACTGCGGGAACCCCGCGATCTCGTGGGCGAGTCGCTCGGCCGCCCGGCGGGCTTCCCCGGGCGGCACGAGGCGGTTGACGAGGCCGATCCCGTACGCCTCGGCGGCGGTCACGGGGCGGCCGGTGAGGATCAGGTCCATCGCGCGGCTCTCCCCGATCAGGCGCGGCAGCCGCACCGTGCCCCCGTCGATCAGCGGCACGCCCCAGCGGCGGCAGAACACGCCGAAGGTCGCGTCCTCCTCGGCCACCCTCAGGTCGCACCACAGGGCCAGTTCGAGTCCGCCCGCGACCGCGTGGCCGCTGACCGCGGCGATCACCGGTTTGGTCAGGCTCAGCCGGGTGGGACCCATCGGCCCGTCGCCCTCGGCCAGCACCTGGTTGCCACGGTCGGTCCCGACGGCCTTGAGGTCCGCGCCCGCGCAGAACGTACCGCCCTCGCCCCACAGCACGGCGACGGACGCCCCCTCGTCCTCCTCGAACGCACGGAAGGCATCGGCGAGCAGGGCCGCCGTCGGACCGTCGACCGCGTTGCGGACCTCCGGACGGCTGAGGATCACCGTACGCACCGGGCCGTCGCCTTCGGTCCGGACTGCAGACGGACCGGCGGGCGTCGTCCCCGGTGTTTCAGAGGTCGTGGCCACAGCGGAACTCCCTGGGTCGAGTGGTGTGCGAACGCCCACTCTGCAGCAATCGCGCGGGCGGCACGAGAGGCCGACGACTGCGCTGACCGCCCCGGAGCGCGCCCGTACCCCGCCCGTCCCGCGCCTGGACTGCGCCCGCCGCCGCGCGGACCTACGCTGCCAGAGGGAGGTGATGCCCGATGTCTTCACCCCGGGCAGCCGCGGCCCGATGTGCGGCCGTGGGAACCGTCTGTCTCTTCATGTTCGCGGGCCCGGGAACGGGCGCCGCCAGGGCCGATGACAACGGCATCGCCGACAAGAGCGCCCCTGCCATCGCGGCGGCCGCCCGTGAGGCCATGTCCGAGCTCGCGTCCATGCGCATGGCGGCCAAGGTGACCGACGTGTCGGGCACCACCGCTCTGGACCTCCGGTTCGACGCGCGGGGCAACTGCGTCGGCACCGTCACCCCACCCGGCGATTCCGGCACGGCCGACGTCGTCAAACGCGGCGACGACGTGTGGCTGAAGCTCGACGACAAACTTCTGCGGGCCCAAGTGCCGGGTGGCGCGGCCGAGGACGCGATCGCGCTCATCAACGGCCGCTATCTGCACGGCACGACGAGCAGCCCGGTCCTGAGCGATTTCGCCGAATTCTGCGATCTCGACTTCTACAAGAAGGAGTTCACCTCGAAACCGGTGAACGAAAAGCTCGAAAAGGGCTCGCGCACCACCGTGGACGGCCGGCCGGCCATCACGGTCAACAGCCGGCAGGCCGACAGGACGGGCGCCTTCCAGGTCTCCACCGAGGACGAGCCGTACCTCCTGCGGATTCAGGGCACCGACGCGTCCGGCGAGCGGGTGGAGGCCTCCTTCTCCGCCTTCGACGAGCCCGTCCAGGCCAAGCCGCCCGCCGCCGCGGACTCGGTCGACCTGTCGGAGCTCCAGTAGCGAAAGGGATCGATCATGGTCACCACCGACTTCGTCCCCGGCTCCCCCTGCTGGATCGACCTCGGCTCGCCCGACGTCCCCGCCGCCGCGGCCTTCTACGGCGCTCCCGTACGGACTCGGCGGTCGTCGGCGCGGCCTCCTCCAGGAAGGCGCCGACCGCGGCGGCCGAGTCCGCGCAGCGCTGCGGGTCGATGCCGACGAAGCGCACCCGCTCGGCCGCCGGGACCGTGCGGTTGTGTTCCCGCATCCACTGGACCATCGCGAGGATCTCCCGGGTCCGCCACGTCCGGAAGTCCAGCCGGGAGACCAGTCGTACGGCGTCGCCCGGGGCGCCCCCCACATAGGCGTCCACGGCCAGGGCCGCCGATTCGCCGGCCTCCATCGCCGGCGCCCTGAACCCCCTCTCGCGGACCAGGAATTCCAGCAGTCGGTGTTTGAGCTGGAAGAACTCCCGTGTGCCGTGCGTGGATTCGCCGAGGCCGACGACGCGCACACCCTTGAGGACCTCGTGCAGCGACTGAAGGTCCTCGTACGGGTCACCGGCGCAAGGAGCGGCGAGAGGGAGCGCGTTCGCGGATAACCAGCGCGTGATCGCGTCGGACAAGAGCAGTCTCCTCGGCCGTGGGTTACGGCGGCTCACGCCTCGGCGCGTGCCGCTCCTGCCGTCGCATGATCGTAGTCCGCGTTCACGGCGTGCGGTGGACCCTGGCGAGGACGAGGACCGTGTCATCGGCCGGCGGGGCGGCCAGGAGGCTCGCGAGGATGTGATCCGCCAGTTCCTCCAACGTGCCCTTCCCCCGGCCCAGTTCGGCGCGCAGCACGTCCAGGCCGGCCTCGATGTCCCGGCCGCGCGCTTCGATGAGGCCGTCGGTGTAGAGCACGAGGGTCGCGTTCTCGGGCAGTTCGACCTCCGTCGCCCGGAAGGGGCAGCCGCCGACGCCGAGCGGGACTCCGAGAACCTCGTCGACGGTCTCCACCGTCCCGTCCGGGCGGAGCACCAGGGGCGGGGGGTGCCCGGCGCTGGCGATGCGGGCGCGTCCGCTCTGCGGGTCGTAGACGATGTACAGGCACGTCGCGAGCTCGATGCCGGTCTCCTGGGCGCACTCGTCGAGCTCGGTGAGCAGGTCGTCGGGCTCGCTGTCGTGCCGCGACAGGGCCTGGGCGGTGATGCGCAGACGCCCCATGGCCGCGGCCGCCGACACCCCGTGCCCCATCACGTCGCCCACCACGAGCGCGATCCGGCCGTCGGACAGGTTGATCACGTCGTACCAGTCGCCGCCGACCTCGGTGATCCGGCTGCCGGGCACGTACCGGTGGGCAACGTCCACGTACGGGCTGCTCGCCAGGGCGGTGGGCAGCAGCGCCCGCTGCAGGGTGAGGGCGATGTCCTGGACACGGGAGTACAGACGGGCGTTGTCGAGGCAGATCGCGGCACGCGAGGCGAGCTCACCGGCGAGGTTGACGTCGTCCTGGGTGAAGGCCGGCCGGCCCTCGGACCGGCCGAACATGGCGATGCCCTGCACGGTGCCCCGGGCGATGAGCGGGGCGACGAGGACGCCGGCCACCCCGCTCTCGGCGAAGAGGCGGGCGCGTGACTCGATGGCGACGGTCCGGGCCAGGAACTCCTCGTTCACCACGGCGGAGACGGCGCGACCGGTGCTCAGCATGTCGTGCATGACGGACCCGGGTGGGTACCGGATCTTGTCCACCCCGCTGACGAGTTCGATCGCCGGCCCGGGGAGGATCGTCCCGGAGGCGATCCTGCGGGTGGACAGCGGCCGCGCCGGGTCGAAGTCCTCCGACTCGTCCATCCACTCCACGACCTCGACGACGGCGCCGTCGCAGAAGTCCGGCATCGACGCGTCGACCAGCTCCTGGGCCGTCTGGTTCACGTCGAGGGTGGTCCCGATGCGCGTGGAGGCCCCGTCCAGCAGGGCGAGCCGCCTGCGGCTGGCGGTGGCTTCGAGAATGGCCTGTTCCCGGTCCGTCACGTCCACCATCAGCCCGCCCACTCCGGGGCGCGAGCCGACCGCCTCGCTCAGCGGGAAGAAGCTCACCGACCGCACCTGGTCGCGGTCCGGATGCCCCTGCGGGCGCATGCCCACCAGCGCCCCCACGACCGGTTCTCCGCCCTGCGCGATGGCGCGGAGCATGCTCTCGTACTCGCCGCCGTCGGACATGATCATGATCTCGTCCATGCGGCGCCCCAGGTGCGCCTCGATGGGCAGGCCGTCCATGTCGGCGAGCACCTGGTTGAGGTGGATGTACCGCAGGTCCGGGTCGAGCATGACCAGACCGATCGGGCAGGTCTCGAAGAGGGCGTCGAGGAAGGCGAGGTTGGTCTTGACCCGGTCGAGCTCGTCACTGCGGCTCGCCAGGCCCATCACCACGGGACGGCTGCCGGCTCCGGCGACGGAGAAGACCCGGAATCCGCAGGCGAAGGCCGTGCCGTCCCGGTGCCGCGCCGTCAGCCGGCCCCTCCAGTACCCCAGGGTCCGGCCCTTCTCCGCCAGCCCGGCACCGGAAGCGGATTCGCCCCGGACCTCGTCGGCGAAGAGGAGGGCGGCGGGCTTCGACAGGATGGCGGCGGATTCGTACCCGAAGAGCTCTCCCGCGCCGGGCCCCCAGTAGCAGACGAGGCCACGGTCGTCGATACCGAAGACGGCCACGCGCACGTGCTCCAGCAGCGTCCCCGGCTCGGACCAGAACGGGCCGTGAGCCTCCGCGCCCCCCGGCCGAGCCGATGGCACGAGACGACCCCTTCCGCCCGCCGGTACCTCCACCCATTATGCGGACGCCACCGTGATTGCGCGGGGCAGGCAGGCGAACCCCACCCATATGACAATGGGATCCATTTGCACGCATGAACGCGATCCCCTCGCGGCAGAGCAGCCCCGGGGGGGCCGGGGAGTCGGGCCGCGCCACCGGCGGGCCTTCGCCTAATCTGGCACAAAATTCCTGCATCAACGCGAAGGGGAAATACCGTGCCTTCTCGCCTCAATCCATACATCAGCTTCAACGGCAACGCCCGGCAGGCCATGGAGTTCTACAAGGGGGTCTTCGGCGGCACCCTGACGGTGAACACGTACGGCGACTTCGGCAGCGGGAAGGAGGCCGGGGGCTCCGACGACATGATCATGCACAGCATGCTCGAGACCGACAACGGCTTCACGCTCATGGGCGCCGACAACCCGCCGGGGTCGGAGATCAAGCCCGGAAACAACATCACGGTGAGCGTGAGCGGGGACGAGGCCGACGAACTGCGCGGCTACTGGGCCAAGCTCTCCGGCGACGGCACGGTCACGGTCCCGCTGGAGCAGCAGATGTGGGGCGACGTCTTCGGCATGTGCACGGACCGCTTCGGCATCACCTGGATGGTCAACATCGTCCGGCCCCACGACTGACCAGACCTGCCGGCCCCGCTAGCAGCCCGGACGCTCCGGGCCACCCCTCCACGGTGGCGCCCCGGGGTTCCGTGTTGCTCCACCCCGGCACCTGCCGGCGCCGCCCGGCTCCCGCATGATCGATTCCCTGCACCGAAGGAGGAGCACGTGCGCTCCTCCCCCACCGCATTCCTTCGATCACGGGAGCCCGCCACATGTCCGACATCAGCGTGCGTGCCGTACGGGCCGAGGACTTCGCCCAGTGGCGCGCCCTCTACCGCGGCTACGCCGAATTCTACAAGGTGGAGCAGACCGAGGATGCGGCCGCCACCGTGTGGTCCTGGGTGAACGACCCCGGTCACGAGGTCGGCGCCCTGGTCGCCGAGGACGCCTCCGGCCGCCTCCTCGGCCTGGCCCACTACCGCCCGTTCGCCCGGCCGCTCTCCGCGACGGTCGGCTGCTTCCTCGACGACCTGTTCGTGGCGCCCGAACACCGCGGATCGGGCGCCGCCGACCGGCTGCTCGGCGCCCTGCGCGAGCTCTCGGCCGAGCGCGGCTGGAGCGTCGTCCGCTGGATCACCGCGGACGACAACCACCGCGCGCGGTCGAAGTACGACCAGGTGGCCACCCGCACCATGTGGGTCACCTACGACATGACGCCCGGCCGCTGACCCTGCCGCGGGGCCCCGGCTCAGTGAGCCGCGGCTCAAGGGCCCCGGCTCAGGAGCCGCCGGCTACGAGCTCGTGAGGATGACGAGCTGCCGGGTCGCGCGGGTCATCGCGACATAGCGGCTGACGGCTCCTTCGACGCCCTCGCCGAACGTATCCGGGTCGATCAGGACGACCAGATCGAATTCGAGCCCCTTCGTGAGTTCCGGCGCCAGCATCCGGACGCGCGACGAGGTCCGGAACGCGCCACCGCTGTCGCCGGCGTCACCGGTGGCGATGACGCAGGCGACCCCCTCGGCATGTGTGGCGAGCCAGGTGTCGAGGACCGAGTCCAGCTCCGCGACGGATCCGTGGACGACGGGGATGCCACTGCTGCGGATCGAGGTGGGCACGTTGGCGTCCGGGAGCACGGCGCGGATGGCCGGCGCGGCGTGCGCCATGACCTCTTCCGGCGTGCGGTAGTTGACGCTCAGGGAAGTCACGTCGATCCGGTCGAGCCCGACCCGTTCGAGCCGTTCCCGCCACGACTCCGTGAACCCCTGCCGTGCTTGGGCGCGGTCGCCGACGATGGTGAAGCTGCGGGACGGGCAGCGCAGCAGCAGCATCTGCCATTCGGCGTCGGTCAGTTCCTGGGCCTCGTCCACGACGATGTGCGCGAACGGGCCGGCGAGCAGGTCCGGTTCGGTGCGCGGCAGTGCGCCCTCGTCGACCAGGGTGTCCTGCAGGTCGGCTCCGTGCAGCATCCCCACCGCGCCTTCGCTCTCGTCGAGCACGACGTTCTGCAGCAGGCTGTCGATGGCGTCGGACCGGCGCGCGCGTTCGGCGGCGACGGCCGCGTCGTGCCGGCGCTTGCGTACGGAGGCCTCCGCGTCGCCGAGCCGCTGCCGGGCCGCGTCCACGAGCGGCAGGTCGGACACCGTCCACGCGTGGGCGTCCGCGCGCTGCAGCGCGCGCACCTCGGCGGGGCCGAGCCAGGGAGCGCACTTGCGCAGGTAGGCGGGCACCGACCACAGGTCCGCGACGAGGTCGGTCGCCTCGATCATCGGCCACGCCCGGTGGAGGGACTTGAGCAGCTGCCGGTCCTGCAGCAGCGCCCTCCTCAGCAGGTGGGGCGGGGCGTCGCTGTCGTCCTTGTCCATCAGGATCGTGGCGAGCTCCTCCCTGATCTGGTCGTGCGCCTCGTTGTGCGGGGTACCGGATTCCACCGCGTCGAACGCCACCGCCCAGTCGTCGGCGCTCAGCCAGAGGTCGGACCAGGGGGTCTCCACCTCCATCCCCTCGGTCGGCGGCTCCTCGTAGATGCGGACGGCCGCTTCGATCGCCTTCACCAGGTCGGCGGACGCCTTCAGCCGGGCCACGCCCGGGTCGGCCTCGACCGCTGCTCCGGCTCCCTCGGTGACGAGGTCCCGAAGGGTGCACGTCTGCACGCCCTCCTCGCCGAGGCTGGGCAGGACGTCGGCGACGTAGGCCAGGTACGGCTCGTGCGGACCGACGAACAGCACGCCGCCCCGACGGTGGCCGAGGCGGGGGTCGGAGTAGACGAGGTGCGCGGCCCGGTGCAGGGCCACGACGGTCTTGCCGGTGCCCGGACCGCCGTCGACGACGAGGGCGCCGCGGGATCCCGCCCGGATGACGGCGTCCTGGTCGGCCTGGATGGTGGCGAGCACATCGCGCATCCGCGCCGACCGGTTGGTGCCCAGGCTGGCGATGAAGGCGGACTGGTCGTCGAGCGCGGCGTGCCCTTCGAGCCCGTCGGCGGTGAACACCTCGTCCCAGTAGTCGCTGATCCGGCCGCGGGTCCAGCGGTACCTGCGGCGGCTCGCCAGACCCATCGGGTTGGCGTGGGTCGCCGCGAAGAACGGCTCGGCCGCGGGGGAACGCCAGTCGACCAGCAGCCGGCGCCCCGTGCTGTCGGTGAGGCCGAGGCGTCCGATGTACACGGGCTCGGCGTCGTCCGCGCTGACGACGTGTCCCAGACACAGGTCCAGGCCGAAGCGGCGCAGGGTGCGCAGACGGCTGGTCAGGCGGTGGATCTCCGCGTCCCGGTCCATCGCCTCGCGACCGATGCCGCCGGGCGCCTTGCGCGCGGCCTCCAGGCGGTCGGACAGTTCGGCGATCGATTGCGCCAGGCTCTCCGAAATGGCAGCGAAGTGCTGCTCGTCGCGGTCGATCAGTGCCGCGTCGGCCTTGGCGGCAAGGCGCTCGGGAAGGTCGAACGCACTGGTGGTGGTAAGGGAGTTCACGGCATCAGCTCCGATCCGAGGTCGCACGACGGATAACTCGACAACAGCAAACACACTGGGTGGATCTCCCGTTTCTGCAGGTCGGACCGCGGTCCGCGAAGTCTGCCTCACGGCCGGGGCCTTGCCGCAAGCCCCCCGGTGCGCTATAAGTTGAGAGTGGCAAGGAGCGGTTCTACCTCCTTGCCTTTCTCTTTGCCCTCTTGCGCTCTCGCCGACGTCGCCACGTCCGCACGCTGATCCGGCATGCCACCCACTCCACGGCCCGGGGGTCGCGCACGCCCCCGAATCCACCACTGGCGAGTACCGCATCTGGTCGGGTCCGCACCGGGTGGTGTCCTTGGTGACCAGGGAGTCGGTCGAGGAGCTCGGCATCACGGTCGGGGCGACGGTGACGGCCCGGGTGAAGTCCACCGAGGTCCACATCGGCCTGGCGTAGCCGGGCCCCCACCGGCCGACGCCCACCGCCCCGCACCCCCTCATCCGCAGCGCAGCGCCGCGTACAGGTCCAGCTTGTGGTCGAGGCGGGACAGGTCGCGGCCCGTCAGGACCTCCACCCGCTCGATCCGGTAGTGCACGGTGTTCACGTGCAGGTGGAGCGCCTGCGCCGTGCGCGCCCAGGAGCAGTTGTCCGCCAGGAAGACCCAGCAGGCCGATCAGCTCCTGTCCGGCCGCCCGCTCCGCGGCGAGCCGGCGCGCCCGGCCGCCGCGGCACTGGGCGAGCACGTCGGCGATCTCGTGGAGTACGCAGGCGCGCTGCTGCGCGACGTGGTGGCGGGGGCCGGTCCTGCCTTCCACGCGCGGCGCCGCAAGGACCGCTCGCGCTTCCTCATCGCCGTCAGCGGCGGGGACGGGCACCACGCCGTCCTCGCCTGGTCCGAACTCGACGAGGACTTCGGAGACAGCCCGGTGCTGCTGGCCACCCGACTCGACGGGGAGGAGCTCGACGAGGCGGGCGCGCAGCTGGTGGTCCCCTCGGACTGGTGCGGGGCGCGCTACGTCAGCGCCGTCACGCACGTGTGGTTCGGCGCGCTGGCGGCGCCGGACCTCTGACCGGGCCGGGCCGGCCCGGCCTCTGACCGGGGGTCAGACGGTGGCGAGGGAGATCTCGGTCGACTTGATCAGCGCGACGACGGACGAGCCGGCGGACAGACCGAGTGCCTCGACCGCGTCGGCGGTGACGGCCGCGGTGAGGTGGCCTCCGTTCACGTTCACCTTCACGGCGGCCATGGCCGGGCCGGTGGCGACGTCGGTGACCGTGCCGGTGAGCTGGTTGCGGATGGAGATGTTCTCGACCGGGCCGGTGGCCAGGGCCACCTCGGTGGCCTTGACGAGCGCCTTGACGCCGGAGCCCGAGGTGATGCCGAGGTCCCTCACGGCGTCGGCGGTGACGGCCACGGTGATCTCCTGCCCCCCGTCCAGACGGACCTTGACCGTCGCCATGGCCTCGCCGACGGTGACGGCGGTGACGGTGCCTGCGATCTGGTTGCGAATGCTGAGACTCATGACGGTTCGACCTCTTACGTGGACGCGTCGCGGTCCGGAGGGAACCGCTCAAGATCGACCGTAGGGCCGCTCGGTCCGGCGCGCACGGACCCCCTCGCATCCGCCGGCCGGAACCACCCGCCCGGCTGGCCCCTGCCGGTGCGAGCGCCCCGGACTCCGCCCGGCCGTCAGAGCGGGTCGCCCAGGGCCCCGTACTCCTCTTCCAGGTTCCGGGCCCAGTGGGCGGCGAAGTCGGGTTGCGTACCGTCGGCGTCGGTGAAGCCGTACTCCCGGTACAGGCCCCACGTGGCCAGGGCCCGCCCGGTCTTGGCCATGACGTCGGGGTCGGCGGCCAGCGCGGCGACTGCCCGGCCGAGGTAGGCGGGGGTCTCGGAGTGGGCGAAGTTCGGGTCCTGGGCGGCGCCGTCGCGCCAGTTGTCCTCGGTGACGCCGAAGTGTTCCAGCAGCGCCTCCGAACGCAGGAAGCCTGGTGTGAGGGCCACGGCCGCGACGCCGTGCGGCTTGAGCTCGGCCGCCTGCGCGACGGCGAGACGGATCACGGAGGATTTCGCCAGGTCGTAGAAGAACGAGCCGCGGTAGCGGGCGGTGTTGCCGTCGGTGACCTCCACGACCAGGCCACTCCTGCGGGCGACCAGCAGCGGGAGCACGAACCGGCTGGTGATCACGTGGGTCTCCACCGCCTGGCGCAGCAGCCGCAGACCCGTCTCCAAGTCCTGCTGCCACAGCGGGTTTTCCCAGTCGGTCAACGGGTCTGCGCCCCACACGGAGTTGACCAGGACGTCGAGCCGCCCCTCCTGCTCGTCCGCGATCCTCTCGGCGAGGGCCCGCACCTCGTCGGGACGGCTGTGGTCGACGCGGACGGGGATGCCGGTGCCGCCCGCGGCGGTGACCTTCTCGGCCGTCGCCTCGATGGTCTCCGGGCGGTCCAGGTCGGAGCGACCGGCCGTGCTGCTGCGGCCGGTGACGTACACCGTGGCACCGGCTGCCCCGAGCTCGACGGCGATGCCCCGTCCGCCTCCCCGGGTGCCGCCGGCGACGAGGGCCACCTTGCCCTTCAGCGAGCGCGTGCCGGTCATCGTGATTCCTCCAGGTCTCGGCCGTGCCGGGGCGCGACGTGCGGGAGCAGTACGGTGTCGAGCTCCTGCCGGAGCCGCTGTTCGAGGGTGCCGCGGCGTTCGAGCGCCCAGGTCAGGCCCGCTCCGGCGGTGATCGCCTGCACGGTGCGGGCCAGGGCCGCGACATCCGTACCGGCACGGAGCTCGCCCGCACCCTCCGCCTCCGCCAGCAATGCCTCGACCGCCCGCCCCTGGGCCCGGTGAACGGCCAGGGCGTGCTCGTAGAGCTGTGGATCGGCAAGGTCCGTGCACAGGAACGCCAGATGATGGGCGAAGGTCTCCGGCGTGTCCATCCCGGCCACCGATTCCACCGTGAGCGCCGCCAGGGCCCCGAGCGCCGAGGCGTGCGCCTGACGCACGCGGCCGGCCCGTTCGCCCGCGTCCTTCGCGGACTGCTCGGCGAGGGCCAGGAGCAGTCCCCGCTTGGACCCGAACCGCTGCACGAGGGTGCCGGGCACCAGCCCGACCTCGCGCGCCACGGCGGCCAGCGTGAGCCCGGCCGGCCCGACCCGGCCCATGACCCGGGCCGCGGCGCGCAGGATCACCGCATCCTCGACCCCGCGGGGACGTCCCACCACCGGCACCTCTTCATTAATAAATGCTCGTTCATTTATTAAACTGCACGACCCGTGCTGCGGCAAGCGCGCCTCGCACGCGATCGGGGTGAGCGGGCCGGTCGCCACTGCGGCCGGGACTCGACCTTGCGCGCCCGGCCCGGCCACTGGCCTACTACGTGAACGAAGGCGAAGTCCCGCGGTCCGGCTCCCGGTTGACGGCCGCGTGCGACCACCTCGTGGACACACCTCCCCGCCGATCCGGCGCCGAGGCCGGGCCGTTGCACGGGCCGTTGCACGGGCCGCGGCAAGATAGCAGCCTTTCGCGGACCCGCCGGGATGTTTGTCCGATGGTGATGTCCTCCCGCAGCGGCGCCACGCCTGGCACTAGCGTCCCGTGACACCCCGGGAATGCGGGTGTGCACCGCACGGCTCGTGCGGACCCTCCTGCCCCGCCACCTTTCCCGGCCCATGGAGCGAGGAGGCACAGTGCTGTCATTGCGGCGGAGATCCTTCAGCAGCTTGTCGGTGGCCACGAGATACACGATCGGAAGCGGTGTCGTCATCGCCGCGCTTGCGCTCACCCTGATCGCACTGCTGATACCCGTGGACAGGTTCGGCAGCAGCGCCCAGGCCGCCGTCGCGGCTCCCGCGGGCGACGACGACGGCCTCGGAACGATGAGCACGGCGTACGGGCCTCTGACGGCCGCGGACCGGGACTTCGTCCGCAAGGTACGGCTCGCCGGCCTCTGGGAGCTGCCGGCAGGACGGCAGGCCCAGCAGCGCGGGACGCGTCCCGCGATCCGCACGGCCGGCGAGCACCTCGTCGACGGCCACACCGAGCTGGACCGGCAGGTCATCCAGGTCGGTCAGGCCCTCGGCGTCGATCTGCCCAACCAGCCCTCCGCGCAGCAGCAGGAGTGGCTGGGCCAGCTGACCCGCGCCAAGGGGGATGAATACGAACGACTGTTCGTCCAGCTGCTGCGCCGAGCGCACGGAAAGGTCTTCGCACTGCTGGCAGGAGTGCGGGCGCAGACCCGCAACTCCATGGTGCGAGCCCTCGCCACGTCCGCCAACGCCACGGTCCTGGACCACATCACGGTCCTCGAAGACAGCGGACTGGTCGACTTCGACACGCTCTCCGACAATGTCCGACCGACGAAGTGAAGTGATCGCATGAGTCAAAAGGGCCACAAACGCCCCCGGTTGTCGAACAAGCTCCTGGCCGTGGTCTCCGCCCTCGTGCTGGGCGGTGGCGGTGTCGCCATCGTCGCCGGAAACGCGTCCGCGGGGCAGGAGGGCGGCCGCGCGACGCAACTGACGGCGACCATCGACTGCCCCGACGTCGGGGAGAAGATCACCGCCGTACCCGACCAGGCCAAGGCCGAGGTGGACGCGGGCCTCGCCAAGCTGGACGACCAGGTGGCCGATGCCTACCGGCGGCTCGCGGCCGGCGAGGCCAAGGGCGACGCCCTCCTCGGCGAGCTCAAGGAACAGCGGGACAAGACCATCAACGGCATGGCCGACGCGATCGGCAAGGGCGGTCAACCCCCCGCGGAAATAAAGCAGTTGAGCGGCTGCGCAATGAAGGAGGCACCTGCCGCGGACGACGCTCAGGCTCAGGCTCAGGGGGGCGGCGAGCAGAGCGCCGCCGCCAAGAGCGGCGCCGCGCAGAAGGGCGGTCCCTCGCGGAGCGACTTCGTCAACATCACCAAGATCAAGCCGAACGTCCGCACGCCCGCTGCCGCGGGGAACGCCTCCAAGGGGTCCTTCAGCTCGCAGTGCGGCCGCAACGAGAACGGCCACTTCAACCCCGACAACGTGATCGTCGCCCCCGGTGTCTCCAACGGCGCCCACCACATGCACGACTACGTGGGCAACAAGACCACCGACGCCTTCTCCACCAACGACAGCCTCGCCGCCTCCGGCACCACCTGCGGGAACGGCGACCAGTCGAGCTACTACTGGCCCGTGCTGCGGCTGCGCGACGGCAAGGCGGAGAAGGACGCCAAGGCTCCCGGCGGCGGCCAGGACGCCAACGTGGGCACCATCCTCAAGCCAAAGCAGGTGTCGATCACCTTCAAGGGCAGTCCCGTCGGCAAGGTCACCGCGATGCCCCGCTTCCTGCGCATCATCACCGGTGACGCCAAGGCCTTCACCAACGGCAATGCCAACGCCAACGCCTCGTGGAGCTGCACCGGATTCGAGAACCGCCAGTTGAAGGACAAGTACCCGGTCTGCCCCAAGGGCAGCGACGTGGTGCGCACCTTCACCTTCCAGAGCTGCTGGGACGGCAAGAACGTCGACAGCGCCAACCACCGGACGCACGTGGCCTTCCCGGACAAGAACGGCCGCTGCCAAAAGGGCTTCAAGGCCATTCCGCAGCTGGTGATGCGCCTCACGTACGGGGTGGCGCCGGGTGCCCGCTTCGCCGTGGACAGCTTCCCCGAGCAGCTGCACAAGCCGGCGACCGACCATGACGACTTCATCAACGTGATGTCGAACGGCCTGATGAACAAGGCCGTGGGCTGCATCAACGACGGGCGCACCTGCCGCTGACCACCCTGGTCCGCACCGGTCCGGTTCCTCGCGATCCGGGCCGGTGCGGACCCCTTTGCTCCCGGGCCCGGCGCTCCCCTCCCCCACCCACCGCGCCCGGCCCGGGAAAGGTGTTGGCCCGGAGCCGACTTCGGGCCAACACCGCATGCACGAGCAGCCCGGCCCGGCCCCGTCGTCACGGGGCCGGGCCGGGCTGCTCGGTGGTTCAGTGGCCGTTCAGAGGCCGTTGACGCGGGCCATGCGCCCGACGACCACGGGGGTGAAGTCCGCGGTGATCACGCGCGCCGCCCTGCGGCTCACGCGCGAGTGCTGGCGCCGCACCTGGGCCATCAGCCGACGGCTGCGCAGGGCCATCTCCAGTTCGAAGCGGGTACGGGGGTCGCGCAGGCCGGTGCCGAAGAGCTTCTCCAGCTGGCGCATCCGGTAGCGCACGGTCTGCGGGTGCACGCTCAGGGCTTTGGCGGCCTCGGGGGCGCCGCCGCCCTCCAGCCAGGCGAGCAACGTCACCTCCAGGCGCTCGCTCTGGCGCGGGGTCAGGTCGGCCAGCGGCCGCAGCCACCGGGCGGCCAGCGCGTGGGCGAGCGGTTCGTCCTGGAGCAACAGCAGGGTCGAGAGGTGGTCGTCCACGAACACGGCCCGCAGCTCCAGGCCCGGGCGGGCGGGCGTCAGAGCGAACAGCCGCAGTGCCCAGCGCAGCGAGGAGGCCGTGTCCCGGAGCGGGACCGCGTGGCCGACGGCCGCGAACCGGCCGCGCAGCAGCTGGTCCAGAGGGGCGCGGCTGTCGGGGTCGGTGCTGGGGACCAAGAGGCACGGCCGGCCCGCGAACGCACCGGCGAGGGCCTCGGGCAGTACGGAGGCGAGCTGCTGGGCCTCGCCGGGCGTGGCCGGCACGATGGCCCGTACGGCCGGCGGGAGGGGCCAGCCGGCCGCCTCGGCGAGCTCGACGAGGGAACTCTCGGAAGCCGCCCGGTCATCGGTGAGCGCCTTGAAGAGGTCCTCACGTGCGCGGTCGCCGTCGCCGGAGCTCTCGCGGGTAGCCGCTCGAACTCCCTCGCGCACGCCCTCGTACCGGCCCTCGTGCGTGACCTCGCACTCGTCGTTCCTCTCGACCGTGATTCCGGCCTTGATCCGGGCCTTGGTCTCGGCCCTGGTCTCGGGCCTGGTCCCGGGCCTGGTCCCGGCCGCGACTTCGCCCGTGTCCGTGTCCGCGATGTCGTCCTCACTCTCGTCCGGGTCCCAGTCCGGGCCCTCGTCCCGGTCCTGGTCCTCGTACTTGTCCGGTGTCTGTTCCCGGGTGTGCTTCTGATAGCCGAGCGCGGTGAGAAGAGCCTCTTCCACGCACTGCCTGAGCAACTCGTCATCGATGGCATCGTTGTCATCGATAAGTGCGGAAAATTCCGGAATTCCATGCAGAAGCTCCTCCACTATCTCGGCGGCCAGCGCGGGCATTTCTTTGCGCAGGACGCGGGTCCACTCGCCACGCGGGCGGGACCAGATGCGGTTCAGAAGTTCGCACATCGTTTCCTCGTTCGTGCCGGGGTGAGGCTTGTCCGGGGAAGAGCGACAAGCCCGCCGAGGTTGCCCCCCACGCCAACAACGTTGTCTGACACGGGAGTTGCGGCCCTCGTACTCCCTCCTGGAGAGGTCCGGCCACTTACGGCCCCTTGATTTTGCGGTAATTTTGCCGTCGGGGACGCGTAGGTGACAGGCGGCGCGGTGGCCAGTCGCAACCTCCGCTGGAGGGGAATCTTCCGGTGTTGTTCGATGCGTCGGAGACGCGGTGCGAGAAATTATCACGTTTCGATAAATCCTGTGGAGCTGGTGTGCAGCTCCACGATGCTGCTGCACTCCGGCCCCAAGTTCCCTCGGCCGGCGCGGAGTTTCACAGCGCTGCCGGGCACAGAGGACACAACGACCCCCGGGTGCCCGAGCGCCAGGTGGAGTGCTCGGAGCCCAGGCGCACAGGAGAACTGGATGCCCCTGCCCCAGCCTCACATGCCCCGCTCACACAGAGCCCGCCGCAGAAGCCGTCACGCGGCAGCGGCACCGGCCGCCGGCCGGCGGGCCGTTCGGCGGCCCTCCCTCCTTCCCACCGCCGGCAGACTGCGCCCCGGCGTGATCTGCGCCGCCGGCGCGGCCATCGTCTCCTTCGCCGTGGCCGCCCGCGCGGGCGCCCTGACCCATCTGTGGGACTTCCTCGACTACGGGGCGGGCGTGCTCTCGCTCGTCTCGCTCACCTCCACCGTCCTGTGGGGGCTGGTGGCCAGCGACGGCCGACTCCTGCTGGGGTCGGGCCACCGGCTGCTCGCCCAAGGCGTGCACCGCGGCCTCGCGGTGGCTGGGCTGGGCTTCCTGGCCCTCCACATCTGGGTCAAGATCGCGGAACAGCGGACGACGGCGGCTTCGGCTGCGGTGCCGTTCACGGACGTCGGCCAGCCGGTCCTGATCGGCCTCGGCTCGCTGGCCGGATACCTCTTCCTTGCCGTGGCGGTCTCCGGTGCGGTGCGCAGCGCCTTCGCCACCAAGGGCCGCTCCCTGTGGTGGCGGGCCCTGCACTTCGGGGCCTATCCCGCATGGGGCGCGTCCCTGGTGCACGGGCTGAAGGCGGGCCGGCCCGCCGACGTCTGGGTCACGGCGGCCTACGCGCTGTGCCTGGCCGGTGTCGCCGGAGTGCTCGCCTTCCGGCTCAAGTCCCGCATAAGCGACGTGACCTCCCGACCGCCCACCCCACAAGCCGTTACGCAGCCGCCTGTTGTGCTGGCGGCCGTGCCCCGGCCGAGGAGGGGCACGCGTCCGGTCCCGTTCGACCGGCCCGCGGCGCCGCCCCGGCCCGACGACCCGCCGCGTACCGCCGTGTACGCGCGGGGCCGGGCCGGCGGCGGCCGCGGCACGGTGGAGGAGCAGTTCGCCACCCGGGAGCAGCGGCTGTGACCGGCGACCCTCGCCCCAGCCTGGGCTGCGTGGGCGCCCCCAGGCTGCTGGCGGGGCTCGACCAGGCCCCCCGGCTCGAGCGCGTCGCCCATCTGACCACGCACGGCTCGCTGCCCCGGTACCGGCCGGACGAGCTCGTCGACCTCGCCGACAACATCGACCTGCGGGGTCGTGGCGGGGCGGGCTTCCCCTTCTCCCGGAAGCTGCGCGCAGTCATGCGGGCCGCCCGGGGGCGCGAAGGGCAGACCGCCGTCGTCGTCAACGGCAGTGAGGGCGAGCCGAGTTGTCTCAAGGACACCGCACTGCTGTTGCACGCCCCGCACCTGGTGCTCGACGGAGCCCTGCTGGCCGCCGCCGCGATCTCCGCCGAGGACGTCGTGGTCGGGGTCACGAGGACGGACGTGGAGCAGTCGGTGAGGGCCGCCGTCGCGGAACGCGGCCCGGCCGGACGCCGGGTTCGGGTGGCGCTGCTCCCCGAACGCTTCGTCACCGGAGAGGGAACCGCCCACATCAACGGCTTGAACGGGGGTGAGACGCTGCCGTCCGGGCAGAAGGTGCGGACCAGCGAGCGAGGACTGAACGGCGTACCCACCCTGCTGTCCAACACCGAGACCTTCGCCCAACTCGCCGTCGCCGCACGGCTCGGCGCGCTGGACTACCGCACGGCCGGTCTGCCGGCGGAGCCGGGCACCGTCCTGCTGACCGTCGCCGGCGCCACCGTCGTCGAGACACCGACCGGGGCCGCGCTGTCGTACATCCTGGAACTGTGCGGCACCGGTCCCGGTCAGGGCGTACTGGTCGGCGGCTATCACGGCAAATGGCTGGATCCGGCGTCCGCCCGCGCCGCGGAGGTGTCCCGGCAGTCCCTCGACTCGCTCGGCGCCCGGCTGGGGGCGGGGGCGGTCCTGCCGCTGCCCGAGGACACCTGCCCTGCCGGCGAGGTGGCACGGGTGACCCGCTGGATGGCGAAGGAGTCGGCCGGCCAGTGCGGGCCCTGCGTACGGGGGCTGCCCGCACTGGCCGACGTACTGGAGGACGCGATCCGAGGAGGGGGCGCAACCGCCCTCGAAACGGTGGAAGCGCGGCTCAAGGCGGTCCTGGGGCGCGGCGCGTGCAGTCATCCCGACGGTACCTCGCGCTTCGTGGCCTCGGCGCTCAGCGTGTTCCCCGACGAGTTCCGGGACCACGCCCTCGGCAGCGGGTGCGGCCGACGGGTGCTGGGGGCGCTGCCGCTGCCGCAGGACGAGAGTCCGGAGCGGCTGGTCGTGGACTGGACCCTGTGCAAGGGGCACGGGCTGTGCGTGGACATCCTGCCCGACGTCGTACGGCTCGACGCGGACGGCTTTCCGGCGCAGGCGTCCATGCCGGTGCCGGGACGGCTGCGGCCGAAGGCGCTGCGCGCGGTGCGCCGCTGCCCGGCCCTCGCCCTGCGCATCCAGGACTGAACCATTGCGCCGGGTTCAATCTTGGCGCGATCTGACAAATTCCCAGGGAATTCCGCTTCCACCGCTCGGAGCCCCGTATCAATTACCGGGGGCAAGAAAACGCGGAACCGAACCTGAAGGAGAGATCGTGAAGAGGATGCGTCGTGAGATATTCGCCGGGTCGGCGGTCGCGGTACTACTGATGACTGCCGCATGCGGCACCGGAGACAATTACTCGGGAAAGGGGAGCTCGGTCCAGCCGGTGGGCGACAGCAAACAGGTCGGGAACGGCTACGACGACGTCTACGGAAGCGGATCCGGGGCCGACCCGGGCGCGGCCGGCAAGAGCGGCCCGGCCGGGCAGCTGAAGGTGCAGGACGTCGCGGAGGTCGGCGAGGGCGTCACCGACAGCGAGGGCTTCACCCTCTACCGGTTCGACAAGGACACGCCCAAGCCCCCCAAGTCCAACTGCGAGGGGGACTGCGCCACGGCCTGGCCCGCCGTGGCCGCGGACGACGCCACGGCCGGTGAAGGCATCGACAAGGCCCTCCTCGGTTCGGTCGCACGGGCCGACGGCACCCGGCAGCTGACGCTCGCGGGACGGCCCGTGTACCGCTACGCGAAGGACACCAAGGCGGGCGACGCCCTCGGCGAGGGCGTCGGCGGAACCTGGCACGTGCTGGGGCCCGGCGGGAAGCCGGCCGCTCCGGCCAAGGGCGGAGCGGACAAGGGCGAGGCGGACAAGACCGGCGAGGACGGCGCGGCGGAGCAGCTCACCGAACTCGCCGTCAATCAGAATGCCGAACTCGGCCCCATCGTCTCGGACGCGGAGGGCCGGACGCTCTACCGGTTCGACAAGGACAGCGCCTGGCCGATGAAAATCGGCTGCGTGGACGCCTGCACGGACACCTGGAAGCCCGCCAAGCCGGTCGACAAGGCGAATGTGAAGGGAATTGCCGCCGAATTGATCGGCAAGGTGAAGCGGCCCGACGGCAGTGAGCAATTGACGATCGACTGCTGGCCTGTCTACACCTTCACCGGTGACAAGGAACCCGGGGACATCAGCGGACACAACAACAAGGGCCTCTGGTTCGCCGTCACCGACAAGGGCAAGAAGGCGAAGGTGGCCGGCTAGGACCGGACCGGTCTCTCCCGGCGCAGCCCCCCTGCCCCCTCGACGCGTGGTGCCCGGGCCCTCCCCTCCCGGGCACCACGACCCCCGTCCCGATCAGCCAGTGAGGTCGCCATGCCCCCGTCCACCTACCGCCGCACCCGCCGGACGGGCCGTTCCCGCACGGCCTTCGCCGCGCTGTGCGTCACGGCTCTGCTGTGCGGCGGCTGCGGCGCCGGGAAGGCGGCCGCGCACCGCACCCCGGCGTCCGAGCACCAGACCTCGATCGAGGAGATCGCCACGGCCATCGGCTGCACCGCCGAAGTGAGCGTGGAGGCCGACGAACTGCGGCAAGGGGGCTGCGAGACCGGGCAGGGCGGCCCTTACCGGATGGTCACCTTCGCCGCCGAGAAGGGGCTGCGCTCCTGGCTGGCCGAGGCCCGGAACTACGGCGGCATCTATCTGGTCGGGGACCGGTGGGTCGTCACCGCCCGTTCGGAGGATGCCCTGGCGGCGGTGCGCGGCCGGCTCGGCGGGTCCCTGGAGACCGGCGACACGCACGCCGGCCCCTCAGAGCACGCCGGCCCCTCAGAGCACGCCGGCCCTTCCGAGCACGGCGACCCCGCCGCGCACGCCGCCCCCTCCGCCCGTCCCTGAACCACCACGGCGTGTCGGCCAGTTGTTCTGATTTCAGCTCATTCGTGAGGAGCACAAGGCACGACCCTTCGGGATGATTCGGCAGGTCTCCGCGTACAACAAGGTTGATCTGTAAGCGACTTCACCGAGAGGAACCGCCTTCGTGCGCCTGAAACGCTTCGCACCACTGCTCGCCGCCGCCGGGCTCGTCGCATCCACCGTGCCCCTGCTGTCCGCGACCCAGGCATCGGCCGCCCCGGCATCGGACCACCTGCGGCAGAAGCCCGCCTGGCACCGCTGCAGCCCCGAGCTGCCGGCCTCGTACGAGTGCGCCACCCTCAAGGTGCCGCTCGACTACCGGCGTCCCGACGGGCGCACGATCGACCTCGCCATATCCCGCATGAAGAGCGAGAACCCGGCCAAGCGGCACGGCGCCATGCTGCTGAACCCCGGCGGCCCCGGCGGTTCCGGGCTCGACCTGCCGCTGATGATGAACGAGGCGATGCCCAAGGAGGTCCGCGAGCAGTACGACCTCATCGGCTTCGACCCGCGTGGTGTCGGCGCCAGCAGCCCGATCACCTGCGGACTGAACGACGCCGAGCAGAGCTTCCCCCGGGCCTACCGTCCGGAGACCTTCGGCTCCGACGTCACGTGGGCGCGCACCGTCGCCGACAAGTGCCGCGAGAAGGCCGGTTCGGTGCTTCCTCACATCACCACCCGCAACACGGCACGCGACATGGACACGATCCGTGCGGTGCTGGGCGAGCGCAAACTCTCGTACCTCGGCTACTCGTACGGGACCTACCTCGGCGCGGTGTACTCGCAGATGTTCCCGGACCGCACGGACCGCTTCGTGCTCGACAGCGGTGTGGACCCGCAGCGGATCTGGCGCGGCATGATCCAGGTCTGGGCCACCGAGGCCGAGCCCGCCTTCGCGCGGTGGACCCAGTGGGCGGCGCAGCGGTCGGCGGAGTACCAGCTGGGTGACACGCCGAAGGCCGTGTCCGAGACCTTCTGGGGGCTGGTGGCGCGCGCCGACAAGGAGCCCATCGACCTCGAAGGCACGAAGGTCGACGGGGACATGATCCGCTCCACGCGCGCATTGTTCTTCTACCCCGCGCAGGCCACTCCCGTGGTCGTGGCCCTGAAGGCCGCGGCCGAGGCCAAGCCGCTGCCCGCGGGCACGACCCTGACGGAGATGAAGCGGCTGCTGACCGGCGCGGCGGCCGAACCCGCCTCGGACAACGGCACGGCCGTCTTCTGGGCGGTGGCGTGCGGGGACACCGGCAGCTGGCCCCGCTACACGGAGCAGTACGAGCGGGACGCTGCGAAGGACAAGGCGAGGTACCCGCTGTACGGGGACTTCGCGTCCAACATCGTGCCGTGCGCCTTCTGGGACCGGCCGGTCGAGGCGGCCACGCCGATGAACAAGAAGGCGAATGTCCTGACCGTGCAGAACGAGTGGGACTCACAGACCCCGCTCGTCAGCGGGCAGGGCCTGCACCGCGCGCTCAAGGGCTCGCGGATGGTGCTGGCGGCCGGCGGTGAGGGCCACGGGGTGTACCTCGCCGACCCCACCTCCTGCGCCAACGCGCCGGTCCACGCGTACCTGACCACGGGCGAGCTGCCCGCCCAGGACGTGACCTGCCAGAACCCGGCGGGCGCTGCCGAGCAGCGCGGGTCCCTGGCCCCGTCGAAGCCGCTGCCGATCCCGGCCGGGCCCGGGCGGTTCTGACTCCGTCCGGATGACGGTCGGCCGGACGGAAGGTCGGAAGGTCGGCCGGACGGTCAAGCGCGGGACGCCTCCGCGGCAGCCTTGATACGGCGGCCGAAATCGGGGGCGTCCTTGCGCGCGGCGCTCAGCGCGAAGCCGACGAGCAGCTTGCCGAGGCCGTGGCCGTGCAGGGTGTTGAAGATCCGGACCCGGGTGCGGCCGCCGGGGAGGCCTTCGAGGTCGTAGCCGCCCTCGGCGGTGACGAGGTTCTTGCTCTGCTCGGTCCAGCGGATCAGGTGCGGCGGCTCGAAGCCGACGATGCGGAACTCGCGGGCGGTCTTCATCCCGGCGTCCTTGACCGTGCTGCGGAAGACCGTGCCGAGGGCCGTGGGGCCGTCCGGGGTCCTGGTGATCTCCTGGACGCGCGGGCTGAAATCCGGGTCGTTGCGCCCGTCGGCGAGGTAGGCGAAGACCTCCTCGACGGGCCGGTCGATCTCGACGCTCGCCTCGAACTGTCCGGACATGTCGGCTCCTCGGTGTGACTGCACCCTGTGATCCACGATCCCAGAGCGCCACCCCGTGCGCGCGCCGACGGCGGCCGGCGGCGCCGTGCCGGCGGGGACGGGTGGGTCCTGGTGCGGACGGCTGGGTCCCGGTGATCGCTGGTGGGACCGGGGCGACTGCGGTGTCGATTCCGGGGACGCCGATGCCCGGGACGGGAACGGTGCTCATGAGCGGGCCTGCGGGTGACGGACCAGGTGGCGCGCGTACGCGTCCGGGGTGAAGAAAGCCGGCAGCTCCCGCGCGAGCGCCGTGCGCTCGAAGACGGCGGCGGCCTCGGCGACCAGGGCGTCCGGCTGCTCCTTCGCGAGCGCGGCGCACTCCGCGGCGAGGATCTCCCGCACGCCCTCGCGGTCGGCGGTGCCGTGCCGCAGCCACTGCCAGAGCTGGACCCGGGCGATCTCCGCGGTCGCCGCGTCCTCCATGAGGCCGTACAGGGCGACCGCTCCGCTGCCGCGCAGCCAGGCGTCGAAGTACCTCAGCGCGACGGCGGTGTTGGCGCGGATCCCCTCCGGGGTGGGCGGGCCGCTGATCCGCCGGACCGACAGCAGGTCGGCGGCGGTGACGTGGACGTCCTCGCGCAGCCGGTCGAGCTGGTGGGGCCGCGCGCCGAGCACCCCGTCGAAGACCTCGCGGCAGACGGGGACGAGTCCGGGGTGGGCCGCCCATGAGCCGTCAAACCCGTCCTCGGCCTCGCGCTCCTTGTCGAGGCGGACCTTGGCGAGGGCGGCGGCGTTGGCCCCGGCGTCCTTGCCGGGGACGTGGGCGGCCATGCCGCCGATGGCGTGGGCGCCCCTCTTGTGGCAGGTACGGACGAGGAGTTCGGTGTACGCGCGCAGGGTGGAGACCAGGTCGAAGTAGCCGGTGCCGACCTCGCGCTGTCCACACGGCCGCGGAGGAGTTCCGCTACGACATCGAGCGGCTCACCGACCACTTCGGCCTCGGCTACGAAACCGTCTGCCACCGCCTCAGCACCCTGCAACGACCCAGGCTGCGCGGGGTGCCCTTCTCCTTCGTCCGCGTGGACCGGGCCGGGAACATGTCCAAGCGGCAGTCCGCCACGGGCTTCCACTTCTCCCGGGCGGGCGGCACCTGCCCGCTGTGGAACGTCTACGAGGCCTTCGCCGCGCCCGGCCGCATCCACGTCCAGGTCGCGGTCATGCCCGACGGGCAGCGCCACCTGTGGACCGCCCGCGCCGTCACCCGCCACCGGGGCGGCTGGGGCGAGCCCGGCAAGACCTTCGCCATCGGCCTCGGCTGCGAGATCCAGCACGCGTCCCGCCTCGTCTACTCCGACGGGCTCGACCTGGACAACACGGCGGCGGCCACGCCCATCGGCATGGGCTGCCGCCTCTGCGAGCGCCTCGACTGCCCCCAGCGGGCGGTCCCGCCGCTCGGCCGCACCCTCGCCGTCGACGAGAACAGCATCACCTTCATCCCGTACCCGGTCACCGCGGAACGCGGCTGAACGGCGCCCCGGGGCGGCTCAGTCCAGCCGCCGGGAGGATCCGGAGTGCGCCGCGCCGCCGACGGCGTCGGAGATCTCCCGGCTGCTGAGCGCCTCGGCGGAGAATTCGGCCGCGGTGACGACCGGGACACCGGCGACGGCCTCCAGAAGGAGGGGATGGCGGCCTTCGTGGACAAGCGCCCGCCGGGGATCAGCCGAGCAGGGCGTAGACCGTCGAGGCCGTGGCGGCCGGTTCGTCCGAGCCCTCGGGGGTGAGCGTGATGTCGGCGAAGGCCATCCGCTTGCCGAGCTTGGTGACCCGGACGTGGATCAGCACGTCGGCCCCCACCACCGGCCGCTGGAAGCTCGTCGACTGCTGGACGGTGGTCATCGGCCCGTACCCGCCGCGGGCGGCGGAGATCGCGATCACGGTCGCCGTGTCGGCGGCGGCCATCATGGCCTGCCCCGAGAGGCCGCCGCCGTCCCGGGCCAGCTCCCCGGACCAGGGCAGGCGCAGCACGGCGTGCCGCTCGCCCGTCTCCTGGACGGTCAGTCCGAGGGCGAGCACCCAGGGGGCGAAGTTGTCGGCGAGGATCTTGTCTGCGTCTGCGGCTGAGAACGTCACCGGGAAATTGTGGCGGCCGGGCCGGACCGCCACAATCCCCTTCGGCCGGCGGATCTCAGAGCGCGGCGGCCAGTTCCGTGCCCTGCCGGATGGCCCGCTTGGCGTCGAGCTCGGCGGCCACGTCGGCGCCGCCGATCAGGTGCGCCTCGACACCGGCCGCGCGCAGCGCCTCGTACAGGTCGCGGCGCGGCTCCTGGCCGGTGCACAGGACCACCGTGTCGGCGGGCACGAGGCGCTGCTCCCCGTCGACGGTGATGTGCAGGCCCTCGTCGTCGATCCGGTCGTACGCGGCCCCGGCGACGGACACGACCCCGCGGTGCTTGAGCTCCGCGCGGTGGATCCAGCCGGTGGTGGTGCCGAGACCGGCGCCGACCTTGGTGGCCTTGCGCTGGAGCAGGTGGACGCGGCGCGGCGGCGCGGGGCGCTCGGGCTTCGCGAGCCCGCCGGGGCCGGTGTACTCGGTGTCCACGCCCCAGTGGCGGAAGTAGACCTCGGGGTCCTGGGAGGCGCCCTCGCCGCTGTCGGTGAGGAACTCCGCGACGTCGAAGCCGATGCCGCCGGCGCCGACCACGGCGACGCGCTCGCCGACGGGGGCGCCGTCGCGCAGCACGTCGAGGTAGCTGACGACGTTGGCGTGGTCCACGCCCTCGATGTCGGGGGTGCGGGGGGTGACGCCGGTGGCGACGACGACCTCGTCGAAGCCGCGCAGCATCTCCACGTCGGCGCGGGTGTCGAGGCGGACCTCCACACCGCTCTCCACCAGCTGGGTGCCGAAGTAGCGGATGGTCTCCTCGAACTCCTCCTTGCCGGGGATGCGGCGGGCGACGTCGAGCTGGCCGCCGATGTGACCGGAGGCCTCGAAGAGGGTGACGGCGTGGCCGCGTCCGGCGGCGGAGACCGCACAGGCGAGACCGGCCGGGCCGGCGCCGACGACGGCGACGCTCTTCTTCGTGCGCGTCGGGGACAGGACGAGCTCGGTCTCGTGGCAGGCCCGCGGGTTGACCAGGCAGCTGGTGATCTTGCCGCTGAAGGTGTGGTCGAGGCAGGCCTGGTTGCAGCCGATACAGGTGTTGATGGTCTCGGAGCGGCCGGCCGCGGCCTTGGCGACGAAGTCGGCGTCGGCCAGGAAGGGGCGGGCCAGCGACACCAGGTCGGCGCGCCCGTCGGCGAGCAGCTCCTCGGCGATCTCCGGCGTGTTGATGCGGTTGCTGGTGACGAGCGGGACGCTCACCGCGCCCATCAGCCGCTTGGTGACCCAGGTGTAGGCGCCGCGCGGGACGGAGGTGGCGATGGTGGGGATGCGGGCCTCGTGCCAGCCGATGCCGGTGTTGATGACGGTGGCGCCGGCCGCCTCGACCTCCTTGGCGAGGTGGACGACCTCGTCGAGGGTGGAGCCGCCGGGGATGAGGTCCAGCATGGACAGGCGGTAGATGAGGATGAAGTCCTCGCCGACGGCCGCGCGGGTGCGCCGGACGATCTCCAGCGGGAAGCGGACGCGGTTCTCGTACGCGCCGCCCCAGCGGTCGGTGCGCTTGTTGGTGGCGGCGACGATGAACTCGTTGATCAGGTAGCCCTCGGAGCCCATGATCTCGACGCCGTCGTAGCCGGCGAGCTTGGCGAGGCGGGCGGCGCGGACGAAGTCCTCGACGGTCCGCTCGACCTCGATGTCCGTGAGCTCGTTCGGCACGAAGGGGCTGATGGGGGCCTGGAGGGCGCTGGGGGCGACCAGGTCCTTGTGGTAGGCGTAGCGGCCGAAGTGGAGGATCTGCATCGCGATCTTCCCGCCCTCGGCGTGCACGGCCTCGGTGATCACCCGGTGCTCCGCGGCCTCGTCCTCGGTGGTGAGGCGGGAGCCGCCCTCGAAGGGGCGCCCGGCGTCGTTCGGGGCGATGCCGCCGGTGACGATCAGGCCGGCGCCGCCGCGGGCGCGCTCGGCGTAGAAGGCGGCGAGGCGCTCGAAGCCGCCCGCGTGCTCTTCGAGGCCGGTGTGCATCGACCCCATGATCACGCGGTTCGGCAGGGTGGTGAAGCCGAGGTCCAGGGGGCTCAGCAGGTGCGGGTACCGGCTTTGGGAACTCATGAGGGGCGCCTCCTCGCGCGGGGGTGATGAACCTGTTCTAGCGAGGGGCGGCGGGTTTTGCAACTAGGTGCATAACCAGATGCCCGCCCACTGCCCCGCCATCCCGGGCCCGTAGGGCCGGACCCTCCCGCACCTGTGGCGGAGTTCACGCCGTCGAGGCCTCTGCGGCCGGGCCCGGCGGACTGCCGGGCCGCCGGCGTCGGCCGTTGATCGAAGACCACTCCTTGATCGTGAACGGCCTCCCGTTCGAGTACCGCGCTCGTGGCCGACGGTGATGCGCGCCGAGCCGCGCAGTGTACGGGCGGGTGGGCCCCGGCCCTGACGTCCGGGCCGGGGCCCACTCGCCCGGCGGTCAGGCGCGGTGCAGGCGGACCGTGACGATCTGGAACGGGCGCAGGGTCAGGGGGACCGCACCCGCCGGGGTGGGCGTGCCCACCGCCGAGCCGGCCAGCGGGCGTTCCAGCAGGTCGCTCTCGACCGCCGCCGAGAAGGGGAAGTCCGCCGTCAGGACCGCCGTCGCACGGCCCCCGCGCGACTCGTAGAGGCGGACGACCACGTCACCGCTGCGGTCCTCGGCCAGTTTCACCGCCTCCACGACCACCGCGTCCTCGTCGACGGCGAGCAGCGGGGCGACCGGGCCCGCGCCGGTCACGGTGCGCTCGGGCAGGTTCAGCGCGTGCCCCTCGCGGACCGCGTCCCCGATCGACGCGCCGGGCGCGAGGGAGAACCGCAGGGTGTGGGCGCCCTGGTCGGTCTCCGGGTCGGGGTAGCGGGGGGCCCGCAGCAGGGAGAGCCGGACGGTGGTGGTCTGGCCGCCGTCGGGCCGCACGTCCCGGGTGACGTCGTGCCCGTACGTGGAGTCGTTGAGCAGCGCGACCCCCCAGCCGGGTTCCTCGGCGTGGATCCAGCGGTGGGCGCAGATCTCGAACTTGGCCGCCTCCCATGAGGTGTTGGTGTGGGTGGCCCGGTGGACATGCCCGAACTGCGTCTCGGAGGCGGTGCGTTCGGCCTTGATGTCCAGCGGGAAGGCTGCCTTGAGGAACTTCTCCGTCTCGTGCCAGTCCACGTCCGTCACGACGTCCACCGTCTTGGCCCCGGCCCGCAGCGTCACCGACTGGACGGCGGTGGAGGAGCCGAAGGAGCGCGTGACCCGGACGGTGGCGGACACCGGCCCGCTCTCGGCGACGTCCAGGACGTCCACGTCCACCAGGTCCGTCACCCGGTTGCGGTAGAACGCGTCGATGTCCCACGCGTCCCACATGTTCGGGAAGTCCGGGTGGATCTGCAGCAGGTTCGCCGCGGCCCCCGGAGCGACCGCCTCTCGCCGCGCCTCCAGGTCGTAGACGGAGACGATCAGCCCGCGGCCGTCGATCTCCACCAGCAGCCGGCCGTTGGCCAGCACGTGCCCGCCGCCGTGCCGCTCCTCCACCGTGACCGGCTCCCCGGCCTCGGCCGGGCGGCCCGCCCCGCCCGCCGGAACGCCCCGCCGGGCGTGCGGGGCGCAGTTGAAGACCAGCTCCTCGCCGCCCTCCCCGGCGAGGGCCAGCTGCGCGGCGAGGGTGATCCCCTGGAGTTCCTCGCGCAGCTTCGCGTACGTCTCCCGCGCCTCGCGGTGCACCCAGGCGATGGAGGAGCCCGGCAGGATGTCGTGGAACTGGTGCAGCAGCACCGTCTTCCAGATCCGCTCCAGGTCCTCGTACGGGTACCCGTAGCCCGGCACCCTGACCGCGGCGGTGGCCGCCCACAACTCGGCCTCGCGCAGCAGTGATTCGCTGCGCCGGTTGCCCTGCTTGGTCTTGGCCTGGGAGGTGTAGGTGCCGCGGTGCAGCTCCAGGTAGAGCTCGCCCGCCCAGACGGGCGCGTCCTCGTACTCGGCGCGGGCCTTCTCGAAGAAGGCGTCCGGGCGCTCGATCCGCACCTTCGGGGAGCCTTCGAGGTCCCGCTGGCGCTTGGCGCGGGCCAGGTGTTCGCGGGTGGGGCCGCCCCCGCCGTCACCCCAGCCGAAGGGGGCCAGCGACCGCGAACCGCGGCCCTTCTCCCGGTAGTTGCGGGCGGCGTGCGCCAGCTGGGCGCCGCCGAGGTCGGAGTTGTAGGTGTCGACCGGCGGGAAGTGCGTGAAGACGCGGGTGCCGTCGATGCCCTCCCACCAGAAGGTGTGGTGGGGGAAGGCGTTGACCTGGGACCAGGAGATCTTCTGGGTGAGGAACCACTGGGAGCCGGAGAGCTTGACGATCTGCGGCATCGCGGCGGTGTAGCCGAAGGAGTCGGGGAGCCAGACGTTGTTCGTCTCGATGCCGAACTCGTCGAGGAAGAACTTCTTGCCGTAGAGGAACTGCCGGGCCATGGCCTCGCCGCCGACCATGTTGGTGTCGGACTCCACCCACATCCCGCCGACCGGCACGAACTGCCCGTCCGCGATCTTCTTCTTGACCCGCTCGAACAGCTCGGGCCGGTAGGTCTTGATCCAGTCGAGCTGCTGGGCCTGCGACATCGCGAAGACGAACTCGGGGTGCTCGTCCATCAGGCTGACCATGTTGGAGGCGGTGCGCGAGACCTTGCGCACCGTCTCGCGCAGCGGCCACAGCCAGGCCGAGTCGATGTGGGCGTGGCCGACGGCGCTGATCCGGTGTGCGGAGGCGCCGGCCGGGGCGGCCAGCACCCCGGCGAGCTCGGCGCGGGCGGCGGCCGCCGAGCCGGGCACGTCCGTCAGGTCCACCGCGTCCAGGGCGGAGCCGATGGCGTGCAGGATCCCGTGGCGCCGGGCGTCCCGGGTGTCGAGCTGGATCATCAGGTCGTAGAGGACCTCGAGGTCCTGGACCAGCTCCCACACCTCGGTCTCGAAGACGGTGAGGTCCATCCGGGCGAGCCGGTAGAGCGGCTGGTCGCCGCTGGTCAGCCGGTCGCCCTCGTACGTGACCGCGTGGTCGACCAGGACCGGGTTGGAGGCGGCCTCGACGTACCACTCGACGTGCTCGCCGCCCTCGGCGCGGTCGGCGACGCGGACCCAGTCGTTGTACGGGTTGAGCGCCTTGATCTCGCCGCCGTCGGCCCGGTGGACCAGGCCCTCGCACTGGAAGCCGGGCATCATCCGGTCGAAGCCGAGGTCGAGGACGGCCTCGACGGTGCGGCCGGCCCAGTCAGCCGGGACGGTGCCGGTGACCTTGAACCAGGTGGTGCCCCAGGCCGGGCCCCACGGATCGCCGATCGCGCAGGGCTCGTACGAGGCCGCCAGGCCCTCGGCGACGGGGACGGGCTCCCCCGGGGCCTCCCAGCGCTCGACGGTCAGCGGGAGCGGGCGGGAGTGGACGGCGGGCTTGATCCGCTCCTTCAGGACCCGGCGGAGGCGGTGCTCGGTGATGCTGCGGTCGTCGTGCATGACGGCTGCTCCAGGGACTGGGTGGTCGGTACGGACGGCTGGTCGGTACGGGGGCGGTGGAACGGGCCGGGCGGTGGACGGGCGGGCTCAGGTCTTGACTGCTCCCTCACCCACGCCCTTGAAGAAGAAACGCTGGAGGGCGAAGAAGAGCAGCATCATCGGCAGGAGGGCGGCCATCGCGCCGGCGGCGATGAGCCTCTGGTCGTTGACGGTGGTGGCGCCGGCCAGGGTCTTCAGGCCGAGCTGCAGGGTGTAGTGGTCGCTGTTCGTGAGGACCAGCAGGGGCCAGAGGAAGTCGTCCCAGGCACCCATGAAGCTGGTGATGCAGACGACGGCCAGGGCGCCCTTGGCGGCGGGGAGGAACACCCGGGTGAAGCGGGTCCATTCGCCGGCCCCGTCCAGGACCGCGGCCTCCTCGACCTCCTTGGGCACGGCGAGGAAGGCCGCCCGCATGATCATGATGTTGAGCACGGAGACCGCGCCGGGGAGCCAGACGCCGATGAGCGTGTCGACCAGGCCCATCTCGCGGACCGTGAGGAACATCGAGATCATCACGGACTCGAAGGGGAACATCAGGGTCGCCACCAGCACGGTGAAGACGACCTGGCGGCCCTTCCAGGCGGCCCGCGAGAGGGCGTACCCGCCCATCGCCGCGAAGAGCATGTTCGAGGTGATCGCGAGGACCGCGACGGTGAGGGTGTTGCCGACGTACTGGAGCAGCGGGAAGGACTCGGCGACCCGGGCGTAGTTGTCGAGGGTGGGCTGCGAGGGCAGCACGCCGTCGTAGACGTTCTCGGTGCGGCCGCGGATCGAGGTGAGGAACTGCCAGACGATCGGTCCCAGCATGACGACGAGCATCAGCAGCAGCGTGGCGTACCGGGCGGCCGGGCCGAGCCACCGGCGCCTGCGGGCGGCGGCGCCCGCGCCGTGGCCGGTGCGGCGGGGCGGCCCGCTCCCGGGGGAAGGCGGGGTGCTCCCCGGGGAGGGTGGGGTCTTCCCCGGGGAGAGCGGGGTGCTCAACTCTCGTCTCCCTTCGACAGGCGGCGGCCCAGCAGGCTGAAGACCAGGGTCAGGAGGAACAGCAGGATGGAGATGGCGGAGGCGTAGCCGGTCTCGCCGGAGAAGCCGAGGCCGACCTGCCGGATGAGGAACGGCAGGGTGCGGGCGCCGCCGCCGGGGCCCCCGCTCTCACCGCCGAGGATGTAGATCTCGGTGAAGACGCGCAGCGCGGAGATCGCGGAGAGGGTGCCGACCAGCAGCATCATCGGTTTCACCTGGGGGACGGTGATGCTGAAGAAGCGGCGGACGGGGCCGGCGCCGTCGATGGCGGCCGCCTCGTAGAGGGAGGCGGGGACGTTCCCGAGGGCCGCCAGGTAGAAGACCATGTAGTAGCCGAGGCCCTTCCACACGGTCACGAGCATCGCGGAGACCAGCAGCATCGCGGAGTCCGTCAGGAACGGGATCGGCTCGGAGACGAGGTTCAGCCGTTGGAAGACCGTGTTGACGAGACCGTCGCTGCGCAGCACCCACTGCCAGATCAGTCCGACGACCACGGCCGAGGCGATCACCGGCGTGTAGAAGGCGGACCGGAAGAAGCCGATGCCGGGGACCTTGGCCTGGACGAGGACGGCGAGGGCCAGCGGGAGGAGGACCAGGCACGGTACGACGACCGCGAGGTACAGCACGCTGTTGCCGGTGGCGACCCAGAAGTCGGGGTCGTCGAAGGCGCGGCGGTAGTTGTCGAAGCCGACGAAGGTGCCGCCGCGCAGGATCTGGGCGTCGGTGAAGGAGAGGACGACGGTGTTGACGAACGGCCAGAGGCTGAAGAGCGCCACCATCGCCAGACCGGGGGCGAGGAAGAGGTAGGGGGTCCACCACTTGCGGTGGACCAGGCCCGTATCGGCCTCCATGGCACGCTGAGCGGCTCGGCGTCGCCGCCTGCGCGCGAGGGCGCCGCCCGGCTCCCGGGCGCCACCGCTCGACTTCACGGTGTCGCCCTCCGCCTCCCCGGTGACGACGTCGGACCGTTCGGCGCCGACGCCCGCGCCGACGCGCCCGCCCACGGCCGTCACTTGTCGGCCGCGGCTGTGAGGAGCTTGTTCGCCGCTTCCTCGGCCTTCTTCACCGCCGTCCGGGGATCCTGCTCACCCGTGATGGCCTTCTGCACCTCGCGTACGACGGCGTCGCCCACCTGATTGGTCCACTGGACGGGGGTGTTGGCGTCGAGCGCGGCGGTCTTCAGCTGCTCGGCGCCGACCGCGCGGGCCAGGGTCTCCGCGTCCTTGCCGTCGCCCTTGTCCGAGAAGAACGGGTCGGCGAGGCCCTGCGCGTTGGAGGGGTAGATGGTGGCCTTCCTGGAGAACTCCACCTGGTTGGGTCCGTTGGTCACCCACTTCGCGAACTCGGCCGCCGCGTCGGGGTGCTTGGTGTCCTTCTTGATCCCGAGCGACTGGGCGTAGATGCCGATGTGGCCGAGCTTGCCCGTGACGGCTCCCGCGACCTGGGTCTTCGCGTAGACCTGCGGGGCGTTCTGCTTGACGTCCTTGACGAAGCCCGGGGAGCCGGGGCCGAAGACGATCTTTCCGCCGCCGTAGAGCTGGTTGATGTCGTCGGACTTGAGCAGGGACTCCTTGGGCATGGCGCCCTTGGCGTACAGGTCCTTCATCCGCTCCACCCAGGCGACGGCCTGGTCGGTGCCGAAGGTGAACCGGTCCTGCTTCTCGCTGAGGATCGGTATGCCCATCTTCTGCCAGTCCCCGGGCAGCCGGCCCTTGGGATCGGCCATGAAGGCGGAGTACTGGCCCCCGGACGTGGCGGCGATCTTCTCGGCGTAGTCGAAGAACTGCTCCACGCCGGTGGGCGGCTTGGCCGGGTCCAGGCCGGCCTTCTCGAAGAGTTCTCTGTTGTAGGTGAGGATCTCGGGGGTCACGTACCACGGGTAGGCGTACACGCTGTCCCCCTTGCCCGGCAGCTTGAACTGCTCCCAGGCACCGGGCACGTACTCCTTGGCCGCCGCCCCGTCGAGCTTGGCGACGTCGGCGAGCATGCCGCGGTCTGCGAGGAGCTGGAAGGAGTCGGTGGAGAGGTTGACCACGTCGGGAAGGGCCCCGGCCTGGGCGTCCGCGACGAGCTTCTCGTTGTAGCCGTCGCCGGGGACGTCCTCCCACTTGACCTCGGCCTCGGGGTGCTTCTGCTCGAAGGCGTCGATGACCCCCTGCACGTAGGCCGTGAACGTCGGCTTCAGCTGGAGGGTCCGGAAGGTGATCTCACCGGCCACCCTGCCCGTCTTCTCGGCCTCCTTCGCGTCACTCGCGCCACCGCTCAGGCCGCACGCGGCGGTCGAGAGGAGGGCGCCGGTCACCAGCGTGGCCACGGCAATACGGGTCGGGTTCGAACGGATCATCGTCGCCGCCTTTGCAGAAGTCCGGCCTCTTTGCCGGAGGCGGTGCCCACCGTGGCCCGAAGTCAGGATCCCGTCAATGAGGCCGAGGCCCCATTGGCCGGTGACATCCGGGTACCGAATGCCCCAACAGGCCGGAACAGGCGGCCAGATGGCCTCAGCACGACAAGGTTGACTTGGACTAATGCGCTTTAGTGCAAAGCCGGTCCGGCATGATATCAATTCGATAACAAAGCCCGACTCTCCGTCAACTTGCGACCATTTATGGCCGGTTCGCGAAGGCGGGCACTAATGCGCTTTACCACCCCACTGCGAAACCGCTTTGGCGACGAGGCGCACCTCCCCCGGGCGGACCTGGTGGCTTGAACGCGTTCAGTTGAACACGTTCAGGGATTCGAGGAGGCGGCCGTGAGCGCCGGACGGAAGAGCGACGCGCGGGTCCAGCCTGCGCACAAGGTGCAGCGAAACCTCGCGGTGGGCACCACTTCGTACGCCTGGCACTTCCGGTTCGGCCCCGCGATGGCCGAACCTAACGCGTTCTATCGGGCGGAAACCGGTGCCGACTGGAATGAGGACGATTTCCGGGGCGTCCAGGGTCGGCTTCAGCCGTACGGTGCGACGAGTGTGACGGGATCGGAGTCGGACAAGGGCTTCTACCTGGTGGTCCACTTCGAGGCCGACATGCCCGTAGGGCAGCGTGCGGAGTTGAAGCGGCAGATCGCCGAGCAGCACGGCATCCAGAAGGTGAAGCTCCGCCGGGTGCGCGGCTGACCGTCGACCCGGCCGCCCCCGCCCGCGGCAACCGGGGCCACCGGTCCGCTTTGTGCATTCCCGTGTGCAGCGCCCGCCGGAACTGTCACGATGATTCCCGGCCAGGCTTCAGCAGGGGCCGCGCGAGCGGCCTCCGCCTCCGGGAGGGATTCCGACGTGACAGATCTCCGCGTGGCTGCCCTCCGGTGCGTCTCCCCCGAGGACGCGGGCACCTCGTTCGGCTCCGGATACCTGGTCGCCGACCGTCTCGTCCTCACCGCGGCCCATGTCGCCGGAGCGGTGGGGCAGTCGGTGGAGGTGCGCCTCGACACCCGGCTCGTCACCGGCACGGTGATCTGGCGGGCGTCCGGGGCCGACGGCGCCACCTCACCACCGGACGCCGCGCTCATCGAGATCGACGACGAGGCCTACCGCCCTCCCGACCTCCCGCCCGTCCGCTGGGGCTGGATCGCCGGCCGCGGTCCCGCCGTCGGCTGCACCGCCACCGGCTACCCCGACGCCCTGGTCACGCAGGACGGCCGCGCCGAGCCCGAGCAGGTGCGCGGCGAGATCATGCCGCTGACCCGTGACTCCAACGGCCTGGCCGACGTCCTCCCGTCGAGCTGGCCGCAGCCGGACCCGGACGGCGGCACCCTGTGGTCGGGCATGTCCGGCGCGGCGGTCCTCTCCGACTCCGGCCACCTGGTCATCGCGGTCCTCATCGAGATCTCCGAGAACTTCGACGACCGCCGCCTCACCGCGCTGAGGGTCGCCGCCCTGAGGCGCGACCATTCCTTCACCGACCTGGTCGAACGGCACACCGGCCGGCCGTTGGTGCTGGAGCCCGTCGAACTCGAGGCGACCTTACGTCCCTGGCACCGGTCGACCCGGCCGCAGTCCCCGATCGCCCTGCTCCGCCCCGAATACGAGGTCGCGCCGTTCCACGGCCGCGCGCAGACGCTCGGCCGCCTCGTCTCCTGGTGCGAGTCCGGCGGACGCGCCGCCGGCCTGCTCGTCCACGCTGCGGGCGGCACGGGGAAGACCCGGCTGGCCCGCGAACTCGCCCAGACGATGTACCGGAAGGGCTGGGTCGTCGGGGAGCTCTCCGACGCCGCGACCACCTTCACCCAGTTCACCCGCCTCGCCCACCCGGCCCTCGTCCTCATCGACTACGCCGAGTCCCGCGCCGCGACCACGGCCGCTCTGCTGCGGCACATCGCCGAGCACCCCGGACAGCACCCCGTCAGAGTGCTGATGCTCGCCCGGTCCGCCGGACCCTGGTGGGAGCAGCTCATGAACGACGCCGTCGTCGCCGCCACCCTGCCGGACGAACCACGAGAGCTCGGCGGTCTCGAATTCTCCCCCGACTCCGGCGGCCGGCTCACCATGCTGGCGGACGCGTTCGACACCGCCCTGCGCCAGGTGCCCGGCTACGAGGACCACCAGCAGCGGACACCGGCATTCCAACTGCCGTGGGCCCTCGAACCGATGAGGGACCACCACCCCCTGACCCTGCACATCGCAGTCCTGGCCAGCGTCCTCACCGGCCCCGAGCAGGGCGAGGCCTCGGCGCCGCCCGCCCGGGTGCTGCTGCGGCACGAGAAGATGTACTGGAGCCGGCTGGCCGCCGAGCGGTCCCTGGGACATCCCGAAACACGGGACGCGGCGCTCGTGTTCGGTCTGCTCTGCGGGGCGCACTCCCGGCAGCAGGCGGCGCTGACGATGCAGCTGCTCCCGGGCCTGCGGTCCGACTCGGCCGAGGACGCCCGGCGCGCACTCGCCCACTGGATCGCCACCCTCTACCCGCCCAACGACCCACGGGCCGAGTACTGGGGCCAACTGGCTCCGGACTGGCTGTTCGAGCATCTGCTGGCAGCCCTCGTCGCAGACGAACCGGACCTGCTGGACAACCTCGCGAGCCTCAGCGACGACGGCTCGCTGACGTGTCTGACCGGAGCGCAACTCGACCGCGCCGTCACCGTCCTGACGGCTGCCGCCGCCCACTCCGGTGAGGCCGCGGCCGCCGTACGCCGCAAACTGATCGAGCTCGTGGCCGTCCACAACGGCGTGTTCGTGCCGTACGCCTGCCTCATCAGCATGCAGGCCCAGTACCCCGAGCCGCTGCTGACCGCGTTGAAGATCCTCATCGAGCATCCCGCCGCCGAACTCCCGCACCTCTACGAGATCCGCCGCTTCATGCCGCCGACGGGAGGCGTCCTGGCCGATCTCGGCGTGGCGGTGCAGCAGCGGATGGTGGCGATCTCGCGGGACGCCCCCGCATCGGACGAGCGTGAAAGAAGACTTGCCCACAACCTGGATCTGCTCGGCATCTACCTCGCGCGCGTCGGCCGCATCGACGAGGCCCTCTCGGCCAATGGTGAAGCAGTCGCGATCCACCGAGCCCTCGACGGAGGGGACCCGGAGATCCAGGACGGCCTCGCCCGCGCCCTGACGAACCACTCGACGAACCTGGCGCGTGCCGGGAGCCACGAGGAGTCCTACGAGATCTGCCAGGAGGTCGTCGACCTGCTGGACCACTCGGCCCTGCTGCCCGAACAGCGCCGCAGGCTCCTGGTCAGACCGCTGAACAACATCTTCCTCTACCACGAGCAGCACGGCGACACCCGGCAGGCCTACGAAGTGGTGACGCGGGCGGTCACCCTCCAGCGAGAGGAACTCGCCGACGGGGCCGACCGGTTCGAGCGGGACACCCTCGCGCAGCTCCTGACGAACCGCGCCAAGAGCCTCGATCGTCTCGGCCGGCCGGCGGAAGCGCTCGCGGACCACGAAGAGTGCATGGAGATCTTCCGCAGCCTGTACCGCAGTGAGCCCGGCGTCTACGCGGACAGGGTCCAGGCGCAGGCGATGCTCCTCGCGGGGAAGCGCCAGGGCGAGGGCCGCCACGCCGAAGCGGCGGCGCTGTACGGGGAAGCCGGCGAGGCCCTGACCCGCCTGCCGCTCCGCGATCCCGGCAGGCAGCTCCAGCTCGGTCTCGCCCTCCAGCTCCAGGCCCAGGAACTCAGCCTCGCCCGCGCGCCCTTCGCGTCCGTCGTCCACCTGCTGGAACGCTCGTGCGCGGTACTGGGCAGCTTGTTCCGGCAGGATCCGGAGATGATCGCGGACCCCTACTTCGATCTGCTCAAGCACTTCGTCCAAGGGGCCCAACTCGTCGCCGAGGACATCGACATCAAGCCCTACATGGCCGAGGTCGCCGGCGTCCTCGACCACATCGTGTCCCGGTGGGAGGCCGCGGGGCGCATCCCCGGCGTGGTGACGACCGTGGGCAACCTCGCCATGTACGTGTCGTGGGCGATCGAAGAAGGCGACCTCACCTCCGCGATCCGGCTCTGCGAACGGGTCGAGGCCATCGCCCCGGACGACTCCGGCGCAACTGCCCACCTGGACCGGGAGAACTTCCACGCCACGATGATGATGCTGCGCGCGAAGGCCATGGCCCGCCGAGGAGACCTCCCCGAGGCGGCGGTGGTCGCCACGGCCGCCGCGGAACGCCTCGACGCCTGCGCCACGCCGGACAACCCGTGGGCGGCCGTCGTCGCGGCCGAAGGCCTCCTCGATCTGTCGCTGCGCATGTCCGTCACCGACGCACCCCGCGAAACCATCGCGCTCAATCAGGCGGGCAGTGCCATCGCCCTCCGGCACATGGCCGAGGCTCTGGACGACTGGACCCCCCTCCTCGCCAACCACCTGGCCCGCCAGGCACGAGCCCACACGGTGCTCGGTGAGCACGAAGCCGCAGCGAACCTGCTCGAAGTGGTCCTGGAACACGTCCGAGGCCTCGCCGACGGCCGGGAAGAGCAACGGAAGGACCCCCTCGTCACCTTCGACATCCGCCAGGCGCCCGTCGGCCCCAGCCGTCACGAGAGCCTCGACGAGCTCCTGTGCATGTATGTCGTGGAACTCCAGCGACTCGACCGGACCCCGGACCTCGCGGCAGCCCTGGAGGAGCTCGTCGAGCTGAGGCGCCGCCGCTGGGAGGCCGACGGGCAACCGGACCAGGGGCTGTCCTACGCCTGGATCGCACGTTTCCACGGCAAGGTCCTGATCGACACCGACCAGCCGGAGGCCGCCGCGGCAGCGGCCGGTACGGCGATGGCGGTCGCCAAGGACCTCCCCGTCACGGACGAGGAATCCCAGGGGATCCGGGCGACGATCCTCCACGAGGCCGCCCTCGTGCTGATCGGCGCCGGCACCGTCGACGACGCCGTCGTCTCGATCTCCGCCTGCGTCGAAATCCACCGGACCGGCCGTGCCCCCTCCGCCAAGGACCTGGCGTCCGCCCTGGGCGACCTGGCGGCGATCCTCGGCGTGGCGGGCCGGACCGAGGAGTCCTTCACCGTGGGGGACCAGGCGCTGGCCCTGTGGCGGGAGCTGGCCGCCCACGATGCCGATGGGCTCGAAGGTCTCGCCATCTGCCTGCACAACCAGGCGCTCAACCGGAAGAAGGCCGGCCGCGAGGACGAGGCGCGAGAGCTGCGCGCCGAGTTCGAGGAACTGCTGGCAGCAGCGACCGAAAGGCGATGACGGCCCGATGATGTGGTCCCAGCTGTCCCAGCTGTCCCAGCTGTCCCAGCTGTCCCAGCCGCAAGCCGTGCTCCTCGCCGCCGGTATCGGCGCCACCGGGGCGATCATCGGCGGAGCCGTCGCCTCCCTCCTCACCCAGATGCTGAACGGGCGGGCCAACCGGCGCCGCCAATGGGACGAGACCCGGCACACGGCCTATGCGCGCGTCACCGAGACCTTCCACGCCGCGCTGGGACTCTACGACGGAACGGGCCGCCCGCGGGCCGACCCGGCGGCGCAGCGCCGCGCCGCGGACGACCTGCTCGCCGCCTATTCGCGCGCCGCCCTCCTGACGCGTACCGACGGCACGGCGATGGCACTGGAGCGTCTGCACGACGTCGCACAGGACCTCTGGGACCGCCCGGCCCGGCCCTGGACGGAGATCGACGAGCAGTGCCGTCGCGCCGAGTGGGCCTTCCGCAAGGAAGCCCGGGCGGAGATGGGCCTGCCGACCCGGCGCGGCCTGCCCGAACCCACGGCCACGGCCACAACCGCGCCCGTCGCCGAACTCCCTGCCGAACCCTCGTCCTGAGGCCTGCCGATGGGGAAGCGGCGCGCGCCACTGCTTCCCGTCACCGCACGCTGCACGCCGCAGGGTTCGCTGCGTGCCGTGGTGGCCGACCGTTGGCCTCACGCCTGCAAGCTAGCTGATAATGCTTCAGACCCCCTGGTCACGACCGGTGACCGCCTCTCGGGGGTGCGGCCGGCAGCCGTGCGAAGCGGCTGCTCTGATGTAGGGAAAGGCGACCGCGTGAGCCCCAAGCACCCCCGCCCGGCGCAGAAGACCGACGAACAATTACTGCAGTCCTCCCGCCCTGCCGCGACTCCACAGCGGGCGGCGGCGCCGCCGGTGGGGCTGATGGCGCTCCAAGCCGGTGCGGGCAACGCCGCGGTCGTGCAGATGCTCCGTCGGGCCGGTCACTCCCCGGACCAGGACCAGGAACGGCACCAGCACACCGACGGATGCGGACACCCGCAGACCGGGCAGCCCGAGGTGCAGCGGTCCGCCGTCCACGACGTCTTGCGCACCCCCGGACGTCCCATGGACGACGCCACCCGCACCGACATGGAAGCCCGGCTCGGCGCGGACTTCTCCGACGTCCGCATCCACAGCGGCAGCGCCGCCAAAGCCTCCGCCGCCGAAGTCGGCGCCCGCGCCTACACCTCCGGCAGCCACGTCGTCATCGGCGACGGCGGCAACGACAAACACACCCTCGCCCACGAACTCACCCACGTCATCCAGCAACGCCAAGGCCCCGTCGCGGGCACCGACAACGGAACGGGGCTGAAGGTCTCCGACCCGTCGGACCGGTTCGAGCGCGAAGCGGAAGCGAACGCCAGCCGGGTCATGGCGGCCGGCCCGCAAGCCGCCACGAACGTGCAGCGCCATGCGGCACCCTCACCCGCCCCCGGCTCGCGCCCTTCCGTGCAGCGCGTCGAGAACCCTCAGGACCGGATGACGGTCGAGTACTGGGAGGGCAAGGCGGGAATGGGCGAAGCCAGCAGCAGCGCCGCAAGAGACAAGGCCGCGCAGATCAAGGCGTCCAAGGCGAGCGCGAAGAAGTTCAAAGCCAGCAAGCCTCCGCGCACGATCGACGAGATCGTCAGGATCGTCGGCCCCAAGCTCTTGGACGATCTGGCGAAGAAGGGGGAGGACGCCGGAAGGATGGAGCTGTACAGGTCCATGAGTTTCGACGAGGCCCACAGCGCCCTGACCTACTGGGGCGACGCGACCTCACGGAACGAACTCCTGGCCTACATAGGCTCCGGCAACGGCACGGGAAAGGATTTCAGGGACCAGGGGTTCGGGGGTTTGACGATAGGGGCCCATCTCGGCGACCAGGGCCAGGCCGACGGGTACTACGACACCCTGGGTGATCCCTACGCGGTCCAGCTCAAGTTCACGCTGAAACCCGGAGCCCACGAACTCCTTTTCAATCAGGACCACATGGCTCTCGGGCCGGGCTACAAGAACGACCTGATCCGCAAGGCGAACGAGAGCGGCGGGGCCTACAAGAACGCGAGCTCGAACGAGGGCACCCTGGGTGGGTACATCGGCGTGAAGGCCGAGGACAAGGAGCCCTACAGTCTGGGCATCGCGCAGGGGAACAACGGCAAGAACGGCCGGGAGCTCGGCGCGAGTCAGCTGCTTTTCCAGCTGTTCGTCGAAAATGTGGAACTCGTGAAGAACAGGTCGGGGAAAGAGCTGCCCACTGCTGTTCCCGCCTGATCCCAGCAGCAGGAAACCGTAGCTGTCCAACGGCAGATTGCCGCGGATGCCTCAGGACCGGTCCGGGGCATCCGCGGACACGCCTCAGGACGAGGAGGACGAGCCGGGCTCCGGGAGCGTCAACGACAGCTTGACCGCGAACGTGCCGTCGGAGGGCGACGAGCACAGGTAGGCGCCCTCGCCCTGCGCGAACCCGACGTTGAACTCCACCTCCAGGCCGCCGACGCGCAGCGGGGACACCGGCGATTCATCGACCGCCCGCACCATGGTGGACAGCACCGACTGGATGGCCGCCCGCAGGTCGTCCTCGTGGTCGGACAGATGGGCCGAGCCGTACCGCCGTGCCGCGATCTGCCTTCCGTCGCCCGACGGAAGCTGCCGCGTCTCCACCCGAACCACCCTCGCATCGGACATGCAGGCGCCCCGTCCCTCGATGGCCTTCTCCAGCTCTCCGCCACCTTAGCCGCGCCCGGATCCGAGCGGGGGCGTACCACCTACTGCATCGGGTACTCGGTCTTCTCCGCGAGCTTGCCGTCCTTGAAGCAGAAGCGGAGCACGGTCTCCTGGCCGTTCCTGGTGTCGCCGCTGGAGATGTACCAGGAGCAGGTGCTGCCCTCGGGTTCGGCCGGTCCGCCTTCCTTGAGGGCGCCCTTGACGAAGCTGTCGCCCGACGGGAGCTTGCCGCGGACCTCGCTCTCCGCGTCGCCGGTCTTCACGGACTCGTAGACCGTCGGGTCGAGCAGGGTCTTGTCGGCCATGTCGAGGACCTTGCCCATGCCGAAGACCACGGCCACGAGAAGGCCCACGCCCAGCACCAGCGCCACGCCGCACCCGATCAGACAACCCTTGCGCTGAGCCACGCCCGTTCCTCCATGTCGCTCCGTGTCCGGCGGCGGTCGCCTGGACACTCACACCCTCGCAAGGGGCGGGGGCCCCGGACTGTCCTCGAAAGTCGTCGGGCGCCGCAACGATCGTCGTTCGAGGTCGGACCCGCGTTCCGGGTATACAGGGAGGAGATCGACTATTCGGACGAAGTGAGAGGAACCCCCGTGAACGAGCAGGACACCGTCGAGCCTCTGATCGTCGTCGGCGTGGACGGTTCGAACCATTCCAAGGAGGCCCTGCGCTGGGCCGTCGCGCAGGCCGCGATGACGGGCGGCCGGGTGCACGCCGTCATGGCCTGGGAGTGGAACCGCAATCCGTTCTCCATCGCACCGGTGGCCGCCGAGGTCTCCGACGCCGAGGCGGTGACGGTCGAGGAGGCGGCCCGGCGGAAGCTGGCGGACACCGTCAAGGCGGCCGTCGGCGCCTCGCCCGGTGTGCCGGTGTTCCGTCGCGTCGAACAGGGCTCCGCGGCTCAGGTCCTGGTCGACGCCTCGAAGGAAGCGGACCTGACGGTGGTCGGCACCCGTGGCCACGGCGGGTTCAAGGGCGCCCTGCTGGGCTCGGTGAGCCAGCAGGTCGTGCAGTACGCCGCCGGCACCGTCGTGGTCGTCCGCGAGGGCGAGGACGACGACTGACGGCGGCCGGCTGACGGCGGCCGGCTGAGCCCCGGCCCGGCGGCGGGCTCAGGCCGTGGGGGCCACCAGGTCCCGGGGGTCCGTGTTGGCCCCGCACAGGACGACGGCGACCCGCTCGCCCAGCGGCTCCGGCGCGCCGTGCAGCGCCGCCAGGGCGGTGGCCGCGCCCGCCTCCACCACGATCCGGTGTTCCTCCCAGAGGGCGCGCCGGGCGGCCGTGATGGCCGCGTCGGGCACGAGCACGGACGTCACGTGCTCCTCCTGCGCGACGGCCAGCGCGTCCGCCGAGACCCGGGTGGCCCCCAGGGAGTCGGCGGCGACCGAGTCCACGGCCACGTCCACGACCCGGCCCGCCGCCAGCGCCGCGTTCAGGGCCCGGCAGTTCTCCGGCTCGGCCGCGATCACCCGTACGCCGTGCTCGCGCGCGGCGGTGGCGATCCCGGCGAACAGTCCGCCGCCGCCGACCGCGACGACCACGGCGTCCAGCCCGGGCAGGGCGGCCCGGATCTCGTCGAGCAGCGTCCCGGCACCCGCCGCGATGAGCGGGTGGTCGTAGGCGTGGCTGCTCAGCGCCCCGCTCCCGGCGGCGAACTCCTCGCAGGCGGCGAGCGCTTCGGCGTACCGGTCGCCGACGAGCCGCACCTCGGCCCCGTATCCGCGCAGCCGGTCCACCTTCACGCGCGGGGCATTGGCGGGCAGGAACACCGTCGCGGGCACGGACAGCGCGCGGGCCGCCCAGGCACAGGCGAGCCCGGCGTTGCCGCCGGAGGCGATGGTGACGCCCGCGGCCGGGAGGCCGCCGGCCTCGTGGTGGGCGGCGAGGAAGTTGCGGGCGCCGCGGGCCTTGAAGCTGCCGGTGTGCTGGAGGTACTCCAGCGCGTACCAGACCCCCGCTTCGGCCGCGGGCGCCACGGCGACGGGCCGTATCCCGCCGGCGATCCGGTCGGCGGCGGCGCGGACGGCGGCGTAGTCGAGCTGCTGTGCGGGTGCTGCTTGCATGGGCTGTCTCCCCTGTCAGGTGGTGGGCCGGGCGGCCTCGATCAGCTGGCGCAGGGCGCCGTAGTACACCTCGTGGTCCGTCAGGGGCGGCAGTACGTCGGCCAGTCCGCCGGAGAGGACGGGGAACTCCGCCGGATCCAGCGCGGCCAGGGCCGCCCGCGAGGCGGCGGTGGCCCCCGCCGGGTCCCGGTGGTCCACGAAGGCCGCGCTGCCCAGGGTGAGCAGGTACATGCGGCGGTAGACGGTCATCGCCTCGACGGCGGTCATCCCGGCGGCCACGCTGTCGGCGAGGGCGGGCTCGACGAGCCGGGCGAGGAGCTGGCGGCCGAGCCAGGGCCGGCCGCCGCGCAGCACCAGCAGCCCGGGATGGGCGGTGAGCAGCAGGTAGAGCGCGCGGAACCGCTGCTCGGCGGCCTGCGCCCAGTCCGTGCCGGCGGGGATCTCGGGGAGCTGCGCGGCCAGGTGCTCGGTGCACAGGTCGAGCAGCCCGGCGAGGTCGGTGCAGCGGCGCTGGACGGTGGCGTGGGAGACGTCGAGCCGGTCGGCGAGGGTGCGGAAGCTGAGGCGCCCCGGCCCTTCCTCGTCGAGGATCCGCAGGGCGGCGACGGCGATGGCCTCGGGGGTCGCACGGTCCAGGGCATCTGATCTGCGAGGCATGAGATACAACGTAACATACGATGTATCTCCTCTTTCGTGTGACATCGATTGCAGCCATATTGCTGGTCATTGGCCGACAAGCAGCGACTTTTGTTGACAGTGGGTAATCGCATCGCTGCACTGGGCGCACGCCTGCCCCCACGTCAAGGAGACTCCGTGCCGCCTCGCCTGCGTGCGTCGCTCCCCTGCCTGACCGCGGCCGCCCTGTTCGCCCTCGCGCTCTCCCCCGCCCCGGTGGCGGCCGAGCCCCGGGCCACCTCGGACACACCGCTCGCGCTCACCCCTCCCATGGGCTGGAACAACTGGGCGCACTACATGTGCGACATCGACGAGGCCAAGGTCGTCGCCAACGCCGACGCGCTCGTGTCGACCGGGCTCGCCGCCAAGGGCTACGACACCGTGACGGTCGACGACTGCTGGATGACCAAGAGCCGGGACGCGCAGGGCGGTCTGGTCGTCGACACGGCGAAGTTCCCGCACGGCATGGCCTGGCTCGGCGACTACCTGCACGCCAAGGGCCTGAAGTTCGGCATCTACCAGGACGCCGGCTCGCTCACCTGCGAGAAGTACCCCGGCAGCGGCGCGCCCCAGGGCGGCGGCCCGGACCACTACGCCCAGGACGCCCGGCAGTTCGCCGCCTGGAACGTCGACTACGTGAAGATGGACGGCTGCAACCTGTGGGTGCCGCCGGGGCAGACCAAGGAGCAGGCCTACCGGGACGCCTACAACGCCGTCGCGAAGGCGCTGCGGGAGAGCGGCCGGGACATGGTCCTGTCGGCGTCGGCGCCCGCCTACTTCCAGCAGGGTGAGTGGGGCGGCTCCGACTGGCACAAGGTCCTCGGCTGGGTCGGGGAGACCGGCCAGCTGTGGCGCGAGGGCAAGGACATCAAGGTCTACAGCCCGGCCGCGCCCGCCACCTCGCGGTGGAGCTCGGTCATGGGCAACTACGGCTACAACCGCTGGCTCGGCCGGTACGCGGGCCCCGGCAACTGGAACGACCCCGACTTCCTGATCGCGGGCGCCCCCGGTCTCACCGCGGCCGAGAGCCGCAGCCAGGTCGCCCTCTGGGCCATGATGGCGTCCCCGTTCATCCTGTCCTCCGATGTCTCCAAGCTGACCCCCCAGGGGCTCGCCGCCCTCGGGAACACCCGGATGATCGAGCTGGACCAGGACCCGATGGGCCGTCAGGGCGCCGTGGTCTCCTCCAACGCCACCTTCGAGATCCTGGCCCGGCCGCTCGCGAACGGCGACCGCGCGGTGGCCGTGCTCAACCGCTCGGCCACCACGCGGGACATCAAGGTGCCGCTCGACGAGATCGGCCTGGGCAACTGCACGGCCGACGCGCAGGACCTGTGGAGCGGGACGCGCCGGGAGGTCACCGAGGCGCTCACCGGAAGGCTGGCCGGGCACGACACGGCGGTCTGGCGGCTCAGCCCGCGCGGATGCGCCGAGGCCACCCCGACCGGGCAGGTCGTCGGTGACGGCGCCAAGTGCGCCGACGGGGCGAACACGACGGGCGTCGGCGCGGTCGTGATGGCCGCCTGCACCGGGGCCCCCGACCAGCGGTGGACCCTGGGCGACGACGCGAGCCTGCGGCTGGCCGGCGAATGCCTCTCCGCGGGCGAGGACGGGCTCGTGGAACTGGCCGACTGCGCGCCGTCGCAGGACCGGCAGCCCGGCCAGAGCTGGACGCACCGCCGCGACGGAGCCCTCGTGGAGCAGGAGAGCGGGATGTGCCTGACGGCGCCGGCCGCCGCCGCGACCCCGGACGCCCCGGCCGCCCGGCTGCGGCTGACCGCCTGCGGCGACCACCGGGTCGACCAGGCCTGGGCCCTGCCGGTCTGACGGCACGAGCCGACGGATGAGGAACCCCATGTCGCGAAGCGGGCGCCGCCCGCTCACCCCGCGCCCGCTCACCCCCCGCGCGCTCGCCCTCGCCGCGCTGCCCGCGGCGCTGCTGGCGCTGATCTGCGCGGGGTCGCCCGCACCTGCCGACGTACGGTGGTCCACTGCGCGGGACGGCGTGCGGGCCGTTGCGCCGGCCGGCGTACGGAGTACCGGGCGGCCGGGCGCGCCCCGGAGCCGGAGCTTCGACACCGCGCCCGCTCGGGCCGCCCTGGAGCGGTTGCTTCCGCGCCACTCCGGGCAGTTCACCCTGGTTCCCGACACGGCCGGCGGCGCCGACACCTTCACCGTGTCCGGGACCGCCGGCGCGATCACCGTGCGCGGCAGCACCGGAGCCACCCTGCTCACCGGGGTCGGCTGGTACCTCCAGCACGTCGCCGGGGCCGACATCGGCTGGCCGGGCGAGAGCATCGGCATGCTGCCCGCCCGCCTGCCGGCCGTTCCCGCGCCGGTCACCCGCAGCGCCCAGGTCCCGCACCGGTACGCGCTCAACGACACCGACGACGGGTACTCCGGCCCGTACCGCACCTTCGAGGAGCACCAGCGGCAGATCGACCTGCTCGCCCTGCACGGCATCAACGAGGTGTTCGTGCAGGTGGGGGCGGAGTACCCGTACTACCGGGCGCTCCAGGGCTTCGGCTACTCCGCCGAGGAGCTGCGGCAGTGGATCCCCGGCCCCGGCCACCAGAGCTGGTGGCTGCTGCAGAACCTCAGCGGTTTCGGCGGTCCGGTCACCGAGCGGCTGATGCGGGAGCGCGCCGAAGTGGGCGGGCGGATCGCCGAGCAGCTGCGCGGGCTCGGCATGACCCCGGTGCTGCCCGGCTACTTCGGCACCGTGCCGCCGGAGTTCACCGCGCGCAATCCCGGAGCGGCCACGGTGGCCCAGGGCGACTGGGCCGGCTTCGACCGCCCCGACTGGCTGGACCCCGCCTCGCCCGCGTTCCGGCAGCTGGCCGCCGCCTACTACGCGGAGCAGCGCGCGGTGTTCGGGGACAGCACGATGTACCGGATGAGCCCGCTGCACGAGGGCGGACAGACCGGGTCCGTCGACGTCGGGGCCGCGGCGGGCGCCATCCAGGCCGCCCTTCACGCCGCCCACCCGGGCGCGCTGTGGGCGGTGCTCGGCTGGCAGGACGACCCGACCCCGGAGCTGCTGGCCGGGGTGGACGCCTCGAAGCTGCTGATCCTGGACGGGCTGTCCGACCGGTACAACCGGCTCGACCGCGAGGCCCGTTGGGGCGGTACCCCGTACGCGATGGGCACCATCTACAACTTCGGCGGGCACACCACGATCGGCGCGAACACCTCCGTGTGGCTCGAACGGTTCGGCCCCTGGCGCGCCAAGGGCAACAGCGCGCTCGCCGGGATCGCCTACCTGCCGGAGGCCACCGGGACCAACCCGGCGGCCTTCGACCTCTTCACGGACCTGGCCTGGGAGCCGGGCGGGATCGACCAGCGCGAGTGGTTCGCCGGTTTCGCGGCCCGCCGCTACGGCCGTCCCGACGCCGCGGCCGCCGCGGCCTGGGAGGAGCTGCGCAAGGGGCCGTACAGCACGTCATCGGGGCTGTGGTCGGAGTCGCAGGACAGCCTGTTCACCGCCCGGCCGGGCCTGACCGCGGCGGGGGCGGCGTACTGGAGCCCCAAGTCCATGCGCTACCCGGCCGGTTCGGTCCGCAGGGCACTGGACCACCTGCTGCAGGTGGCTCCGGAGCTGCGCGGCTCCAGCGCCTACCGCTTCGACCTGGTGGACACCGCCCGGCAGGCCCTCGCCAACCACTCGCGGGTGCTGCTGCCGAAGATCAAGGCGGCGTACGAGGCCAAGGACCTGACCCTGTTCCGCACGCTCACGGCCGAATGGCGGGAGAGCGAGGCGAGGCTGGACGCGGTGACCGGCTCCGACCCGAACTTCCTCCTCGGCAGCCGGCTCGCCGGGGCCCGCTCCTGGGGCGCCGACCGGTCCGAGCAGGACCGGTACGAGTACGACACCCGCTCCCTGCTCAGCATGTGGGGCCGCCGCAGCACCAGCGAGGGCGGTTTCCTCCACGACTACGCGAACCGCGAATGGAGCGGCCTGATCTCGGAGTTGTACGCCCCCCGGTGGGAGCGCTACTTCGCCTCGCTGGACGAGGCGCTGGTACGGAAGGCGGCGCCGCGGGCGATCGACTGGCACGCCTTCGAGGCGGAGTGGGCCGGGCGGACCACCCGCCATCCGGACCGGCCGAGCGGGGATCCGTACCGGCTGGCCGCACGGATCGCGGCGGCCCTGCCCCCGGCGGCCGCCGGCGGCTGACCGGCACCACCGTCCGGCCCGGACACCCGTTCGCCCGGTGTCCGGGCCGGCCCGTGGGAGGGGGTCATGACCCGCGCCGCTGCGCCACCCGTGCGGCCCCGGCCGCGGCCAGGCCGAGGACGGCGATCGAGACGGCCGAGACCAACAGGGTTTCCCGGGCTCCGAGTCCGGCCACCAGCGGGCCGCCCAGCACGGTACCGAGCGGGACCGAGAGCACGTGGACCGCCGAGCTCGCGGCCAGGGTCTGTGGAAGAAGGTGCCGCGGGGCCGAACGCTGGAGGAGGGCGGTGGACAGCGCGGCGTACGGAGGCCAGAGCAGACCGGCGGCGGCGAACCCGAGGACGGCGACGGTCGTCGGCGCTCCCAGCCCGGTCGGCAGCAGGAACACGCCGAAGGCGACGACGATGCCGGTCGTGGTCGGCCACATCGGCAAGCGGCTCAGGTACCCGGCCAGTACGGAGCCGAGGACCGCGCCGATACCGAACGCGGTGTAGAAGGCGGCCAGCAGACCCGCCGGGCCGCCCAGGCCGTCCGATACGTGCAGCGGCAGGGCGACGTACACGGGACCGAAGAGGCAGAAGAAGGCGGAGCTCAGGCCGAGCAGCCCCAGCAGGGCCGGAGTGCGGCGGATGACGGCGAATCCCGCGGTACGGGAACCGCCTTCCCCGGGTGCGGGCGCCTCGTCGCGGGGGACGCCGAAGAAGAACGTGGCGGCCAGGACGAGGAAGGTCGCCGCGTCGACAGCGATCACGGTCACGGCGCCACCCCGGAGGATGAGGGCGCCGGCGAGCGGCGGGCCGAGGACGGTGGAGAGCGAGCCGACACCGGACAGGACGGCGTTGCCGGCCAGATGATCGCGCTCCGGCAGCAGTCTGGCCAGCAAGGTGTAGACACCCGCCCGGCCCCACGAGTGAAGGACGGAAGAGACGGCGAGCAGCACGACGTACAGCTCGATGCTCAACGTCCCGAGGGCGTGACACACGGGAATCGCACCCAGGGCGGTGGCGCGCAGCAGCGCGTCGCAGGCGACCAGCCGGGCCGGGGACCGGTGGCGCAGGAACCGTCCCAGGAGGACCGCGCCCGCCGCGCCCGAGAGCGTGTAGGCGGCGGCTGCCAACGCGACCCATGTTCCGCGTTGTGCCGCCGGTGCGAGCTCGATCGCCAGCCAGCTCACGGCGACCACGGCCATGCCGTCGCCGAGCGACGAGACGGTGAATCCCGGTAACAGACGGCGCAGCGTCGAGTGGGTGAACACCGGCCAGTAGGGCGAGGTGGTGATGGTCCGGGTCGGCTTCAGAGGCACGACGGTTGCGCTTCCACGAGGTGACGGGGCTCCATGACGTCATCCTCACCGCGTACCCCGCCGCCGATGTGTTCCTTTCGCGCTGGGCACAAGACACCGACACTCCCCGCGGCGCCGCCGCGGAGCCGCCGGAGCGCGGCACACTGGCCGTGTGAAGGCAGACCCGAGCCGTTCCGTGCGGCCGCGGCGCACGCTGGGCGTCGTGAGCGGGCTCGTCGCGGCCGTCGCCGGGCTGGCGCTCGCGCAGCTGACCGCGGCGGCGGTCCGGCCCGAGGCCTCGCCGGTCACCGCCGTCGGCGGGGCGGTGGTCGACCTGACGCCCGTGGCCCTCCGGGAATGGGCGATCGGGCTGTTCGGCACCGCCGACAAGCTGGTGCTGACGCTCGGCATCATCGCCGTCCTGGCCGTGGTCGCGGCCCTGGCCGGGCTGCTCGCCATACGCCACCTCCCGGCCGGGATCGCGCTCGCGGGCGGATTCGGACTGTTGGGGGCGGCAGCCGCACTCAGCCGTCCGGAGGCCTCCTGGCGCGACCCGCTGCCCTCGCTGGTGGCCGGACTGACCGCGGCCGGGGTGCTGTACCTGCTGATCACCGCGGCGACGCGGCCCCGGCCGGCCGGGTCACCACCCTCCGGGACCTGGGCGATGGACCGGCGCGGCTTCGGCCGGCTGGTCACCGCCGTCCTGGTGGGCTCGGCCGCGGCAGGCTTCGCCGGGCGGCGTCTGGGTGCCCACGGTTCGGCCGGCGCCACCGCCTCCCGGGCCCGCTTCGTCCTCCCCCGGCCCACCGTGCCCGCGCTGCCGGTACCGGCCGGGGCCGACCTGCGGGTGCCCGGGCTCTCCCCGTTCCTCACACCCGACCGCGACTTCTACCGGGTGGACACCGCCCTGGTCGTCCCCCGCGTGAACGCGGACACCTGGCGGCTGCGCATCCACGGGGAGGGGGTCGCCCGGCCCCTCGACCTCGATCTCCGGGAGCTGCTCGACCGGCCGCTGGTCGAGCACGACATCACCCTCACCTGCGTGTCCAACGAGGTCGGCGGCCCGTACGCGGGCAACGCCCGCTGGCTCGGCGTACGCCTCGCCGACCTGCTGCGGGAGGCGGGCGTGCGGCCGCCGTCCCAGGGCGGTCCGGCCGACCAGCTCGTGGCGCGTTCGGTGGACGGCATGACGATCGGCACGCCCGTCGAGGCCGTCATGGACGGCCGGGCGGCGCTGCTGGCCGTCGGCATGAACGGCGAACCGCTGCCCTTCGCGCACGGGTTCCCCGTCCGGATGGTCGTACCGGGCCTGTACGGGTACGTCTCCGCCTGCAAATGGCTGACCGAGCTGCGGCTGACCACCTTCGCCGCGTACGACGCCTACTGGGTGCGCAGGTCCTGGGCCCAGCAGGCCCCGGTCAAGACGCAGTCGCGGATCGACACCCCGCGCCCGTACGCCGGCCTGACGCCGGGCCGGGTGGCGGTCGCCGGGGTGGCGTGGGCGCAGCACCGCGGGATCGAGGCGGTCGAGGTACGCGTGGACGCCGGCCCCTGGCAGCAGGCGCGGCTCGGGGCCGCGGACGGGGTCGACACCTGGCGGCAGTGGGTGTGGCCGTGGGAGGCGACCCCCGGACGGCACACGCTGGAGGTCCGTGCGACGGACGGCACGGGCGCCGTCCAGACCGGGGTCCGCACCGGAACCGTGCCGGACGGGGCGACCGGGTGGCACGCGGTGGAGGTACAGGTCAAAGCCCTCGGCTGAACGGCCTCGGCTGCACGTCCACGGAACAATCCGTCCATCGTTCGGGTGCTGACGATCGGACTGTGCCACTGATATCCGGGCGTTCATCGTGGTGCTCCCGGAGATCCATCCGGGCGGGGTGAACACCGATCGCGGGCTGGCTGAGCACGGACCTGACGCCGCCGGGCGCGGGCTGACAGGCCGGCGCGTCACTCCCGGAACGCTTCCGGAGTGCAACGGGCGACACCCCCCGTTAGCCTGCGTGACGGGGCCTGCAACCGCGAGCCGGGGGAACCGGGAACCTTCGCCTTCGACCCGCAGGGAGGCACCACTGTGCGCAGTTCCAGGATCCTCACCCTCACCTGTCTGAACCTGCTCCTGGGCGCTTCGCTGGCCGGCGGATGCACCCTCAGCCGAGCCGAGAGCGCCGCGAAGCAATGTCCGTCCGGCCAGATCTCCCGGGGCGGCACGTGCCTCCCCGGCGATACGGAGGACTTCACCGGGCAGCAGGTCGCCGACGCGCTCGCGAAGTACAGGCTGACGGCGGCGATGGCCGAGGTGTGGGTCGACGGCGAGCGCGTCTCGGCCGCCGCGGCCGGGGAGACGATGACGGGCTTCCCCGCGACGACGGACATGCGTTTCCGCATCGGATCGGTCGCCATCCCCTATCTGACGACCTCACTGCTCAAGCTCGTCGACGAGGGCGAGGTCGCGCTCGACGACAAGATCTCCCGATGGCGCCCGGACCTCCCCCACGCGGACGAGATCACGCTGAAGATGCTGGCCTCGACCTCCTCCGGGTACGCGGACTACGTCACGGACCGGACCTTCATCGCCGATCTCTACAAGAACCCCTTCCGGACCTGGACGGCGGAGGAGCGCGTGAAGATCTCGGTCTCCAAGCCCCTGGTGCTGCCCCCCGGTTCGGGCTTCGCCTACTCGCACGCCAACTGGGTGATCCTGGGCGACATCATCTCGAGGGTGAGGCACAAGCCCCTCCACGAGGTGATGGTCCAGGACGTCCTCGGGCCGCTCGGCCTGAGCCACACCGCGATCTCGTCGAAGGCGGACATCCCCGAGCCGGTGCTGCACTCCTTCGACAACGAGCGGGGCGTGTTCGAGGACGCCACCTACTGGAATCCGTCGTGGACGCTCGCGCCGGGCGCGGTGATGACGGGAACGCTGGAGGACATGGCGAAGTCCTTCGCGGCGATCGGTGACGGGAAGCTGCTGACGCCCGAGTCGCACAAGGCCCAGCTGACCGGCGTCGTGAAGGTCAAGGGGGACACCTGGTTCGCGCTGGGCCTGCCCGTGCAGAACACCTGGATCGTCCAGAACCCGTCCTTCGCCGGCTACGAGGGCACGGTCGCCTACCTGCCGTCCAGGAAGCTCGCCATCGCGACGGTGGCGACGCAGGGCCTCGGCAGCACCGTCCAGAACGCGAGCTCCAACGTGCTGCAGGCGATCGCCGCGCACCTGGCCCCGGAACAGCCCCTCACTCTGGGATGACGGTCCGCCGCCCGCTCGGGCGCCGGTCCCGGCGGGGCCGGTCGCGGCGGGCGGCGGACGACGCTAGTTTCCGGCCAGGCGGACCGGGAGCGTCTCCACGCTGTTGCCGATGAAGCTGCGCTGGTGCGGGAGCTCGGCCTCGGGGGCGGCGAGGTCGAGGTCGGGGAAGCGGGTGAAGAGCCGCTCCAGCGCGGTGGTGGCCTCCAGGCGGGCGAGCGGGGCGCCCACGCAGTAGTGGGCGCCGTGCCCGAAGGAGAGGTTGCGGGCGGCGGTGGGGCGGGTGATGTCGAAGCGGTCGGCGTCCGGGCCGTGGAAGGCCTCGTCCCGGCCGGCGGCGGTGTAGCCGGCGAGCACCGGGGTGCCCTGCGGGATGACGGCGCCGTCCACGGTCAGGTCGCGGGTGGGGTAGCGGAAGGGGAACCAGCTGACCGGACCGTCCCAGCGCAGGGTCTCGTCCACCACGTCCGACCAGGTCGCCTTGGACTCCAGAACGAGGTCGAGCTGGTCGCGGTGGGTGCACAGGGCGCGCACGGCGTTGCTGATGAGGTTGAGGGTGGTCTCGTGACCCGCGACGAGCATCAGCCTCATCGTGCCGATGAGTTCGGCCTCACTGAGCCGGTCGCCGTCGTCGTCGCGGGCGGCTATCAGGGCGCTGGTGAGGTCGTCGCCCGGGGCCTCCCGGCGGGTGGCGGCGATCGTGCCCATGAGCTCGACCAGCTCCCGTACGGCGGCCATCGCCTCGGCGGGGGTGGTGTCGGTGGCGATGATGACCTTGTTGGACAGGTGGTGCAGCCGGCCCCGGTGCTCGGGGTTCACCCCGAGCAGTTCGCAGATGACGCTCATCGGGAGCGGGAGCGCGAAGTGCTCGCGCAGGTCGGCGACCCCGTCGGGGGCTTCGGCCGCGGCCCGGGCGAGGTCGTCGAGGAAACCGGCGGTCAACTCCTCGACGCGCGGCCGCAGCCTTTCCACCTGGCGGGCCGTGAAGGCCTTGCCGACCAGGGCGCGGAGCCGGCGGTGGTCCTCGTCGTCGGCGGTGTGCATGCCCTGGGCGTTGGCGAAGGCCCGCAGCGGCCAGTCCCGGGGGATGGTGCCGTCGTGCAGGGCCGGGAAGTGCCGGGCGTCCTTGGCCACTTCGGGGTGGCCGAGGAACTCCTTCAGCGCGTCGTGGCCCAGGACGACCGCTCCGGGCACCCCGCCGGGGAGTACGACCTCCGCCACCGGGCCGTGCTCGGCGCGCAGCCGGGCGTTGAGGGCGTGGGGGCAGCCTCCGGCGGGGTCGATGACGTGCGGGGAGCCCGAGGCGGACGGGACGGGTGAAATGGGGGACGACAAACCGGCTCTCCTGACCTGATGGACGAAACTCGGTCAACAGTGCGGCCTCGGGGGCACCTTGGACAAGCCCGCTCTCCTCGCGTCTCAGAACCAGTTGACGGTGAGGGAGAAGGCCGCGGCGGCGGTGGCCCCGGTGGAGTCGGTCGCGGTGGCGGTGACCTGGACCGTGCCGCTGCCCCAGGGCTTGCCGGTGATCCGGCCGGAGGCGCTGTCGAGGGTCAGGCCCCAGGGCAGGCCGGTGGCGGCGTACCGGACGGGGGGCTTTCCGCCGGTGGTGGTGAGCTGGATGGTGCAGGGCTGGTTGAACTTGCACGCCTGCGGTCCGGGGTTGGTGAGCCTCAGGTCACCGGGGGTGGGAGTCGGGGTCGGCGTGGGGGTGGGAGTCGGCGTGGGAGTCGGCGTGGTGCCGCAGCCCGGGGTGGCCTCCGGCGGCAGCGCGACCCGCCAGACCTGGGTGTCGTTCTCCGACCCGACGAGCAGGCTCGTGCAGTCCGCGTACGTCACCGTCTCGCCCTGCGACTGGGCCGGGAGGGCGACGTCCGCGAGCTTGACCCCCGCCGTGTCGTACACGGAGGCCGTGTTGGCTCCCAGTGGCCCGCCGCTGCGCAGGGTGTACGAGGCGCCCGAGGGGGAGAACGCGCCGTCGGTGGCGAACACCGGGCCGGGCCGGACCGGCGTGAGGGTGTTGATCTGCCCTGACACGGGTGGCAGCGGGGCCTGGTACAGCCGGCCGGCGGATCCGATGAGCTTGCTCGCGACGTACAGCCGGCCGGTCACGGGATCGGCGAGCAGGGACTCCGCGTCATGCTTGCCGTCGGCGTAGGAGAAGCGGTACGTCACGGGTGTGACCGTGGCGTTGGCCAGCTGGTCGGGCTCGGCGAATCCGTGCACGGTGATCTCCGCTCGGCTGCTGAGGTTGTCGCCGATGTCGCCGACCAGGATCGCCGGGCCGCCCGAGGCGTCCTTGCCGAGCGCGAGGCCCTCCCAGTCGGTGTTGCCGACGCCGGAAAGGGTGAAGGTGGCCAGCAGCCGGCCGGTGGCGCCGTTGCAGTCGACGGCGAAGACCTGGTTCGTGTTCCCGCTGTCGTTGACGGCGTAGAAGACGCCGGGGTGTTTGCGGCTCATGGCGAGTCCGCTGAACTCGGCCAGGCCGCCGGGGAGGGTGCACTTCTTCTCCGGCGCGAGCGCTCGGGTTCCGGCGGCCGCCGCCGCGGCGGACGGGGCCGGGGAGGCGGTGGCGCTGGCGCTGGCCGTCCAGGCGACCGCGGGCAGGATCGTAGCGAGGGCGGCGGTCGCGAGGGCGGCGGCCCGTGGGGGTGTCAGGAGTCGGGACATGCGCACCATGTGACGGGACATCAGCCGGGCCCGCCAGGCCCAATCCCCTCCCGTTCGAGCATCGTTCAATGCCGAGGGGGCATGCCCCGTCAGCGCACCGGCTCCCGGACCGGTCCCTTGTGTCCGGCCTGTGCGATGAACGCACGGGCCGCGCGGCTCAGCGGCCGACGGGCGTGGGCGATGCCCACCGGACGCAGCAGCGGCGGGGTGAAGGAGCGGATCTCGGCCCGGCTCCCGAAGGCCCTCAGCACCACGTCGCGGTACCAGATGAGCGAGCCGCGGCCGTCCGTCACTCCGGTCACCCAGGCGAGGCGTTCGTCGACCTCCAGGGAGGGGACGGGCCGTACCCCGAGGCAGCTGAACATGGCCTCCATCTCGGTACGCCGGCCGGTCCCCGGGGTCGGCAGCACCATCGGCAGCCCGTCGAGCATGCGCAGCGGCATGGGATGCGGCAGCCGGGAGCCGACCGGGGAGATCAGTACCACCTCGCGCTCCTGGATGAAGTGGGTGGAGAGCTCCTTGTCGACGGGCAGGTCGACCAGGGCCAACTCCGCCCTGCCCTGGTTCAGTTCCTCGACGAGGACCTCTCTGCTGTCGTGCTGCTGGAGGCGGACGTCGACCGTCGGGTGCCGCTCGGTGAAGGCCGCGACCAGGTCGGAGGCCAGGTCGAGGGCGAGGGTGGGGGTGGTGACGAGGGTCAGGACGGCCCGGGTGTCCCTGCCGTGCGGGGTCCCGATGTCGTCGATGGCCTCCACCGCGTTGAGCACGGTGCGGGCCAGCCGGACGACCCGGGCCCCCTCCGGCGTGAGGTCCACCCCCCTTCCCCGGCGGGCGAGGAGCTCGACGCCGAGATCGCGTTCCATGGCCTGGACGGCCCGGGACAGGGCAGACTGGGCGACGAAGACCGAGGCGGCGGCGCCGGTGATGGACCGGCAGTCGGCGACGGCGACGAGGTAGCGGAGCTGCGCCAGCGTGGGGGTCATGACCGGACGGTAACCGCGCGAGGCCGTACCTGTAAGGGCTCGACGGGTGAACAACTGACCGGGTGCGGCTTCGTGTTCATGCCCGGTCGGCGGATAGGCATGCCCATGCGGCATGCCCGCGGGGACGCACTGCCGCGGGTCGCGCCGCGGGGTCGGCCCATCGTGGCGGGAAACGTCGCAGGCCACGGCTCGGCCGGGGCGGATCGCGGGTCCGATCGGGGGGCGCGCCGGGCGGTCCGCGCTGACCGAGGGAGCGAAGTACCGTACTCCGCATAGCTGTTGACAGTGCACGGCCGTCACCGCACGATGCATCGCGGCATGAGGGTGTTTGACCACTGTTCAAGCCTGCCCCCGCACGCCGGCCGAGGTGCGAGACCGCCGCACTCCCCTCCTCGCGCTCTGCCGCCTCCTCCGCTCTCCGTTCTGCCGTTCTTCCGTCCTGCACTCCGCCATGTCACACCGCACTGGAAGAGGAGCGCCCGTGACCCCCCATCCCCCGCAGTCCGCCGCCACCCGCGATCTGGTCGTCGCGGTCAGTCCCTTCGAGGAGCCCCGCCCGGGAATCGTGACCGCCGCCGCACGCGCCGGGGCCCTCGGACTGCTCGACCTCGGCCGGGACGCGAACGCCGCACGGGACGGCCTCGCGGAGTCGGGCCGCCGGCTCGGCGGCAGCGGCAGATACGGAGTGCGGGTGCCCGCGGGCTGCCCGCTCGGACCGGAGGAACTGCCGGCCGAGGTGGACACCGTGCTGCTCGCCGACACCGGGTGGCACACCCCGGAGCGGGTGGCCGCGTGGGCCGCCGCGGCCGGCCGGCCCCGCGTGTGGGCCGAGGTCACCAGCCTGGCGGAGGCCACGACCGCCGTGGCCGCGGGGGCGGACTCGCTCGTCGCCAAGGGCCACGAGGCCGGCGGCCGGGTGGGCGCGGCCACCACCTTCGTACTGCTCCAGCAGCTGCTCGGGGACCCCTCGATCCGGGTACCCGTACGGGCCTGTGGCGGGATCGGCCCGCACACGGCGGCCGCGGCCGTCGCGGGCGGCGCCACCGGGGTACTCCTCGACGCACAACTGGCCCTGACCGTCGAGGGCGAGGCCGGGTTACCGGCAGAAGTGGCCGCCGCGCTCCGGGCGATGGACGGTTCCGAGACCCGGATCATCGACGGGCACCGGGTGTTCGCACGACCCGACCTCACCCCGCCCGAGGGGCCGGCGCACCTGCTGCTCGGCGCCCGGGACCTGCGGACGCAGCTGCTGCCCGTCGGACAGGACGGATCCTGCGCGGCCCGGCTCGCCGAGCGCCACCGGACCACCGGCGGCGTGCTCCTCGCCGTACGGGCGGCCATCCGCGGGCACGTGGAGGCGGCTGCCCGGACCCGGCCGCCGGCCGTCGTGCAGGGGCCGATGACCCGGGTGAGCGACCAGGCGGCCTTCGCCGAGGCGGTCGCCACCGCGGGCGGGGTCCCGTACCTGGCGCTCGCGGTGATGGAGGGCCCGGACGTACGCCGGCTCCTGGCCGAGACCGCGGAACGGCTCGGGGAACGCCCCTGGGGCGTGGGGCTGCTCGGCTTCGCCCCGCCCGAGCTGCGGCGGGCGCAGCTGGCGGCCGTGACCGGGGCCCGTCCACCGCACGCGATCATCGCCGGGGGCACCCCGGCGCAGGCGGCCCCACTGGAGGCGGCCGGGATCCGCACCCACCTGCACGTGCCCTCGCCCGGCCTGCTGGAGCGGTACCTCGCCGAGGGGGCGCGGCGGTTCGTCTTCGAGGGGCTGGAGTGCGGCGGACACGTCGGGCCGCGCGCCTCGTTCCCGCTGTGGGAGGAGCAGATCGAGCGGCTGCTGTCCTGCCCCGAACCCGAGGCGCTGGACCTGCTGTTCGCGGGCGGGATCCACGACGAGCGGTCCGCCGCGATGGCGTTGGCGGCCGCGGCTCCGCTGGCCGGGCGCGGCGCGCGGATCGGGGTGCTGATGGGCACCGCGTACCTGTTCACCGAGGAGGCCGTGGCGGCGGGCGCGGTACTGCCGGGCTTCCAGCGGGCGGCGGTGGAGTGCGCGGACACCGTACTGCTGCGCACCGCGCCCGGGCACGCCACCCGCTGTGCGGACACCCCGTACGCCGAGACCTTCGAGGCGACCCGGCGGCGGCTCGCGCAGAGCGGCGTGGAACCGCGCGAGATGTGGGAGGAGCTGGAGCGGCTCAACCTCGGGCGGCTGCGGGTCGCCAGCAAGGGCCTGCGGCGCGCGACGGACCGGCTGGAGGCCGTCGACGAGGAACAGCAGTACGCGGAGGGGCTGTTCATGCTCGGGCAGGCCGCGACCCTGCGCACCGGGACCACCACGATCGCCGCACTGCACGCGCAGGTCACCGAAGGAGCCACCGCACTGCTGCAGCGCCGCGCCCGGGACTTCGCGGACGGCGGGGCCGCGCAGGCGCCCGACCCGCTCGACATCGCCATCGTCGGCATGGCCTGCGCCTACCCCGGCGCGCCGGACCTCGCCGCCTACTGGGCGATGGTCCTGGCCGGGACGGACGCCGTCACGGAGGTGCCGGCCGAGCGCTGGGACCCGGCGCTCTACTACGACCCCGACCCGGCCCGGGCCGGGGAGCGCACGCCCTCCCGCTGGGGCGGCTTCCTCGGTCCGGTGCCCTTCGACGCCCTCGCGCACGGCATCCCGCCCTCCTCCCTCGCCGGGATCGAGCCGGTGCAGCTGCTGGCCCTGGAGATCTCGGCGCGGGCCCTCCGCGACGCCGGCTACGGCAAGGAGCGCGCCTTCGACCGCTCGCGGACCTCGGTGGTCTTCGGCGCGGAGGCCGGTACCGAACTGGCGGGCGCGTACGGGCTGCGCGCCCTGCACCCCGCCTACCTGGGCGAGCTGCCGACCTCCCTGGACGAGCAACTGCCGCGGCTCACCGAGGACTCCTTCCCCGGGATCCTCGCCAACGTCATCGCGGGCCGGGTCGCCAACCGGCTCGACCTGGGCGGGGCGAACTGCACGGTCGACGCCGCCTGCGCCTCCTCCCTCGCCGCCCTGGACCTCGCCTGCCGCCAACTGCGCGACGGGGACAGCAACATGGTGTTGTGCGGGGGCGCCGACGTACACAACGGGATCAACGACTACCTGATGTTCGCCTCCGTCCGCGCCCTCTCGCCCGGCGGCCGCTGCCGGCCCTTCGACGCGGCCGCCGACGGGATCGCCCTCGGCGAGGGGGTGGGGGCGCTCGTCCTGAAGCGGCTGGCGGACGCGGAGCGGGACGGCGACCGGGTGTACGCCGTGATCAAGGCGGTGGGGTCCGCCAGCGACGGCCGCTCCCTCGGCCTGACCGCACCCCGCCCGGAAGGACAGCGGCGGGCCCTGGAGCGGGCCTACGCACGGGCCGGCATCGCCCCGGCCGAGGTGGGTCTGGTCGAGGCGCACGGCACCGGCACGGTGGTCGGCGACAGCACCGAACTGGCCGTCCTCAGCGACCTGTTCACCGCCTCCGGAGCCACCAGCGGTTCCTGCGCCCTGGGCTCCGTCAAATCCCAGCTCGGCCACACCAAGTGCGCCGCGGGACTCGCCGGGCTCATCAAGGCCGCCCGGGCCGTCCACACGGGCGTCAGGCCGCCCACCCTGCACATCGACACGCCGAACCCGGCCTGGCGGGCGCAGACCAGCCCGTTCTCCTTCGACACCGAGGCGCGCCCCTGGCCCGTACCCGCGGAGCGGCGGATCGCCGGAGTGAGCGCCTTCGGCTTCGGCGGCACCAACTACCATGCGGTGCTGGCCGGGTACGGGGGCGCGGAGGAGCCCCGGCACGGCCTGGAGGAGTGGCCGGCCGAGCTGTTCTGCTTCCGCGGCGCGGACCGGAAGGCGGCCGGCCGCGCGATGGCCCGGCTCGCGGCCCGCCTGGAGGAGAACGACACGGCGGGACGCCCCTGGCCCCTGCGCGACCTCGCGGCGGAAACCGCCGCCGGCTCCGACCCGGTCCAGGTGGCGATCGTGGCCGCCGACCTCGACGAACTGGCGGCCCGCCTCGAACAGGCCTGCACCTTCACCCACGGCACGGGCATCCACATCACGAGGGAGAACCCGGGCCTCACCGCCTTCCTCTTCCCCGGCCAGGGCAGCCAACGCCCGGGCATGTTCAACGAGTTGTTCACCTCCTTCCCCGCCCTGCGCACCCTCCTGGACTCGGCTCCGCCCCCCGTCGTGTCGGCGATGTTCCCGCCGGCGGCCTTCACCGCCGAGGGACGGGCGGCCCAAAAGGCGGCCGTCACCGACACCCGCGTGGCCCAGCCGGCCCTGGGACTGGCGGGGGCAGCGGCGCATCTGCTGCTCGGCGAGCTCGGCGTACGGCCGCACTGCGTGGCCGGGCACTCGTACGGGGAGCTCACCGCGCTCTGGGCGGCCGGGGTCTACGACACCGAGAGCCTGCTACGGCTGAGCGCGCGCCGCGCCGAGGCGATCCTGAAGGCCGCCGGCGCGGACCCGGGCTCGATGGCGGCCGTCTCAGCGACGCCGGACGAGGTCGCCGCACGCACCGGATGCACCATCGCGAACCACAACGCCCCCCGCCAGTGCGTGATCTCGGGCCCCACACCCTCCGTCGAAGAGGCGGTATCCGCACTCCGCGAGGCGGGACTGTCGGCAGAGCCCCTCCCGGTGGCCTGCGCCTTCCACAGCGAGGTGGTGTCAGAGGCGTCGAAGGACCTCGCCACGGCACTGGCGGACACACCGATGGCAGCCCCGGCCCTCCCCGTCTGGTCGAACACGACAGGGCGCCCGTATCCGACATCGGCCGAGGAGATCCAGCACCTCCTGGCCCGCCAGGTCGCGGAGCCGGTCCGGTTCGTCGACGAGGTCGAGGCCATGTACGCGGCCGGCGTCCGCACCTTCGTGGAGGCGGGTCCCGGCCGGGTCCTCACCGCCCTGATCGGCCGCATCCTGTCCGACCGCCCCCACACGGTGGTCCCGCTGGACGTACCGGGCGAACACGGCCTGGTCCGGCTGGTCACCGCACTGGCGGAACTGACCTCGGCAGGTGTGCCGGTGGCACCGGAGGCCCTGTTCCGCGGCCGCACCACCCGCCTCCCGGAGCGCGCCCCGCGCCGCCCGGGCTGGCTGGTGGACGGCCACCTGGTCCGCACGGCAGCCGGCACCCCGGTCCCCGGCGGCCTCCGCCCCGCCCAACGCGTGGCGCCGACCCCACGCCAAGCCCCGCCCACGGAAACCGGTGCGAATGGAGGTGCGGGAATGACCGCGCGTCGGACCACAGATGAGACCGCAGGTACCGAGACGGGCAGGACGGCAGGTCGCGAGGAGGCGGTCCTGGAGTACCTCCGCAGCACCCGGGAACTGGTCGCGGCGCAGCGGGACGTCCTGCTGGGTTACCTGGGCGCGCCGACGAACGGGCCGGAGGCCGCTTCCGCCGGGGCCGGGAGTGTGCCGGGCCGATCCCCGCAGGGCGACGAACGCAATACGGCCCGGCCCGCCTACCCCCCGCCACGTTCGGCGCCCGAGGAGACGCCCCGGCGCGCGCCCGGCCCCACCCCTCCCCCAAGCCCCGGCGAAGCCGCGCCCCCCGCCCGGTCCCCCGAGGCGGTCATGGAGGTCGTCCTGGAGATCGTCCACACCCGGACCGGATACCCGTTGGACATGCTCGACCCCGACCTGGACCTGGAGGCCGACCTCTCCATCGACTCCATCAAGCGCGTGGAGATCATCGGAGCCCTGGCCGACCGGATCGGGCTCCCCCAGGACCCGGGCGGCTCCGCCGAGTCCGCGGTCGAGGAGCTGTCCCGGATCAAGACGCTGCGGGCCATAGTCGAGTGGATCACCACGCACACCGGACCACAGCCGGACCCTCGTCCGGCACCCCCCGCCCAACCGTCCGCACCCCCGCTCACCCGCCTCCGGGTGGACACCGTCCCCGCACCCCCCGCCACCCCGGCCCCGGAAGCCCTCCGCGGCCTGCGGATCGGAGTGGTCGACGACGGCCAGGGCCTCGCCCAGGCGCTCGCCACGGCACTGGAGGCATACGGGGCCGAGCCACTCCCCCTCACCGAACCCGAGCCCGGTTTCGACGCGATCGTCGACCTGACCGGTCTGCGGACCGGTTCGGAGCCCGTCCTCCCCCGGCTCTTCCCCGCGCTGCGCCGCACCCTCACGGACGGAACGCAGCGGCTGCTGCTCGTCACCGCACCCGGCGCCCCCGCCGCCGGCCTGCACGGCTTCGCCCGCAGCGCCGCCCTCGAATTCCCCGGCACGCTCGTCCGCGCCGTGGACGTCCACCCCAAGGAGGCCCCCGAACAGGTCGCCGCGCAACTCCTGGCAGAACTGAGCTGCAACACCCCCCACTCGTCCGTCGGGTACACGACCGAGGGCGCCCGTACCACCCGCGCACCCATTCCGGCCCCACTGACCCCACCCGCCCCAGCCGGAGGCACACCGGCCGCGGGCACCGCGCCGCCCCTGGGCCCCGACTCCGTCGTCCTGCTCACCGGCGGAGCCCGCGGCATCACCGCCCGCACCGCCCTGGCCCTGGCCCACGCCACGGGATGCCACATCGAGCTCCTCGGCCGCACCCCCGAACCCGCCCCCGCCTCCCCCTCCGCGGACGAGTTCGCCCAGGCCCAGGACCGGGTCGCCCTCCGCGCCGCCCTGATCGCCGCGGGGCTCCGTACGCCCGCGGAGATCGAGGCCGCGGCCTCGCGGATCCTCGCCGAGCGCGAGGTGCGCGCCACCCTGGCCGCACTCACCGCGGCGGCCGCGTCCGTGCGCTACCACTGCGCGGACGTCACCGACGAGCAGGCCGTACGGGCCGTCGTGGCCGACGTACGGGGGCGCCACGGCCGGCTCGACGGCATCGTGCACGGCGCCGGAGTCCTGCGCGACGGCCTGCTGAGCGACAAGCAACCGGCCGACTTCACGCACGTGTTCACCACGAAGGTGGCCGGCGCCCGCCACCTGGCGGCCGCGTCCGCCGAACACGGCTCGGCGCCCGCCCCCCGCTTCCTGGCCCTGTTCGGGAGCGTGGCCGGGGTCTACGGCAATCGCGGCCAGACCGACTACGCCGCGGCCAACGACGCCCTCGACGGCCTCGCGCACAGCTGGGCGGAGTCGTTCCCGGGCCGGGTGCTGTCGGTCGACTGGGGCCCCTGGGCCGCGGAGGCGGGCGGGATGGTCACCCCCGAGCTGGAGCGTGCGTACGCCCGGCGCGGCATCCCGCTCATCGATCCGACGGCCGGCACCGCCGCGTTCCTCGCCGAGCTGTCGCACGGAACCGACGTACAGGTGGTCCTGATGGCAAGGGCACGGGAGGACGGAGGCGATGAGTAGCCAACGCAACGGCACCGCCCCCCGCCCCACCGACGCCGCCATCGTCGGCATGGGCGCCGTCTTCCCCGGCGCGCCCGACCTGGCCTCCTACCGCCGCAACCTCCTCGCCGGTACGGACTCCATCGGCGAGGTCCCCCCGGGCCGCTGGGACCCCGAGGTGTACTACGACCCCAGCGCCGGACCCGCCTCGGGACCCGCGGCCGGCGACCGGTTCTACTGCCGCAGGGGCGGCTTCGTCGACGGCCTCGCCGCCTTCGACCCGACCCGGTTCGGGATCATGACGGCCGCCGTGGAGGGGGCCGAGCCCGATCAGATGCTGGCCCTGCACGCGACGCCGGAGGCGATCGCCGACGCGGGCGGCGAGGACCGGCTGCCTGCCGACCGCTCGCGGATCGCAGTGGTGCTGGGCCGCGGCGGGTTCATGGGCGTGGCCACGGCCCGCCTCGACCAACGGGTGCGTACCGCGCACCAGTTGGCCCAGACCTTGCGGGAGCTGGCGCCGGAGTTGGGCGAGCGGCGGATCGCAGCGGTGCGCTCGGCCTTCCAGGACGCGCTGGGGCCGGAGCGGCCGGACGCCTCGATCGGGCTGGTGCCGAGCTTCACGGCCGCGCGGACCGCGAACCGGCTGGACTTCCGCGGCCCCGCCTACACCCTGGACGCGGCCTGCGCCTCCTCCCTGCTGGCGGTGGACCAGGCGGTGGGGCTGCTGGCCTCGGACCGCTGTGACGCGGTGGTCGCGGGGGCGGTGCACCACTGCCACATCGCGACGCTGTGGAGCGTGTTCACGCAGTTGCGGGCGCTGAGCCCGAGCGAGCGGATCCGGCCCTTCGACCGGAGGGCCGACGGGACCCTGCTGTCCGAGGGGACCGGGGTGGTGCTGCTGAAGCGGCTGGCGGACGCCCAGCGGGACGGCGACCGCGTGTACGCGGTGATCCGCGGGACGGGCGTGGCCGGGGACGGCCGGGCGGCGAGCCTGATGAGCCCCCTGGTCGCCGGCCAGGTACGAGCCCTGGAGCGGGCCTGGCGGGAGGCCGGCCTGGATCCGCGGGCGCCGGGCGCGCTGGGCCTGCTGGAGGCGCACGGGACGGGCACCCCGGTCGGCGACGCGGCCGAACTGGACACCCTGGCCCAGGTGTTCGGCCCGCCCGAGCCGGGCGACCGGCGCGGCATCGGCTTCGGTTCGGTGAAGTCGATGCTCGGGCACACCATGCAGGCCTCGGGCATGGCCGGGCTGATCAAGGCCGCGCTCGCGGTACACGAAGGGGTGCTGCCGCCGACGCTGCACCTGGAGGAGCCGCACCCGGACCTGGCCCGCACCCGGATGCGGCCGGTGACGGCGGCGGAGCCGTGGGAGCGGGGGCCGGCGCCCCGCCGGGCCGGGGTCAACGCGTTCGGCTTCGGCGGGATCAACGCGCACGTGGTCCTGGAGGAGGCTCCGGCGGCCGCGCGCCCGCCGCTTCCGGTGCGACGGTTCCTGCCACTGGGAGCCGCGGCCGCGCCGGTGGGGCCGGCCGCGCGGGCCGACGTACTCCTGATCGGCGCGGACGGCCCGGCGCAGCTGTCGGCCCGGCTGGCGTCCGATCCCCCTGTGTCCGGCGGCGACGGGCCCTGCCGGGTCGCGGTGGTCGGGCCGACGCCGCAGCGGCTCGCGCTGGCCGCGAAGGCGGTGGCGCGGGGCCGGCCGTGGCGGGGGCGCGGGGAGGTGTGGTTCACGCCGGAGCCGCTGGGCGGCCGGGTGGCGTTCCTGTTCCCGGGCCTGGAGCCGGAGTTCGCCCCCGTGATCGACGACGTGGCGGACCGGCTCGCGCTGGCGCCGCCCCGGCTCACCCGGGGCGCGACCCTCGTGGAACGGGCCCTGGACGCGATCGCGACCGGCCGCTTCTTCGCCCGGGTGCTGCCCGGACTCGGCATCGAGGCCGATGTGCTGGCGGGCCACAGCCTGGGCGAGTGGGCGGCGATGGTGGCCGCTGGGATGTACCCGCAGGAGGCGGCCGACACCTTCCTGGACTCGCTGCGGCCGGACGATCTGCGGGTCCCGGACCTCGTGTACGCGGCACTGGGCTGTGGCGCCCGGCGGGCCGAGGCGGCACTGCACGGCCTGGACGCGGTGGTGGTCAGCCACGACAACTGCCCGCACCAGTCGGTGGTCTGCGGGGATCCGGACCAAGTCTCCGCGGTGGTACAGCGGTTGCGCGCCGACGGGGTGCTCGGCCAGGAACTGCCGTTCCGCTCGGGCTTCCACACCCCCATGTGGGAGCCGTACCTCGGCCAGGTCCGCGCCGCCTTCGACCGGCTGCCGCTGCGGTCCGGTTCCCTCCCGGTGTGGTCGGCGACCACGTGCGAGCCGTTCCCGTCGGCGCCGCAGGAGGTGCGTGACCTGGTGGTCCGCCACCTCCTGGAGCCGGTCCGCTTCCGCGAGTTGACGCTGCGGCTGTACGAGGAGGAGGGCGTGCGCAGCTTCGTCACACTGGGGCCGGGCAGCCTGCCGGGCTTCGTCGAGGACACCCTGCGCGAGCGTCCCCACCTCTCGGTGTCGACCTCCTCCCCCCGTCTGCCGGGCCTGGCGGCGCTGAACCGCACCTGCGCCGCGCTCTGGGCCGAGGGGTACGCACCGCGCTGGGGGCTCCTGGCCGGGGCGGACCCGGCGGCCGGTTCGGCGCTTCGCCCCGGCCCGGCCGCGCCGCAGCCGGTACCCGCCGGACCGGGACTCCGCGTGCCCCTGGACCTGGGGTCCCCGCTGGTCCGCCTGAGCGAGGCGGCCCGCGCCTCCCTGAGCGGCCTCCTCACCCCGGGCACGGCCCCGGCCGCCGCCCCGAGCACGGCTCCGGCCCCGGTCCCGGTCGTCCTCGCAGCCTCGGGCCCGTCGGCCGGGCCGGCTCCGGCCCCGGCCCGGCCGACGGGCACTCCCGCGCCCCGGTCCGCGGCGGCGGGAGCGGCCCGCCCGGTGCTGCTCTCCGCCCTGGACGCGGTGCTGGCCGACGCCGGCTCGGCCGCCCGGGCCGTCACCGACGCCTGGTCGACCGCAGGACCGCCGAAGGCCCCGGCAGAGGCACAGGCGCAGGCCACGGCACCGGCACCGCCGCCGGCTCAAGCCCTCAACGGTTCGGGAAGGTCCACGGGGAAGGAACTCCTGCGGCTCTCGCTCGCCGCACTGCCCTACGTACGCGACCACTGCGTGTACCTCCAGCCCGACGGCTGGCCGGAGGATTCCGACCGGTTCCCCGTCGTGCCCATGACCACCATGCTGGAGCTGGCCGCCGACGCCGCCCGGCGGCACGCCCCGCCCGGCCTCGCCGTCGTCGGCTACGAGGACGTACGGGCCCTGCGGTGGCTGGCCGTCGAGCCGGCCGTCGACGTCGAGATCCGCGTCCACGGTGACGGGCCCGGCCGGTTGCGCGTCGCCCTCGGGGAGTACGCCTCGGTCGTCGTGCTGCTCGGCGAGCGGTACGGGGAGCCGCCCGCACCCGACGACACGCCGCTGCGCGACCCCCGGCCCGCGCCCGTCAGCGCCGCGGCCCTGTACCGGGACCGCTGGATGTTCCACGGGCCGCGCTTCGCCGGGGTCCACGAGGTGCGCACCGTCGGCTCGGACGGCATCCACGGCGTGCTGCGGGCCCTGCCCGACCCCGGCGCGCTCCTCGACGCCGCCGGGCAGCTCTTCGGGCACTGGATGCAGCTGCGGCTCCCGGTGGACCGGCTGGTCTTTCCGGCCACCGTGGACCGCATCCGGTTCTCCGGGCCGCCGCCGGCCCCGCAGGAGCTGATCACCGCCACCGCCCGGATCCGCGAGGTGCACGACGTCACCGTGCGGGGTGACCTCGAACTGCGCCGGGCCTGCGGCGGGGTGTGGGCCCGGATCGAGGGGTGGACGTACCGCCGGTTCGGCGCCGACGAGCGGGTCTGGCCGATGAAGTTCACCCCGGAGGTCTGCGGGATCGGCGAGCCCCGGCCCGAGGGCTGGTGCCTGGCCCGGCGCCGCTGGACCGATCCCGCCTCGCAGGAGCTGGTGATGCGCCGCTACCTGGGCGCCGCCGAGCGGGCCGCCTACGAGCGGCTGCCGCCGCGCGCCCGGGCACCCTGGCTGCTGGGCCGGATCGCGGCCAAGGACGCCCTGCGCGGGCTCTTGTGGGACGGCGGAGCCGGGCCGGTGTTCCCGGCGGAGGTGCCGATCGGCAACGATCCGGCCGGCCGGCCGCTCGCCGAGGGCCCGCTGACCCGGGGCCACCGGCTGTCCATCGCCCACAAGGACCGGATCGCGGTCGCCCTCGCCGACCCTGCGCGGCCGGTCGGCATCGACGTGGAGCCGGTGACCGCCGACCCGGACGCGCTGATCCGGATCGCCCTCGGGCAGGACGAACTCCGCCTCGCCGAACGGCTGGCGGCCCGCGGGGGCACCGGTCTGCCGGCCGCCCTCACCGCCCTGTGGTGCGCCAAGGAGGCCGCCGCCAAGGCGGACGGCGGCGGGCTGGGCGGCCGGCCGCGGGACTGGCGGGTGGCCGGTGATCCGGATTCCGGCGCCCTGCTCGTGACGTCCCCGGACGGGCACCCGTACCCGATCCGCACGACACGGCTCGGCACACCGCTCACCTGGCCACCGCTGACCGGCACGCCGCCCGCCGGCGCCGAGCCCGCCGACCCGGCGCCGCCCGACCACGTCGTCGCCTGGACCGCCCGTCCGACCGCGCCCTCCCCCGTCCCCTTCCACCTCACGGAGAACCGTCATGGCAACTGACATCCTCACCGAGATCACGGGCATGCTCGTGGAGATCGTCGGCGACGAGTACCTCCTCGCGGAGGAGGTCACGATGAAGACGACGTTCAACGAGGACCTCGCCCTGGAGAGCATCGAGTTCGTGGCCCTCGCCGAGCTGCTCCACCACCGTTACGGCGCCGACGTGGACCTGATGGGCTTCCTGGCGGAGAAGGACATGGACGCCATCCTGGCCATGTCCGTCGGCGAGCTCGTCACCCACATCGGCCGGATCACGCACACCTCCCTGGCCCGGGTCTCGGCGGGCGACTCGCCCGCGTCGGCCGGCTGAGCCCGCCATGGCCGTCGTCCTCGCCAACTCCCTGCGCTTCCACGTCCAGCGGCTCCCGGCCGCCGACGGAGCCGACGCCCCGGACCGCCCGGTCGTGGTCTTCCTGCACGGGCTGGTCGTCGACAACCTCTCCTCCTTCTACTGCCCCCTGGCCGTGCCGGTGGCCCGGGCCGGGCACGAAGCCGTCCTCTACGACCTGCGCGGCCACGGCCGTACCGAGCGCCCGGCCTCCGGCTACGACAGCCGCACCGCCGTACGGGACCTCTTCGCCCTGCTCGGCGCGCTGGGCCTCGGGCAGCGCCCGGTCCACCTGGTCGGCAACAGCTACGGCGGGACCCTCGCCCTGCACGCCGCCCTGGCCCGGCCCGACCTCGTCGCCGGGCTCACCCTCCTCGAACCCCCGCTCGGCGGGGCGTGGGTGGAGAACATGGTGGACACCCTGTCGGCGGCCGCGCTCAGCCTGGAGGACAGCCCGGTCCCCGCCGAGCTGCTCACCCTGCGCCTGCGCAAGGCCGCCAACCTCACGGCCATCGCCGACGCCCTCCTCAACCGCACCACGCTCATCGACGACATCGCCGCGAGCCGCACCTTCACCCCGGCCGACTACGCCCGGCTGCGCTGCCCGGTCCTGGCCGTCTGCGGCGAGCACTCCGAACTGGTGCCGGGGGCCCGGGAGCTGGCCCGCCACGCCCCGCGGGGGGCGCTGCGGATCCTGCCGGGTCTGGGGCACGACGTGCTCAAGGAGAGCAGTGGGGTGCTACGGGAGTCCGTGCTGGCCCATCTCGACGCGACAGCCGCGAGGGCTCCGGCGGACTCGACCGCCACGACGGCTGCGGCAGCGGTACGGCCGCGGGCGGGAGCGCTGGTCCGGTGAAGGTGCTGTTCACCGTGCCCCCGCTGGCGGGGCACGTCAATCCGACGGTGGCCGTCGGGGCCGAACTGGCGGCCCGGGGACACGAGATCGCCTGGGCGGGGCCGGCCTCCGCGCTGGCCCGGCTGCTGCCCGCGCAGGCGCGGATCCTGCCGGCCGGCGAGGAGGCGGGCGGCGGGTACTCGGCGCTGCACGAGCGCTGGCGCGATCTGCGCGGGGTGGGGGCGCTGCGGTTCCTGTGGGAGGAGGCGCTGGTTCCGCTCGCCCGGGCGATGGTGCCGGGGGTGGAACGGGCCGTCCGGGCGTTCGGGCCGGACGTGATGGTCGCCGACCAGCAGGCCCTGGCCGGGCCGCTGGTCGCCCGGCGGCTCGGGGTGCCGTGGGCGACCTCCGCCAGCACCTCGGCGGAACTGACCCGGCCCTTCGCGGACTTCCCGAAGGTCGGGGAGTGGGTGGCCGGGCAGATCTCCGGCCTGCTCGCGGAGTTCGGTGACGCGGCGCGGGAGTCCGGGGGCTGGGACCCGCGGTTCTCGGAGCGGCTGGTCCTGGTCTTCTCCACTCCCGAACTCGTCGGAACCGCCGGGGAGTTCCCGGCCCACCACGCCTACGTCGGGCCGGCCTTCGGGGCCCGGCCGGTCGCGCCCGGATTCCCCTGGCAGCGGCTGGACCCGGCGCGGCGGCGGGTGCTGGTGTCCCTGGGCACCCTCAACCAGGAGGCCGGTGCCCGCTTCTACGGCGCGGTACTGGGAGCCGCCGAACGGCTCGCCGAGGAGGTCCAGTTCGTGCTGGCGGCGCCCTCCGCGCTCATCGGGCCGGTGCCCGGCCACGTACTGCTCCAGGAGAGCGTCCCGCAGCTGGAACTGCTGCCGCACCTGGACGCGGTGGTCTGCCACGCCGGCCACAACACCGTCTGCGAGGCCCTCGCGCACGGGCTGCCGCTGGTCGTCGCCCCGATCCGGGACGACCAGCCGATCGTGGCCCGGCAGGTGGTCGAGGCAGGAGCCGGAATCCGGGTGCGCTTCGGCAGGACCCGGGCCGAGGAACTGCGCGACGCGCTCACGGCCGTGCTGGACGATCCCGGCCCCCGCCGGGCCGCCCGGCGGATCCAGACCTCATTCGCCGCGGCGGGCGGGGCTGCCGCCGCGGCCGACCGGTTGGAGAAGCTGCTATGACGCCACCCCCGCTCTCCCGGGTCCGGTGGACCTCCGCGGTGTTACTGGCCGCACTCGCCGCGGGCACCGTACGCGCCGGGCGCCGGCTTCGGGCGATCCCGGTGCTGCCCGCGACCCCGTCCGCGGCAGCCGGCGTGCCGCGGCCGGCCGGATGGCGGCTGCTCACCGCCCGCGGCGTCGAGCCCGATGCGGCCACCTTCCTCGCCGCCTGCGCACACGCCGAAAGGGAGGGGCTGCGGGTGCTGGACCTGCTGCCCGCGGACCTGGCCGCCGAGCGGGCGCTGGGGCTCCTGCGGCTGGTCGATCCCGCCCGGTACCGGTGGGACCGGCTCGGTGAGGGGCGCGGGGCCGGGTTCGCCGTGCTCGTCGCCGAGGAGGTGCTGGCGCGGGCCGGGGTGGATCCCGTCGGGCCGCGCCCCCATCCGGCGGAACTCAGCGCACTGACCCGCCGGTTGAAGGAGTACGCCGCCGACGCGACCGGCCTGGCCATCGCCCCCGGCCTGAGCTGTGGAGGACCCGACGAGCCCCGGGGACCGGCACGGGTCGCCGAGCTGCGGGCCCGGGGGCTGCCGCCGGGGGCGCTGGCCGCCGCGCAGCTCGGCGGGCTGGCGCTGCTGGCGGGTGTCGCGCTGCGCCAGGGCCGGTGGGGCGCGGCCGCGGCCGGGCTGTACTGGCTCCAGCCGTACCTCGCCCTGGGCGGGCCGGGCTCCCCGCTGAGGCCCGCCGATCTGGCCCGGGCCACCGCGGCCCGGCCGCTGCGCTCGCTCGACGCCGCCCTGCGTACGGCCGCGGCGGCCGGCTGGGACGCAAGCGGCGAGGACCGCGCGCGGGCCGCCGCCTATCAGGCCGAACTGACCACGGGTGTCGCACACTTCCTCGACCCGCGCCGCCCGGACTGCCCGTGGTGCGGCTCCGGCCGGCTCGCCGTCCGGGTCCGGGTGCCCGACCTGCTCCAGGGCAAACCGGTCCTCTTCACCCTGGAACAGTGCGGGGAGTGCGGGCACGTCTTCCAGAACCCCCGACTGACCCCGGAGGGCCTGGAGTTCTACTACCGAGACTTCTACGACGGGCGCGGCGGCGAGGGCGCGGGCACGGTCTTCGGAAGGCTGGGCGCCGCCTACCGGGGGCGCGCCGAGATGCTCCTGCCGCACGCCGAGCCGTTGTCCTGGCTCGATGTGGGCACCGGACACGGCCACTTCTGCAACACGGCGCGGGCCGTCTGGCCGCGGACCCGTTTCGACGGGCTCGACATGGGCGACGGGGTCCGCGAGGCGGAGCGCCGCGGCTGGGTGGAGACCGGGTACCAGGGGCAGTTCCCGGAGTTCGCGTCGAAGCTGGCGGGCCAGTACGAGGTGGTCAGCATGTACCACTACCTGGAACACACCCGGGATCCGCTCGCCGAACTGGACGCGGCGGCCTCCGTCCTGGCCCCCGGCGGCTTCCTGACCATCGAGCTGCCCGACCCGGAATCACGGATGGCCCGGCTGCTCGGCCCCGTGTGGCTGCCCTGGTTCCAGCCCCAGCACCAGCACCTGGTGCCCGCCGCGAACCTGCGCGAGGCACTGGCCGACCGGGGGTTCACCGTCCTCGCCGAGGAGCACGGACCGGCCCACCAGGGCAACGACTTCTTCGGCGCGGTGGCGCTCACGGCGACGCGGCTGGCCCCGGACCCGGACCGCCCGTGGGGTCCCCCGGCCACGGCCCGCACCCGGGCCCTCGCCCACGCCGTTCGGCTGGCCGCCCTGCCGGCCTTCGCGGGCGCGGCGGTACTCGACGCCCTGCGCACGGCGGCGGCCCACCGCACGGACGGCGGCAACGCCTACCGGATGCTGGCCCGCAAGGACACGCCGTGACGGGCCCGGGAGCCTCCGGGCGCCGGTTGCCCCCGGCTGCGGGAGCCGATCCGGCCTCGCCCGGGGGGACCCCAGGACGGAGTCCGGGGGAGTTCGAGGCGCGGGGTCCGGGGCGGAGCCCCGGTTTCCGCCCGGACGGGACGGAGGCCCCAGGCCCTGCCGGAGGCGACTCGGCTGACCCCGCCGGAGGCGACCTGGCCAGGCGGGCCACCGCCGATCCGTTGTTCCGGCTCGTCGCCTACGCGCTGGAGGCCGCGCACGGGCGGCCCCCCGCCGCCGTGTGGAGCGCGCCGTACGCCTTCCACCTGGGCTCGCCCGGGCTGGTCGCGGCGGCCGGCTGGCCCACGGCTGCTGCCGCGGCCCCGCGCACCGACGGTCTGGTGCGGCTCAGCTCCCTCGCCCACCCCACGGACAGCTGCGATCTGCCGCTGACGCTGTCCGGGCCGCCTCCCGCCGCACCCGACTGGGCCGTGCGGCCGTACACCGTGCTGCGGGAGCTGGCCCGTGCCGGTCACGGCCGCGGCGGAACGGACCTGCACGTGCAGGGTTCGCTCACGGGGGCCGCCGGCCTGGCCACGGCGGAGCCCGCCGAGTGCGCGGTGGCGCTGGCGGTGGCCGACGTGCACGCGGCGGCGGGTGAGCGGCCGGACCGCGCGGACCTGGCCCGGCTGCTGGCCGGTGCGCTGCCGGACGGGGACGACGGGCTGCGCCGGGCGGTGCTCTTCGCCCGGCCCGGCCGGGCCCTGCTGGTGGGTCCGCAACCCCGGCGGCGACAGCGGTACGTGCCCTTCGACCCGGCGGCCTCGGGGGCCCGACTGGTGCTGGTCGCCGTCCGGGGCGAGGCCGCGGACCGGTCGCGGGAGCTGGCGCGGGCGGTGTCCTGTGCCCGGCGGGCCGGTGCGCTGAGTGCGTGGCAGCCCGGGCCGCGGCCGGGGCGGAGCGTGCTGGTGCTGCTGCCCGAGGCACGACTGACGGCGGTGCGGGCCGCGGTCGCGGAGGACTTCCGCGGCCGGGGGCGGCCCGTACCGCGCTTCCTGAACATCGCCGTGGCCGGTGCGGCGCGGCGCGAGGACTGACACCGGGTCGCTGGACCCACGACAGGGAGGAAACACCCATGCCCACCCCCTCACCCTCGCCCAGGGCCGAGATGAGACGCCGGGCCCGCTGGTCGGCGCTCGTGGCCGGGCTCGGCGCGCTCGGCCTGCTGGGCGCCTTCACCGTGGCCAACTCGCAGGCCGCGGAGGGCGGTTCGGCCGCGCCGGCGGCGGCCGCGGCCGCGCTGCCGACGTACGACCACGTGGTGGTCGTCGTGTACGAGAACAAGCAGTACGGGGAGATCATCGGCAGCGCGAACGCTCCGTACGTCAACCAGCTGGCGAACGGCGGCGCGAGCCTGACCGGCATGAAGGCGCTGACCCACCCCAGCCAGCCGAACTACTTCAACCTCTTCTCCGGCGCCACCCAGGGCATCACGGGCGACGGCTGCTACACCCCGCAGTCGATGACCGCGCCGAACCTCGGCCAGGAGCTGATCGCCGCGGGCAAGACCTTCGCGACGTACAACGAGGACCTGCCGAGCGAAGGGTCCACGGCCTGCACGAACGGCCAGTACGCGCAGAAGCACAACCCGTGGTTCGCCTTCAAGAACGTGCCGCTGAACACCGGCAAGACATGGGCGCAGTTCCCGCAGAACAACTTCGCGGCGCTGCCGAACCTCTCCTTCGTGGTCCCCAACCAGTGCAACGACATGCACTCGTGCTCCGTGAACACGGGGGACACCTGGACGAGGAACAACATCGACGCCTACGCCCAGTGGGCGAAGGCCAACAACAGTCTTCTGGTGCTCACTTGGGACGAGGACAACTACCTCGGCTCCAACCAGATCGCCACGGTCTTCCACGGCGCGAAGGTCAAGACGGGCAAGTACGCCACGGCCTTCAACCACCACCACCTGCTGCGGACCTTCGAGGACCTCTTCGGCACGGCGACGCACGCGGGCAACGCGGCCAACGTCCAGCCGATCAGAGAGGTGTTCGACACCTCGACGGAACCCACCCCGACCCCCACGCCCACCCCGACGCCCACCCCGACACCGGCCCCCACGCCGACCCCCACCCCCACTCCGGGTGATCTGAAGCTGGCCAACCCCGGCCCTCAGACCTGCAAGTTCAACCAGTCCTGCACCATCCAGCTCACCGCCACCGGCGGCAAGCCCGCCTACCGGTACGCGGCCACCGGCCTGCCCTGGGGCCTGACCGTCGACGCCGCCTCGGGACGCATCTCCGGCAAGCCGTGGGGCAGCGGCACGGTCCAGGTCACGGCGACCGCCACCGACAGCACCGGCACCACCGTCACCACCGCGTTCCCGCTCACCGTCAACTGGTTCTAGAACGCTCCTGAAAATCTTGTTCGAGGGGCCGTCCGGTGTTGGGCTGGGTGGCTCCTCGCGTTATGCGGTGGCCGGGGTGATCGTCCAGGTGCCGCCTGTGCGGGTGAGTCCGAGGTTGATCAGGCGGCGGAGGTTGAGGGCGGCGGCGCGGTTGTGGAGCCAGGTGTTGTTCTTGATGACGCCTCGGTAGGGGACGCGGCGGTTGCCTTTGGCGACGAGCCAGGCGATGGCACGCTCGACCGGTGGTCGCCATCGGCGGTACTCGGCCTGCCAGTGGGGGTCGGTGGCGGCCTGGTCGCGGGCGGCTTTGAGCAGGTCGTAGACTCTGTTGCTGAATGCCTGCGGGGGTACGGGGCGGTTCGGCATGATCGTTGGTGCGGTCGTTCTGTCTGCCCCGGCCGCAGGGGGTAGGTGCGGTGTCCATGCGACCGGGGGGATTGCCGCCTGTTCCTGAGGAGACCGCCAGGACGGCCCGCGCGGCTTTCCCTGGTGCCAGCCTGCCGATGCGTCTGCGTGACCACCTCGCCGAGGTCTTCGACGACGCCTTGTTCACCGATGCGTTTCCCGACCGTGGGGCTCCCGCCCAGTCCCCTGCTCTGCTCGCCCTGGTGACAGTGCTGCAGTTCACGGAGAACCTCACCGATCGGCAGGCCGCGGACGCCTCGCGGGACCGTCTGTCGTGGAAGTACGCGCTGGGCAAGGAGTTGTCCGATACCGGCTTCGACTTCTCCGCGCTGTCGAAGTTCCGTGCCCGGCTGGTCGGGCACGGCCTGGAACGGACGGTCTTCGACCGGCTGGTCGAGCACTGCCGCGAGGCCGGGCTGATCAAGGCCGGCGGCAAACAGCGCACCGACTCCACCCACGTGATCAGCGCGGTCCGCGACCTGAACCGCACCGAACTGGCCGGGGAGAGTGTGCGGTCCGCGCTGGAGGTCCTGGCCGTCGCAGCGCCGTCCTGGCTTGCCGGGGCGATCGACGTCGCCGAGTTCGCCGAACGCTACGGACCGCGCGTCGACAGCTGGACGATGCCGCGCTCGAAGACCAAGCGGGACCGGCTCGCCCAGGTCTTCGGCCAGGACGCGCTGACCTTGTGCCGGGCCGCCTGGGCGGACGATGCCCCGCGGTGGGTCCGCGAGATCGACGCGGTGGCCCTGATGCGGCAGGTCCTCGTGCAGACCTACAGCGTTCGCACCGATGCCCGGGGACGGGAGGTGGTCAAGAAGCGGGACGCCGACGACGAGGGCGTCCCGCCCGGCCATATCCGCCTGGCCTCCCCTTACGACCCCGACGCCCGTTGGTCGGCCAAGGGCGAAGACCTTTTCTGGATGGGATACAAGGTCCACCTCACCGAGGCCTGCGACAGTCCCACCGAAGCCGAAGCCGAAGCCGAAGCCGGTAGGGGTGTGCCGCGGCTGATCACCGATGTGCACACCACCACGGCGACGGTTCCCGACGTCAAGGCCACCGCGCCCATCCAGCGGAACCTGGCCGCCCGGCAGGTCGCACCGGGCGAGCACTACCTCGACTCCGGGTATCCCTCCGTCGACCTGGTCGTGGAAGCCGCGCGCCGGGGCATCACCATGATCACCCCGCTCCTGGCCGACCACTCACCCCAGGCCAAGGCCGCCGAGGGCTTCGACAAGAGCGCCTTCCGCATCGACTGGAAGACCCGACAGGTCCGCTGCCCCCAGGGTGCCACCAGCGCCGGCTGGTATCCGGTCACCCAGCACGGCCGCGACGCCATCGTGATCGACTTCGCCCGCGCCGACTGTCACTCCTGCCCCACCCAGGTCAACTGCACCAACTCGATCCGCGGCACCCGCATGCTCACCCTGCGCCCCCGTGAACTCCACGAACACACCACCGCGGCCCGCGCCGAGCAGAACACCGAGTCCTGGCGGACCAAGTACGCCCTCCGCGCGGGCGTCGAGGGCACCGTCAACCAGGCCCTCGACATCACCGGCATCCGCCGGGCCCGCTACCGCGGCCTGCCGAAAGCCACCCTCCAAAACGCCTTCTCCGCCACCGCCCTCAACATCGTCCGCCTCGACGCCTGGTGGACCACCGGCCCAATACACCAGCCCCGCACCAGCCGACTCGAGCGCCTCAGCTACCAACTCACCAGCTGACGAATTCAGCAACAGAGTCGTCGTACTGGGCGTGGACGCTGAAGACACGGCCGGTCTTGGAGCGGGTGCAGCGGTCCTTGAGCGGGCAGGTGGCGCACAGTTTCTTGAACTGGGCCTGGCGTGCGCCGTTGGCCAGTGGCCGGCCGAGCCGTGCGGTGTGTCCGGCGGGGCAGGTGACGTGTCCCTGTTCGGTGTCGACGGTGAACTCATCGGCGGTGAACCCGCCGGGGACCGCCGGTTTGAGCGGTGGGGGCTTCAGGACCAGGTCGTGGCCCAGGTCCTGGAGGTGTTCGCGCAGGTCGCCGGTGCCGTAGGCGGCATCGCCCAGGGCGGTGACCGGCGCGTCCTCGTCGGCGAGGAGGTCGCGGGCGACGGCTGCCTCGTGGTTGCCGGCCCCGCTGCCGGCGGTCAGCGCGACCTCGGTGAACACTCCCGCCTCGGGCTCGAAGGCCACGTGGGCGCGGAATCCTTCCTGGTGGCGGGTCCGGTTCTTGTGGATGTGACGGGCTTCGGGGTCGACCGTGGACACGGTGCGGTCGCGGACGGTGCCCCGGGCGATGCGCCAGCGCCCGTCGCGGCCGTCGGAGTCGTCGGCGGGCTCCACGTCCTGGCCCGCGACCAGGGCCAGCAGCCCGACGGCGTTCGCCGCGGCTTCCCCGAGTTCCTGCTCGGGCAGGCGGCCCAGCAGGTTCAGTGCGTCGGTGACCAGGGCGTCGATCAGGCGGGTGCGGGCCTGCTCGTCGTTCCACGCGATCTTCGGCTTGCCGGGGTCGGTGTAGTCGTGGGCGGTGCACCAGGTCGCGGCGGTCCGCTCGGCGTGGGGGACCTCGCGGATGACCCTGCGGATCGCGGCGATGAGCTGGGTGACGGTGTCCTGGGTGGCGACCGCGTCATCCAACACGGTGGAGTCCAGGGCACGGCGCTGCTTGCCTTTGAGGACGCCGGTGGCCGCGATGACCTCTCTGACCTTGTGGAACAGCCGGTTCGGGTCACTGGAGCGCTGCAGGCGGCGGCGGAAGTAGGTCAGAAGGGACGGATCGAACGCAGTGTCGTGCAAGCCGAGCCCGCAGGCGGCCTTCCACCGCAGGTCACAGCGCAGTTCCTGAACGACCTCGAAGTCGGAGAGCCCGTGCAGGCTCTGCAGCACCACCGTCACGGCCAGGACCTGCGGCGGCAGCGACGGCCGCCCGTTCGTGGACGGGTACATGTCCGCGAACATCGACCCGGGGAACAGCACCCCGCGGTGCTCGGCCAGGAACGCGAACACACCCCCGGCCGGGATCAACTCCCGGCAGGTCTCCCACACGTCCTCGCCGACGCTCTCGCCATCCCATTCCCCCTGCATACACAGCAGTCTGGCCCCGCGTCAGCACACGCGAGGCCAGAACCCAGATTTTCAGTGATCTTCTAGCTCTGTACTTCGCGGGTAGTTCGTTCAGGTCTCTGGCCAGCGGGGATGTGTGGGTTCCAGGCCGAGGAGGTCGAGGAGGTGGAGCTGGATGCCCCGGGTGATGGCGATGACGGGTGGGTCGGTGGCGCTGCCGACCCGTAGCCGCAGGTCGGACAGGTGGTAGAGGATCATCCGGCCGGTGGGCCGCACCCTCTGGTTGCCGGGGTAGAGCCCCTGCATCTTCTGGTCGCCGCCGAGGGCTCGGCGGACCTGGCGTTCGATCAGGCAGAACAGCAGCAGGGCCAGGCAGATCACTGTGATCAGTGCGGCGACGCGTTTGTTGTCCTGCACGAAGACAGGGGTGACGGCCAGGGGGCCCTTGAAGTCGCTGTATCGGCGCTCGACGGTGCCCTGGCCTTTGTGGCGGCGTAGTACTTCGCCGGGATCGGCCTGTTCGGGGGTGAGGGTGGCCAGCAGCGCGTACCAGCCGTCGACGGCGGCTTCGGCCTGGAGCACGTCCTGATCGAAGTGCCAGGACAGGGCGGGCCGTCCGGTTTCGTCGGTGGTGATCTCGGTGTGCAGGCAGCCGGAGACCCGGCGGGTGCGGGTGATCACGCCGAGGCGTGCGGCGATCTTCTCTGCGGTGCTGTAGTAGCGGCCGCCGGCAGAGTGCTGGAGCTTGTCGAGGTCTTCGCGGGCCTTGGCCAGGCGTTTCTCGCGGGCCCGCTGCTGGCCTTTGGCGTTGCCGGTGGAGTGCACCAGGATCCGGCGTACCTGGAGCGGGGGATCGCTCTTGCGGGGCCCGGTCACAAGGTGGATGTCTTCCAGGACCCGGTAGGTCTCACGCGCTGCGGCGGGGGTGTTCTCGTCGCGGGCGGGGGTGTAGTCCACGACGGTGGCCGTCTCGAGGTCGAGGGCGGCGTAGACGGCGTCGTCGACCCTGGAAGCGGGGGCCGGGGCGATGAAATCGGTCCCGGCCCCGATCAGGGCGGTGACGTTGCCGTATGAGATCAGCTTGGAGTCGGCGATCAGCAGGAACTTCTTCGGTCCGGCCATCGCGCGCAGAGCGTTCATGGTGCCGGTGATCTGGGAGATCTCCGCGGCTCCGCCGTCGATGACGCGGGACAGCAGGGGGATACCGCCGTCGCCGGTCACCGCCAGGCCGGTCTGGATCTGCTTGAGGTCGTAGCGGCGGTCCTTGGGATGGCCGTGTCTGATGCGGGGATACTCCTCGTCCTGGTCATCGGCCGGGTAGGCGCCGTAGAGCGACATGGATGTCATGTCCCAGTGGAACGTGGACACATCGATGCCGAACTCGCCGATCGCCTGGGCCCCGATGCTGTCGGTGAGCTCTCTCAGCCGCGGGGCGATGGCGTCCAGGGCCCGGCCCAGACGGTCGTCGTTGAGCAGTTCCGCCTCAATTCCGAATACTTCTTCCACCGCCCACTCCCGGGCCCAGCGGTCCACCCGCCACAGGGGTGCGGGTGCGGTCAGCCGGTTGGCCACCAGCACCTCGATGACCTGGCCGTGCGTCACATGGGCGATGTCGCGGCCCGGGCACAGCCGGTCGACGGTCCCGGCCACATCAAGCCGGCGCAGAAACTCGGCAGCGACAGGCAGAGCGCCCAGACGCTTCTCCACCACGGAGGTGACCACACATTCCATGCGCGGGCGCACCGTCCGCAGCCGTGGGGACCGGGAAGACTTCGTCACACCCGGATCAACACAGCCACCCCCGGACCGGACACGGCCAGACACCAACTCCACCTGACTCAGCCACCCGCGAAGTACGGATCTAGCCACAATACCAGTGATTTAAGGGTCCGGGGTGCCTGGGGTCTTCGGTGGGTTGGTCGGGGCCGTTTTGTGGTGTGGGGCGATGGCCACGGCTCGGGCTGGGTCGAGTGTCGGCTGTGGCCAGAGCCGGTGTGCGGTGCGCTTGACGCCGAAGTTGGACATCTTGCGTTTGACGACGCGGGCGTTCGACCGCTGTCGTCGCGGTGGCAGGAGGTGACGGGCTATCTCTCGTATCCCGTCGGTGAGGGCTGTGGCCAGGCGGTCAGGGGAAAAGGCCGCCTGCGCGGTGACCTGGCGTCGGGCGAGGCGGAGGGTGCGGGTGAAGGAAAGCCGGTCGGTATCGGTGTCGGTGTCCCGGGCGGCGGTGTGCATGAGCTGGCGGATCGCGTGATGGACGAGGAGGTGGGCCCAGACCTCCTGTTCGACGCCGTCGGGCGATCGGGAGCGCAGGACCTGGGCGGGGCCGCGTTGGTGGGTCTTCAGCTCGTCCAGTGTGGTCTCGATCTCCCATCGCTCGTTGTAGAGGGCCGCCAACTCCGCCGCGGGTGCGGCTTCGTGGTCGAGGATGGTGGTGATCAGCCGGTACGGGGCGTCGTGCTGCGGGCGTCCGGGGTCGTCCAGGGTGTACTCGATGACCCGCACCACGGTGGGATCGGTGCGTTTGCGGTGGTCCTTGGCCGCCACGATGTCGGAGAGGTAGGACCCGTCGGGGAGCTCGCGCCGCACGGGCAGGACGGCGTTGGACTTGATGCGCCAGAGCAGGTCCGCACCGCCGGCCGATGCCGCTCGCCACTGCTCCAGCCCGGCGAAGCCCCGGTCGGCCATCAGCAGGTCATCCGGTCCAAGGGCGTCGAACAGCTCCCGCGCGATCACGGACTCCGCGGTGGTGAACGGCCCCAGAGCCGCGCGGGTGATGGCGTGCGTGCCGCACTCCGCCAGCGCCACCACCCGCACCTGCGGGAACGCGGTCCGCTCGCCCCGGTGGGTGGCGGGACGACCGAACCGGGCGTCGTTCTCCTCACTGTCCGGCACGTCGAACGTGGTCCCGTCGACCGCCATCAGACGCCAACACCCGTACCACGCACCGGGAGTGGACTCGGTCGCCACAGGCCCGGCGGACTGCTCGAAGAGAGCCTTGAGCGGCTCGGGCCCGAGCCTGGCCCGGGCCCGGGAAACCGCACCGGGCGTAGGCACCTGCCACGAACCCGACCAGTGCTTGGCCCAGGCCAGACCCTGAGTGAGCAGCCGTGCGACCTCTTCGTAGCCCTGACCGGAGAACAAGCACATCGCCAGCACGAAGTAGACGACCACCCGTGGAGGCAGCAGCCGGTTGCGCTGCCCGGCCTTCCCGGATTCCTCCACGACCCGGTCCACCAGCTCCGGCGGGAACGTCCGCGTCAGCAGTCCGATCGCGATCCGATCCGACAACCGCTCGTCCGTCTCCGGCTTGACCTGTCCAGGGCGTGGCATCCAGACACCTCCTGGCCAACACCCTACCAGCCGAGATCCTTAAGTCACTGGTATTGGATCTAGCCACCCGCTTCCTGGCCCTGCCCAGCCGGGGAGGGCGGGGCCAGGGACGGCGATCCCGCGACGGCACGCTCAGGCCGCCCGGGTCCTGTCTCTTGGGTCAGTGCCGGGTCCGGATGAGCATGCCGACGACGTGGAGTGCCGCCTGGTAGGCGATGGCGGGTTCGTCGGTTCGTGTGGCCAGGCCGCGCCGCTGCTTGAGGCGGTTGATGCAGCGTTGGACGGTGTTCCGCTGCTTGTGAGCCTCGCGGTCGAAACCGGGCGGCCGGCCGCCGTGACGGCCTCGCCCTTGGCGGTGGCCGATCCGGTCGGACGGCTGCGGGATACCTGGAGGGTGCGCCGCCGTACGCCCGGCTGACGCTGCCGCCGATGCCGTCGGCGCTGCTCATCGTCAACCTCGGGGCGCCGTTCCGCATCCGCGCCGGCACCGACATCGAGACGGCCGAGTACGCCGACGGCTGCGTGGTCACCACGCCCACGCGCTGGACGGCTGGCCGCTGCCGGCCAATTGATTTCTTACAAGAGCGACAGCTCACGACACGCTAATTTGGGGCACCCCAAAGCAGAGGAGAGCCCCGTGGGCACGGTGGTCATGTACAGCTCGGTGTCGGTGGACGGCTTCGTCGCGGACGAGAATGACCAGCCCGGACCACTGTTCGACTGGTTGTCCAGCGGTGACGTCCCGTTGGACGAGAGCGGCGAGCTGAACGTGTCGCAGACGTCATACGACTACACCCGGCCGTACTGGGACCAGATCGGAGTCACGATCGTCGGCCGCCACGTCTTCGACCTGACGGACGGCTGGGACGGGAAGCCTCCGGGCGGGATCGACCACGTGGTCGTCGTGTCACACCGGCCGATGCCCGAGGGCTGGGACCCCGAGGCGCCGTTTCACTTCGTCGACGGCGTCGAGGCAGCCGTGGCCAAGGCGCAGGAGCTTGCGGGTGACCGCATGGTCGAGGTCGCCGCTGGCGACGTCGGTGGCCAGGTGCTTGCCGCGGGCCTGATCGACGAGGTGCGCATGGACGTCGTACCCGTCGTGTTCGGGTCCGGCAAGCGCTTCTTCGGGTCGGTCCACGCGCAGCACCTGTTGGAGGATCCTGACGTGGTGATTCAGGGCAACCGGGTGCTTCACCTGCGCTATCGGGTGCGCCGTTGACACTGACTCGTGGCCGAGCGTCCGGTTGGCCGATCTTGCGGACCGAAGCGTGCGAGGAGGTCGGACCCGTGCGACCTGGCCGCATCCCGGGCCCCGCACAGGGCCGGACATGCCGTCGGCTCGGAGAGCAGGGGGAGGGCGCTTGCCCGAAGTGCAGGCCAGGCCCCCTGCGGCCGCCGCAGGACCGCCGAGCGTGGGCTGGCGGCCGACTAGGGTTCAGGCATGCACAGGAAGAGGATCATCGCGGCGATAGGGGGCCTGGGCCTGTTCCTCACGGCCTGCGGGGCCGGTGCGAAGGACGACACCGCGCAGGACTACTCCTTCCCGGAACTGCCCCAGGCCGTCGCCGATCCGGTCCGGCAGCCGTCCGACCTGCCGATCCCGTGGGCGCAGCCCGGGGCCGTCTTCCACGAGGTCGTTGCCGCCGGCTTGCGCGGGAAGACCCTCGACATGGCCAACACCGACGGGGAGACCACCGGCCGGTGCCCTGCCGACCTCGTGTTGAAGGACGGCGCCAAGGCCGTGTGCGTGAGCACGTTCGAGGGCCTGGAGGTCGAGTGGGACGTCATCGTGGGCGCAGCGTCGGACGCATACGGAAGGCCGGTGCAGTGGAGCGCCGAACCCCGCAAGGGCATCCTCACTCGTGACGGTGCCGCCAACCAGGTCTACAACGACTACGGCGGGCCCGACCTCGTGCGCTGCAGCAACATCCCGAAGGCCGTGCTGGTCCCCATGCTCGGCACATCCGGCCACAGCTGCCAGACGGTGGTGGACGGGAAGGCCGGGAAGCCCATGCCGATCGAAGTCGGCCTGGTCCACCCGACGTTCCAGTGCAGGCACCGGACCCTCGAAGCCTGCGTGGGGTGAACTGGCTTACTCAGCGGCGGATCCCGAGGAGCGGGGCGAGCTGCCGCATCGTGAGGTTCGTGCGGTAGCGGACGGCCACCAGCAGGACCCGGTCGGGCAGCGGCAGGCACCACGGACGGCCACCGCCCGGACCGTTCCCGCCCCGCTCCCCCACCACCTTCACCAGCTTCGCCTTCAGGCCGCGTCGGCCGCCCGGCGCATCTCCGCCACGTCCAGCTTCTTCATCTTCATCATGGCGGCCACGGCCCGGGCGGCCCGCTCCGGGTCCGGGTCGCTGACCAGGTCGACGGCGCCGGGCGGGACGACCTGCCAGGACACCCCGAACCTGTCCTTGACCCAGCCGCAGGCGGACTCCTGGCCGCCGTCCTTGGTCAGCGTGTCGTAGTAGTAGTCCGCCTCGGGCTCGTCGGCGCAGTTGATCATGAAGGAGATCGCCTCGGTGAAGGGGAACTGCGGTCCGCCGTTGAGGCCGACGAACTTCTGCCCGTTGATCTCGAACTCGACGGTCATCACCGAGCCCTCCGACCCCGGGTTCGCCGCCGTGTAGCGCGCGATCCGGCCGATCCTGCCGTCCTTGAACACGGACACGTAGTACTCGGCCGCCGCTTCCGCGTCGCCGTCGAACCACAGACACGTGGTGAAACCGTTGCCGCTCATCTCTGCCTCCGGGCCGGTGCGTGGACGGTGGATACCGTTCCTCACATACAGACCGGCCCCGGGCCCGAAATTCATCGGTGGGCCCGGGGCCGGTCTGTTTCGGCCGGGTTTTTCGCCCGTACGGCTTACTTCGCGGGCGCCGCACCCATGGCGAGCATGCGGTCGACGACGCGCGCGGTGGCGTTGCCGTCGTCCAGGTCGCAGAACTCCTCGCGGAACGCAGCACGCGCCTCGGCGTACTGCGCCCCGACCTCGTCGGCGTTGCGCACGGCCTCGATCAGGCTCGCCGAGTCCGCCAGCAGCGGGCCGGGCGCCTTCTCCTCCAGGTCGAAGTTGAAGCCGCGCAGCGTGCCGCGGTAGTGCGCCAGGTCGTACGTGAAGAGCAGGATCGGCCGGTCGGTGTGCGCGAAGTCGAAGATCGCGGAGGAGTAGTCCGAGATCAGCACGTCGGCGACCAGCAGCAGGTCGGCGGCGTCGGGCCAGCGGGACACGTCGACGACGAAGCCGTCGCGGACGCCCTCGCGGACCTGCTCGGTCACGTGGTGGTGGCCGCGGACCAGCAGGACGTGGTCCTCGCCCAGCTCACGGCGGGCCTGCTCCAGGTCGATCCGCAGGTCGAGCTTGTAGCCGCCCGACCAGCCCTCGCAGTTCTCACGCCACGTCGGCATGTAGAGGACGACCTTCTTGCCCTCGGGCAGGCCGAGCCGCCGCCGGACTTCCGCGATCCGCTCGGCGTCGGGCCGTACGAGTGCGTCCGTACGCGGGCTGCCGGCCTCGATGACCTCGCCGTCGTAGCCGAGGGCGCGCTTGAGGATCGGCGTGGCGTAGGAGCTCGGGGAGGCCAGCAGGGACCACTGGGCACTGTCGTGCTCCAGCCCCTCCAGGATCTCCGGGCTCGTGTAGTAGTCGTGCACGAAGTCGTGCCCGATCTGCTTGATCGGCGTGCCGTGCCACGTCTGTACGACGACCTGGCCGGCGCGGCGCTGGAAGAGCCGGGGCACGTTGTCGTTGGTCACGTAGTAGCGGGCGCGGGCCAGCACGTCCCACGACTCCACGCTGCCGTACTGCACGGCGCGGGCGGTCGCCGGAACCTCGGCGCGGCCGTCGCGGACCAGCCAGATGTGCTCCAGCTTCTCGCCGCGGCGCAGCAGTTCCTCGTGGATGGCGCGCGGCGAGTCGCCGGCGCCGTTCCCCTGGAAGGTGTCGTAGACGACCATGTCCTTGACCGGCAGGGCGCGCTGCGCCGGGTAGGTCTCGAAACGGGCGACGCGCTGGGCGAAGTTGGAGCGGTCGTGCGGGCTCAGCAGCGGGTCGGCGACCAGCACCATGCGGTCGTGGAAGCGGGTCTCGACCCGCATCCGGCGGCCCTGCGTGCTGAAGGGGTGCGGGCCGGCGAAGAGCAGGCCGGGGCCCATCTGCACGGGAGCGCCGCGGTCGACGCCGAGCAGGCCCGCGGTGGTTCCGGCCTGGGCGACCGGGCGCAGCGTGGGCCACCAGCGGCCCTCGGGGAGCGTGGTCCGCCCGGCGTACGCCTCGGGGAGCACGGGCTGGAAGGTGGTCTCGAAGGCGTCCCCGTCACGGGTGAGCGGGTAGCTGAACTCGACGCCGTGCGCGTTGTGCAGGACGAGCTCGTACGGCTCGTCGGTGGGCGCCACGAACCGGCCCCGCAGGGTCACGGTGCCGTCCTCGGCCGTGACCTCGTCCACCAGCGGCGGGGAAGGCTGTACCGAGAGGGTCAGGTGTCCGGTGTTGCCGCGCTTGGCGAAGAGGGAGCGGCCGGTGGCCTCGCCGGGCAGGGGCAGGACCAGGCCGTTGAAGCCGCCCCGCTCGTCGTGGACCAGGCGGTGCTCGGTGCCGTCGGCGCCGATCACGGAGAGGCTCCAGGGCTCGGGGGCCCACTCGCCGGGCTCGACCTCGGCGTCCGGTACGGCGGCCAGCTCGGCCAGCGCGACGCGCGCGGTGAAGGGGACGCGGCCGGATCGGGCCGCGGCGGTCTCCAGCGGGAAGCTGAGGACGGCGCCGGTGGTGACGTGGACGGCCCGCAGTGCGGACGCGGCACCGACCTCGGCGGAGAGCTCGCCGGTGATCTCGACGGCGTCGTCACCGGCGGGGTGGGCGTCCAGGGCGCGGGCGCTGACGACCTCGACCTGGATGGTGAGGGCACCGGAGACGGCCGGGACGATCCGGACGTCGGGGGCCACCCACTGCGGGGGCGGGTTCTGGCCGGTGTCGTGCTCGCCGCCGCGCAGGCGGGCGCGGTGCAGACCGCCGGCCCCGGTGACGGCGATGGACGTGGTCCATATTCCGTCGCGCCACTTGCCGCCCGACTGGAAGATCGAGGGGTCAACGACGGCGGTGAAGCCGGCCCAGTCGGCGTGCCGCAGGGCGAGGTGCGGGGACTTCACGGTGGCCATCGGGGAGGCGACCGTACGGGCGCTGACCACGGAGCGCCGGCGCTTGCCGCCCTCGCGGAAGACCAGCATCTTGCGCGAGCCGAGGCGGCTCTCCGCGCCGAGGTGGCCGGGGAGGGCGTAGCCGCGCAGCAGCAGCTTGCCGTCGGCCCAGGCCGCCTGCTCCAGGCGGCTGACGACGCGGCGCTCGCGCGTGCCGAGGGTGAGGACCTTGGCGGGGACCGGCGGGCGGCCCTGCAGGAAGGGGTAGTCCGCCTGCGGGCGGGCGAGGCCCTTGACCGGCACGCTGTAGTGGTAGTCGCGCTGGTGGTGCAGGAGTGCGATGAAGTCCTCGACGCGGCCTTCGCCGGCCAGGTACGCCTTGAGCCGGTCGGCGACGGTCAGGTCGGGCCAGGGGCCGGTGCCGATCTCGCGGACCAGGCCGCCGACCTCCTTGACGAACGCGGCGCGGAAGTCGGCGCCGCCTTCGGCAACGTACTTGTAGATGAGCGGGAGTTCCTCGCTCAGCACGTTGTAGTCGTAGTCGCGCAGGTAGCGGACGTACTTGGCGCCCTGCTTGGCCTTGAGGGACTCGCGGACCAGGCGGACGGACTTCACGCGGTCGATCAGGGAGATCGGGTCGGTGGAGCGCTGGGTGATGGAGCGCTCGCCGGTCTCGCGGACGCGCCAGTGGTAGACGCAGTCGCTGATGATGTCGACGCTGGACGCGAAGTAGTGCGCGGGGATGCTGACCGGGGCGTCCTCGTAGAGGATGCCCTCCGGGTACTGGAAGCCGTGCTCGTCCCAGAAGGTGCGCCGGTAGACCTTGTTCCACGCGGTGCGGTCGGTGACCAGCGCCGGGAACTTGGAGATGTGGGTCTTCAGCTGGGTCTTGGCGAAGGCGGCCCGGTGGCCCCACGACTGCTGCATGCCGACCGAGCGGAAGCGCTTGACGTTGCCTCCGGCGAAGTCCGAGCCCGTCTCGTCGAGGGCGTCGATCATCCGCTGATACGCGTAGTCGGGCATGGTGTCGTCGCTGTCGACGAAGGCCAGGTACTCGCTGTCCGGGTGGGCGTGGCGGGCGCCCACGTTCCGGGCGGCGCCGAGTCCGGCGTTCTCCTGCATCACGACGCGGAACCGCTTGTCCCGGGCGGCGAAGGCCTTGGCTATGACGGCGCTGGTGTCCGTGGAGCCGTCGTCCACGAGGATGGCCTCGAAGTCGCCGAAGGTCTGAGCGGCGATGGATTCCAGGCACTCGTCGAGGTAGAGCTCGACGTTGTAGACGGGGACGACGATGCTCAGGCGCGGGGGCATGGGTGGCGGGTTCTCCAGCGTTTTGTGCTTTACCGATGATCAGCTGCTCACAGCATCCTACTAGGTAGCAGAATCATGAACTCCTCCCTTATCGGGCATACCACGGCTGATCGCCGGGGCGGACGGCAAAGATTTAAGCCGCCCGCCACCTCGACGTCGCGGTCCCGGGTCAGACCTCCAGGTCGGCCTCGATCTTCTTCAGCTGGTGGCGGGCCATCGCGAGGTTGGCCCGGCCCTTGTCGAGGGCGAGGTAGAGGAAGAAGCCCGAGGTGCCCCGGCCCTTCAGCAGACGGATCAGGTGGTACTGGCTGCCCAGGGTGATGAGGATGTCCTCGATCTCGTCCTTGAGGCCGAGCATCTCCATCGTGCGGACCTTGGCACGGACCACGTCCGTGTTGCCGGCGGCCGCGACCGTGAGGTCGAGGTCCTTTCCGCCGCCGACGGTCCCGAGGGCCATGCCGCTGCCGTAGTCGACAAGGGCGGCGCCGAGCGCGCCTTCGATGGTGGTGGTGGCTTCCTTGAGCGTGGTCTCGACGTTTGCCATGAGGGGTTCCTCTTTCCTCGTTTGTTTTGTCGTTCGTTGTGGTCGTACGTGGTTCCGGTGCGGCCTGGGGCCGTCGTACGGGGTCAGGCGGGCAGAGCGGGCGGAGCGGGCGGCAGCGGGGGAAGGGGCGGAAGGCCGGAGCCGCGCCGCCCGAGGATGTGGTCGATCAGTTCGGCTATCCGGAGGCTGGAGCGCCGGGCCTCCAGGTGGAGGCGCCCGACGTTGACGCGGGGCTCCGCGGTCAGGGTGAGGACGGCCGCCATGCCCGCCGCGTAGGTGGCCACGTATCCGTCCTCGCCCCGCACCAGCAGCTCGCGGAACGCGCCCTGCCCGGTGCTGTCGCTCAGCCGCTGGGCCACCCCGAGGGCGGCCGCGGTCAGGGCCGCGACGGATTCGGCCTCGGCGGCGGCGCTGTCCTGGGCCAGGACGAAGCCGTCGGCGCTCGCTGCGAGCGCACCGGTGAGCTGGGGTACCCGGGCCCGCAGCCTGCGGAGCTCGGCGAGTATCTCGGCCTCCGCCTCGGGGGGCACCGTACTCATGTCGGGCTTTCTCCTTTCGGGCTGCCTCCGCTCGGAGCGGTCGGCGCGCAGGGCCGGTCGCAGCGGGAGCCTCACAGGCTTGCCTCCAGTGCGTCGCGTAAGCGGCGGAGCAGCGCCACGTCCGGGGATTGGGCCTGGGTCATCCAGTCGGGCAGGGGTGCCTCGACGGGGGGCGGAGCCGGGGTGCGCGGGGTCTCGACCAGTCCGGCCGCCGCGAGGCGCCGCACGTCGAGCAGGGTGTGGAAGGCGGGCCTGCCGAGCACCCACGCGAGGTCCGCCGGGGTGCGCACGCCGTCGGCCTCGCGCAGCAGGATCCGCTGCCGGGCGCTGACCGTCTGGCCGGGCGAGGCCGCCCGGGGCACCACGGGGGCGGTGTCCAGCAGCGGGTACGGCCAGACCGCGTCGAGCAGTTCACAGCGGCGGAGCGTCTCCCGCTCGACGGCGGCGGCCGGGACGGAGCGGACCGAGCCGATCCAGTGGGTGGCCCCGCGCCGGAACCGGGAGGGCCCGCTGCCCGGGGACAGCGCGAAGAACGCGGCGTCGAATATGGCGGCGATGTGGCAGATCTCCAGCTCCCCGCCGGAGAGCCCGCCGCTGTCCACGAGGAAGCGGGCGACCTGGCGGCGGGCGCCGGCCCGGTCCACGGCCTCGCGCCAGCGCTCGGGGGCGAGGCCGCCGCCGGTGGTGAGCAGGACGTCGAGGCCGGGGGTGGCCGGACTCTCCGCGTGCACGATGCGCCCCTCCTCCAGGAAGAGGGTGCCGCGGTCGCGGAGCAGGGCGCCGGTGGCGCGCTCCGCGGCGAGCCGGGTGAGCAGGGGGGAGACGGCGGCGAAGGCGTTCGCGGCCGTGGCCGGGGTGGTCATCTGAGCACCAGCCCTTCGGCCAGGGCCCTGAGTCTGTGGCGGGCGAGGGCGAGGTTGCCGTCGGCTCGGTCGAGCCACAGGTGCAGGAAGACGCTGCTGTCGAAGCTCGTGTCGACGAAGCGCAGGACGTGGTAGCCGGAGCGGGTCGTGACGATCAGGTCCTCGACGGGCGGTCCGGCCGTATCATCGCCCGACGCCGGAGTGGCGAAGGACTCGTACTCGGCGGCCGCCCGGGCCAGCTCGGCGGTCTCGGCGGCGGTGGTCTCGTGGTCGCCCACGGGCGACTCCCCGGCGGTGCCGAGGGCCAGTCCGCTGCTCCAGTCGACCAGCGCGGCCCCCCGCGCACCAGGCAGGGCCATGGCTTCGAGCAGGCATTCGTCGATCCCGGGCACGCGGGCTCCCCTCCCGGCCGGACGTGCTGTTTGCACGGTCGTACGGCGCGACAGGAGGGAACTTACTCAACTTCCACAGTACGAAAGGGCGTTCTGGCATTTTCCGCTGGAACATGCCATGACGCACGTGAGACCTTGGCCGGAACGCGTCGATATTTGATCACGAAGCGAGCGGAAGATCGTCCGCGAGACGGAACGAGCCGCCTTCGCGCTGGACGTACCCCTCGTGGCTGAGGGTCCGCAGGAGGTGGTAAACCGTGGGCAGCGGGATCCCGGTGACCCGGGCGAGCCGTTTGGCCGTCGCCCCGCCTTCGGCGTACATCGCTTCCACGAGGCGCAGCGCGCGCTGCACGGAACCGATCAGGGTGGGCGCGCTGCCCTTCTGACTGTGGTCGGTACCCATGATGAGTCCCCCTGCTCGGTACGAGGCCTGGCAAACCCATCAAAGTCGCTCACCGGCCGCAAAACCAGCGGACTCGCGTAAACCTGAGCATAAGATCACCGGATACCTGTCGGTCGGTTCCGCTAGCGCGTGCAGGTCACGTACGCCGGGAGCGGGGTGTCCTCGATCAGGTGGCGCGGCAGGGACAGCCCGAAGCGGTGTTCCAGGACGGCGAGGGTGTGGCGGTCGCGGCCCTCGAACGGTTCCTCCTCGGGGCGGGCGCACGCGCCGTCCGGCGCGAGTATCTTGGCCGCGATCAGCTCCGGAAGCAGGAAGTCCGGCTGGTGGCCGCCGCGCCAGCATTCCTCGCCGAGGCCGAAGCAGCACACCAGTTCGCCGCCCCGCGCATACGCGAACTGCTTGGGCGGATGGTCGGGCTGGGGGTCGAGGTGGACGGCCTCGACGCCGCCCCGGGAGACCTCGGCGAGCCGCTCCGCGCCGGCCGGCAGCCCGTGTTCCACGGCGAAGGACCAGTCGCCCCACCGGCCAACCCGGGCCACGCCGTCCCCGTCAACCGTCTCCGTGACCATGCTCCAGGCGTCCAGCGCGCCCAGCGGCCCGGGCTGGACCCCCGGTACCGCGCCGAGCCGCGCGGCGAGTTCGTCGGGGCCGATGCCCCGGGCGAAGGTCAGGCCGACGAACCATCCGTCCCAGTCGGCCAGCCACTGGATTCCACCGGCCGCGCCGGCTCCGCCCTCGGCCATGTGCGCCATCCCTGCACTCCCCACGGTCTCCCCCGCGATGCCGGTGCTCCCTCACCGGCACGATAGTCACTCCGCGGACCGCTCCGGGAGGAGGCGCTCGACCATCGTCTCGATGAGCCCCTCCGCCGGGTGGGCCTCCAGCATCGCCGGCGCGGTCAGGTCGTCCACGATCAGGCCCAGCATCGCGAGGTACAGCAGGACCACGCCCTGCCGGTCCCCGGGCAGGCCGGCCTCCATGTGCCAGGCGATGTTCGCCTCCAGCTCCTCGCCCTGGAAACCGGCCAGCTCCGCCTGGAGTTCGGGGCGCCGGGTGCCCTCCAGCCGCAGCTCCAGCATCGCGATGTGCACGCTGCGCTCGCGCCGCATCCGCTCCAGGAGCCGGGTCAGCAGCACCTCGGTGTCCGGCGGGCCGGCCAGGTCCGCCGGGTCCGGCGTCAGCCGCTCACGGGTGCGGTGCAGGATCTGCACGAGCAGCTGGGCCCGGTTGGCGAAGTAGTTCGAGGCGGTGCCCGTGGGCACACCCGCCTCGGCGTCCACCGCGCGCAGCGTCAGGCCGCGCGAGCCCTCGCGCGCAAGGACTTCGATGGCGGCGTCGAGCAGCGCGGCGCGGCGCTGCGGATTCTGGCGCATGGGCGATCCCTGGGGCTGGGTGCGGCACATCGCGTGAGGCACATCGATTGATCACTGCAAGTGCAGTGCTTCGCTCACGGTAGCGGATGCGCCCGCCCCGGGCTCTCCCCACCGTCCCCTCCCCCGTGTCAGGCTGCCCGTCATGGAGCGGATCATCGAGGAGATACGCGAGGACCTGTCCCGCCGGATCGCCGTCGCGGCGGACCGGCTCGCCGACCGGACGCTGACGGAGGATCCCGCCTACGCCGCCCTGCTCGGCCGGGCCGAGCTGCGCGAGCGGATCCAGCACCACCTGCGCCAGGCCGTCGAGGGGCTGGTCCGCAGCTCGCGGGGCCTGCCGGTCGAGCTCGCCGACGCCCGGGCCACGGGCGCGCTGCGGGCCGAACAGGGGCTGCCGCTCGCCTCCCTGCTGCGCACCTACCGCCGCGGCGGCCGGGTGCTCTGGCAGACCCTCACCGAGGCCGTCGCCGCGCACGACCGGGCGGCGCTGCCCCGTCTGCTGCCGGGCGCGACCGCGCTATGGGACGTACTGGACCAGATGACGGACGCCGTCACCGAGTCGTACCGCCGCACCGAGGCCGCGCGCGCCGACCGTGACCGGGAGCGTCGGGCAGCCCTGCTGGACGTCCTGCTGGACGGGGCGGCCGACGGCGGCGGGCCGACGGCCGCGGAGGCCGCGGCGCGGCTGGGCCTGCCGGAGCGGGGCCGGTTCGCGGTGGTCGTGGTGGGGTCCGGCGGCGAGGGCCTGTCCGCCGGCCCGTCCGCCGGTCCGGCCCCGGGCCAGGGCAACGCCCCCGCTCCGCGCGTGCTGTGGCGGGTCCGCGGCGACGGGGAGATCGGCCTGGTGGAGCTGGGCCACCATCCGCTGGACTCCGTACGGGAGCTGCTCGCGCCGCTCGGTCTGCGCGCCGGGGTCAGCCCGGTCGTCGGCGCGGCGGCCGAACTGGCCGGGGCGCACCGGCTGGCGGCCCTGGCGCTGCGCACGGCTCCCGAGTCCGGAGGTCCGCGCACGGCGCTGCTGGACGAGCGGCTGCCGGCGGCGCTGGTCGCCGCCGAGGCCGAACTCGCCGCCCGGCTGCGGCAGGTGGTGCTGGGTCCGGTGCTCGCGCTGCCCGTCGAGGACCGGCGCACCCTGATGACCACCCTCGGCACCTGGCTCGCCTGCCAGGGCTCGACCACGTACGCGGCGCAGCGGCTGTACTGCCACCGCAACACCGTCTCCAACCGGCTGCGCCGCCTGGAGCAGCTCACCGGCCGCTCCCTCACCGACCCGCGGCACGTGGTGGAACTGGCTCTGGCGCACGCGGCGGTGGTCCAGCACGCCGCGGCCCAGCACGCCGCCGCGGGCCGGCACGCAGCGGCCCAGCACGCCGCCGGGGCACCGCCTACCCCTCCTGCCGCACGGGCTGCGCGGGTTTCGCCGACTCCAGCAGGTACGGCACGTCGATCACCGCGACGCCCGGCGTGAACAGCAGCCGCGCCTTCAGCCGCAGGGCGTTCTGGTTGTGCAGCGGCTGTTCCCACCAGTGGCCCACGACGAACTCCGGGATCACCACCGACAGCACGTCCGTGCCGGAGTCCGCGGCCAGTTCCTGGACGTGCGCCATGATCGGGCCCACCACCTCGCGGTACGGCGAGTGCAGGATCTTCAGGGGCAGGCCCAAATCGTGCGCCGCCCAGGTCTCCCGCAGCTGGGCCGCCTCCCCCTCGTCCGCGGCGACGGTGACCGCCGTCAGGGTGTCGGGGCGCAGCCCCTGCGCGTAGCCGATGGCCTAGGTGCCTTCCGCGGTGATCGACAGGTGGGCGGACTCGGCGCGGATGGTGTCGCCGGTCGCGAGGCGTACGGCGGCGACGGCGAACATCAGGTAGATGACGAGGACGAAGCCGTAGGTGGGAATGGCGAAGAGGCGGCCCGACTCCCGTACGCCGCGCAGGTTCATCAGCGTCAGCAGTACCACGAAGGCGACCGACAGGGCCACTTCGTGGTCGTTCAGCGAGGGAATGGCGGAGGTGATGGCGGAGACACCGGAGACGACGGAGACCGCGACGGTCATCACGTAGTCGACGAGCAGGGCGCTCGCGGCGGTGAGCGCGGCGGTCTGCCCGAGGTTCTCCGCGCTGACGACGTACGCGCCGCCCCCGCCGGGGTACGCGTGACAGGTCTGCCGGTAGGAGGCGACGACCACCACGAGCAGGAAGACGATGGCGGCGGCCGCGTACCAGGTGACGTGGAGCAGTGCGACGCCGCCGAGGGCCAGGATCAGCAGGATCTCCTCGGTGGCGTAGGCCACCGAGGAGAGCGGGTCGCTGCAGAAGATCGGCAGGGCGAGCCGTTTGGGCAGCAGGGTCTCGCCCAGGCGTGCGGTGTCGAGGGGTTCACCGACCAGCACGCGTTTCGCATTGATTCGCCTCATTGGGGCATGATCATCGATTCCCTTCGCCGATCACCCCTTCTGCGGCTTGTGTCACCCTCTGAGCCTCTCCGCCCGGTATGCCAGCCAGAGGTCGTACCGGGCGCTCGGGGACTGGAGCAGGGAGCGCTCCAGCAGGACCTCGATGCGGGTCAGCCGTTTGCGGGCGCCCGGGACGGAGACGCCCAGCGCCGCTGCCGCCGGAGCGAGTTGGGCGTCGTGCGCCAGCCAGGCGCCGACCGTGGCGCGCGCGCCCGAAGGGGCGTCCGGCCCGCTCAGCGCGCTCAGCTGGGCACGGGCCCAGGCGGTCACGCGCGGATCGCGCAGCACCGCGTCGAGACCGGGGGCGGCCGCCGCGGGCGCACCGTTCGCCGGCCGCGCGCCCGGGGTGAGCCGCAACGCCAGCGAGAGCGCCGCCTGGTCCCCGAGACGTGCGAGGTCCAGCCCGAGCAGCGCCTCGACCAGCCGGAGCCTGGCGGCGAGGGTGTTGCGGTGGATCTTCAGCAGCCGGGTGGCGTGCGAGGAGAAGTTCAGCCAGGCGTGGGCGGTGGCGCGCAGTTCCTGTCCGCCGGGGTCCTGGGGGCGCCGGGGCTCGTACGCGTGCAGGGGCGCGAGCAGGGCCTCCGCCCAGCCGGCTCCGGCCTCGTGGGCGGCGAGGGCCAGCTCGGGGCCGGGCCCGAAGCGGGCGTGCCGCTCGTCCCGCTCCCGGGCGACGGCCAGGGCGTGGAAGGCCTGGCCGTAGGCGGCCGGGGCCTCGCGCAGGCGCAGCTCCCCGCTGACCCCGACCGTGCAGTCCGGGGCGACCGCGACCAGCGCATCCGCGAGGGGGTCGTGCCCGGCGGACACCGCCGCCCGGTCGGCCGGGACGAGCACGATGAGGTGGCGTACGTAGACCGGGCAGCGCACGATCCAGGCCCGGCCGTCCGTCAGTTCCTCGCACAGCCGGGTCACTTCGGCGCGCTGACCGGTGCGGCATTCGACGACGTACATCCGCATCGGCTCGGGCAGCGAGGGCCCCAGCGCCTCGGCGATCTGGTGGGCGGTGGAGAGCCGGCCGTTCATCAGCAGGTGCAGCACCGCCTCGCGGGCCCGCGACTCGGCGAGCGCGGCCCGCTCCTCCCGCCCGGCGGCCTCCTCGGCGCGCAGGACGAGGGCGAGCGGTGCGGCGGCGTCCGCGAGCAGGATGGCGGCGGCGGGGTGCGGCTGCTCCAGTACGGCGGCCAGCGCGCGCCCGCCGTCCAGCGCGAACAGCAGCGTGGCGGAGCCGGGGGCGTGCAGGACGGCCGACCGTACGCCCCGGGCGGTCAGTTCGGCAGCTCCCCGCACCGCGGCCTCCGGCCCCCGCCCGTGTTCGGCGTCCACCACCCCGGTCCATCCGCCGAGGCGGGCGGAGAGCCACTCCAACAGGGCGGCCGACCCACCGGAGTGGGCGAGCCGGTGCAGCTTGAGGACGTCGTCGGACCGGGACACCGGCGCATTCAAGCATCCATCGCCCACTGTGCGCTGTGATACCCGTCTCGACCGGTCACTGTGCACAACGAACCCTGCCAACGGGCGCCGGACCGCCTAGGTTTGGCCGCGGGCGGCCGGGTCCCGGCATCCACGGGGGAAGACCGGGGTCCGCCGCCGCTCACATCTTGGCGGCCGCGCTGCGGATGGCCTCGCGGATGCGGAAGTAGGTACCGCAGCGGCAGATGTTGGCGATGGCGTCGATGTCCTCGTCCGTGGGCTCGCTGGTGCGCTTGAGCAGGGCGACGGCGGCCATGATCTGGCCGGGCTGGCAGAAGCCGCACTGGGCGACGTCCTGCTCGAGCCAGGCCTCCTGGACCGGGTGCAGGTCGTCCCCGTTCGCCAGCCCCTCGATGGTGGTCACCGCCCTGCCCGCACACGCGGAGACGGGCACCACGCACGGGCGGACGTCGGCGCCGTCGAGGTGGCTGGTGCAGGCCTTGCAGACGTCCACCCCGCAGCCGTACTTGGGCCCGCGGACGCCCAGCATGTCGCGGAGCACCCACAGGAGGGGCAGATCGTCGGGCGCGTCCACGGTGACGCTCTGCCCGTTGACGGTGAAGGTGTGCGAGGGCACGGCGTACTCCTGGATCCGGCGGCGAGGGGGGTGGGGGTCAACGGGGGTAAGGGGTGAAGTCGACGTCGAAGTCGAGGGGGAAGCTGCGCGGCTTGGAACCGGTGGCCCGGGCCCAGGCGTTGGCGATCGCGCCGACCGCGGCGGGCACTCCCAGCTCGCCGGCGCCGCCCGGCTCCTCACCGGTGGCCGGCAGCACGAAGACCCGTAGGTCACGCGAGGTGTCCCGCTGCCGCGCCCAGTGGAACTGACTGTAACTGCCTTCCAGCGGCAGTCCCTTGTCCAGGTGCAGCCCGGCGCGCAGGGTGGTGGAGATGGCGTCGGTGAGACCGCCGATCATCTGCGCCTCCAGCCCGCGCGGGTTGACCGGCAGGCCCACGTCCACGGCGATGACCGCCTTGGTGACGCGGACGTGTTCCGGGTCCCGGGTGTCGATCTCGACGAGGCACGCGGTGCGGGACTTGTACTCCTCGTGGAAGGCGATGCCCTGCGCGCAGCCCGCCTCCATCGGCCGCCCCCACTCCCCCTCCGTGGCCGCCTTGTCGAGTACGGCGCGCTGGGCGTCGGTCTTCAGGAAGGTGCGGCGGAAGCGGTACGGGTCCCGGCCCGTCCGCGCGGCGAGTTCGTCGACCACGATCTCCTCGGCTCCGCGCGTGTTGGCGGAGTACACCGAGCGCCAGGATCCGGTGGGGATGCCGGTGGGCACCTCGGTGAGCGCCTGGGTGGTGAGCCCGAAGTGGTACGGGGACTTCACCGTGGTCAGGAACAGGGTCTGGGCGAGGGTGGCGTTGCCGATCCCCAGGGGCAGACTCGCCGCGGTGGCGGTGATGATCTCGCCGAGCCCGTGCCGGAAGTCGGTCTCGGCGGCGGCGACCCGGTGCTCGAAGCTGAGGACCTCGCCCAGCAGGTGGGTGGCCCGGATCTTGTGGTGGGTCGCGGGACGCATCCGGCCGTGCCGGGTGTCGTCGACGCGGGTCCACATCAGCCTGACCGGGCGGCGGCAGGCCTTGGAGACACGGGCGGCCTCCAGGGCCGCGTCGAAGAAGAGCCGCCGGCCGAAGGAGCCGCCGGCCTGGACCACGTGCACCTTCACCTTGTCCAGGGGCAGGCCGAGGTCCGCGGCGATGGTCTCGCGGGCCACGATCGGGGACTTGAGCCCGGACCAGATCTCGGCGCGGTCGTCGCGGACGTCGGCGATGGCGGAGTTGGTCTCCATCGGGGCGTGGCTGACGAAGGCGAAGTCGAACTCGGCGTCCACGTACGGGGTCAGCAGCGGCGGCACCAGCAGCGGCGGGGTGGCGGCGCGCAGTTTGGCGCGGATCTGGGCGTCGGACAGCTGGTCGGCGGGGCCGGGCCCCCAGGTGACCTGGAGGGCGGACTTGGCGGTGATGGCCTGCCCGAAGGTCTCGGCGACCACGGCGACCCCGGTCGGGACGGTCACCACGTGCAGGACGCCGGGCATGGCCCGGACGGCCGCGAGGTTGGTGACGGTGCGGACGGTGCCGCCGAGGGTGGGCGGGCGGCGTACCACGCAGGGCTTGGCGCCGGGCACGTCGAGGTCGAGGGTGTACTGCTGGGCGCCGGTGACCATGGCCCGGGCGTCGACCCGGCTGGTGGGCCTGCCCACGAGCGTGTGCTTCGCCGTCTTCTTGGGAGTGGCGCCCGGCACGACCAGGCCGGGGTCGGCGGCGGCCGCGGCGAGGGAGCCGTAGTCGGCGGTGCGGCCGTCGGGGGCGCGGACGGCGCCGTTCGCGGTGGTCAGTGACGCCGCGGAGAGGCCCCAGCGCAGGGCGGCGGCCGCGACGAGGCGGGCCCTGGCGGTGGCCGCGCACTGGCGGACCGGCCCGTAGAGGGAGCGGATCGAGTTGGAGGATCCGGTGAGCTGGTTGAAGAGCAGCTCGGGCCGCGCGTCGTCCAACTCCACGCGTACGTCGGCGAGGGGCGCGTCGAGTTCCTCGGCGACGAGCATGGCGACCGCGGTGGTGAGGCCCTGGCCGACCTCCTCGCGCGGCAGCCGGAAGCGGATGCCCCCGTCCGCCTCCACGGCGAGCGCCAGCAGGGCGGCGGTGGGCGCCCCGGCCAGGATGAACAGGTCACCGAGGTCGATCACGTCGGCGATGGCGGGCAGGGACGGGACCACGGCGTGGGCGGGCTGCGGGGCGAGCGCGTCGGCGCCGGCGCGGGTGACGAGGGCGAGGGTCGGCGCGGCCACGAGGTAGGTGAGGAAGGAACGTCGGCTCTGCCCGGCGGGGCGGCCCTGCCCGGCGGCGCCGTCCCGGGGCGCGGCATCGTCTCGGACCCCGGCCTCGTCCTGGACGCCGGCCCGAACCGTGTCGTGGTCCCGCCCGGCAGCGTGGCTGTGCCCGCTCATGTTCGTAGTGTCCCCACGCTGCGCGGGCCCGCCCGCACGGACCTCCCCCGGTTCATTACCGGCCCGTAGGGTAGCGACCAGGTGGTGCGGTGGGAAGCCCGGGCTCCGGTCGAAACCCGGCAGGGGGTCCTCCGTTCAGGGGTACCGCGGTGGGCCGCGTTGATCCGGGCCCGGTACGGGTGTGACTGCGGGCCGCCCTCGTACACCTCGGCCGTACGATCGAGCGGCGGCGGGCGGAGGGGTCGTTTCCGGCCGCCGGCGCCACCGTGTTCCGGCTCCGACCGGCTGGTGCCGGTCCCGCCCGGCCGAAGGCCGTTGACCGGATTCGTTCGCACACGGAATACACCTCGGAAGGCCTGCGGCATATACCACAAGCAAGAACGTTGCGGATGTTGCCAAACGCCTTTCACCCCGTCGCGCCCTGTGCAACAGTCGTTACCGGTCCTTCCTTCAGACTTGGCCGTGCCGCGCCTGTATCGGAGTTCTCATGCCGTCCCACCTGTTCGCGGACCGTCCCGCGCAGCCTCCAGAGCCGGGTTCGGTGGACGCGCTGATCTCCCAGACCCGGCGGCTGCGGGGAGAAGTGGACGCGGTCCGCCGCGACACCGTCGTGGACGACGACGCCCAGGGCCGCTGGCAGCGCGCACTGTGCGATCTCGCCGTCCATCACCTCGACGACCTCGGCGAGCACCTCGGCCAGCTCAAAGAGGGCCTGCCGGCGGTACCCGAGACCGTCGGGCTCCCGCAGGGGGCCCCCGAGGCCGGGCCCGAGGCCCACACCCGCGTCGGCAGCGCCGAGTGGAACCTGCTGACGGACGAAGTCAGCTGGTCCGACGAGCTGTTCCAGATCTTCGGGCGCTCGCCCGAAGCGGGCGCGCTCCCCCTCGACGAACTGGGCTCCGCCCTGTTCTCCGAGGACCAGTCACTGCTCACCGCGTGGGTCACCGCCTGCCTGGTGGACGGCAAACCGATCGACGGCGAGTTCCGCATCGTCCGGGCCGACGGCCGCGTCCGGACGCTGCACATGAGGGGCGAGCCGGTACTCGACTCCGAGGGCTGTACGGCCTCCATGTGGGCCGTGCTGCGCGACGTGAGTGAACTGCGCCGGAGCCAGCGTGCGGTGCGCGAGTCCCGTGACTCGCTGCAGCGCCAGCGGGAGATCGCGCAGACCGAGCACCGGCTGGCGGTCGAGCTGCAGGAAGCCGTGCTCCCCCCGTGGCGCGGCTCCCTGCGGTTCCCGCACAGCAACGCGGGCACGCTGGACGTGGCCGCCCACTACCTGCCGTCCGCGACCAGCGCGCTGATCGGCGGCGACTGGTACGACGCGCTCGAACTCCCCGACGGACGCTCGATGCTGACGGTCGGTGACCTGACCGGGCACGGAGTGACCGCCACCTCCGGGATGGCGATGATGCTGGGCGCCCTGCGCGGGATGGCCATGGCGGGGATCGAGCCCGGCCCGCTGATGGGCTGGCTCAACCAGCTCCTGGAGACCTCCGTGCAGCCGGCGCTCGGCTCGGCCGTGTGCTGCCGCTACGATCCCGCGCGCCGGGTGCTGTCCTGGGCGCAGGCGGGCCACCCGGCCCCGCTGCTGTTCCGCCGCGGGTCGGGCCGGGGCCTGCTGCCGCCGGAGGGCGTCCTGCTGGGCGCGACGTCCGGAGCCTCGTACGGGCAGGCCGAGGAACGGCTCGAAGTGGGCGACCTGCTGGTGCTGCACACGGACGGACTGACCCCGCGCAGCATCGAGTTCAGCCGGGCCGACGGGACCGAGCGGCTCCTGGCGCTCGCGCCGCGGTTCGCGGCGGCGCGGTCGGCGCAGGACTGCGTGCGGATCGTGATCGAGGAGTTCGGCGAGAGCGAGCGGGAGGACGACGCCTGCGTGCTCGTGGCCCGGGTGGGCGGGTAGCGGGCGCCGCCCGAACGGGCTTCGCCGCCACACGGGTTCGGGGGCCGCACCGCTTCAGGACAGCACAGATGCAGGACAGCACAGGTCTGCAGGGCCGCGCCGGAAGGCGCGGCCTTTCTCGTCTCCGTACAGGGTGTGCGGGCACGCGCGGCGGACGGGGCGTGCGGGGCCGGCGTAGGACTACACCCCCGTGGCGCGCGGCGCCGGGCTGTCCGGGAGGGCCAGCTTGATCTCCTGGCGCAGGTCCTCGATGCTCGGGTAGCCGGAGTACTGGGCGGTGAGCCGGTACATCTCGCGCAGCCGGTCCCAGGTCCGGTGCGAGGAGGTCTCGTTCATCGAGACCAGGGCCAGGCGCGCGTAGCGGTCGGCCTGTTCGGGCTCGTCGGCGATGAAGCAGGCCGAGGCCATGGAGATGTAGTCGAAGATCTGCGAGCGCTGGTAGCCCTCGCCGCGCAGCCGCAAGGCCTCCCTGGCGTGGCGCGCGGCGATCGGCGCCGCCGTGGCGTCGTGGTCGGCGAGGGTGCGGTAGGCGAGGGCCTGCATGCCGTGCAGGTCGGCCTCGTCGAAGTGCTGCATCCAGCTCGGCGGGGGCACGTCGCCCTTGTCGGAGACGAACAGCTCCTCCGCCTCGCCCAGGGTGCGGCGCATGGCCTGGCCCTTGCCCATGGCGGCCTGCGCCCAGGCCTCGATGGTGTGGAGCATGGCGCGGGTGCGCGGCAGGGTCTGCTCGCCCGAGCCCGACTGGGCGAGCTTCATCAGGTCCAGGGCCTCGTTCGGCTTGCCCAGGTGGACCATCTGGCGGGCGGCGCGGGACAGCGCCTCACCTGCGCGCGGCCGGTCGCCGCCCTCGCGGGCCGCGTGCGCGGCGATGACGAAGTACTTCTGCGCCGTGGGCTCCAGGCCCACGTCGTGGGACATCCAGCCCGCGAGCACGGCCAGATTGGCCGCCACCCCCCAGAGTCGCCGCTGGAGGTGGTCGGGGTGGTGGTAGGCGAGCATCCCGCCCACCTCGTTGAGCTGGCCGACGACGGCCTTGCGCTGGAGACCGCCCCCTCTGGAGGCGTCCCAGGCGCGGAACACGTCGACGGAGCGCTCCAGGGCCTCGATCTCCTGGGAGCCGATCGGGGCCGCCTCGTAGCGGTCGTATCCCGCGGGATCGGCCTGGAAGGCGTCCCCGAAGTGCCGCGCCTCCTTCGCGAGGGCGGGGTCGGTGTGCAGCCAGTCGTACATGGCGTTGCTGAGGGCGGAGCCGGCGGTGAGCACGGCGCCCGCGCCCATCAGACCGCGACGGTTGAGCATGAGGTCCATTCCCGTGAATTCGGTGAGGACCGCGGCTGTGCGTTCGGGCGCCCACGGCATCCCGTCGGGGTTCTCACGAGCCCCTTCCGGCTGCCGTCTGGAGGTGCGCCGCTGCCGTACGAACCCGAGGTCCTCGATGGTCACGACACGACCGAGCCGCTCGGTGAACAGTGCTGCCAGTACCGTGGGCACCGGTTCGCGAGGGGTCTCCCCCATGTCGATCCAGCGCCGCACCCGCGAGGTGTCGGTGGCCAGCTGGGGGTGGCCCATGGCCGCCGCCTGCCGATTGACCATCCTCGCCAGTTCGCCCTTCGACCAGCCGGCCAGGCCGAACAGGTCGTTCAAGCGGGTGTTTGGACCTTTGCTCACGTCAAGCCCCCAGGTTCTCGGCTGAGTTGACAGTAGCCCGCCGTCAGATGCCCAGCGACTATTCGCCAGGCTTCGCCAGGGCACGCCCGATGGTTCGCCACCTTGCGCCGGGTGTCAGGTAGGAATGCGCCTCCCCGACCCGGTTCACCGGCGGAACTCCCCAGGGTGAAGCACGGGATCCGGCGGGGCGGCGTACGCAACTCGTCGGCGCACGAAGGGATCCGTATCACCATGTACGCAGCAACGTCCTCCGTGTCCGCACCGGTCCGGTCGCACCGCACGCTCCCGGCTGGCGGCGGCCCCTACCTCGAACCCGGCCGCCCGTCGGCTCCGGTGCAGGGCACCGTCCGGACGCGGCGGATGCCGGGTACCGGCTCACTCCCCGTCAGCGGAAGAATCGACCTCTCGGGACCTCAGGGGGCGCAACTGCGCACCGCTCTCGCCTCGGTGCAGCGGATCTGTCCGGAATTCGCGCCGGTTCAGGTGCTGCGGCGCAGCGGACGGTCCGTCCTCCTGGTCGGGACCACCGGGCGGATGACCGCCGTCGCGAAGGTCTTACTGGACCACTCGCCGGAGTGGCGCGAGCGGTACCGGCACGAAATAGCGGCGTACCGGACGTTCGTCCGGCACCGCCCGCCGGTCCGGGTGCCGCGGCTGATCGCCGCCGACCCCGAGAACTGCACGCTGGTGGTGGAGCGGATGGCGGGCCGGGTCGCGGCCCTGCAGCGACACCCGGTGGAGCCGCCGCCGCGGGTGGACCTGCGGGCGGCCCTGGGCGCGGTGTGCCGGGTCAACCAGTGGCGGCCGCCGGCCGAGCTGTTCGGAACGCCGATGAACTACGCGCGGCGGATCGCCCGCGACCACGAGTTGGGGCTGCTGACCGACCGGGACCTCGGCGACCTGCAGAAGCTGCTGCACGGCGTGAAGCTGTCGGGCACGGCGCTGCAGTTCAACCACGGTGACGCGCTGCTGTCGAACCTGCTGCTGTCCCCGGCCGGTCCGGTGCTGCTCGACTGGGAGCACGCGGGCTGGTACCTGCCGGGCTACGACCTGGCCACGCTGTGGGCGGTGCTGGGCGACGCCCCGGCCGCCCGTGCCCAGATCAGCCGGCTCGCCCAGTCGGCCGGTCCGGCCGCGCGGGACGCCTTCCTGGTCAATCTCATGCTGGTGCTGACCCGGGAGATCCGGATGTCCGAGACGGCGGTGCAGCGCTCGATGCTGGCGACCGCCCCGACCCAGCCGCTGCCGGCGGGATCACTGTCCTCCGGGGAGGAGCAGCGGCTGCTGCTCCGCCGCCTGCACGACGATGCCGGAATGGCGCGCAGGGCGGTCCGCGCGGCGGTCGGCACGCGCTGACGCCTTCCCGCACCCCATGTACGCGAAGTCCCGTGGCCCCCACCGCCACGGGACTTCGCTCGTTCGCGGGTGCGCAGGCACCGGGGGCGGGCGCGGGGCGCTGCACCGCCCCGCGCGGCGCCGGCTTGCCCCGGATGTCCCGCCGGGCTCCGTTAGCGTGGGGAGACGATCGACGGGAGGCGCTGATGAAGTCCGGAGTGCGCAAGTGGGAGGCGGTGCGGGAGTTCGCCCTCGGTCTCCCTGAGGTCGTGGAGGATTATCCGTGGGGTCCCGAGGACTGCGTGATGAAGGTGAACAAGAAGATCTTCGTCTTCCTGGGGAACACCGACGGGCCAGGACAGCCCGGCCTGTCCGTCAAGCTCAAGGACGAGGCGCTGCACGGGCACGCAATGGCCTCGCCCGGAGCGGAGCCCACCGGATACGGTCTGGGCCGCTCCGGGTGGGTGTCCGTCCCGCTGGCGGAGAAGGGGGCGCCCTCCGTGCAGGTGCTGTGCGAGTGGGTGGAGGAGAGCTACCGCACCGTGGCCCTCAAACGGCACGTGAGGGAACTGGACGCCCGGATCCAGGCAGAGGGCTGAGCGCACGATCCTGCGCTCGGGCGCCGGATGCCTTGACATCACATGATCCCCCGAAGACCTTTTCTGACTCAGCATCAGACGTGCTGGAGCCGATCCCCGCCCTCCCCACACCGCTGGAGCCTGCCCATGTCCGCAAGCGCTTCACGCACCTCCCCCGGAACCCGCCCGTCGAGACGTACGGTCCTCGCCGGTACGGGCGCCGGGGTGCTCGCCGCCACCGTGCTCCCCTCCGCCGCGGCCCGGGCCGCCGGCGCCCAGGACGGCCCCCCGCTCGGCGAGTTCGACGTCGTCGTGGTCGGTTCAGGGGCCGCCGGGATGACCGCCGCGCTCACCGCCGCCGGGCGGGGGCTGAGCGTGCTGGTCGTCGAGAAGGCCCCCACCTTCGGCGGATCGGCCGCCCGTTCGGGGGCCGGCATCTGGCTGCCGAACAATTCGGTGATCCTGGGCGCGGGGGTGCCGGACACCCCGCAGAAGGCGGCGACGTACCTCGCTGCCGTGGTCGGGCCGGAGGTGCCGGCCGACCGTCAGGCCGCCTTCCTCGCCAACGGTCCGCGGATGCTGGACTTCGTGATGGCCAACAGCCCGCTCAAGTTCCGTTTCATGGAGGGGTACAGCGACTACTACCCCGATCTGCCGGGCGGGCTGCCGAACGGCCGGTCCATCGAGCCGGACCAGATCGACGGCAACGTGCTCGGCGCCGAACTGGCCCGCCTGAACCCGGCGTACATGCCCGTCCCGGCCGGGATGGTGGTCTTCAGCCAGGACTACAAGTGGCTGAACCTCGCGGCGGTGAGCGCCAGGGGGCTCGCGGTGTCCACCGAGTGCCTGGCGCGCGGTACGAAGGCGGCGCTGTGCGGGGAGAAGCCGCTGACGATGGGACAGGCCCTGGCGGCCGGGCTGCGCGCCGGACTGCAGCGGGCCGGGGTGCCGGTGTGGCTGAACAGCCCGCTGGTCGACCTGGTCCAGGAGGGCGGTGCGGTCACCGGCGTGGTGGTCGAGAAGGAGGGCGTGAGGGGAACCGTACGGGCCCGGCGCGGGGTGGTCGTCGGCTCGGGCGGCTTCGAGCACAACGCGGCGATGCGGGCGCAGTACCAGCAGCAGCCGATCGGCACCCAGTGGTCGGTGGGCGCGAAGGAGAACACCGGCGACGGGATCCGGGCGGGGCAGCGGGCCGGGGCCGCGCTGGCCCTGATGGACGACGCCTGGTGGGGGCCGTCGATCCCGCTGCCCGGGGAGCCGTACTTCTGCCTCGCCGAACGGACCCTGCCGGGCGGGCTGATCGTCAACGCGAACGGCGCTCGGTTCGTCAACGAGGCGGCGCCGTACAGCGATGTGGTGCACGTGATGTACGAGAAGGACCGGGGTGCCCCCGGTTCGCACATCCCGGCGTGGCTGATCGTGGATCAGAACTACCGCAACAAGTACCTGTTCAAGGACATCCTGCCGACGCTCGTCTTCCCCGATGCCTGGTACCAGGCGGGTGCGGCGAAGAAGGCGTGGACGTGGGACGCGCTGGCGGGTCAGATCGGGGTTCCGGCGGGCGCGCTGCGGGCGACGCTCAACCGGTTCAACGCGCAGGCGTGGAGCGGGACCGACGCCGACTTCCACCGGGGCGACACCGCGTACGACCACTACTACACGGACCCGAACGTGTATCCGAACTCGTGCCTGGCGCCGATCTGGGCCCCGCCGTTCTACGCGTTCAAGATCGTGCCCGGGGACCTCGGGACGAAGGGCGGCATCGTGACGGACGCCCGGGCCCGGGCCCTGCGGGCGGACGGCTCGGTGATCCGGGGCCTGTACGCGGCGGGCAATGCGAGCGCGGCGGTGATGGGCCACAGCTACGCGGGTGCCGGGTCGACGATCGGGCCCGCGATGACGTTCGGCTACGTGGCGGCCAACGACATCGCGGACGCGTGACGGCCCGGCGGAGGGGTTGGTGCGAAGGAGACGGCCCTAGCCCTGCTGGAAGAGCTCGGCGGGGAGCGGCTTCAGGAGGGCGTAGAGGTCATCGGTGATCGGGCGGTCCCAGCTGGCGATGGTCACCAGCACGTTGTCACTGCGGTCGAACTGGACGCAGGAGATGCGGGACTCCGACAGCTTGACCTTCCGGACGATGAGGAGGTTGTCGCCCTGCATGACGGGGCAGTCCTCGACCCCGGTGACCTCGACGTCCTCGTCGTTCTCCAGGGCGTCGAGGAGCTGGGCCACCTCGAAGGGGACCTCACCGTCGGAGAGGTCCCGTGCCGGGGAACCCTCGGGGAGGTTGCCGATGATCATCGCCGGGCCGCGTCCGCCGAACAGGTCGTAGCGGAGGAAGACACCCTGGCAGCTGCCGTCGGGCGCGGGCAGCAGCCCGGCCCCGAGATTGCCCGGCCAGTCCCCCGGGTCCATGGCCAGGACGTCGAAGTCCGGGCCGGCGGGTGTGGCGGCGCGGTGGCGGCGGAGGAAGGACATGCCGCCATGGTACGTGGCCGCGCGAGTTTTCCGGCCCGGGGGCCCGTATCCCGGTGCCGCCCGGGCCGGGCGCCGCAGGCCCGGCCGGTCAGACCGGGGGAACCAGGGTGAACCAGTGCGGGAGCAGGGCGGCGTCGCCCCGCGTGACCCGCAGGGCGGTGGCGGGCAGCCGTCCCCAGAGGAAGAGGGCGAGGTCCGAGGCCGTCCCGGCGGCCTCGACGTCCGGGGCGGTGGGGCCGGGCTCCAGGCCGGGGCCGCACTCCAGCAGGACCTGGTCCGCCGCGAAGACGACCGTCCAGGTTTCCGGTCCGTCGGTGCTCCGGAAGCGGTACCGCTCCCCCGTACCGGCGGGGGCCGCCTTCCACGAACGGCGGGCCGGAGCCATCACCTCGAAGGTCTGGGTGACGGCGTCCGCCGCGACGCCCGGGTCGAGGGGGCCCGGGGTCCCCGTCGCGGATTGCGCGTCCCAGCGGTGGACGGCCAACTCGATCAGCTGCATCCGCAGCCAGAATCCCGAGGTCTGCTCGGCCGACCAGGTCCACACCGGGGTGTCCGGTCCCCGCTCGTGGAACAGCTCCGCCAGCTCCCGGGCGCCCTGCGCGAACCATTCCGTCAGCGCGTCGGGGCCCGCGGGGACCTGCGGGAGGTCGAGGCCGGCAGGGTCGGGCGGGGCCGCGAGCCGTCCCCGTAGGACGTGGGCCAGGTAGCGGTGCACGCCCCCGAGATGGGCGACGAGGTCGGAGACCGTCCAGCCCGGGCACGAGGCGACGGGCGGCATCGGCTCGCCGCGGTCGAAGGCGTGGCGGACGGCCTTCTCGAATGCCGACGCCTCGCTCTGGAAGTGGGAGATGCGGTCGATGTGATCCATACGGTTGACCCTGCCCGTCGGATGGCGGAGTCTCCCGCCTTGCGCTCCGGGCGAACACCTCCGGCGCGACACGCAGACCGGCCGGTACGAGTCATTGCCATGGAAATCGGACGGCCATGTCATCTGATCATGACCATCTGAACAGGTTCAACAACACTGGGGGGCCGGTGTACCGGCACCGTGTCATGATCTCCGCCGCCGTCGTCGCGGCAGCCGTCGGTCTCGTCGTACCGAGCGCGGCACACGCGGCCGAGCCGGCCGCGAACCACACGCAGGACGCGGGCAAGAAGCTCGCGGGAGCCGTGGAGGCGGCGGCGAAGACCGCCACCTTCAGCAGCCCGCCCGAGCGGTCCGTCCGCAAGACCCCTGCCAGCGCACCGGCCGCCGCGGGCACGCCGGCCGCGGCCGCGGACCACTCGGTCGGACTGGTCACCACCGGCTCCGGCGCACGCACCATGGACCTGTCCACCTGGGTCTCGAGCGAGAAGACCGAGGTGTTCCGGGTGGACGTCGACTGGGGTGACGGTCACACGTCGGACCCCGAGCACTCCCTCACGGACGGGTTCCTGCGCTTCAAGCACACGTACGCCAAGGTCGGCACCCACAAGATCACGGTCACGGCGACCGATCTGGGGACCAAGGAGTCCGTCACCAACAGCGTGGACGTCGTCGTGGCGGGCTCCGACTTCACCCCGCACGCGCCCACCCGGCTGCTGGACACCCGGGACGGCACCGGTACCTCTTCGTCCCAGCCGGTAGCCCCCTACGGAACGACCCGGGTGAAGGTCGGCGGCACCAGCGGCATCCCGGCCGGGGTGACCGCCGTGGCCCTCGACATCACCGCCACCGGCGCCGCCGCCGACGGGCACATCGCCGCCTACGCGTCCGGCAGCGAGCAGCCGGCCACGTCGAACGTGAACTTCACCGCGGGACGGTCCGTTCCGAACCTGGCGATCGTGCCGGTCGGCGCGGACGGGTACGTCGAACCGGTCAACCGCAGCCCGGGCTCGGTGAACCTCATCGCGGACGTCACGGGCTCCTTCGCCCGCTCCGCCTCCAGCGGATACACCCCGCTGGACCCCGTCCGTCTCGTCGACACCCGGGACGGCAAGGGCACCGCCAAGGGCCAGGTCGCCGGGCAGGGCTCCTTCGGCGTCCAGATCGCGGGCCAGGGCGGGCTGCCGGCCGCGGGCATCACGGCCGTCGCCCTCAACGTGACGATCACCGCGCCCAAGGACTCCGGCCACCTGACCGTCTTCCCGAGCGGGCAGCAGGCTCCGATCACGTCGAACGTGAACTTCACGGCCGGCCAGACGGTCGCCAACTCGGTGATCGTGCCGGTGGGCCCCGACGGAAAGATCAACATCCGGAACGGCTCCTGGAGCCCGACCGACGTGATCGTGGACGTCACCGGCTACTACAGCGCCGACGGCAAGGCCGCCTACCTGCCGCTCGCGCCGGAGCGCCTGTACGACTCGCGGAAGTACTTCTTGCCGGTGAGCGGCCAGGACTACTGGTGGGAGTCGCTGTTCGAGCCCAACGTCACGCTTGCGGGCGCGGTGATGAACACCACGGTCACCAACACGGAGGGCAGCGGCCACCTCACGGTCGCCCCGGACCCGAACACCCGGGAGGCGTACGGCCGGAGCAAGGCGATCCGGCCGACCCCGCCGAACTCCTCCAACCTGAACTGGACGAAGGGCGAGACCGTCTCGAACCTGGTCCAGGCGAGCACCGGCAAGAACGACACCGTCGACTTCTGGAACCGGGGCTGGGAGCCCGCCGACCTGATCGTCGACCTCTTCGGCGTGTACGCCAAGAACTGACGCGCATCCCGGAGGCCTACGGCGCGTACGCCTCCAGGGCGGCCGGCAGGCCCGGGACATCGGAACCGAGCTTGCGGCAGGCCGCGGACAGGGCCCATTCCGGGCCCTGTCCGGGGCGGCCGGAGCCGTCCGGGGCGGGCCTGCCCGCCGCCCGCCTCGCCGCCCGGAGCTCCTCTTCCGTGAGCCCGTCCTGCGTGAGCCCGTCTTCCCCGTCCTTCCCGTCCGCCTCGCACGGCGGGGTGCCGCCCAGCCCGAGCAGGGTGTCGGTCGCCCGGGCCACCAGCCCGTCGGCCCCGCATGCGCGGGCCGTCACCACGGCACGCGCCAGCAGGTCCACGTCCCGCAGCTCGCTGCCCAGCGCGGCCAGGGCGCGGGCCAGTTCGTAGCCCGCCGGTGATTCCGCGAGCAGCGTGACCGCCTCCTCCAGCAGAGCGGCCCGGTCCTGCGGCACCGCGACCTCGGCCGCCACCCGCAGGGCCTGGCCGATGCCGGAAGGGGCGCCGAAGGCGCGGGCCCGCCGCACGGCGTCGCCGGCCAGGGCACGCGCCCGGTGCGGATCGTCCGCCGCGACGGCCCGGGCCAGGTGCAGCTGCCACGGGCACCATGCCGGATTCTGTATGCCGCGCGGGGTCAGCCGCCGGTCGACCTCCTGCAGTTCGGCGACCGCCGCCCGTACCTGGCCGCGGGCCAGCAGCAGTTCGGCGTAGACGGTCTGGGAGTCGGGGAAGACCACGGCCGCCGGGAAGGGCCTGCCGTACTCGTGCTCGCGTCCCAGCTCCCAGGCCTCGTCGATCCGGCCCCGCGCGAGCAGCGTCGTGAGGAGGATGGCTATGGCGTACCAGTGCACGGGGGTGCGCCGGCCCACGCGTTCGGCCAGCCGGAGCCCGGCCCGCGCCAGGTCCTCTGCCCCGGTGAGCCGCCCGCGCCGGTAGAGGATGTAGGCGCGCAGGCTGTACGCGAACGAGAGGTGCGCCCCGCGCCAGCCCTGCCGTTCGAACTCGGCGGTGCCCGCCTCGAACAGCTCCTCCGCCCGTCCCGGCCGGTCGGCGTACATGTGGGCCATCGCGACCAGGACCGGGACCTCAAAGCCGCGGTCCTCGTGGGCCCAGCTGAAGGGCCGCTCCAGCACGCGTCCCGCGTGGTGCAGCACCACGTCCACCGGCTCTCCCCGCAGGCAGGCGTCCCAGGCGCGCAGCCCGATGACGTACCGCTCGGTGAGATCGCGTCCGGCCAGCCGGTCGGCGAGCCGGGCGAGGCGCCGCGAGCGGGCCGGGGAGTCGGTCTCCGCGGCGTTGAAGGCGTCCCACATGAACTGCTCGGACTGCAGGCGCAGCCGGGCTCGGACGTCCTGGGTGTACGGGATCTCCCGCGCCAGGGATTCCGAGGCCTCGGCGAGGCGGTCGCTGTGCGAGAGCACCTGGGCGAGCCGGATGACGATGCCCTGGCGCAGGGCCGGATCGTCGAAGGGCTCGGCGAGGGCGGCCCGCAGGTGGTTGACGGTGTTGGCGGGCTCGGTGAGCAGGGAGGCGCAGCCGAGTTCGTACAGGACGGCCGCGCGCTCGTCGAAGTCCGGGGGCTCGCGCAGCGCGCGGGCGAGCTGGCGGCGGGCGGCCTCGGGAGCGCCGGCGCGGAGGTTCTCGCCGGCGGCCTCGCGCAGGATGCGCACCACCCAGGGATCGTTCTCGGGATGGGTCTCCAGCAGGTGGCGGGCTGCGGCGGAGGGTCCGAGTCCGGCGTCGACGACGGCCGCGGCGGCCTTGCCGTGCAGGGCGACGCGGAGCGCGTCGGGGATGGCGCGGTAGATGCCGGTGGCGATGAGCGGGTGGACGAACTCCAGCCCCGCGTCGGGCTCTTCCGTCGCGGCGGACAGGATGCGCGCGTCGCGCAGCCGCCCGGTGGCGTCCACGGCCTCCTCGGCGCCGAGGGCGGCGACCCGGGCGGCGAGGTCCTGCGGGATGGCGGTGCCGAGGACGGCGCAGGCCCAGGCGAAGCGGACGGTGGAGGAGCCGAGGCGCTCGAGGCGGGCGACGAGGCCGCTGCCGCGCTGGGCGGCGGCGAGGTCGCGCAGCAGCGGCGCGTTCGCCTCGACCGGGGGCAGGCCCTTGTCGCGGACCTTGGCGGCGAGTTCGACGGCCTCGAAGGGATTGCCGGTGGTGACGGCCCAGGCTTCCTGGCAGAAGGCGTCGTCGGCGTGGTCTCCGATCCATTCGCGGACCAGGGCGGCGACGGCGGCCGGGGTGAGCGGCGCGAGAGGAAGCGGGCGCTGTCCCGCCCGGCCCGGCAGCCTACGGAAGGCGTCCGCGTCCGCGGGCAGTTCGTCGGGGCGGTAGGCGACGACGAGGAGCAGCGGGAGGTGCTCGACGCGCGGGGCGAAGGCGGCGAGCCAGCCGAGGGACTCGGGGTCGGCCCAGTGGGCGTCGTCGAGGACGAGGGTGACGGGGGCGCGTTTGACGACGAGGTGGGTGAGGACCCAGTCGAGTCCGTCGCGCAGGCCCTGGGGGTCGGGCGGGGCGCCCTGTTCGGGTGCGCACAATCCGAGGGCCGGTCCGACGATGGAGTACCAGCCGCCGAGGGCCGCGCGCAGTTCCTGCTCGGAGGTGCCGGCCAGCTGGGGCTGGATCAGCTGGCGGGCGACGTGGAAGGGCTGGCTCTGCTCCTGTTCCCCGCCGCGGGCGGCGAGGACGGTGCAGGAGCGGGCGTGGGCGCGGCGGCGCAGTTCGGCGAGCAGGGTGGTCTTGCCGAGGCCGGCCGGGCCGGAGAAGGCGAGCAGCGCGCCGCCGGCGTCGGGCCCGGGACCGGTGAGCTGGTCCAGGGCCTCGTCGACGGTGGCGAGTTCGGCCTCGCGTTCGACCATCGTGCGCCGCAAGCGGGTCCGGCGGTCCGTCATGGCTGGTACCCCCCAGGCCTGTTCGGAGCATCAGCGTACGCCCGCGCACAGGGCGGGGGATCCCACAGTGAGGAAAGAATCCGATCTTCTTTTCCGATGACCTTTCAGGGGGCCTTTCGGAAGCCTTTCGGGGTCGTTCCGGTACGTGTCAGTCCCGTGCGGAACGTGCCGCGAGGTCCTCCAGGACGGCCACGGCCTCGGCGGCCCGGTCGGCGGCCACGAACAGGTGGTCGTGGTGGTAGCCGGCGATGACGTTGCAGCTCAGGCCGTGCGCGCCGAGTTCGTTGGCGAAGGCCGCGGTGAGGCCGACGGCGTCGAGCGCGGAGTGGATCCGCAGGGTGATCCAGCCGGCGGTGTAGTCGTAGGCGAGACCGGCGGCGTCGGCGTCCTCCTGCCGCAGGACCAGGGTGAGCCCCTCTCGCTCCAGAACGGTGGCGACGGGGGCGGTCCCGGCGGGCACGGTACCCCCGGGGACGGTACAGAAGACGTACCGCCCCTCGTTCAACTCGGGCCGCATACCGCTCAGGAGCTTGCGCAGATCGTTCTCTCCACTCATGCCGCCACCCTACCCATCTTCCCCATATGACCGATTCGGGCGGTGCGGACCCAGTGGGCGGCGGCACCAGCGGCATCGCCTCTGCGGGTGATCGTCATGGCCCCCTCCCGCCGGGGCGCCCCGCGGACGGCAAGGGGCCGGCGACGGCGGGCGGCCACCGGGCCGACTGCTCCGCGCCCGGTGGTGCCGCGCATACGGGCTCGGTCTACGTCAGGTCGAACTCCCCACCCCGGGCGTTCAGTACGAACTTGTGCCACTCGTCAGGCGTGAAGATCAGCGAAGGGCTCTCGGGGCGCTCGCTGTTGCGCATCGCGATGAAGCCCTCCACGAAGGCGATCTGGACGTCACCCGCTCCCCGGCTGCTCGACTGCCAGTCCGCCTCGGTGAGATCGAGGTCCGGCTTGCCCCAGCCGGCGAGGGGTTGCGAAGTCATGCTCTCGGCCACGTGCGTGCTCCTCCCGGTACGTCGTCCGGGGGCAAGGTTAACCACCGCAGCGCGTGGCGCACAGGCCACGGTGAGTCACCGTGGCCTGTCCCGTACCCCGGCCGGCCCCTCCGTCGCCGGCCGGGGCCGCCGTCAGGGCGTGGGTTCCTCGGCCCCCACCAGCCACATCGCGAAGAACTGCGCGCCGCCCCCGTACGCGTGGCCCAGGGCCCGCCGGGCTCCCGGAACCTGGTGTTCCCCGGCCTGGCCGCGGACTTGGAGGGCTGCTTCCGCGAAGCGGATCATCCCGGAGGCGCCGATCGGGTTGGTGGACAGGACCCCGCCGGAGGGGTTGACCGGAAGGTCCCCGTCGAGTTCCGTGACCCCCGCCTCGGTGAGCTTCCAGCCCTCGCCCTCCGCCGCGAACCCGAGGTTCTCCAGCCACATCGGCTCGTACCAGGAGAACGGCACGTACATCTCCACCGCGTCGATCTCCCGGCGCGGATCCGTGATCCCCGCCTGGCGGTAGACGTCGGCCGCGCAGTCCTTGCCGGCCTGCGGCGAGACGAAGTCCTTGCCCGCGAAGAGGGTCGGCTCGCTGCGCATCGCCCCGCCGTGCACCCAGGCGGGCGGTTTCGGTGAACGGGCGGCGCCCGCCCGGTCGGTAAGGACCATGGCGCAGGCGCCGTCCGAGGAGGGGCAGGTCTCGGAGTACCGGATCGGGTCCCACAGCATCGGCGAGGCCTGGACCTTCTCCAGGGTGATGTCGTGCTCGTGGAGGTGTGCGTACGGGTTCTTCAGGGCGTTGCGCCGGTCCTTGTAGGCGACCAGCGAGCCGACGGTGTCGGGGGCGCCGGTGCGCCGCATGTAGGCGCGCACGTGCGGGGCGAAGAACCCGCCCGCGCCCGCCAGCAGCGGCTGTTGGAAGGGGACGGGGAGGGAGAGCCCCCACATGGCGTTCGACTCGGACTGCTTCTCGAAGGCGAGGGTGAGGACGGTCCGGTGGACGCGGGCCGCGACGAGGTTGGAGGCGACCAGGGCGGTGGACCCGCCGACCGAACCGGCCGTGTGCACGCGCAGCATCGGCTTGCCGACCGCGCCGAGCGCGTCCGCCAGGTACAGCTCCGGCATCATCACCCCCTCGAAGAAGTCGGGGGCCTTGCCGATGACGACGGCGTCGATGTCCGCCCAGGTCAGCTCGGCGTCGGCGAGTGCGCGCGCCGCCGCCTCGCGGACCAGTCCGGCGATGGACACGTCGTGGCGGGCGGCCACGTGCTTGGTCTGGCCGATGCCGACGACGGCGACCGGCTCCTTGCCGGACCTGCCGGTTGTGCTCATGCTCGGTCCCCTTCCAGGACGGCGACCAGGTTCTGCTGGAGGCAGGGGCCGGAGGTGGCGTGGGCGACGGCCCGGTCGGACTCGCCGCGGTGGATGCGGGCGGCCGCCTCCCCGATGCGGATCAGGCCTGCGGCCATGACCGGGTTGGCCGCGAGCGCCCCGCCGGAGGGGTTGACGCTCACGCCGTCCCCGAGCCCGAGTGCCTTGCGGAGCACCACTTCCTGGGAGGAGAACGGTGCGTGGAGTTCCGCCGTGTCCACCGGCGCCTCGAAGACACCCGCGTGTTCGGCGGCGATCCGGGTGGACGGGGAGTCGGTGAGGTCGCGCAGGCCGAGGCTGTGCGCCTCGATGCGGTGATCGATGCCGGTGATCCAGGCCGGGCGTTCGCACAGCTGCCGGGCCAGGTCGCCGGCCGCCAGGATCACGGCGGCCACGCCGTCTCCGATGGGTGGGCAGTCCCCGGTGCGCAGCGGCCGGACCTGGTAGTCGCCCTGGGGCACCGAACCGCTCAGCTGGGCGTGCGGGTTGGTCTCGGCGGCGGCCCGGCTGCGCGCTCCGATGGCGGCCAGGGCGGGCTCGTCGGTCTCGCCCGCGTCGATGAGGGCCTGGGCCTGGAGGGCGGCGAGGGCCACCGAGTCGGGCCAGAGGGGCGCCACGTAGTACGGGTCGAGCTGCCGGGTCAGGACGTCCCGTACCGAGCCGGGCGAGGACTTTCCGTAGGAGTAGACGAGCGCGGTGTCGGCCTCGCCGGTCTGGATCTTGACCCAGGCCTCGTAGAGGGCCCAGGCGCCGTCCATCTCCACGTGCGACTCGGAGATCGGCGGCCAGGCGCCGACCCCGTCGAGGGTCATGGTGAAGGAGAAGGCGCGGCCGGCCAGGTAGTCGCTGGAGCCGGAGCAGGTGAAGCCGATCTCCCCGGCCTTCAGGCCGGTCGCGGCCAGCACCTGGTGCAGGACCGGCATGACCATCTCGACTTCGCTGAGCTCGTCGGTGCGGCGCAGGTGGTCGCTCTGCGCGAAGGCGACCACCGCGACCTCACGGGCGTATCGGGCCATCAGATGAGCTCCTTGTACGCGTCGTAGTCCGCGTCCGGCTCGCCGGTGGGGCGGTAGTGGTCGGGGTAGCGGCCGCCCTCCGTCCACACGGGCTCGACCCGCAGGCCCATGCGCACCTGGTCGTACGGGATGCCGCCGATCCGGCCGTGGAGGGCGAGGCCGGCGCCGTCGAGGGCGATGTGTGCGTAGACGTACGGGACCTCGATGTCGAGGTTCCTGGCCTTGATGTTGACGATGCAGTACGTGGTGACCGTGCCCGCGGGGCCGACCTCCACCTGGTCGGTGGTGGCCACGCCGCAGGTGGGGCAGGCGCCGCGCGGAGGTACGTACACCTTCTGGCAGGAGGGGCAGCGCTCGCCGACCGTCTTCTGCTCGGAGAGGGCGTTGATGTACGCGGTCTGGGCGCGGCCGGGGCTGTAGACGTAGTCCAGGCGGGCCTGCGCGACGATGCCGGTGACGGCGCCGGCGAAGTCCCCGTCGTGCGGGGCGGCCTCGCCGCCCGCCGGGCCCTCGTACGGTTCGAAGCAGGCGATGTCGGTGATGGCCCCGGTGCGCTCGGCGGCCCAGCGGACGCGCACCCGCATGCCGGTGTGCACGGCCTCGGGACCGGGCGCGTCGAGGACGTGCAGGAGGGCGGTGTCCGCACCGTCGAGCTTGACCAGCACCCAGGCGAAGGGGGTGTCCAGGGGCTGGTGGGGGCGGGGCCGGTCGTTCCACGCCCAGGTGGTGACGGTGCCGGTGGCGGCGACCTCGACGAGCTCGCGGATCTCCTCGGCGGTGACGGGGTCGTACTCGACGGGCGGGACCATCACCTTCCGGTCGGCGGTCCTCACCCCGAGGACGACGCCTTCGCGCAGACCCGTGAGGAAGGCGCTCTGGACGGGCCCGAGGGACCGGGTGAACGGAAACTCGACGACCAGGGGCGCGCGGAGCACCTGCGGTGGGGAGGCAGCTGTCATGGTGGCTCTCCGATGTGTTGGTTCCGGGTGTCTCCCCGGCCCCGCCGGCAAATCCAGCCCGCCGTCGTTTGAGGCGTGGGGGTCCCCCCGGACGGAGTCTGGGGGAGGGTCCGGGGCGGAGCCCCGATCTTTGAGCTCCGCCGGCACATCCCAGCCCCGCCGGCGTTTGAGGCGCGGGGTGCGGGGCGGAGCCCCGGCGGCAACGCGGCGGCTACTCCCGCCGGTACAGCGCGGGCCGCTTCTCCGCGAAGGCCCGCGCCCCCTCCTTCGCATCCGCCGTGTCGAAGATCGGCCACCCCCGCAGCAACTCCGAGGCCAGCCCCTCCGTCTCCGTCATCTCGGCCGTCTCGTAGACCGACGCCTTCACCGCCTCCACTGCCAGCGGCCCGCACGCGTTGATCCGCTCCGCGGTCTCCAGCGCCGCCTCCAGCGCCGTGCCGTCCGGCACCACCCGCCCGACGAGCCCGATCCGCGCCGCCTCCTCCGCGGAGTACGGGCGCCCGGTCAGCAGCATCTCCAGGGCGTGCGTGCGCGGGATCTGGCGCGCCAGCCGCACCGTGGAGCCGCCGATCGGGAACAGCCCCCGCTTGACCTCGAAGAGCCCGAAGGTGGCCCCCTCGCCCGCCACCCGGATGTCCGTGCCCTGCAGGATCTCCGTCCCGCCCGCCACGCAGTAGCCCTCCACCGCCGCGATCACCGGCTTGCGCGGCCGGTGGTGACGGAGCATCGCCTTCCAGTGCAGGTCGGGATCGGCCTTGAGGCGGTCCCGGTACCGGTCGCCCGCCATCCCCTTCCCGGCCAGCGCCTTGAGGTCCATGCCGGCGCAGAAGTCCCCGCCGGCGCCGGTCAGGACGACCGAGCGGATCGTGTCGTCGGCGTCCGCCTCCAGCCAGCCGTCGTACAGGCCCACCAGCAGCGGCAGCGAGAGCGCGTTCTTCGCCTCGGGCCTGTTCATGGTGAGCACCAGCGTGGCGCCGTGCCGTTCCACGGTCAGGTGTTCTGTCCCACCCATTGCCGTCCTCCCGTCTCAAGACCTAGAACAGGTTGCAGTAGGGGCGGGTGCAGTTCAATAGTTTTCTGACACTCAGTCAGATTTCTTGGGCGGCGCCCTTCCCAGTTGCCGGCTCCGGCGCTCTAATGACCGCCGAGCAGACCAGCCACGGGGCCAGTCGTCGGGAACATTCGGGGTCAGGAGGAACGGTGGAGTACAACCTTGCCGACCTGTTCGAGTCGGTCGTGGACGTGGTCCCGGACCGTGAGGCCCTCGTCTACGTGGACCACCCCGGGACCGGCGCCGAGCGCCGCCTCACGTACGCGGAACTGGACGCGGCGGCGAACCGGATCGCGCACCACCTGCTGGACAGCGGCCTGAAGCCCGGCGAGCACCTGGGGCTGCACCTCTACAACGGGATCGAGTACCTCCAGACCATACTGGCCTGCCTCAAGGCCCGGCTGGTCCCGGTGAACGTCAACTACCGGTACGTGGAGGAGGAGCTGGTCTACCTCTACAACGACGCCGATCTCGCCGCGCTCGTCTTCGAGGGCGAGTTCACCGAGCGGGTCGCGGCCGCGCTGCCGCAGACGGCGAAGCTCCGGCACCTGATCCGGGTCGGGGAGGCCCCCGGGGGAGCCCCGGAGCCCTCGGTCGCGCCGGTGGCGTACGCCGGCGCCGAGACGGCAGGCTCGGCCGAGCGGGGTTTCCCGCCGCGCAGCCCCGACGACCTGTTCATCATCTACACCGGCGGCACGACGGGCATGCCCAAGGGCGTCATGTGGCGGGCGGAGGACCTCTTCTTCGCCGGGCTCTTCGGCGGCGAGCCGTCGGGCGAGCCGGTGAAGCGGCCGGAGGAGCTGGCCGAACGGGTCGCGTCGAAGGGCGCCGGGCTCACCTTCTTCCCCGCTCCCCCGCTGATGCACGGCACGTCGACCCTGACCTCGTTCATCGCCTTCAACTACGGCCAGCGGGTGGTCATCCACCGCAAGTACGCGCCCGAAGAGGTGCTCCGCACGATCGAGAAGGAGAAGGTCTCCAGCGTGTCGCTGGTCGGCGACGCGATGCTCCGGCCGCTCATCGACGCCTTGAACGGCCCGCTCCAGGGCACGGACCTGTCCTCTCTGTTCAGCGTGTCCTCCTCCGGGGCGATCATGTCCGAGACGGTGCGCGCCGAGTTCCAGCGGCTGGTGCCGAACGTGCTGCTCCTGAACAACTTCGGGTCGTCCGAGTCCGGATCCAACGGCCGGGCCGCGGACGACTCCGGCCCGGAGAAGGGCTTCCGCCTGGTGGTCAACGACCGTACGCAGGTGGTGGACCCGGTGACGCACGAGCCGGTCGCGGTAGGCGTGCCGGGGCGGCTCGCGCAGCGCGGGCACGTCCCGCTCGGCTACTACAACGACCCGGCCAAGACCGCCGAGACCTTCTTCCGGAAGGGCGCGGAGCGCTGGGTGCTGCTCGGCGACATGGCGACGGTCGACGAGCAGGGCATCGTCACGGTGCTCGGGCGGGGCTCGCAGTGCATCAACACGGGCGGCGAGAAGGTGTATCCGGAGGAGGTGGAACAGGCGCTGAAGTCCCACCCCGACGTGTACGACGCCCTGGTCGCCGGTGTCCCGGACCCGACGTGGGGCAGCCACGTGGCGGCCGTGGTCCAGGTCCGCGCCGGTTCACCGGTGCCGACCCTGGACGAGATCCAGAGCCACTGCCGCACCCGCCTGGCGGGCTACAAGATCCCGCGCCAACTGGTCGTCGCACCCGCCATCCAACGCTCCCCGAGCGGCAAGGCCGACTACCGCTGGGCGAAGGCGGTGGCGACGGAGGCGGCCACGGCCCCCCAGGGGTAGGGATACGGAGAGGACGGCTGACGGCACAGGGCGGGGGGCCGGATCCCGGGCGGTCCAGCCCCTTCAGAACAGGATGCGAGCGGAACCCCGGCGCTGACAACGTGTCCCGGTGAACCGTGAACAGATCTCCCGGATCGCCCATGCCGATCACCCGATCAAGGCCCCGCTCGACGACGAATCCGTGAACCGGCTCCTCGAACGCGGCGCCCCGCGTGGCGACGAGCGCGTGCTCGACCTCGGTTGCGGCGGCGGGGAATGGCTCCTCCGCGCCCTGGCCGCGCGACCGCGGCTGCACGCCGAGGGCGTCGACATCTCCGAGGACGCCCTTGCGCAGGCCCGCTCGGCGGCGGGCCGGCTCGGCCTCCGGGAACGCCTCGTCCTCCACGAGCGGCCAGCCGAGGACTTCGTCTCGCCACAGCCGTTCGACCTCGTGCTGAGCGTCGGGGCCACACATGCCTTCGGCGGTCTGCTCCCCACCCTCGCGGCGGCCCGCAGGCACCTGGCTCCGGGCGGCCGCGTCCTGATGGGCGAAGGGTTCTGGGACCGCACCCCCTCCCAGGAGGCGATCGAGATGCTCGGGGACTTCACCGACTTGGCGACCACCGTGGACCGTGTCGTGGCCGACGGATGGACCCCCGTCTGCGGGCACGTCAGCACGCGCCGCGAGCTGGACGACTACGAATGGGCCTGCTGGGGGTCGCTGGCCTCGTGGGCCCTGGACCACCCTGCTCATCAGGACAGCGCGCAAGCCCTCGAAACCGCCACCCTCCGGCGCTCCGAATGGCTGCGCGTCTACCGGGACACCTGGGGCTTCGTCTCCCTGGTGCTGCGCCGGACTGCCGACTGACCGGCTCGGGGAGCCCGGGCGGGCCCCGGCGAGCCCGCCCACGGGCGGTCTCGCCGGGCTGGGCGGCTGGGCGGCTGGGCGGGGCGACGTACTCGCCGGGCGTCAGGTGCCGGAGGTGAGGAAGCGCTCCACCCGGGCGGCGAACCAGGCGTCGTCCAGCCACGGGAAGTGCCCGGCCCCGGCCTGGACGTCGAGCGATCCCGCGGGGAACAACGCGGCGAGCCGGGCCGCCAGCGCCGGACGGGGGTTCCCGTCCAGCTCCCCGGCCAGCACCAGCACCTCGCCCGTCAGCTGCCGCAGGCCTTCCCTGGTGGCGGGCGGGTCGAAGGCGCCGGGGCCCGCGTAGGCGTCGGCGGCCTTCTCGTTCTGCTGCCGTCCGTTCGCCGCGCAGTGAGCCCGGGCCGTCTCGTCCCAGCGCCCGTAGAACAGCGGCGCGGCCAGGTCCCAGTCCGCCTCGCCACGGCCGTCGCCCGCGAGGATGCGCCCGTAGGCCTCGATGGCCGTGTCGTACGGCTCGGTTCCCGCGCGCAGCCGGGCCCCCTCCAGCCGCTGCTCCGGGGTGACCGGGAGGTCCACCGCCCACGCGGTCGGCGTGACCAGGACGGTCCGGCGCAGCCGCTGCGGGTGCGCGGCCGCGTAGAGCTGGGCGAGGTTGCCGCCGGCCGAGTGGGCGAGGAGGTCCATGCGGTCCAGGCCGAGGTGTGTCCGGAGTGCCTCGACGTCGGCGACCTGGTGGTCGACGCGGTACGTCGACTCGTCCGCCGGTATCGCGGAGTCGCCCGTACCGCGCAGGTCAAGCAGGATGAGACGGCGGCCGGCGGCCAGTCCGCCGAGGTCGCCCAGGTATTCGGAGGCCCGCATGGCGCCGCCCGGGAGGCAGATCAGCGGTGCGCCCTCGCCTTGCAGGTGATAGGCGAGCTCGGTTCCGTCGTAGGTGGTGAAGGTAGGCATGGGAGCCATCACAACAGGCGATCACTCGTTCGAGTCATTGATTTAGCGTGCCCGGTCCTGGCAATCTACCGAATGATCGTTCGGTTCACTCAGGATGAGGTGACGGCATGGCGGTGCACGCGGATCTCCACGACGAAGGCGAGCGGCTGAGCCGCGACGAGCTGGCCGCCCTCCAGCTGACGCGGCTGCGCGCGACCCTGCACCGCGCCTACGAAAACGTGCCGTTCTACCGGCAGGCCTTCGACAAGGCGGGCGTCCATCCGGACGACTGCCGCTCGCTCGCCGATCTCGCCCTGTTCCCCTTCACCGCCAAGGCCGATCTGCGCGACCAGTACCCCTTCGGGATGTTCGCCGTGCCCCGCTCCGAGGTGCGCCGCATCCACGCCTCCAGCGGCACCACCGGGCGCCCCACGGTCGTGGGGTACACCGACGGGGACCTCGCCACCTGGGCCGATGTCGTCGCCCGGTCCATACGTGCGGCGGGCGGCCGGCCCGGCCAGATCGTCCACATCGCCTACGGCTACGGACTGTTTACCGGCGGCCTCGGCGCGCACTACGGTGCGGAGCGTCTCGGCTGTACGGTCGTGCCCGCCTCGGGCGGGATGACGGACCGCCAGGTCCGGCTCATCGAGGACTTCCGGCCGGAGGTCATCATGGTCACCCCGTCCTACATGCTGACCCTGCTCGACGAGATGGAGCGCCAGGGCATCGATCCCCGCGCCACCTCTCTGCGCACCGGCATCTTCGGCGCGGAGCCGTGGACCGAGGAGATGCGCCGGGAGATCGAGGAGCGGCTCGGCATAGACGCGGTGGACATCTACGGCCTGTCCGAGGTCATGGGCCCGGGCGTGGCGCAGGAGTTCGCCTCGCACAAGGACGGCCTGCACATCTGGGAGGACCACTTCTACCCGGAGGTGGTCGATCCGCTGACGGGCGCGGTCCTGCCGGAGGGGGAGCAGGGCGAGCTGGTGTTCACCTCGCTCACCAAGGAGGCCATGCCCGTCATCCGCTACCGCACCCGGGATCTGACACGGCTGCTGCCCGGCACGGCCCGGCCCGCGTTCCGCCGGATGGAGAAGATCACAGGCCGCAGCGATGACATGATCATCCTGCGTGGGGTGAACCTGTACCCGACCCAGATCGAGGAGATACTTCTGCGGACGTCCGGCCTGGCGCCGCACTTCCAGCTGCGGCTGACCCGGGAAGGACGGATGGACGCCCTGACGGTACGGGTGGAGGCCCGCAGGGAGACGGACACGGAGGCACGGGCGGCCGCGGCCGCCCGGGTCGTCCGGTCCGTCAAGGAGGGGATCGGGGTCTCCGTCCGGGTCGAGGTCGTCGACCCGGAGACCCTGGAGCGTTCGGTGGGGAAGATCAAGAGGCTGGTGGACCTCCGCAGTGCGGGGGAAGTGGCAGACACGCGTCCGGACGGCTGAAACCACCCCTTCGGGCCCAATTCCGGGCGGCTCCCGGGAGCGGGATCGCCCTCGCGGGTAGTGCATGACTTGTGACCTCGATCTTCCGGCAGCTTCACGACCGGCTCCAGGGCTCCCACATCGGGCTGGCCTGGAGCCGGGGCCGGGAGATGGAGCTGATGCACCGGGCGATGGGCTTCGCGGCCCTCGGGTTCCTCACCCTGGTGCCTCTGCTGGTCGTCGTCGCGGCCGCCGCACCCGGCAGCGGTTCCGGCTTCGGCCGGTGGCTCGGCCAGGCCCTCGGGGTGGCGCCGTCCTCGCGGGCCCGGGTCGAGATGCTGTTCAGCGCCGCGGACCTGGCGCTGGAGCGGACCACCGCCTTCGGTCTGGCAGCGCTCGCCGTGTTCGGCCTGACCTTCGGTTCGGCCGTGCAGACCGGGTACGAGAAGGTCTGGGACCTGCCGACCGCGCGCTGGCACACCATGTGGCGGCACGTCGTCTGGCTCGCCCTGCTGGTCTGCTACCTCGCCCTGCTCGTCGAGATCCCCGCACCCTCGAACGACGTCATCGGCACGATCCTCGGCACGGTGGGCGACCTCCTCGGCACCTGCCTGTTCTTCGTCGCCTCCCAGCGCCTGCTGCTCGGCGGCCGGGTCCGCTGGCGGGCCCTGGTGCCGGGAGCGGTGGCGACCAGCCTCGGCCTGCTGGGGCTGCGGATCTTCTCGCAGCTGGTGTTCTCCCCGCTCATCGCTTCCAACGCGGTGACGTACGGCCCCTTCGGCACCCTGCTGGTCGTCCAGTCCTGGCTGGTCGGCGTCGGCTTCGTGGTCTACGGCGGCGCACTCGTCGGCCGCCTCGTCCACGAACACCTCACCCTGCGGCGCCTGCGCCACAGCGGACTCCTGCCCCCCGAAGCCTTCCCGCCCCACGCCCCGCACCCCCACTGGCCGCGCCCGCCGCACTGACCGCGCCGGCCGGGTCCCCAACCTCACAGGGCAATACACCTAGGAGGCGGAGGTTTCTCCGAAGCGGTCGCGGAGTTCCCGCTTGAGGATCTTGCCGCTGGCGTTGCGCGGGAGGGCGTCCACGAAGAGCACCCGCTTCGGGGCCTTGAAGTGGGCGAGCTTCTCCCGTGCGTACGTCATCAGGTCCGCCTCGGTCACTTCCCCGCGCGGAACCACGACCGCCGTGACCGCCTCGATCCACCGCTCGTCCGGGAGCCCGACCACCGCCGCCTCCGCCACCCCCGGATGGGTGTAGAGCACGTCCTCCACCTGGCGCGAGGCGACCAGCACCCCGCCCGAGTTGATGACGTCCTTCACCCGGTCCACGACCGTGAAGTACCCCTGCGCATCGCGCACCGCGAGGTCGCCCGAGCGGAACCAGCCGTCCCGGAAGGCCTTCTCCGTGGCCACCGGGTCGTTCCAGTAGCCGAGGCACAGCTGTGGCGAGCGGTAGACCACCTCGCCCGGCGTTCCGTCCGGCACGTCCTTGCCGTCCTCGTCGACGACCTTCGCCTCGACGTGGCGCACCGGCCGTCCGCAGGAGTCCATCCGCCCCTCGTGTTCGTCCGGCCCGAGCACGGTGGCCAGCGGGCCGATCTCGCTCTGGCCGAAGCAGTTGTAGAAGCCGAGGCCGGGCAGCCGCTCGCGCAGCCGTTCCAGGACCGGAACCGGCATGATCGAGGCCCCGTAGTACGCCTTCCTCAGCGCGCCCAGCTCACGCACCGCGAACTCCGGGTGGTTGGCCAGGCCGATCCACACGGTGGGCGGGGCGAAGAGGCTGTCCGCCTCCCCCGCCTCCACCAGGTCGAAGACCTGCTCCGCGACCGGCGCGTCCAGGATGGTGTTGCGCGCCCCCACCGCGAGGTACGGGAGCAGGAAGACGTGCATCTGCGCCGAGTGGTACAGCGGCAGCGAGTGCACCGGCCGGTCCTCCTCGGCCAGGTCCAGCGCCTCGATCGCGCTCTCGTACTCGTGGGCGAGGGCCCGGTGGGTCATCTTCGCGCCCTTGGGCAGGGCGGTGGTCCCCGAGGTGTAGAGCAGCTGCGCCAGCCGGCCCGGGTCCGCGTCGTCTTCAAAGGACAGCGGCTCGGCCAGTTCCGCGAGGAAGGAGCCGGGGGCGTCGCGCAGCGCCCGTACGGGATGTCCGCCGGGGACCCGCCCGGCCAGGTCCGGGTCGGCGAGGACCAGGGCGCTCGCCGAGTCGTCCAGGATGTGGGCGAGGTCCTCGCCGGTGAGGTTCTGGTTCACCGGGACGTGGATGAGCCCGGCCCGGGCGCAGGCGAGGAAGGCGAGGAGATAGGCGTCGCAGTTGTGGGCGAAGGTGGCGACGCGGTCGCCCTCGGCCAGCCCGTACCGCTCCCGCAGGACGGCGGCGCCGGTGGTGACGGCCGCATCGAGTTCCGCGTACGTCCAGTTCCGGTCGCGGTAGCGGACGGCGAGGCGGTCGGGAACCCGTCGCGCGGTGTCGCGCACCAGCCCGTCGACCGTGTTGCACCGCACGGTCTGCCCCGCCCGCCCTTCCTGCACGGCTCGCTCCGCCGACCCTGCCTGCTCCGCCCGCCCCGCTCGCGATGCCGTCATGGCGCGATCCTCGTCCCCCGCACTCCCAAGGTCAATAACCGGGATACCAAGCGGGATGTTGACAGATCATCGGACCGCCTGCATGAGTGTGGGGGCACGGACGCACGCCTGTCCCACGGGCAACCATGCCCATCCGCAGGCTACTTGGGAGGCACTTTGCAGCTCAGCACCCGTCCGATACTCCGCCGCGTCGCCCTCGCCGGCGCCGCGCTGCTCGCCGCGACGGCCGCGATGCCGCAGGCCTCGGCGGCGACCGGTGACCGGTTACCGGCCGGCGGCGGTCTGTCCGCCGTCATCCGGTACACCGAGAACGGCATCCCCCACATCCTCGCCCGCGATTACGCCCAGCTCGGCTTCGGCACCGGCTGGGCTCAGGCGGCCGACCAGGTCTGTGTCCTCGCCGACGGGTTCGTGACCGTCGCCGGTGAGCGTTCGCGCTGGTTCGGGCCCGACGCCGCACCCGACGGATCCCTCTCCTCCGCGACCCGGAACCTCTCCAGCGATCTGTACTTCAAGGGCGTCCGCGAGTCCGGCTCGGTGGAGAAGCTGCTGGCGACCCCCGCCCCGGCCGGTCCCACGAAGGACCTCAAGGAGCTGATGCGCGGCTGGGCCGCCGGGTACAACGCCTGGCTCGCCCGGAACAGGATCAGCGACCCCGCCTGCAGGGGCGCCGCCTGGGTCCGCCCGGTCACCACCACCGACGTGGCCGCCCGCGGCTTCGCGGTCTCCGTCCTCGGCGGCCAGGGGCGTGGCATCGACGGCATCACGGCCGCCCGGCCACCGGGTGCACAGCCACCCGCCGCAGCGGCGCCCGGCGCGCAGGCGGAGGCCCGTGGCCCGGCCGCCGAGCCCGATCCGGCGACGGCGGCCGAGGCGGCGCGCGAGTTCTTCGAGGCCGGCCGGTACGACATGGGCTCCAACGCGGTGGCCTTCGCCGGTTCCACCATGGCGAGCGGCAGCGGGCTGCTGCTCGGCAACCCGCACTATCCGTGGCAGGGCGGGCGCCGCTTCTGGCAGTCGCAGCAGACCATCCCGGGCGAGCTGAACGTCTCGGGCGGCTCCCTCCTCGGCACCACCGTGGTCAACATCGGCTTCAACGAGAAGGTGGCGTGGAGCCACACCGTGGCCACCGGCACGCCCGTCAGCCTGCACCAGCTCACCCTCGACCCGGCCGACCCGACCGCCTACCTGGTCGACGGCAAGCCGGAGAGGATGACCCGGCGGTCCGTCACCGTCCCGGTGTCCGGCGGTGATCCGGTCACCCGTATCCAGTGGTGGACGCGCTACGGACCGGTCGTCTCGCACCTCGGCCCGGGCCTGCCGCTGCCCTGGACGGCCGGCACGGCGTATGCCCTGAACGATCCCAACGCGGCGAACCTGCGCGGCTCCGACACCGCCCTGGCGATGGGCAAGGCCCGCTCGGTCGCCGGGATCCAGGACGCGCTGGCCCGCACGCAGGGCCTGCCCTGGGTCAACACCGTGGCCGCCGACTCCGCGGGCGGCACCCTCTTCACCCAGTCCCAGGTGGTCCCGCGGATCACCGACGAGCTCGCGGCCCGCTGCTCCACGCCGCTGGGCCGGGCCATGTACCCGGCCTCGGGGCTGGCGGTGCTGGACGGCTCGCGCACGGACTGCGCGCTCGGCTCGGATCCGGACGCGGTGCAGCCGGGCGTGTTCGGCCCCGCGAAGGCGCCGACGCTGCGCGACGCCCCGTACGCCGAGAACTCCAACGACAGCGCCTGGCTGGCCCATGCGGAGCGGCCGCTGACCGGCTACGAGCAGGTCTGGGGCAACGTCGCCACCCCGCGCTCGATGCGCACGCGCGGCGCGATCGAGGACGTCTCGGCGATGGCCGCGAGGGGTCGGCTGACCGTGTCCGACCTGCAGAAGCAGCAGTTCGCCAACCGGGTCCCGGCCGGTGATCTCGCGGCGGCCGACGCGGCGAAGGCCTGCGCCGCGCTGCCCGGCGGCACGGCCACCGGCAGCGACGGGAGCACGGTGGACGTCTCGGCCGCCTGCCCGGTCCTGGCGGGCTGGGACCGTACGACCGACAGCTCCAGCCGCGGCGCGCTCCTCTTCGACCGGTTCTGGCCCAGGCTGACGACTTCGACCGCGGCCAAGGACCTGTGGCTGGTGCCCTTCTCGGCGGCCGATCCCGTACGCACCCCCCGTACGCTCAACCAGGCGGCGCCCGGCCTCGGGCGGGCGCTCGCGGACGCCGTGGCCGAGCTGAGGGCCGCCGGAATCGCTCTGGACGCCCCGCTGGGCGAGCACCAGTTCGTGGTGCGGGGCGGGCGGAAGCTGCCGGTGGGCGGCGGTACGGAGGCGCTCGGCGTCTGGAACAAGATCGAGGCACCGTGGAACGCGGCGGCCGGCGGCTACCCGGAGGTCACGCACGGCTCCAGCCACATCCAGGCGGTCGGCTGGGACCGCGGCCACTGCCCGGTGGCGCGCACCCTGTTGACGTACGGCCAGTCCTCGAACCCCGGCTCGCCGTACTCCGCGGACCAGACCCGGCTGTTCTCCCAGGAGCGGTGGGTCACGGCGCGCTTCTGCGAGCGGGACATCCTCACCTCGCCGCAGCTGAAGGTGGTCTGGGCCCGCGAGCGGCGGTGAGCGCGACCTCCTCCTGGCCGCCGGCCCTCAGGGGCTGACGGCCAGGAAGAGGTACGCGGCCAGCAGCACGATGTGCACACCGCCCTGGAGCAGGGTGGCGCGGCCGGGGGCGATGGTGAGGGCGCTGACCACGACGGTCAGGGCGAGCAGCACCATGTGGACCGGACCGAGGCCGAGCAAGAGCGGGCCGGAGAGCCAGATCGAGGCCAGGGCGATGGCCGGGATGGTCAGGCCGATGCTGGCGATGGCGGAGCCGCAGGCCAGGTTGAGGCTGGTCTGGACGCGGCCGCGGCGGGCGGCGCGGACGGCGGCCAGGGTCTCGGGCAGCAGGACGAGCAGGGCGATGATCACGCCGACGACGGCGTTGGGCAGGCCGGCGTCGGCGACGCCCTTCTCGATGGTCGGGGAGACGGCCTTGGCGTCGCCGACCACCGCGACGAGTGCGACCAGCAGCAGGCCGAGGCTGATCAGGGCGGCGCGGGCGGTGGGCGGGGCCGCGTGGTCCTCGTTTACGTCTTGGCCGCCCTGGCCGCCTCGGCCGCCGGGCTCGTCGGCCGGCCGCTCGGTTTCCACGGGCAGGAAGTAGTCCCGGTGGCGGACGGTCTGGACGGCGACGAACAGGCCGTAGAGGGCGAGCGAGGCGACGGCGGCGAAGGCCAGCTGGGCGGTGGAGAACTCCGGGCCGGGCTTGCTCGTGGTGAAGGTCGGCAGCACCAGGCTGAGGACGGCGAGGGTCGCGACGGTGGCGAGCGCCGCGCCGGAACCCTCGGGGTTGAAGACCGCGACCCTGTTGCGCAGGGCTCTGACGAACAGGGACAGGCCGACGATGCCGTTACAGGTGATCATGACGGCGGCGAAGACGGTGTCCCCGGCGAGCGAGGCGGTCTTGTCCCCGCCGTCGGCCATCAGGGTGACGATGAGGGCCACTTCGATGACGGTGACCGCGACGGCGAGCACGAGGGAGCCGAAGGGTTCCCCGACCCGGAGGGCGACGACCTCGGCGTGGTGGACGGCCGCCAGCACCGCTCCCGCGAGGCAGAGCGCGACCAGCACCACCCCGAGCGCGGGCAGGTCGCGTCCCCAGCTGAGGACGAGTGCGACGAGCGCCACCAGGGGGACCACGAGGGTCCAGTCGGTCAGGGCAGATCTGCGGGTAGCCGTACTCATATATGCAAACTTGCCAGAAATGCCCCTCAAGTGCGGTGTCGTCCGCGTCACGCGTGGCTGACCGCTCTCATCCAATCGAGGCGTTTACTCACCGAACCGAGTCGTTTGGCTTTCCGTCTCAGCGAACCTAGGCGTGCGGATGGACGCACTGGGGGGGGACTGGGTGGCTGTGCTGGCTGGAGTGGATCTTGCGGAGACGTACGTCGAGCTGTCGTACGTGGACGCTGTACGCCAGCGGCGACGGCGTCCACTGCTGGACTGTGTGACGGCCCGCTTTGAGGACACACCGCCCGTACGGCCGTTTCGGTGGTCTCGTGGTGAGCGTCACTTCTCCGGCTGGTACTGGTCAGCGACGACCGGGCAGCACGTCGGCTTCGAGTCCTGGCTGGAACGGGACCGGCTTGTGCTCATGGACTCCGATCCCGGCGTCGTGGGGATCGCCTCGCAGCCGTTCTGGCTGCACTGGCACGACGGCAAGCGGGAGCGTCGGCACGCCCCGGACTACTTCGTACGCCGCGCGGACGGCTCGGCAGTGGTCATAGACGTCCGCGCGGATGAGCGGATCGAGCCCAAGGACGCGGAGGCGTTCGAGGTGACCCAGTTCGCCTGTGCTCAGGCGGGGTGGGGATTCGAGCGGGTCGGGGTGCCGGAGGCGGTGCTGGCGGCGAATGTCCGGTGGCTGTCACGTTACCGGCACCCGCGGTGCCTGCACCGCACGGCCGTGGACCGGCTGCGCGAGGTCTTCGCGACTCCGAGGCCGCTGCTGGACGGGGCGGATGCGGCCGGTGACCGGCTCGCGATGCTGCCGGCCCTGTTCCATCTCCTCTGGATTCAGGAGCTGGCCGCTGCGGATCTGTCGGTCGAGCTGATGGGACCGCGCACGGTCGTGGGCCTGACCAGCAGGGGTGTCGGGTGAGCGGGAGGGGGCGGAAGGTCCCGCCCACAGCCCGGCTCGCGGAGTTTCCCGAGACGGCGGCCGAACGGGCCTGCTGGTGGGAGGAGCACATCCTGGAGGTGATGCACGGCCTTGCTCCGGACGCCGCCGAAGGAGCGGTTCCCCGGCCGCAGTTCGACCCGAAGCGGCATTCACTCGCTGAGCGCGAGCGCGCGAAGGCTGCCGAGCTGACGGCGGCCGGGCATCAGGTGACGGCCAGCGGGGTCAAGCAGCGGCGCCAGCGCTATCAGCGAGACGGGTTGATCGGACTGGCGGATGGCCGGTCGGCCAAGCAGATGCCGGTCTTCGGCAAGGTCGATGCGGTGGTGGAGGCGATGCGGCAGGCGATCGGCGAGACAGGCGAGGATTCGTCGAAGACGATCGGGTTCATCGTCTGGCGGGCGAAGGAGATCCTGGCCCGCCGCAAGGACGCCGCCGCCATCGAGGTTCCCTCACGGGCCACCCTCTACCGGCTCTACGACAAGTTGGCGATCGGCACTCACGCGACGGGGTCGGCCAGCGCCCGCCGGTCGGTCAACGCCCGGCCGCCCGGCCCGTTCGGGGAAGTCCCGGCAAGTGCTCCGGGTGAGCTGATGCAGATCGACTCGACCCCGCTGGATGTGCTGGTGCGGCTGGACGACGGGATCGCGGAGAAGGTCGAGTTGACCGCAATGGTCGATATCGCGACCAGGTCGATCACGGCTGCGGTGCTACGGCCGACCACCAAGGCAGCGGACGAAGCGTCACTCCGGAGGCGATGCGTCCTGGCTGGTCAGAGGCTCTGCGAATGTCCCGTTCGGTGCTGCCGCACCGGCGGTTGCTGAGCTTGGACGAGCGCCTGGAGCACGCGGCAGCACGGCCGGTGATCGTTCCGGAGACGATCGTCTGCGACCACGGCAAGGTGTTCATCTCGAACAACTTCCGTGCCTCCTGCCGATATCTGGGCATCAATCTGCAACCGGCCCACAAGGCGACGCCGACCGACAAGGGAACGATCGAGAAGACTCTGGGCTCGGTGGCCACGCTGTTCGCCCAGTTCGTCGCGGGTTACACCGGCTCGAACCCGGACCGCCGTGGCCGGAAGCTGGGAGACGGGCCCTTGTGGTCGCTGCCCGAACTCCAGAATCTTCTCGACGAGTGGATCATCGCCGTCTGGCAGACGAGACCACATGACGGGCTGCGCGACCCGGACGCTCCGAAGCGGGCGTTCTCGCCGAACGAGAAGTACGCGATGTTGCTGCGGTCCTGCGGCTACGTCCCGGTCCCGCTGAACGGCGAGGACTACATCGAGCTGTTGCCTGAGCGCTGGCAGGCGATCAACAGCTACGGCATCCGGATCAAACACCGCACCTACGACGATATGGAGTTGGGCCCTCTGCGCCGCCAGCATTCCGGGGTGGTGGAGAAGAAGGGGTTGTGGGAGATCCACCATGATCCCTACGACATCTCCCGGATCTGGGTACGCGACCGCCAGCACGATCGGTGGATCACAGTGTTCTGGAAGCACCTGCGCCGCGTCGGCGTCCCGTTCGGAGAGCTGGCCTGGGACCACGCCTGCGAACAGGTCCCCGGCGGCACCGAGGAACAGATCGCGGACGCCGCTGCAACCCTGCTGCGACGGGCTCATGACGGCCCCGCTCCGAAGACGGGCCCCGCGGCCAAGCGGTCCCGGCGCGTCGCCGCTCGGACCCGGGCCACCGTCTCCGAGCGGTCGGCCCCCGATCCGCCCGTCGCCGAGGACGCTCAGGAACACCAGGCGGACACCGAGCTGGCCGAGGTCATCCCGCTGGGCCTGTTCGACCCGCTCGCGAACCCCTGGAGGCGCACGTGACCATCTCCGAACCGCCAGTCCGGCATACCGTTCTGCAGGAGGCCGACGCCGAGGCCAACCTGCAGCTGACCACCCTGGACGAATGGCGGAGGTTCACCGCCGGCCCGCCCCAGCCCGTGGTCATGCTGTCTGCGGATCAATTGCGAAGGCTGTCTGCGGCTGAGCGGACGCTCTACGACGAGGACCGGCTCGATCATCACGCCCGGATGCTCGTGGTCGCCACCTCGTTCGTCGAGAAGACGGTGGTCTGCGGCCGCAGGCTGGTCTTGCTCAACCGGCACGCGATCAGTGCCCGCCGCGGCCTGATGGTCTCTGGGCTGCCCGGCACGGCAAAACCAGCGCCATCACCCAGCTCGGGCTCGCCCACGAGCTCCTCGACCGGGCCCGTCATCCGAACTCCACCGACCGCATCCCGGTGCTCTACATCACCGTCCCGCCCGCGGCGACGGCCCGCATGGTCGCCGCCGAATTTGCGCGTTTCCTGGGCCTGCCGGTCCGGGGCAGGTCGAACATGACGGACATCATCGAGGCGGTGGTCGGCGTCTGTACTGACACCCGCACCGGCCTGGTCCTTGTCGATGAGATCCACAACGTCTCGCAGGTCACACGGGCCGGAGCCGAGGTCTCCGACACGCTGAAGTACTTCTCCGAGCGGATTCCGGCGACTCGTTTACGCGGGCATCAATCTCGAAACCAGCGAGCTGTTGGCCGGCACCCGGGGCGCTCAGATCGCGGGCCGTTTCACCCTCGTCCCCACCCGCCCGTTCCCCTATGGCGAGGAGTGGAAGGGCCTGGTCGCGACCATGGAGGCGACCCTGCTGCTGCACGGTCACCCGCCGGGCAGCCTGGTCAAGCTGGACCGTTACCTCCACAACCGGGCTGACGGCATGATCGGAGCGTTGTCCCATGCCATCCGAGGGGCCGCGATCGACGCGATCCTGACCGGCACCGAACGCGTGACCAAGGAAGGGATCGACGCGATCCCCCTGGACCACGCTGCGGAGACCAGGGGGAAGCCACTGAAGAAGGCGGCCACCCTATGACCGGGGCCCTGCCGGGGCGGCTGGCCCGGCTGCCCGTCCAGGTCGCACCGCGACTCGGTGAGGAAACCGACTCCTTCATCCGACGTCTCGCCCGCGCCAACCACCTCAAGCCCAGCTACCTGCACGGATACCTCTGCGGACCGCCGTTCTGGTTCGGCAAACCCCTCCTGGACCGACTCGCCGACGCCGCCGGACGGTCTCCCCAGGCACTGGAGCGGGCGCTCGCGGACGCAAGTTCGCCCCGAAGGCGCCTCAAGCCCAACCCCCGTTACCCCGGCAAGGACCTGTTTCCGAACCGTGGCGAAATGTCCTTCCTCATCGCCAATGACGCGCGCGACGGGACCATGACCATTCGTGCACTGTCTGAGCGTTACGAGGTCTCACAGCGAGCAGTACGGCGCGTGCTGGACACCGCACGGCCCGCTGATCGTGTTGTGAAGTTCCGCAAGGATCCGGTCATGATCCCCGTCATCCTCCTGGTCGACGACATGCTCGCCCGAGGGGCTCGCGGCAGAGCCATCTGGGCGGAGCTGATGGATGCGCACGACTACTCCGTGTCCTACTCGTCCCTGCTCTACTACATCCACCGCGGCCGGCACATGAAGCGCTACCAGCAGCCATGAGGAACCGGCAGAAGCAAGCCCACCATCGACCCGGCCGCCTGATCGCACTGCCCATCCAGGTCCGGCCCATCGCCGGCGAGGGATTCAATTCCTTCATCGAACGCCTCGCTGCCGCCAACCATCTCAGGGCCGGACACCTTCGGACCTACCTCTGCGAGCCGCCCCCACGGCACCGTCGCCGTCGCCTCGATCCGACTCTGGCTCCGCCCATGATCTCCGCCGGATCTAGTCGCCGGTCGTGCCGTCGAGCATCTCGCGCAGGATGTCCAGGTGGCCGTTGTGGCGGGCTGTTTCCTCGGTGAGGTGGAGGAGGATCCAGCGCAGGTCGACGTGGAGGCCGTTGCGGACGGCTCGCTTGGCCTGGTCGTCCAGGCCGTTCCCGGCGACCAGTTCGCGGTAGCAGGCGCTCTGTTCGGCGTATTCGTCGAGCAACTGCGTGAGTGGGAAGTCGACGGCGATACGCATCTCGCGGTCGGGGTCCTCCTCGGTCCAGGGGCCCCGGTCTTCCTCGCCGAGGAAGACCACCTGGAACCAGTAGTACTCGACCCAGCGGAGGTGGTTGATCACTCCGCTCATGGTCATCAGCGGTGAGCCCGACAGGAGCGCCTTGCGAGCGTTCTCTGCGGAGACGCCCTCGCACTTGGCGCGGGCGGTGTCACGTGTGTAGTCGAGGAACGTGGTGAGCTGGGTGCGCTCGTCCCACGCGGGAGGTGTGTCGTCGATTCTGGTCATCGCGCGAAGCGTCCCCGATCACCGCGACCGATGTCGAGGTATTTATCGACGGGCCCAACCTGCTCCACCTTATCCGGCGGATCGCTACAGCGATTCAGCGCCGGTGGGCCGCCCGGCCTGATCCGCCGGACAGGCCCTAGACACCGAGACCGAACCCGTTGATCGTCCTCACGGAAATTGTGCATGAGCCCGGCTGTCACCGACGAAGCCACCAGGAACACCTCGGAGAACCCGTCTCACGCAACATAGTCCACGCAGGTCGGCAGGACCCGGCCGACTAACTTCGCTGCGACAGGTCAGTGGCGGGAGTGTCGGGCGTGGCGTGGCGGGGCGTCAGGCGGGGCGGGGCGTCTGGTGCGGTGTCCCCGCAAACCCGGGCACGGCACCGCAGAATGGGGCATGACCTCAGCGGACGCACCCTCGGCCTGGACCGAGGCGGACCTGAACGGACTGCACCGCGTCGTGGTCAGGGCGTTGCAGCGCCACGTCTCCCCGGCGCCCGGGGCCGTGGGCGCCACCGGGGAAGCGGGCCGGCCCGTACGCGGGGTGGTGCCGCCGCCGGGACGCCCGGACACCACCCGCGTGGTCCTGTGGGACGGCCGCGACCTGGACAGTTCGGTCGCCTACGACCTGCCCCTGGTCGATGCCTCCCACGACTGCAACATCCCGTGGAGCGTCATCGCCGCGGTGCTGCGGCAGCTGGCCGCCGGCGGACCGGACCCGGCCGCCGCCCCGGCCGCGGACGGCCTGGGCATCCCCGTCATCGACGCCCGCCCCGCGACCTGGCGGTTCCTGGAGAAACCCGCGTACGACCTCACCGACGCGCTGCACGCCGCCGTCTCCATGATCGGTTACTACGGCGGGGATCGGGACCCCGAGCCCGAGCTGCTGCTCGCCGGTTTCCTGCTGGTCGGCCCCGCCACGGTACGACCGTACGTCGACCGGACGGCCGGCACCGCCGCGGCCGCCGGGCCGGCCGCGCGGATCGGTGTGGACATCGCACTGAGGGACGGGGAGGGAGCCGTACGAGGGGGGTTCACCGGGACGATGGCGGCGCTGCCCTCCCTCGTACGCGACGAGCTCGACTGGAACGCCTCGGAGGCCGAGGACCCCTACTGCCCGGCGGTCTACGACTTCACCTCCTGGTGACGCGGGATCAGCTGGACGAGCGGGACCGGCGGATCAGCCGGATCGGCCGGATCCCGCGCGATCACACGGCCCGGTCGCGGCCCTCCCAGTACGGGTCGCGCAGCCGCCGCTTGTAGAGCTTGCCGTTCGGATCGCGCGGCATCGTCTCGATGAAGTCGACGGTCTTGGGGCGCTTGTAGCCGGCGAGCCGGCGTTCGCAGTGGTGCAGGATCTCCGCGGCGAGCGCGTCGCCCGCGACGAAGCCCTCGGCCGGTTCGATGACCGCCTTGACCTCCTCGCCCCAGTCGGCGTGCGGGATGCCGAAGGCGGCGGCGTCCGCGACGGCCGGGTGGGTGAGCAGGGCCGACTCGATCTCGGCCGGGTAGATGTTGACCCCGCCGGAGATGATCATGTCGATCTTGCGGTCGCGGAGGAAGAGGTACCCCTCCTCGTCCATCAGGCCGAGGTCGCCGACGGTGAAGAAGTCGCCGATGCGGTTCTTCTTCGTCTTGCCCTCGTCCTTGTGGTAGCTGAAGCCGCCGGTGTTCATCTTGATGTAGACGGTGCCCAGTTCCCCGGCGGGCAATCGGTTGCCGTCGTCGTCGAAGACGGCCAGTTCGCTGATCGGCCAGGCCTTGCCCACGGTTCCCGGCTTCTTCAGCCAGTCCTCGGCGGTCGCGAAGGCGCCGCCGCCCTCGCTCGCCGCGTAGTACTCCTCCACGCAGCCGCCCCACCAGTCGATCATCGCCCTTTTGACGTGGTCGGGGCAGGGCGCGGCGCCGTGGATGGCATGCCGCATCGAGGAGACGTCGTACGCGTCCTTCGTCTCCTGCGGGAGGGCGAGCAGCCGGTGGAACTGCGTGGGGACCATGTGCGTGTGCGTGCACGCGTGCCGGTCGATCAGGCGCAGCATCTCCTGCGGGGTCCACTTGTCCATCAGGACCAGCGGGTGCCCGATGTGCAGGGCGGCGCCCGCGAACTGGAGGACGGCCGTGTGGTAGAGCGGCGAGCAGACCAGGTGGACGTTGCCGTCGAAGGGGCGGATGCCGAAGATGCCGAGGAACCCGCCGAGGTACGTCTCCTCCGGAAGCCTGCCCGGCAGCGGGCGGCGGATCCCGCGCGGGCGGCCGGTGGTGCCGGAGGTGTAGTTCATGACCCAGCCGAGGGTGCGCTCCCCGGGGGGCGTCCCGGGCTGTCCTTCGAGGAGGTCCCGGTACGGGCGGAAGCCCACGACCGCTCCGACGGCGTAGCGGTGGCTCGCGGGGAGGGCGGCCTCGTCGGCCGCGGCGGTGGCGGCGTCGGCGAAGCGTTCGTGGGCTATGAGCACCTTGGCCCCGGAGTCGGAGACGATCCAGGCGATCTCGGGGCCGACGAGGTGGTGGTTGACGGGGACGAGGTAGAAGCCGGCCTGGGAGGCGGCCAGGTAGGCGGTGAGGAACTCGACGCCGTTGGGGAGGACGACGGCGAAGACGTCCCCCTTCTTCAGACCGGCGGCGCGCAGGCCGTGGACGAGGCGGTTGACGTCGGCGTGCAGCCGGCCGGCCGTCCACTCCTCGCCTTCGGGGGTGACGAGGACGGTGCGCTCGGGGTCGGCGGCCGCCTGGGCCCAGAAGCCTCCCCCGGACTTCGTCCGGGGGGACCCCCATGCAGGCTGGTCACTCATGCTGATCACACCTCTCAGGCCCGGCCGGCGATGCGGTTGATGCGGTCGATGGCGCGCTCGAACCCGGCGGTGAGGTCGTCGAAGACGGCCTGGACGCTGCGTTCGCTGTTCATCCGCCCGACGATCTGGCCGACGGGGGTGCCGAGCAGCGGCTGGACCTCGTACTTCTGGATCCGGGAGACGGCCTCGGCGACGAGCAGGCCCTGGAGCGGCATGGGGAGCGCGCCCGGGCCCTCCGGGTCGTCCCAGGCGTCGGTCCACTCGGTGCGGAGCTGGCGGGCGGGCTTGCCGGTGAGGGCGCGGGAGCGGACGGTGTCGCCGGAGCCCGCGGCGAGCAGCTTCTCGGTGAGGGCGCGCGAATGGAGGTCGGACTCGGTGGTGGTCAGCCAGAGGGAACCGAGCCACGCGCCCTGGGCGCCGAGGGCGAGTCCGGCGGCGATCTGCTCGCCGCTGCCGATGCCGCCGGCGGCGAGGACCGGGAGCGGAGCGACGGCTTCGGCGACTTCGGGGACCAGGACCATGGTGGCGATGTCGCCGGTGTGGCCGCCGGCCTCGTAGCCCTGGGCGACGACGATGTCGATGCCGGCTTCCGCGTGGCGGCGGGCGTGCTTGGCGCTGCCGGCGAGGGCGGCGACGAGGACGCCGTGGTCGTGGGCGCGGGCGATGACGTCGGCGGGCGGGGAACCGAGGGCGTTCGCCAGGAGTTTGATGGGGTAGTCGAAGGCGACGTCGAGCTGGTTGCGGGCGACCTGCTCCATCCAGCCGGTGATCCGCCAGCCGGAGGCCTCTCCTTCGGCGAGCTCGGGAACGTGGTGCTTGGCGAGGGTGTCGCGGACGAAGGCACGGTGCCCGGCCGGGATCATCGCCTCGATGCCGGCTTCGCTGATGCCGTCGACGGCCTTCTTGGCGGGCATGACGACGTCGAGGCCGTAGGGCTTGTCGTCGGTGTGCGCCTGCATCCAGTCGAGGTCGCGCTTGAGGTCGTCGGGAGCGGTGTAGCGGACCGCACCGAGTACGCCGAAGCCGCCCGCGCGGGTGATGGCCGCGGCGACCGCCGGGAAGGGCGTGAAGCCGAAGATGGCGTGCTCGACTCCCAGTTTCTTGCTCAGCTCCGTCTCCATGGGCGGCAGGATGCCGCAGCCCGGCATGCGAGGGAAGAGATTTTCTGATGCAGTGTCAGATTCTTTACGGGCCGGTCGGTGCGGAGGGTGGCCGGCGGGCGGGCAGATACCCACTAGCGTGCGGCGCGAACGACGGCACGGGCAGGTCAGCCAGGATGAACCCAGCCCCGCACGACCGCGACGGGGCAGATCGTCTCGCTGCGGAGAACGGCTCGGCCGGACAGATCCAGCCCCGCCGGCGATTGAGGCGCGAGGTCCGGGGCGGAGCCCTGGGAAACGGCGCCGCAGCAGGACTCGGACGAAGAGCAGGAGGGCGGACATGACAGCACGAACGGGGGCTCACGGCGCGGCGGGCAGCGATGCCCAGGCCGCACCAGCGACGGCGGCAGCGACGGCGACGGCAGGCGGGCCCGGAAAGGCGGGCGGCGGGCTGAGCCGCCGCCGGCTCGGGGCGCGGCTGCTCGCGCTCGGCGGGGTGCTCGTCCTGCACGCCGCGCTCCCCGGCGCCGCCGCCGGGGCCTCGGGCCATCCGGCCGAGCGACGCGCGCTCCAGGGCCTGCGGCTGCGGTACGGCTCCGCACGCCAGGCCGGTCTGCTGGAGCAGCACCTCGAAGGGGTCGCGGACGAGGCCCGGCGGTTCCTCGGCCCCTCCCCCGAACACCCCTACTACGCCGGTGCGGTGGTCCTCGCGGGCCGGGGCCGCACCATCGCCCTGCACCGGGCCATGGGCGAGGCCGTGCGCTACGCGGACTACGACGGGCGGACCGACCGGGTCCGGGAGTTCCCTGCGGCCGAGCGGATCGCGATGGCCGAGGACACCGTCTTCGATCTGGCCTCGCTGACCAAACTGTTCACTTCCATCCTGGCCGTGCAGCAGATGGAACGGGGGCACTTGGAGCTGGAGGCTCCGGTGCGCCGGTACCTGCCGGAGTTCACCGGGGGCGGCAAGGAGGTGATCACGGTCCGTCAACTGCTCACGCACACCTCGGGGCTGCGCTCCTGGGCGCCCTTCTACAAGGAGTCCACGCGGGAGGGCCGCCTGAGGCTGCTGTGGTCGGTGAGGCCTCAGGAGACTCCCGGAACGGTCTACCGGTACTCCGACCTGAACCTGATCACCCTCCAGCTGCTCTTGGAACAGATCACCGGTCGCACTCTGGATGTCCTGCTCCACGACGAGATCACTGCTCCACTCGGAATGCACCGCACTCGTTACAACCCACCGCTCTCCTGGCGCCGGGTCACCGCCGCCACCGAGGTGCAGCGCCCGCCCTGGTCCGGCCTGGACCGCGGACTGGTGTGGGGCGAGGTCCACGACGAGAACGCGTACGCGCTCGGCGGCGTCGCGGGCCACGCCGGCGTCTTCGGCACCGCCTGGGACCTGGCCGTCCTCGCCCGCACCCTCCTCGACGGCGGGGTCTACGCGGGCAAGCGCATCCTGCGCCCGTCCTCCGTCGAGCTGCTCTTCACGGACTACAACACCGCCTTCCCCGGCGACGACCACGGCCTCGGCTTCGAGCTCTACCAGCACTGGTACATGGGCGCCATGGCCACCCCGCACTCCGCCGGCCACACCGGCTTCACCGGCACCTCCCTGGTCCTCGACCCCTCCACCGACTCCTTCCTGATCCTGCTCGGCAACTCCGTCCACCCCGTGCGCACCTGGCGGGCCGGCAGCGCGCCACGCGTCGCCGCCGGCAACCGCTTCGCCCGTGCCGTCCCGGTCCGTACCCGGCACGGCGGCGCGGCCTGGTTCTCCGGGATCGAGCCGGGCACCTCCGGCACGCTCACCCTCCCGCCGCTCACCCCGGCCACGGCCGCCGCCCGGCTGCGCTGCGCCGTGTGGTGGGACACCGTGCCCGGCGAGGGCGCCCTGCACCTGGAGGCCTCATCCGACGGGGAGCACTGGGAACCGCTGCCCTTCAGCACCCTCCGCTCCACCGGCGGCGCGCCCGAGCAATGGCCCCGCGGCTCGGTGAGCGGCTGGTCCGGCCGCATCTGGCACCGCCTCGAAGCCCCCCTCACCGCCACCGGGGCGGGCCGGGAGGTACGCCTGCGCTTCCGCCACACCGCGACCGGCCGCTATGTCGGCCGCGGGATCTACGTGGACGTCATCCGCGTGTCGGAGCCGGCCCGCCTCCTCTTCTCGGAAGACCGCCTCGCCGACGCCGTCCGCCTCGACGTCATCGGCTGGACCCGCTCCACGGACTAGAACGGAAGGGGGCCGGCCCTCGGGGGCCGGGCGGCCCTACGGGGTGGCCGTCGGGTGGGGCGGGCGGTCCGTACGGTCCGTGCGGCAGACGAAGTGGGCGCGGTCGTCGACGGGGTTGTCGGGTTCCAGGGAGCCTTCGGCGATACGGCGCAGGCCCGCCTTCTCCAGTGCCCTCCAGGAGGCCCGGTTGGCGGCATGCACCGGGACGATGATCGCCGTGGTGTCGGGATGGTCGGTCCAGGTCGCCTCGACGACCGCGTGGATCATGCGTGTGCCGTGTCCCCGGCCGGCCAGGCGGGGATCCCCCATCAGCTAGTCGATCGTCACCGCCCCGTCGGGCACGTCGACTTCGGCCGCCAGCTCGGCCGGGTAGTCGGGGTAGCCGGCGAGGCGGCAGCGCTGTACGAGACCGAGCGGTTCGCCGTCGAGCAGGACGAGCGGGGCCTCTGCCGGCTCCTCGCCCCGGGCTGCGGGGCCGAAGTCGCGCTCGACGGCCTCCGGGGAGGTCTCGTGGTTCCACCACCGTGCGACATGCGGCTGCGCCAGCCACTGCCTCAGGTGCGGGAAGTCCGGCTCGCCGAGCCGGCGCCAGGTGATCATCGGGGCTCCTCGGTGGGTCTGCGGCAACAGCCGTATCCGGCCTGCCGGGTGTTCGCCGCCTCCGAATTCAGCGGCTCACAGCGGTTTCCCGGTCCACGTGCGTCAGTTTTTCGGGGTTGCGCACGGTGTAGATGCCGGTGATGACCCCGTCGTCGATCCGCATGGCCACGACCAGGTCGATCTCCCCGCCGATCCGCACGATCAGAGCCGGATGGCCGTTGATCTGCGCCGGCTCCAGCGTGGACACCGGTCCCCACGCCGCCACGCCGGCGGCCAGCAGGCGGGCTACCTTCTCGGCTCCCACGGTGGGCCGCGGCATGGCCTGCTTGATGCCTCCGCCGTCGCTCAGGGCGACGACGTCCGGGGCGAGGAGGTCGACCAGGCTCTGCAGGTCCCCCGTTTCGACGGCCCGCTGGAAGGCCCCGAGCGCGGCCCGGGTCTCCGCCGTGGAGACGGCACCGCGCTGGCGGCGCGCGGCCACGTGCGCCCGGGCCCGGTGGGCGATCTGGCGGACCGCGGCCGGGCTCTTGTCGACGGCCTCCGCGATCTCCTCGTAACCGAGGTCGAAGACGTCGCGCAGCACGAACACCGCCCGCTCGGTCGGTGCGAGCGTCTCGAGGACCAGCATCATCGCCATCGAGATGCTGTCGGCCAGCTCGACGTCCTCGGCCACGTCCGGCGCGGTGAGCAGCGGCTCGGGCAGCCAGGGGCCGACGTACGACTCCTTGCGCCGGCCGAGCGTGCGCAGCCGGCCGAGCGCCTGCCGGGTGGTGATCCGGACCAGGTACGCACGCTGCTCGCGCACCGCGTCGAGATCGACGGCAGCCCAGCGCAACCAGGTCTCCTGGAGGACGTCCTCCGCGTCCACCGCCGACCCGAGCATCTCGTAGGCAACGGTGAAGAGCAGGTTGCGGTGGGTGACGAACGCCTCGATGGCGGGGTCGGGACGGCGATCGTCCTCACTCATGCCGTGCTCCTGTTTCTTCGGTTTCTTGTGCTTCTTCTGTCTCTCGGCTCTCGGCCGTGTCACGCACAAGACACCGGATCCCGCCGTTCTGTGACGCCTCGCCCCCTGTGACGCGCGACACGTGGAAGGGGTGTCACAGGACCCGGCCCGCCGGCATCTCATGTCCGACCAGTCACCGAGGCAGGAGGCCGACATGAAGGTGGTAGTGGTGGGCGCCGGTTACGCGGGCACGCTCGCGGCGAACCGGATCGCCAAGAAGGTGAAGACCGCCGAGATCACGGTGATCAACCCGCGCCCCGACTTCGTGGAGCGCGTACGGCTGCACCAGCAGGTCGTGGGGACCGCCGCCGTCGCGACGCCCCTCGCGTCGATGCTGCGTGACGGGATCGCTGCTCTGGTCGGCACGGTCGACAAGATCGGAGACGGCAGCGTCGTCCTCGACGACGGCGCGAGCGTCGGCTTCGACTACGCGTTCCTCGCCGTCGGCAGCACGGTGCGGCCAATGCCGGGCACCGTCCCGGTGGGCACGTGGGAGGGCGCCGAGCGGGCCCGCGCGGCACTCGCCGCCCTCCCTGCGGGCAGCACGGTCACGGTGATCGGGGGCGGCTCGACGGGCGTGGAGACGGCGGCGGAGGTGGCCGAGGCGAGGCCGGACCTCCAGGTGCGGATCATCGGGTCGTCGGTCGGCCGGGATTTCTCCCACCGGGCGTTCCGGCGGGTCCGGTCCGGACTGGAGCGGCTGAGGGTCTCCGTCGTGGACGACGGCGTCACGGAGGTCACCGACGGCGCGGTGCACCTCCGGTCGGGAGCGGAGTTCGCATCCGACCTGGCCCTGTGGGCGATCGTGTCGGGCGTCCCCGACCTCGCGGCACGCAGCGGTCTCGAAGTCGATGCGGAGGGCCGTGCGCTCGTGGACCCGTACCTGCGCAGCGTCGGCGACGAACGGATCTTCGCCGTGGGTGACTGCGCGGCCGTACCCGGAGCCCGTTTCGCCTGCGCCCTCGCCACGCCGCAGGCAGCTCATGCGGCGAACACACTGGCCCGCCTGAGCGAGGGCCGCACGCCCGAGCCGTACTCCCTGCGTTACGTCGCGCGGGCCGTCACGCTCGGGCGCAGGGACGCGGTGGGCCAGTTCACCCGCACCGACGACTCCCTGCGACGGGCGTACTTCACCGGACGCACCGCCGCCGTGGTCAAGGAGTTGGCGTCCCGAGGCGGGCAGTACGGCGCCCGCACGGGAACCGGCGCCTAGGGGGTCGTCACTTGCCCTGCTGCCGGCTCACCATCTCGGTGATCCAGACGGGCGCGAACGGAGAGGTGCAGCCCGGGGAGGTCGGGTAGTCCTTGAGTACTTCCAGGCGCTCACCGATGTCGATGGCACGGGCGCGGTACTCCGGGTGCTCGATCCCGATCTGGGCCAGGCAGTGGTTCATCGCCCACTGCAGGCGCTCCGGGGCGTCCTTCATCTGCGTCTCGATGACGTCGAGCAGTCCGGCGAGGTCGAGGCCCTCGGGCTTCTTCGCCACGCGCTCGGTGGTGAGCGCCCAGCCGGCACTCGCGATCACCGGATCCGGATCGGCGGACCAGGCCACACGCAGCTCTTCGTGGTGCGGGTTCTTCTTCACCACGTAGTTCACGAGCCAGTCGTGCACCTTGGGCGTGCGGGCCCCGCGCATCATGGCGTCCAGCTCGTCACGCCCGAACGCCTTCGGGCGGCAGATCAGGATCGCCAGCAGTCTCGCCGCGGTGTCGTCCGTCTCCCAGAGCCGGCACGCGAGTTCCTGCTGCGTCTTCAGCCGCTTCGCGAGCGCGCGCAGCTTGCCGAGGTTCACTCCGTGGTCGTCACCGTGTTTTTCGTTGACCGCGCGGGCCTTCGGGTCCTCGAGCGCGGCCAGCTCGGCCATCACCTCGGCCACCGTCACCCCGGTCACCAGCGTCTCGGCCATGTCGGCCTCCCGTCCGTCCCGTGCGGGATGCAGCCTACGACGGAAGGCGGCCCCGGTCGTACACGCGCCGGCGGCGCGGTCGAACGGACGAGGCGGGGCGAGCGGCGGGCCGGGGCGAGCGGTGGGCCGGGGCGAGCGGACCCGTCCACAGTCGGACGGGTCCGCTCGCCCCGTGCGTCACACGGCCCGGGGGTCGACCGGAGGCTGCGGTTCGCGGCGCATCGCCCACAGGGTCGGGCCGCCCCCGGGCAGCCGGATCTCCTCGCGCACGGTGAAGCCGAAGTGCTCGTAGAAGGGAAGGTTGGCGGCCTTGGAGGACTCCAGACAGGCGGGCAGGCCCGCCGCGTCGGCCTTGGCCAGGCCCGAGCGCAGCAGGGCGGCCCCCTGGCCCGTGCCCTGGGCGGCGGGGTCGGCGCCGATCACCGCGAGGTACCAGTGCGGCTCCTGGGGCGTGTGCTGGGCGGCCGCCTCGACAGTGGCCCCGAACAGCTCGGCCCGGTCGCCGAGGATGTTCCGCAGCTGCTGGATGGTTTCCGCGTCGGGAACGGCCTTGGCCTGCGCCTCCGGCGGCACCCAGAAGGCCGCCGCGGCCGCGGTGAACTCGCACACGGCGTTGGAGACGTACTGCCGGGTGAAGAGCGTCGTGAAGTAACTGCCCAGTGACGCCTCGCGCGAGGAGTCGTCGGGGAAGAACCAGCGCATCATCGGGTCGTCGTCGAAGGCCCGGGCCAGGGAGCGGCTGATCAGCGCTGCATCGTCGATCGCTGCCGTCTTCGGCGTGTTCGGTATCAGCATATGGACATTCTGCATCTGATGATCTTGAACGGTGCGGGCGGGGTCCGACTTGTCGGACACCCGGCATCCGGCATCCGGCACCCGGCACCCGCTAGTGGCGGACCAGGCAGAAGGGATGGCCCGCCGGGTCCGCGAAGATCCGCCAGCTGCGCCCGCCCTCGTCGCCGTCGAGCAGCGTCGCTCCGGCCGCCAGCACCTGCTCCTGCGCACGGTCGAGGTCCGGGACGCCGAGGTCCAGGTGGAACTGCTGCGGCCGGGTGGGGTCCGGCCGGCGCGGGGGCCGGTGGTCCGCCACGCGCTGGAAGGCGAGGACCGGACCCGACGGCGCGTGGAGCGTCGCCCAGTCCTCGCCAACCGCCCAGCGCCGGTCCGGCTGGTTGACGTTTCCACCGAGCAGGGACCGGTAGAACTCGGCCAGCACCTGCGGATCGGGACAGTCCAGGACTACGCACTGCAGTTCGGCGATCACGACCGGATCTTATCCACGGTGCGCGAGGGCCGCGTCGATCATCCTACGGGCGACGGAGGCGAGTTCGGCCGGGTCCGGGGCCACCCGGGAGCGGGCGAGGGCGCCGGCCAGCCGGTCGTAGAGGAGCCCGTCCGTCCAGGCGACGAGCAGCTCGGCGGCCTCCTCGGGCCGGTCGGCCCCGAGTGCGGCGAGGATGCCCGCGGCCCGGGCCCGGGGCCCCTGCCCCGCCCGGAGGAAGTCCGCCTCCAGTGCGGGGTTGCGGGCCGCCTCCAGGCTGAGTTCGAAGCGGGCCAGCTGGCGCTCGCGCCCCACCGTCAGCCAGCGGTGCAGCAGTCCGGCCAGCGCGGCCGCGGCCGCGTCCCGGTCCGGCACCGGGGGCGCGGACGGACTCTCACCGCCGAGGTCGCCGAGGTCGCCGAGGTCCAGGTCGCCGAGGTCCAGATCGGCCAGCCGCTGGTAGCAGGCGCCGATCAGGGCCGTCCTCGTACGGAAGTAGTACGAGGTGCTGCCCGCCGGCAGCCCTGCCGCGCCGTCGACCGCGCGGTGGGTCAGTCCGCGGAGGCCGGTGGCGGCCACGAGGTCGATCGCGGTGTCGGCGATCAGCGTCCTGCGGTCCGTGACGGGTGTGCTCTGACGGGGGATGGACATCCCTTCACTCTACAGCTGTAGAGTGAAGGGCATCGCCCTCTACAGCTGTAGAGGACGGGGAGAGTGAAGGGGGACTCGTCATGTCGGCACTTCAGCGTCACGCGGTCGTGGCAGGCGCGGGGATCGGCGGACTCACCGCGGCCGTGGCCCTGCACCGACGGGGCTGGCGGGTCACCGTCTGCGAGCGGGCGCCCGGGCCGACCGCCGTCGGCGCCGGAATCGTCCTCGCGCCCAACGCCCTGCGCGCCTTCGACGCCATAGGCTTCGACATCACCCGCGCGGTGGGCCGTGCCGCGCCCGCCGCGATGGGCCTGCGCCGCGCGGACGGCCGCTGGCTGAGCCGCGCCGACACCGCCGCGCTGGCAGCCCGTTACGGCGGACCGCCGCTCGCCGTGCACCGCTCGGCCCTGGCCTGCGCCCTGGCCGGAGCGCTCCCCGAAGGCTCGGTACGGTACGGCGTCGCGGTCGGATCGGTGGACGGTCCGGACGGCTCCCCCGTGGTCCGCACCTCGGCCGGCGACCTCGCGGGCGCCGACCTGGTGCTGGCCGCCGACGGCATCAACAGCCCGCTGCGGCGCCAGTACTTCCCGGGCCACCCCGGCCTCCGCTACAGCGGGGAGACCGCCTGGCGCACCGTCCTGCCCGCCGCGGCGAGCCTCGCCGCGGCGGCCACCGCCGAGACCTGGGGCCGCGGCGAGCGCTTCGGCGTCGTCCCGCTCGCCGACGGCCGGATCTACGTCTACGCCACCGCCGTCGCCCCCGAGGGCCACCGCCCCGGCGACATCCGCACCGAGCTCCTGCGCCGCTACGCCACCTGGCACGACCCGATCCCGGCCCTGCTGGAGCGGATCGACCCGGCGGCCGTGCTCCAGCACGACCTGTACGACCTCGCGGCTCCGCTCCCCCGCTTCCACCACGGGCGCCTCGCCTGGCTCGGCGACGCTGCCCACGCCATGACCCCCAACCTGGGCCAGGGCGCCTGCCAGGCCATCGAGGACGCCGCGGTCCTCGCGCATCTCCTGGACGGGGCCGGCCCCGCGGACGTTCCGGCCGCCCTCACCGCCTACAGCGCGGCCCGCTGCGCACGCACCGACGCCATCCGCGTCCGCGCCCGCCGCGCGGGCCGGATCGCCGCCCTCACCCATCCGCTCGCCGTGGCCGCCCGCGATCTCGCCGTCCGCGCCGCTCCGGCCCGCGCCACACACCGGGCGATGGACGCCCTCTACGACGGATTCACCGTCCCGGGCGGAATGGACGTCGTGCCTGCGGGCGTTGGCACTCGTTGGTGAGGTTCGTTGACCGTTCAACGCGAAGGCAGGCGGATCCTATGACCACCGACATCGACTGGGACAACCCGACCGACCCCAGGCCGGGGAGCTGGCAGCTGGACCACGTCAAGGAGTACGTGGCTTCCAGCGGCGCCGAGGGTCAGTACTGGAAGGGCACCCAGACGCTCCTGCTCACCACGGTGGGCCGGGTCTCCGGCAACCCCGTGCGCACCCCCCTGATCTACGGCGAGGCCGACGGCCGCTACCTGCTCGTCGCCTCCAACGGCGGCGACCCCCGGCACCCCCTCTGGTTCCGGAACCTGACCGCGCACCCCGAGGTCCGCGTTCAGGTCGGCGCCGAGATCCTCCAGGGCGCGGCCCGCACCGCGAGCGCCGAGGAGCGCGCCGCCTACTGGCCGCTGATGGTGAAGCACTGGCCCGCGTACGACGAGTACCAGGCCAAGACGGACCGCGAGATCCCGATCGTGATCATCGAGCCGGTCACATAGGCCCCGCCGGACGACACCCTCCCCGGGCCGGGCCCTTCCGGCGGGTTCTAATGATCCACGCAACACCCTGGAGTTCAGGGAGTTGCGGGGATCGTGGATTTCGAGGTGCTGAAGGCGAGGTTCTTCGAGGCGCTGGACAGGGAGAACGGCAGCATCACTGCTGCGGCTCGTGCAGTCGGAGTGAACCGCAACACGGCGTTCGGGTGGGCACGCCGGGCCGGAGTCCGTGGTCGCGGCAAGCCTCGCAGGCCCGGCCACCCCGGTCGGGCGGAGTACGAGCGGCTGCGTGCTGCGGGAGTCCGGCGCCGTGATGCCGCCGCGCAGGCCGGCGTCCATGAGCGCACCGCTGAGGACTGGGACCGCGGTATCCGGCAGATCGGCCACTCGCGCCTGCATCCTGACGGGCGCCGCATCGACTACAAGACTGGTGTGACCACCATCGCCGCCACCTCTTCAAGGTCGTCCCTCGCAACGGTCGAGGCCGAACTGCACCCCAGGTTTCTCACGGTGACCGAGCGAGAGCTGATCGCTGATCTGCACCGTGAAGGCCGGTCGCTGCGCGCGATCGGACGGGCACTGGGCCGACCGGCGTCCACGATCAAGCGCGAGATCGACGCCCGGTCGGTCGATGGCGTCTACCGGCCGCACCGGGCCCAGCGGGCATGGGCGAGGAGCCGGTCGCGCCCCAAGGACTCCAAGCTCGCCCAGGACGGCCCGCTCCGCCGGTTCGTCGCGGAAAAGCTGCAGGAACAGTGGTCACCCGAGCAGATCTGCCACGCTCTGGTCATCGAGTTCCCCGACGACGAGAGCATGCGCGTGAGCCCGGAAACGATCTACCAGGCGGTCTACGTCCAGGCCCGTGGCGGACTGCGCCGCGAAGTCGCGGCCGCGCTGCGCACCGGGCGCACTCGCCGCAAGCCGCACCGCAGCCCGGACCAGCGCACGCGCCGGTTCGTCGACGAGATGGTGATGATCTCCGAGCGTCCTGCCGAGGTCGAGGACCGGGCAGTGCCCGGTCACTGGGAGGGCGATCTGATCGTCGGCCCCCGCAGCGAGAGCGCGATCGTCACCCTGGTCGAGCGCTCCACCCGCTACGTCATGCTGGGGCATCTGCCCGGCGGGCATACGGCCGAGGAGGTCCGCGACGTGCTGGTGCCCTTGATCCAGACCCTGCCCGGGCACCTGCGCGGCTCGCTGACCTGGGACCAGGGCTGCGAGATGGCCGCGCACAAGCAGTTCACCGTGGCCACAGGCGTGCCGGTCTACTTCTGCGACCCGCACTCACCCTGGCAGCGCGGATCGAACGAGAACACCAACGGCCTGCTACGGCAGTACTTCCCCAAGAGCACCGACCTGTCCGTGCACAGCCCCGAAGACCTCGAACACGTCGCCCAGCAACTCAACGGCCGGCCCCGCAAAACGCTCGGCTGGAAAACCCCAGCCGAGCGCCTGCGTGATCTACTGACGAGCACGTAGACCGTCAGGTGTTGCGAGGACCCCAAGAATCCGCCTCCCCGCCCGGGGCTCCGTCACCTCAGTGGCACATCCGTGCCACCTGCTCCAGCTCGTCCCCCAGACGGCCACGTCGCGCGGGCCGATGTGCGGCGCGGACGGGACCGTACGCGGAAGGGGTTGCGCGGTGTCGTCCCGTCCGCCTCGCGGATCATCAGGACCTGCAGCGCCGGCGGGATGGAGCGATCCTCGGTGAAGCGCAGGAACGTGCGCTTCACCCGCCCCCACCCCTCCGGCAGCCCCCGGGCGTCCGCGGCCCCGATCGCGGCGGACTCGTCCGGCTCCAGGGTGTTGAGCAGTGCGCGCACCTCGGCGTCCGGCAGGTCACTGCCCGGCGCCTCCTTGGCCGCCGCGAAGAAGGCGGGGTCGCCCGAGCGCCAGTTGACCCGGTTGACGCCGAGTTCCGGCGGGGTCCGGACGGCGGTGAGCCGGAACAGGGCGCTGGTGGCCGCCTCCGGGGTCGTCATCAGCTGCGTCACCGAGGCGTGCCGGGTCGGGCAGAAGGCGGACGCGTACACCAGGTGGGAGATCAGCTCGGGCACTTGGTTGGCGACCGCGTTCACCGTCACCCCGCCGAGGCTCTGGCCGACCAGGATCACGGGGCCGTTGCGGTGCACGGCGCGCACGACGCCGACGACGTGCGCCGCGCAGTCCGCCAGCGTCACCCGGGCGAGCGGCGAGGGCTCGGTGCGCAGCCGCTCCGGGTCCTGGGGGGTCTGGCAGGAGAGCGGGAAGTACGCGCCCGTCCCGTGTCCGGGCAGGTCCACCGCCACCGCCCGGTGCCCGCGCATGCCGAGCTCGCGCAGGACGGGCGACCATCCGTAGGAGTTGCCGCCGGCGCCGTGGACGAGGAGGAAGGCGGGCGCGCCGCGCCGTGGTGCGTCGGCGCCCGGGCCGTCACTCGTTTCGCTGCCGCCATTCAAGTTACTCATGAGCAGGAACTTTGGATGTGGGGGCACACCTGCCCGACTGGTTTCAGCCATCCATCCCGCCGGGCTCCGCGGCGGCGACGGGCCAGGGCGTGCATCGGGTCGCGATCAATGAGCATCGCAGCCTCCGGGGCGGGTGCCCCGTCCGGGGTGCGGGGCCCGGCGATCTGCGACTGCGCCGCATGAGCACGAGTGACCGGAAGCGTTGCCGCAGGCAGGCGGCGGGGCCCGAGGGCCCCAGCTGCATGCCCGCCGGGACGGTGTGTCAGACCATGGCGAGGCGGTCCACCAACAGCTCCACTCTCGGCTCAGCATCCTCGGGCAGCAGGCGGCCCGCTCGGGTCAGGGTCGCCAGGCCGTGCAGAGCCGCCCAGAACACCTCGGTGAACATCCCCGGGTGGACGCCATCGCCGGCGACCTCGGCGAGGCACTCGAGCAGGGCGGCGAAGGCGTCCTTCAGCGGCTCGGGGGTGTCCTCCTGCGCATACGCCAGGCCGCCGTCGAGCTGGAACAAGGCGTCGTAGACCGCCGGGTTGTCCTCGGCGAAGTCGAGGTAGGCGCGGGCGAGGGCGGCGACCCGCTCGCGCGGGCCGTTCGCTCTGGAGGCCGCGGCACGCACCGCCGCGGCCAGCTCGGCGGCGCCTTCCAGGGCGACGGCGCCGATGATCTCGCGCTTGCCGCGGAAGTGGCTGTAGAGGACGGGCTGACTGTATTCGATGCGCTCGGCGAGCCGGCGGGTGGTGACTGCGTCCCACCCCTGCTGCTCGGCGAGTTCGCGGGCTGTCGCCACGATGAGTCGCTCGCGCTCCGCCCGTTCACGGTCCTTGCGTTCCTTTACCGACATGCATTGATCTTAGCATCGCTAGACAACCGAGCGTTAGCAGTACTAGCGTTGCCTCATCATCTAGCAACGCTAGTTCACGGAGGCATCGTCATGCTCGACACACTCGAGATCGTCACCACCGTCGTCGTCGGCCTGATGGTGGGGGTGGAGTTCTCCGTCGCCTTCATCATGAACCGGATCCTGGACGCACTTCCCGAGGAGAGCGGCCAGCTCGGCCACGCCCACGGCGGCCGGATGCTCGGCACCCTGATGCCGTTCTGGTACATGGGCTCGCTCGTCCTCAGCGCGATCTGGGCCGTCGCCGGATGGCACCACCCTGGCGCCGGCCTCGTCGTCACCGCCGCCGGACTGCTGATCCTCAGCGTGGTCATGTCGATCCTCCTGCTCGTCCCGATCAACAACCGAAACAAGACCTGGACCCCCGAGAACCGGCCCGCCGACTGGAAGGAGCAGCTGCACCGCTGGAACCGCTACCACTACATCCGCGTCGCCGTCATCGTCGCCGCGTTCACCCTGCTGGTCGCCGCCCTCGCCTGACACCACCGCTGCCCCGGCATGCACTGGTTCGCCCCTGTGTATCGGCGGCTTCTGCCCCGTCGGGGCGAGCCGGAGCGGACATCGGATTTCCGACCCCGCGGGCCGAGGCCGCACCGGCGGCCAATCCCCACTCCTCGGGGGCGCCTGACCACCGAGATCCCGGCATTCGGGAATGCAGCTGCCGCTCAGATCCCACGACCGCGATCCCGGCGAGCTGCGCCCGTCGATCGGCCGCGTTCCACGCGGCCTGATCAGGTCCCACACGACTCGGCAAGCTCCACGAAGCTCACCAAGCTGACGAAGACTCGCATGGAGAAGAACAATGCCGCTGAAGAAGATCAACACCGTCCTGGCCGCCGCCTTCATCCTCTTCATCCTCTGGTTCGGGACGGAGTACATCCTGAGCCCGGAGACGACGGCGCCGGGCTCGACATGCCGAGCTGGCCGTCCGGCGACGGCGACGGCTTCCTGATCATCAAGGGAATCCGCGACGTCGTCTTGGCCCTGGTTCTGGGCATCCTGCTGGTGACGGGTCACCGCCGGGCGCTGGGCTGGGTGCTGCTGATGGAAGCCTTCGCCGCGTACGGCGACATGGCCAACGTGCTGGTCCACCACGGCTCCGTGGCCACTGCGCTCGGCGTCCACGGCCTGACCGCGACACTGATGGTGGTCAACGGCCTGCTGATCATGCGCGAGACCCGCAACGTCACGGCCGCTCCGGAAACGCCCGCCCCGCAGCCCGCCTAGCACGGATCGGGCCGTGATCAGTCCGTGGGTTTCGCCCCGCTCCATGCCCTGGCCCTGGCCCTGGCCCGGTAGACCGTCGTGCGTGACGCGCGCGCAACTGACGGACGAAGAGCGGGAGTTCATAGAGCCGCACCTGCCGATCGGCGAGTACGGCCCGTACCCCCAAGACCCTGCGGCAGCAGTTCGAGGGCGTGATCTGGCGGTTGCGGACCGGCGGGCAGTGGCGGGAGATGCCGAGCGAGTTCGGTGCCTGGTCAGCATCGGCTCCACCACACACGCCCACCACGACGCCGCCGGGATGCACCTGGGCCAGGAGGTCCTCACCGCCCTGGAGAAGACCGCCGCCGAAGAGGGGGAGAAGGCCCCGCCGAAGGGGGCGGCCCCGAAGAACAAAGCGGACACGAGGCCGAAGCGGCCCCCGAGCGGGAGGAACGACGACGGGTCCGCCGCCGGCGAAAGCTCCGCCTGAAGACCGCCTTCTTGGGACGCCCGCGGGGCGGGCAGACCAGCAAGATTCGCCTCGCCGCCGATCGCAGGTGCCGCCCGCTGGCGTTCGTGCTGACCGCCGGACAGGCGGCCGACAGCCCCCAGTTCATCCCCTTCCTACGGAAGATCCGGGTCCGTGGGCCCGTCGGCCGCCCCCGCACCCGGCCGGACGCCGTCGCCGTCGCCGGAGACAAGGCTTACTCCTCCCGCGATAATCGCTCCCACCTGCGCAAACGCCATCAAGGCGGTCATCCCGGAGAAGGCTGACCAGGCCGCCAACCGGAAGAGGAAGGGTTCCGGGGGTGGCCGGCCCGTCGGCCACGGCGTCGGCCTCTACAAGCAGAGGAACACGGTCGAGCGGCTGATCAACAAGCTCAAGGCATGACGGAGCGTCGCCACTCGATACGACAAGACCCCGGACAGCCACCTCGCCGGCCTCTACCTGCGCGCCTCGATGATCTGGATCAAAGACCTCGCCAGAGCGACTCATTGATCACGACCCGCTACGCGCCCTAGTGCCCGAGCACCGCCATCGCCGCGTTGTGCCCGGGGACCCCGCTGACCCCGCCGCCCCGGACCGCCCCCGCGCCGCACAGCAGGACGTTGCGGTGGGCGGTCTCCACGCCCCACCGCCCGCTCCCGCCCGATTCGGCGAAGGGCCAGGACAGGTCGCGGTGGAAGATGTGCCCGCCGGGCAGGCCCAGTTCGCGTTCCAGGTCCAGCGGGGTCTTCGCCTCGATGCACGGGCGGCCATCCGCGTCGAAGGCGAGGCAGTCGGTGAGCGGCTCGGCCAGGTGTGCGTCGAGCTGCGCGAGGGTGGCGGTCAGGAGTACCTCGCGGGCCTGGTGGTTGTCGTGTCCGAACAGCCGGGCCGGGGTGTGCAGGCCGAAGAGGGTGAGCGTCTGGTAGCCCTGCTCCACCAGCTCCGGCCCGAGGATCGTCGGATCGGTCAGCGAGTGGCAGTAGATCTCCGAGGGCGGTACGGACGGCAGTTCTCCGGCGGCGGCCTCCGCGTGGGCCCGGGCAAGCTCGGCGTACCCCTCGGCGATGTGGAAGGTGCCGCCGAAGGCCTCGCGCGGGTCCACTGCGGTGTCCCGTAGCCGGGGCAGCCGGCGCAGCAGCATGTTGACCTTGAGCTGGGCGCCCTCGGGCGCCTCCTGCGGCGGTGCCTCGCCGAGGAGTTCGGCCAGTGCCCGCGGCGAGGCGTTCACCAGCACCGTGCGGCCGACGACCTGGCCCTCCCCCGTGACGGTACGGAACACCACCTCGGCCGGAGCGGTCCCGTCCGTGTCGATCCGCAGCACCTCGTGGCCGGTGGCGATCTCCGCCCCGGCGTCCCGCGCGGCGGCCGCGAGGGCGTCCGTCAGGGCGCCCATGCCGCCGACCGGGACGTCCCAGTCCCCGGTCCCGCCGCCGATGACGTGGTAGAGGAAGCAGCGGTTCTGTGCCAAGGAGGGGTCGTGCGCGTCCGCGAAGGTGCCGATCAGCCCGTCCGTGAGGACCACCCCGCGGACCAGGTCGTCCGTGAAGTGCCGCTCCACCGCCTGCCCGAGCGGCTCCTCGAACAGCATCCGCCACGCGGCCTCGTCGTCGATCCGGGCCCGCAGCTCGGCCCGGGTGGGCAACGGCTCGGTCAGCGTGGGGAACACCTTCCGGGCGACCTGCCCGGTGGTCCCGTAGAAGGCGCGCCAGCTCTCGTACTCGCGGTCCGAGCCGGTCAGCCGGGCGAAGGAGTCCCGGGTGCGCTCCTCGCCGCCGCCGACGAGCAGTCCGCCGGGCCGGCCGTCGCGTTCGACGGGCGTGTACGAGGAGATCGTCCGCCGGCGCACCGCGAACCGCAGGTCCAGGTCGCGCACGATCTTCGCCGGGAGCAGTGAGACGAGGTACGAGTACCGGGAGAGGCGGGCGTCGACGCCCGCGAAGGGGCGGCTGGAGATCGCGGCCCCGCCCGTGTTCCCGAGCCGCTCCAGGACGAGGACCGATCTGCCCGCCCGCGCCAGGTACGCGGCGGCCACGAGGCCGTTGTGCCCGCCGCCCACGATCACGTCGTCGTACACGTCCCGCCCGAAGGTCGTCATGGCTCTTGGTAACACACCTGGCCGAGCCGCTCCAGACAGTGGGCTTCGTCGGCGTGGGCCAGCGCCGTGTCGGGATGCTCGTCGCCCAGGGACCGCTCGCGGATGCCCGAGAGGTCCCGGTAGATGGGCAGGGCCTCCTCCCAGCGGCCCAGCCGGCCGAGCCCGACGGCGAGTTCCCGGCGGCTGACCAGGGTGTCCGGGTGCTCGGCGCCGAGCACCTCGGCCCGTACGGCGCCCACCTGCCGGGCCTCGGCCACCGCCTCCTCCCAGCGTTCCAGGCGGCCCAGGTTGACCCCGAGGACGTGCCGGGCGCGCAGGGTCTCGGGGTCGGCGGCCCCGTAGGCGCGGGTGCGGTCGCGGACCAGGGCCCGGAACAGGTCGAGGGCCCGGGCGCTGCTCCCGGTGCGGCCGAGCGCGATGCCGACCTCGTAGCGGGCGGCCAGGGTGTCGGGGTGGTCGCGGCCGAGCACCCGTTCCCGTACGGCGGCGACCTCGCGGAAGCCGGCCAGTGCCTCCTGCCAGCGCTCCAGGCGGCCGAGCGCGTACGCCGCCTCGTACCGGGTCAGCAGGGTGTCCGCGTGCTCGGGGCCCAGGACGGCGGCCCGGTCGGCGGCGACCGCGGCGGCGGTGGCGTGGGCGTCGGCGAACCGGCCCAGCGCACCGAGGGCGCAGGCCAGGTTGTGGCGGCAGCGCAGGGTGTCGGGGTGGAGCGGGCCCGTGGTCCGCTCGCGGGCGACGAGCACCGCGCGGTAGGTGTCGTGGGCTTCCTGGTGGCGTCCGAGCCGCCCCAGCTCGTACGCCGTCTCCTGGCGCGCGGCGAGGGTGTCGGCGTGGTCCGGGCCGAGCTCCCGCGCGCGCCCGTCGGCCACGGCCGCGTACACGGCGAGCGCCTCCTCGGGGCGGCCCGCGCGGCTGAGGGCGTAGGCGCGCGCGTGGCCCGCGGCGAGTGCGTCGGAGCCGGTCTCCCGGGAGCCGGCGCCGCGCGGGAGGCCGTACGCCGCGGTGAGCCGCGGGTCCTCGGCGGGCTCGGGGCGCACGATGGGCACGGCGGGGCCCACGGCGGGCTGCCCGTCGCTCGGACGGAATGCGGGGTGTTCGCCGCTCGCGCGGGCGACGGGCTGTTCGCCGCTGGGGCGGGCGGCCGTCCAGGAACCGGTGAGCACGGCCCATTCGCCGCTCGCGGGGCGGGCGTCGATCCCGGCCTTGCGCCCGGCGGTCATCCCCCGGGCCCACGCGGGGAGCGGGGCCTGGGCGCCGGGCAGCCCGCCCGGTCCCAGCCGGGCCTCGACGAGCCGGCGGTGCACGTGGCGGGCGTCGCCGGGCCGGTCCTCGGGGCGCTTGGCGAGCAGGTCCAGAACCACCCGCTCGAAGGAGACGGGCAGTTCGGGGCGGTGCTCGCGCAGCGGCACGGGCGGGGTGTCGCGGTGGCCGACCAGCACCGACCAGGAGTCGCCGAGGTCGAAGGGCGGGGCTCCGGTGGCAATCTCGTAGAGGACGCAGCCGAGGGAGTAGAGGTCGCTGCGGTGGTCCACCTCACCGCCGGCGATCTGCTCGGGCGACATGTAGTGCGGGGTGCCCATGGCCATGCCGCCGCCGGTCAGCTTGGCCGTGAACCCGATGTCGTGGGCGAGGCGGGCGATGCCGAAGTCGCAGATCTTCACGGTGCCGTCGGTGAGCCGCATGATGTTGGCCGGCTTCAGGTCACGGTGCACGACGCCCTGGTCGTGGGTGTAGCCGAGGGCGGCGGCCATCTGCTCGGCGATGTCGACGACCACGTCCACGGGGAGCGGGCGGGTCTCGTTGTCCTCCAGGAGCTGGCTGAGGTTGCGGCCTTCGAGGAGCTCCATGACCAGGTAGAGGGGACCGCCCGCGGCGCTGTCGTCGCCGAAGTCGTGGACGACCGTGACACCGCGGTGCTGGAGGGAGGCGGCCACGCGTGCCTCGCGCCGGAACCGCTCGCGCAGCACCTGGGTGAAGTGGGCGTCCTGCTCGGCGCCGATCGGCTTGAGGCACTTCACGGCGACCTGCCGGCCCAGCGATTCGTCGCGGGCGCGCCACACCTCGCCCATGCCGCCGCGCCCGATCAGATCGAGCGACCGGTACCGGCCCTGGATCAGTCTGGACTCCGCCATGTCTTGAAGCCGCCCCCGTTGTCGTGCTTACGCCCTCCCCGGCCGGTCCAGTATGGCCGCTGATGTACGCAGTGTGTACGGCGAGGGGCGGCTCCCGGGGCCCATGCGACGCATCGCTTTCAAGATGTGACCTGGAGGCAGCTTCCAGCGCAGACCTGCGGGAATGCTGCGCAACACGCGTCCGGTGAGGCGCAGGCGCCGGGTGGTGCTGCGCGGCGCCGGTGCGGGTCGCCCGTACAGCTGGTGCGCCCAGCCGGGGAGGGAACCGTACGCGAGGCCGGCGAGCGGGCGCCACAGCAGGTTTCGGCCAGGCACGAGGAGGGCAGGGACGGGCGGGCCTCGCAGGAAGTCGTCCACGGAGTGCGCGTCGGGGCCGGCGGCGAGCTCCGGGCGGATCCGCTCGAAGTAGGCGGCGAGCCCGGCGGTGTCGGCGGGGACGCCGGCCGGATCGAGGCCGACGAGGCGGGCGTTGACGCGGTTCTCGTCGACGTAGCGGTCGGCCTGGGCGGCGGTGAGGCGGACGCCGGAGCGGCGCAGGACGTGCAGGAAGCTGTCTATCTGCGCGCAGTGGATCCACAGCAGCAGCTCGGGGTCGTCGACGGGGAAGGGTTCGCCGGTGTCCGGATCGGTGGCTGAGAGCGCGCGGTGGATCGCCCGGACCCTGCCGCCGGCGCGTTCGGCGGCCTCGCTGGTGCCGTAGGTGAGGGTGCCGACGAAATCGGCGGTGCGCAGCAGCCGGCCCCAGGCGTCCCGGCGGAAGTCGGAATTCTGCATGACGCCGCGGACGGCGCGCGGGTGGAGCGCCTGGAGGTAGAGCGCCCGGACGCCGGCGATCCACATCATCGGGTCGCCGTGGCACTGCCAGGTGACGGACGCCGGGCCGTACAGCCCCGGATCGGCGCCGGATCCGGATCCCGGCGCTGCTCCCGGTCCCGGCGCCGGACCGGGTCCCGGCCCTCGCGTCGGCCCGTGCCCGGGTCCTTGCCCGTGCCCGGGTCCCGCCGCAGGTCCTGGTTCCGGTTCTGGTGCGGCCGCGGTGTTCCCCATCCGTACCTCCCCGTCGCAGGCCCCCGGCGGTCCCAGCCTACCGATCCGGGGCGGCCGTCAGCGATGCGTATGAACCGGGCCGACTTCCGTCAAGGTCCCGTCAGGAGGTGGCGCGCGGGGCGCGGGGGCGGGCATAGCTTCGGCGTCACCGGCCGATCGGTCTCCGATCGGCGACCGCGGCCCCGCCAGGAGGACCCCATGTGCCTGTTCCAGTACGCCGACGATCCCGAGCCCGAGGAACAGGTCCCGGCCGGACCCCTCTACGTGCCCGTCCGGCCGGGAACCGCGGAGGTGGTGCTCCGGATGTTCCGCACCCCGCTGGGCCGACGCACCGCCGTCGGGTTCACCCGTCCGGACCTGCTGGCCGCGACGCTCGGCGCCGGCCAGCCGTGGATCCGGCTCTCCGAGTCCGCGCTCCGGGCGCTGGCCGCTCCGCTCGGCACGTACCTGCTGACGATCGACCCGGCCCTCTCGGCTCCCGCCGTCACCCCGGTGCCGGCGACCGCGACCCCGACCGCGTCCGCCGAGGCCGCGGTCCGTGCCCGGTGACGAGGAGGCCTTCGTGACCACCGCCGAACTCCGCGCGGTTCCCGGCGTCGCGGACGACCTGTCCGTCTGGCCCGCCTCCACGACCCGCCTGGCACACGGCGGCCTGGCCGTCGGCGGGGTGTCGCTGGCGGAGATCGCCGAGCGGTTCGACACCCCGGCCTACGTGCTGGACGAGGGCGAGGTGCGCGGGCGCTGCCGCCGCTACCGGGACGCCTTCCCCGAGGCCCACGTCCTGTACGCGGCCAAGGCCTTCCTGTCCCGGGCCGTGGTGCGCTGGGTCGACGAGGAGGGCCTCGGACTGGACGTGTGCTCCGCGGGCGAGCTCGAACTGGCCGTCACCGCCGGCTTCCCTCCCGAGCGGATGGTGCTGCACGGCAACGCCAAACCGCCCCACGACATCGAGGCCGCGCTGCGGCTCGGCGTCGGCCGCATCGTCATCGACAGCCCTTCCGAGATCGCGCGGCTGGCCGCGGCCGTGGGCCCGGGCGGCCACCAGAAGGTCATGGTGCGCGTGGTCCCGGGCGTCTCGGCCGGCGGCCACGAGAAGATCCGTACCGGTACGGACGACCAGAAGTTCGGCCTCTCGCCGGTCGACGGCTCGGCCCAGGAGGCGATCGGCCGCATCCTCGGCCAGCCGCAGCTCGAACTCGTCGGCCTGCACTGTCACATCGGCTCGCAGATCGCCGAGGTCGAGCCGTACGTGGCCGCCGTGCGCCGCATGGTGGGCCTGATGGCCCGGATCCGGGACGGCCACCGCGTCACGCTCCGCGAGCTGGACGTGGGCGGCGGGCACGGGGTCGCCTACCGGCCCGGCGAAGCCGCCCTCGACCCCACCGCCCTCGCGCGCGGGCTCCGTACGGAACTGGTCGCGGCCTGCGCGGCCGCGGGGCTGCCCGTGCCCCGTCTGGCCATCGAGCCCGGGCGCGCGATCGTGGGCCCGGCAGGGGTGGCGCTCTACCGGGTGCTGGCCGTCAAGCACACCGGGGCGCGGCTGTTCGTGGCCGTGGACGGCGGCATGAGCGACAACCCGCGGCCGGCCCTGTACGGGGTCCGCTACGCGCCCCGCCTCATCGGCCGCGCCTCGGCGGCGGATTCCCGTACGGCCACGGTCGTCGGCCGCCACTGCGAGGCGGGGGACGTCCTGGCCGCGGACGTGCCGCTGCCGGCCGATGTACGGCCGGGCGACCTGCTCGCGGTGCCGGTGGCGGGCGCCTATCAGCTGTCCATGGCCTCGGGCTACAACCTCGTGGGCCGCCCGCCGGTGGTCTCGGTCCACGAGGGCCGGGCCCGGCTGCTGGTCTGGCGCGAGACGCTGGACGATCTCCGCAGCCGGGACGTCGGCGGATAGCCGCCCCGGGAGGGGCTGGTGGCGCCGATCGGGGAGTCGGTCGGCGCCACCGGGTGCGGTACGGCTCGGGCCCGGGGGCGTTCGGCACTCAGCGGCCGAAGACCCGGGTGATGGCCGTGTCGGTGTTGTTCCTCCTGTTCCGGTCCGGGGTGCGGGAGGTGACGGCGGCCCTCGCGGTGATCGCGGGCCGTTGGCCGACCCGCACCGTGACGTGGAACACGCGCTGCTGTCCGGCGCCCAGGGCCTCGACGCGCCAGGTCAGCGGAGTGGGAGTGCGGCGGTCGGCGCCGGAGGGCGCGTCCGTGACCGGCACCCCGCGCGGCAGGGTCAGGGTGACGGCCAGGTCCGCGGCGGCGAAGGGCCCCTTGTTGGTCACGGTGACGGCATAGGTGTACTCGGCGCCGCCGCGCACGGAGGCCGGAGCGCTCAGGCGGACCGCCAGGTCGGCCCGGGGCGGACCGGCGTCGAGCTCCAGCCGTCCGACGCGGTCGCCGCCGATCTCGGTGAACCACATGCCGGCGTCCGGCCCCGCGGTGATGCGGACGGGGAGGCTGCCCGGGTGGGGCAGCGGGTAGCGCGCGAAGTCCCCGTCGGGGGTGATCCGCCCGATCCCGTCGGTGAGCTGCTCGGTGAACCACAGGTTCCCGTCGGGCCCGGCGGCCATCCCGTCCGGGCCGCTGCCGGCGGTCGGCAGGGGGTACTCGGTGATGAGACCCGCCGGGCTGATCTTCCCGATCCGGTTGCCGAAGAGCTCCGTGAACCAGAGGTTCCCGTCGGGCCCGGCGGTGATGACGTCCGGGCCGCTGTCGGCATTGGGCAGGGGGTATTCGGTGATCTCGCCCTTGGGGGTGATCCTCCCGATCCGGTCACCGGAGATCTCGGTGAACCAGAGGTTCCCGTCGGGCCCGGTCACGATGGACTCCGGGGCGGTGCCGGGGGTGGGCAGGGGGTACTCGGTGATCTCGCCCTTGGGGGTGATCCTCCCGATCCGGTCACCGGGGTCCTCGGTGAACCAGAGGTTCCCGTCGGGTCCCGTGGTGATGGCGAACGGTGTGCCGCTGCCGGCGGGCAGGTCGTACTCGGTGATGAGACCCGCCGTGGTGATGTTCCCGATCCGCCGGCTGATGTCGGTGAACCACAGTTTGCCGTCGGGCCCGGCGGTGATCCCGATGGGGCTGTGGTCGTCGCCGGGCAGCTGGTACTCGGTCAGGTCCCCGGTGGGGGTGATCCGGGCGATCTTCCTAATGCCCTGCTCGGTGAACCAGAGGTTGCCGTCGGATCCCGTGGTGATGACGCCGGGAAAACTGCCGACCGTGGGAAGGGGGTACTCGGTGATGTCGCCGAGGTCGGCGCGGGCGGGGGCGGGGGCGGCCGAGGCCGCGGGAAGGCCGATCAAACCGAGGAGCAGGGCGGCGGCCAGCTGGAACGTCCAGCGCGGGCGGCGGCGTCGGGGTGTCCGGGGCGGGGACCCGCACGGGGTGCGTGGGGACATCGGGAGGCAGACCTTTCGGCCGGAGGTCGGGGGCAGGCCCGCCATCGGGGCGAGACCTCGCCGGCGGGTCTGGGCACTGTCGGGCGGCGCTCGAGGTCGCGACAGCGGTGCGCTGCTGGATGCCCGGGGGCATGCGCACTGCGCAGCGTAGGACCCCGGGTGACGGCCTGTCAGGCAGCGGTGGGCCAACAGGCTGACGGCCGGACGAGTAGGCCGTGCGCTGGCCCGCGGCGCCGGGGCACCCGCGCGGGGACCGCGCCGACCTGGCCCGATGCCGTGGCCGACCTGGCCGGACGCCTTGCGCGGGCGGTCGCGGCCGTCCTCTAGAGTGCTTCCGTCCCCCATCCACGCGCCCGTGGCCCCGGCCCTGCGGCGCGCCCCGAACCCGCCCACGGGCCCGACCGAGGAGCAGCCGTGACCGACCTGGCGTCCATACCCCTGCAGCAGGAGATCGCCCGGGATCTCCAGGTGAGCGCGTCCTTCGACGCGCAGCAGGAGATCGAACGCCGGGTGGCCTTCCTCGCCGGCCAGCTGACCTCCACGAGCCTGCGCTCCCTGGTGCTGGGCATCAGCGGCGGCGTGGACTCCACCACCGCCGGCCGGCTGTGCCAGCTCGCGGTCGAGCGGGTCCGTGCCACGGGGCAGGACGCGACGTTCTTCGCGATGCGGCTGCCGTACGGCACCCAGGCCGACGAGGCGGACGCGCAGCTGGCGCTGGAGTTCATCCGGCCCGACCGGGTCCTGACCGTCGACGTGAAGTCCTCCAGCGACGCGGCGCTGGAGGCGGTGCTGGCCGGCGGCACGGTCTTCCGCGACGCGCACCACCAGGACTTCGTGCACGGCAACATCAAGGCCCGGCAGCGCATGATCGCCCAGTACGCGGTGGCGGGCGCGCACGAGGGCCTGGTCGTCGGCACCGACCACGCCGCCGAGGCGGTCTCCGGGTTCTTCACCAAGTTCGGCGACGGCGCGGCCGACGTGGTGCCGCTCACCGGCCTCACCAAGCGGCGCGTACGGGCCATGTCCCAGGTTCTGGGCGCGCCCGCCGGTCTGACCGTGAAGACCCCGACGGCCGACCTGGAGACACTGAAGCCGGGCCGGCCCGACGAGGAGGCGCTCGGTGTCACCTACGACGACATCGACGACCTGCTGGAGGGCAAGCCCGTCGGCGAGGCCGCCTTCGCGGCCATCACCCACCGGTACCGCCTGACCGAACACAAGCGGCAGCTCCCGATCGCTCCCTGAGCCGGCGCCGGCCCCGGGGGTGGAGTCCCCCGGGGCCGGCGGCGTTCAACCGTCGGAGCCGGCAAGGCCGCCGTCGGCGTCGCGGTCCAGGTCGCTGTCGGGGATCCAGGAGCCGTGGATGCCGCCGGTGACCCGGCGCGGCAGGTGGACCGTGGCGATCCGCTCGAGGGCGGAGGCGTCCAGGACCAGGAGCTCGGAGGCGTTCTGCTTGAGGTCGGAGACGACGGTGAGCAGGTAGCCGTCGTCCTCGCGGGTGGCGCCTGCGGCGGGCACGAACACGGCCTCGCTGGGCAGGCGGGCGTCCCCGGCCCCGTGGATGTGACGGGCGCCGGTGCTGCGGTCGTACTTGACGATGCCGTAGCCGCCCTGGCCCTCCTGGTCGGGGAAGGAGACCGCGTACTGGTAGCGGTGCTCGGCGCCGAGGAACTCCTCGTTGAGCGTGGGGAATTCGATGGCGAGGTCGTCGATGGTCTGCTCGTCCACCCGGCCGACGGCCAGGTCGACGACCCAACGGCGGCTGTAGGAGCGCGTGTTGGGCTCCGTGCCGCGACCGGGGGCGCCGACCCACCAGTTCCAGGAGAGCTCGAACCGTTCCTAGTCAGTGAGCAGGAGTGAGTCTTGGACCCACTGCCTGGCACTGCGCGCATCCCGAACGGTTTTGGATGCACTGGTCGCCCGCGTTCCCTGGTGTTTCCCCGTCCGGGCACGTGCATCGTGTGCATGTTCCGTGACGGGGCGGCGGGTTTCCTCACGTCCTCGGACACCGCGTTCGGCCTGGACGGTCCGATGCCCCACACGATCACTCTGGTCGTGTGGGGGCGGTGCCGTCCGACGCCGGATCGGGTGTCCGAGGGCGCGTCGTCCGATCGCGATGCCGGCGGCATCGTGACGGGACATCGTGCGGCGTGGGGTGACCAGCGGTTTCTGCCAGTGCTGGCCTCCCCACTGCGAGGTGTAAGCGGGATCGACTGCGACGATGACAAGACCGGCTTCGGCGGCCATCGACACGAGTCGGGCCTTGAGCTTGCCGGTCGGCATACCGGAAACGAGCTGCCGGAACCGCTGCGGCTGATCCGGCCCGTGGCGTCGGCCACGTAGTACGTGAGGAACGGCGGGAACGGCGAGGAGCCGAAGAAGTGCAGCTCGCCGGTGACCGGGTCGGCCTTCGGGTGCGCGGTCATCGCGCTGCGCAGCTTGCCGCCGAAGTCGTGGGCGCCGACCGTGTCGAGGTCCCGGGTGAGCTCGAAGGGGAGGTTCGCCTCGCACAGGGCGAGGAGGCGTCCGGCGTGTTCGATGACGTGGGTGCCGGCGGTACTGGCCGTCAGGTCCGGGCCGCGGTCGGTCATGTAGGGCGCGCCGTCCAGGGCGGGGGTGTGCACCCAGCGGTTGCGGTACCACTCGGCGCGGCCTTCGCGCAGCCGGATGCCGTGGACCATGCCGCTGCCCTTGAACCAGTGGGTGGGGGTGACGCCGGGCTTGGGGTTGTGGCTGTTGCGGATCAGCCGGCCGGTCAGCTCCGGGGGAAGGGACCCCTCGACGGTCAGCTCGGTGGCGGTGATCTCGTCGACGGCCGGGGTGTAGTGGCTGGTCAGGTAGGGCTTGTCTGCGGTCATGGCAGGAACCTCGCTTCTGCGTGACGGTGTGGATGTGGTTACGGGTGCGGGTGCGGGTGCGGGTGCGGTGTCTGACGTGACGGGGCGACGGGTGGTGACCGGGGTCAGTCGGCCTGCTCGGCACGGTTCTTGAGGGCGGTGAGCCAGGCGGTCAGGGAGTCGCGCAGGGCCTGGCCGAGCTCGGCGGGGGCGGCGTCGACGGGGGCGCCGCTCCAGGACTCCTCGGTGCGGACGGTCACCTGGCCGCCGGTCTGCTCGAAGGTCCACACGTGGATGCCCTCGATGCCGTTGGCCGGGCCGCCCCAGACGAGCCGCTCACCGGGGACGATCTCGCGGATGGTGGAGGTGATGTCCAGCCCGTGCGTCTTCCAGGTGAAGGAGTGGCCCGGCAGCAGCGGGCCGTCGAGCTGCGCCTGGTCGACGTCGGCGTTCCAGCTCGGCCAGGCGTCGATGTCGGTGTGCAGCGCCCAGACCCGCTCCAGCGGGGCGTCGATCACGGTGGACAGGCGGACGACGGCGGGAGCGGTCTCGTCGATGGTGAACATGGCTGCTCTTCCTCTCGGTTGGTGTACGGGCGGTGACGCGTTCGGTCGGGTGGAACGGTGGAAGGGAACGGGTGGCACGGGTGGGTTCGGCGGGTCGGCCGGGTCCGTTGTCCCGGCCGGTCAGTGACGGCGGTCGGCGGCGGGCTGCGGAGCCGGGCTCGGACCGGCGCCGCAGGGGCCGGTCGCCGTGCGGCGCGTGAGGAGCGGGGCGAGGGCGGCGGTGGCCAGGAGGACGGCGGCGGAGACGCCGAAGGCGATGCGGTAGCCGGCGGTGAGCGCTTCCGGCTGCGGCTGGTGGACGGCTGCGTGGGCGGTGGCGGTACCCGCGAGGGTGGCCAGGACGGCGAGGCCGATCGCTCCGCCGACCTGCCGGGAGGTGTTCACCAAACCGCCGGCCAGCCCCGCGTCCTGGCGGGCGACGCCCTCCACGGACAGGGCGGTGAGCTGGACGAAGGCGATGCTCAGGCCCAGACCGATGAGGATGACCGGGCCGAGGAGGTCGGCGAAGTAGCTGCCGTGGGTGCTGATCCGGGACAGCCAGAGCAGTCCCGCGGCCTCGGTCAGCAGGGCGCCGGTCACCGTCGCGGTGGCGCCGATGCGGCGGGAGATCCGCGGGGCGAGCGTGGAGCCGAGCATGTTGGCTGCGGCGAGCGGGAGTTGGCCGAGGCCGGTAACCAGTGGGCTGGATCCGAGGACCTGTTGCTGGTAGAGCGGCAGGAAGAAGAACAGGGCGATCCACACCGAGCCGAGCAGCGCCATGAGCGCGTTCCCGACGGTGACGCGCCCGGCCCGGAACAGGCGCGGCGGCAGCAGCGGATTCGGGTGGCGTCGCTCGACGAGGACGAACGCGGCCACCAGCACGGCGGCGACGGCGAAGGCCCCGAGGACGGTGGTGTCCGCCCAGCCCGAGCGGCGGGCGGTGGTCAGGCCCCACACCAGGGCGGTCAGCGCGAGGGTGACGGTGGTGGTGCCGGGCAGGTCGAACCGGCCACTGCCGGTAACCGAGGCCGGGGTCGGGGCCGGGGTCGGGGCCGGGGTCGGGGTCGAGGCCGGGGTCGAGGCCGGGGTCGAGGCCGGGGTCGAGGCCGGGGTCGAGGCCGGCGGCACGCCGACCGCCGCGCCGGCCAGGACCAGGAGCGTCCCGACGGCGACGGCGAAGAGGATCCACTGCCAGCCCCAGGCCTGGGTGAGGGCGCCACCGAGCAGGACCCCGGCCGCGCCCCCCGCGCCGGACACCGCACCCCACACGCCGAGCGCCCTCCCCCGCCCGGGTCCCGGCGGGTACAGGTCCATGACCAGGGCCAGAGCCGCCGGGGCGATCGCCGCCGCGCCCAGGCCCTGCAGTGCGCGGGCGGCGATCAGGACCGGGGAGGAGGAGGCCAGCCCGGCCGCCAGCGAGGCGGCTCCGAACACCGCGAGCCCCGCGAGCAGTACCCGGCGCCGGCCGAGGACGTCGGCCGTCCTTCCGCCGGCGAGCAGCAGCGCGCCGAAGGCAAGGCCGTAGGCGTTGACCACCCAGGTCGCGCCGCTGTCCGACAGGCCGACGCCGGCGCGGATCTGCGGGAGGGCCACGTTCACGATCGAGGTGGCGAGCATGACGGTGAACACTGCGCCCCCGCCAGAACTGCGAGCGCTGCTCCCGGCTTCCGGGTGGTGGCGGTGATCCTCACGAGGTTCTCCTTGAGTGGTTAATCACTCACACCTGACGCCTGAGAAAAGGCGGGGCTCGCGCCCCGCCGACAGCCCGGCTTTTCGGTGACGCCGGACTCAGTAGTGCGTGATACCAGCGGACAGCGTCCGCATCCAGGGGGCATCCACGTCACCGGCCCCCATGGAAACGATGAGGTGGCACAGCATGCCGCGCGCGAAGAACTGCTGGACCTGCTCCTCGGCACCACCGGAGGCGCCGCGTACGTACTCCACCAGCCGGGCGTAGCCCTGCTGGACCACCTCGCGCACGGCCGGCTCGGAGACGGCCGCGGCCTGGGCGTGCAGCTGGATCAGCATCAGGTCGTTGTCGCTGATCAGCAGCGCGTACGCATCCCCCATGGCCTCCAGCACCACCTCGGCGGAGCTGCCCTTCGCCTCGGCAGCCGCCCGCTCCAGACCGGCCCGGACCTGCACGAAGCAGTGCTCGACCACCGCGGTGAACAGCAGCTCCTTGCTGGGGAACAAGCGGTAGACGTACGCCTGCGAGATGCCGGCCGCCTTCGCCACCTCGGTCGTGGTGGTGCCCCAGTAGCCGCGCGCCGCGAAGGCGCCGATGGCGGTGCGCAGCACCGTCTCGCGCCGCTCTTCGGCGGTGGACAGCTTTCGGGGTCGTTCATTCTTCATGTGAGTACTCAACCACTCACACTCTTGCGTGTCAACGACGGATCCTGCGCAACGGCGGCCCCGCCGAAGCGGCGGGCGAACTTCGCGTCGGCCCGGCGGACAGTGCTGCGGCCGTGGACGGCGGTCATGCCGAGGCAGGCCGCCGACAGGCCGTGCCAGACGGTTGGCTCGGCCCGCTTCGCCCGTCACGTGCGAGATCTGCACTGGCCGCCCCGTACGCAACTGGCGTGGCGCCAGGGGCGATTGATCGGAGCGGCTAGTGTGACCAGTGCCCCGCGAGGTCGTCCACAGAATCGGAACGGAGCGATCGTGCACCCTCCGCGCACCCGCGTCATGGCCACAGTGACGGCCCTCGTGGCCGCCATGTTTCTAGGTGCAATCGGCCCGCTCATGGACAAGTTCGACAACCCGTTGTGCCATGCTGCGGCCCTCGTCTTCTCCAGTGGGTGGGCGTGGGCAGGCTTCGCCTTCCTGGTGGGGCTTTCGCGCCGGTCCAAGATCGAGTCGGCGGTGCTGGCCTCCTCGACACTGGCTGTGGCCGTGGTCGTGTACTACGTCTTCAAGTCCGCTTTCCCCACCGGCCCCATCGGTCAGGTCGTCTCCCACGGGTCCGGAGGGGAGCTTGCTTCCAAGATCCTTGTTTGGGGAACAGCGGCCTTCGTCTTCGGGGCCCCTGTGGGGCTGTTCGGGAACCTCGCGCGAACGCGCGGTATCGGTGGTCTCCCGTTCCGGCTGCTCATCCCGTTGACCGCCTTCTACGAGACCTCGATGCGGTTGGCCACCGAGGCCCCCTCGCAGGGCCTCGTGGTCGAGATCCACCTGGAACGCGATTCGCATCGCAGCGGGGGTCGCCCTTGTGGCTCTGCCGGTGCACGGGCTGGTGACGTGGCGTGCTCACCGGGGCAAGCCCGGCGCGGGCGTGGAGGTCGATGCCCTGTCGAAGCACCTCTGACACGCTCCCACACCAGCCATCACTGGTGTGATCACGGCGTCGAAGCCGTCCTGAGCAGCCCCGCCGCGTACTGGCCTACTGGCCTACTGGCGCGAGAACTTGACGCTGCGCCAGCTCGCCCCCACTGTTCGGGCGTCGAAGTCAACGGCCACCCTGGTCCCCACGCGGGATCACACGGTGGACCTCGCGGGCTCGGAGGAGTCTCAGTCGAGACAGAACTCGTTGCCCTCGATGTCCTGCATCACGATGCACGACTCGTTGGCGCCGTCGGCAAGCAGCGTCCGCACGTGTACCGCGTCGAGCGCGACCAGTCGTGCGCACTCGGCCTGGAGTGTGGCGAGGCGCTCCTCACCGACGAGCCCGGTGCCCGCCCGTACGCAGAGGTGCACCCGATTCTTGACGACCTTGCCTTCGGGAACGCGCTGGAAGAGCAGCCGCGGGCCCACACCTGAGGGATCGATGCAGGAGAACCATTGCACCTGATGCTCGGGCGGCAGCGAGCGATGGTAGTCGTCCCATGTCTCGAACCCCTTCGGCACCGGCGAGACGACGTACCCCAGCACCTCGCACCAGAAGCGAGCGACGCGCTCAGGTTCTGCGCAGTCAAAGGTGACTTGGAACTGCTTGATCGATGACATCGGCGCACCATAACAGGGGCCCTGGGTGGGCCGTCTGGGGAAGTCGCGGGCGGCCATCCAGACGGTTCGTCGATCACGGCGATGAAAAGCGGTTGATGCCGCACTCGACCGCGTACCGGGCCTTGTAGTCCTCGCTGTCGAAGTTCGGAGGCTGCCCGCCCGGTCCCGCCCCGGCGGGTGCGGTGACCGGACTGGCCGACCGTTTCCGGCATCGTGCTGCGCATCCCGCGCCGGCGCAGATACGCACGGTTCACGCGCGACGCGTACGCCTTGTCGCCCCGCACCCGCAACGGGCGGACCCGCGGCCGGCCCCGCCCCGGGCGCGGTTCTCGCCCCACACCGAGATCATCACGGCACGAGGCGAGAAACGGACCCCCGTTCTAGAACACGCTCTAGACCTTCTGGCTCTTCGCCAGTTCCTTCGACGCCTTCATGCGCTTGGGGTCTTCGACGTTCTGAGTTCCGGCGCCCTTGCTCGGAGTGGTCTGCCACGCTCTGATCGTCGCTGCGACCTGCTTGAGTTGCTGCGACTGCGGCGGCACGTCGATGAAGAACATGGATTCCATGGCCGGCTTCATGTCACCGCCCCACTTCACCACGCCTCCGAGTTCCGCGAGGATGTCCCGGATCGCCGTGACCTGGTACGGGAAGAAGTTGCCCGTGACTCCCAGCGGGTAGGTTTCCGGATAGAGCGCCAGTGCAGTTCCTGACAGGTGGTTGGACTCGAAGTCCGCCCTGACCTCGCGAGCGGCGCGATATCCGACGATCTCGCCGCGATCGCTCTCCAGCCGGGCGACGTCGTAGTGGAAACGCTGTGCCAGGTAGGCCAGGACCGTTGCGGTGTCTCCTTGGCGCAGGACGACGGTCAGGCCGGTTCCCTGGATGTCGCAGGTGCCGGTGGAAAAAGAGCGGGCGTTCGGGATGCTCCAGCCGTTCGCCGAGGTCGATCTGCGCCACGTGGTGTCCGCGGCGACGGCGGTGGCGGGAGCCAGCAGTGTGCCTCCGGCGGATACCAGTGCGGCTCCGGCAGCGACGCCGGTGAACTGCTTGAGTATGACGCGACGCGAGAATTCGATGCTCATGAGGTCCCTTCGGGAAGGTGTCGTGCCCGCCGGTACAGGAACACGGCGGCGCAGGTCAGGACGACGGCAAGACCAGCCGGCACGTAGACGAACACGTTGATCGACATGGAGACGTGCTCCACCGTCGAGCCGTCGGAATAGATGCAGGCGTTGCGAAGGGGCCAGAAATCCTGCTTCAGCCTCGCCAACTGGGCGCCGGACGCGTTGCTGTCCTCGCACAGCTCCGGGAACGGTCCCCCGAGGGCGACGGAGAACCAGCCGTAGCAGTACACGGCCGTGGCCGAGAAGCCGAAGATCAGGGCGAGAACCGCACAGATCCTGGACAGTGAACGGGGTGGGTTCCTCAGTATGAGAACCATCACCACGATGCACGCCGGCACCGCCACCACACTCACGAGGAGGAGCAGGCCCATCAAAGGCGTCGGCATTGCGTCCCCACCTCCTGATCCGGTTTCGCGGACACGCGGAGCCGCGTGGTCCTTCCCGTCTCCTGCGCCGAGCGTTTCCTCATGGCTGGGGAAGATACCCGGCACGCCGCTTTCGACGGGTACGGGTGTCCGGGTCTGCTGTCGTCCTGGGTGTGATGAAGAATGCGCATACGCTAGCGAAAGGTCACTTCCGTGAGATTCTGGACAACGGGTCGGCCCTTCGCAGAGACGCCGGCTTCAGCGGGTCACTGCTGGTCGATGAGACGCTGCAGAACTTCGGCGAATCCCCGGTAGAACTCGTCCATCACGGAGTCGGACTCGAGCCAGGGCTTCTTGTGGATCGGGCAGTTCCGGTCGATCAGCACTGCACGCGTAGTTGACAGCAGAGTGTCACTGATGTCGTCCTCGAGAAACGCCTTCGCCGACTTCTTGACGCCGTCGGTGGTGTTGCCGAACCTGGCCGCCTTGAAGTCACTGAAACGCGTCTTGTGTCCCCCACCGAGCAGGATCTTCCTGAGTTCGGTGACGATGTCCGTGCCGCCGGCCTTCAGCTTCATCGCGACCGTGAACCCGTCGATGTCCTCGATCAGGTCGCTGAGCGAGAACGTGGACGCGACGTCGGGCCTGGCCAGTGTCCTGCGACAGAAGTCCAGCGGGGATGCGTTGTCCGAACGGCTCCACTCCCCGTAGAACGTGAGCAGGTCCCCGCCCCAACTGGCGAGTTCGGCACGATTCGCCTTACCGACTCCGGCATTCCCCTTGAGGAAATAACCCGCGGCACTGGCGATCAGATGGTCCGGGCTGATGGTGACACCCATCGACGGGTCGAGGTACTCCTGATCCCTCGCGCGGCCAAGTCCCCGGTCTACGCAGAATTGGATGAACGCGTTGTCCACATCACCGAACAGCTTGACCCAGCGGGAGTCCGTGTACTTCTCCCAGCGCATGAACTGCAGGCACAGTTCGTTCGCGTTGCCCTTTCCGTACGCGACGGCGGCATCGTACACCTTCTGGACATACGCGATGAACTGGTCGACCGATGAACTTCCCGACTGGTTGACCGAGTTCTGCCCGAAGTCCGCGCCGGGGCGGTGCGACACCCGGTCCAGCGCGAAGGTGTCCGAACCCGCGGAGAAGTTGAACTCCTTGATCTGGTTGAACGCCCAGTTCTGCGGGAGGGGGAATCCGAGGTTGCCGGAGAATCCATAGGACATGCCCGAGACGTACGCGTACGGTACGAAGGCGCCTCCGGCCACGCTGGCGCACACGTTCCGCGAACCGTACACGCCGGTGATGTACTTGCTGCCGTTGCTCTTCAGGGCGTCGTTCACGCCGATGAAGTAGTCGACGATCTTGTCCATCTCCGCTTGCGTGGCGTCATAGTCGACCGCGAAGTAGATCACCGTGCTCCGGTTGAATCCATAGCCTTCGGCCCGTTCGTGCGCCTTGCGCCCGTGCGAGTAGCCGTTGGCGTACGTGAAATCCGCGAGCTTCCGCGCGTCGTACTGCCACAGCGGGATGACCCTCAGACCGGCGGAGAAGATCGCGTCCAGTTCTCCGGGCTGTATCTCCTTGTTCAGGGTGCTCCCGGCCGGCTCGTCGAGGTAGCGTCCTACGGCGCGGTAGCCGGCAGCATGGAGCGCCTTCGCCCGGGAGGGAGTGATGGTGAAGCGGGTGTCACAACAGTCGACCGCCCGGTCGGGGTTGCCATAGGCGACCAGCAACTGCGCCCAGGTGTCGAAGTCGGCCTTACCCGACTCAGCGATCGCGGAGAAGCTCTGGAACTTCTTCACCCAGCTCGCGAGCTTCGGGCCGAACTGATAGCTGAAGCTGGCGATGTCGCCACTCGTGTTCGAGGGACCGTTCGCCACGCAGGCGGCGGAGAACAGCTGCACCCAGGTCCCGGAGTCGCCTTCGGCGAGCGTGTGGGCCCGCAGGCCCCAGGGCATCGGCACGAAGGTGACTTGAGGGTGTTCACCCCAACTTGCCTTGCTGGGAGGGTTCGTGACGAAATGTGGCAGGCACGGTCACCGGCGATCATGTGAGTGTCTACGTCCCATGATCCTGCTGGAAGACCGTGCCTGCCGTTGCCGAATCATCCCTCATGCCCGCCTCGCTTGACCAACTCGCCACCGCATCGTCTCTGTCGGTTGAGGAGTGCCCGGGCCTGTTGACCTGCCTTGCGACGGTGACGGACCCCCGTGACCCACGGGGCCGGCTTCACCCCCTGGTCGGCGTGCTCGCCATCTGCGCCGCTGCGGTCCTGACCGGCGCGACCTCTCTGCTGGCGATCAGTGAGTGGGCGGCTGACGCCTCGCAGTCGGTCCTGGCCCGGCTCGGTGCCCGCTGCGACCCCTTCACCGGCCAACACCACGCCCCTGGTGAGGCCACCATCCGCCGGGTACTCGCCCAGGTCGACGGTGACGTACTCGACCGAGCCGTCGGCAGCTGGCTGTCCGCCCGATGCCCGCAACCCAGCGAGCGGTTGCTGCGGGCGATCGCGGTGGACGGCAAATCCCTGCGCGGCGCCGCCCGCGCGCACGACCGGAAGATCCACCTGCTGGCGGCCGTCGACCACGCCACTTCCGCCGTCCTGGGCCAGGTCGACGTTGAGACAAAGACGAATGAAATCACCTGCTTCCAGCCACTACTGGATGCCATCGACCTGACCGGAGCGGTCGTGACCAGCGACGCGATGCATACCCAACGCGAGCACGCCGAGTACCTGGGAGGCCGGGGCGCCCACTACATCGTCATCGTCAAGGGAAACCAGAAGAAGCTCCGCAAGCAGATGAAGTCCCTTCCCTGGAAGCAGATCCCACTCCAGAACCGCACCGTCGGGACCGGCCACGGCCGCAGCGAGATCCGCCGGATCAAGGTCTGCACTGTCGCCGGCCTGCTCTTCCCCGGCGCCGCCCAGGCCATCGAACTCAAGCGGCGCCGAGTCAACCGCAAGACCGGCAAGGTCAGCACCAAGACCGTGTACGCGGTCACCAGCCTGACCGCCGAGCAGGCCAATCCGGCCCAGCTCGCGTCCTTGATCCGCGGCCACTGGTCGGTAGAGGCGCTCCATCACGTGAGGGACACGACCTTTGCCGAGGACGCCTCACAGCTGCGGACCGGCAACGCGCCCCGCGCCATGGCCACCTGGCGCAACCTCGCCATCGGAGCCCTTCGCCTGGCCGGTCTCCGCAGCATCGCCACAGCTCTCAGAGGAAACGCCCGCGACGCCACCCGGCCCCTGCGAATCCTGGCCATTCCGTGATCAAAAAACGGTCATACCTGCTTCATGCCGGAGCCCTGCCGCAGGCCCGCTTCCGTGCCGGGCCCGAAGATGCCGTTGGCCGAGCCCTCGGGAATTCCCGACTCGTACTGGATCCCCTTCATCAGGGCCTGCTGGACATCACGGGAGAAGAACCCGTCGCACGGGCCGATGAAGAAGGTCGACTTCTCCCAGTAGCGGGCGTTGAGCCACCGCTGCATGAGGCGGATCTGTTCCAGTCCGCCGGACAGGAAGACGTAGGCATCCATGGTGAGCAAGGCCTTGAAGACCTTGGCCGGCAGGGCATTGGTGACCTTTTCCGCCGGAAGGCCCATGTCTTCCATCATCGTCTTGAAGCCGAACAAAGTGGGGTTCGACATCTCCCCATCGATGGCACCGGCGCTGTAGCCCTTGCAATAAAGGCCGCACTGGATGATCTTGACTATGTTCTTGTTCGACTCACCGACCTTGATGGGCCCCCTGGCTGCCAACGTCGACAACGTGGTGGGACCGAATGCGTTGGAGAGTGTCGCGATCCCGAGTTCGCGCTGCAACGCCCGGGTCAGGGAGTACATGGTGTTCCATCCGGTCTTCCCGTCCTCCGTCACGGGGTTGTAACCGGCGACACCCTTGTACGTCGCGTTGACCCATTTCTGGGCTGCAAGAACCATTTGGTCAGCCATGGCGGCAATCCGCTCCTTTGACGCTTCGATACGTGCGGGGAAGTGGCGAGCTCGAACCGGTCGCGATGACCCCTGGCGGTCAGTTGTCCTGCGCAAGGATGCAGACCGGTGCTACCGCGACGCTTCTCATCGCGTAGTGCAGGCAGCCCTCACGTACCGGCCTTCCCCCGAGCCCGCGTTCGGGCAATCGCGCGGATTTGAGTAGCTACCGCGGTCGGCCGATGCTGAAGCATAGCGGCGCAAGCGGACAGGTGTTCGAGTATTTGTGCCGGGTGAAGCCGCGTGTCCTGTCGCGCAGGATCGCCAAGTGAACTGTCTCCTAGGGATGTTGACGGATCTTCAACTGCGTTTGGCCGCCTCGTACTTCGGCGGTGTGGCTGACTGCGCGGCGAAAAATGGCCGGGATCCATGCCTGATGCAGGCTCAATTGCGCCTGGCTGTCATGGCGTGGGTGCGCTCCCCGCCCATATCGCCAGCCGCGCACCGCCGGTGAGGCCGAGTCGTCGCAGACCGAACGTGCCGTGGACGAGGATCCGGTTCGGGCCCGCATTGACCGCGATCGACGCGCCTGCGACGTCATGGCGCCGCTACGCGACCTACCTACGAGCCGGGGCCTGGCCGTCGTCCTCGTCAGTCACGAGCTCCCCCTTGTGCTGCGCCATGCCGAAGAAGTCCTCACCCTCGGCGAGACGGACGCTGCCGCGTCGGCCGAGCGCCAGGTAGCCGCGACCTAGGACGAAGCCGAGCGAACCGCGCCGACACGGGCGGCCGTCGCGCACACCCGCCGGAGCAGGTAGTGCAGCTGGGTGCGCTCACCCTTCGTGAGGGACGCCAGCAGGACGTCCTGCACCGACTGCATGTCATCCTGCATCGTCGTCAGTGCCGCCGTACCGGTCGGGGTGAGCGTCACCACCTCGTGGCGCCCGCCGATGTTGACGACCATGTCCTGCACCAGACCCTGCGCCAGGAGATCACCGATCACCCGCGAAACGTCTGCCGGCGGCACGTCCATCTGCGCGGCGAGATCGCGCCGGGCGTGCGGCCCCCATTCGGCCAGCGTCCTGAGAACCGACTGGTGCACGGGGCTCAACCCGCCCGCACTCAAACGCTCGGCCATCAACGCGTCCACGGCCCTGCCCGCCGCCGCCAAGAGGTGCACGGTCTGTTCTGAGGGACTCGACGACCCGCTCCCCCTGTCGTACACGTCGCATCCAATCGCTGGGGAGGGGGATGTCACCTCCGACCCAGGACACGGGGACAACGTCGCCCACGGCGCGCCGAGCGCCGGGCACGGAGGAGGTCGGGCCTGGAGGGACAGGTGAAGCAAACGCAGGCTCAGCGTACTTACACCCGGCCGATTGGTCTACATCGACGTCGTCACTCGACGGCTCGGTCACCCAGAAGGCCCCGGGCGGCAAACTCCACGTACTCGTGCAGTCCGTACGCCAGAACCAGACCCGGCAGGGCGGAGACCGTCACCGCCGTCACCAGTCCGGCCACGGCAGCCTGCGTCCTGCGCGCCTGCGGCCGGACCGGGACCGGCTGCAATAGCGCTTCGACCCGCTGGGGGACCGGCCCTGTACTCACCGACAGCAAGGGACCACGGCCTCCGCCCGCCTTCTCGGCGGACGCGGCGGCCAGCGCCGCGCGTGCGATCGCGGTCGCCGCCAGCCGCCGGTCACCCACCGACGAGGCCGCCGACTCGTCCGCCCACCGCTCCAGGTGGAAGTCCAGCGCCGGGCGCAGGGGCCGCAGCGCGGGGTGCACCGCAGCGGCCAGGCAGGCGGTGACGGCCCACAGATGGTGGCGGCCCGTCAGATGGGCCCGCTCATGGCCGAACAGCACCTCGCGCTCCGTCGGCCCCAGGGTCCGGAGCATGCCCGTCGTCACCACGACCCGGCCGCCGCGCTTGCGCCACCCCGGCAGCGCGAACGCCTGCGGCTCGGAATCCGGTACGACCAGAAGATCACCATCGGACACCGCGTCGCCGGTGGACGCCCAGGCGCGGGCGAGCAGTGAGCGGCGCTCGTACCAGCGGCGGACCAGCAGCACCGCCTGGAAGGCCAGCACCGCACCGGCCACCGCGGCCACCGGCACGGTGGCCGGCCACTCGGCAGCCGCCTGCGACAGCGGAATCTGCTCCAGGGAGGCGAGGAACGGCACATGGAACAGGCCGATGAGCGCTGTCACGGTGCCGCCGGCCAGCAAAAGTGCGGCTCCGGTCAGCGCAGTGCACGCCTCCCTCGGCGGCAGGAGCTCAGCCAGCCTGCGGGTCGCCGGCACCGCACCCCACGGAAGCACCAGAGTCACCATGACCAGGGCCAGGACCAGGGTCATTCGCCTTCCCCGGACTCCAGGAGCAGGCGCCTCAGCGCTTGCTCGTCGTCTCCGGACAGCGAGGACACGAACCGCTTCAACACCAGGTCGCGCTGCGGCTCCCGCTCCAGCTCGCGGCGCATGCGCCCGGCCGCCAGCCCGGCGGCGTCGTCCGCCGCGGCATAGGCGAAGCCCCTGCCCTCGCGGGTGCGCACGACCGTCCCCTTCTCGTAGAGGCGGGTCAGGATCGTCGTCACCGTCGTCCTCGCCAGGTCCCGGCCGAGCGCGGCGTTGATCTGCTGCGGCGTCAACGGCTCCTCGGCCGCCCACAGCACCGCCAGCACATCCGCGACGAGTTCACCGTGCGGACGCCTTGCGTCCCCACCTTCCTCCATCTCACTACCGCCCTGCTGCCGCCCCGGGCCGATGCGCCCGGTCATCGCTCAATAGGTTTGCCTTATCTAACTGTACGGAGGCGTGGATCGGACCCGGTCGAGCCATACCCGCGCGCAACACCGGGAACAGGCGGCGCAGGCCGGCCTTCGCGGGCCTGTGCGGGCTCCCCCGCCGGATGGCCGGGAGCATCGGACGGTCGTCTACAGTGACACCGGCCGTCTACACGACTGTAGTCGCCCATGGTGTGCCGATCCGGGCCCCATCAGCACAGGGGAGCCGCTCACCGTGGCCCAATCCGACCGTCCGGCAGTGCAACAGGCCGTGAACGTGCGTGACGCCGGATCCGTCTTGTCCGCATCCGGCGCACTCGGCACGTCATGCCGCTCCTCGCCCGCCGCAGGGACACCAGACCGCCACGCCCACCGGTGACCCGAAATGAACCGCACCTCACCACTCGCGCGCCGTACGGCCTGGCTGGGCGCTGCCCTGTTCGCCGCCTTGTTCCTTCTGCTCACGGGGCTGATCACGGCCCGCCACGGCGCTCCGTACACCCTGGATCAGGACGTGCACCAGTGGGCAGTGGATCACCGCCGCCCGGCCGTCGCCACCCTGTTCCGCATCGTCACCTCGACGGGCACCGGGCCCTTCCCGTACCTCTGTGCCGCAGGAGCCGGATGGATCGCCGGACACGACGCCCGAAGCCGTCTCCTCGCCGCAGCAGGCGCCCTGGGTTTCCTCGTGACCGCGCAGGCCGTGCGCTACTCCGTGATGCACGCCACCGCCCGCCCACGACCTCCCGGCACCGACTGGGCCACCCACGCCACCGGCTTCGCCTTCCCTTCCGGCCACACCACCACCTCCGCCCTCGCGGCAGGACTCCTCGCCTGCGCCCTGTCCCGGAAGATCGGGCCGGCCGTGCACCGGAGCGCCTCCGCCCTCCTGGCCGGGTGGGCCGTCACCGTGGGTCTCAGCCGCATCTACCTGGGAGTCCACTGGCCCACCGACGTCCTCGGCGGCTGGCTCTACGCCCTCACCTGGCTGACCGCAGCAACAGCGCTGACCCGGTCGAAGCACCGACGACCCCTCGCAGCCCCGCGCCGACACCACTCAGCCGTGACTGCGCAACATCCCCGACAAACGGCGGTGCCCCCCGGAACCCACCACCTCCGCATGTCGGCCGAACCGCACCGGCCCCTGACCCCTCCGGACGGCAGATGACCAAGCACCCCACGCACGCGCAGATCGTTGCCGCAGCGCTGCCACTTGTCGTCAGGCACGGCACCTCAGTGACGGTGTCGATGATCGCCCGAGCAGCAGGAGTCCCGGCAGCGGCAGTCTTCAACGCGTTCCCCGACAAGGCCGCCCTGCTCGAGGCCTGCGCCACCGAGTTCCTCAGGCCCGGTGACGCAGTCGCCGCCGTCGCCGCGATTTCCCTGAACCAGCCGCTCGAAGCCCGGCTGGCATCGGCCGCAGCGGTTCTCCGCAGTTACACGACACGCTTGTCTCTACTCGCCGATGCCGCTCCCCAAAGCCGGCCCTGGCGCCCTGACAGGCCGACGGGCACCCCCGACTGGCACGCGCGACACGAGGGGGAACTCGCATCGCTCCGAGACGCACTGACGGCTCTCTTCGAACCGGAACGTGATCTTCTGAGGATGCCCCCGGAGCGCCTCGCCAGGGTGTTTCAGTCGATGGTCTTGACCGACCCTCTCTCCGGTCCCGCGGGCACACTGCCGACCGAGGATCTGGTGCCGCTGTTCCTGTGGGGCGCTCTCACCCCTCCCTGACAAGAGCTCATGTGCACCGGAGCGAGGTCCGCGAGCCATGGCCGCACGGGGCCGTGCCACTGTGCGGACGGTCACCTTGACGACTTTTGACGCTTAGGCCACCCCTTGCCTTCGCTCCCGCCTCGCGGGCGTGGGCACACCCCGCAGAAGATCCCCGGAGCAGCAATGTCCGCCGCCGACGCCACCGTGACCCAACGAAGACCTGGACGGGAAGCAGAACTTCTCCAGCTCCCCGACTGGTGTGGGGCCGGCGCCTTCCTCGACCCCGATCTCAGTTCACCGCTGACCTGCGTCAAACTCGGCCTCGTCCTGGTGCTCTCACTCAACGGTGTCCAGGCGTCCGCCCTGCGCCACCGGCTGGCCGCCGTCGACGGTGGCCCCGTCAGCCGCGCGCTGGTGATCCGCGGTGCCGTGACGGCATCCGTATCACAAGCTGCCTGGTGGGGCGCCGTCGCCATCGGCTTCTTGAACAGCCGGCACTGATCACCCCCACCGACGCGCTGAAAGTGCGTGCGCGGTTCACGGCGGCGACCATCCCTCTTTTGTGCCGGTCGAAAGGCCTCGTCACAGGCGGGCTCAGCGGCGGACCCGGGGCATGCCCAGGCCGATCCAGGAGATGATCTCCCGCTGGATCTCGTTGTTGCCGCCGCCGAAGGTGAAGATGACGGCGCTGCGGTAGCCGCGTTCGAGTTCGCCGTGCAGGACCGCGCCCGCGGAGCCGTCCTTGAGGGAGCCGGCCGCGCCGGCGATCTCCATGAGCCAGGCGTATGCGTCCCGGCGGGCCTCGGAGCCGTACACCTTGACCGCGGAGGCGTCCTGGGGCGTGAGGGTGCCGGCCTGGACGGCGTTCACCATCTGCCAGTTGAGCAGCTTCATCGCGTCGAGCCGGGCGTGGGTGCGTGCGAGGCGGCCGCGCACCCAGCCGAGGTCGATGACCCGGCGGCCGTCGGCGAGTTTGGTCGCGGCGGCCCAGCGCTGGACGTCATGGAGGGCCCGGATGGCCATGGTGCCGTGCGCGGCCAGGGTCACGCGCTCGTGGTTGAGCTGGTTGGTGATCAGGCGCCAGCCCTTGTTCTCCGCGCCGACCCGGCGGCTCGCGGGGACGCGGATGTTCTCGTAGTAGCTGGCGGTGGTGTCGTGCGAGGCGAGGGTGTTGATGAGGGTGCAGGAGTAGCCGGGGTCCGAGGTCGGCACGAGGAGCATGGTGATGCCCTTGTGCGCGGGTGCGTCCGGGTCGGTGCGCACGGCGAGCCAGACCCAGTCGGCGGTGTCGCCGTTGGTGGTCCAGATCTTCTGGCCGTTGACTACGTACGTGCCGCTCTCCTCGTCGCCCTCGCGGACGGCCTTGCACTTGAGCGCCGCGAGGTCGGTGCCGGCGTCGGGCTCGCTGTAGCCGATGGCGAAGTCGATCTCCCCCGCGAGGATCTTCGGCAGGAAGTACGCCTTCTGCTCGTCGGTGCCGAACTGCATGAGGGTCGGCCCGACGGTGTTGAGCGCCATCAGGGGCAGCGGTACGACGGCCTGTGCGGCCTCGTCGAAGAAGATGAACTGGTCCATCGGGGACATCCCGCGGCCGCCGTACTCCTTCGGCCACCCGACCCCGAGCCAGCCGTCCGCCCCGAGGCGGCGGATCGTCTCGCGGTAGTACCGCTTCTGGGCGGCCGGGTCCTCGTAGCGGGCGTACACGTCGTCCGGAACCAGCTCGGCGAAGTAGGCGCGCAGCTCGGTGCGCAACTGCTGCTGCTCAGGCGTGTATTCGAGGTGCACGGCCCCTCCGGGAGTCTCGCGGTCCAGCCGGTTCGCTGTGGCGGCGGTCAGAGTAGAACCAGTTTCAGAAATTCGGAAGGGCCGGGGATGCGCAAGGCGTCGGTGGGTCGGGGACCCGTGTGCCGGCGGTCCCGCGCCGCCGTTCATACTCTCGGCTATGACGAGTCCACGGAGCAGAGCGGAATTCTTCGTCGAGCCCGAGCGGGACGGCCGTTTCAGCGGCCCCGCGACCGGCGACGAACGGCACATGCTGGTCGCCTTCCTGGCGGACCACCGCGCGACGCTGGAACTGAAGTGCACGGGCCTGGGAGAGGAGTTGGCGCGGCGGTCCGTGGAACCGTCCACGCTCTCCCTGCTGGGACTGGTCCGGCACCTCGCCGATGTGGAGCGCCGCTGGTTCAGGAAGGTGCTGGCCGGGCAGGACGCGCCGCCGCTGTACTCCTCCGCGGCCGAACCGGACGGCGACTTCGACGGCGCCGACGCCGACCCCGCGGCCGTCGAGGCGGCCTGGGAGGCGTGGCGCCACGAGGTGGCCTTCGCCGAACGCTTCGTCGCCGAGGCGCCCGGCCTCGACGTCGAGGCCGTGGACGCGTGGCGCGGGAAGGTGTCCCTGCGCTGGGTCCTCATCCACATGGTCGAGGAGTACGCGCGGCACAACGGTCACGCCGACCTGCTCCGCGAGCGGATCGACGGAGCCGTCGGCATCTGAGCCGCCGGTCTCCTCACCGTGGTCCGGCCGCCCTGATCCCGGTGCCCGCCAGGCCCGGCCGGACGAGGATCTTGATGCGGTCCTGCGGGCGGCGCGGGAGGCGAAGGCCGCGTCCAGGGCGCCGGATCCGGCCTCGCCGGTGACCGGCGCGGCCGGGTCGATGCGTCCGTCGGCGAACCGCGCCGGCGAGGCGCCGAACTCCGCCGGCGGGTAGGTCGGGCACAGGCCACGGGGCGGATCACGCCCTCGGTCATCACCCCACCGATCTGCAGGATCTCGGCGCCGCGCGGGACGGAGTGCAGGAGCCGGTCCAACACGCTCGAACGCCCAGGCAGTTGACCACCACCAGGGCCGCGCACGCTCCACGCACCGGGCCACCGGATCCTCGTCGGCCGGGTCGACCACCGCGTGCGCGCCCAGCCGGGCCGCGGCCGCGCGCCGCAGCGCCGAGGGGTCGGAGGCGACCACCGGCCCGGCGCCGCGCTCCGGCAGGGCCGCGACGGCGCCGAGGCCCACCGGGCCGCAGCCGGCGGCCACGGCCGGGCCGCCCTCGCCGGCGGAGCTGCGCGCGATGGTCCCGAAGCCGACGGCCAGCGGCTCGGTGAGGAGGCCAGCGCCAGGTCCAGGGAGTCCGGTACGGGCAGCAGCGCCTGCGCCCGTACGACGATCCGCTCCCCGAATCCACCGGGGAAGGTGATGCTGCAGCCGACGCCACGGACCGCTCCCCCGGGTCGAGCGCCCAGCGGCGCACCTGCAACAGCGCCGCCGACGTCCTCCCACCGAGTGGGACGTCCGCCGCCGGCCGTCAGGTGTAGAGGTAGAGGACGTCGAAGCGGACGAGGTCCCGGACCGTGTCGAAGAGGTACTCGCCCGAGGTGACGGCCTCCGACTGCGTGCGGTGCGCGTACGCGTCGAACCCCGGGCTGTGCTGCCAGGCCGCGGCGGCGGGCAGGTGCGGCTCCAGCTCGGCGGGCGCCGCGGACGGCGCGGCGGGGGTGAAGGCGCCGTAATCGGCGTTGCGCACGATCGCGGCCGCCCCGCCGGCCGCCAGGCGGGCGACTCCGACCAGGCGGACGCGGGAGTCCGGGCTCGGGATCGTCCGGTCCCCGCCGGTCTCGTCGATGTCGTGGCCCAGCCAGTGCGCGTCGGTCAGCTCGCCCAGGTACGGCCGGAAGCGGCGGTTCAAGGGCTCCAGGTCGGTGCGCACCTGGAGCCGGTCCGGCTGCGGCCACGCGGCGTACGCCGTGAGGCCGCCCACGGCCAGCAGCGGGAGGCCGGCGATCAGCAGGAACCTGCGCCGATTCGTACGTCCCGGCTGCGCTTCCACGACCGCCCCCGCCCCCGATGCCCGTCAGTTCAGGGCGCTGATCATAGCCGCCGCCGTCGCCGTCATCGCCGTACGGGCGGCCGTCAGGTACGGCCGGGGGTCCGCCGGGGTCAGGTGGGTGCGGATGGCCTCGGTCATGGCCAGGTTCAGCGCGGTGCCGATGTTGACCTTGCGGATGCCGCCGGCGACGGCCGCCGCGAGCTCGGCGTCCGGCAGCCCGGAGGAGCCGTGCAGGACGAGCGGCGCGTCCACCGTCTTCGCCAGCCGGGCCAGCAGCACGTGGTCCAGGGCCGCGGTCCGGCTGGTCATCGCGTGGCTGCTGCCGATGGCGACGGCCAGCGCGTCGACCCCGGAGTCGGCGACGAACCGCCGTGCCTCGTCGGGGTCGGTACGGGCGCCGGGCGCGTGCGGATCCAGCGGGGCGGCGCCGTTCTTGCCGCCGACCTCGCCCAGCTCGGCCTCGATCCACAGCCCGTTGGCGTGCGCCCAGTCGGCGGCGGAGCGCGTCGCCTCCAGGTTCTCCCCGTACGGGAGGTGGGCGGCGTCGTACATCACCGAGCTGTACCCGGCGTCGCAGGCCTGCCGGAGCAGTTCCGCGCTCTTGACGTGGTCCAGGTGCAGGCCGACGGGGACCCCGGCGGCCTCCGCGCACGCGACGGCGGCCCGGGAGATGGGCAGGAGCTGCCCGCCGCGGAACTTCACGGCGTTCTCGCTCAGTTGCAGGATGACCGGCAGCCCGGCGGCCTCGGCCCCGGCCACGACGGCTTCGGCGTGCTCCAGGGTGATGATGTTGAAGGCGGCGACGGCGCGGCCCGCGCGGGCCGCCTCCAGGACGAGCGGACCTGCGGGTACGAGGCTCATCGGACCGCCTCCTCGCCGGTGGTGAGGATCACCGAGCGGGTGAGATGGCGCGGCGCGTCCGGATCCAGCTGCTGGTGGGCGGCGACGGCGAGGGCGAGGCGGTGCACGCGGACCAGTTCGGCGAGCGGGTCGAGCTGCCCGGCCACCCACTGGGCGCCGGTGGCCCGTACCTGCGCGGCGAGCCCCTCGGGGGCCTCGTCGAGCGACCAGGTGGCGGTGCCGGGTCCGGAGACGCTGATCGGCCCGTGCCGGTACTCCATCGCCGGGTAGGACTCCGCCCAGGACAGCGACGCCTCCCGCATCTTCAGCGCGGCTTCGTTCGCCAGCCCGACGCTCCAGCCGCGGCCGAGGAAGGTGAACTGCCCCCGGCTCGCCAGCTCGGCGGGCAGCGGCTCGGTGAGGGCGGTACGGGCGTCGGCGACCACGGCAGGGGTGTGCAGCCCGACGTGGGCGCGCAGCAGGGTGAGGGCGGTGGTCGCGAAGCGGGTCTGCACGACGGACTGTTCGTCGGCGAAGTCGAGGACGACGAGCTCGTCCGCGAGGGTCATCACCGGGGTCGCGGGATCGCCGATGACCGCGGTCGTGGGCACGCCCGCGTCGCGGAGCGCCCCCAGCAGGTCCAGTACCTCGGTGGTGGTGCCGGACCGGGTCAGGGCGACGACCCGGTCGTAGCGGCGGTGGCGGGGGAACTCCGAGGCGGGGAAGGCGTCGGTCTCGCCCTGCCCGGCCCCCTCGCGCAGCACGGCGGCCGCCTGGGCCATGAAGTACGAGGTCCCGCACCCGACGATCGCGGTACGCTCCCCCGGCTGCGGCAGCACCGCCCGCTGGGCCGGGACCAGTTCGGCGGCCCGTTCCCAGCATGCGGGCTGCGTGCCCAACTCGTACGCGACGTGACTCATACAGGCTCCCTCGTGCGACAGGCCGGTCTGAATGCGTGTTCCTGCAAGATATCGGGCAGTTTCACGCAACTTCAAGCATCCACGGGCTGATCGACTGGGTTAGTGTCGCCGGGTGGGCCGGTGGAGGCCGAGGGAACTCACCGGCGGGCGCCGTGGAACGAATGTCGCAGAACACCGAAGGGGGCGGACGATGACGCGCAAGGAGCGCTGGCAGACACTGCTGGACCTGCTCGTGGAGCGGGGTGAGCTGGAGGTGGAGCCGGCGGCGGAGGCCCTCGGCGTGTCGGCCGCGACCATTCGCCGCGACCTCGACCAGCTCGCCGAACAGCAGCTGCTGGTCCGCACCCGCGGCGGGGCGGTACTGCACGGGGTCTCGTACGAACTCCCCCTGCGCTACCGGACCTCGCGCCGTGCCGCCGAGAAGCGCCGGATCAGCGAGGCGGTGGCGGCCCTGGTCGCGCCGGGCGAGGTGATCGGCCTGACGGGCGGCACCACGACCACCGAGGTGGCGAGGGCGCTGGCCGGCCGCCCGGACCTGGCCCAGGGCTCGCCGGCGCTCACCGTGGTGACGAACGCCCTCAACATCGCGGGCGAGCTGGTGATCCGGCCGCAGTTCAAGATCGTGCTGACGGGGGGCGTCGCCCGCCCCCAGTCGTACGAGCTCACGGGGCCCCTCGCCGAGCAGGTGCTGGGCCAACTCGCCGTGGACACCGCGGTGCTCGGCGTGGACGGCTTCGACCCGGCGGACGGCGCGGCGACCCGGCACGAGGACGAGGCCTCGGTCAACCGCCTGCTGTGCGAGCGTGCCCGCCGGGTGGTCGTCGCGGCCGACTCCAGCAAGCTGGGCGTGCGCGCCTTCGCGCGGATCTGCGCCACCTCGTCGGTGGACGTGCTGGTGACGGACACCGGCCTGGCGCCGGCGGCGGCCCTGGAGTTCGAGGCCGCAGGCGTGCAGGTGCTACGGGTGTGAGCCGCGGCCCCGGGGGGCCCGCGCGCAGGCGCCCCTCACCCCGTCCGGCGTGATCACCCAGTACGCCGTACCGGAGAACGGCCTCGCGCCCCAGCCCCAGGACATCGTCGCCGGACCGGACGACAGCCTGTGGTTCACCCACCACACACCCGAGGAGGCCGGTACGACGGCGGCCGCCGCACGCGCCGGCCGGCTGGTCGTCACGCATGGGCGCCCCGGCCACGGCCCGGACGAAGCGGTGGCCCGCGCCTCGGCGCACTGCCGCCGGGCCCGTCGACCGCGCGGCGCCCGGGGCCGTCTTCACGCTCGCCTGACCCGCCTGCATCCGGCGTACCGCGCTCAGTGCGCCGGCAGCCGCTCGGACTCCCGGACCAGGGCGGCCAGCACGGGGGCGATCAGCGGATGGGTCTCGCCGCCCCGGCGGGTGGCGGCGAAGACCCGGCGGGTGGCGGCCGGGCCCGTCACCGGTCGGACCTGGACCTCCTTGAGGTCCATGCCCCGCAGCGCCGAGCGCGGTACGAGGGCCACCCCGGCCCCGGCGCCCACCAGCGCCGTCACGGCCCGGAAGTCGTCGGAGGAGTGGACGAACCGGGGCTGGAAGCCCGCCAGTTCGCAGGCGAGGAGCGTCACGTCGTGGCACGGGTTGCCGGGATACTGGCCCACCCAGTCCGAGTCGGACAGGTCGGCCAGCGACACCGCGGGCGCGTCGGCCAGCGGGTGCCCGGAGGGCAGCACCGCGTCGAAGGGCTCCGCGTACAGCGGGAGGACCGACAGCCGGGCGTCGTCCGCCCCGGGACCGCCCCGGTACTCGACCGCGAGGGCCACGTCCGCCTCGCCGTCCAGGAGCAGCGGCAGGCTCTGGTCGCCCTCCGCGTCCCGGACCCGCAGCCGGATGCCCGGCTGCTCCAGTGCGAGCCGGGCGATCGCCGGGGCCAGGACCTCCGCGATCCCCGTCGCGAAGGCGGCCACGGTGACCTCGCCCGCCGAGCCGCCGGCGTAAGCGGCGAGTTCGGCCTCCGCCCGCTCCAACTGCGCCAGCACCTCGTGGGCGTGGCCGAGCAGGATCTCACCGGCCGCGGTGAGCCGCACGCCCCGGCCGCTGCGGGTGAGCAGCGCGTGGCCCGTCTCCTGTTCCAGCGCCGCGAGCTGCTGGGAGACGGCCGAGGGGGTGAGGTACAGGGCTGCGGCCGCGGCGGTCACCGTACGGTGGTCCGCCACGGCCCGCAGGATGCGCAGCCGGCGGGGGTCGATCACCCCTCCATTGTCGCAGGCCACGCGGGCCCCTCCGGCCGCTGAGGCCGCTCTTGCCGCCCCCACCGCCCTTGCCACTCGGACCGCTCCGACCCCTCAGGCCACTCAAGCCACCCGGTCACGCCACCCGGTCAGGCCTTCTCGGCCGCCAGCGCCGCACGGGCGTCGGTGAAGGCGGCCACCGCACGCTCCACGTCGGCCGTCGAGTGGGCCGCCGAGAGCTGCACGCGGATGCGCGCCGCGCCCATCGGCACCACCGGGTAGGAGAAGCCGATCACGTAGACCCCGCGCTCCAGGAGCAGCTCCGCCATCCGGGCCGCCTCCGCCGCGTCGCCGATCATCACGGGGGCGATGGCGTGGTCGCCGGGGAGGATCTCGAAGCCCGCCTCGGTCATCTTCGTGCGGAAGAGCGCGGTGTTGGCGGCCAGCTGCTCGCGCAGGTCGCCGGCCGACTCCAGCAGGTCGAGGACCTTGAGGGAGGCCGCGGCGATGACCGGGGCGAGGGAGTTGGAGAAGAGGTACGGGCGCGAGCGCTGGCGCAGCAGCTCCACGATCTCCGCGCGCGCAGCGACGTAACCGCCGGAGGCGCCGCCGAGGGCCTTGCCGAGGGTGCCGGTGATGATGTCGACGCGGTCCATGACCCCGTGCAGTTCCGGGGTGCCGCGGCCGCCGGGGCCGACGAAGCCGACGGCGTGCGAGTCGTCGACCATGACCATGGCGTCGTAGCGCTCCGCCAGGTCGCAGATCTCGGCGAGCGGGGCGACGTAGCCGTCCATGGAGAAGACGCCGTCGGTGACGATCAGCTTGCGGCGGGCGCCGCCCTCGGTGGCTTCCTTCAGGCGGGCTTCGAGCTCGGCCATGTCGCGGTTGGCGTAGCGGAAGCGCTTGGCCTTGCTCAGCCGGATGCCGTCGATGATCGAGGCGTGGTTGAGGGCGTCGGAGATGACCGCGTCCTCGGCGCCGAGGAGGGTCTCGAAGACTCCGCCGTTGGCGTCGAAGCAGGAGGAGTAGAGGATCGTGTCCTCCTGGCCGAGGAAGGCCGACAGCCGCGCCTCCAGCTCCTTGTGCACCTCCTGGGTGCCGCAGATGAAGCGGACGGAGGCCATGCCGTAGCCCCAGCGGTCCAGTGCTTCCTTCGCGGCGGCGACGACCTCGGGGTGGTCGGCCAGTCCCAGGTAGTTGTTGGCGCAGAAGTTGAGCACCTCGCCGGGGGCGCCGCCCGCGGTGACGGCGACCGCGGCGTTCTGCGGGGTGCCGATGACGCGCTCGGGCTTGTGCAGGCCGGCGGCGCGGATCTCGTCGAGGGTGGTGCGGAGGTCCTCGCGGACGGTCTCGAACATGTGCGGTTCTCCTTGTGCGGCGGAGGGCGACGAGGGGACGAGGGGGGAGGGGGGCCGGGCCCCGCGGAGGGGGGACGGATTGCGGGACCCGGCCGGAGGGAGATGGTTCAGCGGGTCCGGTCCGGCGGTTACGCCGTCCAGTCCAGGATGATCTTGCCGCTGCGGGCGGTCGACGCCTCGTCGAAGGCGGCCTCGAAGTCGCGGTGCGAGTAGCGGCCGGTGATCACGGGGCTGAGGTCGAGCCCGCCCTCCAGCAGCACGGTCATCGCGTACCAGGTCTCGAACATCTCGCGGCCGTAGATGCCCTTGATGGTGATCATCGAAGTGACGACCTTCGCCCAGTCCACCGGGAACTCCTGCGCGGGCAGTCCCAGCATGGCGATCTTGCCGCCGTGCGTCATGTTGTCGATCATGTCGCGCATCGCCTCGGCGCGGCCGGACATCTCCAGGCCGACGTCGAAGCCCTCGCGCAGGCCGAGCCGCGTCTGCGCCTCGGCGATCGAGGACTCGGCGACGTTCACCGCGAGGGTGGCGCCCGCCTTGCGGGCGATCTCCAGCCGCTCGGGGCTGACGTCGGTGATGACGACGTTGCGGGCGCCGGCGTGCTTGGCCACGGCCGCCGCCATGATCCCGATCGGGCCGGCGCCGGTGATCAGCACGTCCTCGCCGACCAGCGGGAAGGACAGGGCCGTGTGCACGGCGTTGCCGAAGGGGTCGAAGATCGCGGCGACGTCCAGGTTCACGGTGGTGCGGTGCACCCAGACGTTCTGCGCGGGCAGCACCACGTACTCGGCGAAGGCGCCGTCCCGGCCGACGCCGAGCCCGATCGTGCTGCGGCACAGGTGGCGGCGGCCGGCCAGGCAGTTGCGGCACCTGCCGCACACCAGGTGGCCCTCGCCGCTGACCAGAGCGCCGATCTCGATGTCGCGGACGTCCGCGCCGAGCGCCGCGACCTCGCCGACGAACTCGTGGCCGAGGACGAGCGGGGTCTTGACCGCGCCCTGGGCCCAGCCGTCCCAGGCCCGGATGTGGAGGTCGGTTCCGCAGATGCCGGTGCGCAGCACCTTGATCAGCACATCGCCGGGGCCGTACTCGGGCTCGGGGACGTCCATGAGCCACAGTCCGGGCTCGGCCTTGTGCTTGACGAGTGCCTTCATGGGGTGGCTCCAGGCATGCGGAAGGGGGCGCCGCGGGCGTGCGGGCCCGGACGGCGTCGGTGACGGGCACCAATCTGCCGATCGGCGCGGTGATCAGTCCATCGAGACTTTCTTAAGCGGGTCGACAGCGCAGCTTCACGCCTATGCTCCTCAGGTGACGGGGCAGGGTCCCGTGCCGCTGCCGGCGCGGGGAAAAGGGGAGGTGAGGGGCGTGCCGAGTCTGCGCAGCAGGGCGCTGTCGGCGGCGCTGATCGCGGCGGGACGGCGAAGACGGTTCGCGAGCGCCGAGGCGGTACGGACCCGGGTGGCGCAGTCCGCCCGCCGGCCCGCCTCCCATCTGCCGCCGCGTTCGCTGGGCCGGGTCGCGGACATCTCGCGGACCTTCGTCGGAGCCTGGCCCGTGTACGACGTCTCCCCGCTCGGGAGGGAGCCCGCGGCGCAGGTGCTGTACGTGCACGGCGGCGGGTACATCAACGAACTGGTCCGCCCGCACTGGGCGCTGATCCGGACCCTGGTCACGCGGGCGCGGGCGCGGGTCGTCGTACCCGCGTACATCCTCGCTCCGCGCGGTACCGCGGACCGGAACGTCCCGGTCGCCGCCGATCTGCTGAGCGGCCTGATCGCGGGCGGCGGTGGCGGCGGGACGGTGCTCATCGGGGACTCGGCGGGGGCGGGGCTGGCGCTGGCGGCCGCGCAGCGGCTGCGCGACCGGACCGGCGCGCAGCCCTCCAGGATCGTGCTGATCTCGCCCTGGCTCGACGTGACCATGAGCCATCCCGACCAGGCGGCCATCGAGGCCGCCGATCCGATGCTGGGCCGTCCGGGGCTGCGGGAGGCGGGCCGGCTGTACGCGGGGACGCTGGCCCCGGACGATCCCCGGGTGAGCCCGCTGCACGGGAGCTTCGCGGGGCTGGCGCCGCTGACGGTGTTCACCGGGACCCGGGACGTGCTGATCACGGACAGCAGGGAGCTGCTGCGCCGGGCCCGCGCGGACGGGGTCGAGGTGGAGTTCCACGAGGCGGCGGGGCTGCCGCACGCGTACCCGCTGCTGCCGGTGCCGGAGGGGCGGGCGGCGCGCGACCGGATCGTCGAGCTGATCAGGGCGACGGCGGAGCTGTGACCTGCCCACCCGGGACCGGGGAACAAAGTGCGCTACGCCGTGCAGGTCATCAGCGAGCTGATCGGCCAGGCCCGGTACGCCGTCCAGTACGCCTCGTCGCGTACGGCGTCGGCGGGCGGGGTCCGGTTCGGCTGCCAGCCGACGGTGGCGAAGCCCGCTTCGACGGCCGCCTCGGCGAGGTCGGAGTGGGCCCACTCGCGGAACTCGAAGGGCACCGGCGGCTCGGTCAGGAAGTGCGCCTTCAGCAGCGGTGCGTCGCCGTCCGGGATCCGGTCGAGGATGCGGACCCCGTACGGCGACCAGTCCACGCGCGGGAAAGCCCCCGCGTTGGGCACGATGGCCAGCAGCCGCCCGCCGGCGCGCAGGTTGGCGCGGACGGACCGGAACATCGCGTGCAGGGACCTGCGGTCGGGCGCGTAGCTGAAGACGTACGCGGCGGTGGCGAGGTCGAAGGGGCCGAGGTGGGGAAGGCCGGCGGCGTCGGCGACGTGGTATTCGACGTCCGGCCGGTCCTTCGTGGCCTCGTGCTCGCGGGCCAGCCGGATCATCTCCTCCGAGACGTCCACGCCGACGGTCCGGCGGGCCCCGCCGCGGGCCAGCAGCCGGGTGTTGTAGCCGTATCCGCAGGCAAGGTCGAGGGCATCGAGCCCGCGCACCCCGCCGAGCGCGTCGAGGGCTCCGTGCAGCGTGTAGGTGTCGGCCGCCGAGAAGGCCGCCGTGGTCTTGGACTCCGCGTAACGCTCGCCGATGGTGTCGTACTGGAACCGCATGCTCTGCCTTCCGGGGGCCTGCCGGGGGTGGGACGCGTGCGTATCGTGCCCCGCGGCGCGCCCGGGGGGCGGTCCGTACACCCGTACGTCCCCCGGACGAGGGAGGCGGTCGGCCTAGCGCCGCTCCTGGCCGGCGGGGATCAGCTCGCGCGCAGGTGCGCAGCCAGGCGTGAGCCGGGTCGGCGTCGTGGCGCGGGTGCCAGGCCATGTCGCCGCCGTCAACCTGCTGATGGCGGTGGTCGGCACCGTGCTGGCCTCGCGCTTCCACGGGAACCCGCAGGATCCGGCCCAGGTCGCCGCCTTCACCGACGCGATGGGGGCCGCGCTGCGCACGGTGGCCGTGGCGCTGTTGTGCGCGTCGGCCGCGGTGGTGGCCGGGTACCGGGCCGGGGGGCGGCGCGGGCGCGGCCGGGATGCAGTGGCCGCCGCCGAGGGCGCATCCTGACTGTGTGATCGCGAGAGCGGACAGCGGCGGCGTCCCGGCCCCTGATGCCATGACTCGGGCGCTCGCCCGGGCCACCGTGAGCGCCGTGAAGGCCGTGGGTGGGTACGCGGGCGGGGTCTACATGCGCTCGCCCACCGCCGGGCTCCTGCTGCTGGCGGTGTTCATGGGACTGCCTCTGCCGCTGTTCCGCCCGTGGTGGCGGATCCAGGTGAACCGCCCGTACCCGCCCGCCGAGGCCTACCGCACCGGGCAGGCCGTGCACCTGCCCGACGCGGAGTCGGCCGTGGGCCGCTTCCCGCAGCTCGTCGCCAGCCTGCCGTTCCCCTTCGCCTCACTGTACGAGCCGGTGACCGCCGGGGCGCAGCGGTTCGGCGTGCTGCTGGTGCTGCGCCCGGCGACCCCCGGCGTCCCGGTGGGGGCCGTCGACCGGGAGCGGCTGCGGGAGGCCGCGGACCGGCTGGCCCAGGACCTCGCCGCGCTCGCGGCGGCCGGGACGCCGGTGGAGTGGGAGGGCGACCCGGTGGGTGTGCCGACGCCGCCGCCCGACACCGGGTCAGCGGGTGCCCGTGCGGCCCTGGACCGGCTCGCGCTGGCGGTGCTCTCCCTGGACCGGCAGGGCAGGATCGGTTTCGTCAACAGGGCGGCCGAGGAGCTGCTCGGCCTCGCCGGCCCGCAGCTGTACGGGAAGGTGCTGTGGGAGGCGCTGCCGTGGCTGGGGCACCACGCCTACGACGACCATTTCCGGGCCGTCTTCATGTCCGGCGAGCCGGCCCGCTTCCCGGCCCGTCGCGGCCGCCACCCGCCCGGGGAGTGGCTGTCGGTGGACCTGCACCCCGCCCCCGACGGCGTGACCCTGACGATCGGCAGCACCGAGAAGCCCACCTACGCACCCGCGTCGGTGGGCCGGCCGGATGCGGGCCCCGTTTCGCCCGTCGACCAGGCCTCCGCGCTGTACCGGCCGGTGGCCCTCGCCATCGCGCTGTCGGAGGCGGTCACGGCCCGGCAGGTGTCGGCGGTGGTCACCGAGGAGCTGCTGCCGGCCTTCGGCGGCCGCCAGCTGGCGATCTACCTGCTCGACGAGCGGCACCTGTACCTCGCCTGGGAGACCGGATTCCCCAAGGGCTTCCTCAACCGGTTCGACGGGGTCTCCCTCGATGTGCGGCTGCCGGGCGTGGAGACGCTGACCACGGGCCGGCCGATGTTCTTCGAGTCGATGGAGCACCTCGCCGCCGCCTATCCGGGCATTCCCCTGGACGCCGACGTCGGCGCCCGCGCCTTCCTGCCGCTGATCGCCTCCGGCCGGCCGGTCGGCTCGTGCATCCTGGGCTTCGACTCGCCCCGCGGCTTCACTGCGGAGGAGCGTACGGTCCTCACCGCGCTCGCCGGCCTGATCGCGCAGGCCCTGGCGCGGGCCCGGCGCTACGACAGCGAGGCGGCCCTCGCGCGCGGGCTCCAGGCGGCCCTGCTGCCGCACCGGCTGCCGGTGCGCGAGAACGTGGACACGGTCGGCCGCTACCTCGCGGGCACCGTGGGCATGGACGTCGGCGGCGACTGGTACGACGTGATCGAGACGGGTCGCGGCCTGCTGGCCCTGGTCATCGGGGACGTCCAGGGCCACGGCGTGGCGGCCGCGGCGACCATGGGTCAACTCCGCAGCGCGGTACGGGCCTTCGCGCTCAGCGGCTCCACGCCGGAGCAGGTGATGAGGGGCACCAACCAGCTGCTCATCGACCTGGATCCGGGCCAGTTCGCCAGCTGCTGCTACGTGTTGCTCGACCCGGCGTCGGGTGCCGTCCGGGCCGTCCGGGCCGGCCACCCCCAGCCGCTGCTGCGCCACCCCGACGGGCGGACCGAGGTGCTGGACCTGGCGGGCGGGGTGGTGCTCGGCATCGACCCGGAGGCCTCGTACCCGGTCACGGAACTGCGGCTGGAGACGGGCGCCGTGCTCGCCCTCTACACGGACGGACTCGTGGAGACGGCGGGCATCGACATCGACGTCGGGGTCGAGCGGGTACGAGTGGCCCTGGCCGCGGCCCGGCCGTCCCCGCTGACCGAGGCCGCCGACCGGCTGATCGGCCAGGCGGGCGACACCGTCGACCGGCCGGACGACATCGCCCTGCTGCTGGCATCCCGCAGGGGCGAGGACGCCTAGTACTGCAACCGCATGTGGCGTGACGGTCGGTGAGGTTGCTCGTTGTTGTGACTGTGTGATGAATCGCTGACGGTTGAGCAGATCGAGTCGTGGTCCGAGGGTGTAGCGGGGTTGCATGCCCGGTTCGGGCATCGTTTTGGCAGGTCGGAGCCACGTGATCGGGCTCTGGACTACATGACGGGCCTGCTTGCGCCGCTAGAGAAGAAGAACGGGTGGACGCTGGCCGAGCAGGTCGGCCAGCTCCGCCCGGACGGTGTGCAACGCCTGCTCAACCACTCCGAATGGGACGAGAACGCGGTCCGCGACGATGTCCGGGACTTCGTCGTGGAGACCATCGGCGCCAAGGATGGCGTGCTCATCGGGGACGACACCGGGTTCCTGAAGAAGGGCACCAGGTCAGCAGGGGTCCAGCGGCAGTATTCCGGCACCGCTGGCCGCACCGAGAACTGCCAGATCGGCACCTTCCTCGCCTACGCATCCGCCAAAGGGCGGGCGCTGATCGACCGGGAACTCTACGTCCCGAAGTCCTGGACGGACGACCGCGACCGCTGCCGGGCAGCCGGGATCGACGACACCGTGCCGTTCGCCACGAAGATCGAGCACCTCAAGTGGATGCTGCAACGCGCCATCGACGCGGCTGTTCCCTTCGCCTGGGTGACCGCGGACGAGGCATACGGGCAGGTCAAGCACTTCCGCGCCTGGCTGGAAGAACGCCAGGCCGCGTATGTGCTGGCCACCAAGGTCAACGACACCGTGATCACCGCCGACGGCCGGGACGCCCGCGTCGACGAGCTGATCGCGGCCCTGCCGAAGCAGGCATGGAAGCGGATCTCCGCCGGAGCAGGCGCCCACGGCCAGCGGATCTACCACTGGGCCCGCGTCGCGATCCGGCCCGCCTGGGAGGGCGGATCCGGGCACTGGGTGCTCGCCCGCCGCAATCTGTCCGACCCCACCGACATCGCCTACTACGTCTGCTATGGCCCCGTCACTTCCCGGCTGAAAGACCTGGTCAGGACCGCCGGAGCCAGGTGGGCGGTGGAGGAATGCTTCCAGACCGCGAAGGGTGAATGCGGGCTCGATCACTACCAGGTGCGGCTCTACCGGGCCTGGTACCGGCACATCACCCTGGCCATGGCCGTCCTGGCCTACCTCACGGCCATCCGTGCCGCAGAAGCCGCAAAAGGGGCAGCGGAGATGACGAGCAAGACCTCATACCCCTCAGCGTCCCGGAGATCCGCCGGATGATCGGGCACGTCGTCGTCACGCCCCGCTGCCACAGCAACGAGCACCGTCTGCACTGGTCACGCTTCCGGCGCCGCAGCCAGGCCCGAGCCCGCCGCTGCCATTACCAACGCCGAGGCCACGACCCACACATGCGGTTGCAGTACTAGGCCGTCCAGGGCCTGTCAGCCGGCTTCCGTGGACGGTCCGTGCCGCCCGCCAGGATCAGTGCGGTGTTCACCAGGCCGACGTGGCTGAACGCCTGGGGGAAGTTGCCGAGTTGGCGTCCGGCGAGGGGGTCGTACTCCTCCGCGAGCAGTCCCACGTCGTTGCGCACGGCCAGCAGCCGCTCGAAGAGATCGCGCGCCTCCTTCTCCCGGCCCGTCAGGTACAGGGCGTCGGCCAGCCAGAACGAGCAGGCCAGGAAGGCTCCTTCGTCGCCGGGCAGTCCGTCGACGGTGGGGCCTTCGGTGGTGTAGCGGCGGACGAGTCCGCTGCGGCCGAGCTCCTCCCGGACCGCGTCGACCGTCCCGACGACGCGCGGGTCGTCGGGCGGCAGGAAGCCGACCCGCGGGATGAGCAGGGTGGACGCGTCGAGCTCGCTGGAGCCGTAGTACTGGGTGAAGGTGCCCCGTTCGTGGTCGTAGCCGCGCTCGCACACGTCGCGGTGCACCTCGTCGCGCATGGTCCGCCAGCGCTCCACGTCGCCGGGCATCGAGGAGTCGTTCTCCAGGGCGCGCACGGCCCGGTCGGCGGCGACCCACGCCATCACCTTGGAGTGCACGAAGTGCCGGCGCGGTCCGCGCACCTCCCACAGGCCCTCGTCGGGCCGGCGCCAGTTGCGCTCCAGGAAGTCGAGGAGGGCGAGCTGGATCCGCCAGGCGTGCCGCTCGGAGGGGAGCCCGGAGGACCGGGCCAGGTGCAGGGAGTCGATGACCTCGCCGTACACGTCGAGCTGGAGCTGGTCGACGGCGGCGTTGCCGACCCGGACCGGGGCGGAGGAGGCGTAGCCGCGCAGCCACGGCAGCTCGCTCTCGGGGATCCGTCGCTCGCCGGCGATGCCGTACATGATCTGGAGGTCGGCGGGGTCGCCCGCGACGGCGCGCAGCAGCCATTCCCGCCAGGCGCGGGCCTCGTCGAGGAAGCCGGTGGACAGGAGCGAGCCGAGGGTGAGGGTGGAGTCCCGGAGCCAGCAGTAGCGGTAGTCCCAGTTGCGGACGCCGCCGAGCTCCTCGGGGAGGGAGGTGGTGGAGGCGGCGACGATGCCGCCGGTCGGGGCGTAGGTGAGGGCCTTGAGGGTGATCAGGGAGCGGGTCACGGCCTCTTCGTAGGGGCCCTCGTAGCGGCACTGCGAGCTCCACTCGCGCCAGTCCGCGAGGCCCTGCTCCAGTGCCTCGAAGGGGTCGCAGGGCTCGGGGCGCGGCTCGTGCGAGGGATGCCAGGTCAGGACGAAGGCGACGCGCCGGCCGGGGGTGACCGGGAACTGGGAGCGGGTGCTGTTGGCCTCGCCCCAGGTGCGGACCGGGGGGACGCTGCGGAACCACGCGGAGTCGGGCCCGGCGACGGCGACCCGGTCCTCCTCCACGCGGCGCACCCAGGGGACGACGTGACCGTAGTCGAAGCGCAGGCGCAGGGTGCTGTGCATCCGCACGGTGCCGGTGATGCCCTCGACGATGCGGACCACGTCGGGGGCCCGGTCGCGCTGCGGCATGAAGTCGATGACCTTGGCGGTGCCGGTGTCGGTCACCCAGTACGACTCCAGGACGAGCGAGCCGTCCACGTAGGCGCGGCGGGTGCACGGCTCTCCGTCGGGGGCGTCGACGGGGGCGATGCGCCAGTGGCCGTTCTCCTCGTCGCCGAGGAGCCTGGCGAAGCAGGCGGCCGAGTCGAAGCGGGGCAGGCACAGCCAGTCGATGGACCCGTCACGGCCGACCAGTCCGCTCGTCATCAGGTCGCCGATGAGTGCGTAGTCTTCGATGGGTTGTGTCATTTGTGCGCTCTTCCCGCGAATGCCCGGGGCCAATCAGCTCGGACCCCGGACACCCCCGTGCGCGCTACGTCAGGCTCTGGGGAGCGTTCTAGTCGCGTACGAGGAGCAGCGCGGCGGCGAGGACCACGCCGAGGGCGACGGCGAGGGCGCCGTGCGCCAGGCGGTGGCCGCGCAGCACGGGCAGGAAGCGGTCGGCCGCGTACCGGCCGGGGCCGGTGAGGGCGAGGGCCGCGGCGCCCGCGGTCAGCAGCAGCTCGTACTCGATGCCCTTGGGGGCGAAGAAGGCGCCGGCGCCGTGGACGGCGATCGCGTTGATGAGGGTTCCGACGATCGCGGCGCCGGCGAGCGGGGTGAGCAGTCCGAGGGCGAGGCCGAGGCCGCCCAGGGTCTCGGTCAGCCCGGCGAGGACGGCCATGGCGTCACCCGCGGGGTAGCCGCTGGCGGTGAAGAACCGGCCGGTGCCGCTGATGCCGCCGCCCCCGAACCAGCCGAAGAGCTTCTGGGCGCCGTGGGCCGCCATGGTGAGGCCGAGGACGAGGCGCAGGAGGAGCAGGCCGGTGTCGTGGCCCGGGGTGGAGAGGGCGGCGGGCTCGGGGCGTACGGCCGGTGCGGCGGCCTGCGGCTTCGTCGTGGTGACGGAGGGGCTGGTCATGGGGGGGGTCCTTCCGGTCGGGCGGCCCGGTGGAGGTGGCAGGAGTTGTTCAAATTCGAACCGCTAATCGTCGACCCTAACCATTGATTCAAATTGGAACAACCCGTGTAGGGTGGGGCCATGTCTGAACCGAGATGGCTGGACGACCGCGAGATGCGGGCCTGGAGCGGCTTCCTGGCCGCATCGGCCCTGGTGAACCGCCGTCTCGACCAACAGCTCAAGGACGAGGCCGGGCTCTCGCACCCCCAGTACGAGATCCTCGTACGGCTCGCCGCGGCGCCCGGGCGCGAGCTGCGGATGACCGAGCTCGCCAACGGCCTGATCAACTCCAAGAGCGGGCTGACCTACCAGGTCACCCAGATGGAGAAGGCCGGCCTGGTCCGCCGCCGCAGCTGCCCTTCCGACGTCCGCGGCGTCTTCGCCGTCCTCACCGACGCCGGCGGCGCCAAGCTGGAAGAGGCCGCACCGGGGCACGTGGCGACGGTCCGGGAGATCCTCGTCGACGTCCTGACCCCCGGGCAGCTCGACGCGCTCGCCGACGGGCTGGGCGAGGTCGGCCGCAGGCTGCGCGAACAGGGCGCCTGAGCGGATCCGGCCGCCGGCCGGGTAGTGAGTGCCGGTTTCGGGGTATAGGGGCGGCATGGACGGAACGGTCTGGCTCAGCTTGGTCACGGTCGTCGCGGTGGGGCTCGCGATCGCCGCGGCCGTGCTGCTCGTACGGGTCTTCAAGGCGCGGCGGCTGCTGCTCGACGCGGGGATCCCGCTGCGCGACAAGGCCCTGTTCTGGGTCGCCGTGATCTACACCGTCTCGCCGGTGGACCTGATTCCGGACCCGGTGTACCTGGACGACATCGGCGTGCTGATGCTGGCGCTGCGCTCGCTGCACGCGGCGGCCGGGGCCGTCCGCACGGCGAAGGAGCCGGACGCCGTCGCGTGAGGCCGTGGCGGTACGGGTCGGCGCCGTACGGGCTCAGCGCTGCTGGTCGAAGAGGCCCGGGTTGCCGTCCGGGTCGAGGACGAGGAAGCCGCCCGGACCGGAGCCGGACTCGTCGGCCTCCGTCAGGAACTCCACGCCGCCCGCCTTCAGCTCCCGCTGCAGCCCGCGGACGTCGGTGAACGAATCGAGCGGCTGCGCGTTCGCGCCCCAACCCGGGTTGAAGGTCAGCATGTTCTTCTCGAACATGCCCTGGAAGAGCCCGATCATGTGGTCGCCGTTCTTGAGGATCAGCCAGTTCTGCGCGGGGTCCCCGCCGAAGGCGGTGAAGCCGAGCTTCCTGGAGGCCTCGATGTCCCGTACGGACAGACTCACGGAGAACGCGCCCAGATCCACGCCCATCAGCGTGGACGGGCCCGGGTGGGGCCGCAACTCCGAGGGCGGCGCCCGGAGCCGGCGGTCAGCGGACGCCCCGGGTCCGGAACTGCACGCTGATGCGGGGCCCGACCGCCCGTACCGACTTCGGCACGGCGTGCTCCATGGTGCGCTGGCAGGAGCCGCCCATGACGACGAGGTCGCCGTGGCCCAGGGGCAGTCGCAGCAGGGTGGCTCCGCCGTCGCGGGGACGGAGGGCGAGATCGCGCGGGTCGCCGACGGAGACGATGGCGACCATGGTGTCCTCGGTCGAGGAGCGGCCGGTCCGGTCTCCGTGCCAGGCGACGCTGTCCCGGCCGTCGCGGTAGAGGCACAGGCCCGCGGTGGTGAAGGGTTCGCCGAGCTCGGTGGCGTAGTGGCGGGTCAGCGCCTCGCGGGATTCGGTGAGCGAGGGGTGCGGCAGGACCCCGTCCTCCCCGTAGAAGGCGAGCAGCCTGGGCACCTCCACCTCGCGCTCGTACATCTGCCGCCGCTCGGCGCGCCAGGGCACGTCGGCGGCCAGCCGCTCGAAGAGCGCGTCGGCGCCGCTCAGCCAGCCGGGCAGGTGGTCGACCCAGGCCCCGGCGCCGAGCTCGGTGCGCCACATGCCGTCCAGGGGGCCGAGCCGGATCTCGTCACCCTGGTCGAAGAGGGAGCCCTGAAGGCCCTGGACTGCGTGCATGACCCCAGCCTAACCCCATGAACCGAACATATGCACGAATACAGGTCTTGGTGGCCGCTCACCTCATCGGCCCGCCGGGGGCCGGTGCAGGCCGAAGGGGGTGCCCTGGTCGACGTGGCAGAGCCGGAAGCGGCCGAACCGGGCGACCGACTCCTCGCCGCTCCCCGGTTCGGTGTCGTCGACCGCGAAGAAGGGGTACGGCCTGGCGCCGGGGTCGTTGCCGTGCAGTCCGCCGGGGTCGTATGGCGTCCGGATCGCGCCCCGCCGCCGGCCGGGCCCGGCTCGAAGGCCCAGCCGAAGAGTCCGCCGAAGAAGGCACGGGCCCGCTCAACTGCCACCCGCGCGGACGACGTACGGCCGGGACAGGACGGTGACGGCGACGGAGACGGCGGCGACGAGGGCGATCGCGGCGCCGGGGGCGAGGCACTGGGCCAGGCCGCCGGCGAGCGCGGCGCCGAGCCCCTGCCAGGTCATCCGGCCCGCCGACTCGACTCCCTGGACCTGGCCGCGGACCCGGTCGGGGGTCAGGTCCAGGAGCTGCTCCTGGAGGGGCAGGGTCGCCGCGAACCCGGCACTGGCGAGGAACACCGCGGCCACCACGACCGGGAGGGGCGGGTGGAACGCGAACAGCAGGAAGGGGACGGCGAGCAGCAGCCGCAGGGCGAAGGCGTGGCGGCGGCGCCGGTCGGCGCTCAGCAGCCGGCCGACGGCCAGGTCCCCGAGGAGCATGCCGGCCGATCCTGCGGCCAGGAGGGTGCCGGCGCGGCCGGGTTCGTAGGAGATGAACAGGGCCTCGCAGCCGACGATCAGACCGTTGGGGACCCACAGGTTCAGCAGCAGCGCCCGCCGGCCGGGGTGGGAGAACAACTCGGCGTTCGTCGTCCAGGTCCGGCGCAGTCCGGGGCGCCGGGTAAGCCGGATCGAGCGTTCCCGGACGGTGGCCGCCACCACGGCGAGTCCGAGGGCGGTCAGGGCGGCGGCGACGAGGAAGACCCCGTGCGGGCTCAGGTACGACAGCAGTACGGCGCCGGCTGCGTAGCCGAGGATCGCCGTACCGCCCGAGGTGATGTTCATGAGCGAACGCGCGGGTGCGTAGGCGGAGTTCGGCACGATCTCGGCGAGCAGCCCCAGCCGGGTGCCGGTCCCCAGGGACTGGAAGAAGCCCAGCACCAGCAGCAGCCCGAACCGCGCGGCCAGCGGCAGCCCCGGAACGGCCTGGGCGCAGACACCGGCCAGCGAGGCGAACTGGAGCGCGACGATGGTCCGGCGCGGCCGGTTCCCGTCCGCGACCGACATCAGCGTCAGCGCGCCGAGCACCGTCGCGAACGTGGCGCCGTACATGCTCACGGCCGTCAGGAAGGGGGAACGGGTCTGCTGGTCGACGAGGGTGCCGAGGGCGAAGCCCGACAGGGTGCTCGCGGCGACGGTCAGGGCGAAGCCGGCGTAGAGGCCGGTGAACTCCCGGTTGCGGAGCAGGTCGCGGTAGCCGGTGGAGGGCCGGGAAGGCGCGGAAGACGGATCGGAGGAAGGGGAGGGAGGAGAGGAAGGAAGGGAAGAAGGCATGAAAAAAGCCTCCGGACACGTGCACGGGGCACGCACGCCGAAGGCCAACACCGGGATTCTAGCAGTGTTTTCCGTACCACTCCTTGGACACCCCCGGCCCCCGGCCCGGGCCCGGGGCGGAATCTTCCCCGCATCTGCGTGTGATCAGGAACTCACGCACTTGGCCGCAGGCCCGCCGCACGGTAGCGTCACGGCGACATTTGCATATTAGCGACGACGGCGAGACGGAAGCCCGGTGTGAATCCGGCATGGTCGCGCCACTGTGTGCTGCGGTGACATCCCCTCCGGGGGCGCCGTGGCGAGTCAGACCCGAGGACCGTCGTCCTGCACCACCGTATGGGACGCGTTGTTCCCCGAGGAGGTTCCATCATGGCCGAGGCTGTCGCTTCCGCTGCCGTATCCACCCCCGCCGGCTCCCTGTCGGCTCCGCTGCCCGTGCGCGCGGTCCTGCCCTGGGCGCTCTTCGTCGGTCTCCTGATGCTCGTCGCCCTGTACTTCGTCGGTGCCGAGCAGGGCGCCACGGCCGTGTTCGCCGGCGAGGGCGTGCACGAGTGGGTCCACGACGGGCGTCATCTGCTCGGCTTCCCCTGCCACTGAGAGGCCGCGCACATGTACGCCTCCACTGTCAGAGGTCTGTTGGTCCGCGGCATGCTCGCGGGCCTGATAGCCGGGCTGTTCGCCTTCGCCGTCGCCTACGTGGTGGGTGAGCCCCCGGTACGGGGCTCCATCGCCGTGGAGGAGGCCCAGGCCGCCCAGGACGCGGCGGGCGCCCCGAGCGCTCACGCCGGGCACGGCGGCGGCGACGCCGCACCGGCGGAAGCCGCCGAAGAGGAGGAGGAACTGGTCAGCCGGCCGGTGCAGTCCACCTTCGGCCTGGCCACCGGCGTCCTGGTCTACGGGGTCGCGCTGGGCGGCATCGCCTCGCTCGCGTTCTCGTTCGCCCTCGGCCGGGTCGGCGGGTTCAGCCCGCGGGCCACGGCGGCGCTCACCGCCGCCGGTGCCTTCGCCACCGTCTACCTGGTGCCGTTCCTCAAGTACCCGGCCACCCCGCCGGCGGTGGGCAATCCGGACACCATCGGACAGCGCACCACGCTGTTCTTCCTGATGATCCTGCTGAGCGTGCTGCTCGGCGTCGGCGCGATCATCCTCGGGCGACGGCTGGCACCGCGTCTGGGCAACTGGAACGCGACGCTGGCCGCGAGCGGCGGCTTCGTCGTCGCCGCCGCCCTGGCGTTCGTGTTCCTGCCGGACAACAGCGACGCGGTCCAGCCCGGTTTCCCCGCCGCGCTGCTCTGGGAGTTCCGGGTCGCCTCGCTGGCCGTCCAGTTGGTGCTGTGGGCGGTGTTCGCCATCGTCTTCGGCGTCCTGGCCCAGCGGCTCCTGGCCTCGCGCGCGGACGGCACGGAGGCCACGGCTCAGCAGTCGGCGCCCGCCCTCGGCTGATCCCGCCCGCCCTGCCCGCACCACGGGCCCCGTCACCCCCGGCCGGGGGCGGCGGGGCCCGTGGCATTGCACCGTGGCCGCCCTACGATGTGCGCATGAGCGCAGGCACGGATCTGGCAGGTGCACAGGTTTCGCAGGAGCGCGCTGACCGGCTGGAGGTCGCCGCGTCCGTTCTGGCCCTGCTCGCGGACCGCACCCGCCTGGCGCTGATGGAACGGCTCGCCCGCGGCGAGGCCGATGTCACCACCCTCACCGAGGCGTGCGGGGCGGCCCGGCCCTCGGTCAGCCAGCACCTCGCCAAGCTCCGTCTCGCCGGGCTGGTCACCACCCGCAAGGACGGCCGCCGGGTCGTCTACGCCGTCCGCCACGGGCATCTGCGGCGACTGGTGGACGAGGCCCTGAACGCCGCCGACCACCAGCTCGGTTCCCTGCCGCCGCACGACTGAGACGGCGACCGGCCGGACTCCGCACGTCCCCCGGCTCCATACGTGCACAGGTGCGCACATGTTGGCTACGCTGATGCGGAGTCATCGATCCGCCGACCGGGACGGGGCCGCCCGTGCTGTCCGTACTGCGCAACGGCACCTACCGCCGCCTCTTCACCGCCCAGGTCGTCGCGCTGGTCGGAACCGGTCTCGCCACCGTCGCACTGAGCCTGCTCGCCTACGACCTCGCGGGCGCCTACGCCTCGGCGGTCCTCGGCACCGCCCTCGCGATCAAGATGATCGCCTACGTCGGCATCGCCCCGCTGATCGGAGCGCTCGCCGGGCGGATCCCCCGCCGCACCCTCATGGCGGCCATGGACCTCACCCGCGCCGGCGTCGCCTCGGCCCTTCCGTTCGTCACCGAGGTCTGGCAGGTCCACGTCCTGATCTTCCTGCTCCAGGCGGCGTCGGCCGCCTTCACGCCGACGTTCCAGGCCACCGTTCCCGAGATCCTTCCCGCCGAACGCGACTACACCCGGGCCCTGTCGATGACCCGGCTCGCCTATGACCTGGAGAGCCTCTTCAGTCCGGTTCTGGCCACGGCCCTGCTGACGCTGGTCTCCTACGACTGGCTGTTCGCCGGCACGGCCCTCGGCTTCCTCGCCTCCGCCGCGCTCGTCGTGGCCACCGTGCTGCCCCGGCCCGCCCCCGCCGAACCGACCGGCGGCCTCCGCACCCGGGCCGCATTCGGCATCCGCCTCTTCCTGGCCACTCCCCGACTGCGCGCCCTGCTCGCCCTCGACCTCGCCGTCGCCGCCGCCGGCGCCCTCGTCTTCGTCGGCACCGTCGCCCTGGTCCGCGGCCACTTCGGCCGCCCGGCCGGCGCCGTCGCGCTCGCGCTCGGCGCGTACGGCGCCGGATCCATGCTGGCCGCGCTGGCCCTGCCCCGGCTCCTGCAGCACGCCACCGACCGTACGGTGATGCTCCGCGCCGCCTTCGCCCTCCCGGCACTCCTGGCCGCCGCGGCGGCCGTCACCTCGACCACCCCGGGCACCTGGTCCTGGCCCGCGCTCCTCGCGGTCTGGGCCGGGCTCGGCGCCGCCTGCTCCGCCGTCCTGACCCCGGGGGGCCGCCTGATCCGCCGCTCCACCGCCGACGCGGACCTGCCCGCCGCCTTCGCCGCCCGGTTCTCGCTCTCCCACGGCTGCTGGCTGCTCACCTACCCCCTGGCCGGGTGGCTCGGCGCGGGGGCGGGCCTGCCGCCGACCGCCCTGGTCCTGACGGCCGTCGCCCTCGGTTCCACCACGGCCGCGGCCGTGATCTGGCCCGCCCGTGACCCGTACCGGCTGGAACACGTCCACCCTGACCTGCCCTCCGGCCACCCCCACCTCGCCGACGCCCGCCCGTCCGGCGGCGGCTGGCGGCACGACCACCACTACGTCATCGACCGACACCACCACCGCTGGCCCTGACGGCTCCGAAGACGCACCGATCCGAAAGCGCACCGAAAACCGCTGGCCGGTCTCTGCCGACGGGGTTACGATCACCGCGATGACCACTCAATCTGCTCACAGATCGGGGGTCCCGTCCGCGCAAGGTGAGTGCTGATGCCCACTCAGACCGCGTACGGGGATTCCCGCCTCTCCTTCTGGCTGCGCGTACGCGAGTACGCCGTGCCGCCGTCCATGATCGAGACCGCGACCGCCCGCCGTTCCGTCGGGGACTGGTCGGGGGCCTGCGCCGCCGCAGGTGTCGACGTCGATCTCAATCTGCGTTCCGTGGCGCGCTCGTACGGCCACGACCTCACGGCCCGGATCCGGGCCGATCTCCGCCATCTGGCGCCCGACCTGTTGCGCTGGCACATGCCGCGCATCGCTCCGGACGGGCTGCTGCGCCCGGATCTGCCCCTCTCTCTGGCCCGGTACGAGGTCGTGGAGCGGGACGGGCCGCGGTCGAGGGCACGTCCGGTCCACCTCGTCGCCCGGACCGCTCCGGCCTGGGCGGACGCCGGTCAGCGGATCAGCCTCGCGCTGTGGGACGGATCCGGCGCCTGCGGTGATCCGCGCCCCCGCGCCCGTCCCGAACGGCGGTTCCGCCTCGACCTGCACCGCCACTTGTGGGACGCCCGCAGGACCGACGAGCTGAGGGTCCGGTCCGGGGCCGACCGGCCGCCCGCCGACGGGTGCCCGCAGGACCCGGAGCTACGGGGGATGCTCCCACCGGGGCACCACTGTGCCGTGGACCGGTGGACCGACGAGGCGCGGATCCTGCTCCGCGCCGAGGCGCGGCCCCCCGGGGCCGTCACCGTACGGTTCGGTGCCCGGCGGCGACTGGTCCTGGACCTGGTCGCGCACGGGGACGGGGGCCGGGACCGGGACGACGGGCCCCTCGCCCTGCGGGTCGGGGCCGCGCCCGCCGACGGCAGCGTCTCCGCGCTGCCGGTCCTGCCCGACGCGGCGGTCCGGGTGCTGCCCGACCTGGACCTGCTCCGCGCCGGTGCGCTCGATGCCGACCGGCTGCACCCCCTGGTCGCCGCCGCGCTCGTACCGGGTCATGCGCCGGCCGGTCCGTCACGGAGCCCCGACCGGGCGGGGCAACCGCGCCTCGTCGACTGCCGGGGCGCCCGGCACCGGATCGGTCTGGTCGACGGGGTGCTGGCCCCGCTGGACCACGACCCGGCCGAGATCCGCCGGGAGGAACTGCTCGCCGCGCTGACCGGTACTCCGCTCCCCTGCCTGCAGGCCGTCGACGCGGCGCACCGTCATCCGGACTGCCTCACCGGCGTGCGCGAACGCCTGGACCACGGTGACACCGCCGGTGCGCTGGCCGTCGTCGAGGGCCTGCTGGGCCCCGGCGCACTGCTGCGCGCCGGCGCACTGCGGGATGCCCTGGAGGCGGCCGCCCTCCGGCGGATCACCTACGGGCTGTTCCGGGCCGGCCTGGCCGGACCCGGACCCGGCCGCATCGACCGGGGGGCCCGCCGCCCCCGGCGGTACCGCTCGCACCCGCGCCAAGCCCTGCGCTGACCGGGGGGACCTCCCTCCCCCGCACCCGTTCCGCCCTCACGAACCCACAAGGTGATCGAACATGCCCGCAACCCTTCCGTCCGCTGTTGCCGACATCGCCAACGCCCCCTCCTCCCAGGCCTGTTCCACCGCCGACCCGGCCGGCGCCTCCCAGCTCGACATCGCCGGTGAGCTGCTGTCGCTGCTCCGCGACACCACCACCGAACCGCGCCCCGACGCACAACTGGAGGCGCTGACCCTGGCCGTGGCCGCCGACCTGCCCGTACTCCTGTGGGGCGAGCCGGGGACCGGGAAGACGGCGGCCCTGACCCAGCTCGCGGAGTCGCTGGACCTTCCGCTGACCACGGTCATCGCCAGCGTCCACGAACCGTCCGACTTCTCCGGGCTGCCCGTCCTCGGCGACGACCCCGCGGAACAGGGCGTCCCGATGGCCCCGCCGGACTGGGCCGTCCGAATCGTACGGGCCGGCCGGGGTCTGCTGTTCCTGGACGAGCTGTCCACCGCGCCGCCGGCCGTCCAGGCCGCCCTGCTGCGCCTCGTACTCGAACGGCGGATCGGCGCCCTGCAACTGCCGCCCGGGGTCCGGATCGTGGCGGCCGCCAACCCGCGGTCCTCGGCTGCCGACGGCTGGGAGCTGAGCCCGCCCCTGGCCAACCGGTTCGTCCATCTCCAGTGGACCCACGACCACGAGGTCGTGGTGCGCGGACTGGGCGGGACGTGGCCCCGGGCGAGCCTGCCGCGCCTCGACGCGCAGGCGCTGCCGGCGGCCGTGGACCACGCCCGCCGTGCGGTGTGCGGGTTCCTCTCCGCCCGCCCCACGCTCGTACACCGGCTGCCCAGCAGCGAGACGCGGCGGGGCGGGCCCTGGCCGTCCCCGCGCAGCTGGGACATGACACTGGGTCTGATCGCCTTCGCGACCGCCGCAGGCTCCTCCAGGGAGGTGCTCTCCTTGCTGGTCCGGGGCACCGTGGGGGACGGTCCGGCGCTGGAACTGCTGGCGGGCATGGACCGGATGGACCTCCCCGACCCCGAGGATCTGCTCGCCGACCCGGCGGGTGCCGTCCTGCCCGAGCGGGGAGACCTGCGCCAGGCCGTGCTCGACGCGGTGGTGGCGGCCGTCCGCAGGCGCCCGGAGAAGTCCCGCTGGGACGCCGCGTGGGCGCTGCTGGTCCGGGCGCTGGAGACCGGAGCACCGGATCTGCTGGTCGTCCCCGCGACCACGCTCGCCACGCTGCGCCAGGAGGACTGGGACGTTCCGGCATCGATCGAGCGGCTCGCCGGAGTGGTGACCCTGTCCGGGCGGGCGGACCGGGCGGCGGACCGGGCCGCGGCGCGGACCGCGGTCCCCGTGCAGGCCGGCCGGTGAGGCCGGACGTACTGGGGACAGGGGAGGCACCGGGGGCACAGGGGGCACAGGACCTCGGCCTCGCCCTCGACTTCGACAAGCTCTTCGCCGCCCGGCTGCAGGCCGCCCGGGCCCGGCCGTACCTGGCGACGGCCCTGTTCGCCCTGCACACCGTGGAGTCGCGGCGGGTGCCGACGATGGCCGTCGACCGGCACTGGCGGTGCTACGTCTCTCCCTCCTTCGTGGACCGGACGCCGGTGGAGGAGCTCGCCGGGGTCTGGGTGCACGAGGTGTCGCACCTCCTTCGCGACCATCACGGGCGCGGTGACCGGTACGCACGGGCGCACGGGCTGACCGGCCCGGGCGAGCGGCTGCGGATGAACATCGCCGCGGACTGCGAGATCAACGACGACGCCTTCGGAGAGGGTCTGGTCGGGCCCGAGGACGCCGTGACGCCGGAGGCCCTGGGGCTGCCCGCCGGTCAGCTGATGGAGGACTACCTGCGCCAGTTCCGGCTCTCGGCGCATACGCAGGGCCTGGCCTGGCTGGACTGCGGCAGTGGCGCCGACGGCCTCGCGCGGGAGTGGGACCTGGGCCCGGACGGCGCTCACGGGCTCAGCCCACAGGAACGGGACGCGGTCCGGTTCCGGGTGGCCCAGGGCATCAACGGCCGCCCGGGAAGCGCCCCGAAGGGGTGGCAGCGGTGGGCGGACGAGGCGTTCCATCCGCCGCAGCCGTGGCGCGACCTGCTGGGGGCGGCGATCCGGTCGGCGACCTCCGGCTCGGGCGCGGGCGAGGACTACAGCTACGGCCGTCCCTCCCGGCGTTCGGCCGGGGTGCCCGGGGCCGTTCTGCCGAGCCTGCGGCGCCGGCCGCCCCGGGTCACGGTGGTCATCGACACCTCGGGGTCGGTCAGCGACGCCGAACTGGGCAGTGCGCTCCTTGAGGTCGCCGCGATCTCCCGCGCCGTGGGCGGCCGGCGCGACCTGGTCACCGTGGTGCCGTGCGACGCGGCGGCCCGGATCGTGCACCCGCTGTGCCGCGGCGAGGGCATCCCGCTGCTGGGCGGTGGGGGTACGAACCTGCGTGAGGGGTTCGCCAAGGCGCTCCGGACGGGGCCGCGGCCGGACGTGATCGTGGTCCTGACCGACGGCCAGACCCCCTGGCCGGACACCCGGCCGCCGTGCAGGACGGTGGTGGGGCTCTTCCCCCGCGGGCGGTCGGCCCAGTGGGACGAGGAGGATCCCGACTACGTGCCGGACTCGCCGCCCGACTGGGCCCGGGTGGTGACCATCGAGTCGTGAGGGCGGGCCGGTCCTCGTCGGTCCAGGAACGCCGTGGTGGTCGCCACGAACCGGTCGGCGTCGTCGAGCCACGGGTAGTGGCCCGCTCCGGGCTGTACGACGAGTGTGGCGTCGGGGAACACGTCAGTGAACCGGGTCACCGTCCGGGGAGGGCTGTTCAGGTCGAACTCCCCGGCGACGAGCAGTACGGGCGCCTCGAGCGCGGCGAGCGCCGCACGGGTTGCCTCCGGGTCGAAGGCGCCCTCGGCCGCGAAGAGGGCGGCGGCCTCGCCGTTGGTCGGCTGACCGGCCGCATGGTGCTGCTGCGCCACGGCGTCCCACCGGCCGCAGAAGAAGGGCGCGACGGCCTGCCAGTCGCTTCCGGTGCCGGTGCCTTCGGCGATCGCCTCCAGTGCGGCGAAGGCCGTCGGGAACCACGGCTCGTCCCTCCTGAGCAGCGCGAGTTCGCGTCGCGTCTGCGCGGTGACGGCGATGCCGACGGCCCGGACGCCGGGGCCGATCAGGGCGAGCCTGCGGATCTTCTCCGGGTACCGGGCCGCGTACTGCGCCGCGAGGTTCGCGCCGCCCGAGTGGGCCAGCAGGTCGATCCGGGAGAGCCCGAGGTGTTCGCGCAGGGCCTCGACGTCGCCGACCAGGCGGTCGCAGCGGTAGGAGGCGGTGTCTTCGGGAACCGCGGAGCGGCCGGTGCCGCGAAGGTCCAAGGCGATGAGCCGACGGTGCGCGGACAGGCCGCCGAGGTCGCCGAGGTAGCGGGAGTCCGAGGGACCCCCGGGCAGGCAGAGGAGCGGCTCGCCGTCCCCGGTCACGCGGTAGGCGAGCCGGGTTCCGTCAGGTGCGGAGAAGGTGGGCATGCCCCGGATCCTGCCAGCCATAACCTAGTTGTACAACCGGGTTATGACGAGGGCGGTGCGGGGGTATATAACCGAGTCATGACAGGGGAAGAGGACACGCGCAGCGACCGCGGGGCATTGACCGAGGAACAGGCCGAGCGGATGTTCGCCGGCATGAACGAGGTCATCCGCGCCGGAGAGGAGATGCGGAAGCTGCGCACGGAAATGATCCGGGTGCTGGCCGGGCTGGGCTGGACCCAGGACCGGATCGCCCGGCTCGCCGACATGAGCCAGCCCGCCGTGTCCAAGCAGGCGGCGAAGCACCGGCCGGACGAGCCGCCGGCGCCGATGACGCTCTCGCTCGACCAGCACGACGCACCGTGGCTCGAAGGACGCCTGTGGGGCCTCGCCGAGGAGATCTCCGAGACCCTCGGCGACACCGCCCGCTGCTCCCGTTACGTCGACGCCGTCGCCCGGGGAAGGAAGCGCTTCACGCCCTGGAACGTCGACGAGTTGCGGCGCCTGGTCGAAGAGGACCTGGTGCTGCACCGGGACGGGATGCCCGCCGGCTACCAGAAGGCGTACGACCGGATCAGCCGCGGCCTCGACGTCCCGCCGAAGGCCGCCGCCTCCGCCACCGGCACGACCACCGCGTCGGCCTCGGTGCGGCGCGCACTGGCCCATCGGATCCAGCGCGACCACCTCGCCGCCGGCTCGAACACCGGCTAGACCGGCTTGAGGGCGGCGGCGCCGAAGGAGACGTCGAAGCGGTCGCACCAGATGGCGAGGCTGGTGTAGTCGGCCGGGTTCGCCTCGGCCGGAACGGCGTGGTTCTGGTCGCCCTCGTTCCCCTTGAGAGCGCCGAGGCTGACGTGCTTGCCGTCGTCGAAGACGCGCCGGCCGGCAATGCCCTCGACGACCGGGGCGTCGGTCAGCCAGACCCTCAGGTCGGGGCCGTTGCTCGTGTCCAGGTCCTCCACGCGGAGGACGTGCGACCCGTCGGCGAGGCGGAGGAGTTCGACGGTGCCGGTGGTGGCGTGCTCGTGGCTGATCAGGGTGCCCTGGGCCACCGTCCGGGGTGCGGCCGGCGGGCTCGCCGACGCGTTGGCGTTCGGGGCGGCCGAGACGGTGGGGACGGCCTCGTCGACCGTGTCCTGCGCCCACAGCTTCCAGGGCTCGAACCAGGACAGGCCGACGGCCAGCCCGGCCGCCGCCACCGCCGCGCCGCCGATCAACAGGGGCCTGCGCCGCCGCCCACGCTCACGTACCACGCCCGGTCCTCCGTCATGCCGCTGTGCAGCGCCGCCCGTCGGGGACGACGAGCGATTTACGCCGCCGCCCACCCCGTCTCACCGTCCGGCACCTGCTGCTGGAGAGCTGACGCACGCCGCCCCGGGCCGTGCGAGAACTACGGGCGGGTGGCCGTCACCAGGTAGTAGTCCAGGATCTGCTGCTCCCAGGCGGCCAGGAAGTTCCGGGGCCAGGTGCCCGGCTTCCAGAGGCGGGCGAGCCAGCGGTCCCAGCCGGGCCAGACCTGCGGGCCGATCGAGGCGACCCGGACATCGGTGAAACCGGCCTCGTCGAGGGCGTCGGCGAGCCGGGAGACGGGCCGGGCGATGTCCAGGCCGCTGGCGAACGAGTCGAGGAGCCCCGCGAGCCGCTCCGCGTGCGAGGGCGCGCCGTCGACCGTGAAGAAGCTGGCGACCGCCACCCGCCCGCCGGGGCGCAGGACGCGCGCCGCCTCCCGGGCGAACGCGGGCAGGTCCGGGAAGTGCTGCGCCGCCTCGACGCTGAACAGGCAGTCGTACTCCGCGTCGCCGAGCGGCAGGCTCTCCGCCGCCCCGAGTACGAAGCGCAGCCGGTGCGGCTGCGCTTCGAGGTGTGCGGAGTTCGCCTCGCGGGCCCGCTGGAGCTGCTGGGGATGGATGTCCACGCCCGTCATCACCGAGGGCCCGTACTCCTCGAGGGCGAGGGCGCACCCGAGGCCGAGGCCACAGCCGATCTCCACGGCCCGACGGGCCTCGGGGGCGGCCGCGTCGAGTACGTGCCGGTAGAGGTCCTGCTCGCTCCGGATCCGGTCGCCCTGCGACAGCGGCCCTTCGAGATCGACGGCCTGCCAGAAGCCGAAGTTGATGAAGCCGCCGGCGAAGACCGGCACGGCGCTGAGATCGGCCGGTCCGTACGTCTCCCACACTGCGGGGCGCACGACCGGAGCGGGCTGCTCCGCAGACTCACCCGACAACTCCCCACCACCCTCCTCGTGTCGGGGCTTCCTGCCCCGAGGTCACCAGTGTGGCCCGGGAACGACCGTCACGACAGAGGACCCGATCGCGGGTGGACCGTTCGTTGTTTGCCGAAATCATGGGGCATTCTGGATGCATGGACACCTCGCACGCCGGGACGCCGGCGCCGGCGGACCAGCCGGCGCCCGCGGCCCGCCTCGCCGCCTTCGCCGCGGCCCTGGCCGACGAAACCCGGGCCGCCATCTGCATGACACTGCTGGAGGGGCGCGCCTGGACCGCGGGCGAGCTGGCCCGGATCACCGCGGTGGCGCCGTCCACCGTGAGCGGCCACCTGTCCCGGCTGCTCGACGCGGGCATCTGCGTGACCGAACGGCAGGGCCGCCACAGCTACGTGCGCATCGCGGACGCCGCGACCGCCCGCCTCGTGGACGAGCTCGCCTCCTACGCGATTCCCGACCGGGACGCGGCGCACGCGGTCCCCGTGGTCGCCGCACCGGACCCGCTGGCGCGCGCCCGGACCTGCTACGACCACTTCGCCGGACGGCTGGGGATGGCAGTGACCGACGCGATGGAGCGGCGCGGACTGCTGCGCACGGAGGGCGTCTTCGAGCTGACCGATGACGGCCGAGCCTGGTGCGCCGGGGCCGGCATCGACCTCGCCCACGAAGGGCGCCGGCCGCTGGCGAGTTCCTGCCTCGACTGGACCGAGCGGCGCCGCCACCTGGGCGGCGTCACCGGGTCGCGGCTGTGCGCGCACGCGTTGCGCGAGGAGTGGGTGGTTCGCCCGCCGGGCGGCGGGCGGGCCCTGGACGTGACCCGGGCCGGGGAGCAGGCCTTCGGCGACCTGCTGGGGATCACGCCGCAGGCGTGGATCTGAGCCCTGACGGCGCCGCGCACCTCCACGGAGATCCGGAATCAACATTTCGGTCGACAGCGAAATGTTGCGGTCGTAGGGTGGATCCATGACGTTCCGCACGGGTCGCATCCCTCCTCCCCACGTGCTCACGATCGGCGCCGTCTCCTTCACGGCGTTCGCCTGGGCCTCCGCCTTCGTCTCCATCCGCAGTGCGGGCGCCGCCTACTCCCCCGGGGCCCTGGCCCTCGGCAGGCTGCTCGCCGCCTCGCTCGTGCTGGGCGTCCTGCTCCTGGTCCGCCGCCAGGGGCTGCCGCCCCGCGGGGCCTGGCGCGGGATCCTGCTGTCCGGTCTGGTGTGGTTCGGCGGCTACACGGTCGCACTGAACTGGGGTGAGCGTCTGGTCGACGCGGGGACGGCCTCCCTGCTCGTGAACACCGGGCCCATCCTCATGGCCCTCCTCGCGGCCCGCCTCCTCGGCGAGGCGCTGCCGCCGCGGCTGCTGGCGGGCATGGGCGTCTCCTTCGCCGGAGCGGTGGTCGTGGGTCTGTCCATGTCCTCCGGCGAGGGCGGCTCCACCTCGGTGCTCGGCGTCGTGCTCTGCCTGCTCGCGGCGGTGGCCTACGCGACCGGGGTCGTCGCGCAGAAGCCCGCGCTCTCCTACGGAACACCCCTGCAGATCACCGGCTTCAGCTGCCTGACGGGAACCGTGGCCTGCGTGCCCTTCGCGGGGCAGCTGGCCGCGGAACTGCCGAACGCGCCGGTGTCGGCGACCCTGAACATGGTCTACCTGGGCGTGGTCCCCACCGCCCTGGCCTTCACCACCTGGACCTACGCCCTGGCACGCATGCCCGCCGGCAGGCTGGGCGCGACGACCTACGCCGTCCCGGCCATCGTCGTCCTGCTGAGCTGGGCCCTCCTGGGCGAGGTACCCGCATGGCTGACCCTCCTCGGCGGGCTGCTCTGCCTCGCCGGGGTCGCGGTGTCCCGGTACGGACCGCGCGCCCCGCGGACTCCCGGCCGGGACGGCCGGCTTCCCGCGGGCAGGCCGGACCTGACCGGATCCCACGAGAGGAACTCCGCATGAGGATCCTCACGGTCGGCGCGGGCGCCGTCGGCGGCTTCTTCGGCGCCCGGCTCGCCGCGGCGGGCCAGGACTCGTGGCCGGAGCGCCCACGGAGGCCGACCACGTGCTGACCGACCTCACCGTCCGCGCCCGCGCGTTGGGGGTGGCCACTCCGCTGCTGGACCTCGCCACCCTCCACCTGCGCGTCCACGAGCACCGCCTCGCCGCGGGAGGCTCCTGACGGGGGGGGGGGAAGGGCGCCCTACCGGCCGGGGCGGGGTTCGGACAGGATGACCCGGCGCACCGGAGGTCGCCCGCGGCGGTGACCTCCGACCGGCCCCGACCGTGATCCGGAGGTCCCCGTGACGTCGTACGACGAGCAGGCGCGGCGTGACGAGCTGTACCGCGACCCGTATCCGCTCTACGACCGCGCCCGCCGGGCCGAAGGGCTGACGTACGTGCCCGAGTTCGACGCGTGGCTGGTGGCGCGCGACCGGGACGTACGGGAAGTGCTGCTGCGCGCGGAGGACTTCTCCTCGGCCAACTCCCTGCTGCCGGACGTCGCACTGTCGCAGGCGGCGCTCGGCGTCCTGCCCCGCGGGTTCGGCCCCCGGCCGACCGTCGTGTCCTCGGACGGAGCGGCCCACCGCAGGCACCGCGCCCCGCTGAACCGGGGGCTGTCCACCGGCCGGGTGGCGGCGCTGGTGCCGTACGCGCGCGCCCGTGCGCAGGAGCTGGTGGACGGCTTCGCGGCGGACGGGTCGGCGGAGCTGGTGGAGGCGTACGCGCGGCGGCTGCCCTGGATGGTGGTCGGGCGGCTGATCGGGCTGGACCCGGCCGACGTGCCCGCGGCCGTGCACGGTGGCTACCGGGCCGAGGAACTGCTGTTCCGGCCGCTGCCGCCGGAGGAGCAGGTGGCTGCCGCCGAGGACGTGGTGGCGCTCCAGCACCTGCTGGACGGGTACGTCCGCGACCGGCGCGCACGGCCGCGGGACGACATGTGCTCGGCCATGGTGGCCGCGCTCGCCCCCGGTGACGGCGAGCTCACCCTCGAACAGCGCCACGAACTGGTGACGAGCCTGCAGAACCTGCTGATCGCCGGATTCCTCACCACCAGCGCCCTCATCGGCACCGCGCTGCTGCACTTGCTCGGTGACCGGCGGCAGTGGCGGATGCTCCGCGCCGATCCGTCACTCGTCCCGGCGGCGGTGGAGGAGGCCGCCCGCCACGACACCGCCATCCAGGCCTTCCGGCGGACCACCACCGGGCCGGTGACCCTCGCCGGGACGAAGCTGCCGGCGGGGGCCACCGTGCTGGTGGCGTTCGGTGCGGCCAACCGGGACGCGGAGCGGTACGAGCGGGCCGACGAGTTCGACATCACCCGGCCCGGGAACCGGCACCACCTCGCCTTCGGGCACGGGCCGCACGGCTGCCCCGGTTCCCGGCTGGCGCGCGAGCAACTGCGCCTCACGCTCGAACTGTTCACGCGCCGCCTGCCGGAACTGCGGCTCGACGAGGACCGTCCGCGACCGCGGATGCGCGCCACCCTGATCCACCGCTCGCCGCAGGACCTGTACGTCACCTGGTGACCGGACGGCCCGGCGCCATGGCACCCCGCCGGACTCAGTCGTCGTGCAGCAGCTCCGCGCGCAGGGTGCCCAGCGTGCGGGAGAGCAGCCGGGAGACCTGCATCTGGGAGAGGCCGAGCTCCGCGCCGATCTCCGCCTGCGTCAGCTCCTGGCCGAAGCGCAACTGCAGGATGCGGGTGGAGCGTTCGTCGAGGTCGGCGAGGAGGGGCGCCAGGGCGTGCCGGTCCTCGACCGCCTCCAGTGCGGGGTCGGTATCGCCCAGGGTCTCGGCGAGGCTGCGCGCGGCCAGTGCGCCCGCGGGCGCCTGCGCGCTGCCGGCGGTGGGCTGCTGGGGCGCGTCGAGGGACTGGGTGGAGTAGCCGTTGGCCGCGACCATGCCCTGGCGGACCTCGTCCTCGGTCAGGCCCAGGTGCGCGGCGAGCTCCGCCGGGGTGGGCGTGTGCTCCGACACGGAGGTCAGCGCCTCCGTGGCCTTCGCCAGCTCCACGCGCAGTTCCTGCAGCCGGCGCGGCACCCGCACGGACCACGTGGTGTCCCGGAAGTGGCGCTTGATCTCTCCGGTGATGTACGGCATTGCGAGCGTGGTGAACTGCGTGTTGCGCTCGGGGTCGTAGCGGTCGATGGCCTTGATCAGGCCGATGATGCCGACCTGTACGACGTCCTCGTTCTCGGGGCCGCCGGGGCGGTCCCGGAAGGGGCGGGCGGCGAAGTGCACCAGTGAGATGTTCATCTCGATCAGCGTGTTGCGCACGTACTGGTACGCGTGGGTCCCCTCTTCGAGGCTCCGCAGCCGTTCGAAGAACACCCGGGTCAGCTGCCGGGCGTCGCCGGTCGGCAGGTCCCGCGGGCTGGGCACGTAGGGCAGCCCGCTGAGGGCGGGGACGGATCCGGCCCCACCGGTGGAGGCGGGGGTCGGCGTCGGGGGCGTGGCCGGGGTCGTGGCCTCGGCTGTGGCCGTGGGGGTCATCGTCGTCGCTCCTTGGGCACAGGTGCTTGCGGCGCGTTGCGCGATTGCTCGGGTCAAGCGGAAGTCCGCTTCCGCTCACCTGCACCCTGCCGGGGCCACGGACACACGTCAAGTTATACCGGAAAACCATTTCTGGATTTGATTTTCGCGAGTGGCCATTCCAAGATGTCCGTGTGGAGAACGAGCACGCCGGGTCCCGCCGGAACCACTGGACCTTCCTGACGAACCACGCCCGGGTTCTGATCGCGATCGCGCGCGACCCGGGGGTCCGGCTGCGCGACCTCGCGACGATCTGCGACCTCACCGAACGCACCGTGCAGACGATCGTCACGGACCTGGAGGCGGACGGGTACCTCACCCGGACGCGGGACGGCCGGCGCAACCGCTACGCCATCGCTCCCGGCGCGCGCTTCCGCCACCCTGCGGAGGCCGGCCGGGAGATCGCCGGCCTGCTGTCCTACCTCGCTGCCCCGCTGACCGCGCCGGCTGCGCCTCCCGGGGCGACGGCGCCTCCCGGCCAGGACAGAGCAGCGGGTGGGGCCTAGCGTGTCTGGTGGGGGACAGTCACCCCGGGCGCACGCCCACGGCAGGAGGGTCCGCCATGAGCACAGGCCACGAAACCGAAGCCCCGCACGAGGACCGGCAGGCGGAAGCCTACGAAGTCGTCTTCGCGACCACCGACCCGCCCGGGGAGGACGTGGTCCGGATGACCCGCACGGACGCGGCGGGGCCCGGCGGCCACCCCGTCTACGAGGACGCCACCGGCATCCTCCGGGCGGAGATCAGCAGCGGGGACGAGGTCCGCGTGCTGGCGACCGGAGGCGGTCAGGAGCCGGCCCGCGTGCTGCGGGCCCGGGCGGTGGCCTGACACCCGCACCGTGACGGACGGCGGCCTCAGCCGACCTGGATGCCGATCACGCACGTGTCGTCGTCGGTGTCGGACCGGCTCTCGGCGAGGAGCCGGTCCAGCCGCCCGTCCAGATCCCCGGCTCCGGCGGCCGCCGCGGTCACGAGATGGCCGAGCGAGTCCTGGACCGAGGAGTCCCGCCGTTCCACCAGCCCGTCCGTGAACATCAGCAGGGTGTCGTCCGGTTCGAGCCGCACCTCCCGCTCGACGTACGTGACGTCGGGCAGTGCCCCCAGGAGCAGGCCCTCGATGAGCGGGAAGGCCTCGGCCTCACCCCCGCGGACGAGTACGGGCGGCAGGTGCCCCGCTCGTGCCCAGCGCATCACCCTGGTGCTCGGGTCGAAGAGGCCGCAGACGGCGGTGGCCGTCACGTGCTTGGCCAGGTGGTGGGTGACCGTGTTGAGCCAGGACAGCAGCTGGGCGGGGCCCGCGCCCGTGACGGCGAGGCCGCGCAGGGCGTTGCGCAGCACGACCATGCCGGTGGCGGCCTCGATGCCGTGACCGGCGACGTCACCCACGGACAGCATGATCAGCCCGGAGGGCAGGACCACGGTGTCGTACCAGTCTCCGCCGACGAGCGACTCGGTCTCCGCCGGCCGGTAGCGGACGGCGACCCGCAGGCCCGGGGCCTCGATGGCGGGTGGCGTGGGAGGCATGATGGCGTGCTGGAGCTGGAGGGCCAGCCGGTTGCGTTCGGCGGACTCGGCCTCGGTGTGGGCGAGCTGGTCCCTGGTCGCGGCCAGTGCGACCTCGGTCCAGTGCTGGGCGGAGATGTCCTGGTAGGCGCCGCGCACCGCGTGCAGCCGCTGGTCCGCGTCGAGTACGGGCTCGGCGACGACCCGGATGTGGCGGGTGATCCCGTCGGACCTCTGGAGGCGGAAGTTGACGGAGGCCGGCCGGCGGTGGCGGAGCACCGCGCGCAGGAAGCGGTCGAGGGCGGCCGAGTCGTCCGGATGGGCGTGTCCGGGCAGCTCTCGCAGTCGTACCGGGGGCGCGCTGGCCGGGAGTCCGTGCAGGGCGTAGAGCTCCGCGTTCCAGGTGGTCTCCCCGGTCGCGAGGTTCTCCTCGAAACCGCCGATGCGGCCCAGGCGCTGGGCGTGCTGGAGGAGGTTGGCCAGCCGGGCCCTCTCATCCTCGATCCGCCAGATCAGCAGGACGGCGGAGCCGTGACGGCTGACGCTGATGTCCGCGACCGTGGTCAGCGGGATCTGGTCGACGAGCGCGGTCAGGCTCATCCGTTCGGCCCTGAACGGCTCGCCCGTCGCGTGCACGCGCTCGATGATGTCGAACAGCCCGCTCTCGCCGGCGGCCATCGGATAGGCCTCCAGCAGCAGCGCACCGTTGACATCGCCGCGCGGCCGGCCCACCGGGTCGACGAACCGGCTGCCGGCGTACCGGATCCGGAAGTCGCCGAGCCGGCCCTCGGCGTCGAGGACCGGGGTGAGCACCACGGCGGGGTCCTGCAGTCCTTCGGCGAGGTCGATGAGCTCCGCGACGTCCGGGAGCACCCCCTCGGTGGTCGTGACCTCGCGCGGGGGCGAGGCGTCCATGGTGTGGGCGCACAGTTCGGCGAGGGCCTCCACCTGGCGCTCGATCTGCGGCGGCTGCGGTGCCAGGGGCTGCGGCCAGCAGATTTCGAGGACGCCGTGGATCCGTCCGCCCGTCCCCGTCGGTACGGCCATCCGGCCCCCGTCGGGCCACTCGAGGTGCCCGATCGAGGGCAGCCCTTCGCGTTTGAGGCGGGGGAGGGTGACCAGTCGGCGCTCGCGCAGCGCGAGGCGGGCGACGGTGGAGACGCCCGGGGGTACGTGACGCCAGCGGGCGGCCTCCCTCTGCGGGAAACCGGCGTGGCCGGCGAGGGCCAGCGAACCGTCGGGCACCGCGGTCCACACGGCGACGGCGACCGCTCCGAGGGGGCCCAGGGCGTTCGTCAGGAGGGACTCGGCCACCGCCTGGGTGTCGGCGTCGGCGGCCAGCATGCCGCTCTCGGCGGTGCGCAGGCGGACCGACACCGTGGAGTTCCGCTCCGCCGGGTCGTCAGCCGTGCCGGTGCGCTCGACGAACGCGGCGGCGATCTCGCTGACGTGGTCGCGGGAGGCCTGGTTGACGATGTCGGCGGCGAGTTCGAGCGGGGACGTCCCGCTCTCGCGGCACAGCACGTCGAGCTGGCGTGCGGCCGCGGCCGGCGTGCAGTGCAACTGCCCGATCAGGATGCCCTTGGCCAGTTCGACCAGGGCCCGGCCGTCGGCGGCCGCCTGTGCCTCCAGGACCTCGCGGCGCAGCCGTTCGACGGTGGCGACGAGGCGTCCCATCGTGGTCGGTGCCTCGTGCGGGAGGGCGCCCGCGGCCCGGTCACCGACCGGTGCCGGCTGCGGGCGCGCGTCCTGGTGCCGCTGCGTGTCCCCGGTCATCGCGTGAGCCAGTACCGGACGCGGGCGATGAGGTCGTCGGCGTCCACGGGCTTGGTCACGTAGTCGCTGGCGCCCGCGGCGAGGCTCTTCTCCCGGTCCCCGGGCATCGCCTTGGCGGTGACCGCGATGACGGGCAGGCCCGCGTACGCCGGCATCCGGCGGATCTCGGCGGTGGCGGCGTAGCCGTCCAGTTCGGGCATCATCACGTCCATCAGGATGATGTCGACACCCGCGTGGTGGGTGAGGGCGTCGATGCCCTTGCGGCCGTCCTCGGCGTGGAGCACGCGCATGCCGTGCAGTTCCAGGACCCCGCTGAGGGCGAAGAGGTTGCGTGCGTCGTCGTCGACGACGAGGACGGTGCGTCCGGCCAGGTCGCCGTCGAGCACGTGGGCGGCCTGCCGGCCCTGTGTGTCGCCCTGTACGAGGGGGAGTACGTCCCCCGGCTGCTCGGCGGACAGGTGGAGCGCGATGCGTTCGCGCAACTCGTCCAGACTGGACAGTAGTTCCACGTGGCGTGCCGCGGGCCGCTCCCGCACGGCCTCCTCCAGACCGGTCCTGACCCGGGGGTTGTTGTGGGCGAGGACGGGGAGCGAGGAGAGGGCCGGGTCTCCGTCGAGCGCGTCGAGGAACCGCAGCGCTTCGCCGTCGGGCATGTCCAGTTCCAGGACGACGCAGTGGAAGGAGTCGGTCGCCAAGGCGGCGGCGGCCTCGCGCGAGCTCGTGGCGTTGACCACGTGGATGCCGCCGTGCTCTCCCGTCGCCTGACGGCCGGGGGCGAAGTCCCGGCCGGCGCTCTCCGCGACGAGGGAGAGCAGGCCGTTGGGTCGCTCCTCGATCACGAGCAGGCGGCGGGCCCGCCGCTGCGCGGGGAGCGCGGGCGCGCCGGGACGGCCCGGGCCGGCCTGCCCGGAGGCCTGCGCGGGCGACGGCTGCGCCGGGGCGTCGGGATCGGGCGCGTCCTCGTAGTCCGCGCGGCTGACCGGCAGGTAGAGGGTGAAGGTGCTGCCCTGGCCGGGTGTGCTTTGCGCGGTGACGGCCCCGCCGAGGAGCTGGGCGATCTCACGGCTGATGGACAGCCCGAGGCCGGTGCCTCCGTACTTGCGGCTGGTGGTGCCGTCGGCCTGCTGGAAGGCTCCGAAGACGGACTCCAGCTGCTGCGCGGGGATGCCGATGCCCGTGTCCCGCACGCGGAAGGCCAGCATGGGCCCGCGCCGGGGAAGCCCGGCGGGGACCTCGGAGGCCGTCGCCGGTTCGATCCGGAGCTCCACGCCGCCGCGCTCGGTGAACTTGACGGCGTTGGACAGCAGGTTGCGCAGGATCTGGCGCAGCCGCGAGTCGTCGGTGAGCAGGTCGTCGGGGGCGCCCGGGGCGGTGGTGACGGTGAAGTCGAGGCTCTTCTGCGTGGTCATCGGCCGGAAGGTGGCGTCGACGTACTCGAGCAGCTGGGGCAGGTCGACCCGCTCGGGGTTGATGTCCATCTTGCCGGCCTCGACCTTGGACAGGTCGAGGATGTCGTTGATCAGCTGGAGCAGGTCCGAGCCGGCCGAGTGGATGATGCCCGCGTACTCGACCTGCTTGGGGGTGAGGTTGCGGGCGGGGTTCTGGGCGAGCAACTGGGCGAGGATGAGCAGGCTGTTGAGCGGTGTGCGCAGCTCGTGGCTCATGTTGGCCAGGAAGTCGGACTTGTAGGTGGAGGCCAGCGACAACTGCTGTGCGCGGGTCTCCAGTTCCTGGCGGGCCTGCTCGATCTCCAGGTTCTTGGCCTCGATGTCGCTGTTCTGGCTGGCGAGGAGGGCGGCCTTCTCCTCCAGCTCGGCGTTGGAGCGCTGGAGTTCCTCCTGCTGGACCTGGAGTTCCTCAGAACGGGCCCGGAGTTCGCCGGCCAGCCGCTGGGACTCGCCGAGAAGCTCGTCGGTCCGGGCGTTGGCGACGATCGTGTTGACGTTGGCGCCGATGGTTTCCATCAACTGGGCCAGGAAGTCGCGGTGGACGGGGGTGAAGGCGCTGAAGGAGGCGAGCTCGATCACTCCGAGGACCTGGTCGTCCACCACGATCGGCAGGATGATCAGGCTGCCCGGAGTGGTGTGGCCGAGCCCGGAGGCGATGACGTAGCCGCCGGGGACCTGGTCGGTGGCGATGATGCGGCGGCTGCGGGCCGCCTGACCGACGAGGGACTCGCCGAGGGCGAACACGACGCCCTCCTCGGCGGCCGCGGACCGGCCGTAGGAGCCGACGAGGGTGAGCACGGTGCCGCCGGGGCGGTCCTCGGCGAGGTAGAAGGCGCCGTACTGGGCGGCGACGAGCGGCGTCAGTTCGTCCATGACGAGTTCGGCGACGGCGGCGAGACCCCGGTGGCCCTGCATCAGGCCGGAGATGCGGGCCAGGTTGGACTTGAGCCAGTCCTGCTCCTGGTTGGCCCGGGTGCTCTCGCGCAGCGAGCCGACCATGGAGTTGATGTTGTCCTTGAGTTCGGCGACCTCACCCGAGGCGTCGACCGTGATCGAGCGCGTCAGGTCGCCCTCGGCGACCGCGCTGGCCACCTCGGCGATGGCCCGGACCTGGCGGGTCAGGTTGCCGGCCAGCTCGTTGACGTTCTCCGTCAGGCGCTTCCAGGTCCCGGAGACGCCCTCGACCTCGGCCTGGCCGCCGAGCCGGCCCTCGCTGCCGACCTCGCGGGCGACCCGGGTGACCTCGGCGGCGAAGGCGGAGAGCTGGTCGACCATCGTGTTGATGGTCTCTTTCAGCTCCAGGATCTCCCCGCGCGCGTCCACCCGGATCTTCTGCGTCAGATCGCCCTGGGCCACGGCGGTGGTGACCTCGGCGATCGAGCGCACCTGGGCGGTCAGGTTGTCGGCCATGACGTTGACCGATTCCGTCAGGTCCTTCCACGTGCCGGAGACGCCCATGACGTCCGCCTGGCCGCCGAGCCGGCCCTCGGTGCCCACCTCGCGGGCCACCCGTGTGACCTCCCCGGCGAACCCGGAGAGCTGGTCGACCATCGTGTTGATGGTCTCTTTCAGCTCCAGGATCTCCCCGCGCGCCGTGACGTTGATCTTCTGCGAGAGGTCGCCCTTGGCCACGGCGGTCGCGACCTGGGCGATGGAGCGCACCTGCGCCGTGAGGTTTCCGGCCATGAAGTTGACCGAATCCGTGAGGTCCAGCCAGGCCCCGCCGACTCCCGGTACGTCGGCCTGGCCGCCCAGTGTCCCCTCCGTGCCCACCTCGCGGGCCACCCGCGTCACCTCGGAGGTGAACAGCGACAGCTGGTCGGCCATCCCGTTGAAGACGGTGGCGATCTCCCCGAGCAGCCCGTCCGCCGTTTCGGGCAGCCGGGTGCGGAAGTCCCCGTCGCGTACGGCGGTCAGCCCGGCCAGCAACCGGCGCAGCTCCGACTCGCCGATCCCGTCCTCACCCGGAAGCGGCGGCACCCCGCTCGGTGAATCCGTGCCCGCCCGCTCGGCCATCCGCCAACCTCACTCTCGATAACAACCGCACCGGCACCCGGGACAGGACAGGCCCCTGGTATCAGGGCGCGCCGGAACGCCCGGTTCCGCCGGGATCCGTACGCGCCCGGGCACCGGGTCGGGTGAAGGCTAACGCCACCGGAAGAACGGCGAGCCCCAGTCGATCACACCGGAAGCAGCACATCCGGCCCCGGGTTCACGCCCCGAGGGCGTCCTCGACACTCGCGTGCAGGGAGAGCACGGTATCGGCGCCGGTCACGGCGAACAGCCGTCGCAACTGCTCGCCGGGGGCGGCGATGCGCAGGGCGGTGAGGTGGTGCAGCCGCAGGAGCAGGTTCAGGAAGGAGGAGTCTCCGAAGGTGATGGCGCCGGCGTCCAGCACCACCAGCGGGTACCGGTCGGCGGCGGAGAGGAGGGCGTCCTCCAGTGGGGTCAGCGTGTCCTGGTCGAGCTCCCCATGGGCCGTCACCACCCAGCCGGCGCCCGCCGGGTAGCCGTCCCCGACCACACCCTGCTGGTCCGCGTCCCCTGTTCCGGTCATGTCCGCCTCCCCGGATCGCCACCTGTACGTCCTGCTCAAGGGAGTATGCCTGTTCGCTCCGCCGACGTGGCCGCCCCCGTCCGCGGCGGCGCCCTTCGGGCCGCACGGTGCGACCGGCAGAACAAGGCAATGTCATCGAAGTGTGTAGAACCCCGAAGCCGGGGCAGAAGGGCCCGGGCAGCCGTCAGTCGATCGGGAGGGAGCGGCCACCATGTCTCGCTCGTCCACCGCCACAGGCCCCATTCGTGCAACAGACGGGCAAGTTCGTGCTTGTGACCGAGGCACCGCGGGAGCGCCAACGCAGGACGAGGACCTGTTCCGTGTGGAAAACGCCCGTGAGATGGCACCCGCCGACGCACGGGAACTGTCGCGGCTCTTCTTCGGGAGGCTGCGCACCCTGGAGGAGGGGACGCGCGAGTACCAGTACACGCGCAACACCCTGATCGAGATGAATCTCTCGCTCGTCCAGTTCGCCGCGCGCCGGTTCCGCTCCCGCGCGACCGGTGGCGGTCTCGACATGGACGACATCATCCAGGTGGGGACCATCGGCCTCATCAAGGCCATCGACCGCTACGACCTGGAGCGCGAGGTCGAGTTCTCCACCCTCGCCCTCCCCTACATCACCGGTGAGATCAAGCGCTACTTCCGCGACACCACGTGGGCCGTGCACGTCCCGCGGCGCCTGCAGGAACTGCGCATGGAACTCGCCAAGGCCCAGGAGAACCTGACCGACGTCCTGGGCAGGGCTCCGACGGTCAACGAGGTCGCCCGGCACCTGAAGCTGTCCGAGGACGAGGTGATCGACGGGCTGGTGGCCGCGAACGGCTACACCAGCGGTTCCCTCGACGCCGCCGGCGCGGAGAGCGACGCGCCGTCCACGACGAGCCCGGCGACCCGGCCGCTGGCGGAACGCCTCGGCGGGGTCGACCCCGCCATGGAGCTCTTCGAGGAGTTCCACACCCTCGCGCCGCTGCTGGAGCAGCTGGACGAACGAGACCGGCGCATCCTGCAGATGCGCTTCGGCGAGGAGAGGACCCAAGCCGAGATCGGCGCCGAACTGGGCGTCTCCCAGATGCAGGTCTCCCGCATCCTGTCCCGGACCCTGGCCCGCCTGCGCGCCGGCATGCTCACGGTGTAGGCCCGGGCCATGACCTCCCTGCGGACAGGAACGGGCGCGGGCGCGGGAACGGGCGCGACCACGCCGCTGACCGCCCTGCCCATGCGGGACCGTCCCGGCGCACGCCTGAGCGGCAGCTGCGACCTCGACACCCGGCATGCCCTGTCGGCGGCGCTCGGCGTCGTGACCGGGATGCCCGGCACCGTCGTCCATCTCGACCTCTCCGCCGTGGCCTTCCTCGACACGGTCGCGGTCGCCGCCCTGGTGCAGGCGTCGGCCGCCCTCAACGGTGAGGGGCGGCGCCTGCTGCTCCACGACCCGCCATACTCGCTGCGCAAGGTAGTGGAGATGTTCCCGGACGAATGCGCCGCGCTGGAGGTCGCAGCATGATCACCGTTCCTGCGCCCGCCGGGCCCGGGGCCCTCGTCCACCCCGCCCTCTTCTACCGGGACCTCGGCGAGTACCTCACCGGGGTGGGTGGTTTCGTGCGGGCCGCCCTGTCGGCCGACGAGCCGGTCCTCGTCGCCGTGCCGGGCCCGCACCTGGACGCCCTGCGCGAGAGCCTCGGCACGAGCGGGTCCGGGATCGCCTGGACCGACATGACGGAACTGGGCCGCAACCCCGGCCGCATCCTGGCCTCTCTGCAGGACTTCGCCGACCGGCACGCGGGCCGGGCGGCCCGGATCGTCGGCGAGCCGATCTGGCCCGGCCGCTCCCCCGCCGAGGTACTCGAGGCCACCCGCCACGAAGCCCTCATCAACACGGCCTTCGCCGGCCGGCCGGCCACCGTCCTGTGCCCGTACGACGTACGGGGGCTCGCGCCCGCGGTGGTGACCGGGGCCCGGCGCACGCACCCCACGCTGATCGAGGGGAGCCGGGACCTGCCGAGCCCGGCCTACACCGATGCCTCCCGGGTCTGCGCGGACTGCGATCTCCCGCTGCCCGAGCACGACGGCGAGGTGTCCCGGCTCGCGTACTCCCACGGCGGGCTGGCCGGGGTGCGCGAGCACGCCGAGAACTGGGCCCGCGCCACGGCCCTGACCCCGGCGCGGCGCGGCGACCTCGTCCTGGCCATCAGCGAGGCGGCGGCCAACTCCCTGTCCCACGGAGGCGGGAAGGGCACCCTCCGGCTGTGGGCCGCCCCCGGACCCGGTGGGGGAATCGTCGCCGAGATCCACGACGGCGGCCGCCTGGCCGACCCCCTGGCCGGACGCCGCCGCCCTTCCCTGGCGTCGGCCGAGGGTGGCCGCGGACTGTGGATGATCCACCAGCTCTGCGATCTGGTCGAGGTCCGCGCCACGGAGAGAGGCCTCACGCTGCGCCTTCACATGGCAACGCCCTGAGAGCGGCGATCCCCTAGACTGTCCGGGCAGGTGCCGAGAGCAAAGACCAGCGTCGACGTGGGGGTGAAAGACACCAGTGGAGACCATCGGTCCGGAAACGGGCGATCCGGTGAGTTCCGCCGTTCCCGCCGGGGGGCAGCGCCGTCGGCTCGCCCTGACGGGCGTCCGCGGCTCTGTGGCCAAGGGCCGCGACTTCACTCGTCAGGCCCTGCGGGACTGGGGCTGGGACGGGACCGAGACCGCCGAGGACACCCTGCTCCTCGTGTCCGAGCTGCTGACCAACGCGTCACTGCACGCGGGCGGCTGTCACGAGCTCGTGCTCACGGCCGGGGAGGCCCTGCGCATCGAGGTGTACGACGGCACGACGACGCTGCCCTACCCCCACCCGGCCCCGCAGCGCGGCCTCCCGGGGGGCCACGGTCTGCACATCGTGGAGCGTCTGTCCGATCGCTGGGGCGCGCACGCGCACGGACACGGGAAAGCCGTCTGGGCCGAGATCGAGGCCGCCCGGCTGGTGTCCGGCAGGCCCACCGGGCGATGACCGCCGGTCGCACCCGACCGGACCGCCCGCCCGTCTGCCCGCCCCGCACCCGGGGCATCGATCCGGCTGCCGCGGGCAAACGCGCAGCATGGCCTCGTATCAGCTCACCACCCTGTCCCTCAACCCGGCACCCGGGCCCGCCTGGGTGCACCTCCTCGTCATCGCGTTCGCGCTGATCGTCCTCGTACACACCCTCGCCCGGCGCCGGTAACGACACCGGTGGCGCCCACGCCGGGTACGCGGATCCGTGCTGGAGCCGCGTCCACGGGGTATCCGCGGAGTATGGAAACCTCTTCGGCCCGGCCGGGCGGCTCGCGGCGCCCGTGGTGGGGGCGGATCGCCGTCGGCCTGGCGGTGGTCGTGGCGCTGATCGTGCTCGTGGCTCGCTTCAGCCTGGTTCCGGGGTCCGGCAGCCTCTTCGGCGAGGACACCCGGGACCGCTCCGGTCCCGCGCTCCTCAAGTCGATGCAGGACATGGACCGTTACGAGGCGGCCGTCGGCAACTTCCAGGTGGTCGTGGACCTGGAGAAGGACGCGGCGCTGCTGCCGGACGCGATCCGGGGGACCCGCACCCTGTACGTGGGCGCCGGCACCGTCAGCGGCTACGTCGACCTGGGCGCACTGGGCGAGCGGAACGTCACCGTGAACGGCGACCGCACGAAGGCCTCGATCCGGCTCCCGCACGCGGTGCTCGCCGCCGCGGCCCTCGACCCGGACCGTTCGTACGCGGTGTCGAAACAGCGGGGCCTGCTGGACCGGATCGGCGATCTGTTCTCCGACAACCCGGCCGGTGAGCAGGCCGTGCAGAAGCTCGCCGCGCAGCACATCAACGAAGCGGCCCGCGACAGCGGCCTCGTCGAGCGCGCCGAGCAGAACACCACGTCGATGCTGGAGGGATTGCTGCGCTCCCTGGGCTTCCGCGAGGTGACGGTCGCGTACGGCTGAATCGCGTGCCGGCACGGCGTGTTCCGCTCCGGGCCGGGTAGCCGCGCCTCAAGACGTCCTGACGGACGACCCGCACCACGGGGTGCGGGCTGCCGACGACACGGAAGGGGTGCACATGTCGCACGTCGAGGAGCACGTCGAGGTCAACGTCCCCGTACGCACGGCCTACAACCAGTGGACGCAGTTCGAGGAGTTCCCCGCCTTCATGGAGGGGGTCGAACGCGTCGACCAGCGCACGGACACGCTCACCCACTGGGTGACGAACGTGAACGGCGTGCAGCGCGAGTTCGACGCGCAGATCACCGAGCAGCTCCCGGACCGGCGCGTCGCGTGGATGACGGTCGACGGCGAGGCCCGCCAGGCCGGGCTGGTCGTCTTCCAGCCGATCGACGCGACGACCACCAAGGTCGTCCTGCACATGAACTGGGTGCCCGACGGTCTGGCCGAGACGGCCGCCGACAAGCTCGGCTTCGTCAAGCGTCAGGTGATGGGCGATCTGAAGCGGTTCAAGCTGTTCATCGAGTCGCGCGGGGTCGCGACGGGCGCGTGGCGCGGCGAGGTCTGATCCCGGTCGCAGGGGCGGGCAGGGGCGCGGGCGGGGCAGTGCGCGCCCGGTCTTCAAGGGGGTTACCCGCCTAAGGCGGGCGGAATCCTAGGGTATCTCGGCCAAGTTGCCCGTACGCCCCTGCACGCCCCCCGCAGTGACGTTCCATCACCCCTGTACGGGGGCACCCGTGGTGCCGTTGGTTCGTCTACCGAGGAGAGCACAGATGACGAAGGTCCTCGTCCTGCACAGCGTCAGCCTGGTCAGGTCGGCACTGGCCGCCCTGCTGAGATCGGAAGGGCGCTTCGAGGTCACGTCGGCGGGCTGGCGGGCCGCGGTGCGCCAGGCCGAGTCCTTACGACCAGACGTGACGGTCGTCGACCTCGACTGTCCGGGGACCACGGCCGTCCTGGCCGACGAGGGACGCGCGGACCGCCAGGTCCTCGCGTCCCCGTCCCCGGTCCTGGTGCTCGCGTCGACCGGCGCGCCCGGTTCGCTGCACCGGGCCTTCCGGGCCGAGGCCCTCGGCTACGTCGACAAGGACGGCTCGCCGGGGCGGCTCGTACGGGCGGTCCGGAAGGTCGCCGCGGGGCAGCGGTTCATCGACGCCTCGCTGGCCTCCGCCTTCATGGAGGCCGACCCCGTGCCGCTGAGCCCGCGGGAACTCAGCGTGCTGGCGCGGGCCGCGGAGGGCGATTCCATCGCCGAGATCGCCCGCGCGCTGCATCTGGCGAGCGGGACGGTACGCAACTACATGGCCGCGGCGACCCGCAAGACCGGCGCGCGCAATCTCATCGACGCGATCCGGATCTCCCGGCGGGCCGGCTGGGTCTGATCCGCGGCCGCCGCGGACGGGCCCGGCAGGGAGCCGCCCGGCGGCGCCGGCCGTTTCACCCGTCCGTCCCGTTCCACCTCCCCACCAGCTCGCGGTACAGGGGCGACCTTTCCGGGAGTTCCGCGTGCGTGCCGCACACGGCGCGGGTCCCGTCGAGTACGAGGACCCGGTCGGCGCGGGCCGCGGACGAGACCCGGTGGGCCACCACGACGAGGGTGCCGGGACGGTCCGCGAGGGCCCGTTCGGCACGCTCCTCCGTACGCGGGTCCAGGTGGCAGGTGGCCTCGTCGAGCAGCAGCAGCGGAGCCGGCGAGAGGTAGGCGGCGGCGAGCGCGAGGTGCTGGCACTCCCCCCGGGACAGCAGCCGGGGAGACACCTCGCCGTCCAGGCCGCCCAGCCGTTCCACGAGTCCCTCCAGCCCCAGGGCGCTGACGGCGCGCCGCACCCGGGCGTCCCCCGGCCCGGGGACGCCCGGGTGCGGGGACAGGTGGGTGAGGTTCTCCCGCACGGTGCCGGTGAACACGTAGGCCTGCTGGGGCAGCAGGGTCCGCCGCGGGTCCGGTCCCGTGGCGGCCGGATCCCGGCGGGCGGCCGCGCCGGCGACGAGGACCGCCCCGGCGTCGGGTGAGAGCATCCCGGCGAGCAGGGCGGTGAGCGTCGACTTGCCGATGCCGCTCGGCCCGACCACGGCGAGGTGCTCCCCCGGCCGCACCACCAGGTCGAGGGCGTCGAGTACGGGAGCCGCGCCGGGACCGTAGGCGAAGGTGGCGCCCCGGAGCTCGGCCGCGGCGGCGGTCCGCCGGCCGGCGGGGACGGGCTCCTGCGGCTTCGCCGCGCGGTGGCCGCCGGAGTCTCCCGGCGGCGGATCGCAGAACCGTTCGAGGACCACCACCAGTCGGGTTCCGGCGGAGCCCAGGGCTGTCATCAGCGAGTTGAGGGCGGGCAGCAGCGCCTGCACGACGTACGTGAGGCCGCCCGCCAGCGTCCCGGCGGTGACCCCGTACCCGAGCAGCCAGGGCGTCGCGGCGAGCAGGGCGATCACCGGCAGCCGGCCCGCCGTGGCCAGGGCCAGGGTGCGCACGGCCGCCCAGCGCGCGAGCGTCCGCGCCAGCCGCTCCTGGGCGGCGATCAGCGGCTCCACCCGGGCTCGTGCCGCCTCCTGCCCGCCGCAGGCGACGATGTCCCGCAGGCCCTCCCCCAGCTCCCCCACCCGGTCCGCCAGTGCCTCGTCGGTGTCCAGGGACCGCCGTTGCGCGGCCGCCATGGGGCGGAGCGTGGCGAGGAAGGCGGCCACGCCCAGCAGCAGCGGGGGCAGCACGACCAGCAGCAGCACCGGAGCCAGGGCAGCCATGCCCGCGAGGACGCCCACGACGGTGAACGCGAACGAACGCACCGTCAGGACCAGCCCCGCGAAGGAGTCCCGGGCCATTTCCGTCTGCTGGGTGAGCCGGGACACCGCGCCCGTGCCGGGAGCGTGCACCGGGTCGGCGACCGCCCGGTCCAGTGCCTGCCGCACCGCCCGGCGAACCAGGCCGTCCCGCAGCGGTTCCACGAGGTCCGCGAGCCCGGCGAACACGCCGCGCAGCGCGAACCCGCCGAGCAGGGCTCCGGCTCCGGCCGCGGCCAGCCAGGCCAGACCGGTGCCGGTGCGGCCGGCGAGGAAGCCGTCGTCGAGTGCGCGGGCCACGCCGTAGCCGCCGAGGAACGTGTGCGCGGACTCGACGAGCGACCATGCCGCGAGCCGTCCCACAGCGCCCTTGCGGCCGTGCAGGAACCGCCGGCCCTCGGGCGCCACCCGGCTCCAGGCCTCGCCCTCGGTCACCGCGCCGCCTCCGTCGCCGTCTCCCCTTGCGTGCCGGCCGTCCCGTCGGCGGCGAACACCGCCCGGTAGGCGGGTTCGTGCCGCCACAGCTCGCCGTGGGTGCCCACCGCCCGCATCCGCCCGTCCTCCAGCCACACGACGAGGTCGGCGCGGACGGCGGACGAGAGGCGGTGCGCGACCACGATCCGGGTGCCGGGCCGGATCCGGTGGGCGAGGGCCCGCTCGACCTCACGGGCCGTGACGGTGTCCAGGCTGGAGGTGGCGTCGTCCAGCACGAGGAGCCGACCCGCGTGGCAGAACGCCCTGGCCAGCCCGAGGCGTTGGACCTCACCGCCGGACATCGGGGCGTGGGCGAGGCGTGTGCCGTACCCGTGGGGCAGGCGCCGTAGGAACGGGTCGGCGCCCGCGGCGCGGGCCGCGACGCGGACCGCTTCCGGGCCGGGCGCCGGACCGGCGCCGAACCCGATCGCGTCGCCGACCGTGTCCCCGAACAGCACGGGCCGGTCGAAGGCGTGCCCGACCTCGCGGCGCAGCGCTCCCGCGGTCACCTCCCGCAGGGGAACTCCGTCCAGGAGCACCTCGCCCGCGTCGGGGTCGGTCAGCCGGCCGGCCACGGCCGCGAACAGCGTCTTGCCGGCGCCGGACCTGCCCACCACCGCCACCGTGGAGCCTCCGGGGATCACCAGGCTGATGTCGCGCAGGACCGTCGTACCTGCGCGCACGACCCGGACCCCGCGCAGTTCCAGGGTGCCGGGGCCGTCCTGCGGCAGCTCCGCCCGGCCGTGGTCGAGTACGGGCAGCTCCAGGAGGGCGGCGGTGCGCCGGGCGGCGGCCCGGCCGCGGACCACGGCGGCCAGCCCGCCGGTCACGGCGCCGGCACCGGCCGCGAGGCCGGCGTACCGCAGGGCGGCGAGGAGTTCACCGACCCCGATGGCTCCGGCCGACAGGCGGATGCCGCCGACGGCGAGGACCGCGTACAGGAGCATGGGCATGAGGGCCGCGGACCGGGCCGTCGTGCCGCCGAAGACCTGCCACATGCGCCGGCCCACGGCGGCGAGCTCGGGCAACTGTGCGAGGATCCGTGCGCGTTCGCGGTCCGCGGTACCGGCTGCGGCGATCGTGCGCGCCCCCGCCAGTGCCTCGACGAGGCGGCCGGCGGTCGCGAGCTGGACCTGCTGGTAGCGGGCGATGCTGGTACGGGTGTCGCGGGCGAAGGCCCGCAACAGCAGCACCAGCAGCGGAACGCCCGTGAGGAAGGCGAGCGCCGTCCACACGTCGATGACGAAGAGTGCCACCACCGCGCCGGCCGGCGGCAGCAGTGCGGCGACGGCGTGCGCGGCGGCTGCCGGGACCTTCCCGGCCTCGGTGGCGTGCGCGGTCAGCCGCGCTGCGGTTTCGCCGGGCGCGTGACGGGCCGCGTGGTGCGGGGCCGTCCGCAGCAGCCCGGCGAGCCCGAGCCTGCGCAGCCGGGCGGTGGAACGGCCGTCCACCTCGCCGGTCAGCCGCGCGGCGGCGGCGTCCAGCGCCACTTCGGCCGCGATGACCGCGGCGCACAGCAGCGTCCAGACGGGGCCCGACGGGTCTCGGCGGAGGAGCAGGTCGAGGGTGTGGCCGAGGACGGCGGGTTCGGCGAGTGCTGCCGCGGCGGCCGCCACCGCGCATCCGAGGACGGCGGCGGCGCGCCCACCACTGTGCCGGGCCGCTGCCACGAGCGCCCGGTCGGCGCTGCGGCCCACGGCCGGCTCCTGCGCCGTGTCGAGCGCCTCGTCAGGGGGGCTCATCGGCGAATGCCTCCAGCAATGTGGTGCGGGCCCGGGCGGCGAACCGCCCGGGCCCGAGGTGACCTGGGTCAGTTACAGGTCGTGAGGCTCAGGCTGCTGTCGCCGCAGAGCAGCAGGCTGGCCCGGCTGCCGCCGCCCGTCAGCGCGGCCTCGGTGGTCTCGTCCTTCGGGGTCTCCATCGACTGCAGGTCAAGAAGCGTCATGTCAGGTTCCTCTTCTTCTCTGAGGTGGTGCGATGGGTCACGGCCCCGGGTGGGACCGGCTTGGGGGCCGCCGCGCGCTCGCGCAGCGGCGGGAGGAACGGCAGGTGCGCGCGCCCGCCGGGCGCGGCGCTGCCGAGGGCGAGGAGAGCGCCGGCCGTGCCCGTGGCGAGGTCCATGGACAGCCGCATCATCTGCTCGCCCGGGAAGGCCAGATGCCCCTGGTACGGCACGGCGTGCCGGGCCAGTGCGTCGATCTGGCGGGCGATGGCGCCGGCCCCGGTGCCCGGGCCCGGCGTGGTGGTCCGGGCCAGGTGGAGGATCATCCCGGCGGCGCCGCGCAGCAGCCCGGGCTGGGCGTAGAAGGTCGCCTGCGCCGCCCGTACGATCTCGCGCCGGGCCTGTTCGAAGCGCTCGTCCGGGCCGTGCTCCAGCCAGTCGTCGAGCACCATGCCGATGCCGACACTGCCCTCGCCGAGGTACGGCATCGTGCGCCAGCCCTCGTTCACCTGGAGGGTGCCGAAGGCGCTGGTGACACAGCGGTCGAGGTCGCGGTGGAGCGCTTCCGCGGCCTGGATCAGCAGTTCCTTGTCGCCGGTCCGCTCGTAGAGCCGTACGAGGAGCAGGGCCGCGCCGGAGTTGCCGTACAGGAGACCCGCGCGTCGGGGCCGCCGCTCCGGCCGCACGATCAGTTCGGCGCAGCGCAGGGCGGCGGTGTGCAGTTCGCTCTCGCCGCTCGCGGTGCCGAGCGCGTCCAGGGCCAGGCCGATGCCGGCCAGTCCGCTGTGCAGGTCGGGGCCCGCGCTCTCCCACGGCTGCTGCAGCAGCAGGTCGACGAGGGCGAGGGCGCGCTCCTGGTGTCCGAGCCGGTGCAGCGTCCAGGCCGTGCCGGCCAGGCCGTCGTAGAAGCCGAGCGGAGTGCCGGAGACGGGTTCCCCGGTCCGGTCGAGCAGCCATTCCTCGGCCTCGGGCCAGGGTCCGGCGCCGGTCTCGGCGAGGGCGTGGAGCACGCCCGCGACCCCGTAGCCGAAGCCGACGCCTCCCCCGGCGGCCGCGAACTGGGCGATGTCGCCCGGGAGGAGGCGGTCCTCCCGTTCCGGGGTGGCGCTCGCGCGCAGCGCCGCGGTCATCGACGTACGGGCGGCCGGCCATGCGCCCGGCTCGACGGGCAGGTACGGCCCGGCCGGTGCGGGCGGGCGGCCGCCCGGTGCGCCCTGCGGGACGCCGGACAGGATCTCCTCGACGGCCTCGTCGAGGAACCATCGCGGTACGGGGAACTGCTCGGCGGCGACGGCGGCCAGGTGTGCGGCCTTGGCGCGGTCCAGGACGAGCAGGCTGGTCAGCGGGAGGAACAGGGCGAGCCGCAGGCAGGCGAGGGCGTAGCGGTCGACGGAGAACCCGCGCCGCCCGGCCGGGGCGACGAAGGCGGGGTTGGCCACGGTCTGCCGCAGTCCCTCGTCGACGTGCGCGGCGGCTTCGAAGTCCAGGAGTGCGACGGTGGGTTCGCCCGTCTCGTCCTCGGCCACCATGATGTTGAAGAGGTGGAGGTCGTTGAAGGCCACGCCGCGGGCGTGCACGGCGTCGACGGCCTCGGTGACCCGCCGGTGGATCGTGAGGGCCCACTCGGTGTACGAGGCGAGCTCCGCCGGGTCGGGATCCGCCTCGATCAGGGGGTGACGGCGGGCGAAGTAGGTGTTGAGCGGTTTTCCGGGGAGGTGTTCGAGCACCAGGAAGTGGTGGTCGCCTACCGTGAAGGTGCCGCGGACCGCCGGGACGCACCCCAGGCCCGCCAGCCTTTCCAGTGCTGCCTGTTCGCGGTGGAGCCGGGTCACGGCGTCGGCCCCGTCGGCGGCGAGGCCGGCGTACGGCCGGGCCTCCTTGAGGACCACGCTCTCGCCGGTGCGGCTGTCCTTGCCGAGGTAGACGCCGCCGCCGTTGGAGAAGTGCAGCGCCCGCTCGACCGTGAAGGGGATGCCGGTCAGGGTGACCGCGGAACGCGCTTCGATGTGCGGCTTCAGGAAGTCGGGCAGTTCGAGCCACTCGGGCGGCTGGAAGGCCGGACCGCGCCGGTCCGGTACGAGCCGCCCGTCGGGGGCCTCGATCGCCGGGACCAGTTCGCCCTGCTCGGTGTAGCAGTGTCGCAGGGTGAAGCTGCCGTAGCGCAGGTGGACGGGTCCGGCGCCCCAGCGCAGATCGCTGAGGATGTACGGGCCGGCCGCCCCCGCCAGCGCGCCGTCGAGGTCTTCCGCGATCCGGCGGCACTGCTGCTCGTCGGACGGGTACACGGTGATGAACTTCCCGCTCGCCGCGCGGTCGGCGTACTTGGCGTTGCGCAGGTGCAACAGGTACCGGCTCGGTATGAACTTGAAGGCGATGCGGCGGGCGGTGCAGTACTCGTACACCGTCGTCAGCAGCGACTCGGCGTTGTCGAGCGTGGCCGATATATGGATCTTCCAGCCCTGCGAGGGCAGTTCGGCGTCGACGGGGCGCAGCGCGAGCCAGTCGCCGCTCCGGTGCGAGCGCCACCCCGCCGGGACGGGGGCGTCGGCCGCCGGGTAGTTCTCACCGGCCCGCCGGTACGGCGCGTCGTAGAACCAGCGGTCGGTGTCGCAGAAGGCGGCGTACCCCTTGTTCACACCTGCTCCCTCGGTCGGCGGCAGACCGAAGGTGTCACGCCCGGCGGAGGCGGCGACAGTCACCGCTGTCACCGATGGGGTGTGCAGTACTCACGAGTCACGAGGCACGGGGCGCACGTCCTGGGAACGGGTCACGAGGCTTCGGGTGCCTTGGGGCGCCCGGGCCGACGGGGACGGGTCCAGCGGTGCCACCAGTGCCTGCGGCGCGGATGGACGGCCCGCCCCAGCCGCCGCCCGATCAGCAGGTACCCGAGGAGCGCTCCGGCCGTGTTGAGGATGACGTCGTCGATGTCGAAGACGCGTCCCGTGACGAGGGCGCCCTGAGTGAGCTCCACCAGCGTCATCAGGCAGACCGTCACGGCGGCGACCCGCAACAGCCCCCGGGCCGGGGGCAGCAGGACGGGCCGGACACGACGAGCAGGGCGTCCTCGGCGCTCTCGCGGCGGTCCCACCCCCAGTCCCGCAGGGTCCGGCGGGTGAAGTCGCGGCCCTTGCCGACCGCGCCCCGGACGCTGCGCAGGGCGAGACGGCGGCACTGGCCCGTGGCCGGCACTCCCGCACGCCGAGGATCGCCGATGGCTGCTCCCGTCGTGTTCACTGTCGCCTCACCCTGACCGTCGACGCTGCTCAGTTGCCGTGTGGGACGGAGGCCGGCGCCTCCGTCCCCGGGCCGCCCCGGCCGGCCGCTTCCCGCGCCCGGCGCCCGGCGCGGGGCCGGCCGGCTACCAGTAGTGGCGCCGGCCGCCGACGGCGTGCCCGACCGAACCCAGGATCCACAGCACCGCCCCCACCACGAGCAAGATGACCCCGATGGTCCACAGGATGGAAATTCCGGTCAGGAATCCCACGATCAGGAGGATGAGTCCGACGACAATCATGATGCCCCTCGTTCTCACGTTGGGAATTCGGCGGAACGATCGGACCGCCGTGGCGTCTCGGATCGCGTCTACCCTCGAACCTCGTGCACGAACGGACGCCGGGCATGAAAGCGGGCCCGAACTCGGCGAGTTCGGGCCCAATCGGCGCCGGGTCAGACGGGGCGGCGGCCGAGGGGGCCGCCGGCGGAGTAGTAGTACGCGCCGAGCGCCTCACGGTAGTCGACGTCACCGAGGTGCTTGTCCCGGTGGAATTCCGGGGCGTTCTTGATCTGCTCCTTGGTGCCGTTGACGTAGACCTTCTTCTCGGCCGCATCGATCCGGATCACGGTGCTCGCCGGGAGCAGGACCTCCTTGCCGAAGATCCACACACCGGTGTCGACGACGCGGTAGGCGTCGCCGACCTCGTACGAGTGCTTGTCGACCCTGCCGATGTCCCCGTCGATCGCCTCGACCTTGTACCCGGCCAGATCGGCACCGGTCACGTGGCCCGCGGTCGACCTGTAACTCCACACATGCTCGGTCACGCGAAAACAACTCCTCCTGCGGGCAGGGACGGCGAGGATTTCCCTGCCGCTCCCCCTCTTCGATGTCGTACGCGGCGGCAGCGTTGCCCCGCGCCGACTCGATTGCCCCGCTTTCGGCGCCTCATTCATCGGGATTCAGCGGGCCGGGAGGCGAGGTCAGGACCTGCCCGTGCCCTTCTTCATCTCCTCCGAGGCCTTCGCCGTCATTTCCTCGGCCTTGCCGCTGATCCTCTCGGCACTGCCCTCCGCCTGCATGCCCTTGTCATCCATGGCACTGCCGGCGCTTTCCTTGATCTTGCCCTTCATCTGCTTGGCCTTGCCCTTTGCCTTGCTCATGACGGGGTTTCCTTCCTGGAGGGGGGTGCTGCCCACCTTGCTTCGGTGGCAGCCACTCCGCAATTCGGGCCTGAATTCCTGATGAATACGGGTGTCGCCGCTTCAGTCCGGCGGTTCCGGCACCCCGGGCGGGCCTCCGGGCGGGGGCCCGTCGGGAGCCGGACGGGGATCACGGGGCTTGGGGCCGGGACTCGGGGGTACCGGATCGCGGGGGTACGGGATCCGGACGCTCCGGAGTGGGACCGGGGGCTTCGGGGTCCGGTTCGGTGGTCCAGTCCATGTGGTTCACCTCGTGTTCCTTGGCGTACGCGGCCTCGTCGGCCTTTGCTGCCGAGCGGGCACCCTGGGTGCCTGCCCCGTCGGGCGCGCCTCAAGCAGGAGGGCGGCGACCGCGTCGGGACGCCCGCGCCGGGGCCGCCCCACCTGGGCGCACGCCGGGTACGGCCGTGGCATGCTCAAGGAATGAAGGGCGATGCCGCGCCTGAGGGCGAGGGCGAGGGCGTCGGGCCCGAGGTGCTGGCGCTCGCCAAGGTGGTGGCCAGGCTGCGATCGGAGGTCGTGGACCTGGAAGGCGTCGCCGCGACCACGGCCGTCGTCGAGCGCGCCAGGGGCGTGGTGATGGCCCAGGCGGGTGTAACGGCCGACACGGCTCAGGAAATCCTGATCGGCCGCGCCACCGAGGGCGGCCGTACCCTCCTGGAGGAGTGCTGGATCACCCTGGGGCGGATCCGCCCGCACCCGCCGCCCGGAACCGCACCCTCCGACCCGCCCGCCGCCCCCACGGCCGGCGCGGGGACGAAACCGGCCGCCTCGGCGCCCGGCTCCGGGCGCCGTCTCGTCGGCCGCGCCGGTGAGGCCGCGCTGCGCCCGCCCCTGGCCCGGCTCGCCGACGGCCTGGCGGCAGCGCACGGCGGTGACGACATCGCGGAGCTGCTTCGGACCGTGCTCGGCCCCGAAGCGGGCGTGGATGCGGTGATGATCTACACGCTGACATCCGCCGGAAGCCTGGAGCTGACCGGCCGCGCCGGCATCGACGACGTGCTGGCCGAGCGGTGGCGCCACATCCCCCCGCTCGCCGGCGTGGCCGCCCACGAGGCGGTCGCCGGACACCGGGCCCTGTGGCTGGAGAACCCGGCGCAGGACGCCCGCCACTACCTCCTGATCACGGACGCGACGGACCGGTGGCGCTCCCGCGCCTGGATCCCCGTACCCGCCGACGGCTCCCCGGACACGGCCATCGGCTTCCTGCGGACCCGGCCGGGCCCCTTCGCGGCCGACATCCGGGCGCTGCTGCGGCGGGCGGCCCGGCTGTGCACCGGTCCGCTGGGCGTGCCGGAGCGGCCCCGCGACGCCCACGCCGAGCCGGCGGACGTAGACGTGGCCTCCGCCCAGCGGATGCTGGACGCGCTGGCCGGACCCGCGATCCTGCTCACCCCCCTGCGCTCGGAGGCGGGCGAGGTGGAGGACTACCGCATCGACGCGGCGGCGCCCGAGTCGGTGGACGTCGCCGGGCGGCGCGGCAAAGAGCTCGTCGGACTCCGGGTCCTGGAGACGTACCCGACGGTGGTGGGCACCGCGCTGTGGAACGGGTACCTGGAGGCGCTCACGACGGGAACGGCGTACGAGGGCGAGCCCTTCACCTACGAGGAGGTCGTCGCCGGCGTCCCGCAGCAGTCCGTCTACTCGGTCCGGGCCTCCAGGCTGGGAGACCGGCTGGTCGTGTCGTGGATCCGCCACGACACGAGCGAGCGCGAGGCACGGCGGCTGGCCGACATGCAGCGGCTGGGCAACCTCGGCTGGGCCGGATGGAACCTCACGACGGACACCGTCACCTGGTCCGACCAGGTCTACGCCATCTTCGAGCGCGACCCGCGCCACGGGCCGATGACCCTGGAGGAACTGCCGCGGCGCGTCCTCCCCGACGACCTGCCCAAGCTGGGCACCGCCGTCCGGCGGCTGCTGAGCAGGGGGGAGGCCGTCGACCAGCCGTTCCGGATCACGACCTCCGACGGCGTGCGTCACCTGCGGATCGTCGCCGAGGCCCGGACGGACGCGGACGGCACACCGGTGGAGGTGCACGGCTTCTTCCAGGACCTCAGCGCGCAGCGCGGCGTCGAGCTCGCACTGCGCGAGAGCGAGCGAGCCGTCCTCGTCCAGCGCGGCATGCTCCAGGCCGAACGGGCGCTCGCCGCGAGCCTCCAGGACACCCTGCTGCCGATCCCCGACCAGTCCCTGGAACTGGCCGGCCTGTGCATCGACGTCGCCTACGTTCCCGCCGACAGGGGGGTCAACGTCGGCGGTGACTGGTACAGCGCCATCGAACTACCGGACGGCAGTGCCCTGTTCGTCGTCGGGGACGTGGCCGGCCACGGTCTGGCCGCGGTCGGCACCATGGCCCAGCTGCGGTTCACCACGAAGGGCATGACCGTCACCGGCTCACCCCTGCCCGACGTGCTGCGCCGGCTCAACACCCTCCTGCTCCACACCGCTTCGGACCCGTCCACCACCACCACCGCCACCATGGTCATGGGCCGCTACCAGCCCTGGGACCGGCGCCTGACCTGGGTACGGGCAGGCCACCTGCCCCCCTTGCTGGTCCGCGGCGACAAGGCGGGCTTCCTCGACCAGCCGCCGGGCAGCCTCCTCGGCGCCAGCTTCGACTCCTCGTACGGGCAGGCCGTCATCGAGCTGATGCCCGGTGACCGCCTGCTGTTCTGCACCGACGGACTCGTGGAGGAACCGGGCGAGGACATCGGCGTCGGACTCGACCGGCTCGCCGCGTCCACCCTGCGGCTGCTCCGGGAGGGCCGCGGCGAGACCCTCGCCCGGACGCTCGCCGCGATGTGCCCGGGCAACCGCGACGACATCTGCGTGCTGGACATCCACGTCCCGGACGACCCGTGATCCGGTACACCGGGCGCGGCCGCGCCGCGGCGCCGACCGCCCCTGCCCGCCCCCCGGTCGCAGGCTTGGACGGCAACCGACGGGGTAGGCGCGACATACCCCGAAAATTCCGGATGGGAGGTGCCATGGCGGCCTCAGCGGTTCATCCGACCGGGCACGGAGAAGGAGGGTGTGCCTGATGTCCACGGCGAACGGAGAACGCTTCACCGTCGAGGCGCGGTCCCTCCCGGGGGCCGTGGTCCTGGCCATGGCGGGGGAACTCGACCACGACACCGCCGAGCCCCTGCGGCAGGCCCTGGACACGACGTGGCCGGACGGCGGGCGGCTGCTCGTCGACCTGACCCGCCTGGACTTCTGCGACTCGACGGGCCTGAACGTGCTCTTGCGCGGCCGGCTCGCGATCCAGGAATCCGGTGGCACCCTCGAACTGGTCGGCCTGCACCCACCGGTCGCCCGCATGTTCCACATCACGGGCGCGGACCGGCTCTTCCGGGTCCACACGGATCTGGAAGCCGCGCTCGCGACGCCCCAGCGCCCGTAGGGGAGGAGCACCCATGGACGAGGGCCGGTCACCGGAGCTGACCCGGCTCCTCGTGCTGCACCGGGCCGCGAACGCGGTCACCCGGTGCCGCGACTTCGCACGTCAGACCCTCGCGGAGTGGCGCTGGCCGCCGGGCCCCGTGGAAGCGGGCACCCCCGGCGCGGAAGCCACCGACGACGCCCTGCTCCTGGTCTCCGAAGTCGTGGCCAACGCGTGCCTGCACGCGGGCGGGCCCACGTCCCTGGTCCTGCGCTGTAGGAACGACCGGCTGCGGATCGAGGTGACGGACGGGAGCCCCGCCGCACCACGGGCCACTCGCCGGTCCGACCCTTCCCGGCCCGGAGGCCACGGACTCCTCATCGTGGAACGGCTGGGGCGGAACTGGGGCTGGTACCCGCTGGACGGCGACGGCAAGTGCGTGTGGGTGGAGATCGGCTCCCCGCCGGGCGCGCTCACAGACCGAGGTCGAGGAGGGCCTTCTCGACGAGCTCGGTGGGAGCCGGGTGCATCCAGTACGGGGACCTGACCAGGGTGGACGCGTCGATGCAGGCGTTCCTCCTTCTCGACGATGACGACGGAGCCGCCCGCCGCGGCGAAGACCTCCGCCGGCTCCGCCGCGATGCAGCCCCCGCCGAGGACGGCCTGGCGGCGGGGCGGCGAGCCGATCCGCATGACCGTGTCGGAGGTCTGGTACGGAAGCGAGGAGCCGGCGACGGGCGGGGGCACGAACGGGCGGCCTGCCGCGCCGTCGGCCGGTCGCTGAGCCGAGAGGAATGGGCCGAGCACGTACCGGACGCGGGCTACGCCGCCGGCTGCACCTGACGCGACGGCCGTGGCTACTCGTCGTCTCCGCAGGCCCGTCCAGCGCCGTCGCAGGTGTGGTCACGCAACACCTCACCTGCGATGGCCTTCACGGCCTCGGGGGCCAACCGGGCCAACAGGTGCAAGCTGTTGGTCCAGTGCATGGAGCGCAGCGCCATCGCGAGGAACCGACGCGCAACAGGTGCCGGGGTCACCTCCGCCAGTGCCGTCAGCGCGGCGGACTCCTCTTGCCGATCACCGATGGAGGCGACCACCGCTTCCGCTCGGCCGACATCGCCGGCGCGTGCCGACGCGACTGCCACAGCGGTCATCGCCGCTGCGCGCCGCTGCTGGTCCGCGATCGACCGGGCCACGCTTTCCGCGCGGTCCGGCTCGTTCGCCTGGGCGAACGCAGTCGCCAGGTACCGGGCCAGTTCGTCCTCCTCCACCGGTTCGGTGTGGTCGTCCTCGGCGATCATCCTGCTCACGCGCTCCACACCCGGGGGGTCTCCCGCGAATCCAACCGCCTCGGCGATCCAGGTCCACCCGGCGTCCCTGCGATCTGCGCTGTAGATCCTCGGCATGACGCTCATGGCCTCGTCGGCCATGGACAGAGCGCGATCCCGATCCCCGATCCGGACAGCTGTCCTTGCCAGCAACTTGAAGTGCTCGATCATGCCGAGGTTGTGGCCCATCACCCGGATCGCCGCTTCGGCTTCATCGATCAAGGTGCGTGCCCTCTCTTCCTCTCCGACATGTGCCAGTGCGGACGCCGTCCTCACCAATGCACTGGCGTGATGGAAGCTCTCTTCCACTGACCTGGCCATGCGCTCCGCACGGTCGAACTCGCCCACATAGACAAACGCGGGCGCAGTCGCACACAGCGCGCTGGACAGCTCTCGGGGATCGTCGATCCTGCGCACGACCAACTCGCCGCGGTCCGCCTCGCCTCCCCAGATCAACCCGTCCGCCAACATGGCAGCGGTGTTGCTTCCGGAGTTCGAGCGAGCGAGCGACTCGGCACGCCGGGTTTCACCCGCTCGGGCCAAACACCGAACAGCCCCGTCGAGTGCAGCCTGTCTGCAGCTGGAGTCCGTGACCAGCACGGCCTGCGCCTCGGCTCTCTCGGCAAGGGCACTGGCAGCATGCAGATCGCCGACGTCGGCGGTCCACCACGACAGCTGGATCAAACTCAGTGCCCACGACCAGGGATCCGTCATCGCACGTGCGTCGCGTTCGATCTCGTTCGCCAGCTCGCCCGCCCGCGTGAGTTCACCTGCCGCGGCCAGCGCCCGGGCCCGAGCGGTCATCAGCACCAGGCGTTCGCGCAGCTGTACCCCGGATCGGCACAGCGACTCGACCGCCTCTTCCTCGCCGATGAGGACCGCACCTGCCACGACCAATGACATCGCCTCAAGCCGGTCGTCATCGGTCCTGATCGCATGCGCGGCCGTCGTGGCTTCCTCGATCAATGCGCGTGCCCGACCGTGTGCGTCCATGTCGGCGTAGAGCCGCACGACACCGATCAACCCCACCACCTGGTCCGGGTGCATGCAGGCACGTACGGCGGCCAGCGCCTCGTCGGCGGCGGCCAGCGCCTGAACGGAGCGGCCGGCTCGCTGCCATGCCCTGGCTACGCCGATCAGCGAAATCGACCGCCTCGCAGCTGTTGCGATCGCTCGACACGCTCTCATCGCGCGACCGGGCTCGCCCTTCATGATCAGGGCGTCCACGACCGCGCCTTGCGCATCGGACTGCCGGGCTTCGTTTCGCATGGCGTCGATGAGGCTTTCCGCTCTCGGGATGTCACCCTGCCGAGCTGCGGCTGTCGCCAGGGCGACCAGGACGATGTCCCGCCCGTCCGCCTGCCCCAGTGACCGCGCCACCGCTTCGGCGGCGTCCCAGTTGCCCGCGTAGGCCAAGGCGCGTCCGTGTGCGGCCTGCCGCGGGCTTCCCTGGTACAGGCTGACCCAACGTTCGGCCAATCGCGCCGCGTTGACGCAATCGCCCGCGTCCGCCGTCCTTTCCGTCAGCGTCATCAGAAAGGTCAGCTGTTGTTCCTCATTGCCGAACGAGGCGATGAGTGATTCGGCCCGATCCGTCAGGGACCGGACTGCGGCCGGCTGGCCCAGCTTGCCGAACGAGGCGATCGCGCAGAAGAGCAACAGCAGTTGCACCTTCGCATCGTCCACCGAGTCGACCAGGGCTTCGACGCCTTCCATGTCGCCTGCGACGGCAAGGGGTTCGACCATCTCCGTCAACGCCTGCATGCGCCGCTTCGGGTCCGGAATCGACTGGGCCGACGCCAGTGCTCGGATCGATTGTCCGAGCACGGCCCGCACCGCGGGCAGGCCGACCGGAACGTTGGCGTTGCGCTGCTCGATCTCGCTCCGGTGCAGAGCCAGCCTTGCCAGGCTGGTCAGGTCGTGGGAGTCGTGCGCCAACAGTGCCTCGTGGGCGGAGTTCACCTCGTTGAGTGCCGCGGTGTCTCCACCGGTGACCTCCGCCAGGCGGTCCTGCCGGATGCGGTCGGTTGCGCAGGCCACCAGCCGGCGCAGGTCCTCGGCTTCGCGCAGCATGCGGAAGTACCCGCGCAACAGGTACTCGGGCGTGCCGGCCGACCAGCCCTCGGCACGGTGTTGGTCCGCCCAGGCGTGCAGGCGGTGCCGGTATGCCGCGATCCCCGGCTCCTCCAGATGCTGTCGGGCTGATCTCTGGATCTCCTCGTGGCCGAGGACGTACGCGAAGGGTTCGGCGTCCGGTCGCCAGCTGCCGGCCTGGGCTACGAAGCTTCGCCCGGCCACCGCGTGCAGATGGTCCTTGATCCTCCAGGCGGGCTGACCGGTCAACGCGGACAGGTCCGCGCCGGTGAGACCGCCGCCGGCGGAAGTGATGAACCCGAGCAGGTCCTGCTCCAGCTGGGAGCCGTTGAGCAACCGCTTGAGGTCGCGTTCCATGTCGTTCCGGGCGACTTGGGCGTGTTCGGAGGGCACGAGCGTTCTCACCACGTCCGCGGCATGCAGGGGGTGATCGGTGGGAACGTCGCGCGGCAACGGCGGGTTGAGCCGACCCGCGACCACGATGCGCATGCCGTGTGGCGGCTGGGCCGGCAGCAGTCCGGCAACGCTGTAGGAGTCGGGGTCGGCGGTCACCCCCCGGTCCTCGTCCAGGCCGTCGACCACCAGCACCAGCCGCTCACCCTGCTTGTGGCAGTGCTGCGCGCCCTCGGTGAGCATGCGCCGCAAGTGTGCCGCCCGGGTGGCATAGGGCAGGTACGCGGGCATCGGCTGGTGCAGGAGGTCCGCGATCTGCTCCATCGCGACGTCGGTGAACGCGAGCCAGTCGCTTTGGCCTGCGAAGCGAGCGGTGACGAAGAAGGAGATGACACGGATCCCGGGGGGTGGGTGGAGCACGAACCAGGACAGCAGTGCCGACTTGCCCGCCCAGGCCTCCGACCTCCACCACAGATAGGACCGGTCGTCGGGGCCGGTACAGAATGCGGTGAGCGCAGCCAATTCCGTGCTCCGCCCGCGAAGCTCGGGTGGCGCGATGCCGCGCACCTGTTCGTGGTACGCCGATCGGGCGACCTTCGCTTTCATACCCTGCACGCCGGCCTGCGGGGTGGCAGCACTTTCGTAACGGTCCATCCAATATGTCGGCGTGTCCCTTCCGTTGGGCAGGATGAGGGACGGTCTCCTGGAACGGGCGTAGTGCAGGCATCCGCGGACGAAGGCTTCGACCGAGGAGCGACGGGGATTCGTCCTCGCATTGAGCAGATTGCCCACTGTGGCGCTCGACAGCGTTCCCTGGACGCCGGCCTGACTCGCGTGATCACGAACGGTCCTGACTCCTGGACGTCCGATCAGCCCGTACAGCTCGACGAGGACCGTGTTCCAGCGTTCCGGTGACGGATCCAACTCCCCCTCCTGCGCCTCGTTCGCCCCTGCCTGCAGGCGTCCAGTTTCCATCCTGGACCACATTGGACAGGTGGCTCGCCATGGTCGGTCCAGTCCCTCGGACCGAATCAGGAGCGATCATGCTGACGACGATCACGACCATCATCCTCACCCACGCCCACACCGCCCAGGATTGGCTCCCCGAACTCGCCATCGCCCTGAAGCTCGCCGCGGCGGGCATCAGTTTCAGCGTCGCCGTCCATCGGGCAGCCCGTTACTGGCGCAAGCACCGGTAACGTCGATCGTCCGGCGCGAAAGGCTGCGCCCTGCGGGAGATCTCCCGCAGGGCGCAGCTGTGCTGTTGGACGAGTATCCAGAACCTGTGGTCAGGTGCCCTTGCGCAGCGTTCGGGTCAGCGTGCGGCCCGTCCCCTGGTCCGGCGGGCCAGGACAGTCGATGCCCAACTCGTGGGCGAGGGCCCGGATGTGCAGGTCGACGGTTGCCTCGACGAGCTCCGCCAGGGCCGACGTGGCGCCTCGCGCCCGGTACATACCCAGTGCCAGTGCCCCGGCGCCCAGGAAGGCCGCGGGCCACCACAACACCGCGAGCGCCGCGTACAGAACGCCCCAAGCCTGCAAACGGTGTGCGGCGGCGAGTGTCCAACGGGCGGTGTGGAGTTCCAGCCGGGCGCCGTCCGGGACCAGCAGCCACAGTCGGGGCCAGGCCGAGGCGAGGTCGAGCCGGTACGCCTCCCACACGCGCTGCTCCGCCGAGGCCAGCCGGTCTCCGGCCCAAAAGGGACGGGTCGGTGCGGCGAGCGCGATGCGATTGCGGGCGGCGTTCCGCCGCGACGCCCGCTCGGCGAGGTCAGCGGCCGCGGCGTCGCCGGTCAGTCGGGCGCTGCCCGCCGCCACCAGCGCCTCTCGGAACGCGTCGTCGGCCGCTCTCCAGTCGCGCATGCGACGGGCGGTCAGGCGGCGGGTGAGCGTCATGCGGTCGTCGACCAGCCACAGCCGTTCCAGCGCCGCCCCCATGCCCCTTGCAGCCAGATCCACGCCGTAGGCCCCCACCAGCACGCCGACCGCCGCCAGGGCGATCGCCCCCGGGGAGTCGGCGGCGGGCGCGGCGGCCACCTTGTCGAGGACGTCGCGCAGGCCGGACACGTCGTACCACCGCCGGTGGCCCAGAACAGCGGCGCCGGCCAGCACCGCCAGGTAGAGCAGGCCGGGAAGCACCAGCAGCGCGCTCCACCGGTCGGCGAGCTTGCCGCCCAACGTGGTGAGCAGCGGGCTCACGCCGTCACGTCGAACGGCAGGAGGGCCTCGTCGAACAAGGCGCAACGCGGCGCGCCCGTCGTGACGGGGGCTTCCACCCGCGTGCAGCGGGCTCGCGGGCAGGCCAGTACGTCCAACAGCGGGCGGCCGCTCCCCAGTCCCGGCAGCGGCTCATAGGGTGAGGGTGTCGTCGGGACCGTGCGGTACGAGCCGAGTGCCGCCGTGTGGCCGGCAACGAGCAGGCGGTCCTCGAGGTCGTCCAGCCGTTCGTCCACCTCGTCCTGCGGCCGGTCCGCCCGCACCCGGGCCACCACGTCGGCCGTCAGCGCACGAAGCTCCGCATCCTCGGACAGCGGCCCGCCCGGTTCGTCCAGGCGGGAGCACAGCATGGCCAGGCGGGCGTCACGTCGACCCTGTTCGTTCGGTGCGGTCAAGGGGCTCCCCTGTCAACTACGCTGCGCTTCCGTATGGTTACGCTGATGATAGGGAATCTCGCCGGGCGGCCGGACGCGTTCGTCGACACCGGGACGGGGCGGACATGGGCGAGGCGGAGCTTCAGGGTGTGGCGTTCCTCCAGCAGTACGTACGGAGTGGGGAACCGCGTGCGCTGGACGAGGCCGTCACACTGCTCCGGCGGAGCGTGAGGGAGACGCCCCCAGGTACGGCGCGCGGAAGTTGCCTGAGCAACCTCCTGGTCGCCGTCACCCTGCGCTGCTCCGTCTCCGACGACCCGCAGGATCTCGCCGAGCTCGTCACCGTCGGCCGCGCCGCTGCGGCAGGCTCACCCACGGCCCAGGACCTCGTACTCTTCGGCCGGGCGCTGAGGCGGACTCACGGCCGCACCGGTGAGCCGGGCGAACTCGACGAGGCCATCGACGTGTTCGGGCGAGGCCTGCGACTGTCGGAACCGAACGACCAACGCCTGTCGCTGTTGAACGACCGGGCGCTCGCACTGCTGGAGCGGTACCGGCGCGACGGTCGCGCGCCCGACCTGGCCGCCGCGGAAACCGACCTGCACCGTGCGCTGGACCTGCCGGACCTCGAGCCCGTGATCCGCGCGCGAACGCTGGCCAACCTCGCCACCGCCCGGTTCCTCCACCACCAGGCGGGTGGCGATCTCGCGGAGCTGAGGGCAGCGGTCGAGCTGCAGCGCGCGGCTGCCACCGCTTGCCCCGCGGGCGTCCCCGAGCGGCCGGCGATGCTGAGCGGCCTCGCACAGTTCCTGACGCGGGCGGCCGTCCAGGGCGAGGCCGGTGCTGTGACCGAGGGAATCGACGCCTGCCGCGCGGGGCTCGCCCTCACCCCGTCAGGGCATCCCGAACGGCCCGCCCTGTTGTACCGCCTCGGTGCGCTGCTGCGTCTGGCGGTCGAGGCCGGCGAGCGTGACGTGTCGGTCCTGGACGAGGCTGCGCACGTGGCGCGGGAGGCGGTCCACACAACGCCCGCGAGTCACCCGGACCTGTCCGAGCGGTTGCACGGCCTGGGCAACATCCTGCACCGGCTCTCCCTGCTGGCTCGGGCGCCGGGACTGCTCGACGAGGCGATCGACTGCCTGAGGCGGGCCGCGGCGGGCCTCGTCGAGCACGAGTGGACGGACGGCGACCGCGAACGGGCCTGCGCCAACCTGTCCGTGGCGCTGCGCCGGCGCCACCTCGCCACGCAGGACCTCGCCTCGCTCGGCGAGGCAGCGTCCCTGACGCGGACCCTCATGGACTCGGCCGCCGCCCTGGACCGGGACGGCGGAGCACTGCACAACGCCAGCGCCGTCCTCGCCGACTGGGCTGCGGCCACCGGCGACGCCCAGGCCGCCCGCGACGCCGTCGATGCCGCCCGCGCCGCGCTGCGCGCCGCACCGGACCGACCCGCGCTGCGGGCGGAGCGGCTCAACGCGCTGGCCAACGCCCTGAGAACCCGGCACGACGTCTCCGGCGGCCACGCCGCCCCCCACGGCGACGGTGACTGCGCGGGCGACGGCGACCCGATCGCGCGCCTGGACGGCGACCTCGGCGAGGCGATCGTCCTGCTCCAGCAGGCAGTCCGCCTGCTGCCCCCCGACGCTCCCGGCTTCGCCCTCACGCTGAGCAACCTCGGTGCCGCGTGGCGCCGGAAGGCGGAGCTCACGGGAGACCCCGAGGCTGCGGAGAAGGCGGTCACCGCACTCGGCCGCGCGGTGATCGCCGGCGACCCCTGGCCGGATCGGCGCGCCCTGTACCGGTCGCATCACGCCGCCGCGCTGCGCCTGCTGTACGAGATGCGGGGCGACCTGGGCGTGTTGCGCGCCGCCGCCCGCGACTTCCGGCTGGCCGCACGAACCGTCGAGGCGTCGCCCCTGGCACGCGCCGCGAACGCGCAAGCGTGGGGTGATGCCGCTGCGGAGTGCGAAGGGCCGGCGATCGCGCTGGAGGCGTACCGGCTGGCCGTCGGACTGCTGCCGCGGGTGGCCCCGCGCCACCTCGCCCGCGCCGACCAGCAGAAGACCCTGGCCCGGCTGTGCGGCCTGGCCTCCCGTGCAGCGGCCAGCGCGGTCGACGCGGGCGACGTCCGCCTTGCGGTGCAGCTGCTGGAGCAGGGGCGGGGCACGCTCCTCGGGCACTTCTTCGAGTCCCGCGGCGAGATGGCGGCGCTGCGTACGGTTCACCCGGCGGCCGCCGACGGCCTCACCGGCCTGCGCGACCGTATGGACTGTCTGTCCCTGGATTCCGGCCGCGCCCCCGGTCCGACCGACGAACGCCATGCTCTCGGCGCCCGGTGGGACGAGCAGGTGGCGCGCATCCGCCGGCTGCCCGGCTTCGCCGACTTCCTCGCTCTCCCGCCCCTCGACGATCTGCTGGCCTGCACTGACCGAGGGCCGGTCGTGCTGTTGTACGGCGGGCCGCGCCGCGGTGACGCGCTGATCCTCCAGCGCAGCCGGAGCCGGAGCCGGTACCGGCACGATCCGCACGGTGCGGTGCGCCATGTCGCGCTGCCGGGACTGAACGAGGTGGTCGTGCAAAGGCAGTCGGGCCGGTTCCACGACGCGCTCGCCGCCTCCCGCTCCCCCGACGAGGAACGGGAGGCGGGGCGTGTTCTGGACGAGGTGCGGGCCTGGCTGTGGGACAGCGCCGTCGGGCCCGTGCTGGACGCTCTCGGGCAACAGCCGCCCGGCCCCGACCCCGAGCTGCGGGTCTGGTGGTCCCCGAGCGGGGCGCTGGCCGGACTTCCCCTCCACGCTGCCGGCCACGCCGGCGACCCCGCGCGCACGGCGCTGGACCGCGTCGTCTCCTCCTACACCCCCACGCTCCGGGCCCTGCGCCATGCCCGGTCACGCGAAGGGGCGGCACACGAGCAGCGCACGACCGGCGCCCCCGCCGTGCTCGCCGTCGCCTCCGGCGATGCCCCCGGCGCGCCCGTCCTGCCCGGCGCGGAACGGGAGGTGGAGGCCGTGCGCAGGATGCTGCCCACGCGGGTGCTGGCCGGGCGGCAGGCCACGTTCGGTGCGGTGTACGAGGCCTTGCCCCATCACCCCTTCGTGCATTTCGCCTGCCACGGCCTCAGTGACCCGTCCGACCCGTCCGCGAGCCGGCTGCTCGTGCACGACCATGCCGAACGGCCGCTGACGGTACGGGACATCTCGCGCCTGAACCTGTCGGGGGCGCAGCTGGCGGTGCTGTCGGCGTGCGCGACATCCCGTACCGCCGGGCGGCTGGCCGACGAAGGCATCCACATCACCTCGGCGTTCCAGATCGCGGGCTATCCGCATGTCGTCGGCACCCTGTGGCCGGTGCACGACGCGGTGGCGCGACGCGTGGCGACGACGTTCTACCGAGAGCTGAGGCACTCCGGGGAGCCGGGCGGCGCTCCCCTGCCGGACGCCGGGCGGGCCGCCCTGGCGCTGCATCGCGCGGTGCGCGAGTGCCGCGCGCGGTACCCGAACAGTCCGAGCCTGTGGGCCGCGCACGTGCACGCGGGTGCCTGACGAACCCGACTGCACACAACGCACTCATTGTGTAACGTCGAGTAACAACGGCTGGCGGATGGGGGAGGGGTGCTCCATGGGCTTGAGGGATCTGTTCCGCAAGCGCGGGAAGACGGAACGGCAGGAGACGATCAAGATCACGCTGCCTGCCGAGAGCCTGCTGCCGGCCCTGCTCAACGAGCAGATCCGTCGCCTCGGCCCATCCCACCCGGAGACGGTGGAGACAGGACACCGGCTGGCCCGCGTCCTCGCACGCAAGCCGGAGCACCGGACCATGGCGCTGGACCTCTTCCGCCAAGTGACCAGCACCAAAGCCGAGATGCTCGGGAAAACGCACCCCGAGACACTGGTCGCCATGGCGGAGAACGCGGCGCTCCTGCACGTCGACGGGCAGCCCGTCCCCGCCGAGGAACTGTGGCGCTATGTCGTTGCCGTCCGGACCGCGAGCCTGGGGCCGTCACATCCCGACACCCTGGCCGCATCCTGCGGCCTCGCCCAGGCCCTCGAAGACCTTCGGCGCGCCCCGGAGGCTGCCGCGCTGTGGCAGCACGTCGTCGAACACCGCACGCTGCAGCTCGGCGACGAGCACCCGGACACGCTGACCGCCTTGAACAACCTCTCCGTGGCGCTGCTCGACACCGAAGACCTGGCGGAGGCCGAGAACGTCTGCCGGCGGTTGCTGCGCACGGCCCGGCAGCGCAAGGGGGACCAGGACTCCTGGCTCACCGACGTGAGGAACAACCTCGCCGCCGTTCTGCACCGCCGCGGGGCACTGGCAGAGGCCGAGTCGGAGCTCCGCACCGTCGTGGCCGACCGAGCGCGCCTGTCGGGCCCGGAGCACCGGCAAACACTCACGGCGCGCAACAACCTGGCGCGAGTGCTGTTCGACCTCGGCCACTTGGACGAGGCGGAGTCGCTGATGCGCTCAGCACTGTCGGGCCGAGCACGGACGCTGGGCGAGGAACACCTGGAAACGTACAAGGCGCGGGAGGGACTGGCCGCCCTGCTCGTCGCACGGGGCGGCGGACGAGAGCAGGAAGCCGCACAGTTGCTCCGGCACTGCGTGAACGGGTACCGCCGTCTCCTCGGTGAAAGCCACCCCGACACCCGTACCACCCGCGAGAGCCTGACGGCGCTGTCCGCTGCCGAGGACTGACCCCGGCCGAAACACTGCTCCGAGAGTCACCGGCCAACCTCCCCAGGAGATGCGCATGAGGATGCTGATCAACAGTCCGCAGACCGTGGTCGCCGACGCCCTGCGGGGGATGGCCGCCGCCCATCCCGAGCTGGACGTCGACGTGGAGCGGCGGGTCGTCGTACGGCGTGACGCGCGGGCCGGTGGGCGGGTGGGGGTGGTGTCCGGGGGCGGGTCCGGGCACGAGCCGCTGCACGCCGGGTTCGTGGGGTACGGGATGCTGTCGGCCGCGTGTCCCGGCGAGGTGTTCACCTCGCCGGTGCCCGACCAGATGATGCGGGCCGCCGCGGCCGTGGACTCCGGTCAGGGGGTGCTGTTCGTCGTCAAGAACTACACCGGGGACGTGCTCAACTTCCAGATGGCCGCCGAGCTGGCCGAGGAGGACGGCCTGCGGATCGAGCGCGTCCTGGTCGACGACGACGTCGCCGTGACCGACAGCCTGTACACGGCCGGGCGGCGCGGCACCGGGGCCACCCTCTTCGTCGAGAAGATCGCCGGGGCGGCCGCCGAGGAGGGGGCGCCGCTGGAGCAGGTCGCGGCGATCGCCCGCCGGGTCAACGCGTCCTCGCGGAGCTTCGGGGTGGCGCTGAGCGCCTGCACCACGCCCGCGAAGGGCAGCCCGACCTTCGATCTTCCGGACGGACAGCTGGAGTTGGGCATCGGGATCCACGGCGAGCCGGGCCGGGAGCGGCGGGCGATGATGCCGGCCGGTGAGATCGCGGACATCGCGGTGGGCGCCGTACTGGAGGAGCTGGCGCAGGTGGGTCCGGCGGACGGGCCGGTGCTGGCGCTGGTCAACGGGATGGGGGCGACGCCGCTGCTGGAGCTGTACGGGTTCCACGCGGAAGTGGCCCGGGTGCTGGCCGCGCGGGATGTGCGGGTGGCTCGGGTGCTCGTGGGGAACTACGTCACGTCGCTGGACATGGCGGGGTGTTCGGTGACGCTGTGCCGGGCCGACGAGGAACTACTGCGGCTGTGGGACGCGCCCGTCCAGACCCCCGCGCTGCAGTGGGGTCGCTGACCGTATGGTGTCGGTGGGGCTGGCCAGACCGATGCGAGGCGAGGAGATCCGGTGCGCGACGCAGACTTCTTCCGGCGCTGGATGGCGGCCGCCGCGGCCGCGGTCGAGCGGGAGGCGGACCGGCTGACGGAGCTCGACTCCCCCATCGGGGACGCCGACCACGGGAGCAATCTGCTCCGCGGTTTCACGGCGGTGCTCCCGGCTCTGGAGGCGGCGGCCCCCGAGGCACCGGGCGCGGTGCTGCAACTGGCCGGAAGGACGCTCATCTCGACGGTCGGCGGGGCGTCGGGGCCCCTGTACGGAACGCTGCTGCGGCGCACCGGCAAGGCGCTCGGGGAGGCGGCCGAGGTCTCCGACACGGAGCTGCACGAGTCCCTGTACGCCGGGGTGGCCGCGGTGGCGCAGCTGGGCGGGGCGGCGCCGGGTGACAAGACGATGCTGGACGCGCTGGTTCCGGCGGTGACCGAGCTGAACACGTCGTACCGGGCGGCCGCGGACGCGGCGGAGAACGGGGCGCTGGCGACGGTCCCGCTGCAGGCGCGCAAGGGCCGGGCCAGCTACCTGGGCGAGCGGAGCATCGGTCACCAGGATCCGGGCGCGACCTCGTCGGCGTTGCTGTTCAGGGCGCTGGCGGACGTGGCGGAGCCGGCGGAGGGCGCGCGGTGACGGGCCCGGAGGAGAGCCCCGCGCTGGTGGGCATCGTGCTGGTGTCGCACAGCGCAGCGGTCGCGGAGTCGGTGGCCGAGCTGGCCCGCGGCCTGGCCGCGGGCGGCGCCCCGGCCCGGGTGGCCGCGGCGGGCGGCACCGCCGCCGGCGGGCTCGGCACGAGTGCGGAGCGGATCGTCGCGGCCGCGCGGGAGGTGGACCGGGGCGCCGGGGTCGCGCTGCTGGCGGACCTCGGCAGCTCGGTGCTGACGGTGAAGGCCCTCCTCGTGGAGGACGAACTCCCGCCGGACTCCCGCCTGGTGGACGCGCCCTTCGTGGAGGGCACGGTGGCCGCCGTGGTGGCCGCCTCCAGCGGCCTCCCCCTGTCGGCAGTGGCCTCGGCCGCGACCGAGGCCTACGCCTACCGCAAGACCTGATCCGGGCCCCGGGGCGCGCCGGGGCCGGGCCGCCGGCGGCTACGGGCGCCCGCGGAGGGTTTCGATCTCGCGGCGTTCGCGCTTCGTCGGGCGGCCGGCGCCGCGGTCGCGGATGCCGACCACGGCGGCCTCCACGGGAGTCGGCGGCGGCGGGCTCTTGTCGATCAGGCACTCCGCGGCGACGGGGGCGCCCACCCGCTTGGACACGGGCCGCTTCACCACCACGATCCGCTCGCGCCCCGCGTGGAAGAGCCGTACCTCGTCACCCGCGCGCACCGCCTGCGCCGGCTTGGCGCGCTCCCCGTTGACCTTCACATGGCCCGCCCGGCAGGCGGTCGCCGCGATCGAGCGGGTCTTGGTCAGACGCACGGACCAGATCCACGCATCGACCCGCACCGTGCCCGATTCCGTTCCCGTTCCCGTTACCTCATCTGCCATGCCCCGACTCTAGCGAGGCGGGCAGGGCAGAGCGGAACGACTTTTGGCCGATACACCAAGAGGCATGGCATCTGCTATGGAGATCAGCCCAAGAGAATTGCAAACGCGCCATACGTGCGCCTACCTTGTCGCACATGCAGCAGTCCTACACCATCGGACAGGCGGCGCGTCTGCTGGGCGTCAGCCCGGACACCGCGCGCCGCTGGGCCGACGCAGGCCGGGTCGTGACCCGTCGCGACGAAGGCGGCCGACGCCTGATCAACGGCCGTGACCTGGCGGCCTTCTCCGTCGAGGTGGGCCAGGGCGCACACGCCGAGGACGGAGAGCCGTACACCTCGGCACGCAACGCCTTCCCCGGCATCGTCACCGCCGTCAAGCTCGGCGACGTGGCCGCCCAGGTCGAGATCCAGGCAGGTCCCCACCGCCTGGTCTCGCTGCTCACCCGTGAGGCCGTCGAGGAGCTCGGACTGGAGGTCGGCATGCAGGCCACCGCCCGCGTGAAGTCCACCAGCGTGCACATCGACCGCACCTGACCCGGACGACACGACGGAACCCGGACGGTTCCGCCCACCGGCCCCGCGATCCCCGCCGTCCGCCGCGGTCCCCCGCACCCCGCTCAGCACCGCCGAACGTCCCCGCCCGCTCCGCCCGTCACCGGCGCGGGTCACCACCGCGCGGAACCGGCACCTGCCGGCCGCCGACCCGACCGAGGAGCCTCTGCTCATGTTCCCGACCCCCACCCGCCGCCGTGCCGCGGCCGCCGTGCTGACCGCCGCCCTGCTCGTACCGCTGGCCGCCTGCGGCAAGGGGGACGACAAGCCCGCCGCCGGCTCCACGCCCGGCTCCGCCTCGGCCTCCGCCCAGCCCAAGGCCGCGAACCTCACCGTCCTCGCCGCCTCCTCCCTCACCGACGTCTTCAAGACCGCGGGTGCCGAGTACGAGAAGACCCACCCCGGTACGGAGATCACCTTCTCCTTCGCCGGTTCACAGGAGCTCGCCGCGCAGGTCAAGCAGGGCGCCCCGGCCGACGCGCTGGTGACCGCCGACACCAAGACCATGGACGGGCTGAGGGCCGAGACCGGCGACGCCACGGTCATCGCCAAGAACCGCCTGGTCATCGCGGCCGGCAAGGGCAACCCGTTCAAGATCGACGAGCTCAAGGACCTCGCCGACACCAAGCTCAAGGTCGTGCTCGCCGCGCCCGAGGTCCCGGTCGGCCGCTACAGCAAGCAGATCCTCGACGCCCAGAAGATCGAGGTGAAGCCGGTCTCCCAGGAGCCCAACGTCCGCGCCGTGCTGAGCAAGGTCGAGCTGGGCGAGGCCGACGCCGGCCTCGTCTACAAGACCGACTCCGCCAAGTCCGGCGACAAGGTCGTCACGGTGGACATCCCGGACGAGCAGAACGCCGTGGCCTCCTACCCGGCCGCCACGCTGAAGCAGTCCAAGAACGCCGAGGCCGCGGCCGCGTTCGTGGCCTGGCTGAGCACCCCCGAGGCCCGGAAGATCCTGCAGGACGCGGGCTTCCAGAAGGTCTGAGCGCCGCCGGCGTCGGCATGACGAGGGGCTGCCCGGCCCGGGGGGACAGGCAGCCCCTCCCGGCGTACCCGCGCAAGTACGCCCGTACGACGGGCGGTTCACAAACCGGTTCACGAACCGGTTCGGAAGCCGGTTCACAAACCGGTTCGGGAGCCCGTACGGCGGCAGGTGCAAGCGCCCGTACGGCGATCCCGGCCACGGCCGCCTCATCCGCCCGGACCGGCCGGCCGCGGCATACCCTTCCCCCGCCGTCACTCTCCCCCAGCCAGGAACGCCCATGAGCAGACCCCGTACCCGTACCCGCCCCCCGCTGGCCCTGGCACTCCCCGCACTGCTCGCCGTCGCGTTCCTGCTGATGCCGCTCATCGGCATCCTCGTCCGCACCCAGTGGGGCGAGCTCGGCAGCCATCTCGGCAGCCCCGGCGTCGTCGAGGCGCTGAAGCTCTCGCTCCTGGTGTCCCTGTGGGCCCTCGGCCTCTCGCTGCTCCTCGGCGTGCCCCTCGCCTGGCTGCTGGCCCGCGTCCCGTTCAAGGGCAAGGCGCTGGTCCGCTCGCTCGTGCTGCTCCCGATGGTGCTGCCGCCGACCGTCGGCGGTGTGGCCCTGCTGCTCGGCTTCGGCCGGCGCGGGCTGCTCGGGCCCTGGCTGGAGGACACCTTCGGGATCACCCTGCCGTTCCACACGTCGGGTGCGGTCGTGGCGGCCACCTTCGTCGCCATGCCGTTCCTGGTCATCAGCCTGGAGGGCGCCCTCGGCGGCCTCAAGCAGAGCTACGAGGAGACCGCCGCCTCGCTCGGCGCCTCACCGGTCCGCGTGTTCTTCACGGTGACCCTGCCCATGGTGACCCCCGGCCTGATCGCCGGAGCCGCGCTCACCTGGGCCCGCGCGCTGGGCGAGTTCGGCGCGACCATCACCTTCGCGGGGAACCTGCCCGGCACCACCCAGACCCTGCCGCTGCAGGTGTACCTGCTGCTCCAGGACCGGCCCGAGGCCGCCACCTCCGTCTCGCTGCTGCTCCTGGCGATCGCCATGGCCGTGCTGATCGCGCTGCGCGGCCGCTGGACGGGCACGCCGGTCACCGCCCGCGAGGCCGTCGCCGCGCCGCCGGTCCCGGACGAGTCGCCCGCCGCCGCGCCCGAGGCCGGCTCCGACACCGACACCGACACCGGCACCGGCACCGGCACCGGCACCGGCACACTGCCCGAGGCCGCGCCGCACGAGGCCGGCCACTGGCCTCTGCACGCCACCGTCACCGGCTTCAACCAGCTCACCCTCGCCGCCGAACCGGGCACCACCATCGCCGTCGTCGGCGAGAACGGCGCCGGCAAGACCACCCTGCTGCGGGCCCTGCTCGGCCTGACCCCCCGGGCCCACGCCGAGCTCCGGCTCGGCGACGCCGACGTCACCGCGCTGCCCCCGCACAAGCGGCAGGTGGCCTGGGTGCCGCAGGACGGCGCACTGTTCCCGCATCTGAGCGCCCTGGCGAACACCGCGTACGGGCTGCGCGCCCGCGGGGTGCCGCGCGCCGACGCGCGCCGCGAGGCGCAGGCCTGGCTGGACCGGCTCGGCGTCGGGCACCTCGCCCAGCGCAAGCCGGCCCAGCTGTCCGGCGGCCAGGCCCAGCGGGTGGCCCTGGCCCGCGCGCTGGCCGCCCGTCCGCGGCTGCTGCTGCTCGACGAGCCGCTGGCCGCCCTCGACCAGACCACGCGGGCCCGCGTCCGGCACACCCTGCGCACGCACCTCGCCGGCTTCGGCGGGGTCTGCCTGATCGTCACGCACGATCCCGTCGAGGCGGTGTCGCTGGCCGACCGGGTCCTCGTACTGGCCGACGGCCGCACCCTCCAGGACGCGCCGCCCGCCGAGGTGAGCCGGCACCCGCGCTCCCCGTGGGTGGCCCGCATGCTGGGGCGCAACGCCTGGCCGGGCATCGCGTCGGCGGACGGGCTGGCCCTCGCCGAGGGCGGACGGCTCGTCGTCGCGGAAACGCTGCCCGAGGGGGCGCAGGCGCTGGCGATCATCGCCCCGGAGGCGGTGTCGGTGCACCGGGAGCGCCCGGGCGGCAGCCCCCGCAACGTCTGGCCGGGCACCGTACGGGAGATCACCGCGGTCGGCAGCCGGCTGCGCGTGCTGATCACCCCGGGCGGTGCGCCCGACCTGGTCGCGGAGATCACCCCGGAGGCGGCGTCCGAGCTGGGCATCGTCGACGGCGCGGCAGTGTGGACCAGCGTGAAGGCCACCGAGGTCACGCTCGTCCGCCTCTGACGGCTGGGCAGTCGGACGGCCGGAACCCTCAGACCCCTCGGTGAATCGTTCGGACGTGTCAACGGGCTGACATACGTTCAGCTGATCCTGCGCCCGTCGGCAAGCACCCGCCGCGCGTCGACGTGCTGCGCTCGCAGCAGGGCCTCGCGACCGCTCTGACCGTACTGCTGTGCGTCGCCGCCGGGCGGGTGCCTCGGTGCCTCGGTGCCTCGGTGCCTCGGTGCCTCGGTGCCTCGGTGCCTCGGTCAGATCATGCGGTTGGGCTCCCGGGTGTGCGGAGGGTCCGACGGATGGCGTTGCGGAGCCAGTGGTGGCCTCTGTCGGCTGCATGGCGGGGGTGCCAGGCGCGCGAAACCCCTTTCTGGGACCGCTACTTCGAGGTCATCGACCTCCTCGTCGGCACCGAGAACGGCTACGCCCGCACCTACGGCCTCGAATCCGTAGCCACCATCACCACCTGACACACCGCCCGCTCAGTCCCCCGGCTCCGGTCCGGCGAGGGCGAACTCGCACCACACGCACTTCCCGCCGCCCCGGGGTTCCACGCCCCACTCGTCCGCGAGCCGCTCCACCAGCATCAGCCCGCGGCCCGACACGGCCCAGTCCCCCGCCTCCCGCCGTCTCGGCAGGGCGCTGCTGGTGTCCTCGACCTCGATGCGGATCCGGCCCTGCACCGTGAGCCGCATGCTGACGTCGCCGCCGCCATCGGTGTGGACCAGGGCGTTGGTCATCAGCTCGTCCGCCGCCAGTTCGATCTCGTCGGCCCGGTCCCGCGCTCCCCACGCGGCCACCGCCGCCCGGATCAGGTGCCTGGCCAGCCCCGGGGCTTCGGTGTCCCCCGGTTCCAGCCGCTGGCGCAGCGGACCGCCGCCGCGCGCGCCGGGCGTGCCGCGACGGCGCAGGACGAGCAGGGCCATGTCGTCGCCCCCGCCGGAGTCCCCGACCAGGTCGCACAGCACGTCGGCGAGCTCCTCCACGTCCACCGGGCCGCTGTGGACCGCGGCCATGAGCTCCCGCATGCCGGTGTCGTGGTCCGCGCCGGTGCGTTCGATCAGACCGTCCGTGCACAGCACCAGGGTGTCCCCCGGGTGCAGCTCGAGGCTGGTGACGGGGTAGCCGGTGCCGGTTCCGGGCTGTTCGCGGGCCGGCAGTCCGAGCGGTAGTCCGCCCGCCACCTGGATGCGGTGGCAGCTGCCGTCCCCGCGCCGCACGACCGGGTCGAGGTGGCCGGCGCGGACCATCCGGAGCATCCCGGTGGTGAGGTCCACCTCGGCGTACGTGCACGTGGCGAACCGTTCCGTCTCCAGTTCGCGCAGGAAGGCGGAGGCCCGCGCCATCGCCGTCGCCGGGGTGTGCCCCTCGACGACGTACGCGCGCATCACGATGCGCAGTTGCCCCATGACGGCGGCCGCGTCCGTGTCGTGCCCCTCGACGTCGCCGATCATCACCCCGACGCGGCCGTCGCCGAGCGGGATCACGTCGTACCAGTCGCCGCCGATGTCCCGTCCCATCCGGGCGGACCGGTAGCGTACGGCGATCCGCGCGCCCGGCACCTCCGGGATCCGGCGGGGCAGCATGGCCCTCTGGAGCCCTTCGGCGAGGTCGTGCTCCTGCTCGAAGAGCATGGCTCGCTGGAGGCCCTGCGCAACGCCGCTGCCGAGTGCCATCAGCAGGTTCCGCTCCTCGGCGGTGAATTCCCCGTCCCGTGTGTAGAGCAGCCCGAGCGCCCCGATGGGCCGCCCCTGGGCGATCAGCGGCAAGTAGACCCCGCTGCGGACGGACAGCGGCTCGATGTACGGCCACAGCTGCGGGTAGCGGCTCTGGAACTCCTCGCGCGAGACGAGGAAGACCGGCTGCATGGTCCGTACGGCCTCGCTCATCGGGAACCGCGCGTCGATCCGCGTGTATTCGATCTCCGGTACGTACGAGCCGAGCTGCCCCTCCGCGACCAGGTGGATGCGGCCTCCGTCGACGATGCCCAGCATCACGCTGACCGCGCCGAGGTGCCCGAGGGCCTGGGGGTCCTTGAGGACGTCGGTCACGTCGTTGACGGTGCGGGCGTGGGCGAGGATGGCGGTGGTCCGCTCGACGACGCCCGTCATCCGGCGCCGCCCCTCGGCCTGCTCCCCGGCCGCCCCGGGGTCGCCCGGGTCGTGGGCGGCGTCGCGCAGGATCCCGATGACGCGGTACGGGCGGCCGTCCGGGTTCCGCAGGATGTGGCCCTGAATGTGGGTCCAGGCCGGCGTTCCGTCGCGGAGGCGGGTGCGTACGTAGGCCCCGTAGTGGCTCCGGCCGTCCTTGATCGCCTGCGCGACCCGGGCGTCGAGGCGGGCCGCCTCGGCGGGGGCCAGGCGCTGCCGCAGCCCCTCGGAGGTCCCGTCCCACTCGTCCGGGCGCAGGTCGAGGACCTCGAGGGCGGTGGGGTCCAGGTGCATCCGCCCACTGTCGAGGTCCCAGTCGAACGTGCCCATGCGGTTGAGCGCGAGGCTCGTATCGGGCCGCGCGGGCCAGTCGACCTCGGGGTTCTTTCCCCTGCGGGCCATGCAGCCAGGGTCTCACTCTCCCCCGCCCGTGTCCCCGTGGGGCGGCCGGCCACCGGCTCCCCCCTGCCCAAGGCGCCGACGCGGGCACGGCCCCGGCCGAACCGCAGCCGCCCGCCCGAGCTGGGGCGCCGGCCTGCCGAAGATGAGGGAAAACCCCCTGGCCCACGGTCTGTTGGCCGCCGGCTCCGCGCGTGACTCCGTGTCCGCCTCGGCCAGTTCGGCCCGTTCGCGCAGGGAGGCGATCAGTTGCTGCCGGGACCGCCGGAACAGCCCCCGGTCGTCGGCGGCGCGAGCGGTCTCCTGCACGAGTGGCTCGGCTGGATCCACTTCATGGGATTCGTCCGTTTCCTCGCCCCTGACGGCTACGAGACCTACAGCTACGTCGTCAGGGTCGTCCTCGGCCTCGCGGTGGGCGCCGCGGGCGACGCGCTGACCCGGCGCGGCCGCGCCTGATCCGGCACGCCGCTACACCATCCGTGTCTTCACCGGCCGACACCGGTGTGCGTAGTGCGCCCGGGTCGAGGCTGCCAGCAGGGGTCCCCACAGGACGAACAGCCCACTGGTCACCCCGGCCGCCAGCGCCCAGCCGGGGCCCTCGAATCCCGCGTCCGTCCTCCCGGCCGGGCCGAAGGTGCTCAGCACCCGGTCCACCGTCGGCGCGAGCGCTCCGGCCGTGAGGGCCGCCGGTACGAGCACCACCGCGGGGCGCCGCCGGCGCCGCTGCTCCGCTTCGGGCTGCTGCGCGGCCGGGGCGAGGTGCTCCCGGACTGGAGAGCGTGCTGAGGCTCTGGATGCAGGGGCCTCGCCGCGGGGCGGGGGAAGGGCGTCGGACCTGGGAGTGCACCGCATCCCCCGCGTGGGGGATGCGGTGCACTCAGGGCTGCCGCTGGGGCTGGTACCCCGGCCGGCTAGGACTCGTTGACCTCCGGCTCCTCCTCTTCGGGCGGAACTGGGGCTTCGGGCTCCACCGGGGCCACCGACTCAGGCTGCTCCGGGACCGTGTCCGGCCTCGTCTCCGTCTCGGCCGTCGCCGTCGTGCGCGTCTCGGCCGTCGCCGTCGGTTCCTTCTCGGTCGGCGTCGTGGGCGTTTCCGTCTCCGTGAGCGTCTTCGGTTCCGTTTGCGTCTCCGTGGGCTTCGCCGGCTCCGTCTCCGTCTCCGTGGGCTTCACCGGCTCCGTCTCCGTCTCCGTGGGCTTCACCGGCTCCGTCTCCGTCTCCGTGGGCTTCACCGGCTCCGTCTCGGTCTCCGTGGGCTTCACCGGCTCCGTCTCCGTCTCCGTGGGCTTCACCGGCTCCGTCTCCGTCTCCGTGGGCTTCACCGGCTCCGTCTCCGTCTCCGTGGGCTTCACCGGCTTCGTCTCGGTCTCGGTCGGCTTCGGGTGCGTGCCCGTGGGCTTCGGCTTCGTCTCGGTACCGGTCGGCGTCGGCTTCGTCGGGATGAACGTCGGCGTCTGGATCACCGGCGGCGGCACCGGCCGGTCGGGCCTGCCTTGGTGGCTGCCCTTCTCGCGCTCGTACCAGCGCCGGTTGTCCTGGTCATAGATCACGATCTTGTGCACCACGGTCGGCGCCGGTGCGATGACGACCACCTTCTGCGGCTGGTACGAGGGCCACGTCTGCCCGAAGCGCTTCGGATTGGCCTTGAGCGCCACCGGCGGGCCGAGCGGGTTGCCGCACGCGCAGCGCACCCGCGGCACTCCCCGGTCGTCCACCAGCACGGCCGTCCCGGCCTGCAGTACGGCCTGGTAGCTCGTGAGCTTGCCGTTCTGGTAGCCGTGGTTCGTGACCCGGGTGTCCATCCGCAGCTGCACCGAGGTGAGCGAGCGGAGGTACGCGGGGACGGACTGCGGCTGGATGCCGAGCGCCGAGGCGAAGGCGGCGTTCTTGGAGGGGTCCGCGGACAGCGCCTTGATCTGCTTCTCGACGTCGCAGCTGGCGGTGTCCCTCGTGCCCCCGTACACGCCCGGCGCGGAGCCGCTGATGCTCCTGGTACCCGTCGTGGTGCCCTGGGTGGCGCTCGTGGGGGCGCTGGGGGTCTTGGGGCCCGTGGGGGACGCCGCCGGGCTCTCCGGCGGCTTCGCCTCGTTGGTCACGGTCGACTCGGTGAACGGGTCGGGGCCGGAGGCGGCGGCCGGCTGGAGGAAGACCTCCCCGCCGGCGTTGTCGGTACCGCTGGGCCGGGTGAGGACGACGGCCAGGGCCACGACCGCCACCACCGCGACGAGCATCGTGGCGAGCCGGGGCACGGACCGCCACCAGGGCCCCTTGGCAGGACCACCGGGCCCGCCGGGGGATCCCGGCGTGGGCGGTGCGGGCGGAGGCGGGGGCGGCGGCCCTTGCTGCCCGCCCGAGAGCGGGCCGGAAGGCGGCCCGCTGGGGCGCTCTGACGAGGGCGGCCGGCCGGAGGGTTGCGTGGTCACGGGCTCTTCTTCCCAGTAGGAGGGAGTTCCCTGCGGACCATTGTGTGCGCCATCCGGGTGGTGCCCGCAAGCCGAGGATGCCACGGTGGCAGGGTGAGCCGGATACCGAGATCACCATCGTCCGGGGGCTCCGCGAGGGCATGGCGCGACGCCCTCGTCGCCGTCGTCGCGGGATTCGCCGTGATGACCGCGGTCGCCGCCGCAGGGCTCGCGTGCGCGGGCGCGGGCGACCTGCCGGGCGGCGCGTTCCCCCGTGTGGTCGCCGCGGTCGTCGTGATGGCGGCCGGCGGTTCGCTGGAGGTGTCGGGAGGGGCCGGTGTCCTGGCGGGGGCCGACGCGAGCCTGTCGGCGCTCCCGCTGTCGGTGAGCCTGGCCGGCGCCCTCACCGCGGGCTCCTGCTTCCTGCACCCCCTGCACAACCGTGCGGTGGCCCGGCCCCGCGAACTCATCGGCCGGGCCCTCCCGTTGGTCGTCCTGTGGCTCCTCGCGCTGACCGGGGCCGCGTTCCTCGCCCGGCAGTCCTTCGGCATCTCCACCGGCGACTCCCCGGTCGGGGTGATCGGTGAACTCCTCGACTCGGCCCCGACCGTGGGGTTCCGGGCCGACCTGCCCGCCACGCTCCTCTTCGGACTGCTGTGGATCCTGGGCCTGCTGCTGATCGCCCTGCTGGTCTCGCGCCGCGCGCCGCTCCCGGCCGGGCTGGTCCGCTACCACGCGGCGCTGCGCCCGGCCGCCTTCGCCACGATGCTGCTGCTCCTGGCCTACGTCGTCCTCGGTGTCGGGGTCGGCCTGGTGGTGGCCGCCACCCAGGGCCATGCCGCCCGGACCTTCGCGGTCATCCTGCTCGCGCTGCCGAACCTCGCCTGGATCGCGTTCACCCTGGGCTTCGGCGGCGCCTGGGAGGGCCGGGTCGAGGGCCCGTTCGGGCTGCCGATGCCGCAGCTCCTGGACGAGGTCCTGCGCGGCTCCGAGCTGTCCGCGGTGGACGTGGCCTCGCTCGCGGAGCGCGACTCCCGTGCGTGGTGGCTGGTGGCCGTGGCCGCGGTCCTGCTCCTCGGCACCGGAGTACTGGCGGCCGTGCGCTCCCCCGCCCACGTCCGCTCCTGGCAGCACGCGCTCCACCTGGGCGTGGCCCTGGCCCTGGCGACCCTGATGGTCTGTCTGCTCGCGCGCGTGCAGGCACAGTTCGGCCTCTCCCTGCTGGGCATCGGCGAGGTGGACGGGCTCGGCGGCGAGGTCGTGCTGAATCCCGTCCTGTGGCGCACGGTCGGGCTCGCCCTCCTCTGGGGTGCGGTGGCGGGCTTCCTGGGCGCCCTCCTGGCCCGCCCCCTGCACCGCCGCGGCCGCGTCGAGGAACCCGCCGCAGCCACGACCCCGGCGCCCTGACGTCCGCCGCCCGCCTCCGCTCCCCAGCCGCCCACACCCCTCGGCCGGTCGGCCGCTTCCGGGACCCCCTGAGTCGAGCCCCGATCCGGTCAGCCGCTTCCGGGAACGCGCTCAGTCGGCTTCCGGATCGTGCGTGTCCACGATCAGGGTGGTGTCGTGCTCCGTGCCGTGCTCCTTGTCGTGCTCCTTGCCGTGCTCCTCGTCGTGCTCCTCGTCGGGGTCGGGCCGACCCGCCACCGCCCCGTCGGCCGGTGGCGGATCCGGGGGTACTTCGGCTCCGGTGCCCACCTGCGTCGGTGTGGGCGCGGATGGGGGCGGCGGTTGCGGCGGACCGGGCGAGGCCCCCGGCGCCGCCACGACCGCGAAGGTCGTCAGGCGGCTCTCGTCGCCGTACAGCCACTTCCCCGCCGTCACGTCGTAGACCCACACCGACTCCCCGTCCACGACCACCCCGGCCCGCAGCCCCCGTACGGTCCGCCGGAAGGCATCGGCGTCCGTCCTCCCCGAGGCGAGCTCGTCCGCGGCACGCCGGTAGCGCTCCAGGGCCTCGGCGGCGCGTGTGAGCATCGGCCGCGCGTCCTCCGTACGGGCGAGCGGCCGGTCGGTCGTCGGCGGGGGTTGCGGCACCGACACCAGGAGCCTGCCGTCCACCCAGGCGGACCAGCCGTTGGCGCACAGGACCTCGCCCCAGTCGCCGCGCCGGGACAGCAGCTGTACCGGGAGGAAGCCGTCGAGCGGCACTGTGGGGCGGGACACGTCGGGGCTCTCCCAGGCGGGTAGACCCTCTTGCGGGACGACGTGGGTGGGCCGGAAGTCCTCGACCGGGCCGGGGCTGGTCATGGGCGGCTACTTCCGCATGACCGCGGGCTCGTGGCGGCGCAGCATCCGGGCCACCAGCACGGTGAACAGCGCGGACAGGGCGAGCAGCATCCCCATGTCGATGAGCCACAGGCTCGCCTCGTGATCGAACATCGGGTCCTGGGTGATCTTGAGGGGCACGATCGCGCCGAGGTCGGTGGTGGTGGCCATCGCGCCCATGGCCCACCGGGCCGGCACGAACCAGGCCAGCTGTTCGAGGACGGGGACCCCCGACAGTTTCAGCAGGGCCCCGCAGAAGGCGGACTGGACGATGGTGAGGAGGACCAGCAGCGGCATGGTGACTTCCTCCTTGGTCACCAGGGCGGAGATCATCAGGCCGAGCAGCATCGAGGTGAAGGACAGCAGGGCGACGGCGAGGGTGATCTCGATCAGCGGCGGCAGGAAGATCCCCGTGCCGCCGGGGGCGTTGGTGTCGACCCCGCCGAGCCCGACCACGGTGAGGACCACGGCCTGGGCGATGGTGAGCGCGCCGAGGACCAGCACCTTGGACATCAGGTAGGCCGACCGGGACAGGCCCACGGCGCGCTCGCGCTGGTAGATGACGCGTTCCTTGACGAGTTCGCGCACCGCGTTGGCGGCGCCGGTCAGGACTCCGCCCAGGACCAGGATGAACAGCGCGTTCAGCCCCGTCTCGGCCGTGAGGGCGCTGCCGGCCAGCGCACGGGCCAGCCCGCCCATGACGAACGGCAGCCCGACGATGATGGCCAGGAAGGTGCGGTCGGCGCCGAGCACGGCGGTGTACCGGCGGATCAGGGTCGAGAGCTGGGAGCCCCAGCTCTGGGCCTTGGGCGGCGGCTGCGGCACGGCGCCGCCGGCCGAGGCCGCCTCTCCGGCGAGCGGCGGCGGGGGCCTTCCGGCGGAGACGTCGACGTAGCGGCTGTGCAGCGGCGAGGCCCGGTACTGCCCGGCCCAGTCGCGGTCCTGCCGGTTCTCGAACGCCTCGTAGGCCTCGGGCCACTGTTCGTAGCCGAAGAAACCGAGGGCCTCCTCCGGAGGGCCGTAGTACGCGGTGCGCCCGCCGGGCGCGAGGACCAGGAGGCGGTCGCAGACTTCGAGGTTGAGCACGCTGTGGGTGACGACGATGACCGTGCGGCTGTCGTCCGCGAGGCCGCGCAGCATGTGCATCACCGAGCGGTCCATGCCGGGGTCGAGGCCGGAGGTGGGCTCGTCCAGGAAGAGCAGGGACGGCTTGGTGAGCAGCTCCAGGGCCACGGACACGCGTTTGCGCTGGCCGCCGGAGAGGCTGTGGATGGGCTGGTCGGCGCGCTGCTGGAGGCCGAGTTCGCCGATCACCTCCTCCACCCGGGCCTGGCGTTCGGCTGGTGCGGTGTCCTGCGGGAAGCGGAGTTCGGCGGCGTAGCCGAGGGCGCGCCGGACGGTGAGCTGGGAGTGCAGGATGTCGTCCTGGGGGACGAGCCCGATACGGCGGCGCAGTTCGGCGTAGTCGCGGTAGAGGTCGCGTCCGTCGTAGAGGACGGTGCCCTGGTCGGCGGGGCGCAGCCCGGTGAGCGCGCCGAGCAGGGTGGACTTGCCGGCGCCGCTGGGGCCGACGACGGCGAGCAGGCATTTGGCCCCCACGGGGAAGGAGACCCGGTCGAGGAGGATCTTGCGGCCCTTGTCGACGGCGACGGTGAGGCCCTGGACGTCGAGCGAGATCTCGCCCGTGTCCACGAACTCCTGGAGCTGGTCCCCGACGAGGCAGAAGGCAGAGTGTCCGATGCCGACGATGTCGCCCTGGGCGAGGGGGGCGGCCCTGAGGTCGAGGCGGGCGCCGTTGAGGTAGGTGCCGTTGTGGCTGCCGAGGTCCGCGATCTCGTACGTGCCGTCGGCGAGGGCACGGAGTTCGGCGTGCCGGCGGGAGACCGTGAGGTCGTCGATGACGAGGTCGCTCTCGGGGGCGCGGCCGATGCTCACCGCGGTACGGGCGAGGAGCGGACGTACGGTCGTCGGTCGTTGGAAGCTACGGGACAGGGACGCGACCCGGGAGGGCCGGACACCGGCGGCGGCGTCCGGTGCGGCGGAGGAAGGCGGGGGCGGAGGGGGAGGGGGAGCCGGAGGGGGCGGCGGACCGACGAGGACGGCGCCCGGACCGTCCTGCTCGTCGCCGAAGCGCAGCCGGCTGCCGACGCCGACGCTCCATTCGTGGACGCGCCGGCCGTCGGCCCAGGTCCCGTTGGTGCTGTGCTCGTCCTCCACCGTCCAGTGGTCGCCGTCCGGGCGCAGGACCGCATGGCGCCAGGAGACGCGGGCGTCCTCCAGGCAGATCTCGCAGAGCGGGTCCCTGCCCACGTGGTACGTCCGGCCCGGGCTCATCGCGATCGAGTCCGTGTCGGTCACCAGAACGAGCTCGGGTGCGGTCGGCACACCGGGGCGCTGGACCATGAGCAGATTTTCCCATGAACCCGCCGGCCCGGCAGCCGTCCGACATCACCGCAGGTCAGAGGCCTCTTATGGGTAATGACAACGGTCCCCGTTGCAGCCTTTGCCCATCTCGCCGGGGTGCGCTTCACTTCACGCGACGGATCCGAACACACGGGTGCCGCGATGAGACGGGGGACGCCATGAGTGGGCACGACCACGCGCACGACGGCCACGACCACGGGCACGGAGGCGGACACGCGGGACACAGCCACGGCGTGTCCGCCGACGCCGACCGCCGCTGGCTGGGGATCGCGCTGGGTCTGATCGGTACGTTCATGGCCATCGAGGTGGGCATCGGCATCGTGGCCAACTCCCTGGCCCTGATCTCGGACGCGGCGCACATGCTGACCGACGCCGTCTCCATCGTCCTCGCGCTGATCGCGATGCGGCTGGCGGCCCGCCCGGCCCGCGGCGGTTTCACGTACGGCCTCAAGCGCGCGGAGATACTCTCCGCCCAGGCCAACGGCCTGACGCTGCTCCTGCTGGCGGCCTGGCTGGCGTACGAGGCGGTGCGGCGACTGATGGATCCGCCGCCGGTGGAGGGCGGGCTGGTCGTGGTGACGGCGCTCGCGGGCATCGTCGTCAACGTGGCCGCGGCCTGGTGCATCTCCCGGGCGAACCGTTCCTCGCTGGCCGTCGAGGGCGCCTACCAGCACATCCTGAACGACCTCTTCGCCTTCATCGGGACCGCGGTCGCCGGTCTGATCGTGCTCACCACCGGCTTCCGGCAGGCTGACGCGATCGCCACCCTCGTGGTGGTGGTGCTGATGGTCAAGGCGGGCTACGGGCTGGTCCGCGAGTCCGGCCGGATCTTCCTGGAGGCCGCCCCGGCGCATGTGGACCCGGACGCGGTCGGCGACCGGCTCGTCGGACACCCGCCCGTCACCGAGGTGCACGACCTGCACATCTGGACCATCACCTCGGGGCAGGCGGCGCTCTCCGCACACGTGCTGGTGGAGCCGGCGGGCGACTGCCACGCCGTACGCCGGGACCTGGAGGGGCTGCTGGCCAAGGAGTACGGGATCACGCACACCACCCTCCAGGTGGACCACGCGCAGGATTCCCTCCTCACGGTGGGCCGCGCGGGTGAGGGCCCGTCCGGCGCCCACTGCGCGGACGCGCACGGGCCGGTCCACCGGCAGGGCCCGCACGACCACTGACCGCGGAGCACTGACCCGCGCCCGTACGGGGCATGGATGGACCCATGACGCACAAGCGCAGTGCCGGACTGCTCCTGTTCCGGCGGACCGGCGGTCCGCCGGAACAGGACCCGTCCGGGGTCGAGGTCCTGCTCGGACACATGGGCGGTCCGCTCTGGGCCGGGCGGGAGGCCGGGGGCTGGGCCGTCCCGAAGGGCGAGTACGGGCCGCAGGAGACACCGCGGGACGCGGCCCGCCGGGAGTTCACCGAGGAGATCGGGCTGCCCCCGCCGGAGGGCGAGTACCTGCCGCTGGGCGAGGTGCGGCTGACCAGCGGGAAGCTGGTGACCATCTGGGCGGTGGAGGCGGACCTCGACCCGGAGCTGATGGTGCCCGGAACCTTCACCATGGAATGGCCCCCGCACTCCGGGAACGTACAGGAGTTCCCGGAGCTGGACCGGGTGGCGTGGTTCGCTCCTCCGCTGGCTGAAAAAATGCTGATTAAGTCTCAAGTTCCTTTCCTGGAGCGGCTGTTGGTGCTCCTGGGGGGCCTTGGGAGCTGACTCGTACCTGCACTTGCCAACATCCCCACCTGCGTGGACATTGCACATATGACGAACGTCGTGCTGGTGGGAACCCTGGACACCAAGGGTGTGGAGTACGGCTGGCTGCGCGAGAGGCTGCTGCGCGCCGGCGTCGAAGTGGTACTGGTCGATACGGGAATCATGGGCGAACCCCGGGTGCCCGCCGACGTGCCGCGTGACGCGGTCGCCCGGGCGGCGGGAACGGAACTGACGGAACTGCGCACGGCCGCCGACCGGGGCGCGGCCGTGACCACGATGGCCCGCGGCGCGGAGGCGACGCTCTCACGCCTGCACGCCGAGGGCCGGCTGCACGGGGTGCTCGCGATCGGCGGCAGCGGCGGCACCTCCATCGCGACCCGGGCGATGCGCGCCCTGCCGCTGGGCGTGCCGAAACTGATGGTGTCGTCCATGGCGTCCGGGGACGTCAGCCCCTACGTGGGCTCCTCGGACATCACGATGATGTACAGCGTGGTGGACATCGCCGGGATCAACAGCGTCTCCGGACCGGTCCTGGCGAACGCCGTCGAGGCGATCGCCGGAATGGCCGGGGCCTACGCCCGCGCCTCCCTGGAGCGCCGCCCGCCCCGGCTGGGAGCGGGCGCCCGCCCGCTGGTCGCGGCGAGCATGGCGGGCGTGACCACGGCCGGTGTGGACGCGGCCCGCGAGCGGCTGACGGACCTGGGCTACGAGGTCCTGGTCTTCCACGTCAGCGGCACCGGCGGCCGCACCCTGGAGACCCTGGCCGGCCAGGGGATCTTCGCGGGCGTCCTCGACCTCACGCTCAGCGAGCTGGCCGACGACCTGTGCGGGGGCATCCTCACCGCGGGCCCGGACCGGCTCAGCGCGGCCGGGCGGGCAGGGATCCCGCAGGTGGTGAGCCTGGGGGCGCTGGACATGGTGAAGTTCGGCCCGCTGGAGAGCCTGCCCCAGCGGGTCCTGGACCGGGGGGTCCACGTCCACAACCCGTCCATCACGGTGATCCGTACGAACGAGGCGGAATGCACGGAACTCGGCCGCCGGGTCGCCGCCAAACTGCGCGCCGCGACCGGCCCCACGGCCGTCTGCGTCCCGCTCCGCGGACTCTCCACGCTCGGATCGCCGGGCGGCCCCTACCATGACCCCGGCGCGGACCGGGCTCTGTTCTCGGCGCTGCGCGACGGCTTGCGGGGCAGCGCCGCCCGGCTCTACGACTACGACACGCACATCAACGACCCCGCCTTCGGGCGGGCGGCCGCCGACCGGTTGCACGACATGATCGGCGCCGTGGCGGCCGCGGCCTGAGGGCCGCAGCCTGAGACACCCCGCACCGTCGGGAACCGGCCGTGCCGGAAACGTGTCCCAGGGGGTGGCCGGTCACCGACCGGGACACGGTGCGGCACGGCACGGCGGACAGCCGGACAGGGGGCGGGAACGATGAAGGACACACGGGCGGCATGGTCGGTCCCCGGTTACACGGAGGTCCGGGAACTCGGCGCGGGCGGCAGCGGCCGCGTGGTGCTCGCCGTCCACGACGCCACGGGCACGGCGGTCGCGGTGAAGTACCTCAGCGACCGGCTACGCCAGGACCCCGCGTTCGTCGGGGAGTTCCGGGCCGAGGCCCGCCTCCTGGGCGGGCTCGGGACCCCGTACGTGGTGAGGCTGTACGAGTACGTGGAGTCGCCCGGCGGCGCGGCCATCGTGATGGAGCTCGTCGACGGCATCTCCCTGCGCGCGCTGCTCAAGCAGTCCGGGCAGGCGGATGCCGAGGCCGCGCTGGTGGTCCTCAAGGGATCGCTGCTCGGGCTCGCGGCGGCGCACCGGGCCGGTGTCGTCCACCGGGACTACAAGCCGGAGAACGTGCTGGTCGCGGCGGACGGCTCGTCGAAGCTGGTGGACTTCGGGATCGCGGCGAACCGCGGCACCACGCCCGGCGTGGCCGGAACCCCCGCCTACATGGCGCCCGAGCAGTGGCAGGGCCGGCCGGCCTCGCCCGCGGCCGACGTGTACGCGGCGACGGCGACCTTCTTCGAGTGCCTGACCGGGCGCAAGCCGTACGACGGGGAGAACTTCGCGGAGCTCGCCGTCCAGCACATAGAGGCGCCCGTACCGGAGACCGAGGCCCCGGAGCCCGTACGACCGCTGATCAGGCGCGGCCTCGCCAAGCAGCCCGAACAGCGCCCGGAGAACGCGGAGGCGTTCGTCGCGGAGCTGGAGGGCGTGGCCCTGGCCGCGTACGGGCCCGAGTGGGAGGAGCGCGGGCAGCGCAAGCTGGCGGCGCTGGCCGCGCTGCTGCCGCTGCTGTTCCCCTCGGCGGGCGCCCCGGCGGCGGGCACCACCGCGGTGGCCACGACCGCCCTGAGCAGCGGCTCGGGCTGGGCGCCCGGCCGCAGCGGCTGGCTCGCGGCGGGGATCACGCTGGTCCTGGGCGCGGTGGTGGTGCTGACCACGGACGCGATCGGCGCGGCCCCGAGCGGGGCCTCGGCGTTGAGCGCCTTCGCCACGACGAGCGCGGCGCCGCCCGGATCGGCCTCCCCGACCCCGAGCCCGACGGTCTCCGCTTCCGCTTCGCCGACTCCGAGCCCCTCGGCGTCCCCGAGTCCTTCGCCGTCCGCCTCCGCGTCGCCGTCGGCGTCGCCCTCGCATGCGCCGAGCCCCACCCCGAAGCCCACGGTGAGCTGGTCGCCCACGCCGACTCCGACGCCGGCCCCGGTGGTCACGAAGGTCGACGTGTCGCTCAAGACCGGCGTGTACCGGGGCGACGCGACGGTCTCGGTCGCCGCCCAGGGCACCGGGCCGGTCACGGTCGTACTGGAGTGGTTCCTCGGCGGTGTGCAGGGCTCCTACTCCGTCCCCGACGGCACGGAGTCGTTCACGGTCCAGGCCGGCTCGCCGGTCACCGTGGTCAAGTCCCACGCCTTCACCCGCGACCGCGGCTGCTACGGAGGCGTCCGGGTGACCACCAAGCCGACCGCCGGGAACAAGTCCGCGTCGGCCTCGCAATACCTGCTGCGCTGCCAGGACGTGCCCCGATGACCGATCCCCGCGCCCCCGAGGGCGACGACTACAGCGCCACCGTCCTCGGGAGCCACTGGTTCTCCGGTCCTCCCGTGGCCCCGGAGGTGGCCCCCGACCGGGTCGAGGGATCCGTGCTCCGGTTCGGGCCCGGGGTGACCGCGGCCATGCCCGCGCCGTTCCCCCTGGTGGTGGCCGCCGTTGCCGCCCCCCGGCGCCGCCGGTTCGCAGGTCTGCGGCGGTACGCCCTCGCCGCGGTCGTGCTGGCCGCCGTCCTCGCGTACCTCGGGTGGCAGCGGTTCGGGCCCGCCATCGAGGTCCGGGACGTGGCCGTGACCACCGATCCCCAGGGCCCGCCCTGTGGCGCGACGGCCGATGTCGTGGCCGTCGTCGGGACCAACGGGCGCCCGGGGACCCTCACCTACCGCTGGGTCCGCAGCGACGGCACGCGGTCGCAGGAGCTCACCGAACGGGTGCCGCGCGGGCAGCGGGAGGCCCGGCTGCACCTGCTGTGGACCTTCCAGGGCACGGGGAACCACCCCGCGCGGGCCGAGCTGCAGCTGCTGTCCCCGGGTCAGCGCACGGCCGCGGTGGACTTCACGTACCGCTGTTCCCCGTAGCGGGAAGCCGGATGACGGCGAGCCCGCCGCCGAGGTCCACGCGGGAACGCGGCGGCGCGCCGTCCTCCTCGTCGTCGCGCAGGACGAGGGCGCTCTGCCGTTCCTTGAGCTCGTTCTGCTTGCCCGGCGAGAGACTGGCGTGCAGCTGCTCGAAGCCGGTGGCGGAGATCTGCCCCTGGCGGCCGTTCCAGCGCCAGGGCAGCAGGCCCGCGCGGCCCGCGCGTTCCAGTGCCAGGTCGAGGAAGGCCATGGCCGTGAGCAGCAGAGCCAGCCCCGGAAGGGTCATGAAGACGACGAAGCCCATGGCCCGACGGTAGCCGACCCGGCGGTTCGGCCGTCCGGCCGGACCGTGGCCGTCCGGCCGAGGCGCGGGCGCCCCGCCCCCTGGTCCGCTGGAAGACGTTGACGAGGGTTCAGGGATGCCCTCAGGCACCGCTGCGCGTCACGTTCCGGCCGGCGGACACCCCCACCCGGAACGTGGCCGTCCCGCGCGGATGCCGAGTCCGCGCGGGAGGCCCGCGGCCGCTTTGGGGAGTGGCCGCGGGCCGTTCCGCGTTCCCTCCCCCGCCGCAACCGGGGGACGGAAGTCCGTGGGGGCGTGGCGGAGGTCAGAAGCGGGCGTGCGCCGTGATGTCCGCCTCGAACTCGCCCGTCATCGCCGGCGTCACCGTCGGCCGGCACTGCCGGACCGCCGCCAGGTAGTCCTCCGTGGTCGCGCCCAGCTGTGCGGCGGCCGCGCCCCGCGCGCCCACCGCCTCCAGGTCACGCTCGAAGGACACCTGCGCCGCGATCCGGGCCGCGTGCTCGATGTCGGCCGGCGTGAACAGCTCGGTCGCCGCGACCAGGGCCGCCACATCGACGTCCGCGCGCCCCGCCGTGTAGCGGGACCAGATCGCGGCGCGCGCCCCGGCGTCCGGGGTCCCGATCGGGATCAGGTAGTCGAAGCGCCCGGGCCGCAGGAAGGCCGGGTCGAGGGAGCGGATGGAGTTGGTGGCGCACACCAGCAGCCGTTCGTCGCCCTCCCGGAAGCCCGGTATCAGCTTGAGCAGTTCGTTCGTCACTCCGTGGATCCCGCCGGGCTGCGCGGGCTCGGTGCGCACCGGTGCGATCTCCTCCACCTCGTCGATGAAGACGAGTACGCGCTCCAGCTCGGCGATCCGGGCGAAGGCGTCGCGCAGCGCGGCGGCCAGGTTGCCCTCGTCGGCGAGGCGGGAGGGCAGCAGTTCCACGAAGGGCCAGCCGAGCCGGGAGGCGATGCCCCGGGCGAAGGTGGTCTTGCCGGTGCCGGGCGGGCCGAAGAGGGTGATCGCGCGCGGCGGCCGCACCCCGTGCGAGGCGGCCCGCTCGGGCTCGGCGAGCGGCAGCACCACGCGCCGCTCGATGAGGTCCTTCTCCCTCTCCATGCCGGCGACCTTCGCCCACAGGTCGTTGGGGAGGAAGCGGCCGCCGAGGTCGTCGAGGAGGCCGGCGGCCGGCCCGTGCAGCGGCTCGGTCTTCTCGAAGTAGGCGACGGCGGGTTGCCGGGTGTAGCCGGCGTTGAGCAGGCCCTCGCCGAGCAGGTCCTCCTCGGGCAGGACGTAGGCGATGCGGCCGACGCGGGCGGCGATGAGCCGTCGCTCCAGCTCGACGAGCAGGGCGCTGGCGAGGCCCCGGCCGCGCCAGCCGGCGGCGATCGCGATCCGCATGACCCAGGCCCGCTCCCCGGTGACGCAGGCGAGTGCCGCGCCGATCGGGACGCCCTGGTGCACGGCGACCACGCAGGGCTGCCGGTCAGTCAGCGCGCTGATGCACTCGGCGAGCGAGAAGACGGACTCCTGGCCGAGTTCGGCCGTGGTGTCGATCAGGTGGACCACCGCTGCGAGATCGCTCTCGCGGTAGTCGTGGATGAGCCAGTTCACCGGGTACCGCCCCTCGTTCGTGCTCCTGCGGCGAGGCTAGGGGCGGCAGTACCGGGCGCTCACGCTCCTTCGTGCACAACAGGCGGTCCGGAAACCGTCCGTGGCGTCCATAGACTGGCACCTTCCGCCCGAACACCAGACCGAGGATCCCGGCACCTTCATGCTTTGCCACATATCCGCGGCCCGACGCGGGCGCCTCGTATGGCTCGTCCCGTTCCTGTGGACCCTGGCGCTCGGCCTGTGGGGGCTCTCCCGGCAGGACAGCGTGTGGCGGGACGAGGCGGCGACCTGGCAGGTGGCCGGGCGTCCGGCGGGCGAGATCTGGCGGATGCTGGGGAACGTCGACGCCGTGCACGGGCTCTACTACCTGCTGATGCACGGCCTCTTCGAGGTCTTCGGCGCGAGTACGACGACCTTGCGGCTGCCGTCGGTGCTGGCGGTCGCCGCCGCCGCGGCGTGCGTGGCGCTGATCGGGAGCCGGCTGGCGGGCTTCTGGGCGGGGCTCGGCGGCGGACTGGCCCTCGGCCTGCTGCCGGCCGTCCAGTTCTACCTGCAGGAGGGCCGGCCGTACGCGCTGGTCGCGGCAGGGGCCGGGCTGTCGACGCTGCTGCTGGTGTCGCTCCTGGAGAGCGGGCCCGGGCGGCGGGCCTGGCCGCGCTGGACGGCGTACGGGGTCACGGTGCTGGTGTGCGCCCTGCTCAACTGGCTGTCGCTGCTGGTCCTGCCGGCGCACGCGGCGACCCTGTGGTGGGTGCGGGCCGGACGCGGTGTCCTGCTGCGCTGGGCGGCGTACGCCTCGGGCGCGGCGGCGGGGGCGCTGCCACTGATCCTGTTCAGCCGGGGCCAGTCCGACCAGGTGTCCTGGATTCCGCCGCTGACCTGGCACATGCTGATCGGCCCGGGGATCCTCCTCGCGATCGGCGGGCTCGGCGCGTGGGCGGACCGGCCCGACCGCAAGAACCTCTCGGCAGCGGCGGTGGGTCTGCCGCTGCTGGCGGTGCCGCAGCTCGGGCTGATCGGCCTGTCGCTGGTCCAGCCGCTGTTCCTGGACCGGTACGTGCTGTTCTCCATGGCGGGTCTGGCCCTGCTGATCGGCGCCGCCCTGGGCGCGGCCGTACGGGCGTGCTCGCCCCGGTTCCCGGCGGCGGGCCTGCTCGTGCCGGGTGTGGTCGGGGCGGCGGTGGTGGCCCTGCTGCCGGTGGAGCTGGGCAAGCGGGCCCCGGCCAGCCGGGTCGACGACGTCCTGGCGGTGGCCGGTGAGGTGGACCGGCTGAAGGGCGACGGTGACGCGGTGCTGTTCGTCCCGGCCGCGCGGCGGGACACCGCGCTGGTCTCCCCCGGCGCCTTCACGGGCCTGACCGACCTGGCGCTGGCCCGGACCCCGGTCGCCTCGGCCACCCTCAAGGGCGAGGAGGCGGAACCGGCGCGGATCCGGGCGGCGCTGCTCGGGCAGCGGCGGGTGCTGCTGGTGACGGACGCGGCGGAGGTCGCGAAGGCCCCGTCGGCGGAGCGCGACAAGGCGAAGGCCGCGGTCCTGCGCGAGCACTTCACGGTGGTGGAGGACCGGCAGGTGCGGGGCCGCCGGGTGACGGTCTACGAGCGCCGCGGCTGACTTCGCGGGCCGATCGGTCCGGGTTTCACATCGGGTCCACCGGATTCACAGGGGATTCATACGGAACACCGGGCTCCGGACATAGGTTCGGCGGGCAGGGTGGAATCATGATCCACCGCATGCTCCCCCGGCCGGCCCGGCGCATCCGTGCGCGGCGGGCATCACGGATCCTGCTCGCGCTGACCGCGATGGCAGCGCTGCTCGGCGTGGACGTGCCCGACGCCACGGCCGGAGCGCCGCCCGGGATCACCGCGCAGGCGGTGCCCGACGCCACGACGGACCGGGTGGGCGCACTCTTCGCGGACGGGCTCGACGGCGGGCACTTCTGCACCGCCTCCGTGGTGCACAGCGACGACCGCGATGTGATCGCCACCGCCGCGCACTGCCTGGAGAGCCCGTACACCACCGTCTTCGCGCCGGGCTACCGGGACGGCGAGGCCCCGTACGGCCTCTGGAAGCTCACCGGGGTGTACCTCGCCCCGGGCTGGACGGAGGGCCAGAACCCGGACGACGACATCGCCTTCGCGACGGTGGCCCCGGTGGACGGGGCGCGGAACGGATCCGTCGAGGACCTCGTGGGCGGCTTCCCGGTCGCCGCCGAGCAGTCGGACGACGCCGCGGTGACGGTCATCGGATACCCGCGGACCCTGGAGACCCCGCTGCGCTGCGCCAACACCACCGAGCTGTTCTCCGAGACCCAGCGACGGATCGGCTGCCCGGACCTCAGCGGCGGAACCAGCGGCAGCCCCTGGCTGGTGGACGGAGCGCTGGCGGGGGTCCTCGGCGGCTACGAGGGCGGCGGGACCGTACCGGAGGTCTCGTACAGCGCGGTGATGGGCGACCAGGCGGTGGAGCTGTACCGGGAGGCGGCCGACGCCGGCTAGGCCTCTCGTCCACGACTTCCACCTCAATGAGGGCACGGGACCAGCCGTCGGGGGTCACGCGGCGGGCCGCCTGGGAGCTCTGACCGCTACGACACGGAAAGGGGAGTGGCGGGCTGAAATGCCCGCCGGTCAGGCGACCTTCTGCCGCTGGGGCGTCTTCCGCGTCTTCACCCCGCCGACGACGAGCGCCAGCCCCACGGCGACGATGCCGAGGTCAGCGGTGGACGGAAGGTCGACGACCTTGTGCATCCAGCCCCACTCCGTGCCGAAGAAGGTCTGCGAAGCGAAGCTGACAAGCCCCTGGGCTCCTACGACGTAGCCGATGCTTTCGACGGTGTATCCGATGGTTGTTCGCACGGATCAACCCTCTCGCGGCGGTGCCGCAAGATCGTCCTGCGCAGGGCCGAAACCGTAGTGGTCCAAAGGATGCAGTCGCGTGCGGAGAGCACCGGCACAGCACCCCGCCGCGGCCGAGGAGTGGTCGACACCGGACGGCTCGAAGATCACGCCCTCGTACGCCCTCGCATGGGCTGAACGCCCTCTGAGCCGCGACGGCAGATCCACTGCCGGGGTGATCCTGGCTGCGTACTCACGGTGATGCCTTCCCGTCTGCCGCTCAGCCCGGCATAGGTCCGTTGGGGGGACGCGTCGGCACGCCGAGCCGCAGACGGGAGCGGGACGGGCGGTCCTTCCGCCAGACACCCGCCCGTGATCATCGGCTACTGCAGGACAACGACCGTCCGTTGGCGATCCGCAGGCGGGACCGGACTTCCGAGGCGGTCAGAAGGGGGGAGCCCATGTCGTTGAAACGGCTTCCCGAAGTGAACCGGAGAGCACTCCGCGCGGCGCGCGGCCGGCCTCGCGCCCTGGTGCTCGCACTCGCCGTCGCGCTCATGGTGGTCGCGCCGGCCGGTGGGGCGGCCGCCGAGCCGCGTCCCGGCGTCCCGCCCACGGCCGCCGCCCCGTCGCGGGCGGACGGCGAGGGGACAGTGGAGCGGGTCCCGGTGAAGCGGCGTGTGGACGTAAAGGCGCTGCCGCGGCCAAAGCGTCCGACGGAGAGGCAGGTTGAGCCCTACCTCGCGCCTCCGAAGCGGACGGCGCCCGAGGGACCGAGACAACAGGCGAGTCTGCCGGTCACCAGCGCGTCCCTGACCCCGAAGGCCACGAAGGCCGGGGCGCGGCCGACGGCGGTGCCGTCCACGGCCGTCATCCAGCGGCTGAAGACGTTCCCCACCCTGGGGAACGTGGACAACATCGTCCCCTCCGACGCACAGCTCGCAGTCGGGCCCACCCACATCGTCGAGTTCGTGAACCGCTCGGGCCAGGTCTACGACAAGGCCGGCAACGCCGTCGGCGCCCCCTTCGACCTGGGCGCCTTCTTCGGGTTCGCGGCGGACACGGGCGGTGATCCGCGCGTGCACTACGACGCGGGGTCCGGCCGCTTCTTCGCCGCGTACGAGGGCCTCCTCGCCGGCGGCGACGAGGTCGACGTCGCGGTCAGCGACACCTCCGACCCCCGCGGGAACTGGACCGTCTACATCGCCGGCAGCAACACCACCAACGTCCTGCAGGACCAGCCGAAACTCGGCTACTCCAACGACAAGGTCACGCTCAGCTGGAACAACTACGACCGGACAACCACCCCCCGGACGTTTCTGGGCGTGGTGACCGTGGTCGTCAGCAAGGCCGACCTGCTGGCCGCAGGCACGATCAACCTCACGACGTTCGGCCAGGACAACACCGTGTTCCAGGTCGTCCCGGCCATCTCTCTGTCGGGCATCAACGACCAGCTGGCGATGGAGCACGACCCGCGCGACCCCACCAACGTGGTGGTGCACACGTTCACCGGCGTGCCCGGGGTCAGCGCCGTCAACCACACCGAGAACACCATCGCCATCGGTGCTGCCGCCGCGCCGCCGGACGCCGCCCAGCCGGCCGGCGGCGACGCCACCATCGAGACCAACGACGACCGGATGCTCTCGGTCGCCTGGCAGAACAACCGCCTGTGGGGCGTCTTCAACGTCAGCTGCACCCCTGTCGGCGACACCGCCGTCCACGCCTGCCAGCGGTACATCCAGATCTCGACCGGCGGCACCCAGACTCTGGCCACCAACCTCAACCTCGGCATGGTGGGGGGAGACATCTACTACGGCTCGTTGACGCTCAACGACGAGGACGACCTATTCTCCGGATTCACCGCCTCCTCCTCCACCATGTTCCCCACCGGGGTGGCGATCGGAGTGCCGTCCGGGAACTTCCCCGCCAATACGTTCGGCGACTTCTACGCCGCGGGCACGCAGGCCTACTCGCGCGGCACCCCGGCGCGCTGGGGCGACTACTCGGGCACCGCCCGCGACCCGGCCAACCCCAAGGACGTCTGGACCGTCCAGCAGATCGGCGGCCTCGCGGGCGGCGACTGGGGCACCGCGATGGACCGCGTCACGCTGTCCCCGCCCACCGTCACCGGCGTCACCCCCAACCACGCACCCGAACTCGCACAGTGCGTGAACACCGTGACCATCCGCGGCACGGAATTCCCCACGAGCGGCGCCACGGTCACCTTCGGCTCCGTAGCGGCCACGAACGTGAACGTCATCGGGCCTGAGGAACTGACCGCGCAGGCGCCCCCGCAGGCGCGGGACACCGTGGACGTCACCGTCACCAACGCCAACGGCACCAGCCCGGTCACCGCCGCCGACACGTTCACCTACGACGCGGACACCTCCGCACCGACCGCCTCCGCAAGCATCTCGCCTGCGCCGAACGGCGCCGGCTGGAACACCACCAGCCCCGCGATCGTGAGCATCGGCGCACTTGACGGGTCCTGCGGGTCCGGCGTCCAGAAGATCACCTACAGTGCGAGCGGCGCCCAGCCGGCCGCATCCACCGACGTCCCCGGCGCGGCCGCCACAGTCGCCATCACCACGGACGGCGTGACCACGGTGACGTACACCGCCACCGACAACGCCGGCAACACCTCCGCACCGCAGACGATCACGGTGCGGCTCGACACCGCCGGGCCGGTGATCACCATCGTGCGCCCGGTGGCCGGCACCTACCTGTACCGCCAGCCGGTCACCGCGTCCTACTCGTGCACGGACGCCACCTCCGGGCTGGCGAGCTGCGTCGGTACGGTCCCCAACGGCAGCCCGATCAACACCTCGACGCTCGGCTCGCACACGTTCACGGTCAACGCCAGGGACGTCGCCACCAACCCGTCCACCAAGAGCGTCACCTACAACGTGGCGTACCGGATCTGCCTGCTCTACGACCCGAACCGCCCGGTCCGCCTCCTCGGCCAGGTCGTGATCAGCCTGCGGATCTGCGACGCCAACGGCAACAACCTCTCCAGCTCGAACATCACGCTGACGGCCACCCGCATCACCGGCCCCGTCACCAGGCCGGTCACAGGCCGGTTCACCTACACCCCGGTCCTCTCCTCCTACAGCCTCCCCGTCAGCACCCGGAACCTGCCGAACGGCAACTACAACCTCGAATTCACCATCAGCGGAGCCGACACCACGACCCACGTGGCACCCTTCACCCTGCGCTGAGGCACGGCTCCCCTAGTACTGCAACCGCATGTATGGGTCGTGGCCTCGGCGTTGGTAATGGCAGCGGCGGGCTCGGGCCTGGCTGCGGCGCCGGAAGCGTGACCAGTGCAGACGGTGCTCGTTGCTGTGGCAGCGGGGCGTGACGACGACGTGCCCGATCATCCGGCGGATCTCCGGGACGCTGAGGGGTATGAGGTCTTGCTCGTCATCTCCGCTGCCCCTTTTGCGGCTTCTGCGGCACGGATGGCCGTGAGGTAGGCCAGGACGGCCATGGCCAGGGTGATGTGCCGGTACCAGGCCCGGTAGAGCCGCACCTGGTAGTGATCGAGCCCGCATTCACCCTTCGCGGTCTGGAAGCATTCCTCCACCGCCCACCTGGCTCCGGCGGTCCTGACCAGGTCTTTCAGCCGGGAAGTGACGGGGCCATAGCAGACGTAGTAGGCGATGTCGGTGGGGTCGGACAGGTTGCGGCGGGCGAGCACCCAGTGCCCGGATCCGCCCTCCCAGGCGGGCCGGATCGCGACGCGGGCCCAGTGGTAGATCCGCTGGCCGTGGGCGCCTGCTCCGGCGGAGATCCGCTTCCATGCCTGCTTCGGCAGGGCCGCGATCAGCTCGTCGACGCGGGCGTCCCGGCCGTCGGCGGTGATCACGGTGTCGTTGACCTTGGTGGCCAGCACATACGCGGCCTGGCGTTCTTCCAGCCAGGCGCGGAAGTGCTTGACCTGCCCGTATGCCTCGTCCGCGGTCACCCAGGCGAAGGGAACAGCCGCGTCGATGGCGCGTTGCAGCATCCACTTGAGGTGCTCGATCTTCGTGGCGAACGGCACGGTGTCGTCGATCCCGGCTGCCCGGCAGCGGTCGCGGTCGTCCGTCCAGGACTTCGGGACGTAGAGTTCCCGGTCGATCAGCGCCCGCCCTTTGGCGGATGCGTAGGCGAGGAAGGTGCCGATCTGGCAGTTCTCGGTGCGGCCAGCGGTGCCGGAATACTGCCGCTGGACCCCTGCTGACCTGGTGCCCTTCTTCAGGAACCCGGTGTCGTCCCCGATGAGCACGCCATCCTTGGCGCCGATGGTCTCCACGACGAAGTCCCGGACATCGTCGCGGACCGCGTTCTCGTCCCATTCGGAGTGGTTGAGCAGGCGTTGCACACCGTCCGGGCGGAGCTGGCCGACCTGCTCGGCCAGCGTCCACCCGTTCTTCTTCTCTAGCGGCGCAAGCAGGCCCGTCATGTAGTCCAGAGCCCGATCACGTGGCTCCGACCTGCCAAAACGATGCCCGAACCGGGCATGCAACCCCGCTACACCCTCGGACCACGACTCGATCTGCTCAACCGTCAGCGATTCATCACACAGTCACAACAACGAGCAACCTCACCGACCGTCACGCCACATGCGGTTGCAGTACTAGGAGCGCACCGGCCCGGCCCCGGTTCCTCGGGGCCGGGCCGGTGCGCGTCAGGGCGAAGAGAGCCGTCTGCCGGTTCAGAGAAGTGACCAGGCCGAACGAGAGGGCGCCGGACCAGACCAGACGGGCCGCATCCCCGCACATGACGGAGTGCGGCCGGGCTTGGTTGCCTCCGGAGCCGCCCCTGCCCCCGACCGTCGAGTAGTCCGGGAAGCTGTTGGCACGCATCTGGGCTTCTTGCATGGCGGTGCCAGGGTTGCCGGATCGTCCGATGTGTCACTCCGTTACGCCCCGAGCCGAGGCCGGGGTCACGGCGCGGAATCTCGGGGCTTGACAGCTCGGCGCCCCCCGCCGGGCGCGACAGCACCCCTGTGGGGCCGGCAGCCCGGGCGGGTGCCCTGACCTGGTCAGGAGCGCCCTTTGGTCAACAACGACCTCCGCGACCGCCTCGCCGGCGCGTACGAGGCCGACGACGGGGAATTCACCGCGTACGGCCGCACCGAGAACGAGCCGCCGTCTGCTTCTGGCCAGCCAGGTGATCCGAGAGATGGCCGGTCCGCTGAGGTAGGGGCTGCCTGCGCAGTCGAGGACAGCGTGTCCGCGGCCGGGCGGGGCCACGTCGGTCCCCGGCGCTGAACCCGCAGGTGGCGAGGCCCTGTGCCGGATCCACTCTGCCGCGCCGGCCGCCGCCCGCTGCGGCATCAGCGGGTCAGGAGCGGTGCCATGAGGTCGCGGGCGTAGTCGGCGACGGGGCCCGATCGTCGGCAGTGAACCGAGGGGGTTCGACATCAGGAAGCTGGACCGGAGGATCACGAAAGGGATCCCCGCCGAGCGCAGGCGGTGCTCGATGCGGCCGTGCTGATCGGCGAACGTCGTCTCGGCTCCGGCCTCGGCTCCGACCGTGGACAGCAGGACGATCTGCCGGACACCGGCCGTGGCTGCGGCCTCGATCGCGTTTGCCGCGTTCTCGACCTGCCGCGGGTCGTCGGCGCAGCTCAGGAAGGCCTGCTCGGCGCCCGTGAAGGCGGAACGGAGCGATTCGGGATCGGTGAAGTCCCCTTGCGCAAGGTCGGCGCCGGGGCCGAGTACGGCAGTGGCTCGCTCCGGGTTGCGGGCGAGCGCGCGGTGGGGGATGCCTCGCCGGCGCAACTCGCTCACCACGTGTCGTCCGACGTTCCCGGTCGCGCCGGTCACCACTACGGTCGTCATCGCGTCGCGTCCTCACGCCGATTCGGGCTTTCCACCCACGTGGTGCGGCACGACCGTCCTGAGCCCCTCAGGACACGCGCGGGTTCACTCGTCAGGACGCCCGAACGGTCCGGATCCGCTCCGGATGAACACCACCCCTCCACGAACTTCCGCGGGGCAGCACCAGTGCGGACAGGAACTAGCGGACGGCCGGGATGCGTTCCGCCTCCGGCGCGGAGGGCTGCGCGGGCAGCCGTTCGAGCGGGGGTCCCTGACCGTCCCCCGCTGAATGTACGACTGTCCGATGATCGCTATCGGATCAGCGGAACCCTACAGCGCAACCCGGCCACCCCCGGGTGAGCCGGACCACACCCGACCGGTTTGCCGGACGCGCCCTATTCCGGGATCTCCACGGGCGCGGCGAACCAGGTGGGCTCGTCCCGCAGGGCCCGGTGGATCCGGTCCAGGGCGAAGGGCTCCAGGGGCGGCAGCGCGTCCACCTCGAACCAGGCCACTTCGAGGGACTCGTGATCGTTGGCCCGCGCCTCGCCGCCGGTCGCGCGGCAGCGGAAGGTGATGTCCTGGAACTGGCAGATGTCGCCGTTGGGGTAGGTCATCCGCTCCAGCATCTGGACGAGCACCACCCGCTCGGGGACGCAGCGCACCGCCGTCTCCTCGTACACCTCGCGCACGGCGGTCTCGGCGGGCTGCTCCCCCGGTTCGGCGATTCCGCCGACCACGGACCACCGCCCGGTGTCGGAGCGCCGGCCGAGCAGCACCCGGCCCCGGTCGTCGAGGACGATGGCCGTGACCCCGGGCAGCAGGAGCAGCTGGTGCCCGGCGGTGGCTCGGATCGCACGGATGTAATCGGGTGTGGTCATCCCCCGACCCTACGAGGCCGGGGCGCCGACCCCCGTTTCAGACCGCCCGGCGCGTGCGGATCCGTCGGGTCAGGAGCCCGCCGAGGCCGCCCGCGGCGAGGAGGAGCAGCGCGTACTCGGGCAGCGGTCCGACGACGGTGGCCGGGGTGCGGGTGGAGCGCAGCGGGATCTCGGCGACCAGCGCGTCCGCGGTGAACATCTCGGTCTGCGCCGTGATCCTGCCGTCGGGGCGGATGACGGCGGAGACTCCACTGGTGACGGGGACGAGGACGGTCCGGCTGTGCTCGACGGCGCGGACCCGGTCCATGGCCAGCTGCTGGTAGGTCATCTGGGTCCGGCCGAAAGTGGCGTTGTTGCTGGGTACGGCGATCACCTGGGCGCCGTCCTGGACGGTGGAGCGGACGGCGTCGTCGAAGGCGGCCTCGAAGCAGGTGACCATGCCCACGCTGCTGCCGGCCATGTCGAAGACGCCCGGGTCCTTGCCGGGGCCGAAGTCCCGGCGCACCCGGTCCACGTCGGAACTGAAGAGCCGGACGAAGGAGCGCATCGGGATGCGCTCGCCGAAGGGCTGGATCTTGCGCTTGTCGTAGGTCGCGGTGGGGCCGGCGGCGGGGTCCCAGAGGATCATCGTGTTGCGCAGCGGACCCGTCTCCGGGGACACGACGGCGCCGATCGCGACGGGCACGCCGATGGCTTTGACCGCCTGGTCGATGACGGCGCGGGCGTCGGGTTCGGCGTACGGGTCGAGGTCGGAGGAGTTCTCCGGCCAGACGACGAAGTCGGGCTTCGGCACGCGGCCGGCCTTGACGTCCTCGGCGAGCTGGACGGTGCGCTTGGCATGGTTGTCGAGGACGGCGCGGCGCTGGGAGTTGAAGTCGAGGCCGAGGCGCGGCACGTTGCCCTGGACGACGGCGGCCACGACGGTGCCGTCCTCGGCCGCGTCGGAGACCAGCGGACGGGCGGCGAGTCCGGCGCCGATCGGGGCGGCGACGGTGAGCGCGGCCAGCGCGGCGGTGGTGCGGCCGGGGTGGCGGCGGGCGATGCGCAGGGCTTCGCAGAGGCCGAATCCGCAGAGGGCCACGCCGAAGGAGAGCAGCGGTGTGCCGCCGAGGGCGGCGAGCGGGGTGAAGACTCCGTCGGCCTGTCCGAAGGCGAGCTTGCCCCAGGGGAACCCGCCGAAGGGCGCCCGGGCGCGCAGGGCCTCGCCCGCGACCCAGACGGCGGCGGCGAACAGCGGCCAGGCCGGGAGCCGGCTGACGAGGGCGATGCCGAGGCCGGTGAGGCCGATCAGGAGGGCTTCGAGGCTGACCAGCGCCAGCCAGGGCACCGGGCCGACCTCCTCGCCGGTCCAGACGAGGAGCGGCAGCAGGAAGCCGAGGCCGGCGAGGAAACCGAGGCCGAGGCCGGCCCGGGCGCGGCGGCCGTGGAGGCAGCCGGCGAGCAGGGCGATGCCGAAGGGGGCCAGCCACCACAGGGGGCGGGGCGGGAAGCTGAGGTAGAGCAGCACGCCGGAGAGGACGGCGAGCACGGCGCGCACCAGCCAGGCTCCCTTCCGCGGCGCGGGGGCGGGGGCCGAGGCGGGGGCGTTGCCGCGGGCCGTGGCGTGGGGCGGCGCAGCCTCGGGCGGGGCTCCGCCGGCGGGCTGCGAGGGCTCGTTCCCGGCCGCGCGGGTGACACTGCTGCTCATCTGGCGGAGTGTACGTCCCCGCGCCTCGGACACGGGTAAGTGCCAGGGCCGGTCCGGGCCCGCCGGGACCACTACCCAAGTGATCTCAAATGGGACAAGTCGCTCATATCTAGCATTCAAGTCAGCTCATTACATACGCCTCTTGAGGGTGTGTCAGTCGCAAACGCGCGGGGCATAATCGGGCCCGGTCGTCTCCGGAAGCGGTGGAGCCATCGGGACGCCGACTCACCCCCTCGGCGGAATTCCGCACCGGACCGATCCTCAAGGCGTTGCAGATGTCCCTGGCCAGCCGCAGCCGCCTCGCGGCCCTGCTCACCGCGCTCACCATCGGCGCCGCCGGGGTCACGACCTGGGCCTACGGATACGGGAACGCGCAGCAGCCGGCGGCCCCCGAGACGGTCTTCCGCCCGAGTGTGACCGAGGGCACGGTCCTCCACGTCGTCGCACACCCCGACGACGACCTCTTCTTCATGAACCCCGACCTGAGCCGCTCCATATCGACGGGCGTGAAGGTCGCCACCGTGTACCTGACCTCCGGCGAGTCCGACGGCAGGAACGAGGCCCACAGCCCGCACCTGGAGGATCCGGAACGCCCCGCCGACCACGCCGCCTACGCGGAGGCCCGGCAGAACGGCATCCGGGCCGCCTACGCGCAGATGGCCACCGGCAACCGCGCCAGCGCCTGGCAGCGCCGGTCCATACCCACCGCCGGCGGCGGCAGTGCCGAGGTGGACGTCCTCGTCGCCCGCCCCGAGGTCAACCTCATATGGATGCAGTTGCGCGAGGCCCGCAGCATCTCCGGTGACAATCCGGACAGCCTGCGCGGCCTGTGGGACGGCAAGGTTCCCGCCCTGGGCGCCCAGCTCACCTCCGGGACGCCGGTCAAGCCCTGGTTCTCGTACACCAAGGAGCAGGCCGTGGAGGCCATCGCGGACGTCTTCGCGAGGTACCGGCCGACCACGATACGGACGCAGGACCCGACGCCCGGCCGGGCGCAGGGCGGCGCCTTCCTCGACCACCAGGACCACATGTACGGGGCCCGCTTCGTGCAGGCGGCGGCCGAACGCTACGCGAAGTCCACGGACCGGCCGCACTTCTCGGTCCAGAACTACGTGAGCTACCCCAACAGCTCTCTGCCCCCGACGCTCGACCCGCAGGCCGCCGAGGAGAAGCTCGGCTACCTCAAGACCTATGCCTGGACGGACCACCAGGACTGGTGCGGCAGCACCGCCGGATGCGGCGACCGCAAGACCGCGACCCGGCCCACCGGCGCCGGCTGGAACCAGACCATCCGCTACAGCCGGGGCGACGGCACCTCCTGGATGACCGAGGGCGCCTCCGGCCGGCTGTGTGCCTTCGCCGTCCTGGACGGCCGGATGGCGTACTGGACGCGCAGCGGCCCCAAGGCCCCCTGGCAGGGGCCCGAGTTCCTCCCCGGCTCCGGGATCGACGCGGGCGCGACGTCCGTCCGGCTGCCCGACGGCAGGATCGCGGTCTTCGGCACCCGCACCACCCTGGGCACCGCCCCCCAGGAGTACGGACGCGACCTCGTGTACGCCGTCCAGACCGCGCCCGGCGGCGCCTTCGGCCCGTGGCAGTCGCTGGGCACCCCGGACACCGCAGACATATCCCGCACCTCGGCGATCAGCGCACCGGCCGTCGCCGTGGACGGCGCGGGCCGGATGACCGTGTACGTACGCGATTCCCGGCGCACCCTGCGCGCCCGCGCGCAGGACGCCCCGGACGGTGCCTTCGGCGCGTGGCAGGCCCTGGGCGGCGCCGGCCTGCAGGGCGACCCGGTCACCGCGACCGACGCGTCCGGGCGGCGCCACGTGTACGCGGCCACGGCCCGGTCCGTACTGGCCTGGGTCCGGCCGACGCCGGACGCCCCCTTCGGCGGCCCCTTCCCGACCGGACTGCCGGCGACCACCGGACCCCTGTCGGCGAACCCGCAGGGCGACGGCGTCCGCCTCCACTTCCGCCGCCCCGGAACGGGCACCGTCGGTACGAGCCTGGCCACCGCGGGCGGCCCCGCGCCGACGTTCTCCCCGGTCACCGAGGCCGGCGGCGAGGGCGGCTACGGCGCCGTCGGCGTGAGCGGCGGGCTGCTCACGGGCCGCGCGGGCGCGGGCACGATCGGCGTGTCGGGCCCGGGCGACGCACCCTCCTGGTACGAGTCCCAGATGCTTTACACGGGTGCTCCGGCGGCCGTGGCCGAGCCGGACGGCACGGCCATCGCCGCAGCCCTCGGCCTGGACGCCGGCCTGCACGTCACGACGGCGCCCCCGGCCGGATCCGAGCCGCCCGGCAGCCGCCCGCCCTCCTCCCCTTGGCACCGGGCGGTCCAGCCCTCGACGGTCGTACAGGCCGGGCGCTGAGCCCCTGCCGTCGGCTCCTGTCGTCATTGAAGCTCCGGTTGGCAGGGCCGGCCGGTGCGGGCGACGATGGCGGGCACCACGTCGGGACGCGGACGGGGCCGGCCCCCGACCGGCCGACCCGACCGGCCGACCGGCTGACCGGCTGACCGGCTGACCGCTGGTGATCGGAGCGCCCATGGCCGCCTGCTCCACCGCGCGCGCGAGCGCGGGACCGGGAAGGGTCCGCACCGTGGCCTGCGCCGCCTTGCTGCTGGCCCTCGCCACCGGTTGCCGGAACGACGCGGCGCCGGCCTGGGGGTATCCGGACCTGGGGGCGACCGTGCGGTCGCTGTCCCGGGCCCTCGGAGAAGGATGCGCCGGGAAGGCCCCCGCAAACTGCTCCGACGACCTCGACCGGCTCGACGCCCTGGCGGAGCGCGCCTTCTCCGAGGTCCTCGACCACCGGCTCCTCGACGACGCCTACGTGGCGGCCTGGAACGAGGTGCGCCGGACGAGGCAGCTCCGCCTCGCGGCCGCGGCACAGGCCCGGTCCCGCCGTGATCCGCACCACCCGCCCCTCGCGCGGGCGGTGGCGGCCGAAGAACTCGCCTACCGGCACTTGCTGGCCGCGCTGGAGCGGGTCCGCACCGCCCCGCCGGCGGGCGACGGGACGGACCCCGTCTGAGACACCACCCCCTACGGCCGCAGGGGCGGCGTGGGCAGAGCCGTGCCGTCGAGCGCCACGAGGGCCAGGACGGCGATCGAGCCCGTCCACGCGAGGGGGGCCACCGAGGCGGCCCTGCCCTCCTTGTCCACCTTCTCCGGCAGCTCGCCGAGCGAGTTCCGCTTGGCGAGGACCCAGTCGAGGACCGGTCCGGCCTTCGCCGTGTCGCCCGTGGCGGCCCAGGCGAGCGCGAAGAGCGCCGTACTGGGCGTCCAGGCGTTCGCGCCCCAGGGTGCCGTGGAGTCGTTTCCGGGGGTCAGGCCCCCGTTGGGCAGGAGCAGGGCCCGGTACGTGGCGTCCAGCGCCCCGGGCAGGCCGGCGGGGGCCGCGTTGAAGGGGGGCGCCATGAACGTCACCGCGCTGTCGCGTCCGTGCCGACCGTCCACGGTGCGCTGGTACCCCAGGGGGGCGAACCGCGCGGAGATCCCCGAGGAGAGCCGCCGTGCGGCCCGGGCCCAGCGCGCCGCGTCGCCCGGCCGGTTCGACTCCCGGGCGAGGTCCGCGGAGGCGTTGAGCCCGGCGAGCAGCGGCGCGGCCGTGCCGATGTTCGTGGTGGTGGTCATCAGCTCCCAGTAGTCGGGGGAGGCCGGGGGCAGGCCGTCCGCCCGCAGGGAGGCGACGGCGCGGTCGGCGGCCTTGCGGATCATCGGGTAGAGGGTGGTCAGCCGGGCGCGGCGGGTGGCCGGAGGGGCCGTCCGGTACCACTGCCAGGTGGCCCAGGGGACCCATCCGTTGGCGTCGAGCTGCCACCACCTGCCGTCGGGCGGGCCGGTGGCGTCGAGCTTCGTCCGCGCCTCCCAGGTGCCGTCCTTGCGCTGGGTCGCGGCGCTGTAGCGCAGGATCCGGTAGGCCTCCGCGTCATGGCCGGTGTGCGCGAACGCGGCGGAGGCGAAGCTGGAGTCGCGCGGCCAGGAGTAGTTCCAGCCGGGGCTCCACGCCGCGGCCACGGCGCCGTTGGGCCGGAGCAGGGCGCGCATGGCCAGGAGGGCCCGCCCGGCCGCGGCGCGCTGTGCGGGCGACCGGCCCGGGACCCGGCCGGAGGCCAGCCAGGCGCGGCTCTGCGCGATCTGCCGCACCGCCGGCGGATGGTCGGCGGCGACCACGGCCGACTCCTTCCCGCCGGCGGGAAGGTACTTCCACCGGCCCGACGGCAACCGCAGGACGTTGCTCCCGTCGACGTACCGCGCGCCCTCGGCGACGGACCGCGGAACGCCTTCGGCGGCCGTCGTGTTGGAGAGGAGGCCGACGGTGGGGGCGACGAGCGTCGAGAGGGGCGCGTAGCTGCCCGTGGGGCACAGGGGAACGGCGAAGCTCGCGAAGGCCGCCGTGGCGACCGCCCAGCAGCCGAGGACACCGGGCATCGCCACTCCCTCCGCCGTCCCCGGATCCGCGCGGACCCGGGTTCCCCATCCTGGAAGAAGCGGGCGGAGGCTGCCACGGATCGCCCGCCGCCCGGGTGAACGAGGAGTTCCGAGGGGTTTCAAGGGGGCCGAGGGGTCGGGCACTGTTGGTCCTTTGATTCGCTCTTGTGAGTGATAGTGCATTTGGGTGAGTGTGGTTACGGTCGGGTGTATGAACCTCAAGGAGTGGGCGAAGGCGCAGGGTGTGCATCCGCAGACCGCGTATCGCTGGTTCCGTGAGGGCGCGTTGCCGGTCCCTGCGGAACGAGTGGGGCCCCGCACGATCCTGGTCAACGTCGAGGCGAACTCGTCAGCGTCCGTGACGGGTGGCGTGGGCCTGTATGCCCGCGTTTCTTCCCACGGTCAGAGGCAGGATCTGGAACGTCAGGTCGCCCGGCTGACCGAGTGGGCCGCGGAGGCCGGGCACCGAGTGGTGCGGGTCGAATCCGAGATCGCTTCGGGCATGAACGGCAGCCGGGCAAAGGCGCGTCGTCTGCTGGCCGACCCGGCGGTGACCACTGTGGTGGTCGAGCACAAAGACCGCCTCGGCCGGATGAACGTCGAACTCATCGAAGCCGCCCTGTCCGCGACCGGCCGCCGCCTGGTGGTCCTGGACAAGGGCGAAGTCGAGGACGACCCGGTACGGGACATGGTTGAGGTTCTGACCTCTTTCTGTGCCCGCCTGTACGGCCGCCGCTCTGCGAAGAACCGGGCGGAGAAGGCTCTGGAAGCGGCGGCAGCCCATGACTGAGCAGCCGAAGAAGAGGCAGCTCCGCACCATCGACGCGCCGTTCGTGGCCCTCGGCCCGTCCGGTGTGGCGATACGCGACCGCCTCAAGCACCTCACGCCCCAGGACGAGAAGGTGTTGCGGCTTGTGGGTGAGCACCTTGGACACCTGGCGTCCCTCGACCTGGCGGCCCGCTGCGCGGATGGCAACGACCATGACGCGCAAAGGTGGGCGGCCCGCAAGCATGGCCTCACCGCCGCATCGTCGTCCCGCTGGGCCGGGTCGATCACGAAGGCCACACACGATCAGTGGGCGCTCTCCCGGCGCTGCCAGCTCGCACACATTCAATCCCTTGAGGCCGGTATCCGGACCCTGAAGCACCGACTGTCCCTACCGATCGGCGAACGCGGTACGAAGAGGGCGGCCGGCGGATACCGGTCGAAGGGCGAGTGGTTTGACAAGTCCCGCCGCCTGCAGGTCCTGGAGCACCGGCTCGATGCCGCTCGCGCCGACCGGGAAGCCGGGCGCGTGCACGTGGTGCGCGGCGGGCGACGGCTCCTCAACAACCGGCACAACCTGGAGAAAACGCAGATCACCGAGGCCGAATGGCGGCAGCGGTGGGAGGCGGAGCGCTGGTTCCTGGCCGCTGACGGCGAGTCGGGCAAACGGTTGGGGAACGAGACCATCCGCGTCACCCCCGACGGCGAAGTGCCGATCAAGCTCCCGACCCCGCTCGCACACCTGGCCAACAGCAAGCACGGCCGGTACATCCTCATGTCCAGGGTGTCGTTTCAGCACCGGGGCGAGGAATGGGCCGATCGCATCGAGGACAACCGGGCCGTCGCGTACCGCATCCACCTGGATGTCTCCCGCGGGCGCTGGTACCTCAGCGCCTCCTGGCAACGTCCGGTTGTCCAGACGATCCCGCTCGCGACCGCCCGCGCAAACGGCATGGTCGGCGTGGACACCAACGCCGACCACTTCGCCGCCTACCGCCTCGACACCCACGGCAACCCAGTAGGCGAACCGCACCGTTTCTACTACGACCTGTCCGGGTCGGCCGACCACCGAGACGCGCAAATCCGCCATGCCATCACCCAGGTACTGCACTGGACCAAGAGTGCCGGGGCCAAGGCCATCGGCCTGGAAGACCTCGACTTCGCTGCGGAGAAGACCCGTGAGAAGCACGGCCGCAGGAAACGGTTCCGGCAGCTCGTTTCCGGTATGCCGACCGGCAGGCTCAAGGCCCGACTCGTGTCGATGGCCGCCGAAGCCGGTCTTGTCATCGTCGCAGTCGATCCCGCTTACACCTCGCAGTGGGGAGGCCAGCACTGGCAGAAACCGCTGGTCACCCCACGCCGCACGATGTCCCGTCACGATGCCGCCGGCATCGCGATCGGACGACGCGCCCTCGGACACCCGATCCGGCGTCGGACGGCACCGCCCCCACACGACCAGAGTGATCGTGTGGGGCATCGGACCGTCCAGGCCGAACGCGGTGTCCGAGGACGTGAGGAAACCCGCCGCCCCGTCACGGAACATGCACACGATGCACGTGCCCGGACGGGGAAACACCAGGGAACGCGGGCGACCAGTGCATCCAAAACCGTTCGGGATGCGCGCAGTGCCAGGCAGTGAGTCCAAGACTCACTCCTGCTCACTGACTAGGAACGGTTTCACTGCTCCGTACCCGTCCAGGCGCACCCGGGATGCAGGTGGCAGCGGGCCGTGCACACGATGGGTGTTCCCGGGCCCCGCGAAGAGCGGCCCCCGCTGCGAAGAGGTGGGGAATGAGCGCTGCTGCGATAGAGGACGAGGACGTCCGGGCCCCTGGTCCCGCGGCGGGCGGGGAAACGGGCCGCCGCCCCGTCCTGCGCAGGCTCCTCCCGGCGGCCGGGGCGACGCTCGTCGCCGCGGCCGGAGCCCTGATCGCCGTCGGATGCTTCCTCGGTCTCTACGTGCGGCCCACCTCCGACGACTGGTGCGCCGCGTGGAAGACCCGCGACCTGGGAGTCCTCGGCATCACGTCCGACTTCTACCGGACCCAGAACGGCAGGATCGCCAACGCCTTCCTGAGCGGCGTCGTCTACGGCGACGGACCGGCCGGGACCAAGATCGTGCCGACGGTCATCGTCGTCTGCTTCACCGCCGGACTGGTCCTGCTGGGGCGTGAGCTCGTCCGGTTCCTCGGCGGCAGGCCCCGGCTGCTGGTCCTGACCGCCTGCGCCCTGGTCGTCCAGGCCCTGGTCTACTTCGCGGGCACCCACAGCTACCAGGTACTGCTGTGGGCCCCGGCGACGATCTCGCACACCGTGCCGAGCGTCATCGGCGTGTGGGCGATCCTGCTGGCCCTGTGGACCGTCCGCCGCCCCCGGGCCCCCGCCCGCGTGGCCGGCTTCGTCTCGGCGTTCCTCCTCGCCTTCGCGCTCGGCACCCTGAGCGAGCCGTTCGCGCTCGTCAGCGCCCTGCTCGCCGGCCTGGTCGGGCTGGTCTGCGTGCCCAGGTTCGGCCTGGCGCGGAACTGGCACCCGTTCACCTGGTGCCTGCTGTGGTGCTCCGGCCTCGCCTGCGGTCTGGCCGTGCTGTACACCTCCCCCGGCGCCCGGTGGCGGCGGGCCCAGCAGCTGAACCAGGAGTCCGTGCTCTCCGCGGGCGAACTCCGGGGCGCCTTCGCGGACTGGCTGCGCGTGTGGGACGTCGTCACCGGCCAGTGGGCGTACCTCGGAGCCGCGGCCGTCGGCGTCCTGTTGGGCCTGGCGTGCTGCCTGCGCGGGCGGGCGCCCGGAAAGCGGGAGCCGCGGCGGACCGTCCCGCGCCGGGCGCTGACCGCCGCGCTGCTTCTGCCGGTGCCCGTGGTGGTGCTGGGATCGTTCGCGGTGGTGGTGGGGCTGCACAGCGGCTACGGCCCGAGCGGGTGGACCTTCGCCCGCGCCTGGACGAACTTCATCGTGCCGATGGAACTCGCGCTCTGCGGCTACGGCGCACTGCTGGGAGCCCGGGGCGGCCGGTGGCTCGCCGGCCGCCGCTCCCCCGACGCGGCTCTCGCGACCGGCGCCGTGGCGGCGGGCTGCCTGGCGCTGGCCTCGGTGACCGCGATCGTCCCGAGCGTCGTGGAACTCACCACCACGACGGTCGCCCGCTCCGTGGCCTGGGACGCCCAGAACACCCGCATCCTCACCGAGACCGCGCAGGGCGCCACGGACGTGGGCTACCAGCCCACGTACATCGGGGTCCTCTCCGAGCCCTTCTTCACGGAGGACTACGAGCGGGACTGGGTCGCCGCGTGCGTGTCGAACTGGTACGGCGTCGACCGCATCCACCGCCTCTGACGGTCGGGGAACCGCGGCGCCTGCACGAGCTGTCCTTCCTCGGCTGCTTCGGCCACGACCGGCACGCGCTGGTCGACTGCCTGCACGACTGGCCGGCCCCGGGCCCGGCGAACGGGACGTGGCCGTCCTGATCCACCGGGCGAACCTGCAGCTCGACGCAACACGAAGTGCAGGGCGAACGGCGGCCGGCCCTCGTGCGGCACGCCGTCGGCCGTTTCGAAGGGCAGCGACGTCGGAGTGGCCCTCGCGGACGGGCGCCTGACCGCGACCCTGACCGACGACGGCTCCCGGCCAGGCGCCGACCCGGCCACGGCGTTCCCTGGGCTGCCCCTTCGGCCTTGGTGGCGCCGCGGTGTGTTCCGGAAGAGGCCCGCTCAGCGGGCGAGGGCTCGCAGGTGGGTGCGGATGACGCGGACGGCGTCCTCCGCGTCGTCGACGGTGACCGTGAAGAGCTTTCCGTCGCCGAGCCGGAGTTCCAGGCCCTCGCCGCGGCGGACGATCACGGCCGTGCCCTTCTCGGGTCGCCAGCGGTAGCCCCAGCCGCCCCACTGCTGCGGGGTGATCCGCGGCAGGAACTCGGCGGAGGTCACCTCGGCGAGCCGGATCGTGCGGCGCGGCAGCCCGATGTGGCCGCAGCGCACGACCAGGGCCTCGGAATCGATGGTGACGGCGACGTGCACGAAGGCGAGCGTGCCGTAGAGGATGAGCAGCCCGGCCGCGAGGCAGCCGGCCACGGCCATGAGGAGCGGGACGAAGCCCGAGGTCCAGGCGTTGTCGACGGCGAGCTCGATCCCGAGCGCCAGACAGGCCGCACCGGCCGCTGCGAGCAGCCACTGCACGCGGTTGGAGGCCCGGCCCGTCCAGAACGGACCCGGGGGGTGAGCCGTCATGTGTAGCAGCGTACTCACGTTGCGCCGGTACGCCACTGCCGCTCGCCCAGTCGGATCAGCGCGCCGGATCAGCGCGCCCGCTGGGCCCGCCACCGGGCAGCAGGCGGACGAGCGCGTCGCGCAGAGCGGGCCGGCGGGCGGTCACGAAACGGTGCAGGTTCCGGGAGCCGAAGGCGACGCGCTGGGCGCTGCGGCGGCGCTCGGCGTCGTACGCGCGCAGGGCGCCGGGCAGCCCGGCCGGTCCGCCCACGGCGCCGATGCCGGCGACGGCGCGGGTCAGCGCCTCGGCGTCGAGCAGGGCGGTGCAGGCGCCCTGGCCGAGGTTGGGTGTCATGGCGTGGGCGGCGTCGCCGACGAGGGCGATCCGGCCGTCGGCGACGAAGGTGGGGAGCGCCGGGTAGAGGTGGCGCATCTCGTACCGGATCCAGGTGGCGGGGTCGGTCTCGGCCAGGACGCGCGGGACGGGGTCGTGCCAGTCGGCGAAGGCGTCCCGTACGTCACGGGCGGTGGTGGCCTCGGGGACGGTGGCGTACCAGTCGGTGCGGCCGGGTTCCACGGGGGTCATGCCGAAGAAGCGGCCGTCGCCCCAGGTCTCGCCGTACAGGCCCATCTCGAATCCGGCGATGCCGATCCAGGCGACCGTGCCGATCGGGCGCGGGCGGCTGCGGCGGCCGAAGTACGCCGTACGGACCGCGCTGTTGATGCCGTCGGCGCCGACGACCAGGTCGGCCGGGGCCGCGGCGAGCGCGGCCGGGTCGGTGAGGCGGTGCCCGTACGCGATCCGCACGCCGCCGAGCCGGTCGAGCTCGGCGAGCAGTGCGTCGATCAAGTAGGGCCGGGATAAGAGCAGTTCCGGCCTGCCCGCCTTGCGTTCGATCCGTTCGAGCGGGAGGGCGGCGAGCACCGTGCCGTCGGGGCGGCGGATACGGGCGCCGCGGTACGGGACCGCGCGCGCCCGCAGCGCGTCGCCGAGGCCGAGCCGGTCGAGCGCGGCCTGGGCGGTGGGGTGGATCCCGAAGGCGGTGCCGTAGCGGTCGAGTTCCGCACGACGCTCCAGGACGGTCACCGTCCAGCCAGCGCGGCGCAGGCCGATGGCGGTGGCGAGCCCGCCGACCCCCGCCCCGACCACGACGGCCGTACCCGCGCCGCGCGCCCGCCCGCTCTCAGCCCGGGCCCCTGCCCCGGTCTTGGCCTCGGTCTCGGTCTCGGTCTCGCTGCTCATGGCGCGTCCCCTCACCTGCGTCCCCGGCCGACCACCACATCCGTGGTACTACATCTGTGGTACCACGGATGTAGTTAGGGTGGCAACGTGAATCAGGACCGGAGGGACCGGCTGCGGGACGCGGCCGTCGCCGTACTGGCCGAAGCGGGCGGGCGCGGGCTGACGCACCGGGCCGTCGACGCGGCCGCCGCCGTGCCCACGGGCACGGCCAAGAACTACTTCCCGACCCGGGACGCCCTGCTGCGGGCCGTCGCCGAACGCTGCGTGGAGCAGTACCGGGCGCTGGCCGCATCCCTGGCCGGGCCCGGGCCGGGGCCGGCCGACGCGCAGCAGCTCGCGGCACTGCTCGCCGGGCTGCTGCGGGATGTCGCCGGGCCGGGCCGGCCGCGCGTCCTCGCGTACCTAGAGCTCCAGAGCGAGGGGACGCGACGGCCGTGGCTGGCCGGGCTGCTGGACCCGATCGCCGCGGCGGACTTCGCCGCGCACGCGCACCTGTTGCGCGGGGCGGGGCTGCCGGCCGGGCCGGAGCGGGCCCGCGCGCTCACCCTCGCGCTGCACGGCGCCATCCCCCACCTGCTGTCCGGCGCTCCCGCCACCCTGGCGGCGGCCGGCCTGGACGACCTCGACCGTTTCGCCCGCGCCCTGCTGGCCGCCGTATGCCCCGAGGAGATGTCGTGACCACTCGCCTCGACCGCGCCGTGGGGGCCGTCCTGGGCTCGGCGGCGGGCGACGCGCTCGGCGCGCCGTACGAGTTCGGCCCGGCGGGTCAACTGACCGCGCGCGGGGAGGAGATGTGCGGGGGCGGCGGGTGGGATCCGGGCGAGGCGACCGATGACACGCAGATGGCCGTGCTGGTCGGCGAGTCCCTGCTGGAGCAGGGCGGCCTCGAACTCCCGGACGTCTTCGCCCGGTTCCAGCGGTGGTCGGCCGGACAGCCCAAGGACATCGGCCTCCAGACGGAGGACGTGCTGACGAACGGCGAGCCGTGGAACCTCGCGGCCGCCCTGCACTTCCAGGTCAACACCCGTGCCGCGGGCAACGGTTCCCTCATGCGGGCCGCCACCTCCGCGGTGTACTTCGCCGGCGCCGGGCGGGAGCGGACCATGGACGCCGCGCGCCGGATCGCGGCGCTGACGCACGGCGACCGGGCCGCCTGGGAGGGAACGGCAGTTTTGCACGAGCTCGTCCGCGTCGCCTTGGACGGGGCGGATCCGCTCGCCGCCCTCCCGGGGACGCTCGCCGCGGTGCACCCGGACCACCGCGAGCGCTACGGCCGCGTACTCGGCCCCGACTGGCACCCCGAGATGGCCACCGAGTTCAACGGGGCGGTGTGGCCCTGCCTGGGCTCCGCGGTGTGGGCACTGCGCACCACCACCGGGTTCGCTGACGCCGTACGGGCGGCGGTGGACCTCGGCGGCGACACCGACACGGTGGCCGCCGTGACGGGAACCCTGGCCGGGGCCCGGTACGGACAGGGGGAGGTCCCGGAGGCCTGGACGGCCGCCCTGCACGTGCCGCTGCCCGGGTTCGGGGAACGGGTCCTGGACGCGGACGGCCTGCGGGCGCTGGCTCAGTGCCTCGAGGCGGCCGGCCGGCTGGTCGCCGGCTCCCGCTGAAGCTCCAGGCGGCGCCCCCGGAAGGCCGCGCGCAGCCTCCGGTCGTGCGTGACCAGGACCAGGGTCCCGCCGAAGCGGGCCAGGGCCGCCTCCAGTTCCTCCACCACGGCCGGGGCCAGGTGGTTCGTCGGCTCGTCCAGGAGCAGCAGGTCGAGCGGGCGGGCCACCAGCCGGGCCAGCTCCAGCTTGCGGCGCTGGCCGGCCGAGAGGAGGCGTACCGGCCGGATGAGGTCGTCCGGGGCGAGCAGGCCGTGCCGGGCGACCTGGTCGGTGTACTCCTCGCCGAACACCTGCACGGCTGAGCGGAGTTCGCGGGCCCATCGGTCGTCCTGCCGGAGGAGTCCCACGCGCGGTGGCGTCCGTACGAGGCCCTGTGCGGGCTCCAGTTCACCGGCCAGTAGGTGCAACAGAGTTGATTTTCCGGTCCCGTTGGGTCCGGTCAGCAGGAGCCGCTCCCCCGGCGCGAGCGTGAGCGAGACGGGTTCGAGCCGTCCCGGCACGGCCGCGCCGGCCAACTCCACCGCCCCTGCGGCACCTTCGGTGAACCGGCCGGTGAAGACGAGCGGCTGCGGGGGCGGCGGAACGGGGTTCCCGGTCAGCCGGTGCAGGCGTTCGCGGGCGGCACGGATGCGGCCGGCGGCGCCGTGGATCCGGGAGCGGGCCCGGAAGGCGCCGGCTCCGCTGAAGCCGCGGGGCAGCTTGCGGGGGATGGCGGCGAAGCGCCCGATGTTGGTGTCGGCGAGCCGCTCGGCGCTGCGGACCTCCTCGCGCCACTCCTCGTACTCCCTCTCCCAGCGGGCGCGCTCGGCGGCGCGGGCGGTCAGGAACCCGGCGTAGCCGTTGCCGTAGCGGCGGACCGTCCGGCGGTCCTGGTCCACCTCCAGAACGGCGGTCGTGACGCGGTCGAGGAAGAGCCGGTCATGGGTGACGGCGACGACGGTTCCGGGGTGGGCGCGCAGGTGCTCCTCCAGCCAGCCGACCGCTTCGTCGTCGAGGTCGTTGGTCGGTTCGTCGAGCAGCAGCAGCTCCGGTTCGGCGGCGAGGGCCGCCGCGAGCGCGAGCCGGGAGCGCTGACCGCCGGAGAGGGTGCCGAGCCGGCGGTCCGGGTCGAGCGCGTGGCGTTCGCCGAGGTGGCGCAGGGTGGTCGCGACGCGGCGTTCAACGTCGCGGCCGCCGCGGGCCTCGTAGGCGGCGAGGAGGTCCCCGTACGCGGCGAGTTCCTCGGGCCCGGCCCGGTGCAGGCGGGATTCGGCGGCGCGGATCCGGCGTTCGAGGGCGCGCAGGTCGGCGAGGGCGAGGTCGACCGCCTCGCCGACGCGGGCGGAAGGCGGGAGGTCGAGGGTCTGCGCGAGGTGCCCGAGACCGCCGAGGGCGGTGACGGTGACCTCACCGCGGTCGGGCCGTTCCCGTCCCGCGAGGAGGCGGAGCAGGGTGGACTTGCCGGAGCCGTTGTCGCCGACGACTCCGACCCGCTCGCCGGGCCGGACCGTACAGCTCACGCGGTCCAGGACGACACGGGTGCCGTAGCTCTTGGTGACCTCGGACAGGACGATCCGGGTGGAGGCGAGTGGAGCACGCAAGGGCGATCCCCCTTCGAGTGACGGGAGTGCTGAGAGAAGTCGAGCAAGACGAACCGTCTCGTCTCGTTATAACCGCAACCGTAGACGACGCTCGAACCTTACGCAAGACGGTTCGTCTCGTTGTCTCTCGTCAGCGAGCGGCTGTCAGCCGACGGGCGCGCCCTGGCCCGCCAGCAGCCGGCCCTCCGCGTATTCGAGCGCGGCTGCCGGCAGGGACCCCTCGCGCCCGCTGCGCAGTACGGTCAGCGCGCCCGTGCGGGGCAGAGCGGGCTCGGGCCGGGAACCGAGGCGGCGCAGCGCCTGGACGGCGACGGCCTCGGCGGAGCCGTGGTAGACCAGCTCGGCTCCCCCCGTCCGCGCGGCGAGGGCGGCCCTGATGGCGCTCTCGACCAGCTCGTAGTGCGTGCAGCCGAGCACCACGTCGGTGACGTCGGCCGGGGTCAGCGCGGCGGCCGCGGCCACGGCGTCCGCCACGGCGGCGTCGTCGGCGGCCTCCACGGCGTCGGCGAGCCCGGGGCAGGGCACCTCGGTGACGCGGACCCCGTCGGCGAAGTCGCGGATCAGCCCGCGCTGGTAGGCGCTGCCGGTGGTGGCGGGGGTGGCCCAGATCGCGACGCGGCCGCCGGCGGCCGCGGCGGGCTTGATCGCCGGTACGGTCCCGACGACCGGAATGACGGGCTCCAGCTCCGCGCGCAGGGCGTCCAGGGCGTGCACGGTGGCGGTGTTGCAGGCCACGATCAGCGCGTCCGGGCGAAGCGCGGCGGCGGCCCGGGCGACGGCGAGCGCCCGCTCGGTGAGGTCGGCGGGAGTCCGCGGGCCCCAGGGCATGCCGTCGGGGTCCGAGGACAGGACCAGGTCCGCGTCCGGCCGCAGCCGGCGCACCGCCGCGGCCGCCGCGAGGAGGCCGATTCCGGAGTCCATGAGCGCGATCTTCACCGGGCCACCTTAGTCGACCCCCACCCCGCCCGGGCCGCCACCACCGACACCCCGCCCCCGACCGCCGCGCACGGGGCCACCCGGCACCGAGGTCACGGGCACCACCCCGGCCACTCCGGTCCCAGCGACCGTCCCGGAACCGCGCATCCCGCTTCAGGGACCGCCCCGGGCGGCAACCCAACCACCCCGACCACCCTGCCCCCCGCCACCCCCGACCGGCTGCCGGCTGCCGGCTGCCGGCTGCCGGCTGCCGGCTGCCGGGGCCACCCGACCAGCCCGGTCACGGGGACCGACCGGCTCGGCCCGGCCGCAGGCCACGCGGGGCACGCGCCCACGGGGCACCGGCCGTGTCCCGCCCACCCGCCCGGCGAGGGCCGCCGCACCCGACGCGGGCGGATGCGCGACCCGCCCGCCGGGGCCCGGCACACTGCCGCCATGGGCCTCTTCACCGCCGCCTGCGCGGCCTACGCATCCCTCGCCGCCTGGCTCTGGCTCACGTTCGCCCAGGGCATGTTCTGGCGGACCGACGTCCGCCTCCCCCCGCGCACCGCCCCCACCCGCTGGCCGTCCGTGGCGATCGTCGTCCCCGCCCGGGACGAGGCCGAGGTGTTGCCCCTGAGCCTGCCCTCGCTCCTGTCCCAGGACTATCCCGGCGAGGCCGAGGTGATCCTCGTCGACGACGGCAGCACCGACGGCACCGGCGGCCTCGCGCTCCGGCTCGCGGCCGGCCAGCCGGGGCTCCCGCTCACCGTGGCCTCCCCCGGCGACCCCGCCCCCGGCTGGACCGGCAAGCTCTGGGCGCTGCGCCACGGCATCTCACTGGCCCGCACCGCGCACGCCACCGAGCCCGAGTTCCTCCTCCTCACCGACGCCGACATCGCGCACGAGCCCGACAGCCTGCGCGAGCTCGTCGCCGCCGCGACCTCAGCCGACCTCGACCTCGTCTCCCAGATGGCCCGCCTGCGCGTGGCGGGCTTCTGGGAACGGCTCGTCGTACCGGCCTTCGTGTACTTCTTCGCCCAGCTGTACCCCTTCCGCCGGATCAACCGGCCCTCCGCCCGGACCGCGGCGGCCGCCGGAGGCTGCGTGCTGCTGCGCACCGAGGCCGCCGTGCGGGCGGGGATCCCCGACTCCATCCGCCAGGCGGTCATCGACGACGTCTCCCTCGCCCGCGCGGTCCACCGCTCCGGCGGCCGGATCTGGCTCGGACTGGCGGAGCGGGTGGACAGCGTGCGCCCGTACCCGGCGCTCGCCGACCTGTGGCGGATGGTCTCGCGCAGCGCCTACGCGCAACTGCGCCACCAGCCCCTCCTGCTGGCCGGTACGGTCGCCGGGCTGGTGCTCGTCTACCTCGTGCCCCCGGCCGCCCTCCTGACGGGGCTCGCGACCGGACACCCCGGCGTCGCCTGGGCCGGGGGGCTCGCCTGGCTCCTGATGGCAGGCACGTACCTGCCGATGCTGCGCTACTACCGGCAGCCCGCCGCGCTCGCCCCACTGCTTCCGCTCACGGCCCTGCTGTACCTCCTGATGACCATCGACTCGGCCGTTCAGCACTACCGGGGGCGCGGTGCATCCTGGAAGGGGCGTACCTATGCCCGTCCCAGCGACGCCTGAAACGACGAACTGCTGCCCGGAAGCGAGTCATCCGAGGTCACCGCGTTGTGACGCTGCGTCAGCGCGAAGTCGGTGCAACACCCAACCGGTGAGTACGAGTAGGAACAAGGTGGGGCGGAAGTGGTGAATCGTGCACGTGAACGTGAAGTGAAAGGTGAGGCCCTGACCTGCGAAGATGCAGGTCAGGGCGGTGTTGACGGCACCTCGCTATGGACCCGGTGAAGTCGTGGGCTTAACTTAGGTCCCATGACCTCCCCCCGCTCCACTTATGGCGGCGGTTACTACTCCGCGCCCTCCTTCCCGGACACCCCCATCTACGACTCCCTCGTCGCCGAACGCGGCACCCCGCAGATCGCCCCGATCCGCGTTCCGGCCGCCTACGAGTCTCCGAGTGCCGGATATTCGAGCGGCGGGTACCTGCCGGCCCTGGCGTCGGCGCTGCCCGCGCTGCCGCCGGCCCCCCAGCAACAGCAGGCTCCGGCCTACGGATACCCGTACCAGCAGCAGGCCGCCCCGCAGCCGATGCCGCTGCAGCACGCGCCCGCCCCGTACATCCCGCAGCAGCAGCCGGTTCCGGCGCGTACCGGATACGTGCCGCAGCCCCAGCCGCAGCAGCCCCGTCCGGCGGCCATGGCCACCGGGTACGAGGCGATGCGCCCGGCCGCGCCGCGTCCGATGCAGGTGCCCGCGCCGGTGCCCGCGGCCTCGTACGAGGACCCGTACGGCCGCCAGTACCAGGGGCGTGGTTACTGACCGGGCCGCTGACCGGCGCCGGGAGGGCGGAGGGGGCTGGCAGTATTCCCCCATGTCGAAATTGCACGTCCAGGCGCTCCACGTCCATCCCGTCAAATCGGTAGCGGGGGCCGCTCCCGACGAGGCGGCCGTGGAGCCCTGGGGTCTGTCCGGAGACCGGCGGTGGGCGCTGGTCGACTCCGGGGGCACGGTCATCACCCAACGCCGCCATCCGCAGCTGACCTTGGCGGCGGCCCGTCCGATGGCCGGCGGCCGGATCGCGGTGACCGCGCCGGGCATGGCGGAGCTGGTCGTGGAGGTGCCCGAGCCGGGTCCGCTGGAGCCGGTCGTCCTGTTCGGGAAGAAGGTCGAGACCGTGGTCGCGGCGAGCGCCGCGGCCGACTGGTTCAGCACGTACCTGCAGGAGCCGGTGCGGCTGGTACATCTGGACGATCCGTCCGTACGCCGTCCCGTGGATCCGGACTACGCACTGCCCGGCGAGATGGTGAGCCTGGCCGACGGCTATCCGCTGCTGATCACCACCCTCGCCTCGCTGGACGCGCTCAACTCGCTGATCGCGCAGGGGGACCATCCCGAGGAGGGTCCGCTGCCCATGAACCGTTTCCGCCCCAATGTGGTGGTATCCGGTGCCGAGGCGTGGGCCGAGGACGGCTGGCGGCGCATCGCTATCGGCGACGCCGTCTTCCGCGGGGCACGGGAGTGCGGCCGGTGCGTCGTCACCACCACCGACCAGGCGACGGCGGAGCGGGGCAGGGAACCCCTGAAGACCCTGGGGAAGCACCGGCGGATCGGCAAGTCGCTGGCGTTCGGGCGGCTCCTCGTGCCGGTGCGGCTGGGCACGGTGCACGTCGGCGACGAGGTTCGCGTCCTGGAATGACGCAAATGATGTGAATAGCGCGAATGATGCCCCTGCCCGGGACAACACGGGTGCGCATGGCACGGATGACACGGATGCCCCGGCACTGACCAGCCGACCCGGATTGACACCTTCGGGGGGCTCCGCATCCACGCTGGAACCAACAGGCACGACCGCGCCGTTGGATCAGTCAGGACACGTGGGCAGAGGGAGACTGGCACAAGTTGGGGGAGCCGGACCGTGCGGACAGCAATGGGTGTGTGGCGTTGGCGGCGCAATCCGCTGCGCCGGCCGACCGATCTCTTCGAGGCGTGGGTGGCGTTCGCCGCGCTGGTGTGCGTGCTCGTGGTGGCTCCGGCCGTCGGATGGGTCGCGGGCCTGCGGGTGGACGGCACACTGCAGCAGGCCGCGCAGGAGCAGCGGCAGGAGCGTCATCTCGTTCCGGCCGTGGTGGTCCGGCCGGCGCCGGAGTCGGCGGCGGACGTGACCGCCGACCAGTCGGCGCAGCGGACCGCGCCGCACCGTACGCAGATCGTGGCCTCGTGGACCGCGCCGGACGGCAGCAGCCACGAGGGCACCGTGCCGGCCGCGGAGGAACCGCCTCGCGCCGGCGACCGGTTCCGGATATGGACCGATGCGCACGGCAGGCTCGTCGGGCAGCCGCTCGACCCGTCCTCGGCCGCCTTCCACGCGGGGATGGCCGGCCTGGCCGCAGCGATCGGGGTGGCCGCGCTGGGCGAGACGGTCCGGCGGCTGGTCGTACGGCGGCTCGTGCATCGGCGGTACATACGTCTGGACCGGGCCTGGGCGGCCGCCGGACCGGACTGGGGTCGAGCGGGCGCGGGGAGTTGACCTGGCACCTCTTCGGCTCCGCGCGCGCTACGGTGGGGCGGCCGGATCGATCGCTCCAGCAGCTTCGGTGGCCCCAGCCGTTCCCACGGCGCTGAACCACACGGAGCGGCTGCGGCGGATCCGGTGAGTTCAGTGGTTCCGGTGGCTTCAGACGTCAGTGGCTTCGGTCGCATCGGGCAGCGCGAGTACGAGGGTGGGGGTACGACAGCACCATGGTTCAGGGCACGGTCCAGGTGACGCACGGCGGGTCTTCGCGGTGGCGGCGCCGCTCCGGTGAATATCCGACGCTGGCCGCCGCGCTCGCCGCCGCGGGAGACGGGGACGTGCTGACCGTCGCCCCCGGCACCTACCGGGAGAACCTGGTACTGCACCACGCCGTCACCCTGCGCGGGCCCGAGGGCGGGCTGGGGTCGGTGCGCATCGCCCCGCTCGACGGGGTCGCGCTGACCGTCCGCGCCTCGGCCGTGGTCCAGGACCTGTACCTGGAGGGCCAGGACCGGGCGGCGCCCGCGCTGCTGGTGGAGGACGGCTGCCCCGAGCTCACCGATCTGCGGGTCAGCACCCACTCGGCGGCCGGCATCGAGGTACGCGGCCCCGGAGCCCGGCCCCTCGTGCGCCGGTGCACGGTGGAGAACCCGGCCGGTGTCGGAATCGCCGTGCTGGACGGCGGCGGCGGGGTGTTCGAGGAGTGCGAGGTCGTGGCCGCCGGGCAGACCGGCATCTCGGTGCGCGGCGGCGGCCGGCCCCGGCTGGAGCGCTGCCGCGTCCACCACGCCACGGGCGCGGGCATCGGGGTCACCGGCGAGGGCTCGGGCCTGGAGGCGCTGGGCTGCGAGGTGTACGAGGTCAAGGGCTCCGGGGTGCAGATCGCCGCCCGCGCCACGGCCCGGCTCACCGACTGCGCGGTGCACCGCACCTCGGCCGACGGGGTCACCCTCGACACCGACGCGGTCCTCACCCTGGCCGGCTGCGACATCCACGACATCCCGGAGAACGCCGTCGACCTGAGGTCCCGTTCGGTGCTCACCCTCAGCCGCACCACGGTCCGCCGCTTCGGCCGCAACGGGCTGTCGGTGTGGGACCCGGGCACCCGGGTGGACGCCGAGTCCTGCGAGATCCACGACAGCACGGGCGACTATCCGGCGGTGTGGATCAGTGACGGCGCCACCGTCGCCCTCGATTCCTGCCGGGTGCACGACGTGCCGGACGCGCTGTTCGTGCTGGACCGGGGCTCGCGCGTCGACGTGGTCGACAGCGACCTGTCCCAGGTGCGCAACACCGCCGTCTCGGTGAGCGACGGGGCGACCGCGCAGCTCGACGACTGCCGGATCCGCGAGGCGGCCACCGGGGCGTGGTTCCGCGACCACGGCAGCGGCGGCACGCTCGCCAACTGCACCATCGACGCCGTGCAGACCGGCGTGATCGTCACCAAGGGCGCCGATCCCGCTCTGGAGCGGTGCACGGTCACCTCCCCGGCCGAGGCCGGGTTCTACGTGTCGGCGGGCGGCCGCGGCACCTTCACGGCCTGCCGGGTGACGGGCAGTTCCGGTTTCGGCTTCCACGTCATGGACGGCTGCCGCACCACGCTGACCCGCTGCCACACCGAGCGCTGTGCCCGCGGGGGCTACGAGTTCGCGGAGGACGGGCCGCTCGCCGAGGAGTGCACGAGCGACAAGTCCGGCCCGCGCCTGGCTGCCCAGTCGGCCTCGGGCGGCGGACTCGCGGGGGCGCAGGCGGGGATCCGTACGGTCACGGCGGCACAGAGCTCCGTACCGCAGCCGGCCCGGGCGCCCGCCACCGTACCGCGGCCCGCGGCGGACCGGCCGGAGGGCGGCGCGGCGGCGGGCGTGCGGGGTTCCGGCGAGGTGCTGGGCCAGCTCGACGCCCTGGTGGGCCTGGACAGCGTCAAGCGCGAGGTGCGCGCGCTCACCGACATGATCGAGGTGGGCCGGCGGCGGCAGCAGGCGGGCCTCAAGGCGGCCTCGGTGCGCCGGCACCTGGTCTTCACCGGCTCCCCCGGCACGGGCAAGACCACCGTCGCCCGGCTGTACGGGGAGATCCTCGCCTCCCTCGGGGTACTGGAGCGCGGTCACCTGGTCGAGGTGTCCCGCGTGGACCTGGTCGGCGAGCACATCGGCTCCACGGCCATCCGCACGCAGGAGGCCTTCGAGCGGGCGCGCGGCGGGGTGCTGTTCATCGACGAGGCGTACGCGCTGGCCCCGGAGGACTCGGGCCGGGACTTCGGGCGCGAGGCGATCGACACGCTGGTGAAGCTGATGGAGGACCACCGGGATGCGGTGGTGGTGATCGTCGCCGGGTACACGGCGGAGATGGACCGCTTCCTGACCGTCAACCCCGGTGTGGCCTCGCGGTTCTCCCGGACCATCACCTTCGGCGACTACGGGCCCGGGGAACTGCTGAGGATCGTGGAGCAGCAGGCGGAGGAGCACGAGTACCGGCTCGGGGAGGGCACCTCCGAGGCCCTGCTGACCTATTTCACGGAGCTCCCCAAGGGTCCGGCCTTCGGCAACGGCCGCACCGCGCGCCAGACCTTCGAGTCGATGGTGGAGCGGCACGCGGGCCGGGTGGCCCAGTTGTCGGAGCCCAGTACGGACGAGCTCACCCTGCTGTTCCCGGCGGACCTCCCGGCCCTGCCGGCCCTGCCCGCTCCTTGCTGACGGGGGCCCGCTGAGGGGGTACGTCGCCCCGTGCGGCCGCGTCCAGCCGGGCGAGCAGGGCGTCGCGTTCGGCGGCGAAGGCCGGATCGGCCTGGTAGTCGGAGTGGCCCAGGATCGGCGCGGGCAGCGGGTGGCGGGAGCTGCGTCCGTAGGCGATCGGGTCGGCGAGCGGGCCGCGGTCCACGTCCTGCCCCGCCCCGGGAAGCGCCGGGCCGCCGATGGGGTCGGTGGCCCGCCAGAGGTTGCGCCAGCAGTCGACCTCCTGGTGCAGGGCGGCGAGCGGCCCGGGACCGAAGTAGGCGGGGAACCAGCGGCCGTAGAGGCGGCCGAGCGGGGATCCGTACGTGAGCAGGGCGACCCGGCGCCGGGCGGGCGGCGGGAGTTGCCAGACGGCCGCCGCGGCGAGCACGCTTCCCTGGGAGTGGCCGGAGATCACCAGGCGGCCGCCGGTGCGGCCGGTCCAGCCGGCCATCCTCCAGGTCAGGTCGGGGACGGCGCGCTCGGCGTAGCAGGGCGGTGCGAAGGGGTGGGCCGCGCGCGGCCAGAAGGTGCCGACGTCCCACAGGATGCCGATGGTCCGGCGGGCGGAGGGGTCCCGGTAGGCGCGGCGGCCCCAGGTGACGAAGACGGCGATGCCGAGTCCGATGAGCCAGGACCCGGCGTCCTGGGCAGCGCGGGCGGCGCCCTCCAGCAACGGCTGGGTCCCGCGGGCCGCTTCGCCCGGCACCTGTCCGCTGAGCCAGGCTCCGGCGAGGGCGCCCGCGCCGAGCACGAGGGTGATCCCGGAGACGGCCGCCACGAACCAGGGCGCGGAGTCGGTGAGCGCGGCCGCGGTCCGCGCCCCGGCGATCCGGCGGCTGCGGGCCCCGTCCGGCGCCTCTCCCGGGTACTCGGCGGCCACGGCTGCGGCGAGCCGGGCCCGGGAGCGGGCACCGCGCACCGCGAAGCAGACGGCGAGCAGGGCCAGCACGAGGAGCATGGGCGGTAACACCGCGGCCTGCCAGGACAGCAGCACCGGCGGCCCGGGCAGCGGGGTGCCGGCCATCCCGGGGGTGGCACCGCCGTCCAGCCAGTCGGCGACGCGCTGGGCGACCCCGCCGGACATCACCCCGCCGAGCGCGCAGCCGAGCATGGCGACGGCGGGCCCGCCGAGGCCGTGCAGGGCGGCCGACGGATCGGGGGCCCGTCGGTGCAGGGACCGGGCCACGGCGGCGAGGGCGAGCACGCAGCAGCCCTGCCCCAGCATGAGCAGGCCGAAGGCGAAGTCCCCGGGGAGCCGTCCGGTGGAGGCCCAGCCGGGGCGCGACCAGCAGGCGTGGAGGAGGACGGCGGCGAGGAGGGCGAGGGCGGCGCCGGGCAGCAGGGTGGCGGCGGCCCGGTCGAGCCGGTGGTCGGCCCGGACTTCGGAGCGGCCGCGCCTGCAGACGACCCAGGCCACGGTGACGGCGCCGGCGGCGAGCAGCGCCTGGATGGTCCAGCCGAGGGCTTCGAGGGCGGGGGCGCCGGCCCGCCGGTCGTAGCGGGCGGTGGGCACGGCGACGGCCACCGCCACGGTGAGCAGCCCGGCGGCGGTGTGCGCGGCGCGCAGCCGGGCCACGATCCGGCGCCCGTACCAGAATCCCGGGCGGCCGAGCGCGGGCGCCGTGTCGGAGGCGGCGTCCGGGTCGGCGGAGCCGGCGGGCGGCGGCTGGGACTCGTAGGCGCTCCAGGTGCGGTTCGAAAGGAACCAGAGCAGCCCGGTCAGTGCGGCGGGGACCAGCGCTCCGAGGGCGAGGCGGCGCCCCGGCTGGGCCCACCAGCCGCCTCCGGGCGCGAGGAAGCCGAGCCGGGAGCGGGAGCCGGTGCAGGTGCGGGAGCCCGCGCACTGCCAGGCGAACAGGTCGAGCGCGACCTCGCAGGCGGCCGCGATCAGCAGCACGGTCAGGCTGAGCGCGAGGATCCGTACGAGGACCCCGTACGTGCGCACCGCGCGCGGGGCGGGGTCGGCGGGGGGCGTGGCGGGCCGGGCCCAGTGGGCGAGGTTGGCCACCATGAAGGGCAGGAGCAGCAGCCACAGGGCGCGGGCGCCGTTGCCGGAGGTGAGCCGGGACCAGCAGTAGGCCTCGGGGACGGGCCGCCCGGCGTACCGCTCGGGGTGCGCTTCGGCGTCGGCGTCCTCGGTGCGGCGGAAGACGGCGGCGGTGGAGTCTCCGGTGACGCGGACGGTGCGCGGGTCGCCGAGCAGCTCGCCGGGGGCGGCGCCGGCGACTCCGTGGACGAGGAGTTCGAGGGCGAGGGGATGGTCTGGCGTGGGACGGTCCGGCACAGCGGCCTCCGCTCGCGGGGGGCGGGATCGGCGCGACTCCAGCATCCCGCGTGCCGCCTCCCGTGCCCAGGCCCCACGCCGCACGAATCCCCCACGCGGGGTGAAAGTGCCGAGACCGGATCCGGGACGGGAATCTGCGCGGGATCGCAGCGGACATCTCGGGGCCGCCCGGCTATGGTGACGCCCACGCAGACCCGCACCTCGTCCCAGGGGGTACCGTCATGGCTCGCCGACTCCGTCCGGTGGGGCTGGACTTCATCGACGACGCGCCGATCCGGCTGGTCTTCGCCACCGAGGCGGCGGCGCCGCCCGAGGCCGTGTACCAGGCGCTCGCCGAGGAGGTGGCGGGCTGGCCGAGCTGGTTCAAGGCGGTGACCCTGGCCCGGCCCACGCACGGCGGCGCGGGCCGCGAGGTCAGGTTGATGGGCGGGGTGCGCCTCCAGGAGACGATCATGGCCGCGGATCCCGAGCAGCGCTACGCGTACCGGGTCGACACGACCAACGCCCCCGGAGTACGGGCGCTGCTGGAGGAGTGGCGGCTGACGCCGGCCGGCTCCGGCACGCACGTCCGCTGGACCTTCGCCGCGGACGGCTCGGCCCCGTTCCGCCTCGGCCTGACCGCCGCCCGGCCGGGGCTGGGCCACTCCTTCCGCACGGCGGTCCGCACGCTGGACGGGCGGCTCACCGCCCGGCGTGCGGCGGATCAGTAGCCGGGTCCGCCACCGCGCCGGTCGCACGGTGCACTTCGGCCAGCTCTCCGTAGCCCCCCGCGCCCCAGACCGCTCTGCGGAACTCCTGCAGGGTCATCGCCGGCCCGGTGCCGAAATGGACCACGGCGCACCGTGCGCAGCACCAGCCGCGGGACCAGACCTCCTCGGCGGCGTCGCGGCCGGCCGCGATCCGGGCCCGGAACGCCCGTTGGACCCGCACGGTCGAGACGATCAGCAGAACCGCCCCCAGCAGGGCGAAACCCGAGATCCAGGCCAGGAACAGGAGCTCGGCCCCGGGCTCGGGCGCCGGGGCCCACGTCGCGCCGCCCCACAGCGTCATCGACCCGTGGTTCACTTCGGCCGCGGGCTCGTCGGCGAACCAGTGCCCGCCCTGCGCGCCGCCGGTGAACGTACCGATCGACACCAGGACCAGCAGCACTCCCAGCGCCGTCCGCCCCGCGGTCACCGGCGGCGGCGGGGCCACGGCCAACGCCTCGGCCAGCCGCGGGACGACCTCGCGGGCGCCGACGCGCCGGTCGCCATCGTCCTCCTGGTACCTGGTGTGCCCGCTCACGCAGATGGCGGGGACGGCCCGCACCTGGTCGCGGTGATGGCAGCGCGGACACTCCAGCTGCGCCGCCCGGGACTCGGCCCGGGGCCGGTCCGGCCGGTCAACCGGCTGCGGCCGCCCGGCCGCACCGGTCTGGGCCCGTGTACGCGCGTCCCGTTCCGGTCTGTTGTACTCGATGCCCGCCATGGCTCCCCCGAAGCTGCGCCGCGCTGAAAAGTCCGCACAGCGTAGCCAGCCGACTCGGCTCCGCCCAGGGCGTTTTCGTCCCCGGACGGTCACGGTCGCGCCACAGGCCGGTCGGGCCGGCCGCTCCCGCCACGGGCCCGGTCAGGCCGACGGCTCGCGCCAGACCCCGGTCGTCAGCAGGGTGTCGATGGTCTTCGTGTACGGGGCGATGTCGAGCCGCTGCGCCGCCAGCCACTCGTCGGAGTAGTACTTGTCCAGGTAGCGGTCGCCCGGGTCGCACAGCAGGGTGACGACGCTGCCGGTACGGCCCTCCGCCACCATCTCCGAGATGATCTTCAGGGCGCTCCACAGGCCGGTGCCGGTCGAGCCGCCCGCCCTGCGCCCTATCGCCGTCTCCAGCGCGCGGCAGGCGGCGACGCTCGCCGCGTCCGGGACCTTCATCATGCGGTCTATGGCGCCGGGCACGAAGCTCGGTTCCATCCGCGGCCGGCCGATGCCCTCGATGCGCGAGCCGCAATCGCTGCTCGCGTTCGGGTCGTTGTTGGTCCAGCCGTCGAAGAAGCAGGAGTTCTCCGGGTCCGGGACGCAGATCCGGGTGTCGTGCTGCATGTAGTGCACGTAGCGCGCGATGGTCGCCGAGGTGCCTCCCGTACCGGCGGTCGCCACGATCCAGGCGGGCTCGGGGAAACGTTCCAGCTTCAGCTGCTGGTACATCGATTCGGCGATGTTGTTGTTGCCGCGCCAGTCGGTGGCCCGCTCGGCGTACGTGAACTGGTCCATGTAGTGCCCGCCCGTACGCGCGGCGAGCTCCGCCGACTCCTCGTACATCTTCATCGAGTCGTCAACGAAGTGGCATTCTCCGCCGTGGAATTCGATGAGCCGGCACTTCTCCGGGCTGGTCGTGCGCGGCATGACGGCGATGAAGGGAACGCCGATCAGCTTGGCGAAGTAGGCCTCGGAGACGGCGGTGGAGCCGGACGAGGCCTCGATCACCGGGCGGCCGGGGCGGATCCAGCCGTTGCAGAGCGCGTACAGGAACAGCGAGCGCGCGAGGCGGTGCTTGAGGGAGCCCGTCGGGTGGGTGGACTCGTCCTTGAGGTAGAGGTCGATGCCCCATGCCTCGGGGAGCGGGAAGCGCAGGAGGTGGGTGTCCGCAGAGCGGTTGGCGTCGGCCTGGACCTTGCGGACCGCTTCCTTCAGCCAGGCGCGGTAGTCCGCGTCGCTGCGGTCGACGTCCACGGTGGTGACCGTCGTACCGGTGCTGCTGGTGGTGCCGGTGGTGCTCATGCGCCGCGCTCCTTCATGGGTGCAATTCGCCCCCTCCTTTCGCAATGTACCTCGCCCACCTGCACAAACGTTCGCTTTGGGTTTCCATGCACATCCCTTTCGATCGCGTTCGGTTGCACTGTGCGGCACCGTGGGTGACCCTGGTGGAGCATTACCGAGGGTGCAGCACCCGTAACACTCATGTCGGGGAGTCGCAGCCGTGATCACTCATTCCCGCAGGCACTGCGTCGTCGAACTGCAGGCCTTGCCGTCGCGGATCGGCCAAATCCGCAGAATCGTTTCAGCGCAGCTGCGCCACTGGCAGCTCGATCCGCTCATAGACCGGGCTGCGCTCGGCGTGACGGAACTGCTCACGAACGTCCATCGCCACGCGCAGCCGGACAAGACCTGCACCGTCGAGATCGAACTCCGCCTCGGGCGCCTCACCGTCTCGGTGATCGACAGCGATCCGCGGCTTCCGGTGCTCCACGAAGCGCAGGTCGGCTCGCTGGAGACCTCTGGACGGGGCCTCGCCCTCGTGGCCGCGCTCAGCGAGTCCTGGGGCGCGCGGCAGCAGTCCGACGGGCCGGGCAAGGTGGTGTGGTTCTCGCTCACGGCGGCTCCCGCCCAGGCGGCACGCCCGCAGCCGGTGCGGATCGAGACCAGGCCCGTACGAGAACCCGCGCGGACGGTGCTCGTCGCCGTCGACCCGGGGGCCGTCGGGACGGGCGTGCCGGTGGCATCCCCGGTCGGGGCCGGGCCCGGGTAGACCCACCAGCCCCGCCCCGCCCGCCAAGGCCCCGCACCCGGTGGGGTTCCGCATCCGGCAGGGTTCCGGAGGAGAGGGCCTAGGCCGGCCTAGGCCAAGGCTCCCAGCGGGTCGTCGAGCACCGGCTGCCAGGCCAGTTCCGCCGCGCCCACCAGGCTATTGTGGTCCAGGGTGCACGGCAGGATCGGCACGCCGCCGCTGCGCCCCCACAGGCTGCGGTCGGCGACCACCGCGCGCAGCCGTTCCGGGTCGGCGTGCAGCAGTTCCCGGTGCAGGCCGCCCAGGATGATCCGGTCCGGGTTCAGGATGTTCACCAGGCCGGCGAGGCCGAGCCCGAGCCGGTCGATCAGCTCCTGTGTGGCGGCCCGTACCGCGGGCTCCGCGGGTTCGTCTCGCAGCAGGTCGCGGGCCTGCTGGAGCAGCGAGACCTCGGGGCCGGGGCTGCGGCCCGCCGCGGTGAGGAAGGCCAGTGGGTCCGCCTCCACGTCCAGGCAGCCGCGCCCGCCGCAGTGGCAGGCCCTCCCCTCGGGGTTCACGGTGAGGTGACCGACCTCCAGGGCCAGGCCCGAACTGCCGCTGTGCAGGCGGCCGTCCAGCACCAGGGCCCCGCCGACCCCGCGGTGCCCGGTCGCCACGCACAGCAGGTGCTGTGCGCTGCGCCCCGCGCCGTGCCGGTGCTCCGCCAGTGCCGCGAGGTTGACGTCGTTCCCGGTCAGGGCCGGGCCGTCGATCCCGGCCGCCTTCACGCACTCCGCGAAGATGGCCCGTACGGGAGAACCGGCCGGCCAGGCCAGGTGCAGCGGGTTCAGCGCGGTGCCCTCCGGCTCCGCGACCGCCGAGGGGACCGCGAGCCCCGCGCCGACGCAGCGGCGGCCGCTGTCCGCGAGCAGTTCGGCGCCCGCCTCCACGACCGCGCCGAGCACCTGGGCCGGGTCGGCGGAGACGGTGACCTTGCCGGGGGCGGTGGCCACGATGCGGCCGCCGAGGCCGACCAGGGCCGCCCGGAAGCCGTCCGAGTGCACCTGGGCCGCGAGGGCCACCGGGCCGTCCTCGGCCACGGAGAGGCGGTGCGAGGGGCGGCCCTGGGCGCCGCCGGCCCCGCCGGGGCGGGAGTCGACGCGGATCAGCCCGAGTGCCTCCAGCTCGGCGGCGACGGCTCCGGCGGTGGCGCGGGTGACCCCGAGCTCGGCCGTCAGGACCGCGCGGGTCGGGGCGCGGCCGGTGTGGACGAGCTCCAGCGCCGGCCCGAGCGCGCCGCGACCGCGTTCCAGCCTGGTCCGCGTGGCGGCCGTGGACGCGGATGGCGTGGTCACATCCCCCACCCGCGGCGGGGCCCCGTTGCCGTTCATGGCATCGATCCTCGCATGATCGGAGGGTGCCGGACGCCGCCGCTCAGCCCAGCCCGCCGACCCGCAGTGTGATGTTCAGCCGCCCGGTCAGCCCGAGGGCCCGCGGGCCCGTGCCCGGCAGGACCTTCGGCACTCCGTGGTAGGCCAGCCGGCTCGCGCCGCCGAAGACGAAGAGATCACCGCTGTGCAGCTCCACGTCCCGGTACGGGCGGCCGCGCGAGGTGGTGTTCCCGAAGCGGAAGACGCAGGTGTCGCCGAGGCTGAGCGAGACCACCGGAGCGGCGGACTTCTCCTCGGCGTCGCGGTGCATGCCCATGCGGGAGTCGCCGCCGTAGAAGTTGATCAGCGCGATGTCGTAGGCCGCCGCCGGGTCCGGCAGGTCCGCCGTGCCCCCCGGGCCCCCGTACGCGGCGGCCACCGCCTCCCGCCCCAGCTCGGCGAGCCACCCCGGCATCGGCTTGACCGGCGCCCCGTCCCCGTCGACGGCGGTGCGGGCGTACCCGTACGGAAACCAGTGCAGCCCGAGGCACACCTGCCGGGCGGTCATCACCCCGCCGCCCGGGGTCCGTACGGTGCGCAGGCCGGCCGGCGGACGGGCCCACGCGCGGCAGGCCGCCAGCAACTCGCCCTGCCGCTCGGCCCCGAGCCAGTCGGGCACGTGCACGGCGCCGGGAGCGATCACGGCCCGCTCGCGCGGGAAGAGTTCCCCATCCATGTCCCCCATTGTCGCGGGCGGGCTGATAAGACTCCCGGTATGGAGATCACCGAACTTGTGAAGACCCTCGCACGAGAAGGCGAGCTGCTCGCCGACGTGGCCGAACAGGCCGGTACGGACGCTCCGGTCCCCACCTGCCCGGGCTGGCACGTCACCGATCTGCTGCGCCACACCGGGTCGGTGCACCGCTGGGCGGCCGGGTACGTCGCGGAGCGGCGGCTGGAGCCGGTCGGCTTCCCGGACGCGCCGGAACTGGCCGGCGGCGAACTGCTGGCGTGGTTCCGGCAGGGCCACGCGGACCTGGTGCGCACCCTGACCGAGGCCCCGGCCGACATGCAGTGCTGGACCTTCCTCCCGACGGCCCCGCCCTCGCCGCTGGCGTTCTGGGCGCGGCGGCAGGCCCACGAGACGACCGTGCACCGGATGGACGCGGAGGCCGCGCGGGGTGTGGCGTTCTCCGCGGTGGAGCCGGAGTTCGCGGAGGACGGGGTCGACGAGCTGCTGACCGGCTTCCACGCACGGCCGCGCAGCCGGGTGCGTACGCCGGAGCCCCGGGTGGTAAGGGTCCGGGCCGCCGACACGGGCGCGGTGTGGACCGTGCAGCTGTCGCCGGAGCCGGCCAGGACGGTACAGGGTGACACGGGAGAGGCGGCCGACTGCGAACTGACCGGGGAGGCGGCCTGGCTCTACGCGGCCCTGTGGAACCGGCTCCCGCTGGCGGGTCCGGGAGTGACGGGCGACCTGGCGCTGGCCCGGCTGTGGAGCGAGACGGCCGGGATCTGAGCCGGACGGCGGGAGCGGCGCGGCGCAGGCCTCCTTGTGACGGGCAGTGCGGACTGTGACACTGCACGCATGGAGCAACGTACTCAGGCGGACCGTGACGCGATCACGATCGAGATCGGCTACGCCCTCGTCAGCGCCTGCTTCGCGGCCGCCCTCGCCTTCGGCGCGGTGTACGGGCCCGCGCCGGCGTTCTCCCTGTCCCCCGCGGCCGGCCGCGCCCTGGCGGTGGCCGGAGGAATCGTGGCGGGCGCGGTGTTCCTCCTCCGGGTCACCCACGTCCTGTGGCGCTTCGCCCGCCGCCCCGAGAACGACGGCCGCTGAACCGCTAGGTCGCCGGGCCCACCGCGGCCCACCGGGCGGCCAGCCGGTCGGCCATCGCGCCGGTCCGGTGGTCGACGGGGCACCGCCGACGGAGTCCGGGTGGGCATCGGGCCGGACTGCCACCCGGCGCCGAGTGCCGCCGCCGGATGTCGACCACTGCTCCAGACGCGACTGCCTGGCCGAGGGTGGCCGCGTAGGTGGTCTGGGCGCGGTACTTCCATGTCGGGCCCGCGTTCCAGGGGTTGGGCATGACCGTGCTGGTCGCGTACGCGTAGCCCGCGCCGCGGTCGAAGGCGGTGCGCAGGGTGGCGCGCATGGCCTCGGCGTCGGGGACGTCGTGGACCAGGTGCCAGAACGCCGTTCCGCTCGGATCGAGTTCGGTTCCGGCGCGGTAGCCGGACAGGGGGTCGAAGACGTTGCCGCCGAGCCAGCCGCCGCCGGTGTACGCGGCGTAGGTGTCCTCGTAGGTGACGAAGACGTCCGCGGTGCGGCGCCCCGGCTCCAGGTAGCAGTCGGCTATGGCGGTGCCGGGGTTGTTGACGACGAGGTCGGGGGCGGCCGGGTCGGCGGCGTTCATCGTGTCCTGGACGTAGCGGCGCAGTTCCGCGTAGTGGTCGCGGGTGGTGTTGGCGGGGCCGCAGTCGCGGCTGACCACGTCGAAGAAGATGCCGTCGACGTGGAGGCGGCCGTCGGGGGTCTTGAGGTAGTTGTCGACGGAGGCCTTGACGGCGGCGATGTCGCGGATGCCGTGGTCGGTGTGGACGTAGCCGAGCACCTTGGTCTTCTCGCCGGTGGAGGTGGTGCGTTTGCGCAGCGCGTCGGCGCGGGCCCGCCAGGGGGCGCCGAACGGGGAGTCCCCGTTGCCCGGGTTCAGGACGACCACCGAGGCGGCCGGACCGGTGGCGGTGAGGTCGGTCAGCATGGCGTCGTTCGCCCAGACGTACGCGGGGATGCCGATCTCCAGGCCCCGCACGCCAGGCATCCGGGGCTTGGGGGGGCGGAGCGGGGATCGGGGCGGCGGCCGTCACCGCATCGCGCGCCGACGCGGTGACGGCCGGCGCCGGCGCGGCCAGTAAGAGGGTGGCCAGGACGGCGTACAAGGCCTTTACGGCGCGAGGCATGAACGTTCCTCCGGCGGCGGCAGGGGGGCGACCCGAGGAACACTAGACGGGCGGCCCATCGGGCAAGGCCGAACCGCCCGCATTGGTATGAGGAACAGAAGAGCGAGTCATCGCCTCATCATGTGAATCTCCGGAAGAGGCCCGCCCCGCCCACCCCGGTCCCAGCCGTCGCCCCCGCCCCCGCCCCGCCCCCGCCCCCGTCATACGGCGGGCAGGCCTACGCCGTGACCCAGTTGGGCGGCGGCGTGCGCGAAGAAGGCGGCACGGTCCTCGACTACGCGGTTGAACTGGCCGAACAGTTCGAAGGAGACGAGGCCGACCAGTTGGGCCCAGGCGGCGACGAGGGCGGCCGTGACCTGCGGGGGCAGGCCCTCGGCGAAGTCGGCGGTCATCCGGTCGGCCTCGGGACGCAGGGCCGGCGGCAGCGGCGGGAGGGCGAGGCCGCGCCCCTCGTAGGCGGCGCGCAGGATGCCGACGAGGGAGTTGCCGACCCGGGAGGCGGGGCCGATCGTGTCCATGGGTGCGCTGTAGCCGGGCACCGGCGAACCGTAGATGAGGGCGTACTCGTGCGGGTGCTCCAGCGCCCAGGCGCGGACGGCCTCGCAGACCGCGATCCAGCGGGTGCGGGGCGGGGACCCGGCGGCGAGGGCGCTGGCGTCGGCCTCCTCGGCGGCGGCGCCGATGCTGTCGTACGCGTCGATGATCAGCGCGGTGAGCAGCTCGTCGCGGCTGGGGAAGTAGCGGTAGAGGGCGGAGGAGACCATGCCCAGCTCGCGGGCCACGGCGCGCAGGGAGAGCTTGGCGGCGCCCTCGGCCGCGAGCATGCGGCGCGCCTCGTCCTTGATGGCGGCGGTGACCTCGATGCGGGCCCGTTCCCTGGCCCCTCGCACGGTGTTCATGCGGGTCAGTGTGCCACGCGTCTGGAGCACTGGCCAGAAACCGGACCTCTGCTCCATTTCGAGAGCACTGCTCTTGCTTTGATGCATCGATCCGTGCACACTGTTCTCAAGCGAGAGCAGTGCTCTCTCAAAGCGGAAAACGGCCCCGGAGGTCACCATGAACGCGACGCCCACCCCGTACTACGTACAGGCCGGCCCGCTCGCCACCCGCTTCAACTCGCTCTTCGGCAAACTGGCCCGCTTCGGCATCAGCCTCGCCGGCAGTGCGGAGATGTCGGTGCGCGGGCGCAAGTCCGGCAAGATGCAGCGGATCCCGGTCAACCCGCACATGTACGAGGGCGCCCAGTACCTGGTCTCGGCCCGCGGCCACTCCCAGTGGGTCCGCAACATGCGGGTCGCGGGCGGCGGCGAGCTGCGCGTGGGGCGCAAGGTGCGGACGTTCACGGCCACGGAGCTGACCGACCCGGTCCAGCAGGCCGCCGTCCTGCGCACCTACCTGGAGAAGTGGGGCTGGGAGGTCGACCGGTTCTTCCAGGGCGTCTCCGCGAAGTCCTCCGACGCGGAGATCCAGGCGGCCGCCGCCGACCACCCGGTCTTCCGGATCACGGTGTCGAACTGACCCGGCGGACGTGCCTCGGCGACCGCCACGACCGCCACACCCCCTCGTCCGGCCATGACCGCGACCACGACCACGACTGCGGAAGCGACGGCGACGGCGACGGCGACGGCGACGGCGACGGCGAACGCTCAGCCGAACGGTCGGCGCAGCCGCTCGACCAGCCGTTCCCACAGGTGGTGGCACCACAGCCAGAGCGGGAGCTCCCAGTGCGGCACGAAGGACCACAGGTCGTCGTCGGCCTCGTTGCCGCGGGGGCAGCGGCGCAGCAGTGCCAGGCAGCGCCGGTCAGCCGTGCGGTGGAGCCGCGCCACATGCGCCAGGGCCACCACTCCCTGCCGGCGACCTCCCGGTCCGCCGACTCCAGCGCCCTGGCGACCACGGGCAGCACGGCCGCGGGATCGGGGTGGTTGAGGGCCGGCGCGATCACCGCCACGCCGACGGACCGCTCGCCGCGTTCGAAGGCCGCGAGGACCTGCTCCGACCGCTCGACCTCGTTCAGGTCCAGGCCGCCCCACCAGTTCGGACCGCCCGCACCCGCAGCACCCTGCGCCCCGCCTGCGCCCACGCCCGCGCCCACACCCCGGACCACGCCCCCTCCCTGGTCCTTCCCTAGTCCTTGCCGCCGCTCCGGGCCGCCGCCGCCTGCCTGGCGTCCAGCATGTTCAGCGCCTTGCGGGCCAGCGGGTACGTACACACCAGGTCGGCCAGGGTCGTCGAACCCCGCGTGATGCGGGCGAAGGCCCGCCACGCCGGACGGAAGCCGGTGATCGCCGCGTGCAGCATCCGCGGCCGGGCCGCGAAAACGGTCAGCATCCGCTTGCCGACGCCCATCTCGACGCCGAGCCCGGCCTTCACCGCGAAGGCGTAGTTGAGGGCCTGCCGGCGCGCGTCCACCGCGTCCTGCGCCTCGGAGATCTTCACCGCCCACTCCCCCGCCAGCCGCCCCGAACGCAGCGCGAAGGAGATGCCCTCGCGGGTCCACGGCTCCAGCAGTCCGGCCGCGTCGCCCGCCACCAGGACCCGGCCGCGCGACAGCGGCGAATCGGGCTTGCGGCAGCGGGTCAGGTGCCCGGAGGAGACGGCCGGTTCGAAGCCGGCGAGCCCGAGCCGGGCGATGAAGTCGTCCAGGTACCGCTTGGTCGCGGCACCTTCGCCCTTGGCCGAGATGACCCCGACGGTGAGCGTGTCGCCCTTGGGGAAGACCCAGCCGTAACTGCCGGGCAGCGGGCCCCAGTCGATCAGCACCCGTCCCTTCCAGTCCTCCGCGACCGTCGCGGGAACGGGGATCTCCGCTTCCAGGCCGAGGTCCACCTGGTCCATCTCGACGCCGACGTGCGCGCCGATCCGGCTCGCGCTGCCGTCCGCGCCGACCACCGCGCGGGCCAGGACGGTCTCCCCGTCGGCGAGCACCACGGCGACGGTGCGCCGGTCGGGCACGGCGGTGCCGTGCTGTTCGACGCGGGCCACGGCCGTACCCGTACGGACGGTGGCGCCGGCCTTCTCGGCGGCGGCGACCAGGCCGGCGTCGAACTCGGGCCGGTTGATGAGCCCGAACAGCATCTGCTTCGAGCGCCGGGTGCGGGTCAGCTTCCCGTCCATCGAAAAAGTGACCGCGTGGATGCGGTCCTTGAAGGGCAGGACGAAGCCCGGGGGCAGGGCGTCGCGCGAGGGGCCGATGATGCCGCCACCGCAGGTCTTGTAGCGGGGCAGTTCGGCCTTCTCCAGCAGCAGGACGCGCCGGCCGGCCGTCGCCGCCGCGTATGCCGCCGAGGATCCGGCCGGTCCGGCCCCGACCACGACCACGTCCCACACTTCGCCGGTCCCGCCGCTCCCCCCGGCCGCCCCCTGGACGGCCTGCCCCGCGTCCACGCCTGCGTCTGCGCCCTCGCCCGGGCCCAGGCCTGCGTCTGCGCCCGCGTCCTCGCCTGCGCCCGCCCCTGCGTCGCGTACGTCGTCGTCGCTGCTCACGATGTGTTGCCGCTCCTGATCACCCGGTTGCTCCGATGCCGGGGAAATCCTACGGCGAGACGACGCACCACCCCGCTGTGCGAGGATCTGGACTGTCTTTTTCGCCGTACCCGGCATACGCACATCCCGCGGATGCGGGCGGCGTACACGGAGAACAACGTCGCACCCAAAAGGAGCGTGCCCATGTCCCAGAATCCGATCGCCGAGACCATCGCCTCGCTGATGCCCCGCGCCAAGCAGGAGCTGACCGAGCTGGTGGCCTTCCAGTCGGTGGCGGACTGGGCGCAGTTCCCCAAGAGCGAGAGCGAGGCGGCCGCGAACTGGGTGGCCGATGCCCTGCGCGTCGAGGGTTTCCGGGACGTGGCGCTGCTCGACACCCCCGACGGCACCCAGTCCGTGTACGGCTTCCTGCCCGGCCCCGAGGGCGCGCCGACCGTTCTGCTGTACGCGCACTACGACGTCCAGCCGCCGCTGGACGACGCGGCCTGGATCTCCCCCGCCTTCGAGCTGACCGAGCGCGACGGCCGCTGGTACGGGCGCGGCTCGGCCGACTGCAAGGGCGGGTTCATCATGCACCTGCTGGCGCTGCGCGCGCTGAAGGCCAACGGCGGTGTCCCGGTGGCCGTGAAGATGATCGTCGAGGGATCCGAGGAGCAGGGCACGGGAGGCCTCCAGCAGTACGCCGAGGCGCACCCGGAGCTGCTGACCGCCGACACCATCGTCATCGGTGACGCGGGCAACTTCCGTCTCGGCCTCCCGACGGTGACGGCCACGCTGCGCGGGATGTGCCTGCTCAAGGTGAAGATCGACACGCTGGGCGGCAACCTGCACTCCGGCATGTTCGGCGGCGCCGCCCCGGACGCGCTGGCCGCGCTGATCCGCGTACTCGACTCGCTGCGCGCGGCGGACGGTTCGACGACGGTGGACGGGCTCGCCTCGGACGGGGTGTGGGACGGCCTGCAGTACCCGGAGTCGGACTTCCGTGCCGACGCGAAGGTCCTCGACGGGGTCGAGCTGATCGGCGAGGGCACGGTGGCGGACCGGCTGTGGGCCCGCCCGGCCGTGACGGTGCTCGGCATCGACTGCCCGCCGGTGGTCGGCGCGACGCCTTCGGTGCACGCGAGCGCCGGCGCGCTGATCAGCCTGCGCATGCCGCCGGGCGTGGACGCCGCCGAGGCCATCAAGCTGCTGCAGGCCCACATGGAGGCGCACACTCCGTGGAAGGCGCGCCTCGAACTCGAGGTGGTCGGCCAGGGCCAGCCGTTCCAGGCGGACACCGACAGCCCGGCGTACGCGTCGATGCGGTCGGCGCTGGAGGCCGCGTACCCCGGCCAGGAGATGCAGATCAGCGGCATGGGCGGGTCGATCCCGCTGTGCAACACGCTGACGTCCCTCTACCCGGAGGCGGAGATGCTGCTGGTCGGGCTGAGCGAACCCGAGGCGCAGATCCACGCGGTCAACGAGAGCGTGTCGCCGCAGGAGCTGGAGCGCCTGTCGGTGGCGGAGGCCCTCTTCCTCGTCAACTACGCGGAGTCCAAGCGCGCCTGACCCCCGTACGGGGTGCGTGTACGCCCAGGGCGGAGTGCGCCTTGGGCGTACTCCGCTTCCGGCGAAGTCGCGTGTGCGAGCCGGGCGGCCGTGCCTACGGTCGACGCATGGATCTTGTAGAAGTACTTCCGGACCGGCTCCACATGCTCCGCTTCCCCATCGGCCAGGCATACCTCTGGCAGGACGGCGAGGCCCTCACCCTGATCGACGCGGGCAACGCCGGGTCCGCCGCCGAGATCGAGGGGGCGATACGTTCCCTCGGGCTGCTGCCCGAGCGGCTGGAGCGGATCGTCCTCACCCACTGCCACGGCGACCACATCGGCGCCGCCGGTGAGCTCGCCGCCCGCTGGGGCGCGCAGGTGCTCGCGCACCGCTTGGACGCGCCGGTGATCCGGGGAGAGCGGCCCGTTCCCGAACCGGTGCTGCTCGACTGGGAGATCCCGCTGTACGCGCGCGCCCTGACCGGAGTCCCCGAAGCCCCGCCCACCCCGGTCGACCGCGAGCTGGAGGACGGGGACGCGCTGGGCTTCGGGGACGGGGCGTACGTCGTCCACGCCCCGGGCCACACGGACGGCAGCATCGGGATCCACCTCCCGCGCCACGGCGTGCTGTTCGCCGGCGACTGCATCGCCGCCGTCGGCCCGCTGATGCTGGGCGTCTTCAACGTGGACCGGGGCCGGGCGATCGACTCCTTCCACCGCCTGGCCGGGCTCTCCCCTTCGATCGCCTGCTTCGGCCACGGCGATCCCCTGACGGCGGACACGGCGGCCGCACTGGTCAAGGCGGCCGCCGCAACCCCCGCCTGACGGCTCGGTCTCCCGTCCTCGGTCTCCCGTCCTCGGCGCCCGTCCGTCGCCGGGCTCAGCCGACCGGGGTGCCCGTCTCCAGGTAGAGGGGGCGGCCGCGCTCCCGGGCGCGCAGGGCCCAGCGCAGGCGTTCGTGACGGTGCGGCGGGAGGAGGCCGCCGGCCTCGGCCTCCGTGACGAAGCGCCAGGCCCTCAGTTCCGGGCCCGGAAGGCGGAGCCGGGCCGTCGCCTCCGGGGAGAGGCGGCCGCCGTCGAAGAGCAGGCGCAGTCCCCCGTACCCGGGGGGCTGCGGGGACTCCCAGTCGACCACGAGCAGGCCGGGCGCCCGGTCCAGTACGAGGCCCAGTTCCTCCGCGACCTCCCGTACGCCCCCGCACGCGGGTGCCTCGCCCGCTTCGACGACGCCGCCCGGGAACTCCCAGCCGGCCTTGTACGTCGGATCCACCAGCAGCACCCGGTCCTGCTCGTCGAAGAGGAGTACCCCGGCCGCCACCGTCTCCCGCGTGGGCTCCGGGGTCTGCACGATGTCGCAGACCGGGGCCGTCTCGGAGCGGACGGCCTCGGCGATGCGCTGCGCCGTCTCGCGCGGCGTCAGGCTGCTGTTGTCGATGACGTGCGCGTCGCCCGAGAGCCAGCCGAGGGCCTGCTGGTAGACCGGGATGTGGTCGTAGGCCCACTGGCGGACCCGGAGGTCCACCTCGTCCGGCTCCCCCGGCTCCTCCCGGGTCGCGATCCGCTCGCGAAGGATCGTTTCCGCAGGGGCCAGCAGCACGTGCCGCACCGGTATCCGGCGTGCCGCGAGCCCGCCGAAGATCTCGTCCCGGTACTCTTGGCGCAGCAGCGTCATCGGCACGACGAGCACTCCGCCCAGCTCCGCGAGCATCGCCGCCGCCGTGTCCACCACCAGCCGCCGCCAGCTCGGCAGGTCCTGGTAGTCGGTGACCTCCGCCAGCCGTTTGGCCGGCAGCAGCACGCGCAGCGCGTCGCCGATGAACTCCGGGTCGAACAGGGTGCTGTCCGGCAGGATTCCGGCCAGTTCGCGGGCCGTGCTGGTCTTTCCCGCGCTGAATGTGCCGTTGATCCAGACAATCACGTCTACCCCTCTCCCCATGGCTCGTCCGGAGCCCCCAGTGGCTTGCCCGCACCAGCCTGCCACGGAAACCTCACTATCGGCCGAGTGCTTATCCTCAAGGTCACAGCCCTGCCCGAGACTCCGGAGGATTCACGACCGTGCCCCACAACCGCCGCCCGTCCGATCCCCGCTACGGCAACCGGCCGACCATGAAGGACGTGGCGGCCCAGGCGGGCGTCGGCCTGAAGACGGTGTCTCGGGTGGTCAACGGCGAGCCGGGCGTCACCCCCGAGACCGAGAAGCGGGTCCAAGAGGCCATCGATGCCCTGGGGTTCCGCCGCAACGACAGCGCGCGCGTCCTGCGCAAGGGCCGTACCGCCACCGTGGGCCTGATCCTGGAGGACCTCGCCGACCCCTTCTACGGCCCGCTGAACCGGGCCGTGGAAGAAGTGGCCCGCTCGCACGGGGCTCTCCTCATCAACGGCTCCAGCGCCGAGGACCCCGATCGCGAACGGGAGTTGGCGCTCGCGCTGTGCGCCCGCCGGGTGGACGGCCTGATCGTGATCCCGGCCGGGGACGACCACCGCTACCTGGAGCCGGAGATGCGGGCCGGTGTGGCCACGGTGTTCGTGGACCGCCCGGCCGGGAGGATCGACGCGGACGTCGTGCTCTCGGACAGCTTCGGCGGCGCCCGTGGCGGAGTGGCCCACCTGATCGCGGGCGGCCACCGCCGGATCGGCTTCGTCGGCGACCACCCGCGCATCCACACGGCGGCGGAGCGCCTGCGCGGCTATCGCACCGCCATGGCCGACGCGGGTCTGCCGGTGGACGATTCCTGGGTCTCCCTCGGCTCCACCGACCCGGGCCGGGTGGCGGCGGCGACGAGGTCGATGCTCGCGGACCAGGACCCGGTCACCGCCGTCTTCGCGGGCAACAACCGCGTGACGGTCACGGTGGTACGGGTCCTCGCAGCCCTGGAGCACCCGGTGGCCCTGGTCGGCTTCGACGACTTCGAGCTGGCCGACCTGCTCCGCCCCGGCGTCACGGTGGTGGCCCAGGACCCGGCGACCCTCGGCCGAGTGGCCACGGACCGCCTCTTCCAGCGCCTGTCGGGAGCCGCCCTCCCGACGACGCGCACCGAACTCCCGACCCGACTGATCCCCCGCGGCTCGGGCGAGCTCCCCCCGTTCAGCGGATGAGGGTCCGCAGCACCGGAACGGCGCCACCGGCGGCGGTCAGCCCGGCGAGCACGCCGAGCGCGGCACCGGAACCGCCGAGGAAGGTCAGGCCGCCGGCCGTGACGCCGATCAGGATCGCGGCGAGCAGCACGACGGCGGTGTGCAGGGACAGGAACGGCTCGGGGTCCGTCGGGTTCTGAGGTGTGGTCATGGCCCGATTGCAGTCGACGGACCGGACCGTTCCCGCACGGGCGGAACGGATCCGCGGCCATCGCGATCACTACCGAACCCGCCCGGAAATCCCGGGGTGTTCGCCGCTGTTCCGGAAAGTCCGGGACTGTTCGGCGGACCGCGCCCTAGCCTGGCCTTCCGCACGGTCCAGGGGGCGCAGGTGGGTTCGAACAGTGGCTTCGAGGAGGAACTGAGCCGCCTCGCGGGCGACTTGCGCCGACTGCGGATCGAGCGCGGCAACCCCTCGTACCGGAAGCTGGAGAGCCGGGCGGCGAAGTCCCGGATCGGGATCCAACTGCCGGTGGCCACGCAGAGCGACGCGTTCCGGGGGCAGCGGCTGCTGGGCCTCGACAAGCTGATGGCCTTGGTGCGGGTCCTGTACGCGTACGACGAGTACGGGCAGGAAACGGCCGTTCCGCCGCACAACTCCCCACGGCTGGACCCCTGGCGGAGCCGCTGGCGCGCGCTGGCCGCCCTCCAGCCTCCGGCGCCGGACCGGCGCGAGGCGACCGCTCCCGAAGCCGCCCCGGCGCCCCCCGTGCCGCCCCGGATCTCCGCTCCTGCGCCCGCTTCCGTGCCCGCCCCTGCCCCTGCCCCTGCTCCTGCTCCTGCTCCTGCCCCATCGTCCGCCGCGCCCCCGCCCGCCGGTGAGACCGGGTTCTTCGTGGCCTGCCTGCTGACCGCGAACACGAACCACCCCCGCAGCGCGGCGTTCTCTCCCGACGGGCGGCTCCTGGCGACCGGCGGCGAGGGGATGGTGCAGTTGTGGGACCCCGTCCGCGGCCGGTCCGCGGGCGAGATCAAAGTCGACGTCTACAAGGTCAGCGCCATGGCGTTCTCGCCGGACGGCCGCACGCTGGCCACGGGTGCCGGCAACTGCACCGCGCGACTGTGGGACCTGTCGACCCTTGCCGCGACGGGTCCGGCCCTGCCCGGCCACGAGGAGTCCGTCGAGGTCGTGGCCTTCTCCCCCGACGGCCGCACGGTGGTCACGGCCGCCGACGACGAGAGCGTGCGCAGGTGGCACGCGACCACCGGCGAGCCCGCCGGACCACCGCTCATCGGGCACTTCGGGGAGGTCGGGGCGTTGGCCGTCCTCCCCGACGGTGGCCTGTTGGCCGCGCTGAAAGGCAAGCACGCCATCCGGGTGTGGGACCTCATCACGGGATCGAGCGTCGGCGAGCCCCTCATCGGGCACGAGGGCGAGGTACAAGGGATGGCCTTCTCCCCGGACGGCCGCCTGCTGGCCACCGCCGGCGTCGACGGGGCCCGACTGTGGGACACCTCCACCGGCGCCGCCGTCGGCGGGCCGCTCGCCGGTCCCGACCCGTTCACTTGGGGCGTGGCGTTCTCCGCGGACGGCCGCCTGCTGGCCACCGGCTGCGACGACGGGACCGTACGGCTGTGGGACCCGGCCACCGGCGCCCCCGTGGGTCCTCCCCTGACCGGGCACGAACGGCCGGTCCACAACGTCGCGTTCTCGCCGGACGGCCGCGTCCTGGCCGCCTGCGGCGAGAGCGAGGTCATGGTCGTCTACCACCTCGATCCGGACGTCGCCTCGCGGGCTCCCTCGCCGCTCGGATCCCGGGCCCTGACCGCCGCCCTGCGCCAGGGGCACGCCGTACCCCTGCCTGCCACCTCGGGCAAGGCCGGGACGCCGCTGCGCCGGCTCGCCTTCTCTCCGGACGGCGGCCGGCTCCTCGTCCACAGCGAGGACCAGAGGGTCCTGGCCTGGGATCCTGTGACGCGCGAGTCACTGCCCGACGAGCTGGCGCTGCCGGCGGACACCCCGTGGGGACTGGAGTTCCCTGTCGAGGGCGGCCCGGCCGGAGTGTGGACCCCGGGCACGGACCCGTCCACTGCGCTGGTCCGGCCCGTGTCGTTGAAGAGACGCGTCGCCTTCGCCGCCGATGGCCGGTGGGCGGCGACGATCGACGCGACCGGCCGGATCTTCTTCTGGGGGGTGGAGGCCGGTCTGTGGGCCACCCCGCGGGTGCCCGACGGGGTGTCCAGCGTCTACGCCCTCGCGGTCTCCCCCGACGGGCGCACACTGGCCGCCGCGATCGACGAGAAGGTGGCTCTCTGGGACCGCACCACCCGTGATCCGTCCAGCCTGGAGCTGGACGCCCACCGGGCCTCGATCCTCGCGCTGGCCTTCTCGCCGGACGGCCGTCTGCTGGCCACCGGTGACATCGGCGGCACCATCCGGCTCTGGCACCTGCCCGCCGGGCCGTCGCGCAGCCTGACGCTGTCCGGGCACACCGGGCAGGTGTACGACCTCGTCTTCTCCCCGGACGGCCGGCTCCTGGCCAGTGCCGGTACGGACGGCACGGTGCGGCTGTGGGACGCGCATGCGGGCGAGTCCGTCAGCGCTCTGCCGCTGACCGGGCACACCGGCGCCGTCCGGGGCGTCGCCTTCTCCCCCGACGGCAGCCTGCTCGCCTCCGCCGGAGAGGACGGCACCCTGCGGTTCTGGGTGCTTCCCGGCCCGCATGCGCCGACGGCCCGGCCCCGGTGAACCGGGGCCGGGCCGCTCGAGCCGTCCGGATCAGGCGGTCGCCGTCAGGGTCGCCGAGCGGCGGGGGATCGCGAAGGCGTCCAGTTCCGCGCGGGTCAGGCCGGTCAGGGCGGTGACCTCCTCGGGGCCCACGGCGCCGCAGTCGAGGCCGCGGACCAGGTAGCCGGCCAGGGCCTTGGCCGTGGCGGGCTCGTCCATCACGTCGCCCTCGATCTTGGCGACGTAGGCCTTGAGGCGGGCCGCCGCGGTCTCCAGGCCCTCGCGGTAGAAGGTGAAGACGGCAGCGTAGCGGGTCGGCAGGTGGCCGGGGTGCATGTCCCAGCCCTGGTAGTAGGCGCGGGCCAGGGCCCGGCGGGTGAGGCCGTAGTGCAGCTTCCAGGCCTCGTGGACCTTCTCGGTGGCGCCGATCGGCAGGACGTTCGTCGATCCGTCGGAGACGCGTACGCCGGTGCCGGCGGCCGCGACCTGCATGATCGCCTTGGCGTGGTCCGCGGCGGGGTGGTCGCTGGCCTGGTACGCGGCCGAGACGCCGACGCAGGCGCTGTAGTCGAAGGTGCCGTAGTGCAGGCCGGTGGCACGGCCCTGGGAGGCCTCGATCATGCGGGCCACGGTGGCGGTGCCGTCGGAGGCCAGGATCGACTGGCTGGTCTCGATCTGGATCTCGAAGCCGATCCGGCCCGGGCGCAGACCGCGGGAGGTCTCGAAGGCCTCCAGCAGCTTGACGAACGCGGTGACCTGCTCGGCGTACGTGACCTTGGGAAGGGTCAGGACCAGGTTGTCCGGCAGGCCGCCGTGAGCGAGCAGGCCGGAGAGGAAGACGTCCGTGGTGCGGATGCCGCGGTCGCGGACGTTGGACTCCATGCACTTCATGCGGATGCCCATGTAGGGAGCGTTGGTGCCGTTGGAGTACGCCTCGGAGATCAGGCGGGCCGCGCGGGCCGCGGCCTGGTCCTCCTCCTCGTCGGAGCGGACGCCGAAGCCGTCCTCGAAGTCGACGCGCAGGTCCTCGATGGGCTCGCGCAGCAGCTTGGCGCGGACGCGGTCGTAGACCGGTACGGCCAGCTCGCCGGAGATGCCGAGCACCTTGGCGAAGGTCGCGGCGTCCGGGGCGTGCTCGTCGAGGGCGGCGAGGGCCTGGTCGCCCCAGGAGCGGATGGTGTCGGCGGCGAAGACGTCACCGGGTACGTAGACCGTGTGGATGGGCTGCCGGGTGCCGGGGTCGCCCGGGTAGTGGCGCGCGAGCTCCGCGTCCACCGGCGCGAGGGAGGCGCTGATGCCCTCGCTGACCGCGCCTGCGAGGCTCGTCGCCACCTTCTCCTGCTGACCCATCGTGCACTCTCCTCTTTTCCGCTTCACGGAAGCTTAGATCCGCATAGCAGAATTTAGTCACGGGGTTCCGCTCCGTCAATGGTCCCTCCGACGCGTGGGACGAACGACTCGGGGCCGTGCGGTGAGAAACACCACACGGCCCCGGAGAAGTGGAGCTACGAACAGAAGCGCAGGTCAGCCCTTACGCGCCTTGATCTCGTCGGTCAGCTGCGGGACGACCGCGAAGAGGTCGCCGACCACGCCGTAGTCGACGAGGTCGAAGATCGGGGCCTCGGCGTCCTTGTTGATGGCGACGATGGTCTTCGAGGTCTGCATGCCGGCCCGGTGCTGGATCGCGCCCGAGATGCCGGAGGCGATGTAGAGCTGCGGGGAGACCGACTTGCCGGTCTGGCCGACCTGGTTGGAGTGCGGGTACCAGCCGGCGTCGACGGCGGCACGCGAGGCGCCGACGGCCGCACCGAGGGAGTCCGCGAGGTCCTCGATGATGTGGAAGTTCTCGGCACCGTTGACGCCACGGCCGCCGGAGACCACGATCGCGGCCTCGGTCAGCTCGGGGCGGCCGGTCGACTCGCGCGGGGTGCGGCCGGTGACCTTGGTGCCGGTGGCCAGGGCGCCGAAGGTGACGGCGAGCGCCTCGACGGTGCCGGCGGCCGGGGCGGCCTCGACCGGGGCCGAGTTCGGCTTCACGGTGATGACCGGGGTGCCCTTGGAGACGCGGGACCTGGTGGTGAACGACGCGGCGAAGGCGGACTGCGTCGCGACCGGGCCCTCGTCACCCGCCTCCAGGTCGATGGCGTCGGTGATGATGCCGGAGCCGATGCGGACGGCCAGGCGCGCGGCGATCTCCTTGCCCTCGGCGGAGGACGGGACCAGTACGGCGGCCGGGGAGACGGCCTCGTACGCGGCCTGGAGCGCGTCCACCTTCGGTACGACGAGGTACTCGGTGAACTCGGGGGCGTCGGCGGTGAGGACCTTGACCGCGCCGTGCTCGGCGAGCACCGCGGCGGTGGCGTCGGCACCGGCGCCCAGGGCGACGGCGACGGGCTCGCCGATGCGGCGGGCCAGCGTCAGCAGCTCGAGGGTGGGCTTGCGGACGGCGCCGTCCACGTGGTCGACGTAGACGAGAACTTCAGCCATGGGACTGCTCTCCTGCGATTGCGAAGTGTCTGGGGGCTATGGAGGGGTTGGCCGAAGCTCTTAGATGAACTTCTGGCCGGCCAGGAACTCGGCCAGCTGCTTGCCGCCCTCGCCCTCGTCCTTGACGATCGTGCCGGCGGTACGGGCCGGGCGCTGCGCCGCGGCGTCGACCGCGGTCCAGGAGCCTTCCAGACCGACCTCGTCGGCCTCGATCTCCAGCTCCTCCAGGTCCCAGGACTGAACCGGCTTCTTCTTGGCGGCCATGATGCCCTTGAAGGACGGGTAGCGGGCCTCGCCCGACTGGTCCGTCACCGAGACGAGCGCGGGGAGGGAGGCCTCCAGCTGCTCGCTCGCGGTGTCGCCGTCACGGCGGCCGGTCACGGTGCCGTCCTCGACCTTGACCTCGGAGAGCAGGGTGACCTGCGGGACGCCCAGGCGCTCGGCCAGGATCGCCGGCAGCACGCCCATGGTGCCGTCGGTCGACGCCATGCCCGTGATGACCAGGTCGTAGCCGGCCTTCTCGATGGCCTTGGCGAGCACCAGCGAGGTGCCCATGACGTCGGAGCCGTGCAGGTCGTCGTCCTCGACGTGGATGGCCTTGTCGGCGCCCATCGAGAGCGCCTTGCGCAGCGCGTCCTTGGCGTCCTCGGGGCCCACCGTCAGAACGGTGATCTCGGCGTCGTCGGCCTCTTCGGCGATCTGCAGCGCCTGCTCGACGGCGTACTCGTCGAGCTCCGACAGCAGGCCGTCGACGTCGTCACGGTTGACGGTCAAGTCCTCGGTGAACTGCCGGTCGCCAGTGGCGTCGGGCACGTACTTCACACAGACAACGATCCTCAGGCTCACGCCGGCTCTCCTACCGCATCGTCTTTTCTGGTACCGCCTTATGCAGGCAGCATAGGCGCCTTGTCGGGCGGATCCCGGTCGGGGCGGCCCGCGCTCCGAAGGGAATGTTACTCGTCAGTACACAGTGGGTCCCGCCAAGTCGCAAGGCTGGTGAACTGTGATCTGCCCAACGCCGCCCGACCCTCCCAAGCAGGGACGATTCAGTCGCGCAGCGCGTTGAAGCGTCCCTGGTGGTACAGCAGCGGGCGGCCTTCGCCGGCCGGATCCCCGGCGACCGCCGCGGCGATGATCACACGATGCTCCCCGGCGGGCACCCGTGCCACCACCCGGCAGACCAGCCAGGCCAGTACGCCGTCGAGCAGCGGGACCCCGTGCGGCCCCGGGTTCCAGCCGGTGGCCGGGCCGAAGCGGTCGGCTCCGCTGCGGGCGAACAGCCCGGCCAGCTCCCGTTGGTGCTCGCCGAGTATGTGGACGCCGAGGTACTCGCTGTCGCGCACCCCCGGCCAGGTGGAGGCCCCCGTGCCGATCGTGAAGGACAGCAGCGGCGGGTCGGCGGAGACCGAGTTGAGGGAGGTCGCGGTGAAGCCCACCGGCCGCGCGCCGTCCTTAGCGGTGATCACGGCGACTCCGGCGGCGTGCTGCCGGAAGACCGAACGCAGGAGGTCGGGCGAGCCGGGACGGCCGTCGCCGGAACGGGGAGGACGGGGGCTACGGGGGGACGGAGCGGTGTGGACCGTCGGGACCGTCGGAGCAGTCATCAGGGTTCTGCCTTCTGCCGCGGGACACGCGGGCGCTGTCGGAGATCGGGGGCCGGGGGCGTTCAGCGATTCCGACAGCGCGCGCTCGCGTATCGGACGAGGTCAACGTGGACCCGTCCGTAGAGCAGGAGTTCATACCGCATGCCGCCAGCCTGGCGATCTCCCGTGGACGCAGTCAAGCGGGAACGGGCAGATGTCAGGCGCGTCACGCTGCGTGCGGGCGCGCGCACCGGCGCGCCCGGTGCCCCGGGCCCCGAGTCAGACCCGGGCCCGGCCGCCGGGCCCCGTCGGGAACCGCCCGTCATACGGCGGCCCCCAGCGCGGCGATCACGTCCACCTTGCGCGGCATTCCGGCCGCCCGCCGGACGATCCGGCCCGCCGAGTCCAGGACGAGCACGGTCGGGGTCTTCTCGATCCCGAGGGCGCGCACCAGCCCGAGCCGTTCCTCGGCGTCGATCTCGATGTGCGCGACCCCCTCGACCATCGCCGCGACCTCGGCGAGGATCCGCCGCGTGGCCCGGCAGGGCTGGCAGAAGGCGCTGGAGAACTGCACCAGGCTGGCCCGCTCCCCCGGCTCCGCGCCCAGTTCCGCGGCGCCCAGCCGAGCCGGACCGCCGTCCGGTCCGAGCTCCGGCCCGTGCTGCGGTCCGTGCTGCGGTCCGTGCTGCGGTCCGTGCTGCGGTCCGTGCTCCGGTCCGTGCTCCGGTCCGCCGGCCCGTACGCCGGCCGGCCGGCCGTCCCGGCCGCCTTCCGGCCCTTCCCGCCCGTCCTGCCCGAGCACCCGCGCTCCCCTCGCCGCCTTCGTCCGCGTACGTCATGCTCGTACGCTCGTACGTGGATCGGAGCATCCTGGAGACGTACGACATTCCCGGCGTGACGAGAATCTCCCCGGGCACGGGCCTCTGGGCTGGCCAGCAGCCCTCGTATGGGGCACCATCCCCATGGTCGCGTACCTACGCTTCCGTAACTTCCGGCCGGGAGCACCTCCCCAGGCAGAAAGCGGGGTCTCCCCACCATGGCTGAGCTCGTCTACCCTCCGGTGATCGGCGCCGCGCACGGACTCTTCCGTGCGCTCGACATCCGAATCGACATGAAGGGCACCGAGAACATCCCCCGCAAGGGCGGTGCGGTCCTGGTGTCGAACCACATCGGATACCTCGACTTCATCTTCGCCGGCCTGACTGCGCGGCCGCAGAAGCGCCTGGTGCGCTTCATGGCGAAGGAGTCGGTGTTCCGGCACAAGATGTCCGGTCCGCTGATGCGCGCGATGAAGCACATCCCCGTCGACCGCACGCAGGGTGAGGCCGCGTACCAGCACGCCCTGGACTCGCTGCGGTCGGGCGAGATCATCGGTGTCTTCCCGGAGGCCACGATCTCCCAGTCGTTCACCCTCAAGAGCTTCAAGTCGGGTGCGGCCCGGATGGCGCAGGAGGCCGGGGTCCCGCTGATCCCGGTGGCGCTCTGGGGCACCCAGCGGCTGTGGACCAAGGGCCGCCCGAAGAACCTCAAGCGCAGCCACATCCCGGTGACGATGCGCGTGGGCGAGCCGATCGAGGCCCCCGCCGACCAGTACGCCGGCGCCATCACGCGTCGGCTGCGCGAGCGCGTGCAGGAGCTCCTGGACGCCGCCCAGCGCGCCTACCCGGCCAAGCCCAGCGGCCCCGAGGACTCCTGGTGGCTGCCGGCCCACCTGGGCGGCACCGCGCCGACCCCGGCCCAGGTCCGCGAAGCGGGCTGAGGCCCGGGCGCACTCCGCGTACGGCGACGGCCTCCAGGACCACTGACAGGTTCCGGAGGCCGTGTCGGCATGCGGTCAGCGCAGGTCCTCGAGCTGCCGCTCCGCCCTCGCCAGGGCCCCGGCGAAGCGCCCGGGATCGGCGTCGGCCAGTCGGCGCAGGACGCCGACGCGTTCCCGCGTGGTGCTGTGGGCCTCCCGCCGTCGGCCCAGCAGGGCGAGCTGGTGGGTGAGCACACCGAGCAGCTGTTCCAAGTGCTGGGCGTAGAAGGCGAAGTCCCCGGCCGCCTGCGTCCGGCGGATGTCGGTGGCCTCCCGCAGCGGTGCCAGCGACTCCTCGTGGCGCCCCAGCTCATGGAGCGCCACGCCGAGGTTCTGCAGGGCCCCGGCCAGCTCGACGTCGTCCGGGACCGAGTCGCCGTGGACGAGGCCGCGGCAGGCTTCCACCGCCTCCTGAGCCACGGTGAGGCGCTCCGCGGGACCGAGGAGCTCCCGGCCCGCGAGATTGGCCAGGGCGTAGGTCAGCCGCCGCTGGAGCCTGCCGTACACCTCAGGCTCGCCCCTGTGGCGTGCTGCCAGCTCCTGGAAGAGGCCGGCGCACGTCCTGGTGCACTCCAGGGCCCGCACGTGGTCGCCCTTGAACTCGTACATGATCCCGGCCCAGTCCAGACAAGCCGCCAGCCGCTCCACGTAGGGGTCACCCTGCCCGGCCAGTTCCTCGTGGAGCCTGATGGACTCCTCGATCCGGGTGACGGCGGCCGCGTACGCACCGATCGTGTAGAGGCGGTGGGCGAGGTCGCTGTGGATGTTCGCCAGCGCTGCCGCGTCCCCGCCCGCACGCCGTAATCGGAACGGGGTGACGTGCCGGGCGATCTCTGCGGCGCCGGCGTCGAGTTCCGGGTTCCGGAACGGCAGGCCCGACTCGATGGCGTCCAGCAGCTCCGGCGGCAGGGACCGGATCCGTACGAGCGCGGAGAGCGCGGCGGACCCGGCCCGGTGCACCAGCGTGGGCTGAGCGGTGAGCAGCGGTACGAGCTGCCGTTCGGCGACGTGGTCCCAGCGCTGGGCCGTCTCGATCAAGGTGATCAGCGCGCGCCTGGGCCAGGACAGGCCCTCGGCCGGCTCGTCGGAGAGGGCGAACAGCCGCTGAGGAGCCTGCGTGGTCCATGCCGTGCTCAGCACGGAGCGCATCGGGCCGTTCGGCAGCATCAGGGCGATGAAGTCCTCGCCGAGCCGGTCCGGGTACAGCGGTTCCAGTACGGTGTCCTGCTCGCGTGCCGGGTAGGCGACGCCGTGGTCGTCGAGGGCCAGGCCCGGATCGCCGGGGTTGACGTCGAGGCGCGTGAGCACCTCGTGCGCCTGCGGCCACGGCAGGGCGCCGGTGAGCGTGGCGGCGTACACGGTCCGGGCGAACGTGGCGGGCGGGATGGACGCCTGCCCGGCGGCCCGCAGCTGCTCCCAGTACGTCTGCTCGCGCAGGAGCAGGTACGTGGAGATCTCGGCCGGGCTGCGCGGTGGATCCTGGCCCCGGCGCAGGGAGTCCACCTCGGCCAGCGCCGCCATGTGCACCGCCAGTACGGTGGCGAACCCGTCGCCGCTCAGCTCGGGCGGTGTGCGGGGCGGGGCCGTGACGCCCAGGGCCGCGCCGAAGTGGCCGCGGGCCGCCGCGAACAGGGTGGCGCGGTCGATCTCCTCGGTCAGGGCGGGCAGTTCGCGTTCCTCGACCTGCGCGCCGAGATCCCACAGGTGCTTGGACGGCGTGCTCCACCAGCCGGTGGCCGCGCGGGCGATGAACAGCATCCGCAGCGCGGGGTCGCCCTGCCCCGTGCAGTCGGTCATGAAGTCCGTCAGGTCCCGGCCGGGCCAGCGATCGGCGTAGTCGACGATCAGCAGGAGCCCTTCGGAATCGCCGTCCGCCTCCGGTGGGGCGGACCGGGTGTGCGGGCGGGTCATGCGGTCGCTCCCGTGCCGCACCTGGAACACGGTCCAGCCCGCCTCCCGGGACTCCCGCGCCAACTCCTCGGCCACGCGCGACTTTCCCTGACCGCCCGGCCCGTGGAGCAGCAGCGCCGAGGAGGCGGCCTTGGCGCCGCGCCACTCCCGCAGGTCCCCGAGCAGCGCGGCCCGACCCACGAACTCCGGTTGCGGGTACCGGGGGTTGAGCAGCTGACTCGGGTGCTCGCGCACCTTCTCCCGGTCGATGTCGAGGGGGGCACGGGTGGCGGGCCCCAGGTGGTAGAGGGGCGGCTGATCGAAGTTCTGCACGACGGAGCTGCCGACCCGCTCGACGACCGTCATGTTGCCGTGCACCGTGACCTGCTGCCCCGGCCGGGCGAGCCAGCCGCGCCGAGGGGTCACCGCTCCTCGACCACTGACTCGCCCGCACCGTCGATCTGGACGTGGTTCCCCTCGATGCGGGAACCGGGCGTCGGCGGGGCCGGGACGGTCCGCCGGTTCCGGCCGAGTCGCCTCAGCGTCACCCGCGAGCGGCCCCGTACCCGGCGGACCGAGACCTGCGACCCGCCGACGTACTCGGAACCGGGCGCGGGCGGCGCCGTGGTGCGGTGTGCCATGATCAGGGAGAACACCTGGCCCGCCAGTCCGAGCAGGGTGACCGGCAGGCCGATGCTGCTCGCCAGTTTGTCCGCCTGGTCGAGCCCGACCGTGACGAAGTACGCGATGAGGCCCGCAGCGGTGAGCACCCAGACCACACCGCAGATCCAAGCCGTTCTCTGCCAAGTCATACGGTCAGCATGGCCGTCACCGCCCGGCGGTGAAACCCGTTCAGTTGGGGTTGTCGGCGTGGGTGAGGGTCTCCCAGGCCTCGAAGTGGTTCTCGGTGCCCGCCGGGCGACGCCCCTCGGTGAGCCTGCGGGTGTTCTCCATCGTGACGCCGAGCCGGGTGTGCAGGGCGTTGTAGCCGACCTCGGTCGCCGGACCGATGCCCTTGGTCAGGCTGCCGCCGCAGAGCCAGGAGGGGACCGCCGCGCCGAGCTCGTACGTGGCGTGGAAGCCCAGCGCGTGCCGGAACCGGTCCTTGAACTGCGGGTAGAGGTCGCGGCCCTGGATGCGTGAGGTCTCGGCGACGTGCATGGCCGCGGCGATCCCCATGCCGGTGTGGCCGAAGTCCCGGCAGGTCTCCTGCGCGAGGCCGTCCACGAAGGTGCTCTGGCCGTGCCAGTAGTCGATCAGCTCGCCGCGGGTGTCGATGGACGAGCGCGGCGGGTACGCGGGCTGCGCGCCGTCGGACGCCAGGTAGAAGTAGGCGGGGACGCGGCCGAGGTAGATGCCCATCGCCTTGTCGTAGCTCGCGCGGTCGTCGAGGTGCACGGCGATTCCGGCGGCCGCGTCCATCATGATCAGTTCCCAGTTGCCGTTGCTGTTCGGCCGCCCGTTGATCACCTCGGGCAGGTAGACGTCCCGCAGCATCGTCGCGAAGCGCCCCTGGTTCGGCCAGCCGCCCGTGTACGTGTGCTTGATGATCTCGGCGGCGCGCGGCCAGGTGGAGCCCGCCCAGCCGCTCTGCAGCGGTGCGTTGCTGTTGGTGTGGTCCTTGATCTTCGCGGACCACGCGTCCATCAACTCGATGGACTTGCGGGCGTATCTGGCGTCCCGGGTCACGTACCAGGCGAGGGCGTGGCTGTACGCGGCGATGGCGTCCTCGCGCTCGTCGGTGCAGCCGATGTTCGGGTTCGAGTACGAGCCGCACTCGACGACCTCGCGCGGCTTGGGCGTGCGCGACAGCGAGCCGTACTTGCTGGCCAGCATCTGGTCGTAGGCGGCCTTCCACGGCTGCCGGCCGGCCTGCACCTGCGTGCGTACGAAGTCCAGTTGCGCGCGGCTGTTGAGGACTCCGGGGTGGGCGAACTGCGCGGGTGCGGCCGCGGTTCGGGGTGTTTCGGCGACTGCGGCGTGGAGGGGGGCGAGGGTTGCGGCCAGGCCGAGGGCCAGGGCGGCCAGCCCGGCGGGAATTCCGTAACGCATGAAGCGCCTTCCGGTCGGAGGTGGGGGATTCCGGGATTCCGGGGTCTCCGTGGGGGGATTCCGCAACCGAATCTACTCATACCCATGCCAATCCGACAACGATGTCAGACAGGAAACCTTCCTATTAACCAAACGTCAAAGAGCCGTCGGCAGCTTCGTCTACAACTCCGGCCGGCCGACGGCCCCCCGGAGGGCGCTCAGCGCGGCCGGATGCGGGGCGGCGTACAGCTCGGGATAGTCGATCTCACCGAGCTCCGGCCGCACAGGGAAGGCCAGTTGCTCGCGGTCGAGGCTGAACTGCGCGTCCACCCCCGGCCTGTTGCCGCGGGGGTCCAGGCGGGACCAGCGGGCACTGCCCGGCAACCGGACGGCCACCAGGCCGTGGACGACCGGGTTCGATCCGTCGTCGCCGGTCAGCCGCTGGTAGCAGAGGGCCGCCGGGATGCCCTGGGCGCGCAGCAGGGCCGCGAGGGCGTGGGCCTTGGGGTAGCAGATGCCGTTGCGCGTGGCGAGGACGTCGGAGGCGCGCCAGGAGACCCGCAGGTCCCCGGAATCAGCCGAGTGCGGGATCGTGTCGCGGACGAACTCGAAGGTCGCCTTGGCGTATGAATATGCGTCGCCGATGCCAGACCAGAGGGCGTCGGCGGTTTCCTGAACGAGTGGGTGCCCATGGTCGATGGCGTCGTCCGACGCCAGATAGGCATGAATATCAGGGTTCTCCTGGATCAACTGCATGCCCCGGAGCATAGATATGCCCCCGACCGCTGATCAATAGATCTACAGTCGAGGGCATATCTATGCATACACCGGCGCTAGCGCGCCATCTCTTCCTTCAGGGCCTGCAGGAAGCCGTCCACGTCCTCTTCCCGGGTGTCGAAACCGCACATCCAGCGGACGTCGCCCGCGGCCTCGTCCCAGAAGTAGAAGCGGTAACGCTTCTGCAGTCGCCGCGAGACCTCGTGCGGCAGCCGCGCGAACACCGCGTTCGCCTGCACCGGGTAGAGGATCTCCACCCCGTCCGTCTCGCGCACGCCGGCGGCCAGCCGCTGCGCCATCGCGTTGGCGTGCCGGGCGTTGCGCAGCCACAGGTCCTTGGCGAGCAGCGCCTCCAGCTGCACCGACACGAACCGCATCTTGGACGCGAGCTGCATCGACATCTTGCGGATGTGCTTCATCTGCCGGACCGCGTCCGGGTTGAGCACCACCACGGCTTCGCCGAACATCATGCCGTTCTTGGTGCCGCCGTACGACAGCACGTCCACGCCGACGGTGTTCGTGAACGTGCGCATCGGCACGTCGAGCGAGGCCGCGGCGTTGGCTATCCGGGCACCGTCGAGGTGCACCTTCATGCCCAGGCCGTGCGCGTGCTCGCAGATGGCACGGATCTCGTCCGGCGTGTAGACCGTGCCGAGTTCGGTGTTCTGCGTGATGGAGACGACCTGCGGCATCGCCCGGTGCTCGTCCTCGAAGCCCCAGGCCTCCTGGTCGATCAGCTCGGGGGTGAGCTTGCCGTCCGGGGTGGGGACGGCGAGCAGCTTGATGCCGGCCATCCGCTCCGGCGCGCCGCCCTCGTCCACGTTGATGTGGGCGGTCTTGGCGCAGATCACGGCGCCCCACCGGTCCGTCATGGCCTGCAGGGCGACGACGTTGGCGCCCGTGCCGTTGAAGACCGGGAAGGCCTCCGCGTACGGACCGAAGTGGCTGCGGAAGATCTTCTGCAGGTGTTCGGTGTACTCGTCCTCGCCGTACGAGACCTGGTGGCCGCCGTTCGCCAGGGCGACGGCGGCGAGCACCTCGGGGTGCACCCCCGCGTAGTTGTCGCTCGCGAAACCGCGCACCGCCGGATCGTGGTGGCGCCGGGCGTCGGTCTTCCCGGCATCGGTTCTCACGGTTGCGGAGTGAGCCACAGACGCTGTCCGTTCACATCGGTGGCGGGCCGCTCCCAGACGCCGGCGATGGCCTCGGCCAGCTCCGTCACGTCGGTGAAGCCCGCGAACTTCGCATTGGGACGCTCGGCGCGCATCGCGTCGTGCACCAGTGCCTTGATGACCAGGATCGCAGCTGCCGCACCCGGGCCCTCGTCACCCCCCATCTTGCGGAAGGAGTCCGCCATCGCCAGGGTCCAGGCCTCGGCCGCCGCCTTGCCCGCGTTGTACGCGGCGTTGTTGGCGACCGGCTTGTGCGCGCCGGACTGGCTGACCAGGACGTAGCGGCCGCGGTCGCTGCGCAGCAGTCCGTCGTGGAAGGCCAGCGAGGTGTGCTGGACCGTGCGGATGAGGAGCTTCTCCAGGAAGTCCCAGTCCGCGAGGTCGACGTCGGTGAAGGTCTTGCTGCCGCGCCAACCGCCCACGAGGTGGACCAGCCCGTCGATCCGGCCGAACTCCTTCTCGGTCTGCTCGGCCCAGGCCTGGGTGGCGGCCAGGTCGAGCAGGTCCACGGTGTCACCGGTGATGGTGGCGCCGCCGTGGGCGTAGCGTGCCGCGTCCACGGCCTCCGCGAGCCGCGCCGCATTGGCGTCGGACGCGACGACCACGGCACCCGCCTCGGCGAGGCGGAGCAGGGTGGCACGGCCGGCGGGGCCACCGGCCCCGGCCACCGCCACCACCGCTCCGTGCAGCTTTCCGTTGCCGTTCCCGGAGCCGTTCATCTGTCCAGCCTCCTGTGGGCGAGCGCTCACGCGGCGACTCGCTCGGCCTGCTCTGCATTCAGGGCGGTGATGCCCTCCGTGGAGGCGATCACTCCCTTGAGCTTCTTGGCGAGCGCCTCAAAGAACATGCTGAGCGGAAACTCGTCCGGAAGCACGTCGTCCACGAGCTTGCGCGGCGGCTGCGTCATGTCGAGGGCGTCGGGACCCTTGGCCCACTTGGAACCCGGGTGCGGGGCGAGGTACGTCGAGACCAGCTCGTAGGCCTTGAACCAGTGCACCAGCTTCGGGCGGTCGATGCCGGCCCGGTAGAGGTCCTCGATCTCGGCGCACAGCTGGTTGGTGACCTGCGGGGCGCGCATCCAGTCGATCTTCAGCTTGTTGTCCGTCCAGCGCACGACGTCGTGCTTGTGAAGGTACGCGAAGAGCAGCTGGCCGCCGAGGCCGTCGTAGTTGCGGTTGCGGTCGCCGGAGACCGGGAAGCGGAACATCCGGTCGAAGAGGACGGCGTACTGCACGTCACGGCCGTGCTCGTTGCCCTCGGACTCCAGCTTCACGGCCTCCTTGAAGGCGGTGAGGTCGCAGCGCAGCTCCTCCAGGCCGTACATCCAGAACGGCTGGCGCTGCTTGATCATGAAGGGGTCGAACGGCAGGTCGCCGTGGCTGTGGGTGCGGTCGTGGACCATGTCCCACAGGACGAAGGCCTTCTCGCAGCGCTCCTGGTCAGTGACCATGGCGGCGATGTCGGCGGGCAGCTCGACGCCGAGGATGTCGACGGCGGCCGAGGTGACCTTGCGGAAGCGCGCGGCCTCGCGGTCACAGAAGATGCCGCCCCAGGTGAAGCGCTCGGGGGCCTCGCGCACGGCGATGGTCTCCGGGAAGAGCACGGCGGAGTGGGTGTCGTAGCCCGCGGTGAAGTCCTCGAAGGTGATGCCGAGGAAGAGCGGGTTGTCGTACCGGGTGCGCTCCAGCTCGGCGAGCCACTCGGGCCACACCATCTTGAGGACGACGGCCTCCAGGTTGCGGTCCGGGTTGCCGTTCTGCGTGTACATCGGGAAGACGACGAGGTGCTGGAGCCCGTCCGCGCGCTCGGCGGCCGGGTGGAAGGCCAGCAGCGAGTCGAGGAAGTCCGGCACCTGGAAGTCGCCCGCAACCCACTTGCGCAGGTCGGCGACGAGCGCCTCGTGGTACGCGGTGGCGTGCGGGAGCAGCGGGGAGAGCGTCTCGACGGCGCGGATCACGCGACCGACCGCGGCCTCGGCGGTGTGTCGGGCGGGGGCGCCCTCGGCCTCGAAGTCGATGGAGCCGTCCTTGGCCTGCCAGGGGCGGATCTCCTCCACGGCGGCCTTGAGCTCGGGCCACGCCGGGTGGTCGACCACCCGCGCCTCGGCGGTTATCACGGCGCCGCCGGTACCCGGCACAAGAGTTTCCGTCATGTCACTTCCTCCACAGGAGAACCTCACGTCAAGGCAGCGTATGCGCGTGAGGCTCTTCCGTTCAAGAGGTGGCTCGGGAAATTATCCTGTGACACCCCCCGCTTCACCGGAAGTCTTCCCGTTCGCCAGCGCGGAATCGACCACTCCGCCCAGTTGCGCCAAGGCTTCTCCCGGCCCGTGGCCGGTTCTGGCCGGACAGGGCCGGGCGGGGCCGGGGCGCGCGGCGGAGTCGGACATCACATGCCGCGGAAGTGCGGGATGACCTTCTCCCCCCACTGCCTCAGGGTCTCCAGGCAGGCCTCCTGCTCCACCGTGCCCATCTGGATCAGGCACATGATCTCGTCGGCACCCGCCTCCCTGAGCCGTTCCGCGTACGCGATGGCGTCGTCGGCGCTCCCGTAGGCGTGGTCGGCGTTGAAGGTGGCCGTCGAGGCCGGCCGGACCGGGATGTGCAGCTCGTGCAGCCGGGCCACCACCTGCTCGGCGGCCCTGCGCATCTCCGCGGCCTCGTCGGCGCCGGCGACGACGGCCTCGTCCGGGACCCCCGCGCCGCCGTACCAGTGGCCGATCGACTGGGCGAAGAACCGCTGGCCGCGGACGCCGATCCGGCGCGCCTCCTCCCGGTCGTCGAGCACGATGGTCGGGCACAGCACGGAGAAGTGGTCGTTGACCACGGTGGACACGAACCGGCTGCCGTCCCGCCCGGCGATCGCGGCGTCGTAGACGGAGCGCATCTGCGCGATCGACCCGGGTCCGGCGAAGCCCATCACCAGCGCCCCGATCCCCAGCTCGGCCGCCCGAACGAGCGTCTCGCCACGGCTGCACGCCAGGAACAGCGGCGGATGCGGGGTCTGCCGCGGCCGCGGCAGGATCGGATGCGGGTCTATGTCGATCAGCTCGCCGTGGTACTCCAGCTCCTCCTCCCGCCAGGCACTGCCGATGATCCGCAGGGCCTCCTCCACCTCCGCCGCGGTGCGCTCCCGGTCCACCCCGCACAGCGAGGTCTCCTGCTCGGTGCCGCCGCGCCCGGCTCCGAGGTCGAGCCGGCCTCCCGACAGCAGGTCGAGCATCGCGGCCCGCTCGGCGACCCGGACCGGGTGGTTGAAGTTGAAGGGCATGCACACGACGCCGTGGCCGATGCGTATGGTGCTGGTCTTGGCGGCGACCCAGCTGAGGAAGATCTCTGGGGCGGACATGTGCGCGTACCACTTCAGCGAGTGGTGCTCGACCGCCCAGATCCGGTCGAATCCCATGCGTTCGGCCAGCACGGCCTGCTCGACGCAGTCGCGGATGACCTGGTGCTCCCGCTCGACGGTCGGATCGGCCAGCTGAGCCTCGAAGATCACGGAGAATTCCACGGTGCCCCCAGGGTTGCGTCGCGTGCCCGGTCTCACTTCAATTAGTAACATGACTAGTAGTCAGGAAGCGAAGAAGCAGGAGCTTCCGCCGACCGCGTGGGCCGTGCTCGGCCTGCTCTCCTTCCCCGGCGAGCGGACCGGCTACGAGCTCAAGAAGTGGGCGGACTCCTCGCTCCGCTTCTTCTACTGGTCACCGGCCATCAGCCAGATCTACGCGGAGCTGCGCCGTTTGGAGGAACTCGGTTACGCCGCCTCCGTGCGCTCGGGACCCGAGGAGGCTCGGGCCAAACGGCGGTACGCCATCACCGACGCGGGCCGCGCGGCCCTGACCGGCTGGGCGGCCGACACCTCCGAGGCGGGACCACCGGTGCTCAAGCACGGTCTGCTGCTGCGGATCTGGCTCGGCCACCTGGCCGAGCCGGAGCGGCTGCGCGCGATGGTCGACGAGCACATGGAGCGCACGCGGGGCGAACTGGCCGCCGTACGGGAGGCCATGGAGCAGGCGGGCGGCGTACCGGAATGGGCCTTCCCCACCCTCGCCCTGCGCTGGAGCGAACGCCAGCACCTGGCCGAGCTGGAGCTGGCCGAAGCCCTGCTCACCGACCTGGCGACGCTCCCGGAGGCCGAAGCCGCAGGCAGCGCGCGGACCGGCTCCGAGCCCGGCTCAGAGGTCGGCTCAGAGGTCGGCTCCGAGCCCGGCTCAGAGGTCAACGCCGGGGGCCGTCAAGCCGACGGGGACGCGCCCACGCCCGGGTGACGCGGCGGGCCCGGCGCCGGCCGCCGCGGGGCGCACAACCCTGGCGGGAAGCGGCCCGAGTGCCCTTTCGGGGCGGTGCACGGACGGTCCCTTCGCACCTTCGGCGCACTAGCATGCGTCCTCATCGCGCGCGGCCGGTCGGGACACCGCGACCGCGCGGGGAGCCGCCGTCGACGGAAGCGAGAGAACCTTGACTTTCCTCACCATCGGTCACCGCGGGGTCATGGGTGTCGAACCGGAGAACACCCTGCGGTCGTTCGTTCGAGCGGAACGTTCCGGCATGGACGTCATCGCCCTGGATCTCCGACTGAGCAAGGACGGCGCCCTCGTCGCCCTGCACGACCCCGAGGTGGACCGGACCACCGACGGCTCGGGGGCCGTCGCCGATCTGACCCTGGCCGAGCTGCGCGAGCTGGACGCCGGTCAGGGAGAGCGGGTGCCGGTCCTCGAGGAGGTCCTGGAGGCGGTCCGGGTGCCGCTCCAGGCGTCCGTACGCGACCGGGCCGCGGCCGGCGTGCTGGCGGAGCTGATCCTGCGCCGCGACCTGACCGCCCGGGTGGAGGTGGCCTCCGCCGACGGGGCGTTGCTCGCCGAGGTGGCCCGGCTGGTGCCCGGCGTGCGGAGCACTCTGTACGCGGCCCCGGGTGGCGCCGCCGGGGGCATCGTGGACCGGGCGCTGGCCGCGGGCGCCGCGACCATCGCCGTGGACATCCACCTGCTCTCCCTGGAGACGGTGGAGTCGGCGCACGCGGCCGGGCTGCGGGTGACCGCGCTGGCGGTCAACACCCTGGACCAGCTGAGGCTGGCGCGGGCACTCGGGCTGAACGGCGCGGCCACGGACCTCCCGGAGATCCGCAGCACGGGCCGGTTCACCGCCTGACAGCCTGCGGGCCCTCACGGTCCTGACGACGAGTCAGAGCGCCTTGACGAGCAGCTCGAAGGCGAGATCGTCGCGGAGCGGGACGCCGAAGCGCTCGTCGCCGTCGGGGAAGGGGCTCAACTCGCCGGTGCGCAGGTAGCCGCGGCGCACGTAGTAGGCGATGAGCTCCTCCCGCACGTTCACCACCGTCATCCGCATCTCCTTCGCACCCCACCTCTCGCGGGCGCGGCGCTCGGCCTCGGCCAGGATCTCCTTGCCGAGGCCGGCGCCCTGGAGTCCGGGGCGGACGGCGAACATGCCGAAGTAGGCGTGGTCCCCTCGGTGTTCGAGCTGGCAGCAGGCGACGGTCTCACCCGCGCGCTCGACGACGAGCAGGACGCTGTCAGAGCTCTCGATGACGGCGCGGACCCCGTCCGGGTCCGTGCGCTGCCCGTCCAGGTAGTCGGCCTCGGTGGTCCAGCCGGCCCGGCTGGCGTCCCCGCGGTACGCGGACTCGACGAGCACCACCAATTCCGGTATGTCCGCCTCCACGGCGCTGCGGAAACTGAGGGCGGCTGACTGGGCGGTCGACATCGGGCGCTCCGTTCGGTGCGGTGGCATATGACATGCCTGGTGCGGCAGGGAGAGCGTATCCCGGGCCCGCGTGAGCGCCGTGTGAGAGGGGCATCTCTCCCCGTGACGCCGACGAACCGGGAGGTTCCGCCGTGCACGGTTCAGCCACGTCCCTTTCCTCCTCCGTTTCCGTGTCCGCCTGGCTGCTGGTGCTGCTGTGCGCGGTGAGCGGTGGGTACTGCCTCCGGCGGGTGCGCACGTCGGGCGCAGCGGCGGCCGCGGAGGCGGTGATGGGGTTCGGCATGGCGCTGATGGCCGTGCCCCTGGCCCGCGCCGACGGGTGGCGGGCTCCCGTGCTGGCGGTGGTCTTCTGCGGCGCGGCCCTGCACGCGCTGTGGCTGCTCCGGGGCGGGGTGCACCACACGCACCACCTGGTGGGCTCCCTGACGATGGTCTACATGAGCTTGGCGGCGGCCGCCGGGAACGGTCACGGGCACGGCCAGGGCGCCGGGCCGCCACTGCTGACCGGGGCGCTGCTCCTCTACTACGCCGGGTACGTGGTGCTCGGGGGCGCCCGGCTGCTCACCTCGGGGGGTCCGGCCGGGCAGCCGGTGGCCGCGGGCCGGGGCGGACCGGCCGAGTTGATCCGCGCCTGCCGACTGGCCATGGGAATGGGGATGTTGGCGATGCTGCTCACGATGTGACGGCGCCGGCGGACGTGTCCTGCGTCACCAATGCCCCGAGGCCGTACCCGCAGGTAGTCCTGCGCTCATAGGCTGGCGACCATGATGGTCCCCGCCGTTCTCCTGATGCTCGGCGCCCTGACCGCGGTGCTCGCCCCCCGTCTGCTGGCCCGGGCCCGATGGCCTGAGCGCGAGCCGGTCGTGGCGCTGTGGGCGTGGCAGTGCGTGGTCGGTGCCGTGCTCCTGTGCTTCGGACTGTCGATGCTGCTGAGTGCGGCGGCCGCCTGGCAGGCGGTCCGGGGCCGGCTCTTCGCCGCCGCCCCGCACGGGGTGGTCGACGCCTACGCCCTGGGCGCGTCCGGCGGTCCCTGGGCCGCGGCCACCGCGCTGGCGCTGGCGGGCGGTGCGCTGTGGACCGGGGCGATGCTGACCGGTGAGGTGCTGCGGGCGCGGGCCCGGCGGCGCGCGCAGGGCAGCGAACTGCTCGTGCGGGCCCCGCTGCTTCCGGGTGAGGACCCCTCCGGCGCGCGGCTCGTCGTACTGGAGGGTCCGCGGCCGGACGCCTGGTGGCTGCCGGGGACGGCCCCGCAGCTGGTGGTGACCACGGCGGCGCTGGGCCGGCTGAAGGGCAGCCAGCTGGACGCCGTACTGGCGCACGAGCAGGGGCACGCGGCGGCCCGGCACGACTGGCTGCTGCACTGTTCGCGGGCACTGGCCCGGGGATTCCCGCAGGTGCCGGTCTTCGCGGCCTTCGAGGCGGAGATGCACCGACTGGTGGAGATGGCCGCCGACGACGTGGCCTCGCGGCGGTTCGGACGGCTGACGATCGCGCTGGCGCTGGTCGGGCTCAACGAGGACCGGGGAGTGTTCGCGGCCTCCACCCAGCAGGCGCACGTCCCGCAGCGGGTGCGGAGGCTGCTCGCGGCCGCGCCCCGGCTCTCGCCGGGCCGCAGGCTGCGCCTGACGGCGCTGGCCACGCTGGTCCCGGCGATACCGCTGCTGGTGGCTTTCGTACCGGGGCTGAGCGCGCTGGCGTAGTGCGCCCTCGTGGTGCGCCCGCGGCCCGGCGACCGGCGCGCCGGTGCGAGGATCGCCCCATGCGGAACAACCCCCTTCGGTGGGCCGGCATCCTCGCCGCTCTGCTCGTGTCGGTCCTGACGGCGCTGGTGGTGGCGGGGTGGCGGCCGCTCCTCTCCTGCGACGTCCGGGTCGCCCGGGACCTGCACGCCCACGCCGTCGCCCACCCCGGGGTCACGCAGGTCATGCGGGTGTTCTCCGACTGGGTGTGGGATCCCTGGACCATGCGGACGCTGGCCGCCGTCGCGTGCGTCCTGTTGTGGTGGCGCGGCGACCGGGAGCGGGCGCTTCGGGTGGCGCTGGCCACCGTGCTGGCCACGGCGGTGCAGCAGGGACTGAAGGCACTGGCGGGTCGGGAGCGCCCGGTGTGGCCCGATCCGGTGGACTCGGCGCAGTACGCGGCCTACCCGTCCGGGCACGCGATGACGGCGGCGGTGGTGTGCGGACTGCTCCTGTGGCTGCTCCCCCGGCCGGTCTCCCCACCCCTCGCGCGGCCCCTCCCCCGTACGCTCCCGGCGTGGGCGCCGGCCGCCGCCTGGGCGGTGGCCGCGGTCTCGGTGCTCGGGGTCGGCTTCACCCGTGTCTACCTCGGGGTCCACTGGCTGTCCGACGTGGTGGCGGGCTGGCTGCTCGGCGTGGTCGTGGTGGCGCTCGCGACGTCCGGATCCGGCCGTCGGCGCGGGTCCGACGCGGCGGACCGGTGAAGGGTGTGGGGTGCCTGCTCTGGGCGATCCCCCGTTTCACCCAGAGCAGGCGACCCCGTGCGCTGAGTATATTGGCTCTGAGCCAGTCAACGCAGGAGTAAGCATGGTCCCGCGCAGCGCATCGGTCAATGAAGAATTGCGCAGACGTTCCCGGGAGCGGCTGCTCCAGTCCACGGTGGAGCTCGTCGCCGCGCGCGGCTACGAGGCCACGACCCTCGGCGACATCGCCGACCGGGCGGGCGCCGCCCGCGGCCTGGTCTCGTACTACTTCCCGGGCAAACGGCAGTTGCTGCAGTCGGCCGTGCACCGGCTGATGCACCTCACGCTGCACGCCGCGCTGGAGCGGGAGCCCCGCACCGACGACGGGCGCGAGCGGCTCGCGCGCGCCATCGACGCGATCCTCGGGCTGGCCCGGGACGAGCCGCTGCTGATGCGGACCCACATGGCGGGCATCCTCGCGGCCGAGGGCTTCGTGCAGTGTCCGGAGCAGCAGCGGCTGGCGGAGCTGCTGCGGGACACCGTCGCCCGGTACGGCTCGGCGGACGTGGACGCGGACTATCCGCTGCTGCGGGCGCTGCTGATGGGGGCGGTCGTGGCGATCCTGCTGCCGGGCGCGCCGATGCCGCAGGCCCGGTTGCGGGCCGAGCTGTTCCAGCGCTACGGACTGGACTGGGAGCTCGGCGTTCCGCCGGACGGCGGGCCGCCCGGCGGAACGTCTCCCTCACGCCCTTAGCGTCGTGGACGTCAGTGGTACTCGGGCTGGCTCTGCACGTTGAGCCGTTCCATCCAGACCCACTTGGCGCTCTCGGTGCGCCAGTCGTCGAGCCGCAGCACGTCGAGGCCCTTGGCGATGTCGTTCGAGTAGATGTGCCCGTTGTAGTAGTACGCCGACCAGGACCCGCCCAGTCCGAGCCGGTCCGTCGTCAGCGGTCCGCGCTCGAAGTACGCGATCTCCTTGGGGCGGGCGGAGTCGGTGAACTCCCATACGGACACGCCACCCTGGTACCAGGCCTGCACCATGATGTCGCGGCCGCCGCCGACCGGGATCAGCGAGCCGTTGTGGGCCACGCAGTTCTCGGTGTCCGCCTGGTGGCGCGGGATCTTGAAGTAGCTGCGGAAGACGAGCTTGCGCTGGTCCCCGCGGCCGGTGATGTCGTAGACCCCGTCGGCGCCCCGGTCGGGGCCGGTGGCCTCGTTGCAGGTGGCACCGGAACCGCCGCCGAGCTCGTCGGTGAACACCACCTTGTTCGCGCGCTCGTTGAAGGTGGCCGAGTGCCAGAACGCGAAGTTCACGTTGTCCTGCACGCGGTCGATGACCTTCGGCTGCTCGGGACTGCTGATGTCGAAGAGGATGCCGTCGCCCATACAGGCACCGGCGGCCAGCTTCTTCGAGGGCAGCACGGTGATGTCGTGGCAGCCGGTGGTCTTGGAGACGCCCGGGTTGGTGGGCCGGCCCGGGTTGCCGCCGTCCGGGAAGAGGATCGGGAAGGCGACGACCGCGGCCTTCGTCGGCGCCTTCTTCGGGACCTTCACCACGGAGATGCCGTCGTGCGGCGGCTTGCAGTCGGGGAAGGCCTCGTTCGGGGAGTACGAGGCGACGTAGAGGTAGATGTCCCGGTCGCCCGGCACCAGGGTGTGGGTGTGGGAACCGCAGGCGGTCTCGACGGACTTGATGTACTTGGGGTTCTTCTTGTCCTTGATGTCGAAGATCTTGATGCCCTCCCACGAGGACTTCTCCGTCGCGGGCTGCGAGACGCTGTTGCAGGAGTCGTCGCTGCGCGAGGAGTCGGTGGAGAGGAAGAGCAGGTCCCCGTGGACGGAGACGTCGTTCTGGCCACCGGGGCAGAGCACCTGGGAGACGGTCTTCGGCGCCTTCGGATCGGCGATGTCGTAGATCGTGAAGCCGCTGTAGCTGCCCGCGTAGGCGTACCTGCCCTGGAAGGCCAGGTCGGAGTTGATGTTCGCGGGATCGGTGCTGGGGATGTTGGCCAGGAACTTGATGTTGCGGCTGTGCACGATCTCGTCCTGGCCGGGGATGTCGCCCGGAGCCAGTTCCCTGCCCTCGACGGAGCTCGCGCTCTGCTGGTTGCCGCTGCCGCTGCCGGGTGCCAAGTCGCCCGGGTCGGGGGTGGCCGACGCCGGTCCGGCTGCCAGGAGCGTGGTGAGGAGCCCGGCCGCCGCGACGGCCACCCCCACCCTCCTGTTCCGCACTCTCCTGGTGTGTAGAGAGGTCACTGTGCCCTCCGATGGGGGAGCCCGATCGGTTCCGCCCGCTGGGGAACGGAACCAGGACCCCGGCAGTATCTTCCTTTCCATGGACATGGCAGAAGCCCTCCGGGGCCGCGAAGCGTCGACAGCGCTGCTCCGCCGCACCGCCGCGGCGATCGCCACCGCCGGCCTCCTGCTGACGCTCGCCGGCTGCCAGGGCGAGGACAAGGGGGCGGACGGGGCCGGAGAAGGGCAGCCCGTGGTCGTCGCCCCGGGCCGGCCCGGCGAGAAGGCGCGCACCCTCACCCCCGAACAGGCCGCGAAGGCGAAGCCCGACGACAGCCCGAACGCCGCCGACCACGCCTACGTGCAGCGCATGATCGAACATCACCGGCAGGCACTGACGATGAGCGCGCTGGCCCCGGAGCGGGCCTCGGCGGACGGGGTCAAGCGGCTGGCGGATCGGATCTCGGCCGCCCAGCAGCCCGAGATCGGGGCGATGGAGAAGTGGCTGACCCTGCATCCGGCCCCGGCGGGCGGCTCCGGCGGGCACGACCACGACCACGCCGCCATCGCCATGCCGGGCATGGCGACGGAGCAGCAGCTCGAGGAGCTGACCGGGGCCAGGGGCCCCGATTTCGACCGTCTCTTCCTGAAGCTGATGACCGCCCACCACGAGGGCGCCCTGAAGATGGCCGGCGAGGCGCTGACCGCGGGCAACAACGTGGCGGTCGAGGAGATGGCCACCGAGGTGGTGGCCACGCAGAGCGCCGAGATCCACCGGATGCGCGCGATGGGCTGACGGCGGAAGGGGCCGGTGTCATGCTGGGACCACCTGCGGGAGGAGCTCCGCCGTGCTTCGTGTCGCCGTCGTCGGATCGGGCCCCAGCGGGGTCTACGCGGCCCAGACGCTGGTCCAGCAGCGCGAGGTGCCCGGGGTGCGGGTCGACGTACTGGACCGGCTGCCCGCCCCGTACGGGCTCGTACGGTACGGGGTCGCCCCGGACCACGAGAAGATCAAGTCGCTGCAGGGCAGCCTGCGCACCGTCCTGGAGGACGAGCGGATCCGCTTCCTCGGGAACGTCGAGGTCGGCGGGCCGGGGCTGTCCACCGCGCGGCTCCTGGAGCTGTACCACGCGGTGGTGTACTGCGTGGGCGCGGCGCGGGACCGGCTGCTGGGGATCCCCGGCGAGGAGCTCGCCGGGGTGCACTCCGCGACGGCCTTCGTGTCCTGGTACAGCGGCCACCCCGATGCCCTCGGCGAGGTCTTCGACCTGCCGGGGGTGGAGTCGGCGGTGGTGGTCGGCGCGGGCAACGTCGCGGTGGACGTGACCCGGATCCTGGCCCGCGGCACGGCGGAACTGGCGCCGACGGACATGCCCCAGCCGGCCCTCGGCGCGCTCGCGGCCAGCGCGGTGCGCAGGGTGGCGATGGTGGCCCGGCGCGGGCCCTCGCAGGGCAAGTTCACCACCAAGGAACTGCGCGAACTGGGCACCCTGCCGGGGGTGGACACCCTGGCGGACCGCGCCGAGCTGGCGCTCGACCCCATGTACGCCGATCCGGCCGCGGCCGCCGGGCTGCCGGCGGTGGCGCGGCGGAACCTGGAAGTGCTGCGCGGCTGGGCGGAGGCGGATCCGGGCGGGGAGCCGCGCCGCATCGCGCTGCGGTTCTATCTGCGTCCGGTGGAGATCCTCGGCGGGCCCGACGGGCGGGTCACCGGTATGCGCTTCGAGCGGACCGCCCCGGACGGGCACGGCGGCGTCACCGGGACGGGCGTCCACGAGGACATCGAGGCGCAGTTGGTGCTGCGTTCGGTGGGGTACAAGGGCGTCCCACTGGCCGGGCTGCCCTTCGATCCCGAGCGGGGGACGGTCCCGCACGCGGCGGGCCGGGTGATCCGCGCGGGCCGGGCCTCGGTCGGCGAGTACGTGGCGGGCTGGATCAAGCGCGGCCCGACCGGGGTGATCGGCACGAACCGGCCGTGCGCCAAGGAGACCGCGTCCTCGCTGCTCCAGGACGCGGCGGTGCTGGCCCGGCGCGAGCTGTCCGGGGACCCGCTGGACGCCCTGCGGGCGGCGGGCCTGCATCCGGTGGAGTGGCCGGGCTGGCAGGCCATCGAAACGGCCGAGGCCGATCTGGGCCGTTCGCTGGGCCGGCGCTCCGTCAAGATCCCGGACTGGCCCGGGCTGTTGGGCGCCGCGGGGCTGGCGTAGGGGATGTCACGCACTGGACCCGTACTTCGCGGGTGACCGTTTCAGGTCTGTGGCCAGCGGGTTTGTGTGATGTCGGTGTCGAGGAGGTCGAGGATCATCCGGCCGGTGGGGCGGACGCGACGGTTGTCCGGGTAGAGGCCGGCCGTGGTCTGCTCGGGGCCGAGCGCGCGTCTGACCTGCCGTTCGATCAGGCAGAAGACGAGCAGGGCCAGGCAGATGACCTGGATCAGCGCGGCGACGCGCCGGTTGTGCTGCACGAAGACCGGTGCGACCGCGAGGGGGCCCTTGAAGTCGTGGTAACGCCGTTCGACCGCACCCTGGCCCTTGTAATGGATCAGTACCTGGGCCGGGCCGGCCTTCTGGGCCGGGACGCTGGTGATGAGCGCGTACCAGCCGTCGACGGCTGCTTCGGCCTTGAGCACGTTCTGGTCGAAGTGCCGGGCGAGGCCGGGGGTGCCGTGCTCGTCCTGGGTGATCTGCCAGCGCAGGCAGGAGGTGACGCGGCGTTTGGCCGTGACGACGCCGATCCGGGCGACGATCTTCTCCCGGGTCTTGTAGTGCCGTCCGCCCGCCGCGGCGGTGAGCTTGTCGAGGTCTTCGGTGGCTTTGGCCAGTCGTTTGGCCCGGGCCGCCTGCTGGCCGGCCGCGACGGCGGTGGAGTGGACCAGGATCCGGCGCACGGTGAGCAGCGGGTCGCTCTTGCGGCGGCCGGTCAGCGTGTGAAGGTCCTCCAGGACGCGGTAGGTCTCCCGTTCCGCCTCCGGTTTGCCCTCGTCCCGCCCGGGCACCCAGTCGACGGGCTCGGCCTGCTCAGGGTCCAGGGCCGCGTAGACGTCGTCCTTGATCTGTGCGGCCGGGACGGGCGCGGTGAACTCCACCCCGGCCTGAAGCAGGGCGGTGATGTTGGAGTAGGACACCAGCTTGGAGTCGGCGACCATCAAGAACTCGTGGGTGCCGGCCATCGCCCGCAGGTCTTTCATCGCTCCGACGACCTGGCTGACCTCGGCCGCGGCGCCGTCGAAGACCCGGGAGTACACGGGGATACCGCCGTTGGCGGACACCGCGATCCCGGCCTGGACCTGTTTCAGATCCAGGCGCCGGTCCTTGGGATGCCCGTTGCAGGCGATGAGCGGATACCGCTCGTCCTGGTCCTCGGCGGGGAAGGCGCCGTGGACGGACATGCTGGTCATGTCCCAGTGCAGCCGGGAGACGTCGATCCCGAACTCACTGATCGCCCGGGCCCCGACGGTGCCCGCGATGACCTCCAGCTTCGGAGCGATCGCGTCCAGCGCGCGGGCCAGACGGTCGTCGTTGAGCAGATCCGGTGTGATGCCGAAGACCTCCTCCACCGCCCAGGTGCGGGCCCAGTCCCCGACCCGCACCAGTGGTGCGGGCGAGGTCAGCCGGTTGGCCACCAGCGCCTCGATGACCTGCCCGTGGGTCAGATGGGAGCTCGCGCCGCCCGGACACACCTCGTCGACGATCCCGGCCACATCCAGCCGGCGCAGAAACTCGGCAGCGACGGGCAGAGCGCCCAGACGCTTCTCCACCACGGACGTCACCACAACTTCAAGGCGCTGACGCTGGGACCGTGGCCGCGGAGACCGGGAAGTCATCGACACACCCGGACCAACGCCATACGACCGGCCCGGGACACGCCCGGACCGGTCACACCATACGAATCAACGACCCGCGAAGTACGGGACTAGAGTGCTGCGGTGATGCGCGGAAGAACTCTGGTACTTGCGGTGACCGTGGCGGCCTGCGCCGCGCTGTCGGGTTGCACGGACGAGGGCGCCGACCGGGCCGCCCCGCCCGCACCGGGCCCCACCGTGACGAGTACGGTCGCTCCCCCGGACGCGGCGGCCCTCGCCGAGCGCTACCGGCAGGCGGGCGGGGACGCCGACGTGTACGGCATCGAGCAGGTGCCCGGGCCGGACGGGGCGTCACCCCTGATCGTCGTGCGCACCCACGACCCGGACACGGGCGAGGCCCGGTTCAAGCAGCAGGCGGCGTCCATCACCGCGTACCTGACGCTCAGCGAGGGCGTCATGCTGCCCCACGGCTACCGCATGGACGTCTTCGGTCCGGACGGCCGGCTGCTCCACCGCTGGGACGCCGCGGTCTAGGCGAGGCGCGCCGCCTCGGCCCCGGCCGCCCTGAGGACGCTGTCGAGGAGGCCGGGGAAGAGGGCCTCCAGGTCGTCGCGGCGCAGGGCGTTCAGCTTGGTGGTGCCGCGGTAGGTCTGGCGTACGACTCCGCTCTCCCGCAGGACGCGGAAGTGGTGGGTGGTCGTGGACTTGGTGACCGGCAGGTCGAAGTACGAGCAGGCCAGGTCCGCGGCCGAGGCGGCCAGATCCAGGACGATGGACAGCCGGACCGGGTCGGAGAGCGCGTGCAGTACGCCCTCCAGTCGGATCTCGGCCGTTTCGGGGTGGGCGAGGGTGCGGCCGGCGTCCCGTTCCGTCATGTCCCTGCTCCACTCACTCGGTTTGCTGCGGGCCCCCATCGTACGAGAGTCGTCGAAGGAGTCGGGGGTCCCGCGGAGATCGGCGGAACCGGGAGGTGCGGCTCCGCCACGGGCCGGGGCGCCGGAGCCGCACCGCCGTCACCAGGAGCGGTGGTACTGCTGGGGCGTACGGATCTCCGCGCCCAGCTCGGCGGCCGCGCGGCGGGCCCAGTACGGGTCGCGCAGCAGCTCCCGGGCGAGCAGGACCGCGTCGGCCTCCCCGTTGGCGAGGATCTTCTCGGCCTGCTCCGGTTCGGTGATCAGGCCGACGGCGGCCACGGGGAGGGTGGTCTCCTCCTTGACGCGGGCGGCGAAGGGGACCTGGTAGCCCGGGCCGACGGGGATCGACACCCCGGGGGCGAGGCCGCCGGTGGAGACGTCGAGGAGGTCCACGCCGTGCTCCTGGAGCAGCCGGGCCAGTCGCACCGTCTCGTCGGCGGTCCAGCCGTCCTCCTCCAGCCAGTCGGTGGCGGAGATCCGGAAGAGCAGCGGGAGCTCCTCGGGCCACACCGCCCGTACGGCGTCCACGACTTCGAGGGCGAAGCGGGTCCGGTTCTCGAAGGAACCGCCGTAGGAGTCGGTGCGCTTGTTGCTGTGCGGGGAGAGGAACTCCCCGATGAGGTAGCCGTGTGCGCCGTGGATCTCGACGACCTCGTAGCCCGCCGCGAGTGCGCGCTCGGCGGCGGCCGCGAACCGGGCGGTGATCTCGGCGATCTCGTCGACCGTCAGCTCGTGCGGCACGTGGCCGCCCTCGGCGAAGGGGACGGCGCTGGGGGCGACGGGCTGCCAGCCGTGCGCCTCGGGGCCTACCGCGCCGCCGCCCTTCCAGGTGCGGTCGGTGGAGGCCTTGCGGCCGGCGTGCGCGATCTGGATGCCGGGGACGGTCCCCTGGGCCTTGAGGAAGGAGGTGATCCGGCGCAGCGCCTCGACCTGGGTGTCGTTCCAGATGCCGAGGTCGTAGGGGGTGATCCGGCCTTCCGGGGAGACGGCGGTGGCCTCCTGGATGATCAGGCCGGTGCCGCCGACGGCGCGGGCGGCGTAGTGCGCGAAGTGCCAGTCGTGCGCCACGCCCGCGTTCGGGCCGAACGCCTCGGCGCTGTACTGGCACATCGCCGCCATCCACACGCGGTTCGGGACCGTGACCGAGCGAAGGGTGTAGGGGGTGAACAGGGCGGCGAAGGCGGCGGGGTCCGCGGGGGCAGCACTCATCAGGGCTCCAGATGTCACCGGGCGCGCCGGGGATCGGCGGCTAAGTTCGAGACTCACCGTACTACGAATTTCCTCGTACTACGAGACCTCTCGTACAAGCACGTCGAGCTCCGCCCTCAGCGCCCCCGCCAGGGCGTCCAGGTCCGGGACGGCCGCCGCGTCGGCGACCAGGCCGTAGTGGACGGTTCCCTTGTACGTGGACACCGCGACGGCCAGCGACTGACCGCGGGCCAGCGGGGCGAGCGGGTAGACCTCGCGGACCCGGCTGCCACCGAGGGTGAAGGTCAGTCCGGGCAGCGGGACGCTGGTCACCAGGATGTCGAAGAGCAGCCGGGCGGCCTGGGCGACGAGCGGGCCGCCGAGCCGGTGGCCCAGCGGGTGGACGTGGTCGGCGAGCAGGGCGACGGCCCCCGCACCGCGGGCGGGTCCGGCGTCCTTGTTGCGGTCCATCGCCGCCCGGATCCGGTCCAGGCGCAGCAGCGGGTCGCGCTCGGCCAGGGGCAGCCGCAGCAGGTAGCCGGACAGCCGGTTCCCGCCGCCCGCCCCGGCTCTGCCCCGGCGGGACACGGGGATCAGCGCGCGGGGACCGGGCCCGGTCGGTGCGGGATCGCCCCGCTCCTCCAGCCAGCGCCGCAGCGCCCCGGCGACCACGCAGATGAGCACGTCGTTGACGGTGCCCCCGGCGGCCTTGCGGACCAGGTTGACCTCGTCCAGGTCGAGGGCGAGACCCGCGACGGCCCGGTTCCCCTTGCCGGCCGGGTCCGCGGTGAGGGCCGCGGGGACGCCCAGCGGCAGCCCGGAGCGGGCCACGGCGGCGCCGATCTCCAGGGCCTGGCCGACGTCCTGGACCCGGGCGGCCAGCGTCCCGGGGAGCCGGCGCAGGGCGGAGCCGGCCCGCTGCTCGGGGACGGGGCGGGCGGAGGTCCGCAGGGCAGGGCCCTCGTCGAAGAGCGCGGCCGCCAGGGCCAGCGCGCCCAGGCCGTCGGCGAGGGCGTGGTGGAACTTGAAGAGCACCGCGAAGGATTCCGGGTCCGGCCCGGCCAGCACGTGGGCCTCCCAGGGCGGCAGTTCCCGGTCCAGCGGCCGGGCCATCAGCGGGCCGGCGGCGGTCTGCGGGTCCGTCTCCTCGGTACGGACGAGGAAGACGTGCCGTGCCGGGTCGAAACCGGGGTCCGGCGACCAGGCGGCCGCACCGACCGGCAGCAGCACGTCGCGGATCCGGCGGCGCAGGCCCGGCACGGCGGCGCAGCGGGTGGCGAGCAGTGCGGCGGCGCGCTCGGCGGCCCCGGAGGCGGCAGGCCCCGAGGCGGCAGATCCGGAGGCGGCAGGTCCGGCGCCGGGGGCGGCGGCATGGAAGACGGCGAGGGCGCCGAGGTGCATGGGGTGGGCGGCGGATTCGATCCGCCAGAAGGCGAGGTCGAGCGGGGACAGGTGCTCGGTGGCCACGAAGGTCCTCTCGCGTGCGACGGCAGGAGTGCTGGCCTGAAGTCAACCCATTCAGAACGCCTACGTTCAAGTAGCAACGATTTCCGCAGAGTAAATGATCGGTATTGATCAGGTACTCGGCAGCCCGGGGCCGTCTGCCGAGCCGCCGTCAGAGGGTGGGTGCAGACTGGCCGGAAAGACGCTTCAGAGGAACGCCCGCAAGGACGACGAGGTCCGGAGGTACCGGCCATGCCCGATGTACTGCTGCTCGTGGGAACCCGGAAGGGACTCTTCATCGGCCGTCGCCGAGGGGACGGCCCCTGGGAGTTCGACGGGCCGCACTTCAACGCCCAGGCCGTCTACGCGGTCGCCGTGGACCGGCGGGGTCCGGCCCCCCGGCTGCTGGTCGGCGGCGACAGCACGCACTGGGGGCCGTCCGTCTTCAGCTCCGACGACCTGGGGGCCACCTGGCGCGAGCCCGCGGCGGCCGCCGTGAAGTTCCCCCAGGACACGGGGGCCTCGCTGGAGAGGGTCTGGCAGCTGCAGCCGGCCGGGCCCGAGGCCCCGGACGTGGTGTACGCGGGGACGGAGCCCGCCGCGCTGTTCCGCTCGACGGACCGCGGCGAGTCCTTCGAGCTGGTCCGCCCGCTGTGGGAGCACCCGAGCCGCGGCAAGTGGGTCCCGGGCGGCGGCGGTGAGGGCCTGCACACGGTGATCACCGATCCCGTCGACCGGGACGCGGTGACCGTGGCCGTCTCCACCGCCGGGGTGTTCCGGACCAAGGACGGCGGGGCCAGCTGGGAACCGTCCAACGAGGGGGTCTCGGCGGTGTTCCTGCCCGATCCCCACCCCGAGTTCGGCCAGTGCGTGCACAAGATCGCCCAGGACGCCGGGGACACGGACCGGCTGTACCTGCAGAACCACTGGGGCGTCTACCGCAGCGACGACGCGGGGGCCCGGTGGACCGACATCGGCGGCGGGCTCCCCTCCGACTTCGGCTTCGCGGTGGCCGCCCATCCGCACCGGCCGGACACCGCCTACGTCTTCCCGCTCAACGCCGACTCCGACCGCGTCCCGGCCGAGCACCGGTGCCGGGTCTTCCGCACCCGGGACGCGGGCGCCAGCTGGGAGCCGCTCTCGAAGGGGCTGCCCTCCGGGGACCACTACGGCACGGTCCTGCGGGACGCGCTGTGCACGGACGACGCGGACCCGGCGGGCATCTACTTCGGCAACCGCAACGGCGAGCTGTACGCCAGCCACGACGACGGCGAGAGCTGGCAGCTGCTGGCCGAGCACCTGCCGGACGTGCTGTGCGTGCGGGCGGCGACCATCGGCGGGTAACGGCGGGGAAAAGCGATCGCGCATCGTTCGTGCGTCGTACGGTGAGGGCATGTCGGAGACCACGCACGGCATCACCACGGGGGCGGTGGCGCGCCGCTTGGGCGTGTCCCCGACCACGCTGCGGTCCTGGGACCAGCGGTACGGCATCGGTCCCGCCGCGCATGAGGGCGGGCGGCACCGCCGCTGGACCCCCGGGGACATCGCGATGCTGGAGGAGATGTGCCGGCTCACCGCCTCCGGAGTGCCGCCCGCCGAGGCCGCGCGGGCCGCGCGGGCATCCCACGGCGGGCGCTCCGGCGCGCTTGCGGATCGCGGACCCGGGGCGGGTCTTGCGGTGGGCCGGCCCGGGCCGCCCCGACCGCCGGGACCGGCCGGCGGGCCCTCTCGCCCCGGCGACGAGCGGGACGCGCTCCGGGAGAGCCGGGGGCTGGCCCGCGCCGCCGTACGCCTCGACGGCCCGGCCCTGGACGGGCTGCTCGGCGACCTCATGGCGGACCACGGGCTCGTCACGGTCTGGGAGGAGGTGATGGTGCCGACCCTGCACGCGGTGGGGCGCAAGTGGCAGTCCTCCGGCGACCGTTACGTCGAGGTGGAGCACCTGCTGTCCTGGCACGTCTCCACCGCCCTCCGGCGCGTGGCGCCCGCCCCGGAACGCCGGACCTCCACTCCCCCGGTGCTGCTGGCCTGCGTCCCGGCCGACCAGCACACCCTGCCCCTGGAGGCGCTGGCGGCGGGGCTCGGCGAGCGCGGCCTGCCGGCCCGGATGTTCGGCGCGGCGGTCCCCGCCGAAGCGCTGGACGCCGCCGTGCGGCGCACGGGACCGGCCGCCGTCGTGCTCTGGTCCCAGGCCCGCTCCACCGCCGACCACTCGCTGGCCCGGCACATCGCCGCCAGCGCCTTCGGGGTCAAGGGGGCGCGGACGCACCCCGTGATGCTGCTCGCCGGCCCGGGCTGGGCGGGCCGCGCCCCCGGACCCGGCACGCTGCGCCCCGGTGGGCTGCGGGAGGCGCTCGACCTCGTGTCCCGGCTCTACGACACCTTCTAGGGCCCGGCGCAGCCGCTGGAGTCCGCGCCGGGCATGGCTCTTGACCGTGCCCAGCGGCAGACCGGTGCGGTGGGCGATCTGGACCTGGGTCAGGTCGGCGTAGAAGGCGAGGGCCAGTACCTCGCGCTGGACGCGCGGAAGGCGCGCGAGTTCACGGGTGACGCAGAGACGGTCGAGGGCGCGCTCGCACCCGTCGGGCGCCGCGACGGCCGGCGGCAGGGCCGCCCCGGCCGCGGCGCCCAGGTCGAGCCGGCGCGTCCGGGCGGTGAGCGCGTCGGCGACCTTGCGGCGGGTGATGCCGACCAGCCACGCGGGGACGGGTCCGCGTGCGGGATCGTACCCGGCCCGGCCGGACCACGCCGCGAGGAAGACCTGCTGGGTGACGTCCTCGGCATCCCTGACGTCGCCCAGCGTGCGGGCGGCCAGGTGGTGCACGAGGCGGCCCCAGCGCCGGTGGGCCAGGGCGAAGCAGTCCGCGTCGCCCCGCCCGATCCCGCGGCCGATCTCCTCGTCCGAGAGCACGTCCTGGAAGGCACCCGAAAACCGGGCCGGGGCCCCGTCCGGAAGCGCGCCCGATGCCCCGTCCGAGAGCACGTCGGTCGTCCCGGGTGCTGCGCTCATGACGACTCCGCCTCCTCGCCGCTGCCGGAAGCTCGACGCTCCCGCCCCCTCAGGCTCCGGCGCGGCGACGCGGCGCTTCAACTCGCATCGTTCGTGCGTCGTCCTGCGCCCCGCCGCGGCCCGCGGGCAGGCTCAGTCCCGGCCCCGGGCATGGCGGAAGCGGGCCAGGCCGTCGGCGAGACCGATGATCGGGTCGGGGTAGTCGCAGGCGTCCCGTTGCACACCGGTGAGCTTCCACGGCTCGTGGATCGTCCCGGCGGGCAGGCCCGCGAGCTCGGGGACCCACCGGCGGACGTAGGCCCCGTGGGGGTCGTACCTCCGGCCCTGCAGCACGGGATTGAGGACCCGGTTGGGCCGTGTGTCGGTCCCCGTCCCCGCCACCCACTGCCAGTTGAGCTGGTTGTTCGCGACGTCGCCGTCCACGAGGAGGTCCAGGAAGTGGCGGGCGCCCTCGCGCCAGTCGACGTACAGCGTCTTCGTGAGGAAGGAGGCGGCGATCAGGCGTCCCCGGTTGTGCATCCAGCCCTCGTGGGCGAGTTGCCGCATGGCGGCGTCCACGACCGGATAGCCGGTCCGCCCCTCCCGCCAGGCGCGGAGGTCCGCCTCCGCCTCGGCGCCCCGCCGCCAGTGGTCCTGCCGGGGCCGGTAGTCGGCCACGGCCGTCTCGGGCCGGGCTGCGAGCACCTGGTGGTGGAAGTCCCGCCAGCACAGCTGCCGTACGAAGGCGGTCGCGCCCGCGCCGCCGCGGGCCCGCGCCCGGTGGACGGCCTCCGTGGCCGATAGCGCGCCGAAGTGGAGGTACGCGGACAGGTGGGAGGTGGCATCGCCCGCGAGGTCGTCGTGACGCTCCTCGTAGGCGTCGGCGAGCCGGGACAGCCAGGCACCGAGCCGGCGGCGGCCCTCCTTCTCCCCGCCCGCGGGGAGGCCCTCCGACACGTCCGCCACGGCGGCGCGCCCGGGCAGTTCCTCGGAGCGCGTCCCGCGGACCACCCGGACGGCCCGGGGGGCGGCGAGGGGGGTGCGTGGCGGCTCGGCGGCCCACCGCTTGAAGTACGGGGTGAAGACGGCGAAGTGGTCGGATCCCTGCGGGGTGACGGCGCCGGGCGGCACGGCGGTGATCACCCCGTCGTGCACGTAGAGGCGGCGGCCGTCGGACTCCAGGGCGCGCCGCAGCCGTGCCTCGCGGTCGCGGGCGAAACGGGAGCAGCCGGCCGCCATGTGCACCTCGTCCGCATCGGCCTGCCGCGCCACGGCGTGGACCTCGGTGACGGGGTCCCCGGTGCGTACGACGAGCCGCCCGCCGCGGTCGCGCAGGCCCGCGTCGAGGTCGGCCAGGCAGTCGGCGAGGAAGGCGAGCCGGTTGGGCGCGGCGAACCCCGCCCGGTCGACGGCGGCATCCCGGACGAACAGCGGCACGACGTCGTGCGCCGCCGCCAGGGCGGCGCGCAGGGGCGGGTGGTCGTGCAGGCGGAGGTCGGAGGTGAAAAGGACGACGGAGTTCATGGCGCCACTCCCGGCGATCGGCCACCCGGCGGGCGCGCGCGGCGACGGCGGGTGGGCTGCGTGCGGACTTGCCGCCCTCACTTCCGCCCGCCGCCGCCTCCCGGATGCACCATCGGCCCCGCCGTGCTCCCGTCCCCCTCCTCGGCGATGTCCTCCGCCGTCCTCTCGGCCGTTCGCGCGATGTTCCTCGCCATGCCGCCGAAGACGACGGCGTGGAACGGCGCCACGCTCCACCAGTACAGCTGTCCCGCCAGGCCGCGCGGGTGGAAGAGGGCCCGCTGGCGGTACAGCGTGCCGCCCGCGGCATCGCGCTCGACGCGCATCTCCAGCCAGGCGAGTCCGGGGAGCCTCATCTCCGCGCGCAGCCGCAGGAGGTGTCCCCTCTCGATCTCCTCGACCCGCCAGAAGTCGAGCGTGTCACCGACCCGGAGCCGTTCGGCGTCGCGCCGGCCCCGGCGCAGCCCCACCCCGCCGACGAGCCGGTCGAGCCGGCCCCGTACCGCCCAGGCCAGTGGAAAGGAGTACCAGCCGTTCGTGCCGCCCACCCCCTCGACGACCCGCCACAGCTGCTGCGGGGTCGCCGAGACGGCCTGCTCGCGCTCGTCGGTGTAGAGGCTGCCGCCCGCCCAGTCGGGGTCGGTGGGCAGCGGGTCGCTCGGTGCGCCGGGCAGCGAGGCGTTGGACCAGCGGGTCGTGACGCGCGCCTCCTTGACCCGTTCCAGGGCGAGCGCGAGAGCGCGCTCGAAGGGAACGGGCTCCCCCGGCCCGTCGGGCACGTACTGCCGGATGTCGTGCTCCGCGCAGACGACCTCGTACTTCAGTGATTCGGCGAGCGGACGCGCGAGGGCCGCCGGCACGGGCGTGACCAGGCCGATCCAGTGGCTGGACAGGCGCGGAGTGAGCATGGGGACGGGCAGGATGAGGCGCCGGGGCAGTCCGGCGACCGCCGCGTAGCGGACCATCATGTCCCGGTAGGTGAGGAGGTCGGGACCGCCGATGTCGAAGACCCGGCTGACGTGCCGCGGCATCCGCGCGCTGCCCACGAGGTAGCGCAGCACGTCCCGTACGGCGATGGGCTGCACGCGGGTGCCGACCCAGCTCGGCGTCACCATCACGGGGAGCCGTTCGGTGAGGTAGCGGAGCATCTCGAACGAGGCCGATCCGGAGCCGATGACGACGGCTGCGCGCAGTACGGTCGTGGGCACCCCGGAGCCGAGCAGGATCCGGCCCACCTCGGCCCGGGAGCGTAGGTGCGGGGAGAGTTCCTCTTCGGGGACGTCGCGCGGGGTGAGGCCGCCGAGGTAGACGATGCGGCCGACCCCGGCGGCGCGGGCCTCGGCGGCGAAGGTGGTGGCCGCGCGCCGGTCGGTCTCCTCGAACTCGCGCCCGGCTCCCAGGGAGTGCACCAGGTAGTAGGCCACGTCCACGTCCCGCAGGGCGGGACGCAGGCTCGCCGCGTCGGTGACGTCGCCGCGGACCACCTCGGCCCGGCCGGCCCACGGGTGGTCCCTGAGATGGGCCGGGGTACGGGCCAGGCAGCGCACGCGGTGGCCGGCGTCGAGCAGCTCGGGGACGAGCCGGCCGCCGATGTAGCCGCCCGCACCGGTGACCAGGCAGCGGAGTCCGGTGGCCGGGGTCGCAGACGCGGGCGGGGCCGGATTCCGGGGATACGTGCTCACGGGCTGTGCTCCGTTCGTTCCGTCCCGGGAGAGCGGCCGGCGGACGCTCCCGTTCGCCCATCCTTCCCCGTTCATCGCCGGAACGGATGCGGACACGGCCGGACACGATCAGGCATGATCAGGCACGGACGGACACAGCCGGCCACGCACGGTCCGCCCAGGACCGGCTCCGGCTCCGGAGAGCGGGGACAGGCCTTAGGGCAGTCGCCAGTCGACCGGCTGCGTCCCCTGGCGCGCCAGCAGGTCGTTGGCACGGCTGAACGGGCGCGAGCCGAAGAAGCCCCGGTCCGCCGACATCGGCGAGGGGTGCGCCGACTCGACCGCCGGCAGGTCCCCGAGCAGCGGCCGCAGGTTGCGCGCGTCGCGGCCCCACAGGATCGACACCAACGGCTTGCCGCGCGCGACGAGCGCCCGGATCGCCTGCTCGGTCACCTCTTCCCAGCCCTTGCCGCGGTGCGCGGCCGGCTTGCCGGGGGCCGTCGTCAGGGCCCGGTTGAGCAGCAGCACCCCTTGCCGGGTCCACGGGGTGAGGTCCCCGTTGGACGGCCTCGGCAGTCCGAGGTCGGAGTTCATCTCTCGGAAGATGTTCTCCAGGCTGCCCGGCAGCCTGCGCACGTCCGGCGCGACGGCGAAGCTCAGGCCGATGGCCATCCCCGGTGTGGGGTAGGGGTCCTGTCCGACGATCAGGACGCGGACGTCGTCGAACGGCTGCTGGAAGGCGCGCAGTACGTTCCCGCCGGCCGGCAGGTACGTCCGGCCCGCGGCGATCTCGCCGCGGAGGAAATTCCCCATGGCGGCGATCTGCCCGGACACAGGTTCCAGAGCCTTCGCCCAGCCTGCTTCAACGAGTTCATTCAAGGGTCGTGGTGCCACGCTGTGTCACTCTACTGGTCCAACCGGGTGGCCAGGCGCCTACCGTCGGTGAGTTGACGGTATCTGCCCTTCATCGGATAAATGCGGACAGATGCCGTCGGAGAAGGCCCTGCCCGAACACCTTGTTCCGATAAGCCAGTAGCATGCGGCGCCATGAGCTCCCCCACTGGGCCCGCAAATGGCCTGCCCGTACGAATGCCGCGACCCCGCCAGACCGGACGGCACCGCCGGCCCGAGCCCGCGGCGGCGCCCGAGGGCGCGCCCGCGCTGGTGCTCGCCGTGCCCGGTGCCCCCTCGGCCGCCTCGCGAGGGCTCGCGGAAGAGATCATCAGCATCGGCCGCTCCGAGCTGCCGGGCCTCGACGCCCGCATCGGCTTCCTCGACGGTGACGACGCCTCCGAGTTCCCGTCCCTGTCCGGCGTGCTGACCGCCGTCGCGACCGAGCGTGCCGCGCGCGCGGAGTTCGCCCGCGCCGCCGGCCACGAGGTGCCCGCGCCGACCGGCCCGGACGCCGTGGTCGTGCCCCTGCTGGCCGGTCCGGACGGAGACCTGCTCCGCCGGGTCCGCCAGGCGCTGATGGACTCCTCGGCCGCCGCCGAGCTGGCCGACGTGCTCGGCCCGCACCCGCTGCTCGCCGAGGGCCTGCACGTGCGGCTGTCCGAGGCGGGCCTGGCCCGCGCCGACCGCGCCCGGCTCTTCACCGTGACCACCGCCGCCGACGGCATCGTCCTGGCCACCACCGGTGGCGAGGAGGCCGTGCAGGCCGCCGGGATCACGGGCATGCTCCTCGCAGCCCGCCTCGCCGTGCCGGTCATGGCCGCCGCGCTCGACCAGGAGGGCTCGGTGGCCGCCGTCGCCGAGCAGCTGCGCCGCGAGGGCTCCACCCAGCTCGCGCTCGCCCCGTACCTGATCGGCCCGGAGGCGGCCGACGGCCTGCTGGACACCGCCTGCAAGGAGGCCGACTGCGCCACCGCCGAGGTGCTCGGGGCCTACCCGGCGCTCGGCAAGCTGGCCGTCGCCCAGTACTCCGCGGCGCTCGGGATCAGCCAGGGCGCCGCTGCCCACTGACCCGCCCGCCCGTGACGGAGGAGGCCCCCGGCGGCCCTGGTTTCCAGGGCCGCCGGGGGCCTCCTCCGTGGCCGCGTGCGGATGCCCGTACGCGAGTCCCGTACGCACGGCTCGTACGTCCGTACGCGGGTCAGGCGAGGACCACACAGGTGGCCGCGGGCACGGCCACCGAGCCGGCCCGGCGCGGCCGCCCGGTCAGCGGGTCCACGTCGAACCAGGTGACGTCGCCCGAGCGCTCGTTGGCCGCGTAGAGCCGACGCCTCGAGGCGTCCACGGCGAGATCGCGCGGCCAGTCGCCGCCGCAGTCCACGGCGCCGGTGGGCCGCGGCTCCTCGGGTCCGCCGGCGAGGGAGAGCGTGGTGATGGAGTCGGCGCCCCGGACCGCCACCCAGACGAACCGCCCGTCGGGCGAGACGACGATCGCCGAGGGATAGGCCCGTACGGCCCCTGAGGCGCCCGTGGAGGCGACCGGAACCTCACGGACCGGTTCCAGTTGCCCGGACCCCCCGTTCCAGCGGCAGACGGTCAGCTGCGGCTCCAGCTCGTGCAGGACGTAGACCACGGCTCCCTCCGGGTGGAAGCCGAGGTGGCGGGGCCCGGTCCCGGCGCGCAACGCCGTCTCGGAGTGGACCCGCAGCGCGCCGGTGGCCGGGTCCGGTGCGCAGACCCGTACCGAGTCGGTGCCGAGGTCCACGCTGAGCACCCAGCGGCCGGTCGGGTCGGGCAGCACCTGATGGGCGTGCGGGCGCTCCTGGCGGTCGGGGTCGGGGCCGCGGCCCTCGTGCGGGAGGACGTGGGCGGGCCCGGCCGGAGTGCCGTCGGCGGCGAGCGGGAGGCTGCTGACGCTGCCGGAGGTGTAGTTGGCGGTGAGCAGCCGGCCGGCGCTCACGCTGAGGTGGGTCGGGCCGGAGCCGCCTACGCGGACGGCCGGGCCGAGCGGGGTGAGGCCGTCGGCGGTCGGCCGGAAGGCGCTCACCGCGCCCCCCTCGGTCTCGTTCACCGCGTAGAGCACGCCGGTGTCCCGGGCGAGGGTGAGGTACGAGGGGTCCTCCGCGGCGGCGACCGAGAGCGTGGTCAGCGCTCCGGTCACCGGATCCACGGCCGCGGTGGTGATACCGCGGCCGCCCCCCGAGGTGAACGAGCCGATGTAAGCCCGGTGTTCGCCGCCATGGTCCGTACTGTCAGCGCCGCCCACGCGAGGCCCCTCTCACCGCTCTCGGATCCGTTCGGAGCCGACGGTAACAGAAGGTCTAGACCAAATCCCGCCCCTGGGCCCGTTCCTGCGCGCCGGAGTGGTGGACGTACGCCGTACTGCTCGGGCTGTCCTCGTAGGTGCGGTGGAAGACCGGGGTGGCGGAGCCGGAGATCGGCGGCACGATCCAGGACCAGTCCGCGCCCACCTCGCGCCCCTTGCGCTCCTCCCGCTCCATGTGGGACAGGAACCGCCGGGACTCGGAGTGGTGGTCGGCGATGGCGACGCCGGCGCGGTCGAAGGAGTGCAGGACCGCGCGGTTGAGCTCGACGAGCGCGCGGTCCTTCCAGAGGGAACGGTCGCTGGACGTGTCCAGACCGAGGCGGCGGGCGACAGCCGGCAGGAGGTTGTACCGGTCGGTGTCGGCGAGGTTGCGCGCGCCGATCTCGGTGCCCATGTACCAGCCGTTGAAGGGCGCGGCCGGATAGTGGATGCCGCCGATCTCCAGGCACATGTTGGAAATGGCGGGCACGGCGTGCCAGCGCAGCCTCCAGTCCGCCCAGCCGTCGCCGTCGGGGTGGTCGATCGGCACCTCCAGGACGGCGTCCGCGGGGGTGTCGAACCAGCGGGGTTTGTCGTCGACGCCCTGGACCACCAGCGGAAGCAGGTCGAAGGGGCTGCCGGAGCCGCCCGGCCAGCCGAGCCGGAGCAGGGCCTCGGTGAGCGGGGCGTTGCGGGCGTCGCCGACGGTGACGGAGGGGTGGTCGCCGTAGCCGGCGTACCTGACGAGCTGCTCGCTCCAGATCAGCGGGCCGGGACGGCCCGGGGCGTCCGGGGCGAAGACCGTGATGGTGGGTCTGATCCTGCCGCCGTTGGTCGCCTCGCGCAGGTGGTCGAAGCACTCGGCGGCTATGTCGTCGGCGTCGGTGAGCCCGCGACGGTCGCGGACCCGCAGCGAATTCCAGTAGAGCCTGCCTATGCAGCGGTTGCTGTTGCGCCAGGCCACGCGCGCCCCGTGGGCCAGTTCCCCGGGGGTGTGCACGTAGGTGCCGGTCCCGGCCAGTTCGGCCCTGACGGCGGCGAGCCGTGCGCGCGGATCGCCTGCGCCCTTGGTCTCCCGGTGGAAGAGTCGGATGAACTCCTCGGCCGCTTCCCACACCTGAGGGATGGTGGAGCGCTGTTGAAGGATTTCCATTCCGGGCGGTTACCCCCCGTCCTACCAGATCCACCCTGTACGTGCCGGATGAATGTGCAATGAACAATTACCCGTTGTACATGCCGCAGGTCAGCGGTGTGCGACAGGAGCGGCCGGAACACTCCTCTGAGTGATCTTCGACGATCGGCCTGCGGGCAGGGGGTGTCGGGGCGTACGATCCGGCGCAGGCGCGGGAGTTGACCGTGCGCGCCGGTCCGCCCGCGTACGCGGGCGGGTCAACGGCAGGGGCGGCTCATGTAGAGCGCCTGCTCGCCGGCGGCGGGCGTACCGCCGTACAGCTCGGTGTCGAGGCCGCAGAAGCCGAATCCCATGCGCCGGTAGGCGTGCACGGCCGGTGCGTTGACCGAACTGACCTCCAACCACAGGTGCTCCGCGCCGCGTTCGCGGGCGTACTCCGCCGCGTACTCCATGAGCGCACGGCCGATGCCGTGGCCCCGCCGACCGGGCGCGACCTCGATGTCCTCGATCGTGAGGCGCCGGTTCCACGCGGCGTAGCCGACGGCCGCGAAGCCGCACACCTCGCCGCCGTCCAGGGCCACGTAGGTGCGCGCGTCGCCGTCCCCGCCCGGGGCGCCGCCGAAGCCCTGCTCGTCGTGCTCCTCGGGCGGGAACACCTTGTGCACGGGCGGATCCACCGGGACCTCGCGGACCCGGAAGCCGAAGCCGTCGTCGGAGGCGGTCACCTCGAAGACCGTGGCGGTGGTGAAGGAACTGTCCAGGACCTCGATGCCACCCGCGTCCTCGGGGCGGGCGAGGCGGTAGACGATCCCGTCGGCGGAGCCGTGTGCGGTGGTCATGGGATCCACCGTACGCAAAAAATCCCCCGGCCGAATTCGGTGCCGAGGGATGCAGGAGAGTATATTTGTTGGTTCATGACTTCGCAGAAAATGAAGCCACAAAGAACCTTACGAGGACACTGTACCGCGGTGGGAGTGCAATTGTCAACCGAGGAATTCCGTAAAGAGCAGCAATTCGTCACCGGTCTCTATCGGCGCCTCGACGACCTGCGCGACCAGGCCGAACATGCGGTCGAAGGGGCATTGCGCGACGTCGGGAGCGGGTTTCAGGCGCGCCTGGAGCGCGATGTCGTGGTCGCCGAGCAGTCCGGCCTGCTTTCCGCGCTGAATGCGGGCGAGAACGGCCTCTGTTTCGGCCGTCTGGAGTTCTCCGACGGCCGTGACCACCACATCGGCCGGATCGGAATCCGCGCGGACGACGCGGAACGCACCCCGCTGGTCCTGGACTGGCGCGCGGAGGTGGCCCGGCCGTTCTACCTCGCCACCGGCCACACCCCCATGGGGCTGCGCCGCCGGCGGCACATCAGCAGCCGGGGGCGCGAGGTCACCGCCCTGCACGACGAGATCCTCGACCTGACCGACGCGGAGCGCACGGGGCACGAGGGCGCCGACGCGGACGCCGTACTGCTCGCCGCGCTCGACGCCGCCCGGACCGGCCGCATGCACGACATCGTGCGCACCATCCAGGCCGAGCAGGACCGGATCATCCGCTCCCCGCACCGCGGGGTGCTGGTCGTGGAGGGCGGTCCCGGCACCGGGAAGACCGCGGTCGCGCTGCACCGCGCCGCGTACCTCCTGTACGCCCACCGGGAACTGCTCGCCAAGCGCGGGGTGCTGATCGTCGGGCCGGGACCGGCCTTCCTCGGCTACATCGGCGAGGTGCTCCCTGCCCTCGGCGAGACGGGCGTACTGCTCGCCACCCCCGGTGAGCTCTTCCCCGGCGTGCACGCCACCGGCGCCGACCGCCCCGGGGCCGCCGCGGTGAAGGGCCGGGCCGCGATGGCGGAGGTCCTCGCCCGGGTCGTGGCGGACCGCCAGGGCCTGCCGGAGGCCGTGCCGGAGGCCGTGCCGGAGGCCGTGCCGGAGGCCGTGCCGGAGGCCGTGCCGGCGGGCACCGGGGAGGAGTACGACACGGTCCCCGAGCCCGCGCTGGAGATCGACCACGACGACTACGGGACCCTGCTGCTGGACCGCACGATGGCGTACGAGGCCCGGGACCGGGCCCGGGCGACGGGCCTGCCCCACAACCAGGCGCGCCCCGCCTTCGCCTTCCGGATCATCGACGCGCTCACCGCGCAGCTCGCCGACCGGCTGGGCGCCGATCCGTACGGCGGTCCGAACCTGCTCGGCTCGGACGACGTCGCCCAGCTCGGCAAGGAGATCGCGATGAGCCCCGCCGTGCACGCGGCGATCGACTCGCTGTGGCCCTCCCTCACCCCCGAGCAGCTGGTCGCGGACTTCCTGGCGGACCCCACGCACCTGCCCGCGCACGAGGCCGGGCTGATCCGGCGCGCGCCCTCGGCGCGGCCGGACTGGACGCCGGCGGACGTGCCGCTCCTGGACGAGGCGGCCGAGCTGCTCGGGGAGGACGACAGCGCCCGGCGCGCCGCCGAGGAACGGGAGCGGCAGCAGCGCATCGCGTACGCGCAGGGGGTACTGGAGCTGTCCGAGGGCTCGCAGTCGTACGAGTTCGAGGACGAGGAGAACGAGTTCCTCTCGGCCCACGACATCATCGACGCCGAGCGGATGGCCGAGCGCCAGGAGGAGGCCGACCACCGCAGCGCCGCCGAGCGGGCCGCGGCCGACCGGACCTGGGCCTTCGGGCACGTGATCGTGGACGAGGCGCAGGAGCTGTCGGAGATGGCGTGACGGCTGCTGATGCGGCGCTGCCCCACCCGGTCGATGACGCTGGTCGGCGATCCCGCGCAGACGGCCGACGAGGCGGGCTGCGGCTCCTGGGAGCGGATCCTCTCCCCGTACGTGGGCGAGCGCTGGGAGCTGGTCCGGCTACGGGTCAACTACCGAACGCCGGCCGAGATCATGGAGGTGGCGGCGGCCGTGCTGCGGGAGCGCGATCCCGGCTTCGAACCGCCGCGTTCGGTACGGGCGACCGGGGTGCGGCCGTGGGTGCGCGAGGCCGGGGACGCGGCGCGGGCGGTGGCGGAGGCCGTGGAGCGGGAACGGCCGGCGGAGGGGCGGCTCGCGGTGATCGCGCCACGGACGCGGCACGCGGCGCTGGCCGCCGTCCTGCCGGGGGTACGGGAGGGCGCGGAGCCGGATCTGACCCGGGAGGTCGTCCTGCTGGATCCGCGCCAGGCCAAGGGGCTGGAGTTCGACACGGTGATCGTGGTGGAGCCGGCCGAGTTCCAGCCGAGTGACCTGTACGTGGCGCTGACCCGGGCCACCCAGGCCCTCGGGGTGGTGCACTCCGCCGGCCTGCTGCCGGCCGGCCTGGCGCAGTCCCCGGAGGGGCTGGTCAGGCGCTGACGACGAACGGCGCCCGCGGGTCGGTGCCCAGCGGGGCGGCGAGCTCGACCAGCGCCCGCTCCAGGCCCTGGAGATGAGCCAGCGCGGGCTCGGAGCCGACGGTGTGCGCGACGATGTCGCGCGCCGTGTCGGGCTGGCTCGCGCCCCGCTCCTCGGCCGTCAGCGCCTCCACCGCCGCCTCGACGCGCCAGCAGGCCGCGGCGAGACGGGCGTCGTGGCTCGCGTCCGGGTCGGCGGCCACGGCCACCAGCCCGCGCACCTCGCGGGCGCAGTCGTCCAGCAGCGCGATGACCTGGCCGGCGCGGGCCTTGCGCGCGCGGAACGGGCTGAGCGGGTGGACCAGCGGCGCGAGCGCCATCCGGACCCGGGCCAGCAGCGTCTCCAGTTCGGCGGCGTGGGGTGCCGGATCGGCGGTCTCGGAGCCGGCGAGGCGGGCGGCGGCCTGGGCCGTTGCCGCGTGCACGCAGTGCAGGGCGCGCTGGATCCAGGCGTCGTTCGTCGCGTGGGTGGTGACCGGCAGTACGAGCACCACGGCCAGCGCGGCGCACACCGCGCCGACGGCCGTCTCCTCCAGGCGCAGCACGAGCAGGCCGGGGTCCAGCACGCCGAGCAGACCGTAGAGCAGCCCCGCCATGAGCGTGACGGCCAGGATCATCCAGCTGTAGGAGACCGCGGCCGTGTAGAAGATCGCGAAGACGCAGCCGGCGACCAGGACGGCGGTGGGTGCGGGCGCGCCGTTCAGCGGGATGGCGATCAGCACGCCCGCGGCCACGCCGATGACGGTGCCGAGCACCCGGCGGAAGCCCCGGACCAGCGTCTCGCCGCGCGAGGCGGTGTTGACGAAGATCCACCAGGCGGTGCCGACGGCCCAGTACCAGCGGTCCTCGGAGAGCACCTGACCGATGGCGAGCGCGACGGCGCAGGCGGCGGTGGCCTGGAAGGCCTGGCGGGTGGTGGGCCGGGCCAGGCCGCCTCCGGGCAGCGGCGCGGGGGCGGCGGGCGGCGGGGTGCGCCGCTCGATGGGCCAGAGCAGGAACCGTACGGCGCCGGAGGCGACCAGGGCCAGGGCCACGGCGGCGAACAGCTCCGGGAGCTGGGCGGGGACGGCGTGCAGGAACTGCGTGATGAAGAAGTTCATGAACGCGAAGATCCCGAGCGCGTGTCCGCGCGGGCCCCAGCGGCGGGCGTAGACCCCGCAGAAGACGACGAGGACGAAGGCCGCGTCGCGGGCGGGGGTCAGCCCGTGCAGGGCGGTGGCGAGGGCGAGGACCGGGAATCCGGCGGCCGGCAGCAGGGTGGTGGTGACGGCCTGGCGGCGCACGGTCGCGTCCGTGACGGTGAAGAGGGCGAGGAGCGCCGCCAGTCCCCCGGTGATGGAGGCGCTCAGGGAGAGACCGCACAGCTCGGCCAGGGCGACGGCGGCGGCGACGCCGATCACCGCGCGGGCCGCGTTCCTGAGTCTCATACGCCCCGGATCCGGAGCCACGAACATCCTCTTCACGGCGGTGTGCCGCCCCCCTCGTGTGGTGCGCGCCGGGCCGGCGCCGCCCGGGGGTGGTGGGCGGCGGACGGGCACGGCGAAGGCGCCGCGCTCCGGAACCGGCCTCGTTGCCGTCCGGCGCTGCGCGGCGCCGCAAGTACATGGATACACCACAGATAAGCATCCGCAGGGGCAATGGCTCAAGCGGGCCCCTGAGTACTGGACCATTGGCCCAGATACCGGCGGGGATTGTCGGCCGTCAGGAGGCCAACGGACCGGCTTTTCCGGGCGGCGGGGCGCCGCCCGCGGTCACTGCGCCGGGCCGCCTTCCGTCGGCACGCACAGGACGGGCACCGGTGACAGGTGCAGGAGCTTGTGCGGGGTGGAGCCGAGCAGGGCGCCGCGGATCGGGCTGTCGCCCCAGCTACCGACGATGATGACGCGGGCGTGGTGGCGTTCGGCGGCGTCCAGCAGGGCCTGGGCCGGCTTCTCGTCGACCACTTCGACCGTCGAGGGCACTCCGGCGGCGTCGGCCTCCTCGACGGCGTGGGCGAGGGCGCTGCGGCCCGCCTGGCGGACGGCCTCCCGGTGGGCGCGGTACTCCTCGCCGGTGGCTCCCGGGGCGGCCGCTCCGTAGACGAGGACGAGGGGCTCGCCGAAGGCGGTGGCCACCTCCAGCGCGACGTGCAGGGCCCGTTCGGCGCCGGGCGACTCGTCGTATCCGAGGACCACGGACATCGGGACTCCTCAGCGCTTCCCGGTGTGGACGAGGGCCGGGTCGACCACGCCCCGCCGCTCCTGCCAGAACCTGCCGTCCCGTACCCGCCAGAAGCACATGACGAGCACACCGACGACGGCGATCGCGATGCCGATGACCAGCGGCGGGCCGAGTCCGAACCAGGAGACGCCGCTGGCCGAGTTCTCCGGGTCGGACATGTCGCCGATCGACTCCACCAGGAGCCAGATCAGCAGGGCGGCGCCGACCACCGGGCCGACTCCGATGAGCAGGAGGTTGTGCACGCTCTCGCGCAGGTGGCGGCGGTAGTAGACGGCGCAGGCCAGGCCGGTGAGCGCGTAGTAGAAGGCGATCAGCAGGGAGAGCGCGGTGAGGGAGTCCAGGAGCGCGTTCTCGCTGATCTGGTTGACGACGAGGTACCAGCCGATGGCGATGCCGGCCACCCACCACGTGCTCACGTCCGGGGTCCGGAACCTCGGGTGGATGTGTGCCAGCGGCGGTGGCAACGCGTGCCGGCGGGCCATCGACAGCGCGGTGCGGGAGGCCGGGATGATTGTGGTCTGCGTGGAGGCGAGCGCGGAGGTGCAGACGGCGAGGAGCACCACCCAGTCCCAGCCGCCCATGACCTCGTGGGCGAGCACGGCGAAGATGGCCTCCTCCTCGGCCGCGTTCTCGGCGAGGAAGGTGGTGCCCGCGTAGCCGACGACCGCGAAGCACACGGACAGGTAGGTGACCAGGAGGATGACCGTCGACCAGATCCCGGCCTTGCCGGGCGCGGTGGCGGAGTTCTCCACCTCCTCGGTGAGGTTGACCGCGGACTCCCAGCCCCAGTACATGAACACGCCGAGCAGCAGTCCGCCGGTGAGGGCGGCGCCGCCGGCGCCGAAGGGGTTGAGCCAGGTGATGGACGGCTCGATCTCCTCGAGGGTGCTGGTGCCGGCGTAGATCCGGTAGATGGCGACCACCGCGAAGGCCAGCAGGAAGAAGACCTGGGCGAGGATGAGGATGTCCTGGAGGTGGGCCGAGAGCTCGGTGCCGATGACGCAGATCGCGGTCATGGCCAGGATCACGGCGACGGTGAGGGACTGCCGGATCCAGGCGTTGGCGGCCCAGTCGTCGAGTCCGAAGGCCAGCAGGCCGAAATTGACGGCGACGTCCGCGAGCGAGCCGATGACCAGTACGCCCGTCATGGCGATGGCCCAGCCGCCGAGCCAGCCCGCCCAGGGGCCCATGGCCCGGGTGACCCACGAGAAGGTCGTCCCGCAGTCCTGGTCCACCTTGTTCAGGTAGTAGAAGGCGGCGGCGATGAGCAGCATCGGCACGAAGGAGGCCAGCATCACGCCCGGCGCGTAGATCCCGACCAGGGCCACGATCGGGCCGAGCACGGCGGCCAGGGAGTAGGCGGGCGAGGTGGAGTTCAGGCCGATGACGAGCGCGTCGAGGAATCCGATCGCGTTGGCCTTGAGCCCCGCTCCCCCGTCGCCCGGTTCGTGCACGAGATCCGTACCGTCCTGACCCATGTACGAATGGTCACGCACCGGGCACCGGCGCGCGAGGCGGGACGGACCGGTCAGGGGCGGACGTTCCAGCCCGCGATCACCGGAAGCCCGTGTTCGGTGGAGAGCACGCTGACGGTGCCGGTGCGCAGCACGAACAGCCGGCCCTCCGCGGGCTCCAGGCCCAGGTAGCGGGCGGTGAGGACGCGCAGGAAGTGGCCGTGGGCGACGAGCACCGCGTTGCCGCCGTCCGCGCGGAGCACGGGGGCGACCCGGGCGAGGGCGCGGTCCGCGCGGGCGCCCACCTGGGCGGCGCTCTCGCCGGGGTGCGCCGGGCCGCCGGGCGGGACGCCGTCGATCCACAGGGACCAGTCCGGGGTGGTCCGCCGGATCTCCTGGGTGGTGATGCCCTCGTAGCCGCCGTAGTCCCACTCGTACAGGTCGGGGTCGGTGACCCCGCCTGCGAGTCCGGCCAGTTCGGCCGTGGCGACGGCCCGGTGCAACGGGCTCGTCAGCACCAGGGCCGGGTGCCGGTCCTGGAAGTAGGGGGCCAGCGAGATGGCCTCCTCGGCCCCGCGCGCGTTCAGCGGAACGTCGGTGCGTCCGGTGTGCCGTCCGTCAGCGCTCCAGGATGTCTCTCCGTGCCTCACCAGCACCAGGTCGCTCACCCTTCGGACCCTATGCCTTCCGGCATGTCGGCGCGGGGGGATCCGGGCGGGCGTGTCACTGTCGGGCGTCATGGACGAAAGCCGGGCGAGCGGGGAGAGCGGGGGCCCGGCGGGTGTGCGGCGGGGCCGGCCGCGGATGCCCGCGCTGCTGATCGTACTGACGGTGGTGACGGGGCTGATCGAAGCGGTGAGCCTGCTCGCGCTCGGGCCGGTGTTCACGGCGATGCAGACCGGCAACGTGCTGTTCCTGTCCTTCGGCGCCGCGCGGGCGGGGAACCTGCCGGCGCTGGTATCGGCGGTGTCCCTGGCCGCATTCGCCGTCGGCGCGGTCTGCGGGGCCCACCTGGAGTCCGTGGCGGAGGGGCGCGGGCGGCGCTGGTTCGTGATCGGCCTGCTCGCCGAGTCCGGGCTGATCCTCCTCGCCGCGGCCCTGGGATGGGGTCTGGCGCCGCGCTACGGGGTTCCGACGGCCCGGCACATGGCGGTGACGGCGGCCCTGGCGCTGGCGATGGGGATGCGCAACGCCACGATCATGCGGGCGAACGTGCCCGGCGTGCCGACGACACTGGTCACCCGGTCCATGACCGCCTTCCTGGGCGGCTCCGCCATAGGTCAGGGGAACGTCTTCGGATCGGGGAGGAGCCGCTGGGAGCTGCGCGGCCTGACCGTGCTGGCGATGTTCGCCGGTGGTTTCCTCGGGGCGCTGCTGGTGCGGGCCGAGTGGACGGTGGGGTGGCTGCTGCTGCCGGCCGCCGTGACGGTGCTGGCGGTCGGCCTGGCCTACCTGGGACAGCCCTGGCTGCACACCGGGTCCGGTACCGGCCGGGAACGATCGCGTTGAACTGGGCCATTGGTACAGTCGCGGCATGGCGGTGGACGAGCTCGACACCCGAATCCTGCGTCTGCTGATCGAGCAGCCGCGCACCAGCGTCCGCGAGTACGCCCGGATCCTCGGCGTCGCGCGCGGCACCCTGCAGGCGCGGCTGGACCGGCTGGAGCGCACGGGCGTGATCACGGGGACCGGTCCGGTGCTCTCCCCCGCCGCGCTGGGCCACCCGGTGCTGGCCTTCGTCCACATCGAGGTCACCCAGGGGCATCTGGACGACGTGGGTGATGCGCTGGCAGCCGTACCGGAGATCATCGAGGCCTTCTCGATCACCGGCGGCGGGGACCTGCTGACCCGCGTGGCGGCCCGCGACAACGGGCACTTGGAGGACGTGATCCAGCAGTTGATCCAGCTCCCCGGCGTGGTCCGCACGCGGACGGAGGTGGCCCTGCGCGAGCGGGTCCCGCACCGGTTGCTGCCGCTGGTCGAATCGGTGGGGAGGAACGCCCGCAAGACCTGACAGGATGATCGAGACAGGACAGAACCGGCAGGACGGGCACAGCGGATGATTTCCGTCATATTCGATCTCGACGGCACCCTCGTGGACAGCGAGCCGAACTACTACGAATCCGGGCGCCGCACCTTGGAGCGGCACGGAGTCCCCGATTTCACGTGGGAACAGCACTCCCGTTTCATCGGCATCGGCACCCTGGAGACGCTGGAGATCCTCAAGGACCGGTACGGCATGCAGGCGCCGGTCGAGCAGCTGCTCGCCGAGCAGAACGCCGCCTACCTGGACCTGGCCCGCACCCGGACCGAGGTGTTCCCGCAGATGCGGAAGTTCGTCGAGCGGCTGTACGCCGAAGGGGTGCCGATGGCGGTCGCCTCCGGTTCCTCGCGCGAGGCGATCGACGCCGTCCTGGCGGGCACCGGGCTGGACGCGGTGCTGACCACGGTCGTCTCCGCCGAGGAGGTCGCGCACGGCAAGCCCGCTCCGGACGTGTTCCTGGAGGCGGCCCGCCGGCTGGGCGCGCGGCCCGCCGACTGCGTGGTCGTCGAGGACGCGGCGCCGGGGGCGCAGGCCGCCCACGCCGCGGGCATGGGCTGCATGGTGATCCCGTACGCGGCGGACATCGCGGACGACCCGGCCTTCGCCACGGCCGGACTCCTCTTCCCGGGCGGGCAGCCGGAGTTCACCGCGGACGCGGCGCACGACTGGCTGACGGCGCGCCGGACGGCCTGACAGCCCGACGGGCCCGACAGCCCGGCGCGGATCACCGGGCCGCGCAAACGGGGACGGGACGCGTGAACGGCGCGGTCCGGACTCTGGTGCCCTGCGGGGGCTGCTGTCACCATGCCTGCGTGACCGCGACCCTGCCCCCGGGCACCCGCAACGGCGGACCCCGCCGGTGGCCCCTGCTCGGGAACCTGCCCGCCTTCGCCCGCGATCCCCTGGCCTTCTTCGAGTCCCTGCGCGACGAGTACGGCGACTGGGTGCCCTGGGCCCTCGGCCCACAGCGCAACGTGCTGGTCTCCCGGCCCGAGCACGCCGCTGAACTGCTCGGCGCCGTCGAGTCCACCTTCAAGCCGATGGAACTGGGCTGGGCCTTCCACCAGTTGCTGGGCGACGGGGTGGTCGTCGCCACCGGGGACGACTGGCGGCGCAAGCGGGCACTGGTCCAGCCCGCCGTGCGGCCGCGCCAGGTGCGCTCGTACGCCGCCACGATGGTGGAGTGCGCGGACGCGCTGGCCGGCGGCTGGCGCGGGGGCGAACGGATCGACGTGCACCGGGAGATGGCCGGGCTCACCCAGCGGATCGCGGTGCGCACGCTGTTCGGGAGCGACGCGGCCGGCCGGGAGGCGCCCATCAGCGCGGCGATGGCCACGGCGCAGCGGGAGCTGGGCGCGGAGTTCCGGGGGCTGACGCTGTTCCTGCCGCCGTGGGTGCGCACTCCCGGGCGGCGCCGGATGCGGGAGGCGGTGGCGGTCCTCGACCGGGAGATCGAGCACGTCATTCGGGAGCACGAGACGGCCTCGGCGGCCGGCGCGGAGCGGGACGACCTGCTGAGCCGGCTGCTCGCGGCCCGCGACGAGGACGGCGGTCCGCTCTCCCGCAAGGAGCTGCGGGACGAGTCGATCACCCTCTACATCGGCGGCCACGAGACCACTTCGACCACCTTGACCTGGGCCTGGCAGCTGCTGGCGGGCGCCCCCGACGCGCGGGCCCGGCTGACGGAGGAGCTGGACCGGGTACTCGGCGGGCGCCTGCCGACGTACGACGACTACGCGCGGCTGCCGTGGACCCGCCAGGTGGTCAAGGAGGCGCTGCGGATCTATCCGCCGATCTGGCTGATCTCGGCGGTGGCCGCGGAGGGCGCGAGCATCGGCGGGCGGGCGGTGCCGGCGGGGACGGCGGTGTGGACCAGCCCCTGGTCGATGCACCGGGACGAGCGGTGGTTCCCGGACCCGGAGGCGTTCCGCCCCGAGCGGTGGGACGCGGATGCTCCGCATCCGGCGGCCGAACACGCCTGGTTCCCCTTCGGCGGAGGCCCGCGGGCCTGCCTGGGAGCGCGGTTCGCGCTGGTGGAGGCCGCGCTCGTACTGGCCGTGCTCGGACAGCGGTTCCACTTGGACAGCGGGAGCGTACGGGCCGGGGTGTTCCCGGGCCTCACCCTGCAGCCGGTCGGACCGGTCCTGGCGACGCTGCGCCGAACCGGCCCCGGCCCGGGCGGAGTCTGAGGGACACGAGCACCTGTGTCCCGATATCGGAGACGGCCGGTCCAGGTTGCCGCCTGGCAGCGGATCACCCGGGGCCGGTGAGCCGGCAGCGGATGCTCGCCCTGCACGGCGGTTCGCGGGACGAGCCGGAGATCTCGCCGAACCTCTGGGCGGGGGTCGGACTGGTCCGCGGCGGGGCGGGCACGGCGCTGGCCGCAAGCCACGGCGACGTCGCGGACCGGACCGGACCGGGTCGAGGAGTACCACGTGCCCGGGATCGAGAACGTCGTCCTGTCGGGCTATCCGCACCTGGAAGAGGCCTACCGGTTCGGCGAGGGGGTGGCCCCGGAACTGGCCGCGCGCGGGCCGTTGGCGCCGTAGGCCCGGCCTGGGGGGAAGATCCCACAACCCTCGCGAGTTAGTAGAACCGTGAACGATATGACGCGGGGTTCGAGCGGGGACAGGGACGTGGCGGTGGACGTGGTGGTCGTCGGCGCCGGGCAGGCGGGCCTGTCCAGCGCCTACCACCTGGCGCGGGCGGGGCTCGACCACGTGGTCCTGGACCACGCGCCGCGACCCGGCGGGGCCTGGCAGTACCGCTGGCCCTCGCTCACCTACGGCAGGGTCCACGGGATGCACGCCCTGCCCGGCATGGAGCTGACGGGCGCCGACCCCCTGCGACCCTCGTCCGAGGTGATCGGGGAGTACTTCGCCTCCTACGAGGACCGCTTCGACCTGCGCGTAAGGCGTCCCGTGGACGTCTCGGCCGTGCGCGAGGGGAACGACGGCCGGCTGCGCGTCGAGACCTCGGCGGGCGTCTGGTCTGCCCGGGCCCTGATCAACGCCACGGGAACCTGGGACCGCCCGTTCCTGCCGCGCTACCCGGGCCAGGAGACCTTCCGCGGCCGCCAGCTGCACACGGCGGACTATCCCGGACCGCGGGAGTTCGCCGGGGCCCGGGTGATCGTCGTGGGCGGCGGCACATCGGCGGTGCAGCACCTGCTGGAGATCCCCGACGTGGCGGCGGAGACCACCTGGGCGACCCGGCGGCCCCCGGTCTTCCGCGACGGCGGTTTCGGGGAGGCCGAGGGCCGGGCCGCGGTGGCCCTGGTGGACGAGCGTGTCCGCCGGGGACTGCCGCCGCAGAGCGTGGTCAGCGTGACCGGGCTCCCGCTGAACGAGGCCGTCCGGGCCGGTCTGGCCTCGGGGGTCCTGGACCGCCGGCCCGTCTTCGACCGGATCACCGCCACGGGCGCCGTCTGGGCGGACGGGAGCCGCGTGGACGCGGACGTCATCCTGTGGGCCACCGGGTTCCGCGCGGCCGTCGACCACCTGGCCCCGCTGCACCTGCGCGAGCCGGGCGGCGGCATCCGGGTCGAGGGCACCAGGGCCGTGCGCGACGAGCGGATCCACCTGGTCGGCTACGGCCCGTCGGCGTCGACCATCGGCGCCAACCGCGCGGGCGGCGCCGCGGTCCGCGAGATCCGCCGGCTTCTGACCCGCGAGCGGGTCGGCTCGCCCGCGGCCTGACCCGGCCTCCGGGCCTCAGCCGGCCGGGGCGGGATCGATGGGGAACTCCCGGTCCGGCGGGTCCGCCGCGCCGGCCTCCGGGGTCGCGTACACGTAGCCCGTGCCGTTGCGCACGCGCAGGACGGGCTCGGTCCAGTTCTCGGTGTGGTCCGGGACGAAGACGCGCGTGGTGTGCCGCTCCGCGTCGTGGACCAGGAGCGAGACGATGGCGTAGAGCTGGGCGCCGATGTGGCCGAGCCCCTGCTGAGGATGGTCGTCCGGACCCTCTACGCGGATGACGAAGAAGCGTTCCTCCACCCAGAGGCCGCCCTTGTCCAGCCCCTCGCCCTCCCCCACACGCACTCCGTCCACCCACAGCCGCGCCTCGCTCGGACCGTCGCGGAACAGGAGCACCGAGCGGTGGCGGTCGCCGGCGGTGAAGGTCACGTCGATCTCGTGCCGGGTCCAGCAGTCGATGAAACCGTTGCACGCCCCGGGCACCCCTCCGTGGCGGTAACTGGCGATCCTTCCGCCCGGCGGCACGACGGGATCCAGACTGCAGGTCTCGGCGAAGCGACAGGCCCGCTCGACATCCCGGTTGCAGCCGAGCCCCATCGCCGCGACGTCGCGCGGCGCCGCCTTCGACAGCAACTCGGCCAGCCGTTCCACGTACCGGCGCTCTCCGACCAGAGCGGTCAGATCGGCTTCGTCGAACCACCAGTGCAGCAGGTCGACCCCTGCGGGGGAACGGGCCAGCCACTGCTGCCACTCGGCCCCGCTGCGGCCCCACCGTTCGGCCACCCGCTCGCGCGCTGCCCGCCCGGCGGCAGCGGCTGCCTCAGCGGCCGCGTCCACCGGCGGCGCAGGGCCCGTCGCCGCGTCGAGGGACCCACTCTTCGGCGCCCCCGCCTCGGCCTCGGCTCCGGCATTCGCCCCCACTGTCGCTTTCCATGGCCACTTCACGGCTCGCCCCCTCGGTGCACGCGTCCGGCAGGCGGCCGATCGTAGGTCCGATCCCGGGTCCGGTGCCCCTCATTTCCCGGCGGAAGCCCCCTGACCTGCGCGGGAGCCCGCGTGGGCGCGGATCCGGTTGAACTCGGCCACATGCTTCTTGTGTTCGTCGTACGTAGCCGAGAAGCGGGTGTCGCCCGGCTTCACGGTGACGAAGTACAGCCAGTCTCCGGGCGTCGGCGCGACCGCGGCCGCCATGGCCTCCAGCCCCGGGCTGTCGATCGGGGTGGGCGGCAGGCCCTGGCGTTCGTACGTGTTGAAGGGGCTGTCGATGCGGGTCTCGCTCAGCTTGGTGTCCACGGTGCTGCGGTTCAGCGCGTAGTTGATGGTGGAATCCATCTGCAGCGGCATCGACTTCGCCAGCCGGTTGTGCACCACGCGGGCGACCTTGCCCATGTCGGCACGGGTCTCGGCCTCCGCCTCGATGATGCTGGCCATCGTGGCCGTCTGATAGGGGGTCATCCCGTGGGCCTTGGCACCGTCGGCCACCGCCTTGGTGGCGAGCTTCTCGTTCGCCGTGCGCACCATGTACGCGAGGAGCGCGGCCGGCGTGGTCTTCGAGGTCACCGGGTACGTCGCCGGGAAGAGGTACCCCTCCGGGTTGCCCTTGGCCTCCGCGGGCAGGGCCAGTGCGGCGGTGGTCACCGCCGACTTCGCGGATCCGGGCGGGAGCTTCAGTTCGCGGTCCACCGCGGCGTACACCTGCGACGCGCGCCAGCCCTCGGGGATCACCAACCGGCGCGGTTTCTCCGGCTCTTCCCCACCCCGCAGTATCGGGATCAAGACTGCCGCACCGATGGCGAGCAGCATGCCGAGGAAGAGCGCCAGTCGGCCCCGGCGGGTGAGCCGGGATCGGCGCCGCGGCGGCCGGTACTCATGACTCATGCGGGAACGCTAACCCGCAAACTGTCACTTTTTCGACATCCAGCCCGTGTGCCGGTCATACGGTCACACATTCACCGGAGCCAATTGGGCTTCCCCGGGCGGCTCGGGCGCCAGCGCGGCGTCCCGGTCCCGGCGGACCAGCGCCGCGTACCGGCCGTCCGCCTTCAGGAGCTCCTCGTGCGTACCCCGCTCGGCAATGCGGCCCGCGTCCAGCACCACGATCTGGTCGGCGTCGCGGACGGTGGAGAGCCGGTGCGCGATGGTGATGGTGGTCCGGCCGGCCGAGAGGTTGTCGATGGCCTGCTGGACGGCGTGCTCGGTTCGGGTGTCCAGGGCACTGGTGGCCTCGTCGAGGATCAGCACCGGCGGGTCCCGCAGGATGGTGCGGGCGATGGCCAGCCGCTGCTTCTCACCTCCGGAGAACCGGTATCCGCGCTCGCCGACCAGGGTGTCGTACCCGTCGGGCAGGGACGCGATGTGGTCGTGGATCTGCGCCGCGCGGGCCGCCTCGATGATCTCCTCGTCGGTGGCGTCCGGCTTGGCGAAGCGCAGGTTGTCCGCGACCGAGGCGTGGAAGAGGTAGGTCTCCTGGGAGACCACGCCTATGGAACGGGCCAGCGAGTCGAAGTCGAGGTCGCGCACGTCCACCCCGTCGAGGGCGACCCGCCCGCCGGTCACGTCGTAGAGCCGGGGCACCAGGTAGCTGAGCGTGCTCTTGCCGGAGCCGGTCGGTCCGACCACGGCGAGGGAGCCGCCGGCCGGGACCGTGATGTCGATCCCGGTGAGAGTCGGTCCGTTCTTGGCGTCGTACGCGAAGTGCACGTCCTCCAGCGCGACCTCGCCCTTGGCCCGGTCGAGGCGCACCGGGTCGGCGCGCTCGGTGATGTCCACCGGCAGGTCGAGGTACTCGAAGATGCGGGCGAACAGGGCGAGCGAGGTCTGTATCTGCACACCGGTCGACAGCAGGCTCACGGCGGGCCGGAACAGGCCCTGCTGGAGGGTGACGAAGGCGACGAGGGTGCCGACGGAGAGCGAGGGGGCGCCCGTCTGGAGGGCCAGGCCGGCGGCCCAGTAGATGAGGGCGGGCATCGCGGCCATGACGATGCCGATCGTGGACATCCGCCAGCGGCCGGCCATGCTCGAACGCACTTCGAGTCCGACGAGCTTCTCGGACTCCTCGGCGAAGGCGGAGGTCAGCGACTCGGAGCGGCCCATGGTGCGGCCGAGCAGGATGCCGCTCACCGAGAGCGACTCGGTGACCGTCGCGGCCATGGCGGCCATCTGCTTCTGCCGCTTCGTGGTGATCCGCTTGCGCTCGCGTCCGACCCGGCGGCTGATCCACACGAAGACGGGGAGCAGGAGCAGCGAGACGAGGGTGAGCCGCCAGTCGAGCGCGAGCATCGCGACGACGGAGGCTATGACGGCCGTCAGGTTCGAGACGAGCGAGGTCGCGGTGGAGGTGACGGTGGCCTGCATGCCGCCGATGTCATTGGCGATGCGGGACTGCACCTCACCGGTGCGCGTGCGGGTGAAGAAGGCCAGCGGCATCCGCTGGAGCTGCCCGTAGACGGCGGTGCGCAGGTCGTGCATGACGCGCTGGCCGACGGTGGTGGAGATCAGCGTCTGGAGCACGCCGAAGACGCTGGTGACGACGGCGGTGAGGATCATGCCGAGCGCGAGCAGGCTGAGCAGACCGGTGCGACCCTGCGGGATCGCGACGTCGAGGATCTCCCGGAGCATGAACGGCGAGGCGACGCCGACCAGCGAGGAGGCGCCGACGAGCAGGCCGACGACGGCGAGCCGGCCGCGGTAGGGCCGGAAGAGCGCCACGATGCGGCGCAGCTCCCGCGGCTGCTCCGCCGGGGCGGGGCGGGCGGGGTCGAGGGGGTCTTTCGATGGGATCCACTTCGGTTCGTCGTGAGGCATGGGCACCCTCTCGGGGGTCAGGAGTCCGGGGTCTGGGGTCTGGGCCTGGTCTTCGCGGAGTCCCCTTCGGCAAGGTCGGGGCCATTGGAGCATAGGTCATTGTTACCTATGCTCACAATGAACGGCATCCTGATATTGTTCCCGCATGAGCTCCGCCTCCGACAGCGATCGACTCCTCGCCGAACAGCTCCTGCGCCTGACGCGCAGGCTCCACCGGATCCAGAAGCGGCACATGGTGCCGCTCGGGATCACTCCCGCCCAGAGTCGACTGCTGCGCCTCGTCTCGCACTACGAGGGCGAGCAGCCGCCCCGGATGGCGGACCTCGCCGCGCGCCTGGAAGTCGTCCCGCGCGCCGTGACCACCCTCGTCGACGGCCTGGAGGCGGCCGAGTGCGTGCGCCGCGCGCCCGACCCCGCCAACCGGCGCGTCATCCGGATCGAGCTCACCGACACCGGCCGCGCCACGCTGCGCCGTCTGCGCAACGCGCGAACGGACGCGGCAGAGGAGATCCTGGCTCCATTGACCGCCGACCAGCGCGAGGTGCTCGGCGGCCTGCTGAACGCCCTGTCGGACGCGCCGGCGGAGCGCACCTGCTGAGTAGGCCACACGTGGGCCGCCGTGAGGCGAGGGGTCGCACATGCCGCTGCTGGAACCGAAGCCGGGGGCCTTGCGCCCGCGCAGCATCAGCGGCCCCTCGCCCGACCGGGTCCCCGTGCACCGGGCCGCCGGCACCCCGGAGCCGCTGCGCAGCGAGCTGACCGAGCTGCTGGGCGCCGAGAAGGTGCTGTGGAAGGTGTCCGACCTGGTCCGCTACGCCTCCGACGCCTCCCCCTACCGGTTCGTGCCCCAGGTCGTCGTGATCGCCGAGGACATCGACGACGTCTCCGCAGTGCTCTCGTACGCCCACGGCCGCCGGCGCGAGGTCGTCTTCCGCGCCGCCGGGACCTCGCTCAACGGCCAGGCCCAGGGCGAGGACATCCTGGTCGACGTACGCCGCCACTGGGCCGGGATCGAGGTGCTGGAGGAGGGCCGGCGGGCCCGGATCCGGCCCGGCACCACCGTGATGCGGGCCAATGCCGCCCTCGCCCGGCACGGCCGGATCCTCGGCCCCGACCCGGCCAGCGCCCTCGCCTGCACCCTCGGCGGGGTCGTCGCCAACAACGCCTCCGGCATGACCGCGGGCACCACCCGGAACTCGTACCGCACGCTCTCCTCCCTCACCTTCGTCCTGCCCGGCGGCACCGTCGTGGACACCGCCGACCCGCTGGCCGACGAGGAGCTGGCGCGCGCCGAACCGGCCCTGTGCCACGGGCTGATGGAGATCAAGAAGGAGATCGGGGCCGACCCGGCGCTGGTCGCCCGGATCCGCGCCAAGTACGAGATCAAGAACACCACCGGCTACCGCCTCGACGCCTATCTCGACGGCAACACCCCCGTCGAGATCCTGCGGGGCCTGATGGTCGGCTCGGAGGGCACCCTCGGCTTCATCTCCGAGGTCGTCTTCGACACCCTCCCCCTCGACCGCGAGGTCTGCTCGGCCCTGCTGTTCTTCCCCTCGCTGCCCGCAGCGGCCGCGGCCGTGCCCGTCTTCAACGAGGCGGGCGCCATCGCCGTGGAGCTGATGGACGGCAACACCCTGCGCGCCTCGGTCAGCGTCAAGGGCGTTCCCGCCGACTGGGCGGACCTGCCCCGGGACACGACCGCCCTGCTCGTGGAGTTCCGGGCCCCCGACGAGGCCGGCCGGGACGCCTGCGCACGCCGGGCCGCGCGGGCCCTCGACGGACTCGACCTGATCGCCCCGGTGGCCTCGGTCACCAATGCCTTCACCAGCGACCCGAAGACCGTGGGCGGCTACTGGACGGCCCGCAAGGCCTTCGTCACCGCCGTCGGCGGAGCCCGCGCCCCCGGCACCACCCTGATCACCGAGGACTTCGCGGTACCGCCCTCCAGGCTGGCCGAAGCCTGCGAGGCGCTCCTCGAACTCCAGGCGCGGCACGGCTTCGACGCGGCCGTCGCCGGGCACGCCGCCCACGGCAACCTGCACTTCCTGCTCGCCTTCGACGCCGCTGACCCGGCCGACGTCGAGCGGTACGGGGCCTTCATGGAGGCCTTCTGCCGGCTGACCGTGGAGCGCTTCGACGGCTCCCTGAAGGCCGAGCACTCCACCGGCCGCAACATGGCCCCCTTCCTCGAACTGGAATGGGGCCCCAGGGCAGCCGGGCTGATGTGGCGCACCAAGCGGGTCGTCGATCCGGCCGGGGTGCTCGCCCCGCGCATCCTCCTCGACCGCGACCCGCGGGCCCATCTGCGCGGCCTGAAGACCATTCCGCAGGTGGAGACGGTGGCCGACCCCTGCATCGAGTGCGGCTTCTGCGAACCGACCTGCCCCAGCGAGGACCTGACGACCACTCCGCGCCAGCGGATCGTGCTGCGCCGCGAGATGATGCGCCAGCAGCCCGGCTCCCCCGTGCTGGACGGGCTGCTCGGCGCCTACGGCTACGACGCGGTGGACAGCTGCGCGGGCGACTCCACCTGCAGGCTGGCCTGCCCGGTCGGCATCGACACCGGGGCGCTGATGAGGGACTTCCGCCACCGCCGGCACAGCGCGCGCGAGGAGGCCGCCGCCGCGCTGGCCGCTCGGCGGTTCCGGACCGTCGAGGCCACCGCCCGGCTGGCGGTGGCCGCGGCCGACCGCGTCACCCATCGGGTCGGGGACCGGCTGCTCGAGGCGGTCACGGGGGCCGCGCGCAGGGCCGTACGGCCGGACCTGCTGCCGCAGTGGCTGGCGCAGATCCCCGGCGCGGCCGCGCGGAGCCTGCCCGCGACCCGGCGGGTGGGCGCCTCGGCGGTGTACTACCCGGCCTGCGTCAACCGGATCTTCGGCGGACCCGAGGGCCGTCCCGGACCCTCCCTGCCGGAGGCCGTGGTGGCCGTGTCGGAGCGCGCCGGCAAGCCGGTCTGGATCCCCCGCGACGTGAAGGGAACCTGCTGCGCGACCATCTGGCACTCCAAGGGCTACGACGCCGGCAACCGGTTGATGGCCAACCGGATCGTCGAGGCGGCCTGGGGCTGGACGGCCGGCGGGCGGCTGCCGCTCGTCGTCGACGCCTCCTCGTGCACCCTGGGGATCGCGCACGAGGTGCTCCCGTACCTGACGGAGGACAATCGGGCGCTGCACGCGGAGCTGCGGATCGTCGACTCGATCGTGTGGGCCGCGGAGGAGCTGCTGCCGCACTTGGAGGTGCGGCGCACGGTGGGCTCGGTCGTGCTCCATCCCACCTGCTCGATGCGGCACTTGGGCGACGAGGCGCAGCTGCTGGCAGTGGCCGGGGCCTGTGCCGAGGAGGTGGTGGTCCCCGACGACGCGGGCTGCTGCGCCTTCGCGGGCGACCGGGGCATGCTGCACCCGGAGTTGACGGCCTCGGCCACGGCGCGCGAGGCGGCGGAGGTGACGGCGCGGGCCTTCGACGCGCACCTGTCGGCGAACCGGATGTGCGAGGTGGGCATGGACCGGGCGACCGAGCGAAGCTACTATTCGGCGCTGCTCGAACTGGAGCACGCCACCCGCCCGTGAGCGCCGGTGTGCGCGGCCCCTCTGAACAGGCGCGAAGCCGTGCACCGGGGCCGCAGACCTCGTGGCGGAAGTACGTCGCCGACGGAAAATCGATTGCCCGGGACCGGCCCGGAAGGCGAACCTTGCACGGTTTGGACCACTCGACCAGTCATGGGGCGTCATGCAGATCAGCGATCTTCCGTATCCGGATCCGGGGGTACCCGACGCTCGCTCAGGCCCCCGTTTCCTCCTGTGGCTGGGACGCGGCCAACTCGGCGGACAGCTCAAGAGCCTGTGCTGGGGGATGCTGCACTTCTCCGGCATCGCGGGACTGCCGTACGCCGTGGGGCTGGGCGTCGACGCGGTCGTCGAACACGACGCGAACCGGCTGCTGCTCGTCGGCGCGCTGCTCGTGCTCATCGGCGTCGCCATCTCGGTCGGCGACTCCATGCTCCACCGCACCGCCGTCACCAACTGGATCACCGCCGCCGCACGCGTGCAGCAGCTGCTCGCGCGCAAGACGGCCGAACTGGGCTCCGCCCTGACCCGCCGGGTCGCCGCGGGCGAGGTCGTCGCGGTCTCCACGGGCGACGTGGAGAAGATCGGCTGGTTCGTCGAGGCGGTCTCCCGCTTCCTCGCGGCCGTCTTCGCCGTCGTCCTCGTCTGTGTCGGCCTGCTGTTCTACGCACCCGAGCTGGGCGTGGTCGTGGCCATCGGCGTGCCGCTGATCGCCCTGGCCTCGCTGCCGCTGCTGCCGCGCGCCACCAAGCGCGCCGACATCCAGCGGGAGAAGGCGGGCAAGGCCACCGAGCTGGCCTCCGACACCGTCGCGGGGCTGCGCGTGCTGCGCGGCATCGGCGGTGAGGAGCTGTTCCTCGGCCGGTACCGCGAGGCCTCGCAGGAAGTCCGCGAGGCCGCCGTGCGCAGTGCCCGGATGTGGGCGCTGATCTCCGCGATCCAGGTGCTGCTCCCGGGCGCGCTGCTGATCACGGTGGTCTGGTACGGCGCCACGCTCGTCGTGGACGGGCGCATCGCGGTGGGTGAACTCGTCGCGGCGTTCAGCGCGGTGGCGACGCTGCTCTACCCCCTGCGGCACTTCGAGGAGATCGCCATGGCGTACTCCTTCTCGCGCCCTTCCGCCAAGCGGGCCGCCCGGGTGCTGTCGCTGACCCGGACGGACGCCCCCGAACGTCCAGCCGAAGCCGCAACCGACTCCGACATCACAGTCGGGGCCGGGGCCGGCGCGGCGGTGGCACCGGCCGCCGGCGGGGACCTGTACGACCCCCGGACCGGGCTGCTGGCCCCCGCGGGCCGGTTCACCGCCGTCGTGTGCGGGGACCCGGACCTGGCGGGCCGGCTCGCGGAACGCCTCGGCGGCCATCCCATGGACGGCGACGGGACGGACGACGGAGAGGACGACGGGCCGTCGGTGCTCCTCGGCGGTGTCGCGCTGGACGAGCTCCCGCTGGACACCGCTCGCACGCTGGTCCTCGTACAGGACAAGGATCCGGTGCTGCTGTCCGAGACCCTGCGCGAGCTGTTCGACGTACCGGCCTCCGGCGCGGTCGAGTCCGGCGCGGCGCTGGCGGCCGCCCAGTGCGCGGACGTGCTGGACGCACTGCTGCAGTCGGCGCCGGACGGGGTCGAGGACCCGATGGACGCGCGGATCACCGAGCGCGGCCGGTCGCTGTCCGGCGGGCAGCGCCAGCGTCTGGCGCTGGCACGGTCCCTGGTCACCGACCCGGAGGTGCTGGTGCTCGACGAGCCGACCTCCGCGGTCGACTCGCACACCGAGGCACGGATCGCGGACGGGGTCGCAACCCTGCGCGCCGGACGCACCACGGTGGTACTGGCCTCCTCGCCTCTGCTGCTGGACCGCGCGGACCGGGTCGTGCTCATCGACGGGGGAACGGTGGCGGCGGTCGGCACCCACCGCGAGCTGCTGCACCGCGAGCCGCTGTACCGGGCGGTGGTCACCCGCGAGACGGACGAGGAGCAGCAGGAGCGCCTCGCCGGGCTGGAACTGACAGAGCTGGAAGAAGTACTCACAGAGATCGAGGAATCCGCATGATCGGCGTGGCGCCGCCGGAGTACGATCCGGCGGCCCCCCAGTCGGCCGCGACCCTGCCCGTGGGCACGTCGGCGACCGTACGGGGCTATGTGCGCGGCCTGTTCCGGCGCCACCGGCGGGCCTTCGTGCTGCTGGTGGCCGTCAACGCGGCCGCGGTGATCGCCTCCATGGTCGGTCCGTACCTGCTGGGCCGGGTCGTGGACGATCTCGCGGAGGGGGCGCGCGAGCTCCATCTGGAGCGTGTGGCGCTGCTGTTCGCACTGGCGCTCGCCGTCCAGACGTTCTTCGTTCGGCTGGTCCGGCTGCGCGGGGCGATGCTGGGCGAGGAAATGCTGGCCGATCTGCGCGAGGACTTCCTCGTACGGTCGGTGGGGCTGCCGCCCGGCGTGCTGGAGCGGGCCGGTACCGGTGACCTGCTGTCGCGGATCACCACCGACATCGACCGGCTGGCGAACGCCATGCGCGAGGCCGTGCCGCAGCTGGCGATCGGCGTCGTCTGGGCCGGGCTGCTGTTCGGCGCTCTCGCGGTGACCGCGCCGCCGCTGGCGCTCGCCGCGCTGGTGGCTCTGCCCGTGCTGGTGATCGGCTGCCGCTGGTACTTCCGGCGCGCGCCGTCGGCGTACCGCTCGGAAGCGGCCGGCTACGCGGCGGTCTCGGCCGTGCTCACCGAGACGGTGGACGCGGGTCGCACGGTCGAGGCGCACCGTCTCGGGCCGGACCGGATCGCGCTGTCGGAGCGGCGGATCAAGGAGTGGACGGCGTGGGAGCGGTACACGCTGTTCCTGCGGACGGTCCTCTTCCCCGTCATCAACGTCACGTTCGTGACGATCCTCGGCTCGGTGCTGATGATCGGCGGCTACTGCGTGATGCAGGGCTGGATGTCGGTGGGGCAGCTGACCACGGGCGCCCTGCTGGCGCAGATGCTCGTCGATCCGATCGGCCTGATCCTGCGCTGGTACGACGAGCTCCAGGTCGCCCAGGTCTCCCTGGGCCGGCTCGTGGGCGTACGGGAGATCGAACCGGACGCCGGGGACGCGAAGGTGGCTCCCGAGGGCCGGGACGTGCGGGCCGAGGAGGTCCGCTTCGGCTACCGGGAGGGCGTGGACGTCCTGCACCAGGTGTCGATGTCCGTGCCGCCGGGCACCCGGATGGCGCTCGTCGGGCCCTCGGGCGCGGGCAAGTCCACCCTGGGACGGCTGCTCGCGGGCATCTACGCGCCCCGGACCGGCGAGGTCACCCTCGGCGGCGCACGGCTGTCGCGGATGCCTGCGGAGCGGGTGCGCGAGCACGTGGCGCTGGTCAACCAGGAGCACCACGTGTTCGTGGGCTCGCTGCGCGACAATCTGCGCCTCGCGCGGACGGGTGCCGACGACGCCGAGCTGTGGGCGGCGCTGGGCGCGGTCGACGCGGACGGCTGGGCGCGGGCCATGGAGGCCGGTCTGGACGCCGAGGTCGGTTCCGGCGGCACGGCACTGACCCCGGCGCAGGCGCAGCAGATCGCGCTGGCCCGGCTGGTGCTGGCGGACCCGCACACGCTGGTGCTGGACGAGGCCACCTCGCTGCTGGACCCGCGTGCGGCGCGGCACTTGGAGCGTTCGCTCGCCCGGGTGCTGGACGGGCGCACGGTCATCGCCATCGCCCACCGGCTGCACACCGCGCACGACGCGGACGTGATCGCGGTGGTCGAGGGCGGCCGGATCAGCGAACTGGGCTCGCACGACGAGCTGGTCGCGGCCGACGGGGCGTACGCGGCGCTGTGGCGGTCCTGGCACGGGTGACCCCGGCCGGCGGTTCGCCGGGCGGCTCGGCTGCCCTGCTGCCCTGCTGCCCGTCACATGGCGGACGGATCCTCATGGTCGGCCCCCTCCTGGCCGTCCGCGAGGCGGCCGGTCACCACGAGGTTGCCGTCCTGGGTGCGCCGCGCGAGGTAGCCGGTGCGGAGGTGGCCGTCGGCGGTGAAGGAGCGCGCGTTGTGCTCGGGCGCCCGGTAGTAGCCTCGCGGGGTGTGCGGGCCCCGGGCGAGGAGCTCGCCCGGCTCCCCGTCGGGCACGTCCTTGCCGTCTGCGTCGACGAGGCGGATCTCGTCGTCGGGCGAGAGCGGACGGCCCTGCGTGGTGAGCACGGTCTCGTCCGGATCGGCGAGCCGGGTGAGGGTGAGCAGCCCCTCGGCCATGCCGAAGACCTGCTGCAGGCGACAGCCGAGTTCGGTGCCCGTCCGTTCGGCGGTCGCCCGGTCCACGGGCCCGCCGCCGATCTGCACGAGACGCAGACTGCTCACGTCCGCCCTGACCGTGGGCAGCGCGTCGAGCCAGAGCCGGGCGACGGCGGGCACCAGCGAGGTGATGGTGACCCGCTCCCGCTCGATGACCGGAAGGCCTTCCGCCGGTGCCGGATCCTCGACCGGGACGACGGTGCCGCCGGCGGAGAGGGTGCCGACGATGCCGGGGCAGCCGAAGGCGAAGTCGGGCTCGGCGGGCAGCGCGGCGAGGTACACGTCGTCCTCGGTGAGCGAGACCAGTTCGGCGGCGCCTCGCGCCTGGTGGACGTAGTCGTTGTGGGTCCGCGGAACGAGCTTGGGCTCCTCGCCGGCACCGCCGGACAGCAGGAGGAACGCCACCTGGTCGGCGCTCTGCGCGAGCGCCCGGTCGGGCGGGGAGTCGAGGGAGCCCAGCGGGAAGTAGTGGCAGCCCGACGGGTCGGTCGTGAAGCCGCCGTACGGGGACGAGGTGCCCGGCGGCTCAAGGGGGAACACCCGCCGCAGGAAGGGCCCTCGGGACGACCAAGGCGCGCCGCTGACCAGGAGGAACGGTCCGACCTGCCGGCCCGGGGCCCGGCGGCCTAGGGGCCGAGGAGCGGCAGGGCGGGGAAGACGTGGTCCTGCCAGATCAGACGGGAGGCCTCCTCCGGGTAGGCGGCGAGGGCCGGCGGGGTGCCGAAGAGCTGCGCGAGGCGCTGCCCGGTGTCGTACGCGGGCCAGCCGGGGTCGCCGTGGGCCGCGAACGCCGTCCAGGCGCCCCGCATGCGTGCGGACAGCTCCTCCGCCTCCGGGAACGGGCCCTCGCCGATCAGCACCGCGGGCCGGCCGCGCTCCAGGTTGCCGAAGACCAGCGGAACGTCGAGGCCGTGGCAGGCGCCGAGGGCGCCGCCCATGCCCGGGGCGGACCAGGTCAGCTCGTAGACGTGGGCACGGCCGCCGGCGGCGGTCTGGGCCCGGGCGAGGTGGAGCGACGGCATACGGAACAGCCAGTCGGATCCGACCAGCTCGTACAGCTCGTCCGGGCCGGCGGCCGGAAAGGCCTCGCGGTAGCGGTGTGCGGCGTCCTGACCGGGCCCGAAGACGTCCAGGGCGGTCTGCGCCTGCTCCGCAGTGACCTGGCCGAGCAGTCCGTCGAGCGCGGTGAGCAGCCGCGTTTCGTCGCGGGTGTGGCCGACGAGGAGTTCGATGTCCCGACCGGCCCCCTCGGCCAGGGCCTGCCACGGCGTGACGGGCAGGGTCTCGCCGTCGACGACGGGCGAGAAGGGGATCGCCCGGTGCGCGACGGGGCCCCAGCGATCCGCCCACCGGTCCATCTTGACGCCTACCGCGTCACCGGCGGCGGACAGCCGGGCGGGGTCCACCCCGGACAGGTCGGCCGACGTGGGTCGCAAACCCAGCTCGGCGGCGCAGGCGGAGGCGATGGCGGCGGCGAGCTCTGGCGAGAAGAAGGTGCCCTGCACGCTCTGTGCGACGGCCCGGCCGAAGAGACCGGCCGCCCGCGGCATCGCCAGCAGCGCGGCGACCGATCCGGCGCCCGCCGACTGGCCGAATACGGTGACGCGGCCCGGGTCACCGCCGAAGGCCCGGATGTTGTCGCGCACCCACTCCAGGGCGGCGACCTGGTCCAGCAGGCCGCGGTTGGCGGGCGCTCCCTCGATCTGCCCGAACCCCTCCAGGCCCACACGGTAGTTGAACGTCACCACGACGACACCGCCGTCACGCGCCAGGCGGCCGCCGTCGTACTCGGGAAGGCCCGACGTGCCGATCGAGTAGGCGCCGCCCTGGATCCACACCATCACCGGCAGCCCCGCGCCCGGACCGGGCTCGGACGTCCAGACGTTGACCGTGAGCCAGTCGTCGCCCGCCGCGTCCCGGGCCAGCGCGTCCATGCCGAAGTGGCCGCCCTGCGGGGGCGGCGGGCCGTACGACAGCGCGGCCCACACCCCGTCCCATGTCCGTACGGGCCTCGGTGCGGCGAAACGCAGCGGGCCGACCGGCGGCTCGGCGAACGGGATGCCGCGGAAGACCGCCACACCGTCCTCGCGGGTCCCGCGGACCGCCCCGGCCGTCACGCGGACCTCCGGCTGGGGCCCGGAGGCCTCGGACGCGACAACGGTCATCACAGCTCCCTCACTGGGCGGCCCGGACGTTCCGGATCATCCCGCTGCCGCATGCTGGGCGCCAGCGATTTAGGGAGCTGCCGGCGCGAGCCGGAAGGCGGATCTAGATGAACCCGAGGGCCGAGGCGCCGCCGAAGCCGCCCAGCAGGACGAAGACCGGCATGAGGACCTTGAGCTCCACCCAGCTGCCGGCACGGAAGCGCATCATCTTCGGCGGGCCTATCGGGTACCAGCGCTTGCCGGCGATCGGGATGGGCCACAGGACCGGGCAGCCGGAGACGGTCAGCGCGTCGCCGATGTCGTGGACCAGGGCGCCGAGCACGATCGGCAGGCCGAGCCAGAGGTACTCCTGGCCCGGGCCGGTGAACAGCCAGCCCGCGCCGTTGCCGGGCTGGTCGAGCACTCCGGCAAGGATCCACGCGCTGGTCGCCCCGAGCAGCCAGACCAGGACGTCGCTGGACATCCGGGCCGCCCGCCACAGCAGGCCTTCGACCGCCAGCACCAGGTGCACGAAGAGCAGGGCGAGCACGCCCCAGCGGTCGGCGGTGACGGCGAGCACGGAGGATCCGCCGCCTATCAGGACGGCCCAGAGCCACGTGTGCGTCAGCGTGCGGTGGCCGCCGGTGCGGCGGGCGTCCTTCTTGGAGCGGGTGGACTTGTAGACGGCGTAGGAGATCTTGTCGACCACCTCGCACAGGCCCCTGGAGAGCGGGCCGAAGGCGCGCGAGATCGTCGCCGACTTGTGGTCGAGGTCCGGGGCCAGGGCCGCTCCGGCGCAGATCAGCGCGCCGACGACGAGGACGGGCCACGGCATGGGGTGACCGGCTGCCGCGGTCGCCGCGCCCACCCCCAGCCAGGCCGCTGCCCCGGACAGTGAGTGCGCCGGACCCATCATGGTCGTTTCCCGCCCCGCTGGTGTTGTGGTCGGGCCCCGTCGACTGTTTCGTTCGGGCCCCATCGACGGCACAGCGTACCGTCGATGATCTTCCTTCCGTCCGCCGGTTCCCTGATCCGGGGGGAAGCCAGGCAAGATGGGGGGTGTGACCCTCATTGATCAGCTCCCGCCGAACGCCGACCCCGACGCCCTCTTCGAGGCTTTCTCCTCGTGGGCGGAGGACCAGGGCATCACCCTGTACCCGGCTCAGGAGGAGGCGCTGATCGAGGTCGTCTCCGGGGCGAACGTGATCCTGTCCACGCCGACCGGCTCCGGCAAGAGCCTCGTCGCGGCCGGCGCGCACTTCACGGCCCTGGCCCAGGACAAGGTCACCTTCTACACCGCTCCGATCAAGGCCCTGGTGTCGGAGAAGTTCTTCGACCTGTGCAAGCTCTTCGGCACCGAGAACGTCGGCATGCTGACCGGCGACGCCTCCGTGAACGCGGACGCCCCGGTGATCTGCTGCACCGCCGAGGTGCTGGCCTCCATCGCCCTGCGCGACGGGAAGCACGCCGACATCGGCCAGGTCGTGATGGACGAGTTCCACTTCTATGCCGAGCCGGACCGCGGCTGGGCCTGGCAGATCCCACTCCTGGAGCTGCCGCAGGCACAGTTCGTCCTGATGTCGGCGACCCTCGGCGACATGAAGCGGTTCGAGGAGGACCTGACCCGGCGCACGGGCCGGCCCACCTCGGTGGTCCGCTCCGCGACCCGGCCCGTCCCGCTGTCCTACGAGTACGTCACCACGCCGATCACCGACACGATCACCGAGCTGCTGGAGACCCGGCAGGCGCCGGTCTACATCGTGCACTTCACCCAGGCCCAGGCGGTCGAGCGGGCGCAGTCGCTCATGAGCATCAACATGTGCACCCGCGAGGAGAAGGACAAGATCCAGGACCTGATCGGCAACTTCCGCTTCACCACCAAGTTCGGCCAGAACCTCTCCCGCTACGTCCGGCACGGGATCGGTGTGCACCACGCCGGCATGCTGCCCAAGTACCGCCGCCTGGTGGAGAAGCTCGCCCAGGCCGGTCTGTTGAAGGTCATCTGCGGTACGGACACCCTCGGGGTCGGTGTCAACGTCCCGATCCGTACGGTGCTGTTCACCGCGCTCACCAAGTACGACGGCAACCGGGTCCGGACGCTGCGCGCCCGCGAGTTCCACCAGATCGCCGGCCGCGCCGGCCGGGCCGGCTTCGACACGGCGGGCTACGTGGTCGCGCAGGCGCCCGAGCACGTCATCGAGAACGAGAAGGCCCTCGCCAAGGCGGGCGACGACCCGAAGAAGCGCCGCAAGGTGGTGCGCAAGAAGGCCCCGGAGGGCTTCGTCGCCTGGTCGGACACCACATTCGAGAAGCTCATCGCCGCCGACCCGGAGCCGCTGACCTCGCGCTTCAAGGTCACCAACATCATGCTGCTGTCGGTCATCGCCCGCCCGGGCGATGCCTTCAAGGCGATGCGCCACCTCCTCGAGGACAACCACGAGCCCCGCAAGGCCCAGCTGCGGCACATCCGCCGGGCCATTGCGATCTACCGCTCGCTGCTGGACGGCGGTGTGGTCGAGAAGCTCGACACCCCGGACGCCGAGGGGCGCACCATCCGGCTCACCGTCGACCTCCAGCAGGACTTCGCGCTCAACCAGCCGCTGTCCACCTTCGCGCTGGCCTCCTTCGACCTGCTCGACCCGGAGTCGCCCTCCTACGCGCTGGACATGGTGTCCGTGGTGGAGTCCACGCTGGACGACCCGCGGCAGATCCTGGCCGCCCAGCAGAACAAGGAACGGGGCATCCAGGTCGGCCAGATGAAGGCCGACGGCATCGAGTACGAGGAGCGGATGGAGCGTCTCCAGGACGTCACCTATCCCAAGCCGCTCGAAGAGCTGCTCTTCCACGCCTACGACGTGTACGCCAAGAGCCACCCGTGGGTGCGCGACCACCCCGTCTCCCCGAAGTCGATCATCCGCGACATGTACGAACGCGCGATGACCTTCACCGAGTTCACCTCCTTCTACGAGCTGGCCCGCACCGAGGGCATCGTGCTGCGCTACCTGGCGAGCGCGTTCAAGGCGCTCGACCACACCATCCCCGACGACCTCAAGTCCGAGGACCTCCAGGACCTGATCGAATGGCTCGGCGAACTGGTCCGCCAGGTCGACTCCAGCCTGCTCGACGAGTGGGAGCAGCTGGCGAACCCGGAGGTGGAGACGGCGGAGCAGGCCCAGGAGAAGGCCGACCAGGTCAAGCCGGTCACCGCGAACGCGCGCGCCTTCCGCGTCCTGGTCCGCAACGCGATGTTCCGCCGGGTGGAGCTGGCCGCCCTCGACCACGTCAACGTGCTGGGCGACCTGGACGCCGATTCCGGCTGGGACGCCGACGCCTGGGGTGAGGCCATGGACGGGTACTGGGACGAGTACGACGACCTGGGCACCGGCCCGGACGCGCGCGGCCCGAAGCTGCTCCAGATCGAGGAGGACCCGGCGCACGGCCTGTGGCGCGTCCGCCAGACCTTCGCAGACCCCAACGGGGACCATGGCTGGGGCATCAGCGCCGAGGTCGACCTCGCGGCCTCCGACGAGGAGGGCCGGGCCGTCATCCGGGTCACCTCGGTCGGCGAGCTCGGCGCCCTCTGACCTGCTCCGGCATCCCGCCGGCCCGCCCGGACCCGACAGTGGAGATCCTCTGATGACGAACCCCGCCGAGAGACTGGTCGATCTGCTCGATCTGGAGCAGATCGAGGTCAACATCTTCCGCGGCGCCAGCCCGCAGGAGTCGCTCCAGCGCGTCTTCGGCGGCCAGGTCGCCGGCCAGGCGCTGGTGGCGGCGGGCCGCACCGTCGAGAGCGACCGCCCGGTCCACTCGCTGCACTCGTACTTCCTGCGCCCCGGCGTCCCCGGGGTGCCGATCGTGTACCAGGTGGAGCGGGTGCGCGACGGGCGGTCCTTCACCACGCGCCGGGTCACCGCGGTCCAGCAGGGCAAGACGATCTTCAATCTCACCGCCTCCTTCCATCAGCCGGAGGAGGGCAGCATCGAGCACCAGCTGCCTCCTCACCATGTCCCCCACCCGGACACGCTCCCCAAGGTCGCGGACGAGATCCGCGAGCACCTCGGGGCGCTGCCGGAGGCGCTGGAGCGGATGGCCCGCCGCCAGCCCTTCGACATCCGGTACGTGAACCGGCTCCGCTGGACTCCCGAGGAGCTCAAGGGCGCCGACCCCCGCAGCGCGGTGTGGATGCGCGCGGTCGGCCCGCTGGGCGACGACCCGCTCGTGCACACCTGCGCCCTGACCTACGCCAGTGACATGACCCTCCTCGATGCCGTGCGCATCCCCGTGGAGCCCCTGTGGGGCATGCGCGGTTTCGACATGGCCTCGCTCGACCACGCCATGTGGTTCCACCGGCCGTTCCGGACGGACGAGTGGTTCCTGTACGACCAGGAGTCACCCATCGCGCACGGCGGGCGCGGTCTCGCCCGGGGCCGGATCTACGACGTGGAGGGCAGGCTGCTGGTCTCCGTGGTCCAGGAGGGCCTCTTCCGTCCGTACCCAGCCAAGCCGTCCGACCAGGCCCGGCCGTCCGAGCCCGCCCCGAAGAACTGAGCACGCCCATGGCCACCTCCGCCCTCCCCTGCCCCTGCGGGCTGCCCGCCGCGTACCCGGAGTGCTGCGGCCGCTTCCACTCCGGTGCCCAGCAGGCACCCACCGCCGAGCGGCTGATGCGCTCCCGGTTCAGCGCCTTCGCCGTCGGCGACACCGCCTACCTGCTGCGCTCCTGGCACCCCTCGACCCGTCCCGCCCATCTCGACCTGGACCCCGGGCAGCGCTGGGAGCGGCTGGAGATCCTCACCACCGAGCGCGGCGGGATGTTCGAGACGGAGGGCTCGGTGGAGTTCCGCGCCCACTACCGCGAGGGCCGGCACACGGGTTCGCTGCACGAGCACAGCAGCTTCTCCCGCGAGGCCGGGGCCTGGGTCTACGTCGGCCCCCTCTCCCCCGTCGCCTTCGACTGATCCCGCGCGCCCGTCAGAGCGAAGTCCAGGCTCGTGCGGTACCAGCGGATCTCTTCCGGCGGCCCTGCCTTCAACAGCCTCAGCGCCACCGCCGCGGACGTCGGGAGCTGCGGATGCCCGTACGGCGGGGGCGGTGCGAGCGCGGCCAGGACGATCCGCTCCGCCGGGTCGGGCACGGCCTCCCGCAGCTCGTCCTCCGGAAGTACGCAGGCCAGTACGGCGGCGCGCTCCCAGGGGTCGGCGGTCCGTCTCAGCAGCAGCCCGACGTGCCGCCCGCGCCACCGGCTCGGGCGCAGGTCCGCCTTGGCCGCCATCAGCCCCCGGTCGGCCGGGGGTGCGATCCCGCTCAGCATCCCGGGCTCCCGCTCCGCGAACGTTCGCAGTTCTGCGGCCAGGTAGAGCCACACCACGGCGCGGTACCGGTTGATCCGATAGCCGACGGGGGTGACGTGCCCACAGCGCGCGAGGCGGGTGAACCGGCTCGGGCCGACCCCCAGCACCTCGGCCGCGGCCCCCGCTCCGGCCACGGCCTCGACCCGCTCGCGGAGCGCGTCCGGTCCGCCGGCGGCCGTCCTGACCCGGTCCAGCTCCGCACGTGCGTAACGCGCGGCCCCGCCCGTGGCCGGCCGCCCCGCCCGCACGATCCCCAGTTGGACGGCCCTGGCGAACTCACTGCGGCTCAGCCCCAGTTCCCCGGCGGCCTGCACGCCACCCACCAGCACATCCGTGTCACCACCGCCGCCTTCGACAGCCGCGGCCTTCTCCGCGCACGCGGTCCCCTCGGCGTCCCGCAGCGCCGTCCCCATCTGCATCATCACGGTCCTCCCCCACGAGCAGTGATTACTCTGTGTGAAGACCGTAACTCGGTGCAACGACATCCCGCGCGGCCTGTGGACAACTCTCCGAAGCGGCCCCCGCCCCGCCGGAGTCAGCCGCCGGAGTCAGCCGCCGGGCTCAGCCGACGAACTCAACGGACTCAGTCACCAGTCAGCCGCCGGTGATGCGCCGCTCCGCGACGCCCAGGTGCTCGCCCACCCGGTTGACCAGCAGCGTCATCTCATACGCGACCTGGCCGATGTCCGCCTCGGCCGCGCTCAGCACGCACAGGCTGCTGCCCGCGCCCGCCGCCATGACGAAGAGGACCCCTTCGTCGTACTCGACCATCGTCTGCCGGACCTCGCCGGCCCTGAAGTGCCGCCCGGACCCCTTCGCCAGGCTCTGCAGACCCGCCGCGACGGCCGCCAGGTGCTCGGCGTCCTCCCGCGCCAGTCCCGCGCTCGCCCCCGTCACCAGGCCGTCGTTGGACAGCACCACCGCATGCCGCACCTGCTGGACCCTGCGCGTCAGGTCGTCCAGCAGCCAGTCCAGTTGCTTGTCCAGTGCCATTCCCAGCCCCTCCCCGTTGACACGGCCTCCCGGCCGCGCCCCACCCCGCGTCCTCGTGCCGCAAGCCTTCCCCACCAGCGCCTTTCGGGCAAGGAGGATGTCCCCATGGCGAAGAAGATGACTCAAGAGGAATGGCGGGCATTCGTCTCCCATTCCACCCGCACCGGAAAGCTCTCCACCGTCCGCGAGGACGGCAGCCCGCACATCGCTCCCATCTGGTTCGTGCTCGACGGCGATTCCTTCGTGTTCAACACCGGCAAGGACACCGTCAAGGGGCGCAACCTTGCCCGCGACGGCCGGGTCGCGCTCTGCGTGGACGACGACCGGCCGCCGTTCTCGTACGTCGTGCTCCAGGGCCGCGCCGAGATCAGCGGATACGCCGACGACGCGGACGAGTTGCTCACCTGGGCGACCCGGATCGGCGCCCGCTACATGGGCGAGGAGCGCGCGGAGTCGTTCGGCCGTCGCAATGCCGTCCCGAGCGAACTCCTCGTCCGGGTCCCGATCGACAAGGTGATCGCCCTCGCCGGAATCGCGGACTGACCGATCCCGGGTGGAGCCGCAGGCCGGTTCACACGGAATCGGCCTGCGGCTCCACCGACTCCAGCAGCCGGGCGGTGTGCACCCGACCGGCGTACTCGACCAGCCTGATCAGCACTTCCTTCCCCGAGTCCTTGTCCCGCGCGTCACACAGCACCACCGGCGTCCCCTGGTCCAGGTCCAACGCCCGCGACACGTCGTGCGCCCCGTACCGCCGTGCGTCCGTGAAGCAGTTGACGGCCACCACGAAGGGGATGCGCCGGTGCTCGAAGTAGTCCACCGCCGGGAAGCAGTCCTCCAGCCGCCGCGTGTCGGCGAGCACCACCGCGCCGAGCGCACCCTGCGACAACTCGTCCCACAGGAACCAGAACCGGTCCTGCCCCGGGGTGCCGAACAAGTACAGGGCCAGCCCGGACCGGATGGTGATCCGCCCGAAGTCCATGGCCACGGTCGTCGTCGTCTTCTGGTCCACGCCGCCCGTGTCGTCCACCAGTTCACCCGCCTCGCTCAGCAACTCCTCCGTCCGCAGCGGACGGATCTCGCTCACCGCACCCACCAGTGTGGTCTTGCCGACCCCGAAGCCGCCCGCCACCAGGATCTTCAGCGCGAGCGAGGCCAGTTCGGCGTCCTCCTCGGGGCCGGGATCCACGTCAACGTCCGGGCCCGGGACCGGTCCGGCAGGTCCGTTGTCTTGCTGTCCCATCAAAGCGCTCGCAATCCCTCGATGACTTCACGCAGAATCCGCTCGTCCGGCAGCTGTGCGGGCGGTACCGGCCGGCTGACCTTGACGTGCCCGCCCTCCAGCAGGTCCCCGAGCAGGACCCGCACCACCCCCACCGGAAGGTCGGCGTCGGCGGCGAGTTCCGCCACCGACTGGGTCTCGGACCTGCAGAGTCCGAGAAGCGCCCGGTGTTCGGGGCCGAGCAGCGACTCGGCCGCCTCGTCCGCGCCCTCCGGGTCCACCACGACCAGCGCGATCAGGTCGAAGCGGACCCCGTGGGGTCCCGGCTTCGTACGCCCGCCGGTCATGGCGTACGGACGGACGAGCGGGCCCGCGTCCGCGTCGTACCACTGGCCGTTCATGTGCCGGACCGCCGCCCTCAGCTGGCAGCCGGCGGCCGCGCCGCGAACCGGGGCGGCGTGTAGAGGTGCTCGCCGACCCGCTTCACCAGCCGGGCCATCTCGTAGGCGATCAGGCCGATGTCGGCGCTGGCGGCGCTGAGCACGGCGAGGCAGGAGCCGTCTCCGGCGGCCGCGACGAAGAGGAAGCCCTCGTCCATCTCGACCATCGTCTGGCGCACGCCCCCGGCGTGGAAGTGCCGGCCCGCGCCCTTGGCCAGGCTGTGGAAGCCGGAGGCCACCGCCGCAAGGTGCTCGGCGTCCTCCCGGCTGAGCGCACTGGAGGCGCCGACCGCCAGCCCGTCGTTGGAGAGGACCACGGCGTGCCGGACCTCTCGGACACGGCGCACCATGTCGTCCAGCAACCAGTCCAGTTCGCCGGACCTGCGGACGCCGTCGAGGTCGAGGTCGAGCCTATGGTGTTCGATCATCACAGTTCTCCTTCGCTGCCTGCGTGGGGGGAGTTCTCCTGGGCGCCGCGGACCCAGCCGGCCCGGTAGGCCGCCATCCGGTCCCGGGCCTGCTCCGGGCTGCGGCCCGGGGGGTCCTCGGGGACGCGGGCACCGGCGGGGGCCTTGGGGGCCGGGGCCTCCCGGAGCTGCGGGACGAGGCTGGCCTGGCGCACCCGGCGCGGCAGTTCCGTCACCGAGGCCGAGGAGGCCGACGACGCCTGGGTACGGGCGACCGCGCCGCCGGGGGCGCGCGGCCGCAGCGGCGCCACCGGGGCCGGGCGCTGCTCCTCGGGTGCGGGGTTCCGGTCCGGGGCCGGAGCCGGGGCCGGAGCTGGATCCGGGATGCCGCACGGGTCCTCCCGTACCTCCGAGCCGCGCGCGTCCTCCCGTACGACGGTCATGGTGTGCGGCGGCTCCGCCTGCGCCACCGGCTCCGGTGACGGTGCCGCGGCCGGGTGCTCGGGGCCGGTCCCGGTGGCAGTGGCGGGTCCGGTGGCGCCGACCGTGAGGGCGCCCTGGAGCATGGAGTTCGGCAGGAGCACCACTGCGGTGGTGCCGCCGTAGGGCGACGTGCGCAGGTGCACCTTCACTCCGTGGCGGGCCGCCAGACGGCTGACCACGAAGAGCCCGAGCCGGTCGCTGTCGAAGAGGTCGAGCGCCTCGGACTGTTCGATGCGCCGGTTGGCGTCGCCGAGGGTTTCGCGGCCCATGCCGAGCCCGCGGTCCTCGACCTCCAGGACGTAGCCGGCGCCGACGGGTTCGCCGCTGACCCGGACCTTGGTGTGGGGCGGGGAGAACTGTGCGGCGTTCTCGATGAGTTCGGCGAGCAGGTGGGTGAGGTCGGCGACGGCACCCCCGACCACGGCGGCCTCGGCGAGCTGGCGGACCTCGATGCGCGGGTACTCCTCGATCTCGGAGACCGCGGCCCGTACGACGTTGGTGAGGGGGACCGGCATCCGCCAGGCCCGGCCCGGGGCCGCACCCGACAGGATGATCAGACTTTCCGCGTGCCGGCGCATCCGGGTGGTGAGGTGGTCGAGGCGGAAGAGGTCGCCGAGTTCGTTCGGGTCGTCGGCGCGCCGCTCCATCGAGTCGAGCAGGGTGAGCTGCTTGTGCACGAGGACCTGGCTGCGGCGGGCGAGGTTGACGAAGACGCCGGAGATCCCGCTGGCGAGCTCCGCCCGCTCGACGGCGGCGCTGAGCGCTGCCCGGTGGACGGTGTCGAGCGCCTCGCCGACCTGGGTGATCTCGTCGTCGGCGGGCGGCCCGGGCGGGGTCTCGGCGGTGACGTCGATGTCCTCGCCGGCGCGCAGCCGTTCCATCGCCTGCGGGAGTTTGCGGTGGGCGATCTCCAGGGCCGTGTTGCGCAGCGAGACCAGCTCCACGACCAGCGCGCGGCCGATCCGTACGGAGATGACGAGCGAGGCGGCGACGGCCGCCAGGCCCAGCAGTACGGCGGCGCCCGCCGGGCTCAGCGCCCCTTCGGCGAGCGGGTCGGCCCGGTCGGCGGCCGCGGCGTGCGCGGCCTCCTCGATCTCCAGCATCGAGGCGCCGATGCCGCTGTGGGCGGCCTCCCAGCCGGCGGGCGCCCCACGGCTGTCCTTGGAGGTGCCGGCGGCCAGCGCGCGGTCCTCGGCACCGGTGAGGTCGGCGTAGGCGGCGCTCTTGGCGACGGACTGCCAGGCGGCCTGCTGGGCGGCGGGGAGGTCGCGGGCCGCGGAGTCGGTGAGCGCACGGCGCGTCTCGATGGCGCCGGTCAGCTGCCGAAGCGTTTCGGCGCTGCGCGGGCCCGGTACGGCGAGCAGGGCGTCCTCGCGCGACAGGAGTTCCCCGGCGCGGGCGAATTCGAGCAGGACGCGGGCGTCGGGGCCGAGTTCGGCGTCCTCGCCGCCGGTCAGGGCGCCGCCCACGGCGAGGGCCGAGTCGACCACGCGGGTGTAGATCTCGTAGGCCGCCCCGGGGGTGGCGCGGCGGTCGGTGATGTCCTTGCGGGCCGCTCCCAGGGCCTCGGCGGCGACGACGAACGTGCCGACGCGGACCACGATGTCGGAGCGGTAGTCGCCGGAGTCGGCGACGGTGTGGCGGTCGCCGAGACGCAGTCGCCGGACGGCGCTGTCGGTGCGGCGGGCCTGCCGGTCCAGGGTGTCCGGGTCGGCGGCGGGGTCGGCGAGGAGGCGGATGGCGGCCCGCCGCTCGGCTTGGAGTTCGGTGACGGCGGCGGCGACGGGGGTGCGTATCTCGGCGTCGACCTGGTGGATGCGGCTGAGGCGGGCGATGTCCTGGGCGGTGTTGACGGTGGCGAAGGCCCAGAGGGCGAGGAGCGAGACGACCGGGACCATCAGCAGCGAGACGATCTTCGCGCGGACGGTGGCGGGCCGCATCCGCAGGCGGGGTCCGCGTTCGCGCGGGGCGGCCTGAGCGCCCGGGAGGGGCTGGTGGGCCTGGCGCTCCGCCGTTTCCTCGGCCGGCGGTCCGGCGTGGGCCCGGCGGCCGCGTGCCGGGGGCGCGGGCAGCCGCGGCGCCGCTGCTTCCGGTCTTCTGCGGGGTGTTCGCATGGGCTCCTCGTTCCGGGCGGTGCCTACGGGTGCGGTGGCGGGGGGGGGGCGGTTCGGTGCGGGGCCGACAGTTCTGCAGGCGGATCGGCGGGGGCGGATCAGCGGGCGGCTGCTCCGGACGGGAGGCTGCAGGAGGCCGGCTCAGTGCGCGGTCACGGTGTGCTCCCCGAGGTGCCGGGCGGCCGAAGCGGAAGCGGCCCGCTCGTCGGCCGTCGGGGAGAGCGCGACGAAGGCGGCGGTGATGAACAGGTAGGAGCCCAGGCCGACGGCGAGCGGGAAGATGAACTGCATGGCCGTGGCGCCGGGCAGGGCCGCCTCCGAGGGGCTGACGCTGACCGCGACGGCCATCATCCCGGTGTAGTGCATGCTGCTGACCGCGGCGCCCATGACGAGCGAGGCGACGGCGACGGCCACCGGCGACTTGATGTTGAGCGCGGCCCACAGGGCCGCGGTGGCCGCGACCACGGCGATGGCGACGGAGAGGCCCACGGTGAGCGGGTCGTAGGAGACCTCGCCGTGCAGGCGCAGGGCCGCCATGCCCAGGTAGTGCATGCTGGCGACGCCCAGCCCGGTGGTGAGGCCGCCCAGGACGAGCGACCGGCCGCGGTCCTTGCCGTAGCCGACGGCGAAGACCCCGGCGCCGACGACCAGCACGGCGACGAGCAGGCTGAGGATGGTGAGCGGCACGTTGTAGTGGATCTCGGTGCCGTTGACCTCGAAGCCGAGCATCGCGACGAAGTGCATCGTCCAGATGCCGGTGCCGATGGCGGAGGCCGCGGTGAGGAGCCAGTTGCGGCGGGAGGCGCCCGTCGCGGCGAGCGCGCGGACGGTGCAGCGCAGCCCGAGGGCGGCGCCGATCGACGCCATCACATATGACAGCGCGGGTGTCAGCCACCCGTAGGCGGCGTGGTCCAGATGTCCCAGGTGTCCCATGGCCAACGGACGCTAGTCCGGGTGAGAGCACGAACTGGGGGCGCATTTCGAAAGACGCTGGAACTGCTGGAATATGACAGAGCTACGTTCATCTTCGATCACACCACGTGCCACCTTGCGCACGGTCCGCAGGCACACGGGCGTACGCCGGTGCGGGATCATGGGCGCATGAGCGAAGACCACACACACGTGCAGGAGTTCTTCGGGGCGCGCGCCGCCGACTGGGACCGCAAGTTCCCGGGCGACGGCCCCGCCTTCGCCATCGCCGTGGCCGAGTTCGGGCTGCGGCGCGGGGACCGGGTGCTCGACGCGGGCTGCGGTACCGGCCGGGCGCTGACCGCGCTGCGTGCCGCCGTGGGACCCGCCGGAACGGTGCTCGGCGCCGACCTCACCCCGCAGATGCTGGCCGTCGCGCAGCGGGCCGGGCGGGGCGCCGAGGGCGCCCTGCTGCTCGCCGACGTGACCCGGCTGCCGCTGCGCGACGGGGTGCTGGACGCGGTGTTCGCCGCCGGGCTCATCGCCCACCTGCCGGACCCGGGGGCGAACCTGCGCGAGCTCGCCCGGGTGGTCCGCCCCGGCGGCCGGCTCGCACTCTTTCACCCGATCGGGCGAGCGGCCCTCGCGGCTCGCCATGGCCGCGAGCTGACCTCCGAGGACATGCGGGCCGAGCACAACCTCGGCCCGCTGCTGGCGGGTTCGGGCTGGGGGATGACCTCGTACGCCGACGAGGACGCCCGCTTCCTCGCCCTGGCCGTACGCCACCCGTGACATGCGTTCGTACGTCGGCTCCGCGCCCGGGGTCCGCGGACGCCCCCGGGATCACGCCGGAGGCTGTGCCTCCGCTCCGGCGGGCCGGCGGGGATGCGGAACGGGGCAGCCGCCCGAGCCGGGCACCGGGAACGTGCCGAGCTCGCCCACGTCGTAGCCGTCGGGGTAGCCCTTGATCTCCGGGTTCTGGCGGGCGTAGTGCGGGTCCCGGCGCGGAGGCAGCAGCCGCACCGCGCGGCCGCGCAGCCGCAGGGCGCCGCGGACCAGCCGCCGGACCCGGGGGCGCGGGGCCTCGTACCGGAAGGCGCCCAGCAGCGGCTCGTCGAGGAGGGCGAGGCTCGCGCGGCGCACGGCGGGGGCGAGCGGCGTCGGGTACCAGGAGGCCATCAGGTCGAGGGTGGAGTCGGCGACCTTGCGGGCGCCCTCGTCCCAGCCGAAGTGGGCCTCCTCGTAGGAGTTCAGGGTGTCCTCGAACGCCTCGTAGGAGTCCGGGATGTCCGTGATGCCCAGGTGGCGGCCGAGGGTGGCGTAGTAGTTCGCGCAGGCCCGGCGCTCGTGGTGGGTCAGCGGGCGCCAGCCGTAGGCGTCGAGCCAGCGCGCCGGGATCACCACGAAGGTGCAGAGGACGTAACGCATGTCTTCGTTGGAGATGTCGTAGCTGCGGTGCATCTGGTTGACGCGGCGGATCGCGGTGCGCGCGGTGTCGCTCTCGAAGCCGTGCTCGACGACCGCGTCGAGGAGCAGCGCCGTGTCGTCGTAGCGCTTCTGGGTCCGGTCGGTGAACTCGGCGGTCTCGGCCAGCAGACCGCCGATACTGGGCACGGCATATGTCCGGAAGAGGGCGAGTTCCAGGGCTCTGGTGAAGTCCCAGGGGAACTCGTAGGTGGCGGTGAGCCGGTAGATGGCGAGGAAGTCCTTGTCGGGGTCGAGACGGAGGATTTCCCTCAGCCGATCGTAACGCTGCACCGGGTGTCCCTTTCTGTGGCGGGTTCCCAACTCTACGTGCAGGTAGCAGCCTTGGAAATCGTCGCCCGCCAGCTCTCGACGCACGGGTTACCCGCTGGTTAAGGTGCGCCGACGAAAGAGCTACCAGGAGGCCAGGTGTCCGACGACGAGGGTGGCGGCTCCCTGTATGTACTGACCGCCGTGCTGCTGACGCCCGCGCAGTTCCCCAGCATCCTGGGCGACGACTTCCCCGAGGCCTGCTCCCTGCTCGGTGTGGCGCCGGGCGGGGACGGCTACGGGCTGGTGCTCGGCCAGGACGAGGAGGGCGCGCGCTGGACGGTCGTCGTGGACGACGTCTCGCTCGTGGCCACGGCCATCGCCTCCTGGGACTGCGGGATGGAGTACGACCTCTCCCCCGACGAGCGGTCGATCGTGGTCTCGCTGGCGGGCTGGCCGCTGGAACTGTCGGTGGCGGCGGCCGGGATCCCCGAGCCGCACGATCCGGAGCAGGGTGCGGACGGCACGGGGCGGGTGCCGCTGGCGCCACCCTCCGCAGAGGCCTGGGGGCCGGTGCAGCGACGGATGGGCGCGGACCAGATCGCGCGGGAGTGGTCGGACTGGCGCGAGCGCGTGGCCACGGACGGCGGGGCGGCCGCCGCCGCCCACCCCGGGCTCGCACGGGCGCTGGAGGAGGCCCTGGCGTACACGCGGACCCCGCCGCCGCCCGGCCGGGTGCGGTCCTCGTTCGCCGGCGAGGGGGCGCGGACCCTGCGGGTGGACGGGCCCGGCTGGTCGCTGGTGGGGCGGACCGGCGATGCGGCCTTCGTCCTGCTGGACGAGGAGCCGAGCGAGGTGCTCGCGGTCCCCCAGGAGGGGGATCCCGGCCTGCCGGAGCTGCTGACGGCGCTGGACCGCGTCGCGGTCCGCCCGGCATGACCCGGCCTCGCCCGGCACGATTCGGCCTCGCCCGGCGTGACGCGGTCCGGACGTCCACGGGGTGGGACCGGACGGGCTCGACGCACTCCGGCCCTCCGGCTGAAGGCGTAGGCCGGCGAGTTCGGGCCACGGGGTGAGCCGCGGCAGTCGGAGTGGGTGACGGCCTTGATCCACGGCCCTTACCGAGCAGTTCGCCGACGCCGGGCGGGCCGGCGCGACCAGCAGCAACGACCCATGATCGAAAAGAACCGGACAGGTGGGCTGAAAATCGCTCTGGATCCCCCTCCTCCGGAATGATCGAATCGGCCAGTCACGCGGCTCAAAGGGTGCACACCTCACCCCTTCAGCCCATTCCACGACGGAGGCCGCTCTTGAATTCCATGTCGTACCTGGACCTGCACCGGGAAGTCTCGCAGGACATCGATGCGGAGATCGAAACCGCTCTGGAGCGGCTCGGTCCGCTGGCGGGCACCACGCGGAACACAGTCGCCAAGCTCTTGGAGCAAAGGAAACTGAGACATCCCCTCTCGGTGCTGCCCCTGCTCGCACACGCCATAGAGACGGGAAATCCGGGGCCGGCCATTCCACTATCCGCTGTGCACCTGCTGTGGTGGACCTCGGCCTGCTATCTCGACGACCTGGCCGACGCCGACGGCGTGTCCATCTCCGGCGAGCTCACCGACAACGAGGCCCTGCTCGCCTCCGTCATCACGGGTAACGCGCTCCCCATTCAGATCATCCTGTCGCAGGAGCTTCCGGAGGCGGCTCGCAGTGCGCTGATAACGGAACTCCTGCACGGGTGGATCAATGGCGTCGACGGACAGATCGACGACATGCGAGGAGACATCTGCAGCGCCTCGCGGAAATCGGTGATCGAGACGTATCGCGGCAAATCTGGCGCGCCTTTCGGAATGATCACGGCAATGGCCGCGATCTTTTCGGGTACGACCGCCGAGAAGGTGGAGCTGTGGCGCGAATTCGGCTACGTCTTCGGCATCCTGTGGCAGATTTTCAACGACCAGGAAGACATCCTTTCCGGTCGTGACGAAGACCTGCTCAACGGCACGGTGACGTATCTCCTCGCCTCCGTGATCGAGGACGCCTCTCCCGCTTCCCGCGAGCACATGCTGGGGCTGTGCACCGCCGCCGGACGCTCGATTCCGGCCAGGGCGGAACTCGCGAGCCTCCTGCGGACACCCACCGCCCTCGACCGCTACCGGGCGGAGATCGACGGATTCCGCGCCGAGGCGTACCGCATTCTGGACGAACTGGGCGGCGACGAGACCTACTTGCAGGTGCTCCGCCACCTCGTGGACCACGCGTCGCAGATGCTGCTCGAAGCGGACCTCGCGCCGGCCGCCGCGAGCGACGCCGCCTGACCCCGCCGCCAGGGCGGGCCACCCCGAAACGCCCGCCCCGCGGCCGCACCCGCCGGGCTCCGCACCGCATCCGGAGCCCGGCCTCTCCGCAACGCGCCCGGGCACCACCGCACGGCCCGGGCCGCCGACCGGGCTGCGCGTGTCCGTGCCAGGTGCGTGGGTGCCGGGTGCGTCCGTGCCGCTGCCGCCGTCAGCGGCCGATCTGCTTCCTGGATATACCCCGCACCCGACGCCGCTGGGAGGAGTCCAGCAGGAAGTAGGCCGCAGCCGGCACACCGATCAGGACCAGCAGCCCGGCCCAGAACCCCACCGTCCAGAACAACACGATGGCTGCCACGACTCCGGCAACCGCGACTTTTCCGCTCGTGGACATCTGCGGACACCTCCTCCTGCCGTCGACCACTATCCCGTCAACGTGCCGCCGCGACCACGCGTTCCCCGACACGTGAACGGCCTTCGAAGCCGACCGGTTCACGGCCCCGCCCGCGCCGCCGCGCCGCTGGGCCGCCGCGGTGGGGTACTCTCGGCCGCCCTGCCCCCGGTAGTCAACTTTGAGGAATGCGTGCGCTCCGAGATCTCCGGCCTCCTCCACCGCTCCGCCGTCTTCCTCCCCGGCGAGCCGGCCCGCACCGGCCGGATCGCCCTCTGGCCGGTGGACGGGGAGTTCCTCGACGCCGCCCGCGCCGGTGCTGAGGCCGGTGCCGGCACCGGCACCGGCAGCGTCGAGGAGGTCACGGTCGTCACCCCCGACCTGCGCCGGACCCCCGTGACCGCGCTCGTGCTGCCGGTGGCCGAGGCCCTGCCCCTGCTCACGCGCGCCCGCGCCGCTGCGGCGGCAGCCGAGGCGGAGGCCGACACCGGCGGCTCCGGCCCCTCCGGCGCGGTGTTCTGGGGCGCCGCCGCGCTGCTGGCCCTGCGGTTCGCCGCCCACGGCCGGCTCCTGCCCGGGCTGAGCCCCGCCGGCCACGACGCCTGGCGAATCGGCCCGCTGGAGGCCGCCGACCTCGACGAGGTCCGGGAACTGGCCGCCACCATGCCGCCCGGCGCCCACTGCGTCCCGCTGGACGTGGACGGGCCGCCCCGGCTGCCCACCCCGGAGCCGCTGCTCCGCGCCTTCCTCGATGCCGTCGCCGACACCCTGCCCCGCTCCCCCGCCGCTGCCGAGGCCGCCGGCGGGCCCGCCTTCGCAGCCCGGCCGCCCCGGCTCCACCCCGACCTGCGCGACTGGGCGGCCAAGGTGGCAGCCGGCCACGACGCCGGAGTACGGATCTCCCTGCGGATCGAGCTCGACCCGACCCTCGACCAGGCCCTCGACCAGGGCAGTGGCAGAACGTCTGGCCAAGGCTCCGACCACGGCCACCGTCCCGGCCCCGACCACGGCCCCGGCCCCGGCCGAACCCCCGACGAAGCTCCCGGCCAGGCCCCCGCCGGCGGCGCGCCCTCCTTCCGCGCCGTCCTCCAGATGCACAGCCTGGGCGACTCCGCCCTGGTCGCCGATGCCGCCGACGTCTGGGCCGGATCCGGAGCCGCCGCGGCCGCCTTCCCGCCCGGCGCCAGGCTGGACGCCCTCCGCGCCCTGCGCCGCGCCGCCCGGCTGTGGCCCCCGATCGCCCCGCTGCTGGGAGCGGCCGTCCCGGACTCCGTCGAGCTCGCCGACGAGGAGGTCACCGAGCTGCTCGGCGAAGCCGCCGCCGCGCTGGCCGCCGACGGGGTCCAGGTGCACTGGCCGCGCGGACTCGCCCGCAGCCTGAGCACCCGCGCCGTCGTGGGCTCCCCCGACACCGCGGGGCCCGGCCTCCCCTCCGGTCTGCTCTCCCCCGGCGCCCTGCTCTCCTTCAGCTGGCGCCACGCCCTCGGCGGCCAGGGCGACCTCACCCGCGCCGAGCTCGACCGCCTGGCCGAGGCGAAGCGGCCCCTGGTCCGGCTGCGCGACCAGTGGGTCCTGATCGACCCGGCCGAGGCCCGCCGGGCCCGCGCCCGCCAAGACCTCGACGTGGCGGCCGCGGACGCACTGGCCGCCGTACTCACCGGGTCGGCGGAAATCGGCGGCAAGCGCGTCGACGTAGAGGCCACTGGTGCGGTGGAGCGGCTACGGGCACAACTCACCGGCGACCTGCGGGCCGCTGATGCGCAGGCGTCCGACGACCTCGCCGCACCGCCCGAGCTGCGGGCCACCCTGCGCGACTACCAGCTGCGCGGCCTGCGCTGGCTGGCCCGGATGACCTCGCTCGGCCTCGGCGCCTGCCTCGCCGACGACATGGGCCTCGGCAAGACCGTCACCCTCATCGCACTCCACCTGCACCGCAACCGGCAGGACCCCGCCACCGCCGGGCCCACCCTCGTGGTGTGCCCGGCCTCGTTGCTGGGCAACTGGCAGCGGGAGATCGAGAGATTCGCGCCCGGCACCCCCGTATGCCGCTTCCACGGTCCCGGCCGCAGCCTCGCGGGCCTCACCGGTTCCGCCGGGGGCTTCGTGCTCACCACGTACGGCACGATGCGCGTGGACGCGCCCGAACTCGCCGTCATCGGCTGGGGCATGGTCGTGGCCGACGAGGCCCAGCACGTCAAGAACCCGCATTCCTCGACCGCCAAGGCCCTGCGCACCCTCCCGGCCCGGGCGCGCGTGGCCCTGACCGGCACCCCCGTCGAGAACAACCTCTCCGAACTGTGGGCCGTCCTCGACTGGACCACACCCGGGCTCCTCGGCCGCCTCGGCACCTTCCGCTCCCGTTACGCCGAACCCGTCGAGAGCGGCCGCGACCCGCAGGCGGCGGCCCGGCTGTCCGCGCTCGTACGGCCGTTCCTGCTGCGGCGCAAGAAGTCCGACCCCGGCATCGCGCCCGAGCTGCCGCCCAAGACGGAGACCGACCACACCGTCGCCCTCAGCCGCGAACAGACCGCGCTCTACGAGGCCGTCGTGCGCGAGACCCTCGCCGCGATCTCGGAGGCGGACGGGATGGAGCGGCGCGGTCTGGTGGTCAAACTGCTGACCTCCCTCAAACAGATCTGCAACCACCCGGCCCAATTCCTGGGCGAGCACGGTCCGGGGGAGCACGGCAACCGGGGAACCGCCGGCGGCACCCGCTCCGGCAAGCTGGAGCTCCTCGACGAACTCCTCGACACGATCCTGGCCGAGGGCGGCGCGGTGCTGGTCTTCACCCAGTACGTGGCGATGGCCAGGATCCTGGAGAAGCACCTCGCCGGCCGCGGGATCGCCTCGCAGCTGCTGCACGGGGGGACTCCGGTGCCGCGCCGGGAGGAGCTCGTCGACCGTTTCCAGGCGGGCGAGGTCCCCGTCTTCCTGCTGTCCCTGAAGGCGGCGGGCACGGGCCTGAACCTCACCCGAGCCGGCCACGTCGTCCACTTCGACCGCTGGTGGAACCCGGCCGTCGAGGAACAGGCCACCGACCGCGCCTACCGCATCGGCCAGACCCAGCCCGTACAGGTCCACCGGATCATCGCCGAAGGCACCGTGGAGGACCGCATCGCCCGGCTCCTGGAGCGCAAACGCGCGCTGGCCGACGCCGTGCTCGCGGGCTGCGAGGGCGCGCTGACCGAACTGACCGATGCCGAACTGGCCGAACTCGTGGCGCTCCGCGCGCCCCAAGGGGAGTGAGCGATGGACACCCACGACCCGCACGGCAAACACCACAAGCACGAGAAGCGCGGGCAGCACGGGCAGCACGGGCAGCACGAGAAGCACGAGAAGACGTTCCCGGCGCTCCCGCCCGCCCCCGGCCGCGCCTTCGCCCGCACCTGGTGGGGCCACGCCTGGCTGCGCGCCCTGGAGGACAGCGCACTGGACGGGGAACAGGTCAGGCAGGGCCGCCGGTACGCGCGCTCGGGTGCGGTGGGCGCGGTCTCGGTGCGCCCCGGCCGGCTCACCGCGGTGGTGCGCGACCGGGACGGCACGGCGCACCGGACGGACGTACTGGTGCAGGAGTTCACGGAAGCGGAATGGGACCGGCTGCTGGGTCTGGCGGCCGCGGAGTCGGGGTACATCGCGGCGCTGCTGGACCGGGAGGTGCCGCCGGAGCTGGCCGAGGACGCAGCGGCCGCCGGGGTGGAACTGCTGCCCGGCATCGGGGACCTGGATCCGCGCTGCGACTGCGGCGAGTGGGACCACTGCCCGCACACGGCCGCGCTCTGCTACCAGGGGGCCCGGCTGCTGGACCAGGACCCCTTCGTGCTGCTGCTCCTGCGCGGGCGCGGCGAGCGCGACCTGGTGGGCGAACTGGAGGAGCGCAGCACGGCGGGCGCGCAGGCCCCGCCGGTGCCACCCGCCGACGCCGGTGTCCCGGCGGCGCAGGCGTACGCGGCGCGCCCGCTGCCGCCGCTGCCACCGCAGCCGCGGCTGCCGGACGCGCCGGGGCAGCCGCCGACGCTGGACACCGAGGGCGAGGCGGAACCGGAACTCGATGTGGACGCGGTGGAGTTCCTGGCGCAGGCGGCCGCGACCGAGGCGTTCCGGCTGCTGGCGGAGGCGGTGGCTCCGGGCCACGCCGACCGCACCGCGCCGGCCCCGCTCACGGTTGCCGAAGACGCCGTACGACTCACGGCCGAGGCCGATGACTTCCGGGTCCGCTCCCGCCTGACCGCGGCTACCGGACGCAGCCGGGCGGACATGGAACTGGCCGTACGCGCCTGGGGCTTCGGTGCGGCCCCGGGCCTGGCGGCGCTGGAGGACGACTGGACGCCGGACCGGACGACGCTGGCCCGTGCCCGGGCGGCCCTGGCCGCGGCCTGGGCGGACGAGGAGGCTCCGGTGCTCCGCCGGGTCCGCGCCCGCTGGACGGAGGCGGGCTCCGGCCGCCAGCTCCGGCTGGGCCGGGAAGGGCGCTGGTGGCCGTACCGCCGCGAGGGGGACCGGTGGATCCCGGCGGGCCCGGCGGCGCCGGACCCGGCCTCGGCGCTGGAGGCCCGTCCCGCCGGGTGAGGTTCCGGTGCGAACCGGCCGACGTGGCGCGGGATCAGTGGCCGGACCGGCCCGGGCGCCGTGGCCGACGTAGCGCGGAAGCAGTGGCCGACGTACGGCTTGCCGGGGCCCCGTGCCGGGACGACGATGGAGCGCTCCGGGTACCGCGGCACGCGGGAGGTGACATGGACGATCCGTCGGTGGCACTGCCGGGCGGAGCCGATCCGGCGGCGCGCACGCGCGAACTGCGGCGGGCGCACGCCGCGTTCACGCGGGACGGCCGGGTCGAGGCGCCGGTCCGGGCGGTCATCGCGCGGTCCTGGCGCCGGTGCGCGCGGGCCCGGCTCAGCCCGGAGTGCGCACCCCGGGTGGAGCTTGCGGAGGCGGAGCTGCGGTCGTACCGCGAGGAGCACCCGCTGGCCCGGGCGATGCCGCTGTTCCGGGACCTCGTCGGGGCGTTCGCCGCGCACGGGGCGCATCTGCTGGCGGTGTGCGACGCGCGGGGCAGCCTGCTGTGGGTGGAGGGCGAACCGGCAACGCTGCGGCGGGCGGAGCGGCTCGGTTTCGTGCCGGGTGCGCGCTGGGCGGAGACGGCGATGGGCACCAATGCGCCCGGTACGGCGGTCGCGGTGGGCGAGCCGGTACAGGTCTTCGGGGCCGAGCACTTCAGCCGCCGGGTGCACCCGTGGACCTGCGCGGCGGCCCCGGTGCGGGATCCGCGGACGGGCAGCGTGCTGGGCGCGGTGGACATCACCGGCGGCGACGGCCTCGCCCACCCCCACTCCCTCGCCTTCGTGCAGGCGGTCGCCCGGGCGGCGGAGGCCCAGCTGACGTTGCTCGCCCCCGGCCCGCCGGCCGCCGGGAACACCTTGTCGGCCCTCGGCCGGGACCATGCGCTGCTGGTCGCGAGCGGGCGCAGGGTACGGCTCGGCCGGCGGCACAGCGAGATCATGGCCCTGCTCGCGCACCATCCCGAGGGCTTGTCGGGCGAGGAGCTGGCGATCGCCCTGTACGAGGACGAGTCGGTGTCACCGGTGACGTTGCGCGCCGAGATATCCCGGCTGCGCACGCTGCTCGGCCCCGCGGCGCCGCTCTCGCGCCCCTACCGCGCGGCCGGCCCGCTGGCCGCCGATTTCACCGCGCTGACCCGGCAGTTGGCCGCCGGAGCGGTCTCCGCGGCGCTCCACCACTACCCGGGGCCGCTGCTGCCCGCCTCCACGGCGCCCGGCATCGTGCGGCTGCGCCGCCGGATCGAGGACCAGGCTCGGGCCGCCGTGATCGCCCGGGCCGATGCCGGGCTGCTGACCGACTGGGTGTGCAGCCCGTGGGGCGCGGACGACCCGGAGGCGTGGCGGGCGCTGGCGGCGGCGCTGCCGCCCGCGGACCGGTCGGCCGCGCTGGCCCGCGTACGCGCCCTGGACCGTGAGCTCGGTGCGCGGGGGGACGGCGCGGCGGCGGCGCCGCATCGCGGGCGGCGTGCAACGTATCCGCAACCTGCCCGCTCCTAGCCTCCACCCGAGCGCCGTCCGACGGTGGGCGGCGCCCGCCAAAGGGGAGGACACCATGGCCCGTTACGCTGCGCCCGGTACCGAGGGGGCGCTGATGTCGTACGCATCCCGCTACGGCCACTTCATCGGCGGCGAGTACGTCGAGCCCGCCCTCGGCCGCTACTTCGACGACCCCTCCCCCGTCAACGGGCAGCCCTTCACCGAGGTCGCGCGCGGCGGCGCCGAGGACGTGGAGCGGGCGCTGGACGCGGCCCACGCGGCCGCGCCCGCCTGGGGGCGCACCTCCATCACCGAGCGGTCGACGATCCTGCTGCGGATCGCGGACCGGATGGAGCAGAACCTGGAGTCCCTCGCCCTCGCCGAGAGCTGGGAGAACGGCAAGCCGATCCGCGAGACGCTGGCCGCCGACATCCCCCTCGCGATCGACCAGTTCCGCTACTTCGCGGGGGCGCTGCGCGCGCAGGAGGGGGCGCTCAGCCAGATCGACGAGGACACGGTCGCCTACCACTTCCACGAGCCGCTGGGCGTGGTCGGCCAGATCATCCCGTGGAACTTCCCGATCCTGATGGCGGTGTGGAAGCTGGCCCCGGCGCTGGCGGCCGGGAACACGGTGGTGCTGAAGCCGGCCGAACAGACGCCGGCGTCGGTCCACTACTGGCTGAGCCTGGTGTCCGACCTGCTGCCGGCGGGCGTGGTGAACATCGTCAACGGCTTCGGCGAGGAGGCCGGCAAGCCGCTCGCGTCCAGCCCGCGCGTGGCGAAGATCGCGTTCACCGGGGAGACCGCGACGGGGCGGCTGATCATGCGGTACGCGGCCGAGCACCTGAAGCCGGTGACCCTGGAACTCGGCGGCAAGAGCCCCAACCTCTTCTTCGACGACATCTGGTCGACGGACGACGACCTGCGCGACAAGGCCCTGGAGGGCTTCGCCATGTTCGCGCTCAATCAGGGCGAGGTGTGCACGAGCCCGTCGCGGGCCCTGATCGAGCGGGGCCGGTACGGGGACTTCCTCGATGCGGCCGTGGCCCGCACCGAACTGATCGTGCCGGGGCACCCCTTGGACACGGACACGATGATCGGCGCGCAGGCCTCGGAGGAGCAGCTGAAGAAGGTCCTGTCGTACGTGGAGATCGGCCAGCAGGAGGGCGCGAAGATCCTCACGGGCGGCGGCCTCATCGACCACGGCGGCGACCTGGCCGGCGGCTACTACGTCCAGCCGACCATCTTCGAGGGCGACAACCGCATGCGGATCTTCCAGGAGGAGATCTTCGGCCCGGTGGTGTCGGTGACCTCCTTCCAGGACTTCGACGACGCCGTGCGGATCGCCAACGACACGGCGTACGGCCTGGGCGCGGGCGTCTGGACCCGCGACATCAACACGGCCTACCGCGCGGGCCGCGCGATCCAGGCGGGCCGGGTCTGGACGAACTGCTACCACGCCTACCCGGCGCACGCTGCCTTCGGCGGCTACAAGCAGTCCGGCATCGGACGCGAAACCCACAAGATGATGCTGGAGCACTACCAGCAGACGAAGAACCTCCTGGTCTCGTACTCGCCCAAGCGCCTCGGGCTCTTCTAAACCCACGAGAAACGGCACTTGACCTGGGCTTTTGCCTGGCAGGTGCCGTCAGCTCGACCCGCTTCAAGCGATTCACGGTTGACACCGTTCCTCCCAGTTCCTCCCACCCATCTCCCGATCCCGGCCGACTCTTCCGGACCAGTCACGGACCAAACTCCCCTCACCGCACGGGTGGGACGCCCTGGCTGACACGGTTCCACTAGTCCATGGACTGCTCGATCAGGCGGTTCGCCTTCTCCTGCACGCCATCAGGACGTGGATGCTCTGGCCCGCCCCGCCGCGCACACTCCGCGGGGTCGACTCCCGAGTGGAGCCAGAACGAGATGCCGGCGTGCCGAAGGTCGTGCGGCTGCTTCGCGAGTCCAACAGCAAGCTCGGCGCCGCAATGTCTCCGCACACCATGGCGCTCCGCGCGCCTCGCCCGCCGCCACCGACCACGGCATTCACCACCGCCCGAGCCGCTCCGACCGCCGCGACCCCCGATCGGCCCCGCGGGATCCCAAAGCGATCTCGAGGCCGTATCGGATGATTCCTCTACGGCCTCTGATCTACGACTCTTTCGACTCGCGACGACAGGATTCGAACCTGCGCCCCTTCGCCAGTGCCTGAGGCTGCGGCCTGCTACCAGAGCACCCGTGCGCGGCGCTCACTGTTGAACCCAAGACCATGTCGATAGATCTCCGGCACCCAGTAGCGCCCGTCGGCCCCCTTACTGAAGACCCCGGATTCAATCAGCAGGTCCGCATCCGCCACAGTCAACTCGACCTGCTCGAGCTCGAACGGAACCAGGACAGGGTGGCCGAGCCCCTGCATGTGCACCAGCAGCCGACCGATCTCCTTGTTCTCCTCCCCCACTGAAATAATCTTGTTCCTGCTGCACTCCAGCAAAGCCTTGCGCATGGCAGTGGGGACGAGCACACGGTCGTCCACCGTGTCGTTGTACTGCTCAGAGTTCTTGGCTGCTGTTGCGAGAAACATCACTACATCTCGCGCCTGCACCGGGCCGTTGAAGTCACCCAGAGCCGCAGGGACCCACAGGTGGGAGCGCGCCTCGCGGGACTTCGCGCTGCCCATCTTCCAACCCCACACCTGAATGAGACTGTCGATCAACTCGTCCGCCGAGAGATCGGTGATCCCGGAAAGCGGAACGGATTCGGGCAGTGCATCGGCGTGCGCAGTCACCCACAAGGCAAGACGCAGGGCCTCTTCCTTGCTGAACGGAAAATCGAACCTCAGCCGGGCAGGCGGCAGCGTCCGTTCCGCGGAGCGGGACGGACGTCGGGAACGAGGAGTGCGGTCAGGCCGCAGTAGTGGGGGCGGCGAGGGTGACCTGGTGGCCGAGGGCCTGGAGCTGGCGGACGAGGTCGCGGGTCTTGCGGGCGGGGTTGAGATGTCGCTGGTGCCAGTCGGCGCCGAGTTCCTGGTAGCGGGCGTCGGGGTCGTTGATCAGGTGCCAGGTGATGACGAGTATCGAGCGGGCGACGGCGACGAGGGCTTTGGCGTGGCCGCGGCGTTTGACGATCCTGCGGTAGCGGGCGCCGAGGAAGGTGTCGGTGCGGGCGGCGGCGTTGGCGGCCTCGCCGAGGGCGCCCTTGAGCCAGGGGTTGCCTTTGCCGGCTGGGCCGGTGGTGTTCTTCGCTCCGGACTGGATCGTGCGGGGGCACAGCTTCGCCCAGGAGACCAGGTGCTCGGGGGTGGGGAAGCGGCTCATGTCCAAGCCGATCTCGGCGAGGATGATCTGGGCGGTGGCCGGTCCGATGCCGGGGACCGCGTCCAGACGCTCGGCCAGTTCCCGCGCGGTCACAGCGTCACGGGCTGACGACGTGCTGGTGTCGTCTGTGCGGGGCGGTCCGGTTCCGGTGCCGTCGTGCGGGGCCCTGGTCTGTTCCATGAGGTCGGCGATCAGCCGGTCGAGTTCCCGGACCTGCGCGGTGAGGTGGTCGATGGTGCCCAGCAACACTCCCAGCAGGCGGCCGTGATGTTCTTCGAACTGCCCGGTGAGTGCCTCGGCCAGGGCCGGCTTCTTCTTCACCAGGCTCCCCTTGGCGAGATCCGCCAGAGCTCGGGGGTTGCGTTCACCGGCGGCCAGGACGTCGAGCATGGCCCGGCCGGAGAGGCCGAAGAGGTCCGAGACAACGTCGGACAGCTTGATCTGCGCGTCCTGCAGGGCCTTGTCCACCCGGTGCTTGTGCCGGGTGCGTTCCTGGATGAAGACCGTGCGGGTGCGGGTGAGGTCCCGTAGCTGCCGGACCGGCTTGGGCGGTACGAACGAAGCGCGGACCATGCCGCGTTCGGCGAGCTTGGCCAGCCAGACCGCGTCCAGCTTGTCGGTCTTCGGCCGGCCCGGGACGTTCTTCACATCGCGGGCGTTGACCAGCCAACATTCCAGGCCACGGGCCTCCAAGAGGTAGAAGAAGGGCCGCCAGTACGAGCCCGTCGCCTCCATCACCACCCGCTGGACACCCTGGCAGACCAGCCGGTCGCCGAGCTCGAGGATCGCGTTCGTGGTGGACGCGACCGTCCAGACCTGCTGGACGCGCCGGCCTTCAATGGTGTCGTGCGGGACGCGCAGACACACCATCCCGGACGCCTTGGCGATGTCGATCGCCGCGACCCGGGCAACACTTCCGTCGTCGTGGTCCTCCCTGGACTCCTCCATCGTCTTCCTCCCCTTGCGCAAGGTGCGGGCGGGGGCTGCCCGGGAAGCCTGAGGGGAGACAGAGAAGCTGAACGGCGTGCTCGAGACGACAGTGTGCGGCCCCTCGGACGGCTCCCTCACCAGACTCCTATGCGGGCTCACAGCCCAAACATCAAGCGGCGTCGGCGGACAGCCCCCGTACCGATTTTCACGCTCGCGAGGCGTCAACCGCAGGTGAACGGCTGACTCCAATGCAGGGCGTAGTGATCGTACCGACCCAGGAGCTGGCCGCTGTTCTGCCTGGGGTGTGAGCCGGTAGCCGCCGATGAGGGGGGCGAACGGCACCATCCAGCTGCGCACATCCGAGCCGCCGAGGTGAGGGACACCGCGTGGACGCCGAAGGGAATGCTCTCCCACGGCACAACCGCTCAGACCAGTTGCCGCCACACGTCTGGCGATCCGCGCACGCGTCTCGCCCGTGGGCGTCCGGAGCACCATCGGCGTCACCGCCCTCGCCCTGCAGGCATGGGTCTCCGGCCGGTAACTCACCGCCGGCGACCTCCGCTCCGCCCCACCCGGGGACTACCAGATCTCGGACACGCGCATGGCCGTCGCGTGGAGCTTCCAGGCCATCGTCGCCACGACCGTCCTGTCCATCGGCGTCGTCCTCGTACGCCGCTGCCTCCGCGAACGAACCGTCATCTTCGACGCCGCCCTCTACTCAGGCCTCCTGCTCTCCATCTGGCACCTGGGGGCCCTACATCCCCGGCTGGCACGGCCCGGACACCGGAGGCCAACAGATCTACGAGTCCCTGGCCGGCGGCTCAGGACTGGCCTGCCCCATCGTGATGGTCTGGTACTGGCTCCAGCACAAGATCTACCAACAGATCGCCCGCCCGCCACACTGGAGCAAATGGCGTCTGTTCCTCACCGACACTGTTCGCCGGATACTGGTACCAACTCCGCCCGCTAGTCCCGCCGTGCGGGCCCGAAGGCGGATGGCCTCTGGTCGTCCCCGGCAGGGCCGACGTCGCCGCTCTTCCACTCCGGGTCGTAGGCGCAGGGCATGCTGACGCCGCCGGTGAAGTACTCCCGGTCCGGGTACCAGGTGAAGGACATCCGCTCGTCGCCGTCGTTCCGCTGGACGAACAACTCCCAGTCCCTGCCCTGCCCGCCCTCGCCGTAGGACGTGACCTTCCAGCCGTTGTCCTTGAAGAACTGGTGCAGTCGGCGGAGGCCGGGGACCGCCTGACTCGCCGGCACGTGGTCCAGTGCCCAGTTGTGGCTCATCGAGTAGGCGCCGTCGACGGTCCTGTCGTCCAGCCCCAGCAGGCCCCCGTCGTAGCAGAAGCTGGAGCCGAACGTGTTCTCCGTACTGACTCCGATGTCCTCGACTCCGGGTTCTATGGTGCGCTTGAACCCCATGACCTCGTAGGCCTTCTGGGAACGCTGGAGGGCGCGGTCCGCCATCTCCTCGGGTGCGACACGTTGAAAGTCCGTCGACCCCCATGAGCCCCATGCGAGCGTGACGACCAGAACGAGTACGCCGACGAGCGCCGCGCCACCGCATCCCAGGGCGCCGAGGAGGCAAGAGGAGGCCTTGGACTGGCTCGAGTCAGGGGTGGCGGCGCTTGGCACGGTCTCGTGGGGCATACGAGGACGCTATGCGAGCGGGATGCGCGGCGGATGGGTGCGGTTACCGGTCTCGGAGTGAGTACGCGTACTCACATGACCTGCGCTCGTACGTTCGAGGGGCGATGGCAGCACCACAGACAGGCCCTGGGATCCAGGCTGGGATTGGCCGGCGGCAGCAGGCGCCGCAGCACCGGCTCTGTCGCCGCACCCCGCCCCCCCATTCAGTACAACTGCGCGTCGAGGCGTTCCTCATGTGCGGGCCGGGTGTCGAGGGCCGAGTCGCTGCGGCTGAGTCGTCCGCGCATGCCTGCCGCCGACGGACCCGGCGCTGCTGGTCGCCGGGTACGACCGGACGAGCCATCGGCCGCAGTCGAGCCGTGCCCCCTTCGCCGCGGCGAGCACCGGGCCGATCACCAGGGCGTCAGGTGGGTGTGTGGGCGGTTTTGTTCATCGTGGTGCCCTCTTCGTCCTGGGCCTCCGACGCAGCAGGCTGTTGCGGAGCGGGCGGGGTGCGGATCAGTAACGCGACCAGCACGGCCAGGGCGCCGAGCACGGCGCCGATGCCGAATCCCCACCGAATGCCCGTGGCGAGGGCACCGGTGGCGTCGGCGCCATCGGCTGCTGCCGTGGCGGCGTGTCCCGACATGACACTGATGACCAGGGCGGTGCCGGCGGCTGCCGCGACCTGTTGGAGCGAGCCCAGGATGGCGGAGCCGTGGGGGTAGAGGGGCGGCGGCAGTACGGACAGGCCGGAGGTGAAGACGGGGGTGAAGACGAACGCCATGCCCGCACTCAGGGCCACGTGAAGGGCGAGCACCAGCCACGGCGAGGTCTGTTCGCCCGTGAGGGTGAACAGCGCGAGGCAAAGCGCTGTGAGTGCGGCTCCGGGTACGACCAGGCGTGGTGCGCCGAGTCGGTCGTAGAGCTTGCCGACCTGTGGTCCGAGCAGGCCCATGGTCAGGCCGCCGGGGATGAGGAGCAGCCCGGTCTGCAGTGAGGTCAGGCCGCACACCTCCTGCAGGTAGATCGGCAGCAGGATGAACGCACCCATGAGGGCCATGAAGGACAGGCACATCAGGCCCAGCGCCACGGAGAAGTGACGAAACGTCAGTGCGCGCAGGTCCAGCAGCGGGCTGGACGAGCGCTGCAATGCCAGTTGTCGCCATACGAACAGTCCTACGAGCACGGCGCCGGCCAGGGTGATGGCCTCCGGGGGCACGGGGGCCTGGGCCGCGTTCTCGGCACCGAGCCCGCTCAGGCCGTAGACCAGGGCGCCGAAGCCCGCTGCCGCCAGGGGGACGGACATCCAGTCGATGGGGGCGGCCTGCGGCTCGCCGATGTTGACCAGGTTGCGCCGACCGAATATGGCCATGGCTCCGGCGATGGGAAGCACGGCCAGGAACAGCAGGCGCCATGACCCCAGCTGCAGCAGCACACCGGAGACGGCGGGGCCGAGGGCAGGTGCGACGGAGATGACGAGGGTGATGTTGCCCATGACACGGCCGCGGTCGTGCGGGGGCACGAGGGTCATCAGCGTCGTCATGAGCAGCGGCATCACTGCGCGACGCCGTCAACTGGGCGGCTACCAGTTCCCTGGATCAGTCCTCGGTCGACGCCGGCTTGTCCATTCAGCCGTCCACCACCGCGCTTCCAGACTGGTCACCACCAACCGCTGAAAGCTTCATCGGGGCCGAGTCGCACGGGTGTAGGCGGTACAGCCGGTGGCGTACGCCGTCGTCGATGCACAGCGCCGAGAAGTTCGGCACCCGGTTCCCCACCGGAAGGGGAACCAGGCTCATCCGTCGTTCAGTCGCAGCAGTCGCAGCAGCACTTGCACGGATTGCAGCAGCCACCGCCACCGCAGCAACCGTCACCCGAGCCGCCGCCGGAACCACCAGAGCCACTGGACCCATGACCGCCGCCCGAACTGCCGGAGGAAGGGCCACCCGAGTTGCCGCCGCCCTAGCCGCCGAACCAGCCGTCATTCCCGGAACCATCCCTGCCGGAACCATCCCGGCTCGAGCCGCCGTTGCGATTGCCGTCGCCGAACTGCAAGGGCTCTCCGTCATCCTGGCCGGCGTCTTCGTTGCAGCGGCAGCATGTGGAGCACAACCTGCAATCGCCGCACAACCGGCCCCGCTCGCGACACCGCCGGCACTGTCCCTCCGACGGCCGGCCCGACGCCATCACCCCGCCCTCCGGGGCCGCGCCCGCAAGCTCCCCTACGCCGCGGGCCGTTCCCGTGCCGGTCCCCGACGGCGTTTCCGTCTCCGTAGGGCGTCCCAGCCAGGGCAGCATGCGCAGGCCCCGCACCTGGCGGCGGTGCTGATGGTGACGATGCCGAGGGTCGAAGACTCGATCGACGGCACGCTCCAACTCGCCGCCCAGAAGCGCCCGCACCAGTTGCCCGTCGACGAACACGGCGTCGGACAGGGCGAGTCGGATCCCACGGACGGCGTCGTCGCAGAGCCGGCGCACCTCGGCGCGGTCCGCGCCGGTCACGGCGATCGGGCTCCACGCGCCGGACGCCTCGTCCGCGTCCAAGTCCTCCACCGCGTCCAGCAGATGCGCCAGACGACCGAAAAGACGGCCGGCTTCCGCCAGCGGTTCGGCGTTGCCCGGGCGGTCCGCGAGCACTGCGGTGTACGCGAAGGCGGCTGCGGTCGCCGTCTCCGCGGGCTCCGTGACCGTCAGCAGCGAGCCACCGGGGCCGGTCGACCGCTCGACGTCCGGCTGGCGCTCGACCGCCCCGAGCAGCAGCGCGGTGTCGAAGCCGAGTCGTTCGCCGCCTGCGACGCCCGCACGGTCCCAGTTGTGGGCGATCCGGCGTGCCGCCAGCGCCACCGGGCGGCGCCCCACCAGGCCGTCGCCATCGGCCACATGGTCACGCATCTTCGCTGCGGCCAGCACCAACGACACCGTCGCCGCCAGCCGCGCACCCTCACCCTGCGCCACGTCCGCCGACCGCATCCCGCGCAGCGGGCACGGACCGGCACCCCGCCGCCAGTCCCCGGTACGCTCCGACTGCGCTTCGGTCAGCACCGAGACGATCAGGCCATCGTAGTTGGTGGCCACCCTCGCGAACTGCCCGTACTCGCTGCGCAAAGCCAGGCACAGCCCGCACAGATGCGCCATCCACTCGGTACGCAAGCCCTCGCCCAGGCGATGACGGCATGGTCTGATGATTCCGAACACAGAAGTTCTCCCCCGTAGGAACAGCTACCCGGACGCATCCGGTCGGACGGCTCACGGACGCACGACTGCACATGAGGCACGGCCCAGCGTGACGTCAACCACATGTGACATCAACGCGCGGCCGACATCCTAGATGGTCCCTTCCGAGGGGCGTCTGCGGAGTCGAGTACGACAGCGTCCGAGGTCGTTGCGTGACGAACAACCAGGAACGCCCTCGCAACAGCCTTCCAGGCGCGATCGACGACCTACTGAAGAGGCGACCGGACTTGGGCACCGCGGCGGCCGGCCGCGGGGATCGCGCCCAGGCGGTCGCCGACCTTACCGCCCGCCGGGACACCCGCGACAAGCTCCTGTCCGCCTGCCGCGACGAACGCCTCCTCGCGGCCGAGCCGATCCACCACTCGTGGCGTTCTCCGTCCGGTGCGGGGGCAGCGCGACGGGAGCAGCGGCGCCCCTGTCTCAGCCCCGTCGTGACCAAGATCCGGACCGTTCCCGGGCCGCGACATCGACCGAGAGGCCTACGAAAGGCATTTCTGCTGGTCAGCAGGTCTGCACTTCCTGTACCGCCAGTACACGAAGAACGTCTTCTGTAGCTACTTCCCCAAGAAACTTGGGTTCTTCCAGGAGCCTCAAATCGGGCGCCCGGGGCGGACATTGACCTCCAGGCACCTGCTCGACCCAAGCACTTGACGAATACGAGCAAGCACACGCTGTCACCACTCGACCCCCTGCGGCAGGGTTACCGGACCAGTCACGGACCAGATCCAACAGGGAAAGTCCTTGACGCCCCGGCCTTGAAGTCCGGGAAGCAGCCCGCGCCCGCATGCCCCGGCATCTTGACCGACAGGCGGCCGGCCACCCCACAGCGTGACCGGCGGATCACGACGGACAGAGGCTCGGCGTGAGGAGCCTGGAGGCCGGCCGCGCCCATGAGCGCGGCCGGCCCTCGTTCGCAGGTTTGCGGCGCCCTTTCAGTGTCAGTTCAGCGGGCCGAGCAGGGCAGCGCATTCGGCGTCGTCGCGGAGGAGGAAGTCCGTCCAGCCGTTCACGAACTCCTGGCAGCTGAAGCGGCCGTCGCCGTCAGAGTCGAGGAGCTCGCGGGCCGCTCGCGCCTGGGCCGGCTCCAGCCCCCATGCGGTGAGGTACACCTCGAACTGCGCCACGGTGGCGACGCCGTCGTCATCGGCGTCGATGGCGGCGAAGGACGCCTCCAGGCCCGGGGCGAGGCGCTCCTTGAGCTTGGCGTGGTCGCCGTAGGCAGCTGCCATGGCCTGCTGGAACTCCTGGCGGCTGATCTGGCCGTCGCCATTGGCGTCGGCCAGATCGCGCAGGGTGCGCCAGCAGTTGCCCCACTCCTTCACCAGGGCTTCCTCCTTGGCCGAGCCCTGCTGCACGCCGGTGGCGCGGGCGATCTTCTCGATGAGGCCGGTGAAGTCCTTCTCCTCCAGAACACCGTTCGCGTCGTTGTCGAGGAGGTCGAAGGTGCGGTCATAGCGACGGATGATCACGTTGCTGGTCATGGGTGCGTTTTCCCTTGATCGAGTGGGTTGAGCATGGTGCTGTCACCCCGCCTCCGGGTGACCGGGGGCGGGGCGCGGCGCGCCGGCCCCGTACGGTGCCCGGTGGCGGGTGGCCAGGAGGACCGCCGCGAGTCAGGTGTTATCCGTCGGCGCCGGGACCGAGGCGGTAGAGGTGGAAGTCCATGTTGGCGCCGTAGGGAAGAGCCGCGGCGGGTGTGACGCTCTGGAGGTGGAGCCACCCGGCGAAGGACCGGTCGAGGGAGTCGCGGGCGATCTGGTCGTTCGTCTTGATCGCGACGTAGCAGGGCAGCCCGTTCCGGGACCGGCGGATGTCGTCGAGGATCTCCGGCACGGGGGGTGAGGTGCGGGTGAGGTCCAGGCCGTCGGCGGTGAAGGCCGGACCCCAGGGCGGTTCGACGACGTAGGTGTCGTGGCTGCTTCGAGCGGGGAGTTTGCCGAGCAGGTCGCGGTAGTCGACCAGGTGCAGGCTGATCGCAGAGCCGATGCGGTCCAGGTTGTTCGCCGTGGTCTCGAAGACGTCGGGGTCCAGTTCGGCGGCGTGGACGGGGCGGAGCAGGCGCCGGCCGAGGTGGTAGCCGAAGTTGCCCGAGCCGCAGAACAGGTCCACGACGATCGGGGTGTCCGCGTCCGGCCCTTCGGGCGGGGTGCCGGCCTGGAGGCGGGCGAGTGCGTCGGCAACGGGGGCGGTGTAGGAGTCGACCGAGCACTCGATGGTGGTACGTCCCAGCAGGGTGATCCCCCCAGCCGCCATGTCGGGGGCGGGGATCCCGTACAGGGAGAGCCCGTCGGGCCGGCCGTAGATGAGCCGTCCCGCCTCGCACAATTGTTCACCGCTCAGGACGGTGGTGCGCAGCTCGCCCAGCAGACGGTCGCGTAAGGCGAAGTAGGCGGCGTGGGTGGAGTCGGTGGTGGCGGTCATGGGTGGGTCTCCGCTCGGGTGCGGGAGGCACGTAAGGAGGCGCGCGCCCGGCGGTACACCGGCACACTACGTTTGGTACATGGTTGCGTACGGAGTGTAATGTCACCGCTCACCCCTTGATCACCAGATCCGGAATGGAACCCTCCGCCATGACGACGCACGACGTAACGTTCCCTCTCCAGGGGGATGGATCAACCGAACAGGCGGCGCAGCCGTTCGACATCCTCGGCAAGACGTACGAAGACACCTACGGCCACCTTCCAGAGCAGTTGACGGCCATCGAATGGCTGTTGGCCCGTCTTCCCGCGGGGGCGAAGGTGATGGACATCGGTTGCGGCACCGGACGCCCGACCGCAGAGCGCATTGCGGCAGCCGGTCACCGGGTGACCGGCTGCGACATCTCGAGGACGATGGTCGAACTCGCCCGCACCCAGGTGCCGGCCGCCCGCTTCGAACTGGCCGATGTCCGGGCCCTGCCGGAGAACCCCGCACAGTGGGACGCCATCACCGCGTTCTTCCCCTTGCTGCAGATGCCGCGCGCCGACCTGGACGCCACCCTCCGTCGGATCGCCTCCTGGCTGGCGCCCGGAGGCATGTTCGTCTTCTCGACCGTCCCCTTCGACATCGAGGAGCAGGAGATCCAGTGGATGGGACAGACCATCCGCGCCACCAGCTACCCGGCCGAGGCGTACGGGCGACTGCTCCGTGAAGCCGGGCTGACTGTCGTGCACGAGCAACTCAGCGTGTTCCACCCCGACTTCCCCGGCATGGGCGCCGAGGAGCACCTTTTCCTCTACGCCCGCAAGGCCGGCGGCCCCGCCATTGCCCCGCACGCCTTGGCCGGCCCCTATCCGCACCCGGAGACCTACCGCGGGCCGCATGAGCTCAGCGAGCAGGGCTGGCTCGGGCTGGAGGCACGTTTCGAGCGCCACGACATCACCCCCGTCGTCGAGACCCTGACCGCCAACACCCGTGTCCTGGACGTCGGTGGGGGCAGCGGCGCCGTCGTGAGGGAGATCGCCGCCCGGCTCGGCTCCTGCACCACCGTGGAACCCCACGCCGCGCGCGTGGAGAGCATGCGGGAACTGGCGGCCGCCGGGGTGACCGTCCTGCCGGGCCGCGCGGAGCAACTGCCCCTGCCCGACGACAGCGTCGACGTCGTCGTGGCCACGTGGATCCTGCACTACACCGACGACCCCGTCGCGGCTGCGACGGAGATGGCCCGAGTCGTCGACCTGGCCCACCCGGAAGCAAAGATCGTCATCGTTCAAGGGGCACCCGACAACGAACTGATCAGCCTGTGGAACCGCATCTGCGCTCCGCTGACCGGTGAGGCCCCCGACCACCAGGGCTACCTGCTCACCCGTGCCGCCCGTGTCCTGGCCGAGCGCGGATTCGAGGACATCAGCCTTACCCGTGCGCGCGTGGACGTCGTCTTCCCCGAGGAGGACGCCGAGTCCCGGGCCCGCGCCGCCGCCGAGGCGCTCGCGGACTTCTGGCACACCGGCCACCCTCGTCTCGCACGGCTGCGAGAAGCACTCCTGCCCGCCCTGCGCGTCCACTTCTCCACCGGCACCGACCGCGTCAACGACGACGCCGTCATGCTCATCGCCCGCCCCCGCGCGCCCCGCACCACCTCCTAATGAGGTTGTCAAGCGGCAGCAGGAGCGGAGAGTCCATGCTCGTAGCACCGTCCGTCACGGATCAAGGCCCAGAGGACGTTGACCCGTCGCCTCGCCAACGCGAGGACGGCCTGGGTGTGCCGTTTGCCTTCGCCGCGCTTGCGTTCGTAGAAGCGCCGCGACGCGTCGCAGTTGCGGATGCTGATGAGCGCGGAGGTGTAGAAGACGCGTTGCAGGCCGCGGTGGTAACGCCGGGGCCGGTGCAGGTTGCCGCTGACGTTGCCGGAATCGCGTGGGACCGGAGCGACCCCGGCCAGGCTGGCCAGACGGCCGGAGTCTGCGTAGCGGCTCATGTCGCCGCCCGTGGCGGCCAGGAACTCGGCACCCAGCAAGGGGCCGATGCCGGGCATGCTCTCGATCACTTCGGCCAGGTCGTGTTCGCGAAACCGGGCCGCAATGAGCTTGTCGATCTCGGCGATCTGCTCATTGAGGCTCATCACCTCCTTCGCCAGGGTGTGGATCACCTGCGAGGCGATCTTCTCCCCGGGGACGGCGGTGGCCTGGCGCTCGGCAGCCTCCAGAGCGGCTGCGGCAAGGGTTTCGGGGCTGCGGACCTTGCGATTGCGCAGCCAGGTCTCCAGCCGTTTGCGGCCGACGCGCCGCAGGGCAGCCGGGGTCTGGTAGCCGGTCAGCAGGATCAGCGGGCCGACGTTGCCCAGATCAAGGACGCGTTCCAATGCCGGGAAGATGGTGTTGAGTTGACCACGCAGACGGTTGATCCGGCGGGTGCGGTCGGCGTTCAGGTCGGCTCGCCGGTTGGTGAGTATCTTCAGCTCGATGGTGAGTTCGTCTTCCGACCGCAGGACAGCCAGGTCCCTGCGCATTCGGGCCTGGTCGGCGATAACGGTGGCGTCCTTGGCGTCGGTCTTGCCCATGCCCCGGTAGCCGGCGGACGCACGGTTGACCGCGAGGCCCGGAATGTAGACGAGCCGCTGGCCGTGGTTGAGCAGCACGCTGATCCACAAAGCGGCCGTGCTGTCGGCGACATCGACGGCCCAGACCACGTCTTCGTCCAGAGCCAGGACGTCCCCGAGGAGAGAGAGAAGCTCCGGCTCGTCGTTCAGCACGCGCCGCGACAGCAGTCGCTCGCCTTCGGCGTTCAGGACCACGCAATGGTGGTGGCTCTTGCCGATGTCCGTTCCTGCCCAGATCCGGGCCACGGGTTCCTCCGGTCGCTCGATGTGCGCTTATGGTCCGGACGACCTCGCCAGCGTGGTCCTACTGAGCGATGCCCCGCAGGGCTCGCAGCTCCTAATCAGCGGCCGAGTCGTCGTGAGACGCCGGGCGGCCAGGTGGCGGTAACCATCGAGTGCAACCCGCTGAAAGCCATACCCGGCGTCTCTGGATCTCTGGACCTTACGACTGGCCCGTCCAACCCGCACAACAACGTAGGACCCGCTGACCACGACCCACCGGAAGGCACGCTCACTCCTGTGGCCCTCACCGAGCCGACCTCAGCCACGCCCCCCGCCGAAGAGTTCCCACGCTGCCCGGTGGGCCGGCCCGGCGCCATCACCGCGCACGGGGCCGGCGAACCCGGCCCGCTCTACGCACACCTGCGAACCCACCACCCCGTGTACCACGACCCCCACCTCGACGTCTGGGTCGTCTCCCGCCACCAGGACATCGACACCGTCCTGCGCGACACCACCGGCACGTTCTCCGTGGCCCTCGGATACGTCCCCCTGCACCCGGTCCGCCCGAAGGCGCAGGCCGTACTGGCGCAGAGCGGCGCCGTACCGGTTCTGTCCTCCCTCGACCCGCCCCACCATGCCCGCTTCCGCCGCGCGATGAACGCGACCTTCCCCACCACCGACCGCCGCATGGCTCCCCACCAGGACCTGCTGCGCAGCGAGACCGCCGCCGCGGCCGCCGCACTGGCCGCCCGCCCCTCCCGCACCGCCGACCTCGTCACCGACTACGCCCGCTCTCTCGCCGCCGCCCTCCTCGGCCGCCTCGCCGGAATCCCGCGCCAGGACCAGCACGCGATCTCCGTCCAGGCCACCGCCCTCTCCGGCCTCGTCTGGGGAGACCTCGACCCGCCGCAGCAACTCGCGGCCGCGCATGCCCTCGACAACCTGTGGAGCTACTGCGTCTCCCTCGTCGAACGACGAGCCCGCACCCCGGGCGAGGACCTGGTCACCGCCTGGCTCACCTACCGGGACACCGACGGCACTCGCTTCACCCACCGCGAAGTCGCCTCCACCCTGATGGAAGTCCTCATCACCAACGCCGAGATCACCCCCCGGCTGATCACCAACACCCTCTACCAGCTGCTGAAGGCCGGCACCCTGCACTCCCTCCGCAGTGCTGGACGCCTGCCCCGAGCCATCGAGGAAACTCTGCGCCACGACCCCCCGCTGACCAGCTGGCTGCGTGCCACCACCCGCGACACCCACGTCGGGGACACACCCGTCCCCGCCGGATCCCGTCTCCTGCTCCTGCTTGCCTCCGCAGCCCGCGACGAACGCCATGGCCTGCCCGACGCCGACAGCCACAACCCCGACCGAACCATCCAGCCACCCTCTCTGGCCTTCGGAGCCGGCAGCCACTACTGCCCGGGCGCCCCTTACACCCGCCAGCTCACCCACGACGCACTCACCGCCCTCGCCGATGCCCTCCCCAGCCTCACCCTCACCACTCCGGAAGCCACCAGACCAGAGAACTGGCCCCTCAACACCGCCCTCCGCGGTCCGCAACGCCTCGACGTGAACTGGTAGCCACGGCGCCCACCTCCTGAGGTCTCCGGAGGGGCCTTGGCGCGCGAACAAGGGAAACGCACTGGTCACGGCCGGTATGAGGATCGTGGTGGTCGCATGTGGTCGCACGAGACTGGAGGCGTCGGCCCTTTCCTCCGCCTCCTGGATGGAGGCGATCCCCATGCGTACCACCGGCGAGCGCGGCCGCATCTACCGAGGTGTGGCTGCCGCGACACATTGCGTCACCAGCTCGGAGCGCACTGCCCGCACCTGCTCGCTGACAGTGACCACGGGACGTGGACCTTCGCCATCGACGTCCCGACCCCACGCCCCCCGGACGACCGTGCGCAGGGGCGGCTTCGACAACCACGACGCAGCCGAGACCGCACTCCGCAGATTCCTCGAGGGCGAGGCCGGCGGGTTCAACGCAGACCCGAACCAGAGCGTCGCCGACTACCTGACGGCCTGGCTCACCGCCAAGGCGCTCGTGCTCAAGCAGACGACCACGGCGCGTTACCGGGACTACGTCCACAACGATCTCGTCCCGGCCTTCGGCACCCTGAAGCTGGACGAGCTCGGGCACCGGCACATCGCCGCGTTCGTCACCGGCGGGCTCGCCACCGGCCGCGGCCGAACCACTCTCTACCGGTGCCTGGCCACCCTCTCCAGCGCCCTCGGTGACGCGGTCCGCCAGCACCGCCTCCCCCACAACCCCGCCAGCCCCCCGACACTTCACCGGCCACCGTCGCCCGAGCGACGGATCTGGACCGCGGACGAGGCCGTCCGCTTCCTCCAGCACTGCCATCACGTAGACCCGGACATGGCCGACCTGTTCGAGTTCCTCATCGACACCGGCATGCGCAAAGGAGAGGCCCTAGCGGCACCTGGCCGCCACCATCACCATCACCGCCGGAGTCCCGCTCACCGTCGTCTCCAAGACCCTGCGGCACCCCACCCTCTCGACCACCGCCAACGTCTACAGCCACCTCACCCGACAAGCCGCCCGCGAAGCCGCCGACACCATCGACCACACCCTCACCCGGGCCCAGAAGCGAAACGACCGACGAGCCTGGCTGGAACGGCTGCGACCACCACGCGACCACATCCAGCACCTCCGCGAAGCCCTCCACCGGCTCCGCTCCCCCGCCCCGACCGGTTTCCACCCCACCGCCGACCAACCCCGAAGCTGGCGTGCGACCAGATGCGACCACCAGCATTCCGGGCACGGAAAAGGCCGCCCTCTCACGGATGAGAGAACGGCCTCCGACCTGCGTTTCCGCATGGTCGGGACGACAGGATCCGAACCTGCGACCCCTTGACCACCAGCGGCTCCCATAGGTCGCCACAGGTGGGCGCTCGGCACGGCGAACGGTGCGACAGCGTGCCGTCCGCGGCGCGGGACGGTCCAGGTGCGCGGCCGGTGAGCCGCGGCGCAGCCCCGCGTCAGGCCCCGGCCGCTCCGGCTCCCGCGATCACCTCGGGCCGCAGCAGGGCGGTGAGCCGCTCGGCCGGCAGCAGACCTCGCTCCAGGACGAGCTCGGCCACGCCCCGGCCGGTGGCGAGGGCCTCTTTGGCGATGTCGGTGGCGGCGGTGTATCCGATGTGCGGGTTCAGGGCGGTCACCAGGCCGATGGAGTTCTCAACGGTGGCCCGCAGCATCTCGGTGTTGGCGGTGATGCCGGCCACGCAGCGCTCGGCGAGGGTGAGGCAGGCCGCGCGCAGGTGGATGACGGACTTCGACAGCGAGTGCAGGATGACCGGCTCGAAGGCGTTGAGCTGGAGCTGTCCGGCTTCGGCGGCCATGGTGATGGTGATGTCGTTGCCGATCACCTCGAAGGCGACCTGGTTGACGACCTCCGGGATCACCGGGTTGACCTTGCCGGGCATGATGCTCGAGCCCGCCTGCACCGGCGGCAGGTTGATCTCGCCGAGTCCGGCGCGCGGCCCGGAGGACAGCAGGCGCAGGTCGTTGCAGGTCTTGGACAGCTTGACGGCGACGCGCTTGAGGACGCCGGACATCTGGACGAAGGCGCCGCAGTCCTGGGTGGCTTCGACCAGGTCGGCCGCGGTGACCAGGGGCAGCCCGGTGATGTCGGCGAGGTGGCGGCGGGCCGATTCGGCGTACCCGGCCGGGGCGTTGAGGCCGGTGCCGATGGCGGTGGCGCCGAGGTTGATCTCGTGGATGAGTCCGAGGGCCTCCGCGAGCCGGCTGCGGTCCTCGTCGAGCATGACGGCGAAGGCGGAGAACTCCTGCCCGAGGGTCATCGGTACGGCGTCCTGCAGCTGGGTGCGGCCCATCTTCAGCACGTCGTGGAACTCGGCGGCCTGGCGGGCGAAGGCTGCCTGCAGGACGGCCATGGCTTCGAGCAGGCCGCGCACCGCCGAGGCGGTCGCGATCCGAACGGCGGTCGGGTAGACGTCGTTGGTGGACTGGCCGAGGTTGACGTCCTCGTTGGGGTGCAGGTGCCGGTACTCGCCCCTGGCGTGGCCCAGCAGCTCCAGCGCCCGGTTGGCGATGACCTCGTTGGCGTTCATGTTGGTCGAGGTGCCGGCACCGCCCTGGATGACGTCGACGACGAACTGGTCGTGGAGCTTGCCGCCGCGTATCTCCCGGCAGGCGGCGACGATCACGGCGGCCTTCGCGGGCTCCAGCAGGCCGAGTTCCTCGTTGGCGAGGGCTGCGGCCTCCTTGACGGAAGCGAGGGCGTCGATCAGGTGCGGGTAGGCGGAGATGGGCGTGCCGGTGATGGGGAAGTTCTCGGTGGCGCGCAGGGTGTGGACGCCCCAGTAGGCGTCGGCGGGGACTTCGCGGTCTCCGAGCAGGTCGTGTTCGCTGCGGGTGGCGGCGGTCATGGGTGTGCGGCCCTCTTCCTGAGGTGGGTGGGTCAAGGTGGTGAAAGGGGATGGAGTCAGGCGGTGGCGGGGACGCTGGGCGGGTTCAGCGCCGCCACCGGCTGGATGCCGCCGACGGGCCGGCCGCCGACGGTCATCGGCTCGCCCTCGAACCCGGCGAGCAGCCGCGGCTCGACTCCTGCCCGGGCGAGGGCTGCGGCCGTCACCGGGATGCGCGCCCGGTCCGCCCCGTCGGCGATCTTCACTGCGACGGCCCGGCCGTCGGGCAGCGCGGCCACCTGGACGCCCTCGAAGCCGTCCTTGGCCAGCAGCCCGGGCACCGCGCGCATCAGCTGGGCCGTGTCTCGCCCTGTGCCGGAGGCCATCTCCGGGTGGACGCGCAGCGCGTCCGCCACCCGGCGCCCGGCGGTGTCCGGAGCGGCCGTGGCGATGCGGGCGGCGGCGCGGGCCAGGCCGTGCAGGGACACTGCGAACAGCGGGGCTCCGCAGCCGTCGACGGTGACGTTCGCGATGTGCTGGCCGGTGAGTTCCTCGACGACCTCGGCGATCGCCCTCTGAAGCGGGTGGCCCGGGTCGAGGTAGCTCTCCAGGGGCCAGCCGGCCAGCTTGCACAGGTACAGCATCGCCGCGTGCTTGCCGGAGCAGTTCTGGGCGAGCCGGGAAGGCCCGCGGCCCTCGCGCACCCAGGCATCCCGGACCGCCGGGGCGTACGGCACGTCGGGGACGTTGCGCAGGTCGTTCTCGGTGAGGCCGGCCAGTTCGAGGATCAGCCGGGTACCTGCGAGGTGGTGCTCCTCGCCGGAGTGGCTGCCCATCGAGAGGGAGAGCAGGGCGCCGTCGAGCGGCAGCCCGGCCCGCACCATGGCGAGGGCCTGGACCGGCTTGAGGGCTGAGCGCGGGTAGCAGGCGGCCTCGATGTCTCCGATGCTCAACCGGACGTCGCCATTACCGCCGAGGACGACGACGGAGCCGTAGTGGACTCCCTCGATCACGCCGCCCCGGGTGACGTGGGCGACGGGTACATGCTGGGGCTCGCGGATCGCGGGCGCGTCCGCGAGGAGACTGCTGCGCATCACTGCCTCGTTCGGTGGTGGGTTGCTGCTGACCGGGGTGGCCGGCGGCGGGCCCGGCCTGGGGGGACGGGCCGGGCCCGCCGCCCGGCTCAGCCCTCGCTCTTCGCGGCGGTGCGCGCCACGCGTCCGCGGACGGCGTACCAGCCGGCGACCAGCGCCGCGGCGATCAGCGGCACGCACAGCACGGTGGTGCGCGCCGCTCCTCCGTCGGCGTACATGAGGACCAGGACGGAGGCGAGGAAGGCCAGTGTCACGAGTTCGGTCCACGGGGAGCCGGGCAGGCGGTAGGAGGGGCGGGTCAGTTCGCCGTCACGGGTCTTCCGCCAGAAGAAGAGGTGGCAGACCATGATCATGCCCCAGGTGGCGAGGATGCCGATGGCCGCGAGGTTGAGCACGATCTCGAACGCATCCGCCGGAACCACGAAGTTGAGCCCGACGCCGAGGACGCACATGCCGCTGGTGAGCAGGATGCCGCCGTAGGGCACCTGGGTGCGGCTGAGCCGGGCGGTGAAGCGCGGGGCGGAGCCGTTGACGGCCATCGAGCGCAGGATGCGGCCCGTGGAGTAGAGGCCGGAGTTGAGCGAGGACATGGCGGCGGTGAGGACGACCAGGTTCATCACGCCGCCGGCCGCCGGCACACCGATGTGGGAGAGGACGGTCACGAACGGGCTCTGGCCGGCGCTGTAGCTGCTCCACGGCATCAGCATCGACAGCAGGACGACCGAGCCGACGTAGAAGAGGCCCACACGCCACATGATCGAGTTGATCGCCTTCGGCATGATCTCCTCGGGGTTCTCGGTCTCACCGGCCGTGACGCCGACCAGCTCGACGGAGGCGTAGGCGAAGACGACGCCCTGGGTGATCAGCAGCATGGCCAACAGGCCGTTGGGGAAGATCCCGCCGTTGCCGGTGATCAGAGCAGGGCCGGGGACGGCGCCGTCGACGGGATGCCGGGTGACCAGGAGGAAGATCCCGATCCCCATGAAGACCACCAGCGCGCCGACCTTGACGATGGCGAACCAGAACTCCAGTTCGCCGAAGATCCGCACCGAGATGAGGTTCACGGTGAGGACCACGGCCAGGGCTATGAGGGCGATCACCCACTGGGGGACATCGGAGAACAGGTGCCAGTAGTGGGTGTACGTGGCGACGGCGGTGATGTCGGCGATGCCGGTGGTCGCCCAGTTGAGGAAGTACATCCAGCCCGCGGTGTACGCGCCCTTCTCCCCGAGGAACTCCCGGGCGTACGACACGAAGGCGCCGGAGGACGGCCGGTACAGGACGAGCTCGCCGAGCGCGCGCACGACGAGGAACGCGAACACGCCGCAGACGGCGTAGGCGACGAACAGGGAGGGCCCGGCCTCGGCGAGGCGTCCGCCCGCGCCGAGGAACAGCCCGGTGCCGATCGCACCCCCGATGGCGATCATGTTGACGTGCCGGGGTTTCAAGGACTTGCTGTAGCCGGTGTCCCCGGCGTCGACATGACGGGCCGTGGGGCGCTTCTCGTCTTTGAGGAACTGCTCGCTCACGCCTCGGGTCTGCCTTCCGTGGAAGTGTCCGTGCGCTGGGGGCGCACGATGTCGGTGAGGGTCGTCTCGACCCGCAGCAGGTGGTGGGACATGGCCTCCACCGCGTCGTGCTCGGAACCGTCGACCAGCGCTTCGAGGATGGCCCGGTGCTCGCAGTTGGACTGCTCGCGCCGGCCGCCGAGTTCGTTGAGGAAGGTCGACTGACGCGCCAGCGCGTCGCGGATCTCCTCGATGACGCGGCGGAAGACGGGGTTGCGGGATGCCTCGGCCACCGCCAGGTGGAAGACGGTGTCCATCGCCACCCACGCGGTGGTGTCGATCTCCTGCTCCATCCGGTCGAGCAGGTGGCCCAGATGGTCCAGGTCCTCCGGGGTGCGGCGCAGCGCGGCGTACCCGGCGACCGGAATCTCGACGTGCCGGCGCACCTCGAGCAGGTCGCTTGCGGCGTAGTCGCCGAAGGTGGGGTCCTCGACCGTGTTCGCCAGGACGAACGTGCCCTTGCCGCTCCTGGAGACGGTCAGGCCCATGGCCTGGAGAGCTCGGAGCGCCTCCCGCAACACGGGCCGGCTGACCTCAAGGGTCCGGCACAACTCGGCTTCGGAGGGGAGCTTGTCGCCCACGGCGTACTGACCGCGCTCGATGGCGCTGCGCAGGTGGCCGAAGACCGCTTCCATCGCGCTTACGCGCCGCGGTACGCCACCTGTCTGGCTGTCTGACAGGTTCACGCTGCGATCTTGCGGGCTGCGCCAGGAGGGTGTCAAGACACCTGTGTCGGGAAAGTCTGGCCCGGCGGGCTTCGTACCGGGCGCACCTTCCGGCTGGCCACCCGAGCAGGCTCGGCGCTCGCGGCGGAACTCGCAGCCGCCACCAAGGCGTGCACGAGCGGCGCATCGACACCCATCTCCGGGTGCCACTGGACGCCCACGGCGAAGCGGTGCCGGGAGCTCTCGATCGCCTCGACGGTGCCGTCCGCCGCACGGGCGGCCACGATGAACCCGGCGCCCAGGCGATCCACCGCCTGATGATGATGCGTGGCGACCCCGCGGGTCCCCGGCAGGAGGGCGCCGATCCGGGTCCCCGGCACGGTGGTGACGGCGTGGGCGCAGAAGTGGCCCCGGTAGGGGTTGTGGCCGTCGTGGCCTACGCTGTCGGGCAGGTGCTGGATGAGGGTGCCGCCCGCGTGCACGTTCATCAGCTGCATTCCCCGGCATACTCCGAGCACGGGTATGTCGCGGGCGAGGCAGGCGACCAGCACAGCGTGTTCCCACCGGTCGCGCTCGCGGACCGGCGGCCCCGTGCGCGGGTGGGGCAGCGCACCGTACAGGGCGGGATCCAGGTCCTCACCGCCCGTCAGGACGACCGCGTCCAGACGCTCGACCACATCGGCTGCGGCCTCCGGCGCGTCCGGCGGCAGCAGAACGGCGCGGCCGCCCGCCGCCCGGAGACAGCCGACGTAGGCCGCGGGCAGCACCGCGGCGGGCAGGTCCCACTCGCCCCACTGGGCGTCGGCCAGGTAGGTGGTGAGTCCGATGAGTGGTGGCTGGGGCATACCACTTCCTTTCAGGGCATGCGAGGTGATCGTCTACGGCCGGATCCACACCCGCCCCGGCAGACGTCCCCGGCCGCGGCGGGCTGCGGCAGAAGACGGACGGGGCACTGGCGGAGGGGCACCGCGACGGCAAGGGGAGCGGCGGTCACGCCCCGGCAACGCGGGCTTGCGTTTTTCTTGCCGCGAGCAGAATCCTGCTGGCGTTCATCCGCAATCACAAGAAAACACATCTTCGCGACAGATAAGTGAGCCTTAACTCCGTGCACGGACTCGACCCCCGCCTGCTCGCCACCCTCGAAGCCGTCGTGCGGCACGGCTCCTTCAACGCCGCCGCACGCGAGCTCGGCTACAGCGCGCCCGCGGTCTCCCAGCAGATCGCCGAACTCGAACGCCGCACGGGCCTGAGAGTGCTGGAGCGCCGGCCCGTGCGCGCCACACCGGCTGGCGAAGTACTTCTCGACGCCGAGCAGGGCGTCCGCAACGCGTTGGCGACGGCATCGGTGGAACTCGACGCCATGCGCGCGGGTACGGCCGGACGGATCCGGCTCGGCGCCTTCGCCTCGGCCGCCACCAGCATCGTTCCGCAAGCGCTGGCCCAACTCCACGCGGCCTACCCTCACGTGCAGGTCAGCCTCAGCCAACTGGAACCCGAGGCCTGCCACAACCGGCTCAAGCGGGGGGACATGGACCTGGCCCTCAGCTACGACTACGACTTCATCCCCGTCCCGCCGCCCCGGATGCTGCGCCGGACGCTGGTCGCACGGGATCCGGTGGTGGCCGTGATCCCGGCACACCACCGCCTGGCCGACAGGGAGGTCATCGACCTGGCCAGCCTCGCGTCCGAGACCTGGATCGCGGCTCCGGAGGCCGCACTGCGCCTGGAACTGCTTTCCCAGATGGCCAAGACGCCTGGCTTCCAGGCCCGCCTGCAATACGAGGGGGACGACTTCAACACCGTGCTCGGCTTCGTGGCCGCAGGCCTGTGCGTGGCCGTCATGCCGCAACTCGCCCTGCCCCGCGCCAACACCCAGGTCGTGGCCCGCCCCCTGGCCGAGCCGCAGTTGACGCGCTTCATCTACGCCGTCCGCATCGACACCCGGCACGCCCCGCGCGCCGTCCTGGACCTGGAGCAGATGCTCGCCGCGCAAGCGCTGGCCGCGCTCGCATGAGGCTGCGGCGGGCGGCTACCGCAGGTGAACGGAGCGTGAACCCACGCGAAATGCGCCAAGTTGACGGCGGCCGCACGCGCGTAGACCGGGTGGTGACGCCAGGTCTCCCGGCTTGTCCGACTACCGGACGCGATGGCTGAAAGTTAAACTATTGTGTGGCGGGCGCCCTACGTTTGCGGCGGTTGACGTTCCAGCGAGAGGAAACCCCTCATGACCGCCGCCGACAGTGCGCCGCGAACGGCCCGCGTCCTCACCGGCTACCGCCCCGAGGACGGCTTCATGGCCGTGGAGCTGGACCCGCCTCCGGCCGAGTACGTATGGCACGACGAGCACGCCGAGCAGCAGGAGCAGCGCTACGGCCCGGGTGCGGGCTACCACCAGTGGCTGGCAGTGGACGCACGCGACGGCGCCGTATGGTTCGGCGACATCGACTGGCGGGCCCCGTCCGAAGACCTCGGCAGCCAGCTCCCCGGCCTCCCCCGCAGGGCACTCGGCGACGGGGCCGTCCCGGCCTCCGGAAGCATGGTGCAGCTGCTCGGCCACCTGACCCATGACGAACAGCGCGGCTGCTCCTGGCGCTTCTTCACCGCTGAGGAACTGCACGCGCTCGCCCTGCGCACACTCCCCGCCGTGCAGCGGCTCGTGGACTCCATCCACCGCATCGGACCGGACGACGAACTGGAGTGGTCGGCCGAGGCCGCCACCGCCTGGGACGACATCGAGCAGGCCGCGACCCACACCTTCGACCCCTCCGGCGATCTCCGCTGGCCCCGGCTGCGCACGACACCGATCCCTGCCTGGCGTGTCGAGGTCGGCGCGTTCCTCGCCATGAACCCCGGTCTGTGCGATCCCTCCTGGGGCCTGGCCACGGACGCGGAACTCGATGCCTACGCCGACTACAGTCCCGAGAGCGGCTACGGCGGTGTACCGGGGCGGATGTGCCGCGCCGCCGACCGGCAGATCGAGGACGGTTTCACTTTCTACGGCCACCGTGCCGCCCTGTACGCCTACCGCGCGCAGGCGTGCGGCGACCGTGTTCCGACGGACGCCCGCGTCTGGCTGGAGAGACAGAGGCGGGTCGGGGCACCTGGGAGGCGGCCAAGCCCCCCGGGGCCACCCTCGCCGACGTCCCCGACTGCGTGCTGGCGGCCTTGGCCGAAGGGTTCCAGAACTCCGCGCACGAGGAGGGTCTGGTCCTGACGGGCCTGGACGCCCATCTGCGCCGGTTGCGCGCCGAGGAACGCTCCGCCGTCGACCAGCAGCTCGTCCGCGAAGCCGAGGAAGTCGAACGCCTCGAGAACATGCTCAAGGACTTCCGCGCGGCACGGAACCGCACCGTGACACGGATCCTGGCCTGGTCCGATGGGCGCAGCGACGGGGAAATCGCCCGCCTGGCGTCCATGCCCGACGACTACGTCAGCGCCTGGCGGGCCCGCCTGACCGACGAACAGACGACGGCCACACCCGCAACCTGAAGCATGTGCGGCGAGTACAGGGCACCCGCTCCGCAGCCTCACCGCCCGGGCAGCCCGTCGAGCGCCACGGCCGTCCGTAGACCGAGGCGACGGCCCGAGGCCTTGAGCTGGTGCCGTCGGCCCGCTGCGAGTACCGCTGCGCGGGGTAGGCGGAGCCGGACCTGGCCGCTGTACCGGCGAGACGACCGGAGACGGTGCTCGTCGACGGCCTCGGGACCAAACGCACCTGGCCCGCTGCGCCCCGAGCTCCGGACTCCGGCCGCTGCGATCCGAAGCCGGAACCTCTGCGCCAAGTCTGGCGCCCTCACCGAGGAGCGATGGAAGACCCACATCCCCGACGTCCCCTACCGCAAGACGTCCTGACTCGGGGATGGCGTCCCGCCACGTGGTGTAGCCGATCAAGGGTGAGGTGTGCGCGGGCTTGCTCGCCGGGCGCACACCCGCGGAGGGCTCGCGCTCTCTGCGCATGAGGTGGGCCACCATGCAACTCTCCGTATTGAACGGCCAGTTCAACAACGGAGGTGCGAGGTGGCCCTGTCCCAGTCTGACCTATTACGCCTGCTGGAGTCACTACGCTCGGCAGACGGACTCGAACTCGTCCGCGGCATCGCCGAGCGGATGCTGCAGGAGCTGATCGAGGCCGAGGCCGCTGCCCACATCGGTGCCGGCTGGAACGAGCACACCGAGGCCCGTACCGCCTTGCGCAACGGGCACCGCGAGAAGACGCTCACCACCCAGGCCGGCGACCTGGAGCTGGCCATCCCCAAACTGCGCGCCGGAAGCTTCTTCCCCAGCCTGCTGGAGCGCCGGCGCCGGATCGACCAGGCCCTGTACGCGGTCATCGTGGAGGCCTACGTCCATGGCGTGTCCACCCGGTCGGTGGACGACTTGGTCAAGGCCCTGGGCGCGGACACCGGGATCTCCAAGAGCGAGGTCTCCCGGATCTGCGCGGACCTGGACGAGCCGCTGACCGCCTTCCGCACCCGGCCGCTGGACCACACCCGCTTCCCCTACATGTACCTGGACGCCACCTACTGCAAGGCACGCGTGAACCACCAGATCGTCTCTCGCGCCGTGGTCGTCGCCACCGGGATCACCGAGGACGGCGGCCGCGAGGTCCTGGGCGTCATGGTCGGCGACAGCGAGACCGAGGCGTTCTGGGCCGAGTTCCTGCGCTCCCTGCGCGAACGCGGCCTGACCGGGGTCCGCCTGGTCCTGTCCGACAGCCATTCCGGCCTGGTCAAGGCGATCCGCAAGGTCATGCTCGGCGCCGCGTGGCAGAGATGCCGTGTTCATTTCCTGCGAAATGTCTTCGCGGTGATTCCGAAGGAGGCGACCGAGATGGTCGCCGCAACCATCCGCACAGTCTTCGCCCAGCCCACCCAGGACGCGGTCCGCACCCAGCTCGACACCGTCGCCGAGATGCTCGGCAAGCAGTTCCCCAAGGTCAAACAGATGCTCCTGGACGCCAAGGACGACCTGACCGCCTTCGCGGCCTTCCCGGAACGGCACTGGAAGAAGATCCAGTCCACCAACCCGCTCGAACGGATCAACCGCGAGATCAAGCGCCGCACCGACGTCGTCCAGGTCTTCCCCAACGACGACGCCCTCCTGCGACTGGTCACAGCCGTGCTCTTCGAACTGCACGACGAATGGATCGCCTTCCCCCGCCGCTACCTGCCCGAGGGAAGCATGGACGAGATCTACCCCACCGAGCTCCCTAAAAGCGCCCCCGCACCACCCAACGCCACCAACGCGCCCACCGAGTGATCGGCTACACCACGAAGGGGGACATGACCGACTCGGGGGTGCCTACAATGCTCGAATGATCTTCATTGTGGTGAAATTCCCCGTCAAACCCGAATACGTCGACCAGTGGCCCGAGATGATCGCGGAGTTCACCCGCGCCACCCGTGCCGAGCCCGGCAACCTGTGGTTCGAGTGGTCCCGCAGCCTCGAGGAGCCGGACACCTACGTCCTGGTCGAGGCGTTCCAGGACGGCGCCGCAGAAGCGCACGTCACCTCCGAGCACTTCCGTACCGCGCTGGAGACCATGCGTCCCCTGGTCACCCGTACGCCCGACATCGTCAGCACCACCATCGAGGGCGCCGGCGGCTGGAGCCGGATGGGCGAGCTGCAGGTCGACTGACCGCGGCTCACGGTCGGCGGGCGCTGCGCGGTCGAGTCGATGCGGCGCGCAGCTCAGCCGCTCTTGATCGTCGGGCGGACGGTGGTCGGCCAGGTCGCGGTGTCCGGGAAGCGTTCGAGGCGATGTGGGGCAGGGTGCCGGACGGGGCCGTCGTGAGGCGCTGTATGGCGGCGCGTGGTCGAAGAGCCTCCTGCACGGAGTCTTGCACCTCGGGGGTGAGGAGCGGTTCGGTGTGGGCCCAGCGGTCGCCGCCGGCCGCGGCGAGCATCCTGACCCCGCTGTGGGTGACCGTAGTCGAACAGCCCGCCCTCGACGGTCCGGTGGGTGCGCCGGGCTTCCGCTCTGCACGCCGTGATCGTCGTGAGAGACGGCACGTCCCTGCGACACTGACCGGTGATTCCGCCTCGCCAGGGTCACGGACCGCCCTCACGGGCCACGCGCGGCAGGAGCCCGTGATGGCCGTGCAGGTGGTACACCACCTCGTCCGGGGACGTGACCATGTGTGCCTCGCGCCACGCGGTGTCGCAGGAGAGCACTCTCTTCCCCGCCGCCACAGGCGAAACGCCCGCACGCCGGTGACCGGCGCCGGCAGCACCCGCCGGAGCAGAAGACTCACCGGGCGCCCGGGGGCTCGGCGGACTCAGCTCAGGCTTCGCCGTGGCCATACCGAAGACGTAGCACGCCCGGTCACGCCACGCCGTGCTCCGTGGGGTTTGATGTACTTCGGTCGATCAGCGTTCTCGGTAGCGTGATCATCTACTGCATGGAGTGACCATGCGCCCGGCTGGTCTGTACGAGGGATTCCGGCGGAGAGCAATGAGGCGGCGATGAGTGAACTGACGAAGCCCGAGATCGAACTTCCGGGGGGTGAAGCTCCCCAGGAGCTGACGATCCGGGACCTCGTCGTCGGGGACGGGCCTGAGGCGAAGCCGGGCAGGGTGGTCCGGGTTCACTACGTCGGGGTCACCTTCGAGTCCGGAACGGAGTTCGACGCCTCCTGGGACCGGGGCGAGCCGTTCAAGTTCGCCGTGGGGGGTGGCAGGGTCATCAAGGGCTGGGACCGGGGACTCAGGGGGATGAAGGTCGGTGGTCGGCGCGAGATCATCATTCCCCCGCGCCTCGGCTACGGCAACCAGTCCCCCTCGCCGTTGATCCCGGCGGGTTCCACGCTCGTCTTCGTGGTGGACCTGCTCTCCGTAGTGTGAGGAAGGCCTGCTTCTCCCCGGCCTCTCTCTCGGAACGAAGGCCGGGCAGCCCTTGCCCGGCTGACCGCGACACCACACGCGCCTGAACCGGGAGCTCGGTAGGCGGCGCTCACGTGCTGGGTCCGCTCCCGTTCGACCACTCGGCGGGGGCTGGTCGGGCCGTTTCGTCCGACCAGGCAGGATCGGGGAAGGCCGCGGCGTAGAGCCGGTCGCAGCTGCGCAGGTGTTCCGCGAAGGCGGCGCCCAGCCGGGCCGCGTAGTGGGCGCACAGGGCCCCCGCCGGGGCACCGGCGGCGGCCGCGTCGATCACCGCGGCGGCGAGGATTCCGGTACGCAGCGCCTGGGCGGTGCCGGTGCCGCTGAGCGGGTCGCAGCGCAGCGCGCCGGCGCCCACTGTCAGAAGTCCGCCGGTCCCGTCGGCCGGCGGCCGGGCCGGTGCCGGGTGCAGCCGGGGAGCCGCCGGGATGGCGGCCGCGGTTGCCGGGGGACGGCGCAGTACGCGGTCCAGGCCGCTTTCGGCGAGGAGCCGGGCGAGCAGCGCGGCCGGGTCGCCGACCGGGCCGGGGACCATCGCCTGGACCAGGCAGCCGCCCCCGCCCAGCGGGGTGAGCTGCACCCAGCCCAGGGCCGCCGTGGCCAGCCGGGCCGTCCGATCGTCGGCGCCGGGCCGCAGCGGGGCGGTGCCGGCGAGCAGTCGGCGCCGCCCGCACTGCCGGTGGGCGGCGTCCGGGGGCGCGGCGGACACCGTCCACGCGGGCGACCCGCTCCCCCGCCGCCCCGGCCCGAGCCGGCCCCGTATCCGGGTGGCCAGCACGGCGCCGTCGACCACCCTCGCGGGTTGCGCCATGCGCGCCGCGGGCTCCTCGCCCCAGGAGACCTCCCGGTGGCTCAGCTGCCAGGTGCCGTCGAGGAGCCCGTCGCCCCACAGGGAGTGCAGCAGCTCCAGGGTGGGACCGGTCAGCAGCAGCGGCCGGGGGCCCGCAGGGGCGGCGGACTCCGGCGCGAACCGGATCCGGTGCCCTCGCCCTGCGAGCAGCCGGGCGCAGGTCAGCTCGGCCAGCCCGTACCCCGTCAGGGCGACGACCTCGCTCATGCGTCGAGCAGTGCGAGCAGGGCCTCGGTCTGCGGCTGCTGTGCGTTTACCAGGGCCCGCGCCGCCGGGTCGCCGAGGGGCCGGATGGCCTGGTGGGCGCGGATCGCGGCGAGCGCCGCCTGTCGGGTGAGCTGGCCGTCGGCCATCGGGCCGGCCTCGGCCCCGAGCTCGGCGGGCAGCGTGAAGCGGGGGCCCACGCCGCGGGAGGCGAGCAAGTGGTTCGTCTGGTGCAGGAACTCCATCACGGTGCGGGACTGGCCGATCAGCACCCCGCCCGCCCGGTCGCCGAGCGCGAAGGAACTGCGCAGCAGCCCGAGCAGGATCGCGTAGTACTGGTCGCTCAGATCGAGGAGCTGCTTCTGGAGCGGGGACCCGTCGCCCGCCCCGAGAGTGCGCAGGTACTGGGACTCGCTGAAGGGCGACAGGTGGAACTTGACGGCGGCGAAGCGCTTGAAGTGGTCCGCGCCCTCGTCGATGATCAGCTTGACCAGGTGGGCCAGCCGGTCGGCCTCCGGGAACGGCGGCGGCTGCTTGATGAGGGTCTGGTGCAGCTGGACGTACATGCCGTCCACGCCGGTGCCCGAGACCTGGCTGGGCGCCTCGACCCTGATGAACCAGTCCAGCTGGGCGGCGGTCAGCCGCCGCCGCTCGACGGTGTGCGGCCCGTCGCGATCGATCGTCGTCGCCCGGCCGACCACGGGTGCCTCACCGAGGGTGCCCAGCGCCTCGTTGACCCAGCGCAGGTGCCGCATCTCGTCGACCGCGACCTGGAAGACCTCATGGGCGGCCGCGTGGGTCTTCGCGAGGAGCGAGTCGGGTGAGGTGCCCGGGGGCAGCGCCCGGGGCGCCTTGAGCGAGTAGTGGGCGAAGAGGTACTCCATGCACAGCGCGTGCTCGACCTTGGCCAGCTTCTTCAGCTGCTCGATCACCTGCGCCCGGCTGAGCGCCGCGCCGGCCGGCGGCGCCGGGTTGCCGATGCTGTCGTTCTCGCGGTCGTTGAGGACCACGGGGAGCACGTTCCAGTCGGCGATCACGTCCGGGTAGTCCATCTCCAGGGACCGCCGGGCGTCGTCGGCGTCGTCGTCGCGGTCGGCCGCCGGGGTGCGGTCGGCGCGCAGGAAGTTCATCTGGGGGACGGCGCCGTCCGCGCTGCTGGAGACGTCCGGCTTGGACGCGGCCCAGTAGAAGCACATGCAGTCCCGGAAGTCGTACTGCCAGGGGGCGCACATGCTGCGGGTGAGGTCCCCGGGCTCGTAGACCTCCGGGTCGATCACCCCTTCCTCGTCCAGGAAACGGGCCCGGTCGGCGACCAGGACCGCAAGCCTGACCCGCCCGTTCGGGCCCCGGTCGACGAAGCTGCCGTCGGCCGTCCGGATCTGGTTGAGGTTGCCGACGGAGCCGAGCCCTGGCGAGTCGACGCCGCGGCCCGGTCCCAGCACGATGGCGATCCGCCCGGGCAGCAGGTCGTGCACGTGCCGCCAGACGTCCAGGCCGTTCTTGCCCCGGGCGTCGATGGCCGGGGCGGCCGTCTCGGGCTGGTCCACGGTCGTACGCCCGCACAGACCCCGCAGGTAGAGGGGCTGTCCGGGTCCCGTGAGGTCCGCGTCGGTGAGGCCCTGAGCCGCGGCCACGCCGCCGGTGACGGCGATGACCCGGGCGCCCTCCTGGCGGTGGAAATCCACCGTCAGGCCGGGGAAGAACCTCTTGTCCATGTTGCGCTGGTCGAACTCCAGCCCCGGGAAGCAGTTGTCGACGCCGCTCTCGGGGCGGGTGTTCGCCGGGTTGCCGTGGACGACGTGGTCGGCGCGGGCGGTCAGGTTGCGCGGGAAGATCTTCCCGGTGGGGGTCGGCAGATCGGGCACGGCGGCTCCTTCAGACGGTGCTGGCACTGGCAGCGGCAGCAGCCCCGGGCGAGGTGTGGAAGAACTCGGGTGCGGCCTGGGAGAGTTCGACGTAGGCGCGCAGGCAGAAGGCCAGCCAGCCGCGGATGTAGTCGCAGCCGGGGCGCCCCCGGCGGCTCACCTCGTGGTGGCAGCCGCCGCCGCAGAGGTAGCGGGCCCAGCAGGACCGGCAGGGCTCGGCGCGGTCCACGTGACGGTCGTTCAGATGCGCCTGCCGGGCTGCCCGGTCGCTGCCGCCGGCCACTGATCCCATGGCGAACGCGGGATCGTCCACCAGCCGGTGGCAGGCGTACAGCCCGCCCTCGGCGGAGGCGCTCAGGTACCCGGCACCGGCGCCGCAGGGATACGGCCGGTGGGTGCCCCGGTGCAGCTGGCGCAGGGCGGTCTGGAAGTTGCCGAAGGGGTAGTGCCGCCCCGCGGACAGTTCGCGCAGCGCCTTCTCGCCGCACTCCACCATCCGCTCCAGGAAGCCGCCGAAGGTCTCGGCGGTGATCTCGTACGCGGGGTCGGGCGCGCTCACCACGGCGGCGAAGCCCACCTCGTCGAAGCCCAGTCCGATGCCGTGCTCGAGCACGTCGAGCAGCCGCCCCGTGTACGGGGTGACGCTGACCCGTGCGCTGAGCTGCCGCGGCCGGCCGTGCCGGGCCAGCACCGCGAGGCCGGTGCGCAGTCGGTCGTAGGCGCTCGCCCCGCCCGGCGCCCGGCGCAGCGCGTCGTGCCCGGCCCGGTCGCCGTCCAGGCTCACGGTCACGGTGAAGGGGTGCTCGGCGAAGAGCCGGGCGTCCTCGGGGCGGACGGTGGTCAGGTTGGTGGTGAGGGCGAAGCGGACCGGGTGCCCGGCGGCGGCCCCCGCACGCTCGGCGTACCGGACCGTTTCGTGGACCAGGTCACGCGCCAGCAGCGGCTCCCCGCCCATGAACCCGACGACCACGTCCGCCCCCGGCGCCGCCTCCGCGAGCAGCCGGTCCACGGCGGCGAAGGCCGTGGACCGGGGCATCGCCCGGGCGGACCCGCCGAAGCGGCCCTCGTCGGCGTAGCAGTGGCCGCAGCTGAGGTTGCATGCCTGCATCACGTTGAGGGAGATCGAGGAGAGGGGCGGAGGCTCGGGGGGTGTCCCGTCGATGCGGCGCTCCGGCCACAGCGGCAGCGCCAGTTCCTCGGCCAGGTCGGCGAGGTCGCCCTCGGGGACGGCCGTCCACCGCTCCAGGCGGGCCGCCGTCTCCTCCGGCAGGTCGTAGACGCGGCTGCCGTCGGCGACGAACAGGTGGGCGCCGTGCGCGCTGCGGAACACACGCAGCTCGGCGGCGGGTCCGGGCGGCCCGTCGCCGGGACCGGGGGGCCGGGCGGGCTCGGGGGGCCGGGCGGGCTCGGGGGGCCGTCGGCCGATCTGGAGCAGCACGCTCACGTGCCCGCCTCCGTGTTCTCGCGCAGCGCCGCGGCCCATCGTACGAGCAGGTCGTACTGGCGGCGCGTCAGGTGCAGGGCGTTGCCGTCCGCGCCGCGCATGTCGGGGGGCATCCGGCCGTTGTACCCCCCGGCCCCCTGCGGGTCGGCGACGGGCTCCCGGACGATCTCCCGGATCAGCCCGGGGCGTTCGCGGAAGAGGTCCTCCAGCATCTCCAGCGCCACGAACCGGCGGTGCCGGCGCCGCGCCTGTTCGGTGAGGCCGAGCAGCACGCCGGTCAGGGTCTCCACCGGGGGCAGGGCCCCGAAAGCGCCGTTCTGCACGTCCAGGTTGATGTTGCCCACCGTCTCCAGGATCCGCTCGAACAGGTCGCGGATCTCCTGGGTGGTCTGCTGCTTGTCCGCGAGGTAGGCGGGCGTGCGCACATCGCCCCGCCGGACCCGGTCGGTGAGCCCGTCCGCCACGGAGACGAAGGGCCTGCGGTCGGGGGAGAACACCGGCGGGCAGGCCACCACCCGGGCGGAGGCGGTGAGTCCGCCCGGCAGCCCGACCGTGACCAGCCCGTCGCACACGTCGTCGACCAGGCCCACGGCCCGCTGGCCCTCGGCGCCCGCGAAGAGGCCCCGCGGGGCGGTCCGGACGTCGTCGCTGGGGAGCCGGAACCCGACCCACTCCGTGTCGGGGTTGAGGATCCGCCGTTCCGCCGGGATGCGGTACCGGCTGGCGTCCGTGAGGGTGGTCGGCCCGTAGACGGCGCCGGTCCCGGGGGTGAACCGCAGCCGCAGCTCGGGCAGTGCGGCGTTGGGCACGGGCACCTGCACCGCGCCGAGCGGGAGGTTCCGGCCCGCCGGGACCAGCGGCCGGGTGCCGCCCTGCGGAGAGGCGCCGGCCAGCCGGTGCTTCTGGTGGTCGTCGCCCCGGACCCGGACGGTCGCCTCGATCCGGTCGTCGTCGTTCTCGGTGAGGTGGTGCGCCTTGAGGTTGGCCACGCTGACCTGCCAGCGCACGTCCCCGAGTCCGAGCCCGAACCGGGCAAGGACCTCCTCGGTCAGCGGCCCGGTGTGGCGTTCGCCGTTCACCGTCCAGCTGCCGTGCACCTCGAAGTAGGGGCAGACGGGCCGCCAGCCGGCCTCGTCTTTGAAGCGGACCTTCTGCGGCATCCGCTCGCTGAGGGTGCCGTCCGCGGCCAGGTCGAGGGTGGGCTGCGGCTCCACCGTGGTCTTGCCGGTACCGCGCGGAGTGAGGTCGCTCCTCCCCCAGCGGTAGTTGTCGCAGGGTTTCGGGGAGGGGCCCAGCCGGGCGAAGGCGAGCGGGGGCTGGATCCAGAGCTGGTCGATCACCGGCATCTCCTAGCGGTTGGCGGCAAGATGACGGGGCGTGACCAAACGTACTGGAATGGTTACGGTGTGTCATGTCAGACACGGTGGGGCCGCGCCTGGCCTTAGGTTCCCCGCCCGATTCCTCACCCGGTCACAGCGGCGGAAGCGGCTGGGCCAGCGGGCGGAACACCTTGCGCAGGTCCTCCGGGGTCCGGGCGCCGTCGGCCCCCGCCTGCTCGACCTTGGCCAGTGGTGCGTAGTGGTAGTCGATGCCGTGCGGCGCCCTGCGCTGCGGGTCGCCGTTCGCGTCGGCCGGCCACAGGACGTCCCCGGTGACGACCCGTGCGGGAATCAGCCAGTAGTCGCCCGCCCGGTAGGACCGCTTCGGGGGTTCGGGGAGGGCGGGGGGCACGGGCGGGGCACCGGGGTCGACGGGAGCGGCAGGGGTGGCGGGGGTGGCGGGAGCCGCGGGGGCGGACTGTGGGACCGGCTCGAACAACACCTCGATCCCGTCCTCGATCGGCAGCCACCGCCCCTCCTCGATCAGCAGCGCGCCCTCGCCGGACACCGCCGTGGCGACGCTCCCGCTGCCTGCGGTGCCCCCCGCCGGCCCGGTGGCCGGCTCCGGCGGCCGGTGGTCCCAGCGGCGCAGCAGCGGGTGGCGCTCGGGAAGGGTGCCGAGCCCCGGGTGGTGGGCGTCGGCCGCCGGAGCGGCGTCCAGGACCACCCGCCGGCCGACGTGGTCCACCTCCGTGATGCGGTACAGCCGCGGAGCTCGCCCCGCCACGTCCCGGGCGGCCCGGCAGACGGAGGCGTCGTCGACGATCTCGACGGTGTCGCCGGGCTCCAGTCCGAGCTTGTTGTCCCGGCCGAGCGTGTCCAGTTCGAGCGTGGGCCCGGCGACCGACCTGATCGGGAGGACCACCGAGCCGTTCTCACGCGACCATTTGAACGTGGCCCGGCCGACCGTTCCGCCGCGGTGCACCTCCACCCGGTACAGCTGGTTCTCCGGCCCCCGGTAGCCGGAGTCGGGCGCCACGTCGCACGGGTCCGTGTCGCCCTCGGCGAGCCGGGCGCGGGCCGCGAGCTCCGCCCGGGGGCCGAAGCGGGCCGTCAGCTCCTCGGCCAGCCAGTCCTGCGCGGTCTCGGGGGCAGGGTCGGGGACGGGGTGTCCGGGGCTCAGCGGGAACCAGTCGATCTGCCACACGACCCGGGTGCGCGCCGTGGTGTCGGGGCCGTGGAGGCCGAGGGCCGGCTCCCGCAGCTCGGGCGCCTCATGGGCCGTCACCAGGCGCTCCCACACGCGCAGGTACGCCAGGAACGGGCCCTCGTGCAGCTTCCCTTCCGCCTCCTGCCGCTCCTGGTCGAGGTAGCCGTCGGGCTGGCTCCAGTACTCCGCGCCTTCCTTGCACTCGCAGAGGATGCCGTCCACGTACATGCGTCCGTGGGTCACGGTCAGCACGCCGTCGTTGACGGCGACCCGGAACCCGCCGGGGTCCGTCTCCTGCGGGCCGGCCGGACAGGCCGCCGGGCCGAGGACGTCGGCGACCAGGGTGCGCAGGTAGTACTGGAGGATCGCGGTCTGCTCGTTGATCTCGGAGTCGAGCTGCACGCGCCCCTGTTGGGACAGGACCGCGGAGAAGTGCCGGTCCCGGTCGAACGTGACCCGGGAGAAGTCGCCTTGCATCGTGGTGCGCTCCCTGACGTGAAGAGTGGCTCGTCCGCGCGCGGCCCGGGGCCGCCGCCGCTCAGGTGACGAAGAACAGGCCGCTGTCGCAGCCGGCGGGCGTGTACTCGTCGAGGCGGGTGCGCAGGTTGTCCTCCCGCAGCGGCTGGAACAGGTCGTGCAGAGCACCCGGTTCCGAGCCGTCGTCCGCGCCCCGGCGGATCTCCTCGGCGCACCCGTCGGCGAGCTGAACGTACCCCGGAGTGCCGTACCGGGTGCTGGTGAAACGCAGTGCGACGCGTCGCGGGTCGCCGGACTGCTCCGGCTCGCAGTGGAACCGGGCGGGGGTGTGGGAGTCCGGCGGCAGCCAGCAGAACCGCACGCAGCCCTCGCCCCGGTGGGAAACCCGGACCTCCCCGTCGAACAGGGAGTTCTCCAGCAGCTCCACGGCCCGCACCCGCACCGCCCCGATCACGGTCGTGCGGCGCGCGGCGAACACGGCGTGCGCGGGGCGGCCCTCCGGGCCGGTCAGCGCCGCCGCCTCGCGGCCGGTGGCGTCCAGTACGGAGTCGGCGAGGCAGACGTGGTTGGGTTCGGCTGCCGTCTCGTCCTGCCTGACGACGACGGTGCCGAGTACGGAGTGCTCGACCCGGAGCCGCGCCGGGGTGTTGACCAGCTCCAGTCCCGGCTCCTCGGGATGCTGCGGGCGGGCCCCCTCGTCCAGATCCCAGCCGGGCACCAGGGTGCAGTGCCGGACGACCACCTCGCCCACCGCCCCGTGCACCTGCACGCTGCGCCCGGCAACCAGCAGGCCGTCCAGCACGATCCGCGGCAGCGGCCCCGCGCCCCGGCCCGTGCCGGTGATCCGCAGGGCGTCGGGACGGTTGCCGGACCAGTCGAGCAGCCGCAGCACCGGCCGGACCCCGTCGGCGGCCCGCAGCGTCAGCCGGTCCCCGGGGTCGAGGTCGATCGCGAGGATCTCCTGGTAGGCGTCGTTCCCGGTGATCTCGACGACCGCCTCGGGCCGCCGCGCGCCGTGCCGCCGGCCGCCGCGCCAGCGCTCCAGCGCCTCGGTGATGCGCCGGTACGGCTCACCGGGCCCGACCCGGTAGACGTGGGCGGCCGCGCCGGCGTCCGCCGCGCCGGGGCGCGGGTACTCGCCGCCGCCCAGGTCGGCGGCGGCCCCGTGGTGGTAGGTGACCTGGACACCGCTCTCCGGCGCCTCGCGGGAGGGGAAGGCGATCCGGCCGAGGACCGGGTCGACGGCGACCTGGCCGGCCCGCGGCCGGTAGGTCCACCCCGACAGGTCGGCGGCCACGATCCGGTCGAGCGGCACCGGGTGGTCCTCCTCGGGACCGGTCCACACGCACAGGCTCTTGCCCGGTCCGTAGTAGTCGGCGAGCCGCTCGCTCAGGGCCCGTCGTCTGATCGGCGCCGGGACGTTCATCTCGTCCGCGGTGTGGCACGGGGACGGCTCGGTCACCGGTTTGGTGAACAGCGGGGTGTCGTTGCCGAGGATGCTGAAGGTGAACCGGTAAGGGGCGCGGTCGTCGCAGTAGGCCGGGGCGCGGGTGACCGCGTGGGCGAGCAGCCGCCACACGTGCAGGCCCACGCCGGGGATGCCGTACCGCCCGGCCCGGCGTGCGGATCCGGGGCGGGCGGCCTCCGCCGTACGGGCCAGTTCGTCGAAGGGCCCGGAGAGCCGGTCGAGGGCGTCCACCCGGCGCAGGTCCGGCAGCCGGCCGTGGCGCAGCCGGCGGCGGGCCCCGCGGTCGTCGGCCGGGTACCGGCGGACGGGCTGGGTGACGGCGAGCAGCCGGCGGTACTCCACGGCGCGGGCCGGCCAGCCGGCCACATCGACGGCGAGGTCCTCCAGGAGGGCGAGCGTGCCCTTGCGGCGCCGGTTGGCGACGGTGTCGGCCACCTCCCGGCGGGGGGCGGCCGCCGCAAGCCAGCGCTGTGCCTCGGCCGTGCCCGTGTCGAGCGCGGCGGCCGCCCTGGGCAGCATGCGGTGGCCGACGAGGTCGCCGAGGTACGGGACGGCCCAGTCGGCGCAGGTCTCGATGAACGAGTCGGCGTAGAGCCGCTCGATGTCGGCCTCGACCAGGTCGGCCTGTTCGGCGATGACGGCGAGGAGCGCTTTCAGCCGGCTGCCGGTCTCCTCGTCGCGCCGCCGGTGGACCGCGGGCAGCAGGCCGTACAGCTCGTCGGGGGTCATGGGATCCTCCGCAGGACAAGGGTCTCGGGGGTCGCGGGGTCGAGCACGGCGAGCTGCGCGGGCCGCAGCCCGCGCCGGACGACCAGCTGCGGGAAGGAGTCCTTCAGCCCGGCCCGGAACACGCTCTGGTCGATGCCGGGGTTGAGCCGCAGGAGCCGGCGGACCGTGAGCCCGTACTGCCGGGCCACGGAGGTGAGGGTGTCCCGGTCGGCCGTGTCGTGGCGGGTGGCCCGGTTCCCGGCGGGCCGGGCCGGCACACAGGGGCGGGCGGCGGTGAGCGTGCCGGCGAGACGGGTCAGGGCGGCGGTGCCGATGTCGTCGGGGACGCCCGTGAACAGGTCGACGTCCACGTGGTCGACGCCGGGCACGGACTGGGCGGCTCGGTAGGCCGTGCTGAGGTGGGCGGGGGCGGCGAATTCGGTGCGCGCGAACCCGAGGGCGTCGTACAGGGCGGTGCGGACCGCGGGGGCGACCGACTCCCAGGTGCGGTCGGGCTGTACCCGGATACCGGCCGCCATCAGGAGCAGGACCCGCTCGCGTACGACGACCCGTACCGGCAGATGGGGGTCGCCGTACTCGGCGAGCGCCGTCTCCAGGGCTGTGATCAGGGGCGAGCCGGGCGCCAGCGGGGCGTCGTCGACGGCGGCGACGGTGACCAGAGCGATCCGGCGGCGGCCGTCGGTGACGTGCTGCGCGCTCGCCTTGTCGATGCCGGCGAAAGCGCGGGCGAAGTCCTCGTAGTCGCGCAGCGAGACCAGCCGGTCCAGGGCCCGCAGGCGCAGCGGGACGCGGCTGCGGGTGTCGTCGACGCCGTCCGGGTCGGTGCCTCCGGTCGCGGGCAGCGGGTTGGTGACGGCGCTGACGCCCGGGGGCGTGCTGACCACCTGGTTGACCTGTCCGGCGGGCACGTTGCCCGCGCTGCCGGAGCCGATCCGGTAGCGGGCGCCGACGTTCTCCGTGCCGGTGGGCAGCCGGCTGCCGTGCCGGCCGTCGCCGAACTCCACGGCGGCGGCGCCGTCGGCGCCGGTCCGCAGCCGGTAGCCCGTGTCGGCCGGGCCCAGTTCGGTGAGGTCGTCGGCCCGCTGCCACCGCAGGTCGGCGACCCGGACGGCCAGGGTGTCGGCCGCGCCTTCGGGCGTGGCGGCGGGCAGGCAGGTGAGCGGGCCCTGGCGCAGCGGGAAGGTCTGGCGGGCCCGGCTTGCGTCGCCGCTGCCGAGGACCTCGGTGCGGGTCTCGCCCGCGGTGGCGGGGGTGACGTTGCCGTGGACGACGACGGTGTCGCGCCGGTAGCGGTAGGCGAGCCTGGCCGTCAGGAGGAGCGTGGTGCGCGCCCGTTCGCCGGGGCGCCGGCCGTGGGTCTGGCGTACGCCGCCCAGCATGACCAGCTCGGTGCCGCGTACGCCGGTGACGAAGGGCACGTCGGTGCGCTCGCCGGAGACCACCAGCCACTGGCCGGGGTGCAGCCCCTCGTAGGCGCCGTCCAGTTCGATCTCCCCGTCGGCGACGTCGTCCCGGAGCGGGGCCTCGGCCACCGGAAGAGCTTCGCCGGCCGCCCAGACCGTGGTCTGGCGCCGCCCGTCGTCGGTGAAGTACTTCGGCGGCAGCGAGGTCTCCAGGAGCAGCTGGGTCGACCTGACGGACAGGTTCCGTCCCAGAGCGGCGGGCTGGCGGACCTCCTGCACCCGGCGGACGAGCGGGTCCTTGCCGCCGCGTTCCACGACGATCCAGCTGCGCGCGACGATGGTGTCGTAGACGGCGTCGAGGGTGAGCTGGCGGAGTTCGGGGGCGACCCCGTTGTTGCGCTCCATGTTGTCCACGTCGATCAGCCGCGCGCCCCTCCTCCCGCGTTCGCGGAACGCGGTGCCGGCGGGGGCGGCCCGGACGCGCAGCCACTGCACCTCGACGAAGGAGTCGGGTGCCGCGACGGAGACGGTGTTCAGGGCGCGGTAGAGCTCTCCCGCGAGCTGGGGGCGGGCGGCTGCGAGCAGCCTGGGCAGGGCGTCGGAGTCGGCGGCGAACAGGTCGGCGACGACGGGCGGTCGCATCCGGGACCCGGTGGGCGGGCGGGATCCGGGTCCGGCCAGCGCGTCCAGGGCGGGTGCGAGGCCGAGGAGCGTCGGGGTGTCCTCGGGCACCCCGGCGGTGACGACGGCCATCCCCGGGTCGGCGAGCAGCGGCACCCCGGTCACGGTGGCGGCGGCGGCCGACACCGCCCGGCCGCGCAGGACGACCGGGGCGAGCCAGGCCTCGACGGCGGCGTCCCCGGTGGCACGGGCGACGGCCAGGTGCTCGCCGAGGCGCCGGAGCGGGTCGGCGATCTGCGACAGGTACCGGCCGATCTGCGGCTGCATGCCCGTTTCCTGGAGCGGCTCCAGCACCTGGGTCTTGATGTCGACGGCGATCTTGCTCGGCGGCACCTGGAGCACGGAGGCGCGTACACCGCTGCTCAGCCGGGCCATGGTCTCGGCGTACAGCTGTTCCCCGTTGGGGGAGGCGAAGTACACGACGGTGCAGCCCCGCGCGGGGTCGGGGCGGACCTCCCAGACGGTGCGCACCCTGGCGTCCTTGGGGGCCGAGAAGCGGAAGAGCAGGCGGTCGCCCGGCCGGATCGAGGGGTGCATGCCGGTGAGTTCGAGTTGCCTGAGGTCTCGGACACGGTCCGGGGTGAAGGCGGGCGGGGTCGTGCGGCGGACCGGGAGCTCGTTCCACTCGGCGCGCGCGGTGAGGTCCTCGGAGGTCTCGAAGGTCTGCGGCAGCCCGCCCGGCAGGGGGGCGCTCTTGACCTGGGAGCCCACCGGGATCGTCGTGCTGGTCCCCGGGTCGAGGGTGTACGCGAGGTGGGTGGCGGCCGCGAGCGCGGGCCGGGGGCGGTGCCCGACGAGCCGGCCGAGCCGGGTCAGCGAGTCCTGCTCGGTGGCGGTGCGCAGGTACCCCTCGTTGGCGATGCGCTCCTGGTAGAAGGTCAGGACGTCGGCGATGACGGCCCAGCCGTCGAGCAGGGCGATCGAGGGGTCGTCCGGCTCGCGGGTGGTCAGCGGGGCCAGTTCGGGGCGGTCGGCGGCCGAGAGCCGGGCCAGCATCGAGTCCAGGAACTGCCGGTGGGTGCCGATGCGGCGGTCCAGTGCGGGCAGGCCGGGGCGGTTCCAGACCGCGGCCGGGGTCGCGGACCGGGTGCCGACGCAGCAGCCGGGGCTGCGGGGCGAGCTGCTCATCGTCCTCCTTGCACAGTGACGGTCAGCCGCCCGTTCTCGGGGCGCGCCGGGTCGTCGTCGAGCCGGGCGATCTCGAGCGGCCGCAGCCGCAGGACGCCGGAGGCCGGTACGGCCTCGACGATGGCGGGCGCGGTCGGGGCGGGGACGGCCGCAGCGGTCGCTGTCCCGGGGGGTGCGGTCCGGGCGGGGCCGGGCGGGCCGTGCAGCCTGCGCAGGCAGGTCACCTCGACGTGCCGGACGCCGGGGACGGCCGCGGCGGCGGCGACCAGCCGGCTCACCCGCACCGGGGTTCCGAAGGTCAGCTCGTCGGGGTCGAAGAAGCCCCGCCGGCCGCCCGGCAGGCGGCCGGGCCGCAGTTCGCGCAGCACGTCCCGCCGTACGTGCCCGCCGATGTGGTCGGGCTCCGCCGTGACGGCGAGGGCGACTTCGAGCGGGACGTGCACGGCCGGGCCGGTGACCACGTCGTGCCCGATGCGGCGGTAGCGGTGCAGCTCCTGGCGGACCTCCGCCAGCAGCCGGTGCGGTACGTCGGAGCTGCCCAGGGCGTCCACCGCGATGTCCGCCTCGTACCAGCTGCCGGTCCAGCGCAGGGCCGCGGCGGCCCGCTGCACTCCGGGGCGCAGGCCCGCGAGCGCGGCGTAGTCCGCGGCGGTGACGGCGCGACGCAGGCGGCGGAAGGGTTCGCGGGGTGCGGCGAGCCGTACCGCGGCGACCGGTTCGGGGTCGGTGCCGCCGGTGGCGGGCAGCGGGTTGCACACCGTGGCGACGGCCGACAGGTCGGCGGCGCCGGCGGAGACGAGGCAGATCATGCCGGCGCCGACGTCGCCGGCCCGGCCGTTGCCGATCCGGTACTCGGCCACCAGTGCGCTGCCGGGGGGCGGTGCGGCCCCGGCGCCGCCCGAGCCGAACCGGAGGGTGAGCACGCCGTCGTCGTCGCTCTCGCCGACGAGGTGGCGGTCGCGCGGGCCGCTGGAGAGGAGGTCGCGGCGCGGGATCCAGGGCTCCCCCGACCGGTCGGCGTGGTCGGCGTGGTGGGTGCGGTCTGTGTGGTGGGAGTGGTGCGGGTTGTCGGGCCCCGTCGTCCGATGCTGCGACCGGCCGGTCTGCGCCGTCTGGGCTGTCTGTGCCGTCTGCGATGTCTGTGCCGTCTGGGCTGCCTGAGCTGTCTGGGCTGCCTGAGCCGTCTGCGCCGTCTGCGCCGTCTGGGCTGCCTGAGCCGTCTGGGACTTGCGGCCCGTCTGTTCCTTGCCCGACGGCCCGGCCGGACCTTCCGGCCTGTCCGGCCCGTCCGGCCCGTCGGGCTCCTCCTCCGGTTTCTTCCGCAGCCAGACCCTCAGGGCGGGCAGCGCCTCGCGGGGGTCGGGGAGCAGGGCCTCGCGGGCCGGACCGTGCAGGGCTTGGTTGTCCGGGGCGATCAGCCACCACGCGCCGTCGCCCCAGGTGTGGTCCAGCTCCCAGCCGGTGTCCGCCTCCTGGAGCAGGTACCCCGAACGGGCCTGCCGGGCCAGGGCATCGATGCGCCGGAGCTTCCCTTCGAGGAGCTCGTCGAAGCGATGGAGCAGGGATTCCAGCGCCGCGCGGGGATGCTCGTCGAGGCGGGCCCGCTCCAGTACGCGCGGCCCGAACAGCGTCCGCAGGAAGGCGAGGTCGGCGTCCCCGGGCCGGACCCTTCGTCTGCCGAGCTCCCGGAGCCGGTCCCGGGCCGCATCCGGCAGCCGCTCCAGCCGCCGGGCCTGTGCGGCGGCGATGTCGGCGGGCCGGGGGTGGGGCGCGGTCCGGGTGACCTGGCTGCCCCGCAGGGTATGGGGCCGGCGCCCGACGGGCGGGGGCAGGTCTTCGGCGGGGCGGCCGGCCCACGTGCTGGACAGGCCGTGCTCGACGAGCACGGCGTTGCCCCGGACGATGCCGACCTCCAGGTCCTCGCCGGCCGGGCCGCGGGTGCTGACGCAGAAGGGGAAGGTCAGGGCGTCCTCGGCGGCCCAGGAGATGTTGAGGACGGGGGTGTCGGTGAGCGGGTCGACCGTCGGCGTGACCCCGGTTAGCCGGACGGCCTGCCGGTGTGAGGGGAGGGCGTCGGCCGGGGACCCGGTGCCCGCGCCGAGCACCTCCTCGAAGACGACGACGTCGCCGGGGACCAGCCGCAGCACGCGTTGCCGCGGCCCCTCGTCCGCCGCCGTGTCGCGCAGGGTGGCCGTGGTCGTGCCCGCGGGCAGGCAGCATTCGCGGTTCTCCCACGTCCACAGGGACATCCGGTTGTGGGCGGGGTACAAGGTGATGTCCCGGTCGTGCACCGGCTGGAAGACGGGCCGCTGAACGGCGTCGACTTCCGCCGCCGCCAGGACCGGCCCGAGCGGGCCGGCGTACCGGCCGGGCGGGAGCACGGTGAAGGCCAGGTCCCCGCCCGGCAGGGTGGTCTCCTCGCGCGCCTCCAGGCAGACGAACGTGCGGGCGGCGCAGCCGTCGTGCATCGGGTAGTCGACCAGCCGGGCGTGGCGGCGGACGGAGGTGCGCAGCCGGGCGGTGTCGAGGTACGCCTCGGTGGCGACGGCGTCCTGCTGGTAGCTCAGCCGGTCGCCGACGTGCGCGAGCAGCTCGACCAGGGTGGTGCCAAGGTCGGCGGCGTGCCGCTCGGTCCACCCCGGCATCGTCAGGGAGAAGCGTTCGAGCAGCAGCCGCCGGAAGCTCGGGAAGTCCCTGGCCAGGTAGTCGATGACGGGTGCCGGTTCGGGCAGCGGCGGGCCGGGATCCACCGCGGGTGCGCAGTCCAGACCCGCCGGTGTGGGCCGGAAGCTGAAATCCCGGCTGTTGTAGCGGGAGTCGAAGCCGGGGCCCAGGGCGCACAGCCGGTAGACGGACGTGTCGCCGCAGCGGTCGAGGGTCAGTCGGAGGCAGCAGCGGTCGCCGTCCCCGTCGGGGTCGTCGTGCGCGGCGACGCCGGTGACCCGGATGCCGGTGACGCGCCGGCCGCCCTCGATGCGGAAGTCGTCCCGGTTCAGCCCGGTGGGCGGCGTCCCGAAGAACATGACGGTCAGCGTGCGCCGGTCGGCCCCGACCGAGACGTCCTCGATGCCGCCCAGGCCGTGTGCGCGCACGGCGGCCCGCCGCCGCTCGCTGTCGCAGCCCAGCGCCGGCGTCCCGGACCCGTACGCGGGCGACGGAACGTGGTCGGACACGTACGAGGTGCTGTACGAGGTGGCGTCCGCGGGTCCGTCCGCGGGTTCCTGTTTCGGACGGTGCTCCGCTCCGGTCATCGCGCGGTCCCTCCGTCGATGCGGATGCTCTGCCGCTCGCCGGTGGCGAGGAGCCGGTAGGCGACGAACACGTTCAACGCGGACTCCTCCACGGCTACTTCGAGGGTTTCGACGGTCAGCAGATCGCCGAGCCAGCGCTGCAGGGCGGCCTGGGCCGTCATTTCGACGGTGGCGGCCACCTCCCGCCCCGCCGGCCCGAAGACCAGGTCCAGCAGCCCGCAGCCGAAGTCGGGCCGGTGCACCCGTTCGCCGGGCGAGGTGAACAGCACCTGTTCCACCATGTTCCGCACGTGCTCCGCATGTCCGACGGCCGCGGTCCGGCCGCGCGCGTCGATGCGGTAGGGGAAGTCGATGTTCACGGCGCTCACATCCCCCACACGCGGATCTGGGCGGCCTGCACGAGGGGCGGCACAGGTGGCGCGGAATTGCTCAGCCCGGCGCCGGGGGACGGCGGCGGGGTGGGCTGGAGCAGGGCGGGCAGCCCGTTCACGAACACCCGGCCGGCCACGCCCAGCCACTGGATCGTGGTGCAGGGCGGGGCGGTCCCGGTCAGGAGGCAGCCGGTGACGAGGAAGGTGTCCGCGGTGGTGGCGACCGGTTGCGCCATGACCAGCACCCGCTGCTGGACGGGCACCGGGATGTTCGCCAGTCCCGGCGGATGGGCGCAGGTCATGGTCGCCCCGAAGTGGAACAGCAGTCCCGGCATCCCGTACTCCTCACTGCACCATCAGGGCGCCGTCGTTGACGATGACCTGCTTGCCCATGAGCCTGATGCTGGCCAGGCCGGGACCGCAGGACAGCTCGATGCCCTTTTCGTCGATCTTGATGAACGGCCCGGCGGGGCCGTGGAGTTGCAGGGTGATGCCGCCCAGCGGAGCGCTCTGGTCGCTGATCACCAGTGCGTTCTGGCTCGGAGTCGCCAGGACGATCTGCGGGATGCCGGGCGCGGTGAGCTTGGCGGCCGGGGGGACGTCGGCCGGACCGCCGCGCCAGAAGCCGAGGTAGACGCCCCGTTCGAGGTCGCCGCCCAGGAACTTCACCCACACCCCGGACTCGGGAGTCGGGACGACGTACATCCCGTAGCCCGGACCGGCGAGCGGGGTGAGCGGTTCCACCCAGAAGCTGGGAGAGTTGCCGAGCACCTCGGGCACGCGCACCAGGAGCCGGCCGCACTGGGTCGGGTCCACGTTGGAGACGACCACGCCCTGGTAGAGGCCGTCCCATCGCTTTGTCGCGGCGGGGGCGGTCTTGGTCATGGGATCACCACCGGTGTGTTGGAGACGAGTCCGTCCCGGCTGAGCTGGAAGCTCTGTTTGTACTCCCCGCGCCGGATGTCATGGGTGACACTGCGCACGTAGTACACCCCGTCGTACGCGAGCCCGGCGCCCCGGACACCGACCAGGTGGCGCGCGCTGAGCACGTGCCCGTAGCGCAGTACGTCGAGCTTGCCGCTGCCGCTGATCGCGTCCGCGGAAGCGGAGGTGCGGCTGAGCCCCAGCAGCAGGGCCTCGGGGATCGTGCGGCCGGTCAGGTCGGGCACCGGCTTCTCGCGCATGGCGATCGCCGGCCGGAGGGCCAGGGGCGGGCGGAGCAGGCTGACGTCCGGTACCGGCAGCTGGAACGTGATCTTGGTGTTGGGTTCGGTGAGGGGGATCGTGTACTGGGTCCGACTGAGCCCGTCGTAGCCGAAGGTGAGCGACTCGACGTTGGTCGCGGCCCCCGAGTCGACGGTGAGTGCGGGCTGGAGGATTCCGGCGCGCACTTCGGGGCCCCAGTAGGCGATGCTGAGGCCTGGCACGGGCCCCGGTTCGAGGAAGAAGACGTAACCCGCGTCGGTCGCCATGCCCCGCAGGTACTCGAGATCGGTGCACGACTGGACGGGGATCTTCTTCGTGGGATCCGGGAGGTTGCTGATCACCGTGGGCACGGCGGCCGGGATGATGCCGTACTCGGCGTAGCGGGCGCACACGGCCATCGCCCGCAGGTTGAACGGCAGGCCGGGGTACGGATGCTGGGCGTGTTTCAGGTCCATCAGGACCGTGAGGTCCTCGCCGGTCAGCGTGAGCTGCGAAGTTCCGGGCGAGGTACCGGGGTTGAGCTCTTGCCTTGTGACCACGCCGTCCGTCAGCACATGCGGGACGCCGCCGACCACCGCGACCACGATCACCCTGGTCTTCGGGTCGAGGGCCCCCGAGGGCAGCAGCACCTGCATCACCGGCGAACGCTTGGCGACGGCGAAGGTCAGCTGGAAACCGCTGGCCGATCCGCTGGAGCTGGTGACCTGGACGGACTGCAGGGCGTCCAGCAGCACGGCCGGGGCGGGCGCGGCCACCACCCGGCCCATGAGCAGCATCAGCCGCAGGTTCGCACTCATGAGGTGGCGGCTCCGGTGACCGGGATGCCGGGCAGCCCGGCGGGGAGGGTGATGCGCAGGCGCCGGCCCGCGGTGGCGGTGAGGTCGTCGGGCCGCAGCACCCGGTGGGCGTCGGCGATCCGCCAGTCCTGGTCCGGATCGCCGAAGTGCCGGGCGGCGATCAGGTCCAGCCGGTCGCCGCCCACCACGACGTGCTCGCCGAGCGGTGCGAGCTCGTCGGGCTGCGGCAGGAAGCGGCGGCGCACGTAGGTGACGGTCCGCCCGTCCGGCGCCGTCCAGGTCGCGGTCGCGAGGGCGTGGTACCGGCTGGTGGGCTCGAACATCCGCTGCCTTTCTCGGGTTTTCGGGGTGGCGTCCGGGGAGGGGGCTAGAGGGCGGTCAGGCCCACCGCCTCAGGCCCCCCGGTGCCGACGAGGTCGGCGAATCGCTCCTTGGTCTGCTGGTAGCGCAGGTACAGGACGCCCGCCTTGTGCCGGAAGCCGACGTCGTCGACGGTGAGGGTGCGCATGGAGAGCCCCACCTTGGCCCGGATCGGGTTGAGTTCGCCGTCGTACGCCTCCTCGGTGACGGTCAGGTCGACGATGCGCACGGGGACCACCCGCCGGGTGCCGAGCACCAGCACGGTCAGCGGCGCCTCCATCGGCGCGATCTCGATCATCCCGGCCGAGGCGAGGCTCTCTTCTTCGAGCAGCTGCGCGCTGGGCGGGTACACGGCGCTCTCCAGCGCCGCCAGCGCCCCGAACAATCCGGTCCGCCCCACCTCCGAGGACCGGCACCCCATCGGGTCGAGCTGGTCGGCCGCGTCGAACTCGGCGTCGAGCTTGAACGTCTCCTTCGGCGGCCCCTTGAGCCGCAGCGCCTCCAACCGCGCCCCCGCCTCGTCCCCGACCCCCTGCGCGGTGAGCGTCCGGGTCACCGTGTCCGGGTTGTACTGGAACGGCACGACACGCAGCACCCGCCCCTGCTCGGGATCGAGGAACACGATGCCGCCACGCAGCGCGGCGGGGGTGACGGGAGCCATCAGGCGTTCTCCGCTCGGGTCGAGGGGGCGTCAAGGCTGGGACGGGGCGGCGGGGGGCGGCGTGGCGGCGGTGCTCCGCGGGGCCCTCGTGCTCACCGGGCGGCCCCCGTCGGGCGGGTCAGGCCGTCGTGGACGGCTCCTGCGAGGGCGTGGCCGAAGGCCGTGGGGTCGGGGGGTGCGGGGAGGGTCGGGGGCGTGAGGCGGTGGGTGTGGTGGGGGATCGTGGGTGGGGTCTGGGCGAGGAGGTCGCCCAGGCGGGAGGTGAGGGCGGCGCGCACGGCCGGGGCGTCCGCGGGGGCGACGCCTTCCAGCACGATCCGGCCGATGTGCAGCTCGATCCTCACAGGCCCGCCCCCTTCGGCACCGGGTCCGGCCAGGTCAGCTCGTGTTCCGGCACCGGTGTCTCCGTCTTGCGCAGTTCCGCCCGTACGGCCGCCAGGACGGCCGGCATCGCGATCGCGGTGCCCGCCGCGGCGGCGGCGAAGGCGGCGTTGAGCGCGATGTTGCGGATCATGCCGCCGCTGAGCGGCAGGGCGGCCAGCCGGTCCGGGTCCAGCGGCTCGACGGGTGCGGTCGCTGGGAAGGCGCGCGCCCACATCTCGCGGCGCTCCCCGACCCCGGGGAACGCGAACGGAACGATGAACCGCAGCCGGCGCAGGAACGCCGTGTCCAGCGCCCGGCGCTGGTTGGTGGCGAGGATCGCCAGCCCCCGGTACGCCTCCATCTGCTGAAGCAGGTAGCTGACTTCGATGTTGGCGTACCGGTCGTGGGAGTCCTTGACCTCGCTGCGCTTGCCGAACAGGGCGTCGGCCTCGTCGAAGAAGAGGATCGCCCCGCCCGGCTCGGCGGCGTCGAACAGCCGCCGTAGGTTCTTCTCCGTCTCGCCGATGTACTTGCTCACCGCGGCCGACAGATCCACGCGGTACAGGTCGAGTCCCAGGTGCCCGGCGAGCACTTCGGCAGCCATGGTCTTGCCGGTGCCGCTGGGCCCGGTGAACAGGGCGCTGATGCCCAGCCCCCGGCTGACCCGCTCCCCGAAGCCCCACCGGTCGTGGACGGTGGCCCGCTGTGCCACCTGGTCGGCGATCTGCCGGAGCAGGGCCGTCTCCTCCTCCGGCAGCACGATGTCCTCCCAGCCGACGCGGGAGTCCAGCCGCTGCGCCAGGGAGCCGAGTCGCGGCCGGGTGCGCACCAGGCAGCCGCGCCAGGCCTGTTCGGGGTCGCCGCCGGCCTCGGTGGCCACCTCGTGGATGGCGGACAGGTCCAGGGTGAACTGTCCGGCCAGCCGGTCCGCTTCCGCCGGCGGCAGGACGGTGCCCCAGGCCGCGGCGCGCTCCAGGGCCGGCGGGGGCGCCACCTCGACGGCAACCGTCGGCGCGGGTACGTCGACCCGGGCCTCGCGGGTGGCCACGAAGCGGGGGCCGCCGCTGCGTTCGAGGAACCGGGCGACCTGTCCGGTCCGCTCGGGGGCCTCGCCGGCGGCCGGAGCGTCGTCCGCGTCGAGGTAGAGCGCGAGCGGCGCCAGCCGGGCCTCGCGCTGCCACAGGCGGGCGAGGGCGTCGAGCTCCTCGGCCGGGTCGGGGAGCAGCCGGGCCGGCAGCCCGTACAGCAGCAGGCCGCAGTCGGCGGCGGACTGCTCGGCCACCGTCCGCTTGCTCTCCCGGTCCGTGCCCAGCAGCTGGATCACCGGCAGGCCGTCGGCCGCGCCGGCCCCCGGGTCGAGCCAGTGGCCGAGGGCTTCCGCCACTGCCGCGTGCCGGGCGGCCGCCGGCCGGAGGCCGGTGTCCGCCGGGGCGGACCGGAGGGGGGTCAGGAGGGCGTGCAGGCGTACGTCGAGGTGGTCGAGGCCCTTGAGGTGGTTGACGATCCGCTCGTCGGCCCGCAGGGGGCTGGTCACCAGCGGCTGTCCGGGCGCCCGGTCGATGTCCACGAGCCGCCAGTAGCGCAGCCCCCGGTACGGGGACAGCACGTCCCAGGCCGGGTCGGGGAAGAGGGACAGGGCGAGGGCGAAGGTGGGGTGGGGGGCGAGCGGATTGCCCTGGGCCCGGGCGTACAGGTCGGCGATGCCGGGGGCGAACTCCGGTGCGGCGCATAGCAGGAGGGTGTCGCGTTCGAACGGGGAGAGGCCGAGCAGGTCGCCCAGGCCGACGAGCGCCGGGGGGTGCGCGTACGCCGACGGGGGCGCGTTCGACGACGGGCGCGGGGGCAGGTCGTCGGCGGTACCGGTGGGTGCTGTGGTCCCTTCGGATGCCGCGGCCCGGGTCGGGGCGGCGTCCGGGCCCCCGGCAGGGGTGGCTGTGGCGTCCGGATCCGCGGCCGGGTCCGGATGCGCGCCCGGGTCCGGATGCGCGGCCCCTTCGGCGGGTGAGCCGGCGGCCGCTGCAATGCGTTCACGCAGGAGGGCGCGCAGGCGGGCCAGGGACTCGGCCAGGTGCCGGTCGTTGTGTTCCTCCCACTCGCCCAGCGCTGTCGAGGAGTCGGCCCTCATGCCACCACCACCACCGCATCGGCCGGGAACTCCGGGCGCCCCGCCGCGTCGACGGCGGGCAGGCTCTCGACGTCGTCGACCCGCAGTCGCAGGGCGTGCCGACCGGGCCGGGCGTCCCGCCAGCGGAACCGCAGCCGGTCCGTCGTGTTCGCAAAGGCGTCCTCGGGGTCCAACGGCCTGTCTCCCACGATCAGTTGGACCCGCTGGCCGGGGTGGACCGGCGGGGCACAGCGCACCTCGAGCCGTGCCGATCCGTCGGCGCCGAGCTCCGCCGTCAGCGGCAGCGGTTCGGTGAGGCGCGGCGCGACGCCCACCTGCAGTGCCCGGGTGGCCTGTTGGGTGCCGTCTGCCGAGGTGAGCACCACCGCTGCGGACCAGGTTCCCGCGGCCAGGTCCTCGGGGAGTTCGAAGCGGGCCTCGGTGGCGCCGGCCTCTTGCGCGGGGCGGTCCACCGGTCCGCCCAGCAGCGGGTGGGTGAGGCGCAGCAGGGCGTCCCCGCCGTCGAACCGGGTTCCGGTGAGGGTCAGCGTGCCGCCGGGCCGCACGATCCCCGGGACCACGGCCGTCAGCGTCGGCAGCGCACCGGCGGTGTTCGCGGCCGCCTCGGGGCCCCGGTCCTGGTCCCCGCGCCCCAGCACGGGAAGGGGTGCCCGGCCGGGCAGCGAGCTGTCGATCAGCACGATGCGCGCCTCGTAGGCCACCGAGGTGCGGTACTGGCTCTGGAAGGCGGTCCACAGCTTGGAGATGTCGTCGGTCGACACGGCGACCGGGGTGATCCGCACCGCCTCCGGCTGGAGGTGCAGATCGCTGAAGGGCGCCGCCCGTCTGATCTCCTCCGGCCCCAGCTCGGCGTGGTCGTGCAGCGCGAGCATGGCGGCGCCGAGGATGCGGTGGGCCGTGGACTCCTGGGCGTCGCCGCTGGCGTACGGGGTGAGGAGGTAGTGCAGGACCAGGGGCAGCGCCGGTCGCCCGGTCTCGCCGGGGCGCGTGCCGACGGGGTCGAGATTGCTCCAGCTCCCGTCGACGGAGGCCCGGTACAAGAAGACGTTGAGGGCGGCGGTGGGCCGGTCGGCGGTGACCTCGTCGGGCGGGCGCGCGATGACCACGGCGCCGGGCACCTGGCGGCCGACGGCCCCCTGGAGGATCGCCCGCAGGGTGTCCGTCACGGCGGCCACGGCGAAGCTGTCGCTCACGACCGCCCCTTGAGGTATTCGTCGAGGCCGAGCCGCGGCTGCCGGCGCGGGGTGCGCGCGGGGGCCGCCGGCTGCGGGGCGGCCCGGACTTCGAGCCGGTCGATGGTGATGCGCACGACCGGCTCCGCGGCCTCGGCCGGCGCCCCGTACGGCCCGGCCGCCGGGCGGGGCGGCCCGCCGGGCAGGGTGGTGCGCACCGGGCGCACGGGGTGCCCCGGATGCCCTGGTGGTGCCGTCGGGAGTACGGGGTACGCGGGGGCCGGGCGGGCGGCGGACGGCGGGAGGGGCCCCGGGGCGGCGTCGGGCCGCGGCAACTCCCCTGTATAAAGCGGGAGTTGGGCAACCGGCGCGGCAGCCGGTGCCACGGGAGCCGGGCCGGCCGGCGGCGAGCGGTGCACCGCGCCCGGCGGCCGGGCGTCGGAGGGGCCGACGGCGGCGGGCGCGGACTCGGCCGTCGGGCCGGCCACCCGCTCGGCGGTACGGGGTGCTGGACGCCCCGCGCCCGGCGGCCGGGCGTCGGAGGGGCCGACGGCGGCGGGCGCGGACTCGGCCGTCGGGCCGGCCACCCGCTCGGCAGAACGGGGTGCTGGACGCCCCGCGCCCGCTGCCGTGCCCCGCTCCTGCGGCGCGTCCCCGGCGGACGGGGCCGCCCGCCGGGAGGCGGCCGCGGGGTCCCGGACCGGGGGGCCTGCGTGGTCTTCCGTGCCTTCGGGCGGTGCGAGGGGAAGGGGTGGCGGAGGCGGGGCCGCCGGGGGCAGCGCGTGCGGGGCCGGGTGCGGAGCCTCGTACGGCAGGGCCGGTGCCGTCTCCTCCTCCGTCACCGGAAGGGGTTCGTCCGGGGCCTGGAGCCGTGTCGCACCCGGGTCGAACAGGGTCGGCAGCTGGGGGCGCAGCCGGGGGCCCGGCGCGCCGAGCAGCCTGCCCACGAAGTCGCTCATCCGGTCGCCGCCTCCAGGTAGTACCGCCGTCGGACCGGACTCGCCCCCAGGACATCGGCCTCCGTCCACCCGTACGCACGGGCGAGCAGGTGCACCTCGTGGAGCAGTCGACGGGCGTAGGCCTCAACCTCGGCCCACAGGTATCCGGCGAGGTCGAAGGCCGCCGTCCAGCCGTGGCGGCAGTACGGGCAGGTGAGCGCCACCGCGGTGTCGGCCCCCGGGTCGAGGGCGCCCAGCCGCTCGGCCACCGCTTCGAGCACCGCATCGTTCGGCCCTTCGGGGGCCGGCGGTACGGCGCCCAGCACGCACCGGCACAGCAGGGCCCGGCGCGCCCCGGGCGCGCCGGGGTCGACGGCCAGCAGGTCTCCCCCGGTCAGGGCGCGGTAGGTCACCTCGTGCCCGTCGACGCGGACGCGGCCGGTGGCGGGTGCCCCGCCGGGCGGGGCGGTGCGGTCGCCGGGCGGGCGCAGCTCGGCGGTGGTGAGGGTGACATCGAGCTGCTCGGCACAGTGCGGGCAGTCGGCGACGCACGGAAGCGCCGTACCGAAGCAGCGTTCGCGCAGGTCGAGCAGGAGTGCGTTGCGGGCGGCCAGGGTGCGTTCGGCCACGGGCCGCGGGTCCGGCTGCGCCCCGGACTGCGGCCCCGGCTGCCCGTTCCCGGCCGGCCCGGGCAGCGCCGCCGCGGCAGCAGCGAGCAGCAGGGCGCGGGCCGGCGGTTCCTGTCCGTTGCCCGTCTCCCAGATGTCCAGGAGCCGGGCTTCGGTCAGTTCGGCCGTCACCGGGTCATCCCGAAGCCGTGTCACTGAACTGCGTCAGCTGCGGCGGCTCGGTACGCTCGCGCACCCAGCCGTGGTGTTCGAGCTTGATGTGCTCGAACGCGACCGCGTTGGCGTTGGCGTCGAGGTCCGGCAGTGCCTGGTACTCCGAGACCCAGCAGTCGTGCACGGAGTACGAGAGCACCTTCTGGCCGCCTTCGTCGAACACGTCGACGATGAGGTCCCGCCGGAAGTCCTTCAGCGAGGTCTCCAGCGATCCGGTGGCGTTGCGGAAGCTCCAGACCCGGTTGGCCCACTCCTCGAAGACGGGGTCGGTGGTGCAGCCCCGCTCCAGGGTGACGGGCTCGTACTCGGTACGGCCCGGGAGCTTGCGGCTGGTGCCGGGGCTGCCGCCGTCGCGGTGTTTGATCACCTCGGTGGTCCGCTTGAGGCCGCTGACTTTGCTGACCCCGGCGATGTACTCGGTGGACCCGCTGAACTTCACCCGGAACCGGAAATTCTTGAAGGGGTCCCTGCGCGTGATGTCCGGCATCGGACGTCCTCCTGCTAGGTCTGGATCTGGCCGGCGAGCTGCTCGATGTGGATGATCACGAACTCGGCCGGCTTCAGCGGTGCGAAGCCGACCTGGATGTTGACGATGCCCCGGTCGATGTCGTTCTGCGGGTTGTTCTCCCGGTCGCACTTGACGAGGTACGCCTCGTCGGGGGTGCGCCCCTGGAACGCGCCCTCGCGGAACAGGGAGTTCATGAACGCCCCGACGTTCAGCCGGATCGACGACCACAGGGGTTCGTCGTTGGGCTCGAACACCACCCACTGGGTGCCGCGGAACAGGCTCTCCTCCACGAAGAGCGCGAGGCGGCGGACGGGCAGGTACTTCCACTCGTCGGCGAGCCGGTCCGCACCGCGCAGGGTGCGCGCGCCCCAGGCCACCGGCCCCACCAGGGGGAGCTGACGAAGGCAGTTGACACCGAGCGGGTTCAGCAGCCCGTTCTCTCGGTCGGTGAGCACCGTGGTGAGCCCGGTGACTCCGGCGAGCGAGGCGTCCGTGCCGGCCGCCGCCTTCCAGACCCCACGCTGGGCATCGGTACGGGCCAGCACGCCGGCCATGACGCCGCAGGGCGGGAAGGCCCTGATCTTGCCGTCCTGGAGGGGGTCGGGGGCCAGGACTTCGGGGAAGTAGAGGGCGGCGTTCTTGGCGGGGTCGCCGGGGAGCACGGGGTCGTTGAGAGCGAGATCCTTGACAGCGGAGGCAGTCAGGCCGTTCCACTCTTTCGGCGGATCGACGAGGAGGATCGCGCGCCGTTCGACGCACAGCTGCAGGGCGTCGGGCAGGACCTTTTCCGGGGCCCCCGGCAGGCACAGCAGGTTGAAGATGTCCGTCTTGAGGAGCGCGTGGATGCCGGTCTGCTCGGCGGCGTTGCCCCGGTAGTCCTTCAGGGCAGGGTCGTCGTCGGAGGTCGCTCGCATCGGTCCCGGCTCCTCGTAGACAATGAACGTCTTCGGCTCGCCGCCCCGCTCGTTCCTGTTGCCGCGGCCCCTGTTGCCACGGCCGTTCCCGGCGCCCTCCTCTTCCTCCTCCTCGCCCTCTTCGCCTTCGGCCTCGCCGTGCGGCTCCTCGGGCTTGCCCTCGTCGTCGTCGGGCTTCGCCGGCACCACCTCACGCGGGCCTGCCAGGAGATCGTCGGACGAGTCCTTCGGGGTGCCGTGTTCGAGCGGTCGTTCGCCTGTTCCGGCCTGGTCGACTCGGACCAGCCGGGACTCGCTGAGCACCTTCGTCAGGTTGTAGGGGCTGTCCGGGTCGGAGCTGATGTTGGTGTAGCTCTCCTGCACACCGGTCCCCATGTCCCGGACGGTCAGGTTGTACAAGGACTTGTCCTGCGTGGGGATGTTGTCGTGGTCGACGCGGACCCGCAGGTTCTTCGCCCAGATTCCCCCACTCGCGGCCTTGAGGATGGGGCGGTTGTCGTCATCGCTCGGGGCCTTCGCGCCGACCCGGACCCTCGCCCTTTCAGTGTTCTCGGCGACCAGCCGGACGATCTCGGCGTCGGTGCCGCCGTTCAGGAAGAACTGGTAGACGGCGTGGCCCATCTCGCCGTTCGCATCGAGCCCACCGAACTGGGCCTCGTAGTCGGCCCAGCCGGTGATGTGCACGGGTCTGCCGGACGGGCCGCGCGGGGCCAGCCCGACGAATGCGGCCACCGACGTCGGAACGCCGGTGATGGTTCGCACCCGGCTCTTGACTTCATGGATGTAGACGCCGGGGAACGAGACGTTCACAGGCATGGGCAGCCCTCTCTCCAGCTGTCGGCGCGGGTTCCGGGACGGGAACGACGGGCGCCCAGCACCATAGGCAGACAGAGCGGTCCGCGTGCGGCCGCCGCTCCGCCGACCCCCGTTCGACTGCCCCGTACGGCGTACGACGCGATGAGGCGCCCAGGCCGACCGGTCCCCGCGCGAGCGGCCGGGCCGGAACCCACGGTCCTCGCGCGGGCCGCCCCCGGTGCAGCCGTCAGGCCCGGCCACCCGGCACGGCGCGGTTGCGGGCCCCCGGGCGGCGGGGGACGCTGGCAGCGAACGGATACACGAACTGCTTCGCTCACGCGGCATCGGCTGCCCGCCGGCCCACGCGCGTGCTGGAGGGACCGTGACCGCTTCCCCGGGCCCCGACGCCCGCGCAGCCCACACCGCACGAGCGGACGGCACGGTCGCCCGCCCGGGCAGCCGCGTCAGCGGCCCGACGGCCGCTTCGCGTCCACCGCAGCACGTCGACTTCCCCACGGCAGCCCGGGACGTTGCCGCCTGGCTCGATGCCGGACCCGACGCCGGGCCCGGGGCGTGGGCGGGAGGCGACTTCACGCGGATCCCCACCCGTTCCGCCCACTCCTCCGGTGGTGACGTGCGGGGGCCCTCGGGCAGCGGCAGGCCCCTGCCCGACGAGGTACGCACGCAGCACGAGGCCAGGTTCGGCGTACCGCTCGCGCACGTCCGGGTCCACGACCACCCCGCCGCCCACGCCCTGGCCCGCCGGCACCTGGCCAGGGCGTTCACGGTGGGCCCGGACATCGTCTTCGGCGAGGGCCGCTACCAGCCCGCCTCCCCGGCCGGGCGGGGCCTGCTCGTTCACGAGCTCACCCATGTCGTGCAGCAGACCGGTCGGCCGGGAGCGGCGCCCGCCGACGCCGGCCACGAGGCCGCAGCGGAGGCCGCCGCCCGCACGGCGGATGCCGGCGCCCCGGTCCGTGGCCGTCAGGTGCCCGGCGTACTGCCCGCGGCGGTCGGCATCCAGGCAGCCGCGCTGTCACAGGCGGAGATCCAGCAGCTCCTACTGCCGCAACTGATCGAACGCATCGCCGAGAACGAGCGGGAAATGAGGGTGGTGGCCCTCTCGGAGGAGTACCGCGCGGAACTCACTCGCGAGCACACCTGGCTGGTGCAGCGCCACACCGAGCTCACCAGGGGGCAGTCGCTCGCGCCACCGCCGGTGAAACCGGAGGTACCGGCCGAGATCGACACCGAGCTGGCCGAGCTCGAACCGCTCGCCGCGCGGCTCGTCGCCGCCGTTCCGGCGCACCCGCGCGACCATGCGCTGAACACGGTACGGGGCGTCGCCCGGCGCGCCGCGGCGGACCGGGACTTCCTCCGGCAGACGGTCCAGCAGGGCGGCCCGGCGGAGGCCCCCGCGAAGGCCGCCCTCGCGCGCGTCGAGCGGGTGATCACGCAGCTCACCCCGGTCGTCGCCCAGGCCGAGGCGTGGCACGCCGCGCATCCGGCGGGCAAGAGCCTCGGCATGCGCAACGAGGCGCTGGGGACCTCCCTGGCCGGCACGGCACTGTCGGACTGGAGCCGGGGCGGCTGGTACTACGTCCGGGGTGTCGCCGCCTTCATCGGCGCCGGCGGAATCGCCGTGATCGACGCGGGCGAGCAGATGCTGTCCTTCGGCTTCCACGACGCGGCCACGGCGGTGTCGGAGGCGTACACCCGCGGTGACCTCTCGTGGAACGAGGGCGAGGAGATCCTGTGGAGCGCGGCCTGGCGGGCCCTCCTCATCGCGGCCGTCACCCGCGGCGCCGGAGCGGCCACCAGCAGGCTGGGCTCGACCGCCGCGCGTGCGGTGGGACTCGCGCCGCGGTCCGTCGGGGCGGGGCTGGTCTCCGGCGGGGTGGCCGGCGGTGCCTCCGCCGCCGCGAGCCTCGGCACCCAGGCCCTGCTGACGACGGTCCTCCAGAGCCACTTCTCCAGCCCGGTCGGCCGCGAGATCTGGCAGAAGGCCCTGCCGTCGGGCGGCGAGTGGGCGCTGGCGATCCCCCTCGGGCTGCTCCTCGGGGCGGTGGGCGGGGCGCGGGCCGTCAAGCTCGGCAACGAGAAGCTGATCGGCTCCACGTTCACCACGTCGTACGGCGAGGAGCTCCGGATCGTCGCCATCACCCCGGAGGGCCAGGTGGTGGTGAAACCGGCCGCCGGCCTGAGCAGTCCGCCGGGGCCGCCCCCGGCCACGACCGTCGAGATGGTCTACGACCCGGCGCAGAAGGCCTGGCGGGCGCACCGGTCGACCGCCTCGATGACGAAGGCACCGGCGGCTCCCGCCGCGCAGGCGGCCGCCGCCCCGGCCGCCCCGGCACCGCAGGCCGCCCCGGCCGCCCCGGCACCGCAAGCCGCCCCGGCCGCCCCGGCACCGCAAGCCGCCCCGGCCGCCCCGGTACCGGCCCCGAAGGCCGCCCCCACCGTGGCGCCGCCCCGCCCCCACGTCCCCGCCCTGCCGGCCGCACCCGTACCGACGCCGGCCACCCCGCGCACCGCCGCCGCCGACCTCCGGGTGACCGAGACCCGGGCCGCCCTCTCGGCCGCCGCCCGGGACACCGCCCTGGCCCGCGCGGAGGTGGCTGCCGCCACCGGCGAGATCCGGATGGCGCAGGCGGGCCGCCGTCCCGGCGGCCCCACCGTCAAGCAGTCGGAGACGGCGCTGCGGCAGGCGGAGAACCGGCTGAACCGGCTGTCGGCCAGCGAGGGCCGGGCGCAGGGCGAGGCGGCGGCCGCGGCCCGGGCCCAGGCCGAGATCGCCCGGCTGGAGAAGGAGATCGTCAGGCTGGAGCGGGAGATCACCGCCGAGCTCAATCCCCAGGGGGAGGGCGCTCGCGCCAAGCTCAACCGCGAGAGCCGGATTCCCGGGGTGACGCCGCCCACCGGGCAGCCGAGCGGGGCCAAGTACACCTCTCTCGAAGCCGAACTCAATTCCGCGTGGAACAAGTTGACCGAGGAGGTCAGCGGGCTGGACCGGACCCTCCGGGAGCAGGTCAAGGCCGGCACGCCGCGCGAGGCCGGCCGTGCCCCCGCGCTGGGCAACGCGAACCGGCTCGACCCGGTGCTGCGGCCCGTCAACGGCGCCCCCAAGGACGTCACGACCGGCAAGCCGATGACCACCGCCGCATGGGAGACCGACCACCTCATGTCGCGCTCGGAGATCGCCGCGGATCCGCGGTTCCCACGGCTGACGCCCCTCCAGCGGGACGCCATGCTGCGTGCCGTGCCCGAGAACTATCTGCCGATGACCGAGCAGGCCAATCTCGACAAGAGCAACTGGACGGTCGCAGAGTGGATCACCCGGCGTCAGGCGGCGAAGCGCCCCCTGCCGAAGGACGTCGCCGAAGCGCTCCTCAAGGCCGACCGCCTCGCCAGGGAAGCCGTCGAGGCGAAGTTCAGGGAGTTCCTGCCCGACTAGGCCGGCGCCTTCGGACCATCGGATCGTTGGTTGATGTGTGTCGCCCACTGACGCGGTCAAGCCAAGGGGCCGTTTCGGATCGCTCTGAAACGGCCCCTTGATCCAGTCGCAGCCCCCGTCAGTCGGCGGCCCGGCGCCTGCCCCGTCGGCGGCGCGGGTACGGCAGGAGCCGCGGCGAGCGTTTGGCGGCCACGTCCTCTACCCATCCGAAGGTCAGCACCAGGAGGCCGAGCAGCGGGATCGCCACCAGCAGCGTGAACCACGGGCTGGCCAGCAGCCACTGGAGGTTCTTGTAGAAGAAGGGGACGCTCCAGAGGGGGTCGATCAGCGGGACGGCGACCACCAGCGCGATCTCGTGCCAGAGGTAGACGCTGACAGCGCGGGCGTTGAGCAGGCTGACCAGGCCGTTCCAGCGTTCCAGCGGCCTGGGCCACCGCTCCCAGGACGGGCTGATGTGGAGCAGGATGGCTACGAAGCCGAGGGACCACAGGGCCTGGGCGATCGGCCAGGACTCGATGTCGGTCGGTTCGGTCGGATCGACCGGCCGGGTCTGCAGGTACCAGAGGCCGGCCACCATGACCAGCGGCGCGATGGACGGCAGTACGTACTGCGGGATCTTCTTGAGCAGCCCCTCCTGGTGGGCCATGCCGAGGATCCAGCAGGAGCCGAACATGGTGAAGTCGTTGGCGGTCTCCCACACCCGGCTGTAGATGAACTCCTGGTCGGCGAAGAACGTGTTCATGACGATCAACAGCGCCAGGGGAGCGAACAGCGTCACCACCGGAAATCGTCGCAGTGCCCGGAGCATCAGCGGTGAGAGCAGGACGTACCACAGGTAGGCCCGGAGGTACCAGAGCGGGACGATGACCTGCGCGGCCCAGGTGTGTTCCACGAGATGATGGAAACCGGGCAGTTCGTCCGCGTACGGCGGAGTGCTCAGCGGCAGGATCCAGAACGCCAGCTTGCCCCACCACCAGGTGGGGTGGCCGTCGGAGCGGGGGCCCCAGCCGTCGAGGATCTGGAGGGCGATCATGACGGCGCCGAACAGCCACATCGGCGGCAGCAGCCGGCGCAGTCGGCCGCGGATCACGCCGAGAGGCGGGCGGCTGAGCGAGCGGGCCATCAGCGAGCCGGCCAGCGCGAACATCACGCCCATCGACGGGAAGACGAGGGGCAGCCAGAACCAGCCGAACTGGTGGTAGAGCACCACACGACCCAGCGCCAGCGCGCGCAGCAGGTCGAGATAGCGGTCCCGGCCGCCCTTGCGTTCGGACGGCGCCTCCGGTTCCGGCTCCGGCTGCTGTCGCAGAACGGCGGGGACCCTCAACTGGACGGTGTCCTGAGCGCGCCCGAAATCGATGGATGCAGTCATGGTCAGGCCTCCACCGGTACAGCGACCTCGCCGGTGCGGCGGAGCTTCTGCCAGCGCAGTCGGCCACCGGTCATCGCCGTGATCGCGGACTGCAACAGGACGATGTACATCAGCTGCCGGTAGACCAGCTGCTGGATCGGCAGGCTGATCAGATGCCAGGGCTTCTCGCGGTCGAGCCGAAAGGCGTACCAGGACAGTGCGGCCTGGAGCAGGATGAAGCCGCCCCAGCTGGTGAGGGTGATCGGGGCGTCCCCGAACAGCACGCCGTACAGCAGGAACAAGTCGACCAGCGGCGCCAGCAGCGGGGCGACCACGCCGAACAGCACGACGAGCGGCAGCCCGATTCGGCCGAAGCGCCCGGCCGGGCCGCGGGAGGTCACCGCGCCGCGGTGCTTCCACATCGCCTGCATGCTGCCGTAGCTCCAGCGGTACCTCTGGGACCAGAGCTGCTGGAGGCTGGCAGGAGCCTCGGTCCAGGCGCGGGCGTACTCGGCGTAGACGATCCGCCAGCCGTCGCAGAGCACCGCGATGGTGATGTCGGTGTCCTCGGCGAGGGTGTCGTCGCTCATCCCGCCGACCCGCTGCAGGGCCTCCTTGCGGAAGGCACCGACCGCGCCGGGGATGGTCGGGATGACGCCCAGCATGTCGTACATCCGGCGGTCCAGGTTGTGGCCGAGGACGTACTCGATGTGCTGCCAGGCGCCGATCAGGCTCTCGCGGTTGCCGACCTTGGCGTTGCCCGCGACCGCGCCCATCGCCGGGTCGCCGAAGGGCTGGATCAGCTCGCGCACGGTGGACGGCTCGAAAACGGTGTCGCCGTCCATCATCACGATGATGTCGTGCGAGGCGGCCGCGATACCGGTGTTGAGCGCGCTGGACTTGCCGCCGTTGACCTGGCGGATCAACCGGACGAAGGGCAGGTCCATCTCCTCGACGATGTCCGCGGTGCCGTCCGTGGATCCGTCGTCGATGACGATCACCTCGATCGGATGGTCACTGGCGGCCAGGGAGTGGAGGGTGTTGGCTATGCACTCGCGTTCGTTGTAGGCCGGGACCAGTACGGTGACCGGCTCGGTGACGGGCGGTCCCCAGGCGTCCCGCCGCTTGGAGCGGCGGGCGTGGATCGGTGCGAGAACGAGCATCAGCGCGAACCGGCCGAAGTTGAGGAAGCCGACGACGGCCAGCAGCCCGACCAGCACCGGCAGGGTGAGCACGGCGACGTGGGTGGCCCAGACGAATCCCTTGCCCGCCCACAGCTGGAATCCGTGCACCGGCACAGTGGCGCTGGAGGCGCCGAGTGCCTCGGAGATGGTGGTGAAGCGGTAGCCCTGGGCCTGCAGCCTGTCGATGATCTGCTCGAGCGCGGTGATGGTCTGGGTGCGGTCGCCACCCGCGTCGTGCAGCAGGATCAGCGCGCCCGCACCGGGCTTGGACGGCATCGCCGCCTTGACGATCGCCTCGACTCCGGGACGCTTCCAGTCGTCGGTGTCGCGGTCGATGAACGCGGTGAGGTAGCCGCGCGCTCCCACGTACTTGATCACCGGGTAGTTCCAGTCGTCCATCGCGGTGGCGTCGGAGGAGTACGGCGGGCGGAACAGCGCGCTGTGGACGCCCGCGACTCCGGCCAGCGCCAGCTGCGTCTGCGCCAGCTCCCAGCTGGTCCGGGCGTGGGACTGGTACACCAGGTCGGGGTGGGTGAAGGTGTGCACCCCGAGTTCGTGGCCGCCCGCGACGATCTGCCGGATCAGCTCCGGGTTGCGCGTGGTCATCGCGCCGGTCACGAAGAAGTCCGCACGGACGTCGCGGGCCGCGAGCACCTCCAGGATCTTCGGAGTCCACTCCGGTGAGGGACCGTCGTCGAAGCTCAGAACCGCGGTGCGGTCGGGGATGTGATAGCTCACGGGGTGCGCGTTCTTGGCGCCGCGCGCGTCGATGACCGGACCGCCCTTGAGCAGGTTGTCCGGCACGGTCGTCTTGTCGACCGAGATCGCGATCCGGGAGTCGTGGAACGCCTCGTTGGTGGCGAGGCCGCGCAGGACGAGGAGCGCGAGCAGGCAGGCCAGCAGGGACAGCGGCATGAAGAAGCGCAGCGGCGGCGCGGCCAGTCGGCGCGGCCTCAGCAGGGACTGCCGGCGGCGCTGGTGGCGGGACAATGACGCTCCTGGAGATGGGTGGTGCGGGTGATCAGGGGTGCTTGACCGGTGGGCCAGAAGGCTTTGCCCCGCGCGACGCGGTGGTCGTGGGCTTCGATGTGTTGGCCGTGAGCTTCGATGTGGTGACCGAGGTCTTCGGTGTGGTGGCCGAGGCCTTCGTCCGGAGTGTGGCGGACCGCGCGGCCGTCCGAGGTGAGGACGACGAAGTCGACGCGGACGACGGAGTGGGCGACCGCGACGGCTCGGGTGAGGGCGACGGGGCGGGCGGCCACGAGGGCTGCGCGGGTACGCCCATCGCCGGAGCGTCCGCCTGCACACCGATCAGGCTGCTGCCCATGGCGACCGCCAGGATCGCGCCGACCACGGAGACCGGCCAGCCGAAGCCCCGCAGCAGACGGCCGCGCAGACCCGACTGGTCGACGAAGACCGGTGCGGGCGCGGGCTCCTCAAGACTTGACTCAGACATGTCAGGCTGTGACTGGTGCGTCGATCCGCGTTCGATGGAAGTGATGACTGAGCGCACCTTGCGGGGCCTTTCAGTGCAGGGTACGTAGAGCGCGGGATCGCTGGGCGAACGCTAGTGCACCGGCCTGAGTCGACTTGGGCTCGATGTGCGCATTTGGAATGATCCGTTCAGGCCTTGTGACCGGATCGAAATGGAATCAGTGATACCGGTTAGTAGGCCTGCCCACACGGTCGCCCGGCGCTGATCGGTGCGTGTTCAGCCGGAGACGCGACCCCGGGACCGCGGGACGCGGTCGCTAAGGTCACCCCGGCGGTCACCCGGCAGTGACCCCGAACCTTAGGATGCCCCCCTCATGGGATCAGCCGTTTGATCCTCATGCACAGGGCGTGTCCAGGTACCGCCTCTACGCCCCAAGGAGCCCCGCGTGAGCCAGCCCCGCCGTACCTCTCGTCGCCGCGCGTGGACCGCGCTCACGCTGCCCGCCCTCCTGTGCGTACTCGCCGCGTGTTCCGGCGGCCCCGGTGACGATGCCGCCGCGCCCGCCCCCAGCGCCTCGCCGACCCCGTCCGGACCGCCGGGAACCCTGTTCGACGGCTTCCACTACAGCGGCCCCGACGACCCCTCGCTCACCGCCCACGGCTGGGAGGTCCGTACCGGTGGGGGTGGCCCGGGGATCAAGGACACCTGGTCCACCGCTGGTGCCGGCTTCCCCTCCGACACGACCGCCCAGGGGGGCAGGGTCCTGCAGCTGCAGTCCTCCACCGACGGCACCAAGCAGGGCACCCGGCAGGTCGAGGTGCAGAGCACCGGTACCACCCTCTTCACGGGGACCTTCGCCGCTCGGGTCCACTTCAGCGACAAGCCCACGAGCGGCCGCAACGGCGACCACGTCGTCCAGACCTTCTTTCCGATCTCCCCCTCGGATTCCTCGGCGAACTACAGCGAACTCGACCACGAGTACCTGCCGAACGGCGGCTGGGGTTCGGTGGGTCCGCAACTCGACAACGTCAGCTGGTACAAGGCCGATCCGCCGGACCGGGTCAACCACACGCTCAAGCAGCGCCTCGAGGGCTGGCACATCTTGATGATCACCGCCGTGAACGGAAAGGTCACCTACTCCCTGGACGGCAAGGAGCTGTTCACCAGCTCCGGCAAGTACGTCCCGCACGAGAAGATGGACATCCACTTCAGCAACTGGTTCATCGACCTTCCCTTCACCGGCGGTCCGCGCACATGGGACATGAAGGTCAACTGGTTCTACTACAAGGCCGATGAGGCTGTTTCCCAGGCGGACGTCCAGAAGACGGTGGACGGCTTCTACAATGCCGGCACCAACTACATCAACACCGTGCCGAAGTCCTGACCCCGGTCAGGCGGCTTCCCGGCCGCCATGCCGGCCGAAGTGGCCTGGAGTCGTCGTGCGGTGCGGAGACGGCGGGGCGCTTCGTGGCGTGCCCTCTGGCCTCCCGGTCATTTCGGGATGATCGTGAACGGTGCGGGCTCGAGGTCGTCCACGCAAGCGGTGTCGGGCGCGGTCGGGCGGACGAGGAACGAGGCCAGCACGCGCTGGGCGCAAGGCGACTGCGGGACCACCCAGTGGCCGATCCCGGGGACCTGCACGGCGGTCGAGCGGGACAGGTCGCGGGCCACGCCCTTCGCCCAACTCGCCCCGGTCTTCGCGTCGAACGTGCCGGAGATGAGGAGCGCCGGCACTGCGCTGACCGTGGCCACCCGCTGGACGGACGCGCGGTCCGGAACGTCCCAGATCCGGCACACCGGGTACTGGAAGGGAAGTTGCGGCACCTGGGCCAGGACCGTGTCCGGCCACCCGGGGAAGACCTTGCGCCCCGCCTTCAGCACGTCGGACTCCGAGTACCCCGGCGCCCACTCGCCGCACGCCACCGAGTTGGTCAGGCCGTGCGCGAACGCGCCGACGTTCTGGACCGAGCCGCCCGCGCGGGCCTGCGCGAAGCGCTCCGGATTTCCGCGGCCGAGTTCGTCGAGCGCCGCCGGGAGGTCCTTGGGCCGGGGGGTGAAGGCGACGATCAGGTTCAGCAGCGCGCCACCGTCGAGGACGACCTTGACCGGCTTTCCTCCGCTCGGCGGCGGGACGTTCAGCGTCAGGGGCTGCGCCTCCAGCCTGCGCACCTGTTCCGTCAGCGTACGGGGGAGGTCCGGGTACCGGCTCTTGCAGGCGGGCTGCGCCGCGCACGCCTCGAAGATGTTGCCGATCCCCTCAGCGGCGCTGCTCCATCCCCACGGCAGGGCCGCGGACTGGGGAGGTGTGATCGAGTCGAGCGCCACGGCGCGGATTCCCTCGGGGTGCAGGCGCAGGTACGTGAGGGCCAGGTCGCTGCCGTAGGAGTACCCGTAGACGTTCCACCGGGGAACGTCCAGCGCCTTGCGCAGGTCGGCGAAGTCGGCGGCGTTCTCCGTGGTGTTGTACGCGCTCAGGTCGATTCCGTCGGCCGTCAGGCGGCCCCGGCACTCCGTCACCGCCTTCAGCATGAGCTGCTGCGCCTGCTGTGCGTCATAGCCCAGGCCCACGGCCTGCGCGTTGAACCGGTCGATCTCGGGGCAGGCGAGGTTCGGCTGGTCGTAGAGGTTGCCGCGCTGGGCCATGACGATCAGTTCGCGGTCCTTGTTGAGGCCGGAGTCGACGAGGAACGGAATGTCGTCGAACGTGTCGCCACCGGGGCCGCCCGCCATGAACACCACAGGATCCTGTGCGGGCTTCGCCGCGTTGACGGCCGGAATGACCGCCACGGCCAGCTTGATGGTCCGGCCGCCGGGGCGGGAGCGGTTCTCGGGGACCTCGAGGAAGCCGCACCGCGCATCGCTCAGAGCCTCGATCGGCTCGGGCGGCTTCGGACAGGGACCGGGCACGAACCGGGACGGGGCTGCGGAACCGGGCCGGCCGGCGGACTGGGCGGGCGGTGACGCGCCGCTCGGTGTGGGGCCGAATGCTGTCAGGCAGAGCAGAGCGGCCGCGGCGGCCGCCGCGTGGATGCTGTGCTGGGGCATGTGGTCTCGTTCCTCTGCCGACATCGGCGGCTGCCCCGCCGGGCCGGGCCGCAGCGGTTGGGACGGAACGCTCGCTCTCGACGCTACTAGGTGGACCGTACGCGCGCACGCGGAGCGATCAGCGGCGGCCGGGGCCCGCCGGGCGGCGCCGGGCAGGCCGGGTCCGCCGTGGCCTCGGCATCGTCGGTGTCTCCGCCGGACCGGCACCAGCCATCGGTCACGCGGCAGCACGGGTCACGCGGCCTCGCGTCCTGCCGCGACCCGCCCCATCGTCAGCGCCAGACGTCGCACCCGGCGCCAGTCCATCGGCGGCGCGACGTGCGGCACGCCGGGCCGGTGCCGGGGCACGCGCACGCGCAGAGCGCCGGGGGCGAGACGGCAGCGCACCGGAGTGGGCAGCGTCAGGGCCTCACCGTCGATACCGACCGGGATGACGGGCGCGTCGGCATCGATGACGACCTCCCGGGCGGTGGCCTCGGTCAGCCCGCGGCCCTGCCCGCCGCGCAACAGGAGCTCCGTCGCTTCGGCGGCGTTGCCGACTCCGACACACAGCACCCCCAGCCGGCCGGAGTCCAGACGCCCTCGGCGTCCCAGTCCGGCCGAGTCGCCCCTCTCGTAGGGGTTGTTGCTCACGAGTACGGCCTGGGGCCCGTCCTTGGTCAGCGAGCCGGCACGGACGGTCAGTCGCGCGCCGCTGTGGTGGGTCAGCAGATCCGGCAGCATCTCCAGGATGGTGCGGGCCTTGTCGTCGCGATAGGCGGGACTCTGCACGACTTCCGCGTACACGCCGAACGAGGCGTTGTTGATGAAGACGCGTCCTTCGCTCCCGCCCGCGGGCTCTCCCGCATGGAGGTAGCCGAGGTCGATGCGCAGTTCGACGCCGTCGGTCAGCGCCTCCAGACAGGTGGAGGGATCCTGCCGGTCCAGGCCCAGGTCCATGGCGAAGTGGTTGCGGGTGCCTGCGCTGATCACCATGAAGGGAAGGTCGTGCTCTGCGGCGATACCGGCGACCAGGGCCTGCGTACCGTCGCCGCCAGCGACGCCGAGCAGGTCGGCGCCGCCCCGGACGGCCCTCCGCGCCAGCTCGGCCACATCCTGCTGCCGGGCCGGGTCCAGCACGACGACCTCGGCCCCCAGGGCCCTGGCGCGCTCCGCGAGGTGGAACTTCTCGACCTTTCCGCCGCCCGAGCGCGGATTCATGATCAGGAACGGCCGCTCGGCCCGGCCGACGGAGCGTTCCGGCATGCCGGGCGGGGTGTCTTCGGCCAGCGCGGCCTTCCCTGCGGAAACGGCCAGCGCCCACAGGCCGAGCGAGACCAGCACGACCCACAGCAGCCCGGCGGCCGCGTAGAGGATCAGGACGCCGAGCGGCGCGGCGACGACCAGCAGCACGGCCAGCACCCTGATCCAGCCGGTGTGGGTCAGCATCCACCACCCACCGGCAGCCGTGAGCACCAGGCCCGCCCACCCCACGGCCATGAGCACGAGGCTGCCGAGCCCGGCGAAGACCACCAGCACCGCAACCGCCGCCACGCCGGCCGCCAAGGCCAGACGCGCGGCCCAGCGCCTGCTCATGGGGCAACCTCCCACCGCTCCACCGGCTGCCGGCCAGGAATCTCGATCCCTGCGCACCCGGTGGGCCGTCTTCCCGTGGACGTGGACGTCCGCGGCCTCCACTTCAGGCTAGGGGCGGTCACCCCCCTGCGCAGCATGTCCACCGCCGGGCGGGGTGGCGCCGGGTCACGTCTCGGGCCGGTCCGGGAGGCCGAGCCCGCGACGCGCGGGGGGTTCGGGCACGGGGGTGCCCTCGCGCAGATCAGGGTTGGCGGCCGCGGCCTTCTCGTGCCAGCGGCCGTACCGCTCCGCGAGGGGTACGGCGGAGACGCCGTGCAGGAGGACGCTGAGGCCGACGGTGATCGCGACCACCCTTCCCACGAGTTCCACGCCCGGAACGGGTTCCTCCACGACGAGCAGCGCGAGCACCACGGACGCGAGACCGCGCGGCCCGAACCAGCCGATGTACGCGACCGTGTAGGGCCGCAGTCCGCTCCCGGCAAGTGCGAGGATCACCGGCAGCATCCTGACGACGGTGAGGCTCAGCACCGCGTACAGAACGAGCCGCCAGCTCAGATGCTCCAGTGCGGGACCGAGCAGCACCGCTCCGAAGACGAGGAGGCTGATCGCCGCCAGGAGTCCTCCGAGGGTTTCGGTGAACTCGCCCGTGCGGGCCGCGTGCTCCTGCTCGCCTGCGACCGGGGAGTGGCGCAGGGCGAACCCGCAGGCGAAGCCGGCCACCCAGGCGGCGATGAACCCGCTGCCGTCCGTCACCACGGCGAGTTCGTACGCCCCTGCCGCGACGGCCAGCGGAAAGACCTGCCGCCACTCCTGCTCGACCCACCCACGGGCCCGGGACCACTGCAGCAGCCGGCCTCCCAGCCAACCGATCAGCAGACCGATGGCGGTGCTCAGCACCAGGGCACGCCAGAAGACGCCCTCGGCGCCCTCCTGCGCGTAGTGCGTGCCGGGAATGGCCGCAAGGAAGAGGATGAAGAAGGGCAGCACCATGCCGTCGTTCAGGCCGCTCTCGACGTTCAGTCCGTGACGTACGAGCGCCGGTACCCGGGGGTGGGACATCGCGGTCTTGCCGAGGGCGGCGTCGGTCGGGGCCAGGATGGCACCGACCAGTGCGAGCTCCCACATCGTCAGTCCCGGCAGGAGGGGCCACGCAAGGAGCCAGCCTGCGCCGATGTTCAGGGGCAGTCCGATTCCGAGCAGACGGCCGGGCAGAAAGCCGCCGGTCCGAAGGTCCTGTCTGCGCACCGCCATGGCATCGGTGAACAGCACGAGCGCCAGTGTGGCTTCGAGGAGCGCCACGATCGGCGCTGCGTCCTGCTGCAGGTCGATGACGCCGAGCACGGCCGGCCCGAGGAGAACGCCGCAGCCGACGAACACGATCGCCGACGACAACGGCGTCGAGGACAGCCGACGCGAGCCGAGCGCGTACGCGGCCGTGACGGTCGCCACCGCCGCACCGGCCCAGGCGCCACTGCTCATGTGCCAGCCCTCCAGGTCCACCCGCCGCACCACGCGTGACCTCGTTCCTACACGGCGACGGAGCGGGAGGAACCGACGTCGGCAAGGACACGCCGCGTGGTGCCACCCGGGAACCGGACGGCACGACCAGCCGGGCCTCGCGACGATGGCCCTGAAGGAGAGCCATGAGCCACGAACCGCCGGATTCACCGTCGGATGGGCCGGCACCGCGGACGGCGGACGGCGGACGGCGGACGGCGGACGGCGGACGGCGGACGGCGGAGTGGAACAGCCCGGCGGCACGGCCCCGGCCACCGCCGAGCCGTCCCCCGGCTCCGGGAAGCGCCGCCAGGTGCTCCGCTTCACGCTGCCCGGCTGCTGGGGCGCGCTCTGTTCCGCGAGTTCAGCGATCAGCGCGACGCGGGGAGCCCGGTGGCCGGCGGCAGGGGCCCGGCGGGCGCGGCCACCGGCTCTCCCGTCGCAAGTCTCCTGAAACTCAACAGCTTCGAAGGCCTATTCGACGAGATGCCCTTACGGCCGGCAGCCGAAGATCAGAGCTATTGGTGGGCGAACTGTACGGTCAGCGGGCTTGCCACGAGGCAACCGGGCCCGTCACCGCTCTCTGGGAGCAGGGCGCTGACGCGCGCGTACCCCGTCATCATCGCGGACGTGTCGATGTCGCCGTTCTCGGCGTCGAGGGCTTCCAAAAGCTCTCGAACACCACGGCTGTTCAGGCGTCCCACCGACTCCGGAAGTGCTCCGCTCATGGTGGCGGGCTCGTTCTGCGCGGACAGTGCGCGCACCACCTGTCCGGCCCTCGTGACGAAGACCGGTCCGAGGCTGGAATCGTTGTCGCCTGCTTCCGATTGGGTGACGTCGACGGGCGTGGGGGTCCAGCCGCGTAGGTGGTGGACGGAACCGTGCATCACGGGCTGACGCGCCGTACCTCAGCGCTCCAGGACGATCACCTCGTAGCCGGCGCCGACGACGAGCTCGCCGCCGGGGGCGAAGGCGACGGCGCAGGGATCGATGGGCATGTGGATCTCGTGCAGGGGCGAGCCGTTGCCGAGGTCCCAGATGCGTACGGCGTCGTGGTGGGTGGTGACGGCCACCGGCGCCCCGTCCAGCCGGCCGATCTCCACATCGGACACCCAGCCGTCACCGAGCCGGCGGCGCAGTTGCCCGGTCCGCAGGTCCCACATCTGGGCTCCCAGGTGGGCGGTGGCCACCAGGACCACGGGGTTGCGTCCGTCGGTGCCGCAGGCCATGGCGTTGACCTGGTCGGTGAGGCCCTCCAAGTGGCCCACCCGGGTCCGGTCGGTGAGATCGCAGAGTGTCACCTGCCGCTCGCCCGTCCCGTGCCGGTCGTTCCCCGCGATCACGGCCAGAAGCCGTCCGTCCGCGAGAGTCGAGACCACGCCACCTTGGTATCCGGTGGACTCGAAGGTTTCACTGATCTGCAGGGTTTCCAGGTGCCACATGCCCATACGGGTCCCGTCGGGGCCTTGCTGCCCGAACAGGGCGACCGGCCCACCGCCGACGTATCCGCACGCAAGCTGTGCCGCGTAACCCGCCTCGGTCCTTCCGGTCTCCGACCCGTCCGCGAGGTTCCACATCCGCACGGTGTAGTCGTGTCCGCCGGTCACCGCGACCGGTGCGCCGGAGACCGTCGCGCAGGCCACGCTGGCCACCCAATGGGTGTGCCCTTCGAGGCGCCGCAGCTCCCGTCCGGAGGACAGGTCCCATACCCGGGCCGTGCGGTCGTGACTCGCCGACACCGCGACGGGGGCGCCGTCCAGCACGGTGCACGCGACCGCCGACACCCGGCTGGAATGGCCGGGGGGCTCGATCTCCTCGGGTTGCTCCTCCAGGTTCCACAGGCGGACGGAGCCGTCGCTGCCGGCGCTGGCGGCCACGGGTCGGCCGCACACGTTGGTGATCACGATGGAATGCACCCAGTCCGTATGGCCGTTCAGCCGGGCGAGCAACCGGCCGCTCGGCCGTTCCCTCAGCTCGATCGAGCCGTCCCCGTAGCCCACCGCCATGACCGCCCGGCCGTCGAGTTCCGTGGAGGCGATGGCCGTGATCCAGCCGTGCCCGACACGGCAGGAGACCACGACGGTGTCCGTGGCCGGGTCGCGGAACTGAATGTTCCCCTCGTGACCGCCGAGGCACACGAGCTCACGGCCGTTCTGGACGAGGACCGCCACCGCCCAGCAGTCGGCGGAGTCGTGGAGGTCGTCCCACTCCCCCGTCTCCAGATTCCACCGCCGCAGCGGGCCGGAAGGCAGACCGATCAGGGCGGTTGCCGCCTGCTGACTCCCCGGGCAGATGACGGAAAGCTCGTACCGGCTGTACCCGGTCCGCCCCGGAAGGGTCCGGCGGATCTCGCCGGACATCAGCTCCCGGCTCCAGGCCGAACCGTCCGGGGCACAGCCGACGATCAACACCTCACCCTGGACCCGGGTGCAGGCCAGGCCCGCAACCACGACCTCCCTCTCCTGTTCTTCGGCGCCGGTCCGCACCACGAACCTCCGGAGTTCGGTGCTGCGTGCGAGGTCCCAGACGCGCAGCGTTCCGTCGTGGGATGCGGTCACGACGAGCGTGACACCTGCCACCTCGATGCAGTCCATCGCCGTTACCGTGTCGGTGTGCCCGTCCAGCGTGGCCACGCAGGTCTGCTGCGCCGGATCCCATACCTGCACCGGCCCCTCGTACTGCGCACTGAGCAGCACCGGCATGCCCTGCAGCTCCGCCGCGACCAGCGGATGGGGCGACCACGAGCTCAGCTCACCCCGGAACAGGCTGCTCGTCTGGGATCCCGTCGCCCACCGCGGTGTCCACTCGAGCCGCCGCCCCAGCCTGCTCCGGTGCTCCTCCAGCCGGTACCGGGCCGCGTCCACCGCCATCACCTGGGCCCGTTCGTGGACGCACTGATCTCGGTAGTGGTGGGCCGAGGTCCGGTACATCGTGCGGACGCGCTGCGCGTCAGCGCCCCGTACGCCGTCCATCGCGGCCAGCAGCCCGTCCGGATCCGCGTGCACCAGGAACCACGGGTCCTGCAGCAGGCGTTCGAGGTCTCCCGAGGCCGCCGCGTGGCCCGCCAGGTGGGCGTGGACGTACGGGTGCGCGCGCTCCCAGTCCGGGCCGTCGCCGTCGGTCCGCGGCGGCACCGAGGCGATCAGCGCAGCCGTCATCCGGCGCTGGTCCTCGCGGCTGCGCCGCGGATCGCGCAGGTGCTCGGCCAGCGCCTCGTGGTACAGCCGGAAGACCGACCGGTCCTCGCCGGCCGGCACCTCCACCACGTACGCCCCCGCCTGCCGCCACAGCCAGTCCACATCGTCGTTGGTGCACTTCTCGCCCGACAGGGCCTCCGCCAGCGGGGCCCACAGCGAATCCCACGGCAGGCCGGAGCCCTCCGCGTACGCGAGGGGCCGCAGCAGCCGCCGTACCCGGTCCTCGTTCTCCCCGTACCGGGCCAGGTAGGCGTCGAAGGCCTGCCCGACCTCCGAGGGCAGCTCCTCCTCCCAGCCCGGCCGGGACACGTCCGGGTTCAAGTCCCCGTGCAGCAGGGCCCGTACGGCCATCCGGGCGACCAGGAAGGAGCGGCCCGCCCGTCGGGCCACCGCGGCTGCCACGGCCTCGCGGGCCGGCTCCGTCAGCCCGCCGGGCATCCCGGCCAGGGTGCGCCGCGCGTACTGCTCGATGTCGTCTCGGCCGGTGTACGCGTCGGTGTCCAGGTCGATGACCTCGACGGCCCGGCCCAGCTCGGGGATCATCGTCCGCCGGGTGCCGACCAGCAGGCGCAGGTTGTGCAGGACGGACATCGGCCGGAGCAGCTCACGGGCGATGCGCTGCGGTTCCCGCCCGCCGACGCCCGTACCCGCCTCCTCCAGCGCGTCGATCAGCACGGTCCGCAGGGGGCCGTCGTACTCGGCGAGCCGGGCCAGCAGCTGCGGCGGGCCGTCCGCCTCCACGTCCAGCGCGGCGGCCAGCCGGGCGGTGAGCCGTTCGAGGGTGGTGCCGTGCGCGTGCACGGAGAGCGTCACCGAACCGGGCGGCGGCAGCAGGTGCGCGGGGGCCTCCGGGTGGTCCGGGCGGCCCAGCGCGAGCAGCCGGCCCAGGACGGCCGATTTGCCGGACCCCGGATCCCCGGTCACCACGCGGGCCCGGGCGTCGTGGGCGGGATCGCGCAGCCAGCCCGCCAGCGCGGCCAGGGCCTGCCGGCGCCCGGTGAACCAGTCGCCCGGCTCGCTCGCGTACTCCACCCCGCGGCCCCGCGGACCGAAGTGCGCGGTCCACTCCCCCTGCGACTCCACGTCCATCGCCCCGTCGGGAAGGCCGGGCCGGTACTTCGGATTGGGCAGGAACGGCGGGACCGCATGGCCGGACACCGCGTGATAGTTGGCGCACTGATCCGGCCGGTGCTCCCGGAAATGGCCGTTGACCTGGTCGGTCACCGTGGGGATGTCCAGGTACGGCTGCCGCATCCCGGCCGTGCCCGCGCGCACCGCGGCCTCCAGTGCGGTGACGAAGGCGTGGTCGTACGCGAGCTCGCGGGAGCGGGCCGAGGCCACCAGCCACAGCCCGTCGGACCCGGCGGGCCGGTAGTCCACCAGCTGGCCGGTGACGTTCGCGATCTCGGCCGCGCCCAGTTCGGCGTAACAGGTGTCGAGCAGCAGCAGGACGTGCCCGACCCGGGTGTCGGCCAGCAGGTCGGCGAGTTCGCGGGAGGCGAGGGTGGTGCTCATCCGGTCGTGGCGGCTGTTGCGACAGGTGAGCCGGTGGGAGCGGTCGTCGCGCAGGCCGTGCCCCGCGTAGTACACGACGAGCACGTCCTCCTTGCAGCGCTCGTCCGCCTTGAGCCAGTCCTCCAACCCGGCGCGCACCTGCTGGGCATCGGGTGCGCCGGCGAGTTCCGGGAGGATCTCCGCGTACCCGAGGGAGGAGAAGAGGGCCTTGACCCGGCTCAGGTCCTCGGGCACGCCGGGCAGGTTCTCGAGGTGCGGGTCGGCGGTGAACGTGCCGGTGCCGAAGGCGAAGACGTACCGGTTGAGGCCGTCGGGGGCCGGACCGTTCGCTGCCTCCGGTGCGGGGGCGCCCGTGTGCGGGCCGTGCGTCACCGGGCCAGCCCGGTGGCGATCGCCGTCCCGGTCTCCACCGCCGTCAGGTAGGCGCGCATGCTGTGCATCTCGGAGCCGTTGTCCACGAGCAGGTCCCGGACCTCCGGGCCGAACCGGGGCGCGAGTTCGCGGACGAGGGCGACCGCGTCACCGCGGTCGGCCAGGTTGGTCCACTCCTTGACGGGGGCCGGCCAGACCCCCGAACCGTCCTGCCGCGGTGCGGGCTGCAGTCGGTCGTAGACCAGTCCGGCCAGGCCCAGCGGGGAGCCGAGGGTGACCAGGTTCAGCGGCGGCCGGTCCGGTCCGAGCGCGCACAGCGCCTCGTACGCGACCACCGAGCCGAGCGAGTGAGCCACGACCACCCGGGTCTCGGGGGTGATCAGCTCCGCGGCCCGGGCCCGTACGGCGGCACGCAGCTCGGGTTCGGTGAAGTAGCGGCGCACCTGCTTGAGGTCCGAGATGAGCAGCCGGTCGGAGACGGCGCCGAAGAAGCGGGTGCGGGTGAGGGCCTGCAGGGCGCGGCGGACCCGGTCCACGGCGAGGGGGCGGGAGGCGAGACGGCCGACGGCACCACGGGCGGCGGGGCCGGGGCCCGCGGCGTGCGGACCGGCGTTGTCCGGTCCGGGGATACGGGGGTCCAGCCGGGCGGCCTCCCGCCACCAGGCCTCCAGCAGCTCGGTCTCGAACCCCGGTTCCACGTCCTCGGCCCGGTAGTACGGCTCGCCGCGGGTGCCGGGCTGCCGGTAGAGGTCCCCGTATCCCGCGCAGGCGATGTCGCCGTCCGCGAGCCGTCCGAGCGTGGGATCGCGGCGCAGCGCCAGTGCGACGCCGCCGCGCAGTGCGGACCCCACCTCCGCCAACAGGGTCTCTGCGGTGTCGAGTTGCCGCCCCACCCCGTGCACCACGACGACCCGGCTCATGCTCCCCCTCATGCCCGTCCTGCACTCCTGTCGCGAGCATAGTCGGGGGCGGGTGCCCGGGGCGGGCCCTTCCCTTCCCCGGCCCCGCGGTCAGAAGGCCGAGTGGGCGAACCAGTGGGCGAGCAGGTCCGGGTCGCCGAGCAGGTGAAAGTCGTCGCTCCGGTGGTCCAGGCGGCCGTAGAGGAGCAACAGGAGGTCGGCGGCCGCTCCTTGGACCGTGGCGTCCGCCGCGCGGGCGGCGGTCCGGTCGGCCACCAGGGCGAAGCCGTCGGCACGCAAGGCGACCAGCCAGTCGCCGTCGCCGTCCGTGCAGCTGAAGCGAACGGTCCGGTCAGGGGCGCGCAGTTGGGCCGTCAGCGGCGCGAAGGAGGAGGCGAACGGCAGGTTGGTGAGGAACTCGTCGATGCCGTCGACCGCCAGTGCGCGGTCGACGTGCGGCGGGAGCCCGAGGGCCAGTTGGGCGTCGACCCGGTGGACGAGGGTCTCGAAGAGCATGCGCCGCACCCAGAACCGGGCGTGCTGGTCGACCCCCCAAGCCCACATCGGTGCGTCCAGGTCGGTGGCGGCGAACACCTCGGCGGCCTCCTCCGCGCTCGCCGCCAGCCAGTCGGGGAGGGCGTCGGGATGCTCCGGGAGGCGCAGGTCGACCGCACGGCTGGTCGGCGGTTGCTGGATGCGCCGGCGGAGCAGCTCGGTGAACCAGCGGTGCACGCTGCCGACGTGCCGCGTGAGGTCCTCGAGCGTCCAGCCGGGGCAGGTCGGCACCGGGGTGGAGAGGTCGGCCGCCCTGACCGCGGCGACGAATCCGGCGGTCTCGGCTGCGACGGCCGCTCCGTGCTGGGCGGGGTTCATGTCGGTGCCCTTCCTCCGATGGTGCTGCCGCAGGCGGCAAGGATGCTTAAGCATATGGATGGTTTATGTCTTTAAGTAATATGACGGTAATTCGCAACCGTTGACGATGTCAACTTTCGCTCCGCGCGGCTGTGCGCAGTGCCGCGATGACGGCGGCGTGCGTCGGATTCGCGGTCTCGGTGTGACGCGTCGCGGCGAACAGGAGGCGCAGGATCGGGCGATCCCCGATGGGCGCCGTGCGGATTCCCGGCGCGGCCGGGTCGATGGCCGTCCGGGGGACGAGTGCGGTGGCGAGGCCTGCCCGTGCGAGGGTGAGCTGCCGCTTGGCACAGCAGCTGATCGACGCCGCCGACGCCGACGCGCTGCCCCTGTTCGCGGGCTGGCGCGCACAACCCTGCCCGGGCGACGACCCGGTCGGTGCGGCCATGCAGCGCATACACGTACTGCGGGAACACCGTGGCGCCTGCCATCTGGTGGCGGTGCGCCAGTGTGGGCTGAGCGTCCGAGCGGCCGTGGTCATCAACCTGGGCGTCGAACGGGCCACCCGCCACGGCTGGCAGGAGCCACAGCCTGTCGCCGCAGCCCGGATACCCCGATGGCAGCGTGCCGAGCGGCTCACCGATGAGCTGCAGGCGCCGCTCTACGCCACGCCGACCGACGGGCAACGCGGCGAATTCGCCCAACTGGTCAACGCGTTGACCGCATCCCCTGCTCCGTGACCGCCCCCGCACGAGCAGGCCGCACGGCCCGTCAGCGCAGTTGGCGGTGGACCAGGGTGTGGAAGAGACCGGTCGTGTCGGCGAGCAGTTCGGCGGGTGGGCCCTGCTGGACGATGCGGCCCTCCGACATGGCGATCACACGGTCGGCGTCCATGATCGTGGAGAGCCGGTGGGCGATCACGATGCGGGTGGCCCGCAGGGCGCGGGTGGATTCGATGACCACGCGCTGGGCTTCGTTGTCCAGGGCGCTCGTGGCCTCGTCGAAGAACAGGATGCGCGGCTTGCGGATGAGGGCCTGGGCGATCACCAGCCGTTGGCGCTGGCCGCCCGAGACGGTGCCGCCGCCGTCGGACAGCATGGTGTGCATGCCCATCGGCATGGCCTTGATGTCCTGCGCCAGGCCCGCCATCGCGGCGGCTTCCCACGCCTCCTCCGGCGAGAACGTCCCGGCGCCGCAGATGCAGTCGAGGATCGAGCCGGTGAAGGGCTGGGCGTTCTGCAGGACGACGCCGCACTGGCGGCGCACGGCCGCCTGGTCGAGCGCCGCCAGGTCCTGGCCGTCGTACAGCACGCTGCCGGAGACGGGCTTGTCGAAGCCGATGAGCAGGCGGAGCAGGGTGGATTTGCCGCAGCCGCTGGCCCCGACGATCGCGACGAACTCGCCCGGCCGTACCTGGAAGTCGATGTCGTCGAGGACGAGCGGGCCGTCGTCGGCGTAGCGGTAGGACAGGCTCTTGGCTTCGACGGCGCCGGTCAGCTCGCCGGGCCGGGTACTGGAGCGGACCACCTCGGGGGTCTCCTGCAGGACCGGCTTGATCTGCTCGAACATCGGCAGCACGGCGGCGGCCGAGATGAGCGCACCGGTCAGCTGTGTGACCGAGGACAGCAGCATCGTCAGGGCGGCGCTGAAGGTGAGGAACTCGCTGGCGGACATGGCGCCGCGGGCCGGTCCGGCCAGCAGCACGAACATCACCAGCGTGCACAGCGGCAGGTAGACGGCGCCCAGGACCGTGATGACGTTCTGGATCCGGCCGATGCGCTGCTGCAGATCGCGGGTACGGGCGAACTCGCGTGCCCAGGCCGCGTACGCGAAGCTCTCGGCCGCTGCGACGCGGAGCTTGGGCAGGCCGCGCAGGGTCTGGAAGGCCTGGTTGTCGAGCTGGTGGCCGAGCTTGATCAGCCGGCGCTGGTAGCGCAGTTGCCACAGGCCCAGGCCCAGGAAGACGGCTGCGATGACGACCAGCATGGCGAGCGCCGCCATCGCCAGCGGCACGCTGTAGACGAGCAGCAGCACGAGGTTCATCGCGCCGACCGCGCCCGCCTGCACGCAGACCGGGCCGATGCCGGACAGCACGCGGCGGATGGTGCTGATCCCCATGGCCGCGCCGGCCAGTTCGCCCGTGGAGCGGCCGGCGAAGAACTTCGTCGGCAGCCGCAGCAGCCTGTCCCACACCGCAGGCTGCAGGGTGGCCTCGATCCGGCCCTCCATGCGCAGGAGCGAGGTGTTCTGCAGGAGCATGAAGGAGGCCGAGACGATGCCGGTCGCGATCAGTGCCAGCCCGGTCTGCACGATGAGGCCGTTCTCGCCTTGCGGAACGTACCTGCCGAGCACCTGGCCCGTGGCGATCGGCACGAGTGCGCCCAGGAACACCGCGACCAGCCCGCCCAGCAGGAGGCTGCGCAGCTCCGGGAAGGTGCCGCGCACACTGAACCGGAGCAGCGCCGGCAGGCCCACCCGTCCGTCGGGCAGGGGGCGGTACAGCATGACGGCGCGCGGTTCGAAGGCGGTCTCGTTGGTCTTGGCGACGCGCTCGCGCGTGCCGGTGGCCGGGTCGACCGCCTCGTAACCGCCGCGCCGCCACAGCAGGGCGACCGGCGTGCCGTCCCTCTCGCGACGGCCCACCAGCGGACCGCTGTTCTCCCGCCACCAGCGCCCGCCGAGCCTGACCTCGCGGGTGCGGATCCGCGAGGCGAGCGCGATGCGTTCGACGGGGTCCGTGTGCCCGGACGTGGCACCGGCCCCGCCCGGTTCGGACAGGGTGATGCGGGCCGCGCCGGCGACGAGGCGGCACACGGCGAAGGTCGCGTCGGCGCTCCCGCCGCGGTGGGGGCGGCGGCCGGAGCGGCCGATGGACGCCAGCAGCGTCCGGTCCGCCTGGGTACGGGCTGCACGGCCGGCCTCGATGCCGGCCGCCGTGCGGTCCTCGTGCGCGCGCTCCAGCTGTTCGATCCAGCCGTCCAGGGCGTAGAGCAGCCGGTACTGCTGGTCGACCATGCCCTGCCACATCGCCGCGTCGACGAGGAGGGTGCCGACCGCCTCCGTCTCGTACACGGCGCCGTACTGCACGCTGCCGGGGGTGATCTGCATCCACAGGATGTCGTCGTCGGCGCCACCGTGCCCGGTGGTGGCACTGCCGTCCAGCGGTGCCTGGTAGAGCACGCGCAGGCCGCGGCCGATGCCGCGGGCGAAGGCGTCCTCGAGGGGGCTCAGCCGTCCTGCGGCGGGGGCGCCGTGGTGCCCTTGACCGGCATACCACGGTCCGCCGTGGAACTGGCCTGCATGGAACTGGCCTGCATGGAACTGGCCTGCATGGAACTGGTCGCCGTGGAACTGGTCGCCGTACTCCGGGCGGTACAGCTCCCGCAGTTCGATGCGGCGCAGCCGGCACCCCTGCAAGGGCCGGCCGACCAGGGTGTGGTCAGGGCCCTCGGCCGGGCCCAGCAGCAGGGTGCCCTGCTCCAGCCTGCCCAGGAAGTGCCAGTGGCCGGCCTGCGCGGCGTCGACGGCGAACAGGTCCAGCTCGCCCTGCACGACGAGCCACAGGACGAGCGGGCCCTCCAGGGACAGGCTGCGCAGGCCCGTGCAGTCGACGGGCGAGCCCAGGGCGCCCAGGGCCGCGACGACCGGGTCCGGGGCCCCGTCCGGCCGGACGGCGGGGGCGGCGGTGCCCGCGGTGGCGGGGACGGCGGCGGGGACGGCGGCGGCGGGGACGGCGGCGGGGACGGCGGCGTGGTGCGCGTGCGTCACCTCAGTGCTCCTTGACCAGTGCGGCGTACGGCCCCTGCGCCGCGACCAGGTGCTCGTGCCGCCCGCGTTCCACGACCGTGCCCCGGTCGAGTACGACGATCTCGTCGCTGTCGCGCACCGTGCTCAGCCGGTGGGCGATGACCACACAGGCACAGCCGCGTCGGCGCAGGTTGTCGATGACGACCTGCTCGGTCACCGCGTCCAGGGCGCTGGTCACCTCGTCGAGGACCATGACGCTGGGGCGGCGCACCAGCGCCCGTGCGATCTCCAGCCGCTGGCGCTGGCCGCCGGAGAAGTTGCGGCCGTCCTGCTCGACGCGGCTGTGGATGCCGCCGGGCCGGCGGGCGACCACGTCGTGCACGGCGGCGTCCTCGAGCGCGGCGATGACGGCCTCGTCCGCGATGGTGGGGTCCCACAGCGTGACGTTGTCGCGGACGGTGCCTTCGAAGAGGAAGACGTCCTGGTCGACGAAGGAGACGGAAGCGGCCAGCGCGCCGCGCGGGATGTCCTCCAGGCGCATCCCGTCGATGCGGATGGCCCCCTCCCAGGGCGTGTAGAGGCCGGAGATCAGCCGGGAGACGGTGGACTTGCCGCTGCCGGAGCCGCCGACGAGCGCGACCTGCTGACCGGGGCCGACCGAGAGCGAGAAGCCCTTGAGCAGCGGGGCGTCCAGTGGGCTGTAGCCGAAGGTGACGTGGTCCAGCTCCACTTGGCCCTTGAGGCGGCGGGTGCCGGCGGCGGGCTCGCGCCGCGCGTGGACCGGTGCGACGGGAAAGTTCTCGACGTCCTTGAGACGGGCGACGTCGGCCGCGAAGTCCTGGATCCGGCCGGCGACGCCGCCCAGTCGGGAGATCGGAGCGGTGAAGCTGGTCACCAGGGCCTGGAAGGCGACGAGCAGGCCCACGGTGAGGTGCCCCTCCACCGCCCGCAGGCCGCCGATCATCAGGATCAGCGCGCTGTTGAACGCCGCCAGTGTGGGCGCCACGATCGCCAGCCACGCGCTGGGCACGCCGAGCCGCTGCTGCACGTCGAGGGTGACGGCGTGCTGGCCGGCCCAGCGGCGGAAGAAGCCGTTCTCCCCGCCCGTGGCCTTCATCGTCTCGATGAGCTGGAGACCGCTGTACGAGGTGTTGGTGAGCCGGGCGCTCTCGGCGCGCAGCTTCTGGGTACCGGTGGCCCTCAGCCGGATCACGATCCGCATCGCCAGCACGTTGAGCAGCGCCACGGCCACGCCGACGAGGGTGAGCTGCGGATCGTACGTCCACAGCAGCACCGCGTAGAGCACGACCACCACGGCGTCCACGCCCGCTGCGGCCAGGTCCCGGGCGAGGGTCTCGGCGACCGCGTCGTTGGACTGCAGGCGCTGGACCAGGTCGGCCGGGTTGCGCTGGGAGTAGAAGGCGACCGGAAGTCTGAGCAGGTGCCGGAAGAAGCGGGAACTGCCGAGGGTCGAGGAGATGATGCGCCCGCGCAGCAGATTGGCCTGCTGCAGCGCGGTGAGTGTCGCGGTGAGGACGAGGGCGACGCCCATCGAGGCGAACAGCACCCCCAGCAGGGACGTCTGCTCCCCGATGAGGAACATGTCGATGTACGTGCGGCTCAGGGCCGGCACGGACGCGCCGACGGCGACCAGGAGCAGGCTGGAGACCACGGCGGCGGCCATGGTGCCCGAAGTGCCGCGCAGACGGGCCGGCATGGCGCCCAGGACGCCCGGCTTGCGGCCGCCGCGACGGAAGCCGTCGCCGGGCTCGAAGGTGAGGACGACACCGGTGAAGCTGGTGTCGAACTCGTCCATGGGGACGAACCGGCGGCCCTTGCCGGGGTCGTTGACGTACACGCCCCTGCGGCCGAGCCGGCGGCCCGTGCCGTCGTAGACGACGTAGTGGTTGAACTCCCAGAAGAGGACGGCCGGTGCGCGCACCTCGGCGAGCGCGGCCAGGTCCATCTGCATGCCCTTGGCCTTCAGCCCGTATCCGCGGGCCGCCTTGAGGAGGTTGCTGGCGCGGGAGCCGTCGCGGGAGACGCCGCAGGCGATGCGCAGTTCCTCGAGGGGGACGAAGCGGCCGTAGTGGCCGAGCACCATGGCCAGGGCGGCGGCGCCGCACTCCACCGCTTCCATCTGCAGCACGGTGGGGGTGCGTACGGGGCGGGGCGTTTTGCCCCTGGGGGCCCCGGGGACCGTACGGGCGGACGCGGACCTGCGGCGAGAGCCGCCCCCCTTGGTCTCGGGACGGTGGCGCCGGCGTCCGGCGGGAGGGAGCTGAGGGGCCTGCGGCGGTGCCCCGGTCTGGTGCGAGGTCTGGGGCGCGGTCATGGCAGCAGCCAGTCGACGGGGCGCCGCGCGGCGAGGTGGACGGCGCCGGTGACCGGCGTCCGCGAGTCGACGGCGTACGGGGGCCCGTCCGCGGAGGACCACCGGTAGCCGGACTCGGTGGAGGAGGAGAGCTCCAGCTGTACGAGGACGGCGACCGGGTTGCCGTGGCCGGAGAACTGCTCGGCGAGGCCGCTGTCGCCGAGGAAGCCGCCGATCTGCGCCGGCGTCTGGGGCGCACGGCCGACCGCCTTGACGCGGCCGCGCAGCATGCCGAACTGCTGCTGCGGGGCGGACTGGACGCTCAGGTCGACCGGGGCGCCCACGGGGATCGCCGAGCCGCTACCGCCCGGCACGTACAGGACGGCCACGAGCGGGTCCTCCGGATCCTTCACGCGTTCCACGGTCGCCACGTCCGCGCCCGTGGCGACGACCGATCCCACCTTGGCCACCAGCGTCGTCAGCCGGCCGGCGGTCACCACGCGCACGGGGCGGTCCCCCTGGTCCGTACGGACGTTGAGCAGGGGCGCACCGGCGGCCAGTAGTTGGCCCTCCTCGGCGAGGACTCCGGTCACCTGTCCCGCGACCGGGGTCTGCAGCACGTAACTGCCCTCGGCCCGGGTGAGGATGCCGGGGGCGCTCAGCTTGGAGGACACGGTGCCCGTGAAGGCCCAGAAGCCCGCCGCGGCCATGACGACGACCGTGACGGCCAGGACGAACCGCCCCTGCGGGCGCGCAAAGCGAACGGGCAGGTCGAGTTCTTCGGGCGATTGCAGCTTGGAAAGAGCCTTTTGGCGAAACTGCACGGATCATTCCTTCCACTGCATTCGTATCGGCCGGGCAAACGGGCAGCCATGAACCCCGGAGCCGTGGGGGACGCTCCGGGGTTCATGGGGATTTTCCGATCAGAGACCGGCGCGACCGGTGTTCAGCGAAACGCCGGTGATGCCCGTGACGAGACCGGGGACGTGGGAGACGATGCCCTGCGCGGCCTGGACGGTGTGGAGGGAGCCCACGACGCCCACGACGTCGCTGACATCACTGGTCACGGCGCCGGCGAGGCCGCCGGACACGCTGATGATGCCGCCGGAGACGGCGTCCAGCTCGGTGTCGTCGATCTCACGGGTCTCGATGTCGTTACGCATGACGCGCACCTTTCATTGGGGGGAGGAATTCACAGCCGCGGCGGCCGGGCGGCCCGAAACTCGGGCGCCATTCCCGACTGCCGCAATGCGCAAGATGAAAGCATGCGAACGGGCCGCCCACCCAATCCCGTTGACCCCTCGTCACGGGCGGATGCTCACCTCTGAGGAGCGACGTGCAGCTTGATTCACGGAATGGTGACCGCTTCTTCACAAGATCGAGTAACAGATATGGGCCGCCCCTTGCTTACACAGAACCAAACGGGACAAGCCCCCACTAAGCAGATGGGACATATCCGCCGCACCGTCAGGTGAAGGAGGCCGGCGGGAGCGCTCGCGGACACGATGTGCAGGTTTCCGGAAGGAGCACGGGGTGACGGGCCCGTCACACCTGGTGTTCGCGACGGTACGAGTCCCCCGGGCGGTTCGCTTCCGATCTCGCGTTCAGCCTCGCGCCCGCGCTTCGATCAGGAACCGGTGGTCGTGCGCGGTGAATCCACCCGTGCTCCTGATGTGCCGGTCGAGTCGGCGTAGCGCGGACTCGTGGACGGACGGCTCGAATCCGGGGAACTGCCAGGGGATGGCGCGCAGCTGGAAGATCACCGCTCCGATGTCGTGGAAGGTGTAGGGGCTCGTCTCCTCTCGCGCCGTGGTCACGCGAAGGCCCGCGCCCTCCAGCGCCCGTACGGCGACGTCCAGGGTCCAACCGTCGGGATCCGCCGGTGAGGGGATGCCGACGGCTTCGTTCAGTTCCAGCTGGTTCCGGCTGCCCACTTGCCGGGTGAGGAGCCGGCCGCCCGGCGCGAGCGCGGCGCGGATGCTCGCCGCATCCAGCAGACCGTGCCGGTTGAGGATCAGGTCGAAGCGTCCGGAGGGCAGGTCCAGCCCCGACGCCCGGTGGCCTCCACCCCCGGCGGGGAGAGGCGTCGCCGGGCCAGGGGAAGGCTGGGCGCCCAGTTCTCGGTGGCCACGGAGGCGGGCGGCAGCGGGGCAAGCGAGGCGAGGAACTCGCCGCCGCCGGTGTCGATGTCCAGGAGGCTTCGCGCGCGAGAGCCGGGCGCGGGCGAGTCGTTCGTGGTCCCAGGAGGGGCCCCCGCCGTCCGCCCGGCCCGTGAGCCAGCTGAAGTCCCAGCCACGCACGGGGGCCCCTGGCGGCCTTCCTGTTCGGCGGCAAGGCCCCGTCCCGGGACTTCACCCGCCTGTCCGAGCGGCTTCGCGCCTCGTGGATCTCCTTCGCCGCCACGGGGGATCCCGGATGGACCCCGTTCACGGAGGAACGGCCGATGACCCGCACACTTCGGCGCCTGGTCGCACGCACCGTTCCTGGCGGGAATGGACACGAGGGTCAGGGACGGCCTCGCGAGGACCATGCACCGGGCGTGGATCTCGTTCATACGCACCGGCGACCCCAACCACCCGGCCGTGCCGCGCTGGGACCGGTACGACCTGCGGTCCCGCACCACCATGCGCTTCGACACCGTCACCACGGCCGTTTCCCATCCCGCGCCGCACTGACGGAGGACCACGGCACCCGGGGTCCGGTCGCGTGAACCTAGCCGAGGGACCCGTCTACGGGCTGCTCCGTCCAGATGGTCTTCCCTCTGCTGGTGAACCGGCAGCCCCACCGGTCGGTGAGCTGGGCGACGAGGAACAGGCCGCGCCCGCCCTCGTCCGTCTCCCGCGCACGGCGCAGGCGCGGCTGAGTACTACTGGGGTCGGACACCTCGCAGACGAGCACCCGGTCGCGGATCAGCCGGAGCCCGACCGGGCCGCCCGCGTAGCGGATCGCGTTCGTGACGAGTTCGCTGACGACGAGCTCCGTCACGAAGCTCAGTTCGTCCAACTGCCAACCCGACAGCTGGTCCAACACCAGCTCACGGGCGTGCGCGACGAGGGAGAGGTCGGCTTCGAGTTCCCACTCGGCGACCTGATCGGACGAGAGGGCGCGGGTGCGGGCGAGCAGCAGAGCGACGTCGTCGGCGGGCTCCTGGGGCAGCACCTTGTCGAACATGCTCCGGCTGACCTCGCCCAGGGGCCGGCTCGATCCGGCGCCGGCGAGGGAGCTCCGCAGTCTTTCCATCCCCTCCTCGATGTCGCCGCCGCGGCGCGCCACGAGTCCGTCCGTGAAGAACGCCATCGTGCTGCCGGGTGGTACGCCGAACTCCGTTACTTCGAAAGGCATTCCGCCGACGCCCAGCGGCGGTCCCGGCACCATGCCCAGGAAGAACGGCTCCTCCCCCGGGGGCAGCAGGGCCGGCGGCGGATGTCCTGCGGTCGCGGCGACGCATCGACTCGTCACCGGGTCGTAGACGGCGTACAGGCACGTCGCTCCGAGCACCGCGGGTTCCGCGCGGGATTCGCCGGTCATCTGCTCGCTGGAGAAGCCGAGCACCAGGTCGTCCAGGTGCGTGAGGAGCTCGCCCGGATCCAGATCGAGGTCGGCCAGGGTCTGCACCGCGGTCCGCAGTCGCGCCATGGCCGCGGTGGCTTCGAGGCCGTGGCCGACGACGTCCCCGACGACGAACGCCACGCGCAACGACGGCAGGGGGATCACGTCGAACCAGTCCCCGCCGACCCCGACGCCGCCGCACGCCGGCTGGTAGACCCCCGCCGTCTCCGCGGCCGCCGTGTTCACGAGGGAGTGCGGCAGCAGGCTTCGCTGCAGTGCCACCACCGACCGGTGTTCCTTCGTGAAGCGGCGCGCGTTGTCCACGCCGAGCGCGGCCCTGGAGGCGACGTCCTGCAGGAGCGCCGCGTCCTCCTCGCTGAAGGCGGACGGCAACTGGCTGCGCCAGACCGTGACGCAGCCGAGGATCAGACCTCGTGCGTACAGCGGCACCGCCACGGAGGAGTGCGCCCCGCTCGGGACGAACAGGCGCAGGGTTCCGGTGTCCACCCCGAGCGCCGCCCGCAGTACGCCGACGTCCGACACCAGCACGGGCCGTCCCGCCATGAGCGGGCGCATCACGTCCGTGTCCGGTACGGGAGGGAGTGCCTCGCCGACCGGCAGGAGGTCCTCCGCGGAAACCCCGGGGCTCTGCGCGGCGGCGGTCCGGCGCAGGCGGACCTCACCGCTGGTGTCGAGGGGCAGCGGCTCGTCGCCGACCAGCACCGGCTCGGCGAGGTCCACGGTCGCCAGGTCGGCGAAGTCGGGGACGAGCAGGTTGACGAGGACCTGGGCCATGTCCGTCACGTCCAGGGAGGCCCCGATGCTCGCGGCGGCCGCGTGGGACAGCCTCTTCCGGCGTCGCTCCGAGTCGGGCTCTACCGCCTCCGCCGCGGTGTCCTCCACGGTGACCAGGACGAGCCACTGAGCCTCGGCGTCGCGATCGCCCGGAGTGCGCGCGGCGAGGCGGACGACCGTGCAGACCAGAGGGACGTTTCGACCCGCTTCGTCGCTGCCGGGGATGGTCACCGTGCGCCCTACCGGTCCCGTCTCCGCTCCGGCACGCGGCAGCAGCCCCAGCAGGGGAGCACAGGGCCGGCCCGGTGAGCATTCCAGCAGCGTTGCCGCCCGTTCCGAACGGGCGACGACCACGCCTGCGTCGTCCAGTACGACGGCTGCCGTTTCGCTGACGGGCACCGAGGCCGGCCTCGGGCCACGCCGCTCCGGTTCACGCATGTCGCCTCCACGCACCGTGACTTTCAGTATCGTCCCGGACGGAGGACCCGGCGACCCGCGGCACGCCCCCGCCGGGCCGCTTCTCCGCCTACGGCCAGGTCAGCACGGGCCGGTGGTCAGCGCGCCTCGGCGCCCGGTGGCCGTCGCCCGCGGCCGGACCGGGCCGCCCAGCGGCCGTCGTGGCGGCCGACCTCGATCGGGCGGCCGAAGCACGTGGTGAGCGAGTCTCCGGTCAGGACGGCCGCGACCGGGCCCGTCGGTGGGGTGCACCAGGGCGCCGACGAGGCGCAGCACGGTCGTCTTGCCCGCGCCGTTCGCGCCGAGCAGCGCCCCGTGCTCACCGGAGCGCACGGTCCAGTCGATCCGGTCGAGGATCACCGGCCCGGTGGTGAAACGGCGTACGCCGACGGCGTCGAGTGCGGCGACGGTCCGAGGTTGCGCGGGCCTGTCCATGGGCGCTCCTGCCTGGCGCCGTGACGCCCAACGACGATGGCGCGCATTCCATCGCGAAAGAGTGTCGATCACCATCGATGCGCGATATCCGGGCGGAAGGGGCCCGTCGGCACTCACGGGGCGGTGGCAGGCCGGCGGCCGCGCGGGCGCCGGCCTGCCGCCGGGGGCCTACGGCACCGGCTGCTGCTGGGTGACGCAGTGGACGCCGCCGCCACCGGCACCGAGGCGGTCGATGTTGAGGCGTTCGACGACACGGCCGGGGAAGAGGCGGGTCAGCGTGGCGCGCGCCGCGGCATCGGCCCGGGTGTCGCCGAACTGACCGCTGATCACGGCGCCGTTGCACACGTAGTAGTTGGCATAGGAGGCGAGGAAGTCCGGGTTGGTGGAGCGGATCTTGTAGTAGTCGGGGCCCTGGAGCTTCTCGACCGTCATCCGGGCTCCGCCCGCGGTCGTGGCCGCGGACAGGATCTGGTACTGCCGGCGCGCGTCCTTGGCGTAGACGTCGTTGTCCGAGGCCAGTGGCATCTGGACCAGGGCCTTCCCGGGGGCGAGGAAGCGGGAGGTCGCGTCGACGTGGTCGTCGGTGATGTCCTGGCCGACCACGCCGTCGAACCAGATCACCTTGGACGCGCCGTAGGCGGTGCGCAGCGCGGCCTCGATCTGGCTCTGCGACATGGTGGGGTTGCGGTTGCGGTTCACCAGGCTGCTGCGGGTGGCCATCAGCGTGCCCGCGCCGTCCTGCTCGACCGCGCCGCCCTCGCCCACCAGCCCGGCGCCGGTGAAGGGGACGCCGAGGTGGGCGGCGACGCGGGCGGCGACCAGGGCGTCCTTGGAGTGGGCCTGCTTCCCGCCCCAGCCGTTGAAGTTCAGGCCGACCGCGTCCAGCCCGCCGGCCCCGTCCGTGCGGAAGACGGGTCCGGTGTCGCGCATCCAGCAGTCGTCCACGGGGATGGTGGTGACGACGGTGACGGTGGAACCGCACATGGAACGGGCCTTGGCGGCGCTGCCCGAGTTGGCACAGATGTAGACCGGCTCGTACTTGGCGATGGTGCGGGCGATGAGCGCGATGTCCGACTGGACGCCGCTGAGCGTGTTGCCCCAGATGGAGGTGCTGTCCGGCCAGGCCATCCAGGTGCGGGTGTGGTGGACGTCCTCGATCGGCACCCGGAACGGGCCCGCCGCGGCGGCGGGGCGGACCGCCGCCCCCGCCCGCCCCTCGGTCACCGCGAGCGCGGCGGCCGCGGCCGTGAGTCCCGCCGCCGCCAGGAATCTGCGCCTGTCCAGGCCCGCGCCGGGCGGGTTCGTCGCATGCTCGTTCATGAGGGGCTCCTTGGGGATTCAACTTCCCGCGCCGACTGCGGGGTTGACCGGAAAGCTAAAACTGGCCAAGCGCTCGGTCAATAGTCTGGACGAGGTCATTCCGGTGGATCACGGAAAGCCGCAGGTGGCAGTGCGCGGGCTCGTTAGAGTGACGCCATGGCCGCTTCCGCGAAGGACTCCCCGAACCCGCCCGTCCCTCCTGCCCGCGCGGGGCGCCCCAGGGTCTCGGCGAAGGGCGAGCAGACCCGGGCACGACTGATCGCCGCCGCACGGACCCTGCTGGCGGGCGGGATGAGCGAACGGTTCACCACCCGCAACGTGGCGGCTTTGTCCGGCGTTTCACACGGGATGTGCCACTACCACTTCCAGGACCGGACCGACCTCGTCCTGGCGGTCATCGCGGACATCCGCCCCGAGTGGATCCTCCCCCTGGAGCAGGCGGCCGCCGCTCCGGGGTCGTTCGCGGAGCGCGCCGAGCGGATGGTCGAACTGCTGGGCCGGCCCGAGGGCGCGGAACTCTCCCACCTCCACTCGGCGTTGCACTGGCACGCCCTCAACGACACGCGGGTCCGGGAGTGCCTGGAGGCGGAGTTCCGGCGCTGGCGCGGCTGTTTCGTCACCCTGTTCCAGGTCCTGGCCGAGGAACGGGACGGTGACGTCGACCCGGTCCTGCTGGGCGAAGCGGTGGCCGCCGCCGTGGACGGCCTGGCCGCGGCGGAGTCACTGGGCTCCGAGGTCGACTCAGGGCCGGTGCTGCGCACCCTGATCCGTACGCTCGCCGCCGGTGCCTGATCCGGGGACCGCGGAGCGCCCGCTACAGCGCCCGCCGGGCCGCGGCGATCGCCGCCGGATCCCAGCCGGGGCGGGGCACGGACTCCAGCAGCAGCCGGGTGTACGGATGCCCGGGCGCGGCGAGCACCTCCTGCGTGCCGCCCTGTTCGACCACGGCCCCGTGCCGCATCACGACGATCTCGTCGGTCACGCACCGCACGACCCCGAGGTCGTGGGTGATGAAGAGGAACGCGATCCCGGTCTGCTCCCTGACATCGGCCAGCAGGTTGAGGATCTGCGCCTGCACGGAGACGTCGAGCGCGGCGACGGCCTCGTCCAGGACGAGGACGGCCGGTTCGACGGCGAGGGCCCTGGCGATGGCGACGCGCTGGCGCTGACCGCCGGACAGACGGCGCGGCAGGGCGTCCGCGGCCCGGGTGCCCAGGCCCACCTGGTCGAGCAGTTCGCGTACGCGCTTCGCGTGGTCGCGGCCGGGGAAGTGCAGGCTCAGGGTCTCCCGCAGGGCCGCTTCGACGCTGGTGCGCGGGTCGAGGGAGAGGTACGGGTCCTGGAAGACCATCTGGATCTCGCGGGCACGGGCGAGGCCCGCGGCCCGGCCCCGGGCGTGCGCGGTCCGGGACCGGCCGCGGACCAGGACCTCTCCTTCGTCCGCGCGCTCCAGGCCGACGACGATGCGGGCGGCGGTCGTCTTGCCGGATCCGGACTCGCCGACGATGCCCAGCGATCCGCCTTCGGGGAGTGCGAAGGACACGTCGTCCACCGCCCTGACGGCTCCGAAGGAGCGGCTCAGCCCTTGGACCTCCAGTACGTTCTCAGGCATCGACGGCGCTCCCTTCGAGCAGGTCGCCGTGGTGACACGCGGCCCGGTGGTCCGGCCGGTCCGGGGCTGCGGACAGCAGCGGGGCCTGCTGGTCGCAGACCTCCGTGGCGAGCGGACAGCGGGCTGCGAAGGCGCAGCCGTGCAGCGGTTCCCGCAGGTCCGGCGGCCGGCCCTCGATGGCGGCGAGCCTGCCCCGGGGGCCCTCCATCCGCGGGGTGGAGGCGAGGAGGGCTGCCGTGTACGGGTGCCGGGGGCGGGAGAAGAGGACCTCGGCCCGGCCGGACTCCGCGATCCGGCCGGCGTACATGACGTAGACGCGGTCGCTGATGGCGGCGGCGAGGTCGAGGTCGTGGGTGACGAACAGCAGCCCGGTGCCGAAGCGTTCGCGGAGCGTGGTCAGGAGGGCGATGACCTCGGCCTGGCTGCTGACGTCCAGGGCCGTGGTGGGCTCGTCGGCCAGCAGGAGCACGGGGTCCCCCATCAGGGCCGCCGCGATCACGACGCGCTGGAGCATGCCGCCGGAGACCTGGCCGGGGTACGTGCGCAGGAGGGACTCGTCCAGGCCGACCGCCCGGAGGAGTTCGACCGCCCGGGCGGTGGCCTCCGTCCGGCTCATGGCCCCGGTGAGGGTGACGCTCTCGGTGAGGAAGTCGCCGATGCGCCGCAGCGGGTTGACCGCGGCGCGCGGGTCCTGGAAGACCATGGCGACCGTGCCGGCCCGTACCGCGCGCAGGCGGTCGGTGTCCATGGCGAGCACGTCCTGGCCGTCGACCCGGACCGTGCCTTCGACGACGGCGCCGGGCGGCAGCAGACGCAGTGCGCTGCGGGAGGTGATGGTCTTGCCGGATCCGGACTCGCCGACGAGGGCGACGGTCTCGCCGGCGGCGACGGTGAGGTCGACGCCGTCGAGGACGGGCCGGGCGGTGCCGGGCAGGGTGACTCTCAGCCCTTGGATGTCGAGCGTGTCGGCCGATCGCGCCGGTCGCATCGCTCGTGTCGGTCGCGTCGCTCGTGTCAGTCGCGCCTGTTTCATGGGGTTCTCCCGGCTACACGGTCGGCCCACCGCTCGCCCACCACGTTGAAGGCGACCACGGTCAGCACGATGAAGGCGCAGGGCAGGATCGCGGAGAGCGGGTAGCCGTGCTGGATGGCGGTCTGCCCGTCGAAGACCATGCGGCCCCAGTCGGGGGTGAGGGCCGGAACTCCGAGCCCGAGGAACGACAGTCCGGCGAGGTCCATCAGGGCGTAGCCGAAGTTGATGGTGGACTGGGCGAGGACGACGGGGGCGATGTTCGGCAGGACGTGGCGCAGGCAGATCTGTACGGCCGAGTGGCCCTGGACCTGATAGGCGCTCACGTACGGGCGGCTGCGCTCGGCGAGCACGAGGGAGCGGGTGAGGCGGCTGACGTAGGGCAGGTAGGCGACGGCCAGCGCGATGACGGGGGCGAGCAGGCCCTCTCCGTAGACGGAGATGATCAGGATGGCCAGCAGCATGCCGGGGAAGGCGAAGACCAGCTCCGTGCTGCGGGACAGGACGGAGTCGATCCAGCCGCCCCGCCAGGCGGCGGCCATGCCGATGGCGATGCCCGCCACGGTGGAGAAGGCGACGACGCCCAGCGGTCCGAGGAGCGAGGTGCGCGCGCCCAACAGCAGCCGGGAGAGGGTGTCGCGGCCGGCGGCGTCCACGCCGAGCGGGTGTGCGGCGGAGGGCTCGGCGAGGGCGTTGCCGAGGTCCACGGCGTTGGGGTCTTGGGGCGCCGCCCAGGGCGCGAGCAGTGCGGCGAGGACGACGAGGGCGACGAGGCCCAGGCAGAGGAGGTGGAGCGGGGAACCGGTGGCACGGATCCGGGAGAGGCCGGGGCGGCGGACGAGTACGGCGCTCACGTGGCGGCTCCCCTCGTTCCGAGGGTGACCCGGGGGTCGACCAGGGGCAGCAGCAGGTCCACGAGCAGGTTCACGATCATGAAGAGGGCGACGATGATCAGGGAGATCGCCTGGACGGTCGGGAAGTCCTTGGTGGTGGTGGACAGTTCGAGGAGCTGGCCGATGCCGCCGATGCTGAAGGCGGTCTCGACCAGGATGGTGCACACCAGGAGGGTGGAGACGATCAGTCCGCCGGTGGTCAGGACGGTCCCGAGGGAGTTGCGGAAGACGTGGCGGCGGATGACCTGGCGTTCGGGGACGCCCCGGCTGCGGGCGACGGTGACGTGCTCGCTGTCGAGGGCTTCGAGCATGGCGGAGCGGGTGACGCGGGCGAGCATGCCGATCAGGTAGAGCGCGAGGGCGACCGCGGGGAGCGCGAGGTGCCAGAGCATGTCCGCGAAGCCCTCGCCGGCGCCGCTGCTGGGGAACCACCCCAGCTGGACGGCGAACAGCCCCTGGAGCAGGACGGCCGCGACGAAGGACGGAGTGCCGACGGCGAACGTCGTGGTGACCAGGATCGCGGAATCGGTGGCCCCGCCCCGGACGGCGGCGGTCCGGCCCAGCAGCAGGCCGACCGCCACGACCACGACGAGAGCCATGGTGATCAGCAGCAGCGTCACGGGAAGCCGGTCCGCCAGGAGGCGCGAGACATCGGTGCGGTAGGTGATCGAGCGCCCGAAGTCGCCTTGGAGCACGTCCCCGAGCCAGTGGAAGTAGCGGGTGAGGAAAGGATCGTCCAGGTGGTACTGGGCGTTGATCGAGGCGAGGGCCTCCGGGGAGGCCGACCGGCCGGCGAGCAGGAAGCTCGCCGGGTTGCCCGGCGCCGTGTACATGGCGCCGAAGACCACGAACGAGGCGGCGAGGAGGGTGGCGGCCATTTCCGCCACCCGTCGTACGGCGAATCGGGCGAAGCTCACTGCGCGGCCCCCACGTCGGCGGCCCACGGGTGGTACATGTACGAGATGGTGGTGGGCGCTCCCGTGATGCGCTTGCCCTGGAACAGCGCGGTCGGCCACTCGGCGACGGGGATCCACAGCAGTTGCTCGCAGGCGTGGTGCTGGAGTTTCGCCTCGATCTCCATCCGCTGCTGGACCGGGTAGACGGCGGTGGCCTGGTCGACGAGCTGGTCGTACTGGGGGTCGCTGTAGCCGGCGAAGTTCATGTACGCGCCGGTCTTGAAGTTCGCCAGGAGGTCGAGCGGGTCGGTGATCGAGTCGTAGTAGGTGAGCGGGAACATGTCGATGCCCTCGCGCGCCCGGGGGTCGGTGAAGAGTGCGGTGAAGGCGTTGGGGGCGATGGTCTTCAGCCGGATGTCCAGGCCGATCTGCGTACCGGCCGCCTGGACCGCGGTGGCGAGGAGGGAGACGTCCTGGCCTATGGAACTGGTGGCCATGGTCAGGGTCTTGCCGGTGGCCCCGGCCTCCTGGACCAGCGCCTTGGCCTTGTCGATGTCCTGGCCGGTGGGCGGCAGCCCGTCGAGGGCGGTCTTCAGGGTGTTCTCGGGTGCGGCGGCCCAGGCGGCGCGGGTGGTCAGGGAGTTGGTGACGGTGCCCGCGCCCCCGAGTCCGGCCTTGACGAATCCGGTGCGGTCGAGCGCCAGGGACAGGGCCCTTCGGACGCGGACGTCACCGAGGGGCCCCTCCATGTTGGTGACGTTGACGTTGACCGTGCTCAGGCCCTCGCCGAAGTAGAGGGTGCCGCTGCCGCTGCCGCGCAGGCGGGCGTAGCTCTCGGTGGGGATCAGGTAGCCGCCGTCGACCTCCCCGCTGAGCATCGCGTTGGTGCGGGCGGACGGGTCGGTCAGTACGCGGAAGACGGCCTTCTTCGACTTGGCCTTGGCGCCCCAGTAGCCGTCGAAGCGGTTGAGTTCGACCGACTGGCCCTTGTTCCACGTGCCGAGTTCGAAGGGGCCGGTGCAGGCGAGCCCGCCGGTCGTGCCGTAGTCCTTGCCCGCCGCCTCGACGCCGGCCTGGGAAGCCACCGCTCCGGCAGCGGTCGCCATGTACTGCGGGAACTGGGAGTCGGGCTTCTTGAGCTTGACGGTGACCTGGAGCGGGCCGCTCTTGGTGACGGCGGAGACGTTCTGGAAGACCTGGGCCCAGGCGGCGGCGTTGTCGGGGTCCATCTGCCGGCCGAGGCTGAAGACCACGTCGTCGGCGGTCATCTCCTTGCCGTCGTGGAAGCGCACGCCGGGGCGCAGGTCGTAGACCCAGGTGGTGGGATCGGGGTTGGACGCCTTCTGGGCGAGCCCGGGCTCGGTGGTGAGCGCCGGGGTCCAGCGCATCAGGCTCTCGCACACGTTGGACAGGATGGTGTTCTGCGGGTAGTCGAACGCCACCGTGTAGTCGAGGGTCGGCGGTTCGGCGTAGACGGCCCAGCTGAAGGAGTCGATCTCGCCGCGGGCCGGGGGCGTGGAGGCGGAGAGGTGGACGTCGGTGACCTCGCCCGCGTCGCCCTTGGGCGGACCGGAGCAGGCCGCGAGCAGGGCGAGGGAGGTCAGGACGGCGCTGGTGAGGACCGCGCTGCGGCGGAGGTGGGGGCGGTGGGGGCGGTGGGGGCGTCTTGCCGTGCGGGGTGGGGAGGTGGTCATCGTCGCGCTCTCTTTTCCGTGAGGGATGCGGGGGAGGAGGGAGCGGACCGCCGGGGGGCCTCGGGTCGGTCCGCGGGGAACGGCCGGTGTCCGGGTCAGCCGGCGGCGTGCACGCCGGTGCGTGCGGCGGGGATCTGCTGGGTGATGCAGTGGACTCCGCCGCCGCCGAACGCGATGGCGAGCGCCCGTACGCCGACGACCTTGCGGCCGGGGTGGGCGGAGGCGATGACGGCGAGGGCGTCCTCGTCCTGGGCCAGCCCGGCCACCGGGACGACGACGCCGCCGTTGGCCACGTAGTAGTTCAGGTAGGACACCTCGATCTCGCCGTCGGCGAGATCGGCGAAGGCCGTCTGCGGCACGTCGATGATCTCCAGTCGGCGGCCCTGGGCGTCGGTGGCGGCTTCGAGCACCGCACGGTTGGCGCGCATCCGGGCGTAGTCGGGGTGGTTGGGGTTGTCGGGCAGGGAGACGACGACCGTGCCGGGCGCGGCGAAGGCGCAGACGCCGTCGACGTGGCCGTCGGTCTCGGTGTCGAGCAGGCCGCCGTACGGCAGCCAGATCACCTTGGTGACGCCGAGCCGGGACTTCAGCTCGGCCTCGATCTCGTCACGGCTCTTGTCGGGGTTCCGGTTGGGGTGCAGCAGGCACTGCTCGGTGGTGATCAGGGTGCCTTCGCCGTCGACGGTGATCGCACCGCCTTCGAGGATCATGTCGGAGGTGATGCGGTCGACCCCGAGGTGCTCCAGCAGCAGGGCACTGACCCGGTCGTCGGCGTCGAACGGGTGGTGCTTGCCGCCCCAGGCGTTGAAGCGGAAGTCCACGCCGGCGCGGTTGCCGTCGGCGTCGAGGACGAAGAGCGGGGCGCAGTCGCGGAACCAGGAGTCGTCGAGCGGCATCTCGATGACGGTGATGCCGGCGGTGTCCTGGCCGCAGCGGGCGCGGGCGTCCTCGCCGTGGCCGGGCGGAGCGACCACCGTCACGTGCTCGAAGGCCGCGATGGCGCGGGCGACGTTGGCGTACTCCTCCTTGACGTCGGCCAGCACGCTTCCCCACAGGTCCTCGCGGGTGGGCCAGGCCATCAGGCAGCCCTCGTGCTCTGTCCACTCGGCAGGCATGCGGTATTCGGACATCAGCTGTCTCATTTCTTTTGTGGGAGCCTTTCACCGACTGAAAATTCAGTCAAGAGTCGATCCGTGCGAGAGGGAACGGGCAGGAGGCGCCCTCAGAGGAAGTAGAGGCGGTTGAGCGAGACCTGCTGCGCCGGCTCGGAGCGCAGGGGTTCCCCGTCGAGCGTGACGAGCCCGGTGCGGGGGTCGACGTCGACCTCCCCCAGACGGGTGTTGCCGACCATGTCCTCCGGGCCGATGCCCCGGGTCCCCCGCACGGCGACCCGGCGGCGCCGGGTGCCCAGGGTGTCGTAGGGGGCTCCGAAGGAGCCCGACTCGGCCGCGGCACGGCTGACGAACGCCACGGAGAGGTCCGCGGGTGCGGCGCCGTGGGCCCCGAACAGCGGGCCCAGGACGAGCGGCTCACAGCAGTCGGTGGCGGCGTTGGGGTCGCCGGTGACTCCGTACGCGGGGAAGCCCGACTTGAGGACGAGCTGGGGCTTGGCGCCGAAGAACGGGGGGCGCCACAGCACGATGTCGGCGAGCTTGCCGACCTCGATGGAGCCGATCTCGTGGGCCAGACCGTGGGCGATGGCCGGGTTGATGGTCAGCTTGGCCATATAGCGCAGCACGCGGGCGTTGTCGTCGCCCTCGCCGTCACCGGCGAGCGGGCCGAGCTCGCCCTTCATCTTGGCGGCCATGGCGAAGGTGCGGCGGATGGTCTCCCCCGCCCGGCCCATGCCCTGCGCGTCGGAGGAGGTGATGCCGATCGCCCCGAGGTCGTGGAGCACGTCCTCCGCGCCCATCGTGCCGGCGCGGATCCGGTCACGGGCCATGGCCGCGTCACCCGGCAGGTCCGGCTTGAGGTCGTGGACGGAGACGATCATGCCGTAGTGCTCGGCCACCGCGTCCCGGCCGAAGGGCAGCGTCGGGTTCGTGGAGGAGCCGATGACGTTCGCCACGCCCGCCATCTTCAGCACGTTGGGAACGTGCCCGCCGCCGCAGCCCTCGATGTGGAAGGCGTGGATGGTCCGGCCGTCCAGCACGCGCAGGGTGTCCTCGACGGAGAGGCACTCGTTGAGGCCGTCCGAGTGCAGGGCGACCTGCACGTCGTGCTCCTCGGCCACCCGCAGGGCGGTGTCCAGGGCACGGGTGTGCGCACCCATGTCCTCGTGGACCTTGAAACCGGACGCCCCGCCCTCGGCCAGCGCCTCCACCAGCGGAGCCGCGTCCGAGGAAGAACCCCGGGCCAGGAAACCGATGTTGACGGGCCAGGCGTCGAAGGCGTTGAAGGCGTGCTTCAGCGCCCAGGGCGAGTTGACACCGACACCCCAGACCGGGCCGAACTCCTGGCCGATGACCGTGGTCACGCCCGCGGCGAGGGACGCCTCCATGATCCGCGGGGAAAGCAGGTGGACATGCGTGTCCACGGCGCCGGCGGTCGCGATCAGGCCCTCGCCGGAGACGATCGACGTGCCGGTGCCGACGACGACGTCCACGCCGTCGAGGGTGTCGGGGTTGCCGGCCCGGCCGATCGCGTGGATCCGGCCCTCACGAATACCGATCGACACCTTGCGGATGCCCAGAACGGCATCGATCACCAGGACATTGCTGATCACCACGTCACAGGTCTCGCGGACCGCGGCCGCCTTCAGGTGCAGACCGTCACGGGCCGTCTTCCCGAAACCGGCCAGGAACTCGTCACCGGGCTTCTGCGCATCGGACTCCACCCGGACGGTCAGCCCGGAGTCGCCGAGCCGGACCCGGTCCCCGGCCCGGGGGCCGAAGACGGAGGCGTACTCGTGCGGGTCGATGTGCCGGCTGCCCGGCGCACAGTGGTCGCCGTGCCGGGTCGGTCTGCTCATGACGGGGCTCCTTCTGGGGCGGCCGCGCCCAGGTAGCCGCAGGCCACGGCCTTGTGGAGGGCTTCTTCCTGCGCGCCGGGAGCGTCGAGCGGGCCGTCCACCAGGCCGGCGAAGCCGATCGCGATGCGAGCGCCGCCGATGGGGACGAGGCCCACCTCGACGGTGGAGCCCGCGTCGAAGCGGGTGGACGATCCTGCGGGGACGGCCAGGCGCATGCCGTACGCGGCTGCGCGGTCGAAGTCTAGGCGCGGATTGGCCTCGAAGAAGTGGAAGTGCGAGGTCACGCTCACCGGGACCGTCGCGGTGTTGCGCACCGCGAGGATCAGCGCCGGCGCGGCGGCCGGGGCGGTGTCCGTGGCGGGCAGTACGGCGCCCGGCGCCCCGTCGTCGCGCGGGCACCCCCCGAAGGGTTCGCTGACCGCCGCGAGCCGGGTGCCGTCCTCGAACACCGCCTCGACCATCACCTCGGTCACGATGTCCACGACGCCCGGCAGGACGTCGTCCGGGCCGAGGACGCCACGGCCGCGTGCGAGGGCATCGGCCAGGCGGAGGCCGTCGCGGGCCGCCTCGCACACCGTGTCGGCGATCACCGCGGTCGCCTCGGGAACGTTGAGCCGCAGGCCCCGCGCGTGGCGCGCCCGGGCCAGTTCGGCGGCGCTGAACAGGAGGAGTCGGTCACGTTCGGTGGGCGTCAGGTGCATGACGTCCACCGGGCGTCCGCCCAGGCAGCCGGGCGGGTACCCGGGCCTGTCGATACCTTCATGATCGTTGGCTCCTTCGGAAGGCGAGCGGGGTGGACCATCGGAGCCGGAACCCGCCGTCCCGTCCGGGTGTACGGGTGCACGGGAGGGGATGCCGGTGGCGCAGCGAGGAACGAGGCCAGACGCGACCCTTGGGGCGGTTCGGGGTCTGCGGGGCGGGCCGGAGCGGGGCCCTTCGGTTGCCGGGCGGCTCGATGCCCACTCTGGCATTGACTGAAAATTCAGTCAATAGATGGGGCAGCGAAAGGTCCCGGCCCTGAGAAGAGGGAAGGGACAGCACCCGAAACACCGGCGTCCGTCCCCGGCAGCCCCCTTCGCGGGGGCGTCGGCGGGTACGTCAGTTCTGCCGGAGCCCGGCCAGTTCGGCGTCGATGGCGCCGCGCATGAGCTCCCGCGCGTGGCCGATCTTGGTGCCACCGCTGAGCCAGCGCATACTGAGCCCCTCAAGGAGGGCGGTGAGCCGCTCGGCGGCGGCTGCGAGCGACGAGGCGGGCGCCATCGGCTGGACCTGACCCAATAGCGCGGCGACCTCCTGGACCCACACCAGGGTGGCCCTGGCGAGGTCCTCGCGGAGCACCTCGTCGAAGACGGCGCTCGCCCGCAGTTCGCCCCACGCCGAGCTGTTCTCCCGTACCTCCGCGGTGTCCTGGAGCTCCAGCAGCAAGGTTTCCTCCAGCTCTTCCCGAGGGGTGAGCGGAGGGTCGTCCGGGTCGCGGTCGGTGGTGTAGCGCTCGGCGCGGTCGTTGATGAATTCGAGGGTCTGGCGCAGGACCCCCGTGCGGTCCTTGAAGTGGTAGTAGATCAGGGCCGTGGAGACGCCGGCCTCGGCCGCGAGTTCTTCCACGCGCAGCCCGCGGACCCCGCGCCGGGCGATCACCCGTGCGGCCGCTTCGAGGATCTGAGTGCTGCGAGACGCCATGACCCGCACCTTACCGGGGCCTACCGGGGCAGGTGCACACGGCCCGTCACCGGGAGTTCGGACCGGCGCCGGCGCCGCCCCTCCGCCGGATGGGGCTTCCTCCTGCCGCTTCTGCGGCCGCCGGGGCGCGGCGGGCATCAGGCGGACGGGGCGGTCGCTCTCCTCGGGCATCCGCAGGCCTGCGGAACCTCCTTCGGGGGCGGGGGCCGCGTGCGCGGCGGAGGGGAGGGCCGGGCCGAGGGCGGCGAGCGGCACGGCCGCCGCTCCGAACCGGAGCAGCGGGTGTCCACGGGCCTCCCTGAGGGGTGAACGGACGGGATGACTCGACATCCTCACGTGAACTGAAAATTCAGTCAAGCCAGTGCGGCCACTGAGTGGGCTCCTGCGCCCGGAATCCGGCCCGCGCCCTGGGCCTCAGTTCCGTCGGTACTGGTCGACCGCGATCGTGACCGAGCCGTCGGCGGGCGCAGCGACCAGCCGCACGATGGCGATCTCGTTCCGGTCCGGACTGCGCACGCAGAACGGCCGCGCGTTCGCGAGCGCGCCGAACGGCAGCGTGGCGGCAGGACGCGACTCGATGCCCCGCACGCAGTCTGCCGGGGTCGGTGCACTGCCCTCGGCGACGAAGGCGTCCGACTCCTCGGACGGCAGGAAGGCATGACCGTCGCGGGCCAGGTACCAGGTGACCGTCTCGGCCGGGACCACCCTGCCCGCCCTCAGATCGAACTCGTAGCCGGAGTCGGGGGCGGTGAGCTGGGACTTCGCATAGCCGGGCAGATAGGCGGGGCCGGTGGGCGGCGTCGTCCCCCCGGCGGCGGGAGGTGCCGACCCGGCGTCGACGGGCGGGGTCGATCCGACGGTGGGTCCCCCATCGGGGCCCCCTGGCTGCTCGGGCATGCGGTGGCTCTTTCGACGTTGCGGCAATGACCTGCGCGCATCGTGCCGCTAACTAAACTTTCAGTCAATGTGTGACAATGCGAGACGCACACGGCCAGGAGGGATCACACAGTGACCGACCGCAGACGAGCAATCCTCACGGGCGCCGCGCGGGTCATCGCGCGCCAGGGCGTCCGGGGGTTGCGGGTGGCGGACCTGGCGGCCGAGGCCGGCGTGTCCACCGCCCTGATCTACTACCACTTCAAGGACCGGCCCGGCATCCTGCGGCACGCCCTGGCCTTCATCGGGGACCGGGCGGACCGCTACACCGCGACGGAGAACGGCCGGGCCGCGACGGAGAACAGCCAGGCCGCGGCGCATCCGTCCGGCCCGCGGCAACTCCTGGAGCAGACCCTGCTGCCGGCGTTCCAGGACCTGCCCGAGGTGCGCGAGAACAGTACGGCCTGGGGAGAGCTGCGGGCCCACTCGGTCTTCGATCCGGAGCTCCGGGACGAACTCGCCGCGGCGGGCGCGGCCTGGGCGGCGGAGGTCGCGGGCCACCTCGCCGAGCTGTGCCCGGCCGCGCCGCCCGGCGCCGTCACGGCCGCCGCGGAGCGGCTGACCGCCCTGCTGGAGGGGCTGAGCGTCCGCTGGCTCAGCGGCCTGCTCCCCGTCGGGCACGCCCGCGGACTGCTGCGCGAGGCGATCGGAGTGGAAACAGGCCGGCTGGGTTCCACACCGTCTGTGAATTGACTGAATTTCCAGTCAGTGGGACAGTGGCGCCACGAGGCCGCATCACCCACCGTGCCGAGCGGCCGTTCGCGGCGCGGCGCGCGCACTCTTGCCCATAGGGCCCGGTTTGTCGTCCTACGTCACTCTTTCGCGCCCGCCCTGGCCGGATGCGCCGCTTCCGCCAGTCCACGATCGGAGTTCCCCGTGTCCTTCCTGCCCCCCACCCGTCGGACCGTCCTTCGCACCCTCGCCGGAATCGGCGCCGTCGTCGCGGGCGCGTCGGCCTGTGGTCCCTCGGCGACCGGAGCCCCCGTCGGCTCCTCCCAGCCCGCCACGACGGGCGGCAAGCGGCGTCTCGGCGCCGAGTGGGAGAGCCACACCCGCACCTTCATGTCCTGGCCGGACCTGTCGTCGGTCTGGGAGGGAGACCTGCCCTACGTACGCGAGGACATCGCGCGGATCGCGCGGGCCGTCGGGGAGTACGAGGCGGTCGTCATGATGGCCCGGCCCGATCAGGCGGACGCGGCCCAGCGGGCCTGCGGATCACAGGTCGAGGTGATCCCGCTCGCCGTGGACGACCTGTGGGCCCGCGACACCGTTCCCGTCTTCGTCGAGGAAGGCGGAAAGGTCGTCGGCGTCGACTTCAACTTCAACGGCTGGGGCAACAAGCAGGAGCACGAGAACGACGGGATGGTCGCTCGCGCCCTGCTCCAGAAGTACGGGATCCCCCGGGCCGAGGCGCCGCTCGTCGCCGAGGGAGGTTCCTTCGAGCCCGACGGCGAGGGCACCCTGCTGATCACCGAGAGCTCGATCGTCAACGACAACCGCAACCGGGGCAAGAACCGCGACACGATCGAGGCCGAGCTCAAGCAGACCCTGGGCGTCGAGACGGTGGTGTGGCTGGCCGGCGTGCGCGGTGAGGACATCACCGACGCCCACGTCGACAGCCTGGTGCGCTTCACCGCGCCCGGTGTGGTCCTGCTGGACCGCGCGCACCCCAGCACCCCGGCGGACTCCTGGTCACGCTCCGCCGACCAGGCCAAGTCCGTCCTGTCGAAGGCGACGGACGCACGCGGGCGGCGCTTCGACGTCATCGACCTGCCGCAGCCCGACCTGAACAGGATCACGGGCGAGGGCGACGACTTCGTGTCGACCTACGCCAACTTCTACATCGCCAACGACGCCGTCTTCATGCCCAAGTTCGGCGACCGCAAGGCCGACGACAAGGCCCGCGGGATCCTGCAGGAGCACTTCCCCGAGCGGGACGTCGTGCCGGTCGCGATCGACACGATCGCCTCGGGCGGCGGCGGCATCCACTGCTCGACCCACGACCAGCCCGGGAAGCCCGCCGCCTGACCACGGGACCGAGGAGAACGACAGGCCCGCGGCAACCGTTGTCAGACCCCTCCCCCATGATGGAGAGCTTCAAGGGGGCATGGAGGAGGGGCGCATTGGAGAAGCTCACCGCGGCGGAGCTGAAGGACGTGTTCCGCCTGTCGGAGGCGGTCTGGTCACGCATCGCGACCGGCATGATCGCCCCCATCAATCCCGCATACACCGGCGGCGAGACGATGTGGTCCGGGCGCAATTTCGGCCGGTGGCTCGCCACCGAGCATCCCGGCCTCGCGGGCAAGGGTCCCGTCCTGCTGCGCCCGGCGCCTCCGGTAGAACCCCGCTACCTCGGCGGTTCGTACCGGACTCCCGAGGACGACACGGCCGTTGACAGCGATCTCTTCGCAGGCTTGTGGCGGACGCACGCGGGCGTGGTCGCCGTCGTCTATCCCCTGCACGGCATCGGCGCCGCGGGGAGCGAGCTCCTCGGCGTCCACGACGACGCCGACACCTTCGTCGTCGTCGATTACGCCTACGACCTCGACGGGCCCGGGCTGCGGGCCGTGGACCGGGACCGGCCCGAACTCGTCTATGCCCCGTCCTGGGCCCAGCTGGCCGCCCATGTGGGGACCCGCGTCCCGTGGTGGCCGCGCTCGCTGCGCCGCGAGGAGCACCTGACCGCGTGGCGGCCCGGAGACGAGCCCCGGCCGGTGGAGGTGATCACCTTCCCCTCCTGGGAGCCGCTCTACGCGCTGGCGCGGCAAGAGCCCGAAGGCTCCACGCTCCGGCACGCCTGTTTCACCATCGGCCACCGGATCCGGGCCTCGGCCGCGGACAGCGCCACCGGGGAGATGGAGCGCCTCCGCGCCTGGGAGCGGTCGGCGATGGACTCGATGGTGTTCCCGGCCGTGCCGGACACCGCTGATCCCGGCCTCGCGCAGCTCGCGACGGACGACGTCGTCGGCGCCGGACTCGCCGAGCTCTGCGCACGCACCGACGACCTGGCGGTGGAGTGTCTGGAACAGGTCAGTGGGTGGAGCGGCGCCGAGGACCTTCCGTACGGCGGCACGTTCCACTTGACGCGGACGAAGGTCACCCGATCCGCGGCCGAGTGGATCAACCGGCTGCGTGCCGTGCCGCCGACCGCACTCCATCGGGTGTGGGAGGAGGACTACGACACCGTGGGCACCTTCGTCGATCCGGCGACCGGAAGCCCCGTGGTCGCCGTCAAGGGGAGGTACCGATCCCGTGACGCCCGGGAGATCACCTACATCGGACGAGCCCCCAAGCGCCTTCCCGCCGGCTCCGTCCTCAAAGAGGTCATCCTCGACGAACCGATCTGGGTGCGCACCGGTGACGGCGTGCTGTACCCGGCCCCCGCCATGGACGCCCCCGGGCTGTCCTGGGGATACAACGGCTCGGGTCCCACGTGGCTCGCCGAGTGCGTCGGGCGGCTGCTCGACGACGGGGGCGCCCACGCCGTCACGTACGACGACGACTCGAAGGACGAACCCGGACTCGGAGAGTTGTTCCGGATCAAGCACAAGCAGGGCACGCGCATCTCTCGGCGGGAGCTCGTACGCGCGCGCAACTCGTCCTGACCGGCCCGTCCCCACCCCGCCCATCCCACCCCGGCCGTGCTGACCGGCGCCCCTCCCGAAAGGCCATGCGTCCATGCCCCGACCCCGCCCGCGCCCCGCATGGCAGGTCGCCGACTTCTTCGCCCTGGAGCAGGAAGCAGAGGTGTACCTGGCCGCGGTGGACGCCTGCGTGGCCGAGCCCGCCGCCGCACGGCGCCTGCGCGTCCGCCCGCAGGCGACCGCCGAAAGCACCCGTGCGGCCATGCTCACCGAGGCCAACGTCGCACGGGCCGTCGACCCCTGCCGGGACACCCAGGAGCGCTTCCGTTCCCAGCTCGAAGAGAGGGAACGGCTTCGTCGACGGCTCGACTACCTGCGCAACGGGACGCATCCGGCCACCGTGGTGCTCTGCTCGACCACCCTGCTGACGCTCCTGTTCCTCATCTTCGCGTCGTGGGCCACGGCCCTCGCCGGCGCCGTGATCCCGCTCCTGACCGCCACCGCGGTGTGGCGGCACCCGGTGTGGCGCATGAGCGTCCTGCTGAACCTCCGGGAATGGCGTCTGAGACCGGTCCTCCTCCTCTTGAGCAGGAGGACCGCATGGGCCGAAGCCGCCTGGAGCCGGGACCTCCAGGAGAACGGAGTGCGCCCCCTGGTCGCCCGTGTGGTGGAAGCGCTGCTCGGTGAGGACCCCGACTCGCTGCTCCTCGCCGACAGCTACGACGGCCTGCGCTCCCCGCGCAATCCGCAGTACGTGATCGACAGCCCGGCGGCCCGGAGCCTCGCTCGCAAGATCACCCAACTGGAGAGCGGCGGGACCATCGCGGTCAGCGGTTCCCGGGGCGTGGGCAAGTCGACGCTCCTGGAAACCTGCGCGAACGACGCCGAGTTCGCTGTCGTCGTGCAGGCACCGGCCACCTACTCCCCGTACGACTTCCTGCTGTCCCTCTACGTCAGGACGTGCGAGAGGTACCTCATCCATCACGGCTACGTCCCTCCCGCGTTCATCCGGCTCTCGACCTTCCGCAGGGCGGCGCGCCGGCTGTTCCCGGCCCTGCGCAACGCGCTCACCCTGCTGGCCTTCGGGATCACGGCGGGTGCGCTCGTCGTCCTCGGCCTGGCCGCGAGCACGCGCTCCCTCGCGACCCGGTACGAACGTCCCTTGCGTGCGCACGCGGCGGAGTACGGACACCGGGCGGCCGACGTGGTGGGGGACGTCTGGCGGGGCGAGCGGATCGGGACGGCCGTTCTCGTCGTCCTCGCCGGCGTCGCCCTGTGGAGCCTGCGGCGGTGGAGCCGGTGGGCGGACCTCCTCCGGGGTGGCCGATACGGGGTGGTCGCGATCGGCGGGCTGCTGGGCCTGGCCGCGTTCGTCTCGCTGTTCTTCGACACCGGTGTCCGGAGCGTCGTGGGGAACATCGGCGAAGACCCGGAGAGCCTCCTGCTGCTGCTCGTGGCGCTGGCCGCAGTGGCGAATCTGGCGCCCGAACAGCCGTGGGAGTTCCGGGGGCGTGTACTCGTCGCCACCGTCGGCCGCAGCCGGATCGCGCTCGGGGTGCTCCTCGTCTCGCTCGCGCTGCTCCTCACCCGGCCCACACCGCTGGCGGTCGCGACCGACCCCGAGAACCCCCTCCGGCTCGCCTGCGTTCTCGCGGGACTGCTGCTGGTCAAGGCGGGCTCCTGGACCCCTCCGGACCCGACACCGCCCCTCGTGACCGCCTGCCGCGACGAGCTGTACCGGCTGCAGACCATGCAGACGGCGTCCTCCGCGGTCACCGCGGGTGCTCCTCAGCTCCTCACCACGCAGACGGCCTCGCTGTCGACCCTGCCGCCGAACTTCCCCGAGCTGGTCTCCGACTTCCGTGACCTGCTCACGGACATCGCCGCCGAACAGCACCGGCAGGGGGAGCGGGTCGTGATCGCGATCGACGAGCTGGACCGGCTGGGCTCGGACACCGAGGCGCTCGCGTTCCTGAACGAGATCAAGGCCATCCTGGGCGTGCCCCACGTCCACTGCCTGATCTCCGTCGCGGAGGACGTCGGCGCCTCGTTCGTACGCCGGGGGCTCCCGCACCGCGGCGTCACCGACAGCTCGCTGGACGACATCGTGCACGTCCTGCCGTGCACGCTGGAGGAGTCCAAGAAGATCCTCGGGCGCCGGGCGTCCGGTCTCTCCGAGCCCTACAAGGTGCTCACGCACGCCCTCTCGGGCGGAATACCCAGGGACCTGATCCGCTACGGCCTGCGCCTGGACGAGATCACGTCCAAGACCCAGCTCATCGAACTCACGGACATCTCAAGCCAGTTGATCCTCGAAGAGCTCGCCGACACGCTCGCGGGCTTCCGCACGCTCCTGAGCAAGCAACAGTGGACGTCACGAACCAGCGCGCTCCTCATCGCGTTCCGGAACCTGACGGGCCATCTGCGAGCCGGCTGTCCCTGCGTCTCCCCCGAGCTCCGGCGGGCCCTGGAACACGTGGCCTTCCACGATCTCCACCGACACCTGGGCGAGGAAGCGGCTGCTGAGATTCCGGACGTGGCCCGGAATCTCATCGACGAGGCGTCGGCGTACGTCCTGTTCTCCCTGACCCTGCTCGACATCTTCGGCGCGGGTGACCTGGCCCGCCGCCGGGACGAGGCCGCGTCACGAGGCCCGGAAGGGGACCTGGACCTCCTGGGCCAGGCCCGTCAGGAGCTGGAGGTGTCCCCGTACAGCGCGCGACAGCTGATCGGCTCCATCCGAACCGCGTGGCGGCTCGCGGACGGCCCGGCCGCCGGCCTGCCGCCGACGGTCCCACCCGCCCGCAGCCCCGACTGCCCCCGCCACCCACGGCCGGCGGCCTGAGGGACGAGGCACGAGGCACGAGGCCGTCCGGAAACCCTTCCAGCCCGTCTGCGTCCTCCCTACTCCTCGGAGAGCACGCCGGTCTCCGACCGGTCCACCTCCTGAACTCCGGCCGGGGTTGCAGGCGGGGGTCCGGCGGTGCGGTGCCGGAACAACGAGACGACCCAGCCGCAGAGGGCGAGGAAGAGGGCGGCGCCGAGGCTGCCGAGGAATTCGGGCAGCGAAGCGCGAAGCAGGTCGTACATGGAGGTGTCCGGGCACGCCGCGGGGCCTCGGTGCGTGCCCGTCCTCTTTCCGTACGACGTGGGCGAAGTGGTCCGGACCGTCCCCCGAGACCACGGGACGTGAAAGCCCGCGCACCCCTCGGCCAGGACGGCGGGCCGGTCGAGAGGTGTGCGGTGGGTCCGAACACGCGTGAGGAGTATGCCCTTTGAGAGGGCGGGCTGGAGGCGGAGTTGCGGCTTCCGGCCTGGTTGCGGTAGGGCGTCCCGCCCCCGGTCGGCCCGGGGCGTGCGAGGGCGGCCTGACCGGGGGTGCCGGCCTCGCGGGTAGGCTGTGAGCGCAGCTGGTTCGCCCCCGTCAGCCGGACGGGGTGCGTCGCAAGAGGGAACCCGGTGGGAATCCGGGACTGCCCCGCAGCGGTGAGTGGGAACGACCGCCGTCATACGCACTGGGACCGGAACCGGTCCTGGGAAGCGACGGCCAGTAGGAGCCCGCCGGGAGACCGGCAGGCGCGCCCGCGAGTCCGAAGACCTGCCACTGCCCGCATGACGAAGCGTCGTGCGGGGTCCCGAGGCACGCCTGCCCGGGGCCTTTCTGCCGCGACTCGCGAAGGAGAGTTGACGTGGCCGACCAGACCGTCACCACCGCTGGGTGCGTTGAGCACGACACCGGCTTCCCCGACGTCCCCGTCGACGTCGACGTCCCGGGGCCGATCCCCTCGTAGGCGCGGGGCCGCCTGCCCGCCCCGTGAAACGCCCCGCCCCCAGGCGCCGTGACCGGCCGTACGGGGACGTCGCCTTGCCGTCCCCGCGAGCCGCAGCGCGATTCACCCCGCCCGGCCCCGTGCGCCCGTGTGCTCCTGCGCCCTGCGCCCCGACAGGGCGTGAAGAACATCCGATCCATCCGCGGTGAGAGGACCACCCATGCCCCGCAACCACCCGAGAGCCGTGCTGTCCGCACTCGCCGTCGCCCTGCTGGCATCCGGCTGCGCAGGCGGCACCACGCCCTTTGCCACACCCTCGCCGGGCACGACCGCCGAGGGCTTTCCGGTCACGGTCACCAACTGCGGCGTGACGAGCACCTATCAGCGCCCGCCGCAGCGCGCGGTATCCCTGAACCAGCACGCGACCGAGGTGATGCTGGCGCTCGGCCTGGAGAAGTCGATGGTGGGGACGGGCTATCTCGACGACAGGATCCTCCCCGAGTACCAGGCCGCCTACGACAGCGTGAAGGTCCTCTCCAAGGAGTACCCGTCCTTCGAGGCACTCCTGGAGGCCGAGCCCGACTTCGTCTACGGCGGGTGGACCTCCACCTTCGACGAGAAGGAGGGACGCAGCCGGGCCGCCTTCACCAAGGCCGGGATCAACACCCGCCTCAACACCGAGGAGTGCCCCACCGGCCCGGTGGACGTGGCCGCCGTGGACGAGGAGATCCGCACGGTCGCCAAGATCTTCGGTGTTCCCGAGCGGGCCGAGGAGCGGTTGGGGCAGCTGCACGCCACCCTCGGCAAGGTCGAGACCGGGCTCACCGGCGCCGCCCCGGTCAAGCTCTTCGTGTACGACAGCGGCGACAAGACGGCCTTCACCGCGGGCGGCAAGGGCATCGGCAACGAGATGATCCGGCGGGCCGGCGGGGTGAACCTCTTCGCCGACCTGGACAAGGCCTTCGGCGACGTCTCGTTCGAGCAGGTGGCGCAGCGGGCTCCCGAGGCCATCGTCATCTACGACTACGGCGACCGGTCCGTCGAGGACAAGAAGAAGTTCCTGCTCGCCCATCCGGCGCTGAAGGACGTGCCCGCGATCAAGAACCAGCGGTTCGCGGTCCTGCCGCTGTCTTCCACCGTGGTCGGTGTGCGGGTGCCGTCGGCCGTCGAGTCGCTGGCGCGTCAGCTCCACCCGGGCCTCGTCCGGTGACCGGGGCGAAGGCCTCGACACCCGTGGGGGCGGGCCCTCGCGAGGAGGTCCGGCCCGGCCTTCGCGAGGAAGACCGGCCCGACCCCGCGCGGCGCCCCGGGATCCCGTACGCCGTGGTGCTGGCCCTCCTGGGCGTGCTGGTGGTCGGCGCCGCCACCGCCGGCATCGCGGCCGGCTCGATCAGCGTCCCGGCCGACCAGGTGTGGGGCATCCTGCTGCACCGCGTGCACCCGTCCCTCGCCGAGCCGACGTGGACCCCGGTGCGCGAGACGATCGTCATGGACGTCCGCCTGCCCCGGGTACTGCTGGCCGGGGTGGTCGGCGCGGGCCTGTCGGTGGCCGGAATGGCGCTGCAGGCGCTGGTCCGCAATCCGCTGGCCGATCCGATGCTGCTGGGCGTGTCCTCGGGCGCGTCGGTCGGCGCGGTGCTCATCCTGGTCCTGAACCTGACGGTGTTCGGGCTGTTCACCCTGCCGGTGGCCGCGTTCTGCGGGGCCCTGGCCGCCTTGGTCGCCGTCTACTTCCTGGCCCGCTCCGGCGGGCGGATGACGACGGTGCGGCTGGTCCTGGCGGGTGTGGCCACGGCCGAGGTGCTGTCGGCGCTGGCCAGCTTCCTGATCGTCACCTCGAACGACCCGCACAAGACCCAGTCCGCACTGCGCTGGATGCTCGGCGGACTGGCCGGCACCACCTGGACGACGGTGTGGATCCCGGTGGGCGCGGTCCTGCTCGGGACGGCCGTCCTCCTCGGCGTCTGCCGTCCGCTCAACCTCCTGCTGGCCGGGGAGGAGGCCGCCGCGGCCCTCGGTCTGGACGTGCACCGGTTCCGCGGCGCCCTGTTCACGCTGGTGGCCCTGATGATCGGCACGATCGTCGCGGTGAGCGGGCAGATCGGCTTCGTCGGGCTGATCATGCCGCACGTGGTGCGGCTGCTCGTGGGCGCCGACCACCGTCGCGCGCTGCCCGCCGCGGTCCTCCTGGGGGCGGCGTTCCTGATCTCGGCCGATCTGGCCGCGCGCACGCTCATGAGCCCGGAAGAGGTACCCGTGGGCATCCTCACCGCCCTCGTCGGCGGCCCCTTCTTCCTCTGGCTGATGCGACGGAAGGCTGCCCGGTGACCAACCGACCGACCGGAGAGCCCGGTTCCCTCCGCGCCGAGGACGTCAGCGTCCTGGTGAACGGCAAGGCGCTGGTCCACCAGGCGTCCCTGCACGTGGCGCCCGGCGAGGTCGTGGGCCTGGTCGGCCCCAACGGCGCCGGCAAGTCCACCCTGCTGCGCACCTTCTACCGGGCGGTGCGGCCCACGTCGGGCCGGGTCCTCCTCGACGGCGAGGACGTCTGGCGCATGCCGGGCAAACGTCTCGCCCAACGCCTCGCGGCCGTACTGCAGGAGACGTCCGGGGACTTCGAACTGACCGTGTACGACGTGGTGGCGATGGGCCGCACCCCGCACAAACGGGCCTTCGCGGGCGATGACGCGGACGATCGCGGCATCATCACCCGGTCCCTGGCGGAGCTGCGCGTCGAGTCCCTCGCGCACGCGCCGTTCGACCGGCTGTCCGGCGGGGAGAAGCAGCGGGTCCTGATCGCCCGCGCGCTCGCCCAGCGCACGGGGACCATGGTGCTGGACGAACCGACCAATCACTTGGACCTGCGTCACCAGCTGGACGCACTGCGGCTCGTGCGGCGGCTCGGCGTCACCGCCGTCGTCGCGCTGCACGACCTGAACCTCGCCGCGGCGTTCTGCGACCGGATCTGTGTCATGACGGGCGGCCGCGTCGTCGCCACCGGGGAGCCTGCGGAGGTGCTGACGGCGCCGCTGCTGTCCGAGGTGTACGAGGTCGAGGCCGAGGTCATCGAGCATCCGCGCACCGGGGTGCCGTTCGTCAGCGTCCTGCCCGGCTACGAAGGGCCGGCCGACGGGGCGCCGGACGGGGGAGGGCCGGCCGTTCGCCGGGACTGACCGGACGCCATCACGCGACCCTCGCGGCAGTGCGGGCGACGGGGTGCAGGGCCGCGTACTCCAGCTCCAGCGGCTTGGACGGGGCGATCGAGACGTCGAGCCGCGCCGGAGCCGAGCCCGCCCGCCCGCCCGCACCAGGAGGTCACCGACGGCCGCGATCACCGCCCCGTTGTGCGACGAGCGTCCGCACTCCGTACTTCCCGCAGGCGGCCAGGGCCTCGCGGGTGAGCACGTCTGCGACGGCCTCCTGGAGGGAGGCGGCGCCGTCGGCCCGCGGGATCTCCTCGCCGCGCGTGCGGTGCTGCTCGGCCCAGCGCGCGGCGGCGGTGTTCGGCCCGGGGAAGGAGAGGGCGTACGGGGCGCCTCCGGGACGCGTGAGCGGGCGGGGGAACGCCACCGCGCAACGGTTGTCGCCGCGGGCGGCCCGGTCGATGGCCGGCCCGCCCGGACAGGGCAGGCCGCAGGCCGGGGTCTTGGCATCGGCCGGCCCGACCCGCAACGCACCCGAGAGGCCCGGTCCGGTGGTGACCGCGACGGCGTCGATGTCGGAGATCCGCGGCCCGGCCCGGTCCAGGGCCTCCCGTACGACGGGGTGGAAGGCGTGGAGGCGGACGCGGGCGGCGATCTGCGGCACCACCCCGCCGAACCGTGCGTGTTCGTCCGTGCCCGACGCCACCACGGGCGCGGGCAGCCGCCCGTCGGCCACGATCCCGGCACCGGTCTCGTCATACGACGACAGAGGACGACAGAGGGGGGGTTCGACGCGAACGGGTGCCGGCGGGAACTCGCACCGCACCACGCACGACTACCTCTCCGGCGGCTCCCGCACGGATGACCGCGACGGGCGCAGCGCCGTACACGTACCCAGGATCTGGAGAGCCGATGACCGGAAGGCAACCCGAGACCCGCAACCACCCCGCCTGGCCGCGCTGGGCGCCGCCGCCGGCCCTGGCCGGCTTCGTCGTGCTCCTGGCGGCCGTGTTCGCCCTCTCCTACGGGGTGGGATCGGCCGCCGGGCCGGTCGCTCCCGGCCTGCACCGGACCGGCACCGATGCGGGATCCGGCGGCGGTATGGGTGGCATGGGCGGTACGCATCCGGGGAGCGGGAGGTGACCGCGGACGCCGTGGGCGCCACCCTGGCCACGACCGATCTGACCGTCGGCGGTATGACGTGCGCGGCCTGCGTGAACCGGGTGGAGAAGCGGCTGGCCCGGCTCGACGGGGTGACCGCGACGGTCAACCTCGCCACCGGGAAGGCGCGGGTGAGCCATCCGCCGGCCGTGACCGTCCAGGACCTGGTCGCGGCGGTGGAGCGCGCCGGTTACACCGCCGAGCCGCCCCCGGCGCCCGCACCGCGTGAGGAGTCCCCGCCCGGGGAGCCGCCCGCTGACGGCGAAAGCGAAGGCGAACGCCTGGAGCGCGAACGGCTGTTGATCACCGTGCTGCTCTGCGTCCCGGTCCTCGTGCTGTCGATGGTGCCCGCCCTGCAGTTCCGCAACTGGCAGTGGCTGTGCCTCACTCTCGCCGCTCCGGTCGTCGTGTGGAGTGCCCTGCCCTTCCACCTGCGGGCGATACGCGGGCTGCGGCATTCGGCGGCCACCATGGACACCCTGGTCTCCCTCGGAGTCGTCGCCTCGTTCTCCTGGTCCCTGTACGCGCTGTTCCTCGGCGGCGCCGGCGATCCGGACATGCGGATGCCGTTCACATTCCTCCCCTCGGCGGGAGGGGAGGTCGCGCACGTCTACCTGGAAGCCGCCGTCGGAGTTCCGCTGTTCGTCCTGGCCGGCCGCCATCTGGAGGCGCGGGCCCGGCGCGGCACGGGCGCGGCCCTGCGCTCACTGGCCGGGCTCGCCGTCAAGGACGTGACCGTACGGGAGGACGGCGCGGAGCGGCGGATCCCGGTGGAACAGCTGCGGGTGGGGCAGGAGTTCCTCGTGCGACCCGGCGAACGGGTCGCCACCGACGGTGTGGTGGTCGCCGGCAGCTCCGCCCTGGACCTGTCCCTCGTGACCGGTGAGAGCGATCCTGTGGAGGTGGGGCCCGGCCGCAAGGTGGTGGGCGCCGCCGTCAACGCCGGCGGACTGCTCCTCGTACGGGCCACCGCGGTCGGCGCGGACACCCAGCTCGCCCGGATCACCCGCATGGTCACCGATGCCCAGGCGGGCAAGGCGCGGGCCCAGCGGCTGGCCGACCGCGTGGCGGGGGTCTTCGTGCCGGTGATCCTGGCCCTGGCGGTCACGGTGCTCGGCTTCTGGCTCGGTGCCGGGGCGGATCCGCAGGCGGCCGTGACCGCGGCGGTGGCGATCCTGGTCGTCGCCTGTCCGTGCGCGCTGGGGCTGGCGACCCCGACCGCGCTGCTGGCCGCGACCGGCCGGGGCGCGCAGCTGGGCGTGCTGGTCAGCGGTCCGCAGGCGCTGGAGGCACTGCGGCACGTGGACACCGTGATCCTGGACAAGACGGGCACGCTCACCACCGGACACATGAGCGTCGTCCACGTCACCGCGGTCAGCGGCGGCATCGGGCGCGAGACGGTCCTGCGCCTGGCCGGGGCCGTGGAACAAGGCTCGGAGCATCCGCTGGGCCGCGCCCTCGCCGCGTACGCGCAGCGCGCACTGGCCGGGGGCACGCTGCCCCCGGTCACGGATTTCCTGGCCACTGCCGGGGCGGGCGTCACCGGGTTCGTGGAGGGGCGGCGCGTCGACGTGCTCTCCCCCGACGACGGCCTGCCGAAGTCGCTGGCGCAGGCGCTGGCCGAGGCGGAAGCGTCCGTACTCACGCCCGTCCTGGTCCGGGTGGACGGCTTCGACGAGGCCCTGATCGCCCTCGGGGACGTCCTGCGGCCCGGGAGCTACCGGGCCGTGGACCGGCTGCGCCGACTGGGAGTGGAACCGGTGCTGGCCACCGGTGACCGGGATGCCACGGCTCGTGCGGTCGCCGCGCAGCTCGGCATCTCCGCGGTCCATGCCCGCTGCACTCCGGAGGGGAAGGCCGAACTGGTGACCCGCCTGAAGGAGGAGGGACGCCGGGTGGCGCTGATCGGCGACGGTGTGAACGACGCCGCCGCCCTGGCCCGCGCCGATCTCGGCATCGCCATGGGCAGCGGTACGGACGTGGCGATCGGAGCGGCCGACGTGACGCTGGTGCGCGGTGACATCGAGGCGGTGGCGGACGCCGTGCGGCTGGCCCGTCGCACCCTGGGGACGATCCGCGCCAACCTCGTCTGGGCGTTCGGCTACAACGCGGTCACCGTGCCGCTCGCCGCGGTCGGCTGGCTCAACCCGATGGTCGCCGCGGCCGCGATGTCCGCCAGCTCGCTGCTGGTGGTCGGCAACAGCCTGCGCCTGCGGGCCTGGCAGCCCTCGCCGAAGCTCCACGGCGGCGTGGCGACAACCCGTCCCGGCCGAAAGGACTTCCAGCGATGAACGGTCCCCTCTTCCCCACGTCTTCGGCCGAGGCGGGGCCCGGCAGCCGCCGGCTCCGCGAGGGGCTGGTCTCCGTGCTCGCACCGGTGACCGCCTGTCTCACGGCCCTGGTCGGGCTGACCGCGTGGACCACGGCGGGAGCGGCGGGCACTCCGGCCCGCATCGAGGTCGGCATAGGACGGGTCTTCCTGCCGTACGCCGACAAGGAGCGCACCGCCGCGTTCTTCCGGATCACGAACACGGGTGGGTCCGGCGACCAGTTGGTCTCCGTGACCTCCCCCGTCGTGGAGGCGGTGATGCTGAGCCGGCACGAGAGTGCCGCGGGCGCGGATTCCATGAGCATGGTCCCCTCGGCGGAGATCCCCGCCGGCTCGACGCTGCAGATGACCCCGAGCACACTGGACGTGATGATGACGGTCAAGGGCCGCTGGCACGTGGGTGATGCCGTGCCCTTCGTCCTGCACTTCCGCAACAGCGGGCCGGTCCAGGCCGTGGCCTTCGTCGTGCGGCCCGGCAGCTGAAGCGCCCTCCGTCGCCGATCTCTTCCCCTCTCGTGCGATCTCGTCCGATCTTTCCGTCTTCGGGAACCCGGAGCCCACGCCGTCCGACTACTGCGGCGTAAGGGGCGGACACTGCGGCGGAGTCATCCTGCTGCGGAGGATCGAGGGACGAGTGATGGGCGGGCTGGACGTCCACATGCGCGAGGTGGCCTGCCGGCACGGCCGGGTGGAGGCCGTCGCCGAGGTGGATCTGGAGATCGCGGCCGGTGAGCGGGTGGCCCTGACCGGAACGAACGGTTCGGGCAAGACCACGCTGCTGCGTGCCGTGCTCGGCCTCCACCGGCAGGTGTCGGGCTCGATCACGGTCGGCGGACGCGGCACCGGTTCGGCCGCGGAGTGGGCGTGGCGGCGCCGGGCCTGCGCCTGGATACCGCAGAAGCCGGCCGCCGGGCGCTTCCCGCTGCTCGGCGGCGAACTGCTGGCGAGCAGCGGCGCACCGGGGGACGCGGCCGAGGCCGCGGACCGGCTCGGCGTGGGCCCGCTGACCGGGCGGCCGCTGCACACCCTCTCCGGAGGCCAGTTGCAGCGCATGTACCTGGCCCGGGCGATCGGCTGTGTCGCCGCCGGGGCACAGGTGCTCCTGGCCGACGAGCCCACCGCCGCGCTCGACTTCGACGGCCAGGAGGAAGCGGCGGACGTCCTCACCTCCCTGCCGGTGACCCTCGTCGTGGTGACGCACGACCGCGCGCTGGCGGAGCGCTGCGACCGGGTGCTGGAGATGGCCGCGGGCCGGCTGCGGGAGGTCCGGTGACACTCGCCACCGCCGACCTGGGCGAACTCCTGCAGCTCCTGCCCGTGCAACGGGCGGGCATCGCGCTGCTGCTGGCCGCGGTCGGGCTGCCCGTGATCGGGGTGGTCATCGTCGGGCTCGACATCATGCCGGTGCGGTTCGCCATGATGCACGTCGCGTTGCTCGGGATCGCGGTCGGCCTGCTCACCGGGCTCGACCCCATGCTGTGCGCGCTGGCGGCCTGCGCGCTGGCAGGCGCGGGCGTCGCCCCGCTCGCCCGTACCCCGGACGGGCTGTCCGGGGCCATGGGGCTGCTGATGAGCCTCGCCATCGCGGCGGCCCTCCTCCTGCTCGCCGTGTCGGGCGTCAACGCCTCCGGCGCGTTCGCCCTGCTCTGGGGCTCGATCCTGTCGGTGGGCACCGCCGATCTCGTCGTCCTCGGGGTGCTCGCCGTCGTCGTTCCCGGACTGTTCTGGTGGCGGCGCCGCGAGATCGGCCTGCTCCTCTACGACCGCGAGCTCGCGCAGTGCTCCGGAGTCCCCGTGCGGGCGCTGACGGCGGCCCTCCTGGTGCTCGTCGCCATCGCCGTCGCCGGGGCGATCAAGCTCACCGGCGCCCTGCTCGTCGACGCGCTGACCCTGCTTCCCGCGCTCGCGGCCCGCCGCCTCGGCAGTTCGCTGCGGTCGATCACCCTGTGGGCGGTCGGCATCGGCGTCGTCGTCAACCTGACGGGGTTCCTGCTGGCCCTGTGGCTGGACTGGCCGCCCGGCCCGGTCCTCGTCCTGACGGCGGGGGCGCTCGTCCTCGCCGTGCACTTCATACCCGAACGGAGAATCAGCTCATGGCGCGCACCGGCGTCCGTATCTCTTCCTGCCTCGCACTGAGCGCGGCAGTCCTCCTCACGGCCGGTTGCGGAGGCGACGGCGACACCGGTACCGGCGCCGCCGCTGACGGCCCGGCGAAGGCCGGCGCCCCGGCCGGGAAGGACAAGCCCGTCGTGGTCGTGACCACCACCTGGGAGGGCGCGTTCGCCAAGGCCGCGGGGGCCGAGGACGTCAAGGTCATCGTCCCGCAGTCCGTGCACCACGCCCCCGACTACGACCCGAAGCCCTCGGACCTCGCCGCCGTCGCCAAGGCCGATTTCGTGCTCTACGCACCGTTCGAGCCGTACGCCGCGAAGATCAAGGAGGCCGCCGGCTCCAAGGCGAAGCTGGTCGAGGTGAACCTCGACAACGACCCCGACAAGGTCAGGGCCGAGGTCGACAAACTGGGCGCCCTCTTCGGCACGGCGGACGCCGCCACGCAGTGGAAGACCGGCTTCGACACCGAGTACGCCAAGCTGAACAAGGACGTCCAGGCGGCCTGGCCCGGCGGCAAGAGCCCCTCCGTCGTCGCCCAGGTCTTCACCGCCTGGGCCGCGAAGCTCTCGGGCGCCATCCCCGTGGGCACGTTCGGGCCCGAGGCCGTCACCCCGGCGCAGCTCGCCGAGCTCTCCGCGAAGAGGCCGGCGCTCGTCCTGGACAACGCCCACATGTCCACCGGCACGGTCCTGCCCGACTCCGGCGCCAAGCAGGTCAAGATCGTCAACTATCCGGGCGAGGACCTCGACCTGCTGCCGGTCTACCGCAACGCGGCAGCCGAGCTGAAGAAGGCCATGGGCGTCTCGTGACCGCGTGCCGCGAGGCGTAGCGACGACGGGAGGGCACGCGCTGGGGGCGTGCCCTCCCGTTCTTGCCGGGGCGGGGTCCGGCCGGCGCGGCGTCGGCCGGGCCCCGCCCTCTCATCCGGCCTGGGCGAGCGGGACGCTGCCGGTCCCCAGCTGGGGGACGCTGCCGGTCCCCAGCTGGGGGACGCTGCCGGCTCCCAGCTGCGGGACGCCGCCGGTCTCCGCCTGCGGGCGGATGTCGGTCAGGCGCGCGCGCAGGGCGCCCCGGTCTGGCTTGCCCGCCGGGGTCAGCGGGAGTTCGGCGACGACCAGGAGCCGCTCGGGGAACTTGCGCTGCTCGAGCCCGCACTCCGTGAGGTGCGCGCAGAGCTCCTCCAGGGAAGGCACGTGCGCCGTGCGGGGCACGACACAGGCCGCCAGCCGCTCCCCCATCACCGCGTCCGGAACCCCCACGCACACCACGTCCCGCACCAGCGGGTGGAAGGCCAGACGGCGTTCGACCTCGGCGGGGCTGATGTTGGCGCCGCCGCGGATGACGATGTCCTTGAGCCGTCCGACGATGTGGAGGGTGCCCGCCTCATCGAGGAAGCCGAGGTCTCCGGTACGGACCCAGCCGTCGGGGGTGCGGTAGCGGGCGTCGAGGTCCGGGGAGGCGACGTAGCACAGCGGGGTCATCGGGCCGCGCGCGATGATCTCCCCGACACTGCCGTCCGGCAGCGGCTCGTGCGTTTCGGTGTCGGCGATCCGGATGTCGGCGACCCGGGGGTCGGGGCGCCCGGCCACGACCCCCTGGCCGTCGGCGGGCGGGGTGTCGTTGCCCAGTCCGGTGTGGCAGTTGACGCCGTCGGCCGAGCCGTAGAGGTTGACGACCGGGCAGCCGAACGCGCGGGCGGCGTCCTTGGCCGTGCGCTCGTCGAGCGCGGATCCGCCCAGGACGAGGGCGGTGGGGGCGGGTAGCGCGCCGTCGTCGCCTTCGAGCCGGTCCAGCATCATCCGGACCATCGTGGGCACGCCGAGGATGTGCGTGGGCGCGTGCTCCCGCACCGCCGCGAGGGCGGCTTCCGGGTTGAACTGGTCGAGGAGGACCAGCGTGCCGCCGTGGCGGGCCAGGGTGACGGCCGTGCCGTTGGAGCCGAAGGCGGAGGCCAGCGGCACCAGGAACAGGCAGCGCGGCGCGGTCCCGTCGGGCATCAGGGAGGCGAGGAAGTTCCCGCGGCCGCCGGCGAGGGCGTTGTGCGAGTACGCGACCATCTTCGGCTCGGCCTCGGAGCCGGAGGAGACCAGGATGCGGGCCGCGCTGTCCGGGGCGGGCCGGGCCGGTACGAAGGCGCTCGCGTCGGAGCGCAGCAGGGCGGAGAAGGCGACCGTCCCCTCGGGGGCCGTCCCGGGCCCGGCCGCGATCACGTGCCGGAGTGCGGGCAGGGCCGGTGCCAGTGTGTGCAGGTCGGCGGCGTGCCGGCTGCCTCGGTGGTCGATCGCGGCGATGACGGCGACGGCCTCGGCGCGGCGCAGCAGGCATTCCGCTTCCAGGCTGCCGCGGCCGACGGGGAAGGGCAGGGCCACCGTGCCGAGGGCGGCCAGGGCCAGGTCGGCGATGACGGCGTTCCGGTGGTTGGGGAGCTGGACGCCGACCACGTCGCCCGGTCGTATGCCGAGGTCGTGCAGGCCGGTGGCCAGAGCCCGCACCTTGCGGTCCAGTGCGGTGTAACAGAGTGGGCCCTTGGCGTCGATGACGGCGGTGGCGTGCAGGTCGGCGATCTGCCGGGCCCGGAAGAGGCTGTAGAGGTCGAGATCGGGGCAGGTGCCGTCGACCACCCAGGAACGGCGGAGGTCGGCGGGCAGCAGGTCGCGCAGTACGAGCCTGTTGGCGGTCATGCGAAGCTCCAGGGGTCGGGAACGGCAGGGGCGCCGTGCGCGTCGCGGCTGATCGAGCCGGTGAAGCGCCGGTCGTGGTGCAGGTCGGCCAGTTCGGTGGTGACGGCGGTGGCCGTCAGGCCGTGCTCCCGCAGCTGCTTGAGGGCGTCCGCGGTGGCCAGTTCGCGCAGGTCGTACGCTCCCGCGGCGGCGGCGCCCTCGTCAGTCGGGGCGATCCAGCCGTCGGCCGTGGGCAGGGGGCGCCGGAATCCGGCCGGTCGCCGGGGGGCCTCGCCCCGGACCGCGCGGCGCAGGGCGGGTGCGGTCAGCGTGTCGGCGGCGCCGAGCAGGGAGGAGTCCACACGTACGCCGTGGCCGGTGCGTTCGCGCAGCAGGAGTCCGGCGAGGACCGCCTCGGTGCCGTGCAGTCCGCCGAGGACGTCGAGCAGGGTCATCAGCGAGGGGGCCGGGGCCTCGTCCTGGGGGCGGACGGCCTCGCCGACCGCGGTGCGGGCCTGGACCATGAAGTCGGTGCCCATGGGGGCGTCGTCGAGCCGGTCGGCCCAGCCGCTGGTGTACGCGTAGACGAGTGCGGGATTCACCGCCGCGAGGTCGTCGTGGTCCAGGCCGAGTTCGGCGGCCTTGCCCGGGGCCCAGTTGTGGAGGAAGACGTCGGCCTCCGCGGCCATCTCGCGCAGCCTGCGCCGGTCTCCGTCCGCCTTGATGTCGATCTCCACGGCCTGCTTGCCCCGGTTGAGGGCGAGCCAGCGCGCGGAGATCCCGGAGCAGGCGGGCGGCATGCCGCGCAGCGGGTCCCCGCCCGGCGGCTCGATCCGGATCACCTCGGCGCCGAGCAGGCCCAACAGGTCTGCGGCGAGCGGGGCCTGGATGCGGCGGCCGGCTTCCAGCACGGTCAGTCCGGCCAGCGGCCGGCCGGTGCAGGGCCCGTCGCCCCGGCCGGCCGCGGTCCTCGGACGACCGGCTTCCGGCCCGAGGAGCCGGAGCGCCCACGGAGCGGCGCCGTCGTCCTCCAAGGCCCTTTCCGCGAGGGTGCGCAGGACGCACACCTCGGCGCCGGAGAGTGCGGCAGCCCTACGGATGCCCGTCATGGGGATGGTCCGGGTGACTTCGTGGAGGGCCGGCGGGAACGGCGCGCAGGCGGTGGCGTACCGGAACTGGAAGGGCCGCCAGCCTGCCCGGATCGCATCGGCGGGCGCCTCCAGGGCCCGCCAGAAGGCGGCCCAGGCACCCGGGTCGAGGGTCTCCAGCTCGAAGAGGACTCCCTCGGCGGAGCGGAAGGGCGGGCCTCCGGCGGCGAGTTCGGAGGCTTCGCCCTCGTCGGCTCCGGCTGCGGCGAGGTGCTGGGACACCGTCAGCAGGCCCGCCCGGTCCGCGCGGGTGGTGACCTGGGCGGCCGCCCCGCCACGGGCCTGGCCTATCAGGCCGGCGAGCAGCCCCTGCACGGTCAGGACGGCGGTGGCCGTGGCCGCGTAGTCGGCGGCCAGTCCGCGCGGGGCGCCGTCCCTGCGGCCGTGCACCGCCATGATGCCGGTGGCGGCCTGGACGGTCGCCTCGTCGACGAGCCCGCTCGCGGGATCCGCCCACGTGGCGGCCGCCCGCGCCGGTGCGAAGCCGCCGCCGGTGAGCGTGATGCGGTCCGGCGGGGCCTGGCGGGGGTGGCCCCCGGTCGCGCCGAGCATGCGCAGGTGGTCGGCGACGACATCCGTGATCTGCGGGGGCCCCGAGGTGTCGAAGCGCAGTGTGTCGAGCGGCCGGACCGTCTGCGTGGTGGCTGGTGACGCCATGCCTCTCCTCTCCCGGCGCGGCGGTGGCCGTCGCCCGGTTCGTGCGGTACGCGGGAACCGGGGGGCGTTCGCACCCGACCAGTTCCACGTACAGGCAGTCGGACAACCGTTCCCACGAGTTCCCGGGAATGAGGAGGAAAACAGTGATAGATCCAGGCACGGCCACCCAACACGAGCTCCAGGGAGCCGAGTTGAAAGCCCGGGTCGGCGCGTTCGTCCGCAGCCGGGTGATCCCCCGGGAGGGCGTGCTGGACGCGGGCGGCCCGGCGGCGGCCGCAGCGCTCACCGAGCTGAGGGGGCAGGCCCGGCAAGAGGGGCTCTGGGCGCTCCCGCTCCCGGCCGAACTGGGCGGCGGCGGACTGTCCTTCGCCGCCTACGCCGCGCTGGCCGAGGCCGAGGGTGCCAGTGACCACGGGCCCGCCGCGCTCGGCTCCGCTCCCCTGCTCGACGTCACCATGCTGGCCCGCCACGGCACGCCCCGGGTCCGCGAGGAATACCTGGAACGGCTGGTCGCCGGGGAGATGCGTACCTGCTACGCGATGACCGAGCCGGACGTGCCGGGCACCGACCCGTTCTCGACCTCCACCGGAGCCGAGCGCCTGGCGGACGGCAGTTGGTGCGTCAGCGGCCGCAAGTGGTTCACCTCCGGCGCCGCGGGCGCCGACCTGGTGACCGTCCTGGCCCGCACCGGCGGAGCCGCCGGGGACCGCGAGGGGCTCTCCCTGTTCCTGGTGCCCACCGCCTCCCCCGGCTTCCGCGTGGTGCGCGAGCTCCCCGTGCTCGGTGCGGCAGGTCAGTACGAGATCGAACTCGACCGGGTCCGCGTGCCCGCCGACCACCTCCTCGGCGAGCCCGGCCATGCCCTCGCCCTCGCGGGTGAGCGGCTGCTGCTGGGCCGTACGCTGCGCTGTCTGCGCTGGCTGGGCCAGGCCCAGCGCGCCTTCGACCTCATGTGTGAACGGGCCGCCACGCGCAGCGGGTCCCGCGGGCCCCTCGCCGACCACCAGCTGGTCCAGCAGCACGTCTTCGACGCCCTGCTCGCGCTGCGCACCACCCGTCCCCTCGTCCACGAGGCGGTGGGCCTGATCGCGGCCGGGCAGGAGGCGCGTACGGAGGTGGGGCTGGCCAAGGTCGCCGCCGCCCGCATGCTCCAACAGGTCACGGACTCGGCCATCCAGGTCCACGGCGCGGCCGGGCTCGGTCCGGACACCCCCCTGCCCGGACTCTTCCGTACGGGCCGCGCCGCCCGCATCCTCGACGGTCCCGACGAGCTCCACATCACCTCCGTGGCCCGCCGGATCCTGCGCGACCACGGTGCGGGGACCGCTACGCGCGGGTGATGTCGACGAGGCCGTCGAGCGCGGCCAGCCCGAGGGCCAGGAAGAAGTCGCCCCAGATCAGCTCGTGCCGGACCGCCAGCCCCTTCGGGGCGTCGTAACAGCCGTCCAGCAGCATCCCCGGCGGGCGGCCGGAGCACGCGCCCGTCAGGTGGGCCTGCGCCAGGCGGTTCAGGATGGCCACGGCCCGGTACGAACACGCCTCCGCCCGGGGGCCGGCGACCCGCGCGAGCTTCAGCAGGGCCACCGCGGTGATCGCGGCGGCCGACGTGTCCAGGGGGCCGCCGGGCCGGGAGGCGCCGGCCGGCGGTACCAGCCGTCCGGACAGCACCTCCCCTTGCGACAGCAGCTGTTCGGCCGCCTCGTCGAGCCGGGCGCAGTCACCGCCCACGGTGTCGGGCCGGGTCAGGGCGTCGGCGACGGCCAGGAGCAGCCAGGCCTGCCCCCGGCTCCAGCCCGGCGCGGGTTCGTCGCAGCGCTGCCATCCGGCGCCCTCGTCGAACAGCCGGGCGGGCCACAGCCACGGGCGCCGCTCCCCGCCCGCGCCGAGGCAGAGGTCGAGGTGCCGGTGGAGGTGGCCGGCCGCGGCGGCCGCGCCCTCCGCCCCGGCGCCCGCCAGCAGGGGCACCATGCCCGGTACGCCGTCCACGCGGGCCAGCAGGCGGGGGCCGCCCAGCGCGTCGCCCCAGGGCACCAGGCCGAGTTCGGGATCGTAGGCCGACAGGCAGGCCCGGGCGGCTCGTTCCCGCAGCCGGGCGGCTTCGGCATCGGCTCCGGCGAGCGAGGTCCCGTACCAGAAGATCAGACCCCGGGTGGCGGTGTCGGCGTCCGCCCACGGCGCGAGCCGGGCGGTGCACGCGGCGGCGGCCCGGCGGTCGGCGTCGGTACCGGTGCAGCGGGCGCGCAGCCACAGCAGCCCCGCCCAGAAGCCGCCGGTCCACGAACCACGGCCGGTGGTCGTCCATCGCCCGTCGTCGGGCTCCGCGTGGAGCGGAAAGCGCTCGCCGACCTGGGCCTCGGTCACGCTCACGCGCCCGATGACGGCTGCGAGGGCGTTTTCGGCCCAATCCGTGCGTGCCGTCGAGCTGTTCACGAGGTGGCCTTCCGCCGGTCCCGCGCGGCCCAGGCGAAGGCGACGGCTCCCGCCGCCGCGAACTCCACGGCGACCAGCAGCCACCCGTAGCCGTACCGGCCGCTTCCGGCCAGCAGGCCGAACAGGGGCGGCCCCAGGGCGAATCCACTGAAGAACCCGGCCGCGACGAGCGCCGAGTCCTGCCCGGCCCGGCCCGGAGCGGCCCGCTGCATGACCAGCACCATGGAAACGGCGTTCCCGGAAACGGCGAACACCCCGACGGCGACCGCCCCGACCCACACCAGCGGGCCCGCGAAGAGCGCGGCGCCCAGGAACAGAGCCGCCCCGAGCGCGCCGCAGGCGAGCCATCCCGGCAGCCACTCGGCCCGCCCCGGCCGGGCCGCCTTCGACCAGCCGATCCGGCCGGCGATCCCGGCGACACCCAGTACGGCGACGAGGGCGCCGGCCTCCGTCGGCCCCATCCCCAGGCGCTGCGCCCCGAAAAGGGCCAGGTAGGTGTTGACCGAGGCGATTGCGGCCCCGAGGAACAACGAGAAGGCCGCCAGCCAGGCGACCATCCCGCGGGGAACGAGCGAGCCGCTCGGTCCGGCCGGGGGCGGCGAAGGATCGTCGGGCAACACCCGCAGGGCCCACCCCCCGGCGAGCAGGGCCGCGCCGGCCGCCGTCCACACCGCGCCCCGCCAGCCGATCCCGCCCGCCAGCACCACGAGGGGCAGTCCGGCCACGAACGCGCCCCACTGGACGCCGGACTGCTTGAGCCCCGTCACCGCACCCCGCCGGGCCGGCGGAACGACCCGCCTGATCGCCTTGTTGGTGGCGGGGTTGGCCAGCGCCTGCGGTACGCCGCCCAGTGCGACGGCGCCCAGCAGCGCACCGGCACCGGGCGCGGCGCCGATCAGAGCGAGCGCCGCGGCCGACACCAGCAGCAGGACGACCAGCGAGCGGCGCGGGCCGATCCGGTCCACGATCCGGCCGCCGGCCGGGGACAGCAGGGCGGCCGTCCCGAAGCCGAGCGTCGTCGTGAGGCCGAGGACCGCGGGCGGCACACCCAGTTCGTCGACCAGCCGCGGGCTCAGGGCGCCGAGCAGGAACAGCTGCAGCATCGAGAACGCCATGGCGCACGTGAGCAGCGCCGTCAGCCGGTGTTCCGCGGCCTCGTCCGTACGCGTCCGCACGGCCCCGGGTTCCTCCACCGCCACTGATGGCTCCCTTCCCCACGCTGCGCGCACTTCGATCCGACCGGCCATGCAGTCGGCCGGCGAGGGCCTCCGGTTCCCTCGTCCCTCTGTGTTCCGGCTCACAATGAACTGGCGCTCAAGGCGCAGCCGGGCCGGCCCCCAGAACTTGTCCAGAAGTGCGCACCCTTCTTCGAACACCCGGAAGCTGGTGCGAGGATGAGCCCCGCCATGAACCCGGGCCGATGTTCACGAGTCGTACGGGCTGCGATGTTCGCAGCCCTCTGCGTGCTGCTCGCGGCCACCGGCCACATCCTCATGTCGGGCACGGCGGTGCCCTGGTGGGCGTTGTCCGCCGCGTTCGCCGGCACGGCGGGAGCGGCCTGGTCCTTCGCCGGCCGAGAGCGCGGGCTGCTCGCCGTCACCGGCGCGGCCGTCAGCGTCCAGGCCGCGCTCCACACGGGCTTCTCCCTGGCCCAGTCCCTGGTCCGCCCCTCCCTGCCCACCGGGACCTCGTTCGCCCGCCAGTGGGCCGAGTACCTGACCTGCGGAGACGGGGCAACCGCCGCTGTCTCCCCGCGCGAGGCACTGCAGGTGGTCAACGAGGCCGGGGTCGGCGGGCTGGTCTTCCGGCCGCCGCCCGGCACCGCGCTCTCCGATGCCGCCGTTCACGGTCACCACGCCGTGCACGAGATGGCCGGCGCCGTGTCCGCCGGGGCTGCGATGCCGGGCGACGGCCACGACATGGGCGGCATGTCGCCGACCGCGATGCTCACCGCCCACCTGGTGGCCGCGGTGGTGTGCGGCCTGTGGCTGGCCTACGGAGAGCGAGCCGCCTTCCGCATCCTGCGCGCCGTCGCCGGATGGCTCTGGACGCCGCTGCGCCTGCTGCTCCGCCCGGCCGCGACTGCGCACCCGCCGCGCGTCCTCGTACGCCGTGCGCGCCGGCGCCACGCGCTGCGCCGGCTGCTCCTCGTCCACGCCATCACCTCACGGGGTCCCCCGAGGGGAGCCGCTGTCCTCTGACAGCCGGCTCCCCGAGTACGCATCGGCATCCGCGTTCGCGCACGCCCCTCGCGCCTCGGGCATCGGCCCTGCCCTCCGGCAGGCCGTACACCCCTCACCGGCCCCGCCCCCGCGCGGTGCCGGACACCCCTTCCCCGAAGGACCCGTGGCGATGACTCCTGCCCTGCCCACCCAGCACTGTCCCACCGGCGAACGGCCGGACCGGCAGACCGCCGACGCGACGGTGACCCGACTGGCCCTGGACGCCCGCGGCGGCGACCCCGCGAAGGCCGACCGCTTCGTCCGTGCGCTGCACCGCGACGTCTGGCGCTACGTCGCCTACCTCAGCGCCGACACCCAGGCCGCCGACGACCTCACGCAGGACGTGTTCCTCCGGGCCCTCGCCGCCCTCCCCCGCTTCGAAGGCCGCTCCTCGGCGCGCACCTGGCTGCTGTCCATCGCCCGCCGCACCGTCGTCGACAGCCTCCGCCACGCCGCCGCCCGGCCCCGGCTCTCGGACCGCCACGACTGGCAGACCGCCGCCGAGCAGACCCAGCCGTGCGACGTCCCCGGCTTCGACGAGGGCGTCGCGCTGGCCGAACTCCTGGCCGCGATCCCGTCCGAACGCCGGGACGCCTTCGTCCTCACCCAGCTCCTGGGCCTGCCGTACGCCGATGCGGCCGAGGCCATCGGCTGCCCCATCGGCACCGTCCGCTCCCGCGTGGCCCGCGCCCGCACCTGCCTCATCGAACTGCTGACGGACACCACGCCGTCCGCACCCGTACGGGAGCATCCGCTCGCGGGCCGGGGACACCGGTTCGCCGTGCCGGCCGCACCGACCGCGCCGGCCGTGCGGAAGGCTGCGCTCGCCCCGTCACCCGCCTGATCCGACAGCGGCGCACGGGAGAGCTCGGTGTCACCGCAGCCCTCCCGTGGCCCCCACGGGAGCGGCGGGCCCCGCGCCGACGGCGCGCGTACGAGGGCTCCGCAATCGACGGCGGGCGCGCTACCCTCCACCGCATGATTGACATGGGCATGTTAAGAACCTGGGTGCGCGGGCGCCTTCGCCGGCGTACCGGCCGGCACGCCTTCGTCGGCCTCCTCCTGCTGGCCCTGCTCGGCACGGCGACCGCCGCGGCCGCCTCGCCCCCCGGCCCGCACCCCTCCGCCTCCGCCGCCCCCTCCGCCGTCACCGTGCCGGCGGGCACGAGCGCGGCCGGCGCCGCGGCCGCCCGCTGGGGTGACCGTCGACTCGACGAGACCGCCTTCCTGACCACCCACAACGCGTTCACCAACTACGAGGACTCCCGCTGGAGTTCGGTGAATCAGGCCGAGTCGGTACGTGCCCAGCTCGACAACGGGGTCCGCGGCCTGAGCCTGGACACGCACTGGTACGAGCGCAGCACCTGGCTGTGCGTCATCAGCTTCGGCAGCGACTGCTACCCGAGCGACGTGTACCTGTGCCACGGCGACTGCAAGACCTTCGCCGGCGCCACGTACGCCCTCCCCCGGCAGTCCTTCCACGGCACGATGCAGACCGTGGTGGACTTCCTCGCCGCCCATCCGCAGGAGGTGGTGACGGTCTTCCTCGAGGACTACGTCAGCGCCGAGCAGCTGCAACAGTCCCTGGGCAGGGTCAGGGGGCTGCCCAACATGGTGTTCCGGCCCGACGAGTGGGGCGTACGCCAGCACGGCTGGCCGAAGGTGGCGGACCTCGTCACCGCCGGCAAGCGGCTGCTGATCTTCTCCGACCGCTCCGACCGCGAGCACCTGGGCGTCATGTACGACAAGTCCTGGACCGTGAGCAACTACTGGAGCCTCGGCGACCTGGGCAACGACCTCGCCTGCGTCAGCCGCTGGTCCGACGTGCCGCTGGACCGTCAGGAGCCGGGATTCCGCCGCCTGTTCACCATGAGCCACCACCGCAACGTGCCCACCGTCATGACGGCGGCCCTGGACAACGGCACCAAGCTGAGGAACCGCATCGCCGGCCAGTGCCGGACGGCCACCGGAGGCCGTGATCCGAACTTCGTCTCCGTCGACTTCCACCGCCTGTCCGACGGAAGCGGCCACACCCCCGCTTCGATCGTCGCGGAGCTCAACGCGGGCCCCTGAGGCGCACCGCCCGCACGCCGAAGCGGCCCTCCACGGTGTGGAGGGCCGCTCCCGGTAGCGGCGTTGACGCACTACCGCACTACGGCGTCACCTTCAGCAGCTTGTTCGCGGTGCCGGAGGACGGGTTCTTGATGGCCCCCTTCGTCGCGGCCCCCGTCAGCGCGGCGGCCGTGTCGGCGGGCGTCGCCGACGGGTGGGCCGCCAGGTAGAGCGCGGCGGCGCCCGCCACGTGCGGGGCGGCCATCGACGTCCCGGAGATCGTCTTGACGGCGGTGTCGCTGTCCTTCCAGGCCGACGTGATCTCCGAGCCGGGCGCATACAGGTCCACCACCGAGCCGAAGTTCGAGAAGTCCGACTGCTGGTCGCCCTCGGTGCTGGACGCGACCGTGAGGGCCTCGGGCACCCGGGAGGGCGAGCCCTGGCCGGCGTCGGAGGACTCGTTTCCGGCCGCCACGGAGAAGGTCACACCGGAGGCGACGGCCCGCTTGACGGCCGCGTCCAGCGCCTCGTCCGCGCCGCCGCCGAGGCTCATGTTGGCCACCGACGGCCCGGAGTGGTTCTTCGTCACCCAGTCGATGCCCGCCACGACCTGCTCGGTGGTGCCGGACCCGTTGTCGTCCAGCACCCGCACCGCGACGACCTTGGCCTTCTTGGCGACGCCGTGCGAGGTGCCGGCGATGGTGCCCGCCACGTGGGTGCCGTGGCCGTTGCCGTCGTCAGCGGTGTCGTCGTTGTCGATCGCGTCGAAACCGTGACCGGCCCGACCGCCGAAGTCCTTGTGCGAAATCCTGACGCCCGTGTCGATGACGTACGCCGTCACCCCCTCGCCGCCGCCGTCCGGGTACGTGTACTTGTCGTCGCCGGCCGTGGCGGCCTGGTCGATCCGGTCCAGGCCCCAGGACGGGGGCTTCTCCTGCGTCTCGTTGATGTGGAAGCGCTTGTTCTGCACGACCGTGCCGACGGCCGGGTCCGCGGCGAGCCGCTTCGCCTCCTTCACCGTCATCCCGGATGCCGAGAAGCCGTTGACCTGGGAGCCGTAGGAGCGCTCCAGCTTGCCGCCGTACTTCTTGGCCAAGTCCTCCTTGTTCGCGGATGCGTCGAGGATGACGACGAAGCTGCCGTCCACGGCGTCTGCTACGCCGAGTCCGTGCACCGTCCCTTCGGCCGGTGTGGCCGCCCCGGCAAGGGGGCTCGCAAACAGGGCCGCAGCGGCCGCAGTTGCGGCACTCGCGGCTATGGCCGAGTTGCGAAGGGCTTTGGATCGCTTGTGAGTTGCCATGTAGAGGGTTCTCCTCGTGTTGACGTGTGGGGCGTCAAACCTTCTGGAGAACCCTGTTCCGATTGACAGGAGCAAATCAAGGGCGAACCAGGGGTAAGGGCTTCTTCAACAAGGTTTCTCAATGGCCCTCCGCACCACCTCCATCTCGCACACATGTTCCCGAGAACTCCTGCACGAAATGAACACAAGATCGTTTCGGCGGCGGGAGGCCGGGGTGCGCGTGTTTGGCGGGAGCCTGACGGGTTAGGCGCCCGGTACCGGGAAATCCCGTGAGGAGTGTGAACCGTCATGGGCGGAGACAAGCGCCGGGTGCCGGGCAAGGGCCGCGAGGAGCAGATCCGCGGGCGGTCGCCGAACCCGGACCAGCTGAAGACGGGCGGCCGGCCGCGCAGTCCCGACGAGGTCGCGCACGAGCGCGGCCGCGAGGACGCGACGATGCGTGACGTGATGCACGACCTGCGTGAGGAGGACTTGGACGACATGCGCGACGACCGCTGATGCGGGCCGTCACGCCCCCTCGGCGGCGAGCCGGCCGCCGAGGCCCGGGCAGGGGGCGAATCGGGGCGCCCTGCCGCGCCGCCAAGGAGTCCGCCTACCCGGCGATCCCCGCCGCGTACGAGGCGAGGCCCTCCGTGGTCGCGCCGGCCCAGCCGACGTGGCCGTCGGGGCGGATCAGGAACAGCCCGTCCCCGTAGGCCTCGTACCCGGGGATCCGGACCGTACGGACGGCCGCGAGCCCGGGGAGTCCGGACAGGTCGGGCAGGTCCGGCAGGTCCGGAAGGTCCGAGCCGGCGCCGACGGTCAGCAGCGTCCAGTGCGTGCCCTGGAACTCCCGGAAGAGCCGGAGGCCGCCGCGCACGCCGTCCGGTGCGCGGTCACCCGCCTGGAGGGCCTCCTCGGCCAAGCCTTCGCGGGTCTCCACCGCGAGGGCCGAATCCCGGTAGCCGATGCCGAGCTGGCGGGTGGCTTCGCCGCGCCGGGCCTCGCCGCGGTGGATGCGGGTGGACAGGCCGAGCATCTCGGCGGCGACCGGCAGCCGCTCCTCCTCTTGCCGGAGCACGCGCCCCTCGTCGTCACCCTCGAAGTACTGCCAAAGGCCCCGGGCTTCGTCGTACGTACGGATCCACATCACCATGGCACCACGCTCCCACAAGGCTCGGGCGTAGGCTTCGTCCAATGGAGCGGTGGGGGGCGGAACACATGACGGCGGAAACGGCACGGACCTGGGGGGCGACCCTCGATTCGGTCGTGGTGTACGCACAGGGCGCGCTCTGCCGCCGCCTGGCCCGGGGCAGCGTGCCGCCCGACGGCCGGGTACGGGTGACGGGGCTGCCCCGCTCGCTGGATCCGGGCTCGCTGCGGGCCCGTGTCCTGGGCGCTCCCGGGGTGCGCGTCACCGAGGCCCGGGTGGAGGTCGAAGCCGAACCGCTCGGTGCGGGCACGCCCGACGGGCTGCGGCGCGAGGTCGAGCGGCTGGGCGACGCGTACGCGGCGGCGCGGGCCCGCCGGGACCGGCAGCTGAGCCTGATCGAGGAGGTCAGGGCCCTTCACCCGGTGCCGCCTCCCCGCAGGCGCGACGACCCGCACCGCCGCACCCCGGTCGACGCGTGGCTGGAGCTGGCCGACTTCGTCGACGAGCGGCTGACCGCACTGCACGCCCGCCTCGTCGAGCTGGAGGAGGCGCTGCGCGGGGCCGAGCACGAGCGCGACGTCGCCGCCGACCGGCTCGCCCGCGCCTCCACCGACGCGCCGTCGGCGCACGTGGAGACCACGGTCTGCGCGGTCCTCACGCTCGACGGCGCCGCCGAGGACGAGGTGGAACTGGAGCTGGAGTACGGGGTGCCGGGCGCCGTCTGGGTGCCGACCTACCGGCTCACTCACCGTCAGGGCGACGACAGCGGCCACCTGGTGCTGCGCGCCTCGGTCGCCCAGCGGACCGGCGAGGACTGGACCGGCGTGCGCATCGCCCTGGCCACCGCCGATCTCCGGCGCCGCACCGACCTGCCGAAGCTCCGCTCGATCCGGATCGGACGACGTCAGCCCGCCCCGGCGCCCTCCGGCTGGCGCGAGCCTCCCGCGGGGCTCGCCGGCCTGTTCGCCGGGTACGAGGCGGCCGGTCCCCGCCCCGTCGCGGCCGCCGCCCCTGTGGCTGTCGGGGCCGGGTCCCCTCCCTTGGCCGCCGGGCCTTCCCGGGGCGGCTCCGCGTCCGGTCCCGTTCCGCCGCCCCCGCCGCCCGCGCCGCAGGGCTACGGCGGCGCGATGCCCGACTTCCCGCAGACGGCCCCCGCGCCGCCGGCCCCCTCGCGGCCGGGCGCCAGGCCGCGTACCGCCGCCCGGTCCTTCGCAGGGGCCCCCGCCGCCATGCCACCCGCCGCGATGGCACCTGCGGCTCCCGCGGCTCCGGGCGGGGCCCCGCCGCCGCCCCCTCCGGAACCGGCGGCCGGCCCGCCGCAGCCGAGCGGCGCCGAGCTCGACTACGCCGCCCTCACGCTGTGCGGCCCCGACGAGCAGGGCGGTCGCCGGGGCCGGCTGTTCCCCGGCTCTCCCTCCGATCCGGTGGCGGCCGAGTGCCGCCGCCGCGCCGAAGCGGTCGCCGCGCTGCCGCTGCCCGGACGGGCCGTGCGGCCCCGCGAGTCGGCGGGTTCCTTCGACCACCGCTTCGATGCCGCCGCCCGCGCCGACGTCCCGTCGGACGGCACCTGGCACAACGTCACCGTCGCCGAGGTCCCGGTCGGCCTGCGCACCGAGTACCTGTGCGTGCCCTCCGTCGAGCAGACCGTGTACGCCACGCTGGTGCTCTCGAACGCCACCGACCAGGCGCTGCTGGCCGGCCCGGTGGAGGTCGTCGTCGACGACGAGTTCCTGCTGACCGCCGCGCTGCCCACGCTCGCCCCCGGCGGTGTCCGGCGCGTCGGGATGGGGCCCGCCGAGGGCATCCGGGTCACTCGCCGTACGAACGTGCACGAGTCGACCGCGGGCCTGCGCAACAACACCACCGTGCTCGACCACCGCGTGCACGTGGAGCTGGCCAACGGGCTGGCGAGGCCCGTCACCGTCGAAGTCCGCGAGCGGGTCCCGGTCACCTCCGATCCGGACGTCCGCATCGAGGAACGGGCCGACTGGACGGCACCCGAGGAAGGCAAGGGGCCCGAACACCATGCCCCGGGCACCCGCCTCTGGCGGCTGGACCTGCCCGCAGGCGCCACCGTCGCCCTGGGCGGCGGCTACGAGATCCGCATCCCGACCGGCAAGGCCCTGGTCGGCGGCAACCGCAGGAGCTGACGCACCCCATGTCCACGGCCCCGAAGCCGATCGCCCTCCCCGTCACCGCCGTCACCTGTCTCGAGGACCGCGCCCATGTCGAGCGCACCGTCGTGCTCGACCTGGAGGCCGGCGTGCAGCGGCTGCGGCTCGGGCCGGTCAGTGCGCTGGCCGTCGACCGGACCCTCCATGCCGAGCTGACCGCCGGCGACCCGGCGACGGTGCTCGACGTGCGGATCGTCCGCAGCTGGACGCCGCGCGGACCGCTGCCCTCCGCCGACGAGGACTCCGCCCTGCGCCTGCGCGCACACGCCCTCGAAGAGGAACGGCCGGCCCTGGAGCAGCGGCGCGACCGGCTGCGGGCCCGCCTCGACCTGCTCGGCCGCCTCGCCGCCGATCTGCTGCGGGACATCGGCGAGGGCGCCGGTGCGGGGGAGGCCGAACGGCCGCGCTGGGCCCGCGAACTGGACCGGCTGGACGCGGAGCGGGACACGTACGGCGAGCAACTGCGCACCGTGGAGGTCCGGCTGGCCGAGCTCGGCGCCGAACTCGGTTCCGTCCAGCGGGCCATGGACCTCTCCGAGGAGGAGCCCGCCGAGCTGGTCGGCCATGTGGAGCTGACGGTGGAGGCCGCGGTCGCCGGGCCGGTCGGGCTGCGCCTGAGCCATCTCACCCCGTGTGCGCTGTGGCGGCCCGCCTACCGGGCCGTGCTCGACGGGGACGCCCTGACGCTGGAGACCGAAGCCGTGGTCTGGCAGCGCACCGGTGAGGACTGGTCGGACGTACGGCTGACCCTGTCGACCGCGCGCTCGGCCCTGGCCACCGACCCGCCACGGCTGGGCGAGGACCGGCTGACGCTCAAGGACCGCTCCGCGGCGGAGCGCCGCACGGTCGACGTGGAACTGCGCGAGGAGGAGATCGGGTCCCTCGGCCCGGCCCCGGTGCTCGGCCTGCCCGGGGTGGACGACGGCGGCGAGGCGCGTGTGCTGCACTCCCCCGCGCCGGTCTCCGTGCCCGGGGACGGCCGCGCCCACCGGGTGCCGCTCTCCGTGTTCACCGCGGACGCGAGAGTTGAGTACGCCTGCTCACCGGAGGTGTCGCCGCTGGTCACCCAGGTGGTGCGGTTCGACAACCTGTCCGGCCACGTGCTGCTCGCCGGGCCGGTGGACCTGGTCCGCGGCAGCGGATTCAGTGGCCGCGGCACGCTGGACTTCACCGCTCCCGGCGCCCCCGTCGAGCTCGCCTTCGGCAGTTGCGACGACCACGGGGTGGTCCGGCAGACCGAGGAAACCCGGGATTCCGCCGGGATCATGCAGCGGACCGTGGTCACCCGAACGGTCCGGCTGCACCTGTCCCGGTTCTCCGCCCCCGGGGAGCGCGGTGACCGGGTGGTCGTGCTGCGGGAGCGGATCCCGGTCTCCGAGGTCTCGGCGGTGGAGGTACGCCTGCGCAAGGAGGCCTGCTCCCCGCCGCCGGAGGTGGTCGACGCCGACGGGATCGCGCGCTGGGACGTCGCCCTCCCGCCCGGCGGCCGGCGCACGGTCACCCTGGTCTACGAGCTGTCGGCGAGCTCCAAGGTCGCCGGACTCTGAGCCCGCCGGGCGTCGGGCCCGCCGGGCTCCGGGCACTCACCCGTGCGGCGGACCTGAAGCGCAGGAGGGGCACAGCCCCCGGTAGGTGACCTCGGCCTCGGACACCGTGAAGCCGAAGCGTTCCTCCACGGGGAGGCCGGCCAGTGGATCGCCGGTCGGGTGGACGTCGCGGATGAGGCCGCAGCCGGAGCACACCAGGTGCTGGTGGGGCTGGTGCGCGTTGGGGTCGTAGCGCTTGGCTCGGCCGTGCGCGGAGACCTCCACGACCTCCCCGAGCGAGACCAGCTCGCCGAGGGTGTGGTAGACGGTCGCGCGGGAGATCTCGGGCAGCCGCTCGGCCGCGCGGGCGTGCACCTCGTCGGCCGTGAGGTGCACGTGCTCCCCGTCGAGGACCTCCGCCACGACGCGCCGCTGGGACGTCATGCGCCAGCGACGTCCTCGCAGCCGCTCCGTCAGGTCACTCATGCCGGTTCACCTCTCCCTTGCACACCGGACCGGAAAGCAATTCCCATTCCACTTCCGCTTCCGTCACCCTCTGCGTGTTCTCGCGGCCCCGCGGTCCGCGGTGCGCGACCATACGGACGCCGATACCCGCTCGATTATCGGCGCCGTTCGTGAGCAGAGGGAAACACCGAGACAGGAAGAAGGACTGACGTGTCCGGCAGCGAAAGCGAGAACCCAGTCATCCCCTCCCCGGCCCCCACGCCGACTCGCCCCCGGGCGAACCGGGACTGGTGGCCGAATCAGCTGGACCTTCAGGTTCTCCACCAGAACTCGCCCCAATCCAATCCCATGGGTGAGGACTTCGACTACGCGGAGGAGTTCGCGTCCCTGGACCTCGACGCGCTGAAGCAGGACGTCTTCGAGGTGATGACGACCTCGCAGGACTGGTGGCCCGCCGACTACGGCCACTACGGGCCGCTGTTCATCCGGATGAGCTGGCATGCCGCGGGCACCTACCGCATCGAGGACGGCCGGGGCGGTGGCGGTTCCGGCGCCCAGCGCTTCGCCCCCCTCAACAGCTGGCCGGACAACGCGAGCCTCGACAAGGCGCGCCGTTTGCTCTGGCCGGTCAAGCAGAAGTACGGCCGGAAGATCTCATGGGCCGATCTTCTGGTGTTCGCCGGTAACTGTGCGATGGAATCGATGGGATTCAAGACGTTCGGATTCGGATTCGGACGGGAGGACATCTGGGAGCCCGAGGAGGTCTTCTGGGGGCCCGAGGACACGTGGCTCGGAGACGCGCGCTATAGCGGCGACCGGGAACTCGCCGGGCCTTTCGGCGCCGTGCAGATGGGCCTGATCTACGTCAATCCGGAGGGGCCCAACGGCAACCCGGATCCGATCGCCGCCGCCAGGGACATCCGCGAGACGTTCGCGCGCATGGCGATGAACGACGAGGAGACGGTCGCGCTCATCGTCGGCGGCCACACGTTCGGCAAGTGCCACGGCGCGGTCGGGCCCGAGTACATCGGTCCGGAACCCGAGGGCTGCCCGATCGAGCAGCAGGGCCTCGGGTGGAAGAACTCGTACGGCAGCGGCAACGGCGTCGACTCGCTCACCAGCGGGCTCGAGGGCGCATGGACCTCCGAGCCGACGAAGTGGGACAACGGCTACCTGGACAACCTGTTCCGCTACGACTGGGAGCTGACGACGAGCCCGGCCGGCGCGCAGCAGTGGACCCCCAAGGATCCCGCGGCCCAGGGCACGGTGCCCGATGCCCACGACCCGTCGAAGCGGCACGCTCCCATGATGCTGACGACGGACCTCTCGCTGAAGCTGGATCCGGTCTACGCGCCGATCTCGAAGGCCTTCCACGAGAACCCGGACCGGCTCGCCGACGCGTTCGCCAAGGCCTGGTACAAGCTGCTGCACCGTGACATGGGCCCCCTCTCGCGCTACCTCGGACCGTGGATCCCCGCGCCGCAGCTGTGGCAGGACCCCGTACCCGAGGTCGATCACGCGCTGGTCGGGGACGCGGAGATCGCCGACCTCAAAGCCCGGATCCTCGCCTCGGGGCTGTCCGTCTCCCAGCTGGTCACCACCGCCTGGGCGGCGGCCGCGAGCTTCCGCGGCACCGACAAGCGGGGCGGGGCCAACGGGGCACGGATCCGGCTCGCGCCGCAGAAGGACTGGGAGGTCAACGCCCTGCCCGAGGTGGCCGAGGTGCTGCGGGGACTGGAAGGGATCCAGCAGGACTTCAACGGCTCGCAGGCCGGGGCGGTGAAGGTGTCGCTCGCCGACCTGATCGTCCTGGGCGGGTGCGCTGCCGTCGAGCAGGCCGCGAAGAAGGCCGGGCACGCCGTCACGGTCCCGTTCGCACCGGGCCGCACGGACGCCTCGCAGGAGCAGACCGACGTCGAGTCGTTCGCCGTACTCGAACCCAGGGCGGACGGGTTCCGCAACTACCTCCCGGCGGGAGAGAAGCTGTCGCCGGAGACCCTGCTGCTGGACCGCGCCGCCATGCTGACGCTGACGGCTCCGGAGATGACGGTTCTGGTCGGCGGCATGCGGGCCTTGAACACCGGCTTCGGGGGGTCCTCCCACGGCGTCTTCACCCAGCGGCCGGGGACGTTGACCAACGACTTCTTCGTCAACCTGCTCGACATGGGTACGGAGTGGAAGGCGTCGGCCACGGCGGAGAACGTGTTCGAAGGCCAGGACGTCGCCACGGGCAAGGCCCAGTGGACCGCCACCGCCGTCGACCTCGTGTTCGGTTCGCACTCCCAGCTCCGGGCCCTCTCGGAGGTCTACGCGTCGAAGGACGCGGGAGAGAAGTTCGTACGCGATTTCGTGGCGGCCTGGGACAAGGTGATGACCCTCGACCGGTTCGACCTCGCCTGAGCCCGAGGTCCCCGGCCGGCCCCTCACCGGCCGGCCGGGGACCGGGGATCCGACCGGGTGCGTGCGCCGGCCCCGGGGCCTACGCTCGGCGCATGGCAGTGGAGTGGGAGCAGCTCGTCGTCGACGCCGCGAACCCGGCATCCCTGGGGCACTGGTGGGCGCAGGCCCTGGGATGGGTCGTCGTGAACGACGACCCGGACGAGTACGAGATCCGCCCGGCCCCCGAACGGCTGCCGGGGCTGGTCTTCGTACCGGTGCCGGACGCCAAGACGGTGAAGAACCGCCTCCACCTCGACTTCCGCCCCGACGACCAGGACGCGGAGGTACGCCGCCTCCTGGCGCACGGCGCGCGCCCGGCCGACATCGGACAGGGCCCCGAGGTGACGTGGGCCGTGCTCGCCGATCCGGAGGGCAACGAGTTCTGCGTCCTGGCCCCGCACCGCACCTGATCCAGCAGCCACCCCGCCCGACGGTTCAGCGCCCGAGGCCCCGGAGACGGTCGAGGAGGGACCGGCGCTTTCGGCTCTCCCGGCCGCCCTGCGGTGCCGGCGCCGCCGGGGGGCCCGCCCGCCGTGCGTCCATCGCGGCGGTGATCTCCGCGCGACGTCGCTCGTCTTCGTCGTCGTCCCGGACCTGTGCGTCGTACTCGGCCACCGCCGTCAGCATCTTCGCGGCCAGTTCGAGGAAGGTGGGCTCCAGCCAGGGGCATGCCTGCACGAGGCGGCACAGCGAGGCGAGGATCGTCGCGTCGCGCTGCTGCCAGGCCTTGCCCACCCCCATCATCCGGTCGGCGAGCTGGTGCCCGACGTCCCGGCGGACGGCGGGGTCGACCCAGGCGGTGGCGAGCAGCGCGAAGCCCGCGGCCTCGTTGGTCCAGTCCTCGGGGCCGAAGAGCAGGTCGAGCAGCAGGGCCCTGCGCCGGGAGCCCTCCCAGGGCTCGTCCGCGCGGTGGTGGGCCAGGCCCAGGCAGGCGAAGGTCTGCACGGCGCGGACCCACATCTCGGGCTGCCGGCCCAGCAGGTACGCGCCCTGGTCGCCCTCGCGCGGCAGCGGCGGGTGCACGCAGACCGCCAGCAGGTCCTCGGCGCTCAGGTCGGCGAGGCGTACGGCGTGGTCGTACGCGGCCCCCGGCGCGGCCCAGCTCAACGCGGCGACCTGGCGCACGCGTTCGGCGGCTTCGGGCGTCGGCGGGGCGACGGCGGGCCGGGCGTCGAGTCCCTCGGGGCCGCCGAACTCCCACAGCCGGACGCCGACCCGGCGCTGCGGCTCCCGGGGATCGGGAGCGGCCACCGCCTGGTAGGCGATCTGCGCTCGCGGGAAGCCCATGCGTACGGCGAGCCGTGTACTGGGGGCTTCCAGGTTCGAGGAGAGCAGCTGGATCTCGTGGTCGCGGGCGGCGTCGGCCTCGGCGAGCATCTGGTGCAGCACGTTGACGCTCGCCTCGGCGGCGGGATGCACGTGGCCGAGCCAGGGCTGGTCCTCGCACAGCTCGTCCAGGAGCTGGGCGGCGTAGCCGTGTTCGGGGTGGGTGCGCAGGTGGTCGGCGAGGGCCAGCAGGTGCGCGGTGCCGCCGTCGACGGCGTGGCGCAGCGCGAACACGGCCGGGGCGGCCTTCGGGTGGTCCGGTTCGGCGGCGAGGGCACGTTCGAGCCAGGCCAGGCCGGCGGCGTGGCGGCCGGTCCGCCCGTACAGCTCCGCGACGTCGACGTACAGGTCCAGGTCGGTGGGGTCGCGGGCGATCTCCGCCTCCCAGACGGCGAGGGCCTCGTCAGTCCGCCCGGCGGCGCGCAGCGCGGCGCCCAGCACGATGGCCGGCCAGTGGCCCGCTTCGGCCCGCTGGGCACGCTCGGCCCAGGCCACGGCGTCGGCCGCGTCGCCGAAGCGGCGGGCCAGGGTGGAGCCCAGCGTGTTCAGCAGGACGTGCTCCGGGTGGGCGGCGACGCAGGCCCTGACCAGTGTGTAGAAGGGCTGGACCCCTTCGCGGAGCGGCGGCGGCAGGGGTTCGGGCAGGGTGCGGGATATCCGGGCGACGGACTGGGCCACGGCGGACGGTGCGAGCCGGCCGGGCAGGGCCGGGTCGGCCAGCCAGGCGACCTCGGCCCAGGGGCGGGCGGGGTCGGCTCCGATCACCGAGGCGAGGACGCCGACGGCGGGCTCCCAGTCCCCGACGGCGGCGTGGAGCTGGGCGACGCAGGCGACCGCACCGATGGCGGGCTCGTCGTCGGCGAACAGCCGCAGCGCGGCGGCGTGACCACCGGCGGCCGCGACGAGTTCGGCGAGCGCCTCGTAGGCGTCGGGGTGGCGGGGGTCGGCGGTGAGTGCGTTGCCGAGGTGTGCCGCCGCGTGCGGCAGATCGCCGCTGTCGATGGCGAGCCGCGCCACCGCCACTTCGCCTTCGGCTTCGAGCCGCTCGTCCACAGGTCCCTCTCCCCCACGCCGGTCGTGGCTACGAAAGTACCCGTAGGAGGCGGGATCCCCCACCGGGTCCCGCCTGATCCGGCAGGACTCGGGCCGGCGCCGCCACTGGTCAGACGGACCACGGGGAGGGAACGCGCGGGTCGGGGACGTACGCGCAGTAGGTGCCGGTGCGGATCGTGCGGTCGAGGTGGTCGCCGAGCTCGGGCGCGGCTTCGCGGAGACGGCCGATGGCCTTGCGCACGGCCTGGGTGACGGCGGCCCGGGCCCGTTCGGAGGCGGAGCCGGCGCGCCGGTCGCGTCCGCCGAGCCCGACGGCCCGGGCGAGTTCGGCGATCAGGAATTCGCGTTCGAGCTCGGCCTGTTCCCGCCGGGCGATGTCGTTGTCGGCGCGGGCCTCCTCGATGTCCTCTTCGATCTCGTCGAGCCTTCGGCGGTACATGTCCTTGGCCCGGTCGTCCAGGAGGGGGCCGAGGTCGCCGGCCCGGGAGAGTCCGGCGGCCGCGTCGGGGTCGTCGCTGTCGGCGGCCACGAGGTCGAGGACGTGGAACTCCCGGCCCGGCGCGGCGAGCAGCCGGGCCAGGTGGTGCATGCCCTTGCTGTCGCGGACGCTCACCCGCCGGTCGTCGAGTACGACCTTCCAGTAGTCGCCCTCCCGGACGAAGAGGTTCGGCCCGGACGTGGCGGGAGGCGGCTCGTCGGCCGCGGGCGCGCGGGCGATCCGTTCGAGCTCCGTACGCGCCGTCTCCCGCTCCAGGTTCTCGGCCCGGAGGTTTCCGAGGACGCCCTGGGCGTCCGCGAGCCGCAGCCGCACTCGGCCGCCTCGTAGGGGGCGCCGACGTCGCTCCAGGCACGGACGGCATCGGCGAACAGCTCCGACGCGCCGGCCGCGTCGCCCTCGGCCAGCAGTACCTCGCCGCGCGCCCGTACGGCCGCCGCGGCGAGCGCGCTGCTTTCGAACCGGAGGGCGACCTCCGCGAGCTCGCGGGCCGAAACCCGTGCTGTCTCCACGTCGGCGCGGGCCAGGGCGATCCGCACCTGGGCGTCCAGCAGCGGTGCCCGCCGCAGCTCGGTGGTGGGGGGCAGCTCTTTCGACGGGACCGGCAGCGGCCGCGCCAGCGCCTCCCGGATCGCGGCGGCCGCCGTGTCGATGTCGCCTCCGGCGAGCCGGACGAGCGAGAGCCCGGGTTCGGGATCCCATCCGAGGCGGTGCGCGGCGAGCAGCGCCTCTTCGGCGCCGGTCAGATCGCCCCGCCGCAGCCGGATCCGGCCCAGCTCGGTCAGCGGCCAGCCCAGCTCGCGGCGCAGGTAGGGGCGCAGCTCGTCGCAGGCCAGCAGCACCTGCTGCTCGGCGCTCGCGCACTGGCCGCGCAGGCGCAGGATCTCCGCCCGGTGCACCCTGCACCGGCCGTGCAGGCTGCCGATCGCGTTCGTGCGCGCCCAGCGCTCCATGGCCTCGGTCCACTGTTCGGCCAGGTCGTACTGGGCCAGGCCCTGCAGGGCGCACACCAGCTCGCAGTAGACGACTCCGGTCGACAGCGGATCGAGGTCCCCGGACATCGCCGCCGTTCCGGCGTCGTCGAGGAGCTCCAGACCCCGCCCGACGTCACCGTCGAGGATCACCAGCCGGGCCTGGGCCACGCGCCCGAGCGCCGCTGCCGCCGGATCGGTGAGCGAGCCGGTCTCGACCGCCCGGCCGGCCCAGTCCCGGGCCGCGTCGAGGTCGCCGCTGAGAAGACGCTCGAAGGTGCGCACCACCGCGAACCACGCGTGCGCGGAGGTCGCAGATGCAGGATCGAGGAGGCGTTCGGCCCGCCGCAGCCACCCCCGTACCGGTGCCATGAGCGCGGTGTCGAACAGCAGGTGCATGGCGACCCGTACGGCGGCTCCGGCCGCCGCGTCGTCCTCACCGAGCCCGGCCAGCCGTGCGTGGAGCCGCTCCCAGGTCTCGACCGTCACGTCGAGGTGCCCCGCGGCATAGGCGACGCCGGCGAACTCGGCGAGCTCCGCCGGGCCCAGCCCGCCCTCCTGCTCCCGGGCCGCCAGATAGCCGCCGTACGCCTCGGCCCACGCGCCACGGGCCGCGGCGTTCCGCGCCCGCTCCAGCGCGGCACCGTCGCCGGAGGCATCAGTCATGGACGTCTTCCTTCGCCGTGCGGGACCCGGGGGGGCGATTACGGCGGTAACCGGCCCGCTTACGCCTCCATGGTGAGCCACAACCACAGTGGAGGACATCATGGACACCGTCACGGTGAACGACATCCGTCTGGAACACGAGGTCTGCGGATCCGGGGAGCCGGTCCTGCTGATCAGCCCGGTCCTCGCCGACGGGTTCGCCCCGCTCGTCGCCGAACCGGCATTGGCCGGGAGCCACCGGCTCATCCGCTATCACAAGCGGGGCTGGAGCGGCAGCACCCACACGCCCGGGCCGGTCTCCGTCGCCGACCACGCCGCCGACGCCATCGCGCTGCTCGACCGGCTCGGCATCGAGCGCGTCCACGTGGCCGGGCACTCCAGCGGCGCGGCGGTCGCCGCGCAGCTGGCCCAGGACCGCCCCGACCGCATCGCCACGGTCGCCCTGCTGGAGCTCTCCCTGCTGTCGGTGCCCGCGGGCGAGGCGTTCTTCGCCCAGGCGGGGCCGGCGTTCCAGGCGTACGCCGACGGGGACGCGGAGCGCGCCCTCGGGCTGTTCCTGTCCCTGGTCAGCGGGATGGAGCCGGAACGCTGCCGGGCCCTGCTCGACGAGCGCATGCCGGGCAGCGTCGAGCAGGCGGTCAAGGACGCCGACACCTTCTTCGGGATCGAGCTCCCCGCCCTGGCCGAGTGGCGGTTCGGGCCCGACAACGCGGCGGCGGTCCGCCGGCCGGTGCTGTCCGTACTGGGGAGCGACACCCGACCTCTGTGGGTCGAGGTCGCGGCGTTCCTCCGCTCGAACGTGCCCGACATCGAAGAGTGCGTCATCGACGGGGTGGGACACCTGCTCCACATCGAACGGTCCCGGCCCGTCGCAGAGGCCCTGGCCCGGTTCCTGGCCCGTCACCCGATCGCATCCTGACCGCGGGCGCCCGGCGGGCGACGTGCCTGCCGGGCGACGTGCCTACCGGGTGCCGGAACCGGTCACTGCGGACCGGCTACTGCCAGTCGTCCCACGGCGGTTCCTCGTCCAGGTCGAAGGGCGGCTCTTCGTCGGCCGGGCCGGCGGGGGCCGGCCGGGCGGATTCGGCGTGCGGCGCGGCGGCGGCAGGCCCGGGCCCGGCGGCAGCAGCGGCAGGACCGGCGGCGTTGCACTCCGCCAGGGCGTCCAGGACGCCCTGGGCGTACTTGGCGAGCTTGGCCTCGCCGACCCCGCCGATGGTGCCCAACTCCGCCTCGGTGGCGGGGAGTCGCGTCGCGATCTCCCGCAGCGTCGCATCGTGGAAGACGACGTACGCCGGTACGCCCTGCTCGCGCGCCGTCGCGGCCCGCCAGGCGCGCAGCGCCAGGAAGAACGGCTCGGCCCCGGCCGGCAGGTCGACCGGTACGCGGGCGCCCTTCCCGGAGCGCGACCCGGACTCCTTCTTCGCCGGGCCGGCCGGCGTCTTCTCCTTGCGCATCGGAACGCTGCGGCGCCCGCCCAGCACCTCGCCGCTGTCATCGGTCAGCACGAGCGTCCCGTAGTCGCCCTCCACCGCCAGCAGCCGCGAGGCCAGCAGCCGGCGCACGACCCCGCGCCACTCCGCGGTGCTCAGATCGGCTCCGATGCCGAACACCGAGAGCGCGTCGTGGTCGAACTGGATGACCTTGGCCGTCTTCTTGCCCTGCAGGATGTCGATGATCTGGCCGGCGCCGAACTTCTGGCGCCGTTCCCGCGCGAGCCGCCACACCGTGGACAGCAGCTTCTGCGCCGGGACCGTCCCGTCCCAGGACTCGGCCGGCGTCAGGCAGGTGTCGCAGTTGCCGCAGGGCTCGCCCGACTGCCCGAAGTACTCCAGCAGCCGCGTCCGGCGGCAGTCGACCGTCTCGCAGAGCGCGAGCATGGCGTCCAGGTGCATGCCGAGGGAGCGGCGGTGCGCCTCGTCGCCCTCGGAGCCGTCGATGAGCTTGCGCTGCTGGACCACGTCCTGCAGGCCGTAGGCCAGCCACGCCGTGGCCGGTTCCCCGTCGCGGCCGGCGCGGCCGGTCTCCTGGTAGTACCCCTCGACCGACTTCGGCAGGTCCAGGTGTGCCACGAACCGCACGTCCGGCTTGTCGATGCCCATGCCGAAGGCGATCGTGGCCACCACGACGACCCCGTCCTCCCGCAGGAAACGCGCCTGGTTCGCCGCGCGCGTACGGGCGTCCATTCCGGCGTGGTACGCCACGGCGTCGATGCCCTGCTCCGCCAGGAAGGCCGCGGTCTTCTCCACCGAAGCCCGCGAGAGGCAGTAGACGACTCCGGCGTCCCCGTCGTGCTCGGTCCGGATCAGGTCCAGCAGCTGCCGCTGCGGGTTGCTCTTCGGGACGATCCGGTACTGGATGTTCGGCCGGTCGAAGCTGGCGACGAAGTGCCGGGCGTCCTCCAGACCGAGCCGCGCCACGATCTCGGCGTGGGTGGCCTCGGTGGCCGTCGCGGTCAGCGCGATCCGCGGCACCTTCGGCCAGCGCTCGTGCAGCATGGACAGCGCGAGGTAGTCGGGCCGGAAGTCGTGGCCCCACTGGGCGACGCAGTGCGCCTCGTCGATCGCGAAGAGCGACACCTTGCCCCGGTCGAGCAGCCGCTGGGTGCCCTCGCTGCGCAGCCGCTCGGGGGCCAGGTAGAGGAGGTCCAGCTCGTCGGCGAGGAAGGCCTGCTCGACGGCCTGCCGCTCGTACGGGTCCTGTGTGGAGTTGAGGAACCCGGCCCGCACTCCGAGGGCGGTGAGCGCGTTCACCTGGTCCTGCATGAGCGCGATGAGCGGCGAGATCACTACGCCCGTGCCGTCTCTGACGAGCGCCGGGATCTGGTAGCAGAGCGATTTGCCGCCACCGGTCGGCATCAGGACGAGGGCGTCACCACCGCCGACGACCTGGTCGATGATCTCCTGCTGCTCGCCGCGGAAGGAGCTGTATCCGAAGACGCGGTGCAGCACCTGCAGGGCATCGGAGATTTCGTGGGTGGTGTCCGGAGCGGCCATTCGAGAAGCCTAGCGGCACCCGCCGACACCCCTGCTCCGCTCACCGCAACCTGTGGAAAACCTGCTGCGCGTGCGGCCACTCCTACCGGCCCACCAGCGCCGACAAGATGCTCCGCCGCAACCTCGGCCTCTACGGGGTGGGCGGTCTGATCGCCCCGTTCATCGGCATCAAGCTCATCGAGACTCGCCGAGGACATCCACTGGGCCGGTGCGCGACGTTCCGCGATCTGCACGGCCGCGCTGTTGCTCGCGGCCCTGCTCGTGCCGGACGCGGGTACCGGCGAGCTCTGCGTGCTCCGCGGCGCCCTCTGGGCGGGTCTGGCCGCGCTGCTGTTCGTGATCCTGCTGCCGCCCCGGGTCTCCGTACGGGCCGGCCGGCTGAGCACCCGCGGACTGCTGGTCGGGCGCAGTGTCCGCACCGACTCCCTGGCCTCCCTGCAGTGGTGCGACGGCGTGGCCCAGCGCCTCCTGCTCCGGGACACCGAGGGAAGCGGCGTCGAGATCGATCCGACCGTCCTGACCCTCAACCCGCGATGTGGCGCCGGCTGGACGCCGACACCCGTACCTCGGTCGAGCGCGGCACGCTGCAGCTGGGCTCCACCGCGCTGCGCGAGCCGGCCGAGCACGTCGAGCACGTCGAGCGGGAGACCGCCCGCACCGTCTTCAGGGTGTCCGGCCTGCGGTGACGGCCTCCGCCGACCGCGAGAGCGGTCCCGCCGGCCCCTGTCAAGGTACGAACAGCCGGGGCTACGACCCCGTCACTCCTCCGGGCACGGTGGAAATCGACCGTCCTGCGCCAGTGCAGGACAGGACCGATACGCCACCCGGATCGGAGGCATCCGTGTCCCGTCGCGCAGGGGTCTTCGTGACCCGCCGCCCCCGACTCGTGCTCTTCGCCGCGCTCGTGTTCCTCGTCGTGTCCGCCGTTTTCGGTGCGGGGGCGACCGGCCGGCTGAAGACCCAGGGATACGACGACCCGCGCTCCGAGTCCAGCCGCGCCGCCCACCTGGCGGCCGAGGGCCTGGGGGCGTCCCCCAACCTCGTCGTCGTCGCGCAGGCCCGCGGCGGTTCCGTGGACGACCCGGCGGCCCGCAGCGAGGGCGAGGCCCTGACCAGCCGCCTCGCCGCCCGGCCGCACGTCAGCGCCGTGACCTCGTACTGGACCGGCGGCGCGGCCGAGCTGCGCGGCCGGGACGGTGACGCGGCCATGGTGGTCGCGCACGTGGACGGCGAGGGGGAGCGGCTCGGAGCCCGGGTCAAGGAACTGAAGCGGGAACTGGCCGCCCCGGCCTCTCCAGGGACGGCCCTGGCCCTGCACGTGGGAGGGACCGCGCTCGTCGACGCCGAGCTCCAGGACCTCTCGGAGTCCGACCTCAAGCGCGCCGAGGCCGTCGTCCTGCCGGGAACCCTGATCCTGCTGGTCCTGGTGTTCGGCAGTGTGGTGGCCGCTGCTCTGCCCCTGCTGATCGGGGTTCTGGCCATTGCCGGGACACTGCTGGTCCTGAGCGTCCTCGGCTCCGTCACCGGCGTGTCCGTGTTCGCACTGAACCTCACCACCGCGCTCGGCCTGGGGCTGGGCATCGACTACGGGCTGCTGATCGTCTCGCGGTTCCGCGAGGAGCTGGCCGACGGGTACCGGCCGCGCAACGCCGCGATCCGGACCGTGCGCACGGCGGGCCACACGATCGTCTTCAGTGCCGCCACGGTCTCCGCCGCGCTCGCGACGCGTCCGCGGAGTCCTCGTACCGGCGCTCATGCGTCTGGCGGGCGGCCTGAACTGGTGGTCGCCGAAGCTGCCGAGGCGCAAGGTGCCGCGCCCGGCGTCCCGTCCGCCGCCGCTCCGGAGATGCCCGCCGGGCCGGTGCCCTCCACAGGGCCGGACCTCGGTCCGTACACCCGTCCGCCCCCACGACCGCGCCCGCGCACCCGCGCGCCGCTGACCACCGGGGCGCAGGCCGCGTACCCGGACCGCCCCGTTCCCGCACACCCCCGTTCCCGCACGTCCCCCTCCCGCAACCCCGGCCCCGTCCGGGGGATGCACGACAAGGAAGACCCGTCATGACCGACATCGCCATCACCGGACTCGGCTGCCGCTTCCCCGGCGCCCCCGACATCCGCGCCTACTGGAAGCTCCTGATGGGCGGGGAACGCCAGTTCTCCGCCGTCCCGGCGGAGCGCTGGAACCACGAGGCCTTCCACCAGCCCGGCGACCGCTCGGCCCCCAACGCCGCGTACACCGACCAGGTCTCGTTCCTGGACGACGTGGACCGCTTCGACGCCCTGCACCACGGGGTGCCGCCCGCGCGGGCCCGGTCCATGGACCCGCAGCACCGGCTGATGCTCGACATCGCCCGCGAGGCCCTCGACGACGCGGGCATGGGCCGCGGCGACTTCGACCGGGAGAACACCGGGGTCTTCTTCGGAATATCGGTGTCCGAGTACAAGGACCTGATGGCGGCCCCCCTGCGGGCGATCTGCCTGGCCGAGGGGATGCGGGGGGCGGACCGCCCCGGCGACCTCGACGCCGTCAGGGAGCAGGCGGCCGAGCTCGGCACCATCCACTCCTCCACCCTGCCCGGGAGCCTGCTCAACATGGCGTCCGGCACCGTCAGCCGGCAGTTCGACCTCGGCGGCCCCAGCTTCGCCGTCGACGCCGCCTGCTCCGGCTCACTGGTCGCCCTCGACCAGGCCGTCGCCCAGCTGCGCCAGGGCACCTGCCGGATCGCCGTCGTGGGCGGCGTGTACCTCAACCTCACCCCGGACAGCCTGGTCGGCTTCTCCAGGCTCCGCGCGCTGTCCGCCACCGGGGTGTGCCGTCCCTTCGACGAGGAGGCCGACGGCTTCGTCCTCGGCGAGGGCGCCGGCGCCGTCGTCATACGCCCGCTCGCCGACGCCCTCGCGGACGGCGACCGCGTCTACGCGGTGATCAAGGGCATCGGCTCGGCCAACGACGGAGCGTCCCCCGGACCGCTGGTCCCCACCGCCGAAGGCCAGCTGCGCGCCATGCTCCGGGCCTACGACGACGCGGGGGTCGCCCCGTCCTCCGTGAGCTTCATCGAGGCCCACGGCACCGGCACCGCCACCGGCGACCGAGCCGAAGTGGAGGCCCTGCGCCGGCTGCGCACCGAGTACCCCGACGACGACCCCTCGCTGTGCTACCTCGGCTCCGGCAAGGCCCTCATCGGGCACTCCCTGTCCGCGGCGGGCATCGCGGGCCTGATCAAGACGGCCCTGGTCGTCCACCACCGCACGATCGTGCCGCAGCCCGACACCACCCCCCATCCCGACCTGGGCATCTCCGCCGCGGGCCTGCGCTTCGCCGACACCGCACGGCCCTGGCCGAGCGCGGGCACCCCGCGACGCGCCGCCGTCAGCTCCTTCGGCTTCGGCGGCACGAACGTGCACGTGGTGCTCGAGGAGCAGCCCGCCCCCGCCCCCGGCACCTTCCCGGTCCGCGCCGAAGGGCCCCGGCCCCAGCTGCTGCTCCTCTCGGCCGGCAGCCCCGAGCTGCTGGAACAGCACATCGACGAGGTGCTCGACATGCTGGAGGAGGCCGGCCCCGTGCCGATCGCCGCGCTGGCCCACACCCTGGGCGCGCGGGAGCCGCTGAAGACGCGGCTCGCGATCGTGGCGGCCGGCACGGAGGAGTTCACCCGGCGGCTGCGCCGTGCCCGCGGGCAGCTGGCCGAAGGCGCCCGCGGCGACCTCGGTGACGGCGCCTTCGCCGCCGACGCTCCCCTGCCCGGGGCGGAGCGCCGCATCGCCTTCCTCTTCCCCGGTCAGGGCAGCCAGCGGCCGGGCATGATGCAAGACCTCTACGAACGGTTCCCGGGCTTCCGCACGGACGTCAACGTCCTCAGCGCCGTGGCCCGCCGGGACGCCGGCTTCGACCTCGCGGACCTGCTGTACGGCGAGTCCTCGGCCGCCCACGGCGACCCCGAGGAGCTCAGTCACCGGCTGACCGGCACCGATGTGTGCCAGCCGCTGCTCGGCACCGTGCAGATCGCCGCGACCCGGCTCCTCGCCCACTGCGGCATCGCGCCCGACCTCGCCCTCGGCCACAGCGTCGGGGAGTTCGCCGCCGCCGCGGCGGCCGGAGCGCTCACCGACGAGGACACCGTCCGGCTCCTGGTCCACCGGGGCGCGGCCCTCCGCCAGGCCGAGACCGGCCTCGGGGGCGGGATGCTCGCCGTCCAGACCGACAAGGAGACCTGCCGCCGGCTGATGTCCGGCATCGACGACGTGTGGCTCGCCTGCTTCAACCAGCCGCGGCAGGTCGTGGTCAGCGGTACGCCGCACGGGCTCGCCGCGGTGCGGCGGGCCTGCGCCGAGGCCGGGGTGGTCACGGTCGCGCTCGACGTGTCCAACGCCTTCCACTCGCCGCGGCTGGCCTCCGCCGAGGAGACCGTGCGCGCGGACCTCGACGCCCTGCGCATCGCCGGGCCCGTCCTGCCGTTCGTCTCGTCCGTGAGCGCGGAGGTCTGCGCCGACCCGGATGAGCTGCGCGGGCTGTGGGCCCGTCACGCGTCCGCTCCGGTCCACTTCGGCGACGCCGTCCGGACCGCCTACGACCAGGGGGCCCGCGTCTTCCTCCAGGTGACGGGCGGCAGCTCGCTCCTCACCTCGGTCCGCCGCAACCTCACGGGCCACGGCGACGTGCACGTCGTGGCCGCCGGGGAGGTGGCACCGGACGGCGGGCGCGGCTTCGTCCGGGCCCTCGCCCGGCTCGCGGTCCTGGGCGCCCCGGTCGACCCGCGGGCCCTGGTGCCCCGGGAGGACCGCCGCCTGCTGGACCTGCCGGTGGCGAAGCTCGACACCCGGTCCTACTGGGTGCCGGGCGGGCGCCCCTCCAAGAGGAAGGACGCCGGCGCCGCGGCCCTCCCGCCCGAGCCCGTAACGCCCGAGCCCGTAACGCCCGAGGAGACCCCGATGGACGCACCTGTGAACGCGGACGTGAACGACCCGACGGACGACCCGATGGGTGAACTGCTCCAGCTGGTCCGGCAGCAGGTGGCACTGATCGCCCGGGTCGCCGAGGCCCTTCCCGCGCGGAACCCGGCCGCGGAGATCACCGAGCCGGTGGAAGCCGCGCCGGTGCCCGCCGCCCCCGCCGACCCGCCCGCTTCTCGCGCGCCGGCCGAGGAGGAGCCCTCCCCGGCCGGGGAGATCGACGAGACCACCGCCGGCGTGCTCGCGCACGTGGCCCGGATCAGCGCGTTCCCGGTGAGCCACCTGCGCGTCGACCAGCTGCTGATCGACGAGCTCGGTTTCGACTCGCTGATGCTGACCGACCTGTTCACCGCCCTCACCCGGCAGTGGCCGCAGTGGACGTTCGACGAGAGCGCCGCCGACCGGCCGACCGTCGGGAAGATCGCCGCGATGATCGCGCACTCCTGCGGCGCGGACGCGGCGCCGGCCGCCGCACCGCAGGCAGTACCCGAGGCCGCACCGGACGCCGTACCCGCGGCCTTCCCCGTACAGCGGGCCGGCCACGGCGAGGAGGACCGGCCGGCGCCGCCGGCCGACCTGCCCACCGCCCCGCTGCCCGAGGAGCACACGCGGATCGAGTGCTTCCCCGAGGTCACCGCCCACGGCGAGTGCATCGCCGCGCTCAACGGGCTGGGAGTCCCCAATCCCTACTTCCTCGTCCACGAACGCGGTATGACGGACACGACCGTCATCGACGGCCGGGAACTCCTCTCGTTCTCCAGCTACAACTACCTGGGCATGGCCACGCACCCCCAGGTGAGCGAGGCGGCCCGGGACGCGATCGAGCGCTGCGGCACGTCGGTGTCCGCCAGCCGGCTGCTGTCCGGCAGCCGTCCCCTCCACCTGGAACTCGAGGCGGAACTCGCCGACCGGCTCTCGTGCGGGGCCGCGGTCACCCTGGCCAACGGGCACGCCACCAACGTCACCGTGATCGGTCACCTCGTCGGGCCCGGGGACCTCGTCATCCACGACTCCCTCGCCCACGACAGCATCCTGCAGGGATGCGCCCTGGCCGGCGCCTGGGCGCTCAAGGAAGCCGCGGTCAAGGCCGACCGGAGCAGCATCTTCGGCGCCGCCCCGCGCCTCGTCGAGGTCCTCGGCCTGCGCCCGCCCGTCCTCGGCGGCCGGCGTCGCGCGACGGTGTGGCGGGCGGGGGACGCGGTCCTCGCCCTCGTCCTCGCGCACTCCCCGCGTCCGGCGGGCTGAGCGCACCCCCCTTGCAGCACTGCGTTGGTGCTCCTTGCCCTGCCGGATGATGCTTGTCAGTGGAGCCCCTGGCCGTTCAGGTTGCCGTCGAACCGCGGCGAGGGAACGAGCGAGGGCGAGATGAGCGGCGATGGAGCAACTTCCCACCTCTCCTGGTGAGCGGCCGGAGGAGACGAACGCCTCCGACGGATCGACCTACACGGCCACGGCCACCCTCAGCGAACAGGGCATCGTGACCGAGTGGAGCGAGGACGCCCGTCGGCTGCTCGGCTACGAGCCCGCCGAGATCGTGGGACAGCCCGCCGCCCGCCTGCTCGCCGACGGCGCCCGGGACGACGGGGACGTCGACGAGAGCGCGGGGCGGATCCCCTCCGGGCAGGACCGGTGGAACGGCACCGTGGCACTGCGGCACCGGGACGGCCGGCGGGTGGAACTGAGACTGCTCGCGCACCGCTGGACGTCCACCGGCGGGAACACCAAGTGGTTCGTGGTGTCCGCCGTGCCGGGCGAGCCCCGTACACCCTGGGGCGACTCCCTGAAGGAGTGGACGTTCGCCCAGTCCCCCTGTTTCCTCGCGGTCTTCGACGCGGACCTGCGGCTGGTGCGGGCGAACGCCGGCATGGAGCGCGCGCTGTCGCTCACGGAGACCGAGATGCGCGGGCTGCGGCTGCCGGAGATCGCGCCGGATCCCGTGAGCGACGAGACCGAGCGCAGGATGCGCCTGGTGGTGGAGACGGGGGAGCCCCAGCACGTCGACGCCTTCGTCCGCCCCACGGGTACGCGGGCGGATCGCGGCCTGGCGGCCTCGCTGGCCCCCTTGCGTGACGCGGACGGCCGGGTGCGCGCCGTATGCCTGGCCGCGCACGAGAAGACCGGAACCGGCGGTGAGCGGCCGCAGCTGCTCCTGTCGGACGTCGACACCGCCGGCATCGGAACCAGCACGGACAGCGCCCGCACCGCGGAGGAGCTCGCCGACGCCGCCGTACCCCGGATCGCCGACTTCGCGGTCGTCGACCTGCTGGAGCCTCCCCCGCACGCCGACGAGCGCTCCTCCCGGCCGGCCCCGGGGCCGGTCACCGTGTCCCACACCGCCGTGCGCGCGCTCCTCGAAGGAGGCCTGGAGTCCCAGGTCCCGGTCGGCGGGACGGCCGTCTATCCGGCGCTGTCACCTCCCGTCGAGTGTCTGGCCGCGGGCCGCGGCGCCGTGTACGCGGCCTCGGACCCCAGCGTCGCCCGATGGGTGGCCCAGGACCCCGGAGCCGCCTGGATCAGTCAGTCCGGAACCCACTCGATGATGATGGTGCCGCTGCGTGCCGGAGGTACCACGCTCGGCCTGGCCGTCTTCAGCCGTCACCAGCGTCAGGAGCCCTTCCACCCGGAGGACCTGTGGCTGGCCGAGGAGCTGACGTCCAGGGCGGCCGTCAGCATCCACAACGCGCGCCGGAACAGCCGCGAGCACACCACCACCATGACGCTGCAGCGCAGCCTGCTCCCGCACTCGCTGCCCGATCACCCGGCGCTCGAGATCGCCTCCCGCTACCTGCCCGCCGGTACCGATGCCGGCGTGGGCGGCGACTGGTTCGACGTGATCCCGTTGTCCGGCGCACGGGTGGCCCTCGTGGTGGGCGACGTCGTCGGCCACGGCATCCGTGCCTCCGCCACCATGGGCCGGCTGCGCACCGCGGTGCGTACGCTGGCCGACGTGGACCTGCCGCCCGACGAGCTGCTCACCCACCTCGACGACCTGATCATCCACCTGTCCGCCGACGAGGGCGACCAGGGAGCCGCCGGGGAGGCCGCCGGCGGCATCGGCACCACCTGCCTTTACGTGGTCTACGACCCGGTCACCCGCCGCTGCACCGTCGCCCGGGCCGGCCACCCCCCGCCCGCCGTGGTCAGCCCGGAGGGCTCCGTCTACCTCCTCGACGTCCCGGCCGGGCCGCCGCTGGGCCTGGGGGGCCTGCCCTTCGAGACCCTCGAGACCGAGATTCCCGAGGGCAGCCTCCTCGCCCTGTACACCGATGGCCTGCTGCAACCCCGCGAGCGTGACATCGACGAGTCCCTGGACAGCATGTTCGCGGCCCTCGTGCTTCCCGCCTCCAACCTGGACACGGTCTGCGACCGCGTACTGGCGGCGCTGCTGACCCACCGTCCCGACGACGACGTCGCCCTGCTCGTCGCCCGGACCCGGGCCCTGCACGCCGACAAGGTGGTCGTCTGGGAGCTGCCCTCCGACCCGTCCATCGTCGCCCAGGCCCGCCGGTACACCACCGAGCAGCTGACGGCCTGGGGGCTGGACGAGGCCGCGTTCGTGACGGAGCTCGTGGTCAGCGAACTGGTGACCAACGCCATCCGTTACGGGGCGCCGCCGATCGAGCTGCGGCTGATCCACGACGACAGCACCCTGCTCTGCGAGGTCTCCGACGCGAGCAGCACCGCCCCGCACATGCGGCGTGCCCGCACCTTCGACGAGGGAGGGCGGGGCCTGCTGCTGGTCGCCCAGCTCGCCGAGCGCTGGGGCACCCGGCACTCCACGCTCGGCAAGACCATCTGGGCCGAGCAGTCGCTCGCCGGGTTCTGAGGACCCGGCTCCCCCACGCCCGGCCGCCGTACGGACCGCAGTGCCCTACGGTTCGCCGGTCGGGGCGTGGAAGACGGGCCTGGCCCAGATCGGAGGCTCCGGCGGCGGCTCCTGGGGTTTCACCCCGGACGACGGAGCGTCCTCGTGCTTGCTGCCGTTTCCGGCGGCGGCGCGCAGGGCTCCCACGAACTCCAGGCAGGAGTCGTAGCGGTCCTCCGGCACCTTCGCCAGGGCCTTGGCCAGAACCTCGTCGGCGGCGGGTGCGATCCCGGGCCGCCGCTCCGACAGGGGAGCCGGCTGGTCGTACTGGTGCGCCCACAGCAGCGCCACGTCCTCGTCGCGCACGAAGGGGGGCCCGCCGGTGAGGGTTTCGTAGACGACGCAGGCGAGGCTGTAGAGGTCGCACCTGCCGTCGACCGGCCTGCCGGTGATCTGTTCCGGTGCCATGTAGTCGAGCGTGCCCACGAACTCCCCCGCCGTGGTGAACCCGCTGAGCGACAGCGACTTCTTCGTCAGTCCGAAGTCCGTGAGGTAGATGTGCTCGGGGTGGTCGCTGTCGGTGCCCGCGGCGACCAGGATGTTGCCGGGCTTGACGTCCCGGTGCACCAGATCGTGCTCGTGGGCCGCGTCGAGCGCGGACGCCACCTGGGAGGCGATGCGCAGCGCCGTCGCGACGGGCAGCGGGCCGTCCCGGTCCAGCAGGGCCCGCAGGTCCAGCCCGGAGACGTACCGCATGGCGATGTAGAGGACGCCGTCGGTCTCACCGGCTTCGAAGATCGGCACGATGTGCGGGTGGTCGATCTTCGCGGCCACCCGCGATTCGTGCGTGAAGCGGCGCCGGAAGGTGTCGTCGCGGGCGCGCTCGGGGGCGATCAGCTTGAGCGCGACCGTACGGTCCAGGCGCAGGTCCTTCGCGGAGTAGACGACGGCCATGCCGCCGCGGCCGATCAGGCGCTCCACCCGGTAGCCCGCGATCTGCTTGCCGATCAGGCCGGACGGCCGGCCCGTGTACACGCTCAGGTCGGGTGCCGAGGCCATCAGACGCCCGCCTCACCCGGCCGGCCGGACGACGGCGCGGTGCCGAAGCGATGCCCGTGGGCGAAGGTGCCGATCATGCCGACCCCGTCCTCGATGGAGCGTCGCCCGAGGGACGACGTGGCTGAACGGGTCGCGCTCGACGCGACGGTGTCGGCCCGGGTGCGAAGGTCACGCGCCAGGCCGCTCTTCCATACCTGAAGTCTATCCAGTGATCCATACGAGTGCCCCTTCGAGACGGAACGGGTCCCCGGCACGTGGTGTGCCGGGGACCCGTGGCGTGGCGGTGGTGGTGGGGTCAGCCGATGCCGCCGGTGCCGCCGCGGCCGCCGAATCCGCTGGTCCCGCAGCCGACGCCGACGCAGAGGCCGCCGTCGCCGCCGAGGCCGCCTTCGCCACCGTCGCCGCCGGGGGACGCCGCCCCGCCGGTGCCGCCGTCGCCGCCGTTGACACTGCCGTGGCACACCCCGGCGCAGACCCCGCCCTTGCCGCCCGTCCCGCCGGTGCCGCCGCCCGGCCGGCCCGTCGTGCCGGTGCCGCCGTTGGCGCTGCCGTTGCAGAGTCCGGCGCAGATGCCGCCGCTGCCGCCCTCGGTGCCGTTGACCGAGCCGTTGCACTTGCCCGCGCAGACCTTGTCACCGACGCGGACCCCGTCCTTGTCGAGCTTGACCTTGCCGGTGAGCCGGTCACCGAACTTGCCGATCGCTCCGTTGCGGCCGAAGCGGTTCCCGCCCGTCTGGGTGTCACCGCCGCCGGGCGTCGGGACCTGCTGCTGACCGGCGGCCGCCTCGACCGTCTGGCTCGGCAGTGCCGGCGCCGCCGTGGCGACCGGTGCTATGGCACCGGCACCGATAAGGGTCGAAGAGACGAGAAGGCCGAGACGGAACTTCCAAGATCGCACGCGCATGAGATTCTCCCTTGCCTAGAAATTGATTTCCGCTACGCGGTTCGGTTGGCCGAATTCCGCGCCGTGGACGAGCCCTCCGGCGCACATGCTCGGGGCGCGCCGGCCGCATCGGGCCGGAGCGCCCCGAGGGGAATCGTCCTTGAGTCGTTTTCCGTCCCCGCCTGCCCGCCCTCGTTCCTCAGGTCCCTCAGGTCCCTCAGGTTCCTCAGGTCCCTCAGGTTCCTCAGGTCCCTCAGGTTCCTCAGGTGGGGGAGGAGAAGCCGTCTCCCATCAGGGCGAACCAGTTGCCCTCGATGTAGGCCTCCTTCAGGTCGTCGAGCTGGTCCTGCGACATGTCGTACTTCTTGGCGACCTTTTCCTTCATCTCGTCCGAGTCGTCGACCAGCAGGACCATCACGATGCGGACCTTGTCGACCACCGACAGGTCGGACTTCGACTTGTCGGGCAGGTCATCGAACCGGAAGCAGCCCACTCCGCCGGGCTTGCCGGGCTCACCCGGCTCGCCGGGCTTGCCGCCCCTTCCGCCCGCCCCGCCCTTGCCGCCCTCGCCGCCCTTGCCACCCTTGCCACCCAGCGCACAGTGCGTGGGCTGCTCGGCCGTGACCGAGGAGCTGGTGCCCGCCGGGGCCTTGAACTCCGACGCTTGCGCGGCGCAGGCCGTGCCGGTGACGAGGGCCAGGGAGGCCGCCGCCAGGATGAGCGGACGCTGCCAGGTGCACGTGAACATGGGGTACTCCGTTTCCGTAAAGCAAGAGGTTGGGGATGGGGGTTGCGGGTTGGGGGGGTGGAGGCCCGGAAGGCCTCCACCCCGTCGGATCGGGTCCGTCTTCTAGAAGATGGAGCCACCACCGGCACCGGCGTCGCCGCCGAGGCCACCGATCAGGCCGCCGAAGCCGCCGTCACCTGCGTCACCGCCGGCACCACCCTGGAAGAAGCTGAAGCCGCCCTCTCCGCCGTCGCCGCCCTTGCCGCCCTTGATCCGGCCGTCACCGCCGCCACCGCCGGCGCCACCGCCGCCGCCTTCGAGGATGCCGAAGCCGCCCTTGCCGCCCTTGCCGCCGTCGCCACCGAAGCGGCCTTCACCGCCACCGCCGCCACCGCCGCCACCGCCGCCGACGAGGAGCCCGTCGCCACCGCCACCGCCTTCGCCGCCCTTACCGCCGGTACCGGTGACGCTGCCGCCACCGCCACCGCCGGAGCCACCGCCGCCGCCGACCAGGCCGCCGCTCCCTCCCTTGCCGCCCTTGCCTCCGGCGCCTCCGTCGGTCGGGAGGAGGATGGAGTGCACGTGGTCGGGCATCGGAGCCGCCGTCGCAGCGGACGCCGGCAGGAGGATCCCTCCGGTCACCATGGCGGCCGAGGCGATCAGCGTCGCCAGGCGGAAGCCCTTGCGGTTGGGGCGGACAGTGCTGTTGGTGTACATCTTGCGGTTCATGACTTTCTCCTACCGATGAAGAGGGATATTGACCTGCCCGGATTTCCGGGACGGTGCGGCGATACTGGCGAGAGGAGGAATCCCTTTGCGAGGTTTTCCGTCTGTACCTTTCGCTTCGTTTCCTTTCCGCTCCTCAAGTAAGCCCCGGACGGCACCCCCGGGTCATGTTCCGGAATCTCGGGACTTGACAGCCATCTCAATGCCGGGTAAAAGTCCGCGCGGCCCTGCCCCGACGGGCCGGACGGCCACCGCTTGACCTCAACCGCGCTTGATATCCGAGGCTCACGGCACGGGCGCCGGAGAGACCGGAGGCCCTGGTGGAGGGGTGAGTGCCATGCGTGCGACACAGGCGATCGGGTTCGGCGGTCCGGAGGTACTGGTCCCCACAGAGGTTCCCGAGCCGGTGGCCGGCCCGGGGCAGGTGCTGATCGCCGTCGCGGCCGTGGACACGATCTTCGTGGAGACCCAGGTGCGCAGCGGGTGGGGCCGCGAGTACTTCCAGGTCACCCCGCCCTACCTGCCGGGCGGCGGCATAGCCGGTACCGTCCGCGCCACCGGCGAGGGCGTGGACCCCGCGTGGAAGGGCCGCCGCGTCGTCGCCGGCATCGACGGCGGTGGCTACGCGGAGCTGGCCCTGGCCCCGGCCGAGGGCCTGGCCCTCGTACCGGACGAGGTGTCCTTCACCGACGCGGCGGCCCTGGTGCACGACGGGGTGACGGCCGCCAGGCTGCTGGACAGCACGGCGCTGCGGCCCGGCGAGCAGGTGCTGATCCTGGGGGCCTCGGGCGGCATGGGCACCGTACTGGTCCAGCTGGCGAAGGCCGCGGGCGCCCGGGTCGTCGGCGTGGCCCGCGGCGACCACAAGACCTCCCTGGTACGGGAGTTGGGCGCGGATGCCGTCGTCGACGCGGCCCGCCCCGACTGGGTGGGCCGGGCCCGCGAGGCGCTCGGCGGCGCGGGCGCGGACGTCGTACTGGACGGGGTGGGCGGCGAGGTCGGCCTGGCCGCGTTCCCACTGGTGGCGACGGGCGGCCGGTTCTCGGCCCACGGCGCTCCGACCGGCGGCTTCGCCCCGGTCACCCCGGCGGATGCGGCGGCCCGCGGCGTCCGCCTGCTCGGCATCGCGGACGTCCGGCTGACGACCCCGGAGCGGGCCGCCCTCGCGGCGCAGGCCCTGCGGGCGGCGGCCGAGGGCACCCTGCGCCCGGTGATCGGCGCCACCTTCCCCCTGGAGCGCGCGGCAGCGGCGCACGCGGCGATCGAGTCCCGGGAGCTCGTGGGCAAGACCGTGATCACCGTGTGAGCGCTGTTCCGGTGCCGGAGGCGCCCTTCACCCTGCGGGCGGCACCTGCCGGCCGGGGGGCGCAGCCCGTCCTGCGGAGGAGAAGGCCGTACAGGATGAACGGAACGTGCTGACACCGTGTGCGCGGCGGAGCGCCGGAGGCCGGTCGGCTGGGCGCTGGACCGTCTGGCCGAGACCTGGGCCCCGTGCGCGAGGGTCGTCTGGAGGATCCGGAGCGGCTACGTACGGCTGGGCAGCGGCACCGTTTCGCGCTCCGCGGCTCTGCCGGCCGCCCAGCAGTGGAGGATCGGGGCGCTCTGGACCGGGCCGACGGGGCTGACCGCTCGGAAACGGGCACGGGGGCGCCGGCTCGCCCCCCGTGGTCCCGGATCCGGAGCTGAGCGTGCGGTGCCGGTGCCGGTGCCGGTGCTGCGACCACACGGCGCTCGCACGTGAGAGGACGGCGCGGGCCGCGGTGGTGGGCGGGGGCGAGCCGAGCGTCGTGCCCGTGCGGTCGCGGGGCTTCGCCCAGGAGGTGGCGGACGTCCTGTGTGCCGGGCGCCACGGCAGGCTGGCGCGCCATCAAGGAGAGGGCGAGGGCGCGGACGACTCCTGGAGGTAGGCGGCGATCAAGGCGAGGTCGTTGGCGATGGTCAGTACCCCGGCGCGGTCGGCGGTCGGCGTGGAGGCGCCGTTGACGCCCGCGTAGAAGGTGTCGTAGCGGCCACCGCCCTTGTCCAGGTAGCCGGCGATCGTGATGGCGCCGACGGCCAGCCGGTCGTTGAGGGCGTCGCCTCCGACGGCCGCGCCGGTCTTGGCGAAGACCTTCCCGCGCGCGGGGCAGGCACGGCAGTTGTCGGCCAGCAGCCCGTCCACGCCGAGGATCGGCAGGGCCTCCCGGAAGAGCTTCGCGTCAGGGGTCCGCTGCCAGTACGCCAGCATCTGCACCAGCACCTGAGGGGTCACGCGGTCGGCGGGGTTTCCTCCCCTGCCGTCCATGAGCTGGGCCTGCTTGCGGTCGACGCCCGCCCGGTCCAGGAAGTCGGCGAGCACCGGGAAGCCGTCCTCGCACTGGTGGCTGCCGGTCGTGACGGCCATCAGGCAGATGCCGAGGTTGGCGCCGAGGTTGTGGCTGACCTTGAGGATCAGCTTGGCGTACTGGGCGTAGGGCGGGGAGGTGTACGCGGCGACGCGCGGCCGCGACGCGTAGTCGCGCGGCAGCCGGGCGACCGGGTTGGGTCCGGCCGGGTCGGCGGTGACCCGCACGCCGGCCCGTCCGAGCGCCTCGATCAGCGCGGTGCGGCCGAAGGCGGCCGGATCGGTGATCGGTGAGGTGCGCAGCAGCGGCTCGGCGTCCGCCGCGATGGTTCCGGACAGCCGGATCCGGGCGCCGCCGTCGGCGGCCGTCACCGTGACGGCGGTCGGCTTCCCGGCCGCCACGGTCTTCACGGTGGAGGTGACCTGGTACGGAGCGACCTTCGGCCGCCAGTCCAGGCGGGCGTCCGCACCGGCCTTGCCCCCGGGGGTGGTCATCAGGTCGATCAGGTTGTCGTTGATGATCAGCGGCGTCGGAGTGGGGTCGAGGACGGGGTCGGGGAGGAAGATCCGGCTGTCGACGATCACGTCGCCGTCGAGGCGGGTGATGCCGGATTCACGGACCTGCCGGGCGAGCTGGTCGATCCCGGCGAGGGGGTTCTCCGGGGTGAGGGTCGCGCCGGGGAAGTCGTTGGCGTAGGTGTGGTCGAGATCGGTGTACGCGACGGTGCCGTCGGGGCGCGTCCTGCCGCCCATGGTGAGGTCGCCCTGGGCGACGAGGTCGAGGTCGCCGGTGAGCGTGGCGCCGCTGCGCTCGCCGACCGCGTAGAGGGGGGTCACGAAGCGGTGGTCCGCGCCGAGGGTCTGCCACGGGCCCGAGACGCTGATCAGCTTGGCGGTGGAGCCGGGGATGAAGAACTGCCCGGGGAACATGCTGTGCACCACGCGCCCGTCGTCCGGTTCGGTCTGCAGCAGGCCCCACTGGGCGTGGCTGTACTGCGGCTTCCGCATGATCTCCGTGATGCGAGGGTCGAGCGGGCCCTGCTCCGCGTCACCCGACGGCGACGGAGAGGGTTCCGCGGTGGCCGCCGTACCGGGGGCCAGTGCCACGAAGAGCAGTGCGGCGCAGGCGGTGGCCAGGCCGCGCCGCAGCGATGCGGGGCGGCCGGAGTGGATCGGACTGCTCACAGCGCGCTCCGTTCGTCGCGGCTGCCTGGTCCCCGAGGCCGTGTGAACAGGGTGGCACGGCCGGATTCGACCTGCATGTCACACCGTGTCGCAGCCCTCGCAGGCCCGCGGCGTGGCCGGATCTCGGCGCTGGGCCGCGGTGCTCCGGAGGCAGCACTGACGGGTGTTGCCGGCGGCGGGTACGGTGCGGCCATGGATTCCGCAGCAAGTTCGACCGGCGACGACGTGACGCCGAAAACGGTGGTCAAGGACACCGCGCGTCGGCAGTTGGTGAAGCTGGGTGCCGGAGGGCTGTCCCTGGACGGCGTGGCACGCGACTGCGGTCTCGCTCTCACCGATGTCGAGGCCGTGTTCGCGCACCGCGACGACCTGTTGACCGCACTGGTCATCGACGCCTACGACGCGTCGGGCGCCGCGATGGAACGGGCCGACGAGGCCGCCGTCAAAGCCGGTGCCCCGGCGGGTGCACGGCTCCTCGCGGTGACGCGCGCCCTGCGGGAGTGGTCCTTCGCCAACCCCGGCGAGTTCACGCTGATCTACGGCTCCCCCGTGCCGGGCTACCACGCCCCGCAGGACACGGTCCCGCCCGCCTCGCGCACCCCCGGGGTGCTCGCCGGCATCGTGCGGTCGGCGCTGGTGGGCGGTGAACTCGCCCCGCCCCGGCGGGCGGTGCCCGGCCCGCCGCTCCTCCTGCCGGCCGCCGTGGAGGCCTTCGGCGGCGTCCCCGAGGCTCCGTTCTCGGACATCATCGAGCGCGGCATCGTCCTGTGGAGCAATCTGATCGGGCTGCTGGTGTTCCAGGTCTTCAGCCGCACCCACGACAGCGTCAGGGACGAGGCCGCGTTCTTCGACTACTCCATCGCCGTGGCCGCCGAGAGCATCGGGCTCGTGGTCCCCTCGGGCGAGACCACCGACTGAACCGTCCGCCGCATGCGCGGCACGCGCAGAAAACCGGGACGTGAACACCACCAGAACCCTCTGCTTCGTCATAGCAGCGCTGTCGTCGTACGCGGCGCTCGTCTACCGGCTGTGCCAGGCACGCCGCAGTTGGAGGGACAGCGCCTACCGCACGCTGATCGCCACTCTGCTGCTCCAGTGCCTCACCTTCACCATGGGCGCCTTCGCCATGGGCGGCAAGAGCCTCCTGGGCGTCGGCAATCTCGCCATCCTCGTCATGCACCTGGCGGCGGTGGCCTTCTGCGTCAGCGCGCAGATCATCCTGCTCCGGTGGGCGGCCGCGGACGAGGCGACGGTGCGCAGGACGCGCTACTGGCTGGTCTGCGGCATCACCCTCGACGTGCTGCTGACGGCGCTGTTCTTCCTCGCCGACGGCCCCGGCCGGCCCGCCTCGGACTTCGACGGCACCAGCGAGCCGCTGATGCTCACGTACCTCCTGGTCTTCATCGTCTCCCAGGCGGTTCCGTGCGTCACCATCTACCGGCAGTGCGGCCCCTACGCCCGGATGACCGACAACGCCACGCTGCGGCAGGCCCTGCGGCTGCTCTCGGTGGCCTCGGTGGTCCTCTTCCTCTATTGCTCGGCGCGGACGGTCAACATCCTCACGGCGGCGGGCGGGGTCGACATCGGCGCCTGGAAGGTCGCCGCTTCGGTCTTCAGCTCGGCGGGCATCGTGCTGCTCTCGCTCAGCCTGACGAACTCCTCCTGGGGCCCCTCGGCCACCCGGCTCCTGGAGTGGTCCCGGACCTACCGGACCTACCGGGCGCTGTACCCGCTCTGGCGGGACCTGTACGAGGCCTCCCCGGACATCGCCCTGGAGCCGCCCGGCGCCTCGGTCTCGGACCTCGACTACCGACTCCACCGGCGGGTCGTCGAAATACGCGACGGATGGCGGGACTTGCGCCCGTACATCGACCGTACGGCCGGCGGCTCGGACGGGGCCGGCGGGCCGGGCGGGGAGGCGAGCGAGGAGCTGCGGCAGGCGTTCACGGAAGCGGCGCAGATCAAGCAGGCCCTGCTCGCGAAGCGGACCGGCACCGTCCCCCACGACAACAAGGACGCGGGCGACTTCGACGACCGCGACACGGACAACTTCAGTGCGGAAGTGGCCTGGCTCACCCAAGTCGCAGCCGCCTACAGTAAACTCGGCACCGCGAGTTGAGAGCTCCCGCCCGGTTTGCATCCCCCGTCAAACCGGGCGGGCATCCCCGTCTCCCCCGACTTCACGTCGGGCCGGACGGTCGGCTCCCGCCCGGACTGGCCCGGCCCATCCCCCGAGGGCCGGGCCAGTCCGATGTCGCCGGCAGCCGACTCCGCAATGCCCCCGTGAGTCGACTTAGCTGACAGCTATCGGCGAGACCCCAACGGTGGCGGATTCCAGGCCAATTGTCAACTGACTGCTAATCTGTGAGACTGACAGATAGCCAAGGGCTATGCCGAGGAGGTGACGGGAGGAAGATTCACCATGACCGGGACGGAAAGCGGGTCCGATGACCGGCCCCTGCTCGCAGTGCGCCTCGACCACCTGTTCAAGACGGTTCGTCCCAAGGGCAAGCACTGGACCAACGCCGAGGTGGCGGAGGAGCTGAAGCGCGCCAGCCCCGAACTCAAGGTCGGGGGCGTGTATCTGTCCCAGTTGCGGACGGGGAAGCGCTCCAACCCCTCACCCGACCTCCTCGCCGCCCTGGCCCGCTTCTTCGGCGTCTCGGTCGCCTACTTCTTCGACGACAAGGTCGCCGAGTCGGTGCTCAGCCAGATCGCCGCCATCGAGGCGCTGCGCCAGTCCGGGGTCCGCGCGGTGGCGATGCGCGCGGCCGGGATGAAGAAGGAGAACCTCCAGGCCATCACGGCCATCATGGACCAGTACCGGCAGATGCAGGGCCTGCCGCCGGTCACCGACTCCTCCGCACCCGAATGAGGGGCGCCTGGAAGGAGCGGTCGGCCGACCAGGACCGCCGCAGCCAGCTCAAGAAGCTCAGGAAGGCGGGCGCCCGGCGCATCGCCGAACTCGGCCTCCCCGAGGTGACCGACGTGGCCGAGCTGTGCCGCCACCTCGGCGAGGCGCGCGACCGTCCGATCACGCTCGTCCCGATGCAGATGCCCTCCACGCATCCGTGCGGCATGTGGGTCGCCGCACGCGACGAGGACCTCATCTTCTACGACGCCAACACGACCAGCGCGCATCAGGAGCACATCATCTTGCACGAGCTGGGCCACATCATCTGCTGCCATCGAGGGGCAGGCGGGCTGGACGAGGCGGCCGCCCGACTCCTCTTCCCCAACCTCGACCCCCAACTCGTACGGGACATGCTCCTGCGCGCGACCTACGACGACGTCCAGGAGCAGGAGGCGGAGATCATCGCCTATCTGCTCTCCCAGCGCATGGGCAGCGCCGGGCAACGGCACGGCGCGCCCCCGGCGGCGGACGCGGAGGAGGGCGGGGATCCCGGGAAGAGCGCCATGCTCAGCCGGATCGAACGCACCCTGATCTGAGGGGAGTCGCTCAGTGCCCGGTGGAGGCCACCTCCTCGGCCAGGACCGAGACGGCACGCCTGATGTCGTCCTCGCGGTGTTCGCTGGTGAGGAAGAACCGCAGCCTCGACAGTCCGTCCTCCACGGCGGGGTGCACGATCGGATCCGCGATGATCCCGCGGTCGAACAGCCCGCCCGCGACGCGCAGGGTCCGCGCCGAGTCGCCGAGGACGCACGGCACGATCGGGGTGTCGGCACTGGAGCCGGTGGCCAGACCGGCCGAGGCGGCCAGGCCGAGGAAGAGCCGGGCGTTGCGCCGCAGCGTGCGGACCCGGTGCGGCTCCGCTGCGATCAGCTCGGTCGCGGCCAGGGCCGCGGCCGCGTTGGCCGGGGTCGGGCCCACGCTGTAGACGAACCCCGGCAGCGTGTGGCGCAGCCAGCGCACCATCCGGGGCGAGCCCCCGAGGTAACCGCCGCAGCTGGCGAAGGCCTTGGAGAGGGTGCCCATCCACAGGTCCACGTCGGACCGGTCGACGCCGAAGAACTCGCCCACGCCCCGGCCGTGTTCGCCGACCGTGCCGATGCTGTGCGCCTCGTCCACCATCAACAGCGCACCGTAACGCTTCTTCAGCTCGATCACGGCGGGCAGGTCGACGAGGTCGCCGTCCATGCTGTAGGCGCCCTCGACGGCGATCAGCACCCGCCGGAACCGGGACCGGTTGAGCCGCAGCATGTGTTCCAGCTGGCCGATGTCGTTGTGGGCGAACGGGCGCCGCGCCGCCCCGGACAAGGCGCAGCCCTGCAGGATGCTGTCGTGGGCGAGCGCATCGTGCACCACGAGGTCCTGCGCGCCGACGAGGTGCCCTATCGCGGTCACGTTCGTGGCGTGGCCGCTCACCAGCGTCAGACAGTCGCCGACGCCGAGGAAGGCGGCCAGCGCCCGCTCCAGCCGGACCGTCAGCTCCCGTTCACCCGACAGCACCCGGCTCGCGGAGACCGAGGTCCCGTACCGGTCGACCGCTCGGCGCGCGGCCTCGTTGACCGCCGGATGTCCGGAGATCCCCAGGTAGTTGTAGCTTCCGAAGGACAGGTACGCACGCCCCCCGATCACCGTGGTGTCGCGGATGTTGCCCTCGTGGACCCGGAAGTACGGATACTGGGCCCCGCTGTCGGCGATCGCGTTCAGGCGTTCCTCGAACCGGCCCACCTCCGGGAAGTCGTCGACGCTCGCCGTCCCCGCGCCCCACTCCGGGAGTGCCTCCCGGGGCGGCGGCTGCGCGGGGGGTGCCGGCTCGGCGCGGTCCGGATCGACCAGTGCGATCAGCCGGCCGACGGTGAGGTCGGGCGAGAACAGCTCCTCGGTGCGGAAGCCGGGTACGCGCTTGCCGATGCCGACTTCCAGCTCCTGCAGCATCAGGGAGTCGAAGCCGAGATCTGTCACGAGCGTCATCCGCTCGCCCAGGTCGGAGACCGGGAAGACTCCGGTCCGCGACACCTCTTCGAGCACGACGGCCGCGGCGGACGCTCCATCGGGCCGCGGCGAGGCCACGGGCGGGACCGCGGGCGAGACGGCAGGCGCCACCCCGGGCGGGTCCACCGGTCCGGCCCGGTCCTGCAGCTCGCGGGCCGACTCGTCCACGACCCAGTGACGGCGCGGGGCGAGCGGACTCGGCGGGAGGGTGCACGGGGGCACGCGCTCGGTCGACGGACGGGGTCCCGGGCCGGGTTCTCCTCCCGGGCCGGGTTCTCCCGTACGGCCCGCCGCGACGGCCTCGGCCGCCGCGGTCAGCCGGGCGACGGCGTCGGCGGCGTCCTGCGCCACGACGTCGAGGCGTTCCGTGAGGGGCGCCCGGCGGGCCAGGGTGTCCGCCACCGCAGCCAGCGGCGGCCGGTCCTCGGTGAGGGTGTGCGCCAGTTCCCGGGCGTAGCGGGCCAGCCCGGCCCGGTCGCGGGCGCTGAGGACCAGGTGGTGCGGTCCCCCCGCCGGTGCCGGGCGATCCGGCGCGGCGCACTCCTCGACCACCACGTGCACGCCCGTGCCTCCGAAGCCGAAGGCGCTCACCCCCGCCCTGCGCGGCCGGCCGTCGTCCGGCCAGGGGGTCGGCTCCGTGGCCACGGTCAGCCGCGCGGCGTCCAGCGCGGGGCGGTCGGCCAGGTCGAACTCCGGTTGCGGCGGTATCACGCCCCGATGCACGGCCAGGACGGACTTGATGAGCCCGGCCATCCCCGCCGAGTTGAGCGAGTGTCCGATCACCGCCTTCACCGCCCCGAGGTGGGCGGGTGCGGCCCGCTCACCGCGCAGTTCGCGCAGGACGTCGAGCTCGACGGGGTCACCGACCGTCGTGCCGGTGCCGTGCGCCTCCAGGTAGCCCACCGCGTCCGGGGGCAGGTCCGCGTCCCGGTACGCGCGGCGCAGGGCCCGGAGCTGACCGGCAGCGCGGGGGTACATGCCGCCCTGCACGGTCCCGTCGTTGGCCGTCCCCACACCGCGGATCACGGCATAGACCCGGTCGGCGGCCGCCAGTGCGTCGGCCAGGGGCCGCAGCACCAGGACCCCGGCTCCCTCCCCCAGGACGAAGCCGTCGGCCCGCGCGCCGAAGGGCAGGCACCTGCCGCTGCGCGAGAGGGCGCCGATCCGGCACAGCCCCACCAGCAGGTCGGGGGCGAGTATCAGCTGGGCGCCGCCCGCGAGTGCGATGCGGGACCGGCCCGCGCGCAGGGCGTGCACGGCGTTGGCCACGGCCATGAGTCCACCCGAGCACGCCGAGTCCAGCGCGTAGCTCTCGCCGTGCAGGTCGAAGACCGAACTGATCGTGTTCGGCCCCATGTTGAGCAGCAGTCCGGCCGCGGACGTGCCGTGCAGTCCGTCGACCGCGCGGACGGTCTCCGGCCACCGGGGGTCGGCCGCCCGCGCCCCGAACTCTCCGCCGGTCAGCTGCCGCATCCGGATCTGCATGGTGCTGAGCTCGCGGTAGCCGCTCTCGGTGAGCGCCGTGATGACCGAGGTCTCCTCGCGGTCGAAGCCGTCGGCTTCCCACCCCGCGTCCTGGATCGCCTCGCGGGCGAGGTCGATCAGCAGCCGGTGCTGGGGGTCCATCGCCCTGGCCCGCCGCGGCGGGATGCCGTAGTGCGCCGCGTCGAAGTGGCCCACGTCCGGCAGCAGCGCCATGGTGTCCGTGTACGCCGACGAGGTGTCACGGAGGCTGTCGCCGAGGAAGGCGGCGGTGCGCCAGCGCGAGTCCGGGATGGTGGAGAACTGGGTCCGGGGTGCCGTCAGGAGCCGCCAGTACTGGTTCACATCGCGTGCTCCAGGGAACCTGCACGCCATCCCCACGACAGCGATGTCGTCGCGCCGCACGCCCCTTGAGTCCACCGTGGGATCCGTCCCTCTCGCAGCTGTCACCCGGTGACCGCCAGGCGCTCGCGCCACCAGTCCACGGTCTCCTTGACCTGCTGGTCGACGGGGGTGGCCCGGACCGAGAACGCCGCCTCGTAGGCACCCGAATCGACGGCGAACGGGCGGTCGAACTGGTAGCGGATCTCTTTCAGTTCGCGGATCAGCGGGGAGAAGAGCGAGGCCAGGCCAAGTGCGGCCGGCGGGATCCGGCGCACCGCGACCGGCCCCGTGCCCGCCTGGGCGGCCAGGCGGCCGACCATCTCCCGGACCGACAGCGCGGGCTCCGTCGGAACGTGCCACGGCCGGCCCCAGGCCCGCTCCTCGCCCGCGACCTCGGCCAGGGCCCTGGCCACGTCGGGGAGATAGGTCCAGCTGTGCGGGGCGTCCGGGTCCCCGAGGGTGGAGACCGGCTTGCCCCGCAGCAGGGGTGGCAGGACCCGTCCGGCCAGGTGGCCGCCGTCGGTGACGCCGGGGCCGAAGAAGTCCGAGGCCCGTACCTCGACCGCCCTGACCCGGCCCTGCTCGTGCAGCTTCCGTGCCTGCTCCCACGCGGCGGCGCGCACCCGCCCCTTGGTGCCGGTGGCGGCGAGCGGGAGGTCCTCGGTCAGGGGACCGTCCACCGGCCCGTAGCCGTAGAGGTTCCCCAGCATCACGAGGACGGCACCGGTCGCCTCGGCCGCGGCCAGGGCCGACGAGGCCAGGGGCGGCCAGGCGCGCGCCCAGTGGTGGTAGGGAGGCGCGGCGCAGTGGTAGATCGCGGCGGCGCCCCGCGCGGTCTCGGTCAGCCGCGCGCTGTCGGTCGCGTCGAACGCGAAGTGCTGGATTCCCGGTTCCGGGCTTCTGCCCGACGTGGTGACCACCCTTACGGAATGGCCCTGCTCGGCCAGAAGCCGAGCGGTGGCGGCGCCTGCAGGTCCAAAACCAATGACGACATGAGAGCTCACGTACGCACACTAGCGCGAGCCGCCCGCGCCACAGGGGCCACCGCGGCTTCCTCCCCGCCATCCGGGCGGACGGGGCTGATACTCGCCTGCGGGCTGCCGGATCACGACGTTCCGCCGGTATGAATATTCCGGTTCGCCGGTATCGGTCACGCGGGCGCGGCACCATGGCTGCTCTCAACGGGCGGGGCACGCGGGGGGCGCACATGAGGTTCACGGCGTACGAGCGCGCGCTCGTCGTGGCGGGGCGCATCGCCCGGGAGCGGAAGCTTCCCGCGCAGGGGCACCTCTCCACGCGCAGCACCCGGTGGATCGCTTCGCGCCTCGACGCCCGGCTGGACCGGCCCGACGGCCCGTCCGCACGCCGGCAGCGCGAGCTGCTCGAACTCGAAGGCTTCCTCGGCGGGCTGGGCATCGCGGACTCGAAGGACTCGGGGAACGCCGGGCACTCCTGGGTACGGGCGATGCTGATCAGGATCACCGACCATCTTCCGGAGCCGGGCGCACTGCCGCCCAAGGACCGTCATCTCGCCCGGCTCTACGAGCTGTTGGGGCGCGAGTACGTGCGCTATGCGGACTGGTCGACCGCGGCCGAGTGCTTCACCGGCGCCGCCCTCCACTGGGCGGCTCCCCGCCACGTCCGCCGTACGTACGCCCAGATGGTCGTCCTCACGATGAAGGAGGGGGACCACGCCGCCGCCAGGGACGGTCTGGAGATCATCCAGGGCGCGTCCCACGGCCCGTCCGCCGCCTTCCACCGGATCGCGGCCCGGATCCTGGACCCGGCGCCCCTGCTCGACGCGAACGCGGCCGACGGCATCGAGCGGGTCCACGACCTGGGGATCATCCCCTACACCTACCTCGTCTCCTGCCTCGCGGAACGGCTCGCCGCCGACGCGCAGCCGGAACGCGCCCTCGGCCTCCTCACCGCGGCCCGCGCCCGGCTCGCCGCGGACCGGGCCGACGACTGGCTGGTCGGGGAGCTGGAACAAGCGGCCGCGGGCATCTGGACCTCGCTGGAGCGGTACGAGGAGGCCCTGGGCGTGGCCCTGTCCGCCTGGGCGAAGCTGGACGCACAGCGGTACCGCGCGTGTTCGCACACCCAACGGCTCTCCCTCTGGAAGAACTTCGGACCCACCCGGCGCGCGGCCCTCGTCTCGGCGGTCGCCCTGGGGGACGAGCGGACGGTCGCCGAGCTGATCGAGTCGTGCCGGCTGCAGTCCCTGCTCGGCGCCGCCGTCGAGATCGAGGACGACGAGAAGCTCGCCGGCAGCGGGTTCGAGTTCACGTCGGGCCCCGCGGACGCCGATGCGGAGGATCCGGACGGCGAGAGCGCCGAGGCGCTCGCGCCGCCCGCCCAGGCCCCGCAGGAAGAGCCCGCCGCGGCCGACGGCAGCGGCCCGGTCGTGTCGTCGGCGGTCTTCACCGCGCTCAACGACGCCCTGAACTCGACGCTCCTGCACTTTCCGGAGCCCGTCTCCTACCAGGGCACGGCCCTCCTTCTGCCCCACTACCGCACCGCCCTGCCGCCCAAGGAGGCGCAGGGCCTCGCGGCGCGGCCCCTGGACGACGCGCTGCCCGAAGGCGTCTTCTGGTCGACCCACATCGAGGACGGCCTCCTCTTCTGGTTCGTCGCGCGGGACGGGCGGCCCGCCGGGTACGGCGCGCAGGACCTCCGCGAGTTCGACCGGATCAAGCCGGTCCTGCTGGGCCTGGCCGGGCATTCCCAGTCCTCCGAACGCAAGACGTGGAGCCTGTTCCCCTACAAGCGCGGCCCCGGGGACTTCTACGAGCCGTTCACCCAGCTGAGGAGCTGGCGGTCGGCGGAGGAGCAGATCGTCACCCGCACGATCGGGCAGCTCCTGCCGCCGCCGCTCGTCGAAGCGCTGCGGCGGGCCGGCGCGGACGAACCGCTCCGGCTCACGATCTCCGCGGCCCGCGAACTGACCTGTGTGCCCTGGGCGATCACCATGATCCCCGGCACGGAGGAGCGGCTGATCGAGAAGGCGGTCCTGCGGATGTGGACCTCCACGCCGACGCAGCTCAGGCGCGCGTCACGCGCCTGCGGGCTGCCGCCCGGCTCGCCCGTTCCGTTCCTGCTGGCCTGCGACAATCCGGACGGGTCGCTGCGCGAACGGACCGCGGATTCCGTGGTGAACGAGGCGGCCGTGCTCCTGACCGCCTCCGGGCCCGACGGCCCCGGGACCAAGGACGCCCTGCTGGCGGCCCTGCACAAGATCGGCCCCTCCACCCACGGGGTGTTCTTCTACCGCGGTCACGGGGTGCACGACAGCGACCCGGCCTGGTCGGCCCTGCCCCTGGCCGAGGAGACGTACGTGCAGTCGGGCGAGCTCTTCGGGGCGTTCGACGACGGCACGCCCTTCCTGCCGATGCCCACGCGGGTGATCCTGTCGTGCTGTTCCAGCTCCACCGCGTCGGCCCTGGGCGGTGAAGGCATGGGGCTCGCGGCGGGCGCGATCCACTCCGGCGCCGATCAGGTGATCGCCACCTCCCTCGACATCCGCGACGCCTCCTTCACCGAGGCCTTCGAGGACCTCCTCGTCCGGGGGATGCTCGACGGGCAGCGGACCGGCGACCACGCGGACCTGCTGCGGCGGTTGCAGCTGCGGATGCTCACCGAGTGGAAGGTCTTCTCGGTGCGCGGGGAGGACCTCGACGGTGAGGAGATCCGCGATCCCCACCCCATCATCTGGGCCTCGTTCCAGGCGTACTGAACAACCGAAAGGATCTCCTCCATGATTGCCGTAGCCATGCCGTCGGACATCGCCGATCTGCTGGTGGCAGAGGGTCTTGCCATCCGGCCGGGGGGCCGGGGCAGCACGGCCGAGATCGTCGTCGTGGGCTTCTCGGCCCTGAACGCCACCATCAGCCTCCTCCAGGGGCCCGACACCTTCCTGCGTCTCACGGAGCTCGTCCGCAACAACTTCGGGCGGTCCAGGGGGGTCACGGTCGAGATCAAGGCGAACGGCGACAGCGTGACCATCGAGATCCCCGGCGACGCGGACGTCGTGAGCGTCGCCCACCGGGTCAGGGAAGTCCTGCTCGGCGACGACGAATAGCCGCTCCCGGACGCCGGCGGCGTCCTGAACGCCGCGATCGGCGGCGCCCAGGACGCGCGGGCGAGCTCACAACTCCTCCCCCAGCGGCAGCCGGTGGATGCCCGGCAGGTACTCGTCGAGTTCCCCCGGGGTGAACCGGGACATTCCCACGACGTGCCAGAACTCACCGGCCACGTCGCCCTCGTACTTGTAGCCGCCGGACGGGGTCAGCGCCGCCCAGCCGCCCGTCATGCCCATCAGCGTCGCGCGCAGCGCCGGCGGGCCGCCGTCCGCCGGGAGGTTCCAGAGCCGTACGGTGCCGTCCTCGGCGCCGCTCGCCAGCGTCGTACCGTCCGGGGAGAAGGCGAGGGAGAGCACCCGGCCGGTGTGGCCGACGAGGTCGGTGACGTGCTCACCCGTCTCCGCGTGCCACAGGCACACCGACCGGTCGTCGCCGCCGACCGCGAGCAGCGGGCTGCTCGGGTGGGCGGCCACGGCCCAGAGCCGGCCGCCGCGTCCGCGCAGGCGCGGACCCGCCTCCCCGTCCCGCCAGACGATGGCGCTGCCGTCCCAGCTCGCGCTGGCCAGCCAGGCGCTCCCCGGCCCGTACGCGACGCCGTACACCCGGTCCGCGTGCCCGCTGCTCCCGCCGAGTTCCTCCACGAGCCGGCCGCTCCTGGCGTCCCACACCCGTACGACGCTGTCGTCGCAGCCGGTGGCCAGGACGTCGGCGTCCGGGCGGAAGTCGATCGAGCGGACCCGGCCCCGGTGCCCGGTCAGGTTCGACACGGGGGAACCGGTGGGGCGGAACCAGACGCGCACGGAGTCGTCGTCGTTGGCGGTGGCGAGCAGGGTGCCGTCGGCGTTGAAGGCCTCCGCCCAGACGTGCTCGGTCTCGGCGTCGAGTTCCCTCAGGTATTCGCCGCTCGCCGGGTCCCACAGGTACATGTCCCCGTCGTTGCTGGCCGTGGCCAGGAGGGGCTCGACGGGGCTGAACGCCGCCGAGACCAGCCGGTCTCCGCGGCCGGACAGCTCGTCCGTGCGCCGTCCCGTGCGCGTCTCCCAGAGCCGTACGACTCCGTCGTTGCCGGCCGTCGCCAGCTGCGCGCCGTCCGCACTGAAGGCCACGCCGCTGATCCGGCGGCCGTGGCCGCGCAGGATGCGCTTGCCCTGGCCGGTGGCGGAATCCCAGATCTGCGCGCCGCCGTCGTTGCCGACGGTGAGCAGCTGGCTGTCGCCGGGCCGGAAGGCGCATGCCCAGGCGGTGCCCCGGTGCTCGGCGGGCTGCTGGGGGTGGAGGGCGATCGTGTAGCCGTGCGGCCGCCCGGTGGTGACCGTCCACAGCCGGACCGCGCCGTTGCTGTCGCAGGCGGCGAGGAGCTTGCCCTCGTCGCCGAACAGCACCTGGTAGACGGCGCCCGTGCCCCGTTCGAGGGTTCCGGCGGGGGTGCCGACGACGGGGTCCCAGAGCCGTACCTGGCCGTCGGTGCAGCCGCTGGCCAGGAGGTTGCCCTCGGGGTGGAAGTCGAGGACGTACACGCGGCCGGTGTGTCCGGTGAACTCGTGCAGCAGCCGTGCGTCGGCGGTCCGCCAGATCCGCACGGTGCCGCCGCGCCCGCCCTCGCCCCGGTCCGCGGTCGCGAAGAGCGTGCCATCCGGGCTGAACCGGGCGCGGTAGACGGCGCCCTGATGGCCGTCGATCTCCCGGACGCAGTGCCCGGTGGCCAGGTCCCAGACGCGTACCTTCGCGGTCGCGTCGCCGGTGAGCAGTATGCCGCCCGGGCCGTAAACCGCGGTGTAGACGGGCGCGGTGTGGCCGGGCAGCCGGTGCACGGGCCCGCCCGTGGCCACGTCCCACACCGTGACCAGGCCCTCGCGGTCGCCCGTGGCGAGCAGGGTGCCGGCCGCGTCGAACGAGACCGGCCACACCCCGTCGGGGTGGACCGTGAGGCTGTGCCGGCACGCTCCGGTCACCGGGTCCCAGAGCCGCACCGCGCCGTCGGAGCCGCCGGTGGCGATCACGTCGGGCCGGAACTTCACGGCGTACACCCGTCCTTCGTGCCCCTGGAGGGTGCGCACCGCCCGGCCGTCGTCGGCGCCGCAGACCAGGATGGAGCCGTCCTCGCTGCCGACGGCGAGGAGTTCGCCGTCGGCGCTGTAGGCGATGGGCTCGGGGAGGCGGCTGGTGCGCATGCCGAAGCCGTAGGGGACGCCGACCGCCGACGGCCTGAACCCGGCGTCCACCGGCATCCCGGGGGCGATCGAGGCGGTCCTGAGCTCGGGGGCCGAGCGCACCGCGTCGTCCATCGTCACGTCGATGAGCGCGGCCCGGTGCCAGCGGCTGCCGGTCAGCGCGGCGCCCCGCAGATCGGCCCGGGTCAGCCGGGCCCGGCTCAGGTTCGCGCCGGTCAGGTCGGCGCGGCTCAGGTCGGCCCGGTCGAGGCGGGCGCCGGTCAGCCGGGTGCCCCGCAGCCGGGCGCCCGAGAGGTTGGCGCCGACCAGCCGCGTGTCCGTCAGATCGGCGTCGCTGAGGTCGACTCCGGAGAAGTCGCGGTGCGAGAGGTCCTCACCGGCCAGTCGGGCGCCCCGCAGGTCGGCGTTGGCGGGCACCCGGAGCCGGTCGCTGATCCGGACGGCGTTGGCGCGGGCGGCGTCGTTGATCCCGCGTCCGGGTGAGTCGAGGGCGTCGCGCACCCATCGGGCGCACCGTTCGTGGTCGGCGAGGTCGCAGAAGAACTCGACGGCGAGCTGGCTGAACGGGCGGGCGTGGAGCAGGGTGTGCCGGCCCCGGGCGAGCTGGCGTGCTGCCTCCCGTGCCACGAGCCATTCGATGACGGAGCCGTGGATGAACTGGAACACCCCGTCGTCGCTGCGCACCAGCAGGCTGCCCGCGCCGACGGCCTGGGCCCGTTCGGACGGGGTGAGCGGGGATTCGGTGAGCTCGCTGAGGGTGGTGGCCACGGTTTCGGTGAGCTCGTCGAGCCGCAGGGCGCTGCGGCCGCTCTCCCACAGCCGCCAGGCCAGCGCGGTCACCGCGGCCCACAGCTCGTCGACGGTGAGTCCGGGCGGGGCGCCGGGGCCTCCCTGGCCGCGGAGCTCCTCGTAGCCGAGCCAGGAGGTGAACACGTCCTCGTAGAGCCGGGCCGGGCTGAGCGCGCGGCCCGCTCCGGCGACCGCCCGCAGCTGGTCCTGGCTCAGGTCGGCGACGAAGGAGAGCAGCCGGGGGTTGCGGCAGAGCATCAGCAGGTCGGGGATGTTGCGCAGGAGCTGGAAGCGCTGGTTGGCCGCGCGCTCGTCGCCGTAGCTGCGGACCAGGTAGGAGCGGATCTGCGCCGGGGTGAAGCCCTCGACGGAGAGGATGCGGCGCTGCGGCAGCAGGCCGACGCGCTCGCCGAGCGCGGTGAGGACCTGGGCGTGCGACTTGAAGTGCTGGGTGCGGCTGCTGACCACGATCTTGGCGTTGTCGACGGCGGCGTCGAGGAGGACCTGGAGGTGGTCGGCGGCGCGGTCGTAGCTGACCCGGTGGACCAGTTCGTCGAAGCCGTCGAAGAGCAGGACGACGCGGCCCTGGGCGAGCATGTAGCGCAGGGCCCGCAGGTCGATCGTGTCGACGTCGTGCCCGGCCAGGTGGGCGGCGACCAGGCCCTCGAGGCTGTGCGCCCGGTCGAGGGTGTTGAGCGGGATCAGCAGCGGGGTCAGGTGGGGGAGGTGTTCGGGGATGCGGCGGGCCAGCTCGCGCAGGGCGAAGGTCTTGCCGTGTCCGAAGTCGCCGAGGAGCAGGACGAAGCGGCCGTGGTCGGACTCCAGCAGCTCCAGCAGTTCCTCGACCAGCCCGTCGCGTTCTTGGCCGGCACGGTCCTGGCCGTCGCCGCGGTCGGCGTCGCGGTAGCGCTGGGGGAGGTAGAGGCCCGGGGGGTACTGATCGCTCGCGGCGAGCCGGGCGGTCTGGGCGGCGACGTAGCCGCGCAGGTCGAGAAGGCCCTGGAACTCGATGAAGCTGCGCACCCGGACCCGGACGCCGTGGCCGGCGGCCCGCTGCCGCAGCCCGCTCGCGGGGGCGTCGCCCGCGTACACCAGGACGGCCTCGGAACCGGTGTCGGTCGCGTGCACCTGGGCGATGAAGCGGTCGATCTCGTCCTCGGTGGGGGTGCCGGGGTGGACGGCGATGCGCTGCTGCTGCACGACGCCGTCCTCCGACTCCTGCCAGGTGGCCATGATCTGCGCGATGTCGGACGGTTCGCGGCGCGGGACGTCGCGCAGCCGTACGCCCTCCCTGCGCACCCGGCAGATCTCCTTCACCCGCTCGATGAGGGAGGCGGCCGGATCCTCCAGGGGAGCCCTGCCCCGCGGGTGCTCGACGGTGATGACGGCGGGCAGTTCGGGGACGGGGAAGACGCGGCGGGTCTGCCTCCAGTCGCCGGGGAAGTGCTCGCCCTCGGCCGTGATCCGGTCGTCCCAGCGGGTGACTCCGTCCGCGGTGACCCGCAGGAGCTGGAAGCGGGCGGGGGCGGCGGAGCCGAACAGCGGCAGTTCTCCGGCGGCGCCGGGCAGTTGGGTGCGGCTGGGGACGCCGGTGAGGGTGCGCGGGCCGCCGGTCGGGCCGTGCAGCAGCAGGTGCAGCCGCGGGGCGGCCAGCCTGGCGAGGGTGTCGGCGTCCCGCAGACCGCCCGGGCCGCCGATCGCGTCGCCGGGGCGGCGGCCGTCGGTGAGCGGGTGGCGGAGCGCGCCGATGCGCAGCCAGCCCTCCTCCTCGTAGCGGCGCATGGCCTCCGCGAACCAGGCGGCCTGATCGCGGCCGATGTACCCGTACTGCTCCTCGGGGCGGTGGCTGTAGGCCATGGAGGAGTTGAACCCGGCGACGACCGTGCTCAGTTCCGGCACCGGGAAGAGGGTCCAGGGCTGATCGCTGTCGAAGACGGTGTCCAGGCCCTGGTACAGGCCGCGGAAGAGCCGGGTGTAGTGGCGCCACTTGGGCCAGTACGGCGGCTGCGGCGCGACCTCGTCGGCCTCGCAGGTGTGGAAGTAGGCCTGGGACGCGGCCTGGTTCACGTCCTGGGCGCCCGGCACCACCATCACGCGCTGGGGGGACAGGTCGAGCTGGGACCGCAGGGCGGTCAGGAAGCTGAGGCCTGGTCGCACTCGCGCGGACTGCCGGACGCGGTGAGGTCCCCGGTCACCACCATCAGGTCGGGGGCGGGAGCGCCCGCGTCCCTGAGCATGATCAGGTCGCCGCGGATCTGCCGGCTGAGCGAGTCGGGCTCCCGGCCGCGCCCGAAGTCCGGGCCGGCCAGGTGCAGGACGGTCACGGCGTCCTGGGCCCGGCCGCCGCCGGCCGCGGAGTCCTGCGGGTAGAGCGGTGCCCGGGCCGGCCGCCTGCGCCCGGCCCAGCCGGGGCCGGCGAGTGCGCTCGGCTGCGGCTGGGCCGGGTTCGGCTGCTCCGGGTGGCGGACGGGGCCGGGGCCGCTGCCGGGATAGCCGGGCCGCCGGCCCGGGCGGGCATGTCCGTCGACGGCCTGCTCGACCCGGGTCAGCAGCAGGGAGCGGGCGGCGTCGATGTCGGCCACGCCCACCAGGTCGACGTAGGTGATGGTGGCGAGCAGTCCCTCGATCGGCATCTCGTCCACCCGCACGGTCAGCAGCCGTCGTTCGGGGGACTCGGGCGATGCGCGCAGGGCGGCCTGCCATTCCATGCGTCCGTAGGTGGAGCGTTCGTAATGGCGGGACAGTACGGCGATCGCGGCCCGGGACTCGCTGACCCCGCGGTCCATGAAGTCTATGAAATTGGTTCCCGGTACGAAGTCCCAGGCCTGCACGACCGTGCGGTAGCCGGCTTCCTCCAGGGTCCAGGCGATCCATGCCGCCCACGGCTCGTCGGCCGGGGAGTAGCTGATGAAGAAGTCGAACTCTCTTGCGGGAGCGCCGAATTGCCCATCCGTCATCATGGGAACCATGGTAGGAGTCACCCCGCCCGAGCGGGCCTGTCCGGATCCATCCGGGCCATCTGACGGTCGACCGCGCGTACGTGCGAATCTGTTCGACGTGTCTCTCCTCAAGCGGCTGCATCCACTGGACTGGCTGGCCGGCGGCCTGCTCGCCCTCGGCATACTCTGCGTCGCCACGGGTCTGCTGCCCACCGCGCCCGCCGGCGAGGTGATGGAGCGCATCGGTCCGCTGCTGGTGTTCCTCGCCACGGTCATCGTCCTCGCCGAGCTGACCGGCAAGGCGCAGGTCTTCGACGTGGTCGCCACCTGGGTGGCGCGGGCCGGCCGGGGAAGCTATCCCCTGTTGTTCGTTCTGTGCGTGCTGTTCGCGTCCGTCACCACCATCGCCCTCAACCTGGACACCACGGCGGTGCTGCTGACCCCGGTGATGCTGGCGCTGGCGACCCGGGTGGGCATCGCGGCCGTGCCGCTGGCGATGACCACGGTCTGGCTGGCCAATACGGCGAGCCTGCTGCTGCCCGTGTCGAACCTGACGAACCTGCTGGCCGCGGACCGGGTCGCCCTGGCGCCGTCGGAGATGGCGGCCACCATGTGGGCCCCGCAGCTGGCCGCCATCGCGGTCACGATGGCCTGCCTGTGGGGCTTCTACTGGCGTCTGGGGCGCCGCGGGGCGCTCCGCTACGAGCCGCCGTCACCGCCGCGCCCGGCGGACCGGGTCCTGTTCCGGGTGTGCGCGGTGGCGTGCACCGGCTTCCTGCTGGCGATCCTCGCCGACGTGCCCTTGTGGTCGGCGTCGATGACGGCCGCGCTGATCGTGGTGGTGGCCTTCGCGGTGCGCGGCAGGGAGGCGCTGCGCCTCTCCCTGGTCCCCTGGCGGCTGCTCGTCCTCGTTCCCGGGATGTTCCTCGTCGTGGAGACCGTCAACGCACACGGGCTGCACGAGATCCTGGCGACGGCGATGGGGTCCGACAACGGCGTCGTCGGGATGCTGAGGTCCGCGGCGGTCGGGGCGGGCTTCTCCAACGCGCTGAACAACCTGCCGGCCTACATGGCGGGCGAGGCGGCCATCCCCGAGGCCAACCACCACCAGCTGCTCGCGCAGCTCATCGGCGTCAACGTGGGGCCGGTCGTCACCCCGTGGGCCTCCCTGGCCACCCTGCTGTGGTTCGAACGGTGCCGCTGGCACGGCACGCGGATCGGGCTGGGCCGCTTCCTCGGCACGGGGCTGGTCCTGGCGGTGACGGGCACGCTCGCGGCGACGCTGGCGCTGGCCGCCACCACGTGAGCCGCGTCCGGGCGCGGCCACGGGCCCGGGCCGGGGCACGCCACGAGCCGGGCGCGCCACGTGCCTGGTCACGCCACGCGCCTGGTCACGCCACGTGCCTGGTCACGCCACGTGCCTGGTCACGCCACGTGCCTGGTCACGGCACGTGCCTGGTCGCCTCGCCCACCTCCCGCAGCAGGTAGGCGAGGGTCTCGCCGCGCGCCGCCACATAGCTGCGCCCGCTGTCGTCCCCGGCGAAACCGGGCCGGAACGGCGCCCCGGACAGCGTGCGCAGCTCCACCCCCGTCTCGGCCGCGAGCAGCGCCCCGGTCGGCAGGTCCACGCCCTCGGCCCGGTAGCCGACGAAGGCGTCGATCGTGCCGCGTGCCAGGAGGCTCCAGCCGAGCAGCGGCGCCCACAGCTGCAGCACGCGCCGGCAGCGCAGTTCGAGCGCGGCCCGCAGCGCCACCGCCGTCGGGTCACCGCGCTCCACGGCGTACCCCTGGGTCCAGGCGACGACGGGTCCGGGGCGCGGCAGCGCGGGGGCGGGGCCGGGCAGCGCGCCGGATGCGCCGTGGGCCCCGTGCCCCCTGACCGCGTGCCAGGTCTCCCCGGTGACCGGCTCGTGCACCACGCCCATCACCGGGGCGCCGCCCAGGCACAGCCCTATGCCCACCACGTACGCGGGCAGCCCGATCGCGACGTTGTTGCTGCCGTCCAGCGGGTCGACCAGCCAGGTGCGCTCGCCCGCCGCGTCGAGGAGCCCGGCCTCCTCGGACAGGATCCGGTCGTGCGGGAAGTGGCGCTGGATCCGGCCCAGCACGAGCCGCTCGGCGGCGAGGTCGAGGTCGACCTGCACGTCCCCGGACTCGCCCTTCGTCCGCAGGCAGTACGCCGTACCGAAGCGCCGGCGCAGCAGGGCGCCCGCCTCCTCCGCCGCGGCGACGGCGACCCGCCTCTCGCGGTCGAAATCAGGCCCGCTGTTCGGCATCGATCCTCCTGAGGACGGTGTGGACGCTGCGTACGGTCTGCACGGTGTCGCACAGCCGGCGGGTCGTACGGCGCGGGCGGCCGTCCAGCGGCCCGAGCGAGAGGTCGGCCTGTCCGGGGACCGAGAATCCGTGCACCAGGGTGGCGGCGGGTTCCGGGCCCTCCAGGGCGGTGGCGTGGAACTCGCCCGCGGCCAGGGTGTAGGTCTCCCCGCCGGAGCTGACCTGGGCGGGCCCGGGCTCGCTGCGCACCAGCAGGTCGGTGGGGCGGATCTCGTCCACGCCGTCGCTCCCGCTGTGCACCTCGAACACGCGGTGGGTCGCGCCCTCTTCGCCGTCGCCCACCGCGGTCGTCCGTACGGGAAGGTTGGCCACCCGCCCGTACAGCACACGGCTGCGCAGCTCCCAGCTGTGGGCGTGCATGGGCGACGCGTCCGGCTCGGCGCGGTTGCCGGCGTCGAAGAGATGGACGCAGATCCCGCGCGGGCCCTCTCTCAGCAGCGGTAGGCAGAGGAATCCGAGTGGATGCCGAACGGCACGCAACTCCCTTTCACCGGAGGCAATCTCCTCCAGGGTGACGAGGGTCCTTTCCAGCTCGCGGTCCATGGCACGCGCCGCAGCGCATCACCTCCTGTAGGGGTCCTCCGCGTGCAGCGCCTTCTCGATGATCTTGCCGATGTCGCTGTCGGTGAAGATGCGCGGCAGCGGAAGCCGCAGGTCGTCGAAGAGCGTGCGCACCTCGTCGACGGTCGGCTCCTGGCCGAGTGGCGACGCGACGCGCAGGTCGAGCACGGTCGCCTGCTCGCGGCTCTGGTGCAGCTCGGTGACGTAGTAGTCGTAGAGCGGCTGGCCGCGTTCCACGAGCAGGTTCACCCGGGACTGGTCGTCCTGGGTGATGACGAGGCAGGTCTCGGACAGGTCGAAGCGCAGGGTCGGCACGGCGGACGACAGGTGCACGCTGATCTCGAGCGTCGTCAACTGCCGCTGGTACCAGCAGGCGGCGAGGACGGTGGCGTACGACTCCCTGCGGACCCGGTCGGTGGTCCACAGGTCGTCTCCGCGACGCTGCACGCCGAACATCTGGCGGAAGCGGGCGTACGCGGCGCAGGCCCGCTCGTCGGCCGGGTTCACGATGTCGATCTTCACGTTGAGCTGCGAGCGCTGTTCCTTCGCCGCGCGCACGCACAGCGGCAGGGTGACGGCCCGCAGGTAGGTTCCCGTACCGCCCTTGAAGTACCAGAGGTTGGTGTGCTGCCGGGCCTTGCGCAGCGCCTCGCCGACCTCGTTGCCCGACAGCGAGCGCACCATGGCGAGGTCTTCCAGGGCCCGGCGGGTCCCGCTCATCGCCTCCTGGATGCTCGCGGGCCGGCGCACCCGCTCCACGATCGACCCGGTCGCGAGCAGACCGAGGACGACCAGGGTGGCGCCGGAGGCCACGTCGTCGCTGACGACGTCGCCGAAGATGTCGAGGAAACCGACCGCCATCGCGACCAACAGGGCGACGACGACATCGGCATTGCGCAGCACCCATGCCACGAAGCGCTCCAGCCGCCCGACATGTGCCGCCATCCACGCACCCCTCCCCCCACGCGTGCCCCGATGGTAGGAGATGCTCCGGCGGCGCCACCAGAGCGCACGGGGGGAGGGACGGGGCACGGCGGGGGCACGGGACGGGGGCGGACGCCCGTTACGATCTTCCCTCGTGATCAACAAGGGGGAATGGATGTCGAACGCCGACCGTGCCGTGCTGGGCCCGCTGGGGCCGAACGATCCGCAGGAGATAGCCGGTTACCGGCTGCTCGCCAAAATCGGCGAAGGCGGCATGGGTTCCGTCTACTTCTCCCGGACCCGGGGGAACCAGCCGGTCGCGCTGAAGGTCATCCGTCGCGAGTTCGCCCAGGAGCAGGACTTCCGGGCCCGGTTCGAGCACGAGGTGCAGGCGGCCCGCCGTGTGCAGGGCTACCACATCGTGCCGGTCCTCGACCACGACACCAGTGGTGAACAGCCCTGGCTGGCCACCGCGTTCGTGCCGGGCCTGCCGCTCGACGAGGCACTCGCCTCCCACGGGCCGCTGCCGCTGCCCGCCGTGTTCCAGCTGATCGGCTGCACCGCGCAGGCGCTGCACTCCGTACACGCCGCCTCGGTGGTGCACCGCGACCTCAAGCCCAGCAACATCCTGCTCGGTTCGAACGGCCCCTGGGTGATCGACTTCGGGATCGCGCGGGCCACCGACACCACCCAGCTGACCCGCAGCGGCGGGTTCATCGGAACCCCGCAGTACATGTCGCCCGAGCACGCGCTCGGCAAGCAGGTCACCCCGGCCACCGACATCTTCGCGCTGGGTCTGATCGCCGCCGTCGTGGCCACCGGCCGGCACCCCTACGGCGACGGCGCGGGCATCTCGATCGCCGCCTCGATAGCCAACACCCCGCAGCAGGCGCCGGACCTCAGTGGTTACCCGGACGCGCTGCGGCCCCTGCTGGAGCGGTGCCTGGCCGCCGATGCCGCGCAGCGGCCGCTGCCCGCGGAAATCGCCGAGTGGTGCCGGAAGTCGGCGGGCCGGGAGCTGCGCGATTTCGCGGACTGGCTGCCCGCGCCGGTCACCGCGGAGATCGCGCGGCGCGAACAGCTGGCGCAGACTCCCCCGCAGCCCGCGTACACGCCGACCCACGCCCCCGAGCCGGCCCGGCCGGCGTACGCCCCCACGCAGGCCTCCGCCCCGGCCCACCCGGCGTACGCGCCGACGCAGGGGCCGACGGGCGGCCTGCACTCCCCCGTGTACGGCGCCCCCACCGGCCCGGCCTACGCCGCGCCCGGCTACGCCGCGCCCGGCTACGCCGCCCCCACCGGCCCGGCGGCCCCCGCCCCCGCGGCCCCGGGCGGCAAGGGCCGCGGCCGCGTCCCGCTGATCGTCGGCGCGGGGGTCCTGGCGGTGGCGCTGGTCGCGGGCGGCACCTGGTACCTCACGCGCGAGGACGGCGACGCCGGCAAGGCGACCGCGAGCGACGACAAGCAGAAGACGGCGGAGCAGCCGAAGGACGCGGCCCCGGCGGCACAGTCCAGCGGCTCCGCGGCCGCGCCCCAGTCCTCGGCCCCGGCCTACACCGCGGTCTTCAAGGACAAGCCGCTGAAGCTGCTGGCGGGCCGGGAGTTCGGTCAGCAGTACGACGTCGACCTGGACTTCCCCAAGGTGGCTCCGTTCGGGGAGATCGGCTGGAAGGACCGGGAACTGGGGATGGGCTTCAACGACATCCAGAGCGGAACCCCCTTCGGGAAGAGCAAGGGCCCCACCCCCGAACAGTGCGAGACCGGGGCGGCCACCAACCCGATCCCCGAGAAGCTGCCGAGCTCGGACCTCTCCGGCGCGGACAGTGCCATCGTCCAGGGCGACCTGCTGTGCACGGTCACGTCCAAGGGCAACCTGGCCATGGTCAAGATCGTCACGATCGAGCCGTCGCCCAGCAAGCAGTACACCATCCCGACGTACCTCACCGAAGTGACGCTCTGGAAGCGCCAGCCCTAGAGGTCCCGACGGCTCACCCGGCCGCGTCGAGGAGCAGCTTCGCGGCCACCGTCGCCCCGTCGGTGCGGAACGCGGCGGCCACGGCGGTCGCCCGGGCGCGGGTCCCGGGCGTCAGGGCCTTCTCGAGGGCGGCCGACAGCGACGCGAAGGCCGGTGTCGGACCGTCGTGGGCCGCGCCGATGCCCAGTTCGGCCACCCGGCCCGCGAAGTACGGCTGGTCCGCCCCCTGCGGTACCACCACCTGGGGCACGCCGGCCCAGGTGGCCGTCGTCGTCGTGCCCGCGCCGCCGTGGTGCACGACGGCGGCCGCCCGCCGGAACAGCGCCTGATGGTTGACCTCGCCGACGACGAAGCAGTCGTCCTGGTCGTCGATCAGGGCCAGGTCGGCCCAGCCGCGGGAGAGGACCGCGCGGCGGCCCTGCGCGCGGATCGCCTCGATGGTCGCCCGGGCGACGTCCTCCGGATCGCGCATCGGAATGCTGCCGAAGCCCACGTACACGGGCGGCGTGCCGGCGTCCAGGAAGGCCACCAGGTCGGCGGGGAGCGGGCGTTCGTCCGGCAGGACCCACGCCCCGGTCTGCACGACGTCGAGGTCGGCCGGCTGCTGCCACGGGGCCAGGACCGGGTCCGCGGCCAGCCACGGGCGGTCGGTGAAGACGTGGTCGCGGAGGTTGTCCACCGGCGGCAGGCCGACCGACGCCCGGTGGGTGTTGACCGCCTCGCCGAACACCGCCTGTGCGTCCTGGACGTCCCGGTCCCACAGCTCGCGGTTGTCGCTCACGTCCTCCGGGAGCGGCCGGCCCGGCCGCGGCATCGGCGGGTGGTGCGGCGACGGGAGGCTGACCGGCTGGTAACTCGCGTACACGTAGCGGATGCCCAGTTTCTCGGCGACGGCCCGCACACCGGCCACGGCCGGCACGAGGCCGGTCGCCACCAGCACGTCGCACCCCTCGGCCGCCGCGCTGACGTTGTCGTAGAACGCGGCGACGAGCTCGGCCGCCCGCCGGGGCACGCCCCCGGGCGAGGGCGGCGTCTTGCCGGTCACCAGTGCGCGCACCGACTGGCCCGTCGGCACCATCTCCACGCCGACCCCGGCCAGCCGCTTCGCGAACTCCTCGTCCGGCGGCGCGCACACCCGGACTTCCGCGCCGAGTTCCTGCAACCGCACCGCGAGACCCACCAGCGGCTCGACGCCCCCGCGCGAATCATAGGCCGACAGCAACACACGCATGCGCACTCTCCCGTTCCACCGTCTCTGACCACGGTTGGAGATTCTGCGGCACGACCGCGATCTTGTGGCAAGCCCCCCGGTGCGCCATATGCTGAGAGCGGCAAGGAGTGATCACTCTCCTTGCCCTTTTTCGTCTGCGGTGCCGCCCACGCCCCGGCGGACAGGGACACCACGCCCAGGATCCCCGGGGCGGACAGAGCGGGCCCCTACGAGCGGGAGGCGCCCACCGTGGCCGTCGGGCGGGATGCCGGAAGGGCGAAGGCTTCGGCCAGCAGTTCGTACGAGCGCTGCCGGTCGGACGGGTCGGACGTCAGGGTGTTGATGACGAGCTCGTCCACTCCGTGGGTCCCGGCGAGTGCCGTCAGCACGGCGTACACCTGCTCGGGAGCCCCGGAGACGAGAGCCGTACGGTGCACCTTGGCCCGCTCCAGCTCGGCGCCCGTCCACCGGTGGCGGCGCGTGCTCTCGTACGACGGCAGCGGGGCGTCCTGGCCGAGGTCCTTGCGGGCGCGCCACAGCAGCAGGCTCTGGGCGAGTTCCTCGGCGCGGCCGGCGCTGTCCGCGGTCACCACGCGCACCGCCAGCGCGCCGCCCGCCCGGCGGCCGGTGGCCGCCCGGAACTCGGCGCGGTAGTCCTCGAACGCCTCCCGGCCGCTGGCCGGGGAGAAGAAGTGCCCGAAGGCGAACTCGGTCCCCAGCAGGCCGGCCAGCCGCGCCGACTCGCGCCCGGCGCCCAGCAGCCACATCTGCGGAGGAACCGGTGCGTGCGGTACGACTCCGCCCTCGCCCAGCAGCACCCGGAGCTCCGCCAGCCGCTGCGGGAAGTCGCGCGCGGGCCCGCCCGCCCGGCCGATCCCCAGGTCGACCCGCCCGGGGTAGAGGGAGGCCAGTACGCCGAAGACCTCGGCGACCTTCGCCGGTTCGTAGCGGGGCAGCAGCACGCCGCCCGTCCCGATCCGCATCCGCGAGGTGCGGGCGAGCAGCGCCCCCGCGAGGATCTCGGGCGCGCTGCTCGCGAAGCCCGGGGAGCCGTGGTGTTCGGCGGCCCAGTACCGGGTGTAGCCGAGGTCCTCCGCGACGCGGGCCAGGTCCACGGAGGCGCGCAGCGCCTGGTCCGGGGTGTGGTCCTCGCCGACCGGGGTCTGGTCCAGCACGGACAGTCGCAGGTTCGTCATGACGGATCGCCTTTCAGTGCTGGTGGGCGGGGACACCGGTGGCCCCCGCCATGGTCGCGGGCACGATCCTGAAGTCGCGTTCGAAGACCAGGTTGTGGAGGTCGGCGGCGGCGATGGCACGCAGTGTGGGCAGCTCGGCGGCGGCCTGCGCGTCGTCGAAGACGTTCAGCGGCCACTCGGAGACCGTCGCCCCTCGCAGGTGCGGGTGGTGGAAGGAGGCGCCGTAGTGCGCGTAGAGGGTCACCGGCGGGATGTCGGCGGCCGACTGCTCGTCCCACCACAGGGTCCAGGCGTGGAAGAGGCTGCCTTCGTCGGCTCGTTGGACCCCGCCGGCGTCCACCACGCCCTGTCCGAGGAGCAGTTCGTCGTTGAGCTCGCCGAGCGCCTGGCGGGCGTACGGGTCCAGGAGTCGCGCGGCGGTGCGGAAGTGCTCCTCCTTGTCCGGGCGGGTCACGGCGCCGCCGTGGATCCCGTCGCGCAGGTCGGCGAAGTGCCGGAGCAGGGCGGTGAGGTTGGGAACGTCGGGGGTCATCTCAGCTCCTTGTGAGGTGAAGGACGGGGTGCGGGAGGGGAGGGGAGGGGAGGGGAGGGGAGGGGAGGGGAGCGGGCCGGGCGGCCTCAGGCGTCGGCGGCGTCCGGTGAGACGAGCAGGTGAAGGGCCAGCCCCAGCCAGCCGCGCAGGGACACCGTCGCGTGGCCGCCCGTGGCGCGGCCGGGCTGCAGGAACGCCCCGTGGCCGGTGTGCCGGAACTCCCGCAGTGCCACCTTCACTCCGGCCGCCCGCAGCAGGCGCCCGTAGCGGTGTACGTCGTCACCGACCGGGTCGAGGTCGCCGGCGGCCATGACGGCCGTCGCGACTCCGCGCAGGTCGGACGCTTCGAAGGGGGTGCTGTAGAGCCGTGTGCCGTCCGCGGCCACGGGCCGGCCCGGCTGCCGGTAGTCCTGCCAGGCCGCCATCAGGTAGGAGGCCGTGGGGAACATGTCGGGGAAGCGGTGGTAGGAGGCGGCGGTGCAGCCGGGGTCCAGCGGCGGATACGCGAGGATCTGTGCGGCCACGGGAAGGGCGCGGTCGCGGCAGGCGAGCGCGGCGCAGGCGGCCAGGGTGGCTCCCGCACTGTCTCCGCCGACTGCCACGGGCACGCTTCCACCGGCCCGCTCCCGGACCCAGTCGAGCGCCGCCAGGACGTCTTCGACCATGGCCGGGTGGCGTACGTCGGGAGCCAGCCGGTAGTCGACGCTCACGACGGCGAAGCCGGAGGACTGGGCGAGTTCGGCGGTCGCGCCGTGCCAGTCCTGGGCGGATCCGGCGCGCCAGCTGCCGCCGTGGGCCCACACCAGCCATCCCTGCGGGGCTGATGCCCCCGGCCGGTACACCCGGGCGGGGACCGGGCCGGACGGGGAGGGGATCTGAACCTGCTCCCAGCGGACCGCGACACGGCTGGTTCCGGCGGCCGAGTGGGTGGGTGTTGCCATCGGGGTTTCCTTCCCTCCGTGCCTGAGGCCAACGTTCGCTGCCACGGCAGGGCTGTCACAAGGCGGAGTTGCCTTAGTAGCCGGGCTGCTGCTTGTTGCGGAGGAAGAGGGCGGTGGTCAGGGTCCCGAGGACCACGATCGCGGTGTTCACGATCACCGCGGTGGTGATGCCCGCGTGGATGTCCGTGTTCGCCGCGGCGATCGCCGACATGATCGGCGTACCCATCGTGATACCGATCTGCTGCGTCATCGTCGCCAGCCCCGTCGCCATGCCCTGCTCGTGATCCGGCAGACCAGTCGTCGCCGTCACCATGAACCCGACGATCACCAGCATGTTGCCGATACCACCCGCGAACGTCGCCACCAGCAACAGCCACATCGACGACGAGGTCTCACCCAGCGCGATCAGACTCAACGTCGCGACCGCCTGGAGCACACCACCCACGATCAGCGTCGTGCGGGTACTCGTCGCACCGATCACCCGCGGAGCGATCGAACCACCGATCACCGTGCCGATACCCAGCACACCGAACGACAGCCCCGCCGTCAGCGGCGAAAAGTCCAGCACCTCCTGCAGATACAACGTCATCAGGAAGACCAGGCTCGTCTCCGTCAGGAACGCGATCAAACCCGCGATATTGCCCCACGCAACCGTCTTCTTCTTCAGCACCGACACCGGCACCAGAGGAGCCGCACTCTTCGACTCGATCGCATAGAACACGACCAGCAACACCACACCCGCCGCCAGCCAGCCCAGAGCCGAACCCGAACCCCAACCGTGCTCACCCGCCTGCGTCAACCCGTAGATCAGCGCCAGCAGACCCAACGTCACCGCCGTCGCACCCGGAAGATCCAGCCTCGGACGCACCGACGGACGCGACTCCTTGATCACCGCAGGAGCAATGAACAACACCGCAAGCGCCACCGGCACGTTGACGAAGAACGCCCACCGCCACGACAGCAGATCCGTCAGGACACCACCCAGGATCGCGCCCGTCGTGAACCCCGCAGACATCAGAGCACCGTTGAGACCCAGCGCCTTCTGACGCAGAGGGCCTTCCGGGAAGGAGGTCGTCAGCAGGGACAGGCCCGCCGGCGTCACCGCCGCCGTCGCCAGACCCTGGAACACACGGGCGATCAGCAGCATCTCCGGACTGTTCGCCAGACCACCCGCCAGCGACGACAGACCCAGCACCGCCAGACCCACCAGGAACAACCGACGACGCCCGAACAGATCCGCAACCCGCCCGAACAGCAACGTGAACCCCGCAGCACACAACGCGAACGACGTCGCGATCCACTGCAGATTCGACAACGAGAAACCAAGCCCGTCACCGATCACCGGCAGAGCCACATTCAAAATCGAGAAATCAACCGCCAGCATGAACTGCGCCACCAGCAGCACCACCAACACCAACCTCAGGCGCCCGTCCAAACGGACCGGACCCTCAGCACCACCCCCCGCGCCCGCTTCAACACGCGCACCCTCGACAACCGACATCGCCATACATCCTTTCCATCACAACGGAGGCCCTCGGCTCGGAGGGCCGTTACTGGCCGGGGAGGCCGGCTCAGGCAGAGGTCTGCGCCGAGGCCCGGCGCCGTAGTTCTTCGGACAGCTCCTGCCAGCCGCGTGCGCACTGGGCGGCCGCGGCGGCCGCGGTCTCGGCGCGGTACGGGGGTACCGCGGCGACGATCCGCTCCCACTGGCGAAACCCGCTCACCTGGAGATCGAGCATGCGCAGCAGGAGCCTCCCCGCCTCGCTCAACCTGAGCAGGGGGTCCTTGCAGAGGCCGGTGACCAGCGAGGGCAATGACTGCCCCCCGCCCCGGTCCGGTGGCCGGGGCGGGCCCGGGCTGTTGCCCGAGCGCCGCTGGACGGCCGGCACGGGATCCGCTCCCTCGCCGATCCGGCGGCGTACGTCCCGTACGGTCGAGGGCGCGATGCCCGCCTCCCGTGCGATCTGCCGCAGGGAAGCCGTGGGACGGCCGGCCAGCAGCCGGGCCGCGACCTCGCGCCCGCGGACCGGATCGGCCGGCCGTACGCGGCCGTCCTGGCCGATGCGGCCGGGTGGCGCGGGCGCCGGCCCTTCGCGGCGGCGCAGTGCCCCGATGGTCTTGGCCGCCAGCCCGGTCCGCTGCGCGATGCCGCGGTCGGACCAGTCCGGGTGGGACCGCAGGATCCGTAACGCCGCGGCGGTCCGCTCCGCGTGCGTCAGCGGGAGCCCGTGACTGATGTTGGCCTCGACCGAGAGCACGAACGCGTCCTCGGCGCTGCCGTCGAAGTACGTCACTCCCACCGTGTGCTGCCCGCGGAGTACGGCGGCCCGCAACCGGTGCGTCCCGTCGATGATCCGCATGGTCGGGCGGTGCACGAGCAGCGGCGGCAGCGCCCGCCCGGAGTGCGCAAGGTCTTGTGCGTGGCTCTCGTTCACGTGGACCGTGCGGGGGGAATCCGCCGCGAGCAGCGCGCCGACCGGCAGTTCGCACGCGGCGTCGGGGGTGTGCGCCGCGTTCGCCGAGCTGGTCGCGCTGGTCGCGGTGGTCGCGCTCCTCGTGTCCGGCGTGCCCATGAAGTTCACCTCCTTTCGTGCACTCGCTGCTTCGGACGCCGCGCTGTTCGTCGGCCCCGGGAAGAAATTACGTAACTACCGTTCGGTAATCAATCCCGCAGCCGAACCCCGTTGAGATTTGGGCAAGTTGGCGAGGTGTCGGTCCGGCGGGGTGGGCGACCGCGGAAGATCCCCGGTCGCCCGCCGGGCGGCCGCTCACACCCCTGCGAGCTGCTCGGACCGTACGAACTCCTTGAGCCAGGACAGGAATTCGGGGCCCAGATCCTCGCGCTCGCAGGCGAGCCGGACCGTCGCGCGCAGATACTCGGCACGGTCCCCGGTGTCGTAGCGCCGGCCGGAGAAGACGACCCCGTGCACGGGACGCCCCGCGTGCAGCAGGGTGCGCAGGGCGTCCGTGAGCTGGATCTCGCCGCCGCGCCCGGGGCTCGTACCCCGCAGGACCTCGAAGATCTCGGGGTCGAGGAGGTAGCGGCCGATGATCGCGAGGTTGCTGGGCGCGGTTCCCGGCTCCGGCTTCTCCACCAGCTCGGTGATGCGTACGCCGTCACCGCCCGCCGACTGCTCCACCGCGGCGCATCCGTACTGGTGGATCGCGTCCGGATCCACCTCCATGAGGGCCACCACGCTGCCGCCGAGCCGGGCGCGCACCTCGGCCATCCGGGCCAGCAGCGGGTCGCGCGGGTCGATCAGGTCGTCGGCCAGGAGCACGGCGAACGGCTCCTGGCCGACGTGCGGGGCGGCGCACAGAACGGCGTGCCCGAGCCCCTTGGGGTCGCGCTGGCGGACGTAGTGGATGTCGGCGAGCTCGGTGGAGGCACAGACGCTGTTGAGTTTGTCCTGATCACCCCGGCGCTGGAGGGCCTCCTCCAGCTCGTAGTTGCGGTCGAAGTGGTCCTCGAGCGGCCGCTTGTTGCGTCCGGTGACCATGAGGATGTCGGACATCCCCGCCGCGACCGCCTCTTCCACCACGTACTGGATGGCCGGCTTGTCGACCACCGGAAGCATTTCCTTCGGGGTGGCCTTGGTGAGCGGCAGGAATCGCGTACCGAGTCCTGCGGCGGGGATCACTGCCTTGCTTATCTGAGGGGGTGTGGAATTCATGCCGCTGACGCTAGACCGCATCGCGCCGCATTGGCCCGAATTCCCGGGCTTTTACGCCTACTTAGGCATTTCCGTTGCCGCCGGCCCCTCCGGCGGCTCCTGCGCCGGCCTCTGCACTGGCGTCGCCGCGATGCTCCGCCGGACGAGCCACCACAGCTCTCCGAGCTCGCCGGCGGCCTCACCGGGGTGCCCGCCCCGGCTGCGGCGCGCCCGCGCGACGACGCCCCCCACCAGATGCGCCGTCAGCACGGCGACCGGGCGCGGGTCGACCTCGGGATCCAGCTGCCCTTGTGCGGCGGCCCGCTCCAGCAGCTCCCTGACCTCGGGAAGCCAGCAGCAGCACCACTCGGGTCCGGCGCCGGCGCGCTCCTGGGTCAGCCGGGCGGCGGCGCGTACGGCCACGTCCGTCTCGACGAGGCGCCCCAGGGCGAGGACGAGCGCCGAGAGGGTGTCCAGCGCCGGGCCGCCGCGGGCCGTCACGCCCTCGACCACTCTGCGGGTGGCGCTCCGGCCGGCGTTCTCCACGGCCGACGCCAGCTCCCCCTTCGCCGAGAAATGAAAGGTGACGGCTCCGATCGACATGTCTGCGGAACGGCTCAGCCGGGAAAGTGATGTCCCGTCATACCCATTGCGGTCGAATTCAGCGGCGGCCACCGAGATCAGATGATTACGGGTGCGCACGGCACGCTCTTGCTTTACCACTGCACTATCACTGCCATCCAGGTCGTTCCTGACTCGCCCATGACTCCTCCGCGGAGACGGGCGACCTCCAGCGTCACCCCGGCGCCGACCCCGCACAACGGCGACTTGACGAAGAAACACCCCTGTCCCGCCGCTCGGCGGCCGCACCGCGACGGGCGCCGCCGGACCCGCTCACCAACCTGCCGAAGTCGCACCGCGGGCGCCCTGCGTTCGCTAGAAAAAAAACGAACGTTCTGTATCCTTACTCATCGACGACGCACGCCGGCGTCCGCAGTGGAGGGGGAGACAGATGACGGCACAGACGAGGACCCGAGCCCTGGTTGCCGGTGACAGGGGCCTCGACGAGTTCACGGAACGCCTCTTCGGCCACTTACCGCGCGCCGACCAGCGCCGTTGGGCCCGGGTCTACCTGCAAGGACTGCTCACGACCCCGGGCAAGAAGTCCGTACGCAGGCTCGCGGCGTCCGTCACCGAGTCGCCCACCGCCTCCCAGTCCCTGCAGCAGTTCATCAACGCGAGCCCCTGGGACTGGGATCCGGCCCGCGCCGAACTGCTGCGCTGGGCGGAGGAACGGCACACGGTGCGCGCCTGGACGATCGGGCAGGTGTGCTTCCCCAAACGCGGTGAGCACTCGGTCGGCGTGCACCGCCGCTTCGATCCGGCCGCCGGGCGCATGGTCAACTGCCAGTTCGGCTTCGGCCTGTTCCTGTCCCTGGACGGCATCAGCGTGCCGGTCGACTGGCGGCTGGTGCTTCCCGAGACCTGGACGACGGATCCCGTCCTGCGCCGCCGGGCGCGCATCTCCCCCGACGCCGTGCACCAGAGCCCAGAGTCCCTCGTGGTGGAGCTCGCCGACGGGGTCGCCGCCCGTACCTCCTCGGCGCGCGTCCCCGTGGTCGCCGACATCAGCCGCCTCGGCAGCGCCGCCGCGGTGATCGGCATGCTCGGCCGCCGGGGCCACGACTTCCTCGTGTCCGTCCCGCCGGCCCTCGGCGTCTGCGCCGCCGGTACGGTCCACAGCGGCGACCCGGCCCGCACGCCCGGACGCGAGTCCACCGCGGGCGACTTGGCCCGCCTGGGGAACACCAGCCACCCGTACACCGCGCTGCTCACCAGACCCGAGGCGCGCCCGCAGCGGCTGCGCATCCACTCGGCCCTGGTTCGCGTACCGGGAGGGGAAACGGGGGCCCCCGGGGCCCTGGGGGCGCACCAGACGTACCGGCTGTTCGGTGAACGGCGGCCGGGACCCGGGCAGCGGGGCGGCGGCCCGGTCTGGCTCACCAACATGAGCCGGCACCGGATGGACGACCTGCTCCACCTGGCCCGGCAGTCGGCGCGGGCCACCGCGACGCTCGGCAGGCTGGCGGACGAGTTCGGCCTGCTCGATTTCGAGGGCCGGTCCTTTCCCGGGTGGCACCACCACATGACCTTGATGTCAGCCGCGTATGCGTACAAGGGGGTGCCGGCCGGGGTGAGCGCGCGGCGGGAGTACGCGCGGCTCGCCTGAGCCGGGCCCTGCCGGGGTCCGTCCCCTGGGACCCCGGCTCCGCCGAGTCACCTCCGGTGCGGGCTGGAGTGTCCTCGTTGGTGCCCGCCGTGGGGAACCCGGCTCCGCCGGGCACCGGGCTCCGCCCGGACCCGCGCCTCAACCGCCGGCGGGGCTGGATTGGGCGGCCGGCGCTGAAACGCGACGGGCGCGAGGGCTGGATGTGACGGCGGAAGGCCGGGAGAGCCGGGCCGGCGCCGGCCCGCCCGAACTGCGCGGAGCGCGGTCCGGGCCGGGGCCGGAATGCGGTCAGGCGCGGATGAGGGCCAGGACCTCGTCGCGGACCTTCGCGAGGGTGGCCGCGTCACGGGCCTCCACATTCAGGCGCAGCAGGGGCTCGGTGTTGGAGGCGCGGACGTTGAACCACCAGTCCTCGCCCGTCGCCGTCAGACCGTCGAGCTCGTCCACCGTCACATCGTCACGGCCGCCGTAGGCGGCCTTCACCGCCGCCAGACGGGCCGCCTGGTCCGCGACCGTCGAGTTGATCTCACCCGAACCCGCATACCGGTCATACGAAGCCACCAGGGCCGACAGCGGACCGTCCTGACCACCCAGGGCCGCCAGCACGTGGAGCGCGGCGAGCATGCCGGTGTCCGCGTTCCAGAAGTCCTTGAAGTAGTAGTGCGCCGAATGCTCACCACCGAAGATCGCACCCGTCCTCGCCATCTCCTCCTTGATGAAGGAGTGACCGACACGGGTACGGACCGGGGTGCCGCCGTTCTCCCGCACCACCTCCGGCACCGACCAGGAGGTGATCAGATTGTGGATCACAGTGCCCGACCCGCCGTTGCGGGCCAGCTCACGCGCGGCCACCAGAGCGGTGATCGCCGACGGGGACACACCCTCGCCCCGCTCATCCACGATGAAGCAGCGGTCCGCGTCACCGTCGAACGCGATGCCCAGATCCGCACCCTCCGCCAGCACACGCGCCTGCAGATCCACGATGTTCTTCGGATCCAGCGGATTGGCCTCGTGGTTGGGGAACGTGCCGTCCAACTCGAAGTACATCGGGACCAGATCCAGCGGCAGACCCTCGAACACCGTCGGAACCGTGTGGCCGCCCATGCCGTTGCCCGCGTCCACGACCACCTTCAGCGGACGGATCCCCGTCAGGTCCACCAGACCCCGCAGGTGCGCGGAGTAGCCCGGAAGACTGTCCCGCTCCGTCACCGTGCCCGCAACCGTGCCGGCCGCGACCGCGGGAGCGCCCGCCTGCGACCACTTCTCCACCAGCTCACGGATCTGGGACAGGCCCGTGTCCTGACCCACCGGCGCCGCACCCGCCCGGCACAGCTTGATCCCGTTGTACTTCGCCGGATTGTGCGAAGCCGTGAACATCGCACCCGGAAGATCCAACGAACCCGACGCGTAATACAGCTGGTCCGTCGAGCACAGACCGATCAACGTCACATCCACACCACGCACGGCCGCACCCCGCGCGAACGCCGCCGACAAACCCGGCGACGACGGACGCATGTCATGACCGATCACGATCGCCGAAGCCCCCGTCACCTCCACGAACGCGGCACCGAACAGCTCCGCCAACGACTCGTCCCACTCGTCCGGCACGACACCACGCACGTCATACGCCTTGACGATGTTCGAAAGGTCGGGCATGTCCACTCCTTCGGGGGGTGACCGGCTGTGTTCCGGACGCTACCCGCCGCCCTCCCCGCCACAGCCCGTCCGCCCCCAACCCGCTGAGGCTTTGGCAGATCGCCTTCAGCCCGGGGCGGCGGCGCCCCTCTCCCGGTACCACTGCGCCGCCGCGCCGAGCCGGCCCAGCGGGCCGGGTCCCGGCGCGATCCCCGCGAGTCTCCATGCCTCGTCGGCGCGGTACCAGTGGTCCCGGGCCAGCAGCGTGAACTGCCGCTCGCTCACCCATCCCGGCGTCGTGGCCAGCGCGTCCAGACACCTGCGCCACGGCCAGTCGGCGGCGGGTCCCGCCGGCAGCACCCGGTGGTCGGCGAGGGCGTCCATGAGGTCGCGGTTGCGCACCGGCACCGGGTGGTGGGCGTGCAGGACGCCCACGGCCCCGGCCGCTGCACCGTCCCCGAGCGCGAACGCCGCGATGAGCCGCGCCAGGTCGTCGACGTCGACGAAGGAGGCCAGCCCCGTACCTCCTCCCCACGCCGCCGGTACGCGCCGGAAGGCGTCGACGAGAGCCGGTACGACCCAGCGGTCGCCCCTGCCCAGCACCAGCCCCGCGCGCAGGACCAGTCCCCCCGCGTCGAGCACCGGCTCCTCCCCCGCCAGCCGGCTGCTGCTGGCCGCCGACACCGGGGCGGTCGTCAGCTCGCCGACGTCCTGTCCCGTGTGCGGTCCCGGCCCGTAGACGGCGCAGGTCGACAGCTGGACGATGCGCCGTACGCCCGCCCGGCCCGCCTCGGCCATCAGGGCGGCGGTTCCCGTGGAGTTGACCGCCGTGCAGCGGTCGGCGTCCGGTCCTGTGCAGGAGGCCAGCGACAGCAGGACGTCCGCGCCGTCGCACACTCCGTGCAGGGATTCCGCGTCGGCCAGGTCCGCGCCGATCCAGCGCCCGCCGTACGCGATGGGGGGACGCGTACGGGACACCGCGTGCACCACGGCCTGCGGGTCCTGCGCGGCCAGCCGGCGCAGGACCGCCGACCCCACGAAGCCCGTCGCCCCGGTGACGACGATGTGACGGGCACTCAACCCCGCCGCCCCGGCCCGGGTTCCGGCTCCTTCGACGCCTGCGGCCGCGTCGGAGTCAGCGTCAGGCGCAGGTTCTCGCGGGTGCCCTCGGTGGCGACCGCGGGGAGCAGGTAGCGCCACAGGGAGGCGATGCGCTGGGGCAGGTCGGCCCGTCCGGTGGACGCCTGGGAGAAGAGCTGCGCTCCGGTGAAGGAGCTGACCAGTACCCACGCCAGCTCGTGGTCGTCGACGTCCGGCTGGAGCTCCCCCTTGGCCCGGGCGAAGCGCAGCTGCTGGCGGAACTCCAGCACCCAGGCCTGGTAGGCGACGTCGTCACGCAGGCCGAACTCGCCCTGTTCCACAGCTAGTCGGACGCCGGCGCGGAGTACCGGATTGTGCCGCAGCTCCTCCGCGAGGTAGAGCGTGATGTCCACCAGGTGCTGCAGCCCGTCCTCCCCTTCGGGGAAGACCAGGCCGTCGCCCTGGCCGACCATCACGGCGTAGGCGAGCTCCTCCTTGGAGCTGAAGTGGAAGTACATCCCGCCCTGGGTGACGTCCGCCCGCTTCATGATCTTGCTGATGCTGGCCCCGCTGAAGCCGAACTCGTCGAAGACCTCTGCGGCGGCACGGAGGATGGCCGCTTTGGTCTGAACTGCCCTGAGTTGAGGCGCGCGTTGCTGCTTCCGCTCTGACATGGACACCCAATCTCTCTCGATAAAAAAAACGAACATCCTTTATTTTAGGACCCAGCGCCACACAAGCACCAGCTCATGTCCGATGTCCAGGGGGGCTCAACCATGACTGTGTCAGCTGATCACTCCGCCTCGTCCGTCGCCGCACTCAGCAGCGCCTTACCGCGGGAGTACGTACACAAGAGCGCACACTCCGAAGTCCTGCTCACCGGGTGGCGCACCGTCGCGCCCGACCAGTACGTCGTCACCGCCCAGTGGCCCCGTACCCACAGCTTCTACACGCCGGACGGCGGCCACCACGACCCGCTCCTCCTCGCGGAAACGGTCCGTCAGGCCATCCCGCTCCTGAGCCACGTCGCCTACGACGTCCCCTTCGGCCACCGTCAGATCTGGGACACGTTCAGCTACTCGGCGAACCCGGAGGCCCTCGTCGTCGGCCCGGTACCGGCCGACATCGTGCTCCGCATCAGCTGCTCCGGCATCACCCGCCGGGGCCGAAGACTGGCGGGCCTCACCATGCACGTCACCGCGACCCGCGACGGGGAATTCCTCGTCACCGCCCAAGCCGGCTTCACCAACCAGCCGCAGGCCGTCTACCAGCGTCTTCGCGGTACGAACGCGGACCTCGACCAGGTGGCCGCCCGCATCATCCCGCTGCCGCCGCCGCTGACGCCCCGCCGCGTCGGCCGCGACCGCTTCCACGACGTGGTCCTCTCCCCGACCAGTTCCGTCCTGCGCGCCCAGCTCCGGGCCGACATCAACCACCCGATCCTCTTCGACCACCCCGTCGACCACGCCCCGGGCATGCTGCTCCTGGAAGCCGTGCGCCAGGCCGCGTACGCTTCCGCCTTCCCGCGGCGGGGAGTCCTCACCGACCTCGAAATGCGGTTCTTCCGCTACGCGGAGCTGAACTCGCCCTGCTGGATCGAGACGGCCCCGGCAGCCGGGGAGACGACCGCGACGGGCCGCCACCCCGTACGCGTCCTGGCCCGCCAGAACGGCGAGGACGTCTTCACCGCCACCGCGATGATCACCACCACGGCGCACGCCCCCCTCCGCGTCCACGCCACTCCCTGACCCGTCCGCCCGGGAGCAACCCGCCGGGAGAACCACGAAGGCGCCTGACCGGGTCCCCGCCAGGCAGGCGCCTTTCCCTTCCCCGCGGAGCGCGGGGCGCCGCGGTCAGACCTTCCTGACCACGCTGGACTTGAGCTGCATGGAGCCGAAGCCCTCGATCTTGCAGTCGATGTCGTGGCCGTCCACACCCTCGACGAGACGGATGTTGCGCACCTTGGTGCCGGCCTTGATGCCGGTCGGGCTGCCCTTGACCTTCAGGCCCTTGACGACCGTCACGGTGTCGCCGTCGGCCAGCACGTTGCCGACCGCGTCCTTGATCACCCGCTCCCCGGCGGCCTCACCGGGCTCGGCGGACGCGAGCGGCCACTCGTGCCCGCATTCGGGGCAGACGAGGAGCGCGCCCATCTCGTACGCGTACGTGCCGGCGCACTCGGGGCAGGGAGGCAGGGGGGTCTCAGTCACCCCGACAGTATATTTCAGGCCGTCCTCGCAGGTCGACGCATGCGTCCCTGCCCCGGCGTGTGCGTCCCTCCTCCGGCGTGTGCGAGAGTCCGGCCGGCGCGGTTCACGAGGGGACGCCGGACCGCCGGGCCCCGCTCTCGCCACCCAGTCCAGGAGGTCCATGTGTCTGCCGCATCGAGCTACGCGTCCGGGGTCTGCGAAGTGCCGCTGCTGGGCGACACGATCGGCGAGAACCTGGACCGCACCGTGCGGAGGTTCCCGGGCCGCGACGCCCTCGTCGACGTGGCCGCCGGGCGCAGCTGGACGTACGCCGAGCTGGCCGCCGACGTCGACGCCCTCGCGCTCGCGCTCGGACTGCTGGACCTGGGCATCGTCAAGGGCGACCGCGTCGGCATCTGGGCCCCCAACCGGGCGGAGCGGACGCTGGTGCAGTACGCCACCGCCCTACGCGGCCATGATCGAGGAAGTGCGGCCGCGCTGCCCGGCGCTGGAGTTCGTGGCCCTGGCCACTGCTTCGGCATGGTGATGGGCAACCTCGCGTGCACCAGCCACGGCGCGGCCATGGTGATCCCGGCGCCGTCCTTCGATCCGGCGGCCACCCTCGCCGCGGTGGAGGCGGAGTCGTGCACCTCCCTCTACGGCGCCCCCACGATGTTCATCGCCGAGCTGGCGGATCCCGGCTTCGACGCCTACGACCTGTCCAGCCTGCGGACGGGGATCATGGCTGGCTCGCCCTGTCCGGTCGAGGTGATGAAGGAGGTCATCGACCGGATGGGCATGACCGGGGTGTCCATCTGCTACGGGATGACGGAGACCTCGCCCGTGTCCACGCAGACCCGCGCCGACGACTCGGTCGAACGCCGGGTGTCCACCGTCGGCCGCGCCGGGCCGCGCCGGGCCGCACCTCGAAGTGAAGGTGGTCGATCCGCGCTCCGGCCTGACGGTGCCGCGCGGGGAAGCGGGCGAACTGTGCACCCGCGGCTACTCGGTCACGCTCGGCTACCTGGGAGGAGCCGGAGCGGACCGCCGAAGCCGTGGACGCGGCCCGCTGGATGCACACCGGCGACCTGGCCGTCATGGACGCCGACGGTTACCTGAGCATCACCGGCCGGATCAAGGACATGGTGATCCGCGGCGGCGAGAACCTCTACCCGCGCGAGATCGAGGAGTTCCTCCACACCCACCCGGACGTCCTGGACGTCCAGGTCATCGGCGTGCCCGACACGAAGTACGGGGAGGAGCTGATGGCGTGGGTGCGGATGCGCGAGGGCGCCGAGCCGCTGACGGCGGCCGCCGTGCGGGCGTACTGCGACGGCAGGCTGGCCCACTTCAAGATCCCGCGCTACGTGCACGTCGTGGAGGAGTTCCCCATGACCGTCACCGGGAAGATCCGCAAGGTGGAGATGCGCGAGGCGGCGGTGCGGCTGCTGGAACTTCCTTCGTAGTAAGCGCGTTGTCGCTCGCACCCCTGCCGGTGTCAGATGATCTCCGTGGGCCCGCGGATCGGTCGACCGAGCGATCCACGGCGCCCCGATTCCGCCCTACCGACCGACCAGAGGAACACCGTGCCCCTGCCCATGAACCGACGTCTGGCCCTCAGCGCAGCCCTGCTGGCGGTGATGGCCGCGGTGGCTCCGGCGACCAGCGCCCACGCCGCCCCCTCCCTCTCCCCCGATCTCGAGGCGGTGAGCCAGGCGCTGCGCAACACGACCGCCGCCGGAGCGCCGGGCGCCATGGCCCGCTTCAGCGGACCCCTCGGTGTCCGCACCAGGGTCGAGGGCGTACGCGACAAGACCACGGGATCGGCCATGGACACCCAGGCCCGCTTCCGGATCGGCAGCGTCAGCAAGACGTTCTCCGCCGTCGTGCTGCTGCAACTGGTGGCCGAGGGGCGGATCGAGCTGGACTCCTCCGTCAACCGCTACCTGCCCGGTCTGCTGCCCGACGACCGGATCACCGTGCGTCATCTGCTCAGCCACCGGAGCGGCCTGGCGGACTACACCGATGCCATGTTCGCGCAGACCGTGCCCGGCTTCGAGTCCGTGCGCAACAAGGTCTTCAGCTACCGGGAACTGGTGGACCTCTCCCTGCGCGAACCGCGGACGACCGTGCCCGGCGCGGCCTACAAGTACTCGAACACCAACTTCGTGGTCGTCGGCATGCTCATCGAGAAGGCCACCGGCAACGGGGTGGCCACGGAGTACGAGCGGCGCATCTTCAAGCCGCTGGGGCTGCGCAACACCTCCTACGTGCACCCCACCACGCAGATCAAGGGACTGCACGCGCGCGGCTACCTCCACCCGGACGAGGCCGGCGCGCCCCTGGTCGACTCCACCGAGCAGACGGCGTCGTGGGCCCAGACCGCCGGGGCCGTGATCTCCAGCCCCGCCGATCTGAACACCTTCACCTCCGCGCTGCTCGGCGGCCGGCTGCTGTCCGCTCCCATGCTGGACGCCATGATCACCGTGACCCCGACCGACACCACGAACACCCGGTTCTACGGGCTCGGTCTGCGCCGCTACGACCTCTCCTGCGGCACGTCGGTCTACGGGCACACGGGTACCGTGCAGGGCTTCTACACGTACGCCTTCTCCACGCGCGACGGCCGCCGCAGCCTCGCCGCCATGGCGAACACCTCGAACAAGGGCGAGGCGAACACCGCCCTCGGCGGAACCCTCGAAGCCGCGTTCTGCGGCAAGCAGCCCGCGGAGGCCACCAAGCGCGGCTTCGGCTTCGCCCCGGCCGAGATGGACCTGCCCGAGCACAACGCGGCCCGCTGACGCGCCCCGGGGGGTCCTGACCCCTCAGCCGTCGCCCGCCACGTCGTCGCAGGCGGGGCAGACCCGGCTCGCGTACCTCGGGTCGCACCACGCGGAGCCGGGCTGCCCCGCCGGCTGCCACGAGGCCCTCTGCATCGCGAACGTGTCCCTGCCGCAGAAGGTCCGCGGGCCGGGGACGGCCGTCATGCCGGGGGCGGCCGGCGCCGCGTGCACGCGGCGAACGGGCAGCTCGCCGCCCCCTGCCGGCTCACCGGAGTCGTGCGCCGTCTCCGGTGCGTCGAGCTCGTACACGACGACGAATTCGCTCATACCCCGACGGTAGGCCGCCCGCGGGCGTCCCGCGGGACCGACACCGGGAAACCGAGGCGTGAGCCGGGTGCACTCGGTTCACCTGCCGGGGGCGAGCAGCGTGTCGGGCCGCCGGCGCCGGCCGGGTTCGCCATCCTGGGCCGTGGTGCGGTACCGCAGTGGCCGCCGCCCCTCCCCCACGGCGAGAAGGAGCACGGCATGCCGACGGACGCGATCGGACGTTTCCTCGCGGCTTTGGACCCCGGCCACCGGGAGGCCGTCACCGGCCGGCCTCGCGAGGAGCAGGAGCGGCTCGCGGCCGCCTGGGAGCGGGAGCTGGCGTCGGACGACGAGCTCGACACCCTCGACGAACTGTCTCCGCCCGCGGCCGAGGCCGAGGCGGCCCGCCGCGTCATGGACCGCGAACCCTGACCCCGCCTCGGTCGTCTCTTTCGGATCTCGCCCCACCCGCGCCGACGAGATCCGAAAGAGACGATTCAGGCCGTCTCTCCGGGCCCGCCCGACAGCCGCTCCCAGGCCTCCGCGAACATCTCGTGCAGGGGCGCCGTCGGCAGCACCCGGCCGAAGGGGGCTCGGATCTCGCTCCGCCACAGCGGGCGCACCAGGTGGCTCCCCAGCTTCGCGGTCTCCAGCGGCAGGTGCGGGGCCTTCAGTTCGCTCCACTCGCCGGGCAGGAACAGGGTCCGGCCGGCCCGCGCCCGCTTGGCCTCCACCACCGCGCCGGTGGCGAGGAGTTCGGCCCGGGCCCGGGTGTGCTCCTTGGCCGACCAGCCGTTCCACCGCCGCACGTTCCGGTCGGTGGGTGTGGCCAGGGTCGCCAGCTGGAGGTACAGGGCCGAGGCGTCCGCGCCCGCGCCGAGCTCCTGGCCCACCCGCGCGACCAGTTCCGGACAGGACTGCCGCGGGTCCGCCTCGTACGTCCCGGCCGGCAGCGCTCCCGAGCGGGCCCGGAGCATCATCCGCTCCAGTCCGCCACCGGGCAGCAGTGGCGCCACCCGGTCCAGTGCCTCGGCGAGGCCGGCGATCCCGCGCAGCCGCCGCCACGCCTCGGGGCCGGCGACCGCCGCGGGCCGCAGGAAGGCGGCGCCGCCGGGCGTGCACACCACCAGCGGCCCGGAGTCGTACGCGGTCACGGTCACCGGGCCCTCCTCCGCGTAACGGCCCCTCACCACCGGCAGCCGCCCCGGCCCGAACTGCTCGGCGATCGGTGTCGAGCTGTCCTGGACCAGCCCGCCGGGCAGCTCCAGCAGCAGTTCCGGGCGGGCCAGTTCGACCCGCAGCCGCTCGTACAGGGCCATCGCCCCGGCCACCGCCGGATCGCCGACGGGCCGGTCCGTCCACGCCCACACCAGCGCGCTCGCGATCCGCCCGTGGGAGAGGCCCACCGGGGTGCCGTAGGGCAGCTCGGCTCCGGCCGGCGGCACCGCCCTCACCTCCACCTTGTTGCCGTACCGGGTCGCCGCCAGCTCCCAGCCGACCGCTTCCACCGTCGTGTCCTCGGCAGCCTCGTAGCCACCCGCCAGCCGCCGGGCCCACACCTCGGAGAGGCCGAGCTCGGCCTCCAGGACGTCGGCCGCCTCGTCGTGCACCGCGGGCTGCGCTCCGATCAGCTCGCACCACACCCCGGCCATCCGCTCCACGGCCGCCAGGACCCCGCCCGGCCGCCACAGCTCGGCCGGGTCCTCGGGCAGCGCCGCCGCCAGGACGGCCCGCCGTCCGGCGCCCCCGAGCCGCGCGCGCAGCCGCTCGTACGACTCGGTGGTCGTGGGGGTCGCCTTGTACGGGGCCTTGCGGGCCAGGGAGCGGTCCTCGTCCCGGCCGGGACGGCCGACCAGACCGGCCACCACGAGCCGGGCCACGGCCCGTCGTACGCCCGTCAGTTCGGCGAAGCGCGCGGCTGCCGGCTCCGGCAGCGGGACCGGGCCGTGCGCGTCGACCGCCTCGACCAGGGCACGGAGCCGGGCGGCGTCGTCCCGCTCCACCCGGACGCGCCGTGCCTGCGCGAGCGCCGCCGGTACCGGATCGGCGTCGGCGTCCGCGGTGGCGCCCTCGGTGGAGTCCTCCGCCGCGGGTGCGACGAACCAGCACTGCGACCCGCCGGGCCTCACCGCGGCGGACGCCACGGCCGTACCGCCCGCCCGCAGCCCGTCCAGGGTCCCGGCGTCGGCGCGGCCCACCCACCACCGGCTGCCCACACGGGCGAACGGCTGGTCGGCCCAGGTGTCCAGGAGCGCCAGCAGCGCGGCCCGGTCCGCGTCCGGGGTCGGCGCCACCGCCGCCCGCCACGCCGCGGCGTCGACCGCTCCCAGCAGCTGCGACCAGTCGTGCGGCGGTGCCGGCGGCGAGAGCCGCCGCACCTCCTCCACGATCGTCCCGGCCAGGCAGGCGCCGTCGGAGGCCAGCGCGCCCAGCGTCGCCGGCAGGGCCACGTCCCGGGTCGGCCGCTCCCCTTTGGAGACCAGCCCGAACAGCGCGGGCAGCAGCTCGGTGTCCGGCGCGGACCGCCGCGGCCGGGCCGGCGCGGCCTCGGCGAGCAGGGTGACGCGCCGGTGCAGGGCGCGCCGCCGCTCCTCCACCCGGGCCGCCCGGCCGGCCACTCCTACGACGGCCTCGGCCAGCACCGGGTCGGTGACCTCCGGCAACTCCCGGGCCACCGCCGCGCGCAGCGCCGCCGGGCCGTCGAGGGCGGCCGTCAGCAGCGTGTCCGCCGTCCGGCGTCCCACGGTCCGCAGCGCACGGGACCCGGCCGCGTCCCGGGTCCGCAGGAGGTACCAGAAGGCCGGCGGCAGAGCCACTCCGCCCGACACGGTGACCTGCCGGGCCGGCCTCACCCGCGGGTGCCGGGGCGAGTGGTGTCCGTCCAGTTCCCACAGCAGGACGCCGTCGGCGGCGTACGCGCGCACGCCCGTCCAGGTCCGCGCCTCGGCGAGGACCACGTCCTCCACCGCGCCCTCCGGCGGGGCCCACAGGGCCCAGGGCTCCTGCCCGGGCCGGTCGATGTCGAAGCGGGCCGTACGCCCGTCCACGCTCTCCACCAGATAGTGGTCGGGCGCGTGGTCGCGGTGCCGGGTGCGGAACAGCACCCGGGTCCCGACCAGCCCGTCCCGGCTGCCCAGCGGGGAGCCGTCCAGACCGTCGGGCAGCGGCGCCAGCTGCAGCGCTTCCGCGGCCAGGCTCATACCGGTCTCGGACGGCTCCGCGGCCGGATCGGCACTCGCGGGGCGGCCCGGGAAGTCCGGCAGCGGGGTCGCCCCCTGCCGCTCCCCGGTGACCGGGTCCACCACCTCCCACGGCCGCCGCACGAAGACGGCGTTGGTCCAGATCCGGGAGCCGTCGCCGAGCAGCAGCTCGTCCCCGTCGATGCCTTCGGTGCCGCCCGGTCGCAGCACGCGCGTGCCGCCGTGCCGCCCGCCCCCGTCGGCGGTCTCGAACTGGAAGCCGTAGGCCCCGTCCAGGCTGCCGGCGAACGGCACCAGGCCGCTCACCTGGTCCGGCGTGAACGGCTCCTCGGGACGGCCGGCCCAGACGGCGGTGTCGCAGTGGCAGGGGCTCTTCTTGAGGGTCCAGCTCACCAGGAAGGAACCGCCCACGTAGTGGACGGCGTACATGGTCGCCCCGTCCGGGACCGTGAAGCGGCAGGAGCCCCGCACCCCGTCCGGGGCGACGGCGACCGCCCGGTCGCGCCCGAACACCGTCAGCACCGGCCAGGTGGAGGTCACCCCGGCCACCCCGGCCACGCCCGTGGCCTCCGGCGGCGTCCCGTCCGTTCCCCCGGATCCGGCGTCCGCGGCCTCTGGCCCGGTGTCCGCCGTCCCGGTCGCGGTCCCGGCGTCCGCCGCGAACTGCGCGTACACCGACTCCAGGTCCGGCCAGGCCAGTTCCTCGGGCAGGCCGGCCGCCAGCGAGCGCCGTAGCGCGCCCGCGGCGCCGGCCCCCGCGAGCGCGTCGGCGATCCCGTCGAGCGCCGTCACCGTCGGCCGGTCCAGCAGGGTCTCCAGCTCGGCCACGGCCTCCTCGGCCCCCGCCATGCCGCCGCCCGCGACCGTGTCGACGAGTTTGCCGACCCGCCCGGCCACCTCGTGGGCGATGCCCCCGTTGCCCGGCAGCAGCGTCACCGCGGACCCGGGCCGGCGGCCGTGCGCCGCCGACCAGTGGGGCGTCAGACCCGCGTGTACGGTCCCCTCCAGACGCGGGCCGAACACCGGGTCGGCGGCCAGTGCGACGAGGTCCCGCCGGGACCCCTCGCCCCAGAAGCGCATCCGCGTCTGCGGACCCGGGTCGACGACCGCGACCCCGGCCGCCAGGCAGGCGTCCAGCACGTCCGCGTCGAAGCCCTGGTAGTGGTGCCGGGTGGTGTGCACCGTCACCGGGTCGCCCGCCACCCGCAGCCGTGGCCCCAACCGGCCCACGAGGTCGAGGAATTCCGCCGGGAGCGGCTGGCGGGCGACGCCGCCGCCGGACTGGGCCGCGTACTGGTACATGCGGACGAAGTTCCCGACCCAGTGGTGCAGTCCGCCCTCCGGCACCACCCGTCCGGCCTCCATCGCCTCCGCCACGCCGCAGCCGATCAGCATCCGCAGCCACGCCCCGCCGTCGGTCACCCCGTCCGGGAAGACCTCCACCAGCCCGGCCGCGACCGTGTCCGCCGGCCGATGGGCCGTCAGGACCTGCTCCGCGGCGGTCAGCAGCGCGTCCGGCACCGACTTCTTCCGGGTGACCGACAGGATCGCGCCCACCAGCCGCGCGACCTCCTCGTCCCCGTGCCCGGCCGCCTTCGCGGACGCCCGTACGCGGCGCACCAGATCCGCCGGCAGGTCCGCGGGCGAGCCCGCCCACGCCGTCAGGAACGCGTCCAGGGCCGCGTGCGCCGCCGCCGGCTCCAACGTCTCGGCGAGGAACCGCTGGTGAGCCCCGAACTCCTTGGCCGGCATGGCCCCGCCCGTGGCGAACAGCAGCGCGTTGGCCCGGCGGTAGCCCGGGTCCACCGGCAGTCCGTGCCGGGCCTCGGCCTCCCGTGCCGCTGCGTAGGCCCGCCCGCCGGGCCGGCTCCCGTATCCGATCAACCGGTGTCCCACGGCGTCCCAGAACCACGGCAGGTGCGCCGGCGGCAGCCGTCGCGCCCGCGCCGCCATCGTGTCGACGAACCGGCCGGGCTTGGTCCGCGAGCGGCCCAGTTCGGAGCGCATGTCCTCGACCAGGGCGCGCGCGGTCCCGGCCGCGTCCGGGTCGTGGGCGGCGACCCAGTCGGCGTAGGTGGTCGAGACGTGGGTACCCGCGGTGGGCAGCAGGGCAGCGGACGAAGCGATCATGCCTGGGATCGTCGCATGCCCCACCGACACCGCCGGCACCACGGCCCGGGATCCGATCCGGCCGGACTGACGAGCCATCAGGTCATCTGTCCCGGACTCTTGACTCTGCTGCCGCCAGTGGCGATTCTCGACCCACCGCTTGTGCGGGCCATGACAAACAAGCCACAGCCGTGCCATACGGCCGTGGCCGTCGTGCCCCCGGGCGGTTCCGGCTCCTCGACCGCGCCATCCACTGACCGAAGACGTGAGTGATGACCATTTCCCGACACACGCACCACAGGCGTAGGCCCCTCGCGGTCCTGTCATTGCTCCTCGCCGTGGTGGCCATGGTGCTCGGCCCCGTGCCCAGTTCCTCCGCCGCCGACCCCGGCTGGTGGAACCCGGTCGCCCGGCCCGCACCCGACTCCGAGATCAACGTCACCGGCGAACCCTTCAAGGGGACCGACTCCCAGGGACGCGTCCGGGGCTTCGTCGACGCGCACGACCACCTGATGTCCAACGAGGGCTTCGGCGGCCGTCTCATCTGCGGCAAGCCGTTCTCCGAGCAGGGGGTGGCCGACGCGCTCAAGGACTGCCCCGAGCACTACCCCGACGGCACGCTCGCCATCTTCGACTTCATCACCAAGGGCGGCGACGGCAAGCACGACCCGGACGGCTGGCCGACCTTCAAGGACTGGCCCGCCCACGACTCGCTGACCCACCAGCAGAACTACTACGCCTGGGTCGAACGCGCCTGGCGCGGCGGCCAGCGGGTGCTCGTCAACGACCTCGTCACCAACGGCGTCATCTGCTCGGTCTACTTCTTCAAGGACCGCGGCTGCGACGAGATGACCGCCATCCGCCTGGAGGCGCAGAAGACGTACGACATGCAGGCGTACATCGACAAGATGTACGGCGGCCCGGGCAAGGGCTGGTTCCGGATCGTCACCGACTCCGCGCAGGCCCGCGACGTCGTCAAGCAGGGCAAGCTGGCCGTCGTCCTCGGGGTCGAGACCTCCGAGCCGTTCGGCTGCAAGCAGATCCTGGACATCGCGCAGTGCAGCAAGGAGGACATCGACCGCGGCCTGGACGAGCTGCACAGGCTGGGCGTGCGCAGCATGTTCCTGTGCCACAAGTTCGACAACGCCCTGTGCGGGGTCCGCTTCGACCAGGGCGCGCTCGGCACGGCGATCAACGTGGGCCAGTTCCTGTCCACCGGCACCTTCTGGCAGACGGAGAAGTGCAAGGGCCCGCAGCACGACAACCCCATCGGTCTCGCGGCTGCGCCCGAGGCGCAGAAGCAGCTCCCGGCGGGCGTGGCGGTCCCCTCGTACGCGGCGGACGCTCAGTGCAACACCCGCGGTCTCACCGATCTCGGCGAGTACGCGGTGCGCGGCATGATGAAACGCAAGATGATGCTGGAGATCGACCACATGGGGGTCAAGGCCGCGGGCCGGGCCTTCGACATCCTCGAATCCGAGTCGTACCCCGGCGTGATCTCCTCGCACAGCTGGATGGACCTCGACTGGACGGAGCGGGTGTACCGGCTCGGCGGCTTCGTCGCCCAGTACATGGGCGGCTCCGAGGCCTTCAGTGCGGAGGCCAAGCGCACGGATGCGCTGCGCGAGAAGTACAAGGTCGGCTACGGCTACGGCACCGACATGAACGGCGTCGGAGGCTGGCCCGGCCCCCGCGGCGCGGACACCCCGAACCCGGTCCGCTACCCCTTCCGCAGCACCGACGGCGGCTCCGTGATCGACAAGCAGACCACGGGCGTGCGCACCTGGGACCTCAACACCGACGGTGCCTCGCACTACGGCCTGGTCCCGGACTGGATCGAGGACATCCGGATCACCGGCGGCCAGGACGTGGTGGACGACCTGTTCCGGGGCGCCGAGTCCTACCTCACCACCTGGGGTTCGTCCGAGAAGCACAAGGCCGGGGTGAACCTCGCCGCGGGCGCCGCCGCCTCGGCCAGCTCGTCCGAGTGGAACCCGTTCATCAGCTACGCGCCCTCGCGGGCCGTGGACGGGAACACGGGCACCCGCTGGGCGAGCGACTGGAGCGACGACCAGTGGCTCCAGATCGACCTCGGGACACCGGGCCTGGTCAAGCGCGTCACCCTCGACTGGGAACGCGCCCACGGCACGTCGTACCGGATCGAGCTCTCGGGCGACGGCACGAACTGGCAGTCCGCGTGGTCCACGACCACCGGTGACGGCGGGCTGGACACGGCGCAGTTCGCCGGCACCCCGGCCCGGTACGTACGCGTCCACGGACTGCAGCGCGGCACCCAGTGGGGGTACTCGCTCCACGAGGTCGGCGTCTACAGCAGCTGACGCCGCCCGGGCGGTGTCCGGGGCCGGGGCCGGCCGGATCCTCACCGATCCGGCCGGCCCCGGCCGCCTTCCCGCCGCCGCACGGCACCGCCCCGTATCCCACAGCACGGCACAGCAGCACGAACCGAAGGGATCGCCCATGGCACGGATGCCGTCGGCCGACCGGCGCCGGCAGCTGACCGAGGCCGCCATCCGCGCGATGACCCGCGACGGGGTCGCCCGGACGACGACCCGGTCGATCTCCGCCGAGGCGGGCGTGTCACTGAGCGTCTTCCACTACTGCTTCGACTCCAAGCAGGCCCTGCTCGAATCCGTCATGGCGGCGATCACCGAGCACAGCATCACCGTGGTGAAGGAGGCGATCCAGCCGAAGGCCACCCTCCGCGAGACCGTCCGGGCCGGCTTCCAGGCGTACTGGGACCACGTGTCCGCCCACCCCGGCGAGCACATGCTCACGTACGAACTCACGCAGTACGCCCTGCGCCGGCCCGGTTTCGAGCACCTGGCGCGACGCCAGTACCGGCTGTACGCCGACACCTACACCGAGCTCATCGAACAGCTCCGTCACCACATGGGCTTCGAACTCCGCGTCCCCGTGACCGTACTCGCCCGCTATCTCGCCGCCATGACGGACGGGCTGACGCTCAACCACCTCGTGCTCGGCGACGAGAAGATCTCCACGGACATCCTCGACACGATCACCGACCACGTGGCGGGCCTCGTCGGGGACGACTGCGCCGGCGGCTTCGGCGACCACGGCGACGGGGCCCGGCCGCCCGTCGGGGAGCGCGTCGCACCCCCGCGCTCCGACTGAGGCGGCCGGGTCCCCGGATCAGGCTCCGTCGGCGGTGACCTCGGCGCGGACCTGGCGGGCGGCCTCGACCAGGTTCTCCAGGGAGGCCCTGGTCTCCGGCCAGCCCCGGGTCTTCAGGCCGCAGTCGGGGTTGACCCACAGCCGTTCGGCCGGGATGGCCGCCAGGCCCTTGCGGAGCAGCGCCGACGCCTCGGCCACCGAGGGGATCCGCGGCGAGTGGATGTCCCAGACGCCGGGTCCGACCTCGCGCGGGTAGTCGGCGCCCGCGAGCTCGTCGGCGACCTGCATGTGCGAACGGGCCGCTTCCAGGCTGATGACGTCGGCGTCGAGGGCCTCGATCGCGTCGACGATGTCGCCGAACTCGGCGTAGCACATGTGCGTGTGGATCTGGGTGTCCGGACGGACCCCGGCGGTGGTGAGCCGGAAGGACTCGGTGGCCCACGCCAGGTAGCCGGCGTGGTCGGCGGCGCGCAGCGGGAGGGTCTCCCGCAGCGCCGGTTCGTCCACCTGGATGACGGAGGTGCCCGCCGCCTCCAGGCCGTTCACCTCGTCGCGCAGGGCCAGCGCGACCTGGCGGGCGGTGTCGCCGAGCGGCTGGTCATCGCGGACGAAGGACCAGGCGAGCATGGTGACGGGGCCGGTGAGCATGCCCTTGACGGGGCGGCCGGTCTGCGCTTGCGCGTACGTGGTCCAGCGCACGGTCATCGGGTCGGGGCGCAAGATGTCGCCGGCCAGGACGGGCGGGCGGACGTAGCGGGTGCCGTAGGACAGGACCCAGCCGTGCTGGGTGGCGAGGTAGCCGGTGAGCTGCTCGGCGAAGTACTGGACCATGTCGTTGCGCTCGGGCTCGCCGTGCACGAGGACGTCGATGCCGGCCTTCTCCTGGAAGGCCACGACCTCCCGGATCTCGGCCTCGATGCGGTCCTCGTAGCCCGCCGTGTCGATGCGGCCGGCCCGCAGGTCGGCGCGGGCCACGCGCAGTTCGTCGGTCTGCGGGAACGATCCGATGGTCGTCGTGGGCAGCAGCGGCAGGCCCAGCCGGGCGTGCTGCGCGGTCGCGCGCTCCTCGTACGGCTGGGAGCGGCGGCCGTCCGCGTCCGTGACCGCCGCGGTCCGGGCGCGCACGGCGGGGTCGCGGGTGACGGCGGAGTTGGCGCGGGAGGCCAGGTCGGCCCGGTTGGCGGCGAGTTCGGCCGCGATCGCGTCGGTGCCTCGGGCGAGGCCGCGGGCGAGCGCGGCGATCTCCGCGGTCTTCTGCCGGGCGAAGGCGAGCCAGCGCCGGACCTGCGGGTCGACGTCCCGCTCGACGGTGGCGTCCAGCGGGACGTGGAGCAGGGAGCAGGAGGCTGCCACGTCGACCCGGTCGGCGAGCCCCAGGAGGGTGCCGAGGGTGGACAGGGACTTCTCGAAGTCGTTGATCCAGATGTTGCGGCCGTTGACGACGCCGGCGACGAGGCGCTTGCCGGGCAGCCCGCCGACGGCGGCGAGGTCGGCGAGGTTCGCGGCGGCGGCGTCGGTGAAGTCCAGGGCGAGCCCGTCGACGGGGGCCTTGGCCAGCACCGGCAGGGCCTCGCCGAGCCGGTCGAAGTACGAGGCCACGAGCAGCTTCGGCCGGTCGCCCGGGGCGCCGAGCCCGCGGTACGCGCGGGCGGCGGCGTTCAGTTCGGCGGGGGTGCGGTCCTGCACGAGGGCGGGCTCGTCCAGCTGCACCCACTCGGCTCCGGCCGCGCGCAGTTCGGCCAGGACCCGGGCGTACACGGGCAGCAGGCGGTCGAGCAGGGTCAGGGGCTCGAAGTCGGCGGCGACACCGGGGGCGGGCTTGGCCAGCAGGAGGTACGTCACCGGCCCGACCAGCACCGGGCGGGCGGTGTGGCCGAGCGCCAGCGCCTCTTCGAGCTCGGCGACCTGCTTCGAGGAGTCCGCCGTGAACACGGTGTCCGGGCCGAGTTCGGGCACCAGGTAGTGGTAGTTGGTGTCGAACCACTTGGTCATCTCCAGCGGCGCCACGTCCTGGGTACCGCGCGCCATGGCGAAGTAGCCGTCGAGGGCGTCGGTCCGCACGGCGGCGCTGTGGCGTTCGGGGACGGCGCCGACCATCACGCTGGTGTCCAGCACGTGGTCGTAGTACGAGAAGTCGCCGGTCGGCACTTCGGTGATGCCGGCGTCGGCCAGCTGCTGCCAGTTGGTCCGGCGCAGGTCGCGGGCGGTCTCCCGGAGGGCGACGGCGGTGACGCGGCCCTTCCAGTAGCCCTCGACGGCCTTCTTCAGTTCGCGGCTGCCGCCCTGGCGGGGATAGCCGTACACGGTGGCCTGTACTGCCGCGGCTGCGGACTCGGTGGTCACGGAACTCTCCTTCGCGAGCGTGTCTCCATGGACCCGGTGACGGGCCTGGGCTGCGAAGGGGTGCCGGAACGGGCGGACCGCCGGATGCGCGTACGCCTGAGGTACGCGCCGGAAACGATCCGCCTGAAGCACGCCGACCCGCCCACGAGGTCACCGGGAAACCGGGCGCGGTCGTTCGCGCTCGGGCAACGGGCAGGTCTTCGGACTCGCGGGCGCGCCTGCCGGTCTCCCGGCGGGCTCCTACTGGCCGTCGCTTCCCAGGACCGGTACCGGTCCCAGTGCGTATGACGGCGGTCGTTCCCACTCACCGCTGCGGGGCAGTCCCGGATTCCCACCGGGTTCCCTCTTACGACGCACCCCGTCCGGCTGACGGGGGCGAACCAGCTGCCCTGCCAGAGTAGATGGCGTTCGTCGTCAACGGACAGGGTTGTCCAGTATCCGGATGGCGCGGCGAGACCGGGACACGGAGGATCCCCGCGCCGCCGGGGCGGCGCGGGGATCCGGGGGGAAGGTCAGTACCGGTCCAGCAGAGTGGTCAGGACCTTGTAGAGGACCGATTCCTCATCAGCCACGGCCCCCTCCGCCCTCCAGGCCACGAAGCCGTCCGGGCGGACGAGGACCGCCCCGGCCTCGGTCGTGCCGTGCGCCTCGGCCCAGTCGCCGCCGCTCGAAGGGATCAGGTCGGCCTCCGGTCCGTCGCCGATGGCGTAGGCGTCCAGGCGCACGTTCATCCGTTTGGCCACGGATCCCGCCGCCCCGCTCCACGGCGTGCCCTCGGAGCTGAGCAGGACGAAGGACCGCTCGTAGAGGTCCAGGGTGGACTTCGGCTGCTCCTCCCCCGGGGCGCGGAGCCACATGTGCGGCGCGCGCGTGCCCGGTTCGCCGCACAGACGCATCCGTTCGGGCACGACCGGCTGGTCGGGGTCGGTGCCCAGGACCGCGCCCTGGTTGTAGCGGTAGCCCATGGCCACGGACAGGACGCCGCCCTGCCGTCCGCCCCCGCCCGGGGCGGGCTCGGGCTGGGCCTCGGGGACGGTCTCGGGGTCGGGCTCGTACCCCGGGTGGCTGTGCTCGGCGGACCGGGCCGAGGCGCGCTCGCTCGTCGCCCGCGCCACCGGAAGCCGCTCGGCCTCGTAGGTCTCCAGCAGCCCGGGGCCGGCCGCGCCGTCCAGTACGGCTGCGAGCTTCCAGGCCAGGTTGTGCGCGTCCTGGATACCGGTGTTGGAGCCGAACGCCCCGGTGGGCGACATCTCGTGGGCGGAGTCACCAGCCAGGAAGACCCGGCCGGCCGCGTACCGCTGCGCGACCCGCTCGGCCGCGTGCCACGGGGCCTTCCCGGTGATCTCGACGTCCAGGTCGGGTGCGCCCACGGCCCGGCGGATGTGCTCGACGCAGCGCTCGTCGGTGAAGTCCTCCAGGGTCTCGCCGCGGTCGGGGTGCCACGGCGCGTGGAAGACCCACCGCTCGCTGTTGTCCACCGGCAGCAGGGCCCCGTCGGCGTCGGGCTTGGTCAGGTAGCACACGATGAAACGCCGATCGCCGACCACGTCCGCGAGCTTGCGGGACCGGAAGGTGACGCTCACGTTGTGGAAGAGGTCGCCGGGACCGCTCTGGCCGATCCGCAGCCCTTCCCGCACCGGGCTGCGCGGCCCGTCGGCGGCGACGAGGTAGTCCGCGCGCACCGTGCTGTGCTCCCCGGTGTCGCGGTTCTTCACGATGGCGGTCACACCGCCCGGGTCCTGTTCGAAGGAGAGGAGCTCGGTGGAGAACCGCAGGTCGGCCCCGAGCCCGGGGGTCACGGACATCAGTACCGGCTCGATGTCGTTCTGGCTGCACAGGCACCATGCCGACGGGCTGAAGCGGGCGAGTGCGCCCCCCGGGTCGATCTGCTCGAACAGCCACTCCTGGTCTTCACCGGTCAGGGAGCCGCCTTGCAGGATGCCGTGGTTGTCCGCCAGGACCGAGGCCGCCTCGCGGATCCGGTCCTCGACACAGGCGACGCGGAACAACTCCATGGTCCGTACGTTGATACCGCGTCCTCGCGGGTGCATCGAGGTACCCGCGTGCTTCTCGACCAGCATGTGGCTGATGCCGTGCCGGCCGAGGAAGAGCGAGGTGCACAGGCCCACCAGCGAGCCGCCCACGATGAGGACAGGGACGCGGTGGTCGACGTTTTCCTTCATGGCTCTTCCATGCCCTGTGCGAGGGCGCTTCCCTCGCTCGTTCACCCGGTTGGTTCTCTCCTCTCGCGCCGGGGGGATTACGGGACAACGATCGGTTCGGGTGGCGCCGCCCCGTGGCGACCGTGTGGTCTCGAAGGAGTGTGAACGATGACAACCTTGTCGGAACGGATATCCCAGTCCGCCTTCGACGACTCGAGGCTTCGGGTCGTGCTGCTGCTGGATCTGTACGACGGTGCGCAGAACCAGTTCCTGGAGGTTTACGAGCATCTCCGCAAGCAGGTGTCCTCCGTCCCCGGACACATCAGCGACGAGCTGTGCCAGTCGATCGAGAACCCCTCCCAGTGGCTCATCACCAGTGAGTGGGAGAGCGCACCGCGGTTCCTGGCCTGGGTCAACAGCGAGGAGCACGTCGCGTCGGTGCAGCCGCTCCACGGCTGCGTACGGGACACGCGCTCGCTGCGTTTCAGCGTGCTGCGGGTGACCGGCAAGGACTCCGTCCCCGCCGCCTCCCTCTCCCCCTCGTCCGCCGGCTCCGATCCCGGGTTCGGCCCCGACGCCGCTTCCGCGCACTTCGGGGACCGGTCCGGGGACCGCCTCCAGGTCGCCCCGCGGCGCGGGGACGGGGTGGTCCGCCACGCCCTCACCTTCACCGTGAAGCCGGGCAGCGAACCCGTCGTGGCGGAGCTGCTCGCCGGGTACACCTCCCCGCAGGCGCAGGTCGACGCGAACACCCGGCTGCGCCGCACCTCGCTCTTCATGCACGACAACCGGGTCGTACGGGCGGTCGAGGTGGAGGGCGACCTCCTCGCGGCGTTGCGCCACGTGGCCCTGCAGCCCGAGGTCAGGGCCCTGGAGGAGGCCATCAACCCGTACCTGGAACAGGACCGGGACCTCAGCGACCCCGGATCCGCCCGGATGTTCTTCACCCGAGCGGCGCTCCCCGCGGTGCACCACGTGGCGGGCGGTGGCCGCGAGCACGCGGACGTCAGGCGGCACGCGCTCTTCTACCCCGCCAAGAACGGGTGCGGCATGGCGCTCGCCCGGCTGCTCGCCGGCCAGGACGAGGCGGCCGTGGACGACCCGACCAGCCCCATCGAGGGCAGCACCCTGTTCCAGCGCGACGACATCGTCGTCCGGCTCCTCGACATGCGCGGCCCGCTCGACGCCCGGCCCGCCCTGACGCTCGGCGTCGAGGGCGGCCACAAGGCGGCCGTGCTGGCCCGGCTGCTCGACAGCGCCAAGGACGGCGTCCCCACCACCGACCAGGAGATCTCGCGCTTCCTCGCGCGCTCTGAAATGCGCCTGATCACCGACCGGCGTACGCCGGACCAAGCCTGAGGAGATGGCCGTCATGACCGCTCGACTGACCATGGAAGAACTGGCCGCCCTGATGAAGAAGGGGGCCGGTGTGAACGTCGACCCCGCGGCCATGGCGAGCCGCCCCGACTCGGGCTTCGACGAGTGGGGGCTCGACTCCCTGGGCCTCCTCGGCATCGTCGGCGAGCTGGAGAACCGGCACAGCCGGCCCCTGCCCGCCGACGCGGACCGGTGCAAGTCGCCGCGCGAGTTCCTGGACCTCGTCAACAACGCCCTGGCGGCCAAGGCCTGACGCGTTCGGACGGACGGGCACCGCCCGTCCGTCGTGCCGACGCCCCCGAGACCGGCTCATCGCGCCGGTCTCGAGGCGTTGTGGCGCGCGGACGGCCCGGAATCACTCGGGCACGGTGCACTCGAACGCGTGCAGGTACGGGTTGACCGGACGGATCTGGCCGATGACCAGCCCCGCGTCCCGCATCCGGGTGCAGAGGCTGTCCTTGGTGTGCTTCGCACCGCCCACGTTGAGGAGCAGCAGCAGGTCCATGGCCGTGGTGAACTTCATCGACGGGGTGTCGTCGACCAGGTTCTCGATGATGACGACCCTGGCTCCGGGGCGGGCCACGGAGACGACGTTGTGCAGGGTCCTGCGGGTGCTCTCGTCGTCCCATTCCAGGATGTTCTTGATGATGTACATGTCGGCCTCGACGGGGATGGCCTCGCGGCAGTCCCCGGGAACGATGCCGGCCCGCTCGGCGAGCGGACCGCCGTCCCGCAGCCGGGGATCCGCCTTCGCCACCACGCCCGGCAGGTCGAGCAGGACGCCGCGCACCGTCGGGTGCTTCTCCAGCAGGCTCGCCAGTACGTGCCCCTGGCCGCCGCCGATGTCCGCGACCACGGAGACCCCGGTGAGGTCCAGGAGCTCCGCGACGTCCAGCGCCGACTGCATGCTGGAGGTGGTCATGGCCCGGTTGAACACGTGGGCCGACTCGTGCGCGTCCTCGTGCAGGTAGTCGAAGAACCCCTTGCCGTAGAGGTCCTGGAAGACGCTCCCGCCGGAACGCACGGCGTCGTCGAGGCGCGGCCAGGCCTGCCACGTCCACGGTTCCGTGCACCACAGGGAGATGTAGCGCAGGCTCTGCGGATCGTCCTCGCGCAGCAGCCGCGACATCTCCGTGTGGACGAACTTCCCGTCCTCGGTCTCCTCGAAGATCCCGTAGCAGGCCAGGGCGCGGAGCAGCCGTTCCAGGGGCCGGGGCTCGGAGTCCACCGCCGCGGCGAGCGCGGCGGCGGTGGTGGGCTCCGAACCGAGGGCGTCGGCCACGCCGAGGCGGGCCGCGGCCCGTACGGCCGCGGCGCAGGCCGCCCCGAACACGAGCTCCCGCAGGCGCATGGCCGGCTGGGGGGTGTGCGGGGGTACGGGGACGGTGGCGGGCGTGGAGGTGGAACTTACCGTGGTCATACGGCCTCGATTCTTCTGATGAGGTGGAGCACGGTCAGCACATCCCGGCCGGTACGGAGGTCCCGCACCGGTTGCCTACGAACCGGTTGCCCGTTCCGGTCCCCTGGTTGGCCAGGTCGGCCGGCTGGTTGCCCCGCACCACGTTGTCCTGGATGACGTTGTCCGTGTTCGTCGCGCCCACGAAGCTCTTGAACAGCAGGATTCCGCCGGACAGGGGGGAGGCGCCGACGTTGCCGCGGATGGAGTTCCCGCGCACGACCGTCTCCTCGGCCCCGGTGAGGACGATGCCGACGCCCTGGATGTCGGGGAGGCGGCTGTTGCCCTTGCAGAACTTGTTGTTCTCGTGGATCCAGTTGCCGCGGATGGTCATGGCTCCGGCACCCGGCTCGCCCTCGTCGCCGACGACGAACACGCCGCCGCAGTTGCCGGTGAGGAGGTTGTCGCTGACGGAGAGGTTCCTGACGCGCCTGACCGTGACTCCGATCCGGTTCCCGGTCAGCGTGTTGCGCAGGACCACCGCGCCCAGGGTGTCGGTGGCGCCGCCCTCCCGCTCGACGGTGTTGGCGATGAAGATTCCCGACTCGGTGTTGTCTCGGGCGACGTTGCCGCGGAACACCCCGCGGGTGGACCGTTCCTGAGCGATCCCCCAGGTGCCGTTCTTCTCGGAGATCACCCGCTCGACGCTGAGCCGGTCGGTGTAGGCGGCCCAGATGCCGTTCCGCTTGAAGCCCGAGACGGTCAGCGCGCGGATCTTCACCTCGTTCACGCTCTGCTCGGGCGTCCCCATGACGCAGATCCCGGTGTCGGCCTGCGAGCAGGCGGTGGCCGCGCGCGCGGGAGCCGCCGGTGCGCCCGGCGCGGCCGCTGCCGCCCCGCCCGGCGCGTCGGGTGCCGCGGGTGCCGCAGGTGCTGCCGGCGCGGCCTGGATGATCGGCGGCTTGATCACCGTACGGGCGCCGAACCCCCGCAGGGTGAGCCGCTTGGTGATCAGCACGTTCTCGTAGTAGGTGCCGGGCATCACGGTGATGATGTCGCCCGGTCGTGCGGCGTTCACCGCGTCCTGGATCGAGTCGCCCGGGTGCACTCGCCGTCCGGCCGCGGCGGCGGGTGGCGCGGCCACGCCGATCCCTGCGGCCATGACGACTGCGATGCACATGAGGGACTTGATTTGTCGGTTCGTCACGATGCAGAAGTTATGGGCGATTAGAGCAGTTCGCCACATTGGGTAAGCGGACGGGTACATGCCGTGGGCAAACGGCGCAATTTGACGTCCGGAGGAGTGGATCGCGGGACTCGCCGCGACGGCCTTGCGCCGTCGCGGCGTGACACCTCGTCACCCGGAGCCGGGGACGCGGCGCGGGCCGTTGCCCCCCGCTTCGACACCGTGCTGGTCGCAGGGGGTTTCCCGGGGGCTCCGGCAAGGGGCAACGGGCAACCCGTCGACCGCCGCATCCGGCGGGGGCAGGCTGAAGTCGTCCGCAGGAGACAAGAACCACCAGGAGAAACCATGCGCAAGATGTTCCGCGGCGCCGCCGCCCTCGCGACCGCCGCCACCGCCGTCCTCGCGCTCAGCGGTTCGGTCGAGGCCAAGCCGGTCGACGCGTGGGCCGGATGCCCGGACGGGGCGGTCTGCATCTACCCTCAGAACCAGAACCCGGCCGTCAAGCCGACCCACGTCTTCTACTCGTACGGGGCCCACAACCTGAGCAACCAGTTCGGGAACCACTGGGTGCTCAACAATCAGTACGGCGGTGCGACCGCAAACCTGTGCACCGGCTCCAACGGCGCGGGCTGCGGCAGCCCCATCGCCGCCAAGACCGGTGTCTACGCCGACCTCACGCCGATCAACTCGATCCGCCTCAACCGGTAGCGCTCCCGCGGCGAGGGCTTCCGGAGCCGCCGCGCGGGCGGCTCCGGGGGTTCCTGTTCTGGTCATACCGGCTGGAGGATCCCGTCTTCCGTCGTACCCCCGCGGTAGCCTGGGCAGTGCCATCTCGCTGCCTGGGCGCGCATTGCCATGGGGGATGTTTTGGGGGATCCGGACCGCCGGCGGAAGACCGATCACCAGCACGCGTCCGACGACACGTCGGTGCACTTCCCTGCGCAGCTGAGACGTCTGCGGGTGCAACGCGGCCTGTCCCTCGCGGACCTCGCACGGCAGACGCACTACAGCAAGGGCTATCTCAGCAAGATCGAGACCGGCTCGAAGCGCGTCACCGTCGACGTCGCGCGGCGCTGCGACGACGTACTGCGGGCGGGAGGTGAACTGCTGCGGATGGTCCGGGAGACGGGAGCGCCCGAGGCCGGCGCCGAAGGCCCTGCCGACGCCGGGCCGCCGACGGACGGAGCGTGTCCGTACCGCGGTCTGCCGGCCTTCACCGCGCGGGAGGCCGAGTGGTTCTTCGGCCGGGAGCGGGCGACGGCCGAGCTGGTCGAACGGGTCTTCGGGCGGGTCGACATCGCACCGCTGATGCTGGTCGCCCCGTCGGGCGCGGGCAAGTCCTCGCTGCTCAACGCAGGTCTCGTACCGGCGTTGCGGCGCGGCGGCGGCTTCCCGATGCCCGGCGCCGACACGTGGCCGGTGATGCGGTTCACTCCCACCGCGCATCCGCTGGAGGAGCTGCTGGACTGCGCCGCGAAGGTCCTGGGCAGCGATCTCGGCATCACGGCACGGGAGTTGCGGGACCACCCGCACGCGCTGCTCGAAGCCGTCCACCGGCTGTCGCAGCGGCTGCCGTCCGGTTCCGGGGACCGGCGGCCGCCTCCGCCCCGGCCGGTGCTGCTCGTCGACCAGTTCGAGGAGCTGTTCACGCTCTGCTCCGACGAGGACGAGCGGCGCGCGTTCGTCCGGGTGCTCTGCGCCCTGGCCGCCTCCGGTCCGGCGCCGCCCGCCGGGCACGACCCCGCCGTCGTGGTGCTCGGCGTACGGGCGGACTTCTCCGGGAACTGTCTGGACCTTCCGGAGCTGGCCCCGGTCTTCACCGGCGGGCTGTTCGTACTGCCCCCGATGTCCCTCGCGGAGCTCCGGGAATCGATCACCCGGCCCGCCGAACGCGCCGGCCTCACCCTCGAACCGGGCCTGGTCCCGCTGCTGCTGCGCGATGTCGGCCTGCGCGACGACCCGCCGGACCGTACGCCCTCCGGTGCGCTGCCCCTGGTCTCCCACGCGCTGATGGCCACCTGGCGGCAGCGCGAGGGCTCCACGCTGACCGTCGCCGGGTACGAGCGCACCGGCGGCATCCAGGGGGCGATCGCCCGCACGGCCGAAGAGGTGTTCGCCCGCCTCTACCCGGCCGAGCAGAACACGCTGCGCCGCGTCCTGGTACGGCTGGTGCACGTGGCCGACGGCACGGGGGCGGCGCGGCGGCGGATGAGCCGGACCGCGCTGATGGACCAACTGGCCGACGCGGGCCCCGCCGCGGCCGCGCTCGACGCCTTCGTACGGGCCCGTCTGATCACCATGGACAGCGACACCGTCGAGATCACCCACGAGGCCCTGCTGCACGCCTGGCCACGGCTGCGCGGCTGGATCCACGCCGACCGGGCCGGGCTCCTGATCCACCAGCAGCTGGCCCACGCCGCCGCCGAATGGGAGCGCGAGGGCCGGGACCCGTCGGCGCTCTACCGCGGGACCCGGCTGGACACCGCACGCTCCTGGGCCGACGAGCTCGACGGCCGGAGCCGGCTCGGCCCCCTGGAGGCCGCCTTCCTGCGGGCCGGCCAGGAGGCGCACGACAGCCGCGAGCGGCAGGCCGGGCGCCAGGTGCGGCTGCGGCAGCGGATGCTGGCCACGCTCGTCGTCCTGCTGGTGCTCGCGGTGGGCGCCGGCGGCCTGGCCTACCAGCAGCGCGCGGGCGCACTCGGCCAGGAGCGCGTCGCCCGTTCGCGGGCGCTCGCCCTGCAGTCGGCGGCGCTGGCCGCCGGCCAGCCGGAGGCGTCGATGCTGCTCGCCGGGGAGGCCTACCGGACCGCGCCCACGAGCGAGGCCCGGGGCGCCCTGCTGAGCACCCAGTCCCAGCCGTTCATCGCCCGCCTGGGCGGGCACGGCGGGCCGGTCAACGCGGTGGCCTTCTCGCCGGGCAACGGCTGGCTGGCGACGGCCAGTTCCGACGGCACGGTGACCCTGCGGGGGGTGGCCGACCGCCGCACCCTCGCGACCTTCACCATGCCCGGACGGGTCCGCGCGGTCGCCGTGAGCCCGGACGGGCGGACCCTCGCGGCCGCCTCCACGGACGGGCCGGCGCGCCTCTGGGACACCGTGGGCCACCGTGCGACGGGAGTGCTCCCCGCGAGTACGGAGGGTGCCCGGGCCGTGGCCTTCGCCCCCGACGGGCGGACGCTGGCGGTCGCCGGCGCCGACGGGACGGTCCGGCTGTGGGAGACCGCCGGGGACCACCGGGCCGTCGCGTCCCTCGCGGGCCACACCGGGCGGGTCAACGCCCTCGCGTACGCCGCGGACGGCCGGACGCTGGTCTCGGCCGGCGCCGACCGGACCGTACGGCTGTGGGATCCGGTGGACGCGCGTCCGCTGGCCGTGCTCACCGGGCACACCGACGAGGTGCTGGGGGCGGCGTTCGCCCCGGACGGCCGCACGGTCGCCACGGGAGGCGTCGACCGGACCGTACGCCTGTGGGACGTGGCCGGCCGGCGCACGGCCGCGACGCTGGCCGGGCACAGCGACGACGTCAACGGCGTCGCCTACACCCCGGACGGAACGACCGTCGTCAGCGCGGGCGGCGACGGGACGACCCGGCTGTGGGACGTGGCCGGCGGCCGGCTGACGGCGACGCTCGCCGGGCACACGGACTACGTGCTCGGGGTGGCCGTGGACCAGCGCGGCGCGATGCTGGCCACCGCCGGTTTCGACCAGTCGGTGGTGCTGTGGGACCTGCGGGGCGCGGTGCTGGCCTCGCGGCCGTTCTCGGAGATCTGGCACGCCGCGTACAGCCCGGACGGAAAGCTGCTGGCCACCGCGGAGGCGGATCACACGGTCCGGCTGTGGGACGTGGCCGGGCGCCGGGTGCTGGCCACTTTCGAGGGTCACAGCGAGACGGTGTTCTCGGTGGCCTTCTCCCCCGACGGGCGGACCCTGGCCTCGGCCGGCTCGGACGGCACCGTACGGCTGTGGGACGTCGTGGCGGGCGGGCCGTCCGCCACGCTCGCCGGGCTGGGCGGGACCGTCTTCTCGGTGGCCTTCTCCCCCGACGGGCGGACGCTCGCCTCGGCCGGCTCGGACGGCACCGTACGGCTGTGGGACGTCGTGGCGCGCCGCCCGCTCGCCACGCTCGCCGGGCATACGGACTTCGCCAACGACGTGGCGTTCAGCCCCGACGGGCGCACCCTGGCGAGCGCCGGCGACGATCTGACGGTCCGTCTCTGGGACGTGGCCGGGCGGCGCCCGCTGGCCGCCCTCACCGGGCACACGGGTGCGGTCCGCGGGGTCGCCTTCAGCCCGGACGGGCGGACCCTCGCCAGCAGCGGCAACGACGGCACCGTACGGCTGTGGGACGCGCACCGCCACCGCTTCCGGGTGGCGCTGTCCGGCCACACCGGCTCCGCGCGGGGCATCGCCTTCTCCCCCGACGGGCGCACGCTGGCGAGCAGCGGCAACGACCGTACGGTGCGACTGTGGGACGTGGCCGGACGCCGGACGGTGGCCGTGCTGTCCGGCCATGCGAGCGCGGTGTGGGGCGTGGTCTTCGCCCCCGACGGGCGGACGGTGGCCAGCAGCAGCACCGACGGCACCGTACGGCTGTGGAACCTGGACGTCGGGGCGCGGCTGGCGGCGATCGGGCGGTTGCGGGAGTGATCCGACCGGCCCGGTCTCCCGGCCACGAGCCGCGGTCGAGGGCGCATGCGGCCCTGCCGTTCGTTCACCGGCACGGTCACGTGCGGAGCCGAGGCCGAGGTCGCGTCCCGGGACGCGGACTCGGCGCCGGAAAGCCGCAGGCCGCAGGCCACTGGGGTCAGCCCTCGCGCACGGGCTCCGGCCGCGCACGGGCGGGCGCCTCGGCCCGACGCCCCCGGCCTGCGGAAACCCTCGACAGGACGACCAGGGCCAGGGCGACCAGCTCCAGGCACCCGCCCGCCCACGCGAGGGCGGCCGGCGAGAGCCGGTCGAGCACCGCCCCGCCGACCGCACCGCCCAGGGCCACACCGAGGTACGACGCGGAGCTGTTGACGGAGATGGCCACGCTCGGGGCCGTGGGGGCCAGGTCCAGTACGCGGTGGATGGCGGTGGGGGGTTCGGCCCAGTAGACCGTTCCCCAGGCTGCCGTGGCGGCGAGGAAGACCGCCGCCACGGCAGCCGACTCGGAGGCGAAGCAGCTCGCCAGTACCGCCAACAGCGCCATGGCCGCCGTGACGCCCGACACCGAGGCGGTGAAGGTGCGTTCCGCCCCGATGCGGTCGCTGAGCCGGCCGCCGACCGCGTTGCCGACCGCGCCGGCGACACCGAACACCAGCAGGACGACGCTCACGCCGGCGTCGTCCATGCCCGTGGTGGCACGGGTGAAGGCCGCCAGGTAGGTGAAGACGGTGAAGCAGCCCGCCACCGCGAACAGGTTGGCCAGGACGGCCAGCAGGACCGGACGCTGCGCGCCGATCCGCACCCGGTCGCGCATGCTGACCACCGGTGGCTGCGGCACTGCGGGCAGCACCAGGAACAGGCCGATGAACACGGGCAGGGCCAGCACCACGACGAGTGCCAACGTCAGGCGCCAGCTGCCGAGTTGCCCGACCAGCGTGCCGCCGGGCACACCGAGCGCCGTGGCCACCGTGAGCCCGCCGATGATCAGCGACACCGCCCGGCCCCGGTACCGCTCCCCCGCGAGTGCCGTGGCGGTGGCCGCGGCGGTGTTCATGTAGAGGGCGGCACTGATCCCGGCCAGGATCCTGGCCCCCATCAGCACCCCGTAGGTGGGGGCGAGCGCGCCCAGCACGTTGGCGAGCAGGAAGGCCGGCATCGAGCCGCGCAGCATGACGCGCCGGGACAGGCCGGCGGTCAGGGTCATCAGGACCGGCGCGCTGATCGCGTAGCTGAGCGCGAAGGCCGTGACGAGCTGTCCGGCCACCGGTTCGGACACGTCCAGTTCACCGGCGATGCGCGGAAGAATACCGCTGATGACAAATCCGTCGGTGCCGACGGCAAAGGAGCCGATCGCAAGAAGCGCCAGAATCACCTTGTGGGGCATGACGCCTCCCGGGGGCCCTGGATTCCCGAGCCCGCTTTTCAAGTAGAGCCACTCTCGTGAACGGCTTTGCGACCGGGGTGTTCCGATCAACGTACCAGCAGGAAAGTCCTGGCAATAACGGAATCGACGTGAGGGTGATCACCTGGCCCGATGACTGAAAAGCATCGCCCTGTCAGCGACTTGATCGGCGAAGAAGGCCGATTTTCAGTCAAAATCCGAGCCTCACCGGCAGGTTCGGCTCATATGCGACGGGCCGGCCGTCACATTAGGACCGCTTGTCAACGCCCAATTTCGACGAAGTTCCCCGGCGGCAATCCGATCGGCATTCACTCCAGCAGTGGACTGAGTCACACGAGGAGGCGCATTCGGCCCGGAATGATTAACATCGAACACCGGTCCTTTGAGCATGCCGACGTGCACTCAATTCAGAACCGTCGATTCACCCACGAGTCATCGCAGACAGAAGAATCGGTCAGCCGGATCACCGTGCCCGAAAGGGACCGCCCCGGCCGTGCACCACGTCCAGGAGGAACACAGCAATGCCGCACGGAACGTCTCCGACCGGCACGCCGGGCCGCCACGCGGGGGAGCCGCGCCCGGCCGACGCCCTGCGCACGGACACCGGGTGGACCTTCACTTGAGTACGGACGTCCGCGCGGCGCTCGCGAAACGGCGGCTCGGCGCACCGTACGAGCTGCTGCTGTTCGCCTTCGTCGTGTCCGGACTCGGCAACTGGATCTACCGGCTGGCGCTGCCGCTGATGGTGTTCGAGCTGACCGGGTCGGCGCTGAACACCGCGGTGGTGTACGCACTGGAGTACGCGCCGCTGCTGTTGCTCTCGCTGCCGGGCGGCGTGATCGCCGACCGGCTCGAGCGGCGGCGGATCCTGGTCGTGGGCGACCTGACGGCGACGGTCCTCGCGGGGATCCTCGCGCTCATCGTGACGTCGGGGTCCTCCTCGGTGCTGCTGGTCTACCTGGCGGCGTTCCTGCTCGCGTGCGTGGAACCGCTGTACTACCCGGCCTTCCAGGGGATGGTCCCGGACCTGGTCCGCAACGAGGAACTGGAGCGCGCCAACGCCTGGATGCAGATGGGCGACAACGTGATGGGCCTCGCCGGCCCCGCCGTGGCCGGCGTGCTCGTCGCGGCCGTCGGCTACGAGGGCGCGATCTGGGCGGACGCGGGCACGTTCGCGGTGTCGGCCCTGGCCGTGCTGGCCGTCAGAACCCGGTCGGAGCCGCCCGCCGCGCGGTCGGCGGAGCCGGTACGCCGCGACCTGCGGGCGGAGGTGAGGGACTCCCTGGTCCACATCGTCCGGGACAACCGGCCCCTGCTCAGCGGGGCGGTCCTGTTCGCCCTCGCCAACCTGGGCACCTGGCTGGTGCAGGCCAACCTCGTCTACTACCTGAGCGACTACCAGGCGATGTCGCCCGCCCTGGTCGGGGTGGTCTTCGCCGCGCAGGGCGCGGGAGCGGTGCTGGGGGCCGCCGCCTGCCCGTGGCTGGGCCGCCGTCTCGCGCCCGGCCGGGTCGTCATCGCGGGGACGGTGCTCGCCGGCGCCGGGATCGTCCTGCTGATCCCGCTGCGGGACGTCGTCTGCATCTCCCTGCTCTGGGCGCTGATCTACGGCATCGGCACCGTGAACATGGTGAGCTGGTTCGTCCTGCGCCAGCGCACCGTGCCCGCGCAGATGCTGGGCCGGGTGGTGGCGACCACCCGGATGATCGCCTTCATGTCGATCCCGGTCGCCTCGGTGCTGGGCGGTGTGCTGGAGCAGCGGTGGCACAACATGTACCTGATCATCGCGATCGCGGGCGGGCTGCGTCTGCTCGTCGGCCTGGGCGCTCTGTTGTCCCCGCTCAACTCGTCGGCCGGATGGCGAGATCCGGCCGGTTCCTGACCGCGGGGCCGGGCCCGGACGTGCGTGAGCCGCCCACCGCGGAACGTCCGCACTGCGGGCGGCTCACGCGCTCGGTCGAGCGCCGGACCGGTCCTGACCGGAAGCGGTCGGATGCGCGTCGGTCCTCCCCTGCCGCCGGTCCCCCGGCGTCAGCTGTCGCGGACCGCGATGATGCCGTTGAAGACGCCGACGTACGCGGTGCCGTCGGGGCCGAGGGTGATCGGGGCCCAGTTGTTGTCGTAGAGCGGGCCGGTTCCGGTCAGCTGTCGCCAGCGGCGTTCACCGGTGCGGAAGTCCACGGCCGTGAGGTACCAGCCGTCGATGCCCCAGAAGTTGGGCTCCTTCTCGTAGAAGTAGAGCAGCCCGTTCGCGGTCGAGAGCTTCGGGACCACGGAGGGAGCCCGGATCGCGCTCTCCCACACCGTGTGGCAGCCGCTGCCGTCGGCCCGGACGTCGATGCGGGTCACGCCGCCCACGACCGACTTCCCCAGCAGGAGGGTGGTGGGGTTCTCGTAGCCGTGGTTGTTCTCGACGACGATGCTGTTGCCCCAGGTGATCAGGGAGTTGTCGGTGGTCGAGGCACCGGAGCCGAACACCGGCACCTTGCAGACCAGCCGCCGGTCGGCCGGGACGTCCGTGCCCCGCTTGTAGACCAGGACGTTCATCCGGTCGTCGGCGTTGTCGGTGATGGCGACGTAGCCGTTGCCGAAGAGGTCCGGGGTGGTTCCCGAACCCTGGTTGACGGATCCGGGCTTGGCGGCGGTCCCGCGGTCGTACGTCTGGCGCCACTGCACCTCGGGGGTGCCGTCGGCGGCGGCGCGGAAGCCGTAGAGCGCGTGGTCGGAGACGATGGAGACGCCGTCCTCGGCGACCGAGAAGGAGTTCTGTATCTCCTCGCCCGGCAGCCGGACGGAGCGGATCTGCGAGGTCGCCGGGTCCACGGTGCCGACCCGGCCCTGGCGGGTGACCCACCAGATGCGGCCGTCCCAGTCGGGCATCACGGAGGTGACCGGGTCACAGGTGCCGCTGGGCCGCAGGTTGGTCCAGGTCACGCAGTCGTGCGGGACCTGGCCGGTGAGGTCCCAGTCGTCGTCGACCGTGAACTTCCAGCTCCCGCCTGATTCGTCAGGGGTCCAGGAGTGTGCGAGGCGCAGGATGTGCTGGCGGGAGTCGGCCAGCACGGCCCGGTCCTGGTCGTCCAGGTAGAAGTAGGGGCCGCCCGAGGTGTCCTTGAAGATCTTCGCGAAGTCGAGCGAGGTGATCGCCTCGACCGCCGAAGAGCGCTGCGGGAGCTGGTACTCCGCGAGCGTGGCGAGCGTTCGCGGCTCCAGGAGCTTGACCTTGAAGCCCGAGAAGGTGCCGCACACCGTGACGAGGCGGCCGCCCGCGTCGAAGGTGGCGGTGGCGCATTCGCCGCCCAGCGCGGCGATCTTCTCGCTGGTCACCTGCAGGTTCTTGCCGAGCGGCCCCGACCAGGGGACCGTGGCGCTGCCCGCCGCGTCGGAGTGCATGCCGCTGCGGCCGTTGGGCGCGAGGTGGGGATGCTGCGGCAGCGCCTCGCCGGGCAGCGGAACGGCGGCCGCGGGGCTGCCGTCGTAGTGGCTGATCAGGCGGTGGCCGGGGGCCTTGGGTATCTCCTCGGCCTGGGCCGGCGAGCCGCCGTACATCACCGTGAAGGCGGCGACGACCGGCACCACGGCGCAGTTCAGCGCTCTTCGGGACATCCGGACTTCCTCCCTGCCTCTTCGGTCTTGTTGACATTGCGTCTGACATCGCGCCGCGGCCAGACGCTAGATCGCAGTGCCCGAGGAGTCCATGGATGCGCCGGATGATTCACGAAGGCGCAACAGTGGATCAAGGTCAGGGGTGGAGACTGGAGACCACGTTCGCGGTGGCCGTCAGTCCGTTGTGGATGGTCGCGGCCATGCTGCTGCTCGCGAGGTAGAAGCCGAGCAGTGCGCAGACCAGCGCGTGCGAGAACTTGAGCCCGCCGCTGCGCAGGAAGATCCAGGCGAGGATGAGGAGCAGGACGACCACGGAGAGGGAAATCACCATCGAAACCTCCTTACTCGCCGTCATGGTGGCGCAGGAGGGGGTGCCTTCGGGCGAAACACGTGTCCGCCGTACGGGTGTTGACCGTCCGTGACGGGCGGTCAGTCCTTGACGATCTCGCTCCAGTGGGTCGTGCGACCGCACCAGCGGCCGAGCAGCACCGGATCGTGGCCGACCGCAAGGAGTCCGGCCCCGCTCTCGGCGCGGTACTCCTCGACGACCGCGACCAGGGCCGCGGCGGTGGAGGCGTCCAGCATCGCGGTCATCTCGTCGCACACCAGCCAGCGCGGCCGCAGCACCAATGCCCGTGCCAGGCAGGCGCGTTGCAGCTGGCCGTCGCTGACCTCGTGGGGACGCCGGGCGAGCAGGTCCGCGCCGAGGCCGACCCGCTCCCCGATGACGTCGGCGACGGGCTGGCGCATGACGGACGAGGTCCCGAGGTCGCCGGTGACCGCCGAGGTGAGCCAGTCCCACCAGCGCGGGACCAGCGCCCGGTCGACGCCGAGGTTGGCACGGAGCCGGTCGAGTTCGGCCTGCGAGGCGGTGAGCCCCGCGGTGCCGGCGTAGGCCTTCACGGGGTCGAAGGGGGACAGCGCGGCGACGGCGAAGACACCGAAGGTGACGGCGAGGAGGACCGGGGCGGCGAGGAGCGTCCGCCGCCCCGCCATGCGCGCCATCGGCCCCCAGGGGAGGCTCACCTGTCCCTCGGCTTCCAGCTCTCCACGTTCCACCAGGGGCCGGAGCCGAGGCCGTGGTCGTGCGGCTCGACCTGGGTGGTGAGCCCCTCCCAGCGGTCGTTCACGACGTACAGGTGGTCGATGTGGGTGAGGAAGACGTAGCCGGGGTTCTTGACGAGCCCAGCAGCGGGCTGAGGCTCTCCGGCTCGGTCGCTATGCCGACCACCACCGAGTCGGCGCCGCCCGCGCCGGTGGCGCCGGGGCGGGAACACGCCGCCACGCCCGTGATGAGTGCGGCGGCCAGGGTCGCCCTGGCCGCTCCCCGTACCGTCCGGGCCGTCATGCTCTGCACATCCCTGTTCAAAATCATCCGCTATTGCAAAGAGCTAGCAATAGTGCCGGACAGGATCGGAAGAAGACGAACCGGGACACATCGCCGATGGCCGGGCGCAGGGGTCTTGCCGGGGCCGCTCCGGCCGTGCCATATATGTCTAGACCTTTACGGCAGCGGAGGAAGGCACCCCGTGCGACGCAGAGCCGCCCCCACGCTCGCCCTCTGCCTGGCCCTCACCGGCTTCACGGGCCTGACCGCGTGCACCTCGCCCGACACCGAACCCCCGCCCGCCCCGGCCGGACTCACCGCTCAAGCGGGCAGCGCCACCACCGTGCACGTCATGTGGAACGCGGCGGCGGACCGGGACGGGGTGACCGGCTACCGGGTCTTCGAAGGGGACCGGCTGGTCCGCGAACTCCCGTCCGGGACCACCATGGTGGACGTCACCGGCCTCGCCCCGCAGACCGGTTACGCCTTCACGGTCCGGGCCGAGGACGCCGCCGGGAACCTCTCCGAACCCGCCCCGGCCGCCCGGGCGACCACCCCTGCGGCCAAGGCCGAGGACCGCACGGCACCCACCGCCCCGGCCACGACCACCGGTCGCGCGACCGGGCCCCGGGCCGCCGCGCTGTCCTGGACGGCGGCGACGGACGACACGGGCGTGACGGCGTACGACGTCTACCAGGGCGGCGTCCGGATCCACACCGCCGGCCCCGGCGAGAGCGGCACCGTGCTGAGCGGCCTCCGGCCCGACACCGTCTACACCTTCACCGTCCGGGCCCGGGACGGGGCCGACAACTCCTCCCCCGACGGGCCGGCGGTCGACGTGACGACCCCGCCCGCCTCCGGCGACGGGCCGGGCACCGCCCCCGCCGAGTTCGGCGCGGCCGCCTCACCGGGGGCGGTCACGCTCACCTGGACCGCACCGGACACGGGCCGCGCGACCACCGAGTGCGAGCTGTACGTCAACGGACGCGCCACGACCGTCATCCAGTTCGGTGCGGGCGCCGTGCCCAGCGGCCGGGTGGAGCACCGGCTCACGGTGGCGGAGCCGACCGGCACCGAATGGGCCGTGAAACTGCGGGCCAGGCTGCCCGACGGCAACTGGGGCGCCTTCTCCGCGGAGCGGCGGATCACCCTCGTGGCGTGAAATTACGGCACCGATCCGGCCCGAACGGCACGGTCGGATAAGAAGATCACGCACAATACATCCGTGTTCGGTGAGTACTCGGTCAATGACAATCAGGCAGAATCCGCGGACGACGACCCCCCTCCGGGTTCCTGCGCGCCGGGGAACCTGCCTCCGGAACCGGCCAGCTTCGTAGGGCGGGAACGCGAACTCCGGCTCCTCGGCGACCTGTTGCATGAGCGGAGGCTGATCACGCTCACGGGGGTGGGCGGGGTCGGCAAGTCCCGGCTCGCCCTGCGGGCCGTCGCCGGTCCCCGCCAGCTCCGGCCCGACGGCGTCTGGTGGGTGGAACTGTCGCCGCTGCGCGATCCCGGCCTGCTCACCGCGACCGTCGCGCACGCCGTCGGCCTCGCCGACCACTCCCCGCGCCCGCTCGACGAGGAGTTGTGCGCGTGGATGGCCGACCGGCGGCTCCTCCTGGTCCTGGACACGTGCGAGCACCTGGTGGCCGCCTGCCGCCACCTGGTCGGCGAACTCCTGCAGTCCGCACCGGGGCTGACAATCCTGATCACCTCCCGTGAGCCGCTCGGCAGCCCGACCGAGGAGGTCGTCGAAGTGCGGCCGCTGCCCTGCGAGGGACCCGACAGCGACGCCCTCGCCCTCTTCCGGGCCCGCGCCCTCTCCGCGACCCCGCAGGCGGAGGCCGTCTTCACCGATCCCGTACGGACCGCGCTCGCGGCCAAGGTGTGCCGGCGCCTGGACGGCATCCCGCTCGCACTGGAACTCGCGGGCGCCCGGCTGCGGTTGTGGACCCTGGAGCAGACGGCCGAGCGGATCGGCGAGCGCTTCGAGGTGCTGTCGGGCGTCCGGGCCGCCGTGCCGACCCGGCACCAGACGATGCGGACCACGATCGGCTGGAGCCACGAACTGTGCGCGCCGCTGGAACGGCTGCTGTGGGCCCGGCTCTCCGTCTTCACCGGCGACTTCGACGTGGCCGCGGCCCGCGCGGTCTGTGCCGGCGGCCCGCTGCCCGCCGCCCGGGTGGAGCGGGTCCTGGCGGGACTGGCCGCCAAGTCGGTGGTCCTGCGCTCCGACGAGCGGGGGGCCGGCGCCCGCTACCGGATGCTCGACACGATCCGCGAGTACGGGCACGACTGGCTGGGCGAGCTCGGCGAGGCGCGGCTCGTGAGCGATCGCCACGCCCACTGGTACGCGGCGCTCTCCCAGGCCGCCGACCGGGGCTGGCTCGGCCCGGGGCAGGTGGACTGGTACCGCAGGATCACCGCCGAGCACGCGCAGTTGCGTACGGCCCTGGAGCACCTGCTCACCGCCGACCCGACGGCGGCCCTGGAGATGGCCGGGGCGCTGTGGTTCTACTGGTTCGCCTGCGGGCACGTGCACGAGGGCCGGGGCTTCCTGGAACGGGCGCTGCGGGCCGATCCGCCCACGGGGGCCGCGTACAACCAGGCCCAGTGGGCCCTCGGGCTCACGCTGCTGCTCCAGGGCGACATGGACGCGGCCGGGCGGATCGCCGAGGAGTGCACGCAGGACGCGGCCCGGCTCGCCGACCCCGAGCGGGAGCTGCGCGCGGCCTATCTGCAGGCGGTGGCGGTCCTCATGCCCGGCGACCCCGTCCGGGCCCTGGGGCTGGCCGGCCCACGGGCCAGGGCGGGCCACGGCGGGCGGACGAGCGGTCCGGGCTGGCTGCTGTGCAAGCTGGCCACCGGCTACGCCCTGTGCGACCAGGGGCGGTTCGAGGAGGCGACCGACGAGGCACGGGCCCTGCGGGAGGCGTGCGCGGAGCTCGGCGAGCGCTGGCTGCGGGCGTACGCGGACTACATCCTGGCGGTGGCCGCACTGGGCCTGGGCGACCACGGGGAGGCGGCCCGGCACGTACGGGCGATGCTGTCCGGCAAACGGCTGCTGGGCGACCGCTTCGGCATCGCGCTGGGCCTGGACCTGCTGGCCGCGGCGGTGGCCGGGCTGGGCGACGGGGAACTGGCGGCGCGGCTGCTGGGCACCGGGCACGCCTGGTGGCGCACGGTGGGCCGGCCTCAGATGGGCTCGCCCTCGCTGACGGCCCTGCGGGACCAGGGCGAGCGGCAGGCCCGGGCCGCGATCGGCGACGCCGCGTACGAGACGGCGTTCCTGGGCGGCGCGGCGACGTCCACCGGCTGAGCAGCGGCCGGTGGACGCTGTGCGTACTGGATCGGCTTCGTCGGGGCTCCCGTCAGTACGGGAGGGGTCTGCCCGACGGTGTGCGCAGGTCCAGGTCTCGGGGGGCGGGCTTGGGGACGGGCTTGCGGATCAGCTGCTGGCGCATGCTGCCTCCTCGCTCAGACCAGGGCCGGGCGGCGGGGTTCCACCGTGCGGCTGTCGGGGAGCAGTTCACCGGTGTCGTCGAAGATCACGACCCCGTTGCACAGCAGGCTCCAGCCCTGTTCGGGGCGGGAGGCCACGATGCGGGCGGCGTCGTGATCGGCGCTGTCGGCGGATGGGCAGGGTGGCTGGTGGGAGCACATGGCGCACCTCCTCGCAAAGTGGGGCGGGAGGGCCGGTGGTCACCCGGTCGATTCCGCGATCCACGGTGGCTGGTGAGTATTGCTGATCGCCACCCCCGGGCGGAACCCATATCCGCCGCCCAGTTCACGGTGTGTATGCCCGATTACCATGCGCTCATGCCCGGTATCCGGATCGTTCACCGTACGTCCCGGCCGCCCGCCGAGACCTGGCTGCGGCTCACCGACTGGGAGCGCCACGGCGCACAGGTCCCCTTCACGCGGACGATCATCGACACCGCGCCCCCGACGCACGCCGGAACGATCTTCACCGCGCGCACGGGTGTGGGCAGGATCACTTTCGACGATCCCATGGAGGTCGTGCTGTGGCAGCCCCCGGCGGAGGGCTCGCCGGGGCTGGTCCGGCTGGAGAAGCGCGGCCGGTCGGTGACGGGCTGGGCGGAGATCGAGACCCGGCCCCTCGCCTCGGGCGGCACGGAGGTCCACTGGCGTGAGGAACTGCGCCTGCGCGGCCTCCCCCGCGCCCTGGACCCCGTGGTCGCGGCGGCGGGCCGGTTCCTCTTCGGGCGGGCCCTCGCCCGGCTGCTGCGCTCCTGAGGACGCGGGCTAGGGTGCCGTGATCACCGCGCCGGTGATCACTACGCGACCGAGGAGATCTCCGTGGCCACTCCGCCACCGCCGCAGCAGGGCGCCGGGGGCCCGTACGGCCCGCACAACCCCTACAGCGCGCCCGCCCCGACCGTCCCGCCGGTCCCGCAGCAGCCCGGCCCGGCCCGGCCCGCGTACCAGGGAGCCCAGCCGTACGGCGCGTACGGCGCGTACGGCGCCCATCCGCAGCCCGGCCGGTACGGCTGCACCCTGTGCGGGGCCTGGCCCGCCGCGCCCGCGACCGTACGCGGCCACCAGGGCATGATCGTGCTGATGCGGTCCCTGAGCCTGCGCGGGCCGTTCTGCCGCGACTGCGGACTCGCCACCTACCGCCGCATGTCCTCGGACACCCTGTGGCAGGGCTGGTGGGGTCCGCTCTCCTTCTTCATCACGCCGGTGACCCTGCTGATGAACCTCGGCCCGCGAGCGGCCTTCCGCCGGCTCGCACCCCCGACGGGCGGCTTCCGGCCCGCGCTCGACCCGGGCAGGCCGATGTGGCGCCGGGTGCCGGTCCTGCTCTTCCTCGTACCGCTGCTGCTGCTCTTCCTCGCGGTCCCGACCCTGGTCGTGATCGGCGCGGTGGTCGGGGACGACACGCCGCGCCCGTTGACCTCCGGGCAGTGCGTGCGCAACAAGGGCGACTGGACGGACCAGAAGCTCGTCGTCACGGACTGCGCCTCCCCGGCCGCCGAGTACCGGGTGCGCCGGCCGACGGCCGCCACGGGGCCCTGCGCCTCCGGCGACTACCTGGCCCGCCCCGAGTACAGCCCCGACGGCACCCTCTACTGCCTGACGCCGCTGCGCTGAGGCGCGGGGTGCGGGGCAGCGCCCCCCACCCCGTACGGGGCCGCTCGCCTAGCGGATCGGCATGCCGGAGATCGTGCGGGCGATCACCAGCCGCTGGATCTCGCTGGTCCCCTCGAAGATGGTGTAGATCGCGCTGTCCCGGTGCATGCGCTCCACCGGGTACTCGCGGGTGAAGCCGTTGCCGCCGAGGATCTGGACCGCCTGCGCGGTGACCTTCTTGGACATCTCGCTCGCGAACAGCTTCGACATCGAACCCTCGGCCGAGTCGAACGGCCGGCCCGCGGCCGCCATCCAGGAGGCCCGCCACACCAGCAGCCGGGCCGCGTCGATCTGCGTCCGCATGTCGGCGAGCTGGAAGGCCACGCCCTGGTTGTCGATGATCGGGCGGCCGAACTGCGTACGGGTCTTCGCGTAGTCGAGGGCGACCTCGTACGCCGCGCGCGCCGTGCCCACGGCCATCGCGCCGACCGCCGGCCGGGAGGCCTCGAAGGTGGCCATGGCCGCGTTCTTCACGCGCTCCCCACCGCCGCTGCGGGCGCGCTCGTGGGCCCGCGCGAGCCGCTCGTCCAGCTTCTCCTTGCCGCCGAGCAGGCAGGAGCCGGGGATCCGTACGTCCTCCAGCACCACCTCGGCGGTGTGCGAGGCGCGGATGCCGTGCTTCTTGAACTTCTGGCCCTGGGACAGCCCCGGGGTGTTCGGCGGCACGATGAAGGAGGCGTGCCCCTTGGTGCCGAGCGCGGGGTCGACGACGGCCACGACGATGTGGACGTTGGCGATGCCGCCGTTGGTCGCCCAGGTCTTGGTGCCGCTCAGCACCCACTCGTCCTTGGCCTGGTCGTAGACCGCGCGGGTGCGCATCGAGCCGACGTCGGAGCCGGCGTCCGGCTCGGAGGAGCAGAAGGCGGCGACCTTCACGTCGTCCGGGGTGCCGTACATCTGCGGGATCCAGGTGCCGATCTGCTCCTCGGTGCCGTTGGCGACGACGCCGATGGCCGCGAGTCCGGTGCCGACGATGGACAGGGCGATGCCGGCGTCGCCCCAGAAGAGCTCCTCCATGGCCATCGGGATGCCGAGGCCCGTCGGGTCGAAGAACTGCTGGGCGTAGAAGTCCAGCGAGTAGATGCCGACCTTGGCGGCCTCCTGGATGACGGGCCAGGGAGTCTCTTCGCGCTCGTCCCATTCGGCGGCCGCGGGGCGCATCACGTCGGCGGCGAAGCCGTGGATCCAGTCCCGTACCTGCTTCTGGTCGTCGTTCAGCTCCATGGTGAACTCCGCCATGTCCCCTCCACCTGTCTGTACTCGTCCATGCGGAAGTTACTAGCGGTAACCTACGCGAAGACCACAGTCTGTTACCGGCGAGTAAGGGCTGTCAAGCACGGAAGATCCGGACAACGGCACCCGGCGGGACGGCCACCGATTCAATCGCCGGGGTGTACCGGGTGTTACGTTGCGTGGGCGTCAGGCACATCGCAAGGGCGGGGAGAGAAACACGTCATGGAGACCACTCAGCAGGCCGGCGAACCGGGAGCGGCCGAGCGCCGCCGTCGGGAGCTGCTCGAAGCCGCCGACCGGGTCGTGCTCAGGGACGGCCCGAAGGCCTCCATGAACGCCATCGCGGCGGAGGCCGGCATCACCAAGCCCATCCTGTACCGGCACTTCGGGGACAAGGCGGGCCTCTACCAGGCACTCGCCGTACGCCACACCGACGCCCTGCTCGATTCGCTGCGGGCCGCGCTCGACGCCCCCGCCGAGCGCCGCCGCCGGGTGGAGGCGACCCTCGACACGTATCTCGCCGCCATCGAGGCCCGCCCACAGGTCTACCGCTTCCTCATGCACCCGGCCGAGGACTCCCACAGCGCGGAGCGCGGCTTCGACGTCGGGCTCCACTCGGCGCCGCTGCTGCGCCGGCTCGGCGAGGAACTGGCCAAGGTGATCGGCGAGCGGGTGGACCTCGGGCGCGGCGGCGAACGGCTGGCCCGGGTCTGGGGCCACGGCATCGTCGGCATGATGCACGCGGCCGGCGACTGGTGGCTGGGCGAGCGGCCCTGCGAACGCGCCGAGCTCGTCGCGGGCCTCACGGACCTCCTCTGGGGCCGCCTCTCCTCCGCCGGCAACCGCGTGGACGGCCCGGGCTTCTGACGAACCCGCCGCCCCCTTTTCCGCCCGAGGGCACGTCAGGCTCCGCCGGGCCAAACCAGCCTCGTCAGGGTCCCCTTGGACCTTGGCCGGGAAAGCCCGGCCTCGCCGGGGCTGGGTTTGGCCCGGCGAAGCCGAAAGCGCGGGCCTAGAACGCTCCTGAAAATCTTGTCTGAGGGGCCGTCCGGTGTTGGGCTGGGTGGCTCCTCGCGTTATGCGGTGGCCGGGGTGATCGTCCAGGTGCCGCCTGTGCGGGTGAGTCCGAGGTTGATCAGGCGGCGGAGGTTGAGGGCGGCGGCGCGGTTGTGGAGCCAGGTGTTGTTCTTGATGACGCCTCGGTAGGGGACGCGGCGGTTGCCTTTGGCGACGAGCCAGGCGATGGCACGCTCGACCGGTGGTCGCCATCGGCGGTACTCGGCCTGCCAGTGGGGGTCGGTGGCGGCCTGGTCGCGGGCGGCTTTGAGCAGGTCGTACTGGGCGTGGACGCTGAAGACACGGCCGGTCTTGGAGCGGGTGCAGCGGTCCTTGAGCGGGCAGGTGGCGCACAGTTTCTTGAACTGGGCCTGGCGTGCGCCGTTGGCCAGTGGCCGGCCGAGCCGTGCGGTGTGTCCGGCGGGGCAGGTGACGTGTCCCTGTTCGGTGTCGACGGTGAACTCATCGGCGGTGAACCCGCCGGGGACCGCCGGTTTGAGCGGTGGGGGCTTCAGGACCAGGTCGTGGCCCAGGTCCTGGAGGTGTTCGCGCAGGTCGCCGGTGCCGTAGGCGGCATCGCCCAGGGCGGTGACCGGCGCGTCCTCGTCGGCGAGGAGGTCGCGGGCGACGGCTGCCTCGTGGTTGCCGGCCCCGCTGCCGGCGGTCAGCGCGACCTCGGTGAACACTCCCGCCTCGGGCTAGAAGGCCACGTGGGCGCGGAATCCTTCCTGGTGGCGGGTCCGGTTCTTGTGGATGTGACGGGCTTCGGGGTCGACCGTGGACACGGTGCGGTCGCGGACGGTGCCCCGGGCGATGCGCCAGCGCCCGTCGCGGCCGTCGGAGTCGTCGGCGGGCTCCACGTCCTGGCCCGCGACCAGGGCCAGCAGCCCGACGGCGTTCGCCGCGGCTTCCCCGAGTTCCTGCTCGGGCAGGCGGCCCAGCAGGTTCAGTGCGTCGGTGACCAGGGCGTCGACCAGGCGGGTGCGGGCCTGCTCGTCGTTCCACGCGATCTTCGGCTTGCCGGGGTCGGTGTAGTCGTGGGCGGTGCACCAGGTCGCGGCGGTCCGCTCGGCGTGGGGGACCTCGCGGATGACCCTGCGGATCGCGGCGATGAGCTGGGTGACGGTGTCCTGGGTGGCGACCGCGTCATCCAACACGGTGGAGTCCAGGGCACGGCGCTGCTTGCCTTTGAGGACGCCGGTGGCCGCGATGACCTCTCTGACCTTGTGGAACAGCCGGTTCGGGTCACTGGAGCGCTGCAGGCGGCGGCGGAAGTAGGTCAGAAGGGACGGATCGAACGCAGTGTCGTGCAAGCCGAGCCCGCAGGCGGCCTTCCACCGCAGGTCACAGCGCAGTTCCTGAACGACCTCGAAGTCGGAGAGCCCGTGCAGGCTCTGCAGCACCACCGTCACGGCCAGGACCTGCGGCGGCAGCGACGGCCGCCCGTTCGTGGACGGGTACATGTCCGCGAACATCGACCCGGGGAACAGCACCCCGCGGTGCTCGGCCAGGAACGCGAACACACCCCCGGCCGGGATCAACTCCCGGCAGGTCTCCCACACGTCCTCGCCGACGCTCTCGCCATCCCATTCCCCCTGCATACACAGCAGTCTGGCCCCGCGTCAGCACACGCGAGGCCAGAACCCAGATTTTCAGTGATCTTCTAGCCGCAGCGAGAGGGCGGACCAGGGGGCCTTGCGGATCGCCCGCCGCAGGCGACGGGCCCGCAGTCCGCTCACGCGGTCCGCGTACACGGTCCCGTCGAGGTGGTCGCATTCGTGCTGCAGGCAGCGGGCGAAGAAACCCGTACCGGAGATCCGTACGGGCGCCCCGCCCGAGGTGACCCCCTCGACGACCGCCCGGTCGAAGCGCGCCGTCCCGGCCTCCAGCCCCGGCAGGGACAGGCAGCCCTCGGGCCCGAGGAACTCGTCCCCGTCGGCCTCCACCAGCCGCGGGTTGACGATGTGCCCGACGTGGCGGACGTCCTCGTCGTCGGGGCAGTCGTAGACGAAGACCCGCTTCCCGACGCCGATCTGGTTCGCGGCGAGGCCGACGCCCTCCGCGGCGTACATCGTCGCGAACATGTCCTCGATGAGCCGGTCGAGGTCCGGTCCGAATTCGGTGACCTCCGCGCAGGCCGAGTGGAGCACCGGATCACCCAGCAGGCTCATGGTGCGGACGAGGCCGGTGGTACCGGGAATGGGGCGCTGTCGCATGGCCGTAAGCCTACGACGGGCGACTATATGAGGAGATCCGCGACGGGGCGGGGGCGCCGCGGTCAAGGCTCCGGCCGGTACTGGATAGGCTGGGGCCGACCGACGCAAGGAGGACAAGGGACGATGGCAGGCAACACGGAGCCGCTTTCGCCGCGGGCCAAGCTGGCCGTGACGGCGGGCAAGGCCGCGGCGGCGGTGTCGCGGGCCGCGGGACGCGGAAGCGGATCGGTGATCGGAGGCAAGGTCGCACTCAGGCTCGACCCCGATCTTCTCGCCGCGCTGGCGCAACACCTCGACGTCGTCCTCGTCTCCGCGACGAACGGCAAGACCACGACGACCCGGCTGATCGCCGAGGCCCTGCGGGCCAGCGGCCCCGTCGTCTCCAACGCCCTCGGGGCCAACATGCCGGCGGGCATCACCTCGGCGCTGGCCGGCGGCTCGGACGCCAAGTACGGCGTCATCGAGGTCGACGAGAAGTACCTCGCCGGAGTGGCCCGGGACGTCACCCCCAAGGTGATCGCCCTGCTCAACCTCTCCCGCGACCAGCTGGACCGCGCCGCCGAGACCCGCATGCTCGCGGAGAAGTGGCGCGAGGGCCTCCAGGGATCCAAGGCGGTCATCGTCGCGAACTGCGACGACCCGCTGATCGTCTGGTCCGCCTCCTCCTCGCAGAACGTGGTGTGGGTCGCGGCCGGCCAGGAGTGGAAGGACGACGCCTGGTCGTGCCCCTCCTGCGGTGGTGTCATGCAGCGCCCGGGCGACGACTGGTTCTGCGGCGAGTGCGGCTTCCGCCGCCCGGCGCCGACCTGGGTGCTCTCCGGAGACCACGTCCTGGACCCGCACGGTTCGGCCTGGCCGATCCACCTCCAGCTGCCGGGCCGCGCCAACAAGGCCAACGCCGCCACCTCGGCCGCCGTCGCCGCCGTCTTCGGCGTTCCGCCGCAGGTTGCGCTGGAGCGGATGTACCAGGTGCAGGCCGTCGCCGGCCGCTACGACGTGGTGACCTTCCAGGGCCGTGAGCTGCGGCTGCTGCTCGCGAAGAACCCGGCGGGCTGGCTCGAAACGTTTTCGCTGATCGACCCGCCGCCGACCCCGGTGATCCTCTCGGTGAACGCGCGCGGCGCCGACGGCACCGACACCTCCTGGCTGTGGGACGTGGACTACCCGCGCCTGGCCGGCCACCCGATCTTCGTGATCGGTGACCGCAAGCTGGACCTCGCGGTCCGGCTCGAGGTCGCGGGCCTGGACTTCCGGGTGTGCGAGACCCTCGACGAGGCCGTGCAGCTCGCGCCGCCCGGCCAGATCGAGCTGATCGCCAACTACACCGCCTTCCAGGACGTCCGCCGCCGCGTCGGCAACTAGGCCCGTCAGAAACGCAGAGGACAAGAGCATGAGCGACAACAGCCTGCGTCTGGTGTGGGTCTACCCCGACCTGCTCAGCACGTACGGAGACCAGGGCAACGCCCTCGTCGTGGAGCGCCGGGCCCGCCAGCGCGGCCTGGACGTGCAGCGCGTGGACGTGCGCAGCGACCAGCCGATCCCCACCTCGGGCGACATCTACCTGATCGGCGGCGGCGAGGACCGGCCGCAGCGCCTGGCCGCGGAGCGGCTGCTGCGCGACGGCGGCCTGGAGCGCGCCGTCTCGAACGGGGCGATCGTCTTCTCCGTCTGCGCCGGGTACCAGATCCTCGGCAAGGAGTTCGTCAACGACCAGGGCCAGCGCCAGGAGGGCCTCGGCCTGCTGGACGTCGTCACCCTGCGCGGTGAGGGCGAGCGGTGCGTCGGCGACGTCCTCGCCGACATCGACCCGCGCCTGGGCCTGCCGCAGCTGACGGGCTTCGAGAACCACCAGGGCGTCACGCACCTCGGCCCGACGGCCAAGCCGTTCGCGCGGGTGACGATGGGCCGTGGCAACGGCACCGGCGACGGCACCGAGGGCGCGTACAACGACACGGTGTTCGGTACGTACATGCACGGCCCCGTGATGGCCCGCAACCCGCAGATCGCGGACCTGCTGCTGAAGCTGGCCCTCGACGTGAACGCGCTGCCGGCCATAGACGACCGGTGGTACGAGGCGCTGCGCGCGGAGCGCATCGCGGCCGCCACGCAGCCCGCGTAGCGCCCTGCGGGCCGCTCATCGGGGCGGCCCCGCCATCATGTGTTCGGCCCGGTTTTCCCTAGGGGGAACCGGGCCGACGTGGTTTCGTACGACGAGTGCGACCAGCATGTGGAGGATGGTTCAGCCCACTGCTCCACCGCTTGTAGGGTGGCCGTAGTTCCAACCGGACGACGTGGTCCGGTCGCCGGCCCACGTTGCAAAGGTCTCTCCCTGCCATGCGCATTGGTGTGCTCACTTCCGGTGGCGACTGCCCCGGCCTCAACGCCGTCATCCGATCCGTCGTGCACCGCGCCGTCGTCGACCACGGCGACGAGGTGATCGGCTTCCTCGACGGCTGGAAGGGCCTGCTGGAGGCGGACTACCGCAAGCTCGACCTCGACGCCGTCGCCGGCATCCTGGCCCGCGGTGGCACCATCCTCGGCTCCTCCCGGGTCCAGCCCGCGCACCTGCGCGACGGCGTGGAGCGTGCCCGCGGGCACGTCGCCGACCTCGGCCTCGACGCGATCATCCCGATCGGCGGCGAGGGCACCCTGAAGGCCGCGAACCTGCTGTCGCAGGCCGGTCTGCCGATCGTCGGTGTCCCGAAGACCATCGACAACGACATCGCCTCCACCGACGTCACCTTCGGCTTCGACACCGCCGTCGGCGTGGCCACGGAGGCCCTGGACCGCCTGAAGACCACCGCCGAGTCCCACCAGCGCGTGATGGTCGTGGAGGTCATGGGCCGCCACACCGGGTGGATCGCCCTGCACTCGGGCATGGCGGCGGGCGCGCACGCGATCGTCGTACCGGAGCGCCCCTTCGACATCGAGGAGCTGACGGCGATCGTCGGCGAGCGCTTCTCCGCGGGCAAGCGGTTCGCGATCGTCGTGGTCGCCGAGGGCGCCAAGCCGCGCCCCGGGTCGATGGACCTGGCGGAGGGCGGTGTCGACATGTACGGCCACGAGCGGTTCGCCGGCATCGGCAACCGGCTCGCCGTGGAGCTGGAGCACCGCCTGGGCAAGGAGGCCCGGCCGGTGATCCTGGGCCACGTCCAGCGCGGCGGCACGCCCACCGCGTACGACCGGGTCCTGGCCACCCGCTTCGGCTGGCACGCGGTGGAGGCCGCGCACCGCGGCGAGTTCGGCATGCTGACCGCGCTGCGCGGCACGGACATCGAGATGGTGCCGCTCGCCGAGGCGACCTCGACCCTCAAGACGGTTCCTGCCCAGCGGTACGACGAGGCCCAGACGGTTCTGTAACCGTATGCCCGTTACGGCCGCCCCCGCGCGCAGGAGCGTGCGGGGGCGGCACTACTGTGGTGGGGCGCCACGGTCAAGGGAGTGAAGAGATGGATCACAGCGGGCACGGCATGGACATGAACATGGACCTGCCGCCCTTCACTCTCGGACGCGGACTGGAGTTCTCCTTCGACGCGTTCTTCCTGATCGGCTCGCTGGTGGGGCTCGCCCTGTACGCGTGGGGCGTGCTGCGGCTGCGCCGGCGCGGGGACTCCTGGCCGCTGGGCCGGACCATCGCCTTCACCGCGGGCGTGCTGACCGTGGTCCTCGTGATGTGCACCAAGCTGAACGACTACGGCATGGTCATGTTCAGCGTGCACATGGTCCAGCACATGGTGATCAGCATGGTCACCCCGATCCTGGTGCTGCTGGGCGCACCGGTGACGCTGGCGCTGCGCGCGCTGCCGCCCGCCGCCCGCGGCCACAAGGGCCCGCGCGAGCTGCTGCTGGCGCTGCTGCACAGCCGGTACATGCGGGTGGTCACCCACCCCGCCTTCACGATCCCCATGTTCATCGCGAGCCTCTACGCCCTGTACTTCACCCCGCTCTTCGACTTCCTGATGGAGAGCCGCACCGGGCACATCGCGATGATGGTCCACTTCCTCGCCGTCGGCCTCATCTTCTTCTGGCCGATCATGGGCATCGACCCGGGTCCGCACCGTCCGGGTTACGTGATGCGGATGCTGGAGCTCTTCGCCGGCATGCCCTTCCACGCCTTCTTCGGCATCGCCCTGATGATGGCGAGCCAGCCGATGATCAAGACGTACGCGAACCCGCCGGCCTCCCTCGGCATCGACCCGCTGCTCGACCAGCAGTGGGGCGGCGGCATCGCCTGGGCCTTCAGCGAGATCCCCTCGGTGCTGGTCCTGATCGCGCTGGTCTACCAGTGGTACCACTCCGAGCAGCGGGCGGCGAGGCGCTCCGACCGGGCCGAGGACCGCAACGGCGACAAGGAGCTGGAGGCGTACAACTCGTATCTCGCCTCGCTCCAAGCGCGTGGCCAGTAGCGGAACGGCACTGTCGCGCGTCACCATGGGGCATGACCGGATCCGTTAAGGCGATGGCCGTCATGACCTTCGCCGCACTGGTGGCCGTTGCCACGTACTCCGTGGCCCTCGGCAGCAACGGCTGGCTGTGGTTCGGCTGGGTGGTGCTGGGGCTGCTGACCGCCGGGATGGCCGCCTCTCGCAATGGCTGAGGAAGGTTCCCACCGCCCCCTCCAGCCCGTGGCTCACCGTCCGTAAACTGGCGGTGACAACGGGATATCGACGGGAGCGGCCTGGTGTTCTACCACTTGCTCAAGCACGTGTTGCTCGGTCCTCTGCTGCGGCTGCTGTTCCGGCCCCGGATCGAGGGGCTGGAGAACATCCCGGCGGAGGGTGCCGCGATCGTCGCGGGCAACCACCTGTCCTTCTCCGACCACTTCCTCATGCCCGCGATCCTCAAGCGGCGGATCACCTTCCTCGCGAAGGCCGAGTACTTCACCGGGCCCGGCGTCAAGGGCCGGCTCACCGCCGCGTTCTTCCGCAGCGCAGGACAGATCCCGGTGGACCGGTCGGGCAAGGACGCCGGACAGGCGGCGCTGCGCGAGGGACTGGCGGTGCTGGCCAAGGACGAACTGCTGGGCATCTACCCGGAGGGGACGCGCTCGCACGACGGGCGGCTCTACAAGGGGAAGGTGGGCGTGGCCGCGATGGCCTTGGGCGCCGGGGTGCCCGTGATCCCCTGCGCGATGGTCGGCACCTTCGAGATCCAGCCGCCCGGGCAGAAGATCCCGAACATCCGGCGGGTGACGATCCGCTTCGGCCGGCCGCTGGACTTCTCCCGGTACGCCGGAATGGAGGGCGAGCGGGCGATCCTGCGGGCGGTCACCGACGAGATCATGTACGCCATCCTCGAACTGTCCGGCCAGGAGTACGTCGACCGGTACGCGGGCGAGGTGAAGGCCGAACAGGAAGCCGAACGGAAGAAGGCCCGGCGCTCCGCGCGCTGAGCCTTCTCCCGTACGGACGGTCCGGTCTAGCTCTGTACTTCGCGGGTAGTTCGTTCAGGTCTCTGGCCAGCGGGGATGTGTGGGTTCCAGGCCGAGGAGGTCGAGGAGGTGGAGCTGGATGCCCCGGGTGATGGCGATGACGGGTGGGTCGGTGGCGCTGCCGACCCGTAGCCGCAGGTCGGACAGGTGGTAGAGGATCATCCGGCCGGTGGGCCGCACCCTCTGGTTGCCGGGGTAGAGCCCCTGCATCTTCTGGTCGCCGCCGAGGGCTCGGCGGACCTGGCGTTCGATCAGGCAGAACAGCAGCAGGGCCAGGCAGATCACTGTGATCAGTGCGGCGACGCGTTTGTTGTCCTGCACGAAGACAGGGGTGACGGCCAGGGGGCCCTTGAAGTCGCTGTATCGGCGCTCGACGGTGCCCTGGCCTTTGTGGCGGCGTAGTACTTCGCCGGGATCGGCCTGTTCGGGGGTGAGGGTGGCCAGCAGCGCGTACCAGCCGTCGACGGCGGCTTCGGCCTGGAGCACGTCCTGATCGAAGTGCCAGGACAGGGCGGGCCGTCCGGTTTCGTCGGTGGTGATCTCGGTGTGCAGGCAGCCGGAGACCCGGCGGGTGCGGGTGATCACGCCGAGGCGTGCGGCGATCTTCTCTGCGGTGCTGTAGTAGCGGCCGCCGGCAGAGTGCTGGAGCTTGTCGAGGTCTTCGCGGGCCTTGGCCAGGCGTTTCTCGCGGGCCCGCTGCTGGCCTTTGGCGTTGCCGGTGGAGTGCACCAGGATCCGGCGTACCTGGAGCGGGGGATCGCTCTTGCGGGGCCCGGTCACAAGGTGGATGTCTTCCAGGACCCGGTAGGTCTCACGCGCTGCGGCGGGGGTGTTCTCGTCGCGGGCGGGGGTGTAGTCCACGACGGTGGCCGTCTCGAGGTCGAGGGCGGCGTAGACGGCGTCGTCGACCCTGGAAGCGGGGGCCGGGGCGATGAAATCGGTCCCGGCCCCGATCAGGGCGGTGACGTTGCCGTATGAGATCAGCTTGGAGTCGGCGATCAGCAGGAACTTCTTCGGTCCGGCCATCGCGCGCAGAGCGTTCATGGTGCCGGTGATCTGGGAGATCTCCGCGGCTCCGCCGTCGATGACGCGGGACAGCAGGGGGATACCGCCGTCGCCGGTCACCGCCAGGCCGGTCTGGATCTGCTTGAGGTCGTAGCGGCGGTCCTTGGGATGGCCGTGTCTGATGCGGGGATACTCCTCGTCCTGGTCATCGGCCGGGTAGGCGCCGTAGAGCGACATGGATGTCATGTCCCAGTGGAACGTGGACACATCGATGCCGAACTCGCCGATCGCCTGGGCCCCGATGCTGTCGGTGAGCTCTCTCAGCCGCGGGGCGATGGCGTCCAGGGCCCGGCCCAGACGGTCGTCGTTGAGCAGTTCCGCCTCAATTCCGAATACTTCTTCCACCGCCCACTCCCGGGCCCAGCGGTCCACCCGCCACAGGGGTGCGGGTGCGGTCAGCCGGTTGGCCACCAGCACCTCGATGACCTGGCCGTGCGTCACATGGGCGATGTCGCGGCCCGGGCACAGCCGGTCGACGGTCCCGGCCACATCAAGCCGGCGCAGAAACTCGGCAGCGACAGGCAGAGCGCCCAGACGCTTCTCCACCACGGAGGTGACCACACATTCCATGCGCGGGCGCACCGTCCGCAGCCGTGGGGACCGGGAAGACTTCGTCACACCCGGATCAACACAGCCACCCCCGGACCGGACACGGCCAGACACCAACTCCACCTGACTCAGCCACCCGCGAAGTACGGATCTAGCGGACGGCCGGCAGCTCCTCACGGGCCGGCCACTCGCTGCCCGGTCCGTGGTCGAGCGACAGCGCGGCGACCTGGGCCGGGGCGACGGGGGCGGCGTGCGGGGCGCACGTGACGTCCTGCGCGTCGACCTTGCCGGTCAGCAGGTAGGTGTCCACCCGCGTGTTGATGCAGGGGTTCTGCAGGCTGGTGACACCGTGCGAGCCGGCGTTCTGCTCGGTGATCAGACGCGAGCCGGCGAGGCGGCGGTGCAGCTCGACCGCGCCCTTGTACGGCGTGGCCGCGTCCCGCTCGGACTGGACGATCAGGATCGGCGGCACGCGCTTGGCGCCGACCGCGATCGGGGTGCTCTGCTTGGCCTTCCAGGTCGCGCAGGGCAGGTTCATCCACGCGTTGGACCAGGTCAGGAACGGGTACTTCTCGTGGAGCGCGGTGTTGTCCCGGTCCCACTTGGCCCAGCTGGTGGGCCACTTGGCGTCGGCGCACTCGACCGCCGTGTAGACGGCGTTGCCGTTCTCCGAGGCCGCGTTGCCCTTGACGTCGGTCATGTCCGGGGCGATGGCGTCGACGAGCGCCTGCTCGTCACCGGCCACGTAGGCGGCCCAGGTCTTGGCGACCGGCACCCAGGAGGAGTCGTAGTACGGGGCGCCCTGGAAGAAGCCGATGAGCTCGGCCGGGCCGACGATGCCGCCGATCGGCTGGGCCTTCGCCTTGTTGCGCAGCTCCTGCCACTTGGCCTCGACCTTGGCGCGGGTGTCGCCGAGGTGGAAGACCCCGTCGTTCTTGGCGACCCAGTCCTGCCAGTCGTTCCAGCGCATCTGGAAGGCGACGTCCTGGCCGAGATTGGCCTCGTACCAGATGTTGTCCTGCGAGGGGTCGACCACGCTGTCGACGATCATGCGGCGCACGTGGGTCGGGAAGAGGCTCGCGTAGACCCCGCCGAGGTAGGTGCCGTAGGAGACGCCGAGGAAGTTCAGCCTCGCCTCGCCGAGGGCGGCGCGGATCACGTCCATGTCGCGGGCGCTGTTCGGCGTGGTCATGTGCGGCAGCATCTCGCCGCTGCGCTCCTTGCAGCCGTCCGCGTAGGCGGCGGCGAGCTTGCGCTGGGCGAGCTTGTCGGCCTCGCTGTCCGGGACCGGGTCGGCCTTGGGGGCCTTCACGAACTCCTGCGGGTCGATGCAGGAGATGGGCGCGGAGTGGCCGACACCGCGGGGGTCGAAGCCGACGAAGTCGTACGCCTTGGAGGCGTTGACCCACAGCGGGCTCTTGGTGGTGACCCGGCGCGGGAAGCGCATGCCGGAGCCGCCGGGACCGCCGGGGTTGTAGACGAGCGCGCCCTGGCGCTCCTGCGTGGTGCCCGTGCTGCCGATCCGGTCGACGGCGATGTCGATGGTCTTGCCGTACGGCTTCGCGTAGTCGAGCGGGACCTTCACCCAACCGCACTGGATGGGCTTCTCCAGACCCCAGTCCGCGGGGCAGTCCTTCCAGTCGATCCCGGTACGGGCGGCGCGGGCGGCGGCGATCTGAACCCCCAGCACCTCCGGCAGCTTCGGGCCGTTGTCGGCCTGGGCCGCGGCGGCCGGCGGAGCCAGCAGCAGGCTCGCCGCCAGTGTGCCGGTGATCAGTGTGGCGGCGCTCCCCAGCGTCGCGTTGCGTATCACGTGGTTGTTCCCCCTGCGTCAGGTGCCGCCGTGGGCGGCCGGGTTGGTCGGGTTCGGTCGTCGGCGTGCAGGGGGATCTTGTCGTCTGATCCGGGACCGGCGACAGAGCCGGATCGACTTCTTTGCCAACCCGATAACCGGAAAGGCGTGTACCGCTGAGCGGTGCCTGATTCCTCCCCCGTTCACCCGTGGTACGTGCGGCAGGCCTCGTCGAGCACCTCGCGCAGCCGCAGGGCGTCCGGAGCCAGGGCCGTCACGAGGACCGCCGGCCCGGCCAGCGGGGTCACCACGGCGCACTCCCCCAGCACCCGGGCCGCGGGCGGGTCCTCGGCGAAGGCGGGGTCCACGACGAGGAGCTGACCGAGCGCCCGGTGGCCGGCCAGGCCCGCCGGGCCGTCCCAGCCGCCGGGCGCACCGGGGCCGCAGGTGAGCTCCTGGTCCAGCAGCGGACGGCCGCCGCGCGTGACGGTGAGCCGGCTGCTCAGCAGCCCCGGGGCCTCGCCCGAGCGGCCGAGCACCTGCTCCTCGCGCAGCAGCAGACGGGCGGTGGGGGCCAGTGCGACCCGGGTGTGCACCCGCAGTTCGCTGCCGCGCACCGAGACCAGCGGCTCCGGCAGCCACCGCACCGACGCCCCGTCGTCCAGGGTCAGGCGTACGTCGTACCGCGCGGGCTCGCCGCCGCGGCCGGGCAGCGCCAGGGTGGCCGCGGCCGAGGCGAGGGCCAGGCGCGCGCCGGGCCCGGCGGTGGCCTCGACGGTGAGGTGGTCCCCGCCCAGCGGCGCGCTCATCGCTCCGACCAGCACGACCCGGGCCTCGGCCCCCGCCCCCCGGGTGCGGCGCAGCGCGAGCGGCCCCTCTCCGGCCAGCAGCGGCAGGGCGGTGCCGCCCCGCCCGTCGGCCACGGCGTGGATGCGGGCGGTGGCCCGGAGGCCCGACGCGGCCAGGGGGAGGGAGTCCGCAGGGACCCGGGGCGGGGAGAGGGGAGGCGCGCTGGTCACCGTACGGTCCAGGCGGCGATCCGCTCCCGCACCCAGGCGGCCACCGGGGCCACCCCTTCGGGGCCGCGCAGCGACTGGAAGGCGACGGGCAGTTCGCCGCGCTGCTCGGCGGCGTCGCGCGCCATCCGGCCGAGGTCGGAGCCGACGTACTGGGCGAGGTCGGTCTTGTTGACGACGAGCAGGTCGGCGGTGGTGACGCCGGGGCCGCCCTTGCGGGGGATGTCGTCCCCGCCGGCCACGTCGATGACGAAGATCTGGGCGTCGACGAGTCCCCGGGAGAAGGTGGCGGTGAGGTTGTCCCCGCCGGACTCGACGAGGATCAGGTCGAGCGGTCCGCTCTCCCGGAAGGCGTCCTCCAGTTCCTCGACGGCTTCCAGGTTGGCGGAGATGTCGTCGCGGATGGCGGTGTGCGGGCAGGCCCCGGTCTCGACGGCTGTGATCCGCTCGGGGGGCAGGACGGCCTCGCGGAGCAGGAACTCGGCGTCCTCACGGGTGTAGATGTCGTTGGTGACGACGGCCATGGACAGTTCGGTGCGCAGCGCGCGGCACAGGGCGGCGACGGTGGCGGTCTTGCCGGAGCCGACGGGTCCGCCGAGTCCGATGCGCAGGGCGCGCCGGGTGCCGTCGGCGCGGAGCGGATCGGCGCTGCGGGTGTGCCGGTGGGGGTAGGTGACCGCGTGGTCGAGGTGCATGGGGGGTGTCTCCTTCAGGGGGTCAGGAAGCGAACAGCCGTACGGGCCAGTCGGCATGGATCTCCGCCGAGATGTCCAGCAGCGGCGAGGAGGCCGCGGGCAGCGCCTGCGGGCCTTCCGAGCGGGCCCGCAGCGCCGCCCCGGCCGCCTGTGCGCAGACCGCGTCGAGGTCCGGGGCGAGCCGGGCCAGGACGCCGCTCGCCTCGAAGGGGTCCAGGCCGAGCAGCCGTACGGTCGCGGTCGCGGGCCCGCCGACGCTCTCGTACGCCGCCACGTGCGCGGCGTCGAGCGGCCCGAGCCCGGCCGCCCGGGCGGTGACGCCGAGCACCACGGGCTGGTGGGCGCCGCGCGGGAAGGCGGCGGCGAGTTCCTCCAGTTCGGGCCCCGGCCAGGTGGCCCGGGCGGCGCGCAGCAGCTGCCGTCCGAGCCGGCGGGCCGCGGTGCGCAGCGCGGGCGAGGGGGTGCGGGCGTCGGCGGCGGCGTCGAGCTCCGCCGGGTCGAGCCCGAGGGCGGCGGCCGCGGCGAGCCCGGCGGCGGTGAGTCCGGCGGTGTGCAGCCGGCCCCGGCAGAACTCCTCCAGGGTGGCCGCGTCGTGGATCCGGCCCGCCTTGCAGGCGGCCTCGGCCCCGCCGGAGTGGGCGTGCCCCCCGGCGGGGAAGCGGCCGTCGGCGAGGACGAGCAGCGCGGCGAGACTCATGGCAGGAGGCCTCTCATCAGGCTGCGCCCCATCAGAAGAGGAAGTACCGCTGGGCCATGGGCAGTTCCGTCGCGGGTGCCGGTTCCACGGCCTCCCCGTCGATGGTGACCGTGAAGGTGTCGGCGTCGACCTCGACCCTCGGCATGGCGTCGTTGTTGCGCATGTCGGCCTTGCTCACCTTGCGGGTGCTCTCGATGGCCGTGAACTGCTTGCCGAGTCCGAGGCGTTCGGGCAGTCCGTCGTCGAGGGCCGCCTGTGCGGTGAAGTTCAGCGAGTTCAGGGCCGGTGCGCGCCCGTGGCTGCCGAACATGGGGCGGGGCATGACGGGCTGCGGGGTGGGGATGGAGGCATTGGCGTCGCCCATCTGCGCGTAGGCGATCTGGCCGCCCTTGATGACGAGCTCGGGCTTGACCCCGAAGAAGGCGGGGTTCCACAGCACCAGGTCGGCGAGCTTGCCGGTCTCGACCGAGCCGATCTCGCGGGCGAGCCCCTGGGCCACGGCGGGGTTGATCGTGTACTTCGCGACGTAGCGGCGGGCCCGATGGTTGTCGGCGGGCCCGTCGCCGGGGAGGAAGCCGCGCCGCTTCTTCATCACGTGGGCGGTCTGCCAGGTGCGCAGCACGACCTCGCCGACCCGGCCCATGGCCTGGGAGTCGGAGGAGATGATGGAGATGGCCCCGAGGTCGTGCAGGACGTCCTCGGCGGCGATGGTCGAGGGCCGGATGCGGGATTCGGCGAAGGCGAGGTCCTCGGGGACGGCCGGGTTGAGGTGGTGGCAGACCATCAGCATGTCGAGGTGTTCCTCGACGGTGTTGACGGTGTGCGGCCTGGTGGGGTTGGTGGAGCTCGGCAGGATGTTGGGCTCGGAGACCACGGTGATGATGTCGGGGGCGTGCCCGCCGCCCGCGCCCTCGGTGTGGTAAGAGTGGATGGTCCGGCCGGCGATGGCCGCGAGGGTGTCCCCGACGAATCCGGCCTCGTTGAGGGTGTCGGTGTGGATGGCGACCTGGGCGCCGGTCTCCTCGCAGACGCTCAGGCAGGCGTCGATGACGGCCGGGGTGGATCCCCAGTCCTCGTGGAGCTTGAATCCGAGCGCGCCGCCGCGCAGTTGCGCGTGCATGGCCTCGCGGGACATGGTGTTGCCCTTGCCGAGGAGGCCGATGTTGACGGGGTAGGCCTCCAGCGCCGCGAACATCCGGGCCAGGTGCCAGGATCCCGGCGTGACGGTGGTGGCCTTGGTGCCTTCGGCAGGTCCGGTGCCCCCGCCGACCAGGGTGGTGATCCCGGAGGCCAGCGCCTCCTCGATGACCGTCGGGGAGATGAAGTGCACGTGGGCGTCGACGGCGCCGGCGGTGACGATCTTCCCGTTGCCCGCGATGATCTCGGTCTCGGGGCCGATGACGAGGGCGGGATCGACCCCGTCCATGGTGTCGGGGTTGCCGGCCTTGCCGATGCCGCAGATCCGGCCGTCGCGGATGCCGAGGTCGGCCTTGACGATGCCCCAGTGGTCGAGGACGACGACCCCGGTGATCACGGTGTCGGGTGCGCCCTCCGCCCGGGTGGTGCGGGCCTGCCCCATGGATTCGCGGATGACCTTGCCGCCGCCGAAGACGGCTTCGTCCCCGGCCCGGCCGGGTCCGCCGCTGAGGTCCTGCTCGATCTCGACGAAGAGGTCGGTGTCGGCGAGCCGGATCCGGTCGCCGGCCGTCGGCCCGAAGAGGTCGGCGTACACCTGGCGGGAGATCTCAGCCATCGAGCGGCCCTCCGGTCTCCCCGCGCAGTCCCGGTACGGTGCGCAGGCCCGCCAGCGGTACGAGTTCCACGGCGACCGGGATGCCCGGCTCGAAGCGGACGGCCGTGCCGGCGGCGATGTTGAGCCGGAGCCCGCGGGCGGCGGCGCGGTCGAAGTCGAGTCCGGGATTGGCCTCGGCGAAGTGGTAGTGGGAGCCGACCTGGACCGGGCGGTCGGCGGCGTTGAGCACGGTGAGGCGGGTGACGGGGCGGCCCTCGTTGAGGCGCACCGGCCCGTCCCCGTAGGCGATCTCGCCGGGGATCATGCGGGCACTCCTCTTCAGACGATGGGGTCGTGGACGGTGACGAGCTTGGTGCCGTCCGGGAAGGTCGCCTCGACCTGGACGTCGTGGATCATCTCGGGGATCCCCTCCATGACTTCCTCGCGGCGCAGGACGGTGCGGCCGGAGGCCATCAGCTCGGCCACGGTCCGGCCGTCGCGGGCCCCTTCGAGGATGTGCGACGTGATCAGCGCGATCGCCTCGGGGTGGTTGAGGCGGACCCCGCGCGCCCTTCGCTTCTCGGCCACGTCCGCGGCCACGTGGATGAGCAGTCTCTCCTGCTCGTGCGGTGTCAGATGCACTCGTCATCACCAAGTTTCCGGGATAAGATCAACAACGCGTCGGGGCCGACCCTAGCGGCAACGCCGTTCAGTTAGGGCTCGCAGAGGATTAACCCGTAGCTTCCCGATCTGGCGGTCGTTGGCGTGGTATGGAAGCGGCGGAAGAGATAGCGGCGGCCTTGGTGGCGAAGTTCACGGTGCTGTTCCCGCATCTGGACGAACGTCAGCGTCGTCTCCTGCTGGCGGCCGAGGCCCGGGTACTGGGCCATGGCGGGATCAGGCTGGTCGCCCGGGCGGCTGGAGTGCGAGAGGCCACGGTGTCGCTTGGTGTCACTGAACTGGACTCCGGTGAAGCCCCGTTGGGGCGGGCGCGCCGGGTCGGTGGTGGCCGCAAGCGGGTAGTGGACCTGGACCCGGGACTGCGTCCGGCACTGTTGGCCCTGGTCGAGCCGGACATGCGCGGGGACCCGATGTCGCCCCTGCGGTGGACGACGAAGTCCACCCGCCACCTCGCCGCCGAGCTCACGCGCCAAGGCCACCGGATATCCGCCGACACCGTCGCCGACGTGCTGCGCGAGGAAGGCTTCAGCCTCCAGGGCAACGCCAAAGTCATCGAAGGCCGGCAGCACCCGGACCGGGACGGCCAGTTCCGCTATATCAACGAGCAGGCCAAGGCCCACCAGGTGGCCGGCGACCCGGTGATCAGCGTCGATACGAAAAAGAAGGAAGTGGTGGGGCCGTTCAAGAACGGCGGCCGGGAATGGCGGCCCGCAGGCAACCCCGAGCGGGTCAGCACCCACGACTTCCCGGACAAGGAACTCGGGAAGGCCGTGCCCTACGGCATCTACGACCTGGCTGCGAACACCGGCTGGGTCAGCGTCGGCACCGACCACGACACCGCCGCCTTCGCCGTCGAATCCATCCGCCGCTGGTGGAATGCCCGCGGCAAGGAGGACTACCCGCAGGCCAGGCGGCTGCTGATCACCGCCGATGCCGGCGGCTCCAACGGCTACCGCACCCGCGCCTGGAAGGCCGAACTCGCCGCCCTGGCCCTGGAAACAGGCATGGAGGTCACTGTCTGTCACTTTCCTCCGGGCGCATCGAAATGGAATCGGATCGAGCACCGGCTGTTCTCACACATCACCATGAACTGGCGCGGCAGGCCGCTGACCAGCCACGAAGTCATCGTGCAGAGCATCGCCGCGACCACCACCCGCACCGGGCTGAAAGTCCACGCCGAACTCGGCACCGCTACCTACGAGACCGGGGTCCGCATCGGTGACGGGCAGATGGACGTCCTCCCCGTCACACGCCACGACTGGCACGGCGACTGGAACTACACACTCCGCCCCGAGGCATACACCCAGGTCAACGACGCACCAGACCCGTTCGATCAGCCGAGCCCCGACCTCGCCTGGCTATGCCACCCCGCCCTGACCGGACTGCCGCCCGCCGAGTGGGACACCCTCATCACCGCGCTGACCATCCTCCACGACGCCCAGCGCGAGACTCACCTGGACCAACGACGCGGCCACCGACCTCGCGTCAAGGGCGACGGCACCACCGGCCGACGCCCCGTCCTCACCCTCGCCGACCGGCTCCTAGCCACACTCCTCCACTACCGGCTCGCCCTGCCCCAAGTCGCCGTCGCCGCCCTGCTCACCGTCCACCCCGGAACAATCAACAGACGCATCCGCGACATCCGGCAGCTCCTGGAAACAGCCGGGCACCCCATCCAGCCCGCCGACGACCGACTCGCCACCCTCGACGACCTCTACGACTTCGCCAGCACCCGTGGAATCACCCTCCCAGCAGAGATCAAACCAGCGAGTTAATGATCTGCGAGCCCTAACTGAACGGCGTTGACCCTAGCGGCCGTCAACACTTCGTTGACCTGCACGTATCCGAGCCAAGCGTGTCTTGCCCAACGCAGAGGAAGGCTTTCCGTCCCGACCACCGTCGCTTTACCGGATGATGGGTGATCATTGGCGGTCGAACGTGGCCGCCACGCTAGGGGCCGCGCTTTTCCGCTGCGTTAACCCACGTTTCAGGCAGGCACCCGGTTCAACTCCGTTGCCTCAAGAACCCGGTTCCGTATACGGATTCGCATACGGAACCCCCGCCGAGGAGACACATGTTCGTCAACCCCGTCCGGCACATCACCTTCGACGCCCTCGACCCCTACCGGGTCGCCGAGTTCTGGTCGGCGGTGACCGGCTTCCCGATCCACCCCGACGACGTGGAGGGGGACGACGAGATCCTGCTGGAGCCGGCACAGCCGGGTGTGCCCGGGCTGCTGTTCATCAGGGTGCCGGACGCCAAGTCCCTGAAGAACCGGGTCCACTTGGACATCCAGCCGCCGGCCGGCACCCGGGACGAGACCGTCGAGCGGCTGATCGGGCTCGGCGCGAAGCTCGTGGACGACCGCCGCGACGAGGACGGCGTCATGGGATGGGTCGTGCTCGCCGACCCCGAGGGCAACGAGCTGTGCATCGAGCGCAGCGCGGTGGAACGCGGCACCGCCTGAGCCCGGTCAGCAGCCGGTCACGCTCTGCGCCGCCGTCGGCGCCCCGACGGTCCAGGGCAGCGCGATCCACACCGTCTTGCCGCCCTCTTCGGTCGGGGTGACCGAGAGCCGGCCGCCCGCCTCCGCGGCGAGCCAGCGGATGATGACCATGCCCCGGCCGTTGTCCTGCTGGACGGCGGCCGGGAGCCGCTTGGGCCAGCGCGGGTGGCTGTCGGTCACCCCGACGCGCAGCCACTCCTGGCGCTCCAGCCGGATGCCGACCGTGAAGGTGGGCGACTGGCCGAAAGTGTGCTGTACGGCGTTGGTGGCGAGCTCCGAGACGATCAGCCGGACGCTGTCCGCGGTCTCGGCGTCTTCGGGGAGTCCCCATTCGCTCAGCACGTCCGCCACGTAGCGGCGGGCGGCGGCGACCGAGGCGGGATCGCTCGGCAGAGTGACGGATGCTTCCTGGTGGTCTGCCATGGCGACGGTCCCTTTCCCACCGGGACGGAACCGCCCCGGATCTGTGCTGGACGCCAGAGTGCCACCCATCGTGGCGCCGCACCTGCCGTTCCCCCAAGATATGCATATATCTGTCGCTCAATGCGGTGAACTCTGCTACGGAAGAGCGTATTTGGACGACAGACTGGTGCGAGCTGTGCCGGTGGAAGGAGGCGGGTATGCAGCACGGTCCCGCGGTGCGTCGGCGCAAGCTCGGCGAGGAACTGCGTGCCCTGCGTGACCGGTCCGGACTCACCAGTGGTGAGGCCGCTCGGATCACGGGATGGCACCAGTCGAAAATCAGCCGCATCGAGACAGGCCGCAGCGGCGTGAAGCCGGAGGACATCCGGCTGCTCCTCGACGTCTACGGGGAGGTCGTGAGCCCGCAGCAACGCGCGCTGCTGGAGGCCCTGTCGGCCTCGGCCGCCGGCCCCGGTCCGGCCGGCGACACCGGGCGGGGCCGCCAGTGGTGGCACGACTACCGGGGGCTGCTGCCACAGGAGTACCGGGACTTCATCAGCCTGGAGGCGGGCGCCCGGTCGGCCCGCACCGTGGAACTGTCCGTGGTGCCGGGGCTGCTGCAGACCTCCGGGTACGCGCGGGCGGTGACCCGGGCCGCGCTGGGCGGGCTGCCGGAGCCGAAGGTGGACGCGCTGGTCGACGTGCGGCTGGCCCGGCAGTCGGTGCTGCGGGCCGATCCGCCGCTCGAGCTGAGCGCGGTGCTGGACGAGGCGGTGCTGCGCCGGCAGATCGGCGGACCCGGGGTGATGGCCGAGCAGTTGCGGCACCTGGCGGAGGTGGCCCGGCTTCCCCAAGTGTGCCTGCAGGTCCTGCCGTTCAGCGTCGGCGGCCATCTCGGCCTGACAGGACCGTTCGTCATTTTTTCATTTCCGGACATCGCTGATCTGGATGTGGTGGTACTCGACCATTTGACGAGTAGCCTCTATCTGGAGCGGAAGGAAGACCTAGAGGCGTACAGCGCCGCGTTCCGCACCATTCAGGAACACGCCCTCCCGCCCCAGGACTCGTCGGATCTCATCAGCAGCCTTGCTGACGACGCGTAAGGAGGCACCCCGTGTCCGCAACCCCCTTATCCTCCAGCGGACTTCTGATCAGCGCGCGGTGGCGGCGGAGCAGCCGCAGCACCGGAATGAACAACTGCGTGGAGGCGGCCGCCCTCGGCGGCGGCCTGCTGGCCGTCCGCGATTCCAAGCGGGCGGACGGCCCGGCCGTGCTCTTCACCGGGCCGGCCTGGAACGGCTTCCTCGCCTCCGTACGGGCGGACGCGCACGCGTAGCTCCGCCTAGCGGTTCGCGGCTCCGGCGGGCGCGGTCCGAAGGATCGTCCCGACCGCCTGGTTGATCTCCTCCCCCGTGAGATCGGCCCGGGCGGTCAGCCGCAGCCGGGAGATGCCGTCCGGCACCGACGGCGGGCGGAAGCATCCCACGGACAGACCCGCCTCGCGGCAGTCGGCGGCCCAGCGCAGTGCCGCCGACGCCGACGGGGCCCGTACCGACACCACGGCCGCGTCCGGCCGGGCCGCGGTCAGGCCGGACGCGGTGAGCCGCCCGTACAGCCGGTCGGCCACCTCGCGGGCGCGGCCCGCGCGCTCCGGTTCCCGCTGGAGCAGGCGCAGGCTCGCCAGGGCGGCGCCCGCGGCGGCCGGGGCCAGTCCGGTGTCGAAGATGAAGGTGCGCGCCGTGTTGACCAGGTGTCTGATCACCTTGGCCGGGCCGAGCACGGCCCCGCCCTGGCTGCCCAGGGACTTCGAGAGGGTCAGCGTCGCGACCACGTAGGGCGCGCCCGCGAGCCCGGCGGCGTGCAGCGCGCCGCGGCCGCCCTCGCCGAGCACGCCCAGCCCGTGGGCGTCGTCCACGACCAGGGCCGCGCCCTCGTCGCGGCAGACGGCGGCGTACCCGGCGAGCGGGGCGGCGTCCCCGTCCACGGAGAACACCGAGTCGCTCACCAGCAGCGCCCGGCCGTCGTGGGCGGCGAGGGTCTTGCGCGCGGTGTCCGGGTCGGAGTGCGGGATCACCGCGGTCTCGGCGCGCGAGAGCCGGCAGCCGTCGACGATCGAGGCGTGGTTCCCTGCGTCGGAGACGACCAGCGTCCCCCAGCCGCCGAGCGCGGTGACCGCCGCGAGATTGGCCGCGTATCCGGAGGAGAGGACCAGCGCGGCCTCGAAACCGCAGAAGGCGGCGAGCTCCCGCTCCAGCTCCGCGTGCAGCTCGGTCGTACCCGTCACGAGACGGGACCCGGTGGCCCCGGCGCCCCAGCGCTCGGCCGCCTCCCGTGCCCCGCGGATCGTCTCGGGGTGACGGGACAGGCCGAGGTAGTCGTTGCTCGCGAGGTCCAGGAGCGGCGACACCGCCGGCCGCGGGCGGAGCGTGCGGACCAGCCCCGCACGCTCCCGCTCGCTCTCCGCGGCCTCGATCCAGGCGAAGACATCCTCGGGGTCGGGGGTGTGCTGGGGCATCGGCATGTCCTCGTGTTTTGTCGGCAGTCCACAGACCTGCCCCGACCCTAGCGGCCGTGACTTGTGCGCCAGGTGTGGTGATACACACACACCCATCCGGCCATGTTGTGCGATCTCTCCTTGGCCGGGATGGGTGCTGTGGTCCAGGATCGGGTGCATGGACCTGCTGAACACCCTGGTGGACAAGGGGCTGCGGCGCGAGCTGCCGACCCGCGAAGAGGCGCTCGCCGTACTGGCGACTTCTGACGACGAACTGCTCGACGTGGTGGCCGCGGCCGGCAAGGTGCGCCGCCAGTGGTTCGGGCGTCGGGTCAAGCTGAACTACCTGGTCAACCTGAAGTCGGGCCTGTGCCCGGAGGACTGCTCGTACTGCTCCCAGCGCCTGGGGTCGAAGGCCGAGATCCTCAAGTACACGTGGCTGAAGCCGGAAGAGGCCTCCCAGGCCGCCGCCGCCGGTGTCGCGGGCGGCGCGAAGCGGGTCTGCCTGGTGGCGAGCGGCCGCGGGCCGACGGACCGGGACGTGGACCGGGTCGGCAAGACCATCGAGGCGATCAAGGAGCAGAACGAGGGCGTCGAGGTCTGCGCGTGCCTCGGCCTGCTCTCGGACGGCCAGGCGGAGCGGCTGCGCGACGCGGGCGCGGACGCCTACAACCACAACCTCAACACGTCCGAGGCGACGTATGGCGCGATCACCAAGACCCACACCTACGCGGACCGGGTCGACACCGTACAAAAGGCGCACGCCGCCGGCCTGTCCGCGTGCTCCGGTCTGATCGCGGGCATGGGCGAGACCGACGAGGACCTGGTCGACGTCGTCTTCTCGCTGCGCGAGCTGGACGCGGACTCGGTCCCGGTCAACTTCCTGATCCCCTTCGAGGGCACCCCGCTGGCCAAGGAGTGGAACCTCACCCCGCAGCGCTGTCTGCGGATCCTGGCGATGGCGCGGTTCGTCTGCCCCGACGTCGAGGTCCGCCTCGCGGGCGGGCGCGAGGTGCACCTGCGCTCGCTGCAGCCGCTGGCCCTGCACGTGGTCAACTCGATCTTCCTCGGCGACTACCTGACCAGTGAGGGCCAGGCCGGCCAGGCCGACCTCGACATGATCGCGGACGCCGGTTTCGAGGTGGAGGGCGCCGGTACGTCGACCCTTCCCGCGCACCGCTCCGACGCGGCGGCCGCGGCCGCCACCGGGGGATGCGGCTCGAACGGCGGCACCTCGGTCTGCGGTTCGGGCGCTGCCACGGGCGACGAGGCCCCGGCGGCGGGCTGCGGCTCGGCGTGCGGCGGCTGCTCCGGGCACGGACACGCGGAGGCGGCGCCCGTACCGGCCCAGGCCGAGGCCGGCGAGGTCCGGCCGGAGCTGGTGGCCGTACGCCGTCGCGGCGCGGGGACGGACATCGCGCCCAATGCCTGATCAGCTCGACGCACCGCCGTCCGGCACTCGTTCGTCCAGCACTCGTTCGTCCGGCGCGGAACTGCTCGCACTGGACCGGCAGCACGTCTGGCACCCGTACGGCCCGATGCCCGGGCGGCAGGAGCCGCTGGTCATCGCCTCCGCCTCGGGAGTGCGGCTGCGGCTCGCCGAGCCCTCCCAGGGGGAGGGCCACGAGGAGCTCGTCGACGGCATGTCCTCCTGGTGGTCGGCCATCCACGGCTACAACCACCCGGTGCTCAACGAGGCCGTGACCACGCAGCTGGGCCGCATGTCGCACGTGATGTTCGGCGGGCTCACCCACGAGCCCGCCGTCCGGCTCGCCGCGAAGCTCGTCGAGATCACCCCGCCGGGGCTGGAGCACGTCTTCCTCTCCGACTCGGGGTCGGTGTCCGTCGAGGTCGCGGTCAAGATGTGCCTGCAGTACTGGCGTTCGGTGGGGCGGACGGGCAAGACCCGGCTGCTGACCTGGCGCGGCGGCTACCACGGGGACACCTGGCAGCCGATGGCCGTCTGCGACCCCGATGGCGGCATGCACGAGCTGTGGCAGGGTCACCTGCCGCGACAGGTCTTCGCGGACGCGCCGCCCGCCGGTTTCGACACCCCGCTGGACCCGGCGTACACCGACCACCTGCGCTCCCTGATCGCCGCGCACGCCGACGAGTTGGCCGCCGTCATCGTGGAGCCGGTGGTACAGGGCGCGGGCGGCATGCGCTTCCACAACCCGGACCACCTCCGGGTGCTGCGCGAGCTGTGCGACGAGTACGGCGTCCTCCTCATCCTGGACGAGATCGCTACGGGCTTCGGCCGCACGGGCGCGCTCTTCGCGGCCGACCACGCCGGGATCACCCCGGACGTGATGTGCCTGGGCAAGTCGCTGACCGGCGGCTACCTCACCCTCGCGGCGACCCTGTGCACGGAGCGGGTCGCCGACGGGATCTCCCAGGGCGAGGTGCCCGTCCTCGCGCACGGGCCGACCTTCATGGGCAACCCGCTCGCGTCGGCGGTGGCGCTCGCGTCGATCGAACTCCTCCTCGGGCAGGACTGGGCGACCGACGTCAAGCGGATCGAGGCGGGGCTGCGCGAAGGCCTGGCGGCCGCCGCCGGGATCCCCGGCGTGCGGGACGTGCGCGTCCTGGGCGCGATCGGCGTGGTGCAGCTGGACCACGAGATCGACATGGCGGCCGCGACCCGGGCGGCGGTGCGCGAGGGCGTGTGGCTGCGCCCGTTCCGGGACCTGATCTATGTCATGCCGCCGTTCGTCACGGGCGACGCGGACGTGGCCCGTATCTGCCGCGCGGTGTGCGCGGCCGCGCAGGAAGGCTGAGATGTCCGTCGTGGTGGTGTCCGGGACGGGCACGGAAATCGGCAAGACGGTGGTCACGTCGGCGATCGCGGCAGCCGCGATCGCGGCCGGCCGCTCGGTGGCCGTGCTCAAGCCCGCGCAGACGGGTGTGGGCCCGCAGGAGCCGGGGGACGCCGCGGAAGCGGTCCGCCTGGCCGGCTCCGCGGTCACCGCGGTGGAACTGGCCCGCTACCCGGAGCCCTTGGCCCCGAACACGGCGGCCCGCCGCGCGGGGCTGCCGACCCTCTCCCCGGCGGAGATCGCGGAGGCCGCGCGGCAGTTGTCCGAGGCGCACGACCTGGTCCTGGTGGAGGGCGCGGGCGGGCTGCTCGTCCACTTCGACGACGAGGGCAACACGCTGGCCGACGCGGCCCGGCTGCTCGGCGCGCCGACCGTGATCGTCGCCGCTGCGGGCCTCGGAACCCTCAACTCCACCACCCTCACGGCGGAAGCCCTGCGGGCCCGGGACCTGACGCCGCTGGGCGTGGTGGTCGGCAGCTGGCCGCAGGACCCGGACCTGGCGGCCCGCTGCAACCTGGCGGACCTCCCGAAGTCCTCGGGCCTGCCCCTCCTGGGCGCGATCCCGGAGCGCTCGGGCACCCTCGCCCCGGACCGCTTCCGCGTCTCGGCCCCCACCTGGCTGGCCCCACCCCTCTGGGGCACCTGGTCGCCAGACTCCTTCCTCACCACGTGGTCCCCTCCGGCGTGGCACGAACCCAGCCCCGTCGGCGTTTGAGGCGCCGGGTCCGGGCGCACCAACCCCGGAGCTCGCAGCCGCGCCGGCACACCCCCAGCCCCGCCGGCGTTTGAGGCGCGGGATCCGGGGCGGAGCCCCGATCTTTCAGCCCCGCCGGCGTTTGAGGCGCAGGGCCGGGGCGGAGTCCAAGCCGCCGGCAGCAGGGATGACGGCCCGGCCAAAGGGCACGCTGGAGGTACCGGAACGTCGCCTCCCGGGAGGTCCGTCATGCCGCGCCGCCGCACCACGCACAACACCCCGCCCCACGACCCCGTCCACCACCCCGTCTTCGCCCGCTTCTACGCCCGCGCCAGCACCACCGCCGAGACCCGCGCCGGCATCGCCCCCCTCCGCCGCGAGCTGCTGCACGGCGTCTCCGGCCGCGTCATCGAGATCGGCGCCGGCAACGGCCTGAACTTCCCGCACTACCCCCGCGCCGTCTCCGAGGTCATCGCCGTCGAACCGGAGCGCACCCTGCGCAGGCTCGCGGCCTCCGCCGCCCTCCGCTGCGAGGTCCCCGTGGACGTCGTACCCGGCGCCGCCGAGGCCCTCCCGGTCAAGAGCGAGGCCTTCGACGCCGCCGTCGCCTCGCTGGTGCTGTGCACTGTACGGGACCTGCCCCGCTCCCTCGCCGAACTGCACCGCGTGCTCCGCCCCGGCGCCGAGCTGCGCTTCTTCGAGCACGGCCGCGCGCCCGGCCCCGGAATGGCCGCCGTCCAGCGCACCCTGGACCGGACCGTCTGGCCTTTCCTCTTCGGCGGCTGCCACACCGCGCGCGACCCGCTCGCCGCCATCGAGGCCGCCGGTTTCCGGATCGTCTGGCACCGCCGCCTGCGGCTGCCCGAGCTTGGTCCGGCCCTGCCGACCTCCTACTGCGTCATCGGGTCGGCCCGCCGAGAGGCTTGACCCAGCGCGTCCACTGGTCCTGGGGCCCGTAGCCCGCGGCGTCCCAGGCCAGGTGGGCCCGCTCGTTGCGGACGAGCACCATGGCGTCCGCCCGACGCCCGCCGAGCGCCACGAAGCGCTCCTCGGCGGCGGCCAGCAGTGCGGCCCCGATCCCCTGGCGCCGGTGGCCGGGGTGCACCGCGAGCCGGTACAGGTGACAGCGCCAGCCGTCGAACCCGGCGATCACGGTGCCGACGAGCTCGCCGTCGCGCCGGGCGAGCAGCAGCGCCTGCGGGTCGCGGTCGTGGAGGCGCTCGACCCCGGCGAGGTCGTCGCTGATACTCGTTCCCTCGGCGGCGGCCTTCCAGAAGTCCAGCACGGCGCCGAGATCGGCGGCCGAAGCGGGTCCGACATGAAGATCGGTCATGTCCGGATCCCATCATCCGCCCGGACTCCGCCAAAAGAATGATCCGTTCTCTTTGCCCGTCCTTTACCATGTGGGCAAAGGTCCCTCTTGAGTGAAAGGTGTGAGCGTCCGCCCATGGGCGAGCCTCCCAGTCCCCGACATACCGCTCCGCGACATCGCGCGGTCCCCCTCCTCCTGGCCGATCATGGGACGGAGGTGATCGACCGATGACCGAGGTGCTCCTGCTCGTCGTGGCACTGCTGCTCTGCGTCGCCTGCGGGGTCTTCGTCGCGGCCGAGTTCTCGCTGACGACCGTGGAGCGCAGCGAGCTCGAACGGGCCGTCGAGCGCGGTGAGCGCGGGGCCGACAGCGCCCTGGCGGCCGTCCGCACCCTGACGTTCCAGCTCTCCGGCGCCCAGCTCGGCATCACCGTGACCGGCCTGGTCATCGGCATGATCTCCAAGCCGTCGATCTCCACCCTGCTCCAGGGCCCGTTCGAGGCGATGGGCCTGTCGGCCGGCGCCGCCGCCTCCACCGCCCTGGTCCTCGGCACCGTCGTGTCGACCGTGGTGCTGATGGTCGTCGGCGAGCTGGTCCCCAAGAACTGGGCCATCTCCTCCCCGCTGGCGATCGCCAAGCGCGTGGCGACCGCGCAGCGCGTCTTCAGCCGCACCTTCAAGCCCCTGATCAGCCACCTCAACACCACCGCGAACCACATGGTGCGGCGCCTCGGCATGGAGCCGGCCGAGGAGCTGGCCTCCGCGCGCACCCCGCAGGAGCTGGTCGCCCTGGCGCGGCACTCCGCGAAGGAGGGTGCCCTGGAGAAGGACACCGCCGAGCTGTTCGTGCGGACCTTGAACCTGGCCGACCTGACCGCGGAGAACGTGATGACCCCGCGCGTCCAGGTCACCGCTCTCGACGTGCGGACCACCGCCGAGGACGTGGCGAACGCGACGCTCGCCACCGGCCTGTCCCGCTTCCCGGTCTACCGGGGAAGCCTCGACACCGTCGTCGGCACCGTCCACATCAAGGACGTACTCGCCCTGCCCGCCGAGGAGCGGCGCCGCCGTCCGGTGTCGCAGCTGCTGCGCGAGCCCCTCCTCGTACCGGAGTCGCTGACCGTGGACCGGCTGCTGGACCGGCTCTCCGGCAAGCAGACGATGGCCGTGGTCATCGACGAGTACGGCGGCACGGCCGGTGTGGCCACGCTGGAGGACATCGTCGAGGAGGTCGTCGGCGAGGTCCGCGACGAGCACGACCCGCACGAGACCCCGGACCTGGCCCCGGCCGGTACGGACGAGTCCGGGCGCCTCCTCTACTCCGCCGACGGCTCCGCGCGCACCGACCAGCTCCAGCGGATCGGCCTGCGCGTGCCGGACGGTCCGTACGAGACCCTGGCCGGCCTGATAGCGACCGAGCTGGGCCGGATCCCGGCCGTCGGCGACCAGATGGAACTGAACGGCTGGAAGCTCGACGTGGTGGACGCCAGCGGACGCCGGGCCGCGCGCGTGCTGCTGCACGCCCCGGCGGAGCCCGCCGACGGAACGGAGCAGGCCCGATGACCGCGATCCAGCTGTTGATCGGCTTGGCGACCCTGGTCGTCAACGCCTTCTTCGTCGGGGCGGAGTTCGCCCTGATCTCGGTCCGGCGCAGCCAGATCGAGCCGTACGCCGAGCAGGGCGACCGGCGGGCCCGCGCCGTCCTGTGGGGCCTGGAGCACGTGTCGGCGCTGATGGCGGCCGCGCAGCTGGGCATCACGCTGTGCACCCTGGTGCTGGGTGTCGTCGCCGAGCCGGCCATCGCGCACCTGCTGACCCCCCTTTTCGACCTCCTCGGGGTACCCGAGGGACTGACGCACGCGATCTCCTTCGTAGTGGCGCTGTCGCTTGCGACGTACCTGCACATGCTCTTCGGCGAGATGGTGCCGAAGAACGTGGCGCTGTCCGAGCCGGTGCGCACCGCGCTCGTGCTGGGGCCGCCGCTGGTGACCCTCACCCGGGCGCTGCGGCCCGTGATCTTCGCGATCAACGCCTTCGCCAACGCCCTGCTGCACCTGCTGCGGGTGGAGGTGAAGGACGAGATCGCGGCGAGCTTCTCGGACGACGAGCTGGCGCGGATGGTCAAGGACTCCAGTGACGCGGGTCTGCTCGACGACCGGGCGAGCGAGCGCCTGCACGACGCCCTGGAGCTGGGGCGGCGGCCGGTGACGGATGTGGTGCTGCCGGCGGACCGGGTGGTCTCGGCCCCTGTGGGCATCACTCCGACCGGTCTGGAGCGGCTGTCGGCCGAGTCCGGGTACTCCCGCTTCCCGGTGGTCGACGCGCAGGACCGGATCCTGGGCTACCTGCACGTGAAGGACGCCCTGGACGCGGTCGGGGAGGCGCGCAACGAGCCGTTCCCCGTGTCGGAGCTGCGTCCGATCGCCCAGGTACGCGCGGAGACCCCGCTGGACGACGTGCTGACCGCCATGCGGCGCAGCCGTACGCACCTGGCGGCGGTGCTCGGGGCGGAGGGCGCCATGACGGGCCTCGTGACCATGGAGGACGTACTGCGGGAGCTGTTCGGCAGGCCCGCGTCCGCCTGATCCGTCGGGGAGGTGTGGTCCCCGGCCCTGCGGGGCCGGGGTACCGCGCGGTAACATCACTCCGCCATGGAGATGAATGCCTCTTACACCAGTTTCGTCGCGGTCGGCGACTCCTTCACGGAGGGCATGTCGGACCTGCTTCCGGACGGCTCCTACCGGGGCTGGGCCGATCTGCTGGCCGCCCGCCTCGCCGCGCGCGATCCGGGCTTCCGCTACGCGAACCTGGCGGTCCGCGGGAAGCTGATCGGGCAGATCGCGCAGGACCAGGCCCCGGTGGCGGCGGCGATGGGGGCCGACGTGGTGGCCCTGGTGGGCGGGCTGAACGACGCTCTGCGCCCCAAGGTGGACATGGGCCGGGTCCGCGGCCACCTGGAGGCGGCCGTGGAAATCCTCGCGCCCTCCTGCAAGCGCCTCGTCCTCATGCGCTCCCCCGGGCGCAACGGTCCAGTGATGGAACGCTTCCGGCCCCGCATGGAGGAGCTCTTCGTCATCATCGAGGAGCTCGCCGCCCGGCACGACGCCCTGGTGGTGGACCTGTACGGGGCTTCCGTGCTCGGGGACCCGCGGATGTGGGACGTGGACCGGCTGCACCTGACGGCGGAGGGCCACCGCCGGGTGGCCGAGGCCGTCTGGCAGACCCTGGGCCTGCCCGCCGAGCAGGAATGGCGCACGGAGCTGCCCGCCGCCGCACCCCCCGGCTGGACGGTGCGCCGGGCCCAGGACCTGAGCTTCGCCCGGCAGCACCTGCTCCCCTGGATCGGCCGCCGCCTGACGGGCCGCTCCTCCGGGGACGGCCGCCCGGCCAAGCGCCCGGAGCTGCTGCCGTACGGGGACGCGCCGCTCTCGTAGCAAGCCACAATCACGAGCGGGGGCCCTACCTGCGTAAACGCACAGCGGCGGCCCAAGTAGAATCCCTCTACGTGACTGCCAAGCCCCGCATCCCCAATGTCCTGGCCGGCCGCTACGCCTCCGCGGAGCTCGCCGTCCTGTGGTCCCCCGAGTACAAGGTGACGCTGGAGCGGCGGCTGTGGCTCGCCGTGCTGCGCGCCCAGAAGGACCTCGGTATCGAGGTCCCGGACGCGGCCCTCGCCGACTACGAGCGCGTCCTGGAGACCGTCGACCTCGCCTCCATCGCCGAGCGCGAGAAGGTCACCCGGCACGACGTGAAGGCCCGCATCGAGGAGTTCAACGCCCTCGCCGGTCACGAGCACGTCCACAAGGGCATGACCTCGCGCGACCTCACCGAGAACGTAGAGCAGCTGCAGATCCGGCTCTCGCTGGAGCTGGCCCGCGACCGCACGGTGGCCGTCCTCGCCCGCCTCGGCAAGCTGGCCGGCGAGCACGCCGAGCTGGTCATGGCCGGCCGCTCCCACAACGTGGCCGCGCAGGCCACCACCCTGGGCAAGCGGTTCGCCACCGCGGCCGACGAGCTGCTCGTCGCCTACGACCGCCTGGAGAACCTCCTCGGCCGCTACCCGCTGCGCGGGATCAAGGGCCCGGTGGGCACCGCCCAGGACATGCTCGACCTGCTCGGCGGCGACGCCGCCAAGCTCGCCGACCTGGAGCAGCGGATCGCCTCCCACCTCGGCTTCGCCCAGGCCTTCACCTCGGTCGGCCAGGTATACCCGCGCTCGCTCGACTACGACGTGGTCACCGCGCTGGTGCAGCTGGCGGCCGCCCCGTCGTCGATCGCCAAGACGATCCGCCTGATGGCCGGCCACGAGCTGGTCACCGAGGGCTTCAAGCCCGGCCAGGTCGGCTCCTCGGCGATGCCGCACAAGATGAACACCCGCTCCTGCGAGCGCGTGAACGGCCTCATGGTCATCCTGCGCGGCTACGCCTCGATGACCGGCGAGCTGGCCGGCGACCAGTGGAACGAGGGCGACGTCTCCTGCTCCGTCGTCCGCCGGGTGGCCCTGCCGGACGCGTTCTTCGCCTTCGACGGCCTGCTCGAGACCTTCCTGACGGTCCTCGACGAGTTCGGCGCCTTCCCGGCCGTCGTCGCCCGCGAGCTGGACCGCTACCTGCCCTTCCTCGCGACCACCAAGGTCCTGATGGGCGCGGTGCGGGCCGGCGTCGGCCGCGAGGCCGCCCACGAGGTCATCAAGGAGCACGCGGTGGCCTCCGCGCTCGCCATGCGCGAGCAGGGCGCCGAGCGCAACGAGCTGCTGGACAAGCTGGCCGCCGACGACCGGATGCCGCTGGACCGGGCCCAGCTCGACGCCCTCATGGCCGACAAGCTGTCCTTCACCGGCGCCGCCGGTGACCAGGTCGCCGCTGTGGTCTCCCGGATCGAGGCGATCGCCAAGCAGCACCCGGAGGCCGCCGGGTACGCGCCGGGGTCGATCCTCTGACACCCGAGGAGCTGACCGCCGCCCGTGACCGCGTCCTCCCGGACGTGGTCGCGGGCGGTCTGCGTGTGCTGTTCTGCGGGATCAACCCCGGCCTCCTCTCCGCCGCGACGGGCCACCACTTCGCCCGCCCCGGCAACCGGTTCTGGCCCGTCCTGCACCTCTCGGGCTTCACCCCGCGCCGGCTGGCCCCCGCGGAGCAGGAGGAGCTGCTGACCTACCGCCTCGGCATCACCAACGTCGTCGCCCGTGCCACGGCCCGCGCCGACGAACTGAGCGCCGAGGAGTTCCGCGAGGGCGGCCGCATACTGACGGCCAAGGTGGAACTCCTGCGGCCCCAGTGGCTGGCGGTGGTCGGAGTGACGGCCTACCGCACGGCCTTCGGCGAGCGGAGGGCGCAGATCGGCCCCCAGGAGCGGACCATCGGCTCCACCCGCATCTGGGCCCTCCCCAACCCGAGCGGCCTCAACGCCCACTGGACCGCCGAGTCCATGGCCCAGGAGTACGCCCGCCTCCGCGCCGCCGCCGAGGCTCCCGAAGCCGCCGAGGGCTAGGGCGGATCGATCACCGTGACCCCTGCCATCAGCAGGTAGGGGTTCTCGGAGTCCCACTGCGCCACGTAGGCCACCAGCCACCGCTCCTCGGCCCGCCACAGGTGGACGTGGTCGGTGCTGCTGCTCAGCTCGTCCCACGGCTCCGGTATCTCCTCCCCGTCGAGCCCACGCTCCAGCAGCGACCCGAGGCTGAACACCTGCGGCTCTCCCCACCGGTCGGTCACCGCCTGGGTGAGCGCCCCGTACTCGGCACTGATCTGGTCGGTCGCCGCGATCCGCCCCGAACCGTCGTCATCCCAGAAGTGCTGCGTCCGGGCGAGCCGGATCAGATGAAAACCCGGGCCGCTGCTGCTTTCGACGGTCCGGACCGGCTCGGGCGGGAAATCCTTCGCCCTGAGCCTGTCGATCGTGTCGAGGTGCTCTGCCGTGGTCATACCGTCAGTATCCCGGCCACCACTGACAACTGGCCTGGCGTCACGCGTCCCGGCGGTGCACCGAGACCCACCCGCCGATGACCGCGGCGGCCGCCCACAGGGCCATCACGCCGAGTCCCGTCCAGTGGCCGACGAAGCCGCCGGCCTCCATCCGCATCATCATCTGGCCGGCCCGGTCCGGCAGAAGCTGAGCCACGCCCTCGGCGCTCGCACCGATGACGAAGGACACCAGCAGCACGAAGGGTATGAGCAGGCTCAGCACCACCGCCGCGCTCCGCAGGACGGCCGTCAGTCCCGCCGCGAACAGCGTCATCAGCGTCAGGTACATCCCGCAGCCGAAGACGGACCGGACCGTGCCGGGGTCACCCAGCTCCATGGCGTACGGCCCCATGAACGCCTGGCCGGCCACGAACGTGACGAAGGCGGTGATCTGCCCCAGCAGGAAGGCGAGTGCGCCCACCACGGCCATCTTCGAGAGGTAGAAGCGGGTGCGGTTCGGCACCGCGGCCAGCGAGGTGCGCAGGGCTCCGTTGTGGAACTCGGCGGACAGCGCGTTCGCTCCGAAGGCTATGGCCGCGATCTGGCCGAAGTTGATCCCGTAGTAGGCCGCGAGGAGGCGGTCGTCACCCATGCTCCCCTCTTCGGCCTGACCGATCGCCGTAGCGGTGAGCGCCTGGATACCGGCGGTGGCGACGAAGATGGCTATGTACGCCCCAACGGTGCCGCGGAGGGATCGCAGCTTGATCCATTCCGAGTGCAGGACGGGCATGGTGGGCAGAGTGGCGCTCATGGCGAAGCCTCCTGAGCGGGGAAAGGAAAAGGGAGGGAAAGTCAGCGGGTTGCGCTGAATTGGGCGTGGTCGGCTGTGAGGTCCAGGTAGGCCTGCTCCAGCGAGGCCCGGTCGTCGGAGAGTTCCAGTACGGGCACTCCTTCGCGGGCGGCCAGGCTGCCGATCTGATCGGCCCGTATGCCCTCGACGGTCCATCGCCCGTCGTCCGCAGTCACCAGCTCGAAGCCGTCACGGGCCAGCGCGGCCCGCAGCCGTACCGGGTCGGAAGTGCGCAGCCGCACCCTCGGGGTGCTGCGGGCGTCGATGAACTCCTCCATCGAGGTGTCGGCCAGCAGCCTGCCGTTGCCGAGCACGACCAGGTGGTCGGCGAACGCCGAGGTCTCCGACATCAGATGGCTGGAGACCAGGACCGTGCGTCCCTCGGCGGCGAGACCGCGCATCAGCTCGCGGATCCAGATGATGCCCTCGGGGTCGAGGCCGTTGGTCGGCTCGTCCAGCAGCAGCACCCCGGGGTCGCCCAGCAGCGACGCGGCTATGCCCAGGCGCTGGCGCATGCCGAGCGAGAAGGACTTGACCCGCCGCCCGGCGACGGAGGCTATCCCGGCCTGCTCCAGGACCTCGTCCACCCTGCGCATCGGGATCCGGTCCGCCGCGGCGAGGAAGCGGAGGTGGTTCCGGGCGGTGCGCCCGCCGTGCGCCGCCTGCGCGTCCAGCAGCGCGCCGACCTGGTGCAGCGGGTCGGGGAAGTCGGTGAACCGGCGCCCGCCGATCGTGGCCGTACCGGACGTGGCCCGGTCCAGGCCCAGCAGCAGGCGCATCGTGGTGGACTTGCCGGCGCCGTTGGGGCCGAGGAAACCGGTGACCCGTCCGGGCAGGACATCGAAGGTGAGGCCGTCCACCGCACGGTGGGTGCCGTATGCCTTGGTGAGTTCTCGGATCTCGATGCTGTTCATGGCTCAAGACTCGCCGCCGGCCCCACCTCTCTTCCTCCCCCATGCGAGGGTGCCGTCTCCCCCACGTGGGGGAGACGGTCGCGAGTCACCTCCTGTCACGATGAGGGCATGTACCGACTCCTCCGTGCCCCGCTCCAACCAGTGACCTGCTCACGCTGGTTGCACCTCTGCGTGCCCATCCTGCTGGTGGCGCTCTGGATGTTCGTAGGGCCCGAGGCGCCGTGGGTTCCGCTGCTCATCGCGATACCGCTCGGTCTGGTCCCCTGGGTACGGCTGGTCGAGGGGCTGCAGGCGCGGTTCCTGCTCACCCCGCACGACTGGGGCCGCACGGAGAGCACCATCAGTGCGGTCCCCTCCGCGCGGTGGAACGACCGGTGGCGGACCCTGCTGTGGCTGGAGGTGCGGCTCGTCCTCGCGGGGGGCGCCTGGGTCCCGACCGTGTGGCTCCCCGCCATGTCGGTCGAACTGGTCTCGATCGCACTCGGGCATCCGCTGGGAGGCGACCTCATGCTTCCCCTCGAGCCCCCGCGGTGGGCCGCCGCGCTGCTGGTGCCGGTGCCGCTGATCCTGCTCATCGCCATAGTGGTCGTGCTCGGGGAGCTGATCACCGCGATCGCCCAGCGGTTGCTGGGGCCTTCGGCGGCCGAGCGGCTCAGCGCGCTGGAAGCCCGGACCGAACAGCTTTTGGAGCGCAACCGGATCGCTCGCGAGCTGCACGACTCCATCGGGCACGCGCTGACGGTGGCGGTGGTGCAGGCGGGGGCCGCCCGGGCCGCCGGCGACCCGGAGTTCACTGACCGGGCGCTGTGCGCGATCGAGGAGACGGGCCGGGCCGCACTGGAGGATCTGGAACGGGTGCTGGGGGTCCTGCGGGAGTCCGGGCAGCCGCCGTCGCAGCGGCCGACCCTCGTGGAGGCGGACCGGCTGCTGGAGTCGGCCCGGGCCTCCGGGGCCGCGGTGGACGCGCAACTGACCGGCCCACTCGACAAGTTGCCGGGGCCGGTCACTCGGGAGGGGTACCGGATCCTCCAGGAGGCGCTCACGAACGTGCTGCGGCACTGCGGTCCGGTACCCGTACGGGTGCGGATCGAGATGGCCGGGGACCGGCTGGACCTGGAGGTGTCGAACCCGCTGCCGGACGGGCCGGCCCTGATGCAGCGCAGCGGGAGCGGGCTGCGCGGGATGCGGGAGCGGGCCGCACTGCTCGGCGGGGAGGCCGAGACCGGTCCGCACGAGGGCAGTTGGAGGGTGCGCGCCCGGCTTCCGCTGGAGCGAATACGCTGACCGGATGCCGGTTACCGTACTGCTCGTCGATGACGAACCCCTCGTGCGCGCGGGTCTGCGCGCCGTCCTGGACTCCCAGCCCGACATCGAGGTGGTGGGTGAGGCCGCGGACGGGGCCTCGGTGGTCCCGCTCGTCCGCCAACTGAGGCCGGACGTGGTGGCGATGGACGTGCGGATGCCGCTGCTCGACGGGATCGAGGCGACCCGTGCGGTCCTGCGCTCGGTGGACTCCCCGCCGAAGATCCTCGTGGTCACCACCTTCGAGAACGACGAGTACGTCTACCAGGCGCTGCGGGCCGGAGCGGACGGGTTCCTGCTGAAACGGGCCCGGCCTTCGGAGATCGTGCACGCGGTACGGCTGGTGGCGGAGGGCGAGACGCTGCTCTTCCCGGCCGCCGTGCGGTCCCTGGCCGCGGAGTACGGGAACCGGCAGGCACGGGCCGCGCTGGAGCGGGCCGCGCTGACCGAGCGGGAGGAGGCGGTGCTGCGGCTCATGGCCCGGGGGCTCACCAACGTGGAGATCGCGGCCGACCTGATCATCGGCACGGAGACGGTCAAGTCCCACGTCAGCGCGATCCTGGCGAAGCTGGGGGCGCGGGACCGCACCCAGGCGGTGATCACGGCGTACGAGTCGGGGTTCGTCTCGCCGGCCTGAGGAAAGGCTGATTGCGGCCGATGGGGGGCCGTTTCTCGCCGCAGCACCGGGCGCGCAGTACGATCCGGCTGACAAGCTCGCTAGCTGGGAGGACACACGTTGGGGCAGCTGACCGGCGGGGACCCCTCTCTGCTCCGGCGGATCAATTCCGCCGTCGTGCTGCGCGCGCTGCGCACGGCCGGATCGCCGACCCTCACCGACCTCACGCGGCTGACCGGACTCTCCCGGCCGACCGTCGAGGGTGTCGTGGAGGGGCTGATCGGGACCGGGCTCGTCGTCGAGGCCGAAGCAGAGGAAGGCGCGCGTCGCCAGGGTCGACCGGCGAGGCGGTTCCGGTTCCGGGCCGAGGCAGGGCACCTGCTGGGCATCGAGATCGGCTCGCACCGGATCGCAGTGCTGCTGTCCGGGCTGGACGGCCGCGTCATCGGCGCCGGCACCAAGGACGTTGCCGAGGACGCGTCCGCGGACGAACGGCTGGAGCGGGTACGGGCGGCCGTCGCCGATCTGCTGCGCCGCGCCGGAGTGCCGCGGGACTCCCTGCGGGCGGTCGGGGTCGGCAGCCCCGGGATCGTGGAGGCGGACGGCACGGTCCGCCTCGGCACGGCGCTGCCCGGCTGGACCGGGCTGCCGCTCGGGGAGCGGCTGCGCCGCTCGTTCCGCTGCCCGGTGCAGGTGGAGAACGACGCCAACGCGGCGGCGGTCGCCGAGCACTGGAAGGGCGCCGCGCGGGACACCGGCGACATGGTGTTCGTGATGGCCGGACTCAGTCCCGGCGCCGGCTCGCTGATCGGCGGGCGGCTCCACCGGGGCTTCGGCGGCGCGGCCGGCGAGATCGGCGCCCTGCACCTGCTGGGCCGCGAGGTCACGCCCGAGCGGCTGCTCTCGACCACCGGTGAGCCGCTGCACCCCCTGGACGAACCCGCCGTAGCCGAGGTCTTCGCGATGGCCAAGCGGGGCGACGAGCGCGCGGTGGCCGCCGTGGAGCGATTCCTGCAGCGGCTGGTCCACGACGTGGCGGCGCTGGTCCTGGCGATGGATCCGGAGCTGGTGGTCGTCGGCGGCTGGGCGGCCGGGCTGGACGGCGTACTGGAGCCCCTGCGCCAGGAGCTGGAACGCTACTGCCTGCGCCCGCCGCGGGTCGCCCTGTCCCTGCTCGGCGAGGCCGCCGTGGCGACCGGCGCCCTGCGGCTCGCGCTGGACCACGTCGAGGAGGAACTCTTCGCGGTGGAGAAGACGGTCACGGCCCGCCGCTGACCGCACCCCTGGGCCCCCGGGGCCGGCCGGGCCGTGACGGCCCGGCCCGCGGTGTCAGGAGGCGACGCGGGGTTCGTGGGTGATCTCGACGTTGCCCGAGTCGCCGAAGGTGAGGCGGCAGGTGTCTGCGCGGTAGGTGGCCACCGAGACGGCGGCCGTGCCCGCGGCGGTGAAGTAGCGGGTGGTGACCAGGAGGACGGGGGCGCCGGGCAGGCGGTCCAACTCCTTGGCGTCGTCGGCACGCGCGGAGCCGAGCTCCACCGAGCGGTCCTGGCCTTCGAGGGCGAGGCGCTGCAGCTCCCGCAGGACGGCGCGGGCACGGGCGGGTCCGGACGGGGCCTCGATCGCGGGAAGTCCGGGCACCGAGGCGACCGGCACGTAGAGCAGCTCGGCGGCGACGGCCTGGCCGTGCGTGACCCGGGTCCGGCGCACCGTGTGCACCGGCTGGTCGGCGGCGAAATCCCCACCGGTGCCGAGGAGCTTCAGCACCGCGGCCGGCGGCAGGCTCTCGGCCGCGTCCACCGGCTCCCAGCCGTCGACGCCCTCGCCGGGCCAGCTGTGCTGCGCGCTGCCGACGGCGACTCCCACGCGCGGCGGGGCGACGGTGGTGCCGACGCCGCGGCGGCGCTGCAGCCGGCCTTCGAGCTCCAGCTGCTCCAGCGCCTGGCGCAGGGTCGCGCGGGCGACGCCGAAACGGGCGGCGAGATCACGCTCGTTGGGCAGGACCTCACCGACGGCGAAGTCCTGGTCGAGCGCCTCGCTGAGGACGGTCTTGAGGTGCCAGTACTTCGGCTCCGGCGCCGTTTCGAGCTGCGTGGTCCCCACCCTGACTCCTCCTGCCGTCGCTGCACTAGCCGTGTGTTCCAGCGGCAGTTCCGCGCCTTTGTTTATTAAAGGTTCCTGCACTATCCCTGCGACGATAGGACGGTGCACCCCCTTGGTCAAGACCAATGCTCATCCCTTTGCCGGGCAGATCGGGCATATGTATCAAGCCGTTCACGGGATGTTCTCGTGTGCCCCGAAGGCTTGTAGTCAAGGGCTACCGGACGGTAATCATGGCGGTAGGCGTTACTGACAGCCTGTCTCGCACGCGTCCAACCGACGAGGAGCAGCATGACCGCCACGGTCTCCTTCACGATCGATACGCCGCTCGGCCCCCGCACCACCACCGTCGCCTACGAGCGCAAGGGCTCGGGCGAACCGCTTCTCCTGCTGCACGGCATCGGCCATCACCTCCAGGCCTGGCAGCCGGTGACCGACATCCTGGCCGCCGAGCACGAGGTGATCGCCGTCGACCTGCCGGGCTTCGGCGCCTCGGAGCCGCTGCCGCAAGGGGTTCCGTACACCCTGGGGACCGTGGCCCCCGCGCTCGGAGCGCTCTGCACGGCCCTCGGTGTCGAGCGCCCGCACGTCGCGGGCAACTCCCTCGGCGGGCTGCTCGCCCTCGAGATGGGCCGGAGCAAGCTCGTCCGCTCGGTCACCGCCCTCTCCCCCGCCGGGTTCTGGACGGAGGGCGAGCGCCGCTACGCCTTCGCCACCCTCCTCACGATGCGCGCCGGCGCTAAGGCCCTGCCCCTTCCCGCGGTGCGGCGGCTCTCGCGCAACGCCGTCGGCCGCGCCGCGCTCACCGGCACCATCTACGCCCGCCCGGCCCGCCGTTCGCCCGAGGCCGTGGTCGCCGAGACCCTGGCCCTGCGCGATGCCACCGGCTTCGAGGAGACCCTGGCCGCGGGCGGTTCCGTACGGTTCACCGACGACGTGCCCGGCCTGCCGGTCACCATCGCCTGGGGGACGCGCGACCGGCTGCTGCTGCGGCGCCAGGGCGTGCGCGCCAAGCACACCCTCCCCGGCGCCCGGCTGGTCCGGCTCCCGGGCTGCGGCCACGTCCCGATGAACGACGATCCGGCGCTCGTCTCCCGGGTGATCCTGGACACGGCCCGCAGTGCGAACCCCGTGGCCGCCTGAACGGATGAGCGGCTGACGGCTGTTCATCCGAGGTTCGCGTGGGCGACGCGGCCGGGCCGGGGTGCGGCGGCACGCTGGTCCGACCCGTCCTCGCCGGCCCCTGGAGACGCACCGATGGCATCGATGCCGCACACCCGACGGACCCTCATCGGCGGTTCCCTCGCCCTGTCCTCCGCACTGTTCGCCGCTCCGGCACTCGCCGCCCCCGCCTTCGCCCGCTCCGGCCGGCCGAAGGCGCTCTGGGGCGTCCAGTCCGGCGAGATCACCGCCCACTCGGCCACCGTCTGGACCCGTTCCGACCGCCTCGCGCGGATGTACGTCGAGACCTCCCCGAGCGAGGCGTTCCGCTACGCAGTACGCCGCCACCGCGGACCGCTGCTCGGCCCGTCGAGCGACTTCACCGGAACCACCGTCCTGCGCGACCTCCCGCCCGGGCAGCAGATCCACTACCGCGTGGTCCTGGCCGACCCCGACGACCCCCGCCGCACCGCCGATCCGGTCCACGGCACCTTCCGCACCACCCCCGTCTCCCGCCGCCACGACGTGCGCTTCCTCTGGTCCGGGGACCTGGCGGGCCAGGGCTGGGGCATCAACCCGGACCTCGGCGGCTACCGCGTCTTCGAGGAGATGCGGCTGCGCAACCCCGACTTCTTCCTCTTCAGCGGGGACACGATCTACGCCGACGGGCCGATCAAGGAGTCCGTGCCCCTGCGCGACGGCAGCCTCTGGCGCAACGTGACCACCGAGGAGAAGGCGAAGGTCGCCGAGACGCTCGCCGAGTTCCGCGGGAACTTCCGCTACAATCTGCTCGACCGCAACCTGACCGCCTTCAACGCCCAGGTCCCGGTCCTGGCCCAGTGGGACGACCACGAGGTGCGCAACAACTGGTACCCGGGCCAGCTGATCGACGACCCCCGCTACACCGTCAGGGAGGCCGACACCCTCGCCGCCCGCGCCCGCCAGGCCTTCGGCGAGTACTTCCCCGTCACCGACCTGCGCGGAGGCCGCGCCGAGGGCCGGATGTACCGGGTGATGCGGTACGGCCCGCTGCTCGACGTCTTCGTCCTCGACATGCGCACGTACCGTGGCGCCAACTCCCCCGGCCCCCAGACCGAGGACCCCATCGGCATCCTCGGCCCCGAGCAGCTGGCCTGGGTCAAGCGCGAGCTCTCCCGCTCACGGGCCACCTGGAAGGTCATCGCCGCCGACATGCCGCTCGGCATCGTCGTCCCCGACGGGACCGCGAACTTCGAGGCCGTCGCCCAGGGCGACCCTGGCGCTCCGCTGGGCCGCGAGCTCCAGATCGCCGAACTCCTGCGCCACATCAAGCGCCAGCGCATCACCGGCACCCTCTGGCTCACCGCTGACGTGCACTACACCGCCGCGAACCACTACGCGCCCGAGCGGGCGGCCTTCACCGACTTCGCGCCGTTCTGGGAGTTCGTGTCCGGCCCGATCGGCGCCGGCGGCTTCCCGGCCGGCCGGCTCGACGCCACCTTCGGCCCGGAGACGGCGTACGTACAGTCGGCCCCCTTCGCCAACATGTCGCCGTCCGAGAACCCTCCGTACTACGGCGAGGTCGACATCGACGGCGGCAGCGGAGAACTCACGGTCCGGCTGCGCCGCCAGGGCGGCGGCGTACTGTTCACCAGGACGCTCCAGCCCGGCCGCGTCGGCCAGTAGGGCGGTCACGCCTGCCGGGACGTCGCGCCAGTGGGGACGTCCCGCCGGTAGGGCCGGACCCGGGGGCTCACGCCGGTAGGGCGGGGCCCGGCGCTCACGCCCGCATTCCGGAAATGGCCCCGAAAACTGGATGAAATCGGCCAGATGGACACTTAACCAGTCGGTCACAGATCGTTCGTGATCACGCAACACCCCTGGGCCACAGTGGTGTGCATGACTGACCGTAGCCCCACCTCCGCCCAGCGTCCCCACCGCCACCACTGGCGCCGCGACCTCGTCGAACTCGCCGCACTGTTCTGCGCCGTAGCGGTCGCCGACGCCATCGCCAATCTCGTCGTGCACGGCCCGAGGGGCCCGATCCTGCTGGTCGCCTCGGCCGTCGCACTCCTGGTGACCGCGGCGTTCCACACCTGGTGGGCGCGGCGCCACAGCCATGCTCCGCCGCCGGGGAGCACAGCGCCCGGTGATCCGACGCCGCCCCCGGCCGAGGCGTCCGGCCCGACCGCCACGGCGACCGCCACCACCAGCCTGTGGCGGATGCGCACGACCGTGCGGGACGAGCCCGGTTCCCTGGCGGCCGTCTGCACCGCGCTCGCCCGCAGCGGCGTCGACATCCTGACCCTGCAGACGCATCCGCTCCCCGAGGGCGGCACGGTCGACGAGTTCCTGCTGCGCGCCCCGCAGCAGCTGCCCTCCGCCGGCCTCTCCCGCGCCATCTCCCGGGCCGGCGGCCACAGCACCTGGATCGAGCGCGCCGACGCCCACGACCTCGTCGACACCCCGACCCGGGTCCTGGGCCTGGCCACCCGCACCGCCCTCGACGCCGCCGAGCTCCCCCTCGCCCTGCGCCAGCTGCTCGGCCGCTGCACCATCCACTCGATCCCGGCGACCACCCTTTCCGGCCGGCCCAACTTCGGCGGGGACGCACCCGTCGAAGGGGTCCTGGAGGCCACCCTCATGCGGCTGCGCGACCCCTCGGGCGGCGCGATCACCGTGGAGCGGCCCTACCTGCCCTTCACTCCGACCGAGTTCGCCCGGGCCCGCGCCCTCGTCGAGCTCGACGCCCGGCTCGGCCCGCGCGTCCCGCGCAGCCAGGACGTGCTGACCCTCCCCGAGGGCAACGAGATCACGGTGCGCCGCGCCGACGGCTCCGACCAGGCGGCGGCCCGCGCCATGCACGACCGCTGCTCCGAGCGCACCCTCGGGCTGCGCTACCACGGGCCCGTCGCCGACGCCGACCGCTACCTCGGCCACCTGCTGAGCCCCCGCTTCGGCCGCACCCTCGCCGCCACCACCGCCTCCGGGAAGCTCGTCGCCCTCGGCCACCTGCTGTGGGACGGCGACGAGACCGAGGTCGCCCTGCTCATCGAGGACGACTGGCAGCGCCGCGGCATCGGCTCCGAACTGCTGCGCCGGCTCATCTCGATGGCCGTCGAGGCCGGCTGCGACAGCGTGTACGCCGTCACCCAGGCCGCCAACACCGGCATGGTCGCCGCCATGCGCGGTCTCGGTCTCCCCCTCGACTACCAGATCGAGGAGGGCACCCTGGTGATCACCGCCCGGCTCGACGCCACCCCGGTCGGCTCGCGCCTGCCCTACGAGCTCCCCCGCGACCTCGCCTACGAGCTCCCCCGCGAGCTGCCGCACGAACAGCAGGCCGCGCCGCGCCGCCTGCGCTGAGCCGCCCGCTCCGGACCGGCCCGCGGACCCGCCGCGGGCCGCCGGGCCGGATCGTCGGAAGCCCGCGCGAACCGCCCGCAACCGGACGTCCGGCAACCGGACGGAGAGTGCCCGGGCCCTCGGCCGCCCCACCCCCCGGGGCGTGAACTCGCCTGCTCGGACTGCCGGTTGATCTCCTCCGGCGCACACGGTGGGACCGGCCCCCGCCCACGTGGGCATGCTGACGGCAATCTGTGATGACGGGAGCCCGTCTCACATACGAAGATGGCCGCATGTCAGAGATCCTCCAGAACGGCAGCGCCCCCCGACTGCCCCGCCAGGTGGCCGACGCGTACGTCGACGCCCTCATCGCCCTCGACCCGGTCACGGGCACCTACCTCGGTGTCGCCGCGAGCTCCGGCAAGCTTCCGGATTTCTCGCCGGCGGGTCGCGCGGCCGTCGCCGAGCTGGCCCGCGACACGCTCGCCCGCCTCGACGCCGCCGAGGCGCTGCAGGGCGCCGACAGCGACGCCGAGCGCCGCTGCGCCCGTCTGCTGCGCGAGCGCCTCACCGCCGAGCTCGCGGTCCACGAGGCCGACGAGCACCTGTGCGCCGTCAGCAACATCCACGGCCCCCCGCACGAAGTCCGCGAGGTCTTCTCCCTGACCCCTTCCGACACCGAGGAGGACTGGGCGGCGATCGCCGAGCGGCTGCGCGCCGTCCCGGCCGCCTTCGCCGGCTACCGCGAGAGCCTCGGGCTCGGCCTGGAGCGCGGCCTGTACGGCGGCCCGCGCGCCACCACGACCATGATCGGCCAGCTCGGCACCTGGGCCGGCCAGGACGGCGCCGGAGCCGCCTTCTTCGAGGAGTTCGTCTGCGCCGGCCCGGACGCCCTGCGCCCGGAGCTGGACGCGGCGGCCGCCGGCGCCACCGCCGCCGTCGTCGAACTGCGCGACTGGATGATCACGGTGTACGCCCCGGCGGTCGAGGGCAAGCCGGACACCGTGGGCCGCGAGCGCTACGCCCGCTGGTCCCGCTACTTCAACGGCACGGACCTGGACCTGGACGAGGCGTACGCCTACGGCTGGGCGGAGTACCACCGGCTGCTCGCCGAGATGAAGACCGAGGCGGCCAAGATCCTCCCGGGCGCCGGCCCCTGGGAGGCGCTGAAGCACCTGGACGAGCACGGCACCCACATCGAGGGGGTGGACGAGGTCCAGGCCTGGCTGCAGGGCCTGATGGACGAGGCCATCGAGAACCTCGACGGCACCCACTTCGAACTCGCCGAGCGCGTCCGCAAGGTGGAGTCCCGGATCGCCCCGCCCGGCGGGCCCGCGGCCCCGTACTACTCCTCCCCCTCGGAGGACTTCTCCCGCCCGGGCCGCACCTGGCTGCCCACCATGGGCCAGACCCGCTTCCCCGTCTACGACCTGGTCTCCACCTGGTACCACGAGGGCGTGCCGGGCCACCACCTGCAGCTCGCGCAGTGGACGCACGTGGCGGACCAGCTCTCCCGCTACCAGGCCACCGTCGGCTGGGTCAGCGCGAACTGCGAGGGCTGGGCCCTGTACGCGGAGCGGCTGATGGACGAGCTGGGCTACCTCAAGGACGCCGAGCAGCGCCTGGGCTACCTGGACTGCCAGATGATGCGCGCGGCGCGGGTCATCGTGGACATCGGCATGCACCTCGGGCTGCGGATCCCGGACGACTCGCCGTTCCACCCGGGCGAGGAGTGGGCGGTCGACCTGGCGCAGGAGTTCTTCGGCCTGCACAGCGGCCGGCCGGCGGACTTCATCGAGAGCGAGCTGACCCGCTACCTGTCCATGCCGGGGCAGGCGATCGGCTACAAGCTCGGCGAGCGCGCCTGGCTGCTGGGCCGGGAGAACGCGCGCGCCGCGCGCGGCGAGTCCTTCGACCTGAAGGCCTGGCACATGGCGGCGCTGTCGCAGGGCTCGCTGGGGCTGGACGATCTGGTGGACGAGCTGTCGAAGCTCTGACGGAGCGTCTGCCGCTGCCGGTGAACGACCGACGGGCCGCTCCTTCCCCCCGGGGGATGAGCGGCCCGTCCGCGTGGACGGGCACCTCAGCAGCCGCAGTCGTCCGAGTCGGTCGGAGCAGTCAGCGGGTCGGCCTCGGCACGCTGCTGGTTGCCCTGCCAGGTCTCGACCTCGAAGCCCTCGCGGATCCAGTACTCGATGCCGCCGAGCATCTCCTTGACCTGGAAGCCGAGTTCGGCGAGGGCGAGGGCGGAGCGGGTGCCGCCGTTGCATCCGGGGCCCCAGCAGTACGTCACCACGGGGACGTTCTTGTCCAGGAGCCGCTCGGCCTGCTCCGGGATGAGGGCCGTGGGCAGGTGGACGGCTCCGGGCACGTGCGCCTGGTCCCAGGAGGGCGTGGAGCGGGAGTCGACGAGCTGGAAGCCCAGCTCGGCGCCCGTCTCGCGGTGGGCCTTGAAGGCGCTCGCGACGTCCGAGACGTCCGCGTGGAAGGCCAGGCTCGCGGCGAAGTACGCGGCGGCGGCGGCCGGGGAGGCCGGGGGCACCCGGAGCACGGGATTGGTGGTGGCGGCAGGGGCGGAGGAGGGCTTCTGCGTCGTCGTCATGGCAAGAAATCTACGATTTGTTGATCACCCTCGGAAGTGGTTATCCCCGGCCTTTTCATTGTCCGACCGGGGATTCCCCTGCTAGACCTGCACCATGACCGACTATTCCCCTGACGCCACCGACTGGCGCATCCTCGAAGCACTCCAGCGGGACGGCCGCGCCAGTTTCACCGAGCTCGCCCGCTCCGTGTCCATGTCCGCGAGCGCCGTCACCGAGCGGGTCCGCCGGCTGGAGGAGACCGGCATCATCACCGGCTACACGGCGGTGGTGGACCCGGAAAGGCTCGGCAAGTCGATCCTCGCCCTGGTGCGGCTCCGCTATCCGCACGGCAACTACAAGCCGTTCCACGACTTCCTGGAGGCCACCCCCGAGATCCTGGAGGCCCACCACGTCACGGGCGACGACTGCTTCGTCCTGAAGGTCGCGACCCGCTCGATGTCGCACCTGGAGGAGGTCACGGGCCGGATCGCGGGGCTCGGTTCGGTGACGACGAGCATCGTCTACTCCTCGCCGCTGCCCCGCAGGCCGCTCAGTCCGTGAGCGCCGCCGTCCGGTGGCGCACCACGGAACCGCCGCGCTGCTTGACGATCTCCAGCTGGGCCTGGACCCGGGTCCGCAGGTCGGCGACGTGGCTGACGATGCCGACGCTGCGGTCCCGCTCGCGCAGCGAGTCCAGGACGTCGAGCACCTCGTCCAGCGCCTGGTCGTCGAGGCTGCCGAAGCCCTCGTCGATGAAGAGGGTGTCGAGGCGCATCCCGCCCGCCTCGTCGGTGACCACGTCCGCGAGGCCGAGCGCCAGGGCGAGCGAGGCGAAGAAGGTCTCGCCGCCCGACAGGGTTGCGGTGTCCCGCTCGCTGCCGGTCCACGCGTCGACCACGTGCAGCCCGAGGCCGGAGCGGCCCCGTCCGCTCGCCCGCGCGTCGGAGTGGACCAGGGTGTAGCGGCCACCGGACATGCGCAGCAGCCGTACCGTCGCGGCGGCGGCCACCTGCTCCAGCCGGGCGGCCAGTACGTAGGCCTCCAGGCGCATCTTGCGCTCGTTGTCGGCGGAGGTGCCGGCGGTGAGTCCGGCCAGCCGGGCGACCCGGTCGTAGACCTCCCGCAGCGGGCCGAGCGCGCGCAGTTCCTGCTCGGCCTGCCGGGAGAGCCGGTCCAGCTCCGCGCAGCGCACCCGGGCCGCGTCGGCGGCCGACCCCGCCGTACGAAGCTTCGCCGCGGCCCCGGCCGCGTACGCCTCGGCCCGCTCCGGTTCGGCCGGGGGCAGTGCTGCCGCTTCGGCGGCGCCGGTTTCGCCGCGGCGGTCCGCGAGGAGGGCCTCCTCCGTCTGCCAGGCGTCCAGCCGGTGCTGGAGCGCGGTGCGCTCGTACTCGGGGAGCACCGCGTCGGCGGCGGCCTCGACGGTGTCGAAGCCGGCCTTGAAGGCGGCGTCGGCGAGCTGGTCGTCGGCCTCCTTCAGCCGGGCGGCGGTTCCCTCGGCGCGGCGCAGCGCTCCGGCGGCGCCCGAGACCATCCGGACCCGGTCCTCCAGGGTCCGGGCGCGGGCCGCGACGGTGGGCGCGCCGTCCCGGACGAGGGTCAGCTCGGCCTCCAGCGAGGCCTGTTCCCGGTCCAGGGCCTCGCGCCGCGAGGCCCTGGCCGCGGCCCGGGTCTCGGCGCCCTGGCGCTCGGCGCTGCGCGCGGCGTGCTCCCGTTCGGCGCGGGCGAGCCGTTCCCGGGCGGCGTGCAGTCCGGCGGCGGCGGAGTGGGCGGCGGCGTGCCGGGCACTCAGGTCAGAGGTCAGGGCGAGGAGTTCGTCGGCGGTGGCGTCCCCGGCGGCGGCCGCGGCCTCGGCGCGGGCCTCCCCGGCGGCGGCGAGCCGGCGGTCGACGGCGGTCCGGGCCTGCTCGGCCCGTTCGAAGAGGCCGTGGGCGGCGTCCTCGGCGGCGCGGTCCACGTGGCCGGGGGCCGGCCGGGCCGGAGCCGGGTGCTCCGCGGACCCGCACACGGTGCAGGCCTCCCCCGCCACCAGGGCCTCGGCGAGTTCGGCGGCGATCCCGCGCAGCCGGGCCTCCTTGAGCTCCAGCCAGCGCTCCCGGGCGGCGGCCGACTCCTCGCGCAGGGTGAGCAGTTCGCCCTCGGCGCGGTCCGCCTCCGCGGCGAACTCGTCCCTGCGGCGGGCGGCGTTCAGGCGTATCCGGGCGGGTTCCAGCCGGCCCGCGAGCTGCTCGGCCAGCGTCGCGGCCTGCTGGGCGGCGTCCACGCGCTCCTGCAGGGCGGTCCGGGTCGCCTCCCAGCGCTCCAGCCACTCGGCGGACTCCTGGTGCTGCTCCTCGGCGGCCCGGGACTCCCGTTCCAGGTCGGCCCGCTCGCGGCCGATCCCGGCGCTGCGCTGCTCGGCCCGGTGGGCGGCTCCGAGGGCGCCCAGGTCCTCGCGCAGCCGCCGTTCCACGGCGGCCAGTTGCTCGGTGCCCGCCTCCTTCAGCTGCGGCGGGAGCTCCGCGCGGGCGGCGGCTTCCGCGTGCGCGGCGGCGAGGTGCGCGGCGGAGGCGGCGCCGCGCAGTTCCAGGGCGGGGGCCACCAGCGCGCCGCGCCGGGCCCGGTCCAGCAGGCCGCGCACGCGCTCCCGCTCGGGCTCCGCCTCGGCGAGCAGGGCGGCCCGGCGGGCGGTCTCCGCGTGCCGGCGCTGCAACCGGTCGAGCTCGCGCGCGTCCTCGGCGGCCCGCCGGGCGGCGTGGTGCCGGCTCTCGACCGCGGCGAGTGCGTACTCGGCGACGTCCTGCCGCTCCCGGGCCGAGCACCGGGCGACGGCCGCCCAGGCACGGACCGCCGCGGCGAGCCCGGGGTCCCCCGGCTGGTGTCCGGGCAGCGGCCAGGCCCGCAGGTCGGCGCTGTCCCCGGCGGCCTGGGCGAGCCGCTGCGCGGTGTGCAGCACCTTCTCGTCGCCGGCCCGGACCTTGGCCTCGGCGGCCCGGCGGCGCTCGCCGAGCAGGGCCTCGACCGCGGCGAAGCGGCGGGTGTCGAAGAGCCTGCCGAGGAGCCGGCCGCGGGCCGCTTCGTCGGCCCGCAGGAACTTCGCGAACTCCCCCTGCGGCAGGAGCACGACCTGGCAGAACTGCTCGCGGCTCATGCCGAGGAGCTGCTCGATCTCCTCGCCGATCTCCTGGTGGGAGCGGCTGAGCGGCTGCCAGCCCTCACCTGTGTGCTCGCGGAGCCGGCTCTGGGCCTTGTCCTTGGTGGTGCCGGCGCCGCGCTTCTTGGGTCGCTCCTGTTCTGGGCGCCGGGTGATCTCCAGTCGGCGGCCGCCGGCGGTGAGTTCGAGGGTGACCTCGGTCGGGGTCCCGGCGGACGCGTGGTCGCTGCGCAGGCTGGTGCCGGGGGCCTGGCGGGGGCCGGGCACGGAGCCGTAGAGGGCGTAGCAGACTGCGTCGAGCACGGAGGTCTTCCCCGCCCCGGTGGGTCCGTGCAGCAGGAAGATCCCGGCGCCGGACAGGGCGTCGAAGTCGATCTCCTGGGGCTCGGCGAAGGGCCCGAAGGCGGTGACGGCGAGCCGGTGCAGCCTCATCGGTGGGTCTCCTGCCGGCTGTCGTCGGCCCGTACGTCGTCGAAGGCGCCCTGGAGGACGGCCCGTTCGGCCTCGTCCGCCCGGCCGCCGCCGCGCACGTGGGCGACGAAGTCCTCGGCGATCTCCTGGTCGCTGCGTCCCCGCAGCCGCTGGGCGTAGGAGGAGCCGGCCTCCTCCTCGCGGCCCTCGGGGTCGAAGGCGAGGCTGAGGGTGTGCGGGAAGCGGTCGGCGAGCCGGGCCATGGGGTCGTCGGGGCGCACCGGGTCGGTGAGGGTGGCCTCGACCCAGGCGTCCTCGTGCACCGCATACGCCGGCTCCGACAGCAGGTCGTCGAGGCGTCCGCGCAGCCGGGCGAGGGCACGCGGTACGGGGGTGTCGATCCGTTCGGCGTTGCCGATCTCCCCTTCCGCGCCCAGTTCGATCAGCCACATGGTCTTGCGGTGGTGGACTTCCGAGAAGGAGTAGGCGAGCGGGGAACCGGAATAGCGGACCCGTTCGTTGATGGTCTGGCAGCCGTGGAGGTGGCCGAGGGCGGCGTAGTCCACCCCGTCGAAGACGGAGGCGGGCACGGCCTCGACCCCGCCGACGGTGATGTCGCGCTCGCTGTCGCTGGCCTGCCCGCCGGTGACGAAGGCGTGTGCCAGGACGACGGAGCGGGTGCCGGCCGAGCGGGTGGCCAGGTCGGCCCGGATCCGGTCCATGGCCGCGCCCAGTACCGCCTCGTGGCTCACCTTCTCCGCGCGGAACTCGTCCTTGACCAGGGCCGGCTCCAGGTAGGGCAGCCCGTACAGCGCCACCTCGCCGTGTACGTCGGCCAGGAGGACGGGGTCGGCGCAGCCGGCCGGGTCGGTGCGCAGGTGGATCCCGGCCCGGCCGATCAGTCCGGCGCCGACGCCGAGCCGGCGTGCCGAGTCGTGGTTGCCGGAGATCATGACCGTGGGCACGCCGAGGTCGGCGAGCCGGTGCAGGGCCCGGTCGTACAGCTCGACGGCGGGCAGCGGGGGCACGGCCCGGTCGTAGACGTCACCGGCGACGAGGACGGCGTCGACCTCGCGCTCGCGGACGGTCTCGACGAGGTGGTCGACGAAGGCGGCCTGGGCTCCGAGCAGGTTCACCCGGTGGAAGGCCCGGCCGAGGTGCCAGTCCGAGGTGTGCAGAATCCTCAAGATATCGCTCCGACCTGCACGTTTACCGTTCCTCCGCCTCCGAAACCAGCACGGAACCAGCACGGGCGCCGTGGTCAGCACCAACCACGCTAACGCCAGTCAGCACCTGATCCATCACAGACCTCAGTCTGCCACCGGCGTCCGGGGTCAGGTGACCATAGATGTCAGCGGTGATCTGGATCGTGGCGTGTCCCAACCATCGGGAAACCTCCAGCAGCGACACGCCGCCGGCGATGGCGCTGCTGGCAAAGAAATGCCGCAGTGTGTGGGCCGTCCAGGATTCATCGCCGAAACCAGCCTTCTTGACCGCATTCCGGAAGTCGATCCGGTAGTTCGAATCCAGCACCTCGCCACCCTGATGGGTGTGCATGAGATAGCCGTCGCGACCGAGGCCGTGCTTGTCTACATGCCGCCTTACAGCGTCCAAGACAGAGGGAGGAACAGGCACGTCGCGCCACTCGCCCTCTTCACGAGCCTTCAGCGGCGACAGCTCGGCTACGTATACACCGGCCCGCTTAAGTCTCACGAACTGACGACGGAGCCTAACTGTCCCACCCTCGAAATCCGCATGCCGCAGGGCCAAGACTTCACCGATTCGCAGACCGCAACCCGCCATCAGCCAGATGGAGATTGCCCAGTCTGGGCGGATCTCCCCCGCAACGGACATGACCGCCTTGCCATCCGGAAGAGATTTCTCGTCAACCCGCTTGGTCTTAACCCTCGGTAGCGCGGCACGAGCCACTGGCGATTCAGGTATCCGCTTTTCGTTAACTGCGGAGTTGAATAGCGACCGCAGCGGAACCATCATCGAATGATAGACAGTTCTACGCGAGAGACCCCGCTCAACCATGGCAGTACACATAATTTCAACATCGCGGGCCGTGACGCTAATCAACGACTTCGAGCCAAGGTGAGGAATCAGGTGGAGTCTGAAGAATCGGGCATAATTCTGCTTGGTGGTATCTTTAATTGCTCGGCGCGCCAACCAATCGACCGCATACACACTGACGAGAATCTTCCCGGCATCGGGATCCAGATAGGCATGTTCACGCTTGTCATTCTCGACCTTCACACCATAATCTGCCGCCTCCCGCTTAGAAGGAAGGGTTTTCTCCCGCTGCCGCCCCGTTCGACCTCCCGGCTCCCGGTATCGAACGGTCCAGGAATGCCCACACCGCACCTTTTCGCACGGGAAATTGCGATCCTTCCCATCCACCTTGCATTTTTGGAACACCGTCGCCAAAACCTTACCCCCCATTCACCTGTGATTCAGACAGTCATTTAGCCATACCGCGAATCAAGATAAGCCACGATATCGCGCTCTCGAAACCGGAGCAGGCGCCCGACCTTTTGCGCTTTAATTCCCCAGGTTCGATATTTGTTCTTGACTGTTACCTCGCTCACTTTTAGCCATCCGGCAACCTCTGCAGGCGTGAGGAGTCGATTACTTCCTCCCGGCACATCCATCTCCAATATTCCGGGCAGCCGCAATATCCACCACCATTCATCCGACTGCCGGAGATATGCTGCACCCAAAGGGGCCATGCAACTCGCCGAACCGCCATCGAGCGATGGGAGACAAGCCTCGCCACGTCGAACATGACGCATGGATCCAACAGCAGCCGTGGGCAACCAGTCGGGTTCATGCATCCGCATGGCTCCACCGCCAAGTACAGCCGCTGCGAACAGATCCAATGATCCGGAAAATCTGGGATTTACGAATTCACGGATCGAGTGGTAGATGCCCTCAGTCACCGATTGACCGGGTGTGCCCACCGGCCTCCCCCTGCCCGCGCTCCCGCCGCGAACTACAGGTCAGGCCTGCGCGCTGCGGTGCCTCTTCCCCATCTCCGCCGCGTACGACTTCGTGGACGACCCTCCGCTCCACTCTCCGCATGCGCACGCAGCCAGGTACCGCGATCGGCCAGTGCACCCCGAGGTCAGCGGGGACCCTCCCCGCGTGTGCTCGTGAGCCGGCGGGCATACCGTTCCGTCCCCATGCAGTCCGGTGACCTTGATCCTGTGTGGCGGCATGAAGCTCCCCGTTGAACAGTCGAGATTTGCAACCTCTGACCTGCGGCTTTCCGTCAGACCATTACGTTGACATGGGTTACCGCGTGATCTCCACTCATCTGACCGGGCTGCCGGTCTGCCACCAGCGAACTCTGTATGTGCAGCAGGCTGGGTCTGCGTCTACGGCCACGAGAACCAGCGGTTCGTCCTGGGTTAGGCGGGCGACGTCCCGAGTTGCGCACCGAACCGTGACGCCCTGCACCTGAGCGGAGCGGAGCGGCGTGACACCCGGGTGCGATGCCATGTAGACCAGAACGGCTCGGTCACGCCGGTACGTGTCCCGGAGAAGGCTTTCGCAGCCGCGCGCACGCAGAGCGGAAGCGAGACAGCGACCATTACGCGGGCAGGTAAGTTGGTGGAATGGCAAGGTACTACCGGGATGAGCGGGCGGCGAAGCGTCAGCCCGCGTTGTTGCCAGTACGGTCGCAGGAGGTGGACGAGGGCTACCGTCTTGTTGGCCCTGGCGGCACGTTGTCGCCTGTCGTGGCGCACGTACAGTGGCTGGACAATCACCGGGCCGGACCAGACACGCACGTGATGATCTCGTTCGAAGACGGCACGAAAATCGAGTTCCCCTTCGATGCACTCCTTGCTGCCGTCTGGCATGACGAGCAACGCGCGATCAACGAGCCTGATCTCAGCTCTTCCGCTCCCACGGTATGGGGCAAGGCGGAGGCGTCCTGGGGAGAAGGGCCGTGATTGCCGAGCTAATCCACAAGTCTTGACAATTACTCTGGCGCAATTCCCAAAGACGGCAGATGCTGCACCCAGGGTGAACAGAATTGGGACAGCGGGATGCGTAACCGAACCGGTCTCAGTGAATGCGTACAGAGCCGATCCGCTCTTCCCGCAAGTGTTGTAGGTTGACATGCAGTGACGGAAGATTCCAGCCTTCGCGGCAACCTTCCCGTCTGCCTTGGGCCAATCAACGTCGAACGGCCCTGCCGTCGAGAAGGACATTCTGATGCAGACCCTTGAGGAGCAGTGGGAACGGTCGCTGGGCCAGCTGCAGAAGCTGGGGCAGCTCTCGACCGCGGCACATGGCCGGGCCACGGCGGCACGCGAGATGCTCGCCTCCATCGGGGCCAATCCAGAGGACCACAGCGGCTATCTCGCCGCGTATTCGGCGCTTCAGGCCCGCAGCCAGGCCTGCGACATGGCCTACCTCCGAGCCTCCACCCGCCTTGTTCACCGGGCTGCGTCGGGAGGGCGTCCGCCGGCTCGACTTCCTCGACCGTGGCTCGTCGGTCCAGCGGGCCCGTCCTGGTGGGTAGAGGCAATCCGGCGTTCCGGCGCCGTATGGCGGAGCATCCCCGAGGCCGGTCCGGAGTTGGCGCTGGGGATGCCGCTCGATCATCCGGCCGTCGCTGCCGTCACTGCCGGGGCGGAACAGTTGAGTGCGAGCGGCCGGGCCAAGGATGTCCGGGGCTCGTCGGCCCTGTACGAAATCACGAGGCCGGTCGGACCCGACGGCCGCCGAGCACCGGCCGGCGTCCGCATCCGCCCCGGCAAAGAGGAAGAGACCCGTCGGCTTCACACGGACCGGCACAAGGTCTGGGAGCGCGCCCGCGCCTACGGCGACGCGACCCAGGCCCTGCTGGCCGAATGGCGCCACACCAACACCTAGTGGTCCGTCTTCGGGGCGCCCTGCTCCGCGAGCGCAGCGGCAGTCAGCACACGGCGCAGCATCTCGGGTCCATCGTCGCCTAGACCAGACTTGTTTGCCGCGTACGTGAGCAGCTGGTTGAAGCCGTGCGTTCCGTACCCTTCAAACCACTGGTCCAGGGTGAGTTCGCCGCCGAAATTGGCGCGCTAGTCGTCCCTGTCGCGCTGCTGGACAGCTGCGATTACCTCCACCGCGTGCTGGATCGCGGCTGGGGAGACCCCATGCTGTTCAGCCTCCGCGCGCAGCTGCTCCTCGCGGGCGGACTGGTCCATGGCCGTCTCCTCGGTGTCGCGTATCTCCCGAAGCGTGATTGATTGAGGTCCCGGGAATGGGTACAGCCTTCCATACCTGTCCGCGAGGTAGTGCCATCGAGGCGAGTCTCAAGGTGCGGTCAGCGCCGGCAGACCCGGAGCCGTCACGGCCGATCAGCCCAGGTCCTGGCGAAGGCGGCGGAGATAGGCGTCGATCTGCACCAGTCCAGGCCAGTCGCTTCCCCGTAGGTGAGAGGTTTCCGACCGGAGCCGCTCTCCGACGTCCAGTGCCTTGGGGAGGCTTTCCGTCGCGGCATACAGACTCATCAGCCGTGCAAGAGCATCGAGGTGCCGGTTGACGGCGTGCTCATCGCCCTCTTCAGGCATGATCTCGCTCACGCGGTCGAAAGCTCGGATCGCGGCGGTGGCTTCGCCGAGTTCCATCCTGCACTGCCCGGCGTAGTACCAGCACAGCTGGGCTTGCTCGTCCTGGTCGCCGTAGCGGTCGGTGTAGTGGTGAGCGAGCGGCTCGAAGAGCGCGAGGGCCTCGCGGTGGCTTCCAGCCAGGAACTTCACCTGCGCGAGGCTGAACTGCATACCTTCCCTGAGCTCCGGGTCAGCGGCTCTTGCGATTGCCTCGGCCAATGCGTCGGCCGCCTGGGTGAACTGGCCCTCCTGAGCCAGCCCCGCTGCCCGGTCGGAGATCGCGTCCGCCTCCTGCTCGGTCAGTGCAGCAGGGCCTGTCTCCGGCCTCTGAGGTGCGGCTGCGGGTGGGGGCGCGAGCGGCGAGGGAACTACGACAGTGGGTGCGTACGAGGCGGCGACACTAGGGCTGTGCGCCCGGCCCCCGAAAGGTCGCAGGAACGGCAGACGGGGGTCGAGGATGCCCTCGTCGGTGGCGGGGGTGCCGGCGGAGTCGTGTACGAAGGACAGGAGGGCGTCGTAGACCTCCATCGCGTCCATGCGCTGCTCGGATTCCTTGGTGAGCATCGCCAGCAGGAGCTTCTCGATGTCGACTGGCACGTCCGGGCGCAGGGAGCGGATGGGCGGGGGCGGGGTGTGGACGTGGTGCCACATGTGGGAGCGGCTGTCGTCGGGGGTGAACGGCGGCTTTCCGGTGAGGAGTTCGTGGAGCACGCAGGCGAGAGCGTAGACGTCGGCGGCAGGGCCGACTGCGTTGGCGAGGCTCTGCTCTGGCGACATGTAGGGCGGGGTGCCTACGGTCATGCCGACCTGGGTGAGCCGGGGCAGGGTGCCGACTCCGCGCAGGGCGGCGACGCCGAAGTCGAGGACTTTGACTACGCCTCCGGGGGTGAGCATCAGGTTGGACGGTTTGATGTCGCGGTGAACGACGTCGCGATGGTGCACGGTGTCAAGGACGGAAGCGATCTGGGCGCCGACGGCCGCGGCCCAGGAGACGGGGACCGTCTCGCTTTCGTAGTCGGTCTCGTCGATGAACGTCTGTAGTTCGCGTCCCTGCAGGAGCTGCATGACGACGAACAGCCGTCCGCTGGCCTCGTCGGTTCCGGTGTCGTAGACAGCCGGCACACCCAGGTGTTCGATGCCGGCGGTGATCTGGACCTCGCGCAGGAATCGGGCGCGGCGGGTCTGCAGGGTCTCCTCGAACGCTGCGCCGTGGAACCCGGGCGGAACCGGGCTCTCGGCGAGCATCATCTTCACCGCGACCCGGCGGTCCAGGCGTTCGTCGTATGCCTGCCAGACCTCGCCCATGCCGCCCGCGCCGATGGGCGTGTGCAGCTTGTACCGGCCCGCGATCACGCGGGCCGGTACGCCGGCGTCGAAGCTCGGCGTGCCGCCCTGCACCATGCGAGGTCCCCTTCTGCGTGGGCGGGGCGTGACCACCCCGCCCGGCCTCTTACCTGACTTACTGCAGAGCACAGGCTATGCGGTCGGCGGCTCCGCCCGACGATTTCCGGTGGACTTGAGCTCGGCGGCCCGCTGTTCAGTGGCCCGGCGCTCGGCCTCGCGTCGGACCGGGCGCCGAATGAGCTGGTACGCCTGCTGGGTCGCGACCTGCTTGAACAGGCGGTTGACGTTGGTGTCGTCGAAGTAGCGGACCATCAGGGCGTCGTTGGACGCCGCCTGGTCGATGACGATCCGGTCGAGGTCCTTTTCCAGTTCCCCACCGAAGACGTCCTGGTCCTGGTGCAGGGCGATGGCCCGAAGTTCGGGGTCCTCGCTGACGGCAACCACAAGCTGGCCAAGAAGGATCTGGTCGGTAGTGGAGAGCCCGGTCCCGTACTCGTGGTTAACGGACTGGATCACCTCGGCCAGCGACATCTCCTCCGCCTCGGCCACTCCTCCGCCTGCTTCGGGTACCAGGCCAGCCAAGACCTGCGCACCCGCCGCCTCCAGGCGCAGCTCCGGGGTGCCCGTCTGAGTGATGCGCATGTGGCTCGGGGCCGCGGTCCCTATGTCGGCGCCGGCACTGCGGGCGGGCGCGGGCAGGCGGCGCAGCAGGAAGCGTCCGTACTGGTAGAGCCGTTCCAGTTCGAGGTTCTCGAATCCGATGACGTGGGAGAGCCAGCCGTACGCCTTGGTGTAGGAGTCCAGGGCACGGCGGAACTCGGAGGCGGTTTCCGGTTCGGTGGCGTTGAGGGCGTTGAAGCGGTCCAGCGCAGGCTGAAGGTAGCCATAGAGGCGGGCGTGCGCCTTCATGATGGCGGTGTCGGTGGCCGAGCCGCCCTGGAAGGCTGCGAAGTAGGCGTTTACGAAGGCGTCCATCTCGGCTTCCACCAGGAGCTGGTAGGCCATGACCTCGCGTTCGCGATCGAACAGCAGGTTGGGGTCGGTGGGCTCGCTGACCGACGCCTCGTAGTATTGCTGGAAAGCCTGCTCGATGTCCTCGGGACGGTTGGCGAAGTCGAGGATGAACAGGTCCTCGGTGGTCTTGAGCCGGTGGGTGCGGTTGAGCCGGGAAAGCGTCTGCACCGCGGCCAGCCCCACCAGGATCTTGTCCACGTACATGGTAGTCAGCAGCGGCTGATCGAAGCCGGTCTGGTACTTCTCGGCGACGACGAGGATGCGGTGCTCGGGCTTTGGCACGGAGGGCGGGTTCGGATCGTCCGCGCGGGTATAGCCAAAGCGGGTCGGCAGCTCACGTTCGGGGAAGCCGTTGAGCTTGGGCTCGGTGTACTCGATCCCGTCAAGGGTCAGTGCCCCGGAAAACGCGACCAAGGTACCGCAGTCGGTGAAGCCACGCTGGTCGATGTAGGCCCGCATGGCCTGGTACAGCCGTACGGCGTGATCACGGCCGGAGGTGACCACCATTGCCTTTGCCCGGCCACCGAGGCGCGGGCTGGAATGCGAGCGGAAGTGGTCGACGATGATCTTCGCGCGGGAGGCCATCGACGCCTCCGACATCAGCGCGGCCCTCACCAGCTTCGAGCGGGCCTTACGGGGGTCCACCTGCTGCTCAGCCTCGTCGGCGGCAGCCTCCTGGAGCTTGAAGTATGTGGCGTAGGTGATGTAGTTACCGAGCACGTCGAGGATGAAGCCCTCCTCGATGGCCTGCCGCATGGAGTAGACGTGGAACGGTCCCTTCTCCTGCTCCCCCGAGCCGGGGTTGAGGTAAGGGGTGCCGAAGAGGTCGATCGTCTTCGCCTTGGGGGTAGCCGTGAACGCGAAGAAGGACAGGTTCGGCTGCTTGCCGCGCGCCAGGGCTGCGGCCGTCAGCGGGTCGCCGTCCTCGTCTACCGCGTCCGAGCCGAGACGTCCCAGCGCCTTCTTCAGTGCCGCCGCGCTCTCCCCGCCCTGCGAGGAGTGCGCCTCGTCGATGATCACCGCGTAGCGCTGCCCACCCAGCCCAGCGACCTTGTCCAGGACGAAGGGGAACTTCTGCACCGTGGTGATCACGATTCGGGCCGTCGGCCCGGTCAGCGCGTCCGCGAGCTGCTGGGAGTTCTCGTCGATCCGTACGACCACGCCGGCCTTGTGGTCGAACTGGTAGATCGTGTCCTGAAGCTGCTTGTCCAGCACCCGCCGGTCGGTAATGACGATGACCTTGTCGAAGACCAGCTTGTTCGCCCCCAGGCCGGAGGCGAGCGCGGCGGGCGCGATCAACCCGAGGTCGTGGGAAGTGTGCAGGCTGGACAGGTGGTGCGCGAGCCAGGCGATGGTGTTGGACTTGCCCGAGCCGGCGGAGTGCTGGATCAGGTAGTTCTCTCCCGCACCGTGACGGGCCGCGTGCGCGATGAGCTTGCGCACGGCGTCCCACTGGTGGAACCGGGGGAAGATCAGCGGCTGCGTGTGCGCGCTACCCGGCTTGTGTGACGGCGCCCGCCCGGCCTTCGCGGCGGCGTCCTCCACGTGCAGGAACCGCTGGAGCAGCTCCAGCCAGTTGTCCCGCGCCCACACCTCGTCGAAGAGATAGGAGGTGGGGTACTTCCCGTCGGTCGGAGCCGGGACGTTGCCCGCGCCGCCGATCTGGCCAGGGCCGCCGGAGCCGGTGTTGAAGGGGAGAAATCGGGTCGCGTCCCCAGCCAGACGAGTCGTCAGAAATGCCAGCGTCGGATCGACCGCGAAGTGGGCCAGACTGCGCTTCGCGAAGAACGCTTCCTTCGGATCCCGCTTCCGCCGGTACTGGCGCTTGGCGTCCTCGACGGTCTGGCCGGTCAGCCCGTTCTTCAACTCTACGGAGGCGACCGGCAGCCCGTTGAGGAAAAACGCCATGTCGAGGGTGTCGGCCGGCCGCGCGGTGGAGTAGTGAAACTGGCGCACGAAGGTGAGCCGGTTGGCGTCGTACTCGGCCAAAGCGTCGGTGGCAAGGGTGTGCGCCGGGCGGAAGAACGCAAGTTTGATCTTCACGTTCCGGTCGTTCACGCCCCGACGCAGCACGTCCAACAGTCCTCGCGAGTCAATCTCCCGCGCCACGCGCTTCGCGAACCGGGCGATGGCCTGCTCTTCTTCCTCGCCGTAGGCGGCCTGGAGCGCCAGCCACGCGTCGTTCTGCGATGCGCGGAGGAACTCGGACAGCTCGGAAGCATCGATACCGAGAGCGCGGTCGTAGGTGTTCGACAGCCCGCGCTGCCAGCCGCTGCGCAGCAGCGCCGCTTCCACGGCGTTCTCGAATGCCTGTTCGGTGTATACGCGGGCGTCGTTCATCTGAATCCCCCTCAGAGATCGCGGTCGTACGTTCGGCGAGCGGTGGTGACGTCGAGCTGGCCGGTCACGGCAGCGGTGATCAGCGCCTGGCGGCGCTCGGCAAGCGTGTTAGCAAAGGACTCCAGCCTAGACTTAAGCCTCTCCTGCTCAGCCGTTTCTCTTGCCACCTGCTCTACGATTAGTTCTTGAGAATTTCGAGATGGTACGGGAATGCTCAACCCCAGGAAGGATTCGGGATACAGCCGGAGCCGAGAGGTCCAGACCCCTTTGGAGAATCTCGTCATCTCGGCTACATACTCTGGGGTTCGAACGAGGAGATCCAGGTACCTGGAATCAACGACGTCAGATGTCAAGCGGTAAACACCGTAGGCCGGACTCATGATTCCCGAGTAGCGGGAAACACCAAGAGCACCCATCCAGGCCCAAAGGGTGTTAATGACAAGATCTCCCGGCTGGCATCGCTTATACCCCACCATACTCTCAGCCAAGAACATATTGACGTCCTTTTCGGAGCGGGGCGTCACGCCAGTTAGATGCGAGACGGATAGAAGTTCTTCCTCGCCGGTTTCAGAGAGATCCATCACCTCCCTCATAAACGTCTTAATCCGCGCCGACCTCCACGCCGCAGGGATCGATCCAATCGTTGGGATGCCTGAATCGCGCCGTTCCCCCTCGCGATCACGACCGAAGACGAGGTGAGATGTCACGGCAATGCGCCGCTCTTCGAGGACATCGACCATACAAAGTTGGCGAGCCGCCAAGTGGTCGATCCGGGCGACCTCGGCATCGAGAAAGTCAGCGATGCGGCGCTGCTCATCCAGCGGAAGCATGGCAACTGGCAGATCGCGAATGAAATCATCCGGAACGCGCTGCTGTCCAGCAACGCCGTACATCTCGGCTTCACCCAGCTTGAGAAAACTATGAGTATTCACAACGTAGAAGAGGAACCGAGGATCGATCAGAGGCCCGGCCCGCAGGACATGAAGTTCAGTCGTACCGGCTCCCACTCCGTTGTGGAGGCCCCGAATTAGGACAGCCCGTCCCGCCTCGAAGGTTGGGGTGATCTTCGGGACGAGTACGTCACCTTCCTGAAACCGCGTGTATCCGGTTGCCACGGCAGCCTTGGTACGCCGACGGGAGACGTCAAGCCGCTCCCCGGGCCACACCGCTTCCATAGGGAGGAAGGTCAGCTCATCGTCATCGGAGAGACCGTCGAATACAGCACAGCGAGGGTTGACCTGTGCGAGGTGTCGCAGTCGCACGGCATTCACCCTGCCACCTCCCCAAGCAGCTCCTGAATCTCGGCCTCCAGTGACTTCAGTTCCCCATCAATTTCCGCAAGCGGCCTCGGCGCTGTATAGGTGTAGAAGTGGCGGTTGAAGGGGATCTCGTAACCTAGCTTGAGCCGCTCCGTCTCCTTAGTCTTCAAGTTTCGGGATGTCGCGATCCATGCGTCCGGAACGTAGGGCATCACCTCGCGGGTGAAGTACTCGTCGATGTCCTCGTCGAGCGGGACGTTCTCGTTGTCCCTCAAGTCAGGGTCAGGCTCGGGTTTGCCCTTGATGAGCTGGACCTCACCTTCCGGATCAGGCCGACCCACGGCATCCCGGATGGCCTTCTGGAAAGGTGCGCCAGACGGCCACAACACGCCCCCGGCCACCATCGCCGTACGCAGGGCATCCCATGCCGCAGCCTTGGTGGACCAGTGCGATCCGAGCAGCGGCTTGAGCGCCGCAAGCAGCAACTCGACCGCTGGCTCGTCCCCGACCGCCTTCTTCACAGCGGCCGACGCGCCGAGCTGCGCGAGGCTATCTTCGGTCAGCTCGAAGCGGAGCTTGAGCGGCTGGTCCACGGTGATGCGCTGGTAGCCGAAGTCCCGGTTGGCGAAGACCTTCACTCGCCCATAGTCAGGATGGGCCTCGTCGCCAGCGATACTGAGCGCGTCGCGGTAGATCGCGCAAATGCGTCCGATCTGGGACCGGGTAATCTGCTTGCGCTTCTCGCCGAGGGACCTCCGCATCTTGGTCCACTGGTCACGAGCGTCAAGCAGGACGACGTGGCCCTTGCGGTCGGCGGGCTTACGGTTCGTAACGATCCAGAAGTATGTGGAGATCCCGGTGTTGTAGAAGAGCTGGTCGGGGAGTGCGACGATCGCCTCCAGGTAGTCGTGCTCGATGATCCACCTGCGGATCTCCGACTCACCAGATCCCGCTCCACCGGTGAACAGCGGCGAGCCGTTGAAGACGATGGCTAGTCTGGTGCCACCGACCTCGTCCCCTGCCGCATCTTTCTTCAACGGCTGCATCTTGCTCATCATGTGCTGCAAGAACAGGAGCGAGCCGTCGTTGATCCGGGGTAGTCCGGCTCCGAATCGGCCGTCATATCCCCGGTCTTCGTGCTCCTGGCGGATGGTCTTCTCGACCTTCTTCCACTCCACACCGAAGGGCGGGTTGGCGAGCATGTAGTCGAAGGTCTCGCCGTCGTGGCCGTCTTGGCTGAAGGAGTTGCCGAAGCGGATGTTCTTGGCAGAGTGGCCCTTCAGCAACATGTCGGAGCGACAGATCGCGTATGACTCCGCGTTGAGCTCCTGGCCAAACAGATTGACTCGCACGCGCGGGTTGAGCTTGCGAATGTGGTCCTCCGTCGCCGAGAGCATGCCGCCGGTGCCGCAGGCCGGGTCGAGGATCTTGACGACCTGGCCCTCCCCCGTCAGCCGGTCGTCGTCTGGGGCCAGCAGCAGCTCGACCATCAGCTCGATGACTTCGCGCGGGGTGAAGTGCTCACCGGCGGTCTCGTTGGAAGCGTCAGCAAACTTGCGGATCAGCTCCTCGAATACATAGCCCATGTCGTGGTTGTCCACGGCATCGAAGGTCAGGTCCAGGCCGGCGAACTTCCGCACCACCTGGTAGAGCAGGTCGGTGTTGTCCAGACGGTCGATCTGGAGGTGAAACTCGTAGCGGTTGATGATCTCGGTGGCCTCGGAGGAGAAGCCCCGAATGTAGTCCTTGAGATTCTTCGCCACGTTGGCTGAATCGCTGCTGATCGTGTCGAAGGTCTGCTCGGAGAGGTTGTAGAACTTGAGCTTGGAGGCCGCCAGCAGCAGCCCGTCCTTGTTCTCCCCGGTGTAGGAGGCCTCCCGGTCCCACACCGCCTGGCGGGTCGGGGCCATGACGCAGTCCAGCCTGCGCAGCACCGTCAGCGGCAGGATGACCTTTCCGTACTCCGAACGCTTGTAGTCACCGCGCAGCAGGTCGGCCACCGACCAGATGAAGTCGGCAAGTTCCTGGTTCTTACTCAAAATGTCCTGTCCTCTCGCCCCACTGCGGCGTCTCCGTCAGTCATCGTGCTCTGGTGTTCAGCGTCACCGCTGCCATGGGGCAGCGGTGGATCGAGTGCGCCGCCAGTGAGGCCGTCGCGTGCGAGCCGCGCAGCCCGGTCGCCCATCCTGGCGAGTTCGGCAAGCTCAAGCTCGAACGCACCCAACGAGCGAAACGCGTCGCCGTAGCGGTGTTGTCGCTCAACGTCCATTCGGGGTAGACGTGCCGCCTGCAGGTCCGCTCGGAACGTACCCGAGGAGGACGTGCTACGACGGGCATTCGCCGCGCTACTGGCGAATCCGCGCACATAGTCGGCGTCCAACTGGTCGCTGACGGAGGTGAGCTCGTCGCCATCCAGGCTGACCAAGCCCGCGGCCAGCAGGTCGCTCACCGCGACCGGGACTCCATCGTCTAGGCCATCGTCCCCGCCTCGCGGTGGCAGCTCGGGAAGCAGCGCCTGCAGGCGGCTCAGCCGCTTGTCGAGTTCGTCGCGCAGCGTTGCGTACTCCACCGCGTAGTCGGGTTCCGGCTCGCGTACATAGCGGCTGGGCGTGAGGTCCACGTCGTTGTCCAGTAGATCGATCAGCGGCACCTCCGACTCCTGGTGCGGCTGCGGCTCCCACGGCCCGTCCGGGCTGTTGCTGCTGAGATCCACCATGCGTACGGTCCCCGTCGCCCGCCCAGGGCCCGAGGGGCGGCTCAGCAGCCACAGGTGCAGCGGAAGTGCGTGACTGGCAGCGAGGCCCGGCGGCAGAGCCACCACCGCGGCGACGCAGCCGCGACGCACCAGCTCCGCCCGGATTCTGCGACCGGAGCGGCGATGGGCGACCGACGCCGGCAGGGCCACCACGGCCCGCCCGCCGGGTGCCGTGTGGTGGTAGCAATGCTGGAGCCAGGCGAGTTCGCTCTCTCCTCGCGAGGGCACACCCGCCTCCCAGCGCGGATCGATGAGCAACTGTTCGCGGCCCCAGTCGGCCACGGCGGTCGGCGGCTCGCACACGACCAGGTCCGCGCGGAGATCGGGGAACGCGTCAGCCCGCAACGAGTCGCCCGCCACGATCTCAACCGGCGCCGCCCTGGTGGCGGCGAGGGCCGCGCGCACCCGGGCCACGCGCGTCGCGTCCGCGTGCGTGTCCTGCCCCAGCCTGCTCCCGACCGCATCACCACCCACCCCGACAAGAAGCGAGCCGATGCCGCACGCCGGGTCGAAGACGGTGCCAGAGGTCTCACCAGCGAATTCTCGGACAGCGCGAGCAAGCCGCAACGTCGAGGCCCCATCCAACGCGGCGCGCGAGGTGGACTCCAGCAGCCGGGCGACCAGAGCGTCCATCACCTCGGTGGGCATACGGTCGGCGACTAGCCCGTCCGCCACCTCGCGGGCACCCTGATCGGTCAACTCTCCTAGACCACCCCCGAGATGGTCCCCGACAGCAGCCAGCGCCCTGACCATCTCCTCGCCGTAGGTGCCACGCAGCGCCTGCCAGAGCCGGACTTCCCCACTGACCTCTCGCCCTTCGCGCTGCCCCTCCAGCCACTGCCGTACCTCGGCGAGCGAAAACAGGGGACTCGCCGTGGTGCCGCCGACGGGTGCGGGAAAGTCCGAGCGGCGCCTGCGCCAGTTGGACACCGCAGCACGCGTCACGCCCGCCAACCGTGCGATCTCCGCAGCGGTCGCCGTGATATCGGGCACCTCGTCTTCTCCGATCATGGCAAGACCGTACACCGAGAAACCACCCCGGCCAAGTTACATTCCGTTGACAGCGTCAACAGACTCCATCAGTCTGTGGCCTACGCGTGGAATCGCCCACCCGCGCAACACGCGCCCATTACCCTTTCAGTCCGTCGGAGCAGCCGAGCAGGGGGATTCGATCATGAGCCTCGATCACGTAGGCGAAGAAGAGGACGACCGCGAGAGCGTCGATAGCCTGATCAGCACCTGGGAGCACCTGCTCTCCCGACTGCGCAGGACCGGCGACGAGGTACGCGCTCTCCACGCGCGCATGACGCCCTGGCACGGCCCGGAGCCGCGGCGCGCAGCCGACTGGGATTGGATCATGGAGGCATTCGCGCGCGAGGCCGCCACCGCCAACAGGAGCGACTTCGAGAGCTTGATCCTCCAGACCACAGGGCTGCACCATCGCGGTATCGAAGTCCTCAATCCGGATCGCGGCCCTCAGCCCATCCCGTCCGCGTTCGTGCGACGCATGCCCGAGAACCAAGCCAAGATCGAGGCCGAACGCTACGAGCGCCAAGGCCGTCACGTACTCGCCTACCAGCAACACATCCGCCAGTGCCTTGAGCACTTCGTCACCGCCTGGACCGCGCTCATCGACGGCTGCTCGATCTGCGACTGGGAGATGATCGACGACGAGTTCCCCAAACTCGCTCAACTGCAGGAGGAAGCCGGTCACGCCTTCGCCATCTGGGCTGACTTCGACCGATAGCCGAGCACGGCATAGGGCCGTGCTGGTTTCGATTGCCCCCCTTGTACTGATCGCGGGAGGGAGTCACTGGCGAGCGACCTGAAGCACAGGTGTGGTCAGGTCCCTGTTTCCGGCGACTACCCGTGTTCCGACCCGTCGCGCACCCAGCGATCCGCCGCAATCGGCCAGGTGATCGGGCCAGTAGTGGCACCATGCGAGCTATGGCCGCACGCCCTCTCCTTGACATCACACACGTCTCTGCACTTGAGCCCTACCTCGAACAAACAGGCACCATCTTTCGGAGATTCATCGAGCAGGATTCCGGCTGCATCTCATACGGTCTGGTGTCGGCGGGGCAATGCTGGTTCGTGAAGGGCGCCTCGACGCCCAGCGGCGTCTCATCCTTACGGCAGGCCGTCTTGGTCCACCAAGCCGTGGCCCACCCGGCCATCGTGCCCCTGTCACACAACTTCACGACTGACGACGGCCTGGCGCTCGTCTACCCCTGGATGGCCGGCGACGTCCTCTATCACCCGACAAGGTCCCGCAAAGGGGGAAGAGCCGCCCCCGGCAGCCCGATGGCGAAATTCCGGCAGCTGCCCCTTCACCGGATTCACGCCGCCCTGCACTCCGTCTTGAGTGCCCACCTCGTCGTGGAGCAGGCCGATCTCGTAGCCGTCGACTTCTACGACGGCTGCATGCTCTACGACTTCGAAGATCACGAGATGCTTCTGTGCGACCTGGACGAGTACCGACCCGGTCCGTTCACCCTTGAGGCTGACCGGCTTCCCGGCTCCAGGCGCTACATGGCCCCGGAGGAGTTCGTGCGGGGGGCGGTCATCGACATCCGGACGACCGTGTTCGCTCTCGGCCGGGCACTCCGCCTCCTCCTCGACGCCGGCGACGAGGAGCGACAGTGGCGTGGTACCCCCGGCCAGCTGGCCGTCATCAGGAAGGCAACGGCCGCCGCCCCGGAGCGCCGGTTCCACTCCGTGCACTCTCTCGTCAACGCCTGGCATGCGGCCACCTAAGCCTTCGGAGCCCACTGCGCGGCGACGGCCGCGCAGGTTCCTCCCCAGCCGCAGAGCGCAAGATCCGGCCAGCCCCGTACCACCGTCTGTCCCTGCCCACCCGCCGGACACGAAGAGGCGGGACAGCTCAGACCGAGCCAACGACAAGAATGTGCGCCGATGCATCGTGGAATACACCGTGCTCGTCGGCGAGGCGGGCCGTCGCTATCGCATCCGCTACGAGCGCTCCCGCCTCTTCCTGGCCCGCACATCGGCCGGCCGCGACGACGTATGCCCATCCCGGGCCCTCGATCCCGTGGACGCGCACACCGCTCAGCCCGACTTCGTCGACCTCCTGCGTCAGCTCGGCAGCCGTGTGGAAATGCACAACCGTGAATCCTCTACTGCCGTCGTAGGAACCCGTACGAACCACCTGCGAGACCTCACCGGCGAGCAACTCCGGGGACAGACCCGCACTGACGGTGTAGTCCTGCATCAGGGAGTACCGGGAGATCCCTGCAGCTGCCACGACACCACCCTGCACCGCAACCCGTCGGGCCTCCCTCAGCGCCTTCAGTCGGTCCTCGCGCTCCGCCAGGTGGTACAGCGGCCCAAGGAGCAGCACCGCATCGAACGTGCGTCCCCTGAAGGCCAGGTCACGTGCGTCCCCTTGCGTGGCCAAGCATCCGGGCGCCCGCTCGCTTGCCTGCTCGACGTGTTTCGGCACGGGGTCCACCAGGTGTACCTCGTAGCCGTCTTCGACCAGCCACTGGGCATGGGCACCTGGGCCTCCACCCACGTCCAGCACGCGGGCCGGCGGTGGAGGCAGGTAGCGCCGTAACAACTCCCGGGTGCGCTCGAATTCGAGGCGGCCCGTCGCTGTGGAGTGGAGTCGTGCCGCCTCGTCGTACTCGCTGTAGAAACCCGTGATACGGGGGTCGATGCTCGTCATGCCTGACGACAGTAGAGCCCGGCAGATACTGGCGTCATCCAGATATCCCGCGCGGCCTCCATTGCAGGACTGGCCAATGGTGATGTCCGCACCGGAGGACACACCGCAATGAGAGCCGGGGGCGTGGACTCCTCATGCTGGCTGCCTGGGTCAGGAGGCTGCTTGGAGAGGTGAGGCCGTGACATGGGTAGGAACAAGCATCGGCCCTGTGAGGTCGGCGGGTGCGTTCAAGCCGTCCAGGAGCACGATGATCCGGTCGATATTCGTGAGGCGCCGCTGCCCAGACTCCAGCATCGACAGGAAAGGCTGACTCAGCCTCGTCAGGAGCGCCATGTCCTCCTGGCGAAAATGGCCGCGCTCTCGTACGAGCCGGCAGAGCCTGCCGAAGTCCCGCTGGAGTAGAGCGTCTTTGACGTCCTGGCGGGCCCAGACCTCGGGCGGTACAGAGGGGTACACCAGCTGTGCTGCTGTACCACTTCGGTTGCAGCCGGAACAGATGGTGTCGCCATTGTACCGACTTAGGCGACACCGGCAGATGGTGCACCGTCGACTGCTCCATGCGGTCGCACCTGCCTCGGTGGTTCGCGGCCCCGTCACTGTGATCGTCTCCCTTGCCGAGTGTTCGACCTTGGCTCCGGCGGCACTCCGCCCGTGTGGTTCCATCACATCTGCGTTCGGTGCCGCGGGGTATCACTCGCGCTTGGTGAAGCCGCTCAACATCGGTCAACGTGACTTTTCAACATCCGCTTACACATGCGTTCGCGCGGGGCAGACTTAGAGTCCGGATCATGGTGGGTAATGGGCAGGCGGTAGCAGTCATGGCAAAGAGCCGCGCGGGGTGGCGTCCGGACCAGCTCCGCGCGATGCGCGACGCACATGGCCTGACACTTGAGGGCGCCGGTGAGCGACTACGTGAAGTGGCGCGCGGCGCCGGACTCACAGTGCCGGCGGCGAACTTCCAGACGCTGTGGCAGCACGAGCAGGGGGAGGTGTATCCCGGCCCGCATTACCGCCGGGCATACTGCCTTCTCTACCGAGCCACCGAGCCCGAGTTGGGCTTCCGTAAGGCCCTGCCGGGTGAACAGACCCAACTCAAGCTCACCCCGTCGGAGGCAGAGCCGCTCGGCGACCACGTGCTGGCAGTTGAACGCGCGGTGCTGCAGATCGCTCCGGGCGATGCCGACAGCAGTGGACAGGAAGTTCAGCAGCGGATCATTGACGCATGGAAACGCCGCCACACAGGCGGCGACCCGAATCAGCCCACGTTGTTGCTGGTGGGCGGATTCGCCGGCAGCGGGAAGTCGGAATTCTCCCGGTTCATCTCCCGGCTCACCGGGTGGCCGGTCCTCGACAAGGACCCCATCACCCGCCCGCTCGTTGAGCGACTGCTGGTCGAGATGGGAAGCGACCCGAACGACCGCCACTCCCCGGTGTACCGGGAGAAGGTCCGGCCCTTGGAGTACCAGTGCTTGCTGGAGACCGCCTACGCCAATGTCGACTGCTCGATTAGCACGGTGCTCACCGCCCCGTTCATCGCCGAAGTGAGCGACGAGCGGTGGATGCGCCGTCTGATCAACCGGTGCGAGGCGCGAGGGGTGACCGTTGCGGTCATCTGGATCCGGTGCGACCTGGAGACGATGCACGAGTACATCGGCTTCCGCTCGGCGGCACGTGACAGCTGGAAATTGCAGAACTGGGACGAGTACGCCTCCACTTTCGACCCGGAACTACGGCCGACCGTGCCGCACTTGGTGGTTGACAACCGGCTTGGTGCTGCAATATCCCTTGCCGATCAGGTTCGACAGATCTTCGGAACGGTGTTCGCATGAGTCAGGGCATCCTGCTGTACGGTCCACCCGCATCCGGGAAGGACACCATCACCGCAGCCCTGCGCGAACTCAACCGTATTTATGGCGCGTTCGAGCGCCTCAAGATCGGCAGCGGTCGCACCCGTGGCTACCGGATGGGGACCGCCGATCGACTCGCGGAGCTCGAGGCACACGGGGACGTGATCTACCGCAACGACAGGTACGGCAATATCTACCTCGTGGACCGTCCGGGTCTTGTCCAGGCCATGCGAGACGGGCACATACCCATCTTGCATCTCGGGCAGATCACGGGCCTTGAGGCGGTGATGGACCGCCTCCCTGCCACATGGATCAGCGTGCTGTTGTGGTGTTCGCGGGAGACCACCGCAATCCGTTCCCAGGGACGCGGCGACAGCGACACCGAGGCCCGCCTGGCCGCCTGGGACGCCACGGCCCAAGACATCAAGGCCGGCTCGGACTTCGCCTGGGACCTGCGGCTCGATACTGACGCCATGTCGCCGGCAGAAGCAGCGCGGGAGATCGATCTCCTGCGCCGCGGCATCTGACCGCAGACGAACCATGCGGACGCGGCTACGATTCGCCGCGCCCCTCCTCACGTTCAGGGCCAGCCTGCAAGAGGGAGAGCGCCTCGGCCACGCTGAGCTCGCGATCGCGGGCATCCGACCACTGTTGTAGAACTCGGCTGCCTGCACGCATCAGGTCATCTGGCAGCCCGGCCTCCCGCAGCAGGGCTGCCGCATCATCCAGTTCAGGGCCCCAGCGCCAGGCGCGGGATGCCGTCTTGGGGATGTAGCCGGTCTCGGTCAGGTAGCTGCCGTCCCGCTTCCCGGCGATCTTGACGAGCTCGTCGGCAACGCCGTTGACATCGGCAACGCCGTAAGCGAGCGCCGCCAGGACGCGGGAGACCTTCTGGTAGCTCGAGTACGACAGCTTCAGCGCGGAAGCCGTACCTACCTCGGCGCCCAGGACGCGGGTCTCCACGTCGCTGCCGGCGAACAGGGCCGTGGCCTGCGAGCAGCCGCGAGGGTCTCCAGACAGATACATCGTGGGTTGCTTGCCGCCCACCGGCGGGGAGCCGACCACCGCGCCATCGATGACCACAGCGCCAGGAAGAAGTCTCCCGACATCCCTGACGCGGCGCGGCGTGATCGCGTTCGCTTCGATATACAACCGGTCCTCGAACCCGCTGGCAGCCACCTTCTGCGCGACATCCACCGCGGCGGCAGGCGGACACAGAGACAACAGCACATCAACACGGGCCACCAGCTGTCCAAGGCTCTCCACGCCTTCGAGCCCGGCGTTCTCGGCCCGAGCCCGGGAACGGCTGCTGCGGCCGTCCGTGCACCACAGCACCCGCACGTTCCGCCGTCGCAACTGGGCACCGAAGGCGGCACCCATGTTGCCGGGATGCAGCAACCCGACGGTGATCGCTTCAGAATCCATCATGGTGTCCTCTCAGCTCGCGGTGGTGAGCAGCAGATCGATCGCTTGGCGTGCATCAGTGGTGATGTGGTCTGGTGCTATGTCTCTTCCGGGCCAGAGCCTGCTACCGCTGATCCAGATGGTGCGTAGTCCGGCCGCTCTGCCGCCGCGGATATCGGTATCTGCACCGTCGCCGACCATCCAGCCGCCGAGTGCAAGATCGGTTCCGCAGGCAACGGCTGCCTTCTCAAAGATCGCCAGATCCGGCTTGCGTTCTCCGGCTGCCTCAGAAGTGCACAACGCATCAACGTGATCAGCGATGCCCGACGTCGTCGTTTTTGCAGTCTGGATCTCGGTCCCGCCGTTCGTGGCGACGGCAACCTTCCAGCCGGCATGTCGAAGCATGGACAGACCGTCGAGCACTCCGGGAAAGCAGGTGACAGAACGCGCCATGTACGCGGAATAGTCGCGCCACAGCGTCTCGGGGGCAGGCTCAAGGCCGTGCTCCGCGCGGATCACCTTGAAGGTCTCGAGACAGGCACGCTCGCGCACGAACTCAAGTAGCCGCCCTTGAGTCTGCTCGTCCAGGAAGTACTGCGCGGAGAAGGCGGTGCACCAATCAGCCAAGAGGCCTTGTCTGTCAAGGAGGGTATTGTCGAGGTCGAAGATCACCAGCCGCTGCATGCAGCAGACCCTACGGGACCCATGAGCGGCCGGGACAGACAAGCCTGCAAATGATCCCGGCTCAGTCCGCCGACGCGCGACACGGCAAGTCATGGACATATCACCGCGGTGATGTGCTCGGTCCGCTCTCATGAGTCACGGTTGGACTCCGATCGGTGACAGTCCATAGGCATCCCCCTCGTCGTCACAAGGATGGGCTCATGCAAAAGGCAGTCGGGGCGATCCAGCGGCCTGCAGTGAAGTGGAACGCGCCCCTCGGCGCTCGCCGCTGCGGGTCCATGTCTGCGGCCATCATGGAGGTTCAGGATCGTGTCTAGCAGCCATAGGGCGGCAGGAGCACCACACCCCTCGGGCACTGACAGCCCATTCGCATACCAGGTGATCGCTCGCGTGGCGCCCCGGCTGGACATTGCACTGGAACTCGAACCGTGGGGGCGCGAAGCGGCCCGGCTCGAATTCCCCAATGGCCGGATCGCCTACTTTCGGCATGGCAACCTCGACATCAACCGCTCCGGCAGCGCCGACCTCGCGCGGGACAAGCACGCGTGTGCTCACTTCCTCGCGAGTGCCGGTATCCCGGTTCCGTCGAGCGTCCCAATCCGCGCACTTGACGAGGTATTGGACGAGCAGCTTGGCAGCTTCATTGCTCAGCACTCTTGGCCGCTCGTCGTGAAGCCCAATAGCCGCTACGGCGGTCAAGGAGTCGAGAAGGTCGACAACATGTCAGCCTTGCGTTACGCCGTGAAGCGTGCGTTGCGCATGGACAAGATCGCTCTGGTTCAGCCCTTCGTCCGGGGGCAAGATGTCAGAGTCGTGGTGCTCGACGGCTCACCGATCGCAGCGTACTGCCGTGTCCCGCCGGTACTAGTTGGTGACGGCAGACGTTCGCTCCAGCTGCTCCTCGATGGCCTGTATGCCGGTGGTGAGTCTGCTGGGCCGGCAAAGCGACTCCCGGATCACGGTGAAGCCGCAGCCCGACTGGCGAGACGAGAGGGTGGACTGCGTCGTGTACCTCCCAGTGGCGAGCGCGTTCCTCTCGTGGACGCCGCCAATGTCGCGACCGGGGCGGACGTAGTCGACCTGTCTCGGGCACTACCGCCGGATGTGCTGGCCTTGGCGGTCAGCGCGGCCCAGACTGCGGGACTGCGCCTGGCAGGGGTGGATCTCCTGGTAGACCTCGGGATAGAGCCCTCCGACCTCGTTCGCTCCCCGGCCCAGCGTGATGTGACGCGCAATGGCCGTAGCGACGGACAGTGCGTCGTGTTGGAGATCAACAGTGCCCCTGAGCTCGACGGCTTTGCCTCGCTCGGCGACAGCCAGGCCGCTCTCGTTGAGCATCTGTACGAAACGATCCTGCTGGAAATAGCCAGATAGCCGGCATGCAATTCAAGATGGCGCAGGGCGATGACGTCGAGGCCTGGGGCACGGGAGCGGCCATCGCGGTCGGCCAGGACAGGCCCACCTCCTGAACGTCTGTCCGGGGCAACCCCAGGACAGGCGTCCGGGCCGGCAACGTGATTTGTTCCAAGACCGAGGCCTGGGTCGGTCAGCTTCGGCTCGCGGGTGGAGATGTGGGGCCTGAGTGCCCCCACGGACCACGGACACTTGCACGTCAGCAGGCACCACCGGTTCGGTTGGTTAGAGCAGCTGACTCAAAATCAGCGGGCAGGGGTTCGATTCGCTGGCCGCGTACTCTCGCCACGTTGCATTACCAGAAGGGCCGTTCGCCTCCTTGAGGCGAACGGCCTTTGGCGTTCCTCCCGGGGCGGTGACAGGCCGCGCGCCGGCAGCCGAGCAGTCTGGGTAGGGCCCCGGCCTCTCGACCGCGGTCGTCAGGTGCACTCGGCGGGTGCCGTCGTGCACCGTTGATCACTGAAGGCCGCGAGCTCCTCACTTCCAGGGTGCTTCAACCGGCCCCTGCGTCAGCTTCATGCAGGGGCCACATCGCCGGGGACCTGTCAGCTGGGCTTCACCAGAGGGAACAGGATGGTTTCGCGGATATTCTTGCCGGTGAAGGCCATGATCAGGCGGTCGATACCCATGCCCATGCCGCCCGTGGGGGGCATGCCGTATTCCAGGGCGCGGAGGAAGTCCTCGTCGAGTTGCATGGCTTCCAGATCGCCGCCTGCGGCTAGCAGAGACTGCTCGGTGAGGCGCCGGCGCTGCTCGACTGGGTCGACCAGCTCCGAGTAGGCGGTGCCTAGTTCGGCACCGAAGCCGATCAGGTCCCACTTCTCCGCCAGGAGCGGCTCGGAGCGGTGCTGGCGGGTCAGTGGCGAGGTCTCAACCGGATAGTCCATGACGAACGTGGGCTGCATGATCGTGTGCTCGACGAGCTCCTCGAACACCTCCTGAACGAGCTTGCCCTGACCCCACTTGGCGTCCCAGTCGACCTTGCGTGCGTCAGCGAGCTTGCGGATGGCCTCGATCGGGGTGTGCGGGGTGATCTCTTCGCCGAGGGCGTCGGAGACCAGTCCGTAGACGGTCCTCCGTGGCCACTCTGCGATGCCCAGGTCGTACTCGACGTTGTCGTGGACGATCACGGTCGTGCCCAGCGCAGCCACTGCGGCCTGCTGCACTGACCGCTGGGTGAGGTCGGCCATGTCGTGGTAGTCAAGGTAGGTGCCGTAGGTCTCGAGCATCGTGAACTCGGGGTTATGCGTGGAGTCCGCACCCTCGTTCCGGAAGTTCCGGTTGATCTCGAAGACCTTCTCGATGCCGCCGACGACGAGCCGCTTCAGGTACAGCTCGATCGCGATGCGGAGATACATATCCATGCTGTAAGCGTTGATGTGGGTCTTGAACGGCCGGGCCGCTGCGCCGCCATGGATCGGCTGGAGCATGGGCGTCTCGACCTCGAGGTAGCCCTCGGAGTGCCAGAAGTCCCGGATCGCCCGCACGGTGGCGCTACGCAGGTGGGCCATCTTGCGGGCCTCGTCGTTGACGATGAGGTCGAGATAGCGGAATCGGACGCGCGCCTCGGGATCGGTGAGCCCGGCGTGCTTCTCCGGCAGCGGTCGCAGGCACTTCGACGTGATTGCCCAGCTCTCCGCCATGATCGACAGTTCGCCGCGCTTGGACGAGATGACCTCGCCCGTCACGCCGATGTGGTCGCCGAGGTCGACGTCGCGCTTCCACGCCTTGAGCGCCTCCTCACCGACTCCCGCGAACGAGACCATGACCTGGATGTCGGCGGTCCCGTCCCGAAGAGTGGCGAAGCAGAGCTTGCCGCCGACCCGTGACAGCATGACCCGTCCCGTGATCCCGACGATTTCCCCGGTCACGGTGTCGGCTTCCAGCTCGGGGTGTTTCGCCCGGACCTCGCCGATGGTGTGCGTGCGCGGATAGGTTACCGGGTACGGTTCAATGCCGTGCTCACGGAGTCGCGCCACCTTCTCCAGACGGACGCGCATCTGCTCCGGGGCACCTGCGTAGATCTCGTCACTCATGCACCAAGGATAGAGGGAAATGACCCGCGACTCGGTCGCGATTAATGACCCGGATCGTAAGACGCAGGTCCACCGCTGCCACGAAGTCCACGTGTCCGGTTACCACCGCCAACATGGTGGACCGCACCGCGCCCAGATGGCCCCCTAGGTCCACCGGAGATGCATGCGCTGACCAGCAAGACCAGCCTCTGTGAGCCGCGTTGGCTGCAGCTTCGGCTGCTCGACGCCGCCGCACAGATCGTCACCGCCGGGCACCCATAGACGCTTGAGATTCGCCCGTCACTGGCCCTGGACCGATGTCATCACCGGCGCGATCAGGAGTCTCGATGGCCCCTGGACCCCGGCCGACCAGCAGATCCAGCCTCCCAACCAGCCGTCGGGTACGCGGAACCCTGCGGTCAACTGGCACAAGGTGAACCCAGTTTGCCCAAACTCCTTTCAAAATGCTGCGGCGGCTCACCCTTTGGACGAGTGAGCCGCCGCGAAAGATCGAGGTTGGATCTGAGCAGCTAGGCTGCATCTCCCGCATAGTTGTTTACTATTCCCTTGAATGCAGGGACCTGTGACGAAACTTCATTGATTCCTTCAAGAAGCCCGTCGATGTGCTCTCTATCATGCATGGCTGACACGGTGAGGCGGATGCGGCATGTGTCCGGAGACACGGCCGGCGGCGTGACGGCGACGCACCAGTACCCCTTATCGAGCATCAGCTCCTCGAACCTTGCCGCTGCCTGTGGTGTACCCATATGGATGGGGACGATGGGCCCATCGCCGGACGGGTGAAGCCCCATGCGGGCCAGGCCAGTTCGGAGCTGACGCACGTTGGCCCAGAGGGTGTCGCGTATTCCTGGCTCGCTTCGAAGGATGCGTAGGGCTGCGATGGTCGCTGCCGCCTGCTCTGCCGGCAGACTCGAGGTGAAGCGGTAGCCCGAGCTGAAGGTGCGGAGCATGGCGATCGTCCGCTCATCACCCAGAACTGCTCCTCCCATGCCCCCAAAGGCTTTGCTGAGCGTGGCAACTTGGAGGGGAATGCGACCGGTGAGGCCGAAGTGGTTTGCAGTACCGGATCCGTCGGCTCCGTACACGCCTGTGCCGTGAGCATCGTCCACCATGAGGACGGCTCCGTGCCCATCGCATACTTCGACCAGGCGGGGCAGGTCGGCCAGGTCCCCGTCCATGCTGAACACGCCTTCGGTGACGACGAGGGTGGCGCGCCCCCTGTACGCAGCGAGAATGTCGGCCAGATGTTCGGCATCGTTGTGTCGGAACCGAACTCGTTCGCCGGATGATTGGCGGGCGCCCATCTGGATGCTGCGGTGGCTCAGCTCGTCGTAGATCACTACTGGTCGACTGCTGGATGCCGGGGATCCGTACCAGCGGCGCGCCAGTTCACTGGCGTCGAGAATGCCGTGGACAGCTGCGATGTTGGCGAGCAGCCCGGTTGCCGTGATGAGAGCCGCTGGCTGTTTCTTGAACTCGGCGAGTTCGTGTTCGAGTTGTTCGAGTAGCCCGAGGTTGCCGCCGAGACGACGGGACTCGCTGGTGGCATGGGTGTGCTCGTGCAGCGCTTGGGCGGCCGCGGCCTTTACCTCGGGGCGGTGGTTCAAGCCGAGGTAGTTGTTCGAGCAGAAGGAGACCACGGTACTGCCGTCGTTGAGGCGTACGTGCGGTGTGGGCAGGGTCTCGTTACGACGCTCCGGCGGGAGGAGTCCCCGGCCGGACAGCCAGTCGTGGGCGGCGTGAAGGTCGGAAAATAGCGTTGGCGTGTTCATACAGCGAGCCTCAGGCTGGAGGTCACGGTGAGCAGGGGCGCGGCGTGGAAGCCGGTCTGATGCCGGTCGGCGAGGTCAGTGGTCCAGCGGAGAATCCCGTCGTGCTCGCCAACGAAAATGTCATCCCCTCGGCGTCCCAGGACTCCGCGTCCAGACAGGTCTGCTAGTGCCTGTCGGCAATGAGCAGCTTCCAGTTCGGCGAACCTGCGGTAGCCGGGATGGACGCCGAACCCACCGTTCGGATGGTCCTGGTCGAGGATGCGGGCCACGATGTCCTCCGCATGGAAGTCCCTGCCGCTGAGGTCGGGCAGGCAAAGGGCCACGACAGTGGCCCACGCCTGTCTGCGCAGTTTTGCAAGAACGTCGCTGTTGCCGACGACGTGTCGACTGAAGGCCAAGGCGCCCATCCAGGCCAGGTACCACGTGTCCTCGCTGGCGTTCCAATAGGAGTCGCCCAACTTCCGTGGAAGCATGGGCTTTCCATCGGTCACGGGGACACCGCGGCCTGCTACGGCGTCCTGCGCCTGGTCGATGGTGAAGTACTCACCGGGGTAACGGCGGTCGAGGCACATTCCATGCTGGCCATGCAGTTGGCGGTAGGCGTCGATGAAGCCGCTCAGACGGTCAAAGAGCGCGTCGTCCGGCCGTGTGCCGGCGGGAAGGATGACGTTGACGTCGATGTCGCTGTCTCCGCGGACTGCGGCTCCGTAGGGCAGGCTTCCGCTGGTGAATGCCACCACCACGTCGGGAATGTGGGAACCCACCAGCTTGCCGAGCTGATCGTGAATGCGGTCAGCCTCGTCCACGTCGACTATCTCGCCGCGCATCACAGGTCACCTACTGCATTGTTGACGAACAGCGTCTCCACGCAGGCTTGCGGAGGGAGCCGAATCGCCATGACAGTCAGCTCAGCGATGGACTCAGGGTCCATGAACTCCCTCTTCTCTTCAGGCTTCAGATGGTCGTACGAGGGAGTATCGACCGAGCCGGGCTGGACACTCGTCACCCGGATGCGACGTGGCCGGAGCTCGTCCCGCATGCTCGCGGCGAACCCCTCCAACGCATGCTTGGAGGCGCAATACAGGGACCAGTCGGAGAATCCCCTGCGGCCTGCAATGGACGAGACAAATGTGACCACTGCTTCGCCGTCACGAAGCAGAGGCGTAAACGCCTGGGTGGAAAAGATCGACCCGGCCACGTTGGTGTCGAAGAGTTCGTCGTACTGGGCGCGGCTGGCGGAGGGAAGAGGAGTTGGGTAGCCGACCCCCGCGCACAGGACCAAGGCATCTACCTGTCCGGAGGATCTCGCCACGGCATCAGCGGACTCTTTGATCGCGTCGAGGTCGCGAACATCGACATCATGTGTACGGCAGCCATCGTGATCGGCGTGAACGTAGCTGCTGGCTCGCCTGGCAAGGATGTGGACCCTCCAGCCGAGGTTGAGCAGCTGGGTGCTGATCGCCGCGCCAATGCCGAGGCTCCCTCCGGTGATAACCGCGACACGCTCGGTGGTCTGGTTCATCACTGGCCCCCGGTCAGATCCTCTTGGATGGACTGGCATAGGTCATCGATCGCAGCAGCGATGTGCTCTGGAGTGCTGGTGAACACATCACCATCGCGGTTGTGGTCCGAGATGACGAGCAGGCAACGCATCTGGTGGCCGGCGAGAGCAGCCGCCGCGAGGAGGTGGGCACTCTCCATGTCGACACAGTCAGCCACACCCGCGAGTTGGTGGTGGAGAAGAGTCGAGTCGGCTAAGCATCCGACCGTCGCAGCAACCCCAGCCGGCCCCAGCGGCTTGGCAGGATGGCTACGACGACTGTGGACCGACAAGTCTGCAAGAACGGCCGACTGGCCCACCACTGCAACAGAGGCAATGAAGGCGGACCCCAGGTCCACGGTGGTACCGATCGGTTGGTTCCGCAGGCCACCTGCCAGGCCGACGAACGTGACTCGCGTCGTTTGGGGAAGTGCGAAGACGATGTCCTTGGCGGCTGTGCCTTGAGGAACGTGTACGACGGCAGCGTCCCCGAGCAGGGAAGTACGCCACCAGCCGTCGCACTCCGTTCCGCCGCGGGCTAAGGCTGTGTGGATACTACGGAGAGGCGTCAGGACCACTTCGGGACCGAGCCAATCGCAGCCGAGCAGCGTCCTTCGTGCCCGCCGCCGCCACTGCTCGTCCGGCACCTGCACCTTGCTGGAAACCAGTCCTCCCTGCGCGATCACGACGAGATCACCGGAAGCGAGAGCACCGGAAGCGGGCAGGCTGTGGCCAATTCCCGGACCGGGCGCATCATGTCTTCCACACCCGCCAGCAGCTCGGTGAAGGACGCTTCTTCCAGGTTTCCCAGACGGAACCGGTCCTGGTCCAACTTGTAGAGCCACGAGCACGTGGCCAGGTCCCCGTTCGGCGCCACGAAGAACACCGACTGTCCCGCCGGGCACCCCTCAACATCGCTGGGCTGCGGTTTCCCGAGGCTGTGATCGATCTGCATACCGAGCTGCTTGTACTTCGCCTGGAGTCCGGTGAGCTCATCGAACAGTCTCTGCTTGCGGCCGGCAGACAGCGCCAACTCCGGGTGACGCGCCGCTCGCCCTGCGGGGAACACAGAGTTGATCACCAGCGCCTCGACGCCCATAAGTGCCATCTTGGCGCAGAACTCGGCGACGTGATCAACGTTCCCGGGGTGCGCGACGTGGGAAACCCGAACGGGAACTCCAGCAGCCAGGAGAAGTTCAACGGCAACTATGGCTCGGTCGAAAGATGTCGGCTTGAGGCGCACGAGCGCCTGAGACTCCCGATTGTGCCCGTCCACGCTCACCGTCATTCGACGCAGAGCCGTCCCGGACAGAGCTTCGGCAATTTCCTGCGTGATGAAGTAGCCATTGGTGTTGACGTACACTTCGGCCACCTTCGGGTCAATGGCGGCGATAATGTCGACGAGATCGTCTCGGGCAAACGGTTCGCCTCCGGTCAGGTAGAACTCGGTTACCCCAGAAGAGGTCATTTCCCGCACGGTGTCGAGGAAACGGGAGGTGCTGAGATCATCCGAGCGGGGGATCTGCGGCGAAGAGTTCGACAGGTAATGCTTGCACGACAGATTGCAGTAGTTGGTGACCTCCCATACAACCGTGGCACCCTCAGCAGGAGGGCGGAATCGGCAACGATCCCCCACCGTCTTGGTCATATCAGTCCCCTTTCGGATGCTTCGATTCCAAGGGTCGCGTTAATGAGAACGGCTTGCTCGAACCCGTCCGATACCGGGCGATAGCGGCGGTGCCACGCCGCGCACTGAACCGCCCAAATGGCGATAGCTCCAGCGATCCGGTCGGCCAGGGACATGTCTGTCGCCTCTTCCACCATCAGTCGCCCTTGCCGTAGGAGGTCCAGGCGCATGCTTGCCGGCAGGTCCAGGGAAGGCGTCAGGCAGAGGGCGGCAACATCGTGCAGCGGATCTCCGGGGCCGTAGAACTCGTAGTCCAACAACCACGCTCGTGGTTGCGCAGGATCGACAAGCATGTTCGGAGGCGTGGCGTCCCCATGGCAGGGCACTTGCAACGGATCCCGTATCGCCCTGTGTAGCGCCTGGGTGCTGGTTGGCGCGCGAGAGGCGAGAGCCACAGCCAACTCAGCTTGAAGCTCGCTAATTTGAGTGGGCGCGTCGTCGGGCCACGGTCCAGGAAGTCCAACGGAGGCAACCACCGTCTCCAGTACCTTCTGCATCCACTTGGAAGGATTGCCGGCCGCTGGGTCGTCGAGCCTCACGCCGGGTAGCTCTTCCAGGACCAATGTCGGTGGATTCCGGTGGTGCTCCAAGACGCGCGGGGCGAGACCGTCCGGCATCTGCTGCAACGCGCGCAACTCCCGCTCATACGGTTCCGGGGTGGCGAACCGCTTGATGTACCTTGCGGCCCCCGCTCCCAGGCTTCCCGATCTAGGTACGTGCCACAGCGAGCGCCCCGGACGGTCAACATGAACGGGTCTCCATCCGGCGGTGCCCCCTCCCCCGCTCGCAGTACCCACCGACCCCATATCCATGGGAAACTCCTTGACTCCGCATTTGATGCATGAAGGAATCCGCTGGCGCTGTTACGGTCATTTGCATGGCCGTGGTGGTTCGGCGTGCTGTCGCAACTCTGATTGATATAAGGATGGTTGGCACATCACAAACGTGATATCACCCAGGTAATATGTCCCGCCGTGAAGGCATGCGACTGCTCGGCGAGCCGCGGGCGGGCGCCGGCTTCGCTGACCCGAGCCTCGTCAGTGCATGGCCGCAAGACGAGGCAGTGAGCCCGAGTGGAGCCTGCAGGCCATTGGGCCTCGTTGCGCAGCCCATGGCGGAGCCTCTGAGTGGCTACGTCAGCCGGAACGAAGAACGGTTGTAGCTGGCCCTCAAGAACGCTCAGCGGACGCCGATGAAGGACATGTTGGTGAGTTCCACGAACGGGCTGCGGCGTGTCGGAGCCAGCCATCAGCCCCAGGTACGTTCGCAACCGGTCGGGTCGCCGCCGCCTGTCAACGCTGATGCCGGCCCAGGCTTCCGGTCTCTGATCCCAACAGCAGAGTAGGTGGCACGTAACCGCCGCCGGAGCGAGGGAGAATCCTCGTGTACTGGTGGCCGCTTCCGCTGATGATGTCGGAATGCAAGCACAGCGCGCAGCGATGCACGCCCAGTGCACCGCCGAGCTTGGGGGCGACCACACCGGTCCCGGAGCAGAGGTCATCTTCGACTATGCCTTGACCAACGGGCTGGCAGCCGTCATGTCCGCTCAGTGGGGCGAGACCGCGGCCACCGAGAAGAACGGCCGCCGGGTGAGGTCGGCTGCCGCGCTGCTCGACGTCGTCGAGGAGAAGGCCCAGGAGGACCCAGAGGAGCCAGGCGTCTTCGTGATCCCCGACCCCGCGCCCCTGCAGGCTCCAAACGAGAGCCTTCGAAGCGTGTGGCCGTGGGAGGGCGCCGACTCGATGGCCCTAGATACTCGCATCCGCGTCACCGTGCTCCGAAGCGGAATCAAGAGCACCCAACCTGTGCGGCATGCCAGCGGCAGAGGCGGCCTGCAGCACGAGCACATCGAAGCCCTGTTCGCGCTCGTCCATCGCAAGGCCCTCTGCAGCGGACCAAGTCCGACGACCGCGCCGCGCGGGCCCGGGCCTTCGCCCTCCTGCTCCGGCTCGGCGACGAAGAAGCCAGTAACCGGGCCGAGCGAGCCAGCGAACTGCATCCGCCTGCCCCGTCTGCGGATACACCACCTGCAGCCCGGACCACAGAGACCGAACAAGGCATGGGCATCGGCGTCGGCCAGTGCCTGGTCTGCCACTACGAGCGCACCGCCGACGTGGCGGCCGAGGAGGCCGAGAAGCTGATCTACCAGCTCCGGGACCGACGACTAATACGGCTGGGGTCAGGGATAGGAGTCCGGGGCCATGCCGCACAGCCGGTCGGCACACCCGTGTCGAGGGCGGCTGACCATGCACGCCGCCCGCACGCAAGCAAGCACCCTGGCGTTCACGCAACTGAGGAACATCAGTGCCCGGCAGGAGAAGATGTTCTTTCCCCTGAGCAACAGCTGTTTTTGGAACTCGCTGACAAAGCCACTCTGGGAGTTCTTCACCCTGCTGCTGGCTCACTACACGAGAAGTCGTACAGTGCGAAGTCGGCTACCGAGCGGTACCCGATCCGTTGGTAAAGGCCGTTGCTGGTGGGGTTGGCCAGGTCCGCGAAAAGTACGACCTCTGTGGCACCCGCGGCCAGCGCGGCCCGGCTCACTTCGACCGTCGCTGCTCCCGCGTAACCGCGGCCGCGTAGGTGGGCCGGGGTGTAGACAGGGGCCACTCTGACCTGGCCAGCGACCATCGGGGTCACGCCCGCCATAGACACGGGGGTACCGTCCGAGGTCTGCCAGAGCCTGACCCGCCCGTAGGCGATGCGCGCGTCGGCCCAAGAGCTCGCGTCCGAGGAGGCAACTTCGCCAATGGCTTCGACGAACTCGTCGTACCAGAGCATGAGTTGCTCACGGTCCTGCTCGCCCGCGACTCGCCCCTGGCCCTCGGGGAGCGGCTCCGGTGGCCTAAGAGCACCGAGCCTGTACAGACGCTGCCGCTCGTGGAGCAGCGGCGTCGCACCCATGTGCCGCTGCCAAGCCTCGGCGAAGGCAGTGGCAGTGTCGTGGTCCGCGCTGACCCCGGGAAGAGAGTGACCGAGGCTGGCGAGATGAGCGGCGAGGGTCTCGGCCTCCTCGGTGGTGAGCGGGGTGAGGACTAGGCGGCGGGGTGGGGTGCGGAAGAAGGCCGCGCGGACCTCGCCTCCCCGCTCCAGCCAGCCGAAGATGGGGGCCTCGGCACCATACGCGTCCGCCCCATGCTTACGCATGGACTCGGTCACCGTCAGCGGAAGGGTGTGCAGTGCGGGGCGTGACTGTAGGAACTCTCTGGCTTGGTCGAGGAAGCCGTCAAGATCTTCGGTGATGTGCCATTGCCCTGGACGCATACCTCACGATCACTCGTGCTGCCGACATGCGCCTGCGGGATTCCGCTGGTCAGGTGACACGGGCGGGCATCCGCGCCAGAGCCCTTCCCACGAACTCTGGAAGCTCCCGTATCGGGCCACGCAATGAAGATCACGACATCGGGGCCATCCCGCCAGTGCCTCGCCGCACCAGCCGAGCCAGCGAAAGTAGGTCGTTCAGGGCCTAACGGACGTGATCGCATCTATCAGCTGCTGTACGTCTTCCAGGCTCTCCAGAACAACATCGGCCCCCGCTTCCTTGAGTCCTGAGCGGAGGTCTTGGCTGAGGACACGCCAACCGACGACCTGCTGGTCAACCCACACGTCTGGGGCCAGCCCGCCAGCGCCAGTCCCTCCTGCAGCTCAAGAGAGCTGATGGCACAGGGTGGTTCGACAACTACGCTGAATGCTTCGAAGCCGTCTGGGCCGCCGCACGGCCCTGGGCTCCCAACCAGGAGGGAACCGCCGCACGTGGGCAGGACTGAGTACTACAACGACCCCGCCGCACCCAAGGCGAACACCCTCATCCCCGCCAGCAACCTGCTCGTCGTCGACGACAGCGGTGCCATCCTGCTGCAGCGTCGCCGCGACACCGGCCAGTGGGCCTTGCCCGGCGGAGCCCAGGACATCGGCGAGACCGCAGCCCAGTGCGCTGTGCGTGAATGCCTGGAGGAGACCGGCATCGAAGCCGAGATCACCGGCTTCCTCGGGGTCTACACCAACCCCCGCCACATCGTCGCCTACTCCGACGGCGAGATCCGCCAGCAGTACGAGAACACCTACATCGGCCGCCCGGTCAGCGGTGAGCCCACCATCAACGACGAGGCTGACGGCGTCCGCTTCATCCAGCCCGCCGACCTCGACCAGTACGACATCCACGCCAGCATGCGCCAGCAGATCAGTGACTACCTGGCCGGCACCTTCCCCTACCTCGGCTGAGCCACCAGCGCCGCCTCCACTCGCTTCGCTCCACAGCTGCCATAATCTGCTGCGACGCCCGACGGATGAACCGCCCCACAAGGCCGTCGGCCCCGTAACGGCCGACGATCTCCGCCACCCGCTCCCCAGCGGCCGTCCGCTCCCCATGGGGCGTCGTCGTCATGTCGCAGTACACGAGCGCGTCCACCACGAGTGGCTCGTCCAGCAACGGGAACTCAGCCTCCAGCCTCTCCCGGAGCCCACGCTCCTCGGCTTCCAACTGCGCGAAAGAATGGTTCGCCACCAAACGCACCAGCCGCTCATCAGCGCCATGCTCATCTCGAAGGAACCGCGAGCGGATGAAAGCCCGTCGCCACGAGCCGGGGCGCGTACCCCACGTCGTGCAACACCGCCGCAGCAGCCAGAAGGCCCGCGTCCCTTCCAAGAGACCCTCGACTCATCCATGGACTGCTACCTGCCCCGCAGGCTGCCGGACCAGGCCCCACAACATGAGTTCCCTCGTGATCCCCATGCGGCGGCCCATGACCCGAACGCTGCCCGCCCTGCTGCCGCTATCTGGGTGACACCGAAGCAACCAGCATCGCGGCCGCCAGCCTCTCTACTCCGGGCTGGCCTTAGGTCGGTCGTGTAGGGTCCGCGGATTCGTGAGCAGCCACGAGCTCCTGACCTGCGGCGTCGGCGGTCGTGAGCAGTGTTGGCAGCCGGGTCTGGCGGCGGATCACGAGCAATCCGGCCCGGTCGGTGCGGACTTCGCGGTCGGGCACGCCGAAGGAACCTCAGGTCAGGAGACCCATTGCTCATGAATCCGTGGAATTGCCCAGACAGTGCTCATGATCTGCCGACACTGCTCACGAATCCGCGGACCCTGCAAGTCAGGCGACGCCACCTGCCCTCAGTCCCAGTAGTCCGCCAGCATCTCGGCCGGCCAGCTCGGCTCCCGGACCTCTCCCCGCGGTCCCATCTCCTGGAAGTAGGGCGCGACGTCGTAGACGGGTGTGCCGGCGATCGCATCGAGGTCTGCGACGTGAAGGTCCAGGCCATCGACCTTCACGAGGCGGGGGAAGGACTGCGCCAGCTGGTTCGGTCGACGGTGATTGCGGTGGACGAAGGTTCCAGTAGGCGGCCAGTCCGGGTTGTTGCGGGGGCTTCGTGCGTGGAGAGCGACATCGGCCGGGGATGCCTTGTGGAAATGCCACACGACGACCAGATGAGAGAATTCCTTCAGGCCCTTGACTACGTCGGTGGGAAAACCCGGATCCAGTCGGATGATCGCGGGACCGCCCCAGTGATCGTCCGTAGGTTCGGTCCGGCCTCCGACTACGATGCCGATCGGCTTGATCTCCAGCGACTGTGCCATGAGCTTCTCCTCCACAGATCTCAGAAGTGCGCTTGACTACGCGAATGAACATCAACTCGACGGAAGTGAGTCCGTCTGCAACCGTGCAAGTCAGGCGTTTCCGCAGCGATGATTCGGTAGAGCAGCTGACTCTCCTGCTCCATCGCGCCTACGCAGACCACGCCGCTGCCGGGCGGGTCTTCTTCGCCTCCTACCAAAATTCGCAGGACACACAGCACCGCCTGAGCAAAGGCGAGTGCTGGGTCGCGATGAACGGGAACGCACTGGTCGGCACCGTCACCGTGTCAGCCCCTCACATCACTCCGGCTGGATATCCCGCGCCCGCAGGAGGGGGCTCGTTCTGGCAACTGGCTGTCGAGCCATCACAAAGAGGCACTGGGCTCGGACAGCGACTGCTGGCCTTGGCAGAGTCACGTATCGCTGTTCTCGGATCGACACAGGTCGTCATCGATACCTCTTCGCAGGCAACAGACCTCGTCGACTGGTACCGCCGGCGCGGCTACGCGCCGATCGGCACCTGGCGGTGGGACGTCACCAATTACGACAGCATCGTCCTCATGAAGAACCTCCCGACGACAACTTCTTCGTGAACGGCCGGACAGAGCCTTAAGGCTGCCCGCTCGTCGTCGTCAGCGCGGCGATGCCCTCCAGAACCCGTGCCACATCTGCGAGGGAGTCGAGTACGAGGTCGGCGCCGGCCTCGGTAAGTTCGCCGGCCGTGGTCTTGCCAGATGCGATACCGATGACGGGGGCGCCGCCCTCAAGGCCTGTTCGAACATCCTCCAGCGAGTCCCCGATGATCACTGTGTTCGAGTGGGTGAAGACCGTGCCGTACTTGGCCTGGGCGCGCTTCTGGGCGATGGCGACGAGCGCGGGCCGGTGGTGGTCGTCGGAGGCGAATCCGCCGATCTCGGTGTCGAGGAGGCCGTCGAGGTCGAAGGCTGCGAGCTTGAGCACGGCGTTCGGCTTGAGGTTCCCGGTGACGGCGGTCGCAATCAAGCCGGGATGGTCGTGCACCGCGCGCAGCGCGGCGGCGGCTCCCGGCATGAGGACGCCCTGTGTACGCAGGTCCTCTGCATGTGTGGCGAGGTGGACCGGCAGGAGATCCACCATGCGCGGCAGCAGACCGTCGACTTCGGCTTCCGGAACTCCGTTGTCGATCAGGAGCGATCGGATCGCCAGCGGCATGGTGATGCCGGTGCCGCGGGCCGGCAGGTGTTCGGCGGGACGGCCGACGACCGCGGCGAAGGTCTCGCGGTAGACCTGTCGGTCGATGTCTCCGACGTACAGCAGTGTGCGGTCGATGTCCCACAGCACGAGGACCTGCTGGGCCTGGGTCACGTTCAGCTCCTTGCACCTGTCACGAGTGCGGCACGGTCGATCAGCTCCCGAGCGTACGGGCTCCGCCGGACCGGGGCGAGCTCGCCGACCATGCCGTCGATGTGCTCGTTGAGGCGGGCCGATTGGAGCTGTTCGGCAAGGTCGAGCGCCTGGTGTGCCGTGGCGCAGCCTGCTTCGAGCTCGCCCTTCCGGAGGTAGGCGGACGCCGCGCGGGAGAGGAACAGGGCGTTGGTGCGCTGGTCTGCCGGGTTGAGGGCCTTTCGTGCCTCGGTGAAGCTGACGGCGGCGTGGGGCGCATCGTCCAGGTCGAGATAGGCGCTGCCGGACTGGCCGTGGATCTCGCCTTCGTTGATCCAGTACAGCCAGTGGGGGTCGAACTCGGAACGCCCCCGGGCGCAGAGTTCGGCGGCCTCGCCGAGCGCGATGAGTGCTGCCTGCCGTTCGCCGAGCTTGGCGTGCCCGCGTGCCTGCCGGGTCAGCAGCATCGCCTCCAGGGCGGGGGTGCCCAGGGGCCTGATCTTCTCGCGGGCGGCTCGTGCCGCAGTAACCGCGGTACGTGGCTGTCCGGTGGAGTAGCCGTGGATGGCCAGGTAGGACAGGGCGCCGGCGCCCAGGCGGTCGTCGCCGGAGACCTTGGCCGCGCGGAGTGCGGCGAGCAGGTAGCTCTGGGCGTGGTCGTGGCGCCCGGAGTCGAAGGCGAACCAGCCGGTCTGGGTAGCGGTGTCGGCGACGATGGCGGCCAGGCGGCGGCCGATGTCCTCGGTGTATGACGCCTTCTGCAGCAGGCGTTTGAGGAGTTCGAGGTGCGCGTCGCCGAGCTCGGTGAGGGTGCCGCTGCCGGCGCTGGCATCCATGATGCGCAGGTGGTCGGTGGTCGCCTGCAGGTTGTCCAGCAGTTCCGGGGCGAGCTGGCTTCCCTCCGCGGCGCGTTGAAGGGGCTCTGCCTCGGCGGTGCCCCAGTGGTGGACGAAGGCGGTGAGCGCGATGCCGCTCACCGTGAGGAATTGCCGGCGGTCAATCACGTCGCCTCCAACCGCATGGTCCAGTGCCGCCACCATACGGTCCGCGGTCCAGGGCAGGGTTGGGTCGAGATCTCCGGCCGACTGGTCCGCAGGCTGTTGAAGCGGTCTGCCCGCTGACCGTGGGAGCGGGAGCTGGACGAGCTCGGCGGGTGCGCCAATGCCTGCGACGAATTCGATGATCTTGTCGATGTTGGTGAGGCGGCGGCTGCCCGACTCCAGCATGGACAAGAACGCCTGGCTCAGTCCCGTGAGCTGGGCCATGTCCTCCTGGCGCAGCGAGCCTCGCTGCCTGATCAAACGGCTGGCCTTGCCGAAGTCAAGGGCTGCAAAGGCCTGTCGGACATCGACGTCTTGCCACACCCGCTCCGGTACGGCGGGTAACGCGGGGGCGGAAGGGATGCGAGATCGCGCGCAAGCGGAGCAGAGACCGTCCGGGTTGTACTGGCTGAGCCGGCAACCGCAGTCCTCGCACTGTCGCAGCGCCTGCTGGGCCACCTGTACCTCCCCTAACGAAAGTGCGCCGGCCGCCGACGTAGACCGCCGAAAACCGAGATCACCCCAGTGATATCACCGGCGGAATGTGCGCACCGGGCGTTTCCCGGTCAGCCTTGTGCCTCAATCAGCCTCTGCTCAGGGCCGATTGCCACTCGCAGCACGAACGCATCCGGGCCTGTGTACCTCTCGCACCGGTTCGTCGGGAATGGGCTTGGGCTCCGCTACGGGGGACTTGGGCCGGGAACGAGCCGCATCACCGACGGTTCGGAAGGGGACACATCCATGGCGGTCAGCATCTCCGCTGTCGTGCTGCTCGCGGTCCTCGTCATCCTCTTCGTCAAGAAGGGCGGACTGAAAGCCGGGCACGCCGTCGTGTGCGTGCTCCTGGGGTTCTACCTGGCCAGCTCTTCGATGGCCCCCGCGATCTCCGAGGTCGCGACGAACGTCGCGAGCCTGATCAGTGGGATCAAGTTCTAGACCGGGAGCTGGCAGTCCGGTGGCTCTCTCCGGCCGCGCAGCGATTCCTGTCCGACACAAACGTCCCTCTCTCTGCCGAGGAAGCATTCGATGACCGAGAAAAGCATGACGCAGCCCTGTGCCGCGATCGAGAGCACGAGGTTTCAGCTTTCCCGGCCCTCGACTGCGACCGGCGACCGCCCCGGTCGCGGGGCGCACTGATGCGCCCCGTTTACCACCCGGCCGGCACCGATGAAGCCCTCGGTATGGCCATGGTCGAGTTGCAGGCCGGCCGGTGGAGACCGGCGCGTGACTTGCTGGCCTCAACCGGTGGGCAGTGGGGGCTGCGGACGTCGCGTACGCAGGTGCTGGCGGTCACCGCTGCCCACTCCGATGTGATGGGCGTGTGGCTGGCGGAGGAGCCGAACAGTTACGACGCCCAGGTGATGCGTGCCCGCGTGTCGGTGGAGCGAGCCCTGCGCGCCCATCACCAGCAGCACGCAGGCGCTGCGGCATTGGAGGAGGCTGCACGGCAGGCCTCGCTGCTGATGGCGCACCGGGAGCCGCGGGATCCGGTGCCCTGGATCTGTTTGCTCACCCTCGCCCAGATCGATGGACGCCAGGTGCGCCGGGAGCATCGTGAGGTCTCGGCAGAGCCGATGCTGCCGAGCGGGCCGTGGGGGCTGCTGCACGGGATCAACCAGCGCGACCCGTACAACCGGGAGGCGTACCACCGGGTACTGCAGTTCATACTGGCCCGCCCCGTCCCACCGGCGGCCTCACTCGCCGCGGTCTTCGACTTCGGCCGATGGGTGGCCTCGTGGTCGCCGGCGGGTTCCCCGTTGCTGCTGTTGCCGCTGTACGCGCTGGTCGAGCAGTGCCGGCAGCAGTCCCTCCAGCACCGCGCCGATCCGCTGTGGCGTCGGCAGTGGGCGCAGGAGCCGACGATCACATACACGGTCAAGGCGTTCCACCACTGGTTCAAGCAGCCGGATACCGCGCCGCGCTCGGTGACAGACCTGCACCACCTGGCGTACGCCTTGTGGGCAGGCCACCGGTTCGTGGAGGCCGCCGAGGTGTTCACAGCCGTGGGCACCTACGCCTCGCGGGAGCCGTGGGCGTCCGTCCATGAGGACCCGAACTATCCCGACGGCGGCGAGGTTCTGCTGCTAAGGGCCCGTCGGGAGTCGCTGTCCTTCGCACGCACCCACGCGCCTCGCGCCGGACCGGTGCGCTGACCGTCGCGCACAGCAAAACGCGGCTTGGCATGCACCTGACTTTTCACACTCGTTCCACCCATTCCATGGAGGATGTCCAGTGTTACGAACACGCCCGACTCGCCCCGCGCCGGGAGCCCAGGCAGATGATGCGTTCCTTCGGGAACTGGGCTACGAGCCGGTGCTGGCCCGCCGCATGGGACCGTTCGGCAACTTCGCCATCAGCTTCTCGGTGATCTCCGTGCTGAGCGGCTGCATGACCCTGTACGGCTTCGGGCTCGCGACCGGGGGCCCCGCCGTGATGCTGTGGGGCTGGGTCGGCGTCGGCGCCATGGTGATGCTCGTGGGAGCCGGCCTCGCTGAGGTCACCTCCGCGTACCCCACCTCGGGAGCCCTCTACTACCAGGCCGAGCAGCTCGGCGGCCGCAAGTGGGGCTGGTACACCGGCTGGCTCAACCTGCTGGGCCTGCTCGGTGCGATCGCCGGCATCGACTACGGTGCCGCGCTGTTCACCGGCGCCTTCCTGAACCTGCAGTTCGGGTTCGTCCCGACGCCGGGCAAGATCATGGCGATCTACTTCTGCATCCTCGCACTGCACGCCACCCTCAACCTCTTCGGTGTCCGGCTGGTGAGCATCTTGAACTCGATCAGCGTGTGGTGGCACCTGGGCGGGGTCGCCGTGATCGTCGGCGCGCTGGCGATCGTGCCGTCGCACCACCAGTCGCCGTCCTTCGTCTTCGGGGAGTTCGTCAACAACACCGGCTGGTCCGGTTCGCTGTACGTGGTGCTGATCGGGCTGTTGCTCGCCCAGTACACCTTCAGCGGGTACGACGCCTCCGCGCACCTGTCGGAGGAGACCACCAACGCCCAGATCTCTGCCTCCCGCGGAATCATGCGGGCGATCGGCTGGTCGTGGCTCGCGGGGTTCGTGCTGCTGGCCGGACTGACCTTCGCCATCCAGGACTACGCCGCCACCCAGGCCAGCGCCACCGGGGTGCCGCCGGCGCAGATCTTCCTCGACGCCCTTGGCGTCGCCGGCGCGAAGGCCCTGCTGCTGGTGGTGATCGTCGCGCAGCTGTTCTGCGGCAACGCCGAGACGGCCGCCGCCAGCCGTATGGTGTTCGCCTTCTCCCGGGACGGCGCCCTTCCCGGATCGCGGCTGTGGCGTCACGTCGACGCCCGTACCGGCACCCCGACCCGCGCGGTGTGGCTGTCGGTCGCGGTGGCCGCGGTCCTGGCGCTGCCATCGCTGTACAGCCCGACCGCGTACGCCGCCGTCACCGCGATCAACGTCATCGGGATCACTCCCGCCTACGCCATCCCGATCTATCTGCGGATCCGCAACCGCCACCGCTTCCAGCCCGGCCCCTGGAACCTGGGCCGGTGGGGTGTGCCCGTCGGCATAGTCGCCGTGGCCTGGGTGGTCTTCGTGACCGTGCTGTTCTGCCTCCCCCAGTCCCGGCCCGAGTCCGGTCTCGTCTCCGTGACCACGTTCAACTACGCACCCATCGCCCTGCTGGTCGTCCTCGCCCTGGCCACCGTGTGGTGGCGTGTTGCGGGACGGGACTACAAGGTGCCGACCGCGGCAGCCGACGCGGGCTCGGGCATGGCCAGGATCCAGGAAGAGGTCGTGTGATGACCGCTCTGTCCACCCAGACCGGAGCCACGCCGCGCCCGAGCAGCCCGTCGCAGCGTGATGCCGATACTGCCTCGACCGCCCTGTGGCGGCCGGCGCGGGCGTTCAGCGTCGACGAGCTGCGCAAGGCCGTCGCAGCTGGCGTGATCGACACCGTCCTCCTGGCCGTGCCGGACCTGCAGGGCCGCCTGAAGGGCAAACGGTACGGGGCGCGGCACTTCCTCGACCGGGTACTCGACGGCGGTGCGGAGATGTGCGCCTACCTCCTGGCCACCGACGTCGACATGACGCCCGCCGACGGATTCGCCCTCACCTCCTGGGCGAGCGGGTACGAGGACATGACGGTCGTGCCGGACCCCTCGACGTTGCGAATCCTGCCGTGGATGCCGCGCACCGCGCTCGTCCTCGGCAACGCGATCGGCCTGGGTGAGGAGCCCATCGAGGTTGCGCCGCGCGAGATTCTGCGTCACCAGCTGACCCGGCTGGCCGCCCACGGGCTGCACGCCCAGGCCGGCCTGGAGACCGAGTTCTTGCTCTACCGCGGTACCTACACCCCGACCGCCGGCATCGGCCCGGGCGGACTCATGCCGGTGACCGAGGAGAACCTGGACTACGCCCTCGACCACGCGCCGGACACCGACCGGCTCTTCCGGCGGCTCCAGGGCTCACTGTCCAAGGCGGGCATGCCCGTCGAGGCGATCAAGACCGAGGGCGCCCCGGGCCAGGTGGAGGTCACCTTCCCCTACGGCGCCGCGCTGCCCGCATGCGACAACCACCTCGTCTTCAAGCACGCCGTGCGCACCCTCGCAGGACGGTCCGCCATGACGGCCACGTTTATGGCCTCGCCCCAGACCGGCATCGCCAGCGGACTCCACCTGCACGTCTCCCTCACCCGCAGCGGCAATGCCATGCTCTCCGATGCGGCCGGACGGCTGTCCGAGCCCGGCGAGCAGGCAATCGCCGGGCTGCTGACGGCGCTGCCGGGGCTCGCTCCGCTGTACGCGCCGAACGTCAATTCCTATAAGCGGTACGTGCCCGGCTCCTTCGCCCCCACTCGCATGACGTGGGGGTGGGACAACCGCACGTGCGCCGTGCGGCTCACCGGCCACGGCTCGGGCCTGCACCTGGAGATCCGCGTGCCGGGGGCGGACGCGAACCCGTACCTGGCTCTCTCCGCCGCGCTCGCTTCGATCATCCACGGCATCGAGCGGCAGCTCACCCCGCCGGCACCCTGCACGGCCAACGCCTACGAGGCCACCGACGCGGCTCTCCTGCCCCTCACCCTCGATCAGGCGCGCTCCGCGTTCCGGCACAGCCCCATCGCCCAGGAGGCGTTCGGGAAAGAGGTGGTCGAGCACTACGCCCACCTCGCGCAGCTCGAACTCGACCACCACCGCGGCATCGTCACCGACGCAGAACAGGCCCGCTGGTTCACCCGCGCCTGATCTCCGCCGCACCAAGACCAGACTCCGGCCGGGAGAGTTCCCCCCTCGGCCGGGGTCTGCCCAACCTGCACCACCACACCGCCGCCGCAACGTAAGGACCCGCTCATGCCCACACGGCCCGCCACGGCCGCCTCACATCCGACCCCGGCGCAAGTGAAGATCGCTGGAACCCTCGCCCAGGGCATGAGCACCGCCAAGGCGGCTGCCGAACTCGGCCTGTCCGAAGGCACCGTCGCGATCCAGATGTCGCACGGGAACCGGCGGGCCGGAGTACGCCACCGTCATGCCCTGGTCCACGCGTGCTACGTCACCGAGCAGCTGCCCCGGCCGGAGCCGACAGCACCACCGCCCGGCGGCGTCGACGACATCGAGACCAAGATCCTCTGGTCGCTCGCCCTGGACGGCACGTACGCCGAGATCGCAGAGCACTGCGGCCTCTCCCACACCGGGATGAAGAAACGGATCCGAGCGCTGCGGGCGCGCTGGGGCGCCGAGCACGACCCGCATCTGATCACCCTCGGCTGGATGTTCGGCGTAATCGACGCCTCCCACGGAACCGGCGGCCACCAGGTCACATAACTGCTGACCGGCCACGTTGTCAGTGGCCCTTGGCAAGCTACTCCCCCACACAGCAAGACAACACTGCGCACCCATCCCATCACGTTATGTGATCATCCTGGGTGGGCGGCCTATCGAAGGGCGCATCGGCATGACCGACATCCCCGCGAGGATCGAAGACCTGATCACCACGGTGGCCGGCACCTTCGAGCTCGTCGCCGAGCATTCATGGCCGGGCCCCGACCGCCCCCGAGTCTGGGAAGTACGCGGCAGTGACGGCCAGCGGCGGTTCGTGAAGAGGCATGCCGGCCCGAAGGGCCACCGCCGCGAGGTTGAGGCCTACCAGCGGTGGACCCACTGGCTCGGTGCTGGGCGCGCTCCCACGCTGGTCGCGGCCGACACCGATGCGCTAGCCATCGTGATCACGCCGGTCGCCGGACGCAGCGTCCGCAGCCACCCTCTGGACGGCAAGGAGGAGCTGGAGGCATACCAGCAGGCCGGCTACTTGCTAGCGCTGCTCCACTCCGCTCCAACCGGCACAGCCTCGCACTCGGCCGAGGGCGAGGGCGAGGACGAGTGGTCGGCGGCCGTGGAGAAGATGCTCAACCACGCCGCGCTGTACCTGCCGGCCGATGTCGGCGTGATGCTGCGCGACCTCACCCGGGAGCGCCCCGGCGAGCTGCCTGCGCACGTGTCCCACGCCGACTACCAGCCCAGGAACTGGCTGTGGGACAGCACCACCCGAACCTTGCGACTGATCGACTTCGAGCGGACCTGCGTCGAACCCTCCGTGAAGCGCGATCTCCCCCGCCTCGAACTGCGCATCCTCGCCTCCCGTCCCAATGTCCGCGCCGCCTTCTATGACGGCTTCGGGCGCGACCTCACTCCGGCCGAACAGCACGCATGTATGGCCTACGGCGCCCAGGACGCCGTGAGCGCCCTGCAGTGGGGTCTGGAACACCGGGACGTGGAAACCGTCGACGCGGCCCACACCATGCTCGAAAACCTCCGGGCCCACTACAACCACGGCCGCATGTACTCCTCGTCCAGGGGGCGGTGACTGTCATGGAGGAGATGAACTGGGAGGACGAGATGACAGCCGAGGTGCTGGCCGACCGGTACGGCATCGAGGCCGAGTCCGTCGAGCAAGTGCCGATGGGCACCGACACCGTCAACTGGCGCGTGGTGACATCCAGCGGCCAGCGGCTCTACGCCAAGGAGTACCCGGCGACGGCCGATCTGGAAGCGGCCCGCGCGGCATGGGATATGTCGGAGTTCTGCCGGGCCGCGCGGCTGCCGGTACCGCGGGTATGGCCAGACCGGGCAGGCAACCTGCTCAGCCTGACCGACGGCAGGCCATGGGCATTGGTCGACGAGGCACCCGGGTCGGTCGCCACCTCCGCGATGACGGTGGCCCGCGCGGAGCACGTCGGCATGGTTCTGGGACGGATGCATCGGGTCCTGGCCGCCTACCCTCTCCCCCGGCTCCGCCAGCACGCGCGGTGGCGTACCGGGTCCATCCAGGGCGCACTGGCTAGGTGCGACACGGTCCTGGACGCGGCCCGCGACCAGCAGCGCGAGAATCTCGGAGCGCTACGCAGTCAGATCGCCCAGCGACGCGAGGACCTGCACGCCCATGCCAACCGGCTGAGGGCCGCTCTGCCTGAGGAGCTGGTCGAGCAGGCTCTGCACGGGGACTTCACCCGCACCAATCAGCTGGTCCTGGGCGATGCCGTAACCGCCGTCATCGACTTCCGCGCGGCCAGAGCACTGCCGGCCTGGGAGCTCGGGCGTGCCTCATGCGACCCACGCACCATTGCCAGCTCCGAGCCATGGGCTGACTGCATCCTGGCGATGGTCGCCGCCTACCGTTCTGAGAGGGCGATATGTGACTTGATGTTCGTTTCTATGTCGCCTGATCGTGTGACTGTGGGGGCTCCCGGCCGATCGACGAGTACGCCTCTCAGGCCGACGCGGCTGGGCGTCTACGTGCGCGCCACCCTGAGCGGCGCCAAGGTCGCCGGTATCGGCAGCCCCCCGCCGCCGGGTGGACCACCTACTTCGCCGTGGACAGCGCCGACGAGGTGTCACAGCGCGTCCACGAGTGCGGCGGCACCGTCGACCTGCTGGTTGACGGCGAACCGGTGGCGGGCATCCGCTGCGGCATGGCACCGGGGTGGCCGCACTGGCAGGTGCACTTCGCCGTCACCGACGCCGACCTGACCGTACGCCAGGCCGTCGGGCAAGTCCTTGACGGCTGGAGGAGACCCCGTACGGCCGGGCGGCCCGGCTCGCCGATCCTTGGGGCGGGCGGTTCTCCGTCATCGAGGTGGGCTGACGCAGGCGCGGCCGCTCACAGCCTTGACACGATCGCGCGGGCCAGCGTTTCGAGGTGGTCGCGGATCTGACTGGAGTGCTGGTCGGGGATTCCCGGGGCAAGGGGATCAAAGGCGTAGTTGACGGCGAAGTTGACCGAGCCCTTGCGCACGTACAGATGGCCACCGATCGAGGCTTCGTCGTACAGAGCCACGTCGCCCACTCCGGCCACCGGTAGAGTGCCGGGCTTGGTGTGCTGGCTGACCTCGAAGGGCAGCAGGGCGATGAAGACGATGCGGCCCTTGGCAGCGGCGTTCACGTAGGTGCACTGCGTGCGGCCGGGCAGGACGCTGTCATCCCGCCTTCCCTTTGCCGGTTGGCCGAGGACCGCCCCGACCTCCTCCTCGGTCGCCAAAGCGCAGACGTCCAGCGCCGGTTTCGTGGGTGCGGCGTGCGCGGAGTCGCCGGAGCTGGTTGCGCAGCCACTCAGTGCGAACAGGATCACCAGGCCCAGAACTCCCGGTAAGAAGCTGAACCGTGCCGGCCTTCGGGAACGCGTCATGTCCCGTCCCCTCTCGTCGAGTCGGTCGTCGGGGCGTCGTCGGCCCGAGGCGCACCGGGCGCAGCAGACCGTTGCAGACGTCCATGTGGCGAAGCGTCATCTTCTGGTGGCGGCCAGCCTAGTGCGGCCTTAATGAAGATTTCTATGATTTACGGTTCATTCCAGCTGCCCGTAACGGCGCACACGAGTCGGTCAGCGCACCCACCGGCCTCAGCCCCGCTGGCCCTCGAAGGGGAGGGGACGTCCGGGCAGTTACGGTCGCGGCCTGGTGAACAGTCCTGGCTCGGTCTCGGCCAGGATTCCACGCCCGGTTAGGCGCTTCAGTTTGATGCGGACGTTGTTGATGTTGTTCGGCAGGAGATCCAGATCCATTACCTCGCACACGTTCCTCGCCCGTAGTGGGGTGCTGGCTTCGGCGAACACGGCCATGATCTGCTGGTACGCGGGGCCGTCCGGCAGGGCCGGAGTCGGTGTGGCCGGTGCCGGAGCCGTTTCGTCGGGCAGCTCCAGGAGCGTCTTGCGGGTGATCGTGATGTGTTCGGCGGCCTGGGCGAGTCCGTTCAGCAGCGCGGTCAGTTGCGCGATCTGCTCGTGAGCGGCCTCCGCTTCCACGGCGATCTGCCGCTCGCGGACCTCCAGGCGGGCCAGCAGGGCGCCGAGGGTCTGCTGCGGGTCGCCGCTCACGCGCCGCGCCAGGACGGGGCGGAGGTGCTCGTCAGCCGACGGGCCATTACGTCGCTTATCGCCCAGTACACCCGTGACTCGGCCGAGACCGGGCGGTGCTCGTAGTCGCGGACCAGCCTGCGGTGCAGCATCAAGATCCCGTTGGTCTGCTCGACTCTCCAGCGGATCGGTTGCGGGACGAAGCTGCGGTTGGCCGGGTTGCGCTCGACGATCTCCACCGCGATGCTCAAGCTGGCGCCGTGGTCGACCACGCTCTTCTTGAACCCCTGGTCCACCAGGGCCTTCGTCACCGTGGAGGTCCCTGCTGCGACCTTGTCCAGCAACGCGGTGCCGAAGACGTTGTCGTGCACGGAAGCGGCCAGCACCACCACGGCGATCACCAGGCCCAGCACATCGACGGCGAGCCCCCGCTTGCGGCCCGGTACCTTCTTGGCGGCGTCCCATCCGGTCGTGGCCGCGGGTACCCCGGCGGCGGCATGCAGGCTCTGGGTGTCGAGCACCACCAAGCTCGGGTCGGCTAATCGTCCCCGGCTCTCACGCACCTGCCAGCGCAGCAGATCGTGGATGACCTTGTCGGTACCGTCGTCGCGCCATTTGTAGAAGTAGTACTTCACCGCGCCGGGCGGCGGCAGGTCGTGGGGCAGGTAGTCCCATTGGCAGCCGGTCCGGGACTGGTAAAGGAGCGCGTTGACGATCTCCCGCATCTCGTAGCTGCCCTGGTGACCACTGACGGAGGGATGCTTCGCCTTCCACGCAGTGGGTACCGGCTCGATCAGCGCCCAGCGTTCGTCGGATAAGTCGCTCTTGTAGGGCTTGCGGTCGCTCACCACACCACTCCAACACGACCAAGCCCGTCGATTGGCCGGGATTCCCCGCAGTCACACGATCAAGCGACGACCGAACCGGACATCAGCTTACGTACCGCCCTCTGAGAACCCGACCCTGCCCGTTGCCGACGTACTCGCCTGCGCGCGGATCGCCGTGCTGTACATGCTTTTCAGCTTCTACGGCGCCACCACCGCCGAGTACGACCTGCCCGACGAGGCGGAGGCAGACCTTCAACGGCACTGGTCGGAGCGGCAGACCAGCATCCGGCGTCTGATCGAGAGCCTCGCGGATCTCGAAGACGCGCTGGCAACCGAAACGGCACGCCCTGGGGGCCTGTCGTGACGGCAGCGGCTTCCCCGCCGGAGGGTGGGCGTCTCGCGGACGACCCGCTGTTCCAGGACACCGACTTCGTGGTGCTCGACTTCGAGGGCACCACCCCGAGAGGTGCCCCACCCGAGCCGATCGAAGTCGCCGCGCTGGGCCTCAAGCACGAGCGCGGCCGGGGCCCGGTGCGTACCGGCTTCTCGTTCACCTCGTTCATCCGCCCTCCGGCACATGCGCCGATCACACCCTTGGGCATCGCGCAGACCGGCATCACCATGCGAGACGTCGCCGAGGCGCCGCCCGCAGCCACGGTGCTTCATGCCCTGGACGAGGCGCTGCCCGAGCTGCCCCTGCTTCTGGTCGCGCATCATGCACCGACGGAAGGGTCCATCCTCTACAACTATCGCGAGGCGTGCCCGCGGCTGGCCCAGACGCGGATCGTCGACACCCTGCTGCTCGCCAAGCACGTCGTGCCGGGCCTTGACTCCTACTCCCTCGACGCGCTGCTGGCCCACTTCGCGATCCCGCAGCCGGCCCACCGGCACCGGGCGATGGATGACGTCACCGTGACCGCGGTGCTCCTGCGCACGCTGCTGACCGAGGCCGCGGTCGGCCAAAAGATCACCAGCGTCGCGCACCTCGTACGTGTCGCGAGCCGGCCCCCGAGAGCAACTCAGCCCACCCAGCTCGAACTGTCCTGACCGGCGGACGCCCCTCCAGGAGATCTCCTGCACGACGTTCCCGGACCCCCGCTGAAACCCACGACCACGGACCCCACCCGGAACCGGAGCCGCCTATAGCTGGGAAACCCAGCCCCGGGCGCAACAGAAGTCTCGAAGTCCGAGCAGCTGCTCTTCGGCGGGCCGCTGCGGTACGCCGCCGCAACCCGCCCTCGATGACCAAGGCTGACCCTCTACGGATATCGCCACCGCCGACACGACCTGCCAGGAGAGCACCGGATGCTGTTCACCGTCCTAATTCAGAACACCTGCGAGGGCGGCCACGACCGCTGGCCGCTCCTCGCCGAGCGCATATCGGCGGCGCGACCCGACATCGCGCTGCTGCAGGAGCTGAAGGGCTGGAGCGAGACCGGCCACCGCCAGACCGTACGAGCCGAGCGGGATCTCGACATGGACGCGCTACTCGCCCCCTCCCGAAGCGGACTGGGCACCGGCGTCCTCTACCGCCGCGCGACCCTGGGCCGACGTGTCTACTGGAACACCGACTACGCGGCCGATGAAACCCACCACGGCATGGGCACCGCCGGCTTCGACATCCCCGGCCTGCCGGATCCGCTGGCCGTCACCTCCGTTCACTTCACGCCCTACTCCGCGGACAAGGCGATCACCGAGGCCGACTTCGCCGCCTCCCGGAGCTACAAACTCGGCCCGTACGCCCTCCTGGGCGGAGACATCAACTATCAGCCGCAGGACGGGCCGCAGCCCAACTACGCACAGATGCGCCCGTACAACCTCGGCTCCCGCACCCTGCTCACCGACCCCGAACACCAGGCAGACCCGCAGCCGGACCGGCGGGTGGCGTGGAAGCTGCACGCGAACGGGTTTCGTGACGCGGCCTGGGAGCTGTACCAGCGAACCAAGGACGAGACGCTGCTACGCCCCACGGGCACGGTTGACCGGATCGACCAGATCTGGGTGAGCGCCCCACTGGTCCCCGCCCTCATCTCCTACCGTCTGCTCGACGCACCGTCGGGCGCGAGTGATCACCACGGCGTGGCGATCACCCTCGACACCGATCTGATCAACACCGACCGTCCCTGGACGTACCGCTGAACTCTGGCCCACCGCCGCCGAGGCAAGGAGAAACATCTGTGCGTGACTTCTGGGAGACCCACCACTGGCCGGACGGTGAGCACCGCGCCCACTGGCACCTGACCTTCGAAGGGCAGGACGACGTCCACCGCCTCGTACGCGACCACCGGCCACTGCTCGACGAGTATCCGCAGCTGACGCCCGTGCCGGTCGAATGGCTGCACGCCACCCTCCAGTCCATCGGCCCCGTCACACCCGAGCAGGCCCTGGCGCTCACCGACGCCGCGCATGCCGCTCTCAGGGGGATGGCAGCAGCCTTCGATATCGAGGTCGGGCCCGCCCAGGCCATCCACAACGGCCTCGTCGCCTCCCTCTACCCCGAGGAAGCACTCTCCGACCTGTACTGGGCGCTGCGCGACGCCACCGAGGGCGTCCTCGGCGCCCTCGGGTCCCGGCCCCAGCGGCCGTGGCCTCATGTATCGCTCGCGTACTCGAACTGCCGGTGGCAGGACGAGGACTTCCGCAGAACCCTGGTCAAGGACGTGAGACCCAAGCGTGCCCGGATGACCGTCGCGCAGGTATCGCTCGTGGACCAGCACCAGGACTGGCGCAGCCGGTACTCCTGGACGACGATCGCGACGATCCCGCTCGGCACGGCGTCCGACCGCGGCGCCGGCGACAGCGGAGGGGGCCGGTGAAGCGGTTCACGCCCTCGTTCCAGGGGCGGCCTTGGAGCGGCGACCGGGTGCTGCATGTGTACGCACTGCCCGACCAGGACACCGACGCTGCGCTCCTCGCCCTCGCGGACGCCTGCCACGCGGCGATGACCCCGTACCCGATCCGCGCACTCGATCACGGCCAGCTCCACGTTACCGTCGAGATGGTCACGGATGCCGCCGCCGACGCGATCGGCGAATCCGAGCGATGGGTGCTCGTCGAAGCCCTGCGCGAGAAGCTGGCCGCGGCCGAACCGATCCACACCGAGATCGGCCACCCGTACAGCAACCGCGCCGGAGCCCTGTTCGACGTCTGGCCCGACCAGGACCTGCTCAACGTGCGGGCACTGGTCCGTGACGCTGTACGGGAAGTACGCGGAGACGGCGCCGTTCTCCATGACGGCGGCCGACCCCACGTGGCGCTCGGGTACAGCTGGGACACCGCCGACTCCGACCCCCTCAACAGCACCCTGCGCGCCATCACCCCGCGGCGGGTCCCGATCACCATCTCCCGCCTGCACCTGCTCGACGTGACGTTCACCCAACAGCCCCTCGCCGACGGCCACAGCTCCTGGGACATCTCCTGGACACCGATCGCCGTGCTCCCCCTCGGCCGCGGGAACTGAAACCTCACCGGCAAACAGCCCGAACCCCACAACCCGCACAAAAAACACTCACGAAGGAGCACCGCAGATGACGCTCACACCGCCTCTGGAGGAGATCCTGGTGCAGGCCGAACAAGCCCGACACCAGGGCCGGCTCAGCGAATCAGAGCGGTTATACGACAGCGTGGTCACCGCGCTCGCCGCGGTCCCGGACACCGACGAAGACGTCTGCCGGGTGCTGCACGGCTTCGCGCTGACGCTGTACGGCCTCGAACGGTACGCCGAGGGCGAGTACCACCTGCGCAGGGCTCTGACGGGCCGGGGCAAGGCACTCGGCCCGAGCGCGCCGGAGACCATCGACACTCTGGCTCGCCTAGCCGAGGCCATCGGCGAGCAGGGCCGCTGGATCGAGGCGCACGCCCTGGCCCGCGAGGCATTCCGCCTCGGCCAGAGCGCGCTCGGAGTCGGCCACGACGTCACCCGCGGGGCCCTGCTGGCGAGCGCCTGGGTGACAGTGTCCTCCGGCACCCCGCACGCGGACACTCTGGCCCGTGCCGTCGTCATGGCCCTGGACGGCTCCACCCACGCCGCCTCCGCCCGCAACCTCCTCGTCGTCGCCCTCCGCAAGAGCGGCCAGTACGAGGAAGCCGAGCGACTGGCCCGCGAGACGCTCGTCATGCGCGAGGAGCAGCTGGGCCCTGATCATCCGCACACCCTGCTCCTGCGGTCCGATCTCGCGCTCACCCTGCACGCCGCCGGCCGCACGACCGAGGCCCTGACCTTGGCGGAGGAGAACCTGGCTGCCGGCGAGCGAGCCCTGGGGCTACACGCCCCCTGCACCGCGCGGCTACGCAAGGCCCACGAGACGATCGCCGCCTGAGCCTCCGCCCGCCTTCGGTCATCGCCGGTGTCGGCCGAACTGATCGAACTCGAAGCCTGCGCGCCAGTCCGGTGGCAGACTCCCCCTATGGCCACCATCGACATAACGGGACTCGAACCTGCCGCCGTTGTTGCCGCCCTGTACAACCACGCACGGCCCGTCGGGCTGGGTGTGGAGGCCGATGGCAGTGATAGGCAGCTGGATGTCGACGAGGCGCGGCGGCTGCTCGATGAGGTGCCGACGATCTCTGTGCGGCAGGCGCCGCCCTCGGACCTGCCGTATGCCGACATCTTCGGCAACCTATTCATCAATTACCTTCGAGGCCGCCCGCTGTACGTCTCGATCACCGGCTCCGAACTGGACACCGGCGGCTACGACCGGGATCACGGCGACGGCGCTGGCGAGCGCATCGTGGAAGACCTGAAGCAGACCCGTGAAGCAACGACTTCGGCGGACTTGGACGCGGCTACGGGAGCAGAAGCATGAGGACCGGCACCCTGGCCCTCAGCCATCAAGTGGTCGTCGCCGCTTATCATTCCCTGCCCATACTCCCCACCTGGCACCCCTGCAACAAGCATCACGGGCACGACTTTCGGATCACCCTGGAATTGACCGCACCGGCCGGCCTCGTCACCGATGACGGAGCCGACCAGCTGCGAGTGGCCGCCGCCGAACTCGCCAGACCCGGCGGGCCGCTTCACACGGAAGAGCTGGGGTACCTGGACGGCGGGGAGTTCGATCCTCGCGCAGACAGCCAGTGGCTCGCGGCGTGGGTACACCGCTGGGTGACCGCGCGCCTACCGGACGCCCTGAGTACCTACCTGGTAATCCAAGTCCAGGCTCCCGCAGTTGACCGCATCCCCGTGGTCCACCGGGGCAGCGAAGACCCGGTGGACAACAACGGGCAGCCGGTCTGAAACACCCCCAGGCAAGGGCAAGGGCCGGGACTCGTATCGCCACCTCGCCCTGATCGCGCAGGCCTTGCCGAGAGGCCCAATTCGGCGACGCCGCCCCGCTCGAGAACCGAGCAGAACTGCGAGAGGATCACACCCATGGGCACCTTCGCATCCGCCGCCCCCTACTACGCCCTATTCCGGCCCGGCTACCCGGACGCCCTCTACCAACACTTACGAACGCAGTTCGGCCTCAATGGAAGCCAGCACATGCTCGACCTCGGGTGCGGGCCGGGAACCATCGCGCTGCCCCTGGCTGCGCACGTGGCCGTCGTACACGCCGTGGACCCCGAGCCGGCGATGCTCGCCGAAGGCATGCGGCTCGCCCACGAGCAGGGCGCGGCGAACATCGCCTGGCGGGCCGGGGACTCGACCATGCTGAACCGCATGGGGCTGCCGACGATCGCATTGTGCACCATGGGCAAGGCCATCCACTGGATGGACCAGCGAAAGGTCCTCGCCGATCTCGACCACGTCATCGCCCCTGAAGGCGGGCTCGCGTTCGTCTCCGGGGCTGCTCTGTACGAGCGGCCGACCTGGCTCGAGGTCATCGAGCGAGTCGGTACCAGCCACCTTGGCCCCGGTTACCGGCAGACCTATGGGCCTGCCACACATCCAGCTGACGCCCTCGACCAGTACTTGTCCGCCTCCACCTTCTCCAAGTTCTCCACGACGACCTTCGAGCAGCCCCTGGAATTCACGGTGGACGACCTGGTAGGCATGCAATTCTCCTTCTCCTACACCAGCCCTGCCGTCCTCGGCGCCCGGCAGGACGCGTACGAGAAGGATCTGCGGGCAGCCCTGGCCGAGTTCGAACCGTCCGGGGTCTTCCGCGAGGTCCGGCACATCGAGTGCACCACCGCCATCCGGACGTGACCTCCAGGGCCTGGCCGTCAGCTGATGCCGGAGGGAACCTTCTGGATGGGCCATGGTGGGGCTGTGGCGCAGACCGGAGCAAGGCCAGCGCCGCCGCGATGGACGCCGCAGCTCACGCCAGCTCGCGGCTGCCGCCGAGGCGGTGCAGAGCCGGCTCGATGGCGTGGACCCCTTCGAGATCCAGCTCGGTCCGGCCCGGGCCTCCGGCTCCGCGGGCATCGTGGAGAGGGTAGGGGCCTCCGCCCCCCAGATCTTGCCGGGGACGAAGAAGCTCTCCAACGCCATACTCCTGCCGTCTCGGGGATGCCGTTCTGGACGGTAGCGGCCCGGACTACGACGCGCGGGCAGTTCACGAAACATCGGGAATCGGAATGGCAGGGCTGTCATTCACGGTCGAGTCAGCGCAGGATGCCTCGTCCAACAGACCGGTTTGCTCCAGCTGTTGCCGCGTCGCGATCTGACGATCGGCAGTGCCGCTTTCTCGCCAACTGCGAGCCACTTCCCGGGGGCGGTCCCTCGGGCGTTAACGCAGGTAGTCAGCCTCTGGCGGGCTCCTGGCAATCGCCTCGGGCGGCGCACGCCGAGCCGTCCACGCCGGCCTCGACACCACCGGGCTACGCCCGCTGTTCACCGACGTCATCACCGGCGAAGACGCCCCGCGGGGCAAACCGGGCCCCGGGCTGTTCCTCCTCACCTCGGCCCGCCTCGCCGTCGCCCCAGCCCGTTGCCTGGTCTACGAAGACTCGATCGAAGGTGTACAAGCGGCCAAGGCCGCCGGCATGGACGTCGTGGACGTTCGTTGTTTCCGTACATAACCCAGCCGAACCAGGGTGCAGAGGGGATTTCATCGCCCGGCAGATGCGGGGGCCGGCCGCCGACAATAGCCCGGCTGCCCCAACAACTCAGAATCCGAGGGGTTCGCGGGTACAGCATGGCTGCGCGCCGCGAACACCTCGGATTCTGTCTCTGCGCTAGAAGGCCGTAGTGCGGTCTTCGCTGCGCAGGTCGGTCACCTGGTGTCCTGCGTAGACGCCCGCGCGCGACTCACGACGCCAGGGACGCGCGTAGGTCACTGATTCGACGGCGGCCTCGGAATTGTCGTCAAGGTTCACGACTGCCACCGATGGCGAACCGTCCGCGGGGCACCGCTCGAACCAGTCGCCGTTGGGGGCGATGACTCCGGACGGCGCGGTGGCGCTGTGCTGTGTCGGCACCGAGAAGCTGACCCAGTAGCTGTTGACCGCGGCATGGCCTTGGGCTTGGGCGGCGACGGCACCTGGTGAGACGCCGGTCGTGGAGAACAGGACGCAGTCGACATCCAGCTTCTCGTATTCGGCGAACAACTCTGGGTAGTGGATCTCCATGCCGAGCAGGCAGCCGAAGCGCACACCGTCCACCTCGAAGGTCACCGGTGAGATGCCCGGCGAGTACATGTACGAGACCTTCGTCTTCGACAGCAGGCGCTCGTCGTAACGCGTGACGACCTCGCCGCGATCGGAGATGACGTAGAGGCTGTTGTGCGGGCGATTCGGCTCCGTCAAGCGGTGCACCGAGGCGATCACTGTCCACAGCCGCAACTCGCGTGCCAACTTGGCGATCGCAGCCAACTCCGATTGGAGAACCGGCCACTGGCACCGATCCCAGTCCGCCGGGCCGACCGCGTCAGGGCCGTGGACGGACATGACAAGCTTGTTGGGAAAGCAGATCGCGCCTTCCGGAAAGTGCACGATCCTTGCTCCCTGAGCACTAGCCTCGCGCATCAGAGCGCGGACCTGACGGCCACTGTTGCGCAGCGCTTCAACGTCTCGGGGGTCATCGCGTACGGGGGTCTGCGCTACGGCGAGCCGCACGCTCTTGGGATTCCTTGCTTCCGACATGACGTCTCCTGATGGAGTCGGACGGAAGTGCCGGAGGGCAGACGTGTAAGACTCGCCGGTCTTAGCGGCGCGGGCACGCACTTGGTCCTTGAAGTTCCTACGGGCTGTCATCGCGGCCTTCCACGCCTTGAGCGACGGTTCCCCAGCAACTTCGCCCGAGGCGATCGGGCTGCGACAACGACCTGAGACGCTGGTCCCTTTGCCTCCGATGGAAGACCGTGCTGGGGACGGTCGCGGGAGGTTCGGCGTAGGCCACGCAATGGGTCATCATGTCGTCGCCCACGGGCTCCGTCAACCTCGCCGTCAACCTGTCGAGTGTCTTCCGCGAGGTCCGGCACATCGACTGCACCACCGCCATCTGAGCATGACCTCTAGGGCCTGGCCGCCAGCTGATGCCGGAGGGAACCTTCTGGATGGGTCAAGGGGGGTGGGGCGTAGACCGGAACAAGGCCAGCGCTGCCACGATGGACGCCGCACATCTGCGGGAGCTGACCGAGGCCCTCGCGTACGAAGTCGCAGACCAGGTGGTCCGGGAATACCGCCACGTCCTGCGGACGCGTCAGGCCGCCTGAACCTCGGCCACCAACCGCGCGGCTTCCTTCCTCGCCGGCACCAGCAGGGGATCGTCCTCGTAGGCATGGGGGCCGACGATCTTCGACAGGAAGAACAGCGCCATCAGCTTGCCGTCCCGGCTCTCCAGATCCGCCCGCCGCTCGCGGTGGACCCGGTCCGCGAGTTCCGGGACGGCAAGAGCGTTGCCCCACAACGTTGCTGCGTCCAGTCCGCGCGGAGCCATGCCCCAGTCCTCCCAGTCGATGACGCAGAACTCCGGGCCCATCACGTTCGCCCACGTCAGATCCGCGTGCGCCGCAGCCCACTGCCCGACCAGAGTGTCCTCGACCTCGGGGAATACCTCACCAATCTTCGCCGTCACCAGTTCTTGCGTCATCAGCTCGGTATCCGGGGTGGCGACACGCAGGGTGCGGTGGGCGGCAAGCGCGTCGAGGGAGGTGTTCAGCGCGGCCCACCACGTCTCGGGCAACTCAGGGTCCCTGAGGACGAGGGCGCCCTTCCCGATCGGCGGGGCGCTGATCAGCTCCAGCTCATCCGCCCGCCACATAGCCGGCTCACTCTCGTCCCGCCAGGCCAGCCCCCGGTACCACTGCGGCATCACCACACTGCCAAGGACAGCGGCGGCCTCGGTCCCGTTGCACCCCTGGACGCCGATCCGCTCGAACCCCCGCCGCTCGATCCGTACCCACGTACCCCGGTCGGTCCGGCCGCCCAGCGACCGGCGTTTACGGATCACCGCGGCCCGGTCCAGACGCACCCCCAGCCCCTGCTCCACCCGGTCCAGCACGACATCGACCGCTTCCTTACGCAGATCCACCATGCGAGCCGCAGCCAGAGCCATAAAAGCGAGGGTAGCGAGCCATCCCTGCTCAGGCAGACGATCCGGACACACCCACCGTTCGACACGCCGGGAGGGTGGGGCGGTATCGCTCCCCGGCTCGGGAGATCACCCCCGGGGTACGCAACCCGGACCGGCCAGGCCAGGCCCATGCCCGACGACTTCGAAGACCCCCTAGCAACACGCTCCGAGGCTGACGCAGACTCGTTACCCGCGCGCACCACGAAGCGTCTACTGGTCAGACGGGATCGGTGAACGAGATCGGCTTGCCGGTGGCGTGGGCGTATGCGATCTCCCTGCTCGTGGACTCGCCGATATACCCGCCTGGGTTGACGACCAGAACCCGGTCAGCCAGGTCGATCTTGCGCAGGTGGAGGGCGTCCAGCGCGGTCTTCTGCTCGTTGGTGATCAACTCGCCTGCTTCGCCTGGCGCGACGACAATGACACCTGCGAAAGTCAGATCACGGTTCGCCGTACGCATCTGGTCCACGAACCGGGTAGAGCCGCAGATGCAGACAATCTCAGGTCGGTCGGGCACGGCTCAGTCCTTCGGTCGATCGGGAAACCGTCAGTGTGCATGTTGACATCACAGACAGGCACATGAGCCAACGGTCTACGCAGCGAGATGAACACCACGCGGATGCACCGTCGCAGTCGGGAGGCGTGGACCGTACTGGGAATGGCGCTGCTCGACGGCGAAGTCTGGGGTGCTTCCGGCTCACCACCTTTCTTTAGCAACACGGCCAGGGCCGAGCGCAGCTCAGCCACGGGAGCACCACTGACATCGCGCCTACCTTGCACCTGACCTTTCATAACTACCGACGGCCAGGGACAAGCGCAACGCAGCCCGGATCCGCTCGGCTGCCTGCCACCAGCCGCGGGACTCCCCCTGTGTGAACACCGGGGCCCCGGCCTCCTGGTACGGCAGACGCAGCAAGACGTGGAGGGCTACCAAGCCGATGGGCGCCGCGGTGAGCTCCAGAGCCGAGGACCGCCCCCTCCTGGTCCAGGTCCTGCCAAGCGTGACCTTCTCCAGCAGGAGTCCCAGCACCCTCTCCAGGCGCAGTCCGAACAAACCGGGGATGACGACGGTCACTGGCTGGTGCCAAGCGGATCCCCCATCCGGCGGCACGGCCTGCTGCGGGACATCCATCCAGAAAACAGGGGTGTTCTCCGCTACCCAACGAGGACCCTCGCGAGGCATGGGCTGGCCGGGGAGGTGCAGTCCGGCCGCCAGGCGAACAGTATCGAGCAGCTCGAAGTCCGCCCGGCTGATGGACAGGCGCCACCGCGCGTCACAGTCCTTGTCGCTACACACCGCATACGAGTTCAGGTACCCGCCGGACAGATCACGAAAGACGTCTGTCCAGCTCTCCTCGATGTCCTCCCCTTCCCAGCCGCCATGGCAATAGATCTTGGTCTCTCCAGGATGGGAGAGGTCCATGACGAGCCTCAGCGTCGGACCGATGCGGGCAATGCGATTGCGCATCCTGGGGTGCCCAGCCTCCTGGCAGCCGGGGCAGCGCATCAGGTGCTGTACACCGCGATTGGTGTGCACCCAGAGGAATTCGCTGCCATTGCAACTGCGGCACAACGGGCCCCGGATCAAGCCATGGTCATGGCAATGATCCCAAAACGCAGCCTGATCCGGACACAGGTCGCACCAGTACCCGCGTGCCAGCGGCCTGTACCCCGGCCGGTAGCGGGACCCACTGTGCTGGCCAAGATGACCCTGCAATTCGTCGCCGATATCCGCACCGTCCTGGCCACCGGGTGAAGTCGTCACGCCTCTCATCATGAACGAACCCACCGACAACGCTGCGATTTGATGTGTCGCCCCGACGCAACCGCCTGCTCCCGGCTATGGCCGCTACCAGCCTGCGAACAGTGTCGCATCGCCCCCGAGAGGACGCCCCTCACCCTGCAGACTCCGCAACGCCGGCATCGCCCAAGCACCGGCCCATCGGCCGCCGCTGGACCCGTACCCCGCCGCCCCGCCGTCGGTACAGCCTCTTCCGGAGACGTTGTACGGCGACGCGATCGCCCCACCCGCACGTGACTGCCCGCCCGAGTAGGTGCAGGAGATCACGTCGGACTCTCCCGGTGCTTGGCCGGCCGCTGGCCAGGCATCTGGATCAGTGCTGGCCTCCCTGTCAGCGGCGGGTCTCGGATTCACCGCCCAGCAGCCAGAGAGTCGTCTCTGAAAGGACGTTCGGCTCCGGTGGCCACGTCGCCGACAACTTGCGTCCGGTCAGGGCCCCGGCATCCTGCACCTGGGCACCGGTGGCGCAGATGGCGGAGAGCAGTCCGGTGTACAGCCCCATCGCGTAAGCGTGTTCGGCATACTCGGCCTCCTCGGCTGGATGGGGTTTCGTGCCCCCGTTCTTCACCACGGCGTCGTCGTAGTACCCCTGGGTGATCTTCACAGCGTCAAGCAGGTCACGGCCCGTGAGGAACACGGTGAGCTTGCTGACGTCCTCGATCATGTGTGCCGGATTGCCGTAGTTGGAGATGAGGACCAGCTCGGCGTCTGCGGGGCCGTGATCGCTGACATCGTCGAGGAACGCCAGCAAAAGGTGGATTCTGCCGTTGTCGTCGATGACCACCCCGAGGCCGGGCGCGGGCATGGCCTCGGGGAGGTGTACAGGGACCCGGTCGCTGGCGGTTTCCTGAAGGCGCAGGGTGGTCAGGACGCTGTGGCGGCCGCCGCTCCGCCAGGCTCCGAGGGCGGCGATGCGATGCCCGTCCCACATCGCCTGGTCCACCGGCGCGTCGTACATCTCCACGAGCCAGGCCGCCACATGGTCACTAGGCACCCAGCACCACGGCTTCCACTGCTCGTGCTCACGGACGCGCAGCTCTTCGAGATTCTCGAAGATGCCGGGATACCTCTGGGTGGCCTGCATTTCCAGCCGGTGCCAGTGGTCTGACGCCTCGCGGTAAATGTGGGCGATGCGGCGGTTGCCGGCGTCGAGCTGGTGGTCCAGCGCGGCCTCAAAGACGCCGTGCTCAACCTTCTTGGGGGTGGCGGCGAGCTCAGGCGACGGCGCGAACATCTCGGACTGCTCGTTCACATCGCGCATCCTCTGCGCGGCCCGCTCGGTGATGGCTCGGTGTGCGGCGTCGGCTCCGCTGGTCGTGGTGACCTGCACGCCCCGCTTCTTCGCCCTCAGCTCTTTCAACGCCTGCGTGACGGCCGCGTGGGGCCGCTGTTCGGACAGTGTCGTGCTGTCCGCAGTGAGCGCGTACCAGGCGGCCACCACGGTACGGAGTGGGACAGCCGAGTAGAGCAGTCCGGATGGAAGCTCCTCGAGGCACAAGCGGGTGTCGAAGAAGGGGAGGAAGGACAGGTGCAGGTCGAAGTCCGGCACCATCGGGATCAGCCGGCCCCGCGCCGCCGCGTCCGGTTCCTGGTCCTGGTCGGGCATCGCCGCCCACCAGGTCAGGTGCACGCCTGGGGAGAACCCCTCCATGGGAGGCCCCCAAGTGACCGCGACCACGGGAGCCCCCGGGCCGACGTGCATCAACGGCTCTTCCGGAGAAAAGGCGAGCATCCCGGATGACGCGGGCAGCACGTCCGGGGTGAACGGCAGCGCAATCGACTGGTCCTGGCCGATCGCGCGGGCTGCCTGCACGAGGTCTCCGGTCATCGCGAACGTCGTGCCGTCGGAGACCCGCTTGCCCTCCGCCACGATCATGGACTCGATCTGCCGGGTCCGGGGCAGTGCCGACCACGAGGCGGGCATGATGAAGCTGTGCCCCCGGTTCATGAGCATGGCCCAGAGCTCACGGCTCACCGGGGCGCGCAAGAACGTCAGAGTCTTGGACCGCAGGGTGGCGGCCTGGTCAGCCAGCGGGTGTGCAGGGGGCATGGGACAAACCCTAGATCGCGCCCCAGCGAGCGGGAACCCGTTCCGAAAGCCTGACCAGTCTTCAGCCGACATCCGCCACCCGGAAGTACGCAAACTTCGTGAACTTCACCGAGCGATCACCTCGCGCGCGATTCGGGGCACCCAGCGGACTTGGGTCACTCGGGCCGGGGTGGCCGAAACTCCCCCCATCAGATGATGCTGCTCGTCGATGACCGCCGTACAACGCGGCGCCCGGGGCCAGGCAAGATCCGCGGGGTGCCGCAGGCACAGTCAACAACGAACTCGGGGTCGCCGAGGTCCAGACCCAGGCTTGTTCGCAAAGATGTAGTCCAGCGTCGAAAACGGACACCAGCTTGTTCCCCGCTGCCGGGTGTCGCGACGCCCGTCGGGGACTCGCTACGGCGCTGCGGTGAGGTCCACGCCGAGCAGGTTCGAGAGATCGGCCACCGTCTGCTTGGGATCCCTGTTGTGGACCCCTGCGAGGCCGACCTCCTCCGCCGCCTGAACGTACGCTTCGGTGTCGTCGACGAAGACGCACTGCTCGGCGGGCAGGTCCATGAGCTTGAGGGCGGCCTCGAAGAGCTCCGCGTCAGGCTTGCGCATCTGGTAATGCTCGGAGATCACCACGGCGTCGTACAGGGTCTCAAGCTCGTAGCCGTCGTACAGGTCCCAAGGGGCAAGGCCTACGGAGTTGGACAGGATGCCCACCTTGATCCCGGCTCGCCTCGCGGCCGCGGCAGCGTCGATCAGCAGCGGCTCAGGGCGCAGGCCGCCGAAGATCCGACCCATCAGGTTGTCGGGGGATACCCCCAGCTTCTTGCCCGCGATCTCGTTCCACTCGGTCTGGCTGACCGCCCCACGCTCCAGGTCACTAGTGATCCGGACACCCTCTTCGTCCTGGTACAGCGCGGAGATACACGCACCCTGGGGCAGCCCTTCACGCTGCTCGAAGGCGAGCACCACAGGCAACAGGGGGGTGGTGAGCACGCCTCCGAAATCGAGGATGAGGCCGGTACGGTTGGACATGCGGGAACTCCATTGCTGAGGCTTTGGACGCCTTCCAGACCGGATAGCGTCACGGACCCGGCTGCATATGGCGACGGCAGCATCTGCACGTCCCAGGCCCGGGTGAACTTACGAGGCGGAGCAAGACCTAACAGCCAGGGTCATCCACGGTACCAGTCACGCCCATACAGCCGTTAGTGCCGAATGTCACTAACGGCACTGCATCCAAGATCAATTACCGATTGGGCTCGACTTCTGTCCGCGCCGACCGCTCTAGAAGCGTTCGAGCCTGAGCCGTTGCTATGTGGGAATAGACGACACTCACTCGCGTTAGCCAAGCCGCTTCGCTATCAGTGTCGACGAACGGCTTTGGCTTCAACGGGGAAGTGGCATACCGGCTGGCTCGCCCCGTGGTGGCGGCCTGGAGCGCCGCCTTAATCCAATACGCTTCTGCGGCCGGCTCAGGGTCCGCATGAGAGGCGGTTCTGTCCTCTGCGGCGAACAGCAATTCCTTCGGAGCGTAATACCGCAGCTTTTCGCATGCATCAGCAATGTCTTGAGTCCAGCGATCCAGGCGAACATCACTGGGGACACGCATGTGGATGAGCTCTGCGAGCCGAGATCCAGGCGGGTACAGGCTGGTCCCAGGAAACGCTTCTACCAGACTGAACCAAAGCGGATAAATTCTGTAAAGGGTACGCCACGTCTTCCAGCGGACAGCGGCCGCCCGGGTAGTGGGAATGCTTGCACCGGCCGCGACGATCAGGAACAGCGCGTTCATCCATACTGCCGTCGCGTCCACGAGGAACTCCACCGTGGAGGCGCTTAGGGGGAACATCACCGCTCCCCAGAGGATTGCGACACGGGCCACGGTGTGGGCCAAACCCATCCACATCGAGAACCCCATCAAGCCCAGTCCCACGCGCATGCTGGTGCTCTCAGCCTGTCGTGCCGCCCTTGTCCACTGGTAGCCACAAACCGCAGTCGTGATCAGCGGGAAGAAGTAGAAAACGGTCATGTAGACCGCTGCACCCCATTGCCCAGCATGATCGATTAGGAAACTGTGGCTCGGCTTGGCGCGGTCCACCACAGTGAAGAATAGGACCGTGAGCAAAGCCACGCCGATCGCGCCTGTTTTATAGGAGGCGCGGGCGATCCAGCGTGAGACCGCGACATGCCGGGGCACGACGGTTTCGGAGCTCTTCCCGTAGCTGGTCGCGACGTACGTCAGAGCTGCAAGGATGGCCGCCGTGCTGGCAAAGTGTCTGAGCAGGGCACTCAGGTCGACAATGGGGATCCGTTCCACCGCCTGCATCACTGCCGGCGTGTACAGCCAAAGGGCTATGGCGAATCCGGCATAGCCGCCCCAGAGGGCCCGGCGGTGGGCGTCGGCGTACCGGACTGCGGGGAATCGCCATACAGCAATGATGGTCATTACTGCCGCAGTTAGGTATTTGAAGAGATCGAGCACGTAACCAGCGCATATCTACGGGCCGGCTGGGGTGCGCGCCAGCCCGGAAGGCTGGTTGGCCACAGCCGCGATTGACAGTGGATGGACGGCGTGGCAGCCATCACGAAGCGTGGGATTTCAGCCTCTATGATGGCCAGGCGCTACGGTTAGTATCGGCGCAGCGGTGGAGCAACGGGATGGGAGAGCGATGCCTCTAGGAGGCTGACCATGTCGTCGCCCCCGATCGACGACTGACGGCGCGCCAACCTTTTTATCAAGGACGCCGAAAGCTCCGCCTGCTTTTCCTCGGGGCTGTCGAAATTTACGCGGCCTTGGACCAGGGTCGTTGGGAAACGCCGAACAACTTCCTCGCGGATGTGTTCCGGTACGTATCGCTCGATCTCGGCAGCCGTCAGGGTGGTTCCGTGGTCCAGCCACTCATGTGCGAGCTCATGGAGGATGATGTGCTCGGTTTGGTTGCGACTTGAACGGCGGCGGTAGAGGACAATTGTGAACTCTGGCGCTTTGACCCGAAGGCCGCAGGCCGTCCCCAGGCCCCCATCGGGATCGTCCAGTGGCACCAGGCGAATCTGGCGACTCAGTGCGCGTTCCATATTTCGCACCAACGCCTCGACGCTGAATGGAACAGGGACAGGAAGGTCTGCGAGTAGCCTCTCGCATTCCCTCACGAGAGCGCGCCGAGAAGCATTCCGACGCCAACGCATAGTCACTCCCTTGAAGTGCCACTGAGGTGTCCGCTATCGAGCCCCGATCTCGATTTACGCACGTGGGGCGTTAGCAGCCAGAGGCTCGCACTTGTATGGGTGCGGGGGCCGGGAGGTGCATCCTGCCATGTCAGATCTTACAAGGGGGAAAGGGTTCGCCGTGCAGTCCGGCCGTGTTGTGAAGGTCACCTAAGCACAATGGGGTGGACCAATGCGAAGGCAAGATCAAGTTAGGCCAGTCTTGATCCACTTTGGCAGACATTGGAGATCAGACGCCCATTCTGGGATTGCAAGATCGCGTCCGTCTGGGGACTGCGCTCCGCCCGGCGAATTCCGGGATGCCGCCCCAGCCGACCGCGCGCACGCTGAAGGTATGCCTGACCGCACACACATCGTCGTCCACCCAGCCAGCCTCGATGGCAGCCGCGCGGTGACCGCGCACGTACACGGCGAAGACCGGCCCCTCGGGACCGCGTGTTCATTGCCGGCGGTCGTCGACATGTTCCGTGCAGCAGGGCTGGAGACCGCGGCCGGCTGGCCGCCTATCCGCTGGCTGGGCGGCGGACCCGAAGCATGGGGCGACTGACCCATGGACCGTGCGCCGATCCTCGTACACCGCATCTCTGCGTCAGGTGGCCGGCGCGTCGTCATCCGCGTCCACGGCGTCGACACCGTACTCGGAGTCGCCCACTCCGACGCCGATCTGATCGAGTTCCTGCGGCGGATCGACCTCCCCGACCCAGAGGACCTGGTCCACGGAGATTCGTCGGCCATTGCTTGGCAGGGCGGGAGGGCGCACGAGTACGTGGCCGACGAGGGCGAGACGTGAAGAAGCCCGACAAAAGCCGGGGACGTCACGCTTGGGCTCATCCGGTCTGCACCAGGCGCCAGGCCTGAAGAGCGAAGGTGCTGCGGAGGTCAGCCCGTATCGCCGGTTTGCCGCACACGGAGCCCAGCAGACCTGCGGGCAGGTGGTGTCACTGCCCGCCCTGCACGTCAGGCAGCTTGTCCCTCAGCTCTCCGACGATCTCGTTGATCTTGGTCATCATCTCGACGGACAGGCCCGCATCGTTGCCGCGGGCAGCCAAGCCGAGAATCTCCCGTCGGTGGAGCGACGCGAGGAAGCCGACCGATTCGAAGAAGAGCCGGGCCTTAGGGCTGAGCTCCTCGTCGTCCTGGAACAGAGCCGTGTCGACCTGGAGGGCATAGGCAAGCCCAGCGCGCACTACGTCCGAAGCGTCGGTTGTGACGCCCGTACGGAGCGCGACGATGTCGTCGGCCGTGACGGTGATCGCGCCCGCATGCTCGTTGACAGCGCGCGCAATTTCCTCATCGGATGGCGGGTCCTGACCAACGTATCCGTGCTGGAGAAGGTAGTTGATCTTTTGCTCGATCGTGCTGGGTGCGGACGTCTGCTGGTCACGGGGAGACGTCGGGCGTAGCCCGAAACTGCGGTCCTGCGCGGCCAACAGCTCGTCTTCGGTTACTCCGTAGGCCTTCGCCAGCGGCTTCACGTAGGCGTCGCTCAGCCTGCGCCTGCCGGATTCGGCGTTGCTCAGGGGCACACGGCTTGCGTTGATGATCTCGGCGGCCTGCGTGTGACTGAGGCCGGCGTCGCAGCGAAGGAGCTGCAGGTCCGGTGGGCCGTCGTGGGGGAAGAGGGCATCGAGCGACTGGTGCAGCGCCTCAGCAATCGCGGGGAGCTTCTCACCTTTGGGGAAGTCCTGGCCGCTCTCCCAGCGAGCGACGGCCGGGCCGCTGACCCCCACCATCTCGCCCAGCTGCTGTTGGCTGAGATCTTTGCCCCGTCGGACAGCGCGCACGCGGCTGCCATCGAACTGGCGTGGGGGCACATGAACTCCTGCGAGTGGCTGTCTAGACAATCTGGGCGGCGTCTAGAGCACTGTAATCGACGGCTTGATACATTCTCTCAACTAACGTACGTTCCTGTATCGCACCTGGTGCTCGGGGGCACCTGTCCTTCTATGGTGCCAGCCCTTCCACCACGTGCACCTCCCGGCCCTTCTCGCAGCTCTAAGGGGCCGAATCCCCAGCTCCGGCACAGCCTGACAACTGTTCGGCCCAGCGACCTTTCCGAGGAGACCCAATGAGTGTCGCGTCGCCACCGCCTACCTGCGCGACGAACTCCCGGATTCGGTATCCAGTTGTTGCCGGCTTTGGGGCCACGGGGCCGGCCCCAAAGCCGTGCGCGGTAGCTCTGTGCTGGTCACGGGGCTACTGCGCCGCAGTGCGTGGGTTCTAGAGCTATGTCTAGATCTTGCGCGGGGGTCCGCATAGCTTGTTGCCGAACCCGCCGGGCATGAGCCCGAACGGGATACCAAACCAGGGGGAGGGTCCGTGAGGACGCAACGCGAGCCGCGCGACAGAAGCGGCTAGGCAGACAGAAACGGCGCCGGGGAGGAGCTCCCAGACGCCGACTGTGCAGCATCGGAGAACGTCAACTCTCCTGCGCTGTCCAGCAGATCACCTCGGGCCCCGGCAAGGGCCCGACAGATCACCTACCTCACTCCGCACCGGCCCCTTTCCTTGGACAGCGGTGCGGAATCATCACGGGAGAGTGTCGCATGTCCACACCCCTGCGCGAAAGGCCGCCGACTCCGGCTCGCGCCGAAATACCGACTCTTCGCGCCCTCACGCTGGCCCAGCGGCTGGCCACGATGCTGCCGCAGGTCACCGACGTGCACATCCGACTGCAGGACGGCCGCACAAGCTGGCCCCACCTCGACGTGCGGGCGACCGGCTCCGACGGCCAAGCGGTACGGATCAGCCGGACTCAGGCACACGTCGCCGCCCGCTGGATCATCCGGACCTACCCGGAAGCCAACTGGGCAGCGCGCCGCACCTTCGACCTGCGGTCCGGTGCACTGAATGGCGGTGCCGCCTGATGGCGCGCATCCGCACGATCAAGCCGGAGGCCTTCGAGTCGGAGGACCTCGCCTCGGTCGACGTCACCGCCATGGTCACCTTCTTCGGCCTGCTCACCCAGGCCGACGACCACGGCCGCTTCCGCGACCACCCGGCGATCATCGCCGGACGGCTCTGGGCTCTCCGCGCCGACCACAACCCGGCGGACGTGGCCAGGGACCTCGACCAGCTCGCCGGCGCAGGCCTCATCTGCCGCTACACCGGATGCGACGGCGGCCAGTACCTGCACTTCGTGACCTGGGAGAAGCACCAGAAGATCGACCGCGCCTCGGCGTCGCGGCGACCGCGTTGCCCCGTGCACCAGAGCCACGGCAAGTGCAGCGAGTGCGACGGGGCCTCGTGCCCGGCCTCCTCCGCTCCGGCCACGACGGCGGCACCGACCACTCCCGCCGAGCTCTGCGGTCCCCGCCCGCAAGACTCGATGAACACTCGACGAACCCTCGATCACACCATTTCGCCGGATTCGGCGCCCTCTGCGGCCCCAGGGGCCTCCCGCGCCGACAGCAACAGCGGTCTGAAGTCGACTCCACCGGCGCTCCAGCAGGCTCTGCCCGGAAGCCCTGAGGAATCCGCAGGTCAGACGGTTCTCGATGAGGCCTCGACACAACTGCGCGAGGGCTCAGCGTCTGGATCTAGGATCCTGGATCCTGGATCTTTCCCTAAGGGGGGCGATGCCCCCGCGCCGCAGCCCGCACCCGGATCGATATCGGCAAAGGACCTGCTGGCCGAGTACGTGTCGGCCTGCTCGCAACCGGTGCCGCAGACGGTGCGCGGACTGATCGGCCGCCACGCCAAGGGGCTGCTGGAAGAAGGCTTCGACCCGGCGGTCATCCGTGCCGCCCTGGAGCGCCTACGCGTCAAGGGCCTGCACGCCAGCGTCCTCCCGAGCCTGGTCAATGAGGCACTGAACGCCTCTCCGTCAGCATCCGCCTCCGGCGCGGGGCGCTGGGCCAGCGCCCGGCCCGCCTATCAGCCCTGGCAGAACCCCACCGACAGCTCGGTCTACGAGGAGTCCCTGTGAACCGACGTACGCACACTCCCGAGCCGCTGGCGCTGGGCGAGACCAACTCGGTGAGCCGCATTCGGGCGAAGTTCGCGGCGATGGGGATCGATCCGGGCCGACCGGTGGCCGACACGCCGGCAGCGATTCCCGCGCTGGAGGCGGCGCACGAGCGGATCCCCTCGCGCTACCAGCAGGCGACGATCTCAGACCCGCGGGTCAGCCAGTGGGTGGACGAGGTCGTCGAGCGCTCCTCGGCTCCCCACACCGCCGGGCGCCGGGAGGTCGCGACGGGTCCCTCGCTGCTGCTGCTCGGAGCGACCGGGGTCGGCAAGACGCACGAGGCCTTCGCCGCGATCCGTGCCCTGATCGCCACCGGGATCGTCGTCCGGTGGGAGTCCGTCACGGCCGCCGACCTGTACGCCGAAATGCGCCCTCGACAGGGTGTCGACCCGGAGTGGATGCTGCGGCGCCTTGCGCGGATCCCGGTTCTGCACCTGGACGACCTGGGTGCTGCAACGACCACCCGGTGGACCGAGGAGCTGACGTACCGGCTGATCAACCACCGGTACAACCGCGAGCTGCCGACGCTGATCACCAGCAACCTCGCCCCCGCGCGCACCCCCTCGATGCCTGCCGAGCAGCCGGTGCTGCGCGAGCAGATCGGCGACCGGGTCGCCTCTCGCCTCGTCGGAATGTGCCAGCAGATCGCCATGACCGGACCGGATCGCCGCCGGACACGAACCTCCGCCTGACCGGCCTCCGCTCCCCCTGCCAACCCTCACCGCCTGGACCCGCCACGCCGCACTGCCCTGCTGCAGCGCCGTGGTGACCGCGTGCCGGCCGTGAAGCACAACGGAGAACACCTTGCGATACATCACCACCCACGAGAACCCCCTTGTCGGCATGCTCGGGATCACCGAGCGGAGCTGGACCGAGCGAGGAGCCTGCTACGGCATGGACGCAGCCGAAGCCGACGAGATCTTCTTCCCGACGGTCACCAACACGAAGAGCACCGAGGAAGCGAAGACGATCTGCGCAAGCTGCCCGGTCGTGCAGCAGTGCTTCGGCGGCGCCATGGACAGCGACGCCCGGAAGGGATTCCGAGCCGGACTCACTGAGGCAGAACGGCGCCCCTTCCACAACAAGGTCGCCAAGCGCCTGGACTACAACCGGGTGCACGCCGTCTTCCGGGGCCGCGACGTCGCCCTGTCCATTCCCGAGCGCAACGCTGTGGTCCGCCAGGCCTACCTTCGGGGGTGGAGCGTCGAACGTCTCGTGATGCTGCTGCAGAGCGAGTTCGACTACACCCGCCGGATGATGCGCGAGCAGGCCGAGTTGGTGACGGCCCGAGACCACGAGTGGCTCCGGCAGATGTCCCGCGCGCGCGAGGCCGGCGATCCGGCGAAGGCCACGAACGTGCCCGCGCCCGGCGCCCCTACCACCCGCGGCTTGGAGGTCCGAACGGCCTTCGGGGAGGCCGCGTGAAGGACTCCCCCTCGCACACCGTCGCCCCCATCGGGTTCTGGGACCGCCTCGCGATCATCACACTCGGCACGGCCGGCTGCGCCCTGTCGTACGACGCGCTCCAGCAGATGGCCGTGGCCATCCACGTCCGGGGATTCCTCACCTACCTGTTCCCGCTGGTGGTCGACGGATTCATCGCATACGGCGTACGGGCCCTGCTGGTGCTCGCCGAAGCTCCTCTGCGTGCCCGGCTGTACGTGTGGACGCTCTTCGGCACGGCCACCGCCTCCAGCATCTGGGCAAACGCGCTTCACGCGGTGCGTCTCAACCAGCAGGCCCTCAGTCCCAACGGACTGCAACTGGGCGACACCGTGGTGGCGATCCTGTCCACGCTCGCCCCCCTCGCGCTCGCCGGCGCGGTCCACCTGTACATCCTCATCACCCGGCACCACCCCGCGGACCACAGGCGAACCGGACCGGCGGACCAACAGGCCGCTCCGCTGGTCCGGTCCGGCACACCGCAGCAGGAGGTCACCGGACCAGACCGCCTGGTCGAGCGAACCGGTCAGACGGACCAAGAACTGGTGGACGACGGCACCGCACGTGGTTCGGACAGCGAGCCCGGCGGCCAAGCAGCCCTCCCCGGGGCGGACCAGACCGATCCCAGCTGTGCCGACAACGGCTCACCTGCAGCAGCCCAACTGCCCCGCCCGACGGAACGCCCCGCCTACGACGAGCCTGGACCCGAGCACGGCCAGTCGGGCAAAGCCGCAGGTGGCATCGCGGACCAAGCTCTCCCGCACCCCAGCGGCGAAGGTGAACCACGCCCCGCAGCGGACCAAGGTCACGACGCCGATCCTGCGCCCGAGCCTCCGGGACCCGGACCAGGCACGACCGCGGACCAGGACGACGAACAGGAGGGTGAGGGTCCGGCGGACCAGACCAACGGACCTTTCCCGGACCCGGTCCCCCTGGAGGCCCTCGTCCCGATCGCCCGCAAGGCGGCCCTGGCCGGCGGCCGAATCACCCGCAGGGTCATTGGACCGTACCTGCGCGAGCAGCACCTCACGATCAGCAACGAGCGGTTCCCGGAACTGCAAGAGGTCCTGTACGGGGACCCGGCGCTCGCCCATCTGCCTCGGCCGAAACGTCGAACCCGGTGATGCACGGACAACCACCGCGTCCTTGACCGGTCGGTCACCCATCGCAGAGCGGGGCGGCCCGGAGACAGCTCCGGACGCCCCGCTCCTCTCCTCAAGGAGCCTTCGTGTCCTCATCCGCCAGCAACCGGCCCCCGAAGCCGGTGAACCACGCTGCTGTTGCCGCCGCTTGGGCCGAAGTCCTCGTGCGCCGAGGGCACCTGCACGCAGCCCTACCTGCACCCACCGGCCAATGGCTGGTCCAGAAGGGGCCGGAATTGCCCGTACTGGTGCTGCCAGGACCCGAAGAGCTGCTGGACCTCGCAGCCCAAGTCCAGCGCCTCGACCACGCAAGCCGGGGCGCCAGTCGATGACGGATCCGCTCTCGAGCCTGCCTCACGAGACCGACTCGCTACCCATCAACTCGACGTCAGGGCGAGCAAGTTATCCCATTGGATACTCCACCGTCGGCGGAGTATCCAATGGACCCGGCCCCCAGGGGAGCCGGGAGCCCTCCTGGCACCGGGGGGCGCCAGGAGGGGTGACTGCGACCGGGGGCGGATCGCAGTCGGAGGAGCAGCCGCACACCTGCCACGACAGCGCTTGCGAGCACGTCGAGCGTGTTCACACGCGACCACGCCGCCGTCCGTACCAGCGCGGGCAGCGCCCGCACGTACGCAACGCCCGACTCAACGACGAAGAACTCGCTGCAATCACCGCCGGCGCCCAGGCTGCCGGTCTGACCGTCGCCGGATTCATCGCTCACGCCGCCCTCGCTGCGGCGCGCGACATCCACAAGACGGCAGCTGAGATCGCTTCCGAACGCGAGGTGGTCTCAGAGCTGTTCGCCGCCCGCCGGCACCTGGGCTACATCGGCAACAACATCAACCAGATCGCACGCATCCTCAACTCCGGCGGCGACACCCCCCAGACCGACGCCACCCTCGCCGCGGTCCACCGGGCCGCACGGCGCCTGGAAGCCGCCACCCAACACCTGATCGAACGCTAAGGCACCTGCGCATGATCCCCCGAGTCCACAAGCGCGGCAGCCGCACGATCGGCCTGCTCCACTACCTCTACGGCCCCGGCACCCACGAGGAACACACCGACCCCCACCTGGTCGCCGCCTGGGACAGCCTCGCCCCCGACCCCGGCCGAGACGCCGAGGCCACCTTGAAGGAACTGCAGCAGCTGCTCGACCAGCCCGTGGACGCACTTCCCTCTGGTCGGCGACCAGACCAGCACGTGTGGCACCTGTCCGTGCGCGCCGCCCCGGAAGACCCGGTGCTGACGGACGAGCAGTGGGGGGACATCGCCCGCCGCATGGTCGCCGCGACGGGCATCGCCGCAGGTGACGATCCTGCGGCCTGCCGGTGGGCGGCCGTGCGCCATGCGGAGGACCACATCCACATCATCGCCACGACCGTCCGCGAGGATGGCCGCAAGCCCCGTCTCCACAACGACGCGGCCCGTTCCCAGGCCGAGGCACGCCTCATCGAAGCCGACTACGGCCTGCGGCGTCTCAACCCAGGCGACAAGACCGCTGCTCAGCGCCCCACCAGCGCCGAGCGCCACAAGGCGGAGCGCACCGGGCGGACCCGCACCGCCCGCGAGGAGCTCCGCGAGACCGTCCGCCGTGCGGTGGCCGGGGCCGCGAACGACACCGAGTTCTTCGACCGGCTCGGCGCCTCCGGCCTCCTCGTCGTACGTCGTGTCGCGCCCAGCGGTGACCTCCTCGGCTACAAGGTCGCCCTGCCCGAGGACCGCAACAAGGACGGCGAACCGATCTTCTACGCCGGCGCCAAGCTGGCTCCCGACCTCTCCCTTCCCCGGATCCGCCAGAGATACGGGCGCGAGGGAGCTTCGGAGGAGGCCACGGTCAGCAGGGGTCCGCACAGCGGCGCGGAATGGCCGGGGCCGTCACAGGCTCGCCGTTCGGCGACCGGTGCGGTGTGGACAGCACTGCTGGTCATCGACCAGGACGATGACGGCGCGGCAGCCGCCCAGATCGCCGACGCCGGAGAAGTGCTTGACGCCCTGGCCAAGACGAGCGCCGCCCACACCAGGCGTGAACTCTCCGATGCCGCCTTCGCGTTCGAGCGGGCATCGCGCTCTCACATCCGTGCCGAACGGCAGCAGGACCGTGCCCTGCGTCAGGCAGCCCGCGACCTGGTCCGGGGCGGTCCCGCTCTGGGCCGTGGAGAGGACGGCGCCGGCACGGCCATGGTCATCGACATGCTGTTCTTCCTCGTCATCACCGCCGCGGCCTGGCATGCGAAGAAGGGCCACGCCCAGCAGGCCGCAGCGGCGCAGCAGGCGGCCGAGTACCTGCGTGCGGCGTACCGCAACGCCGCCGTGGCGCCCCTTGGGGTCTTGCGTGAACGGGGACACCGTCTGGCTCCGCCGCTCCAGCGCAGGTACGGGTCCGCCATCCGCGAGGCCGTGCCGGATCTCGCGCAACGGCTACTCGACGAAGCCGGGTGGCCGGCGCTCGCGGCGACGCTCGCCGAGGCCGAGGCAGCCGGCCACGAAGTGGTGCCGCTGCTGGCGGAGGCCGCCTCGCGCCGCGAGCTGGACACCGCGGAGTCGATGTCCGACGTGCTGGTGTGGCGCCTTCGGCGCCTGGCAGACCTTCCTGCTGCAGCTGGTACGAGCCATCGCCCCGGGGACGTCAAGACCAGCACCATCCGCTCGCAGCGGGCCTCCGTCCCAGGTCAGGACGGGCATAAGCGGGATCGTCCGACCTCGGGCCGATGATCGTTTCATTAGTAGAAGTGCGAGCCGCTGTCGGGAGAGGATTCTCCCCTGCCACCACACCTCAGGCCCGGGAGGCGCCCATGTTCCGCCGGAAGAACCGACACCACGACCAGGCGGACGAGTTCCGCGCCGACGCGGCACGGCTGATCGCTTCGGCCGCCGAACCCGCCCGTCCCGCCCCGGCGGGCGCCGAGCCGAGCCAGGTAGAGCCTGAGGGCGTGGAGCTGGAGATACCGGCGGAGCTTCACGTCCCGGCGGCCGGGGATCTGGCCGGGTCGATGATGCCCTACTGGTCACCGCTGGCCGTCGGCGGAGTCGTCGTGTCCTGCTCGGAGTGCGGCGTATACCGCGACTGGCTCGTACTGAACTCCGGCGACCGGGTGTGGGTGCGCTGTCGCTCCGGACATGAAACCCCCGTCCCCGGGCTGGATGCGGCCTGGTACGAGCGAACCGCCGGGCCGGTCGAAAGTCTCCACGCCAGCCGGGAGGACGGCGAGACCGCGTTCGGCTACGACGGAACCTTCGCGGGAGTGATCCTCTGATCGCACACCATGCGAGATGGATCTAACCCACCCGAGGTGATCGGGGTAGCGTACGGCCGCACACGAATTCTGGGGGGAATCACATATGCGAAACAGCGTCAGAAATCTACTCGGCCTCACCGCTCTCGGCGCCCTCGCGCTGACGGGCTGCTCCCAGGGCGCCACGCCCTCAGCGCCGGCCTCCTCGCTCCAGGCCGAGGCGAAGGTCGGAGTGGAACCCGGCACACCGTCGAAGCCCTTGACCAGTGCCGAACTCGGCCCGCGCTTGCTGGACCTGATCGACCTCGGCTCCGACTACCGGGTGAAGCCCGAGACGACGTCGAAGCACGACGACATGGCCGTGGTTGGATGCCCTGCCTTGGAGCAGCTCGGCTCCGGATCGGCGGACGGCTCCCTGGACTTCCCCAACCAGGCCAAGGTCTCCTTCACGTACGCGTCGAAGGATTCCGACCTGAGCGAGGAGGTCTACAGCGACACCGACGAGAAGATCGCCAGCCGGTCCCGGGAGATCTTCACCGCGATGGGCTCGTGCCCGAAGTACCAGATGGTCTCTGGAAGCACTCCCATCGAGGTCACCGTCCAGAAGGTGACCGCGCCCCAGCGCGGCGATGAGCAGTGGGGGCACATCCTGACGCTCACGGCCGGCGGACGCCCCAGCGTGATGAAGCAGATCGCCGTCCGCTCCGGCAACGTGCTGGTCGTGCTCTCCGGCAGCCCCGCCCTCGTCGACGCCCACGTGGACAAGGCGCTGGACAAGGCCCTGAAGCCCGCAGGCTGACACGCTCCGGACATACAGAAGACACTGGCCCCCAGCGAAGGATCTCGCTGGGGGCCAGTGCCTTGTTGACGGGCCGCGTAGGTCCGGTGTCCGCCACCGGCCGTCCCCTCGTTAGAGGGAGGGCCGGATCGTGAGGCGTGCTTGGGAGGATTCCGGCAGGACGCGACGCGGAACCGGTGCCTCGCAGACGAGGCCTGCGGCGAAGGCTGCGACCAAGTCGTGCGGTGTGGACGTGCTGAACGCGGCGACCCACAGGTACGGACCGCTGGCTTCCGGCTGGGACCAGGCCTGCCAGCCGGGCATGTCGGGGCGGGGGTCCTGGTCCTGGATCCCCTCCGGGAGCGGCGCCCGGGTCATGCATGCCGTGAAGGACTTGTCCCAGAGGGTGAAGGCCGGGTCGTCCACGTCCCCGTGCCAGCCTCCGGCCACCAGCGCTTCGGGAACGGCCTCGGGCCCGTCGAAGCCCCACGTCGGCTCCGTACGGCCGGCAACGGCGAGGGCGAAGGCCGCAACGGCTTCGTAGGGCACACCGCGGGTGAAGTAGGCCGTCCAGTTCACCGTGGCACGTGAGGTGTCCTCGCGTGCGGAGATCTCCCAGGCGACGGGTAGGTCGGCCAGTTCCGTGGTGAGAGCGTCGGCCATGACCCATTCGGCGCAGCGGAGTTGGTCGGGGCTCGCGTAGAAGAGCGTCCGGCGGGCCGTTACCCAGTACGACCATCCGGCGCCGACGAGTTCGTCTCCCACCTGCTCAGCCAGCGCGCTGTCGTCGCCGGCCAGGTGTCGCGGGCTGACCCAGAGCACGTCGGGACTCGGAGGGTCTGCGGGCAGTTCGGGATTCAGGGGCGCCTCCCGGGCTTTCGTGGAACGGTCACTGGACGATGGCTCCTACGCCTCGTCGGACCCTGGCCGGCAGGGTGGTGCGCGGGTGCCAGCCCAAGTCCTGGGCGGTGAGGGCCGGCAGGAAGCCCGTCTGCCCCGATTCGCCGAGGAAGACGACGGGGCGGCCGTCGTGCCCGACGCCCAAGACGATGTCTCCCAGCGTGTGGGCGAAGGGGAATTCGGGGTTGATGGCCAGGCGTACTGAGATGTCGGGGGCGAAGCGCGAGAGGTGCTCGATGATTTCGGCGACGGTGGGATCGGCGGCGATGGGGTGCATGGAGCCTCCGGGGCTGGATGCGGAAGAGGGGTGCGAAGTCGTGCTCGACGTCGGCTATCAGGCCGGACGTGAGGTGGAGATGACGGTGGCGACCGCCGAGGCGATGACATGGGCTGGGGTCTCGACACCAAAGCCGATGCTGTAGCCGGGCACGGTTGCCGTTCCCGTGATGGCCAGCCGCCATCCCTCGTCGAGTCGGCCAGGCCGGCCTTCGGGGAACCAACCGAGGTAGAGGCGCCCGTCCTTGCTGGCGATGTGCATGTCGGCCCTGTCGTCCACAACGAAGTGGAAGTCCTCGGCCGTGAACTGGTCGATCACCTGGGAGGGCTGGCCCCGCCCGAGCATCCACGTGCGGATCCGCAGGGCCTCGATGCTCGTGGAGAATCCGGGGCGGCCTACCTCGACGGTCATACGCGATCACCTCTCTGACCTGCGGTTTCGGGGAAGGGGTCAACCTTGACATGGGTCGGCCGGTCTCTCCAGAGATGTACGCGTCTTGCCCGTCTGCCGTGAGCGATGTCCGGACAGCACGAAGCGAGGGCGGTACCCCGTCAGGGGGTACCGCCCTCGCTTGGCGTTCTTCGGCTATCGGATTGATTCAGGAGTGGTGCTTCGCCGTCAGCCGTCAGGAATGCCTGCCGGGATGGGGCTCCGTGGCCGCCCCATCTCTATGGGGCGGGGGCGGCCTCGGCGTCCTCCGCAAGCGTCGCGACCTGCTCACCGGGCCGACCCCAACGGTTGGTCCAGGGCGGCGCGGGCACGCGTCTCGAACTCGCGAATTCGCTGCCAGGTCAGGTCGGACAGGCCGACAGCATCGGCCGGTCCTTGCCGGAGCACAGACTGTACGGAACGTGAGGCCGCCAGAGGATGGCCAGGATGGTATGCGCCGCTCGAGCAAGCCCAAGCTGTCAAGGCGCGCACCGCTTGGTGAGCCGCACGCGCTACGTCCTCGGGGCCCTCCACCAGAACCAGGGCGAGTGCCTTGCTGGTGGTCCGGCGCATGTCGACGACCTGGCTGTATAGCTCTGCTGCTTCGGGGCTGGGGCGGTCCTCGTCGTCGAGTGCCTGAACGATGCTGATGACTTCACCGTAATCAACCGCCGCGCCGACGAAGGCCACGTACGCCTGCCTCCGGCCGTCTCGACGCCAGTGCTCGTGTTGTGAGCGCCGCTGCATCGTTCCGTTCAGCCGTGCGGCGCCGAGCGCGCTCACTGCCCCCGAGCACGTACCGATGATTGCCGCCAGCGCCGCCACGATCCCTGGTTCCACAGATCCGCCCCCTACGAGGAACACCCCTAGCACTGTTCGACGAAGCCAGGGTCCACCTGGTTGCACGCGGGACGCTGGTGACGGCGGCCGGGTGCCGTCCGGCTTCGGTATGGTGCTGCCCTTCACGGAGGTACGACCATGACCGACGAACCCCTCGACCGATGGGCCGCGCGCCGCCAAGGGCGACTGCGCAAGCCCGGCGAGCTCAAGGCCATCACCCTCGGCGCCGGCCCGCAGCGCGCAGCACACGTGGACCCCGGCGCCCCTCGCCTGATCTTGGAGTGGGACGGCTTCGCCTGGCAGGCACTGACGACGGTGAAGAACTATGCAGAGGCCTGCCGCGTACTCGGCCGGACGCTTGAAGCCGCGAGTATCGAACAAGCCGAGACGACTGGCCCCATCACCGGACGCAATCCACTGGCCCCAGGGACCGGACGTCACCGAAAGCCCCGGCCCTGACCGATGCCGACCGTCCGCCTCCCCGAGATCCCCGCTGACGTTCTGCACCTGATCGAAGCGCGGACCGGGCCCGTCCTCGGGTACGAGACCGTCAGTGCCGGACTGAACAGTGCCGTCGCCGCCCGCGTCCGCACTGCCGACACCACGGTCTTCGTCAAAGGGATGCCCAGCGACCACCGCCACGTCTGGACCCAGCAACGCGAAGCCGACATCAACCCGAGCGTCCAACACCTCGCGCCCTCACTCCTGTGGCACGTCCAAGAGGCCGGCTGGGACCTGCTGGCCTTCACCAACGCCAACGGCCACCACGCGGACTACGCCCCCGGCTCACCCGATCTTCCGCTCGTGGCCGACGCGATGGCCCGGCTCTCCCACGTCACCGCGCCCGCCATCACCATGCGGTCGATGCCGGACCGGATGAAGGCCTACAGCGAGACGCCCGAGCTGTTCGCCGGCCCGAACCTGCTCCACACCGACTGGTTCCCCAGCAACGTCCTCATCGCCGACAACCGCACCGTCCTCGTCGACTGGGCCTGGGCCTCACGCGGGGCGGCGTGGATCGATCCAGCGCTGTGGGTGGTCTGGCTCATCAAGAGCGGCCACACCCCTCAGCACGCCGAGGAGTGGGCGGCACGCGTCCCCACCTGGACTACCGCCCCGCCTGCGGCGGCCACCGCCTTCGCGAAGGCCACCGTCGCTGTGTGGGAGGAGATCGCCGCGGGCGAGCCGGCGGGCTGGGTCCTCGACATGCTCCAGGCCGCCCGCACCTGGTACGACTCCCGCTGAGCCGGACGGGACGGTCAACTGCCACCACGGGTGGGAGGACGACGGAACGTGTCCGGCACCGCGGGCTTCGTGGCCGGTTTGGCAGTCGGGCCGATAGGACGCGGTTCCTGGACGGGCACTGCGGCAGACGGGCGGACGGGCCCCAGGGCCATGAGCCCTTGGAGTCGCTCGCCGGGGAGGGCCGGGTGGTCGGCGGTGTACATGGCGATGTACCCGGCGTTTGCCAGTTCCGCGTACGACGCAAGGTGCAGCACGGTGCTCAGCTGCGTGCTGGTCTCTCCAGGGAGAGCGAAGAGTTCCAGGTCACCGACCATGGTTGGGCGGAAGGCATGCCGTTCTAGCACCTCGATGACGGTGGGGTTGTCCTTGAGCACGGCAACCCACAGCGGATGCGAACTGCCGGGAGTCTCCCCGTACAGGACGTCGGGCTCGACGAAGTCAGTCATGCAACTCCTGGTGGAAGGGACGCCAGGGCGGCTGGCCGTCCGATTTACGTGAGGGCGTCAGTGGGCGAGCGTTAAGGGGTGGTGCGTTCTGCCCGGCGACGCAGTGCCCAGACGGCGCCGCCGCCGGCAATGATCAGAACGCCGCCCAGGAGGCCGATCCAACGGGCGGAGCCGCCACCGGTATTGGCGAGCACGCCTGTCGGCGCGGGGGAGGTGGTACTCGAAGCCGTCTCAGCGACCGTGGGAGTGGCCGACGCGGAGGCGGAGGCTGCAGCCGAAGGTGTGGACGACGTGCTCGGCTTGGGCGTGAACGGGGCAGTCGGCGAAGGGCTGCTCGGGGGCTGGGTCGGGGGGATCTTCGAGTTGGTGAACTCCGCGGTGACCGGTGCGCCCGGCTTCGCGGTGACGGTCACCGGCTTGACGGACAGCTGGTATCCGGTCGGCGCCTTCGTCTCGGTGGCGGTGTAGGCAGTGCCTGTTCGCGCGGAGACCGGCAGCTTGGCCTTGGCTGTGCCGTCGGGTCCCGTGGTCAAGGCGAGCGTCTCCCCCTTGCCGCTGGTCGGTGTCACGTTGATCACCGCGCCGGACAGGGGCTTGCCGGTCTCCTTGTCCGCCTTCTTGACGATCAGGTCGGCGGCCTTGAACGGGTCGATGATCACCATGGGCGTGACGGCATCGGTGATGATGACGTCCTGGTCGGCGACGGTGTCGTGGATCGGGCTGCCGCTGGCGGTTTCCTTGAGGCGGTAGGGGCCGGGCATGAGGCCTTCGAGGCGGAGCAGGCCGTCGGCGCCGGTCTTACCTTCGGCCGCCGGATTGCCGGAGGCGTCGAGGAGGGCAAAGGACGCGCCGGCGAGGATGTCTCCGGCCGGGTCCTTCTTCTGGATCTCGATCCCTCCGGTCGTCACGGAGCGCTCGGTCATGACCGGCGGCGGGGCGGACGGGTCGGGGCTCGTGCTGGCGTGGGCGAAGGGAATGGTGGCGGTCATCGCCGTGAGGGTGAGGACGAGGACCGGGGTTGTGCGGCGGCTGGGCAAGTGGTGGTGCTCCTGTTGATCGCAGTGGCGGGTGGTGCGGCGGCTGCTCGGCAGAGTGCTGGCCTGTCCCGCTGCGGGGACAGACCAGCGGCAGTGGGCGGCCGCTCTCCTGGGGGTGCGGTTCATCGCGTGGGGCTGGTTGCGGCCTTCGCCGGCGTGGCCTGGAGGGCTGGGGCAGGGGCTGACCTGACGGTTCCCCGGGTGCGTTTCGGGGGGAACCAGAGGTCGGCATACCTCGTGATGGCCTCCCTCAGCGGAGTCCAGTCGCCTCCTGACCAGCCGGGTCCGCCCTTGGCGGTGTTGTAGTCGGTGAACACGCCGTGCCCGCTGAGGCCCGGGTAGCTGCCGGCGGCTTGGTCGCGGCGCTGGAATGTCCGGTGGTCGGCGAAGGACAGGACCAGGTCGTCGATCGTGCCCTTGTCCTCGTGGAGGATCCGGACGCGCAGGCCCCCGTATTCGCGATGGCGGATGGTCGGATGGAAGTCGACTCGCAGGCGCAGTGGGCTCCGGGGGCTCGGCCTCGCGTAATAGCTCTGCCCGATGACCGTGCCGCCGGGGAGGCCGAGAGCGAGTTCCTGATCGAAGAACCAGCGTGGCTGTATGGACAATTCAACAACTCCAGAGGTTCCGACTCAGCGGCCCGACCGCCGGGTGGGCACGGGGAGCCGCGCGCCCGGTGCGCTGCTGGTCGACCAGCGCGGAACACTGTGTGTCCGGGCGCTGGGCAGCAGGCGGGGGCGGGCACGGGCGACATCGAGAGGCGTGGGCGCCTTCGGCGATGCCGGTCGCACCGGAGTGAGCTCGGCGCGCTCGCGCAGCGACTTCGACATCTCCTGCTCCCAGCGCAGAACCGGGGCGGGGTCCGAAATCGCGGCGGTGATCGCAGTGATGAGGCTGACGGGGGTCTCCGTGGACGCTGTCGCGTACCAGCGGTCCCATCCCTTCGGGCCACCCCACATGAACCACCTGGATTCCAGGGTGGTGAACTCCATCTCGGGGTCGAGGTCACCGGTGGTGAAGGCGACGCCTGCCAGCTTGTCGGGCGATGTCCATTCGAGGGTCCGTTCCTCGGCGCGGGTCAGTTTCCATCCGTTGTGGATCAGCGGAACGAGCCCGTCGTAGGCACTCCCCTTCATGTGGGGAAGGTAGGACTCGGGTCCTTCGGTGTAGCCCTGGGCGAGGGCTTCGGTGAAGGCGGTGACGAACTCGGTGGGCGCCTTGTCGTTGAAGCAGACGCCCCAGACCGGGGATGCGTGCGGGTCGCGGTAGGCGGAGATCCGCCAGAGGCCGTCGTCCTCGCCTTCGGGGAGGTAGCCGAGTCGGACGCGCCGGTCGGGGGAGGTCACGTAGCAGTTGCCCAGGTCGTCGTGGTCGAGCGGCCAGCCCAGGTCGCGCAGGGGCTGAAGCCCCGGGTCTCCTATGTATGTGGTTCCGGCGAGGTAGCGGGGGGTGACATAGACGTCGCCGTCGAGGTCGTCGGCGTCGAATGCGGAGGAAGCCTCGCCCATCAGCCGGTCACCTGTCCCCCGGTGCTCGCGCCTGGGGTCTCCGGTGCGGGGTAGACCACGACCGTGATGTGGTCCTGGGCTTCCTCGATTCGGGTGGCGGCCTGGGCAGCATCAGCGGCGGTCACGACGACGAGGCCGACCCGGGCGACGTCGACATCGCCCTCGGGTGGCAGAACCACTTGGTCGCCGACCTCGCTGATCCAGCTGACCTGCGTCAGCCAGTCGGCGCCGACCAGGTCGGCGTCGATGCCTCGCTCGATGACGGTGCCGGATACCTCGGGGTAGAGCAGGCGTACGGCTGCGGCCTGCCGACGGGTGGGCGTGAGGTCGGGTGCGATGCCAAGGGCGAGGTCGGCGGCGGCCCTGGGCAGGTCGATGCCGGTCGCGAGCTGGACGAGGCGGCCGATGAGGTCGCCGCCGATCCGCTGGTTGACCTCGATGATCCGCGGGCCGGTGGCAGTAAGCCGGAGCTCGACGTGGGAGATTCCGGTCGTCACCCCGAGGGCGGCGACGGCAGCCGTGGCGATCGGGCCGGTCTCGGCGAGCAGCGGGTCGGCTGCGTCCACGCTGTGGCCGATCTCCTCGAAGTAGGGCTCGAAGCCCAGTTCCTTGCGTGTGACGGCCACGGCGGTGGTCTGGCCCCGGTGGGTGATGCACTCGACGGAGATCTCCGGGCCATCGAGGTACTCCTCGACGAGGACGTCGTTGGAGTCACCGCCGTGCAGGTTCGCGCCGGCGGTCGCGAACTCGTACGCCTCGGGGAGCTGTTCGGCCTTGTCCACGCGGATCACGCCGACGCTGCCGGCCTGACCCGCCGGCTTGAGGACGGCGGGATATCCGATGGATTCCGCCGCGAGGGCGCTCTCCAGGAGGGAGGCGACCTTGATGGACTGCGCGGAGGGAACGGCATGGCGGGCGAACTGGGCCCGGCTGGTGGCCTTGTCGCGGCAGGCGTGGAGGACCTGCGGGTCGTCGGTGAGGACGCCCAGGTGCTGGGCCAGGTGGGCGGTCGCCACGAGGAGCGTTTCGTTCCAGGTGAGGACGGCGGCAACGGGGTGGCGCGAGGCGAGGAGTTCACCTGCGGTCAGCAGGGCCTCGCGGTCGTACGGGTCGGCCGTCTCGTGGTCGATGACAAGTCCGTGCTCCCAGGTGATGGGGCGCGGGGTGATGACGACGGTGTCGTAGGCGGCGGCGACCGATTCCAGGCAGTAGCCGCGGTAGAGGCGGTCGCTCGGGGCGACGACCAGGACGACCGGGCGGGAGGGGGATGGGCGAGTGGAGGACAAGGGTCGGAGGGGTTCCGTTCTAGAGGCGTTTGTTGGAGGGGCGGTGGCCCGGGTGTCGCGTCAGCGTGGGCGGGCTGCCGTGTGCTGATGGCTACTCCGGCGCCACGGAGGCCATGGGGTGGAAGAGACCGCGTCCTCGGGTGCCCGGCGAGGAAGACCGGTTCGCCAGCGTTCTGACCGGAGAGGGAACCCCGTCAAGGGTCTGCTCAGCGGCGGCCAAGTGCCGACGGAGCTCGGGCAGCGTGGCTACGGCACGGGCGTTCGCGGCTTCGACGAGCAGGCATATGTCGTTCACGAGTCCGGCCGGGACGAGGAGCGAATGGGCGAGGACTTCCGCTTCGGGCTGGGGAAGGGTGTGGAGCCGTGAGGTGAGGCTCCTTAGAAGGCTTCCGGCAGCCACGGCTTGGTCGGCGCTGAAGGACGAGGTGTTCTCGTTCGTGGACGACATGGCTTCTCCGTGAGTCGGTGTTCAGGCGGCGGCCGGTTCAAGGGACGGCCTGGTCGTCTCGTGCATGGCGGGGTCGCGTCGCAGGCGCCAGAACGCGGTGGCCAGGCCGATGGCCTGGAGCGCTGCGCAGGCGGTCATCACGTGACCGAGGGTCTCGGGCGGTGTGACGGCGACGAGTACGCCGGCGATCGGGAAGGGCAGCAGCATGATCAGGATGGTGATGCTGAGGGTGGCGCCGAAGACGTCGCGCGGGATGAGGCGGGAGCGCAGGGTGCGCAGGACCACGGTCATGGCGCCTTCGCCGGCCATCAGGACGGCGACGAGCACCAGGAACGGTGTGTAGTCGCTGGCCTGGGACACGGCGAGGCCGCCGAGCGAGGCGATCAGGGCTCCTGCTGTGCCGACGGGCCAGAGTCCGAAGCGGTCGATGGCGAACCTGGACAGGGTCGTGGCGAGGAGAGCGGCGGTCGCGGCGGCGGACCAGATCAGGCCGACGGAGGCGGTGCTGAGGCCGAAGTTCTGTACGACGATCACAGGGGCGGCGGCCTGGAGGAGGCCGGTGGCGAAGTTGCTGACGGTCAGGCCGGCGATCAGCCATCCGAGGGCGGGGAGTGCTCTGAGCGTCGACCAGCCCATCCGCAGGCCCTGGCGGACGGTCGCAGGCTCTGCGTCCGGATGGGTCCGGCGAGCCCTGGGGGAGGTGACGGCCGCGAGTAGCGAGAGCGCCCCAATCGTGATCAGCAGGGTCTGCTGGCCGGCGTACTGAAGGAGGAAGGCGCCGGCGGCGGGTCCGGCGAGGGTGGCGGACTGGTCGATGCTGAGCAGTACGGACTGCACACGGTGCTCGACTCGGCCCGGTTCCCGGCTGGCAGCGCCGCCGGCGGTCTCCGCGGCGACGTAGGAGTATTCGGTGAGGACGCCGATGACGGCGGCGAGGGCCATCACCGAGATCGTGGTGATGAGTTCGTCGTCGACGAAGGTCAGGGCCAGGACCGCCGCGGTGACGACCAGGGTCCGGATCGTGGTCGCAGTACGGAAGACTCGAGCCGCGCCATGGCGGTCAACGGCGGCTCCGGCACCGACGAAGGCGCCGATCCGAGGAATCCATTCCAGGACGAAGGCAAGGCCGGTCAGCATGGCCGAGGATGTGGTGGCCAGTACGAGCAGCGGGATCCCATAGGTGCCCAGGTTGAACGCTGCGGCGTCCATGGTTCGCGGCAGGTAGACGCGGCGGAAGATGCCGTGGTCGGGCAGGCGGGCGTGGCGGCCACCGGCGGCTCTGTGACGGGTCATGATCACTTTCAGTCGGGGTGTGGCCGATGGGTGGTGGCCGGGATACGTCAGCCCTCGCGGTCCGCGGGTATACACACCGAGGCGGCCGGCACCGTCAGTTCTGACGTGTGCGCTTGATCGCGTAGCTGGTGGAAGGCCGGGTTGCTACGCGGAGTGCCGAGGGGTCGCCCTGGGCCGGGCGGCTCCCTGCGCTACGCCGGGACCAGCCGCCCGCACCCTGACCACCGGTGGGGCGGGTCGCGTATGCCGCACGCGCTGGACGAGCGCGGTGTTCGCGGTGGCCCAGCTCTGCACGTCGGCCAGTGGCCCCCGCAGGTCGCGTCCGGCATCGGTCAAAATCCACGGACCGTGCGCGCCTTGCCGGACCAGGCCGGCGTCGACAGCTCGGGCAACCCGGCCGGCTTCGTACGGGGCGTGGGGGTTGAGCAGCAACGTCACGGTGTGCGGGTCGCGCAACAGGCCGAGGGCGGCTTCGACTCGGATCACGAAGTCGGGCTGGTCACCCGGGTAGTCGTGTTGGCGGGCCCACCGGCCGAGCCGGTCGTACACGTCCCCGAGGCCGACTCCTGGCGCCGTAAGCGTGAGCTGCTGCTCTCCGGTGGTGAGGGTCTCGCGGCGGACGAGTCCACGACGGCGCAGACCGGCCACGGCGGTATTCAAGAGGTCCACCGGGATGTCAGGGAACGTGGCCGCGAGGCTGCCTCGACGCCGAGCGACGGGGCCGTTGTCGTCGAGTTCGGTGATGATCCTTGTGGTCCACCGGTAGCTGAGAAGCGTCGCCGCGCGCACGAGGGAGTCGGCCTCGGGGTTCGGCTCGGTCATCGGACGCGGCCGCCCATGGAGGACCCGGCTCGGGGCCGATCGGGTACCCCATGGGAGAACAGGCCGGTGGAGCGCTGCGGAGTGCTCCCCGGTGTGGGCACCGCCGAGGTGGGGCTCGGGGACGGAGAGCTGTTCGCGGCCCACATGGTCGGGCGGCTGGGAGCGGGCGCGGACACCCAGAGCGGGTGCTCAGTGGCCTTGGCGCGGCCGGCTGCCCAGGTGGACAGGGCCTGGAAGGTGCCGGTAAGGGCTTCTCCCTGGCGGGAGAGCTGGTAGCTGCTGTGGCCGAGTCGGTCGACGAGGCCGTCCTTGACGAGCTGACGCAGGGGCTGGTAGATCGGGGCTGTCGAGCTGGCCTGGTCGAGGACAACGTCGGCGAGCTGTCGGCCCGAGGCGCTGCCCTGGTACCGGAGGGACCACAGCAGGGAGGTGGCGTATTTGGGGGTGATCAGCTTGAGGGTGTCCTCGGCGTTCTGGGCCGCGGGTATCCGCTCGGGCTCCAGTTCGCCTGTGATCCGGTTGGGCTTGGCGATCTTGTCCAGGTGGGTGTCGCCGTAGGTGGCCAGGGTGGCGATGACCGTCCCCAGGCTGCGTCCGCGCCCTGAGAGCTGGTAGGTGACGTGGCGGGCGGACTCCTCGTGCCGGTCGACAAGTCCATCAGCGGTCAGGGTGGTCAGCCGTGCGGAGAGCTGGGCGTCGAAGAGCATGGGCAGGCGCGTCTTGATGTCGGTGTAGCGCAGGGGCTGTTCGCCGAGGGTCATCAGGGTCCACACGCTCCAGCGGGGGCTGAGCATGTCGAGGGCCTCGGTGACGCGGGACAGGTCCTTCGCGATGGGGCGGGGCAGGCCGGGGGTAGCCACGGGAGGGTCTCCTGAGGGGTTCGGGTCAGTGGGTGCGCGAGGAGGTGCTGGACACGGCCCGGGCGGCGGACGCGACGGGCGGGGTCACGGGCGGCTCGGTGCGGCGCAGTCCCTGCAGGACGGCGGTGAGGGTCTTGGCGTGAGTCGCGTGCGCGGTCACCGCACGGTGCAGCCTCTCGGCGCTGTCGCAGATGTGGCCGGCCTCGAAAGAGCCGACGTCCCGGTCTTCGCCCGTGTACGTGCGCAGGCGGTCCAGCTGGAAGTCGATGCTGCGTTCGGCGAAGACCAGGTCACCGTGGATGGTGAGGATGGCGCCAAGGAGGGTGGAGTCGGGAGCCTGTGCGGCGGCCTGCTTGAGTTCGGTGAGCGGCTTACCGAAGAGGGTTTCGATGCGGCTGCGGAGCTCGCGGGAGGTCTGATCGGACAGGTGCGTTCCTTCAGGGGTGTCGGGACCGGGCCGCGGTTGTGACGGTGTTCGCCTTGGGTCTGGCCGTGGGGAAGCCCTGGTGACGGCCGGGGTGGGCGGCTTCGCGGCCGGGCATGCTGCGGATCAGCCGTGTGAGGGCGGTGATGATCTCGCTGCGGGAGGAGAGGGCCGCTTCCAGCCACTGGACGTCCATGCGGAAGTCAGCCGCATCGAGTTCGTTCTGGTCGCGGTCGGGCGCGGTGGCCTGGTGCATGCGGTCCCGTACCCGGTCCACGTGCGATTCGGTGACGGCGAGGAAGGAGCGGAGCTCCATCGCCCGGAACAGCGCGGGCCCTGCCTGGCCGGCGGTTGCCGTGCGGTAGAGCTCGGATACCGGCTGGCCGAACGCGGACTCGATCGCCTGGTCCTGACTACTCCGACGCGACGGGGTGTTCATCGCCCGGTGGATCGACTGGCGTTCGCCGGCGGGCGGGGCGGCAGCGCCGTGGATGCCTGCGAGATGGTCCGGCTCTGGGGCCGGTCCCCTCGCCAGACCTGACGCGCATTGGGGTCGAGCAGGTGGCGAAGGACCATGGCTCGGCCGTCTCGTGCAGCGACCGCCGTATTGACCTGGTGCGCGATGGCCATCTGGGGTGGGGTGAGTTCGCCGGGAGCCGGCCCGATGGTCGCGAGCAAGGTGTTCTCGGCCCGGTCCACCACGGTCTGGGCTTCGGCTGTCAGCCCGTACCAGTGGAGGATTCCTGTGGCGGGATGCACTCGACCGGCGGCGGCCGCTACCTGGCGGAGGTCATCGAGCGGCTGCTGAAAGGCTGCCTCTATGTGCCGGGTGAGGACACCCATGACGTCGTCGGACGACACATCTCTCCTTTCGGGAATGTGGGGGTCGGCCAGCGGGCGTGTTCCGCGTACGGCCTTTCTCCAATACTCCGGAGAATCCGGGAATTTGATAAGCACGAAAGGCCTGATACAAGGCCATCAGCGGCGAGCTGGTTATCGTTCAGCGCCGACGGGTGAGGCCCGGAATCGGTGGCTGAACCGGAGCCTGGCGGGGGGCTGCTCGGGAGGTGAGGGGTGCCGGGCGAAGGGGGGTGCCCGGACTTTCGATCCAGTCCATCGCGGCATCAAATGTGGGGAAGACGCCCTCGCGGAGGGTATGGGTGAAGGACTCCATGTCGGCGACCTCGTGCAGGAGCCGGTAGGGGTGGGGATCCTTTTCGTCGAGGGCGCGCAGAACGACAACGACGACCGGTGCTTGCGTCGAGTCGTCGGTGTCACTGTGCAGCAGCGAGAAGTGGTCGCCGTCTCCCATCAGGCGGGCTTGCAGGGCAACTGTCCGCTTGTCAGCGGGTGTTGTTCCCATGCCCTTCGGGAGGCGGATTTCCTCATGCGGACATCCTCGGGAAATCAGCCAGGACTGCGCCATCACCGGGAGAGGAAGGCTGGCGTACTCGAAGGTGAAGGTCTTGGCCTTCAGGTCTCGGTCGATGTGGAGGGCGAGGAGCTGGGGAAGTCCGGGGATTCCCCAGGTGACGGATTCATCGAAGATCACGTGGTAGCTGTGGCGGCCGTCGGGCGTGTGATGCTCGGCCATTCGGCACAGCGTGTGGAGGGTGGAGTCGATCGCGTCGTAGAAGTCCCTGTCCACGGAGTCGTCGGCGGGCTCGAAGCCGTCGAGTCGCAGGGCGGGGCGGCGTTCAGGATTTGGCACGTGCCTGCTTTCGGCAGTGGCTGGGTCAGGCCAGCGGAGAACGGGAGGGAGTTCGGGGGCCTGGCTGCGGGGGCGGGCGTGTGCCGATTGCGGGGCGCCGGCTGCCTGCGAGGACTGAGCGGCCAAGGTCGGTGACGGTGACGGGCTGGCCCGCGTGCAGGGAGTGCGAGGTATCGCGGGTGACAAGGCCGGCGTCCTCAAGGCGCTCGAAGTCGTACTGGGTGATCTTGGTTCCGGCTGCCGTAGCGACGGATAGGCGCCGCGTCATGAGGTTCTCGTGGAGCTTGGCGCCGCGGGCGATGGCGAGCAGGGCCGCGAAGTCCGGTGGTGAGATGTCGGGGCCCAGCGGCCTGGAGGGACGAGGCGTGCTCTGTTCCAGCGGTACGAGCAGGGTGAGGGCTTCGCCGAGGAGTTGGTCGCGGGTGGCGACGGCTTCCTTGAGGTGGGCGAGGCCGCGATCGATCCGGCCGAGTACAGCGCTGTCGATCTCGAACTGTCCGCTGGTCAGGCGTTGGAGCAGCGTGCGGTTGAAGGTCAGGGTGGCCTGCGCTTTAGCCAGGGCACGGTGCGCGCGGACGAGACGGGAGACGGGCTCGGTCAGCAGGTTGCTGTCATCGAGCCGCCAGAGGGCCTCGACGGAGTTCCTGGTGACGGCTTCGATCCGGTCATCGATTCCGGTCGGGTCCTTGAGGATGGGCATGAAGGTCCTGTCGGACGGGCTGGTGGGTAGTCGGCAGAACAAGGAGCGCGAGCGGGAGCCGTACTTCCAGGTGGGTACCGTCGGGCTGCTCGACCGTGGGGCCGAGTCGTCGCAGGAGGGCCAGCATCGGGCGGTTGGACCGCTCGATGTACGCGTGCAGGGTGTGGGCTCCCGCGGTCCGCGCGCGGCCTGCGGCCGTGTGGATCAGCCGGGTCCCGATGCCGCGGCGGTGGCGCGAGTCGGCGACCTGAATGCCGAGGTCAACGGTGCCGGGTTCATTGCGGACCGGTCCGATGGACGCGAGCCCGACGACGGCGCCGGCTTCCGTTGCCGCCCAGCAATGCGAGAGGGTCAACAACCGCTCCCAGTCGCGCTGCCGAACCCGGGTGTGACCCCATCGGCGGTGCAGCGACTTCTCGGTGCACCCGCGGTGGAAGGCATCCATCAGGGGCCAGTCAGCTGCGCAGGTTCGGCGGATCTGGGTCGGTCCAATGTGCTGCATGCTCAGCGCAGGGCGCTCTCCCGCGAGCACGCGGGAGCCTCCGCCCCGCAGGAGCAGCAGCAGGTGACGCGGGCACTCAGGGCCTGCAGAAGTGCAGCGAGGAGGCAGGCGCAGGTGCCGCTGGTGGTGCTCGGGGTGACGGCGTCGGTAGCCGACCGCGGGCAGGACGTCGCGGGGGTGCAAGGGGCTGCGACCGGACAGGCTCGATTACTCAAAGGGTTGCACCTCTCGGGTGGCGGGAGACGGGGAACGGGTTGGCGGGCCGGGCGAGGGGCAGGCCGGACGTGATCGGGTAGGGGTGGGCGGTGGTCTGCGGGGACCTCGCGCGGGCCGCGTGGGCGAGCGCGCTCAGGGGCCGGTGCGCGATGCCCAGGCGCTCTGCGACGACCTTGTAGATCTCGTTCTGGGCACGTGGCCTGAGCGCGACGACGAAGACCTCGCGCCGGTGGCCAGAGCCTTCCGGCGCGGGGCGCAGTCCGTAGACCATGCGCCATCGGGCCGAGTCGATGTAGACCTTCCGGAACCCGGCCAGAGTCCCGGTCAGCTCTCGGCCGTGGCGCTGACCGGTGACCGCGTCCTGGAGGCGGGAGAGCGCCACATCACGGACGTCAGCGGGCGCGGCAAGCAGGTCGTTCAAGGCCCGGGGGTCAAAGGACAGGCTGTAGACGGGCGAGGCAGGGCCGTTCACGACACCCCTTGGGGCCCGTTCGCCTCCGCGGCGGGCGTGGGAGCCTTCGGCCCCGGCAGCAGCCGGTGGGAGGGGCGGCTCGGATCGGTCATGCACGCGGAGAGGGGGCCGCCCGGGGCTCGAACGGCGGCCATGGTGTGGGTCAGGAAGTCGCGGTGCCACACGGCCGGACCGGACAGTCCCGCTTCGGGTTCCATGTGCTGCTGGTAGGCCATCCACAGGGCGTGGAGCCAGCCCACGACGTCAAGGTGCTCTTGCCACTGCTGGCACCAGGGCGCCGACGTGGTGACCTCGGCGCCGTAGACGTCGAGAAGGACGTCCTGGACCCAGTCGGTGAGGGCGTCGAGCTCGGCCTCGTACTCCTCGCCATCGAGGGCGAGGATGAAGCGCGGCTCGGGCGGTGGTTCCGGCATCGAGCGCGAGCCCGGCATCGGCATGCCGGCGAACGGGGACAGCCCCGGGAGCGGTTCGGCGGAGAGCGTGTCCAGAAGGCGGGCCTGCTCGGCCGACTGGTCCATCAGCCGGCGAACAGAGGCTTCCAGGTTGTCCAGCTCTGTGTCCGGCAGCCTGATCGGCTCCAACCGCCCCTGGGTGGGATCGATGGATTCAGACATGGAGGTCCTCCTTGACGCCGCACAAGGCGGGAGATGGGCTGCCGCTTCCAACAGCATGGGAATCCGCTGATTCCGAATTCACGGACCAGCTGCTATGTCCGACCGGGGCAGGGAGATCCCTGCCCCGGAACCCAGTCATGCGGCGAGGACGAAGTCCTCGCGGGTGAGGGTCTGGTTGAGGGTTTCGGTAAGCCGGTCGGCTGCTATGCGGCTGTACTCGGCGGTCTTCTCCACGCCGATAAAGCTGCGGCCCTCCAGCAGGGCGGCGACTCCGGTGGAACCGCTGCCGGCGCAGAAGTCGAGGACGGTGCCCTTCTCAGGGCAGATCTTCACGAGCTCCCGCATGACGGAGACCGGCTTCTGCGTGATGTGCTGACGCTCCTTGCCCGAGGGCTGCGAGGCGCTGTAGAAGCCCGGCAGATAGACCTCGTTCTGGGAGCCGTCCAGGGCGCCCTTGCTTCCCCAGATGACAAACTCCAGATTCTGGGTGAAGCGGCCCTTCTGCGGCCTGGCCTGCGGCTTATGCCAGCCCAGGACGCCGCGCCACAGCCATCCGGCCGCCTGCAGGGCATCGGTCGTGGTCGGCAGCTGCCGCCAGTCGCTGAACAGGAGCGCGGTGCCGCCCGGCTTCGTCAGGCGGTGGGCCTCGGTCATGATCTGCGTCAGCCAGAACGCATAGGACCTCTGGTCCATGTTCTCGCCGGTGAAGTCCGGCAGAGCGTGCTTGGCATCGTTCGAGGTGTACTTCTGCCGCGCCGTGCGGGACGTGCGCTCCTTCGCTGTCCGGCCGCCGCTGTTGTACGGCGGGTCGGTGATGACGGAGTCCACACAGGCGTCGGGCAGGGTGGCGAGCACGCTGAGCGCATCGCCCTGATGAAGGGAAAAGGGCAAGGGTGTACCGCGATTCTGATTGGTGAAGGGGGATGTCCCCAGCGCGACGGCGAATCCCCGGACGTCATGTAGCGCGACATCCGGCAAGAGCGGTGGCGGGGATATCGAAAAGGCTAGGGCACGATCCGGGAATGACCACGGCCGCTCAAGGCTGTTTCGAGAAGTCCGGATCGGCACTTAGTGTTTTGGATGTCCCGACCGGCACAGCCCTGTTGGACATCCCCTCCCCTGACTTTCCTGCCGGAGGCATGCCTTGATCCGAATCACCTAGACCTGTCCCGGACCCGGACGAGCGGCAACTCGACCGGACATGCCGGACTCCCCGATCACCTACCGCCGGCCGTGGCGTCTTTCCGCTCCTCAACGCGCCACGGCCTGGCCCTCACCCAAGGACCACTCCCATGGCACACCCATGCCCTGAGGCAGCTGATGCCGCCACCGAGCGGCCTCGCCCAGCGTTGAGGCGGCCCGATTGAAGGCGCTGGCCGCCGCGATAGGCCTCGTCTGCCTCTCCCCCCTCCTCCTCGCAGCCACCGCCGCCGTAGCGGCGGCGGGCTCCGCCGGACGCTCGACCACATGCACCACAGGCCCCGGCACCGACGCGGCCGCCGTGGCCAAGGCCGTCGAGGCGATCCTCGGCACCAACGGCGCTACCAGCCAGGACGTACGCGTCGAAGGCCTGGAGCTCCCCGCCGAACAGATCCCCCACGCGAAGACCATCGTCGCCACAGGCATCTCCCTGCACGTCCCCGAGCGCGGCCAGGTCGTGGCCCTGGCCACCGCCATCCAGGAATCTCGCCTGCGGAATCTGGACTACGGCGACCGCGACAGCCTGGGCTTGTTCCAGCAGCGCCCAAGCCAGGGATGGGGAACGCCCGAGCAGATCCGCGACCCCGTCTACGCGAGCACCAAGTTCTACAACGCGCTCCTCAAGGTGCCTGGTTGGGAGAGTCTGACCATCACCCAGGCCGCACAGAAGGTGCAGCTCAGCGGCTACCCGGGCGCGTACGCCCAGTGGGAGCCGCTCGCCCGGGCCCTGCAGCAGGCCATCGTGAAGGTCCTGCCCGGTGCCGGATCCGGCGGAACGCCCACCCCGGGAACACAGCCGCCGGCCGCCGGCGGATGCACGGGCGGCGGGGGCTTCGGGCCGATCCCCGAGGGCACGGTGCCCGAAGGGTACGAGATCCCCAAGGAGGTGCCGGCCAAGGTTCAGACCGCGATCCGCTGGTCCATGGGCCAGCTCGGCACGATGTACCAGTGGGGCGGCACCTGCCTCGCGTCCCACGGCCCGGACCCGATGGGCCGATGCGACTGCTCCAGCCTGACCCAGCAGTCCTACAACGCTGCCGGCATCACCCTCACACGCACCACGTACACCCAGGTCAACGAAGGTTCCAGCGTGCCGGTTTCCGGTATCAAGCCGGGCGACCTGCTGTTCACCCGCCCCGGTCCGAACGGGCCCGAGCACGTGGCCATGGCCATCGGCTCCGCGAAGGGCACGGCCCTGGCGATCGAGGCCCCGCGCACTGGCAGGCCCGTCCGGATCGTGACCCAAGCCAGTCTCGGCGACATCATCGCCGTCCGGCGGATGGTCCCCGCTCCCTGACCGCCTGACGGCCGTCTTTCCCATCCGGCTTCCCGACCCCGGATTTCCCAGCGACCGCGCGCTGCCCGAACCGGGCGCTGCCCTCGCTTTCCCCTCAGAACACGCCACCGCGCGAGGCCTAACTGCCCGTGCGTGCAAGGAGTTCAGCACAGCCATGCCCCTGATCGACCACCTTCTCTACCTCGCTTACGACCCGGGCGTCGCCCCCAAGGAAGGCGGCCTGCCGGGCCTGTCGGTCCTCAAGAGCGTCGTCTCCTCCATCAACCTGTACGGGATCATCGCCGTCGTCGGCGCCCTCTCGGTCAGCCTCGCCGTCTGGGCCTGGGGCCACTTCACCGGCGGCCACAACAGCGAGGCCAACGGAAAGAAGGGCGCGCTGGTCAGCGCGGGCGCGGCCCTTGGTCTCGGTGCCGCCAACGGCGCCGTCGCCTTCTTCTCCGCGCTCGGCACCCAGGTCAAGTAGTGGCGAAACGATCACGCAAGCGCGCGCACCCCCGCATGTACAGCCACGCAGGCCAGTGGCCGGCGAACAAGCGCATCACCTTCCTCGCCATCGGCCTGGCCATCCTCCTCGCTCTCGCCGGACTCACCGCCTGGTGGACCGGGCGCTCCGACACCGGCCGGCCCGACCTCCCCAGCGCTACCGGCGCACCGCCCGCCACTGCCCCGGCGCAGCCTCCGGCCAGCGGGACCGGCACGGTGGCCCCGCCTGCGAAGATCTCCGACCCTCTCGCGTACGGGAAGGCAGCGGCGCAGGTGCTGTGGACCTACGACACCCGCACCACCAGCCACACCCAGCACCTCGCCGGTCTGCACGGCTGGGTCACTCCGGAGTCGAAGTACGCGGACTGGCCCGGTATCCAGGCCCAGATCCCCGACCCGGTCCTGTGGACCCGGATGCACGACAACGCTCAGCACGCCACGGCCAGCGTCACAGAGTCCCGGTTCCCCAGCAGCTTCAAGCAGGCCCTGGCCGAGGATCCCGCCGCGCTGAGCACCGCGTACATCTACTTCGTCACCGTCACCGGCAAGCAGCAGATCAGCTGGAACGGCGGCGGCGCCGGGGCCGAGGACCGCTCGGTCACCCTCGCCGTCCAGTGCCGTCCGGGAGCCGACTGCTCCCTCGTCGCGATCTCGCCCCGGGTCCTTCCGTGACCTGCTCCGCCCCCGGAAAGGAGGCATCCCCGCATGGGGTTCTGTGACCTGCCCATGGCGAACAAGTTGTGCACCGCCGCCGACCTGATCGACTTCGCCAACGACCCCGGCAAGGCGATCACCGAAGGCATCGGGAACTGGATCGCGAAATCGGTCGGTGAACTGGCGATGGCCTCGGCCGACCTCGCCGTCGACGGCATCACCGCCACCACCAAGATCGACCTCAACGCGACGTGGTTCAAGGACAACTACGAGACGCTGCTGCCCATCGGCCTGGTCATGCTCGTGGCGACCATGTGCGCCCAGCTGTTGCGCGCTGCGATCAAGCGCGACGGCCAGGCCCTGACCCAGGCGTTCACCGGCACCTTCATGGGCGTGATCTTCTCGTTCAGCGCCATCGCCCTGACCACGGTCGCGATCGAAGTCGTCGATGCCCTCTCGGACGGGCTCTTCGCGGCGGCCGGGACCTCAATGGAGGAGGCCGTCCGGCGCAGCATCAAGGCCTCCGTCATCGGCGGCGTGGCCGGGCTCGGCTGGATGGTGCCCGCGTTCGTCGGGATCGGCACTGCCGTCGGCGCGTTCATGTTCTGGTGCGTGATGCTGATGCGCAAGGTCGGCATCCTGGTCCTCGTCACGCTGGCGGTCTTCGCCGGTGCCGGCGGCGGCTGGGAGGTCGCACGCCGTTGGCGGCGCGGCTGGGTCGAGGCCACCGCAACCCTCGTCGTCTCCAAGCTCCTGATGACCGTCATCTTCATCCTCGGCATCTCCGCCCTGGGCAACACCGAGGGCAAGGACGGCACCCAGGCCCTGGCCGACGTCATGGCCGGCATCGTGATCATGTGCCTGGTCTTGCTGGCCCCGTACGCGACGTTCAAGTTCGTGCACTGGGCCGCAGAAGGCACGGATGGAGAATCCATTCACCGTGCCGGTGGAGCCGGTGCACAGGTTGCCCGTCAGCACACTGAGCAGGCGGCCCGCAAGGCCGCGACCATGGCCGCGACAGGCGGAGCCGGCGGAGCGGCAGCAGGATCCGCTGCTCCCCAAGGCCCCGATTCCCTCGCGAGCGGTGGGTTTCCCGGCGACATCTCCTCCCAGTCGAGCGGTGGCGGCAGCAGGAAGGGCTCCCAGGAGGGCGGCGGCATGTCGCCCGCGATGGACGCGCTGACGAAGGCGGTCCAACCTCCGCCGACCAGCCCGCAGCCGGACACCAGCGGACAGCCCGGTGGCCCCTCCGGCCAGCAGCCCGGCGGCGGATCCCCCGCCAGCCCGGACTCCGGCGGCGCGCAGTGGTCGGGCCGCGGCACCGGTTCCCCGCCCCCGCAGGGAGCCGCCCCGTCGGCCGGCGCAGGCCAGGCGACCGGACCGGCGGCCCCGACGCCGCCGCCCGCCGGCAACTGATCCCCATCCGCTGACGGCAGGAAGCCCCGTGGGACGCGCCGCGCCCGCTCCGGCGCGTCCCACGGACCCACCCCGGCCTCCCGCCCGTACCTGAACGGCCCACCCCTTGTCAGACCTGACGCTCTCCCCCATGACGGTGAAGTTCCCCATCCGCTCCCGTCGCGGCATCCTCCTCGGCCTCACCCTCCCCCAGCTCGTCCTCGTCTCGATCACCCTCGCGCTGCTGCTCGCGACCGTCGTGACCTCCGGCCTGCTCGGCGCCCTCGCCCTGACCCCGCTCTGGGCGGCCATCGCCACCCTCACCTTCGTACGCCGCCAAGGCCGTTCCCTGATCGACTGGGCGCCGATCATCGTCCGCTACGCCCAGCGCCGCCGTACCGGGCAGACCATGTGGCTGGCCCGCGCCGTCTCCCGGCCCCGCGTGGACGGCCTGCTCCACCTCCCCGGCACCACCGCCTCTCTGCGCGTCGTCACACCGGACGGCTCCCAGGCCGCCGCCGTCCACGACCCCCAGCAGCAGACCCTGACCGCGGTCGCCCGCGTCACCTCCCGGGCGTTCGCGCTGCTCGACCCGGGCACCCAGAACGCGAACGTCGCGAACTGGGGCCGGGCGCTGGCGAGCATCGCCCGCACCGGGCACGTCGCGACCATCCAGGTCCTGGAGCGCACGGTGCCCGACTCCGGAGACGGGCTGGCCCGCCACTGGGCCCAGCACGGCAACGCCCAGACCCCCGTCGCCGGGCAGGTCTACACGGAGCTGCTGGCCTCCGCCGGACCGGCCGCCGCCCCGCACGAGGCATACATCGCGATCTCCCTGGACCTCAAGGCCGCCAAGCGCCTCATCTCCCAGGCCGGCGGCGGACTCGCCGGCGCCTTCACCGTCATGGCCACGACGACCAGCTCCGTCGCCCAGGCAGCCCGCTCCTCCGGCCTGACCGTCACCGGCTGGCTGACCGCCCGCGAGATCTCGGCCGTGATCCGCACCGCGTACGACCCGAAGGCCATGTCCGCGCTGCAGCAGTGGTCTCCCAACGGCCGTGCCGAGGCGGACCCGGCCGCCGCCGGACCCGTGGTCCAGATCGAGGAGAGCGACCGGCTCGCCACCGACTCCGCACGCCACGCCACCTACTGGGTGGAGGCCTGGCCCAGGACCGAGACGGGCGCCGGCTTCCTCCACGGGCTCCTCTTCAGCGCCGGTGTCCGGCGCAGCTTCTCCCTTATATACGCGCCGCAGGCCCTGACGGCCGCCCTGCGCGATGTCCAGCGCCGCAAGGCGACGATCATCGCCGACGTCGCCGAGCGCCGGCGCAAGGGCATGGTCGACAGCGAAGAGGACAACGTCGAGTACACGGACGTCAAGGACCGCGAGCGCCAGCTGATCGCCGGCCACGCCGACGTCGCCCTCACCGGCCTGATCACCGTCAGCGCCGAGACCGACGCTCTCCTCGACGCGGCCTGCGCACAGATCGAGACCGCCGCCGTGACCGCCCAAGTCGACCTGCGCCGACTCCTGTTCCAGCAGCCCGACGCCTTCGCCCTCGCCGCGCTGCCCCTGGCCCGCGCCGCCCTCTAGCGGCGCCGCACCATCCCTGCCCCGCAGGAAGGACTCCGTGACACCCCCCACCCCGCTCCCCGACTCACACCCCTACCTGCGCGCCGCCACCGCCGGTATCCGCCACCACACCCGCGGCACCACCACCAGCACCCCAGCACCCGCTGACCGGGCGCACCTCGACACGGTGCACGCTCACCTCACCGCGCTCCACCAGCTCCTCGACCAGCTGACCGACACCACCCGCACCACCTGGCCGACCGCCGGCCGTCACCTCGCGGGCGCCCACACCCGCCTGTGGCAGGCCGCAGCCGAAGTCCACGACGCCTTCCACACCCTCCCGGCGACCCCAGCCACCGTGCCCGGCGCGGCTGAGAAGTGCGATCCGGGCCGGCTTCCCGAAGGGCCGCCCGTGCTGACCATCTGCCAGCGCCACCTCACCGCCGGCCACGCCATCCGGCGCAAGACGACCCCTGCCGACCTGCGCGGCCACGTCACCCACTGCGGGCGATGACCACCCCCGCCCTCACGAGATCAGGCCGCCCCCGATGACCCACCGGCCCGCACGCCGCGCCCGCCGCGCCAGCGCATCCCCCCTGTTCACCCCCCACGGCACCGACCGCGCCACCCGCCGAACCGCGCGCCGCCAGCTCGCCGAAGCCCAGGCCAAGGCCCACGAGACGGCCGCCTCCCTCCCCGGCGGACACCTGCCGACCGAGGCCGAGATGCCGCTGCCGCTGTACCCGCCCTCCGGCCGGCCCGGCGCCGCATCCGCCCGCGGGAACAAGCTTCGGCTGCCCGCGCACCGCATGACCACCGCCACCGCGAGCGGCGCGTACCCCTTCCTCGCCGAGGGCGGCCTCGGCGCCGACGGCGTCTATATCGGGCGGGACGTCCACGCGGAGGCGTCGTTCACGTTCGATCCCTTCTCCCTGTACGGGAAGATCGAAGGCTTCACCAACCCGAACGTGCTGCTCGCAGGCGTCATCGGCCAGGGCAAGAGCGCCCTGGCCAAGAGCTTCGCGCTCCGCAGCATCGCCTTCGGGTACAAGGTGTACGTACCCTGCGACCCGAAGGGCGAGTGGACCCCGGTCGCCACGGCCCTCGGCGGGACCTCCATCGCCCTCGGGCCCGGCCTGCCCGGCAAGCTCAACCCGCTGGACGCCGCACCCCGCCCGCCCAGCGTCACCGAGGCGGACTGGGCGGGCGAAATCCGCAAGCGGCGCCTCCTGCTCCTCGGGTCCCTGGCCCGCACCGTCCTCGGCCGCGACCTCCAGCCGATGGAGCACACCGCTCTCGACGTCGCCCTCGACGCAGTCGTCCAGGCAGCCGCCGCAGCCGGACGCACTCCCCTGCTCGGCGACATCGCGCACACCCTCAACCAGCCCAACCTCCTCGACCAGGCCGGCGGCACCATGTCCGGCCACCTGGGCGACGCCGCCCGCGACCTCGCCCACGCCCTGCGGCGCATGGTCCACGGAGACCTGAGCGGCATGTTCGACGCCCAGTCGACCATCCGCTTCGACCCCAGCAGCCCGATGCTCACCATCGACCTCTCGCGGCTGGGAGGGTCCGGCGACGACACCGCCCTCGTACTGGCGATGACCTGCGCATCGGCCTGGATGGAGTCCGCGCTGACCGACCCGGGTGGCGGCCGGCGCTGGGTGGTCTACGACGAGGCGTGGAGATTGATGAGGCACGCGGGCCTCCTGGAGCGCATGCAGGCCCAGTGGAAGCTGAGCCGCGGCCTGGGCATCGCCAACTTGATGGTCATCCACCGGCTCTCCGACCTGCTCACCGCAGGCGACGTCGGCTCCCGAGGCCGCGCACTTGCCGAAGGTCTCCTCGCCGACTGCTCCACCCGCATCATCTACCGCCAGGAGAACGACCAGCTCGCCGCAGCCGCCGGACTCCTCGGCCTCACCAGTGTCGAGACCCAGGCCATCTCCCACCTGAACCGGGGCCGCGGGCTGTGGCGGGTCGCCGGGCGGTCCTTCATCGTCCAGCACCTCCTACACCCCCACGAAGCCGCACTCTTCGACACAGATGCCCGGATGCACTAGCTACCCGGCCAGCCCACCAACTTGAGGAACCGATCATCGAATTCCACCCCACCGCCACCATCTTCCCCATGCTCGACGAGGACGAGCTCCAGGCGCTCGCTGAGGACATCCGCCAGCTCGGCCAGCTCCAGCCCATCGTCCTGGACAGCGCAGGACGCCTTCTCGACGGACGAAACCGCCTCAAGGCCTGCGAGCTCATCGGCATCAAGCCGGTCTTCGCCACCTACGACGGCGACGATGCCGACGCGTACGCCCTCTCTGTGAACGCGCGACGACGCAACCTGACCAAGGGGCAGCTGGCCATGATCGCGGCCAAGGCCCTTTCAATCACTGAACGATCGCCCCGTTCAGCCGCTGAACAGTCCGCTCGTTCAGTCAGTGAACAGGCGGGAGTGTCCCTCGGCCGGATCGGCCAGGCCAACACCGTGCTACGCCACGCGCCCGATCTGGTCGATCCCGTCATCAACGGCGCCATCACTATCGACGAGGCCTACAAGGCGGCACGCGAAGCGAAGAACCAGGCCGAGTCGGCGGAATCGCAGCTTGCCCGGCTCCGCTCCGAGGACCACGAACTGGCCGATCGAGTGGTCGAAGGAGAACTGACCCTGGCCGGCGCCTGGGCGGAGCGGAAAGCCCGCGCGGAAGAAGAAGTACGCCAGCGCAAGGTCGCCACTCAGTTCCTGTGCGAGGTCGTCCCACCCCTCGCGCAGGCGCGCGGCACGAACACCGCCGGCAAGTTCGATCCCGAATTCGTGCTGCCGGGAAGGTCCATAACCCAGGAAGTCATCGAGAACGCCATGACCGCCCTGACGGAGATGGCCGCGACGCTGCGGGAGCGTGACCTCGCATGAGTGCCCAGTCCGACGCTCGCCTGTGGCAGATCGTCGAGGACGCCGCCGCCGCCGTCACCGACGAAACCGGCCGCTTCCGCAAGGGCGACCTCGAAGACGAACTCCGCACGCGGTTCGCCCACGAAGATCTTGAAGTACATGTCCGAGCCGCGGCAGCCGACAAACTCGTCCAGGGCCTCGTACGGGGGTTCGGCGAGCGTCGAAGCCCCAAGCCGCGCCGGCAGTCGGGGATGTTCCACCCCGAAGGCATCCTGAAGCTGGGCAACGGTATTTGGGTCTGGATGGACCGTGCCACCCGCAACGACCTCCTGGAGTGGGGCCGTCTGTCCACGCGGAACCTTGCCCGGGTCGCAACGGCCGAGATCGACCGTCAGCGCTACGTCGCCGAGCGTCTCGATGCGTTCCGTGAACACACCGGCTTCGACTTCCTCGGCGAGCTGGAAAAGACCGTCTTCGGGTACGTCGCCTCGGAGGCGGAGGACCCCTTCGGAGATGACGATCCGCTGCCGGACCCCGAAGGCCTTCTCGATGGCGGCCAGGAGCGATGACCTCCTCCGAGCGTCTGCGCCCATTGGCCCCGCTCCCGGACCATCGCAAGACCGAAGACCCCGCGTGGCAGCGGGCGTGGGCGAGCCATGCGTACCTGACGACCCCGCTCCGTGAGCGCGGCATGGTCTGCGACGTCCAGCAGGGTCTCCAGTACGGGCTCGTCTACGCCTATCCGCCCGGCCGCGACTCGGTCCTCATCATCGGCCCCGAGGATGGCGGCTGGCTGGTGACCCACCAGGCACCCGCGGAGGACTGGACCGACTTCGCCGTCGTCTACGACTCCCGCGCCGACAGCGCACCTCCAGCAGGCCCTGATGCAGAGCACGGCCGCGAGATCGGTCCGCTGCTTGCCGCCATAGACGCTCACGTCGTCCGCCTGCCCCGCGTACCAGCTGCTCCCGTTTCGACGGTGCCCCGCCAAGCAGGGCCGTCCGCAGGGAAACCGACACGCACCCGTTGACCAGACCCGATCGGATATCCATGGACCGACCACCCGAACTAAGTGACGCCGACTGGGCCGACTACCAGGCAGCCGCCCGCGATGACGCATCCATCCAGAGCGAACTCGCCGACCGAGAGGCTCAGATCGAAAGCGGGCTCATCAGCTCCTACGAGGAGTACGACTTCACCTGGGAACCGGCCGACGACCGCACCTGGCCCGGCGGCCTCGATGATCTCGCAGCCACGTTCGAGCAGGCCATGCAGAGCATCGTCCTGCTGGACACGTCCGGCAACGTGCCCAAAACTCCACTGCAGCCCCTGCTGTACCAGCAAATGCGCCAGGCCCAAGAGCTCGCCCATGCAGCCAACCGAGTGCTCGACGAGGCGGCGAGGCCCGACCAGATCCCGACGCTCCAAGGTATCGCCGCGCTCGCTCACCTTGCTTCCGCCGCTGCTCTGAGCGCAGCGGCTGTGGGCAGCCTGGCCGAGGCCCTCAAGACCGAGGCCGAACCTTCCAGGAGCCCCCGGCGCACCGTCGAATGGCGTCTGGTGATCGCTCACGCCGACGCCCGCCGAGACCTACGCCGGGCCGGCGAGGCCATCCGCTCAGCCAAGGCGCAGATCGCCCCGCCTCCCCTTGTCCTCAGTGTCGTGCGGACAACCGGCGTCGCCCAACTCCCCATGCCTGGGCCTCCTCCCCGTATCCGGCGCTGAGCCAGGACAAGCAGAACGAGAGGCCTCCCTCCGTGTACCACCCCGCCAGCATCCGCATCGGTCTGCACACAGCAGGCCCGCTGGACCAAGCCCCCAGGACGCCGCTCCAACGGCTCCTGTGGAGCCGCGGGTTCACCCACTCGCCGCGCTACAACGGCTACGTGCCGCCGCTGTCCCTCTCCGTTGGCCAGCAGATCCATCTCGTCCACGACGCCGTACACGCTGTGCACTCCCTCGGCCATCCCGTCGCGCACTTCCACCACCCCGAGGCCGGCCTGTGACGAACCCCGGCCAGAACAGGCCGACGGAGGATACGACCAAGGACACCAGCCTGTTCCTGTTCGCTCAGCAGCTGGCCGCACGCCTGGGTCCCGCCTGGGCGGCATCTGCTCGGCGGAGCCCCCACACCACCAGCAAGGTGGGGTGGGACCCGGCAGAGAAGCGCTGTTGGGACAGGGAGGAAGGCGTCGTCAGCCGAGCCCTGCGCCATGCAGTAGACAGCGAGCGAGCCGTCCTCACCCATCCGCACGGATTCCAGCTCTACCTGATCGAGCGGCCCAGACGGGCGCGGCAGATCCTTGTCGCCGGACTACTCCCCGCAGGCATCCGCGAATTCGGATCAGTTCAGGCCCAACACCGTTGCTTTAGCGCCGTGAGCGGCTGTTGAGGCCGTGCTCGAAGAACGTGATAGTGGTCTGGATGCTGTAGTTCTGGCTGGTCACGGGCTGTTGTCCGGCGTTCGGGCCGTACTTGCTGGTGGGGTTCTTGCGGGTGCGGGCTTTGATGCGTTGCCTGTGTTGGGACGGCAGCGGGGCTTCGAGGACGGCCTGACCGATCACGCCGACTCGGTCGACAGGGCCGAGTGGGGGCAGGATTCCGGTCGCGCTGATGACGGTGTCACCGGCGGTGCGGATCAGGACGGTGAAGCTGATCCGGCTCATGGTGAGGTCGGGGCGGGTCTCGATGCCGTCGGCGGCGGCGCGGAGGAGGGCCTGGTAGGTCGTGAGCAGGGCGTAGACCTCCTGGTCGAGGCCGGGCTGGGTGCGCGAGCGCAGGACGCGGCCCTCCAGGATGGTCGCCTTGATCGAGAAGTAGGTGGTTTCCACCTGCCACCTGCGGTGATAGAGCTCGGCCACTTCATCGGCGGGGTAGCGGACGGGGTCGAGGAGGCTGGTGAGCAGGCGCCACTGCTCGTGGCGGACAGTGCCGTCGTCCAGGCGGACTGTGAGGTGGGCCTCGATGACGCGGACGGTGATCAGGACGGGAATGACGCCGTAGCCGATCCGGGCCAGGTAGGAGCCGTCGGCCAGGTGCTCGGCGGGGGTGGGGATGCGTCGGGCGGAAGAGCGGATCAGGAATCGTGCCCCGCTGCCCTGGATGTCACGGAGGAATTCCACCGCATCGAAGCCGGCGTCGGCCAGCAGGAGCATCGTGTCGTCAAGAGCGCCCAACAGGCGGTTCGCGTAGGTGAGTTCACCGTCACTCTCGGGTCCGAAGGTGGCGGCGAGCAGGGCGCGGGTGCCACACTCGACCAGGACGACGAGCCGCAGCAGCGGGTAGCCGAACTCCAGCGTGTCACCGGCCCGTTTCGGGTACTTCCAGGTGAGCGTCTTCTCGTCCGGGACATGGAGGAGAGTGCCGTCGACGGCCACGCACCGCAGGCCCCGCCAGAACGTGCCCGACTGCCCGCGGACAGCGAGGGGCCCGGCCAGGATCTCGAACAGCCGCCGTAGCGGGGCGGCCCCTATCCGCCGCCTCGCCCGCGACAGCGAGGAAGCCGCCGGGACGGCCAGGGCCAGACTCGTCAGCGAGGCGGTCAGTTTGCCCCACCGCCCGGTAGGAGCAGTTCTCGAACAGTGCGAGCGCGAGGACGAAGTACACCACCACCCGCGAGGGCAGCAGCCGCAGTCGCCGCTCGACCGTGCCGGTCTCCTCAAGCACCGCGTCCACCAGTTCGAAGTCCACCGTCTGCGTCAGCTCACCCAGCTGCCCCGGCGCGAACACACCCCCAGCGACCTCGATCGTGCGCGTGATGACAGACTTCTCCCGCAACGGGACTCCTGGACTCGACGATCACCTTGCTTCAGCACAAGTTGATCTACCAGGAGTCCCGTTCCTGCTACTCATGCGGGGGTTGCCAACGACTCAAGATCCCTAACGCAACGGTGTTGAGTTCAGGCCCCGGCCGCGATCTCCGTGCCAAGGGACCCTGCGCGCGCCGTCGCGACCATGCGGAACCGAGGAGTCCTGCCGCGCTACCGGCTGGCCGCCGCCCGCGTGTCGCGAGAGACCCGCTTCAAGGGCGTTCACGAGGTCATGTTCGGCCAGGACTTCGACGGCGGCCCGCTCGTCAACGTGCTGTCGCAACACGCGGCGCGCCTCTTGCTTCACGTGGACTCCCCCTGGCTGCTCGATCCGGAATCCGGCCTGTGCCGTCCCCGTGACCCCGCCAGTGATGCAGGAGAACTCGTCCGCTCCGCCAGCGCCCTCCTGCAGGCCTTCGGCTACAGGGTCACCGTCACCTCGGGCCAACCCTGGGGCCACGCCCTCCGGCCTCCCACCGGTCCTCTTCCGCTACCTGCGCCAGGTCCCCCGCCTGGCAGGTCCGCCGGACAGACCCGCTGATAAGGCCGGCCGCCTCCCCCGCCCCTTGGCGCGCGTAGAGCGCGCCCTCTTCCCCTGGAGTCACCCTGGCAACCCGATCGACCATCGCCCGACCCACGGAGACCGGCTTCACCGGCATCTACGTGCACTGGGACGGATACCCCAGCAACCACCTGCCCCTCCTGCTCGCGGCTCATCAGCACCGCTTCGCCGGTGACACCGAGGCCCTCGCCGCGCACCTCATCGACTCGCCCGCCGTCGGATGGAACTCGCTCGGCGACGACCTCCTCGCCGGCGCACCCCAGGAACTCCGCCAGCACGTCGTCGGCCAGCACGGCGGCCCCGGGCCGAGCTCGACCATCGACAACATGTACACGCCCGACGGCAGCCCCGCGGCGCGGATGACGTGCGACGAGTCCGCAGCCGGTCAAGGGTGGCTGCAGTGGGCCTACGTCCTGCACCCGCACGGCATCGAGGTCCTCCCGCTCTCGGAGTCCGTCACCGGGTCCGTCGTTGCCTGGGACCAGGACCCGATGACGCCCTTCCCGGATGACGTACGGGCCTGGCTCCCGGGACGACGCACCCCGCCCGCGACCACCGTCCATAAGCCGGTCCCCCTGAGCACGTCTCCCGCCAAGACGGCACGCCGGTGACCAGCGGGACCGTTCCGTCCCAGGCTGATGCCGAGGACAGCACGCACCCGGAGACCGCCCCGCAGGCTTGTCCTGGGCCCGCAGGCCTTCGGCGGCAGGCTCGTCTGGAGGCAGGACCGTACCTCGCCGGCCTCGAGCTTCCCGATCCGGGCCGCGCGGTCCGCGCCTGGGCTGAGCAGGCGGCCCAGGCCCCGTCTGCGGCGGCACTCCACCTCCTAGTGGACGGCGCCACCGGAGCGGACGGTGCTCTGCACGAACTCCGTGACCTCCTTCGCGCCGCCGCTACGTGGTGCCGGGAACACGAAGAGCCGGACCTCGCCCGGCGGTACGCGCACACCAGCGATCTCTTCGACGTCGCCGACCGCCTGCTCTACCAGCTGGGTGTCGACCTGCTCACGGCCGCGCACGAGGCCCGTACCGCGCCCTGACCGCCCCGCGCAGCGCCACCGATCGCCGAGCAGGCGCCACCTCCCCACGACGAAAGGACCCTTGAGCCCTTGGAAGCCCCGCACCTCCATCTCGGCTGGCACCCCGACTACGGCTTCGTCGCCGCGTCCACCCCGCTTCTGACCGACCACCTACGCGACTGGGCCCTCGAACGTGTCCAGTTCGAACCCGTCCCCGGCACCAACCTGCACCGCCTCACCGAGCCGGGCCAGGACGGCCAGCGCCGGGCCCGTCAGGCCGTGACCGCGATCCGCGGCCTGGGCCTGGTCGTCCAGGCGGACTTCACCCTCGATCCGGAACTCAGCGCCGACCCGCCGCGGCCCACCATGAGTCGCCGCCTCGCCGAGCGCCAGGCCCGTATCGCCGGCGCGGCCACGGCCCGGTCACCTCAGCGCGCCGAATCCATCCCCAGCGCCGTCGCCTCGGCCCACCAGGCACTGCCCGTCGCGGTGCCGGCGAGCCCGGTCACCGGCCCAGCGCGAGGCCGGTAGCCCCGGCCAGGACTGCGTTCTGATTCGTCCCACTTCTCTCCAAGGAATTCCCTTTTGGCTATTCGAACCCATTGGACCGTCGAGCACCCCTGCGGCCACCAAGTCGATCACGACCTCTCGACTCGCCCTGCCGATAAGCGCGCCAGCCTCGCGCGCTGGCTCGGCACGAAGGACTGCACCGCCTGCTGGAATGCCGCCCGCGACGGCGACACCGAGAGCCGGGAAGCCTGGCTCGCCGGCAAGCGCGCCGAGGAGCAGGCCGCTGCCGCGGAGTGGGCGGCCAAGTTCTCCATGCCACCGTTGGAAGGACCCGAGCGTGCTCTGGCGTGGGGCGAACGCAGCCGGCATCAGCTGGTCACCGCCGCATATGAGGTTCTCGTGGTCGAAGGGACCTGGGACGAATCCGACTGGTTGACGCTGGAGGAGGCGATCCGTGGCATCCGCCGGGCGGGGTGGTGGATCGACCAGCGCGATGCCGAAGGGACCGACCTGCCCGAGCTCGTCGACGCCGTCTCCGAAGCCGACCGCGGCAACGAGAACCCCCACCTGTAGCCGCTTCTATCCCACATTCCGCGAATTCGATAATCCGGGATTCTCCGCATCATTGAAGTAATCCCCTTCGCCACCCGGCGCCCATTCGCGGAAGGACCCGACTATGCCCGAAGCTGTTCCCCGTCCGCCCTATGCCACTCCCGCGGACACCCTCACCCCCAACCGGGACATCACCCACGGCCACTTCGCCCCCGGCGACCGCGTGGTGGTCATCCACGGCGTGGCGGGGGACAGCCTCTACGGTGACGCCGTCACCGTTGTCGCCCCGTCCTGGCATACCCCCACCGACGAGGACGGGTGGCGGCTGCGCAACCCGCTCGGCGGGCAGCACACCTTCGTCACCGGCCACCCGCGCTACCTCATCCACCTGGACCGGCACTGCCCGGACTGCCTGATCCACATGCGGGCCCTGGAAGAACTCCTCCTGCCCCGCCTTGCCACGGAGGCCGAGAACACCGAGATCGACTGCGGGTGGTACAGCCTGACCGCGCTCGACCAGCTCGTCCACGTCGCCGACACCAAGCACGGCCAGTGATCCCCCTGGTCCGGCCTCGGCTCTTTCACGTCGAGGACGTCTTCGAGGATGCTCTCGGCCGGCCGGTACTCCACGCCGATGACCTGACCGCGTTCACCGTGGTTGCTCACGGTCCGGCCCTCACCCAGCGGCCGGTGCTGGAGGAGAACGCCCGCATGTGGAGTGCGGAGGAGTGGGTTGAGCATCTCGAAGAGCCTTTTCACGAGCACCCCTTCGCCGCCAGCCCCGGGGGTGACCGGCACGCGGTCCTGCATCTGGAGATCCGGCTCCACCCGCATGATCCCGGTCAGCATCCGGCCACGTGGGAGCAGATCGCCGGACGGATGGCACAGGCCTCGGGCGTCTCCGCACCTGCCGACGAGGTCGGGTGCCGCTGGGTGGCCTTCCTCTCGGAATCGAACACCCTGCACGTCGTCGCCAACCTCATCCGCGCCGACGGCTCTTGGACGGACGTGTCGCGCGGCCTCGCCCGCCATCTCACCGCCGAGGCACGGCGCCTCGAACTCGACTTCGGTCTCCACTCCCCGAAGACGGACGGAGCCCTTGCGGAGGCGCCCATCCACCTCGGAGGGGATACCGAGAAGCTGCTCGCGGCACTGGCGGACCCCGACCGGGGACTGCTCGCCCAGGCCACGCGCGTCAGTGCCCGAACCTCCGAGGCCTTCGCCTACCGCTTCGGGCAGACCACCGACATCAGCACCCGGATCGCGGCCGTCGCCACCCACCTGCGAGCGCTGAGCGCTGAGGTCACCACCATCGCCACCCTGGCCGACTCCGCGTGGACGAGGCCGGCCCAACCCACGACAGTCCTCCGCGTTCCGGCCGCTGCCACGCAGCCGAGCATTCCTGGCCCGCGGGGACGCTGACCCAACTGGAGCCAGCCATAGCCCTATCCGACCGCGTCGTACACATCTCCCACGATCCGCACTCCGACGAGATCATCGCCCGTGGCGGGGACGAGGAAGGCGAGTCGATCCTGCAACGCGCAGGGTTCATCGTTGTCGCCCGCGCTCATGACCGTTACCACCGTCTCCCCTACGGCCTCGACGAAGATGAACAGCTCTATTTGTCCCGACGGGCAGTCGCGCTGCTGAAGGCGGCCGGTTACGCCGTCCAGCACGATCCCGCCTTCGCCTCCGCTCAGATGGCGTTCCACGACCTGACGCTCGGCGGACAGGTCGCAAACCTGGCCCAGAGGATCCGGGCCGCCGAGCACAGTGAGGAGGCCACCGCCGTTCTGACCGAGCTGGTGGCGCCCGGAGACGGTGTCCTGCCGGCCGCTGTCGAGGTCCTCGAAGCAGCAGCAGAGTTCGTGGGCGGCCTCGGTGAAGACGCCGACCCCCATCACGCCGCCCGGATCCGCAGCCTCGCGGAGAAGATCGCGGTGGTCAGCATCGAGATCTCCGCGTATCGCAACGCTCTCGCGGACCGGCATACCGCGCACCCTCTTCGTCCGGGCTGTACCGGAGTCGAGAGCACTGAGCGCGAGGCGTCCGTCGTCTGCTCCTGCCCACCGCCCCCTCCCCCGGCTCTCGCCGTACGCCGCAGGCGCTGAACTTCCCCCATCACCCGCAAGGTTCCCCATGCCCTCGTCCCATCGGCGCGATGACCTCGCCGTCTTCGCCGCCTCCCTCGCCGCCCGCCTGCCCGGCGCGACCTGGACCAGCACGTACACCCGCCACGCCTCGTATCCCGATCAGTTCCCTACGAGCGCCGAGCTGTGGGACGTCGGTGCCCTCGGAAACGCCGCTTCCAACTTCGTCCTAGCCCACCAAGCGGTCCTCAGCCGTGCCGACGGAGCCCGCCTGCTGGTCTTCGACCGGCCGATGCGGCCCCGCCAGTTCATGATCGGGCCGATGGTTCCGGACGCCAGTCCTGACGCCTTCCACCAGGTCGCCGAGCCCAACGGCATCACCGTCCCCGCGGACCCCGTCCGCGCGGCCTCCCAGGTCTCCCGCCGGCTCCTGCCCCGGTACGAGGCGGCTCTGAACCAAGTCCGGCACAACTTGGAGCACCCCATCCCCCGGCGTCCGGCGCCGCCCGTCCTCGCCGGGCGGGTCAGCATGGCCTGGTACCCGGACGGAGCCGTAGGCGCGGTGTCGGGAGCGGAGGGCGCGGCCGAAGCCCTGTACCGGTCCGGCTTCCAGTACCACCCGTACGACCGGATGTTCGTGCTGCCCCCGTCGCAGTACGGCGACCGCGAGCAGATCACGCGCATCCACCTCGTCTCCCAGCGCCTGGACCGTCTGGGCATCGGTGTCGTCGTCCGGCCCCCGCTCATCTCCAAACCGGCACGGCCAGCCGCCCACAGCCAGGGTGCCCCTGCCCGCAGCCGGTGATCTCGCCCAACACCCCGCCCGATAGGAGTGCCCGCCCTGAACCGCGCTGACGAATTCGGCACCGACCTTGAGATCTACCGGCACTACTCCGACAAGGCCGTCTACGCCGACTCCCGCACGGGAGCCTCAGAGCGTCTGCTGAAGCTGCTGGATGCCCAGGGCTTCGAGCGGAACGTCCTGCCGCCGCTCTACGTGTGGCACCGACTCCCCGACACCCTCAGCCCTGACGAGGAACGGCAGCACGCGACCCGCTCCATGGCCGCCGGGACGAAGGCTGGCTACCGGGTCAACATCGCCCCCGAACTCTTCGACGAGGCGACCTACTCCGAGGCCATGACCGCCCGGAATAGCCCAGTGCCGCATCCGCCACGAGGCCTCCCCGCGCCGGGCGCCGCCCCACGCCGGCGTTCCTGACGTCGCTGGAGACCCGATCACCTCAACACCCCACCCCGTCCTGCCTCCTCCGATCTCCGTCCGGCGCCGACCCCGGCTCGCCTTCCTCCTCATCCGCCGCTACCTGAAGGACTGCACCTTCGGCAGCGACCACCGCCCCACCCCGAGAACGGCGAAGACCCCCTTCGACGCAGGCGGCGAGAGCCGCCGCCGCTCCCCGCGCTGCAGTCCCGGGCAGCACCCCGTACACCCCGATGCCTGAAAGGAGGCCGCTTGTTCAACGTCACCGCGCAGGATCTCAACGACGTCCGTGCCACCCTCGCCACCCTGGCTGCACAACTGGACGAAGGACTGCCCGCCGAGGACGCCGCAGCACTGCTGGCACCCGTCTTCGAGATTGACGACGGGCTGCTCTACCAGGTCGGCACCGTCCTGGGGGCGGTTAGCCGGATGGCCCAGCGCTATGCCGATGCCGGTGTCGAAGGCGCGGACATCTGGCAGGACCTCGCCGAATCCTGCGACGTCGTGTTCCGCGAGGCCGAGAATCTCGGCGGCACCGAAGCCGAGATCGCCCAGTGGCCGTCCTCCGCCCCCTCTCCGGCCCAGACCTCCAACCCCTTGCCGCCGACCCCACCGGTCCCGCCCGCTGGGAGGCGCCGATGACTCGGCAGTGGCAAGGATGGGGACCGGGGGGCGAGCTCCCTGAGCAGCACTACCTGATCGAGCCCCGGCACCTGGCCGGCGGCGGCGACATCCGGCACGTCACCGAGTACCTCCGTGCCAGCGGATGGGCCGACAGGACGCCCCGTGCCGGTACTCCGGTCGTCTTCGACAGCCCGGACCAGTCCGTCCGGATCGGGTACAACGTCGCCGCCACACCCCCGGGCTGGACGGTCTCCGGTCGAGCCACCCCGGAACAGGACGCCTGGCATGTGACCCTCACCGCGTACGTTCCCGTCGAGATCATCGCGGGGTTCACGGACGCGCTGACGCAGCCCCGCCCGGCGCACGCCCCGAACGTGTGGGCGCCGTTGGAGGAGCAGAACTGGGCGACCGCCCGCGGGAAGCACTTCACCGCGACCAGCCCGGACGGCGACGCCTGGATCCAGTTCCACCAGAACGGGCAGGGCAAGGCGCACTGGTGGGCCGGCGCCCGAACCGAACACGGACGGGCCTGGGACGCGGTGTTCTCCCAGACCACCCCGATGCACCTGGTCCAGGAGTTCGCCACCGCCCTCGCCGACCCCCAGCCCGTGATGCGGCCACGAGGTCACGTACCGGCCACCGACAGGATCCGCACCACCTCGGTGTCCGTCCTGCCCTCCGATCTCGCCGCCTGGAAGCAGGCGCGCGTCACCGCCGCCCGCTCCGCGACCTGGGCCAAGAACGCTTGGGCCGCCCGTCAGCCTCGCAAGGCCGCACCCCGCGCGCACACCTCGCGGAGCGGTGCCGCAGCCGGACGCCGTTAACCACCTCACCACAGGACGCCCATGCCCGACAGCACCACCGACATCACGCCCGAGCAGCTCCAGGAGGCCGCGAACACGCTCCTGAAGCTCACCGCAAAGCTGCGATCGGGCCCCGCCCCCGAACAGGCCCTGGACCTGGCGGCCGTCCTCCTCGACGAGGATCACGGAGTCCTCGTCCGCCTCTCCGAAGCCCTCCGCGCAACCTCCCGCTACCTGGTGCAGCAGGCACCCGTCCCGTGGAGCCCGCAGGTCGAACACACCGTCCAGTGGCTCACGCTCGCGGCCAACGACATCCAGGACTGGACGATCCTTCACCTCGACGTCAGCCGGCTGCGCACGACTCCCTTCCGGGGCCAGAGCATCCTGTGAACGAGGAACTGCGAGCCTTCATCGAAGACAAGAAGGGCAAGTTCCACTGCGAGGTCAGCCCCCGCCACCTGGCCGGTGCGGGGGACCCACGGCACATCACGCACAGCCTGCGCGCGGCGGGCTGGAAGCACGATGGTGACCGCGGTCTCCCGCAGGTCTCCCTGACGAGCCCCGACCGCTCACTGGGTCTCGTCCTCGCCCCCTTCTCACCACACCAAGCGTGGTCGGTGGGCAGCGCCCTGATGTTCGTGCCCGACTACTGGCACGCCGGGTTCACCCGCAACGCCCCGGTCGAGATCATCGCGGGACTGACCGACTCCCTCATCCGACCAGCCCCCGCCCACGCTCCACCAGACCTGTGGGAGACGCTGGCTGCCGCCGGATGGAACGCCAGCGACGGTCCCCACGGGCGCGAGGCCTCAGCACCCGGCCAGGGACTGAAGATCCAACAGTTCGGGTCGGACAGCCGGGACGACGACCGCTTCTGGTGGAGGATCCAGGCCGTCGAGGAGACCTACGGCGGCGGGGTCGAAACGGTCTGGTCTGCCGCCCTTGACCAAACCACCCCTACGCACGTCATGGCCGGCCTGATCAAGGAGCTCGCCAACCCGGCCGCCCTGCTCCGAGGTTCACACGACCAAGGCGCCCACTACCGAGCGACTGAGGGCGCCGTGTTCGCCGCCGGGCCCCAGATCGTGGAAGCCCATGTCGCACGCCTGGACGCGGCGCGCGCCGGGGCCCGAGCCCTCGCCCGAGCAGCCAAGCTGCCGTCCGCCCGGCCGTACTCGCCCGCCCCGGCCGCAACTGCCGCGGCGACGGGCCGCCGCCGGTAGCTGATCCCGGAGGGTGGCGCGGCACCCCGTGCCCGCCCCCTCCGGGAACCCCACTCCCCTGCCGTTCGAAGGACACCCCTCCCCTTGGCCTTGTCCCCCACCGATCTCCACCGGCTACGCCTCCAGCAACTGGCCGTGTACGTACGCGACAGTCGCGCCCACCTCCAACCAGCACGGGACAACCCCCGCGACAGAACCGAAGAACCATCGGTCACGAGTACCGCAGCGCACGCAGCCACGTGGCAGGCGTTCCGGAAGATTTCCTACAGCACCGGGCAGCTGGTCACCGTCGCCGAGATCCAGGCCATACGGCTGCCAGCGGATGTCCTGCCCGATTCATGGACCGCCCTCTGCGCAGGCCTGCGCGACGCAGCCCGCCGCCTGGACGAACTCCAGGCCCAGTGGTTGGTGGACCGCGAAGGGATCCTCGCCCGCGACACCGATACGCGAGCCGAGTACGAAGCAACCCTCCAGCGCCGCAACCACGCCGCCTGGCCGTACCTGTCCCTCTGATCCCGCGATGCAGAAACGATCCTCCAGCTCGACGTTCTCGCGCGCGGTCTCACCGCTCCCGCAGCCCGCATTCCCGGACTGCCCCCGCTTCCCCGCCGCCGTGCCGCACCGCCGAACCGTCCCTGAACCAACCCTCCTAGGACCTCCGCTTGCCGCCCAACCGACCCGACTCCTCCAACGACTTCACCGACCTGGCCTTCAAGGTGCTGCTCGGCGCCCTGGCCGTGGCCATCCCCTGGGCCAACCTCGCCTGGCTGGGCGCCAACAGCACCACCTGGCTGACCGGTGCAGGCGCTTGGGCCCCGTACGACCCGGCCAACGCTCTCCTCCACCCGGAACGGCTGTGGCCCACCACCGGCAGCACCGCCCTTGTGATCGGCCGTCTCATCGTCCCCGGGGTCCTCCTGGCCACGCTCGCACTCGTCGCACTCAGCCTGTGGAAGAAGCGCGCCGGCGGGGGGACGAAGAAGAAGGTCGTGGGGATGGCCAAGGCCCGGGACATCGAACCCCTTCTTGCCAAGTCCCTCAACGGCAAGGCCCGATCACTGCGTCCCAGCCTGAAGGAGGTCAAGAACCTCGCGCCCAAGGACACCGGGATCCTCCTCGGTAACATCGCCGGGAGCCGTACCGAGGTCCGGATGAACTTCGAAGACGTGGCCGTCGCGATCATGGCACCCCGGTCGGGCAAGACGACCACCCTGGCCATTCCCATGATCCTGTCCGCCCCCGGCCCAGTCCTCCTGACCTCGAACAAGGCCGCCGGCGACGCCTACACCTGTTGCCTCGACGCCCGCGGCACGGTGGGCCGGACCTGGTCGATGGACCCGCAGCAGATCGCCCACGCGGAGCGGACCATGTGGTGGAACCCGCTCGCCGACGCCGACAGCCTCGAAGGGGCCGGCCGCCTCGCCGGCCACTTCCTGACCGCCGCCGTCGATGCCAGCCAGCAGGGCGACTTCTGGTCCAAGGCCGCCTCCAACGTGCTGAGCCAGCTGTTCCTCGCGGCCGCACTCGACCAGCGCCCCATCACCGACGTCATGAGCTGGCTCGCATTCCCCGCCGACCGAACCCCGCTCGACCTCCTGCGCGACCACGGCTTCACCGCCGTCGCCTCCCAGCTCAAGGGCACCGTGGAAGGGCCGCCGGAGACACGAGACGGCATCTTCGAAACCAGCAGGCAATACGCCGCCTGCCTCCTCAACGCCGACATCGCGAAGTGGGTCACCCCACAGAAGGACGCGGACGAATTCAAGCCCCGCGACTTCGTGACCAGCACCGACACCTTGTTCCTCCTGAGCAAGGACGGCGGCGGCGGCGCCTCCGCCCTCATCGCAGCCTGCGCGGACTCCGTCATGCGCACCGCGACAGCCCAGGCCGAGCGCGCCGGCGGGCGGCTCGACCCGCCCATGATCTGCGTCCTCGACGAGGCCGCAAACGTCTGCAAAATCTCAGACTTGCCCGACCTGTACTCCCACCTCGGCAGCCGCGGCATCATCCCCATCACGATCCTGCAGTCCTACCGGCAGGGGCAGCGCGTCTGGGGTGATGCCGGTATGGACGCCATGTGGAGCGCCTCCACCATCAAGGTCATCGGCAGCGGTATCGACGACCCCGACTTCGCGGACAAGCTGTCCCGGATGATCGGCGATCACGACGTCGAGACCACCTCCACCTCGACTTCCGACTCCGGGAAGTCCACGTCGGTCTCCATGCGGCAGGAGCGGATCCTGCCGGCCGACGCCATCCGCGCCCTCCCCAAGGGGTCCGGCCTCCTCTTCGCCACCGGCATGCGCCCCGCGATGCTCGACATGCGCCCCTGGTACCTGGAGCCCGGCGCCAGCGAGCTGTCCGCCGCCTCCGCCCGCGCTTCGAAGGCCATCACCGCCCGAGCCATCGCCAAGGTGACACCGGGCCAGTCCGACTTCGGGACCGCCGCGTAACTCGGCAACTCCCCATCCAGCCCTCGTCCGCCCTGACCACACACCCCAGTCGGGACCCGGCACAGCTGCGGCTGACACGCCCGCCGGGCCCGGCACCGCCACCATTGGAGACCCTCATCACCGAAGCCAAGCACACCGTGCCGGTAAAGACCTTCCGGGAACTCACCGTGGAGGAGTACGACCAACTCTGCGAGGATCTCAGCGCCCCGCTCGGGAACTTGGCAGACCTGGGAGACGTGTTCAGGAACCTCTGCGCCGAGGTACGCGGACTCTCCTACACGGTTGATACCGACGCCCAGCGCAAGATCACCCCCCTGCTCCTCCAAGGACTGGCCCTAACGGCCGAAGCAGGCGAAATCCTCGGGGTACTGGACAGCAGCAAGTACGCGTCGATGCCCTGCCGCGACTCCGTCCTGGAAAGGGTCTCCGGGCTCGTCCGCGACTCCTCGCTGGCTACCTCCAACCTGGCCGTCGCGCTAAGCGCCAACCCGTACACGGAGATCCCCGCACCGCCCTCAAGGCCGAACGGATACCGCCCCCTTATCCGTCACTTCGAGGCGGAGTACACGATGGCGTGGCACCTTGCTGAGGGATCCAATCTGCTCGAACGCAGCGCCAACACCTGCAGTAATACCGCGGATGCCATGTCATGGGACTTGGACGTCGCCGATCAGGCACCCAATCACCAACACCTGAACATCACGGTCCATGCCAGCGCGGTAACGGCCCTACCCGCCGCGCCCCCTGCGCAGTCCGCACCGCGGCCGGCCCCCCGTCGATAGCTCCGCGCCACCGGGGATCGGGGCTCACCAGTCGCTGATCGGCCTCGCTCCGGACCACCCGGCTTCGGTGTGGTCCGGGCGCGGCGGCCAGCTCGGCTCCCGCCCGCATCCCGCACGTAGTCGTGCTTTCCTCTGCCTCCTGGAGCTGTCCTGAGTTCACCCCCTACCGAAGCCGCTCATGCCATCGAACGCCTTCGTGCCCTGTCCCGCGATTACGGCACCCTCCGTGAGGTTCTCGACAGCGCGCATCCCGTCGCTGGAACTCCGGCACTGCCAGAACTCGCCTCCTGGTACGCCACCGCCCAGGGCCATTCCACCGCCGCACTCGCACTGCTTCTGGCCGCCTCCGAGCAGCCGTACGCGCACACCACCGTGTCCGGACACCACGCTGTTGAAGCACTCGGGCAGCTCGCCAAGCGCTCGGCCGACATCACCAACCGCATCGCCGGCGCAGTCGCAATCGCCGCCGAGTACCACCGCATCGACGGCATCCCCGACCCGGTCACCGGCCAGATGTCCGCCCGGCCAGCCACCCACCGACAAGACCTCGACGGGTGGATCGCGGCCACTCTCGCGATAATCCCCGCCGCCCGCGCCGCCTGCCACAACGCCATCGCATTCACCGAGACCGCTGCGCTGCGCGAGGCGGCCCGCGCGGCCGAACCCGCGCCGCTGCCAGAACTGAACTGGGCAGAGCACCAGGCCCTGCGCCTCATCACGGAAGACCAAGTCCTCCTCTCCCACGACCGGCGCAACCACCGACGGGTCTGGACCGGCAGCGGCGACCGTATCTCCCCCGGAACCGTGGACTCGCTCACGGAGAAGCAGTTGATCTGTCTGGACGCCAGCGGCAGCCTCGCCGCCGGGCAGAGGCTGCGCCCCACCGAACGGGGACTCCAGGCCCTCGACACGGCCCGTCAACTTCCGATCACAACGAAGCTGACCAGCCCCCAGCACCGCGCCCTGCACCTCGTCCACACCAGCACCGTCACGTACTGGCAGTGGCCCGGGAAACAGCCCACCGTGACTGCCGGATCACCGGAGAACATCACCCTGCGCTCGGTGAACTCCCTCTTTGAGAAACGCCTCATCGAGCGGGACCGCAGCACCAGCCTGCACGCGGGACAGCGCCTGCACCTCACCGACGACGGACACCGCCTTCTTCACCGTCTCGGACCCGCGCCCATGCCGGCACCCCCCACCCCCTCGCGTCGTCCAGGCCCCGCCCCAACTCGCTGACTTGATCACCCCGTAGCGGAGCGCCCCACCTGACGACGGCCCTCCCCCGAAGGCCAGTGCTCTTGACCGAAGACGTCCTCTTCTCCCTCCCCGAGACACCCTCGCCGCCCGAACCCGCCCCCGCCGCCTCCCTGCCCGTCGCGGCCCCTGCCCCGCCGCCCATCCCCGACGAGCCCTCTCCAGTGGTACGTCTGCTCGCGCTGAGCGACCAGTTCACCCAGTACAACGACCACATGGCCCGGCTCCGCCCGACCTACGGTGCCGCGCGCGGGCACGTGTCCGCTCAGATCTTGGTGAGCGCGTGCCTGGAGGCTGTCCAGGCCATCGAGGACCAGCCGATGTACGCGAACGTCGCGCTGACCGAGGCCGCAGTCCGGATCAAGCAACTCGCTGTTCTCACCGGACAGGCGGTCCGGCACCTCGCCGAGGCCAAGGCCCTGCTCGGCGCACCGGCTTCGCCGTCGAAGCCGGCGTCCCGGGGCGGAGAGATCGAGCGCCAGATCCAGCTTGCCCGTGAGCTGACCGCTCTGGCTCCAGCCGCGGCCGTCGAGTCAGCGAGCGCAGTCGCCTTGGAGATGCAGCGCCGCAGGGCCCCCACGACCACGGCAGCTGACGGTCTGACTCCCGCCGAACGGACCGCACTTCACGCAACCGCGCGAGGGCACGTCGTGATCGGCCGACCGCAGGGGCGCGAGTACGTCCACAGTCGCGACGGCTCTGTGCGCGTCGACACGCTGCGCGTCCTGGAAGCCAGCGGACTCATCGCCATCGAGGCCGCCGGGGCACCTCCCGCCTTCGACGGGGGTCCTCCCCGCGACCGCGTCCGCCTCACCCTCAGCGGAGCACTGTCTGTGGCTGCCTTCCTCGGACATCACCCCCACACCTCTGCCCCAGAAACCCCGACCGCTCGGCCCGCCCGCTCCTCCGCATCACCGGCACGAGTCCGCTGACCGTGCCCTCTCTCCTGCCTACGCGCCGTGGTCAGATCCAGCGCCCGCACCACATTTGGAATCCCCCTTGGACAACCCCCGCCACCACGACCGCCCCCTCGCTGAGCCCACATCCTGGGTCGCGCCCTCCTTCGCGGAAGGGATCGCCGCTGAGGCATCCGACACCGATCTAGAAGAGCTGGAACAGGGGGCGGCCCATAGCCGCTTGTCATGGGCCTGGCGCGGCTGGAGCGTCCGCACGGAGCTCGTCCAGGGCGGCGCGGGGCTGGCGGCGTGAGGCGCTACGTCTTTGACCTCTTCGCGGGTCCGGGGGGCTGGAGCCACGCCCTGCAAGTCCTCGGCGTTCGGGACATAGGCCTGGAGTGGGACGAGTGGGCGTGCAAAACCCGTGCGCGTGCTGGGCAGGTGACGATCCGCACCGATGTGGCGATGTACCCGGTGGGGCCACTGGTCGGCCGCACCGACGGGTTCATAGCGAGCCCGCCGTGTCAGGCGTGGTCCGTGGCCGGCAGGCGGCTCGGGCTGGTGGACCAGCCGCTGGTCCACCGAGCCGTCGCGGACCTCGCCGCTGGCCGTGACACCAGGGCGAAGCTCCTGGCCGCGTGCAAGGACCCCCGGTCCCTGTTGGCCGCGGAGCCCATGCGCTATCTCCATGCCCTGAACTCGGTGGGCGAGCCGGAGTGGGTCCTCATGGAGGAAGTCCCGGACGTCCTGCCTCTGTGGCGACAGTACGCCGCCATCCTCAGGACCTGGGGCTTCTCCGCCTGGACCGGAATTCTCAACGCCGCCGACTGGGGTGTTCCGCAGACGCGGCGACGGGCGATCCTGATCGCCTCCCGGATCCGCGTGGCCGAACCGCCGACGCCGACTCATGCCCAGACTGCCGAGCCCGAGTCGTTGTTCGGCCCGGGTCGCGAGAAGTGGGTGTCCATGGCGGAGGCGCTCGGCTGGGGAGCCACCGACCGTCCCGTCCCGACGGTCTGCGCAGGCGGCGGCCCGGGCGGAGGGCCGGAGCCCTTCCCGTCCGGGGCCCGCAAGACGCTCACCGATGCCCGCGACCGCGGCACCTGGAAGCCCCCCACCTCGCGCCCCGCCGCCCAGCGGAAGCGAACGCGTCCGTCCCGCTCCGACTCTCCGGCCTGCATCTGCGGGAGGCACCCCTGGGCCTGGTCGCTCCGGAGCAACAACCAGGCCAACGCCACCATCCGCGCCATCGACGAGCCGGCCGGGACCTTGTTCTTCGGGCACCGGGCGAACGAGTGCGTGTGGGTCGCGGAACCCGCGGGCACCGCTACCGGCGGGGAGGCGACCGCTCCCGATCCCATCCGGATCACCGCCGCCGAAGCAGGGGCGCTGCAGACCTTTCCCGCGGGCTATCCGTGGGCCGGCACGAAGGGAGCGCAGTTCAGCCAGATCGGCAACGCTGTCCCGCCCCTGCTGGCCGGCCACCTCCTGGCGCCGCATCTCGGGAAGAGCCTCACTCGTGCCGACTTCATCCTGGCCGCCTGATGCCCATCGTCCCGCGGCCCGACCCGGAGTTCGGCCTGGCGGACATCCCGCCGAATCCACCCGTCTACTACGCCGAGCAGGCCCTTCTCGGCGCCCTTCTCCTCGACCCGCACCGGATCAAGACGATCGGCCCCCTCGACCCCGGTCGCTTCGCCTCCGCCAACCACCGGGCACTCTTCGCGGCGATGGCCACGCTCACCGCACCGCCCCCGGACCTCCACGTCAAGGAGCCGGTGTGGATCACAGCCGTCCTCGCCCACGCACGCCCTCACGCCCGCGGGCTGACCCCCAGCTACCTCCACGCCCTGGCTGGCGCCTGCCCCGATCCCGCCCACGCCCCCGCCTACGCGCGGATGGTCCGGTCCGACCACGCCCGACGAACCGTCCTCATGCACGCCGGCCACCTCGTCCAGGCCGCCACCGACCCCGGGCTCCCCAACCCCGCCGCCGTGACGCTGCGCCGCGCGGACGCTCTCACCGCGCTCCTCGATCACCTGGCCTCTTCTTTCCCCTCCCACCCCGGCTCACTGCCCCGCACCCCTCCGCCGGCACCGCAGGACCACCAGGAGGGCCCTGAATCCGCCGGGGAGGAGCAGCTGCTGCTGTCGACGGCCGCCGCGTATCCGGCGGCATTGGCGTCGATGCGGTGGCTTCGCCCGGAGGACTTCACCACCGCGCTGTACGGGGGGCTGTACCGGTGCCTGACCTCTCTGGCCAGCCGGGGCGAGCCGGTCGACAAGGTGACCGTGCTCTGGGAGGCACAGCAGAACGGTCTGCTCACGCCCGCGTTCGGCCCGCAGGACGTCCTAGAGCTGCTGGACACCCCGGCAGGACCGCCGGAGCACTGGGGCGAGCAGATCCTGCGACGTGCCCTCTTGCGCCACGCGTACCTCGCGGGCCTGCACGTCCAAGCCTTCGCTCAGGACCTGACGAACTCCCCACACCAGGTGATCACCGGCAGTCGTCGGGCCCTCGCCCACCTCGCCGGGGTCCGGGCCCGCTGGCAGCACGCCACAGGCCAGCCGACCGCCGCACGCCCACCAGTCCCGGCCTCCCGGGCCGGTCCTTCCCACCCGCGGACCAGCGCCCCAGCCGCCTCCCCGCGGTCTTCCCGATAAGCCCACCCCACCCGGGTCCGGCCGGCCACCCGTCGGCCGGACCCGAGAAGCGAGTCACATGCCCCACGCCACACCCGACACCCACAACGTCCGCCTGGCCCTCCACCCTGACCACAGCAGCGCCGTGATCGCCACTATCAGCACCCCCGACCGCTACCTCGCCCGCGCCGTGCTCTCCGAGTACGGATTCCGCCCGACCGGCAACGACAGCATGGTCCTGGCCCGAATCGACCACGACGAACCCCACCACGCTGAAAAGGCCGCCTTCGCCCTCCGGCAGAGCGGAGCAATCGTGGAGATCACCGCCGCCCTCCAGGAGGAGATCGACACCGAGTGGACCTACGGCAACGCCCCAACGCACTGGAAGTGGCTGACCCGGGAGGAGATCCGCGAGGCCACGGGTGAAGCCCAGCGGATCCACGACGACATCGCCTCCGGCCGCCTCGTCATCCACCTCCACGCCCGTGACAACTGGACCACCCTCGCAGTGGGCACCTACACCGGAGGCAAGAGCGTCCACCTCCACGGAGAAGACCACCTGCGCTCGGAGGAGACGGACTACGCCTCCGAGGCCGAGGCAGTGGCCGACTTCCATCGCCGCCACACCGTTGCGGTCCGCCCCGGACCAGCCCCTCTCACCGACATCGAGCAAGCCGCCAACGAAGCCCTGGGCACGGCACCGCCGTCCACAGCACCTGCAGCAGCGCCGGCGACCCCCGCGGCTGAGGAGGTGTCACAGCTGGTACCCGTGTATGCCAACGGTCCTGGCGACCACGAAGCCCTTCTCAACGACTTCTTCGCGACCCACGGGGAATGGGAGAAATGGCGCCCGCACGACGAGACCACCATCGCCAGCCACGAATCCCTCACCCTGCGCGTCGAGTTCCTTCACGGCGCAGCCCAAGGCGACAGCCTCTGGACGATCGCCGCCTACGAATCGCCCGTCGGCGAACGCCTCTGGCACGCTACCGCCACCCCAACCACCCCGGTCGAGATCATCCGCGTCCTCCTCGACGGCCTCAGCACCGAGGACTCCTGGGGCCTGGGCCCCGCCACCCCCGTCAAGGAGGAAGACCTCGCCCAAGCATCCCGCCCCCTCGAAGACACGGGCTGGCCTCTGAAATGCGGAGCCCGGCTGATCGACTGGACCGCACCCACGGCCGACGGGGCAGGTCTCCGCTTCGACACCCACGTCAAGCAAGGCAACCCGCTGCCGGCCTGGACCATCTGGGGCGGAAACACGGCCGACAACCCCACATGGGCCATCCACCTCTCCACACACGCCCCCACGTCCCTCATCCAGGACGTCACCTTTGAACTCGCTCACGGCTACAGCAACGGGCCGCCCTCACTCCGCGCCACCGGCGCAGCCCCCAGCCTCATCCATCCGCCGGTTGCGGTCCCACCCCCGGCCACATCGCACCGCCCGGCTTCCAGGCGCTGAATGGGCGCCCGCCATGGGAAGACGTCCGCCCTCACGAACCATGGCGGGCGCAACCGGAGCCGACTAAGTACCCGAGCCCTGCGCCACCATCAGCGACAGCAACTCCGCCGACCATGCAGGCCGAGACGCTCGGCTAGTGTCCTGCCCCGGAAGTTCGTGGACAGTTCCGGCATGCCTCTACTGACCTTGAAGTCGTGTTGTCGTAGGGGCTGACGGTTGGTGATCGTCGCGGTATGCCGGAGGTATGAGGTATCCGCAGGGTGGGGGTCTGACCGCGGAGAGGCAAGCATTCCGTGAGCGGGTCCGGATGGAAGCAGTCGCGATGTTCGCCGACGGGCGGGGCAGCACCGAAATCGCGAAGGAGTTACGGGTCAGTGTCCGGTCCGTCCAGAGGTGGCGGCGGGCCTGGCGGGAGGACGGCCAGGACGCGGTTCGTTCCCGTGGCCCGGCGTCGCATCCGAAGCTGAGCGATGGGCTGTTTGCCGTACTAGAGGAGGAGTTGGCCAAAGGCCCGATCGCTCACGGCTGGCCGGATCAGCGGTGGACGCTGGCCAGGATCAAGACGCTGATCGGCCGGCGGTTCCACAAGAGCATGACGTTGTCGGGCATCTCCCAGATGCTCCGGCGCCGTGGCTGGAGCCACCAGGTTCCGGCCCGTCGTGCCGTCGAGCGGGACGAGGCGGCGGTGGTCGGCTGGGTGAAGGAGGTGTGGCCGCACCTGGAACCACCGCGGCGGCGCTCGGGGCCTGGATCGTCTTCGAGGACGAGGCAGGATTCTCGATGACGCCGCCGACCATCCGCACCTGGAGCCGGCGCGGATCCACTCCGGTCATCCGGGTCCGAGGCCGTTCCCAGCGCCGTTTCTCCATCGCCGCCCTGTGCTGCTACAAACCCGGCGAACGATCCCGCCTGATCTACCGGCCCAAACGACACACCGACCACAAGAGCGGCGGCCGCAAGAGCTTCGCCTGGACCGAGTACCGCGACCTCCTCATAGCCGCCCACCAGCAGCTGGACGGGCCGATCGTCCTCATCTGGGACAACCTGAACGTCCACAAAGACCGCCGCATGCGGGCCTTCATCGACGCGCACGACTGGATCAACGCCTACCACCTGCCGCCCTACGCACCCGACTTCAACCCGGTGGAAAGCATCTGGTCGATCCTCCGCCGGACCAGCCAGGCCAACACCGCCTTCACCGATCCCGAGCACCTCATTCGCCGACTGCGATACGGGCTCCGCCAGATCCAGTACCGCAGCGACATCATCGACGGATGCCTCACCGGGACCGGACTCACACTGCCGACACCACGCCTACAACCTCAGTAACTGCCTGATCGGCGGCCGAGACTCGGCACCGGCGACGCCGCAGATCTACCGATGGATTTCCGGCGCAGGACACTAGTTGACGTGCGGCAGCACCGGGACGAGACCGAGTTCACGCGCCTTCTGCTTGAGGAACTGCTTGCGGGGCTGCCCGCTGATCAGCGAGTCAAAGGCCCGCCCGGCCCAGATCAGGCATTGGGCCATGGTGACTTCCGAGACGGGAAGTCCACTCTTCGGTTTCATGAGCAGGCCCAGCGGCTCGGTTCGGGGGTCGAGGAAGGCGAATGCGGAGTGCTCGCTGGGGTGGGTGGATCCGCTCAAGTAGCGGTAGACGGTGTACAGATCCCTCTTGGGGTCGATTGCATCGCACTGGGCTTGGAACCTCTTGAAAGTCTCCCATTCCTCGGTCTTGTCGACGGGCAGCTGCTGTGTCGCGTCCAGGACGGCCTGGGGAACGCTGAAACTTGCAGTCGTCATGTCCTTGACGAGGGCTTTCGACTGGCGGGCCCCCTCGAAGAAGACGCCTTCGGCGCCTTTATCGCCCTTCTGGCTCAGCCAGTGCAGGCTGATGGTCATTTCCCAGGCGGTACGCACGAGGACCAGCGATTCGTGGCGGTGGCCGTTATCGATCAGCGTGAGCACGGCTTCAGCGATGCGATGGATCTCTGCGCACCAGCCGTGGCCGATGAGGACGACGCGGCGCTTGCGTTCCTGGGTGGGGGCCGAGGTGGCCTTGCGGTAGTCGTCGATGATCTCGCGTATGGCTTCGCGGCACTGCTCGGGGGTCGGATCGGTCACTGTGGCGCCTCAGTCTCACTCGACGGGAGCCGCAGGCTACTTGAGGTGCCGACGGGGCGCCTAGTACTCCAGCCGTAGATCGTGATCTTCATGGCTGGGCGGCTGCTTGCCGTCGGTAGTGGCAGTCGCGGGCGCGGGCCTGATGTCGGCGTCGCCAGTGTGACCAGCGGAGTCGGTGCGCGAGGTCGTGGGCCCGGCTGGTCAGGGTGGTGAACAGGCGTTGGGTCTCGGTGCAGGTCGGTATGGACCGAGGCCGGCCTGTGGCGTCGGCCGCACCGGGCGGTGCTGGACGAACTCGGGAACGAACGGCTCGTTGGATCTCGAAGGATGTGAGGGCCGTCGGGAGCGGCCCGGAACTGAACTGGTGCAGCACACGTCTCCCGCACCATGATCTCAAGTGAGCGCCAAGAGCACGCGATCTCCACCAAGCTGGTCTCGCCGTCCGCAGTGAGTGCGGAACCGTCGAAGACCAACGACTACAACAGCTTCGCCGAGGCGTACGCGGCCGCAAACGAAACCAACCTGGTCAATGCCTACTACGAGCGGCCCGCGATGCTGGCCCTCGCTGGAGACGTGGCCGGCCGACGGATTCTCGACGCCGGCTGCGGGTCGGGGGCCCTGTTTGCCGCGCTGCGCGACCGTGGCGCCGTTGTGAGTGGCTTCGACACGAGTGCCGGGATGCTGGAGCTGGCTCGGCGGCGGCTCGGCGACGGTGCGGACCTGCAGGTGGCGGACCTGGGCAGCCCGCTTCCTTATGCTGATGACATATTCGACGATGTAACGGCGTCCCTGGTGCTGCACTATCTGGAGGACTGGGGGCCGGCGCTGGCCGAGCTGCGACGCGTACTCAGGCCCGGCGGTCGGCTGATCGCATCTGTCGACCATCCCTTTGCCATCAACCTCATACACCGCGAGGCCGGTCGCGAGGCCGAGCACAACTACTTCGACACCACCAAATGGACCGTGGAGTGGACCATTGGCGGCCATACCGCCCTGGTGAGCAGGTGGAACAGGCCGCTGCACGCGATGATCGAGGCTTTCATCGGGGCCGGTTTCCGGATTACGGTCATCAGCGAGCCGGAGCCTGATCCCGCCGCCCGCGAGATGTTCCCCGAGGCCATCGCGGCCAAGCCGCGCTTCCTGTGCTTCCTGTTCTTCGTCCTGCAGGCCGACTAAGGCCTGTCTGATAATTGATCTTGTGGCAGGTCGAGGTGAGTTGACGGACACGCCGTGGGAGCGGATAGAGCCCTTGTTGCCGCAGGTGGACGGGCGTGGCCGTCCGTGGCGTGATCACCGGCAGGTGGTCAATGGTGTGCTTTGGCGGTTGCGGACCGGGGCTCCGTGGCGAGACTTGCCGGAGCGGTATGGGCCGTGGCAGACCGTCTACGAGCGGTTCGCCCGCTGGGAGGCGGATGGCACGTGGGCAAGGTTGTTGGAGCATGTGCAGGTCCGCGACGACGCGGTGGGCCGGGTGGAGTGGACCGTCGCCGTCGACTCCACCGTCAACCGTGCCCACCAGCACGCCGCCGGCGCACGTAAAAAGGGGCCGCAGACGGGGACGAACTGGAAAATCCGGGCCGCTCGCAGACGCGCCAGGCCCTCGGCCGGTCCCGAGGCGGGCTGACCACCAAGGTCCACCTCGCCGTCGACGGCCGGGGCCTGCCCCTGTCGATCGTGCTCACGCCCGGCAACGTCAACGACGCCACCGCCTTCGGTCAGGTCCTCGACGGGATCCGCGTTCCGAGAGCCGACGCCGGCCGCCCGCGCACGAGACCCGCCCGGGTCCTGGGCGACAAGGCCTACTCCAGCCGGGCGATCCGGCACCTGTTGCGGTGCCGCGGCATCGCCGTCACGATCCCCGAGCGCCGCGACCAAGCGGCCAACCGTCGGCGCCGAGGGCGCCTCGGCGGCCGGCCGCCCGCCTTCGACAAGGAGGTCTACCGCGACCGCAACGTCGTCGAACGATGCTTCGCACGCCTCAAGCAGTTCCGCGCGATCGCGACCAGGTTCGACAAGCTCGCCGACCGCTACCGCGCCGGAGTCGTCCTGGCCTCGCTGATCCTCTGGCTCCGCGAAACCAGTCCGTGATCATTTATCAGACACCCCCTAGCGATATGGACGCCCCCGTCCTCCAATTCCGGGAGGCGGGGGCGCTGCGGTGTGCGAGGTCTGGCAGTGTCAGGTCTGGCACTGCGAGGTGGCCGCGCTGGACCAGTTCGACCAGGCTCCCCCCGCCGGCCTCACGTGGACGCGGATCGTGACTTTGGTCGTGTCACAGAGGCGGGTCGTGGAGGCGATGGCGATCGGGCCGATGGTGGAACGCCGCTCCACGATGATCCGACCGCTGCCCATTTTGTCCCAGTAGCTGCCATCCGTGGTCGAGTACGCCTCGTACTCGACCCACGAGGCGTGGGCACGGGAGTTGGTGAGGAGGGCGTGAGCGGTGATGTCGCGCCAGTAGATCCGCCCGTCGTTCCATCGTTCGGCGGAGATACAGCCCCGGGCGCCGATGTTCTGCGTCGAGACGCCGCCTCCGCAGGCAACAGCAGCGGCGTGGGCGTCCGCCGGCAATACCAACGCGGTCAGCAGGGCTGCTCCTGCTGTGGCGACAAGGCGTTTCAGTTTCATGGGTCCCTCTCGGTCGGGGTGTGACGAAGACCAGACTGCCCTCACCGTCGTGCGGAGGCGACCGCCTCAGATCGGGCAGTGAACGTTGCTGCCGTTGTCCGGTAACAGGACTCAATCACGCGTGGACCTCGCGCCGGAAAGCATTCGAGCCAGTTCAAATCCAGCGCGACGACTGCTACCGTCGGGGCGGTGCTCACTCTGCGGGTAGACGCCGACACAGTGTCCAGGACACGGCTGGCCCCTTCCCCCGCGTCGGAGTCCATGGCGTGGCTGAAACTCACTGCCGCGTCGAGACGGCACCCGGTGTTCGGACATCCCGGACCACTCGCCCGCGCGTCACTTGCCCATCCCGACGTTGCCCTGCTCGCGGACCTGTTGCCGCAGAACGGCGACACCTACATACCCGACCTGCTCACCCCTCAGCCAGGGACGGACGCACAGCGCCGTGACCTGATCGACGAGCAGATCGCGCAGATCGAGGCCACAGCGCAGGACGACCTCCTAACCCAGGTCTTCACTCACACCCGGACCCACTGGAACAGGCCGCTGCTGGCCACAACCCGCCGGATCGCGGAGTCGGGGCGTATGCAGCGGCATCTCGCCAACGGTCTCGCCCGGTTCTGGCGCGAAGCCCTGGCCGACGGCTGGCCCGAACTAAGCTCGATCCTTGATCAGGACATCGCCCACCGCGGGACGGCCATCGCCACCCAGGGCGTCGGCCGGGTGATCGGAGCACTTCATCCCGACATGGCCTGGGCAGGCGACGCGGTCACTCTCGCCACGCCGTGGGACGGTGAAATCGATGTCACCGGCCGGGACCTGGTCCTCGCCCCCAGCGTGCTCAACCGGCCCGACGTCGTCATCCAGGTCGACACCCCCGGGCAGTTCGTCCTCTACTACCCCGCCCAGCGGATCGGAGCCGACCGGGACCGCAGGTCCGGAAGGATCGCGCAGGTGGTCGGCAACACCCGAGCGGCCTTACTGGCGGAGCTCGAAACCGCCCGGTCCACCGCAGAACTCGCCGCCCGGATCGGATGCACGCCAGGGACCGTCTCCTACCACCTCAGCGCCCTGCACCGCGCACGCCTCGTCACCAAGGTCAGAGAGGGGCGCTACGTGTTGTACCGGCGGACCGCACACGCGGCAGGTCTGTTGGAAGCGGCCCGCGTCTAGGCAGTGTCTGATAAATGATCACGGACTGGTTTCGCGGAGCCAGAGGATCAGCGAGGCCAGGACGACTCCGGCGCGGTAGCGGTCGGCGAGCTTGTCGAACCTGGTCGCGATCGCGCGGAACTGCTTGAGGCGTGCGAAGCATCGTTCGACGACGTTGCGGTCGCGGTAGACCTCCTTGTCGAAGGCGGGCGGCCGGCCGCCGAGGCGCCCTCGGCGCCGACGGTTGGCCGCTTGGTCGCGGCGCTCGGGGATCGTGACGGCGATGCCGCGGCACCGCAACAGGTGCCGGATCGCCCGGCTGGAGTAGGCCTTGTCGCCCAGGACCCGGGCGGGTCTCGTGCGCGGGCGGCCGGCGTCGGCTCTCGGAACGCGGATCCCGTCGAGGACCTGACCGAAGGCGGTGGCGTCGTTGACGTTGCCGGGCGTGAGCACGATCGACAGGGGCAGGCCCCGGCCGTCGACGGCGAGGTGGACCTTGGTGGTCAGCCCGCCTCGGGACCGGCCGAGGGCCTGGCGCGTCTGCGAGCGGCCCGGATTTTCCAGTTCGTCCCCGTCTGCGGCCCCTTTTTACGTGCGCCGGCGGCGTGCTGGTGGGCACGGTTGACGGTGGAGTCGACGGCGACGGTCCACTCCACCCGGCCCACCGCGTCGTCGCGGACCTGCACATGCTCCAACAACCTTGCCCACGTGCCATCCGCCTCCCAGCGGGCGAACCGCTCGTAGACGGTCTGCCACGGCCCATACCGCTCCGGCAAGTCTCGCCACGGAGCCCCGGTCCGCAACCGCCAAAGCACACCATTGACCACCTGCCGGTGATCACGCCACGGACGGCCACGCCCGTCCACCTGCGGCAACAAGGGCTCTATCCGCTCCCACGCCGTGTCCGTCAACTCACCTCGACCTGCCACAAGATCAATTATCAGACAGGCCTTAGTACTCCAGCCGTAGGTCGTGATCTTGCTGGTCGGGGCCGGTGCGGAGACGGCTGCGGCCACCGTTGATCATCGTGAGTTGTGTCGACCAACGAAGATCAGGCAGTGGCCGCAGGTCACAGCGTAGTGCCTGCCCGGTGGCGGTCGATGTTCGACCAGCTGACGGGCCGTATCGCGGGCCGGTTCGCGCGAGTCGAACCACGCCGCCACGCAACGGCGTTGGTGCTGGGCCTGCTGGCGGACCTGCCAAGGAAGAACTGCTGGACGCTGGCCGAGCACGCGGGCGACTCCACCCCGGACGGCATGCAGCACCTGCTGCACCGCGCGAAGTGGGACGCCGACGCGGTCCGCGACGACGTACGCGCCTACGTGGTCGAGCACCTGGCCGATGACGAAGCCGTGCTGGTGGTCGACGAGACCGGCGACCTGAAGAAGGGCACCGCCACGGTCGGCGTCCAGCGCCAGTACACCGGCACGGCGGGCCGGATCGAGAACTCCCAGGTCGCCGTCTACCTCGTCTACTCCGCCGCCTGCGGGCATGCCGCGATCGACCGGGCCCTGTACGTCCCGCGCTCGTGGACCGACGACCTCGACCGCTGCCGGACCGCCGGCATCCCCGAAGACCTCACCTTCACGACCAAGCCGGTACTGGCGGCTCGGATGATCACCCGGGCCCTGGATGCGGGAACGCCCGCCCGCTGGGTCGCCGGCGACGAGGTCTACGGCGACAACCCGCACCTGCGGGCCGCGCTGGAAGACCGCCGGACCGGCTACGTCCTGGCAGTCTCCAGCACCCACCAAGTCGCCACGGTGGCGGGAAAGTTCCCGGCCAAGGCCATCGTGGCGAAGATCCCGAAACGGGCCTGGCAGCGGCGCTCGGCCGGAGCGGGCGCCAAGGGCGAGCGGTACTACGACTGGGCCCAGGCCGACATCCACGGCCCCGCCGACCGGCCCGGGCACTGGTGGCTGCTGGTCCGCCGCAACCGGAGAAGCGGCGAACTCGCCTTCTACCGCTGCTTCTCACCCCACTCCGTCCCGCTGTCCGACCTGGTGCGGGTGGCCGGACGGCGCTGGACGGTGGAGGAGACCTTCCAGGCCGGCAAGGGCTTGGCGGGGCTGGACGAGCACCAGGTCCGCCGCTGGACCTCCTGGCACCGCTGGGTCACCCTCGCGATGCTCGCCCACGCCTTCCTCGCCGTCACCGCAGCCGCCGAGCGCCGCGACCACCCCGCCCCCGACGACCTGATCCCCTTGACCTGCAACGAGATCCAACGCCTGTTCACCACCCTGACAAGCCGGGCCCACGACCTCGCGCACCGACTCCGCTGGTCACACTGGCGACGCCGACATCAGGCCCGCGCCCGCGACTGCCACTACCGACGGCAAGCAGCCGCCCAGCCATGAAGATCACGATCTACGGCTGGAGTACTAGGGACTTTCGGAGTACCCGGCCCGCCCGTACTCCGCCGAGATCACGGACGGGCCGGGGGCTAGTGTCCTGCGCCGGAAATCCATCGGTAGATCTGCGGCGCCGCCGGTGCCGAGTCTCGGCCGCCGATCAGGCAGTTCGAGGCATGCCGGAACTGTCCACGGACTTCCGGCGCAGGACACTAGTAGTGCTTGGTCAGGTTGGTGTTGGTGCGGGTATGCCGCGGTGGCAGGTGGGGCAGACGCCGGTCCATGTCGCGAGGAGGGTCTGTAGCTCGCGGACGATGCGGTAGAGACTCAGGCCGGCGCCCTGTCTTTTGGGGCTTGGGCCAGTCGTTGCAGGGTGCAGAAGGCATGGGCGACGGAGACGAGGGTGACGTGGTGGTGCCACCCGTTCCAGGTGCGGCCCTCGAAGTGGGCCAGGCCCAGGGCCTGTTTCATCTCGCGGTAGTCGTGCTCGATGCGCCAGCGGAGTTTGGCCAGGCGGACCAGGGTGGTCAGCGGGGTGTCGGCGGGCAGGTCGGACAGCCAGAACTGGACGGGTTCGGCCTGGTCGGCGGGCCACTCGGCCAGGAGCCAGCACTCGGGCAGCTCCGGGCCGTCGGCCGCCTGGCGGACCTCGCGGCCGGCGGGCCGGATCCGCATGGTCACAAACCGCGAGTAGATCCGCTTGAAGCCGCTGCGGCCGGTGCCGGGCCGGGAGCCCTCACGCCATTGCACCGGCTTCGCTGTTTTCCGGCCCGCCGCGATGACCAGCTGTTTCACCGACTGCGGCTTGTCCGGGTACTTCGCCACTGGTGGCCGTCCGTTCCCGGAGTACGGCTCGGCCGCCGGCACCGCGTGGCCGGGCTGGGCCGAGAGGGTGGTGGAGATTCCCACCACATAGTTGAGGCCGCGGGCCTGAAGGCCGTGGCGGAAGGCCGCGGCGTCACCGTATCCGGCGTCCGCGACGGCCAGCGGCACCTCAATGCCCCACGAGCGGGTCTCGTCGAGCATGTCGAGTGCCAGCTGCCACTTCTCCACATGCCCGGCGTCGTCGGGGATCTGGCAGGCGCCGCGTCGCGCGACCTTGTTCGGGTCCGCTTTCGGCGATGTGGGATCCCAGGTCTCGGGCAGGAACAGCCGCCAGTCGATGGCCACCGAGGCGTGGTCGGACGCCATGTGCAGCGAGACTCCCACCTGGCAGTTGGTGACTTTGCCCGCGGTGCCGGTGTACTGCCGCGACACACACGCCGAGGCATTGCCGTCTTTGAGGAACCCGGTGTCATCAAAGATCAAAGTGGTCGGCCGGACCGCCGTTTCCATCTTCCAGGCCAGCCTGGCCCGGATATGGGCGGGATCCCACGGGCTGGTGGTCACGAAATGGGCCAGGGCCTGCCGGTTCCCGTCCTCACCCAGCCGTGCTGCCATCGGCTCGACCGACTTGCGCTGCCCGTCGGTCAGCAAGCCCCGCAGGTAGACCTTTCCCCACCGACGCTGATCGTTCCGCGCGAAAGGCTCGAACACCTCCGCCGCGAAATCCTCCAACTCGCCACGCACTACAGCGATCTCGTCCGGAGTCATGCCCACTCAACGCAACTCCGGACCAGAAAGACACGCTCGACCACACCTCACCTGACCAAGCACTACTAGTAGTGCTTCGTTACGTCGGGTGATCTCGCCTGATGGTGGGCATCTTCCGGTTATGAGGCTTGGGGAGGTGGAACGGCTCCGGGGTGAGTTGGCGGAGTTCGTTGCTGATGTGTTCGCTTCGTTTCCGCGGCGGGATCAGCGTCGGTGGGGCGGGTGTTATCTGCGGGGTTTGATGCTGGACGGGCGGCGTAAGTCGATCCAGCCGATGGCCGAGCGGTTACCGGACGGGAACATGCAGGCCCTGCAGCAGTTCGTGAATCAGTCGCCGTGGGATCCGCTACCGGTGCGGCGGCGGATCTCCGAGCGGCTGACGAAAGCTGTCCGGCCCGAGGTGTGGGTGGTCGATGACGTGTCGTTTCCCAAGTGCGGGAGGGCGTCGGCGGGAGTGGCCCGGCAGTACTGCGGCGCTCTGGGCAAGACGGCCAACTGCCAGGTCGCGGTCAGCGTCCACGCAGCGACCGACCTCGCGTCCTGCCCGTTGGAGTGGGAGTTGTTCCTGCCCGAGGACTGGGCGGCGGACGAGGGGAAGCGGCGGAGGGCCGGGGTGCCTGAGGAGGTCGGGCATGTGTCCAAGACCTCTCTGGCTCTGGGCCTGCTCGACCGCCTCGCCACCTGGTTGCCGCGGGTGCCGGTGATCGTGGCCGATGCCGGCTACGGCCGCAGTGTCTCCTTCCGGCTCGCGCTGGAGGAACGCGGCTGGTCCTACGTGATGGCGGTCGATCCCAAAGAGGTCGCACGGCCTGCCGCCGCCGAGCCGTTCCACCCGGCTTACGGCGGGCTGGGGCCGCCCACGCTGCCCCGTTACCGCGAGGCGGCCCGGTCCCTGGCGAGTTTCATTGATGCCGACACCTGTTTCCAGGCAGTCACCTGGCGCCAGGGAAGTAAGGGCCCCATGACCTCGCGTTTCGCTGTCCTGGAAGTGCGTCCGTCGGGCAGGGAAGCCTGCCGCACCGCCCAGGAACAGGGCGGGGGCCGCAACCAGTGGGACGGAATCCTTCCCGTGCGCACGCTGCTGGTCGAACAGCCCGACGATGCCGCGGAACCGACCGGCTACTGGATGTCGAATCTGCCCGCGACCACTCCCGCCGCCGACCTGGTGAGGTGGGCGAAGATGCGCTGGCGGATCGAGCACGACTACCGCGAACTCAAGCACGGCCTGGGCCTGGACCACTTCGAAGGCCGCACCTGGCGCGGCTGGCACCACCACGTCACCCTCGTCACCGCCGCCCAGGCCTTCCTCACCCTCCGGCGGCTCGACCCAAAAGCACACACGCCGGCCTGACCCTCTACCAAGTCCTCGACGCACTCCAGGACCTGTTGAGGTGCTGGACCGGCACCTGCACCACCTGCGGCCACCCCCTGCCCCGCAACAGAACCAGACCCAGAACCTAACGAAGCACTACTAGTCCACAACCTTCAGATTGATGGCGGACGCCTTGCTGTTCTTCTGGTTCTCCTCGATCTCGAACTCGATCTCCTGGTCGTCATTGAGGGTGTTCAGACCTGCCGCCGAGACGGCGGAAATGTGGACGAAGATGTCTTGGTCACTGCCCTCCGGCTTGATGAAACCGAACCCCTTGGTGGTGTTGAACCACTTCACTCGTCCTCGCTGCATGCGCCCATACGTGCCCATGCCGACGATCATGAAACCCACTCGGATAGGTGACTGGTTGACGGGTTGGTCGCAGTCGGTCGCCCGAGGCTCGGACAGCCAACACGCAGGCCGCCACCGTCACGCCCCGATGCACACGCCGAAGAGCTACTGTCTGAGTGAGACCCCGCCGAATCCCCCCCCTCGGCGGGGTCTCACTGCGCATGCAGCGCAGCCGTCAAGCGGCGGCTACGCGTCGTCCCGGCCACTAGGCTGCGGCTCACGGACGGCCGTGCCCCGTCGAGATCCGGGTGGAGCATCGGACAGCCCGGGGCGACGGGGGCCTCCTATATCAGCGGTTTCACGAATTCCGAATTCCCGAATTCGCCGCATCATAGAAGGACACCGCCACCCCTGTTCGCACCACGAAAGGCCGACGCTGCTGCCTGAACCACAACTCGACGCCTCCGCCCGCCGTGCGGTCAGACAGCCTCGTAGGCCTGCCGCAGCAGTGGCTCCGCTCTGCGGAGATCACGGTCCGTGCGCAGCCGAACTTCGAGGTCGCCCGTGCCGTGGTGGCCAATCTCGCTGACGTCCCGGGTGAAGCCGGGGACGAGGTCAAAGTCCTTGGGCGACAGGCGGAGGGTCATGACGACTTCCTGCTGGTGGCCGTGGCTGACGCAGGCGAAGTTCCGCAGCGTCCGGTACGCCCGGTACTGCTTGCGGTCTATCCGGCTGACGTCGTCACCGAGCCCCAGGAGCAGCTCCTCCAGCGCAGCCCTCAGGTCCGGGACGCCAGCGCCGGACGGCGCCCTGTCCGCCGGCGCCACCTTGCGCTGCCGGCGGTCGGTTCGGACCGCTCCGTCGGCGACGACGGAGGCCACCGGCTCAAGGGCCAGCAGGTCGCTGCCGAAGTAGCTGTAGCGGACCAGGTCGATGCTGCGGCGGATCTCGCGTACGGCGTGGACGTCGTAGCGCGTGAAGTCCTCCGCGACGCAGATCAGCCTGGGTGCGCTCCACAGCACCTGGGCCGCGGCCGCATCCCCGAGCCGGTCGCGGACCAGGTGCTGGAACTCCGCCTTGTGGTCGACGAGCCACGACAGGTAGAAGAGCCCCTGCGTGATGACTCCGGCGTCACGTCCGCGCTTGTACTCGACGACGACGGGCGAGCCGTTCTCGTCGATACCGAGCGAGTCGATCCTGCCTCCGTGCAATCCCCGCGAGTTCACGATTTCTGAAGGTATCGAAATCTGAACTGTAGGTGCTGCTGGGGGATTTGGAGGTTCTCTGGCCGTGGGTTCGCAGGTTACCCGGTCGTCGTTTCGGTGCCTGCCGGGCTGGCCGCGCGGGTGTAGCGCAAGCTGGCCTGGGCGCTGAGGTTGAACATGGTGGAGATGCGGAGGGGATCGGGTCCGGCAGCGATCGCTTCTTCGAGGACCCGGTCCTGGCGGAGGCTGTCGGCCGTGGCGGGCAGCCCCTTGAACAGGCGCTTGAGCCAGAAGTCGCTGACTGGACCCTTCCTCTTGGCTGTCTGCTGGGTGAGGAGGAGATGAGGGTTTGCCGAGTCCGGCCAGCGGGCGTCACGGTAGCGCCGGTACTTGCGGATGGCTTCGGCGGTGAAGTCGTCGAGGGGCCGGCTGACCTCGGCCCGCCGGAGGCGCCCGGTGCTCAGCTCGATGTCGGAGTCTTGGAGCATTCTGATCTCGTGCGGGAAGAGGGCGTGGATGCCGGCAAGGGCGACGACGGCCAGGAGGGCCGGGCTCTCAGCCGCGGCTCTGGCCACTTGTTTGAGTTGGTCTTCCGCGACCGGTGTGGGCGGGTTGACGAGGGTGTTGCCGGGCCTGATGCGTCGGGCTGGGTCGGCGAAGATCAGCCGCTGTGACTTGAGCGTCTTGAACATGTCCCGGAGCGCGACGATTTCGCGCTGGACGTTGTTCCGTTTGGACAGCCAGTCAGTAATGTCCTCGGGGGTGACCTGCCTCAATGTCGAGTATCGGAGGGCACAGTACTGGGCAGTGAACGGGACGATCAGCCGCAGGTGGATGCCGACTGTGTGAGGCGACCTGGGGCGGCGGCGGGGGGCTCCGTTGCGGAGGATGTCGAAGTAGGCGGTCACCTCGACGCGTATCTGCTCGGGAAGCACTGTGAGGTGAGCTCTGACAAGTTGTTCGAGGGGGTCGGGTGCGTCGTCGAGCAGGATGTCGAGATCGTTGAGCATGTCGATGAGATGGACTGCGGGAACATCGATGTCCCGGGAGAGTGCGTGCACCGTGGTGGCTTTGATCCTTTCGGAAGGCTGGTGCAGGGCCGAGAGGATCATCAAGCCGCACTTCACGCGCTTGATGGTGCAGTGGTTCCAGCCCCGTACCGCCGCGACGTCCCTGGCCCGATCGACGAGGAAGTCCGAATATCCGGGATCTGCCGGGGTGAATCCTGTCCAGGAGCGCCCCTTCGAGCCGTTCGGGTTCCGATAGCGCCGGAAGTCCCGGACCGGCTCGAAGAGCGTGAGTTGGATGCTCTCGGGCGGCTTCAGCAGCAGGGGGTGTCTGTGCGTCGTCTCGCTCGGCAACTCAGGCACCTCCGCTGTTCTTGCGGTGAGGTGGTGGCGCCGATTCCATTTGATCAGGTCAGCGAGAAACGTCTGGTGCCCGGTTGCGGCTGCGACCGTGAGGTCCAACCGGGCCCCGTGGCCGGCTGACGGGACCTTGATACGGCCGGCGACGAATGCGGCCTGGTGACGGCAGGCCCGGCAGACTCCGTCACGCAGGGGGACGGTCGCGCCGCACGTGCCGCACGAGTCGGCAGGATACTTGTACCACCATGCCCTGCACGCATAGCAGAGGATCTTCGAGCCGCCCGGGTTAGGGTGCAGGCCCCAGGCCATGCAGACCTCGCAACTCTCAGGCGTCCCAAGCCCCTTGGCCTTCGCTTCCTTCGTCACAACGGCGGCATCAAGTTGCGGGAGGCCGGGCCGCCGCCGCTCCGACGACGGTTCTCACCAACAGCGGGACGGATGGCCGCCCTGCTCTCATCCTGCTCCGGTCGTTTCGCGCGGGCCTTCTCGGGCTCACGGACAAGCAGATCGCTGGGCTCGCATTGCAGCACCTCGCAGATCACGTCGAGATCGTCCAGGCGGATAGTCACCGGCTGTCCGGCCCACAGGTTGGACATCTTGCCCGCACTGATCACCAAGCCCGCGTCGGCCAGCATGCGCTGGAGTTCGGAGGACTTCCAGATGTCCCGCTTGGCCGCGGTCATCCGCAGGTTCCACTTCATGACGCTCCTCCGAATCGCGCCCGTCCACGCTCACCCGCACGGACCCACGCGTCCTCGACATGAGTCTGGTTGACGTGTACGTAGATCATGGTGGTGTTGATCCACTTGTGGCCAAGCAGCTCTTGGATCGCCACCACATCCATGCCCTGACGGTAGAGCTCCGAGGCAGCGAAGTGCCGAAGCGTGTGCGGCGTCAGCTTGCCTGCCTGGGAAGGAAGGTGCTGGGCGACCATTTTCTTCAGATGCAGGCGGAGCGTGTCGGTATCCACCCGCAGGCTCGAGCCGTCTGCGGCCCGCCGCTCCGAGGGGAACAACGGCGCCTCTGGCTCATCCACCCGATCGTCGCACTGCCATCGGGGGCCGTCGACCCACCACTCCAGCAGCGAACGGCTCCCGTTGATCAGCGAGACGAGCCGTTCCTTCTTCTTGCCGCGCCTCCCCTTGCCCCGCAGAAGAATCTTTCCGAACTGGCCGAGCTCCCAGTGGATGTCGTCGACGTTCGCCAGGCTCAGCTCCGAGACCCGGGGACCTATCAGACTCGCCAGCCTCATCGCGGTGTAACTCCGGACGATCGACAACGGTTTACGCGCCTGCGGCACCTCGTCACGCCAAGCCGAGAACAGATGGTCGACCTCCCCGAGCGGCGGCGGAACCCGCAACCGGGACAGGGTCGATCCACGGGGCCGGTTGATCTCATCCAACGGCGACTCGACGACATAGCCGGTTGCCCTGTGGATGGCGGGCTTGTGCCGTAGTTCAAGGAACTCGAAGTACACGCTGAGAGAGTGCGCCTTGTGGACCTTTGTGGCATGAGCCAGGCCCTGTTGATGTCGGCCGAAGAACCGGTCCAGATCGCGAGGTTCCATCTCCCACAGCGGGCGCGTGAACCATGAGCGCACTTCGACGATCACGCCGACATCGCCGGCGACCGTCCCATCGCTGATGCCGGCCGAAGCCCGGGCGAGCACGAACTCGGACAACAGGTCCTGCTCGAAGGCCGCGAGCTCCTCCGGCGTCGTCAAGCGCAGTTCCGGACGCAGGTCTCGCACGATCGCCAGGGACACGAAACCTCCAGCTCGACCATTTGGCCAACTGATCGGACTGGACGATATTATCTCAGGAATTGCGAGATTCTATCGGGATGGACAACCTCTCGCGTGGGACGGATAGACCTCCAGGTCAGGCGCACGCTGCGGCGAGACCATGCTTCGGTGTGCTTGAGGAACCCTCGGGAGGAGAGTCAACCGGCCCCGTGCTGTACTCGCTCGCCAGGAACCGGACGCCGAGCAGGAGCTCCATGTTCCCCTCGACCACGTCCTGCAGGTGGCGTTCCAGCTCCGCCGGCCTCGCGGTGATCTCCACCGCGCCCCCACCGTTAACATCGAACAGCCTCAGTCTCAGCACCCCCATGCATCGCTGTATCCAGGGGCCACAACAGCGTCGGAGACCGAATTGTTTCCGTCTCGACCTTCGGGGATGTAAAGATCCCGTGAGAGGCTGAAGGCCGGAGCCGGAAGCCCCACGCGTACCCTTGTGGCACATGTGTGGCACAGCGACACACGGCTCGTGTTCGGAAGCTGCGTTTTCGCAGGCCAGCCCCCGTAGCTCAGCGGATAGAGCAGGCGCTTTCTAAGGACCTTCTCTTCCTTCAGAAGTCCCGACACCCAGCATGTTCACCGCCTACGCAGAAACCTCCGCCCGACAGGCAGAATTGTGCCCCGATGAATGCCACTCCGGCAGAAGTCGGTTCGCATCGGTCTGTAGCGACTGGCTTCTACCGTCCACACACCGTCACCGCCCAGACCGCTGTCGCCAAGTTCGCCCGTCCGATCTTGGTTGCTCAGCTTGCCGATAACCACCGAAGGCATCGAGGCTGAGCTTGTCTAAGTCAGCACCGACCCAGCACGGTTGAGGTTCGCAGGGGTGATGACGGGTGATGAGAGGTCAGCACCAGGTCAGCACGGGGATGCAGAAGGGCCCCACCGAGAGGCGAGGCCCAAGCGCTTGACCTGCATGTTTGCGCTCAAATGAGTATTCATGATAAGGGAAGCGCCAAAAAGGTGTGCAGGAACTTCACTCGCCGGCCCCGCCGCACATGCCGTCTCCCCCTGGTCGTCTCCCGCTCGCCGAACCCCTCTACGCTAACCCGTCCCCGGGGTCGCTCAGGGCGCGTACGTCTCTCCGCCGAGGGTGAGGTCGGCGGTGCCCGCGGTGCTGTCGGCGAGCCAGGCCTCGAAGGCGGGCAGATCCGCCTCCGGGAGGGCGACCTCGATCTCCACCGCGGAGCCGTAGCGCAGGTCGACCACGGTCCGGCCGGTGGCGCGCAGGTCGTTCTGGGTCTTGCCGGCACGCTGGTGGTCGACGGTGACGGTGGCCAGCCGGTAGCGGCGCCGGGTGACGGTGCCGAGCTCGTCCAGCGCCTCGCCGACGACTCCTCCGTAGGCCCTGATCAGGCCGCCGGCGCCGAGCTTGACGCCGCCGTAGTAGCGGGTGACCACGGCGACGGCGTAACGGATGTCGCGGCGCATGAGCATCTGCAGCATCGGAACCCCGGCGGTACCGCCGGGCTCGCCGTCGTCACTGGCCTTCTGGACGGAGGCGTCGGCGCCGACCACGTAGGCGAAGCAGTTGTGCGTGGCGGTGGGGTGCTCCCTGCGGATGCGCGCGACGAACTCCTGCGCCTCCTGCTCGGTCGCGGCGGGCGCGAGCGAGCACAGGAAGCGCGAGCGGTTGATCTCGGACTCGTGCACGCCCTCACGGGCCACCGTCACGTACTGGTCTGCCTTCACCGCTCCACCCTAATCCGTGGTTAATACTGCAACCGCATGTGGGGGTCGTGGCCCCGTCGTTGGTAGTGGCAGCGGCGGGCTCGGGCTTGGCTGCGGCGTCGGAAGTGTGACCAGTGGAGACGGTGCTCGTTGGTGTGGCAGCGGGGCGTGAGGACGACGTGCCCGATCATCCGGCGGATCTCCGGGACGCTGAGGGGTATGAGGTCTTGTTCGTCATCTCCGCTGCCCCTTTTGCGGCTTCTGCGGCACGGATGGCCGTGAGGTAGGCCAGGACGGCCATGGCGAGGGTGATGTGCCGGTACCAGGCCCGGTAGAGCCGCACCTGGTAGTGGTCGAGCCCGCATTCACCCTTCGCGGTCTGGAAGCATTCCTCCACCGCCCACCTGGCTCCGGCGGTCCTGACCAGGTCTTTCAGCCGGGAAGTGACGGGGCCGTAGCAGACGTAGTAGGCGATGTCGGTGGGGTCGGACAGGTTGCGGCGGGCGAGCACCCAGTGCCCGGATCCGCCCTCCCAGGTGGGCCGGATCGCGACGCGGGCCCAGTGGTAGATCCGCTGGCCGTGGGCGCCTGCTCCGGCGGAGATCCGCTTCCATGCCTGCTTCGGCAGGGCCGCGATCAGCTCGTCGACGCGGGCGTCCCGGCCGTCGGCGGTGATCACGGTGTCGTTGACCTTGGTGGCCAGCACATACGCGGCCTGGCGTTCTTCCAGCCAGGCGCGGAAGTGCTTGACCTGCCCGTATGCCTCGTCCGCGGTCACCCAGGCGAAGGGAACAGCCGCGTCGATGGCGCGTTGCAGCATCCACTTGAGGTGCTCGATCTTCGTGGCGAACGGCACGGTGTCGTCGATCCCGGCTGCCCGGCAGCGGTCGCGGTCGTCCGTCCAGGACTTCGGGACGTAGAGTTCCCGGTCGATCAGCGCCCGCCCTTTGGCGGATGCGTAGGCGAGGAAGGTGCCGATCTGGCAGTTCTCGGTGCGGCCAGCGGTGCCGGAATACTGCCGCTGGACCCCTGCTGACCTGGTGCCCTTCTTCAGGAACCCGGTGTCGTCCCCGATGAGCACGCCATCCTTGGCGCCGATGGTCTCCACGACGAAGTCCCGGACATCGTCGCGGACCGCGTTCTCGTCCCATTCGGAGTGGTTGAGCAGGCGTTGCACACCGTCCGGGCGGAGCTGGCCGACCTGCTCGGCCAGCGTCCACCCGTTCTTCTTCTCTAGCTCTGTACTTCGCGGGTAGTTCGTTCAGGTCTCTGGCCAGCGGGGATGTGTGGGTTCCAGGCCGAGGAGGTCGAGGAGGTGGAGCTGGATGCCCCGGGTGATGGCGATGACGGGTGGGTCGGTGGCGCTGCCGACCCGTAGCCGCAGGTCGGACAGGTGGTAGAGGATCATCCGGCCGGTGGGCCGCACCCTCTGGTTGCCGGGGTAGAGCCCCTGCATCTTCTGGTCGCCGCCGAGGGCTCGGCGGACCTGGCGTTCGATCAGGCAGAACAGCAGCAGGGCCAGGCAGATCACTGTGATCAGTGCGGCGACGCGTTTGTTGTCCTGCACGAAGACAGGGGTGACGGCCAGGGGGCCCTTGAAGTCGCTGTATCGGCGCTCGACGGTGCCCTGGCCTTTGTGGCGGCGTAGTACTTCGCCGGGATCGGCCTGTTCGGGGGTGAGGGTGGTCAGCAGCGCGTACCAGCCGTCGACGGCGGCTTCGGCCTGGAGCACGTCCTGATCGAAGTGCCAGGACAGGGCGGGCCGTCCGGTTTCGTCGGTGGTGATCTCGGTGTGCAGGCAGCCGGAGACCCGGCGGGTGCGGGTGATCACGCCGAGGCGTGCGGCGATCTTCTCTGCGGTCCTGTAGTAGCGGCCGCCGGCAGAGTGCTGGAGCTTGTCGAGGTCTTCGCGGGCCTTGGCCAGGCGTTTCTCGCGGGCCCGCTGCTGGCCTTTGGCGTTGCCGGTGGAGTGCACCAGGATCCGGCGTACCTGGAGCGGGGGATCGCTCTTGCGGGGCCCGGTCACAAGGTGGATGTCTTCCAGGACCCGGTAGGTCTCACGCGCTGCGGCGGGGGTGTTCTCGTCGCGGGCGGGGGTGTAGTCCACGACGGTGGCCGTCTCGAGGTCGAGGGCGGCGTAGACGGCGTCGTCGACCCTGGAAGCGGGGGCCGGGGCGATGAAATCGGTCCCGGCCCCGATCAGGGCGGTGACGTTGCCGTATGAGATCAGCTTGGAGTCGGCGATCAGCAGGAACTTCTTCGGTCCGGCCATCGCGCGCAGAGCGTTCATGGTGCCGGTGATCTGGGAGATCTCCGCGGCTCCGCCGTCGATGACGCGGGACAGCAGGGGGATACCGCCGTCGCCGGTCACCGCCAGGCCGGTCTGGATCTGCTTGAGGTCGTAGCGGCGGTCCTTGGGATGGCCGTGTCTGATGCGGGGATACTCCTCGTCCTGGTCATCGGCCGGGTAGGCGCCGTAGAGCGACATGGATGTCATGTCCCAGTGGAACGTGGACACATCGATGCCGAACTCGCCGATCGCCTGGGCCCCGATGCTGTCGGTGAGCTCTCTCAGCCGCGGGGCGATGGCGTCCAGGGCCCGGCCCAGACGGTCGTCGTTGAGCAGTTCCGCCTCAATTCCGAATACTTCTTCCACCGCCCACTCCCGGGCCCAGCGGTCCACCCGCCACAGGGGTGCGGGTGCGGTCAGCCGGTTGGCCACCAGCACCTCGATGACCTGGCCGTGCGTCACATGGGCGATGTCGCGGCCCGGGCACAGCCGGTCGACGGTCCCGGCCACATCAAGCCGGCGCAGAAACTCGGCAGCGACAGGCAGAGCGCCCAGACGCTTCTCCACCACGGAGGTGACCACACATTCCATGCGCGGGCGCACCGTCCGCAGCCGTGGGGACCGGGAAGACTTCGTCACACCCGGATCAACACAGCCACCCCCGGACCGGACACGGCCAGACACCAACTCCACCTGACTCAGCCACCCGCGAAGTACGGATCTAGCGGCGCAAGCAGGCCCGTCATGTAGTCCAGAGCCCGATCACGTGGCTCCGACCTGCCAAAACGATGCCCGAACCGGGCATGCAACCCCGCTACACCCTCGGACCACGACTCGATCTGCTCGACCGTCAGCGTTTGATCACACAGTCACAACAACGAGCATCGACGCCAACCGTCACGCCACATGCGGTTGCAGTATTAAGACCGACCGGCAGTAGGGCCGTGGGTGTCGGTGATCGGCGGCCCGAGCGCAAGGCAGGCACGAGCCTGAGTGATCATGGAGTTCTCTACGCTCAGTGATCACCGGAGGGCTCGTGCCTGTCCTGCCATCATGCCTGCTCGAACCCCTGTGGGACCAGTTCGCGGCGCTGCTGCCCGCGCACGTGGACGGCCATCCGCTTGGCTGCCACAATCCGCGCCTCCCCGACCGGATCGTCTTCGAGCACGTGATCGCTGCCCTCGTGCACGGCTCCGGCTACGAACGCATCGCCAGTCCCGGCTGCTCCGACCGCACTATCCGACGCCGCGTCAGACACTGGGCCGACCTGGGGATATGTCAGCAACTGCACGCCTTGGCCCTGGAGGCGTACGACCGCATGATCGGCCTGGAACTCGACGAACTGTCGGTCGACGGCTGCATCACCAAGGCGCCCTGCGGCGGCGAGAAGGCCGGCCGCTCCCCGGTCGACCGCGGCAAGCAGGGCCTGAAACGCTCGGTAGCAGCCGAGGCCCGCGGTGTTCCGCTCGGCCTGGTCTCCGCCGGAGCCAACCGGCACGACTCGCCCCTGCTCATCCCCACCCTCGACGCCGTGAAAACCCAGGTCGGACCACTCCCCGAGCAGGTCAACGTCAACCTGGACCGCGGCTACGACAGCGCGAAGACCCGGACCGCGCTGGAGGAGTTCGGCTTCACCGTCGAGATCGCCCGCAAGGGTGTGCCCGCCCCAATCCAAGCCGGGAAACGCTGGGTGGTGGAGCGCGCACACTCGTGGATGAACGGCTTCGGCAAACTGCGGCGCTGCACCGAGAAGAACGGCAACGTCGTGGACTTCTACCTGCACCTCACCGCCACGATCGTCACGCTCCGCATGCTCATCCGCCGCGCGACGCTCCAATACCGCTGGGACACCCGCCCCACCACCCGACGACTCAAGTGACGCCTACTGCCGGTCGGTCTAAGAGCCGTCCGGCCGTATCAGACCTGGGCGGGCTGTTCGAGAGCGCCAGGGCTGTCACATCTGGCTCCACCCGGGCTGCGACGCCTTCCCGTAGATCGGTGGGCAGGCCTGGTGCTCGTGGTGGTGGCAGTTGCGTGGGCGCCGGGCGGACGCCTTCGGTACATCCGGGCTTGAGCCCTCGTACGAGACGGGCGGCGCTCGGCGTCTTCGCGGCCGCCACCACCGTGGAGTGCAGTGTGCTGGCGCCCGTCGCTGGGCGGATGCCGTTTCCATCCCAGGCCTGCAGGGCCTCCTGCCAAGAGCGGAGACGCCCGGCACCATCGGACGTCAACATCCATCGCTTGATCACTCGTTGGTGTTGGTGATGCGAGCCCGCCCTGCGGTGACCTCTTGATACGCCCGAGCCGTTGAGCTCCCGCGGAGACTGAGGCCCGTGGGACGAGTTGGTGCCACGAACGGCTACTGAGGTGGCGGACCGGCCCTCGCGCCGAGTCCTGGGATTAGGTCGCTGCGTGGCCCTCATGCGCTCGCAACCAGCGCGAACATCAGATACTGGGAGGGGAAGAATCTTGATCTACTGCGGTATCGACTGGGCGGAGAAGACGCACGACGTCGCCCTGGTCGACAACAGCGGCCAGTTACTGGCCAAGCGGCACATCACCGACGACGCAGCCGGCTACAAGATCCTGCTGGATCTGCTCGCCGAGTACGGCGATACCGAGGATGACCCGATCCTGGTCGCCATCGAAACCTCCCGTGGCCTGCTCGTCACCGTACTGAGGACCGGCAAGCGGCAGGTGTTCGCAATCAATCCGATGGCCGCTGCTCGCTACCGGGACCGTCACTCCGTCTCCCGGAAGAAGTCCGACCCCGGCGACGCCCTGGTCCTCGCCAACATGCTCCGGACTGACATGCATGCCCATCGGCCGCTTCCCCAGGACAGCGACCTTGCCCGCGCCGTCGCCGTCCTCGCCCGCGCTCAGCAGGACGCCACCTGGAACCGTCAGCAGATCGCCAACCAGCTCCGCTCCCTGTTGCGCGAGTACTACCCGGCCGCTCTCGCGGCCGTCGAATCCTGGAAGAACGGACTCTGCCGGCCCGAGGCCCACGAGCTGCTCAAGCTGGCCCCGACGCCGGCCAAGGCCGCTCGGCTGACCCGTACGCAGTTGCAGGCCGCGCTCAAGCGGGCCGGTCGTCAGCGGGGCATCGCAGCCGACGCCGAGCGGCTGCGTGAGGTCCTCCGGGCCGAGTGGGCCCACCAGCCGCAGCTGGTCGAGGACGCGCTCGGCAAGCAGATGCTTGCCCTCCTGGTCCAGCTGGAGGCCGCCTGCACCCCGCCGCCGACAGCCTTGCTGAGGCGGTCGAAGAGGCGTTCCCTCAGCACCCGGACGCTGAGATCATCCTCAGCTTCCCCGGCCTCGGCATCCAGCTCGGGGCCCGGGTGCTTGCCGAGATCGGGGACGACCGGCGACGGTTCGCCGACGCCCGGGGCCTGAAGGCATACGCTGGCGCCTCGCCGATCACACGGGCCTCCGGCAAGAAGTCGAGCGTCACCCGCCGTTGGGTGAAGAACGACCGTCTGAATGCCGCGGGCTACCTATGGGCGTTCTCCGCAATCACCGCCTCGCCCGGCGCCAAAGCCCACTACCGGCGACGCCGCGACAATCACGCAGACTGGCACGCCGCCGCCCAGCGCAACCTTTTCAACCGCATGATCGGCCAGCTCTACCACTGCCTCCAGAATCGAAAAGTCTTCGATGAGGAGTCCGCGTTCCCCGCACCGCCTGACGTCGCGGTCAGCGCGGCTTGACTGGCAGCACCTCGTGCACCCAGGCAGGCAGCTCAGGGTCATCGCACCAGGACGCAGTGATCGTGATGAGGGCCTCCCACGAGGCTTCGGCCCCGGATCCAGGACGACCTGTCGCAAGCTCGGCATACAGTCGACCGCATAGGTGAGAGGTGACTTCGTAGAGTGCCCCGTTGACCTCCGCCACTCGCGCCAGAGCGGATCCGGGGGCGTGAGGCGGTTCTCCATTGAGTCGGATGGTGGGGACCGCGGCCGCGTATGTCCGTCCGTGGATGAAATCCCGCAACGCGATCACTTCGTCCCGCGTTGGCAAAGGGCGCTGGGCGGGGGCCGAGTCAGTCATCCGGCAAGGCTATCCACGAGCTCACCATTGTTCGAGGGCGTGGCCCGAGACCGTCTACTGGCCGGGGGGCCGCACCCAGGGAGCGAAGCGCTGATCGGGGCCTGCATCCTCGCGCCAGTACCGCAAGACGGTTCCCTGGACGATGTCGAGCCGCTCCGCGGCGATGAGGCACGAGACCGGCTTTTGCCCGCCTGCATCGACTCTGTTGCTCAATTCCGGGGTCAGGCTGTGAGCTGGTAGCCGAGGCGAGCGAGGCGGCCGGTTCGGGGTGGGGTGTCCGTGGTGGTCCAGTGGGCGTCGAGGCGGACGATGTTGATCGCGGTGGCGGAGAACGTGTGTTGGAGGCGGACCTTCGGGAGGCCGCGGTAGCGGGCCCTGCGCAGGCCAGTGAGGTCGAGGGCCTGGTTGATGGTTCCCTCGATGCCCGAGCGCAGGGCGTACTTGTCCTTCCAGGTCCGGGACTTCTGCTCGGCGCGGGCCGTGGTCAGGGCAGCGTGGAGGTGTTCGGGGTAGAGGGTGAGCATCCGGTTGCCGCGCCGGGACCGGGTGCACAGCTTCAAGACGGGGCACTCGCGGCAGTCGGAGCGGGCGAACTCGACGACGATGGCGTCGCGTCCGTGCTGTTTCACCGGGTGCCACCCGGTGCTGGTGCGGCCTTCGGGGCAGGTGGCCTGGCGTGTCTTCCAGTCGATGCCGAAGGCGTTCTTGTCATAGCCGGCGGCCGCCTTGGCCTGGGGCGAGTGGTCCAGGAGCACGGGGGTGACCATGATGATGCCCTGCCCTGCGGCCTGGGTGATCAGGTCGGCCGAGGGGTAACCGGAGTCGAGGTAGTGCTCGGCCGGCTTCAGGCCGCGGGCGGTGAGCGCGGCCTGGACGGTGGCGGTCGCCTTCACGTCCGGGACGGTGGCCACCGTGGTCAGCACATCCGTGATCAGGTTCACCGCCCGGACCGGCTCCTGCCTCCCCACCGCCCCGGCTTCGGCTTCGGCTTCGGCTTCGGCTTCGGCTTCGGCTTCGGCTTCGGCTTCGGCTTCGGCTTCGGCTTCGGCTTCGGCTTCGGCTTCGGCTTCGGCTTCGGCGGGAGTGTCGCAGGTCTCGGTGAGGTGGACCTTGTAGCCCAGCCAGAACAGATCCTCGCCCTTGGCCGCCCAGCGCGCGTCGGCGTCATAGGGCGAGGCGAGGCGGAGATGACCGGGCGGAACGCCGTCCGTGTCGGCCTCCCGCTTCCTGACCACCTCCCGCCCGCGCGTATCGGTGCTGATCACGTACGTCTGGACCAGGACCTGCCGCAGCAGGGCGACCGGCTCGATCTCCCGCAGCCACCCGGGCGCCCCCGGTGCCCAGACCGCCCGGCACAGGGCCAGCGCATCCTGCCCGAAGACCAGCGCGAGCCGCTCCCGCTTCGTCTTCGAGGCCGGAAGCGTCCAGCCCTCAATCCGCTGCCCGTAGCGGTGGGCGAGTTCGGGCACGTCTACCACGCTGGCCAGCCAGGACGGCGCGGCCGCCGCGAGGGCTTCCAGCGCGGCCCGCACGCTCTCCCCGGCCAGCTCCAGCCGGTTCAGGTCCCGCACCGCGCTGATCACATGGGTCGCGTCCGTGCGCTGCTTCCCGCCCGCCGCCACCAGCCCCGCCTCCCGGCAGTGCTCCAGCAACTTCTCGAAGACCACCCGCTCCATGTCATGCTCGACCAGCCGGGCCCGGAACTTCGACAGCACGCTGAAGTCGAACCCCGGATCCTCCAGCTCCACCCCGAGCGCGTACTTCCAGTCGATCGCCCGCACCGCCATCACCGCGGCCTGCCGGTCGGTCAGGTTCTCCGCGAACTGCAAGACCGTGACCAGCGACAACACCCCCGGCGACAATCCCGGGGCCCCACGAACCCCGAACGCCTCGACGAACGGCTCGTCCGCGAACACCTCACCGAGCCGATCCCGCACCCGTATCGGCAGACTCCCCTTCGGGAAAGCGGCCCGGGCCACCCGCGCCGTCCGTTCCGGCACTGGCGGCAACCCGCTCGACCGCAGCGACATCCACATCACCCCCACGGCCGCACGACAGGGAAGCGACCGCACGATAGATCATCACGCACCAACCGAACCACGCAGCCGGAATTGAGCAACAGAGTCGCTGCACCCGTCAAAGGCGACTGTGCGCCAGCGGCGGTAGCAGACACCAGGGGTCTGGGGCTGTGCCAGCGGACCTGCCAGGACTTCGAACAGGGCTTTCATCGGAGCCGGCCCGAGCCGCCGGCGCAGATCACGAAGAGCCTTCTCACTCGGTCGGTGTACCTCCCGGCCGGGCAGCCCAGCAGTCAGCTTGTCCCAGACACGCAAGTACCCGAGCGACGGGAACAGGCCCAGAGCCAGGACGAAATACACCCTGACTCGTGATGGCAGACACCGCAGCCGCTGCTGAACGGTCCGGGTCTCAGCCAGCACGGCATCGACAAGCTCCACGGGAAGGTAGGTGGTCAATTCACCCAAGTGGCCTGGCAAGTAGCGACACTTGGCGTCGTCGCTGACAGCCTCGGGCGGTGGGATGGCACACTGGTCGCACAGCGGGAAGATCTTGGCAGATCCCCCAGCTCTATCCGAGGTCCCGTTCTTTCGGCAGCACAATCCGCCCGCATTCACCCTTGACGGCGCCTGCCACCCCTTAACTTCGCGGCCTTGGGGCGCGGTCGCCGGGTTTGTAGCAGCACAGGGCGGCTATGGAGAAGCGGCGCTGGGAGCGTCCGCGGACCCGGATGACCGGGGTGGTTCCGCGACGGCTCCAGGTGTGTCGGCGGCGCTTGAATCGTGACCCGCCCTGGCCGCTTGGGTTCTAGTACTCCAGCAGGATTTTGATGTCTGACCTGCGGGTTTCGTTGGGCGGCTGGAGTGTAGCGGGTTGCGGTGTGGTCAGGGGCGGTCTTCGTCGGGCCGTCCATCGATCGTGCGACAGCGCCGCAAGTAGTGGCAGCGGCGGGGCAGTTTCCTCAGGTGATCAGCGCGCGTGCTGGCGAGCAGTGGAACCTGGACCTGGACGACCTCTTCGTGACCATTGGCCATCGGTTCGGCCGGGTGGAGCTACGCCGTCGCATGCGCGACTACGTACGCGGCCTCCTCGCCCCGGTGCCCCGGAAGAACAGCTGGCAACTGGCCGAGCAGGCAGGCCACCCAACCCCCGATGGTCTGCAGCACCTACTCGCCGGAGCGAAGTGGAACTCCGACGACATCCGCGATGACCTGCAGAAATACGTCGCTGACAAGCTCGGCGAGAGCGATGGCGTCCTCATCATCGACGACACCGGGTTCATCAAGAAGGGCGCCACATCCGCCGGGGTCCAGCGCCAATACTCGGGAACCGCCGGCCGCACCGAGAACTGCCAGATCGGCGTCTTTGCCGCCTACGCCACCACCCTGGGCCGGGCCCTGGTCGACCGTGAGCTCTACCTGCCCAAGAGCTGGACCGAGGACCGCGAACGCTGCCGGGCAGCCCGCGTTCCCGACGAGCGGGAGTTCGCCACCAAGGGTGAACTGGCCCGCCGCATCGTGCTGAGGTCCCTCGCCTCACCGCTGCCCATCTCCTGGGTCACCGCGGACTCCGCCTATGGACAGGAGAGCCGCTTTCGCCGGCTGCTGGAACAGTCCGGCGTCGGCTACGTGCTGGCCGTGCCCAAGTCCCAGTTCACCGTGGGCTGCCCCCGCATCGACGGCCTGTTCGCGCAGGCCCCGGCCGAGGCATGGGAGAAGATCTCGTGCGGTGACGGCGCGAAAGGTCCTCGCGTCTACCACTGGGCGGCGGTGCGGCTGCCAGCCGTCGAGGAATTCGACTACCAGGGCGAGGCCCCCCACCGGATGCGGTGGGCACTGGCCCGCCGCAGCATCCGCAAGCCCGACGAGATCGCCTACTATCTCGCCTACGCGCCCTTGGAGACCACCGTTCAGGAGCTGGTGCGGATCGCCGGGACACGCTGGGCGATCGAGGAGTGCTTCCAGGCCGCGAAGAACGAGTGCGGCCTGGACCAGTACGAAGTCCGTCGCTACGTCGGCTGGTACCGGCACATCACCCTCGCCATGCTCGCCCACGCCTTCCTGGCCTCCACGGCGCGCGAGCTCCGGGAAAAGGGGGTGGCACCGATGAGGCAGCAGGGGCAATCGAGTTCACAGTGGCGGAGGTTCGGCGACTCCTGGCAGCTTGTCGTCCCCGGCCCCCACACCTCCGTGGCCACCGAGGACGACACCACGCGCTGAGCTGGTCGAAATGGCGCCGCCAGCGCCAAGCAGTCGCCCGCCGCTGCCACTACTTGCGGCGCTGTCGCACGATCGATGGACGGCCCGACGAAGACCGCCCCTGACCACACCGCAGCCCGCTATACTCCAGCCGCCCAACGAAACCCGCAGGTCAGACATCAAAATCCTGCTGGAGTACTAGGGCCTGTTCTGAGTTGAGATCACGGGATCGGTCATTCTCGCTTCAGGAGGGTGCTGGCCGGGGTAGACCGGTCGCATGACTCGTGATGATCTGACCGATGCCGAGTGGGAGTTGATCGAGCCGCACCTGCCGCTGGGGGCGTTCGGACCGATCCCTGACCTGCGCCGCTACTTCAGCGCGGTGATGTGGAGGTTCCGGACCGGCAGTCCCTGGCGGGATGTGCCGGAGAGCTACGGCTCCTGGTCGACGATCTACGACCGGTTCCGGATGTGGGCGCGTGACGAGGTCTTCCAGACCCTCATGGACGCGATGATCGCCGAGGCGGAGGCTCGCGACGATGTCGATCTCAGCCTGGTGAGCGTGGACTCGACCGTTGCTCGGGCGCATCACCACGCGGCGGGCATGGCGGTCGCCCCGGAGCTCCTTGAGGATCTGGAGAAGGCCGTGGCGGAGGAAAAGGGGCTGCAACAAAGGGACAAAACGACCCCGTAGGCGAGGGATCCGCGGACAGGGAGGACCCCGAGCGGGAACAGCGCCGAGCCGTGCGCCGGCGCCGCAGGGCCCGACTGCGGGCCGCCGAACTGGGCCGCTCCCGGGGCGGGCTCACCAGCAAGATCCACCTTGCCGTCGAGCGGCGCTGCCGCCCGCTGTCCATCATCCTTACCCCCGGGCAGGCCGCGGACAGCCCGCACTTCATCCCTGTCCTCAAGAAGATCAAGGTGCGCGGCCGGATCGGCCGCCCCAGGACCCGGCCGGACGCAGTGGCCGGCGACAAGGCGTACTCCTCCCGAGCCAACCGCGCCCACCTGCGCAGACGCAACATCAAGGCGGTGATCCCGGAAAAGGCCGACCAGGCTGCCAATCGCAAGAAGAAGGGACGCTCCGGCGGCCGCCCGGTCAGCCACGACGGCACGCTCTACAAAGATCGCAACACCGTCGAGCGCGCCATCAACAAGTTCAAGGAATGGCGGGGGCTGGCCACCCGCTACGACAAGACACCTGAGAGCTATGCCGCCGGGCTCCACCTGCGCGGATCCATCCTCTGGTTACGCAGCCTGCCAGCCCTCCCGTGATCTCAACTCAGAACAGGCCCTAGCCGGGTGGAGTTCCCCGTGTCCGTCGCGCTGGCCGAGCCGGTCACGGTGCTGCCGTCGGGGCATCGGACGGTGGCTTGCCCGGGATGCTGTCTACCGAGTGCGGTTCAGTCGGCCGATGTCAGCGAGGTGGCGGCCTTGCACTGGAGGCAGGGGACGGTGCGGGGTTGCAGGAGTGCCTCGAGGGCCTGGTCGAGATCGATGGGAACGCCGGGCTGGCAGCCGATGATGTGGATGAGCCGGGCGCCGGGGTGACCGGGGCGGTGGGGCAGGTTCTGTATCGTCCACGCCTGACGGGCCGCTCCGCGGCCGACTGGAGTTGCGGCTCGGGTCGGTACGCTGCTGTAGTCGCCGCCTTCGATGGGGCGGACGTGGACGGCGTCCAGCCATACGGTGTGTTCTACGGGTTCTTGGTGGCCGCTGCTTGCGGCTGTCCAGATGGTGATGGCGACGCGGTACTGCCAGCCGTCGGGTACGCGCCGCCGTTCATACAGCGAGGCCCGAAGTTCCTGGCCGTCGGGCAGGACCACGACAACCCGGGCGTTGCCTGCGGGCATCGGCTCCTCCTCACCCCTGGCCGGCATTCTATTCGGGGTTAGCCGTTAGCCTGTCGGTATGCCGGAGCTTGTCACTGAGGGTCGCACGGGCGGCCTGATCCTTCTGGGCGCAGCGGACGCTCTGTGGACCGGCTTGACGACCGGTAGCGCTGTGCCGACGGCCTCTGGGGCGTTCACCGGGTTTCCTGCCGATGCTCGGGTGGGGTACGTCCTGCTCGGCGGCCGTGTGGTGGCGACGGTGGAGACCGGCGGCCGGTGGAGTGTTCCGGAGATCGAGGTGCGTCGGGCGGCGGCAGACCTGATCGCGGTGGAGATGGACCGCCAGGACCTGGTCCGCATCGGCCCGTTCCGCCACGTGCCGCGCCAGGAACAGGACCAGGGAACACCGCTGCGATGGCGCCAGCGCATCACGGGGGAACTGCAGGTTGTCAATCCCCTCGGGCTGTGGAGATCTTTCAAGCGGCCAGCTCCACGGTGGGGTCGGCCTGGTGGTCTCGTTCGTAGTCGATCGGGCTGTGGTACTCGCATACGCTGTGTAGCCGTCGGGTGTTGTAGAAGCCGGTGATCCAGGTCGCGATCCTCAGCCGGGCCTCGGTGCGGGTGGTGAAGGTGTGCCGGTGGACGTACTCGACCTTGAGCACGCTGTTGAACGCCTCGCTGACGGCGTTGTCGAAACACGACCCGACGCGGCCCATGGACTGGGTCACGCCCAGGCGGCGACAGGCCCTGCGAAAGCGCCGGGAGACGTATTCGCTGCCGCGGTCGCTGTGAAAGATCACGCCCCTGACGTCACCGCCGCGGGTGGCCGTGGCCATGTTCAGGGAGGCGACGACGAGATCGGCGTCGTGACGGGCGCCCATCGCATAGCCGAGCAATCGACGCGAGAACAGGTCGATGACGGTGGCCAGGTAGAGCTTGCCCTCACCGGTGGTGATCTCGGTCATGTCGCCGCACCACACCTGGTCCGGAGCGTCCGCGGTGAAGTCACGGCGCACGAAGTCCGGGGCCGCCGGCCGTTTGCCGGGCCGGGTCAGCCCCCGCCGGTGGCGGACCTTCCGTCCGGCCAGGCCGAGTTCGGCCATGAGGCGGGCCACGGTGTTCACCGAGACCCGCCAGCCCGCGCGGACCAGAAGGACCCAGACCTTCGGGGAACCATAGGTGCCGCCGGAGCCCTCGAAGATCCCCGTGATCGCGTCGGCCAGCTGTCCCCGCCGGACCTCACGCGCAGTGGTGGGCTTGTCGCGCCACTTGTAGAACCAGGACTCCGAGACTTCCAGGATCTGGCAGGCCAGACGGTGCGGGACGCGATGCTCAGTCCTCTGGTTACCGATGAACGCGGCCAGGGCGGCCGGGTCCGTCCCGGTCACTTCACCCAGAGGACCATGCATCGCTTGAGGACATCACGCTCCATCTCCAGCTCGCGTATCCGCTTGTTCTTCTCCGACATCTCCCGCCGTAGCCGCTCCAGCTCGGCGCGCTCGGCTTCGCGCATCCGGCCGCCCGGCGCGGGCTCGGCCGGCCGGTCGGACGACGCCGACCCGTTGCGCCGCCATCGCGACACCCAGCTGTGCAGCGTGCCGGAGTGGACGCCGAGCTCCTCGGCGACCTCCGGGATCGGCCTGCCCGTCTCGATCACGATGCGTACAGCACCCTCACGAAACTCAGGCGTGTACGTCCGTTGCTTGGAACCCATGAACCCCAACTTCCCCTGCCATCACGGACTCCACGCTACGAGGGGAGGGACAGGTTGTTCACGGTGCAAACCTTGATGCGGCGGATCTCGCCACGGCCGTGACCGCTCTCGCGGATGCGGCTCTGGAGCGGAATCCGCTGCCAGGGAAGGGCTTTGAGCTGCTTGCGGACTCTGCTGCGCAATTGGTGAGGGTCACGCCGTGAGTTGGTAGGCGAGGCGTTCGAGACGGCTGGTGCGGGTGCGTCGGAGGGGGTTGTCGGTCCAGTACGCGTCGAGCCGGATGACGTTGAGTGCGGTGGCGGAGAAGGCGTGCTGGAGGCGGACTTTCGGTAGGCCGCGGTAGCGGGCCTGGCGGATTCCGGTGATGCCGAGGGCCTGGTTGATGGTTCCCTCGACGCCGGCGCGGAGGGCGTACTTGTTCTTCCAGGTGTCGGTCTTCTGTTCGGCGCGGGCCCGGGCGAGGTTCTCGTGGAGTTCCTGGGGCCTCAGGGTGAGCATGCGGCGTCCGGGTTTCGAGGTGGTGCACTGCTGTTGGAAGGGGCAGTCGCGGCAAGTCAGGACGCTGAAGGTGATCACGATGGCGTCCTTGCCGTGCTGTTTGACCGGGTTCCAGTGGGAGCTGGTGCGGCCGGCTGGGCAGCATACCTGGCGGGTCTTCCAGTTGATGGTGAAGGCGTTCTTCTCGAAGCCTTCGGCCGCCTTGGCCTGCGCGGAGTGGTCCAGGAGGACCGGAGTGACCATACGGATACCGTCTTGCATGGCCTTGGTGATCAGGTCGGCCGACGGGTAGCCGGAGTCGAGGTAGTGCTCAGCCGGCTTCACGCCGTGCTCAGCGAGCTTGTCCTGGATGGGGGCGGTAGCTTTCACATCCGGCACGGTCGCATCGGTGGTATGTACATCGGTGATCAGATTCGGCTTCACCCCTGCCCCTGCTTCGGTTTCGGTTTCGGTTTCGGGGAGTGTGTCGCACGTTTCGGTGAGGTGGATCTTGTAGCCCATCCAGAACAGGTCGTCGTCCTTGGCCGCCCAGCGTGCGTCCGCGTCGTAGGGGGAGGCCAGGCGGAGTTGGCCGGGCGGGACGCCGTCGTCGGCGTCCCGCTTCCTGATCACCTGCCGTCCCCGGGCATCGGTGCGGATGATGTAGGTCTGCACGAGGACCTGCCGCAGCAGGCCCACGGCCTCGATCTCACGGATCCATACCGGGGTATCACCAGCCCAGGCGGCCCGGCACAAGGCCAGGGCGTCCTGGCCGAAGATTTGGGCGAGACGGTCGCGCTTCGTCTCCGAGGACGGCATGCGCCAGCCGTCAATCCTGGGCCCGTACCGCTCGGCGAACTCCAGGACATCGATCTGTCCGGCCAGCCAGGACGGGGCCGCGGTCGCGAGTGCCTCCAGGGCGGCCCGCACACTCTCCCCGGCCAGCTCCAGGCGGTTCAAATCCCGCACCGCACTGATCACATGCGTGGAGTCGGTCCGCTGTCTGCCCCCGGCCGCCACCAGGCCGGCGTCCTTGCAGTGTTCAAGGAGCCGGTCGAACACCACCCGCTCCATGCCATGATCAGCGAGCCGGCCCCGGAACCTGGACAGCACACTGGCGTCGAAACCGGTAGCGGCGAGCTCAGCGCCGAGGGCGTACTTCCAGTCGATGGCCCGTACCGCTTTCGAGTGGGGTGACGTAGCCGTATACGGGGTGCTTGCGCAGGCGCGTGCGGTTGTATTCGACCTCGATGAAGCGGAAGACGTCGGCGCGGGCCGCTTCGCGGGACTCCCAGACGGTGGTCCCGATCTCCGCTTTCAGTAGACCGAAAAAGCTTTCGGCTGCGGCGTTATCGCAACATGAGCCCGTTCTGCCCATACTCTGTCGCGGGTTCAACTCCCGTATCAGCGTCCGGTATTCGCCTGATGTGTATTCTGATCCGCGGTCCGAGTGGGCGATGCAGCCCGGCTTGAGGGCGTTGCGGCCGGCGGCCATTTTCAGGGCGTCGGTGACGAGCTCGGCGCGGTGGTGGTCGGCCATCGCGTACCCGATTACCTCGCGAGTGGCCAGGTCGATGACGGTCGCCAGATACCACCAGCCGGCGAGCGTCGGCAGGTAGGTGATGTCCGAGACCAGCTTCGTGCCCGGCTCGGCCGCGGTGAAGTCGCGTCCGACCAGGTCCGGGGAGGGAGCCGCCTTGCGGTCTGCTTTGGTGAGGTTTTGGCGCTTGCGGCGGGTGATCCCGCGGATGTCGTGCTCGCGCATCAGCCGCTCGACCTTCTTCCGGTTGATCCTCCGGCCCTTTCGGCGCAGGGCCGCGGTGATCCTCGGGGCGCCGTAGGCGCGGCGGGATTCCTCGTGGATCTGCCGGATCTCGGCCACCAGCTCGTCCTCCTCGCGCGCTGTGACGGCGGCGGCCGGACGGGCGGCGAGGTAGGCGTAGTAGGCGGAGCGGGAGATCGTCAGGGCCCGGCACAGCAGCGACACGCTGCAGCCGTCGGGGCGGTCGGGGCCGGCCTTCTCCACGTCAACGAACGCGTAGCGTGCGGCTACGTCTACTTCGTCTTGTGGTTCGCGAAGAAGGCGGTCGCTTTCCCCAGCACATCGATGGTCTGCTCCATCTCACGGACCCTGCGGCGCAGGCGCACGAGCTCCTCGCGCTCGGCCGTGGTCAACGCTCCCGCCGACCCCTGCCCACGGTCGTTTTTGTCCCGTTTGACCCAGTTCCGCAGCCCCTCGGGGCTGACGCCGATATCCCGGGCGACCTCGGTGACCGTCTTGCCCGATGAGTGCACCAGAGCCACCGCGTCGCGCTTGAACTCGGCCGTGTACCGCTTGCTCGTATTGCTCTTCTTGCTCACTACCTGGGACTGCTTCCTCCGGGACGTCCGTCCCAGTATCAGGCTGTCCAGCTCACAGGGGGAACTTCAACCTGACGGAAGTAGCATTGATCGGTCTTGTTCGTGATGTGAGAATCTGGCTCACTTAGCCTCAATACCAGTGACTTAAGGATCTCGGCTGGTAGGGTGTTGGCCAGGAGGTGTCTGGATGCCACGCCCTGGACAGGTCAAGCCGGAGACGGACGAGCGGTTGTCGGATCGGATCGCGATCGGACTGCTGACGCGGACGTTCCCGCCGGAGCTGGTGGACCGGGTCGTGGAGGAATCCGGGAAGGCCGGGCAGCGCAACCGGCTGCTGCCTCCACGGGTGGTCGTCTACTTCGTGCTGGCGATGTGCTTGTTCTCCGGTCAGGGCTACGAAGAGGTCGCACGGCTGCTCACTCAGGGTCTGGCCTGGGCCAAGCACTGGTCGGGTTCGTGGCAGGTGCCTACGCCCGGTGCGGTTTCCCGGGCCCGGGCCAGGCTCGGGCCCGAGCCGCTCAAGGCTCTCTTCGAGCAGTCCGCCGGGCCTGTGGCGACCGAGTCCACTCCCGGTGCGTGGTACGGGTGTTGGCGTCTGATGGCGGTCGACGGGACCACGTTCGACGTGCCGGACAGTGAGGAGAACGACGCCCGGTTCGGTCGTCCCGCCACCCACCGGGGCGAGCGGACCGCGTTCCCGCAGGTGCGGGTGGTGGCGCTGGCGGAGTGCGGCACGCACGCCATCACCCGCGCGGCTCTGGGGCCGTTCACCACCGCGGAGTCCGTGATCGCGCGGGAGCTGTTCGACGCCCTTGGACCGGATGACCTGCTGATGGCCGACCGGGGCTTCGCCGGGCTGGAGCAGTGGCGAGCGGCATCGGCCGGCGGTGCGGACCTGCTCTGGCGCATCAAGTCCAACGCCGTCCTGCCCGTGCGGCGCGAGCTCCCCGACGGGTCCTACCTCTCCGACATCGTGGCGGCCAAGGACCACCGCAAACGCACCGATCCCACCGTGGTGCGGGTCATCGAGTACACCCTGGACGACCCCGGACGCCCGCAGCACGACGCCCCGTACCGGCTGATCACCACCATCCTCGACCACGAAGCCGCACCCGCGGCGGAGTTGGCGGCCCTCTACAACGAGCGATGGGAGATCGAGACCACACTGGACGAGCTGAAGACCCACCAACGCGGCCCCGCCCAGGTCCTGCGCTCCCGATCGCCCGACGGCGTCGAACAGGAGGTCTGGGCCCACCTCCTCGTCCATCACGCGATCCGCCAGCTCATGCACACCGCCGCCCGGGACACCGACACCGATACCGACCGGCTTTCCTTCACCCGCACCCTCCGCCTCGCCCGACGCCAGGTCACCGCGCAGGCGGCCTTTTCCCCTGACCGCCTGGCCACAGCCCTCACCGACGGGATACGAGAGATAGCCCGTCACCTCCTGCCACCGCGACGACAGCGGTCGAACGCCCGCGTCGTCAAACGCAAGATGTCCAACTTCGGCGTCAAGCGCACCGCACACCGGCTCTGGCCACAGCCGACACTCGACCCAGCCCGAGCCGTGGCCATCGCCCCACACCACAAAACGGCCCCGACCAACCCACCGAAGACCCCAGGCACCCCGGACCCTTAAATCACTGGTATTGCACTTAGCCTCGATCCACCGATGTGGTCTGAGGGTGATCTTCTGGCGGGCGTCTGTGCCGGTTTTGGGGCGGTGGTTGGGCATGGGCAGGTTGTAGCCGCTGGTCTGCCCAGCTTTTCCACGACTTGGTTCCGGTTGGGCCCTGGCGGGCGGGGTGGGCAGGGGGCGTCAGGCCGGGCCGGGTGGGCCGTGGACCGTGTCGAACAGGTGCGTCCAGGCGTGCTGCCAGGGCCAGTTGTGCGGTAGGTGCAGGGTGATACGGCGGGCTGAGCGGGCGATCCCGGCGTTGTAGAACTGCGAGTCCGCCCGCAGGATCCGCAGGCCGGTGCAGCCGGCCTCCCGGGCGGTGGCCAGAGCCTCGCTGACGAACTTGGGGGCGCCGCGGGCATCGGCCGCTTTGCCGCGGCGCATCCGCACCCCGGCGATCACCGGGCGGGAGTGCGGGGTGCAGATCGTGGCGAGCAGGGGGTGCAGGGTGCGGACACCCTTGAACCGGCCGTACTCGCCACCCTGCTTGGCCCGGCCGTAGACCCGTTTGTGGGTGGAGTCGACATCGATGAACGCCTTCTCGCCCGCGCCGGGCAGCAGCGGGGTATGCGCGGCCAGAGCGGCCAGGAACCCGCGGTGCACCGCGTGGAGCTGGAGCGCGTGACCATGGGTGAACGCGCGCAGAAACGTGCCCAGCGTGGACGGCGCACGGACACCTGCGAACAACACGGGCATCGCACCGTGCCGCAGGACGTGAAGGTCATCGATGCTGTCCGCACCCGCGGCCATCCCGGCCACGATGCTGGTGACCTTGGCATCCGCCGCCGCACCCGCACCGTTCTTCGCCCCGGTCAGCTTCACCTTCTCCGCGGCCAGACGGGCAAGCCCGCACCGCTCGGCCAGGCGCATCACCGGGACCAGCCCGGCATGCGCGATCAGATTCCGGTCGTCGAACGCAGCGGAGACCGCCGCCGGAGTATGGGAAGCTTTCATCTACGAGGTGCCTTGCTGATTGTGCGTGCTGGAAGCGTCAGAACTCCCATCATCGCAGGTCAGCAGGCACCTCTCTTCGGTTCTCTGTCCACAGGACACAGACCACATCGGTGGATCGAGGCTAAGAGACGTAAAGACGCCGGTTCCTCGCGTACTCCTCTCCATCCCGCTCGCCGGACCCGCACCATCCGGCAGTACTGGCACGTCCCGGCTTTGTCAGGGCCGCTCCCGCCCTCCCCGGCATCACCCGGATCAGGCTGCCCTCAGCTCCACCTCCCTGCTACGACAGGTCGGCGGTGAAAGTCTCTCACCTCCACACGAATCACAGCGCCTCACGGCGCAACTCGAAGACGAGCCATGCCCCGGACGCCGCCGCGAGGCTTTTACCCGCGGCCACACCTCCTTCTTCCACAGCTCCACCACGTGCGCGTCGCGCTCGAGTGCTCTGCGGGCAGGAGCCTGCCAGGACCAGCCCTGCCGTTTCAACAGCCGCCACACCGTCGCTACCGACAGCGTCAGACGCAGACGGCGGCGGATCACGGTCTGGACCCGGGCCAGAGTCCACCGCTCATCCTCGAAGCCGTGTGCTGACGGGCCCTTGCCGAGTTCCGCCTCGAGTACGGCGAACTGGGCATCAGTGACAGTCGGGGAGTTGGCCGGGCCCGTCGAGCGCAGGGCCTCCACGCCGCCCTCGCGCCAGGCACGACGCCAGCGTTCCACCGACCGCACACTCACCCGCAGGTCCTTCGCGATCACCGCGGTCTTCTCACCCGCCGCGAACCGCTCGCCGGCCTGGAGCCGGATCCCCTCACGAAACGCCCGACGCTCAGCGGTCAGGCCCCCACCCTCCGGATAACGCATACCACCGGCATACCGCAGGGATCATGAACCGTCACCACCCGACGACAACCTGAAATCCTCAGTAGCTGGCGTCCGCGGCCGCCGCCATCTGTTCGGCGCGGGCGCGGGTAGCAGCCAGCCGGTAGGAGTCTGTGCCGGTCTCGATGATGTTGCCGCCGAACGTCAATCGGTCGTGCATCGCCGCCTCGGTGCCCAGTGCGATGAGCAGATGGGACTTGCCGGTTCCGCTGTCGCCGATCAGACACAGCGGCAGGCCCTTCTTGACCCAGTCGCACTTGGCGAGGGTGTGGATGGCGGCCGCGTCGATGACGGGGTTGGCGTCGAAGTCGAACTGCCGGATCGACTTCTCGCGCGGAAAGCCGGCCGCCTTGATTCGGCGCTCTGAGCGCCTGCGTGCCCGGTCGTCGCATTCGGACAGCAGCAGCTCGGCCAGGAACCCGCGGTAGGTCATCTGGTCGCGGAGGGCGGCTTCGGCCAGTTCGGGGTACTGGGAGCGGATGGTGGGCAGCCGGAGCATCCGGCACGCCTGGTCCACGGCGGTGTCGGCAGCCTGTTCGGTCAGTCCGCGGTTGCGCTTGGCGGTCACGGTGCCTCTTCCTGGTATGCCTGGCCGTCGGCGGGAGGCCGACGGAATCGCAGCAGTTGGTCGTAGGCGGCCACCGATGGCAGCGGCCTGGGGTCGGGCGGCAGCGCGGCCAGGCGCCGCTCGGTCAGCGAGGTCACCGTCGCCCCGCCGTCCACCCGGCGCGGCGGGATGTCCTGGTCGGCCGGCTGGTCGGCGCCCTGGTCTGCCTCGCCCCACTTGCGGGCCTCCAGTGCGACCGCGTCGGCAGTCAGCGCGCCGGCCCGCAGCGCGGTGGCGATCCCGGCCACCACGTGCTCGTGGACCATGTGCCGGTGCAGCAGCGACTGGCTGCGGGCCGAGGACTTCGCGGACCCGTGGCGCCGTGAGATCTACCGCGTGCTGGTGGACCACCACCTCTACGCCCATCCGACGGTTCTCGCCGCACCGCCCCAGCAGCGGACCCAGGTGCTGGGGCGGCTGGTGGTGGAGGACCTGCACACGCGGGCCGTCGCCGAAGGCTGGGCGGGCACCGCCGACTGGCAGCAGGTCGCCGCCTACGTCACGGGCCTGCACCCCCAGTGTGCCCAACGCCGCCAACGCCGCCCAGTACGGGCGGGTGGTGGCCCAGTCGAGCCTGAAGCGCACCGTCGGCGTGCAGGGCGAGTTCGCGGAGCGGGCGGTGCTGGCCGCCGTCCTGGCCCGCCCGGAAGAAGGGGCGCGGCTGGCCGGCTGGCTCAAGGCTGGCGACTTCCAGGACCCGTGGCTCGGGCAGATGTACAAGGCCTTGGTCGAGGAGAAGCTGTACGCCCACCCTGCCGTCACCATGCGCCACTCCCCCGCCGAGCGGCAGGAGGTACTGGCCCGGATGCTCTACGAGCAGCTGCAGCACAAGGCCGCCGACGAGTACTGGACGGTCCCCGACTCCGCCTGGCCGGCCGTCGCACAGCAGATCCACGCCCTCACCACCACGCAGCAGGTCCCCCACCCCGAGCACGCCGCCCAGCTCGGCCAGCGGGTCTTGCAGACCAGCATCCAGCAGCAGGTCACCGAGGGCTCCTGGCGCATCGAGAACACGTTGAAGGTGCCGGGCGCGCCCGCCGCCGAGATGGAGATCAACGCCATGCTCGGCACCCTCCAGCAGCTGGAAGACCGCTGGGAGCAAGCCATGGGGCGGCCCGGCGCCGTCGGCGCGGCGCTGACGCCGCAGTCCTCCCCGCGCCCGGAGATGGTGTTCACCGAGGACGCCGTGCTGTCGTCGCTGCTGCGCTACCCAGGTCAGCTGGAGCAGGTGGGCCGCTGGCTTCGCGCCGAGGACTTCACCCAGCCGGGCCGGGCCCAGCTGTTCACCACCATCCAGGAGGCGATCACCAACCGCGGCACCGTCGACCCGGCGCTGATGGTGTGGGACGCCCACCGGCGCGGCACCGCCGGGCCCGGATCGCTCGCTCCCGATCAGGTCTGGGCGATGTACCAGAACGGCCGGCCCGGCATCGCCCACAGCGGGGGCCGCCAGCTGGTGGAGGCCAGCATCGTGCACCACGTGCACTCCGCGACGTCAGCGATCAACACCGCCGTCGGCAATCCCACCGCCGCTCCCGGCATGGTCATCGGCACCGCCCGCGGACACCTGCAGCACGCCTCCGCCCAGGCCGCCTGTCGGCGTACGGGCTGTAGTGCAGAGGTGTGTACGGGCTGATGTGCAGAGCTTGATCCTGTGTCAGCTGGCCGCAGTGATGCCGCCTTCGATGGCTGTGAGGCGGTTCTTCAGGCGGTAGCTGGCGCCGTTGATGGCGAGGATCTCGCAGTGGTGGAGTAGGCGGTCGATGATGGCAGTGGCCAGGACGTCGTCGCCGAAGACCTGACCCCACTCACTGAAACTCTTGTTCGAGGTCAGCAGGGTGGAGCCCTTCTCGTAGCGCTTGGAGAGCATCTGGAAGACGAGGTTTGCCTCGTCACGCTCCAGCGGGAGGTAGCCGACCTCGTCCACCACGAGAACGTGAGGCCGCAGGTAGGTGCGGAGTTTGCTGGCCAGGCGGCCGATGGAGTCGGCGGCCTTGAGCTGGCGGACCATGTCGTCGAGGGTGGTGAAGTAGATCGAGTAGCCGGCCCGGCAGGCGGCGACAGCCAGCGCGACGGCGATATGTGTCTTGCCGACCCCGGGCGGGCCCAGCAGCGCGACGTTGGACTTGGCCTCGACGAACGCGAGGGTGGCCAGGTCCTTGACCTTCCTGGGGTCGAGTTCGGGCTGGTAGGAGAAGTCGTACTCCTCAATCGTCTTGTGGTGTGGCAGGCGGGAGACCCGTAGCGCGTGGCGGAAGCGGCGTTCTTCACGGACGGCAAGTTCTTCTTCCAAGACCAGGTCGAGGAAGTCGAGGTAGGCCATCGACGCGGCGTCGGCCCGGCCGACGTGCTCGGCCAGGGCCTCGGTGAGGTGGGGCAGGCCGAGTTTGGTGGCGGTGGTGCGGATCCGGGCGGTGACCAGCTCGCTCAACGCATGTCCTTGGGGTCGATGGGGGCGGGGTTGAACGGGCGGGTGCCGGCGATCTGGTCGTAGAGGGCCAGCGGACGGGTGCCGACGTGGACTTGCGCGGCTCTGGCCCGGGTCAGCAGCGAGATCAGACCGCCCGGTTCCTCGGCGCCGGAGCGGGCCGGCCTGCTCACGGGTGGCGGAAGGTCGGTGGTGGTGGCGCGGGTGTGTCCGTCGGGCAGGGCCTTCCAGTGGGCCTCATCCACGATCCTCGCGCTGCGTCCGACCGCGCGGGAGTGCACGGCCAGCAGCGTGATGCCCTGCGCGTCGGGCACGGTGGAATGCAGGGCCACGGTGCCTGCGGAGGCTCTGACCTCGACGAGCTGGCGGTGGCGGACCTTGGTGGCGGGCACCGAGTAGAGGTTGGCGTCGAAGGCGACCAGGCAGTCCTTGGCCACGTGTCGCAGGTGCCGATCGGCCACGATGTAGGGCTTGGCGGGCAGCGCCCGCAGCGCGGCGTGATCCCGCTTGGCCCGCACGCCGATCACCTCGCCGTGGGTGCGGTGCGTACGCGCCCGGCGCTGGGGCACCCAGGCCATGAACGCCCCGTCCATGTCATCCAGGCTGGAGAAGGACCGCCCCGCGAGCACATGATCGCGGACGATGAGGACCTGGCGCTCGACGCGGCCCTTCCCCGTCGGCCGGTAGGCGGCCAAGACGTCGATGTCGAAGTCGTAGTGCCCGGCGAACGCCACGGCCTCCGGATGCAACGGGACCGCCTCGCCCGGGGCGACGTGACGGCGCACGACAGTCTTGGTCCGGTCGTAGACGATCACCCCGGGCGCCCCGCCGAAGTGCGCGAACGCCCGCCGGTGGCACTCGAAGAACGATGCCAGATTCTGGCTGGTGGTGAAGCAGCAGAACGGATCTCGGGAGTAGGACAAGGTCATGTGGAAGGAGTAGACCTTCGGGATGCCGACATGGGCCAGGATGTTGCCCTCGTCGCCCCAGTCGACCTGGGCCTGGGCGCCGGGCACCACCTCGAAGCGGCGGTGCAACTTCGCCAGCTCGCGCGGGGTATATCCCAACTCCTCGGCGATGCGGGGTCGGGCCTGCTGCACGTACATCTTGACGCGCTGGTAGTGGTGCGGGAAGGCATACTGCTCGACCAGACGCTCATGGATGACCGCGGCCTTCAGCAGCACCTCAGCCCGTAGCCACGCATCAATCACATGCGCCCACGGCTTGATCACCTGGTTGCCGAGATCCGAGCGCGGCGCCGGAGCCGGCGGAACCGGAGGACCGTCGCTCTCCAGATACTTCTTGACCGTACGCCAGTTCAGACCGGTCTCCCGAGCGATCTCCGAGATGCTCGCGCCCGCCTCATGCAGAGCCCGGAAACGCCGCAGCTCCAGCCACCGCCCCGGTTCCAGCAACATCCGACAGGCCCTCCTCGACGCTTCACAAGATCAGCGTCAGGCTCCTCTCATCGAGCCGGGCCCCACCCCGACACGCCGAGTCACCTCTGTAGATCAACCCGTACGCACCTCTGCATCAGAGCCCGTACGCCGACACCGCCCGCCTCACCCAGGCCACCTGGACCGGTGCACGCACCGGCCAGGGGGTGCAGTGAGGTCCACTGCCACTGCGTCGGTCAGCACACCGGACGGCCTGCTCGCTCCGTGGCGCAGCCTGCCGCGGATCGCCGGCGTCCTCGCGCAGGCCTTCGCCCCCGCCACCGCCCGCCCCGGTGGCTGCGGCGGCTGTTCGCCCCGTTCTGGCTGATCGAATGCGGCATTCAGCGGTGCTCTGGGCGGGTGCTGTGCTGCGGTGCGGCGACGCTCGTGCCGCGCCGGCCCCAGCCCTGGACGCGAACCGCGAGGCAGAGTGTGCTGCTTCTGCCCGCGACAGTGGCCGCGTTCGCGGCGCTGCTCACCCCGACCGCCCTGGCAGGGGCTTTCATCGGCGGCGCCGTCGCCGGACCGGTCGGCGGCCGGTGGGCGATGCACGGGGCGCTGCTCGTGGTCGCGGCTCTGCTGCTGTGGCAACTCGCCTCCCTCGCCCGGGCGGCCCGGGTGGGCGTGCGGCTGCGCCGTGAGGTCCGGGTGCTGTGCGAGCCGTGGGCGGAGGTGGGATCGCTGGCCGGCGGGCACGACGGGCAGGCAACCCGCGATCTGGTGCGGGCCCTGCTCACCTTCGCCGACGACAGTGGCACCGTCCTGGTGGCGGTGGCCGCCGACGAGCGGCTCGCCCGCCTTTACGGGCGCGCCGGGTTCGAGCCGCTCTCCCCCGCGTCACCGGTCCTGGTCCGCCGGCCCCGTCCGACCGGATCCTCCTGGCGTCCGGCACCACGGCCCGCGGGCGGGACCGTGCCCGCCACCGCGGTGTGAGCGCAGGCACTCGTGTCGGACCGCCCGGGAAGCACATCCCGGGCGGCCCCCTGATGAGAGGTCAGGCCTGCGGGTCGGCCCAGGTCACCAGGAGCGCACCCATTGCAACGCCCGGGCCCAGGCCGAAGACCAGGCCGCGCCCACCGTCGGCGGGAGGTGTGCGGTAGGTGCGTTCCAGAACGGAGAAGATGGTCGGCCCGCCGAGGTTGCCCTCCTCGGTGAGGACGTCGCGCGAGTGCTGGGTGAACTCCTCGTCGACGTCCAGGACGGTGGCGAGCTTGGCCAGGATCGCCGGCCCGCCCGGATGCAGGATCCCGAAGTCCAGGGGCCCGTCGGTGTTCTTCTCCAGCCATGCCAGCAGTGCTGGGGCCAGGTCGGTAACCGAGCGCAGCGAGGCCCGGGTGGAGGAGAAGTGGTCGCCGCGCTCGTCGGTCTCCTTGCGGTAGCGGTCGGTGGTGTGGGGGATCACGTACTCGAGGCTGTGGTCGATGCGCAGGCAGCCGTCGGGCCCTAGGGGGCGGGAGGAGACGACGGTGGCGGCCACCAGGTCGCCCCACAGCGCCTTGTAGATGAGGTCCTCGATCGACAGCAGCGACTGCTGGTACAGCGAGGTTAGGTACTCCCCTGCGACGACGAGCACGTTGTCGTCCGGGTAGCGGGCCAGGTACTCCTGCGCCATGATCAGCGCCTGGGCTCCGCCCGCACAGGCGAGCTGCGTCATGGGGCGGCGGCGGATGTCGGGGCGCAGCGGGAGGGTGTCCTGCAGGTGGACGTCCAGGCCCGGCATGCGGTCGCCGGTGGAGCTGGTGGTGATGATGCAGTCGATGTCGGCGGGGGTGACGCCGGCGTAATCCATGGCGACGCGGGCCGCCCGTTGAGCGGCTTCGAGGAGGACGTCGAAGACGTCGTCCTTGCGCTGGGCGGCACTGCGCTCGGCCACTATCTCCTCGTAGGGGCGCAGGTAGCGGCGGGTGCCTGGAAGGTTGGTCAGCGCCTTGCGGGCGACCTCGAGCTTGGGATGGTCGGGGTTCCAGGCGAGGATGTCGTCGCGGACCCGCGCGGCGTCGACGACGTGCTCGCCGAGGACGAGGGCGGGGCGGCTGACGTAGGCCGTGGTGGTGGTCAACTCGGTGTCCTTCGGGGTGTGGCCCGCGGCGGCGGGGCGTGGGTGCAGACGAGCCCCCGCCGGGCCCGGGCGTCCGACCTGCTGGGCAGGCGTGGGCGGCGAGGCATGGGCGGGGGCCCTGGGGTGCGCTGGCAAGGCGGCGGGAGGGCTTGGGGTGATTGATCCGGCTCAGGTGAACGGGCTGGGCGCGTCCGGACAGTCAGTCCCCAGGGACCGAGCAATTGTCAATAGTTGTGGATGGGAGGGTGCTGGGTGAGTTGCCGGGCGAGTCGTTCGGCGTTGAGGGTGCGGATGGCGGCGTTGACGGCGTCCTGGTCGTTGGGGTCGATGCCGCGGCTGGTGAGGAGTGTGGCGATTTGCTTGGCGGGGCCCCAGGCGGTGTGGTCGTCGAAGGCTTCCCGGAAGTCGGTGAGGTGGATGTCGACGGTAGCGATTCGTCAGCGACGCGTACGTGGGCAGGGCGATGCCGTGGACCACTGGTGCAGCACCAACTGGCAGGGGCTAGAGCCACGTTCCTACGAGCAGAGCCGCGCCACCGCACAACTCCAAGGCACCGATCATCTGGAACACCCGGTAGGAGAGGCCGAAGCGCGCTGCATCGGCTTGGGCTACCGGCGCTGCAGAAAGTTTCGCCACATCTTTTCCCGCTAGGGAAGTACCGAGGAAAACGGCCGGAAGAACAACCAAGAAACGCATCAGGACACCGCTTCCTCGATTGCATGGGGTCGGCATGTAGAACCCGCCTCTGATCCGGACGAGCTGACCATTGGCTGAACGTCCCGCAAGAGGGAAAATCAATTATCTCCGCATTCGAGCGATGTTCGAGTATCGGCTTGGTGGCCGCGGAGGGAAGAAGAGCCCTGTCTTGCGGGGGCCGTGAGCCAGGGCTCTTCTTCCGTGGCGCGCGTCGCGCAAGGTGCGACGTCGCTCTCACAAACGATCCTTGGGCGATGCTTCAGCGGCACTGGGGAAGTGTGCATCGCCCGAGGTTGCTTGCGAGGAGCCTTACGCTACGCCTGAGTTGGCCGAGATGGCACCCCCACGTGCGGCTTGATTTCATCTCGCATCATCGACGCGGACGGGGTCGGCTCCTACGTTTCCGCAGCGGCTCCGGGTGGGCCGCGCACGCACGACGAAGAGTCGAATGAGGGGGCAGCCCATGGGACTTGCCGGCCACCTGATCGTCCAGGTGGCCCTTCAGGAGCTGGCGCCAGCCCCCGGCTCGGATCGACGACAGCCTGGTCAACTCCTTGCCTTCGTTGTGTGGGCGACGTGATCATAGTTGCGTCGATGCCGGCCAGCGTCGCGGATGTGCGAACTGCCGTGTCCATGTTCTTGGCCGACCCGATCCGGCGCTGATCTCCCGGTTCAAGCTCGCGATGGGACCCTGACGACAGGGGTCGGACGCGGCGGGCCCCCCGCCAGGCGGGCCCCCCGCCAGGCGGGCCCCCCGCCAGGCGGGCCCAGTAAAGGGGCGCCCGGTAAAGGGGCGCCCGGTGGACCGACTTTTCATCGGCTGTTGTGGGTGGCAGGCTCTGCCGCTTGAGAGAGGGAGCTGTGCTATGTCTGATAGACTGGAGCCGGAATGTGTCGACTGCATCGAATGCTTCGCCCCGCCAGGCAGGGGCAACATACGTATCGCCTATATGAAGCCCGGCGGTCTCATCAGCGAGACCTGGCACAGTCCCGACTGTTCGAAGGCAATCATGTGGGATGAACTGCAAAGGGAAGCGAATCCAGGAGCAGGGCGCCTGGGCGAAAGGTGTTTTCCCCGCCGTGCATGAGCGGCTCCGGCAAGCTGCGGCGGCGTTGCCGGCCGAGACCTCCGCGCAGCCGTTTGTCGCCACGCTCACCGATCTCGTGCAAGAGCAGGCCGACTCCGCGGACTTCGTGAGGCTGCACCGCTGGGTAGAGATCCTGGAGCGGCACTTTCCCCCAGAGCTCCCCGACCCCGAACTCACCACCGAGTAGTCACAGCCCGGCGCGGCCGGAGTACGTGGTCCGAGGGCCGGGTGCCTGTCGCGGCAGTGCTTGCTGCTGATGGCCGCAGGGGACTGAGGTTCCCCCGAGATGCGGAAGTTGTTGACAGCAGGTCAGATGGGACTCGTGAGAGGACCAGTGACCATGGCTGCACCCCGGAAATACTCCAAGACCACGGAGTTATGGCTTGTCGGCCGCTGTCAACAGGGGCGAGGTATTTGGGAGAAGTGCCGGTCAGGGCAACGGGACTCCTGGTAGAGCGAGGAAGCCGACCAAGGTCTTCCCGCCTGAAGGAGCCCCGTTGCCCGTTCAGTGTTCCACCGTCACGCTCACGTCGTCCATCACCGTCGCCGACGGGGTCTTCGCTCCGGGGCATCTGGGCGAGCTGACCCGGCACCTGCCCTTTGAACTGGTCGATGACGTGCTGGAACGTACTGGCGGAACCCAGCGGAGGCTGAGGCTGCTGCCGTCGAGGGTGGGTGTCTACTTCGTGCTGGCACTGGTTCTCTTCCCGCAGCTGGGCTACATGCGGGTGTGGGACAAACTCACCTGCGGCCTGCGCGGGCTCCTTCCACCGCGTCCGTCGGAGAAGGCGCTGCGAGAGGTGCGCCGGCGGCTGGGCGCCGCGCCGCTGCGGCTGCTCTTCGAGACACTGGCCGGTCCCGTGGCACAGCCGATCACACCAGGGGTGCGATACAGGTGCTGGCGCACAGTCGCCTTCGACGGCTGCAGCTCCACCAAGGCCCCTGACCGGCCGCGAGTCTGCGCCTGGCTGGGCAAACACAAGCATCGTTACGGCACGGACGGATATCCGATGCTGAAGATCATGGTGCTGTGCGAGACCGGAACCCGGGCCCTGCTCGGTGCGGTCTTCGGACCGACGCCCGAGAAGGAGACCGGCTACGCCGAGCAGCTGCTACCACTGCTGGACAACAGGATGCTGCTGCTCAACGACCGGGGCTTCGACTCCGACGACTTCCTCGCGAAGGCCGCGGCCACCGGCGCCCAGCTGCTGGTACGCCTCAAGGGAACCCGGACACCCGCACGCTGGGCACTACTGCCGGACGGGTCATTCCTGACCAGGATCAACGGGACCCGGCTGAGGATCATCGATGCGCACATCGCGGTGACGACCGCCAAAGGGCTGAGGCTGGAAGGCCACTACCGACTGGCCACCGCGCTGACCGATCACCGTCGCTACCCCGCCGCAGAGCTGGTGGAGCTCTACCACGAGCGATGGGAGATCGAGTCCGCGTTCTACTCGCTTCGGCACACCCTGCAGCACGGCCTGGTGCTGCGATCCCAGGACGCGACCGGGATCCAACAAGAACTCTGGGCTCACCTGACCGTCTACCAGGCACTGCGCCGCGCGATGGCCGAGGCCGTCGAGACCCTCCCCGGCACCGACCCGGACCGCGCCTCCTTCACCGTCGCCCTGGAGACCGCAAAAGACCAGCTCATCGCCGCAGCCGACGTACTGCCCGACACCGGACCGGGACGAATCACACCGGCCCTGCTGCACGATCTGCTCCCACCCCGCCGGGCCCGCGTCAACCCACGCCGCGTCAAATGCCCGATCTCCCGCTACGCCGCCCCGCCCCACCAGGCACAAGTCCTGGGCGCATCCAGGATCACCAGCATCAGTGTCACCGTGAACCCCTCCGCTGGCCCAGGCCCCGACGGACGCCGCGACCGCACACTGCAACTCCTGCGAACCGATCCCCACCGCACCTGGCGCGCATGTGAAATCGCCCGCGGTATCGGACTGGAGGATCCCCAAGGACTACGCGCAGAACTGGGACGCTGGGTCCGCGAAGGAATCCTCCGCCGCACCGGCCGGGGCCTCTACACCCTCGACCCCGAGTGGACCACCCCAACCTCCACAAGCCCCTGTCCCCGCCCCTGTTGACAGCGCCGGACAAGCCATAACTCCGTGGTCTTGGAAATACTCGTTGGAGTTGCGTGAGCGTGCGGTGCGGATGTACCGCACCGCCGAGCCGAAGCCCCAGATCAAGAAGCTGGCTGTCGACCTCGGCGTGCATCCCGAGGCCCTGCGCGGCTGGATCCGCCAGGCCGAGACGGACGCCGGCGAACGCGATGACCGGCTCACCACTGATGAACGGGCCTAGTACCAATACCAGTGACTTAAGGATCTCGGCTGGTAGGGTGTTGGCCAGGAGGTGTCTGGATGCCACGCCCTGGACAGGTCAAGCCGGAGACGGACGAGCGGTTGTCGGATCGGATCGCGATCGGACTGCTGACGCGGACGTTCCCGCCGGAGCTGGTGGACCGGGTCGTGGAGGAATCCGGGAAGGCCGGGCAGCGCAACCGGCTGCTGCCTCCACGGGTGGTCGTCTACTTCGTGCTGGCGATGTGCTTGTTCTCCGGTCAGGGCTACGAAGAGGTCGCACGGCTGCTCACTCAGGGTCTGGCCTGGGCCAAGCACTGGTCGGGTTCGTGGCAGGTGCCTACGCCCGGTGCGGTTTCCCGGGCCCGGGCCAGGCTCGGGCCCGAGCCGCTCAAGGCTCTCTTCGAGCAGTCCGCCGGGCCTGTGGCGACCGAGTCCACTCCCGGTGCGTGGTACGGGTGTTGGCGTCTGATGGCGGTCGACGGGACCACGTTCGACGTGCCGGACAGTGAGGAGAACGACGCCCGGTTCGGTCGTCCCGCCACCCACCGGGGCGAGCGGACCGCGTTCCCGCAGGTGCGGGTGGTGGCGCTGGCGGAGTGCGGCACGCACGCCATCACCCGCGCGGCTCTGGGGCCGTTCACCACCGCGGAGTCCGTGATCGCGCGGGAGCTGTTCGACGCCCTTGGACCGGATGACCTGCTGATGGCCGACCGGGGCTTCGCCGGGCTGGAGCAGTGGCGAGCGGCATCGGCCGGCGGTGCGGACCTGCTCTGGCGCATCAAGTCCAACGCCGTCCTGCCCGTGCGGCGCGAGCTCCCCGACGGGTCCTACCTCTCCGACATCGTGGCGGCCAAGGACCACCGCAAACGCACCGATCCCACCGTGGTGCGGGTCATCGAGTACACCCTGGACGACCCCGGACGCCCGCAGCACGACGCCCCGTACCGGCTGATCACCACCATCCTCGACCACGAAGCCGCACCCGCGGCGGAGTTGGCGGCCCTCTACAACGAGCGATGGGAGATCGAGACCACACTGGACGAGCTGAAGACCCACCAACGCGGCCCCGCCCAGGTCCTGCGCTCCCGATCGCCCGACGGCGTCGAACAGGAGGTCTGGGCCCACCTCCTCGTCCATCACGCGATCCGCCAGCTCATGCACACCGCCGCCCGGGACACCGACACCGATACCGACCGGCTTTCCTTCACCCGCACCCTCCGCCTCGCCCGACGCCAGGTCACCGCGCAGGCGGCCTTTTCCCCTGACCGCCTGGCCACAGCCCTCACCGACGGGATACGAGAGATAGCCCGTCACCTCCTGCCACCGCGACGACAGCGGTCGAACGCCCGCGTCGTCAAACGCAAGATGTCCAACTTCGGCGTCAAGCGCACCGCACACCGGCTCTGGCCACAGCCGACACTCGACCCAGCCCGAGCCGTGGCCATCGCCCCACACCACAAAACGGCCCCGACCAACCCACCGAAGACCCCAGGCACCCCGGACCCTTAAATCACTGGTATTGGGCCTAGTACTGCAACCGCATGTGGCGTGACGGTCGGTGAGGTTGCTCGTTGTTGTGACTGTGTGATGAATCGCTGACGGTTGAGCAGATCGAGTCGTGGTCCGAGGGTGTAGCGGGGTTGCATGCCCGGTTCGGGCATCGTTTTGGCAGGTCGGAGCCACGTGATCGGGCTCTGGACTACATGACGGGCCTGCTTGCGCCGCTAGAGAAGAAGAACGGGTGGACGCTGGCCGAGCAGGTCGGCCAGCTCCGCCCGGACGGTGTGCAACGCCTGCTCAACCACTCCGAATGGGACGAGAACGCGGTCCGCGACGATGTCCGGGACTTCGTCGTGGAGACCATCGGCGCCAAGGATGGCGTGCTCATCGGGGACGACACCGGGTTCCTGAAGAAGGGCACCAGGTCAGCAGGGGTCCAGCGGCAGTATTCCGGCACCGCTGGCCGCACCGAGAACTGCCAGATCGGCACCTTCCTCGCCTACGCATCCGCCAAAGGGCGGGCGCTGATCGACCGGGAACTCTACGTCCCGAAGTCCTGGACGGACGACCGCGACCGCCGCCGGGCAGCCGGGATCGACGACACCGTGCCGTTCGCCACGAAGATCGAGCACCTCAAGTGGATGCTGCAACGCGCCATCGACGCGGCTGTTCCCTTCGCCTGGGTGACCGCGGACGAGGCATACGGGCAGGTCAAGCACTTCCGCGCCTGGCTGGAAGAACGCCAGGCCGCGTATGTGCTGGCCACCAAGGTCAACGACACCGTGATCACCGCCGACGGCCGGGACGCCCGCGTCGACGAGCTGATCGCGGCCCTGCCGAAGCAGGCATGGAAGCGGATCTCCGCCGGAGCAGGCGCCCACGGCCAGCGGATCTACCACTGGGCCCGCGTCGCGATCCGGCCCACCTGGGAGGGCGGATCCGGGCACTGGGTGCTCGCCCGCCGCAACCTGTCCGACCCCACCGACATCGCCTACTACGTCTGCTACGGCCCCGTCACTTCCCGGCTGAAAGACCTGGTCAGGACCGCCGGAGCCAGGTGGGCGGTGGAGGAATGCTTCCAGACCGCGAAGGGTGAATGCGGGCTCGACCACTACCAGGTGCGGCTCTACCGGGCCTGGTACCGGCACATCACCCTGGCCATGGCCGTCCTGGCCTACCTCACGGCCATCCGTGCCGCAGAAGCCGCAAAAGGGGCAGCGGAGATGACGAGCAAGACCTCATACCCCTCAGCGTCCCGGAGATCCGCCGGATGATCGGGCACGTCGTCGTCACGCCCCGCTGCCACAGCAACGAGCACCGTCTGCACTGGTCACGCTTCCGGCGCCGCAGCCAGGCCCGAGCCCGCCGCTGCCATTACCAACGCCGAGGCCACGACCCACACATGCGGTTGCAGTACTAGGGGCGGGGGCTGTTCGTCAAGGCCCGTGAACGAGGCAGCGGAGCTGCTGTAGAAGAGGTTTGTCCTCCAAGACATCCTCACCACAGGAGCTCCGCTGTTGGAACAGGCTGCCATAACAAGGCCGGGCGGGGTAGCGGCCGGGGTGTTCGCGCCAGGGCATATCGGCGAGCTGACCCAGATCGTGCCGTTCGAGATGGTCGATGAGGTGCTGGCGCAGACCGGTGCGGTACAGCGCAGGGTCCGGCTGGTGCCGGCACGGGTCACGGTCTACGTCCTGCTGGCCGGAGCGCTGTTCACCGGGCTGGGCTACCGGCAGGTCTTCGACCGGCTGTGTGCCGGGCTGGCGGGCCTGGCACTGGCCCGGCCCAGCGGCAGCGCGTTACGACAGGCCCGCCAGCGGCTGGGACCAGCACCGATGAAAGCCTTGTTCGACCTGGTCAGGGGCCCTGCGGCCACGACCGCGGCGGCTGGGTGGTGGCGGGGTCTGAGGGTCGTGGCGGTCGACGGCACCCTGCTGTCGGTCCCGGACTGTCCGGCCAACCTCGCGGTGTTCACCCGGCAGCGGCTCGGCAACGGGATCTCGGGCTACCCGCAACTGCGGCTGGCCGCGCTGGTGGCATGCGGGACCCGATCGGTGATCGGGGCCGTGTTCGGCCCGGCCGCCTGAAGCTTCCCCTTGATCGTGGACACCTGGAGACTGGGATCTGAGGTTCCAGAGGAAGTAGTGCCAGGTGGGAAGCAAGTACACGAAGCGGTACTCGGACGAGTACAAGCGGGACGCGATCGAGCTCGTGCGGTCGTCGGGCCGGACGGTGACCGAGGTCGCCCGGGAACTCGGGATCAGCTCGGAGTCCCTGCGGGGCTGGGTGAAGAAGGCCCGGGCCGCCCAGGACAACGGATCGGGACCCGGCGCCGTGCGGGCCGCCGACGACCGGGACGAGGAACTGAAGCGGCTGCGGAAGCTGACCGTAGAGCAGGCGAAGACGATCGAGATCCTGAAAAAAGCGACCTCCTTCTTCGCGAAGGAGAGCGACCGGTGAGCACGATATGCCGGTTCATCCACGCGGAGAAGGCGAACTACACGATCGTGCTGCTGTGCACGGTGATGAAGACCGCCCGGTCCACGTACTACGCGTGGGTGGCCGGAGCCGAGGCCCGCGAAGCCAGGCGACGGGCGGATGAGACCCTGGCACACGAGATCACGGTGATCTACATCGCCTCCCGGCGGAACTACGGCGTCCCGCGCGTCACCGCCGAACTGCGCCGGCAGGGCCGGGTGGTCAACCGTAAGCGGGTGGCACGGGTCATGCGGGAGAACGGCATCGCCGGGAACAGCCGGCGCACCGGACGCCGCGGCCTGACCAAGGCCGACACCAAGGCCGCCCCGTCGCCGGACCTGATCGGCCGGGACTTCACCGCCATCCGTCCCGGAACGAAAATCGTCGGGGACATCACCTACATCCCCACCGCCGAGGGCTGGCTCTACCTCGCCTCGTGGCTGGACCTGGCCACGCGCGAGGTGATCGGGTACTCGATGGCCGACCACCACCGCGCCGACCTCGTCGTCGACGCGCTGGACATGGCAGCCGCGCTGGGCCGCCTGGAACCCGGCTGTGTGATCCACAGTGACCGCGGATCGGAATACACCTCCGGTCAACTCCGCACAAAAATCAGCAAGTTGGGGCACCGGCAAAGTATGGGCCGGACCGGGAGCTGCTTCGATAACGCCGCCGCGGAGAGCTTCTGGGCCGTCCTGAAAGAAGAGATCGGCACCCGCTTCTGGCCCGACCGGGCCACCGCCCGCGCCGACATCTTCGACTTCATCGAGACCTTCTACAACAGACGCCGCCTACGCAAGCACATCCACTGGGGCTACCTCACACCCCACGAAACCCGCCTGCGATACCGGCAAGACCAGGCCCTCGCAGCGTAACAACACCGTGTCCAAGATCACGGGGAAACTTCAGGTTGCCTGCGACCCCTCACTCGGACACCCCGGGGAGCAGGCCCCCGTCGAACTGAAGGCCACCATGGCCGACGTCATCGCCGATGAGCGTATGGCGCAACTCCTGCAACGCCGCCTCGACGAAGCCCGCACGTGCTTCGCCAACGGAGCCCACATCGCGGCCGTCATCATGCTCGGTTCCCTACTCGAAGGCGTTCTCCTCACGGTCATTCAGGAACGCGACGCTTCACTGCTGAGCGGACGGGACCTCAAACGCATCAACCTCGCGGAGCTGATCGACATCTGCACACAGACACGATGGATCGACGCGGACACCAAGAGCTACAGCCACACGTTGTGCGACTACCGCAACTTCGTCCACCCCCACCGAGAGTTCCGAGAGGAGCACAAGCCTGACCGCGACACCCTCAACGTCTCATGGTGGGTCGTCAACGGGGCTCTCAACGACCTCGCGGCCAGCCACCCCCACTAATTTTCTCCTGTAGGGCTGGCAGGCGGCCTACGGGTGGGCCGCTCGTCGGAAGCCGTTGGCATTTTCGCATGGAATCTACCGGCGGGTGATTCTCCAAGCTCTGTGCCCGCTGGCGAGTACCGGCGGGCACGGAGGTGGGGTGTCAGGGCCTGTAGGTCGCCGAAGGAACGCGGCCGCAGATTCTGGACCAACTCGCGCTGCCCGGGACTCTCCAGCTGGAAGATGCCCAGGGTGTCCCCGGACGCGATCATGTCGTACGTGGCCGGGTCGCCCGCTGGTACCGCGCAGGGTCGTCCAGGTCGAGGCGCTCGCCGGTGACCCGCCCGCTACGGCAAGGCGGAGACGATGGCCTGGGACCGGATGCATCGCCGGCTCACCCATCGCGGCCCCTGGCTGGAGCACGCGGAAGAAGAACTGCCCGTCCTGCACGGCACATTGATGCGACTGAAGGTGGAGTACCTGCCGGGTGACCGCGACCCGAAGCCGGTCTGGCTGTGGTGCTCCGCCACCTCGGCCACGTCGGTGGACGTGGACCGGTGGTGGCAGGCTTTCCTCCGCCGCTTCGACCTGGAGCACACCTTCCGGCTGATGAAACAGACCCTCGGCTGGACCGCACCGAAGATCCGCCACGCCGACACCGCCGACCTGTGGACCTGGCTGATCATCGCCGCCCACACCCAGCTCTGCCTCGCCCGGCCCCTCGCCGAAGACCTCAGGCGGCCCTGGGAACCACGAACCGAACCCCATTGCCTCACCCCCGCCCGGGTCAGGCGGGGGTTTCGCAACGTCCGTACGACCGCGGCCCGCCCGGCAGCCGCGCCGAAACCGTCCCGCCCCGGCCCTGGACGGCCTCCGGGCTCGAAGAACAAGCACCAGGCCAGGCACCACAACGTCGGCAAACGATCAAACGCGCCGAGTCGATCAAGGAACACCAAGCCCGCGCAGGACAAACGCCAAGCTGAGGCCGCCCGATGGGCGGCCGCGACCGCCTATGCGGCATCGGCGAGCGCGACCAGAGCGACGGCGAAGTGCCAGCGCTCCGACCCCGGCGAATGCCCGCACCAGCCACGGACCATGCCTTCCGCCGGGCCAAGCGCAGTCGCGACCCGGCAACCCGTGCAGCGTGAACGGCGAGGACGGGCCCTCGCGGGGGCGCCCCTTGCCCCACTCCGCCTGCTGAAAGGTGCCCGTGCAACCTGCACTCCGGTCGGAGTGATGTCAGAGGCACACGGTAACTTTGGGGCATGTCCAACATGACGGTGGTCGAGGGGGTGCTCGAGCGCATCACCTACGCCAACGAGGAGAGCGGATACACGGTCGCCCGGGTCGACACCGGCCGCGGCGCCGGCGACCTGCTCACGGTCGTTGGATCCCTCCTCGGCGCCCAGCCCGGCGAATCGCTGCGCATGGAAGGCCGCTGGGGCTCCCACCCGCAGTACGGCAAGCAGTTCACCGTGGAGAACTACTCCACGATCCTGCCCGCGACCATCCAGGGCATCCGCCGCTACCTCGGGTCCGGTCTGATCAAAGGCATCGGACCGAAGATCGCCGACCGGATCGTGGAGCACTTCGGCACCGCCACCCTCGACGTCATCGAGGACGAGCCGAAGCGGCTGATCGAGGTGCCCGGCCTCGGCCCCAAGCGGACGAAGCTGATCGGCGCCGCCTGGGAGGAGCAGAAGGCCATCAAGGAGGTCATGGTCTTCCTCCAGGGCGTCGGCGTCTCCACCTCCATCGCCGTCCGCATCTACAAGAAGTACGGCGATGCCTCCATCTCGGTGGTGAAGAACCAGCCCTACCGGCTCGCCGCCGACGTCTGGGGCATCGGCTTCCTCACCGCCGACCGGATCGCCCAGGCCGTCGGCATCCCGCACGACAGCCCCGAGCGGGTGAAGGCCGGCCTCCAGTACGCCCTGTCCCAGTCCACCGACCAGGGGCACTGCTTCCTGCCCGAGGAGCGGCTCATCGCCGACGGGGTCAAGCTGCTCCAGGTGGACACCGGGCTGGTCATCGACTGCCTGGCCGAGCTCGCCGCCGACCCGGAAGGCGTCGTACGGGAACCGGTGCCGGACCCGCAGGGCGGCCCGGACCCCCTCACCGCCGTGTACCTGGTGCCGTTCCACCGCGCCGAGCTGTCCCTGGTCGGCCAGGTACGCAGGCTCCTGCACGCCGAAGAGGACCGGATGCCGGCGTTCCGGGACGTGGACTGGGACAAGGCCCTGGGCTGGCTCGCCGGCCGGACCGGGGCCTCCCTCGCCCCCGGGCAGCGGGACGCGGTCAGGCTGGCCCTCACCCGCCGGGTCGCGGTCCTCACCGGCGGGCCGGGCTGCGGCAAGTCCTTCACCGTCCGCTCGATCGTGGAGCTGGCCCGCGCCAAGAAGGCCAAGGTGGTGCTCGCCGCCCCCACCGGCCGGGCGGCGAAGCGGCTGGCCGAGCTCACGGGGGCGGAGGCCTCCACCGTGCACCGGCTCCTGGAGCTCAAGCCGGGCGGGGACGCGGCGTACGACCGGGAGCGGCCGCTGGACGCGGACCTGGTCGTCGTGGACGAGGCCTCGATGCTGGACCTGCTGCTGGCCAACAAGCTGGTCAAGGCCGTGGCGCCGGGCGCGCACCTGCTGCTGGTCGGGGACGTGGACCAGCTGCCCTCGGTCGGCGCCGGAGAGGTGCTGCGGGACCTGCTCGCCGAGGGCGGTCCGGTTCCCGCGGTCCGGCTGACCACGATCTTCCGGCAGGCCCAGCAGTCGGGCGTGGTCACCAACGCCCACCGGATCAACACCGGGCTGCCGCCGATCACCGACGGGCTGCCCGACTTCTTCCTCTTCCCCGAGGAGGACACCGAGGAGGCCGGGAAGCTGGCCGTCGACGTCGCCGCCCGACGTATTCCGGCCAGATTCGGACTCGACCCGCGGCGCGACATCCAGGTCCTCGCGCCCATGCACCGGGGCCCGGCCGGCGCCGGGAACCTCAACGGTCTGCTCCAGCAGGCCATCACCCCGGCCCGGCCGAACCTGCCCGAGAAGCGGTTCGGCGGCCGGGTCTTCCGGGTGGGCGACAAGGTCACCCAGATCCGGAACAACTACGAGAAGGGCGCCAACGGCGTCTTCAACGGCACCGTCGGCGTGGTCACCGGCCTGGACCTGGACGAACAGCGCCTGACGGTGCGCACGGACGAAGACGAAGAGGTGGCCTATGAGTTCGCCGAGCTCGACGAGCTGGCCCACGCCTACGCCGTCACCATCCACCGGTCCCAGGGGAGTGAATATCCGGCCGTCGTGATCCCGGTCACGACGGGTGCTTGGATGATGCTCCAGCGGAACTTGCTCTACACGGCGGTCACCAGGGCGAAGAAACTCGTCGTCCTCGTCGGGTCCCGCAAGGCCCTCGGCCAGGCGGTGCGTACCGTTTCCGCAGGCAGGAGGTACACGGCCGTAGCCGCCCGGCTCTCGGGACGCATACCAGTGGGAGGGCCCGTGCGGTCTTAACTTGACGTTGAAGCTGAACGGAAAATCGAACCTCAGCCGGGCAGGCGGCAGCGTCCGTTCCGCGGAGCGGGACGGACGTCGGGAACGAGGAGTGCGGTCAGGCCGCAGTAGTGGGGGCGGCGAGGGTGACCTGGTGGCCGAGGGCCTGGAGCTGGCGGACGAGGTCGCGGGTCTTGCGGGCGGGGTTGAGATGTCGCTGGTGCCAGTCGGCGCCGAGTTCCTGGTAGCGGGCGTCGGGGTCGTTGATCAGGTGCCAGGTGATGACGAGTATCGAGCGGGCGACGGCGACGAGGGCTTTGGCGTGGCCGCGGCGTTTGACGATCCTGCGGTAGCGGGCGCCGAGGAAGGTGTCGGTGCGGGCGGCGGCGTTGGCGGCCTCGCCGAGGGCGCCCTTGAGCCAGGGGTTGCCTTTGCCGGCTGGGCCGGTGGTGTTCTTCGCTCCGGACTGGATCGTGCGGGGGCACAGCTTCGCCCAGGAGACCAGGTGCTCGGGGGTGGGGAAGCGGCTCATGTCCAAGCCGATCTCGGCGAGGATGATCTGGGCGGTGGCCGGTCCGATGCCGGGGACCGCGTCCAGACGCTCGGCCAGTTCCCGCGCGGTCACAGCGTCACGGGCTGACGACGTGCTGGTGTCGTCTGTGCGGGGCGGTCCGGTTCCGGTGCCGTCGTGCGGGGCCCTGGTCTGTTCCATGAGGTCGGCGATCAGCCGGTCGAGTTCCCGGACCTGCGCGGTGAGGTGGTCGATGGTGCCCAGCAACACTCCCAGCAGGCGGCCGTGATGTTCTTCGAACTGCCCGGTGAGTGCCTCGGCCAGGGCCGGCTTCTTCTTCACCAGGCTCCCCTTGGCGAGATCCGCCAGAGCTCGGGGGTTGCGTTCACCGGCGGCCAGGGCGTCGAGCATGGCCCGGCCGGAGAGGCCGAAGAGGTCCGAGACAACGTCGGACAGCTTGATCTGCGCGTCCTGCAGGGCCTTGTCCACCCGGTGCTTGTGCCGGGTGCGTTCCTGGATGAAGACCGTGCGGGTGCGGGTGAGGTCCCGTAGCTGCCGGACCGGCTTGGGCGGTACGAACGAAGCGCGGACCATGCCGCGTTCGGCGAGCTTGGCCAGCCAGACCGCGTCCAGCTTGTCGGTCTTCGGCCGGCCCGGGACGTTCTTCACATCGCGGGCGTTGACCAGCCAACATTCCAGGCCACGGGCCTCCAAGAGGTAGAAGAAGGGCCGCCAGTACGAGCCCGTCGCCTCCATCACCACCCGCTGGACACCCTGGCAGACCAGCCGGTCGCCGAGCTCGAGGATCGCGTTCGTGGTGGACGCGACCGTCCAGACCTGCTGGACGCGCCGGCCTTCAATGGTGTCGTGCGGGACGCGCAGACACACCATCCCGGACGCCTTGGCGATGTCGATCGCCGCGACCCGGGCAACACTTCCGTCGTCGTGGTCCTCCCTGGACTCCTCCATCGTCTTCCTCCCCTTGCGCAAGGTGCGGGCGGGGGCTGCCCGGGAAGCCTGAGGGGAGACAGAGAAGCTGAACGGCGTGCTCGAGACGACAGTGTGCGGCCCCTCGGACGGCTCCCTCACCAGACTCCTATGCGGGCTCACAGCCCAAACATCAAGCGGCGTCGGCGGACAGCCCCCGTACCGATTTTCACGCTCGCGAGGCGTCAACCGCAGGTGAACGGCTGACTCCTATAGATCGTGAAGCCGGTCCCAGAGGATCACCCGACCAAGGACCCTGTTCGTCATAGATGTCCCAAGATCGATTGAGAAGGGCGGGTAGGGGCACCGCAGCCTCGGCGACAGTCCTCACCTCCTTCAAGGCCTCGATCGTGAAGCTATGTCTGCGGGGAGACCTTCGGTCGGCAGTGGCTATACCGCAATCCGCTCCGGGTACCCCAGCCGCGGAGCGGATAGTTCGTCCAAGTGCGCACGAACCTCTGGAGGAAGTGAGAAGCCGAACGCGCCCAGCGACTCCTTCAGTTGTTCGACGGTACGGGCGCCGACCAGGGGCGCCACGACCAAGGGACGGTCTCGCACCCAGCTCAGCGCCAGCACCCCAGGCGAGACCCCGAGGTTCTGGGCGTACTCAGCGGTCACTTCGACGATTTGCTGGGCCCGCCTGCTGCGCACCATCGGTTCCACGTACCACCGGTACAGCGAGCTCTTCTCCTTGCCGGGAGGTACACCGTCTCGGTACTTACCAGTGAGCACACCACGACCCAGCGGTGCCCACGGCAGCAGCCCGATGCCGAACTTCTCGGCAGCGGGGACGACCTCACGCTCGATTCCGCGCTGCACGAGTGAGTATTCGACCTCGGCTGACGCGAGCAGCGGCTCGCCCGACAGCCGCCCGATGGTCGCGGCACTTGCGGTCTGCCAGCCCGAGTAGTTGCATACCCCGACAGCGCGGGCCCGTCCGCTCGTCACCGCCTTTCGCAACGCGGACACGGTTTCCTCGATCGGCGTCTTGTCGTCCCATACGTGCATCTGCCAGAGGTCTACGTAGTCGACGCCCATCCTGCTCAGCGACCGGTCCAACTCGGCCAGCAGCCCCTTCGCGGAGGCGTCCACCGTGTAGGGCGGACGTGCGCCCACCATCCCTGCCTTGGTGGCCAGGATGATGTCGCGCCGTGCGACCGTGGTGCCCAGCAACTTGCCGATGATCAGCTCGCTTTGGCCGGAACCGTAGATGTTGGCGGTGTCCAGCAGCGTGCCCCCCGCGCGGACGAACTCCAGCAGCTGGCCGGCCGCCGCCTCCTCGTTCGTGCCATGACCCCAGGTCGATGTGCCCAGACCAATCGGGGAGACCTCTATTCCCGTTTGTGCGAGAACGCGCTTGTTCACTTTTCTCCCTCTCTGGCCGCCGCAGCGAGTTCCGCCGTCAGCACCTTGCCCATCGCCGACCGGGGAATGACGTCCATCTGCTCAATCAGGCGGATCTTCTTGTACGGGGCCACCCGGCTGGCCACGTACGACTGCAGCGATTCCAGCGGCACGTCGCTGCGGAGCACCACATATGCCTTCGGCAGCTCACCGGCTACGTCGTCCGGCTCCCCGACCACGGCTGCGTCCCGCACGTTCGGATGGGTCAGCAGCACGGCTTCCAACTCCGCTGGAGCTATCTGGTGACCCTTGTACTTGATCAGCTGCTTGAGTCGCCCGGTGATGGTGAGGTGACCGCTCGGATGTCGGGTGGCCAGATCGCCGGTCCGTAGCCAGCCGTCCTTGTCGAGCAGCTTCGCAGTGGCCTGAGGATCGCCCAGGTATCCGGGCGAGACCTGCGGACCGCGCACGATGACCTCGCCCTCCGAGCCCGGAGCCGCCTCGAGCCCGGTGTGAGCATCGACGACGCGCACCTCGCATCCCGGCAGGGGCACGCCTACGGATCCGGAGGGCCCCGGATTGCCGTCGGGCGTGATGCACGCGCATCCCAGCTCGGTCATCCCGTAGCCCTGCGCGATCGTGACGCCGAACCGGGCCGCGCAGTCCTCCGCGAGAACGGGGTCCAGCGGCGCTCCGCCGGAGAAGATCAGCCGCAGGCTGGCCAACGCCGGGCCGGCGGCGTCGGCACACCGGAACAGTTCAGCGATGGTCGTCGGGACGACGTAGGCAACGGTCACCCGGTGTTGTTCGACGACCCGGATGAAATCAGCGGCGGAGAAGGGGGTGGACACGGTGACCAGCGTTCCTCCCGCTCGCAAGGTGGGGTTCATGGCCATCTGCATGCCGTAGATGTGTCGGAACGGCGTCATGCCGAGCACGACGTCCGTCTCTTGAAGCCGGTGCAGCACATTGATCTGAGCCAGGTTCACCACGAGGTTGCTGTGGGTCAGGAGCACCTGCTTCGGCAAGCCCTCCGTTCCGCTGGAGCTGATCGCCAAAGCCGGCTGGTCCCACGACCGTGCCTGCCACCGGATCGGGGGGCTGGCATCGACGAGGATGTCGCTCCAGCGCGTCACTGATGCGTCGACTCGATCGTCTTCGGCGGACTCCGCGTCGATCGTCATGACTGCGGTGAGGTGTGCCGCAGCGTGCAGCCCCCGGAGCTTCTGCCACACATCCTTGGCGAGGATCGCGCTGCGGGGCCCCGCGGTCCGCAGCGCCCGACTCCATTCATCTGGCGTGCCGAGCGGGTCGAGCGACAGAACCAGGCCGCCCGCAGCCAGGATGCCGTGGTAGGCGGCGATCATCTCGTAACTGTTGCCAGCAGCCAACGCCACGGCGTCGCCAGGCCGCAGGCCACGGCGGCTCAACCACAATGCCGTCTGATCGATCGCCCTCCTCAGAGCGGCATATGTGTACGTACGGCCGGTGGCGTCCTCCACGAGCGCGATGCGGTCCCGGTTGGCGGCCCGGTCGGCGGTGTTCCACACATAGTCAGCGACACAGTTCGCAGTCGGTACAGAAGAGTTCACGTGAGAAGCCAATTCGCTCGATGGGGAAATGACCGAGAGGCGTGGACGGAGGCGGGGCTCCGACGACTAGAATGCGCGGCTACTTGAGGATCACCCGTAGCGTGTCGAGTCGCCGCGTGACCTTTCCCGGCCGCCAGTTCGCCAGAGCGTTCGTATCTACAACAAAAAAGTCACGACGTAAAGAGTGAGCTCCCCCGCAGGGCGAGCAGCGAGGGCCACACGTATCGTCAAATCCTATACCTGACTAACCCCTAGGACGATCCTTCGGACGCGAAAAATTCGCGCCAACCGGGCCAGGGGGATGCTCAATTGAGCGCAGGCTAGAAAAGTAGACGCTCAATCGTGCAGCGGGTCATCTGAGATGGCACATCTGTGGCAATGGCGTCAATCTCGATCTTTCGATGCGGCTGCTTTGTCGCCGTATTCTGAACACGTCTATGCGTCTCGAGCCGGAGTGGTTGCTGTTGGTCGGAGGCCTTCTCGTAGGCGATCGGAGATCGCTGGCCGAGGCGGGAGTGCTGGCGCCGGGTGTTGTATCGGGTCAGCCAGCGGAAGGTGGCGAGTCGCGCTTCACCCTCGGCTGGCCAGCCTTTCGGCCTTTGAGCGTCCGCAGCGGAATTGTCTGCCCTGGACCCGACCGCGCCATGTTCTGCCGGCCCCTGTGGACCTGCAGATATCAGTGAAGGGCTTGCTCGTGCATTGCGATCCGTGAATCGGAGTGGGTCACCGCTCCGGTCAGGCTCCCGCGGGTCCGGTCGGCTGCTGTCAGGGCGCCGGTGACGATCTAGGTGCGCACGTGGTCGGTGATGGCCCACCCGGCAGCCGTCGTCAGGCGAGGTCGATGACGGTCACGAGGTAGAGCGACTTCGAGCCTCTGACCGGCAGGTATCTGATGTCGCCGACGAACTTCACGGGCACAGGGGTCGCGGTGAACTCGCGGCCGAACAGGTCCGGCCCCTTTGCCGGGTCCGTGGTGCGGTGCCGGCGCCGCAGGCGGACGCCTCCAAGTCCGATGGTCAGCATGACCCTCGGGGCACTGTAGGTGCCGTCGGAGTCCTGCTGAACCTTGTGTATCGGGGTCGCGAGCTCGGCCCCGGCGGCCAACCGGGCAGTTCGGGCGGGCGAGGTGCGGTGCCAGCGGGGAAGCTCGAGCGAGAGATGCCCAGCAACGAGCACAGTCGCGTGCTGCCGAAACCGCGCTGGTGATCGTCAACGAACTGGCAGTGTTTCAGGAGCCCTCATTTGACCACTGCCGGGGTTGGTCTCGTTGTCGTCCTGCTCGGTCACGCGGTGCAAGGCTTCGAGTGTGCGGGGTGGGCGTGTCCTGTGGAGGATGGGGATTCTGGCGAGTTCAGGCCCAGCGAAAGCCAGAGGCTTGGCCCTCCCGGCGTGGTAGCTCGGCACGTTGCCTGTGCGGCTCATCAGTCCGGCCCCGAGTGTCAAGGTGACAGTGGGGCGACTGCGGAGCACGGCGACCAGGACAGGGTCTTTACGGTCAACGGCTTTTCCAAGATTTTCGGAGGGAGGGTGAGCTGGCGGAGGCGATGGCCTGCCCTGGAAGAACCAGCCAACGGCGTAACTCCCGATCAAGGAGGTAGCACCTGATGAGCGACGTGACTGTCTCGGTCGGGTAGTCGCTGAGAACCTAGGCGACCATACGGACCGCTCGTTTACGCAGATCAGCAGGACACGGGGGGCGTTCCAGACTCGGCCCTTTCATGGAATCAAGTCCCTGCAGACCCGCAACGATCCACCCCTTCTTCTCTATTGATCGGCTACCGATCGGGCACCAAACCCTCGCCCGCCACGAGCTTTCGGACTGGGTAAACACAACACTCGGGCGCTGCGCTCGTCTCACCTGTCGAAACGCGGTTCGAAGACGGGTCGTATCAGACATGATCCAAGCCCCGAACGGCCTGGTCCTCACCGATTGACTTCTTATACAAAGGACCTCAAGCAGGTGCTGTCGATCGATCGAGAGTGCGTGCTGTGGACGCCAAGGGCTCAGGCGAGGGGTTCTTCAAACCGCCGGAGAGGACCGTGAAGTGGACGCTGACGAGGGAGTCTGAGTGACGTCTGGACCTTTAGAGAAGAACGGCCTTCGCAGAGAGAATTCGACAGCTCTTTGTTCGGCCGTCGATCACCTCGGGCACCTTGGCGCGGACACAGTGCTCGCACCCTTCCCCGGCGTATCTGCACCTGTCGCAGAGGGTAGCCGCGGGAGCCCACTGATCCCCTGCGTACATCGCGGTAATGGCTTTTCCCGGCTGTCTCTTCGTGCTCTGGACGGATCCGCTCGGGCGCGGGCTGAAGGCCGGTCCGGCGGCTTTGAACACCGTCACGCATTCCCCGGCTCGCGAGCAGCCACAGCCTCGATCCGGTCGAGCTTGACGTGGCCGTCCTCCGGGCCACGCCGCCAGGCGATGGTGACAGGCGGCGCGAGGGTCCGAGTCGGCGCCGACCGCATCGAGCCCGGACCACGGTGAGGCACTGCACACCTCAAACAGCGAAGACCTAGTGCTGTGACGAGAGCCGGGGCCACCCAGCCACAACACAAGCAGGTACTGCCGACCACGTCTCGACGCCGCCAGCCGATGAACCGGTCCACACCGTACGCACGGGCAGCGGTACCTCCGCCGGACAGCGTGGCAAAGACCACCACGCCCCCACGCACAGGAACCAGATGCCCGTCGTACTCCTCGACCGGACCACCTCCGAGTACGGCGATGTTCGACCCCGTACCAGCTCCGCTCAACCTGTCGCGAAATCGGCGCCATTCCCACGAACACGGAACGGTTCCTGCCCAAACGTAGGCCCCTCCGTCCCGGACGCCGCAACACAGAGGGCCGGGAAGCCACCCGTACACACCACGGCCGTCCCGTCCCCGAGACCGACCCCACCTCACACGCCATGCCCAATTCACCGCCCGACCAAGTTCCTTCAGAAGCCGCCCGGACAGTTGAGCAGCGTTCGACTTCGAGAATGCCTACTAACAGCAAGGAATGAGGGCGAATATGCCTATTGTGCTCAATGTTCAAAATCCTGACGCAATGCTCACCCTGGGGATGCTCGAGCGCGCTGCGCGCCCCATCGAGGTGCGGGCCGCCGACAAAACGACTGCGCAGGTGGAGCGTGGTCACGCCTTCGTCCAGAAGATTCTGGCCGAAGGCGGGCGGCCGGTGTATGGGGCGACGACCGGGTTCGGTCCGCTGGTGGACTTCCACGGCCGGACGGCGCAGGAAGACCAGTGTGACAACGCCTTGCAGCACCTCACCGCAGGTCAGGGCCCTGACATGCCCCTGCCGGTCGTGCGGGCAGCCATGCTGGTCCGCGTCCGGTCGCTCTCGCGCGGCCTCTCCGGCATCTCGCCCGCAGCCATCGAAGCGTTGTGCGCGGCTCTAGGAACCACCTTCACCCCGGCGGTTCCGATGGTGGGGTCGGTTGGTGCCAGCGGTGACTTGGTGCCGCTGGCCTACGTCGCGCAGAGCTTGCGCGGAGTCGGTCATGCCTATGCCAACGGCGTGCGGATGCCTGCGGCGCGGGCGCTGGCTGAAGTCGGCCTGACGTCTCTCACCTTCACCGGCCGGGACGCACTGTCGCTGGTCAACGGGACCTCGGTTACCAGCGCGGCTGGCGGGCTGGCCATGGCGTCGCTGAGGCGTTCGCATGAGGTCGCCATCGCCCTGAGCGCGCTGCTCACCGACCTGCTCGGCGCGGCGCCGGCATTCCTGTCCCCGCGGCTTCTGTCGGCCTTCGGGCATCCGGAAACCACGCAGGTCGGGCAGCAGTTGTCGGGCTGGCTCGAGGGCAGTGTGCCGTCGGATACCCGCTCGCTCCAGGAGCCGTACAGTGTGCGGTGCACACCGCAGTTGCTAGGGGCGGCTCGTTCGGCGATGGACTGGGCCGACCAGGTCGTGCGGCGCGAGATCGAAGGCGTCAGCGACAACCCGTTGTTCTTCGCCGACGAGGATCTGGTCGCCCACGGTGGCAACTTTTTCGGCCAGCCCACCGCGTTTGCCGCAGACCTGCTCTCGATCGTCGCCACGCAGCTCGGCAACCTCGCCGAACGCCAGTTGGACCTGCTGGTGGATCCGAACCGCAACGCCGGCCTGCCACCCATGCTCTCCCCGCTGGCCGGTGAACATCACGCGGTCCAAGGCGTCCAGCTCGCCGCGACCGCGACAGTCGTCGCCATGCGCCGCCTGTGCGTTCCGGCGAGCATGCAGAGCATCCCGACGAACCTGCACAATCAGGACATCGTGCCGTTCGGCACGCAGGCTGCCCTGACCGCGCTGGACCAGGCGAAGTCGCTACGGTTGCTGCACGGCAGCCTGGCTGTCGGGCTTCGGCAGGCGGCACACCTCAAGCCTGGGGGGGCGTCGGCCCCGCGGTGCGCTGAACTGGTCGCGGCCCTGGCAGACGTGGTCGAGCCGATTTTGCACGACCGCCCGTTGGATGCCGACGTCCGCGCCGCCGCAGACGTGCTGGACCGGGCCGTCGGGGAGCGCTGACATGACCGACGCGATCGTGCAGAGTCCGGCGCCGTCTGATGGCGGCCGGGTGAGAGATCTGGCAGTCTTGCGACTGCCCATGGCCGAGACGCCGTTAGCCCCCTGCGACGGCTTCTCGTGCCGAGGCCAGGAAGGCCGCGCGGGAATTCCCGCTCCCCGGTTCGAGCTGGGCACGAAGACGGACGACGAAGCGCACGCATGGTACCGCTGGCTGCTCGGCCACCATGTGTCCTTCGGGGTGTGGCGGTTGATCTGCCGGTCTCTGTCCGAGGCGGCCGGGGACGCCGACCTCACCGCCGAACTGTTCGATGCGTACTCCGCGCTATTGCTCTACTCGGGGTCCTGCACACCACAGGTGTACGCCGACGCCATCCGGCCACGCATGATGTCGTGCCACCCGGCGTTCAGCGGAACCTGGTCCCGGGACTACGAGCTGGTGCGGTTACTGCTCGGTCATCCCCTGCAAGGCGAACCCCGCTCGCGACTCAATGGGGCCGTCAAGTTCAACAGACTGGTTCACGTGTTGGTCGCCAAACGCCTGGTGCCCGGCGGAAGCTCGCTGCTGCGCGACTCCGGCCGGGGCAGCGGTCTCACCACCGACGCCGAGCGCGACCTCTTCGACGCGTTCTTCAGCACGCGGCGGGTCACCACCTGTGCGTGCGAGTTCGTCGACCAGCTACTCGATCGTATCGACCTGATCCTCGCCGATCTGACCGCGCACCCGGTCACCACCCGGTACGGGCGGGACGACCTCGACCGCTTCCAGCTCGAACTGCGCGGTCGGTTCGAGCGCCTCTCCAGCACCACCAGTGAACTCATCACGAAGGGCTGTGCGGTATGACCGAGTCAGAGCAGGCAGTACTCCCGGCGGACACGATGAAAGCCGTGCCGGTCACCCCCGAACTCATCGACTACGTCCAGCAGCAGGTCGAGCCGTTGTCGGCGGTCCAGCGCCGGCTGATCGAGCAGACGCGTGCGCTGGGCCAGTCGTTCGAGATGCAGATTCCTCCGGAACAGGGCAAGTTCCTCACCCTGCTGGCCCGGTCGATCGGGGCCCGGACGATCGTCGAAGTCGGCACCTTCACCGGCTATTCGACGCTCGCGCTGGCGGCCGGACTCGAACCCGGAGGACAGGTGGTGACCTGCGACCTGTCCGACGAGTGGACGGCGATCGCGCGGGAGGCGTGGGCGGAGGCGGGGGTGGCCGACAGGATCACCCTGGAGCTGGGGCCGGCCGCTGACACCCTGCGCGCACTGTCCGCCGAGCCGATCATCGACTTGGTCTTCATCGACGCGGACAAGGTCAGCTATGTCGACTACTGGGAGCTGCTGGTGCCACGGATCCGGCCGGGCGGCCTGCTGCTGGCCGACAACGTTCTCTACTCCGGCGAGGCCGTCTCCCCAGGTGCCGTGGGCAACGCCAAGGCCATCCGAGAGTTCAACGCGCACGTCTTGGCTGACGACCGGGTCGAGTCGGTGCTGCTGACCATCGCCGACGGACTCACCATTGCCCGCAAGAAGTCCTGACCTGGCATGACTTCCCAGCTGAGCTGCGTACGAGCCGAACCGGATAGAGGTTCCGAGCCTTCCCTCGACGATCCCGGCGACGTGGGATTGGCCGAGTACGTACGTGGCGGAGCGGCATCGATGGTGGACCGGCTCCCTGTCGGAGACCGGTCCCGCGGCAGCTGGCCACGCGAGTGGATCCACCAGGCACTGACTTCGGCGGTGCAGCGGCTGGCCGCGCATTTACGTGGCAGCGGCTTGGGTCAGGAGGCCGCTGGCATGACCGAAACCAGCGTCGATTTCGTCATCGCCCATCACGGCCTGCTCGCGGCGGGAGGGGGCGTGCTGTACCTCGACCCCTTTGATAACGAAGCGGGTTGGGAGGCGGAGCTGACCGGGTTCCACTCGGCGGCCCTCGTCGCCGAAGGCGCGCTTGGGCCCGCCCCACTCCGGATGGCCAAAGGCATGGTCCGCATAGGACCGCATTGGGAGGATTCAGTGCCGTGGTCCCAGGCGATCGCGTCGCGGGAAGCGACCGGGTTCGCTCCGGGTGGCGACCGTCGCACGGTGTTGATGTCCTTCCAGCGGCACTCAGGCACTGCCGAAGAAGGTCGTCGTGGCTCATCACAACCCAACGGCTGTACTGGCCCAGATCGCGACTGTCCACCGCATCGGCGGCGGGGAAGCGGGAGCGCGGGTCGGCCCGCTGCGGCACATCTGGGGCATGTAGATGGCCATGACCCGCTGCTGCGGGTCGGCGGCACCCCCGTCATCACCGCAGCCTGCTTCCGGCTTGCCGAACCCGTCGGCCGGCCGTCTCTTCCGGAACTCCTCTGTCTGCGCCTGATCGTGTCGGGCGGCGGCGGCCCGCTGGTCGGGGCGGCCACGACCAGCTGTGCCCGGCGAACGGGTTCCCGTCGTGCAGGACTTCGACATGACCGAGGCGGGTGTTCCTCGGGCCGAATGGCAGGCTGTGCGCGGAACTCCCCACCCTGGAGAAGGCCTTCGAGCAATCCGCCCACGAGGGCGCGCAGGTGCTGTTGACCGGCTGCCGAACCCTGGCCGGGTGACAGCTCGTCGCCGCTCTCCGGATCGGCGAACGGGACTTCGGTGCCTGGCAGGATCACCCCGATGGAGCCCACGGACCCCGGTCGGTAGTCCGGGGTGCAGGACACGCGACCCCGCTGTCATCTCCGTAGTCAGCGGCCGAGCGCACATCTCAATCAGCAGCAAGGGTGCCCCGAAGAGCCGGACGACCACTCCAGGAAGCCACTGAAGGCCAAGGACCCATATAGACAAATCCGACCCTCTCGGGCCACCTAACAACTTACGGAGTGCTCATGGCCGACTCCCCGCTGAACTACCCTTTCAACGACTGCCGATCCCTTGCCGTGTCGGAGAAGTACGACCAGCTGCGCGGCTCGCGGATGCTGCCCAGGGTGCGGCTTCCGTTCGGCAAGCCCGCCTGGCTGGTCATTGACTACGAGCAGGCGCGGTTCGTCCTTGGCGATCCACGCTTCAGCCGGGCCGCCGCGAACGGGCGGGACATCCCACGCCAGTCGGACTCGCCCAACGACGCGGGTCTGCTCGCGATCGATCCGCCGGACCACACCCGGCTACGCTCCTTGATCTCCAAGGCGTTCAGCATGCGCCGAATCGAGGGGCTGCGGCCGCGGGTTCGCGCACTCGCCGAGAAGCTCATCGACGACATGAAGGCCGACGGCGGGCCAGCGGACTTGGTCGAGCAGTTCGCTCTGCCGCTCACCCTGGGCGTCATCTCCGACCTGCTCGGAATTCCGGAGGAGGATCGCGGGCGGTTCCGTGCCTGGAGTGACGCGCACTTGTCGACCAGCGTGCTGCCCGCACCGGAGATGGCCGCGCGCTCCCGGGAGCTGCATGCCTACGTTGCGGGCCTGACGGCCGCCCGGCGTGCCGATCCGGCCGACGACCTCCTGACCGACCTCCTCACGGCGCGGGACCGGGACGAACGGCTGTCCGAAGATGAACTGGTGCAGGTGGCGATCACGCTCCTGTTCGCCGGCTACGAAGCCACCTCCACCCAGATCCCCAACTTCGTTCACTTCCTCCTGGGACGACCGAACCTGTGGGATGAGCTGGCCACCCGGCCGGAGAGGATTCCGGCTGCGGTGGAGGAACTGCTCAGGTTCGTACCGCTGATGGCCGGTGCCGGAACGATGCCGCGGTACGCGCTGGCGGACACAGTGGTCGGCGAGACCGTCGTCGCCGAGGGCGAGCCCGTGATCGTGTCGTTGGGCGCGAGCAACAGGGACAGCACGTTGTTCGAAGCCCCGGGCGAGTTCTCCCTCGACCGGGGACGCAACCGCCATCTGGCCTTCGGACACGGCCCGCACCACTGCGTGGGGATGTCGCTCGCTCGCGTCGAACTGCAGGAATCCCTCGCCGCCGTCCTGCGCTTGCTTCCCGGCCTCCGGCTGGCCGGGGAGATCACCTGGAAGAACCAGGTGATGCGTGGACCCTGCACGATGCCGGTCCGCTGGTGACCCGCCAGTCCTTGAACACATGAGAGGTAGAGATGGAACCTAAGCAGCAGGACGGAGTCCCCGAGATCCTGGGCCGCATCAGGATGACGGACCTGATGGCCGACCCGTACGGCATGCTGGCCGAGATACGGGAGGCCACGCCGGCGTTCGCGATCGAGAACAACGGGTACCGGATGTGGGCAATCACTCGGTACCACGACGTCCGCAAGGTCCTGGCCGATCCCACGGTCCTGCGGGACCTCGTCGAGAACCGGCACGCGATCAACTCGCACTGCATCGTCCGCCAAGTACCGAGAGCGCATCTCCCGCATGGGTCCCGCCGCAGCTTCTTCGACCGCGACGGTGAGAACCATCACAGGCTGCGCAGCCTGGTCGGCAACGTGTTCACCCCGGTCAGACTGGCCCAGCTGCAGCCCAGGGTCGAGAGACTGGCCAATGAGCTCGCGGACACACTGCCGGTCGGTGAGCCGGTCGACCTCGCCGCGGCGTTCGCCCGTCCCATCGCGGGCACGATCATCTGCGAGCTGCTCGGTATCCCGCCCAACGAGCAGAACATGCTGGCCGCAAGCGAAAGCGAGATGATCACTTCGCCGATCATCAGCGAGATCGAGAAGGCGGTTGGGGAATTACACGTCTTCGCTACGAACCTCGCGACGGCCAAGCGCGAACGGCCGGGTGACGACCTGAGTACCCGGCTGCTGCATCTTCACGAAGACGCGAAGATGACCGAGGACGAGCTGATCTCGACCTACATCCTGCTGATGGTCGGCGGGATGGAACCGTCCAGCGCGATTGGAAATGGCGCGTTCGCCCTGCTGACGAATCCCGGCGAGCTGGCGAAGGTGCTTACCGATCCCGAGCTCTTCACCGACTGCGTTGACGAAATCGTGCGGTACGAGTCGCCGTTCCGGTTCGTCCCACCGCGCTACACCACGGCCGCGGTGGAGCTCGACGGCGTGACGATTCCGGCTGGCGAACTGCTGCTCATCTCCCTGGCCGCGGCCAACCGCGACCCGGCGCGGTTCGGCGAGCCGGACGTCTTCGACATCGAACGAAACACGACCGGACACCTGGGCTTCGGACACGGTGTCCACCGCTGCCTGGGTTCCGAACTCGGCAAGATCGAAGCAGCAACGGCGTTGCGGACGCTTTTCCAGCGGTTCCCCGGCACGCGGCTGATCGATCCGCCCGAGCAGGCGCGCTGGCGGCCGGGAAAGTTCATGCGCCGACTGGACGCGCTTCCGGTCGTCCTGCAGTGAGAAGGTCCGGTGACATGAACCAACCCCAACACGAGGCCGACCCGCAGCCCCATCCGAAGCTCGACCAGCTGGCGGTCCGGATGGGCATCCGGATCACCGAGCCGAACCGGGACCGCCTGGTGGGAACCATGCCGGTCGTCGGCAACCAGCAGGCGTCGGGACGGCTGCACGGCGGCGCCAGCGCGGTACTCGCCGAGACGCTCGGCTCGGTCGCCGCAGCCAGACACGCGGCGGACCAAGACCGCGTCGCCCTGGGCCTCGAGCTGTCCTGCTCGCACCACCGCGGCGTGTTCGAGGGTTTGGTCACCGCCGTAGTGACACCTCTACACCTGGGTCGCACGTTGTCAACCTTCGAGATCGTGATCACCGACGAACGGGGTGCCCGTATCTGCACCGCCCGACTGAGCTGCGCGTTGCGCGCCAAGGGCGGAGAAGGGTGAAGAAGCGCAAACACTCCGGCGGGGGAGGTGTCCCGGGTCGGCTTGGGTACCTCCTCGTGCACGAGGTTCTCGTGTCTGCGCGGGAGCTGGCGGTGGTCGCGCTGAGCTGGACCCGCGGCCGGCCACGGGTGGTGGCCGCGCTCGCCGGCGCGCAGACAGCCGGGAAGCTGTCCGAGTCCCACGCCTCGGGGTCCGTGGAACTGCCCGAAGAAGTCCGGTGGTGGCTGGACGAGGTTTCCGCCACGCCGATCACCTACCCGGAGCACAGGATATGAAGATCGACGGCCTTGACGGCCCGCTGGAGCGCCGTGTCGCAGAGCTGTACGCCGATGACGTCCAGTTCCGGAATGCCGAACCGCTCGAGCCGGTCACCGTGGCACAGCGGCAGCCCGGGATGGCGTTCACGAAGATCCTGGCCACGGCCATGGCGGGCTACGCGGACAGGCCGGCGCTGGGGGAACGCGCCACGGAAGTGGTCGTCGACCCGGCAACCGGGCGCTGCTCGCTGCGTCTGCTCCCGAGGTTCGAGACGACCAGCTACGGCGAGCTGTGGGATCGAGTCGGCGCGGTCACCCGCGAGTGGCACCATAACTCTTTGCGTGTGGGGGAGTTCGTCTGCATCCTGGGCTTCACCAGCTGCGACTTCACGACGATCGACCTGGCTTGTGTCCGGGCCGGAGCGATCTCTGTCGCGTTGCAGTCCAGCGCGCCGGCCGCCCAGCTGAAACCGATCATCGCGGAGACCGAACCGCGCATCCTCGCGTCCAGCATCGAACTGCTGGACACCGCCCTCGACGCGGCGGCGGAGAGCACCTCGCTGCGTCGGCTCCTCGTCTTCGACTACTGCGGAGAGATCGACGACCAGCGGGAGAAACTCGAGGCGGCACGCCGTCGCCTGACGGAGTCGGGCAGCCCGATCGTCCTCGACTTGCTGACCGACGTGATCGAGCGCGGATCGCTCCTGCCGCCCGCTCCCGACTTCGAGGCCACGCCGGACGACGACCGGCTGGCGACCCTGCTCTACACCTCCGGCAGCACCGGCACCCCCAAGGGGGCCATGTTCACCCACAAGCTGATCAGGACACTGTGGACGGAATTCTGGCCGTATGCGCGAGGCCTACCCATCATCGGGATCAACTATCTGCCGATGACTCACGCGGTGGGCCGCGCGCTGCTGATGGAAACCCTGATCTGCGGCGGCACCGGCTACTTCACGGCGAAGAGCGACCTTTCGACGCTCCTCGAGGACGTTGCGCTGGTCCGCCCGACAGAGTTGCTGCTGGTTCCGCGCGTCTGCGACGTCCTTCTGCAGCTGTACCAGAGCGAACTCCACCGCCGAGTCCGTCAGGACCGGGCCGTGGCCGAGGCGGAGGCGAAGGCCGAGCTGCGGGACAGGGTCCTCGGTGGCCGCATCGTACGGGCGGCGAGTGCGTCCGCACCGCTGTCCGCAGAGACGGCGGAGTTCGTCCAGTCATGCCTGGGGGTTCCGCTGCGCGACGGCTACGGTTCGACGGAGACCGGCCGGATAATGTACGACCGGCGGATTTCGCGGCCACCGGTGCTCGACTACAAGCTCGTCGACGTCCCCGAGCTCGGCTACTTCCGCACGGACACCCCATATCCACGGGGAGAGCTGCTAGTCAGGTCCGAAACCCTGATTCCGGGGTATTACAAGCGGCCGGAGCTCACGGCGAAGCTCTTCGATGAGGACGGTTACTACCGGACCGGCGACATCATGGCCGAGACCAGACCGAACGAACTGCTCTACGTCGATCGCCGCAACAACGTCCTGAAGCTGGCGCACGGCAAGTTCGTTGCCGTCTCGCGGCTGGAGATGCTCTTCGCCGGAAGCCCGTTGATCCAGCAGATCTTCATCCATTGCAGCAGCGAACGGTCGTACCCGCTCGCGGTGGTCGTCGCGACCCCGGAGGCGGTCGAGCGCGCGGCCACCACCGGCGAGGACCTCAAGTCGTCGATCAGTCGGTCGCTGCGGCAGATTGCGCGGGACGCTGACTTGAACTCCTATGAGAGTCCACGCGACTTCCTGGTCGAGACCACACCTTTCAGCACGGAGAACCGCCTGCTTTCCGAACTCCGCAAGCCGCTTCGCCCCAGGCTCTTGGCCCACTACGGCGCGCGGCTGGAGCGGATGTACCACGAGTTGGCCGAACAGGAAGCGCGCGAGCTGCACGAGCTGCGGCTTGCCGGTCGTCGGGGGCCGGTCTTCGATACTGTCGTGCGGACGGCGCAGGCACTGCTAGGTCATCCGGCCTCCCCCGAGGGGCGTTTCACTGAGCTGGGAGGCGATTCGCTGTCCGCACTGGTCTTTTCCCGGCTGCTCGGGGAGACCTTCGGCATCGAGGTGCCGGTTGGCGTCGTCATCAATCCCGCCAACGACTTCCAGCGGCTGGCGAACCACATAGAGAGCGCACTGGAGTCCGGGGCGAAGCCGCGCACGTTCACGACCGTCCACGGTGCTGGTCGTTCGCAGGCCCGCGCCAGTGACCTCACGCTGGAGAAGCTGATCGACGCGAAGACGCTCACCGATGCCGCGACGCTGCCGCGCCCGAGCGGTCCCGCACACACCGTTCTCATGACCGGCGCGACCGGATATCTCGGCCGGTTCTTGTGTCTGGAGTGGCTGGCCCGGATGGAGGTGACCGGGGGCAAGGTGCTCTGTCTGGTCCGGGGCGGATCTGCGGACCAGGCGCGAAAGCGACTCGAGGACGTGTTCGACAGCGGTGATCCGGAGCTGATCCGGCGCTTCCGGCGCCTGGCCGCAGACCGTCTGGAGGTTCTCGCCGGGGACATCGCGGAGCCTGCCCTTGGGCTTGACGGCCCGACCTGGCAGCGCCTGGCCGACACCGTCGACATGATCGTCCACCCGGCGGCCCTGGTCAACCACGTCCTGCCGTACGACCAGCTGTTCGGATCCAACGTTGTTGGCACTGCCGAGTTGATCCGGCTGGCGATCACGCGGCGCCTCAAGCCGTTCACGTACCTCTCGACCTTCGCCGTAGTCTCCTCGCAGTCCTCGACCGCCGACGAGGACGCAGACATCCGCGTGTCCAGCCCGGTCCGGCAGCTCGACCAGAGTTACGCCAACGGCTACACGACGAGTAAGTGGGCCGGCGAGGTTCTCCTGCGCGAAGCTCACGAGAAGTGTGGACTGCCCGTGGTCACCTTCAGGCCCAGCATGATCCTCGCTCACACTCGGTACGCCGGGCAGCTGAACGTGCCCGACATGTTCACCCGACTGCTGATCAGCGTCCTCGCTACTGGCACCGCCCCGCGTTCGTTCTACCGATCCGGCGGTGCCCACTATGACGGGCTCCCGGTGGACTTCGTCGCGGAAGCCGTTGCCACGCTGGGCGAGCAGACTGCGAAGGGGTACCAGACGTTCAACGCCCTCAACCCTCACGACGACGGCATCTCGCTGGATGTCTTCGTCGACTGGCTGATCGAGGCGGATTGCCCTATCGAACGGATCGACGACTATGAGAAGTGGTTGACGCGCCTGGAAACCACGATCCTCGCGCTGCCGCAGAAGCAAGGACGTCGTTCGTTGCTGCCGCTGCTGCACGTGTTCGCCGAGCCCGGTGAGGCCGTCCGCGGGTGCGGTCTTCCCGCCGACCGGTTCCGTGCTGCGGTGAGGGCGGCCGGGATCGGTACCGACAGGGAGATTCCCAACCTCTCGATTTCTCTCATCCGCAAGTACGTCGCCGATCTACGCCTGCTGAACCTGATTTGAATGCAGGGCTGATTCAAAGTCGTGGTCTTGACGAGAAGCGGCTGGTCACGGACGTATGACGATGCGGGAGGCGGCCGCTACGCAGGCAAAGAGGCTCCGGTTGAAGGGTGACCTTCCCAAGTCGCCCTGTACAACCGGAGCCTCGATGTGTCGTCAGTCTGCCATCGTCTGTCTGACCAAGACGCTGTCCCGTCAACACCGCGCCATCCCCGCACCGGCTGAGCGGCTCTGTCATCTGGCCGACCCCCGTGATTGACGCGGACGGCGCCACACCCTGGTCTCCGTCCTGCCAACCGCGGCCAGCGCGGTCCTGGCCGGCGCCCGCTCCTACCTGGCCGTGGGCCAGTGGGCCCGCCACGCTCCCCAGGACACCCTCGAACGCCTCGGCATCCGTCCGGGCGGGCCGTTCGCAGTGCGTCGCGCCCCCTCCGCCTCCACTCTCCGCCGCGTGCTGACCCTGGTATGCCCCGGCGCCCTGGCCGACCTGCTCGGATGCGACCCTGCGGGGGCCGCATCAGTTGCGGTGGACGGCAAGACCGTGCGCGGCTCGCGCATGGATACCGCTCCGGCCGCCCACCTGCCCTCGGCCGTCGTGTCCGGTGGACGCACCGTCAGCCAGCTGCGGGTACCGGACAAGACCACCGAGGTCACCGGCTTTACACGCCTGCTGGCACCGTTCGGCCTGACCGGCGTGGTCGTCACCGCCGACGCCCTGCACACGCACCGCGAACACGCGAAGTGGCTGGTGGAGGCGAAGAAGGCGCACTGCCTGCTGATCGTCAAGGGAAACCAGCCGGGTCTGGCCGCCGCGCTGCGTGCGCTGCCGTGGAAGGAAGTGACCTCCCGCCGCTACGACCGCGAGGCCGGACACGGCCGGCGCGAAACACGCTCGGTCCGCACGCTTACGGTCACCGATCTGGGCCTGGACTTCCCACACGCGGTCCAGGCGGCGAAGATCCTGCGGCACCGCACCGACACATCAAGACCGGCACGGTCACCCGGCAGACTGTCTACGCGATCACCGACATGACGGCCCGTGAGGCGTCGCCACAGGCCATCGGCCGGCTGGCCAGGTCGCAATGGGAAATCGAGGCCCTGCACCATGTCAGGGACGTGACGTTCACCGAGGACGCTTCGAAGATCCGGGCCGGGCACGGACCGGAGAACATGGCCACGCTGCGGAACTTCGCCATCACCACCCTGCGGGACGCGGGCCACCGCAGCATCGCCGCCGGCCTGCGGGAAACCTCCTACGCCCCCTTCACACGCCCACTGGACCTCCTCGACCCGGCCTGACCAGCAACCCAACATGATCATCTGGACTTTGAATCAGCCCTGGACTCTGTTGCTCAATTCCGGCTGCGTGGTTCGGTTGGTGCGTGATCAGGGCTCCGGCATGAAGCAGGTATGACCGTTTTTTGATCACGGAATGGCCAGGATTCGCAGGGGCCGGGTGGCGTCGCGGGCGTTTCCTCTGAGAGCTGTGGCGATGCTGCGGAGACCGGCCAGGCGAAGGGCTCCGATGGCGAGGTTGCGCCAGGTGGCCATGGCGCGGGGCGCGTTGCCGGTCCGCAGCTGTGAGGCGTCCTCGGCAAAGGTCGTGTCCCTCACGTGATGGAGCGCCTCTACCGACCAGTGGCCGCGGATCAAGGACGCGAGCTGGGCCGGATTGGCCTGCTCGGCGGTCAGGCTGGTGACCGCGTACACGGTCTTGGTGCTGACCTTGCCGGTCTTGCGGTTGACTCGGCGCCGCTTGAGTTCGATGGCCTGGGCGGCGCCGGGGAAGAGCAGGCCGGCGACAGTGCAGACCTTGATCCGGCGGATCTCGCTGCGGCCGTGGCCGGTCCCGACGGTGCGGTTCTGGAGTGGGATCTGCTTCCAGGGAAGGGACTTCATCTGCTTGCGGAGCTTCTTCTGGTTTCCCTTGACGATGACGATGTAGTGGGCGCCCCGGCCTCCCAGGTACTCGGCGTGCTCGCGTTGGGTATGCATCGCGTCGCTGGTCACGACCGCTCCGGTCAGGTCGATGGCATCCAGTAGTGGCTGGTAGCAGGTGATTTCATTCGTCTTTGTCTCAACGTCGACCTGGCCCAGGACGGCGGAAGTGGCGTGGTCGACGGCCGCCAGCAGGTGGATCTTCCGGTCGTGCGCGCGGGCGGCGCCGCGCAGGGATTTGCCGTCCACCGCGATCGCCCGCAGCAACCGCTCGCTGGGTTGCGGGCATCGGGCGGACAGCCAGCTGCCGACGGCTCGGTCGAGTACGTCACCGTCGACCTGGGCGAGTACCCGGCGGATGGTGGCCTCACCAGGGGCGTGGTGTTGGCCGGTGAAGGGGTCGCAGCGGGCACCGAGCCGGGCCAGGACCGACTGCGAGGCGTCAGCCGCCCACTCACTGATCGCCAGCAGAGAGGTCGCGCCGGTCAGGACCGCAGCGGCGCAGATGGCGAGCACGCCGACCAGGGGGTGAAGCCGGCCCCGTGGGTCACGGGGGTCCGTCACCGTCGCAAGGCAGGTCAACAGGCCCGGGCACTCCTCAACCGACAGAGACGATGCGGTGGCGAGTTGGTCAAGCGAGGCGGGCATGAGGGATGATTCGGCAACGGCAGGCACGGTCTTCCAGCAGGATCATGGGACGTAGACACTCACATGATCGCCGGTGACCGTGCCTGCCACATTTCGTCACGAACCCTCCCAGCAAGGCAAGTCGGGGTGAACACCCTCAAGTCACCTTCGTGCCGATGCCCTGGGTGCGTGATGATCTATCGTGCGGTCGCTTCCCTGTCGTGCGGCCGTGGGGGTGATGTGGATGTCGCTGCGGTCGAGCGGGTTGCCGCCAGTGCCGGAACGGACGGCGCGGGTGGCCCGGGCCGCTTTCCCGAAGGGGAGTCTGCCGATACGGGTGCGGGATCGGCTCGGTGAGGTGTTCGCGGACGAGCCGTTCGTCGAGGCGTTCGGGGTTCGTGGGGCCCCGGGATTGTCGCCGGGGGTGTTGTCGCTGGTCACGGTCTTGCAGTTCGCGGAGAACCTGACCGACCGGCAGGCCGCGGTGATGGCGGTGCGGGCGATCGACTGGAAGTACGCGCTCGGGGTGGAGCTGGAGGATCCGGGGTTCGACTTCAGCGTGCTGTCGAAGTTCCGGGCCCGGCTGGTCGAGCATGACATGGAGCGGGTGGTCTTCGAGAAGTTGCTGGAGCACTGCCGGGAGGCGGGGCTGGTGGCGGCGGGCGGGAAGCAGCGCACGGACGCGACCCATGTGATCAGCGCGGTGCGGGACCTGAACCGGCTGGAGCTGGCCGGGGAGAGCGTGCGGGCCGCGCTGGAAGCCCTCGCGGCGGCCGCGCCGTCCTGGCTGGCCAGCGTGGTAGACGTGCCCGAACTCGCCCACCGCTACGGGCAGCGGATTGAGGGCTGGACGCTTCCGGCCTCGAAGACGAAGCGGGAGCGGCTCGCGCTGGTCTTCGGGCAGGATGCGCTGGCCCTGTGCCGGGCGGTCTGGGCACCGGGGGCGCCCGGGTGGCTGCGGGAGATCGAGCCGGTCGCCCTGCTGCGGCAGGTCCTGGTCCAGACGTACGTGATCAGCACCGATACGCGCGGGCGGGAGGTGGTCAGGAAGCGGGAGGCCGACACGGACGGCGTTCCGCCCGGTCATCTCCGCCTCGCCTCGCCCTATGACGCCGACGCGCGCTGGGCGGCCAAGGGCGAGGATCTGTTCTGGCTGGGCTACAAGGTCCACCTCACCGAGACCTGCGACACTCCCGCCGAAGCCGAAGCCGAAGCCGAAGCCGGGGCGGTGGGGAGGCAGGAGCCGGTCCGGGCGGTGAACCTGATCACGGATGTGCTGACCACGGTGGCCACCGTCCCGGACGTGAAGGCGACCGCCACCGTCCAGGCCGCGCTCACCGCCCGCGGCCTGAAGCCGGCCGAGCACTACCTCGACTCCGGTTACCCCTCGGCCGACCTGATCACCCAGGCCGCAGGGCAGGGCATCATCATGGTCACCCCCGTGCTCCTGGACCACTCGCCCCAGGCCAAGGCGGCCGCCGGCTATGACAAGAACGCCTTCGGCATCGACTGGAAGACACGCCAGGCCACCTGCCCCGAAGGCCGCACCAGCACCGGGTGGCACCCGGTGAAACAGCACGGACGCGACGCCATCGTCGTCGAGTTCGCCCGCTCCGACTGCCGCGAGTGCCCCGTCTTGAAGCTGTGCACCCGGTCCCGGCGCGGCAACCGGATGCTCACCCTCTACCCCGAACACCTCCACGCTGCCCTGACCACGGCCCGCGCCGAGCAGAAGTCCCGGACCTGGAAGGACAAGTACGCCCTGCGCTCGGGCATCGAGGGAACCATCAACCAGGCCCTCGACCTCACTGGCCTGCGCAGGGCCCGCTACCGCGGCCTCCCGAAGGTCCGCCTCCAACACACGTTCTCCGCCACCGCGATCAACATCGTCCGCCTCGACGCCCACTGGACCACCACGGACACCCCACCCCGAACCGGCCGCCTCGCTCGCCTCGGCTACCAGCTCACAGCCTGACCCCGGAATTGAGCAACAGAGTCGACGAACCCACCCGGCAGCGGTGGATGCTGGCCCGCCGCAGCATCGCCAAGCCGGACGAGATCGCCTACTACCTCGCCTGCGCCCCGCTGGAGGCCACCGTCGCCGACCTGGTCCGTGTTGCCGGCTGCCGCTGGAAGATCGAGGAGTGCTTCCAGAGCGCGAAGAACGAGTGCGGCCTGGACCACTACGAGGTCCGCCGGTACGTCGGCTGGTACCGGCACATCACGCTCGCCATGCTCGCCCACATCTTCCTCGCGGCGATGGCCGTCCAGGAACGCGAAAAGGGGGTGGTGAGGCCGACACACCCGACCTCGTGGACCTCACCCCGGCCGAAATCCGTCGTCTGCTGGCAGTTGAACCTCGCCGCCGTCCTGCACCACGCGCACACGCGGTGAACTGGTCGCAATGGCGCCGCCGCCACCAAGCACGCGCCCGGCACTGTCACTACATGCGGCGTGGGCACACGTTCGCGGGACGGTCAGCCAAGACCGTCCCGCACCCATCACCGGCCCGCTACACTCCCCACACTCAAGCACTTGACCAGCGGTAATGGAGAAGTCCGGCTGGAGTACTAACGCACACCACTCGCGTCGTGGAATCAGCCCCGCGATGCTCTGGCCTGAGATTTCCTTCTACCTGTGTTGGGTAGACCTGTTTCTTGTGACGCACCACGTGGAGCGCGTGGCGACCTAGGAGTCGGTGGCGAAGGGTGCTTGACCTGCAAATCTGCGTGCGAGCGTGATGTGCGGCCTGCTCGTTACGTGCGTGGCCTGCCGCGTCCGGTGTCGCGACGCTCAGCTGAGGCTGGATGTTGCCCTGGCGGCGCCGGCGCATCCTCCGCCCGCGCTTGTTCGGCTGGGCCCAACTGCTCATCGCCGCCGCGCTCGGCGTTCAGCTGGTCGGCATCCTGGTAGTCGACGCCGCGTACGTCTGCTGCCACCATGCCGGGTGTCGTAGGTCTCCTCTTCTCCTTGATTTTGAGCACACGGGCCCAGCGTCCGCCGCGTACCCGGCAGGGCGGCTGAGAGTAGAGCTCACCGTAGGGTCCTCGGCGCCGTGGAGCCGATCCTCTGCACGGGACGGCAGCCGCGTCGGTGGCGCCCGGGCTTCCGGGCAGGACAGAGCGCGGCGGAGGCGAGCGAGGAGCATCACGGAGGAGGCGGAGCGATGTGACGGCCGGGCAGGAGCACTCCGATGGTGCGCGGACGGTTGCGGATGGGTCTACCTCGGGGCCGCCCCGGGGTGGGAAAGACGTACGCCATGCCGGAGGAGGGGTAGCGGCTTGCCGCGGCCGGTGCCGAGGTGGTCGTCGGGTTCGTCGAGCCGCACGGGCGACGGCACGCCGCCGGAAGGCGCAGTTGGTTGACGGTCCGGCTGTCGCCGCTCATCGCGGCCAAGAGGTGGGCGGCGGGCCAGGTGTGGCCGCCTTGCCGTCGAAAGACAGTCAGTCCGAGCCGGCGGGATCGGCGCCAGTCGGATCGGCCTGGCCCGCCCGGGCATGCCAGGGCGATGCCCTGAAGGAGCGTTGAGGCGTTTGGACGGGCCGGTACGCCGAGCGCGCGGACTGCTCGGGCGCCCAGACGGGCCAGAGCGTGCGGCACGTTCTCGGCCCACTGGTCGAAAGCAGCGAACGACGTGTGTCGGCAACGACCGAGGAGGCCCTGATCAGCAGTACCGGCACGACGGGGTGCCGCACCCCGCAGCGCTGCGGATCCGGCAGGAACCGCAGTCGTTTGCGATCAGGCCCCGAGGTAACGCCATGGCCCTTTGGCTGAAACTCCCCAGATTCTCCCCAGGGCTGATTGCGGACCGTGCTGCGGCCGCACTCGATCTGGCGTAGGCCTTGGAATTGAAAGGAGGGGCGCGGATCGACCTGGGAATGGAGCTGTAGAAGTAGCTCTGACTTGCCATTTGCATCCCTGCAAGCAGGTGATCCGCCCTCCCGGTATCCTCGCCCCGGGCGATCTCGGTACCTGGAGTCACCACTTCGCCAGCTACATCGGCAGCGCACCCCTGGACGCCTTCAGTGGCAACAACGTCCACCACCGGCTCAACATTGGCGAGAACATGGCCACTCTGCGGAACTCGGCGATCAACATCCTCCGTGCGGCCGGGCACCTCAGCATCGCCGCCGGCCTGCGCGAGGTCTCCTACGCGCCCTTCCCAGCCCACTGGACCTGCTCGACGTGGCCTGACCTGCACTCTGCCAAGATCACTCAGACCTTGAATCAAGCCTGCCTGGTCAAGCAGATCCGCGACTACGTCAACTCCTGGGATGAGTACGCGAATCCGTTTGTCTGGACCCGGTCCGCCGAGGAGATCCTCGCGAAGGTCCGCCTCGCCCAGACCAACGTGAAGAAACTCGTCAATAACGGTTCAAACTGACGGGCTCAGGATTACGAGACACTAGCGAATGAAGCTCGCGTAGCGTAGAAAACAAGTCAGCAGGCAAGCCTGTACGCGCAGGGGTCCTCCGATGCAGCCCGACGGGAGACATATTCATGGTTTCAATGTATGAGGAACATTTGACCCGTTGCGGGACGGTCATCCTGAGTCATCGCACATTCGAAGAGTTCCTCGCATCCGCTCAGAGTGCGTACGAGACGTGTACGCCCGGCAAGCCACCCTCCTGTTTCGCGATCCTGGTCGGCGAGATCGTTGAGGGTGAGGCTTTTGTCCACAGAGTCGAGTTCGGGCGCAATGTGCGGTCCACGGACCCAGCTGCGCTGGACGAGTTCAGTGCGACAATCGTGCCGAATTTCGGGGTCGCCTACGACAACGAGCACCGTGGGTTCTGGTGCAACTCCAGCGACCTCCTGCGCATCTATCGAAAAGCTGATGCGGATGGCCTGGAGATCATCGGGTCCATACACATGCACCCGGACTGGCACCGGATTGGGCCAGACGGCGAGCGAGGGCTCACGATCAGTGCGGCACCCACGCCGATGGACGTCTACATGTTCCGCAACACCACATGGCCGGTCAACCTGATCTGCTACCTGGAGTGCGTGAACCAAGTCGTGCGTTACAGCCTCGGGGCGTGGAGGTCTACCGGTGACGCAACCTGTGAGCCGCTGGCGATTCAGTTCACGCTTGACGACAAGCGAGCGTCCGAGGCGGATGACGACAAGGCGATCCGCGACATATTCGCGGACATGATGATCGCATGGTCCAAGGGTGACGGCAAAGATTTCACCCGTGCTTTTGCGGCAGATGCCGACTTCACATCCGTGCGCTGCGACCACATCGACGGCAGTCGTGAGATCGCAGCCGCGCACACTCGGCTGTTCCAGTCCATCTACTCCGGCACACGCCTCACGGCCACCGTGGAACGTGTGACGTATCCAAGACCGGATATAGCCATAGTTCACGTGGACACGCAGCTGGCGCGCACGGACGGCACTCCCGCTGAAGGCGTCGGAGGCAACCCGGGCAATTCCATGCACGCCCAGTCCGTCCTCGAACGCCGAGGTGGATCGTGGGAGATCATCTCATTCATGAACATGGTCCCGATGCGACCGCTTGCCGGTTAGGTAACGCCGCCTCTCATCGATATGACGACCACCCTGACATCAACAAGGAGTAAACCGTGACGAGACCGAGAATCCGCCATCTGGCGCTCTACGCCAGCAATCCAGAGGCCCTGACGGGTTTCTATCGCGAGAAATTTGGCATGGAAGTCATCATGAGTGATCCGGATGGCAACCACTTTCTGAGCGACGGGTATCTGACGCTCGCCGTGCTGAAACACCAGATGGCAGGCGAGGCGCCACTGGGCCTGAACCACTTCGGCTTCCACTTGGACGATGTGGACGGGACCCGAACGGCCCTGACCGAGGCCGGCCTTGAAGAGCCCGCACTCCGCGCGTCGAAACGGCCGTACGCCGAGTACCGGGCTATCGACCCGGAGGGCAACTGGTTCGACCTCTCGGAACACGGATACGGAATCCCTTGAACTGCTCTCCCAGCTAACCTCGCCGCTTCGGTAGGGGTGATGAGGCGTCACTGAGGGAGCGCACCGCGGCTGATCTGCGTGCACGGCCTCGATCTGACGGATCCATGCCGGGGCGTCCTCGGCCCAGGCTGCCCGGCACAAGGCCAGCGCGTCCTGGCCGAAGACCTGGGCGAGTCGGTCGCGTTTCGTCTGCGAGGGCGGCATGCGCCAGCCATCGACGCGCGGCCCGTACCGGTCGGCGAACTCCGTCACGTCGATCTGACCGGCCAGCCAGAGAGGGCCGCGACCGCGAGGGCCTCCAGGGCAGCGCGCACGCTCTCGCCGGCCAGCTCCAGGCGGTTCAAGTCCCGCACCGCGCTGATCACGTGGGTGGAGTCGGTGCGCTGCTTGCCTCCGGCCGCCACCAGCCCGGCGTCCTTGCAGTGCTCCAGGAGTCGGTCGAAGGCGACCCGCTCCATGCCGTTGTCCGCGAGCCGGGCCCTGAACTTGCTGAGCACACTGGCATCGAAGCCGGTGTCGGTGAGATCCGCTCCGAGTGCGTACTTCCAGTCGATGGCCCGCACCGCCATCGCCGCGGCCTGCCGATCGGTGAGGTCCTCGGCGAACTGCAACACCGTCACCAGCGACAACACCCCAGGCGACAGGCCCGGTGCCCCGCGCAGCCCGAACGCCTCGGAGAACGGCTCATCGGCGAAGACCTCCGCGAGGTGGTCCCGCACCCGTATCGCCAGACTCCCCTTGGGGAACGCCGCCCGCGCCACCACCACGGTCTGCTCCGGGATCTCCGGCAGACCCACCGGCCGCATCGACATCCGTACCGCCTCCACGGCCGCACGACGGAAAAACGACCTCAGGAACGATCATCGCCGACCCGCCCGCACCCCCGCAGCGAATTGGGCAGCAGAGTCACCTGTCAGACCAAAGACCGTTGCAGTACTAGTACTGCAACCGCATGTGTGGGTCGTGGCCTCGGCGTTGGTAATGGCAGCGGCGGGCTCGGGCCTGGCTGCGGCGCCGGAAGTGTGACCAGTGCAGACGGTGCTCGTTGCTGTGGCAGCGGGGCGTGACGACGACGTGCCCGATCATCCGGCGGATCTCCGGGACGCTGAGGGGTATGAGGTCTTGCTCGTCATCTCCGCTGCCCCTTTTGCGGCTTCTGCGGCACGGATGGCCGTGAGGTAGGCCAGGACGGCCATGGCGAGGGTGATGTGCCGGTACCAGGCCCGGTAGAGCCGCACCTGGTAGTGGTCGAGCCCGCATTCACCCTTCGCGGTCTGGAAGCATTCCTCCACCGCCCACCTGGCTCCGGCGGTCCTGACCAGGTCTTTCAGCCGGGAAGTGACGGGGCCGTAGCAGACGTAGTAGGCGATGTCGGTGGGGTCGGACAGGTTGCGGCGGGCGAGCACCCAGTGCCCGGATCCGCCCTCCCAGGTGGGCCGGATCGCGACGCGGGCCCAGTGGTAGATCCGCTGGCCGTGGGCGCCTGCTCCGGCGGAGATCCGCTTCCATGCCTGCTTCGGCAGGGCCGCGATCAGCTCGTCGACGCGGGCGTCCCGGCCGTCGGCGGTGATCACGGTGTCGTTGACCTTGGTGGCCAGCACATACGCGGCCTGGCGTTCTTCCAGCCAGGCGCGGAAGTGCTTGACCTGCCCGTATGCCTCGTCCGCGGTCACCCAGGCGAAGGGAACAGCCGCGTCGATGGCGCGTTGCAGCATCCACTTGAGGTGCTCGATCTTCGTGGCGAACGGCACGGTGTCGTCGATCCCGGCTGCCCGGCAGCGGTCGCGGTCGTCCGTCCAGGACTTCGGGACGTAGAGTTCCCGGTCGATCAGCGCCCGCCCTTTGGCGGATGCGTAGGCGAGGAAGGTGCCGATCTGGCAGTTCTCGGTGCGGCCAGCGGTGCCGGAATACTGCCGCTGGACCCCTGCTGACCTGGTGCCCTTCTTCAGGAACCCGGTGTCGTCCCCGATGAGCACGCCATCCTTGGCGCCGATGGTCTCCACGACGAAGTCCCGGACATCGTCGCGGACCGCGTTCTCGTCCCATTCGGAGTGGTTGAGCAGGCGTTGCACACCGTCCGGGCGGAGCTGGCCGACCTGCTCGGCCAGCGTCCACCCGTTCTTCTTCTCTAGCGGCGCAAGCAGGCCCGTCATGTAGTCCAGAGCCCGATCACGTGGCTCCGACCTGCCAAAACGATGCCCGAACCGGGCATGCAACCCCGCTACACCCTCGGACCACGACTCGATCTGCTCAACCGTCAGCGATTCATCACACAGTCACAACAACGAGCAACCTCACCGACCGTCACGCCACATGCGGTTGCAGTACTAAGCCTCGATCCACCGGCGTGGTTCGGAAGTGATCTTCTGGCGGGTTTCTGTGCCGGTTCCGGGTCGGTGCTTGTAGGTGGGCAAGTTGTAGCTGCTGGTCTGCCCAGCGTTTCCACGTGTTCGGTTCCGGTTGGGCCCTGGCGGGCGGGGGGTGGGCAGGGGCGGTTCGTGTCAGCCGGCTGGTCCGTGGACGGTGTCGAAGAGGTGTGTCCAGGCGTGCTGCCAGGGCCAGTTGTGCGGCAGGTGCAGGGTGACGCGCCGGGCGGAGCGGGCGGTCCGGGCCGGAACGTGGATCAAGTGGGTGCGGAGGGTGGCGGTGGTGGCCCTGGCGTGGAAGGCGGAGGTCAGCGCACCGGTGGCCCGCAGCAGGTTGTAGGTCATGGCCCACAGGGTCAGCCAGGCCGCGTTGGCGTTGAACTGTCCGGACGGCAGGTGGGCCAGAGCTGCGGCTTTGCTGTCGGCGATGACCTGCTCGACGACGGCGTGGTGACGGTGTTCCCGCTCGGCCTGGAGCGTTCCGGCGGGGTTGTCAGTGAAGAACGGGTGGTAGCGCCAGACGGGGAACAGCTCGCCCTGGTCACCCACGACGGTGGGTTTGGCCAGGTCACGGACGCGGCGCACGATCAGCCGGGCGGTGACCTGTTCCGCCTTCTTGCGGCCGGCGAAGGCGGTGTATGCGGGTATCTCGGCGACTTCGGCGCCGGAGATGAGCTCTCCGGTGTCGGGGTCGGGCACCGCGGTGGGATAGGTGATCTGCTGCCATGCCTGGTCGGGGATGCTGTGGATGGCCCGTTTGATGGAGGGGTTCATGCCGGTGGTGACCGAGAAGCGGGCCCCGGCCCGGCGGCAGGCGGCGATGACACCGGCGTTGTAGAACTGTGAATCCGCCCGCAGGATACGGGTCCCGGTGCAGCCGGCCTCCCGGGCGGCGGCCAGGGCTTCACTGACGAACTTGGGGGCGCCGCGGGCATCGGCCGCTTTGCCGCGGCGCATCCGCACCCCGGCGATCACCGGGCGGGAGTGCGGGGTGCAGATCGTGGCGAGCAGGGGGTGCAGGGTGCGTACGCCTTTGAACCGGCCGTACTCGGCGCCCTGCTTGGCCCGGCCGTAGACCCGTTTGTGGGTGGAGTCGACATCGATGAACGCCTTCTCGCCCGCGCCGGGCAGCAGCGGGGTATGCGCGGCCAGAGCGGCCAGGAACCTGCGGTGCACCGCGTGGAGCTGGAGTGCGTGACCGTGGGTGAACGCGCGCAGAAACGTGCCCAGCGTGGACGGCGCACGGACGCCTGCGAACAACACGGGCATCGCGCCGTGGCGCAGGACGTGAAGGTCATCGATGCTGTCCGCACCCGCGGCCATCCCGGCCACGATGCTGGTGACCTTGGCATCCGCCGCCGCACCCGCACCGTTCTTCGCCCCGGTCAGCTTCACCTTCTCCGCGGCCAGACGGGCAAGCCCGCACCGCTCGGCCAGGCGCATCACCGGGACCAGCCCGGCATGCGCGATCAGATTCCGGTCGTCGAACGCAGCGGAGACCGCCGCCGGAGTATGGGAAGCTTTCATCTACGAGGTGCCTTGCTGATTGTGCGTGCTGGAAGCGTCAGAACTCCCATCATCGCAGGTCAGCAGGCACCTCTCTTCGGTTCTCTGTCCACAGGACACAGGCCAGTCGGTGGATCGAGGCTAAGGGCTCGCAGAGGATTAACCCGTAGCTTCCCGATCTGGCGGTCGTTGGCGTGGTATGGAAGCGGCGGAAGAGATAGCGGCGGCCTTGGTGGCGAAGTTCACGGTGCTGTTCCCGCATCTGGACGAACGTCAGCGTCGTCTCCTGCTGGCGGCCGAGGCCCGGGTACTGGGCCATGGCGGGATCAGGCTGGTCGCCCGGGCGGCTGGAGTGCGAGAGGCCACGGTGTCGCTTGGTGTCACTGAACTGGACTCCGGTGAAGCCCCGTTGGGGCGGGCGCGCCGGGTCGGTGGTGGCCGCAAGCGGGTAGTGGACCTGGACCCGGGACTGCGTCCGGCACTGTTGGCCCTGGTCGAGCCGGACATGCGCGGGGACCCGATGTCGCCCCTGCGGTGGACGACGAAGTCCACCCGCCACCTCGCCGCCGAGCTCACGCGCCAAGGCCACCGGATATCCGCCGACACCGTCGCCGACGTGCTGCGCGAGGAAGGCTTCAGCCTCCAGGGCAACGCCAAAGTCATCGAAGGCCGGCAGCACCCGGACCGGGACGGCCAGTTCCGCTATATCAACGAGCAGGCCAAGGCCCACCAGGTGGCCGGCGACCCGGTGATCAGCGTCGATACGAAAAAGAAGGAAGTGGTGGGGCCGTTCAAGAACGGCGGCCGGGAATGGCGGCCCGCAGGCAACCCCGAGCGGGTCAGCACCCACGACTTCCCGGACAAGGAACTCGGGAAGGCCGTGCCCTACGGCATCTACGACCTGGCTGCGAACACCGGCTGGGTCAGCGTCGGCACCGACCACGACACCGCCGCCTTCGCCGTCGAATCCATCCGCCGCTGGTGGAATGCCCGCGGCAAGGAGGACTACCCGCAGGCCAGGCGGCTGCTGATCACCGCCGATGCCGGCGGCTCCAACGGCTACCGCACCCGCGCCTGGAAGGCCGAACTCGCCGCCCTGGCCCTGGAAACAGGCATGGAGGTCACTGTCTGCCACTTTCCTCCGGGCACATCGAAATGGAATCGGATCGAGCACCGGCTGTTCTCACACATCACCATGAACTGGCGCGGCAGGCCGCTGACCAGCCACGAAGTCATCGTGCAGAGCATCGCCGCGACCACCACCCGCACCGGGCTGAAAGTCCACGCCGAACTCGACACCGCTACCTACGAGACCGGGGTCCGCATCGGTGACGGGCAGATGGACGTCCTCCCCGTCACACGCCACGACTGGCACGGCGACTGGAACTACACACTCCGCCCCGAGGCATACACCCAGGTCAACGACGCACCAGACCCGTTCGATCAGCCGAGCCCCGACCTCGCCTGGCTATGCCACCCCGCCCTGACCGGACTGCCGCCCGCCGAGTGGGACACCCTCATCACCGCGCTGACCATCCTCCACGACGCCCAGCGCGAGACTCACCTGGACCAACGACGCGGCCACCGACCTCGCGTCAAGGGCGACGGCACCACCGGCCGACGCCCCGTCCTCACCCTCGCCGACCGGCTCCTAGCCACACTCCTCCACTACCGGCTCGCCCTGCCCCAAGTCGCCGTCGCCGCCCTGCTCACCGTCCACCCCGGAACAATCAACAGACGCATCCGCGACATCCGGCAGTTCCTGGAAACAGCCGGGCACCCCATCCAGCCCGCCGACGACCGACTCGCCACCCTCGACGACCTCTACGACTTCGCCAGCACCCGTGGAATCACCCTCCCAGCAGAGATCAAACCAGCGAGTTAATGATCTGCGAGCCCTAACTGAACGGCGTTGACCCTAGCACCCGGTGGGCAGAGATGGACACGGAGTCGGCGCCATGCTGGAATGACCAGGACGGGCCGGACGGCGCATAGCCGGCGACCATGCCACCGAGCGTCGCGTCGGTGTGCACGTAGACCCGGCCCGCCGCAGACGCGGCCAAGCGCAGCTCGGAAATATCGTCCACGGCTCCGGTCTCGGCATTGCCGCAGATGGCCAGGATGATGGCGCCGGAGTCCGGACGTCGTGCGGTGCCCGCGGCCACCGCACGACGCAACTCCACCGCGTCCATGGTGCCATCGAGCCGTGTGCCGATGGTCACCAGTTCGGCGCCGAGCGCGAGCACCGCGCCAGGGAGGCCGCACTTGGCCTGGTCGCTGAGGTAGACGGGAGCATTCGGCATCCGGTTCACGGCCGTGGCGAGGCCGAATCGGATACCTTCGGTCTCCGAGACCGAAACATGGCTGCGGGCGAAGCGCGGTGCCTGTGTCAGCTCTTTGAAGAATTCCCTTACGGAGCCCTCGAGGGAGTTGACTTGGCCCTGGACTTCGAGGGGTTCGATCGTGCTGTTCACGTTGCACAGGAACGCGGCAAGGAGCGGGGTCAGGTGTTCGACTCCGGTCTCCTGGTTGACGGGCAGGCCGAGCAAGTAGTTCTGATCTGGCCTGAGGTGTTCGAGCGCCGTCAGCAGGCGCAGGGTGTCGCTCGCGGCGGCCACGGGGTGATCCCGGATGAGGACCGTCTCGGGGGCAGCCGCTTCGGCTCGGTTTCGTGCGTCCACTGTCTGCCCCCATCGGGTCCCGGGCGGCCGCGGCCTTGCGGCCTGTCGAGTCTGCGGACGACATGCAGACCCGTTACTCCCTCGGCTACGCGGCAGCGGCAGAGAAGGTTCAGTCGCGAAGAAGTCTGCTCGATGGCGTAATTGACCCGGCTGAATTCGGCGTTGGAGGCCGGTCCGGGGGGTGTCGGCGTACGGGCTCTGATGCAGAGGTGCGTACGGGTTGATCTACAGAGGTGACTCGGCGTGTCGGGGTGGGGCCCGGCTCGATGAGAGGAGCCTGACGCTGATCTTGTGAAGCGTCGAGGAGGGCCTGTCGGATGTTGCTGGAACCGGGGCGGTGGCTGGAGCTGCGGCGTTTCCGGGCTCTGCATGAGGCGGGCGCGAGCATCTCGGAGATCGCTCGGGAGACCGGTCTGAACTGGCGTACGGTCAAGAAGTATCTGGAGAGCGACGGTCCTCCGGTTCCGCCGGCTCCGGCGCCGCGCTCGGATCTCGGCAACCAGGTGATCAAGCCGTGGGCGCATGTGATTGATGCGTGGCTACGGGCTGAGGTGCTGCTGAAGGCCGCGGTCATCCATGAGCGTCTGGTCGAGCAGTATGCCTTCCCGCACCACTACCAGCGCGTCAAGATGTACGTGCAGCAGGCCCGACCCCGCATCGCCGAGGAGTTGGGATATACCCCGCGCGAGCTGGCGAAGTTGCACCGCCGCTTCGAGGTGGTGCCCGGCGCCCAGGCCCAGGTCGACTGGGGCGACGAGGGCAACATCCTGGCCCATGTCGGCATCCCGAAGGTCTACTCCTTCCACATGACCTTGTCCTACTCCCGAGATCCGTTCTGCTGCTTCACCACCAGCCAGAATCTGGCATCGTTCTTCGAGTGCCACCGGCGGGCGTTCGCGCACTTCGGCGGGGCGCCCGGGGTGATCGTCTACGACCGGACCAAGACTGTCGTGCGCCGTCACGTCGCCCCGGGCGAGGCGGTCCCGTTGCATCCGGAGGCCGTGGCGTTCGCCGGGCACTACGACTTCGACATCGACGTCTTGGCCGCCTACCGGCCGACGGGGAAGGGCCGCGTCGAGCGCCAGGTCCTCATCGTCCGCGATCATGTGCTCGCGGGGCGGTCCTTCTCCAGCCTGGATGACATGGACGGGGCGTTCATGGCCTGGGTGCCCCAGCGCCGGGCGCGTACGCACCGCACCCACGGCGAGGTGATCGGCGTGCGGGCCAAGCGGGATCACGCCGCGCTGCGGGCGCTGCCCGCCAAGCCCTACATCGTGGCCGATCGGCACCTGCGACACGTGGCCAAGGACTGCCTGGTCGCCTTCGACGCCAACCTCTACTCGGTGCCCGCCACCAAGGTCCGCCACCGCCAGCTCGTCGAGGTCAGAGCCTCCGCAGGCACCGTGGCCCTGCATTCCACCGTGCCCGACGCGCAGGGCATCACGCTGCTGGCCGTGCACTCCCGCGCGGTCGGACGCAGCGCGAGGATCGTGGATGAGGCCCACTGGAAGGCCCTGCCCGACGGACACACCCGCGCCACCACCACCGACCTTCCGCCACCCGTGAGCAGGCCGGCCCGCTCCGGCGCCGAGGAACCGGGCGGTCTGATCTCGCTGCTGACCCGGGCCAGAGCCGCGCAAGTCCACGTCGGCACCCGTCCGCTGGCCCTCTACGACCAGATCGCCGGCACCCGCCCGTTCAACCCCGCCCCCATCGACCCCAAGGACATGCGTTGAGCGAGCTGGTCACCGCCCGGATCCGCACCACCGCCACCAAACTCGGCCTGCCCCACCTCACCGAGGCCCTGGCCGAGCACGTCGGCCGGGCCGACGCCGCGTCGATGGCCTACCTCGACTTCCTCGACCTGGTCTTGGAAGAAGAACTTGCCGTCCGTGAAGAACGCCGCTTCCGCCACGCGCTACGGGTCTCCCGCCTGCCACACCACAAGACGATTGAGGAGTACGACTTCTCCTACCAGCCCGAACTCGACCCCAGGAAGGTCAAGGACCTGGCCACCCTCGCGTTCGTCGAGGCCAAGTCCAACGTCGCGCTGCTGGGCCCGCCCGGGGTCGGCAAGACACATATCGCCGTCGCGCTGGCTGTCGCCGCCTGCCGGGCCGGCTACTCGATCTACTTCACCACCCTCGACGACATGGTCCGCCAGCTCAAGGCCGCCGACTCCATCGGCCGCCTGGCCAGCAAACTCCGCACCTACCTGCGGCCTCACGTTCTCGTGGTGGACGAGGTCGGCTACCTCCCGCTGGAGCGTGACGAGGCAAACCTCGTCTTCCAGATGCTCTCCAAGCGCTACGAGAAGGGCTCCACCCTGCTGACCTCGAACAAGAGTTTCAGTGAGTGGGGTCAGGTCTTCGGCGACGACGTCCTGGCCACTGCCATCATCGACCGCCTACTCCACCACTGCGAGATCCTCGCCATCAACGGCGCCAGCTACCGCCTGAAGAACCGCCTCACAGCCATCGAAGGCGGCATCACTGCGGCCAGCTGACACAGGATCAAGCTCTGCACATCAGCCCGTACACACCTCTGCACTACAGCCCGTACGCCGACACGGTGTCGAGTTCGGCGTGGACTTTCAGCCCGGTGCGGGTGGTGGTCGCGGCGATGCTCTGCACGATGACTTCGTGGCTGGTCAGCGGCCTGCCGCGCCAGTTCATGGTGATGTGTGAGAACAGCCGGTGCTCGATCCGATTCCATTTCGATGTGCCCGGAGGAAAGTGACAGACAGTGACCTCCATGCCTGTTTCCAGGGCCAGGGCGGCGAGTTCGGCCTTCCAGGCGCGGGTGCGGTAGCCGTTGGAGCCGCCGGCATCGGCGGTGATCAGCAGCCGCCTGGCCTGCGGGTAGTCCTCCTTGCCGCGGGCATTCCACCAGCGGCGGATGGATTCGACGGCGAAGGCGGCGGTGTCGTGGTCGGTGCCGACGCTGACCCAGCCGGTGTTCGCAGCCAGGTTGTAGATGCCGTAGGGCACGGCCTTCCCGAGTTCCTTGTCCGGGAAGTCGTGGGTGCTGACCCGCTCGGGGTTGCCTGCGGGCCGCCATTCCCGGCCGCCGTTCTTGAACGGCCCCACCACTTCCTTCTTTTTCGTATCGACGCTGATCACCGGGTCGCCGGCCACCTGGTGGGCCTTGGCCTGCTCGTTGATATAGCGGAACTGGCCGTCCCGGTCCGGGTGCTGTCGGCCTTCGATGACTTTGGCGTTGCCCTGGAGGCTGAAGCCTTCCTCGCGCAGCACGTCGGCGACGGTGTCGGCGGATATCCGGTGGCCTTGGCGCGTGAGCTCGGCGGCGAGGTGGCGGGTGGACTTCGTCGTCCACCGCAGGGGCGACATCGGGTCCCCGCGCATGTCCGGCTCGACCAGGGCCAACAGTGCCGGACGCAGTCCCGGGTCCAGGTCCACTACCCGCTTGCGGCCACCACCGACCCGGCGCGCCCGCCCCAACGGGGCTTCACCGGAGTCCAGTTCAGTGACACCAAGCGACACCGTGGCCTCTCGCACTCCAGCCGCCCGGGCGACCAGCCTGATCCCGCCATGGCCCAGTACCCGGGCCTCGGCCGCCAGCAGGAGACGACGCTGACGTTCGTCCAGATGCGGGAACAGCACCGTGAACTTCGCCACCAAGGCCGCCGCTATCTCTTCCGCCGCTTCCATACCACGCCAACGACCGCCAGATCGGGAAGCTACGGGTTAATCCTCTGCGAGCCCTAACTACCTGGCCTTGGGTCAAGGCTCGTCTCGCTGGCCCCGGCCGCCTGGGCGAGCGCTCGGATCCCACCGTGGCCCAGGATCCGAGCCTCAGCCTTTACGAACCGCGATCTTCGATTGGATCGAGAGCTGGCACAAGTTGCACCGGCTCCACAGCAGCCTCGGCCATCGCGGTCCCACTGAATACGAGACTGCCCTCGCGGCGTGACCACCACACCAAACGTGTCCGTTAAAGCGGAACAAGCTCACAAGCAGCTTGACTCGATACAGCACCCTCGGGGGTGTAGGGGTCCCATGATCCCGACCGCCGTGGAAGGTCTGTCGCGAATTCTGGCACTTCATCTACGAGGGATTGTGGGGCAGCGTTGGGCGCAAGCCCTTCGGCGCTGGCACGGGTTTCCCCGTCTCCGGTTCGCAGAAGATGCTGATCAGGGTGAACGTGGCGGCGACGGATGAACTCGCCACGGAGCTAAGAATTACGCGGAGGTCGTATGAGGTGTTTCCCACGCGCAGTAGATCGTATGTACCCCGTATAGGGAGGCCTGCCCTGACAGGTCGTGTAAAATCTGCGAGCAAGGACCTGGTCATGCTGTCCACGCCGGCCGGCGCAAGCTGCCGGATCTGTTGTTCCCAGTGCAGTTCCCGAACGCACTCCACGAGGCGGGTGATCGTGGTGTAGCCGATGCGGTCCTCTCCTGGTGCGCACCAGGACTGCGCAATGTCGAAGTACACCGCGCGACCTTCCACACACGCATAGCCGGAGTCGATTGCTGCGGCCAGGGATGTCGGCGCCCAGAGCCTTGCCTCGTTCATGGCGGCTAAACCTTGCAGGCGTTGAAGAGGATGGCCTCTTTCAGGAGGGCTCGGCTGAAGTCCTCACGGGCCTGGTAGGTGCCCCGAGGTTCGCTGAGACCCTCGGCGGAGAGACCTAGATAGACCTTCACCCCCCTTTCCGACCAGGAGCGGGCAACCCTAAGGGCGTCGGTCAAGCGAGGCGGTTGATACTGGGCACACTCGAGCGCCCTTTTCTTCCACGCTGTCCCCTCCGACAGATACATGGGGTTCAATCTGACGGTCAACGGAATCCGTCGGCGGGCGCATTCCGCAGTCAGATAGGCGATCGATTCATTGGCCTCGGAAATCGCATCGGAATCTGACATTTCCGGAGACGGCTTGAAGAGTACATATGCCGTCAGATGAGCGCCGGCTTCACCCACCTGATCCAGGCCCGAGAGGAAGAGTTCCAGCGGCTCTCGTTTCTTAAGCACATTATCGCGCAGTTCGGGACTGACCGTTTCAAATCCGGTAAGAATATCGACCCCTGCGCGAGGTGCCAAGAGGGCGATCTGTCGAATTTCATCCGCGTCGACGAATTCCAGACGGGACTCCAAGACCAGGGTCTTCACGCGCTTCAGGCGTCCCACCGCCGCGACTATGTCGAGCAACGCCTCCCGGGGCAGCGTAGTGGCGTCTAGCACCGACCCTTCATTACTCAGGGTCACGCGATCGAGGATACTCAGGGAGTGTTTGTTCTCTTTGATAACGAACCGGAACTGCGCCTTGATCGAATCCGCTTCGACAGGCGTGGCGGACGATTTATCAGGAAGATTGCAGAAGTGGCAGCGATATCGGCAGCGCTTAGTGTTGAGAATCGTGAGCAGATCATTCTCTCCGAGGAACTTACGGAGCAGGAAGAAGTGAGGAAGGTTGGAGTCCGACGCGCTTTCTCCCATCTCTTTGCTCTGGCCGTACTGTGCGTACAGATGGGCCGTGAGGTCCGCTAGGCCTTCGGGTGCTCTCTCGGAACTCGGGCGCTCAAAAATAGGAAGTTCAGACACCACGGGTACCTCCGTATGCTTGGTGTGTGCCGCGGGCGGGGTGCTCCAGCCCTGGGGAAATGAGTCTATGGACGTAAATGGAAAAAGGTGTGTTCGATCCCCCCGCCGCGCAGTCCGATTCGTGACCGATCTGTCCTCCGGTGTCCATGAAGATGAGCAGCTCCTCTTCCGGGGCAGGGCTGATTCAAAGTCCAGATGATCATGTTGGGTTGCTGGTCAGGCCGGGTCGAGGAGGTCCAGTGGGCGTGTGAAGGGGGCGTAGGAGGTTTCCCGTAGGCCGGCGGCGATGCTGCGGTGGCCCGCGTCCCGCAGGGTGGTGATGGCGAAGTTCCGCAGCGTGGCCATGTTCTCCGGTCCGTGCCCGGCCCGGATCTTCGAAGCGTCCTCGGTGAACGTCACGTCCCTGACATGGTGCAGGGCCTCGATTTCCCATTGCGACCTGGCCAGCCGGCCGATGGCCTGTGGCGACGCCTCACGGGCCGTCATGTCGGTGATCGCGTAGACAGTCTGCCGGGTGACCGTGCCGGTCTTGATGTGTCGGTGCGGTGCCGCAGGATCTTCGCCGCCTGGACCGCGTGTGGGAAGTCCAGGCCCAGATCGGTGACCGTAAGCGTGCGGACCGAGCGTGTTTCGCGCCGGCCGTGTCCGGCCTCGCGGTCGTAGCGGCGGGAGGTCACTTCCTTCCACGGCAGCGCACGCAGAGCGGCGGCCAGACCCGGCTGGTTTCCCTTGACGATCAGCAGGCAGTGCGCCTTCTTCGCCTCCACCAGCCACTTCGCGTGTTCGCGGTGCGTGTGCAGGGCGTCGGCGGTGACGACCACGCCGGTCAGGCCGAACGGTGCCAGCAGGCGTGTAAAGCCGGTGACCTCGGTGGTCTTGTCCGGTACCCGCAGCTGGCTGACGGTGCGTCCACCGGACACGACGGCCGAGGGCAGGTGGGCGGCCGGAGCGGTATCCATGCGCGAGCCGCGCACGGTCTTGCCGTCCACCGCAACTGATGCGGCCCCCGCAGGGTCGCATCCGAGCAGGTCGGCCAGGGCGCCGGGGCATACCAGGGTCAGCACGCGGCGGAGAGTGGAGGCGGAGGGGGCGCGACGCACTGCGAACGGCCCGCCCGGACGGATGCCGAGGCGTTCGAGGGTGTCCTGGGGAGCGTGGCGGGCCCACTGGCCCACGGCCAGGTAGGAGCGGGCGCCGGCCAGGACCGCGCTGGCCGCGGTTAGCAGGACGGAGACCAGGGTGTGGCGCCGTCCGCGTCGATCACGGGGGTCGGCCAGATGACAGAGCCGCTCAGCCGGTGCGGGGATGGCGCGGTGTTGACGGGACAGCGTCTTGGTCAGACAGACGATGGCAGACTGACGACACATCGAGGCTCCGGTTGTACAGGGCGACTTGGGAAGGTCACCCTTCAACCGGAGCCTCTTTGCCTGCGTAGCGGCCGCCTCCCGCATCGTCATACGTCCGTGACCAGCCGCTTCTCGTCAAGACCACGACTTTGAATCAGCCCTGCCTCAGAACCGTGCAAGCAGCTTTCACCGCACACGGCTCAAGCAAGCCCCAGAGGCTCGCGGTCAGGAGAAGGTGCGGGATTTGTCAGTCCGGCGGCTCCAATCCGTCGTCGACAAAGGGTGTGAAGGAGACGGAGCCGTTGATCGTCCGGTGAGCCGCCGTCGGGGAAGGCGATGTACTGCTTGGAGATCGCCTTCCTGATGATGGCCCGCCACGATTCCCATTCCTGGGGGCTTTGTCAATCCCCTCGGGCTGTGGAGATCTTTCAAGCGGCCAGCTCCACGGTGGGGTCGGCCTGGTGGTCTCGTTCGTAGTCGATCGGGCTGTGGTACTCGCATACGCTGTGTAGCCGTCGGGTGTTGTAGAAGCCGGTGATCCAGGTCGCGATCCTCAGCCGGGCCTCGGTGCGGGTGGTGAAGGTGTGCCGGTGGACGTACTCGACCTTGAGCACGCTGTTGAACGCCTCGCTGACGGCGTTGTCGAAACACGACCCGACGCGGCCCATGGACTGGGTCACGCCCAGGCGGCGACAGGCCCTGCGAAAGCGCCGGGAGACGTATTCGCTGCCGCGGTCGCTGTGAAAGATCACGCCCCTGACGTCACCGCCGCGGGTGGCCGTGGCCATGTTCAGGGAGGCGACGACGAGATCGGCGTCGTGACGGGCGCCCATCGCATAGCCGAGCAATCGACGCGAGAACAGGTCGATGACGGTGGCCAGGTAGAGCTTGCCCTCACCGGTGGTGATCTCGGTCATGTCGCCGCACCACACCTGGTCCGGAGCGTCCGCGGTGAAGTCACGGCGCACGAAGTCCGGGGCCGCCGGCCGTTTGCCGGGCCGGGTCAGCCCCCGCCGGTGGCGGACCTTCCGTCCGGCCAGGCCGAGTTCGGCCATGAGGCGGGCCACGGTGTTCACCGAGACCCGCCAGCCCGCGCGGACCAGAAGGACCCAGACCTTCGGGGAACCATAGGTGCCGCCGGAGCCCTCGAAGATCCCCGTGATCGCGTCGGCCAGCTGTCCCCGCCGGACCTCACGCGCAGTGGTGGGCTTGTCGCGCCACTTGTAGAACCAGGACTCCGAGACTTCCAGGATCTGGCAGGCCAGACGGTGCGGGACGCGATGCTCGGTCCTCTGGTTACCGATGAACGCGGCCAGGGCGGCCGGGTCCGTCCCGGTCACTTCACCCAGAGGACCATGCATCGCTTGAGGACATCACGCTCCATCTCCAGCTCGCGTATCCGCTTGTTCTTCTCCGACATCTCCCGCCGTAGCCGCTCCAGCTCGGCGCGCTCGGCTTCGCGCATCCGGCCGCCCGGCGCGGGCTCGGCCGGCCGGTCGGACGACGCCGACCCGTTGCGCCGCCATCGCGACACCCAGCTGTGCAGCGTGCCGGAGTGGACGCCGAGCTCCTCGGCGACCTCCGGGATCGGCCTGCCCGTCTCGATCACGATGCGTACAGCACCCTCACGAAACTCAGGCGTGTACGTCCGTTGCTTGGAACCCATGAACCCCAACTTCCCCTGCCATCACGGACTCCACGCTACGAGGGGAGGGACAGTGGGGACGGGTCATACGGACACGGACCCGTGACTGCACCTACGGCTTCATCATCAGCCGCCTCTCCCATCGGTCAGTCCACTCAAATTCGTGCAACTTCGTGTCGCACGGTCGCCTTCCCAGTGGCCCGGGACGGCACGGTCCTCGGCCTCGGCCGGCCGCTCGCTGATCAGCACATCGGCGGTCACATGCCCGCGGACGCTCTGCCTGGAGCGTTCCCGCGGGACGCGCAGTGACCGTCCAGTACGCAGGCAGGCGACCAGCTCACGCTTGAGCGCCCCTCGGCCCTGGATATAAAGGGCCTGGTAGATCGCTTCCGGGGCACCTGCCCGCGATACGCCCGCACCGCCCGCTGCCGATTCCCCACACCCATCACAAACCTCCAGCTCACAGAGGTGTTGCGACGACCGATTGAATCCGCCGCGGCTGAGCGAAGCGGGTCCTGGCAACAGGACTCACTCCAACTCAGTCTTTAGGAACGGTTCAGCGCCAGGCCACCGGGTCAGAGGAGCACCGCCACCGCACTTCCGAACGCCGCGCGGTGGGCCAGCCGGGCCCCCTCAGATCCCGCCACCGGCGCCCTGCCGCGATCCCATGCGCTCACGGCACACGTACTTCGTCGCCTCGACCATGCTGCGGGCCAGGGCGACGGAGTCGTACAGGAGATCGGTCCGGGTGTCGTTCCCGTCCATGAATTCCTGGTGCGTCCGCAGTAGGTGGGCCGCGCAGGTGAGCGCGTCGCAGGCGGCGCTGATCTCCGCCGGGATGCGCTTCCGGCCCGGGTCGCGCAGTTCCAGGGCCAGCCTTTCCAGGTCCTGCACAACCGTCGTGAGGTCGGTTGTCTCTTGGACGACACGCACGGAAGACTCCCTTCTTCCCCCGCCAACGGGACAGTGGCTCATCAGGGGAACGAGATCATCATGCAGCCTGGTCCGTCTACGTGACCAGGTATTTACCCAGCACAAGGTAGTCGATCTCGGTTCCGTGTCAGCTTCCTGGCCCGATTCCGTGGCGGCCTCACGGTAGGGCAGCACGTCGATGCGCTCACCGGTGTCGGCGTCGATGATGACTGCGGCTCAACGCTGCCGGCGGCGCAGGGCGAAGTCGTCGACCCCTACCGCCCTCGGGCTCGGCACCGCCGTTACGAGGATGCACCGGAGCAGACAGTCCGGGGACCTGTTCACCGAATTTCTCCCAGGAGGCCCCGGCCTTCAGGACTCCGTTGGGGAGGGGAGGATTCAAGGAAGGTCTGCTGCCGACAACCCAGAACGTGGCAGACCAAGCGTCGCACCTGGACGTGGGAACGACCGTCCGGCCGCCGACCGGCACATCCGCGATGGTCCGGCTGTGGTACTCGCTCGTCTTCCCTGCCAGCACCCCGCACACCGGTCTCGCCAGGCTGGTTGCGCACGCCAGGCCGGGTGGTTGATCCGTACAACGACTTTTCGCCACTCACCATTTGGCCTGGCGGCAGCACCACACAGGCAATTCCTTCGGGCGGCGGGAAGGCCTGAGCTTGGCGTTTAACGTCGCTGGTCACTCGACCTGCTGAGATCACCGGAACCTGGGCGCACGAGACGCGGCCGTTCTTCACGCTTCGAGATGTCGAGTAACGAAGTGCGAGAGAACGGCCGCTGCCTGTGAGTCTGCCCGCCGTCGTGCCTGCAGGTGAGGCATTGGAGTTGTTGTCCCGCTTTCGGGTCGAGTTCTACGAGAGCCTCTACGCCCGGGGCGACGCGCTCTTCGAGATGGCGTCCCGCCACGTGGTGTAGCCGATCAAGGGTGAGGTGTGCGCGGGCTTGCTCGCCGGGCGCACACCCGCGGAGGGCTCGCGCTCTCTGCGCATGAGGTGGGCCACCATGCAACTCTCCGTATTGAACGGCCAGTTCAACAACGGAGGTGCGAGGTGGCCCTGTCCCAGTCTGACCTATTACGCCTGCTGGAGTCACTACGCTCGGCAGACGGACTCGAACTCGTCCGCGGCATCGCCGAGCGGATGCTGCAGGAGCTGATCGAGGCCGAGGCCGCTGCCCACATCGGTGCCGGCTGGAACGAGCACACCGAGGCCCGTACCGCCTTGCGCAACGGGCACCGCGAGAAGACGCTCACCACCCAGGCCGGCGACCTGGAGCTGGCCATCCCCAAACTGCGCGCCGGAAGCTTCTTCCCCAGCCTGCTGGAGCGCCGGCGCCGGATCGACCAGGCCCTGTACGCGGTCATCGTGGAGGCCTACGTCCATGGCGTGTCCACCCGGTCGGTGGACGACTTGGTCAAGGCCCTGGGCGCGGACACCGGGATCTCCAAGTGAGGTTCCCCCGCACTGCGGGAGGGGCTGACTAGCTGGTCAGGGTGGGTTGACGTGGTTTCAGGTTCACTTGTTCGGTCGCTGCCTGGTTGGCGTAGTGCTTCTCCTCGTACTCGATGGGGCTGAGGTAGCCGAGCCGTTTCTGGATGCGGCGGGGGTTGTAGAAGCCGTCGATGTACTCGAAGAGCGCGAGGTTCGCCTCGGCCCTGGTGGCGAAGACGCGGCCGCGGATGCACTCGGTCTTGATGACCATCCACAGGTTCTCCGCGAGGGCGTTGTCGTACGAGTCGCCGACCGAGCCCATGGAAGCCTGGATCCCGGCCCTGACCAGGCGTGTTGTGAGCTTCACGGACGTGTATTGACAGCCGTGGTCGGCGTGGTGAATAAGCTCTCCGGGGGCGACCTCGCGGCTGGCCAGGTGAGGTTCCCCCGCACTGCGGGAGGGGCTGACTAGCTGGTCAGGGTGGGTTGACGTGGTTTCAGGTTCACTTGTTCGGTCGCTGCCTGGTTGGCGTAGTGCTTCTCCTCGTACTCGATGGGGCTGAGGTAGCCGAGCCGTTTCTGGATGCGGCGGGGGTTGTAGAAGCCGTCGATGTACTCGAAGAGCGCGAGGTTCGCCTCGGCCCTGGTGGCGAAGACGCGGCCGCGGATGCACTCGGTCTTGATGACCATCCACAGGTTCTCCGCGAGGGCGTTGTCGTACGAGTCGCCGACCGAGCCCATGGAAGCCTGGATCCCGGCCCTGACCAGGCGTGTTGTGAGCTTCACGGACGTGTATTGACAGCCGTGGTCGGCGTGGTGAATAAGCTCTCCGGGGGCGACCTCGCGGCTGGCCAGGGCGTATTCCAGCGAGGTCAGGACCAGATCGGCGTCGGCGCGGGCGGAGGTCTCCCAGGCCACCACCCGGCGGGAGAACGCGTCGCGGATCGCGGACAGCCACAACGGCCCCTCCCCGGTGGGGATCATGGTCAGGTCGGTAACCCACAGCCGGTTCGGCCCGGCCGCGGTGAAGTCGCGTTGCACCAGGTCAGGGGCCAGATCGGCGTCCGGGTCACGGCGAGTGAAACCCTTGCCCCGGCGGGGACTGATCCCGGCCAGGCCGGCCTGGCGCATGAGCCGCTCGACGCGCTTCCTGCCGACGTGGACGCCCTCACGCTTGAGGACGGCGTGCACGCGGGGTGAGCCGTAGATCCCGCCGGACTCCTCGTGGACCTGCCGGATCCTGCTGGTCAGCTCGGCATCCCGGCGGCGCCGTTCGCACGGTTCGGTCTCGGCCTGGCGCCACCGGTAGTAGGTGGAGGAGGGGATGTTCAGTTCCCGGAGTACGGGCTCGACCCCCAGATACGGGTGCTCGTCAACGAGCGCCGTCACCTGGGCCGGGTCGGGTCGAGCTGGGCCGCGAAAAAAGCCGAGGCCGTCCGCAGGACCTCATTCGCACGCTTGAGCTGTGCATTCTCCTTCCGCAGGGCGGCAAGCTCCTCCCGCTCGCCAGTGGTGAGCACGTCGTCGCGTTCGCCGGCGTCGGCCTCTGCCTGCCGGATCCAGTTGCGCAGAGCCTCGTGGTGCACGCCGAGTTCCTCGGCCATGCGGCGGATCACGGGCTTCGGCTCGGCGGTCCGGTACATCCGTACCGCACGCTCACGCAACTCCAGCGGATACTTCCAAGACCACGGAGTTATGGCTTGTCGGCCGCTGTCAACAGGGGCGAGGTATTTGGGAGAAGTGCCGGTCAGGGCAACGGGACTCCTGGTAGAGCGAGGAAGCCGACCAAGGTCTTCCCGCCTGAAGGAGCCCCGTTGCCCGTTCAGTGTTCCACCGTCACGCTCACGTCGTCCATCACCGTCGCCGACGGGGTCTTCGCTCCGGGGCATCTGGGCGAGCTGACCCGGCACCTGCCCTTTGAACTGGTCGATGACGTGCTGGAACGTACTGGCGGAACCCAGCGGAGGCTGAGGCTGCTGCCGTCGAGGGTGGGTGTCTACTTCGTGCTGGCACTGGTTCTCTTCCCGCAGCTGGGCTACATGCGGGTGTGGGACAAACTCACCTGCGGCCTGCGCGGGCTCCTTCCACCGCGTCCGTCGGAGAAGGCGCTGCGAGAGGTGCGCCGGCGGCTGGGCGCCGCGCCGCTGCGGCTGCTCTTCGAGACACTGGCCGGTCCCGTGGCACAGCCGATCACACCAGGGGTGCGATACAGGTGCTGGCGCACAGTCGCCTTCGACGGCTGCAGCTCCACCAAGGCCCCTGACCGGCCGCGAGTCTGCGCCTGGCTGGGCAAACACAAGCATCGTTACGGCACGGACGGATATCCGATGCTGAAGATCATGGTGCTGTGCGAGACCGGAACCCGGGCCCTGCTCGGTGCGGTCTTCGGACCGACGCCCGAGAAGGAGACCGGCTACGCCGAGCAGCTGCTACCACTGCTGGACAACAGGATGCTGCTGCTCAACGACCGGGGCTTCGACTCCGACGACTTCCTCGCGAAGGCCGCGGCCACCGGCGCCCAGCTGCTGGTACGCCTCAAGGGATGAAGCTTCCCCTTGATCGTGGACACCTGGAGACTGGGATCTGAGGTTCCAGAGGAAGTAGTGCCAGGTGGGAAGCAAGTACACGAAGCGGTACTCGGACGAGTACAAGCGGGACGCGATCGAGCTCGTGCGGTCGTCGGGCCGGACGGTGACCGAGGTCGCCCGGGAACTCGGGATCAGCTCGGAGTCCCTGCGGGGCTGGGTGAAGAAGGCCCGGGCCGCCCAGGACAACGGATCGGGACCCGGCGCCGTGCGGGCCGCCGACGACCGGGACGAGGAACTGAAGCGGCTGCGGAAGCTGACCGTAGAGCAGGCGAAGACGATCGAGATCCTGAAAAAGCGACCGCCTTCTTCGCGAAGGAGAGCGACCGGTGAGCACGATATGCCGGTTCATCCACGCGGAGAAGGCGAACTACACGATCGTGCTGCTGTGCACGGTGATGAAGACCGCCCGGTCCACGTACTACGCGTGGGTGGCCGGAGCCGAGGCCCGCGAAGCCAGGCGACGGGCGGATGAGACCCTGGCACACGAGATCACGGTGATCTACATCGCCTCCCGGCGGAACTACGGCGTCCCGCGCGTCACCGCCGAACTGCGCCGGCAGGGCCGGGTGGTCAACCGTAAGCGGGTGGCACGGGTCATGCGGGAGAACGGCATCGCCGGGAACAGCCGGCGCACCGGACGCCGCGGCCTGACCAAGGCCGACACCAAGGCCGCCCCGTCGCCGGACCTGATCGGCCGGGACTTCACCGCCATCCGTCCCGGAACGAAAATCGTCGGGGACATCACCTACATCCCCACCGCCGAGGGCTGGCTCTACCTCGCCTCGTGGCTGGACCTGGCCACGCGCGAGGTGATCGGGTACTCGATGGCCGACCACCACCGCGCCGACCTCGTCGTCGACGCGCTGGACATGGCAGCCGCGCTGGGCCGCCTGGAACCCGGCTGTGTGATCCACAGTGACCGCGGATCGGAATACACCTCCGGTCAACTCCGCACAAAAATCAGCAAGTTGGGGCACCGGCAAAGTATGGGCCGGACCGGGAGCTGCTTCGATAACGCCGCCGCGGAGAGCTTCTGGGCCGTCCTGAAAGAAGAGATCGGCACCCGCTTCTGGCCCGACCGGGCCACCGCCCGCGCCGACATCTTCGACTTCATCGAGACCTTCTACAACAGACGCCGCCTACGCAAGCACATCCACTGGGGCTACCTCACACCCCACGAAACCCGCCTGCGATACCGGCAAGACCAGGCCCTCGCAGCGTAACAACACCGTGTCCAAGATCACGGGGAAACTTCAGGAACCCGGACACCCGCACGCTGGGCACTACTGCCGGACGGGTCATTCCTGACCAGGATCAACGGGACCCGGCTGAGGATCATCGATGCGCACATCGCGGTGACGACCGCCAAAGGGCTGAGGCTGGAAGGCCACTACCGACTGGCCACCACGCTGACCGATCACCGTCGCTACCCCGCCGCAGAGCTGGTGGAGCTCTACCACGAGCGATGGGAGATCGAGTCCGCGTTCTACTCGCTTCGGCACACCCTGCAGCACGGCCTGGTGCTGCGATCCCAGGACGCGACCGGGATCCAACAAGAACTCTGGGCTCACCTGACCGTCTACCAGGCACTGCGCCGCGCGATGGCCGAGGCCGTCGAGACCCTCCCCGGCACCGACCCGGACCGCGCCTCCTTCACCGTCGCCCTGGAGACCGCAAAAGACCAGCTCATCGCCGCAGCCGACGTACTGCCCGACACCGGACCGGGACGAATCACACCGGCCCTGCTGCACGATCTGCTCCCACCCCGCCGGGCCCGCGTCAACCCACGCCGCGTCAAATGCCCGATCTCCCGCTACGCCGCCCCGCCCCACCAGGCACAAGTCCTGGGCGCATCCAGGATCACCAGCATCAGTGTCACCGTGAACCCCTCCGCTGGCCCAGGCCCCGACGGACGCCGCGACCGCACACTGCAACTCCTGCGAACCGATCCCCACCGCACCTGGCGCGCATGTGAAATCGCCCGCGGTATCGGACTGGAGGATCCCCAAGGACTACGCGCAGAACTGGGACGCTGGGTCCGCGAAGGAATCCTCCGCCGCACCGGCCGGGGCCTCTACACCCTCGACCCCGAGTGGACCACCCCAACCTCCACAAGCCCCTGTCCCCGCCCCTGTTGACAGCGCCGGACAAGCCATAACTCCGTGGTCTTGGGATACTTCCTCGGCGCAGGCATCGTCTGGGCTCCTCTCATGAGACCCATCTGACCCTCTGTCACCCATCCCCGCATCTCGGGGGAAGCTCAAGGGCGTATTCCAGCGAGGTCAGGACCAGATCGGCGTCGGCGCGGGCGGAGGTCTCCCAGGCCACCACCCGGCGGGAGAACGCGTCGCGGATCGCGGACAGCCACAACGGCCCCTCCCCGGTGGGGATCATGGTCAGGTCGGTAACCCACAGCCGGTTCGGCCCGGCCGCGGTGAAGTCGCGTTGCACCAGGTCAGGGGCCAGATCGGCGTCCGGGTCACGGCGAGTGAAACCCTTGCCCCGGCGGGGACTGATCCCGGCCAGGCCGGCCTGGCGCATGAGCCGCTCGACGCGCTTCCTGCCGACGTGGACGCCCTCACGCTTGAGGACGGCGTGCACGCGGGGTGAGCCGTAGATCCCGCCGGACTCCTCGTGGACCTGCCGGATCCTGCTGGTCAGCTCGGCATCCCGGCGGCGCCGTTCGCACGGTTCGGTCTCGGCCTGGCGCCACCGGTAGTAGGTGGAGGAGGGGATGTTCAGTTCCCGGAGTACGGGCTCGACCCCCAGATACGGGTGCTCGTCAACGAGCGCCGTCACCTGGGCCGGGTCGGGTCGAGCTGGGCCGCGAAAAAAGCCGAGGCCGTCCGCAGGACCTCATTCGCACGCTTGAGCTGTGCATTCTCCTTCCGCAGGGCGGCAAGCTCCTCCCGCTCGCCAGTGGTGAGCACGTCGTCGCGTTCGCCGGCGTCGGCCTCTGCCTGCCGGATCCAGTTGCGCAGAGCCTCGTGGTGCACGCCGAGTTCCTCGGCCATGCGGCGGATCACGGGCTTCGGCTCGGCGGTCCGGTACATCCGTACCGCACGCTCACGCAACTCCAGCGGATACTTCCAAGACCACGGAGTTATGGCTTGTCGGCCGCTGTCAACAGGGGCGAGGTATTTGGGAGAAGTGCCGGTCAGGGCAACGGGACTCCTGGTAGAGCGAGGAAGCCGACCAAGGTCTTCCCGCCTGAAGGAGCCCCGTTGCCCGTTCAGTGTTCCACCGTCACGCTCACGTCGTCCATCACCGTCGCCGACGGGGTCTTCGCTCCGGGGCATCTGGGCGAGCTGACCCGGCACCTGCCCTTTGAACTGGTCGATGACGTGCTGGAACGTACTGGCGGAACCCAGCGGAGGCTGAGGCTGCTGCCGTCGAGGGTGGGTGTCTACTTCGTGCTGGCACTGGTTCTCTTCCCGCAGCTGGGCTACATGCGGGTGTGGGACAAACTCACCTGCGGCCTGCGCGGGCTCCTTCCACCGCGTCCGTCGGAGAAGGCGCTGCGAGAGGTGCGCCGGCGGCTGGGCGCCGCGCCGCTGCGGCTGCTCTTCGAGACACTGGCCGGTCCCGTGGCACAGCCGATCACACCAGGGGTGCGATACAGGTGCTGGCGCACAGTCGCCTTCGACGGCTGCAGCTCCACCAAGGCCCCTGACCGGCCGCGAGTCTGCGCCTGGCTGGGCAAACACAAGCATCGTTACGGCACGGACGGATATCCGATGCTGAAGATCATGGTGCTGTGCGAGACCGGAACCCGGGCCCTGCTCGGTGCGGTCTTCGGACCGACGCCCGAGAAGGAGACCGGCTACGCCGAGCAGCTGCTACCACTGCTGGACAACAGGATGCTGCTGCTCAACGACCGGGGCTTCGACTCCGACGACTTCCTCGCGAAGGCCGCGGCCACCGGCGCCCAGCTGCTGGTACGCCTCAAGGGAACCCGGACACCCGCACGCTGGGCACTACTGCCGGACGGGTCATTCCTGACCAGGATCAACGGGACCCGGCTGAGGATCATCGATGCGCACATCGCGGTGACGACCGCCAAAGGGCTGAGGCTGGAAGGCCACTACCGACTGGCCACCACGCTGACCGATCACCGTCGCTACCCCGCCGCAGAGCTGGTGGAGCTCTACCACGAGCGATGGGAGATCGAGTCCGCGTTCTACTCGCTTCGGCACACCCTGCAGCACGGCCTGGTGCTGCGATCCCAGGACGCGACCGGGATCCAACAAGAACTCTGGGCTCACCTGACCGTCTACCAGGCACTGCGCCGCGCGATGGCCGAGGCCGTCGAGACCCTCCCCGGCACCGACCCGGACCGCGCCTCCTTCACCGTCGCCCTGGAGACCGCAAAAGACCAGCTCATCGCCGCAGCCGACGTACTGCCCGACACCGGACCGGGACGAATCACACCGGCCCTGCTGCACGATCTGCTCCCACCCCGCCGGGCCCGCGTCAACCCACGCCGCGTCAAATGCCCGATCTCCCGCTACGCCGCCCCGCCCCACCAGGCACAAGTCCTGGGCGCATCCAGGATCACCAGCATCAGTGTCACCGTGAACCCCTCCGCTGGCCCAGGCCCCGACGGACGCCGCGACCGCACACTGCAACTCCTGCGAACCGATCCCCACCGCACCTGGCGCGCATGTGAAATCGCCCGCGGTATCGGACTGGAGGATCCCCAAGGACTACGCGCAGAACTGGGACGCTGGGTCCGCGAAGGAATCCTCCGCCGCACCGGCCGGGGCCTCTACACCCTCGACCCCGAGTGGACCACCCCAACCTCCACAAGCCCCTGTCCCCGCCCCTGTTGACAGCGCCGGACAAGCCATAACTCCGTGGTCTTGGGATACTTCCTCGGCGCAGGCATCGTCTGGGCTCCTCTCATGAGACCCATCTGACCCTCTGTCACCCATCCCCGCATCTCGGGGGAAGCTCAAAGAGCGAGGTCTCCCGGATCTGCGCGGACCTGGACGAGCCGCTGACCGCCTTCCGCACCCGGCCGCTGGACCACACCCGCTTCCCCTACATGTACCTGGACGCCACCTACTGCAAGGCACGCGTGAACCACCAGATCGTCTCTCGCGCCGTGGTCGTCGCCACCGGGATCACCGAGGACGGCGGCCGCGAGGTCCTGGGCGTCATGGTCGGCGACAGCGAGACCGAGGCGTTCTGGGCCGAGTTCCTGCGCTCCCTGCGCGAACGCGGCCTGACCGGGGTCCGCCTGGTCCTGTCCGACAGCCATTCCGGCCTGGTCAAGGCGATCCGCAAGGTCATGCTCGGCGCCGCGTGGCAGAGATGCCGTGTTCATTTTCTGCGAAATGTCTTCGCGGTGATTCCGAAGGAGGCGACCGAGATGGTCGCCGCAACCATCCGCACAGTCTTCGCCCAGCCCACCCAGGACGCGGTCCGCACCCAGCTCGACACCGTCGCCGAGATGCTCGGCAAGCAGTTCCCCAAGGTCAAACAGATGCTCCTGGACGCCAAGGACGACCTGACCGCCTTCGCGGCCTTCCCGGAACGGCACTGGAAGAAGATCCAGTCCACCAACCCGCTCGAACGGATCAACCGCGAGATCAAGCGCCGCACCGACGTCGTCCAGGTCTTCCCCAACGACGACGCCCTCCTGCGACTGGTCACAGCCGTGCTCTTCGAACTGCACGACGAATGGATCGCCTTCCCCCGCCGCTACCTGCCCGAGGGAAGCATGGACGAGATCTACCCCACCGAGCTCCCTAAAAGCGCCCCCGCACCACCCAACGCCACCAACGCGCCCACCGAGTGATCGGCTACACCACGAAGGGGGACATGACCCTCTTCGAGCTCACCGACGCGGTGCTGTGTGCGGACGGGCCGGTGGACACCCTGGTCGAGCTGTCGCTGACGGCCGAGCACCAGCGCGGACACGGCGCCTTGTACTCGGCGCTGGACCGAGGCTGGATCGAACCGACGCGTCTGCGTCGTGCCCTGGCAGACCTACCTCTGCCGAAGGCGGCCGACGGGCGGATCGTACTGGCCGTGGACGTGAGCAACTGGCTCCGCCCCGACGCTCCCACCAGCGACGACCGGCTGTTCTGCCACGTCTACGGACGCGGAGACCGCAGCGCGGACCAGCTCATCCCGGGCTGGCCCTACTCCTTCGTCGCCGCGCTGGAGCCCGGCCGCACCTCCTGGTGCCAACTCCTTGACGCCGTGCGCCTCGGGCCTGCGGACGACGCCACGCTCGTGACCGCCGCCCAACTGCGCGAGGTCGTAGAACGCCTGGTCAGCGCCAGCCACTGGAAGCCCGGTGACCCCGAGATCCTGATCGTGATGGACTCCGGCTACGACGTCGCCTACCTCTCCCACGCATTGAGGGACCTGCCCGTCGCGCTGCTCGGACGACTGCGCTCGGACCGCGTCATGCTCCGCGACCCGGGCCCCGCCCGCTCGGGACCGAAGGGCGGGCGACCCCGCAGGCACGGCGGCGTCCTGTCCTTCCCCAAGCCCGACACCTGGCACGAGCCCGACGTCACCACCGCCACGGACACCACCCGCTACGGCAAGGCGGAGGCGACGGCATGGGACCGGATGCATCCCAGGCTCACCCACCGTGGCCCCTGGCTGGAGCACGCGGAAGAGGAACTGCCCGTCCTGCACGGCACGTTGGTGCGGCTGCAGGTTGAGTACCTGCCGGGCGATCGCGATCCGAAGCCGGTCTGGCTGTGGTGCTCCGCCACCTCGGCCGCGCCGACAGATGTGGACCGGTGGTGGCAGTCGTTCCTCCGCCGCTTCGACCTGGAGCACACCTTCCGACTGATGAAGCAGACCCTCGGCTGGACCGCGCCGAAGGTCCGCCGCGCGGACACAGCCGACCTGTGGACCTGGCTGATCATCGCCGCCCACACCCAGCTCCGCCTCGCTCGCCCCCTCGCCGAGGACCTCCGGCGTCCCTGGGAGCGGCGAGTCGAACCCCGCCGCCTCACCCCCGCCCGAGTGAGGCGGGGGTTTCGCAACGTCCGAGCGACGGCGGTCCGCCCGGCGGCCGCACCGAAACCGTCTCGCCCGGGCCCTGGACGACCCCCGGGCTCGAAGAACAAGCACCAGGCCAGGCACCACAACGTCGGCAAGACGGTCAAACGCGCCGAATCGATCAAGGAACACCAAGCCCAGCGACGTTAAACGTCAAGCTCAGCTTGACTCTGTCGGGGATCTTGGGGTTTCCCGGCGCGACAGCGTGATCAGGAGGCAAGCTCGGGTCGTTCCGTTGACCGATGCAGTTGTCGAGGTGCCCGTTGTCGCTCCGTCCCCGTTCCGGTGAGCAAGTCCCGTCTCTGACCTCGCAGATCGCGCGGGCGAGCAACCCGGGCGGTACGACGGCGATGTGGGTGAGAGACCGGCTGGACGGGCTGTGGTGCGATGAGGACTTCGCGGGCTGGTACCCGCGCGACGGACGCCCCGGCATCTCGCCCGCCCAACTGGCCACCGTCTGTGTGCTGCAGTTCCTGCTTGGTCTGTCGGACCGGCAGGCAGCGGAAGCGGTCCGGTGCCGCATCGATTTCAAGTACGCGCTGGCCATGGATCTGGACGATCCCGGCTTCCACCACAGCGTGCTGGCCGACTTCCGCGAGCGCCTCGCCCAGGACGACCGCGCCGACCGTCTGCTCGACCTCGCGCTCGCCCGCCTGAAGGAGGCCGGACTCGTACGCGAGCGCACCACGCAGCGCACCGACTCCACCCACGTCCTGGCCGCGATGCGCGACCTGACCCGGCTGGAACTGGTCACCGAGGCCGTCCGTGCCGTGCTGGAAGAAGTCGCCCGCACCGCCGGGCACCTGCTGGACGATCTGGTCGATGAGGAATGGGGGCGCCGCTACGGCCGCCCGGTCCGCCTGGGCAAGAACCCCACCCGCCCCAAGACCAGGATCCTCGCCACCGGCAACGACGCTCTCCGGCTCCTGGAACGCCTCTACCAGCACGGGGCAGACCGAGCGTCCGGCCCCCGCGTCCAGGCCCTGCGCCAGATCATGGTGCAGAACTACTACCGCGACGCCGCAGGCCGCCTGCTCTGGCGCACCGACGAGGACGGCGGGCCCGGGCTGCCGCCCTCGTCCCGGGCGATCGTCTCTCCCTACGACACCTCGGCCCGCTACGCACGCCACGGACACATCATCAGCTGGAAAGGGTTCTCCGCTCACCTGACCGAGACCTGTGCCCCCGACGCCCCCAACGTGATCACGGACGTGGCCACCACCGCGGCCACCACGCACGACAGCCAGGTCCTGCCCGGCATCCACACCCGCCTGCACCACCGCGGCCTGCTGCCTGCCGAGCACCTCGTCGACAGCGGCTACACCTCCCTGGTCCACCTGGACCAGGCCGCCCGACAGCACGAGGTCACCGTCACCGGGCCGCTGCCGGGCAACCCCACCCGCCAGCACCGAAGGAACGAAGGCTTCAGCCGGGACGACTTCCACATCGACTTCGACCGCCGACAGGTGACCTGCCCCCAGGGCCAGGTCAGCCGGGGCTGGCACGGCCCCTACCCGACCTCCTCGCCCACCGCGGCCCCGCTGATCGTGGCACGGTTCACCAAGGGCCAGTGCCGGCCCTGCCCGGTCCGCGCCCAGTGCACCACCTCCCGAGAAAGCGCCCGCAACGTCGGCTTTCCCCCACGCGCACTCCGCGACCTGCAACTCCGCGTCCGCACCGAGCAACAGACGCCCGAGTGGAAGACCCGCTACGCGGTGCGCTCCGGAGTGGAAGGCACGGTCAACGAGTTCGTCCACGGCCACGGCATGCGACGCTGCCGCTACCGAGGACAGGGCAAGGCCCACCTTCAGCACGTTCTGACTGCCATCGCCGTCAACATCGAGCGCCTCAGCGGACTGCCACCGACCGGGGAAACACACCCACCCCGCCAGCCGACCGCCTTCCAGAACTACCTCGATCAGCACGAGATCCCCCGGCTGAAGTCCTGGCGAACCCTCGGCAGCTGACCTCGGAAACTCCAAGATCCCCGACAGAGTCAAGCTGATGGGGAAGACCGCCCGAATCAGGTCAGACCGGTGAGGTGTCGTACACCCAGGACCAGTTGATCTCCACCGAGAATCCCGGTACGAACTCATCCGGAGCAAGGCGCTGGTCCAGAGCGCGCGCGATCTCCAAGAGCTCACGTGCCTCCGCCTCAGCGGCCGGTCCTGGATCCCAGGACGCGACTCTGCGGGCCCATCGCAACCAGGCGACGCACTCGGGCGAGCAGCACGGGCGGGGTCGAGAGGTTTTGTTCACTGTCCGTCCGCGCGCGAACCGGCATCCAGGGCGCCGACACCGTCTGTCGATCACGGTTACCTCCATTCGAAGGCGCCGCCAGCCAACAACTCGCTTGCCATGTCTTCGAGTTAGCGGCTCACAATGGGTGGTGATTTCGACGTACCGTACCAAGGCTCACCACAGCCCAGCCCCCACGGCCTTCAATTTCATTTGAAATCATGGTGGCAAGACAGTTCCCGCCGGCGGCGCGGTGTTCCGACGACCATGGTGTGCCTCGACCTGCGCCCCCACGGACTGGGGTGCATCCCACCGGTGACGACGAGGCCTGCGGTAGCGCGCTGGGATGCGAGAACCCCGGCTATTGAGAGAGCCCGGACGACCAGACCTCCTCGCCGTCAGCCCCGACCATTATGAGCCTGCCGTGGTTGCCGAGCAACGCGCGTTGGACATCCTGCCCCTGAGTACCGCTGCTCCATAGTCCGCCGTCGTGCCCCCGTACACGGGGTCGTCCACCTCGGTTCTGTACTGCAGGTTCAAAAGCACCTGCTCAGCCTTCGGGCCGGTTCCAGGTGTGGGGCATGGAGCTGTGGTGTTCCACCGGATCCTCCGTGCCGAAGCGGGCCCAGAGGAGGAAGCCGCCGAGACCCATGGCCAGCAGGCCGCCTGTGGCCAAGATCCGCACCACGCTGCGCTCCTCCTACCGCTCGTACTACCGGCAGATACTGCCCCGCCGCTGAATAGGCTGGGCTTCAAGTGCAACAACACCGCCTACCGGCCGGTGATGGACGGCATGAAGCTGCTGAAGAAGTATGCCGACGCCGACGGCAAGACCCGCTTCTAGGACGCCACGGACGCCGCGCCGCTGGATGGCGTGGTGCGCAGGGGCTGGCGCCAGGCGGTCATCGACGACAAGGGCAAGGTCGAGCGCATCCCGTACGAGCTGTGCGAGTATCACGCCCGCTACGGCGGCAACGGCATGACGATCTACTGGCACGTCGAGCGCAAGAACGTCTGCATCTACTCCGCTCAAGAGCTGTTCCTCCTCCGAGGTCGCGGCGATGATCGAGGGCCTTCTGCGGCACTACACGGACGCAGATCGAGTCCAACTTTCGCCTGCTGCCGAGGCTGAAGAACATCGGCAGCATCCGCCTGTACCGGCCGAACGACACCCCGCCGGGCCGGCCCGCGCTCGATGCCTCCCTGACGCGGCCGATCCGCTGGGAGCTGATCGAGCAGCAGTACGACGAGATGGTCAAGTACGCCACCACGCTCCGGCTCGGCACCGCCGAGGCGGAGCAGGTGCTGCGGCGCTTCACCTGCGGCGGATCCAACACCTCGCCTACCAGGCCCTCTTAGCCTCGATCCACCGACTGGCCTGTGTCCTGTGGACAGAGAACCGAAGAGAGGTGCCTGCTGACCTGCGATGATGGGAGTTCTGACGCTTCCAGCACGCACAATCAGCAAGGCACCTCGTAGATGAAAGCTTCCCATACTCCGGCGGCGGTCTCCGCTGCGTTCGACGACCGGAATCTGATCGCGCATGCCGGGCTGGTCCCGGTGATGCGCCTGGCCGAGCGGTGCGGGCTTGCCCGTCTGGCCGCGGAGAAGGTGAAGCTGACCGGGGCGAAGAACGGTGCGGGTGCGGCGGCGGATGCCAAGGTCACCAGCATCGTGGCCGGGATGGCCGCGGGTGCGGACAGCATCGATGACCTTCACGTCCTGCGCCACGGCGCGATGCCCGTGTTGTTCGCAGGCGTCCGTGCGCCGTCCACGCTGGGCACGTTTCTGCGCGCGTTCACCCACGGTCACGCACTCCAGCTCCACGCGGTGCACCGCAGGTTCCTGGCCGCTCTGGCCGCGCATACCCCGCTGCTGCCCGGCGCGGGCGAGAAGGCGTTCATCGATGTCGACTCCACCCACAAACGGGTCTACGGCCGGGCCAAGCAGGGCGCCGAGTACGGCCGGTTCAAAGGCGTACGCACCCTGCACCCCCTGCTCGCCACGATCTGCACCCCGCACTCCCGCCCGGTGATCGCCGGGGTGCGGATGCGCCGCGGCAAAGCGGCCGATGCCCGCGGCGCCCCCAAGTTCGTCAGTGAAGCCCTGGCCGCCGCCCGGGAGGCCGGCTGCACCGGGACCCGTATCCTGCGGGCGGATTCACAGTTCTACAACGCCGGTGTCATCGCCGCCTGCCGCCGGGCCGGGGCCCGCTTCTCGGTCACCACCGGCATGAACCCCTCCATCAAACGGGCCATCCACATCATCCCCGACCAGGCATGGCAGCAGATCACCTATCCCACCGCGGTGCCCGACCCCGACACCGGAGAGCTCATCTCCGGCGCCGAAGTCGCCGAGATACCCGCATACACCGCCTTCGCCGGCCGCAAGAAGGCGGAACAGGTCACCGCCCGGCTGATCGTGCGCCGCGTCCGTGACCTGGCCAAACCCACCGTCGTGGGTGACCAGGGCGAGCTGTTCCCCGTCTGGCGCTACCACCCGTTCTTCACTGACAACCCCGCCGGAACGCTCCAGGCCGAGCGGGAACACCGTCACCACGCCGTCGTCGAGCAGGTCATCGCCGACAGCAAAGCCGCAGCTCTGGCCCACCTGCCGTCCGGACAGTTCAACGCCAACGCGGCCTGGCTGACCCTGTGGGCCATGACCTACAACCTGCTGCGGGCCACCGGTGCGCTGACCTCCGCCTTCCACGCCAGGGCCACCACCGCCACCCTCCGCACCCACTTGATCCACGTTCCGGCCCGGACCGCCCGCTCCGCCCGGCGCGTCACCCTGCACCTGCCGCACAACTGGCCCTGGCAGCACGCCTGGACACACCTCTTCGACACCGTCCACGGACCAGCCGGCTGACACGAACCGCCCCTGCCCACCCCCCGCCCGCCAGGGCCCAACCGGAACCGAACACGTGGAAACGCTGGGCAGACCAGCAGCTACAACCTGCCCACCTACAAGCACCGACCCGGAACCGGCACAGAAACCCGCCAGAAGATCACTTCCGAACCACGCCGGTGGATCGAGGCTAAGGCAGCAACCCGCCAGCTCGGTGCTGGTGCGACGTCAGGACGACTCGCGTACCACCAAGTGAGGCTTGAGGACGACGATCGGCTGCGCCACCGGCTCGCCAATGATCCGGGCGATCAGCAGTCGTGCCATCTCCCGCCCCATCTGCTCGAGCGGCTGGTGAACCGATGTGAGCGGTGGATCGCTGAGCCGGGCAATCGACGAGTCGTCGAAACCAACGACGGCCACGTCATCGGGAACACGGCGTCCCTGCTCTTTCAGCTCGCGCATGGCACCGACAGCCATGCTGTCCGAGGCGGCGCAGACCGCGTCGATGTCCGGGGCAAGGAGGAGCAGTTCCCTCATGGCCCGGGCACCGGAAGCGGCGGTGAAGTCGCCGTACGCAACAAGGTCGGACGCCATGTGGGCGTCCTCCAGCGCATCGTGGAATCCGTCGAGGCATTGGACTCCGGCTCGCGTGTCCTGCGGCCCGGTAATGGTAGCGATCCGGCGCCTGCCCCGGCTCACCAGGTGGATCACGGCACGCCGAGCGGCGGCGCGGTTGTCCACGTCCACCCGGTAGGCCGGTTCGAACCCGGTCGGGGCTCCGACAACGACCGTGGGCACACCGCTGGCCTCCAGGTCGCGCGGCAAGGGATCGTCCCCGTGCAGGGAGGTCAGCAAGACGCCGTCGACGTGCTGCGCGGTCAGATAATGCGTCAACTGCTTATGCTCCTGCTCCGACTGCGGTATAACCAGCAGTAGTTGAAGTCCAGTCGTGGCGAGGCCTGCCTTGACACCCCGGACGAGGACTGAGAAATACGGTTCGTCCCAGACGCGGTCCTCCGAGACCGCCATCACCAGAGCAACCGTGTCGGTTCGCCGTCGCACCAGTGCCCGTGCCAGGTTGTTCGGCACGTAGTGGAGCTCGTCGATCGCCTGGAGCACCGCCTCGCGCGCTTTCGCGCTGACCCTCGAGGAACCGTTGATCACCCGTGAGACAGTGCCCCGCCCAACACCCGCGTGAGCGGCGACGGCCTCCAGAGTCGGCCGTTGGCCCCGCATGCGTTCGTCCCTTCTTCAGCCGGCCACGCCGACTTCGTTCCGAATCCGCCAGAGGATCCGACTTGCCCGGCGGCCATGCGCAAGGCTTGCAGATTACCCCTGTGCAGCCTGCGAGTTGGGCCCGTCGGCATGAAGCACGTCTTCCTCGACCCCATCCACCGCTGTGACTACCTGCCCGGAGCGGAGACGTCACCGAACCGCCCGGTACCTCCGGACACGGCGTGCTGAACGCCGTGCCATCGGGCGACGATCCGGGAGGCAAGTGCGACCGGGATCATCAACAGCGCCAGCAGCCCCAGGGCCGACGGAAGTCCGACGGCATGGGCGATCAGTCCGATCGTCGGCGGACCGGTGAGGAGGCCCGCATACCCAAGGGTTGCGACGCTCGCCACCGCGCTTCCGGTGGACGCCGGGAACTGCTCCCCCACTGTCTTGTACATCTGCGGTGTGATGCAGGACAGGCCCGCACCAAAGACGCCCAGCCCAAGCAGGGCGCCGGACTGCTGGTTGCTCAGTAGGCCGACGCCGAGGCCCGTACCTGAGACGACTGCGGACCAGGCGACCAGTCGCATGGAGCCGACCGCAGCTGCCAGACGGTCCCCGAGGATGCGTCCGACCGCCATGGCGACGGAGAAGACCGTGAAGCCTGTCGGCGCGATCGCTGCTGCCACTCCGACGTCGTTCCGAAGGTACACCGAGCTCCAGTCCGCGATCGCGCCCTCTACCAGCAGGCAGACAAAGCAGCACGCACCGAGGAGCGCGATGCGCGGGTTGAGCACGCGAGCCTTTGCTCCGCCATCCTTCTGCGGCCTCGACGAGCGCGGATCGGTGGGGACATCCGGACAGCGGCCGCACATCCAGGAACCGACTGCGAGCACCCCCGCTATCACCGGGAAAGCTGCGTCTGGTCCGATGTGAAACCGGACAGCCAGAATTCCCAGGCCTGATCCCACCAGGCCGCCGACGCTGTATGCAGCGTGGAACGATGTGATGATATCTCGGCCGTACACCCTGTCGAGGGCGAGGGCCTGGGCGTTCATCGCGACGTTGTACGCACCGCCCGCGAGACCGAAGAACAGCAGTGCCGCCATGAGCAGGAACACATTTGACGCCAAGCCGGGACCGATCAGTCCGACCGCCACCGCGAGAGCGGCTGCCCTACTGATCACCTGGCCGCCGAAACGGTCGACGAACCGCCCGACGGTGGACAGCCCCACTACTGTGCCGGTTGCGGCGACCAAAAGAGCCAGACCCAGCATGCCGTCACCGAGGTGGAGCCCCTGCTTGATGTCGGGAATCCGGGCGACCCAGGAGGAGAAAGCGATGCCGTTGATGAAGAAGTAGCCGGAAACCGCCCAGCGAGTCATCCGAAGACGCTGCGTCGGTGGGGCCCACTCTGGTGTCATGAGGGCGGTCGACCGCCAGAGACGGACTCGGTCGACCGCGTCGAGAGCTGCCGGGCCACGGCCTGCTGGCCCTCCCGCTCCATGGTGAGCGCCAGACGCCGGAGGAAGGCGTTCTTCAGGTCCTGCACCTCGGAGAACCGGATGGTCTCCCGCTCAAGCGCGATGGAGATCGCCTCGAAGAAGCCGTCCGTGTCGACCTCGGCTTTGAGCTGGTAGTAGTCGGATCCTATGCGGGCGCGATCGGACGAACCCGTGACTGCCTGCGGTACCCGGTAGAGGCACGGGACTGACGGCAGATAGGCGAGGGACCTGCCGCCCGCGGCCATCCGAAACCAGGCGTGCGCGTCCTCAGAGGCCCGCACATGGGGGAAAGGGTAGGCGGCAGCGATTTCCGAACGTACCGCGACCGTGGAGGTGAGCGTCGTGTAGCCCGTCTCGATGCCCATCCGGATCCACGCGTTAGGACCCTCGACCGGGGCGTGCACGTGTGACTGGAGGATCTCCCGGAGCGAAGGCGTCAGTCGGCTCTCCGGCACCGTGGCGCCGTTCTCGTCTATGACGGTGAACGTCGAGTAAACGAAGTCGACTTCGGGACGCTCGGCAAACGTTCGACGCGTCACCTCGAGCCGACTGGGGTGCGCGACGTCGTCCGCGTCCTGGAAGAGCACGATCTCCGAACCCTGCTCCCGTGCCCAACGGATCCCGACGTTCCGGCAGAACCCCTGCCCCCGGTTCACCTGCTGTTGCAGGACCGTGATGCGCCCGGGGTTGGCCTGGCTCAGTGCCCGGAGCCGCTCGCGATCCTGCGGATCCGGTGAGGCGTCATCGATGATGACGAGGTGCCAGTCCTGGTCCGTCTGGTTGAACAGGCTCCGCACCGCCTGGCTCAGGTACTCGGCCGCACCGGGGCAATCGGCGTAATGCGGCATAACAAATGCCGCCAAGGATGGGAATGTCATTTGTTTTCCTTATTCTTCGTTTGGATTGACGTGAGGTATCGTCGATGGATCATTCTGTGACGCACTGCTACTGCTCCTGCGATATTTTCAGGCAAGCGCCCACGGCATAGGCTCCAGTTCACCGAATTTTCGGCGAGGGCGACGGCCCGCTGGTCGCGGACCTCCTCGGTGGTGCCGAAGTGGACGGAAACGGGGGTGTGCAGGCCGATCCCGGAGTGCTTGTGCTCGTGGTTGTAGTACGCGATGAACGAGTCCATCCACTCCCGGGCATGGGCCAGCGAATCGAACCGTTCCGGGTAGTCGGCGGCGTACTTCGTGGTCCTGAACTGGCTTTCCGAGTACGGATTGTCGTTGCTCACCTTGGGGCGTGAGTGACTCCTGGTGACGCCGAGGTCGATCAGCAGCCGGGAGACCCTCTTGCTGGTCATCGAGGTGCCGCGATCCGCGTGCACGGTCTCGGGGACGATGCCGTTGTGCTCGATGGTCTCGCGGATCAACTCCTCGGCCCGTTCCACCGATTCGGCCAGCTCGACGGTGTGGCCGACGACGTAGCGGCTGAAGATGTCGATGATCACGTAGGCGCGGTACCAGATGCCCTTGTCCGGGCCGGGCAGCTTGGTGATGTCCCAGGTGAAGACCTGCGACGGACCGGTTGCCACCAGCTCGGGGACGGTCCTGGCCGGGTGCGTGGCCTGACGGCGGCGTTCCCCGTTCTGCCCGGCGGCGGACAGGATCCGGTACATCGTCCGCTCCGAACACCAGTAGTTCCCCGCGTCCAGCTCACGCGCCCAGACCTGCGCGGGTGGCAGGTCGGCGTACTCCGGCTGGTTCAGCAGTGCCAGGATCTCGGCCCGTTCGGCCGACGAGAGAGCCGAGGCGGGTGCGGCTCTCGGGGCGGGCTCGGGTTTGGGCTTCGGATTGAGGCGGCGGTAGTGGGTGGCGCGCGAGCGTCCGGTCAGCCGGCAGGCCACCGTGATCCCCAACTGCCCCTGGACGCCCGCGAACGCCTCGTCGATCACGGGCGCGGCGGCGTCCTTCAGTCCGCGCTCTCGGAGAGCAGTTCCAAGAGCGCGTTGGCTTTTCCCATGACCTCCAGGGCGGCGTCCCGGCGGGCCAGGTCCTTCTCCAGTCGCGCGACCTTCTTGCGCAGCCTTTCCACCTCGGCCTGCTCGGCGGCCTTCTTCGGTCGCACCGCCGATGTCCGCCGGTCGGTCAGGGCGTCCAGCGCGCCGGCCTCGCGGGCCTGGCGCCACTCGACGACGTGCGAGTGGTACAGCCGCTCGCGCCGCAGGATCGCGCCCTTCTCACCGGAAGGCGCGGCGTCGTACTCGGCGACGATCCGCAGTTTGCATTCCGCGGGGAACGTCCGCCGCTTCGGCTTCGGCGCCGGATCGGCGCTGGAGGCGGGTATCGGGGTGGTGCTGGCCATGCTGAGGGGTCTCCTGTCTCACCCCTCCAGACTGACCCGACAAACAGGGCGTCTCAGCCGAGACTGTCAGAGTGGGCGGCGCAAGGACGAGAATTTTCGATCTGCTTGATGCCCCATCTTCGGCCTCGATCCTGCCAAGGACCTCCCACGAGGCGAGGGAAGGCAGTAGCAGTTCCCAGAACTGCGCGACCGTACGGGGCGAGAGCCAGGTGGGATCCCGGGTGCCCAGCGCCTCGAACCCCGCGATCGTACCCACCACGGCGGTCACAGCGCCCTCCGGCGCCACGCCCGGACGCAGCTCCCCCTCGGCCCAGGCATGGCCCACCTCCTCCTCGACCCAGCGGTGCAAGTACGCGCGCAGGTCAGTGCGGCGCGGACGGGCCGCGTCACCGCTCAGCTTGAAGCCGGCCCGCAGCACGATGTCGCCCCGCAACTCCCGGGCGAGCCCGTGGGTCACGCCGACCAGGTGCTGCAGGTAGCTCGAACCGTCCGGGGACGCCTTCTCGGTGACAGCCCGCAGCCTCAGCAGCGCGGCGTCTTCAACAGCGTCTGCCAAGGCCGCCTTGGAGGCGAAGTGGAAGTGAATGGCACCGTTGCTCACCCCGGCCTGTGTGCTGATCTTGGTGAGCGACGCGTTCGTGAAGCCCTCGCGGTCGAATGTCTCGGCCGCACACTGGACCAAGGTCTCCCGGGTCCGTAGTGCGCGTTCCTGCTTGGCCATCAAATGCTCCGTTACTATAGGTGAGTGCCGTGTTTGCGGAACGCTGTATTAGCAAGGTGCGTTCCGGCAGCGTTGCAACGGACGCGGTCGGCCGGGTCGAAGCCATCGTCGATTTCCTCTTCGGAGACGCGTGGGCGCATGCTTCCTCAGCCGAATGGACGGAATCATCGGCGTCCGAATCGTCATGCGACGTTTCGCCTGACAATACGGCTCGGCCCCGTAAAGCGGTGATTCAGGCATGCTGTCACCCTTTCCCCGTGGAGATAAATAATCATAACGGTCGAACGCGGCCATCGACGTTTCCGATTCAGTCGCCACGGGCGACCGATTTCTGTTTGCTTTCGACTCGCGGGCCATGTATGGACCACGAGCGGGGCAGAGCCCGATCGGCTACATGGACAGTGGGGCATCTTGAACCTGTTCGCTACCGCCCACCTGCCATTCCCGCAGGACCCGGGACTGCAAATCGTTCGGCTCTGGCACGATGTCGGTGGTGACACCGTCGCGGTAGTCCAGCAGAGCTGGGTCCTCTGGCGGAGGAAGGGAAGGTTCCTCGACCGAAGCACCTCCCGTTTGAGCATTTTGATCTTGTTATTGATGCCCGGTCGGGCCGTTGCTGAGGGCCGGGTCAGTCCGTTGACGACGGCGTCGAGGCAGGCCTCATTCGTTTGGCCAGGATTTTCGCCCGTGTAGGATCTCCGTTGTCGAGCTGGCGTTGAAGGATTGGCGGAGGTTTTGTCCGCGCCTCCGCGAGAACCCTGACCTCCACGCCCTCCAGGGCTGATTCAAAGTCCAGATGATCATGTTGGGTTGCTGGTCAGGTCTCGGCGACGGGTGAAAACTGACCGCTGAACGGCGGATCAACGGTGACCCACCTCGCGATCGTCTGATCATCCTGATCTTCATTGAGGGTCAGGAGGAGAGGGTGATTTCCGTGGAGGACTGGGCTGAGATCCGGCGACTGCACCGGGCCGAGCACATGCCGATCCGGGCGATCGCCCGGCATCTGGGCATCTCGAAGAACACGGTGAAACGCGCCCTGGCCACCGACCGGCCGCCCGTCTACCAGCGTCCGCTGAAGGGCTCGGCGGTGGACGCGTTCGAGCCCGCCATCCGCGAGCTGCTGAAACAGACCCCGACGATGCCCGCCACCGTCATCGCCGAGCGGATCGGCTGGGAGCGCGGGCTGACGATCCTCAAGGAGCGCGTGCGCGAGCTCCGGCCGTCCTACCTGCCGGTCGACCCGGTCTCGCGGACGGTCTACCAGCCCGGCGAGCTCGCCCAGTGCGACCTGTGGTTCCCACCGGTGGACATCCCGCTCGGCTACGGTCAGTCCGGCCGGCCTCCGGTCCTGGTCATCGTCTCGGGGTATTCGCGGGTGATCACGGCCCGGATGCTGCCCTCCCGGCAGACCGGCGACCTGATCGATGGACACTGGCGCCTGCTGGCCGACGGCTGGGGAGCCGTCCCGAAGATGCTGGTCTGGGACAACGAAGCCGGGATCGGCAAGGGCAGGCTGACCAGCGAGTTCGCCGCGTTCGCCGGACTTCTCGCCGTGAAGGTTCACCTCTGCCGGCCCCGCGACCCGGAGGCGAAGGGCCTGGTCGAGCGGGCGAACGGCTACCTGGAGACCAGCTTTCTGCCCGGGCGGACCTTCACCGGCCCGGACGGCTTCAACACCCAGTTGACCGCCTGGCTGCAGATCGCCAACCGGCGCCAGCACCGCGTCATCGCCGCCCGGCCGGTGGACCGCTGGGAGGCCGACCGCGCGGCGATGCTCGCCATCCCGCCGGTCACCCCGCCGCACTGGTGGCGTTTCCACACCCGTATCGGCCGAGACCACTACATCCGCGTCGACACCAACGACTACTCCGTCCACCCCGGCGCCATCGGCAAGAGGGTCATGGTCCGCGCCGACAACGAGGAGGTCACCGTCATCGCCGGCAGCGACATCGTGGCCCGACACGCCCGCTGCTGGGCCAAACACCAGTCGATCACCGACCCCGACCACGCCGCCGCGGCCCAAGTTCTGCGCGGCGAAGTGATCCACCAGCGGGCGGCCCGCGCGGCCGCCGCCCGGGCCGCGGTCCTGGCCCCGGACAGCCTCGGCATCGAGGTCGAGCAACGCGAACTGGGCACCTTCGACCGCATGTTCACCCTCATCGAGGGCGGCGCCGGAAAGGAGGACACCTGATGACCCGCACCGCCACGAAGACCACGGCCGACAGGGCGAGGACGGACGGCCAGGCGACCCGAACCGGCCGGCAGACCGCCGCCGACGGGCTGCCGAGGCAGAAGTGGAAGCGTCGTTCCTGTGGCAACGGCGCCCACGGCCCGCGGGTCTGTGACTGGGGAGGGTCGAGGTGAGGCCCTGGCATCGCGAGGACCGCCGGCACTGGGTGATCGCCCGCAGAAGTGTCCGCCGGCCGGAGGAGATCTCCTACTACATCGCCTACTGCCCGGCCGAGACCACACTGGACGAGCTAATCCGCGTGGCCGGCAGCCGGTGGGCGGTCGAGGAATGCTTCCAGACCGCGAAGCAGGAGTGCGGCCTGGACGACTACTGAGGTTCCCCCGCACTGCGGGAGGGGCTGACTAGCTGGTCAGGGTGGGTTGACGTGGTTTCAGGTTCACTTGTTCGGTCGCTGCCTGGTTGGCGTAGTGCTTCTCCTCGTACTCGATGGGGCTGAGGTAGCCGAGCCGTTTCTGGATGCGGCGGGGGTTGTAGAAGCCGTCGATGTACTCGAAGAGCGCGAGGTTCGCCTCGGCCCTGGTGGCGAAGACGCGGCCGCGGATGCACTCGGTCTTGATGACCATCCACAGGTTCTCCGCGAGGGCGTTGTCGTACGAGTCGCCGACCGAGCCCATGGAAGCCTGGATCCCGGCCCTGACCAGGCGTGTTGTGAGCTTCACGGACGTGTATTGACAGCCGTGGTCGGCGTGGTGAATAAGCTCTCCGGGGGCGACCTCGCGGCTGGCCAGGGCGTATTCCAGCGAGGTCAGGACCAGATCGGCGTCGGCGCGGGCGGAGGTCTCCCAGGCCACCACCCGGCGGGAGAACGCGTCGCGGATCGCGGACAGCCACAACGGCCCCTCCCCGGTGGGGATCATGGTCAGGTCGGTAACCCACAGCCGGTTCGGCCCGGCCGCGGTGAAGTCGCGTTGCACCAGGTCAGGGGCCAGATCGGCGTCCGGGTCACGGCGAGTGAAACCCTTGCCCCGGCGGGGACTGATCCCGGCCAGGCCGGCCTGGCGCATGAGCCGCTCGACGCGCTTCCTGCCGACGTGGACGCCCTCACGCTTGAGGACGGCGTGCACGCGGGGTGAGCCGTAGATCCCGCCGGACTCCTCGTGGACCTGCCGGATCCTGCTGGTCAGCTCGGCATCCCGGCGGCGCCGTTCGCACGGTTCGGTCTCGGCCTGGCGCCACCGGTAGTAGGTGGAGGAGGGGATGTTCAGTTCCCGGAGTACGGGCTCGACCCCCAGATACGGGTGCTCGTCAACGAGCGCCGTCACCTGGGCCGGGTCGGGTCGAGCTGGGCCGCGAAAAAAGCCGAGGCCGTCCGCAGGACCTCATTCGCACGCTTGAGCTGTGCATTCTCCTTCCGCAGGGCGGCAAGCTCCTCCCGCTCGCCAGTGGTGAGCACGTCGTCGCGTTCGCCGGCGTCGGCCTCTGCCTGCCGGATCCAGTTGCGCAGAGCCTCGTGGTGCACGCCGAGTTCCTCGGCCATGCGGCGGATCACGGGCTTCGGCTCGGCGGTCCGGTACATCCGTACCGCACGCTCACGCAACTCCAGCGGATACTTCCAAGACCACGGAGTTATGGCTTGTCGGCCGCTGTCAACAGGGGCGAGGTATTTGGGAGAAGTGCCGGTCAGGGCAACGGGACTCCTGGTAGAGCGAGGAAGCCGACCAAGGTCTTCCCGCCTGAAGGAGCCCCGTTGCCCGTTCAGTGTTCCACCGTCACGCTCACGTCGTCCATCACCGTCGCCGACGGGGTCTTCGCTCCGGGGCATCTGGGCGAGCTGACCCGGCACCTGCCCTTTGAACTGGTCGATGACGTGCTGGAACGTACTGGCGGAACCCAGCGGAGGCTGAGGCTGCTGCCGTCGAGGGTGGGTGTCTACTTCGTGCTGGCACTGGTTCTCTTCCCGCAGCTGGGCTACATGCGGGTGTGGGACAAACTCACCTGCGGCCTGCGCGGGCTCCTTCCACCGCGTCCGTCGGAGAAGGCGCTGCGAGAGGTGCGCCGGCGGCTGGGCGCCGCGCCGCTGCGGCTGCTCTTCGAGACACTGGCCGGTCCCGTGGCACAGCCGATCACACCAGGGGTGCGATACAGGTGCTGGCGCACAGTCGCCTTCGACGGCTGCAGCTCCACCAAGGCCCCTGACCGGCCGCGAGTCTGCGCCTGGCTGGGCAAACACAAGCATCGTTACGGCACGGACGGATATCCGATGCTGAAGATCATGGTGCTGTGCGAGACCGGAACCCGGGCCCTGCTCGGTGCGGTCTTCGGACCGACGCCCGAGAAGGAGACCGGCTACGCCGAGCAGCTGCTACCACTGCTGGACAACAGGATGCTGCTGCTCAACGACCGGGGCTTCGACTCCGACGACTTCCTCGCGAAGGCCGCGGCCACCGGCGCCCAGCTGCTGGTACGCCTCAAGGGAACCCGGACACCCGCACGCTGGGCACTACTGCCGGACGGGTCATTCCTGACCAGGATCAACGGGACCCGGCTGAGGATCATCGATGCGCACATCGCGGTGACGACCGCCAAAGGGCTGAGGCTGGAAGGCCACTACCGACTGGCCACCGCGCTGACCGATCACCGTCGCTACCCCGCCGCAGAGCTGGTGGAGCTCTACCACGAGCGATGGGAGATCGAGTCCGCGTTCTACTCGCTTCGGCACACCCTGCAGCACGGCCTGGTGCTGCGATCCCAGGACGCGACCGGGATCCAACAAGAACTCTGGGCTCACCTGACCGTCTACCAGGCACTGCGCCGCGCGATGGCCGAGGCCGTCGAGACCCTCCCCGGCACCGACCCGGACCGCGCCTCCTTCACCGTCGCCCTGGAGACCGCAAAAGACCAGCTCATCGCCGCAGCCGACGTACTGCCCGACACCGGACCGGGACGAATCACACCGGCCCTGCTGCACGATCTGCTCCCACCCCGCCGGGCCCGCGTCAACCCACGCCGCGTCAAATGCCCGATCTCCCGCTACGCCGCCCCGCCCCACCAGGCACAAGTCCTGGGCGCATCCAGGATCACCAGCATCAGTGTCACTGTGAACCCCTCCGCTGGCCCAGGCCCCGACGGACGCCGCGACCGCACACTGCAACTCCTGCGAACCGATCCCCACCGCACCTGGCGCGCATGTGAAATCGCCCGCGGTATCGGACTGGAGGATCCCCAAGGACTACGCGCAGAACTGGGACGCTGGGTCCGCGAAGGAATCCTCCGCCGCACCGGCCGGGGCCTCTACACCCTCGACCCCGAGTGGACCACCCCAACCTCCACAAGCCCCTGTCCCCGCCCCTGTTGACAGCGCCGGACAAGCCATAACTCCGTGGTCTTGGGATACTTCCTCGGCGCAGGCATCGTCTGGGCTCCTCTCATGAGACCCATCTGACCCTCTGTCACCCATCCCCGCATCTCGGGGGAAGCTCATACCAGGTCCGCCGCTTCGACGGCTGGCACCGCCACATGACCCTGGCCATGGCCGCACACGCCTGCCTCACCGTCCTGCGGGCCCGCGAACTCGACACCGGGAAAGCAGAAACGGATCCTCCCAGCTCATACCCCTCACCCTCCCCGAACTCCGGCGCCTGATCAGCCGCCTCACCCGGCCCCGCCCGAGCATCGACCACGTCCTGCACTGGTCACACTGGCGCCGCAGACGACAACACCAAGCCCGCACCAGCCACTACAAACGACGCGCCCACACACCACCAGAAGCCAACAAACCATCACAGCAAAGACCGTTGCAATATTAGCTTGGCGTTTATCCTCGCTCGTCACCCGACCTGCTGATCTGCGGTGTTTCCCGGGACAGCGGAGGCAGCCGTTCTCCACGCTTCGAGATGTCGAGTAACGAAGCATCAGAGAACGGCCGCTGTGTATGAGTCTCCCTGCCGACGTGTCCGGATGCGAGGCGTTGGATGTGTTGTCCCGCTTTCGTGTGGAGTTCTACGACTGCCTGTATGCCCGGACCGACGCGCTCTTCGAGCTCACCGACGCGGTGCTGTGTGCGGACGGGCCGGTGAACACCCTGGTCGAGCTGTCTCTGGCAGCCGAGCACCGGCGCGGTCACGGCGCCTTGTACTCGGGGCTAGACCGTGGCTGGATCGAACCGACGCGTCTGCGTCGCTCTCTGGCCGGGTTGCCGCTGCCAAAGGCGGCCGACGGGCGGATCGTGCTGGCCGTGGACGTGAGCAACTGGCTCCGCCCCGACGCTCCTACCAGCGACAACCGGCTGTTCTGCCACGTCTACGGACGTGGCGACCGCAAGACGGACCAGTTCATCCCGGGCTGGCCGTACTCCTTCGTCGCCGCACTGGAAACAGGCCGCACCTCCTGGTGCCGGCTCCTGGACGCCCTGCGGCTCGGACCCGCGGACGACGCGACACTCGTCACCGCCGCCCAGCTCCGTGAGGTCGTGGAGCGCCTGGCCGACGCGGGGCACTGGAAGCCGGGCGACCCCGAGATCCTGATCGTAATGGACGCCGGCTACGACGTCGCCTACCTCGCCCACGCCCTGAAGGACCTGCCTGTCGTGCTGCTCGGACGACTGCGCTCGGACCGCGTCATGCTCCGCGACCCGGGCCCCGCCGTCTCCGGACCGAGGGGCGGGCGGCCCCGCCGGCACGGCGGCGTCCTCTCCTTCGCCAAGCCCGACACCTGGCACCAGCCTGACGTCGCCACCGCCACGGACACCACCCGCTACGGCAAGGCGGAGACGATGGCCTGGGACCGGATGCACCCCCGGCTCACTCACCGCGGCCCCTGGCTGGAACACGCAGAAGAGGAACTGCCCGTCCTGCACGGCACATTGATGCGACTGAAAGTGGAGTACCTGCCGGGCGACCGCGACCCGAAACCGGTCTGGCTGTGGTGCTCCGCAACCTCAGCTGCGTCGGCCGACGTGGACTGGTGGTGGCAGTCCTTCCTCCGCCGTTTCGACCTGGAGCACACCTTCCGGCTGATGAAACAGACGCTCGGCTGGACCGCGCCGAAGATCCGCCGCGCCGACACCGCCGACCTGTGGACCTGGCTGATCATCGCCGCCCACACCCAGCTCTGCCTCGCCCGGCCCCTCGCCGAAGACCTAAGGCGGCCCTGGGAACGACGAACCGAACCCCGCCGCCTCACCCCTGCCCGGGTCAGGCGGGGGTTTCGCAACGTCCGTGCGACCGCGGCCCGCCCGGCAGCCGCACCGAAACCGTCCCGACCCGGCCCCGGACGACCCCCGGGCACGAAGAACAAGCAACGAGCCGAGCACCACAACGTCGGCAAAACCGTCAAACGCGCCGAATCGATCAAGGAACACCAAGCCCGCAGAGATTAAATTTCAAGATTAGAAGCAATACCAGTGACTTAAGGATCTCGGCTGGTAGGGTGTTGGCCAGGAGGTGTCTGGATGCCACGCCCTGGACAGGTCAAGCCGGAGACGGACGAGCGGTTGTCGGATCGGATCGCGATCGGACTGCTGACGCGGACGTTCCCGCCGGAGCTGGTGGACCGGGTCGTGGAGGAATCCGGGAAGGCCGGGCAGCGCAACCGGCTGCTGCCTCCACGGGTGGTCGTCTACTTCGTGCTGGCGATGTGCTTGTTCTCCGGTCAGGGCTACGAAGAGGTCGCACGGCTGCTCACTCAGGGTCTGGCCTGGGCCAAGCACTGGTCGGGTTCGTGGCAGGTGCCTACGCCCGGTGCGGTTTCCCGGGCCCGGGCCAGGCTCGGGCCCGAGCCGCTCAAGGCTCTCTTCGAGCAGTCCGCCGGGCCTGTGGCGACCGAGTCCACTCCCGGTGCGTGGTACGGGTGTTGGCGTCTGATGGCGGTCGACGGGACCACGTTCGACGTGCCGGACAGTGAGGAGAACGACGCCCGGTTCGGTCGTCCCGCCACCCACCGGGGCGAGCGGACCGCGTTCCCGCAGGTGCGGGTGGTGGCGCTGGCGGAGTGCGGCACGCACGCCATCACCCGCGCGGCTCTGGGGCCGTTCACCACCGCGGAGTCCGTGATCGCGCGGGAGCTGTTCGACGCCCTTGGACCGGATGACCTGCTGATGGCCGACCGGGGCTTCGCCGGGCTGGAGCAGTGGCGAGCGGCATCGGCCGGCGGTGCGGACCTGCTCTGGCGCATCAAGTCCAACGCCGTCCTGCCCGTGCGGCGCGAGCTCCCCGACGGGTCCTACCTCTCCGACATCGTGGCGGCCAAGGACCACCGCAAACGCACCGATCCCACCGTGGTGCGGGTCATCGAGTACACCCTGGACGACCCCGGACGCCCGCAGCACGACGCCCCGTACCGGCTGATCACCACCATCCTCGACCACGAAGCCGCACCCGCGGCGGAGTTGGCGGCCCTCTACAACGAGCGATGGGAGATCGAGACCACACTGGACGAGCTGAAGACCCACCAACGCGGCCCCGCCCAGGTCCTGCGCTCCCGATCGCCCGACGGCGTCGAACAGGAGGTCTGGGCCCACCTCCTCGTCCATCACGCGATCCGCCAGCTCATGCACACCGCCGCCCGGGACACCGACACCGATACCGACCGGCTTTCCTTCACCCGCACCCTCCGCCTCGCCCTACGCCAGGTCACCGCGCAGGCGGCCTTTTCCCCCTGACCGCCTGGCCACAGCCCTCACCGACGGGATACGAGAGATAGCCCGTCACCTCCTGCCACCGCGACGACAGCGGTCGAACGCCCGCGTCGTCAAACGCAAGATGTCCAACTTCGGCGTCAAGCGCACCGCACACCGGCTCTGGCCACAGCCGACACTCGACCCAGCCCGAGCCGTGGCCATCGCCCCACACCACAAAACGGCCCCGACCAACCCACCGAAGACCCCAGGCACCCCGGACCCTTAAATCACTGGTATTGAGATTAGAAGCCGTATCTCAACCGAACTTGATCGTTTGATTCCTGCTGGTCAGGCATGGTTTCGCTCGGGGTGAGGGAGGCATCCGACGTCTTGTTTCCGCTTCGTGGTCGAGGGGTGCGCGGTGGCGTCGGTGCTGGGAGTGCTGGAGGGACGAGAGGCGGCTGCCCGCGTGCGGGTGGAGGGCCTGCGGGAGGAAGCCGCACGGGTTGCCGAGATGTCGGAGGCAGCCGAGATCGAGCTGGACCGGAGGGTGATTGCGCGGGAGGAGCTGGTCGAGGCCCTGGCGGACTGCGCGGCCGAGACCGTAGCCGTGACGGCGGAGGAGGAAGCGGCAGCCTCGTTCGCGCCGGTGGCGGGCTCGGTGGTGCCGCCCTGGCGGGACGGGCTGCCGGTGACGGTTCTGGCACCGGACTATCAGCGGATTCTGGGCGTGTTGGAAGAGCGACGAGGAACGGGACGAGGGCCGCTCCGGGCCAAGGAGATCACGGTGGAGTTGGGCCTTGCCACGACATCGGCGAAGGTCGAGGGGGTGCGGTCGAAGGCCAGGCGGTTGGCGGAACGCGGGTGGCTGCTCCGGGAGACGTCGGGGGCGTTCAGCGCCGGCCGGCGGCCTGTGGCCGTGCCAGACGCCGGCTCATCCGTGTGACCATCGACCACTGGATCATCGCCTCGCTGGTCGCGGGCAGTGTCTCGTAGTCCCGGGCCAGACGGCGGGAGTTCATCAGCCACGCGAACGTGCGCTCTACCACCCACCGCCTCGGCAGCACCACGAATCCCTCCATGTCGTCGGTGCGTTTGACGATCTCCAAGGTCAGGGCGAGTTTCTGGCGGCACCAGTCGACGATGAGGCCGGTGTAACCGCCGTCGGCCCAGACAAGGGTGATGTCGCGGTGCAGGCGACGCAGCCGCGAAAGCAGGCCCACGGCAGCGTCCCGGTCGCCGATGTTCGCGGCCGTGACCGCGACGGCCAGGAGCAGTCCGAGCGTGTCGGTCACGATGTGCCGCTTGCGGCCCGGCACCTTCTTCCCGCCGTCGTAGCCGCGTGACCCGGACGGCACCGAGCCCGCAGCCCGCACCGACTGCGCGTCGATGATGCCTGCCGAAGGCTCCGCCTGGCGGCCCTCGCGCTCCCTCACCCGGCCGCGCAGCCGGTCGTGGAACTCGGCAATCAGTCCGTGCTCGCGCCACCGGCGGAAGAAGGCGTAGACCCGGCCCCAGGCGGGGAAGTCCGCGGGCATCGCCCGCCAGGAGATCCCGCCTGCGACCAGGTAGCGGATCGCGTCCAACATCTGGCGGTGGCAGTAGCCCTCGGGCTGCCCGCCCCGGCCCTGAAGCCACGCCGGCACCGGCAGCAGGGGGCGGATGGCCGCCCACTCCGCGTCCGTCATGTCCGACGGATACCAGCGTTCCCGGTCCGGATGATCAGCCACGTTGCCGTACACGTGCGCGAGGCAATCACACGACACGGCGGACGAGTTGAACTCGGTAGGCGCGGGCGAGTACAACAACGACAACAGGGCCTCCCGGCATCGCTCGGTCAGGTTCGCATCCCCGAGCTACCGAGAGGCCCTGCCTTCATGCACGTACAGCCGGAAGATCACCCGACCAGGAACACTGTTCGACCTGCACGTTCCATGATCGGTTGAGATACGGCTTCTCAACAACACCCCGCCCGGCACAAGCCGTCTCTCTCACCTCGCCCGCCTCGACCTTGCCGCATGACCAGGCCGGGAGGCTCGAAACACACATTCCCCAACGGAATCCTCCAGGGAGGGGAGGATTCAAACGCTTGGTGGCGTGGCGCGTGCCGCCGTGGATGTGCACGGCGTAGGTGATTGGGTACATGAGCGGGACCTGATCGGACGAGGCGAGGACGGGGCGTACTGCCCTGGCCTCGCCTCGTCCGGTCGAGCAGTGCGCTGCCTGCCGGTCGACTGATGAGCTTCCCGGCAAGGTATTGGGGGAAGCTTTCTGGACAGCCGTGTGGTCGTCTTTACGGGGCACCGACGGTGTGGCCCAGGCGCTGAGTGCCTACTGCCCGCATCTAAACACGGACCTTGGGGCCGGGACGGGCGTGGATGACCCGATGGTGTGTCCGCTACGCCGCTGGCCGTTCGACCGGGCGGGCGTGTGCACGCAGACCGGGACCGGTTGTACGGTCCGCGGCTGACGGCAGCGCAGTTGTGCCGGTTACCCACCGCCGAGCGGTTCGGTCTGATCTGTGCCTCCAACAGGGTTGAGTCGCTGTAGGAGCTGCCGGACCTGGAGTTCCCGGATGACGAGCTGGTGTTCCACGTGGGTGAGCTCGGCGAAATCGTGAACATCGACACGTAGGTCTCTGCCGCAACACTGCCGACCTGCAACACCTGGAAACCCTGCACGACATCAGCTACGATTTTCAGACACTAGCTACGAGTTTCAGACACTCCTCTCTCCGGCGACATCTTTGCCAACGCCGAGTACTCGGCGTTCACCCACCCGGACGGTGATCGGCGAGACGCCCCCAGTTTCTACAACTACGGGGTGTGGGGCACGATCTTCTTCACCCTCAGCTCGGATATCAGCGACCGCTGGTACGCCATCATCGACGCTCTGGCGATGCCTGCTCCCGGCAAGCCCCGCACCATCGTCATCGGCACCGCACGCAAGACCCGCGATGTCCTGGCTGACGCGCTGCAGGCCGCCGCCTCCGGCCCGGGCCTCAGACGAAGAGCGACCGGTCCGTAGCCAGGTTCTACTAGCACCTGCGCCGCGACAGGGCCCACCCCGCCCCCGAATTCATCAACTGACCGTCCGCGCATCCACCCAAGTGGCACATCTGCATCATTCGGGGTGCTCTGGCCTCCTCGATGCCCGGCCGTCCGTGATCCGTGTACCGGCCCAGACCACTGGAGAGGTTCCATGGCTCCCTCATCGCCCGAACCCGTCGCAGTGCCCCGGCCGTCCGGGGCGCGGCCAACCCTGCTGCCGTCCCCGTTCTCGGTAGACAAGATCATTGTTCCTACGCAGTTCCGTTCGGTGGAAACGCAGCCCACCAAACGGTGCAACCTCGCCGGCTGCGAGAACGACCGGCCCTCACCGCGCGCGCTTGCCGCCGTCCAGACCCCGACCGCCGAGATGCTCACCGACCACTGGAACCCGCAGGACGCCAGGCTGCGCGGTGACCTCGCCGCCCTGCACGGCGTCGATCCGGACCTGGTGTTCCTGACCTCCGGAGCGATGGGCGCCGTTCGCTATGCGTTTGAGGTCTTCGGCGTCTCGGCCCAGCACATCGGCCTGCTCCGCCCGGACTGGCCGGGATTCCGGTACTTCGCCGACCGGGTCGGCGTGCGCACCTCCTGGCTGGAACACACACGATTCCCCTTCCAGTTCGAGGTCGACGACGTAGTCCGGTTCGTCCAATATCAGGGGATCGACTTCGTGATCATCTCCAACCCCAGCGCCGTCACCGGGCGTTTCTGGAGGCGAGACGAGGTCGATCAGCTGGCGAACGCCTGCCCTCAGACCATGTTCGTGGTCGACGAAGCCGACACCATCTACCCGCACCTGTCCTCGGCCTCACTGGCCAACGACCACCGCAACGTGCTGTTCCTGGAGAGCTTCTCCAAATTCTTCGGCTTGTCCGGCCTACGCATCGGCTACCTGGTCACACCGGCGGCCTACGTCGACGACTTCGACCGAACGATCGACCCGATCGAACTGACCAGCCTGGCCATCATCGCTGCCCGCGAATCCCTCACCGATACCGCCTACCAGCACACCACCCAGCGCGAGGTCGAAGACAACCTGGCCAAGGTGACCGCCGCAGTTGCTCAGACCCCCTACCGGCTGGCGCCGCGCAGCCAGTGCTTCGCCGCCTACCTCTACGGCGACGAGACCGTCACCGACCCCTGGATCGCTCTTGGCGAACGCGGCGTGGACCTGGTGCCCGCCTCATGGTTCAACCTCGACCGCGGGGGCCGCCTGAACCTGCGCAACCCCAACTCCATCGACCGGCTCGTCGCCGCCCTGCAGCGGCTGCCCACCAGTGCGTGACCACGCACCAGCAAGGAGATTCTCCATGTCTCGCTATGCCTGGGAAACCGCCCATCCCGCCCTGGAGCAGCTCCGCACGGACATCGCACCCACCCGGGACCGAGTCCTGCGCCACCCAAGTATGGGCAGTTGACCACCCTTCCCGCCGTACGCACCTTCATGGAGCACCACGTCTACGCCGTGTGGACTTCATGTCTTTGATGAAGTCCTCCAGCAGTCGCTGCCCGGTGTCCGTACTGCGTGGATCCCGGTCGGCGACCCGACAACCCGCCGGCTGATCAACGAGATCAGCCTGATCGAGGAGAGCGACGAGTACGGGGACAGCTTCATCAGCCACTTCGAGCTGTACGTGAGGGGCATGACCAATGCCGGCGCCGACTCTTCCGGTATCGAAGAATTCCTCCGCCACGTCGAGTGCGTCAGAGCCCCGGACCTGGCTGTCGTCCTGGAGGGCGTCCCCGAGGCATCCAGCCGCTTCATGAAAACCACCTGGGAGGTTATCCGCACCCAGCCGATCCACTGTCGCGCCGCCGCGTTCGCCTTCGGCCGCGAGGATCTCACCCCCGAAATGTTCGAGCATGTGGTGTCCATCGACGACCACGGGGGCGGGCTCGGCACCTTCGTCGACTACCTGTCTCGGCGCATAGAGGTCGACGGGGAGCAGCACACCCCAATGGCCATGCTGATGCTCGTCACTCTCTGCGGCGACGACGGGGCCTTCCCCCGTGAAGGTGGGCACGCGGTTATTGATCACGCGGCGAGCGTGAGTTTAGCTGTGTGGTGTCGGCGTTCGTATGCGTTGGGGCTGAGGTGGCCGTTGGCGGAGTGTCGGCGGCGGGTGTTGTAGCGGGTCAGCCAGGCGAAGACGGTCCGGCGGCAGGTGTCGGCGTCGCCGTAGTCGTGGGCGCCCTGGAGGGTTTCGCGTTTCAGGGACGCGTGGAAGCTTTCGCAGGCCGCGTTGTCGGCGCTGGTGCCGACCGCGCCCATCGACCGGGTGACCCCGAGTTGGTCGCAGAGGCTGGCGAAGGCCCTCGATCCGTATTGCGCCCCGTGGTCGGAGTGGAACACGGCGCCGTTCAGGCGGCCGCGGGTCGAGGCGGCCATCCGCAGTGCGTCGGCGACCAGGCTGGTGCGCATGTGGTTAGCGATGGACCAGCCGGCGACCTTGCGGCTGAAACAGTCCAGCACGGTCGCGAGATAGAGGAACTCTCCGCTTGCGAGCGGGAGATAGGTGATGTCGCCCATGTACTTCAGCCCAGGCTCGGTGGCGGTGAAGTCTCGCTGGAACAGGTCTGGAACCGGTGAGGCTGCCGGGTCCGGGACGGTGGTGTGGACGCGTCTGCGCAGGTGGATGCCGGTGATGGAGAACGTCCGCATGATCCGGGCGACCCTCTTCTCGTTGACCCGCCGCCCTTTCTCGCGGAGCTCGGCGGTCACCCGCGGGGAGCCGTAGGCGCCGCCGGACTCGGCGTGGACCCCACGGATCTCCTCGGCCAGGATCCGGTCCTCCCGCTGCCGGGCGGCCCGGGCCTCGGCGCCGGCGAGCCACTTGTAGTAGCTGGACCGGTTCACGTTCAGGACTTGGCAAAGCCGCTTCACCTCGTAGGTGTTCCGGTGGTCGTCAACGAACTGGAAGCGGCTCCTCACCAGTTCGTCTCTCCGGCGAAATACTTGGCCGCCTTGCGGAGTATGTCCCGCTCCGTGGCGAGCTTGCGCTCACTTGCCTCGAGCTCGGCAACCCGAGCCTCCAGCTGCCGGACCCGCTCGTCCGGATCAGCGGACGGTACCGCCCCCCGAGGCTGGGCGAACGGCTTCCGAGCCGCGGCGGTGACGCCACGGCGTTCGCGGTCCCTCAGCACCCACTCACGCAGGGTTGCCCGGTTGACGCCCAGGTCAGTGGCGATGCTCTTGTAGGTCGCCCCTGGGGTGGACTCGTACAGGGCCACAGCATCGGCCTTGAACTCGTCCGAATAGTCCTTCATCGCCATCGGCGGTCTTCTCGCTTCCTCCGGATCAAGCAGATCCAGTATCAGCGTGTCCACCACTCAGAGGGGAGGCCCGACGACCGGCTGTGGACGGAGTGCCGCGACACCATCGATCTCGTCCTGCGTGCACGGATCGCACTTGCTTCGAGGACGAAGCCGGTTTCACCCGATGGCCGCCCCGGGGACGGACCTGGGGCCGGCGGGGCCGCACCCCGGTCGTGACGGTCAGCGGCCGGCGTTCGGGACGGCTGTCGGTGGCCGGGCTGATCGCGGTGCGGCCGGGTTCCCGAACCCGGCTGTGTCACCGCTTTCGGACCCACCCTGCAGGCAAGGGAACACGTCGCAGCATGAGCGAGCGGGACTTCATCGCACTCATCGACGGAACCCATCACCTGGTCAGAGCGCCGATCGTGCTGGTCTGGGACCGCCTGAACACCCACGTCTCCCGCAGGATGCAGGTGCTCGTCGCCGAACGCGACTGGCTGACAGTCTTCCTGCTGCCCGCCTACTCACCCGACCTGAACCCTGTCGAAGGTGTGTGGGCACACGTCAAATGCAGCCTCGCCAACCTCGCTGTCATGGCCCTCGACCGACTCGAAACCCTGGTCCCCAACCGCCACAAACGCCTACAATACCGGCCCACACCCTCGACGGCTTCATGCCGGCACCGGCCTCGCCCTCGACACCCCAGCCTCACCGTGACAAGCCGAAGTCAGTAACCAACTCATTCCAGAATGAAAATCGGGAGAAAGGGAACTCTCACGCCTGCTCGGGCACCGGCAAGTGGAGGACGGAACCGGTTCCCGTGAAGGATCCATCGCCTACGGAGAACGACATCTTGTAGTACATGCCGTTGCCGACCTTTCGGCGCAGAGTGATGTCCAGGTCGCAGATGAACTCAGGGCTGAAAACCTGCTGGTGGAAAGTGAATGACATGTCCCGCAGGAGTACCTCACCGGTCTTGACCCGCATGCCCTGATCGATGTGGGCGGAGACTATCGCGAGTTGAGAGGAGAGAACTGTCGCGGAAACGAAGGAGAGGTGAAACCGCCCGAAGGCGTCGGTCGCCCCTCCGGCCACAGCGCACTCGGCCGTGAAGTGATCTCCCCTGCACCGCACGTTCTTCAGCCGCAGCGCCTCGGCTCGATACTCGCCCGTCAGGTATCTGGAGCACAGCGGAGACAACTCGTCCTCGCTCCAGATCATCTGCTCACCGGAATGGATAATCATTCGGGAACCTCCGCTTGTTCGTCATCGGATTGCGTTGCATCCAGCGGTCTGCGAACTGACCGGTGCACGCATCCTTCGGGCGCGGGCGGGCCGGCGGCAGGACGGGTTGTGGGGGACCGCGGAGCCGCTGATCCCGCCCTCACAACACCGTGATTCTCTGCGAGCCCTTAGAGCTCGTAACACGATCATGATCGGTGTTTCTTGAGCCGCCTCCAGCAGATGAGGGCGCAGGCGAGGGAGACGAACGCGTCGTGGAGCTCGGTGCGGCGTTCCCATCGGACGGCGAGTCGTTTGAACTGGTGGAGCAGGGCGAAGGTCTGCTCGACAACGTAGCGGAGCTTGCCCATACCCTTGATGTTCGGGGATCTCTTGCGGGAGATGACGGGCAGGATCCGGCGTTTGCGCAGTTCATCGCGGTTGGGGTTGGAGTCGTAGCCCTTGTCTCCGAGCAGGGCCTCGGGACGTCGGCGGGGCCGGCCGGGACGACCTGCGACCGGTGGGATGCCGTCGACCAGGGCGAGGGTCTGGGTGACGTCGTTGACGTTGGCCGCGGTCGTGATGACTTTGAGCGGGGTGCCGCGTCCGTCGCAGATCAGGTGGTGTTTGCTGCCTGTCTTCCGCCGGTCGACCGGCGACGGACCGGTGTCGGCGCCCCCTTTTTCGCCCGGATGTGGGATCCGTCCACGCAGGCCCTGGACCAGTCGAGGCGGCCGGCCGCGTTCAGCTCTGCGAGCAGAATGCGGTGCAGCTGGTCGAAGACCCCTGCCTGCTGCCACCGCTCCAGTCTGCGCCAGCAGGTCTGTCCGGAGCCGAACCCCAGCTCAGGGGGCAGGAGTTGCCAGGCGATGTCGTTGCAGAGGACGTACAGGATGCCTTGCAGACACAGTCGGTCCGCCACCGGCCGAGGGCCTGGCGACCGCTCCGGCCAGGGCGGCAGCAGAGGCTCGATCAGTGCCCACAAGTCGTCATCCACGATCCACGGCCGAGTACTCACACCACCACGAACGGCCGAATCGTCACACCGGTCACGGTCGACCAGGACATCTCACCGAGATCCTGTTACGAGCTCTTAGTGAAGTTCCCCCCTGAACCTGGACAGCGGGTGGTTACGCTGCGGGGGTGAGGTCGTGGGTCGTCAGGGCTCTGGTTTCGAGTGGGGTGACGTAGCCGTACACGGGGTGCTTGCGCAGGCGGGTGCGGTTGTATTCGACCTCGATGAAGCGGAAGACGTCGGCGCGGGCCGCTTCGTGGGACTCCCAGACGGTGGTCCCGATCTCCGCATTCAGCAATCCGAAAAAGCTTTCGGCTGCGGTGTTATCGCAACATGAGCCGATTCTGCCCATACTCTGCCTCAGGCTCAACTCCCGTATCAGTGTGCGGTATTCGCCTGATGTGTATTCCGATCCGCGGTCCGAGTGGGCGATGCAGCCCGGCTTGAGGGCGCTGCGGCCGACGGCCATTTTCAGGGCGTCGGTGACGAGCTCGGCGCGGTGGTGGTCGGCCATCGCGTACCCGATCACCTCGCGAGTGGCCAGGTCGATGACGGTCGCCAGATACCACCAGCCGGCGAGCGTCGGCAGATACGTGATGTCCGAGACCAGCTTCGTGCCCGGCTCGGCCGCGGTGAAGTCGCGTCCGACCAGGTCCGGGGAGGGTGCCGCCTTGCTGTCTGCCTTGGTGAGGTTTCGGCGCTTGCGGCGGGTGATCCCGCGGATGTCGTGCTCGCGCATCAGCCGCTCGACCTTCTTCCGGTTGATCCTCCGGCCCTTCCGGCGCAGGGCGGCTGTGATCCTCGGCGCCCCGTAGGCATGGCGTGAGGCGGTGTGGATCTGCCGGATCTCCGCGACCAGCGTGCCCTCCTCGCGCTCCTTGTCCTCGGCGGACGGGCGGGCGGCGAGGTAGGCGTAGTAAGCGGAACGGGAGATCTTCAGGGCCCGGCACAGCAGCGAGATGCTGTAGCCGTCGGGGCGGCCGGATTCGGCCTTCTCCGCGTCGACGAACGCGTAGCGCGCGGCTACGTCTACTTCGTCTTGTGGTTCGCGAAGAAGGCGGTCGCTTTTCCCAGCACCTCGATGGTCTGTTCCATCTCACGGACCTTGCGGCGCAGGCGCACCAGTTCTTCGCGCTCCGCCGTGGTCAACGCTCCCGCCGGCCCCTGCCCACGGTCGGTCTTGTCCTGATTGACCCAGTTCCGCAGCCCTTCTGGGCTGACGCCGATGTCCCGGGCGACCTCGGTGACGGTCTTGCCCGACGAGTGCACCAACGCGACCGCGTCCCGTTTGAACTCGGCCGTGTACCGCTTGCTTGTGTTGCTCTTCTTGCTCACTACCTGGGACTGCTTTCTCCGGGACGTCCGTCCCAGTATCAGGCTGTCCAGCTCAGAGGGGGAACTTCACCGGCGGCCTCGCCCCAGACCATGGGCACTGCTGCCTGCACCTCGGCAGACCCAGCGCTGTTCTTCCCGGACCATGCGACCACGCGCGGAGAGGAGCAGACAAAGGCGGCCAAGGACATCTGCGGCGGCTGCCCAGTTGTTGGACGACTCTCTGCGTGAGCATGAAGCGGGGGGTTGGCGACACTCGCGGTGGACATAAGTGCTGATCTTGATGGGCAGTCTGATCTCGTTTCGTGCACGACGACACGGTGTGCACGAGGTGGAGGTAGCGAGTGCTCATCGTCGACGCCGATGTCGTCCAGGTGGAACGCGGGCTGCGGGCCGGCGAACTGACATGTCCCTCGTGCGGGGCCGTGCTCGCGCCGTGGGGTCATGGCAGGTCGCGGGAGATCCGTGGTGATCTCGGGGCCCGGCTGTTCGTACGTCCTCGGCGTTCGCGCTGTACGGGTTGCCAGGTCACGCACGTCTTGCTGCCGGAGGTGGTCTGGCCGCGGCGAACGGATGCGGCCGAGGTGATCGGGGCCGGGCTGGAGATAGCGGCCCTGGGCATGGGGCACCGCCGGATCGCGGCCCATCTCGGCCTGGCCGAGGGAACGGTCCGTGGCTGGATCCGCCGGTTCCGCCGCAGGTCGGAGGATGTGCGTCGGTACTTCACCGTCGCCCTGGTCGCGCTCGCGGACGATCCGGTGATGCCCGAGGCGGCAGCCTCGCCGCTGTCGGACGCGGTCTTGGTGATCGCGGCCGCCCACCGGGCAGCCGCGATGAAGTGGCCGGCCATCAACACCGTGTCGCCGTGGGCCTTCGCTGGGCGGGCGATAGGCGGGCGGGTCCTGACCTGCACTTTGTCAGCTAGTTGATCAACACGGGCCGCCCCTGGGCGGCGATTGGAGGAGCCGGAAGTCTTGATCGTGCCCGCCTCAGGTGAGGGCGGGCATTGATCGAGATGCGAGGAGAGTCCGCGCATGGCATCGAGCGAGAACGAGGACCGCCGCCGAGCGGAGAAGGCCCGGCAAGTCGGTCTGTTCCGCTATTCCCTGATCCAGGACCTGCTGGATCAGAACCTGACGACCCGCGAACGCGGCCGCCTGGCACGGGAAGTGGCTTCGAGGGAACACACCGACCGGTTCGGGCAGCAGGTGAAAGTGTCCCGGGGCACGATTGACCGGTGGACCAGGCACTTCCGCAGCGGCGGGTTCGCCGCCTTGGTCCCAGAGCCGCGCAAGGCAGTCCCCAGGACTCCGCCGGAGGTGCTCGACCTGGCGGCCGCGCTGAAGCGGGAGAATCCCGGCCGGACGGCCGCGCAGATCCAGCGGATCCTGCGGACTACACAAGGCTGGTCACCGACCGAGCGGACGCTCCAGCGGCACTTCGCTGACGCAGGCCTGACCGGCCCCATCGGCGAGAAGAGCGTGTTCGGCCGGTTCGAGGCCACCTGCGGAAATGAGCTGTGGACCGGGGACGCCCTTCACGGACCAAGGATCGGCGGGCGGAAGACGTACTTGTTCGCTTTCATCGACGACCACAGCAGGGCAATCGTGGGCCACCGGTTCGGGTTCGCCGAGGACACCGTCCGCCTGGCCGCCGCCTTGCGGCCGGCCCTGTCAGCCCGCGGGGTTCCCGAGTCGATCTTGTGGGATACCACGCGTGTTCGCAGTGGTCCCGGCAGGCTTGCCTCGGGCCCTTCCCTGCCTGACCAGGCGACCCCTGGGTTCCTCAGCTCCAGGGGCCGAGTTGATGGATTCTCGGGATTTCTGAAGTCTGCTCGTTCTACGCTCAGTTCGTTCGCGTTGGTCGAGCCTGCGGAGGGGCAGCGTGGCACTCGCGGTCGTACGGGATCTCAGCGCGGTACGCGGTCCGGCGAGCCCGGAGGAACTGGAGGCGTTCGAGACCGACGTCCTCGCGGGCTTCGTGCTCGCCCGTGCTTCCGCCGGACTGGCCGACGGAACGATCCGTGGCGACATGTCTCACCTCGAGCAGATCCGCAGCTGGTTCGGGCGGCCGCTGTGGGACATGCGGCCGGCGGACGCGGACGCGTACTTCGGGCGGGTGGTACGGTCCGCCTCGCAGGGCACGCGGCTGGCATACGCCCAGTCCTTGTCGACGTTCTTCGACTTCCTGGAGATACGCCATCGCGCCGAGCTCCATGCGATGACCGGCGCGGTGATCACCTGCCCGCTCGACGAGATGAACCGCCCGCGTGGCCGCGGAGAGATCGGGCTGCGCATCCCGCCGACGGATCCCGAGGTCGAAACGCTGTTCGCAGGCTGGCGCGAGGACCTGGCAAGCTGCCGGAAATTCGCCCCGACGGCACGCAACTACACCGCCGCGAAGCTGATCTCCCTCGTGGGCCTGCGCATCAACGAAGTCCGCTGCCTGGACCTGGACGATGTCCGCTGGGAACTGGGCCGGTTCGGCAAGCTGCACGTCCGCTTCGGCAAGGGCACACAGGGATCCGGGCCACGCCAGCGAGTGGTGCCGCTGATCAACGGGGCGGACCGGTTGCTGCGCTGGTACATCGAGGACGTGTGGGGGTACTTCGATGACGACCACACCCGTCCTGGTGCACCGTTGTTCCCCTCCGAACGCCACCACGCCGACGGCTCCGCCGCCCGCGCGGGCGCCGACTCCTTTCGCCGGGGCCTTGGTCATGCCGTCCGTAGTCACCTCCCGACGTGGGAAGACCGGCTCACGCCGCATGTCCTGCGGCACTTCTGCGCCTCCCAGCTTTACCGCCACGGCATGGATCTCCTCGCGATCCAAGAGGTGCTCGGGCACTGGTGGGTGGCGACCACGATGCGGTACGTCCATGTGCTGCAAACTCACGTCGAGGATGCTTGGATCGCCGGTCAGGATCGCGCCGCCGTCCGTCTGAAGGGGCTCGCGCGATGAGGTGGAACCTCCGGCTGACCGCCGCGAACCGCGGTATCTGGAAGGCCAGCGAACTGCAGCGGATGCTCGCTGAAAGGGGCCTGGTGATCTCGGCCGGCAAGATGTCCGGCCTGTGGTCCGGTCAGCCGATCAGCGTCAAGCTCGCGGACCTGGACGTGATCTGCGCAGTGCTCAGCTGCGGGATCGAGGAACTGCTGATCCCGCAGCCCGAGACGGTCATCGCTCCGCTCGCCGAGGAAGCCCCACGGCAAGCCTCCGGGCAGACATCTGGAGTCACACCACGGGCTCCGAGGGGCCGCTCGCTGCCGCCGGCATGACAGCGCCGTCATTACCTGCGGGCAGTTGCCGCTACTGCCTGGCCTGGGGCGTGATCATCCGCAATGGCATGTGCGGCGAGTGCATCAACTGGCGGGTCTGGCACCGGCAGCGATGCGCCGGGTGCCGGCGCCAGGTTCCGCTCAAGCATGACTACTGCCGCCTCTGCCACCGACAGGCACTGCGGCAACTGGGCCGCATGGTGATCCGGGAAACGATGCCCGAGATCGACCTCGATTCCTGGCAGCTCTTCCTCACCTTCGCGCTCGGCACCCGTCGTGCCCGGGGTCGCCCGCGCAAGCCGCCAGCCGTCACTCCCACCCCGGTGACCTGGCAGATTCCCGGACAGTTGGCGCTGTTCCCCGCCCGCCCCGATTACCTGCGCTTCACCCGGGCCCGCCACGCCAACCCGGACAATCCCACGCTGGTTGACGCGAGGCAGGTCGCCCAACGCCTCGCCGAGAACCGCGGATGGGCCTGGTGGATCCTGCGTGAAATCAACGACGGACTCCTCGTCCTGCTCTCCGGACACGCGCCCGGCGACATCATCGCCTACAGCGACATCGTCCCGATCGACCAACTTGGCCACAACGTCGCTCACACCGCCGAGGTCCTCGACCTCCTCGGCATCCTCGACGACGACCGCACCCCCACCTTCGACGCCTGGCTGCAGCGCAAGCTCACCCTCCTCACCCCGACCCTGGCCAGCGAGATCGAACTGTGGGCGACCACCCTGCGGGACGGCGGCCCTCGCACCCTGCAGCGATCCACCGACACCGTCCGCAACTACCTCGATGCCGCCCTGCCCACTCTGATCGACTGGTCCACCCGCTACCAGCACCTGCGCGAGGTCACCCGCCAGGACATCAAAGACGCCACCACCGGCATGACCGGTCTCAAGCGCAAGCGGGCACTGGTCGGCCTCCGGTCGATCTTCCAGTTCCACAAGGGAGCCGGCCACCTCTTCAAGGACCCCACCACCCGCATCAATACCGGCAGCATCGCCACCAGCCTGCCGGCGCCGCTCCGCCCCGAACAGCTCGAAGCCCTCGTCAAGCATGCCACCACGCCCCTACGCCGGCTCGTCCTCGCGCTCACCGCCGTGCACGCCGCGAGGCCCACAACCCTGCGTGGCCTCCTGCCTGCGCGACCGCACGATCACCATCGCCGACCACCCACGTCGGCTCGATGACCTGACCGCGCAGGTCATCACCCAGTACCTCCTCTACCGCCACCGACGGTGGCCGCACACCATCAACCCCCACCTGATCATCTCCGAGCACACCGCCCAGAACGAGAAGCCCGTCAGCCCGCACTGGCTCGGTGACCAGTTCCGCGAGGTCGGCGTGACGCTCAACCAGATCAGGATGGACCGGCAACTCGAAGAGGCCCTCACCCACGGGCCCGATGCCCTTCACCTGACTGCCGTCTTCGGCATCAGCGAACGCGCCGCGATCCGCTACGCGAACGCAGCGAAGGCATTCCTCGAGTCCTCGCTCGAACAGAACCAGTAGCTCCAGCCGACCTCGGCGGCCGGCCCACGGGGCTGCTGATCACCCCACCCCACACCGATAGGCCATGCCCCCATGCACCACCCTGCCCTGAAACACCCGAACCCGCGGCCTTACCCCCAGAGATCCGACACCCGCACCCGCAAGTTCACCGCGAGAAGGCTTCAGAAATCGCGAACTTGCGGCGGAGATGTCGACAACGGATCGGCGTTCGTGGACAGCTGGCTGCTGCGGGCCTGCGCGTCCCTGGCGATCCGGCTGACCCACTCCAAGCCCGGACGCCCGCAGGGCCGCGGGAAAATCGAACGGTTCTTCCGGACGGTGAGGGATCAGTTCCTCGTCGAACTCGACGAGGAACGTGTCGGCCAGATCGAGCATCTCACCGAGCTGAACAGGCTTTTCACCGCGTGGGTGGAGACGGTCTATCACCGCACGGTGCACTCGGAGACCGGGCAGCCTCCGATTGAACGCTGGCTGGGTTCGATTCCCCGGCCGCTGCCGCTGCGCAGCCCCGCTGATCTTCGGGAGGCGTTTCTGTGGTCGGAGTTCCGGACGGTGACGAAGACCGCGACGGTCAGTCTGCACGGCAACACCTACGAGGTCGATCCGATGCTGACCGGGATGAAGGTCGAGCTGGTCTTCGACCCGTTCGATCTGACCGAGATCGAGGTGAGGGCGTCAGGCAGGACGGCGGGGAAGGCGGTTCCGCACCGGGTGGGCCGTCACACACACCCGAAGGCCAGTCCGGAGACACCGCCGGAGCCGGCCCAGCCGACTGGAATCGACTACCTGAAGATCCTCGACGAGACACACAAGGCGAACACCGCGAAGGGCATCAACTACTCGTCTCTGATGGACGACGGGCGGGGACCGCGATGATCGACCGTGTTCAGGGGTACTTCAGGTTCACCCGTGTCCCCTTCCGGCCTTGGTACATCGGTACAGCGGTTGGCGCTGAGAACGATCATGGTCGGCTAGCACACTGGCTGGTGGCTCTGCTGGGGTTCGCGGAAAGATCGCCGGGCGGGTGCCGGGGCTGGTTACGGTCCGCTCGTGCCGGTGGAGTTTCTGACTGATGAGGTAAAGGCCGAGGCGTACGGGACGTTCGCCGAGGAGCCGGCGAGGCCCGAGTTGGAGCGGCCTCTCTTCCTGGACGACGTGACCGGGACCTGATCGCTCTGGGCCGGACGAAGCACCACCGGCTCGGGTTCGCGCTCCAGATGCGCACGGTGCGCTACATCGGCCGGTTCCTCCCGGACGACCCGCTGGATGCGCCGTGGCCGGTGGTCGAGCATCTGGCCGCGCAGCTCGGCATCGAGGACCCGTCGGTGGTGAAGCGGTACACCGAGCGGCCGAAGACGGCGTACGAGCACGCGTGGGAGATCCGGGACGCCTACGACTACCACGAGTACGAGGATGCGGAGTGGTCGCGACGGTTTCGTACCTTCCTGCACGGCCGGGCCTGGACGCACGCCGAGGGCCCGAATGCGCTGTTCGACCACGCGGTGGGCCGGCTGCGCCGCAACCGCGTACTGCTGCCGGGCGTCTCGGTGCTGGCCCGGCAGGTGTCGGAGGTACGGAAGGTCGCGGACAAGCGGCTGCACGCCACCGTCGCGGGCGCTGCCCGCCGCGCGGACCCGGCGCTGCCCGGGGATCTGGTGGCGACGCTGAAGACGCCGGAGGGCTCGCGGTTCTCGGAGCTGGAGCGGCTGCGCCGGCCGCCGACGCGGACGACGGGCACGGCGTTCGCCCGCGCGCTGGAGCGGGTGGACGAGATCGGCGCGTACCGGCTCGGCAGGCTGAGGCTGTCGCAGATCCCGCCGAACCGGATGGCGGCGCTGGCCCGGTACGCGCTGGGGTCGAAGGCGCCGCTGCTGGAGCGGGCGGCGGAACCGAAGCGCACGGCGATGCTCACCGCGGTGATGCGGCACCTGGAGGCGAAGGCGATTGATGAGGCCCTGGACCTGTTCCAGGTCCTGATGGCCACCCTGCTGCTGAGCACGGCGAAGCGGAAGACGGAGAAGGAGCGGCTGTCCACGCTGCCGCAGTTGGAGAAGGCGTCACGGGTGCTCGCGCGGGCGGCGAAGGTGCTGTTCGAGGAGCTGGAGCTGCTCGAGGAGCAGGAGGCGGACCTGGACGTGGCCGCACTGTGGGCGGCGGTGGAGGAAGTCGCCCCGCGCGCCGCCGTGATGACCGCAGCGGCCACGGTGGTCTCGCTGGTGCCCGAGGACGAGAACTCGGCCGAGGTCGCCATGCGGGCCGCGCTCGCGACCCGGTACGCCACGGTGCGCCCGTTCCTCGCGTTGCTGGGTGAGTCGAAGGCGCTGGACGCGGCGAGCGCGCGCAAGCGGGTCCTGGCCGGGGTGCGCGGCCTGCCGGCGTTGGCGCGGCGGAAGGTGGGGGTCAAGCCGCTGCTGCCGCGCGAGGTGGACGACAAGCTCGTGCCGCCCGCGTGGCGCAAGGCGGTGTATGCCAACCCCGGTCTGCCGCAGGGCGCGGTGGACCGGGACGCGTACGTGGTGTGCGCGCTGGAGCAGGTGCACCGGGCCCTGAACAACCGCGACGTCTTCGCCGCCCCGTCGCACCGCTGGTCCAACCCGCGCGCCCGCCTGCTGGACGGGCCCGACTGGGCCGCGGTCGAGGAGGACGTGCTGGCCGGGCTGAGCCTGGACATGCCCGTGGAGGAGCATCTGGCGGAGCTGGTGCGGGGCCTGGACGCCGGATGGAAGCAGCTCGCCGAACGCCTGGAAGAGGCGGGGCCGGCGGCGAAGGTCTCCATCGAGGTGCAGGACGACGGGCGGGTGAAGCTGAATGTCGACGAGCTCGGCGCGCTCGGCGAGCCGAAGTCCCTGACCTGGCTGCGCCAGCGGGTCGAGAAGATGCTCCCGAAGATCGACCTGCCGGACCTGCTGTTCGAGGTGAACGCCTGGACCGGGTTCCTCGACGCCTTCGTGCACCTCGGAGACGGCGCGACCCGGATGAAGGACCTGTCCACCTCGGGGGTCGCGCTGTTGGTGTCGGAGGCGTGCAACATCGGCCTGGCCCCGGTGGTGAACCCCGGCTACGAGGCCCTGACCCGGGCCCGGCTCGTACACGTCGACCAGTACTACCTGCGCGCGGACACCATCGCCGCGGCGAACGCCGCGCTGATCGCCGCCCAGGCCGAGGTGCCCATCGTGAAGTTCTGGGGCGACGGGCTGCTCGCCTCGGTGGACGGGCTGCGGTTCGTCGTTCCCGTCCGCACCATCAGCGCGGCGCCGTCGCCGAAGTACTTCGGGTTCAAGCGCGGCATCACCTGGCTCAACGCTGTCAATGACCAGGTCGCGGGCGTCGGACAGATGGTCGTACCCGGCACCCCGCGCGACTCCCTGCACATCCTCGACGCACTGCTGAACCTGGACGGCGGCGTGAAGCCGGAGATGGTGGCCACCGACAACGCCTCGTACTCCGACATTGTGTTCGGCCTGTTCAAGATCCTCGGCTACAACTTCAGCCCCAGATTCCGCGACTTGGACGACCAGCGGTTCTGGCGGGCCACGATGCCCGGCGTCGAGACGGGCACGTACGGCGCGGTCGAGGACCTGGCCCGCAACCGGGTGAACCTGAACAAGGTGATCACGCACTGGCCGGACATGCTGAAGGTCGCCGGTTCCCTGGTCACCAACCAGGTCCGCGCCTACGACCTGCTGCGCATGTTCGGACGCGACGGCCGCCCGACCCCGCTGGGTGCGGCGTTCGCCGAGTACGGGCGGATCGCCAAGACCGAGCACCTGCTGCGCGTGGTCGACCCGGTGGACGACACCTACCGTCGTCAGATGAACCGGCAGCTCACCGTGCAGGAGTCCCGCCACAAGCTCGTGAGGGACGTGTGCCACGGCAAGCGCGGCACCATCCACCAGGCGTACCGGGAGGGGATGGAGGACCAGCTCGGCGCGCTCGGCCTGGTCCTCAACGCCATCGTCCTCTGGACCACGAAGTACATCGACGCCGCCGTCGCCCAGCTCCAGGCCGAGGGCCACGAGCTCCGCGAGGAGGACATGGCCCGCCTGTCCCCGCTCAAGCACCGCAACCTCAACCTGCTCGGCCGCTACAGCTTCACCGCCTCCACCCCGGGCCGCCGGCGCCCTGCGCCCACTGCGCGACCCTGACGCGCCGGAACTGGACGAGGACGACGACGGGGGCGAGCCGGACTAGGGCCTGTTCTGAGTTGAGATCACGGGATCGGTCATTCTCGCTTCAGGAGGGTGCTGGCCGGGGTAGACCGGTCGCATGACTCGTGATGATCTGACCGATGCCGAGTGGGAGTTGATCGAGCCGCACCTGCCGCTGGGGGCGTTCGGACCGATCCCTGACCTGCGCCGCTACTTCAGCGCGGTGATGTGGAGGTTCCGGACCGGCAGTCCCTGGCGGGATGTGCCGGAGAGCTACGGCTCCTGGTCGACGATCTACGACCGGTTCCGGATGTGGGCGCGTGACGAGGTCTTCCAGACCCTCATGGACGCGATGATCGCCGAGGCGGAGGCTCGCGACGATGTCGATCTCAGCCTGGTGAGCGTGGACTCGACCGTTGCTCGGGCGCATCACCACGCGGCGGGCATGGCGGTCGCCCCGGAGCTCCTTGAGGATCTGGAGAAGGCCGTGGCGGAGGAAAAGGGGCTGCAACAAAGGGACAAAACGACCCCGTAGGCGAGGGATCCGCGGACAGGGAGGACCCCGAGCGGGAACAGCGCCGAGCCGTGCGCCGGCGCCGCAGGGCCCGACTGCGGGCCGCCGAACTGGGCCGCTCCCGGGGCGGGCTCACCAGCAAGATCCACCTTGCCGTCGAGCGGCGCTGCCGCCCGCTGTCCATCATCCTTACCCCCGGGCAGGCCGCGGACAGCCCGCACTTCATCCCTGTCCTCAAGAAGATCAAGGTGCGCGGCCGGATCGGCCGCCCCAGGACCCGGCCGGACGCAGTGGCCGGCGACAAGGCGTACTCCTCCCGAGCCAACCGCGCCCACCTGCGCAGACGCAACATCAAGGCGGTGATCCCGGAAAAGGCCGACCAGGCTGCCAATCGCAAGAAGAAGGGACGCTCCGGCGGCCGCCCGGTCAGCCACGACGGCACGCTCTACAAAGATCGCAACACCGTCGAGCGCGCCATCAACAAGTTCAAGGAATGGCGGGGGCTGGCCACCCGCTACGACAAGACACCTGAGAGCTATGCCGCCGGGCTCCACCTGCGCGGATCCATCCTCTGGTTACGCAGCCTGCCAGCCCTCCCGTGATCTCAACTCAGAACAGGCCCTAGTCGTGGCCGACCAGCGTGGTGATGAGCTTGCGGGCCCTCGCCTTGGTCAGCCGCTTCACGGCCGTCGCGCAACGCTGCCGGAGAGCACGCGGAGCGATGTCGCTGCCCTTGATCACCCTGGCGAACTCCGCGTCGAACCGCTCCTTGCCGACCTTCTCCGCGAGCGTGGTCAGATACTTCAGCTGCGCGGGCGTGGTGGGGGCGCGGCTGGACCCTCTACGTCAGTGCTGAACCACGACGATGACCAGGGTGAGCTGGCTGGCACCACACCCCTCCGAAGCACCAGGGGTAGACAGACTGTGCCCGCCCTCATACAGTCCGTAGCTGGGCCTGCTGCCACAGGAAAAAGGAGCAACTCGTCCGCGATATCTCCAGACGGAAGGAACGGCCAGCATGGCTTTATCGGAAGCCGACCTCGCGAAGCTCGGAGACACTCCGATCACGATCCAGTCGACGCACTACCCGAACGTGTACCTGCGTATGGACGGGACTGGCGTGACCGCCCCCAGCGATCCCGGTGGCGGTAAGGTCAACTGTCAGTACGGCACCGGCGCCTGGACAACGTTCAAGGTCCGGCCGCAGGCCGACGGCTCGTACGCGTTCGAGTCGGTGGCCTTCCCCAGCGTGTTCCTGCGCATGGACGGCACCGGGGTCCCCACCGACATGAGCGGCGGGGGTACGGTCAACTGCCAGTCCTTCATCGGCCCCTACGAGAAGTTTCGTGCGCGCGCTCAGGCCGACGGTTCGTTCTCATTCGAGTCGGCGACCTTCACAAACATCTTCCTGCGCATGGTGACCGGCAACGGGGTCACCACCGCCACCGGCCCCGGCGGAACGGTGAACTGCCAGTACAACGCCACCGGCGGCGGCGACGAGAAGTTTTTCCTCGACAAGGCATAGCTTGCAGAACGTTGCCGCGGCCGAGCTCACCCTCACCGCCGACGACCTCGCCCGCATCGCCGAGATCGCCCCCGACGGCGGCTCGGCGGCCGCCTGAACTGACACTCGCCGCGCCCAAGGCCCGCCCTCGCTCTCAGGCAGGGCGGGCCCAGCCACTCCATCGCTGTCGACAAACGATCGTTTGACGACAGGTGGGTGGCGCGTCCAATGAACCCGTGCAATCCGGGGGCTCTCGGCGGCGCGAATCCATTCAGATCCGATGGTGATTGCTGACAGGGTTTGACGACAGATAGGGTCCGATCCTTCGTACGGAAGGGGCCCTCGGTGGCGAACCTGGTCTACAAGCGGGTCTCGACCGACCAGCAGTCGACTGCCCGGCAGAACCTCGTCCTTCACGAGGCCGGGATCGAGGACCCGGTCGTCTTCGAGGAGGACCCGGGCACCTCCAGCCGCCTCCACCCCCTCCAGCGCCCGAAGTTCCGCGAACTGCTCACCTACGCGCAGCCGGGCGACACCGTGCACATCTCCGAGATGTTCCGCCTCGTCCGCGGCACCGGCCACATCCTCGACGTGCTTGACATCTTCCACCGCGACCGCCTCGCCCTGCGCATCCACGACGGCGCGTTCTCCGCGATGGACCTCACCGCCCGCCACCCACGCACCCGCGAGCTGCTGTCCACCGTGAAGTTCATGGTGCAGACGCTCGCCGCTGCCGGCGAACTCCAGTGCGACCTCCAGCGCGAGCTGACCTACGACGGGCTGCGCGCCGCCGAGGCCAAGGGCAGCAAGGGCGGGCGCCGCCCCGCCGTGTCGGCCGCGCAGACCGGAGACGTCCGCACCGCGCACCTGGAAGGCCGCTCCATCGCCGCCCTCGCCCGCGACCACGGCGTCAGCCGCGGCGCAATCCGCACCGCCGTCGCCGACCTCCTGCCCGACCACGCCGCCATCGGGGAGGACTCCCCGGCTCCGGAGCTGCCGGTCACCCTCGACATGCCGGGCAAAGTCGCCGACTGCCTCCGCGCCGGCGAGACTGGATCCCGCCGAGCGGACGGCTCTCGACCAGGGCGTGACCGTACGACGCGGCCAGGGCTACACCCTGCGCGTGACCGCCGTCCCCGCGGTCCACCACCAGCTCCTCGCCCGCTGGCAGCCGCTCGACGGCGCTCAGGGCATCCCTGAGGTTCCGGCTCAGCGCAAGGCCCGCCGCGAGTACGAGAACCGGGTCAGCGCACTCACTTCCTCACCATGATCGTTCTCAGCGCCAACGGCTGTACCGATGTTCCAAGCGCCGCCAATTGCATTGGACGCGAACTGGCGACGGTTTGCGCATCGGCGCCCGCGGAGGCTCATACGGCCTCGCTGAACAGGGGCGTTAGGTGCCTGCGCGTCGCGTGACCGTAGCGGCCAGTGGGGCGTGATCGCTAGCTGCCATCACTCGTCCGGATGGACAGCCTGCAGATTCACCACCGACTCGCATCAGATGCGGTCTTCTCGCATTGGATGCGAGCTACGGAGAGTGGTGGATGGTGAGGTTCAACGGGACGGTTCCGGGGGCAGCGAGACTGCACCTGACGGACGGAGTCGCACTGCTGCGACCGGAGGAGCAGGTCTTCTCAGCGATTCTGGGAGGGTTCGCCAACCAGCAGCTGGCGCGAAACCTTGCCCGCTCGACCGTCGAGGGCCGGGAGAACACGGTGAAGGCGTTCACCACCTACGTGAATGCCTTTCCCTGGCAGTGGACACCGGCCATGGTGGACGAATGGCTCGGTGACCTGCGCTCATTGCGTGACCTCAAGCGCTCGACGATCCGCTCGTACTCCGAAGCCATCCGCTCCTTCTGCCGCTTCGCCACCGACCCCCTCTACGAGTGGACGGCCACGTGTGAAGAGCGGTTCGGTGCCCACCCGATCCAGATCGTGCACGAGTGGAACACCGCGGTGCACGTCCAGGACAACGAGTCCGACGCGAAGAAGCGCGCTTTCACCAAGGCCGAGCTGCATGCCTTCTTCGCTCACTGTGACGATGAAGTGGCCCGCATCAGGGCGTTCGGCCGTAAGGGCTGGCTGCCGGCATTTCGCGACGCGACGTTGTTCAAGACTGCGTACGCCTTTGGCACGCGACGCAACGAGACACGGATGCTGGACGCCGCAGACTTCGGCCGCAACCCTCACGGAGCCGAGTACGGTGAGTTCGGTCTCTGCCGCGTTCGGTTCGGCAAAGCCAAGAAGGGCTCACCGCCCAAGCGCCGCACAGTACTGACTGTCTGGGACTGGGCCCCCGACATCCTGGATGAGTGGTTCACCGAGGTCCGGCCACTGTTCGGAAGTGAAGGAAACCCGGCCGCCTGGCCCTCCGAACGCGGACTGCGGATCGGCTGCCAGCGCCTCAATTCCCGTTTCATCACTTATCGCCAGGCCCTGGGCCTGGACGAAGGACTGGACTTCCACTCCTTCCGCAGGTCCTACGTCACTCACCTGATCGAGGGCGGTAGGGACCCGCGCTTCGTCCAGGAACAGGTCGGTCACGATCACGCAAGCACGACCGCGATCTACACCTGCGTGAGCTCAGACTTCCGCTCCGGCAAGACGGTCGCCCTCAAGGGCGCCGTCGCCTCACTGGATCCAGCCCGGTTCACGGTGATCTACCAGCCCAATCCCGAGGTCGGCATGCGCGGCCTCTACGGCCGCATCGTCACCAGCCTGGGCGGGACTCCCAAGTTCCACCTGGCCGCTCTCGCCACCCAGGCATCCGCCGCGCTGGCCGCTGAAGTCGACGAGCGCGGGCGGACCCCGGCCGTCGTGATCGACGAGTCGCACCTGCTCGACCACCACGAGCTGGACGCGATCCGCATGCTGACCAACTACGACATGGACTCCACGACGCCGTTCGCGGTGTTGCTGATCGGCCAGCCCACCCTGCGCAAACGGATGAAACACGGCGTTCTGGCGGCCCTGGACCAGCGCATCTCGGTCAGCTACCAGATGCCCACCATGAGCAAGGAGGAGACCGCCAGTTACATCAAGCACCACCTCACGATCGCCGGACGGCAGGACACCCTGTTCTCCGACGACGCCGTCGAACTGATCCACCTCACCAGCCGCGGCCTGCCCCGCTCGGTCAACAACATCGCCTGGCAGTCCCTCATCGCAGCCTTCACCGAGGAGAAGGGCATCGTCGACGAGCCCTCCACCCGGACCGCCATCACCGAGACACACGCGACAGAGTGACCACGAAGCCGACACCGTGTTCACGACGACCCCGGCGGCCTGGGAGGACCCTGAGTTCTAGTGATCGTCGCAACACCCCAGCTCAAGGGGTGCCATGGGCTCCAAGCTTCGAGAGTCCCGGGGCGTCGGCGGGCACAAGAAGCTCCGTAAGGAGCGGGAGCAATACTTGCTGCTCGTGGGCCAAGAGATGAGCAACCGAGAAGCATGCAAGATCACTGGTATCAACGAACGGACAGGTCGAGAGTGGCGTAACGGCCGGCTTGATCCGAAGCGATTTCGGGCGCCCGCGCGATCAGAGCAGGCACCCGATTCATCGCCGTCCCGGTACTTGCGCGAGGCTGAACGCATCCACATCGCCGACCGCCTACGGGAGAAGGCGACAGTCCGCGCCATCGCCGCCGAGCTGGGCCGCAGCCCGTCCACGATCAGCCGTGAGATACGCCGCAACCGCACGCCGGGCACCGGCAAGAAGTGGTTCTACCGGCCCTACGCGGCTCAGGCCCGTGCCGAGGGCCGCCGGCCTCGCCCGAAGCCGAGCAAGATCGGGCAGAGCCCAGAGCTTCGCGAATACATCCAAGAACGCCTGGGCAGGCGCTGGAGCCCGGAACAAATAGTCCACCAACTCCGCCGGGACTTCCCCGACTGTCCGGAGATGCACGTGGTGCACGAGACGATCTACCAGGCCCTCTACCTCCAGGGCCGCGGAGAACTACGCCGCGAGCCCGCCCGGGCCCTGCGGACCGGCCGGATCGCACGCAAACCGCACCGGCTGGCAACCTCCCACCACCCGCGCTACACCCACCCCATGGTCATGATCAGCGATCGACCCACGGAAGTGGCCGACCGCGCGGTCCCCGGCCACTGGGAAGGCGACCTCATTATCGGCCGCGAAGGCCGCTCAGCCATCGGCACGCTGGTCGAACGCAGCACGCGCTACCTCATGCTGGTGCACCTACCCGAAGACCACGGCGCCATCAGCGTCCGTGACGCCCTGGCCGAGACCGTGAAGGGCCTGCCCCCTCAGTTGAAACGGTCGTTGACCTGGGACCAAGGCGCGGAAATGGGCCGCCACCACGAGTTCGCGATGTCCTCGAACATGCCGGTCTACTTCTGCAACCCGGCCAGCCCCTGGCAGCGCGGCTCCAACGAGAACACCAACGGCCTGCTCCGCCAGTACTTCCCCAAGGGCACCGACCTGGCCCTCCACAACCGCGACGCCCTCGAAACCGTCGCGGCCGAACTCAACTCCAGACCGCGCAAAACGCTCGACTGGGAAACCCCAGCTGAGCGGCTGAATAGACTGCTCGCCATCTGACACAACGATCACGTGTTGCAACGATCGCTAGAATTCGCCGGATGGCGTCCCGCCACGTGGTGTAGCCGATCAAGGGTGAGGTGTGCGCGGGCTTGCTCGCCGGGCGCACACCCGCGGAGGGCTCGCGCTCTCTGCGCATGAGGTGGGCCACCATGCAACTCTCCGTATTGAACGGCCAGTTCAACAACGGAGGTGCGAGGTGGCCCTGTCCCAGTCTGACCTATTACGCCTGCTGGAGTCACTACGCTCGGCAGACGGACTCGAACTCGTCCGCGGCATCGCCGAGCGGATGCTGCAGGAGCTGATCGAGGCCGAGGCCGCTGCCCACATCGGTGCCGGCTGGAACGAGCACACCGAGGCCCGTACCGCCTTGCGCAACGGGCACCGCGAGAAGACGCTCACCACCCAGGCCGGCGACCTGGAGCTGGCCATCCCCAAACTGCGCGCCGGAAGCTTCTTCCCCAGCCTGCTGGAGCGCCGGCGCCGGATCGACCAGGCCCTGTACGCGGTCATCGTGGAGGCCTACGTCCATGGCGTGTCCACCCGGTCGGTGGACGACTTGGTCAAGGCCCTGGGCGCGGACACCGGGATCTCCAAGAGCGAGGTCTCCCGGATCTGCGCGGACCTGGACGAGCCGCTGACCGCCTTCCGCACCCGGCCGCTGGACCACACCCGCTTCCCCTACATGTACCTGGACGCCACCTACTGCAAGGCACGCGTGAACCACCAGATCGTCTCTCGCGCCGTGGTCGTCGCCACCGGGATCACCGAGGACGGCGGCCGCGAGGTCCTGGGCGTCATGGTCGGCGACAGCGAGACCGAGGCGTTCTGGGCCGAGTTCCTGCGCTCCCTGCGCGAACGCGGCCTGACCGGGGTCCGCCTGGTCCTGTCCGACAGCCATTCCGGCCTGGTCAAGGCGATCCGCAAGGTCATGCTCGGCGCCGCGTGGCAGAGATGCCGTGTTCATTTCCTGCGAAATGTCTTCGCGGTGATTCCGAAGGAGGCGACCGAGATGGTCGCCGCAACCATCCGCACAGTCTTCGCCCAGCCCACCCAGGACGCGGTCCGCACCCAGCTCGACACCGTCGCCGAGATGCTCGGCAAGCAGTTCCCCAAGGTCAAACAGATGCTCCTGGACGCCAAGGACGACCTGACCGCCTTCGCGGCCTTCCCGGAACGGCACTGGAAGAAGATCCAGTCCACCAACCCGCTCGAACGGATCAACCGCGAGATCAAGCGCCGCACCGACGTCGTCCAGGTCTTCCCCAACGACGACGCCCTCCTGCGACTGGTCACAGCCGTGCTCTTCGAACTGCACGACGAATGGATCGCCTTCCCCCGCCGCTACCTGCCCGAGGGAAGCATGGACGAGATCTACCCCACCGAGCTCCCTAAAAGCGCCCCCGCACCACCCAACGCCACCAACGCGCCCACCGAGTGATCGGCTACACCACGAAGGGGGACATGACCATTCGCCGACGGCCGCCGGGGTCGTTTCACCTCACCCCGTCGACAACCAACACGTCGCCTTCATGCACATCTTCAGCGTCGCTCAACACCCAGTGCGCCTGGACTGCCTGGTCGATGCGCTGCACCACGAGGGAACCGACGGAATCTGGGGCGGCTTCACCGCCCGGGAACGCAGCAAACTGCGTCAGCACGCCGCACGGCTGCGCGAAGTTCACGAGAAGGACATGCACGAGGTCGACGAGGCGGGAGGCAGGCGCGTCCCGCTGCGCTACCGACCCGCCGTGGTGTACCGGCTACACACCCTGGGCTGGGACAGTGGGCGCATCGCCGGTGCACTCCACTTGCCACTGCAGGCGGTGCTGGACGCCAAGCGGACCGCGGAGCGGGCGGTGTTCTACGCGCAGGCGCAAAAGCTCGCGGAGCGGACGCGGACGGCGGCCTGACACCCTGCCCGAACCAGGCGCTGGCATCGTCTCCTCCGACGGTGGTGTGCCCACCCGGTCGGCGAAAGCGAGGCCGCTCACATCGGCACGCTGACCCGCGCGTCCTGGCCCCTCATCGCCTGCGGCTAGCGGTCATCGATGACACCTGCCGCTTCCCGGCAGGCGCCACAGGCGTTCTCCCGCTCCGGCAGCCACCAGTGGTCGGACGGCGACATGCCGGCTTCCTGGATTCCGCATACTGATCAGAAACTCATGGGTTCTCGTTCAGGATGTAGCGGACGTGCGGGCCGCCGAAGTAGCTGCGGACGATGTGCGGCTGACGCTGGCGTCTGTGGAAGAAGCGACGGGTCTCGGTGGCGAGTTCGGCCTGGTTACGGGCCCGGTGCTGCTTGGGCAGGCTGTGCTTGAGGTCGGCGTTGACCAGCTCGTCAGGGTTCAGCTCGGGCGAGTACGGGGGCAGGAAGTGCAGCTCGACGTCGTCGGGGTGGGCAGTGAGCCAGTCGCGGACCTTCTTGGAGCGGTGGGCGGAGTGCCCGTCGACCACGAGATGGACCTTGCGGTCGAAGTGGCCGGCCAGCCGGTCCGGGAAGCGGCACATCACCTCGGCGGTGAAGCTCTCGGCGAAGACCATGAAGTGCATCCGGCCCTTGGTACTGATCGCCGACATCGCGTTCACCGAGAACCGATTGCCAGTCCGCCGCACGACGGGAGTCTTCCCCTTCTCTCCCCAGGTACGGCCGGTGACCTGGTCGGAGCGGATGCCGACCTGGTCGGCGAACAGGACCTCGCCGCCGTCCTTCTTCGCCTTCGCCCAGATCGCCGGCCAGGTCTCCTCATGCCAGCGGCGCACGGCCTCCTGGTCCTGCTCCACGGCCCGCTTGTCCGGACGCTGGAAGGTCAGCCCCCACCGCCTCAGATACTTGCCCACCCCCGGTTCGGTCAGCCGCAGCCGGTACAGCCTCGCGATCAGCTCGCCCACCAGCCGCCGCGTCCACAACTGCCCGCTCAGCCCCACGTCGCAGGGCCGGTGATCGAGGACGGCCTGCCGCACAGCGGCCTGCTCCGCTTCCCCGAGCAGCTGATGCACCCCGACCGGTTTGCCGCGAGGCCGCATGACCAGCGCTTCCCGCCCGCTGGCCTGCCACTTTGCCCACCACGTGTCGACCGCCTTCACCGATACCCCGAAGACCGCCGCCACGTCCTCACGGTCCCGCTCCGCCACCAACGCGGCCACCGCCCGCAGCCGCAGGGCCTCCTGCGCCGACGGCGACAGATGCCGCGCGTCCCCCACCAGATCGCTCACACCCCTCCAACGACCCAGAACCCAAATTGTTTCTGATCAATAGCGTCCTGCCGAAGACGCCAAAGGCGTGGGACACGTCGGCGGGAAGGCCGGCCGCGACGGCCCTCTCCTAACGAATCTCCACGGCCAAGTACGGCGGCTGCGAGACCTCGAACCACTCGCCGCCCACATGCGTGGCGGCGGGGCTGCACGCTCAGCTACGCGTCACGGCACCCCTAGATCGTCCGCGTGGCAGGTGGGCCGAGCGTGGTCGTAAGGCCCACCTGGTTCTTGACATGTTCAAGCTCGCTGAGCAGCCGGGCATACGCCTCCAGCCGCTCGGAGGTGGTGCTGGCGTCGTCAGCGGCTCGGCGTTCGGCATCGAGCCGTGCAGCGAGTGCGTGGAGGTCGCTGCGCTGATCACCAGTACTGCGCAGTGGTACCGGCACGATGTCGCTGCGCAGGCCGGTCGCCAGGGAGCGGGCCTCGTGGGCCGCGACGCGTATGTCGATCGTCCCGAGCGTCGCAGTCTGGTCGTTCATGGTATAGGAGAGCCCGAAGTTCTGGGCGATGTCGAGTACCTCGTGCAGGGTGTGATAGGCCAGCGGTGTGGTGTGGTCGTAGTGCAGCCGCCAGAAGGCGGCTGCACCATAGGCCACCGCGCCGATCTGTCAATCCCCTCGGGCTGTGGAGATCTTTCAAGCGGCCAGCTCCACGGTGGGGTCGGCCTGGTGGTCTCGTTCGTAGTCGATCGGGCTGTGGTACTCGCATACGCTGTGTAGCCGTCGGGTGTTGTAGAAGCCGGTGATCCAGGTCGCGATCCTCAGCCGGGCCTCGGTGCGGGTGGTGAAGGTGTGCCGGTGGACGTACTCGACCTTGAGCACGCTGTTGAACGCCTCGCTGACGGCGTTGTCGAAACACGACCCGACGCGGCCCATGGACTGGGTCACGCCCAGGCGGCGACAGGCCCTGCGAAAGCGCCGGGAGACGTATTCGCTGCCGCGGTCGCTGTGAAAGATCACGCCCCTGACGTCACCGCCGCGGGTGGCCGTGGCCATGTTCAGGGAGGCGACGACGAGATCGGCGTCGTGACGGGCGCCCATCGCATAGCCGAGCAATCGACGCGAGAACAGGTCGATGACGGTGGCCAGGTAGAGCTTGCCCTCACCGGTGGTGATCTCGGTCATGTCGCCGCACCACACCTGGTCCGGAGCGTCCGCGGTGAAGTCACGGCGCACGAAGTCCGGGGCCGCCGGCCGTTTGCCGGGCCGGGTCAGCCCCCGCCGGTGGCGGACCTTCCGTCCGGCCAGGCCGAGTTCGGCCATGAGGCGGGCCACGGTGTTCACCGAGACCCGCCAGCCCGCGCGGACCAGAAGGACCCAGACCTTCGGGGAACCATAGGTGCCGCCGGAGCCCTCGAAGATCCCCGTGATCGCGTCGGCCAGCTGTCCCCGCCGGACCTCACGCGCAGTGGTGGGCTTGTCGCGCCACTTGTAGAACCAGGACTCCGAGACTTCCAGGATCTGGCAGGCCAGACGGTGCGGGACGCGATGCTCAGTCCTCTGGTTACCGATGAACGCGGCCAGGGCGGCCGGGTCCGTCCCGGTCACTTCACCCAGAGGACCATGCATCGCTTGAGGACATCACGCTCCATCTCCAGCTCGCGTATCCGCTTGTTCTTCTCCGACATCTCCCGCCGTAGCCGCTCCAGCTCGGCGCGCTCGGCTTCGCGCATCCGGCCGCCCGGCGCGGGCTCGGCCGGCCGGTCGGACGACGCCGACCCGTTGCGCCGCCATCGCGACACCCAGCTGTGCAGCGTGCCGGAGTGGACGCCGAGCTCCTCGGCGACCTCCGGGATCGGCCTGCCCGTCTCGATCACGATGCGTACAGCACCCTCACGAAACTCAGGCGTGTACGTCCGTTGCTTGGAACCCATGAACCCCAACTTCCCCTGCCATCACGGACTCCACGCTACGAGGGGAGGGACACAAACGAGTACTGGCACTGGTGAAGGCATTCCTGAAGTCCGGCCTCCTCACGGAGCTCGGAGAACATCAGAAGACGTTCACCGGTACGCCACAAGGGGGCATCATCACGCCCCCAACGCAATGGGTAACTCGGGCATGAGTCACCCTCCGTAGCGTCTTGATCTTGATGCTGGTCGTCGGCGGTGCGCTCACGCACGGGTATGCGGTGCCGGATGGTGATTTTCTCGGGTCCGACGAGGACGTCTTTGACGAGGAGCCGCAGGACGCGCTGGCGCTCGGGGACCTCGGCTGTCCCAGCGTTCTCTCGGAGCTGGGCGAGGAAGCCTTCGAGGTCGTCAGCGAGCTTGAGGTAGGCGTCGCGGTCGGCGAGCTGGGCGTCCAGCGCGTCGAGTTGGCCGCGCAGGTTGCTCTCCCGGGCCCGCAGGCCGGGCATCCGGGCCCGCAGTTCGTCGATGGTGACCAGCTGTTCCTGGAACGCTTCGATCATGCGTGTGATCGCTGCGGTGGCCTTGGCCAGGGCCAGTTCGAGACGGCTGCGCTGACGGGTGGCGGGGTCGGAGGTGCGGGCGCGGTCCAGCCGCTTGTCGATCTCGGAACGGATCAGGTGCGGGTCGGCGGTCATGCCGATGATGTGGTCCCAGACGACGGTGTCGAGGTAGTCGGCGCGGACGGGCTTGTTGGTGCAGACCCGGCCGCCCGCGTAGCGGTAGTCGTCGGAGCCCAGGCACCGGTAGTAGTAGATCTTCTTGCCGGAGGAAGTAGTGGTCGAGGTGCGGTAGTAGCCGTATCCGCAGCTCACGCAGGCCGACAACCCCTGAAGCAGGGAGGGGACCTTGCTGTTGCGCGAAGCGAAGCGCTTGTTGTCGGCGAGCCGCTGGGCGGCGCGTTCGAAGGTGGCCGGGGTGACGAGCGCGGGAACGGGGATGGTGATCCACTCCTCGCGGGGGCGGTCGGTGGTCTTGACGGCGCGCGGAGTGCTGCGGCCCTCCAGGCGGGCCCGGCGGTTGAGGCCCGGGGACTCGTGGAGGATCTGGGTCTTGCCGAAGGCTGCCTGCCCTGCGTAGGCGGGGTTGCGGAGCATGCCCCAGATGACGCTTCGGTCCCAGCGGGTCTTGCCGGTGCGGGTGGGAGTGCCGCTGCCGGTGAGCCAGCGGGTCAGGTCCGCGATGGAGGCCCCGTCGTCGGTGTAGCGGCGGAACAGCTCGACCACCAGCGCCGCCTCGGACTCGACGATCTCGTAGGTGGCCCCGCACTCGGGGGTCTTGCGCAGGTAGCGGTAACCGAACGGGGCTCCGCCCAGCACGTTCACTGCCCCCGAGCGCGCCCGGTAGGTCTTCCCGCGCCGGTAGCGTTCCATCAGCTGGGCCTTCTCGTACTCGGCGAACATGCCCTGGAACTGGACCATCAGCTGGTCCTCGGGAGTGTCGCCGCGTGGGCCGCGCACGAACTCCACCCGGGTGCCGGCCCGGGCGAACTCCTCGATCAGCAGGGCCTGGTAAGCGAACTTGCGGGCGAGGCGGTCGGGCGCGTAGCACAGCACCACATCCACGCCGACCTGGGCGACCAGGTCGCGCAGCCGCTCCAGCGCGGGCCGCACCAAGGTCGCCCCGGAGTGCCCCTCGTCCTCGAACACCCACTCCTCGGGCAGCTCAAGATGCGCGGTGGCGGCGTGCGCGCGCAGGGCCGCGGTCTGCGAGCCGATCGTCTGGTCCTTCTTCTGCCGGGCCGAGGACACCCGGGCGTAGATCGCCACGCTGGTCATCGCTCACTCCTGCCTGCTCCAGGCGATCCCGTATCCGGGCTCGCCGCTGCGGAACCAACGCCGCGTAGGCCGCGGACAAGTCCGCCGCCGCATGACGGTCGAAGACCGCCTCCACCTCCACCGGCCGGCCGCTCACCTGCCTGGCCGCCCCTCCGGGGCACCCCGCTCAAGGAACTCGGCCAGGGCCTGGGCCACCACCGCGGAGATCGCCCGGTCACTCTCGTGGGCACGGGCGCGGATCTGTCCTGCCAGCGATTCCGGCAGCTTGACAGTGAACACCACGCTTGACTCGGGGACTTCGAGATGTCCAGCGGCCATGGCCTGCTCCAGATACCGGCGTGCCTGACGCACCGACACCCCGTACCTACTTGCCAACGTGCGGGCGGCTGCGGCCACGGGCACACCCGCCCCGACCAGATCCGCGGCGGCGTTGACCCGCCGGGCGTACTCGACGCTATCGACACGATCACCACGCACCATGTCACAAACCTACTACCCATTGTGACACCCCTTACCCTCCGCTCGAGGAGTGAGTTCCAAGCGCCGGTAGCCGAGCGTCACCTCGAAGCAGAAGTTGCCCATTGCGTTGGGAGCGTGATCTCCCCGCTCCTGGCGAACATCGCCCTGTCGGCGCTCGACGAGCACCTGCACCGGCCATGGGAACCGGACGGGGAACTGTCCACCAGCAGTCGGCGTGAACGACGGGGTGCCAAGGGCCTGCCCTCGTGGCGGCTGGTCCGCTACGCGGACGACTTCGTCGTCATGGTCAAAGGGACCAGACAGGACGCCGAGGCACTGCGCGAGGAAGTCGCCCAGGTCCTCGCCCCGATCGGGTTGCGGCTCTCGGAAGCCAAGACCCAACTGGTGCACCTGAGCGAGGGTTCGACTTCCTGGGGTTCCACATCCAGTGGCGCCGCAAACGCGGAACGGACAAGTGGTACGTCTACACCTTCATCGCCGACCGGCCCGTCCGGTCGGTGAAGGCGAAGATCCGTACCCTCACCCACAGAACGTCGCAGCAGGACCTGGCCGTGGTCCTGGTGAACCTCAACCAGGTCACCCACGGATGGGCCAACTACTTCAGGCATGCCGTCGCGAAGCGCACCTTCAGCAACCTGGACAACCTCGTCTGGTGGCGAGTCATCCGGCTGCTGCAAGAGCGGCATCACAACAGGATCCCCACCCCCTGGACCCCTGCAACAACCTGACGGCAGAGACCGTGGAGAGCCCGTTGCCTAGTAATAGGCACGGCGGGTTCGGCGAGAGGTCCGGGGAAACGGACCGGGAGCAATCCCGGCACCGCGCCCCGGGCCTACTCAGCGACGAGGCCGGATTCTCCATGACGCCGCCCCGTGCCCGGACCTGGGGCCGGCGCGGACACACCCCCGTCATCCGCGTCCGCGGCCGCTCCCGCCGCCGGACCTCGGTCGCCGCCCTGTGCTGCTACAAACCCGGCGAGAGGAGCCGCCTCATCCACCGGCCCCGCAACCATCTTCTTCTCAAGGGTGCACGCAAGAGCTTCTCCTGGAAGGACTACCGCGACCTGCTGGTCCGCGCACACATCCAGCTCGGCGGCCCCATCGTGGTGGTCTGGGACAACCTCAACACGCACCTGGCCGCCGGGCTGAAGCGGTATGAGGCCGAGCACGACTGGCTCACCACCATCCGACTGCCGCCGTATGCGCCAGACCTGAACCCGGTTGAAGCCGTCTGGTCACTCGTGCGCAGAGCGATGGCCAACACCGCCTTCGACACCCCCGATGACCTCGACCGCACACTCCGCCGCGAGTTACGCAGAATCCAGCTCCGACCCCACCTCATCGACGGCTGCCTCACCGTCACCGGCCTGGCTATCAACCCACCGACCCCACCCTGAAATCCTCAGTAGGCGAGCGGAGAACCCCTTCCAGCTGATGATGTGTCCGTGCCGTGCGTAGCGGGCCGAGGTGTCGTAGGGAGAGACGACCGCTCGGGACGAAGACGGCAGCCCGGGCCCGCCTTCCTTCTCGGCGGTGCGCCAGCGCAGGTGTCCTACGGCGTCGCGGTGGTAGTTCTGCAGCATGATCTGGCGCAGGGCCTGGATACGAGGGCCGGACGTGCGGTCCGCTCCGTGCCGGTAGAGGTGCTCCAGGAGCCGGACGGCGTCGTTTCCGGTGGCAAGGATCCTGGTCTTGGGCTTGGTGGGGTTCTTGCCCAGGCGGACCGGTCGGCCGTAGCGGCGCCCCCAGTCCTCATCGACCAGCTCGTCCAGCAGGTAAGGGGATGTGCCGGCGACTTCTTCCAGTGCGGCGCGGACCGCCTCGGTGATCAGCTCCAGGCGGGTCAGGTCACGCACTGCGGCCAGGACATGGGTGGAGTCGGTGCGCTGGGTGGTGCGCTCGTGCACCAGGCCGGCCTCCTTGAGGCGGGCCAGCGCGAGGTCGAGGAGGCGGTCAGCACGGTCGCCTTCGGCGAGACGGTCGCGGAAATCGGCCAGCACGCTGTGGTGGAACCCGGGGTCATCCAGTTCCATGGCCATCGAGTACTTGAAGTCGATGCGGCATCGGACCGCCTCGGCGGCCTGCCGGTCCGACAGGCCGAGCAGGAACTGCAGCACACAGACGGTAGCCAGTTGGGCAGGCGAGAGACCCGGACGCCCGTCACGCGGGTACCAGTCGGCGAAGTCCTCGTCACACCACAGCCCGTCCAGCCGGTCGCGCACCCATATCGCCGTCGTGCCGCCCGGGTTACTCGCCCGCGCGACCTGCGCAGTCAGAGGCGGGACCTGCTCACCGGAACGTGGGCGGAGGGACAACGGGCACCTCGACAGCTGCATCGGTCATCGGAACTACCCGAGCATGCCCGTTGACCACGCTGCCGCACCGCGAAACTCCAAGATCCCCGACAGAGTCAAGCTAAGGACCGCCGCATGCGGGCCTTCATCGACGCACAGGACTGGATCACGGCCTATCACCTTCCGCCCTACGCACCCGATCTCAACCCAGTGGAAGGCATCTGGTCGATCCTCCGCCGCACCACCCAGGCCAACACCGCCTTCACCGACCCCGACCACCTCATCCGCCGGCTACGGCACGGCCTCCGCCAGATCCAGTACCGCAGCCACCTCATCGACGGATGCCTCACCGGAACCGGACTCACACCGACGACACCACGACTACAAGCTCAGTTGTGGGGGGTTCAGCCGCGGGCGGCTGAGAGCCGGCCGTCGACGGTGATGTCGAAGGCGTTCAATGCTGCCTTCCATCGCTGGGTCCAGCGTTTGCGTCCCTGGCCAGTGGGGCTCGCCGGCCCGCCGCAGGGACTCCTTCCAGCGTACGAAGACCTGGAAGGAGTCCCCCTGTCGGCGTACGGGCTGTAGTGCAGAGGTGTGTACGGGCTGATGTGCAGAGCTTGATCCTGTGTCAGCTGGCCGCAGTGATGCCGCCTTCGATGGCTGTGAGGCGGTTCTTCAGGCGGTAGCTGGCGCCGTTGATGGCGAGGATCTCGCAGTGGTGGAGTAGGCGGTCGATGATGGCAGTGGCCAGGACGTCGTCGCCGAAGACCTGACCCCACTCACTGAAACTCTTGTTCGAGGTCAGCAGGGTGGAGCCCTTCTCGTAGCGCTTGGAGAGCATCTGGAAGACGAGGTTTGCCTCGTCACGCTCCAGCGGGAGGTAGCCGACCTCGTCCACCACGAGAACGTGAGGCCGCAGGTAGGTGCGGAGTTTGCTGGCCAGGCGGCCGATGGAGTCGGCGGCCTTGAGCTGGCGGACCATGTCGTCGAGGGTGGTGAAGTAGATCGAGTAGCCGGCCCGGCAGGCGGCGACAGCCAGCGCGACGGCGATATGTGTCTTGCCGACCCCGGGCGGGCCCAGCAGCGCGACGTTGGACTTGGCCTCGACGAACGCGAGGGTGGCCAGGTCCTTGACCTTCCTGGGGTCGAGTTCGGGCTGGTAGGAGAAGTCGTACTCCTCAATCGTCTTGTGGTGTGGCAGGCGGGAGACCCGTAGCGCGTGGCGGAAGCGGCGTTCTTCACGGACGGCAAGTTCTTCTTCCAAGACCAGGTCGAGGAAGTCGAGGTAGGCCATCGACGCGGCGTCGGCCCGGCCGACGTGCTCGGCCAGGGCCTCGGTGAGGTGGGGCAGGCCGAGTTTGGTGGCGGTGGTGCGGATCCGGGCGGTGACCAGCTCGCTCAACGCATGTCCTTGGGGTCGATGGGGGCGGGGTTGAACGGGCGGGTGCCGGCGATCTGGTCGTAGAGGGCCAGCGGACGGGTGCCGACGTGGACTTGCGCGGCTCTGGCCCGGGTCAGCAGCGAGATCAGACCGCCCGGTTCCTCGGCGCCGGAGCGGGCCGGCCTGCTCACGGGTGGCGGAAGGTCGGTGGTGGTGGCGCGGGTGTGTCCGTCGGGCAGGGCCTTCCAGTGGGCCTCATCCACGATCCTCGCGCTGCGTCCGACCGCGCGGGAGTGCACGGCCAGCAGCGTGATGCCCTGCGCGTCGGGCACGGTGGAATGCAGGGCCACGGTGCCTGCGGAGGCTCTGACCTCGACGAGCTGGCGGTGGCGGACCTTGGTGGCGGGCACCGAGTAGAGGTTGGCGTCGAAGGCGACCAGGCAGTCCTTGGCCACGTGTCGCAGGTGCCGATCGGCCACGATGTAGGGCTTGGCGGGCAGCGCCCGCAGCGCGGCGTGATCCCGCTTGGCCCGCACGCCGATCACCTCGCCGTGGGTGCGGTGCGTACGCGCCCGGCGCTGGGGCACCCAGGCCATGAACGCCCCGTCCATGTCATCCAGGCTGGAGAAGGACCGCCCCGCGAGCACATGATCGCGGACGATGAGGACCTGGCGCTCGACGCGGCCCTTCCCCGTCGGCCGGTAGGCGGCCAAGACGTCGATGTCGAAGTCGTAGTGCCCGGCGAACGCCACGGCCTCCGGATGCAACGGGACCGCCTCGCCCGGGGCGACGTGACGGCGCACGACAGTCTTGGTCCGGTCGTAGACGATCACCCCGGGCGCCCCGCCGAAGTGCGCGAACGCCCGCCGGTGGCACTCGAAGAACGATGCCAGATTCTGGCTGGTGGTGAAGCAGCAGAACGGATCTCGGGAGTAGGACAAGGTCATGTGGAAGGAGTAGACCTTCGGGATGCCGACATGGGCCAGGATGTTGCCCTCGTCGCCCCAGTCGACCTGGGCCTGGGCGCCGGGCACCACCTCGAAGCGGCGGTGCAACTTCGCCAGCTCGCGCGGGGTATATCCCAACTCCTCGGCGATGCGGGGTCGGGCCTGCTGCACGTACATCTTGACGCGCTGGTAGTGGTGCGGGAAGGCATACTGCTCGACCAGACGCTCATGGATGACCGCGGCCTTCAGCAGCACCTCAGCCCGTAGCCACGCATCAATCACATGCGCCCACGGCTTGATCACCTGGTTGCCGAGATCCGAGCGCGGCGCCGGAGCCGGCGGAACCGGAGGACCGTCGCTCTCCAGATACTTCTTGACCGTACGCCAGTTCAGACCGGTCTCCCGAGCGATCTCCGAGATGCTCGCGCCCGCCTCATGCAGAGCCCGGAAACGCCGCAGCTCCAGCCACCGCCCCGGTTCCAGCAACATCCGACAGGCCCTCCTCGACGCTTCACAAGATCAGCGTCAGGCTCCTCTCATCGAGCCGGGCCCCACCCCGACACGCCGAGTCACCTCTGTAGATCAACCCGTACGCACCTCTGCATCAGAGCCCGTACGCCGACACACCGCTACCTACGAGACCGGGGTCCGCATCGGTGACGGGCAGATGGACGTCCTCCCCGTCACACGCCACGACTGGCACGGCGACTGGAACTACACACTCCGCCCCGAGGCATACACCCAGGTCAACGACGCACCAGACCCGTTCGATCAGCCGAGCCCCGACCTCGCCTGGCTATGCCACCCCGCCCTGACCGGACTGCCGCCCGCCGAGTGGGACACCCTCATCACCGCGCTGACCATCCTCCACGACGCCCAGCGCGAGACTCACCTGGACCAACGACGCGGCCACCGACCTCGCGTCAAGGGCGACGGCACCACCGGCCGACGCCCCGTCCTCACCCTCGCCGACCGGCTCCTAGCCACACTCCTCCACTACCGGCTCGCCCTGCCCCAAGTCGCCGTCGCCGCCCTGCTCACCGTCCACCCCGGAACAATCAACAGACGCATCCGCGACATCCGGCAGCTCCTGGAAACAGCCGGGCACCCCATCCAGCCCGCCGACGACCGACTCGCCACCCTCGACGACCTCTACGACTTCGCCAGCACCCGTGGAATCACCCTCCCAGCAGAGATCAAACCAGCGAGTTAATGATCTGCGAGCCCTTAGGGCTCGCAGAGGATTAACCCGTAGCTTCCCGATCTGGCGGTCGTTGGCGTGGTATGGAAGCGGCGGAAGAGATAGCGGCGGCCTTGGTGGCGAAGTTCACGGTGCTGTTCCCGCATCTGGACGAACGTCAGCGTCGTCTCCTGCTGGCGGCCGAGGCCCGGGTACTGGGCCATGGCGGGATCAGGCTGGTCGCCCGGGCGGCTGGAGTGCGAGAGGCCACGGTGTCGCTTGGTGTCACTGAACTGGACTCCGGTGAAGCCCCGTTGGGGCGGGCGCGCCGGGTCGGTGGTGGCCGCAAGCGGGTAGTGGACCTGGACCCGGGACTGCGTCCGGCACTGTTGGCCCTGGTCGAGCCGGACATGCGCGGGGACCCGATGTCGCCCCTGCGGTGGACGACGAAGTCCACCCGCCACCTCGCCGCCGAGCTCACGCGCCAAGGCCACCGGATATCCGCCGACACCGTCGCCGACGTGCTGCGCGAGGAAGGCTTCAGCCTCCAGGGCAACGCCAAAGTCATCGAAGGCCGAGCAGCACCCGGACCGGGACGGCCAGTTCCGCTATATCAACGAGCAGGCCAAGGCCCACCAGGTGGCCGGCGACCCGGTGATCAGCGTCGATACGAAAAAGAAGGAAGTGGTGGGGCCGTTCAAGAACGGCGGCCGGGAATGGCGGCCCGCAGGCAACCCCGAGCGGGTCAGCACCCACGACTTCCCGGACAAGGAACTCGGGAAGGCCGTGCCCTACGGCATCTACGACCTGGCTGCGAACACCGGCTGGGTCAGCGTCGGCACCGACCACGACACCGCCGCCTTCGCCGTCGAATCCATCCGCCGCTGGTGGAATGCCCGCGGCAAGGAGGACTACCCGCAGGCCAGGCGGCTGCTGATCACCGCCGATGCCGGCGGCTCCAACGGCTACCGCACCCGCGCCTGGAAGGCCGAACTCGCCGCCCTGGCCCTGGAAACAGGCATGGAGGTCACTGTCTGTCACTTTCCTCCGGGCGCATCGAAATGGAATCGGATCGAGCACCGGCTGTTCTCACACATCACCATGAACTGGCGCGGCAGGCCGCTGACCAGCCACGAAGTCATCGTGCAGAGCATCGCCGCGACCACCACCCGCACCGGGCTGAAAGTCCACGCCGAACTCGACACCGCTACCTACGAGACCGGGGTCCGCATCGGTGACGGGCAGATGGACGTCCTCCCCGTCACACGCCACGACTGGCACGGCGACTGGAACTACACACTCCGCCCCGAGGCATACACCCAGGTCAACGACGCACCAGACCCGTTCGATCAGCCGAGCCCCGACCTCGCCTGGCTATGCCACCCCGCCCTGACCGGACTGCCGCCCGCCGAGTGGGACACCCTCATCACCGCGCTGACCATCCTCCACGACGCCCAGCGCGAGACTCACCTGGACCAACGACGCGGCCACCGACCTCGCGTCAAGGGCGACGGCACCACCGGCCGACGCCCCGTCCTCACCCTCGCCGACCGGCTCCTAGCCACACTCCTCCACTACCGGCTCGCCCTGCCCCAAGTCGCCGTCGCCGCCCTGCTCACCGTCCACCCCGGAACAATCAACAGACGCATCCGCGACATCCGGCAGCTCCTGGAAACAGCCGGGCACCCCATCCAGCCCGCCGACGACCGACTCGCCACCCTCGACGACCTCTACGACTTCGCCAGCACCCGTGGAATCACCCTCCCAGCAGAGATCAAACCAGCGAGTTAATGATCTGCGAGCCCTAACTACCTGACCTTGGGTCAAGGCCCGAGCCTACGCTGACCCCGACCAACTCATCCGCCGATCACGACACGGCCTCAGCCAGATCCAGTACCGCAGCGACATCATCAACGGACGCCTCACCGCGACCGGCCTCACATCGACGACACCATGCCTACAACTCAGTGGTACGGGTCTCACTCGCGTTCGCCACCTCCGTGTCAGGGGTGGGATCAGGACGGATCAGATGCGTTCGACGACGGTCGCGATGCCCATGCCGCCGCCGACGCAGAGGGTGACGAGCCCGTAGCGCCTGTCCTGGCGCTCCAGCTCGTCGACGATCGTGCCGAGGATCATCGCGCCGGTGGCGCCGATCGGGTGGCCCAGTGCGATGGCCCCGCCGTTGACGTTGACCTTGTCGAGGGGGACGCCCATGTCCTTGGCGAAGCGGAGCACGACGCCGGCGAAGGCCTCGTTGATCTCGATCAGGTCGATGTCGTCGATGGTCAGCCCGGCCTTGGCGAGGGCCTTGCGGGTGGCCGGGGCGGGGCCGGTGAGCATGATGGTGGAATCGGAGCCGGAAACTGCGGCCGAAACGATCCGGGCGCGCGGGGTCAGTCCGTTGCGTTCGCCCGCCTCGCGGGAGCCGATCGCGACGAGGGAGGCGCCGTCGACGATGCCGGAGGAGTTGCCCGCGTGGTGGACGTGGTCGATCTTCTCGACCCAGTGATACTTCTGCAGGGCGACGGCATCGAAGCCGCCGAGCTCGCCGATGTCCGCGAAGGACGGCTTCAGCCTGGCTAGGATGTCGGCGGTGGTATCGGGGCGGACGAACTCGTCGTGGTCGAGGACGACCAGGCCGTTGCGGTCGGTGACCGGGACCACGGACTTGGCGAAACGCCCGTCCTTGATTGCCGCCGCGGCTCGCTCCTGGGACAGGGCCGCGTACTCGTCCACGTCCCGTCGGGAGAATCCCTCGATCGTGGCGATCAGGTCGGCGCCGATGCCCTGTGGGACGAAGCCGGCGACCCAGTTGGTCATCGGGTCGGCGAACCAGGCGCCGCCGTCAGAGCCCATGTGAACGCGGGACATGGATTCCACGCCGCCCGCGAGGACCAGGTCCTCCCAGCCGGAGCGGACCTTGGCCGCGGCCAAGTTGACGGCCTCCAGGCCGGAGGCGCAGAAGCGGTTCTCCTGTACGCCGGCCACGGTGTCCGGGAGCCCGGCCGCGATGGCCGCGATCCGCGCGATGTCGGATCCCTGATCGCCGACCGGGCCGGCGACGCCGAGCACGATGTCGTCGATGGCCGCCGGGTCCAGGCCGGGGTTGCGCTCGCGCAGGGCGTGGATGAGGCCGACGACCAGGTCGATCGGCTTGGTGCCGTGCAGGGAGCCATTGGCCTTGCCGCGTCCGCGCGGCGTGCGGATCGCGTCGTATACGTAAGCCTCGGTGCTCATTGGAAGACCCCCTCTTGTGCGGCGCTGGACAGGATCGTGACCTCTCAGTCCTGGCGGGTAAAAATCGCTATAAATTTGCCTTATGGGACATTCGCTCTGAGTTACGCCGCCCGTCGGACCCTCGCCTGAGGAACTCATGGACGCGCCCCGGTAAGGCCGCTCATGGGCTTTTGGCAGACGTCGCTGCCGCCGGGTAGATCCTCCGTGCGCGACGTCGTCGGCCACACCGTCGAGAAGGCCGAATCCGCCGAACGGGCCGAGGAGTTGATCCGCGAGACCATCGAGCGCAACGGCCTGATGCCCGAGACCGTGCACGCCGACCGCGGCACCTCGATGACCAGCAAGAAAGTCTCCCAGCTACTGATCGACCTCGGGGTCACCAGAAGTCACTCACGGCCCAAGGTCTCCAACGACAACCCCTACTCGGAGGCCCAGTTCAAGACCACCAAGCACGTACCCGACTACCCCGAGCGGTTCGATTCGCTGACCCACCCCCTCGAATGGTTCGACGCGTTCACCTCGTACTACAACCACGAGCACCGGCATTCCGGCATCGGCTACCACACCCCGGCCAGCGTCCACTTCGGCACCGCCGACGAGGTCCGTGACCAGCGAGCCACCACCCTCACCGAGGCATACGCCCGACACCCCGAACGCTTCGGCCACCGCCCCAGACCACCCCAGATCCCCCAGCGAGCGTGGATCAACGACCCAGCCAAGCGCCGGGAACCCGCACTACAAACCCCATAGCGACACAACCGTCTTACTTGACTTGAAATCTTCCGCTAACCCGACAAAGCGGGATGTCTCACCCAAGACTGACAGAGAGGGCGGCGGCACGTCGTTTCGGAGCGCCACATGTGACTTCGGCAACTCGCCGGCGACATCATGACGCAGTCGGACAAGACTCCATGCCACAAACGGCGTGCCCGGGACCTACCGGACAGAAGGACACTTGCCGGAGCCGGTGATCCGCTGCCGTGAAGCAAAGCAGCGGGGTGCGAGCCTGTCAATCGACACCCACGGACTCAGTCCAAGGAGCTGAGCAGGGCTGGAAGGGTCATATCTAGGTGCTGAACTCCCTGATGCAGGTATGACCACGAGTAACCCAGGTAGGGGCTACGGTTGTCGGCTACCGGCGCATCACGGCAGCCTTGGAGCTAACGGTAGGACAGCGTCGGAACCTTGCGTCTGAGGTTCGACCCCCCTCAATCTCCTCCCCCGGTATGACAGCGCCACCATCCCGGCTGCGCAGGCCGGATCGAGAAGCGTCATACCGAGTGCCTTTGCCGCATGCACTACCGGCCACGTTCAGGCCTGGTCAACCGTGGGCTCTACCTGCTCAATTCCTGGACCGAAGGCCGAGAGCTCTGCCAGACGGCGGCCTGCGTTCCCGATGAACGTGTCTTCGCTGCGAAGAAAAATCCGACAGACGACGCATCACCGACGTGGAGGTGACCGATGCTGAGCCACAAGGACAATGAGTATCTTTGCCGGGTGGGCCCAGGGACTCCGATGGGCGCTCTTCTGCGCCGGTACTGGACTCCGATCACGCGGTCCGTGGACGTTCCCGAACCGGACGGCCCGCCCGTCCGGGCGCGGCTTTTCGGCGAAGACTTTGTCGTCTTCCGCGACACGAGCGGCGCGGTCGGGGTGCTCGATGAGCTCTGCATGCACCGAGGCGCCTCGCTGGCGCTGGGCCGGGTCGAGGGATGCGGGATCCGATGTCTGTACCACGGATGGAAGTTCGGGGCGGACGGCACGATCATGGAGACGCCCAATCAGCCAGACCCTCGGTTCAGGGAGAGGTGGCGGGCGCCCGCCTACCCGGTGCGCGAGGTGGGCGGCCTGATCTGGGTCTATCTCGGCCCCCCTGACAAGCAGCCGGAGTTGCCCCGCTATTCGTGCATGGTGGAGCGGCCGGAGGGTGAGCCCCGAAGGCCGCCGATCCGAGTGGGGTATCGGCACAACTGGTTGCAGGGACTCGAAGGCGTCGTCGACTCCTCACACGTGGGGATCCTGCACCAGAGCGAGGTGCAGGAAGCCAAGGATGGCGACTACGCGAGCGTCAGGATTATCCAGGACAAGTTTCCTACTGCCGACGACGCGCCGGCCCTCGAGGTCAGGGACACCGACTTTGGGTTCCACTACGCCGCGATCCGCCAGGCCGAAACTGCCGGTGACGAGCGATACGTCCGCGTCACGGCGTTCATACTGCCGTTCACGGTCTCCATCCCGCCGGGGACCAGCATGCTCATCTGGGTGCCTATCGACGACTACCACACAGTGCAGTACGCCGTTGACGACGGCGTGCCCTTGGACGAGGAGACCGAGCGGAGTTTCCTCCGTTGGCTCGGTTTGGACCAGAACATCCTTGACCCGGACGGCTTTTTCATCGCTCCGGGGCAGGACCGCGCAGCGATGGCCGAGGGCCGGAGCTTCTCCGGCTACCAGGGCCTGATCACACAAGACGCGGTCGTGACTACCTCGATGGGCCCGATGTACGACCGGTCGACCGAGCACGTCGTGCCCGCCGACGCGGCGGTACTGCGGATGCGTCGGCTGCTGATCAAGGCGGCCCGCACGGTTGCCGCGGGCGGTGCCCCGATCGGCCTGGACCGATACGTCTCGACCGAGAAGATTTCAGGAGCCTCAGGTGTCGTACATGCGAACAGCGACTGGAAGGACCTCGTGCCAGGTCACGTCGAGCTGACGGGCGGTCGGCCATAAAGGCAGCGGACTCGCGCACGGAGGCGCCGTAGCGGGCAGGGCCTCGGACCAATCGAGCCGCACCTTCACACAGGCCGGATCCTGCACGAGACGGAACGTCAACCCCATGGGGCGAGGCGCCCGGGGGAACCGAAGTACCTGGTCGGTCTACCGGACCCACCATAGCGCTGGGCGGATCGTAGTACCGCCGAACGATAGGAAATTGAGGAAAAATCATGCAGACGTTCACCGGAAAGGTGGCCGTGGTGACCGGCGCCGGTAGCGGCATCGGACGCGCTTTCGCCGAGCGGTTCGCAGGCGAAGGGATGAAGGTCGTTCTCGCCGATGTCGAGGAGGCTGCCCTGCATTCGGCGGTCGCCGAGCTGCGCGAGAAGGATCACGACGTCATCGGCGTCGTGACCGACGTGTCGAGCCGGGATTCGATGCTGCGGCTCGCTGACGCTGCCCTGGCGGCCTACGGCAAGGTGCACGTGGTGTGCAACAACGCTGGCGTGGAGGGGTACCTGGACGGGCCGGTCTGGGCGGCCACCGAGAAGGACTGGCAGTGGACGCTCGGCGTCAACTTCTACGGCGTGCTTCACGGGGTGCAGACCTTCCTGCCAATCCTGCTCCAACAGCAGGAGGAGGCCCACATGGTCAACACCGCTTCCATGTTGTCACTCGTCCGTTCGCCGAACATCTACGGCGTGACCAAGCAGGCCGTGCTGGCACTGTCAGAGACGGTGTATGGCGACCTGAAGGCGATGGAGGCCCAGGTAGGGATTACCGTCCTCATCCCCGGCACAATCGCGACGAATCTCTTCCATGGCAGCCGGAACCGCCCCGACGAGCTGCGGGCCGGCGTCGACCTGGCCGCGACGGGGAAGGGCCGCATGCTTCGGGACCGTATGCACGGCATCCTGGCCGAGGGAATGCCGCCCGATGAGGTCGCCGACATCGCCGTCTGGGCCATCAGGGAGAAGGCGTTCTACGTCCTGACCGACCACGAATGGGACGAGCAGATAAGGCGGCGTACGGATGACGTCCTCTTGGGTCGGCTGCCGCGAATAGCGCCTTAGCTAAAGAGACTGCGTTCGATGAGAGATCCGAATACGGGGACTGGATCGGCAGCACGCAGCACGCAGCACGACGCACATGGAGGTACAAAAATGAGTGAAGGCCGGTTCGCAGATCAAGTGGCCATCGTCACCGGCGGCGCTGCGGGTATCGGTAAGGCGGTCGCCACCCGCCTCGCCACGGACGGAGCGCACGTGGTCCTGGTCGACCGCGACGAGGCACAGCTAGAGAAGACGGTCACCACCCTGGGCACGGCCACCGCGATCGTGGCCGACGTCCGCGATGAGGCGGCTGTGGCGGATTACGTTCGAAGGACTGTCGCTGACTACGGACGGGTGGACCTGTTCTTTAACAACGCAGGGATCGAGGGCCCCAGAACCTCGATCATCGATCTCGACACCACTGACTTTGATCGAGTGATGTCGGTCAACGTGCGCGGCGTCTTCCTCGGTCTCCGTGAAGTCATGCGTGCCTTCCGCAGCCAGGGCGGCGGCGGAGCGATCGTCAACACCGCCTCGATGGCCGGGATACGTGGCAGCCGGAGGTTCAGCCCGTACGTCGCATCGAAGCACGCCGTTGTGGGCCTGACCCGTTGCGCTGCCTTGGATGGGGCGGAATTCGGGATCAGGGTGAACGCCGTCGCACCCGGACTCATCGACACGCGGATGCTCAGAGCTATCGCCGAGCAGGATGCCCCCAGTCATCCTGAAGAGCTGATATCGCAGATGGCCCAGGACACCCCGCTGAAACGGTCTGGCACCGCCGATGAGGTAGCGAATATGGTGACCTGGCTGCTCAGTTCTGAGGCGAGCTACATCACGGGAACCATCAACCTCATTGACGCCGGGCTCAACGCCTGATCCCGGCCCGCAGCCCGTGCTGCCGATGCCCGGCGATCCGCTCTATCTCGCGACCCTCATCGACCTCGCCTCACGCCGGCTGGCCGGATGGACGATCGCAGGTCACATGCGCACCGGGCTCGTCATCAACGCACTCGTGGCAGCCGAGCGGACCCGCGGGAGCCTGGCCGGATCGATCATGCACACGGATCACGGGTCGCAAGGTGGATTCAACTGATCGTCGCAACACCTCGTTCATGGAGGTGTTGATGGGTAGGCCAGCGGGCTGGATGACGGAGCTGACCGGCAGGTCGCCAATGAAGGCGCCGGGCAAGCCGTCACTGCGGCGGGACACGGAACGGTCGTCCTGGCATGAGATCGGCAAGGGGCTGACCAGCGAGGAAGCCGCGGTCGCGGTCGGCGCGTCACCGGCGGCCGGCAGCCGCTGGTTCCGGGACCGTGGCGGGATGCCGACATTCCTGCGTGTTCCTGTCTCGGGTCGCTTCCTGTCATTTGAAGAGCGCGAGGACATCGCCCTGCCGAGGGCTCAGGGTGCCGGGGTGAGGGAGATCGCCCGACGGCTCGGCCGCCATCCCTCGACCGTCTCCCGGGAACTCCGCCGCAGTTGCGGCCACCCGCGGCGGCAGCCTCGAGTATCGCGCCTCTGTCGCGCAGTGGAAGGCCGAACTGATGGCGCAACGTCCCAAGGCGGCCAAGCTGCTCGGGAATGACCGGCTCCGCGAGTACGTGCAAGTACGGCTCGCCTGGGATGTCCGGCGTCCGGACGGAACCCGGGTCGCCGGGCCGAGCACGCCGCGGTGGAAGGGAAGGAACAAGCCCCACCGTCAGGACCGCCGGTGGGCGACGGCATGGAGTCCGGAGCCGATCGCGGGCAGGCTCAAGACCGACTTCCCCGATGATGGCTCCATGCGCATCTCGCACGAAGCGATCTACCAGGCGCTTTACGTCCAAGGACGCGGAGCCCTCAAGCGCGAGCTGGTCGGCTGTCTGCGGACCGGACGTGCACTGCGGGTTCCCCGCGCCCGCGCCCGACGACGGGTGAACGGGCATGTCACACCTGAGGTGATGATCAGCCAAAGGCCGGCCGAGGCGGAGGACCGGGCGGTGCCGGGACACTGGGAAGGCGATCTCATCATCGGCACCGGAAAGTCCGCGATCCGCACGCTGGTCGAGCGCACGACCCGGTTCACCATGCTGCTGCACCTGCCCCGGATGGAGGGCTTCGGCACCGAGCCAAGAGTGAAGAACGGACCGGCACTGGCCGGTCTGGGCGCCGAGGCCGTCAGAGACGCGATCACCGCGACGATCACCACGTTTGCCCGAGCAGCTCCGTCGCTCGTTGACTTGGGACCGCAGCAAGGAGCTGGCACAGCATGCCCGTCTCCGCGTCGACACCGGCCTCGAGATCTACTTCGCGGACCCGCACAGCCCATGGCAACGAGGCACGAACGAGAACACGAACGGGCTGCTGCGGCAGTACTCTCCGAAGGCACGGACCTGTCCCGATGGCAAGCAGACGACCTCGAGGCCGTTGCACTCGCCCTCAACAGCCGCCCCCGCAAAACCCTCGGATGGAAGACACCCGCCGAAGCCCTCAACGAACGCCTACTCTTGACCCAAGAAGCCGGTGTTGCGACGACCGATTGAGTCCGAGCAATACACGAGCGGGGCCTTCGCTGAAATCTGCAGGTCAGCAGCGGTTCGGCAGAGCATGCGGGAGATCGGGTCCAGCGCGGACAACGCCGCCGCAGAAAGCTTCAACGCCGCCTTCGAAAGGGAGACGCTCAAGGGCCGGAAAGCCTGTTCGAGCGAACGTGAGGCCAGGCGAGACGCCTTCCGCTGGCTGACCCGACACAACACCCGCCGCCGGCACTCCCGCCTCGCCCAGCTGTCCCCGACTGTCTACGAGAACGACGTCCAACCAGCAGCAACTACCCTGGCCCAAGCCGCATGGGCGTACTCAAAATCCGGGGTCAAGGCCCTTGCACGACACCGCGCAGAACCAGATCTGGCTGGAGATCGTCCAGATCGCCCTCGGCCTGTCGGCCATCAAGCACAGAACGCGAAACGGTCCACCGACTCCGTCGGCGGACCGTCGCGAAAGATCGTGGCTAAATTCGAAGACCCGAGTTGACAGAAGTCCAACAGGCGACTTCTCGTTCCTATACTCTACATGTATGCATTGTTTCCCTTCCCCCGTCGCGATCGCCGCCTACGAGGCGGACATGCGCGCCGCGACCTATCCGATCACGGGGCTCGCCGCCGACCACAGCCGCGTCGGCGGCGGTGGCCTGCGCTGGCACGACGAGCCGCGCGAGGTCCCCGTATGACCATCCTCGGCCTGAGCGCTGGCAACCCGGACGGCAGCGCGGAGATCCTGCTCAAGCGCGCCCTCCGCGCGGCGCTCGAACGTGGCGCCGACGCGTCCCTTGTGCGTCTCGACGACCTCGAACTGCCCATGCGCCCGGTCGGTCCGGGCCAGGACGCCGGGGCCGACGATGGCCCGTGGCTGTGGGACCGGCTGATGGAGTGCGACGGCCTCATCGTGGCGTCGCCGATCTACTCGCGGACGATTCCCGGCAAGCTCAAGCTCGTCGCCGACCGGCTATCCGGGCCGGCGGCCGACGTGGCCTTCGCCGAGAAGATGCGCGCGACGCTCGCGGCTGGCGAGACCCCGGCTGTCAGGTTCCCGTACGACGAGCGCGTGTTCCGCCCGCGTGTCGCCGCCTTCATCGCTGTCGGCGGCGCGAACACATCGCAGTGGAAGTCACTCGCGCTGCCGCTGATGCACCAGATGACGTTCTCGGCGCACATCGCGGTGGCCGACCAGCTGCTCGTCGGCGGCTGCGGGATGCCTCGCTCGGTGGTACTCGACGAGGACGCGCTCGTGGGGGCCGATCGTGTTGGCCGCAGTGTCGCCGATCAGCTCGGCCGCGCGTTCGACGCCGTCGAGTACCGCGGCGAGCCGGGGCTTTGCCCAATGTGCCACCTGTCGATGGTCGTGATCGACGGCACTTGCGTGGAATGCGCGACCTGCGGGGCGCGGGGCACGCTCGAGGTGCGCGACGGCGCGGCTGTCGTCTGCTTCGACGATCCCGCTGCGCGGGAGCACTCGCTCGTCACGCTGGCCGAGAAGCGGGCCCATGCCGTCGAAGTGCAGCAGACCGCAGCCGTGCAGGGCGCGCAGGCCGCGAAGATCGAGCGCCGGGCCGCGCCCTACGCCGAGATCGACCTGCGCGTCACGCCGGGCACGGCCAGGCCCGGCCGGAGTCGTCGTTCGTGACGACGTACACCGTCGAACCACCCGATCCGTCGTCCTTGACCTGCGTCACACTCACCTCCTCCAGCCCCAGAAATCGCGTGGCCGCCTCGTAGATCCCGGTATCATCGATGTCCAAGTCCGTCGGGTTTCATGATCGGTTGCGTGGTGTCAATCCCCTCGGGCTGTGGAGATCTTTCAAGCGGCCAGCTCCACGGTGGGGTCGGCCTGGTGGTCTCGTTCGTAGTCGATCGGGCTGTGGTACTCGCATACGCTGTGTAGCCGTCGGGTGTTGTAGAAGCCGGTGATCCAGGTCGCGATCCTCAGCCGGGCCTCGGTGCGGGTGGTGAAGGTGTGCCGGTGGACGTACTCGACCTTGAGCACGCTGTTGAACGCCTCGCTGACGGCGTTGTCGAAACACGACCCGACGCGGCCCATGGACTGGGTCACGCCCAGGCGGCGACAGGCCCTGCGAAAGCGCCGGGAGACGTATTCGCTGCCGCGGTCGCTGTGAAAGATCACGCCCCTGACGTCACCGCCGCGGGTGGCCGTGGCCATGTTCAGGGAGGCGACGACGAGATCGGCGTCGTGACGGGCGCCCATCGCATAGCCGAGCAATCGACGCGAGAACAGGTCGATGACGGTGGCCAGGTAGAGCTTGCCCTCACCGGTGGTGATCTCGGTCATGTCGCCGCACCACACCTGGTCCGGAGCGTCCGCGGTGAAGTCACGGCGCACGAAGTCCGGGGCCGCCGGCCGTTTGCCGGGCCGGGTCAGCCCCCGCCGGTGGCGGACCTTCCGTCCGGCCAGGCCGAGTTCGGCCATGAGGCGGGCCACGGTGTTCACCGAGACCCGCCAGCCCGCGCGGACCAGAAGGACCCAGACCTTCGGGGAACCATAGGTGCCGCCGGAGCCCTCGAAGATCCCCGTGATCGCGTCGGCCAGCTGTCCCCGCCGGACCTCACGCGCAGTGGTGGGCTTGTCGCGCCACTTGTAGAACCAGGACTCCGAGACTTCCAGGATCTGGCAGGCCAGACGGTGCGGGACGCGATGCTCAGTCCTCTGGTTACCGATGAACGCGGCCAGGGCGGCCGGGTCCGTCCCGGTCACTTCACCCAGAGGACCATGCATCGCTTGAGGACATCACGCTCCATCTCCAGCTCGCGTATCCGCTTGTTCTTCTCCGACATCTCCCGCCGTAGCCGCTCCAGCTCGGCGCGCTCGGCTTCGCGCATCCGGCCGCCCGGCGCGGGCTCGGCCGGCCGGTCGGTCGGACGACGCCGACCCGTTGCGCCGCCATCGCGACACCCAGCTGTGCAGCGTGCCGGAGTGGACGCCGAGCTCCTCGGCGACCTCCGGGATCGGCCTGCCCGTCTCGATCACGATGCGTACAGCACCCTCACGAAACTCAGGCGTGTACGTCCGTTGCTTGGAACCCATGAACCCCAACTTCCCCTGCCATCACAGACTCCACGCTACGAGGGGAGGGACAGGCGCATCGCGTCGACGATCGCGGTCTTCCCGCTGTCGTTCTCCCCCACCAGGACATTGGTCCCACGGCTGAACGAGATGTCCAGCGACTCGTCCGGCCCGCCACTCTCCGATGCCGCCGCGCCGAAAATCCTGAAGTTCTCGGCACGCAGTCGGGCCAGATACATGGCCGCCCCCCATCGAAGGGGCCTGCACCCGAGTCGGCGCAGGCAAGGTGAACCGCCTCAAGTGCCCCACCCCAAGCGGATTACCCGCCGATCATATGCTCAGCCGTGTAGCTGGTGAGGGGAGAGCCCGGCCCAACGTACGGCGGGAAGTCGCAGCCTGCGGGATCGAGATCGGGGCGAAAGAAGTGTCCGCACGAAAGCCGCCGGCAACCTGTTGCGGGGCCGACCTCCTGGTCGGCCCCGAGCCGCTCGCGAAAGTCAGCGGAACGACGGAATGACGTCAGAGCCGTACGCGTCGATGGTCGCTTCCCGGGCGTCGTGCATGTTGTAGAGCGCGAACTGGTCAACGCCGAGATCCCGCAGGGCGCGGAGCTTCTCGATGTGGGCCTCGGCCGGGCCCAGGAGGCAGAAGCGGTCGACGATCTCGTCGGGGACGAAGTCGGCGGAGGGGTTCCCGGTGCGGCCGTGGTGGCTGTAGTCGTAGCCCTGCCGGGACTTGACATACTCCGTCAGCTCGTACGGGACCATCGAGGAGTGCTCGCCGTAGCGGGAGACGAGATCGGCGACGTGGTTGCCGACCATGCCGCCGAACCAGCGGCACTGGTCACGGGCGTGGGCCAGTGCCTGTGCCGAGTCGTCAGCCGTGACGTACGCCGGGGCCGCCACGCAGATGGTGATCGCGGCTGGGTCACGGCCGGTCTCCACGGCAGCCTGGCGGACTGCCTTGATCATCCACTCGGTGAGGTAGAGGTCCGCGAGCTGCAGGATGAACCCGTCCGCCTTCTGCCCGGCCAGGGCCAGGGCCTTCGGCCCGTACGCCGCCATCCAGACGGGCAGCTTTCCGTCCCGGATCCACGGGATCTGCAGCGGTTTGCCGTCGACCTGGGCCTCACGCCCTTCCGCCAGGTCGCGGATGACGTCGATGGCCTCGCCGAGCCGGGCGAGCGTGTTCGGGGCCCGGCCGGCGACCCGCATCGCCGAGTCCCCGCGCCCGATCCCGCAGACCGTGCGGTTGCCGTACATGTCGTTGAGGGTGGCGAAGGTGGAGGCGGTGACCTCCCAGGTGCGGGTGCCCGGGTTGGTGACCATCGGCCCGACGTGCATGCGCTGCGTGTTGGCCAGGATCTGGCTGTAGATGACGAAGGGTTCCTGCCAGAGGACCGCCGAGTCGAAGGTCCAGCCGTAGCGGAAGCCGTTGCGTTCGGCACGCTTCATGAGGCTGACGACCTGCGAGGCCGGAGGGTCGGTTTGCAGGACGAGGCCGAAGTCCATGCATGGCTCCTTGCTGCTGCTGTATGCGGGCGTGCGGCTTTACAGATACTGACAGGTGGAGCGGTGGACGAACGCCCCGTGGCCGGCTCGCCCCGAGTACTCCCGCCGGTCGATGACCACCTCGCCACGGGCGAGGACCGTGTCGACGCGTCCGGTGATCCGCCTGCCCTCGTACGCCGAGTAGTCCACGTTCATGTGGTGCGTCTCGGCGGAGATGACCTGCTCGGCGTGCGGATCGTAGAGGACGATGTCGGCGTCGGAACCCGGCGCGATCGTGCCCTTCTGCGGATAGAGGCCGAACATCCGGGCCGGGGTCGCACACGCGATCTCGATCCAGCGACGGCGGCTGATGTGCCCGTCCAGGACCGCCTGGTGGAGGAGGTCCATGCGGTTCTCCACCCCCGGCAGCCCGTTCGGGATCTTCGAGAAGTCCCCCCGGCCCAGCTCCTTCTGCCCCCGGAAGCAGAACGGACAGTGGTCGGTGGACACCACCTGCAGGTCATTGGTCCACAGACCCCGCCACAACGCCGCCTGGTGCTTGCGCGGCCGCAGCGGCGTGGAGCAGACATACTTCGCGCCCTGGAAGTCCGGCTCCTCCAGGTTGTCCGTGGAGAGGAAGAGGTACTGCGGACAGGTCTCACCGAAGACCGGCAGACCCTTGTCGCGGGCGGCCGCCAGCTCCGCGACCGCTTCCTCCGCCGAGACGTGGACCACGTACAGCGGGGATCCGGCCACCCGCGCGAGCTGGATGGCGCGGTGGGTCGCCTCCGCCTCCAGGAGGACCTTGCGGACCTCGCCGTGGTGGCGGGGGTCCGTCTCCCCGCGCGCCAGCGCCTGCTCCACGAGGACGTCGATCGCGATGCCGTTCTCCGCGTGCATCATGATCAGCCCGCCGTTGCCCGACGCCCGCTGCATGGCGCGCAGGATCTGCCCGTCATCCGAATAAAACACGCCCGGATACGCCATAAACAATTTGAACGAACTTACGCCCTCTTCGACGAGTCCATCCATTTCCTTGAGGGAGTGCTCATTGACGTCGGACACGATCATGTGGAATGCATAGTCGATCGCACATTTGCCGTCGGCCTTCGCGTACCAAGCGTCCAAGCCCTCCCGGAGCGAGTGGCCTGGTGTCTGCACCGCGAAGTCGACGATCGTCGTCGTCCCGCCCCAGGCCGCGGCCCGCGTTCCGGTCTCGAACGTGTCCGACGCGAAGGTGCCACCGAACGGCAGCTCCATATGCGTGTGCGCATCGACCCCGCCCGGGATCACATACTTCCGCGAGGCGTCAATCACCCGGTCAGCGGTCCACTGCTGGCTGCCTGCTGTCGCCATCGCCACGACATGGCCGTCCTCGATCAGAACATCCGCATGCAACTCATCGGAAGCCGTAATTACAAGGCCACCGGTAATGAGAGTTCTAGTCATGCCCGAGAAATCCCTTCGCCTTGCAATTCCGAACAAAGAGGGCCGCCGACCGGAACACCGCAATGAAGGCAATGCTCCGGTCGGCGGTACAACCAGTTACGACGCCGACGACCCGCACCGCTGGGCCTCGCGTCGTTCAGCACGAGGCATCCGCACCCACTAGGTCACCGAGCCACCGTGGAAATTCCTGGTCACGCGAGCCAACGAAACTCTTGAAGGAGGTGACGCCCTCCCCGACGAGGAGGTCCATCTCCTTCAGGGTCCCCTCGTTGACGTCCGAGAGGATCATGTGGAAGGCGTAGTCGACGGCGCAGTTGCCGTCGGCCTTGGCGTACCAGGTGTCGAGTCCCTCGCGCAGGGAATGGCCCACGCTCTGCACGGCGAAGTCGACGATGGTGGTGGTGCCGCCCCAGGCGGTGGCCCGGGTTCCGGTCTCGAAGGTGTCCGAGGCGGAGGTGCCGCCGAAGGGGAGCTCCATGTGGGTGTGCGCGTCGACCCCGCCCGGGATCACGTACTTCCCGCTCGCGTCGATCGTACGGTCGGCCGTCCAGGCGTCGGCTGCCGCCGAGCCGTGGGCGGCGAGGGCCGCCACGCGGCCGTCCTCGATCAGGACGTCCGCGTGCAGTTCGTCGGCGGCGGTGATGACGAGGCCGCCGCGGATCAGGGTGCGGATGCTCATGGGAGTCCCCCTACTCGATGCTGCGCAAGGCCTGTTCGAGGATCTCGGCGCCCTCTTCCGCCTCGGCGACGGTGAGGGACAGGGGCGGCGCGATGCGCAGCACGCTGGTGTTGTACCCGCCCCCCTTGCCGAGCAGCAGGCCGCCTTCGCGGGCCGCCTCCAGGACGGCGGAGGCCGCGTCCGGGTCGGCCTCGTCGGTGCCCGGCTTCGTCAGCTCCAGCCCTGCCATCAGGCCGCGGCCGCGGACCTCCCGTACGGCCGGCGCGTGTGCGGCGATGCCGCGCAGCCGCTCCAGGAGCAGTCCGCCGACGCGGCGGGCGTTGCCCTGGAGGTCGTGCTCCAGCAGGTACCCGAGGTTGGCGACGCCCGCCGCCATGGTGATCGGGGAGCCGCCGAAGGTGGAGATGGAGTTGGAGTCGATGCAGTTCATCACCTCTGCGCGGGCCACCACGCCGCCGATGGACATGCCGTTGCCGATGCCCTTGGCGAAGGTGAGGATGTCGGGCGGGCCGTTCTGGGCGTGCGCCTGCCAGCCCCAGAAGTGCTCGCCGGTACGGCCCCAGCCGGTCTGCACCTCGTCGCTGATCCACAGGATGCCGTGGCGGTCCAGGACCTCCCGGAAGGCCCCGTAGAGGCCGTCCGGCGGGGAGGTGAACCCGCCGACGCCCTGGATCGGCTCGGCGATGAGCGCGGCCACTCCCCCGCGCGCCTGGCCGAGCACGTCGTCCAGGTCGGCGACCGCGGCGGCGGTGAAGGCTGCGTCGTCGAGGTGGGCGAAGGGGCCGCGGGAGCGGACCGCGCCGTGCACGTAGTACGTCTGCAGCGGCGAGAGGCTGGTCGGGGACCAGCCGCGGTTGCCGGTGATGGAGACGGTGGAGAAGGACCGGCCGTGGTAGCTGTTGCGCATCGCCAGGATCTGGTTGGAGCGGCGGTACGTCGTCGCGAGCAGCAGGGCGGTGTCGTTGGCCTCGGTGCCGGAGGTGGTGAAGAAGACCCGGGCGTCGGGGATGCCGGACAGCGCGGCGACCCGCTCGGCCAGCTCGATCATCGGCCGGTTCAGGTAGAGGGTGGAGGAGTGGATGATCCGCCCGGCCTGTTCGGAGACGGCCTTGGTGACCTCGGGCAGGGCATGGGCGGTCATCGTGGTGAGGATGCCGCCGAAGAAGTCGAGGTAGCGCTTGCCGTCGGCGTCCCAGACGTGGCGGCCCTCGCCGTGGGTGAGCTCGATGGGGTGCTTGTAGTAGAGCGCGAGCCAGTCGGGCAGGACGGCGGCGTGGCGGCTGTGCAGGGGGATCGGGTTGGTCACGGCTGTACGAGCCCTCCGTAGGCGTCGGGGCGGCGGTCGCGGTAGAAGGCCCACTGGTCGCGGACCTCCTTGATCAGGTCGAAGTCGAGGTCGCGGACGAGGAGTTCCTCCTCCTTGTCGCTGGCGACCTCGCCGACGAACTGGCCGCGCGGGTCGACGAAGTAGCTGGTGCCGTAGAAGTCGTTGTCGCCGTACTCCTCCTGGCCCACACGGTTGATGGCGGCGATGAAGTACTCGTTGGCGACGGCGGAGGCGGGCTGCTCCAGCTGCCACAGGTAGGAGGACAGGCCCCGGTGTGTGGCGGAGGGGTTGTAGACCAGCTGGGCCCCTGCCAGGCCCAGGGCGCGCCAGCCCTCGGGGAAGTGGCGGTCGTAGCAGATGTAGACCCCGACCTTCCCGACGGCGGTGTCGAAGACGGGCCAGCCGAGGTTGCCCGGGCGGAAGTAGTACTTCTCCCAGAATCCCTTGACCTGGGGGATGTGGTGCTTGCGGTACTTGCCCAGGTAGCTGCCGTCCGCGTCGATGACGGCGGCGGTGTTGTAGTAGAAGCCCTCGTTCTCCAGCTCGAAGACCGGGACGACGATGACCATGCCGGTCTCGCGGGCGAGCTCCTGCATGCGGCGGACGGTCGGGCCGTCCGGGACGGCCTCGGCCCAGCGGTAGTGCTCGGGCTCCTGGACCTGGCAGAAGTAGGGGGCGTTGAACACTTCCTGGAAGCCGATGATCTTCGCCCCTTGGGCGGCGGCCCGGCGGGCGTGCGCCTCGTGTTTGGCGATCATCGATTCGGTGTCTCCGGTCCAGGTGGCCTGGACCAGCGCGGCGCGGACGACTTGGGCCATGAGCTGCTCCTCGCGACGGGAACGCCGAGTTCTACGCACGTAGATGATGTCCGTAGGGAGTAGAACGTAGGCCCCGTCACAGCGTGGGGCAAGACCGCCGTGCGCTGTTGGAGTAGTCGATCAGGTTACGTCGCCCCGCGGTCGATTGCGGTCAGCAGACGGGCGGGTTAGGGGGAGCTTGTCGGATCTCCGCAGCGGGCCCGGGCGGTGGTCCGCCGGCTCCGCCAGGGTCGCTAGTAGCCGAAGCGCTCCCCACAGGACGCCCCTGGCCTCGCCGGCCGGAACACAGCAGCCCGGAGCCGGCGGCGCCCGCCGCTTCCGCCAAGGTCGGGTGTGTGCCAGGGCGCTCCCCCGCAGGGCGCCGAACGCCATCCCCTCGGCCCCTCCGACCCCCCGCCACGTTCGGCGTCCGAGGAGACGCCCCGGCGCGCGCCCGGCCCCGGCCGCACCATCGAAGCCTGCCACCCCGCCCCCACCCAAGCAGCGCAGCCAACCTCACAGGGCAATACACCTAGCCCGCTCCGATGCCGGCCACCCGCAGGGCGTGGACGAGGTCGCGGTGCCGGGAGCCGGGCAGGGCGCGGGCCGCCAGGAGCAGGCGCGGGGCGAACCACTGTGGGTCGCGCCGGGCCAGCCCGGCCGCCTCCTCGGCGGTGCGGACCCTGACGAACACGCCGAGCAGGGCGTCGGCCTCGCGGACGCGGCCTGCGTCACCGAGGGCGAGCGCGGCCTCCGCGACCTCCGCGGCGGGGCGGGCCACGCCTTGGCGCAGCAGGGCGTCGCAGTCGGCCTCCCGGCCGGCGTCACCGAGGGCGGCCGCGGCCGCGGCGAGCTGTCCGGGCGGGAGCGAGCCCGCCTCCCACAACAGAGTGGCCCAGTCGGCCGCGAGCCCTGCGCGGGCCAGCTCGGCGGCCAGCCCGGGCAGCCGCTCGGCGGGCCCGGCCGCGGCCTCGCACAGCAGGGCGTGCGCCTCACCGCTGCGGCCCTGTGCGCGCAGCGCGAGCAGTTCGGCGGCGACGGCCCGCGCAGGCCCGGCCGGGGCCGTGGGGTGGGGCGCGGCCTCGCCGACCGCCGCCGGGGCCGCCTCACGGAGTGTCACGGGCTCGGGCCGGGGCCGGCCGAACCGGACGCCACGGGGCAGCGGATCCTGCGGGGGCCCGAAGCGCGCTCCGCGCGGGGCGGGCCGGCCGTGCTCCGGGCCGAGGCCGTCGGACCCCGGCAGCCCCGTGCCCGGCTGCCCCGGCGGCGGGGTGAAGGCCGGCACGTCAGGAGCCGCCGATCCGGCGTACCGGGCGCCCCCCGAACGCCGCCCCCCACGGAGCCACCGCCCCTCGGCCCGCCCCACCGGACCCTGCCCACCCGACGCCCCAGCCCCGTCGGCCGACTGGCCGCCCCGCGCGGGCGGACCCTCGGTCCACCCGTCCGGCGCTTCGGCCGGTTCGGTCGACGGCTGGGCCCCGTCGGCCCGTTGCGGCGCCCAACCGGACGATGCTCCCGTCCGGCCGTCCGACGCCTCGGCCCAGCCGGCCGGGTGGCCGGGCCGCTCGGGTGACGCTCCGGCCGCATCAGCCGACTGGCTACCCCGCGCGGGCAGAACTCCGGTCCACCCCTCCGACGCTTCGGCCCGCTCGGCCGACGACTGGGCTTCGGCCCAGCCGGCCGGGTGGCCGGGACGCTCGGGTGACGCTCCGGCCCCCTCGGACGACTGGCGGAACCACCCGGCCGGCGTTTCGGACCAGTCGGCCGGCGCTTCGGTCCAGCTGGCCGGTTGGTGAGGCCGGCCCGGCGCAGTGTGGGTCCGGTCGGCCGGCTGGTGGGGGTGTTCGGGTGGCGTGGTCCGCTGGCGGGGGACGCCTGGTAAGGGCGTGGTCCGCAGGGACGTCAGGCGGGCCGCGAGGTCCTCGTGGCGGGCCGCGGCGCGGGCCACGTCGTCCTGGGTCCAGGAGAGTTCGCGGGTCAGGGCGTCCGTCTCCGCCGGGCCGACGGCCCCGCCGAGCCGCGCCGTCAGGTTCCGCAGGGCCGACTCCGCCTCGGCCCGCTGGGCGGCCGACGCCGCGAGCAGGGTCCGCAGTTCCTCCTCGCCGCCCGGCAGCCGGTCCCACGCGGTGACGGCCGCCGCCCGAAGCCGCGCCGCGTATACGGTCTCCCGCGCCGCGAACTCCGTACCGCGCGCCCCCTCCAGGTCCCGCAGCAGCGACTCCACCACGTCCCACGGCGGCATCGCGGCGCCCTCCAGACAGGCCCGTATGCCCTCCGGATCCCGGCGCAGGAACTCCCCGTACCAGCCTGCCCCCGGATCCAGCCTCTGGGTCAACCCCCGCAAATATCCCGAGAGTTGACTGATCGCCAGCGAAGTCGCGGTCTCCATGACCGCATTGGATCCCATCCGTGTTACGGGCGGGCTACGGGAGTCTCAAAGCTTGACGGCGATCGCGGTGTGCGGCCGCTTCCCGCGCCGCGCCACGGTGGCGGGCACGTCCACCGCCCAGAACTGCCACGTGTACTTGCGCGACATCAGTTTCCTGACCCGCTGCAGCCCCGCCTCGTCCAGCAGCACGGCCCGGCCCTCGCGTACGGCGGCCCCTTCCACGACACGCCCCCGCACGTCGCACGCGGTGACGGTGACCCGCCCGTCGTTGCGTATGCGCTTGACCTTCCACGAGTCGCTGCGCGTCCACACGTACAGCTCACCCCCGTCGACCACCGCCCATACAGGCGTCGCCACGGGCGTGCCGTCCTTGCGGAAGGTGGTGAGACTGACGTACCGGGCCCTGCCGAGTTCCTCGAGATCCATGCCCCGACCCTAGACCCGACCCCGCCTCACGGTGTGGGCGCAGGCGGCTCCGGCAGCCGGCCGTTCGCCGGGCCGGGACCGCGGGCCGCCTTCGAAGGGGCGCGGCTCGCGTCGTCGGCGCGTGTCCGGCCGTCGGGGGCGGCGCACGCCGCGAGCAGCAGGCCGCCCGCGAGGAGGGCGCCGAGGATTCCGAAACCGAGTCGCTGGGATGCGTTCGTGGCTGGCACGTCTTCACGCTTGCCCCGCGCCCCGGTGCTCCCACCGCCGATTGGGCCGTTCGGCGGGCCGGACCCGCCCGGACGGACCGGCCAGGCCGGACCCGACAGGACGGACCGGCCTCAGACGCGAACGACGGCGCAGCGCGTCAGCAGGTCGTCCAGCGAGAGCCCGAGCGCCCCGGCGAGCGCGGCGACCGTGAAGAAGGCGGGGGTGGGCGCCCGGCCGGTCTCGATCTTGCGGAGGGTCTCGGCGGAGAGCCCCGCGCCGGCCGCGACCTCGACCATGCTGCGGCCGCCGCGGGCCTCGCGCAACAGCGCGCCGAGCCGCTCGCCGCGCTCGCGCTCTTCAGGGGTGAGGGGGGTACGGACCATGCGCCCATCCTACCCCCGGACACCAATAACTATCCCGTCATTGTTATACCGGTATAGTTATTGGCATGGTGGAACTGAAGACGGACCGAGAGATCGACGAGATGCGTGCCGCGGGCCGGGTGGTCGCCCGCGCCCTGGCCGCCGTACGGGAGGCGGCGCGCGTCGGGGTGTCCCTGCTGGACCTGGACGGGGTGGCCCGCGGGGTGCTCCGCGAGGCCGGCGCGACCTCGCCCTTCCTGGGCTACCGGCCGCAGTTCGCGCCGGTGCCCTTCCCGGGCGTGGTGTGCGCCTCGGTCAACGACGCGATCGTGCACGGCATCCCCGACGGGTACCGGCTGCGCGACGGAGACCTGGTCAGCATGGACTGCGGGGCGAAGCTCGGCGGCTGGGTCGGGGACGCGGCGGTGAGCTTCACCGTCGGCCGGGCCCGCCCGGCCGACCTGCGGCTGATCGAGGCCTCCGAGGCGGCCCTCGCCGCCGGGATCGCCGCCGCCGTGCCCGGCAACAGGATCGGGGACATCGCCCACGCCGTCGGCACGGTCTGCCGCGCCGCCGGGTACGGCGTCCCGGACGGCTTCGGCGGTCACGGCGTCGGCCGCAGCATGCACGAGGACCCGGGCGTGCCCAACGAGGGCCCGCCGGGACGCGGCATGAAGCTGCGCCCCGGCATGGTCCTCGCCATCGAGCCGATGCTGATCGCGGGCGGTACGGACGACTACCAGTGCGACGGGGACGGCTGGACGCTGCGCACCGTCGACGGCAGCCGCGCCGCACACTCGGAGCACACGGTCGCGATCACCGCCGACGGCCCGAGGATCCTCACCGCGCCGTAGCGGCCCCGCCGCCGGAGGCCGCGGCGGGCACGGGAGAGCGGGGGCGCGGGCCCCCGCCGCGCACTCCCCCGGCCCGCCGCGAGGCGCTACGGCCTGCCGTGCGGGTGGACGACCATGGCCGAGCCGCCGCCGCGGCGGGTGGTCTCGGCCGCCGCCAGCCAGCGACCGTCGGGCAGCCTCTGGACACCGGTGGCGGCGCCGATCTCGGGGTTCTGGCGGAAGCCCTGGCCGAGTGCCTCCAAAGAGGCGCGGAGCGGGCTGTTCCACAGGCCCGGCTCCAGCTCGGTGGTGGTTTGGTTGCGCTGGCTGGCGCGCGGCGCGGCGATCGCGTCGACCAGCGGCAGGCCCCGGTCCAGGTGTTCGGTGAGGGTCTGCAGGACGGTGGTGATGATCGTGGCGCCGCCCGGGGAGCCCACGGCGAGTACCGGCCGGCCCTCCTCCAGCACGATCGTCGGGGACATGGACGAGCGCGGCCGCTTGCCCGGGCCGGGCAGGTTCGGGTCCGGGACTCCGGGCGCGGCCGGGGCGAAGGAGAAGTCGGTGAGCTCGTTGTTGAGCAGGAACCCGCGGCCCGGCACGGTGATCGCGCTGCCGCCGGTGGACTCGATCGTCAGGGTGTAGGAGACCACGTTGCCCCAGCGGTCGGCGACCGTCAGGTGGGTGGTGTTCTCCCCCTCGTACGTGGTGGGGGCGGCCTGGCCGGTGGTGGCGCACGGCACCGGGTTGCGCGGGTCACCGGGGGCGAGCGGGCTGGTCAGCGTACGGTCCGGCTTGATCAGGCAGGCGCGCGAGTCGGCGAACCGCTGTGAGAGCAGCTCGCGCGTCGGCACACGGACGGCGGCCGGGTCGCCGACCCAGCGGCCCCGGTCGGCGAAGGAGATCCGCGAGGCCTCGATGAAGTGGTGCAGGTACTGCGTCTCGGAGAGCTTCGAGAGGTCGGTGCGCTCCAGGATGTTGAGGGCCTCGCCGACGGTGGTGCCGCCGGAGGAGGAGGGCGCCATGCCGTAGACGTCCAGGCCGCGGTAGCCCACCCGGGTCGGGTCCTGCCGCTTGGTCGCGTACGCGCGCAGGTCGCGGGTGGTCAGGTCGCCGGAGCGGACGATCCGTGTCGCGGCCGGGTCCACCGGGGGCGTGCGGACGGTCCGGACGATCTCCTCGGCGATCGGGCCCCGGTAGAGCGCGCCCGTGCCCTTGCGGGCCAGTTCGGCGTAGGTGGCGGCCAGGTCCGGGTTCTTGAAGGTGGAGCCGACCACCGGCAGGGCGCCGCCGGGCAGGAAGAGCTTCGAGGTGTCGGGGAAGTCCCTGAACCGGGCCTCGTTGAGCTCGGTCTGGGCCCGGAAGGTGCTGTCCACCGTGAAGCCGTCGCGGGCCAGCTTCTCGGCGGGCTTGAGGAGCTGGGGCAGCCGGCGGGTGCCCCAGGCGTCGAGGGCGCTCGTCCAGGTGGCGGGGGTGCCGGGGACTCCGACGCCGAGGCCGCTGGTCTGGCCCTCGGCGAAGGGGATGGGGACGCCGTTCTCCTGGAAGAGGGTGGCGGTGGCCGAGGCCGGCGCGGTTTCCCGGCCGTCGATGGTGTGCACGCGTCGCGACGTGGCGTCGTAGTAGACGAAGTAACCGCCTCCGCCGATGCCCGCCGAGTAGGGCTCGGTGACGCCGAGCGCGGCGGCGGTGGCGACGGCGGCGTCCACCGCGTTGCCCCCGGAGCGCAGGACGCCGATCCCCACCGCCGAGGCGTCGGCGTCGACACTGGCGACGGCCCCGCCGTAGCCCGCGGCGACCGGGACCTTCGCCGGCGGGGCCGGGGCCCCGGCGGCGGACGGCGGTGCGGCGCCGGTCGAGACGAGTGCGGCGACGACGGCCAGCAGCGGTAACGTGCGGGCGACGGGACGGTGCATCCGGACCTCCAGTGGCAGCGTGGCGCCGAGCCTAGCGCCGAGCCCGGCGTCCCGTCAGGACGTCCTGTGGCGCGCGCCGTTGGACGGGGCCGGAGCGGTGCAGGTGATCTCCCGCACCGGGTGTCCCGGTGCCGCGGTCACGGCGCTAGCATCCCGCGCATGAACGACGACGTGCGCAACATCCTGCTCGGGCTGATAGCCACCGCCCTCAGCGGCGGGCTCGGCTGGTTCGCCCGCACCTACCTCTGGCGGCGCGCGCTCCGCCGCAAGCAGGCCTTCTTCGGCCTGCCGACCGGCGCCGACTGTCTGTTCGTGGTCAACCGGCAGATGGGCGGCACCGATGCCTCCCTGCACCGCAACGACGCCTTCGCCCTGCTGGAGATCTCCTCCCTGATCAAGGACTGCGGGGCGACCGTCCAGATCGTCACCCACGACACGGCCCGGCAGGGCTTCGGCGAGCGCGCCGAGTTCTGCGTCGGCGGGCCGACCTCCAATGTCCGGACGACCGCCCACCTGGCCTCGATGCTGCCGGGGGTGCAGACCGACGTCGGCCTCCCGTCGGGCCATCCGGACCGTGCGGCCATCCGGATCGGCGGGGAGGCGTACCGCTGGGTGAAGGGCGAGGTCGAGCACGTCCTGCTGGCGCGGCTGACGACCGGGCAGGGCTCCCGGCCGGTGTTCCTGCTGTCGGGTCAGACCGCCATCAGCAACCAGGCCGCGGCCCGGTACCTGGCCAGGCACCACGAGCGGCTGGCCCGCAAGTACGGCAACGGGTCGTTCTGCCTCATGCTGAAGGTGATCAACTCCGACGCCTACGGTCCCGACGTCACGGGGCTGTTGGCGGACGTCACCGGGCCGGCCCGGACACCCGCACCGGCAGCCGTGTGATCCCGTTGATGAAGTTCGACACCAACCGCCCGGGCGGGCCCGTGAGTTCCGGCACGGGCATGGCCGCGCACCACTCCTCGTAGAGGGTGCGCAGCTGGAGCCGGGCGAAGTGGGCGCCGAGGCAGACGTGGGGGCCGTCCCCGAAGGAGACGTGCGGATTGGGCGTCCGGCCGAGGTCGAGGCAGCGGGGGGCGGTGAAGACCCGCTCGTCGTGGTTGGCCGAGGCGTGGAAGACCACCACCTTGTCCCCGGCCCGGATGGGCTGCCCGGCCAGTTCGGTGTCGACGGCGGCGGTGCGGCGGAAGCTGAGCACCGGCGGGTGGACGCGCAGGAGTTCGTCGACGGCCCGGTCCACGGGGACCCGTCCGTCCGCGAGCCGCCGGTAGGCGTCCGGGGCGTGGGCGAGGGCGAGCAGGCCGCCGGGGGCGGCGCTGCGCACGGTGTCGTTGCCGGCGACGGTCAGCAGGAAGAAGAACATCTCCAGTTCGGCCGGGTCGAGCCCGGCCTGGGCCAGGGCGGTCATCACGTCGTCGCCGGGGTGCGCGCGCTTGTGGGCGGCCAGTTCGCGGGCGTACGCGAACATCTCGCCGAGCAGCGCCGGGGAGCGCGGGTTGAGGGGCTTGCCGTCCTGGCCGAGTACGGGGGCCGGGGCGTCGTCGGGGTCCTGGTAGCCGATGATCCGTACGGTCCACTCCAGCAGCAGGGCGCGGTCGGAGGCCGGGACGCCGAGCAGGTCGGTGAGGTTCAGCAGCGCGTATTCGTCGGTGACGGTGCGCACGAGGTCGGCGGCGCCGTCCTCGGCGCCCTCCCGCGCGGCGGTCAGCAGGGCGCGGGCGCGTTCCCGTGCCCGGGCGGCGAAGGCGTCGACGCGGGCCGGGGTGAAGGCGCGGGAGACGAGCCGGCGCAGGCGGCCGTGCGGGGCGGGGCTCTCCCCCGGCCCGCAGGGCCTCGGGAAGGGGTCCTGGTTGAGCATGGTGCGCCGCAGGAACGGCAGGTCGGCCGGGTCGGGGTCGCGGATCTGGGTGGCGCCGATCCAGGAGGAGTACGTGCGGTGGTCGCGCAGGACGCGGACGACGTCGGCGTGCCGGGTGACGGCCCAGAAGCCGGGACCGGCGGGCCAGCCCAGGATCTGCGGCTCCGGCTGCCAGGCGACGGGATGGTGCTCGCGCAGCAGCCGGTAGCCGTCGTGCGGGAGGCCCTCGGCGTAGATCCGGGGGTCGAAGACGTCCGGGACGTCCGCGGCGTGATCCATGGGGCCACCGTGACGGGAGCGCGGCCTTGCCCGCAAGGGTGCGGCCGGCTCCGGGCCGGCCGCACCCGTCAGCGCCCCCGCTCGCACTCCGCGGACGGGAGGGTGGTGTCGGTGCCCTGCAGGGTGACCGGGCTGATGACGTCCGGCACGGCGGAGACGCCGACGGTGCACACCAGCTGGCTGCGGGCCAGGTCCGACAGGGTGCCCACGGCGAACGGCAGACGGACCGTCAGCCCCTTGTCCGGTGTGTGCGCGCTCACGATCAGCGCCTCCGCCCCGTCGGCCAGCCGGGGGAGGGCCGTGGTGAGCCCGGCCTCCTGGGCCGGACCGCTGGGGCCGTTCATCAGCAGCCGCAGGAGCGGCAAGGGCGCGAGGGTGTAGTCGGCGCTGATCGTGAACGGGACCGGGACGAGCCGGTCGCCCTCCTTGGAGACGAAGTAGAGGACGGCGGCGCTCTTGGCCCCGGGGACCTTGACGGTGGCGGCGTGGCCGCTCTCGATCACCCCCGTGCGTTTGATCCCGCATCCGGCGAGCAGGAGGGCGCAGCCCGCCAGCGCCGCCGTGGCCGCCGCGGCCCGGGCTCTCGTCTTGCGCCCTGTCATTCGCGGGCCTCCAGCGGCATGTCGAGGGTGAAGAGGGCTCCCCCGGAGGGCCCGTTGCCCGCCCGGAGGGTGCCGCCGTGCAGGCGGACGTTCTCCAGGGTGATGGCGAGTCCGAGGCCGCTGCCGGCGGAGCGGGTCCTGGCCGCGTCGGCCTTGAAGAAGCGGTCGAAGATGTGCGGCAGCACCTCTGGGGCGATGCCGGGCCCGCTGTCGGCGACGTCGATGAGCAGCCGCTCGCCGTCCCCGCCCGGTGCGGTCCGTACGGTGACGTGTACGGGGGCGCCGCCGTGCCGCAGGGCGTTGCCGACGAGGTTGGCGAGGACCACGTCGAAGCGGCGCGGGTCAAGTCGGGCGCGTACCCCGTCCGGCAGCCGGGTGACGACGCGCTCGTCGTCCCAGTGGCGTCGTTCGAGGGTCTTGCGCACGGCTTCGGCGATGTCCACGTCGTCGAGGTTGAGCTCGGCGGCCCGGGCGTCGAAGCGGGAGATCTCCATCAGGTCCTCGACGAGGACGGCGAGTTTGCCGGTCTCGGCGCTCACCAGGCGCAGGGCCTTGGCCGTGTCGGCGTCGAGGCGCGCGGCGTCCTCGTCGAGGACCTCGGTCACGGCGAGCATCCCGGCGAGCGGGGTGCGCAGTTCGTGGGAGACGTCGGAGGCGAACCGGCGGGCGCGGGTCTCCGCGTCCTGCAGCTCGCGCACCGACTGCTCCAGGGCGCGGGCCGTCTCGTTGAAGGTACGGGCGAGTCCCGCGAGTTCGTCGGCGCCCCGGACCTCGATGCGGGTGTCGAGGCGGCCCCGGCCCAGCCGCTGGGCGGCGCGCCGCATGTCGCGGACCGGCCGCAGCACGCTGCGTGCGGCCAGCAGCGCGGGGATGATGGCGATGGCCAGCCCCGGGACGGCGCCCTGCTGGGCGGCCTCGACCATGGCCTCGACGGTCTGCTTCTCGGTGGAGAGCGGGACGCAGGCGAAGAAGACGAGCCCGGTGGATTCGGTGGAGCCGTTGTGCTCGAAGAGGGCGGGGACGCCGACCGTGAGGTACGGGGTGCCGCGCTGGTCCTCGACCCGCTGGAAGGCCGTGTACCGGCTGTTGAGGACCTTGTCGCGCAGGTCGGCGGTGACCACGGTGGAGGTGGGTGAGGCGGGGTTGGTGGAGGCGCGCAGGCCGCCGTACTCGGCGAAGAGGATCCACGGGTGGGGCTTGCCGCGCTTGCCGAGGTCGATGACGATGCGCTGGAGCTCCTGCTGGGTCAGGGGCAGCCGGATCTCCTGCTGCTCGACCTGGTCGCGCAGGGTGCTGATGGCGGTGTCCTGGGTCTGCTTCAGGATGGCGTTGCGCGCCTGCTGGTAGGTGAGGGCGGCCGTGCTGACCGCGCTGACCGCGGCGACCAGCAGGAAGGCCGCTATCAGCCGGGTGCGCAGCCCGAGCGGTGCTATGCGTCGCACCGCGGCCTACAGGGGGCCGAAGCGGTAGCCGAAGCCGCGCACGGTCTGTATGTAGCGGGGGCTGCCGGCGGGGTCCTCGATCTTGTGGCGCAGGCGGCGGACGCAGGCGTCCACGAGCCGGGAGTCGGCGTGGTAGCTGTGGTCCCAGACGTACTCGAGGAGCTGCTGGCGGGAGAAGACCTGCTCGGGCGAGGCCGACAGGTGCAGCAGGAGCTTGATCTCGCTGGGGGCGAGGGCGACGCGCTCGCCGTTCTTGGCGACGGTCAGCCCGGCGCGGTCGATGGCGAGTTCGCCGTGGATCGCGATCTCGGGGCGGGCACCCACGGGGTCGCTGAGCCGGCGCAGTACGGCCTTGATGCGGGCTTCTATGACCTCGGTACGGGCGGGTTTCACGATGTAGTCGTCGGCGCCGGCCTCCAGGCCGATGACCACGTCGAAGTCGTCGCCGCGCGCGGTGAGCATGATGATCGGCACCTCGCTGTTCTCGCGTATGCGATGGCAGACCTGCACACCGTTCATGCCGGGCAGCATCAGGTCGAGGAGGACGAGTTCGGGGCGGAAGCCCGCCATCAGGGCGAGCCCCTCCTCGCCGGTCTCGGCGGAGCTCACTTCGTGGCCGCGGCGGCGCAGGCCCAGACCCACGCCCTCCCGGATGGACGGGTCGTCCTCGATCAGCAGTACACGTGGCATCCGGCCAGTATGCCAAGTCGTTCTGTTGCGCTTCCTCCTGCTATCGACCGACCTTGCAGCGCAGGGAGTCCAGCAGGTCGGTGATCTCCGTCAGGCGCAGCGGCCGGGCAAGGAGGACGACGACGAGGGCGAGGGCCGCGGTTCCCGCCCCGACCGCCGCGAAGTCGCCGAAGCGCTCGGCGCTTCGGGCGGCACCGTACGCCGCGGCGGCCGCCGGGACCGAGGCGGCCAGGAGCCGCAGGTGGGTCCGTACGGCCGTGGCGCGCCGTTCCTTACGGGTCCCCGCGCGCGGGCCGAGCCGGCGGGAGAGGGTGTACGCGGTCGCGGCGGCGCCCGCGAGGAAGGCGAGGGAGGAGGCCGCGGCCATGCCGGTGACCGCCCAGCGGGGGGACAGCAGGAAGTAGGCGGCGGCGGACAGCCCGGCGTTCAGCGCGGCGATGACCAGGTTCAGGAAGAAGGGGGTCCGGGTATCGGACAGGGCGTAGAAGCCGCGCGAGAGCACGTACTGCGCGGAGAAGGCGATCAGGCCGGGCGCGAAGGCCATGAGCATGCCCGCCATGACCTCGATGTCTGCGTCGTCGGTGAGGCCGTACTCGAAGACGCTGCCCATCACCCAGGGGGCGAGGGCGGCGAAGAGCGCGGCGGCGGGGACGACCAGGGCGGCGCTGGAGCGCAGCGCGTAGGAGATGTCCCCGCGCAGGGTGGCGAGTTCGCCGTCGGAGGCGGCCGCGCTCATCCGGGGCATCAGGGCGGTCACGAGGGAGACGGTGATGATGCCCTGCGGGACGATCCACAGTTGGTAGGCGTTGCTGTAGGCGGTGTAGCCGGCGCCCGGGAGACCGGCCAGGTCCGCCTCGTAACCGGCGGTGGTGGAGAGCCGGGTGACGACCCAGTACGCGATCTGGTTGGTGAGGACGAGCATGACCAGCCAGCCCGCGTTGCGCAGGGGACGGCCGAGGCCGCTGCCGCGCCAGTCGAAGCGGGGGCGCCAGCGGAAGCGGGCGGCGCGCAGCGAGGGGATCAGGGCGAGGGCCTGGAGGACGATGCCGGCGGTGGTGCCGAGGCCCAGGAGCCGGGTCTCGGCGGCGGTCAGGCCGTCCGCAGCGTCGTGCGAGACGTAGAGGAAGAGCCCGAACACGGCGATGATCACGAAGTTGTTGAGGACCGGGGTCCACATCATCGCGCCGAACCGGCCGCGCGCGTTCAGCACCTGGCCGAGCAGGGTGAAGAGCCCGTAGAAGAGGATCTGGGGCAGGCAGTAGCGGGCCAGGGCGACGGTGGTGCTCTCCTGGGCCCCGCTGTAGCCGGTGTACACCGAGACGATCAGCGGGGCGGCGAGGACGGCCGCGGCGGTGAGCACGACGAGCGCCGCCGTGCAGGCGGTCAGCAGCCGGTCGGTGTAGGCGGCGCCGCCGTCAGCGTGTTCCTTGGCGGCCCGGACCAGTTCGGGTACGAAGACGGCGTTGAGCGCGCCGCCGATGAGCAGCATGTAGATGATGTTCGGGACCGTGTTGGCCACCGCGTAGCCGTCGCCGAGCATGCCGATGCCCAGGGCGGCGACGACGACGGCGGAGCGGATGAAGCCGGTGGCGCGGGAGACGATCGAACCGGCCGCCATGAGCGCGCCGCTGCGCAGCACCGAGGTCTTGCCCGGTGCCGGGCCGCCGCCGGCCGGGGCGGCGTTGTGCCTGGTGTCGGTGGCCGTCACCGGCGGGCCAGGTAGGCCTGGAAGGCCTTGTAGAGCGCCGTGTTGGCCACTCCGTCCATCGGGGTCTCCCATTCGCCGAGCGTTTCGACGACCTGCCCGCCGGTGCCGAGCTTCCAGCGCAGCAGCCCGAAAGAACGTTCGTCGGGGTCAAGGGTGGAGGGTACCCCGCGCATGTCGTACTCCTCCGCCCCGAGGGCGTGTGCGTCGCACATCATGCGCCACTGCAGGGCGTTGCTGGGCCGCACCTCGCGCCGGTGGTCGGCGGAGGCGCCGGTCTGGTACCAGACCCGCTTCCCGGCGACGATCATCGTGTGGGCGGCGAGGATCTCGCCGCGGTGGATGCCCAGGTAGAGGCGCATACGGCCGGGCTGCTCGGCGTTCAGGACCCGGTACTGCTGCTCGTAGTACGCGAGGGAGCGGCCGAGCCGGAAGCCGTCGCGCTCTTCGGTGATGCGCAACAGCCGGTAGAACTCGGGCAGGTCGGCGGAGGTGCCGAGGACCGTCTCCACACCGGCCTTCGCGGCCTTGCGGACGTTGCGCCGCCACTCCTGGTTCAGGCCCGACCACAGGTCGTCCAGGGAGCGGCCGGCCAGCGGCACGCGGAAGACGTGGCGGGGCTGGGCGTCGCCGTCGTCCTCACCGCCGCAGCGCTTCCAGCCGCGGGTGCGCAGCCGGTCGGCGAGGGCGGCGCCCACCGGGTCGACCTCGGTGGCGATCACGTCGGATATCTGGCGGCCGGTCCCGGACTTGGCGGTGGCCGCGTCCCAGCGGCGGTAGGCGGGAGTGGGGCCGATGCGGACGGCGAAGGCACCGGAGGCGCGCATGTGGCGCATGAGGGGGTTGAGCCAGCGGTCGATGCGCGGGTCGGACCAGTCCGCGACGGGGCCCTCGGGAAGGTAGGCGAAATATTTACGGGTGCCGGGGAATTGGCGGTAGAGAACGAGTCCGGCACCCTCTATTTCGCCGCCGGGATAGTGCCATCCGACCTTTTCCGAGCGCCAGAGGTCCTTTACCGCGGCCCAGGACGGGTACTGGAGGAAACTGGCCCGCCCGTGCCGGGAAAGGAACGCCTGGTATTCGAGGTCGGACAGGGTGCGCACCATCAGCTCCCGGTCCTGGTCGTGTTGCCGGGCGGGGGTCACGAGCAGTGCACACATGGCTGATCGGCCTTCCTGTACGTCGGTGGCGGGGCCGGGGACCGGGATGCACAGGACTCTCACAGCCGCCCATGACCGGACGGCGCGGCGATTGTGACCGGACGGTGACCGTTTTGCTGCGGTCCATGTCACAGCCGACGGGACGACATTTTCCGCGGATTGCGCAACCTAGAGTCGACCTGTTCGCATCTAGGTTTGCGAACGGTTAATTCTTGGGAGGGGTTTACGTTGAGCCGCACACGCCGCACCGCCATGGCCGGTACCGCACTTCTGGCCGCCGCGCTCACCGCCTGCTCGGGCGGAAGCGATGGCGGGGGCGGTGCGAACGGCAATGCCGAGCTGAAGCCGAAGGCCGACATGGCCGTCTCGGTGAACCTCACGGGCGATCAGGTCAAGGCGGGCCAGCCCGTCACGGTGACCGTCGCCGAAGGCAAGCTGGCGCAGGTGAAGGTGACCGACGCCAAGGGCGCGGAGCTGCCGGGGAAGATAGCCGACGACGGCAGGACCTGGACCTCGGAGCGCAACGCCGCCCCCGGTGCGGAGTACAAGGTCGAGGCCCAGAACACCGAGAGCCAGAGCGCCTCCACGCAGTTCAAGACCAGCCCCGCCGACAAGGTGAACAAGGTCTCGATCAACATACCCAAGGGCAGCACGGTGGGCGTGGCGATGCCGGTGTCGCTCGTCTTCGACAACCCGGTGACGAACAAGGCAGAGGTGGAGAAGCAGCTCAAGGTCACCACCTCGAACAACACCGAGGGCTCCTGGGGCTGGATCAAGGACTACTCCGGCAACGACCGCGTCGACTGGCGGCCGAAGGAGTACTGGAAGTCCGGCACGGACGTGAAGGTCGAGATGAACCTGAACGGCGTGGACTCCGGCAAGGGCGGCGGTCTCTTCGCCCGGGACTACAACACCGAGTTCAAGATCGGTAAGGACCGCCGGATCGAGGTCAGTCTCGACACCAAGAAGATGTCGGTGACCGAGGACGGCCAGGCGCAGAAGACGATCCCGATCTCGGCCGGCACTCCGGGCGGCAAGAAGGCGTCCTGGTCGGGGAAGATGGTGATCATGACGAAGGAAGGCACCATCCGGATGGACTCCCAGACGGTGGGCCTGGACGACGCCTACGACAAGATGGTCGACTACTCGATGCGGCTCACCTGGTCCGGCATGTACGCGCACGCCGCACCGTGGAACTCCGGCAACTTCGGCCGCACCAACAGCAGTTCCGGCTGCGTGGGGATGAGCGACGCCGACGCCAGGGACCTCTTCGCCCAGTCCCAGATCGGCGACCCCTTCGAGGTCGTGGGCTCGGGCTCCAAGGGCAACGCCGACATCGGCAACGGATACGGCGAGTGGAACCTGACCTGGGACGCCTGGAAGGCCAAGAGCGCCGCGAACGGGACCCCGCAGAGCGGCTGAGCGCCAACCGCCCGCCGACTGACTCTCGTTCAATTGTTACCACCACGTAACTTACTCATGGGTTACCTCCAGTAATCCCCTCCCGTTACCGTCGGGTCACCTTGACAACCCCGGCGTACGCGAGGAGCGATTGATGGAACGCACCACCACCGCCGCAGCCGTGGCAGCCCTGCTGGCGGCAGCCGCCCTGGGCCTGGCCCCCCACCAGGCCCAGGCGGCTCCCGCCCCCGTCGCGGCAGTCGCCGCCGACGCCCCGGCGGCCTCGCCGGAACTGCGCTTCCACGACATCCCCGGCTCCGGCGGCATCACCCTCAAGGGCAACGTCTTCACCCCGGCCGGAGCCGTGAGCGGCCGGAAGTACCCGCTGATCGTGCTTCCCTCCAGCTGGGGCATGCCCCAGATCGAATACATCGCCCAGGCCAGGAAGCTCGCCGACTCCGGCTATGTCGTGGTCAGTTACACCTCCCGCGGCTTCTGGCTCTCCGGCGGGCAGATCGAGGTGGCCGGCCCGCCGGACATCGCCGACGTCAGCGCCGTCATCGACTGGGCCCTGGCCAACTCCCCCGCCGACGCGGGCCACATCGGCCTCGGCGGCGTCTCGTACGGCGCCGGCATCAGCCTGCTGGCCTCCGCCCACGACCCGCGCATCAAGGCCGTGGTCGCGATGAGCGGCTGGGCCGACCTCATCGAGTCCATCTACTCCGGCCGCACCCAGCACCTCCAGGCCGCCGGGGTACTCGGCGCCGCCGGCTACCTCACCGGCCGCCCCGGACCCGAACTCCAGTCGATCCTGGGCGACTTCCTCGGGTCCCGGCTGGACCGGGAGCAGCAGATGATCGAGTGGGGCAGGAAGCGTTCGGCCGCCGAACAGGTGGACCGGATCAATGCCAACGGCACCGCGATCATGCTCGGCAACGCCTGGGGCGACACGATCTTCCCGCCCAATCAGTACGCGAAGTTCTACGAGCGGCTGACCGGCCCCAAGCGCCTGGAGTTCCGGCCCGGGGACCACGCAACCGCCGAGGGCACCGGCCTGCTCGGCCTGCCCAACGACACCTGGACCAACGCCCACCGCTGGTTCGACCGCTACCTGAAGGGCGAGCGCAACGGCGTCGACACCGAGGCCCCGGTACAGGTCAAGTCCCGCAGCAACGACGGCTACGAGGGCTACGCGGACTGGAAGTCGGTCGGCTCGGGCGGCACCGAGAAGCTCGCGCTCTCCGACAGCGAGCACCTCTTCGCCAATGTCGACTCCGGCGCCAACGGCGGCATCGTCTTCCTCTCCAGCATCCTCGACCAGTTCGTCAAGGCGCCCCCGACCGCGTCCCTACCGCTGCTCCCCCGCGCCTTCGCCGCCGTCTGGCAGTCGGAGCGCTACGACACCGCGCGCCGGGTCCGCGGCACCGTCGCACTGCACACCACCGTCACTCCCACCAGGGCCGACGGCACCTTCGTCGCGTACCTCTACGACGTCGGCCCGCTCGGCATCGGCAAGCTCGTCAGCAACGCCCCGTACACCTTCCACGGCCGCACGCCGGGCCGGGCGTTCGGGGTGGACCTGGAGCTCTTCTCCACCGCCTACGACGTGCCCGCGGGCCACCGGCTCGCCCTCGTCATCGACACCGTCGACCCGCTCTACATCGAGCACAACCCCACGGGGGCGCAGCTGACCTTCTCCTCGCCGCGCTCCGACCCCTCGTACGTCTCGGTACCGCTGCGCGAGCAGTGACCGACGGCCGCCGCCGGTCCCTCAGTGCTTGAGGATCTTGGAGAGGAAGTCCCTGGCCCGGTCGCTCTCCGGAGCGGTGAAGAACTGCTCCGGAGTGCGGTCCTCGATGATGCGCCCGTCGGCCATGAAGACCACCCGGTTCGCGGCGGAGCGGGCGAAGCCCATCTCGTGGGTGACCACGACCATGGTCATGCCCTCGCGCGCGAGCTGCTGCATGACCTCCAGCACCTCGTTGATCATTTCCGGGTCGAGCGCGGAGGTGGGCTCGTCGAAGAGCAGGGCCTTGGGGTCCATGGCCAGGGCCCGGGCGATGGCCACGCGCTGCTGCTGGCCGCCGGAAAGCTGGGCGGGGAACTTCTCCGCCTGGTCGGCGAGGCCGACGCGGTCCAGGAGCTGCCGGGAGCGCTGGTCCGCCTCGCCCTTCTTGCGCCCGCGGACCTTGACCTGCGCGAGCGAGACGTTGGCGAGGACGGTCTTGTGCGCGAAGAGGTTGAAGGACTGGAAGACCATCCCGACCTCGGCGCGCAGCCGGGCCAGCTCCTTGCCCTCGGCGGGCAGCGGCTCCCCGTCCAGCAGGATCGTGCCCGACTCGACGGTCTCCAGCCGGTTGATCGCCCGGCACAGGGTGGACTTCCCGGACCCGGAGGGGCCGATGACCACCACCACCTCGCCGCGGCCGACGGTGAGGTTGATGTCCCGCAGGACGTGCAGCTGTCCGAAGTGCTTGTTGACGTCCCGCAGCTCGATCAACGGATCGACGGTCATGCGCTGCCCTGCTCACTCGGTGTCGGTGTCGGTGTGTCGAGGTCAGCGCAAACTATCCAGCCGCGGAAGGGCACTTCGCTCCGACACGCCGGGGCATCAGCCCTCGGAGGCCTCGGCGTACGCCTGGCTGAGTTCGGGGGATCCGGTCATCGCCCAGGACACCCCCGACTCGATCACGTTCAGCTCGCGGCCCGAGGCCAGCCGGATCACCGGCTGGCCGTTGGGCCACACGCGCCAGCCGGCCCCCGGGACGGTCCGGACGATCACGGTCCCGAGGTAGAAACCCGCGTCGTTGCCGAGCCAGGGCACCGCCTCGGGGTCCCGCCGCCAGCGCGGCATCAGCTGGTCCAGGGCTTCCAAGGAGCCCTGGCTCTCGTCGAGTTCGAGGCCGGCCGCCCGTGCCTGGACGCGCAGCATCTCGCACTCCGAGAACAGCTCGGCGACGCCCTCGGGATCGTCCGCGAGGGCGGCGGCGAGTCCCGCACCCTGTTCCGTTTCACGCCGGTTCAGCCAGTTGTCCAGGAAAGGGATGTTCATACCGCCCAGCGTCGCACCAGGATCCGCCGCTGGCCACAGGGCGCGCCTGGATCGGCCGGCCCGGATGGCGGCCGGCGGGTGCCGTCCGGCACTACCGGTCGAGGTCCAGGTCCACGACGACCGGCGCGTGGTCGGACGCGCCCTTGCCCTTGCGCTCCTCGCGGTCGACGTAGGCGTCGGTGACGGCCTTGGTGAAGGGCTCGTTCCCGTACACCAGGTCGATGCGCATGCCGCGGTTCTTGGGGAAGGCGAGCTGCCGGTAGTCCCAGTACGTGTACGGGCGGTCGTACTTGAGGGGGCGCGGCAGCACGTCGGAGAGCCCGGCGGCCCGCAGTGCCTCCAGGGCGGCCCGCTCGGCGGGCGTGACGTGGGTGAGGCCCGCGAAGACGGCCGGGTCGTAGACGTCCTCGTCGGTCGGGGCCACGTTGAAGTCGCCGAGCACCGCGAAGGGGCGCGGGCCGGCCGCGTCCTGCGCGACGGCCGTGGCCAGGGAGCGGAACCAGTCCAGCTTGTAGCCGTAGTGGTCGTGCTCGACCTCGCGGCCGTTGGGCACGTACACCGACCAGACCCGGACCCCGCCGCAGGTCGCGGAGATCGCGCGGGGCTCCTGGACGCCTTCGTAGTCGGGCCCGCCGGGCAGCCCGAGGACCACGTCGTCCAGGCCCACCTTGGAGAGCAGGGCCACGCCGTTCCACCGGCCGGTGGCGTTGACGGCCGATTCGTAGCCCAGCTCGCGCAGCTCGGCGTCCGGGAACTGCTCCGCCGAGCACTTGGTCTCCTGGATGCACAGGACATCGGTGCCGGAGCTCTCCAGCCAGGCCAGCAGGCGCGGCAGCCTGGCGGTGATGGAGTTGACGTTGAAGGTGGCGATACGCATGCGTTCCAACCTACCTCCAGCCACCGACACTCACAGGTCGGTGCTGTCCCCCGCGGTGAGTCGGCCGTGGTCGGTGCCGCCGAGGGCGTCCAGGGCGAAGTCGTAGACCGGCCGGGCGATGTCGGAGAGGTAGGCGTCGTGGATGTCGAGGGCCCGGCGCGGCTTGACCTCGCGGAGGTAGTCGATCACCTCGGAGACCTTGTTCCAGGGGGCGTGCACCGGGACCATCAGGGTCTCCACCGGCACCCCGGGCACGGTCAGGGCGTCCCCGGGGTGGAAGAGGGAACCCTCCACGAGGTAGCCGACGTTCGTGACCCGCGGGATGTCCGGGTGGATCTCCGCGTGCAGTTCCCCCTGCGCCTGGACCTCGAACCCGGCGGCGGTGAAGGCGTCGCCGTGGCCGACGGTGTGCACCCGGCCCGGATAGGCGGGGGCGAGCTTCTCCGCGACGCTGCGCAGGGTCCACAGCTCGGCCGCCGGGTTCGCGTCGAGGGCGGCCCGCAGCCGGCCCTCCTCGAAGTGGTCGGGGTGTTCGTGCGTGACCAGCAGGGCGTCCGCCCCCAGGCCCGCGTCCGGTTCACTGAAGGCGCCCGGGTCGATGACGAGCGTGCGCCCGTCCTTCTCCAACTGGACGCAGGAGTGCAGCCGCTTGGTGAGCTTCATGATCCCAGGCTAGCGGGGGACGGGCCCCGGTCAGGGGGTGGTCATGGAGACCACGTAGACCTTGGGCTTCCCGGGGTCGGTGAGGTCCACCGTGATGTCCCGGCTGGGGCGCGGGTCCGGCTGTTCCACGGTGGCCCCGTACCAGGTGGCCTCCGGGCTCCAGCTCCAGCCGGCGACCTCGGAGTCGTGCGGGGAGACCGAGACCTCGCCCTGCTTCAGCCCGGCCCGGCTGGTGCCGACGGCGGCGAGGAAGGCGTCCAGGTCCTCCGGGGTCACCGCGAACTGGGTGAACAGCCGGCTGGTGCGCCAGTTGTTGGTCTCCAGGAACCCGACCCGCCAGGCCTTCGGCGGGATCGGGACCTCGTAGATGCTCCGCTGCACCTTGGAGGGCCAGCCGGGGCGCACCTCGGACGCGCCGATCCGGGCGGCCTTGTCCCTGCCGCTCTCGCGGCTCTGCTGGGTGGAGATGGCGAGATAGCCCGCGGGTACGCCGACCAGCAGCAGGATGATGATCGCGGTGATCCAGCGGCGCTTGACGACGTGCCTGCGGTCCTCGGCGGTGGGCGGGGGCGTGTCGTCCGCGTCGGGGGCGGAGGCCTGGTGGGGCAGGGAGGGCGGTGTCACTGTTTTTCCTGGTCCTCGGGTACGGCGGGGTCGCGTCGGCCCAGCTGCTGCGCGTAGCGCTCGTACCGTTCGTAGCGCTCGACCCGCCGGCGGGTGGCGCGGCGGAAGCGCCGGGCGACGAGCCGGGCGAGGTCTGCGGCGCCGACCATGCCGGCCTCGGGGCCGAGCTGGGCCTTGGCGATGCGGGCCTCCGGCCGGTAGCCGCGGCCGGTGAGGTGGCGGCGGAAGGCGTCCCGGGCGGGGCCGATCAGCAGGTCGTCGGCGGCGCTGACGCCGCCGCCGATGACGAAGCAGGAGGGGTCGAGGGCGGCGGCGAGGTTCGCGATGCCGACGCCGAGCCACTGGCCGATGTCCTGGAGCAGCTCGACGCACATGGCGTCGCCCTCGCGGGCCAGCTCGGTGATGAGCGGCCCGGTGATCTCGTTGACGTTGCCGCCGACCCTGGCGATGATGTTGTACGCGACCGGGGAGTCGGCGGCGGCCAGCTCGCGGGCCTCGCGGACCAGGGCGTTGCCGGAGCTGTACTGCTCCCAGCAGCCCCGGTTGCCGCAGGGGCAGCGGTGGCCGCCGGGGACGACCTGCATGTGGCCGAATTCGCCGGCGACCCCGTAGCGGCCGCGCTTGACCTGGCCGCCTTCGAGGATGGCCCCGCCGATGCCGGTGCCGAGCGTGATCATGACGAGGTGGTCCTCGCCGCGTCCGGCGCCGAAGCGCCACTCGGCCCAGGCGGCGGTGTTCGCGTCGTTGTCGACCATGACGGGGACGGCGAGCCGGGACTGGAGCGCGTCGCGCAGCGGCTCGTCCCGCCAGGCCAGGTGGGGTGCGAACAGGACCCGGGAGCGGTCGGCGTCCACCCAGCCGGCGGCCCCGATGCCGACCGCGTGCACGTCGTGCCGGTCGGAGAGGTCGAGCACCAGCTCGACGATGGTGTCCTCGACGACCTTGGGGCTCTTGGACTTGTCCGGGGTCTCGGTGCGGATCTTCTCCAGGATGATGCCGTTGGCGTCGACGACCCCCGCCATCACCTTGGTGCCGCCGATGTCGATGCCGACGGTCGGGACGCGCGGGGCGGTCAGGTGCGACCGGCGCTCACGGGTGCCGATGGTCCGCAGGACGGTGCCTCGCGCCGACCCCCGGTGGGAGAGCGTGAAGTCCCGGTACGTGCTCATCGAGTCGTGTCGTCCCTCGTCGGTGGGGTGGTGCGGGAAGCCGGGTCGGCTGCGCCGGGTGGGGCGTCTGCCCCTGATTCTGCCACTCGCTCCAGTTCGTGGCTCAGTTCGTCCAGCTCGGAGCCGCCCGCCATCTGCCGGGTGAGCTCGTCGAGCGTGATCGAATCGCGGGTGTGGCTGCCCGCCATGGTGCCGCGCTTGAGGAGCACGAAACGGTCTCCCACCAGGTACGCGTGGTGCGGGTTGTGGGTGATCAGGACCACGCCCAGGCCCGCGTCGCGGGCGGCGGCGACGTACTTGAGGACCACGCCGGACTGCTTCACGCCGAGGGCCGCGGTGGGCTCGTCGAGGACGAGGACCTTGGCGCCGAAGTACACGGCGCGGGCGATGGCCACGCACTGGCGCTCACCGCCGGACAGGGTGCCGATGGGCTGGTCCACGTCGCGCAGGTCGATGCCCATGCGCAGCAGCTCGGCGCGGGTGGTCTCGCGCATGAGGTCCACGTCGAGGCGGCGCAGGGGCCCGCGGCCCTTGGTGGGCTCGGAGCCGAGGAAGAAGTTGCGCCACACGGGCATGAGCGGGACGACGGCGAGGTCCTGGTAGACGGTGGCGATGCCGCGGTCCAGGGCCGCGCGCGGGTTGGCGAGCACGGTCTCCTCGCCCTCGATCTCGAAGGTGCCCGCGTCGTGCCGGTGCAGCCCTGCGATGATCTTGATGAGGGTGGACTTGCCGGCGCCGTTGTCGCCGAGGACGCAGGTGATCTCGCCCGCCGAGACCTCCAGGGAGACCCCCTGGAGGGCGCGGATGTTGCCGTAGTACTTGCTGACGTCGGTCAGCTTCACGAGTGCCGTGGTCATGCCCGTGCCTCCGCCCGCTTGCGGACCCATGCGTTGAGCAGCGTGGCCAGCAGGAGCATCGCGCCGAGGAAGAACTTGAACCAGTCCGGGTTCCACTGGGCGTAGACGATGCCGTTGCTGGTCATGCCGAAGATGAAGGCGCCGACCGCCGAGCCGATGGCGGAGCCGTAGCCGCCGGTCATCAGGCAGCCGCCGATGACGGCCGCGATGATGTAGAGGAACTCGTTGCCGACGCCCTCGCCCGACTGGACCACGTCGAACGAGAAGAGGATGTGCTGTCCGGAGATCCAGGCGCACAGGGCGACGCCCATGTAGAGGCCGATACGGGTCTTCACGACGGGCACGCCGGTCGCGCGGGCCGCGTCGGCCCCGCCGCCCACGGCGAAGATCCAGTTGCCGGCGCGGGTGCGCAGCAGGATCCAGGTGGCCACGGCGACGATGGCGAACCACCACAGGATGGTGACCTTGAGGGTGACCGAGCCGATGTTCCACTGCGAGGCGAACAGGGCCCGCGCGGAGGAGAAGCCCTCCATGTCGGCGATCGTCTTGGTGGAGACCGAACCGCTGATCAGCTTGGTGAAGCCGAGGTTCAGGCCGGTCAGCATCAGGAAGGTGCCGAGCGTGATGATGAAGCTGGGCAGCTTGGTGCGGGTCAGCATGAAGCCGTTGAAGAAGCCGATGGCCAGTGTGACCAGCAGGGACACCGCGACGCCGACCCAGACGTTGGCGGTCATCTGGTAGCTGAACATCGAGCTCACCAGCGCGGAGGTCGTGACCATGACACCGGCGGAGAGGTCGAACTCGCCGCCGATCATCAGCAGGGCCACCGGAGCGGCCATGATCCCGATGGTGGAGGCCGAGTACAGGACCGTGCTGAGGCTGGAGGCCTGCAGGAAGCTGGGCGCGACGATGGAGAAGAAGACGAAGACGGCGGCGGCGCCGACCACCGAGCCCAGCTCCGGGCGGGCGAGCAGCTTGCGCACCACGGAGGTCGGCGCGAGCCGTTCGTCGACGGCGGCGTGCGTGCTCATCGGCTGCCCCGCTTGATGAACTCCTCCAGCTTGGAGGCCTCGGCGGCGGTGACGATCTGCGGTCCGGTGAGCACCGGGCGGCCGCCGCCGAGCACGTTCGCGTTGTAGCGGTACAGCCAGAGCAGGTCGATGGCCTCGTAGCCCTGGAGGTAGGGCTGCTGGTCGACGGCGAAGCCGAGGGCGCCGGACCTGAGGTCCCGGGCCACGGACGCGTTGAGGTCGAAGGTGTCGACCTCGGCCTTGCTGGCCGCCGCGTCCTTCGCCTTGATCGCGGTCGGGGCGAAGGGGGCGCCGAGGGTGACGATCGCGTCGACGGACGGGTCGGCCTGGAGCTTCGCCTGGATGGACGCCTGGACGGAGGGCATGTTGGTGCCCTCGACGTACAGGTTCTCCATCGTGCCGCTGAAGGTCTTCTTGGCCCCGGCGCAGCGCTGCTCGTGGCCGACGTTGCCCTGCTCGTGCAGGACGCAGACGGCCTTCTTGCGGCCGCGCTCGCTCAGCTCGGTGCCGACCGCCTCGCCGGCGATCTCCTCGTCCTGGCCGATGTGGGTCAGCGCGCCGTACTCGGCGGACTGGGCGGAGCCGGAATTGACCGTGACCACCGGGATGCCGGCCTTCACGGCCTTGGCGATGACGTCCTTGAGCGCCTCCGGCTTGGCGAGGCTGACGACGATCCCGTCGACCTTCTGGTCGATGGCGTTCTGCACGAACTGCGCCTGCTGCTGAGCCTGGTCGTCGTGGGCGTAGACGAAGTTGATGTTGTCCTTCGCCGCGGCCTCCTTGGCGCCCTTCTGGACGATGTCCCAGAAGGTGTCGCCGTCGCCCGCGTGCGTGACCATCGCGAAGGTCCAGCGCGGGGTGGAGACGGCGGGCCGGCCCGCCGCGGCGGCCTTCGCCCTCTCCTCGGCGCGCTTGCCACCCGTACTGCTGCAGCCCGCGAGCGAGGCCCCCAGTGCCGCCGCGAGCACCGCGCCCACGACGCGCACCCCTGTCCGAACCCTAGCCACGTCGCCGCGCCCTTCCCTCGTCATCGATTCGGTCCGTCGTCGAGCCGGTCACCAATCCGGTCATTCCGGCTCCATTCCGGTCCAGCCGCTCAGTATCCGCCACAGTCGACCACGAAGGGTCATCGGGGCACGCACGGGCAGGTTGACATGCGCGGGCGGATTGACAGGTTCCGCCGGCGGGGCCAGGTTGAGTGCATGCGCATCGGGCTGATCGGAACGGGCCGGATCGGGTCCTTCCACGCGGCGGTACTGGCCCGCCACCGGGAAGCCGGCTCGCTCCTGCTGGCGGACGCCGATCCCGCGCGGGCGGCGCGCCTCGCCGACCGGCTCGGGGCCACCGCCGCGCCCTCCGTGGAGCAGGTCTTCACCTGGGGCGTGGACGCCGTGGTGATCGCGTCCGCGACCGAGGCGCACGCGGACCTCGTCGTACGGGCCGTGCGCGGCGGGCTGCCGGTGTTCTGCGAGAAACCGCTGGCCCCGGACCTGAACCGGACCCTGGCGGCGCTGCGGGAGGTCGCGGCCGCGGGCGGGCTGCTCCAGGTGGGCTTCATGCGCCGCTTCGACGCGGGCTACGGCACGGCCCGCGAGCTGGTCCGTTCGGGCGCCCTCGGGCGGCTGCACACCGTCCGGACGATGACGGCCGATCCGGCGCCGCCGGCGGCCGCGTACCTGGCGACCTCCGGCGGGCTCTACCGGGACTGCCTGGTGCACGACTTCGACATGGTCCGCTGGGTGACCGGGCGCGAGGTGGTCGAGGTGTACGCGGCCGGGTCGGACGCGGGACCCGCCCTGTTCCGGGAGGCGGGCGACATCGACACGGCGGCGGCCGTGCTGACACTGGACGACGGAACCCTCGTCACGGCCACCGGCACGCGGTGCAACGGCGCCGGGTACGACGTGCGGATGGAGCTGGCCGGGGAGCTGGACCAGGTCTCGGTGGGGCTGGACGACCGGACTCCGATCGCCTCCACCGAACCGCACGGCCCGCCCCCGGCGAGCAAGCCGTGGACCGGCTTCCTGGAACGTTTCGCCCCGGCGTACGAGGCCGAGCTGGCGGCTTTCGTCCACCTGGTACGGGGCGAGGGGGTCAACCCGTGCGACGGCCGGGAGGCACTGGCGGCGTTCCGGATCGCGGAGGCCTGCGAGCTCTCGCGCCGGGAGCGGCGCCGGGTACGGCTGGAGGAGCTCCCGGACCTGCCGGTTCTGTAAGCGCACGGGCATTGGGCCACCCTAAGGCGGCGATCACCCGTGGCTGCGTCGTTTTCCGGACACGTGCTCGGACACCCTCCAGGCGGCCGGGGCGACGGCGCGGCGGCCCCACGCGGTGCCGGCGAGCACCAGGGCGGCGCCCGCGTAGCCGAGGGGGCCGAGGTACTCGCCGCCGATCGCGATGCCGGCGACCGCCGCCCACAGGGGTTCGGTGCCGAGCAGCAGGCTGACCCGGGAGGGCGAGGTGCGGCGCACGGCCCACATCTGCACGAAGAAGGCGAAGAGGGTGCAGAAGACGGAGAGGAAGGCCAGCCCGGCCCACTCCGCGGTCCCGAAATCGGCGGCGGCGGCCCAGGGGCTCGCCCCGGTCCCGGGCACGGCGGCCAGCAGCGCGAAGACGAGTACGGCCCCGCCGAGCTGCACGGTGGTCAGGGACAGTGCGTCGGCGTCCTGGACGGCTTCGATCCGGGCCATGAGCAGGACGTGCAGGGTCCGGGCGAGGGCGGCGCCGAGGATGAGCAGGTCACCGAGGCCGGGCGCGGTGAATCCGGCCCCCTGGGTGAGCAGTACGACGCCGACGACGGAGACGGCCGCGGCCCCGAGGAATCCGGTGGAGGGCGCCTGCCGCCGCACCGCGGCCTCGGCCAGCGGGGTGAAGATCATGGTCAGGCTGATGATCAGCCCGGCGTTGGTGGCGGAGGTGTGGACGACCCCGTAGGTCTCCAGGAGGAAGATCCCGCCGAGTACGAGTCCCAGCAGCCCGGCGGAGCGCAGCTGAGCGGCGCTCAGCGCGCGCAGCCGTGACCATCCGGCGACCGCCAGGACGGGCAGGACCAGGGCGAACCGCAGCACGAGCACGGCGATGACGGTGTGCGAGGTGGTGATGCCCTTGGCGGCGAGGTAGCTGCCGCCCCAGACGACGGCGACGGCCAGGACCGGAAGGTCGGCGAGCCAGGCCCGGCGGGGGGCGGCTTCGAGGGCCGGCGAGATCACGGTCATCGGAGGTCTCCAACGTCACGGAAGAAGTGGAGGCTTCGGCGGCTCGCACGGGTGCAGGGGGCACGCTACCGGAGCCGATCATGCCGGGCGACCTGTTTCCGGACCGTCCGCGCGGGGCCCGTAGCATCGGATGCATGGCTGATCTCTACGCCCTGGACCTGGCGTTCGACCTGCTCGACAGCACGCCGGACACCGTACTCGCGGAAGTCCGGCGCCAACTGGCACCGGACACCGGTCTCCTCTGCGCCCGCGGACCCGCGTGGCGCGTCCGGGGCGTGCTCGTCGGGGAATTCGCCCCGACCGAACACGGCGGCTGGGCGCTGACGGCCCGCCAGGAGATCCACGCGGAACAGCTCCCGGACCTGGAGGACTTCCTGCTGTCGTGGCCCCCCACATCCGCCCGCCGGGCCCGGTCGGCCGCATCCGCCACTACGAGCACGAGGCCCCGGACCTGCTGGTCCTGCGCGAGGGCCGCGTGGTCCAGCTCGCCCTCGACCCGCGCTAGACGGCCCGGCGGCCTACGCGGCCCGGTTCAGCCGACCGTGCCGAAGGTGGCCCGCCCCGTCGGCCGGTAGGTGTGGATGGCGGTTCCGGCCGACGTCGTACGGGATTGCGTCACCTCGAAGGCGGTCGGCAGCCCACCGGTCGAGAACAGCTTCCGCCCCGCGCCCAGGAACACGGGGAAGACCAGCAGGTTCAGCTCGTCCACGAGGTCCCGGGCCAGCAGCCACTGCGCGAGCTGCCCGCTGCCGTGCACCTGCAGCTCCCCCTCCAGCACGTCCTTGACCCGGACGATCTCGCTCTGCAGGTGCTCGCCGTCGAGCACGGTGGCCGGGCCCCAGGCCGGATCCTTGAGCGTGGTGGAGGCCACGTACTTCGGCAGCCGGTTCAGGTTGCCCGCGATGGGGTCGGCCGGATCGTCGTGGTGCGGCCAGTACCCGGCGAAGATCTCGTAGGTGCGCCGCCCGAGCAGGAAAGCCCCGGTCCGCCCGAAGACCTCCTTGACGAACTCCAGCATCCCCTCGTCGGCGAACGGCGCCAGCCAACCGCCGTACTCGAACCCGCCGCTGCGATCCTCCTCCGGCCCCCCGGGTGCCTGCATCACGCCGTCGAGGGTCACGAAGGTGGTCAGGGTCAGCTTTCCCATGGCTCTGCGCTCCTAGCTCGGTCGTCCCTACACGAGTGCAGACTCCCCGACCCCCGCATGCTCATCGCGACGCCACGCACGCCCCCGCAGGAACGCGGGGTCGGATTCCTGCCAGCGCCGTCGACCCCCCCGGGAGTTTGATTGAACTCGCAACCAACTGGCGGGCAATCGAGGGAGGAACGTCATGGACGGCAAGGTGGCACTGGTGACGGGTGGCAGCAGGGGGATCGGGGCCGCGACGGTCTTGCGTCTGGCCGAGGAGGGCGCGGATGTCGTGTTCACCTACGCGAGCAGCGAGGAGGCCGCGGCCGAGGTGGCGGGCAAGGTCGAGGCGCTCGGGCGGCGGGCGCTGGCGGTGCGGGCCGACGCCGGGGATCCGGGGGCCGGCGCCCTCGCGGTGGGGCGGGCCGTGCGGGAGTTCGGGCGGCTCGACGTCCTGGTCAACAACGCGGGCGTGGGCGTGCTCGGGCCGCTGGAGGCGCTGACCGCGGCCGACGTGGAGCGGGTGCTCGCGGTCAACGTCCGCGGGGTGTTCACCACCACCCAGGCCGCGGCCGCCGAACTGGGGCGCGGCGGGCGGATCATCACCATCGGCAGCTGCATCACCCAGCGGGTCCCGGGCCCCGGCGGAACGCTCTACGCGATGAGCAAGTCGGCGCTGACCGGGCTGACGAAGGCCCTCGCCCGGGAGCTGGGCGGGCGCGGGATCACCGCGAACATCGTTCACCCGGGGCCGGTGGACACCGACATGAACCCGGCGGACGGGCCCCACGCGGGGCCGCAGGCGGCGATGACCGCCCTGGGGCGCTTCGGCACACCGGGCGAGGCGGCCGCCATGGTGGCCTTCCTGGCCGGGCCCGGGGCGGCGTACGTCACCGGGGCGGAGTTCGCCGTCGACGGCGGACACGCCGCGTAGGGGAACTCCTGAGGCGTGCTCTACCAGCCCATGTCCCTGGCCACCTCTTCCCGGGCTGCGGCGACCTCTTCCGCGGTGGACTCGACGACGTCCACGTCCTCCAGGCGCGCCAGCAGGTCTGCGAGAGCCTGCTTCTGAGCCGGATGCGTGATCGGTACGGCGTTCAGGTCGGTGTTCAGGTCGGTGTTCATCAGCCAGTCGAACAGCACGATGGCATCGGATCGCCACAGGCAGAGATCGACGGTTGGCGTGGATCCCCACGGGAAACCGTTTTCCATCAGGGCATCATGCCAGGCCGGCGGCGTGCCGGGCGTCGCAGCTCAACTCAGGGCAGGCCCTGGTGGGCGGGCGCGGCGCCCGGTCAGGGGAGCCAGCGGCCGTCCGTCATCAGCTGACGGCCCGCCATCTCGTTGACCTCGCGCCACGCCTGGATCCACACCGGCGTGATCCGGAAGTACGGGTAGGGCGTCGCGAAACCGCTCGGGTCGAAGCCCGTGTGGGCCGCGAAGGCCTCCCGTACGGCCGGCGCGAGGTCGGCCGCCTCCACCGTCTTCGCGGTGCCCTCCACCAGGACCACGTCCCGGGTGACGCCGAAGGCCAGCCGGACGCGGCCGTTCGCGATCAGGTTGCGGGCGGTGGGGTTGGTCCGCTGGGTGGAGACGAGGAAGGTCTCGCCGTCCCGGAGGAAGGAGAGCGGGACCATGCAGGGGACGCCGTCCGCATCGGCGGTGGCCACCCACACGTCCACGTCGTTCTCGAAGCGGGCCAGGGTGTCCTTGAGGCGCTCCTCGTGCGTGCGCGGCTGCGCGGGGATGGTCTGGATGGTCTGCTCCGTCATGCGGGCACGCTCCTGTCCGTACCGGTCGGCCCCCGGGCGGAGCCGCCGCGCCCCACTGTGCCCCACGCGCAAGGGAGTTCGTACGGGAGGGCTCATGCCGAGGGGGCGCACCGCGTCGCGGTGCGCCCCCTCGGACCGGGCCCGACCCCGGGAGTGTCGGCTCCCGGGGCGGTCGAACGGGTGGCGTCAGCCGCCCAGCTCCTGGTGGCGGGCGGTCAGCGCGGCCTCGCCGGCCTCCGTCAGGGAGCCGTACAGGCGCAGGCGGGAGAAGCCGCCGTCCGGGAAGATGTCGATCCGGACGTGCGTGCCGACCGCAGGGGCGTCCAGCACGAAGCGGTGGTTGGTGTCGGGCTGCAGGCGGGTGCGCGGCAGGAACTCCGTCCACTCGCCCTCCTCGCCCGTCCTGACGGAGAGGGAGGCCCAGCCGGCCGAGTTGCCCTTGAGGTACGCGGTGTCGATCTCGACGGCGCGGATCTCGGACTCGGTGACGAGCTGGTAGCGGATCCAGTCGTTGCCGTTGTCGCGGCGGCGCGCGGTCTCCCAGCCGTCGTCCATCTTGCGGGAGCGGCCCGGGTTGATGGTGTTGGTCGGCGGGGAGTAGAAGCGGTTGGAGGCGTCCTGGACGGAGCCGCCGTTCTCCAGGGCCACCACGTCGAAGGAGCCGAGCGCGGCGAGCCACTTCGGGTCGGGCAGGACCTCGCCGTAGACGCGCAGGCGGGCGATGCCGCCGTCCGGGTGCTGGTTGACGCGCAGGTGCGTGAAGCGCTGCTCGGCGCTCACCTCGAAGCCGTTGGCCGCGTGGCCGCCGACCGCCGTGCGCGGGACCAGGGTGGTCCACTTCACGTCGTCGCCGAGGAGCTCCTCGGGGGTCGGCGCGCCGTCGACCGAGGCGCCCTCGATGGAGACGGCCTGCGGCATGTTGCCGCGGAAGTGGGCGGTGTCGACGACGATGCCGCGGATGACGCCGGGGGCGCCCAGGCGGACGAGCGCCCAGTCGTGGTCCTCGGCGGTCGGCCAGGGCCGGGTGGCGGAGACACCGCGGCGGCGGCGGGTCTCCCAGCCGTCCATGATCTTGCCCTTGTGGCCGAAGTGCTCGGGGTCGAAGTGCGCGGCCTCGGCGATGAGGAGGTTCTCGCGCTGGGCGAAGAACTCGTCGTTGGCAGCGATGACGCCGGCGCCCAGCTCACGGGCGGCGAGGTTCGCGTACTGGGTGAACGGGAAGTCCGCGGTGCGGTAGTCCGCGTACGGGTCGCCGCCTCCGTACGGGTTCGCGTTGCCGGTGAAAGAAGGAATCGCCACTGTCAGTTCTGCCTTTCGAGGAGGAGGCCCGTGGGCTCGGTCGGGGTCCCGCGGTCGGCGATCTGCGCACCGCGCAGCCAGGTGGACTTCACGACGCCGTGCAGGGTCTTGCCCGCGTACGCCGTGACCTGGTTGCGGTGGTGGAGCTCGGCCGGGTCCACAGTGAACGTTTCTTCGGGGGCGAGCACGGCGAAGTCGGCGTCGCGGCCGGCCTCGATCGCGCCCTTCTGCGCCAGGCCGGCCAGCGCGGCCGGGGCCGCGGACATCCAGCGGACCACGTCCTCCAGGGTCCGGCCGCGGCGGCGCGCCTCGGTCCAGATGGCGGGCAGGCCCAGCTGGAGGGAGGAGATGCCGCCCCACGCGGTGGAGAAGTCGCTGGTCTTCAGGTCCGCGGTGGAGGGCGAGTGGTCGGAGACGATGCAGTCGATGGTGCCGTCGGCGAGCGCGTCCCACAGGAGGTCCTGGTTGGCGGCCTCGCGGATCGGCGGGCAGCACTTGAACTCGCTGGCGCCGTCCGGCACTTCCTCGGCCGTGAGGGTGAGGTAGTGCGGGCAGGACTCGACGGTGATCTTGACGCCCTCGGCCTTGGCGGCGGCGATCAGCGGCAGCGCGTCGGAGGACGACAGGTGCAGTACGTGGACGCGCGCGTTCAGCCGCTTCGCCTGGGCGATCAGGTTGCCGATCGCGGTGTTCTCGGCGTCGCGCGGGCGGGAGGCGAGGAAGTCGGCGTACTTGGGGCCGGGGACGACCGGGGCGGCGTCGAGGTGGCGCGGGTCCTCGGCGTGCACGATCAGCAGGCCGCCGAAGCCGGTGATCTCGGCGAGGGAGGTGGCCAGCTGCTCCTGGTCGAGCTCGGGGAACTCGTCCACGCCCGAGGGCGACAGGAAGCACTTGAAGCCGTAGACGCCGGCGTCGTGCAGCGGGCGCAGGTCCTTGACGTTGTCGGGCAGGGCGCCGCCCCAGAAGCCGACGTCCACGTGCGCCTTGGCACGGGCGACCTCCTGCTTGACGCGCAGGTTGTCGGTCGTGGTGGTCGGCGGCAGGGAGTTCAGCGGCATGTCGAGGATCGTGGTGATGCCGCCGGCCGCCGCGGCGCGGGTGGCCGTCCAGAAGCCCTCCCACTCGGTGCGGCCCGGGTCGTTCACGTGGACGTGGGTGTCGACCAGGCCGGGGAGCAGGACGTCGTCGCCGAAGTCCTCCAGCCGGGCTCCGGCCGGTACCTCCGCCTCGTACGCCAGCACGGCCGTGATCTTCCCGCCGGCGACGGCCACCGAAGCGGCACGCGTCCCCTCGGGGGTGATGACGCGCGTCGAGCGCAGTACCAGTTCCACAGCCGCGTCGGCCACCGGAACCTCCCCATCTACTTCCACAGAGCGAAATTCAACGTTCTGTTGACGGAGTCTTCCCGGCGATCCCGGAGCAGTCAAGGGCGCCCGGACGGACCACTGACACACCAGGACTGCAATTGGATGTTTCCACAGGATGGAATTAGGATTTCACTATCCAGAATGTAGCTACCACTACCGGGAACCGGGCAGGTAACTTCCCGAGGACGTCCGCCACCAGGACAAACCGCCTCTGACCGGCGGCGACGGTCCCCACCCAGCACTGGGACCGACGCCGACCGCCGGGTAGGCTGCTCCCTTGCCTGCCAGCACCGAAAGGACCGCGCCGTGCCGACGTCCAGCGCCAGCACCACCGACGCTTCCTCAAAGACCCCTGCCGCCAGCGGTGGCGTCCAGTCCCTTGAGCGCGCCTTCGATCTGCTCGAACGTATGGCCGATGCCGGGGGGGAGGTCGGCCTGAGCGAGCTCTCCGCCGCCAGCGGTCTGCCCCTGCCCACGATCCACCGCCTGATGCGCACCCTGGTGGCGTGCGGTTACGTCCGCCAGCAGCCCAACCGACGGTACTCCCTCGGCCCGCGTCTGATCCGCCTCGGCGAGTCCGCGTCGCGGCTGCTGGGCACCTGGGCGCGCCCCTACCTCGCCCGCCTGGTCGAGGAGACCGGGGAGACGGCGAACATGGCCCTGCTCGACGGCGACGAGATCGTCTACGTCGCCCAGGTGCCGTCCAAGCACTCCATGCGCATGTTCACCGAGGTCGGGCGCCGGGTGCTCCCGCACTCCACCGGCGTGGGCAAGGCGCTCCTCGCCTACACCCCCGCCGACGAGGTACGGGCCCTCCTCGCGCGCACCGGCATGCCGGCGGCGACCGAGAAGACCATCACCACGCCCGAGGGCTTCCTCGACGCGCTGGAGCAGGTCCGCAAGGTGGGCTACGCGGTCGACGACAACGAGCAGGAGATAGGAGTCCGCTGCCTCGCCGTCTCCGTGCCGAACTCGCCGACCGCCGCCGCGATCTCCATCTCGGGTCCGGCGGGCCGGGTCACCGAGGCCGTGGCCGAGTCCTTCGTGCCGATCCTGCAGGGCGTCGCCGCCGAGCTGTCGGTGGCCCTGTCCAACCAGACCCCCGCCTAGGACTTGTCCGGCGGCGCAGCACACGGTCGCACGAAGGCCCCGGTCGTCCCTCGGAGCGAGGGACGACCGGGGCCTTTTCGTACGGGCCCTCGCAGGCCTCTCGGGGCGCCCGCTCAGGAGGCCCGTACGCCGCTCAGGACGCCGGGACCGGTGCCCGGCTCCGGGCTCTGCGTCAGGCGGCCGTCGGCCATCATGGCCGTACGGTCCATCCGCTCCAGGTGGGCGTGGTCGTGGGTGACCACGACCGTGGCGGTGGACCGCTCTCGGGTCAGGGTGACCAGCAGGTCCAGCACGGCGGCGCCGCGCTCGTGGTCCAGGGCGCTGGTCGGCTCGTCGACCAGCAGCACGGCGGGCTCGTTCATCAGGGCACGGGCGATGTTGATCCGCTGGCGCTGGCCGCCGGAGAGCTGGTGCGGCCGCTTGCCGGCCTTGTCCGCCAGGCCCACCGCGTCCAGCAGCTCCAGCGCGCGGCGGCGCAGGGCCTTGGAGGGCCGGCCGGAGAGGTGCGCCATGACCTGGAGCTGTTCGGCGGCGGTCAGCGAGGCCAGCAGGTTCGGCTGCTGGAAGACGATGCCGATCTTCTCCCGGCGCAGGGCCGCCTTCTCGGCGGCGCTGAGCCCCGCCGTGTCCCGGCCCGCGACGACGACCCGGCCGGAGTCCGGGGTGACCAGGGTGGCGGCGACCGCGAGCAGGCTGGACTTGCCGGATCCGGAGGGTCCGATCACGGCCGTCAGCATGCCGGCGGGCACCTCCAGACCGACCGCGTCGAGGGCGGTCAGCCGGCTCTCGCCGTCGGGGTAGGTGAGCGTGACGTCGTGGACGAGCAGGGTCATCGGGCGCTCCCGAGGGCGGTCAGCGGGTCGACGGCGGTGATCCGCCGGATGGACAGGGCCGCGCCCAGCGCGCCGAGCACGATCATGATCGCGGCGGGGACGAGGACCGTGGCGGCGTCGAGCACGAAGGGGACGTTCCCGCCGCTGATCAGCGCGCCGAAGCCGGCGGCCAGCGCCGTGCCCAGCCCGGTGCCGATGGCGAGCATCACCACGGCCTGGCCGAGGGCGTCCTTCAGCAGGTACGGGGTGGAGGCACCCAGTGCCTTCAGGACGGCGATGTCGCCGCTGCGCTGGATCGTCCACACCGTGAAGAAGGCCCCTATCACCAGGGCGGAGATGACGAAGAGGAAGCCGCGCATCAGCTGGAGCGAACCGTTCTCGGCCTGGTACGAGCCTATGGCGCCCAGGGCCTCGTCGACGGTCTGGGCCCTGGTGGCGGCCGCCTCGTCCGCGGCGGCGAAGTCGATGCCGCTGCCGGAGACGGCGACGACGGTGGCGAGGGTGTCGATGGAGGTACCGGGGTTGCCGATGCGCTGCCAGTCGTTGAGGTCCATCCAGACGACCGGGGTGTGGCTGTAGGCGGCGGTTCCGGAGACGGCGGCCACGGTCAGTTCGAGCGGGCCGATCTTGAGCTTGGCGCCGGCGGTGAGGCCGCCGAGCTCCTTGGCGGCCTTCTCGGCGAGGACCACCCGGCCCTGGGCGAGGCCGGTCCGCTGCGGCCCTAGCCGGCCGGCGGGGTCCACGCCGAAGACCGAGACGGCGGCGGTGCGCTCACCCGAGACGGCGTTGGTGGTACGGATGCCGAGCGGCTCCGCCGACGTCACCCCGGGCTGTTTGCGCCAGGCCAGCCAGGCGGATTCGGGGATTTGGGAGTTGGTGAAGGACACCTTCTGGTCCCCGGTGGGCGCGGCGAAGGCCAGGTGTGAGGCGGGCAGGCCGGTGAGGGCCGAGATGTTCTCCCGGGCCAGGCCGGACGTGAGCCCGGACAGCAGGCCGACCAGCAGCGTGATCAGCAGGACGACCGAGCCCATGAGGGCGAAGCGTCCCTTGGCGAACCGTAGATCTCTCCATGCGACGAACATGTTCCCCACCTTGGTCTTCCGCGTGGACACAAGGCATCGCGCCACAGTAGTGATCCTCGTATCGAAAGGCGCACCGGGACATCAAACTTTCGGTTGACCGGGGCGGGCCGGGCCCGACTTACGCTGGTCCGGCCATGACTGCTCCCGCTGCCCCCCTTCCCCCCGTTGCCCGCGCCCTCACCCCGGTGTCGAAAGTGCTGCGGCTGTGCCTGCACGCGCTGCTCTTCGGGCTGCTCGCACTCGCCGCCGGCCGGGCCGTGGCCGACTCCGCGCCCCGGGCCGCCTGGGTGATCGCCGCCTGCGCGGTACTGGCCGCCGTCTACGCGGCCGGCGTACGAGCCCCCGCCGTGCACAGCTCGCCGCGCGCCGGGGCGGTGTGGCTGGCCGGGCTCGGCGCGGCCTGGGCGGCGCTGCTGGCGCTCTCCCCCGACGGGCTCTGGATCGCCTTCCCGCTGTACTTCCTGGAGCTGCACCTGCTGCGGCTGCGCTGGGGCGTCGCGGCCGTCGCGGTGACCGCCTGCGCGGCCATCGGCGGGTTCCTCGCGCACAGCAGCACGGTGACCCCCGGGGCCTTCCTGGGGCCGCTGCTGGGCGGCGCCGTGGCGGTGGCGACCGTGCTGGGCTACCAGGCGCTGTACCGCGAGAGCGAGCGCCGCCGCGAGCTGATCGAGGAGCTCATCACCACCCGGGCCGAGCTGGCCGCGGCCGAGCGGGGCGCCGGGATCCTGGCCGAGCGGGAGCGGCTCGCCCGGGAGATCCACGACACCCTCGCCCAGGGCCTGTCCTCCATCCAGCTGCTGCTGAGGGCCGCCGAGCGGGCGCTGCCGCAGGAGGCTCCGGCGCTGGAACACATCGCCCGGGCCCGGGAGGCCGCCCAGGAGAACCTCGCCGAGGCGCGCCGCTTCGTACGGGCCCTCACCCCGCCGGACCTGGAGCACGGGTCGCTCGCCGCCGCGCTGGAGCGGCTGTGCGCGGGGGTGCCGGGGCCGAGGGTGCGGTTCTCGCTGAGCGGCAGCCCGCGGGTGCTGCCCACCCCGTACGAGGTGGCCCTGCTGCGGATCGCGCAGTCGGCGCTGGCCAATGTGGTGCGGCACGCGCGGGCCGGGCGCGCCGAGATCACCCTGACCTTCATGGACGCCTCGGTCACGCTGGACATCGTCGACGACGGACGCGGCTTCGACCCCTCCTCGGCAGCGTCGGGTTCCGGCGACGGCGGCTTCGGGCTGCCCGCGATGCGCTCGCGCGCCGAGACGCTGGGCGGGCTGTTCACCGTGGAGTCCGACCCGGGCCAGGGCACCGCCGTGGCCGTCACCCTGCCGCTGCCCCTGGAGGCCTGACGATGACGATCCGGCTGCTGCTCGCCGACGACCATCCGGTGCTCCGGGCGGGGCTGCGCGCGGTCCTGGACACCGAGGCGGACTTCGCGGTGGTGGCCGAGGCCGCGACCGCCGAGCGGGCGGTGGAGCTGGCTGCGTCCGAGCCGGTGGACGTGGTCCTGATGGACCTCCAGTTCGGGCCCGGCCCCGGCATGCACGGCTCCGAGGCGACGGCCCTGATCACCGCCCGCCCGGGCTCCCCCCGGGTGCTGGTCCTGACGACGTACGACACGGACGCGGACATCCTGGCGGCGGTGGAGGCGGGCGCCTCCGGCTATCTGCTCAAGGACGCCCCGCCGGAGGAACTGGCGGCGGCGGTGCGTACGGCCGCGGCGGGCCAGTCGGCACTGGCCCCGGCGGTGGCGCTGCGGCTGATGGACCGGATGCGGACCCCGGCGGAGGCGCTGACGAAGCGGGAGCTGGAGGTGCTGCAGCTGGTCGCGGACGGCCTGTCCAACCAGCAGATCTCGAAGAAGCTCTTCCTGAGCCAGGCCACGGTCAAGTCCCACCTGGTGCACATCTACGCCAAGCTCGGCGTCGACTCCCGCACCTCGGCGGTCGCGGCGGCCGCCACCCGACGGCTGATCCGCACGCCGTAGGGGGGCCAGCCCCCGGGCGGACACACCGGGCCACCGGCGCGTGCGGGACCCGGGTCCGGCGGGAGCATCGGGGTGTCGAGACCCCTTACCCGAGAGCGAGCCTCCGATGCCTGCCACGTCCGCCGCCGCACACCGTTCCGTACCGCACCGCACCCCCGGCCCGCCGCCCGCCCCCGTCCGGGCCGCCTTCGCGCTGTGGGTCACTGCCGTGGCCGCCGGCGCCTTCGAGACCGCCCTGATGGTCGGCCGCGATCCGGCCGAGGGGTTCGGCGCGGGCCTGGCGGTACGGCTGGCCGTGTTCACCGCTGCCGTGCTGGTCGCCGTACGCATGCGCCGCGGGGCCGGCTGGGCCCGGATCACCCTCGCCATCGGCCTCGGCGTCCTCGGTATTGCCTCGCTGGTCGTCGAGCCGCTCGGATACCTCCTCGACGGCGGGTCGCCCGCCGACGCGCTGACGCGCGCGGACGCCCTGGAGTGGGTCTTCGGCGCCAGCCGGACCGTCCACCTGGCGGCCGTGCTGACGGCGGTGGCCCTGATGTTCCGCCCGGCGGCGAACGCGTACTTCCGCAGGGCCTGACCGGGGCCGGAAGGCCTACGCCACCCAGTGCGGGCGGTCCACCGCCGACGGCAGCGGGACCCCGTCGTGGAAGGCGCTCGCGAGGCGGCGGACGCCCTCCTCCAGGCGGTCGGCGGAGAGCGTGTACGGGATCCGGAGGCGGTGTTCGAAGGTTCCCGGGTCCACGCCGAAGCGGGCGCCCCGGCCGATGTGGACGCCGGCGGCCGCGGCCCGCTCGGCCAGGGCGGAGCTGACCGCCTCGCCCAGGTCGACCCAGAGCGAGAGCCCGCCCGGCGGGATGCGCCAGGACCATTCCGGCGTGTGCCGCTGGAGCGACTGCACCAGGGCCTCGCGCTGGATCCGCAGCTGCGCGAGCCGTGCGGGCAGGGTCCGGTCCATGTCGTCCATCAGCGGGAGCGCGACCAGCTGGTCGAGGACCGAGCCGGTCATGTCGGCCGAGACCCGTACGGCCGTCAGCTCGGCGATCATCTTCGCGGTGGCCCGGATCCAGCCCACGCGCAGGCCGCCCCAGTGCGTCTTGCTGAGCGAGCCGATGGTGATCACGTGCTCGGCGCCGCCGCGCGGCGCGAGGGAGGCCAGTGGCGCGGGCGCTGGCACGTCCAGCGCGATGTCCGCGATGGTCTCGTCGACGACCAGCCAGGTCCCGGTCGCACGGGTCGCCGCGAGCAGCCGCAGCCGCTGCTCCGGCGGCATCAGCGCGCCCGTCGGGTTGTGGAAGTCGGGGATCACGTACGCCATCCTCGGTACGGTCTGGCGCAGTGTGGACTCGGCTATCTCCATGTCCCAGCCCGCGTCGGAGACCGCGATGGAACCGGTGCGCAGCCGTGCATGGCGCAGCGCGTCGAGGGCGTTGGCGTAGGTGGGGTTCTCGGTCACGACCCGGTCCCCGGCCCGGCAGAGCAGGCTGACGACCACGCTGAAGGCCTGCTGGGCGCCGGACGTGAGCAGGATCTGCTCGGGGCGCGTGGGCAGCCCGCGCGCGCTGAACCGCTCGGCGACGGCCGTGCGCAGGTCGGGCAGGCCGAAGGGGTGGTAGCCGGGGCTGCGGGCGAGCTGGGGCAGGCGCGGTGCGGCCCAGGCGAAGGCCTCGGCGAGGCTGCCCTCGGGGGCGCCCATGGCGGCGATGGCGAGGTCGATGCCCGGTTCGCCGTCCGCGCGGCCGCCGATCCCCCCGACGATGGCGTGTGCGCCGACCGGGCGGTGGCCGTCGGGGAGTTCGGTCCAGGTGCCGGAGCCGCGCCGGCTGCGGACGTAGCCGCTCTCGCGCAGCAGGTCGTAGGCGCCGGTGACGGTGGCCCGGCTGGCGCCGACGGCCTCGGCTAGCTCGCGTTCGGCGGGCAGCCGGACGTGCAGGGCGATCCGGCCGTCGAGGATCAGGGTGCGGACGGCGTCGGCGAGCGCCCGGTAGCCGGGGCGGGCCAGGACCTCCGCGGGCAGCAGGGCGGCGAGCTGTCGGCTGCCGATCGTTCTGTCCGCTGTCTGGACCACTCGCCCGTTTGCCATGCCAACCTCCCCTGATTGGCTCTGACGGCCAGGCCAATCGAGGACCAGACTCGCCGTATTGGCCCCCGATTGGCAAGGAGAAGCCCCCATGCTGACCGACCGTGACGAACGCGCCCTGCTGGCTGCCGCCGAGAACCGGATCTCCCGGCCGGTGCGCGTCGGGGCCGTGCTGGACTCCGTACGACGCACGCTGGCGCGGCGCTCACGGGATGGCGTGCAGGAGCGAGAATCGGTGACATGCCAGCCAACTCCCACTCCGATGCACCAGTGATCGCGGGCCTGCTCCTGGCGGCCGGCGGCGGCCGCCGACTCGGCGGGCGGCCCAAGGCCCTGCTCCCCTACCGCGGCCGCCCGCTGGTCGAGAACGCCGTACGGGTCCTGCGCGAGGCGGGCTGCGGTCCGGTGCACGTGGTGCTCGGCGCCTCGGCGTCCGAGGTCCGCGAGCAGGCCGATCTGGCCGGCTGCGTGGTCGTGGACAACCCGGACTGGGCGGAGGGGATGGGCTCCTCGCTGCGGGTCGGCCTCACCTCGCTGGCCGGTACGGACGCCCGCGCGGCCCTGGTCTCGCTGGTGGACCAGCCGGGCATCGGCCCGGCGGCCGTGGCCCGGGTCCGGGAGGCCTACCGCTCCCCCGCGAGCCTGGTGGCGGCGGCGTACGACGGGGAGCGCGGCCACCCGGTGCTGTTCGGGGCGGACCGCTGGGCGGACATCGCGGCGACGGCGACGGGCGACAAGGGCGCGCGCGTGCACCTTGCACGACATGCCGGAGAGCTCATGCTGGTGGAGTGCTCGGACATCGCGGAGGCGTTCGACATCGACACGCCGCCCGACCTGGTGCGTCTGCTCTGAGCACGGCGTGACGGCCCTGGCACTGAGGGCCACCGGAGAGTGGAATCTGTCGACTCAGAGAATCTCGACATCAACAAACCATTGAACTTCCACCATGAGGAAATTACTATCCACTGGTCAGAAGCGCCCTGAACCCCCAGACGGCGCCCGCGACCGTATTCCGGAACTCTCCACACCCGACGGCACTGCGTGCCGTCTCGCGCGAGCATTCCCCCGCGGCCGCCAGGCACCGCCGCTGAAGGAGTGACAGATATGTCCGCACCAGCGCCGTCCCCGCTGGCCATCGTCGACGCCGAGCCCCTGCCCCGGCAGGACGAAGTCCTCACCGAAGCGGCACTCGCCTTCGTGGCCGAGCTGCACCGGCGGTTCGCCCCCCGCCGCGCCGAGCTCCTCGCCCGCCGCGCCGAGCGCCGCGCCGAGATCGCCCGGACCTCCACCCTCGACTTCCTCCCGGACACCGCACAGGTCCGCGAGGGCGACTGGAAGGTGGCGTCGGCCCCGGCCGCGCTGAACGACCGTCGTGTGGAGATCACCGGTCCGACGGACCGCAAGATGACCATCAACGCCCTGAACTCGGGCGCCAAGGTCTGGCTCGCCGACTTCGAGGACGCCTCCGCTCCCACCTGGGAGAACGTCGTCCTCGGCCAGCTCAACCTCATCGACGCCTACGAGCGCCGCATCGACTTCACCGACCCGCGCACGGGCAAGGCGTACGCCCTGAAGCCCGCCGACCAGCTCGCCACCGTCGTGATGCGGCCGCGCGGCTGGCACCTGGAGGAGCGCCACCTGCGGTTCGAGGGCGGCCCGGCCTCCGGCTCGCTCGTGGACTTCGGCCTGTACTTCTTCCACAACGCGAAGCGCCTGATCGACCTCGGCAAGGGCCCGTACTTCTACCTGCCGAAGACGGAATCGCACCTGGAGGCACGCCTCTGGAACGAGATCTTCGTCTTCGCCCAGGACTACGTCGGCATCCCGCAGGGCACCGTCCGCGCCACCGTCCTCATCGAGACGATCACCGCCGCGTACGAGATGGAGGAGATCCTCTTCGAGCTGAAGGACCACGCGGCGGGCCTGAACGCGGGCCGCTGGGACTACCTCTTCTCCATCGTGAAGAACTTCCGCGACGGCGGCGAGAAGTTCGTCCTGCCGGACCGCAACGCGGTGACGATGACCGCCCCGTTCATGCGGGCGTACACCGAACTGCTGGTCCGCACCTGCCACAAGCGCGGCGCGCACGCCATCGGCGGCATGGCGGCCTTCATCCCGTCCCGCAAGGACGCCGAGGTCAACAAGGTCGCCTTCGAGAAGGTCAAGGCCGACAAGGACCGCGAGGCCGGCGACGGCTTCGACGGCTCCTGGGTCGCCCACCCCGACCTGGTGCCGATCGCGATGGCCTCCTTCGACGCGGTGCTCGGCGAGAAGCCGAACCAGAAGGACCGGCTGCGCGAGGACGTCTCGGTGGCCCCGGGCGAACTCATCGCGATCGACTCCCTGGACGCGAAGCCGACGTACGAGGGCCTGCGCAACGCGGTCCAGGTCGGCATCCGCTACATCGAGGCGTGGCTGCGCGGCCTCGGCGCCGTCGGCATCTTCGGCCTGATGGAGGACGCGGCCACCGCCGAGATCTCCCGTTCGCAGATCTGGCAGTGGATCAATGCCGGCGTCGTGTTCGAGAACGGCGAGACGGCCACGGCCGACCTGACCCGCAAGATCGCGGCCGAGGAACTGACCGCCATCCGCGCCGAGGTCGGCGAGGAGGCCTTCGCGGCCGGCAAGTGGCAGCAGGCCCACGACCTCCTCCTCCAGGTCTCCCTGGACGCGGACTACGCGGACTTCCTCACGCTCCCCGCGTACGAGCAGCTGGACGGCTGATCCCCGGATCCGGCTGAAACGCACAGCAGCCGAACCCGCCGGCTCCGCCCCCGTCGCCTTCACGGCACGGGGGCGGAGCCGTTTGCGTTCCGCAACGAACCGCCTGGAGTCCCCGTCCCCGGACCCGGCATCCGCCCTGCGGAAGCAGATCTTCCCTACGCCGGGGCGCCGAACGACCGGTCGGTTGTTACTTGTTCGCAACTTGCCTGTACCTAGCGGTAACAAGCGGGCCCGTGTCACCTTTCCGATGCCACCGGCCGACGGTACCCCCACTTTCCCAGCCACGCAACGGAGTCGTTGCCGACTTCGGCGTGGCCGAAAACGCAGGAGTTCCGCAGTGATCGGATTCCGCAACGTCAGCAAGGACCGGGACCGCAGTCGGGTGCGACGACTGGCCGGGGCCGGATTGGTTCTGCCGCTCGCCGTCGGCGCGCTCGTGACCGGCGGCGCCGGGACCTCCGCGGCAAGTCCCGGGACGGGCCCCACCGCCGTGGTGTCCATGGGCGACAGCTACATCTCCGGCGAGGCCGGGCGCTGGAAGGGCAACACCCTCACCAACACCGGGAGCAGGAACGGGACCGACCGGGGCTGGGTCAGCGGCAGCACCTACGATCCCGGCAAGGTCTACGGGACCACCGCCGGCGGGTGTCACCGCTCCGACTCCGCCGAAGTGCGCAGCGCCGGGGCGATCGCCGACGTCGCCGTGAACCTGGCCTGCTCCGGGGCGACTTCCGACAACGTGTTCCGCGCCTCCAACGGCGGCGTCGCCTTCAAGGGCGAGGCACCGCAGGCGGATCAGCTCGCCGCGGTGGCCGCCAGCCACAACGTCAAGGTCATCGCCCTGTCCATCGGCGGGAACGACCTGGGCTTCGCCGACATCATCAAGGACTGCGCGCTCGACTTCGTCATCTGGAACTCGTACTGCTACGACGACCAGCAGTACGGGGTCGACCAGAAGATCGACGCGGTCATGGGCAACGTCGGCAAGTCCGTGGACGAGGTGCGGGCCGTGATGCGCGCGGCCGGGTACGCCGACTCCTCGTACCGGATCGTGCTGCAGTCCTACCCGTCGCCGATCCCGCGGGGCGCGGAGAACCGGTACACCCAGAGCGACTGGAGCCGGCTCAACACGGGCGGCTGCCCCTTCTGGAACCGCGACTCGGACTGGGCGCGGGACTCGCTCGTGCCGCAGATAGCCGACCGGATCAAGGCAGTCGCGGCGGCCAAGGGCGTGCAGTTCCTGGACCTGCGGGACATGCTCCAGGGCCGCGAGGTGTGCGCCAAGGCGAGCAAGCAGGTGAGCTCCACCGTGCCGGCCTCGGCGAAGACGAGCGAGTGGGCGCGCTGGATCGACAACAACGAGTCGCAGGGCCTGATCCAGGAGTCCATGCACCCGAACTACTTCGGCCAGCTGGCGGCCGGACGCTGCCTCGCGCTGGTCGTCGCCCAGCCCGCGAGCTCCGGCTTCAGCTGCAAGAACACCGCGGGCGGGGACCAGACCGGGATGTTCCTGACCCCGGCCTCCTAGCGGCTCAGAGGGATCCGTCCAGCACGGAGAGGACGTTGCCCGCCGGATCCTTGAACCAGGCGATGGTCGGCTCCTTCCCCTTCGGCCGGACGATTCCCTTGTCGTCCATGTCGAACCCGTCGTAGCGCTCGAACCGGACACCGCGCGCGGTGAGCTCGTCGACGGCCCGGTCGACGTCGTCGACGGGGAAGTTGAGGATCGTGAAGCTCGCGGCCTCGTGGTTGTCCTTCTGGTAGAGCATGACTGTGGTGTCGCCCGCCAGGTGCAGCGACAGCGTGCCCATGTCCGTGTCCTGCGAGACACGCAGGCCGAGGGTTTCGCCGTAGAACTCCTTGGCCTTGGCCAGGTCGTCGACCGAGAATCCGCTGAATGCCCTGGTGTCTGCGAACATGACCCGTTCCTTCGCTGCGAGGCTCCCCCGCTTCCCATCCTCCCCCCGCCCGCATCGGCCGTCGACCGGCCGCCGGAGGCACGGGCCGTCCGCAGTCGGCCACCGTGCGTGGGCCCGCGTAAATCCGGGTGAACGGCGCGGTGCGGGCTGGCATGCTCTCGCGCATGGCAGCCCGTACCGCACGTCCCAGTCTCTACATCTCCGTCGACGTCGAGGCTTTGGCTGGACCGCAACCGGCTGGACCGGGAGGGCGCCGATCGGGAGGTGGCCATGGTCGAGTTTCCGCACCTGGGTGCGGGAGGTGTTCGCGGGGGCGCAGCCGGTGATGTGCGGCTACCGTTCCTAGCAATGTCGGCCGCTATCGGCCGAATCGCTGTACACCGGACTGGCCGGTTTGTCTCCCCGAACGGTCTTGGGAGACCGGGAACAGCGCGAGCTGGTCGCTTCGGTCCCGACAGGTCTTGCTGCCCCGATGGGGTGTGCCTGTGGTCCTCGGCGGGCTCGTGGTCCCGCGTGCCCTCGGGCGGGGGAGGGCCTGGCCGGTAGCTCTCCGCGCCACGATCCTCTGGTCGTGTGCGGTCACACCTGGCCGACGCCGTATCCCGTAGCCGAGGGCGCGCCTGCCGATCGCCACAGCGGCCGCGTGGTGGCCTGTGACGACGGCGGTCTTGGATTGCTGCTGGAGCGGGTCTTGCCAGTGCTGGCCGCCCCAGCGAGAGGTGTAGGCCGGATCCACTGCGACGATGACGAGTCCGCGGTGGTGGGCCATGCCGCGCAGCCGTTCGCGGAACTTCGAGGTGGGGAGTCCGGCGACGGTACGACGGAACGCCTTGCCCCGCTTGCCCCGGCCCATAGTCTCGCGGCCGGTGGCACGGGCATCGGCGAAGCCGAGGTTCTCGATGGCCAGACCGGCGCAGCCGTTCGCCTTGGCCAGGTCGATGAGTTCGCTGATCGCGGCCCGCAGGCGCCCGTCGCGCTGCGATGTAGGTCCGGTCAGGTCGGTTGTCACTGTGATGGGCTGGCCGACCGGGTTGCCGTATGTGTCGACGACGCAGGCGGCGAGGTGGCCTGCGTTGAGATCCACAGCGAGCAGGCGCGAACCGGTGGCGGCCAGCTCGCCGGGTGTGGGCAAGACGGCCTTCGCAGTGGACCAGGATGCGTCCAGGTACCATCGGCCGCGTTCGGGGTCACACACGATGTCGTAGCGCACGGCCCGGTTGGCCGTGACCCGGTCCAGCCATTCTTCGCGCCGGTGGCTGAAGGTGACGGTACAGGCGAGCCGGTAGCGGCCACGCGGCGCGTTCGCCAGGTGCCGCAATGGTTCGGGCAGGACGATCACGACCGTGCCATCCACTGGGTCCACGCTGACCGTGTAGTTCCCGTACGGAGCCCCAGACTCCCCGTCAGCGGTCAGGAACATGCGGGCCGCATCCCACCGCTCCCGCCACCCGGTCACGGTGAGGCTGGCGTCGGCGAGGTTGTGGCGCACCTTCGCCAGCCGACGGCCGCCAACGACGATCGCCGGATGCCCCACCTCGATACGCCACTCCACCTCAGCCAGGCGAGCGGTCAGTGCCTGCAGCCGGTTCTGCTTCTGCGCACGCTCGGCCCGGCTCGGGTATCCGCGAACACCACCCACACACTGGCCGCACGGCACCGCCAGACGCTTACCGATCCTTGCGACGGCCCGGCGCAGAGACGCCCGCTCATCGAAAGGGCATCGCAGGGAGAGCTGGTACTGATCCTCGGACGCACGAGTGATGGCACCCGCCCACCGCGACGAAGACACCTTCGTCAACGCGCGTTTGCGATCCGCCCGCCGACTCTCCTTCCCCGGAACCATCCCGATCCGCACCCGCTCAACCAGGTCAGCGCGGACGTGCCCGCCGAGATGCTCGCCAACGACCCGCAGGACCTCGGCATCGCAGGTGGAAAGGCGCAGGCGATCCCGGATACTCGCACCCGTGGGAGCCGACACGGTGAACGGACCGGCCAGCGTGCGCAGTGCACGCTTAAGCTTCCGATTCCCCACACCGCGTGCCACGAGCCACCCCCTCCCCATCCCCTACAGCAGCACGGACGTTCTCCACTGAGACTGACGTCTCTGCGAAGCCCGCGTGCCCGTACCACCCCCGTTCACCCATACGAGGTACCCGATGGCCAACCCCGGCCAACAACAATCAACAGGTGGCGACTCCGGCACCGGGGGCGAGGCAGCGTCCTGAGCGAGGTGGTGGAGGCGTACGGACACGGCGGTGCGCACGTCACGCCCGCAGTGGGTGACGTGCGCACCGCCGTACGGTCCGGCAGCGCCGGTCAGTGCACCGGTACCGGATCCGGCGCGGCCCCCGAGGCCGCGCCCTTCCTGGCGCCGAGGTGGTTGAAGGCCAGGTTCAGCAGGATGGCCACGACGCAGCCGGTGCTGATGCCGGAGTCGAGGACGACCAGCAGGTCCTTCGGGAAGGCGTGGTAGAACTCCGGCGCGGCGATCGGGATCAGGCCGATGCCCACGGAGGCGGCCACGATCAGGGCGTTCTCGCCCTTCTCCATGGCCGCGCCGGCCAGGGTCTGGATGCCGCTGGCCGCGACCGACCCGAAGAGGACGATGCCGGCGCCGCCGAGGACCGGCAGCGGGACCACGCCGATGACGGAGGCGGCCACCGGGCACAGGCCCAGCAGGATCAGGATGCCGCCGCCCGCGGCGACGACGAACCGGCTGCGGACCTTGGTCATGGCGACCAACCCGATGTTCTGGGCGAAGGCGCTGCACATGAAGCCGTTGAAGAGCGGGCTGAGCGCGCTGCCGAGGGTGTCGGCGCGCAGGCCTCCCTCGATGGTCTTCGCGTCCGCCGGGCGGCCGACGATCTTGCCGAGGGCCAGGATGTCGGCGGTGGACTCGGTCATGCAGACGAGCATGACGATGCACATCGAGATGATCGCGGCGACCTGGAACTGGGGGGCGCCGAAGTGGAACGGGGTCGGGAAGCCCACCACGGAAGCGTTCTTGACGGCGTCGAAGCCGGTCATGCCGAGCGGCAGGGCGATGAGCGTGCCCGCGACCAGGCCGAGCAGGATGGAGATCTGCTGGAGGAAGCCGCGCAGGAACTTGCGCATCAGCAGGACGATGACCAGGGTGACGGCGGCCATGCCGATGTTCTTCATCGAGCCGTAGTCGGCGGCGGTGCTGTTCCCGCCCTGCGACCAGTTGAAGGCCACGGGCAGGAGCGAGACGCCGATGAGGGTGATGACCGTACCCGTCACGACCGGCGGGAAGAAGCGGACGAGTCTGCCGAAGTAGGGGGCGGCGAAGAAGCCGAGGACTCCGGCGACGATGATCGCGCCGAAGATGACGGGGACGGCGTTGTCCCCCTCCCCCTTGCCGATCGCGATCATCGGGGTCACACCGGCGAAGGAAACGCCGTTGACGAAGGGGAGTTTGGCGCCGATCTTCCAGAACCCGAGGGTCTGGAGGAGGGTGGCGAGGCCGGCGGTGAAGAGCGAGGCGCCCATCAGGACGGCGGTCTCGGTGGCGGAGAGCCCCACGGCAGGGCCGACGATCATGGGCGGGGCGACGACACCCGCGTACATGGCGGCCACGTGCTGGAGACCGCTCGTGAACATTTTCAGCGGAGGCAGGGTCTCGTCGACCGGGTGTTTCTCCCCGGAGACCTGCGGTACTGCGACTGCGTCTTTGCGAAACCTGGGCATTGCCGCCACGGCTTCCTCCGGTCGGGTAACACGTCGGCAGGGACGTGGGTGTCTTGGAGGTGGTGCGAAAGGAGTGCGAGTCGAGCCTGTATGGAGTTGTGGGTGGTGCGACTACGTGTCCCAAGGGATGCAGAAACGATTCGCCCAAAAACCGGTTCCGCGCTGTGGTTCCAGCCCCGGGGCTGGAGGTGCCGTGGCCGTGGCGCGATGCGCGCGCGGCAGCACAAGTGGCACGAGTCACCGCCCCCGGGAGGCGCCTTCGGTTTTCCTCGGGCGCTACCCGGGAACGGCTGCCGCGGACCCCGCTCGGGTCCGCGGCCGCCGGCCGGAGGCCGTCCCCCCCGGCCGGACTTCTTGGGGCCCCTCCCAGCGGTAGCCGGGGGGAGATCAGGCCTGCGCGGAGATCCGCGCCAGGCGCTGGGCCTCTTCCCGGGTGGACACCGCGATGGCGTCCTCGTCCGCGAAGAGCAGGCGGTTGTTCTCGACGATCTGCTTGCCGTTGACGAACGACGCGGTCACCGGGGCGGCCGCACCGAAGACCAGCGCGGTGACCGGGTCGGCGATCGAGGAGTGCAGGAAGGTGCTCAGGTTCCACAGCACCAGGTCGGCGCACTTGCCGACCTCCAGCGAGCCGATGTTGTCGGCGCGGCCGAGGACCTGGGCGCCGCCGTAGGTACCGAGGCGCAGGGCCTGGCGCGCGTTCAGGGCGCGCTCGCGGTGGACCGGGTTCAGGCGGTTGATGAGGAGCGCGTTGCGCAGCTCGGTGTGCAGCTCACCGGACTCGTTGGAGGCGGTGCCGTCCACGCCGAGGCCGACCGGGACGCCGGCGGCGAGCATGTCCGGGACGCGGGCGATGCCGGCAGCCAGACGGGCGTTGGAGGACGGGCAGTGCGCGACACCGGTCTTGGTACGGGCGAACGCGGCGATGTCGGAGTCGTTCATGTGGACGCTGTGCGCCATCCACACGTCCTCGCCGAGCCAGCCGGTCGACTCGAAGTAGTCGGTCGGGCCCATGCCGAACAGTTCCTTGCAGAACTGCTCTTCCTCGACGGTCTCGGAGCCGTGCGTGTGCATGCGCACGCCCAGGCGCCGGGCCAGCTCGGCGCCCTGCTTCAGCAGCTCGGTGGAGACCGAGAAGGGGGAGCACGGGGCGACGGCGACCTGGGTCATCGCGTCGAAGGAGGCGTCGTGGTACTTCTTCACGGTCGCCTCGGTGTCGGCGAGCGCACCCTCGAGGGTCTCGACGGCGTGGTCCGGCGGCAGGCCGCCGTCCTTCTCGCTGCGGTCCATCGAGCCGCGGGCGAGGGTGAACCGTACGCCCATCTCGGAAGCGGCGCGGATGATCGAGCCGGAGAGGTCGCCGGAGCCCTTGGGGTAGACGTAGTGGTGGTCCATCGCGGTGGTGACGCCACCCTTGGCCATCGCGGCGAGGGAGCCCTGCGCGGCCGCGTACGTCATCTGCTCGTCGATGCGCGCCCACGTCGGGTACAGCGCGACCAGCCAGTTGAAGAGGTTGTGGTCGGTGGCCAGGCCACGCGTGATCCACTGGTAGAAGTGGTGGTGCGTGTTGACCAGACCGGGGGTCACGAGGTGCCCGGTGCCGTCGATGCGACGTACGACGTTCTCGAGGTTCTCGGGGGCTTTGCCCGCACCGATCGACTCGATCTTGTTGCCGGCGACGACGACGTGACCCGAGGCGTACTCGGTGTCGTTCGCGTCGACGGTCGCGATCGCACAGTTCTCGATGACGATGCGCTCGACCGCGCTGTCAGGGGCTGCCGATGCTGCCATGGGACTTCCTCGTGCTTTCAGTGGCGGTATGGGCACGGCAAGGCCCAGGAGATTTGAGTGCCGGAGCCGGGGGCCTTGACAGCTGACAGTACTGCCGCCCCGAGTGATGCGTCCGGGTGCCGATTCACGAAGCTGAAGGGTGTCGCGCGGTCCCGGGGCCACTGCGGAGCCCCGGGACGCGCGTGCCGCATCAGAGGTTGGTCATGTCCACGGGGATACGGGCGTCGACGCCGTCCCGGAGAACAGTGGCCTCGATCAGACCGTACGGGCGGTCCGCGGCGAAGTAGACCTCGTTGTCGTTCTTGAGGCCGAAGGGCTCAAGGTCCACGAGGAAGTGGTGCTTGTTCGGGAGCGAGAAGCGGACCTCGTCGATCTCCGAACGGTGGTTGATGATGCGCGAACCCATCTGGTACAGGGTCTGCTGCAGCGACAGGGAGTAGGTCTCCGCGAAGGCCTGGAGCATGTGCTTCCGGGTCTCGGCGTAGGACTTCTCCCAGTTGGGCATCCGCTGGTCGTCGTCCGACCAGCTGAAGCGCCAACGGGCCGACACCTGGGTGGCGAGGATGCGGTCGTACGCTTCCTTCAGGGTCGTGTACTTGTCCTTCACGTAGCCCCAGAACTCGGAGTTCGTGGAGTTCATGACGACCAGGTCCTTGAGGCCGGAGATGACCTCCCAGTTCTTGCCGTCGTACGTGATCTGGGTGACCCGGGTCTCGCCGCCGTTGCGGACGAACGAGTGGTTCACCTCGTCGGAGCCGATGAACTTGGAGTTGGCGTCCGAGGTGGCGATCCGGGACCAGGAGTACTCCTCGATCCGGATGCGCGCCTTCTGGATCGGCTCCTGGCTGTTGACGAACCAGCGCGCCAGGTGGATGCCGAACTGCTCGGCGGACTCGATGCCGTACTCCTTGGCGAACGCGTACACCGTGTTCTTGGTGGTGTCCGTCGGCAGGACGTTGGCGTTCGAGCCGGAGTAGTGGACGTCGTCCATGTCGCCGGAGAGGGCGACCGAGACGTTCAGGTCCTTGATGTGGTGCGTGTCGCCGTCCCGCGTGATCTTGACGACGCGGTTCTCTGCTTTGCCGTACTGGTTCTGGCCCAGAATCGTGGCCATGCTAGCTCCCTCGGTAAACGGAGTAGCCGAACGGGTTGAGCAGCAGCGGTACGTGGTAATGCTCGCCGGGAGTGACCGCGAACGTGATCGTCACTTCCGGGAAAAACGCACCGCTGTCCCTTACGCGGGGGGCGTCCTGCTGCGCCTCGGCTTGCTTCTTCTTATTAAGGAAGTACGTCTCGGTCTCGAAGTCGAGACGTACGTGCGTGGTGCCCTCCGGCAGCGCCGGCAGGTCCTTGCAGCGCCCGTCCGCGTCGGTGGCGGAGCCGCCCAGGGCCGCCCACTCGCCGTCCAGACCCGTACGGGCCGACAGGGAGATGGCGACGCCCTCGGCGGGCTTGCCGATGCTGGTGTCCAGGATGTGCGTGGACACCGACGCGGTGGTCTCGGTGCTCATGATCGGGCTCACTCTCCTTCAACGGGTTCGACGAGGCGGGTCAGGCGGATCTTGTTGATCTTGACGAGCTCGCCGCGGGCGATTTCCCGCTCCCGCTCCGGCGAGTTGTCGATCCGGACCTTGACCGCGTCCCGCATGAACGCACCGGTCGCACCGGTGGCGCAGATGAGGAAGACGTGGCCGAACTTCTCCTGGTACGCCAGGTTCAGTTCGAGGAGCTCGTTCTTGAGCTCCTCCGAGGCACCGGCCATGCCGCGCTGCTCGCGGGCGGAGGTCGGGTCTCCCGGCTTCGGCCGGCCGATCGGCGCGTGGCCTCCCATCGCTTCGCCCAGGTCCTCCGCGGTGAGCTCCGCCATGGCGGCTTCGTTCGCGGCGAACAGGGACTCTGCGGTGGCGAAGGGGCGCTGGGCGAGCAGCTTGCTCCCCCATGCCGAACTGGCGCACACCTCGTGCAGCTCGGCCGTGGCCGCGCTGTCGTCCAAGGCGTTGAACCGGGTGAGACCCGGGGTCGGACTCGAAGTCACGGTAGGCCTCCGTGGCCTGTTGTTGCTTTGACGGGCTGCGCATAGCTAACGCTCTCCACAACACGGCGTCAACACTTTGTTGAAACTTCCCGTACACAAAAGCCGCCGCCCGGGTGAATTGGGCGGCGGCTCGTCACTGCGGGTCAGCAGTATTTCACTCTTGGGTGCGCTTGGCGGTGCCTTTGGGGCCGGAGTCCCGGTTCAAGTAGTTGTAGACGGTGAAACGGCTTACGCCCAGGGCGCCCGCGACCGTCTCCACGCCGTGCCGCACGGAGAAGGCGCCCCGCGCCTCCAGTATCCGCACCACGTCCTGCTTGGACTTCCGGTCGAGCTGCGACAGCGGTACGCCGTGCCGGCGCTCCAGGGCCGCCAGGATGTGGTCGAGCGAATCCGAGAGCTGCGGCAGGCGCACGGCCAGCAGGTCCTGACCCTCCCAGCTGAGCACGACATCGTCGGGCTGCGCCAGGGCCGGATCCATCAGCTCGCCGCCCATGGCGTCCACCAGCGGCTTGACCGCGGCGACGAAGGGGTGGTCGCGGGGCTCGGTCATGGGGTGTCCTCCCCGATCACGTTGACCTGGAGCGAGACGCGCGTGGCTCCGGCCTCCAGGGAATCGCGCAGCAGCGCGCCCACCGCCGCCAGTACCCGGTCGGCCTCGCCCTCGGCGGTGTTGCCGAACGGACCGACGTCCACCGCGTCCAGCTGGGCCTTCTGGATGACCTCACGCGCGGCCACGGCATGGGCAGGAGCCTCTTCGAGGTCGAAGGGCTCGGTCGTGAACTCCACTCTCAATCGCACGCGGTCAAGCTACCCCGCGGTCACGATTTTCCGGCAGTCCGTACTTGACATCCGGGACAAGCCCGATGCAGTCTTCCATCAAGCAGAAACTAACTTCCGCAATACGGAAGGAGCGCACACCCCTCATGGGATACACGGACCAGCGCTTCGATGTAAACCTTTCGATCCTCTTCACGGAACTCCCGCTTCTGGAGCGTCCCGCGGCTGCCGCCGCGGCGGGCTTCACGGCGGTCGAGCTGTGGTGGCCCTGGATCGAGACCCCCACCCCCGCACAGACGGAGCTCGACGCCCTCAAGAAGGCTCTTGAGGACGCCGGCACCCAGCTGGTGGGACTGAACTTCTACGCCGGCCGGCTGCCGGGCCCGGACCGCGGTGCGGTCTCGGTTCCCGGTGCGGAGTCGGAGCGCTTCAACGCCAACATCAACGTGGCCGCCGACTTCGCGGCCTCGGTCGGCTGCAAGGCGCTCAACGCCCTGTACGGCAACCGCGTCGAAGGCGTGGAGCCGGCCGTTCAGGACGAGCTCGCGCTGAAGAACCTGGTCGTGGCGGCTCAGGCCGCGGACCGCGTCGGCGCGATCCTCCTGATCGAGACCCTCAACAAGCCCGAGTCGCCGCTCTACCCCCTGGTGAGCGCCCCGGCCGGCATCGAGGTAGTGGACAAGGTGAACGAGGCCACCGGCCTCGGCAACGCCAAGTTCCTGCTCGACCTGTACCACCTGGCGATGAACGATGAGGACCTCTCCGAGGTCATCGAAAAGTACGCCGCCAAGACCGGGCACGTCCAGATCGCGGACAAGCCCGGACGAGGTGCCCCCGGCACCGGCGAGCTGCCCCTCGAGGAGCTGCTCGACCAGCTGAAGAAGGCCGGATACGAGGGCTACGTAGGCCTGGAGTACAAGGCCGCCGACGCTGCCGCGTCCTTCGCATGGCTGCCGGCCGGGGCCCGCGCCGCGAAGTAGGCGGACCAAGTCCAGGCGATCAGCCAGGCACGTCACGAACTTTTCGTACACAGCATTAAGAGAAGGACCCTCATCATGAGCAACCTCCCCAAGATCGCATGGATCGGGCTCGGCATCATGGGCTCCCCCATGGCCGAGAACCTCCTGAAGGCCGGCTACTCGGTCACCGGCTTCACCCTGGAGCAGGACAAGCTGGACCGCCTGGCCGCCGCCGGCGGCTCCGCGGCCGGCTCGATCGCCGAGGCCGTCAAGGGCGCCGACGTCATCATCACGATGGTGCCCGCCTCCCCGCAGGTCGAGGCCATCTCCTACGGTGAGAACGGCATCCTCGAGAACGCGAAGTCCGGCGCGCTGATCATCGACATGTCGTCGATCACCCCGCAGACCTCGGTCGACCTCGCGAAGAACGCCGCCGCCAAGGGCATCCGCGTCATCGACGCCCCGGTGTCCGGCGGCGAGGCCGGCGCCATCGAGGCCGTCCTGTCGATCATGGTGGGTGGCGAGCAGGCCGACTTCGACGCCGCCCTGCCGATCCTCGAGGCCCTCGGCAAGGTCATCGTCCTGTGCGGTCCGCACGGCTCCGGCCAGACGGTGAAGGCCGCCAACCAGCTCATCGTCGCGGTGAACATCCAGGCGTGCGCCGAGGCCGTCGTCTTCCTCGAGAAGTCCGGCGTGAACCTCCAGGCCGCCCTGGACGTCCTGGGCGGCGGTCTGGCCGGCTCCACGGTCCTGACCCGCAAGAAGGACAACTTCCTGAACCGCGACTTCAAGCCCGGTTTCCGGATCGACCTGCACCACAAGGACATGGGCATCGTCACCGACGCCGCCCGCAACGTCGGTGCGGCGCTCCCGGTCGGCGCGGTCGTCGCCCAGCTGGTCGCCTCGCTGCGCGCCCAGGGCGACGGCGGCCTGGACCACTCCGCCCTGCTCCGTGCGGTCGAGCGCCTCTCCGGCGCTCAGATCTGAGCCCGCGGCCCGCATCCCGGGCCGCACCTCCCCCTGACGGGGGCCCGAGTCTCCGGATGGCGCCGGTGCTGACACCTGTCCTGTCGCGCCCAAGTGCCGGCGCCGTCCGGATCACCTCTCCTCAAACTTCGTTCAACAAACTGTTGACGTTTAGTTCTCGCCGAAATTAGGCTGTTCCGCATGACGGAAGACGCTTTCCGTCAGCAGTTACCCGTACGGAAGGTCACCATGTCGAAGCGCACGCTGACGACCGAGTCCGGCGCCCCGGTCGCCGACAATCAGAACTCCGCCACCGCCGGCGTCGGTGGCCCGCTCCTGGTCCAGGACCAGCAGCTCCTCGAGAAGCTTGCCCGCTTCAACCGCGAGCGCATACCGGAGCGCGTGGTGCACGCCCGCGGCTCGGCCGCGTACGGCTACTTCGAGGTGACCGACGACGTCACCGCGTACTCCAGCGCCGCGTTCCTGAACACGGTCGGCAAGAAGACCGAGACCTTCCTGCGGTTCTCCACCGTCGCCGACTCGCTGGGCGGTGCGGACGCGGTCCGCGACCCGCGCGGCTTCGCGCTGAAGTTCTACACCGAAGAGGGCAACTACGACCTCGTCGGCAACAACACCCCGGTGTTCTTCATCAAGGACCCGATCAAGTTCCCCGACTTCATCCACTCCCAGAAGCGCGACCCCTTCACGGGCAAGCAGGAGCCGGACAACGTCTGGGACTTCTGGGCGCACGCCCCCGAGGCGACGCACCAGATCACCTGGCTCATGGGTGACCGCGGCATCCCGGCGTCGTACCGCCACATGAACGGCTACGGCTCCCACACGTACCAGTGGACGAACGAGCAGGGCGAGGCCTTCTTCGTCAAGTACCACTTCAAGACGAACCAGGGCATCCGCTGCCTGTCGGGCGAGCAGGCCGCCGAGCTCGTCGGCAAGGACGCGAACTCGCACCAGACCGACCTGCTCCAGGCGATCGAGCGCGGTGTGAACCCGAGCTGGACCCTCTACGTCCAGATCATGCCCGCCGCCGAGGCCGCGGACTACCGCTTCAACCCGTTCGACCTCACCAAGGTGTGGCCGCACAGCGACTACCCGCTGCAGCGCGTGGGCCGCCTGGTCCTCGACCGCAACCCGGACAACGTCTTCGCCGAGGTCGAGCAGTCCGCCTTCTCCCCGAACAACTTCGTCCCGGGCATCACCGCCTCGCCGGACAAGATGCTCCAGGGCCGTCTCTTCGCGTACGCCGACGCCCAGCGCTACCGCCTCGGCGTGAACCACACCGTGCTGCCGGTCAACGCCCCGAAGGCGACGAAGGCCGACAACTACGGCCGCGACGGTGTCATGGCGCTGCGCAACGGTTCGCGCCACGACAAGAACTACGAGCCCAACTCGTACCAGGGTCCGGCCGAGACCGGTCTGGCGCTGGGCGCCCCCAAGGCCGTCTCCGGCTACACGGGCACCCACGAGGCCCCGGCCCACACCAAGGACGACGACTTCTTCCAGGCCGGTGAGCTCTACCGCCTGATGTCGGAGGCCGAAAAGCAGCGTCTGGTGGCGAACATCGCCGACGGCCTGTCTCAGGTCACCCTCGAGGACGTCATCGAGAAGAACCTGGCTCACTTCCACGCCGCCGACGCCGACTACGGCCGTCGCGTCGAGGAGGCCGTGCGCGCCCTGCGCGACGCCTGAGCCGCACAGCTGTACCGGGGGCCTGACGGGAGGTCAGGCCCCGGGTGCTGAGCCCGACCCGTGGACCCGGATGAGGGGTGGTACGCGGCGAGGGCAGGACGAGGACCGTGGCGGGCGTGCGAGCCAGTGCGGTGGTAATGGGTTCCGAGGCCCGTCTCTTGACCTGAGGGGGACGAAGCCGGAGTTCTCGTCGCCGACCGCCACGGTCCCAGCCAATCCTCTCCGTACAGGGGCTGCGCACAGAGCCCCCTGCACGCGGAGGAACCCGCCTCCCCACACACTCCGCCCGGCGGTGCGAACGTCCTGTCGCGCCAGCCTCGCACCGTCGGGCGGCAACAAACCAGAGCGCCGAGTCACGGACGGTCCCGTGGCCCGGCGCTTTGCCGTTCCCGCCCGCTCTTCGCCACCGCGGATTCACGGACCATCCCAAATGGGGTATTTCGTCACTATTCATGTCTCCCTCGATCCTTGATCGTTTAACGGAAGTCCGCTGCCTACGCGCCTTGCCGAGCGATTCGCCTGCCCGGGGCGGTGGGCTTCGAACGATCTGGGGCCGACTGCCGTCGGCGAGATGGGGCTTGTGATGCGTTGCGATGTGTCGGCGGAGGCGCGGAAGAGAGTGCGCCGCCGTCTGCTGAAGTCTTTGGTGAAGCGGTATGCGGCCGTGTTGCTGCGTGAACCCCTGTGGGACGGGCGTGGGGTGGTGTCGCCCAGTGGCCGTTACGGTCGCGGCAGCGGGTCGGCCATGCCGTTCGTACTGCTGGGGGACTCGTCCGCGATGACCGTGGGCGTGTTGGAGCGCCAGGCCACCATCGGTGCGCAGCTGGCCGGGATGCTGGCCTCGAGGCTGGAGTGCGCGGTGGAGCTGGAGGTGCTGGCCCGGGCGGGGGCGACGACGGCGGGGCTGGGCCGGCAGGTCGGGTCGGTGACCGGCCGGACCACACCGGGCGTGGCGTTCATCCTCATCGGCGGGAACGACGTGATGCTGCCGGCCCCTGTGAGCCGGTCCGCTGTTCGTCTGGGCCGATGCGTTCGCGAGTTGCGCGGCGCCGGGTGGGAAGTGGTCGTGGGGGCGTGCGCGGACATCGGTGCGGCTCCCTCCCTGCGCCGCGCCGCAGCGGTGGTGGCCTCCGTTCGCTCTCGTGGGCTGGCCCGACTCCAGTCGGCTGCCGTGCTGGCTGCCGGCGGACGGGTCGTCGCGCTGGAGACCGACGCCTTCCGGCGCCGTCCGGCACAGCTCTACTGCCCCGACGGCTTTCATCCGTCGGCCGAGGGCTACCGCGTCTACCTCCGGCTGGCCGACTCCGCGGTGGCCGGGGCGGGCGAGGCCTGGTTGCGGCGGTCGGCCGCCGAAAGCCGCGCCGGCGCACCGGCCCCGGGGGCCCGGAGGGGCGAACCGCTCGATGCGGCCGTGCCGGCCGGGGCCGGGCGGACACCGGTATGACCGCGGGTCGGTACACGGTCTGGCCGGCTTGTGCGGTGACGGGGCTGGCGGTGTTCCTGTGCGGGCTGGACCACCTGGTGCTGCTCACCGCGCTCACCGCGATCCGCTCCGACCTCGGCCGGGACGCCGATGCGGCGGCGGCCGGCTGGTTCGTCAACGCCTACCTCGTCCCGGTCGCCGTCCTGCCGCCGCTGGTGACCAGGCTCGCCGCACGGGTCGGGCAGCGGCGGCTGTTCACCACCGCTCTGGTCGTCTTCACCGCCGGTTCCGCGGCGGCGGCGTGCTCGGCCACCACGGGTTGGCTGACGACGGCTCGCCTGGTGCAGGGAACGGGTGCCGCGGCGATCACGCCGCTGAGCCTCACGCTCGTGGCCGCCGCCGTGCCGGCCCACCGGCGGCCTGCGCTGCTGGGCGTCTGGGGAGCCCTTGGCGGACTGGCCGTGGCCGTCGGTCCGCTGGCGGGCGGCGCCGTCGTCCAGTGGGGCGGCTGGCAGTACGTCTTCTGGATCAATGTGCCGCTCGGCTGCCTCCTCGCAGCGGCGGCGCGGATGTTCCTGCGCGAGCCGCCGAGCTCCCCGGCCCCGGCCTCTACGGGGCCGCAGGCCGGGTCCGGCCTCTCCCGCGGTCTCCTCGCGGTGCACGCCTGCGGGTTCCTGATGCACGCCGGTGTATTCGGGACGGTGTTCTGGCTGGCCCAGTTCCCCCAGGCCGTCCAGGGCCACAGCCCGTGGGACGCGGGCCTGCGGATCCTGCCCTGGACGGCCATGCCGCTGGTGGTGGCCCCCTTGGCCGGGCTGATGATGGGCCGTACCGGCGCGCGGCCCGTCCTCGTGGCCGGCTTCCTGCTGACCGCGGCGAGTTCGGGGTGGTTCGCGCTTCTTCTCGCCCCGCAGTCCCCCTATGCGGTGCAGCTGCCGGGTCTGCTGGCCGGCGGGACGGGGATGGCCCTCTTCTTCGCCGCAGCGCCCGAAGCCCTGTTGGCGAACGCCTCGGACCGGTGCGCGTCCGCCGCGTCGGGGGTCAACAGCTGCGTCCGGGAGGTCGGCGCGCTGGTGGGGGTCGGCGCGTCCACGGTCCTCTTCACGCATGCCGGCTCCACGGCGGGTCCGGTCGTGTTCACGCACGGACTGGCAGCGGTCTTGTGGGCCGGGGCGGCCACCGCCGGGCTCGGACTCCTCGCGGCGGCCGCGACCGGCCCGGCTCGCATCCGCGTCCCCGCCGGAAAGCCCGCCGGCCCCGTCGCCTCAGAGGTGGCCGCGACAGCGCGGTCGGCAATGCTCTGACCGGCGCGCCCGGGGTCGGCCGGCGGCGGCGGAGCGCACACCCGCCTCCGCCCCGTCCCCCTCTACGGCCGGCCCCCTGCGGCGGGGCACTCGGCGGGTGCTGCGCCGACCGAGTGCCCCGCCGACGCGGCCTCGCCGACCGGCCGGCGCGTGGCGCATGAGGGGCGGTGCCCGCGGCGGTCCCGTCCTTGCCCACCTCACCGTGGCGAACGTGCAGCGCGCCGGGCTCCGATGCCCCGAACTGCCCCTGACGGCCGCCAGGCCGACCCGGGCCGGACCTCAGTCCGAAGACGAAGCCCGCCGGGGCCGGGCGCTGGGGTCAGGCCGTCACCATCGGGATGTCCGCCAGGACCTTCTCGATCACATCAGCCGCGGCCGCGGCGCCCCCGGCCTCGCCGATCTCCCGCCGCAGCCCTGCCACGGCGCCGGCGATCCGTTCGTCGCCCGCGACCGCCCGCACCGCCTCACGCAGGGTCTGCGCCGTGGCCCGCTCCCGTGGCAGATGGCGGCCCACGCCCAGCGCCTCGACCTGAGCGGCGTTGACCCGCTGCTCCGCCATCTGCGGCACCACGACGACGGGCACGCCCAGCGAGAGCGCCTCCATGAGACTGCCCATCCCGCCGTGGGTGACGAACACCGAGGCGGAGGCCAGGACATCGAGCTGGGGCACGCTCGCGTGCACCTCGAACCCGTCTCCCACGGAGCCGAGCCCGGCCGCCGCGACCTTGGCTCCCACACTCATCACGACGTGCCATCCCAGGCCCTCGAACGCGTCCAGGCAGGACCGGTAGAACTCCGGCCGCGTGTTGAACTGCGAGCCCAACGACACGTACAGGACCGGCTTGCCGTTGTCCGGCCGCTGCCAGTGCCCCTGGAAGGACCGGTCGGAGATGGCAGGGCCCACCCAGTGCGCCTCTCCCGCCCGCACCGTCTGCGGCAGCCGCTGGAAGGAGCGGGGGAAGAACGCGATCGTTCGCGGGGGCGCCAGAGTCAGTGCGTGGACCCCGCCCGGCACACCGAACTGCTCCAGTGCGCCTGCGAGTTCGGGGAAGCCGGGGATCTGCGCGATGTCGTCGAGCCCGAAGAACTCCTGCACCAGACCGTCGTAGGGGATGTGCGTGGGAGCCAGCTGGACGGCCGGCACTCCCCAGCGAGCCGCGAGCAACGGCCCCGCCCAGGCGTATACGTCGGACAGCACCACGTCCGGCACGTCCTGCCCGAACGCCTCCTCCAGCTGTGGCAGCGCAGCGACGTTCACCACGACCGCCCCGGTCACACCTTCCGCCATGTCCTCGGGCGCCTCACCCGTATCGGGTGCGTCATAGAGCACGGGCAGCGCGCCCGCCGCCCGTACGTCGTCCGCGAACTCGGCGGTGACCGCGTAGCTCACCCGGTGACCGCGGCCCACCAGTTCCCGTACGACGGCGAGGGTGGGGATCACGTGGCCGTGCATCGGCACGTTGAACACGGCCACGTGACGCGCACGTCCCCCGCCGCCGGCCAGAACATCCCTCATGACCATCACTCCAGACTCAGCTGTGCGGCACCTGCCGCCCCGAAACGAACCTGCCGCCTCCCCAACGCCGGTCCCGCACCCGCCGACACCGCTTCCCGCCCCCGTTCACCTCCGCGTGAGGGCGAACACTCCAGCGGCCGATGCCGCCGTCATCCGGTGCGGGCAGGAACGATGAGGTGCGTGTCGTCCGCGGAGAAGGCCATGGAGGACCCGAGGGGGCTGACGCTGGTGTAACGGTGGTCTCCGCCGTCCACGACGAACGCCAGCCGATGTCCCGGCGCCACGTCCCACGCCACGGCGGGCAACAGCAGGTCGACCTCGACCGGTGTGCCGGGCGCCACGCCCGTGAACGTGTACGGGGCGTGGCTGATCAGCCGGGCCACACCCAGCGCGTCGACGTCGTACAGGTGGGCCGCGAAGGTGCCCCGGTCGGCGGTGGAGGTCACGCGGGTACGCACCCGGGGTGATCCGCGCAGCGCCCACGGGGAGCTCAGCGGAGCGCTGCTCCAGACGGCCGCGAGCGGCGGAAGCAGCAGCGGGGCCGCGGTGACGGGTGGCAATCCGAGCGAGTCGGCGAGTCCCGCGACGGGGAACAGGCCCGAATCGGCGGGAGAGTCCACGCCCGCGAACAGGCGTGGTGAGCGACCGCCCGCACTCGTCCGCACGGGCACGGCGAGGGGTGAGCGCTCCAGCGCGGACCAGCTCGGATAGGTCTCCAGCCGGTCGGCGTTGCGCGGTCGGACCATGAGCGGCGCAAGACGGTCCGCGCCGTTGCCACGGCCGAGGAGGAAGCGGTCGAGCCAACGTTTCGCATGGTCGCGGACCGGGTTCCGCGGCTGCAGCAAGGGGGCTTCCCGTGAACTGGAGTCGCCGTGTCCGCCCGGGCTCATCCACAACTGCTTCGGACCGCTGAGCTGGTCCAGCAGCCTGCCGGTCTGCCCGGCCGGGACCAGCGGGTCACTCCACTCCCCCGCCATGAACACCGGAGTCCGGCGTGCGTTGAGCGCGTGGACCAGGGCGCGCGGCGAACGTTCGAGCGCCCAGGCGCGCACACCGGCCGTGTCCGTGCCGCTCTTGAGGTTCGTGAATGCCTGACGCGTGCGAGGACTCATCCGGCCGTTGAGCGCTCCGATCGCCGCCTGGAACGTGGCGATCGTCCCGGCGTAGGTGCCATTGCGCACGAACGAGTCGAACAGGTCGGTCCACGGGCACAGGGCAGCGACCGCCGTGATCCGGGCATCGCGCGCGGCCGCGTTCAGGCTCACCGCCGCACCGTAGGAGGAGGAGTACAGCCCCACCCTCCGCTCGTCCGCCGGAGTGTGGGCCAGTGCCCACGTGATGACGTCGGAGACGTCCGCCGCGTCCAGGGGGCCTGCCATGTCGATCGCCCCGCCCGATCGGCGCAGCCCGCGGGGGTCGTAGGAGACGACGACGTAGCCGGCCTCGGCCAGCTGCTTCTTGTCGTCGAGCAGGACGTCCTGCGGCATGGCCCACCAGGCGCCGGGCATCACGATCAGCGGATGCGGGCCGGCTGCCGCGGGAACGTACACGTCGGCGGCGATGCGCGTGCCGTCCCTCACCGTGAGGGTGGCGGTGGAGACCGAGGCGGGTTCGCCGTCCCGCGTGGCGCTGCCCGCCGTGGGGCCGCTGCCCTGGCCCGCGACCGCGGGCTCAGCCGTGCCGTGGGCTGCCAGGACGGAAAGCAGCAGTGCCACCGAGGCGGTACACCGCCGGCTACGCGACCCACGCATGTCACTCACGAGGCGCCCACAGCGCCACCGAAGACCGATTCGAGCATCTTTTTGATCATGAATGATCCAACGAGACCGGCTCCGGTCCGTTACGCCGAGCCGTCGCTGCCCGCACCCCCCGGCAGCAGGGGGCGGGCCGCGGCGGGAGGGGATCGGTGTGCACGCTCCTCGGCGGGGGCTTCTAGCGGGTGAGGGGCTCCGTGAGCCGGCCGTAGAGCTCGGGGCGGCGGGTCTGCAGCAGGCCGAACTCCAGCCAGTCGCGGCGCTGGTCGAGGTCGAGGTCGGCGACGAGGACGGCGGGCCGGTCGCGGGGTGCGCGCAGGATGACCCGGCCGTAGGGGTCGGAGATGAAAGAAGAACCGTAGAAGGTGGAGCGGCCCTCGGTGCCGGTGCGGTTGGGCACGATCATGAAGAGCGCGTTGGCGAGGCCGTTGGCACTGACGGCGTGTTCCCACATCGGCCGGGTGTCGAAGTCCGGCAGGCCGGCCTCGGAGCCGATGGCGGTGGGGTGGACGAGGATCTCGGCGCCGTTCAGCGCGTAGGCGCGGGCCAGTTCGGGGAACCACTCGTCCCAGCAGGTGGGGAAGCCGAAGCGGGCGCCCTGGTGGGAGACGACCGGGAAGCCGCTGTCGCCGGGGCGGAAGCAGAGGTCCTCGCGGTAGCCGGGGAAGGCGGGGATGTGGTTCTTGCGGGTCCGGGCGATCAGCTTGCCGTCGGCGGCCACGCAGACGGCGGTGTTGTATCCGAGGCCGCCGTCGTCGGCGCGTTCGTAGAGCGAGGCGTGCACGGTGATGCCGAGGCCGGTGGCGAGCTCGGCCGCCAGGCGGACGGTCGGGCCGTCCTCCACGTCTTCGAGGTGGCGGGCGGCTCCGTGCGCCATCGGCTCGTCGGTGGTGCAGAAGTACGGGCTGCGGGTGAGCTCGGGGAGGCAGACCACGGTGGCCCCCTCGGCGGCCGCCAGGGCCACGCCCTCGCGGAGCCGGTCGTCGTGCTCGTCCTCGTCGGCGTACCAGCGCATCTGGACGAGGCCGACGCGCAGGGGGACGCGCTCGGCGGGCTCGGTGCGGGCCGGGGAGCCGAGCGGGGAGCCGTAGGAGGTGAGGAGTGCGTAGCTCATGCCGTCAGGTCCTCTCGCTCCGTGGGGAGTTGCTGGGTGATGCAGTGGACACCGCCGCCGCCGTACGCGAGGACCGGGGTCGGTACGCCGACCACCTTGCGGCCGGGGAGTGCGGAGGCGAACTTGTCGTCGGCGGTCCGGGGGTGGTGCTTCTCTCCCCATGCGTTGAAGCGGAAGTCGACGCCGACCCGGTCGCCGCGTTCGTCGTAGGCGAAGATCGGGCCGGAGTCGCGCAGCCAGGAGTCGTCGGCCGGCAGTTCGACGACCTCGATGGGGTGGCCGCCGCCGGTGTCGCTCGCGGTGGCTCCGCCGCATGCGGCGCGGGCCTCGTCGGCCAGGCCGGGCGCGGCGATCACGATCACGGGCTCGAAGTCGGCGATGGCGCGGGCCACGGCCGCGTACTCGCGCTTGGCCGCCTCGAAGGCCGGCCCCCACAGGGCGGCGCGGGTCGGCCAGACCATCAGGCAGGCCTCGTGCGCGGCCCACTCGGCGGGCACGCGCGGATTGCACGGAGTCAGCGGACTCATCGGGGGTGCTCCTTCGGTACGGGACTGAGCTGTTCAACGACGGCGCATTGACTGAATCTTTAGTCAGGATGGAAGGGACTGAAAATCGAGTCAGGGTGTCGGGTTGAAGCTATCGTGGGGCCTGACTGAAAGGTCAGTCAAGGGTTTCCCGACCGGAAGGTGCGAGCAAGAGTGGCCGATCGCCAGGCGTTGATCTTGGAAGCGGCCGTACGCGTCATCGCGCGCAACGGCGTCAGAGGACTGCGCGTCGAGGAACTGGCCGCCGAGGCGGGGGTCTCCACCGCGCTGATCTACTACCATTTCAAGGACCGCGCCGGCCTGGTCCAGCGCACCCTCGCCTTCATCAGCGACCGCGCCACCGGCTACACCGACGAGGCCCTCAAGGACACCGAGGACGCCCGCGCCGTTCTCCTGCAGCTGCTGCTGAGCGAGCTCCAGGACACTCCCCGGGTCCGCGAGAACAGCACCGCCTGGGGCGAGCTGCGGGCCAGCGCCATCTTCGACGCCGACCTGCGCGAGACCCTGGCCGCGTCCACCCGCTCCTGGTCCCAGGACACCGCGGACGCCATCTCGGACGCGCAGGCGGCCGGACTCGCCGATCTGCACGTCACGCCGCTGGACGCCGCCGAGCGGCTCACCGCCCTGGTGGAGGGCCTCAGCGAGCGCTGGCTGAGCGGCTCCCTGTCCCTGGAACGGGCCCGCGAGCTGCTGACCGGCGCGGTGGACGCGGAGCTCGGCCCCGTCCCCCTCTAAGGGCACGCCCCCTCTGAGGGCACGCCCCCCCTGAGGGCACGCCCCCGCGCAAGGGCACGCCCCCCGTACGGGCACGCGCACATCTCCCGGACGCGGAACGACCCCCGCTCCTCCTGACGGAGGGGCGGGGGTCGCCGCGTACTGCCCGGGTTGCCGATCAGACCTTGAAGGCCTTGATCGCGGTCGGGGCGTGGCCCGGCTCGGTCGCGAGCTCCTCGAACTCGGTGACGTCGCTCATGTCGACCGTCTTGCTCATCGCGATGTTGGTGATGCGCTCCAGGATGGCCTCGACGACGACCGGGACCTGGAACTCCTGGGCCAGCTTCTTGGCCTCCTCGAAGGCCTCGCCCAGCTTGTCCGGGTCGGTGACGCGGATGGCCTTGACGCCCAGGCCCTCGGCGACCTTGACGTGGTCGACGCCGTAGACGCCCAGCTCGGGGGTGTTGATGTTCTCGAACTCGAGGTTGACCTCGAAGTTGATGCCCAGGCCGCCCTGCGCCTGACGGATCAGACCGAGGTAGGCGTTGTTCACGAGGACGTGGACGTAGGGGACCTTGTGCTGGGCGGCGACCGCCAGCTCCTCGATCATGAACTGGAAGTCGTAGTCGCCCGAGAGCGCGACGATCGGGGTCTCCGGCTCCGCGGTGGCGGCACCGATGGCGGCCGGGATGGTCCAGCCGAGCGGGCCGGCCTGGCCGCAGTTGATCCAGTTGCGCGGCCGGTAGACGTGCAGGAACTGCGCGGCGGCGATCTGGGAGAGACCGATGGTCGTGACGTAGCGGGTCTCCGGGCCGAAGGCCTTGTTCATCTCCTCGTAGACGCGCTGCGGCTTCAGGGGGATGTTGTCGAAGTGCGTACGGCGCTGCAGGGTCGCCTTGCGGTCCTGCGCGGAGGCGGTCCAGGCGGAGAAGTCCGGCAGCTTGCCCTCGGCCTTGAGCTCCTTGGCGATCTCGATGAAGAGCTCCAGCGCGGCCTTGGCGTCGGAGGCGATGCCGAAGTCCGGGGCGAAGATCTTGCCGAGCTGGGTGGGCTCGATGTCGACGTGGACGAACTTGCGGCCCTTGGTGTACGCGTCGAGGTTGTAACCGGTGTGACGGTTGGCCCAGCGGTTGCCGATGCCGAAGACGAAGTCCGACTCGAGGAACGTGGCGTTGCCGTAGCGGTGCGCGGTCTGCACACCGACCATGCCGGCGGCCAGCTCGTGGTCGTCCGGGATGGTGCCCCAGCCCATCAGGGTGGAGATGACGGGGACGTTCACCAGCTCGGCGAACTCGACCAGCAGGTCGGAGGCATCGGCGTTGATGATGCCGCCACCGGCGACGATCAGCGGGCGCTCCGACTCCAGCAGGAACTGCAGGGCCTTGGCGGCCTGGGCGCGGGTGGCCTGCGGCTTGTAGACCGGCAGCGGCGCGTAGGTGGCCGGGTCGAACTCGATCTCGGTCAGCTGGACGTCGATCGGGAGGTCGATCAGGACCGGGCCCGGACGGCCGGAGCGCATCAGGTGGAAGGCCTCCTGGAACACGCCCGGGACCTGCGCGGCCTCCAGGACGGTCGTGGCCTTCTTGGTGACGGGCTTGGCGATCGAGGCGATGTCGACGGCCTGGAAGTCCTCCTTGTGGAGCTTCGAGACCGGGGCCTGACCGGTGATGCACAGGATCGGGATCGAGTCCGCGATGGCCGAGTACAGGCCGGTGATCATGTCGGTGCCGGCCGGGCCCGACGTACCGATGCAGACACCGATGTTGCCCGCCTTGGCGCGGGTGTAGCCCTCGGCCATGTGCGACGCGCCCTCGACGTGGCGAGCCAGGGTGTGCGCGATGCCGCCCACGTTCTTGAGCTCTCGGTAGAACGGGTTGATCGCAGCACCGGGGACACCGAACGCTTGTTCGACACCCTCGAGCTTGAGGATCTCCACTGCAGCGGCGGCGGCTGTCATACGAGGCATCGAGTTCTCCTGCGGGTCTGGCGGTCAGGCTTTTCCGTAATCCGGAAGTCTTGTTCTGCTATACGGAACAAGCTAAGCGGCGGCTCCTTCGACGTCAAGGCGGTACGGGACCCCGGAAGCCACCAAAAGCCGCATCCCGCTCGGCGACTTGTACAAATCACTGATCCGTCGGCGGGAATCCCCCGGAAATGGAGCGCACCCTCCCCCCGGCGGTCGCCGGTGGTGGAGCATGGACCTACGCACAGCGACAAAGGGGGTCCAGGTCTCATGGCGGAAGCGGTACCGGTGCGCTGCCCGGCGTGCCTGCGCGACAACGGCTACACCGCGCCGGTCTTCCCCTGCGCCTGCGGAAGCCCGGTGAATCCCCCGCTGGACCTGGCGGCGCCCCCGGTGCCGCTGACCCATCGCACCTGGTCGGACAGCTGGGTGGCGGTGCGGTGCACGGCCTGCGGGCGGGAGAGCGAGTGGCCGCAGCCCGAGCTGGGATGCGGCTCGTGCGGGACGGTGGTGCGGATCCCGGTGCACCCGCTGGAGCGGGTGGACTCCGGCGACGGCGACGGCGCCGGCGCACGTGACGAGCGCGGGCCGGGGCAGGCCGGCGGGGGGATACGGAGGGACGGCGCGGGCGCGGGTACGGGCGCGGGTACGGTGCGGGGCGCGGGCCAGGGCGGCCCGGACCGCCGCCGGTCCGGCGCGCGGCCGGATCCGAGCGGCGCAGGGCCCGACCCGCACGGCGACGGGTCCGCCGACCGCCCCGCCGTCGGGCAGCCGGCTCATGCGCCGCTGCCGCCGCCGGCCGCTCCGCTGCCTCGGCCCGCCTTCCGGCCGGTGACCATCCGTACGGCCCGCGACGCGGTGGCCACGGCCGCGCTGTACCTTCGCTGGCTCGGCTTCCAGGACGTACGGCAGCCCGACGCGCGCCCGATCCCCTCGGCGGCCGTGGACCTCCGGGCTCCGGGGCTGGTCGCCCAGGTGGACCCGACCACCGCACCGGCCGGGCTGCGGGCGGTGGAGTGCGTCTGGCTCAACGGACTCACATCTTCCGCGACCAGCGTCTACTTCGCCCTCGCCGGATACACGGAGGACGCCCGCACCCGCGCGGACGATCTGGGGATACCGCTGTTCGTGATGGACCTCACCGGTATGCCGCAGCCGGTCAACGACCCGGCGGACGAGCTGGTCGGATCGGGGGATTAGGCGTCGGCATGATCCGCAGGAGAAGCGCTTAGGCTCGTAGGCGTTGCTTGCCTACTTCCTTACCGTCTGCCGGCCGCCTGCCGCCGGCCGCCGCCCTTCCTGCCGAGGAGAGCCCGATGAGCCTGTACGACATCCCGCTGACCACCCTGTCCGACGAGCCCACGAGCCTGGCGGCGTACAAGGGCAAGGCGATCCTCCTGGTGAACACCGCCTCCCAGTGCGGGCTCACCCCGCAGTACTCGGGGCTGGCCCGTCTGCAGTTCGCGTACGAGGAGAAGGGCTTCACGGTCATCGGCGTGCCCTGCAACCAGTTCGGCGAGCAGGAGCCCGGCAACGCCGAGGACATCCAGACCTTCTGCGCGGCCGGATTCGGCGTCACCTTCCCGATCCTGGAGAAGTCCGAGGTCAACGGCGAGAACCGGCACCCGCTCTACCAGGAGCTGGTGAAGGCCCCGGACGCGGACGGCGAGGCGGGGGACATCCAGTGGAACTTCGAGAAGTTCCTGATCTCCCCCGCCGGTGAGGTCGTCGCGCGCTTCCGCCCGCGTACCGAGCCCGAGGCCCCCGAGGTCGTCGCCGCGATCGAGGCGCACCTCCCGGCGTAAGGCCTCGGCCGCGGGTTCCCGTACGGGCCGGGTTCCCGTACGGGCCGCTGCGCGGGCCGCGCGGCAGCCCGTATCCGCTCGGCTCAGCCCAGGTCGACCTCGTCGTACTCCTGCGTCGAGCCGGCCGCGGTGAGTTCCCGCAGCTCGACCCGGCGGATCTTTCCGGACACGGTCTTCGGGAGCTCGCCGAACTCGATGCGGCGGATCCGCTTGTACGGGGACAGCACCGCGCGGGAGTGCTCGAACAGCACCCGGGCCGTCTCCGGCCCGGGTTCCCAACCGTTCGCGAGCGTGACGTACGCCTTCGGGACCGCCAGCCGCAGCGCGTCGGGGGCCGGCACGACGGCGGCCTCGGCGACCGCCTCGTGCTCCAGCAGGGCGCTCTCCAGCTCGAACGGACTGATCTTGTAGTCGGAGGCCTTGAAGACGTCGTCGGAGCGCCCGACGTAGGTGAGGTACCCGTCGGCGTCGCGCGCGGCGATGTCGCCGGTGCGGTAGAGCCCGTCCGCCATGGCCTCGGCGGTGCGCTCCGGGTCGTCGCGGTAGCCGGTGGTCACGCCGGCGGGCCGGGCGCGCAGGTTCACGCAGATTTCGCCCTCGTCCGGGGACTCCTTCCCGGTGACGGGGTCCACCAGGACGATCTCGTAGCCGGGTGCCGGGCGGCCCATGGAGCCGGGCTTGACGGGCACCCCGGGGAAGTTGCCGACCTGGAGGGTGGTCTCGGTCTGGCCGAAGCCGTCGCGGATGGTGACGCCCCAGGCCTCGCGGACCTTTTCGATGACCTCGGGGTTGAGCGGCTCACCTGCGGCGACGGCCTCGCGCGGCGGCCTGGCCAGCTTGGTGAGGTCGGACTGGATCAGCATGCGCCACACGGTGGGCGGTGCGCAGAAGGTGGTCACGCCGTGCCGGTCCATCTCTGCGAGCAGCCGCTCGGGGTCGAAGCGGGTGTAGTTGTGGACGAATACGGTGGCGCCCGCGTTCCAGGGGGCGAAGAGGTTGGACCAGGCGTGCTTGGCCCAGCCGGGCGAGGCGATGTTGAGGTGCACGTCGCCGGGGCGCAGGCCGAGCCAGTACATGGTGGAGAGGTGCCCGATGGGGTACGAGGCGTGCGTGTGCTCGACGAGCTTGGGGCGGTCGGTGGTGCCGGAGGTGAAGTACAGCATCAGCGGGTCGGTGGCGAGGGTCTCCCCTCCGGGGGTGAAGGCGGTGTCCGCGGTCCCCATGTCCGCGAGCCGGCGCCAGCCCGCCGGGATCTGCTGCCCGGCGGCGATCCGGGTGTAACCGCCCGGCACCTCGTCGAACTTGGCCGTGTCCTCGGCGCGCGCGATGACGTGGCGTACGAGGCCGCGCTCGACCCGGTCGCGCAGGTCGGCCGGGCCGAGCAGGGGGGTGGCGGGGATGACGACGGCGCGCAGCTTCATCGCGCCGAGCATCACCTCCCACAGCTCGCGCTGGTTGCCGAGCATGACGAGGATCCGGTCGCCCGTCGCGATGCCCTGCTCGCGCAGCCAGTTGGCGGCCGCGCCGGAGCGGGCGGCCAGCTCGGCGAAGGTGAGCGCCTCGCTGGTGCCGTCCTCCTCGACGATGCGCAGGGCGTCGGCGCCGTTCCCGGCGGCGATGTGGTCGAACCAGTCCAGGGCCCAGTTGAAGCGGCGCGGGCGGGGCCAGGTGAATCCGGTGTGGGCGGCCGCGTAGTCACCGCGGCGCTCCAGCAGGAAGTCCCGCGCTGCGAGGAACTGGGCGGTGGCACTGTTCTGCGAACTTTCGGTCGTCATGGCAGGTATCGTGCCGCGTCCGCTGTACGGACCACCAGTGCGACGCCCGACGGGAGTTGACCGTCGGCGGCCGTACGGTCGGACGCCGGCCGGAACCGGCCCGAACTGACCGGAACCGACCGGATCGCCGGCTACCGGCCCGGCCGGATCACCACCTGCCGCTGGGAGCCGTTCGCACGGCCATCAGGTGGCCGCTCGCCCAGGCCATGCGGACGGTACGGAAGTCCGCCCGCTCTTCGAGCTCGGTCAGCAGGCGTCGGACCGATGCACCGTGGCCCTCCGGCCAGCCGGGCTGCGGGAGGAGGTCGTCGATCAGGTAGGTCCCGCCGGGGGCCACGAGCGCCAGGGCCCGGTCCAGGTGGGTGAACTTGCCGGGCCAGGTGTCCGCGAAGACCAGGTCGAACGCCTCCCCCTCGTATTCCTCCAGCCACGCGCCGCCGTCCGCGGCCACGAAGGCCACCCGCGGATCGGAACGGAACTGCTCGCGGGCGACCTTCTGCACGGCCTCGTCCAGTTCGACGGTGACCAGACGGGAGGCGGCGTCCATTCCGCTGAGGAGCCAGGCGGTTCCTGCGCCCACGCCCGTGCCGAGTTCGAGGATGCGGCCGCCGGGGCGGGTGGCCGCGAGCAGGGCCAGCAGGCTGCCGGTGCGCTCCTCGCAGGACAGGGTGAAGCCCGCTCGGCGCGCCGCGGCGCGCAGGGCCGGCAGGGAATCCGGGATCCGTCTCGGCATGTCGTCCATCCCGGGATGATGCGGTCGGCGAGCCCTCCGTACAACTCCTTTACCCGGTTACCCGGTTATCCAGTTACCTGGTGATTTGGTTACCTGGTTACCCGGTTCAGACTTGACGCGTCGCCCCGAACCGCACGGAAGCCCCGGCGGCAGACCCGGCCCCGTCCCCCATGTCGGCGATCACCCGCTCCCCTTCGGCGACGATCTCCTCCTCCTGTGCCTTCGAGACCCGGCCGAACAGCTCCACGGTGAGCACCGCCCCCTCCAGCTTCCACAGCCCGGCGACGAACCCGTCGACGAGCAGGGTGCAGTGGGCCTGGTTCCCGGTCCAGGTACGGCCCTTGATCTCGGGGGCGACCACGCGGGTACGGTCGGCGTGCGAGAGCAGGAGGTTGTCGAACTCCGGGAGGAAGCGGGGCGGCGCCGGGGTGTCCGGGTCGGGGCGGGGCGCGTCCGGGAGGTCGAAGAGCTCGACGCCGTTCTCGTCCCGGAAGGCGACCAGGCCCGGCCGCAGCCGCTCGAAGGCGTCGCGCAGCCGGGTCAGTCCGGCCCAGATCTGCATGTCCTTGACGGAGGCGGGCCCGAAGGCGGCGAGGTAGCGCAGTACGACGTCGTCGACGGGCTGCGCCGCCCCGGCGGGCCGGCCGAGCCAGTTCTCGGCGGTGGTGAGCCGGACCTGCCCGCTGCGCCCCCACACCCCGCGCGGGGTGACCTGGACCAGCGGCAGCCGGCACCGCGCGGCGACGGACAGGGACTGCGGCTCGGCGTCGGGCCACTCTCGGAGCAGCTCCTCGCGGATCTCGCCCATGGTGCGCGGCGCACTCTCGACGAAGCCGCGGGCCCGTTCCGCCAGCCGGTCCAGATCCACTCCCACGAGCCCCTTCCGGAAGTAGTTGACCTCCCGGTCGCGGGCGGGCTGGACGAGGGGGCGCAGGGTCAGGGCGTCGTGCGCGGTGTGGGTGTGGATGGTGGAGCGCATGGTGACCATCCGGACCACCTCGCGGGACTCCATGAGCCCCGCCAGTTCGGCGGGCCGGAAGCCGGCGAGCCGGGCGTGCAGCTGGAAGTAGGGCGGCTTGACGTTCTGGGCCTGCAGTCCGAGCAGGTGGGTGACGGCGCCCTCTGCGGACATCTCGGCGCGGCTGAGCAGCAGCTGGCGGGCGAGCGTGGCACGGTTCAGAGCACGGGTGCCGAGTACGGGATGCGTCGTCGTGGAGGCCATGACAACAAGCTAGCCCCCCTTGCGGACACCTTCTGTCCGCAACTTCCAGCCGAAACCCACCTCACATCCCGCCCCCTCACCCCGTGACGCCGCTTTCCCCCGATAGCCTGCCCCTTGCCCGCAATGAAGACCCGCCACGGGAGCTGACCTGCGATGTCGGAGCGCCCAGACCATCGCCCCTCGCCGCCGCCCGCCGGGAAGCGCCCGGGGTGGCGCCGCGCCGCCCCGGCCGCAGCACCCCCGACGGGGCCACCGGCCGCCCCGCAGCCCGCACCGCCGACCCTCACTCCCCCGAACCACCGCAGCGTGATCGACTCGGCCGTCTACCGCGACGGCCGCCGGGTCGCCTCCCCCGCCACCCTGGCCGAGACCTTCAGGCAGCTGCGCGAGGAGCCCGACGGGATGGCCTGGATCGGCCTCCACCGACCCACGGAACCCGAGCTCCACTCCCTCGCAACCGAGTTCAACCTGCACGAACTCGCCGTCGAGGATGCCCTGGAAGCTCACCAGCGCCCCAAGCTGGAGCGTTACGGCGACACCCTCTTCGTCGTCCTGCGCGCCGCCCGCTACCTCGACGTCCAGGAGGAGGTCGACTTCAGCGAGCTCCACATCTTCGTCGGCCCGGACTTCCTGATCACGGTCCGCCACGGCGGCGCCCCGGACCTCTCCTCCGTCCGCCGCCGCATGGAGGACAACCCGGAACTCCTCTCACTCGGCCCGGAGGCCGCCCTGTACGCCATCCTCGACGCGGTGGTCGACGGCTACGCCCCGGTCGTCGAGGGCGTCCAGACCGACATCGACGAGATCGAGACGGAGGTCTTCCGCGGCGACCCGGCGGTCTCCCGCCGCATCTACGAACTCTCCCGCGAAATGGTCGAGTTCCAACGCGCCACCCGCCCCCTGGTGGGCATGCTCCACAACCTGATGGCCGGCTTCGCGAAGTACGGCACGGACGAGGAACTCCAGCGCTACCTCCGCGACGTCGCCGACCACGTCACGCACACAAGCGAACGCGTGGACGCCTTCCGCCAGGCCCTCACCGACATCCTGACGGTCAACGCCACCCTGGTCTCCCAACAACAGAACGCAGAAATGCGCGCCCTCGCCGAAGCCGGCTTCGAACAGAACGAGGAGATCAAGAAGATCTCCTCCTGGGCGGCCATCCTCTTTGCACCCACGTTGGTGGGAACCATCTACGGCATGAACTTCGAGACCATGCCGGAACTACGGTGGGCGGCCGGCTACCCCTTCGCGATCCTGCTGATGGCGGTGGTGTGCGTCAGCCTGTACGTCATCTTCAAGAAGCGCGACTGGCTGTAGACCGCGCACCAGTGCCGTTGATCAACTTAGCTCTTGCGAACGTCTGAAAGTGGCCCGCAGGGCCCCCTGGGGAGAATCTGGGGAGAATCCGCTGCCCGCCCGTGCCGGGTACTCCCCCGCACCTTGGGACTGGCCCTCCCGCACCGCCGACCACCTTCGACCGCACGCGGTTGCGGAGGGTAACGAAAGCGGGTGGCACAGCATCTGCTGTGCCACCCGTTGTCGCGACCAGGTCTGTTCTGTCTCCCCCGACGACCTACAAACCGGAGTCGTCCAACAACCCGGCCCGTGAGCGTCGATGTCCGACCCCCTGGCTAGCCTGTCCCCGTGACGCCCACCGATGACCGACAGTTCCCCGCCGCGCTGGCCACTGCGATGGCCGTTCGATTCGACTACGCAGACGGGAAAACCGGGGTCGACTTCGAGCCCTTCCCTGCCTTCCTGTCCGCTGCCGAGACCACCGACTGGTTCCAGGCATGGACCGGGAACAGCGAACTGGACGGCAGCGACTTCCGCGTGTTCGGACAGGACGGCACGGGCGGGTACTCGGCGTTGTGGCTCATCCGCCCGAGCCGACCACTGGCCGAGCAGCCCGTCGTCTTCCTCGGGTCCGAGGGAGAGACCGGTGTCGTCGCCCGCGACCTGGGCGACTTCCTGTGGCTCCTGGCCGACGGCTTCGGCCCCTGGGAAGCCGCCACCTCGTACGAGCCCGGCTGGAAGGCGCGCCCCAATCCGGAGTTGGCAGCCATCGCCGAAGGATTCGCACCGCACCAGCGCCGGTCGGCGGCAGCCGTGATCGAGCTGGCGGCCCAGGAGTTCCCCGACTTCGACGACACCATCATGGAGCTCTGCCGCTGAACCCAGCGTCGTCACATGCACGACCGGCCGGAATCACTGGACAAGCCTCGATCGGACGTGAGTGTTCACCGCCGAACTCGCCGCTTCGGCACGGTCCCGACGGCAGGCGAATGAAGGCCGCTCACTCAAGTCAGCACGCTCCTCTGTCGCGTTCGAGCATCGCTGTAGCCTCTGGCCATGAATCATGGGGAAGGCGAGGACGCGCTGGTTCTGGAGGCTCGCGAGATGCTGGCCACCGGACAGGGCGAGGAGGAGGTCTTCGCCGGAATGGCCGCGCGCACCGGTGAGTGGGACGCCTGCGCGTTGGCCTTATGTCTGGCCCTGGGAGTGCCCCGGCCGGACGCCGAAGTCCGGATCCGCGAGGTTCGGCCCCTCTTCGACGAGTTCGAGGTGGGAGAGGAAGACCTCGTCGCCATGTTTCTCGCCTGTGGGCATGTGTTCGTCGTGGACCGGGTGCTGGACGGTCGCGGTGAGCGGATCCGCGACCTCTTGTGGACTGCCGCCTGCGCCCGCGGAGGCTTTCCTGGCGGCATGATCCCCTGGTTTCGTACCGGGGAGCTCACGAAGATCTTCCTGCTCTTCGCGCAGACCCGGTTCCGGGACGGGCGGGGCTCACGTCCCGAGTTCTGGGCGGCCATGGTTACGGCCGGGGAACTACTGGCGACCGGGGACGGCTCGGACCAGGCAGAGGTGACGGCGGGCCTGGAACACTGCCGGGCGCAGGCGGCCTCCTTCGGTACGGGATCTCAGATGCGGCCGTGAGAGGAGACCAGGGCCTCAGGTACGTACTCGGGCACCATGCCGAGCAGTGCGTCGATGGCCGCGCGACCCTTGCCGCCGGCCTCAGGCATGAAGTGGGCATAGTGGTCCAGGGTGATGGTCGGGCTTGAGTGACCGAGCCACCGGGCGAGCGTGACGATGGACTCGCCCGCTTCGAGGAGGACCGAGGCGTAAGTGTGCCGGAGCACGTGAAACCCGTCCTTGCGTGAAGCCTTCCACCGCGCACCCTTCTCCCGCACGGGAATGACTCCGGCCGACCGCCCTCCAGGCCACGCGCGCCGAACTCGAAGCCGTGGCAGCACTGAGCGCCCGCAACGCCGCGGCCGCCCTCGAACAGGACGAGGCCGTGGAGGCCCTCACCGAGCTCGTGCTCTCGTACTTCGCCCGGCACCCCGAAGCCCGCATGGTCATGGACGTACTCCCGCACATGACCGAGGAAGACCGCGCCGAGTACGAGCGCCTGCGCGCCATAGCCGCTCCGGACGGCGGCATATACCTCCCCTACGAGGACTGACAGGCCCCGGAACAGCACCCTGCGCCCGGTGACCGGGCACTTCCCGGCTACCGGGCGGCGGCGTTCCTCATCTGGAAACACTCCAGGCCCTACCCACTGGCAGTCGCAGATCAGGGGCCTGCGTCGCCTGCCGCGAGGAACGGAGCCAGGAGGTCGACGGCTTCCTCCCAGCGGAAGCGGTCGGCGCCGCCGCCGGACTTCGGGCGGTGCGGCTCGTAGGTGCCGACCAGAACGCCCATCTCGCGGAGCTCGGCGAGGCTCCGCTGGTACGCGCGGTGGGCCGCGAGGGCGGTGTTCACGTAGGGCAGGACGGCGGTGGGGATGCCCATGCCCGGGGCCTCGCAGAGGATGCCGAGGGCGAGGTTGTCCGCGAATCCGGCCGCCCACTTGTTGACCGTGTTGAAGGTGGCCGGGGCGACTGCGACCGCATCGGCGGGTGGGAAGGACCGTGCGTCCCCGGGCGCGCGCCAGGCGGAGCGGACGGGGTAACCCGTCCGCTCCTCGATCTCGGATACGTCGAGGAAAGGAAGCCCCTGCGGGGTGGCGACGACGCCGACGTCCCAGCTCCACTCGTGCGCGGCGTCGATCAGCTTGCCGACGTCGCCCGCGATCCCGGCCGCGCAGACGACGACGTACAGGAAGGGCTTGGGCTGCGGCTCGGTCACGCGGGTACTCCCAGTCGGCGGCTGAAGTGGTGGAGCTCTGGCAGCGTACGCCGACGGTCGCGCGCCGCCATGTCGGCGACCAGGTCCCGGACGGCTGGGCGTCGTACGTCCTGGGCTGCGCAGGTCTCCGCGATCCGCAGGGCCTGGTAGCCGTCGGCGAGGCGGCCCTGCTGCGCGTAGGCACGGGCGGCTTCCACCCACAGGGCGGCCCGGCGCTCGGGAACCGGGATGTGGCGGCGCATGAGCGGACGGGCGATGTCAATGGCGACGCCCGCGTCACCGAAGGACACGGCCGCGCTGACCTCGTGGAGGGCCACGTTGGTGGGGCTGAAGTTGGCCCAGGCGTCGGGGTGGTCCAGGGCGACGTACTTCGCCACCTCCTTGGCCTCGGCCAGGAACTCTGCGGTGGCGGCGCGGTCCCCGGCCCTGCTGGCAACCGTGACTCCCCGCAGTAGCAGCAACCCGAGCACGGAGAGGTGGTGACGGGGCTGCCGGTCGTACGCACCGGTGAGTTGTGAGGCCGTGTGCTTGATCAGTGTGACGGCCTGGCCGGCGTGCTGTTCACGGACCAGGACGTGCGCGTGGAGGCGGACACTGGCGGCGAGGACGAGTGGATCACCTGAGCGTTCGGCCTCGGCCATCGCGCGCCCGACGGCGAGCCACGCCGTGCCGGGGTCTCCCTGCTTGAGCAGGAGGCTGGCCGAGGTCTGGTAGGCCGTGGCCAGGAAGCGAGGAAGCTCCTCGGCCTGCGGGGAGTCGGCGATGCAGCGGCGAAGATCGGCGATCAGGCCGGGAAGGGTCCGCTCCAACTCCGCGTAGTCGCAAGTGCTCCAGAGGCGCCGGATGGCCGTGGCCCGGTTTCGCAGTTGCCCGGACTCCGGCGCTTCCGTCGTCGGAGTCGTCGGCATCCCGGGCAGGAGTGCCTGGACGAGCGCGGGGTGCGCAGCCGTCGGCGCGACCGAGGCTGTGAGCGCGGTGACGCTGGCGGCAAGGAAGGTACGGCGGCGCAGCATTTCCTCTGTCTCCGGATCGTGGGGATCGGCTTCCGGGGCGGCCTCCGCCAGACCGAGTCGGGCCGGAGGAATGCGCAGGATGCGTGCGACGTCGCGCAGGACTCGGATGTCGTCCGTTCCGCGTCCGCCCTCCAGTCGGCTGATCTTCGACTGGTGATACCCCAGCTCGCCGGCCACGTCCGCTTGCGAGCGGCCCTGTAAGACCCGAGCCCGACGGATCAGTTCACCGATCCGGTGGCTCGTACCAGGCGACAAGATCGAGGCAGGCACCCTGGCTTGCGCCGTCGCCGCCACCGGTGGGACCGCGCGCATCGAAGGCGTCCAAGGTCGGGATGTCGTGCCCTTGCAGGCAGCCCTGCAGCAGCTGGGCATCCCCACCGCGGTACGGGAGGACGTCCTCCTGGTCGACGGGAGCGCCGCCCGGCCGACGGGCCGTCCCCTTCGAGCCATCGCCACGCTCGCCGTCGGCGGCCTGGACGCCGATTTCGAACCTCCCCTGATGGCACTGGCCCTCGGCCAGCCCGGGACACACCTGTTCGCCGACTCCATCAACCCCGGCCGCCACGGTAACCTGCTGCCCCAGCTGGCCCGACTCTGCGCGAAGATCGAGGAGATCTCCCCCACCGAATGCCAGCTGACCGGCCCGCAACGCCTCACCGGAGCCGGGGTCGAGGCCACCGACATCCGCACCGGCTCCGCGCTCATGGTCGCCGCGCTGACCGCCCGCGGCATCACCACCCTCGGCGGAGTCGACCAGCTCCGCCGTGGCCACGCCGACCTGCCCGGCAAGCTCCTCCACCTCGGCGCCGACATCTGCGAGGTCGCGCCATGACCGCGGCCCGTTCCCTACGACAGATCATGGCCACCACCGACGTCCACTCCGCCCTCGGTGCCGGCGGCCCGCTGCTCGGGCACCTCCACCAGGCACGCACGGACAGCCTGCTGGTGGACTGCGGCGACTTCTTCGAGGGCACCGGGTACTACCGCCTCGGCCGGGGCGCACTCGAACGGGACATCCTGCTCGCCCTGTACGACGTCGTCGCTCCCGGGAACCACGGCTGGCCGCACTACTTCGAGCCGGGCCTCCACCAGCGGACCGTATGCGCCAACGTCATCGAGGACTCCAGCGGAAACGTGCTCTTCCGCCGTCTGCGCATCGTGGACATCGCAGGCCGACGGACGGCCGTCACGGCCGTGATCGGCCAGCAGGCATTCAAGTCGATCCCGGTCGGGCAGCGTTCCGGCCACCGCGTCACCGATCCCGTCCAGGCCCTGCGCGAGCTGATGCTCGCGCACCACCACGAGGTCGACTCCTGGGTCCTCCTCAGCCACTCCGGCTTCGAGCAGGACCTCCAGCTCGCCGAGGCGTGCCCCTTCCTGGACGTGGTCTTCGCCGGCCACTGCCACAGCGAACACACCGGACCCGAACGGGTCGGCGGCACCCTCGTGCTCAAGGGCCAGGAACTCGCCGTCGGCTACGCAATCGCCGAGCGCTCCCCCGAAGGCTGGGTCGGACGAACCGCCCGCTTCCCTGAAACCTGGGAATCCGTCCTGCCGACCGAGCTCGACTCCGTCCGTGAACAGATCGCCTCCATCGACGCACAGCTGGCCGAGCCGCTGGGCCGTCTCGCCTCTCCCCATCGGAACAAGCCGCTCGACCGCCGCGTCCTGCTCCGCGAACTGGCCGACCAGCTACGCAGCGGACTGGGCTGCGAGGCTGTCGTCCTCAACGAGACCGCTGTGCGCACGACGCTGCTGGGCGAAGTCCTCACCACCGGAGACCTGCTGGCCATCGAGCCGTTCGACAACAGCCTGGTCGAGGCCCAAGTCACGCTGGCCTTCCGGAATGACCCCGCTGCCCTGCTCGCCCATCTCACCGAGCGAGCAGGACCCCTGATCACCTCCCCCGATCAGCTCCCCGCCGGTCTGACGAGCGTGCTGACCACCGACTACCTCGCCGACACCTGTCTCGGCAGCCGAGCCCACCCCGTCGGCCTCAGCCTCGGCTCGGCGATCAGGAGCATCCTGACCAACGGAGACGACCAGTGATCCTCACCGGACCCGAGATCACCACCGCCTCGAAGGACGGACGACTGCGGATCTCCCCCTTCACGCCGACCCAGGTCAACCCGAACAGCTACAACGTCCGCCTGGGCGGGACCCTGCTCACCTACACCAACGATGTACTCGACGCCCACCGCCCGAACCCCACCCGCCACACAGAGATCGGCGACGACGGCCACGTCCTGCAACCCGGCGAGCTGTACCTCGGCCACACCCTGGAGGAAGTGGGATCCGACCTCTTTGTCCCCCTGCTCTTCAGCCGGTCCTCCGTCGGCCGATTGGGGCTCTTCGTAGAGATCACCGCACCCATCGGTGACATCGGCTTCCACGGCCAGTGGACTCTGATGCTCACCCCCACCCGCCCCGTGCGCGTCTACGCCGGGATGAAGATCGGGCAGATCATGTTCTTCGTCTCCGAAGGCGGCATCGACCTGTACGAGGGCAAGTACCAGGCGGCCTCAGGGCCCCAGCCCTCCTCGTACTGGCGCGACCTCGACGGCACGGCGGTGACCTCGTGATCCTCACCGGACCGGCCATCGCCGCCGCCCGCGAGGCGGGCCTCATCACCATCGACCCGTACGACCCGGACCGCCTGTCCCCCAACGCGTACGACTGGCGCCTGGGCAGCACGCTCCACGTCTGCGAGGGCGACCTCGACGCCGCCAGTCCCACCGCCTTCTCCGAACTCCCCCTACCCGACGACGGGTACGTCCTGGAGCCCGGGAACCTCTACCTCGGCCACACCCTGGAGCGCACGGGCTCCGAGGCCTACGCCCAGCTCCTCAATGGCGACCGAACTAGCGGCTCCCTCGGCATCTGGGTCCACGTCTCCGCGCCGCTCGGGCACCAGGGCCACGCGATCCGCTGGACCCTGGAGATCCGAGCCACCCGCCCCGTACGCGTCCGGCCCGGCATGACCTTCGGCAAGCTCGTCTTCCTCCGCACCCACGGCTCCCCCGCCAGCTACCAGCGGCACGGCCTCAAGTACCGCACCAGCATGGGCATCGAGACATCACGCCTCTACGAGGAGAACCCCGGAGGCCGCCGGTGAACCGCGTTGTCGCCACCGCCCTCGACCTGCCGTTCCCCAGTCCCGGCGGAAGCGTCGAACTGTTCCTCGACCTCTACGCCGGCACCCAGCCCGCCATCCCCTCCCGCGCCTTCATGCTCGCCCCCGACGGCCCCCGCCCCCGCCCCCCGGCCGGCATCGACCTGCTGCACGCGTCCGGCAAGTGCCTCGACGGCCACGCCTTCAGCCGGTACGTCACCAACCTGCGCCTCGCCATGACGGCCGCCATCGACCCGCGTCAGATCAGCGTGCTGCACCTGCACCACCTGACTTTCGGCGCTCCCCCCGCCCTCCTGCGAGCCCTCCCCGCCCACCCCCGGATCGCCTTCGTCCACGGCACCGACCTCCTGCACGCCGAGAACCACACCACACAGCTGCGCGTTCTCCGCGAGACCGCCTCCGCTGCCGACGCGATCGTCGTCCCCACCGGCGCCATGGCCGACCGCCTGCTCAAGCTCGCCCCCAAGACGGACAGGCGCAAGATCGAGAAGATCCCCTGGGGCATCCCCGACCGCCTCCTGACCAGCCCACCGCCCCGCCCCGCCCGACGTCCCACCAGCCACCTGCGGATCCTCTTCGCAGGCCGCCTCAGTTCCGAGAAGGGCCTCGAACCCCTCCTCCAAGCCGTCGCGGCCACCCGCTCGGTCGAGCTGAGCATCTCGGCCCCGCGCGCCCAGTTCGTCGACCTCGCCCCGGTCATCCGCCAGCTCGGCGTCCACGTCCGCTACCTCGGCTGGTTCCGCCGCCCCCAACTGTGGAAGGCCTTCGCCGACCACGACGTACTCGCCGTGCCCTCCACCACCCTGGAGGCCATGGGCCTCGTCGCCCTCGAAGCCCAGGCCTGCGGACTCCCCGTCCTCTACCAACCCGTCCCCGGCCTCAGCGAAGCCCTCTCCGGCACCGCCCTGGCCACCGACTTCACCAACCCCACCACCGCCGCCCACGGCCTCCACCGCCTGCGCACCACCCCCGGCCTCCTGGAGATGCTCCGGGCATCCGGCCGCACCAACGCCGCCCGCTTCCCCCTCAGTGCCACCGCCACGGCCATCACCGACCTCGGCCGGCGGCTCGCCTGACACCACCCGTGGCGCAGTCGGCACCGCCCGGGCCGCGTCACTAACCTGGCCAGTGGACCACCCGCGGCCCACGACGATCGGGAGACCATGACCTACACCACCGACCGGATCGAAGACCTCCTCCAGACCGGCGTACGCGACGAGGTCTACCCCGGCGCGGTGTGGGCGGTCGGGAACGCCGACGGCATCGAGGCCAGCGGAGCCGTCGGCCTTCTCGACCCCGACCACCCGGACGAGCCGATGCGGCTGGACACCGTCTTCGACGTGGCCAGCCTCACCAAGATCCTCGCCGTCTGGTCCACGATCGGCACCCTGGTCGAAGAGGGCAAGCTCCAGCTCCACACCCTCCTGGGCGCCTTCTGGGACGAAGTCGCAGGGCACCCCCTAGCCCGGGCCACGGCCCACCACCTGCTCACCCATACCGCCGGCCTGCCGCTGCGCGCCAACCTGAAGAACCTCTACGGCACCGACCCCCAGGACATCCGCGACGGGGTTCTCCACGAGGCCCTCCACCGCCCGCCGGGCGAAGCCGTCGAATACACCGACCGCGCCGCCCTCGTCCTCGGCTACCTCGCCGAACATCTCTCGGGCCAACCCCTGGACCAGCTCGCCACCGACCGCATCTGGCACCCCCTGGGCATGACGCAAACCCGCTTCGGCCCGCTCCCCGATGCCGAGGAGGCCCGCTGCGCCCCCACCGAGTACGACGAGACCAAGGGCACGCACCTCAAGGGCACCGCCCACGACTTCTCCGCCCGCCTCCTCGACGGCGTCTGCGGCATCGCCGGCACCTTCTCGGTCCTCGACGACCTGGCCCGCTTCCTCCGACACATGCTCGCCCCCACTCGAGCAGCCTTCGGGCCCGCGTGGATCAAGGAATCCCTTCGCATCCAAACTGGCGACTTCGCCCCCGCCCGCGGCCTCTTCTGGCACCCTGCACCGGGCACTGCACCTGAGCAGGACATCTGGGTCCACTACGGCTTCACCGGCACCGGCATGTGGGTCAGCCCAGCACGGAGCTGCTGGGCTGTCCTGCTCACCAACAAGGTCTACTTCACCCGCGACCGCGGACCCTTGACCGAGATTCGCAACACGTTCAGAGCCACTCTGCTCACCTAGCCAAGTCCCTTGGCGCGCCGCGCTACAGTCCCCCCGCAACGCAATCACGGCTATGCCGAACGACGTAGCCGAACAACGCCTTGCGGGTCCAGGTACAGCAGCACCGGACCTCCCACTCGAGGCTGGTCAGCGTCCGAGCGCAACGGCCAGGAAGGCCGCGGTGATCGCCGGTAGCAACATGACAATGGCGTACCGCACGCAGCGGTTCTTGGCTCGGGCGATCCTGCTCGTCTCCCTCAGCGCACGAAGTAGCCGGGGCTGGGGATCTGAGCCGTCCCGCCTGAGCCCAGCCGACAAGTCGGCGCGCGTCTCTGCACGCACCACGTCTTCGTAGTATGCGAGGAGGCCGTGCCTCTCGCTGGCTCGTGCCCCACGGCGCGGGGCGAGAGCCAGGAGCAGGAAGACCAACGCCCCGGTCGTGGTGGCCGCTGCCGTCCACCACAACGGGACGGCCCACAAGACATCGAGGGGACGTCGTACGAGAAGGAGCCCGAAGAGTGTTCCCCCAGTAGCCAGAAGGATGGCTGCCTTGCCGTCAGCCCGGCCGATCTCCAAGTAGTTCTGCGCGATGAGTTCTCGCGACAGAACCACCACGTGGTCCGCGTCCGAGGAATGGCGTTCGGGCCGGGTTCTCAAATGGGCGAGGCGAGACGGTAGAGCCCACATCACGGCGCCCCTCCGTGGAAGCCGTTCATGCCGCTGTGCGGTACGCCCGCGTCACCCATCCTGCGCAAGACCTCATCGCCCTGGGGTACGCCGACTTCGCTGAGGAGGCGCGCCAGGTTCACCCCGACGAAACCCCGGTCCTCCTTCGTCAGTCCCTGGAGCGTTGCGGCCAGCGTCCGCTCCCATCCGTCCCGCTCGGTGAGCAGCTTGTCGTGTGCGACCGTCCAGTCGAGCACCTCTCTGGCCTGGTCGGGATGGTGGAGCAGCCAGAGCGCCGCCAGACCGACCGGCCCACCAGCCACCACCTCGCGGTAGAAGCGGTACGCCTCGCGGTGGGCCTCGCCGAAGCCCGGCGGAAGGAGGAGCTCGGCAGGATGGTTTGAAGCCGGTAGGAGGCCGGCTGGAGGGTCCAGGAACCAGTAGGTCAGGCCCGCCCCGTCGATGTTCCGCGGCTGACCGGGGGGCTCGACCTGAGCGGTCCCGTACAGGATCGGCGGCTGTCGAAGGGGATCAGAAGCACCCGGCAGTCCGGCACTTCCACGGATGGCCTGGTCGATCAGCCGACGCGCGGCGTCCTCCGTCAGACCGCTGCGTGCCGCGACCACCGGATTGCTGACGTTCCAGGCGACTTCGTAGCGTGCTCGCGAAGGCATTGATGTCGCAGGACCCCGGCGTGGCACCTCCACCACGGTCCGGCGTTCTGCCAGCGAGACCCACCCGATCGAGTCGAACTCCCGTCGGAAGGCCGCCCCGATCGACGGTCGGGGGTATCCCCAGATGTCTCCGCCCCGGGGCGGCTCGAGGCGGTCCTCTTCCTGATCCGAGAGGAAGACGAGCGCGCGATCCGAAGACGATCCGAACCGTTGCCGCAGCAGCTGCCGAACTGGTGAAGAACTGAACGACGTAAACAGTGGCCTGCTCATGACGCACTCCTCCTTCGCGATGTGTTCGTGTGATCTCGGTGGCGCCCAAGTAGGAAGCGGATGACTCCCCGACGATGGCGAGCGGTACGGGAGAGCTCGCTTACCACGAGGTCGAAGGCCGTCCTCTGGAACGTGTCCGGGTCGGCTTCAACCCGCCCAAGCCCTTGGGCCACCGCTTCGTACGTGGCCGGATCGTCAAGACCCAGCACGACGAGGGCAAAACCCTGAGCCGGGTGGCACTCCAGAATGCGGGCCAGGCTCATCCGGACCGCACCCGGTGTACCCGGCTGAGGGAACGTCGAGAGGGACATGGAGTGGATCACGTGCACCGCCAGCGTGTGACGTGGTGTTCCCCGGCCGTCTCCCAGCCACCTCGTCACCGCCGCCAGGACCTCGATGTGGTTCGCCTGCTCGGTGAGGAGGGCGCCCAGCGCGAAGGAGACGGCGGAACGCAGTTTCGCGTCCAACTCGGGAGAGGAGCCACCGAGGACGTTGTCCAGGAGTTTGAGTGCCGCGGCCGGCCGGGCGAGACCGTAGCTCCCCCCGCAGGTCTCGGCAACCGTGCAGCGGAGAACTACGGATGACCGGCTGCTCCACCGACGCATCTGCTCCTTGACCACACCGGAAACCAAGGGGTACTGGACGAGCTCTCCCAACGCCACCGCGACCAGCCGTCGGCGCCAGCGGTCCTCCGAGGAGGCGAATCGGTCCAGCTGAGTCAGCAAGCCGGGGCCGGTGGCATGCGCGAGCACCCGGCCGATCGCCTTTCCAGCTGCCAGATCGAGGCCCGGCTGATAGTTCAGCTGCTCCAGAGCTCCCCACAGCGCCGCCGGCATGCCTTCGAAGTCCAGCCAAAGGTGGCGAAGAAGTGTCGCCGAGCGGTGCCTGCCCGAGAAGACGATCGGCTGCACCGGGTATCGAAACCGGTCCGCGGGAGAACTGCGTGGTGTCTCCGGGCGTGCGCCGATGGCTTCGAGCCGGTCCTCGAACGAGGGGCCGAGGACATCCGGCAACTGATCGTCCGGGGCCTGGCTCTGCCCCGTCTTGGCAGCACGTGCACCGAGCAATGGCCGCATCGCGGTGGCGAACTGCTCGATCACCGTGCGGTCCTGTCCCGGGAGCAGAGCGACGGCCGCCATCAAGGAGACCTTGTCGGCACTGTGCCGAGCCTGAGCGAGCGCGGACCGGGCGGCGGCCTCGGTGCCGGTCAGGAGTTCTTCGAGCACGGACCCGATCGGTGCCGACGTCTCCGCGGACTGCCGCAGCCCCTCAGCCAGGTCGACGGCGTCACCGGGCAGTGGATGGGTCGAGAGGTAGTCAGTGGACTCGGGGGAGGCCAGGTGCTCCAGTGCGGCGTCGAGTTGCGGGCTATCGAGCCCCCCTTTGGCAGCCACGAGCCGTAGTCGCCTCTCTGCGACCTCGTGCGGTCCGGGTGCGGCATGTGCCTCTTCCCACCGGCTGGCGTCTGGCGGCAACCGGGCATCCTGCGCCATGGTGACGACCAGGTGAGCCCCAGCGCCGTGCAGAGCCTCGGCCAGGCCCGTCAGCCGCACTTCGTCGAGCGCCCGGGCCGAAGCCGCCGGCAACCCCTGTAGGAGGTACCCGCGGCTGGCCTTCGGCCGCCATGCCGACAGATCCGCCATCGCATCCAGGCCCGTGACACCGTCCTCGCCGTGCCTTTCAGCAAGAAGGGCGAACGCCGCCGTGCCGGCACCCGTTCCGGCCCTCGCCCTGAGCAGCACAATCCGGCTGTCCAGCGCCTTCCGGCAGCGTACGTATGACGGCGGTTCGACGAATCCGTGCAGCCGGTCGCGCACCTCTTCCGCCGGATAAGGCCCCTCGCGCAGGCGCGGTTTGAGGATTCCCTCGATGGCTTCGTCGTTCGACGCGGCGATGTGCAGGAAGTTGAAGTCGCCTCCCACGTTCCCCATGAACGCAACTCCGCTGTCCACCCGTTGGTGGCCCTGCCGGAGGGAGCTCTGTTGCCCGGTCCCCGGTCCAACCGACGGATCGGGCTGATCGACGTCCGGCTGGTCGTCTGGCTCGGCGGCCGGTGCAGCTCCGGCGTTCATCGGTGGTCTCCGTCACCGGTCCGCTTGTCACCCGCAACGTTGTCTCCGCTGCCCCAGTGCTGGTTGGTACCGCGGTACGTGGTCGCGGGCGCGGTATAGGTGAAGTCACGACCGACGTTGCCCATCACTGCGGCTCCTTCCCCGACGTGCTGGGAGTTTCCGCGATACTCCGTTCCGGAACCCTTGTCCGGTGCCACGGCGGGCTCCGTCGGCACCGCAGCTACGGGTTCCTCACGCGGCCGGATGCCCGCCCGCACGAGGTTCCCGGAGGGCGAAGGAACGTACAGCCAGGCCCGCTGCGAGAAGTTCTTGCCTTCGACGGTGGCCGACACTTCGACACACCGGTCGGGGTGGAGCCCCGTGTAGGCGCCCAACACGACGTCCCCGTAGACCCGTTCCGAGACGATTGCGGCGAGGTGGGTCACCTCCTCGCTCGCCGCGGCGAGGATCGCCTTGACCGGACGTGAATCCAGGAGTCGGTGCATGTCATTGCGGGCCGTGCCGTTGCCGTCCCCGGGCTCGCCCCCGTCGGGCAGCGGGCCGACGTGGATGCTGGCCCGGAGCCTGATCCGCGGACCAACGGCCTGCCGGTTGTACGAACCGAGCACGTCGTCCAGAACGCCCAGGAACGGCCAGAGCACGAAGGGCAGGTGCACCGGATCGAACCCGAAGACGACGCCGTCCCCCGTATTGGCGGGAAAACGCTGGGCATCGCGCAGCTGGTGCAGGCCGGCCCGCTCCAGGGCCTGGTCCACCAGCTGGGGAATGAGCTGGCTGACCGGGCCGTGTTGAGCGGCCGGCAGGCCGGTGAAGTCCTTCGCGTCAACGGCGAACAGGGCTCGGTAGGGCGGGAGCGGTCGGCTTTCGGCGTACGGAACAGGCACGGGTACAGACATGCGGGGTCTCCTCACGGATGGTCCGGTAAGTAGCCGTAGTCGGGCTGCTTCGAGGTTCCATCCGCGCCGCTCCGCCGAGTGCACAGCGCTGGGCGCACAGGATGTGTCCCGGGTCACAGACCGCCGTCCTCAGTCGGCCGCCGCCCAGCGCTGCAGGGCCTCCACGTCCCTGATGACGATCACCCGCCGCGCCGTTTCGACCAGCCCGACGGCCCGCAGCTGCCCCAACCCGCTGATGACCGCATTGCGTGTGACGCCGATCGCCTGCGCGACCTCTTCCTGGTTCAGCCCCGTCAGCCGGACGGCGTTGCTCCCGGCCATCTGATCGGTGAGCACGGCCAGCCTCAGCAACGTGCGCGCCAGCCGCACGACCAATGGCAAGGTCTGCAGTTCGGCTCGGTGGATGTCGGACTCGCGCATCCTGGCGAGTGCCTGGCGCATCAGATGCATGACCAGTCCACGCTCCTCGACGAACTGGACGAAGCGCTGTGCGTCCAGAACGACTGCAGCGCAAGGCGTCAGTGCAACGACGTCCGCCGTCCGTGAGGTCCCGTTGAAGACGGAGACTTCTCCGAGGAGGTCCCCCGGCCCTCGAAACGCGAGCCACGTCCTGGCGCCGTTCGGTTCTCGGCAAACCACCTTGGCCAAACCGGAGGTGAGAGCGAGGAGGTGCGTCCCCGGGGATCCCTGCCGCAGCATCACGCTGCGCTCGGAGTACATCCTGGTCACGCCTTGACTGCGCAGGTCGCGCCAGACTTCATCGGACAGCACGCGTCGCCTTCCCATCACGCCCGCACCGGTGCACATCGGACCCACGAGTTGTACGCCGATGTTGCAGGCGGCATCGACGATCAGGTGACGTTGACCGAAAGCGATCGTGGCGATCCGGCTCAGCTCGCCGTCTAGAACGCTCCTGAAAATCTTGTCTGAGGGGCCGTCCGGTGTTGGGCTGGGTGGCTCCTCGCGTTATGCGGTGGCCGGGGTGATCGTCCAGGTGCCGCCTGTGCGGGTGAGTCCGAGGTTGATCAGGCGGCGGAGGTTGAGGGCGGCGGCGCGGTTGTGGAGCCAGGTGTTGTTCTTGATGACGCCTCGGTAGGGGACGCGGCGGTTGCCTTTGGCGACGAGCCAGGCGATGGCACGCTCGACCGGTGGTCGCCATCGGCGGTACTCGGCCTGCCAGTGGGGGTCGGTGGCGGCCTGGTCGCGGGCGGCTTTGAGCAGGTCGTACTGGGCGTGGACGCTGAAGACACGGCCGGTCTTGGAGCGGGTGCAGCGGTCCTTGAGCGGGCAGGTGGCGCACAGTTTCTTGAACTGGGCCTGGCGTGCGCCGTTGGCCAGTGGCCGGCCGAGCCGTGCGGTGTGTCCGGCGGGGCAGGTGACGTGTCCCTGTTCGGTGTCGACGGTGAACTCATCGGCGGTGAACCCGCCGGGGACCGCCGGTTTGAGCGGTGGGGGCTTCAGGACCAGGTCGTGGCCCAGGTCCTGGAGGTGTTCGCGCAGGTCGCCGGTGCCGTAGGCGGCATCGCCCAGGGCGGTGACCGGCGCGTCCTCGTCGGCGAGGAGGTCGCGGGCGACGGCTGCCTCGTGGTTGCCGGCCCCGCTGCCGGCGGTCAGCGCGACCTCGGTGAACACTCCCGCCTCGGGCTCGAAGGCCACGTGGGCGCGGAATCCTTCCTGGTGGCGGGTCCGGTTCTTGTGGATGTGACGGGCTTCGGGGTCGACCGTGGACACGGTGCGGTCGCGGACGGTGCCCCGGGCGATGCGCCAGCGCCCGTCGCGGCCGTCGGAGTCGTCGGCGGGCTCCACGTCCTGGCCCGCGACCAGGGCCAGCAGCCCGACGGCGTTCGCCGCGGCTTCCCCGAGTTCCTGCTCGGGCAGGCGGCCCAGCAGGTTCAGTGCGTCGGTGACCAGGGCGTCGACCAGGCGGGTGCGGGCCTGCTCGTCGTTCCACGCGATCTTCGGCTTGCCGGGGTCGGTGTAGTCGTGGGCGGTGCACCAGGTCGCGGCGGTCCGCTCGGCGTGGGGGACCTCGCGGATGACCCTGCGGATCGCGGCGATGAGCTGGGTGACGGTGTCCTGGGTGGCGACCGCGTCATCCAACACGGTGGAGTCCAGGGCACGGCGCTGCTTGCCTTTGAGGACGCCGGTGGCCGCGATGACCTCTCTGACCTTGTGGAACAGCCGGTTCGGGTCACTGGAGCGCTGCAGGCGGCGGCGGAAGTAGGTCAGAAGGGACGGATCGAACGCAGTGTCGTGCAAGCCGAGCCCGCAGGCGGCCTTCCACCGCAGGTCACAGCGCAGTTCCTGAACGACCTCGAAGTCGGAGAGCCCGTGCAGGCTCTGCAGCACCACCGTCACGGCCAGGACCTGCGGCGGCAGCGACGGCCGCCCGTTCGTGGACGGGTACATGTCCGCGAACATCGACCCGGGGAACAGCACCCCGCGGTGCTCGGCCAGGAACGCGAACACACCCCCGGCCGGGATCAACTCCCGGCAGGTCTCCCACACGTCCTCGCCGACGCTCTCGCCATCCCATTCCCCCTGCATACACAGCAGTCTGGCCCCGCGTCAGCACACGCGAGGCCAGAACCCAGATTTTCAGTGATCTTCTAGCCGCGAGCGCTGGCCCCTGCCCTTGGTGGAGATGGGCAGTGGCTCGTCGTAGCCTTTGGCGATTCGGCCAAGCACCCGAAGAGGACGCGAGGCTTTCGCCATTGCGCCGGCGATGGTGGCCGAACGCAGCGGAGACACGGCGACAGATATCGGTTCGCGGCATGCCGTGCACACATGTGGGATCCCAAAACCGCGAACCTTCCCATCCCTGGTATGCCACGCCCGCCGTGCTGACGTCACCCCCAGGAGATGGCACACGTATGCGCGGCGCGGAAGAGTGGACGATTCATCCCCTTTATGTCGATCGGCCGTTAGAACAGTCTCGCGGGCGCCGAACGGCGGGCAGACGTGGCGGGATATGAACTGGGCGCGCTCCGGTGACCTGCGGCCCGGGTCGGGGCGGGTGGGTCCGGGAACAGCCTGGGATCTCGGTGCAGTGCATATGGGAAGTACAGGACTTGTGTGCCGCGTGGAGTACGGACACATCCCGGGTGGGCGGCCTGGCCCGCGAGCATCGACACCGCGTGCAAACGCAGCGCGCCTCGTTCACCCGTCCGATGAGGTGCAGGTCAGACGGACGTTCGGCAGTAACCGGCCGGCCGCCGAGGATGCGGTCGATCTCACCACGGACCTGCCCGTCGAGGTCCGAGTCGGTCGCGAGTTCATTGACGACCCACATGCGAGTGGTCGCCATGTTCTCTGCGGTAGCGAGGAGGAAGGTGAACACCTGGTCGGGGACCCGTACCGGGACCCGCTAATCGGAACGGATCCCCGGTATCCATTCCCCTCCCAGCGGGCTTTCGCCGACAGACAACCACCCGAATCTGCTGTACGCGCGATTCCAGCCTTGCTAGCTTTCCACTGTCACAGTCTCGCCAGGAGAAAGGTAAAGTGGCAATGAGCCCCACGATCCGGGTGGACGACGAGGTCTACGAAGAGCTGCAGAACCGGGCGAAGCCCTTCGTCGACACTCCGAACAGCACCCTGCGCCGGGTCCTCGGCCTCCCAGAGAGAGCGTCGCAATCCGGGGGCACAACCACGGAGTCCCCATCACCAGAGGCCGCACTTCGCCCTCTTCTGACGGACCGGCGACTTCGCCCCGGGCAGCGGCTGGTGTGGCGGCGGCGCAACCTCAACCAGGTGCACTACGTGGAAGTGCTCGCGAGCGGGGCGCTCCAGCTCGAGGACGGTTCCGTGCACGGCACCCCCTCGGGCGCGGCGACTGCACTCGCAGGCAACTCCCAGAACGGCTGGACAGCCTTCACCACCGAGGACGGCATCCTGTTGAGGGACCTGCGGTGAGCACGGGCAGCGCGGTTCCCCGGACCTACGATGTCACGACTACCGGAGGTGGATCATGTCAGGCGTAACCAAGCCGAAGGTCGGTCGTGTAGCTCCGCTGGAGCTGGTCGAATGGGCCCAGAGCGGGCGCATCCGAATCCCGCGCTTCCAGCGTTCGTACCGCTGGGAGGCCTCCGACTCCGAACGGCTCTTCGACAGCATCCTGCGCGGCTACCCCATCGGCAACCTGCTGATGTGGCGCAAGCCCGCCCCCGCCGCCGAGATCACCTTGGGGGAGCTCCGGTTCGACGCCCCCGAACGATCCGACGCGTTGTGGGTGGTCGATGGACAGCAGCGGCTGACCACGCTCATCGGAGCGCTCACGGCATCCGAGCATACGGTGGACCGTCGGTTCCGGATCTTCTACGACCTACGGGAGAGCGACGCCCGCAAACGGTTCCTGTCGGCGCCGCACTCCCAGAACCCGCGTGATCACTGGCTCCCGGTCTGGGTCGCCGGCGACAACCGGCGACTAATCGCCTGGCAGCGTGAACGGCCGTGGCTAACCAGCGAGGAGTACGACCTCTGCGATTCAGTGGCCACTGCCATCCGTACGTACGAGATCCCCATGTATGAGATCGAAGGTGACGACGAGCAGGCGCTGCGAGAGATCTTCGACCGGATGAACACCTTCGGCAAAACCCTGAAGAGAGCCGAGATCTTCCAGGCACTACATTCCACTCCACTCGACGTGCAGCCGTCCGACCTCGACGCACTGCGTGATCGCGTCACAGCCCTCGACTTCGGAGACTTCAGCCCCCAGATGCTCATGCAAAGTGTCATGGCAGTGCGTGGAGGGCAGGTGGACCGGGACTTCCGGCAGGAGTTCAAGGACGACGAGGACCGGCAGCAGGCCTTCGGCTGGACCGAGAAGGCTCTGCGCCTTGTGGTCGACTGGCTGCGCAACGAGGCCGGAATTCCGCACCTGCGCCTGCTCCCCTACGCCCTCTACGTGCCCGTGCTCACCCGCTACGCCGCCCTGTTCGGGCGCCCGGACGGACGAGGCGGAGAGCTCTTGCGCCGATGGGTCTGGCGGGGCGCCGTGGTCGGCGCGGCCCCGCAGGGGAACACTGTGGCCTTGCGGCGCAACGCCAGCGCCGTCCATGACGACCCTGTCGCCAGTGCCACGCGGATACTGAAACTACTGCCGGTCGGTGGAGAGCTCTGGAAACCGGATCTGACCCAGACAGCCCTGAACAGGGCCCAGGCGAAGATCAACGTACTTGGTCTCCTGTCAGCTCATCCTGTCCTCCTGGCGCAGGCCGTGGATTCCGACGGCAACCACTACCCAGCGGGCACTCGGCTCGACGACTCCCGCCTGTTGATGGACATGCTCAATAGCGGGGGCTCCCCACTGCAGTCCCTCGTATCCGGTGACCGGACCATGGCAGGCAAGCTGCTGCATCCGGCGAACAAGACGGGGTTCGGCTTCTTCTCCGAGGCTTGGGACGAATCAGTCCTTCGGTCGCATTGCATGGACGAACGGTGTGCAGAACTGCTCGACTTGGAAGATGTCGACGGGTTCCTGGCACGCCGCGCAGCGATCACCGCCAGGCTCATCTCCGATCACGTGCAGCGCATGGCCTTGTTCGGATTTTCCGACGGGCCCGCGGCCGAGGCCCTGTTCGACGAAAACCTGTGGGGAGACACCACCGATGCAGCGTGATGTGACCGCAACGGTCTTCCTGGGAGACCGCCGCATCGGCGTGCTGGGCTACCACAAGGGCAACACGTGGTTCGAGTACACGGACCTGACAGCCGTTCACCCGGTCTTCGGACAAGGCTTCGAACGCGATCCACGCAAGCGCCGGACAGCGAGTGGCAGCGTGCCGGAATGGTTCGCGAACCTGCTCCCAGAACAGGGCAGCGGGCTCCGTCGGCTGGTGGCCACCGAGCTGGGGAAGCAGCGAATTCACGACTTCGTACTGCTGAACCATCTCGGCGAGGATCTGCCCGGAGCGGTACGCGTAGTGCCGGACACGCCGCTAGACGGCCTCCCCGACCACGATCAGCCCGAGATGTGCAGCCATGACCATGCGCTGCGCTTCTCGCTGGCCGGCGTGCAGCCCAAGTTCTCGATGCGTTTCGAGGGCAAGGCCCTAGTGCTTCCCACCACCGGTAGTGGCGGAGACTGGATCGTGAAACTCCCTGACGAGCGCTTCCCGTCCGTCCCTGCCAATGAATTCGCCATGCTGCACTGGGCGGCTCTGTCAGGCATTGATGTGCCTGAGGCTTCCCTTGTACCCGGCTCAGAGGTCAACAATCTGCCCGATGGGTTGGCCGATCCCTCGGAGCCCGTGCTCGCAGTTCGCCGCTTCGATCGGACAGGCGAGGGCCGAGTCCATCAGGAAGACTTCGCGCAGGTGCGCGAGGTAGCCACCGACTCCAAATACGACCGGGCCAATTACGAGGGCCTCGGCCGTGTCGTCAGCGCAGTCTGCCCGACCGAGGACGTCGTCGAGTATGTGCGGCGGCTCGTAGCCATGATTGCAATGGGCAATGCGGACGCACACCTAAAGAACTGGACATTGCGATACCCGGGCGGCAGGCAGGCCCGGCTCTCACCGGCATACGACCTGGTCTGCATCGCCGCATACCCGAGGGCTGACCAGAAGTTGGCCTTCCCCCTGGGCGGAACCACAAGTTCCGACCTCATCACACTCGACAGTTTTCGCGCCATGTCGCAGTCACTCAGGCTTCCCGCGGAACAGATCGCCTCGACGGTACAGGAAACCGTCGAGGCCCTGGCCACCGCCTGGCCTCAAGTCAAGCGGGATTGCCCCGTTCCTGGCATGGTCAGCGAGGCAATCGACGAACGCCTTGCGGTGCTGCCCCTGATGCACTCCTGACGTGGATGAACTATGAAGCCGAGCGGCGCCGAAGGTCGATGCCCTTGTTCCAGGCCTTGTTGCCTCCGCCCGTCGGCACTGTGTGTTACTGGGGCCCGTTAGGTGCAGACGTAGGCGAGTTTGTGCAGCCCATCGGTGTCGATCGATCCGATCTCCGGCTCCTCGGGGGCTCCTGGAGTTCCGTAAGACAGGACCTGCCTGCGACGACGGTCAGCGCCCCACCACCGCGCATCCACTACGTCGCGCAGCACGACCCGCTGCCTGGATCGGGCTCCCCACAGCGGCGACTTACCTTCGGAGGAAGCCGCGGCTGGGGAGAATCTGGGGAGGATGAAGCCCCGTTGGGGAGCGGCTGGGGAGGATCGGGCGCATCAACGGGCACCACGGCGAAAGGGCCGGAAAGACGGATCGCCGCAGGTCAGGGCAGCTCTCCGGTCGATTTCCGCAGGTCAGCGGCGTGAGGGTGACGACTTCAAGAAGATCTCCTCCTGGGCCGCCATCCTGTTTGCACCCACACTCGTGGGAACCATCTACGGCATGAACTTTGAGTCCATGCCTGAGTTGGGTTGGAGCTTCGGATACCCCCTTGCGATCTGCCTCATGGGGATGGTTTGCATCAGTTTGTACGTGATTTTCAAGCGTCGGGACTGGCTCTAAGTACCCCTCGCATCACACTCAGCCATCATTCGCACTTCGCTTTCGCGTCACTCACAGATCGCCCAGAAACGGCCGTGGGGAGTGCCTGGGGGGAATAGATGCGGGTGATCTCCTCGCCCTCCTCCTCACGAGGCCCTGACCAGCAGTTTTGGGTACCCAAGGAGCGTTGGGGGGTCCGGGCCTTCGATTCCCGACACATCGGTGGGCTGGCGCGGCGAGCCGCCGCGTGCTGCTGACACCGATGAACACGCTCCGCCGCCACTCCTCGAAACACCAGGCCGGAGCCACCCCGTTCGACGCAGAGAAGATGACCCTGCTGCACGACCCCACCGGGACAGCCGGACGGTGAGTTGTCAGAGTTTGAGCAGATCGTCTTCTACGGGCTGGCCGAACTGCCCGGCCGCAGCTGATGCTCAGCGCCCGCGCCTGTCATCGCACGCTGGGTACCGAAGCCGAGTTCGCCGCCTACCTGGCTGTTCTGTGCGCCGACCAGAAGCGCAAGAGGAAGCTGATGGCCGTTCTCGACCAGCACGAGCGCTGGGCGTGCTGGCGCCCGGCGCATCATCGCGTACGTGCACCAGGATCTCGAACCGCCCGATCGGGCGGTTCATCGGGCCCGGGCCTGCCGCCGGTGCCGTGGTCACGGGACCGGGATGGCGTCGAGCTGTTCCTCGAGGGCCGCCAGCGTCCGGTAGCAGGGCATCACCTGGGCGATGGAGGCGTTCGGCTCGCGGCCCTCGCGGATGGCGGCGACGAACTCGCGGTCCTGCAGTTCGATGCCGTCCATCGAGACGTCGACCCCGCTCACGTCGATCGGCTCGTCCTTGCCGGTGGCCAGGTCGTCGTAGCGCGCGACGTAGGTGCCGGTGTCGCCGATGTAGCGGAAGAACGTGCCGAGCGGCCCGTCGTTGTTGAACGACAGTGACAGGGTGCAGATGGCGCCGCTTTCCGCGCGCAGCTGGATCGACATGTCCATCGCGATGCCGAGCTCGGGGTGGATCGGACCCTGGACCACGTTGGCCTGCACGATCGGCGAGCCGGTCTGGTACGCGAACAGGTCGACGGTGTGCGCGGCGTGGTGCCACAGCAGGTGGTCGGTCCAGGAGCGCGGCTGGCCGAGGGCGTTGAGGTTGGTGCGGCGGAAGAAGTAGGTCTGTACGTCCATCTGCTGGATGTTGAAGTCTCCAGCCTGGACCCGCCGCCGTACCCACTGGTGGCTCGGGTTGAAGCGCCGCGTGTGCCCCACCATCGCAACCAGTCCGGTGCGCTGTTGTGCCTCCAGGCACGCCTCGGCGTCGGTGAGGGAGGCGGCCAGCGGGATCTCGGTCTGGACGTGTTTGCCCGCTTCGAGGCAGGCCAGCGTCTGCGCGGCGTGCAGGGGGCTGGGCGTGGCGAGGATGACGGCGTCGATGTCGTCCATCGCCAGTACCTCCTCCAATGTCGCGACGCCTCGGCCGATGCCCTGCTCCGCGGCGAAGTTCCGGGCGCTTTCGAGGGTGCTGCTCACGACGGCAGCCACCTCCACGCCCTTGATCCGCCTGAGCGCGGCCGCGTGCTTGGCTCCGAAGGCGCCTCCTCCGGCCAGGGCGATCCGGATGGTCTGGTCGTCGGTCATGTCGGTCACTCCTTCTCAGCGGGCTTCTGGGCCCGCGGGTGGTTCTCCAGGATCAGGTGGCCGACGGCGGTGTTGGACGCCGGCACGTGGTAAAAGCGGTGCTTGAGCTCGGTCTGTCCGGACCCGTCGAGGTCGCTCATCGCACCGCGGGCGATCAGCCACATGACCAGCTCGATGCCCTCCGAGCCCGCCTCCTCCACGTACTCCAGGTGCGGGACCTGCGACAACCCGACCGGGTCCGCGATCAGTTTGTCGAGGAAGGCGTTGTCCCATTCCCGGTTGATGAGGCCGGCGCGGGGTCCCTGCAACTGGTGGCTCATGCCGCCGGTGCCCCACACCTGGACCTTCAGCGACTGGTCGTAGGACTCGATCGCCTTGCGCAGCGCCTGGCCAAGCCGGAAGCACCTGTCACCCGAGGGCACGGGGTACTGCACCACGTTGACGTGAAACGGGATCACCTTGCACGGCCACTCCTCGACGTCCCCGAACATCAGCGACAGCGGGACGGTCAGGCCGTGGTCGACGGTCATCTCGTTGACAAGGGTGAGGTCGAAGTCGTCCCTGATGAGCGAGTGCGCGATGTGCGCGGCCAGGTCAGGGTCGCCCTTGATGCCCGGCACCGGGCGGGGTCCGTAGCCTTCGTCGGCGGTGGAGTAGGCCGCTCCGGTGCCGAGCGCGAAGGTCGGGATCAGCGACTGGTCGAACGTGGTGGCGTGGTCGTTGTAGACCAGGAAGACCACGTCGGGCAGGTTCTCCTTCTCCCACTGCTTGGAGAACTCGTAGCCCTCGAAGACCGGCACCCAATAGGGGTCGTCGGTTTTGTGGTGGTCGATCGCCGCGCCGATTGCCGGCACGTGCGAGGTGAAAACCGCGCCGGTGATCGTGGCGTGCCCGGCGGGGGGCGTCGGGTCGGCGTGTGCCGCTTCGAGGACGGCGTGGTCGATCCGGTTCCCCTCGACGGAGCGGCCGCCGCCGACCATCATGCCGCGGTACTCCTGCTCGGTCATGCCGGTCATCGATCCCGCCATCTGCTGGAACGACAGCCCGAGCGTCGCGCCCCACTTGGCGAGAAAGTAGATGTTGCCGCCCTCGCCTATGGCGGCGTTGAGGTCGCGGTCGAGCAGCGCCTGCTTCTGTTCCTCCCGCAGTGGCCATGCGTCCAGGCAGGCGCGCTCGTCTGCGAGGTAGAGCTCGCGGTTCTCCGCCGTCATCAGCGACATGCAGAACTGGTTGAGGTGGTATCCCCTGGCGGACTGCTCGGCGTCGAAGATGGTCGTCCCCGGAACCAGTTTGTAGGTCTTGTCCAGTGACATGGTGAGCCTCCAATCGTGCGGTGGGTCAGTCGGCGTCCGGCCAGTACAGGCGCATCGGGTTGTCGACGAGGAGCCCGCGTTGCAACTGTGGCGTCGGCGCGATGTGCGGGATGAAGTCGACGAGCAGACCGTCATCGGGCATGTGGCCGGTGAGGTTCGGGTGCGGCCAGTCGGTGCCCCACAGCACCCGGTCGGGGAACTCCTCGACCACGCGGCGGGCGAAGGGGGCGGCGTCACGGTATGCATCCTGCTCGCCGTCGAGGGCCGGCGGGCCGCTCATCGACAGCCGCTCCGGGCAGGTCACCTTGCACCAGGTATCCGGCCGTGCCCGCATGAAGTTCAAGAGCGCCTCGAACTCCGGGCCGTGCGGGTCCTTGGTGACATCGGGCCGGCCCATGTGGTCGATGACCAGCGGTACCGGGATCGAGAGGAAGAAGTCGCGCAGGTCGGCGAGGTCCGCCGCCTCGAAGTAGACCACGACGTGCCAGCCGTAGGGCGCGATCCGCTCTACGACGTCCCACAGGCCCTGCCGTGGCGCCGCCTCGACGAGCCGCTTGACGAAGTTGAACCGCACGCCGCGGACTCCCGCCTCGTGCAGCTCCCGCACCTGCGCGTCCGAGATGTCCGGCCGCAACGTCGCGACCCCCCGGGCCAGGCCTCCCGACGCCCGCAGGGCGTCGAGCATGGCGCTGTTGTCGGCGCCGTGGCAGGTCGCCTGCACCACGATGTTCCGGGCGAAGCCCAGGTAGTCGCGCAGCTCGAAGAGCTGGTCCTTGGACGCGTCGCAGGGGGTGTACTTCCGCTCGGGGGCGTACGGGAACTCCGCGCCCGGGCCGAAGACGTGGCAGTGCGCGTCGACGGCGCCCTCGGGCACCTGGAACCGCGGCCGGCTCGGATCGGCGCACCAGTCCAGCCAGCCGGGGGTCTTCCGATAGGTCGTCATCCTCGGTCCTCCTCAGTCCTCGTAGCGCAGCCCGAGCCCGGCCAGCGGGCCGCGCATGCCGTACAGGTCCAGGCCGAGTTCGCCCGCGCGGAACCGCGCGCGCTTGTTCGCCTCGCCGGCCTCGCGCGCGGCCGACGCCTCGGCGACCTCTGCCGCCCGCTCGCGCGGCACCACCACTACACCGTCACGGTCCGCCACGACGACGTCGCCGGGCCTGACCAGTGCATTGCCGCATACCACCGGTACGTTGACCGAACCGAGCGTGGCCTTGACCGTGCCTTTGGCGTTGATCGCCCGGGAGAAGACCGGGAAGTCCATCTCCTCCAGGTCCGCCACGTCCCGCACACCGCCGTCGACGACCAGGCCCTGGCAGCCCCGGGCGCGGAACGAGGTGGCGAGCAGGTCGCCGAAGAAGCCGTCCTCGCTCTCGGTGGTGCAGGCCGCGACCACGACGTCGCCTTCGCGGATCTGCTCGGCGGCGACGTGGAACATCCAGTTGTCACCGGGCTGCAGCAGCACGGTCACCGCGGTACCGCACATACGGGCCTTGGGATAGACGGGACGCAGGTAAGGGCGCATCAGGCCCACCCGGCCCATGGCCTCGTGGATCGTCGCGACTCCGAAGGCCGACAGTGCGGCGACGGCCTGGGGATCGGCGCGGGTGATCGATGTGTGGACGACACCTATCTCGGTGTGTTCCATGCGTTCTTCTCCTGGGTTTCAGTGGCCGGCCGCGGCGAGGCGAGCGGCGAGGCGGGGGTACACGCGCAGGGCGTTGCCGCTGTAGACGGCGGCGCGTTCCTCGTCGGAGAGGTGCGCGGTGGCCTCGACGTACCGCTTCGTGTCGTCGAAGTGGTGACCGGTGCTCGGGTCGATGTCGCGGACCGCGCCGATCATCTCGCTGGCGAACAGGACGGACCGGCTGGGTACCACCTGCATGAGCAGGTCGATGCCGGGCTGGTGGTAGACGCAGGTGTCGAAGAAGACGTTGTCCAGCAGCGTCTCGGGGTCCGGCCTGCCCAGCGCCATCGCCAGGCCGCGGAAGCGGCCCCAGTGGTAGGGCACCGCGCCGCCGCCGTGCGGGATCACGAACCGCAGCGTCGGGAAGTCGGCGAACAGGTCTCCCTGGACCAGCTGCATGAACGCCGTGGTGTCGGCGTTGAGGTAGTGGGCGCCGGTGGTGTGGAAGGCCGGGTTGCACGACGTACTGACGTGGATCATGGCGGGTATGTCGTACTCGGCCATCGCCTCGTAGAGCGGGTACCAGCTGCGGTCGGTCAGCGCCGGCGCGGTCCATTTGCCACCCGACGGGTCGGGGTTGAGGTTGACCGTCACCGCGCCGAGCTCCTCGACCGCACGGCGCAGTTCGGGCAGGCAGGTCGCGGGTTCGACGCCCGGTGACTGCGGCAGCATCGCGCCCATGGCGAAGCGGTCGGGGTAGAGCGTGCAGACCCGGTGGATCAGGTCGTTGCAGATCCGCGCCCACACCGAGGAGACCTCGAAGTCGCCGATGTGGTGGGCCATGAAGCTGGCGCGCGGGGAGAAGATCGTCAGGTCGCTGCCGCGTTCGTCCATGAGCCGCAGCTGGTTGCTCTCGATCGCGTGACGCAGGTCGTCGTCGGTGATGACCAGGTCGTCCGGATCGGGCGCGTGCCCGGCGGCGCCGATCGCGGCCACCTGGCGGTCCCGCCACTGTGCCAACCGCGGGGGCGCGGTGGTGAAGTGACCGTGACAGTCGATGATCATGTGTTCTCTCCTGCTGGCCGTCGGGGTCAGCCGTGGGAGCCGGCGGGCCAGCCGGTGTATTGCTCGGCGAGGTAGGCGCGCCCGGCGCGGATGCCCACCACGTTGTCGAGCTCGCCGAGCTGGCGCCGCAGGTCGAACGGAGCGCCGCCGGGCGCGGTGTGCAGCAGCTGGGTCATCCAGTAGGAGAAGTTCTGCGCCCGCCAGACCCGCTGCAGGGCGCGCGGCTGGTAGTCGTCCAGCACGGCCTCGCCCGCGCTGCCGAGTGCTCGCACCAGGACAGGGGCGAGCACCTTCACGTCGTGCAGTGCGAGGTTGAGCCCGCGGGCGCCGGTCGGCGGCACCGTGTGTGCGGCGTCGCCCGCGAGCACCATCGAGCCCCAGCGCATCGGCTCCTGCACGAACGAGCGGAACCGCAGCACCGTCTTCTCGAGGATCGGCCCCTCATGGAGACGGAAGCCGTCCTGACCGGCCACCCGGACCTGGAGCGTCTCCCAGATGCGGTCGTCCTGCCAGGCGTCGACGGACTCGTCGGGGTCGCACTGGAAGTACATCCGCTGAACGGTCTCGGTGCGCTGGCTGATCAGCGCGAACCCGTGCTCGGAGTGGGCGTAAACCAGCTCGGGCGCGCTCGTCGGCGCCTCGGCCATGATGCCGAACCACGCGAAGGGGTACTCCTTGCCGTAGCGCACCCTGCGGTCCTCGGGCACCAGATCGCGGCACATGCTGCGCGAGCCGTCCGCGCCGACCACGTACCGCGCCCGGATCTCGTGGCGGGACCCGTCGGGCGCCGTGTAGCGGACCCGGGGAGCGTCGGTCGTGATGTCGAGGACCTCGGTGTCCTTGACGCCGAAGTGGACCGTGCCGCCGTCGCGGTCCCGGGCGTCGGCCAGGTCGGTGAACACGTCGGTCTGCGGGTAGAGCCACACCGACTGGCCGACCAGCTCCTTGAAGTTGATGCGGTGCGGGCGACCACCGACCCGGATCTCGACGCCCTCGTGCTCGTGACCCTCCCGCAGGACCCGGTCGGACACGCCGGTCTCGACCAGGTCCCGGGCTGCGTCGGCCTCGAGGATGCCGGCCCGCTGCGTCGTTTCGATCTCGCGTCGGGAGCGGGTGTCGATCACGATCGTCTCGACCCCCGCTCGCCCGAGCCGGTGGGCCAGCATCAAGCCAGCCGGACCACCACCGATGATGGCGACGGGAACCGAGGCAACGGTGTCGACGGTGGCGTCGGCCATGGCATCTCCTGAGCAACTGCGAACGTTCGGAACACCCCGAACGTTGGCACCCGGAGCCGCCGCCGGTCGCCGGTGTTTCCGTCAGGCGGAAGTCCGTTCGAAGGTCAGACCGTCGCGTGGGCGCGCCGGCCGAGCTCGTCGGAGATCCCGTGGACGGCCCTCAGAAGGGGCTCGCGCAGCCCGCGCGCATTGCTCGCACCGCTCGCCGCGACGACGATCCCCAAAGTGGCGCTGACAGGCCCGGTCCGGCCGATCCGTACAGGCGCTGCCACCGCGACCGTGTCCTCGGAGAGCTGCCGGTCGCTGATGAAGACCTGCTCGCGGCGGATACGGTCCAGTTGCGCGCGCAGCGTCTTCGGGTCGGTGACGGTGTGCGGGGTCCAGGCGCGCAGCGGCGATTCGAGGACCTCCTCCTGAATGTCCCGTGGTGCGTGCGCGAGCAGCACCCGGCCCATCCCGGTGGAGCCGACGGGGAACCGGGTCCCGACCGCGGTCAACAGCTGCACCGATCGATGACCGGTGATACGTTCGACGAACACGAGCTCTGTGCCCTCGCGCACCGCGAGCTGAATGTTCTCGTGGGTCGCCTCGTAGAGGTCCTGCATGAACGGCAAGGCCGCGTCACGCAGGATCTGGGTACGGGGGCATCCCGAGGTGATCTCCCAGAGCCTCAGCCCGACGTGCCACGACCCGTCCTCGTCCCGCTCCAGCGCTCCCCATTCCGCCAGCTCCGCGACCACTCGGTGCGTGGTGCTCAAGGCCAGACCTGTGCGCTGGGCGATCTGCGACAGTGTCTGCGACGGGTGTTCGCGGTCGAAGGCCGAGAGGACCTTGAGGACCTTTCCAGCCGCGGTGCTCCGGGTTGTGCTCACACGCGCAGTCTCGCAGAGTGGCGCCCCGCTGCCCGAACGGGCGCCGTAGCATCTGCCGGACACCAAGGAGACAATGTGAACCAAGAGATCTCTGGGCTGTCCTCGATGGCGACGCGGCCGATAGTGGGCGAGCTTTCCGAACACATCCGACTCGCTCACGGGATTCCGGTGCGTTTCGGGTCTGCCGGCGGGGTGGAGATCGCACGGCGGGTGCGCGAGGGCGCCGAAGCAGACCTGCTCGTGCTCGCCGACGGAGCACTGGCCGCGTTGGAGAAGGAAGGGCGCCTCCTCGGGGGTACGGTGCGCCCACTGTGGGTCTCCCAGGTCGCCGCCGCCGTGCCGGAGGGAACACCGGTTCCGGCACTCGGCTCGGAATCCGATCTGCGAGCCGCTCTTCTGTCCGCGAAGAGGATCGCCTACTCCACAGGCCCCAGCGGTACGTCCCTCATCGACCTGATCACCCGTCTGGATCTCGCCTACACGCTCGGGGACCGGCTTGTCCAAGCCCCGCCGGGGGTGCCCGCGGGCAGCCTGCTGTCGTCCGGCCAAGCCGACCTGGCCTTTCAACAGCACAGCGAGCTCATGGACCTGCCGGGCGTCGTCGTCATCGGCCCGCTGCCGGGCGAAGCCGCCATCAGCTCGGTGTTCAGCGGGGCCGTACTGGCCGCGTCCACCCAGCCGCACCGCGCCCGCGAGGTCCTCGACCTTCTCGGTTCCGACGCGGCGTCGAGGATCGCCCGCGGAAGGGGCATGCGGGCGGCCCGGGGCTACTGACCCGGGTGGGTCGGGGTTTCCGCCTGGGCATCAGGCTCCGGGGCCCGTCCTGCTCGCCCACGGGCGTGCCGAGGACCGCACGCGCGATCCGGGGCTCGGCCTCGAATGCGTGCGGTCCACCCGTGGTCCGGGAAAGGGCCTCCCTCGTGCGGCGGCGGACGCGGCAACGGCCCTGCGTGAGTTGGGACGATCAGGCGTAGTGGCGGTAGACGGCGTGGGCCACGCAGGCCGGCTTATCGCTGCCCTCGACCTCCACGGTGAACGTCAGCGACATCTGGACGCCGTTGCCCTTGACCTCCTCCACAGTCCCGACGGCGCCGTGCAGTCGGATCTTCACGCCGACCGGGACGGGGCTGGGGAAACGGACCTTGTCCAGGCCGTAGTTGACGCTCATGGAGACGCCGGTGATGGTGAGCAGCTCACCGAAGAGCGGAATGATGAGGGAGAGGGTGAGGTAGCCGTGGGCGATGGGGCCGCCGAAGGGGCCGCCCTTCGCCTTCTCTGGGTCGGTGTGGATCCACTGGTGGTCGTCGGTGGCGTCGGCGAAGGTGTTCACCCGCTTCTGGGTGATGTCGAGCCATTCGGTGCGGCCGAGGTCGGCTCCGCTGAGGGCTTTGAGTTCGTCGAGGCCGTTGGCGATGGTCGGCATGGAGGGACCTTTCGGTGGCGCAGGCAGCGCTGAGTGCGGCCTGCGAGCGGGGCTTCAGCGGTGGGGGTGGTCTGCGGGACCGCCCGCGTGGGTGTCGCGCACGGCGGGCTTGATGATCTTTCCGGAGGCCGTGCGGGGCAGGGTGTCCGTGAGGACCACGGACTTGGGGATCTTGTACTTGGCGAGCCTTCCGTGCAGGTGGCCGAGGATGCCGTGCTCGTCGGCGCGAGCTCCGGGCCTGAGGATGACGACGGCGCGGCCGACTTCGCCCCAGACCGGGTCGGGCACCCCGATGACCGCGCATTCGGCGACGGCCGGGTGGGTGAGGAGCGCATCCTCGACCTCGGCCGGGTACACGTTCTCGCCGCCCGAGACGAACATGTCCTTGACCCGGTCGACGATGTAGGCGTACCCGTCGCAGTCGGTCCGGGCGACGTCGCCGGTGCGCAGCCAGTGGCCTTCGCCGCCGGCGGCGAAGGCTGCCTCGGTGTCCTCCGGCCGGCCCCAGTAGCCGGTCATGACGTTGGGGCCCTGGACGAGGACCTCACCACGCTGTCCGGGTTCGGCGTCCCGGCCGTCGGGCAGGACCACGCGGATGTCGGTGAAGAAGTGCGGCACGCCCGCGGAGCCGGCCTTGGCCGAGGTCTGCTCCCTGTCCAGGAAGAGGACTCCGGGAGACGCCTCGGTCATGCCGTAGCCCTGGCTGAAGGCGAGGCCGCGGGCGAGGTACGTGGCGATGGTGCGTGCGGGAACGGGTGCGCCGCCGCAGTTGAGGGTGCGCAGGCTGGACAGGTCCGTCGTCGCCCAGCGGGGCCGGGCGGCCATGGCGTCGTACATCGTGGGGACGCCGAACATGTACGTCACACGCTGGTTCTCGATGGTCTCCAGTACGCGTTCGGCATCGAAGGCACCGAGCAGCACCACCCGGCCGCCCTTGAGGAGAGTGGGCAGGCAGGTCATGTTGAGGCCTGCGGTGTGGAACAGGGGGGCGACGACCAGGGTCACCTCGTCGCCGGTGAGGTCGGTGTCGACGAGGACGTTGACGCTGTTCCAGATGATGTTGTGGTGGGAGAGGACGGCGCCCTTGGGGCGGCCCGTGGTCCCGGAGGTGTACATGATCACGCAGGTGTCCTGCGGCGCCACGCTCTCGTCCAGGGGCACGGCAGCTCCGCCGGCGAGGAACTCCTCGTAGCCGAGGACCCCCTCGTCGGGCCCGTCGAGCGCGATCCGGTGCCGCACTGCGGCCTCGTCGGCCGCCGCGCGTGCGGCCCGGGCCTGCTCCGGCGCGTGGACAAGGACGACGCTGCCCGAGTCGGACAGGTTGTACGTCAGTTCCGGGGCGGCCAGACGGGTGTTGAGCGGGACGAAGACCGCCCCGAGCAGGCCGGCGGCGAACAGCGTCTCCAGGAAGGCGGGGTGGTTGGGGCCGAGGTACGCGATCCGGTCACCCCGGGCCACTCCCAGCTCCCGCAGGGAGTGTGCGAGGCGCAGGACGCGCTGGTGGAGCTCGCGGTAGGTCCAGGAGCGGTCCTCGTGGACGAGGGCGACCCGGTCCGGGGTCTTGCGGGCCCGGCGCGTGGGCCAAGAACCGATGCCTTGGTTCAACACGGCGACTCCTTCGGTTTCTTCAGTTCCTTCAGTCCCTGAGCAGGCCGAGCAGGCGGGCCGCGTTCTCCTTGAAGATCTTCGGCCGGACCTCGGGCTTGATGTCGAGCTTCTCGAAGTCGGCCAGCCACCGGTCGGGGGTGATGACGGGGTAGTCGGAGCCGAAGAGGACCTTGTCCTTGAGCAGGGTGTTGGCATAACGGACGAGCTGTGGAGGGAAGTACTTCGGGGACCAGCCGGACAGGTCGATGTACACGTGCGGTTTGTGGGTGGCCACCGCCAGGGCCTCGTCCTGCCAGGGGAAGGAGGGGTGGGCAAGGATGATTCGCAGTTCGGGGAAGTCGACGGCTACGTCGTCGACCAGCATCGGGTTCGAGTACTTCAGCCGGATGCCGCCGCCGCCCGGGACGCCTGCGCCGATGCCGGTCTGGCCGGTGTGGAACAATGCGGGCACATCGAGTTCCTCGATGGCCTCGTACAGCGGATAGGCCATCCGGTCGTTCGGGGCGAACGCCTGGATGCTGGGGTGGAACTTGAAGCCGCGGACGCCATGTTCCTCCACCAGGCGCCGCGCCTCGCGCGCGCCCGCGCGGCCCTTGTGCGGGTCGATGCTTGCGAAGGGGATGAGCGCGTCCGCATGGGCGGCGCAGCTCTCCGCGATCTCCTCGTTGGAGATCCGCGGGTGCCCCGTGGCGTGTTCGGCGTCGACGGTGAACACCACAGCGGCCATGCGCCGTTCGCGGTAGTGGGCGGCCATCTCCTCGATGGTCGGCTGCCGGTGGCCGTGGGCCTTGAAATACTTCTCGGAGGCGCCGAACAGTTCGGGACTCAGCGCCCCGTGGCCGTCCTTGGAGACCTCGGCGTGCGTGTGCACGTCGATGGCCGTCAGCCGGTCCAGGTCGAGCGTGAGGTCACCCATCTCATGCCACCGGAGCCTGGGGCGCCGGAATGCCAAAGGTCTCCGCCTCGGCCCCTACACCGCCCGGCCAGAGGGCGGCGATCATGTCGGCGCTCCAGCCCCCGTCGGCGAAGGCGACCGCCTTCTCCTTGGGGTGCGCCCACAGTGCCAGCCGGTCGCCGCCGATGCCGATCGCCTGCCCGGTCACTCCGTCGGAGGCGTCCGAGGCCAGGAAGGTGATCAGGCCGGCGACATCCTCGACGGTGCCGAGGCCCTTGTCCTTGCGCAGCCAGTCGGGCAGGGGGCTGCCCGTGCGCTCGGCCTCCTCGATGACCGGCGCGAAGGCCGGGATGGTCTTGGTCATCTCGGTGGCGGCGACGGGGACGACAGCATTGACGGTGATGCCGGCGCGGCCCAGCTCCATGGCCCAGGTGCGGGCCATGGAGACGACGCCCGCCTTGGCGGCGGCGTAGTTGGTCTGGCCGAAGTTGCCGCGCTGACCCGCCGGCGAGGAGATGAGGACGAGCCGGCCGCCGGCGCCCTGCTCCCGCATACGGACGGCGGCCGCGCGGGCGCAGGTGAAGGTGCCGCGCAGGTGCACGCGGACGACGTCGTCGAAGTCTTCGTCGGTCATCTTCCACAACACGCGGTCTCGCAGAATGCCGGCGTTGGTGACGAGCACGTCCAGGCGCCCGAACTCCCGCACCGCCGTGTCCACCAGTTCCTCGGCCGCCGCACTGTCGCCCACCGCCGCCACGACGCCGACCACCCTGCCTCCCGCGGCCGTGATCGTGGCGACGGCGGCGTCGACCGCGTTCTGGTCGACGTCGTTGACGACGACGGCGGCTCCGGCCGCGGCGAGGGCCTGGGCGTATCCCAGCCCGAGGCCGCGCCCGCTGCCGGTGACGACGGCGACTTTCCCGTGCAGATCCATGGAGGGTGCCTTTCGTGAGCAAGGTAGGGGATGCCGAAGGCGCCGGCAACGAGCCGGGATCGACAGGAATCCTGATGAACGGCAGTCTGGGCAATCAACAGGATTCCTGTCAATGCTCTAGAGTGGTACGCGTCGCCGTCCCGGCGGCACCCGACCGGCCGTCACCATGGAGGACGAACGTGAGCACCTCGCTGCTCTACCTGGTCAAAAGGACCGAGCTGGCGGTGCGGGCCCGCCTGGAGGAGCTGCTCAAGCCCGCCGGCATCACGGCGCTGCAGTACACCGCGCTCACCGTGCTGGAGCGGCACGACGGCATTTCCGCCGCGCAGCTCGCCCGCGACTCCTTCGTCACCGCCCAGTCCATGGCGGACATGGTCCGCGCGCTGGAGAGCCGCGGCCTGATCCATCGCGAACCCAACCCCGCCAACCGCCGTGAGCGCCTCATCCTGCTCGCCGACGCGGGGCGCCGACTGCTCGAGGAGTACGCCGAGCCGGCTCGCGGACTCGAAGGGCGCATGGTCGCCGACCTGACCGATGAGGAGGTCGAGCAGTTCCGGGAGGCGTTGAACCGCACGTGGCGATCACTCGCCTGACTCCGAAAATGAGCTGATGGGCTCGGGGATGGTCGTGACCTCGGCGAACGGGCGGCGCTGGGCCGTCGGGCCGTACGCGGTGGCGTCCAGCGGCTCGGTCCAGGGCACAGGGGGCACGGGGGTGGCAAAGCGGAGCTCGCCGACCGGGGGGCGGGCGTACGGGATGCCGAGGAAGCGGAGGCTTCCGTCCGCGCGGCGTTCGCCTCGCACCGGTCCGTGGCCGGTGCGGACGAGGGGATCGCCGGTCATGGGATCTCCTGTCGGGGTAGGTGCTCGGGAAGGGAAGGTTCGGCGGCCGGGTCAGCGGCGCGGCGCGGCGTCCTCGACGTGGCGGCGGATCTTCTGCAGCGTCGCCGGGTGCGGGATCTTCGCTCCGTACGTGCGGTCGGAGGTCAGCGGTGTCACGGAGATCCGGCCGTCCCGGAAGAGGGCCGAGGAGTCGGCATCCCAGACGCTCTCGCTGCACGGGTCGCCGGGCCGCTCCTCGCAGAAGCCGAGGCCGATGGCGAAGGAGTCCTCGCCCACCTGCTCGTAGGCGTGCCAGACGACCTTGCCGTGCCCGACGCTCGTCCAGCGCGGCGGGCCGGCGGGCGTACCGGTACTGATGTCCGGGTAGTCGACCTTGAGCGCGAACTCGGAGGTCAGCAGGCCCCGCTGCTCCAGGCCCGCGACGAGACCGGCACCGAACCCGGCGGCCGCGCGGTAGTTCTCCTGGGGGAAGAAGGTGTTGCTCTCGTCGCCCTCGGAGGAGAAGGCGATGGACGGAACGCCCTCGTCGATCGCGGCGATCGCGGCTCCGACCGTTCCAGAGTCGTTGACCTGGGCGCTCACGTTGGGGCCGGAGTTGATTCCGGTGAGGACGAGATCGGGGGCTCGGTCCCAGCCGGTCTTGGCCTTCAGGGCTCCGCGCAGGGCGAGTTTGACCGTGTCGGCGGGGGTGGCGCTCGGGGAGTCGCCACCGCAGGGGCCTTCGGAAAGGCAGACCTCGAAGACCGCGCCCTTGGCGGGCGCGCCCGTGCAGTCGTTCTCGTAGCCGACGGGGAGCGCGGTGCGGCGCTGAGCGGTGAGGACCCCTCCATTGGTGACGGCGGTGCCCTTGCCGGACTGGACCTGCCACGGGGCGATGACGACCACGTCCGCGCCGGCCGCGCACATCGCGCGGCGCAGTTCGTACAGGCCGAGTCCGTCGGAATTGCTCTTCTTGGCCGCCTGCATGGAGTCGTCGTTGGAGATCAGGACGCGCAGGCCGGCGAGGGGCCGGGCGCCCGGTGCGGGCGCCCCGTGGCCGGGTGCGGCATAGGCGGTCACGCCCGAGGCGGCGAGCAGTGCGGCCCCGGTGGTGGCGACGGCGAGTCTGCGGCGGGTGGAGGGCATGAACGGTGTCCCTTCGGCTCGGAGAGGTACGCCGGGCGGCGCTGGTCAGGTCACGCCGCCCGGCGTCGCGGTCCCGGCAGGACCGCGGCTGGACCCGGGGGCAGGTACCGGCCCGTGGGGGCCGGTACCGGTCACCCGGTGGTTCAACGGGGCGCCGGTCTCCCCCGGGGCGTACTCCTCGTCCTCCAGCGCCGTGATGCTGTGGAACATCAGTCCGGCCTTCTCCTCCGGCGTCATCCGCGCAAGGAGGTCGGCGACTCGCTCGTCCACGGGTCGGGCGGGGTCCTGGTAGGGGTGGCCGTCGTTGCGGGGCGGGGAGATCGAGCTCATGGCTGTATGTGCTCCGGAAGAGGGGTGGGGTGGTGGTTCGTGCCCCGGCCCTCAGCGGACCGTCTTGATGGGGATCACCGAGGCGGCGCCGAGCAGCTTGATCAACGCGGCGACGATGTACAGGCCGTCGTAGCCGACCGCTCCGACGAGGAGGGCCGCACGGGGAACGGGCAGTGCGGCGGAGCGTCAGCTGTCGAAGCCGAGGCCGAAGCGGTCGAGGCTGCGCAGCCACAAATTGCGGTGGCCCTGGTTGAGGTCGGCGCGGGCCATGGACCACTTGGTGATGCCGATGCCGAGGGACCGGACCGGCTCGGGCGGGAACGGCAGGGGCTTGCGTCGGACCATCTCCAGGTCGGTGCGCTCGGTGCGCTCGCCCGCCAGGAGGTCGAGCATCACCTCGGCGCCGAAGCGGCTGGCGCCGACGCCGAGGCCGGTGAACCCGGCGGCGTAGGAGACCTTCCCTTGGTGACTCGTGTCAAAGAACACGCAGAAACGGGTGCTGGTGTCGATGGCTCCGCCCCAGCTGTGGGTGAAGCGCACACCCTCCAACTGCGGGAACGTCGTGAAGAAGTGGCGGGCGAGAGTGGCGAAGGTCTCGGGCCGCCGGTCGTGTTCGGCGCGGACGCGGCCGCCGTAGCGGTAGACGGCGTCGTATCCGCCCCACAGGATGCGGTTGTCCGCGGAGAGCCGGACGTAGTGGAACTGGTTCGCGCTGTCCGCGAAGCCCTGGCGGCGCGTCCAGCCGACGGAGGCGAGCTGCTCTGAGGTCAGCGGCTCGGTCATCAGCGCGTAGTCGTACACGGGGACGGTGTACGGGCGGTGGCGCCGGACCAGGGAGGGGTAGGCGTTGGTGGCGAGCGCGACGCGACGCGCGGTGATCCGGCCGTAGGGGGTACGGACGCCGATCACGGCCCCGTGCTCGGCGAGCGAGGTGGCCGCGGTGTGCTCGTGGATCCGCACACCCAGGGCGAGGCAGGCACTCTTGAGTCCCCAGGCGAGCCTTGCCGGATTGACCATGGCGGTGTCGTGCTGGTTCCACATGCCGCCCAGGAAGGTCGGGGAGTCGATCTCGGCCCGGACGGCCTCGCCGTCGAGCAGGACGGGCTTGCCCCCGTAGCGGGCGGCGGCCTCGGCCTCCTCCACGAGGCCGGCGAGCTGGTAGGGCTCGGTGGCCACCACGATGGAGCCGGTGCGCTCCCAGTCGCAGTCGATCCCGTAGCGGTCTACGGCGTCCTCGATGGCCTGGAGGTTCTCCCGCCCGAGCCGTTCCAGGAGGTCGATCTCCCCGGGCCAGCGCTGGAGGCCGTTGTGCAGGCCGTGGGTGAGGCTGGACTCGCAGAAGCCGCCGTTGCGGCCGGAGGCGGCGCCGCCGGTCTCGTCCGCCTCGATGAGCACCACGTCGGCGGAGGGGTCGCGCTCCTTGGCGAGGAGGGCGGTCCACAGGCCGGTGTAACCGCCCCCGACGACGAGCAGGTCGCAGGTGGTGGCCCCGACGAGGGCGGGGGCGGCCTGCGGGCGGCGGGGGTCGTCGAGCCAGAACGGGCGGGGCTCGGCGTCCCTGAGCGAGGTGAGGTGGTCCATGGGGGTTCCTTCGGATCGCGGAGGCGTCCGAGCGCACGGACCCTCCGAGGTGCCGCCCATGAGACCCTTCGGCACGCAACAAGGTCAATGGTGTTGACATAAACTGGCCCCAGCGCGCCGGAGCCAGGCGGCCCCTGCTCTCCGGGCGCCCCCTGCGCCTCCCAGTTGTCGAGGATCTCCTGCGCGGTCCGCCGCGCCCTGGGTTCGAAACGTGCGGCGAGCCCGCTGATCAGCGCCTCTGCGCGTGCGGCGGGCCACCGTTCGGGCAGGTGCTCGGCGTTCGGCCGAGGCCACCGGTCAGCCGCCGTCCGCCGCCGGGCGGAGCGCCGCCGCCGCGCCGAGCATCAGATCCAGTGCGAAGGGGTAACCGCTGTCGCGCATGTCGGCGGCGAGCAGCGGGAAGGTCGCCGCGATGTTCGGGTGGGTCTCGGGCGACAGCCTGCCGTACACCGCGTGCCAGACCTCCTCGTCCGACTCCCGCGCCGCCTCCGGCAGGGCGAGCGCGGCAGCGTCCTGGGCGGCGAAGGCCAGGGCCTGGTCGACGAAGGCGTGGTAGATCCGCACGGCGAGGGCGTCCGGGAAACCTCCGGAACGCAGGATGCCGAGGATCGCCTCCACGGCCCGCGTCTCGTGGGGGCGCCCTGTCGTGCGGTGGGCCGTGAGGAGCGCGGCCTGGGGGTTGGACTGGTAGGAGGCGTGGATGCGCAGCCCGATGGCCCGCAGGTCGCTCCGCCAGTCACCAGTGGCCGACCAGCCCTCCTGCGCACGGCCGATCAGCTCGTCGGAGAGGGCGAGGAGCAGGGCGTCGGTGTTGCGGAAGTAGCGGTAGAGGGCGCTGGGATCCGCGCCGAGCGCCGCGCCGAGCCTGCGCGCCGAGAGCGCCACCGCGCCGTGCTGCGCGACCAGGCGCAGGGCTGTGTCGATGATCAGCCGTTCCGAGAGTACGGCGCCCTGCTTGGTAGGTCGGTGACGCCGACGCCCGCCTTCTGGAATCACTCGTTCGGCCATGGCCGGACCTTACGTCAACACCATTGACGTGTAAACGGCCGTCCCGCTTCCATGTCTCCACCAACCGTCGCCTCATGCACTGGAGCTCCGTATGGACAAGGCCGATCTGGTCTTCACCCGCGGCCCCGTCTTCACCGTCGATCCGGCCCGCACCCGGGCGACCTCGCTCGCCGTCGTCGGCGACCGGATCGCGGCCGTCGGCCAAGACGAGGTCCGGGAGCTCATCGGCCCCCGCACCGAGGTCGTCGACCTGACGGGCAAGCTGCTGATCCCGGGGTTCCAGGACGCCCACATCCACGCCGTCTACGGCGGTACGGAGCTGGCCGAATGCGATCTGACGGGGACGGTCGGCGTCGCGGAGTACCTGACCCGGATCCGGGCGTACGCGGACGCCCACCCGGACCACGCGTGGATCACCGGCGGCGGCTGGTCGATGGAGAGCTTCGACGGAGGCCTGCCCACCCGCCAACTGCTGGACTCCGTACTCCCGGACCGGCCGGTGTTCCTCGTCAACCGGGACCACCACGGCGCCTGGGCCAACACCCGGGCGCTCGAGCTCGCCGGGATCACCGCCGAGACCCCCGATCCGGCCGACGGCCGCATCGAACGGGAGCCGGACGGCGGTCCCAGTGGAGTGCTCCAGGAGGGCGCCACCGCACTGGTCTCACGGCTTGTGCCCGCGGGCACCCCCGCCGACCGGCTGGTCGGCCTCCTGCGAGCCCAGGAACTGCTGCACTCGCTCGGCATCACCGGCTGGCAGGACGCGCTGCTCGGCGTATTCGGCGGCAAGCCCGATCCCTCGGACGCCTACGTGAGCGCCGCCCGGGACGGATCGCTCACCGCCCGGGTGACCGGCGCGCTCTGGTGGGACCGGGACCGCGGCGCCGAGCAGATCGAGGAACTGGTCGCGCTGCGGGAGAAGCTGAGCCACGGCCGCTTCCGGGCCGGCTCCGTGAAGATCATGCAGGACGGGATCGCCGAGAACTTCACGGCCGCCATGACCGCCCCGTACCTGGACGGCTGCGGCTGCGCGACGGCCAACACCGGCCTCAGCTTCGTCGAGCCGATGGCGCTGCGCGGGTATGCCGCCGAACTAGACGCCCTCGGATTCCAGATCCACTTCCACGCCCTGGGCGACCGGGCCGTCCGCGAGGCCCTCGACGCACTCGAAGCCGCCGTCGCCGCCAACGGCCCGCGCGGCAACCGCCACCACCTCGCCCACCTCCAGGTCGTGCACCCCGACGACCTCCCCCGCTTCGCCCGGCTCGGCGCCATCGCCAACATCCAGCCGCTCTGGGCCGCGCACGAACCGCAGATGGACGAGTTGACCATCCCCTTCCTCGGCCCCGAACGCGCCGCCTGGCAGTACCCCTTCGGCGATCTGGTGCGGGCCGGCGCCACCCTGGCCGCCGGGAGCGACTGGCCCGTCAGTAGCCCCGACCCCCTTGAGGGCATCCACGTCGCCGTCAACCGCAAGGATCCCGAGGCCACCGCCGACAACCGGGTCTTCCTGCCCGAACAGCGCCTCGACCTCGCGACCGCGCTGGCCGCCTACACGGCCGGCTCCGCCCATGTGAACGGCCTCGACGATGCGGGCAGCCTGCGCCCAGGCCACCTCGCCGACCTGGTCGTACTGGACCGCGACATCTTCGCGGCGCCCCCGGAGGAGATCGCCGAGGCCCGGGTGGAGCGAACCTACGTCGGCGGCAGGCTCGTCCACTCCGTCTGAAGGTGCGGCACCGCCTGAGGGCGCCGCACCGAGGATGCCCGTACGTCGAGCCGGGTCGGCACGAGCACCCCGGCCGACTCCCGGCGCCCGTCCTCCAGGACCGCCACGAGGAGTTCGATGCCGGCCACCGCGATCGCCTCGGGCCGCAAGCTCAGCGTCGTCACCGGCGGCTCGGTGTGCTCCGCCGTCACGTCCTCGCTGACACAGACGAGCAGCAGATCGCCAGGGACCTCATAGCCCTGGCGGCGCGCCGCCGCCAGGACGAGGGGCGGGCTCGCTTCGGCCACGACGAAGAGGGCGTCGGGGCGCACGCGGTCCGGCCCCTCACCGTCACCCGCCAGGGCGGTCTCGACCGCCCTTACGACCGGACCGTTGCCCGGGTCCCCGGCGTGTACGACCCGCTCCGCCACGCCGTGCGCGGCGCACCAGTCGCGGTAGGCGGCGAGCACCCCCGTATGGAACCGGGTCGCGCTGTCGGGCAGCACCAGCGCAGGCCGCCGAGCCCCTTGTTCCAGGAGGTGGTCCATGGTCCCGCACACGGCCGTCCCGGCCTCGACGTCCACCCAGTACGCACCCGGCCGCCCCTCGACGGAGCGGTCGCTGAACACCGGGATCCGGGCGGCGAGCAGGTCGTCGACGACCGGGTCGGCCACGACCGGGTCGGCCACGACCACCGCGTCCAGCGGCAGGCCGGCCCACTCGCTCTGCAGGGAGCCGGCGGGCAGCAGCACCACGGCGTATCCACGCTTCAGCGCGGTCGCGGCGGTGGCTCCGGTCAGCCTGGCGAAGTACGGAGATTCCAGGAAGGACCAAGGGGTGTCGGCAAGCTCCCCGACCATGTATCCGATCAGCCGGGCCCGCCCCGTGCGCAGTTGGCGCGCGGTGGCGTTGGGCCGGTAGCCCATGACGCGCGCGGTCTCGCGGGCCTTCTCCCGTACCTCGTCGGAGAGCCGTCCGGTGCCGTTGAGCGCCGCCGAGACAGTCGTCTTGGACAGTCCCGCCTCGCGGGCCACGTCGACGAGCCGGACGCGCTGGGCGGGCTGCGAGGGGGCCCCGTCATACCGTGAAACATCGGTCATGGGGGTGATGCTGCCACCCTCGCGACCTCTGCAAAACCGTTCCCGCAAAGTCTTGTGCGGGAACGTTCCCGCATCAATACTCGCTCCATCCCCCAGCGCCCGTCACTACACCCGTAAAGGGGTGGGTCTGCATGCGCACGCCCAGGATCATCACTCTTCTCGCCTGTACCGCCGCACTCGCGGCCACCACCAGCGCCTGCTCCGGCGCCTCCACCCACCAAACCGCCGACGGCGGCAGCTACCAGGTCACCGCCACCTCGCCGCCCGCGCAGGGCTCCCTGGACTCCTTCACCTGGTCCCTGTACGCCGAGCCCTACACGCTCGACTACGCCCTCGCCTACGACTACCCGCCGAACACCGTGCTCGCCAACGTCTGCGACCAGCTCCTGCGGGTCACGCCCGACATGAAGATCGAACCCGGTCTCGCGGTCAAGTACGCCCAGCCGGACCCCCGGACGCTGGTCTACACCCTGCGGCCCGACGTGAAGTTCCACGATGGGACGACGATGACCGCCGACGACGTGGTCGCCTCCCTGAAGCGCCAGATGGACCCGGCGACCGGATCGCCCTGGGGCTCGGCGTTCAAGAACGTCACCGCCATCGAGAAGACCGGCCCCCTGGAAGTGACCCTCCGGCTCTCCCGGCCGGACGTCCTCCTGAACGAACTCATGGCCGCCTCGCCCGGCACCATCGAGAGCGCGGCCACCCTGGCCAAGGCCGGCAAGGACTACGGCACGCCCAAGGGCACGGTCAACTGCACCGGCCCGTTCGCCCTCGACCAGTGGGCCCAGGGCGAGAGCATCACCCTCAAGAAGAACCCCGACTACTGGGACCGGTCGCTCATCCCCAAGTCCGAGCAGGTGAAGTTCACCTTCATCGAGGACCCGGCCGCCCGGGCCAACGCTTTCCTCTCCGACACGGCCGACGGCGGATACATGGTGCCCTCCGCCTCCCTCGCCAAGCTGCGCTCCAGCGGCAAGGGGAGCGTGCTGTTCGGCCCCAACAACGCCGCGTCCAACCTGGCCGTCCTCAACTTCCAGGGCACGCTCGGTGACCTCAAGGTCCGCCAGGCCCTGTCCATGGCGCTCGACCGGAAGAACATAGTCAAGGCCGCCGCCGCCGGCATCGGCGTACCCGCCAAGGCCCCCGCCGCACGCGGCGCCTGGGCACTGGCCCCGGAGAAGACCGCCCCGCTCTACGACACCCTGCCCGAGCCGGTGTACGACGTCGCGGCCGCGAAGAAGCTCGTCCAGGAGGCCGGAGCGACCGGCCGCACGATCACCCTGGCCACCAGCACGCTCGCGCCCGAGATCAGCGTCGTCGCCAACGCCGTCCAGGCCGCGGGGCGCCAGATCGGCCTCGACGTCCAGCTCAAGGTCGTCGCCCCCGACGCGTACAGCAGCATCTTCGTCGACCCGAACGCGCGCGCCGGCCTCGACCTGGTCATCACCAACGGATACGACAACACCCCCGACCCGCTGGAGTTCTACCAGTACCTGCGCACCGGGGACTTCGGTAACTACGGCAGCTGGACGAACGCCGAGTACGACGCCGCCTTCGACCGGGCCAACGCGGAGCCCGACCCCGCCGCGCGCGCGGACGGGACCGCCGAGCTCCAGCGGATCGCGCTGCGCGAACTGCCGATCATCCCCGTGTACGAGGCGCCCTACTCGGTCTTCCTCAGCAACCGGGTGACCGGCGCGCCGACCGGGATCGTGCAGCTGTACTACCCGTGGGCCGCGTCGATCGGGGCGGCGAAGCGATGACCCGCTACCTCGTCGGACGGCTCCTCGGCCTGGTGACGGTGCTGTTCGTGACCTCTCTCGTGGTCTTCGGCTCCATCCACCTGGCCCCCGGCGACCCGGTGTCGTTCCTGCTCCACGGCCGCCCCGCGACCCCTGAGGCCGTGGCGGCCCTGCGCGCCCAGTACCACCTGAACGACCCGCTGCCAGTGCAGTACGTGAAGTGGCTGGGCGGTGTCCTGCGCGGCGACTTCGGCCGCTCCGCGCAGTTCCACCAGGACGTCACCGAACTCATCGGCTCCCGGCTGCCCGGGACCGCCGTGCTCGTCGGGTACGCGGCCCTGCTGGTCGCCGTTCTCGGTGTGGCGGGCGGCATCCTCGCAGCGCTGCGGCCCGGCGTGCTGGACCGCGCGGTGCTCGTCGTCACCGGCGTGGCCACGGCGACCCCCTCGTTCGTCACCGCCATCGGGCTCGTATCACTCTTCGCCGTCCAATTGGGCTGGTTCCCGGGGCCGGGCGGCACTCCCGTGGGCTTCTCGGACCGGCTGTACCACCTGACGCTGCCGGCCTTCGCCCTGGCGCTGACCTTCGCGGGTCTGCTCGCCCGGGTGACCCGCTCGGCGATGCTCGACGAGCTCGGCCGCGAGCACGTCGAGGTGTCCCACGCCCGCGGTGTCGCACCGCGGACCGTGGTCCGCAAGCACGTGCTGCGCAACGCCCTGGGTCCGGTCGTCACCGTCGGCGGCACGATGCTCGCCGGGCTGCTCATCAGCACCTCGATCGTCGAGACCGCTTTCGACGTGCCCGGGCTCGGCTCCCTGCTCGTGCAGTCGGTGACCGCCAAGGACTTCGCCGTCGTCCAGGCGATCACGCTGCTCAGCGTGACGGCCTTCGTCCTGGTGAACCTCGCCGTGGACCTGCTCGCTCCCCTCATCGATCCCCGGCTGTCCCTCCACGGGGAAGGCTCCTCATGACCCTCACCACACCCTCCGCGGCCTCCCCGGCCGGCGCGGCGCCCACGCCGCTGCGCCGTCGGCCGAGCCTGCGCTTCCTGCGCAGGCTCGGCCAGGGCCCGATGTTCACGGCCTCGGTCGCGGTGCTCGCCGCACTCGTCCTGGTCGCCGTGCTCGCCCCCGTCCTCTCCCCGTACGACCCCGAGGTCCTCGACCTCACCTCGCCGCTAGCCGGAACCTCCGCCGAGCACCTGCTCGGCACCGACCAGTCCGGGCGGGACGTCCTGTCCCGGCTGATCCACGGCGCCCGCACCGGATTGCTCGGCCCGCTGCTCGTCGTCGTGGTCTCCACCCTCCTCGGCACCCTGCTCGGCGTCGTGGCGTCCTGGCGCGGCGGCTGGGCGGACTCGGTCCTGTCCCGCTCGATGGACATGGCCTTCGCGATCCCCGGCCTGCTGCTCGCGATCCTGCTCGTGTCCGCCGTCGGCTCCGGCATGACCGCACCGGTGATCGCCATGTCGGTGGCCTACACGCCGTACGTGGGACGGCTGGTGCGCGGGATCGCACGCCAGGAGAAGGCCCGCCCGTACATCGAGTCGTACCGGGTGCAGGGCTTCTCCGGCTGGAACGTCTGCCTGCGCCACCTGCTGCCGAACATCGCCCCGACCGTCTTCGCCCAGTCCGCGATGAACTTCGGATACGCGCTGATGGACCTGGCGGCGCTCTCCTTCCTCGGCTTCGGCGTGCAACCGCCGACCGCCGACTGGGGAGCCATGATCAACGAAGGCCAGTCGGCCGTCCAGCAGGGGGCGATGCTGCCCGCCCTGGCCCCCTCGGCGTGCATCGTGCTCGCCGTGGTGGCGTTCGGCATCGTCGGCGAGGGACTCGCCGACCGGATCGCGAGGCGTGAACGGTGAACACCATGACCGAGGAGAAGACACCGGCCGGCGGTCCGCCCGTCCTGGAGATCGACGGGCTCGGCATCCGCCTGCCGGACGACAAGGCGGCCCGGCCGATCCTGGACGGGGTCAGCCTGCGGGTACTGCCCGGCGAGACGGTCGGCCTGGTCGGCGAGTCCGGCTCCGGCAAGTCGGTGGCCTGCCGCAGCGTTCTCGGGCTGCTGCCCGCCGGCGCCCGCACCAGCGGACAGGTCCGGGTCGCCGGCCGGGACGTGCTCGCCATGAACCGCACCGAGCGGACCGCGCTGCGGGCTCGGCAGGTTGCGATGGTCTTCCAGGACCCGCGGGCCTCCGTCAACCCCCTGCGCCGGGTGGGCGACTTCCTCACCGAGGGACTGCGCGCCGCCGGAACCCCCGCCGCCGAGGCCACCGCCCGGGCCGAGGAACTCCTCGACGCGGTCGGCATCCGGGACCCGCGGGGCGCACTGCGCCGCCGTCCGCACGAGTTCTCCGGCGGCATGCTCCAGCGGGTGGTCATCGCCGCGGCGCTCGCGGCCGAACCCGCCCTGCTCGTGGCCGACGAGCCGACCACGGCCCTGGACGTCACGACCCAGGCGGAGATCATCGCGATTCTCACCCGGCTACGGGCCGAGCGCGGCACGGGCCTCCTCTTCGTCACCCACGACCTGGAACTGGCCTCCGCCATCTGCGACCGCGTGTACGTGATGTACGCGGGTCGGATCGTCGAGACGCGGGGCACGGACGATCTCTTCGACCGGCCGCGCCATCCGTACACGGCGGGGCTGCTCGCCTGCACCCCACGCATCGAACGGGGCTCACCGGCCCCCCGGCCGATCCCCGGCCGCCCCGTCTCGCTCTCCGAGGCGCCGCCCGGCTGCGCCTTCGCCGCGCGCTGCGCCCACGCGCTGCCGCGCTGCTCCGAGGAAACACCCGCACTTGCGCGGTACGGCGACGGGCTCGCCGCATGCCACCGCGCCGACGAAGGGATCACGCTGTGACCGTCGGAACCGTCGCGACGCAGGGACTCGTCGTCGAGGGGCTGTGCAAGCGGTACGGGAACCACGCAGCCGTCGACGACGTGTCGTTCACCCTGGCACCGGGAACCTCCCTCGCCCTCGTCGGGGAGTCCGGCAGCGGCAAAACCACGACGGTCCGCATGCTCGTCGGCCTGGAGCGCCCGGACGCCGGCACGGTACGCCTCGGCGGCCGGGACCGTTCGGCGCGGGTCCGCACCCGAGCCGAACGCCTCTCCCGGGCCCGGGAGATCCAGATGGTCTTCCAGGACCCGTACCTTTCGCTGGACCCGCGGGTCACGGCGGCCGGATGCGTGGACGAGGTCCTACGGCTCCACACCCAGCTGGACACCACCGCCCGCGGGGCCCGGGTCGCCGAGCTCCTGGAGCAGGTCGGCCTCGGCGAGCGCGAGGGTTCGGCACTGCCTCGGCGCCTCTCCGGCGGGCAGCGCCAGCGTGTGGCCATCGCGCGCGCCCTCGCGGTGGAGCCCAGCGTCCTCGTCCTCGACGAGGCGGTCGCGGCGCTCGACGTCTCCATCCAGGCGCAGATCCTCGAACTGCTCTCCACGATCCGCCGCGAGGCGGGCATCGGCTATCTCTTCGTCACCCACGATCTGGCAGTGGTCCGGCACATCGCGGACGAGGTGCTGGTGCTCAAGTCGGGGAGGGTCGTGGAATCGGGCCCGACCGGCCACGTACTGGACGCACCGCAACACCCGTACACGCGCCTGCTGCTCGACTCCGTACCCCGGCGCGGCTGGGATCCGGCCGCCTCGGTGTCGGAGCCCCGAACGCTCGGCTGACCGGCACCGGACCGCCGTCGACGGCATCGGCAACAGGTCGCTGAGACCCTTCGGCCAGAGACACCACAGCCTCCTCAGTCAACCTGGATGCGGAGATGAGCAGCGACGTCCGCGATCGTCAGGTCATGCTGCTCCCGGTCCCTGCGCCGCGTAGCCCTTCACGTCGCCCGGAGCACGGTCCCGGTCAGCCGCAATCCTCCATCAAAGCCAGCCTCTGCTGGGGGGAATCTGGGGGGAACGAGACCCCGCTGGGGAACAGCTGGGGGGAATCGGCTGCATGAGCGGGCAGCAAGGCGAAAGGGACGGAAAGTTGGATCGCCACAGGCCGGACCCCCTATACCGTCGATTTCCGCAGGTCAGCAGCCTGCGGGCGACGACTTCAAGAAGATCTCTGCCTGGGCAGCAATTCTCTTTGCGCCCACGCTCGTTGGCACCATCTACGGCATGAACTTCGATTCCATGCCGGAACTGGGTTGGAGCTTCGGATACCCCTTCGCGGTTGGCTTGATGGGGATGGTTTGCGTAAGTTTGTACGTAATTTTCAAGCGTCGGGACTGGCTCTAAGTGGAGGCTCACCCCTTTCACCCAGCACGCACGATTTACGCCCGCGCCTCCCGCACAAACCGCCCATTTGGGACTCTGGGGAGTCCCTGGAGAGAAGTAATGCGGACAATCTCCTCGTCCTGCCCTTTACGAGCCCCTGACCTGGGCTTTTTGGCATCCAACGAGCGGTGGGGAGAATCGACTGGCCTCACGAGCCTGTCGGCCGCACGCCGGAGCAACGCGGGTTACCGATAGGCGGCGTCTACCAAACCTGACGGCGCCGGGCCACATCACGGACAGTGAGAACAGCCGCTGCGCTCAGCGGGGCCCAAGGCCAGCCAGGCCGAAGCCGCCCGCGCCGCCCGCGTCCTGGTCAAGACCTCACCCGGCTCCCTCGACGAACGCGTCTGGCGCGCCTTCGAACCCCACACCGCGCCCCCGCGCGGCGGCCTGGAGACGATCGCAGCTCTCCGCGCCGCCGGTGTGCCCGCAGGCGTACTCATCGCCCCCGTCATCTCGCATGCCGGCGACCAGCCCCAGGCGCTCGACGCCGTCGTCGACGCCTACGCCGACGCCGGAGCCGTCACTCTTTACCCCGACGTCATGCGCATCAGCCCCGGCGCCCGCCACTGGGTTCCTCACCCAGTCCGCCACCCATCTCCCACCCCGCCTCCACCAGCGCCTCGCCGCCTCCTACGGCAACAACCGCTCGATGCACGCCTCATACGTCCGCCAGGTCACCCGACCGCATCCACACCCGCGCCACCCACCACGGCCTCCCCCGCTGGGACGACTACACCCACGCCACCGTTGCCGGCAGCCCATGAACAGGCGGCCGTGCCGGGACCGCCGGCATCCGGGAGGGGCGTGGCACCCGCCGCACACCGACACATTGCGTAGCCCGCCCCGACGCCTGGACCGCGCCCTGACCGGCGACGATTAGGCTTCGGAGGCCGGATTGGCTGGGAAGAATCCGGGGAGAATGCACATCCCGACCCCACAGGGATTCGAATGACCCCGCGCGTGGATTTCGCCCCGTTATATCCGGGAACTATGCGACCGGATTCAGGCCACCTGACCCGATCGAGCCTTGTTCGAACCCGCCTGGGCTGATGCGGCCGAGCGGCTCCTCCCCATTGGTGCAAAGCCCAACACTCGCCCGGCACCAATGAACTGGGCGCCGCGGCCACGCCGCCGCCACCTGCCGATGAAGCCCGCCCAAGGTTCGATTGACGGCCTCTCGGATTGATGTGAGGGATTGCCGCTCCTCTCGTGAAGAACTGTTTGACGGATCAACGGAGAAAGGGGTGACCGATGGCAGATGCGGGGTCGAAAGGCCCATGTCAACCTGCTGCTGTGACGGCCGGGTTGAGCGGATGCGGCCCCATGGCAGGCGTCCGAGGGAGCGAAGATCCGGTGATAGCATCCCGGCATCTGTGATTTTGATCCGTTTTTACGCAGATACCGATTGTGATCGGCGTCACGTTCTCCGCATAACAGCAGGTGAACCGTGCTGATCAGCTGTGCTGCGGGGCCTCGCGAGGTGTATCTGCAGCCGTCCGCATGTCATGCGCCGGGAAAGGTTTCCATGAATCGAGACGCACTTGTGTGGTGCTTGGTTGCGGTGGCGGCGATATCCGTCGTCGCGGTCGTGGCACTCGTCGCCCGCAACAGAGCGCTGGAGGCGAAGAAGGAGCACACCGAGGCCGAACTGAGGCACCAGCTGCTCGCGGCGGACAGCCACCTGCACTCGTCACGCGCCGAGCTGCAGGCCTTCCGGAACGAGCAGGACGCCACGCTCCGCGAGGCCAAGGAAGCGGCGGAGGAGAACACCAAGTCCGTCCTCAAGGGCGCCGCCAGTCTCCTGCAGAGCCTCGCCGCCGAGCAGACGACGCTGCTGGACGCCATCCAGCGCAAGTACGGCGGACATGCCGTCCTCAGCGACCTGTTGGACGTCAACCACGCCAACGCCCAGATGGCGCGCAAGGCCCAGGGCATCGCCGTCATGTGCGGTGCGCCGCTCGGCCGGCGCAACCGGCCCGCCAGCGTCTACGACGTGGTGCGCAGCGCCCAGGGTCAGATCCGCAACTTCCACCGGGTCGCGATCATGCAGCAGACCGGTCTCGCCCTCAAGGCGTCCGCGGTCGCGCCCGTGGCGCTCGCCGTGGCGGAACTCCTCGACAACGCCGCCAGCTTCTCGCAGCACGACGCGCCGATCGAGGTGACGTTCCAGCGCGTCCAGAACAACCTGTGCATCGTCATCGACGACGCCGGCGTCAGCATGAACGACGAGGACCGGCAGCGGGCGACCGCGCTGCTCTCCGGGGAAATCACTCCCCGCCTGTCGCAGCTCGGCACCCAGCCCAAGTTCGGCCTCCCGGTCATCGGACTGATCGCACGTCAGCACGGCTTCAAGGTGGACGTCACCGGAGTCTCCCGGTACGGCGGCGTCAGGGCCGTCGTCCTCTTGCCCGAGGAGCTGTGGACCATGGAGGAGATACCGCCCGTCCAGGAGGCTCCGGTCAGCAACATCCGGCGCACCTCCGAGAATCGGCCCCACAGTGCGCCCCACGGTGCGCCCCACAGTGCGCCCCAGAGCACGCCGCAGAGCGCCCCGTCGCGCACGATGCACGGTCTGCCCAAGCGCGGCGCGCGCCAGGCGCCCATCGCCAGCGTCCCCGATCCCGACCCCCGCCCCGACACCAGCTGGGCGGCGCCACGGAGCCCGGAAGAGACGGGCCGCGCTTCCGGGCGCAGCCTGGGGGCCTTCCAACGCGGCACGCTCTCCGGCCGCAACCTTGACGCCACCTCGTTCGAAGGGCCCGAAGACGCATGACCGCAGACCTGTCGTGGATGCTAGAGGACATCGTGGACAACGTGCCCCGGGCACGTCACGCCGTCCTGCTGTCCGCGGACGGCCTCCCTCGCGGTGCGACGGCAGGCCTGGCCGAGAACGATGTGCGCACCATCTCCGCCGCCATGGCCGGAATGCAGTCGCTCAGCCGGGCGACGGCCCACTTCGCCGGACCGGAGAAGGACCGGCAGTGGAACCAGACCATCATCGAGTTCTCGCACGGCTGGAACTTCCTGATCGGGGCGGGGCAGGGCTCGTACCTCGCCGCCGCGGCCGCGCCTGATGTGGACATGCAGCAGATCTCCTTCCGCATGCACCGCCTCGTGGCCCGGCTGGGCAACAACCTCACCTCGCCGCCGCGGGTGGGCCACGAGGACGCCGGAGGGGCGCGGGGGAACGCGCCCCGGCAGCAGAGCCCCGGTGACGCGAAGTTCGTCCTCGGCGAGCTCGACCGGGCGGTGTCCGAGGTCAAGGGCGCCCGGCACGCGGTGCTGCTGGGGTCGGACGGCCTTCCCCGCGGGGCGACCACCGGAATGAGCCGCGATCTGGCGGACACCATCTCCGCGGCCATGACGGGCATCCACGCCTACAGCCGGGTCACCTCCCAGTTCGCGGGGGTCGCCGAGGACGCGGAATGGCGTCAGACGGTCATCGAGTTCCAGCACGGCTGGATCTTCCTGCTGGCCGCCGGCCCCGACGCCTTCCTGGCGGCCGCCGCCGAACAGGCCTGTGACATTGAGGAGTTCACCACCCGGCTGCACTCGGTGGTTCCCAGACTGACCGCGACGGCGACACCGGCGAAGGGGACAGGACATGCCTGAGGGGTCCGGACAGGACGAAGAGCTGGAACTGACGTCTCCGTTAGTCCCCCTCTTCGTGATCACGAACGGACGAGCGCTGCCCCCGGACCACGAGTACGAGCACACGACGCTCGTGACGGCGACAGGGGCGGAGAACGGACAGGTCGCGGCACGCACGCTGTCGCCGGAAGCGGGGCGGGTCATGGACCTGGTCGCGGACGGATTCCTGTCCGTGGCCGAGGTGGCGGGGCACACGCACCTGCCCTTGGGCGTCGTCCGCATCCTGCTGGCGCAGCTGGAGGAAGACGGCCTCATCCTCGCGAGGACACCGATACCGCGCGCCGAACGTGTCGACAGAGAACTGGTCAGTGCCGTGCTCGAAGGCCTGAAGAATCGATTCGGAGCGTAAACGCGTGTACCTGGATCCAGATGTCTCCCACGCGGTGAAGATCCTCATTGTGGGGCACTTCGGGGTCGGCAAGACCACCTGCATCGGCAGCCTCTCCGAGATCGAGCCCCTGCGGACCGAGGAAGAGATCACCGAGGCCAGCGTGGGCTTCGATGACCTGTCGGGCACGCCCGACAAGACGACCACCACCGTCGCCATGGACTTCGGCCGGCTGACCCTCAGCGACACCCTGGTGCTCTACCTCTTCGGTACGCCCGGCCAGGAACGTTTCAAGGAGATGTGGGAGGAGCTCTCCCGGGGCGCCCTGGGCGCACTCGTCCTGGTCGATCCGGAGCGGCTGCACGAGTCCTTCCCCGTCCTGGACCTCGTCGAGCGCTTCGGCCTGACGTACGCCATCGCCGTGAACCACTTCGAGGGCACCACGCACTACCCACTCGACGAGGTGCGCGAAGCGCTGAACCTCACCGACGAGACCCCTGTCGTGGAGTGCGACGTACGGGATGAGAACTCCTCGGCGCAGGCCCTCATCACCCTCGTGAAACACCTCATGTCCCAACTCGGCTAGGAGCGCAGGAATGCAACAGCCACGTGAACCGATGGAGATACCCCCCGGCTGCCCCGCGCACGGGAACGTCCAGATGTACGGTCCCTCGTTCGGAGCCGACCCCGACAGCCACTACGCGCAGCTGCGCCACTACGGACCCAGTGCGCCCGTGGACATCGCCCCCGACGTCCAGGCCGAGCTCGTCACCAGCTACGACGCCGCCCTGTACGTCCTGCAGAACCCCGCCTCCTTCGTGCGCGACTCCCGCCGCTGGAACGCCCTCAACGAAGGGCGCGTCCCGGCCGGCAGCCCGGCCCTGCCCATGATGGGCTACCGCCCCAACGCCCTCTTCAGCGACGGCGCGGCGCACGCCCGGCTGCGCGGGGCGGTGACCGACAGTCTCGCGACCGTCAACGAGCACCAGCTCATCCGGCAGACGCAGCAGTCCGCCAACTACCTGATCAGCCAGTTCAGTACCGACATCCGCGGCCAGGCGGAGCTGATGGCCGAATACGCCCAGCCGCTGCCCCTGCTGGTCTTCAGTGAACTGTTCGGCTGCCCGCCCGAGATCGGCGACCGCGTGATCGCCGGGATCAGCGGCATCTTCGAGGGGACCCCCGGGGCCGACGAGGTGCTCGGCGGGGCGCTCACGGAGCTGATCGCCCTCAAGCGGCGCCGTCCGAAGGACGACCTGACGACGCGTCTGATGGAGCACCCGGCCCAGCTGAGCGACGAGGAGGTCCTGCACCAGCTCGTCACCCTGCTCTCCGGCGGCACCGCGCCGCTGGCCGCGGCCATCGGCACCAGCAGCGCCCTGTACCTCGGGGAGGACTGGCAGGTCGGCCTCCCGGTCGAGGACGCGGTCTCCCAGACCCTCTGGAACTACGCGCCGATCGCCAACTACGCGGCCCACTACCCGACGCACGACGTCGAGCTCGGCGACAGGGTGGTCCGGGCCAACGACCCGGTCCTCATCTCGTTCGCCGCGGCCAACACGGACCCGAAGCTGACCGAACACCGCGAACAGCTCAGCGCCAAGGCGCACCTGGCGTTCGGGGCGGGCCCGCACGCCTGTCCCGCCAAGGACCCGGCTTTCATGATCACCGTGACGGCCGTGGAGACGCTGCTCAACCAGCTCCTCGACGTGGAGATGCGCGTCCCGTTCAAGGCGCTCACCTGGGCTCCGAGCCCGTGGAGCCGCACCCTGGTCACCCTCCCGATCCGCTTCACCCCGAAGGCCGCCCCCCAGGCGTCCAAGCCGGCCGGATCGAACGCGGGCCAGGCCTCGCAGCAGCAGGCGGCGGTCTCCTCGCCCGCCGCCGGCCCCTCGCGCACGAGCACTGGTGCCGCGCCACAGCCCAAGGGCGGCCTGTTCAGCCGCTTCCTGGCCTGGACCAGGGGCGAGTGAGCCGAGTGTGATTCTAGTAACCTCCTGCGTACTCAGTGGTAGTGGATGCTCTAACGATCATGTGGGTAGGCATGGCGGCTGGTTCTCAGAAAGGAGCCGCCGTCATGGGGGTTACCACAACTCCGTCGTACGACCGCCGGGCGTCCGCCTCCCTCTTCTCCCGTCTGCGAACGGCAAGAGGGCAGGCCGACCCCTTCCCGATATACGCCGAGCTCCTCGCGCGGGGTGAGGTGGTCCCCGCCCCCTGGGGCGGCTTCGCCGTGACCGGCTTCGCCGCCTGCGACCAGGTCCTGCGCAGTCGTCAATGGCTGGAGCCCGACCGGGAATGGCGGGAGCGCCAGGGGCCCGGGACGCGCTGGAACGCGCCTTCCTCGCGCGAGATGAGCAATACCCTCGCCGCGCTCAACGCCCCCGACCACACCAGGGTGCGCCGGGCGGCGGGCACGTTCGACCGGTCCACCGTCGAGCGCATCGGCCACAATGTGGAACGGACCGCGGATCGGCTCCTCGACGCCTTCACCGAGCGAATACACACCGGCGAGGCGGACTTCTCGGAGCTCGTCTGCGAGGAGCTGCCGGTCGCCACCATAGGTGACTGGCTCGGGCTGCCGCGGGCCGACTGGTCCACGCTCCGCCAGTTGACGCACGATCAGGTCTTCACCCAGGAGCTGCTGCCGTCGGCCAGCCAGCTGGCCCTGTCCGACACGGCCACCGCCGAACTCCGGGCCTATTTCATGGAGCTGGTGCGCGACCGGCGCTCCCACCCCGGGAACGACCCCGTCACCGGATGGATCCGGACGTGGGACGCGATCGAACCCGACCGGGACAAGGCCGACGAGGCGGTCTACTTCCTGGTGCTGTTCGTCCTGCTGGCCGCCCTGGAGACCACAGCGACCCTCCTCTCGACGATGACGTTGCGGCTCGTCGAGAGCCCCGAGCGCTGGGACATGGTCGCGGACAACCCGGACCTCGTACCCGGGTTCGCTGAAGAAACGCTTCGCCACGACCCGCCCACCCACGTGATCAGCCGGGTCGCCCCGGAGGACACCGTGCTGGGAGGCTTCGAGATCCGCCGCGACGAGATGGTCCACCTCATGGTCGCCGCGGCGCACCGGGACCCGGCCAGGCACGGCGACCCGGACCGGTTCGACCCCGCACGCGTGCCCGGCCACCTCGCCTTCAGCGGCGGCATCCACTACTGCCTCGGCGCGCCACTGGCCCGCCTCGAAGCCCAGACCCTGCTCCGCCGGCTGATCCGGCGCCTTCCCCGTCTCACTCTCGTACGCCCCCCGTCGATGGCGCCGCGTGTGGCGTTCCGGCGCCTCCTCAACCTGGACGTGGCACTCGCATGACCGAATGGACCCCCTCCCCCGTGCGCACCCGGACCGCGCCCAAGGCGATCCGTGCCGAGCAGGACGGCCCCGTCCTGCACGTCCGCCTCAACCCCTGGGGGCAGGACGACACGCTGGACACCGCGGTCCTCGACGACCTCATCGCCCTGCTCGACGACCTCCACGAGAGACCCGACGTCCGGATCCTGACGCTGTCGTCGCTGGGTCCGGACTTCTGCCTGGGTGCCGACCGCGACGAGTACCGGGAGGCGCTGGCCGACGATCCGTCGGGGGCGGGCCTGCGGCGCATCGCCGACAAGGCGCACCGCCTGTGCCAGGCCCTGGAGAACACCCACGCGGTCACCATCGCCCGGCTACACGGGCGGGTCATCGGCGCGGGCCTGGCCCTCGCCGCCTTCTGCGATCTGCGCGCCGGTGCCGACACCAGCCGCTTTCGCATGCCGGAGGTCGGCATCGGGCTACCGCCGGCGTGGGGCGGGGCGATGGGACGCCTGGTCTCCGAGGCCGGCGCCTCCAGGATTCGCGAGCTCATGCTCACCTGCGACGTCTTCGACGCCGACACCGCCCACCGTATCGGTCTGCTTCACCGGACCGCCCCGCTCGACCAGCTGGACAAGGTGATCGACTCCTGGACCAGGCCCCTCGTCCGACGCTCGCCCGAAGCACTCGTCCTGACCAAACGGATGCTGGCCAGCTACGCACGGGCGGACAGGACGGCAGACGTCTCCGTGCTCGACTCCCATCTCCTGGCAGCTGCTCTCCACCAGCAAGCAAGGGGCTGACCCCTCCCAGGCGGATGCGGGCGCCCGGCCCGCCACGGGCCGCCGAGACAGGGGACGGCCGGGCGCCTGGCCCGTACGACGGGCACGGTCCGCGCGGCGAGGTGCCTGACCACTCGCGATCGGATCGGACACCTCGCGCCGGGCCCGCAGCCCCAGCGGCCGGTACTCCAGCTGGACCTCGGTGTATGTCCTGGCCAACGGCTTGAGCGTGGGGATTCTGCCGGAACTATCCCGGGTGAGAGGCGGGTTCGCCGTGTGTAGTGACAGCGGCGGGCCCGGGCCTGGTCTGCCCGATGGCACCGTCATGGCACTGCGCCGTCTCCGCCTCCGCTGATCTCTGTACCAGCGAGGTCTTCGGGGAGCCGTGCGCAAGCGACCGCGACTGGGGAGGATCTGGGGAGAACGAAGCCTCGTTGGGGCGCGGCTGGGGAGGATCAGCCGTACAAACGGGCAGCACGGCGAAAGGGCCGGAAAGGCGGATCGCCGCAGGTCGGCGTGCCTCTCCGGGCGCTTTCCGCAGGTCAGCGGTGTGAGGGTGACGACTTCAAGAAGATCTCCTCGTGGGCCGCCACCCTCTTCGCCCCCACCCTGGTCGGCACGATCTACGGCATGAACTTCGAGGTCATGCCGGAACTCCACTGGGCAGCCGGCTACCCGTTCGCCGTCCTCCTGATGGCGGTGGTCTGCGTCAGCCTGTACGTCATCTTCAAGAAGCGCGACTGGCTGTAGGCCAGGGCCCACCAGGCCGACCGGATTTCCGATTGCCGACGCATTCGAGAGGCCGCTCCAGCCCCGCGGGTGGCGCTTCCATGCCAGCCGCGTGTCCAGACGGATACGATCCTGGCCGCCGCAAGGCCGGCGTACGGCCTGGCCTGGCCTGGCCAGCGGCGCCCCCGCTGCCAGGATCGCTGCCGCCTACCCGCTCAGCGCCAGGTCTGGTACGGGCTCTTCTGGCTGTGGGTCCCGCACGGGAAGGTACGGAGGTGGTGGGCCGGGCTGTCGTCCAGGCACAGGCCGGTCTGCTGGTTCTTCAACTCGACAGCCCCGTCGGGGTAGCGGTGCACGATCCAGCTCTGGTCCTTGGCCTTGTCGCACGGATAGGGCGTGACCTTGCCCCCGGGGCTGTCGGTCAAGCACCTGCCCGTCTTGATGTTCCGCAGTTCACGGGTGCCGTCGGCCCACCGGTGGACGTTCCACTTCTGGTGGTCGTTGCCCAGGCAGGTGTACGTCCGGATCCCGTGCTCGCTGTCGTCCAGGCAGGCCGACGTCGCATCGTTGCGGAAGCTCTGGACGCTGTCGAGCGCGCTCGTCGGGGCCGCGTCGGCCTCGTGGGTGGCGCTGGCCGTAGCCAGGCCCGCGGCGAGCAGCACGCACGCGACGGTTGCCCGGAGCCTCTTCGTTGTCGTCGAAACGGTGTTCATGACTCTCCTCGGTCGATGGGGAGGGGGTACTACGGATGGCTGCGCGGGGCGGGGCACCGCCCCGCCCCGTGCGAACGGACGGATGGACGGACGGACGGATGGACGGATGGACGGATGGACGGATCAGCCCACGATGTTGACGGGCCGGTAGGCGTGGTAGCCGTCACGGCCGTTCACCCCGTAGGAGTGCTGCTTCCAGCGGGTACCGACCCCGCCCGCCTGCTCGTAGGACTTGTAGACGGTGTGGGCGTTGTTGGCCCAGCCGTCGAAGATGACCACGTGGCGGTTGTCGGGGTTGTTGCTGTTGGCCTTGATGACCAGGTCGCCGGGGGCCAGGTCCTTCATTGAGATCCGGCGCGTGAACCCGTCGTTCTTCAGCGAGACGGTGTTGGGGCCGGGCTTCGAGAGCCCCAGCGCCATCGAGACGTAACCGGAGCAGTCCTGCCGGTATCCGTCCTTCCACCGCTTGTTCTGGCTGTAGGGGACGGGGCGGCCGTTGTTCGCGGTCAGCCAGGTCTTCGCCCGTGCCAGCACCTGGGCGCGGGTGATACGGGGAGCCGCCTGGACCGCAGGGGCCGATCCGGCCTGATCGGCCCAGGGCGCGAGGGCACCGCCCACCTCGGCGGTCGCCCACGCCGCGGACGCCGCGGATACGGAAGGAGCCGCGGGCGCGGACGGCGCAGTCAGGGCGACGGACCCGGCGCACAGGACCGCTGTCAACGCTGCCACACCCCAACGGCGGGTGGTCTTCTTGGACATGTGGATTCTCCTGTTTCTGTGTTCTCGCTTGTGGCGGATGGAGGCGCCGGTCCACGCGGCCGGGCAAGGGCGTCAGGACTCCAGGCCGACACGGGAGCCGATACGGGCCGTGGCGGTGAAGGCTGCGAAGCCCTGGAGTCTGGGGGGGGGAGGGACGGTTCGGTCGTCCTCGGTGACACCCGTGCCGGAGATGCGAGGCCGCGATGCGGCGCTTGCACGGGCTGCGGGGCCGGACGAGAAGGAGTCTGCGGGCGGCGATGCGGCCAGGGCAAGGCTGTCCCGTTTGCTTCACCGATGTCGGGATCCCTAAGGTTCTGACCTGCTGGGACATGACCATCCCGGGACATGAAGCGGCCTGCGAAGCATCAGTGTGCGGCCGTCGGAAAGGGGCGAACGTGACAGGCCTCGACGAACCACACGGCAGTGCGGCGCAGCAGTTGGGGAGTGCGCTGAAGGCTTTGCAGCGGCGATCCGGTCGCACGCTGCGTTCACTGGAATCCGAGGTGATGACCAGTGATTCGTCGCTGTCGCGCTACTTGCGGGGCAGCACGGTCCCGCCGTGGTCGACCGTCCACGACCTGTGCCGGGCCTTGGGCGCGGACCCCTCTGAGTACCGCGCCCTGTGGGAGGCGGCGGACCGGTGCCAGCCGAAACCGCCCGCGGGCGCGGGCCCGTCCGCCGCTACGGAGGGCCGGTGGCGCCGTTGGCGGCGTACGGCAGGTCGGTGGGTATCGCACCGCTGGGTGTGGGCCGCGGGCGGTGCGTGCGCCGGCCTGTTGTGCGGCGGCGCTCTGGCGTTGTTCGGTCCGTGGCCGTCGGGTTCAGCACCCGGGCAAGGCGCACCGGGTCGGCAGGCGGCGTCCCCCAAGGCGGTCGGAAAGGCCGGACCGCAGCTCGACGACCACAGCCGGATCTTCGTCAACCGGGTCACGGGCAACTGTCTGGACCACAGCCTCGACAAGGGCCTGCGTTCCTTCGCGCCCAACGGAATGAGCTACCAGAGGTGGACGGTCCACCCGTATCCCGACGGCACCAGCGAACTGCGCAACCACGCCACCGGCGCCTGTTTGGACAGCGGCGACTCCGCGCTGCAGGGGGCGTCCTGCAGCAAGGCCGCCACACAGAAGTGGGTGGTCACACCCCTGACCGACGCATCGGTAGAGATCAAGAGCCGGACCACCGGAGCCTGTCTGGACGACAGCGGCCAAGGGCTGCGGGCCGTGCCCTGCGACGGCTCGAATCACCAGAAGTGGGGCTGACGCTGTGGAGGGTCCGCCGCGGACCCTCCACCCGCACCAGCTGAGGCAGCCTCAGGCCACTTCCACGGAGTCGAGTTCCGCGTAGTAATCGCCCTTGGTCAGGCGTACGGTGTTCCAGCCCCGACGCAAGGAGACAGGCACGCTCGCCTGCTGCCAGTTGTCCCATCCGGTGTACGGATAGTCCACCCGTCCGTCGGCCGGAGCCTGCCCGTTGACGGTGAGGCTGTGGGAGGCCGGTACCGGCCCGTCGGCGCCGTCCCGGGAACCGTTGCCGTACCGGACCGTCAGCGTGTGCGGTCCCGCCGAGGCGGCGAAGACGGAGAACTCGACGAAGCTGTCCGGGTGGTCGATCCCGCCGACCGCCCGACCGTCGAGGGCCTCTGCCGCATCACGGACGACCGCCCGGTGCACCCGTGCGCTCTCCGCCTGATGGAGTACCTTGCTGCCGCGAACGACCGGACGGCCGTCCGCGAAGCCGAGGTCCGCCGCGTACAGGAAGCGTCGCTCGGGGCCGTCATGACTCCAGCCGTGGAAGAGGATCCGGTCCTGCCCGTCCGGACCGGTCACGACATCCTGCCCTCCGGGGCCGCGGACCGTGCCGCTGAAGGACTCGGTGGACATCAGCGGCGTCGTCGCCTTGACGTAGGGGCCCGTCAGCCGAGTGGCCACCGCGTAGCTCGTCTTGTAGTGGTGGTCACCGTAGAAGTCGGCCGAGTAGAACAGCACGTAGCGGCCGTCACGCCGCACGAGGGTCGGGGCCTCGACAAGTTTCCCCTCCCATTCGCGGTCCTGCCCGATCAAAGCGACGGGCTCTCCCGTCGTACGGGTTCCGTCCCAGGAGACCGGCTGCAGGTAGATCCGGGTGGCCAGCTCGCAGCAGTTCCCGTCGTTCTTCCAGAGCAGGTACCGCCGGCCGTCCTCCGTATGGCTCGCGGCGTCGATGGCGCCCCCTGCTCGGCCGGGCAGACCAGTGGTCCCTTGCCGGTGGGCAGGAACGGGCCGTCGGGTGAGGACGACAGGGCGACGCCGATGCACTGCTTGCCGCTGGCCCGGTCGCGAGCGGTGTAATGCATGGTGAATCCGTGTCCGTTGGCGAATACCTCCGGCGCCCATACGAGAGAACGCGTCGGCTCCGCCCAGTCCCCGAGGCGGGGCAGGGGGTCCGTCTCGGCCGGGGACCAGTGGACCAGGTCCGTGGACGTGGCGTGCTGGATGTTCGCCGCCTCACCGTTGGTCGCGTAGGCGTGGTAGGTGCGGCCCACCCTCACGACATCCGGATCGGGAAAGTTCCGGCCCAACACCGGCCCCGCCGTGTCGGCTCCGGCGGGCGGTGCAGCGAGGAGGCCTGCGGCGAGCACTCCGGTGGCCGCGACGGCTACCGACCGCCAGAACCGGCGTTCGATTGTGGGGAACACCTGTCTTCTCCTTGAGCTCGAGGAGTTGCATGCGAGGAGGCTGCGCCGTCCGTTTCGATGGACTAACGCCCTGAACATCGACCGGTTGCGGCAGCCCGGGGAGTTGGCCGCTTGGCGATTTCGGATGCGCAAGCGAAGCCCTCGCCCCCTTGCCGCCTGCCTCGGGCCATGAAGTGGGCGTAGTGGTCGAGGGTGATGGTCGGGCTGGAGTGGCCGAGCCAGGTCCACGAGGACCGCGAGGTTCCTGCGAGCCTTCGACAGAGGAACGTCGGTGATCTCCTTGAGCGCGTACACCCCTGTCGCCGTCACGAGCCGCCAGTTCCGGTTCATCAGGCCATGGGCAAGGAACCGCCGATCACTCACCGCGCCCAGCCCGAATGCGTCGGACAGAGCGGGCAGCACTGCCGCCAGACCATCTTCTCGAGTCGTATCCGTCACCCCGAGCACGGTACTCCGGCGCCGAATCCCGCACCCGAATTCGTCACCCAGGTCCCCACAGAGAGTCGGAGGAAGAAGCGAGCCGGAATCGCCGTCCCCCACCGGCTCGCCTGACTCCGCCCGTGGCGGAGCCGGAACCGCCCCGGCGGCCTCACTACCCTGACCGACGGACCACCCGCGGCCTTACGACGATCGGGAGACCTATGACGACGCCCTCCGCCGCCCGAATCGAAGACCTCCTGCAGACCGGCGTTCGCGAAGAGGTCTACCCCGGCGCGGTGTGGGCGGTCGGGGACGCCGACGGCATCCGCGCGAGCGGAGCCGTCGGCCTCCCCGACCCCGACCGGCCCGACGAACCCATGCGGCTGGACACCGTCTTCGACGTAGCCAGCCTCACCAAGATCCTCGCCGTCTGGTCCACGATCGGCACGCTCGCCGAAGAGGGCAAACTCGACCTCCACACCCCTCTGGGCACTTTCTGGGACGAGGTCGTCGGCCACCCCCTGGCCCGAGCCGTAGCCCACCACCACCTGACCCACACCGCGGGCCTGCCCCTGCGCGCCAACCTGAAGAACCTCTACGGCACCGACCCCCAGGACATCCGCGACGGCGTTCTGGTGATGCGGGCACGGCGCGGGCGCCGAACTGCGGCGGCCCCGCAAGCGGTCACCTCGTACGTACCGGCGCCCGCAGGCTGACGCTCCACACGTCCCCGTGCCCCGCGTGGTAGCCCCGCTGCTCCTCCTCGTCGTCCACGACGATCACGGAGACGTTGGACGCCGCCGCCCGGTATTCGAGGAAGCCGCCCTGGTCGGTGACCGTGAGTTCCGGGGCTCCGGGGACGCGTGCGAGTTCCTCCCGCACGTCCTCCCAGGCGATGTAGCGGGGGAACGCGACCCCCGTGGCCCGGGCCCACTCCGTCGCCATGCCGTCGCCGGACGCGAGCCGGTGCAGCTCAATCGACCCGCCGGACATCACCCACGCGTCACCGGGGTTGAAGCAGAACTCGACGAACCCGTAATCGCGGCGCACCGACTGGCCGCCCTCGCCGATGACATCGAAGAAGCGGTGGCGGAAGGCCCGGTCGACCTCACCGAAGGTGGAGCCGATGCCGATCCCGTGCAGGCGTCCGGTCCTGAGGAACGAGGCGAGGAATTCGATGCCGGTCACGGCCAGTTCTCCCATGTGTCGATCAGGGCTTGCATGTCCGCTTGTTCACGGAGTCCACGGCCGCCGGCCCCCCTGTCCGCCGGCCGGCCGCCTCGAGCCTGATGGCGGCACCGGTGATGTTGCCGTCCTCGGGTCGGCGGCGAGGGCCGACGGTGCGGGTCGGGGCGGAGCGGCTCCACGTCGCGGTCGTGCCCGCGCCCGGGCCGCGCGGGGCATGCCTGAGGGAGGGGACCGGCTCAGGGCTCCGGTCCCCTCCCGGGGGCGGCGCAGGGGTCGCCGCCGGTTCAGCCGGCGATCAGCAGCCGCTGGTGTGCCAGCGGCAGGCCGTGATCAGCGCGGCGGCGTGCTCTTCGCCACGGGCGTCCTCGGTACGGAGGTCCTCGGGCAGGACCTGGAGGGCATCGATGTCGAACTCCGCCATGGCGGTCTCCTTCTGTACGAATGGAACTGCGGGTGGAACGCCGGACCCGGGCGGGCCCGGCAGCCGGTGGCCGACGGCCACCGGAGACTCAGGGGCGGGCGGATTCGCCCTCGGGCAGCCAGGCTCGCGGGCCGCCGTACCGCAGGCGCAGCAGTAGTGAGAGGCTCCCGGCCAGACCGGTGGCGTACTCGGCCAGCACGGTCTTGCGGTTCTCGTCGGGCACGAGCAGCCGGCCGTCGCGCAGGACCGCCTGGGCCGCCATGTGCTCGACGAGCAGCTCGGCTCCGTCGCGGTGGCGCGCATCGCCCGTCAGCTCGGCGGCGTCGAGCAGGAACTCGGCGTTGCCCGCGAGCCCGTGGCAGGTGGCGGGCGAGTCGGTCACCCTGCCCGCCCGGACGGCGGCGGCCGCGCCCTCCACCAGCTCGGCCAGGCCCTCGTCGCGGGTACCGGTGACCGACATGAGGCGGACCAGGAAGGTGCCCACTCCGGAGGAGCCGCTGCACCAGTGCCGGGCCAGGTCCGGGGAGTCCGACAGGTGCCGGGCCCGGTCCACCGGCCACAGGGTGCCCGCCGGTCCGCGGCGGGCGGCCTCGGCGAGGGTCGTTCCCGCCGCCACGGCCGCGGCGCGAAGCCGCTCGTCGCCCGTGACCTGCCCGGCGAGGAGCAGGAAGGTGCCCACCCCGGCCACGCCGTGTGCGAATCCGTAGTGCCAGGCGCCCGCCAGACCGGAGTCGAAGTCCTCGGGCACCGGCCAGAAGACGCCCTCGGGCGTACGCCGGGCCGCTGCCAACAGCCCTTCGGCGGCGTGCGCGGCACGGTCGAGGAAGCGCGGGTCCCCGGTGGTGCGCCAGAAGTGCAGCTGGGTCAGGCCGGCGCCGGCCGCGCCGTGGCAGACATCGGGGTTGGGCCACTCCACGGGCAGCGCCAGGGCGAGCGCGACAGCGCGTTCGGTGAGCGCCGGGTCGTCCAGCGCCCGGGCGGCGTCGAGCAGGGCCCAGGCCGTGCCCGAACGGCCGAAGTGGAGTCCGGGCAGGTTGCCGGGCAGCGCCTCCTGCCGGTCCGCCGTCCAGACCGCGGCCGTACGCAGCCCCGTACGCAGGGCGTTCGGGGTGACCGGCGGCCCGTACGGCGACCCGCAGGAGGTCCCGTACGGCAACCCGGCCGCGAGGTCGTCGGCGTGGCGCAGGGCCCTGGCGAGCACGCTCACCCCGCCCGCCGAGCCGTGCTGGAGGGCCACCGGGTCGCACGTCTCGCCGAAGGAGTCCGTGGCCCAGAGCCGGTCGGGGTCCGCCGGTCGCATGGTGGCCAGCAGGTGGGCGATGCCGTCGTGCAGCAGTCGTGCGCGCACCTCCGCCGGTCCCGTGGGCCCCGTAGACCCCGAAGTGCCGGCGCGTGCGGCAGGTGCCGTCGGCGCCGCGCCGCCGGTGAGGGCCCCCCGGGCCCGTTCCAGGGTCCAGCGGTCAGCGGGCTCGTCCCGCATCAGCCCCCGGACCAGCGGCCCGAATCGCCGTACGAGCGGCTGGTCTCGGGCCAGCAGCTCCAGGAGCCGGGACAGTCGCTCCTCGTCCGGGCGGGCCCCCGTCGCGGGCCGGTCCGCCGCGAAGAGCGGATCGGCGCCGGTCAGGGTGTGCAGGATAGTGGCGCCCAGGGCGTAGAGGTCCACGCCGGGCCCGAACGCAGGGGCCACCGGGTCCGCGGCGCGCAGTTCGGGGGCGGTGTAGCCGGGGGTGGCGCCGAGCACCCAGCGTTCGCCCTCCCGGGCGGCCATCTCCAGGTCGATCAGCCGGAGCCGCCCGTCGGGGGTGACCATGACGTTGTTGGGGTTGAAGTCGTGCAGGGTGAGGCCGAGTTCGTGGGCGGTACCGACCAGTTCGAGCAGCTGCCGGACGAGGGATTCCGCGGTCTCGCCGGAGCAGGCGGCGCCCTCCCGGACCAGCCGCTCGGCGACGGTCCGGCGCAGGGTCGCCCCGGGCACCGACTCGGCGACCAGGAAGGCGCTGCCCTGCTGCTCGAACAACTCGACGAGCCGGGGAACGCGGTCGGCGAACCGCTTGCCGAAACGTTCCAGCAGCGCCGCCTCCCGGCGCAGCAGGTCCCGTACGTCCAGCCCTTCGAGTCCCGCGCCCACATGCGGACGGGCCTGCTTGACGACCACCTGGGCGCCGGTGGCGGTGTCCTCCGCCCGGAACACGCCCCCCTTGCTGGAGTGCTGGATCGCGCCGCGCACGAGGTAGCGCTCGTGCAGCAGCACCGGCTTCGCGGTGGCCGTGCTGCGGGCCGGGGCGAGCGGGCGGCCCGGGAACGGGTCGCCCGCCCAGGACGGCGGGCTGTACCAGGCGTTGCGCTCGTCGGGGACCGGCCGGCCCTCGGGGTCGGTCAGGCGGGCGGCGAAGGCGCCGTCGGAGGTGAGCTCGGGGGGCGCCGCGAACACCCCGTAGCGGTAGTAGACCTGACTGTCCGGCAGATATCGCCGGTCGGAGAGCACCGCGGGTCCGGGCAGCCCCACGGTGGCCCGGTGCAACTCCTCGGCGAGCAGCCGGAACTGCGCGTCGTCCGCCGGGTAGACCGTGATGAACTTGCCGCCGCCTCCCCGGGCGAAGCGCCCCGAGACCAGGGCGGCGACCCGCGCGGGGCTCGCCGCGAACTTGAACGGCACCCGGTGGGCGGTCAGCACCTCGGCGGCCCGGGCCAGCACCAGCGGGGCCGAGAGCGGGGTCGCCGAGACGTGGAGCTTCCACCCCTGGGTGCGGCGGACGACACCCCCGGGCCGTACGTGGCACCAGAACTCGCCCGGCTCCACGGCCCAGTCCCCCGCCGCCCCGGGCCGTCCGGCCCCGGCCCGCGCGAGGGCGGCGCGTACCAGGTCGGGCAGCAGCGCCCGGTCCGCGGGACCCTCGGCGCGCGTCCGCCGCGGCCCGGTGAGGGACCGTAACGGAGTCTCGGGCAGTGATGACACGCTCTGCGACCTCGCATTTCGAGCTTCGGGCCGGGGACTTCGAACTCCGGACTTCGGACTTCGGACTTCGGAGCCGGGGGGTGAGGCGGACGGGAGGGACCAACCGGCCCTAGAGGGGCGGCCGGATGTGGTCGTCACCCCAGCTCGTGTCGAGAATCTCCCCGGCGCGGACCGCGGTCGCCCCGCCCCCCGCACCCCCGTGGCGCCCGGCGGCCGCCCCGGGCCCTGCCTCCGGTTCGGCGGCGACGGAGGCTCCGCCGGCCAGCAGGACCGCGAGGAGGAGCAGACAGCGGAGGGCTCGGGACATGGGACGGCTCCTGGATGGGGAGAGTGTGGATCGGGCGGCGAACGCCCGCGTCGGGCGGTTCACGCCCTGTGTCGACATATCGGCCTGGTGGGGCGTGGTGTGGCCCGGCCGGAACTCAAGGCTCATATGGGTGTGCCCCCTTGGTCCAGCCTTGCGAGCTGGCAATAGCCTGCATGGCACGGAAGTAGCACGGCCGCATTGCAGGGGAAATCATGACCATCCAGACAAACTCCATGGAACTGCCGCGGTTGGACGCCCGGGCCGTCGCAGTCTTCGCGTACGCCCTGTCGCAGGGCAGCCTCAAGAGGTGCCCGCCCGACGTGCCCGAAGCCCTCGGCATGAGCCCGGAGGACGTCGAAGGGGCCTGCCGAACCCTGCTGACGCTCCGGCTGCTGCGCCCGGCACCCGACAGCCCCGAGGAGCTGATACCGGTCAGCCCGGACGCGGCCGCGGCCGAGGCGGTCGGCCCGCTCGAGGCCCGGGTCGCGCAGGCCGCCGCGCACGCCCAGTCCGTACGCGAGGACCTGCGCTCCCTGATGCCCCACTACCGCGCCGCCCAACGCGAACGCGACCACCGGCAGGGTGTGGACGTCCTGCCCGATCTGGCGGCCGCCTCGGCGATGCTCACCCAGGAGTCGGCCCGCTGCCGGGAGGAGGTGTTCAGCATCCAGCCGGGCGGCGGCCGGGCCCCGCACCGCCTCGGGGACGCCATCGAGCGGGACCTCGCGATGCTGCGCCGCGGGGTCGTGATGCGCACCCTCTACCAGCACTCGGCGCGCGCCAGCCTCTCCACCCAGGGGTACGTGGAGACCCTTACGGAGGCCGGCGCCGAGTACCGCACCGCGGCCGAACTGCCTTACCGGGTCGTGGTGTTCGACCGCTCGGTGGCCTTCCTGCCCCGGCGCGGCGACGGCGGCCCGGGCGAGGGGGCGGTACTGGTCCGGGACCCGGACGTGGTGGCGTACCTGTGCCGGGTCTTCGACCAGCACTGGTCCGGCGCGACCCCGTTCCACGGCAGCAGCGAGGCCGCGTACAAGGAGGTCGGCCCGAGCCTGCGCCGGGCGCTGGTCGGGCTGCTGGCCGAGGGCGCCAAGGACGAGGTGATCGCCCGGCGGATGGGCATGTCCCTGCGCACCTGCCGCCGCCACATCGCGGACCTGCTGGAGGAGCTGGGCGCGGAGAGCCGGTTCCAGGGCGGCGCCCTCGCCGAACGCGCCGGACTCACCACGGCGGAATAGAGCGCGGCCAGGGAAGACCCGGCCGGCGGCCGCGCACCTTCGGAGACAGCCGTGGCCGGGGAGAACCCGGGGAGAACGGAGCCTCGTCGGAGAGCGGCTGGGGAGGATCGGCCGTGCCGACGCGCAGCACGGTGAAAGGGCCGGACACCGCGGCGAGCGAGCAGCCTCGCCGCGGCGCTGCCGGCGAGGCCGGCTCCGAAGACGACGACGTCGTCGTCTTCGTCTTCGTCTTCGTCGTCTTCGTATCGGGTGGCGATCGCCCGGCGTGGGTTCCTGCGCCTGCCGATCCACTGCGGACGTGAATCAGCCTGGTCGCCCGGTCAGGGAGCGGCGCCATCGCCGACGCCGTCATCCGCACGGGTTCGTCGTGCGGCGACGAGGGTGACCGCACCGGCAGCCAGCAGCACGCCCGCACCGGCGAGCAGCCACAGGTCGGGGTGGGCTCCGGTCTCGGGGAGCGCTGCCCGCGGTGTGGAATCGGTGGCACCTGACGCGGTCCGGCCGGCTGCGGGTGCGCCGGGAGCGGCTGCCGTACCGGCAGGGCCTGCCGCCCCGGACGACGCGGCCCGGCCCGTGTCCTTCCCGGTCTCGGCCCCGGTCTCGACCCCGGCCCCGGCCCCGGCCCCGATGATGCGGAACGAGGCCAAGACGTTGTTCTGCCCGGCATCCGGCGTGCACCGCGCGTCGATCGCGCCCGGGTAGACGACGCCGCCCCTCGCGTCCTTGAGGGTGAGGTGCGCGACGAGGTCACCGACGGTGATCCGCGCGCTGCCCGCCTGCCTGAAGGTGAGCACCGGCGCGGAACCGGACGCCTCGATGCGGAAGGACCCGGCCGCCGGGATGCCGGCCTTCACCGCGACCGGCATCCTCACCCGGCTGTCCCCCTCCGGCGCCGCCACACGGGCCTGCGCCTCCACCGTGCCCTCGACGGTCGTCACACCGAGCCCGCCCAGCGCCTTCGCAGCCTCCGCGGGCACCGGCACCGTAGCGCTGACGGGAAAGGCCGGGGTGGGCTTACCGACCTCGGCCGACTCGGGGACGTCCGAGTGGATCCCCACCGTGACCGGCAGATTCCCGATCAACCCGGTCGAGCACGTGTACCGCAGCGTGAGCGACACCGGGTCCGCGGCGGCGGGTCCGGTTCCTGCGAGTCCCAGGACCCCGCCCGCAACCGCTGCAACCGTCGCCAGTCGAAGCGGGCTGCGTGGCACCGGAGGGTTCTGGGTGTGCTTGCCGGTCCTCATGCTGGCCCCCGTCAGGGTGTTGTGATCTCTCGGACGCATACGCAGTGCAGTGGTGTGCCGGTCACGGCCGGTCCGGCCCGTCACCGGCCGACCACCTGGCCCGGCCGGGCCAGGTGGTCCTGGAGTTGAGCGTGCCGGAACTGATAGACCGCGCCGGCCTGGCGCAGTACGTCCCGCTCGCACGCGTCGTCGAGGAAAGCGACCAGCCGCCAGGGCAACCGCCCCGTGAGCGGCAGCCAGATGCGCGCGAGGGCCACCCACTGGCCCCAAGCGGTGAAAGCGAGTCCGTACGCGAGTCCGCCCGCGAAGGCAGCTTCGATCCCGAAGGCGAGCCCCAGCAGGAGTCCCCACACGGGCCCGGCCGTGAATGCGTTGGCGCATCCGGCTCCCGTCCCGAACACGAGCGCCCAGACCAGCAAATGGAAGAGCACGTTCCTGCGGTCTTGGCCGAGCAGCTCCGAGGAACTGACACCCGATCTGATGTCGACGGGAACTTCCAGCCAGGCCATGAGCCCGAACACCGACCCGACTCCGAGCCCGAGCATGGGCACGAACACGAGGCCCCCCACGAGCCCGCCGTCCAGGCCGTCCCCGAGCCCCAGGGACTCGACCACGACCCTGTCCAGGAACAACAGCACGAGCGCGGCCAGGACCCCGCACACGAGCCCCAGCCGGAACCTGGGGAGGACCCCCGTACGCCCGTGCCCGGTCCTGCCGAAGACCTGGATGCGTACGCGCGACGGCTCTGCCGCACCCTTCGACACGAATCCGTACACGAGCCCGAAGAACAGTCCGTTCACCAGCGCGTGCAGGAACCCGACCACGAGCCCCCGCACGACCGCGAACCTGAGTCCGAACGATGTCGCGACCAAGTCCACGGGAACGTTCCCGACGGCCGTCGTCACCCCGAGGGCCAGTGCGGCCAGGAATCCGATCACGAGCATGCGCGAGCGACGGCTCATCGTGGTGCCCAGCTGCCACCAGGCGAGGTCACGAGCCGGGACGCCCGTGCCCGCCCTGCCCAGTCGGTCCAGGTGCACGGCAAGGTAGCCGAGCCACTGCTGCGCACGGTCGGGGTTCCAGTCCTGCCGCCGCCGACGGCTGCCGCCGTCGGTTGGCGAGGGTTCGTACGCGGCCGGGGTGAACGCCGCCAGGAGATGTCTCTGCAGGGCCTCCGGGGAGGCGAACGCGGCGGTGTCCAGGAGCCGTACGGGGTCGGACCCGCGGGCGTCGCCGTAGACGGCACGGGCCATGGCGACCATCAGCGGGGTGACGAGCACCCTGGCCAGGTTCTCCGCGCCCGGGCTGCGCTGTTGCCTGCGCAGCTCGTCCAGTACGGGTTCCCACACGGTGCTGCGCATACCGCCGTCCTTACCCGGACGGCTGGTGAGGGGCAGGTAGAGGGCGACGTCGTCCACGGTCAGGTCGTCCAGCTCGACGACGGCGGCCTTCGGGAACGGGCGGGCCGCCACGGCCTCGGCGTACTCCCCGGGCCGGCTGGTGAGGAGCAGCGGGGTGGTGGTGCGGTCGAGCTCTTTGAGCGCTGCGCGCCGCAGGCCGCCGGCGATCTCGTCGAACCCGTCCATGACGGGCAGGATCCAGCCGGTGTCGACCAGCGCGCCGGCCAGAGTCCCTCCGTGTGCGGCGGGAACGGCGAGGCCGTGGTCGCGTACCAGCTGGTGGCACATCCAGTCGCGCAGGGAGACGGTGGTCGGGTCCCATGATCCCAGGCTGAAGATCACCGGTACGGGCTCGTCCGGCGTACGGGCGCCCAGCCAGTCGAGGACGAAGCGCAGGGTCAGGATCGTCTTGCCCGCCCCGGCCCCGCCGAGCACCACCAGCCGGCGGGACGGGATGGACCGGTAGACCTCCACGATCCGGTCGATGCGGCCGGCCAGTTCGAGCGGCGCCGGATCCGCCCCGGGTGGTGCGTCGCAGATCTTGGCCCAGTGATCGAGCAGGCACGCGTCGGCATTCCGGAAGCGCACGGGGAGCGGGAACGGGTCGTGCACGTGCCGCCGCCGCTCCTCCTTCCGCCACTGTCCGGCCACCCTGGAGGCGAGCAGCCCGGCCGCCTCCCGCAGCTCCGGCGCACCGGGGAGCGGCGCCGCCCGGGGAAGCTCCTCCAGTCGGCCGGGATGCGCCGGCAACCCGATCAACGAGCTCAGTTCGTCGATCTCCTGCGGACTCGCCCGCCGGTACCAGCGCTCCACCGGGCTCGCCGCGAGCGTGCCGAGCCCGTCGGAGCGGTAGTGCCTGGTGATCACCCCGATCACGTACCCGCCGCTCCACACCGGGGCCCCCGACATACCCTCCCAAGGTGAACGGCCCCGCTCGGGATCGTGCTCCGGGGAGGACTTCAGGGTGATCTCCAGACTGCCCTCACGCTGGTTCGACAACGGGGTGGTCTCACCGCGTGCATGATGGGAATCCCGATACCTCACGGCCGCGCCGCCGTCCGGCGACGCGGCCTTGGCCCGCAGTCTGAACCTCGGGAATCCCAGTGCTTCGCACTCCACCGGCTTCGAGACACGGGCGAACCGAACCGGCGGAACCGCAGCGCCCGCCGGGCTGCCCGCCCCCGGGCCGGCGGCCGCGTCCGCGAGGGCGATCAGCGCGACGTCCGAGTCGGAGTCCACCCAGAACGGCTTGCCCTGCACCTCCCGCGTACCGCCGTCCTCGGTGAGAAAACGCACCTGTACGGTCGCCGCGCCGCACACCACGTGCGCGGCCGTGAGCACCAGGTTCCCGGCCACCTGGTAACCCGACCCGCGGCCTCCGGCGCCCGCGCCGCACGTGGTGACGAGCTGGACCGCCCGCCGCCGGTCGAGCCCGGCCGGCTCCGTCGCCCCGCCCACGGCGGCGCTCACTGCTCGTCTGCGTCGGCGCGGCCGGAGATGAACGGCGGTTTGTCCGTCCCCGCCAAGGCCGGCTGCAGCGCCAGTGAGATGCGCTGGGCCGACACGGTGCCCACCGCCGCCTCCGCGCCGGACTCCACCACCCAGAACCGCACTTTCGCCCCCGCCTGCCCGGACCGCTCCAGCGCGACCGACAGCTCCAGCTCGATCGGTCCCAGCTCGAAGCGCAGCGCCTCGCCCTCCGCCGCGGCGATCGCCCGGCCCAGCTCCTCCCGTAGATCCCTGATCACGCTCGTCAACTCGATCACGCCGTGCCCCTTGCGCTCCCTGGCTTCTCAGCCGTTCTCAGTCGCATCTCTGCAACCATGACCGGACAGGCTGCAGAGCAGATGAAATTCCGATGATGTGCGAAAGCGGGGCTTCTCCATGGACAGCGAACCTCCCGAGCAGCTCCGGATCGCGGTGCTCGGGCCGTTACGGGCGTGCCGGGGCGGAGCACCGCTGGATCTGGGGCCCGTCAAACGGCAGGCCGTGCTGGCCGCGTTGCTGCTCAGCCGGGGGGCCGTGGTGGGCCACGAGCAGCTGATGCACGGAGTGTGGGGGTCGGAGCCACCCGCATCCGGCCACAAAGTGCTGGCCAGTCACGTCAACCCGCTGCGCCGGGCGCTCGACGCGGATGGCACCCGCCATACGGAGTCGGTGATCCGCAGCGGAAAGGGCTGGTACCGCTTCGTCGTCGACGGGGTCCGGCTCGATGTGGCGGACCTGACCGAGCGGGGCGTCGAGGCGCGGCGTACGAAGGCGTCCGGCGAGCTGGCCAGGGCCGTCGCCCAGCTGTCCTCGGCACTCGCCCTGTTCCGGGGCGAGCCCCTGGCCGGCCTGCCGGGACCGTTCGCGCAGGCCGAGCGGGAACGGCTGTCGGAGCGCCGGCGAGGGCTACGGCTGGACAGGCTCGAGTGCCTGGTCCTGCTCGGCCGGTTCGGTGACGCTCTGGACGACCTCACGGTCCTGTCCCCGTCCGACCGGTACGACGAGTCGCTGCTGGCGCTGCGGATGCGGGCCCTGTACGGCTGTGACCGCCAGGCGGAAGCGCTGAACGCCTACCAGGGCATGCGCGTTCGGCTGCGTGACGAGCTCGGCGTCGATCCGGGGGAAGAGCTCCGCCGGCTGCACGAAGCGGTGCTGCGCCGCGACGACGCACACCTGCTCGGTCCGGCCGCTGCGCGCTCCGCCGCACAGCCCGCCCGGCCCCGGACCCGCCGGACCGTCAATGAACTGCCGGGCGACGCCGGCCGCCTCGTCGGCCGTGAGGCCGAGCTCGCCCAGCTGACCGAGGCCTGTGCGCCCGGATCCGTGTCGATCGTGACGGTGGACGGTACGGCCGGCGTCGGCAAGACCGCTCTCGTCGTGCGCGCGGCCCGTGAGCTCAGCGACCGGTACCCGGACGGCAGCCTGTTCGTGGACCTGCGCGCGCACAGCACGCAGCGGCGGCAGACCCCCGAGCAGGCCCTGCAGCGCCTGCTGCGCTCCCTGGGCGCGGCCAAAGGCGAGTTGCCGAGCGACCTCGATGAACTCACCGCCGCCTGGCGCGCGGCGACCAGCCCGCTACGGCTGCTCCTCGTGCTGGACGACGTCCTGGACGCCGACCAGGTGCGACCGCTGCTGCCCGCAGGGGCGGGAAGCAGCGTGCTGGTGGCCGGCCGCCGACGGCTGCCCGAACTGGACGCCGACCGACGGGTCACGCTGGAGCCGCTGAGGAGCGGGGGTGCGGTGCTGCTGATCACGCACATCATCGGGGAGGAGCGCGCGGGCCGCGAGCCGGAGGCGACGCGCCGGCTGGTCGGGCTGTGCGACGGGCTGCCGCTGGCCCTGCGCATCGCCGGGTCCCGGCTGCAGAACCGCCGCACCTGGACGGTGGAGTACCTGGTGGGCCGCATGGCGGGCGACGAACACCGACTCGGCGAACTGAGCATCGGGGACCGCAGCGTCGAGGCGGCCTTCCGGCTGTCGTACGACCAGCTCCCACCCGACCAGCAGCTCGGATTCCGCGCCCTGGGCCAGGCACCGACGGTCGAGTTCGACGTGCTGGCGCCGGCGGCCATGCTCGGTCGGCCGCCCCACGAGACCGAGCAGATCCTGGAGAGCCTGGTCGACGCGAACCTCCTGCAACAGCCGCGTCCGGGCCACTACCGGTTGCACGATCTGGTCCGCGTGCACGCGCGGCGCCTCGCGGAAGCCCTGCCCGACGAGGCCGCCGCCACACGCACGGCCGCCCTGCGCCTCTACCTCGACGCCGCCCGGATCGCCAGTGACTGGGGCCTCCCCACCGGTTTCCCCACCGGACCCCAACCCTCCGGAGCGCCGTTCGCGAACTGGAAGGAAGCGGAGATCTGGCTCGACGCGGCCGGTGGAGAGCTCGTCGACGTCGTCGGTCACGCCGTGGCCCTCGGCGAAGTCGACTACGCGTGCTGGATCGCCGAGGCGCTGGTCGACTACTTCACGCGGCAGGGCCGCTACCACGAGTCCCAGACCGCTCTCGAGATCGCACTCGCGCACGTGGACGAGGCCACCGACCCGCGGATGGCGCTCGCCCTGCGGAACTGCCTTGCCTACACCGCCGTGTACCAACGCCGGTACGCGCAGTCGCGGGCCGTGTTCACCGAGGCGCTCCACCTCAGCCGGCGCGACCTCGACCCGATCGAAGAGACCCGGGCCCTCATCGGGCTGGCGTCCGTAGACGTGAGTGTGGGCGAGGCCGACCGGGCGATCTCCCGTGTCACCGAGGGGCTGCGCCTGTCCCGGCCGCCGCACAACGACTGGGTCGCCTCGATCGCTTTCGTCATCCAAGGCCTCGCCCACCAGTTGGAGGGACGTAACGAGGAGGCGCTGGCCTCCTTCGCCGAGGCCCGTACCCACGCCGACGGCAGCCGCAGACCGCGCCTGCTCGGCAGGGTCCTGAGCTTCGCCGCCGACATCCACCTCCGCCTCGGCCGGTACGCCGAGGCCAAGGGCCTGCTCCGCCAGGCGGTCCACCTGGTCGAGGAGGCCGGGGACGTCTTCCTCTGCGCTCGCGGCCTGACCCGGCTGGGTACGGCGGAGCAGGGCGAGGGAGATCCGGGCGCGGCCGTGGCCCTCCATCACCAGGCCCTGCTCCAGCACCGGCTGCTGTCCCCGCTCACCGAACCCGCGTACGACTGGCTGGAGATGGACATACGCTCGCGGCTGGGCCGCGCCTACCTGGCGACGGGCCGCATCCACGAGGCGCTCGGGCAGTTCCAGGCCGTGCTCGAGGCGCGGGACGCGCGTGGGGACCGCTGACCGCGCACCGGCGGCCGAGGAGCTCGAAGCCCGCGAAGCCTGCGGGGCCCGGTAGGGGTTGCGCCCGTCGGCACCATGCTTCTGATGGCGGTGGCCCGCGCGAGGCCGTACGTCATCTCCGGGAAGCGCGACCGGCTGTAGGGGACCCGCCCGTACCCTGTTCGGCTGCGGTGGTCGTGATCTGGTCGAGGACCTCTGTGTAGAGGGGGCGTTTGTCGGGGCGGGTGTGGGTGGCGGCGTGTCTAAGGGCGGGGATCGCCGGTCTGCCCATGGCGATGAGGCCCTCGGTCGCGGTTCTGCGGACGGTGGGGTGGGGGTGCTCCAGCATTTCGGTCACGGCGGGGATCGCGGGCGTCCAGGTGGCGTGGCAGAGGATTCTGATCGCCGTGCGTACCAGGTCCGGCTGGGGGTCGGTCAGCAAGAGCGACGTGTGGTGCAGGTAGCTCTGGCGGTCCAGCACGGCCCGCGAGGTGCGATGGGCGTGCAGGCGGACCTTGGGCTTGGGGTGACGCAGCAGCTCGCCGATCAGGTCGCGCAGGCCGGGGTCCTGGTCTGCGGACGGGCCTGTGTGTCGTTCGGCGAGTTGTTTGAGTGCCTGGTGTACCGCCGCAGGGTCGCCGGTGCGGGCCAGGTCCAACAGCTCCTGGCGGGACTGGAGTGGTGAGGTGCCCGACGGGGTGGGCGGGGTGCGGTCGCGGAGTGCTGCCAGGGCGGCGGCGTCCTGCTCGGCGGAGTCCGGGCGGCGCAGCGGACCTTCTACGAGGAGCAGTCCGTCCGCGAGGTCGTCGCGTCCTTCGGCACGCAGCCGCCGGCGGGTCCGCGTCAGTGCGGGGGTGCGCAGCAGGGAGCGTCCGGAGAGCAGGTCGAGGAATCCCCAGGCGCCGGCGTCGAGGCGGTCGGCAAGGCACTCCGCCAGCGCGTCGGCGGGGAACCGGAGCAGCGCCCGCCCGGCTGCGGAGTTGCTGGACGGCGGGTCGTGCTCCCACCATTCGAGCAGCAGCGGGACCAGTGGTTCCAGGTCCCACGGGTCGAGCCGGACGGCCACGAGCGCGACCCTGTCGTGGAGGATGCCGTCCGCGCGGAGTTCGCTCTCGCCGATGGCACTCAGGCTGCGGGCCAGGCCGGCGCTGACGGGTACGTCGACGCGGCCTCGCAGGAACGCGCGGAGCACGGGAACCGCGGCCTCGGGCTCGGGCCACTCCAGGAGCGCCAGGGCCGCGGCGTGCCGGCGGTCCGGGGCGGACGCCTGCAGCATGGCCAGCAGGCGCTCCCGCAGGGCGTTCGAACGGGGCTGGTCGAGGTCGTCGACGTGCACGGTCCGCGGCCGCGGCGCCGCCGCGCGGGTGGTCTCGGCGAGGGTCCAGGGCGGTGCGTCCAGGGGCTGGATGTCGGTCATCCAGTCGATGAGGGCGGCGCGGACCTCGGGACCGGCGGAGGCGTAGACGTCGATCAGTGCGGTCAGACGGTCCCGGGAGTCCGGGATGTCGTCGTGAGGGAGGGAAGGGAGGGGATGGAGGGGATGGAGGGAGAGCCGGCGGAAATCCTCCAGGGCGTCGGGTGTGCGTGCCGCGGCGACCAGCGCCGTCCGCCACCCCCCGGCCTTGGCCGGCGTGGCGGGCGGGGCGGCGAACGCGTCCCGCAGTACGGCGGTTTCGGCCTGCCGGGGGTCGGCGTCGAGCCGGGCCGAGGCGAGTGTCCGTTCGAGGTCGGCGCGGACCAGCACCACGTCGAGGCTGCGGAGCAGTGGCAGTGTGGACCGGTGCCCGGCGGGTACGGGGGGCAGCGCGCGTACCGCTTCGGCGACAGCCGGCCTCTCGGCCGCCGACAGGGTCGGTGCGACGGCCTCGAGTACGGCGATGAGGTCGGGGCGGTCTGCGGTCGCGGCCTCGGTGAGGGCGTCGAGCAGGACGGTGGTGGACCGGGAGAAGGCGGTCAGTTCCTCGGTCGTCCACGGTGCGGGGCAGAGCCGGAGCGTGAGGCGCAGGACGCGGCCCCGGGAGGCGGGTTCGGAGCCGGCCAGGCGAAGCCAGTCCGCCAGCATGGGCCGTAGCGCCCGCAGCCGGGTGGGGTGCGGCAGCTCGTGCCGTTCGGCGATGCGCAGGGCGACCGACGGATTCCAGGCCCCGGCCGTCAGCGAGTCGACGTCGAGGTCCGCTCCGGTCCCGCCCGCCGACCGCGGCGCGGCGGGCGTGGTGATCCCGTGCCTGGCCATGGCCGTCGACAGGTCGTCGGCCGTCCCGGCAGCGAGGCCGACCCGGCCGGTCGCCACCAGGGCCAGCAGGGCCGGTGCGACCCGTGAGGCCTGATCGTCCAGTGCGAGGACCGAGCGGGCCGGAAGGGTGCCGTCGAGGCCTTGCAGCAGCAGTTCGCGGGTGCGGGCGTCTTCGCCGTGTTCGGCAGCGGCGAGGACGGTGGCCGGGTAGGCGCCGCCGAGGATGGCGCGCAGCGCCTCGACGAGCCGGGCGCGCAGGCCCCGGTTGTCGTGATGGCCGAGCCGGAAGAGCAGTTCCGGTACCGCCGTGGGCGTGCCCGCGTGGACCAGTACCTCGGCGGCGGTCTTCTTGATGTTCATGTTCGGATGGCCGAGACATGCGGCGATCGCGGTGGAGGCCCAGCGGGCCCGCGCGTGGCCGAGGGCGAGCAGCGCCTGTCGAACGGTCTGGATGTCCTGGGCGGCGGTCAGCGCGATCAGGGTCGCCGACAACGCCTGCGCGTCGTTCCCCGTGGCGTCGCGGGCGAGCAACGCGATCACGTGCTTGCGCACGTGCCGGTCGGGGTGCCGCAGCAGGCGGTGCGTCCGCGCACGGGTGCGCGCACAGGGGGCTCGGAGCAGGAGTTCGAGCAGGATCGTCTGCTCGCCGCCCGACAGTCCGGGCCGGTCCAGCAGATCCAGCGCCATGGACGCGACGAGTGCGTGTCCGGCCTCTTGTGCGGTTGCCGCGTCGAGCAGGCAGGACGGCCTGATCCGTCCCCTCTCGTGGAGCCGACGTCCCAGACCGTGTACGGCGTCCAGGATCTCCTGGGGCACCACGGGCTCCCCGGACGGCTGTCCGTGCGCGGGTTGCGGGGGGACCGCGCCCGGCTGCGAGGACGCCGCCAGGTCGGCCACGACGCGCAGGAGCAGGTCCGCGATGACCGGCAGCGTGCCGGCGCTGCCGTGCGTGGCCAGTCTGCACAGTGCCGCCACCGGCTCGTCCGGGTCCAGGTGGGAACCGAGGAGGGCCAGTTCCCGCTCGTCCGGGCCACCGAGATCCGCCGCGATGCGAGCCGGCAGATCGGCGGGATCGAGCCGGACGAGCAGGGCACGCCGCCGTGACGGATCGTCGGTCAGATGCCACAGCACTTCCAGGGCGCGGTTGCGCACCGCGCGGAGATGCGGCGCGATCACGCCCGCGCCCTCCTCCGTGTCGAGGCCGAGCCCCTCCCCCAGCACGGTCACCGTCCGGTCCCCGCCGATGGCCTCCAGGGCGTCCAGGGCCGCTGCGGGCGCCGAAGGCAGGAGGGCGATCACGGCCTCCTCGGCCGGCGCATGGCGCACCGCACGGATCGCGTCGAGGAACGGCCCCGGCACGGGAGCCGAGGGCAGCACCCTCGTGATCGCGTCCCCGATGGGAAGCTCCCCCGTCCCCTGTCCGGCCAGGGCGACCAGCAGCGCGAGCCGCCGCGGCCAGCTCGGATCGTCGGCGTCGGCGTCCACCAGCTCACGGAACATCACCTGACGGCAGGTGAACAGGATCGTGGCGACCTCGTGGGGCGCGATCGTGTGGTCGGCCAGGGCCAGGCCGATGATGGACGGGACGTGCGTACCGTCCGGGAAGTGCCCGCGCCGGTGCAGCCCCCGCAGGCTCGTCACCGCCGGCCCGCCGAACAGCAGCGGGTCCGCTGCGGCGACGGCCGTCTACGCCCCGACGTCACGGCGGTCCGCCAGGTCACCGAGCAGTTCCATCCCGCGCCGGCGAAGACCCGGCGGCAGATCCGGATCGTCGACGACCTGCCACAGCAGACCACCGTGCCCGTGCCGGGCCGCGGCCGCGAGTGCGGCATCGGCCGCCTCGGGGCGTGCGATCACGGACTCGGCGGTGAGAAAGGGAGACAGGCGTTCCGGCGCCAAGGGGTCCAACGCCGTCCACGGTTCGCCGAGTTCGCCCAGTGCGCCGGCGACGACGTCCGCACTGCCGGCACCGAGCAGGCTCGTCACGTGTGCGCGAACCAGTGCGGGAGCCAGCAGACCGGCGTGCAGCCCCTGCCGGGCCAGCCGCAGGGCCGCGGCCTGCAACACCGGGTCGCCGCTGTCCACCAGCTCGTCGACGAGCCGCTCGGGCCGGTGTGCGCACGTGGCGGTCGTCTCCTGCACGGCCTGGTACAGCAGTTCGCCCGGAGGCTCCTTCCGGATCACCGCCGGCTCGTTCAGAAGCTCGGCGCGCAGCCAGGCGATCCGTACGCGCACCGGCAGCCCGGCCGTACGCCACGACGGCCAGCGGAGCCCCGGGAGGTACGGCGCCAGCCGTTCGTAGAGCCGCGCCAGGACGAGCACGGTTTCCGGCGGTCCCTCCACCGACACCGGCAGCAGCCCCGCGAGCTCGGCCATCTCCGGCTCGTCGCCGGTCCGGCCCGACGTGACGCGCTCGGTCAGCAGGACCAACCCCAGGTGCCGCAGGCGGGGATCCTCGTGCCGGATGAGACGTCCGAAGACGGCCGGCGGGCAGAGCCGCGCGTCGAGACGGCCGGCCGGCCGGCCGGCGTCCGCCCGGCGCACCGCATCGTGGAAGGGCTCGTCCGTGGGCGTCGTCATCGTCGGATGCTAACCGGGACGTTCCCGGCCTCACCAGCAGGATTCCCCGATGTGTGCCGCACCGCGTCGAGACCGCCCCCGCAGCAACGAGAGGGGACCTGTCCCACCTCCCCGGTCCTCAGGACACGCGGCGCCCTGGCTCGGTACGCTCAACTCCACCTGCTGATCGCATAGTTGCCGATCGGGTGCGAGGGGTTGCGGAGGGCCGGAGCCGGGGGGCCTCCCCGGCCCGTGCATCACCCTCTTCCGAAAGGCGCTCTATGGAACTGGCAGGTTGGGTGACCGTTGCCGTGACCTCGGTCGCGGGAGGTGTTGCCGTCGTGGGGCATCTCTTCGACCAGGTACCGGCGCTGTCCCAGAAGATGATCACGGCGATTCGTTCTGTTCGAGCGGTCCGCGATGAGGTCAAGCGGAGCGGCGCCAAGTGATCGCACGGCCGCGCCGGGCCCTCTCCTCAGCCCGGCGCGGCCGTGATCTCCGAACCTCAGGCGCCGGTGCCGGTGCGCACCGCGGAGATCGACACCGTGGCGTAGTTCATGGCGAAGCCGCCGCCCATCGCGTCGATGGCGGTACCGGCACCGTCGAGCACCTCGGCCATCGCGTCCGGGGGCAGCCGGGTGAAGGCGCCCAGCGTGGGCATCTGGTCCAGAGCGCCCGCCCTCACGCTGATCGGATCCGGCCACCTGCTGTTCGCCGGCCGCGGGGGCGTCGCGCCCGAGGTCGCCGACGTCCGCAAGGTCGTGAGCTCGGTCGTCGCCGGCGCCGCCGCGCGTCCGCAGTCCCGTCGGTCACCGTCGGCGTACGTCGATGGTGCGCAGGGCAGGGGGGAGTTCGGCGCGGTACGGGATCAGGCCGAGGCGGCGCTGTCTGACGGTCGCGGCCACCGTGACGTGCGCGCGCGTGGGGGTGCCGGCCGGGGTGCGGACGATGAGGGCGAGCGACTCGTCGCCGACCAGGGGGGTGCCGGGGGTGGCCGTGAACCTCCACTCGGGATCGCTGTCGCGTTCCCCCATGCCGACCACGAACAGCTTCTCCTGTCCGCCCTGGTGCGGCGTGAACTCCACCCCCGCGTCGACGAGCATGAGGTTGGCGGTCAGCGTCAGCGAGCCGGAAGGGGGCACGGGGACGGCCCGCCGCTTCGGCGAGATGGACCACGCGATGGGCTGCCGGTCCGCCGGCTCGTCCGGCGCCTCCAGCCGGATGCCGATGCCCGCGTCCGTGAACGGAGCCCCGTCGGAGGCGGGGCGGAACGAACACACGAGACTGAGGAGCAGGTAGTCGTACCGGTCCGCCTGCGACTCCAGGAAGGCTCCCCAGTCGCCGTCGCCCTCGGCGGCCTGTACGCCGGTGAGCGGACGCACGACCGGGGCGCCCAGCGAGATCCGCCCGGTCAGCCGGGGCTGCGGGGTGGGCGTCTGGAGGAGGAGCGTCGGCACCAGGGTGAGGTCGTGGGAGGTCGCTGCCTTCGCCTCGGCCGGCCGGGCGGGAGGGATCATTCGGTGGCTCCGTGTGGGTGGTCGGTGGTGGTGCGCCAGTCCCCGATGAAGCAGAAGGCACCCCAGTCCCGGTAGGCGGGGTGGCGGGCGCGGGTCGTGGACTGGGCCGTGCGGAACGCCGTACGCCGGTCCCGGGTGAGGGCGAGCTGTTCGTAGAGGGTGCCGAAGAACGCGGTGGCCACGTCGGGGGCCACCGGCCACAGGCAGCCGACGATGGCGGCGGCGCCGGCCTGGAGGAAGGCGGCGGGCAGGCCGTGCAGATTGTCGTTGATGTCGAATCGGCCGAGGGCCGACTCGCAGGCGCTCATGGTGACGAGTTCGACGCCGCGCAGGTCGGTCCTGAGGACGTCGTGGGCGAAGACCCGCCCGTCGTCGCCCCGTTCCGGATCGGGTGACAGGTACAGGCACTGGTGCCAGGGCGCCCACTCGTTGTGCGAGCCGTGGGCCGCCACGTGGACGTAGCGGGCCCCGGACAGTGCTTCGAGGAAACGGCGCGGGGTGGCGGCCGCCCCCAGAACCGGGGCGGCGCTGCCCATCGAGGCCGCGATCCGCGCGGTGTGGGCCTCCAGGGTGTCCGTGCCCCCGCTGTCGAAGGCGAAGGCGGCAAGCCCGCGGTGGGGTGACGGAGGCGGTGCGGGGCGGCTGAGGAAGGAGAGGCTGGGCACCTGGGTGACGGTCCAGTCGTCGGCCAGCGGGCGGCCACCGGCGCGGAGGAGGTGGAAGGGGAGGTAGTGCAGGGGGCCGTTCGGCCAGACGCAGAGATGGGTCTTGCCCCGGCTGAGCCAGGACGGCAGGGAATCGGCGAACCCGGCCAGGTAGGAGGGGGAATCCTCGGCGAGCAACCGCGCCGCCGTGCGCGCGGCTTCGCGGTGCAGGGGGTCGGCGGTGATCTCCTCGCGCAGCCCCGCGACCTGCGGCGCGGCGGGTGACACGTTGAGCGTGTGGCCGGCCTTGGACATCCGGAACAGCGCGCCCTCGTACGCCGGGAAGGCCATGGTGCGGTGGAAGGTCTCCTCGCGCGTCATCGCCATCCCCTGCAGGGCCATGACGGGGTTGGCGCAGGACCGGTGGCGGACCTGGCCCAGGAAGAGCGAGAGCAGCACGGTGTCCGGCGCAAGGAGCGCCTGGACCTCGTCGACCTGCAGCAGCGGGAACCAGGTGGAGCCGCGCGCCAAGCGCAGTTCCCCGCTGATCCAGCGGTCGGCGGCCCGCTGCAGGTTGCGCACCTCGGCCTCGGCGTCGCCGTCCGGTTCCGCCTCGCCCGAACCCAGGTAGTAGAGCATGGCCGTCTCGGCCCCGCCGGGCAGGTCGAAGTCGGGCAGCGGTCCCGGCAGGTCGGCCTCGGCGCGCCGTGCGCGCTCGAGGATCCCGTCCAGGCCGCGCGAGAACTCCAGCGCGCCCGGGCGTCCCGCCGAGATGGTGAAGTCCATGCCCTTGGCGGCCTGGTGGATGCCGGACATCACCGACAGGTTGACGGTGGGGCCGCTCATCTTGAAGGCCAGCGACTGGTAGAGGTCGCGCAGCTTCCAGTCGACCGTCTCGTCCGGTCCCTGGCGCAGGAACACGGAAGCCGGGATCAGCGCGGCCGCCGCCCCGTTGGCCGCCGGCCCCTCGGCCTCGTGCGCACACCCCAGCCCGGCGTCGAGGGCCGCGAGGGCGAGGTCGGTCTGCCGGCACAGCGCGAAGGCGAAGGCGGCGGAGGCGAAATGGCGTGCGGCGGCGTCCGGCTGCTGCTGCGCCCTGGCCTGCACGCCCATGTCGTGGGCGAGTACGGCTTCGAGGTGGTCGACCGCGTCGGCGTGCCGCCGTACGAGGGCGGGCGCCAGCCGCCGTGCCTCGTCGACGAGTGCGCGGCCGGCCTCGCCGTCCCGCGCCGGGTCGGCGTGCGCCGCGAGGTGGAGGAGCGTCGCCGCGCGTTCCCCGGCGGGCCACCCGCCGGCCTGTGCGCAGGACCGTACCCGGTCGGCGAGCGGGCCCACCGCCATCGGCTCCGGCGCGCAGTGCAGGTGGTCCCCGGCGAGGCAGTGCACCTCGCACGACCAGCGCAGCCTGCGCTGGGAGTCCGTCGAGAGGCGCGGCAGATCGCGGTCCGCCGCCGCGAGCAGGCGGGCCTGCAGGTCGACGCGGTGGGCCTCCTGGGCGAGGGTGAGCGCTTCGGCGAAGACGCAGGACGCCTCGTGGTCCCCCTGCCGTTCCCTGACGGCGGCCAGGGGTACGGGGAGCAGCCCGGGCAGGCCGGCGGGCAGGGCCAGTTCGCCGAAGCGGTACAGGAGGCGCAGGACGTACAGCCAGCCCAGCGGATCGCGTCGCGGATCGAGGACGTCGAACGCCTTCCGGGCGGCGAGCAGGATCTCGCCGTCGTAGGAGCGCTCCCGCATCCCGGCGAGGAAGGACAGCGCTTCGGCCAGGGCCTTGAGCACCCGCCCCAGCTCGTGACCGGACGCCAGGACGGCGGCGTCCATGAGGTAGGCGACGGCGCCGTCGGCCGCGTCCGCGGGGGACGGCATGTCCGGGCCGGCGGCGTGGGCGGGGTCGTCCGGGTGGAGGGACCGGTGCCGCTTGCCGCGTTCCTCCCGGAGGGCGAGCGCGCCGGCGAAGTCCAGTCCGGGAAGTTCGCCGAAGTACGGGCTGAGGTGGAGCAGTCCGGCGGCGAAGAGGGTCTCGGCGAGTTCGTCCTTCGCATCCGCCCCGGGGGATGCGCGCAGGGCGTCGATCTGGATCCGTACGGTGTCGTGCGCGCGCCGGAACAGCAGTCCGTCGGGACGTGTGACCAGGCTGAGCCGCACGGCCTCGACGTACACGTCGGCAGCCTGCCACCAGGGGCTCTCCGGCCCCGTTCCCCAACGCGTGGAGGCCGCCTCCAGTACGAGGGTGAGGACCGGCACCGCGTCCTGGGGCGCTCCGGAGCCGACGAGTCGCGCGGCGCCGGTCACCACGGAGGTGACGGCCTCCTTCGAGAGCGCGAAGGCCGGGTCGACGACCCGCCGTACGGCTTCGGCCTCCGGAAGGACGCGCGCGATGACCTTCGAGCCGAGCCCGGCGAGGTCGCGCGCCTGGCGCACGGTGTCCGGCGACGCGACCGGCCGGGCTGCGCCCGCCACCTCCCCCGCTCCCCCTTCCCCTTCCCCCTCTCCGTGTTCCGCAGGTTCCCGCTCGGGTGGCGCAGCCGTGCGGTCGAGGAGCAGTCCCATCGCCCTGCGCAGGTTCGCCCGGTCCGGCTCCCGTCCGGAGGCCGCCGAGAGGTCCACCCCCAGGCGCAGCCATGCGACGGCTTCCCGCAGCAGGCCGGTGTCTCCCGGGAGGGCGCCCGCCTCGGCACGCCGGCCGAGGTACGTCCCGATGCTCGCCGCCGCGTCCGCCCGCACGGCCGAGCCCTCCGGGGCCTCGGAGAACGCCGCACGTGCGGCGCACTCCGCCGCGGCGAGGTCACCCCGGTCGGCGCAGAGCACGAACCGCTGGTCGTGCGCCTCGGCGAGGGTGAGCCGCCGGCGGGCCCGCCGGGCGGGCGACTCCTCGGCGAGCGCGGCCACGCGCGCGTGCAGATCGACGGCCGCGTCGGCGTCGGCCAGGCGGTCGGCCGCCGGGCGGGCGGGGTCCGCCGCCCGATGACGGAGGGCGAGGCCGAGCGTGGTGTCGCGGTAGGGGCCGGCCGGCGCGTCCTGGAGGAGGGCCACCGCTTCGTCGAGTACGGCCGGACCACCGCCTTCCTCCACGTCCAGTACGAGGTCGCCCGCGTGGTCCACCGGGTCCTGCCACGGGTCGTGGCCCGTCGCCTCGGTGAGCCGGGACCAGAGCGCGCGGGGCACGCGCCGGTGGTCGGCGAGGTACAGCAGGCCGAAGACGTCCATCGCCCTCGTGTGGTCGGCGGCCGACAGCGCGGCGTCGGAGTGGGCGAGGGACCGTGCCCAGTGATACGCGGCGACCGTGTGCAGGATGTCGGTGTCCACCGTCCGGGGGTCGCCCCGCTCCAGGCCCGCGAGCGTCAGCAACCGCGCGGCGGCCCTCGCCCCCGCCTCGTCGAGCACGGCATCCGGGGCCGAGCCGTCTCCGAAGTCCCGGATCCTGTCGGTCAGTTCCCTGAGCAGCGCGTCCTTCAACCCCGTACCCCCTGAGGCCCAGAATAGGCCAGCCGGCGCCGGCCGGCAGGCGCTTGTGAGGTCAGGGACGGCGCCAGAGGTCCCGGAGCAGCCGGCCCAGGACGGCCGAGGCCCGGAAGCAGCCCAGCTGCCGGGAATCCGGGCTCTGTTCGGGGGTGTCGCCGATGAGCACGAGCCTCCGGAGCCGTTGCCGTCACGGGCGAAGCCCCTGGCGCAGACGGGGGTTCTCGGTCGAGAACCCGTCCCACCAGGGGCTTCGTCGTACGGTGAGGACTCCGGCCGGAGCTAGCAGATGCGCGGCAGCTGCTCCCCGAGCGGGAGGTCGACCACGCGGGTGCCGCCGAGGGCGGTGCGGGAGACGACCATGCCGGGGTGGGCGTCGACGGCCTCGCCGATCACCGTGGCGTGGCGGCCCAGGGGGTGGGCGCGCATGGCGTCGAGGACGGCGTCGGCGTGTTCGCGGGGGACGAAGGCGACCAGCTTGCCCTCGTTGGCCACGTAGAGCGGGTCGAGGCCGAGGATCGAGCAGGCGTTCGCGACGGCCGGCGGGACCGGGACACGGCTCTCGGTGATCACGACGCCGGTGCCCGAGGCGGCCGCGATCTCGTTGAGCGAGGCCGCCAGGCCGCCGCGGGTGGGGTCGCGCAGGACGTGCAGGTCCGGGGTGACGGCGAGCATGCTCTGCACGAGGCCGCCCAGGGCCGCGCAGTCGCTCTCGATGTCCACGCCGAATTCCAGGCCTTCGCGAACGCTCATGATCGCCACCCCGTGGAGGCCGATCTCGCCGCTCACGATGACGACGTCGCCGGGCACCACGCGCTGCGGGCGCAGGTCCACCCCGTCGGGGATGATCCCGATGCCCGTGGTGTTGATGTAGATGCCGTCCCCGTGGCCCACTTCGACCACCTTGGTGTCGCCCGTGGCCACCTCCACGCCCGCGGCCCGCGCGGCTGCGCCCATGGCCTCGGCCACGCGGGCCACGGCGGACATCTCGACGCCCTCCTCCAGGATGAAGCCGCAGGAGAGGTAGGCCGCCCGGGCCCCGCTCATGGCCAGGTCGTTCACCGTGCCGTTGACCGCGAGGTCGCCGATGGTGCCGCCGGGGAAGAAGAGCGGCCGCACCACGTAGGAGTCGGTGGAGATGGCCAGCCGGACTCCCCCGAGGGAGACGGCCGCGAAGTCCCCGAGCTGGGCCAGCGCCTCGCCGCCGAAGGCGGGGGCGAAGAGGTGCTGGACCAGTTCGGCGGAGAGCGCTCCCCCGCCGCCGTGGCCCATCACCACGCGGGGGTGGTCGCGCAGCGGGGCCGGGCAGGTCCAGCCCGTGATGTCGAGTGCGGTGTCAGACAACGGGGCTCGCCTCCAGCGGTGCGGTCGGGGCGGCGGGCACGGTCTTCAGTTCCAGCCGCCGGTAGAGGTAGTACGCGGCGCAGGCTCCCTCGCTGGACACCATGGTGGCGCCGAGCGGGCTGCGGGGGGTGCACAGCGTGCCGAAGGCCTCGCACTCGTGCGGCTTGAGGAGCCCCTGGAGCACCTCGCCGCTGCGGCACGCGGCCGGCTCGCGGGTGTTGATGCCGGTGACCGAGAAGCGGTGTTCGGCGTCGAACTCCCGGTAGCGGGCGGACAGCCGCCAGCCGCTGCCGGGGATGACGCCGATGCCGCGCCAGGCCCGGTCGGTGACTTCGAAGACGTCCTCCAGCATGGCGAGGGCGGCCGGGTTGCCCTCGGGGCGGACGGCCCGCGCGTACGCGTTGTCGACGGTGTGCTCGCCGCGTTCCAGCTGCCGCACCGCCCGCCGTACGCCCTCCAGGATGTCCAGCGGCTCGAATCCCGTCACCACGATCGGCACGCGGTGGCGCGCGGCCAGCTCGGGGTACTCGCCCACGCCCATCACGCTGCACACGTGCCCGGCGGCGAGGAAGCCCTGGACCCGGCAGCTCGGCGACCGCATGATCGCCTCGATCGCCGGGGGCACCCGGACGTGGGACACGAGCAGGCTGAAGTTGCGGATGCCCAGCTTCTTCGCCTGGTGGACCGTCATGGCGTTGGGCGGGGCAGTGGTCTCGAAGCCGATGCCGAAGAACACCACCTGCCGGTCCGGGTTCTCCTGGGCGATCCTCAGGGCGTCGAGCGGGGAGTAGACCACGCGTACGTCGCCGCCCTCGCTCCGCACCCGGAACAGGTCACGGCCGGTCCCGGGCACCCGGAGCATGTCCCCGAAGGAACAGAAGATCACGTCGGAGCGGGAGGCGATCTCCAGCGCCTTGTCGATGACCTCCAGCGGGGTGACGCACACCGGACAGCCCGGACCGTGGATCAACTCCACCTGATCGGGAAGCAGTTGGTCGATGCCGTGCCGGATGATGGTGTGGGTCTGGCCGCCGCAGACCTCCATCAGCGCCCAGGGGCGGGTCACGGTGGCGTGGATGTCGTCGAGCAGCCGGCGGGCGAGCTCGGGGTCCTGGAACTCGTCGATGTACCTCACGGCGTGACCTCCCCTTGAGGTGCGGCGGCGGCCGGTTCCTCGGCGAAGGGCCAGGGTTCGCCGCCGGCTTCGGCGGCCTGTTCCCACGGATCGCCGAACTCCTCCTGGAGCATGCCGAGTTCCGCGAAGAGTTCGAGGGTCTGGCGCGCCGACTCCTCGTCGAGGCGCTGCAGGGCGAAGCCCACGTGGACGATGGCGTACTCGCCCACCTGGAGGTCCGGCAGGTACTCCAGGCACACCTCCTTCTGCACGCCGCCGAAGTCGACGGTAGCCATGCGGGTGCCGTCCTTCTCCCCGATGTCAAGCACTCTGCCGGGTACCGCCAGGCACATGGGCTTCTCCTTGCTGTGGGTGGTGTGCGGTGTCGGCGGCGGCCGCCACCACGAGCTGGCCGAGGGACAACCCGCCGTCGTTCGGGGGGACCCTGCCGTGACGCAGGACGGTGAACCCGCTCGCGCGCAGGGTCCGGGCGCACGCGGACGACAGCAGGGTGTTGGCGAAGACCCCGCCGGTCAGGGCGACGGTGTCCAGGCCGTGCTGCTCGCGCGCGAGCGCGCAGAGCGTGCCGACGAGGACGCCGACGGAGGTGTGGAAACGTGCGGCGATCAGCCCCGGGGGCGTGCCCGCGCGCAGGTCGGCCAGCACGGCGGCCAGAACGGGCGCGGGATCGGCGGTGACCGGGGCCCCGGCCGGGCCGGGCGGGACCCGCAGGCCGAAGGCGTAGCCGGGGCCGGCCGCGCCCGCCCCGAGCGCCGCGCCCTCCAGCTCGATCGCGGCCTGCGCCTCGTACCCCGCCTGGTGGCAGACGCCGGCCAGGGAGGAGACGGCGTCGAAGAGCCGGCCCATGCTGGAGGTCGGTACGCAGTTCAGGCCGCGTTCCAACTGACGCTCCAGGAGCAGGAGTTCATCCGGCGGGCAGGCGGCGACGCAGGGCAGGTCCGGGCTCCATCCGATGCCCGCGGCCCGCAGGTGGGACAGCGCCATGCGGTACGGACGCTGCACGGCCGTGTCGCCGCCCGGCAGCGGGACGTATCCGAGGTGGGCGAAACGGGTGTACCCGGCGTAGTCGGCGAGGAGGACCTCGCCGCCCCACACGGCCCCGTCGTCGCCGTAGCCGGTGCCGTCGAAGGCGATGCCGATGACCGGCCGGCCGCCGTCCAGGCCGTGCTCCGCCATGGCGGAGGCGATGTGCGCGTGGTGGTGCTGGACGCGTACGAGCGGCCGGGCGCCCGCGGCGCGCCGCGCCCAGCGGGTGGAGCGGTAGCCGGGGTGCCGGTCGGCGGCGAGGCGCAGGGGGCCGACGCCGGTGATGGACTCCAGCTGGCGCTCGGCGCGTTCGAAGGCGTACTGGGTGGCGAGGTCGTCCATGTCGCCCACGTGGGCGGACAGCCAGGCCTGGCGCCCTTCGCCGAGGCAGAAGGCGTTCTTCAGGTCCCCGCCCACGGCGAGGGTCGGGGGGACCGGCAGCGGCAGCGTCAGCGGGAGCGGGGCGTATCCGCGGGAGCGCCGCAGGGTCAGCGTCTCGCCGTCGCAGACCCGCACCACGGAGTCGTCGCACGGCACGTGGATGGGGCGGTCGTGGGTGAGCCAGGCGTCGGCGAGGCCGGCGAGCCGGTCCAGGGCCTCGTCGTCGTCGGTGACGATGGGCTCCCCGGCGAGGTTCCCGCTGGTCATGACGAGCAGGCGGGGGCCCGGCGGGTCGCCGGGCAGGCCCAGCAGCAGGTGGTGGACCGGGGTGTACGGGAGCATCACGCCGAGGTCGGGACAGCGCAGGGCGACCCCGTCGGCCAGGGCGCCCGGGGTGCCCGGGGTGCCCGGACCCGCCGTGCCGCCCTCGCGGCGGCGCAGCAGCACGATGGGCCGCACTCCTCCTTCCAGCAGCTTCCGCTCCTCGGGGCCGATGTGCGCGAAGCGCTCGGCGTCGGAGAGGTCCCGGGCCATCAGGGCGAAGGGCTTGTCACCGCGGTTCTTGCGGCGGCGCAGCTCGGCCACGGCGCCGGGGTGGGTGGCATCGCAGGCCAGGTGGTAGCCGCCCAGGCCCTTCACGGCCAGGATCGCCCCGGCCGCCAGCAGCCGCCGGGCCTCGGCGACCGGGTCGGGGCCGTCCGGGCCGGGACCGGCGCTCTCGCGGGGCGGCTGCCCGGTGAGCAGCCTCAGCCGGGGGCCGCAGGCCGGGCAGGCGACCGGCTGGGCGTGGAAGCGGCGGTCGGCGGGGTCGCCGTACTCGCGGGCGCAGTCGGGGCACATGGGGAAGCGGGCCATGGTGGTGTGGGCGCGGTCGTACGGCAGCCCGGTGACGATGGTGAACCGCGGCCCGCAGTGGGTGCAGGTGATGAAGGGGTGCCGGTGGCGCCGGTCGGCCGGGTCCGCCAGTTCGGTGCGGCAGTCGGCGCAGGTGGCCACGTCCGGGGAGACCAGGGTGCGGGCGGGCCCGCCGGTCCGGGAGGCGATGATGGTGAATCCGGCGCCGCCCGAGACCGGGACCTCGCAGTGGTCGACGGCGTCCACGACGGCCAGCGGGGGCGCGTCCGCGGCGAGCCGCTCGCAGAACCGGTGGACCGCCGCCGGCGCGCCCTCGACCTCGGCGACGACGCCCTCGGGGGTGTTGGTGACGTGCCCGGCGAGGCCGAGCCCGGTCGCACGGGTGTAGACGTAGGGCCGGAAGCCGACGCCCTGGACCACGCCGCGGACGGTGACGCGGCGGCGCTGCACGGCCTCCATCAGCGGGTCTGCGCGGCGGAACGCACGTGATCGTGGTGGTGGTCGTCCCCATGGCCGTGGCCGTGGCCTTGGCCGTCGCCGTGGACGTGCCCGTGCCCGTGGTCGCGCCCGTCACCGTGGTCGTGGTCATGGCCGTGCGACCGCTGCCGGCCGGCCATGACCGGGGTGTGCGCCCCGGCGCCCGCCCCCGCCGCCAGCGCCCGGTCGAGCAGGAGGCCCAGCCCCTCACCCGCGCGGGCCGAGGTGAGGACCACCTCCACACCGGGATTGACCTGCTCGACGTGGGCGCGGAAGGCGGCCTCGTCGAATGCGACGGCCCGCGCGATGTCGGTCTTGGTGACCACCACCAGCTGGGCCAGTCCGAAGGCGGTCGGATACTTCAGCGGCTTGTCCTCGCCCTCCGTCACGGACGCCAGGACCACGCGCAGCGATTCCCCGAGGTCGTACGAGGCCGGGCAGACCAGGTTGCCCACGTTCTCCACGAAGAGCAGCCGGGTGTCCTCGGGCAGCCAGCCGTCCAGGTGCCGGCCGAGCATCCCGGCCTCCAGGTGGCACAGTCCGTCGGTGAGCACCTGCTTGACCGGTACGCCCGAACGGGCCAGCCGCGTCGCGTCGTTCTCGGTGGCCAGGTCCGCGGTCAGCGCGGCCACGGCCACGCCCCGCTCACGGGCGAGGAGCAGTTCGCGTTCCAGCAGCGCCGTCTTCCCGCTGCCGGGGCTGGAGAGCAGATTGACCACCGTCGTTCCGCGGGCGGTGAGTTCGGCGCGCAGGACCTGGGCCGCCATGTCGTTCTTGGCGAGTACCGCCTGCCGCAGATCGACCACTCGGCACATGGTTCAGGCCTCCTCGGGAATCGGTTCGCGGGTACGGGCACCGGCGGGGCCGTCCTCCCAGCGCACGCTGAGGATCTCCAGCTCACGGCCCGACAGCAGTTCCACGTCCGTGGCCCTGCCGCATCCGGGGCAGCACAGTTCGGGGGGCATCCCGACGGCCCAGGTGCCGGGGCAGGAGGCGCAGCGGGCGCGGGCCGGGACGGACTCGGTGACGAGCTCGGCGCCGTCGAGGACCGTTCCGGCACAGGCCAGTTCGAAACAGAAGGCCAGCGCGTCGGGGACCACCCCCGCCAGCTCGCCGACCTGCAGCCGTACGGAGGTGACGGCGCGCGCGCCGCCCGCCCGGGCCGCCTCTTCCACCTGGCCCACTACGGCCATGGCGATGGACATCTCGTGCATGGGACTCCGTCCTGCCGGGGCTCATTACACCGGCGGGACGGGGTCGTCGCGGTCGGGCACGCCGGTGCGCGGCGCGCCCCGTACGCCATTCGGGCGCGGCAGGGGCAGCGTCGTCACATCCTGCGGATGCGCAGGTAGCGCCTGAGGTCGGGCAGGAGCACGGCCAGGACCGCGGCGAGGGCGGCGGCCGCGGCCCCGCCGATGACGGCGTTCTTCATGGGGTTCTCCTCAGTTCGCGGCGGAGGCCGCCGGTTTCGTCGGGGGCCGGACCGCGGATCAGGTCCAGGGCCATGCGTACGGCTTCGGGGACGGCGGCGGTCACGGGTGCGCTGAGCCCGATGCCCTCTTCGACGCAGGCGGGTTCGCAGCCGAGGACCAGCGTGCGCCGCGGAGGGGTGGTGCCGGTGCCGGCGCACAGGGTGCCGAGCAGCGCGAGGACGGTGTCGGGTGACATGTGGTGGCCGTCGAGGACGGGGCCGCCGGGCGCGGGGCCCGCGGCGCCCGGATCCGCGCTCCCGTCGGCCTCGATGAGGTAGAGCGTGCCCGGCTCGCCGCCCCGTGCGGTGGCGTCGATCAGCAGGAGCGTGTCGTAGCCGTCGAGGATCTGGTAGGCGAGGTGGACCCCGCGTACGCCGAAGTCCACCACCTCGACCCCGTCGGGCAGCGGGTGCGAGGACAGCGCCCGCACGGTCTCGACGCCGAAGCCGTCGTCGCCGAGGAAGACGTTGCCGATGCCCGCGATCAGGACCCTGCCGCTCACGCGTCCTCCAGGGGGGTGACCTCGTCGGGCTGGAAGTACAGGAACCTGCCCTGCTCCCGGCGGATGTCCGCGCCCGGGTCCTCCTCGACGGTGACGGCGAGGTGGACCCCGCCGTCGACGTCGTGCAGGACCGCCTCGACCAGCGCGGCACGGCCCTGGAGGAACAGGTCCTGGGCGTCGGTGCGGCGCAGTCCGGGGCGCAGCAGGACGCGGCTGCCCGGTCCCACCGAGGCGCCCCCGATCGCGATCCGGTCGCGGGCCGGGTCCGCGGTCTGCGCCCGGGCCGGGTCCCACCAGGGGGTGTCCGGTGTGAACACCGCGTCCACGTCGGGGAGTTCCGTCAGCAGGGGCGGCTGGTCCGGGCCGGTGATCTCCCGCAGGCCGCGCACCGCGCCGTGCAGGCGTTCCAGCACCTCGGGGGGCATGGAGTCGGCGAGGTCGATCACGGCGGCCGCCCGGGCGTCCGTACCGCGCGCCTCGCGCTTCTCCCGGTCGGTCAGGGCCGCCGTGCGCAGGGCGAGGATCTCATCGATCTCGGTGGAGTCGTACATCGCGCCCGCGCTCTCGGGGGCGATGGCCGGGTGGTCCTCCAGGATGATCGGGGAGGACAGGACCACGTCGGCGCGGCCGGGTTCGCCCGCGAGCACCGGCCAGGTGTGGCGGTTGACGCACGCCGCCACCGCCTCCCGGGCCCATTCGGGCGGGTCGGTCATGGAGAGGAAGGAGCCCGAGTCGAGGCCCAGCAGGAGGTGGGCGGCGACCAGCGCGTGCGGCAGGGCGGCCTCACGGTCGGCGGACCCGTTCCCGGACTGGTTCCCTGAGCCGGCCGCCGGGGCCCACGGGCTGGTGTTCTCCACCACCGCGCGGAGCCTGAACACGCGGTAGGCGCCGTCGAGTTCGGTGGCCAGGAGTCTGAGGCGGCCTTCGACCTCCTCGGTACGCCGCACCATGCGGCCGACCGTCCGCCCGTCGGCGTCGAGGACGGTCTCGGTGTCGTCGCGGGCGGGGCGGCGGAAGGGGACGGTCACTTCGCCGGCCGCCAGCTCGGCGACGGGGACGGACAGCTCGACCCGCTCCTCCACGCCCTCGTCCCAGGGGACCAGGACGCGGTCGGCCAGGTGCAGCTCGGCCACTTCCGCGAAGCGGCCGTCTTCCAGGGCCTGTTGGACGGTTCGCCGCTGCGCCCGCAGGAACCTCAGCTCCAGGGTGAGCGTCGCCCCGCCGCGCGGCTCCATCAGGATCTCGGTCTGCTGGAAGGCGTGCTCGTCGTGCGCGCGGCCCCACGCCGGGGGGACGAGCACGCCGAATTGCCAGCGCAGCCGGTTCTTGGCCGCCGAGGCCCGGTACGGGTAGAGCACGTACCCCTCGAGGAGGACGGCGTCGGCCACCTGCCGGGCGACGGCGAAGCGGGACTCCGCGGCGGCGGTCGTCGTGGTCGGGGAGCCGGTCACGGGGCCGTCCTCTCGGTGCGGCGGGGCAGGACCGCGCCCAGCCGGACCGCCCCCGGCGGTGGCGGCTGCGGTGGCGGGGCGGCCGCGTCCAGCAGGGCCCGTACGGTCGCCTCCCACGAGGCGAGCGCGTGGCGGGAGCGGAAGGCGAGCAGCTCGTCCATGGTGTCGCGGGGCAGCCGGAGCCAGCCGCAGCCGGGGAAGTGCTGCTCGACCATCTCGCGCCACACGGCCACGGGCATCCGGTACGCGGCTTCGCGGTCCCAGGGCACCGGCTCGACCCGGAAGCCGCCGTCACCGGTGAAGGCGGTGCCGGAGAACAGCATCAGCAGCGGTACCTCCCCGTTCTCCAGGGCTTCGAAGTAGCGGGTCGCGGCGATGTCCATGTCGTAGGTGCACGGCACGACCAGGTCCGTCTCGGTCTCCCCGGTGAAGCTCGGGACCATGGCCTGGACCTGGGCGAACTGCACGGGCTTGAGCGTGGTGCCCCAGCGGGCACGTTCCCCGAACAGGTCGGCCAGTCCTTCGGCCTCGGCGGGACCGTAGCCGCGCCGGGCCGGTTCGATGCGGATCTGGCAGCGCAGGGCGAGGGCGTGCACCCGGGCTCCCCCGGCGGCGGTGATGCGCAGCCGGAAGACGAGGGTGGGGCCGGCGGCGTAGGGGTCGGCGCGCACCCCGGTGCAGGTGAAGGAGAACTCCGTCATCGGCCTTCCTCCGCCAGGACCCTGGCCCGCCGCTCCACCTGCGCGAAGAACTCGCGCAGTGCGGCCCGGGCCTCCGCCCCGCCGTCGAAGCCCTGCCACAGCAGCCGCATGCGCCCCACCAGCTCGTAGCAGATGTCGATGGGCACCAGGTAGCACTCGGTGCGGCCCTCCGAGCGGCGCAGCAGCAGCGCCTCCACGTCCGGTTCGAGCAGCGCGGCGAGCCGGCCCGTGCCCAGCACGGTCTGCCAGGTCTCCGGGGCGAGTTCGCTCTCGGTGGCTCCGGCCGGGCTGGGGTAGAGGGCGACGAGCCGGTCGAGGGCGGCGTTGCGGAAGAAGAACGCGACCCCGACCGGGATCTGGAGGAGTTCCCACGCGCCCTCGTCGAGCCGGTGGCCCGGGTCGGTGAGGTAGCGGTCGGGGACGGCCCGCAGGCGTCCGGTGGCCGCGCCCGGCCGGTCGAACAGCAGGGCGCAGGCGGTGCAGGCGCAGACCAGCGTCCGCTTCTCGGTCTCCACCAGGTGGCGGTGGGACTCCCCGGGCACGATCACCCCGCACAGTTCGCAGGTCTCGGGCCGGGGCGGGCGCGGGCCCGCGAACCTGCGCAGCCCGCGCGGCGCGCGCGGGCCGTCCGTACGGATTCCGGCGCCGGTCACGACACCCGCGCCGGGCTGGGGGGCCGGGTGCCGATCTGGAGGAGGGCGGGCGGCGGGGCCGCGGCGGGTTCCACCTCCACGCTCGTCACCTCGGGCGCGAAGCAGGCGAGGGTGTCCTCCAGGGTCCGCCGGGCGTCGTCCTGACCGCCGCTGCCGCAGCCGCAGCCGCCGGTCGCGGCCCCGGGGCGCAGCCGCAGGACGCCGGTGCTCTCGTCGAAGCCGACCAGCTCCACCGGCTCGTCCACCGAGTCCAGGGCGCGCGCGATCCGGGTGCGCGCGTCCTCGGGGTGCAGGCCGTGCAGGGAGAGCAGGCTCGCCACGAGTTCGTCGTCGAGCACCGCGTCGAGCGGGCCGTGCCCCAGCCCCTCGACGATCCGGGCGAGCCCGGCGCCGTAGAAGTCCATGAGGACGCGCACCAGTTCCTCGGCGGCCGCGCACGCCGCCCGGTCGCCCGTGGCGGCGATCCGGTCGAGCACCTCCTCGACCCTGCGCCCCGCCTGGGCGGCGTCGAGCACCGCGCTCATCCGCCCAGTCCGCTCAGGCCGGTGGGCACGTGCATGGTCTTCACCGTCTTGCCGCCGCCGACGTACATGTGGACGCCGCAGGGCAGGCAGGGGTCGAAGCTGCGCACCGCGCGCATGATGTCGATGCCCTTGAAGTTCTCCGGGCTGTTCTCCTCGAAAATCGGGGTGTTCTGCACGGCGTCCTCGTACGGTCCCGGCGTGCCGTAGCTGTCACGGACGCTGGCGTTCCAGGGCGTCGGCGGGTACGGGTGGTAGTTGGCGATCTTCCCGTCGCGGATCACCATGTGGTGCGACAGGACGCCCCGTACGGCCTCGGTGAAGCCCACTCCGATGGACTCGTCCGGCACCTCGAACTTCTCCCAGGTCTGCGTGCGTCCCGCACGCACCTCGGCGAGGCCCTTCTCGGCGCAGTGCAGGGCGATGGCGGCAGCGTACGCCTGGAAGTAGGTGCGGGCGCGGTTGCGCTCCAGCGCGTTGCTCCACTTCGGGATCTTCCACTCGAAGCGGGTCTCGGGCTTGGTCATCGTGCGCGGCAGGGTGATGACGACGCTGTTCCCGGTGGCCTGGACGTAGTCGGTGTGGACCAGCCCGGACAGGGCGGTGGACCACAGGCGGGCGATGGGGCCGCCGCCGGTGTCGAGCGCGAGGTGGTCCTTGCCGTCGAACCAGCGGGGCGACATCACCCAGCTGTACTTGTCGTCGAAGTTCCGCTTCTGCGGGGCGGGGATGGTGTGCTGGTTCCACGGGTGGCGGGGGTCGACCGGGTTGCCGAGCGGGTCGTGGGTGACGAACTGCTCCTGGCCCTGCCAGTCGTCGTAGTACGAGCTGCCGAGCAGGATGCGGATGCCGAGGTTGATCTCGGTGAGGTCGTTGGTGACCAGTTTGCCGTCGACGACCACGCCCGGGGTGACGAACATCTTCCGTCCCCAGTCGGTCATGTTGGCGTACGTGAAGTCGCAGTACTCGGGGTCGTTGAGGGCGCCCCAGCAGCCGAGCAGGACGCGCCGGCGGCCGACCTCCTCGTACCCGGGCAGGGCCTCGTAGAAGAAGTCGAAGAGGTCGTCGTGGAGGGGGACGACCTTCTTCATGAACTCGCAGTACCGCATGAGGCGGCTCATGTAGTCCGTGAAGAGCTGGACGGAGGCGATGGTGCCGACGCCGCCCGGGTAGAGCGTGGAGGGGTGCACGTGGCGCCCCTCCATCAGGCAGAACATCTCGCGCGTGTAGCGGCTGACCTGGAGGGCCTCGCGGTAGAACTCGCCCTCGATGGGGTTGAGGGAGCGCATGATGTCGGCGATGGTCTTGTAGCCGTGCTCCCCGGCGTGCGGGGACGGCGTGCGCTCGGCGAGCTCCAGGACACCGGGGTTGGTCTCGCGGACCATCTTCTCGCAGTAGTCGACCCCGACCAGGTTCTCCTGGAAGATGTTGTGGTCGAACATGTACTCCGCCGACTCGCCGAGGTTGATGATCCACTCGGCGAGGTGGGGCGGCTTCACCCCGTAGGCCATGTTCTGCGCGTACACGGAACAGGTGGCGTGGTTGTCACCGCAGATCCCGCAGATGCGGCTGGTGATGAAGTGCGCGTCGCGGGGGTCCTTGCCGCGCATGAAGACGCTGTAGCCGCGGAAGACCGACGAGGTGCTGTAGCACTCCGCCACCCGCTTCTGCTTGAAGTCGATCTTCGTGTGAATGCCGAGACTGCCCACGATCCGGGTGATCGGATCCCAGGCCATCTCCACCAGGCCGCTGCCGTCGCCGGCCGCCTTCGTGTTCGGTGCCATCGTGTCTGCCGTGACCCTTCTTCGGTGCGGGGAGCGGAGTTGCTGCGGGTGCGCTTGCGCTACGGGGAGAGGGTGGAGCGGGCCGTCACCAGGGCGGGCGGTAGCCCGTGGTCAGGCTGCGGCCGCCGTGCCTCCACTTCGGTTCCTCGTCGACGGTGTGGGCGGTGACCGCACGGAGCTTGCGGACCAGGGCGCCGTACGCGCCGCTGGCCTTCGTGGAGACCTTGGCGCCGGGGGGCTCGTCCATGAACGGCATGAACTTGTCGGGGAAGCCGGGCATCGTGCAGGCGATGCAGATGCCGCCGACGTTGGGGCAGCCGCCGATGCCGTTCATCCAGCCGCGCTTGGGGACGTTGCACTTGACGACGGGGCCCCAGCAGCCGAGCTTGACGAGGCACTCGGGCGAGTCGTAGGTCTGGGCGAACTGGCCCTGCTCGTAGTAGCCGGCGCGGTCGCAGCCCTCGTGGACGGTGGCGCCGAACAGCCAGGTGGGGCGCAGCTTGTCGTCGAGGGGGATCATCGGGGCGGAGCCGGCCGCCTGGTAGAGCAGGTAGGTCAGAGTCTCCGAGAAGTTGTCCGGCTGGATCGGGCAGCCCGGCACGCACACGATCGGGATGCCGGCCTTCGAGGTCCAGTCCCAGCCCAGGTAGTCGGGCACGCCCATGGCGCCCGTCGGATTGCCCTCCATGGCGTGGATGCCGCCGTACGTGGCACAGGTGCCGATGGCGACGACCGCGAGGGCCTTGGGGGCCAGCCGGTCGATCCACTCGCTGGTGGTGATGGGCTGTCCGGTCTCCGGATCGTCGCCGAAGCCGCACCAGTAGCCCTCGGGCTTGATCTTCTCGTTGGGGATCGACCCCTCGACGACCAGGACGAACGGATCGATCTCGCCCCGCTCGCCCTTGAAGAACCACTCGATGAACGTGTCGGCGCCGCCGACCGGTCCGCATTCGAAGTCGATCAGCGGCCAGTGCACGGCGATCTTGGGCAGACCGGGCAGCACGCCGGTCACGATCTCCTCGATGCTCGGCTGCATCGCGGCCGTCAAGGACACGGAGTCGCCGTCGCAGCTCAGGCCCGCGTTGATCCAGAGGATGTGGATCGGCGGGTCTTCGACCGGGTCCTTCGTCACTGCGGCCATGGGATGCCTCCTCGGGGAGGGGGTCGGGAAGGGGGTGCGGAGAGGCGGCCTGTCTCGTCCTCACCCTTCTTGCTAACAGCAGGCCGGTCCGGGCGCCGCGTCAGGTGCGGCCAGTCCAGTGACATCGCGCTGCCGGATGGCCGAGCGGGACACGGCGGCGGGCGGGGCGGCGGCGGGCGGGTCGGCGGCCTGCCGGGCGGCCTGCGGCGCGCGTGCGGCGGCGGGAGCCCGGTCCGTCGTGGCGCGGGTGAGGTGGGGCGGGGTGGCGACCGCGCGCTCCTTGCGCACGAAGGCGCGGCGCAGGGCGTGGTAGGGGGCGTCCGGGTCGAAGAAGGTCCGCCGCATCCGGGCCAGCTCGGCCTCGCGGTAGGCGGCCAGCGGCCGGACCGCCTCGTCGCGCTCGCGGGCCGCCTTCTTGGCGGCGATCCGGGCCGCGGTGGCGGGCAGGGCGGCGAGGCGGGCCGCGAGCCGTTCCGTCTCCGCGGTGAACTCCTGGGGCGCGCAGGGCACCGTACGGTCGACCAGGCCCAGCCGCCCCGCCGCGGCGGCGCTCAGCGGCAGGGCCTCGGCGGTGAGGCGCTCCGCGAGGCCGGGGCCGACGCGGCGCGGCAGGGTGTACGTCCAGTACTCGGAGCCGTACAGCCCCATCAGGCGGTAGTGCGGGTTCAGGACGACGCCCGAGCGGCACCAGACCTCGTCGGCCGCGAGGGCGAGCACGGCCCCGCCGGCGGCGGCGTTGCCGCCCAGTGCGCTGACCACGAGGCGGTCGGTGGTGGTCAGCACCGCCTCGACGAGGTCGTCCATGGCGTTGATGTTGGCCCAGGACTCCTCGGCCGGGTCGGCGGCGGCCTCGATGACGCCCAGGTGGATGCCGTTGGAGAAGAAGTCGCGGCCGCCGCCCAGGACCAGCACGGAGGTGGGGCGGGTGCAGGCGGTCCGGTACGCGTCCAGCAGGCGTCGGCAGTGCGCGGTGCTCATCGCGCCGCCGGGGAAGGAGAAGCTCAGGAAGCCGGCCTGCCCCTCCTCGTGGTAGCCGATGTCGGACCAGGTGGGGCGGTGCGGGCCGGCGTCCGGGGGCGCGGGCACCTCGGGCAGCGGGGGCAGCCGGTCCGCCAGGGCCGCCGTCGCGGGCAGCTTGGGTTCGGCCGGCCGGCCCGGCAGGCGCCGGGCGCGCAGTTCCGGGATCCAGACGGCGCCGTCGGCGGTGGCCCGGCAGACCGCGCCGGCCCGGGTGGCCAGCAGCTCGCCGGGGCGGCCGCGCAGCTGTTCCTCGCGGTGCCCTCCGTGCAGGAACCACTCGCCGCCGAGCAGGTCGTCCCGTACGCCGGGCTGCGAGTCGGCGGCGCGCAGCACGCGCAGGACCTGCTCGGTGCCGTCCGCCTCCCAGTCGATCCGGCGCTCCTCCTGGCGCAGGAGCGGCCGGGCCCGGCCGCCGGTCTGCGGTCGCGGGACGTAGGTGCCGGAGGCGAAGCGTTCCACCGCGAGGAGGACGGCCTCCAGGGCCGCGTCGGCGATCTCGCCGCGGTAGAGGTCGCTCTTGCCGACCGGCGGCACCGGGCACTCGACGCTCGCCCAGACGTCGCCGGCGTCCATCTCCGCGTTGGCCTGCAGGACCGTGACCCCCCACCGGGTCTCCCGGTCCTGGATCGCGCGGTCGAGGGAGGAGGGGCCGCGGTCGCCGACCGGTCCCGGGTGGACGATCAGGCAGGTGTGGGCGGACCACACCTCCTCGGGGACGGCCGTGCGCAGCATCGGCGCGAGCACGAGGTCGGGCCGGTGCCCGCGTACGGCATCGGCCAGGGAGGTGTCGGGCAGGGCGAGTTCGACCGCGACGTGGTGGCCGTGGTCGCGCAGCTCGGCGTGGACTCGCTGCGTGAGGCTGTTGAACGCGCTCGCGACGAGCAGGACGTACACGTGATCTCCCAGCGGCGGCCCGGAGCCGCGGTACGGCGGTGCCCGGCCCGACCGGCCGTGCGCGTCCGGAACATGACCGGCCGCCTGAGATGGTCGAGGACGCCGGGGCGCCCGCGGCAGAGGCCGCGCGGGTCGTCACTCGAAAGCGCCCGTCGCGGGGTCCGCTCGGCCCAAGGGAGGGTCCGCTACGCGCCGTCCTCGATCCCGATGGCCTTGGCCAGGTCCCGGTGCGCGGGGCCCCGCTCGCCCTGATGCTGCTCCAGGAGGGCGGCGGCGATGGCGTCGAGCTTGACCTGGATCGCGTGCTCGGCCCTGCGCTCGGAATTCTTCAGCAGGGCGAGGAGCAGCAGGGCGACCGCGCCCATCGCGTCGCCGAGCAGGTGCTGCCAGCTCACGTCCAGGTGAGCCAGGTGGACCGCGACGAAGCCGGCGACCAGCAGGACGCAGAACAGGGAGAAGGCAGGGGAGCTGGTGAAGTTCGAAGCCAGCTCCGCCAGCTTCTCGAAGCGGCCGAGCCGCCCTTGGTCGCCCTTTTCCGCGGGATGTTCGAGGGCCATGGTCGCCACGGTGCCCGCTCACGCCGCGCCCAATCCCATCGGCCCGGTCAAGCACCCGGCCGGCCCATGCCGGCGTGGTCCGGGGCCGCTACCGGCTCCGGACGCTCACCTCGCCCGGACGGGCGCCCACAGGCTGACGCTCCACACGTCCCCGTGCCCCGCGTGGCAGCCCCGCTGCTCCTCCTCGTCGTCCACGACGATCACGGAGACGTTGGACGCCGCCGCCCGGTATTCGAGGAAGCCGCCCTGGTCGGTGACCGTGAGTTCCGGGGCTCCGGGGACGCGTGCGAGTTCCTCCCGCACGTCCTCCCAGGCGACGTGGCGGGGGAACTCGACCCCCGTGGCCCGGGCCCACTCCGTCGCCATGTCCTGGCCGGACGCGAGCCGGTGCAGCTCGATGGAGCCACCGGACATCACCCACGCGTCACCGGGGTTGAAGCAGAACTCGACGAATCCGTAGTCGCGGCGCAGTGACTCGCCGCCCTCGCCTATGACGTCGACGAAGCGGTGGCGGAAGGCCCGGTCGACCTCGCCGAGGGTGGAGCCGATGCCGATCCCGTGCAGGCGTCCGGTCCTGAGGAACGAGGCGAGGAATTCGATGCCGGTCACGGCCGGTTCTCCCATGTGTCGATCGGGGCTTGCATGTCCGCGAAGCGATTCTCGCTGCTGAGGTACCGGGCCGTCCCGGGGCCGGAGTGCTGGCCCGGGAGGCGCAGCCGGACGGCCGGGCGGGATCCGGCTGTTGAACGTGCTCCGCGCAACGCGCAGGATGGCCCACGAGCGAGGGAGGCCTGTGATTCCGTCCACCGAAGTGACCACGCGGACCGTGCGCGCCGAGGACGGCGCCACGGCCCGAATCCGGTTCCACCGAAGGCCCGACGATCCCTCGGCCCCCGTGCTGGTGTGCATGCCCGCCATGGGCACCAGGGCCGCCGCCTACACCCCCCTGGCGGAGGCCCTCGCCCGGGCCGGGTTCCAGGTGGTCCTCGGTGAGCTGCGGGGGCAGGGGACGAGCTCCGTACGGGTGCGGCGCGGAGTGCGCTACGGCTACCACGAGATGGTGACGTACGACTGCCCCGCGCTGTTCCGGGCGGTCGCCGCCGCCTTCCCCGAGGCGCCGCGCCACCTCCTGGGGCACAGCCTCGGCGGGCAGCTCGGCACGCTCTACCTCAGCCAGGAGCCGCACATGGCCGCGGGTGCGGTCCTGGTGGGCGCCCCCTCCTGCCACTACCGCGGCTGGCCGTTCCCGCAGAGCCTCGGGATGCTCGCGGGGTTCCAGCTCGCGGCCGCGTTCTCGTCCGTGTACGGGTACTTCCCCGGCCGGCGCTTCGGCGTGCTGGGGAACGACTCCGCGCAGATCCTGCGGGCCATGGCCGCCCAGGTCCGGACGGGCCGCTACCACGTGCCGTCCTCCCCCGTGGACTTCGAGCCCCGGCTGGCCGAGCTGGACCTGCCGGTGCTCGCGGTGACCGTCAAGGGCGACGGCATGGCCCCGCCCGGAGGGGTGCGGGGGCTCAGCGACAAGCTCACGAGCGCGCGGGTGACGCACTGGGAGCTGGTCCTCGGCGACGGGGTGCGGGGCAGCCGGCACTACGGGTGGATCCGGGACCACGCCTCGCTCGTCGACCGGGTGAGGACCTTCGTGGACCAGGCCCGACCGGCTTGAGGCGACGGGCCCGTGCCGGGGGCCGTCAGCCCAGGCGGGACGGGGAGGAGGCGCCGGGTGTCAGCAGCCGGGGGGCGCCGGTGCCGTCGGCGGGCACGGTCCACAGGTCCGTGCTGTCGGCGGCGCCGTCGGTGGGCAGGGCGTAGGCGAGGGTCCGGTCGTCGAGCCAGGCGGCCTGGTCGTCCACGCTGTGTTTCTCGGCGAGCGCGTGCTCGCGGAGCGTGCCCAGGTCCATGACGTGCTCGCGCCACAGCGAGGCTCCGGCCCGCACCCGCTTCTTGTACGCGATGCGGGTCTCGTCCGGCGACAGGGAGGGGCATTCGACGTTCTGCGCGAGGGTGGTGACGCTGCGCCGGGAGATCGAACCCCTGACCAGATGGGTCTGGCCGGCGGTGGCGAGCGTGGCGTAGAAGGTGTCGTCGTCCTTGGAGAAGGTGACGCCCCAGAAGTTCACGTCCTGCGCGCGGTAGTCCCGGCCGTCCATGAAGACGGCGAACTCCTCCAGACTGGATTCGAGCTTGCCGGTGCGGGTGTCCAGGATCGCGGTGCGCGTGGAGAAGAACGCGGAGCCGTAGGACTCGCCGGAGACGAAGACGGTCCAGGCGACGAACCGGCCACTGGGCGAGACGCGGGCACGGCTGGGGGTGCCCGCCAGGGGGAGGCTGCGCACCGTGCGCAGGTCGGCGTCGACGATCAGGGCCTGGTTGTCCTGGGCGAGCGCGCCCGGCGAGGAGCGCAGGCACACGCCGGTGCCCGCGGCCGCGTAGAAGCGCTGGCAGCCGAGGTCGGAGGCGGTGCGCGCGGACCGGGGCGCACCGGCCGGGACCGACGCGAGGGCTCCGCGGTGGGGGCCCCGTCCGCTGTTGAGGAAGGCCAGTTCTCCCTGCCGGGTGAGGTTGACACCGCCCGCGGTGATCTCCGGGCCGCCCGTACGCGGCCGGTCGGCGCGGTCGGCGGCGCGTACCACCAGCGCGGCGGCGAGGCCTCCGAGCAGCAGCACCGCCGCCGCGAGGACGAGCAGGCGGCGTGACAACGTCAGCGTCATACGGGGGGCCTCACGGGCTTCGGGTCGGGGTCGGGGTCGGGGAGAGCGGGGCTGTCGGCGGGGGCCGCCGGACGCAGGACGACGCCGGCGACGGCCGCGCAGCACAGCAGTCCGGCCGCTGCGGCGGCGAGAGCCGGGCCGGTGCCCCACAGGCTCCACGCCGCGCCGAAGGCCAGCGAGCAGCCGAAGCGGGCCAGCGCCTGGCCGGTGCCGACCAGGGCCAGGCCGGTGGCGCGCAGCCGACCGGGGACGGTGGCCGCCACGGCGGCGGGCAGCACGCCGTCGGTGGCGGCGTAGAACATGCCGTGCAGCGCGAGGACGAGGTAGGGCAGCGGCGGCCAGTCGGGGGCCCACAGGAGCAGCCCGTAACCGGCCAGCAGGAGGGCGTGCCCGGTGAGGAACACGGTGCGCCGGCCGATCCGGTCGGCGAGGGCCCCGGCGGGGACGGCCAGCAGCAGGAACACGGCGGCGGTGCCCAGCGGCAGGAGCGGGAACCACTGCTCGCCGATGCCGGTGCGGCGCTGCAGCAGCAGGTAGACGAAGGCGTCGCTGACCGTCGTGAGCCCCAGCAGGACGGCGCAGAGCGTCAGGGCGCGCAGCCGGGGCAGCCGCAGCAGGGCCGTCGCGTCGCGCAGCCGTACGGGGTCCGGGCGGGCCGCGCCGCAGCCGTCGGCCGGCCGGGCCGGGACCGCCTCGCCGCCGCCGGACGGGACGAACAGCACGAGCACCACGACGCCGAGCACCGCGACGCACGCGCTGACGCCGAAGACGGCGTCGTACCCGTCGACCGCCACGCTCAGGACGAGGAACGCGGCGAGCGGGCCGAGCAGCGCCCCGGTGGTGTCCATGGCCCGGTGCACGCCGAAGGCGCGGCCTTGTGACTCGGCCGGTGTGGAGAGGGAGATCATGGCGTCGCGCGGGGCGGTGCGCAGGCCCTTGCCGGTGCGTTCCAGCGCGAGGATCACGCTGATCGGGCCGAGGCTGTGGGCGAACAGCAGCAGCGGCTTGCACAGGGCGGACAGTCCGTAGCCGATGCCGGCGATCAGCTTGTGGTTGCGGACCCGGTCGGCGAGGTGGCCGCCGGTCAGCTGCACCAGGGCGCTGACTCCGTTGTAGAGGCCGTCGAGCGCGCCGAAACCGAGCGGGCTCAGGCCCAGCCCGGCGATCAGGTACAGGGGCAGGACGGCGGTGACCATCTCGGAGGAGACGTCGGTGATCAGGCTGACCGTGCCCAGGGCCAGGACGGCCGAGGTGACGGCGGGGGTCCGTAAGGATCCCCGGTCCGGCGGGGCCCCCGTGTCCGCGGGCGAGGGCGCGGAGCGGTCCGCGAGGTACATGCGCTGGAGCTCCCGGTGCCGACGGTCTGAGTCACTCGAACGTGCGAGTGAAACCCTAGTGGTTGTACGGGCCAACGGTGGGGCGCACGGCCCGATTCGGCCGCACGCCGCCGGTCGCCGCGCTCACCCCTGCCGGCTGCTCTCGTCCCGCAGCCACGTGGAGAAGTCCTGGTTCCGGATGGCCTTGCGGGACCCCCTGCGGGCGGCGAGCGCGGCCAGGACGAAGACCACCACCCCGGGGAGCAGCCTCGGCTGGGCCCGCAGGAGGGCGCGCAGGTCGGACGAGCCCGTACGGGCGGACGGCGCGGCCGCACCGGCCCGTTGCGAGGCCTGGTAGCGCTCGAACTCGGCGGAGGAGGTCGCCGCGCGGATCCGCCGGCGGACGAGGTCGGACCAGGTGCGCGGCGGGTGCACGACGACCCGGGCCGCCTCGACCACGCGCCGCTCCCCCGGCCCGAAGGCCAGGGACGCGGCCAGGTCGTCGGCCATCAGCGGGGGCAGTGCGGCGATCCGCGCGTGCCCCGGCTCGGTCACCGCGATGACCCCCCGGCCGAACAGGCCCTCGCGGACGGCCGGCAGCCGCTGCCACACCCGGTAGTACGCCCGGACCGGCCAGGCGCAGCCGGCCAGCGGGATGTCACGGCCGGGGGCGGCGGCGAGCAGGGCCGGACTTGCGGCGAGCGCGCCCGTCAGGGCCCGTACGTCGGCGGCCCCGACGACGACGTCGGCGTCCACGTAGAGACGGGGGAAGCCCCGCGCGTGCTCGTCCCCGACCCGGAGTGCCGTGTGTTTGGAGGGAGTCGGGATCTCCACCACCCGTACGCGGGAGCCGCGCGCGCCCGCCACCCGGGCGGTGTCGTCCGTACAGCCGTTGCACACGACGACGATGTCGGGCCCGTCCGCCGGTGTGCCGGTGTTGTTGTCGGCGTCGGCCAGGAGCGCGTCGAGGAGCCGGCCGATGACCCTGCCCTCGTTGTGGGCCGGTATCACGATGCTGGTCACCCGGGCAGTATGCACGGTCGACCACCCGCGCCGGGCGATTCCGTCAACTCTGCCCGGGGGTACGCCCGGTGGACTAGATTGAGCGGCGCCGAGCGGTTTCGGCAGGAGGTACGGGTTCGGCTGCTTGGGGGAACATGCAGCCGGCCGGGGGGTAGTACGCGGAATCACGCAAAGCATCGGTTGTGGGGGGCCATCACCGTTGAGCTGGTCATGCACGGGTCGCGCAGGCGTCCGGCCTGCCCTCGACGGCCTACCCCTCCATCCCACGCGCCCCGGCCATGAGGTGTCGGCACGCCGGTCGGCGTGCGCGGAAGGAAGGGGAACGCTGTGAAGCCCAACACTGTGAAGGACGGCGGCTCGAAGGCCGCCGGGCGAGCGGAGCCGTTAGGCGTCGCCGTGGTCGGTGCGGGCTACTGGGGCCCCAATCTCGTCCGCAACTTCCAGTCCAGTCCGCAGTTCCGGCTGCGCTGGCTCTGTGATCTGAACGTCGACCGGGCCCGGCAGGTGCTCGGCGGGTACTCCACCGTCCAGGCGACCTCGGACTACGCGGCGGTCCTCGCCGATCCGGACGTCGACGCGGTCGCCGTGGCCACCCCGGCCGGAACCCACCTGGACGTCGCGCTGGCCGCCCTGCGCGCCGGCAAGCACGTCCTGGTGGAGAAGCCCCTCGCCGCCACGTACGAGGACGGGCTCCGACTGGTCAACGAGGCCGAGGAACGCGGTCTCACGCTGATGTGCGACCACACGTACTGCTACACCCCGGCGGTGGGCCGCATCCGGGAGATGGTCCGCTCCGGCGAACTCGGCGAGATCCACTTCGTCGACTCAGTACGGATCAACCTGGGGCTCGTCCAGAAGGACGTCGACGTCCTGTGGGACCTGGCCCCCCACGATCTGTCGGTCCTCGACTTCATCCTCCCGGACCACGTCCGGCCCGTCGCCGTCGCCGCGCACGGAGCCGATCCGATCGGGGCCGGGCAGTCCTGCGTGGCCTATCTGACGCTCCAGCTGAGCACCGGTGCCATCGCCCACGTGCACGTCAACTGGCTGTCCCCGACGAAGGTGCGCACCACCATGGTCGGCGGGTCCAAGCGCACCCTGGTGTGGGACGACCTCAACCCCTCCCAGCGCGTGGCCGTGTTCGACCGCGGCGTGGAGCTGAGCACCCCGCAGGAGATCGGTGCGGACGAGCGCCGCGACATGCTCGTCTCCTACCGGACCGGCGACATGGTGGCGCCCGCGATCGGGGAGAAGGAGGCGCTGCGCAGCATGGTCGAGGAGTTCGCCGCGGCGATCGGCTCGGGGCGGCCGGCCCTGACCGACGGCCGGGCGGGCCTGAAGGTGCTGGACATCCTGGAAGCGGCCTCCCGGAGCCTGGAGTTCAAGGGCGCGGTCGTCGGACTGCGCACCGGGCGCTGACCGTTCGCGGATCCGTGACACGAATGACTATGAACGACTCAGTGGGGGCAGGGCGTTGAGCAGCGTACGAGGCAAGAGGATTCTGGTCACCGGCGGAGCGGGCACCATCGGCTCGCACCTGGTGGACCTGCTGGTGGACAACGGGGCACGCGAGGTCGTGGTGCTCGACAACTTCGTGCGGGGACGGACCGCCAACCTGGCCCGCGCCCTGCCGAGCGGTGTGGTGGAGGTCGTCGAGGGGGACATCCGCGACCTGGCCGCGGTGCGCAAGGTGACGGAGGGCGCCGAGCTGGTGTTCCACCTGGCGGCCATCCGGATCACCCAGTGCGCGGAGGAGCCGCGGCTGGCGAACGAGGTGATGGTGGACGGCACGTTCAACGTGCTGGAGGCGGCGGCCGCCGCCGGCGTGGGCAAGGTGATCGCCTCGTCCTCGGCCTCGGTCTACGGACTGGCCGAGGCCTTCCCGACGACCGAGCGCCACCACCCGTACAACAACGACACCTTCTACGGCGCCGCGAAGGCCTTCAACGAGGGGATGCTGCGCAGCTTCCACTCCATGTACGGGCTGGACTACGTCGCCCTGCGCTACTTCAACGTGTACGGGCCGCGGATGGACATCCACGGGCTCTACACCGAGGTGCTGATCCGCTGGATGGAGCGGATCGCCTCGGGCGAGCCGCCGCTGATCCTCGGAGACGGCCTCCAGACCATGGACTTCGTCGACGTGCGGGACATCGCGCGCGCCAACCTGCTGGCCGCCGAATCGGACCTGACCGACGAGGTGTTCAACATCGCGAGCGGGACCGAGACCAGCCTGCTGGAGCTGGCGAACGGCCTGCTGGAGGCGATGGGCGCGGACGGCCTGGTGCCGGAGCACGGTCCGGCCCGCGCCGTGAACGGCGTGACCCGCCGGCTCGCGGACACCGCGCAGGCCGCGGAGCGACTCGGCTTCACCGCCGGGATCGACCTGCGCAGCGGGCTGCGGGACCTGGTGGACTGGTGGCGGACCGAGCGCGCCGCCGACGCCGCGGCGGCATCGGCGGCGGCAGCAGCGGACACCGCGGCCGCAGAGGCCGGCCGATGAGCGCGCAGGATCCCGTACCGCCCGCCCGCGTCCCGGTCATGGTGCCGTGGCTGGGCGAGGAGGAGGCGAAGGCCGCCGCCGACGCGGTGCTCTCCGGCTGGGTGGCGCAGGGCCCGCGGGTCGCCGCGTTCGAGCGTGCCTTCGCGGAGCGCGTGGGCGCCGAGCACGCCATCGCGGTGAGTTCGTGCACCACCGCCCTGCACCTGGCCCTCATCGCGCTGGACCTGGGCCCGGGCGACGAGGTGATCGTCCCCTCCCTGTCCTTCATCGCCACGGCCAACGCGGTCCGCTACGTGGGCGCGCAACCGGTGTTCGCGGACGTCGAGGAGGCCACCGGCAACCTCACCCCGGCCACCGTGGACGCGGTCCGCACGCCCCGTACGAAAGCGGTGCTCGCCGTCCACCAGGGCGGGGTGCCCGCGGACGTGCACGCGCTGCGCGCGGCGTGCGCCGACTGGGACGTCGCCCTGGTGGAGGACGCCGCCTGCGGCATCGGCGCGACGGTCGGCGGCAAGTCCGTCGGTCACGGCGCCCTGCTCGCCGCCTGGTCCTTCCATCCCCGCAAGGTGATCACCACCGGCGAGGGCGGCATGCTGACCACGGACGACGCGCAGTGGGCCGAGCGGCTGCGGCGGCTGCGCGAGCACGGGATGAACGTGTCCGCCGCGCAGCGCCACGCGAGCAGCAAGCCGATCGTCGAGAGCTATCTGGAGGTCGGCTACAACTACCGGATGACCGACATCCAGGCCGCGGTCGGCCTGGTGCAGCTCGGCAGACTGGACGAGATCGTGGCCCGGCGCCGGCGGCTCGCCGCCCGGTACGCGCAGCTGCTGCGCGGCGTGCCGGGGCTCACCCCGGTCCGCGACCCCGATCACGGCCAGGGCAACTTCCAGTCGTACTGGGTGCTGCTGGCCGAGGACTTCCCGATCGGCCGGGACGAGCTGCTCGCGGTGCTCTCCGAGGCGGGGATCTCGGCCCGGCGCGGGATCATGGCCTCACACCTGGAGCCGGCGTACGCCGGCCACGGCGCGTCGCCGCTGCCGGTCACCGAGCGGATCAGCCGCGATTCGCTGATCCTGCCGCTGTTCCACACGATGACGGACGACCAGCAGGACCGGGTGGTGACGGTGCTGCGGGAACAGGCCGGCGCATGAACGGGCCACGGGGCACCGAGGACCTGCTGATCGTCGGTGCGGGCGGGTTCGCCCGGGAGACCGCCCAGGCGGTCCGGGACGTGGCCGCCGCCGACGTGGCACGGGGCCTCCCGCCGCGGTGGCGACTCATCGGACACCTCGACGACGACCCGGCCCTGGAGGGCCGGGACGTGGACGGGGTGCCGGTGCTGGGCGGCAGCGAACGGGTGCACGAGCTGCGGGCCGCCCGGGTGGTGGTCTGCGTGGGCAGCCCGCGCGACTACGCCGTACGCGCCCGCGTGGTGCGGCGCCTGGGGCTGCCCGTGAACCGCTACGCGACCGTGGTCCACCCGACGGCGGTGGTGTCGGGGTCCTCGATGCTCGGCGCGGGCTCGGTGCTGCTCGCGCACTGCGTGCTGACCGCCGCCGTCCGGGTGGGGTCGCACGTGGCGGTGATGCCGCAGGTGGTCCTCACCCACGACGACGCGGTCGGGGACTTCGCCACGCTCGCCTCGGGGGTGCGCCTCGGCGGCGGGGTGCGGCTGGGGCGGGGGGCTTATGTGGGTGCGGGCTCGCTGGTCCGCGAGTACACGACGGTCGGCGCCTGGTCGCTGACCGGTATGGGAAGCACGGTCCTGGCCGATGTGCCGCCCGGCGAGGTGTGGGCCGGGAGCCCGGCCCGCCGGCTGCGCGCGGCGGACGCCCCGGCGCTCGACGAGCTGCGGACCGATGGGGAGATGACCGGCCGGTGGCCGGGGACACGGATGGGGAGCCCAGTCGCATGAACCAGATACCGCTCGTGGACCTGAAGGCGGCGCACGCCGAGGTCGCCGGGGAATTACGGGCCGGATTCGACCGTGTCCTCGCGAACACCGCCTTCATCGGCGGTGAGGAGGTCCGCGCGTTCGAGCGCGAGTACGCCGACTTCGCCGGGGTCGGGCACTGCGTGGGCGTCGCCAACGGCACCGACGCCCTCGAACTGGCGCTGCGGGCCCGTGGGGTCGGGGTGGGCGACGAGGTGGTCCTGCCGGCCAACACCTTCATCGCCACCGCGGGCGCCGTCGCCCGCATCGGCGCCCGGCCGGTCCTGGTCGACTGCCTCCCCGACACGCTGCTGATGGACCCGCGGGCCGCGCTGGACGCGGTCGGGAAGGCCACCCGCGCGGTGGTCCCGGTGCACCTGTACGGGCAGTGCGCCGCCACCGCGGAGCTGAGCGCGCAGCTGCCGGCGCACGTACGGATCGTCGAGGACGCCGCGCAGAGCCAGGGCGCGACCCGCGACGGCCGCTCCCCCGGCAGCGGCGGGATCGCCGCGACCAGCTTCTACCCGGGCAAGAACCTGGGCGCGTACGGTGACGCGGGCGCGGTGGTGACCGACGACGAGGAGAGCGCGGACCTGGTCCGGGCCCTGGCCAATCACGGCGGCATCGCCAAGTACCGGCACGACGTGGCCGGTTTCAACAGCCGGCTGGACGGGCTGCAGGCCGTGGTCCTGCGGGCGAAGCTGGCCCGGCTGGCGGAGGGGAACGCGGCCCGCCGGGCCGCGGCCGCCCGCTACGACGGCCTGCTCGGCGAGCTCGCGGCGGCCGGCCGGGTCACCCTGCCGGTCACGGCGGAGGGCAACGTCCACGTGTGGCACCTGTACGTCGTACGGGTCGCCGCAGCGGACCGTGACGCCGTCGTCGGCAAGCTCAACGCGGAGGGCATCGGAGCGGGCGTGCACTATCCGGCCCCGGTCCACCTCACCCCGGCCTTCGCCCACCTCGGTCAGGGCCGCGGCGCCTTCCCGCACGCCGAAGAGGCCGCGGACCGGATGCTCTCGCTCCCCCTCTTCCCGCAGATCACCGCCGCCCAGCAGCAGCGGGTCGCGGACGCGCTCAGCGGCGCCCTGCGCTGACGCCTCCCGGTTCACGCAAACAAATGAGGTACAGATGAACAAGCGGAGAAGGCTGCTCCGGTTTCGGTACGGCCTTTTCACCGTGGTCGCCACCCTGGTGGCCACGGTTCTCTCGCCGGCCTCGGTAGCCGGTGCCGCCGACCCCTGCGGTCCGACGTCGAACGCCGTCGTCTGCGAGAACTCCAAGCCGGGCACACCGATGTCGGACTGGTTCGCGCCCAGCGCCTGGGGCGACATCAAGGGCTTCAGCGCCCAGATGAGCGTCCAGGCCGGCGACACCGTGCAGTTCAAGGTCCAGTCCCCCTCCCCCTACCGCGTCTCGGTCTACCGGCTGGGCCACTACGGGGGCAACGGCGCCCGGCTGCTGTCGACGCAGGCCCAGGCCGCCCAGACCTACCCGGCCAACTATGCCCAGGGCGGGAATCCGAAGACCTGCACGACCAAGGCGTCGACCGGTCTGGTCGACTGCGGCAACTGGCCCGTGACGGCAACGTGGAGCGTGCCGTCCGACGCCGTCTCCGGGCTGTACATCGCCAACTTCGACCAGGCGGACGGCAACGGCCTGATGCCGTACCCGTTCGTCGTCCGCAACGACTCCAGCCACTCCGACATCCTGGTGCAGACGAGCGACCAGACCTGGCAGGCGTACAACAACTACGGCGGGCAGGACCTCTACGACGGCGGCGGTCCCGCACCGGACGGGCGTGCGTACGAGGTGAGTTACAACCGTCCGATGGACATCGGCGGGGAGAACGGGATCTACGGCTCCGAGTACCAGATGATCTCGTGGCTGGAGCGCAACGGCTACGACGTCAGCTACATGTCCGGGATCGACATGTCGGTGCGCGGCGCCTCCCTGATGCAGAACCACAAGGTGTTCATGTCCTCGGGGCACGACGAGTACTGGACGCAGGAGCAGTTCACCAACGCCCTGAACGCCCGGCGTGCCGGTCAGCACCAGACGTACTTCGCCGGCAACGAGATCTTCTGGAAGACCCGGCTGGCACCGAGCATCGACGGCGCCGACACCGCCAACCGGACACTGGTCTGCTACAAGGAGACCAAGCTGTCCTTCCCCGTGCCCAACGGCGTTCCCGACCCGAGCGGCACCTGGACGGGCACCTTCATGGACCCGGCCAGCGCCACCAACGGGCGTCCGTACCAGCCCCAGAACCAGCTGACCGGAACGCTGTTCACGGTGAACGGCTACCGGGCGGACGCGATCACCGTACCGGGTGCGTTCGCCAAGATGCGGCTGTGGCGCAACACCACCGTCGCGAGCCTGACCCCCTCGCAGACCGCGACCTTCCCGACCGGAACGCTCGGCTACGAGTGGGACTCCGACATCGAGGACGCGGCGCGGCCGCCGGGGCAGATCAAGATGTCCTCCACCACCGTGGACATCGAGGACGGCAAGTACCGGCTGGACTACGGCAACACCTACGGAAACGGCACCGCGACGCACAGCCTGGTCGCCTTCCGCGACCAGACCTCGCACGCCCTGGTCTTCGGCACGGGCACGGTGCAGTGGTCGTGGGGCCTGACCAACATGCCGACGGGCAACCCGGACGACATGGTGGTCACCGAGGACAAGCGGATGCAGCAGGCCACCGTCAACGTCTTCGCGGACATGGGGGTGCAGCCCAAGAGCCTGCAGGGCAACCTGGTCCCGGCCACCGCGTCCACCGACGCCACCGGGCCGGCCGTCAGCGTGACGAGCCCCGCGGCCGGCGCCACCGTGCCGGCCCTGCGGCCCGTGACCGTCACCGGCACGGCGGCCGACAGCGGTGGCGGCGTGGTGGCCCGCGTGGAGGTCTCCACGGACGGCGGAACCACCTGGAAGGCGACCACCGGCGTCGGAACCTGGAGCTACACCTGGACGCCGACCGCTCCCGGCCCCGTGCAGATCAAGGTCCGCGCGGTGGACGACAGCGTCAACATCGGCGCCGTCACCACGGTGCCGCTGACCGTCGGCCCCCAGCAGTGCCCCTGCACCGTCTGGCCCGCGGCCGCGGTACCGGGGACCGTCAACGCGGGTGACGGCAGCTCGGTGGAGCTCGGTGTGAAGATCCGCACCACGGCGGCCGGTTCGATCACGGGCGTCCGCTTCTACAAGTCCCCGGCCAACACGGGCACGCACACCGGCAGCCTGTGGAGCGCCACCGGTCAGCGCCTGGCCACGGGCACGTTCACCAACGAGACGGCTTCGGGCTGGCAGCAGCTGAACTTCGCCACTCCGGTGCCGGTCAAGGCCAACACCACGTACGTCGCCTCCTACTTCGCTCCGCACGGCGGGTACTCCTTCGACAACACCTTCGCCTCCGGCTCCGCGGGTCTCGCCCCGCTCACCGCGCTCAAGAGCGGTACCGACGGCGGCAACGGCGTCTACCGCTACAGCGCGACGGGCGGCTTCCCGAACACGGCCGCGAGCGGCAGCAACTACTGGGTCGACGCGGTCCTGGACACCTCGGCCGCGAGCACCACACCGCCCACCGTCACCTCCACCTCGCCGCAGTCCGCGGCGACCGGCACACAGATCACGGCCACGGCGACGGCGACCTTCTCCACGGCCATCGACTCCGACACCCTGGTGTTCACCCTGAAGGACTCCGGGGGAGCCAACGTCCCGGGTACGAAGGTGATGGGCGCGGCCAACAGCGCGACCTTCTCGCCTTCCAGCGAACTCGCTCTGAACTCGACCTACACCCTGTCGGTCCAGGCGAGCGACCTGTGGGGCAACGCGATGACCGCACCGGTCACGTGGAACTTCACCACCAGCCCCAACCCGCCCACCGTGAACTGCCCCTGCGGCCTCTGGCCGAACACCGCCACGCCGAGCACCACCAACGTGGTGGACGACACCAACTCCGTCGAGCTGGGCACCCGCTTCCAGTCCGCGGCGAACGGCTTCATCACCGGTGTCACCTTCTACAAGGGCCCCGGCAACACCGGTACCCACACCGGTAGCCTCTGGGCCGCCGACGGTACCCTGCTCGCCACCGGAACCTTCGGCAGCGAGACCCTGACCGGCTGGCAACAGCTCAAGTTCGCCACCCCGGTCCCCGTCACCGCCGGCACCTCGTACGTGGCCTCCTACCACGCGCCGAACGGCAACTACTCGGTGGACGGGAGCTACTTCACCGGGGCACACCGCTCCTACCCGCTGGTCGCACCGGCCGACGGATCGGGCGGCGCCAACGGCCTCTACAAGTACGGCGCGACCACCACGTTCCCCACGAACACCTTCGGCTCCGTGAACTACTGGGTCGGGCCGGTCTTCACCACCACCCTGCCGAACGGCATCCAGTCGGACGGCTCCACGGAGGTGGCCGGCCAGTGAGCACGGTCAGCGTGGTGATCCCCTGCTACAAGTACGGCCACTTCCTGGCCGACTGCGTCAAGAGCGTCCTGGACGAGCAGGAGGGCGTCGACGTCCGGGTACTGATCATCGACGACGCGTCCCCCGACGACTCGGCGGAGGTCGCGCGCGCCCTGGCGGCCGCCGACCCGCGGATCGAGGTCCGGGTCCACGAGCAGAACCGGGGGCACATCGCCACGTACAACGAGGGCCTGCTGGAGTGGGCCGACGGGGACTACGTCGCCCTGCTCTCGGCCGACGACCGGCTGGTCCCCGGGGCCCTGGTGCGCGCCGCCACCCTGCTCGACGCGCATCCGGAAGCCGGTTTCGCCTACGGCCGGCCGCTGCGCTTCCGGCACGGCGGCCCGCTCCCCGTGGCCCGCACCCACAGCACGGGGTCGGTCGTCTACCCCGGGCAGTGGTGGCTGGAGCGGCGGTTCCGGGAGGGCACCGGATGCATCACCTCACCCGAGGTGGTCGTCCGCACCAGCCTCCAGCGCAAGGTCGGCGGCTACGATCCCGAGCTGCCGCACGCCGGTGACATCGAGATGTGGATGCGGCTCGCGGCCCACGCCGACGTGGGCTACGTCCAGGGGGCCGACCAGGCCTTCTACCGGGTCCACGGCAACAACATGTCCACCACGGACTTCGGTGGACAGCTCGACGACCTGCGCCAGCGCCTGGTCGCCTTCGACTCGGTGCTCGACAAGTGCGCCGGCCTGCTGCCCGGTGCCGACCGGCTGGCGCTGGCGGCGCGCACCAGGCTCGCCCGGTACGCGCTGCGGCGCGCCTACCGGGCGTACGACCGGGGACGCACGGCGGTGGTACCGGTCGACGAGCTCGAGGAGTTCGCCGCCGAGTGCCTGCCCGGCGGCTACACGTCGCTCGCCGAGTACCGGGCGCTGCGCAGGCGTCGGCGGATCGGTCCGCGCATGATGCCCTACCTCCAGCCGCTGGTGCTGTCGGCCGTCGCCGACCGGGGGCGCGAGTGGCTGTGGTGGCGGTCCTGGAAGCGCCGAGGGATCTGATGCCCCGTCTCCACCGGTTCGCCCGGCGGGTCCTGCGGACCGGCGTCGGCGCTCTCGCGCCGGCGCCGGTTCCGGCGTGTCAGGAGCCGGTCGGTCCACAGGGCCGCGGCCACACCGCCGACCGCGGCCAGCAGGGCCACTCCGGCCAGGCCGCGCACCCGGTCGCCGGTCCGCGCGACCGCGTGCGGCTGCACCAGGAGGTACACGCTCATCCGTGCCCCGGCCGGGATGCCCTGCTGCGTCTGGAGTTCGGTCAGGTGTCGGGTGTAGGCCTCGATGATCTTCCGTACGGAGGCGTCGGCCGCCGCGGGGTCGGAGTGCTCCACCTGGATCTGGAGCGAGGGGATCAGGTGGCGCGGGGTGACGCTGGTACCGCTGTTGCGCGGTGTCATCCGGTAGGTGCCGGTGACTCCGGCGGCCTTGAGCTCGACTGCTCCGGCGGGCGAGCCGAGCTGCTGCACCACCCCGTACGAGACGGCCGCGAGCGGCGGTTGGAGGTTCGCGAGCTGGTTCGGCTGGGTGCTGGTCACCGGCGGTTTGAGCACCACGATCGCCGAGCTGGAGTAGACCGGTTCGGGCCGCAGCACCGCCGCCCCTCCCGCGGCCGCGAGCAGCACCGCCACGACCAGCACGTACCAGCGCCGACGCAGCGCACGGACCAACTCACCAGGCGACACGGGGATCCCTTCCTTCATGACCGATCTTTGCAGGACCCGGGTAGGTCCGCCATCAAATCCGGTACCCGGCAGGGGTGTTCGTGAGCATTCGTGAAATGGCCGCGGTGCTGCGCCGGCGCTGGTACGTGATCGTGCCGGCGATCCTCCTCAGCCTGCTGGCGGCGCTGCACCTGTACCGGTCGGTGCCGGTGGCGTACCAGTCGCAGAGCTCGGTGGCGCTGCTCGACTCCAACGCGGCCTCCCAGCTGCCGCCCGCCTTCGGCAATCCCATATCCAACGCGGGCGGCACCCTGGTCGTGACGGCGGACGTGCTGATCAGGACGCTGTCCGGGGCCGACGCCGCCCGCGAACTGCACAGCCTGGGCGTGACCGACCCGTACACCGTCGGGTTCGCCGCGAACACCTCGGGCCCGCTGCTGACGCTGACGGTCACGGGCACCGACCGCGGGAAGGTGCTGGAGGAGACGAACACGCTGACGGCCTTCGCCGGTGAGCAGCTCAACGCGCTCCAGGCGGCGGCCAAGGTCCAGCCCGCCTACTTCGTCCAGAGCACGCCGGTGGTGCTGCCGCAGACCCCGGTGGCGCAGCTCAAGAGCCGCTACCAGCAGGTGCTGGGGGTCCTCATCCTCGGTGTCAGCAGCGGGTTCACCCTCTCCTTCGTGGCGGACGCCCTGCTGGCGGCGCGCCGCCGCCGGCGGGAGAGCTCCGCCGGGGCCACCGCGCGCGGGCGGGTCGGGCGCCGCAGGTCCCGGGGCCGCCACGCGGACGCCACCGCGCTGCTGACCGGGTATCTGGCGCTGGCCTTCTTCATCCCGTCGAACCTGACGCTGCCGGGCCTGGGCGGGGTGGGCACCCCGGCCAACGTGTTCGCCCTGCTGGCGCTGTTCTGGTACCTCGCGACCTGGCTCACCGGCCGGATCCGGCCGGCTCCCGGGACCCGGCTGCCCCGGGTGGCCATGTGGCTGCTGGCCGTGTCGGTGCTGGCCTCGTACATCGCGAACGCGGGCCGCGGGAGCGTGCGCAAGGAGCTGCTCGGCGCGGACCGCGGACTGATCGCCCTGCTGGTGTGGGTGTCGCTGGTGGTGCTGGTCTCCGCCGGCGTCCAGGACCGGGCCCGTCTCGACGTGCTGCTGCGCCGGGCCGTGGTGATGGGGACGATCGTGGCCGCCATCGGGTTCTACGACTTCTTCACGGCGACGAACATCGCCGACAGCATCAGCATTCCGGGGCTGCAGTCGAGCGTCCCGCAGATCGCGACCCTGGACCGCGGGGCGTTCACCCGGCCCCGGTCCACCACGGCGCAGCCGCTGGAGTTCGGCGGGATGCTGGCGCTGCTGCTGCCCTTCGCCGTGCAGCAGGCCTTCGATCCGGTACGGAGGCACCTGCGGGCGTGGCGCCGCTGGGGGCCGGTGGTGCTGATGGGCGGGGCGCTGCCGCTGACGGTGTCGCGCACCTCGATCATCGGGGCGCTGATCGTGATCCTGGTGATGGTGCCGCGCTGGAAGCCGCAGCGGAGGTGGAGCGCGATCGGTGTGCTGCTGGGCGCGGTGTCCTGCTTCAAGGTCATCATCCCGGGGCTGATCGGCACCATCACCGCACTGTTCGCGTCCTTCCTGACGAACTCCGACAGCAGCACCCAGGCCCGTACGGTCAAGTACAGCGCGATCGTCCCCTACCTGGACGAGCGCCCGTTCGCCGGGCGGGGTCTGGGCACCTTCATTCCCGAGCTGTACTTCTTCACCGACAACCAGTACATGCTGACCCTCGCCGAGATGGGCTTCCTGGGGCTGTTCGTGCTCCTGTTCCTCTTCCTCACCGGCATCCACCAGGGCGGGGCGATCCGCCGGCTGGCCGCCGGCGAGTCCGACCGGGAGCTCGGGCAGGCGTTCTTCGCCTCCGCCGTCGTCGCCCTGGTCGTCAGCGCCACCTTCGACGCCCTCAGCTTCCCGATGTTCGCCGGGATGTTCTTCCTGACGATCGCCGCCGGAGGCAGCTACCTCGGCTTCATCCGGCGCGCGGCGCCCGAGCCCCGATCCGTGGAGTTCCCATGTCTTCCCGCCGACCAGCCTCCCCTCAGCCCCTCCCCGGCTCCGGATCCGGCTCCGGCCCGGTAGCCGTCCTCGTCGTCACCTGGAACAGCGCTGCGGTGCTCCCCGCGTTCCTGGCCTCGCTGCCGGAGGGGATGGCCGGGCTCGACTGGCGCCTGGTCGTCGCCGACAACGACTCGGCCGACAGCACCGTGGACCTGATCCGCTCCCTGGCCCCGGAGGCGACGGTCGTCCAGACCGGCCGCAACGCCGGGTACGCGGCCGGGGTGAACGCCGCTCTCGGCGCCGCCGCCGCGTGGGAGGGCGGCTTCCGGGCGGCCCTGGTGTGCAATCCGGACGTCCGGATGCGGCAGGGCTGCGCCGCGCTGCTCCTGGACGCGCTCGGCGCGGCGGCGCCCGGCGGCGGCCGGGTCGGCATCAGCGTCCCGCTGCTGTACGAGGAGGACGGCCGGACGCTCCTGCACTCGCTGCGCCGCGAGTCGCGCGTGACCCGGGCGCTCGGCGAGGCGGTGATCGGCAACCGCCGGGCCGGACGGTTCCCGCGCTGGAGCGAACTGGTCACCGACCCGACCGCGTACGAGCGGGCGACGGTCGCCGACTGGGCCACCGGCGCGCTGATGGCCCTGTCCCGGGAGTGCCTCGACGCCTGCGGGGCCTGGGACGAGTCCTTCTTCCTGTACTCGGAGGAGACCGAGTACTGCCTGCGGGCCCGGGACCGCGGTTTCGTCACCCGGCTGGAGCCGGCGGCCGCGGCAACCCATCTCGGCGGGGACTCGCAGGTCTCGCCGCGCCTGTGGACCCTGCTGACCCTCAACCGGGTGAGGCTCTACGGGCGCCGGCACGGGGCGGTGGCGACGGCCGCCTTCCGGACTGCGGTCCTGCTGCGGGAGGCCTCACGTGCCGTCCTCGGCCGCCCCGCCAGCCTGGCGGCCGCCCGCGCCCTGGCCAGCCCGTCCGCGCTGCGCGCCACTCCGGGGCCCTAGATCGGGCCAATGGAACACCCCTGACCAGATCACTCATCTCCGGGCCCGGGGCCTGCACACGCACGGGCGACCATGGGAAGGGGCGTGCCCGGGGTACTGCGCGGGGCTGTGGGCGCTGCTGCGCAATGCGTCGTTGGACGCGGCAGTAGGCATCCTCGCAGATGGGTACGGGTGGACTAGCTAGATAGGCCCGACCTCCCCGCTGTCGACTGGGGGAGCGGGCCCATCTGCTTTGATGCGCACTGATCAGGCGCTGAAGTTACCTCCGACAACGCTCTCGATGAGAGCAGCGAATGAGGACGGAGCCATCATCAGGGCCGGACCGTCCGGCACTTTCGAGTCCCGAACGGCGATGCCGGCGTGAGTCCGCCGGACATCGGCGACCTCGACACACTGGCCTTCGTTGGAGCCGGAGTGCGACGATTTCATCCACACCGCGCCGGGGATGCTCGACGCCATAGGTACGTGCGTACGCTGCTGAATCACTTGTGCAGTCCTTCCAGGTGCTCGACGAGCACATCCCGTGACCGATCCACGGAATGCGCAATGGTCGCCGTCTGCTCGAATACGGCTTCCAGGTAGGCGACCTGATCCTTGTCCTCGGAGTGGTCGCCGCCCATCGGATTGTCGATGCTGACCACCGGCGCCCACGGATGCTGGAACGTCAGGATCGTCATTGCGCCGTTGGACACGAACGCGGGGTGGGCGTTGAGCGGGATGATCTGGAGCGTCACATTCGGCAGTTCGGCCACGTCGAGCAGCTTGCGGATCTGTTCCTTCATGACGACCGGCGCCGTGTCGAACTCCGCGTGCAGTGCGGACTGGGGAATCAGCGCGTGCAGCTGCACTGGCTTGTCCGGGCGGTAGAGGACTTCCTGCCGCGCCATCCGGATCGACACCAGCTGCTCTGCTCGCCGCTCGGCTCCCGCGTTGGCCGACCTGGTGATGATCTCCCGTGCGTAGCCGTGGGTCTGGACAGGGCCGGGGATGACCACTGGGTTGACGATCCGGATCTTCTCCGCATCAGCCTCCAGTTCCACGAAGTCCCGATATGCCTGGGCCACCGGGTAGGACGACCACCACCCCGTACCCGGCGGCTCCGCTGCCGCCGCCGCGACCTCCGCTATGGCGGCCTCGTCGGTCACCCCGTACTTGGCGGCGAGATCCCGCACTTCATCAGGAGAGACCCGGTAGAGACCGCGCTCGGGTCCTGTCGAGACCGGTTCGGTAGTCAGCTACCTCACCGCGACCCTCCGGGCCGGGGGGTGATCGTGGGCTTCGCCAAGCAGTACCGAACGGCAGAAGCCGCGTCCCGGGCCGTCGCCCAGCACGCCTGGCTCGACGCCCTGGGAATGCCCGTCCCCGACCTGATCGCCCACCATCCGCAGGTGCTGGAGTTCCAGTACCTGCCCGGCCGGCACGCCCTCCCGGACGACGTGCCCGCCGTTGCCCGCCTACTGGGGCAGACGCACGCGGCTGCCCACCAGGTGGCACTTCACTCCGTGCGTCTCGACCAGGGCTTCGACCTTCCCGGCATCGGCAGAATGAGCGCTTTCACCGCCAGCCGCATAGCCCGTGTCCGGCACAACATGGGCGCGGCCATGGTGCCCGGCCCGGCCTTGAGCATCGACCGGGCCGTCCACATCATCGAGGCATCAGCCGATGAACCGGCCGCCTTCTACAAGGACTCCAACCCACGGAACTTCCTGATCACGCCGACCACGATCACCGCCGTCGACTTCGACGACCTGACGCCCGCCCCGTTCGCGTACGACCTGGCCAAGCTGCTCGTCACCACGGCGATGACCCACGGCCCCCTGCCGGCAGGGCTCTCCGCAAAGGCACTGGCCGCGTACAACGTGGAAACCCCGTACCGGTGCAGCCCTGATCGCCTGGCCGACTGGATGGAGATCCACCACATCCTCACCAGCCCCTACCTCGGACGGAACGGCTACACCCACAGCTGGCACACCCTGCGCCGCAACGAGAGGACAGAGTGAAGCCCGACACCTTCACCGAGCAGCTGGCATCGCCCCACCCCGTCGGCGCGATGGTCGCCCTCTACCGAACCCGCGTCTACCGGTTCAGCAACGACCCCCGCCACTACGTCCTCGCCGAGACACTGGAGGAGCGGTACGCGCAGGGAATCGCGCCAGCCTCCACGAGTCTGGCGTACGTGAAGGCGGTACTCGACCAGATCCGCAGCACTGGACAGCCGCTCCCCTTCAACCCGGACATCGCGGTCCGCGAAAATATCGATATTCAGCAGGAGCTCGACGCACGAACCCGGTACGCACCCAAGCCCATGCCCGAACACAGCCCCACCACAACCGTGTTCATCATCGGCGCACCACGCTCCGGGACCAGCCACCTCTACAACTGCCTTGCCTACACCGGCCGGTACTCCTACTTCACTACAGCGTCATGCTGGGCCTGGCCCGTCCGCAATCTGACCCACACAGCCCGCCGATCCTTCGAGACCATGGGCGACCAGGTCCTCTCCGTGGACAACAAGAACACCCGGATCATCCCCGGCTTGGTCATGCCCTACGAAGCCGAAGACCTGTACGCGCGGGCCATACCCGCCTACCAGCACCTGGGGGGTCACACGTACAACCTCACCCCGGCACAGACCAAGGACGCTCCGCTGCTCACCGCCAACGTGCAGGCGCACTGCCGCCACTTCAACCGCAGAGCCTTCCTCACCAAGTCACCGTTCAACTCGCTGCGCATCCCCCAGCTCGATGCGGCCACCGGCCACCGCGCCCTGTTCGTCAACATCACCCGGGACCAGGCAGGGACAGCGGACTCCATGCGGCGCAACCGCTTCCGCTTCCACCGCGACGGGCGACCCCTCACCGAAGAAGCCGCATGGGGCGTGTTCACCACCACCATCGCCAGGGACACGCCGTCTTCCCGGACGATCACCATCAAGCACAGAGACCTCCTGGCCAACGGGCGCGTCGAACTTGACCGCGTCCGAAGGTGGATCGCAGAAGCCTGATCCGCTGCCGAAGTCGACATGAACGGTCAGTCCGGCGAGGGGAATGCGGTGCGGCGACCGTGCCCGCCAGGGCTCGCAACGCCGCGGAGATCCGACACGCACCCTAGGGAATCGGGCCGTCCCAGGCGGTCCAGAAGCTGTCCGGGTTGACCAGGTAACGGACGGTGGGGCGGGGCAGGTGGCGGACCTCGTGGCGGCGGGCGTAGCGGCGGACGAGCTCCCAGTCCTCGCGGGGCAGCACCTCGGGGGTGCGGCGCAGTCGGCTGAAGTACAGGGACCGGTTGCGCCGCGCCACGAAGGCGTTGGTGTCCAGGAAGGCCTCGTGGGCGGCGCGGCGGCGGTCGAAGGGCACCGACAGGACGTCCCGTTCGGTGCCGTCGGGCAGCACCCTGCGCAGCGCGGTGTAGACGGCGTCGGGGCCGCCGGAGGGCTCCAGCACCGCCAGGGCCTGCTCCAGGTGGTCGGGCTCCCAGAGGTTGTCGTCGTCCAGGAAGGCCACGTACCGGGAGCGGGTGAGCCGGATGCCCACGTTGCGGACGATGCCGGCGGTGGCGGTGTTGCGGGCCAGGGAGACCGCGAACAGCCGGGGGTCTGCCGGCAGTTCGGGCAGTCCGGCGCCGTCGTCGACGACGATGACCACCTGGTCGGTGACGGTCTGCGCCAGCGCCGAGCGGACCGCCGCGCCCAGTCCCCCGGGGCGCCGGTGGGTGGGGATGACGGTGGCGACGAGCGCGGCCGGGGGCCGGCCCAGGAGGGCGGCGAGGCGGGCGGCCTCGGCGTCCTCGAAGCGGCGCAGCCGCACGGCGGAGGGGAAGAGCAGGAGCTTGTTGCGGGCCTCGAAGAGCACCAGCCAGCCGAAGGCCCGCTTGAGGAGCTCCCAGGGGGCCCGTGCGATCCGGCGCATCATGGACTCTCCGTCGTCAACTGGTGGGTTCGGGGGTGACGGGCCGGCCGTCGGACATGCGGTTGCCCTTCCACACGTTTCCGGCGCCGCCCGCATTCCAGGCGGCGACCGGGCCGTAGGCTCCGGCGCCCGGGTGGTACTGGGTGGAGAAGACGTTGTCGGTGACCTGGATGCCGGTGGCGCCCGGGCCGCCGCCGTAGAGCGCGTACGCTCCCCCGGCCAGCCAGTTGCCGTCGACGACGACGGAGGAGACGACCCCGGTGTCGGCGAACAGGCCGACGGCCGCGGTGGCTCCCCGGTCCACCGGGGTGGAGTTCAGCAGGGTGTTGTGGCGCAGGATCAGCCGGCCCTTGTTGCCGCCCCCGCTGATGACGGCGTCGGTGTGCTGCCATTCGCCGCCCTGGTTGCGGAACGCGACGAGGTCGTGCACGTAGTTGTCATGCAGGTCCCCCTGGCCCATGGACAGGGCGTTGCCGAAGACCGAGATGTCGCACCAGCCGACCTCGACGGAGCTGCCGCCCATGTTGGAGACGGCGTAGTTCACCCCGCCGTTGTCGGGGCCCTTGCCCGGCACGGCGGTGATGGTGGTGTGCAGGACCTTCAGTCCGCTGAAGCCGGGGCGCAGGTTGATCCCCCACCAGTTGGTGGAGGTGATCCTGCTGTCGATGACGGTCACGTCGTTGGCGTAGATGTCGAGCGAGCCGCGGATGTCCCAGCCCTTGATGACCGTGCCGTCCTTCTTGACCGACATGTTCCCCGTGTCGTGCCGCTCCAGGGCGATCCGCGGGCCGGTGCTGCCCGCGTCGGGGAATCCGCAGGCGCCGGGCGAGGCGCAGGCGGAGCCGGAGGGCGACGGTTCGGCCGTGCCCGGTGGCGGCGTCGGGGAGGGTGTGGCCGAGGGGCTCGGCGGGGCGGTGGGCGCGGGCGCGTCCGTCCCCGAGGGGGCCGCGGCCGGTGTCGCGGACGGCGCGGCCGAGTGCTCGCCCACGCCGGTGCGGTCCGCCTGGCAGAGGGTCAGGACGACGGCCAGCACGACGCCGGCGAGCAGCCACGCCCCCAGCCGCCTTCGGTGCTGTGTCACGGTGCTACCCCCGGAGTAACGAGCGGCTGGGCAGGACGCACAGCCCGTAGACGAGCGTGCCGGCGATCCCGGTCGCCAGGAGCGCGAGCACCCCGTCGCCGAGGAACCGCTCCAGTCCGAGGACCACCGCCGCCATCACCGCCCCGCCCAGGAACGGCCAGGCGCAGGCCCGGGCGACGGTCCCCAGGCGGATGCCGCCGCGGTGCAGGGCGAGGAGGAACACCGGCACCACGACGGCGCCGGCGACCAGGACGTGCCCCTGGGCCACCCCCACGATCCCGCCGGTGCGGGCGCCGACCACGAGGGCCGGGATCAGGAGGACGAGCCACAGCCCCTGGACCCCGATGAGCGAGCGGCGCCGGCCGACGGCGACCAGGCAGTCGTAGGCGAGTTCGCAGCCGATGCGGACCAGGCCGAGCGCCATCAGCCAGGGCAGCGCGCGGGCGGCGGGCAGCCAGCGCGCGCCGTAGATCAGCTCGACGAGCGGTGCGGCGAGGGCTGCGAGCAGCACGCAGAGCGGGACGGTGCCCGTCATCACGACGCCGAGGGCGCGGCCGAATCCGGCGGCCAGCGCCTGCGGCGACTGCGCCAGCCGGGAGAAGCCGGCGAAGGAGACGCGGCGGGCCGCTTCGGAGATGATGCGGACGGGCCAGCCGGAGATGTTGAAGGCGAGCACGTAGAAGCCCAGGGCCAGGGCGTCCAGGGTCGATCCGACGACCATGGTGTCCACGTTGACCACGCCGAGGGCGAGCATGCTGGCCCCGGCGAGCGGGAGTCCGAACCGCAGCAGGGCCTTCGCCTGGCTCCGGTCCCAGCCGAACCTCAGGGTGCCGGGCGCGGCGAGGCAGCAGCCGATGAGCGCGGCCACGTTCCCGACGACGGAGCCCCAGGCGAAGCTCATGGCGCCCCAGCCCTGGACGGCCAGCAGCAGGGTGACGGCGGTGCTGAGGACGAAGTTGAGGGCGTCGACGGCCATCCGCCGGCCCTGGGCGAACTCCCGGGTGAGGAAGCCGGCGGGCACCTGGGAGAGGCCGTCGAGGACCACGCACAGGCACATGACCCGCAGGACGCCGGAGGCTTCGGGCGAGCCGAGTACGTCGGCCACGGCGGGGGCCGCCGCGAACAGCACCGCGTACAGCAGGCAGCTGGACAGGGCGCTCAGGGTGAGGACGGTCGGGGCGAAGCGGCGGGGATCGCCCTCCCAGCGGATGATCGCGAGCGAGACGCCGAGTTCGTTCGCGGAGAGCAGGACCAGCAGCACCGTCTGCGCGATCCCGTACACGCCCCAGGCCTCGGGCCCGAGGAAGAAGCGGGCCAGGATGATCCCGGTCACGAAGTTGCCGAGGCGCATGACCACGGTGTTGATCAGGCTCCACCGGGCGGCCGAGCCGACCTTCCGCCCGAGCGACGGCGCCGCCGGGGCGGTCTCGGTGTCCGCTGCGGCGCCGGTCACGGCGATCCGGCCGAACGGGAGCCGGCCGCGCCGGAGCCGGCCGGGTGGGCGACGGTCATGCGCAGGGTGGCCGTCGGGTCACCGGCGTCGTCCGCGGCCGGTCCGCCGGCCTCGCCGGGGGCGGGCCGGTGCTTGGCGGGCGACGACCGCTGCCTCGTGCGGGCCTCCACGAAGAAGGTGGCCACCAGGCTGAGTACGAAGCCCAGCGCGCCCGCCATGACGAGGAACTGGAGCCTGGCCTTGGTCTGTGCCTCCGGCTTCTGGGGAGGCACGATCGTCGACATCCGGATCATGGCATTGGGTGCCACCGACTGCTGGCTCTGGAACTCCAGCAGCCGCTTCTCCGCGTAGGTGGTGAGGATCTCGTCCGACTTCAGCACGGCGGCCCGGTCGGTCCCGACGACGCTCAGCCACATGTAGGGGCCGAGCGCGTTGTCGGCGATCTTCGCCTCGTGCACGCCGGTGACGCCCAGGGACTTGAGGTCGGCCTTGGCGCCGTCGGAGTTGAGGTTGCGGGCCAGACCGTCGGCCATCCCGGTGAGCGAGGCCTGGGTGCTCAGGAAGGGGTTGCCGTCGAAGGCCACCGTGGCCTTCTCCGAGTTCAGCAGCGTCACCGTGCTCTGCGAGCGGTACTCCACCGGGACCAGCAGGTACACGGCGGCGGTGAGCGCCGCCGTGATCAGCAGTCCGGGCAGCAGCACGTACCAGCGTCTGCGCATGACCCGCCAGATCTCCGCGAGATCCATGGTCTTCCCCTTCGAATTGCGTTTACAGCACGTGCTGTTGATCGGCGGCGGCCCCGCGCGGGACGAGGTCGGTCGGGCGCGGCCGGGTGTGCGCGGGCGGGCCGTCGAGCAGGACCGCGGCGATGCGCTCGCTCGCCCGGCCGTCCCAGAGTTCGGGGCAGCGCGGGGCGGGCGGATGGTCGAGCACCCGGTTCACGGTGGCCGTGATGCGGTCCGGATCCGTGCCCGCGAGGACGTTGGTGCCCTCCTCGACGGTGATGGGGCGCTCGGTGTTCTCCCGGAGGGTCACACAGGGCACGCCCAGGGCGGTGGTCTCCTCCTGGACGCCCCCGGAGTCGGTGAGCACCAGCCGCGCGGAGTCCTGCAGGGCGATGAAGTCGAGGTATCCGGCGGCCGGTACGAGCCTGATCCCGCCGGGCACGCCCAGTTCGGCGAGCCGTTCGGCGGCCCGCGGGTGCACGGGCAGCAGCAGCGGGCACCGGTCGGCGATCTCGCCCAGCGCCTTGAGCAGGCCGCGCAGGGCGGCGGGGTCGTCGACGTTGGCCGGCCGGTGCAGGGTGACCAGGCCGTATCCGCCGCGGGTGAGTCCGTAGCGGTCCAGGACGTCGGACGTCCTCGCCCGGTCCAGATTGGCGAGGAGGGTGTCGATCATGACGTTGCCCACGACGTGGATCTGGTCCTCCCGGTAGCCCTCCGCCCGCAGGTTCGCGGCCGCGTCGGGCGAGGGGGCCAGCAGGTAGTCGCTGAGCCGGTCGGTGGCGACCCGGTTGACCTCCTCCGGCATGCTCCAGTCCCGGCTGCGCAGGCCGGACTCCACGTGGGCCAGCAGCGGGCCGGCCTTCGCGGTGACCAGGGCGCAGGCGAGGGTGGAGTTGATGTCGCCGACCACCACCACCGCGTCCGGGGCCAGTTCGTCGAGCAGCGGCTCGAAGGCGGCCATCACCCGCCCGGTCTGCTGGGCGTGGGTGCCGGATCCGGCCCCCAGGTACCGGTCGGGCGGGCGGATGCCGAGGTCGCGGAAGAACACGTCGTTCATGGACTCGTCGTAGTGCTGTCCGGTGTGGACGAGGATCACCTCGGCGCCGCGGCGCTCCAGTGCGTCCATCACCGGTTTGATCTTCATGTAGTTGGGCCGGGCCCCGGCCACGCAGACGATCCTGGTCATGGGGTCAGAGCACCTCCACCTTCGGTCCGGTCATGCGGTTGCGGGTGTCGAGGACGAAGGACGCGTGCTCCGCGATCATCTGGTAGTCGAAGGAGTCGTGGTCGGTGAGCAGGACGACCACGTCGGCGGCCGCCACTTCCTTGCGGGTCGGCTCGACCCGGACGAGCCGGGCGTCGACCTTGATGCTCTCCACGACGTGGGGGTCGACGGCGCGGACCTTGGCTCCCATGTCGAGGAGCAGTTCGGCGATGCGGACGGCGGGCGACTCCCGCGCGTCGCCGGTGTTCTTCTTGTACGCGAGCCCCAGCAGCAGGACCTTGGAGCCGTTGACCGAGCGGCGCTTGGCGTTGAGCGCGTCGATCACGCGGCGGGTCACGTACTCGGGCATGTGGTTGTTGATGTCGTTGGCGAGTTCGACGAAGCGGAAGTTCTGGCCGAGTTCGCGCTGCACCCGCCAGTTCAGGTACGAGGGGTCGATCGGCAGGCAGTGGCCGCCGACGCCCGGGCCGGGGGTGAACTTCATGAAGCCGAAGGGTTTGCTGGAGGCCGCTTCGATGGCCTGCCAGACGTCGATGTCGAGGTGGCGGGCGAACATGGCTATCTCGTTGACCAGCGCGATGTTCACGTGCCGGAAGGTGTTCTCCAGCAGTTTCGCCAGCTCGGCCTCCTTGGGCGAGCGGACCGGGACCGTGGTGTCGACGAGTTCCCCGTAGAAGGCCTCGACGGCCTTGAGGGAGCGGGCGTCGACTCCGGAGACCACCTTGGGGGTCTGCTGGAAGCCCCAGACGGTGTTGCCGGGGTCGATGCGCTCGGGGCTGTAGCCGAGGTGGAAGTCCTCCCCCGCGGTGAGCCCGGAGCCGTCCTCCAGGATCGGCGCGAAGAGCTCCTCGGTGGTGCCCGGGTAGGTGGTGGACTCCAGGACGACGGTCGCGCCCGGGCGCAGGAAGCGGGCCAGGGTGTGCGCCGACTCCTCGATGTAGCGCAGGTCGGGGGCTCCGTCCTGTAAGGGGGTCGGCACGGTGACGACGGCGACGTCGAATCCGCCGCAGTCCCGGGCCAGTTCGCTCGGGCGGTAGGTGCCGTTGACCAGCGCCCGGTTCAGCCGTTCGGAGGAGACGTCCTCCACGTACGATTCGCCGGCGGCGAGGCTCTTGACCCGCCGTGCGTCCACGTCGTACCCGATCACCTGGTGTCCGACCTCGGCGGCCCGGATGGCCAGCGGCAGTCCGACGTATCCCTGTCCCACGACGACGACGCGCATCAGTGACTCCTGTTCGCGGAACCGGCAGACGGTGTGCGGTGGATGAGCTCCCGGACCGTCATGGCCAGGAAGGCGGCGTTGGTGGTGAGGTAGCGCTTGCCGAGACGGCGCGGCTCCTGGAGGGTGCGGTAGAACCATTCGAGTCCCGCCCGCTGCCAGACCAGCGGGGCTCTCCTGGTGATGCCGGCGAGAATGTCGAAGGAGCCGCCGACCCCGTGGACGACGTGGGCGCCGGTGCGCTTGCCGTAGCCCGCGGTGAAGATCTCCTTCTTGGGCGAGGTCATTCCGAGGAACAGCATCCGGGCGCCGCTGTCCGCGACGCCGTCGGCGATCGGCTCCTGGTCGGCGTCGGCGAAGTAGCCGTTGCGGCTGCCGGCGACCCGCAGGCCGGGGAAGCGTTCGGAGATCTGCCGGAGCATCAGTTCCAGGACGGACTGTTCGGCGCCGAGCAGGTAGACGGGGATCTCCGCCACCTCGGCGGCCGCGAGCAGCCGCATGAACAGGTCGATTCCCGCAACCCGTTCGGGCAGCCGCACGCCCAGGAAGCGGCCGGCCCATACCACCGCCTGGCCGTCGGCCAGGACGAGGTCGCAGCCGGCGACCGCCTCGGCGAGGCGGGGGTCGCGCCGCATGTTGACCAGCTTGGCGGCGTTGACCATGCCGATCTCGATCTGTTCACCGCGCCGCACCGCGTCGAGGCAGCGCTGCACGGTCTCGTCCATGGTCAGGGGATCGAGCGCGATCCCGAAGAGGGTGGGCCGTCGGGTCATCTCGGCAGCCCCCCAAGCCAGGCGAAGAGCATCCAGCCGAATTCGTACGGGCGGCACTCGCGGTCCACCGCGAGGGGCCGGAAGATCCGGTCCAGCGGGGCGAGCCGCGCGCCGGGCGCCACCCGGGTGGTGAGCCCGCGGGCGGCGCGGACGGCCTTCTTCGGGTCGCCGCGGTAGACCTTGCGCCAGGTGACGCCGAAGTCCTCGCGGATCACCGGCTCCCGCGGGGTCCCGGTGGGGCCGGCGAGTTCGGGCACGTCGGTCATCCAGCTCAGACCCTTGCGGACGGCCGCGCCGAAGTCGGTGCCGCCCGCGTCGGCCAGGTCGAGCAGCGCGGTCGGGGCCATGGCGTGCTGGTGCACGCTGTAGACCGGGTAGCCCTCGATCACGCCGCCGCGGCGGGCGTCGTAGTGCCACCACCACTGGCCGCCGTCCCCCTGCAGGGCGCAGATGCGGGCGGCGCAGGCGTCGGCGGCCGCGAGGGCCTCCGGGTCGTCGCCGCTCGCGTGCAGCCGGGCCAGTGCCTGGAGCGGATAGGTCTGGTCGGCGAAGCAGGCCACGTGGGAGCGGTATCCGGGGACCAGCCCCGGCCCGGTGGCGTGCGGGAAGAGCGGGCCGTCGCCCGTCCTGGCCGCCAGCAGCCGGGTGCGGGCGGCCGCCAGGCGGTCCTCCACGTCCACCGCGCCGCGCGCGGCGGTGAGGGCGGAGAGCGCCCAGGCCGCCTCGACCGTGTACCGCGGCCGCCCGGGCACGTCCAGTGCCGCCACCCGTCCGAGGGCGTCGGACAGCTTCGGGTGGCCGGTCTCGGCGGCGGCCCAGGCGATGAGTGCCGAGTCGCCGAGGTTCACCACCCCGGGCAGCCGCTCCACGAGCAGGCCCGCGAACTCCTCGGCGGAGCGTCCGCCGAACAGGGCCCGCTGGCGGTCCTCGGGCAGGAACCGGGCGCCCAGCGCGGTGATGGCCGCGTACCGGGTGCTGGTGCCCCGCTGCTCCATGCGGCGGGTGCCGTCGGGCGAGACGGTCCCCGCCCTGGTGAACACGAAGGTCTCGGCGTCCGGCAGGTACATCGCGGGAAGTCCCGCCTCTGCCAGCGCGAGCAGCCGCTCGGCGAGGGCGTGCAGCGGCAGGTCCTCGCCGGCCAGTGCGTCTAATCGTGTGCTGGTCATCGGGTCCCCACCCCGACTCCCCGGGTACTCCGCGCACCCCGTATGTCCGCGCCGTACGGCACCAAGACACCTACCCCCTCTGATCGTTCCTCGGAGGGGGATTGCGCGTGACGGCGACGCCCGTGCCGCCGGTTTCGTCCCACCGGTGGCACGAGCCGTCCGAAGGCTGCGTCTGGACCCCCCAGCGATGCCTCGGACTGGAGCATGCGTGATCAGCAGTGCCGGCAGGCGCGTGGTGTCCGCGCCGGCCGTCACTGCCCGCGATGCCCTCGTCGTGTTACAACCCCCCACTGAGCACAGCCTGTTGCGTGCTCAGATCCCGTATACAGGGACAAGGTATGCCCACGGATGTTCGTTGATTGCGGTTTTGGGGAAATGCCGATGACGCAGTTTGCCGACGTTCCGTCAGGTTCGCTCGAGGAGCGTGCCGTCCTCCTCGTCGTGCAGCGCACCGGTGCGCGGGCACTCCCATACGCCGGGCTCGCCCGCGCGCTCGACCAGACGGACGCCGGCCCGGCCCACCCAGCCGATCCGCCGCGCCGGCACGCCCGCCACGAGCGCGAAGTCCGGTACGTCCTTCGACACGACCGCGCCGGCAGCGACCAGTGCCCAGCGTCCGACCCGTACCCCGGCCACGCACACCGAGCGGGCCCCCAGCGAGGCGCCCTCGGCGACCACGACTCCGGCGGGCTCCCAGTCGCCGTCGCGCTTGAGCCGGCCGTCGGGTTCGACCGCGCGCGGGTAGAAGTCGTTGGTGAGGACGGCCGCCGGACCGATGAACACCCCGTCGCCGAGCTCGGCCGGCTCGTATACGAGCGCGTAGTTCTGGAGCTTCACGTGGTCCCCGATCCGCACGCCGGGCCCGACGTACGCCCCGCGCCCCACGATGCATCCGCGCCCGAGCCGGGCCTCCTCCCGTATCTGCGCCAGATCCCAGATCGTGGTCCCCTCACCGAGCTCGGCGCTCTCGTCGACCTGGGAGGAGGGTTGAATGCGGACACTCACGGCGCGGTCCCCTTACGGTTCGCGAGGCGTTCGGACGTACGGGCGCACGTCCGTACGGCCGAGCATATGCGCCGGCGGGACACCCCGCCCTTTGATCAACCAACCGTCCTGAAACAGGATTTGGCCGGTTCCGCACCCTGCCGTGCCCTGCCGTGCCCTGCCTCACCGGACGGTCAGAGGAGGCGTTCGGGGACGGAGCCGGCCGGGACGGTGCGCGTGTGGAGGCGGCCGTCGGCGGCCAGGAACTCCACGTCGCCCACCGGGTCGGCCGTGACCTCTCCGACGACGGCGGCCTGACGGCCGTAGGGGTGGGCGCGCAGCGCCGCCAGGACCCCGGCGGTGTGCTCCGGCGGGACGAACAGACAGAGGCAGCCCGCGCAGGCCGCGTCCAGAGGGGCCAGGCCGCGCGCCCCGAGGGCCACCCGGGCCTCGTACCGTACGGGCAGGGCGGCCTCCTCGACGCGCAGCGTCAGGCCGCGGCCCGCGGCGCACTGGCGCAGTACCTCCGCCAGGCCTCCCGCGACCACGGTGCGGGCGTGGCGGATGTCGGCGCCCGCCGCCCGCAACAAGCCGCCGAGCGGGGCGCAGTCGCTGGGCACGTGGTGCTCGTACCCGAGGCCGTCGCGCAGCGAGACCAGGTGGGCGGCGTGGCTGCCCAGCAGCCCGGTCACCAGGATGCGGTCGCCCGGCCGGACCGAGTCGAGGTCCAGGGCCGGTGCGCCGGGGACCGGCACCCCGAAGGCGGTCGCGGTGACGAAGACCCGGTCGGCCTCTCCCGCGCGGACGACCTGGGTGTCGACGGCCGCGATCGTGACGCCGGCCTCGGCGGCGGCGGAGCGCACCGAAGCGGTCAGCCTGTGCACCAGCTCCAGCGGCAGTCCGGCCTCCAGCACGATGCCGAGGGCGATGTGCCGGGGTTCGGCGCCGGTGACGGCCAGTTCGTTGACGGCTCCGCAGACGGCGACCCGCCCGATGTCGCCGTTGCCGAAGAAGGGCGGGTCGACGACGTACGTGCCGGTCCGGACGATGACGGTACGGTCCGGGAGGAGCTCTTCCTCGATCAGGGCCCGTACCCCCGGACCGAAACCGACTTGGGCCGCGTCCCACCCCTGTGTGTACGTCACGCCATCCCCCGATGCCCGCGAGCCATGATCGTCCCATCATCCTGCGCGTGCGGGGTCCCGCATACCCGTGTCACCCGAACGACGGCGGATGAGGGGTCAGTAGGGGCGGCGGCCCGTGCGTCCGTATCCGCGCAGCAGGACGACGGCGCCCGCGGTGGCCAGGGCCGGAAGGAGGGCGAAGCCGGCCAGCATGCCCAGTTCGGCGGTCGCGCTCTGCTCGGCGGCGCGCCCGGTGCCGGAGGAGACGTAGCCGGAGAGCTGGAGCACGAGGCCGTAGAGGAAGGGGCCGAGGGCGACGCCGAGCCCCTCGCCGGTGGTGAACAGGCCGGACAGGACCCCCGCTTGGCGGCGCTCGGTGCGGGCGGTGTCATCGGCGATGCACTCCGGCAGCATCGCGTACAGGAAGAGCAGTTGGCCCGCGTGGCCGGTGCCCGCGAGCGCCATGGTGGCGAGCACCGCCACCGGGGGCAGCACCGGCGCCGCGAGGAAGAGCAGGCAGCCGGCGGCGAAGAGCGCGGAGGCGAAGGCGTGACCGCGGCGGCCGCGCAGCCGCGACCAGAGCGGGAGGGTCAGCAGGTTGGGGGCGACGAACGCGGCCACCATGGGGCCGACCCCGGCGGAGTCGTGCAGCACGTGGTCGGCGAAGTACGGCGCGCCCGCGAGGAGGACGCCGGTCGCGACGGACTGGACGACCACGCACCGCAGCAGTGCCGTGAAGGAGGGGTTGCCGCGGGCGGCCGCGAACTGGCGGCGCAGGCTGGGCTCGTTCTCCAGGACCCGGCCGCCCCGGCCGCCGCCGGAGGTGCCGGCGAAGACCCAGAGCGCGCCCAGGGCGATGACCACCGCGCCGAACACGCCGACCCAGCGGTGCCCGGCGAGGCCGCCGCCACCGGCGTCGACGAGGGCGGGAGCGGCGGCGCCGGTGACGAGGGCCGCCACCCCGATGACGGCGACCCGGCCGCCCACCAGCCGCATCCGGTCCTCGTCGCGGTCGGCGAGCTCGGCGGGCATGGCGACGTACGGCACTTGGAAGAAGGCGAACGCGGTGGCGGTGAGCAGGTAGCCGGCCGCGGTGAACCAGGCGCCGGCAGTGCCCGGCAGCGGGCCCGCGAAGGTCAGCGCGAAGGCCAGGGCCATCGCGAGGCCACCGCCCAGGACGTACGGGCGGCGGGCGCCCCAGCGGGTGCGGGTGCGGTCGCTGGCCCGCCCGACCAGAGGGTTGAGCAGCGCGTCCCACGCCTTGGGGACGAAGACGATCGCGCCGGCGAGCGCGGCGCCCACGCCCAGGGTGTCGGTGAGGTACGGGAGCAGGAGCAGGCCGGGGAGCGTGGTGAAGGTACCGGTGACGAGCGATCCCGAGGCGTAGCCGAACCGGAGCCGGGCGGTCGGAGGGGCCGGCGCCCGGCCCGGCGGTCCCGACGGGCTCGGTGGCGCCGGTTGCGTCGGTGCCTTCGGTGCTCCCGCCGGCTCCGCACGGTCCGGTACGGCGCGGGGGGTGCGCGCGGAGCCTGTGGCGGCCATCGGGGCTCCCTTCCGGGATCGGGGAGAGCAGCGGTTCGAAGGCCCCGCCCGAAGGGTGGGGGACGTCCCGGGGGGCGGGGCCTCGGTACAGACGGTGCGCCCCGCCGCATGGACCTCGCTAAAGCCCCGCGGGCCCGGAGGGGGCCGGTGGAGCGGGACGAGTTCCTGCCATGCACGTTGCTGACACCGGCGCCGGGTGGCTGCCCGCTCCGCCGCCGCTCCACCATGGCTGCAGAGAAGGAGAGGGACATGACAGTCGACAACGGCACGACCTCGCCCCCCACCATCCATGGACACGCGACCGCGGGCACCCAGCACCTGATCCACCGTCCGCCCACGCGGGCGTACTACGCCCTGGACGCTCCCAGCCTGGGGGAGGAGCACTTCACCCTCGTCGGCGCGACTCCCGTCACCCACCCGCTCTTCAACGACGGCCCGGGGTACTTCCACGACCTGCAGATCGCCACCGAGACGGTGCGCGAGATCGGCGAGTTCGTCGGGCACCGCTACTTCGGCGTGCCAGACGACCGGCCCGGCCTCTTCTACCGCTTCACCCTCGACTTCACCGACCTCTCCGCCTGGCGCACGGACGCGGGCGCCGCCGGCCCCGTTCCCCTGGCGACCCACATCACGGCCCGCCCGGCGAACGTGGTGGCCGAGGTGCCGCGCGGGCTCGACTTCCACCTCCAGGTCACCATCGACGGCCGCCCGTGCGCGACGGGCGCCGCCGGCCTGGTCTTCCTCATGCCGAAGCTGTACCGCAAGCACGTGGAGCACTCCCGGCAGGCCCTGCAGGCCGCGCCCGAGCTCGACGACGCCCCGGACGGCCCGCTGCATCCGGTCGACTCCGCCGAGGCAGGGCGCTACGCCCCCGAGAACATCGTGATCAGCGAACCGACCGACGTCTCGCGCGGCCGGCTCAGCACCTGGCTGCTCTCCACCCGGGTCAGCCCCGTGTTCACCGGCGAGGACGGCCAGTACTCCGGTCTGCACCTGATGGAGGCGCTGCGCCAGACTTCGCTGCTCGCCTCGGGCCGCGCGCACGGACTCAACCCCGCGCGCAGCACGCTGGGCGCCTGCCAGGTGCACTTCCGCGGACCGGCGGAGCGCGATCTGCCGCTGCGCTGCGTGGCGGTGGCCGGGCCGCTGGGGCGGGACGACGAGGGGCGGCCGACCGTTCCCGTCACGCTCACCCTGACGCAGCGCCGCCGGGCCGTCGCCGAGGCCCGCACCTCCGTGGTGCAGGACTACTGAGCACCATGCGCTTCGGGATTCTGGGCCCGCTTGAGGTCACCGGCGGTACGGGCCCCGCGGACACCGGCCAGGTGACGTCGTACGCCCCGCAGGCCGCCAAACTGCGGGTCGTCCTCGGCACGTTGCTGGTCCGGGCGAACGAGGTCGTGTCGGTGGAGAGCCTCATCGACGAGCTCTGGCCGGACGCGCCGCCGCGCACCGCGACGACGACGCTCCAGGTGTACGTCTCCCACCTGCGCAAGACCCTGCAGAGCGCCGACCCGGAGAACGGCCGGGAGGCGCTGGTCACCCGTCGGCCGGGCTACCTGCTGCGGGTCGGTGCGGACGCGGTCGACGGCACGGCCTTCGAGGAGCTGTACCGGCGCGGCCACCAGGCCCTGCAGGCGGGCGACTTCGCCACCGCGGCCGATCTGCAGCGGCGGGCGCTCGCGCTGTGGCGGGGGCCGGTGCTGTCGGACACCCCGCACGGTCCCGTGCTGGAGGGCGCTGCCGTGCGCCTGGCGGAAGCGCGCACCACCGCGCTCGACGAGCGCATCCGGGCCGAGCTCCACCTCGGGCTGCACCGTGAACTGGTCGCCGAACTCCAGGAGCTGGTCGCCGAGCACCGCATGCACGAGGAGTTCCACACCCATCTGATGGTGGCGCTGTACCGGTGCGGCCGACAGGCCGAGGCCCTGCGGGTGTTCGCTCTGCTGCGCGCGACCCTCGTCGAGGAGCTGGGGATCGAGCCGGGTCCGGCGTCGAGCCGGCTCCAGCGGCGCATCCTGGAGGGCGACCCGGCGCTGTCGAGGTCCGGAGCCGGGACCAGGGCCAGGACGGTGACCGCGACGGGGCCGGAGACCGGGACGGGGCCGGAGACCGGGACGCGGGACGCGGGCGGGACGCCGGCCGGGACCGAAGGCGCGTACGGCGAGCGGGCGGCGGGCGAGGGCACCGGCGGGGGCGCCGGTGCCGGGGTGTCCGTGGGCGGCCCGTCCGCGGCGCTCGCGGCGCTGCTGCCCGCCGCCGATCCCTGTTTCACCGCCCGGACGGACGAACTCACCGAACTGGAGCGGATGCTGCGCAGCGCCCCGGCGGGCGGCTGCGTCGCCGTGACGGGCATGCCCGGCGCCGGAAAGACCGCCCTCGCCGTCGAGGCCGCGCACCGGGTGGCGGACGCCTTCCCCGACGGGCGGATCTTCCTGGACCTGCGGGACGTGGCCGGTCCGCCGGCGGAGGGGGCGCAGGCCCTGGAGCGGCTGCTGCACCGGTCCGGCGGGCCCGGCGGACCGGCGGACGACCCCTCGGCGGCCCCCCGCGTGCTGCTGATCCTGGACGGCGTCACCTCCGAGACCCAGGTGCGGCCCCTGCTGCCCGTGCTGCGGGGCGCCGTGGTGCTGCTCACCGCGCGCCGCGTGCCCGCCGGGCTCCCCGGGCTGCGGTCCGTGGTGCTCGGACCGTGGCGTCCCGAGGAGGCCGGGCGGCTCGCCGGCCTGTTCACCGGACGTGCCGGGACCCGCGCGGTGACGCGCGGCGGCGCTCCCGTCCTCGATCCGGGCCCGGGACCCGATCCGGGCACGGTCGCCGAGATCGCCGAACTGTGCGGGCGGCTGCCGCTCGCCGTACGGACCGCCGCCGCGCAGCTCGCGGCCCGGCCGCACTGGACGGCCGCCACCCTGGCGGACCGGCTGCGGGACGAGGGCGGCCGCCTGGACGCACTGCGGACCGGCGACGTGGACGTACGGGCCCGCCTCCTGGAGGCGTACGCGGCGTGCCCCGAGGACCAGCGGCGGGCCTTCCGGCTGCTGTCCCTGCTGCCGCCCGGCCGGTTCGGCGCCCGGGAGGCCGCGGCCGCCCTGGACGTGGCCGGGCCGCAGGCCGCGGCCGCTCTGGAGGCCCTGGCCGACGAGCGGCTGGTCGCGGTGGACCGGGACGGCTGGCACCTCCCGGAGCTGCTGCGGCTGCTGGCGGTGGAGCGGCTGGCCCTGGAGGAGCAGCCCGGGGCGGCGCGTGCGGGGGCCGAGCGCGTGTGCCGGGCGTACGCGGTCGCCGCCGCGGAGCCCGGTCACGTACCGGACCAGCGGGCGCGCGGGCTCGTACGCCTGGCCAGGAGCGCGTACGACGCCGGGCTGTGGGAGCTGGCCGTCCAGCTGACGGACGCCCTGGCCGGCGGGTCGGTGCAGGACGAGGGCGAGGCCGCCTACGCGCTGGCCCTGGACGCCGCCGAGCGGTGCGGGGACCGGTCGGCCCAGGCGCGGATGCTGCGCTCGCTCGGCGATCTCGCCTGGCAGTACCGGCGCGTGGAGCGGGCCCACGAGCTGTTCTCCGGGGCGCTGGCGCTCGCCCGGGCGGCGGACGACGAGGAGGAGGCGGCGCGCGCCCTGGTGGGGCTGGCCGAACTGCGGCTGGACGCAGGGGAGTCGGCGGAGGCCGCCGCCCTGCTCGAGCCCGCCCTCGCCGCCCTGTCGGCGCCCGGCCGCACGCGGGGCCGGTACGAGGCGAGCCGGGCACGGGCGCTGCTGGCGCTGGCGCAGGAGGGGCCGGAGACCGCGCGGGCCTGGTTCGGCGAGTGCCTGGAACTGGCGGGCGCGCTGCGCGACCACCGGCTGGAGCTGTACGCGCTGCGCTCGCTGCGCGCCCTGAGCACCCCGTCCGGCCCGGGCGCCGGGTCCGGCCACGGTCCCGCGGCGGCGCGCGCCGTGGAGATCCGTCCGGGGCTCTGGCGGATCCATCCGGCCGGTGTCCGCACATGAACGAGAGGCAGGCCCCCGGCGTAGGGGGAACCACGGCGATGTCCCTCGGTCCGGTGACGGAGCTCGTGGGACGCGAGCTCGAAGCCACCGCGCTGCGGGAGCGGCTGCGGGACCCGTCGGTGCGGCTGGTGACGGTGACGGGGCGGGCCGGTGTGGGCAAGAGCCGGCTGGCCTTGGAGGTCGTACGGGAGATCGGCGGGGAGTTCGCCCGTGTGTCGGTCCTGGACCCCGCGGCCGGCCGCGCGGAGCTTCCGGAGTTCCCCGGGCCGCCCGAGGCGCCGGAGCCGCCCGGCCTGCCCGGCCTGCCCGGCCGGATGCTGGTGGTGCTCGACGGCTGCGACCACGAGGCGCGCCCGGCCGCCGCCGCGGCCGTGGAGGCCCTCGCCGGTGATCCGCGCGTGGTGGTGCTGGCCACCGCCGTGGAGCCGCTCGGCATGTACGGGGAGCAGCTGCTGCCGCTGGCTCCGCTGCCCGTGCCGGGGCCGCCGCGCGGGCGGTCCGGCGGCGCCGCCGATCCGCACGAGGTGCAGGAGGCGGCCTCGGTCGCGCTGTTCGTACGCCGGGCCCGGGACGCCGACCCCTCCTTCGCGCTCACCGAGGAGAACGCCGGGGCCGTCGCCGAGATCTGCACCCTGCTCGGCGGCCTGCCGCTGGCCGTCGAACTCGCGGCGCGGCGGCTGCGGTTGTTCCCCCCGCACCTGTTGCCGGCGCGCCTGCGAGGCCGTACGACCATCCTGTCGGGCGGCCCGGCGAACGCGCCCGAGCGGCACCGCTCGCTCGCCGCGCTCGCCGAGTGGAGCTGCCGCGGCCTGGAGGACGGCGTCCGTGCCCTGCTGGGCCGGCTCTCGGTGTACGAGCCCGGCTTCGGCCTGTCGGCGGCCGGGCTGTCGGCCGAGGCGGCCGTCGAGACCCTGCTGGACCGCGGGCTGCTCGCCGTCGTGGGCGAGGAGCAGGGGGAGCTGCGGCTGGCCGTGCCCGAGCCCGTACGGTCCCACTGCCGGGCCGAGTTGGCGGGTTCGGGCCGTGAGGGTGCGGCGCTGGACGCCCACGCGGAGCGCTACCGGCTGCTGGTGACCACCGCACTGCCGGGTCTACGGGGAACCGAACAGGAGCGACTGCTCGGGGAGTTGGCGGCCGAGGGTGCGAACGTGAGCAGCGCCCTGCGGCGGCTGCGCGAGCGCGGCGACAGCGAGACGGCGGCCGCCCTGGTGCTCGGCTGCCGCCTCCCGTGGCTGGCGCAGGGGCGGTTGCGGGAGGGACTGGAGTGGTGCGACGACACCGCCGAGGCGGGCGGGGCGGCACTGCTGGAGGCCGTACGGGCCCGGCTCGCCGACATGTCCGGCGTCTTCGCGCTCGCCCTCGGCGATCCGCAGGAGGCCGTCCGCCGCCACCGGCACGCACTGGCCCTGGGCAAGTCCGTCGGCGACCGCCGGCAGAACGCGCTCGCCTCCGCCCGGCTCGGCGCGGCCCTGCTGCGGGCCGGTGATCCGGCGGGCGCGCGGGCCGTCCTGGTGACCGCCCTCAACGCGCTGGAGTCGATGGGCGTGACCGGGGGCGCGGCCGAGGCGGCGGGCTCGCTCGCGGCCGTCCTGCGCGCCGAGGGGGACCGGCGCAAGGCACAGGAGCTGCTGGACCGCTCCGTGGAGGCGTTCCGGCGGATCCGCGACGGGCGGGGGCTCGCGGGCACCCTGCGGACCGCGGCCGCGCTCGCCCTGGAAGGCGACGAGCCGGACCGGGCCGACCGGGCGCTGCGGGAGAGCCTGCGGCTGTACGGGGCCTTCGGCGAGCGGACCGAACTGCCGGGGGCTCTGGAGGAGTTCTCCCTGCTGCTGCTCCGCACCGCACCCGCCCAGCGGCCCCGGACGGTACGGCTGCTGGCGGCGGCCGACACCCTGCGCGGCGAGACGGGGGCGGAGGTGCCCGACGAGTGGCGGTCCGCGGCCGAGCGGGCCCGTACGGAACTGAGCGCCCGCCTCGGCTGGACCGACTTCGCCGTGGCCTGGGCGGAGGGCATCCGGATGACCGTGCCCGCGGCGGTGGCGGAGGCCCTTTCGGCGCCCGCGCCCTCGCGGCGCGCCGCGGCCGGGGCGGCCCCCGAGGCGCAGTCGCTCACCCCGCGGCAGGTCCAGGTGGCCCTGCTGGTCTCCAAAGGCATGACGAATCGTCAGATAGCAGCCAAGCTGGACATCTCCGAGTGGACCGTCGTCAACCACGTCCGCCACGTGATGCGCCGCCTCGGGTGCAGTTCGCGCGTGCAGGTCGCCGGGGCGGTGGGCCGATGGGCCTGACCGGCACCGCCGCACCCGGCACGGCGGACGCACGCCCGGGGCGGACGCCCGCCCGCCCGCTGGACCTGGTCCCACCCGCCGAGGTCGCGGACCGGTTCCGGGCCGCCGGATGGTGGCGCCCGCAGACCTTCCTCGACGACCTGTACCGTACGGCCGCCCGCGCGCCCGAGCGCCCCGCGATCGTCTCGGAGCGCGCCCACCGGCCCGCCGGCCTGCGCCGGGTCACCCTCACCTATGCCCAACTCGCCCAGTACGTCGACCGGTTCGCCGGCGCCCTGACCTCGCTCGGGGTCTCCCCGGGCGATCCGGTCGCCTTCCAGCTGCCCGACTGGTGGGAGACCGCGGCGCTCACCCTCGCCTGTCTGCGGGTCGGCGCGGTCGCCGTGCCTGTACTGCCGACGGTACGGGCCCACGGGCTGCACCGGATCCTGGACGGCACCCGGGCCCGGATCTGCGTGGTGCCCGACGTCTGGGAGGGCTTCGCGCACGCGCAGGCCCTGGCGGACCTCGCCGGGCGGCTGCCGTGGCTGCGCCACCGGGTCGTCCTGGGGGACGCCGCGGCGACCGGAGCGGTCGATTTCGGCGCGTACTTCCAGCGCACCGCCCACGAGCGCACCGAGGCGGGCCTGCGCAGCCGGCCGCGCGGCGGGCGGGCCGACCGGCCCGCGCTGCTGATCAGCGTCATGGGACTGCGGGACGCGTACACCTCGGTGCTGCACTCCCCCAACACCCTGTACGCCAACATCTCGGCCCAGAGCGGGCCCGACGGACCGGGGCGGCGGCCGGGCGAGGTCTTCCTGAGCACGCTGCCGCTCACCTCGCTGGCCTCGCTGATCTACACCGTGTGCTGGCCGCTGGCGGTCGGCGGGACGGGGGTCTACCAGGACGTGTGGGATCCGGGCCGGTGCCTGGACCTGATGGCCGCGGCCGGGGTGGACCAGGTCTACGCGGAGCCGGCCTACCTGGCCGAGTTGGTCACCGCGCAGCGCCGGCGCCCCCGGGAGACGGACCGGTTGCGGCTGGTGCTGTCGGGGGGCCGCACCAGCACCCCGGCGCCGCTCGCCGCCGAACTCCGCGAGGTGTTCGGCGTACCGGTGCTCTCCGTGTGGGGGGCGCCCGAACTCGGCATGGGTGCGCTCTCCGGGGACACCGCGCAGGACGGTGACGGCGTCCGCCCGCTGCGGGGCCTGGAGGTGTCGGCCGCGGACGCGACGTCGCCCCTGGAGGTGCGCGGCCCGTCGGTCTGCCTCGCCACCTGGCACCACGGCGCTCCGGCGCCGGTGGCCACCTGGGAGCAGGCGGACGGCTGGCTCGGCACGGGGGACCTGGCGACGCCCGACCGGCACGGCGGGATACGGGTCCTGGCCCGGGCCGGCACGCGGACCGGCGCCATCTTCATGGTTCCGGTCGCCGAGGTGGAGGAGCATCTGCTGGCCCACCCCCGGGTGCGGGAGGCGGCGGTCGTCGCCTACACCGATCCCGAGCACGGGGAGCTGCCCTGTGCCGTCGTGGTCCCGACCGCCCTGGACCGGCCGCCGGGGCCGGCAGAACTGCGCGAGCACCTCGTCTCCCTGGGCATCGCGGAGGCCTTCCTGCCCACGCGGCTGGAGATCGTCGGCGCGCTGCCGCGCGACGAGGGCGGGCGGGTCCGCCGCGGCGCCCTGCGGAACTGGCTGGCCCGGCTCCGTCCGGGCGGCCCCCGCCCGGCCCCGGACTGACGGGCCGACTGGCTGCCGGTTGGCTGCGCCGCTCGGGCGGGGTGGTCGTGCCGGGACCGGGCCGGCTGGCTGCGCCGCTCATGCGGAGCCGGGGCGGCAGACTTCACCGGCACGACCGGGACCGGCACCGGCTGCCTGCGCCGCTCGGGCGGGGCCGGGGCCGGGGCGGCAGGCTTCGACACGGCCGGGGGCGGGCGCCGGTTGGCTGCGCCGCTCATGCGCGGCCGGGGCCGGGGTAGTTGTGACGGGGCCCGGGGCCGGGGCGGCAGGCTTCGACGGTGCCGGCCGGGGCCGGGCGCGCGCCGGGGCGTCTCCTCGGGCGCCGAACGTGGCGGGGGGGCGGAGGGCCGAGGGGATTGCGTTCGACGCCCTACGGGGAGCGCCCCGGCACACCCCCGACCGGCGGAAGGGGTGCGCGGGCCCCGACTCCGGGGCCGCCGCGTTCCGGCCGGCCGGGCCACAGACGCCCTGCGGGGAGCGCCCCCGCACACACCCGACCCCCACGGAACCGGCGCGCGGGCCGACTCCGGGGCCGCCGCGTTCCGGCCCGCCGGGCCACAGACGCCCTGCGGGGAGCGCCCCCGCACACACCCGACCCCCACGGAACCGGCGCGCGGGCCGACTCCGGGGCCGCCGCGTTCCGGCCCGCCGGGCCACAGACGCCCTGCGGGGAGCGCCCCCGCACACACCCGACCCCCACGGAACCGGCGCGCGGGCCGACTCCGGGGCCGCCGCGTTCCGGCCCGCCGGGCCACAGACGCCCTGCGGGGAGCGCCCCCGCACACACCCGACCTCGGCGGAACCGGTGCACGGGGCTAGCCGGCGATCTCGCGGGCGAGTGCACCCAGTTCGGTGCGCCAGCGGCGGGCGATCCGGGCGCCGGCCACGGCCTCGTCCGCGCGGACCACGAGGGCGGCGATCGTCTCCTCGGCCCGCTCCCGGGCCTGGGCGTCGAAGAACACGTCGCGCAGGAACTGGGCGTCGCCGTCGAAGCCCGGGCCGCCGCTGAGGAATCCGCGGATCCGCCAGGCGGCGTGCACGGCCCGGGCGTACTCCTCGTAGGCCTCGCCCAGGTCCTCGCGGCCGGTGAGCGCGGCGCCCATCAGCAGCGAGTGGCGCAGGCCGTACCAGCCCGCGCCGCAGCCGCTGCCGCAGCCCTCCAGGCACTGCCCCGGCCAGGCGTCGTCGAGGTACTCGGTCGCCGCGGCGGCCTCCATGTGCGCGCCGATCGCCCGCTCGGCGCGCAGGTCGTCCCACAACCGCCGGGCCTCGTGCGGCAGCCGGACCGCCAGCCGGTCCCCGTAGGCGAGGGCCAGGTCCCCCGCCAGGACGGCGGTGCCCTCCCCGAACCGGCGCGGTTCGCCCCGCCAGCCGTTGCGCTCGTGCTCGGCGGCATGGCTGATGTGCAGGGTCGGGATGCCCCGGCGCAGCGGCGCGTTGTCCCGTACGTCCGCGCGGATCAGCAGGCAGGTGTCGAGCAGTTCGAGTGCGGCGGCCGCGGTCACCGCGTCCTTCCCCTCCGGGTCGCCGCCCGCGGCGAGGTACCCGGTGAGGCAGATCGCGGGGCGGGCCCGCTCCCCGCCGGCCTGTACGAGCTCGGCCACGCCCATCACCAGGACGGCGCTGCGCGGGTCGGACGTACGCCGGTTGCGATGCTCCTCGGCGAGCAGTCCGGCGAGTCGCTCCTCGACCCGGTCGATCATGGCGTCGCGGACCTGTCCGGGCGACGCGGTGCGCCACGGCTGGTCGTGTGTCGGTGTGGTCATGGTGCCCTCCCTGCGGGCTACGTCCTCATGACCGACTTTCCCGCACACCGGGCGCGGAAGCCACCGAAGAGCGTGCACCGGCAGGTTCCGGCGTGCGCGGCGGGGCCGGGAGTCCCTGATGTCTGCCATGCACGGACGGGAAGGGATTGGCTTGCCATCACCTTGTCATACCGTGACCCCCGCCGCCTCAGACGAGCTCCGCGACGCCCGGCCGGAGGTCGGCCGGGAGCGCCTGCCGGCCCGGGATGTTCAGTTTCCGGTAGACCCGGGTCAGGTGCTGTTCCACCGTACTCACGGTGATGAAGAGCTTCTTCGCGATCTCCCGGTTGGTGTGGCCGTGCACCGCGAGCAGGGCCACCCGCCGCTCCGACTCGCTCAGGCTCGCGACGAGTCCGGCGTCCGGCGCCTCGGCCGCCTCCTGCGCCTCGTCTTCCTCACCGGTGTGGCCCGGCAGGATCTTCACACACAGGGCCTCGGCCCCGCTCTCCTTGGCCAGGTGCCAGGCCCTGCGGTCGACCATGGCCGCCCGTGCCGGTTCGCCCACCTCGCGCAGCACCTGGCCGAAATCGCCCATGGCGCGGGCCAGTTCGTACTGGTCCCCGGAGCGCCGCAGTTCGTCGACGGCCCCGGCGAGCATCGCCTGCCGCTCCCTCGGCTCGCGCAGGGACGCCCTCAGCCGCAGCGACGTGCCGCGCACCCAGGGGTCGGAGGCGTCCCGCGTGGTCAGCTGGTCCGCGAGGAACCGCTCCGCCTGGTGGGCCTCGCCGAGCCGGAGCAGGGCCTCCGCCGCGTCCGTGCGCCAGGGCAGGACCCGGGGCCGGTCCAGGCCCCACCGCTTCATGTGGCGGCCGATGTCCAGGAAGTCGCCCAGGGCCGCGTGGAACCGGCTCGTCGCCAGCGCGTACTGGCCCCGGGCACGCAGGTGGCCCAGGACGTGGACGCTTCCCGCCAGTTCGGCGGGGACGGGCCGGCTCAGGACGGCCGCCGCCTCTTCGGGCCGGCCCATGGCGATGCGGGCCCGGGCCAGCGTCCCGGCCACCGCGCTCAGCAGGATGCTGCCGCGCCGCCCCGGCGCCGACCGCAGGACCTCCTCGGCGGTGTCCGCCGCGCCCGTCAGGTCGCCCGTACGCAGCCGCGCCTCGGCGAGCAGGCCGGCGAACACGGCCCGCCAGCCGGTGGCTCCGCGCTGGGTCGCCTGCCGGACGAACTCCTCGCACCAGGGCAGCGCACGGGCCGGGCCGTCCAGGTACAGCAGGGTCCGCAGCGCCTGCGCCACCGGTTCCACCGTGCCCTCGGCGAGGGTGGCACCGCGCAGGAACAGTTCGGCGGTGCGGACGGCCGCGCCCTCCTCCGCCTCCCCCGGGAGGGTCCACAGGGCGGCCGGGTGGACGGCGGCCCGGGCGGGACGGACCGCCGGGTGCGGCCCGCCCTCGGCGGGTGCGCCGCGGCGGGCGGAGGCCGCCCACTGGGGGAACGCCGAGAGGCCGTCCAGCGGGTCCTCCCCCGGGACGCCGGCGCGGCGCCCGTCGGCGGGCGCGAGCCGTTCCAGCACGTCCACCGCCGCGTCGATGCGGCCCTGGGCGGCGAGTGCCCGGGCCAGCGAGCCGAGCGCGTGCGGGTCCAGCCCGCCCCCGGCCACGGCGGCCAGGGGGGCCGCGAGGTGGTGTTCGGCGGCGGCCGGGTCGGTGCGGCCGGCGACGGTGCTGAGCCTGACGCTCACTTCGGCGCGCAGCGCGTCGTCCGGGCACGCCTCGTGGGCGAGCCGCAGGAGGGCCACGGCCGGGTCGAGCTGCCCGTCCGCGATGTGCTGGTCGGCGGCGGAGCGCAGGACGGGCAGGGCCCATTCCTCACGGGTGTGCCGTGCGGCGAGGAGCTGCGCGGCGACCGCGGTGTCGGGCGCGCCCCACGCGCGGGCCAGCAGGGCGGCTTCGCGGTGCAGGGCCGGCCGGTCGGCCGGGTCCGTCCGGTCGAGTACGGCGGCCCGCGCGGCCGGGTGGCGGAACCCGCCCCCGGGGGCGAGCAGGCCCGCGGCCTCCAGCGCCGTGAGCGCCCGGGCCGCGGTGCCCTCGGCGGCGCCGGTCAGCCGTGCGAGGTGGGCGGGCGTCGCGAGGTCGTCGAGTACGGCGATCGCCTCGGCCAGTTCGGCCGTGGCGGGACCGCTGCGGTGGAGGCAGGCGAGGACGGCCTGGGCGTAGCAGTCTCCGGGCCGGGCCTGCGGGTCCTGGAGCAGGGCCCGCAGCAGCAGCGGGTTTCCACCACTGACCTCGTACAGCCGGTCGGCCTCCGTCTCGGTGCGGTCCGCCGCCATCGCGCGGACCGCCTCGGGGGCGAGCCGCTGCAGGCGCAGCCGCGCGAAGTGGGGCAACCGGATCAGCTCGGTGCTCAGCAGCGGGTCGTCGCCGTGTTCGTGCGCGGATTCGGCGAGCACCAGCAGGACCCCGGCCTGCCGGGTGCCGCGCGCGAGGTGCAGCAGGTAGCGGCGGGAGAGCTCGTCGACGTGGTGCAGATCGTCGACGAGGATGACCACCGGGGCGGCGGCGCTCAGTTCGCGGACGGCCGCGGCGAAGGCCCGCATGGCCTCGACCCGGTCCGCCTCGTGCGGCGCCGGCGGCGCGGGCAGCGCACCGGCCGGGGCGTCGGCGGCCAGCTGGCGCAGGACGCCCAGCGGACGGCCCTGTTCGGCCGCGGTGCCGATGGCGCGCACGACGATTCCGCCTCGGATCTCGGCCTGTCCGGCGGCCGTTTCGAGGAATTCGCTCTTTCCGCAGCCGACCGCACCTTCGACGAGCAGCAATCCGGAATTGCCGGATGCGCAGCCCGAAAGCAGCGCATCTAATAGAGAGATTTCCTCGGCGCGCCGGAACAAAAGCATAAGAGTCCCCCAGTGTCCCGGTTCCGCATGTTCGGCAGGAGAGCGCGAGCACGGAAAAGGGATGTTCGAGCGTGGAGCGAGCAAGAATTCAGGAGCAGTCTAGGCGGGGATTGCGCGGCCCACACTGTCCGGAAGTTGCCAGGCATCAATTCCCGGGACCGGTGGCGGGAAAGATCCGGCGCGGGGTGTCCCGCGGGTGGCCGGGCCTCTGCCACTCCCGCGGATAGCCCACGGACACCTCCTCGAACCGCACGCCGTCGTACCAGGTGGTGCGCGGGATGTGCAGGTGGCCGTAGACGACTGCGGCGGCCCGGAACCGGGTGTGCCAGTCGGCGGTGAGCTCGGTGCCGCACCACTGGGCGAACTCCGGGTGCCGCAGGATCCGGGTGGGGGTGCGCACGAGGGGGAAGTGGTTGACGAGCACGGTGCGCAGGTCGGGGTCGCAGGCGGCCAGGCGCTCTTCGGTGACGGCGACCCGGGCCCGGCACCAGGCCTCCCGGGAGGCGTAGGGGTCGGGGTGCAGCATGAACTCGTCCGAGCACACCGCTCCGGCCTCGTACGCCTGCTCAAGGGCCTCTTCCTTGGTGGCGGCCGTGGGGGTGCGGAAGCTGTAGTCGTACAGCAGGAAGAGGGGGGCCACGATGAGCGGGCCGCCCGGCCCCGACCAGACGGGGTAGGGGTCCTCGGGCGTGTGCACGCCGAAGGAGCGGCAGATCTCGACCAGCCGCCGGTAGCGCGCCTCCCCGCGCAGGGGGTGCGGATCGTCCCGTACGGTCCACAGTTCGTGGTTCCCGGGCGCCCACACCACGGTGGCGTAGCGCCGGGTGAGCAGGTCGAGCACCCATCGGAGGTCGTCGAGCGACTCGCTCACGTCGCCGGCCACGATGAGCCAGTCGGCGGGACTGTCGGGATAGAGCTCCTGGACGATCCGGCGGTTCTCCGGGAATCCGACATGGAGGTCGCTGATACCCATGAGGTTTCCGTGCGGCATTCCGTGAGTGTGGACGGCCCGCTGCGGCATGAACACCCCTCCCCTACCCTTCAATTGACGAGAACGAACCCCTGTTCGGTCGCATGGCAGGGAGATGACAATGCCGCGCGGCCGACTGCCAGTCTGCCCGCAGGCGGCGGGCGGACGGAACGGAGGATGGCAGCAGTCTGGGAGAGAACCGGGGTTACTCCGGGTCAGTCCGGTTGACCTGGGACTTCGTTCCTGGTCGTGGTGGAGCGACGGCATGAGTGTGGGAGCTGTCAGACCGAAACAGCGACCCGAGGGAATGCCGTGCTCACAAAGCTCCTGCCCGCGAACGTCGCGACCGCCGAAGCCACCACCGACCCTGCCGAGGTCTTCCTCTACCCCGAGGAGGAGCGCCTGATCCGCAACGCCGTACCCAAGCGGCGGCTGGAGTTCGGCACCGTCAGGTGGTGCGCCCGTCGCGCCATGGGAGAGCTGGGCCTGCCGCCCGCTCCCGTGCTGCCGGGCCGGCGCGGTGTCCCGCAGTGGGCGCCTTCGGTCGTGGGATCCATGACCCACTGCGCCGGTTTCCGGGGCGTGGCACTCGCCCGCAGCGCCGAGTTCGCCTCCGTGGGAGTCGACGCGGAGCCCAACGCCCCCATGCCGGAAGGAGTGCTCGACTCGATCGCGCTGCCCGAGGAGCTCCGCCTCGTACGGGAGCTGGAGCGGGCGGTGCCCGAAGTGGCGTGGGACCGGCTGCTCTTCAGCATCAAGGAAGCCGTCTACAAGACGTGGTTCCCGCTCACGGGGCAGGAACTCGACTTCACCGACGCCCTGGTGAGCGTCGACCCGGGGCAGGAGACCTTCCACGCCCGGCTCCTGCCGGATCCCTCAACACTCTCCCCGGCCGGACCGACCGCGTTCAGCGGCCGCTGGTCGGCGGAGAACGGCGTACTGCTGAGTGCCATAGCGGTGCCGGCTGACCGGCTCGCCGCCGTGGGCGCTCCGGTACGGAGAAGCGCTCCCCGCATCTGCCGTGCGGGGAGCGCTTTCTGAGCCGTACGGGCGGCCGGGTCTAGCCGCGGCGCCGGGTTACGTCCACTGGTCGTCCTCGGGTGTGGCCGGCACGCCGTCCTCGCCCCCGTCCGCGACGGTGGCGACGACGGTCTGGGCGTACCCGTTGGACACTGCCGGGCCCGTCATGGCCTGAACTCCCAGCGCTAATACCACACTCGTCACTACAGTCAAGCAAATCGAAGATACCTTAACGGAAATAGTTCTCACGACTTCCCCCAGTCGAAGATCGAGTTCCACTCCACCCGCACCGCCGGACACTTCCGACTCAGTGGCTCCGGGTGATGCGAACAGACTGCTCGATCTCGATCAGCCACGCCAAGGGCGGCACGTTGGCGTAAAGTTACGTGGCAGCAAATACACCGACCAGCGGGGGCTGACATGTTTACAGGGGAGGGCTCGGATTCGGGGTTCGCCGAGCTGGACGACATCAGCGCCACCGCGTACGGTCTCGCGGTCGAGTGCGGCCGCTTCGCACGCGAGCAGATTGCCGAGCAGCTGTCGCTGACGCCCGAGGAGATCATCCGGGTGGAGCAGGTGCTCCGCGGGGTCCGCCTGCTGCAGTCGATGCCGGGAAACCCCACCGAACTGACCCCCGTCACACCGGACGTGGCGGCCGCGTCCCTGGTCGGACCCGCCGAACGGCACATACGCGACCTGCAGCAGGCCGTCACCGACGTACGGGCGAAGCTGCTGTCCCTGACCCCCCTGTACTTCGAGGGGCGCCGGCTGCGCAATCGCCTGGAGGCCTTCGACGTCATCACCGACGTCTCGCGGATCCAGTCGATGCTCAACCACCTCACCCAGAACTGCAAGAGCGAGCTGCTCACCGTCCAGCCCGGTGGCGCCCGCCCCGCCTACGCGCTCGTGTCGGCCCGCGAGTCGGCGCTGACCACCCTCGCCCGCGGTGTCCGGATCCGTACCATCTACCAGCACACCGCCCGCAATGACCTGCCCACCCGCTCCTACGTCCGGGAGGTCAGCGAACAGGGCGCGGAGATCCGCACCGCGGACGAAGTCATCGACCGGCTGATCATCTACGACCGGGAGGTCGCCTTCCTGCCGGAACGCTCCGGCGGCGACGGCACGCCCGGGGCGGCCATCGTCCGCGAGCCCACCCTCGTGGCGTTCCTGTGCTCCGTCTTCGAGTACCTGTGGGACGGCGCGTCGCCGTACGTCGTCGACTCCCAACGCTCCCCGGCTTCCTCGGACGAGCTCAAGTGGTCGATCATCCGGCTGATGACCAAGGGGTACAAGGACGAGATGGTCGCGCGCCGGCTCGGCATGTCCGTGCGGACCTGCCGCCGCCACATCGCCGAGATCACCGAGGAGCTGGAGGCCACCAGCCGCTTCCAGGCCGGCTACAACGCCGCCCGGCAGGAGATGCTCTCCAGGGGATCGGTGCCCTCCTTGTCGTGATCCCGGCGACGGGCCCTCAGCGGCCGGCGCCCCCGCCGTACTCCGTCCCGCCGTGCGCGATCCCGCCGTACGCCGTCTCCTCGTGCTCCGCCTCGTCGAGCGCCTCCGTGATCGCGTCCACGCAGTCCTGGTCGAGCATCGTGGTGACGTGGGCGTCCTGGAGCCGGCCGAAGCCCGCGTCGTACACCGCGGCACTGACGACGTAGCCGTCGGCGACCGGGAACGTACGGAAGATCCACTCGTCCCCGGTCCCCGCGGTCCCGTCCGGCCGCTGGACCCGCACGGCCCTGCCGTCCGGACCGAATCCGAACTCCGTGAACCGGAACTGCATGCCCTGGCCGATGGCCTTGCTGTAGGCCTCCTTGAGGGTCCACAGCCGCACGAGCGCGTCATTGCGCTCCGCCACCGGCATGCCGGACAGCAGCACCGACTCGTACGGCGTGCAGATGTGGCGGCCCAGTCCGCCCGCGTGCATCTCCCGGTCGGCCCGTTCCGCGTCCACCCCGATGAGGCCGGTGGTCGTCAGCCCGACGAGCAGCAGGTCCTCGGTGTGGCTGAGGCTGATGTCGATCTGGTCGCAGCCGCGCAGGTACGGCCGGCCGGTCGGCCCGTAGGCCAGTTCCAGGTCCGCGGGATCGCTGTCGAGCACCGCGCTCGCCGCGTACTTCAGCAGCATCCGGGAGGCGATGTAGCGGCCGCGTACGTCCGCGTGCGTCAGGTCGAGGTAGCGCGTCCAGTCCCGGCCGAGCAGCTCGCGCAGCCCGTCACCGGACGGTACGCGCGGCTCCAGGTCCCTCAGCCACGCGTAGACCAGCGCCGTCCCGTGGGAGGCGAGGTCGTCCCTGACCCGGTCCCACGAGTCGCCTCCCGGTACCACGGCGACGGGCTCACCGAGCGGTGGGCCGAGCGAGGGGCTGCCCGGGGCAGTCATGCGTACTCCTTCATGAGGGTGTGGATCTCCCGGAGGCGGTGCGCCTCCAGCAGACGGTGTACCGGTACCCGGTGGCCCGACTCCTCCAGGAGGGCCACCAGACGAAGCAGGTTCAACGAGTCCCAGCCGGGCAGCTCCACCAGTGCGGTGTCGGCGCCCTCGGGGATCGCGATGTCCAGGCCGAGGTCGTCGCGGACCGTCCGCAGGAACGCGTCGAGGCTATCGAGGCTCATCCATCCGTCTTCCCCCCGGGGTTTCGGTGATGCGCACGTGCGCCGGGACTTCCGGCACCCGCGCCAGGTCGTGGTGGAACTCCACCGCCGCGTCCACCGGCCCGCCGTCACCCGCCCGCGTGAAGCCGCAGGACGGGTAGAAGTCGCGGGCGCGGTGGTTGCGCGGGGTGGGGACGTACCGGGCGGTCACCCCGGACAGTCCGAGCGCGCGGGCCTGCTCCAACAGCACCGCGAGGCAGGCGTGTTCGACGCCGCGGGCGAGCACCCGGCAGCTGAGCCACATGTTGTCCAGCAGCAGGACCCCCTCCGTCACGGTTCCGAGCACCGCTCCGACCAGGCCGTTGTCGCCGAACCGGTCCGCGCTGCGGGCGGCGAGCAGCAGCCGCGCCGGGTCGGCGGCCAGAGCGGCCAGTTCGGACTCCGTGTGGCCCCCGCCGGCCAGGTTGAACTGGTGGGTGCGCAGGGTCAGCTGGGACATCCGGGCGTACTCGTGGGGGCGGGGCGGGCCGAGCCCGACCCGGACCTCCAGTGCCCGCAAGAACTCCTCGTGCGAGCCCGAACCCGCCCGAAGCGTCCGGCGCTCGCGCTGGCGGTGGTACTCGCCGGTCCTGGCCCGGTCCTCGTCGGTCAGCCGCAGGGTGTCGAACCAGCCGTCGGCCAGCAGCCGGGTCACGTGCAGCGCGGGTTCCTCGTCGAGCGCCACCACGGCCACCTCGGGCGCCCCGTGCCGCACCAGTGCGCGCTCGGCCGGTGAGTCGTCGGCGAAGACGAGGGCGTCGGCGGCGAGGTCCAGCGCTCGCGCGATGTCGGCCAGATTGGCGTCCTTGGGCTCCCAGTTGGCGTTGATCCGTACGAAGTCGGGCTCGCGCAGCACCAGATCGGGGTGGGTGCTCAGCGCCCCGAGGACCGGGCCCTCGTCGTTCTTGCTGCTGACCGCGAGGAGCACGCCTTGGGAGCCGAGCTGTTTGACGCACTTCTGGAAGGCTCCGAAGGCCTCCCCCCGCAGGGTGCCGGCCGCCGCGATGCCCTCGGGCCCGTCCTCGCCGAGCACCCCGTCCCACAGGGTGTCGTCGAGGTCGAGCACCAGGCACTTGCGGACCCGGCCGGCCAGCGCGCGGGCCAGGTGGCCGACCTCGCGTGCGTAGGCGGCCAGGAGTTCCGCGCCGAGCTGGACCTTGGCGTGACGGGCGAGGCGCGGGTCGGTGACCGGCCCGCCCTCGCCGACCAGCGGTTCCAGGTCGATCACCACGAGCCGGGCGGCGGATGCGGCCGCGAGCCTCAGCAGGCGGGCGTTGAACTCCCTCCACACGGCGCCCAGGAGGGCCCGGGAGCGGTGGTCGATCAGCTGGTGGCTGTAGGCGCGCGGCAGGGGAAGGGTGTTGAGCACCAGGGTCCCCGGGGCCGACCCGGCCAGCGCGTCGCACCGGCTCAGGACCTCCTCGGCCGCGCGTTCCACGTCCTCGGGCCGCCACACCGCGGGAACCTGCGCGAAGACGGTCTCGGCGTCCAGCAGGCACAGGGTGAGGTCCGGCCGGGCCGTCCACAGCTCGCCGCCGGGGTCGGTCAGATCGCGCAGGTACGTGCCGTGTTCGCCGAGCACCGGCTTCAGCAGCAGGCCGTGACGGGCCAGTTCGCCCCGGAGCGGGTCGACGACGTGGCCGACGGTGGACTGGCCGGTGACCGCCACCGTCACGACGGGGGTCCGCGGGTGGTGGGCCAGCACGGCGTCGGCGTCGAGTCCGCCGAGCAGCCGGCCGGCCGCGGCCGCGGACACCGCCCCTCCGGTCGTCCCGGCCCCGGACCCGGACCCGGGGCCGCCCGGCCCGCCCTCCTGCGCGAGCAGCCCGGGCACCTGGTCGTACGCCTTCTCCAGCAGACCCTGCGCGCGCAGTTCGCGCAGCCGGTCCAGTCCCGTCGTCATCGACGCCTCACACCTTCTCCAGGGCGAAACCGGCCCTGATCCACCTGCTGGACTCCACGCACAGGGCCAGCGCCCGGTCCCCGACGGCGAACTGCGGGAGCAGCCGCTCGAGTTGCAGGAAGGGCAGGGCATTGCCCGTGTTGCCGGTCTCGGACACGCAGGAGACCTCCTGCGCGGGGCCGGCCGGCAGCCGCTCGACGATGCGCGCGGTCATCCGCTCGGACAGCTGGGGCGGCAGCAGGAAGCCGACGTCGTCGAGGCCCCACCCGAGCCCCCCGAGCAGCTCCCAGAGGATCTCCACGGAGATCTTCGGCACGTGCTCCTCGATCGCCTTGTAGTCCTCGGCCAGCATCCGCCGCTCCGAGTCGCGGTCGGTGGTTCCGTACCAGTCCAGGAGCTGGCCGGGCGGACGGCCCCGCCCGGTCCAGGAGTTCAGCACCGCCCGTACGGCGACCCGCTCGCCCTCGGGCTCGTCCGTGAGGACCGCGGCGCCGGCCCCGTCCCCGAAGAGGACGTAGTTGACCAGTTCCTCGGTGGGCATCCGGGCGGCGTCCCGCCGCGGCGACAGGAACCGGTGCGTGACGTCCCCGCCCAGGACCAGACCGGCCCGGCGGCCGCCGAGGATCAGGGTGCGGCCCAGGTCGAGGGCCTGGACGGCGCCGGAGCAGCCCGCCTGGATCTGGTAGACCGGCAGGTGGTCGAGGCCCAGCCGGTCGGCGACCTCGCCGGCGGTGGTCGGCAGGAGCAGGTCCGGGGTCGCGGTCGCGAGCACCACGAACTCGATGTCGGCGGGGCCGAGTCCCGCGGCGCTCACGGCCTGGGCGCCGGCCTCGGCGCACAGGTCGGCGAGCGAGCCGCGGACCTCTCCGGTGACCGGGTCCCAGCCGAAGTGCCGGGTCCTGGTGCCGACGAAGATGTCGATCCACTCCTCGCTCACGCCCAGCAGTGCGCCGAGCGCGGTGTTGTCCACCGGGGCGCCGGGCAGCGCCGTACCGGTCCCCGCGAGGTAGACCGTGGCGCGGTCCGCCGGATCCGTCGCGTCCGTCCTGGCCGTCGCCCGCGTCATGCCGACCTCGCCAGGAGCATGTCGTCGAGGAAGGCGGCCAGCGAGCCGACCGAGCGCAGGGCGGGCAGCATCTCCTGCACGGAGACCTCGCCGACCCGTGGCAGCCTGGCCTCCACCTGGTTCTTGAGCTGCATGATCATCACCGAGTCGAAGCCGAGGTCCTCGTAGAGGCGGGCCTCGCGCACGACGCGTTCCGGGGGGTAGCCGCCGACCTCGGTGACGGCCTGGACGACCGCGAGCAGCACGGGATCGTCGGCGTGGGCCCCGGCACGGGCCCCGGGCTCGGCGCCGGCCTCGAAAGGCGCGGCGACCGGCGCGACGGGCCGGGCGGGGTCGGGCCGGGCCGTGGGGGGCTGGGCGGTGTGCACGAACGCCTGCCGGTCCCAGTGGCGCTGCGCCGACGAGAAGACGTACGGGCCCAGCGCTTCGACGACCCGGTGCCCCGGTTCGTACAGCTCCTCCCAGAGCGGGTCCAGCCCGCCGCGGTACAGGGCGGCGACGGTCGCCGCGAGCTCCCTCCCCGTGGCCTCGGCGCCCGGGGCGGGATGCAGGAACTCCGCGGCCGCCGCGCGCCCGCCCCTGGCGGCGATCTGCAGGAGGGTGCCGCGCGGGCCGATCTCGATCAGGTGGGTGGGGGCGACGTCGGCGGCGAGCGCGCCGAGCGCGGTGTCCATGAGCACGGGCTCCTCGATCTGGCCGGCCCAGTAGCCGGCGTCCATGAGGTCGTGGCGCAGCATCCGGCCGTGCCGGGTCGAGGCCACCGGTACCGCGGGCGGCTCGCAGCGCACGGACTCGGTGCGCAGGCCCGCGGCGGCCGGGGCCATCAGGGGCGAGTGGAAGGCGTGGGAGACGGGCAGCTGCCTGACCCGCACGCCGCGGCCCGCGAGCTCCCGCCCGATCCGTTCCAGCGCCTGCAGCGGTCCGGACACCACCGTGTCCGCGGGGCCGTTGAGCGCCGCCACGACCGTGCCCGGCTCCCCCGCCAGGAGCTCGGCGAGCTCCTCGGGGGCGGCGGCCGCGGCGATCATGCCGCCGCCGGCGGGCAGTTCGCCCATCAGCGCGCCGCGCCGGACCACCAGGCGGGCGGCTTCGCCGAGGGACAGGGCCCCGGCGGTCACGGCGGCGGCGTACTCGCCCAGGCTGTGGCCGAGGACGGCCGCCGGGGTGATCCCGAGCGAGGTGAGCGTGCGGGCCAGTGCGTAGCCGACGGCGAACAGCGCCGGCTGGGCGAACTCGGGCCGGTGGACCCGTTCGTCGCCGCTGAGGATCAGCTCGCGCACCGACGTGCCGAGGTGTGCGGCGAGTGCCCCGTCGGCCTCGGCGAGATGGCGCCGGTAGGCCGGGGAGTCGCGGTGGAGCCCGGCCGTCATGCCGGGGTACTCGCTGCCCTGGCCGGTGAAGAGGAAGGCCACGACCGGCCTGCCCCACGGACGCCCGCCGCTCCCGGCCGCGTCCTGGGGGGCCGCCGCGTGGCGCAGTTCGGCCACGAGCTCGTCGGTGTCGCGCACGGGAGCCGCGAACCGGTACGGCAGGCCCGTCTTGATCCGGTTGCTGCTCCAGCACAGGGCCGCCGCCCCGCCGCGCGGCCGCCCGGCCACCGCGTCGGCCTGGGCGGCGAGGTTGCGGCGCAGCGCCTCGGGGGTGTCGCCGCTGACGGTGAAGACGCCGACGGCGTCGCGGGCCGCACCCGTACGGGCTCCCGCGGCGACCGGGATCCGGGGCGCCGAGCCCAGGACGGCGTGGGCGTTGGTACCGCCCATGCCGAAGCTGCTGACCCCGGCGAGGCTCTCCCCGCGGGGCAGCCGCATCGGGGACTTCAGCAGCCGCATGCCGCGTTCGCCGAGCCGCAGCTGCGGGTTCTCGCGGTCGGCGAAGAGGCTGGCGGGGACGATCCGGTGGTGCAGGGCCAGGACGGTCTTGATGAGGCCGGCGATGCCCGCCGCGCCCTCGGTGTGGCCCAGGTTGCCCTTGACGGAGCCGATCGCGCAGGGGGTCTCGCGCGGGATCCCGTGCACCGCGCCGAGCGCCGCGCACTCGATGGCGTCGCCGAGTACGGTCCCGGTGCCGTGCGCCTCCACGAAGGCGACCCGGTCGGGGGTGACCCCGGCGCGCCGGTACGCGGAGTTCAGCACCCGCTGCTGGGACCAGCGGTTGGGGGCGATCACCCCGTTGCTGCGGCCGTCCTGGTTGACGGCGCTGCCGCGCAGGACGGCGTAGATCCGCTGCCCGTCGGCGAGCGCGTCGTCGAGCCGGCGCAGCACCACGAGGCCCACGCCGTCGCTGCGCCCGATCCCGTCGGCGTCGGCGCTGAAGGGCTTGCAGCGTCCGTCGGAGGCGGCCAGGCCGAGCTGGCCGTAGACCATGCCCAGGGAGGGCGAGAGCACGATGTTGACCCCGCCGGCCAGGGCGGTGTCGCACTCCCCGGACAGCAGGGAGCCCGCGGCGAGGTGGACGGCGACGAGCGAGGACGAGCAGGCCGTGTCGACGGCCAGGCTCGGTCCGGTGAGGTTGAAGTGGTAGGAGATCCGGTTGGCCGCCATGCCGGCGCTGCTGCCGGCGCCGAGCAGCGGGGTGACGCGGGCGAGGTCGCTCATGGTGAGGCGGCCCCATTCGCCGCCCATCACGCCGATGAACACCCCGGTCTCGGTGCCCGCGAGATCGCCGGGGGCCCGGCCCGAGTCCTCCAGGGCCCGCCAGGCGCAGGGCAGCAGCAGCCGGTGGTGCGGGTCCATGGCGGCGGCCTCGCGCGGGGTGACGGAGAAGAAGTCGCCGTCGAAGACATCGGCGTCGTCGATGAAACCGCCGCGGCCGCTGACGGCGGGGAAGTCCTGGGCTTCCCAGCGCTGCGCGGGGACGGGGCCGATCCCGTCCCCGCCGCGCATCAGCAGGTCCCAGTACGCCTGCACGCCCGCCGCCCCGGGGAACGCGCAGTCGATCCCGACGACGGCGATGTCCCCCATCAGTGCCGGCCCTGCGCGTCCGGCGAGGCGGCCGGGAGCACCGTCGACAGGTAGCCGACCAGGCTGGTCACGGTCGGGTGGTCCCAGAGCAGGGTGGGCTCCACCTCCAGGCCGAACTCGTCCTCCAGGTCGCCGCACAGGCTCAGGGCCGCCACCGAGTCCATGCCGTACTCGGCGAGCGGCACGCTCGGGTCGATGGTCTCGGGTGCGCGCCGCAGGTAGAGCGAGAGCCGGGCGTACAGCCACTCGTGCGGCAGGACGCCGTCGATGGCCGCGGCGGGCCGAGCGGTGGGAACGGTCATCGTGGGACTCCTTCAGTGCGTACGGCGCATCCGCCGGCGGCCGGGGAACCGGTCAGCCCGGGATGGGCGTGGAGTAGAGGTCGTAGCTGATCTGGGTGCTGAAGCGGAGCTGGACCTCGTGCCGGATCCGGGTCTCGCACTCCGGCGGCAGGTCGGCGACGCGCGCGCCCAGCCGCCGGGCGATGCGGTGCAGTGCGGCGGCGGCCCAGGACGGGTCGGCGAGGAAGGGGTCGGGGCCGTAGCGGCCCTGGTCCCACAGGCCCAGTACGGCGGCCGCGGCCAGCAGCAGCGCGTACCGGTCCATGAGGGCGAACTTCGCGGGCTGAGCGGTGGCCGCCGCACCGGCCGCCTCCAGCCGGAGCACCCGGGCCCGTACGTCGCGGAACTCCTCGACGAGCTGCCCGGCGAGCGTGCGCAGGGCGCTCTCGACGGGGCCGGTGCCGTCGATGCCCGCGCTGACGGCGAGCATGGTCGCGCTGAGCGAGTCCCGGCCGCACGCGAGGCTGAGCCGGTCGGTCCGCAGCGGCGGCAGGTCGCCCTGCAGCCGGAACAGCCCGGCGGGCGCCTCGTCCTCGACGAACCAGGAGGCCCGCGCCAGCCGCGGCATCTGCGGGATGACGGTGGCCTGGCAGGCGACGGTCCCGGCGTGGCCGAGGCTGAGCACCGGTACGTCCCTGACGTGCTTCTGGAAGATGCCGAGCGTGCCCTCGCGGGTGTAGAAGCCGGAGCCCAGCACGATGGACAGGTCGTACATGGTCTCGGTGAGGACGCGGGGCAGCAGGTACTTGAGGGCCGCCGAGTAGACGCTCGTCTCGGCGGGCAGCAGGTGCAGGGCCCGGGTGGCGACGACGGCGAGGGCGTCGTACAGCAGCAGGTTGACGAAGGCGTTGGTGAGCGCCGCGCCCGTGCGGCCGCCGTCGCCGCGGCCGCCGGCCTGCCAGCCGCCGGAGCGCTCCCGGTCGAAGCGGACAGCGGTGCGCAGGCTGGTGTCGAGGGCCGCGACGGCCGTCGCGGCGATCACGGTCCGGCTGATCTGGAACGAGCGCAGGGCGGTCGTGATCCCGCTGCCCTCCGGGCCCAGCAGGGCGGACCGGGGCACGGGACAGTCGTCGAACTCGACCCCGGCGAACCGGCAGCCGCGCAGCCCGACCGGGGTCCGGCGGGCCGTCACGGCCGCCCGTGCGTCCGTCAGCTGCCCGGGTTCCAGCAGGAGCACCGAGTGGCTGCGGCTGCCGGGGGCGGGGTCGGTACGGCAGAACAGCACCAGCGCCCCGGCCCGTTCCAGGTCGTTGACCATCGGCTTTCCGCCGCTGATCAGGTAGCCGTCGCCGCTGCGGCGGGCGGTGACCTGACTGCGTACGTAGTCGTTGCTGTGGGCGGTCTCGTGCTGTGCGATGGCCGCCTTGCCGCCGTCGCGCAGCAGTCCGGCGAGCCAGTGCCGCTGCCGGGAGCTCCCGGCGGTCCATACGTCGGAGGCCGCCATGAAGGTGGTCATGCCGTGGCCCATGGCCAGGCCCACGTCCCGGCGGAAGACCGGGCGCATGATCCTGACCAGGGTGTCCATCCCGTCGAGCCGCCCGCCCAGGGCGCGCGGTATGTACTCGTCGGTGATGCCGAAGCCGTCGAGCAGCGCCTCGCCCGCGGCGAAGGGCACCGCGGCCCGGTCGGCCTCCAGCAGCGCGGTGTAGCCGACCGGGTTGGCCGGATCCGAGGGGTCGCCGAACAGCGCCTCCAGCTCGGCGACCCGGGCCCGGACGGTCTTCTCGCGCTGCTGGGCCACCGCCTGGTCGCCGAGGAGCGACGTCACCACCGTCTTCCTCCGTCGGCTCCTTCCGGCCGCAGCAGGTCTTCCCCGAACAGCACGTCCTCGGCGCGGGCCAGCGCGAACACGTCCGGGGTCAGCACCTCGTACTCGCCGCGCATCACCCCGTCGAGGAAGAGCTTGCGCATCAGCGTGCGCTGGACCTTGCCGCTGCTGGTGCGGCGTACGGTGCCGGGGCGTACGAGCAGCACGTTGCCGGCCGGGATCTCGAACTCCTTGCCGATCAGGGCCTGAATCCGCTGCGCGACGGCACGCAGTTCGGCGCTGCCCGCCCCGCGCACCTCCTGGACGAGGACGAGCTGCTCGCCCCCGGCGTCGACGGAGAACGCGGCGCCGGCGCCGAAGGTCAGCGCGGGGCTGACGGTCCGGGCGGCCCATTCGATGTCCTGCGGGTACACGTTGCGGCCGTTGATGATGACGACTTCCTTGAGCCGCCCGGTGACGAACAGTTCGCCCTCTTCGAGCATGCCCAGGTCGCCGGTGCGCAGGAAGTTGCTCTCCTCGCCGTTGAGGCTGGCGAGGAAGGTGTGCGCGGTCTCGGTGGGCCGCCGCCAGTAGCCGCGGGCCACGCCGTAGCCGCGCAGCCAGATCTCGCCGACGGCGCCGGCCGGCAGTTCGCGGTGGGTCAGCGGATCGACGATGCGGACCTCCACGTCGACGGGGGTGCCGCAGCCGATCAGGGTCTTGACGTCCTGTCCGGACCCGGCGCGGAGCACCTGGTCGCGCTGCAGGGCGGTCTTGTCGAAGTCCCGGCGGACGTGCGGGGTGCCGGGGGCTCCGCCGGAGACGACCAGGGTCGCCTCGGCCAGTCCGTAGCAGGGGTAGAGGGCCTCGGGGCGGAATCCGGCCGGGGCGAACCGCTCGGCGAACTCGTCGAGGCTCTCGGGGCGTACGGGTTCGGCGCCGTTGAGGGCCAGGCGCCAGCGGGACAGGTCCAGCGCGGCGATCTGCTCGTCCTTCACGCGGCGTACGCACAGGTCGTAGGAGAAGTTGGGGCCGCCGCCGACGGTGACGCCGTACTCGTCGATGGCCTGGAGCCAGCGCAGCGGGCGCTTGACGAAGGACAGCGGGGTGACCTGGACGCTGTGGCTGCCGAGCCAGACCGGGTGCAGGAGGTGGGCGACCAGTCCCATGTCGTGGAAGTAGGGAAGCCAGCTTCCGAAGACGTCCTCGCGGGTGGTCCGCAGCACCTTCTGCAGGGCGGCCTGGTTGGCCAGGAGGTTGCGGTGCGAGACGGTCACGCCGCGCGGTTCGGAGACGGAGCCCGAGGTGTACTGGAGGAACACCAGGTCGTCCGGGCGGGCGCTGACGGGCTGGAAGGCGTCGGCGTCGCCGATGCCGGGCACGTCGCTGACCACGCAGACCGCGTCGGGGCCGGCGTTGCGGGCGAGCCAGAGGGCGACCTCGGGGGCGGCGTCCGTCTCGGTGAGGACCACCTTCGCGGCGGTGTCCTTGAGCACGGCGGTGGTGCGGTTGAGCCGCTTGTCACGGCCGGCCTCGCCCGGCATGGGCACGGGGACCGCGATGGCGCCGGCGTAGAGGCAGCCGGCGAACGCCTTGAGGAACTCGACGGTGGAGGAGTAGACCAGCAGCACCGGCTGCCCGGTCGCCCCGTGTTCCCGCAGGCAGGCCGCGATGCGTCTCCCCTCGCGGTCCAGTTCGCCGTAGGTGAGGTGGTCGGCTTCCACTCCTCCGGCCGTGTCGCGCAGGAAGACGTGCACGTCCTCGTCGGCGAGTTCAGCCGCCCGAACCCGGAGGAGTTCGGTGAAGGTGGCGAAGCGTGACGGTGACATCCGCGGCATCCCCTCGGGTCAGCGGGCCCGTGGAATGGCGGACCTCGATTCCCCCGGATCCTGCGCGTACCTCCTTAAGGGGCGCTTGCGCCCGCCGGCTCCGGGGGCTCCGGCGCGTGCGTCCGCCGGCTGCGGGGGCCCGCGGAGGCACCCCTATCCCGGTCAGGGGGGTGGTCGGTGTTCTCCGCGCGCGCCCCGGCCGCCTTCAATGGCGGGCACTGCCCAGGGCCGCCATCGGCGCGCCCCGACGGCCGAGGAAACGGGTGGAGCATGACAGTTGCCGATGTCGGTGTCCGAGTGGCCGAACTAGGAGCGATCAAGGAGTCCGCCGAGCTGGGCCCGTCCCCGAGCGCCTCCGAGGCGCAGCACGCCCGCGGCAAGCTGACCGTGCGCGAGCGGCTGGACCTCCTCTTCGATCCGGGCACCTTCCGTGAGATCGAGCAGTTGCGCCGGCACCGGGCCACGGGTTTCGGCCTGGAGGACCGCAGGCCGCACACCGACGGTGTGGTGACCGGCTGGGGCAAGGTCGGGGGCCGCCGGGTGTTCGTGTACGCGCACGACTTCCGGATCTTCGGCGGCTCGCTCGGCGAGGCCCACGCGCAGAAGATCCACAAGGTGATGGACCTCGCGCTGGCCGCGGGCGCCCCGCTGGTGTCGCTCAGCGACGGCGCGGGGGCCCGGATCCAGGAGGGGGTCACCGCGCTCGCCGGGTACGGCGGCATCTTCCGCCGCAACGTGGCGGCGTCCGGGGTGATTCCGCAGATCAGCGTGATGCTCGGGCCGTGCGCCGGCGGGGCCGCGTACTCCCCCGCACTGACGGACTACGTGTTCATGGTGCGCGACATCGCGCAGATGTACATCACCGGCCCCGACGTGGTGCAGGCGGTGACCGGCGAGCGGATCAGCCACAACGATCTCGGCGGCGCGCAGGTCCACTCCTCGGTCTCGGGCGCGAGCGCCTTCCTCTACGACACCGAGGAGGAGTGCCTGGAGGAGGTACGGCACCTGCTGTCGCTGCTGCCCTCCAACAACCGTGAGATGCCGCCCGCCGTGCCCGCCGGGGACCCGGCCGACCGCCGGACCGAGGCGCTGTCCGAGCTGGTCCCGGCCGACCCGGCGCGCGCGTACGACGTGCGCGCGGTGATCGAGGAGATCATCGACGACGGCGATCTCTTCGAGGTGCACGCCCACTGGGCGACCAACATCATCTGCGGTCTGGCCCGGCTGGACGGGCACGTGGTGGGCGTCGTCGCCAACCAGCCCGCCTCGCTCGCCGGCGTGCTGGACATCCACGCCTCGGAGAAGGCGGCCCGCTTCGTGCAGACCTGCGACGCCTTCAGCATCCCGTTGGTGACGCTGGTGGACGTGCCGGGCTTCCTGCCGGGCAGCGACCAGGAGCACGGCGGTGTCATCCGGCACGGCGCGAAACTGCTGTACGCGTACTGCGCGGCCACGGTGCCCCGGGTGCAGGTGATCCTGCGCAAGGCGTACGGCGGTGCCTACATCGTCATGGACTCCCGCTCGATCGGCGCGGACCTGTCGTTCGCGTGGCCCACCAACGAGATCGCCGTCATGGGCGCCGAGGGCGCGGCCAACGTCGTCTTCCGCCGGGAGATCGCCGCCTCGGACGACCCGGAGGCGGCGCGCGCACAGCGCGTCAAGCAGTACCGGCAGGAACTCATGCATCCCTACTACGCCGCCGAGCGCGGCCTCGTCGACGATGTCATCGACCCGGCCGTCACCCGGCAGGTGCTGGCGGAGGCGCTCGAAGTGCTGCGGGCCAAGCACGTGCCGCTGCCCGAACGCAAGCACGGCAACCCGCCGTTCTGACCGGCGCCGCCCCCGACCCCGATCCCCGCGCCACTCCGACCCGACCCGACCCGACGACCGAGGAAGCCGCCCGATGAGCGAGCGGGCCGAACCAGACGTGAAGATCGTGCGCGGCGCACCCGACGGCACCGAACTGGCCGCCGTCCTCCTCGCGCTGCTCTCCGCCGCCCGGCAGCCGGGCGGCGGCGGCGCGGAGGCCGCTCCCCCGGCCCGGGCCGACTGGGGTCCCGCGCGCGGCTGGCGTCCGCCGGGCGCCTGGACCGCCCCCGTGATCCGCGCCGGCCCCCACCGAAAGGACACCGACCGACGATGACCCGTACGACCCTGACCCCTTCGACCCCGACCCCCTCGACCCTGACGGCGACCAGCGTCTGGCTGCGCCGGTTCCACCCCGCCGAGGACGCCCCGGTACGGCTGTTCTGCTTCCCGCACGCGGGCGGCTCGGCCAGTTACTACTTCCCGGTGTCGCGGGCCCTGTCCCCGGACGCCGACGTGCTCGCCGTGCAGTATCCGGGCCGCCAGGACCGCCGTCACGAGCGGTGCGTCGACGATCTGCACGAGCTCGCGGACCGGGTCGTCGCGGAACTGCGGCCGTGGTGCGACCGGCCGGTGGCGCTGTTCGGGCACAGCCTGGGCGCGTCCCTGGCCTTCGAGGTGGCGCGGCGGATGGAGGCGGCCGGTGATCCCGCGCCGGTGGCGCTGTTCGCCTCGGGGCGCCGGGCGCCCTCGCGCCCGCGCGAGAACCAGCTGGTCCACCTCGCCCCGGACGAGCAACTGCTGGCCAGGATCAAGGGGATGAACGGCACGGATCCGGCGGTCCTGGCCGATGATGAGCTGCTGCGGTCGGTGCTCCCGGCGATCCGCGGCGACTACAAGGCCGCCGAGACCTACCGCTACCGCCCGGGCTCCGCCCTGACCTCCCCGATCACGGTGCTCACCGGGGACAGCGACCCCGAGGTCACCGCCGAGGAGGCCGCGGCCTGGGCCGACCACACCGTGGGCCCCTTCGCCCTCCGCCGCTTCCCCGGCGGCCACTTCTACCTCAACGAGCACGTCGCCGAGGTGATCGCCCTCATCCGCGGCGAGCTCACGTAGCCCGTACTCGGCAGTCCGCTCGCAGCACGCACACCGCCATCGGCTCCGGGCGCCCCACGCGCCTTCCACGCCCGGTTCGGCGTCTCCCGGACCGGATCGGCGGGCAACCCGCACGAGTCGGCGCGTTGGCGTGCGGAAAGTGATGAAACCCGATCGGCTGTGGCGCGTTAGAGAGGCGGGCCGCCGTTCGCCCGCGGCGCAGACGAGAGTATGAGGAGCACGATGACTGACCCGAAGCCGGCCGGACGTGGTCGGATGAAACTGGCGGCCCGGTGCCGGGTGGCCACGGAGGCCCCCGCCTTCGGGATGGTCGTCTTCTGCGCGATCCTCTTCAACGCCGCGCTGATGGGGGTGGAGACGTACAGCGGGCTCGCCGCGGAGCACCGGCTCGTACTGCAGGGCGCGGAGAACTGCTGCCTGGCCCTGTTCAGCGTGGAGATGCTGCTGCGCATGGGCGCGTTCGCCGACCGGCCGAAAGCATTCTTCCGCGACCCGTGGAATCTCTTCGACCTCGCGGTCGTGGCCTCCGCCTTCGTCCCGCTCGTCCGCGAGAACACCACCCTGCTGCGGCTGCTGCGGCTGGCCCGCGTGCTGCGCACCGCGCGCTTCCTGCCGCACCTGCGCATCCTGCTGATCGCGGTCGGCCGCAGCCTGCCGGGCACCGCCAGCTTCCTGTTCGTCGGCGCGCTGGTGCTGTACGTGTACGCCATGGTCGGCTGGGTCTGCTTCGCCGAGTCCGACCCCGGACACTACGGCTCGGTGGGCCGCGCGATGCTCACGCTGTTCCTGCTCACCACCCTCGACGGCCTGACCGACGCCGTCCGGGCCGGGCTGCAGATCTCCCGGCTCAGCATCATCTACTACGCCTCCTACGCGCTGCTCGCCTCCTTCGTGCTGGTGAACGTCCTCATCGGGGTCGTCCTCAACTCCCTCGACGAGGCACGCGAGATCGAGGACGCGGCCAACCGCGACCTGAAGCAGCCGGGGCCGCCGCCGGCCGACGCGGACGTACGGGACCGCATCGCGACGGCCCGGCGCGCCCTGGACGAGATCGAGGCGACCCTTACCACGGCGGACGTCCGCCCGCCGCGCCGACTGGAGGCCTCGCACAGCGGGCCCTGAGGAGCCGGGTCACCCGTCGCCGGGGTCGCCCCCGGGGTCGAGCAGGCGGATGTCCCACGTGCCGTCCCCGCGCCGGTGGACGGCCCAGCGCTCCGGTTGGTCGCCCAAGGGGGGCGCGGCGTCCGCGTCCGCTTCGAAGCGGACCCCTTCGAAGCGGGCCTGGCCCGGGAAGACGGCGTGTCCGAAGTCGACCGGTCCGTGGAACGCGGCGCCGCTGGAGACCAGTCCGCGTTCCCACGTCGCGGACGAGAAGGAGACGGGGCCGACGAAGTCGGCCCCGCTCAGCCCGGCCGGACCGCTGAAGACGGCGCGCGAGAAGTCCGCCGTCCCGGTCACCCGTATCCCGTTCAGGTCGGCCGCGGCCTCCAGCACGGCCTGCCCGAAGGAGACCCCGTGGAGGAACTCGGTGTCCGTGAACTCCGCCGAGCTGCCGAAGACCGCACGGCGGAACGTGGCCGCGCGCTCGAAGCGGCTCCGGTCGAACACGGCGACGCCGTCGAACATCGCGCCGGCGAAGGAGGCCCGCCCTCCGACTCTGGTTCGTACGAACGTGGCCCGTCCCTCGAACACGGCCCGGGAGAAGGAGGCACGGGCCGAGAACTCGGCGTCCACCGTGTTCCAGTCGTCCACGAAGCGTGCGTGGTCGAAGTCGGCCGGGCCCAGCCTCACGCGCCGCGAGCCCGGATCGCGCACCGCCTCCAGGACCTCCTGCAGCAGTCCGCGCTCGAAGGTGGTGCCCCGCAGGTCGAGGGGTGCCCCAGGACCGAGCGTTTCGAGGTGGGCCCGCTGCTGCGCGCTCTCCAGATGGGCCAGGCACCGGTCGTGTCCGGGAAGCCGGATCCCGAGGCACCCCGCCGGGTCGGACTCCACGGCGCCGATACCGCAGGTCGGCCATCCGATGCCCTCGCTCCTCAGCTCACCGGCCTCGGCGAGGGCCGGCCCGAGCTCGGCGGGGTCCCCGGTCCACATCCAGCCCGGGGGTCCGCCCTCCGACCGGTCGAGTGACCGCAGCGCATCGGGCGGCGTCAGCCCGCGCAGTTCCCCGTACAAGGGGTGGGACAGGGCCAGGACCAGGGACCCGAACGCCGGCTGCCGCGGGGCCCGGTCCGCGATCGCGGGGTGCCGGAGGAGGCGGACGGCATCGGCCATCGCCCCTCCCGCCGCGGTGCTCCCCTCGGCGACGATCTCTCCGGCCGCCACGGAGACGGTCACAGAGGGGTGCGTGCCGTCCGTCCGCCGGTCACCGAACCCGGCCACGGCCGCATGAAGTTCCGACAGCAGCCGGCCGGCCTTGCCCAGGGCGCCCGGCGTCTCCAGTACGACCAGCACCGGCTCGCCCTCCTCGCCGCCGGTCACCCGCCCTGTGACGCGGGTGTCGCCCATGAGACGCGTCAGGAGGTCCGACACCTCCGCGTTCGGCGAGCTCCCGCGCAGGTACACGCCGTCGTCACCAGGCTGGACGGCGAGGCACACCGGAAGGGCGGCCGCGAGCCGGAGCAACGCCTCGTGCCAGGAACACACGGCCCCCTCCACGGCCTCGCGGAAGCCCGGCTGTTCGCGCAGGGCCCGGCCCGACAGGAACACCATGCGGTCCGGCCAGACTCCGTGGACGATGCCGATCAGCTCTCCGGCGTGGGAGACCGGGCCGCCACGGTAGTGCGTCCAGCTCTCGGGCTCGGCCGAGAGCCGGACCAGCTCGCCGTTGCGGGCGCCCTCGTACGGGACCACCTCGGCCGTCAGCGCGACGGGGTCCCCCTGATCGGTGATGCCGTCGGCACGGACCCGGTCGGCGGCCGGGTCCTCCGTCCAGGCGGGGGGCATCAGCTCCGGCCACGCGCCCGGAGCCACCAGGTCCTCGTCGGCCTCCAGGAGGAAGACCCGGGGCAGCGCGTCGTCCCACCACACCGGGCGGCAGGGGACCTCCCGGGCGCCGGCCCGCACCCAGGCGACCGCGCCCCGGGAGAGCGGGGCGTCGCCGACCGTGAGCACCAGTCGGGGCGTCAGGAGGGTGCCGACCTCCTGCGGCTCCGGCAGGGCGTCGTAGCGGACGCGTACGACCCGGTCCCGCAGGCCCTGGTCCTGCGGCGGCCCGGCCGCGAAGGGCAGGGCCCCGTCGGCCACCCGGCGGCGGCCGGCCCGCCCCGCGGCGACCCGGACCGCGGAGAAGTCCGGTCCGGTGCCCCGGTTGCGGGACATGAACTCCCAGACGCGGCGGCGCACCAGTTCCCGTACGGCCGCCACGTCCCCGCGCAGCTGCGAGCCGAGCAGGGCTTCCCGTACGCCGGGCAGGAACTCGAACTCCACCTCGTCGGAGGCCTGTTCGGCTCCCCATGGGGCGAAGAGCCCGCCGAGGGCGACCTCCGCCAGGTGGCCGTGCTCCGAGTCGCGCAGCAGGGAGCGCCGCACGAGCGACATCACCGGCAGGGTCAGCGGTACGGCGGCCAGGTGGGCGGCGAGCTGCTGCGCGGTCGGGGAGGCGCTCGCCCGGAAGCGTTCCACCACCTCCAGCGCGCTGCGGCCGCCGGCGGGGGCGGGATCCTCCGGGGCGCTCGTGGTCCCCGGCTCCGCGTCCAGGCGCAGGCAGGCCAGCCGCCGCCACCGGCCGTCCCCGGAGACCACGCGCACCAGCCGGGCCAGGCTCCCCGAAGCGACGCCGACCACCGGCACGACGGCCGCGGCGGCGGCAGCGGCGGCCCGCCGGGCGGCCGGTACCTGCTGCCAGGAGCGGGTGGCGGCCGCCGGCCGGTCCGCGCGGACGGCGAAGGGGACGGGCCGGACGGCGCCGCGCGTCCAGAGCCGTTCGGGCAGGACGTTCAGGACGGCCACGGCGTTGTGCGCGCACCAGTGCCGGAGCACGCCCTGGACGGGGGCCTCCCGCCAGCCGCCCGCCACGGTGTCGGAGAGTACGAGGATCAGCCGGCGGCCGGCGGGGTCGGCCAGTTCGAGCGGGTTGCGGGGCGGGCCGCCGCGGCCGCGCGTGAGCATCGGCGTGGCGCCGGATCCGGTACCGGTGAGCTGCCAGGTGCGCACGTCGCGGAAGACACCGCTGCGGGTCAGGACGCGGCGGAGCTCGTCCACGAGGTCCGACCACAGCAGCATCGAGTGGTGCGTGTCCACGACCAGCGCCAGGTCCAGCCAGCGGCTCTCGGCGGGCCGCAGGACCGGGGTCGGCACCATCCGCTCGATGCTGCGCTCGACGGTGAGCTGCTCGTCCAGTTCCTCCCCGGGGCCGCCGATGGAGCGCCGGCCGACCGGGCGCAGGGAGCGCATCAGGGCGAGCGGATCGTCGAGCGAGGCGGCACGCGGCAGCCGTACGGGCGAGCCCCGGCGGCTCGCGGCGGCATCGGCCGGCCTTCCGTGGACGTCGGGCGGCTTTCCGGCGGGCTCGCGCGGGGAGGCCGGGAAGAACTGGACGGCGGGCTCGCCCCCGCCAGGGCCGCCGGGCACGAGTGGGGGAGGGGCGGCCGGACCGGGCTCCGGCGCGGGGGGCTCGGGGACGGGCGGCTGCTCGCCCGCGGGGTCGGCGGCGGACGCACCGGGCGGACGGGCCCCGGCCGGGTCCACCCGGGCCGCCAGCCACAGGATGTCGGCAATCTCCTCCGCCCCCACGCCGGTGCGCGGTCCGCCGTCGTCGTCGGCGCCCTCGGCGAAGGCGGCGAGCAGCCTCTCGATCACGCCGTCGGCCCGGTCAGGTGCTGCATGACGGTGGCGAGGAAGCGGTCGCGGTCGCCGGGGGCGGACCAGGCGCCGGCGAGGCGCAGTTGGATGGCGTTGAGGAGCTGGTCGGTGGCCAGGTCCCCGTCCTCGCCGCGGTCGAGGAAGCTCTGGACGAGTTCCTGGTACTCCTCGCCGTCCTCGATGTCGACGCCCAGCCGGCGGCGCACGATGCGGGCGAGCTTCTCCGGTCCGGGCGGCTCCAGGTGGAGGCGGACGCAGCGCCGCAGGAAGGCGGGCGGGAAGTCGCGTTCGCCGTTGCTGGTGAGGACCACGACGGGGAAGTACCGGCACTGGACGAGGCCCTGGGTGATCCGCACGGCGGCGTCGGGGTCGTCGTCGGTGCCGATGGCGACGGCGGGGTCCTCCTGGGCGAGGCGGGCGAGTTCGGGGATGAGGAAGCCGCCGTCCTCGAAGACGGTGAGCAGGTCGCCGGGCAGGTCGATGTCGCTCTTGTCGATCTCGTCGACGAGCAGGACCCGCGGGCGGTCCTGCGGCAGCAGCGCGGTGCCGAGCGGTCCGAGGCGCAGGTAGCGGGAGATCGAAGGGGCGGCGGGGACGGCGGCCGGGTCCGGTGGGGGCGGTACGCCGGCGGCGGTCGCGGGCTGCGCGCCCGGCGTGCGCAGCTGCTCCAGGCCGGCCTCCTGGAGGCGCCCGATGGCGTCGTACAGGTACAGCCCGTCCCGCAGCACCGTCCGGCTGGTGATCGGCCAGTGCAGTACGGGCCCCAGGCCCAGGTCAGCGGCGATGCTGTAGGCGAGTGTGGACTTGCCGACGCCCGGCTTCCCGGTGATGAGCAGCGGCCGGCGCAGGTACAGGGCCGTGTTGACGACGTCCTTCTCCGGCTCGTCGGGTACGTAGCCCGCACCGCGCCGCCGGGTGCGCTCCCAGGCCGGCCCCTCGCACCCGGGGGGCAGGTACCCCGGGTCGGGGGTGCCGGTGAAGTCCCGCCAGGGCGGCGGGGATCCGGCCTCCAGGCGGGTGCGCCGGTCCCCGCCCGCGCCGCTCCCGTGGTACAGCCACCAGTCCTTCACCACTGCCTCTTCCTCCATCGTCGGTGTCGCGGTCTGTCCGTGGTCGGGGGGTTCAGGCCAGGGACCGGAGGCCCGGCATGTCGTCGGGATCGTCCCACAGGAGCACCAACTGGTCTCCCCCTGAGGGGGGTTGGCGGGCGGCGTGCACGGCACCCGCAGGAGCGTCCGGGGCGCTCGCGGCCGCCCGGCGCACCTCCCGCACGCGCGCGGGCAGGGCCAGTACGTCGAGCGCGCCGGGGTCGGGCCGGCCGTCCGGCCCGGCCGGCGCGAGCAGGTCGAGGAGCGCGGGCGCCGGCGCGCCGCCCCCGCGCCGCCACACCGCCACCGGGACGCCGCCTTCGAGTACGGCTTCCAGCAGTCCGGCGTGCGGCGCGGCCGTGGTGTGCGCCAGGACGCAGGCGGGCGCCGGTCCCTCGGCCAGCTCCATCCCGAGCGCATCCGTGACCCCCGGGTCCTCCACCACCCGGACGGCGTCGCGGTGCCGGCCGCCCCGGGCACACAGCCAGCGCCAGGAGGTGTGCCATTCGGCCCGGGTGTCCGTCCGCTCCTGCGGACAGCGCACCACCACCTGGTGGAGCAGGCCGAGGGCGCGGGGGCGGCCGGCCGGGCCGCGGGGCACCGGCCACTGGTCGAAGTCGGCGTCCAGCAGCTCGTACGGCACGTGGAACTCGATGCGGTCCACCGCTCCGTACGTCCGCCGCCCGCTCTCCCCGCCGTCCGCCGACGCCCCTGCGATGAGCGCCAGTTGGCGTACGAGCTCCTCCCGTACGGCGTCCAGCCGGACCGGCGCACCCTCCGACTCCCATATGTGTTCGGCCCGTTCGCCGTGCAGCCACATCCGGGCCAGGTGGCCGGGCCCGCCGTCCGGCGGCGCCTCCAGCCGGACGTGCACGACCGTCCGGCGCGATGGAGGCGGGGGCGGGGGCACCGCGGGCAGCGCGAGGCGCTCGCGGGTGGCGTACACCCAGTCCCGCAGCCGGGCCGCCCAGTCGGCGTCGCCCGCGGCGGCGGCCCGGTCCGCGAGGAACCGTACGAAGGGCACGGCCAGCGGCATCCCGTCGCGCCCGCCCTGGCGCTCGTCCAGGTCCTGGACCACTTCCAGGAGGCTGTCTCCCGGCAGGCCGCCGCGCACCGGGGTGGTGCAGCCGGCCGCCTTGAACGACCACGCGTAGGCCTCGTGGGCGCAGCGCGGCAGCTCGCGGCCCTCGAAGAGTTCGCCGAGCCCGTCCCAGGCCGGCTGGTCGAGCCGGGCGGTCCGGGGCACCCGGGGTCCGGGCAGGTCGTCGTCGAGGAAGGAGCAGGCGTCCCAGTCCCGGTCCACGAGGAACTGCGGCAGCTGCCAGCCCTCGCCGCGTTCGCGCAGCTCCTGGAAGGTGCGGTGGATGCTGAGCGCGGCGCCGGGCAGCCCGCTGACGCTCTCGCGCACGGAGCGCTCCCCGAGTTCGCCGAGCAGGGCCTCGGTGAACCGGCCGGCGCCGCGCTCGGCGTCGTTCTGCGCGGCCTCGCCCTCCCGGGAGGCGTAGAGCCGGAACTGCCGGCGGCCCGGCACCGAACTGCCGCCGCCGTAGTCGGTGTTGCCGAAGTTCCACCGGGCGTCGCGGGGCGCGTCGACCCGGCAGGAGTCCACGAGTGCGGCCTGGAGCGGGAAGCGGCGGGGTTTGACCAGGTCGGTCCGCCACCAGCGCAGCGCCGAGTCCAGGTTGAGGTGCCTGATCTGGCCGCGGCGGGCGTCGGCGCAGGGCAGCATCAGCTCCTGGCGCGGCCCGAGGTAGCCGTGTCCGGCCCAGAAGATCCACAGCAGGTCGCCGTCGCACTGCGGGAGTTCGTCGAGGAGCACCGCTTTGACGTTCTCCTCGGTCGCCGGGCGGTGCGCCGTCCGCAGGGCGGCCATGGCCGGGGTGTCCGGCCAGTCGAGGGCGTCCGGCGCGTCGAGCGGGGACAGCAGCAGCCGGACGTTGCCGGGCGGCACCTCGGCGGGGCCGGTCAGCCAGCGGGCGAAGCGCAGGGCGTCGCGGGCCGGACCGCGCAGGTTCCAGTGGTGGCTGATGTCGTAGCGCTCGACCCCGGCGACGAGCGCGAAGGTGCGCCGCGGCCCGAGGGCCGGGGGCAGGAAGTCGGCGGGGATCACCCGATCTCCGCTTCGGCCACCGCCTGTTCGATCCGCTCGTAGAGGGAGTCCTGTTTCCAGTAGGCGCTGTGGCAGGCCGGGAAGGGCTGGCGGCTGGCGACCTCGTGGTCGGTGACGCGCGGGTCGCCGGGGAAGACCGGCCCGGCGAGGTAGGAGAGCACGTCCTGGCGGTCGTAGACGTTGAGCCAGCGCGGGAAGCCGTACGGGAGCTTCGCGCGCGGTTCGAGCGCGTTCAGCGCGCCGAGCTCGTAGAGGAAGGGGGCCTGGGAGCCGACGGTGACGAGCAGTTCCGCCCCGGGCACGGCCTCGCCGCGGGCGGCGGCGAGGGCGAGGAGGTCCACCAGGGCGATCCCGCCGAGGCTGTGGCCGATGAGTACGGTCGGCCCCGGGTCGGCGGCGATCCGGGCGTGCAGGAAGGTGCGCAGGTCGTGGCCGCGGACCTGGTAGCGCAGGATGTCGCCGAGTACGGGAGTGGCGCCGACGGTGAGGGAGCCGCGCCAGGCGTTGAGCAGGGGCTGGGTGGTGACGCGCAGGGCGAGTCGGCCGAGGACGGCGGCGGCGCGGGCGCCGGGTACCCGGGCGTCCCCGCCGAGTCGGGTGGTGAGCAGCTCGACGAGGCGGTCGCGTTCGGCGCCGGTGCAGTCGGCCTCGGCTCCCGCGCGGGCCAGCGCGGCGGCGGTCACGGCCCGGGCCAGGGCGGTGGCCAGCTCCCGGGCCTGCGGCTCGTCGGCGGCGCGTTCCCCGGCCCGGGCGGCCTCGGCGGAGCGGGCGGTGGATCCCAGGGCGGCGGCGAAGCCCGCGGCGAGCCCGGTGCCGTGCAGCAGTGCGCCGAGTTCGTCCCCGGCCCGGGGCGGCGCGGGCGGTAACGCGGCCAGCAGCCCGAGCACCCCGGCCCCGGCGGACTGGACGCCGGGCATGGCGAAGCCGTCGTCCTCGGCGTCCCCGCTGTCCCCGCTGTGCCCGTTGTCCCGGCTCTCCCAACCGGCCTCGGCCAGGACGCGCAGCTCGCACAGCGGGTCGGCGAGCAGGAGCGCCCACTCGGCCGTCTCCGCGTCCACGGGGTCGAGATCGGCGTCCGGACCCGGCCGCCGCAAGCCGGGCACGGACCGGCCGCCCGCGCCGAGGGTCGCCCCGAACCGGTCGCCCCAGTAGCAGGATTCGACCGCCGCGTCGGGGAATCTCGCCGTGAGCCGCTCCCGGACCAGGCCGAAGAGCCGGTCGTGCCGCTCGCGCCGTACCCCCGTGCCGTGGACAAACAGAAAACGCATCGCCGCCCCGCCCCCTCGTACAGTCGCCCCGCCCGCACCATAGCGCCGTGCGGGTGACAAGGGGCACGGAAAGGGGAGTTCGCAACGCCTGCGGCTCGGCGGCCGCGGCTCGGCGGCCGCGGCTCGGCGGCCGCGGCTCGGCGGCCGCGGGGCACCACCGTCGCCAGGACCTGGGGCAGCGGGTACCAGCCGGCGGAGACGATCGAGGCGTGGTGGCCGGCGAGGAGTGCGAGACGGTCGCGGGCCTGTGCCTCGGTCGGGCGGGTGGAGTCGATGGCGGGGGCGACGTCGTGGGCGGCGGTGTCGAGGTCGGGGTGTCCGGCCGCGAGCCGGCCGGGGCCGTGGACGGCGTCGCCGAGCTGGCCGGTCAGCAGCGCGTCGAGGCCGGCCGGGCCGCGACCGAGGTTGGCGGCGAAGCCGTCCTTGAGCGCAGGGCGGTTGCATGGCCGGCAGAAGACCCGGGGATGATGCGCACACGACAATCCGGTCGACTGTGAGCACGGACACGTCCGGTTCCCGGAACCCGCGCCGCCGTCCCCCCATCGAACGGAGCGTCAGAAGCATCGGTGGGGTGGGAGTGCCAGATGGTCAGCAGGGTTCACGGGCGGAAGCGGGGACGGAAGCGGGGGCGGGGCGTACGGGGCTCCGTCCTCGTCGGCCTGCTCTGCACCCTGGCCCTCGCGGGCCTCGGGTACACCGCCTGGGAGCTGCGCGGCATCGCCGCCAACCGCGCCGACGGGGATCCCGCCCGGGGCACCTACCAGCAGGACCCCGAGCGTGCCGACAAGACGGCGGCCGCCGTGCTGGACGGGATCGTCCGGGAGGCCGCGGAGCCGCCGACGGACGGCAAGGCCTTCACCGACGGCGCCGGCCCGGTGAACTGGCGGACCGCCGGCTGGCAGCCCTCCGATCCGCTGGAGGCCCGGCCCGCCCCCGCCGAGCCCGCGATCGGCGCGCTCTTCTCCCCCGGCTCCGACGGCGACCCCGACCACCACTGCTCGGCCGTCGTGGTCCACTCCCCCGGCGGCGACCTCATCGCGACCGCCGCCCACTGCGCGTACGGCGGCGGGTTCCGCACCAACCTCGCCTTCGCCCCCGGCTACCGGGACGGCGTGGCCCCGTACGGCGTCTGGGTGCCCACCCGGATCGACGTCGACCCGCGCTGGACCGGGGACCAGGACCCCGACCACGACATCGCCTTCCTCCGGCTGCGCCGGCCCGGCTACCCCGGTCAGCGGCTGGAGGACGTCACCGGCGCCGAGACCATCGCCTTCCGGCCCCAACTGCCCGCGCCCGCACGACTCGTGGGCTACCCGAACCACTCCGAGCAGCCGCTGGAGTGCCGCAACACCGCCGTCGCCGCCGGACCGACGCAGCTGCGACTGGACTGCGCGGACGTGCCGAACGGAACCAGCGGCGGCCCGGTGCTGACCGACGGCCGCACGCTGATCGGGGTGATCGGCGGCCGCGACGGGGGCGGCGACGACAGGACCTCGTACAGCATCTACTTCGGCGACGACACCAAGATCCTGTACGAGCGCTCCACCGCGCCCTGACCCCCGTCGACCCCCGTCGCCGCGAGGAATCACGAAGGATCTTTCTAGAAAGGTCTTCCAGTTCCGCGATCTTGCTACGCTCGGTGGCGCAGATTCCGGACAGCATCACCACGCACACCGACGGGACCGCAGCATGTCTCCCAAGCAACAACGCGGCGAAGCCACCGTCGACCTCCTCCTGACCACCGCGCTGCGGGTGTTCGCCGAGTCCGGGCAGCAGGGCTTCACGGTGAACGCGGTCGTCTCGGCCAGCGGGGTCAGCCTCGGCAGCCTCTACCACCACTTCGGCAGCTTCGACGGCCTGGCCGCCGCGCTCTACATCCGGTGCATGGACATGCTGTGCGACGACATGGTCGCCGCCCTCACCCGGTGCCGCACCGCCCGCACGGGGGTGCGCTCCTGGGTGGCGGCGCACCTGGCCTTCACCCAGGAGCACCGGGACGTGGCGCTGTTCCTGCACGCCTCCGCCTACTCCGGCTACCTGGTGGCCCACGCCGAGGAGATCGGCGCGGCCAAGGCGGAGAAGTTCGCGGCCATCATGCAGTGGCTGGGGGTGCGCATGGAGCGCGGCGAGATCGCCCCCCTGCCGGCCCCCGTGATCGAGGTCCTGGTCATGGGCCCCCTCGCCGAGGCCGCCCGCCGCTGGCTGTCCAGCACCTACGAGATCGACCTCACCGAAGCCGCCCGCTACCTCCCGGACCACATCTGGCGCTCCCTGCGCCCCGACCCGGCCTGACCCTCCGGTCGCCCCGGAGCGTGCGCGTCGCGCTCCGGCCCGGGGGTCCTGGACCTGTGGGGTCCGGACCTGGGGCGGGTCGCGGTGGGGTCGGTAGGCCGTGGCCGTCGGTGTGGCCGGCAGGCGCCACTTGGACAGGACGCGGAGCACCGTGCCCGGGCTGAGCAGGGCGTTCGGCGAGGTGGACAGCGACAGCACGCCGAAAAAGCGGCTGGAGACGGCCGGATCGGTGTTGGCGCCCACCATCACGCGGGACATGGAGCGCTGCAGGATCCGGGTGGCCCGGTCCGCCGGCGGGCCTTCCGTCTCCGCGTACCGCAGGTCCTCGTGCCAGCGCCGCGCGGGATCCGCCGGAACCTCGAAGTACCGGCTGGAGTAGCCGAGACGGGAGTCGTACCGGGTCACCTGCGGGGCCGCGAGCCGGGCCGGGGCCTTGGAGGTGCGTCCGGTGGCGTCGACCACGAACCGCGCGGCCAGCGGGTCACCCTCGCTGAATTCCACGCCGGTCACCGAACGGCCGTCCGGCCCGCCGACGAGCCCCGTGGCCGGGCTGCCGGACCGGAGCCGGATCCGCTCGTCCCGCAGCACCTCCCGGCGCACCGTCCAGTCGAGCAGCTCGCGGCTCGCCAGCAGCACCTTCACCCCCGGCACCCGGTGGAACCAGTCGGCCGGGCTCAGCCAGAGGAAGTCCCCGGGGCTGTCCAGCAGGAACGCCCCGCCCGCCGGCAGCCGCTCCGTGACCCCGGGCAGCAGGTCCTCGAGCAGCTCCACGCCCCGCGACCACAGCACGTGCGCGTGCCGGGACTACGGCAGCCCGGGCCTGAACGCCGGTGCGTCCTGCGGTAGTTCGTCCCGCTCGACCAGGGTCACGCGCCCGAACCGCTCCGCGAACACCCGCGCCGCCAGCAGGCCGGCCACGCCCGCCCCCAGGACCACCGCGTGGTCGTGGGCTTCTGGGTGGTTGTCCGTATCGTCGTCGCTCATGCCGCCGAGTCTCCAGGGCGGGGGCGCCCGGGTCAGGCCCGGCCCGGGGCGGACGGAAGCGACCCGGGGGCGGACGGACTCATACCGGGGGCGCCCGCCCGGGAGCATGCCGGGGAGACCCGTCAGGGGCCGAGGACGGTCCAGGTGACCTGCATGCGTCCGCCGTCGTCCCCGCGGAAGCCGCTGGTACGGGTTCCCGCGCGGTCCGTGTGCGGGTCCCCGGCGACGGCGGCGCGGGCGACCAGGTCGTCGGCGCAGGAGGTGCCGTGGTCCCCGAGGTGCACGCCGGCCTCGAACGGGCCGGGCCCGTTCGTCGCGCCCGAGCCGACCCGCTGGTGGACGTACGGGTCCGGCGCGGGCCGCCGGGCGCGCGGAGGTCGGGGCACCGGCGTGGCCGCCGGGCCGAGGAGCAGCGCGGGGGCGGCGGCGGGCGCGAGGAGCGGTGCGGACGGCGCGTGCCGGGGCGGAGCGGCTCGGCGCACGGCTCTCCCGGGGCGGGCCGCCGCCCGCGGCGTGAGGTGACCCGCGGGTGGCACGTCAGCCCCGCCCGGATCAGCGCGGCAGGGACGCGTACGAGACTCCGGTGAGCTTCTCGGAGGCCGCCCAGAGCAGTTCGCCGGACGTGTCGTCGAGGGTCCACTTCGCCCGCCAGGACGGCGCCGGCGCGCCGCGCCAGCCGAACCAGGGGCCGATGAACGCGTCCTGCCCGACCCCGGGCGCGGTGGCCGCGTAGAGGGTGGGCAGCGCGCCCGCGGAGGTGGGCTGGGCGACGACCGCGTTGCCGAAGGCCGCCACGCGCGAGTTGAGGGTCGGGCCCTCCAGCTTCGACGCTCCGGAGTGCAGGTTGCTGGAGGCGTAGCCGGGGTGGGCCGCGGCGGCGGTGACCGTGGAGCCGGCGGCGGTGAAGCGGCGGGCCAGCTCGTGCGTGAACAGCAGGTTGGCGGTCTTGGAGCGGCCGTAGGCGATCCAGCGGCGGTAGCCGTGCTCGCCGGAGAGCGCATCCAGGCCGCCGCCCTCGACGTCGATCCTCCCCAGTGCGTGGAAGCCGCTGGAGACGTTGACGATCCGGGCCCCGGGGGCGGCCGCCCGGAGCCTGGGCAGCAGCAGCCCGGTGAGGGCGAAGTGCCCGAGGTGGTTGACCCCGAACTGCGTCTCGAACCCGTCGGCGGTCCGCCCGTACGGCAGCGCCATCACACCCGCGTTGTTGACCAGCAGGTCCAGCGAGGTGCGCCGCTGCCCGTAGCTGGTGGCGAACTCCCGCACGGAGGCCAGGTCGGCGAGGTCCAGCGGTATGAACTCCACCTCGGCTCCCGGCACTTCGGCGTGCAGCCGGACCACCGCGGCCCGCCCGCGCGCCGCGCTGCGGCAGGCCAGCACGACCGAGGCGCCGCGCCGCGCGAGCTCGCGGGCGGTGACGTAGCCGATCCCGCTGTTGGCCCCGGTGACGACGGCGGTCCGGCCGCTCTGGTCGGGGATCTCGCTGGCGTTCCAGCCGGGCATGGCGGCTCCCTCGCGTGGCAGTGGGTTACCGAGGGTAGACCGAGGTGCCGCCGAGGTGTCACGAGGGCGTTGCGAGGGTGGGCGCGGGCCTCGGATCCGCAGGCCAGTAGGCTGCGGGTCCGCCGTCTTTCCCCTCCCCGTCCCGAGGTACTGCGCAGTGAGCTCCGCACCGCCCCCCAGAACCGTGACGGTCGTCGGCCTCGGCGCCGACGGCTGGGCCGGACTCACCGCCGCCGCGCGGTCCGCGCTGTCCTCGGCCCAGGTGCTGATCGGCGGGCCGCGCCAGCTGGACCTGCTGCCGGCCGGGGAGTGCGCCGGTGAACGGGTGGCCTGGCCGAGCCCGCTGCGGCCGGCCGTGCCGAAGCTGATGGCCGAGCACGCGGGGCGCCGGATCGCGGTGCTGGCCAGCGGCGATCCGATGTTCTACGGGATCGGCCGCGCCCTCGCCGAGGAGCTCGGGCCGCGGTCCCTGCGGGTCCACCCGCACCCGTCGTCCGTGTCGTACGCCTGCGCCCGCCTGGGCTGGCCGGTGGAGGACACGGAGGTGATCACCGTGGTCGGCCGCCCGGTGGCCCGGCTCGCGGCCGCGCTCCACGACGGGCGCCGGGTGCTGGTGCTCAGCGCCGGAGCGGCGTCCCCGAACGAGATCGCTGCTCTGCTCCGAGAGCGGGGCTTCGGCCCGAGCCGGATGCGGGTGCTGGAGCAGCTCGGATCCGAGCGCGAGGACGCGTACGAGGGCCGCGCCGACAGCTGGGACCGCGCGCCCGGCGACCCCCTGAACGTGGTGGCCCTCGACTGCCGCCGCGACCCGGCCCACGCCGCACCGCGCCTCGGCGCGACCCCCGGCCTCCCGGACGCCGCCTACGAACACGACGGGCAGCTCACCAAGCGCCACGTCCGGGCCGCGACCCTGTGCGCGCTGGCCCCGGCCCCCGGCGAGCTGCTGTGGGACATCGGCGGCGGCTCCGGCTCCATCGGCATCGAGTGGATGCGCACGCACCCCTCGTGCCGAGCGGTGGCGGTGGAGCGCGTACCGGAACGGGCCGCGCGGATCGCCCGTAACGCGGCGGCCCTCGGCGTACCGGGCCTGCGCGTGGTCGTCGGCGCCGCGCCGGAGGCCCTCGACGGACTCCCGGCCCCCGACGCGGTGTTCATCGGCGGCGGGCTGACCGCGCCGGGCCTGCTCGACGCGACCTGGGCGGCGCTGGCCCCCGGCGGCCGCCTCGTCGTCAACACCGTCACCCTCGAATCGGAGGCGGTCCTCACCGACCGCTACCGCCGCCACGGCGGCGAACTGGTGAAACTCGCGGTCGCGCACGCCGTGCCGGTCGGCGGTTTCACGGGCTGGCGGCAGGCGATGCCGGTCACCCAGTGGTCGGTGACGAAGCCTGCCGAGCCGGCCACCGCATCCAAGGAGAAGGATCGAACATGACCGTGTACTTCATCGGTGCGGGCCCCGGCGCCGCCGACCTGATCACGGTGCGCGGTGCCCGGACCCTGGCCGCCGCCCCGGTCTGCCTCTACGCGGGCAGCCTCGTACCGCGCGAGCTGCTCGCCGAGTGCCCGGCGGACGCCCGGCTGGTCGACACCTCGCAGCTGAACCTCGACGAGATCATCGCCGAGTGCGTACGGGCCCACGCCGCGGGCCAGGACGTGGCGCGGCTGCACTCCGGCGACCCCTCCGTCTTCAGCGCCGTCGCGGAGCAGATGCGCCGGCTCGACGCGGCCGGCATCCCCTACGAGGTCGTCCCGGGCGTACCGGCCTTCGCCGCGGCGGCCGCCGCCCTCAAGCGGGAGCTGACGGTGCCCACCGTCGGCCAGACGGTGATCCTGACCCGCATCGCCCAGCAGGCCACCCCGATGCCGCCCGGCGAGGACCTGGCCACCCTGGGCCGCAGCGGCGCGCTGCTGGTCCTGCACCTGGCCACCCGCTACGTGGACCGGGTGGTCGACGAGCTGCTGCCGCACTACGGGGCCGAATGCCCGGCGGCGGTGGTGGCGATGGCCAGCCGCCCCGACGAGCTGATCCTGCGCGGGACCCTGGCCGACATCGCCGCCCGGGTGAAGGAGGCGGGCCTGGTCCGCACCGCCGTCATCCTGGTGGGCCGCACCCTGGGGGCGGAGCAGTTCCGGGACAGCCACCTGTACTCCCCCGAGCGCGACCGGCATGTCTGCTGAGCCCGGCCGCGAGCCGGACCGGCACGTCCTGATCCTCGGCGGCACCACGGAGGCCCGCCGCCTCGCGGAGGCACTGGAGCACCACCCCTCGTACCAGGTGACGACCTCGCTCGCGGGCCGGGTCGCCGTGCCCCTCCTCCCGCCGGGCGGCACCCGCATCGGCGGCTTCGGAGGCATCACCGGACTCGCGGGCTGGATCGTCGGCTTCGGGGTCACGCACGTGGTCGACGCCACCCACCCCTTCGCGGAGCGGATCAGCTTCAACGCCGCCGAGGCGGAGGCTCTCACGGGTGTCCCCACGCTGGCGCTGCGCCGGCCCGGCTGGACCCCGGGCCCCGGCGACGACTGGCGGTTCGCCGACTCCCTGGAAGAGGCGGCCGCCGCGCTGCCCGCGCTCGGCGGCCGGGCCTTCCTGACCACCGGGCGGATGGGCCTGCACACCTTCGCGCGCCTGACCGACACCTGGTTCCTGGTGCGCTCGGTGGACCCGCCGGACGGTCCCGTGCCGCCGCAGCTGGAAGTGCTGCTGGCCCGGGGCCCGTTCGCCCTGGCCGACGAGCGGGAACTGCTCGCCCGCCACCGCATCGAGGTGCTCGTGACCAAGGACAGCGGCGGCTCGGCCACCTCCCCCAAACTCACGGCCGCCCGCGAGGCCGGCATCCCGGTCCTGGTCGTACGCCGCCCCGCGGTCCCGGAGGGCCAGCCGCAGGCGGCCTCGGTCCTCGAAGCACTGCGCTGGCTCGACGCCGATCCCGCATAGGGTCCAGGCGCCGCCCCGGAGCCGCGGACGGCCCGGCACTTCGGCGCGCGGGGCTGCGAACGGCCCCGGGCCCGGAGGCGGTTCGCCGCTCCGGGCCCGGTCAGGTGCGCTCGGCTGCCGTCACGGGTAGCGGCGCGGGGTCCACGTGATCCTCGACCCGTCGGGCCGCTCGGTGACCTGCGTCTGCGAGGAGCCGATCAGCAGGATCGTGCGCATGTCGACCTCGGACGGCTCCAGTTCGGTGAGCGTGACGATCCGCACCGACTGCTCCGGCCCGCCCACGTCGCGCGCGACGACCACCGGGGTCTCGGGTGCGCGCAGTTCCAGCAGCAGTTCGCGGGCCTGGGCCACCTGCCAAGTGCGGCTGCGCGAGCCGGGGTTGTAGAGGGCGAGCACCAGGTCGGCCGCGGCGGCCGCGCGCAGCCGCTCCGCGATGACCTCCCACGGCTTGAGCCGGTCCGAGAGGGAGACGGTGGCGTAGTCGTGGCCGAGCGGGGCGCCGGCCGCGGCGGCCGCCGCGTTGGCCGCGGTCACCCCCGGCAGGACCCGTACGGGCACGTCCTTGTACTCCGCCTGCCCGGCCACCTCCAGGACCGCCGTGGCCATGGCGAAGACGCCCGGGTCGCCCCCGGAGACCACGGCCACCCGCTGCCCGCGCCGGGCCAGGTCGAGCGCGAACTCGGCGCGCTCCGACTCCACCTTGTTGTCGGAGCCGTGCCGGATCTGGCCCGGCTTCACGGGAACCCGGTCCAGGTACGTGGTGTAGCCGACCAGCACCTCGGCGTCGGCCAGCGCGCGCCGGGTCTGCGGCGTGAGCCACAGCGGGCCCGCCGGGCCGGTGCCGACGACCACGACCTCGCCGGGCCCGGACGGCACGCTGCCCGGGTTGCCGATCCGGCTGGGCACCACGGCGACGGCGAAGTACGGCACGCTCGCCGCGTCGGTGTCGGCGAGGCGGCCGGTCCGCTCCCCCTCCATGGTGGCGCGCTCGACGTAGCGGGCCTCGGCGAGCCGGCCGCTGTTCTCCATCGCGCCCCGTACGGCGGGGAAGGTCCGGCCGAGCTTCATCACGACCGCCGAGTCGGTGGCGGCGAGACGGGCGGTGAGCTCCTCCTCGGGCAGCGTGCCGGGGAGGATGGTCAGGACCTCGTCACCCTCCACGAGCGGGGTGCCGAGCCGGGCGGCGGCGGCGCTCACCGAGGTGACGCCGGGGATGACCTCGGTCTCGTACCGGTCCGCGAGCCGCTTGTGCATGTGCATGTACGAGCTGTAGAAGAGCGGGTCGCCCTCCGCGAGCACGGCGACGGTCCGGCCGGCGTCCAGGTGCGCGGCCAGCCGGGCGGCGGCCGCCTCGTAGAACTCCTCCATCGCACCCTGGTAGCCGCCGGGGTGGTCGGTGGTCTCGGTGGTGACCGGGTAGACCAGCGGCTCCTCGATGTGCGTCTCGCGCAGGTGCGCCGCGGCGATCGAGCGGGCGATGGACCGCCCGTGCCGGGCGCTGTGATAGGCGACTACATCGGCCTCGCCGATCACCTGGACGGCCCGCAGCGTCATCAGGTTCGGATCGCCGGGCCCGAGCCCGACCCCGTACAGGCGTCCCTTGACGCTCTGGTCGGCGCTGTCGGCGCTCATTCGGCCACGCTCGCAATGGCGTTGACGGCGGCCGCGGCGATGGCGCTGCCACCCCGCCGGCCGCGCACGATCAGGTGGTCGAGCCCCGAGGGGTGCGCGGCGAGGGCGTCCTTGGACTCGGCGGCGCCGATGAAGCCGACGGGCACGCCGATGACGGCGGCCGGGCGCGGTGCGCCCTCCTCGATCATCTCCAGCAGCCGGAACAGCGCGGTCGGCGCGTTGCCGACGGCGATCACCGATCCCTCCAACAGGCCGCGGTCGCGCCAGACTTCGAGGGCCGCGGCGCTGCGCGTGGTGCCCATCTTCGCCGCGAGGTCCGGCACCGCCGGGTCGGAGAGGGTACAGATCACGTCGTTGCCGGCGGGCAGCCGCTTGCGGGTGACCCCGCTGGCGACCATCTGGACGTCGCACAGGATCGGCGCACCGGCCTCCAGGGCTGCGCGGGCGCGCAGCACCACCTCGGGGGTGTACCCGAGGTCCTGCGGAAGGTCGGTCATTCCGCAGGCGTGGATCATGCGCACCGCGACCTGGGCGACCGAGGCGGGCAGGCCGGAGAGGTCCGCCTCGGCGCGGATCGTGGCAAAGGACTGGCGGTAGATCGCGGCGCCGTCCTTCTCGTACTCGAACACGGTGTACTCGCTCATTTCTGCACTGAGTCGGGGAGGTTGTGACGTACGTGATCTGCGTGGCGGGCGTCCGCGAGGGCGGGGGCGAGCTCGTGCTGCGGTACGCCGCGTCGCGGTTCGCGGCCTTCGACGTGCAGGTCGTATCCGGCGGGGGTGGCGACCAGGTCCACCCAGGCGGAACCGCGCGGATGCCCGCACCGCCGCTCGCAGCCGGACCAGTGCACGGCCAGCGGTCCGCGGGCCCGTTCCATGACGGCCCGCGCGTCGGCGCGCACGTCGGCCAGCGCCTTCGCGCAACCGGGCTTCCCCGTACAGGCGGTGACGGACCGCCAGGGGCTGTCGGGAGCCGTGACGAGCCCTGCTTCCGCGAGGCCGGCGAGCGCGGGAGCCGCTGCGTGGCCGGGCAGTCCGGGGACCACGATCCCGCGCCAGGGAGTCAGCCGGACCCGGCCCGTGAGGCCGGCGAGCCGACGCCACTGCGCGGTGGCGAGCCGCCCGAGCGGCGCGAGAACGGAAAGCGAGGCGGTGCCGTCCGGGCCGGGCACGATGCCGGGCTCGGGCGTCCTGACGGACCGGACGGACGGGGCGGACCGGGCGGAAAGGTCCGGCGCCGCTACGACGGCGCCGACACCGGCATCGGCCAGCCGCTCCGCCAACCGGGCACCGGACAAGGCGTGTTCAGGAGGAAGCTCGGCCACCCGCCAGGCCCGGGTACCGGCCTCCCGAACGGCGTCGAGGAAGTACTCGGCGGCCGTCAGGGCGGCCCGCGGCGCGTCCTGCGAGGAGACGAGCACGGCTTCCCGCGGGTCCCCCGCCCACAGCCGAGCCCGAACATCCCCCTCCGGGACGAGGTTCACGTCCGCCGCGAGCGAGGTCACGTCACCGCGGCCGTCGTCGAGGGCGAAGAGGAACCGCCCGGACAGCCCGGCCGCCGCGCCGCTCGCGCACAGCAGCGCGTCCAGCTCCGCCACCCAGGGGGACACATCGGGCAGGCCCAGCCGGTCGAGGCCGGCTAGCGGCGAGGAAACGATGTTGCGGACCCGCTCGTGCGTGGGCGCGGGCAGCAGCCCGGCGCCCGCCAGCAGCTCGGCGAGTTCCCCGCCGCAGCTCTCGCCGAGGCCGCGCAGCTGCACGTTGCCGCGCGAGGTGAGGTCGACGTGGCCGTCGCCGAGCCGGTCGGCGGCATCGGCCAGCAGCCGCGCGGCGGCGCCGTCGAGCATCCCGCCGGGAATCCGCACCCGCGCCAGGAACCCGTCGTCCGCCGCGTGCAGCCGCAGCGCGCCGGGGCAGGCGTCACCGCGGTCCCGTATGGCGGGTTCGTCCCGCGATGCGGCGGAAGGGGACTGGGGCATGGCGGCGAGCATACCCACGATTCCCCTCCCCCGACCTGTGTCCGTCACCACCCCCACCAGCCCCATCGGCGTTTGAGGCGTGAGGGCTCGGGGAGGGGTGAGGCCCGGGACCCGAGCCAGAGCCCGGCCGTTCCAGCCCCGCCGGCGTTTGAGGCGCGGAAGCTCGGGGGGAAGGCCCGGGCCCAGCCATTCCAGCCCCGCCGGCGTTTGAGGCGCGGGGGCTCGGGGGCTGAGCCCCCGACACCGACGCCGCACCGACCCCACACCCGCACCCGCACCCGCACCAGCCCCGCCCCAGCGCAGCGACGCCGCACCTGCCCAAGCCCAGCGTCCCGGCGTCCCGGCGACCCGGCGACCCGGCGACCCGGCGACCCGACACCGACGCCACCCCCGCCCACCCCTAAGATGACCTTCCGGCGGACCACACGGCCCGCCGTCGCCGAGGACGGCGACATGGGAGGAAGCCCGGTGCGATTCCGGCGCGGTCCCGCCACTGTGAACCCGGCAGAGCCACACCGCCGGGCAAGTCAGGAACTCCCGCTGTCCTCACTGCCCGGGGCGCGGAAACCCCGAGGAAGGCCTGCCGCCGCATGATCCTGCTGCTGTCGACGTCCGACACCGATCTGCTCAGCGCCCGCGCAGCGAACACCGCGGACGGCCCCGTCCCGTACCGGTTCGCGAACCCCTCCCGCCTTCCCCTCGACGACCTCCCCGGCCTCCTCGACGGAGTCGACCTGGTCGTCGTACGCCTCCTCGGCGGCCTCCGCGCCTGGCAGGACGGCCTCGACCTGCTCCTCGCCCCCGGCCAGACCCGCCCGGTCGTGGTCCTGACCGGCGAACAGGCTCCGGACGCCCAGCTGATGGAGGCCTCCACGGTCCCCATCGGCATCGCGGCCGAGGCGCACGGCTACCTCGCGCACGGCGGCCCGGCCAACCTCGACCAGCTGGCCCGGTTCCTCTCGGACACCGTCCTGCTCACCGGTCACGGCTTCGAGCCGCCCGCCGCAGCCCCCACCTGGGGCCCCCTGGAGCGCGACGCGCAGCAGACCGCCGAGGCGGCGCCCAAGGTCGCCGTGCTCTACTACCGCGCCCACCAGATGAGCGGCAACACCGCCTTCGTCCACACCCTCTGCGAGGCCATCGAGGTCAAGGGCGCCCAGCCCCTCCCCCTCTACGTCTCCTCCCTGCGCACCCCCGAGCCGGAGCTCCTCCAGGCCCTGGAGTCCGTGGACGCGATCATTACCACCGTCCTCGCGGCCGGCGGCACCCGCCCCGCCACCGCCTCCGCCGGCGGTGACGACGAGTCCTGGGACGCCGGCGCCCTCGCCGCGCTCGGCGTGCCGATCCTCCAGGCGCTGTGCCTGACCGGTTCGCGTTCCGCCTGGGAGGAGAACGACGAGGGTCTTTCCCCCCTCGACGCAGCCACCCAGGTCGCCGTGCCCGAGTTCGACGGCCGCCTGATCACCGTCCCGTTCTCCTTCAAGGAGCTCGACGAGGACGGCCTGCCCGCCTACGTGGCCGACCCCGAGCGGGCCGCCCGCGTCGCGGGGATCGCCGTACGCCACGCCCGACTGCGCCACATCGACCGCCGCGACAAGAAGGTCGCGCTGGTCCTGTCCGCCTACCCGACCAAGCACTCCCGCATCGGCAACGCGGTCGGCCTCGACACCCCGGCCAGCGCCGTCGAGCTGCTGCGCACGCTGATCGCCGGCGGATACGACTTCGGCCCCACCGAGGACATCCCCGGCCTGGTGTCCGGCGACGGCGACGAGCTGATCCGCGCCCTGATCGAGGCCGGCGGCCACGACCAGGACTGGCTGACCGAGGAGCAGCTGGCCCGCAACCCGGTCCGGATCCCGGCCGCCGACTACAAGCGCTGGTTCGCCGAGCTCCCGGCGGAGCTGCGGGGCAGCGTCGAGCAGCACTGGGGCGAGGCCCCGGGCAACATGTTCGTGGACCGTTCGGCGAACCCCGAGGGCGACATCGTCCTGGCGGCCCTGCGCCGCGGGAACCTGCTCATCCTCATCCAGCCGCCGCGCGGCTTCGGCGAGAACCCGATCGCGATCTACCACGACCCGGACCTGCCGCCCTCGCACCACTACCTGGCCGCGTACCGCTGGATCCAGGCGCGCGCGGAGGACGGCGGCTTCGGCGCCGACGCGATGATCCACCTGGGCAAGCACGGCAACCTGGAGTGGCTGCCGGGCAAGAACGCCGGCCTGTCCGCGGCCTGCGCGCCGGACGCCGCGCTCGGTGACCTCCCCCTCATCTACCCCTTCCTGGTCAACGACCCGGGCGAGGGCACCCAGGCCAAGCGCCGCGTGCACGCGACCCTGGTCGACCACCTGGTCCCGCCGATGGCCCGGGCCGAGTCCTACGGCGACATCGCCCGCCTCGAACAGCACCTGGACGAGTACGCCCAGATCTCCGCGATGGACCCGGCGAAGCTGCCGGCCATCCGCGCCCAGATCTGGACCCTGATCCAGGCGGCGAAGCTCCACCACGACCTGGGCCTCGAAGAGCGCCCGGACGACGACGGCTTCGACGACTTCCTGCTCCACGTCGACGGCTGGCTGTGCGAGGTCAAGGACGCCCAGATCCGCGACGGCCTGCACGTGCTCGGCGGCGCCCCGACCGGTGAGGCCCGGGTCAACCTGGTCCTCGCCATCCTGCGCGCCCGTCAGATCTGGGGCGGTACGACGGCCCTCCCGGGCCTGCGCGAGGCGCTCGGCCTCGACGAGTCCAAGGCCACCCGTACCTCGGCGGACGAGGTCGAGGCGCAGGCCCGCGCCCTGGTCCAGGCGATGGAGGACACGGACTGGTCCCTCGACGCCGTGGCCTCGGTCGCCGCGGACCAGTCGCCGGAGGTCGTGGCGGTCCTGTCCTTCGCGGCCCGCGAGGTGGTCCCGCGCCTGGCCGGCACGACGGACGAGATCGCCCACGTCGTCGCGGCCCTGGACGGCCGCTTCGTCCCGGCGGGCCCCTCGGGCTCCCCGCTCCGCGGCCTGGTCAACGTGCTGCCGACGGGCCGCAACTTCTACTCGGTCGACCCGAAGGCCGTCCCCTCCCGCCTCGCGTGGGAGACGGGGCAGGCCCTGGCCGAGTCCCTCCTGACCCGCTACCGCACGGACAACGGCGAGTGGCCGGCCTCCGTCGGCCTGTCCCTGTGGGGCACGAGCGCGATGCGCACCTCGGGCGACGACGTGGCGGAGGCCCTCTCCCTCCTCGGCGTCCGCCCGGTCTGGGACGAGGCCTCGCGCCGCGTCACGGGCCTGGAGCCGATTCCCCTCGACGAGCTCGGCCGTCCCCGCATCGACGTGACCCTGCGCATCTCGGGCTTCTTCCGCGACGCGTTCCCGCACGTCATCGGCCTCCTGGACGACGCGGTCCGGCTCGCGGCCTCCCTGGAGGAGCCGGCGGAGTCGAACTTCATCCGCGCCCACGCCCAGGCGGACCTCGCCGTGCACGGCGACGAGCGCAAGGCCACGACCCGTATCTTCGGCTCGCGCCCGGGTACGTACGGAGCCGGCATCCTCCAGCTGATCGACTCCCGCGACTGGCGCACGGACGCCGACCTCGCGGAGGTCTACACGGTGTGGGGCGGCTACGCGTACGGCCGCGGCCTGGAGGGCCGCCCGGCGCGCGACGAGATGGAGACGGCCTACAAGCGCATCACGGTCGCCGCCAAGAACACGGACACCCGCGAGCACGACATCGCGGACTCGGACGACTACTTCCAGTACCACGGCGGCATGGTGGCCACGGTCCGCGCCCTGCGCGGCACGGCCCCCGAGGCGTACATCGGCGACTCCACGCGTCCCGAGACCGTGAAGACCCGCACCCTGGTCGAGGAGACCAGCAGGGTCTTCCGCGCCCGCGTGGTCAACCCCAAGTGGATCGAGGCGATGCGCCGCCACGGCTACAAGGGCGCCTTCGAACTCGCCGCGACGGTCGACTACCTCTTCGGCTACGACGCCACGACGGGCGTGGTCGCGGACTGGATGTACGACAAGCTCACCGAGACGTACGTGCTGGACCCGACCAACCGCGCCTTCCTGGAGGAGGCCAACCCCTGGGCCCTGCACGGCATCGCGGAACGCCTCCTCGAAGCCGAGTCCCGCGGCATGTGGGAGAAGCCGGACCCGCAGATCCTCGAATCCCTCCGCCAGGTCTACCTGGACACGGAGGGCAACCTCGAGGGCGAAGGCGAGTAGGACGAGCGAAGAGGCCGTCCTCCCCACCCTTGCCGGCGGGGAGGACGGCCTCTCGCGTTGCCCGACTAGGCCTTGACGGTCTGGTTCAGCGCGACGAGCGCCTGCGCCCACCGCACGTACTTCAGCTGCCCGAAGTCGGCGACGGTCTTGACCCCGAACGCCTCGTGCAGCAGCTCGCCGTCCTTGTCGCTGACCCCCTTGAGAGCGGCCACGGGAGCCGCGAGCACCTCGGCGAGCGGCTTGTCGGCCCACGCCTTGTCGAGCACCTTGTCCAGATCAATAGCCACGAGTGTCCCTCCCGGAACGCCGAAACCAAATAACGTGGCAAACCTAACCGAACCAGACATTTCCCCCAAGCTCCGACACCCCGCACCACCCGTGTCGACCGTGCGGGGCACCGCAGCCCGAGGCCCATCGCCTGCGGGGATGCCGAGCGCGGCGGAGCGTGTCGGCCATACCGCCGCATTCACTTCGGTCTACGGTGAATCCGAGATCCCAGCCTCGCGTCCGAGCGATCTTCGAGGCAGCCGCCGCCACACGCCTTCACCTTCGAGGAGCCGCAGATGAGCGCGACATCATGGGCGAACGCCTCCACCCGCCGTGCCGTTGCCGCGGCTGACGGCGCGATCTGACCCGCCACCGAGCCCGGGCAGCAGTCGGCCGTGACCGGACACAGTCCTTCCGATACGAACCCGAGCGATCCGCACGAGCCGGAGCCGCAGCGTGCGCAGTCCGCCGAGACCCGCTGGCCGATGGCCGGAGCCGTCCTCGCTTCCGCGGTGCTGACCATGCTCCTGCCCGACGACTTGCGCCTGGGACCCCGATGGGCGCTTCCCGCCACCGAAGCGCTGCTTCTGGTCGCGCTGATCTCGGCCGACCCCGTCCGGATCAGCCGCCGCTCAGCCGCCTTGCGCGCCGTGTCGATCGCCCTGGTCGGCGTGCTGGCGTGCGGTGCCATCTGGTCGACCATCCGGCTGATCGACGATCTCATCCACGGCGGGGCGGAGACCAACTCCGCCGCCGCCCTCCTGCTGGCCGGCGGCAGCGTATGGGCCTCCACCGTCCTCGCGTTCTCCCTGCTGTACTTCGAACTCGACAGCGGCGGCCCGGCCGCCCGGGCCCACCACATGCCCCCCACGCCGGCACTCGCCTTTCCCCAACACCTCAGCCCCGAAGTGAAAGCCCCGCACTGGCGTCCCCACTACGTCGACTACCTCTACCTCGGCTTCACCAACTCCACCGCGTTGAGCCCGACCGACGTCATGCCACTCGCCGCCTGAGCCAAGATCGTCATGATGCTCCAGTCCATCGTCTCCCTGGTCATCCTGGGACTCGTCATCGCCCGCGCCGTCAACGTCCTCGCCTGACGAACGCCGAACCGGCGCACGCACCACACCGCACGACACCACGGCCGAGGCTGGTAGTCGTGGACCAGCCGGTCTCGATCGCGCTCTGCCGCTGACGGTGGCCCGGGACAGGGGCTGCCCGGTGGCCTGTCTGCCCAGGCTGAGGATGCGGCGGATCACCGATCTCTATCCGGGCGGGTGGCGGAGCCGAGAGCGGGCCGGGTGGGCGGCCGTGCCGCGCGCGACCCGCGCCAGCGGGTCGCCTTGAAGACGTATAGAAAGTTTGGACGCATCCCTCATCGGCGGCATGCCATGGTCATCGGTGGAGGCTCGTGCTGGGGATCCAGCCTCGGGCGTCGGCTTGGCTGGCGTGGCTTCAGGTGGTGCTGCCGTCGCTTCGTCTACTCAGCTCGGGTGACCTTGGCGTGGTCGGTCACGACGCGTCTGAAGAGGTCGTGGCCGGTGCGTCCGGTGTGACGAAGGGCCCAGTCTTGTGCGGCCTCTTGCTCGTCGTGCGGGCCGGATTCGGCGTCGCAGCCTGCGGTGACGCCGAAGGCTTCGTAGGTGATGCCGCCCTCGGGGGCGTGCCGGATGGTGTGGGGTACGTGCCGGTACACGGCGCGGGCTGTCACTGGTGACCCTCGGGGTGGCGTCGCATGTAGACGTTGCAGTCGGTCACGGTCGTCATATCGCCGACCAAGAGTGCGCGGTCGCGTACGTTGGCCAGTTCGGTGCAGCCTGCACAGCGCTCGACGGGGGCCGGGTCCGGCTCCAGTCGCAGCGGCAGTTCAACAGGCGCAGTCGAGTACCTGGTCGGCTCACTCATGGTGCGGCCACCCTTCGAACGTCACATGGCTGACCTGTTGACAGGTCGGTGCTCTAGTTCAGTATTCGAGTGACCGAAGCACTCCCGCTACGGTTCACAGTGCACTAGTGTGCCCTCACTGACAGCACGTCAACTCAATGGAGGGGCACGCCTTATGCCCAGTCCCAAGACGTTCACGAAGATCGCTGATCACTTCCGGGAGCGCATCCTGTCGGGCGAGCTTGCGCCGGGTGCCAAGCTGCCGACCAACCGGGAGATCGCCGGACAGTGGCAGGCCGCAGCCGCCACCGTCTCCCGGGCTCTGCAAGCTCTCCAGGTCGAGAACTTCATCCGCACCACCCCCAGGGGTACCTTCGTCGCCGATGACCCGCGGTGGACCCTGTCGGCGCGTGACCGGCTGGCCAGGGTCCAGCGGGTGAAGTCGTTTCTGGCCGAGGGTGAGACAAGCCGGGTGACGGCCGCTGAACTGATCGCCCCGCCGCTGTACGTGGCGGAGATCTTCGATCTGGAGACCGGGGACCAGATGGTCCGGCGCGAGTGGCTGGCCGGCCGTGGCAAGACTCGGACCGTGTTCGCGGTGACCTGGTATCCGGCGCCGTTCGCCGCATTGGTCCCCGATCTGCTGAACACCGCTCCGGGCCGCAATCACGGCCTGTCCGCACGCGTGCTCGAAGCCACCGGGCGCACGATCACCCACGCCAGGGACGACATGCACGCCCGCCCCGCCGACGCACGGGAGGCAAGTGCGCTGGGGCTAGCCGTCGGCTCACCCATCCTGGCCGGTGCCCACAGGTGGTCGGACTCAGAAGGGATCATCGAGTACGGGGAATGGTGCCTGCCGCCTCGGTTCACCATCGGCTACGAGTACCAGCCCTGACGATGAACACGAAGTGTCCCCGGAAGCATTGACCTCCGGGGACACTCAGTTCGGGGGCCGCTTTCAGCCCTCAACAACACTCTCAGCCCGACGCCGGAAGCTCTGATGAACCACCCGTCACGGCAGTCGTCTGCTGACGTGGCCGTCACCGTCAAGCGGCACCTGGCCCTCCGGATTCTCCCGGGGGGCGCAACCTGTGCAGGCGCATCACCGTGGTCGCTCCCACCGAGCTGCCGGCCATCTTGGCTCCGGGGCTACGACGTTGCCGCACGCTCCAGCGCACCAGTGCCAGCGGATTACCGCCACTGCCAACCAAGACGCGGGCCTCCGAACTCCGCATCGCACTCCCCACCCGCTGCGCCCAGTCACTGAAGCACCACCACGACCAGCAGCAGCACGAGCGCGAGACCGCGGGCGCCACATGGCAGCACAACGGGCACGTGTTCGCCACTGCGCACGGCAGCCCAATCGGCCCTTCACCACGCTCCTCCGCAAGGCAGACCTCCGCCGCATCCCCTTCCACGATCTCCGCCACTCCACCGCCACCGTCCTCCTGGAACAGGGCGTCGAACTCGTCGTGATCAAGGAACTCCTCGGCCACGCCCACATCGGCGTCACCGCCACCGTCTACGCCCACGTCAGACTTCGACTTCAGCGGGACGCCATCGACCTCTTCGGCCGCACTCTCCACAACCCCACCGAAGCCACCACCGGTTCGGAGGCCAGCGCCGGCCCACCGCTTGGCGCAACGGCCGACCGCTGACGTTGCCGTCAAATACTGCCGTCAAATACCCCAGCGGCCCCACCGGAAACAGATCCGGTGGGGCCGCTGGACGCTGTGAGGCTGCGACGGTCGGCAGTGCCTTATTCCGCGTGGAGCGGCAATCCAGGGCGCACAGTCAATTTCACTCACCCGCCCCTCGGCTATGCCGGACACTGATGTACGTCTCTACTCCTTCGTTACATCAGGATCAAGCACCTCTCGCGAGGGAACTATCAAGCCGATGCATGCGATCACCCGCGTAAGATCAGCACTGAGGAACACTATAAAGCGATACCCTCCCCTCTTTCGGTCATCGATAAACCCGACCAGCAGTTCCTGATTACCGATTTTCGCGAGGCTAGCCACCGCCTCCTCGAAACCCAATGATGGGCGCTCGAGTTTCTGCAATCTCCGCAACCGCCGGGCGTAGGTGTGATGCAGTCTCGCGGCAGGCATTCTCCCTGGCCATATTTCGAACGGCGCCCCAGCGGCAAGGGCACTCTTAGCCTGCGAGTTGACAGTGGATTCGACAGCGAACGCTTGCCTCAGCTCATCTCGCTCCACGTGCGCTCCTATTGTGATCGCGGATTGAACCATGCCCCATTCCCTATCCTGATCTCCGCCGCTTCAATTACCCCTTCAAGTAGATGCTCCTCCTCGAAGAACCCGGAGTCGATGTCCGTATCGTGAACCTGAATATCTCTACTCGGATCCACGTCGGAGCGACGGATTCGCATCACGACTGAGCCCGGCCCCCATTCGTCAACCTCTTCCTGGGCTCTCCCCTCACTGTGGCTCCAGGAAGTGTACGGACTGTCCGTATTGTTGCCGCCTGAATGACTCGCCGGAGTGGACGGACCACCTATCGGAACAGCTCGACCTTCAAGTGCATCGGCATGCTTCGGGTGCCCATCCCCGACTCCTCGATAATAATATTCACCATCGCCACCACAATTGTGGACCAGGACCGGGGCCGTACCCGACCTCGGCGGCTTCGACACCACCCCCGGAACCCAGCTCTGGCTCTACGACTGCAACAGCTCCCCCGCCCAGAGGTGGACGATCCCCACACTGGGCACCGCACCCTGCCGGTCCCCAGCCCGTAGCCACCACACCGCGCGGAGGCCGTCTCCCACCCCGGGGAGGCGGCCTCCGCCGGTTCCGGGGCGCAATCCCTCGAAGGGGGGCATCGACACCTCCGGGTGGTTCGAACGCCGGGTTACCGGGCGCGCCTTGGGGTTCGGAGGCGCGTCGCAACTGTGTGCGGGCGTTCGTTCTCCGGCGGCCGTGACGCCGCTCTGAGCAGCCACGTTCTTCCGGCGTCAGTTCGCAGCCGCAGCGCCTCGGGAGGAATCTTGCGATCCGTGCACGTTCATGTGGTGTTCGACCCGGCACCGGGCGGGGGTGGCTGCGCGTGAGGCTCCTCAAGCGGCCCGCGGCCGCCGAGCCCGCCGTCTCCGAGAGCGAGCGCCGTCTCTTCGGTGGGCCCCTGCGCTACGACGCCGGCTGGTCCAACCACGACTACGCCCGGCTGGAAGGCCGGCTGATCAGCACCCTGCGCTCCATGCCCCGCATGGTCGGCGGCACCCTGCGCCTCGCCTGGGACACCGACCGGCCCGCCCTGCTCACCGTCGCCGCCGCCGAGGCCGGGCAGGGGATCACCTCCGCCGTCGGGCTGCTCGTCATCAGCGAGGTGCTCCGTACGCTGCTCGGCGCGGGCAGTGCGGCCGACCGGCTGCACGCGGCCGTGCCCGCGCTCGCCGCCGGCGCGCTGGTCGCCGTACTGGGGGCCGTACTGGCCTCGCGCTCCACGGCGGCCGCCGGGCGGCTGGAGCCCAAGGTCGAACGGGCCGCGCACGAGCAGTACCTGAGCGCCGCCGTCGCGGTGGAGCTGGAGGCCATCGAGGACGGGGAGTTCCGGCGGCTGCTGGACAGCGCCCAGTGGGGGCCGCCCTCCGCCCGCCGGACGGTGGGTGCCTGCGTGGCCACCCTCGGCGGGGTCATCTCACTGGTCGCCACCGCCGGGGTGCTCACCGTGCTGCACCCGCTGCTGCTCCCCATGCTGCTGCTCATCGCCGCCCCGCGCGGCTGGGGCGCGATGCGGGTGGCCCAGCGACGCTACCTGTCCGTGATCACCTGGGTGGAACACGTACGGGCCGCCCGGCTCATCGGCCAGCTGCTGATCTCCCGCACGTCGGCCCCCGAGGTACGGGTGCACGGCGTCGGCCGCTATCTCCTCGGCCACTACCGCAACATGGCCGAGGTCGCCGAGGGCGAGGCCACCCGCCTGGCCAAGGACAAGGCCGCCACCGAGTTGCTCGCCGCCGCGCTCTCCGGCCTCGCGGCCCTGATCACCTACGGGGCGATGGGTGCGCTCATCGTCTCCGGCCGGATGGACCTCGCCGTCGCCGGCACCGCCGTGATCGCGGTGCGCACCGGGTCGGCGAGCCTGGGCGCGCTCGTGTCCACCACCAACACCCTGCACGAGGAGTCCCTGTACGTCCGGGACCTGGAGCGGTTCGTCGCCGAGGCGGCCCGCCGCGCCATCCCCTCCGGCGGGCAGGCGCTGCCCGAACGGCTCGCCGTGGTACGGCTCGACGACGTGGACTTCAGCTACCCGGACCGGGAAGAGCCCGCGCTCAGCGGGATCACCCTCACCGTCGAGGCGGGCACCGTCGTCGCCCTCGTCGGTGAGAACGGATCCGGCAAGAGCACCCTCGTCAAACTCCTCGCGGGCCTGCACCTGCCCGACTCGGGCTCGTTGACCTGGGACGGCGTGGAGCTGCGGGACGCCGACCGGGAGCAGGTCTTCGACCGCGTCGCCCTGCTGACCCAGGACTTCGAGCGCTGGCCGGTGACCGCCCGTACCAATATCGCCATCGGCCGGCCCGGTGCCGAGGACCCGGACCGCGCCGCCGGCCCGGCCGCCGAGGTGGTCGCCGCCGCCCGGTACGCGGGGGCGGACCGGGTCGTCGAGAAGCTGCCGCACGGCTACGAGACCCTGCTCGCCCGGGTGTTCCGGGGTGCCTCGGAGCTCTCCGGCGGGCAGTGGCAGAAGTTCGGTCTGGCCCGCACCCACTTCCGCGACGCCCGCGTCCTCGTCGTGGACGAGCCGACCTCGGCACTCGACCCGGAGGCGGAGATCGCCGCCTTCGAGAGCATCCGGGGCCTCGCCGGGCCGCAGCGGGCGGTGGTCCTCGTCACGCACCGGATGTCCGGCGTGCGCTTCGCCGACGTCATCTACGTGCTGCACGAGGGCCGGCTCGTCGAACAGGGCGGCCACGAGGATCTGCTCGCCCTGGGCGGGCGGTACGCGGCGATGTTCCGGATGCAGGCCGAGCAGTTCGCCGGCACGGCAGGCGGCACGGCAGGCGGCACGGCAGGCGCTACGGCAGGCGGCCCTGCGGACGCCAGTGCAGTCGGTACTGAGAACGGCGCGCCGGACGGCACAGCGGCGGCACCGCCCCCCTCTATCCCCCGCCAGGCCCCCGCGCCGCGGAACGGCAGGTCCATCACCTGAAGCGGTGAACTCCCCCTTATCCCGGCGGCACCACGGGTAGGGCACTGCTGATCTCGTGCGGGGGCCCGGGACGACCAGGCCCCCGCACCCATGGACGAAAGGCCCACCCCGTCGTGACGCAGCCGTTTCAACTGCCGGATTTCTATGTGCCCTATCCGGCACGACTGAACCCACACCTGGAGGACGCGAGGATCCACACCAAGCGGTGGGCGCGCGACCTCGGGATGCTGGAGGGTTCCGGCGTCTGGGGGGAGAGCGATCTCGACTCGCACGACTACGCGCTGCTCTGCTCGTACACCCACCCCGACTGCGACAGCGAGGCGCTGTCCCTCGTCACCGACTGGTACGTCTGGGTGTTCTTCTTCGACGACCACTTCCTGGAGATGTTCAAGCGCTCGCAGGACCGGGCCGGCGCCAAGGAGTACCTCGACAGGCTGGCCGCCTTCATGCCGATGGACCTGGCCGGCGGCTTCCCCGCGCCGACCAACCCGGTCGAGGCGGGCCTCGCGGATCTGTGGGCGCGGACCGTCCCCGCGATGTCCAAGGACTGGCGGGAACGGTTCTCCTTGTCCACGAAGAACCTCCTCGACGAGTCGATGTGGGAGCTCGCCAACATCAACATCGGCCGGGTGGCGAACCCCCTCGAGTACATCGAGATGCGCCGCAAGGTGGGCGGCGCCCCCTGGTCGGCCGGCCTGATCGAATACGTCGCCGCCGAAGTTCCGGCGCGCGTCGCGCACTCGCGCGCGCTCGGCGTCCTGCGCGACGCCTTCTCCGACGCCGTCCACATCCGCAACGACCTCTTCTCCTACCAGCGCGAGGTCGCCGACGAGGGCGAACTGTCCAACGCCGTGCTCGTGTTGGAGACCTTCCTCGGCTGCACCACCCAGGAGGCCGCCGAGGTCTCCAACGATCTGCTCACCTCCCGCCTGCACCAGTTCGAGCAGACCGCGCTCGCCGAACTCCCCCAGCTCTTCGCCGACCACGCGATGAACCCGGCGGAGATCGCGGCCGTCCTCGCCTACGCCAAGGGCCTGCAGGACTGGCAGTCCGGCGGCCACGAATGGCACATGGTCTCCAGCCGCTACATGAACAAGGAGGCCAGGGCCACCGCACCGGTCACCCTGCCCTTCCTCCCCTCCGGGCTCGGCACCACCGCGCTCGACCTGAGGTCCGTCTTCACGAAGCGCTCGGCCGACCTGCGCCGCCGCTCCTTCACCCACGTCCCCTTCGAGCGCACCGGACCGTCCGTGATCCCGGACATCTACATGCCGTTCGCGCTCTCCCTCAGCCCTCACCTGGACCACGCCCGAGAGGGATCGGTCGACTGGGCCCGGCGCATGGGCCTCCTGGAACCGCAGCCCGGCGACCCCGGCTCCGCCATCTGGACCGAACAGAAGCTGCGGGGCTACGACTTCGCGCTCTGCTCGGCCGGCATCGACCCGGACGCCGCGCCCGAGGCGCTGCTCCTCAACGCCTGCTGGCTGACCTGGGGAACGTACGGGGACGACTACTACCCGGTGGTCTTCGGCCAGGCCAAGAACCTCACGGCCGCCAAGGCGACGACCGCGCGGCTGGTCGCGATGATCCCGGTCGACCACGCCGAACAGCCGCCGCCGGCGACGGCGATGGAGCGCGCGCTCGCCGACCTGTGGGTCCGCACGAGCCGGAGCATGAACCGGGCCGTCCGCGCCGAGTTCCGGGCGACGCTCGTCAGCATGCTGGAGAGCTGGGTGTGGGAGATGGAGAACCAGATCCAGAACCGCATCCCGGACCCGGTCGACTACGCCGAGATGCGCCGGCACACCTTCGGCTCGAACCTCACGATGTACCTGTGCCGGCTGGGCCAGGCGGGCCGCGGCATCCCCGAGGAGATCTACGCCTCCGGGACCATCCGGTCCCTGGAGAACGCGGCGGCCGACACGGCGTGCCTGTTGAACGACATCTTCTCCTACCAGAAGGAGGTGGAGTTCGAGGGCGAGGTACACAACCACGTCCTGGTCACCCGAAACTTCTTCGACATCGGCTACCCGGAGGCGCTGCACATCTGCCACTCGCTGATGACCCAGCGCACGGAGGAGTTCGAGCACATCGTCGCGAACCAGCTGCCGCTGCTCTACGACGACTGGAAGCTGGACGCCGACGCCCGGGCCGGGCTCGACGCGTACGTCGGCGAGCTCCGGGACTGGCTCTCCGGAATCCTCAACTGGCACCGGAAATGTCGGCGATACCGCGAGGAGGACCTGCACCGGGCGGGCACCGCTCTGTCCACCGGCGTCTGGAGCTCCGGCTTCGGCATGTCGGCCGCCCGGATCTCCCTGCCGGCTTGAGGGCCGGCGTGAACCGAGCCGGCGTGAACCGAGCCGGCCCGATCCCCGCCGGCCCGATCCCCGCCGGCCCTCAGAACTCGTCGCTCGTGTGCGGCAGTACGGGCGTGCACAGGGCCGCGTCCAGCGCGGCGGCCGCGCCGGGCGTGTGCTCCCGTACCAGCCCGGCCGCGACGAGTTCGGCGACCCGGGTCCCGCCCAGGTAGCAGGCGGCCAGCTCCCTTACGTCCATGGCCAGGTCGGCGGCGGCGTCCGCATGCTCGTACGCCGCCCGGCCCGGCCCCGCGTCGAGCCGGAACCGCCCGGTGTTGCCGTGCAGCCGTACGTCGTGCACCTCCAGCACCACGTCCACCGGTGCGGCCCAGGACCGCGCGGTCAGCGCCGCGCGTACGTCGACCAGGCGCAGCCAGAGCGCCGGGAATTGGGCGGTGACCCGCACCTGGTCCCGGTCGGCGGCGAAGTGCAGCAGCGGGTCGTCGGGCGGGCGCCCCCACGCGCGGACCCGGCCGGTGAGGTCGAGGGCGGCCAGGCACTCCCACAGGGCGGCGGCGACCGCCGGGGTGTCGGCCTCCAGTTCATCGACCCGGACCAGGCCCTGGGGTGCGCGGGCGGGCCCGCCGTCGGCCTCGGGCTTCGTGCGGTAGAGCACGTAGCCGGCGATCGACTCGCCGGGCTCGCCGAGGACGATGATCCGCGGCGGGCTCAGTTCCTCGTCCTGCTCGTCCTGTTCGGCCAGCCACTCCTCGCGCCAGCGCGGTGCGCTGCGGCTGGGGCGGCCGGCCCGCCGGGCGCGGGCGGACTCGTGGAAGGGCCCGATCACCGCGAGCGCCTCCTGCGGATCGACGAGCCGCAGCGGGCGCCGGTCCGGGTCGATGCGCAGGGCCAGCGGCCGGGTGGAGTCGATCTCGATGGTGACGCCGGTGGTCGCGCCGCCGTAGCCGAAGCGGCCGTAGATGGCGGCCTCGGAGGCCCACAGGGCCGCGACCGGGCTGCGCGTGGCCGCAGCGCGCTCCAGCATCTCGGTCATCAGCCCGGTGAGCACGCCGCGGCGGCGGTGGGTGGGGGCGACGCAGACGAACGTGAGCCCGGGGCAGGGCAGGTCCGCCCCGGGCACCGAGAGCCGGAAGTCGTGCGCGGCCATGAAGCCGACGAGGGCGTCCCCGTCGTAGGCGCCGATCCGCAGGCACCGCACCAGCAGCGCGTGGTGTCTCGCGCGGGCCTCCTTCTCGGGCCGGTCGTGGAAGACGAGGTACGCGAGTTCCAGAGCGCGGTCGATGTCGGCCTCGGGTACCTCATGGATGTCCACCATGATCGCGAGACTAATCGGTCATCGCAGACCGGTCATCCCATAAGGGTCAGAGAGGTTACGGGTTTCAGCCGTTCCGGCGGCCGGCTGCCCGCTGCCCGCTGCCCGCTGCCAAGGAGTGACACCTCTCCGGCTCCGAAACTCCGCGGCCTCCGAGATCACCTGTGGGTACGGTGTGCCGTCGGCCGTCACGGGGAGGGGATCAGGGCGTGATCGACGGAGAGTGGAGCGGGAACGAGCGGGCCGTCCGGGCGTTCACCCGGCTCGGCTTTCGGGAGGAGGGGCGGCGGCGGGCCGCCGTGTTGCCGGCGGGTGAGCGGTACGACGAGGTCGCGGAGGAAGCGGGCGCGGCCGTCGCTACCGCCGTACGATCCAGGTCGACGCCCGGTACCGCTCGACACCGCCACCTCCACATCCCGGACATCTGCGCCGCCCAGTCCCGTACCCGAGAGACGGAGTAGCCGCCATGGCCCGACTGCACTCCTACGCCACCCGCGTCACCTGGACCGGGAACCTCGGCACCGGCACCAGCCACTACCGTGCCTACTCGCGGGCGCACGAGGTGGCCGCCGGAGAGCTGCCGGCGATCCTCGGCAGCTCCGACCCGACCTTCCGCGGCGATGCCTCCCGATGGAACCCCGAGCAACTGCTGCTCGCCGCACTGTCCCAGTGCCACATGCTCTCCTACCTGCACTTCTGTACGATCAACGGCGTGGTGGTCACCTCGTACGTCGACGAGGCGACCGGGACGATGGCCACCGCCGGGGACAGCGGGCAGTTCACGGAGGCTGTGGTGCACCCCCGGATCACCGTCAGCGAGGAGTCGATGGTGGCTGCGGCGATCGCACTGCACGAGGAGGCCCACCGGGCCTGCTTCATCGCCAACTCGGTGAACTTCCCCGTCCGGCACGAGCCGACCGTGACGGTGGGCTGAGCGTCCGGGCAGGCCCCGGTCACGCCGTTGTCCCGCGACGGAACCTAGCGGCCGGCGGGACCGGTCCAGGAGGCCGGGACACGGCCGATCCGGACCCGCTGGGGGTGGTCGCCGACGGGGACGGAGACCCGTTTGGCGCCGGTGGCGAAGTCGATGGCCGTGACCCGGTCGGCTCCGCTCTCGGAGATCACGCAGGCCGTCCCGTCACCGTCGACGGTGGCCCAGTACGGCTTGGCGGCGGGCACGAGCGGCCCCTCGGCGAGGGTGGCGCGGTCCACGACGGTCGCGTAGTCGTCCATGGTTCCGGCGATGCACAGCTTGGCCCCGTCGGGGCTCATGGACATGCCGTGGTGGCGGGAGTCGTTGACCCAGGTGGTGCGGTCGGTGCTGGTGGCGGGGTTCTCGGGGAGGGTCTTGAGGCGGGTGATCCGGTCGGATGCCACGTCGTACTCCAGGAAGCCGTTGAAGAACGACACCTGGAAGTAGAGCTTCGACTCGTCGGGGCTGAAGGACACGGGGCGCACGGCGTCGGACAGGTCGCGGCGGCCGAAGGCGTCCAGCCGCTCCCGCATGTCGATCACCCGTACGGTCCGGAAGGTCTGCGCGTCGACCACGGTGATCTTCCGGTTGCCCTTCGTCCAGTCCAGCCAGGGCGCGTCGAGGGCGGTGTTCACCTCGCCGATGGAGCTGTTCCACAGGAAGCGGCCGTCACGGGTGAAGGTGTTCTCGTGCGGCTTGTCCCCGGTGCCGAAGGAGCCGACCTGGCGTCCGGTGGCGATGTCCAGGACGTGCACGGTGTTGGAGGTGGAGGCCGAGACGGCGATGCGGGTGCCGTCCGGGGAGACCGCCATGTGGTCGGAGCGGTAACCGGAGACGGGGAAGCGCCAGTTGATCCGCCCCGAGGTCACGTCGATGGACACGACGTCGGCGAAGCTGGGGCGGGAGACGACGACCGCGGTGCCGTCCGCGGTGGTGAACATGTCGTCGACGAACTGGTCGTGGCCCTCGCCGGCGCTCTCCCGGATGCCGAGGAAGAAGGCGAGTTTCACGGGGTTGAGGTAGATCTCGCGGAGCCGCTCCGCCTTGTCGGGGATCACGTTGATCCGGCCGACCTTGGCGAGATCGCCGGTGGAGGCGAGGACGTCGGCGGTCCCCTCCCAGTTGTTCCCGACGAAGAGCACCTCGCGCAGGCCGGCCGCAGGAGCGGCGGGGGCGGCCGCGGGGGCCGGTGCCGGTGTGACGGCGGTGAGCAGGGCGGCCGCCGCCAGGACGCCCAGGGTTCGCACACTACGCAACATCCGCTCAACTCCGTTGTGGACAGGGGATGGAGAGGGCTCCTCCGGCGAGGACACCCCCTATTACCGGCCGGTAAGATAGGGGGAACGCCAAAAGGGCGCAACCCCTACGGGTGGCGCCCTTTTCTCACCTTCGGCCGTCACTCACCCCTTCAAGCGACGGAACCGATCCTGCTGACGACGGTGTTCGCGACGTCCGGGTGGATCGGGATGTGCGCGCCGGTGAGGGCCGCACCGCTGCCGCCGCGGCGGTTCGCGACGATCTCGGCGGCGATGGACAGCGCGGTCTCCTCCGGGGAGCGGGCGCCGAGGTCCAGGCCGATCGGGGAGCGCAGCCGGGCCAGTTCGAGCTCGGTGACGCCGACGTCGCGCAGCCGCTTGTTGCGGTCCTCGTGGGTGCGGCGGGAGCCCATGGCGCCGACGTAGGCGACGGGGAGCTTGAGGGCCAGTTCGAGGAGCGGGACATCGAACTTGGCGTCGTGGGTGAGCACGCACAGGACGGTCCGGCCGTCCACTTCCGTGCTCTCGAGATAACGGTGCGGCCAGTCGACGACGATCTCGTCCGCCTCGGGGAAACGGGTCTTCGTCGCGAAGACGGGCCGGGCGTCGCACACCGTCACCCGGTAGCCGAGGAACTTTCCGATCCGCACGAGGGCGGAGGCGAAGTCGATGGCACCGAAAACGATCATCCGCGGGGGCGGGACGCTGGATTCGACCAGCACCTTCAGCGGCTCTCCGCAGAGCCTGCCGTCGGCGCCGATCTCCAGCACGCCGGTCTTGCCGGCGTCGAGCATGGCGCGGGCTTCTTCGGCGATGGTGCGGTCCAGCTCGGGGTGTCCGCCGAAGCCGCCCTCGTGGGCGCCGTCGGTACGGACGAAGACGGCGCGGCCCATGAGCTCGGCCGGGCCCTCGGCTATCCGGGCCACGGCCGCGGCCTCACCGCGGGCCGCGGCGGCCAGGCCGGCCGCGAACACCTCCCGTACGGGAGAGCCCACAGGGACCGGGGTGACGAGGATGTCGATGATTCCGCCGCAGGTCAGACCCACGGCGAAGGCATCGTCGTCGCTGTACCCGAAGCGCTCCTGGACGGTTTCGCCGTCCTCCAGCGCCTGCCGGCACAGCTCGTACACCGCACCCTCCACGCATCCGCCGGAAACCGAGCCGATGGCCGTGCCCTCGCTGTCGACGGCGAGAGCGGCCCCGGGCTGCCGGGGCGCGCTGCCGCCGACCGCCACGACCGTGGCGACGGCGAAGTCACGTCCCTGCTCGACCCACCGGTTCAGCTCTTCGGCGATGTCCAGCATGGGGGCCTCCTCGGAGAGGTTCGTCTTCCAGTATCAGATACGTGGAGCGTGCGGTATTTCGTACGGATCAGGTCGGTCCGGGTCAGCCGACCCCGAGCCAGCCCTCGATCGGGTGGAGCGCGAAGAAGACCAGGAAGATTCCGGTCAGCGCCCACATGAAGCCGCCGATCTCACGGGCCTTGCCCTGAGCGATCTTGATGGCGACGTAGGAGATGACGCCCGCGGCGACACCGGCGGTGATCGAGTAGGTGAACGGCATGATCACGACGGTCAGGAAGACCGGGATCGAGGTCGCGCTGTCGGACCAGTCCACGTGGCGGGCGTTCTGCATCATCATCGCGCCGATGACGACCAGGGCCGCGGAGGCGACCTCACCCGGGACGATCTGCGTGATCGGGGTGAAGAAGAGGCAGGCGGCGAAGAACAGGCCGGTGACCACGGAGGCGAGGCCCGTGCGGGCGCCCTCGCCGACGCCGGTCGCGGACTCGACGAACACGGTCTGGCCGGAGCCGCCCGCGACACCACCGATGGCGCCACCGGCGCCGTCGATGAACAGGGCCTTGGACAGGCCCGGCATGCGGCCCTTGTCGTCGGCCAGCTTGGCCTCGGTTCCGACACCGATGATGGTGGCCATGGCGTCGAAGAAGCCGGCGAGCACCAGGGTGAAGACGATCATGCCGACGGTCATGTAGCCGACGTCGCCCCAGCCGCCGAAGGAGACGTCACCGAAGAGTGAGAAGTTCGGCATCGAGACCGCGGAGCCGTCGAGCTCCGGCGGACCGTTCTTCCAGGCCTTCGGGTCGATGTCGACGACGGCGTTGAGGATCGCGGCCAGGACGGTGCCACCGACGATGCCGATCAGGATCGCGCCGGGCACCTTGCGGGCCTGGAGCATGAAGATGGCGATCAGGGTGATGCAGAAGAGCAGGACGGGCCAGCCGGAGAGCTCACCGACCGCACCGAGCTGGACGGGGGGACCGAACTCCGGACCCTTGCCGACGAAACCGGCCTTGAAGAAGCCGATGAGGGCCACGAAGAGGCCGATGCCCATGGTGATGGCGTGCTTGAGCGCGAGGGGGATCGCGTTCATGATCATCTCGCGGAGGCCGGTGACGACCAGGAGACAGATCACGACGCCGTACACCACGCACATGCCCATGGCCTGCGGCCAGGTCATCTGCGGGGCGACCTGCGAGGCGAGCACGCCGGACACGGAGAGGCCGGCGGCGAGGGCCAGCGGCACCTTGCCCACGAAGCCCATGAGGAGCGTGGTGACGGCCGCGGCGAAGGCGGTGGCGGTGATGATCGCCGATCCGTCCATCACGGTGCCCGCGACGTCCTTGCCCGAGAGGAGCAGGGGGTTGAGCAGGAGGATGTACGCCATGGCCATGAAGGTCGTGATACCGCCACGGACCTCGTTGCCGACGTTCGAACCTCTATGCGTTATGTGAAAGTACCGATCGAGCCAAGAACGCCCGGCGGGATTGCGAGAGCCGTCGCCGGCCTCTTCCGCGGTGGTCTTGGTCTCCACAGACGATTGGGTCATGGTGCCTAACTCCCAAGGTTCACAGGGGCACCCGCTTGGGGATTGGAGATTGCGGGATTTGGGATGCTGCGTTTGGCTGCACGACCCGGGGTGACGGCCCGAGGCGACGCGAATGTGCACTGCGTGTACTGCGGGTAGTGCGGCGGTGACCGCTGGTACTACGTGGGGGTTTTGGCAGGGGTGCTGCCAGGTGAAGCGACCGCGAGCGGTGCGGTGCTCCGTAGGTACTCCGGACGGTGCGCTGTGAAGTGTGACGTTCCCAAATCGCACCGCCCGGAGAGTCTGAGGGGGTCCGGGGGCCTCTCGGCCCCCGGACCACGCCGTCCTAGAGGGTCCCGGTGAGGGCTTCCGGACGGATCGGCGTCTTGTTGATCTCCAGACCCGTCGCCTGCCGGATCGCCGCGATGACGGCCGGGGTCGACGAGAGGGTCGGGGCCTCGCCCATACCGCGAAGGCCGTACGGCGCCTTCGGGTCGGCGAGCTCCAGGACGTCGACCGGGATGGTCGGGGTGTCCAGGATGGTCGGGATCAGGTAGTCCGTGAAGGAGGGGTTGCGCACCTTCGCGGTCTTCGGGTCCACGATGATCTCTTCCATGATCGCCACGCCGAGGCCCTGGGTGGTACCACCCTGGATCTGGCCCACCACGGAAAGCATGTTGAGCGCCTTGCCGACGTCCTGTGCGGTCGCCAGCTCGACGACCTTGACGAGGCCGAGCTCGGTGTCCACCTCGACGACCGCGCGGTGCGCGGCGAAGGTGTACTGGACGTGGCCGTTGCCCTGGCCGGTGACCAGGTCGAAGGGCTCGGTCGCCGCGTGACGGAACTCGAGCTCGAGGTCGATGGCCTCGCCCTCGAGGACGTCGGCGATGTCCGCGAGGACCTCTCCGCCGTCGGTGACGACCTTGCCGCCTTCGAGGAGCAGCTCGGCCGTGGCCCACGCGGGGTGGTACGAGCCGTTCTTGCGGCGGCCGATCTCCAGAAGGGCCTCGCGGACGGCCTCACAGGTGTTCTTCACCGCGCCACCGGTCATGTACGTCTGCCGGGAGGCGGACGTGGAACCGGCGGAGCCGACCTGCGTGTCGGCCGGGTGGATGGTCACCTGCGTGACGCCCAGCTCGGTACGGGCGATCTGCGTGTGGACGGTGATGCCGCCCTGGCCGACCTCCGCCATGGCCGTGTGGACCATCGCGACGGGCTCGCCGTTGATGACCTCGAGCCGCACGCGGGCGGTCGAGTAGTCGTCGAAGCCCTCGGAGAAGCCGACGTTCTTGATGCCGACCGCGTAGCCGACGCCGCGGACGACGCCCTCGCCGTGAGTGGTGTTGGAGAGGCCACCGGGCAGCGCGCGGACGTCCGCGTTCTCGCCGGCGCTCTCCCACTGGCGCTCGGGCGGCAGCGGACGGGCCTTGACCCGGCGCAGCAGCTCGGCGACCGGCGCCGGGGCGTCCACGACCTGGCCGGTCGGCATGACCGTGCCCATTTCCATGGCGTTCAGCTGGCGGAACTCGACCGGGTCCATGCCCAGCTTCGCCGCGAGCTTGTCCATCTGGGCCTCGTAGGCGAAGCAGGCCTGGACGGCGCCGAAGCCGCGCATCGCGCCACAGGGCGGGTTGTTCGTGTAGAGCGCGATCGCCTCGATGTCCACGTCCTCCAGGACGTACGGACCGACCGAGAGGGAGGAGGCGTTGCCCACGACCGCCGGGGAGGCCGACGCGTACGCGCCGCCGTCCAGGACGATCTTGCACTTCATGTGCGTGAGCTTGCCGTCCTTGGTGGCGCCGTGCTCGTAGTAGAGCTTCGCCGGGTGACGGTGCACGTGGCCGAAGAAGGACTCGAACCGGTTGTAGACGATCTTGACCGGCTTGTTCGTGGCGAGGGCCAGGAGGCAGGCGTGGATCTGCATCGAGATGTCCTCGCGGCCGCCGAAGGCACCGCCGACGCCCGAGAGCGTCATGCGTACCTTCTCCGGCGGGAGGCCGAGGACCGGGGCGATCTGCTGGAGGTCCGAGTGCAGCCACTGGGTGGCGACGTACAGCTCGACACCGCCGTCCTCGGAGGGCACGGCCAGGCCGGACTCCGGGCCGAGGAAGGCCTGGTCCTGCATGCCGAAGGTGTACTCGCCCTCGACGATGACGTCGGCGCGCTTGCGGGCCTCTTCCACGTTGCCGCGGATGATCGGCTGGCGGTGCACGATGTTCGGGTGCGGGACGTGACCGATGTGGTGGTCGTCGCGGCCCTCGTGGATCAGCGGCGCGTCGGGGGCCAGGGCGGAGGCCTCGTCCGTGACGAGCGGCAGCTCACGGTAGTCGATCTTGATCTTGGCGGCCGCGCGGCGGGCGGTCTCCGGGTGGTCGGCGGCCACGAGGGCGACCGGCTCACCGTGGTGACGTACCCGGCCGTTGGCGAGGACCGGGGTGTCCTGGATCTCCAGGCCGTAGTTCTTCATCTCGGCCGGCAGGTCGTCGTACGTCAGCACCGAGTAGACGCCGGGCACGGCGAGCGCCTCGGAGATGTCGATGGAGACGATCTCGGCGTGGGCGACGGTGCTGCGCAGGGTCTGGCCCCACAGCATGTCCTCGTGCCACATGTCCGAGGAGTACGCGAACTCACCGGTGACCTTGAGGGTGCCGTCCGGGCGGAGGATGGACTCGCCGATGCCGCCCTTGTTGTGCTTCTGGGTGACGTTGGTGGGCGTACCCGCCGGAACGGTGCGCGTGTTCTGCGCCATGGTCAGACCGCCTCTCCCTGACGGGCGGCCGCGAGGCGGACCGCGTCGAGGATCTTCTCGTAGCCCGTGCAGCGGCAGAGGTTGCCGGACAGGGCCTCACGGATGTCCTGGTCGGACGGGGAGGAGTTCTCCTCCAGCAGCGCGTCAGCCTGGACCAGGAGGCCCGGGGTGCAGAAACCGCACTGGACGGCGCCGGCGTCGATGAACGCCTGCTGGATGGTGGAGAGCGGGGCGCCCTCACCGGTCTGCGAGTCGGCCGGCTTGGCCTGCCACTGCTTGGCCGCGTCCAGGGACACGCCCTTGCTGCCGCAGCCGCCGCCGGTGCCGCAGGCACCGCCGTGGCCGTGCTCGTCACGCTGCTTGGCGAACTCCGCCAGGCCCTCGACGGTCACGACGTCGCGACCCTCGACCTGACCGGCCGCGACCAGACAGGAACACACCGGCACGCCGTCGAGACGGACGGTGCAGGAACCGCACTCGCCCTGCTCACAGGCGTTCTTCGAACCGGGCAGGCCCAGGCGCTCGCGCAGGACGTAGAGAAGGGACTCGCCCTCCCACACGTCGTCGGCTTCCTGCGGACGGCCGTTGACAGTGAAATTGACGCGCATGATTACGCAGCCCCTTCAAGCGAGCGGCCGTTGCCGGTACCGCGGTACTGCTCCCAGGTCCAGACGAGCTGGCGGCGAGCCATGATGCCAACCGCGTGACGGCGGTACTTCGCCGTGCCGCGGACGTCGTCGATCGGGTTGGCCGCGCCGGAGGCGAGGTCACCGAACTGCTTGGCGATCGACGGGGTGATGACCTTGCCGGACTCCCAGAAGCCGCCCTCTTCGAGCGCGGCGGTCAGGAACTCCTCGGCGGCCTTCGCCCGGATCGGGGTCGGCGCGGCCGAACCGATGCCGGTGCGGACCGTGCGGGTCTCCGGGTGCAGTGCCAGGCCGAACGCGCAGACCGCGATGACCATCGCGTTGCGGGAGCCGACCTTGGAGTACTGCTGGGGGCCGTCCGCCTTCTTCACGTGGATGGTCTTGATGAGCTCGTCGGCGGCGAGCGCGTTGCGCTTCACGCCCGTGTAGAACTCGTCGATCGGGATCAGGCGAGAGCCGCGTACGGACTCCACCTCGACCTCGGCGCCCGCCGCGAGCAGCGCGGGGTGGGAGTCGCCGGCCGGCGAGGCGCAACCGAGGTTGCCGCCGACACCGCCGCGGTTGCGGATCTGCGGGGACGCGACCGTGTGCGAGGCGAGCGCGAGACCCGGAAGCTCCGTCCGGAGGTTCTCCATGATCTGCGTGTACGGGACGGAGGCACCCAGACGAACCACGTCCTCGCCGACCTCCCACTCCCGCAGGAGACCGATGCGGTTCAGGTCCAGGAGGTACTCCGGCCGACGGTGGTCGAAGTTGATCTCGACCATCACATCGGTGCCACCCGCAATCGGCACAGCTGTGGGGAACTCGGCCTTAGCGGCGAGCGCCTCCTCCCAGCTGGCGGGGCGAAGGAAGTCCATGTGCGGCTCTCTTCTTCTTCATCGTGTCGTTCACTTCAAGCCAGGAGGCCTACAGGCCCTCGACTGGTCGTTCACGTGCTGTTAACGCGGTGTGGACTCAGTACACCGGCCGCCTGTCCCCCGGGTGCAGTCACCGAAACCATGAAGGAGTTGGCTGACGGCCTCCCTCGTCTTGTAGATTCGTATGAAAGGCAGGATGCGACGACCTGCCCGATTTCCAACGGCAACATTCGAGACAGATCGGCGGCGACACCATGCGGCTGCGCGCACTGCTGGAAACCGAGGCGCTGGGGCTGCGGCTGCTCGGCGGCGAGGAAGAACTCGACCGGACGGTCCGCGGGGTCATGACGACCGACCTACGTGATCCCAGCCGGTACCTCTCGGGGGGTGAACTCGTCCTCACCGGCCTGGCCTGGAGACGAAATTCAGCCGACTCCGAGCCGTTCGTACGAATCCTCGCGAGCGCCGGCGTCGCCGGGCTCGCGGCGGGCGAGGCGGAGCTGGGAGCCATCCCGGATGATCTGGTCTCGGCCTGCGTGCGCAACCGGCTGCCGCTGTTCGCCGTGAACGAGGACGTTGCATTCGCCACGATCACCGAGTACGTCGTACGGCAGGTCTCGGGCGAGCGGGCCGGTGATCTCGCGGCCGTCGTGGACCGCCACCGCCGGCTCATGACGTCGGGGCCGGCCGGCGGCGGCCCCGACGTGGTGCTGGATCTGCTCACCACCGACCTCGATCTCCGGGCCTGGGTGCTGTCCCCCACGGGCCGGCAGATCGCCGGGGCGGGCGAGCCGCTGGCGCCGGGCGTGTGCGCAGCACTGGCGAGCGAGCACCTCGCGGCGGTCCGGACGGGCCGTAGGGGACCGCACCGGATCTCCATCCAGGGTATTACCTACTCGCTCTTCCCGATCAGGGGACACGGCCGCGGCGCGGCCGGCCCGGCGGCCCGGGACGTGCGCGAGACCGTGCTGTCGGACTGGCTGCTGGCCGTCGAGGCGGACGCCGGCGACTGGCCCGCCGAGCGGCTGGACCTCCTCCAGGGCGTCACCCAGCTGATCGCCGTGGAGCGGGACCGGCGCGACGCGGCCCGTACGGTGCGCCGCCGCCTCGCGCAGGAGGTCCTGGAGCTGGTCCAGACGGGTGCAGCGCCCGCCGAGATCGCCGCCCGTCTGCGGGTGGCGGCCCCGGTGCTGCTGCCCGGGCTGGGCGCCGCCCCGCACTGGCAGGTCGTCGTGGCCCGGGTGGACTGGGAGGGCGGGGACATCCCCGGCGGCCCGGTGGCCCAGTCGCTGCTGGAGGAGATCCTCGTCGACCCGTCGGTCTCGGGGCCGGAGCCCTCCGACCGGATCGCGGTGGCCCATGCGGGTGACGAGGCCATCGCGCTCGTACCGCTGCCCTCGCTGTCCGGGGACGCCGGGGAGGACAAGGGCCCGGACTCGGCCCTGCACGCCGACGAGCTCCTCGCGGCCGTACGGGACCCCCTGGCGGCCGGTCTGGACGGCGACGGCCGGATCACACTGGGCGTCAGCGCGGCCGTGCACTCCGCCGAGGGGCTGCGCGGGGCGCTGGAGGAGGCCCGGCACGCCCGCCGGGTGGCCGCGGCGCGCCCCGGCCGGGTCTGCGCGGCCGGCCACCACGAGCTGGCCTCGCACGTGCTGCTGCTGCCGTTCGTCCCGGACGACGTCCGCCGCGCCTTCACGGCCCGGCTGCTGGACCCGCTGCGGGACTACGACCGGCGCCACCGCGCGGAGCTCATCCCGACCCTGGAGGCCTTCCTGGACTGCGACGGTTCGTGGACCCGCTGCGCGACGCGGCTGCACCTGCACGTCAACACGCTGCGCTACCGGGTCGGGCGAATCGAGCAGTTGACGGGGCGGGACCTGTCCCGGCTGGAGGACAAGCTCGACTTCTTCCTGGCACTGCGCATGAGCTGAGAAGATCCGTCCCGCGGCCGGAGGGGTCCGACCTGCGGGACGGCTGATGATCCGTCCGGACTTTGTGAAAGAGTTCACCCGACCCCTTGGCCGATGCCGCCGATCCGTGCTCTCATTTCGCCCCAGGGCTCAACGATGTGCTGCTTGGTTGCTTTGGGGAGGGCAATGTGGCGGATACCGCCATGTCGGGTGCCGGAACAACGGGAGGGGACGACCCCCTCCAGCGGGCGATATGGCGGCTGCGCTCGCGCGGCTGTTGGACCGACGCGGCGGCGCTGCTGACGCCGCACCTCGCCGATGCGGGTGCCGCGGTCCAGCGCACCGCGCTGCTGGTCGAGCGGTGCCTGTTCACCGGCCAGGGCTGGGCCGAGGCCGAGGACGCGCTGCGGGTCGCCGAGGCGGTGGCGCAGGACGACGACGACCGGGGCGCGGCCGCCTGCGAACGGGGCCAGCTGGCGTACGCCGCGACCGTGCTCGGCGTGCGCGACCGGGCCGACGAGGCCCGCTCCGCACTGGGCCGGGCCGCGGCCCTGCTGTCCCCGGGTTCCCGGACCCGCCCGCTGCTGGACTTCCGCCGCGGCCTGGTCGCCGAGCACCTGGCGGACGCCCCGCAGTCGGCCCGGCCGGCGTACCACCGGGCGCACGCGGGCGCGGAGGCGCACGGGGACACCCTGCTGCTGTCGTTCACGTGGCGGCACCTGGCCGCGCTGTCCCTGCGGGACGGCGAGGTGGCCGAGGCCCGCAAGGGCTTCGCGGAGTCCCTGCGGATCCGGGAGGACCTGGGCTTCCTGATCGGCACGGCCCCCGCGCTGGCCGCGCTGGCCGAGGCCGAGCCGGAACCGGAGGCCGCCCGCCTGCGCGCGGAGGCCCGCCGCCTGCTCCACCTCCTGGGCGGCATCCCCACCTGGCTGGCCGACCAACTCCAGCCGACCCCGACCCCGTCGCCTGCCCCGTCGCCTGCGGCGTAGCTCCCCGTACCTGCAGGGCGCTCCGCGCCCCCGCCTCAAGCGCCGGCGGGGCTGGAGAATCCAGCCCCGCCGGCGTTTGAGGCGATCTTTCAGCCCCTCCGGCGCTTGAGGAGCGGGGTACGGGGCGGAGCCCCGGAGCTTTGAGCCGCGCCGGCGATCGAGGCGCGGGCACGGAGCGTCGTAAGGGGTATGGGGCGGAGCCCCGGAGGTCAGGAGCCGGCGAAGTGTTCGCGGACGAGGGACTCGACCACCGGGAGGTCGCGCGCGATCAGCGCCTCCAGCAGCGCCGAGTGCTCCGCCGCGTCGGCGACGAGATCCGCCCGCCGAACCCGCGGAGCGCCCGGCAGGGGCCACTGCGCCCGCCGGTGGAGCTCCTCCGCCACCTGCACCAGCTGCGCGTTGCCGGCCAGCCTCAGCACCGCCCGGTGGAAGGCCCGGTCCGCCTCCGCGTAGCCCGGCAGATCACCCGCCGCGGCCGCCTCCGCCGTGGCGGCGGCCTCCGGGCGCAGGGCCTCCCAGGTCTCCGCGGGCACCGTGCGGGCCAGCCGGAGCATGACGGGGACTTCGAGCAGCGCCCGGACCTCGGCCAGCTCGGCCCGTTCCCGCGGGGTGCGCGACAGGACGCGGAAGCCCCGGTTCGGCAGGCATTCCACCGCCCCCTCGACCGCCAGCTGCTGCATCGCCTCGCGCACGGGGGTCGCGGAGACCCCGAAGCGTTCTCCGAGGGCGGGGCCCGAGTAGATCTCCCCGGGTACCAGCTCACCGTCGATCAGCGCCGCGCGCAGGGCGTCGAGGATCTGCCCGCGCACCGAATGGCGCAGTACCTTCCGAGTTTTTTGTGCCGGTATCCGGGCTCGGTCCGTGTCGTGCACTCGGTCCTCCTCCGGGTCTCGACCTGACCTGAGGATACGGCCTCGCCGAGATCGGATAAGGTAAGGCTAACCTGTTAACGATCGTGCGATTCGGTGGTCCACCCCATGGCCGTCACTGTCGTGACCCCTGCCCTGCACGTCCCGTCCGCCCCGGCCGGCTCTCCGGTGACGGACGCGTACGCACGCCTGGCCGAGGTCTACGGCGGACTGAGGGTCGACGAGCGGGCCGCGCACGAACCCGTCCCGCGCGGTGTGGGATGGGTCGGCGCGGACGAGCTCGCGGCGGGCGGACCGGCCCTGGACGCCTTCCTCGCCTGGGACGACGCCCAGGTGTTGAGGGACTACGGGACCCAGGCCCGCCCCGATGTGATCGCGAGCTTCGGGCTGCACCGGTACGCGTGGCCGGCCTGCCTGCTGATCACCCTCCCGTGGTTCCTGGACCGGCGGGTCCCGTACCTCCCGGTCGCCGGGGTGGCCTTCCACCGGACCCTCGGCCGGATGGCCGTGCACGTCGAGGGCTTCGCCTGCCTGCCGGACGATCCGGCGGCCGTTCTCCCCGGGGCCCGTGTCGTGCCCGACGAGGAGGCGCTGCGCGGTGAGGTGCGGGCTGCGGTGGCCCAGCACCTCGGGCCCGTGCTGGAAGGTTTCGGCCCGCGCATGCGGCGCGGCCGCCGGGCCCTGTGGGGCATGGTGACCGACGAGGTCGTCGAGAGCCTCTGGTACATCGGCGACCTGTTCGGCGAGGAGCGCCGGGCGATGGCCGAGCTGGAGGCACTGCTGCCCGGCTCCACCGCCCCGTACACCGGGGGCGCGGGATTCCGTACGCTCACGGGTCCCGACGGCCGCGGGCTGCCCACCCGGGACCGGGCCAGCTGCTGCTTCTTCTACACGATCCGGCCCGATGACACCTGCGTCACGTGTCCCCGGACCTGCGACGCGGACCGCGTCGCCCGGCTCACGGCCGACGCCGTCGACTACTGAGCGTGATCCCGGCACTAACCCACCCGTAGGGGTGACCGTAATCGAACACAACTCGGTCCATGCGGCCGCCAGTTCGAGCTACAACACCCTATCCGGCGGGCCCCGCCCCCCGAAGGCGTCCACTTGCCCCGAAACCCGCGTGCACGGCTCACCGGCTACGCCACTATGGCGCCCGGAAAGCCGCACGGCCGCATGGACGCATACGCGAGGCAAGGGACATCCGCATGAGACTGACCGACATATCGCTGGACTGGCTGCTGCCCGGCAGCCTGCTGATCCTGGGCGTACTTGCGGCAGTTGCGGTACTCGCCCGTGGCAAGCGCGAGAGCGAGAAGGCCGCGGCCGACGACAGCTGGGAGCGCAGCGAGGAACGGCGGCGGCGCAAGGAAGCCGTCTACGGGTCGGCCTCGTACGTCCTGCTCTTCTGCTGCGCGGCCGTCGCCGCAGCGCTGTCCTTCCACGGTCTCGTCGGCTTCGGCCGGCAGAACCTCAACCTCTCCGGGGGCTGGGAGTACCTGGTTCCCTTCGGCCTCGACGGCGCCGCCATGTTCTGCTCGGTGCTCGCCGTCCGCGAGGCCAGCCACGGCGACGCGGCCCTCGGTTCCCGCATACTGGTCTGGCTGTTCGCGGGCGCGGCCGCGTGGTTCAACTGGGTGCACGCCCCGCGCGGCCTGGGTCACGACGGGGCCCCGCAGTTCTTCGCCGGGATGTCGCTCTCGGCGGCCGTGCTCTTCGACCGCGCCCTCAAGCAGACCCGCCGGGCGGCGCTGCGCGAACAGGGCCTGATCCCGCGGCCGTTGCCGCAGATCCGGATGGTGCGCTGGCTGCGCGCGCCCCGGGAGACCTTCGGCGCCTGGTCGCTCATGCTGCTGGAGGGGGTCCGCACCCTCGACGAGGCCGTGGACGAGGTGCGCGAGGACAAGAAGGAGAAGGAGCAGGACCGGCACCGCAGGCGGGAGCAGCACCGCCTGGACCGCGCGCACATCAGGGCGCTCGGCCGCCAGCACCGGGCCTTCGGCCGCGCCCGCGGCCGCCAGGTCGAGCTGCCCGAACTGACGCAGGGAGCGGGCTCCGCGCCGGTCGGCGCGGAGCCGGCCATACCGGAAACGGGACAACTGCCCCCGCGCCGCCGGCCCTCCCTGCAGGCCGTGAACGGAACCGAATCCTTTGACGTGACCGGCGCCCGGACGGTGGACCTCACCGCCGAGGACGACACCCAGACCATTCCCCGGCTGGACTCGCTGGAGCGCAAACTGAAGGACCTGGAGCAGCAGTTCGGCTGACAGGTCCCGATCGGGGAAGACCTCCGAGGGCCCGCCCCATCAGGCGGGCCCTCCCTCGTACGGCGCGTCGTGGCGCCCGTCCAGCTCGAACCACACCACCTTGCCGCTGCCGAGGGCCAGCGCGTCCACCCCCCAGTCGTCGGCGAGCGCCTGCACCAGCACGAGTCCCCGGCCGTGCGTACCGTCGTCGGCGGTCGGTACGTACGGCCGGGGCCTGCGTGCGGCGTAGTCCCGGACCTCCACCCGTAACCGTGTGACGGCGAGACTCGCGGACACCTCCGCGCCCCGGCCGGTGTGGACGAGGGCGTTGGTGACGAGCTCGGTGATCAGCAGCTCGGCCACCTCGGCCGCATCGGTCCGGCACCGGTGGTGCATCAACTCCCTCAGGGCCCGGCGGACTTCGCCCACCGCCTTCAGGTCGGCCCGGCGCACGCTCCGGGTGATCCGCAGCGTGTCCACCGCTCCCCCGTCCTCACCGGCGGACGGTTCGCGCGGCACCGGCCCGCCTCTCCGCCACAACTTCCCGTTCTTCGCCCCCACCCGCACGGCGATGTCCCTCCCCGCGTCCACGCTCTCGAACAGGTCTACGGGATGCATGCCCCCCGAGGGGGTCCGCACTCCTGCGGGCTTACGGGCGGGGCACGTTACGGAGGTTGGATCGAGCCATCTGGATCATGCGACCCACCCCTCCGTCCAACACGATCTTGCTGGCGGACAGTGCGAATCCGGTCACCATCTCGGCGCTGATCCTCGGTGGAATCGACAGGGCGTTGGGGTCCGTCACCACGTCCACCAGAGCGGGCCCCTTGTACCGGAAAGCGTCCTTCAAAGCCCCTGTGAGCTGCTTGGGCTTCTCGACGCGGACCCCGTACGCGCCCGCCGCGCGGGCGATCGCGGCGAAGTCGGGGTTCTTGTTGGTCGTCCCGTAGGAGGGCAGGCCGGAAACCAGCATCTCCAACTCGACCATTCCGAGGGATGAGTTGTTGAAGAGGACCACTTTGACGGGGAGGTCGTACTGCACCAGGGTGAGGAAATCTCCCATCAGCATCGAGAAACCGCCGTCGCCCGACATCGACACCACTTGACGGTTCCGGTCGGTGAACTGTGCGCCGATGGCCTGCGGGAGGGCGTTGGCCATGGAGCCGTGGCTGAAGGAGCCGATGATGCGCCGTTTGCCGTTCGGGGAAAGATAGCGCGCCGCCCACACATTGCACATGCCGGTGTCGACGGTGAAAACGGCGTCCTCGTCGGCCAGTCCGTCGATGACCGCGGCCACGTACTCGGGATGGATCGGGGTGTGCTTCTCGACCTTGCGCGTATAGGCCTTCACCACCCCTTCCAGCGCGTCCGCGTGCTTCTTCAGCATCCGGTCCAGGAAGCGGCGGTCCGTCTTGGCCTTCACCCTCGTGTTCAGCGCGCGCAGGGTCTCCCGTACGTCTCCCCAGACCGCGAGGTCCAACTGGGATCGACGGCCGAGGTGTTCGGGTCGGATGTCCACCTGGACGATCTTCACGTCGTCGGGGAGGAAGGCGTTGTACGGGAAGTCCGTGCCGAGCAGGATCAGCAGATCGCACTCGTGGGTGGCCTCGTAGGCCGCGCCGTAGCCCAGCAGCCCGCTCATGCCGACGTCGTACGGGTTCTCGTACTGGATCCACTCCTTGCCGCGCAGGGCGTGCCCGACGGGCGCCTTGACCCGGCCGGCGAACTCCATCACCTCGGCGTGCGCCCCGGCCGTGCCGCTGCCGCAGAAGAGCGTGACCTCGTCCGCCTCGTCGACGAGGCGGACCAGCTTCTCGATCTCGCCGTCGCCGGGCCGCACCGTGGGGCGGGCGGTGACGAGCGCGTGCTCCACCGCCTTCTCCGGGGCGGGCAGGGCCGCGACGTCCCCGGGCAGGGCGACCACGCTGACCCCGCTGCGGCCGACGGCGTGCTGCACGGCGGTCTGGAGCAGACGGGGCATCTGCGCGGGGTTCGAGATCAGCTCGCTGTAGTGGCTGCACTCGCGGAACAGCTGGTCGGGGTGGGTCTCCTGGAAGTAGCCGAGGCCGATCTCGCTGGAGGGGATGTGCGAGGCGAGCGCGAGCACCGGCGCCATCGAACGCTGGGCGTCGTACAGCCCGTTGATCAGGTGCAGGTTCCCCGGGCCGCAGGAGCCCGCGCAGGCGGCGAGGCGGCCGGTGATCTGGGCCTCGGCGCCCGCGGCGAAGGCCGCCGTCTCCTCGTGGCGCACCTGGATCCAGTCGATGTCACCCGTCCGGCGGATCGCGTCCACGACGGGGTTGAGGCTGTCGCCGACGACTCCGTACACCCGCCGCACGCCGGCGCGCACGAGGATGTCGACGAACTGCTCCGCCACGTTCTGCTTGGCCATGAGGGGGGCACCCTTCCCGGTCTCCGGTCCGGTCTCTCCGACACGCGTGCCTCCCATCCAGCCATGTATGCGCCGGTTACGCCTCCCAGACCGCGGCGGCCGTGCGGTCGTCGGCGTACCCCTTGAGGCGGAGCTGGGTGTCCGCGAGGAAGGCCGCCAGGCCCGGCGGCTCCGCCTCGCTCCAGCGGGCGGCGAGCTCCGCCGTGAGCGCGGCCTCCTCCCGCATCGGCTCCGCCAGGCCGCCGGAGCACAGCAGCAGGGTGTCCCCCGGCCGGGCCACGGCCGCGCGGAACCGGAAACCACCCTCGGTGTCCTCGGCCTGCCCGGCGGGTTCCAGGTCCTGCCACTGGCCCGAACGGAGGCGGAACAGCCCGCCCGCGCCGGCGCCGAAGCAGACCCTCGTGCGGCACTCCGGGTCCACGGGGAGCAGCAGCCCGCGCAGCCCGGCCGTGTACGCCGCCTCGGCGAGCCCCAGTTCGGCGGCCCGGGCCCGGAGCCGGCCGTAGCCCCGGTCGGTGAGCCGCTGGAGGCCCGAGCGCAGGGCGTCGCGGCGCCCGGCGCGGATGTCCTCGGCGAGGCGGCTCTGGCTCCGCCCGACGGCCGCGGCGACCGTGCGGCACAGCTCGGCGGCGGCCTGCGCGGCCCCGGGCGCGGCCCGGTCCCCGCCGGCCAGGGCCACCAGGACCAGGGCGTCGTCGCCGCCGCCGAAGCGGGCGGTGAGCAGGAAGTCCCGGCGGGCCTCGCCGCGGAAGCGGGCGGAGTCCCCGCGCAGGGAGGCGGCGCGCAGGGTGTACGTGCCGTAGCGGGCCCCCTCCAGCACGGTGTCCGGGGTCAGCCCGTCGAGGGCGGCCGGGTCGGCGGGCGGGAGCGCGCCCGGTTCGGCGGCGTAGGTGGGGGCGCGGTCGCCGAGGTGGTGCACCTCGGGCCGCCGCTCCGCCGGGGCGTCCGCTGCGGGTACGGGTACGGGTACGGGCGCGGGCTGCGGCACCTCCTCGGTCCGGTCCTCCCGGCGCGGCGCCTGCGCACGCCGGGCCGGCAGCTCGGGCCCGGCCACCGGCGGCACCTCGACACCCCCGAGCGCGTACCCGGTGGCCCCGCCCGCACGAGGATCCCGCGGCGCGCCGACACCCACCGGGGCCGAGGGCGACGTCGGGGGCGCGGGCGGGCCCGGGGGCGTAGGCGGGGCCGAGGCCGCTGACGCAGGCGGGGCCGCAGACGAAGGCGGGCCCGAGGCCGCAGGCTGTCCCGAGCCCCAAGGCGGGGCCGAGGCCTCAGGCGAAGGCCGTGGCAAGGCCGTGGGTGAAGCCGCAGACGCAGGCGGCGGTGGCGGAAGCGGAAGCGGTAGCACAGGCGGTGCCGGCGCCGAGGGTGGAGGCGGTGCCGGCGGCTGCGCCGGCGCCGAAGGCTGTGCCGAGCCCCAAGGCGGGGCCGAAGCATCGGGGGAAGGCCGTGACGAGGCCGAGGGCGGGGCCGCAGACGAAGGCGCGGCCGAGGCCGCAGGCCCAGTGGAAGGCGGAGCCGGGGGCGCCGGCGGAGTCGAGGCCGCATGCGGGGCTGATGCCGGTGCCGAAGACGGGGCCAAAGGTGCGGGCGGAGCCGGCGCCCAAGGCTGCGCCGAGGCCGTAGGCGAAGGCTGTGGCGGGGCACCGGGCGGAGGCGGGGCCGAGGCAGTAGGCGGAGGCGGGGGTGGCGGGGCGTACCGCTCGGCGGGTGACGGCAGTTCCGCTTCGGGCGGGGACTCCGGGGCCGGGCGCGGGCCCGGAAGCACCGGCGGGGGCGGCGGCGGGACGTACCGCTCGCGGGGCGACGGCACTTCCGGCGCGGGCGGTGGCTCCGGAGCCGGGCGCGGGCCCGGAAGCAGCGGCTGTGTCCGGCCCGGGTCGCCGGGCCCGGCGTCCCGCATCGGAACCGGCCCCGGTGGGCCGCCGTCCCGCCGGAACGCGTCCGCCACCGGCGGCCGGGCGGGCAGGCCCGCGTCCGGGGCCACAGCCGGTCGCGGGCCCGGCAGCGGCCCCCGCTCCGGCGCCTGCTCCGGCCCCCACTCCCACTCCCGCTCCGGCGGAGGCGGTGACGCGGGTACGGCCGGGTCCGCCGTCACCCCCGCCGCCGAGCGGAACCGGTTGTCCAGGGTGTCCCCCGGGTCGGCTTCCGGCCCGGCGTCCGGATCCTCGTAGAGCTTCTGCCACCAGTCGTCCGCGCCCTGCTGACTCATGTCCCCATTCTCGGCCCCCCGCACGGGCGGAAAACGCCGAACGCACGAAATCGGCCTTGGGGAACATCGGTACAGAGGTCAACGCGGTTCTCGTACGCGCGGCGGGACTTGCGCCGAGCCGGGATCGCCGGGCCGGCGGTGGACCGCGGGCGCGGTGCCGAACCGCAGGCTGTGGTCCTGGGCGGCGCCGTACGGTCACGCCGTAGGCGAGCGTGGTCCGTTCGGCCCGTTCGGCGGACTCCTGCCCGGCCCCGTCTTCAGCCGGGCCAGGAGCGCCTGCCCCTCGGCGGCCTCGATGGCCATCGTGGGCAGCGCGCCGCCCGCGTAGCCGGTGAAGGCGACCCAGCGGCCCGGGGCCTCGCGGTGGGCGAGCACCGCCTTGGCGCCGGCGGCCTCGGCGTTCCGCGCGACCTCGTACAGCGCGCCGTCCACCGCCTTCACCAGGACGACCGCGTCCTTGGCGCCGGCGGCGGCGAGCTCCTCGGGGGTGCCGGAGCCGGCGTCGACCAGCGGGGCACTGCCGGTTCCGTCGAGGTTGTCGCTGCCGGTGGAAGCCGTGATCGGGTGCAGGACCGGGCCGCCGACGGCCTTCAGCTCGGAGATCTGGAGCGCTCCAGGTTCGCCCGGACCTTGCCGTCCAGCCACAGCTTCTTCAGCCCGCCCGAGACGGAGCGCGCGCGGGCGTCCGTACCGGTGACGTCGGCCCAGAAGGCAGCGGCCTGCTCCTTGTCGGCGGAGAGCGCGACGGCGCCGATGGAGCCGAGGACGAGCGAGCGGTCCGCGCCGCGGGGCGCGGGCGGGGCGCTGCGCGCCACGTTCACGGAACCGTCGTAGACCGCGATGAGCGGGAGCTTCTTGGTGTGCGCGTCGTCGTAGCCCTGCCGGACGAGGCCGGTGACGTTGAAGAGCTCGTGGTCGGCCCGGCCCGCGGCGAGCGCCTTGACCGCACTCTCGGGGTACACGTACAGGTCCTTGCCGGACTGCCTCGTCTGCACGAGCGGCTGCGAACCGTCCTCGCGCGGCATCACGGTGGCGGCCGGCCGGCCGCGTCCGTGGAGACCAGGATCCGGTCACCCGTGACGAGGGTGACGGTGACGGGGGCCGTGGGCTGCTTTCCGGCCGCCTCGCTCCCGACGAGTGGTCTCTTTCCCGCTCCAGGTGCTCCGTCGACCGGCTGCGCCGTCGACGGGCCGACGGCGGTGACGGCAAGGACGGCCGCGGTGGCCGCCCCAAGTGCCGTACGCGATATCGGGCGCATCGCTCTCCCCAGGTGAATTCCGGCCAACTGCTGCATTGCACGGCAAAGCTGCCGCGTAAATGGCTTCTGGCCAGCGGATGTTGGTGCTGCGGTGGCGCCACCTTGGCAGAGGGGCGGGGGGTGCGGCGATGATGTCCGCGGCGGGTTTGCGCCGTGGCCGCTTCCCGCCAGGCGCTGTGTCGAAAGGTGGTGGACGGGTTGCTGGGTGCCATAGGCCTCGACGAGGGGCAGGAGTCGGCGTACCGCGTGCTGGTGGCGCTGGGTGCGGCGGAGGTACCCGACCTCGCGCACCGGCTGACGCTGCCGGTGCCGCAGACCGAACGGGCCCTGCGCCACCTGGAGCGGCACGGGCTCGCGGCGCAGTCCTCGGCCCGGCCCGGACGCTGGGTGGCGGCCCCGCCCGGGGTCGCGCTCGGGGCCCTGCTGACCCAGCAGCGGCACGAGCTGGAGCAGGCGGAACTGGCGGCGGCGCTGCTGGCGGAGGAGTACCGGGCGGAAGCGGCCGAGCCGGCGGTGCACGACCTCGTGGAGGTGGTGCAGGGCGCGAGCGCGGTGGCGCACCGCTTCCGCCAGATCCAGCTGGGGGCCGAGAAGGAGGTGTGCGCGCTGGTCAGCGGCCGGCCGCAGGTGGTGACCGGGACGGACAACGAGGCCGAGGACCGGGCCTGCGTCCGCGGTGTCGACTACCGGGTGGTGATCGAGCGGGAGGTGCTGACCCTGCCGAGCGGGATCCGGGAGGCCTCCACGGCCCTGGCCCGGGGCGAGCAGGTCCGGGTGACCGGGCAGGTCCCGACGAAGCTGGTGATCGCGGACCGGACGCTCGCGATGGTTCCGCTGACGGTCCGCGGCGCGGAGCCGGCGGCGCTGGTGGTGCACGCGTCGGGGCTGCTGGAGTCCCTGACGGGCCTGTTCGAGGCGGTGTGGCGGGAGTCGCTGCCGCTGCGGCTGGGGCCGACCGGCTCGGCGGAGGAGTCCGACGGCTGCCCGGACTCCACGGACCTGGAGATCCTGTCCCTCCTCCTGGCGGGCATGACGGACGCGAGCGTGGCGAAGCACCTGGAGCTGGGTCTGCGGACGGTGCAGCGGCGCGTCAAGGGCCTGATGGAACTGTCCGGGGTGACGACACGCCTGCAGCTGGGCTGGCACGCCTACGAACGGGGCTGGGTGGCCCGATAGGCCCTGGTCGGTCAGGCTGAGCAGATGGATCTGCCTCAGCTGCTCCTGGTGGGGCTGGTGCTGCTGCTCGGGGTACTGGGGGTGCTGGTCCCGGGTGTGCCGGGCACCTGGCTGGTGTGGGCGGGGCTGCTGTGGTGGGCGCTGCACGTGCGGTCGGCGCTGGCGTGGTCCCTGCTCGTCTCGGCGACGGCCCTGCTGCTGGTGGTCCAGGTGGTGAAGTGGCAGTTGCCGCCGCGGCAGGTGCGGGGGCTGGGGATCACCCCCCGGACGGCGGTGTTCGCGGGGGCCGGCGCGGTACTGGGCTTCGTCCTGGTCCCCGTACTGGGAACGGTCCCGGGCTTCGTGGGCGGCATCTACCTCTGCGAGCGGCAGCGCCTGGGGACGCACGGCGAGGCGTGGGCGTCGGTACGGGCGGTGATGCGGGCGGTGGGGACCAGCGTGCTGGTGGAGCTCTTCGCGTGCCTGCTGGTGGTGGGGGCCTGGGTGGGGGCGGTGGTGGCGGGGTCGTAGTCGTGTCCCCGGGGGCCGGTGCGGGACCCGCGTCCCGGCGGCGGGCCCGAAGGACCGCACCCGGAGTGCCCGGAGGCGCCGCGGAGAGCTTCGATCCCGCTCTCCCCGGCGCCTCCCGGGGCCGCCGCGGCGGCCCCGGATCACCGGCGGCCCCGGCCGGACCGGTCGTCAGACCACGAACCACACCTTCTCGATGCGGTCCGGGCCGACCTCGTACATCGCGACGGCCGATCGGGCCTCGCCGCCCATGAAGCCGGTGACGCGTTCCTGGTCGATCACGATGCGGCCGTGCGTGACGCGGGAGACGAGTTCCGCGTGCAGGTCCGGGCTCGACTCGAAGAGGGTGGCGTAGCGCTCCGCGAACGCCGGACCCGAGCGGTCGGCCATCACCTCACCCGACGGGAAGGCGTGCACCGGCACGTCCTTCACGTAGAAGGCGAGAAAACCCTCCAGGTCACGCGCGTTGTAGGCGGCGAGCTGGCCGTCGACGATCTCCTCCGGAGACATCCGGCGAGTTCCTTTCCTCATCCCGCCGGCACCAGGGTGCGGCGGGAACGTGTACGGATGACGAGCAGCGCGCCCGCCAGTGCGATGCCGCCGGCCACGTGCACCAGGTCGAGCAGCAGCAGACCGGAGGGAATCTCCAGCAGCAGGCCGACGAACTGCTCACCGAGGCCGAACACCACACCCAGATAGAAGATCATGCTCGCCCTGACCTGTCCGAGCCGGTCCGCGGGGGCCGGTTCCAGGATCCGGGCGTTCGTGAAGTGGATCCAGTAGGCGTTGACGAAGGTCAGCACCACGTACAGGGCCATGTGCACGGCGAAGGCGGACCGGCCCGACACCGCGCTGACCACGCCGCAGCCGGTCAGGACCGCGGCGAACACCAGCGCCCAGCGCTGGGCGAGGGCGGGCCGGCGCAGCAGCGGAGCGGTGACCCAGAATGCCAGGCCGTAGAAGAACCACGCACCGGAGAAGGCGATCCCCGTCGGCACCAGGTCCTGGGCCTCGGCGAGCACGCTCGCGTAGACCATCATCCCGGAGAGGCTGACCAGGAAGCCGATCTGGAGCAGGTTCCAGGGCCAGAGCCGGGGCAGCCAGTAGCTCTTGACGGCGTCCGCCCCGCGTGCGAGGACATTGCCCCAGCCGAGGTCGAACCCGCCCGTGCCCGGGGCCCCCGGCTCGCCCGGTGCCCCGGGCCGCTCCAGCCGGGGGGCCAGCAGCGACAGCACCAGCACCGAGGCGGCGAGGTCGAAGACGAGCGCCACCACGAGGGTCCGGGCGGTCCACGCCGGTACGGCCGCGCAGATCACGGCGGCGAACACCATGGCGCCCTGCGGTGAGGTCACCATCTGCAGCACGGCGCCCTGCGAGCTGGAGCCGGAGACGTCGGCGAGCAGCCGGTAGGCCAGCACCGAGCTCGCGCCCACCAGGGCGAACCGCACCGCCGTCCACACCAGGACGAAGTCCGGACCGGCCGTGCCCAGCCAGGTCGTGAGCAGGAACACGACCGCCAGGACCAGCTGGAGGCCCTGGAGCAGGGCGAACTTCCGGTGGATCAGCCCGCGGTCGGCCCATACGCCGACCAGCAGGGCGCCCACCACGCCCAGCACCTGGCGCTCCATGCCCAGCAGCCCCACCAGCGAGTCGGAGTGGGTCTGGGCCGCGAAGCTGGGCACCAGGAGCAGCCACAGCACCGTCGAGCCGAGCGAGCTCAGCAGGATCGTCGAGAACGTCGCACGCATCATCGTTTTCTTCACCGGCCCAGGACGGCGACGCCGCCGTCGAGCAGCAGGCGCAGCGGCACGCTGACGCCGAAGGTGTCGCGTACGGCCGTGGCCAGCCGCAGCGCGGTCAGCGAGTCCAGCGTGCCGACGGCGTCCGGATCCCCGCAGATCCTGCTGACGAGCGCGTCCAGCGCCGCGGGGTCGATGCGTTCCGCGCCCTCGACCCGGGCCGGCAGCGCCGCGTTGCCGCGGTCGTAGCCGTCGGGGGCCGCGTGCGCGGGCCGGGGCAGCCGCGCGAGCGGCCCGGCGGTGCGGTTCCCCGCCGCCTCGTCGCCGAGCAGTTCTGCCAGGACCGCCTCGTAGACCTCGGCGACGTCCCGTACCGCTGCCCGGCCGAGAACGGAGGCCGCCGCGTTGAAGTTGACCCGCATCCGGCGCGTGAACAGGTCGGCGTTGAAGGTCACCAGCAGCGCGAAGTCCGAGTGCTCGAACCACTTCAGGTCGCCGATCACCTGTCCGCCGTCCGCGCCGAGCCGGTCGGCGTAGGCGCTGAAGTTGACGAAGTTGAACGCCGTCTCCACCAGGCGCCGGCCGCCCATGGCCTGCTGGATGGAGGCGTACGCGTAGCGCCGGTGCGGCAGGTGCTCGTGACCGATGCGGTTGACGTCCGCGAGGAGCTCCGGCCAGGAGCCGCCGGTCCGGGCGCGCAGCGGCACGATGTTGAGGAACAGCCCCACCATGCGCTCGGCGTCCACGTGTTCGGGCCGGCCGTGGCCGAAGACGCCGGTGGTCACGTCCTCGGTGCCGGTGATCAGCGACAGGGCCCGGAAGTGGGCGGCCAGGCAGACGTCCTTCACGGACACCTGGTGGCGGGCGGCGAGCTCGGCCAGCTGGTCGTAGCGCGACTCGTCGAGCAGCAGCTCGGCCTCCGCCCAGCGGGCGCCGGGTTCGGGCAGGCGCGGCAGCTTGGTGTAGCCGGCTCCGTCCAGCAGGCCGGTCCAGTACGCGCGGGCGGCACTGTCGTGCTGGGCGGCCAGCTCCAGGCGTACGTAGTCGCGGTAGGCGAGCGGTGCGGGCGCCGGCGCGGTGCGCGGCTGTCCGGCGAGCACCCTGCGGTAGTCCTCCAGCAGGCGGGCCATCAGACCGGAGAAGCTCCAGCCGTCGATGACGGCGTGGTGGAAGCTGACCGACAGGTGGAAGGAGCCGGCGGAGGCCCGGTGCACGAAGAAGCGCATCTGGGTGGGCGCGCTCCACAGGAAGCCGGTGCTCTTCTCCGCTTCGAACCACGCGTCGACGGCGGCGTCGCGGGCGGCCTCGCCCAGGTGCGAGAGGTCGTGGACGGTGAGGTTGACCTGTCCCTTCTCGTGCACGAGCTGCAGGGGCACGCTGTACCCGGTGAGTGCGAAGGAGGTCTTGAGGATCTCGTGCTCGTCGACCACGGCCGTCAGCAGGTCCTGGAGCACCTCCTGGTCGAAGGGGAGGTCGATGCGGTAGCGGATCAGGTCGTGGAAGACGGCCTGGGCGGGGTCGGTCTCCGTGTGGAAGATCATGCCCAGCTGGAGCCGGGTGGCCGGGTAGGCGTCCTCCACCCCGGCCGGGACCGCGTCCCGGTCCTTCTCCGGAAGCAGGTCGAAGGGCCGGCTCGGGGCCTCGTCGGCGCTGTGGGCGGCCGCGGCGATGAGGCCCTGGTCGGTGAGCGCACGGATGGTCTGGACGCGGAACAGGTCGTTCAGCGCCACCTCGAAGCCGGCCCTGCGCAGGGCCCCGACCAGCCGGATGCCCTGCAGGGAGTCACCGCCGAGCCCGTGGTAGGTGTCGTCGACGCCGACCCTGGGCACGCCCAGGACGTCCTGCCAGACGGCGGCCAGCCGGGACTCCACGTGGTCACGCGGTGCGGCGTACGCATGGGCGGCAGCGGCCAGGTGCTCCTCCGGGTCGGGCAGGGCCCGCCGGTCGGTCTTGCCGTTGATGGTCAGGGGCCACTGCTCCACCTCGATCAGGAAGCTGGGCACCATATACCCGGGCAGTCTGTCGGCGAGGTGGGCGCGCAGCTCTGCGGCGTCGACCGGTTCACCGGACGCGGGCACGTAGTACCCGGCCAGGGCCTTGCCCCCGGTGCGCCGGGTGAAGGCCAGCACCAGGGAGGAGTCGACCCCGGGGTGGGAGGTCAGCGCGGCCTCGATGTCGCCCGTCTCGATGCGGTAGCCCTGGATCTTGACCTGCGCGTCGCCGCGGCCCAGGTACTCGACCTCGCCGCCGGGCATCCGCCGGGCCAGGTCGCCGGAGCGGTACGCCCGGACGGGTCCGTGGCCGAGGTCCAGTTCGACGAACCGCTTGGCGTTCTCCTCGGGCCGGCCGAGGTAGCCGCAGGCCACGCCCGCGCCGGTCACGACGAGTTCGCCGACGGTGCCCACGGGGACCGGCCGGCCGGCCCGGTCCAGCAGGTACATGCCGAGGTCCGGAATGGGCTCGCCGATCATGCTGCCCGGGGCGGTGGTGTCGGCCGCGGTCACCGGACGGTAGGTGACGTGCACGGTGGTCTCGGTGATGCCGTACATGTTGACCAGCTGCGGCCGGGAGTCGCCGAAATGGGCGAACCAGTCGGTGAGCGAGGCGAAGTCCAGGGCCTCGCCGCCGAAGACGACGTGGCGCAGGCGGACGTCTTCACGCCCGGCCCGAGCCATGATCGCGTGCTTGACCTGGGCGAACGCCGACGGCGTCTGGTTGAGCACGGTCACGCCCTCGGTGACCAGCAGGTCGGCGAAGTCCTCCACCGAACGGCTCACCCAGTACGGGACCACGACGAGGCGGCCGCCGTACAGCAGCGCGCCCCACAGCTCCCACACCGAGAAGTCGAAGGCGAAGGAGTGGAACAGCGACCAGGTGTCCTCCTCGCTGAACCCGTACCAGTGCTCGGTCGCGCCGAACAGGCGCAGCACGTTGCCGTGGGTGACCAGTACGCCCTTGGGGCGCCCGGTGGATCCGGAGGTGTAGATGACGTAGGCCGGGGACTCGGCGGTCAGCGTGTGTCCGGGGGCCCGGTCGGTGCCGTCGCCGACGAGTTCCGCCAGGGCCTCGGCGGTGCCGGACACCGTGGCGCGGTCGGGGAAGAGGCCGCACACCTCGGGGGTGGCGACGACCAGCCGGACGTCCGCGTCCTCGACCGTCGTACGGATGCGGTCCTCGGGGTAGCCGGGGTCGATGGGCACGTACACGGCGCCGGCCTTGAGGGTGGCCAGGATCGCGAGGACCATTTCCAGGTCGCGGTCCAGGGCGAGGGCCACGAGGTCACCGGGGCGGACGCCGCGCTCGGCGAAGCGGTGGGCCAGGGCGTTGGCGCGGCGGTCCAGTTCCCGGTACGTCAGGGTGCGGCCGGCGCAGGAGACGGCGGTGGCGTCGGGGTGCTTGCCCGCCATCGCCTCGAACCGGTCCACCAGGGTGCGGTGGCCTTCGAGTTCGGGCGCCGCGGGGCGGGCGGGCGCCGGCAGCAGCTCGGCCCGCTCCGCCTCGGACAGCGGAACGGTGTCCGACCAGGCGGTGTCGCCGCCGGCTGCGAGGGCCTGGAAGCAGCCCAGGTAGTAGCCGAGGTAGCGGTCGACCTGCTCGGCGGAGAACTGGCCGGGGTCGTAACCGATGCGGTACTCCCAGCCGCCTTCGTAGGCGTTGGCTCCGACGTACACCACGAGCGGGGCGTTGGTCTGCTCGAAGTAGTCCACCGAGACGACGGCCGGCTCGCGGTCCGGCGCGTCCGCGGCGTCCCGCTGGTGCACGTGGAAGTTGGTGAAGTTGAAGAGCACGTCGAAGGCCGGGCCGCCGTGCAGCTTCTGGATGGCGGGCAGCGGGTACCAGCGGTGCGGCTGGACGCGCTGTTCCAGCTCGAAGCAGCGCTCGGCCAGCCACCGCCAGCTCTGCTCGGGGTCCAGCCGCAGCCGGAAGGGCAGGGTGTTGAGGAACATGCCCAGGGCGTGTTCGGCATCCTCCACTTCGGGGCGGCCGTTCGCCACGAGGCCGGTGGTGACGTCGTACTGGTTGGCGATCAGGGACTGCACGCGCAGGTGCGCGGCGAGGAACACGCTCTTGAGCGGCACCGACCACTGCGTGGCGCGCTCGCGCAGCGCGGTGAGCAGGCCGTCGTCGAGCGGGCGGGCGCTGACGACGACTTCGGCGGCCGTCTGCTGTCCCCGGGCGCCCTCCCCCAGCCTCGGGACCTCCGTGAGCTGGCTGCCGGCCAGTTCCGTGGTCCAGAACGCGCGCTGCGCCGGATCGCTTTCGGCCGCGTCCTCCAACTCGGCGTAGCGGCTCTGCAGCGCGGGTACGGCGGCGGCGGCGGTGGTGCGGCCGGCCAGCCGGTCGCCGTAGCCGCGCACCCACTCCTCCACCAGGGAGGCGACGCTCCAGCCGTCGAGGATGGCGTGGTGGAAGCTCAGCCCGAGGACGACGCGGCCGGGACCGGTCAGGAAGAACCGTGCGCGGTACGCGGGTCCCGGGCCGGCCGGGTCGACGGGGCGGCCCTTCTCGGCCTCGGCCCAGGCGGCGACGGCGGCGAGCGGATCGGCCTCGGTGCGCAGGTCCACGACCTCGGCGGGCGGATTCGGGGTGTCCTCGACCACCATGTGCGGCCGGTCGAAGGACTCCAGGTCGAAACGGGCCCGGAGAACGGCGTGACGTTGCGTCAAGTCACCCCATGCGGAGAGGAGTTCGGCCTCACCGATACGGGGCACGTCCACGTGGTAGCGGAAGATGTCGTGGTAGACGGGGACGTCCGGTTCGACGCTGCTGTGGTAGATCATGCCCTGCTGGAGGGCGGAGGCCGGCCACGCGCGGGCCGGTTCGGCATCGGCGGGCACGGCGGCTGCGTCCACGGCGACGGGCTCGGCCCGGCGGACCACGGCGGCCAGGTCGGACAGCACCTGGTGGGCGAAGACCTCGCCGACCGACACCTCGTACCCGGCCTGCCGCAGCGCGGCCACCACCCGGATGGCGAGGATGGAGTCACCGCCCAGGGCGAAGAAGCTGTCCCGGGCGCCGACCCGGCTCACTCCGAGGGCGTCGCTCCAGGTCGCGGCGAGCAGCCGTTCCACCGCCGTGGCCGGCTCGGTGAACTCCCGTTCGGGGTCGTTCTGCTGCCGGGGCGCGGGCAGCGCGGAGACGTCGCGCTTGCCGTTGTGGTTGGTGGGGATGGCGGGGACGGTGACGACGAACTGCGGCACCATGTACGAGGGCAGTTCGGCGGCCAGCGCCGCCCTCAGACCGGCTTCGTCGAAGTCCGGGCCCGCGATCACGTAGGCACACAGGGCCTTCTCGCCACGGTCCCCCGCGACCGCCGTCACGGCGCACTCGGTGACGCCGGGCGCGCCACCGGCCAGGTGTTCGATCTCGCCGAGTTCGATCCGGTAGCCGCGGATCTTCACCTGGGTGTCGAGCCGGCCGAGGTACTCCAGGGTGCCACCGGGCAGCCAGCGCGCCAGGTCGCCCGTCCGGTAGATGCGGCCGTAGCCGTCGGGGCCGGCTACGAACCGGTCGGCCGTCAGTTCGGGAGCGTGCAGGTAGCCGCGGGCCAGGCCGACGCCGGAGATGCACAGTTCGCCGGGGACGCCCAGCGGCGCGAGGCGCCCGTCCCGGGTGCGGACGATCAGGCGGATGTTGTCGATGGGGCGGCCGATCGGCACCGACCGGGTGGCGTCGAGGCTGTCGCAGTTGAACCAGCTGACGTCGACGGCTGCCTCGGTGGGCCCGTAGAGGTTGGCCAGCAGGGTCTGCGGGAGAGCGGTGTGGAACAGCTCCACGTGGGCGGCGGCGAGCGCCTCACCGCTGGCGAACACCCGGCGCAGGGTGCCGAGGCTGCCGGAGGTCCCCGACGCCTGGGTGTACGTCAGGAAGGCGTGCAGCATGCTGGGGACGAAGTGCATGGTGGTGGCCCGGCTCTCGGCGATCCGGTCCGCGATGCGCGCCGGGTCCCGCTCCGCACCGTTGGGCAGGGTGGCGACGGCCGCGCCCGCCAGGGACCACCAGAAGATCTCCCACACCGACACGTCGAAGGTGAACGGCGTCTTGTGCAGGATGATGTCGTCCGACCCGAGGGGGTAGCCGCGCTGCATCCACCACAGCCGGTTGACGATGGCGCGGTGTTCGACGACGACGCCCTTGGGCTTGCCGGTCGAACCCGACGTGTAGATCACGTAGCAGGCGTCGCCGGGGCCGGTGACGGGGTCGAGGTCGCTGTCGTCGGTGGCCAGGTTGGCCGGGTCCGCGACGTCGAGGACGGGCCGGTCGCCGAGGACGGCCGCGGTCTCGGCGGTGGCCAGCACCAGGCCGGTGCCGCTGTGGTCCAGGAGGTACTGGATGCGGTTGTCCGGCAGGGTGGGGTCGATCGGCAGGTAGGCGCCGCCCGCCTTGAGCACGGCGTAGATGGCGGTGAGCATGGCCGCGGAGCGGGGTACGCAGACCCCGACGATGCTGCCGGCGCCGACACCGCGCCCGCGCAGCGTCCGGGCCAGCCGGTTGGCGTCGGCGTTGAGCCGGGCGTACGTGGTGCCCGAGCTGTCGGCGACGGCGATGCGCTCGCCGTTCTCGCGGGCGCCCTGCTCCAGGAAGGAGTGCAGCAGCCGGTCCTCGGGGAAGGGCGCGTCGGTGTCGTTGAACCCGGCGATGAGGGCGAGGTCGGCGGCGGAGGGCGCGCGCAGCTCGTCGGTCGTCGTCGCGGGGGCCGTGGTGAGGGTGTGCAGCAGGGTGCGGTAGGTCTCCAGCAGCCGGCCGGCGGTCTCCTCGGTGAAGAGGGTGGGGTCGTAGCGCAGGCCGACGCGGGCTCCGTCCGTGCCGGTGGTGAGGGTGAACAGCAGCGGGGTGCCGGCACGTTCGGCGTCCTCGGGGCCGAGGTCCCCGTCCACGTCGGCCATGAAGTCGGTGGGGCGGCTGTCGCTCCGCTCCAGGATGTGCGCGACGGGTACGTCGAGGTTCCCGGCGGCCTCCAGGTAGGCCGCGCGGACGGCACGGAGCACGTCCTTGGCCTCGGCACCGGCCGGCAGCCGGACGTCGAGCGGAAGGGCGCGGTTGGCCACGGCGCCCGGGGCCGCGGCCGGGGCGGACGGCGCGGGCACGAAGACGACCACGTCGTCCCGGTCGGTGGTACGGGCCGCCAGGAGGGACAGGGCCGTGGCGGCGACGGTGCGCAGGAGGACGGCGTCGCCGGAGGTGATGCGGTCCAGGGCGGTGACGGTGTCGGCCTCGAGGGTGACGGCGGTCGTCCGGGGCTCGCCCGCTCCGGGACGCAGGTGGTCACGGATGACCTGGACCGGCTCCGTCCAGTTCTGTCTGCGGGTCTCCCAGTACTCCTGCTGCGCGGGGTGGGCGAGGAGTGCTTGCTGGGCCTGAAGTGCGCTGGTCATTCGGGGTCCTTCTAGAAGGTGAAGTCGGCGTGGGCGGACGTATCCGTGGTGGGTCGTTCCACCCGGCCGGACAGCGGGGCGTGCGGCGAGCGTTCGAGATCGTCGATGAGCTCGGCCACACTGCGGAGCAGGTACTGCGCGGATGACGCGGCGAACAGGGCGGTGCTGTACTCGAGTTCGAGCACGATGCCCTCGGGCCGCTGGAACGCCTGGAGGTTCAGGTCGAACCGGCAGGTGCCGGTGTGCAGCAGGTGCACGTCGGCCCGCACTCCCTCCCGGGAGACGGTGTGGAAGTCGATGTTCTGCAGGGCGAAGAAGGCGTCGACCAGCGGCAGGCGGGAGGTGTCCCGCTCCGTCCGGAGCCCCGCGACGACCTGGTCGAAGGGGAACGCCTGGTGCTCCAGGGCCTCCTGGTGGCGGTCGTGCGCGACGGTCAGCAGGTCGGCGAGGGTCGCCGTCCCGGGCACGGTCAGCCGCAGGGCCGCGGTGTTGACGAACATGCCGACGACCGGCTCGACCTCGGGGTGGACCCGGCCGCTCATGGGGCTGCCGCACACCACGTCGCGCTGGCCGGACAGCCGCATCAGCGCGGCGGTGTAGGCGGTCAGCAGCACGGCGTACGGGGTGGTGGACGAGCCGGCCGCGATGCGGGCGACCGCCCCGGCCCGCTCGGAGGTCAAGGGCAGCCGCTCCACGGCACCGGCCTCCGCGCGCACGGGCGGGCGGGGGTGGTCGGTGGGCAGTTCCAGCCGGGGCGGGTCGGCGAGCACGCCGAGCCAGTAGTGCTCGTCCGCCGCGTGCGTGCCGTCGGCCAGCCGGTCTGCGCACCACCGGGAGGCCTCCGCGTAGCCCCACTTGGGCTCGGCCAGGATTCCGCCCGAGAGCAGCTCGGTGAGCTCCTCGGCGAGGATGCGCAGGGAGACCCCGTCGAAGACGATGTGGTGGACGTCGAGGTAGAGCCGGTGCCGCGTGTCGTCGAGCCGGACCAGCAGGGCCCGCAGCAGGGGCGCCGTGCCGAGGTCGAAGGGCTGCACGAAGTCGGCCAGGACCCGGGCGTCGTCCGGATGGGCGGCGAGGTCGGACTCCGTGAGCTGGACCGGTTCGGCCGGCCGGACCTCCTGGCGGACGCCCTCATGGGTGGTACGGAACCGGGTGCGCAGGGCGTCGTGCCGGCGTACCAGCTCGGTGAGGGCGGACCGGATCTCCGCAGCGGTGAGCCGGCCGTGCAGGTCCACCCGCAACGGGATGTTGTAGGCGACCGAGGCCGGGGCGACCTGGGCGTGGGTGTGCATGCCGTGCTGCTGCGGGTGCAGCACGGTGGGCGTTCCCTCGGGTACGTGGGCGGGCGGCCACTTGGGCCCGGGCGCAGCGGCGGGTGCGGCGGCGTGCCGGCCGACGGCGTCCGCCATCGCCGCGAGCGTGCGGTGTTCGAACACCTCGCGGAACGGGAGCCGGATGCCGTCGTGGACGGCGAGCCGGCCGACGAGCGCACCGACGGAGAGGGAGTTGCCGCCGAGGGCGAAGAAGTCGTCCTGCGGGGTGAGGGCCCGTCCGTTCAGGCGCAGCACGGTGTCCCACAGCACGGCGAGGGAGCGCATTCCCGGCGGGAGGCCCGCGAGGGCCGTGCCGTCGGGTGCGCTGGCGCGGGCGGACGGGGCGGGCGACGGGAGCGCGGCCTTGTCCACCTTGCCGTTGGCGTTGAGCGGCAGCCGGTCCATGACCACGAGGTGGTCGGGCCGCAGGTACTCGGGGAGGCGGGCGGCGAGCTCCTCGCCCACACCGGCCGCGGTGGCGCCGTCCGCGAGGACGACGTGTCCCACGAGGTGCTTCCCGCCCTCGTCGGCGGCGACGGTCACACAGGCGTCACGGACGCCGGGGCAGCCCAGCAGGACCGCTTCGACCTCCTTGACCTCGACCCGGTGGCCCCGGATCTTGACCTGGTCGTCGACGCGCCCGTGGAAGTGCAGCAGGCCCTGCGCGTCGGTGCTGACGCGGTCGCCGGTGCGGTAGTACCGCTCGCCGCCGATGGTGACGAATCGCTGCGCCGTGAGTTCCGGGCTGCCCAGGTAGCCGCGGGCCAGACCGGCTCCGCCGGTGTAGAGCTCGCCCTGCGCACCCTGCGGCACCGGGGCTCCGGACCCGTCGAGGACGAGCACGGTGGTGCCCGCGACGGGACGGCCGATCGGGAAGGCACCGGGCTCGTCGGTCCCGATCTCGTGGGTGGTGGTGAAGGTGGTGTTCTCGGTGGGACCGTAGCCGTTGATGATCCGCAGGCCCGGATGCGCGGCCTGCAGGGCCCGGACGTGCCGTACCGAGAGCACGTCGCCGCCGACCAGGACGGCGCCCAGGCCGGCGAAGACCTCCGGATCGGTGTCCACCGTCTGGTTGAAGAGCGGCGCGGTCATCCACATCACGGAGACCGCGTGCTCGCGGAGGGTCTGCTTCAGGGCGGAGGCGACGAGCAGCGTCTCGGTGTCCGCCACGCACAGCGTCGCTCCGTTGAGGAGGCAGCCCCAGATCTCGAAGGTCGCTGCGTCGAACTCCAGGGCCCCCGTCAGCAGCAGCCGGTCCTGCGGCGTGAACCGGTAGAAGTCGCTGTCCCTGACCAGCCGGACGATGCCGGACTGTTCCACCAGCACCCCCTTGGGGCGCCCGGTGGATCCGGACGTGAACATCACGTACGCCAGCGGGGAGCGGTCCTGCGGCCGCGGCGCGGCGGCGGCCGGCGCGGTACGGCCGGCCAGCCGGCCCTCGGCGACCAGGGTGTCAGGCGTGGCGGTCCGCATCCCCTCCGGGACCGCCGGGCCCAGTGTGTCCTCCAGACCGGGCGCGCACACCAGCAGGTCGGCCCCGCAGTCCTCCAGCATCATGCGCAGGCGCTCGCCGGGGAACCCCGGGTTGACGGGCAGGTAGGCGCCGCCGGCGAGGACGACGGCCAGGGTGCACACCACCGCTTCCGCCGACCGCGGGAAGGCCATGGCCACGAGGGTCTCGCGGCCCACACCGCGGGCGGCGAGTCCGGCCGCCAGCAGCCCGGCGCGCTCGTGCAGTTCGGAGTAGGTCAGCCGGGTTTCGCCGTCGATCACGGCGAGGGCGTCGGGGCTGCGGCGGACCTGTTCGGTGAAGAGGTCTTCGAGCAGCTGATGTCGCAGGTGCGGCGGGACCGCCGTATCCATGAGAGTGGGCCTTTCCGGTGGAAGCCGCGCGCAGGCGCAGTCCGGACTCGGGCAGCGATGGCCTGAATCAGGGCGTGGCTCAGCGGCGAGCGTTGCGTGCGTACATCTCCGCCACGGCCTGCCCGCCAGGGGCGCCGGGCGGAGAGCGGGCATGCCGATCGGAGGGCAGGGAGAATCCCGTGCCGGTCGGTCGATCGGAAGGGTTAGCCAGGGAAGCAGCCGGTTCGGCCTGCGATCACACCTGGAACTCCAGCGAGGTACAACAGGAATGAATGCCGAGTGAAGACGTAATGCCATCTTGGCGGAAGGCGTGCGGCGCCATTATTGGTTCCCCCTGCGTCACATAAGTCGTGATCAACTTAACAGTCGCACACCAGGAATCGGTGGGTGTCGGCCAGAGACGGCGTGAACCGTACGGTCCCCGGCAGCCGGCGTCCGACGACCCCCTGCCGACCGCCCGGACACCCTCCTGCGAGCGCCTCGACCGGGGGCGGGCACGTTCCCCGTCCGGCTCCACGGCGGGCGGAACCGCTTTTGCACGAAGCAGAGTTGACCCTTGTGGAACCGTCTGCCGACTGGCCGGGGACGGCGCCGCGCATCACGCCTCGGCCGATGGCCGAGCGGCGGGGCGCCCCCCTTCCCACCTGCCCGGAAGGGCGACGACGGTCCCGATTTGCCCAGCTGCCACCAGAGCCGGAACCTGCCCCTCCGCGGCACCAGAGTGTCTGAAAACCGACCGGTCTGCCGCTGCCCTCCGCTGCCAGTGGCGGGGGCGGGCGGCGGGGCCCAAAGACCTGGGGCTCCGCCCCAGACCCCGCGCCTCAGACGCCGGCGGGGCTGACATTGCCGCTGCGCGGCACCTTCGCGCACAGCTCAGCCGAATCCAGCCCCGCCGGCAACGGAGGCGCGGGGCCGGGGACGGAGCCCCGGGTGGGGCTCCGCGCGGGCGGCGTGGGTCAGGAGCGGGCGCCGCGCTTGGCCGCGTAGTTGGCGCGGCCCTCCGCCGACTTGAGGCGCCAGTCGCGGCGGATCTCCGACCGGAGCCGCGCGTCCGTCTTCGCCACGATCCGCTGGTTCTCCCGCAGCAGCTTGCGGTAGCTGTCCAGGCGGCGTTCCGCCAGCTCCCCCGAGTCCAGCGCGGCCAGCACCGCGCACCCCGGCTCCGCCTCGTGCGCGCAGTCGTGGAAGCGGCAGTGCTCCGCGTACTCCTCGATCTCCGAGAAGACCTGGCCGACGCCGGTCTCGGCGTCCCAGAGCCCGACGCCGCGCAGTCCCGGCGTGTCGATCAGGACGCCGCCGCCCGGCAGGGCGAGCAGGTTGCGGGTCGTCGTGGTGTGGCGGCCCTTGCCGTCGACCTCGCGGGCCTCCTGGACCTCCATGACCTCCGCGCCGAGCAGCGCGTTGGCCAGGGTGGACTTGCCGGCGCCGGAGATGCCGAGCAGCACGCTGGTGCCGCCCGCGACGACGGCGGCGAGGACGTCCGTGCCCTCTCCGGTGACGGAGGAGACGGTCAGTACCTGGACGCCCGGCGCGGTGGCCTCCACGTCCTGGACCAGGTGCCCGAGCGTCACCGGGTCGGGAACGAGGTCCGCCTTGGTGAGGACGACCAGCGGCTGCGCCCCCGACTCCCAGGAGTCCGCCGACGTACGCAGCAGTGCATCACCGCTCGAACTGGACATCGCGAGCGCGAGGAACCGTTCGATCCGCCCGAGGTCGAGTTCGACCGCGAGCGACACACAGATGACGATGTGGTCGATGTTAGTGGCCAGCACCTGGCCCTCGGAACGCTTGGACGACGTCGACCGGACGAACGCGGTCCGCCGAGGCAGGATCGTCCGCGCGTACCGGGGGTCACTGCCCTCGGGGTCGACGGCGACCCAGTCCCCCGTGCACACGACCTTCATCGGATCGCGGGGAACGACGAACTCGGTGTCGGCTCGGATGACCCCATCGGGGGTGGCCACATCACACTGGCCGCGATCGACACGGACGACCCGGCCCGGGACCAGGCCCTGGGCGGCGTACGGGGCGAACTCGGCCTCCCAGCCCTCGTCCCAGCCGTAGACGGCGAGCGGGTGCTGGACAGCGGAAGAGGAAAACGGGTGGAGCGGAGCGTTGAACAAGGGGAACCCTTCGAAGGGTGGCCCCGGCGGCGCGCTCCGAGCGCGCGGAAGTCGAGTGGGTGTCAGCCGGAGACCACAGGGGTGGGAACGATGAACTCCTGAATGCGGGCAGAGCCCGTCACCACGACAGTCATCAATGTCCTCACCTCCTGCTTCTTCTCAACGAACCAACACCGTGCCCTTGGCAACGACACACAGCCGCGCCTTGGAACGAGCAGAACCATAACCCCACCCCAGTGCACGGCACCACCGATTAAATTCGGGACCTCACCTGGACGCCCCCGACAGCCGGCGGACCAGCGTCACGCCGCGAGTCGTACAGCATCCTGGGCGAGGACCTGGGTCCTGCCGATGTCAACCACCGGCCGCCTGTAGCTCACAGCGATCCACGTGCGCCCGACGGAACACACCAGTGCCTGACGGCGGCCACGACGCGGTGGTTCGCGGCGCAACTGGCGGATCCTCGGATGACGTGCAATCTCCTGCTCGCGACAGTACTCGCCGCAGCCACGGTGCCGTCCGTCCCCGCGCCGCAGGCTTACGCCGCCGGGTGTGACGACGACGAGCTGTACTGACCCTTGCCGGCATGCCCGCACAAAGGACAAGGCCCGGGTCCGTGACCCGGGCCTTGTCCCTTCCAGGGCTCAGGCGACAGGGCCGTAGAGCCAGTTCCCCCGCGCGGCGGCATCAGGGCTGATGTAGTACTGGCGCATCGCCGCGAGGAGTTCGTCGACGCTCAGCTTGCCGCTGCCGTCCGTGTCGAGGTGCTTGAACGCGGCGGCTCGGTGTTCGGGCGCGGTGCCGAAGACCTGCTGCCAGGCCTGGAACTCCCTCTCGTCCACCTCACCGTCCTCATCGGTGTCGAGCAGTGTGCACACCGCCTGGGCCAGGGGCCGCAGCGACGCGTCGAAGCCTCCGGCGGAGGCCACGAACGCCCCCGTCATGCCCGCGCGATACTCCTCCGCGGTGAGCTGTCCGTCCGCGTCCACGTCGGCGGCCTCCGCGAGGGCGTCCCAGAAGCGGGTCATACCGTCCATCAGCGCGGTGCCCTTGGGTGAAGTGGCGGGCTCGCCGAACTTGGCCAGCAGCCGGGAGCCGAGGGTGAGCAGATCCTCACGGTCGACTTGGCCGCTGCCGTCGGCGTCGAAGTGCCCGAAGCAGACATCGATCTTGTGGTGGAGCAGGGGGGTGCCGGAAAGCGCGGTCATGGGGCATGCCTCTCTTGCGCGGCTGCGCCGCTGTGTTCGTGCGGCCGGACAGCCGTGGACGGCGGCCCGGAGGCTTGGCGGAGTCCGGCAGCGGCGAGGTGGTCGAAGTGCCCCGGTTCGCCGGTGCCGATACTGATTCCCTGGAGTCGAGTGGTACGCAGAAAGGGGATGTTGGCCTCGCCGAACACCCCACCGGAAAGCCCCGTACCGCCGATGATGGGCAGGACGGGCAGGGTGCCGATGTGGCTGTCGTTGACCTTCAGCACCCCGCCGTTGGTCACCTCGTCGGTGAACCGGTGGATGACGTCCAGGTCTTGGGCCCACAGGGAGTTGCGCAGCCCGTACGGATTCGCGTTGACGAAGGCGATCAGCGCGTCCAGGAGCTCGCGGTCGATGGCCTCCTCGGTCCCTGCTGCGCCTGGTGCGCCGTCGGGAACGATCACGCACATGAGTGGGAAGAACGTCTCCTCCGTGACAGCCCGCATCGTCGCCGCCTCCGGCAGCCCCCTTACGCGGAGCAGTACCGGCCTGATGAAGGGCCCTCGCTGGGTCGGTGTGTCCGTCACGTCGACCAGCTCGCCCCCGCACAGCAGCTCGGCGCCCTTGGCCACGGCGTCGTCGAGCACGTCCTGGCACTGGGAACGCTTGACGACGGGAGTGAGCACGACGTCCGGATCCTCCGGAGGCCCGACGCGCAGCCTGAGCGCCCGGCTGCGCACCAGCTCGGTGAACTGCTCGGCCACGGCCGGGTGGACCAGCGTGAACTTGGGCGCGAAGCAGAGCTGTCCGGAGCCCTGATACCGCTCCATAGCCGCGTCGGCCGCCTGGTGCAGATCCGCGTCCCGCCACACCACCAGGGCATCGTTTCCGGCCAGCTCCATGATGGGCTTCTTGCCGTACTCCAGGCAGGCCCGGGTGAGCTGGGCGCCCTGGCTCGGTCCGCCGAAGAAGAAGATGTCGTCGCAGTCGGGCGAGGCGAGCCAGGTCCGCAGGGTGGGCCGCGCGGGCGCGCAGAGCACGCTGAGCGTGCCGGGCGGGGCCCCGTACTCCGCCAGCAGCGGGGCGACCAGCTCGTGGAAGACGTACGCGGTGCTCAGAGGGACCGCGGGCGGTGCGTTGAGGATCAGCGCGTTCCCGGCCGCCAGGGTCGGTACGGCGGCCATCGCGGTGAGGACGGGGGCGTTGCGTGCCGGACTGAGGCACACCACCCCGTCGGGCTTGCGCACCAGCCGGACCAGGCGGCCGGCCTGTTTACCCTCCCACAGCATGGCGTCCCGGGCGTGGTCGACCGTGTCCGGGTGCGTCAGGCTCAGTGCCGCCGACAGGGCCCATTGCGCCACGCGTACCGGGTGCCCCTCGGACACCAGGACCTCGACGAACTCCTCCGCCCGGTCCCGCAGGAGGTGGTGGAAGGCGCGGACGAGGTCCAGGCGCCGCTCCAGGGGCACTCGCGCCCACACCGGCTGCGCCGTGCGGGCCAGGGAGAGTGCCGCCTGGGCCTGCGCGTCGGTCGACCGGGCCACCCGTCCGACCAGCCTGGGATCGGCGTGATCCTCTCGGGTGGCGCGATCGTGGTCGAGACGCGCCTTGAGCGCGAGTACGTCGTACGGCTCGCGGAGCAGCGCACTGCTCCTGGGCCAGTGCACCCAGCCGTGACCGGGCTCGGGGGTGCCGCCCAGCAGTACCGGGTAGGCGGGCTGAGACAGGCGAGGAGGAAGGCTCACGTTCCGAATACTGCGCTGCGACTGGCGACTTCCGGCCTTCCGGCAGGCCACTTCTGCCGGAACGAGTGATCTTTGCCTTTGGCTGAAATCAGTCTGGCGAATTCAGAGTCAACAATGCGGAGCATGTAGCAGGATGTTTCGTCCTCGTGCCCGGCTCCTGATCGGGTGACGCCGGTGAGGTTGAGGTGATGGCCTCAACGCACGAAGCCCCCGTGCCGTTGGGGGAGGTGTTCGAAGTCTCAACCCACCGGCACAGGAGCCTCGTTGGTTCCCCGTCCTGCCGCACTCGACCTCCCGCATGCCCTGGTCGAGTGGGTCACGATGCTCACCGTCACCCGTGAGAGTGACCGACGGTGCAAACTCCCGCCGCACCAGCGGGCGCTCGTCGCTCTGGTGTACCTGCGCCGCCACGTACCCTCACCCGGATCGCGTCCGGCTTCGGGATATCCGTCGGCACCGCCCACGCGTACGTCACCGCCGTGACCGGCCTGCTGGCCGACCGGTCCCCTGGCCTGCTCAAGACCCTGCGCGAGCATGATCCGGAGTTCCTCCTGCTGGACGGCACCCTCGCCGAGTCCGACCGCGTCGGCGACAGCCGGGCCGATCACTCCGCCAAGCACCGCCGGCACGGCGTGAACATCGAGGTCGTCACCGACCCCACCGGTGAGGTCCTTGAACATTCCCCCTGAGTTACGTTCTGCGTAAACCTCTCTCCGCTGCATCTTCGCGCCGGACTCCCAGGAGTCCGCCGACGTACGCAGCAGTGCCTCGCCACTCGAACTGGACATCGCGAGCGCGAGGAACCGTTCGATCCGCCCGAGGTCGAGTTCGACCGCGAGCGACACACAGATGACGATGTGATCGATGTTAGTGGCCAGCACCTGACCCTCGGACCGCTTGGACGACGTCGACCGCACGAAAGCCGTACGGCGAGGGAGGATCATCCGCGCGTAGCGCGGATCACTGCCCTCCGGGTCGACGGCGACCCAGTCCCCCGTGCACACGACCTTCATCGGGTCGTGAGGAACGACGAACGCAGTGTCGGCACGGACGACGCCGTCAGGGGTGACCACATCACACTGGCCACGATCGACCCGGACGACCCGGCCCGGGACCAGGCCCTGCGCGGCGTACGGGGCGAACTCGGCCTCCCAGCCCTCGTCCCAGCCGTAGACGGCGAGCGGGTGCTGGACAGCGGAAAGAGAAGACGGGTAGAGCGAAGCGTTGAACAAGGGGAAACCCTTCGAAGGGTGGCCCCGGCGGCGCGCTCCGAGCGCGCGGATCGAGTGGGTGTCAGCCGGAGACCACAGGGGTGGGAACGATGAACTCCTGAATGCGGGCAGAGCCCGTCACCATGACAGTCATCAATGTCCTCACCTCCTGCTTCTTCTCAACGAACCAACACCATGCCCTGGGCAGCGACACAGCCGCGCCTTGGAACGAGCAGAACCATAGCCTCGCCCCAGGACACGGCACCACCGATTAAATTCGGGGTCCCCCCGTACGACGCCGACAAGCAGCGGACCAGCGTCACGCCGCAAGTCGCACGGCGTCCTGGGCGAGGACCTGGGTCCTGCCGATCTCAACGACCGGCCGCCTGTAGCTCGCGGCGATCCCAGAGCGCGTGGTGAACTCCACCAGTTCGTACCGGAGTACACCCACGACCGGAACAGCCGCCGTGTCCAGGGCGGCAGCCAACGCGGGCAGCTCGGCAGCGAGTTCCCACGAAGTCGATACGAGGTCGAACGCACCCAGCCCGGGAAGGTCCGCCAGCCGGAAGCCGATTCGGACCTCAGGTGTCGGCCCGCGACCTGCCTGGGCTGCCGCCTTGCGATCAGCCAGGCTCGCCGGACAACCACACAGCGATCCACGTGCGCCCACCGGCTCCAAGAGCCGAGTTCCGTCGCAGACATGGAAAGTCTCACCAGCTCCGCGCATCACCATGCGAAGCGAGATGGCCCCGCGGCCATCCAGCAAGACAGGGATGTGATCGCGGCGAGTCAGGATCTCGACGACGTGCTCGTCGCCGGCGTCCAACATCCGCGGCACACCTCCATAGAGCCCACCCACAGCGTCAGCGACCGCGGGATTCTCCGTTGTAACGCGCCATGCCTGCACCGCAATGGGCTTTCCACCTCGCTGTCGCGCCACGTGGAATCGGCCCACGGGATCCGACGCGGATACGCGCGACCGATCCGCCCTAGTGTCGTCGAGCTTCTGATCCCGACTGGGGCTGTAATGCAGGTAGGGAGCCATGGCCTTCCTCCGGCAGCGCGATGTTCAGAGGCTCCAAGGATCCGATGCCCTCGCCGGTTGGCGTAGCCGGAATTCACGTGTAGAGAGATGCCGGCTCGCACGTCATGAGGTCCGAGCAAGGTGTGATCAGTTCCCCCAACACCGCAACCTCAGCGACACCCCACCCGCGCACTATGCGGCCATGAGTGATCGTGCTGTAGTGCCTCGTCGCGCTGCCCCATGAACCGCTCTGGTCTACCGCAAGATGCTGGTGACGCTGGCCGCCTGGTGAGACCACTGCGACCTGGTTGCCGCGCGTCCGGGGCGGCGTGCCAGAGCCGACTCCACAGTCAGTCTGTTGACAACGTCAACGCGAGTGTGTGAATCTCGTCAACACGTAAAGGTGTACGCTCCATGCGGGGACGTACCCACCTTGCACACGACGGGTGAATCGGGGAGGGCCAGTGGGCCTGGAGACGGTCGGCGGACGCTTCCGGATCACGGGGATCGTGGGCCGCGGGAACATGGGCGAGGTACACCGCGCCGAAGACCTCCAGGCCACCCCGGACGCCCCACACCGGGAGGTCGCGGTCAAGACCGTGCTGCGCGGCCGGACAGGGATCGCCGTCGACACGTCGGGTACCGGCAAGGAGATCGACCGCTTCCGCCGCGAAGTGCGGATCATGCGCATGCTCTCCCAGGGCCACCCGAACCTCACCCGGCTGATCGACGGCGGCGTGGACGAGTCGCCTGGGGGCAGTGGTCTGCCCTTCCTCGCCATGGAGCTGCTCGACGGTCATCCGCTCGCGGACCTCATCGACGAGGAGCCCCAGCTCCCGGTCTCCTGGGTCGCCGCCATCGGGGCGCAGATCGCCGCCGGGCTCGCCGCCGCACACACGGCCGGGGTCGTGCACCGCGACCTGAAGCCCGCCAATGTGATGCTGACCCGCGACGGCACCGTCAAGATCCTCGACTTCGGCATGGGCTCGATCGTCGACGATCCGGACCAGACCCGGCTGACCAGCACCGGCGTCAGCGTCGGCACGGCCCGCTACATGGCACCCGAGCAGTTCCGGGCCGAGCGCGTCACCGCGCTCGCCGACCTCTACGCGCTCGGCTGCATCCTGTACGAGCTGCTGATCGGGCAGCCGCCGTTCTCCGCCCGGACCCCGTACGAGCTCTCCGAGCAGCACCAGCACGCGCGGCCGCCGCTGCTGACCCTGGTGCGCCCGGACCTGCCCGCCGAGCTGGTCCGCCTGGTGGACCGCCTGCTCGAGAAGGACGCCGAACTGCGGCCTGAGAACGCCGCCCTGCTCCGTGACGTGCTGGTCCCGCTCGCGTTCGCGCCGGACGACACGGCCGCTCTCCTTGCCCCGCACTGGCAGGTGATGAACCCGGTGGCCCGGCTGCGGGCCCTGCTCCCCGAGCGCACCCCGGCGGCGCCCGCTCCTGTGCCGCGCAGAGAGCCGCGCCTGCCCGAGACGATGGACGTCTTCGGCATCCACGCCGACCTGATTAGCGAGTACGAGAGCTTCACCAAGAGCGCGACGGTGATCCGGGACGCCCGGATCACCGGCTTCGTCGAGGACGACATGGCGGCGAAGTCGCAGTGGCCTGACCCGTGGTTGTCGCTGAACCCGTTCTTCGCCGACGGAGGCAAGGTCACCGACCTCGTGCGGGACGGCATCCTGCACCCCAAGTGCGCCGAGATCTTCCAGGCGGGCAAGAAGGAGAGCTCACGGCGCCCGGACGGGCGCCCGCTGACCTTCCATCTCCACCAGCGGCAGGCGATCGAGGCCGCGCAGGCGGGCGATTCCTATGTGCTGACGACCGGTACGGGATCCGGCAAGTCTCTGTCGTACATCGTCCCGATCGTGAACCACATCCTGAAGGAGCGTCAGGCAGGCGGCGCGGGGGGCCGGGTGCGCGCAATCGTGGTGTACCCGATGAACGCGCTGGCGAACTCGCAGCTGATGGAGCTGGAGAAGTACCTGCGCCACGGATTCGGGGCGGGGAACGAGCCGGTCACCTTCGCCCGCTACACCGGCCAGGAGTCCGACGAGCAGCGGCGGGAACTGCGCAAGAACCCCCCGGACATCCTGCTGACGAACTACGTGATGCTGGAGCTCATGCTGACCCGGCCGGACGACCGGTCGAGCCTCATCCACATGGCCGACGGGCTGCAGTTCCTCGTCTTCGACGAGTTGCACACCTACCGGGGCCGCCAGGGCGCGGACGTGGCGTTCCTGATCCGCCGGGTCCGCGAGGCCTGCCGGGCCTCGACGACCCTCCAGTGCATCGGCACCTCGGCCACCATGTCCACCGAGGGATCCTGGGAGGACCAGCGGCGCGAGGTAGCCAAGGTGGCCGGCCGATTGTTCGGCACGACGGTGCTGCCGAAGCGTGTCATCGGCGAGACCCTCATCCGGGCCACCGAGGAGGCGCCGGTGACAGTGCCCGCCGAGCGGCTGCGGGTGCCGGCGGCGCCCCGTTCCTACGAGGCGCTCACGAAGGACTCGCTGGCGCGTTGGCTGGAGTCGCGGTTCGGTCTGGAGCGCGAGGAGGGCACAGGGCGGTTCCGGCGCTGCGCCCCGGGGACCGTCGAGGACGCGGCGGCCGAGCTCGCCGCGAAGTCCGGCGTGGCCGAGGAGAGTGTGCGCGAGGCGATCCGGACCACTCTGGAGGCGGGTTCGCAGGCGAAGAACCCGATGACGGAGCGGCCCCTGTTCGCCTTCCGGCTGCACCAGTTCCTCTCCAAGGGCGACACCGTCTACACGACGATGGAGGATCCGCTCAGCAGGCCGCTCACCCGCACGTACCAACTGGAGCAGCCGGGCAGCGGCGGCAAGCCGCTGTTCCCGCTGGCGTTCTGCCGTGAGTGCGGCCAGGAGTACCTGACCGTCTGGCGAACCGAGGAGAGCGGTGCGTTCCGGTACGAGCCGCGCCGGGACACCTCCGCCTCCGGGGGCCGCGACGGTGAGGGTTACCTGTACCTCGGCATGCCTGGGGAGGACTACGAGTGGCCGGCCGATCCGCAGACGGCCGTGGACGACCGGCGGTTGCCGGAGTCGTGGCTCGAGACGGACGCGCAGGGCGTGACCGTCGTCAAGAAGTCCTACGGCCCCCGGGTGCCCAAGCGGGTCGTCGTGGACGGGTTCGGGAACGAGTCGGGCGAGGGTCTGGTGGCCGCGTTCGTCCCGGCGCCGTTCCTCTTCTGCGTGCACTGCCAGGTCTCGTACGAGCAGACCCGCGGCCGGGACTTCGCCAAGCTGGCCACGCTGGACCAGGAGGGCCGTTCCTCGGCCACCTCGCTGATCTCCGCGTCGATCGTGAAGTCCCTGCGGGCGGTGCCGGAGGAGAGCCTCGGCAAGGAGGCGCGCAAACTCCTCACCTTCGTCGACAACCGGCAGGACGCCTCGCTCCAGGCCGGCCACTTCAATGATTTCGCCCAGGTCACCCAGTTGCGCGGTGCTCTCTACCAGGCCGCCGTACGGGCGGGCGAGGAAGGCCTGCAGCACGACGAGCTCGCCGAAGCGGTGACCGAGGTGATGGGGTTGTCGCCGCGCGAGTACGCGGAGGGCAAGGCCCTGGCTCCCTCCATGGAGCGCCGCGCGACGAAGGCCTTCCGCGATGTCGTGGGCTACCGGCTCTACCGGGACCTGGAGCGCGGCTGGCGCATCACGATGCCGAACCTGGAGCAGACGGGTCTGCTGCGGATCGACTACGAGGACCTGGGCTGGATCGCCGCCCAACCCGACCGCTGGCAGGCCGCGCACGCCGTGCTGCGCGAGGCCGACCCCGCGCTGCGCGAGGAGGTCGCCCGTACGCTGCTCGACTACATGCGGCGTGCCCTCGCCATCGACGTGCAGTACTTCCGCGACGACTTCGACACGCTGCTGCGGGCGAGCGAGGAGCGTCTCACAGGGCCATGGGTCCTGAGCGAGGGCGACCGGCCCGCCGTCGGCACCGCCTACCCGTACGGATCGAAGCCGGGTATGGAGCGCTCGGCGCTGTTCCTTTCGGCTCGCGGCAAGTTCGGCAAGTACCTCCGGCGGAACATGCCCGAGCTGCGTGCCCTGCCGCTGGACGATGTCCAGGGCGTCATCGAGGACCTGCTGAAGGTGCTGCTCGACGCGGAGGTGGTGCGCGAGGTGGAGGCGGCCCCCGAACACGCCGGCCCCGCCTACCGCCGTCGGGCGGCCGAGAAGCGCACCGGCTACCGGGTGTCGGCCGCCGCCCTGATCTGGCGTGCCGGCAGCGGTGAGCGGGGCGCGATCGACCCGCTGGCCCGCACGTACAGCAGCGGGGAGGGCCCGCGCGTCAACCCGTTCTTCCGCGACCTGTACCGGACGGCGGCGGCCGAGCTGGCCGGCCTGTTCGCCCGGGAGCACACGGCGCAGGTCACCCCGGAGGACCGGCTGGAGCGGGAGGGCCGGTTCCGCACGGCGGAGCTGCCCCTGCTGTACTGCTCGCCGACGATGGAGCTGGGCGTCGACATCTCCTCGCTCAACGCCGTGCTGATGCGCAATGTGCCGCCGACCCCGGCGAACTACGCGCAGCGCTCGGGCCGGGCGGGCCGCTCCGGTCAGCCCGCCCTGGTGACCACGTACTGCGCGACGGGCAACAGCCACGACCAGTACTACTTCCGCCGCTCCCAGGACATGGTGGCCGGGCAGGTGGCGCCGCCACGCCTGGACCTCGCCAACGAGGACCTGGTCCGGTCCCATATCCAGGGCATCTGGCTCGCGGAGACGGGGATGAAGCTGGGCGTCGCGATCCCGGACGTCGTCGACGTGGCCTACGACCCCGACGGCAGCGACCGCCCCGACCCGCAGATGCCTCTGCCGCTACTCCCCCACATCCGCGACCTGTCCCTGGACGAGGGCGCCCGCCAGCGCGCGGTCGCCGCGGCCCGTACCGTCCTCGCCCCGCTGATCGCGGACTTCGCGGACACCACCTGGTGGTACGACGAGTGGATCGAGGACCGGATCGAGCGTGCCCCGCAGCGGTTCGACGACTCCTTCGACCGCTGGCGCGAGCTGTTCCGAGCGGCCGTCGTCGACCAGTACGAGCAGAACAAGCGGGTCGTCGACCACACCCTCTCGCAGGGCGAGCAGGGCCGGGCGCGCACCCGCCGCCGCGAAGCGGAGACGCAGACGAACCTGCTGCTCAACCGCTCGTCGGACAGCAAGTCGGTGATGAGCGACTTCAACCCGTACCGCTACCTCGCGTCCGAGGGCTTCCTGCCCGGCTACAGCTTCCCGCGGCTTCCCCTGGCCGCATACATCCCGCGCTCCGGCAACCGCCGCAACGCCGACGGCGACTATCTGCAGCGTCCCCGGTTCCTCGCGATCCGGGAGTTCGGCCCCGGCGCACTCATCTACCACGAGGGTGCCCGCTACCAGGTCACCCGCGTGCAGCTGCCGCCGGACGCCTCGGGCGACCTGGCGACGGCGGAGGCGCGGCGCTGCGACGGCTGCGGCTACCACTACGCCGTCAAGCCCGGCGTGGACAGGTGCACGATGTGCCACGAGGAGCTGCGGAGCAAGCGCACCGGCCTGCTCCATCTCCACACCGTGTACACCACCCCGCGCGAGCGGATCTCCTCCGACGAAGAGGAGCGCCGCCGGGCCGGTTTCCGTCTGGAGACCTCGTACGCCTTCCAGGGCCACGGCGCCCGCAAGGGACGGCTCACCTCGCACGTCACGGACGCCGAAGGGGCGCCCGTCCTCGACTTGGACTACGGCGACTCGGCGACCGTCCGTATCACCAACCTCGGCCGCGTACGGGACAAGGAGGGCGAGCCGGACGGCTACTGGCTGGACCTGGGGGACGGCCGCTGGCTCAACGACCGGGCCGCCGCGGACGCCATCGAGGGCACCGGGATGCCGGTGGTCGACGAGGACGGCAACGAGAAGCGCCGCAAGAAGCGGGTCCTGCCCTATGTGGAGGACCGCCGCAACATCCTCGTCCTCACCCTGGACGAGCCGCAGCCGGAGCCGGTGGCCCTGTCGTTCCTGTACGCGCTCGAGCGGGGCATCGAGGCCGCGTTCGAGCTGGAGGACTCCGAGCTGACCGCGGAGCTGTTGCCCCCGGACGACGGCCCGCGCCGCCACATGCTGTTCACGGAGGCCGCCGAGGGCGGCGCCGGTGTGCTGCGCCGGATCCAGCACGACAAGAACGCCCTCGCCAGGGCTGCCCGCACCGCACTGGAGATCTGCCACTTCGACCCGGACACCGGCGAGGACCAGGGCGGGCCGACGGACAACGAGAAGTGTGCCCGCGGCTGCTACGCCTGCCTGCTGACCTACGCCAACCAGGCGCACCATCGCCAGCTGAGCCGGCACGCCGCTCACCCGCTGCTGGTGCGGCTGGCCGACGCCCGCACCGAGCGGGAGGACCGCGGCGAGTCCCGCAGCGAACAGTTCCGTCGGCTTGCTCCCGCAGTCAGCAGCGGGGACGCCGCCTCTGAGAGCGTCTCACTGACCCCGGTGGAGGCGGATCTGACTGCCCTCGTCGCGCGAGGCGATCTGCTCGGCTGGCTGCGGGCGAAGGGCTACCGGCTGCCGGACGAGGTCAACGTCCTCGTGCAGGCGGCGGGGGCGCGCCCCGATCTGGTGTTTCGCCTGGACGGTGCCAACCTCGCCGTGTTCGTCGATCTCCCCGGCCGCGCGGCCGACTCCACCCGCGACGTCGAGGCCGGGTACCGCTTGGAGGACGCAGGCTGGGATGTCCTGCGCTTCCCGACGGACGCGGACTGGGACACCATCACGGACAACAACGCCGCCTACTTCCAGCTCCGTTGATCGCCTCACCGGCTCCCGACCTTTAGGAACTGAGACATCTCATGAGCCTCACGTACACAGCCGGCTCCCTGGTCGCCGCCCGCGGCCGGGAATGGGTGGTCCTGCCCGAGAGCGCCCCCGACATGCTGGTGCTGCGCCCGCTGGGCGGTAGCGAGGACGACGTCGCGGCCGTCTTCCCGGCCTTCGAGGACGTACGCCCCGCCGAGTTCGCGGCGCCGAGCCCGGCCGACCTGGGCGACCAGCGCGCCGCCGGCCTGCTGCGCACGGCACTGCGCATCGGGTTCCGGTCGGGTGCTGGCCCGTTCCGCTCCCTGGCGTCGATCGCTGTGGAACCCCGCGCTTACCAGCTGGTGCCGCTGCTGATGGCGTTGCGGCAGCGCAATGTGCGGCTGCTGATCTCGGACGATGTCGGTATCGGCAAGACGGTCGAGGCGGGTCTGATCGCCAAGGAGCTCCTCGCGCAGGGCGAGGCGACCCGGCTGGCCGTACTGTGCTCCCCGGCGCTGGCCGAGCAGTGGCAGGGGGAGCTGCGGGAGAAGTTCGGCATCGACGCCGAGCTGGTGTTGGCCTCCACGGTGTCGCGCCTGGAGCGCGGTCTGGAGCTGGGCCAGTCCCTGTTCGACAAGCACCCGTTCACGATCATCTCGACGGACTTCATCAAGTCGACCCGTCACCGTGAGGACTTCGTACGGCACTGCCCCGACCTGGTAATCGTCGACGAGGCGCACACGTGTGTGGCCGCAGATGACACCGCTCAGGGTGCCGCGTCCTCCTCCTCTAACCAGCTCCGCTACGAGCTGCTGCGGAGGATCTCCGCCGACGCCGACCGTCACCTGCTGCTGCTGACCGCGACGCCGCACTCCGGCAAGGAGTCGGCGTTCCGTAATCTGCTTGGCCTGGTGCGCCCCGAACTGGCGACAGTGAACCTGGAAGCCCCGGCGGGGCGGGCGAAGCTCGCCGACCACTTCGTGGCCCGCAAGCGCGCCGATGTCCGCGACTACCTCACCAAGGAGGACGGCCTCGCCGACGACTCCCTGGCCGAGCGGACTGCCTTCCCCTCCGACCGCTGGACGAAGGACGAGCCGTACAAGCTGACCCCGGCCTACCGGGCTCTGCTCGACGACGCCATCGCCTACGCCAGGGACCGCGTCGAGGCGGCCGGCGAGCAGGGCAAGCGGGAGGCCCGCATCGCCTGGTGGTCGGTAATCGCGCTACTTCGCTCGATGGTGTCTTCGCCGGCGGCCGCTGCGCAGACCCTGAAGACCCGCTCCGAGTCCGCCGCCGCCCGCACGGCGCACGAAGCGGACGTCCTGGGCGCCCCGGTGGCAGCCGACTCCGCGGACAACGACCGGCTGGAAGGCATGGACGTCGCGCCGGGTGCCGCCGAGACGGAGGATGCCGGTGCCCGACTGCTGGAACTTGCCGAGCGGGCCGCGCAGCTCGTCGGCCCGGCCGAGGACGCGAAACTGAAGGCGCTCACCCGCCATCTGAAGAACCTGATCGCCGAGGGCTACCACCCGATCGTCTTCTGCCGCTACATCCCCACGGCCGAGTACCTGGCCGAGCAGCTCGACGGCAAGCTCGGCAAGAAGACGAAGATCGCCGCTGTGACCGGCACCCTCTCCCCGCAGCAGCGCCTGGAACGCATCGAGCAGCTCGCCGCTGAGGCCGCCGAAGAGGGCGGCGACCCGGCCGTCCGCCGCGTGCTGATCGCCACCGACTGCCTCTCCGAGGGCGTCAATCTCCAGCACCACTTCGACGCAGTCGTCCACTACGACCTGGCCTGGAACCCGACCCGCCACGACCAGCGCGAGGGCCGCGTCGACCGCTACGGCCAGAAGCGCGACCAGGTCCGTGTCATCACCATGTACGGCGAGGACAACGGAATCGACGGGAAGGTCCTGGAGGTGCTGTTCAAGAAGCACCGGCAGATCAAGAAGGACCTGGGTATCTCCGTCTCCGTCCCCGACGAGACCGCCTCCGGCGTCACCGATGCCGTCGTGGAGTGGCTGCTGCTGCACGGCCGGCAGGGCAGCCAGGAGAGCCTGTTCGAAATGGACACCCACCAGGAGTCCTTCGACCGCATCGAACACGAGTGGAACTCGGCCGCCGAGCGGGAGAAGACCTCCCGCTCCAAGTACGCCCAGCGTGCCATCCACCCGGAGGAGGTGGCCCGCGAGGTCGCCGCCGTACGGGCCGCGCTCGGCGGCGCCGAGGAGGTCCGCGACTTCGCCCTCGAGGCGCTGCGCGACCTGGACGCGCTGGTCCGCGACCCGCGCAACGGCAGCGGCGACTTCACCGCCCAGGTCGGTGGCACCCCGGCCGGCCTGCAGGACGCGCTCGCCGCCACGCTCGGCAACCGGCTCGTCGAGCAGGACCGTGAGATCCCGTTCCGCAACACTCCGGCGATCGCCCGCGGCGAGGCCGCGCTGGTCCGCACCGACCCGGCGATCGGGGCCATCGCCTCGTACGTCCTGGACTCGGCGCTGGACGTGGACGCTCTCGGCCCCCGCCCGGCCCGCCGCTGCGGTGTGGTCACAACGGACGCGGTCACCACCCGCACCACGCTCCTCCTGGTCCGCTATCGCTTCCACCTCACCCTGCCGTCCCGCACAGGCGAGCGACAGGTGGTCGCCGAGGACGCCCGTCTGCTCGCCTACGAGGGCATGCCGTCACGGGCCCGTTGGCTGGACGCCGACGCGGCCACCGCCCTCCTCGCGGCCCGCGCCACCACCAACACACACGAGCAGTCGGCCCGCAACCACATCACCCGCACCCTGGACGGCCTGCCGGACCTGTCCGCGCACCTCACCAAGTACGGCAAGAGCCTGGCCTCCGAACTCGATGCCTCGCACCGCCGGGTCCGCAAGGCCAACGAGGAGATCGTCCGCGGCCTGAAGGTCGTCCCGCAGGAACCCGCCGACGTCCTCGGTGTGTACGTCTACCTGCCGCAGCAGCCCGTTTCCATCTCGTCGGGAGCCGAAGCCTGATGTCCGCCGCCACCCGCACCGCCCTGGCCTTCACCGCCGTCACCACAGTCGGCGGCCTGCTCCCCGCCGACATGCTGCTGCGCATCGCCGAGGCGCGGAACCTGCCGGGCACCAAGCCCGCCGACTACGGCCTGCCCGCCTCAGTGCCCGTGCGCGACGAGGCCGAGCGCGCCTGGGAGTATCTCAAGCCCCTCTGGCGCGACCTGCGCACCGCCCTGCCCTCCGACCCCGTCACCGGCGCACCCGCCGCCGACCCCATCGGCCGGGCCGGCTCCGACTGGCTCGCCCAGCTCTTCCGCAAGCTGGACTTCGGTGCGCTGACGGAGGTCGGCGCGGCGGGCATCCCTGCCGACTCGGACGCTGAGAAGCGCTTCCCGGTCTCCCACCGCCACGGCCCTGCCCTGGTCCACCTCATCCCCTGGAACCAGGAGCTGGACAAGCGCCCGGCCGCCGGCCACGTCCCGGCCCAATCCATGCTGCAGGACTGCCTCAACCGCACCGAGGCCCACCTGTGGGGAGTCCTCACCAACGGCCGCCGCCTGCGCCTGCTGCGCGACTCCTCATCTTTCGCGACTGCGGCCTACGTCGAGTTCGACCTCGAAGCCATCTTCGACGGCGAGCTGTTCAGCGAGTTCGTGCTGCTGTACTGCGTGCTCCACGCCTCCCGGTTCACGGTGGCGGAGGGGGCGGCTGCTTCGGGGTGCTGGCTGGAGAAGTGGCGGACGGTCGCCATCGAGTCCGGCAGCCGGGCCCTGGACCACTTCCGCGACGGCGTCCAGGCGGCCCTCACCGTGCTCGGAACCGGGTTCCTGAGCCACCCGCACAACAACAAGCTCCGCGAACACCTGGACGTCCACGCCTTCCAGACGGCGCTGCTGCGGCTCGTCTACCGCATGATCTTCCTCTTCGTCGCCGAGGACCGGGGCGCCCTGCTGGATCCTGCAGCCGACGAACTAACCCGCGACCGCTTCACCCGCTACTTCTCTACCGCTCGCCTCCGCCGCCATGCCCTGCGCCGCCTGGGCACCGCCCACGACGACCAGTACCGTGCCCTGGAGTTGCTGATCGAGGCGCTGGGCTCCGAGGAGGGCCGCCCCGAGCTGGGTCTGAAGGGGCTCGGAGGCCTCTTCAACGACACCCTCGCCGACGAGCCCCTGCGCGGTGCGCGGCTGGCCAACCGCCAACTGTTCGAGGCGGTCAAGCACCTGGCCCGCGTGCGCGACGCGGGCTCCGCCCGCTGGCGTCCCGTCGACTACCTGCACATGGGTGCCGAGGAACTCGGCTCGGTGTACGAGGCGCTGCTGGAGCTGGTCCCGAAGCACAGCGCCGCCGACCGCACCTTCGAACTGGTCGACCGCATCGGCAACGACCGCAAGAAGACTGGCAGTTACTACACCCCGACCGCACTCACCGAGACTCTGCTCGACTCGACGCTCAACCCGGTGATAGACGACGCCGTCAAGCGTGGGGAGCGGAACGCGAGCGCCAACGGCCGTCCCGACCCTGCAGACATGATCGTCGAGGAACTCCTCTCCCTCACGGTCTGCGACCCCGCGTGCGGGTCGGGGCACTTCCTAGTGGCTGCGGCCCGTCGTGTCGCCAAGCGCGTCGCCGCGGTGCGCGAGCGCAACCCCGAGCCCACAGCCGAGGCAGTGCGCCACGCCCTTCACGAGGTCGTCGAGCGCTGCGTGTACGGCGTGGACCTCAATCCCATGGCGGTCGAGCTGGCCAAGGTGTCCCTGTGGCTGGAGGCCATGGAGCCCGGTCGTCCCCTCGGATTCCTCGACGCGCACATCAAGCACGGCAACGGCCTGATCGGGGCGACCCCCGCCCTGATGCGGGACGGCATCCCGGACAAGGCATTCAAGAAGGCTGAGGGCGACGACGAGGCCTGGGCAAGGTCGCTGCTTAACCGGAACGCACTGGAACGCGAGGGCCAAGGCGGCCTGTTCGAGGTCGAGACCGAGACGAAGGTCGCCAACGCCTCCTTTGCCCGCGGGCTGCGCCGTATCACCGCGTCCCCGGCCGACAGCCTTACCGACGTCCGCCGCAAGGAGGCCGCCTACCGCGACTGGGAGACGTCGGCCGAGTACCTGCGCGCCCTGCACCTGGCGGACGCGTGGTGCGCGGCGTTCGTCTGGGTCAAGCGCGAGGACGCCCCGCCAGCCATCACACACAAGGTTTTCCGGGACCTGGAGGCCCCCGAGGGTGACGCTGCGCCGCAGTCGACGCACGACGAGATCATGCGCCTGCGCGACCAGTACGCCTTCTTCCACTGGCACCTGGAGTTCCCCGAGATCTTCGAGGTTCCGGAGGACGGTGACGCGTCGGCGGACACGGGCGCGGTCGACCCGGCCACGGGGTGGAACGGCGGCTTCACGTGCGTGGTGGGCAACCCGCCGTGGGACAAGGTCGACTTCCACGACAAGCAGTACTTCAGCGTGGTTGCCCCTGAGATCGCAGACATCTCCGGCACGGCCCGCCGTACCCGCATCGCCGAGTGGGAGGAAGAGAACCCGGAGGCCGGAGAGCGGTACCGCCAGGCTCGGCGCGCAATCAAGGGGACGTTCCACTTCGCGGGGGACTCGGCGGTCTTCCCGTTGTGCGCGAAGGGGTTGACGGTCAAGGGCGTCAACTCCCTGCAGACGGACCAGCTCTTCGCTGAGCGAATGGCGAACGTGGTTGCGCCCCAGGGACGCTTCGGCCTGATCCTTCCGACGGCGGTTGCCACGGGTGCGAGCTCCCAGTATCTGTTCGGTGACTTCGCTCGGCGGGGGGTTCTGGCGTCGCTGTACGACTTCGAGAACCGCCGCCCGAAATCGCCCGCGCTGCCCCAGGGCGGCAGGTGGTTCGAGAGCGTGCACGCCAGCTACAAGTTCTGCCTGTTCACCCTCACTGGCCACGCCGCGCGCGCGGACGCCAGCCGCGTCGGCTTCTTCCTGTCCGACATCACAGACCTGGAAGACCCGAACCGGGTATTCGCCTTGGACCCCGAGGACCTGGCTCGGATCAACCCGAACACGGGCACTCTGCCGGTGTTGCGCACGCAGCGCGACGCAGACATCACGGCCGGCGTCTACCGGCGCGTGCCGGTGCTGTGGAACGGGGGACGCCAGGACGGCAACGCGTGGGCCATGTCCTTCAAGCGCCTCTTCGACATGACCGACGACTCCGACCTGTTCCGCAGCCGCGAAAGGCTTGAGTCCGAGGGCTGGGAACTGCAGGGCAACGTCTTCGAGCGAGACGGGGAGCAGATGCTGCCCTTGTATGAGGCGAAGATGGTGGACTTCTTCAACCACCGTGCTGCCGATGTCGTGAAGAGCCCGACCGCCGTCAACCGCCAGAATCAGCCCAGGTACCTGCCCGCCGAGGAGCTGCAAGACCCCGCGCGTCTGGCTCTGCCGCTCAACTGGATTCAGCAAGACGGAACGATCCCCACTCGACGTAACAACAAGGACATCCATGTCAAGGGGGTCGAGCTACGCCTCGCTGAGGAGAGGTGGGACCACGACTGGCTCTGCGGGTGGTGCGACGTCACCGCCTCAACCAACGAGCGCACCGCCATCCCCGCCTTCCTCCCCCGTACGGCCGTCGGCAACACCTACACCCTGATGCTCCCCCGCGTCGCACCCCCGCTGGTCGCGGCTATGGTCGCCACCCAGTCTTCGCTTGTCTTCGACTTCGTGAGTCGCCAGAAGATCAGTGACGCTCACATGAAACCGTTCATCTGGAAACAGCTTCCCGTCCCCACCCCCACCAACCTCCAACCACACCTCGTCTTCCTCCTCCCCCGTGTCCTCGAACTCGTTTACACCGCCTACGACATGACCCCCCTTGCCCGCGACTTGGGCGAGGAGGGCGAACCGTTCAGATGGGACGACGACCGTCGTGCCCAGCTGCGTGCCGAGTTGGACGCTTACTTCTTCCACCTGTACGGGATCTCCCGCGAGGACACCGACTACATCCTGGAGTCCTTCCGGACTGAGTCGGGCGGCCTCAAGAACAACGAGATCGCCAAGTTCGGCGAGTACCGCACCAAGCGCCTCGTCCTCGCCGAGTACGACCGCATGGACGCCGCCGGCTTGACCCTGGAGACCCCGCTCGCTGAGGGCGAATCCGGCACCTACCGCTCCACCCTCACCCCGCCCCCCGGGCAGGGCCCCCGCCATTCCGCCTGACCACGTCAGGTCGAAGGCCGGCTCTTCCCAGCGCCCGGCCCCTGCCAACCGGCAGGGGCCAGAAGCGGCGCATCTCTGCTCGTGCGTACTACGCCTCACCCCGCACCGGAGACCCATCCATGTACCTCGATCAGCTCCGTCTGCAAGGATTCCGCTCAGCCGCCGACACCACGGTCTCCTTCCAGCCCGACGTCACGGTCATCGTCGGCGAGAACAACGCTGGCAAGTCCAACGTGATGGATGCCATCCGCTTGCTGACGCCTCCCCTGGACGGCAAGGGCAGCGGCCTCTACCCGGACCGCGACGACCTCCACCGGGACGGTTGCCCCGAAGACGGGCATGCTGAAGGGTGCCGCAACACCATCGAGTTGTCCGCCCGGTACAGATCACGATCACCCGGCGATCTGGACATGTTCAGTCAAGCCTTCGAGCGGGACGGAGAAACGGCGAGCTACCACCTCACGATCACTCCCCCGCCGGAGGGCTTCCGGCGCGCCACCCTGTCGTGGCGGGCAGGTGAGGGTGCGACCGCCGACCTCGACCCCGAGCCCAGAGCCCGGGAGGGGATCCGTCACCTGTACTTGCCCCCGCTGCGGGATGCCCAGCGCGAACTTGCATCCAGCAGCGGTGGCCGCATCCAGCTTGTCGTCGAGAGACTGCTCAAGGACGACGCGGACCGCAAGGAATTCCTCCGCCAGGTCGGCAAGCAGTTCGAGGAGGTCGGCAAGATCTCGCCGCTGCCCGATGCCCTGGACTCCGTCGGCAACCGTCTCGCCCGGCTCACTGAGGGAGCTCTACCTCAGTCGGTCGACCTGGGGTTCGCCGACGCCTCCGTCAGTTCCATCGCACGGGGGTTGCGACTGCGCATGGAGCAGGCCGGACTCGACCCCCGCGACCTGGCCGAATCAGGGCTCGGCTACGCGAACTTGCTGTTCATGGCCACAGTGCTGACGCAGCTCCAAGATGCGGCGGAAGCCGACCTCACCCTTCTCCTGGTCGAAGAACCGGAAGCACACCTGCATCCGCAACTCCAATCCATCCTCCTCAACTACCTCGTGGAGGAGGCCCAGGAGAGCAGGCGCCAAGCGGACTCCAAAAGCCCGTGGCGCGGCCAGATCCAGGTGATCGTCACCACGCATTCACCGCACGTCGCCACCGCGGTCGCGCCCAAGAATCTCGTTGTACTTCAGCGCAGGCCAAAGCGACCCGGTGCTGCTGCCGTCGAAGGGTCTACGCGTAGCACCTCATACGAAACCACCGCCGTCGCGGTCGACAGGTTGTCGCTGGGCAAGGACGACCACATCAAGCTCCGTAGCTATCTCACCGCAACGCGCAACACATTCCTGTTCGGACAACGCGTTCTCCTCGTCGAAGGTCTGGCCGAAGCCCTGCTCCTTCCTGAGTTCGCACGACTCACACTCAGCCGGGAACGGCTTCAACGGTTCCTCGGCACCGCGCTCGTTCCGATCGACGGCGTTGACTTCATGCCGTACATCCGCACCCTCTTGACCGTCGACAGCGCGAGTCAGTTCCGGATAGCCCGACGCGTCGCTGTCATCACTGACGGTGATGCCGGGACAGGAGCCGCGAAGGCCGCAGAAAGGCGCATCTCGGAGCTCGAGCAGATGATTGCAGCGACGGCCTCCGACAACTTGGCCCGTGTCTTCCGTAACGAGTTCACGCTGGAGCCGGAACTCCTGCGTGCGGGCGGCCCCAACCGCGAGATCGTCCTGGATGCCTGGAAGCGGCAGAAGCCGATCGCTTGGGAAGAGCACTGGAAGGCAGTGGGTGCCGGCTCGCCTGCCCAGCAGGCCAAGGCCCTGGCCGAGTTGATCAACGGGCGGAAACTGATCCGCAAGGGCGACCTCGCGCAGGACATTCTGGCAGTGGCTGCTGAGCGGCCGCGCGAGGCCACCCCGATGGCGGTGCCCCAGTACCTGAAGGACGCTCTCATGTGGGTCACTGAGGAGGTGTCATGACCCCTCGTGATCCCAGCGCCGCCACCAACACCATCGCCGTTCTGCGCGCTGAAGCCGCCGCTGCTCAACGCGCACTGGTGAACATGGAAACCAGCCCCGGCCGCATCGTCCGCGCCGAGGCGTGCCCCGGCGCGGGAAAGACCCGTACCATCGTCGAACGTCATCTGGCCAGCCCGACTGGGCCGCGTCAGGGCCGGGCGCTGGTCTCCTTCACCAAGGTCGCGGGCCGCGAGATCAGGAAGCGGTGCGTTGATGAAGGGCGCCCTGAGCTTGCCCAGTTCCCCCACTTCATAGGCACTTTCGACGCGTTCGTTTGGCGGCATCTTCTCCGCCCCTACCTGCTGCCCAAGCCCGGCAAGATATGGCAGCGCTTGGAGGAGTGGAGCGACCACCCGCAGGCTCGCAGGGACGGTGCTTCTCTGGACGACTTCAGCTTCTCGTACGGCGGAGGCGTCGTTCGCATCTCGGACCCGCAACCGATCATCCGCCGGCTCCCACACCGGTTCCGGCGGGACGAGGACGGGCGGCAGAAGCTGACTGTTTGGGCAGCGTCTGCGATGCAGCGCCTGTGGAGTCAGGGCTACCTGTCGGGGGACCAGCTGCGCGACATGGCTCTTCACCTCCTGTCCGATGCCGAGCGCCGCAAGCGCATCGCGCGGGTACTGCTCACCCGCTTCCGTGAAGTCGTCATCGACGAGTCCCAGGACTGCTCCGATGAGGACTTGCGGATCGTCGACATGCTGCGTGAACTCGACATACCCCTGCTACTTGTCGGCGACCCGGACCAAAGCATCTACGGTTTCAGGAACTTGGTCTCGCTCACGACTGCCGTACCCAAGCCGCTCAGCAGTACGGCTCCAGATCACCGGCTGACGCATAACTGGCGTAGCACACAGGTTATTTGCGACCTTGCGCACACGCTGCGCACGTCCAACTCTCCTTGCGACACTGCGGTAGGCCCCTATCACGCCGAGGCAACACCGATCTCGCTCCTTCCTACCACAGGGCGGAAGGACGTCGAGTGGCTGGGAGACTTCGGTGCGGCGGCAGAGCAACTCGCGATCCCTCAGAGTCAATGCCTTGTGGTCGCACACGGTAACTCGACACTGCCCAAAGGCCTCACCGGAACACGAGTTCCCCCCTCGGACCAGCTGGGCCGACTCATTTGGGCTACAGCCGTCCTGCGTTCACCAGGTGCGTCGACCAGGCACCAGGAACGCGCCCACAAGGTGCTACGCGAAGCCGTTCTGCGGCACTGGTACGGCCAGCCCGACACCCCTGAGCCTGTCAACCTTGCTCATCAAGGACTCAGTCCACTGGAACTGCACGTAGCCGAGCAGTCAGTCCTTCGCGCCCTACCTCCGCTGGACATGCCGGCAGCCGAATGGAGTCGGGCGGCACACAGTGTCCTCACGGCAAAGGCCGGCCTGCTCGGTCTCGTGCCCCAGGTGCAGCGCGCCTATCCCTGCAAGAAGCATGGCAAAGCAGCATGGCAGATCGTGGGTTTCGGAGCGCCCTCGTCTCCCGACGTCTCCGTCGGGCGGGCCAGTACCGTTCATGGAGTGAAAGGCGATCAGGCAGACGCGGTGCTGGTCGTCATCCCGGCTGCCACCCCGGAGGACAGCCGTTCGACAGACCTCGTCAAAGCCTGGGCGGAAGGCCCTGCCCGCGTGATGCCCGGAGAGACCGGCGAGGCCCTTCGGGTCCTGTACGTAGCCGCGACACGCGCCCGCCGTCTCCTCGCGTTTGCGCTGGATGACGACCACCTGGCGATGATTGCGACGTTCCTCGCCAGGCGAGGCGTCCCGTTCCGCACCCTCCCCGGCCTCAGCAAGAGCAGCTGAGACTGAGCGGCTAACTAACCCACCACCCCGTCACCAGGAGCCCAGTGCCGTACGCAGAGGAAGAAGACACGCGCAAGGTCCAGACCGCAGTCATCGGCCGGGCCGAGTCGGACTGGCCGGTGTTTCTGCCGTACGACCATGATGACTTCGACCGGTTCATGCGGGGTCGGACGCGCGACGACTTCTATTGCGGCGTCCTGCTCGGCGGCTGCGGCAAGAAACTGTCCCCGAAGCGGTACACGGACAAGAGGTGCCACTTCGCGCACCGGCCGCCCGTGCACTGCCGCCGCACGGAGATCGGCGAGGACAGCGCCGATCACCTCTACATCGGGCGGGCCGTCGCCGACTGGCTGAAGCGGCAGGGGCAGCGGGCGGTGCAGCCCGTCTACAAGCCCAAGGGGCACCAGGTCCGCGATGTCGTCGACGTGTCGTACGAGGCTGGACGCCGGCTCATACGCGTCCAGCTCGCCCGGAGGTCGAAGCGGGAGTGGGAGGAGACCGACGCGGAGCTTCGAATCCGGCACTCGGAACTCGAATGGTTGTTCGGGCCTGACAGTCTCCTGGCCAACTGGCAAGTCGAGCGGCAAGGGTACGCCCTTCGTGTGCAGTGCCGATCACTCGGGGCGATCCGAACCGTGGAAATCGGCACCCAGTTCCCGGACAGACCCGTGGAGTGGACCTCACTCTCGGAGTGCACGCTCGCCCCCGAAGGTATCGTCACCCCGAGTCTCTTGCACACACCGAGTGGCATCGTTCCACGCCATGCGGCCCCCGCGGAACCCGCCCCTCCCCCGTCCAGCCTGCCGCTCACCCCGGCCTCCGTCCTCATCACCGACGCCGCGCTGTCTCACGCCACCGACACCCACCGCTGGTTCGATGTCTCCATACGCGTCAACGCCCGCCTGTCGCTCCCTGCCCGTGCGGATTCGCCCGACGTTCACCACACGTACCTGCCCATGGACACCACTCTCTCCCTCGACAGTGATGGCACATTGCTGATCGAGGCCGGTGCACTGCAGCGCGTCCAGACCGACGTTGCCGACCGGCCCACGGACAGCGCCGGGCCGTCCGCCGACACGCATACTCCGTCGCCCGAGGAGCAGTCACTTCCTCCTGACGCCGACCTCGTCGCCTCCTTCCGCAGGACGCTGGAGAACGCCGCGCGGAGCAAGAACGTCGTCACGATGGCAACCCTGTACAAGGGAGCGTCACTCCACGGCCACACACTCCCCGTGGACCGGTGGCGGGAGCTCCTCCTCCGGGTCGAACAGCCCCGGACACCGGGCAAGCCCGTTCTGTCAGCCCTCATCAAGGGGCGAGACGGCGGCCCAGCCCCGTTCTTCAAAGAGATACTGCACGGACTCGGCTGGAGGAAGAGGTTCTCCAACGCCGAGTTGCTCGACATCTGGAACCGCGAGCGTTGCCGCGTCCACGCGACCTACAGCAGAAGCAGCCAGGCGAACCCGCCGTCCCTTCCCTGGCAGGAAGCCCACCGCAAGCCACCGGGCCGCGTCAGAGGGAAGCGGTCCGATTCCGCCGCCGCCCGACGCCGCGCCGCCTTCGACGCTCTGCTTGACGTGGCTCACGAAGCACGGCATGCCGGTGACCTCGATACCTTCGAACAGAACCTGTTCCTGGCAGAACGGGCAGCGCCGTCGACGGATGCCCACGAGACCCTGCGGGACCATACTGACTGGTTGGTGGACCAGCGCGCCAACGAGTTGTATGAGACCTGGGAGCGCCTGGCAGCGCTCATTGACACAATCAACCGCGACGGAGACGACCTCTATCCGGACCAGTTGCGCCGTGCTCTCCAGAGTGCCGAGGAACTCGCTGAAGAGGTCGGAGACGATCTGGCGGCGGAGGAACGTGGCGACATCGCGCGCTGGCAGCGGCACCTGGAACGGATGACCGAGCGCCTCACGCTGTCGCAGATACGCGGCCATGCCATCACCGTCCGCGTCGCGCTGCGGCAGGCCGCGCGCGAAGGGCGTACAACGACGTGGGGCGAACTGGCCCTGCGGATCGGGGCTCCCCTCGCAGCCCTCGACCCGGACGACAAGATCGCCGTCTTGGTCGAGGTAGACCGTGAGACGCCGGACGACAGGCCCCCGCTGTCCGCCCTGGTCACCGCGCACGGAGGCGACCGGCCGCATCCGCTCTACCAGCAGATCCTTTTCAACCTGGACCGGATCGCGCCCCCAGCCGAGGCTCTGTTCATGCACTGGCGCATGGCACTGCGTCGTCACTCAGAGCTACGGTGAAGCCTGACCGAACCGCCGTCGTGGTTGCGACCGGAAGCGCCGCTATCACGCGCGCCGCTTCGCTCAGGCGTCCGACACGAACCCCATGAACCGCGACCACTCCTCATGCCCGACCACGAAGTCGGGGCGCGTCACGTCCTTGGAGTCCCTCACATGAACGACCTGTTCGGCGATCGCGACCTCCACGCAGTCATCGCCCTGGCTGCCGCTGTAGTGAGCGCGCCTGCGCCTACGCCAGCAGCGCAGGGAACACGACCACCGAGCCGTCCTTGTCGCGGGCGATCTCGATCGCCACGTCCGTCGTACGGCCGTTGACCATGACGTCGTCGCCCAGTCGGTGAATCCGGTGTGCCGCACTCATGAGGCGATCGACCTCACCGGTCGTGAAGACAGGCCGCAAACTGTTCGGGCGTGCCAGCTCCAGTGCCGACAGGCGCACCAGGACGCCGGCGATGCTCGACTCCAGTTCGTCGAGGCGCTGCTGATCACGCTTGAGTGCGCGGGTGAAGTTCTCGAACGGATTGCCGGGGTCACTCTGGGCGTGCTCGACGGCCTGGAGAATGACGACCCGCCGCTTCAGCGCGATGGCCAGGGAAGCGAGTTCGAGGTGGGTGCGGAACGTGCCGCCGTGATCGTCAACGCCGGGGAACGACTTGGTCAACGTGCCGAGTTCGACTGCCTCGCCCTCGGGCAGCCTGTCGAGCGCGCTCTGCCATCGGGCAAGGCGAAGGTCCACTTTGCTCAATGCCGTTTCGAGGGCGTGCACCGCCGAGTCGAGTCCCAGCGAGACACCGAGCTTGCCCTGGTCGAGCAGAATAGCCGTCGCCTTGTCGATGGCGGCACGGCAGCCGTTGAGTGCGCTGTGCTCGTCGTCGAGCTTCTCCTGCTGAAGGTGCTCCAGCAGTTCCGTGATGCGTTCGATGGCCCGCTGGCGCTTGCTGTCGGCGTGCGCGCTCATCCCCACCGCCACGGCCATGAGCACGAGCGGCGCAGCCACGGTGAGCGCCGCGCCGCCCACGGCTGCGGCGCTGGCCGTCGCGCCGGCTCCACCGACCGCACCGGCTGCCGCAGCCTTGCCCACCGGCACGAACGTCGCCGGTTCGACGAAGCGCCCCGCCGAGTTCACGAGTGAACCGTAGATGCCACCTGCCGCGGCCTTCGACGGCAGCGAGCGGACGATGCCCTGCCCGAACTGGGCGGCGACCTTGGCCGGGACCACCATGCGATACAGATTCTCGCCCGATGCGGTCGCTCTGGCCGTCGTAAGGGAACTGCGCGCCGATTGCGTGATGAGCTGCGACAGGCTCTGCGCCAGAGGGCTCGCGGCGTCGAGCGGGAAGCCACGGCCACGGTCGATCTTGTCGGGCAGCGGATGCACCTCAAGGGTGACGATCGGATTATCGGCCAGGGCGGCCAGTACGCCGCGCAGTTCGGCCAGGCGCTCAGCCGTCATCACCTCGCCTGCGGTCATCACCCCCGGCACTTGGACGTCAGCGGTCGCCAGCGTCAGCACCGGCACGGTCTTCTTACGGTCGTCAGTCATCGTCTCCCCCTTGTTCCCGGCAGTGGCTCAGGTCTGACATCGAACGCGAACGGCACGTGGCTGCGCTCCTCGGATCGCAGCGCCCTGGCGTCGCACAGCGCGCACCGGGCCACTCCGGAACCGCGTCGGCTCCCTCGCGTGCCCGCAGCCAAAATGATCCCATCACAACATCCGCACCCATCCATCCAGCCCCTCCAGGTGCCTCGGCAACCTGCTGCCCTGCCAGCCCAGCACCAGCCGCTGACGCGCACGGGTGATCATGACGTAGTAGGCCATGCGGAGGGCCGCCGACGTGGGGTCGATGCCTGAGTCGGACTCCGCGTCGGCGATGACGACGGTGTCGAAGTCGAGCCCCTTGGCACTGGCACGGTGGACGAGGACGACACCGGGGCGGGCGAGGTCGAGGTCACGGTAGCGTCCGGAGGGGGCCGCCGAGCTGTAGAGCTGGGGTTCGTGGGCGAGGCCGGACCGCTCCAGGCGGCGCATCAGGTCTGCCGCCGTGCGCAATGAGTTGACGATGACGCCTATGCGGTCCCGCGGGTGCCGGGCCGCCAGGGTGGTGATGTCGTCGGCAAGGTCCTTGATGCCCGAGTAGTGACGGACCGAGGGCAGGGCTCCGCTGCGGAAGGGGACGTCGGGACGGGTGCCGCCGGTGCGGAAGTGCTCGGCGAGGGAAGCGATCTCGCGGGCGTTGCGGTGGTTGCCGAAGATCTCGACACGTCCGGTGGAGCGGCCAAGGGCCTCGGCGATCTCGGTGAGGGTGGAGTTCGTCTCGGTGAGGCGCTGACACTCGTCGGCGAAGACCGTCACGGAGGCGGCGGCAAGGCGGGCCATTCGGTAGAAGCCCGGCGGCAGGTCCTGGCCCTCGTCGACGACGAGGTGGGGTGTGGCGGCGTCGTGTTCGCCGACAGCGCCGGCGGCCTGGTGTGTGAGAGCCGGCCAGTCGAACCAGCTGTCCTCTGTCCGCGGTGCGTCACGGCCGAAGCGGCTGTAGACCCAGAGGTGGGCGGTGGATGCCTCGACAGGAGCGCCGGGGACCGCGAGACCCGCGAGGGTGTCGCGCAGGAGCTGGCGCAACAAGTTGGAGCGCGAGATCAGGAAGGTGGGGCGGCCGGTGAGGGCGAGGTGGACGGCACGGTGCGCGGCGAGCAGGCTCTTGCCGCTGCCGGGCGGGCCGCTGACGACGTGGTTGCCGGTCAGCGGCAGCGCGTCCAGGCAGTCGCGCTGGGCGGGGGTGAGGTCGGGGTGCAAGACGGGGGTTTTCACGATGGTCATGGGTGTCATCCCAGGGCGGTGGCGGCCGCTTGTTCGCGGCTTGCGGTGAGGACGTCGGTGAAGTAGCCGGGGACGCGGGCGGAGCCGACGACCAGGGCGCGGTCGAGGAGGGTGTTGCCGGTCTGGCAGCTGGTCTCGGGCAGCAGGGTGCAGGCATGGCAGGCAGCACGGTTGAGGTTGCCGAAGCCCTGGCCGGTGTGCTCGGCGCACAGCGGGTCGGCGGAGCACCAGGCAGCCGCCTCCAGCATCCGGATGAGCGTCTCGGCGAAGTGCGGCGCTTCGCCCTGCCGGACCAGACCGCCGAGGGTGCCTTCCGCGTCACCGGCGGCCGTGTAAATCAGCAGTCCGCGCTGGCCGTACTCAGGGCGGCCGTACACGCGCTCGCGCAGGCTGGCGGTGGTGTAGCCGGAGTCGAAGGACAGCTGGCGGATGAGCAGGTGGGCGACGGTGTGCAGGAGCAGGAAGCGGGGCGAGAGTTCGCTGCCGGTCGTCTCGGCGAGTTGTTCCTCGCGGAACGACGCGTCGAGGTCCGTACGGATTTCGTGGACGTGGGCCTGCACGCGGGGGTCGCTCTCCCAGACGGTCAGGCGCTGTTCGTCGAGGGTGAGGACGATGCCCTCGCCGTAGACCTCGGTCGCGGGGAGCCAGCGCAGGCGGCCGCTGGTGTCGGCGGGAACGAGGGTGCCGCCCGGCGAGTGGCGGCGGAATCCGCTCAGGGCACGGACCTCGCGAAGCCGGTCGACGAGGACGACGCCGTCGATGTGTGCGTCGAGAGTGGCCCAGGGCTCCTCCTTCTCGCCGTCGAGGCCGAGTCCGCCGCGACGAATCGCGAACTCCGTGGTGGGCTCCGGGAGCCGGATCGCATCGAAGGCGTACCACTCGTCGCGACTCAGGTCGATCTTTCCGGACTTTCCAGGCTCCGGCTGGTCTGCAGGCAGGGGTGTGGGAGCGCCTGTGGCCTCCGCGACAAGCTGATCGATGAGGCTGTTGGGGGCTTCGGTGTCCTCCTTGATCATGCCACGGAAGGTGTCGGCCCTGGGCGTGCCGAGGGCTTCGAGCAGGATCGACCAATAGCCGTGGCCCAGGACGGCCTCCGCCATGTTCTGCTCCGCACGCGGGGCTTCGGCGGTCTGGGGGATGTCGAGAGCCGAGTAGACGACTGGGTAGTAGACGTTGCCGGCGGTGCGCTGCACGATGTGCACCTGCTGGCCGCAGGAAGCCCTCGCGTCCCAGTGCTGCCAGGGGTTGCGGCCGGAGCAGTGTCCGCCCTGTGGGCCTAGGACGTCGAGCAGGTCGCGTTCGGCGCCGCAGGGCTCGCCGCCCTCCCTGGTCGCTCCGCAGCGTACAGAGAGTGCTTCGAGTCCGGAGGCGCGGTCGGCGACGCGGAAGCTGAGCCGGCGTGCCTTCCAGGAGTGCTTCGACTCGGAGCAGAACTGCCGCAGTTCGGGCGCGAGCTTGGAGTGGGCCCAGTACCACCAGTCGACGTCGTCGAGGTGTCCGTCCGGGCAGATGCGGACGAACCGCATCGGGGTGAGGCGGGGGGCGGCGACACAGGATGTGCAGACGGGCGGCTCGCCCGGCTTCTCGTTCTCGCGCAGAAAGCGGACCATGGCCCTGCAGGAGCCGCAGAACAGCCAGCCGGGGAAGCGCACATAGGGGACGCCGGGGCCATCGGCGTTGTCGTAGCGGTCGTTGAGGGTGTGAGGTGCGGCGAAGAAGCCCTTGACGCCGAGGCGGGTGGCAAGCCGTTCGGAGGGGACGGGGGTCTTGAGGTCCGGCCACCTCTCGATGCCGGCGGCTACGAAGGACTCGCCCTGGACGTCGAGTACCGCGCCCACGCCGAACGGCAGCACGGTCTGCGCCTGGCGGACCCGGAGTTTGCGCTTCACTTTCCTGCTCCCGTCACGGTGATCTGGCAGTCTCGGTCCACGCTGCGCATCGAGTTGAGGGTCTCCCACAGGCCGTAACGCTGCTCGAAGCCCTTGAGCAGGTTGTGCTGGCCCTTGCCCTGACTGCGGTAGTAGAGGTCCTTGCCCTCGGCGGCGGCGGTGTCGGCCTGCCGGTACCAGTCGTCCAGGAGGTAGCCGAGTTCCGCTCGTACGTCGGCGCGCACAGCGTCGGCGTCCGATCCTGCGGCGCCGCGCTCGGCGGTCGCGGCACGCTCGGCGAGGGCGTCGGCGATCCGCCCTGCATCTTCCTTGTGGTCGGTGATCCGTCCGGCCCGGTTCTCGGCGGCCAGGCCGAGTCGGTGGCGGACCAGGATGACGAGCGCGGCGTGCAAAGCGCGGCGGCGCGCGGGCAGGGACCAGGGCGTGATGCTGGCTGGTTCGACGTAGCGGTAGAGCGCCCGGTGGTAGTCCATGAAGGTCTCGTAGTGGGACCGGTCGCGCGGGCGTGTGGCGTTGAAGTAGGTGACGACGAGTCCGGGCACGTGGTGGCGGCCGACGCGGCTGGTGGCCTGGATGTACTCGGCGGTGGTCTTGGGCTGGCCCTGCATGAGCATGTACGCGAGCCGCTTCACGTCGACGCCGACGGAGAGCATGTTGGTGCACGGCAGGAACGACACCGACCGGGGGTCCGTCCAGGGCTTTTCAAGGCGGTCGAGGAGGATGGGCTGATCGGCGCGCTTCACGCTGCTGTCGAGTTGCTGTACCTGTTCGCCGACCAGCTCGCGCGTGCCCGAACCCTCGTCGAGGCCGCGGAGCTGGGCGGGGATGTCGTCGCCGGCCGCGGTGACGGTGCGGCCGAGTTCGCGCAGGCTGTGGTGGTAGGCGACGAGTGTCCAATAGTCGTCGCGGTGTTCCTCAGGGAGCTGGTGGACGCCCTGGAGCATGGCCGCCGTGGTGGCGACGGCTCCGCGGCCCGCGGTGTGGCCCTGAGCCATGACGCCGAGGTAGAGGCGGCCGGGGCGGCCGGTGTCAGGGACGGCGAAGAAGCTGTCGCGGGCGTCGAGCCCGGACGGTGGGAAGAGCTGGACGTCCTGGTGGTGCAGGGCTCGGACCTGTTCGGCGGAGCGCCTGATGGTGGCCGTGGCGGCGACGATCTTGGGCGGGCGGCCGTCCGGGCCGGTGCACAGCTCCAGGATGGCCGCCTCGTAGAGGCCGACCGTGGTGCCGAGCGGTCCGGTGAGCAGGTGCAGCTCGTCCTGGATGATCAGGGACGGGGGCCGGTTGCCGGTGCCGGCGCCGGCGCCGAAGAGGCTGCCGGAGTCGGGCTCCCAGGCGAGCCGGGCGAACTTGTCGACGGTGCCCAGGACGAAGGTGGGCGGATCCTCGTAGAGGTGCTGATCAACGACGGCAACGGGCAGGACGTCGTGGAAGGCACACTCGTCACGCGTGCAGTAGAAGGTAAACTCGTCCGTTTCGGCGCGGACTCCGTAGTCGGAGCGGACGCTGGACCGGGTCGGCGGCAGGATGCGGGTGCCGCACCACGGGCAGCGGTCGAGAATGAAGACGTCCTCGGGGTGGCTGGCCTCGCGCTGCTCGTCGAAGGCGTCCTTGGCCGCCTGAAACTTGTTCGGGGTGGTGGTGTCGCCGACCCACAGGCCGATGGTGATGGGCTCGCCACCGAGGCCGAGCCCGGGTTCGGCGCGGCGAAGGTGCTCCAGAGCACAGATCGTGGTGGCGGCGCGCTGGAACTGCTGGGTGGTGAGCAGACTGAGGGTGTAGCGGCTGAGCACGGTGGTCCCGCCGCCTTCGCCGCGGATCCGGCGCAGGGCGATGGTGAAGGCGGCCAGGAGCAGATACGCCTCGGTCTTGCCGCCGCCGGTGGGGAACCAGATCAGGTCGGTGGTATCCCGGTCGCGGTGTCCGGGGTCGGCGACACCGTCGAGGGCGAGGAGGAAGAAGGCAAGCTGGAAGGGGCGCCAGGTGGCCTTGGGGTCGACGGGCGGGTCGAGGGCCACGGGGTCCGCGCGGTGGCGCCGCTGACCGGCCTGGTCGGGGGCGGAGTGCCGCATCTGCAGCAGCATGGCGCGCTGGGCGATGCGGAAAGCGTCGAGGAGTTCGGGCCGGTCGGGGTCGCACAGGGTGCGCACGCCGGCCTCGATGCGGGTGACCGTCTGGCGGACGCGGTCGAGGATCCGCTCTGCGGCTTCCCGGCCCCAGGGCGGCACGTCGACGGATCGCTGGCCCACGTACCAGGCGTGGTACGCGGCGGCGAACTCGGCGAGCTCCTCACGGAGTTGGTCCCTGTCGACGGCCGGGTCGGCCAGGTGGGAGATGGTGAGCGCGGGGGCGTCGAGCGGGCCGCCGGCCCGGATGGCGGGTACCTCGGCGCGTGGCAGGGCTTCGCAGGCGAGGCGTTCAACACCGCCGTCCTCGCCGTGGTCTTCGCGGACGGCGCAGCCGTGGCCGACGGCGTGGGTGACGACGTGCCGGTATTGCAGGCGCAGTTCGCGTTCCTCGGGATCGCGGCTGGCGAGCCGGACGTTGGGATAGGGCAGCACGGCGCCATCGGCGGGGCGGACGCTGAGCTGGCACTGGAACAGCATGTCGTCCCAGTCCGGCGCCTTGTCGTCGGCAGGGTCGTGGTGTTTTTCGTTGACCAGGGCCACGGTGATGAGGGCGCCCGCGCCGTAGGAGCGGCGGGTCAGCTGGATCTTCGCGCGGTCGTCGAGGACCGGGACCTCCTCCCGGTCGGGGCCGATCGTGTGTGTCTCGGACCTGAGGGGGATGCGCTGCCAGCGCCGCCCGCGCCCGGGTTCGTTCCGCCGTGTCTCGTAGCGGGCGGCGGCGCAGCTCACCTCGACGTCTATGGCATCGGTGTAGAAACTGATGCCGAGGGACGCGGGCAGCCAGCTGTTGGTCTCGGGCACGGGGTCGGGGGCCGGGTCCACGTCGGGGGCGTCCTGCTCGGCACCAGGTGCCTCGGGGTCGTCGGCGGCGAGGTCGAGCCGGCGCTGACGATCCGCCTGTTGCGGATAGAGCGTGCCCATCAGGTACTGCCGGTCCGGCGGTGCGTCGAGTACCTCGTCGTCACCGCCGGCGGGGCCGACGAGCTGGCGGGTGAGGTAGTCGACCAGCTCCTGGCGCGGGTCCATGTGCGGGTTCCTTCGATCGAGTGGAGGCGTTGAGCGGGAACAGCTGTGGGCCCGCCGTGAAATGTGGTCGGTTCAGAGGTGCGACGGAATCATCCCGTGACGGATCAGCTGGCCACGAAACTTCGCCTTGGCCTTCGACTCGACTTGGCGGATGCGCTCACGTGTGACACCGAAGACGACCCCGATGTCCTCAAGCGTGTCCGGCTCGTCCCCGTCAAGACCGGTGCGTCGGACAAGGACATGCCGCTCACGCTCGGAGAGGTGCTCCAGGATGTGCCGCAGGCGCGCCTGAAGCTCCTTGCGAATCAACACGACAGCGGGTCCGGGCAGTCGGCTCGGCCCGATGATGAGGTCGCCGAGGGCGGTGTCGTCGCCGATGATCCGGTCCAGGGAGTCGGTTGGCCGGCTGATCCTGCGTACTTCCTCCACTTCGGCGAAGGTAAGGCCGGTGGCGTAGGCCACGTTGTCGACGGTCCTGGCCCGGCCCTCACTCAGCAGCTTGCGCTCAGCGACGGCCACCTTGCTGACCTTTTCGTGCATGTGCACGGGCACCCGGATCAGGGTGCCCTCGTCGGCGATGGCCCGGGTGATGGCCTGCTTGATCCACCACGTCGCATAAGTCGACAGCTTGTAGCCCTTGGTGGCGTCGAACTTGCGGACCGCACGCATCAGTCCGATGGTTCCGTGCTGGACGAGGTCGTCGATGTCCAGTCCGCGTCCCTGGTAGCCCTGCGCGATCTTCCACACAAGCCGCCGGTTGTGCAGCACGAGGCACTCATAAGCGCACCACTGCTCGCCGTCGCGGGGTAGGTCGCCGATCTCCTCCGCCGGAATATCGCGGCCGAGGCGGTCGGTACCGCCCCGCAGAAGAACGGCGAGCCCGACTTCCTCGTCCGCCTTCAGCAGGACCCTGGACGGCTCCCGCCGCCACCGGTCCTCCTCCAGCACGGCCCGAGCCGCGCGGACGGCGTCGGCCAGTCGTGCATCCACAGCGGTGGACGCAACTTGGGCACGCTTCCCGCCGATCGACGGTCTCTGGGGCGTGGCCTTGGACGCGGGAGCGAGTGCAGACGCAGCGGAGCGGGCCTCACGACGCTCCACCGATTCGGCGGGCACGCGGGGCGTTCCGGGGCGGGTGATCGGGAAGTCGGCGGTCAGCTCACGCGCTTCGGCAGGGCTGAGCCCGTGGAGCCGTACAACTCCGTCGTGGGCGAGCTTGCTGACGGTGCCGTCGGCATCGGCATAGCGGGCGAGCATGCGCCGGGCCTGGGCCAGGCGTCTGGCTGCCTCCGTCGCGGCGAGCCCGGTTTCAGGGGCGGCGGCCGGTGGGGCGGATGCCTTCGGCGACGGGGTCACAGCCCGCGCCTCAAGATCAGCGGCGGGCGTGGGGCGGTGACTCACCCGCCCTCGGCGGGACGGCTTCACGTGAATGCCAGCAGCAGCCAGCCCGCTACGAAACCTTCGCCGCTGTTCGTCGGTCCTCAGCCCGAGTCGCTCCGCCTCCAGCGCGAAGGCCCGCTGGCTGACAATGCCCGAACGAGACGCGCAGCGCGTCAGTCTCTCGATGACCGACGGCAACTCCGCCTCGATCGTGCGCCGTTCGGACTCGCCCACGGACTCCCCACCCATAACGCCCCCACTCCAGCGACCACGCGCCAGTTCCGCCCGAAAGACCCGGTCGGCGGAACCACACACTAGGCCGAGTGCGTTTACACCGTCAACACGTTTAGCCGACTTGTTAACGAAGCTTCCGAGTCGCTTGACAGCGTCAACAGGTAAGGTGTGCGGTGTTCGCGCATGCCTCGCCCCTACCTCGGAAGGTCACCCATGCCGCACTCCGACCGCCTCCCCGGCGCCCCCGAGTTCCGCATCAAGCTTCCCAAGGATGGCGGTGAGGCGCGCGGGTATCTGCTCGCGGAGTTCGGCGGCAACGGCACGCACAAGTTCCTGCTGCTGGAGGGCTCGATGGTGGTGGCCGAGGCATGGCCCGGGCTTGGCGATCACGCACGCCGGATCCGCGCGGAGCTGCGCGCGAGCGGCGGGCTCGTCGACGCGCCTGCCGAATCCGACCGGCCGGAGGCACCGCCGCGTTGGGCGGCGACCCGGGACATCGCGTGCAACTCGTCCTCGGCCGCCGCCGCGCTGGTGTACGGCTACGACGCATCCGGCCCGGAGTCCTGGCGAACCGCCGAGGGCCACGCGCTCGCCGACTATCTGTCCACCGGCTGGCGTGCCCCACGCAAAGCGTGGCTGGTGCGCGGCTCCAATGTCTCCGGGCGCAACCTGGTGCGGCAGCTGTGGCTGAAGGAGGGGTTCGTCTCGCTCGCGGGCGCGCACCTGCCGCCTCTGGAGGAGACCGATCCGACCAAGAGCGTGCTGCGTCGCTACGTGGAGGAGGGGTACGAGGGGGCGGCCTCGTACAACCAGAAGCGGGGCCTCGTCGACGAGCTGCACGCCTTCCTGACGCAGATGCGCGTGGGCGACATGGTGGCCACCATCGGCGACGGCCGGCTGCACGTCGGGCGGATCACCGGGGAGGCCGTGCAGACCTCGTCGCCGGGCGGGCTGTCCAATCTGCGAAGGACCGTCGCCTGGCTGCCGCAGGGCCATGCGTACGAGGAGCTGCCGGAGGAAGTGCAGCAGAAGTTGTCTGTTCAGCATGACGTCGTCGACCTGACCGGTGTCCTGGAGGCGCTGGACGGGCTCACAGGGCATACGGACCCGGCAGCAGCCGACGACACCGGCGAGTTCCCCGCCGTCGAACGGCAGGCGCTGCGGGAGCTGTCGCTGCCGGACATCACCGAGGCATTTGCGTCGGACCTCCTGGTCCACGACCGCGCCTGGCTGGAGGAGATGCGTGAACTGCTGCTCGACGAACGGCAGCTGGTGCTCTACGGCCCGCCGGGCACTGGTAAGACGTATCTGGCGATGAAGCTGGCCGAGTACTTCGGCGGCGGCCCGGAACAGGTCAAGATCGTGCAGTTCCACCCTTCGTACGCCTACGAGGACTTCTTCGAGGGGTTCCGGCCCGTCGAGGATCCCGAGACGAGGGAGGTTGCCTTCCGGCTGACGGCGGGCCCGCTGCGGGAGCTCGCCGATCTCGCCTCCCGCGAGGGCAACCGGCACATCCCGCATTTCCTGATCATCGACGAGATCAACCGCGCCAATCTGGCGAAGGTCTTCGGCGAGCTGTACTTCCTCCTGGAGTACCGCACGAGGTCGGTGCGTCTCACCTACTCCGGCGACGACTTCGCGCTGCCGCCGAATTTGTTTGTGATCAGCACGATGAACACCGCCGACCGGTCGATCGCCCTGGTCGACGCGGCGATGCGGCGCCGTTTCGCGTTCGTGGAGCTGTCTCCGCGCGCCGAGCCGACCGCCGGGCTGCTCGCGCGCTGGCTGAAGCACGAAGGCAGGGACCCGGAGCCCGCCCGTCTCCTCGACGCCCTCAACGCCCTCATCAACGATGCCGACTTCGCCATCGGCCCCTCGTACCTGATGAAGCCGGGCGTGTACCGCAAGGGCGGCCTCGAACGGACCTGGCGCACGAAGATCCTGCCGCTGCTGGAGGAACACCACTACGGCGAGGGCCTCGATGTCGCCGCACGCTACGGTCTCGACTCGTTGCGCGAGCAGCGCCAGTGACCGCGCCCGTGCCCGTGGGTGAGGTGACGCTGCGCGAGTACGGGCCCGCCGTCTCCGTCCCTCTGGGCTCCGAGGCCGGGCGGGCCCTCGCCGTCTCCGGCATCCTGCAGAGCGCGACCCCAGATCCCGGCCGCGACGGGCACTGGCTGCTACGGGCGGGCAGCCGGGTCGGCGCCGTGCGGACGCCCGGCGGGCCGGTCGTACGGATCACGCCCAAGACCCCCGTGAGCCGGCTGTTCTTCCTTCTCGGGTTCAGTCTCGACCCGGCACGTGCCTGGCGTGACAGTCGGGAGGGCACCGTCGACACCGGAGCGTACGACGACGTCGTGCCCGCACTCGCGCACGCCGTGGAGCGGCAGATCGACGCGGCACTGCGGCAGGGGGTCCTCCAGGGCTACCGGGAGGTGGAGGAGTCCGCGCTGGTCGTGCGCGGGCGGCTGCGCGAGGCCGAGCAGATCCGGCGACACTTCGGCCGTACGCCGCCTGTGGAGATCGTCTACGACGCGTACACCGTCGACACCGCCGAGAACCGCATTCTGCGCGCCGCCACCGAGCGGTTGCTGCGGCTGCCGGGCGTTCCCAGTCCCGTCCGACGGCGTCTCGCCCATCAGCGCGTACGTCTCGCCGACGCACTGCCACTGATACGAGGACAGGAACTGCCGCGTTGGCAGCCGTCACGCCTGAACTCCCGCTACCAGCCGGCACTGCGGCTCGCCGAGGCCGTTCTGCGCGGCACCTCACCGGAACACCGGCCGGCCGGGGCCGAACCGCTCACTGTCGACGGCTTCCTGCTCGACATGAACAAGTTGTTCGAGGACTTCGTCACGGTCGCCCTGCGTGAGGCCCTTCAGGAGCACGGCCTGACCGCGCGCCTCCAGGACCCCCACCACCTCGACACCGCGGGTCTGGTACGGATTCGCCCCGATCTCGTCGTCCGCACCGGCGACGGACGCACTCCGCTCGCCGTCGTCGACGCCAAGTACAAGGTCGAGAAAGCCGACGGACTCCTCAACGCCGACCTGTACCAGGCGCTGGCGTACGCCACCGTGCTCTCTCTGCCCGAGGCGCACCTGGTGTACGCGGCCGGACGGCAGCCCGAGCGCTTCCATGAGGTGCGCGGAACGACGGCCGGGCCGGAGGGACGGGGAGTGCGGCTGTACCAGCACAGCCTCGACCTCTCCCGCGAACCCGAACAACTCCTTTCGGCTCTGAAGGAGATCGCCGGACGGCTGGCCGGAGCCACCCCACATCCGTGACCATGAAACACGGTCAGTCAGAAAGGAAGGGACCTCATGCCCCGGCTCGCCTTCGCCCAGAGCTTCTGGGACGGCTACGACACCCTGGAGAAGCCCATCCGAGCCGGCGTGCGCAAGGCCATGGCGAAATTCCAGGCCATGAGCGTCGCCGATCTCAACGCGGACAAGGGACTGCACCTGGAGTCCGTCGAGAACGCCCGTGACCCGCGGATGCGCACCATTCGCATCACCGACTTCTGGCGGGGCGTCGTCCTCGCCCCCGACGACGGCAGCGACATGTTCCTCCTGGTCAATGTGCTACCGCACGACGACGCCTATACCTGGGCGGCGAAGCGTCTGTACAGCGCGAACTCCGCGACCCGGGCCCTGGAGGTACGCAACGCCGTCGCCTTGGACGAGCTGACGCCGCTGTACGAGACAGCCGCACGCACGGCTCCACGGCTGCTATTCGCGGATGTCTCCGACGGCACGCTGCGCGAGCTCGGCATCGACAATCAGGTGCTGCGCGCCGCGCGTTCGCTGGTGGACAAGGCCCAGCTGGAGGCGTTCTCCACGCTCCTGCCGGAGGATCAGCTGGAGGTGCTGCAGTATCTCGCCGAGGGGTTCAGCCCCGAAGAGGTCTACCGGGACGTCGTGGCCGTCCGTCGGCCCGCCGATGCACCCCCTGAGCCGGTGGAAGACCTGGCCACGGTGATCGCCAACACTCCCGCACGCGTCCGCCTGATCACCGGGCCGCAGGAGCTGGAGGAGATTCTGGAGAAGCCGTTCGAGGCCTGGCGGGTCTTCCTCCACCCCTCCCAGCGGCGCGTCGCCTACCGCACCTCGTACGGGGGTCCCGTCCAGGTCGCCGGCGGACCCGGGACGGGCAAGACGGTGGCGGCCCTGCATCGGGTCAAGCACCTGCTCGGCCGTTCCGAGGACGGCCGCATCCTGCTCACCACGTTCACGAACGCGCTGGCCGCCGGACTGCGTGAGATGCTCGCCCTACTCCTCGACGAGGACGAGAAGCTGCTGGCCCGGGTCGACGTGACAACGGTCGACGCCTATGCGAACGGCATCGTGCGCGCGAAATCGGCGGCCGCGCCCAGACCGATCGGGGACCGGGAACAGCGGCAGTTGTGGGAGAAGGCCGTCAAGCAGCTCGATCTGCCGTTCACCGCCCAGTTCCTGGCCCAGGAGTACCGGCACGTCGTACTCGGCCAGAACCTCCGCGATCTCGACGCCTACCTCGGGGCGAGCCGTCGCGGCCGCGGCACCGGCCTCGGCCCCACGCGCCGCCGGGAGGTGTGGAGCGGCGTGGAGCGGTTCGAACAGTTCCTGCGCGACCGCGGCGAGACCACACACCTGGGCGTCTGCGCCCGCGCGGCGGAACTCCTCGCTGGCGAGCCGACTCCGTACGCCCATGTCGTCGTCGACGAGGCACAGGACCTGCACCCCGCACAGTGGCGTGTGCTGCGGACCGCCGTGTCTCCTGGCCCCGACGACCTGTTCGTCACCGGCGACCCGCATCAGCGGATCTACGACTCCCGGGTCTCGCTCGGCTCCCTGGGCATCACCACGGCCGGCCGCAGCTTCCGGTTGCGCGTCAACTACCGCTCGACCGAGGAGATCCTCGCCTGGTCCGCGCGGCTCCTCGCGCCCGTCACCATCGACGCGCTCGAGGGCGAGGGAACGGACTCGCTGGCCGGGTACCGCTCCCTGCTCCACGGGCGCCGCCCCCAGGCGCAGGGGTACGCGACTCGGCAGGAGGAGACCGAGGCCCTGGTGGACCGGGTCCGGGCGTTGCTCGCCGAGGGCCTCGCACCACACGAGATCGGCGTGTGCGCACGCTTCAACCTTTCCCTGGACGCGGCCGAGGAGAAACTGAAGGCTGCGGGCGTCCCGGTGCTGCGTGTCAAGAGACAGGTCGCGCAGGGGACCGAGGGGGTACGGCTGGCAACGATGCACGCGATGAAGGGGCTGGAGTTCCGCGCGGTGTCCGTCCTCGGTGTCACCGAGGGCACCGTCCCGTTCGCTCGTGAGATCACCCCACGCGAGGTGGACCTACTGCAGCACGACGCCGACCTGCTCCGGGAACGCTGCTTGCTCTTCGTCGCCTGCACTCGCGCTCGGGAAGCGCTGAGTGTGACGTGGAGCGGAGCTCCGAGCCCGTTTCTGCCGCGCGCCGCCTGATGGGAGCTCTGCCTGGCACGGGCCGGCGCAGGGCGCACCCACCTTGGAGTACCCCGCACTGTCCTCACTTCTCCGGGGCCAGGGCGCCCGTGGCAAGGCCGTCACGGGCGACTTCGGCGAGCTGCCGACTCAGCTCGTCGACCTTGCGCATTCCTTCCTCGAACTCGGACAGGGCTCGGAAGGCAGTGCCGTACCTACGCTGCTCGTCGATGTTCATGCGGGGGATACGGGAACCCCTGCCGTCAAGGCGGTAGGTCCCGCTGGCACTTGTTGACCGACGGGTGTTGACGGAGCTGCGCAGGAATCCCTGCAGATAGTCCGTGTCGAGCTGTTCGCTGGCCGAGAGCGGTTCCGGACCTTCGTACGTGACGAGCCCGGCGCGGGCGAGATCCGCGACGCTGGTGGTGGCGCTGTCCAGTGAGCCTGGTCCACCGCCCGCCGCTAGCTCGGGCAGAAGTGCGGCGAGTCGGCGGATCTGGTCCTCCAGCTCCTTGCGCAGGGCGGCGTACTCACCGGGATAGTCACGGTGCCGGGACCGGAGATGACTGCCGGGAGTCAGGTCGACGGTGTCGTCGAGGAGTTCGATCAGGGAAACGTCGGCGACCTGGTCGGGGCGTGGTTCCAGGCTGCCGTCGGGGCTGTTGCCAGTCAGGTCGACCATGCGCACGGTGTGGTTCGTGTCCGCACTTGCGGTGCTCTCGGGACGCTGCAGACACCACAGATGGACGGGCAGGGCGTGAGAGGTCGCCGTCCCCGGCGGCAGGGCGACCACTTGGCGCACGATGCCCCGACGTACGAGTTCTGATCGGATGCGCCGACCTGCCTTGCGGTATGCGACCGAGGCCGGCATGACCATGAGGACCTGGCCGCCGGGCTCTGTGTGCGCATAGGCATGCTGGAGCCACGCGAGCTCCCCTTCGGCCTTGGACGGGGTACCGAGTTCCCAGCGGGAGTCGAGCAGTAGTTCCTCTCGCCCCCACTCGGTCACGCCGGTTGGCGGGTCGCAGACGACCAAGTCCGCCTTGAGATTCGGCCATTCGTCCGCGCGCAGGGAATCCCCCGCCACGATGCGCACGCCTGATCGGCCCAGGAGGTCGGCGCGAAGCTGCGCATAGCGGGCGCTGTCAGCGTCCACCTCCTGGCCGTAGCAGCGCATCCCGGCCTCGGGGGCGACGGACAGGAGCAGCACCCCGATGCCGCAGGCGGGATCGAAGACCGTGGCGTCGGCAGACAGTGCGGGAGCGAAGTGGCACATGGCCCGCACTACGCTCTCGGGAGTCACCTGGTCCGATCCCGCGCGCCGGGCGGAGTCCATGAACCGCTCAGTCAGTCCGTTCACGAGGTCGACGGGCGCTTCGGTTTGAGCGAGCTCCCGTACACGGGTGGCGACGTCATCCGGCAGTCTCGGTTGATGTTCTCCGGCCAGCGCCGCGGCTACCTCTGCCAGTCCCGTGATCATCTGTTCCCCGTACGCGGCCCGCATCGCTTGCCAGAGCTCGACCTCGGGTGACACCTCCTGGCCTTTGCGCTGCTTGTCCAGCCATTCCTGGACCTCGCCTAGCGCATAGAGCGGACTGTTCGCGGCGCCTCCCGCCGGCGCGGGGAAGTCGTCGTAACGCCGACGCCAGTTGGAGACAGCGGCCCGAGTGACTCCGGCGAGCCGAGCAATCTCAGCACCGGTGACAAGAGGTCCGGCCGATGAAGCGGCATTGTCGGTCATAACCCCAGCGTACACGGGCCGTCAATCCAATTCGAGCATTAACCCCGTTGACGACGTACACGCACTCCAGAGTCTTGCGGGCACTTGGTTTCGTCTGAACCAGTGCGACATCCGCATGCCCTCACCTCAGCTCCCTTTCCCCGTACCTCCGCCCCAGGGCCCCGTAATGCCGTGCCCCGTCCAGCACCTGTCCGAATCTGACAAGCCCACCGCAGCTGATCATCTTCTCTGGGCGACCCCGAGGCGTCCACGTTGGCTGAGAAACAGCAAGCAGAGCCCGACGAGGCATGAGGCGCACGTACCCACTGGAATAGCCGCAGACCGGTTTCGATTGCTCCTCTTGTAGTGATCACGGAGGGGGACGCTGGTGGCCGAGCTGATGTTGTTCCGGCGGGGCGCGGACGGGCGGGATGTAGAGCTGTCCGGTTCGACGGTGGCGCTGGAGGTGGAGCTGCAGCGGCGGGTCGAGGCCGGGCTGGAGCAGAGGCTCGGTATCCGGCTCGTGGCGTCGGAGTATGCGACTGGTCCGTGGCATCGGGGGCGGATCGACACGTTGGGGCTGGATGAGAACGGCAGCCCGGTGGTGATCGAGTTCAAGCGGGGCTCCGACAGCGGGGTGCTGTCGCAGGCCGTCTCGTACCTGTCCTGGCTGCGTTCGGCGCAGCACGAGTTCGAGGCGCTGGTCCGGAAGGTGCTGGGCGCGGAGGCGGCCGAGTCTATCGACTGGCGTCGTCCGCGGATGGTCTGCATCGCGGCGGGCTTCTCTCACCATGACCGTGTGGCCGTGCAGTGGCTGCCCGAGCGGATCGACCTCGTGCGCTACCGGGTCTTCGAGGGCGGCCTGCTGAGTCTGCTGCTCGTCGATTCCTCGCCCGGCTCACCGAGCGCCGCTTCGTCTCGGCGGAGCCGGGAGCGGGACACGGTGGTCGGCAGCGCGCCGGCGGCACCGGCGCCGCCTTCGCCGACGGGTGCCGGCCTGGTGCCGGAGTCCTTGCGGGACCTGTACGCGGAGCTGGACGAGGCGCTCACGGCCTGGGGCGAGGTCGAGGTGGCACCGCTTCGGCACTACATCGCCTACCGGCGGCTGGTGAACATCGCGTCGGTGATCTTCCGTCCGAAGCACGAGGCGATCCTGGTCTATCTCAGACTCGACCCGGACTCGGTCGTGCTGGAGGAGGGCTTCACCCGGGACATGCGCAGTATCGGGCATCTCGGGACCGGGGACCTGGAGGTGCGTCTCGTTTCAGCGGCGGACCTGGAGAAGGCGGCGCCGTTGATCCGGCGGGCGTTCGAGGCGGCGTGACGAACGAGAAGGGCGGCTGGTGCATCGGTCATTCGATGCACCAGCCGCCCTTCGGCGTCTGCGGCCCGCCGGTCCCGGGCTCTCGCCGCTCTCATGATCACGCCTCCGGTCCTGCCAGGTCGAAGTCGTCCTTGGTCAGCTCGGCGCGGAGCCGCTGCTCGGCCACGTCGGCGTAGTGCGAGGACAGCTCGACGCCCACGAAGCGACGTCCCTCGCGAAGGGCCGCGACGCCCGTGGAGCCGCTGCCGGTGAACAGGTCGAGGACGGTGCCGCCTTCGGGGCAGATCTGTACGAGCTGCTGCATGATCTCGACGGGCTTCTGGGTGATGTGCACCCGGTCCTTGCGGGGTTGGGAGGCGATGTAGTGGCCGGGCAGGTAGAGGTCGCGGGTGTTGTCGAGGGATCCCTTGACGCCCCAGATGATGAACTCGGAGTCCTGCTTCGGCCCGCCCTTGCGGGGCCGGCTGGCGGGCTTGATCCACGGAATGGTGCCGCTCCAGGTCCAGCCAGCCATCTGCAGAGCGTCGGACGTGGTCGGTTCCTGGCGCCAGTCGGAGAAGACCATGGCCACCGCGTGCTCGGTCGAGGCCCGGTACGCCTCGGTGAGCAGTTCGGTCAGCCAGGAGCGGTAGGAGCGCTGGTCGCGGTTCTCGCCGGGGAAGTTGGCCAGGTCGTGGGCGCTGTTGCTGGTGACGTACTTGGCGCGCGCGGTCCGTCCGGTGCGTTCGGAGCTCGTACGGCCGCCGGAGTTGTACGGCGGGTCGGTGATCACGGCGTTGACGCTCTCGTCCGGAAGCGACTTCAGCACGGTCAGGGCGTCGCCTCGGTGCAGCGTGTAGTTCATGGGAAGGGCCTCTCTGAGGGCATGGCGGGGTTGGGCCCGCTCCAGGCAGCGCTCAACGGCGTTCTTCCGGGGCGGGGTTGTGCTGGAGGTTAACGGCCATCTCCGGCCGTACCTAACGAAGCGGGCCGTGCTGCGGGCCCCGGTCCGGGAGTCGTTTGGTGCGGCCGGAATCCCTGTCTACTGTCTCGCCGTGTCACCGGGCAGGAGCCTCGCTCCACCCTCGCTGACCTGTGCTTATCCGTGCTGTCTCGTCCAGTCGAGCGGTATCGAAGGCACCGTTGCCCTCTTCCTTCCCGCACCGTCAGGAGCCCCGGTGTACTGCCTGAGATTACGAGCGCGGCTGGCTGCCGCGCGTGACCTGAGACCGGCGTCCGGGATCTACCAACTCCTCTGACCCGGGGCCCGCCCGAGCGGCGGATGCACATCGGCGCGGTGCCGGCGGCTTTGCACGAGAAGTCGGCACCGGGCCTCCTACGAACACCGAGGAGCCGCTGCGATGCAGCATGCCCTGATACATCCGCGCCCCGACCCAACGCCGTCACCCGGCCGGCACCGCCGCCTCGGTGAACGGCGGCGGCGATGAAGAAGACCACCAAGGGCTTCGTCGGTCTCTGCGCAACCGCTCCGCTGCTGCTGGCCGTTCCGATTCTCGCCATTGGGGCCGGGACCGCCTCGGCCTCCTGCTCGACCGGCGGGGCACAGGATGTGGACACCGCCGCCGTCGCCACCCAGGTGAAGGCCATCCTGGACGGCGGCGACAAGGGCTCGGTCGCCGTGCCGGGCCTCGACGACCCGGCCGAGCAGGTGCCCAACGCCAAGACGATCCAGGCCACCGGCGTCGCGATGAACATCCCCGCCCGCGGACAGGTCGTGGCCCTGGCGACCGCCCTGCAGGAGAGCGGCCTGCGGAACCTGACCTACGGCGACCGCGACTCGCTGGGCCTTTTCCAGCAGCGGCCGTCGCAGGGCTGGGGCACGGCGAACGAGATCCTCGACCCGGTGCACGCCTCGACCAAGTTCTACGAGGGGCTGCAGAAGGTCTCGGGCTGGCAGTCCCTGTCGATCACGCAGGCTGCCCAGGCGGTGCAGCGGTCGGGCTTCCCGGAGGCGTACGCCAAGTGGGAGCCCCTGGCCACCGCTCTGCAGAAGGCCATCGAGCCCCTGCTGCCGAAGGCCGGTGGCGCGTCACCGGACCCTTCGCCGTCCGGCTCGGCCGACACCGGCAGCCCTTCGCCCGGTATCGCGGGGGGTTGCGGTGCCGAGGGGGACGGGACCGACTTCGGCACCATCCCGCCCGGCGCGCTGCCGGCCGACTACAAGATCCCCGCCAACGCTCCGCGAGAGGTCCAGACGGCGATCCGGTGGGCGCTCGGGCAGCTCGGCACGCCGTACCAGTGGGGCGGGACCTGCACCGACTCTCACGGCAAGGACGCCATGGGCCGGTGCGATTGCTCCTCCCTGATGCAGCAGGCGTACAAGGCCGCCAGGGTCACCCTGACGCGCACGACGTACACGCAGGTCAAGGAAGGCAAGGCGGTATTGGTGGATGCCCTTCAGCCGGGTGACCTGATCTTCACCGAGGGGACAGCCGCCGTACCCGAGCACGTCGGGATGGCCATCGGGCAGGGCCTGATCGTGCACGCCCCGCGCACCGGCGACGTGGTCCGCATCACGACCCTCGCCTCCTGGAAACCGCGGATTCTCGCGGCTCGCCGAGTCGTCTGACCGGCGCTTCTTCCCCCTCTCCCCCTTTCCTCGCACCGCCGCTTCGCCCCAGCGGGCCTTGGCGTGCACGTAATCGAACTGGAGTTCTCCATGTATCTCGCCGACCAGGTCATACAGCTCGCCTACGACCCCGGAATCAAGCCGAACGAGGGCGGTCTGCCGGGTCTGTCCGTCCTCAAGCAGGTGATGGGCTCCATCAACCTCTTCGGCCTCATCGCCGTGGTCGGCGCCCTCGCCGTCAGCGCGGGCGTGTGGGCCTGGGGCCACCACTCCGGCGGCCACCAGGCGGAGGCCAACGGTAAGAAGGGCGTGCTGGTGAGCGCCGGCGCGGCCCTTCTGCTCGGCGCGGCGAACGGCGTGGTGGCCTTCTTCAGCACGCTGGGGACGCAGGTCCACTGATGGCTCAGCACTCCACCCACCCCGGCGGCGCATTTCGCGTGCGCCGCCGGGCGCTGCTCGGCACCGTCGTCCTGGTGGTGCTCGTCGCCCTCGCCGGCCTGGCCGCGTACCTCACCCGCGACGGCAGGGGCCCTTCTGAATCCCCTGCCCCACCGCCGAGTTCACCCACGGCCTCCTCCTCACCCGCATCACCGTCCGGGCCGCTCACGCCGCACACCCATCCCCATGCTCTTCCGGTCCCGCCGAAGACCCATGACCCGATCGCGTACGGAAAGGCAGCCGCGGCAGCACTGTGGTCCTACGACACCCGTGCGTACTCGCATCCCGAGCTGCGGAAGGTTCTGCACGGGTGGCTGACCACGGAGGCGAAGTACGCGGATCCGGCCTCGGTCGACAAGGTCGTTCCCTCGGCTGTGCTGTGGAAGGAGATGGCCGCCAACGGCCAGTTCGCCACCGCCAAGGTGTACGAGGGGCACTTCCCGAACGCGTTCACCCGGGCCCTCCAGGAAGACCCCGGGGCGATCACCCAGGCGTACGTCTACGCCGTCACGGTCTCCGGCAAGCAGTCGATCGCATGGAAGGGCTCACCCGCCGGCGGTGCGGAGAGCCGTGCCACCACCCTCGCGGTCCAGTGCCGGCCCGACCGTCCTTGCGCCCTGGTCGGCGTCATGCCGTCCGTCGCGCCCTGATCCCCGTTCAGGAAAGGAAGTATCGCCATGGGAGTCTGCGACTTCCCGCTGATGGACAAGGTGTGCGGCGCCGTCGACTTCGCCACCAACCCCGCCGGAACCGTCACCGACGGCATCGGCGCGTGGATCGCGAAGTCGATGGGCGAGCTGGCGGCCAGCGCCGCCGATCTCGCCGCGAAGGCCGTCAACGAGACGACCGCGATCGACCTCAACGCCGGATGGTTCCGGGACAACTACGAGCTCCTGCTGCCCATCGGGCTCGCCCTGACCGTCGGCATCTTCTGCATCCAGCTCATGACCGCGGCCTGGCGACGAGACGAACGCGCCCTTGCTCAGGCCGCGTTCGGCACCATGACCGGCGTCCTCTTCAGCTTCTCCGCCATCGCCTTCACCACCGTCGCCATCACCGTGGTCGACGCCCTCTCCGACGGACTGTTCCATGCAGCCAACACCTCCGTCGACGACGCGATCCGGCGCGTGGTGAAGGTCAACCAGTTGGGGGCCATGTACGGCCTCGGCTGGGGCGTCCCCGCCCTGGTCGCCCTCGGGTGCGCGATCGGCGCCTTCCTGTACTGGGGCGTCATGGTCGCGCGCAAGGTCGGCGTCCTGATCATGGTCTCGCTCGCCGTGTTCGCCGGAGCCGGCGGCGGCTGGGAGGTCGCCAAGCGGTGGCGGCGCGGCTGGATCGAGGCCACCGCCACCCTGGTCGTCTCCAAGCTCCTGATGACGGTGGTCTTCCTGATCGGCGTCTCCGCCATGGGCAAGAGCGACGCGAGCGACGGGATGGCCGCCCTGTCCGACGCGATGGCGGGCATCGTCGTGATGGTCCTCGTGCTGCTCTGCCCGTACGCGACGTACAAGTTCGTGCACTGGGCCAGCGACGGCGGCGGCCACGACGACCTGCACCGCACCGGCGTCGCCGGCATGGCGGTCGCCGCCGGGGCGGCGAAGACCGCGGCCACCCTGGCGATGCAGGCGGGCACCGGCGCTCCCGCTCCCCAGGGCCCGAACAAGGTCCCCGGTGCGGGCGCCGATGGCGTCGCCTCCGGCATCAATCCCGCCGGCGGCAACCTCAGCAAGGAGGATATCGACGCCGGTCCGCCCAAGCAGCAGACCCGCTTCCGGTACGGCGAGGACCCGAACGCGACCGGCGACAAGGGCCGGGCCCTGATCCAGCGGCCCGGGATCCCACCGCTGATCACACGTCCCGGCGCGGACGAAGCGGAAGGGTCCGGGGTGCTCGTCACCGGCGCCACCGGCAGTTCCGACTATCTCGTCGGCGCGTCGGCACCGGGCGGCAGCATGACCTCCCTGCCGCCTGTCGGCCCCGCGACTGCGCCGCCGCCTCCCGCCGGACCGTCGGCCACCGGTTCTCCGACGCCGACGAACTGGGTGTTCCCCAACCAGCCGCCGTCGGGTTCCTGACCCGATCACCCCGGGGCGGGCCGTACACCACGGCCCGCCCCACCCCGCCCGACCCAGCAGAGGAGTCCCTCCATGACCTCGAGAAGAGCGCCGCGCGCCCCGTCCTCCGCCCGCTCCCACCGTCTGGAAACCACCATGTCCGGCAAGCACCAGGCCCCTACGGCCACCGTGAAGTTCCCCCACCGCAGCAGGCGCGGCATCCTGCTCGGGCTGACCGCCCCGCAGCTGATCGTCGCCAGCCTCACGGGCCTTCTCCTTCTCGCCGTCGTCCTCACCCGCGGCGTGGTCGGCGCCCTCCAGCTCATCCCGCTGTGGGCCGTCATCGCCCTGTTCGTCTTCGTCCGCCACCGTGGCCGTGCCCTGGCGGAGTGGGCTCCGATCGTCACCCGGTACGTCCTGCGCCGGATGCGCGGCCAGCTCGTCTGGCTCACACGGCCCTCCCGTCGGCCGACCCGCGAAGGACTCCTCCACCTTCCCGGCACCGCCGCCAGCCTGCGTGTGGTCACCGCCCCCGACGATAGGTACGGTGCGGTCCACGATCCCCACAGCGGCACGCTGACCGCCGTGGTCAAGGTCTCCTCCCGCGCCTACGCGCTGCTCGACCCGGGCACTCAGCAGGCCAACGTCAACGGCTGGGGACGCGCGCTGGCCGCGCTGGCCCGTACTGGGCAGATCGCCCGCATCCAGGTGATCGAGCGCACCGTCCCGGACTCCGGCGACGCTCTTCGCCGCTACTGGGAAGAGCACGGCCGGCCCCACGCCCCCACGGCTGGCGCGATCTACAGCGAGCTGATCCAGAGCGCGGGCCCGGCGGCGGCACCCCACGAGGCGTACGTCGCGGTAGCGCTGGACATCAGGGCCGCGCGACGGCTGATCAACCAGGCCGGCGGTGGCCTGACCGGCTCCTTCAGCGTCCTGGCGCAGCTGACCTCCACCTTCGACCAGGCCGCGCGGACCGCCGGGCTCAACCCCACCGGCTGGCTCACCGCCCGCGAGATCGCGGCCGTCGTGCGCACCGCCTACGATCCCAAGGCCCTCACGGCGCTGGACCGGTGGTCCACCGCCGGCCGTCCCGAGGCCGAGCCCGCCGCAGCCGGACCTGTCGTGGTCGTCGAGAAGGCGGATCACATCGCGACCGACTCGGCCGTCCACGCCACGTACTGGGTGGAGAACTGGCCGAGGACCGAAACGTCGGCCGGCTTCCTGCACCAGCTCCTGTTCACCGGCGGCGTCCGGCGCACGCTGTCGCTCTCGTACGAGCCGAAGGGACTGGACGCCGCGCTGCGCGACGTCCAGCGCAAGAAGGCCAGCGTGATCGCCGATGCCGCCGAGCGGGCCCGGCGCGGCCAGGTCGACTCCGAGGCGGACTCGATCGAGTACCAGGACATCAAGTCCCGCGAGCGCCAGCTCATCGCGGGCCACGCCGATGTCGCACTCACGGGGCTGCTGACCGTCTCGGCCGACTCCGAGGACGAACTCCGCTCCGCCTGCGCGGTCGTGGAGACCGCCGCCGTCGGCGCCCAGCTCGACGTCCGGCCGCTGACCTGGCAGCAGGCCGAAGCGTTCACCGCCGCAGCCCTGCCGCTCGCGCTCGCCGCCTGACGCCGGCCCTTCCCTCCCTTCGAAAGAGCACCCTCATGTCCCGCACCGCCAGCCCGACCGCGCAGGACTTCGTGCCCTTCGCCACCGCCGCGCTCGACTTCCACCGCGCGCTCAACCTCCCCGGCGGCCCGCTCGTCACCAGCCGGGCAGAGCTGGACGCCCTGCACTCCCACCTTGTCTCGGTGCACGGGCTGCTCGACGCCCATGCCGCGCGTACCGGTCAGCTCGTGCCGATCGAAGGTAACCAGCTTCGCGCCGCCCGCACCCGGATCTGGCAGGCCGCCGACCACGTTCACGCCGCCTATCACGCGGCGCCCCGGCCGGATTCGGGGGAGGTGCCCGAACCCGAGGCGTGCCAGGCCGGCCTGCCCGAAGGGGCACCGGAGCTGACCATCTGCCAGCGCCATCAGCGCGCCGCGCACCTGGTCCGCCGCCGTACCACCCCGGCCGACCTGTACGCGCCGTTCACCGGCCTCGTCCGTCGCTGACCCCATCACCTGTCCGGAGAAACGTTCATGCCCCGTACCCGCGCCAGCGCCTCTCCCCTCTACGTGCCGCACAAGGCTTCGCGGGCCCAGCAGAGGGCCGCCCGAGCCGGATTCGCCGAGGCCCGCCGCCAGGCGCGCCTCGCCGGAACACCGCCCAAGCACCGCGCCGAGGAAGCCCTCGACCCGGAGCTGCGGCCGACCTACCCGCCGACCGGTCGTCCCGGTCCGGCCTCGGCCCGGGGCGGCAAGCTCAGCCTTCCCGCCCACCGGATGACCACCGCCACCGCTTCGGGGGCGTACCCCTTCGTGGCCGAGGGCGGACTGGGGGCGGAAGGCATCTTCATCGGCCGCGACGTCCACGCCGAAGCCGCCTTCTGTTTCGACCCGTTCTCGCTGTACAGCAGCGGCCGGATCGAGGGCTTCACGAACCCCAACGCGGTCCTCGCCGGGATCATCGGCATGGGCAAGTCCGCGCTGGCGAAGTCCATCGCCACCCGGTCGATCGCCCACGGCTACCGGATCTACATCCCCTGCGACCCGAAGGGCGAGTGGACCGGCGTCGCACAGGCCCTCGGCGGCTACAGCATCGCCCTGGGTCCCGGTCTCCCGGGCCGGCTGAATCCACTGGATGCCCCGGCCCGGCCTGCCTCCGTCAGCGAGGACGACTGGGCGACCGAGGTCCGAAAGCGGCGTCTACTGCTCCTGGCCGGCCTGGCGCGCACCGTCCTCAAGCGCGACCTGCTGCCGATGGAGCACACCGCCCTCGACCTCGCCCTCGACCTGGTCGTCGCCGAGGCCGCCGCACGTGGCATGGTGCCGCTGCTCGGCGAGATCGCGTACGCCCTCGGCTCGCCCGAACGCCTCGACCGGGCCCTCGGCCACCAGACCGGACATCTCGGGTCGGCCGCCCAGGACCTCGCGCACGCCCTGCGCCGCCTAGTGCACGGCGACCTCAGCGGCATGTTCGACGCCCCCTCGACGGTGGCCTTCGACCCGACCGCGCCGATGCTGTCCATCGACCTCTCCCGCCTCGGCGGCTCCGGCGACGACACCGCCTTGGTCTTGGCCATGACCTGCGCCTCGGCATGGATGGAGAGCGCTCTGTCCGATCCGGACGGGGGCCGGCGCTGGGTGATCTACGACGAGGCGTGGCGGCTGATGAGGCACGTCGGCCTGCTCGAACGGATGCAGAGCCAGTGGAAGCTCAGCCGGGGTCTCGGCATCGCAAACCTCATGGTCATCCACCGGCTCAGCGATCTGCTCTCGGCGGGCGATGCCGGCTCGCGCGGCCGGGTGCTGGCCGAGGGCCTCCTGGCCGACTGCTCCACCCGCATCATCTACCGCCAGGAGCCCGACCAGCTCGACGCCGCCGCGTCGCTGCTCGGCCTGACCGGCGTCGAGACCCAGGCGGTGTCCGCCCTGACCAAGGGCCGGGGCCTGTGGAAGGTCGCGGGCCGTTCCTTCATTACGCAGCACATCCTGCACCCGGCCGAACGCGAACTGTTCGACACCGACGCCCGCATGTCGGCATAGCGCCTGTCCGGAGGATCGATTATGTCTGCTTCTCCCAGTTCTCCCGGCCTGGCCGAAAATCGGCCGACGGCGGCCACCGACCGCCTGGCGTGGCGGAGGCACATCCCGGCGCTGGCCTCCGCCGCCGCCGGGATCAGGCAGGCGTCCGACGCCTGGGACGCGGTCTCGGACTCCTTCTGCGACGGCGACGGCTGGCCCGTCGACGAGCAGGGATACGAGGACGGCAAGGTGAAACGCGACGCCGAGGCATGGAAACACGTGGAGGTCTTCCTCGCCCACGGTCCCGAGGTCCTGGCCGGCGTCCGCGCTGCCGCCCGTGGTGCCGACTACGTCGAGGGACCGGTCAGCGAAGACCTCCGCCGGCTGCGCGGGATCGACACCACCCTGGAACAGGCGGGACAGCTCCAGCGCGAGTGGGATCAGATCATGGCCCTCATGGACGCCTCGCTCCCCGGCTCGCGGAAGCTCTACGAGAGCCAGGCAGAGGAGGACCGCAACGCCGACGGCTGGCACTACGCCGACGAGCTGTCCATCCGCGGCCCGGCCCTCGTACGGGCCGCCGACCACCTGGCCGGCCGAGCGGACCGCGAACAGTCTTCGCGGACCGAACAGGCACGCGTGGCCCTCGCCCGATCCACCTCCGGCCGGCGCGGGCCCCTGCCCGCTTCTCCCCCGGCGCCACCGGCACCCGGCCCACCGGTGTCGGGGCGCTCCCGCTGACGGCCGTAGCAGCGAGTCCCGGCGGGACCAAACCTTCCGATCGCCAGATCCTCGTGGACCACCGCCCGCCCGGCACCACGTGCCCGCAGCCCGCGCCGCCGACCGCTGGAACACCCCACCACGGAGAAAGCCCATGCACCAGGACAACCCCCTGATCACCTTCGAGCGAGAGGGACCACACATCACCGCGTGGACCAGCACCTCCCCCTCGCCTGCTGTGTCCGAGGATCCGAAAGAGGATCACGGGTACGGCCACCTCACTGCTCCCCTCCGCCAGCGCGGCCAGGAGGTCACCGTCGAGTACGGCTTGAGCGACTACATCGTCCACGCCGCCCTCCCCGACGGCAGTTCGCTGATCATCTCGCCGCCGCAGGAACCACCCAGCGAGGACCCCGAGTTCCCCGAGAGCTGGACGGCGATCCGCCACAGGGACACCGGGCCCTCGGTGTACGAAGAGATCTACGACTCGGAACCCGGCGGCCCCGACGCCCGGTACGGCGGCAGCGTCCCGAGTCTGCTCGCCGCCATCGACACACGCCTGGACCAGCTCGGCGTGCCGCCACGCCCCGAGCGGCAACGCTCCTGGCAGGAGCGCGTCGCCGACGCCGTGCTCCACCGTGCGGGTTTCATCGCCGCCGTCTCATTCGACGGGGAGCGCTACCACCGGCTGCCCTCGGCCATGAGCGATCCGACCGAGCAGCGGCGGGCCGTGACCCGGGCTTTCGCAGAGTTGCAGGCCGAGGGGTTCACCGTCCTGTGCAACTCGGCCCTGCTCACGTCCAAGGGCCGAAGTCCGATAGACGGGACCGCCCGGCCGGCCTCTGCTCAGCCACGGGTGAGCGCTGCTCTCTCGCCCTCGCCGTCGGCCGGATCGCGCACGGTCCGCACGCGCCTGGCGACGGACCCTCCCCCACGTCCCGTGCCACCACCCGTACGTCCCTCCACCACCCCTGGTCGCTGATCTCTTCCCGTCTCGGAGTACGCCGCATGCCCCTCACCAGCAGAACCGTTCTGACCCTCGACCTCCCTCGTCATCGAGCCACCGGATGGATCAGCCGTGTTGCCCACCTTCGCCGAAGAACTGCTGGCCGACGTCACCGTCGGCCGCCACCCCGACTACGGCATCGTCGCCGCGAACCCCAAGAACCTCGCCGCTGGCACCTGGATGCTGGAGCGGCTCGACTTCCGCCCCGTCCTGGGCGAGCCGACCCTGCACGCCCTGACCGACCAGCAGCGTGACGGGCAGGGCCGCGCCACCCGGGCCGTCGCGCTGCTGCGCAACGCCGGGTTCCGGGTCGACACGGACGCCGTCTTCAACCCCTCCCTGGTACCCAGCGCGGGGCCCGGCCCGTCCCGGGCTCCGCACGCCGAGCCCGATGTCGCGTTCGCCGAGCATCCGCGGCTCGGCATCGTCGCGGCCATCGACAGCCGCGCCTCCGGGCTCACCGGACTCGCCGTGGTCGAACACGGCTGGCGGCACGATCCCCGCCTGGACATCTACACACTGCCCGCCGCCACCAGCCGCGACGAAGCCCTGGGGAAGGTCGCCGACGCCACGCTGGCCCTGCACCGTTCCGGTGTTCAGGTTGCGGTGCAGCCCCGCCTCGCCCAGGACGTAGCGGCCCGCCATCGCCCCGCACCCGCCTCGTCCCGCGACCGCATCCAGGGCGCCGGCCGTAGTTCTCCGATCGTGGCCGCCGCGCTCGCCGCCAGCCCAGCCCTCACCAGTCTCCCGGGCCAGGCGTCGGCGTCGGCTCCCGCCCCCTCCGTCTCGGCGGCCCGACCGGTCGACCCGAGCATCACATTCTCCCGCAACCGCTGATGCCGATGAAGCGTTCCGTTCGATCCGCAAGGAGTAGGCCCGTGAGCTGCACGAGAGCCGAGCGCGCCCCGCCCCGCCCACTCGCTCGCACCCCAAGGAACTGCCTGTGCCTTCCCCGCGCACCAGTGCGCCGTCGGCCACCACCGGCTCCGACTCGCTCCTCTATCTCCTGTTCGGCGTCCTCGGCGCCGCCATAGCCTTCGACTCCCTCGCCTGGCTGACCGGCAACCTCACCAACTCCCTCGTCGGAAGCGGCACGTGGGCCCCGTTCCGTGCCACCGACGCCCTGCTGCACCCCGAGGTGCTGTGGCCGGCCCTGAGCACCACCTCGCTGCTGGTCGGCGTCCGCGTCGTCCCCGGCCTGCTCACCCTGGCGCTGATCACCACCGGCCTGGTGCTGTGGCTGCGCCGGCGCTCCGGTGCCAAAACCGGTCTCGCCCGAAAGAGCGACCTGGCGCCGCTGCTGGACAAAGAGATCACCGCCAAGGCGAAGAGCCTGCGGCCGTCCCTGAGCGGCCGGGAGTGTAAAAGAGGTCGCTCCCGCCGACCGCGGCATCCTGCTCGGCACTCTTGACCCTGGTTGGGCCGATGTCCGCGCCTCCTGGGAGGACGTGATCGTAGCGATCATGGCCCCGCGCAGTGGGAAGACCTCCGGGTTGGCGATCCCCGCGATCCTCGCGGCTCCCGGTCCGGTGCTGCTCACCTCCAACAAGGCGGCGAACGACGCGTTCACCGCCACAGTGGACGCCCGTGCCGGGGTCGGCACGGTCTGGACCCTCGACCCTCAGCAGATCGCCCACCATCCGCGCGAGATGTGGTGGGACATCCTGGCCGACGCTCGCGACCTTGCCGGGGCGAAGCGACTGGCCGGCCACTTCGTCGCGGCGAGCGTGGACGAGTCGAGCGGCTCCGACTTCTGGTCCACCGCCGCGTCCAACACGCTCGGCGCCCTGTTCCTCGCCGCCGCGAGCCACCGGCGGCCGATCACCGACGTGCTGGCCTGGCTCGCCTCCCCCGCCGACCGGTCACCGGTCGACCTGCTCACCGACGCCGGCCACGACGCGGTCGCCGCACAGCTCCAGGGCACCGTCTCCGGCGCGACCGAAACCCGCGACGGCATCTACGAGACGGCGAGGCAGTACGCGAGCTGCCTACTCGACCCGGACGTCGCCGCCTGGGTCACCCCGAGCGAGGATCTCCCCGAGTTCAAGCCCCTCGCCTTCGCCACCTCCCGCGACACGCTGTACCTGCTGAGCAAGGACGGCGGTGGCAGCGCGTCGGCGATCATCGCAGGGGCGGCCGACGCCGTGATGCGCGCGGCCGTGATCGTTGCCGAGCGCTCCGGCGGACGGCTCGACCCGCCCGCCCTGTGCGTCCTCGACGAGGCCGCTAACGTCTGCCGGATCTCGGACCTCCCGGACCTGTACTCGCACCTGGGCAGCCGGGGCGTCATCCCAATGACGATCCTGCAGTCCTACCGGCAGGGCCAGCGGTGCTGGGGCGAGGCCGGGATGGACGCCCTCTGGTCCGCCGCCACCGTCAAGATCGTCGGATCGGGCATCGACGACGCCGACTTCGCCGACCGCCTCAGCAGGCAGGTCGGTGACCACGACGTCCAGACCGTCTCGGTCTCGAAGAGCGAGAGCGGCAAGTCCACCTCGGTGAGCATGCGCACCGAGCGGATCCTCCCGCCCGACGCGATCCGCGCCCTGCCCAAGGGCAAGGTGCTGCTGCTGGCCACCGGTCTGCGCATCGCCATGCTCAGTATCCGGCCCTGGTACACGGAGCCCTCCGCCAAGGTGGTCGGGCCGGCCTCCGCCCGCGCCACGAAGGCCATCACCGAGCGGGCCCTGGCGAAGACCGTCAGCCACGACGACTTCGGACTGTCGGCATGAGCGCGCCCACGCCGCGTTCCGCGCGGCTGGCCCAGTCGCCGGTCGTCCTGCACCAGGGCCGGTGGTGGCTGGTCGGCGATGCCGGGGCGGTTCCCGTCGCCGATCCCTCCTTCGCCACCGTGCTGGACGACTTCGCTGAGGCGGTGACCGCTGCCGACCGTGCGGTCGCCGATCTGCGTGCCCGGCCGAGTGCGCCGTCCGCTTCCCACACGCGAGGTCCTCGATGAACCCGCTGCTGAAGGCCGAGCAGGCGGTCGTCGGCGCGGTCCTGCTCGACCCAGGCCAGCTCTCGCAACTGGAGTGGCTCGCGCCGGATCACTTCTACCGACCGGTCCACCAGGCGCTGTTCGCGGCGCTGCGCAAGCTCCGAGGCGATGGCCACCCCGCAGTGGAGGGCGAGGGGCCGGTGCCGCTGTCGTGGGTGACCGACGCGGTCGCCGAGGCTGGCCTCCATGTCCGGGGATTGACCGCGTCGTACGCCCACCTGCTGGTCTCGGCCTGTCCGCGTCCTGCGCACGCTGCGGTGTACGGCCGCATGGTGCTGGAGGGGGCGATCCACCGCACCGTCGCCCAGCACGCGATCCGCCTTCACCAGGAGGCTCGCGCGGGCGCCCTGCAAGGCGAGGTCGAGGGAGCGCTGCGCTACGCGGACGTCCTGACGGGAGTACTCACCGATCTCGCCCGGCGGTGGGGCAGCGAACCACGCCCTGTCGCGCCCGCGACATCGCAGACCCCCGACCCGCCTGCCCTTGCGCGGACTCAGGCCGATCAGGTTGCCGAGGACGAGGAGTTCCTTCTGGCCGTCCTCATCGAGCGGCCGGGTGCTATAGGCGAGGTGGTGGACTGGCTGCGTCCCGGGGATTTCGCCGACCCGGTCCACGGGCACCTCTACCGGTGCCTCGGGGCGCTGCACCACCGGGGCGAGCCCATCGACCGGATCACCCTGCTCTGGGAGGCACAGCGGCGCGGCCTGCTGGCCGACGGCACGCTGTCCGAAGACCGGTTCGCCGCCATCTGCGACGGCGTGGGGGCTGGTGACGCCGAGTGGCTCGGCAAGCAGGTGATGCGTTCCTCCCTCACGCGCACCGCAGCCGCCACCGCCCGCGCCGTCCGCGCCCTTGCCGAGGACGAGGCCTTGGCCCCCGGGCGGCTCATCAACCACGCCCTACACGCGCTCGGCCCGCTCGACGAGGTCCGCGCCCGCTGGCAGACCGCGAACGGCCGGCCGGCTTCACGGGCGCCAACCACCGCTCCTTCCCCGAGCGGGCCGCCGGCGGCGCGGGTACACGCGGCCCTCACCCGCAGCACGCCACGCACTGCTCCGTCTCCACCGGGCCAGCTCGGCCCTGTGCCCACTCCGACCGCCCCACGCTCGCCCTCGCGCAACCACAGTTGACACCCCTTTCCACCGCTCGTCCCCCACGTACAGGAATTCATCGTGACCACGAACCCTCTCGCCGACGCTCTGGCCATACGGGCCACGGCCTCAGCCTTCGACGCCCAGCGCGGCAAGCTCCCGGTCCCCGGCGACCCTCACCGCCTCCCCAGCAGCGTCGCCGTCGCCCAGCAGATCTCCGAACTCGGCAACCTGGTCACCGTGCTGGGCGACGAGGTCCTCTTCCGAACCGCCAACAGGGAACACAGCTCTCGTACTTCCCTAGCCGTGTCCAGCTTCTCCGCCGCCGTACGGCCCGCCGGTGAGGCGGCAGCCGCCCTCGGGGAGGTGGCCCAGCAGCTCGCGTTCCTGGAACGGACCGAGCACCTGCACGACCGGCCCGACAGCCGGGATGCCCGGGAGGCGGCGGGGCGGGTGATCGACGAGGCGCTCGGGACGGCGGACACGGCCCTGCGGGAGGCGGCCGACTCCCTGCACGCCGCCTCGACCGCGGTCTCGCCGCCGTCGAGGCGGCTCCGGGCAGCCCTCGGCCGGACCACCACCCCCTTGTACGAGGCCGTACCGGCTACCCCCGCAGCGCCGGCACCGACGACGGCTCTCGCGCCCCGGACCGTACGGGGCCGGTGACATGTCCGCCATCGTCTCCAGCTCACCGCTGATCGGGTCGCTCTGCTCCGGGTACGGCGGGCTCGACCTGGGGGTGCAGACCGCTCTCGGCGGCACCCTGGCCTGGCACGCGGAGGTCGATCCGAACGCCTCGCGCGTCCTGGCCCGCCACTGGCCCGGCGTCCCCAACCTGGGCGACATCACGACCGTCGACTGGTCCACCGTCCCCCGGGTGTGCGTCCTGACGGCCGGCTTCCCCTGTCAAAGACGTCTCGGTCGCCGGCCGCCGGGCTGGACTCAACTCCCAGACCCGATCGGGGCTGTGGCTGCACGTCGCCCGTGCGGTCGAGGCCCTCCGACCCTGCTTGGTAGTGATCGAGAATGTGCGCGGCCTCCTCACCTCCCCCGCCGGTTCCCCTGGCGACGTGGAACCCTGCCCGTGGTGTCTGGGAGACACCGCAGGTCAGCCTCCTCTGCGGGCACTCGGTGCCGTACTCGGATCCCTGGCCGACCTCCGGTACGACGCGAAATGGCTCGTGCTTCGCGCCTCCGATGTCGGAGCCCCGCACCGGCGCGAGCGGACCTTCCTCACGGCCTGGCCCGCCGGAGACCCTGCTCAAGACGCCGACCAGCAACATCGGAAGGAACGGCGGCTCGCAGCACCCGGCCAAGAGGAAGAGCGGTGGGCACGGTCCGAACCTGGCCGACGAGGTCGAGTGGCTCCTGCCGACGCCGAAGGCGTCGGACGGGATCAAGGGCTCGCCCAACCAGCGGCACGGCAACGGGGACATGACCCTGCCCAGTGCGGCGGCGTCGCTGTTGCCCACACGCCGGGCCAGCTACATCGGCACCCCGGGCCGTCGCCCCGGCAAGGGGTGGCGCCCTCCCCTGTCGGCGGTGGTCCTGCCGCTGTGGGCGGAGTCGTCCCCGGAAGCCGAGGAGTCGAGCGGCGATGGGGACCGTACGCAGCCGCCATCACCCGGTGGGAGACGCTCACCCGTCCGGCGCCGGCGCCCACGGACGCGGCCGGTCGGCTCCGTGCCGACTTCGTCGAGTGGATGCAGGGCCTCGACGCTGGCTGGGTCACCGCCACCCCGGGACTCGGACGCCCGGCGCAGCTCACCGCACTCGGCAACGGCGTCGTCCCCCACCAGGCCACTCGGGCTCTGCAGTTGCTGGCACCGCCGTTCCCGCGCTGTCCGCGCTGCGCGGCCGGGTAGCGGCTCCCTACCGGGTTTTCCCGGCCGGGCCAAACCGCGGATTCTCCGCATCCTCTCGGGCATGTCGCCGTCTCATAGATGGAGCACGCTTTCATGTCCGACACCAGCCCGACCGCCCCCAGCCCTGAGCCGATCCGGGTCTCCGACGAAGACCTCGACGACCTCGCCAGCGCCCTCGCCAAGACCATCGCGGAGGTCAGGCGCCACGGCGGCATCCTCGACCGCCTCGGCTCCGAGCCCGATCCCGTTCCCACTGCCGACCAGCAGACGGACGGCGCTCCGGCAGCCGGGGCGGCCGGCCCCGAGAAGGCCGACGGCCCCACCTCGGTGTTCATCCTCGCTCTGGGCGGCGAGGCGTACGCCGTCGAACTCGCCGCCCTGAGCAACTGGGTGAACTACCTCTTCCTGCCGGTGTACGGCCGGGAGATCAGCACGACGCGTCCGTGGTGCGCGCAGTGGCACGAGCACCCAGAGGCCGTCGCCCGGCTGCACGCCCTCTGGCTCGCGTGGCAGCAACTCACCGACACCGAGGCTGGCCTGTCCGGTCCGTCGACCTGGCACCGCGACCACCTGGACCAGGCGCTGGTGCACCTCCGCGCCCCGGACGGTCCGTTCGCCGCGTGCACGACGAGCCCGGCCCGCCCCAATCACCGGGTTCTGTTCACCCCCGCCCCTCAGCCGTCGGGGGTGGCGGCATGAACGACCGCTTCGACTTCGCCTTCGATTTCGATCTCGACGAACTCGCCCCCGCCGATGCCGCATCCGAGGAGGCGGTGGAGAGGTTCTGGTCTGGTGACCTGACGGCGCTGTCCCAGCACCACACCACGCCCAACGGCTCCCACAGCTTCGTCGTCGCCCATGACCAGTCGGCCACGTGGGGAATACCCGGCGCGCCCCAGGTCATGGCGATCGCCGTCGCCCGGGACCTGACCCGGTTCACGTACACCCTGGAGACGAGCCACCACGCCACGGTGTCCTTCGCCCAGAACTGGCTGGTCGAGCGCGGCTGCCCGCCCGAGAGGATCGCCAAGATCCGCGGCGGCTCCTTGAAGCCCGCCGACGACCTCACGGTGTGGGTCGAACGGCAGATCCGCGAGTCGGGCGCCCGGTACGAGGTCCTCGACAACCACACCTCGGACTTTGACCCGTGCGAGACGTGGACGCTGACGCGCGACTCCCGGGCCGACGACGCACCGATTCGGGTCTTCCACGAAGAGTGGGACCACGGCGCCGGCACGTACACGATGCGCGAGGGCGCCTTCGTCGACGCCGGCGCCGCCCACGCCTGGTTGGACGATCGCAGCGGCCCGTTGCCCGAGCCGCCGGAGTATCGCGATGACAACGGCGCCGTCGTCCGGGCCCGCATCGCCCGCATCGCCCTCGCCCGGTCGGCCGGTGCATCCGCGGCGCCGATGGCGGGTCGCGACGTCCCCCGTACTCCTCCGGCGGGACCGGCCCAGCGACAGGTACAGGGGAGGCTGCTGTGAGCCGCGCCCGCTTCGCCTTTGCCGCACACCCTGACGCCATCACCGACCTTCGGGAACTTCCCGATGAAATGCGTGACTTGGCGCTGCTGGAACTGCAGAACCTGGTCCACGGAAGTGACGACTGCCTGCCGTTGAAGGGCCGCCTCGCCGGCTTCCACAAGGTCTACGTCGACCCCTCCGTCGCCTACCGGCTGGTCATCCAGTTCCGCCCGGCCCCACCGACCTCGAACCACCAGCGCGAGGTCTACCTCGTCGCCGCCGGAAGCAGGAAGGACTACGCGGTCTACCGCACGGCCCACCTACGCACCGCCCCTCAGCAGATCACTGAGACGGCCTCCGCCGACGAGGCCCGCGTCCAGGCCGCCCGGTCCCGTTCCTCCCTCACCGCCGGCCGCCCTACGGCCGCCGTCCCGGCAGCTCCTCCCACAGTGGCCCGCTCCACGGCTGCCCCTCCCCGAAAGGCCCCCCAGCGATGACCGTCGACCGCGCCCCGCTGTCACGTACCGATCTGGCCGGCCTCCTCGCCGAGGCCGCGCAGAGCGTCTCCGGAATCCTCGCCGCCGAATACCCGACGGTTGCCAGCCGCTCTTACCTGCACCCCGTACTGGGCGCGCTGTCCGCCGGTCCGCACGTGGTGGGCGAACTGACCGACCGGCTCGAAGAGTTCATGGCCTCCGAGCCGCGTCCCGCCACGCCGGCGGATCTGTTCGCCCTGGCCTCCTACGCCTCCGCGCTCGGCTGGCTCACCGAGTCCCTCGCTGAGCTGACCACCGCGGTCGACCAGATCTGCACGCGCGTGGGCATCCCCACGGAACCTCGGGACCCGGCCTTCGCCGCGACCGAGGACGCCGAGGAGGAAGACGGGTTCGCCTTCGCTTTCAGCGCGCTGGAGCTGGCTGCGATCCGCACCGCCGCCGAGGCGACCGGCCTCCCGCCGGGCGACTATGTCGACGTGCTCTCCCAGTCGCTGCTCGCGGCCTCCCGGATCACCGATGCCTGCATGGAGATCTCCAGCGGCCTGCTCGAAGACGCCGCGTACGTCCTCGACGAGGCGGCCGACCGCATCTGGACCGGCGGCGAACCGGGGGGGCTGCCCACCCTGGTCCGGTCGCTGCTCGCCCGGATGGAGGCGGCCGAATGAAACAGCCCCACGTCCCCGCCCGGCCCCTCTTCCCCATCAACTCGTTCGATGCCCAGCGCATCGAAGACGCGTTCTCCCTGATGGGGCCGAAGTGGATCACCTGGTCCGTGATGACCCTGGTCCAGGAGGGCCGCCCCATGCGAATACGGGACATCGCCGCCAAGCTCCCCTTCGTCAGCGAGCAGGTGATCGGCCTGTGCCTGGCCGCCATGCAAACCGGCGGGCTGGTCACCCGAACCGACACCCGCCACGGAGCGCCGTACCAGCTCAGCGCCCTCGGCGAGTCCCTGACGCACGTGCACCGCCCCCTGGCCGACTGGTCCCGGATCTACCTGGCGCCCGACGCGACGGCCGAAGCCGAACGCGTCGAGGACGCTGTACGGCATCTGCGTCCGGGGCATTCCACTGCCCTTATCCAAGTCCTTGCTGGCTGCGGCCCTATGCGGTTCGGTCACACCGCCGAGGGCATCGGCCGGGCCGACGCCTTCACCCGGCAGCACCTCCTCCGGCTCCAGGCCGACGGCCTGGTCACCCGCACGGGCCCGCAGCATGGCGCCCCCTACGTGCTGACGGATGCTGGCCAGGCGCTCGGTCCCGTCTACGCGACCGTCGAGCACTGGAGCGCCCCCTTGACCACACGGTGGACCCCTTCGCCCCCTGCCCCTGTCTCGACGGCCCAACGAATCCACTCCGATATCCCGTTGGGGTCGGACGGCGCCCGGACTGCGGCGGCGCTGCGCCGGAGCGCCGCCGTACCGAATGCACTGTTCAGCCATGCTCCCCAGCCGCAACCGCGGGTGCCGGCGTCCGCGACTGCTCCGTCGGCCCCGGGACGGGTCAGGTGATCCGGGTGGCGCCGAGAACCAGAGGCAATCCGCCATCGCCACAACGTCCGCGTGCGCTCCGGCCCTTCACAGCGCTGCGCACGCGGGCGCGTTCCCCTCCTCCCACACGCGCCTGGAGCTTCGACCATGTCCGCCCTTCCCGACCCGTCCCGCCACGAAGAGGTACTGGTCAGCCCCATGTATCTCGCCGGCTCCAACGGGACCGGAGACGCCGGCTTCGCCCCCGTGGCCCACTGGCCGCACCACTACCTCGACGACGGCCCCTGCCAGCTCCTCGTCACCTCTCCCGACCAGCGGATCAGGGTCGGCTGGTTCGGCGACGACTTCGAGCTGTGGAGGATCACCGCGGCCGAGGAGGCCGTCGCCACGCCCCGCTGGACGGCGACCTTCAACCACGTCACCCCGGCCGAGATCGTCGCCGGTCTCACCACCGCTCTGGCCCGCGACTACGCCGAATCCGACCCGTACGAGAACAACGGACGCTTCCTGGCGGACCCGTCGTCGTACTGGGCTAATGCCGTCCAGCCGCTGCTCGATGCCGGCTGGCGTCGAGGGGCAGCCAAGTACGGAACCGTCGATTTCACCGCTCCCGACGGACTGGCGGGTGTCGAGATCGATACCCTTCGCGGCGGACGGGACGCCGAGACCGTCACGCTGTGGGCCGGTCCCCGGGGCTGGAGTACGCGGGCAGAGGCGGTGTTCACGGCCCGCACTCCGTCCCATCTGATCGCTGCGACGGCGGCCGCCATGGCGAGTTCGGCCCCGGTGGTCCGCGAACGGCAAATGATCCACCGCGAGATGGAGCCGCTGGTCACGCTGACGCCGGTCGGCCCGGCTGCCGATCCCCCGGTCTCTCGCTCTCCGACTCCGCTCGACGTACGCCGCACCGCTGTCACCGAGGCCGTACGCCGTGCCGCGCACGCTCCACGGACAGCAGCCGACCTCCGCGTGATGGCGGCCCAGAGCCGCACCACGTCCTCGGCACAGCAGCGGTCGAGCGCCCTCGCGCCCGCAGCCTCAGCCCGGCCGCCAGCCGCTTCGTCGGCTCCCCGGCACAGCCGCTGACCCCCGCCCGGACCTTCCCGGACGCCCCTCCGCCTCCTCGGACAACAGGAGTTCCTTCATGCCCGATACCACCGCGCTCGACCAGGCCACTTCCATGATCGAGAAAGCCTGGGGTCAGCCCATCGAGGTCCTGGAAGTCCTCGCGGTCCGTCGCCCCTGCGACGACCCGCTCCTGCGCTCGGCCATGCGCATCCGTACAGCCCTGGCCATCACCGACAACGCGGTGTCCGTTCACAAGGATCGTCTGCACGCCATGACCCGGCCCAGGTATGTGCCGGCCTTCTACGAGCTGGACCGGCTCTCCAGCTCGGCGGCCGACCTTCGCGTCGCGCTCGCGGAGAGCGGTGCGTACGTGCAGGCGATCCGGCGTGTGGTCGAGGCGCGCGAAGCCGCCTCGGCCGCGGACCGGGGGCCGGCGGCGAACCTGTCCCGGGCCGCTGTCGCCCGCTCGGGGCTCGCTTCACATGCCCCGGGCCAGGTGCCCGACCAGCCTGTTCCCGCTACTGTCGTCGGGCCGTCGGCGCCCTCACCGGGGCCGCGCCGTTGAACGGTCAGGCAAGGTCTTCGTCGTGGTGGGCGTCCTCGGTGGGGGCGCCCACCACGCGGGCCAGCTCCTCCACCGTCAGCTCGACGTGCCGTCCTTCCGCGACCCGGTGCTCCACCACCGCGTCCTCGCCCGCCCACCTGTCGGACTGCGCGCCGACGCCCCACTGGCCGTCGGCAACCATCGCAATGTCACCAACGGTCCACGGCCGCCCGGCGGCGCGGATCTTGCGCTCCAGCCCGGCCCCGTCCCAAGGTCTGCCCGACTCCGTCATCCCTCCTCCCCCTTCGGTCCCGTACGGCCCGCTGCCGCAACTCGAGTACGACAACCCCGGGCGTCGTTCCATTCCCGTGCCGCCGGCGTTCTGGGCGTCTGCCCGTGATCAGTTCGCCCACGGCAGACGGGCATCCCCCGGAAACGACTACGGACTTCGGCACACCCCATGTCAACGTACGGGTGTCGGGAAAAACTGCAGGTCAACGAAGGGATCGTCCAACCGTGAACGCCTCCACCACCCTCCTGCCCGCCGTCGTCCGCCCCTCCGTGGAAGACCGCCACTGGCTCTCCTCGGACCACTCCGCGGGCCCGGTGCTCGAACTCCTTCACGCCCTCGACTGGACGGTCGTCGACACTCCGGAGGCCAACATCCACGCGACGAGCCCGGACGGCCGCGTCTACGTCAGCTGGCTTCCCGAGGACCCCGCCGCCTGGACACGCGAAATCGTCTGGCAGGTCCAGGTTCAGCCCACCGAAGGCGACGCGTGGGTCCAGGAGTTCGGCACCGACACCCCCGCCGAGGCTGTGGCCGGGTTCGTCGCCGCCCTCGCCGCCCACTCCCCACGCTGAATCGGTGAGCGGGCTGCACAACCGGCCCGGCCCGCTCACCGGCACCTGTTCTCGGGGCCTGCCCTCCGGGCCGACCGGCCCTGTCCCCGCTCACTGGCCCAGCAGGAGGTTCCGATCGCACGCATGCTCCTGGCCCCCGTCCCGGCTACCGCCGTAAATGCGCCTTCGCCCGTCGCTGCACCCGCTACTACCTGCCCGGTCAGTACGGCAGCCACGCCAAGCCCCTTCGCCGCCATGCCGCGCGCCGAACGGTACGACGCCAGTGGCAGCGCGGCCTCTCCAAATGACCGAGCGCCCTGACGTCCACCGCCCGGCCGTCCAGGGGCTCCTCCCCAACAGGAGGAACTCACCGTGCCTTTCCACGGCCCGCTCACCAACCACCACGCCGACGGCACCCTCTGCCCGGCGGACCACAAACACACCAGCTCCGGCAAGCCGCTCCACCCCGGCTGCCCGGGGCGCTCGTACACCCAGACCGTCTGCTCGTGCGGCAGCTGGGAGATGACCCAACGCGGAAAGGGCTACGTCAACGAGTGCCGCAAACGGCACCTCGCCGGCCACGCCCAAGGGCCGAAGGCCCTCCGGGACCTGCTCCGTCTCGACACTCCCTGACGCTCCGACCCCCACCCGCTCGTACCGCTATCGGAGGTTTCCTTGCCCGAGTACCTGACCGTCGGCCACCTGCTCCGCCAGCTCCAGGACCTCGACCCCGCCCTGCCGATCCGCCTCGCCGTCAACCCTGACTTCCCCTTCACCCACTACGTGGGGACCGGGGTCGTCGTCCAGGACGGCAAGGCGTTCATCCCCGACGACGGCCAGGAGGACTACCTCCCCACGTCGGTACGCGACGCCCTCACCTGGTCCTGACCCCTTCCCTGCTCTCCGGAGGCCTCCATCTCGTCACACACCCTCCCGCTGCACAGCCTCGCCGTACATCCCATGCCAGACGGCGTACGCGGCGCGCTGGTCCAGCGCGTCTCCACCCGGCACGACGGCCCACTCGACATCACGTGGCTCGCCGCCGGAACCCCGAAGCTCCCACTCGGCCGCATTCGCCTCCACTGGGAGCCCGCCTCTCGCTCCGGTTGGAACATCACCGCCCACCTGGGCCTGGCCACCACCGAGGTACACCTCGCCTCCTGGCCCGCCGCCCCGGACGACTGGCGGCGCCTGGTCCGCCCGACCCTCCACGAGGTGACCGGCCTCTGCGCCGCCCTCGCATTCGCGACCGCCGCCCTAGACCTCTCGAACCACCTCGCCAAGGTCTGACCGAGAACCGCAGAAGGCCGTCCCATGCCGGTCAGGCAGAGGGCGGCCTTGCCGTACGCCGTTGAGTAAGAGGGGCCCAGCGATCCGTTGACGCGGGGATCCGAACGTTTCGCACATAGGCCCGATGATGAGCTACGGCCAGGAAGCCACGAGAAGGACGCTCCCCGATGTCTGACGCCCCGGCGAGACCGGGCTCTTCAGAGAGGGGCGGGTGTCGCGGAGTCTTCCTCGGCCGCCACCCCGCAACGCACTTCACGCCATCACCCCGAACTGCCTGACGAGGTATGGGAGGTCCGGCAGTCGAGCAAGGGCGGACAGCAGCCGGCGATCCATCTGACCGTTCTGCCCGAAGTAGGCAGCACCGAAGCCCCGCCGGCAGTGGCGGGGCTTCCTAGCTGCAAGGGCGGCGCCTGACTTACGGCGCGGTGGCGAGCCTGGCGGTCACTCGTCCTTGGGCTTATCGTCGTAGGTGCTGTCGAACCAGTCGATGAATTCGCGGACGCTGCCGATCTTCGCGATCCGGGCATGCAGGGCCTTCTGGTCGTGCCCGATGACGAACCATCCACCGGTCACCAGCTCGCCGCAGCCGCAGTAGCAGGTGCGGGCGTCGTGCGGGGCATCGAAGTAGGTGATCGGGTTGCGGGTCGTCTCGACGGGCGTTCCCTTGCCAACGTAGGTGTCGTACACCTCGTCGCCCGGAGTGAGGTACCTGCCTTCGATCGCCTTGCGTCCCCCTGCCACGGGGACGAGCTTGTCGATTGCGATGGCCATGCGGACCTCGCCTTCGTGGGAGAGCAGGGCGTAGCGCTCCTTCTCGGCGCGTTCACCCAGAACCCAGCACCCACGGTTGGCGTGGAAGAGGGCCTCGTCGTCCATGACCGGGTCGAAGCCGACGATGTTACGGCCGAGCTGGTCCTCCTGCGGGTTGACGTACCGCCTCGAACCAAGGGTGATGTGGATCATCAAGTACCCCCATAGATGCATACCCAGGGCTCCCCGCCCTGCGGACTATGCAGATCTTTGCACGACGACTCAATACCTTCAACCCCTAGGACCCCAGGCTTGGATTCCATCGAGCGGGAAAGCGCTCGCCATCCCCCGCCCAACTGACGCCCGGATTCGATTCTCTCCAAGTCACCCTTGACGCAGGGGCATTCGGCGGCCAAGTGCCCCAGGGACAGAGGGAGGGGCGCGGTTCGCGAAAGGGACAGATCCAGGGTTCGGACGAGTGACGCAGAGGAGACTTCCGGGCGGGCTCTGCAAGAACGGCAACCCGGCTGACCACCCTGTACACGCCGAGGCCGAGAGTTCCACCGATGTATCGGTGGAACTCTCGGCGTGTAGCACCTCGCTGTTCTCGGCCTCCCGGAGGAGCCCCCGGGTCGGCAAGGCGAGATGCCGCTCGAGCCGCCTTCGGCGTTCGTGTTGTTCGTCCACTACGGGTCAGGGTGAGCGCGCGGTCTGGCCACCTTCACGACCGGCCACGATCCGCGAGTGTCGTCTGTACACGCGCTCGGCCAGGAGCCAACTCCACGCACTGAACTCCGAAGTAGCCCGCAGTCGCGGTGGGCCGTCGCTCGATACTGTCCTTGGTGTCCCACCACTCAGCGACGATGCATAGCGCGGTGGCGTCGGAGGTTCGGGCACGCTCGTAGGACCACAGCTCGTACCGTTCCTTGGTCTGACTGAGAGGGTGATGCGAGCGCAGAGCGCAGGCGACGACGCCCGAGTGCGCTGGGTATCCGGGCAGCTCTTCGGGGGCTGGCGACCCGCCGGGACCGTACGGATTTGCCGCAAGGATGCCGACAACCCAGTCTTCGTTGTCCCATCGCCGGTCGGCGGGCTCCACGATGTAGCCCAGCACCTCGAGCGGGACGCCACCAGCGACGCGCTGTCTCGTGACGGCTCGCTCGACCAAGGGTCGGAAGTACCCCCGGCTGGGAACGTCGAACCTGCGGTAGAGCTGTTGCAGCGAGCCGGGGTCCAGGGGCATCCCTACAAGTTGGAACGACACGTTGCACCGCGATACGCGGCGAGTTCGCTCGGCGGAGACATTGCCTGACATCGTGAAGAACCCGCCGTCGCACGCTTCGAAGTAGACGAACTCCTCACTGTGGTGGGGGTCTTCGAGTTCGTCAGTCCGTTCTTTCCACCCCGTGAGCGCCTCTGCAAAGGAGCGAGCTCCAGTGCCGTGCCAGTTGCGGCGGTGCTGCTGAATGCTCCACTGGCCCTTCCGGCCGATCCACCCGAGCTCGTCGAGCGACTGCAGGAGGCGGAGCAGTTCTCGTTGGTCCCAGGCTCCGACCGGCATGTCCAGGGACACGCCGCTCCCAGCGGCCGGCACCCAGTCAATGTCAGGCAAGTCGAGGCAGAACACGGTGGAGTCGAAACCCCCGTCTCCCTGGAACCATGTCACATCCTCACCACTGGCTGTGAGCAGCCTATAGGCGCTCTCCGGCAGAGGCCGCAGCTGCTTGCGTGACCGCCTTGCAGCCTTCTCGGTTTGGGATGCCTTCTCTCCATAGTGAACGTTGCCGTGGACAACCAGTTGATCGTGCTTGAGCCGGAGCATCCGTTCCAGCTCCTGCGGCTCCCTCAGTGCAAGAAGGATGTCAGTCTCGTCGAAGACGAGGATCAAACCCTCCTGGCGGAAGTCCGCAATCTCCTTCTCTGCCTCTGCGTTGATGCCGAGCATCGTGAACAGGACGCCGACGACCGTGCCGTCGACACGTCGCAATCGGGCTCGGATCGCCTGGATGATGTCGGTGCCGGCCTGGTGGTTCTCCCACTTCGCTTCGACGAGGTAGCGGCTATTGTGCGAGATCACCGCGAAGTCGGTTTGGCGTCGCCCAGCCATCCTCGGGTTGTGCGGTGCCTCGAAGTGGGCCCTCTGGAAGGCGCGCTCGAGCAACGCCTCGAGCTTGTATCCCCGGCTCTGCGGAGCTGGGATCGCCCGCACCGCATGAAGCTCGCTGAGTAGATCCGATTCGTGCCACGGCCGGATCTCGAATCGGTCCTCGCCCTCTGGGACCGGGCTTTCCTCTGCGGGTTCCTCGTCGTGGTGACTCATACTCAGTCATCCTGGCGCACGCCTGTGACAAGCGCCCGTGAGCTGCCCCTTAGCTCCTGACTCCTTCTGGCAAGAGCTCTCCCAACTGGCAGCGTCGGCCATCGACCGCTCCTGCCGGAAGTCCGATCGATATACCGCTCGTTATTCCAGGTAGGCACCGGCAACGATGCCGTCGAAGCCGAGCGCAGCGAGACCCTTCTCGACGGTGGGGTAGGTCGTGCCGTACGGGCTGGCGACCAGGGCGTCGAAGTCGGCGCGGCTGATCTCCGGTTCGAGCCACTGGTTGCTGCACCGGCAGCGGATCCAGATGTTGCGGCCGTGGTTGATGAGCAGCCAGTCGCGTCGGGCCCGGCAGGCCGAGCACATCACGGGGATGCCGCCGAGGGCGAGTTCGTGTGGGTGGCTGACGCAGCGGGTCGCGCCGGGGCCGTCGGCCGGCTGCGTCTCGTACTGGAGTTGCAGCAGGGGGCCGGTGCCGGTGGGAAGGACGGGCAGCGCGGGTGCCGGCTCCGTGGTGCGGTCGGTGGTTCTGGGCACGAGCGTCATCTCCCGGTCGAGGGCTTCCTGTTTTCATCCGTAACAGCAGGTGGAACCGCTGTCCAGGCATTTCGTGGAGTCTGGTAGGTCGGTGGCAGGCCTTCCCTACGCGCTGATCAGCGGCGCGGTGGACGGCTGCGCGGGTCAGAGACGGCAGGGCGGGGCGCTGCTGTGGGTGCGTTCCGTTCGCTGGTGCGGCTGGCCGAGGGCTTGGTCGGGCGGGTGCCGGCCTGCGGGCGACGGGGAGCTTCGCCTGTGTGGGCGGGGAGCTGGGCGAGGCGGCGAAGGCGCCAGACCACGACGTCGTTCACATCCGCGGCGGTGTCGAGTTCGCGCATGTCGATGGCCTGTTGCAGGAGGACCTCGGGGTCGTGGCCGGCCTGCTCGGCCTGGACGAGAGTGGCGACCAGGGCGTCGGTCTTCGTCGGCATGCCATCGGCTCGTACGCCCTGCTTCGGCAGAGCCGCGCGGAGGGTGGCCTCGTGTGACCGGCGCTGGGCCTCGGGGAGGGCACGGCCTTGGTCGTGCAGCACCCGCATCGGCGTGGCTGCGGCCTGGCGGTAGGCGGCGCGCAGATGCTCGGCGGCCTGTCGGGAGGCGTGGGCCTGCTGGGCGTGACCGCGAGCGGAGTGCCAGCGGGCGGCGGCGAGGGTAACCAGGACCAGGGTGGAGACGAGCATGGCGGTGGTGCCGCCGTCCTCGCCCCGGCCGAACGCGCCGCCGGCCTGGACAATGCCTCGGGCGGCCGAGCGGAGCGCCCGGGTGTCGGCGCGCTCTGCTCGGACGTGGCTGCGGGTCGCCCGCTCGAAGGCTCGGGCGGCGGCAGCCAGCTCGGCACGAGTGGCCACCGGGGCGGTCTGGGCGACCGCGTCCAGGAGTTCTCCGACGCCGACGAGCTGGGCGGCGGCTTCATCGTCGTCGCCGTCGAGGAGGACGGCGGCACGCTCGGCTATCCCGGTGGCGCTTCGTCGCTCTCGGGCGGGCGGGGACCAGTCCGCCGGGCCGCAGGCGACCGAAGGCGTTGGCCGCTCGGCGGTACCGTCGGCCAGCCGGAGGCGGATCTTGGGAAGGGACAGGTCGAGGGCAAGCTTGGAGCCGGGGTACCAGACCGGTTCACCGTGGCGGTTGCGGTCGCCGGGCAGGGCCACGTTGTAGCCGAGCGCGTCGCCGGACGGGGCGTGGCGCACCTTCACGCGCAGGCCCGCCTCGCGGAGCCGGGTGAAGAACTCCTTCTCGTCGTCCGCTCCCGCGACGGCCTGGCGGACGGCTTCGCGGAGCGTCTCGCGGGAGGTCTCTGGGCGGCCGGTGCGTTCGGCCTTGAACTTCTCGGCGCTGGTGGGGTTCTTCGCTGCGGTGCCGTCGCCGGCGTTGAGGCGGCGCAGGCCCATCTCCTCCTCGATGCGCCGGCAGACGGCCTGGGCCTTGTTGAAGTCGTAGTTGAGGCGGGGATTGCGCAGGTCGCCGCGGACCAGGGTGGCGACGATGTGGATGTGGTCTTCCGCGTGGCGGACGGCGATCCACCGGCAGCCGTCGGGATCACCGTCCGGAGCGATGCCGGTGGCGTGGACGATGCGCTGGGCGACGGCGTTCCACTCCTCGTCGGAGAGCCGCCGGTCGCCGGGTGCGGTCCGGACCGAGCAGTGCCACACGTGCTTGGCGGGCGCGCGGTCGCCGGCCTGCTTGACCCGGAGGTCGAGGGCGGCGGTGAGGCGGGTGAGGGTGACTTGCGGGTCGGTATCGCGGCCGGGGTCGGGGGCGAAGCCGTCCCAGGAGCCGACGAGATGCGCGTCGGTGTGCTCCTCGCGCCTACCGGGGCCGTAGAGGTAGACGAGGAGTCCGTGGGTGCGCGAGCCGCGTCCGATGTCGGGAACCATCACAGCCGCCTGGTCACCAGGTCGTTCGCCGCGTCGTCGAGGCGGCCGAGGGACCGGGTCAGAACGCTCAGTGCGTGTTCGAGTTCACCGGGGCGTGGCTGCCCGCCGGCGTTGTGGACGTAGGCGATCTGGTTGATGTTGTTGCCGATCCGGGCCAGGGCGGTGCGCAGGGCGGCGAGTTCGTCGATGGCCGCGTCGAGTCGTTCGTTGGTGTGCAGGGCGGTCGAACCGCGGGCGGTTGCGAGGCCGGCGGCGGCGAGGAAACGGGCGACGGTGACGCCGCGCTGCGCGGCGGCGGCGACGATCTCGGCTTTCTCGGTGTCGGAGAGGCGGGTGGTGGTCTTGCGGGTGCGTTCGCTCGGGTTGCGGCTGCGGCGGCGGGGTTTGCGGTCGGGGAAGGCGGCTGGGCGCGGGCTCGACTGCTCGCGGTGTTCGTCGCGATCGGTTTCTCCCCCGGTGACCGGCGCCCCCTGGTGCCGGTTGCCCGGTTGGTTCCCGAGCGCCCTCGCTCGGGAACCAACCGGGCTTCCCCCGCCCTCCGGGGCGGGGGCAAGTGCGTACGACGGGCCGTAGGACCGTCGTACGCGATAGCTTGCTCCGCCAGGAGCCGTCGTGGGGTCACGCTGCTGTCCGGCGGTGGTCACCGCCGGGTCGTCGGTGGTCACCGGCTCGCCTCCGGGTCCTGATGCTGGATTTCGCGGACGAGTTCCTCGATCCAGTCCATGGCCAGGACCGGGTGGTGCAGGGTCCAGGGGCGATCGTGCTGCTCTCGTTGCACGATCCAGGTGGTGTCGGGGCCGGACTGGGCGCGGTGGAGGTGGCCGCGCTGGTGAAGGACGGTCAGCCAGGAGTCGACTTCGGCGGGGGTGGCCGGGTGGGTGCGCATCGGATGTTCTCCGCTTCTGCTCTGGAGGGCTGTGGGGCGGGTGTCCGGAGCGGGTGACCGGCTGGGGTGACCGGCTCGGTCACCCACTCCGTGGTGTCCGGTCAGTTCCGGGCGGAGGTGACCGGCTGTCCGTGCTGGGCGCGGAGCTGGGCCATGAGGGCGGTCAGGGTGTCGCTGGAGAGCGGGATCTGCTGACCGCGGATCGCCTGGGCGACCACCTTGCGGGTCAGCTTGTCCTCGGCCCTGACCGCTGACCGGGCGATCTTCAACAGTTCCTCGGTGTCCGGGTCGGGCCGACGGTCACCGGCTGTCCGGGCCTCTCGGTCAGCGGCCCGCGGCGGAGTGACCGGCGGGGTGGTGCCCGCCGCCAGGCTGTCCTGGTCGCCGGTGACCGGGGCGTCGTCGGGTCGGTCAGTGACCGGCCGAGCGGAGTCCGACTGTCCGGGCAGGTCAGCGGCCTCGTGCGACTGTCCTCGGTCATCGGTGACCGGGTTGCTGCTGCCCACCGGGGCGCTGTCCCCGGTCAGTGACCGGGAGGCACGAGCCTGCTTTTCCGGAGACAGCGGCGGCCGGTCGGTGAGCGTGGCGACCGACTGACCGGGCTTGACCTGACCGACCGCCGACCGGTTCTGACCGACCCGGTCAGTCCGGGTGACCTCGACACCGGCGCGCCGGTCACCCTGACCGGGGTGACCGAGGTGACCGAGGTCCTCACGGTCCTTGACCGGCCCCCGGGCGATGAGGATGTAGAGGTGGACCGCTCCGGCCAGGGCGAGCGGGGCGATGGTGGACAGCACCGCGACCACGGTGTCCCCGAGCCGGAGGCCGTTGCCGGCGACCGCGTCCTCGTTGAGCCGCACCGCGTGGAGCGCGTTGGCCCAGATGCTGGCGGCGGTGGCCGTGCCGAAGAGCGTCCAGACGTAGAGCCGGGCGCGCAGCGGCGCGTCGCGGAGGACCAGGAGCGCCCGGACGCCGTAGGCGATGAACCCGTCGATCACCAGGGGGAAGAGGTAGGTGAGGAAGCCTCGGATGTGGATGGCGACGGCCATCTGCTGCAGCGCGTCGTACGACAGCGCACATCCCGCGCCGCCGAGGGCGATGACGACCGCGCGGTCCCAGCCGGATATGTGCGCCGTCTTCGGCGCGGTCATGGCGGTCACGCCGCCGTCCCGAAGTCGCCGCGACCCAGGCGCTCGCCGCCGGACTCGGACGAGGCGGTGGCCGTCTCGGGCTGGTTCAGGTCTCGGTTGCGTAGGGCGCGGCGGAGTTCGCGGTACCGCTTCTGGGCGTGCTCCTCGGTGATCTTGAGGAGCCAGGCCAGGCGCTGCTCGGTCACCCCGTGGCGGTAGGCGGCGCGGATGACCGCGCGGCGCTCGGCCTTGGTGAGGTGGATGTCGCGACCGGCGATGGTGTCGTTGACGCGACTGTAGTCGAGGCGGTGGGCGATCTTCTCGTGCAGTGGTCCGCGCTCCTCTTCGGTCAGTCCGCCTCGGATGCCGTCGGTGTCACCGGCTTCCAGGGCGGCGTCCAGGCAGGTGCGGCGGACCGGGCACTGGCCGCACAGCGCCTTCGCTGCGGTGATCTTGTCGGTCTCATCGGGGTCCGGGAAGAAGATCTCGGGGTCCACCGGGTTGTACTCGGTGCTCTGGCAGATGGCCTCGTCCCGCCAGGTGTGGTCGCCGAGCGACCGGTGGCGGACAGGGCTGTGCGTCGTGCTGGTCATGTGGGTGCTCCGATCGCTCTCCGCGCGCAGGGGAGTCGGCGGAGAGGTGCGCTGGGTCGGGGAAGGCTCGGGGCGGCGCGCAGCAGGCGCGGCCCGGCGCGGTGGCCTGGGGCGGGTCAGGCCGCGAGACGGTGTCGTCTGCGGTCGACCTGCTCGAACTCGACCCGGGTGGTCATCTGTGCGAGCCGGGAGGCGACCCGGTCGCCGAGGTGGGCCCGGAGGTCCCTGATCGCCAGGTTGGTGGTGATCAGGGTCGGAAGCTCGTAGTTGTACCGGCGGTTGATCAGCCGGTACGTCACTTCCTCGACCCACTCGCTGGCCTTGGCCGCGCCGAGGTCGTCGATGATCAGCAGCGGGCAGCGGCTGACGGCGGCCAGCTCCCGCTCGCTGTCGGCTCCGGGCCGGGGCCGCAGGTCGGCGTACAGGTCGGCGGCGGTGGTCGCGCGCCAGCGCACGCCGACTCCGCTCTGTACCAATCGCCGGACCGCGCCGTACGCCTGGTGCGTCTTGCCCGCGCCGACGACGCCGGCCATCAGCAGGCTGGGGCCGGTGGTGACCTGTCGCCTGGCTCCCTGGTTGGGAGCGACGGCGGCCTCGGCGACGGTCCGGACCCAGGCCAGGACCTGGGGGTGGTCGGCGACGGCGGCCCGGTAGCGCGGGGGCATCCCGGCCGACAGCGCCTCCAGCGGGGAGACGGTCTCGGGGTCCTGGGCCGGTGCAGCGCCGGGAGCGATGTTGCGGGTGGCCAGGATCCGGGCCATCCGGTCCAGGGTGCCCTCGCCGAGGGTCTGCGGTTCGCGGTGACGGGTGCGCATCACAGCTCCTCGGCGTAGGCGGCAGCGGCGTTGGACGGGTTGGTCCACGCCTGATGGGCGGGCACGTTAGGCCGGATTCCCGGCCGCGCCAAACCACCGGGGCGCGCGTTCATGGCCTCGTTGACCATGCTGGTCAGCACGCTCGGGTGCTTGGGGTTGGCCGCGAAATTCGCCAGCCCGGCCCTGATGTGCTCCGGCGCGATGCCCTCACCCAGGAGCTTCTTGCTGATCCGGCCGAGGTGTCCGATCACGTCGCTGGGCGGGCGCTCGTCGCAGACAGCGACGTACTCGCCGACGAGCTGGTTGGCCGAGACGCCGACTGCGGGCGCCATGCGCCCCGTAGGGACAAGAGATCCAGGATCCAAGATCCTAGATCCAGGCGCCGAGTCCTCTCCGACGCTTCGGGGAAGGTTCGGGGAGCCCTCGGAGAATGCCTCCTGACCTGTGCTCTTCGCTCCAGCCTGGCTAAGGGCGCCGCCCGCGTGGTCGGCGGCTTCCTGCCAGTCGGCTGAGGCCCCACCCGTGTGTCCGGGAGGCGTCGACGTGGTCTTCGCGGGCAGGTCGAGGGCTCGGGGAGCGTTCGGCGAGGTCTCGGCGAGTCCTCGCGGAGCAGCAGACGAACCCTCGGTCCGCTTGGTGCAGGAGCCCTTGCAGGGCGCACACCGGTCGGCAGCCTGGTGCTGCGGGCAGGAGGGCAGACGCGACTGGCTCGGCTTGTCGATCTTCTGGTGGTCGGACCAGGTCACGATGTGGAGGTAGCGGCGGCCGTCGCAGCCGGTGTACCGGCAGATCAGGCCGGCGGTCGCGAGCTGGTGGAGATCGTCTTCGACGTGGACCGAAGTGTGCTCGGCGCGGAGGGGCCAGAGGAGCCCGGCGATGATCGCGGCGTTGTCGCGGTGGCGACCGTGGTCGTCGGCCTGGGTGAGCAGTCCGAAGAAAGTCCGCTCCGCCTCGACGCGCACCTCGGCGAGCGACTCGGAAAAGAATGCCTCCGGCTTGATGGTTCGTATCCGCGCCATGTCAGCGGCCCCGACCGGCGGCGACCAGGTCGCTGCGGGTGAGGGTGGCGTCGGCGAGGTGAAAGGTGTGCGGTCGCGTCCAGTCCGCCTCCGGCCAGGCCCGCAGGATCCAGCGGCCCGCGACCCTGGCGGTGGTGCGGCCCAGATCCATGGTCTTCCCGGCCTCGTCCTTGACGACGGCGTGCAGGTGGGGCCACGTCTGCTTCGGGTCGTCGAAGCTGACCCGGATGGTGGCCGCGCCCGCGATCATGTCCGCGAGCTGGGCGGCGAGGCGGCGCTGGCGGCCAGCGTCCGGGCAGGCCGGGGTTCCGATCGGCATGGCGAGCATGCGATACTCCGTCTTTCGTAGGAGCGCGGTGCGGCGGTTCTCGTGCAAAAGCCCCGCCGCCCGCGTGATGTGTATGGGCACCTCTCGGGGTGCCGACCCGGCGCTTGGGAGTTGGTAGCTCCCGGGCGCCGGTTTTCGTTGCCGAGCCACGTCACGGACCATGCGCCCGCATTCGCCCCACCTCCTCCTCGGTCTGTCTCTCCTCAGGCATACGGCGCGACTCCCGCAGGCAGGGTGCGTGTCCCGGCGTCTTACGGCCCAATCGGTTCGTGCCTTTCATCTGCTCTTTTGCGCCCCTCCCCGGGTCGCCACCCGGCGGGGGACGACGAACATATGTAGACACCTGCGGCAAGTCCATCCCTGGCTCGATACAGGTCACACAAGGCTCATGACGGCCGGTGTCGAGGAAGGTGGTCCCACGACCGGCCAGCAACGACTGGACCGAATCCGACGGCGCTTTGCGCGAGTGGTCACGACAACGCAACGTGCACAGAGGTCCCCCAGGGCTGGCACCATAGAGAGCCGGAGCCCAGCCAGCAGGTGCGATACGGAAACGTACGTCAGTTGCGGAAATGTATCAAGCCTGGGCTACAGTTGCCCCTAGAGGCCGCCACCACCGGCCCGATCGCCACCCTGCAGGAGTTCATGTGCCACGTCAGTTCGACGGCAGCCGCGTGCGCGCTGTCCGGCGGGGCAAGGACCTCCACCAGAAGGAATTGGCCGAGATGGTGGGCGTCAGCGCCCCCACGGTCGCGCGATGGGAGAGCGGCCAGGACTTCCCCAAGGGTGAGAAGCTCCCCGCAATCGCAGCGGCGCTCGGTCAGTCGCTTGATGCCCTTTTCCCCCACGACGGTCCGCCGGACCTGCAGCTACTGCGCTGCGACGCCGGCCTCAGCGTGGCGCAGGCCGCTGCGATCATCGGTGCAAGCCGCGTGCCGGTGAGCAACGCCGAATCCGGCCGGCGCCGGCTCAGTGATGCTTACGTGCAGCCGCTCGCAGAGGCGTACGGGGTGACCGAAGAGGAGTTGCTGGCCGCCCAGGACTGCTCGTTCGGGCTTCGCCCCAGGGCCTCGCGTGACGAGCATGCGTCCGCGCCCCGCACGGTGGGAGAGAAGATCAACTACCTCCTGCAGCACGGGTACGTTGGTCAGGAAGCGCCCTCCGATGAGGAGATTGCGCGAATCGTCAACGAGCATGCGGGCGTGGCGGCCGTCACCGCCGACGACATCGCCGCCCTTCGCACGGGCGCCACGACGGAGGCTTCTGACGTGGTGCGTGCCGGCCTAGCTGAGGCGCTTCAGGTCGACGCGGCCCTCTTCCAGGACGATGCCGAGGTCGACCCTGCGGCCCGCGAATTCCTGGAGGCACTCCGCTTCCTCGGCTCGATTCACAGGGGGCAGATCCTCGGCCTGGCTGCCCGCGGCAACGGCGGGGGCCTGTCTGCCGAGATGATGGCCAAGATCAACGAGCTCGTCGGAGAGCTGAAGCACAAGCTGCCAGAGGTGCAGGACGTGCAGTAACGCCGTCGGCGAGTGCCAGAACCGGAGTCAGGCCGAACGACTCGACCCACGCCACCCTCAACGGGCTCGACGTACCCACGATCGCGCTCCGTGCCGACGCGGACCTCGACGCATCACCGACGGCGGTCCCCGCAGCAACGGCGAACAAGCCGACGCCGGCCGTGCACCCCCGCGCGCAGGTCATCGGCTGGCGAAGGTCTGCCGATCAGAATTCGAACACTCGCCTGGCGTCAGACGGAAGATCGTCTGTCGTGCCTTCGTAGAAGCCGAGGCCGTCGCAACCGGGGCACGTCTCCAATGTGCAGACCGATTCGTCCCCACCGACGGGGATCGAAACCTTCTTCGTGCCTTCGCAGTCGCCACACTCGAACCAGACCTCTCCGTCGAGGCCGTAGTCGATCTCGCGGTACACGCACTCCATGCACACGTCACCTTTGTACGACTCGGCGTAACCGGTGCCCTCGTACTCGAAGCTGAGCGACTCTCGCGTGTTCGCAGCGCTGAAATTGTCGCCGCACCTAGCACACTTCTTCACCCGCGCATCGTACTGGCCCCGTGCGCAGGTCACTGGCGATTCAGCCATCTAGATCATGAACCGTGCCCATTCATCGCCGGGGCTGCAGTGCCTGTCGTCGGCGATCCAACTCGGTCCGGTAACTACCGTCCGGACGTCCTCGCTGTAGATCTCGTCCCCCAAAGCCTCCCTGGACCGTCGCCGCCGAGCCGGGCCACCTCTTGAAGAAGGGGCCTGCCGGGGATGCCTCTTGTTGAGACATCCCCGCCAGGCCCTTCGCTGTTCCTGTTCTCGACACTGCAAGGCCGACTGCGGAGGCTCGCTCACCTTCCGCGTCCACTGCGCCGTGGCTGCCTGCCACGACCGTCGATGTCTCGGGCGAGTTTGCCGTGCCCAGGGGTCGGCAAGCAGCAGGGTCGACGGCTCACTTCGATATCGAGCCTGGTCGGACCGCCGTGTGGACGGCGCCCGGCTACGACGCCGTGAGGTCCACGCCGAGCAGCTCGGAGAGAGTGACCACCGTCTGCCGAGGGTCCTGGTTGTGCACCCCCGCGAGGCCGAGCTGTTCTGCTGCCTGGACGTACGCTTCGGTATCGTCGACGAAGACGCACTCATCGGCCGACAGATCCATGAGCTTGAGCGTGATCTCGAAGAGCTCGGGGTCAGGCTTGCGCAGCAGGTGCTGCTCGGAGATCACCACGACGTCGTACAGCCGCTCAAGCTCGTAGCCGTCGTACAGGTCCCAAGGGGCGAGCCCCACGCTGTTGGACAGGATGCCCACCTTGATCCCGGCCCGCCTCTCCGTGGCTGCCGCATTGATCATCAGCGGCTCGGGGCGAAGTGCGCCGAAGATACGGCCCATCAAGTTGTCAGTCGGCACGCCCAGCATCTTGCCCGCGAACTCGTTCCACTCAGTCTGTGAGACCACTCCGCGCTCGAGGTCGCTGGTGATCCGGACGCCCTCCTCGTCCTTGTACAGGGCCCTGAGGCAGGCGCCCTGCGGGAGGCCCTCGCGCTGCTCGAACGCGAGCACTGCGGGCAGCAGCGGAGTGGTGAGAACGCCTCCGAAATCGAGGATGAGGCCCGTGCGGCGGTTGGACATGCGAGAACTCCAGATTGCTGAGATTTCGGACGCCCATCCAGACCGGATAGCGTCACTGCCCGGCTACGTGTGGCGACGGGAGTAGCGGTGCGTCGCAGGCCGGGGTGCACTTACGAGGCGGAACAAGACCTATCGGTCCGCATGACCACGATACCAGCCCAGTTCATGCGGCGGACGGTGCCAAATATCACTCACCAGCCCGCCATTCAAGATCGCTATGCAGAAATCAGGCTGTGACGCTAAAGGCAGACTAGCGGCCCGGTTCGGATTCCACCTCTATGGAATGCAGGAGAAGCCCCCGAGCTTGATCCGTGGTGATGTGCGAGTAGGCCGTGCTGACTCGCGCAAGCCACGCCGCTTCACTATCGGTGTCAACGAACGGCTTCTCTCTCAGAGGGGCATTGGCGTACGGGTTGGCTTGCGAGGTGTCAGCAGCCTGGAGTGCGGCCTTAATCCAGTACGCTTCCGCAGCCGGCTCAGGATCGGGGTGCGATGCGGTGATGTCCTCGGCAGCGAACATCAAGTCTCGTGGAGCGTAATAGCGAAGCTTCTCGCAAGCGTCAGCAATGTCCTGAGTCCATCGGTCCAGGCGGACATCAATGGGGACGCGTATGTGCCTGAGTTCCGCGAGACGCCGCCCTGGTGGATACAGGCTCGTCCCGGGAAACGCATCCACCAGGTCAAACCAGAGCGGGTAAGTCCTGTACAGGGTGAGCCAAGTTCTCCACCGGGCCGCCGCCGCACGGGTGGTGGGAATGCTCGCACCTACGGCAACGAACAGGAAGAGCAGGTTCATCCACATCGCTGTGGCGTCCACAAGGAGCCGGACCGTGGAGGGGCTTAGAGGGAACGCGACCGCGGCCCAAAGGATGGTGATACGCACCAACGTGTGGGCCAGCCCCATCCACATGGAAATACCCATCAAGCCCAGCCCGACACGCATGCTCGTGTTCTCGACCCGTCGCGCCGCCCTCGTCCACTGGTAGCCGCAAACTGCGGTCGTGATGAGCGGAAAGAAGTAGAACACGGTCATGTAGACCGCGACCCCCCATTGCCCAGCGTGGTCGATGAGGAAGTTCTGGCTCGGCTTGTCGCGGTCCACCACGGTGAAAAACAGGACCGTGAGCAGAATGACGCCCATCACTCCCGTCCCGTAGGACACGCGGGCGATCCAGCGGGAGACCGCTACGTGCCGGGGGACGACGGTCTCCGAGCTCCTCCCATAGCTGGTGGCGACGTAGGTGAGGGCCGCGATGATCGCCGCGGTACTGGCGAAGTGTCTGAGTAGGGCGCTCAGGTCCACTACTGGAATGCGATCCACCGCGTCCATTACTGCTGGCGTGTAGAGCCAGAGAGCTACGGCGAATCCCGCGTAACCGCCCCAGAGCGCCCGACGGTGAGCGTCGGCGTACCGAACTGCAGGGAATCGCCATACGGCGATGAGGGTCATCACGGCCGCAGTAAGGTATTTGATGTAGTCGAACACGAAACCAGTGGGTATCTGCGTCGGCTGCACGTTGCGCCGGCCCGAGAGCTCAGTCGGCCGCAGCCTTGATTGCCAATAGGTGTACTGCGCGATGTGGCGAGAGCCGCAAGGCCGAGAGCTGCGCCTCAGCGGTCGCCAGTCGATCGCGGCTAAATTCGTCGCCGCGGTGGAGCAGCGACTGGGTGAGCAAGTGAATGCTCCAGGAGGCTGACCATGTCATCTCCCGTGAAAGACTGACGGCGTGCCAGCCGCTTAATCAGCGAGGCCGAAAGCTCGGCCTGCTTTTCCTCAGTGCTGCCAAAATCTACGCGCCCTTGGATCAGGGCCGACGGGAAACGCCGCAGGACTTCCTGACGAATGCGCTCAGGGACGTATCGCTCGATCTCTGCATCCGTCAGGGAGGTGCCGTGGTTCAGCCACTCGTGCGCGAGCTCATGGAGAATGATGTGCTCGGTTTGATTGCGACTTGAACGGCGGCGATAGAGAATGATCGTGAACTCCGGCGCTTTGACCCGGAGACCGCATGCCGTACCTAGGCCACCGTCGGTGTCATCCAGCGGCACCAGCCGAATCTGGCGCCCCAGCGCGCCCTCCATATTCCGCACCAGTGCCTCGACACTAAAAGGAGCGGGTATAGGGAGATCGGCAAGCAGGCTCTCGCATTCTTTCACGAGGGCGCGCCGTGAAGGGTCCCTACGCCAACGCATCGCTGCTCCATTGAAATGCCACTGAGGTGTTCACTGCCAGCCCGCGAGGCGCTAGTAGCCGGGAGCTTGTCGTTGAGGTGCGCGGTGGTCGGCCGACACACGCTGTCTCCGCCTAATCGTACAAGGAGGAAAGTGCGATCCACGCAGGACGAGCTGTTGTGAAGGTCACCCAAGCACGACGGGCTCGCAATCTGGATCCCAAGATCGAAATTGTGCGACTGCACGGTAATTGAATTTTGAATGCTTCCGAGGTGAGGCCGGTCCGCCGCCCAGCTTTTCGAGTCGCCTCCAGCAAATGGGGCTGGAGACGAGGGAGATGAAGACGTTGTGGAGTTCGGTGCGGCGTCCCCAGCGGACAGCGAGGCGTTTGAACGGGTGGAGCAGCGTTGGCTTGACGCCGCAACGGTCCTCGCCCGGCCCCTCGATGTTCGGGGCGCCCCTGCGGGAGATGTCCGGAAGGATCCGGCGCCTGCGCAGTCCGCGGCGGTTGGGGTTGGAGTCCGTATCCCTTGTCGCCGAGCGATACGGACTCGGCCCGCGCTCTCAGGTCTACGGGCGCACTTGGATCAGCGCGTGAGTACCGCTCGTACGCCAAACAGCCCCGGACCGTTCGAGGGCGTCCAGCGTTCCCTGCTTGAGGCCGACGACAACATCGGACTTCAGGGTCCGGAGCGCCGCGACGGGCCCGGGGAAGTAGGCTGTGCGCTCGGCGAACGGCACGGTCGGGTGCCACAGCCGGTCGCCCACCAGTCGGCGGTAGTTGAGATCACCCTTCAGGATCGTGAGCGTAGTACCCGCGAACTCTTTCCGCAGATTCTCGGGCATCTCCTCGTACGGCAGCGGAGCGCAGAAGAACGGGTGGGTGCGAACCTCCAGGCTTCCCACGGCCATGGCCTTCCAGAGTCGGCCGCCGATCCGGCCTGCTTCGCCGGGTGCCTCGGTGAGGCGGCGCAGGCAGTCGACCACGTCCGCGGTCATCGCGTCGGAGACGTAGTACGGGTAGGGCTTGACGTGAAGTACGACCCGCTCGGCGTGCCCGTGTTCGAGGAGGTGGTCGATGAGGACGAGGTCGGGAATCAACTCTCGTCCCGCGTTGTCGGCCACCACGGCTACGGCGGCCGACGTGCCGGCGGGCAGGAGCTCCCACAGTGTGGCGCTGTCGTCGGCAACCAGGGCCGAGACTGCGGCGTCACCCACTGCCGACTCCCCCGCCGAGACCCGGAAGCCGAGGTCTGCGCGGTTGCCCCAGAGCGAGGCGTGAAGGAGGGCCGTGGCCCGCTCCTCACCCGCGGCGCTCGCGAGCGCGTCGAGGGCTCGCAGCTCCTCGTCCACCGCGTCGCCTCGCAGTTCGGCCTGCTTGAACGGCGCGAAGGGATCGACTCCCTGCCACGGACCAGCACCGAAGTACCCGACCGCGCCCAGGAGCCTGCGATAGAAGTAGCTCTCCGCCCACAGAAACGGGGCGTCGTACCAGGAGCGCCCGAAGTGCTCCTGCCCCCAGGCTGCCCAGCGCTCGTGGTCGTGGTCTGCGGGGGCGAGTGGTTGGACGACACCGTTGGCGATCTCGTCCAGCAGGGCGTCGAGCACCTCGTGCTGCCGGAGGCCGTAGGGGAAGGCGTCTCGTACCTGCTGGATGAGGGCAGGGTGGCGCTTGGCCAGCACACTCCAGGCGAACGAGCCGGGCTCGTTGCCCAGGACGACCGGCGCACCAACTGGGCCGACGTGCGGAACACCTTCGTCGCCCGAGGCGCGGGAAGTCTTCTCTGTCATGGTGCCGAGGCCCTTCGCACGTCGCTCACGTGGCCATGATCCCCGAGGGCATGCCCGCTGTCAGTCCAGCCCGCCGATGGCACCGCCACACCGGGCACGCGGAGCATCTGTGGGCCGAAGTTCTGGTGTGCTGTCAAGCTGTCGGAGCCACTCGTTCGCCCCTCACCACGTTCTGCCGTACTGGCTCCTCCACTCGGAGAGCGAGGTGAGCGCTTTCTGCGCGCGGGAGAGCTGCCCACCGAAGGCGCCGGCGCGCAGGAGCGGCCAGGTGTCGATGAGTTCCGCCTCGATGACGGCGGCGAGGCCGTTCCCCTCGTAGCCCCAGGTGGCGTCGAGGAAGAACTCGCCCGCCCAAGGGTTGGCGAAGGCGGGCTTCGCGGTGTCCATGGCGATCATGGAGGCCAGGAACTCGAACCGGGCGCATGCTTCGCGGTAGGCGACATCGCTGGGCTCGACGAGCCGGAAGGGCTCGCGCAGCGTGTCCTTCACCCAGTTGCTCTGGGGGTAGAGGAACTTGTTTCCGTTCTCGGCATGGTGCATGTCGTGCAGTCCGTCGGTGTTGAGGATCCGGACAGGGTTGAGGCACCAGGCCGGTCCGCGGCGGGGGTGCCCAGAGTGGGGGACGGTCCACTCCGGGCGGTAGAGGGCAGTGGCCAGCAGTCCCTCGCGGCGGCCGAGGACGGAGGCGACGCCGATCGTCCAGGTGGCCAGGAGCGCCGGGAGGTGGCGCAACTCCTCCAGGTACGAGCTGGATGTGCCCGGCGTGGTGTCGCGCAGGCGGACCAGGCGTTCGACGGCGCGCTGCCATACGTGGTCGTGGGTGCCGTCGTCGTGGAAGACCCCGTTGGCCAGCAGGTGCAGCAGGATGTCGCTGTCGGCCCGATAGCCGCGGACGTTGGAGCCGAAGGTGTCAGCCCACGCGGTGGACGGGACGTACACCGGCTTGTGCTCGGGCGTGCTGCGGTCGGCGATCTGTGTGACAGCCTGGTCGACGAGGTCGAACAGCTCGATGCGGCGCAGGGGGGTCGGGCAGGGCTCGCTTTAGCTGCACGACGGCGACGTCCCGGGTGATGGGGGTGGCGGTCAGGCGGTCGAGGGCTTCGACACGGCGCACGAGGTCGGTGAATGGCTCGTCCGCGCTCCTGCCATCGATCACCACCGCGTCGTGCTGGGCGGTGAGGGCCCGGGCGGCGTCGCTGAACCGGCCGTACTGCGACCAGAACAAGGGGTACCGGCGTGACCGGGTTCCCTCGACGGCCCGGACGAGAGCCCTGTCCCAGTCGGCGGACCAGCCGCACACGATCAGCCCGTACTCGTCCAGCACCCGCTCCAGGAGCTCCTGGAGCTCCTCCGGGTAGGTCTCCAACTCGTCGACGGTGTTGCGCTGCTCCAAGGCCGACCGCGGCGCATCGGGCCATCGCCCACGTAACCATGGCCTCGGCCCGGGCGTCGGGGTTGTCGGGGTCGCGGACGGCGGCGACCTTCCCAACGATGTCCTGCACGACCCCCCAGCCGGTCTTCACTCCCGAGGCGATCGAGATGCCGGCCCCCAGCAGCAGCGCGTATACGCCCGGGCTCGAGTGCACGTTCAGCGCCATGGCCATCGGAGGCTCGATGAGACCCCCGGCCGGGATGGCGACCGGGCCGGTCGCGTCGTCGCTTGCCACGTATGCCTCCTTATGCCGATGACTCGCCCGGCGAGCGAAAGCTCATCAGCTCCGGCAGCAGGATACCGGACTAATCGTCACTATGACGAGAAAGGGGATCCTCCTTCGACGACGTGGTGGACCCGCGTTTCGTCGAAGTGCTGGAACGGGATGCCCGAGTGCCGTCAGTGTCAATCCCGTCGGACGGGACCGGCGACGCCGGGGCCAGCACGATCCAGGCGGCCTTCGCGCCACGTTCAGTGACGCGGAACCCCCACTGCCCCTGGGCCAGCTCGTTCACGATGCGCAGGCCCCGTCCACGCTCGACGAGCAACCCGCCCACTTCCTCGGCCAGTTCGGCCCCCGACGACGACGTGGCACCCCGATAGAGGCCCGGGGGGAGCAGAGGGTCCCCGTCGTGGATCTCGCAGACGTATCTCCCGGCGGCCGAGCAGACGTGTACCTCGTACGGGCCACACGCGTGCTCGTGCGCGTTCGCCACGAGCTCCGAGACGGCCAGGACTCCGTCACTGATGACGTCCCCGGACAGGCCCAGGTCCTTGAGAACACGTCGCAGAACCGCGCGGGCTTCGCCGGTCGGGTTGAGGGTGTGGTCGGTCCAGTGGTACACGAGGCCGAGAGCGACGTACGGCGCGCTGATCATCGGGCGACGGACCTCCTGTGGGTGATAGCGATGGCCTTCTCCCGGGGCTGCGACGTGGTCGCGGAAGTACGGCAGCCATGCCGCTGATAGGCGCACAGCCGCAGGAAGCACTGGCTTCGGGCGCGCGGTCCCGGGAGGATCGTGGCTCAAGCACCAGCCACAAGGCCGGTCGCGAGTCACGCGCTCAACGATGGCTGCCGGTGCCCCTGATGCTCATGGGCGTTTATGAGCGCAGGGTGCGAGCGGGCGACAGGGCGCTCCAGCGAGACTGCCGACCCGCCGACCCGCCGCCGGCCTTCACCTCCGCCCGTCTGGTCACTGGGAGTATGAGCGGGTGAACGCTGACGTGTTGGGACGCTGGGTGCCGGATCGTCCCGAGGATGTAGCCACGGTCTTCGCCAAGGCGGACTTCCCGTGGTGGATCGCCGGTGGCTACGCGATCGAACTCGCGGTCGGCCGCGAGCTGCGCGCCCACGGCGATCTCGATGTTCTCGTCCTCCGGCGCGACCAGGCCCTGGTACGTGGCCTGCTGGCCGACTGGGACCTGTACGTGGCGGACCCGCCCGGCCAGGGGGAGCTTCGACCGTGGCGTCCTGGAGAGGTCCTTCAGCCGCCGCTCCACGACGTCTGGTGCCGCCGCACGCCCAAGGCGCCCTGGTCGGTGCAGCTCATGCTGGACGAGGCCGAGGGCACCCAGTGGGTCTCGCGGCGTGACCCGGCGATCCGGCTCCCGATCGACCAGCTCGGGCGCACCAGCGAGACGGGCATCCCGTATCTCGCGCCCGAGGTGCAGCTCTTCTACAAGGCGAAAGCGACCCGGGACAAGGACGAGACCGACTTCGAAGCGGTGCTGCCGCTGCTCGACACTCCGGTACGCGCCTGGCTGGCGGACGCGATCAAGGTGATCGCGCCCACCCACCACTGGCTCCGGCGGCTCCTGCCGGTCAGCCGAACGTGAGCAGTGGCACGTCGTAGAGGTCGGGGTTACGGGGTCGGGTCATCGTGGGCGACGTGACCTCCACGATCAGCAGCTCGCTGAGGAACTGGACCTTGGCGCTAAGAAGGTGGCTCGTCCTGCCGTCGGCCGACTGGGCCTTCAGGCCGGCGGAGACGTGGATGTGCGGAAGTATCCCGCCGGTGGCCGGGTCATGGGCGAGCGTGCCCGCGCCGAACGCCTCAACGTTGGTGACGTACGTCTTCGCCCAGACCGGTGCGTCCGGGTCGGCGAGCTTCTCGCAGGCACCCACGATCTCGGCCTCCGCGAAGGCCCCGATGAACGAGGGGATGTAGCCCTGCCGTACGCCGTTGTCCCGGCAGAAGGTGGACAGCGCCTCGAAGAAGTCCTCCCCGTGGTCGAAGGTGACGCCGAAGGTACGGCCAACGGTCAGCTCGTGAGCACGCATGTGCGGGTGTCTCCTGAAGAGGTGGGGTCAGCGGGCGAAGGCGGCGGTGAAGGTCTCTCGGACCGCGGCCCCGTCGGCGCCCTGGGCGAGCAGGGCCTGCAGCAGGAGCCGGGCCTGATACGGGCCGAGGTCGCCGGCGCCGATGAGTCCTCGTCCGAGGAGGTCCTTCTCGGAGCCGGGGAAGCCGTACGTGTCGGACAGGACGGGGCCGTTACCGATGCGGGAGGCGAGGACCACGGGGATGCGGGACGCGAGCTTGGTGAGCCCTTCCACGAGACGCTCCGGGACGTGGCCCACGCCGAAGGCCGCGACCACGAGCCCGTCGCAGTTGCCGTCCCACAGGTCGAGCAGTGCACCGTCGTCGCCAAGGGTGACGACGTAGAGCCCGACACGCGCCTCCCGGTCGGGGGCGCCGACCAGCGGTCCGCGGGGCGGTAGGCCGCCCGCCATCCGCACCCGGTTCTCCGCGACCCGCGCGATCGGTCCGCACGACGGGGAGGTGAAGGCGGCTGGGCTGGTGGTGTGAGACTTGCGGACGGTCCGAGCCGAGTGGATCTCGTCGCCGAGGACGACGAGGCAGCCGGCACCCTTGAGTCCAGGGTCAGCGGCGGCCAGGACAGCGGCATAGAGGTTGGCCGGGCCATCGGCTCCGGGCAGGGTGGGGTTGCGCATCGCGCCGGTGACGACGACCGGCTGCTCCTGGCCGTGGTAGAGGTCGAGGAGGAAGGCGGTCTCCTCGATGGTGTCGGTGCCCTGGGTGATGACGACGCCGTCAACGTCCCCGGTCTCCAGATCCGCCGCGATCGCGGCCGACAGCGCGGTGAGGTCCTCGAAGGTCAGGGAGGCTCCGGGCAGGCGCCGGAAATCCCGCACCTTGAGGCCGATGCCGCTCGTGGCCAGGGCGGGAACAGCGGCGAGGAGTTCGTGGGCCGAGAGCGCGGGTACGACGCCTCCGGTGGTGGGATCGGTGGTCATGGCGATCGTGCCGCCGAGGGAGAAGACCGCCACGTTCCTGACCGACTCCGTCATTTCCCCTGCTCCCCTGTCCGGACGCCGCCGAGCGCGGCCTCGCGAGTGGTTCAGGCAGGCTATCGGGTCGGCGCCGTCCGGGTACGCGGAATGATCACCAGCTGTTCGGCCACGAACCGGCAGGCGGCTTCCAGCCCTTCGAGGCCGAGCAACCGGCTGCGCGGCCGGGCCAGCCGCTCGGTGCCGACGGCCGACAACTGTGCGCACCTGCGACCGAGCCAGGACGCATCGAGGTTGAGGTACTCCGCCGTTGCCGCGAGGCGTTGTCCGGCCTTCTCGGCCGCCGTGGCCGAGTGGTGGCTGACGTGGCCCGTCACCTCGGCGAACGTCCGCAGGGCTCCCGGCCGCGCGGTGACCGCGAGATGGGACGCCCCCTCGGTCCGTACCCATGAGGCGATGACGGCTCGGCGCCCGTGGGAGAGGGCGAAACCGTCGGTGTGCGCGAAGCCTCCGTCGTCCGTCACCCAGGTTCGGATACCGAAGGACTCCATGAGCGCGATGGCGAGGAACATCAGAACGCGCTCGTACGCCGGCGAGGAGGCGACCGCCGTCTCGGGGATGCAGAACCCCCGGCCGCTGGTACCGCCTGGATTCCGGGGCGCCATTCGTTCGAGGTAGCGGTACTTGTGCCGGAAGAACAGCCAGGTGGCGGCCTCCTCACCGCGCTGTTCCCTGGTCCAGAAGACCGGTGCGTCGCCCAGGTGGTCACGGTGGCCCAGGATGTACCGGGCTGCGGTCTCCGAGCCGATCAGCATCGTGGACACTTCGGTCAGGCCGTGGTCGGAGGCAAGCGGCGAGCCTGGGGAAGTGGTGAGCGAAGCCAACGAGGTGTGCAGGGCCTGGTCGTCGCCGAGCAGCGCCGCCTCGAATCCCGACACTGCCCACAAGATGCCGTAAGTCAGGTCGTCCAGTTCGTACGCGGCCGGGATGTCGACCGGTTCGGAGGCGGTGCCGCGTACGCCGCTCGGCCTGGCGTCGGTGACGAACTGCCGGACCGCCCCGTCCACCGTGCGGTTCGCGACGACGAGCGCGCGCATCGGCATGGTGCGCCAGGCGTCCAGCTCCGGGCGGGAGTCGAGTCTCAAGCTGTCCCCGAGGAAGGAGGCCGCTGAGAGGCTCAGCACGGGCAGCGCCGTCGTCGAGACGGACCGGCCGGCGGGTAACAGCAGCTGGCCTGGGCCTTCGGGCAGCGCCACGTACCCACGCGCTGCGGTGTCCGCCGTTCCTGGTCGGCTCGTGGCGTCCGGGGTGTGCGGATCGGCCGTGGGGAGGAGCCCGAGCAGCTCTTCCGGAACTCCCAATGCATCGGTCCACTGGACGAACTGCCGTCGGTCGCGGATCTGTTTGAGCCCACGCTCGAGTCTGCTGACCTCGGCTTGGTCGATGCTGACCATCCGCGCCACGCCGGCCTGGGAGAGGCCCGTGTGCTTCCTGAACAGCGCGACGACGGTGCCGAGTTCCCATGCGGCCACGGCTCGCCGGACCGTCGGATCACGCCAGAAGGCCGGGTCGGCCCGCCGGGCCGCCGGCCCGTCCTGGCACGAGGCGCATCGTGTACCGGCGTTGAAGCGACTGAGAAGGGCACCGCAGCGCGTGCACCGCCGCTGTCCGCTGTCGACCATGGTCGGCATTCTCCCTCGCTGTGCGACCACCCGGACACGTTCCGCTGGTGGCGCTCATAAACACTCATGAGCGTTGGCCTTCGTGGCGGCCATCGTGGTGGAGCACCACCGACCGGAGCCGCGTGCCGCGACTCCCCGGACGTGAGGATCCGACCTGTGACCTCCTTGACCCTGCCGCCCCGGCCACCCGGTTCGCCACCACTGGCCCATGCCTGGCAGACGCTGGCGGACGGGCTGCTGACCCAGCGGCTCCATCTCCATCTCGACGAATGGCGGGCTGCCGTCGCCGAGAAGAAGGCGCTGCCCGACGTGCCGGGCGCCGATGTCTCCGTGCTGGCCCAGCGCCCGTCCCTGCTGGCGGCAGGCGACGAGTCCGCGATGGCGTTGTTGGAGGACGCCGGGCTCGGCTTCTGGTGGCAGCTGCCCCGGCAGCACGGAGCGGAGTCGCGGAACCAACGCGGGGCACTTCACCACGCCGCCGACACCGCTGCCCAGAGCATCCTCGCAGAGCAGTCCGGGGCGGCATGGTCCAATGCCGTGACCTCCGCCAGCGCCGCCGCCGCGTGGTGGGTGGGCTTCTTCGCGGTGATCCGCCACCGCGGGGTGCACCACATCACGCTGGAGCCGCACCCGGGCCCGCTCCACGAGCAGGCACTGGGCACCGCGGTGAGCGTCGTGGCCCACGGCATGGCCACGCGGGTGCTGGAGGCGGCGCTGCGTGACTCCGACGATGACCCGGCTCTCCGCGCCGCGTACTGCCGGACCATCGAGGCCGGCATCTGCGCCGAGCCCGAGCTGCCCCGCCTGATCGACGAGTTGGCGGAGCTCCGTCTGGTGGACCTGGTGTCCACCACGGCCCGCTGGCGGGGCCGCTTCACCAAGTACGCAGGCGGCACGGGGGCGGGGCAGGTCGAATGAACCACCGCTATCCGTTCATCGTCATCGAGGGACTCGACGGCACCGGCAAGACGACGCTGCGCAAGGGGCTGTTCCGGCTCTGGGAGGGGCTCTACGGAGTCACCCCGCTGTGCGTGCTCACCACCAACTTCCTCGCCGCCGACCAGGCCGCCGCCATCGTCACCGGCAAGTACCAGCCGAACGCAGGGAACCGTAACTCCTACCTGTCCGCGATCGCGGCGGACAAGCGGGCCACGCTGGATCGTCTCGTGCTCCCCCAGCGGCCGGCCCGACCGGTGATCGCGGATCGCTGGCTTCTCAGCGAGCTGGCCTTCTTCGCCGTGAAGCACGGTATGAGGGCGTCGGAGACGTACGAGACGCTGGCCGCGAGGCTCACCGTGGCCCCGGATCTCACGCTCGTCCTGGACCTGGAGACCGACGCCTCGATGAGCCGGGCGCAGGCCCGCCAGGGAGATGCCGTCCGGGCCGACTGGGACGTGCACGACGTCCAGAGCCGGGTTCGCGAGACCTACGAGGCCGTGGTCTCGAAGCCCGACGAGTTCCCGCTCCTCGGCGACGTGGTCCGCCTGGACGCCCGCCGACCCCGGTCCGAGGTGCTGCTCGCCGCCTGGGACGTACTGCGTGAACGGCAGCTGGCGCCGCCGGTCGCCGCCCGCACGAAAGGAGGAGAGACCCATGGCTGACGGCACGAAGGCGATGCATCTGCGCAGGGCCCTCGCCGACAGCGAGCGAAAGCACCCGCTCCTGGCGATCGGTGCGGTGAACGCACTCGCCGCACACGTCGCAGCGGAGGCGGGCTTCGACGCCCTGTGGGTAAGCGGCCTGGAGGTGTCCGCGGCCTCCGGGCTGCCGGACGCCAACGTCCTGGGCCCCCGGGACCTGTCCGACGTGGTCGCCTCGCTCGGCCGTGTCACCGAACTGCCCGTCGTCGTGGACATCGACAACGCGGGCGGCTCGGGGCGCACGGCGGAGCGGTTCGCGTACGACCTGATGCGCGCCGGAGCCGCGGCGGTGTGTGTCGAGGACAGCGCGTACCCGAAGTGCAACAGCTTCGCGGCCCACCGGGCCCAGAACCTCGCCGACCGGGACCTGCTGTGCGAGCAGGTGGGGCGCATACGGAAGGTTGCCGGTGACGGCCTCGTGGTCGTGGCCCGCACCGAGGCCCTGATCGCGGGTGAGGACATGGCCACGGCGATCGCCCGTGCCGAGGCTTACGCCGAGGCCGGAGCGGATGCGGTACTCATCCACTCCAAGGACGCGACCGGTGAGCAGGCGCGGGCCATCGGGCGAGCGTGGAGTCACGGCGTGCCGCTGGTCAGCGTGCCCACGGCGTTCCCCGACCTGAGCGCCGCCGAACTCGGCGAGGCCGGCTTCCACCTGTGCATCTACGCGAACCAGCTCAGCCGTGCCGCCCTCGCGGGTATGCGCGCCGCCGCCCGTCAGTTCCGGCGGGGAGGGAGTTTCCGCTCCACCGTCGCTGGGTCTCTGGCGGAGGTGGGCGACCTGATGCGCGTCGGCGAGCCGGAGGCGCTGTCGTGCCTCTGACGCCCGAGCTGCCTCGGATCAGCGTGTCCGTGAAGGCAGCGATCGTGCGCGACGGCGCCGTCCTGCTGCTGTCGTACGACGACGAGGCCGGGTTCCACTACAACCTTCCCGGCGGCAAGGCCCAGGTCGGCGAGGACCTGCGCCAAGCCGTGAACCGCAAGGTCGCGCAGGAAACCGGCCTGCAGGTCGTGGCCCGGCGTCTGTTGTGCGTCGTCGAGTACGTCCCCGAGTCGTGGCAGGGCGAGTTCGGGGACGTACAGAAGGTCCAGTTCAACTTCCTCGCGGAGCAGGTGGACGACGCGGAGCCGCGCATGCCGGAACCGCCGGACCCCATCCAGGTGGGCTTCGAGTGGGTTCCGCTGAAACGTCTTGGCGACGTGTACCTGTTACCCCGGATCAACCGCCCGCTGTCGGCGGCGTTGAGCGGGGAGCTCGTCGACCCGTTCGTGGACAGGTGGTGACCTTCATGGATCCGACGTTGAAGGATCTGCGGGAGTGGCTGCTGCGGGAGCACGCCGGGACGGTCTGTGCCGACCGGCTCAGCGTGATCGCCGACGAGCTCGCCGACCTGACTGCCCGCGGTCTGCAAGGTGCTGTGGTGGAACTCGGTTGCTACAGAGGCGCGATGGCCCTCTGGATCCGTGGCGTGCTCGAATCGCTGGGCGACCACGACCGCGAGATCCACGTCTACGACTCCTTCCAGGGCATGCCCGCACCCGGCGCCGAGGACTCGGACCATCTGGCGGCGGGCGAGCTCCGGTCGTCCCTGGACGACGTGCGCGCCACGCACACGACCTGGGGCAGGCCGGCACCGGTCATCCATCCGGGGTGGTTCGCCGAGACCCTTCCCAAGGAGCTTCCCGATGACATCGCGTTCGCCTACCTGGACGGCGACTTCTACGACTCGACCCTCACGGGCCTCACGCACTGCGTCACCCGCCTGGTGCCGACCGGCGTGCTGCTCGTCGACGACTACGCGGACACGACGGTCAACCCGCGGGCCTGGGACGGGCTCCCGGGGGTGAAGCGCGCCTGCGACGTGTACTTCGGCGCGCCTTCGCCCGTGACCGTCGTCGTCGGCGAGGGCGATCTCGCCTTCGGCCGGTACGAGAAGCCGGAGTTCCCCGGATGAGCGCTGTCCTGGTGCTACGTGGTGCGGCGGACGCGAGTGCGATCCGCCGCGCCCTGCCCGATGTCCTCGTACACGAGTTGCCGAACCTGGTCTCGCCTATGCCCGCCGACACGGCCGTGCTCGTCCTGCGCTCCGGCGTCCGTCTCGGCGAGCGGGAGCTCGACGCGCTCCCCTGCCTGCGGCACGTCGTACGGACCGGCTCCGGCATCGACCACATCGACGTGAACGCCCTCCGGCACCGTGGCATCACTCTGCACCGCAACGCCGAGGCCGGCGCGGGCGCCGTGGGCGAATGGGTCCTCGCCGCCGCCCTCGCACTGGCCCGGCGGATCCCCTTGGGGCAGCACGCGCTGCTGCTCGGCCAGCACGAGAAGCAGGCGTGCATGGGGGCGTCACTCGGCACCCTGGCCGCAGGCATCTGGGGCGCGGGTCCGGTCGGGCTAGCCGCCGAATGGGCCCTCGCCCCCTACGTGGGCCGCACGGCCTTCGCCGCGTGGCCGTCGAACTCTCCCGGTCTGCGAGAGCTGTCGCCGACAGCCCTCATGGAGCAGTCGCAGGTACACGTGATCGCTCTGCCGCTGCGTCCCACGACCGAACAGCTCATCGGCGAGGACTTCCTCGCACACGTCGCACCGCAGCGGCCTCTGCTGATCTGCGCAGGGCGGCTGGAGACCCTCGACGTCGCCGCCTGCCTGCGGGCGCTGGCGGACGGGAGGCTCTCGGGCCTCGCACTCGACCCGGTCGAGCGGGAGCACCTGCCGCTCCTCACCGGCTCCACGACGCCGCTCAACCTCCTGGCCTCGCCCCACATCGGCGCCCAGCGCTCCGACGTGCGCGGCGCTCTCGACCGATGGGCCGTCGATCTCCTCAAGGAGATCACCGCTGACAACACGATCCTGATCGAAGGAGGCCACCGGTGAACCCATCGGCACGACTGCGCCGGGAGATCGCCGACAGAGTCGCCCAGGCGCTGCTCACGTCCGGCGAGGCCCGCGAGGTCTGGCTGGAGGGAGCCCTCGCCTGCGGCCTCGCCCACGCAGCGAGCGACATCGACCTGCGTGGCATCGTGGACGGCGACCTTCCGGCGTGGAAGTCGCGCATCGTGGACGGCGTCCGTGTCGACCTCCAGGCGACTGCGCCCCAATGGGCCGAGGAACTCCGTCACCTGCTCCGCTCCTTCGACGTGCGCCGCGACGACCTCGGATCGTTCCGTCGGGTACGCGCCTCGATGCACGACCTCATGTGTCTGCGTACCGCCCTCTCATACGGCTCCGGGGGCTGGGATCCGGTGCTCGACCCCGGGGAGCGCCAGGGCTACCGACGCTGGGCGGTCGCCGACCAGGCCGAGGTCGCTGCGAGTCTCGCGGAGGACCTGACCGGCCTCGTCGAGGACGGCCTGGCCGAATCGGCCGGCGTCGTGTGCCGGAAGCTGGAGACCTGCCTCACCGCGCTCGGCTGCGCGGCGGCCGGCCACCCGGTCCTCGGCGACAAGTGGCTGCCGCTGCTAGCCGACGCGCAGCCCCGCCCGTCGATCGACCCGGCTCGCGCAGAGACGTGGGAGTGGTTCCGTCCGGTTCAGCGAGGCGTGACGAGAGCGCTTCTGGACTGCTGGCCCGTCGACGACCCGCTGCAGAAGCCTCCCAATCTGGGTGCCCCTGACACCGGCTGGCTGCCCCAGCGGTACGCCGACGGGTGGTTCCTTCGCCGTGGCGACGTCCACATCCCCATCACCGGCGGACAGCTTCTCGGGTGGCTGTCCACGGTCTCCACCGATGGCGCGTAGACCGCGCCTCTCCTCCTCCGGAGTCCTCTGATGCCCGTCACCCGCACCGCCTCCATCGACCTGGAGAGTCTCTACGCCCCGCTGTCGAGTACCGGGCCGGACACGGCCGTCTCCGTCATCCTCAAGCTCCGCGGGGAGACCTGCGACATCGACTGCCTGTACTGCTTCGAGAAGCGCAAGGAGTCACCGGGCGGCGCCCGGATCAGCGCAGCACAGGTCCACCGCCTCGGTTCGATCTTCTCCGGGCGTCCGCTCAGCGTCGAACTCCACGGCGGGGAGCCCCTGACCGCCGGCCGGGAACGGATCGCGGAGATCCTGGACGCGCTCGCCGCACAGCCGAACGTCATCCGCGTGAGCCTCCAGACCAACGGCCTGCAACTCGACGACGCCTGGCTGGACCTGTTCGAGCGGCACTGCCCCCAGCTGGAGATCGGCCTCTCCCTCGACGGGGACGCGCTCGGGAACTCGTGGCGCGTCGGTTACGACGGCCGCCCCACGTACCCCCGAGTGGTCGAAGCCCTGGAACTTCTCGGCCGTCGGAAACGCGACATCGGCGTCATCAGCGCCGTCACTCCGTACGTCCTCGGCCGGGCCTCGGAAGTGATGAAGCACCTCGCCTCCTTTCCCACCGTGAAGACGGTCAGCCTGGTGCCGTGCTTCGACGCGGCGGTCACCCGGTCGACCACGGTGGCCGGATCCCGTACGCCGACCAGCCGGGCACTCCAGCGACGGGCCATCGGCCCCACCGGCCCGGCCTGGGCCGTCACGCCGGGTCAGTACGCCGACTTCGTGCTGGAGGCCGCCCACCACTGGGTCGCTGACGGCCTGTTCCGCCGCGTCAAGCTGGAGCCCGTCGTCTCCGTCATCCGCCGCCTGAGGGGTCTACAAACCCGTTCCTGTCACTTCTCCGACTTGAAGTGCGACCACGTCCTCACCCTTTATCCCGATGACCGCCTGGGAAGCTGTGACGAGCTGCCCTGGCCGCAGGCCGGCCTGGCCGCGCTCGGTGACGTACACGCTGAGGCGGACGTGGCCGGCGCCCAGGGCAGCTCTCCCCTGCTCCGGCAGGCACGCTCCCTGGTCACGAAGTGCACGACCTGCGACTACCGCGACACCTGCGGCGCGGGCTGCCCGGCGGTCCGCCTCCGCTTCGCCGCCGCGGGCGACGAAGACGCGTACTGCGACCACCGCATGCGCCTGATCGACGGCGTCGCCGCCCTGCTCGCCCAGCCGGATCTCCCGCCCGGTGCCTCCTGTTCCCGGCTGCACTGGCGTCCCGTCCGCCCCAACGACATGCACCACGTCGTGGCGTTCCTGGCCCGCTGGGATGACCCTGCCGCACCGCGCCCGCCAGCACGCCTCCAGGTAAGCGCCCACGGCAACATCAACACGGTCGGCCTCCCCGGCATTCACGAGGCGGACGATCTCGACCCGCGACACCCCCAGTGGTACGAGGGCATCGAGCCCGGCGTCCGCCCGGTCGTCGACGCGCTCACCGCGGGCTGGAACACCGTCACCTATGACAGCTGCCAGGGCCATGCCTACGCCGACCTCCCCGGAGCCGAGCCCCGATTCCTCTCGGTCGGCATCCTGCCGCGCGACCGCGCCGAGTACGCGCGAATAGCCGCGCGCCTGTGCCGTGCCGCCAGCCGAGCCGAGTCCTCCCTGCCCGGAGCGTGTTCGCTGGTCCTCGGCCGCAACGAGCTGACGTGCCGCACCACCGGCCGGGTGTACCCGACGCTCGACCTCCATCTCGTACCCTCTGCCGGCGCAGCGCCTGCCGAGTACTTCGAGGACCTCACCGAGGCCGTGCACGTACTCACGGAGGCCTTGGCCCAAGCCGCCTCTGCCCCGCCGTCCACGCTCTGCGCCTGCGCGACCGAAGCCCACTCCAGCGATGGAGGCGAGCAGTGATCCACATCGCCGAGACGCTGTCCATCCGGACCGTGGAGAGCTTCCTCGAACCGAACGAGATCGAGCGCCTCAACGACGTCATGGACGACGCGCTCGGCCCCTTCGGGCGCGACCGGTACGGCGCGGGTCGCCATACGACCATCCACGAGATCCCCGGTCACTCCCCCGCCGAGGCGCAGGACGTCTACGAGCCAGTCGGTCGGATCGAGATGACCGACATCCCGTACGAGGCGACCGCCCTCCTCGACCAGGCCCTCAAGCTCCACATGGCCGCCATCACGCGCACCCTGCCGTCGGTCACCGGCCACCGGCCGTGGATCTACCTCGAGTACGGCGCCGGCCAGTACATCACCCCGCATGCGGACGGCATCGCCCCCGATCCCCTCGCCCGTCCCCGCCAGATCGCCGCCGCGACGGTCACGCTCACGGACACCCAGGACACAGGCGGGGCGTTCTACGTGGAGACCACGGGCAGCGACGCCGCCTGGACCGCCGACGAGGCGCCGACCGGGTCGGGTTACGCCCCGGGGATGCGCTTCGCGCACGACGGAACGGACATGTCCTCTCCCTGGTTTCGTAGCATGCCGCGCACGCGATGGAGCGTCGCCCCCTCTCCCGGCACTCTCGTGGTCTTCGGCAGCCAGCTCGTCCACGGCACCGAACCGGTCCGCGCCGGCCGCGTTCGTAAGTTCCTGACGCTCTTCGTCTCCGAGTAAGGAGCCATGCATCCGTGACCGGCCCCCGTGGCCCGCCCGCACCAGCCCTTCGCCCCGACCCACCGCCCCGACCCGAGGAGAGAGAGCGAGCAGTGGCAGACGACAAGACGTTCGACGAGTTCCTGGAGGCAGTCGCGTCCCTACGTGACAGCGACCCCGTGCGCACCACCGCGCACACCTCCAACGCGGCCACCGAGACCTGGCTGGCCACCACGGTGCAGCCTGACGCCGCTGAGCCCACCACCGAGTCCTGACCCGCCACGGGGCCGGGCCCGTCCCGGTCCGGCCCCGTCCCACTCCCGGAGCCCCAGATGAGCGCTCTCTCCCCGGAAGCCCTGGTCGCCCTCGGTGGCATCGCCGACCACCAGCGCCAACGGACCAGCCGTATCGCCTCCGTACTCGGCAACCGCCTCGGCTCGTCCGCGCTCGACTACGCCTTCGCCCACCACCTGCTCGAAGGCGCCGAACACGCGGCGCGCGCCCGGGACGCGGACCGCCTCGCCTGGCACCGCCGTACGACGGTGCGAGACCTCACCCACCTGTCGGCCGGCCCGCACATCGTGCTCAGCCCGCGCCCCGCGGACCTGCTCCGCTCGGAGATCTCCGAAACCGCGTACTACCTGGTAGGCCCCGACACCAACCCTGCCCCACCCGAGGCCCATGACCTCGTTCGTGCCGCCCTCGCCTCCGCGACCGAGCACGGCTTCGGCACCCTGCTCACCCGGCACGCCCCCGTCATCTGCCTGCTCACCCGTCGCCGACTCGACGAGACCCTCCACAGCTGGGCCCTCACCCGCCTCCCGGGCACCGTCTTCACCGACTACACCACCCACCCCGAGATCCTGGCCCGCGACCTGATCCACGAGGCCGCCCACAACTGGCTCAACGACGCCCTGACCGCGCACGACGTCAGCCTCCCCGCCGACGTCACCTTCTTCTCTCCCTGGCGAGGAACCCCTCGTCCGGTATACGGCTTCCTGCATGCCTGCTGGGCCTTCTCCCTCTCAGTGCTGTACGCGCGGCGGGCCCGCTGCGGCGCCACGGGTGCTGTGGCTTCCTTCCTTAACGCCCACCTGCGCCAGCAAGAGAGCCAGTTCGCCTCGGCATTCGATTCGCTGGCTGAGGCACTCTCATACGTCCCCGCTGACGCGCTCCGTGATCGCGTCAGCCGCGCCGTCAACGAAGCCGTACTACCGGGGTAGCACCGGCGGGCTGACCACAGCTCGACGGTGTCCCGGCGGGCCACCCGACCCCTACGTGGCCGGTTCACCGAGTCCATCCGCACCGTGGCCATCGCCATCGCGCTTTCACGAGTTCTGCCGACCTCGCCGCCGAGTAGATCGGCCGGCACCACAGATGAGCGACGCTCTCGCGCGGGCGTTGACTGCGTGCTGCCTCCCCCAGTGGCCGCCACGCGCCTGATGGCGGCCAGCGGTAGGGGCAGTGACGACAGCACCAGGGGTCGGGATGAGTGCGGCGCGGATGGTGGCGTCCACAGCCCAAGATCATGTCGCGTGGGCCCAACTTCACAACTGGAACGATCCGTTGATTCGTTGCATCCCGCGTCCTAGGGTGCCTATGGGCCTGCACCCCGGTGGATTAATCCGGGCAGTCGGGCATCTGTGGGATCCGTCGGCGAGTTCGAGGGAGAGTGCATGGGACGCACCCCGGAGGTACTGAGAGGCGTTGCCCCCAGCGCCTTCCCTGAGGAGAAGCAGCGCCGCACCTCGACGGGTGGTCCGGTCTGCCCGGCCTGTCACGGCCCTATCCGTGAGGGTGAGAGCACCGAGCGCGGCGGTAACACCAACGCGCTCTTCCATCTGCGGTGCCGGCTCCTCGCCCGGGGCGGTGGTGCCGTCCCCTCGGCGAGCCGTCGTACGACGAAGCGGCAGGCGGAACGTGCAAAGGAGCGTCGTGCGGCACGCAGAGCTGAGCGGGAAGAGCGCTCCGACGCTGCGGCACAGGAGACCATGCGGTCCCACAAACCGTCCACGTGGAGGCTGGGCAAGTCGCCTGGGGATTTCGCCTAACGCGCCGGTGTTGCATCTGCTCCGCTTCTGGCCCAGTTCCTGCGACGTGGCCATGCCCGGATAGTGGAGGACGGGGCTCAGATCCCACCGATAGGGTCCGGCACATGGCTGAGGATGAGGCGCCCCTGAGGCGCGTTCCGGACGACGAGAAGGCGGAGTTGCGGGCGCGGTTCGAAGCGCTGCGGGAACGCCGGCGGCAAGCTCTGCGGGAAAGCCTGCACCCCAAGGAACGGCCGTCGCCTTCCTCCAGGCCGTACGTCAACGCGGCCGGAGACCTCATCGAGCCAGGCGACTTCGACGCGTTCGAGGGACACGACCCGGACGAGGACCCGGAGCTGTGGGGCTGATCGAAGCCTGAGGGCCCCGCACTAGATGATCAATTCCAGGGGATGCCTGCGGAGGGTGTGGGGTGGGCGGCGGCCGAAGCCACCGCGAGACGGTCAGGCGGCAGGATGTCGGCCCTGGTTGACGAGGTGGCAGCGGGCAGGTCAGACACCCCATGTCGTTTGGTGTCAAGCGGCATGGGGGTGGGTGTGGTGGGACCAAGCGGTCGCTTCGTCGTAGCGGGTGCGGGTTTTGAGGCAGCCGTGGAGGATGCCGACGAGCCGGTTCCCGAGCTGGCGGAGGGCGGGGTTGTAGCCGGCCTCACGGGCGCGTTGCTTGTCGTAGTAGCCGCGGGCGCCGGGTGAGGACCGCAGAGCGGAGAACGCCTGGGTCTGAAGCGCGTCGGCGAGCCGGTTGTTGCGGACGTAGCGGGCCTGGACGGTGTGGCTCTTGCCGGAGGCCCTGGTGATGGGGCTCGTGCCGGCGTAGTTCTTGCGGGCCTTCGCGGACGTGTATCGGGTGGGGTCGTCTCCGAACTCGGCGAGCACCCGGGCGCCGACGATCTCACCGATGCCGGGCATCGAGAGGTAGATCTCAGCGTCCGGGTGCGCCAGAAAATGTGCCCTCACCTGCTCTTCCATCACGGCGATCTGCTCGTTCAACGCGATGATCAGACGGGCGTGAGCGGTGGCGGCGGCCGCGTAGGCGGCGGTGACCGGCTCGGGCAGGCCGAGCTGCCGCTCACGCAGCGCGCTCTGGACGGTGGCCGCTTTCGCGTCCCGGTTGTGGCGGCGGTGGCGGGTCAGGACGGCGGTGATCTGGGTGCGGGTCAGCTTCGCCGCCGTGGCCGGGGTGGGTGCCTTGATCAGCAGTTCCAGCGCGTCGGTGCTGGTCAGGGTCAGGTCCGAGTAGGCGTTCAGGGCGGCGGGGAAGTACTCGCGCAGTGTGGTGCGCAGCCGCTGGAAGGTGCGGGTGCGTTCCCAGATGAGGGTCTGGTGGGCGCGGGCGACGACCTTGACGGCCTGGGCCGCCTCGCTGTCGCCGGCCACCGGCCGCAGCTGGGCCCGGTCGATGCGGACCATGTCGGCGAGCGCGTGCGCGTCGCCCTTGTCGCTCTTGGCTCCGGAGGAGCCATACCGTTCCTTGAAGCGGTTGACCTGCCGGGGGTTGACCGCGAACACCTGGTAGCCGGAGGCGATCAGGGCCTGCACCCAAGAGCCGCGGTCGGTCTCGATTGCGACCACGACGCCGGCCGGGTCCAGGTCCTCACCGCCGTGGCGGGCGACGAGTTCGTGCAGTTTCGCGATGCCCGCCACTCCTTCGGGCAGGTTCGCGGCGGCCAGTTTCCGGCCGGTCTCGTCCTGGACCTCGACATCATGGTGGTCCTCGGCCCAGTCATCACCGATCAGCAGCAACAGACCCTCCCCGGTCACGTACTTCACCCAGCGGTGCAGCCTGCGGAAGGCACGGCACGCGGCCTAATGGATCCAGTGCTCACGCCCCGTGGGGCGGGCACGCCACCCCATCAGCGGTCTGGCCTCCCGGCCGACCAGCAAGGGCACGGTCTGACCTCAGAGCTCGAAGGCTCCGGCGTCGAAAGTGCTCACCAGCTGGCGGCTACGGAACCGAGCATTCCCCGGTTCCGTAGCTCCCATTAGGCGTCAGGGTCGACTTCGGGGTGCGTGAACGGGTGTAGGCGATTTCGGCTCGGGTGCTGTCTCCGATGTAGTCGCCGACTACGAGCGCCTCATCAGCGAGCCGGATCTTCGCCCGGTGCAGATCGTCGAGTCGAACCTTCAGCGCCTCGGCCTCGACGGGATCGGACCAGAGTTCGTGCGGCGACTTCATGTCGAAACCCGGTTTGACGACAATCTTTCCGGCTTTGGTCTCCCGCAGATCGGCCTCGGTCATCTCGGTTATGAAGCGGGTGGAGCCGCAGATCACGACGATACGAGGGAGGCTCAACAGCCTCTTCGCGTCGGCGAGTCTCTCCTCGGGGGTGAGCGGTTGCGGGTACGGCACTGGTTCCTCCTGGTCGTTTGGTCCAAGGGGTGCCTGCGGAGACGAGCCCGTCGCCGGTCGGCAGGGACAGGCCGGCTCCAGGCTCGATGTGGCCAGGTTCAGGCCGCGAGCATGGCGGAGCGGCCGTTGGGCAGCCCGTTGGTCGCGTCCGCTGCAACAGCCAGCTGCGGTGCTCAGATTGGCCGGGCGGTGAACGGCACAAGTTCACCCGAGCGCGTGATGGGTGCGGTGATGTGCTGGCCGCAGGCGACGTAGGGCTCGACGTCGCGCTCGGGGGTGACCTCCCAGCGGAGGGTGGCGCCGCAGGTGCGGTTCGCATCCACGGGGATGGGGCAGGTGTCGGTGTTCGGGTCGGTCATCACACCTCCTCGGTCTTCTGGCCGGGGCTGAACGCGGCTGCGATGAGTTCGAGCGTTACCTGCGCCTTCGTGATGTGCGCGTCTGTCGGTTCTTCGACGTCAGCAGCGCGGAGGTTCTCGATCACCATCTTCACCATCGGGTTGGTGCACAGGACGACGCGCCGGTCCTGGCTGGTGGGGATGGTCGGCGGGAAGTGCAGGATGCCCGCGCGGGCGAGTTCGGTCTCGATGGTGCGGGCGACCGTGCTGCCGGTGCGGCCGGCTCCGAGAATGTCCCGCAGTCGGCGGACGTCGACCTGGAGGACTCCGTTCTTCTCCTCGATCGCGGCGACCAGGGAGGCGTAGACGGACGTGGTGGTTGGGCTAGTCACGGTCGCACGCCCTCCTTTGTGCGGAGCTGGTTTTCGGGGTGGACGAAGGGAAGTCCGTCTGCGGTATAGACAGTCTCGGTGAACGTCTGGAAGCCGAGGTTGTCGAACGCCTTCATGGCGCGCGGGGAGTCGACGTTCCCGAGGTCGTCGTTGCCGATGACGGTCCGCAGCAGGTCCTTCGGCGCCCAGAGCACGGAGCCGATGAGGACGCCGTGGCGTCGGGGACGAACGTTCGGGCGAGCGTCGGCGGCGACCAGAAGGACACTCTCCTGGGTGATGGTCACCTTCTCGCCGTTGATGGTGAGGGTGTGCGTGGTCAATGCGCGTTCCTTCCGAGACGACGAGGGCCCGGCCACCGAAAGGCGGCCGAGGCCGATCGTAGGACAACCTGCTGGAGTGTCAGGCCGTGAGCGCGGCTTGGGGGGCGGCGGTAAAGATCTCGTCCACCCGAACGATGGGGACTGTGTCGAGGACTTTTCCCTGTTCCGGGATCACAGCATCGCGAAATACGTCAGGCGACCCACTCGGGAACGACCCGGCCGAGAATCGGGGTGCGGTCCCCAGGGAACCGTGCGGGAACGATCGTCAACGACTTCAGGACGCAGCCCAGGAGCATCCGCCGGTCCGCGAGCGTCGACTCCGCCCACGCGTCCGCTAGGGCCTCGCCGTCCGCGAAGAAGACAGAGAGGTCGGCTTCCCGTGCGAGCTCGGCCGCTTCGAGGTCGAGCGACTCGATCACCGCCGACTGCTCGGCTGCCAACGTCTTGAACCGGTCTTCGGACAGCGTGCCTTCCACGTAGAAGTCGTGTTCCAGTTTGTCGCGGCGTGTCCTCGCCGCGTCGAGGCCGGCCATGACCTCCTTGCGGCGCTGTTCCTTCTCCACGTCGTGGAAGACCGCCCAACGTCGGACGATAGCGTCGAGGCCCGGGGATCCGTGTTCGAGAGCCGAGACGTGGCTAAGCCACATCGCCTCGACCGCCGCGTCCATACGCGGCGCGCGGACCACCACACCGGGGCAGGCGTCCTTGCCGTACGCCGATCGGGTGCGGCACCGGTACATGAGGCTGCGGGCGCTGCCGCTGCCACTGCCGGTCATGCCCTTCCCGCAGTACGGGCAGGAGAAGATGCCTCCGAGAAAGGTGGTGTGCGGGCGTTTCCCGCGTGATCCCCCACCCATCTTGGTGACGCGCGCTTCGATCAGCACAAGGATCCGGAGCCGCTCCCCCGGGCTGACGACACCGGTCCCGATCACCACCGGGTTGCCTTCGGCGTCCCGCACGGGCTCGGCCGAGGGCACCCAGACGTCGAGGGGCTGGCCGTGCTCGTCGAACCGCCTCTCCTTGGTCGGCAGCAGGCCAGACCATGCCGTCGAGCGCACCATGCGCGTGATCGCGCGGGCGTCCCATCGGGCACCGTCGCGCGTCCGGATGCCGTCCCGTTCCAGGTCGTGGGCCACGCGCATCGCGGACTTCCCGGCCAGCAGCTCGTCCGCGATGCGACGGGCGTGCGGGTACTCGGCGGGGTCCGGTTCGATGTGTCCCGATCCCCTGGGGGAGCGGACGCCGTACGGGGTGCGACCGCCCGGCCACCGGCCGGCGGTGCGTGCCGCGTTCTTTCCGGTCGTCACCCGGAGGGTGAGGTCCTTGATCTCCTCGCGAGCGCGTTCGGCCAGGATCGCGAAGACGATGCGGGTGCCCGGCTGGCTGGAGTCCAGGCGTTCCTGGAGTACGAAGAGCCGAGCCTGCCGGCGGTCGAACTCGTCCAGGGCCGTTCCTATGGCAGCCATGCCCCGTCGGTCGAAGCGGTCCGTCTTCCAGACGGCGAGCGTCTTGATCTCGCCGTCCATGACGGCGGCCATCGCGCCTTCGAGCTTCTCGCGCCGCACGTGCTGCTTGGAAGCGCTTCGCTGTTCCAGCCAGACCTTGCGGACGGTGAGCCCCTGCCTGTGCATCTCATGGCGCAGGTCGCGCGCGTGCTGCTTGAGGGTCTCGACCGTCTCCCTCTTCTTGCTGCGGCGCAGGTAGAGGTCGACCAGTTCCTCCGGGGTCTTCCCCGCCAGTTCCTCGGGAGAACCGTCCCGGAACTCCTCTGCCGTCTTCTTCGCCATAATGCCCTCCTACCTCACAGATCCGGCCGCTCCAAACGGCATCTGTGCAGGTGAGGGCTGGTGTGTACTACTCGGCGCTCTCCCAGGCCAGGGCCAGGAAGCGCTCGATGCGCCCCAGGTCCAGTTCGACGGCGAGGGAGACGGCGATGATCGCGTGGTCGACGTTGGCGGCGAGGATCTGCCCCTCGGACCGCTGCGAGGAGGTGGAGCGTACGAAGGCGGTCCGGCGCGGCAGGTACGCCTTCACGTAGCGCGGGTGGCCCGCCGCCTCGACGGCGGCCCAGTCACCGGTGCAGATGACCCGCATCGGGTCGTGCGGGGTGACGAAGGCGGTGTCGGCGCGGACGATGCCCTCCGCGGTCATGACGTCGCACTGACCGCGGTCGACCCGTACGACCCGTCCGGCCACGAGGCCCTGTTCGGCGTAGGGGGTGAACTCGGCCGCCCACGCGTCGTCCCAGCCGAAGGGGGTGAGGGCGTCCGCGAGCGAGGACTGCGCAGAAGCGGAGGGCGAAGAGGTGGAGAGAGAAGAAGTGGAGAAGGACGAGAGAGACAAGGGGAACCCTTCACAGGGTGGCCCCGGCCGCGTGCGCTCGCTCGATGGCGGCGCGCGAAGAGGTGTGAGGTCAGCCGGAGACCACAGAAGTGACATTGATGGTCTTCTGAGTGCGGGCAGCGCCCTGCGCAACGACAGTCATCAATGAACTCACCTCCGGGTCATGCACGTTGCCGAGGTCCTCCACCGGGCGGCGGGAACGGATCCACCGTAACAAGATCCCGCCCGCCGGGGCCACTTCTTTTTTCGCGGTGTCGCCGGGCGTTCACGGGCCGGGATGCTGCTGCGCAGGGGCGACCCCCGGGTGGCGCCGGTCGCGGCGGCGACGGCCGCACTGCTGGTGACGGACGCCTGGTTCGACGTCACGACCTCGGCCGGGACCGGCGGGCAGGGCATGGCGCTGCTGCTGGCGGCGGGCGCGGAGCTGCCGCTGGCACTGGCGTGCGCGAGGGTGGCGGCCCGCCGCCAGGGCTGAGGCCGGCCCTCCGGACCGACGGACGTGCGGGCGGACCGCCCGACGGGCCTGCGGCCGCAGGGGTGTCCGTTTCGTTCAAGACGGGCGGCGCGGGGGCTGCCTAGCCTGCTGTCATGACTCCACGACTCGACATGATCGGCCTGGTCGTCTCCGACATGGCCGCCTCGCTCGCCTTCTACCGCCGCCTCGGGCTGGACGTCCCGGCCGACGCCGACGGCCTGCCGCACGTGGAGGCCGCGCTTCCCGGCGGGCTGCGGATCGGGTGGGACACCGAGGAGACCGTCCGCTCCTTCGACCCGTCCTGGACCCGCCCCACCGGCGACGGCCGCCGGGACCTGGCCTTCCTGTGCGACTCCCCCGCCGAGGTGGACTCCCTGTACGCGGAACTGACCGAGGCGGGGTACCAGGGCCACCTGTTGCCCTGGGACGCCTTCTGGGGGCAGCGCTACGCCGTCGTGCTCGACCCGGACGGCTGCGGCGTGTCCCTCTTCGCCCCGGCGGAGCCCGCCGCGTAGGCGGTCAGCGTGGTCCCGGCCAGCGCGCGCACCTCGCGGGCGAGGTGCGCCTGATCGGCGTACCCGGCGGTGTGGGCCACCTCGGCGTACGGCATGCCCGCCCCGGCCAGGGCCAGGGCGCGGCGCAGCCGCAGGATCCGGCCGAGCGTGCGGGGCCCGTACCCGAAGGCGTCCAGGGAGCGGCGGCGCAGCCGGCGCTCCCCGAGGCCGACCGCGGCGGCGATCCCGGCCACCGTCTGCCCCGCCCGGAGCCGCGCAGTGACCTCGGCGGCCAGCGGGTCGGGCGGCCCCGCCTCGGCCGCACGGCGTGCGGCCAGCGCCTCCAGTCCGGCGCGCGGGTCCCCGTACGCCGCCACGCGTCCCGCGAGGCGCCGTACCTCCCGCGCGGGCCACAGCTCGGCGAGCTCCACGCGCCGGTCCCGCAGGGCGTGGGCCGGTACGCCGAGCAGCGCGGGTGCGGTGCCGGGCGCCAGCCGGATCCCGGAGAAGGCGCCGCCCGGGACCTCTCCGGCGGGATGCGGCCCGGTGTCGGGCCCGGCCACCAGCAGCCGCCCGTCGGCCCACAGCAGGTCCATGCACCCGTCCGGCAGCACCATCCGGCCGTTGCCCTGCGCCCGCCACAGCACGGCCCCGGGTACGGCCGCCGAAGGCGCTTCCTCGTACATCCCTCCAGCGTAGGGCGAAGATCCACGGCCCTCCCCCGCCACGACGTCGCCGGCCGGTCCCCGGGGCCCGGGACCGGCCGGCGTGTCCGGTCAGTGTTTGCGCAGCCGCGACGAGTAGTCCTCGGGCGGCAGGAACTTCGACCACCGTTCCGGGAACTCCGACGGCATCCCGCCGTCCTCGTCGTCCTCCGACTCGCCCTCGGCCAGGGCCCGCCAGGCTGCGGCCCGCGCGATGAGCTGGGCGGCCTCCAGCTCCCGGGCCCGCTCGTTCGCCTCGCGCGCCGCCGCCGTGGCCACGGACGGCCAGACCCGGTCGATGGCGGCGTTGACGGCCGCGCCGACCAGCACCGCGAAGGCCGAGATGCCGATCCACAGCAGCACCGCCACGGGCGCCGCCAGCGATCCGTAGATCGTCGGCCCCTCCACGGTATTGGTGAGGTAGATGCGCAGCAGGAACGAGCCCAGCACCCACATGGCGAGGGCCACCAGCGCCCCCGGCACGTCCTCGATCCACGGCGAACGCACCGGTACGGACACGTGGTAGAGCGTCGTCAGGAAGACGATGGACAGCAGGGTGACGGTCGGCCAGTACAGCACCGCGATCACGCTGGTGCCCCAGGGGACCAGCTCGATCACGGCGTCCGGCCCCACCACCATCAGCGGCAGCACGACCGCGCCGATCACCAGCGCGATGATGTAGAGCACGAAGGCCAGCAGCCGGGTCTTGACGATGCCGCGCTGCCCGTCGAGCCCGTACATCACGGTGATGGTGTCGATGAAGACGTTGACGGCGCGCGAGCCCGACCACAGGGCGAAGGCGAAGCCGAGCGAGATCAGGTCGGGGCGGCCGCGCCCCGTCACGTCGTCGAGCATCGGTTTGGCGATGTCGTTGACGCCCCGGTCGGACAGCACCGTGCCGACCGCCCCCAGGATGTTCTCCTCGATGCTGGCCACGGTCGTCTTGCCCGTCCAGCCGTCCACGTAGCCGAGCAGGCCCAGCAGGCCGAGGAAGAGCGGGGGCAGGGAGAGCAGCGTGAAGAACGCCGCCTCGGCCGCCAGGCCGAGGATGCGGTACTCGATGCACGAGTTGACGGTGTCCTTCAGTAGCAGCCAGCCCATCTTCCGCTTCGAGACGTTGCGGTAGAGGGCGCGGGCCCGGTGGAGCCGTCCTGGGGGTCCCGGGATCCGCTCGGGTGTTTCTTTTGCTGGCTGCACGTCCTTACGGTATCCGCATGGCAGCCACCACCCACACAGTCAGCAACCAGGCCCCGCCCCTGGTGGGCTACGACGTCTACGGCGGCGATCGGGCCCTCACCGAGGGCGTCGAGCGTCACCTCGCATCCGCGGAACCCGAACTCCTCGGCGAGGTACGGGAGGAGCTCACCGACCTCGGGCGCGCGGCCGGTTCCGCGCAGGCCCGGGAATGGGGCGTGCAGGCGAACGAGAACCCGCCGAAACTGCGGACGCACGACCGGTACGGGAACCGGATCGACGAGGTGGAGTTCCACCCGGCCTGGCACCGGCTGCTCGGGCACGCCGTGACCTCCGGGCTCACCGACGCCTGGGGGCGTCCGGCCGGGCATCTGCGCCGCGCCGCCGGGTTCTTCCTGTGGTCGCAGGCCGAGGCGGGGCACGGCTGCCCGGTCTCGATGACGCACGCCGCCGTACCGGCGCTGCGGGCCGATCCGTCGCTCGCCGCCGAATGGGAGCCGCGGCTGACCTCGCACGTGTACGAGCAGGGGCTGCGGCCGGCCGCGCAGAAGGCCGGCGTGCTCTTCGGCATGGGGATGACGGAGAAGCAGGGCGGCAGCGACGTACGGGCGAACACGACGGCGGCGGTGCCGTTGGACGCGTCCGGCGAGTACCTGCTGACCGGGCACAAGTGGTTCTGCTCGGCGCCGATGTGCGACGGATTCCTGGTGCTGGCGCAGGCGCCGGGCGGACTGACCTGCTTCCTGGTGCCGCGGGTGCTGCCGGACGGCACGCGCAACGTCTTCGCGATCCAGCGGCTGAAGGACAAGCTGGGCAACAAGTCGAACGCGTCGAGCGAGGTGGAGTTCGACGGGACCTGGGCGCGGCGGGTGGGCGAGGAGGGCCGGGGGGTGCGGACCATCATCGAGATGGTCGCGGCGACCCGGCTGGACTGCGTCATCGGCTCGGCCTCGCTGATGCGGCAGGCGCTGACGCAGGCCGTGCACCACGCGGAGCACCGCTCCGCTTTCGGAGCACCGCTCATCGACCAGCCGCTGATGCGCAACGTGCTCGCCGACCTCGCCCTGGAGTCGGAGGCCGCCACCACCTTGACCCTGCGCCTGGCGGCCGCCTACGACTCCGGAACGGAGCAGGAGAAGGCCTTCCTGCGCCTCGCCGTTCCCGCGGCCAAATACTGGGTGACCAAGCGCTGTACGCCGATGGTCGCGGAGGCCCTGGAATGTCTGGGGGGCAACGGCTACGTCGAGGAGTCCGGGCTGCCGAGACTGCTGCGCGAATCCCCGCTGAACTCCATCTGGGAAGGCTCGGGCAACGTACAGGCGCTGGACGTACTCCGTGCCCTGCAGCGCGAGCCCCAGGCGCTCAACGCCTTCCTCCAGGAGGTCGGCCTGGCGCGGGGCGCCGACCACCGGCTGGATTCGGCCATCAAGGACCTGCTGACGGAGCTCGCCGATCTGGAGGGCATCGAGGCGCGGGCCCGCCGCGTGGTGGAGCGCATGGCGCTGGTGCTGCAGGGATCGCTGCTGGTGCGCTGGGCTCCGCCGGAGGTCGCGGACGCGTTCTGCGCCTCCCGGCTGGGCGGCGACTGGGGCGCGGCCTTCGGCACGCTGCCGCACAGCCTCGATCTCGGCGCGGTGGTGGAACGGGCGCGGATCGCGGGCTGACAGGCGCGGATCGCGGGCTGACGGGCGCGGATCGCGGACCGGGGAGGAGCCCCCGTCGGGCTCCCCTGCAGTCCCCAAACCGCTCCGAGCCGTGATCCGGGCCCGTCGACCGGTCCAGAGGTGGCGCCGCGCCGACTCGGCACCACCTCTGATCCGAAGCCCCGAGGAGGAGCTGTCACGCCGCTCGGCGGCGTCCGGACAGTTTCGGTCGGGCGACCGGGACTTGGCGAGAGTTGCATACCGTTGCAACCTTTGAGTCGGCAGCCGCCCGCCGGGGCGCCGGGGGAAGCGGAACCCGCGGACCGCCCGGGCGGCTCGCGTCGTACGTCCTGTTCGCACGGGGAGGTTCCGGTGGCCGACACCACAGGCAGCACGGTCGATGCGGCACGCATCTCGGCCATGGACGCGCGGGCGGCGGCGCGTCTGCTCAAGGGGGTACGGACGGCCGCGCTGGCCGGGGACCGTCCGCCGGCCGCGCCGAGGCCGGAGATCGCCGAGTCCTGGCGGCGGATGCTGGCCGGCGGGGTGCACCCGGACCGGGACGCGCGCTCGCGGATGCTGTCGGCCGCCGAGACGGAGGAGCGGCGGCACGGGTCGCCGCTGCGGGAGATCCTCCCCGTGCTGCGGGAGGGGCTGCTGCCCGCGCTGGACGAGGCCCTGCACATCATGGTCGTCGCGGACGCGGACGGGCGGCTGCTGTGGCGGGAGGGCCACTCCTCGATCCTGCGCAAGGCCGACCGGCTCGGCTTCGCGGTGGGGGCCGACTGGGACGAGGCCGTGGTCGGCACCAACGGGGTGGGCACGGCGCTGGTGGCCCGGCGGCCGGTGCAGGTGTTCTCGGCGGAGCACTTCGTCTCCAGCCACCACGACTGGACCTGCGCCGGGGCGCCCGTACGGGACCCGCGGAACGGGCGAGTGCTGGGCGTGGTCGACGTCAGCGGGCCGCTGGCCACCATGCACCCGGCGACGCTGGCGTGGGTGAGCTCGGTGGCCCGGCTCGCCGAGCGGGAGCTGCGGATCCGGCACCTGGAGTCGCTGGAGCGGCTGCGGACGGTGGCGTCCCCGCTGCTGGCCCGGCTGCCGGGACGGGCGCTGGCCGTGGACCCGGACGGCTGGACGGCGGCGGTGACGGGGCTGGCGCCCACGGACCGGATCCCGCTGCCGAAGGCCTTCGGGCCCGGCCGGGCGTGGGTGCCGCGGCTCGGCGACTGCGTGGTGGAGCCGCTGCCCGGCGGCTGGCTGCTGCGGATCGCGCAGGAGCGCACGAGCACGGCGGCGACCCGGATCGTCCTGGACCTCAGCCGGGCGGGATCCTGGTTTGCGACGGTGTACGGGTCCTGCGGGAGCTGGTCGCAGGAGCTGAGCCCGCGCCACGCGGAGCTGCTGTTCCTGCTGGCGGACAGCCCGCGGGGGCGCTCGGCGGCCGAACTGTCCGCGGAGCTGTTCGGGGACCCGACCCGCACGGTGACGGTCCGCGCGGAGCTGTCCCGCGTACGCCGTCACCTCGCGGGTGTGCTGACCCACCGGCCGTACCGCTTCGCGGAGGACGTGGAGGTGGAGCTCATCCGCCCGGAGGACCCGGCCGCGCTGCTCCCCCACTCCACCGCCCCCGCGGTGATCAGGGCCCGCCTGGGGCGGCGGGGGCCCGGCGTGATTCCCTGAAGGGCATGAGCACCATCACCCTCACCACCTGGTCCCTGGAAATGACCTCCCCGTCGGACCTCGTCCCGGCGGCCGTACCGGGCCCTGAGATCACGATCTCGCGGGCGGAGGTCCCGTCCCCGGAGTTCAGCCGCTTCCTCTACGCCTCGGTGGGCGGCGACATCCACTGGACGGACCGGCTGTCGCTGACCCGGGCGCAGTGGGTGGAGCAGCTGGGCCGGCCGGGGGTGGAGACGTGGGTGGCGTACGACCGCGGCACTCCGGCGGGGTACGTGGAGTTCGACCCGCAGGACGACGGTGTGGTGGAGATCATGTACTTCGGCCTCCTCCCGGACTTCCGCGGCCGCCGCATCGGCGGGCACCTGCTGTCGGTGGGGATCGCCCGGGCGTGGGACCTCGCGGCGCGCTGGCCGGACCGCGAGCCGACCCGCCGCGTCTGGCTCCACACCTGCAGCCAGGACGGCCCGACGGCGATGGACAACTACCTGAAGCGCGGCTTCACGCTCTTCAAGACGGAAACGGAACCGAAGGAAGAGTCCCCGACCCCGGGCCCCTGGCCGGGAGCCTGATCCCCTCCGGGGCCGCATTTCAGCCCCGCCGGCGTTTGAGGCGCGGGGTCTGGGGCCGGAGCCCCAGGTCCGGCGGAGCCGGCTTCGGCTCCGGCCGGCAGGGCGCCGCCACGGGGCGCCCGGAACCGGCGGACAGGGTGACCCCCGTCACGCCATCCCACGATCCGGGACGAGTTCGTCCGAATCATGGACAGTAGTGGACTCCTCCAAGAGGCACATGACACGCTTCCGTCATGAATGGAGCTGGAATTGCCTTGGTGAGTCGGCGGCACGTCGACCTCGGCCGCATGTCCAGCGCCATCTGTCCGGCGCGCTGACGGAACCAGCCACGCCGCACATCGTCGCCGTCCCCGCCGCCGCGGACGCGCCGATCACCCGCTAGTCCCCTGAGGCCGATGTCCCGCCCTGCCCGCCGGCAACCCCGGCAACGGAGCGGGAATCAGCCACACCCGCTCAGAGTCGCAGACCTGACAGGGGCACCCGCCGCCGCTTTGCCTCCCCCTGCCCTTGCCTTGAGCCGCCGAAGAAGGACGTACCGCCATGGCCGCCACCCCCGAAACGCCTGCAGCCGCACCCGCAGCCGCCGCGCGCCGCAAGACCGGCCGTCACCGCGGTGAGGGCCAGTGGGCCGTCGGACACCACACGCCCCTCAACGGCAACGAGCAGTTCAAGAAGGACGACGACGGTCTCAACGTGCGGACACGCATTGAGACGATCTACTCCAAGCGCGGCTTCGACTCGATCGACCCCAACGACCTGCGCGGCCGCATGCGCTGGTGGGGCCTCTACACCCAGCGCAAGCCCGGGATCGACGGCGGCAAGACCGCGATCCTGGAGCCGGAGGAGCTGGACGACGAGTTCTTCATGCTGCGCGTCCGCATCGACGGCGGCCGGCTGACCACCGAGCAGCTTCGCGTCATCGGCGAGATCTCCCAGGAATTCGCGCGCGGCACCGCCGACCTCACCGACCGTCAGAACGTGCAGTACCACTGGATCCGGATCGAGGACGTCCCGGAGATCTGGCGCCGGCTGGAGGCCGTCGGCCTCTCCACCACCGAGGCCTGCGGTGACACGCCCCGCGTCATCCTCGGTTCGCCCGTCGCCGGCATCGCCCGGGACGAGCTCATCGACGGCACCCCCGCCATCGACGAGATCTACCGCCGCATCGTGGGCAACAAGGACTTCTCCAACCTGCCCCGCAAGTTCAAGTCCGCGATCTCCGGCTCGCCGCTGCTCGATGTGGCGCACGAGATCAACGACATCGCCTTCGTCGGCGTGAACCACCCCGAGCACGGTCCGGGCTTCGACGTCTGGGTCGGCGGCGGCCTGTCCACCAACCCCAAGCTGGGCGTGCGCCTGGGCACCTGGGTCTCGCTCGACGAGGTCCCGGACGTCTACGAGGGCGTCATCTCGATCTTCCGCGACTACGGCTACCGCCGGCTGCGCACCCGCGCCCGCCTGAAGTTCCTCGTCGCCGACTGGGGCCCGGCCAAGTTCCGCCAGGTCCTGGAGGACGAGTACCTGCAGCGCAAGCTGACCGACGGACCCGCTCCCGACCAGCCGACCGGCCAGTGGCGCGACCACGTGGGCGTCCACCAGCAGCAGGACGGCAAGTTCTACGTCGGCTTCGCGCCCCGCGTGGGCCGCGTGGACGGCGCCACCCTGACCAAGATCGCGGACATCGCCGAGCAGCACGGTTCCGGCCGCCTGCGCACCACCGCCGAGCAGAAGATGATCGTGCTCGACATCGAGGCCGACCGGGTCGACTCGGTGGTCGGGGCGCTGGAGGCGCTGGACCTGCGGGTCAAGCCGTCCCCGTTCCGCCGCGGCACGATGGCCTGCACCGGCATCGAGTTCTGCAAGCTGGCCATCGTCGAGACGAAGGCGCGCGGCGCCTCCCTGATCGACGAACTGGAGCGCCGCCTGCCGGACTTCGCCGAGCCGCTCACGATCAACATCAACGGCTGCCCGAACGCCTGCGCCCGTATCCAGGTGGCGGACATCGGTCTCAAGGGGCAGCTGGTCCTGGACGACGACGGCAACCAGGTGGAGGGCTACCAGGTCCACCTGGGCGGCGCCCTCGGCCTGGAGGCCGGCTTCGGCCGCAAGGTCCGCGGCCTCAAGGTCACCTCGGCGGGCCTGCCCGACTACGTCGAGCGGGTCGTCAAGAGCTACGAGGAGCAGCGCGAGGACGGCGAGCGCTTCGCGGCGTGGGTCGCCCGCGCGGACGAGAAGAGCCTCTCGTGAGCGAGCGCGCCGCACCGTTCTACTGCCCGTACTGCGGCGACGAGGACCTGTTTCCCCACGAGACGGGCCACGGCGCGTGGGAATGCAGGGCCTGCAACCGAGCCTTCCAGCTGAAGTACCTCGGGCTGCTGGCCCGCGGTGTCCGGTCCGATTCAGCTGGAGGGGACGAGATATGACCACCACTCAAGACGCGAGTCTCACGACCGTGGACCTCAAGGCCACGGATCTCAAGGGACTGGCCGAGCAGGCGGGCCGGGACCTGGAGGACGCCTCCGCGCTGGACATCCTGCGCTGGGCGGCCGAGACCTTCGGCGGGAAGTTCGCCGTGACCTCCTCCATGGAGGACGCGGTCGTCGCCCACCTGGCCTCGCGCGTCTTCCCCGGCGTGGACGTGGTCTTCCTCGACACGGGCTACCACTTCGAGGAGACCATCGGCACCCGTGACGCGGTCGAGGCGGTGATGGACGTCAACGTCATCACGCTCACCCCGCGCCAGACGGTGGCCGAGCAGGACGCGGAGCACGGCCCGAAGCTGCACGACCGCGACCCCGACCTGTGCTGCGCGCTGCGCAAGGTCAAGCCGCTGGAAGAGGGCCTGACCGCGTACGACGCGTGGGCGACGGGCCTGCGCCGCGACGAGTCCCCGACCCGGGCGAACACCCCGGTCGTCGGCTGGGACGAGAAGCGGCAGAAGGTCAAGATCTCGCCGATCGCCCGCTGGACCCAGGACGACGTGGACGCGTACGTCGCCGAACACGGCGTACTCACCAACCCGCTGCTGATGGACGGCTACGCCTCCGTCGGCTGCGCCCCCTGCACCCGCCGCGTGGCGGAGGGCGAGGACGCGCGGGCCGGCCGGTGGGCCGGGCGGGGCAAGACCGAGTGCGGACTGCACGGCTGATGACGAGCAGCACGACGACCGGCGCGACGACCAGAGTGACGACGAGCGAAGAACCTACGGAGACAGAGCAGATGAGCGTGAGCGACCAGGGCGCCACCGTGTGGCTGACCGGGCTGCCGAGCGCGGGCAAGACCACCATCGCCTACGCGCTGGCCGAGCGGCTGCGCGCCGAGGGCCACCGCGTGGAGGTCCTCGACGGTGACGAGATCCGCGAGTTCCTCTCCGCCGGCCTCGGTTTCAGCCGCGAGGACCGGCACACCAACGTGCAGCGGATCGGCTTCGTCGCCGAGCTCCTCGCGAGCAACGGCGTCAAGGCGCTGGTGCCGGTGATCGCACCGTTCGCGGACAGCCGTGAGGCCGTCCGCAAGCGGCACGCGGCCGCCGCGACGGACTACCTCGAAGTACACGTGGCCACTCCGGTCGAGGTGTGCTCCGAGCGTGACGTCAAGGGCCTGTACGCCAAGCAGGCGGCGGGCGAGATCTCCGGTCTGACCGGGGTCGACGACCCGTACGAGGCGCCGGAGTCCCCGGACCTCCGTATCGAGTCGCACACGCAGACCGTTCAGGAGTCGGCTTCGGCCCTGCACGCGCTGCTCACCGAGAGGGGCCTGGCATGACCGCCACCGTCGCACACGTCCACGAAGGGACGGACGCGCCCTACGCGCTGTCGCACCTCGACGCCCTCGAGTCCGAGGCCGTGCACATCTTCCGCGAGGTGGCGGGCGAGTTCGAGAAGCCGGTGATCCTGTTCTCCGGCGGCAAGGACTCCATCGTCATGCTGCACCTGGCGCTGAAGGCGTTCGCGCCGGCGCCGGTGCCCTTCACGCTGCTGCACGTCGACACGGGCCACAACTTCCCCGAGGTGCTGGAGTACCGGGACCGCACGGTCGAGAAGCACGGACTGCGCCTGCACGTGGCGTCCGTCCAGGACTACATCGACGCGGGCAAGCTGCGCGAGCGTCCGGACGGCACCCGCAACCCGCTGCAGACCGTCCCGCTGACCGAGGCGATCCAGAGCCTCAAGTTCGACGCCGTCTTCGGCGGCGGCCGCCGCGACGAGGAGAAGGCCCGCGCCAAGGAGCGGGTGTTCAGCCTCCGCGACGAGTTCTCCCAGTGGGACCCGCGCCGCCAGCGCCCCGAGCTGTGGCAGCTCTACAACGGCCGCCACGCGCCCGGCGAGCACGTGCGCGTCTTCCCGCTCTCCAACTGGACCGAGCTGGACGTCTGGCAGTACATCGCCCGCGAGGGCATCGAGCTGCCGGAGATCTACTTCGCCCACGAGCGCGAGGTGTTCCTGCGCAACGGCATGTGGCTGACGGCCGGCGAGTGGGGCGGGCCGAAGGAGGGCGAGACGCCCGAGACGCGTCTCATCCGCTACCGCACCGTCGGTGACATGTCCTGCACCGGCGCCGTCGACTCCGACGCCGCCACGCTGGACGCCGTGATCGCCGAGATCGCCGTCTCCCGCCTCACCGAGCGGGGTGCCACCCGCGCCGACGACAAGATGTCCGAGGCCGCGATGGAAGACCGCAAGCGCGAAGGGTACTTCTAGAAATGACCTCCACCACCGAGCAGTTCGCCGATCTGTCGGCGACCACGCTGCTGCGCTTCGCGACCGCCGGCTCCGTCGACGACGGCAAGTCCACCCTGGTCGGGCGGCTGCTGCACGACTCCAAGTCGGTCCTGACCGACCAGATGGAGCACGTCGAGGCGGTCTCCCAGGCCCGCGGCCAGGAGGCCCCCGACCTCGCGCTGCTCACCGACGGCCTGCGGGCCGAGCGGGAGCAGGGCATCACCATCGACGTCGCGTACCGCTACTTCGCCACCGCGCGCCGCCGGTTCATCCTCGCGGACACCCCCGGGCACGTGCAATACACCCGGAACATGGTCACCGGCGCCTCCACGGCCGACCTGGCCGTGGTCCTCGTCGACGCCCGCAACGGCGTGATCGAGCAGACCCGCCGGCACGCGGCCGTGGCCGCGCTGCTGCGCGTCCCGCACGTGGTCCTGGCCGTCAACAAGATGGACCTGGTGGGCTACGAGGAGTCGGTCTTCGCGAAGATCGCCGAGGAGTTCACCGCGTACGCCTCGGACCTGGGCGTCCCGGAGATCACCGCGATCCCGATCTCCGCGCTGGCCGGAGACAACGTCGTGGACGCCTCGGCCAACATGGACTGGTACGGCGGCCCGACGGTGCTGGAGCACCTGGAGACCGTCCCGGTCAGCCACGACCTCACCGCCTGCCCGGCGCGTTTCCCGGTGCAGTACGTGATCCGCCCGCAGTCCGCGGAGCACCCCGACTACCGCGGCTACGCGGGCCAGATCGCCTCCGGCGTGCTGCGCGTCGGCGAGGCCGTGACCGTCCTGCCCTCGGGCCGTACGAGCACGATCGCGGGCATCGACGCGCTCGGCGAGAGCGTCGACATCGCCTGGGCCCCGCAGTCGGTGACGCTGCGCCTGGCGGACGACATCGACATCTCGCGCGGCGACCTGATCGCGCCGTCCGCGAACCCCCCGGCCACCACGCAGGACGTCGAGGCGACGGTCTGCCACGTGGCCGACCAGCCCCTCTCCGTCGGCGCCCGGGTGCTGATCAAGCACACGACGCGCACGGTCAAGGCGATCGTCAAGGAGATCCCCTCGCGGCTGACCCTGGACGACCTGTCCCAGCACCCGAACCCCGGGCAGCTCGTGGCCAACGACATCGGCCGCGTCGTCGTCCGTACCGCCGAGCCGCTCGCGCTCGACGCGTACGCCGACTCGCGCCGCACCGGGTCCTTCCTGCTGATCGACCCGGCCGACGGAACCACCCTGGCGGCGGGCATGGCCGGCGAGTCCTTCGCCTCCAAGGCGGAGACCACCGTTCAGGCGGACGAGGAAGGGTGGGACTTCTAGATCATGCCCGCCGACATCTACTCCACCTTCGCCAAGGAGGGCGGCCGCGTAGGCAGCGGCCACCTCGGCAGCGGCCAGGGAGGGGTGGCGCGATGTGCGCGATGACGTACGCGCACCGCATGCGCGCCCACACCCCCCACGAGCTGTACCTGCCCCTGCTCCACAGACGAAGACGTGCGTCATGAGATGACCGCGTCACGAGAGGAAGTCCTCCCGTGCCTGCCACCGCCACCTCCCGTAGCACACGTACCACCCGCACCACCCTGCGCCGCGGCGTCGTCGCCGCTGCCGCCCTGCCGCTGCTGATCGGCGCGCTCGCCTCGTGCGGCTACGGCTCCGAGGCCAAGAAGGACGAGGGCGACAAGGCCGCCGACGTCGCGGCCACCGACGGCAAGAAGCTGTCGGCCTCCGAGGTGCGCATCGGCTACTTCCCGAACCTGACGCACGCCACCGCGCTGGTCGGCCTGCAGGAGGGCCTGATCGAGAAGGAACTGAACGGCACCAAGATCAAGCCGCAGTCCTTCAACGCCGGTCCGTCCGAGATCGAAGCCCTCAACGGCGGCTCTCTCGACATCGGTTTCATCGGCCCCTCCCCGTCGATCAACGGCTACGTCAAGTCCAAGGGCTCCAACCTGCGGATCATCTCCGGCTCCGCCTCGGGCGGCGTGAAGCTGGTCGTGAACCCGGACAAGATCAAGACCCTGGACGACCTCAAGGGCAAGAAGATCGCCACCCCGCAGAAGGGGAACACGCAGGACGTCGCGTTCCTCAACTGGATCTCCGAGAAGGGCTGGAAGGTCGATCCGGAGTCCGGCAAGGGCGACGTCTCCGTCGTCCGCACGGACAACAAGGTCACCCCGGACGCCTTCAAGCAGGGCTCGATCGACGGCGCCTGGGTGCCGGAGCCCACGGCCTCCAAGCTCGTCTCCGACGGCGGCACCGTCCTCCTCGACGAGACCGCCCTGTGGCCCGACAAGAAGTTCGTGATCACGAACATCATCGTGTCGCAGAAGTTCCTCAAGGAGCACCCGGACGTGGTCGAGGCCGTACTGCGCGGCACGGTGAAGACCAACGAGTGGATCCACGCCAACCAGGACAAGGCGAAGGCCTCCGCCAACGCCAAGCTCCAGGCGGAGGGCGGCAAGCCGCTCGACGCGAAGGTCATCGACCCGGCGTGGCCGAGCCTCGCGATCACGGATGACCCGCTGGCCTCGACGCTGAAGACGCAGTCGGAGTGGGCGGTCAAGGCCAAGCTCATCGAGCAGCCCGACCTGGCCGGCATCTACGACCTGACGCTCCTGAACAAGGTCCTGAAGGCCGCCGGCAAGCCCGAGGTCTCCGACGCCGGTCTCGGCGCCAAGTAATCCCGTAGTCCAGCTATCCCAGGAGGTGACGACCATGGCCACCACGCTTGCCAAGGCTGCCGAGGGCTCCGTAGCGGAGCAGACCCACGCTGCCCGCATCGAGCACGTCTCGAAGTCCTTCTCCGGCCCGGCCGGATCGCAGCTCGTCCTGGACGACATCAGCCTCGATGTCGCTCCCGGAGAGTTCGTCACCATCCTGGGGGCCTCGGGGTGTGGAAAGTCCACCCTGCTGAACCTGGTCGCGGGCCTCGACAAGCCGTCCGCGGGGGCCATCGAGACTCCCGGCGGCCGTCCGGCCCTGATGTTCCAGGAGCACGCCCTCTTCCCGTGGCTGACCGCGGGCAAGAACATCGAACTCGCCCTGCGCCTGCGCGGGGTGGCCAAGGCCGACCGCAAGCCGGAGGCCGAGCGCCTGCTGGAGCTGGTCCGCCTCGGCGGCTCGTACGGCAAGCGCGTGCACGAGCTGTCGGGCGGTATGCGCCAGCGCGTGGCCCTGGCCCGGGCACTCGCCCAGGACAGCCAGCTGCTGCTGATGGACGAGCCGTTCGCGGCGCTCGACGCCATCACGCGGGACGTACTGCACGGCGAGCTCACCCGTATCTGGGCCGAGACGAACCTGTCCGTCCTCTTCGTCACCCACAACGTGCGCGAGGCCGTCCGCCTCGCCCAGCGCGTGGTCCTGCTCTCCTCGCGCCCCGGCCGGGTCGCGAAGGAGTGGACCGTGGACATCCCGCAGCCGCGCCGCATCGAGGACGCGGACGTCGCCGAGCTGTCCCTCGAGATCACTGAACACCTGCGTGGGGAGATCCGCCGCCATGGCCAGCACTGACACCACTTTGAAGGCCACGGGCAAGAACGACGACCTCGCCGGCCTGGAGGCGGGCCTCGACGCGCTCGACGCGGTCCAGACCCACCGCACCCCGGTCCGCGAGGTCCTCTTCAAGAAGGTCCTCCCGCCCCTCCTGGCCGTGAGCCTCGTGCTCGTGGTCTGGCAGATCCTCGTCGCCGCGAAGGTCACCGAGGAGACCAAGCTGCCCCCGCTGTCCGCGGTGTGGGACAGCCTGACCGCCATGTGGCTCCAGGGCACCCTGCTGGAGGTGATCTGGACCAGCGTCTCCCGCGGCCTGCTCGGCTTCCTGCTGGCTCTGGCCATCGGCACCCCGCTCGGCCTGCTGGTCGCCCGGGTGAAGTTCGTGCGCGCCGCGATCGGCCCGATCCTCCAGGGCCTGCAGTCGCTGCCGTCGGTGGCCTGGGTGCCGCCGGCCGTCCTGTGGTTCGGCCTGAACGACGCGATGATGTTCACGGTCATCCTGCTGGGCGCCGTCCCGTCCATCGCCAACGGCCTGGTCTCCGGCATCGACCAGATCCCGCCGCTCTACCTGCGGGCCGGCCGCACCCTGGGCGCCACCGGGCTGCGCGGCGCCCGGCACATCGTGATGCCGGCCGCGCTGCCGGGCTACCTGGCGGGCCTGAAGCAGGGCTGGGCCTTCTCCTGGCGCTCGCTGATGGCCGCCGAGATCATCGCCTCCTCGCCCGACCTGGGGCTGGGCCTGGGCCAGCTCCTGGAGAACGGCCGCAACAACATCGACCTGCCCGGCGTGTTCCTCGCGATCATCCTGATCCTGGTGGTCGGCATCGCCATCGACCTGCTGATCTTCAGCCCGGTCGAGCGATGGGTGCTGCGCAGCCGCGGCCTGCTGGTCAAGAGCTGAGTCCGATGTCCCGCGCACCCGCACTCCTGGTCATCGCCCACGGCAGCCGCGACCCGCGGCACGCGGCGACCGTGCACGCCCTCGTCGGGCGGGCGCGGACGCTGCGGCCCGGGCTGCGGGTGGAGACGGCCTTCCTCGACTTCACCACCCCGTCGGTGGGCCAGGCCCTGTCCTCGCTCTACCTGTCGGGCGTACGGGAGGTCGTCGCCCTCCCGCTTCTCCTCACCCGGGCCTTCCACGCGAAGTCCGACATCCCGGCGGCACTGGCCGAGTCGTCGGCCCGCCTGCCGGGGCTGTCGGTGCGGGTGGCCGATGTCCTCGGCCCCTCCCCGCTCCTGCTCTCGGCCCTCGAACGCCGACTAGCCGAAGCCGGCCTCACCCCGGCGGACCGTGCCACCACCGCGGTGGTGCTCGCTTCCGCCGGCTCCACAGACCCGGAGGCGATCGCAGCGATCGCTGAAACCGCGCGGGAGTGGCGGCACACCGGTTGGTGCGCCGTGCGGCCTGCGTTCGCCTCCGGAGCCTTTCCCCCGGGGTTCTCCCGCACCGAAGACGCCGTACGGGCCCTGCGCGCCGAGGGCTTCGCCCGGGTGGCGGTGGCCCCGTACGTCATCGCCCCCGGACGGCTCCCGGACCGCATCGCGGCGGGAGCCGGGGCCGCGGGCGCGGACGTGGTGGCGGGCGTCCTGGGCGCGTCCCCCGAACTGGCCCGCCTCCTCCTCCACCGCTACGACGCCTCGGCCGCGGCCACCCGGGCCGGGCTCCCGGCCCTGACGGCCTGACCCCGGGCCTCCGCCCCGCGCCTCAATGGCCGGCGGGGCTCAAAGCCCCGGGGCTCCGCCCCAGACCCCGCGGCTCAAACGCCGGCGAGGCTGGAATTGCCGCTCCGCGTCAACCCAGCCCACCGGGCGGCACCTTCCAGCACATCCCAACCAACTCCGGCCCCACCACACCGTCCAGCCCTGCCGCACCATCCAGCCCCTCCGGCGTTCGAGGAGCGGGCCCGGGGCGAAGCCCCAGGGGCTTTGAGGCTCGTCGGCGATTGAGGCGGCTAGGCGCGGGCGGTGGCCTCGTCGGCCAGGGTGGTGAGGTCCTCGATGGACATCGCGCCCGGCGGGAGGCCCTCACGGGCGAAGATGTTCGCCGCGTGCCGCAGGACGTCGTTGACGGGGGTCGCGATCCCGTGCAGCCGGCCCAGCAGGGAGATCTCCCCGTTGAGATAGTCCGCCTCCACCGAGCCCGTCCCCCGCGCCAGGCTCTGCCAGGACGACCCGCCCCGGACCCCGGGCGGCTGGTTCACCTTCCCGTCCCGTGCCAGCGACTGCTCCGCGTCCGAGGCGTACGCGATGCCCGCCGCCCCGAAGACGGCCTTCGCCTCGCGCACCGCCCGCAGCAGCAGCGCCGCCTTCGCCGGGTCCGGCTCCGGGCCGGTCGTCGCCTGGAGGGCGTTGCCCAGGTTGCCCAGCAGCTTCGCGTACTTCCACCGCATCACGTCCTCGACCACCGGCGCCTCGAAGCCGGCCTTCCCGAGGTCCGCCGCGACGGCCCGGCACAGGGCGTCCGCGCCGCCCGCCGCCCGGCCCACGTGCAGGATGCCGGTCAGCGGCGCGCACAGCGCCGAGACCACGCCCGGCTCCAGGAAGGTCGCGGGCAGCCATACGCACACCCCGTACACGCGCGCGAAGCGCCGTAGCGCCAGCCGCTCGCTCTCCACTCCGTTCTGCGCGCACAGCACCGGCAGCCGCTGCGCCGCCGTGCCGCCGCCCGCGACCTCCGCGTCGCCCCACGCGTCGAGCGCGGCGACCGCGTGCTGGGTCTTCACCGCCAGCAACAGCACGTCGTCGGGGCGCAGTTCGCCGATCTCGTCCGGTCCGGTGACCACGGGCAGCCGGTCGACCCGCTCCCCGTCGGCCGTGGTCAGGCGCAGCCCGTCGGCCCGCAGGGCCTCCGCGTGCTCGCCGCGCGCGACGAGGACGACCTCGCCGCCCGCCTCCGCGAGCCGTCCGCCGATGGTGGCGCCCACGGCGCCCGCGCCGATGATGATGTAACGCATGCCACGAGCCTGGCACATCCGGGCCCCCGGGTTACCGTCGGGGCATGGTGAAAGAGGGGATCGATCTCGGCGGGGAGCTGCCCGTACGGCGGCTCGGCTTCGGTACGGGCGGCCTGGTCGGCCCCGGCTACTGGGGCCCGCGCGGCGAGCGGGCCGAGGCCCGGGCCCTGCTGCGCACGGCGGTGGAGCGCGGGGTCACCCTCGGCGACGATCCACCTCACGGCGCGGGAGCTGCTGGACGCGCTCGGCTGAGGGCTCCCGCCCTGCCTCGGTCTCGGTCTCGGTCTCGGTCTCAGCCTTCGGTCAGCTCCACGAGTTTGGCGACGGTGTTCCAGTTTCGGGTGGTCACGTCGATGCCCTTGACGACGGCGGGCTTGGCGAGGGACTCGGCCAGTTTGGAGCGGCCCAGGCCGTTGGGGGCGTAGAGGTAGAGGACGCGGTCGCCGAGCCGGTACTCCTCGGGAAGGTACGAGGCCTCGTCGAGCGCGGCGAAGCGCTCCGCGCCCGGCTGTTCGGAGAAGAAGGTCGCGTGGAGCTGTCTGCCCTCCAGCTCCGCGGCCGGGAAGGGGCAGGCGTCGGCGACGGCGCGCAGGTACGCCCCGTCCACCACCAGGCAGGCCACCCGGAAGCCGAAGCGGGCCTCGATGGCCGCCTCCAGTTCCCGGGCGAGCGCCGCCGGGTCCCTCTTCTCACTGCTGAAGACGGCGTTCCCGCTCTGCAGGTACGTCTGTACGTCGCCGTGGCCGAGCTCCTCCAGCACGGAGCGCAGCTCCGCCATCGGGACCTTCTTGCTCCCGCCGACGTTGATGCCGCGCAGCAGCGCCGCGTACTTCGTGGTCGTGGCCTTCTTCGTCATGGCGGCACCTTAGGGGGTGCCTACGACAGTTCGGCCTCGACGAGGTCGGCGGCCTGCCGTGTGCCTCCTTCGGCGGCCATCCCGGCGCGCACGGCCTCGGCGCGGGCGGCGACCTCGGGGTCGGCGACCAGGGCGAGGACCGCTTCCCGCAGGGCCGCGGCGTCCGCGTCCGCCATCGGTACCTGCCGGGCCACGCCGAGCGAGACCAGCATGTCGGCGTTGGCGAACTGGTCTACGGCCTGCGGGACGGCGACCATCGGGGTGGCGGTGGCGAGACCTTCCTGGCTGCCGCCGGCGCCCGCGTGGGTGATGAAGGCGTCGGCCTGTCGCAGGATGTCCAGCTGGGGAACCCAGCGGTGGACCTCGACGTTGGCGGGGACCTCTCCGAGGTCGGCCTCGGCGGTGAACTTGCCGATCTGGAGGACCACGTGCCAGTCCGGCAGGTCCGCGAAGGCGTCGATGCAGGCGCGGTAGAAGGCGGGCTGCTTGGTGAAGGCGGAGCCGAGCGAGACCAGCACGACCTTCTTGCCCTCGGCGGTCGCGGGCCTGTGCCAGCTGCCCTGGGTCGCGCTGCGGTCGCCCTGGCAGGCGCCGACGAAGGTGTAGACGGACTCGTCGACGCGGTCGGCGTGGGGCTGGAGCGCCCGGGGAATCAGGACGAGGCTGCGGCGCGGCCTGCCCTGGAAGCGGTCGACCTGGTCGCCGAGGCCGTTCTCGGTGAGCCAGGCCGCGAAGTCGGCGTAGTACGCCCGGCCGCGCTCGGAGGCCTTCAGCTCGGCGAACATCGGCTCGGCGACCTCCTGCTCGTACCCCTCCCAGGCGACGAGGTTCGGGGAGAGGGAGACGGCGGGGACGCCCCAACGGTGGGCGAGCACGGGTGCCGGGTAGGAGGTGATGTCGTGGAGGACGAGGTCCGGCTCGTCGCCCTCGAAGGCGGCGGCGAGCTGCGGGAGCGCCTGGACGGCGTCCTTCAGGAAGGGCTCCAGGTTGTCGATGAGCTCGGTGCCCCAGGCCTCCGGCTCGTCGTCGGTGGGGAGGGTCGAGGTGTAGATCACGGGTGTGGCGCCGGTCTCCGCGATCTTCTCGGCGAAGGCGGCGGGGACGGCGTAGCTGACGCGGTGGCCGCGGGCAACGAGTTCCCGGATCACTTCGATGCTCGGATTCACGTGGCCGTGGGCGGCGATGGAGAACATGGCGATGTGTGCGGGCTTGGCCGGCTTGGCTGAGGTCATGATCAGACGATAACGAGACGATACGTCTCGTGCAACTCTGATTCAGGCCGTCGTCCCGTCCGACCCGCCGGAACCGCGGGTGGGCGCGGTGATGCGCTCGACGTCGTTGGTCAGCGAGTCCAGCCAGGCCAGGGCGGCATAGAACCGCGGCAGAGCAACCCCGGCCCCCGCGCCGCCGGCGACCGGGCCGGGTGCGGGTGCGGGTGCCGCCTCCGGGCCGGATCCGGGCGCGGGCGCCGGGCCGGGGGTGGGCCCCGGGCCTGGTGCGGGGCTCGGACCGGACGGGGACGGGTGCCCCGGGCCGGGGGCGGGCGGTCCGTTCGACGGTGGGGCGGCTGTCGGCCGGTCCACCGGCACCGGATGATGCGTGCCCACCGGCAGGTCCGTGTCCGCCGGACGGATCGTGTCCGCCGGACGGATCGTGTCCGCCGGACGGATCGTGTCCGCCGGACGGATCGTGCCCGGAGGCGGCCCGGCCGTGGCCGGCGGCCGGTCCCTGTCCGCTGCCACGTCCGTGCCCGCCGGCAGGTCCGCGTGCGCCGGACGGTTCGTGTGCGGTGGTGGGGATGTGGTGGATGCCAGGGACGAGGTGGCGCGCAGGCCGGTGGCCACCTGCGTTGACCGGGCTCGGAGGCGTGTCTGCTGGGACGGCTCCAGGGGTGGGCCTCCGCGGGCGTGGAGGCGGCGCGAACCCCACAGCACGTGGTGGCCCGTCATCAGGGCCGCCTGCCAGTCCGCGGGGACGCCGACGGGGGCCCTCGGCTCGCTCTGGCGCTGCGAGAACGCCGACTCCGCCAGCAGCAGCGCGCGCTGGAGCGGCCCGTCGTCGGGGAGGTGTCCCGGCCCGCCGGCCGCGACGGCGGCGGCGGTGCTCTTGACCGTGTCGGCCGCCTCCGCCAGCAGCAGGGCGACCGCCCGGTGCAGCTCCACCTGCGCCCCCCGCGGCCAGGCGAGCAGTCCGAACACGATGCCGATCAGGCTGCCGATGACCACGTCCAGCATCCTGATCTCGGCCAGCCGCCAGGTCACCGGCGCCAGTTGCGCGAAGACGAAGGACACGACGAGCGTGAACATGCCCTGGGCCCAGCCCACACCGCGCACCGGCCCGACCCGGAAGGCCACGAACATGACGAACGGCAGGGCGACGGCGTAGACGGCGCTGTTCCCCCCGATCAGGGCCAGCAGGCCGCCGGTGGTGAGGGCGCCGAGCAGTGTGCCGGTGAGTGCCTGGCCCACGGTCGCCCGTGTCTGGGAGACCGTGGTCCGGGTCAGGCTGAGCACGGCGAGCATCGCCCAGAAGCCGTGGGGCAGGGAGTCGATGCCCGCGATCGTACGGGCGGCCGCGAGCGCGAGACTGAGCCGGACGGCGTTCTGGAAGTGCACCGACCGCGGCCCTGCGTGGGCGGCCAGCCGGTGCCACCACAGGCTGGGCGCGCGCCGGCCGGCGTACCAGAAGCGGCCCGCGTCGGTCTCGGCCGGGAGTCGCGCGCGGCGGCCCCGTACCGCCAGTTCGGCCGCCGTGGTGAAGGCGACGGCGGCGTCCGCCACCTCCAGCAGCGCGGCCCGCCGCACGCCCAGCGCCTCGCCCGCCGGCTGCTCGTCCACCGCCACGGCCCGTTCCCGTACGCCCCGCAGGGCGCCGGCCGCGTCGGTGGAGTCGCCGGTGCCGCGCAGCAGGGCCGCGCACTCGGCGGCGGCCGCGCCGACCGCTGCCGGCACCCCGGGCGCCTGCTCCGGCGGCGTGCGCTGCGGGGGCGGCGCGGGCAGGTTCACCATGCGGTTCAGGAGCGTGCGGGCGGCCAGGCCCGCATGCGCGAGCCCGCGGTCCCGCAGCCCCGGCCCGGCGGGGCGCTCGGCCTCGGGGAGCCGGAAGGGCCGCAGCGACTCCCCGGCCGCCCGGGCCGCCTGCGCCCCGGCGGCGGACAGCCTGTACGGGGCGCGGCCCAGCTCGCCGGCGCAGCGGGCGGCGGTTTCGGCGGCGTCGGCGGCCAGCTGCCGGTAGGTGGGGCCGCGGAGCTCGGGCAGTACGTAGGCCTCGGCGAGGATCAGCAGTACGAGGCCGCAGGTCAGCCCCATCAGCCGCTCGTCGAGGGTGTCCGGGGCGTAGGGCGGGAAGCACGGCAGGATGTAGAGCAGCTGGAGTCCGGGCGCGGCGCCCGACGCCCGGGGCCCGGCCACGGCCACGAAGGCGAGGAAGAAGCCGATGACCAGCATGCCGGCCACGGCGCTCCAGGTGTGCACCGCGAGGTAGGTGCCGATCGTGACCAGCACCCAGGCCACCGGCATCGTCCGGGCGATGACCTGCGCCCGCTGGGGGCCGGTGCCGGGGATGTGCGAGAGGGCGGCCATCGACACGACCCCGAAGAGGGCGTACGTCGCCGCTACGGGCTGGTCCAGCCCGTACAGGAAGAGGAAGAACCCGGCGCACGCGGCGAGGGTCGTGCGGGCGGCGCGCCGCGCCACGCCGCTGGGGCCGCGGGCGGCGCCTGCGTCACGGTCGGCGCCCATGCCTCCAGCATCGGGCCGCCCTCCCGAAGCCACCACCCACGGGGGCCGGTGGCGGGCGGTGGTAGAACTCGGATACGTCGTGATCACGCCGGTCCGCCGGAGCCGGGACGCGATCGGGAACAGGACCAGGGAGCGGGAAACCAACGGCATGGACGAAGCGCAGGCCAGGCGGACGCTGAAGGCGGCGGGCCTCACGCAGGCGACCCGGGGGGCGGCCCGCGAGCCGGACCTCCTCGCCTTCGGCGAGAACGCCGTCTTCGCCGTCGGCGACCTGGTGGTGAAGGTGGGCCGGGAGGCGGCGCTGCTGGCGCGGGCCGAGCGGGAACTCGCGGTGGCCGGCTGGTTCGCGGCGGCCGGGATCCCGGCGGTCCGCGCGGCCGAGCCGGAGCCGCGGCTGGTGGATGGGCATCCGCTGACGCTGTGGCACCGGCTCCCGGACGCGGTCCGGCCGGCGAACGCCACGGACCTGGCCGTGCTGCTGCGCGCCGTCCACGCCCTGACCGCACCGCCGTTCGCCCTGCCCGCGCGGGACCTGCTGGGCGGGGTCGAGCGCTGGCTGCGGCTGGCGGGGGACGCGATCGACCCGGCGGACGCGGCGTACCTGCGGGCCCGCCGGGACGCCTACGCCGGTGAGGTGGCGGCCCTGACCCCGCACCTCCCGCCGGGCCCGGTCCACGGCGACGCCCTGCCCCGCAACGTCCACGTGGGCCCGGACGGCCCGGCCCTGGTCGACCTGGAGACCGTCTCGAACGATCTGCGCGAGCACGACCTGGTGGTGATGGCCCTCTCGCGCGACCGGTACGGCATGCCCGCCGAGGAGTACGGGGCGTTCGTCTCGGCGTACGGGTGGGACGTCCGCGACTGGGCGGGCTGCGCGGTCCTGCGCGGGGCCCGGGAGACGGCCAGCTGCGCCTGGGTCGCCCAGCACGCCCCGAGCAACCCGGGGGCGCGGGCCGAGTTCCGCCGCCGCGTGAGGTCCCTCAGGGACGGCGATCCCCAGATGCGCTGGCATTCGTTCTAGGACCAGGATGGCAAGTGAACACGCAGGTACACCTACCCGTCACCGTCCATCGGGCCCGCCTCGGCCCGAAGGAGTTCCACGTCATCCGCCCGGCGCGGCCGCCGCGGCGCGCGCTGCTGCTGGACGAGGGCCCGTACCTGAACGCCTACGTCGACCAGGAGGCCGCGCGGCTCCTGGCCGGGCTGTGGAGCCTGGCCGCCACGTCGCCGCGCTCACTGGTCCATGTGCCGCTGCGCCCCACCGGCCCCGGCTCCCCGGAACCGGGATCACGCCCCCTCGACCTCGTCCTGCTGCACCACTCGCTCCAGTTCGCGCCCTCACGCTGGAAGGAACTGCGGGGCCGCCTCGGCCCGGGCCGCCTCCAGAGCGTCAGCGCGCCCGCATCGGAACCGGAGATCGACTACGAGGCCCTGCACCACGCCGAGAACCGCGACCACTTCCACCAGCACCTCCACGCCGAGACGCTCTTCCTGACGGGCAGCGCGAAGGTGTTCCGCGAGACGGCGGGCCCTTTCCGAGAGGTCGCCCGGCACGGTCCTGCCCATGTCCGCGACGCCACGCGCCGCGGCCACTACTGCGCCCGCCTCCGCTCCGGCGACACCCGCGCACGGGAGATCCACATCGAGTACGCCGACTCCTGGCCGGACGTGCCCGCGTGAACGGGTTCGCGTTCACGTTCGCGTTCGCGTTCGGGCGAGGCCGTCGGCCGGTCTAGCTCGCCCTGTGCGGGACCACCGGCCACGCCGGCTCGACTATCGCCTCGGGGTCCGAGGTGCGGCGGAGGTAGCTCTGCAGCGACTGCGCCTGCTGGGCGGCCGCGCGGATCTGGAGCTCGTGCAGGTCCGCCAGCTCGATCGAGCCTATGGACGCGTGCTGCGCGCCCACCCGGCGCGCCGCGCGCGCCGCCGCGAGGGCGTCCGCGGCCGCGTTGTGCGCGTCGTCGAGGGTCACGCCGTAGTGCTCGCAGAGGGCCTGGAGGGTCCGCCTGCCCTTCCTGTACCGGTCCGCGTGCTTGTCGAGGACCAGCGGGTCGATGACGTGCGCGGGCCTGCCCCGCAGCCGGTCGGCCAGCGGTGCGATCCCGTGCCGGCGGCACTCGCGGTCCAGCAGCGACAGGTCGTAGCGGGCGTTCATCACCACGAGCGGAGTGCCCGAGCTCAGCCCGTCGGCGAGGGTCTGCGTGATCTCCGCGATCGCCGGTGCGGCCGGCGCGCCCTCCGTGCGGGCGTGCTCCGTGGAGATGCCGTGGATCGCCGACGCCTGCTCCGGGATGGCCACGCCGGGGTCGACCAGCCACGTGCGGGTCCGCGCGACCCGGCCGTCCGGCTCCATGGCCACCACCGCGGCGGTGACGATGCGGTCCGACTCGATGTCGGTCCCGGTCGTCTCCAGGTCGAAGGCCACCATCGGCCCGCTGATCCAGCTCATCGCCGGGCCCCCCGTGATTCCCCCGGCCCCGCGCCGGTCCTCTCCAGATCCCCCATGCCGTGCCCCTCCCCCTACACCTTCGGTCAACGGCTTTCAGCCTGCCACGGGGCACTGACAAGTCCGACGACACCCCCCTCAGGGGCTGTCCGGTCCTCAGGGGGCGTCCGGTCCTCAGGGCGTCCGGTCCTCAGGACACGGGGCGGGAGTCCTCCCACATCGACTCGAACTCCTCCCGGTACGTCGCGAACAGCCCGTGGTCCGCGTCCTTCGGCACGCCGCGCCCGCCGCCCCGCAGGACGAGGACGGGGGATTCCATCCCGCGCGCCCGCCGCAGGTACGACTGGACCACCGCGATGCCCGAGGAGTTCCCCTCCACCAGGTAGGCGGTGAAGCGCGGGGTCTCGTCGAAGACGTGGATCTCGAAGCGCGAGGGGTCCCGCAGGCCGGCCCGGACCCGGCGGACGTGCAGGATGTTCATCTCCACCGAGCGGCTCAGCTCGCCCTTGCGCAGCCCCAGCTCCCGCTCGCGCCGCTTGACCGCGCTGCTCGCCGGGTTCAGGAACAGCAGCCGCACCCGGCAGCCGGCCTCCGTCAGCCGGACGAGTCTTCGGCCCGAGAAGTTCTGGACCAGCAGGTTGAGCCCTATGCCGATGGCGTCGAGCCGCCGCGCACCCCCGAAGAGGTCCTCCGCGGGGAGCTGCCGCTGCAGGCGCACCCGGTCCGGGTGGACCGAGATGACGTCCGCGTACCGGTCGCCCACCAGGTCCTCGACGGCGTCGATCGGCAGGCGGTCCGCCGAGGGGCTGCCGGCGCCGCCGCCCAGGACCTCCAGGAGACGCGCCGAGGCCCGTTCCGCCTGTTCCAGCACGGGCCGTGACAGCGCCCGGTTGCGGGAGACGACGTTGCGGGTGACCTCCAGCTCGTCCAGGGCCAGCTCGATCTCGCGCCGGTCGTCGAAGTACGGTTCGAAGCACGGCCAGTGCTGGACCATCAGCTCCCGCAGCTGGGGCAGGGTCAGGAAGCTCAGCACGTTGTCGTCGGCCGAGTCGAGCAGGTAGCCCTTGCGCCGGCTGACCTCGCGCACGGCCACGGCCCGCTGCACCCACTCCTGCCCGGCGGGTCCGGCGGCCGCGACCACCCAGTCGTCCCCGCCGTGCACCGGCTCGTAGATCGGCCGGAGCACCGCCCCGACGACCGAGCGCAGCCGCTGTTCGATCAGGTTGAGCCAGATGTATGCCCGGCCGGCCCGCTGGGCCCGGGTGCGGACCTCGCTCCAGGCCTCCGCGCTCCAGTCCAGTTCGGCGCCGGCGGATCCCGGCCCGCCCGCGCTCCCGGCCTCCGCCGGTCCGCCCGCCAGGGAGACCGCTCCGGCCGCGATCCCCGCCGGTGCCCCGCCGGGGACACCACCTGGGGCGTCCGCCGGGCCACCCTCGTGACTGCTGTCACCAGGGGGCAGCTCCAGACCTCCCGAGCTCACCCGTGCACCGCCTTCTGCGTCTGGACGCCCGTCTCCAGTGATCACGGAAGGGTACTCCGCGCGCGCGGCCCGGTGCAGCCCGATGGTCCCCGCAACGGTCGTCCGTTGACCCATTATCGGATGCGCAGACAGTCCGCTGACCCGCATATCAGCTCTGCGGGTCACCCGGTAGGACCCCTCCCAAGTCCGCGCGTGGGGGCCCTCTTTCGGGGAAGATCGGAACAGTGACGTGGTCCACGCCGGATCAGCCGGGACATCCGACAACGCGGGAAGAGTCGTTATCTATGCAGGTCTGGCCGGGACAGGCGTATCCGCTCGGCGCCACTTACGACGGCGCCGGCACCAACTTCGCGGTCTACTCCGAGGCCGCCCGACGCATCGAGCTGTGCCTCCTCCACGACGACGGCTCGGAGTCCGCCGTGGAACTGCGCGAGACGGACGCCTTCGTCCGCCACGCGTACCTGCCCGGCGTCATGCCGGGCCAGCGCTACGGTTTCCGCGTGCACGGCCCGTACGAGCCCGAGCGGGGCCGGCGCTGCAACGCGGCGAAGCTGCTGCTGGACCCGTACGCGCGGGCCATCAGCGGCCGCGTGACGTGGAGCGAGGCGGTGTACGGATACCACTTCGGCCGGCCCGACTCGCGCAACGACCTGGACTCCGCCCCGCACACCATGAGCTCGGTCGTGGTGAACCCGTACTTCGACTGGGCCAACGACCGGCCGCCGCGCCACGAGTACCACCACACCGTGCTGTACGAGGCCCACGTCAAGGGTTTGACGATGCGCCATCCGGACCTGCCGGAGGAGCTGCGCGGCACGTACGGGGCGCTCGCGCACCCGGCGGTCATCGGCCACCTGGCCAAGCTCGGCGTGACGGCGCTGGAGCTGATGCCGGTGCACCAGTTCGTCAACGACCACCGGCTGGTCAACGACGGGCTGAGCAACTACTGGGGCTACAACACCATCGGCTTCTTCGCCCCGCACAACGGCTACGCCTCGGGTGACCGCGGCCAGCAGGTGCTGGAGTTCAAGTCGGCGGTGCGGGCCCTGCACGAGGCGGGGATCGAGGTGATCCTCGACGTGGTCTACAACCACACCGCGGAGGGGAACCACCTGGGCCCGACGCTGTCCTTCCGCGGGCTCGACAACGCCTCGTACTACCGGCTGGCGGACGATCCGCGGCACTACATGGACACCACCGGCACGGGGAACTCGCTGCTGATGCGCTCCCCGCACGTGCTCCAGCTGATCATGGACTCGCTTCGCTACTGGGTCACCGAGATGCACGTGGACGGTTTCCGCTTCGACCTGGCGGCGACACTGGCCCGCCAGTTCCACGAGGTGGACCGGCTGTCCTCGTTCTTCGACCTGGTCCAGCAGGATCCGGTGGTCAGCCAGGTGAAGCTGATCGCGGAGCCCTGGGACCTGGGCGAGGGCGGCTACCAGGTGGGCAACTTCCCGCCGCTGTGGACCGAGTGGAACGGCAAGTACCGGGACACCGTACGGGACCTCTGGCGCGGGCAGCCGCGCACGCTCGCGGAGTTCGCCGGGCGGCTGACCGGCTCCTCGGACCTGTACCAGGACGACGGGCGGCGGCCGCTGGCGTCGATCAACTTCACCACCTGCCACGACGGTTTCACCCTGAACGACCTGGTCTCGTACAACGAGAAGCACAACGAGGCCAACAGGGAGGGCAATCGCGACGGCGAGACCCACAACCGGTCCTGGAACTGCGGGGTGGAGGGGCCGAGCGAGGATCCGGAGGTCGTGGAGCTGCGCGAGCGCCAGATGCGCAACTTCACGGCCACCCTGATGCTGTCGCAGGGGGTGCCGATGCTCAGCCACGGCGACGAGTTCGGCCGTACCCAGGGCGGCAACAACAACGCGTACTGCCAGGACAACGAGTTGTCGTGGGTGCGCTGGCCGGAGCCGGGCAAACCGCCGCCGTCGCTGCTGGAGTTCACCCGGCGGATGGTGTGGCTGCGCCGCGACCACCCGGTCTTCCGGCGGCGGCGGTTCTTCCACGGCCGGCCGGTGGAGGGCACGCACGACGAGCTCTCCGACATCGCCTGGTTCACCCCGCACGGAGAGGTGATGCGGGCGCGCGACTGGCAGGCGCAGCACGCGCGGGCGCTGACCGTCTTCCTCAACGGGGAGGCGATCTCCGAGCCCGGCACCCGCGGGGAGCGGATCACCGACGACTCGTTCCTGCTGATGTTCAATTCGGGTGCGGATCCGCAGGACTTCACCATTCCGGCGGGGCACGGCGCGCAGTGGCACCTGGTGGTGGACACCGCGCGGGCGGACGTGCTGCCACCCGGCACCGGGCCGCAGTACGCGGCCGGCGACCGGGTGGCGCTGACGGGGCGGTCTCTGGTGGTGCTTCAGCGCCCGGCGTAGGCGGCACCGTTCTCGCCGGACACCGGCGAGGCGGTCCGCGGGCCGGGAACGAAGGCGGCGGTGTGCGTACGGGCGGCGGGCACCCGGGTGACGAGGGCGAGGGCCAGGCAGAGCGCGGCGGCCCCGACGGCCACGGCGAAGGCCCCGGCGGGGCCGTACCACTCGGCGAGGCGTCCGCAGACGACGAGCGCGGTGGCCTGGCCGGCCACCAGGCAGCTGGCGGCGAAGGCCATCGCCGTGGAGAGCCGGGCCGGTTCCACGGCCCGCTCGGTGAGCGCGAATGCGGTGATCAGGTGGGGCGCGTAGGCCGCCCCGAGCACGGTGACGACGGCGTACAGCGGCCACAGGCCGTCGGTGAACAGCAGGGGCACCGAGAGCACCAGGGCCGCTCCGGTCGCCACCCGCCAGCGCAGCCGCAGTCCGAAGCGGGCGGGCAGCGCGCCGAGCGAGAGGCCGACGGCGGCGCTGACGACTCCCATCGCGGAGTAGACGACGGCGGCCTGGTCCGGGACGCCGAGGCGGATCGTCAGTGCGGTGATGCCGGCCTGGCAGGCGCCGAACATCGCGCCCTGGAGGGCGAGGGAGCCGCGTACGGCGTAGACCACGCCGGGCGGCCGGACCCGGCTGCCCGTACCGCGGCCTCGCGCGGGGGACCCGGCCGTGACGGCGGCGGTCGGGTGCAGCGCGTAGACGGTGCCGAAGACGGCGACGAGGCCGGCCGCGCCGCCGAGGGCGACCGCCGGGTGCGCGAGGAGCGCGGCGAGCCCGACCAGGGCGGGTCCGAAGACGAAGGAGACCTCGTCCAGGGTGCCTTCGAGGGCGTGGACGGCGCCCACGACGCTCTCGTCGGCCTTGGCCCGGCGGGCCAGGGCCACGGAGCGGGTCCGGGCGAGCGGACCGATCAGCGGTACGGAGGCGCCGGTGAGGGCGCCGATCGCGGCGAGCGGCACGGTGGCCAGGTGGGTGAGGGCGCCCGTGACCAGGGCGGCGGTGGCCACCGCGTTGACGGCGGCGGCGGTCAGGATGACGGACCGCTGCCCGTGCCGGTCGGCGAGCCGGCCGAGAACGGGTCCGAAGAGGACCTGGCCGGGGGAGAGGGCGCCGCCGACCACGCCGGCGGTCGCGAGCGAGCCGCTGGTCTGGGCGACCAGCAGGAAGCTTCCGAACTGGGACATCGCGACGGGCAGTCGGGCAAGGAAAGAGACGAGGGGAAGTAGGGGCCCGGTCAGGGCGATGACTCTTCGATAGGTGTTGACGGTTCCAACCACTTGATCGACATTAACCCGGCGCAGTCACTCGGATGCATGGGGTAATGGCACGGAATCCGGCAGGTTGGGTACGTACGTTCTCATGAGCCAGCCGCAACCGGTCACCGAATCGGAATCTGACGTTCCGACACCTGTCACTCCGGCGTCGACCTATCGTCTCCAGCTGCGCCCGGAGTTCCCCTTCGCGGCGGCCGAGGCAGCCGTACCGTACATCGCCTCGCTCGGCGTGTCACACCTGCACCTCTCCCCCGTCCTGGAGGCGGTACCCGGCTCCGCGCACGGGTACGACGTCACCGACCACTCCCGCGTACGGGCCGAGCTCGGCGGTGAGCCGGGCCTGCGCGCCCTGGCCCGGGCCGCCCGGGCGCACGGGCTCGGCCTGGTCCTCGACATCGTGCCCAACCACATGGCGGTACCGACGCCGCTGCGGCTGAACCGGCCCCTGTGGGAGGTGCTCCGGGACGGACCCGGCTCGCCGTACGCCCGCTGGTTCGACATCGACTGGGAGGCCGGCGGCGGGCAGGTGCTGCTGCCGGTGCTCGCCGGGCCGCTGGAGTCCTGCGAGCTGACGGCCGACGGCGACGTACTGCGCCACGGCGAGCAGGAGTTCCCGCTGCGGCCGGGCACCGCCGGGCTGGAGCTGCCCGAGCTGCTCGCCGCCCAGTGGTACCGGCCCGCTTGGTGGCGGGAGGCCCGGACCTCGCTCAACTACCGGCGCTTCTTCACCATTTCGGACCTGATCGGGGTCCGTGTGGAGGACCCCGAGGTGTTCACCGCCACCCATGCGAAGGTGCTGGAGCTGCTCCGGGACGGGGTCGCGCAGGGACTGCGGATCGACCACGTGGACGGACTGGCGGACCCGGAGGAGTACCTGAGGCGGCTGCGGGCGGCGGCCGGGGACGACTGCTGGGTGGTCGTCGAGAAGATCCTCGCCCGCCACGAGCGGCTGCCGCCCGCGTGGCCGGTGGCGGGGACCACCGGGTACGACGCACTGCACCGGGTGGACGGGGTGTTCACCGATCCGGCGGGGGCCACGGAGCTGGCGGCCCGGTACGGGCGGTTCACCGCGCTGCCGCAGTGGCCGGAGGTGTCCCAGGCCTGCGCCCGGGAGGTCCTGACCGGTGACCTGGCCGCCGAACTGCGGGCCCTGGAGCGCCAGTCCGGTCCGGAACTGTCCGAAGCCGTACGGGAGTTGCTCATCGCCTTTCCGGTCTACCGGCCCTATCCCGGCGAGCCGGAGCCGCCGCCGCAGGCACTGGAGCAGGCGGCCGCGGTGGCCGGTCCGGGCCCGGTGGCCGGCGTACGGGAACTGCTGCTGAGCGATCCGGCGTTCGCGGCCCGCTTCGCGCAGACCTCGGCGGCGCTGCGCGCCAAGTCGCTGGAGGACCGGGCCTTCTACCGGTACGCGCCGCTGCTGTCGGCGACCGAGGTCGGCGGGGAGCCGGGGCAACCGGCGGTGTCGGCCGAGGAGTTCCACGCGTACTGCGCCGCCCAGGACCTGGAGTGGCCCGCGGCCGGGACCGTGCTGTCCACGCACGACACCAAGCGCAGCGCGGACGTCCGGGCCCGGATCGCGACCCTGTCGCAGGCGCCGGAGCTGATGGGCCGGCCCGCCGGCCCCGACCCCCAGCTGGCCTGGGTGGCCCGGCAGACCGCACTCGGGCTCGGCCCGGTCCCCGACGCCGCGCCCCGGCTGTCCGAGGCGCTGCTCAAGGCGGTCCGCGAGGCCGCCCTGCGCACCAGCTGGACCGAGCCTGACGAGGAGTACGAGGCGGGCGTGGCCGGGTACGTCCGGGCCCCGCACGACCTCCCGGAGGAGCTGGCGGAGGCCGCCCGCGCCAACCTCCTCGGCATGGCACTGCTGCACCTGGCGATGCCGGGGGTCCCGGAGGTCTACCAGGGCGCCGAGACCGAGTACCGGGCCCTCGTCGACCCCGACAACCGGCGTCCGGCGCACTTCCCCCGCCGGGAACTGGCCCGGCTGGACGCGGGAGCCGCCCCGGACGGCCCCGCCGAGGAGAAGCTGGCCCTGACGGCCGCCCTGCTGCGGCTGCGCCGGGACCGGCCGGAGCTCTTCCGGGGCTATGCCCCCGTTCCGGCGCTGGGCCCGGCGGCCGGCCACCTGGTGGCGTTCACGAGGGCCCCGGGCCTGCTGGCGGCGGCCACCCGGCTGTCCCACCGGCTGGCCGCGTCCGGCGGCTGGCGCGGCACCCGACTGCCCCTGCCACCCGGCACGTGGACCCCCGTCCTCCCGCCGCGCCCCGACTCCAACTCCCGTACCTCGCACAGCGGTTCGGTCGACATGGCCGACCTGCTGGACGGCCGCCCGGTGGGCGTCTGGCTCCGCCGGTGATCCCTCGGCGAAGACCGGCGAGGGCTCCGGGCGCGATGCCGGCCGGACCGGTCCTGCCGCTCACTCCGGCCGGGCACTCGCGGCCGGAGCTGCCGCGGCCCGGGACCCGAACAGTTCCGCGAAGGCCTCCGCCGCACCGGTCAGCGGGACCCTGGAGAAGACCGCCGGTGACCGGTGCCACGGCGGGTCCGGGGAGAGCAGCACGCAGTCCTCGCCGACCGCGCCCCGGACCATGTGGGCCGGGGCCATGACGACGCCCACCCCGGCGGCCGCCATCCGTACGGCCGTCGAGGTGCGCTCCGTACGCAGCACCGTGCGCGGGGTGAAGCCGACCGCGCCGCACGCCCGGTCCAGTACGAGGGCGCCGTCGACCAGCGGTTCCATCGCACAGCGGATCCAGTCGCGGTCGGCGAGTTCGGCGAGGCGGACGGCTCCCCGCCCGGCCAGCGGATCGTCGAAGGGGACGACGATGACCAGCTCCTCGCGGCCGATCCGCAGCAGCGGCCCCATCCACTGCGCGGGCTCCGGGCCCACCGCGAGGTCGGCGGTCGCCGAGACCCTGGCCGGGGTGGCGAGCGCACCGGTGGACTACGCGGCGGTGCCGCGGGTGACGTACTCGGCGCCGCAGACCGCCGCCGTCGGGCTGACGGAGGCGCAGGCCCGCGAGGCGGCGTACGACGTGGTGGTGAACACCATGCCGCTGACCGCCGTGGCGAAGGGCATGGTGCACGGCCAGGGCGGCACGGTGAAGGTGGTCGCGGAGCGGGGCGGTCGGGTGCTCGGCGTGCATCTGGTGGGGGCCGCACGTGTCGGAGATGATCGCGGAGAGCCGGCTGATCGTGGGCTGGGACGCCGAGCCGTCCGACGTGGCCCGCCACATCCACGCCCACCCGACGCTGTCGGAGGCCGTGGGCGAAGCCTTCCTGTCCCTGGCGGGACGCGGCCTGCACCAGCAGTAGCCCCGGGCCCCGCCGCAGCCGGGCCCTGCGCGGGTACGGGCCCAGCCCGGCGGGCATGGCATCACTTGTGACTCTCCTCCGTGACATGTGCTACCCCACGCCGCACGAACTCGGGTTGGCCGCCCGCGCGCTGGCGGACGAACACCCCGGCGAGGTCCGGCTCCGCCAGGCCGGCACCTCCCGGGCCGGGCAGCCGCTCTGGGTCCTGTCCGTCGCAGCCGTCGGCCCGGTCACCCTCGCCCGCACCCCCACCCGCAACGTCCTCGTCGTCGCCGGGGCGCACGCCAACGAGCCGGTCGGCGGCGCCACCGTCCTCTCGCTCGCCCGGCGCCTCCTGCACGAGCCCGCGCCGCGGTCCGGCTGCGGCTGGCACTTCCTGCTCTGCGCGGACCCGGACGGCGCGGACCTGCACCGCACGCCCCGCCCGTACTCGCTCCTGGACTACCACCGGAGCTTCTTCCGGCCGCCCGGCCCCGAACAGCCCGAGTGGGCACCGTCTTTACTGCCCCCGGACCGGCTGCCGCCCGAGACCCTGGCCCTGACCGCGCTCATCGACGAGCTGCGGCCCGTACTCCAGGTCTCGCTGCACGCCACCGATCTCGGCGGCTCCTGGGTCCAGCTCACCCGGGACATTCCCGGCCTCGCCGAGCCGTTCGCCAAATCGGCCGCCGAGCTGCGCATCCCGGTGGAGAACGGGGCCTCGGACGCCGCCGGATGGCCCTCCCCCGGGCCCGGGATCTTCGTGATCCCGCAGCCGGGGAGCGAGGCCGCCGGGGCCTTCCACCCGGAGGACACCCGGCTCAGCACCTGGTACCACGCCCACCGGTACGCCGGCACCACCGCGATCGTCGAAGTCCCCATGTGGGCCTCCGACCTGGTGGACGACCCGGCTCCGCACCCCGACCCGCGCGGCGCCCTGCGGATGCTGGCCGGACGGCTCAGGACGGACGCCGCGCTCGTCGCCGGGGTGCGGGACATGATCCGCCCGGGTCCACCGCCGTACGAGGACCGGGCCTCGGCTGCGCTGCTGCGCGCCGTGGACTGGACGCTCGCTCTGATCCCCCGGATCGCCGTCGAGTGGGCCGGCGCCGGGGCCCCCACGGAGGCCACGGCGGCGTACATCGCCAGCATCGACGCCTTCGGGCGGCGGCTGTCGCTGCGTGCCGCCGCGATGCTGCTGCGGGTGCTGCGCGCGCAGGGGCATCCGGCGGCGCCCGGGCTGGACCGGCTGGTCACCGGGTGGTGCGAGGACTTCGCGGCCCGCTTCCGGGCCCGCTGGGTCCCGGTGGCCACCCAGGTGGAACACCAGTCCCGGACCGTCCTGGCCACCTACGAGCGCCTCCTGGCCGCCGACCGGTCCCCGTAGGCGATCAGGAGGGTTCGGGCCGTCAGGCAGTGGGCTCCACGGGCAGGGCGTACCGGCGCTTCGGGAAGCCGGTGGCGCCGAGCCGGTCGTAGAAGCGGATCGCGCCCTCGTTCCAGTCGGGGGTCTGCCACTGGACCTGTTCGAGGCCGAGGTCGCGGGCCAGTTCCCGCACCCCGTCCATCAGTGCGGCGCCGAGACCGTGGCCGCGCGCCTCCTGCGCCAGGTAGAGGCAGTCCATGTGCAGGTAGTGGCGGGCGTCCCAGAACGCGAACTCGGCGGAGCAGGCCGCGTATCCGGCGACCGCTCCGTCGGGGGTCTCGGCGAGCAGTACCCAAAGCCGGGCGTCCTCGGCGAACAGCTGCGGGCCGAGCCGCTCGGCGAGGTCCGGCGGGCGCGGCGCCGACCTCTCGTACGCGACGTGCTCGTGGACGAGCTCGACCAGGCGGGGGAGGTCCCCGACGCGTGCACGGCGGATGACAGACATGTGTTCCATGCCCGTCATCCTGTGTGGTGGCTCCCGCCGACGGTCCGGCGGGTGCCGGTCCCGCGGTCCCCAGCTCGCGGTCCCTAGCTCGCAGAGAGCCGGAAGGTCATCTTCCCGAAGCTGACCTGGTCCCCGGCGCGGACCACGGCGGAGCCGGTCACCCGGCGCCCGTTGACCGAGGTCCCGTTGGTGGAGCCGAGGTCCTTGAGCACCCACATCCCGTCGCGCAGGCTCAGCTCCGCGTGCGCCCGGGAGACGGTCTCGTGGCTGAGCCGCAGTCCGTTGCCGGGGTCGCGGCCGATCCGCAGGACGGCCGCGCTCGGATGCGGGAGCAGCAGCTTGGGCAGTTTCTCGGCGGCCCAGGCGTGCCGGATGCCGACGGAGACGGCCGAGACCCGGCCGACCCAGCCGAACAGCCGACGGCTCCACGGGCTTTCGGCGGCGTCCCTGGCCTGGAGGTCGGCCGTGAGGACGGCGAGGTCCTCGGAGCGGCGGGCGACCAGGGCGAGTTCCATCCGGCGCAGAAAGGTGTCGTGGGACAGCTTGCCGAGGGCAGCGCCCTCTCTGAGCTGGCCCAGCGCCCGGTCGCGCTCGGCGTCGGACAGCCGCGGCGCGGGGAAGGCGGGGATCTCGAAACTCGACGTCACAGGGTGATTGTCGGCCCGTCGGGGCCGGAGTGTCCAGAACTCCCCCGCCACGCCCGGAATGATGGGCAGGATACGCATGCCGGCCACCGCCGCTGACGAGGGGACCGTCCGTTGCAGTTCGAGGTGTGGGCACCGCAGACAGGTCATGTCGCCATGCGACTCGACGGGGCGACGTACGCGATGGAGCGCGATCCGGACCGGGCCGGCTGGTGGACCGTGCAGGCCCCGGGCGGCGAAGGGAGCCGCTACGGATTCCTGTTGGACGACGACACGCTCCCGCGGCCCGATCCGCGCGGGCGGCGGCTGCCGGACGGCCCCGACGGGCTGTCGGCCGTGGTCGACTTCGAGGCCCTGGTCCAGGCCGTGGCCCCGCCGGTCCCGCCGCCGCACACCCGCCTCCAGGACGCGGTCCTGTACGAGCTGCACATCGGCACCTTCACGCCCGAGGGGACCTTCGACGCGGCCGCCGCCCGCCTCGGGCACCTCACCGCCCTCGGCGTCACGCACGTGGAGCTGATGCCGGTCTGCTCCTTCCCCGGCCGGCACGGCTGGGGGTACGACGGGGTGGCGCCCTGGGCCGTGCACGAGCCGTACGGCGGCCCGGCCGGGCTGGTCCGCTTCGTGGAGTCGGCCCACGCCGCCGGACTGGGCGTGGTGCTGGACGTGGTCCACAACCACCTCGGCCCCTCCGGCAACCACCTGCCCGCCTTCGGCCCGTACTTCACCGACACCCACCACACGCCGTGGGGCGCGGCGGTGAACCTGGACGCGCCCGGCTCCGACGAGGTGCGCGCGTACCTCGTCGGCAGCGCGCTGGCCTGGCTGCGCGACTACGGCATCGACGGACTGCGGCTGGACGCCGTGCACGCGCTCGCGGACGGGCGGGCGCTGACCTTCCTGGAGGAACTGTCCGAGGCCGTCGACGGGCTGGCCTCGGACACCGGTCGGCCGCTGTTCCTGATCGCCGAGTCGGACCGGTGCGACCCGCGCACCACCACCCCGCGCTCCGCCGGCGGCCTGGGCCTGCACGCCCAGTGGAACGACGACTTCCACCACGCCCTGCACTGTGCGCTGACCGGTGAATCCCAGGCGTACTACGCGGACTTCGCCGAGGCCCCGCTGGCCGCCCTCGCCAAGACCCTGACCCGGGCCTTCTTCCACGACGGGACCTGGTCCTCCTTCCGCGGCCGCACCCACGGCCGGCCGGTGGACCGCCGCCGGATCCCGGCCCACCGCTTCCTCGGCTACACCCAGACCCACGACCAGATCGGCAACCGGGCCCTGGGCGACCGGCTCTCGGCCTCCCTCTCCCCCGGTCTGCTGGCGTGCGCCGCGACGGTGGCACTGACCGGCCCGTTCGTGCCGATGCTGTTCATGGGCGAGGAGTGGGGGGCGCGGACCCCGTGGCAGTACTTCACCGACCACCCCGACCCTGAGCTGGCCGAGGCCGTACGGAGCGGCAGGCGCAGGGAGTTCGCGGCACACGGCTGGAAGGCCGAAGAGGTTCCCGACCCGCAGGACCCGGCGACCCGCGACCGCTCCTGCCTGGACTGGTCGGAGCCCGAACAGGCCGTCCACGCCCGCCTGCTGGAGTGGTACCGCACCCTGGTCTCGCTCCGCCGCAGCCACCCCGACCTGCGCGACCCGGACCTGGCGTCGGTCCGGGTCGCCCACGACGAGGAGCGCCGCTGGATCACGTTCCGGCGGGGGGACGTACGGGTGGCCGTGAACCTCTCCCCGGAACCGGTGACGATCGCGCTGGGCCGCAACGGGGTGCGGGTGCTGGCCTCCTGGGAACCCCTCGAACACCCGGGCCCCGACGGCCGGATCCACGTACCCGGCGAATCGGCGGTCGTGCTGGGGCCGTGAACCCTCGGCCGCCGTGGCCCGCCGGGCGGGCCTACTCGACGACCGCCAGCTCGCGCGGGGCGTTGTTGAGGCGGCGCCCGCCCTCCCCGGTGACGGTCACGATGTCCTCGATGCGGACGCCGAACCGGCCCGGCAGGTAGACGCCCGGCTCCACGGAGAAGCACATGCCGGGGACCAGGAGCTGCTCCTCACCCTCGACCATGTACGGGGGCTCGTGGGTGGTGACGCCGATGCCGTGGCCGGTGCGGTGGATGAAGCGGTCCCCGTACCCGAACTCGGTGATCACCGCGCGGGCCGCCCGGTCCACCTCCTGGCAGGAGACCCCGGGGCGGACGGCCGCCACGCCCGCCTGCTGGGCCTCGCGGACGATGTCGTGGACCCGCTGCTCCTCGGCGGTGGGCTCGCCCACGTGCACGGTGCGGGAGATGTCGGAGCCGTAGCCGAACCACAGGCCGCCGAAGTCGAGGACCACCATGTCGCCGCGGCGGATGACCCGGTCGCCGGCCTCGTGGTGCGGGTTGGCCCCGTTGGGGCCGGAGCCGACGACGGTGAAGTCGGCCTGGGAGTGGCCGTGGGCGCGCAGCAGGGCGGCCAGATCGGCGGCGACGTCCGACTCCCGGCGGTCGGCGAAGGGGAGGTGGAGGATCTGCGCGTAGGCGGCGTCGGCGGCGGCTCCCGCCGCGGCGAGGCGCTCCAGCTCCCGTTCGTCCTTCACGGCGCGCAGCATGGGCAGGCAGTCGGTGAGCGGCGCGTAGGAGGTCTGCGGCAACTCCCGCTGGAGGCCGAGGAGGTGGAGGGCCCAGGTGTTGTCGCTCACCCCGAACCGCCCGGTCGGCCCCAGCAGCGGGGCGGTCACGGCGTACGGGTTCTTCCCGTCGGCCCAGTCCCGCAGGGTCAGCGCGGCGGCGCCCGGGGCCCTGGCCGCGTCGGGGGCCTCCAGCGCGGGGGCGACGAGCACCGGGTCCTGGCCGGCGGCCAGCACGAGCAGGGTGAGCCGCTCGGTCTCGGCGGTGGGCCGGTATCCGGTGAGGTGCGTGAGGTCGGGCCCGGGGGCGATCAGCAGTCCGGCCAGTCCGGCGTCGGCGGCGGTCTGCGCGGCCGCGGCCATCCGGGCGGCGTAGTCGTCGGCTGTGAAGGGAGCCGGGCCTTCGGATGTGGCGTCAGAGGTCATACGGGTGATCCTGCCGTGAGCCGGGCGGTGAGGGCGACGGCCGCGCCGGTCGGGGTGCCGGGCGTGAGCAGTTCCGTACGGTGCACCAGGCGCGGGGCGGACAGCGGTACGGCGACCCCCGCGCGGGCGGCCTCGGCGACCCGGCGGGGCAGCAGTGCGAGGCCGTGCCCGGCTGCGGCGAGGGCGCAGAGGGCGTGCAGGTCGGTGCCCTCGTAGCGGACGGAGGCGCGCGCGGTGGCGAGCGGCAGGCCCACGCCGGGGGCGTCGAGCCAGCGCGCGTCGGCGAGGTCGTCCAGGCGCAGCGCCGTCCGCCCGGCGAAGGGGTGCCCGGCGGGCAACAGCACGGCCAGCTCCTCCTCCGCCACCCCGGTCACCGTGAGCGGTGCCACGTCGGGCAGCCGCAGCGGGTCGCTGGGCGCGGCCGGGCCGTCGACGAGGCCGAGGTCGCAGCCCCCGGTGGCGACGGCGGCGGGCACCTCGGCCGGGGGCAGCACCTTCAGGGTGACGCCGGTGGCGGGCAGGGCCGCGAGCAGCCGGGGCCCGACGGCGAGCGGGGACGCGGCGAGGGTGACCCGGCCGGGCGGGGCGGCGGTCAGCCGCAGTACGTCGGCCCGTGCGGCGTCGAGCCGCAGGAGCAGCGGCCCGGCGTGTTCCAGCAGCCGCGCCCCGGCCGCGGTCGGCGCGACGGGCCGGCGGGTGAGCAGCTCGGCCCGCAGGTCCCCTTCGAGGGCGGCGATGTGCTGGGAGACGGCGGACTGGGTGTAGCCCAGCTCGCGGGCAGCGGCGGAGAAGGAGGAGAGCCGGGCCACGGCGACGAAGGTGCGGAGCAGGTGCGGGTCCATGGTCATCAGGATCACTGATGGAAGGTGCAGGAACAATCGTTGGCGCTGAACGGCAACCCGGCCGCAGGATGATCCGCATGACCACCGCACAGACCCCGCAGAGCACCCGGACCACACCGGCGGCGCGGATCGCACTCGTCGGCGACCGCTCCCCGCACGTGAAGTCCCACACCCGCATCCCGCTCCTCCTGGACGCCCTGGCCTCCCGCGACGGGCTCGTCCTCGACGCGTACTGGATCCCCACCGGCGACGCCGAGGCCGAGGCCGCCGCCGGGACCCTGGCCCGCTTCGACGCCGTGTGGGTGCTGCCGGGGAGCCCGTACGCGAGCGAGGCCGGGGCACTGGCCGCGATCCGGGTGGCCCGCGAGGAGGGCATCCCCTTCCTCGGGACGTGCGGCGGCTTCCAGCACACCCTGCTGGAGTACGCCCGGACGGTCTGCGGACTGACGGCCGTCGCGCACGCCGAGAACGACCCGGGGGCGACGGACCCGCTGATCGCGCCGCTCGCCTGTTCGCTCGTCGGGCACGAGGGCCTCGTCCGGGCCGAGCCCGGCTCGCTCGCCGAGGCCGCGCTCGGCGCGGAGCGGTCGATGGAGCGCTACCACTGCACCTACGGACCCGCGCCCCGGCACCTGCCGACGCTCATCGCCCACGGGCTGCGGCTGTCGGGGCACGACGAGGAGGGCAAGGCGCGCATCGCAGAGCTGCCCGGGCACCCGTTCTTCCTGGCCACGCTGTTCCAGCCGGAGCTGCACGGGGACGGGGCGCGGCCGCACCCGATCGTCCGGGCCCTCGCCGCGGCGGCCGTCGCGCACGCCGGCGGCCGCCGGGACGGGGTGACGGCCCGGCTCGCCGCCACCTTCGCGGTCGGCCGCTCGGCGGGATAACGCGTCGCGGGACCACCCCGCAGATCGGCTATGCTGTGCATGCACGTCGAACGGGTGGTCCGCCGCCCTTCGTGGTGGGTGTAGCTCAGTTGGTAGAGCACCTGGTTGTGGTCCAGGTGGCCGCGGGTTCAAGTCCCGTCACTCACCCTGATCCCCGGGGTACGAGGTCTCCTCGTACCCCGGGGCTTTTTGCGTCGGGCCCGCGCTCCGCGGCTGCGGCTAGTCGCGCAGGAAGGCCTCGACCTCGGTGGCGAAGGCCACGGGGGTCTCGTGCGGCGGGTAGTGCCCGGCGCCGGGGAGCGTGCGGATGCGGCAGTTCGGGTACCAGACCTGCCAGGTGGCGCGCATCACGTCGGCGGTGAGCGCGAGGTCGTACTCCCCGATCAGGACGAGCACGGGCACCGTGTTGCCCTTGACGGCGTCGGACAGGTCCAGGGACTGCCAGCTCGCGAGGTAGTCGGCGAAGGCCTCCGGGCGGGAGACCTCCAGGGAGTGGGCGACCATCCGGCCGATCCAGCGCCCGCTCGCCCGGTTGCCGGTGACGAGGTCGAGGATGGCGCGCCGGTTCTCGGGGCTCTCGGCGGCGCCGAAGAAGAGGGCGTGGGTGGCGGCGTCCATCTCGTACGGCGCGGCCGGGACCGGGTTGATCCCGACGAGCTTCTCGATCCGCTCAGGGGCGCGCACGAGCACCTGCTGGGCGGCCTTGCCCCCCATGGAGTGGCCGAGCAGGGAGAAGGTGTCCCAGCCGAGCTGGTCGGCGAGTTCGAGGACGTCGTCGGCGATCTCGGGGAGGGTGTGGCGGCCCGTCACGTCCCGGCGGTCGCCGTAGCCGCGGTAGTCGAGGAAGGCGTACGAGAACCCCACGGGGTCCAGGTGATCCAGCACGGAGCCCCAGTTGGCAGAGGTGCCGAACCAGTCGTGCAGCACGATGACGCGAACGGGTCCGGTGCCGATCCTGCGGTGGGCGATGGCCATGCGTTCTCCCTCGGTGACGGGGGCGACGAAAACGGACCCGTACGTTCTGCCCACCGGGCCTACGATCACACCGTGAAACCGACATCGCGCACGGTGCGCATCGCCGTCACGGTCTCCCGGACCGGCACCGACGACCCGCAGCACCCGCAGCACCCGCAGCACCCGAACGAGTACGAGGTCCTCGACCGGGCCGAGATCGCTCAGGTGCTCGCCCTGTGGCCGCAGCGCGAAGCGCACGACGACTTCGCGTGCATGTGCCACGGGGACGGCAGGGTCTCGCTGTACGAGGCCGGCGGTGAGCGCATCGGGTCCGCTGCGCCGACCGGTCCGCTCCAGCTCCTGTTCGATCCGCGGAACCCCGACGGGATCCCGGCCCGGCACCGGGCCCGGTGGGCGGCCGCCGCCCCGGAGGGACTGCGGGAGTACGCCGCCGACTTGGCCCGCGGCGGCGCACCCGGGCCGCCGCAGGGGGTGCCGTTGGCCGTGGTCTTCGGCTGGCTGGGCGCCGCACGGGAGGAGCCGCGCGACGCGGCGCGGCTCCTCGCGGAACGGGTCCCCGGCCGGCTGCTGGCCGGGAGGCCCACGGAGGAGCTCGCCTGGGCGGTGAGGGAGACGGACCGCACCGGGCTGGAGGGCGCCGTGCGGTTCTTCGCGAGCGAGGAGTTCACCACCCGCCACCCGAAGCGGCGCCGGATCCCGGACACCGCCCGCGACCTCCTGCTCCGGTACGCCCGCAGCCGCCGCCCCGAGGACCTCCCGGTCCTGGAGCGGCGGCTGCTGCGCACGCCGGAGGACCGCGTCAGACGGTCTTGATCGCCGGGTCGGAGACGCCCGGGGCACCCGTCTCCACGTGGCCCGCGAAGCGCCGCAGGAAGGTGGCGTCGGCGTCGGAGACGACGTTCACGTCGTACCAGCGGCCCGTGGCGCCGAGGTCCACCGTGTGGGCGACGGTGCCGCCGGCCGGGACCCTGATGATCTGGGGCGCGCCGCCGTAGATGTTGGTCACCGTGAGGTTGACGGCCGCCGTACCGGAGTTGGTCAGGGTCAGGGCCAGGTTGCCGGTGGCGGCGACGTGGCGGGCCGTGGCCTCGGGGCCGGCCTTCTTCGCCGGGCCCTTCCAGGTGCGCAGGAACCCGTTGGGGCCCCACACCGTCAGGTTGACCTGGTTGCCCGTGGAGCTGCTGGTGGACCAGGTGTCCGAGAGGGTCTTGCCCGCCTCGACCGTGTAGGGCCAGGGGCCGTCCGTACGGTTGCCCGAGGTGCTGTGGAAGTGGGCGCCGAGGGCGGGGCCGGAGGCGAAGGTGAGCGTGAACTTGCCCGTGGAGGTGGTGCGCGCGCCGTCCACGTACGGGCTGTAGCCCAGGGCTCGGGTCGGCTTGGAGCCGGCCTCCTGCTTGGGCAGGGTTCCCGTGGCCGGCGGGGTCGGGTGGTAGGACGGGTGGCGGTTCTTGTCCGGCGGGACGTACCCGGCCGTGGAGGGCAGGGCGGCGGGCGCGGCGTCGGCGCGGGTGAAGTCGAAGGCCGAGGTCAGGTCGCCGCAGACGGCGCGGCGCCACGGGGAGATGTTGGGCTCCTGCACCCCGAAGCGCTTCTCCATGAAGCGGATCACCGAGGTGTGGTCGAAGGTCTCGGAGCAGACGTAGCCGCCCTTGCTCCACGGGGAGACCACGATCATCGGGACGCGCGGACCGAGCCCGTACGGTCCGGCCGCGTAACCGCCGCCTCCGGCGTACAGGTCCTTGGACACGTCGGCCGTGGACAGGCCCCAGGCCGAGGAGGCGGGCGGGTACGGCGGGACCACGTGGTCGAAGAAGCCGTCGTTCTCGTCGTAGGTGATGAAGAGGGCGGTCTTCGCCCACACGGCCGGGTTCGCCGTCAGCGCGTCCAGGACCTGCGAGATGTACCAGGCGCCGAAGTTCGTCGGCCAGTTCGAGTGCTCGCTGAACGCCTCGGGGGCGGCGATCCACGAGACGGAGGGCAGGGTGCCGTTCACCACGTCCGCGCGCAGACGGTCGAAGTAGCCGTCGCCCGCCTTGGCGTTCGTGCCGGTGCGCGCCTTCTCGTACAGGGCGCTGCCGGGCTGGGCATTGCGGTAGGTGTTGAAGTACAGCAGCGAGTTGTCGCCGTAGTTGCCCCGGAAGGCGTCGTTGATCCAGCCCCAGGAGCCGGCCGCGTTCAGGCCGTCGCCGATGTCCTGGTAGACCTTCCAGGAGACCCCGGCGGACTCCAGGCGCTCGGGGTACGTCTTCCAGCCGTACCCGGCCTCCTGGTTGCCGAGGACCGGGCCGCCGCCCACCCCGTCGTTGCCCGTGTAACCCGTCCACATGTAGTAGCGGTTCGGGTCCGTGGCGCCGATGAAGGAGCAGTGGTAGGCGTCGCACACCGTGAAGGCGTCGGCGAGGGCGTAGTGGAACGGGATGTCGTTCCGGGTCATGTACGACATGGTCGTGGCCGTCTTGGCCGGGATCCACTTGTCGTACTTGCCGTTGTTGTACGCCTGGTGGCCGCCGGCCCAGTCGTGGTCCAGCCCCTCCAGGAACTGCATCCCGAGGTCCGCGACCTGCGGGTTGAAGGGCAGGACGTCCTTGGTCCCGTTGGGCTGGAAGAAGACGGACTTGCCGTTGTCCTGGAGGACGGGCCGCGGGTCGCCGAAGCCCCGGACTCCCTTCATCGCGCCGAAGTAGTGGTCGAAGGACCGGTTCTCCTGCATCAGGACGACGACGTGCTCGATGTCCTGGATCGTTCCGGTGGTGCCCTGCGCCGGGATGGCGGCGGCCCGCGCGATGCTGTCGTTCAGCATCGTGAGGGCGGCCGTGCCGCCGGCTATCTGCAGGAACCTGCGACGGTTGAGTTCTGCCATGGCGTGAGGACCTCTGCGGGTGAGGGCGAGTCGAGGGGCGCCCCAAGGACAGCTGCCCCGGGGTACCAGCCGGGGATACCCTCGTGACGACGCGCCGTACACCTGGAGAACGGACGAGGTTCCTCCGCCCGGGGGTCAGCCGCTGACCGCCGCCGGTGCCTGCGCCCGGGCGATGAGCCGGTCGAGCAGCGAGAGCAGGGACGCGCGCACGTCCTGGCGGGAGCGGGCGTCGAGCATGAGGACGGGCGTGTCCGGATCGCGCAGGTGCAGCGCCGCTCCGATCTCCTCCGCGGTGTACGGCTGTTCGCCGTGGAAGCAGTTCGCCCCGACCACGAACGGCAGTCCGCGGCTCTCGAAGAAGTCGACGGCGGGGAAACTGCGGTCGAGGCGCCGCGTGTCGACCAGCACGATCGCCCCGAGCGCCCCGTTCAGCAGGTCGTCCCACATGAACCAGAAGCGCTCCTGGCCCGGTGTGCCGAAGAGGTACAGGACGACTCCGGCGTCGGTGAGGGTGATCCGGCCGAAGTCCATCGCCACCGTGGTGACCGTCTTGGACTCGATGCCTTCGAGGTCGTCGACGCCGATGCCCGCGGCCGTCAGCCGTTCCTCCGTGCGCAGCGGCTCGATCTCGGAGATCGTCTCCACCAGGGTCGTCTTGCCGACCCCGAATCCACCGGCGATGAGGACCTTGACCGGGGCCGGTTCCCGGGAGGCGGGCATGTCATATCCGGGCAAGATTGTCCCTGATTCTCATGAGCAGGTGGACGTCGGTGGTCTCGGCGGCCGCCAGGGGCGGCCGGTGGTCGATCAGCCCGCGGTCGGCGAGTTCACCGAGGAGCAGCGTCATCGGGGTGAGGCGGATGTGCATCCGCGCCGCTATCTCGGCGACCGCCCGCCCGCCCGGCGGAGCGCACATGGCGAGGATCTCCTGCCACTCGGTGGGCAGCCCGCCGAGCGCTTCGTCGGTGGCCGCCGCCGTGATCGTGGTATCCATGGTGAGGACGGTCTGCGGCACGGCCGTACGTCCGTCGGTCAGGGCGTACAGCCGCGTACGGCGGCGGCTCGCGGGCTGCGACTCGTCCTGCGGCATTACGCGGACGGCACCTGACCGCGCTCGGGGGTGCCCAGCCACTCGCCGAGCGCCTGGGCGGTGCGTACCGCCTCGCCGCCCAGTTCGCCGAGGCGGGCCTTGCGGGAGGTCACCACGATGAGCGTGCTGCCCTCCCCGCACCCGACGATGCACAGGTACCTGTCGTCCATCTCCACGAGCTGGCGGATGACGCTGCCGCCGTCGATCTCCCGCGATATCGCCTTCATCGTGGAGGCGATGCCGGAGGCGGCGGCCGCCATGCGCTCGGCCTGGGGCTGGTCCAGCAGGTAGGCGCTGAGCCGGATGCCGTCGTTGGACAGGAGCACGGCTCCCTGGATGCCCGCGATCCGGCTCAGGTTGTTGTCGAGGACGCTGTAGATGGCGTCGTTGGCGGCGGTGTTCGGTGAGGTGGTCATGGCTGATCCCGTCGGAGCTCTTCTTCCACTGTCTGGGTCCCCTGTTCGTAGTCCGCCCAGGCGTCGGCCACCTCTTCGGATGTCGCGGTGTCCGGCCGGACGGGCGTTTCCGGCGCGCGGGGCGCGCGCAGCTGGTCGGCGATGTGGGTCTGCGGGACGCGCTCGGGGAGGGCCGGCCGCGCGGGGGCGTCCGCCGGAGCCGGCCGGACCGCGGGTGCGGGCACGGGAGCGGGCGTCTTCGAACGGCGGCTGGGCAGACCGGCGCCCGTGAGCAGGACCGGCTCGGGCTCGGGCGCGGGCTCGGGCGCGCGCTCGGGCTCGGGCTCGGCAGCGGGTTCGGGCTCCTCGGGGAGGTCCGGAGGGGAGACGGCCGGGGCGGTGACGGCCGGCGCCGGGGCCGGGGCGGTGACGGCCGGGGCAGTGACGGCCGGGGCCTGGGCCGAGGGGTCCGACGCGGGCCGGGCCGGGGCGGTGGCGGCCGGCGCGGGCCGGGCCGGGGCGTCCGGGGCGTGCGCCACCAGCAGGTTCCCGGGGAGGACCACCACGGCGCAGGTCCCTCCGTACACCGAGCGGCGCAGGGTGACGGTCGCCCGGAGCTGGTCGGCGAGGTGACCGACCACGAAGAGCCCGAGCCGGTGCGCGTTCTGCGCCAGGACGGAGTACGGCGGGGCCTGGTGCAGGCGCCCGTTCATCTCCTCGTAGCGCTCGGGGCTCACCCGCGGCCCGCGGTCCTCGATCTCGACCGACAGCCCGTCCGCGACCAGTTCGGCGCGGATGACGACCGTCGACCGCGGCGGGGAGAACCGGGTGGCGTTGTCCAGCAGTTCCGCGAGCAGGTGGCTGATCTGGCTGATCGCGCTCGGTTCCACGCTGGTCTCGTCCAGGGCCTGCCGCTCGATGCGCCGGAAGTCCTCGACCTCGGCGGCGGCTTCGCGCAGCAGGTCGGCGACGCGTATGGGCTCGGTGTGCGGGTCGGGGACCTCGCCGCCCGACAGGATGAGGAGGTTCTCGATCTGCCGCCGCATGCCGACCGTCAGCTGGTCGGACCGCATCAACTGGGCGAGCAGTGCCTCGTCGTGGCCGAAGGTGTCCTGGAGGTCCTCGGTGAGGCTCAGCTGGCGGCTGACCAGGTTCCCGGTGCGCGAGGCGATGCCCGAGGCGAACAGGCCGAACCCGTGGCGCTCGGCGGCGAGCAGGCGGTGTCCGTCGACCGACACGGCGACGGCCCGGGCGAACGCGTCGCTGATGCGTCCGACCTCGTCCCGGTCCCCGCTCACGGCCGGCAGGGCCTCGGGGTCCACGGTCTGTCCGCGCTGGAGCCGGTCGACGATGTCGGGGAGGGTCTCCTCGGCCACGGTCACCGTGCGTTCGTGCAGGTCGTTCAGACGGCGGAGCACCGACCGGGTGGTGAACACGACCACGATCACAACGGCCAGCAGCCCGCCGCCGCTTCCCCCGATCAGCCAGGCGACCTCGGTCTGCAGCTCCGCGGCCTTGGCCTCGCCGCGGGCGAGCACCGAGCGCGCCAGGTCGATGTTGAGCGTGGTCATCTGCGGAGAAGTTGGAGTGCGCGGACGACCAGCCGGCGACCTCGGCGGGCACCCTGATGCCCGAGACGGTGTCCTTGTGTCCGGAGAGGACCGCGTTCTCGATGCGCGTCTTCGTCTGCCAGTCCGCGGAGCCGACGACCCGCTCGTAGAACCGCTCGTCCCCCGCCGAGAGGTGGGGCACGATGGACGCCTCGTGCAGGTACCGCTGGGCTCCCAGGGAACTGACGAACTGGTCGTAGCCGGCGAAGCTCAGTTCCCCGGAGGGCCCGGCCAGGGCCAGGACGGTGTCCTCGCGCGCCACCATCTCGGTGGCCTGGAGCATCGCCACCACGGGCCGGCTCGCCTGGGCGAGTTCGGCGTCCTCCGCGTGGCTGAACTCCTGCTGGTACACCTGGATGACCTTGCCGATCACCTCGGAGTAGTAGGCGAGCGTGCTGTCGGCGGCGCCGCTGCGGGTGTCCGCGCGCTGGCGGTACGCGGCCAGTTTGTCGAGCTGCCGGGTGACCTCCCCGAAGGACCTCGAGGGATCGTCCGCCAGCCGGCGGAACTCGGCCGCCGCCAGGTCCGTGGCCCCGCGCCGGGCGCGCAGTTCGCCCTCGGCCCCGTCGTTGCCCGCCCACTGGGCGGCGGTCGCCGTCCGCTCCGCCTGCATGTCGACCATGAGCGTGTAGAGGGGGGCGCCGATCCGCTCGGCGGCCTCCACGTCGGCCCTCAGCTGTTCCGACTGTGCCAGCAACCGCTCTGCGGTCAACGTGACTTGAGTGCCCATCGCCAGGGTGGGGAGCACCGCCAGCCAGATGAGCAGGGTGCGCAGGCGCACGGTGCGCCACCGACGGGTCGTCGACTGCCCTCGTACGCCTTCGGGTTCTATGGGAGACATCGGTCCTCGGGAACGGGGGCGGCAGGGGGATGTCGGGGGTTGCCGAGCAGCCGGACGGCACGGTCCTGGGAAGGGGTCGGCCACAACCGGTCCGGCTGCGGCGGGATGTGAGGGTGCCGATCATAACCAGACACATGGAGAAAACGGATAGGTGTCTTCACCGGCCAAGCGTGCTATCGCCTCTGGATCACTGCAGGCCAGAGACCGGATCGGAATCGAACCGCGATGTCCTCGACATCATGACGGGCCCGTTCCGGCCAGCGGCGCGACCGCCCGTCCGCCGCGGGCCGACCGGCAACCGGAACGCGCGCGGGCCCCCACCGGCCTGTACGAGGTCGGTGGGGGCCCGCCGGGGTCCCGCGGTGTCAGCCCTCGTCGGAGGAGGGGGTCAGGCGCAGGGAGATGCTGTTGATGCAGTACCGCTGGTCGGTGGGGGTGGGGTAGCCCTCGCCCTCGAAGACGTGGCCGAGGTGGGAGCCGCACTTCGCGCAGCGGACCTCCGTACGGACCATGCCGTGCGAGGTGTCGGCGATCAGCTCGACCGCGTCGGTGTCCTTCGGGTCGAAGAAGGACGGCCAACCGCAGTGCGACTCGAACTTCTCCGAGGAGCGGAACAGCTCGGCCCCGCAGCCGCGGCAGGAGTAGACGCCCTCCGTCTTGGTGTCGGTGTACTCACCGCGGAAGGCGGGCTCGGTGCCCGCGAGGCGCAGCACCTGGTACTCGGACGGGCTCAGCTCCGCCTGCCACTGCTCGTCCGTCTTCTCGACCTCGTAGGACATGTCTCTCCCGCTCCCTCGTACCTTCAGCTCGACAGCCGGGCGAGGATGGCCGGACCGAGGTCCGTGACGTCTCCGGCGCCCATGGTGAGAACGAGATCACCGGGCTTGGCCATTCCCGCGATGACGTCGGCGACGGCCGCCTTGTCGTGCTCGGCGGTGACGTCGGCGCCCGCGGACCGGGCGGCCGCGATGATCAGCTCGCTGGTGATGCCGGGGATCGGGTCCTCGCGGGCCGGGTAGATGTCCAGGACCACGGAGGCGTCGGCCAGGGCCAGCGCCTGGCCCATCTCCTTGCCCAGTTCCTGGGTGCGGGAGAAGAGGTGGGGCTGGAAGACCACCAGGATCCGGGAGTCCCCGGCGGCGCCCCGGATGGCCTCCAGGTCGGCGGTCATCTCGGTGGGGTGGTGGGCGTAGGAGTCGATGACCTGGACGCCCGCGGCCTCGCCCTTGAGCTGGAGGCGGCGCTTGACGCCGGTGTACTTGCCGAGGGCGGAGGCCAGGTTGTGCGCCGGGATGCCGAGGGCCACGCCGGCGGCGAGGGCCGCGACGGCGTTGTGCGCGTAGTGGCGGCCGGGCACCGAGACGGTGAAGGTGAGCATCCGGCCGCCCAGGACCACGGTGACCTCGCTGGTCAGGCCGCGCGGGGTGATCTTGGTGATGCGGATGTCGGCGTCCTCCTCCTCGCCGTACGTGACGACGGTGAGGCCCTCCTGGCCCGCGACGCGGCGGGCGATCTCGGCGGCGCCCTCCTGGCCGTGGGCGACGACCAGGGTGCCGCCGGGCACGATCTTGCCGACGAAGGTCTCGAAGGACTCGTAGATCTCCTCGATCGACGCGTAGTTCGCGTGGTGGTCGAGCTCCGCGTTGAGGATGATCGCGACCTGCGGGCTGTACTTGTGGAAGGTGCGGTCGCTTTCGTCCGCCTCGGCCACGAAGATGTCGCCCTCGCCGTGGTGGGCGTTGGAGCCGGGGGCGTCCAGGTCGCCGCCGATGGCGTACGAGGGGTCCAGGCCCAGGGCCGAGAGGGACACCGCCAGCATCGAGGTGGTGGTGGTCTTGCCGTGCGTACCGGCGACGGCGATCGGGCGCAGCCCGTCCATCAGGCCGGCGAGGGCGTCGGAGCGGTGCACGACGGGGATGCCGAGCTCGGCGGCGCGGGCCAGCTCGGGGTTGTCGGCGCGGATGGCGCTGGAGACGACCACGGAGGTGGAGTCGTCGGCGAGGTGGCCGGCCGCGTGCCCGATGTGGACCGTGGCGCCGTGGGCGCGCAGTGCCTCGGCGGTCTCGGAGTCGCGGGAGTCGCTGCCGGCGACCTGCGCTCCGCGCTGGGCCAGGATCTTCGCGATGCCGGACATCCCGGCGCCGCCGATGCCGATGAAGTGGGGCCGTTCCATGGCGGTCGGCAGGCCGGGCTTCATTCAGGTCGCTCCAGGATCGAGGGGTGGTGCTTTCGAGCTCTGACGGGCCAAGCCTATTCGTTGTGGGCGAAGAGCTTGAGCACCGGAACGCCGACCTTGTGGCGGGCCCGGGAGGCCCAGTCGCGGTGGAAGAACTCCTCCACGAAGTGCGGGGCGGTCAGGACGATCACCTCGTCGGCGCCGGTCTCGTCCACGACGGCCTTCAGTTTGTCGAGCGGGTGGTCGTCGATGATCTGCCCGGTGGCCTTGGCGCCCTTCTGCCGCAGGGCGTTCAGGGAGTGCGCGAGCGCGTGCGCCGCGGGGCCGCGGGCGGCTTCGCCCTCGGGTTCGTCGCCCTCGCGGATGGCCTCGGGGAGCTCACCGAGCGCGACGTCGTCGATGGCGCGCAGCAGTCGGTCCTGGTCGCCCCGGGGTTGCATGAGGACGACGAAGGAGACCTGGTCGTCGCCGTGCAGGGTCGTGACGAAGTCCACGTCCACCGTGGTCAGCGGCTGCTCGATCATCAATACGCTCGTGAACACGGACGCCCTCTCCTTCATGGGCCGAGGCCGGCTGGCCGGCCCCTGCGGAAACCATCCTGCCCCGCTGTCGCACGGGGCCTTGCGCAGACATGTCTGCCCAGTTATGTGCCCAGCGGGGGCAAAGCGGAACGACAAATTCCGCCCCTTGTCAGATCCGACGGTAGCTCGTGAAGAGGAACCCGGCCTCTTCCAGTACGGAGGCGGGCGCGAGCCGGTGCGGAACCGTGACGGAGGGTCCCCCGGAGATCCGCTGGGCGTCACCGGCGGCGAGCATCGGGGAGATCGTCAGGCACAGCTCGTCCAGGGCGTCGGCGGCCACGAACTGGCCCAGCAGCCGGGGCCCGCCCTCGGTGAGCTGGCGGCGCAGCCCCCGCCCGGCCAGCTCCCGTACCGCACGGGCCGGGTCCACGGCCGCGCCGTCCCCGGCCACCACGACCTCGGCCCCGGCCTTGACCGCCTCGGCCACCCGGTCGGCGGGCGCGGCGGCACCGGTGACCACCAGGGTCGGCACCAGCGGGGAGGTGAACAGGGGCAGGGAGAAGTCCAGGTCCATGCGCGCGGTGAGCACGGCGATCGCGGGGGCCGGGCCCTGTCCGGCGGCCTCGCGGCGGGCGGCGAAGGCCTCCCGGGCACGTGCCGGGCGGTAGCCCTCCTGGCGAACCGTTTCCGCCCCGACGACCACCACATCGGCCAGCGCCCGCAGGGTGCCGAAGATCTTCATGTCGGTCTCGCCGGAGATGGGCTGCGAGCGGCCGTCGTGCTGGGCAGCCCCGTCCAGGGTGGAGACCATGTTCGCCCGCAGCCAGTGTCCGTCCGGCCCCAGGGCGGGGTACGCGTAGGCGTCCGCGAGCTCGTCGAGCGACCACTCCCGGTCGGCCCGGTCCCGGGGCGAGTCTGGTGTCTGATCGGTCACAGGGAACAGGCGTCGCATCCGGGCAGTGTGCCACGCCCCGTAGAGTTAAGGGCTGTGTCGACATCACTCTCCACCTCCGGTTACACCTCCGGCCGGCCTCCGATAGCCGACGCTGGGCCCCAGGCCCTGTGCGCGCGCGAGCCGCGGGTGCCCGCCGAACGACTGGTGGCCGAGATGGTGCCGCCGCCGCGGTTCGACTCGGTCCGCTTCGACACGTACGACCCGGACCCGGCCCAGCTGAGCCAGTCCGAGGCGGTCACCGTGCTGAGCGGCTTCGCCGCCGGTCTGGGCGGGGCGCACGCGAGCGGCGCCGGCAAGAAGCGCTGGTTCTCCAAGAAGCCGGCGGCCCCCTCCGGTCCGCGCGGGGTCTACCTCGACGGCGGGTACGGCGTCGGCAAGACCCACCTGCTCGCCTCCCTGTGGCACGCCACCCCGGCCGAGCCCGCGCTCAAGGCCTTCGGCACCTTCGTGGAGCTGACCAACCTGGTCGGCGCGCTCGGCTTCCAGCAGACCGTGCAGACCCTGGGCGGGCACCGGCTGCTGTGCATCGACGAGTTCGAGCTGGACGACCCGGGCGACACCGTGCTGGTGTCCTCGCTGCTCAGCCGCCTCGTCGAGCAGGGCGTGGCGCTGGCCGCCACCTCCAACACGCTGCCCGGCAAGCTCGGCGAGGGCCGGTTCGCCGCCGCCGACTTCCTGCGGGAGATCCAGGGTCTGTCGGCGCGCTTCCGGCCGCTGCGGATCGACGGCCAGGACTACCGCCACCGCGGCCTGCCCGAGGCACCGGCCCCCTTCTCCGACGAGCAGGTCGCCAAGGCCGCGTACGCGACCCCGGGCGCGAGCCTGGACGACTTCCCCGGCCTGCTGGAACACCTGGCCCGGGTGCACCCGAGCCGCTACGGAGCGCTCACCGACGGGATCACGGCCGTCTGCCTGACCGATGTCGGTCCGGTGCCGGACCAGTCGACGGCGCTGCGGCTCGTGGTGCTGGCCGACCGCCTCTACGACCGCGAGGTCCCGGTCCTTGCCTCCGGGGTCCCCTTCGACCGGCTCTTCAGCGACGACATGCTGAACGGCGGTTATCGGAAGAAGTACTTCCGCGCCATATCGCGGCTCACCGCGCTGGCGCGCGACGCGAAACCCCTGGTGTCCCAGTAGGTTTGGGGATGCCGGACGCCCTCACCGGTGTCCGGCCTTTTCCACTTCTGCGAAGGGATCACCCATGGCCACCACGCGTCACGCGCACACCGTCTGGGAAGGCAACCTGCTCAAGGGGTCGGGCGTCGTCACCCTCGACTCGTCCGGCCAGGGCTCGTTCGACGTCTCCTGGCCCTCTCGCGCCGAGGCCGCGAACGGGAAGACCAGCCCGGAGGAGCTGATCGCGGCCGCGCACTCCAGCTGCTACTCGATGGCCCTCTCGCACGGCCTGGACGGCGCCGGGACCCCGCCCACCCGGTTGGAGACCAAGGCGGACGTGACCTTCCAGCCGGGCGAGGGCATCACCGGCATCCACCTGACCGTGCGCGCCGAGGTCCCCGGGCTGGACGCCGAGGCCTTCGCCGCGGCCGCCGAGGACGCCAAGAAGAACTGCCCGGTCAGCCAGGCCCTGACGGGTACGACGATCACCCTGAGCGCCGAGCTCGTCTGACGCTCCCGCTGTGGCGGGACACGAACGGGAGCGTGGGCCGCGGCTGCGGCCCACGCTCCCGTCACGCCGTCGCCAACTGCGGGATCAGGCGCATCGCGTTGCCGTGGTAGATCCCCTGCAGCTGCTCCGGGGTGAAGGCCGGGTCCGCGTCGAGAGCGGGGAGCGCCAGCTCCGTGACCGTGTCGGCGGGGGCGGCGGGCCAGTCGGTGCCGAAGAGGACGTGGTCGGCCGGCACGTGCTCCAGCAGGGTCGCCGCGGGCGCCATGGGGCCGGCCGTGTCGTAGTAGAAGCGGCTCAGGTGGTCGCGGACGGCGGCCGGATCGACGCGCGGTTCGCAGAACCGTCCGAGGGCCTGCAGGCGCGTGGCGATGTACGGGAGGAAGCCGCCGGCGTGCGGCAGGACGACGGAGATGTCCGGGAAGCGGTCCAGCGTCCGCCTGCTGATCATGTTCACGGCGGCGCGCGTGGTGTCCAGCAGGAAGTCGCACATGAAGTTCGGAATGCCCGGAACCGCGGACGCACCGGGCGGGCAGCCGGGCAGGTTGTGCGGGTGGGTGTCCACGACGGCGGAGAACTCGTTCAGCTCGTGGAACAGCCGGTCGTAGGACGGGTCCCCGAGGTAGACGCCCCCGTAGTTGGCCGTCACGTTCACGCCGACGGCGCCGAGCTGCCCGAGACCGCGGCGCACGGCCCAGGACGACGCGTCCTGGTCGTCCAGGAACAGGGGCACGTAGTACGAGAACCTGCCCGGATGCGAGGTCGCCACCTCGATCATCGACTGCAGCGTGATGTTCACGGCCTCGCGCAGCTGCGCCGACGACTGGTAGCGCGCCGGCAGCATCGGCTTGAGGACGGCGGTCGTGATGCCCGCGCCGTCCATGAAGCGGATCGCGTCCCCGATGTCGAGCCGCGTCCACGGAGGCAGCTGTTCCTGCGTGATCAGCCCGTGGTGCACGGCCCATTCGCGCCATTGCGGAGCGCAGTAGTGATGATGCATGTCGATCTTCGAATGGACCGCGCGGGCCGTGTCCGGGCCCTGTGCGGAGGGACCCCGCGCGACGCGGATGACTTCGCTGGTGCCCACCGCGGCAATGCGCAGTTCGTCCGCCGGGGTGCCCAGGAGGCGCAGCGCGGGGGTACTCACGGAATCCGTCATGGTGATCCACCGCCCATCGGGTCTGGGTTACTTTCCGGAGGCCACGGAGGCCAGGGTCGGCTCGCCGGGCTCCCCGTCCGGGCGCGAGGGCTCCAGGACGAGCCGGAGGTGTTCGAGCCCCCGGAACGCCGCCACCGGTCCCTTGAGCCACGCCCGCTCGGTCTCCCGCGCGTCCGCGAGCTCCATGTCCGGGAACTCCCGCAGGAGACAGGCGAGCGCGATCTCGAGTTCGAGCCGCGCCAGCGGCGCCCCCAGGCAGTAGTGGGTCCCGTGGCCGAAGCCCAGGTGCGTCCCCTGGAGTCCCTCGCGCGTCACGTCCAGGTCGTCCGGGGAGTCGAACTTCTCGGGGTCCCGGTTGGCCGAGGAGATCGCGATCTGCACCAGGGCGCCCTCGGGGATCAACGTGTCCCGGATCCGGGCGTCCTGCGCCGCGTACCGGAAGGTCGACGTCTCCACCGAACCCTCGAAGCGCAGCATCTCCTCGACCGCCCGCGGAATCAGCCGGGGGTCCTCGCGGAGCTTCGCCGCCTGGTCGGGGTGGAGCAGCAGGTTGAGGACGGAGTTCCCGATCTGGTAGGCGGTGGTCTTGTGGCCGGCGAAGAACAGCACCCACAGCGACGCGACCAGTTCGGGGTCCTCCAGCCGTTCCTCCGCCTGGATGAGGTCGCTGAGGAAGGAATCCGACGGGTGCTCGCGCGTGTCCGCGATCAGCCGCTCCAGCCGGTGCTGCAGCCGCTCCTCGGCCGCCTGCAGCTCCGCCCTCCTGCCGGGATCGAACCGGGAGCGCGTCACCTCGGCGAACTGCTCCAGGATCTCCGGGCGGTCCTCCTGCGGGATGCCCATCAGTTCGCACAGGACCGCGATGGGCAGCGGGAACGCGAACGAGGCCATCAGGTCGACCGTGCCGGCCTTCCGGCATGCGCCGAGGATGTCCTCGGCGATCTCGGTGATCCTCGGGCGCATCTCCTCCACCCGCCGGGGGGTGAAGGCGCTCCGCAGGATGCGGCGCAGCCGCGTGTGCCGCGGCGGGTCCGAGAAGAGCACGTTGTCGTCGAGCGCGTCGAAGAAGCTGCCGTACACGGCGTGGTAGGTGTCGATGGCGCCGCGCATGTTCTTGCTGAAGCGCGGGTCCGAGAGGGCGTCGCGGGCGTCGTCGTGGCGGGTGATGAGGTACGTGTCGACCCCGTGGGGCGGAGTCAGCCGGCACACCGGGGCCTGCTCGCGCAGGGCGGCGTACATGGGGTGCGGGCACTGCCGGTATTCCGGCGCGCCCCTGGACACGGCCGAGACGATGTCCTGCAGCTCTCCGCCGCCGTTCGGTGCCGCATCCTGCTGCGCCATGTTCCGCACCCTCCATCGCACTCGCTCGCACTCGCCTTCTGCGGACACACGGGTTCCCCGTGCGGGTGCGCCGCGAAACGGCGCCGTTCCCGTTCGAGTGAGGCGGCGGGGCCGGGTACGAGGTCGTCCGCGTGCGGGCCCCGGCCGCCCCTCAGCCGATCGGCGGTCGGCCGTCCGGGGCCGGGTGTGTGGCGGGCGCGGTGGCCCGGGGAAGGGGTAGGTGGTCTCTCGCCAGCCCGTCGCAAGGAGCCCGCGCATGGCCCGCAGTCTCGCCCTGGCCCTCACCGCAGCCGCCTCGCTCACCGTGGCGGCGCTCGCCGCTCCCGCCGCCTCGTCCGCCGCTGTGCCCCGTCCCGACGCCGACCGGGGCGTGGGCCGGGCGGTGGCCGACCGGGCCGTCGTGTACAAGGCGACGGCCAAGTACCAGGTGCACGCCAACGCGGTGGCGGCCGGCTACAGGCCGGACAAGTACTGCGTCTTCGACAGGGCGGGGGGAACGGGCGCGCTCGGCTACCCGCACTTCAACCACGCGTACGACAACTCCGTCGACCCGGCGAAGCCCGCCGCGCTGTACTACGAGGACGACGGGCGCGGCGGCAAACGCCTCGTCGGGGTCCAGTGGCTGGTCTACGACCGCGACCAGAAGCTGACCACGGACGACGACCGCCCCACGCTGTTCGGCGTCCCCTTCAAGGGCCCCAAGCCCGGCAACTTCCCCGGCCAGCCGGTCCACTACGCCCTGCAGCTGTGGCTCTGGAAGGAGAACCCCGGCGGCCTGTTCCAGACCTTCAACCCGGCGGTGACCTGCCTTCCGGGCACCACCCGCCCCTGACGACGCCCCTGACGCCGTTCCTGAACACCGCTGTCCAACACCGCTGCCGAACACCGCCCGGAGCCGCCGATGTCCGTCACCCGACGCAGCCTGCTCGCCGCCGGCGCGATCGCCTTCAGCGGGACGCTCGGCGCGCTGTTCGCCGGCGGCTCCCCCGCCCCGGCCCGGGCCGCCGGCGCCGGGCGGGGGTACGGGCCGCTGCTCCCCGACCCGCGCGGGCTGCTCGACCTGCCCGCGGGGTTCGGCTACCGGGTGCTCTCGCGCGCCGGCACTCCCCTGCGCTCCGGCGAGGGCGCCGTTCCGGCGAACTGCGACGGCATGGCCGCCTTCGACGCGGGCGGCGGCCGCGTGCGGCTGGTCCGCAACCACGAGAACCGCACCACCGCGGCCCTGCGCGTCCCGGCCGTGCCGGGACTGACGTACGACCCCGCGGCCCTGGGCGGCTGCACGGCCCTGGAACTCGACCCGGCCGGGAGGGTCACCGGCGAGCGGGTCGTCCTCGCCGGCACCGCCGTCAACTGCGCGGGCGGCCGGACCCCCTGGAACACCTGGCTGAGCTGCGAGGAGACCGAGGACCGCGCGGGCACCTCCGGCTACACCGAGGACCACGGCTACGTGTTCGAGGTGGACCCCGCCGACCCTCACCGCTCGGGGGCGGTCCCGCTCACCGCGATGGGCCGCTTCGCGCACGAGGCCGTCGCCGTGGACCCGTACCGCGGGGTCGTCTACGAGACGGAGGACGCCTTCATCAAGCCCTTCGGGCTGTTCTACCGCTTCCTGCCGGCGCGGCCGCTCGGGGGGCCCGGCTCGCTGCGGGCGGGGGGCGCCCTGGAGGCCCTGCGCGTGCCGGGGATCGCGGACCTCGCCGTGGTGGACGAGCCCGGGGCGGAGTTCCCGGTGGAGTGGGTGCCCGTACCGGACCCCTCCGCGGCCGGGACCCCGATCCGGCTCCAGGACTTCGGGCCGGGCGGGATCACCCACGCGCAGAAGCTGGAGGGTTGCTACTGGGGCGGCTCGGGCGTCCACTTCGTCTCCAGCTACGCCCGCACGGGCGAGGGCGCTGGCGCCGACCACCACGGGCAGGTGTGGTTCTACGATCCTCGCCGGGCCCGGCTCCGGCTGGACGTGCTCTTCGGCCCGGCCGCCGACGTCGCGCTGCCCGGGGACTCCCCCGACAACATCTGCCTGGCCCCGGACGGCGGCCTGATGGTGTGCGAGGACGGCGGCGGGGCCCAGTACGTCTTCGGCGTGACGGTGGGCGGCGAGGTCTACCCGGTGGCCCGCAACGCCGAGGACATCGGGCGGCCGGGGGCCCCGGAGTGGGGGGAGTTCGCCGGGGTCACCTTCTCCCCCGACGGGCGCACGCTGTACGTCAACGCCTACGCCCCGGGCACCACCTTCGCGGTGACGGGCCCCTGGCACCGCTGACCGGGGGTCCCGAGGGGTGAGTGGGAGTGCCGCAGACGGTCACTTGTCACATAGTCATATAGTTTGCGTGCGTGACCCTTTCTGTGCGCAAGGTGGCGGCCTCGGCCGCTCTCAGTGCCGCCCTCACCGCCTCCCTCGCGGGATGCGGGGGCGGCTCCGGCACCACGGACGCCGGCCGCGAAGCCCGCTTGGGCACGCCGGCGGCGTCCGCCCCCGCGGCCTCCGCCCCCGCCCCCGGCACCGCCTCCCAGAGCCCTTCCCCCGACGCCCCGCAGGCCGGCCCGCCCGCCAAGGCCCCGACCCTGGCCCCCGGCCCGAACGGACTGACCCCCGTCTTCGAGCGCGCGAAGCAGCAGACGGACAAGACCGTGGCGCTGACCTTCGACGCCGACATGACCTCCGACCAGGGGCCGCGCGCCGCGGACGGGGAGCACTTCGACAATCCCGCGCTGATCTCGACCCTGCGCACGCTCAAGGTGCCCTCGACGATCTTCATGACGGGCCGCTGGGCCGAGGAGTACCCGGACCAGACGAAGTCCATCGGCACCGACCCGAACTTCGAGCTCGCGAACCACTCGTACAGCCACCACGCCTTCAAGTCCCCCTGCTACGGGCTGCCGGCGCTCGACGGCGCCGCCGCCCGCGCCGACGTGGACCGCGCCTTCGCCGCCTTCCGGCAGGCGGGGGCCGTCAACACCGTGCCGTACTTCCGCTTCCCCGGCGGCTGCTACGACGACCAGGCGCTGCGGGCCCTGTCCACGGCCAAGGTCACGGCCGTCCAGTGGGACGTGGTCAGCGGGGACGCCTTCGCGAAGGACCCGGACGCGGTGGCCGAACAGGTGCTCGCCGGGGTGAAGCCCGGCTCGGTGGTGGTCATGCACTGCACGCGCAGCGCCGCCCCGGTCACCGAGGAGGCCGTCCGGAAGATCGTCCCGGAGCTGCGCAAGCGCGGCTACCGGTTCGTGAAGGTCTCCGAGCTCGTCGGGAAGTGACCGGCGGCCGGGCCCTTCAGCCGGAACAGGCGGTGCGCTGCGCGTCCTGCCACTCGCACACCGGGCAGAGCACCACGCCCGGGGTGGCGACCCCGTACTCGGTGGGCTTGCCGCACTCCAGGCAGTCCGCGTACGGCGGCCCGTCCACCCGCCCGGCCGGGGCGGCGGGGGCGGGGCAGTACGACGGGGTCTCGTACGGGGTCTCGTCCGACCGGTCCATGCGTACGAGCCTACCGGCGGACGGCTCGCGGACAAGTGCCGCCCGAGCACTGGTAGGAAAGTTTCCTTCCTGTTTAGTGTCCCGGGCGGCGGCTTGGCGCGGTGCCCACCCCCACGGGCATGACGCGCTCAGTGAGAGCTCTGACCCGGCCGCCGTGGCGCCGCCCCCTGCCCGCGGGCGGGTGCGGCGCTCCGCGCCAGTGTCCAGCTCTCGCCGCCCCTCAAGGCAGGGAGTTCCAGGTATGCGCCTGAACGCCTCCGCTCACCCCCGTCTGTTACGCAGCAGACTTCGCCCCCTCCTCACCGCCCTCACCGGCCTCGCCGCACTCACGCTCGTCGGCGGGTTCCTCCTGGCCTGGCCCGGACGGGCCGGGGCCGCCGCCGACCCCCTCATATCCCGCGGGAAGCCCGCCACCGCCTCCTCCACCGAGTCCTCCTCGCTGGGCGCGAAGAACGCCTTCGACGGCGACCCGGCCACCCGCTGGGCCAGCGCCGAGGGCAAGGACCCGCAGTGGATCCGGGTCGACCTCGGCGCCGGGGCCACCGTCTCGCGGGTACGGCTCACCTGGGAGGCGGCCTACGCCAAGGCGTACCGCGTCGAGGTCTCCGCCGACGGCGCCGCCTGGACCGCGCTCGCCACCGAGACCGCCGGCAACGGCGGCACCGACGACTGGACCGGCCTGTCCGGCAAGGGCCGCTACCTGCGCGTCCAGGGCACCGCGCGCGGCACCTCGTACGGCTACTCGCTCTTCGAGGCCGAGGTGTACGGCACCGTCGGGGACGGGCCGCCGCCGGGCGGCTCCTTCACGGTCGTCGCCGCCGGTGACATCGCCGCGCAGTGCACGGCGTCCGACAGCGGCTGCGCGCACCCCAAGACGGCCGCGCTCGCCCAGCGGATCGACCCGAAGTTCTACCTGACGATGGGCGACAACCAGTACGACGACGCCCGGCTCTCCGACTACCGCGCCTACTACGACAAGAGCTGGGGTGCCTTCAAGGCCCGGACCCGGCCGGTGCCGGGCAATCACGAGACGTACGACCCGGCCGGCCCGCTCGCCGGCTACAAGTCGTACTTCGGCAGCATCGCCTACCCGCAGGGCAAGAGCTACTACAGCTTCGACGAGGGCAACTGGCACTTCGTCGCCCTCGACTCCAACTCCTTCGACCAGGCCGCCCAGCTCAACTGGCTGAAGGCCGACCTCGCCGCCAACACCAGGCCGTGCGTCGCCGCCTACTGGCACCACCCGCTGTACTCCTCCGGCGGGCACGGCAACGACCCCGTCTCCAAGCCGGTCTGGAAGATCCTCTACGCCGCCAGGGCCGACCTCGTCCTGAACGGGCACGACCACCACTACGAGCGGTTCGCCCCGCAGGACCCCGAGGGCCGGGCCACCGCCGACGGGATCGTGGAGATCGTCGGCGGGATGGGCGGCGCCGAGCCCTACCCGATCGAGGAGGTCCAGCCCAACAGCCAGAAGCGGATCAGCGGACCGTACGGCGTGGTGAAGCTGGACTTCACCGACTCCGGCTACGGGTGGTCCTACGTGGCCACCGACGGCCAGGTCAAGGACACGAGCCCGAAGTACAGCTGCCACTGATGTACCTGGCCGCCAACGGCCGCCCGGACGCGCCGCCCCGCCCCCCAGGGGCCCGGCGGCGCGTCCCCGCCGCCGTCCTCGCGCTCGGCGCGGTCAGCCTCGTCACCGACGTCTCCTCGGAGATGGTCACGGCGGTACTGCCGCTCTACCTCGCCCTGGGCCTGGGCCTGACCCCCCTCCAGTTCGGCTTCCTGGACGGCATGTTCAACGGGGCCACCGCCCTGGTCCGGCTGCTCGGCGGGCGGCTCGCCGACCGGCGCGGCCACCACAAGCGGGTCGCCGGCGCCGGCTACCTGCTCTCCGCGCTCTCCCGGCTCGGACTCCTCCTCGCCGGGGGCGCCACGGGTGGGATCGCCGCCGCGCTCGCCGCCGACCGGCTGGGCAAGGGCATCCGTACCGCCCCGCGCGACGCCCTCATCTCGCTCAGCGGGCCCCCGGAGAGCCTCGGCCGGTCCTTCGGCGTGCACCGCGCCATGGACACCACGGGCGCCCTGCTCGGACCGCTCGCCGCGTTCGCCGTGCTGTGGGCGACCGCCGACGCCTACGACGCGGTGTTCGCCGTCAGTTTCTGCACCGGCCTGCTCGGCGTGCTGCTGCTCGTCGTGTACGTCCCGGCGACGCCCGGGCCGGCCGCCGCTCCCCCGGCGAAAAGCCTCCCGCCCCGGCGCTCGGTCCTGCGCGATCCCGGGTTCCGCCGGGTGCTCTGCGCCTCGGCCCTGCTCGGCGCCACCACCATCGGCGACGCCTTCCTCTACCTGCTGCTCCTGCGCGGACTCGACCTGCCGCCCGCCCTGTTCACCCTGCTGCCGCTCGGGGCCGCCGCCGTCTACCTGCTGCTCGCCGTCCCCGCGGGCCGGATCGCCGACCGGACCGGGCGCCGGACGGCCTTCCTGCTCGGACACTGCGCCCTGCTCGGCGCGTACGCCCTGCTGCTCACCCCCGTCTCCCCGCCGACCGTCGTGGGGGTGCTCGCCCTGCTGGGGATCTTCTACGCGGCCACCGACGGGGTCCTGATGGCGCTCGCGGCTCCCGCACTGCCCGCGGCCGGCCGGGCGGGCGGGCTCGCGGTGCTGCAGACCGGCCAGGCGCTGGCCCGGCTGCTGGGCGCCGCCGGCTTCGGGGCGGCCTGGACCCTCTGGGGGCAGCGGCCCGCCCTCTGGGCCGCCGCCCCCGCGCTGGCCGGGGCGCTCGCGGCCGCCTCGCGCATCCTGCCCACCACTCCCCCGACCGCCCCGGAGGGCCCGTGAATCCCCCGTCCCGCCGACTGCGCCTCGTCCTCGTCATCACCGCGGTGCTGCTGCTGGCGGGCGGCTCGCTGGGGTACGTACTGCACGCACGGCACCGCGAACGGCCGCCCGCACAGCAGGCCGACGCCTCCTTCGGGGTCGAGGAGCCGGGCCTCTACTTCCGGGACACGGCCGGCGGGCGGATCGCGCGCCAGGGCGGCCCGGGCCTGCCGCGGGTGACCGGCGGCCCGTCCTGCGACCGCTTCCACACCGCCGGGGACCACGCCCTGTGCCTGCGCAAGCTGCCCGGGGTGCCGGCCCGCACCGAGGCCCTCGTACTCGACCGGCGCATGCGGGAGGTCCGCACGGTGACCGTGCCCGGCATCCCGAACCGGGCCCGCGTCTCGGCCTCGGGCCAGGTCCTGTCCTGGACCACGTTCACGACGGGCGACTCCTACAACACCGCCGCGTTCTCCACCCGGACGGCGATCCTCGACCTGCGCACCGGCTATCTGATCAAGTCGATCGAGCAGATCCCGCTGACCCTGGACGGGGCCCGCCACCACGACTCGGACGTCAACTACTGGGGCGTGACCTTCGCCGCCGACGACAACCGCTTCTACGCCACCATCTCCACCCGGGGCGCCACCCACCTCGTCGAGGGCGACCTGCGCGCCTGGTCGGCGAAGGCACTGCGGGAGAACGCCGAATGCCCCTCGCTGTCCCCGGACGGCGCCCGCGTCGCCTTCAAGAAGAAGGTCTCCGACGACCCCCGGGCACCTTGGCGGCTGTACGTCCTCGACCTGTCGACGATGCGCGAACACCCGCTGGCCGAGCCCCGCAGCGTCGACGACCAGGCCGCGTGGCTGGACGACGCGACCCTGGCCTACGCCCTGCCGGGCCAGGACGGCCGCGCGAGCGACATCTGGTCGGCGCCGGCGGACGGCACGGGCGAGCCCCGCCTCCTCGTCCCGGGCGGTTCCTCGCCCGCCGACGTGGGCTAGGGGGTGCCTTGCCGCCTGTCGGCAAGGCACCCCCTAGCTAGGTCCTGTCGTACGTCAGACGACGGGGGTGTCCGGGAGGGGCGAGAACCCGGTGCCGCACGCCGCCACGATGTTCGCCGGCGTGAAAGGCGTGTTGTCGGAGGTGCACCGGGCCTCGTGCAGCACCCCGTCCTGGGCCAGCAGGGTGATGTAGAGGATGCCGGGGTTCGACTCGGTGACCGAGGCCGCGCTGTCCACGACGCACCTCGGCGCGTTGGCGAGGAGGCCGAGGTTGACCCACACGCCCGGGTTCCGGCTGTCGTTGAGGAATGAGTGTCCTTGTGCGTCGGTCGCGACACGGAAGATCACGCCGGACGGGAAGTTGACGTAGTCCGGAGCGGCAGAGCTGACGTCGCGGGCACCGCACTTCCTGCCCTGCTCCGACACGGCGCTGTTGGGGTCCGGGGCGCTTCCCGGGCCGTCATCGGCGACCGCGGACGGGACCATGAGCGCCCCGAGCAGTACCGCTCCCGATACGACCGACATGCCCCGCGCGGCCCAAGCCAGCTTCCTCATGTGCTTCCTTTCCTGGAGGGGAGGCCCTCCGTGACATGCACGGAGCGGCCACATCTACGGGAAGAGGCATCCCCGCCCGCGACGGGACCATCACTGAAGGTTACATATCATCACTCTTTGGAACCGTGGGAGGGCTCGAATGGCGGCGACCCGGTACCCGTCCGCCCGGCGGCCGCCGATGGGTGTCCACGAGACACCCCTAGATCCGGCGCGCGGCGGCCAGGCAGGCCGCCGTGCCCGCCCCGGCGGCCAGCAGCAGCGCGCCCGCCAGGTCCGTGAGCGGCAGTGGCACCGTCCCCGAGCGCCCCGCCGTGACCAGGGCGGACACTGCACTGCGGGCCGGGGAGACCGCGATGACCAGGGCGAGCAGGGAGCCGAGGGCCCCGGCCAGGACGGCGGGGCCCCGGCGCCGGACCAGCGGCCGGCTGGACAGGGCGCCCACGGCCGCGCCGGTCAGTGCGCAGGCCGCCATCGCGAGGGCCCCGGCGAAGCCGGCCGCGCCGGGCTCGGCGCCGGCCCGGTCGCCGGTCGGCAGTGCCACTGCGGCGGCCGCGGCTCCGGCGAGCAGCGCCCCGGCCGTCGCGGTGAGCAGGGCCGCCGCGTGCACCCGTACGGGACCGGCCGCGGCGGCCGTGCAGTCGCGGGCCGCGTCGGGTTCGACGGTCACGCAGATCCGGACCAGCCAGGCGGTGGCCGGGACCAGGCCGGCGGCCGCGAAGCCGAGGGAGTCCGGCACCGGGTCGCCCGGCCGGATGCCGACGGCCACGAAGGCGGCGTAGGTGATGAGGGGCGCGAGCCAGCGCTGGGAGCGCAGCAGCAGGGCGCCCTGGTAACGGAGCAGGGCGGTCACGGAAGTTCCTCCACGGCGCGGATGTGCCAGGGCGGCCGGGCGGTGAGCAGGTCGCGCAGGACCGCGTCGGAGCGTTCGGCTTCCACGGTGAGCAGCACTCCCCCGCCGACTGCCGGCGAAGCGGCGAGGTCCGGGGGCAGTGCCCGGCCGGGCGGTCCGACCGCGTGGATCCGTACGCGGGGTCCGGCCGCCGCGGACACCGGTACGAGTGCCCCGCCCTCGAGCCGGTGGTGGGCGTCGGCCGCGCCCGCGAGCCGCCGCGGGTCGTGGTCGACGAACACCACCGCGCCTTTGGCGGCGGTGCGTTCGGCGACGGCGAGGTCCAGCTCGGCGCGGGCCGCGGCGTCCAGCCCGGTCCATGCCTCGTCGAGGACGAGCAACTCCGGCTCGGCGAGCAGGGCCTGGGCGACGGCCACCTTCTGGCTGGTCCCCTTGGACAGTTCGGCCATCGGGGTGCGGGCGTGCCCGGCAGCGCCGAACCGCTCCAGCCAGTGCGCCACCCGCCGGGCCGCCCCGGCCCGCCCGAGCCCGTGCACCCGGCCCAGGTGGGTCAGGTAGGACGCGGCCGTGAGCGGCAGCGCCGCCGGGAAGCGCTCGGGCACGTAGGCCGTGCGGCGCGGGCGGCCGTCGACGCGCCCCTCGGTCGGGGTGTCGATCCCGGCGACGAGCCGCAGCAGGGTGGACTTGCCGCCGCCGTTGCCGCCTTCGATCCGGACCAGCGTGCCGGGCGGCAGCTCCAGCGAGACCCCCCGCAGCACCCAGGGCCCGCGACGCCCGTAACGCCGGCCCACACCGGTGAGGTTCAGTGCGCCGCCGCCGTCTCGGTGACCTCGCTCGGGCGGACGATGACGAAGCCCTCGCCGCGCAGCATCAGCTGGACGGCCTCGCCGGAGCCGCCGCGGATCATCGAGCCGATCGACTGGGAGCGGTGCAGGCCGGTCTCCAGCTGGGCGCTCCAGCCGACCACGGCGTCCGTGTCGACGTAGACCGGGACCTGGGCGGTGACCGGGATGATGATCGGGTTGCCGTCGCAGATCACGGCGAGCTTGCCGGTGCCGGTGAAGAGGCTGTTGAAGAGGCCGCCGCCGGTCATGCCGGCGCCCTTCACCATCTTGATCTCGTAGGACAGGGTCGGGTCGAAGCAGAGCACGTTGCGGCCGTTGACGGTGAGGGCGTCGCCCGGCTCGAAGTCGATGATGAAGCAGTTGGCCGCCTGGTGGGCGAACCAGGCCTCGCCCTGGCCCCGTACGGACATGAGCGCCAGGCCCTCGCCCGTCACGGCGCGCTTGAGCATGCCGCCTATGCCCTGGCCCTTGCGCTCGAACTGGAGGTTGCCGCGGAAGGCGACCATCGAGCCCTGACGGGCCAGCACTTCACCGTTGACGTTGCACTTGACAGACTTGGCGTTCTGCAGGCTCATGCCAGGGGTGACGGCGGCCTGGGCCAGGTTCTCGGACGCGAAAAGATCACTTATCACTGCGCTTTAACCTCGTCTCTTTAGACGGTAGAAGAGGAGTGCAACTAGCTTTCTATTCAATCTACTTGAGTGCGTCTCATTGCCTATGGTGTAGGCATGTTGCTGACCTGCTTCACCCGGGACGGCTGGGAGTCCTGGGACCTGGGCCGGGAGCCCCTCATTCGCCAGGACATGCCGGTCCTGATTGATGACGACCTTCGATTCGAAGACGAGCACGGCCCCCGCCCCACCGTCGCGGTGAACGCCTGGCTCCGCGAACTCCCCATCAGCGGGGTGCCGGCCGCGAAGTCCTGGCGCTCGTACGCGCAGGCCATGCGATCTTGGCTGGAGTTCCTGGCCTCCCGCTCCATGCATCCCTTCGCGGAGCGCGCAGACCTGCGGGCCGCACTGGGCGCCTTCGCGGAGTACCGGCTGGCCGGCCCAGTCGAAGCCCGGTGGGACGGCGCCACCTGGAACCACCGCGTCAACGTGATGTCCCGCTTCTACTCCTGGGCCGTCGACAACGACCACTGCACGAAGGTCCCGTTCACGTACGCCATGGGCACCCGCTACAGCAGGGAGGCCGGCGCGATAGAGGCACGCCGCAACACCGCCACCGTCCGCCGCGCGAAGCCCCACGTGACGATGAAGTACTTGGAGCCGGAGTTCCGGGACACCTTCCTCCGGGCCCTGGCCGGGTTGGACCCGGACGGCGTCCCGGACGACTCCTTCCGCGGCCGAGAACTGGCCCGCAACGCCGCCGTGGGCGGCCTGGTCACAGCCAGCGGCCTGCGCGCACAGGAGTTCACCTACCTGCTGACCTACGAACTTCCCTCCCTGCCCGCACGACGGACCCCGGTCCCGGTCTGGTTCCCGCTTGCCGAATCCACGACCAAGGGACAAAAGGCACGCGCCACCTGGACCAGCCACCAGGCCCTGGCCGATGTCCACCAGTACGTCGAGCTGGACCGAGACGCCGCCGTGACCCGCGGCCCCCACCGGCCTCCGGCCCGCCTCGGGTCGCCGCTGTTCATCGAAGCACCCGACCACGAAGGCGCCCGGATCAACGGCCACCGCACCCGGTGGCGGCACCTCTTACCGGCCGAACGCCTCCGCCTGGTCAACCCCGACGGCACGTCACCAATGGTCGCTGTACAGTCCACCGGCCGCCCCTTCGTGGACTGGGACACCGTCCTCCGGCGCACCTCCCAGCGCATCCGGGAACGCTACGAACCCCGATTCCCCACGGTCCACGCCCACACGCTCCGCCACACCTTCGCGATGGAGACCCTGGAGGCCCTGGTCCAGGGCTACTACCAGCGGGCCGCCGCGCTGATCACCGAAACCGGCGGAGACGGCGGCCTGGCCCTCTACCTCACGAAGACGGACCCGCTGATGATCCTTCGGGATCTCCTCGGCCACTCCTCCGTCACGACCACGGAAATCTACCTCCGGCGCCTGGACGTCCAGCGGATCTACCGCGACGCCTACACCGCCGCCGGGCGCACGAACCATGACGCCGAGGCAGAGGCTGCCGCAGAGTTCGGAGAGGACACCTGATGCCCGCCTACCTGCACCACGACCCCGTGCGGGTCGAATTCGTCTTTCCCGACGGGACCCGGTACACGGCACGCTTCGACGGGACCGCGAACGACCAGCTGGCCGCCGAGCCGGCCGCCGCCTTCCCCGCCCTGGTCCACCCCCACGGAAGGATCGGCACCCGGAAGACGGCACTGCACTACGCCTCCTACCTCCGGGGCATGGTCCGTTGGCTGGCGGCGGAAGGGTTCACGGGCGGCCTGTCCCAGCTGACCCGCCCCCTTCTGTTCCGGTTCTGGATGGCTGTCACCGTCCAACACGCAGACCTGTCGCGCTCCCTGCTCCGCGCCGCCCACCAGGTCAGCGGCACCCTGCCGCCGGATGTCGTCCCGTACCTGGACGGGAAGCTGATCAAGGCCCGCCGTCGGCCGGATCCTCTCCCCCCGTACACGGAGGGAGAGTGGCAGCGCATCACCGAAGCCCTGCAGCAAGTGGTCGAAGAGAGCTGGGCCGACCACCGCCGGGCCCTGGTCGAGGCCGCTAGAGGCGAGGATCCGCGAGTGGCCGGCCTCACCCCGCCCAACATCGCCCGGGAACTCCTCCAGCACGGGCCCATGTCCAGCAAAGCGTTCGCCGGGCACATCGGATGGCACCGGCACCGGGTTGATGCGGCCAAGACGCTGGCCCCCGTACGAGAGGCGCCCTGTATCCGGCGGCCGCCACCGCCGCCGCGTACCGCCTTCTCCTCGGCGTCTACAGCGGGGTGGTACCAGACGGCCTGTCCGGCCTTGGAATCAGTGACGTGACGTGGGCCGGAGACTCCTCCATTCTCCTGGACTACGTGAAGGGCCGGCGCGGTCCGGAGTCGGTCAAGCTCACCGGCCGAGCGGTCCGCCTGATCGAACGATGGCTGGAACACTCGGCCCTCCTGCGCAAGCACGCCCGCCCCGAAGTCCGCGACGAACTCTGGCTCCGGCTCCGGGCGAATCGCTTCAAGGCCGAGTCAGGCGGCCACGGGTACGTCGTCAGCGGACCCGACCCGGACGGGACCAACCTGCGGGCCAAGGACACCGGGCTGGTGGCCCGCATGGGACTGTTGGACGACACCGGAAAGCCGTTGCAGCTTCACCCGTCACGTATCCGGACAACCTACTTGAACACCCTGAGCCGCAAGGGATGGACGGGGAATACGGCCATCGACCCCAACCACTCCGCCGCCGTGGAGGGGGACCGATACCTGACCGCGCAGACCCCGGCTCAGATGGACGCAGTAGAAGCGATCATCGAGGAGAGCCAGGCGGACATCCTCCGGCGTGCCCTCCCCCCAACGGTTCTCACCCAGGAAGCGGCCGCCCGCGCGGCCGCCGACCTCCCCGCGGAGGCGGCCCGGCTCGGCCTCACTGACGGTGCCCTGTCCGAACTACTGACCGGGGAACGCGACGTGTTCACCGCGTCGTGCAAAGACCCCCTGTCCGGCCTCCACGGGCCCGCAGGAAAGCCCTGTCCGGCCCGGCCGTGGGTGTGCCTCCTGTGCCCTCTCGCCGTGTTCATGCCCCGCCACGCGGCCAACCTGCTGCGGCTCCGCGCGTTCTTCGCCCGGCAGTACCGGCAGATGACCACCGCCGAATTCGTCGCGGTGTTCGGCCCGTACGCCGACCACCTGGACCGGGAGGTCCTGCCCGCGTTTCCGCCCGCCGTGCTGGAGGCCGCGGCGGCCGCCGTGGCCGACACCGACGACCAGATTCCCGTCCGCCCTGAGGAGATGACCGTATGACGACGCCCAGCATTCTTGCGGCCGCCAGCCGCCGGTCCCCGTTCTCAGGACTGGACGTCTGTACGGTTGCCCAGCTGGAGATGCCACCCGGGAACTGCGGCCCCCTGTTCGATGACGACCTATGGGATATGACGGGACTGGCCCGGGCCCCGAAGTCACTCACCCTCACCGCCCTGCGCTGGGACTTCCGCCGGATCGTGAACCCGGCGTGGAGGACCGTAGCGAAGGAGATGATCCTGGCCCTCCTGGCACCGCAGGATGAGCACGTGACCGTGCTGCCGCACGCGTTCCGCAAGCCCAAAGCGGTCAGCGCGGTGTACGGACAGATCAGCAGTATGGCCCTCTGGCTGAACTGGCTTCATACGGAAGGCGTCCGCACCCTGGCTGACGTCGACCAAAACCTTTGCGACCGTTACATGGCCTTCGCCTCCCGCAGCACCAGGCACGGCAGGACCATCCAGCCCTCCACGCTCTTGAACCTTCTCCTGTCTGTGCAGTACCTGGCCTTCTACAACGGTCTGTTCACCCACGACGCCTACGCCCCCGGATTCACCCCCTGGGCGGGCCGGTCCGTATTCGAGGTGGCCGGCGCGAAGAAGCAGGCTGGGAACCTCTCCGGGCCGGTCCCGGACCACGTCTTCCAGCCGATGATGGCGGCCGCCCTGTGGGTGGTCGAAACCCTCGGCCCCTACGTCGCGGAGGAGATCGAGCGCGCGCAGGCCCGGAAGGAGTCCCGCCCCACCATCGGCATCCGGTACTCCCTCTCCAAGCGGGACAGGGACAGGTTCGCGGAGCACCTGAATGCGTGCGTGCGTGACGGTGTGCCGCTTCCCCAGCTGGACAGGGGGTCGATCACTCAGCGGGTCCGGAGCGGGGTCTGGTCGCTTTCGGACCCGCTTCTGGAAGTAAACCTGGACCAGCTGGGGAGGGATGCCGGGGTCAGCAAAGAGATTCAGATCGGGCCCCTGGAGGTGCTCCGCCCGCTGATCGAAGAGGCCGCGGCGAAGGTAGGCGTGGCGGCCGTCCACGGTCGCGGTGCCGCCCTGGTCCAGCGGGCGGACGGGAACGGCGCGGCGCCGTGGACGCTGCCACTCAACTACCGGCAACTTCGAACCCTCGGCAGTCTCGTACAGGGGGCCTGCCTGGTCGTCACGGCGGCCCTTAGCGGGATGCGGGCCAGTGAGCTGGCAGAGCTGTCCACGGACTCATGTCTCCCGCCCACCCCCGCGTACAGCGGCGCCATGCGCTACCGGCTGGCGTCCCGACTGATCAAGGGCCAGGAGTTCGGCGGCGTCCCGGAGGAGTGGGTGGTGATCGAAGAAGCCTGGCGGGCTGTCGGCCTGGCCGCACGGATCGCCCAGCGGGACGGATCCTTGAACGGGGCCCTGTTCGGCAGGAAGAGGTCGGCCTCGGCCGACATCTACATTCAGTTCCGGACCTGGGTCAACGGCCCCGAAGGCGGCCGCCTCGGACTGGCACCGATCCCGGACGGCCCCGTGAACGCACGGAACCTCCGCCGCACGCTGGCCATGGCGCTGGCCAACCGGCCCGGCGGTCTGATCGCCGCGAAAATCCACCTTAAGCATGTGCACGTGGCCACCACCGAGGGCTACGCGAAGGCTCGGGAATTGCATCAGACGGGCGAGAAGTCGCAGGTCGCCAGCTCGGGGCGAGGGCCTGATGGACTCCAACGCTACTACGAAGTGGCCTCCTGATCAGGAAGTTTGCCAGACAGAGCCCATCTGATGCAGGATTTGCCCTCCAGAAGGGATGGTCTGGAGTGGCGCAAGAGCGGAAGGTGGCCCTGGCCGGGGCGGCTCATCTGGAGCTCGTCTCCGGGGTGATCCAGCTGCGTCCGGAGGACGCGATGGTCGATGCGATGCTGCGGGGCTGGCGGGCCCAGCAGATGTCCCGGGGTTTGAAGGAAGGCACGATCGCCGGGCGGGAACGGCTGATCCGGCGCTTCCATGAATTCACCAACGAGTACCCGTGGTCGTGGCTGCCGGGCCACATGGACGAGTGGTCAGCCTCGCTGACGGGCGAGAAGCACCTGGCACCGTCCACGATCCGCAGCTACCAAGGCGACGTTCGGCAGTTCACAGAGTTCCTCATCGACGGCCGCTACGGCTGGGGGCCGGTCTGCGAGGACGCCTTCGGGACCCATCCCGTGGCGATCTGCCACGAGTGGAACACCATCGCCCACCTCAACGACTACGAGGGCGACCCGGAGGCCAGGCCGTTCACCCGGGAAGAGCTGCAGCGGTTCCTCGACTACGCCGACGACCAGGTCGAACGCGCGGTGAAGTCCAAGCGCAAGGGCGCCCTCGCTGCCTACCGCGACGCCACACTGTTCAAGGTCATCTACGGGTGGGGTCTGCGTCGGACGGAGACTTCGAAGCTGGATGTCGTCGACTTCGGCCGCAACGCGAAGGCGCGACAGTTCGGCCGGTACGGCACGCTCAACGTCCGCTACGGCAAGGCGAAGAAGGGCCAGCCGCCACGGCGCCGGAACGTGCTGTCGGTGATGGACTGGGCGGTGGACGCGGTCCAGGACTATGTGGAGAACGTCCGGCCGCGGTTCGGCTGCGAGGACCATCCGGCGTTGTGGGTCACTGAGCGGGGAGGGCGGGTCAAGCCCTCCGAGATCAACGCCCGGTTCGTGGCCTACCGGGACGCGTTGAAGCTCCCGAAGGAGCTCGTCCCCCACTCAATTCGCCACTCGTACGTCACGCATCTGACCGAGGACGGGGTTGACCGTCGGTTCATCCAGCAGCAGGTCGGCCACGAGTGCGACAGCTCCACCGCCATCTACACGCACGTCAGCGACGACTTCATGAACACTGCCCTGAGCAAGGCACTTGCCCCGGCGTTTGCCGGAACGTGACGAGGAAGGACCCGACGATGGCCGCCAAGCTCGACTACCAGTGGCACCTGCGCAAGATCATGGCGGACCGCGGGATGTTCTCCACGACCGACCTGATCGTTCCGCTGAAGGAACGCGGCATCACACTGTCCTCCAGCCAGGTCTACCGGCTCGTCGTGGACCGGCCCGAGCGGCTCAGCTTGAAGATCCTCATGTCCTTGCTGGACATCCTGGACTGCACGATGGACGACCTCATCGAGCCGATCGCAACGGCCGGCGCCGTGAAGAAGCCGAAGAAGGCGGCGGCAGGCGGGGCACCCGCCGCCGAGGGAGTCGGTGACCTGCGGCCCAAGCGGGCCCGGATCGCACCGGTGGACCGTTGAACGGGTACGCGGAGGAGGTTCTGGCCGACCCGGTCGGCATGGTCGTGCGGCTGGTCGGAAACGTCGAGCGGCACCTGGACGCCGACCGCGTCCGCGAGATCGTCTGCACGGTGATGCGTGAACGAGCCGGTCGTCGACGCCTCGCCCAGGCCCTGCATGACGATCCGTCGCTGCTGCGGACCGGACGGCCTCCGGCCCCTTTCTGCGTCGCGCGGTTGCTGATGGCTCTTCGCGAAGCCGGCGCCCAGGACATCGCGCTTCCCCGCTGCGGTGAGTGCGGCCGCGGACGCCCCTACGTGGGCAGCCGCACCGGCGGCCGGTGGGGATGCTCGCCCTGCTTCGACAAGCCAGCCGTCTGCGCGGGCTGCCGCCAGCAGCGGCGCGTCGTCAGCCGGGACCGCCACGGCGACCCTCGTTGCGCAAAGTGCCCGGATATAAACGGCGATCCACTCGCCGAACTCACCAGACTCATCACCGCCGTCGATCCCGTGCTGACCGCCGACACTGTTCGATCAGCCCTCGAGCGCGCCACCGTCCGAACGGCAGGCCGGCGACGTCTGGCCTGGGCGGTCATCGCCCAGCCCGACCTGCTGACCGGCGCAGGCTACGACGCCCCGACCCCCGCCGTCCTGCGGTTCATCAGCGAACTCGTCCAAGCCGGGGCCACGACGGTGGTCAACCCGGCCTGCTTCCGCTGCCAGGAGGTCAAGGCACTGTCGAAGCTGCTAGACGGCAAACGGGTCTGCCGCAACTGCTTCGCCCGTAACTCGGCCGTGCCCTGCATCCGCTGCGGTGCCGTCCGCGAGCCCGCCGCCCGGGATGCCGAAGGGCACCCGCTCTGCCCCAACTGCCTCGTCAGCGACCCCGTCAACCTGGAGGAATGCTCCGGCTGCGGGCGCCGCCAGACAGTCGCCGTCCGCCTTCCCGATGGACCCCGTTGCGCCAACTGCCGGCCCAGGACCGCCACCCAGTGCGGCATCTGCGGACGGACAGCAGCCTGTGAGATTTCCCGGGTCACGGACGAACCCTGGTGCAACCGGTGCCAGCTGCGGTGGACACCCTGCAGCAGCTGCGGCACCGTCGACCACGTCCGCGGCGGCACCTGGGACGCGCCTTTGTGCGCGAAGTGCACCAACCCGGATCCGGACTTCTGGGGCCGCTGCCCGGTCTGCCGCACCACATGGCAGCTCAGTACCCGCCCCTGCCAGCGATGCACGCTCGACCAGTTGGTACGCGACCTCCTTGGCGGCAACACCGGCACAGTCCGGCAGGACCTCGTCCCCCTCTACGAGGCACTGTCCGGAGCCGAACGGCCCACCAGCACCATGTTCTGGCTATCGGGCTCAAAGGTCAGCATCCTGCTCCAGCAAATCGGGCGCGACGAACGACCCGTCACGCACGAAACGCTCGACGAGCTGCCCGCGAGCAAGGTTCTCGCGCATCTCCGCAGCGTCATGGTCGCCACCGGAGCACTGCCGGCCCGCGACGAACGCCTCGTCGCCCTGGAGGGCTGGATCACCGCGGCAGTCCAGGCCCGCACCGACCCCACCGAACGCCGGATCCTGCACGGATACGCAAGCTGGCATCACCTGCGGCGACTCCGACGACGCCTCGGCAAGGAACACACCACCCATCTCCAAGCCCTGAACGTCCGCTGCCACGTCACCGCAGCGGCCAACTTCCTCGACTGGCTGGCCGGCAACGGCCTGACGCTCAGCGACTGCACCCAGCCTGACCTGGAGCGATGGACCTCAGGCGCCGATGCCACCTACCGGGACGAGACCGGCCACTTCGTCCGCTGGTCGGTACAGCACCACCACGCCCGCGGCCTCACCTACGGCACTACCCGCTGGACGGGCCCCCTCAGCACCATCGACAGCGAGAAACGCTGGTCAGACGCCCGACGGCTCCTCCACGACGACACCCTGCCCACCCCGGACCGCGTCGCCGGACTACTGCTGGTCCTCTATGCCCAGAAGATCGCCACCATCAGCCGGCTCACTGTCGACGACGTCCACCTCGACAACGACACCGTCGCGATCACGTTCGGCACCTCGCCAGTCGTCCTACCCGAGCCGCTGGCCGCACTCGTCCGCGAGCTCGTCGCGACCCGCCGAGGCAAAGCCAAGATCGGAACCCCCGACGACGTCCCCTGGCTGTTTCCCGGCGGCCGCCCAGGACACCCCCTCGGCGATGACCGGATCGGCCAGCGTCTCCACAAGATCGGGATCCGGCCCCGACAGGACCGCTCCACCGCATTGTTCACCCTCGCCGCAGAACTGCCCGCCGCCATCCTCGCCCGGGTACTCGGCGTCCACATCCAAGTCGCCGTCCAATGGCAGAAGGCATCAGCCGGCGACTGGGCCTCTTACGCCGCCGATGTCAGCCGCCGTGTCCCGGAGAACCAATGAAGCTACCCATCACCATCCACCAAGCACGGCTCGGATCCACAGAGTTCACGGTCATCCGACCCGCCCGGCCCCTGGTTCACGCAGTGCTCATCGACCACGATCGGCACTTGGACACCTACCTCGATCAGGACGCCGCCCAGCGAATCGGTGGGCTATGGAAGCTCGCTGCCTCTTCACCGCGCTCGCTGGTCCACCTGCCGATGCGGGGGAACCGTGGCCCCTCCCGCGAGCTGCCAGAAGACGGCACACGGCAGCTTGATCTCGTGCTGCTGCACCACTCGCTCCAGTTCGCACCCTCACGCTGGAAGGAAATACGAGGACGGCTCGGCCCAGGGCGTCCGCAGACCGTGACGCTGCCCGGCCCAGGACACTCCGACGAAGCCGTGATTGATCACGAGGCACGGCACTACCAGGAGAACCGGGATCTGTTCCACCAGCATCTCCACGCCGAGACCCTGTTCATGACCGGCAGCGCGAAGGTGTTCAGGGACACCGTCCGGCACTTCTTCGACGTCGCCCGAAACGGCCCCGGATACGTCTCCGTCCATCCGAGCTACCCGCACTTCTGCACCGAGCTCCACTCCAACGACGGCATTCTCGGCGACGCGCGCGAGATCCACATCGAGTACTGCAACCAGTGGGACTCATGACCCTGACCGACAGGACCCCGCCGACCATGACGTTCAACGATCACCTCCAGCATCTCGTCGAGAGGGCCATCGCATCCATCCCGGCCGCCGACGCCGACGACATCTACGCTGTCTCCTTCCTCATCGACAACGAGGACGACGACCCTCGTCAGCCGACCTTGACGATCGGCTACAACACTGAAACTCAGGCCCGACGCAGCATCCAGGACGCCTCTGACCAGGCAGAAGCCCGCTGGAACTACGCTTTCTGGATCCAGAACGAGCTGACTGTGGTCGGCGACCTGACCAGAGACCCCGCCGGGGCCACAGCTCGCCAGGAGTGGATCACCGAACTCGGACTTTGGTACGACGAGCCGACCGACCTCGCCGACTGGGATTCAGCCATCGGGCCACTCGCCGCGCAGATCGAGGCCCGCTTCAACCAGACCTGCTGCCAGCTCGCCCGAACCCTCCATACGACCGGCATCATCGAAAGATCTGTCGGCCGAACCGTGCCGGTGATCGTCCACGAGCTGGAGTACTACGAGGCGATCGCCCGGCAGACCGAGGCCGCCAACCCGCCCGGCTTCGCCGACGAGTTCACCTCATGGGTCCGCAATGGCTGAGGCATTCGGACAGTTCCAATACCCGACTCCACCATTAGCCCGCGGCCGGCGGCGCACAAGGCATCTTCCTGGCCGAGGTCGGGGAGGAGGAGGCGAAGCACCACCTGGAGCTGACCGCCACCGCGTTCCGGGAGTTCCAGGCCGGCATCATGCCGTCCGGCCCCGGGGCCCGGGACGTGATCGCCGCGTTCACGCACGTGGACGCCGCCCTGGCCGATCACCAGGCCGGGGGACCCAAGGTGATGGGGTCGGACCGGCAGCTGGTCAACCTCCTGCGAAGCCAGTCCCAGTTCCTCCACGCCGGCGCCGCGAACTACTGCTGGTTCAAGGACCCCCATAAGGCCCTGTGCTTGAAGATCGCCGGGGCTTCGGTCACCACGGACTCCAAGCCTATGGCGGGGATGTGCGACTCCGCACGGTGCCCGCAGGCCACCCACCACCCGGTCCACCGGCAGGTGTGGGCCGACAACGCCGAGAGGACGCGCGTGTTCCTCGGCTCCATCCCCCGGGGCCACAAGGCCGAACGGGACCGTGTCCGGGCCGACCTGGACAGGTCGCTCCAGGTACTGGACGAAATCGACGCCGCCGGGACCGGCCCGGCACAGGAAGGAGACTGACGTGGCCCGGATCTCCGAGGAGACGAAGCAGCACAACGAGGGAGCGATCCGGGCCGCGATGGACCGGCTACTCCGGGGTGAACTCCCGCGCGGCGGCCGGTGCGACTTGAAGACCCTGGCCGCCGAGGCCGGCGTGACCCGCACCGGCTTCTACCCTAAGAAGGACCGGGCTGGGAACGAGCGGCCCGGCCCGTACCAGCACCTGGCGGAGGAGTTTGAGCGGCGCGTGAAGGCCGCGCAGGAGGCCGGGGAGATCATCGACCCTCGGGACTCCCAGATAGAGCGTCTGAAGGCCGAAAATGCTGGTCTGCGGGAGCGGCTGGCGGCCAACCGGGACACCATCGCGGAACTGACGGTGTTCCGCACGGTGGCCGTGTCGCAGCTGGCCGCGCAGTACGAGGAAATCGAGCGGCTCCGTAAGGCCCTGGACGGCGCCGGGAACGTCCGCACGTTGCCGCTGAGCGGCCGTACCGGTCCCGCGTAGCCTGGAGTGGCACAACGACCCTCCCAAGTCAGCAGAAGGGGCCCCACCAGGTCTTGGGTTCTGGTGGGGGCCCCTTCGCGTACCCGGGCGGTCAGGCCGCGCCGGGCTGCTGCGCGAGGATCTCCCGGACCCGGGCGCCGGTCTCGGGATACTTCGCCGCGGTGCGGGCAGAGTGGGCACGGCCCCGCTGGACCGAGGCCCACAGGCGGGCCGCCGCCGGGGCGGGAGGTCGGGGCGGGAGTCGGCGGGGACGGCGGTCAGATCCGGCGGGGCTCGATGATCACTTCGGGTGAAGACGACCGTACGACGCTGGCCGGGGGAACGATGGTGCTGCCCATGCAGACGCTCGCGGCGATGGTCGAATGCCGGCCCACGGCAATGCCGGGGCCGAGGGTGATCATGCTGCCGGTCTGGACGTGGTCGCCGATCAGGCCGCCGAACTGGGACGTGGTGCACCGGTAGGGCGGTTCGTCGCCGGGGCCGTGCAGGGCGATCTCCTTGACGGGTACGCGCATGTCGTAGTTCCACAAGCTGATCGCCGCGATCACGAGGTTCGCGGACAGGTGGGCGTCGGTCCCGATGATGGAGTGCCCGACGCCCACCTGGTGGCCGAGAACGGTGTTCTCCCCCAAGAAGGAGTGGGTCACTTCGCACCCGAAGCCCACCGACACGCCGGCGGCGAGGACGGACCGCTTGCGGACGGTCGAGAACTCGTGGACGCGGACCCCCGGCCCGATGATGACGTCTTCGCCGATGATCGCGGTGGGGTGGATCTGCGCGGTGGGGTGGATCCGCTCGGGCACAACCTGTAGGGCGTCGTCGTGGAGGGCGTCCCAGCGGGTGAGGAAGTCGGACAGCTCGAACTCGCCGATCTTGGCGTATCCGGTGGCGTCCAGGCCGGACGCGGCCGGGGGGCGGACGTAGTCACCGATACGGATGGACTCGGGCACCTGGCTTGCTCCTGGTCGTCGTCGGGGCGGGAGGTTCAGGCGGCTTCGGCGGCCTCACGGCGCAGGAAGTCGGGCAGGGCGGCGGGGGTGTTGTCGAGCCAGGCGACGTAGCGGGCCACGCCCTCGGCCACCGTGATCCGGGGCCCCCAGTCCAGGGCGGCGGTCACGCGGGCCGTGCCGGCCGTCCCGCCGAGCGGGTCGCCCTCGGGCAGCGGCCGGTCCTGGAACTCGGCTTCGGGGTAGTGGCGGCGGATGAGGTGAGCCACGTCGGCGATGGACGTGGCCTGGCCGGTGCCGACGTTCAGGATCTGCCGGTCGGCGCCGGGGGCGAGCATGGCCCTGATGGTGGCTTCGGCGATGTCTTCGACGTGGACGAAGTCGCGGACCTGCCGGCCGCCGCCGTTCAGGTGCAGAGGGAGGCCGAGCTTCGCGCGCATCGCCATCCAGGCGACCACCCAGGAGTGCGATCCCTCCTTGACGGTCTGGGGCTCGCCGTAGACGGAGAAGTACCGGACCGAGGTGTGGGAGACGTTGGCCTTGCCCAGCACCAGCGCGGTCTGCGCCTCACCCCACGCCTTCGTGTTCGCGTAGACCGAGAGCGGGGCCAGGGGCTGGTCCTCGTGCCAGGTCTGCACGTCGTGGCGCTTGGGGTCGCCGTTGCCGTAGACGGCCGCCGAGGAGACGAACACGAACCGGCGTACGCGGGCGTTGCAGCGGCGGACCGCGTCCAGGAGGACCTGCGTGCCGGTGACGTTGGTCTGGATCGCGGCCATGGGATTGCGGGTGCAGGCGGCCACATCGGCGACGGCCGCGGCATGGATCACGTAGTCCGCTTCCCGGACGACGTGGTCCATCAGGGTCGCGTCCGCGATGTCGCCCACGATGGTGTCCCGGTCGGTGGCGTGCACGCCGAACAGGTCGGCGTAGACGGCGGCGGGGTAGGCGTCGAGCTTGCCCACGGCGATCACGCGGGCCCCGGCCGCGCGAAGTCGGGCGGTGATGCGGGAGCCGACCAGGCCCCCGCCCCCGGTGACCACCACGGTTGAGTCGGCGAGGGCGGCGGACAGGTCGGCGTCGGTCAACGTCACGGTGGTCTCCTCGGATTCGGCGGAAGGGGGCGACGGGGAGGTTGCGACCGGACCGGCTTGGAACCGCCTCCCCGCCACCCCGGCGGGCACCGCCCGGGGCAGGGGTGGGCTCCACCGGAAGGAGCGGTGGTGCAGCCCCGGGCGGGCTGATGAACAGTGAACGCCCCAGCACGGAAAGTGAGTACCGTGGGCGAAGTGGCAACCCGTTCAACCCGTTCAAGATCGCTTCCGAGGGGGCCGCCATTGGCAGGGGACCGGACACCGAACAACGCGTTAGCGGACGTGATCGCCGAGTCCGGGGCCACGTACTACGCGCTGGCCAGGGAGATCCGCTCTGTGGCGGCCGAGGCCGGCCAGCGGTTGAGTACCGGGCCGTCGGCCGTCGCCTACTGGGTTGCAGGGGGTACACCCTCCGGCCAGACGCCGTTCTACATTGCCGAGGCCCTGACGAGACGGACGAAGCGGCGGGTGACGGTCGCCGAGATCGGTCTAGGCTCCGCTGTCATCGGTGGCGTCCTGGAAGCCGATCCACTGGCCGCCATCGCCGATCTCGGGAGGTCCGTCATGCAACGTCGCCGCGACTTCCTCGGCGCCGCGTTCACCGCCGCCGCCGTCGGCCTGCCTCTGGCCTACGACCACCAAGCGGTCGCCGCGACGCTCCGAGCCGCCGAGACCGGCGGCAGCGTCGGCCCGACCGAGGTGACCACGGTCCGGCAGCTGACCGAGACGTTCCGCAGCGTGGACGAACGCATGGGCGGCGGCCACGGCCTGACCACCGTCACCGCCTACCTCACCGACACCGTCGCCCCGATGCTCACCGCCCGGTTCCCCTCCGCCACGGTCCGCTCCGAGGCATTCGCGGCGGCGGCCCAGCTGGCTTGCCTGGTCGGCTGGAAACACCACGACCTCGGCCGGGAGGGCGCCACACAGCGGTACTACCTGCTGGGCTACCAGCTCGCCTGCGAGGCCGACCCGAACGGCCACGCCGCGTGGATGATGCGGGCCCTGACCCATCAGGCCCTTGACCTGGGCCACCCCCGCTCATGTCCCGAGCTGGCCGAAGCCGCCCTGGGCAGGGCGGCGGGGAAGGTCGACCGGCAGACCGAGGCCCTGCTCCTGGTCACGTGCGCCCGCGCGTACGGGGCCGGCGGCCAGAGCGCCAGGGCGGCACGGGCGCTTCTGGCCGCCGAGGACGCCGTGACGGACACCCGCGACCCAGTCACCGCCTACGCCGCCGCCTCGGGCCCGGTGGCGGCCACGGTCGCCTCCCACATGGGAAAGACCCTGACCGCGATGAAGGACCACACCGCAGCCGAACGGCACTACCGGCGGGCCCTGGCGGGCCGAACCCCGGGCACCTACCAGCTCAAGCACGGGCTGACCATGGCCAACCTGGGGCGATCGGTGGCCGGGCAGCACCGGCACGAGGAAGCCGTGGGCCTGTGGACCAGGTCCCTGGACTTCATGGGCGGCGTGGTCTCCGACCGCAACAGGCAGGCAGTCCGGGAGATCCAGGCGGCGGCGACCCGGTACCGCAAGCGCGGTGTGGCCGGCGCGGCCAGCCTGAACCAGCGCGCCACCGAACTGCTCAACAACCAGGCGCGAAAGGAACGAACACCAGAATGCCGAAGATCGGGGTTGTGGTCCTGACCATGGGCGACCGGCCCGCAGAACTGGGGGCCCTGCTGGCCTCCGTGGGCGCCCAGGAAGGCGATCCGGCAACCGTCGTCGTCCTCGGCCAGGGCGTGAAACTCCCACCCCTCCCGGACGGCGTGGACGGCGTGGAGCTGCCGCACAACCTGGGCATCCCCGGCGGCCGGAACGCCGGCGTGGCCTGGCTGCGCGAGCGCGGCGGCGTGGACGTCGTCGTGGTCCTGGACGACGACGGCCTGTTGCCCCGCACCGACACCTTCCGCCTAGTCCGGGAAGCGTTCGCCAGCAGGCCACGCCTGGGCATCGCGGGCTTCCGCATCGCGGACGAGACCGGGGCAAGCCAGCGCAGGCACGTCCCCCGTCTGGGCGGCAAAAACCCCATGGTGTCCGGGCCGGTGACCACGTTCCTCGGCGGCGGCCACGCCATCCGCATGACCGTGATCGACCAGGTAGGCGACTTCCCCACCCAGTTCTTCTACGCCCACGAGGAGACCGACTTCGCCTGGCGGGCGCTCGACGCCGGCTGGGAGATCGACTACCGGGCGGACATGGTGCTCCAGCACCCCCGCACCGAGGCGTCCCGGCACGCGGTCTACTACCGCAACACCGGCCGGAACCGCGTCTGGCTGGCCAAGCGGCACCTGCCCGCCGTCCTGATCCCGGTCTACCTCGCGACGTGGGCCGCGTACACGCTCGCGCAGCGACCCCCGCCGTCCGGCCTGGCCGCCTGGTGGGCCGGATTCTTCGAAGGCGTACGGGTGCCCTGCCCGCCAAGGCGACCCATGCGCTGGCGGACCGTGTGGCGGATGACCCAGCTGGGCCGACCCCCGGTCATCTGATCGCCGCCGACGACGACGGCCAGGATCTGGTTGTGCTGGCCCTACCTACACAGACGTGCCACCGCAGCGCCTCCTCACTCCATCGAGTGTGACGCCCGCCACGGTGGTAGGGTCTTCGCCGCGCTCGAATGCGACACCGGGACCCGTACCGTACGCGACACCGGCCCGGGCTCCAGCGGGCCCCTATACGACACGACTTGTGGGGGACACGGTGAGTGCGTCGATAAGATCACTCTTCATGCCGCCGATCCTCACCCGCGGCCGGTACCCGGGGCATCCTCCTGGAGGTGGAGCCTGGCATCCTTGGCGGGATGAGCAGCCAGCACACGAACGACATCTCCGACGTGCCCGCGGTCGGCGCGGACAGCCCCTTCCGGCAGGAGCACGCCCTGCGCGACGAGGCCCCGCAGTTCGTCCTGCCGCTGGTGGTCCGGATCGAGAAGGCCGAGCCGCCGGCCCGGACGGACGCCCTGGAGACGGCGGCCCGCGCGGTGCTGGTGCTGCTCACCGACGAGCGGGCGCAGGGCGGGGGCGAGTGGGCCGAGGCGGTCCGCGACTGGCAGGACGCGCGGATCCGCAAGGTGGTCCGCCGGGCCCGCGGGGCGGAGTGGCGCAAGGCGCAGACCCTGCCGGGTGTCACGGTGCACGGTGACACGTCGGAGGTACGGGTCTTCCCGCCGGTGCCCCTGGACGGCTGGCCCAAGGAGCTCGCGAAGCTCCAGGTGTCGGGAACCGATCTGGACGACCCGGAGCCGGTGGCCGCGGTCGAGGAACCGGAGCTGCCGGTGCTGTGGCTCAATCCCGGCCTCGACATGTCGGCCGGCAAGGCGATGGCCCAGGCCGGGCACGCGGCGCAGTTGGCGTGGTGGGAGCTGACCGGCGCGGAGCGCGCCGCCTGGCGGGAATCCGGCTTCCGGCTGGCCGTACGGACGGCCGTGCGCGAGCGGTGGGCGGAGCTGAGCGGGAGCGGGCTGCCGGTGGTCCGCGACGCCGGGTTCACCGAGATCGCGCCGGGCAGTGCGACGGTGGTCGCCGACCACCCGGCGCTGCGCGCCCGGCTCTGACGGCGCCGCTCCGACACCCCCGCGTTCGCGGGAACCTCAAATGTTCCTCTGAACGTCCCCTGCTGCGGTTGGCTCGACTCCGTCGGGGCCATGACATCGGCACACGATGCGTTGAGAGGGGGCGAGGGGACATGAAGCCCATGGCACACCTGGGGGTGGGCATCGGCTGGCGGCCGGAGATCGCGGACGCCGTCGAGCGGCTGCCCGGCCTCGACTGGGTCGAGGTGGTGGCCGAGAACATCTGCCCGGGCCACCTGCCCGAGGCACTGCTGCGGCTGCGCGAGCGCGGAACGCGCGTCGTGCCGCACGGGGTCTCGCTCGGCCTGGGCGGCGCCGACCGGCCGGACCCGGCGAAGCTGGCGGCGCTCGGCGAGCGGGCGGTGGCGCTGGGGGCGCCGCTCGTCACCGAGCACATCGCCTTCGTACGGACCTCCTCGCCCGCGCTGGAAGCCGGGCACCTGCTGCCGGTGCCGCGGACGCGCGACGCGCTGGACGTGCTGTGCGAGAACGTACGGATCGCGCAGGACGCGCTGCCCGTGCCGCTGGCTCTGGAGAACATCGCGGCGCTGTTCTCGTGGCCGGGCGAGGAGCTGACCGAGGGACGGTTCCTCACGGAACTGGTCGAGCGGACCGGTGTCCGGCTGCTCGTCGACGTGGCCAACCTGCACACCAACCGGGTCAACCGGGGCGAGGACCCTGCGGCCGTGCTGGACGCGATCCCGCTGGAGGCACTGGCGTACGTGCATGTGGCGGGTGGGGTCGAGCGCGGCGGCGTGTGGCACGACACGCACGCGCACCCGGTGCCGCCGGTGGTGCTCGACCTGCTCGCCGCACTCCGCTCCCGGGTGGACCCGCCGGGCGTGCTGCTGGAGCGGGACGACGACTTCCCGCCGGAGGAGGAGCTCGCGGGCGAACTGGCCGCGATCCGGGCGGTGGTGACGGCCGGCCCCGCGGCGCAGGCCCGGGCGCAGACCGCGCCGGAAACCGGCGCAGGGCCGGAGGGCGTGCGCGAAGGCGCCGCCGAGCCGGAGAGCGTGCCGGAAGGCGGCGGGCCCGGGGTCCGCGCCGCCGTCGAGCCCGCCCGGACCCGGGTCGCGCTCGGGCAGGCCGCGCTCCTGTCGGCGCTGGTGGCCGGGACCCCCGTGCCCGAGGGCTTCGACCGCGGGCGCATCCGGGTGCAGGCCCGGGCGCTGGCCGCCAAGCGGGCCGACGTGGTGGCCAGGCTGGCTCCGGAGCTGCCCGAGATCCTGGGCGGCCGCGACCCGTACCGCGAGGCCTTCCTCGCGTACGCCAAGGGCCGCCCGATGACCGCGGGGTACCGCCGGGACGCGCTGGACTTCGCCGAGCACCTGCTGATCCGGGACCTGCCGGCCGATCCGGCCGCGCGGCGCCGGCTCACCGCCTGGTGGCGGGAACGGGCCGGGGTGCGGCCGCCCCGACGGGCGGTCCGCTGGGCCCGGGCGCTCGCGGGGAGGGCGGCATGAACCTCCTCGCCGTGGCGATCTGGATCGCCGTCCTCGTCTCCTCCGTCCTGCTGGTGCGCGGGGTGGGCAGCGGCCGCCCCGCCTCGGCGGGACCCGCGGCCCGTCTCCACGACCTGTCCGAGGCCGCCTTCGTGGTGGGCGGGCCCGGCACCGTCGTGGACGCGGCGCTCGTCGCGATGCTCGGCGACGGCCGCCTGGTGGTCGGCGGTCCGGGCATCGTCCAGGTGCGCCCCGGGGCTCGGGCCACCGACCCGGCCGAGCGCGCCGTCATCCAGGCGCACGCGGGGGCTCCCTCGGGATGGCTGTACCAGGTGCGCTACGCCGCCATGTGCGACCCGGCCGTCCAGGAGCTCGGGGACGCCCTGGCCGCCCGTGGGATGGTGTCCCCGCCCGGATCCGGGCGGACCCGGCGCCGCTGGGGGCTGGCCCAGGCCGTCGTGTGCGCGCTCCTGATCCCGGTGTCGCTGGTGCTGACCTTCGTGGGGCTCGCCCTCGGCAGCGGCGCCCAGGTGCCGTTCATCGTGAAGGTGCTGCCCGTGCTGGTGATCGGCATCGTCATGGGAGTGATCGGCACGGTCCGGGCCAGGAGCCGGACCACCCGGGCGGGGCTGCGGGCGCTGCGGGCGCTGCGTTCCGCCTACGTGAACGACCGGACCCCGCACGTGCAGACCGCCCTGTTCGGGCTGCGCGGCCTGCGGGACCCGTACCTGCGCCAGCAGCTGGTGCCCGCCGCCCGCGGCACCCGGCTCGCCGCGGCGCAGTCGGGCGCGCGCTCCCACGGCACCCACACCTCGTCGTCCGATTCCTCGGCAGAGCTGCTGCCGGTGCTCTGGTGCGCCGCGAGCGACGGGGGCGGGGGTTCGAGCTGCGGAGCCTCGGGCGGCGGCTGCGGAGGCAGCAGTTCCAGCTGTTCCGGCGGCAGCGGTTCGAGCTGCGGCGGCTCCTCCGGTTCCAGCTGTTCGAGCAGTTCGGGTTCCAGCTGTTCCAGCAGTTCGAGTTCGAGCTGCTCCAGCAGTTCCTGATACGCCGACAGGGGCCATGACGGCCGACACCCGCCGGTGATCCTTTACAACGAACACGGTCCGGCCTCTCATCACTTCATACGATGAGAGGCAGGCCCGGTCATGCGGACGAGACTCGCGCGCCACGGAGCCGCCGCGGCGGCGCTCACCCTCGCCCTGTGCGCCCCCACCGCCCGCGCCGCACCGGCCCCGGACGCCGCCGCGGCGGCCGCCGGCATCGGCACCGCCGCCGAGTCGGCCGGCGCCGCGCTCGCCGCCCGCCGCGCCGCCACCGCCGGCCTCGACTTCCGCGCCTGCCCCGACGTCGAGGGACTCCCCGGCCCGGTCCGCTGCGCCACCCTGCGCGTCCCGCTCGACTACGCCCGCCCCGACGGCCCGCAGATCTCCCTCACGGTCAGCCGGGTCACCGCCACCCGCTCCGGCGGAGCGGTCCGCCAGGGCGCGCTCGTCCACAACCCCGGCGGCCCCGGAGCCTCCGGGATGCACTTCCCGCTCGTCGCCGAACTGCCCGAATGGGAGCGGGTCGCCGCCGCCTACGACCTCGTCGGCTACGCACCGCGCGGCGTCGGCCGCTCCGCCCCGCTGTCCTGCCAGGACCCCTCCGCCCGCGCCACGGGCCCCACCCAGGAGCCTGCCGAACCCTCCCCCGCGTACAAGAGGCAGCGCATCGAGGCCGCCCGGGCCTACGCCCGCGGCTGCGCACTGCGGGCCGGCGCGGCCCTGCCGTACTACTCGACCCTGAACAACGCCCGCGACCTGCACGTCCTGCGCGCCGCGCTCGGCGAGCGGAAGCTGACCTTCATGGGCGCCTCGTACGGCACCCACCTCGGCGCCGTCTACGCCGCCCTCCACCCCGGCCACATCCGCCGGATGGTCCTCGACTCGGCGGTCGATCCCGACCCGCGCCGCGTCTGGTACCGCAACAACCTCGCCCAGGCGGCCGGCTTCGAGCGCCGCTGGTACGACTTCCGTGCCTGGGCCGCCCGGCACCACGGCACGTACCGCCTGGGCGCCACCCCGGCGGCCGTGCAGGCGAGTTACGAGCGGGTCCGTGACGCGGTGGCCCGTACGCCCGCCGCCGGGAGGGTCGGCACCGGCGAACTCCGGGCCGCCTACCTCCAGGCCGCGTACTACGACGACGTATGGCCGGAGCGGGCATCGGCCCTGGCCGCCTTCCTGCGCGGCGATCCGGCGGAGCTGGCCGCCCAGGCCGCCCCGGACCCGGCCGCGGCGGCCGGGGCGGAGAACGCGACGGCCGTCTACACGGCGGTGCTGTGCAACGACGCCCCCTGGCCCGCGGACTGGGAGACCTGGGACCGCGACAACACCGAGCTGGCCCGCACGGCCCCCTTCGAGACCTGGGCCAATGCCTTCCTGAACCTGCCGTGCGCCTCCTGGCCGGTGCCCCGGCGGCAGCGGCCGGCGGCGGTCGAGCGGCCGGCCCTGCTGCCGCGGACGCTGGTGGTCGCGGCGGAGCGGGACGGGGCGACCCCGTACCCGGGAGCGCTGGAGCTGCAGCGGCGGCTGGGCGCCGGGGCCGCGCTGGTGACGGAGGCGGGGGCCGGCTCGCACGGAGTGGTCGGCGGACGCAACGACTGCGTGGACCGTCACGTGGAGCGGTATCTGCTGACGGGTGCCACCCCGGGGTGGCGTGTCACGTGTGCGCCGCATCCGGAGCCCGCACCGGTGTCGCTGGACGACCGGGCAGCGGGCGCCCGCAGGGCGCTGCTGCCGCCAGTCGTCTGAACTTCCGGGCGGGATCTCCGGCTGCGTCGTTTCGGGGGCAGGGCCTCCCGATCCACCGGAGGAACTCACCTGACGGTGTGGTCGTCCTCCGGTCCTTCCCCCCAGGGGAGGTATCAGGCGAGCCCGGCCACCAGATCGGCGACGGACTTGCGGCGTCCGGTGTAGAAGGGCACTTCTTCCCGGACGTGCATGCGGGCCTCGGAGGCGCGCAGGTGACGCATGAGGTCGACGATGCGGTACAGCTCGTCCGCCTCGAAGGCCAGCATCCACTCGTAGTCGCCCAGCGAGAAGGAGGCGACGGTGTTGGCGCGGACGTCGGGGTAGCCGCGGGCCATCTTGCCGTGGTCGGCGAGCATGCGGCGGCGGTCCTCGTCCGGCAGCAGGTACCAGTCGTAACTGCGCACGAAGGGGTACACGCTGACGTAGTCGCGCGCGACCTCGTCGGCGAGGAAGGCCGGGATGTGGGACTTGTTGAACTCGGCCGGGCGGTGCAGGGCCATGTTCGACCACACCGGCTCCAGCGCACGGCCCAGCTTGGTGCGGCGGAACAGGTTGTACGCGGTCTGCAGCTCGTCCGCGGTCTCCGCGTGCCACCAGATCATGATGTCGGCGTCGGCGCGCAGGCCGGAGACGTCATAGGTGCCGCGGACGGTGATGTCCTTGGCGGCCAGCTGGTCGAACAGCTCCTGGACCTCGTCGGCGAAACCGGCGCGGTCAGCCTCAGGACTGGGGAGGACGTCCTTCAGCTTGAAGACGGACCACAGGGTGTAGCGGATGACCTCGTTGAGGTCCTTCGCCTTCTTCCCCGCGTTGGGAATCTTCTCTGGTGCAGTCATGTTCCTATTGTCCCGTGCGCTGATCAGTGGTCGGCGCCAGGGGTGCCGTACCCGCACCGAGCGAGGCGAGCACCGCCTCCGCGGCCCGGCCGGCACTGGCGATGCACGCCGGGATGCCCACCCCGTCGTAGAGGGCGCCGCACACCGCGAGACCCGGCAGGGCGGCGGCGGCGCCGCGGATCCGGGCCACCCGGTCGAGGTGGCCGACCGGGTACTGGGGCAGCCCGCCGTCCCAGCGGGTGACGGTGGAGGCGACCGGCCGTGCCGCGAGCCCCACGGCCTCGCCGAGGTCGGCGAGGGAGACGTCGACCAGCTCGCCGTCCTCGCGCCCCAGGTCGGCCTCGTCGGCGTACCGGCCCACCGAGGTGCGCAGCAGGAAGAGCTCGGGATCCGCCCCGGCCCAGGCCCACTTGTTGCTGGAGAAGGTGGAGGCCTTGATGGTCCGGCCGTCGACGGGCGGTACGAGGAAGCCGCTGGCGCCCCCGCCGGCGACGGCGGCCGACAGGTCGGAGCGGCGGAAGGCCATGGTGACCAGGGCCATCGAGGCGTATTCGACCCCGCGCAGCTCGGCCGCGGCGGTGGGCGCGAGCCCGTCCAGGAGGCGTGCGGCGGGTCCGGCCGGGGTGGCCAGGATCACGCCGTCGGCCTCGATCGTCTCGGTGGCCCCGGCGGTCCCCGCGCCGGCCACGATCCGCCAGCCTTCAGGCGTACGCACGACCTCGGTGACGGGTGCTCCGGTGACGATCCGCGCTCCGGCCGCGCGGCAGGCCTCGGCCACGGCGAGCGGGAGCCGTCCGATGCCGCCGTCGATGCCGGCGAAGACCGGACCGGCCTGCTGGGGACCGGCCGCCGCCCTCTGCTGCAGTTCCCGTACTCCGTCGGACAGCAGCGCGTGCGTCCGGGCGGCCTCGAAGAGCTGGGGCACGGCGGCCCGCATGGAGATGCGGTAGGCGTTGCCCGCGTAGACGCCGCCGAGCAGAGGTTCCACCAGCCGGTCGACGACCTCGTGGCCGAGCCGGGCGGCGACGTACGCGCCGACGGCGACGTCCTCGCCGATCTCGGTGGGCGCGAGCGTGCGCTCGGCCTCGATGCGGGCCAGCCCCTCCGCGGAGAGGACCCCGGAGGCGGCGAGCGGCCCCAGGTCGCCGGGGACCCCCATGACGTGTCCGCGCGGCATGGGCCGCAGCGCGCCCCGGGTCCACAGGTGGGCGGTGGCGGTGGCGGGCGGCTGCACGGCTTCGCCGAGGCCCACGGCCCGGGCGAGGTCCACGCCTTCGGGGCGGCGGGCGAGCATGGATTCGGCGCCGAGGTCGACACGGGCCCCGGCGAGCTCGCCGGCGTACAGCTTGCCGCCGAGGCGCGTTCCGGCCTCCAGCAGCGTGACGCGGGCGCCTTCGGCGAGCAGCCGGTGGGCCGCCGCGAGGCCCGCGATGCCGCCGCCGATGACGACGACATGGCCGGGGGAGCCCGACCGGTCCGGCCGATCCGTACGCATGTCCGCTTCGTGCATGGACACATCGTCTCAGACCGATCTCCGAGGCCGGACCGTGACCGCATCGGGACCGGCCCGGGACCGTACGAGCGAAACCCGCGGCAGGACTCTGTACGTCGAAACGGCAACACCAGCCGATCATCGGGGGTTTGCACGATGCATGCTCTGCACAGACACCGTTCCGCGGCGGCCCTGGCCGCCCTCTCCCTGGCCGGGGCGCTCGCGCTCACGGGCTGCGGCGCGGACGCCGGGGGCAAGACGTCCTCGGCCGACCGGGCGGCGGTCGCGCCGGCGCCCGCCCAGGACGGCAAGGCGCCCCAGGGCGCGGAGGGCGCGAAGGGCGCCGCGGCGGCCCCGTCGGCCGCCCCGGCCGACAAGAACGCCCCGCCGTCGGCCCCGGTCCGCCCGAACGTGATCCGTACGGCGACGCTCGGCATCGAGACGACGGACGCCCAGAAGGCCCTCGCCGCCGCCCGCGCCGCTGCCGACGGGGCGGGCGGCTACGTCGGCAACGAGTCCACCAGGCGCGGCGAGGACGGCCGGATGACCTCGACGGTGACCCTGCGGGTACCCGGCGAGCGCTACGACTCGGTGCTCAGCGCCATGGAGGGCAGCGGCAAGCTCCTGCACCGCAAGGTCGACGCGCAGGACGTCACCGAGAAGGTCGCCGACATCGGCAGCCGCGTCGCCTCGCAGCAGGCCAGCGTGGCGCGGGTGCGGGAGATGATGGGCAAGGCCACGGCCCTCGGCGACGTGGTGATGCTGGAGAGCGAGCTGAGCCGGCGCCAGTCCGACCTGGAATCGCTGCAGGCCCAGCAGACGGCGCTGAAGGACCAGACCTCGATGGGCACCATCACGCTGGAGGTCACGGAGCCCGCCCCGAAGCCGGAGGTCACGGAGAAGAAGGAGAAGGAGCCCACCTTCCTGGACGCCCTGAGCGGCGGCTGGGAGGTCTTCACCACGGTCGTGCGGTACCTGACGGTGGCGGTGGGAGCGCTGCTGCCGTTCGCGCTGACGGCGGCGCTGGTGGTGGCGCTGGTCCGGCTGTACCGCCGGCGGCTTCCGGCGCGCCCGAAGGCGACTGCGGTCCCGGCCCCGCAGCGGACCGCGGCCCAGGTCCCCGCACCCCGGACGCCGGCTTCGGACACCGAGGCCGACGTGCAGGACTGAACGCGCGTTCGCCCGTAGCGTGTTCACCATCCGATGACGGGGTGAAGGGGCGGTACGGACGATGGCGACGGAACGACTGGTGGTGGTCGGCGGTGACGCGGCGGGGATGTCCGCCGCGTCACAGGCCCGCAGGCTCAAGGGCCCGGCGGAGCTGGAGATCGTCGCCTTCGAGCGCGGGCACTTCACCTCGTACTCCGCGTGCGGCATCCCGTACTGGGTCGGCGGCCGGGTCGCCGGGCGCGACGAACTGATCGCCCGCACCCCCGAGGAGCACCGCGCCCGGGGCATCGACCTGCGCACCCGCACGGAGGTCGTGGAGCTGGACCTGCCCGGGTCCCGGGTCCGCGCCCGCGATCTGGACAGCGGATCCGAATCCTGGACGGACTACGACAAGCTCGTCCTGGCCACGGGCGCCCGCCCCGTCCGCCCCCGGCTCCCCGGCATCGGCGCGCACGGGGTCCACGGCATCCAGACCCTGGACGACGGCCAGCGCCTGATGGACTCACTGGAGCGCACCGAACGCACCGGGGGCAGGCGGGCGGTGGTGGTCGGCGCGGGCTACATCGGCGTGGAGATGGCGGAGGCCCTGGTCGGGCGGGGCTTCGAGGTCACCGTCCTGCACCGGGGCGCTCAGCCGATGGCCACGCTGGACCCGGACATGGGCGGCCTGGTGCACACCGCGATGAACCGGATGGGGATCCGCACGGTCTCCCGCGCCGAGGTGACGAAGATCCTCACGGACGAGCAGGGCCGGGCCCGGGCGGTGGCCACGGCCGCGGGCGAGGAGTACGAGGCGGACGTGGTCGTGCTCGGCATCGGCGTGGAGCCCCGTACGGCCCTCGCCCGCGCCGCGGGCCTGCCGCTCGGCCCGTCGGGCGGCATCCTCACGGACCTCTCGATGCGCGTCCGGGGCCACGAGAACATCTGGTCGGGCGGCGACTGCGTGGAGGTCCTGGACCTGATCGCGGGCCGCACCCGGCACATCCCGCTGGGCACGCACGCCAACAAGCACGGGCAGGTCATCGGCTCGGGCGTGGGCGGCGGCTACGCGACCTTCCCCGGGGTCGTCGGCACGGCGGTCAGCAAGGTCTGCGACCTGGAGATCGCCCGTACGGGACTGCGCGAGCGCGACGCCCTGGAGGCGGGCCTGCGCTTCGTGACGGCCACGATCACCTCCACGACCACGGCGGGCTACTACCCGGGCGCGGCGGAGATGACGGTGAAGATGCTGGCGGAACGCCGTACGGGCAGGCTGCTCGGCGTCCAGATCGTCGGCGGCGCGGGGTCCGCGAAGCGGGTGGACGTCGCGGCGGTCGCCCTCACGGCCGGCATGACGGTGGACCAGATGGTCACCCTCGACCTGGGCTACGCCCCTCCCTTCTCCCCGGTCTGGGACCCCGTCCTGGTGGCAGCGCGCAAGGCCGTCTCCGCGGTCCGCTCGGCGGGGGTCTAGCCGCATTGCCCCGGGAGGTTGTGGACGCGTGATGCAGGTCTCGGCTGAGGCGTCTGGAACGGGTGAGGGCCTCCCAGGTTCGGTGTGGATTGCGACATCTACACCAACCAGCAGAAGGCCCTCATGCCCCACCGTAATGCACCCCTGACCGAGACCGGACGACTGCGCCTGGCCCGCTGCGTGGTCGAGGACGGCTGGCCGCTACGGCGAGCCGCAGAACGCTTGCGTAGACGAAGAGGTGCTCGGTGTGGTGCTCGTCCAGCCGGTCGTGCTTGCTCCGGACGAGGCACCAGACCCCGTCGACGGTCTGTCCGTCGGATATGCGAAACGTCGGCCCGTGCCATGTCATGCACGGCACGGTACCGACGTTTCGATCTTGCTCGGATCAGCGGGCCGTCTTGGTGTGGACGTAGTCCACCAGGCGGGTCAGCGCGTCGGGGTCGGTCGTCGGGAGGACGCCGTGGCCCAGGTTGAAGACGTGGCCCTCCAGGCCGGCCGCGGCCGCGAGGACCTCGTCCGTCTTGGCCTCGACCGCCTCCGGCGTGGAGAAGAGCACCGCCGGGTCCAGATTGCCCTGGAGTGCCTTGCCGGGACCCACGCGGCGGACGGCCTCGTCCAGCGGGACCCGGTAGTCGACGCCCATGACGTCGGCGCCGGCCTCGCCCATGAGGCCGAGGAGCTCGCCCGTGCCCACGCCGAAGTGGATGCGCGGGACCCCGTACGAGGCGACGGACTCCAAGACCTTCGCCGACGCGGGCATCACCGAGCGACGGTAGTCCGCCGGGGGGAGCGCGCCGACCCAGGAGTCGAAGAGCTGGACGGCGGAGGCTCCGGCCTCGATCTGGACCTTCAGGAAGGCGGAGGTGATCTCCGCGAGGCGGTCCAGCAGGTCGGCCCACAGCTGCGGGTCCCCGTACATGAGGGCCTTGGTGTGCTCGTGGTTCTTCGAGGGACCGCCCTCGACGAGGTAGCTCGCGAGGGTGAAAGGTGCGCCCGCGAAACCGATCAACGGCGTGGAGCCCAGTTCACCCGTGAGCATGCCGATCGCCTCGGTGACGTACGAGACGTCCTCGGGGGTGAGGTCGCGCAGCTGTGCGAGGTCCTCGCGGCGGCGGATCGGCTGGGCGACGACCGGGCCGATGCCCGGCTTGATGTCCAGGTCGACGCCGATGGCCTTCAGCGGGACCACGATGTCGGAGAAGAAGATCGCCGCGTCGACGTTGTGGCGCCGCACCGGCTGCAGCGTGATCTCGGTGACCAGGTCGGGGCGCATGCAGGACTCCAGCATCTGCGTGCCCTCGCGCAGCTTGCGGTACTCCGGCAGCGAGCGCCCGGCCTGCCGCATGAACCACACCGGGGTGTGCGGCACCGGCTCGCGCCGGCACGCCTTCAGGAAGGCGGAATCGTACGTCTGACTCGGCTGGCCCGTCGGGCGGTCGTTGGCACTCACGACCCAAATCTTCGCACGTATGAAGAAGTGCCCGACCCGGCGCGGGTGTCCCTGCGCCGTACGGGCGCACATACCGCCTAGTCTTCCCCGCATGGCTGCGGCTCAGGGACGATTTTCAGATGGCGCTGACGGTGTGGACAGCGCGAAGGAGAGCTCCGTCCCGCTCCCGTTCCGCCGGGCGGTCGACGGCTTGAAGAAGGCGCGGCTGCGCCCGGGCATCGAGATCGACCCGACGAAACCGCCCCAGAGACTGGCCCCGCACGCCTACGCGCTGGAGGCCGTGGTGGTGGACGGCGAGGACGACCTCGCCGACGGGCGGCTGATCCTGCTCCACGATCCGGCCGGGCACGACGCCTGGCACGGGACCTTCCGGCTGGTGACGCTCGTCAGAGCGGAGCTGGAGCCGGAGATGGCCGCGGACCCGCTCCTCCCCGAGGTGTGCTGGTCCTGGCTGACCGGGGCCCTGGACGCGCGCGGGCTGACGTACGGGGAGACGAGCGGGACCGTGACCATGGCGAGCTCGCACTACTTCGGCGGGCTCGCGGAGCGGCGGCCGGCCACGCAGATCGAGATCAGAGCCTCGTGGACGCCCCGCGAGGGGGTGGGCGGGGTGCCGGACACCTCGGCGCACCTGTCGGCGTGGTGCGAGCTGCTGTGCCAGATCGCGGGGCTGCCGCCGGTGGGTCCGACGGACACCGTCACGGGAGTGGTCTCCCTGCCACAGCGGCGCGGTCCGCACCACCCGTAGCCGTACGGCCGTGCCCCGAGACCGTCCACAGGCCGTCCGCCGACCGCCTGCAGGCCGGCCCGCAGACCGTGCGCCGGCCGCCCGGGGACACCCGGAGACGGCCGCCGACGTCCGGCACGTACAGAACGAGCGGTCGAAGCCCGCAACGAAGTGTCGGAAGGCGGCGTCCATTGTGGGCTTCTGATCACCCTATGATCGATCGTGCGTCCGAATTGCCCGAATTGTTACTCACCAAATCGTGATCATTCCCTAAAGCCGGGCGGGTGACGTGCCGAAGGAGTCAGTGACCATCCGCACGGTTCGCACCGGCTTCCTTCCCCGAGCCGGCCGTCCCGCCACTCCCCCAGGAGGCCTAGGTGTCCGTTCTTCTCGAGCAGCCCGCAAGCCTGGTCGCCTACCGCCCGAACAAGCCGACGGCCATGGTCGTCGTGGCCGACCCGCGCGTCCGCTCCACCGTGACCCGCCATCTGTGGGCCCTCGGCGTACGTGACGTGATCGAGGCGTCGTCCATCGCGGAGGCCCGCCCCCGCGTCGGCAGCCCGCGCGACATCTGCGTGGCCGACGTACACCTGCCCGACGGTTCCGGTCTCACCCTGCTCTCCGAGACCCGCGCAGCCGGCTGGCCCAACGGCCTGGCCCTGTCCGCCGCCGACGACATCGGCGCCGTACGCAACGCCCTCGCGGGCGGAGTGAAGGGCTACGTCGTCACCGGTACGCGGACCAACATCGGGCTCCCCACCCGCCCCGGCGCCGCCCCCATCGGTGCCGCGGCCGCCCGTATGCACCGCCGCCCCCCGGGTGCCCCGAACCACCCGGGCGGCTACCGAGAGCTCTCCGGCCGCGAGGTCGAGGTCCTGCGCCTCGTCGCGGAGGGCCAGTCCAACAAGGCCATCGGCGTCTCGATGGGCCTGTCCGCCCTGACCGTCAAGTCCCACCTCGCCCGGATCGCCCGCAAGCTGGGTACCGGTGACCGCGCCGGAATGGTCGCCGTGGCGCTGCGCACCGGGATCATCCACTGAGCGCGGGGCGGAGCTCCCGGATAACCTCCCCCGGACCCGGTCCGGGGGAACCTCCGGGAGTACCCCCGGAAAACTCCCCGCATACTGCCCGCGCCCGTCGCCGGAACGTTCCGGCGACGGGCGCGTCGTATACACGGATACCCTTGACCGGTGACCGACGCCCAAGAGACCGCAGCAGACCTGCGCACCACCACCGGGGGCGGCCCCCCGGACGACGTCGTTGTTCCGCCCGGTGGGGTGCCGATTCCGTTGCTGGAGCCCCGCGAGGGGATCCCGCCGGTGGCCGCCGACGCGGACGCCCTCGCCCAAGTGGTCGCGGCGTTCGCCGCGGGCACCGGCCCCGTCGCCGTCGACGCCGAGCGAGCCTCCGGATACCGCTACGGCCAGCGCGCCTACCTGGTGCAGCTGCGCCGCGAGGGTGCGGGGTCCGCGCTGATCGACCCGGTGGGCTGCCCCGACCTGTCCTCGCTGGGCGAGGCCCTGTCCGGCACCGAGTGGATCCTGCACGCCGCCACCCAGGACCTGCCGTGCCTGCGCGAAATAGGCATGGTGCCCACCTCCCTCTTCGACACCGAGCTGGCCGGCCGCCTCGCCGGCTTCCCCCGGGTCGGACTCGGCGCGATGGTCGAGAGCGTTCTCGGCTACGCCCTGGAGAAGGGCCACTCCGCCGTCGACTGGTCCACCCGCCCGCTCCCCGAGCCGTGGCTGCGCTACGCCGCCCTGGACGTGGAGCTGCTGGTGGACCTGCGGGACGCGCTGGAGAAGGAGCTGGACCGGCAGGGCAAGCTGGACTGGGCCCGCCAGGAGTTCGACGCCATCGCCTCCGCTCCGCCCGCACCGCCCCGCAAGGACCCCTGGCGCCGCACATCCGGCATGCACAAGGTGCGCCGCCGCCGTCAGATGGCGGTCGTACGGGAGCTGTGGGAGTCCCGGGACCGGATCGCGCAGCGGCGCGACGTGTCGCCGGGCAAGGTACTGGGCGATGCCGCGATCGTCGAGGCCGCCCTGGCCCTGCCCGCGAACGTGCACACCCTGTCCGCGCTGCCCGGCTACGGGCAGCGGATGGGCCGGCGCCAGCTGGACCAGTGGATGGCCGCCGTGGACCGGGCGAAGGCCCTGCCCGAGAACGAGCTGCCGCAGCCGGGGGCGACCCCGGCCGGTCCGCCGCCGCCGCGCTCCTGGGTGGACAAGGACCCGGCCGCCGCGGCCCGGCTGTCGGCGGCCCGCAGCGCCGTCTCGGCGCTGGCGGAGGCGCTCAACCTGCCCCAGGAGAACCTGATCACCCCGGACACCGTCCGCCGGCTGTGCTGGGAGCCGCCGCAGCGGCTCGACGCCGACGCGGTGGCGCAGGCCCTGGCCGGCTACGGTGCCCGCGCCTGGCAGATCGAACAGGTGACCCCGGTCCTGGTCACGGCCCTGGCCGCCACCGCCTGACCCGGCCCGATGTGCGGTGGAGCCCCCGGCCCGGTGCCGGGGGCTCTGCTAGATCGTGTCCGTGTAGGCGCCGTCCTCGTCCACGTAGAAGCTGCCCTTCTCGAGGTCCTCGACCTTGGTGTGCTTGAGCCACTGCCTGGACAGCTGGTGCAGGACCTTGTGCTGGCGCTCCCAGACGATGGAGTGCCCGGCGCCGGCCACCCGGAACATCAGCTTGCGGACGCCGGGGATCGCGTCGTAGAACGCCGGGACCGAGAAGGTGGGCGAGTTCGCCGTCTGGTCGTGCTCTCCGTAGACGATCATCACCGGGACCTCGTCCCCGAGCACGCCGCCGATCGGGACGGTGTGCTTGTTCCAGCCCCACCAGAAGGAGTTGCGGAACCGCAGGACGCCCTCGGGCGATCCGGCGACCGGGCCGCCCCAGGCCTTGCCGACCGCGTCGACGGCCATGCACTCCTTCCACACCGCCTCGACCATGCCGGCGGCCCGCTGCTTCTTGCTGTGCACCTCCTTGTCCCAGGCGCTTTCGAGACCCGTCCTGCTGGTGAGGTTCATCGGGAAGCCGAACAGGGACGGCGGGTTGGACACGGGAAACGTCGGGACCGGTGCGCCGAAGCTGTCGGGCGGCACGCTGGCCCGGCCGTCGGGCGGATAGATCGGCGCCAGGAGGAGCAGACTGTCCACCTTCCCGGGGTGCTGGATCGCGTACGGCCCGAACACGAAGGCGGCGGCCGACTGTCCGACGAGCGACACCTTGGTCACGCTCCGCAGGTTCCTGATGAACTCGACGACCGTGTCGACCTCGCCCCACTCGCTCTCCGAGTTCCCCAGCTCGTGCGGGTAGGGCGGGGGGCTGGTGTCCGACAGCGGGTTCGGGATCAGGATGCTCTGGTGCAGCGGGTTGGCGTTGCGGGGCTTGTCCATCTCCGGCCGCGGCGAGAGGCCGGATCCCGTGAGCTCCATGAGGAACACGTCGAATCCCGAGTCGGCCAGGAAACGCGCCCAGTTGTACTTGCCTCCGTCGTGCTGGAGGTCGAAGGCCACGACCGACGGAACGCTTCTGCCGTGCAGCATCAGAACGGCCTTGCGCTGCGCGTTGGGGCCAGTCGGTGTGCCGTCGTATTCGCGCACGAACAGCTGGACGACCTGCCCCTTGACGGCGGGGACGGACGAGGTGTGCGGGACCTGGTGGTTCACGGCCGGGGTGGTGGGGGGCATCGCTGGCATCCGATCCGTCGACTCAGCCGGAGGAGGGACGCTCCGGCCGGGTCAGGATCGGGACGGTCCGGCGGAAATGCCACGACCACGGCCGGGCGCCCGCCGGACGTGACCTGAACGGGTTGGCCCGCCGGGTCCGATCGGACGGGGTCTCACGGTCGCGGCGCCACGGGCGGAGTGTGACCTTCACCGCTCCTGGGGGAGGGGGTGTCCACAAGGGTTACCCGCAAGTAGCATGGTCGGGTGAGCGGGCGCTCAGCAACGCATGCCGAACGCCCCCGCGCGCAGCAGTGCACACCCGCACCTGGAGGAGAGCCAACGTGCCTCGTACCGTCAGGGACGTCGTCTTCGTCGACGGCGTCCGCACCCCGTTCGGCAAGGCGGGCCCGAAGGGCATCTACCACGAGACCCGCGCCGACGACCTCGTCGTGAAGGCGATCCGGGAGCTGCTGCGCCGCAACCCGGACCTGGACCCCGCGAAGATCGACGAGGTCGCCATCGCCGCGACCACGCAGATCGGCGACCAGGGCCTCACGCTGGGCCGTACGGCCGGCATCCTCGCGGGCCTTCCGCAGTCCGTCCCGGGCTACTCCATCGACCGCATGTGCGCCGGCGCGCTGACCGCCGTGACCGCCGTCGCGGGCGGTGTGGCCTTCGGTGCGTACGACGTCGCCCTCGCCGGCGGTGTCGAGCACATGGGCCGTCACCCCATGGGCGAGGGCGTGGACCCGAACCCGCGCTTCGTCTCCGAGAAGCTGGTCGACGAGTCCGCCCTGTTCATGGGCATGACCGCCGAGAACCTGCACGACCGGTACCCGACGATCACCAAGCTCCGCGCCGACGAGTACGCCGTGCGCTCGCAGGAGAAGGCCGCCAAGGCGTACGCCGACGGCAAGATCCAGCAGGACCTGGTCCCGATCTCGGTGCGCAACACCAACGAGGCGGCCGGTGAGACGGGCTGGGGCCTGGTCACCACCGACGAGCCGATGCGCCCGGGCACCACGCTGGAGAACCTGGCCGGCCTGAAGACCCCGTTCCGTACGCACGGCCGGGTCACCGCGGGCAACGCCGCCGGTCTCAACGACGGTGCCACCGCCGCGATCATCGCGTCCGAGGACTTCGCCCGGGAGAACAACCTCCCGGTCAAGATGCGCCTCGTCTCGTACTCCTTCGCCGGTGTCGAGCCGGAGGTCATGGGCTACGGCCCGATCCCGGCCACCGAGAAGGCCCTCGCGCAGGCCGGCCTGACGATCGATGACATCGGTCTCTTCGAGGTCAACGAGGCCTTCGCCGTGCAGGTGCTCGCCTTCCTGGAGCACTACGGCATCGCCGACGACGACGCCCGCGTGAACCAGTACGGCGGCGCCATCGCGTTCGGCCACCCGCTCGCCTCCTCCGGCGTCCGTCTGATGACGCAGCTGGCCCGCCAGTTCGAGGAGCAGCCGCACGTCCGCTACGGCCTGACCACCATGTGCGTCGGCTTCGGCATGGGCGCCACGGTCATCTGGGAGAACCCGCACTTCACCTCCGAGGGAGACGCCAAGTGAGCACCACCACTGAGCTCCTGAAGGGCGCGGCCGAGCTGTTCCCGGACGAGGTCGTCACGTCCGCGCACGTCCGCCACCTGGACCTGCCGTTCGGCGCCGGGCGCTTCGCGCTCATCACGCTGGACAACGGCTTCGACCACACCAAGCCGACCACCTTCGGCCCGCAGTCCCTCGCCAACCTGAACGCGGCGATCGACCAGGTCGAGCAGGAGGCCACCGCCGGCACCATCGTCGGCGCGGGCATCACCGGCAAGCCGTTCATCTTCGCGGTCGGCGCCGACCTCAAGGGTGTCGAGCTGCTGAAGAAGCACGACGAGGCGCTCGCCATCGGCAAGGGCGGCCACGACGTCTTCAAGCGCCTCTCCGCGCTCGCCGTCCCGACCTTCGCCTACTACAACGGCGCGGCGATGGGCGGCGGCGTCGAGGTCGGCCTGCACTGCACCTACCGCACCGTCTCGAAGGCCATCCCGGCCTTCTCGCTGCCCGAGGTCTTCCTCGGCCTGGTTCCGGGCTGGGGCGGCTGCGCCATCCTGCCGAACCTGATCGGCGCCGAGCGCGCGGTCTCGGTGATCATCGAGAACTCGCTCAACCAGAACAAGCAGCTGCGCGGCAAGCAGGTCTTCGACCTGGGCATCGCGGACGCGCTGTTCGAGGGTGCGGACTTCCTGGAGCAGTCGCTCCTGTGGACCGCGAACGTCCTGAACGGCACCACCGAGGTCGTCCGCGCCGAGGTCGACCGCGGCGAGGCCTGGGACGCTGCCGTCGCCAAGGGCCGCTTCATCGCGGACTCCAAGGTGCACGGCGCCGCTCCCGCCGCCTACCGCGCGCTGGACATCATCGCCGCGGCCAAGTCGGGCGACCTCCAGGCCGGCTTCGACGCCGAGGACACGGCCCTGGCCGACCTCATCATGGGCGGCGAGCTGCGCTCCGGCATCTACGCCTTCAACCTGGTCCAGAAGCGCGCCAAGCGCCCGGCCGGTGCCCCGGACAAGTCCCTGGCCCGTCCGGTCACCAAGGTCGGCGTCGTCGGCGCGGGCCTGATGGCCTCGCAGCTGGCGCTGCTCTTCCTGCGCCGCCTGGAGGTGCCGGTGGTCCTCACCGACATCGACCAGGAGCGCGTGGACAAGGGCGTGGGCTACGTCCACGCCGAGATCCAGAAGCTGCTCGGCAAGGGCCGGATCAACCAGGACAAGGCCAACCGCCTGACCGCCCTGGTGACCGGTGTCCTGGACAAGGCCGAGGGCTTCGCGGACGCGGACTTCATCATCGAGGCCGTGTTCGAGGAGATGTCCGTCAAGCAGAAGGTGTTCGCGGAGGTCGAGGCGGTCGCCCCGGCGCACGCGATCCTCGCCACCAACACCTCCTCGCTGTCGGTGTCGGAGATGGCCTCCAAGCTCCAGCACCCGGAGCGCGTGGTCGGCTTCCACTTCTTCAACCCGGTCGCGATCCTCCCGCTGCTGGAGATCGTCCGCGGTGAGCAGACCGACGACGCCTCGCTGGCCACGGCCTTCGGTGTCGCCAAGAAGCTGAAGAAGACCGCGGTCCTCACCAAGGACGCCCCGGCGTTCGTCGTGAACCGCATCCTGACCCGCTTCATGGGCGAGATCCAGAACGTCATCGACGAGGGCACCCCGGTCGTCACGGCGGAGAAGGCCATCGAGCCGCTCGGCCTGCCGATGTCCCCGCTGGTGCTGCTGGAGCTCGTCGGCCCGGCGATCGGTCTGCACGTCTCCGAGACCCTGAACCGCGCCTTCCCGGAGCGCTTCACCGTCTCGCCGAACCTGGCGGCCGTCGTCAAGGCCGGCAAGCGCGGCTTCTACGTCTACGATTCCGGCAAGCCGGAGCTGGACCCCGAGGTCGCCGCCCTCCTGGTGCAGGGCGACTCCGTCCTGACGGAGGAGCAGGTCCGCGACCGCGTCCTGGACGCGGTGGCGCAGGAGATCGGCCTGATGCTGGAGGAGGGTGTCGTGGCCGAGGCCCAGGACATCGACCTCTGCCTCATCACCGGTGCCGGCTGGCCCTTCCACCTGGGCGGCATCACGCCGTACCTGGACCGCGAAGGCGTCTCGGAGCGCGTGAACGGCAAGAAGTTCCTCGCTCCCGGCCTGGCGAGCGTCCCGGTCTAGTCCGGGTCGCAGACGGGCATTCCACGGCCTGGCCCGCCCCCTCGGGGGGCGGGCCTCGGCCATTCGAATATCTGTCTAAGATTCACCCCCATGACGGAAACGCACGCGCGGCCCAGGCGCCGCCGACGCCGCATTCTGCGGATCACCCTCCTGCTGGTCGCCGTGCTGATCCTGGGCGCGGCCGGTGCCGGCTGGTGGACGTACAGCCACCTCAACGGCAACATCGACAGCGTCGACCTGGATCAGGCGATCGGGGACAACCGGCCCCCGAAGGTGGTCGCGAACGCACAGAACATCCTGGTGCTCGGCTCCGACTCACGGGCCGGCGCCAATGCCGATCTCGACCACGGCGACGTCGGCGGCGCCCGCTCGGACACCGCGATGCTGGTGCACATACCCGAGGGCCGGGCCAAGGCGACCGCGGTGAGCATCCCCCGCGACACCCTCATCACCCGGCCCGAGTGCAAGGACCGCGCCGGCAAGACCGTGCCGTCCGCGAAGCGGGTCATGTTCAACTCCGTCTACTCGCTGGCCGGTCCGGCCTGTGTGGTCAACACGGTGGAGCAGCTGTCCGGGGTGCGCGTGGACCACTTCGTCGAGGTGGACTTCGCCGGCTTCAAGGGCCTGGTGGACGCGCTCGGCGGGGTCACCGTCACCCTGGACAAGCCGATGAGCGGCGCCAAGGGCGGCCTGAAGCTGGACGCGGGCACGCACCGCCTGGACGGCACCGACTCGCTCAAGTTCGTCCGTACCCGCTACGGCTACGGCGACGGCAGCGACCTCGGGCGCATAGGCCTGCAGCAGCAGTTCATGCTGGCGATGCTGTCCGAGATCAAGAAGCAGGACGCCCTCGGCAACCCGGCGCGGCTGTACAAGCTCGCGGACGCCGGCACCAAGTCGCTGACCACGGACTCCGATCTGGCCTCGCTCACCGCGCTGTCCGACTTCGCGCAGAGCATGAAGGGCGTGAACCCGGAGACGATGGAGACCATCATGCTGCCGGTCGCCTACGACAAGGTGGACCCGAACCGCGTGGTCGTGGCCGAGCCGCAGGCCACCCAGCTGTGGGACGCCCTGCGCAAGGACGAGAAGGTCCCCGCCTCCGCGAAGGACTCCCCCGCCAAGGGCTGACGGGACCGCGCACGACGGAAGCCGGCCGTACGGGTGACCCGTGCGGCCGGCTTCCGTCGTTCCACCGCTAGAACTTCGCGTCGGCGCCGACCTTGCCGAGGCGGCTGTGCGAGCGTCCGTAGGCGAAGTAGACGACGATGCCGATCGCCATCCAGATGCCGAAGCGGACCCAGGTCTCGGCCGGCAGGTTGAGCATCAGCCAGAGCGAGGCCGCGATCGACAGGATCGGGATCACCGGCACCCACGGGGTGCGGAAGGACCGGTGCAGGTCGGGGCGGGTCCGGCGCAGGATGATCACGCCGAGGGCGACGAGCACGAAGGCGAAGAGCGTGCCGATGTTCACCAGTTCCGCGAGCTTCTCCAGGCTGGTGAAGCCCGCGACGACCGCGATGACGCAGCCGAGCAGGATGGTCGCCCGGTAGGGGGTGCGGTACTTGGGGTGGGTGACGGAGAAGACGCGCGGCAGCAGTCCGTCACGGCTCATCGCGAAGAACACGCGGGTCTGGCCGAGCAGCAGGATCATGCTCACGGTGATCAGGCCGACGGCCGCCCCGAGACTGATGGCACCGGAGAAGAAGGGCTGGTTCACCGATTTGAAGGCTTCGGCCAGTGGCGCGGTCGGCGACATCTCCGTGTACTTCTGCATGCCGGTGACCACCAGCGTCACGGCGACGTAGAGCACGGTGCAGATCAGCAGCGAGCCGAGGATGCCGCGCGGCATGTCCCGCTGGGGGTTCTTGGTCTCCTCGGCCGCCGTGGCCACGACGTCGAAGCCGATGAAGGCGAAGAAGATGAGGGAGGCCGCGGTGAAGATGCCCATGACGCCGAAGTTGGTGGGCTCGTAGCCGAAGAGCAGCTGGACCAGTGGCGCGTGCCAGCCGCTGACGCCCTCGGCCTGCGGCTGCGCCGGGGGGATGAACGGCGAGTAGTTGTCGGCCTTGATGAAGAACAGGCCCGCGACGATGACCAGCAGGACCACGGTGACCTTGATGGCGACCACGATCGCGGTGATCCGCGCCGAGAGCTTCGTCCCGACGACCAGGATCGCGGTCAGCCCCAGGATCAGCAGGAAGGCGAGCAGGTCGAAGCTTCCTCCCGCGTCCGGTCCGGACAACGCGGTGGGCAGGTCCCAGCCCAGGTTGGTGTGCATCAGGTGGCGCACGTAGCCGGACCAGCCGACCGCCACGACCGCGGTGCCGAGTGCGAACTCCAGCACCAGGTCCCAGCCGATGATCCAGGCGGGCAGCTCACCGATCGACGCGTACGAGAAGGTGTACGCGGATCCGGCCACCGGCACGGTGGACGCGAACTCGGCATAGCAGAGCGCCGCGAGGGCGCAGACGATGCCAGCCGCCACGAAGGCGAGGGCGGTGGCGGGTCCGGCGTTGTTCCGGGCCGCGATGCCCGTGAGCACGAAGATGCCGGTGCCGATGATGACACCTACACCGAAAACCGTCAGGTCCCAGGCGGAGAGCGACTTCCGGAGCGCGTGTTCCGGCTCCTCCGTGTCGCGGATGGACTGCTCCACCGTCTTGGTGCGGAAGGGGCTGTTCATATCCCTACTCACCGACGCACCTCCGAAACAGGTGTCGACGCACGCGAACGGGCCGGGAGGCCCACCCCTTCAAGGGTGATCTCCCGGCCCGTGACGTGCAACCGCGCGGCGATCTAGTGGCCGGTACCCGTCCTAGTCGACGGCGGCGGCCGGCTCGCTGTCGTAGCGCCCGTCCAGCTTCGCGACCAGGCCCGTGACCTGCCGTGCGATGTCCGGAGCGGTCAGCCCGATCTCGGCCATGACCTCCTTGCGGGAGGCGTGGTCGAGGAAGCGCTGCGGGATGCCGAAGTCGCGCAGCGGTACGTCGACGCCCGCGTCCCGCAGGGCCTGCGAGACGGCGGAGCCCACGCCGCCGGTGCGGCCGTTGTCCTCGACGGTGACGACCACGCGGTGGCGGTCGGCGAGCGGGGCCAGCGCCTCGTCCACGGGCTTGACCCAGCGCGGGTCGACCACGGTCGAGGTGATGCCCTGCTTGTCGAGCAGGTCGGCGATCTCCAGGCACATCGGGGCCAGCGCGCCGACCGAGACGAGCAGTACGTCCGGTCGGGTGACGTCGGCACCGGGGGCGCGCAGCACGTCCATGCCGCCGACCTTGCCGACGGCCGGGACGGCCGGGCCGACGACGCCCTTGGAGTAGCGGACGACGGTCGGTGCGTCCTTGACCTCGACGGCCTCGCGCAGCTGGGCGCGCAGCTGCTCGGCGTCGCGCGGGGCGGCCAGTCGCAGACCGGGCACGACCTGCATGATCGACATGTCCCACATGCCGTTGTGGGAGGCGCCGTCGGTGCCGGTGACACCGGCCCGGTCCAGGACGAAGGTGACCCCGCACTTGTGCAGGGCCACGTCCATCAGGACCTGGTCGAAGGCACGGTTGAGGAAGGTCGCGTACACCGCGAAGACCGGGTGGGCGCCGCCGGTCGCCAGGCCCGCCGCCGAGGTGGCGCCGTGCTGCTCGGCGATGCCGACGTCGTAGATCCGGTCCGGGAAGGTGTCCGCGAACTTCTTCAGGCCGACCGGCTGGAGCATGGCCGCGGTGATCGCGACGATGTCCTTGCGCTCCTTGCCGAGCTTGACCATCTCGTCGGCGAAGACGGAGGTCCAGCTGGCGGCGTCGGTGGAGACGGGCAGGCCGGTGTCGGGGTGGATCGGGCCGATGCCGTGGAAACGGTCCGCCTCGTCCTGCTCGGCGTGGGTGTAGCCCCGGCCCTTCTGGGTGAGGCAGTGCACGATGACCGGGCCGCTGAAGCGCTTGGCGCGCTGCAGGGCCGACTCCAGGGCCTCGATGTCGTGGCCGTCGATGGGGCCGATGTACTTCAGGCCCAGGTCCTCGAACATGCCCTGCGGGGCGATGAAGTCCTTGAGGCCCTTCTTGGCGCCGTGCAGGGTCTCGAAGAGCGGCTTCCCGACGACCGGGGTGCGCTCCAGGATCTCCTTGCCGCGGGCCAGGAAGCGCTCGTAGCCGTCCGTGGTGCGCAGGGTGGCCAGGTGGTTCGCGAGGCCGCCGATGGTGGGGCCGTACGAGCGCTCGTTGTCGTTGACCACGATGACCAGCGGACGGTCCTTGGCGGCGGCGATGTTGTTCAGCGCCTCCCAGGCCATGCCGCCGGTGAGCGCGCCGTCGCCGATGACGGCGGCGACGTGGTGGTCCTCGCGGCCGAGCACCTCGTTGGCCTTGGCGAGGCCGTCGGCCCAGCCCAGCACGGTGGAGGCGTGCGAGTTCTCGATCACGTCGTGGTCGGACTCGGCGCGCGAGGGGTAGCCGGAAAGGCCCCCCTTGGAACGCAGGTTGCCGAAGTCCTGGCGGCCCGTGAGCAGCTTGTGGACGTAGGCCTGGTGGCCGGTGTCGAAGAGGACCTTGTCCTTGGGCGATTCGAAGACCCGGTGCAGGGCGATCGTCAGTTCGACCACGCCGAGGTTGGGGCCGAGGTGCCCGCCGGTCTTGGAGACGGCGTCGACGAGGAAGGACCTGATCTCTGCGGCGAGCTGGTCGAGCTCCTCCTGGCTGAGCCGGTCCAGATCGCGCGGTCCCTTGATGCGGGTCAGCAGCACCCGTGCCTCCTTGCAGTTGCTTGCTGGTCTGTCGAGTCTAATGTTCCGCTGCGCGGCACGGTCATCGGGCCGTCCCGGCGGAGTCACACCTTTGTCATACATGTACGCACGACTACGTGGCCACACAACGCATACGGGCGCATACCCGCACAGGAGTACCCGCACATGTACGCACGGATGCCCGGCGCCACGTGAAGTGGCGCCGGGCACTGTGACCGTTCTTACCGCCGGATGCCGCTCCGGCGCGCAGTCGGCCGCGCGGTCAGGCGCGTCCGGCCGTCTTCTGGGTCTTGCGCGAGACCGAGTCGATCACCACGGTGGTCAGCAGCACCGCACCGGTGATCATGTACTGGATCGGCGTCGCGATGCCTTCCAGTGCCAGACCGTACTGGATCGAGACGATGACCATGACGCCGAGGAGGGCGTTCCAGGTCCGGCCCCGGCCGCCGAAGAGGCTGGTGCCGCCGATGACGGCCGCCGCGATCACGTTCATCAGCAGGTCGCCGGCGCCGGCGCTCTGGTTGGCGGCCGCGATCTTCGAGGCCCAGAACAGACCGCCGATGGCGGCGAAGGTGCTGGAGATCGCGAAGACCGTGATCCGGATCCGGGTGACGTTGATGCCCGCGCGGCGGGAGGCCTCGACGCTGCCACCCAGTGCGAAAACGTTTCGCCCGAAGGTCGTGCGGCGCAGCAGGAAGTCCGTGACGACCAGGGCCAGCAGGAAGACCACCACCGCGAGCGGCAGGCCCTTGTACTGGTTGAACAGCACGGCGGGGCCGAAGGCGAACACCGCGAGCAGGCCGGTGCGCAGCAGGATCTCGGCGAGCGGCCGGGTGGGCATCCCGGCCGCCTCGCGGCGCCGCGCGTCGAGGAAGGCCGCGATGAAGTAACCGGCCACCGCGAGTGCGGCCAGCCCGTAGGCGACGGCCACGTCCGAGAAGAAGTACGTGGTCAGCTGACCGACCACGCCGTCGGAGTCGATGTTGATCGTGCCGTTGCTGCCGAGGATCTGCAGCATCGCGCCGAGCCAGAAGAGCAGGCCCGACAGAGTGACGGCGAAGGCCGGGGCCCCGAGCCTGGCGAAGAAGAAGCCGTGGATGCAGCCGATCAGCGCGCCGCCGGCGATGGCCGCCAGGATCGCCAGCCATTCGTTCACACCGTGGGTGACGGCGAGGACGGCGACGATCGCACCCGAGACGCCGCTGACCGAGCCGACCGAGAGGTCGATCTCGCCGAGCAGCAGCACGAAGATGATGCCGATGGCGATCATGCCGGTGCCGGTCATCGTGATCGCGATGTTGGTGAGGTTCTCCGGGGAGAGGAAGTTCGAGTTCAACCCCTGGAAGATGGACCAGATCACGATCAGGCCGATGACGACGGGGAGGGAACCCAGGTCGCCGGCCTTCATCTTGCGCTTGAACTCGCCCACGTACCCGGCGAGGCCCTCCTCCCTGACGAGCAGGCGGGGGTCCACGGCCGGGATCGCGTCGTGCGCGGCCGCGGGATTGACCGGGTCGATGTGCTCCGGCTGGTCGACTGGGCCCTTGCCCAGTGGACCGGTGGCAGGGTTCTGGGTGCTCACTTGCCGGCCTCCGAGGTGCGGGCCGCCCGGCGGGTCACGGCGTTGTCCGTGGCACCGGTGATGGCGGAGATGATCTCTTCCTGCGAGGTGTCGGCGACGTTGAAGACACCGTTGTTGCGGCCCAGCCGCAGGACCGCCACCTTGTCGGCGACGGCCTTCACATCGGCCATGTTGTGGCTGATGAGGATGACGGCGTGGCCGCGCTCGCGCAGGCGTTCCACCAGGTCGAGGACCTGTGCGGTCTGCTCGACGCCGAGGGCGGCGGTGGGCTCGTCGAGGATGACGAGCTGGGGCTCGCCCAGCATGGAACGGGCGATCGCCACGGTCTGGCGCTGACCGCCGGAGAGCGAGGCGATGGGGATCCGGACACTGGGGATCCGGATGGACAGGGTGGTCAGGAGCTCGCGGGCGCGGCGCTCCATCTCCACCTCGTCGAGGATGCCGAAGCTCTTGAGCTCACGGCCGAGGAAGAGGTTGCCGACGACGTCGATGTTGTCGCACAGCGCCAGGTCCTGGTAGACCGTCGCGATGCCCAGGTTCTGCGCATCGTGGGGCTTGGTGATGGAGACCGGACGGCCCTCCCACTCGATGACTCCGTCATCGATGGGGTGCACGCCGGCAATCGTCTTGACCAGCGTGGACTTGCCGGCGCCGTTGTCGCCGACCAGGGCGACCACCTCGCCGGAATGGATCTCGAGTTCTACGTCGGTCAGGGCCTGAACGGCGCCGAACCGCTTCGAGACCCCTCGCAACGCCAGCACGGGCGCAGCGGACACATGAACCATCTCCTTCGCCGCCTGACCGGCGGGGATGTCGTGCAAAAGAGCAGGAGCGGGGCGAATGGGGGAACGTTTCTGCCCGGCGCCCCGCCGGGTGGCGGGGAATGGGAGGGCGGGGCGCCGGTCAGGCACGGGGGCCGCCTCGGGAGGAGGCGACGGGGGCCGCTACTTCAGGCCGAGGGCGGCGCAGGCGGCCGCGTACTTGTCGGTGCAGATCTCTGCGACCGAGTAGACGCCGTCCTTGACGACGGTGTCGTTGATGTTGCCCTTGGTGAGGGAGACGACCGGGATCAGCACGGAGGCGACACCCTTGGTGGTCGGGCTGTCGACCGTGGAGGTGGTGACTCCGTCGAGCTTCTCGCCCTTGGCGAGGGCGACGGCCATCTTCGCGGCGGCCTCGGCCTCCGGGGCGTACGGCTTGTAGACGCTCATGAACTGCTCGCCCGCGACGATGCGCTGCACGCCGGCGAGTTCGGCGTCCTGGCCCGTGACCGGGGGCAGGGGGGAGACGCCGGCCGCCTTGAGGGCGGTGATGATGCCGCCCGCCATGCCGTCGTTGGCGGAGTAGACGCCGATGACCTTGTCCTTGCCGAGCGCGGAGAGGGCGGCCGCCATGTTGGTGTTGGCGTTCTCCGGCTTCCACTCGACGGTGTCGTACTCCTTGCCGACGTTCACCTTGCCGTCGAGGACGGAGTGCGCACCGGACTTGAAGAGCTTGGCGTTCGGGTCGGTGACCGAGCCGTTCATCATGACGATCTGGCCGTCCTTGGCCTTGTCGCCCAGCGCCTCCAGCAGCGCCTTGCCCTGGACCTTGCCGACCTCTTCGTTGTCGAAGGAGGTGTAGGCGTCGATCGGGCCCTCGGCCAGACGGTCGTAGGCGATGACCGGGATACCGGCCTCCTTCGCCTTCTTGACCGAGCCCGCGATGGCCTTGGAGTCCACCGCGTCGACGATCAGGACGTCCACCTTGTTGGTGATCATCGTGTCGACCTGGGAGTTCTGCGTGGTCGCGTCCTGCTTGGCGTTCGCGTAGACGACCTGACCCTTGCCGCCGGTGAGCTCGGCGACCTTCTTCTCGATCAGCGGCTTGTCGAACTTCTCGTAACGCGCGGTCTGGTTCTCCGGCAGGAGCAGACCGACCTTGATCGCGTCGCCCTTGGCAGCGCCGGAGGACTCCTTCGCCGTGTCGCCGGCCTCCTTCGCACTGCCGCAAGCGGCGAGGGAAACGGCCATGGCACCGGCGGCTACAGCTACGGCGGCTCTGCGCATACGCGTGTTCATTACTTGAACCTCCCTGACGAGGCCGCAGCACTGCGGCCGAGGTGGATGTGAGTCAACCCCGGCCGCGTTTTGCCGTCAAGGAGTGAATCCTTAACGAGATGACAACGGTGCCATCCGTTATCTACCTGAAGGCAAGACGGCGGGAGCTCGCACTCCACTTCCATGGTCTGACAAAAGTGTTGAATCGCCCATTTCGCTGAGTACAAGCGCCAGTGCGCCCAGGACCTCGGCACGCCCGCCGAGGGACCCCGTCACCACCGACAACTGCCGGGCCGCACTGGGGATCGCGTACCTCCCCACTGATTCACGGATGGGAGCGAGGACGAGTTCACCGGCCTCCGCCAGCGAGCCGCCCAGAACCACCCGGCTGGGGTTCAGGAGGTTGCACAGGCTGGCCACGCCGCTGCCGATGTGGCGGCCCACGTCCGTGATCACGCGGCGGCAGCCCGGGTCCCCCTCGCGGGCCAGCTCGACCACCCGCTCCATCGTCAACTCCGGCCCGTGCGTGCCCTGGAGCAGCGGCAGGACGTACCGGGCGGCGGTGAAGGTCTCCAGGCAGCCTCGGTTGCCGCAGCGGCAGACCGGGCCCGATTCGTCCAGCGTGATGTGCCCGATCTCCCCGGCCGTGCCGCCCGGTCCGCGGTAGATCTGGCCGTTGATGACCAGGCCCGAGCCGACGCCGCTGGCCACCTTGATGTAGGCCAGGTCCTTTACTCCCCGCCCACTCCCCCAGACGAGTTCACCGAGGGCTCCGAGGTTCGCGTCGTTGTCCACGTACACCGGAACGCCGAGGCGCTGCGAGAGCTCCTGGCGCGGGTTGATGCCCGCCCATCCCGGCAGGATCGCGGTCGAGCCCAGGGTCCCGGACTCCACGTCGATCGGGCCTGGCACGCCCAGGCCGACGCCGATGACCTTCTCCAGCCCCACCCCGATGTCCGCGATCAGCCGCCCGACCAGGGCTTCCGCCCGGTTGAAGCCGTCCGCCCAGGACGCGTCGACGTCCAGCGGCTCGGACTCCTCGGCCAGCACCTGGTGCGCCAGGTTCCCCACCGCCACCCGCAGGTGGGTGTGGCCGAAGTCGACGCCGATGACGATGCCCGCGTCACCGCTGAGCGAGACGCTGCGTGCGCGCCGTCCGCCGGCCGAGGTGTCGGTGACCTCGACGGTCCCGCCCTCCTTCAGTTCTCGGACGATGTTGGAGACCGTGGCCGCCGACAGTCCGGTGGTGCGGGCGATCTCCGCCTGGGTCAGCGATCCCGCGAGCCGCACCGCCCGCACGACCCGTTCGAGATTCGCGCGATGCAGCGAGGACTGCGATCCGGGAGTCTGCACGACTCATCCACTCCTGCCCATAAGCGACGGCAAGCCGTCGCCCCCCGGCCGGGACACGTCGCGGTTTCGCGCTTCGAGACCCCGGCGTCTCTCCAACTTGTGAACCTTAAGTCGAGCCTTTGCGCATCCACACGTCAAGAGGCTGACACGGCACGAAACGGCCAGTACTGACCGAAAGGGGGAGAGAACCGGCCCCCTAGATCGTGCTACGGTCGCTGAGGCGCCGGTCCTCTGCGGCCTTTCCCGGCCGGATCGGGCGCCTGTCATGACAGCGCTACGCGAGGAGGTGTTCGGGATGAGTCCCGATCGAAGTCCTTGCCGCGCTCTCATCGGCTGACCTGTTGATCAGCTGACGCCTACCCGAGTGCGCACGGCCGCGGTTCACCGCTGTCCCGTGCGTTGCCGCGTTTCTTTCCATTCTCTTCCTTCCGCGCGTCCCGGCAGCTCCGCCGGTCACGCCCCCGGGTTCCTTCCCCCGGCCGTCGCCGAGGCGTGCCCCGGGGCCACTCCCACCATGCCCGCCGGCGTGTCCCGCGGCCCTCCCGGCCGCTCCGCGCCGACCCGCGATCACTCCACGTGACCGCGCGGCTCCGTGCTGCCCGGACACCGTGGAGGGAGGTATTCGTCATGACCATGCTCACCCCCCGTACCCCGACCAAGCTCGCGCCGCCGGGCCGGTCCCGCCGCGAGCGCAAGGCCGCCGAGCTGGAGTCCCGTACCCGGCTCGTCGGCGAGCGCCTCGCCGAGACCAGCGCCCGGCCGGCCGTCGGCGTACTGCAGTCCGTGGACGCCTCCGCCAACGGCCTCACCCACGCCGAGGCCGCGCTGCGCCTGGAGCGCCATGGCCCCAACGTCGTCGCCCACGAGCGCGCCCCGCGCTGGTTCCTCCAACTGGCGAAGGCCTTCTGGAACCCCTTCATCGCCGTCCTGGTCTTCCTGGCCGCGGTCATGTTCTGGCAGGACCCCGCGGACGAGGGCGTCGTCATCCTCTCCGTGATGGTGGGGATCAGCGGGCTGCTGCGCTTCTGGCAGGAGTTCCGTTCGGGCCGCGCCGCCGACGCGCTGAAGAAGCTCGTCACCACCACCTGCGCGGTGCAGCGCCGGGCCGGCAGCGGCTCCGGGCCCACCACCTTCGAGGTGCCCATGGACCGGGTGGTCCCGGGCGATGTGGTCAAGCTGGCCGCCGGCGACCTGGTCCCGGCCGACCTGCGGCTCATCAGCGCCAAGGACCTGATGGTCAGCCAGGCCGCCCTCTCCGGCGAGTCCCTGCCGGTCGCCAAGGCCGACACCGGCACCCGCGGCGAGGACCTCGGCCAGCAGACGACCACCGACCCGGTCGAGGCCGACAACCTGGTGCTGATGGGGACCTCGGTCACCTCCGGCACCGCCACCGGGGTCGTCGTCGCCACCGGCGCCGACACCTACTTCGGCTCGATGGCCGGCTCGCTCGTCGGCGAGCGCCCGCAGACCAACTTCGACACCGGCGTGCGCAAGGTCAGCTTCCTGCTGATCCGCTTCATGCTGGTCATGGTCCCGGTCGTCTTCATGATCAACGGGTTCACCAAGGGCGACTGGGACGAGGCCTTCCTCTTCGGCATCGCCGTCGCCGTCGGCCTGACCCCCGAGATGCTGCCGATGGTCGTCTCCGCCAACCTGGCGCGCGGCGCGGTCGCCATGTCCAAGCGCAAGGTGGTCGTCAAGCGGCTCAACGCGATCCAGAACCTGGGCGCGATGGACGTGCTCTGCACGGACAAGACCGGCACCCTCACCGAGGACCGGATCGTCCTGGACCGCTACCTGGACGTGCACGGCAACGAGGACAACGAGGTCCTGGAGTACGGCTACCTCAACGCGCACTTCCAGACCGGTCTGCGCAACCTCATGGACCAGGCGGTCATCGACCGCGTCAACGAGGCCGAGGAGGTTGTCGTCGACGCACGGTTCTCGATGGTCGACGAGATCCCCTTCGACTTCGCCCGGCGCCGGATGTCCGTGATCCTCAACCGGAACAGCATGGTGGGCGACCCCGGCCGCACCGAGCACGTCATGATCACCAAGGGTGCCGTCGAGGAGGTCCTGGACCTCTGCACGCACATGACCGACCGCGGCGTGCCCGTCGAGCTGACCGAGCAGCTGCGGTGGCACGTCACCCGGATCGCGGAGGACAACAACCGCCGGGGCCTGCGGGTCCTCGCCGTCGCCACCCGCACCGTCGACGCTCCGCGCGACACCTACACGGTCGCCGACGAGGACCGGCTGACCCTGGTCGGCTTCCTCGCCTTCCTCGACCCGCCGAAGGCCGACGCCGGACGCGCCCTGCAGGGCCTGGCGGACAAGGGCGTCGCCGTCAAGGTGATCACCGGCGACAACGACCTCGTGGCCTCCCGGGTCTGCGCCGACGTCGGCATCGAGGTCGGGCACGTGGTGCTCGGCAGCGAGATCGACGGCCTCGACGAGGCGGAACTGCGCGCACTGGCCGCCCGTACGACGGTCTTCGCCAAGGTCAACCCGGTCCAGAAGGCCCGCATCGTCCGGGCCCTGCAGGCCGACGGCCACGCGGTCGGCTTCCTCGGCGACGGCATCAACGACGCGGCCGCACTGCGCGACGCCGACGTCGGCATCTCCGTGGACACCGCCGTCGACATCGCCAAGGAGTCGGCGGACATCATCCTGCTGGAGAAGGACCTGACCGTCCTGGAGCAGGGCGTCGTCCAGGGCCGGACCACCTTCGGCAACACGATCAAGTACATCAAGATGACGGCGTCGTCGAACTTCGGCAATGTCTTCTCGGTGCTGGTGGCCAGTGCGTTCATCCCCTTCCAGCCGATGCTCGCGATCATGCTGCTGGTCCAGAACCTGGTCTACGACATCTCGCAGCTGGCGACGCCGTGGGACCGGATGGACGAGGAGTACCTGCGCAAGCCCCGGAACTGGGACGCGAAGGGCATCGGCCGCTTCATGGTCACCATCGGCCCGGTCAGCTCGGTCTTCGACATCTCGATGTTCCTGATCATGTGGCACGTCTTCGGGGCCGACAGCGAGGCGAGCCAGTCCCTCTTCCAGTCCGGCTGGTTCATCGAGGGCCTGCTCTCGCAGACCCTGATCGTCCACATGATCCGTACCCGGAAGATCCCCTTCATCCAGTCCCGCGCCTCCTGGCCGGTGATGGTGACGACCGTCCTCGCGGTGCTGGCCGGGCTCTGGCTGCCCTTCTCCCCGCTGGCTCCCACGCTCGGCTTCGTGGCCCTGCCGGCGAGCTACTTCCCGTGGCTGATCGGTGTGCTGCTCGCGTACTGCACGCTCACCCAGCTCGTGAAGACCTGGTACATCCGCAAGTTCGACACCTGGCTCTGAGAGGAGGACAAGCCGATGCCCAGCGAGTGGATCATGGCCGGGCATCTCGCCGCGGCGCTCGGCTTCGGGGCCGCGATCGGGCTGGAACGGCAGTGGCGGGCCCGGATGGCGGGCCTGCGGACCAACGCCCTGGTGGCGGGCGGTGCCGCGCTGTTCGTCCTGCTCTCGCAGTACGGGTTCATCGGCGAGGTCTGCGAGGTCCAGTACGACGGCTCACGGGTGGCCGCCCAGGTCGTCTCCGGGATCGGCTTCCTGGGCGCCGGCGTGATCATGCGCGACGGCCTGAGCGTACGGGGCCTGAACACGGCCGCCACCCTGTGGTGTTCGGCGGCCGTGGGCTGCCTGGCCGGGACCGGGATGTTCGTCCTGGCCGCCTTCGGCACGGTGGGCGTGGTGGGAGCGAACCTCCTGCTGCGCCCACTGGGCCGGCGCCTGGACCGCGAACCGCGCGGCGGGGCCGAGGTGGCCACCGACTACCACTTCGAGGCGGTGTGCCTGGAGGCGGAAGAGGCCCACATCCGCCACAGGCTGGTCGACGCGCTGGGCCGGCCGGGCTACACGCTGCGGGAGATCCGCAGCCAGGACGCCCCTCAGGCGGGCAGGGTGACCGTCTCCGCCCTGCTGACCGCCGAGGGCCGGCGGGACGACCGGATGCTGGAGGAGGCGGTGAGCAACCTCTCGCTCGACCCGTCGGTGTCGGCGGTGAGCTGGTCGGCGGTGCCCGCGTGAGGTACGCGCGAAGAATGAATTGAACACGTTCAGTCAGGCTGGCAGTATGGATCCGCGCGCAGCCCCAACCGGGCGGTCGCGTTCATTTCGCCGTGCCACGAGGGGGGTTGGCCGTGCACGAGAAGCATGAGAAGCATGAGAAGCGGTCGTACGGCCTGATGCTGTTGGTCTCGGTGCTGGTGGGCTGTCTGGAGGTCGCCCTCACCGTCGTGGTGGTCTTCCTGTACGTCGAGACGCAGCCGCCGCCGGACACCCCGGTCGACCACACCGCCCTGGCGGGGTCCCTGCTCTCCCTCGGCCTGATCGTCGCGGTGATCGCGGTGCTGCTGACCCTGGTCTTCGTGCTGCCGTCGGTGGCGCTGGCCGACCTGCTCGGCCGCCTGATCGGCGGCCGCGAGGCGTGGTGGTGGGTGCCGCTGATGACGGCCGCCCTGGTCGCAGCGCCGATCTGGGCCTTCGCGTCGTACAACGACGTGGCGACGCGGCCCGTGCTCGTCTTCTGGGCGATCGCCACGGCATCGCTCTCGGCGGGCGGCCTGATCGCCCGGCTCCGGCACCCGGAACTGCTCCGGCGCGTGGCCCTGGGGGGCGCGGCGCTGGTGGCGGGAACCGGCCTCCTCGGCGCGCTCGGGCTCACCGCCGGCCTGCTGCCCGCGTACGAGCCGCCGGAGATCGGTCCGGCGACCGTGCCCGGCACCTGGGGCGACCACACGGAGGGAAGGCTGGTCTTCACGTCGGACGGCCGGGTCACGGCCTTCGGCGTCGCCGAGCACCGCCCCGGCGACGAACCCCACGTCCTGGCACCGCAGTGCTCGGGCCCCGGCACCTGGTCGTACGAGCCCGGGCGGGGCGTGCGCACCCAGAAGGTCCGCGTACGGGTCCCGGGGTGTTCCTGGCCGGCGTGGAGCGTCGGCGGCACCGACCGCGAGCCCCGGATCTACCAGAGCATCGGCCGTCCGGGCTCCGGCTACCTGTACGAGCTGCGGAAGACCGCCGACGGCTCCTGACGCCGGGGCGCTACTTCAGCGTCGCCGAGGTGAGGCCCGCCTGGATCTGGCGCTGGAAGGAGAGGTAGACCACCAGCATCGGGACCATCGCGATGGTGGCGCCGGCGAACAGCACCGGCAGGTCCGTCTCGTAGCCCATCTGGTACTGGAGCTGGATGAGCCCCTGGGTGAGCATGTACCGCTCGGGGTCGGCGCTCGTCTGCGGCTGCATCAGCACGGCGGGCAGGATGTACTGGTTCCACTGGCCCAGGATGTTGAAGATCCCGACGCTGATCAGGCCGGGCTTGGCCATCGGCAGCATCACCTGGAAGAAGATCCGGGTGTCGGAGGCCCCGTCGATGACCGCCGCCTCGTGGATCGCCGTCGGCAGCGTCCGGAAGAAGGAGTGCATGAAGAAGACCGTGAAGGGCATCGAGTAGGCGACGTACACCAGGATCAGGCCCTGGTAGGTGTTCAGCATGTCGAAGCGCTTGACCATGAAGAAGAGCGGTACGAGCGCCAGGAACACGGGGAACATCGCCCCGCTGACGAAGAAGTAGTAGATGAGCCGGTTGCCCGTGAAGGGGTAGCGGGCCAGCACGTACGCGGCCATGGAGCCGAACAGCATGGTCAGCGGAACCGAGAACACCAGCACGATGAGGGTGTTGGCGAAGTAGCCTCCGATGCCCTTCGTCCAGGCCCGCCCGAAGGCGTCGAAGTGCCAGTTGGAGGGCCAGCTCAGGGCCGAGCCGCCGATCTGCGCGTCGGTCTTGAAGGCACCGAGCGCGAGCCAGATCAGGGGCAGCACGATCATTATCGCCCAGACGACGAGGAAGCCGTGCGAGAAGACGTTGAGGGCCATGCCCTCGGAGCGGCGCCCGTCCCGCTTCCCCGTCCGTCCGGCGCCGCCGGGCTGCTCCGCGGCCTTCTCGCCCGGAGCCTTGATCACTGTGGGCTGTGCGGTCATCGTGGAACTCCTCTCAGAATTCGATGCGCTCGCGGCGGGTGGCGCGCAGCGTGATGACGGAGAGGATCATGGTCAGGGCGAGCATGACCACGCCCATGGCGCAGGCGTACCCGCTCTTGCCGAAGTAGAGGAAGTTGCGCATCAGCACCGTCGACATGACCTCGCTGTGGTGGTCGGGTCCGCCGCCGAACTGGCCCGAGGTCATGGTCGACACCAGCACGAACATGTCCATCGCGGCGATGCCCAGATAGACCGCGGAGGTCTGCACAGAGTCCCACAGCAGGGGCAGCGTGACCTTGAAGAAGGTCTGGGCGCGCCCGGCGCCGTCGAGCAGCGCGGCCTCGTAGATGTCCTTGGGGACGGACTGCATGGCCGCGGAGAACAGGACGAGGTAGAAGCCGACGCCGTGCCAGACGACGACGAGGAGCAGGCACCAGAGGACGAGGTTCGGCTCGTTGAGCCATTCGACCGGGTGGTTCGCGTCGATCAGGCCGAGCCCGGTCAGGAAGCCGTTGAGCAGGCCGCCCTCGTCACTGCGGTAGATCGCGCCGAAGAGCACGGAGAGGATGGCGAGGGAGAGGACCTGCGGGAAGAAGTAGACGACCTTGTAGAAGCGCGATCCGCCGACTCCCTGCACTCCGCCGGCTCCGCCGCGCCCGCCCGCGTTCACCATGAAGGCGAAGAAGAGGGCGAGCAGGATGGTCACGAGCGGGACGAACACCAGGAGCAGCAGGTTGTGCCAGAGCGCGCCGCGGAAGACCTCGTCCTTCAGCAGGGCCGCGTAGTTGTCCGTGCCGACGAAGTCGAACGTCGGTGACTGCCCGGTCCAGTTGGTGAAGGAGTAGCCGAACGTCTGCACGTACGGCCAGATGACGAAGGTCAGGTACAGCGCGAGGGGCGCGAAGAGGAAGCCGGCGATGAAGCCGTACTTGCCCCTCCCTTGGGCTACATGGCTCATGGTGTCCGTCCCTGCGGTGGTCAGCTGCGCTTGTTGTTCTTGGCGTTCGGGTCCTGGGCCGCCTTGTTCACCGCGGCCTGGGCCCGCTTGATCCACTCCTTGGGCTGGATCCGCTGCGCCATGAGCTCATTGGACGCGTTCTGGATCTCCGTGTCCATCTCGCTGTACCAGTCGGGGTAGCGGTAGCTGAAGGTGTTGCCGCCCGCGGCCTTGAGCGCCTCGACCGCCGACTGGGTGCCCGGCCGCAGCTTGACTCCCGGATCCACGCCGTCCTTGACCACCGTGAGCGAGTTCGCCTGCTGGGCGAAGATCGTCGACCATTCGCGGGACAGCATCGAACGGAGGAACTCCAGGCCCGCGGCCTTGTTGGCGGCCTTCTCCGGGACGATGAACGGCTCGTCGACGCCGGCCCGGATGGCCTCGAGGGGCATCTTGCTGTCGGCGAGCAGGGGCACCGGCAGGAACTTCATGTCGAAGTCCTCCGGGGTCTGCTTGAGCTGCTCGTTCTCCAGCCAGGAGCCGGAGGGGATGAAGGCCGCCTTGTACTGGTTCCAGGCCGTCTGGGACTCCGTGTGGGTGAGGCCGTTGGTGCCCGGCATCAGCAGGCCCTTCTCGACCACCTCGTAGACCGCCTCGACCGCGGCGAGAGCGGCCGCGTTGCCCTCGAAGGCGTTCGGCGCGAGGTTGTCGATCGCCTTCACCGCGTCCAGACCACCCTTCTTGGCGATCAGGTCCATGATGACGACGTTGATGTAGTACGGGTACTTGCCCTGGTGGGCGAGACCGCCGATGCCCGCCTCCTTGGCCTTGGTGCAGACGGCGAGGAACTCGTCCCAGGTCTTGGGCGCCGTCCAGCCCTTCTCCTTGAAGAGCTTGCCCGAGTACCAGAAGCCGGACACGGCGTACACGTACTTCAGGACGACGTACTTGCCGCCCAGCATGCCCTGTTCGACGGCCCCGTCCACGAGGGTGTCGCGCACCTTCTTGCTCGGGTCGTCGAGCGAGGGCGCGTCGAGCACGGCGTTGAGGTCGGCGAGCTGGCCGCCCTTGCCGAGCACGTCCAGCGGGATCTTCTGGGCGCCGGAGTCGTCGACGACGTCCGGCGGGTTCCCGCCGTTGAAGCGGGGCTGCAGCTTGGCGGTGATCTCCTGGGTGCCCAGGTGGGAGCTGGTGGTGCCCCACTTCTTGTCGAAGGCGGCCTCCCAGGCCTTCGCGTAGTCGTCGCCGAACCCGCCCTTGAAGACGACGACGTCCAGCTTGCCGCCCTTCGCGACGCCGAAGGGGTTCTCCTTGGTCACCGGCGCCTTGGCCGGACCCTTCGTGGAGTTCTCCCCACCGCCGGAGGCGCAGGCGGACAGGAAGCTCATCGTCGGCACCGTGATCAGTCCGAGTGCTGCGGAGCGCTTGATCAGGTCGCGGCGTCCGAGGCCCTCACCAGTGGATCCCATGCTCATGTCCTCGCCTTCGTCAGAAGTGTGAAGGAGGCCGGAGATTCACGGTGGTCGCCGTGCATGCGGACATCACCACAGGTCCCCGCCCGTCCCCCGGCCCGGAGCCACTCGTCTCGCGGTGATCCGGACGGGCACAGGTATAGTCCACTTCCGCTCGTGTGAGCAAGATCATGCACACTTATGGCCACCAGTTTTTCCGAGTTGAGACCTGTCCGTCACATGGACACGCCGCCGGACGAACGGAAGGGCCGTACCCCCTGGACGGGGATACGGCCCTTTGGCGCCTATGCCGTGGCTCAGCCGCGGATGAGGTTCCGGAGCACGTACTGCATGATGCCGCCGTTGCGGTAGTAGTCCGCCTCACCCGGCGTGTCGATGCGGACGACCGCGTCGAACTCCACACCGGTGTCGGTGGTCACCTTGACGGTGCGCGGGGTGGTGCCGTTGTTCAGCTCCTCCACACCGGTGAAGGAGAAGGTCTCCTCGCCGGTGAGGCCCAGGGAGGCGGCGGTGGCGCCCTCGGGGAACTGCAGGGGCAGGACGCCCATGCCGATCAGGTTGGAGCGGTGGATGCGCTCGTAGGACTCGGCGATGACGGCCTTGACGCCGAGCAGCGCGGTGCCCTTGGCCGCCCAGTCGCGGGAGGAGCCGGAGCCGTACTCCTTGCCCGCCAGGATGACCAGCGGGACGCCGGCGGCCTGGTAGTTCTGCGAGGCGTCGTAGATGAACGAGACCGGTGCGCCCTCGACGGTGAAGTCGCGGGTGAAGCCGCCCTCGGTGCCCGGCGCGATCTGGTTGCGCAGGCGGATGTTGGCGAACGTACCGCGGATCATGACCTCGTGGTTGCCGCGGCGGGAACCGTACGAGTTGAAGTCGCGGCGCTCGACGCCGTGCTCGGTGAGGTACTTGCCGGCCGGGGTGTCGGCCTTGATCGCACCGGCCGGGGAGATGTGGTCGGTGGTGACCGAGTCGCCCAGCTTCGCCAGCACGCGCGCGCCGGCGATGTCGGAGACCGGGGTGGTCTCCATCGTCATGCCCTCGAAGTAAGGGGGCTTGCGGACGTAGGTGGACTGCGGGTCCCACTCGAACGTGTTGCCGGTCGGGATCGACAGCGCCTGCCACTGGGCGTCGCCCGCGAAGACGTCCTGGTAGGACTTGCTGAACATGTCCTCGCCGATGGCGTTCGCCACGACGTCGTTGACCTCGGCCTCGGACGGCCAGATGTCCTGCAGGAAGACCGGCTTGCCCTCGGTGTCGGTGCCGATGGCGTCCTTGGTGATGTCCACCTTCATGGAGCCCGCGATGGCGTACGCGACGACCAGCGGCGGGGAGGCCAGGTAGTTCATCTTGACGTCGGGGTTGATCCGGCCCTCGAAGTTGCGGTTGCCGGAGAGCACCGAGGTGACCGCGAGGTCGTGCTCGTTGATCGCCTTCGAGATCTCCTCGTCCAGCGGACCGGAGTTGCCGATGCAGGTGGTGCAGCCGTACCCGACGAGGTTGAAGCCCATCTTGTCGAGGTACGGGGTCAGGCCGGCCTTGTCGAAGTAGTCGGTGACGACCTTCGAACCCGGGGCGAGGGTGGTCTTGACCCACGGCTTGCGGGACAGGCCCTTCTCGACCGCCTTCTTGGCCACGAGCGCCGCGGCGACCATGACGTAGGGGTTCGAGGTGTTGGTGCAGGAGGTGATCGCGGCGACCGTGACGGCGCCGTGGTCGATCTCGAAGGACGTACCGTCCGCGAGGGTGACCAGGGTCGGGCGGGTCGGCACGCCGTCGGTGGTGGCCGGGGAGTCGGAGGCCGGGAAGGACTCCTTGCCCGCCTCGTCGTCCTCCGCGACGTAGTTGCGTACGTCCTGGGCGAACTGCTGGGAGGCGTTCGCGAGGACGATGCGGTCCTGCGGGCGCTTCGGGCCGGCGATGGAGGGGACGACCGTGGAGAGGTCGAGCTCCAGCTTCTCGGAGAAGTCAGGCTCGGCGGCCGGGTCGAGCCACAGGCCCTGCTCCTTGGCGTACGCCTCGACGAGCGCGACCTGCTGGGCGTCGCGGCCGGTCAGGCGCAGGTACTTCAGCGTCTCGTCGTCGATCGGGAAGATCGCGGCGGTGGAGCCGAACTCCGGCGACATGTTGCCGATGGTGGCGCGGTTCGCGAGGGAGGTGGCGGAGACGCCCTCACCGTAGAACTCGACGAACTTGCCGACGACACCGTGCTTGCGCAGCATCTCGGTGATGGTCAGCACCAGGTCGGTGGCGGTGGTGCCGGTCGGCAGCTCGCCGGTCAGCTTGAAGCCGACGACGCGCGGGATCAGCATGGAGACCGGCTGGCCGAGCATCGCGGCCTCGGCCTCGATGCCGCCGACGCCCCAGCCCAGCACGCCCAGGCCGTTGACCATGGTGGTGTGCGAGTCGGTGCCGACGAGGGTGTCGGGGTACGCCTGGCCGCCCCGCACCATGACGGTGCGGGCCAGGTGCTCGATGTTGACCTGGTGGACGATGCCGGTGCCCGGCGGGACGACCTTGAAGTCGTCGAAGGCGGTCTGGCCCCAGCGCAGGAACTGGTAGCGCTCCTTGTTGCGGCCGTACTCCAGCTCGACGTTCTGCGCGAAGGCGTCCTTCGTGCCGAACTTGTCGGCGATGACCGAGTGGTCGATGACCATCTCGGCGGGCGAGAGCGGGTTGATCTTCGCCGGGTCGCCGCCGAGGGCCTTCACGGCCTCACGCATGGTGGCGAGGTCCACGACGCAGGGAACGCCGGTGAAGTCCTGCATGATCACGCGAGCCGGCGTGAACTGGATCTCCTCGCTGGGCTGGGCCTGCGAGTCCCAGTTGCCGAGCGACCGGATGTGGTCGGCGGTGATGTTCGCGCCGTCCTCGGTACGGAGCAGGTTCTCCAGCAGGACCTTCAGGCTGTAGGGAAGGCGGGCGGAGCCCTCGACCTTGTCCAGCTTGAAGATCTCGTACGACTCGTCGCCCACCTGCAGCGTGCTGCGGGCGTCGAAGCTGTTCGCCGACACGACAGTCTCCTTCATGCATGAATTCGCGCGTATAACCGCATCCTGCCGCCACGCCCCTTGGCCAATCCGCTAAGGTAGGGCTAAGTTAGGTAACCCTTACCAGCGGGGGCGGCTGTGGTACGCCTTCGGCAGATATCTCGATGTCGAGATAACTCTAGTACATGTCCGGGTCCGGGGACGAGGCGCGCACCCCGGGGAAGCCCTGTCCGGTCGGCCGACCGGATGCTTCCGCACGCTCCGCCCCGGCCCCTGCGACCGGCGCCGACGCCCGGTTTCCCCTTGTTCCCGTCCGGCCGCCAGGCCGTGACGATGATCACGGAGCGTTCCGGCGCGGTCGGCCCATTCGGCCCCACAGGGCTCGCCCCCGGCCGAGCTCCCCTTGCACACCCTTCGCGGCGGCCCCCGCCGCCCCTGTCCCGCGACTCCCGGACCACGCCGCCGGCGGTCGCGCTCACCGCGGAGGGGGAGACCCTCGCCTTCACCACGGAGGGGGAGGCCCTCGCCGGCGAGGCGGCCGCCCCGCACGAAGTCCCCGCCCGCGCAGAGCCGGGGTCCATTGGCGGAGGAGAAGGAGGAGGAGGAGGCGGCCGGGGAGCAACTCCTCGGCGCGGCCCGGGAGGAGCTCCCGGCCCCGCCGTCCGCGCAGGAGCGGCAGCGGCTCACCCGTCCGCCCGGCCGGACCGTCCCGCATCACACGTACGGGGACCCCACCATGGGACCTGGCGGTCAATAACCCACAAAACGCCCATCCGACACACCCATCTGGCATACCCGGAGCGGGACTCATCTCATATCTGAGATAACGTGCCCCCATGGCAGACGACTACCTCGCACGCATCGGCAAGCTCATCCGTGACGCCCGTCAGCACCGGGGCTGGACACAGAGTCAGCTCGCTGACGCACTCGGCACCAGCCAGAGTGCCGTGAACCGGATCGAGCGCGGCAATCAGAACATCAGCCTTGAGATGATCGCCCGAATCGGCGAAGCGCTCGACAGCGAGATCGTCTCCCTGGGCTACGCCGGCCCGATGCACCTGCGCGTGGTCGGCGGCCGCCGGCTGTCGGGCGCCATCGACGTCAAGACGAGCAAGAACGCGTGCGTCGCCCTGCTCTGCGGCTCGCTGCTCAACAAGGGCCGTACGGTGCTGAGGCGGGTGGCCCGCATCGAGGAGGTCTACCGCCTCCTGGAGGTCCTGAACTCCATCGGCGTCCGCACCCGCTGGATCAACGACGGCGTGGACCTGGAGCTGATCCCGCCGGCCCGCCTCGACCTGGAGGCCATGGACGCGGACGCGGCGCGCCGGACCCGGAGCATCATCATGTTCCTGGGCCCCCTGCTGCACCGGATGGACCACTTCCGCCTGCCCTACGCGGGCGGTTGCGACCTCGGCACCCGCACCATCGAGCCGCACATGATCGCCCTGCGCCGCTTCGGCCTGGACATCACCGCGACCGAGGGCATCTACCACGCGAAGGTGGAGGCCGGGGTCTCCCCCGACCGCCCGATCGTGCTGACCGAGCGCGGGGACACGGTCACCGAGAACGCGCTGCTGGCCGCCGCCCGGCACGACGGCGTCACCGTCATCCGCAACGCCTCCTCCAACTACATGGTCCAGGACCTGTGTTTCTTCCTGGAGGAGCTGGGCGTCAAGGTCGAGGGCGTCGGCACCACCACGCTCACGGTCCACGGCGTTCCGAACATCGACGTGGACGTGGACTACTCCCCCTCCGAGGACCCGGTCGAGGCGATGAGCCTGCTCGCCGCGGCGGTCGTCACGGAGTCGGAACTGACCATCCGCCGGGTGCCGATCGAGTTCATGGAGATCGAGCTCGCGGTGCTGGAGGAGATGGGCCTCGACCACGACCGCTCGGCGGAGTACGTCGCGGACAACGGCCGCACCCGCCTGGTGGACCTCACCGTCCGCCCGTCCAAGCTCGAAGCCCCGATCGACAAGATCCACCCGATGCCGTTCCCCGGGCTGAACATCGACAACGTCCCGTTCTTCGCGGCCATCGCCGCCGTCGCCCAGGGCCAGACCCTGATCCACGACTGGGTGTACGACAACCGGGCCATCTACCTGACCGACCTCAACCGCCTCGGCGGCCGCCTCCAACTCCTGGACCCCCACCGCGTGCTGGTGGAGGGCCCCACCCGCTGGCGCGCGGCGGAAATGATGTGCCCGCCGGCCCTGCGCCCGGCGGTGGTCGTCCTCCTCGCGATGATGGCCGCGGAGGGCACCTCGGTCCTGCGCAACGTCTACGTGATCAACCGCGGCTACGAGGAACTGGCCGAACGCCTCAACTCGGTGGGCGCCCAGATCGAAATCTTCCGCGACATCTGAGGATCTGGGTAAATCGGTAAAATTCGGACCTAGCCTGATGCTCAATCAATCCCCGGCCTGACCTGCGAAAATACCCCTTCACAGCTTCCGGTACCTTCCCGTCGTTTCCGACGCCTTGCGCAGCGGATGTACAGCCTGGGAATCGAACACTGAAATACCGTCAGCTCGACCTGAGCCCCCGTCACTCCTCACGGAGAGTGGCGGGGGCTTTCTATTTTGCCCGTAAATGTCCCGACCAGAGCTTGGATTGGGTCCGCTGACGATTCGTCGGCCACTACGCACGGTGCTGCTACGGTGGCGCTCACGGTCGAACATGACGCCCCCGCGAGGGGCTTACGTGCAACCGCACGGCGCTGTGCTGTCTACCCGGCCGGCGTCGCCGGCACAAAAGAATCCGTGCGGCCAAAAAAGAAGAGAGGCCCGGTCTGCCCCCGAAACGGGGCGTGTACCCCGGCACGGGGTGCAGACCAAACCTAACGAGCATAACAAGAAGCGGTTCGAAAAGTCACGGAACCTGTTCTACGTTGCATGCTCGCGCGCTCAAGAACATCTCGTCCTCCTGTTTACAACTGAGCTTTCCAGCGGTGCCCTTGAGACACTCAACACGTGGGTGGGTGGTGCGAATATCGTGAATGTTCAATATTCGCCAGAAGGAACCCCCATCAACTCATCCTGAGGTATTTTTTCGTGGCTAAAGTCACGTGGAATCGCGGCAGGTGCGGTGAGCGTGGACACGGGCTCGTGTTGGTGTACGGAAGCCACGGTGCTGGTGCAGCTACGGCAGGCCCGCTCAGCAGCAGATGGGGCTCAGCGTCGGAGGGTGACCGCTTGGCAGGCATGCATCCCCGCCGGCTGCCTCCTAGTACTCCAGCTGTAGATCGTGATCTTCATGTCTGGGATGCGGCTTGTCGCTGGTAATGGCTGGTGCGTGATCGCTTTTGATGGCGGCGTCGCCAGTCGGACCAACCGAGCCGGTGGGCCGCATCGCGGAGAGGCCGGATGGCGAGGGTGATGAACAAGCGCTGGATCTCGTTGCAGGACAGCGGGACCAAGTCGTCAGAGGTGGACTGTCGGGCGTGTTCGTTCGCACGGACCACCGCGAGGAAGGCGTGGGCGGGCATCGCAAGGGTGACCCAGCGGATCCAGGAGGGGTAGAGGCGGACCTGGTGCTCATCGAGGCCGGCCAGCCCTTTCTCGCTCTGGAAGGTCTCCTCGACCCGCCATCTCGATCCCGCGACCCGCACCGTAGTCGTCAGCGGCACCGGATCCGGCGCGTAGCAGCGGTAGTAGGCGAGTTCGCCGCTGGTGCGGTTGCGGCGGATCAGCAGCTGGCGGTGACCCGGGCAGGGATCGGCCAGGTCGATGACCGCCCAGTCGTAGAACCGCTGTCCCTTCGCGCCGCGTCCGGCCGAGAGCTTCTGCCAGGCCCGCTTCGGCACCTTCCGGGCCAGGGCATCGGCGCGGAACGTGCCCGCACCGGTGGTCACTTCGGCCGAGCAGGCCACCGCGAGGACATAGCCCATGCGGCGTTCCTCCAGGGCGGATCGCAGTTTCGGGTTGTCGCCATAGACCTCGTCACCGGTGACCCAGTCCACGCGGTGTCCGGCATCCATGAACCGTTCGATCATCGTGCGGGCCAGCTCCGGCTTGGTCGCGAAGACGGTTTCCTCGCCGAGCCCTGCCGCCCGGCAGCGGTCCGGGTCGCCTGTCCAGGAGCGCGGGACGTACAGCTCCCGGTCCACCGCCGCGTGTACCCGGGCGCCGGCGTAGACGAGGTAGACGGCGACCTGGGAGTTCTCGATCCGTCCCGCGGTGCCTGTGTACTGGCGTTGGACCCCGACGGTGTGGGTGCCCTTCTTCACGTCGCCGGTCTCGTCGACGACCAGCACCGCTGCATCGTCGTGGAGGTGCTCGACGACGTATTCGCGGACGTCGTCGCGAACGGCATCGGCGTTCCAGGACGCCCGGCACAGCAGGTGCTGCATGCCGTGCGGGGTTGCCTCGCCGGCCCACTCCGCGATCGTCCAGCAGTTCTTGCGCGGCAGGTCCGACAGCAGGCCCAGCACCAACCGCCCGGCCCGTAGGCGAGGTTCATAGCGGGCGAACCGGCCCGCGATGCGCCCCATGGCCACCTCAAACGCCTCCCGCCAACGTGCGGGATTTATGCTGTGACCAGTGGCCACCGTCTCGTCGTCAGTCCACACACCCACGATGATCAACGGCTGCCGCATCTGTTCCCGTAACGGCCCCACCAGCAAGATCACAATCCACACAGCTGGAGCACTACAGTCCGCTTACGGACCCGCGGGCCTTTGAGAGCGCTCTGCATCGTCCCGCGAACCCCTCCTTCAAGGGGCGCGGAAATCCGTGGACGGACCCGCGGAAGATCACGTACTGTGTGGCTTCACGCCCTGAGATGGACGGAAGGAGGCGAGTGCCGTGCAGTTCACACCTTTCCAGCGCTCCCTCTTCCGCTATCCCGGCGTAGTTCGTCAGTTCTGACCGGGAGCGCTCCAAGCAGCCTGTATCCCGGAGGAATCCATGACCGATACGGTCATCCGCGCGCTCTCCGCGAGCGACGCACATCTTTTCGACGCACACCCCGACCCCCTCGGCGCCGGTGAAGGCCACCGGCGTACCCGGTTCCGCCCCGACTGGAAGCGCGTCGCCCTGCGCGACGGCGAGGTCGTCGCACGCGGCGCGTGGTGGGGCGGCCCCGACGACTCGGAGCCCGTCAACATCAACTGGTTCGACGTGGCCGAGGGCGAGGAGGAGGCCGGGGCCGAACTCCTGCGCTCCGCTCCCTGGCAGGTCGAACTCGAGATCAACCTGCCCGGCGGCTGGCGGGAAAAGACCTACCTGCGCGCCGGAGCCGAGGCGCGCTTCGCCGCCGCACGAGCCGCAGGGTACGAACTCCTGGTGGAACGCTTCCTGTACCGCTGGACCCCCGAGCGAGGTCTGCCCGAGCGGCCCGGACGCCTGCGCTTCAGCGCGGAACCCGACGACACCGTGTTCTTCGACGCGTTGCGCCGCATCCACTCCGCCACCCTGGACGCCCACGCGCTCAGGGCCATCGAGGAGGGCGGCCTCGACCAGGCCGCCCAGGAGGAACTCGACTTCTTCCACTGGTGCCCCTCCCCACGGGAATGGTGGCAGATCGCACACACGCCGGAGGGCGACCTGGCCGGCATCCACATCCCGGCCCACAACCCCTCCGGCCCGACGATCGGCTTCATCGGAGTCGTCCCGGAACAGCGCGGTCGCGGCTACGCCTACGACCTCCTCGCGGAGTGCACCCACCTCCTCGTCGAGCAGGGCGCGGAGTTCGTCAGCGGAGCGACGGACCAGGCCAACTTCCCCATGGCCGCGAACTTCGCCAAGGCTGGCTTCCCCGTCATCCGTGAACGCATCAACTTCCACCCGGCGGGCCAAGCGGCCTAGCGAGGAGTAGCACGCGGTGAGCGGTCCGGTCCGAGGGCAGGTCCGGACCGCTTGCTGGTGCCCGGCGGCATGCCGGCCGACAGTGAACGTGCAGGATCTACGCTGTGGAGTGGCCACCGTCTCGTCGTCAGTCCACACCGACGATGATCAACGGCGGCCGCGCCCGTTCCCTTACAGGCCCCACCAGCAAGATCACGATCTACAGCTGGAGTACTAGCCTGCACAGGCGCCAGGCCCAGAGACCATCCCCAGCCAGCCTTGTGCCGCCTGGGCCGTCCGAGACCGGCCCGGGGGACCACCAACGACCATCGACCACCGCTCCCTTGCTGTTCAGGAGCCGCAGCAGGTCTGTCATCTCAGGTGACAGTGCCGCGATGTAAGTTCCGCGACAAGGTAGCCAAGGGACATTCCGGCCGCCGACTGTGCCCACCTGCACGAGAACGGGCGGATGTCGACGCGGCGGATGACGGCCTGCGCGTTCCAGGTTTCGCCTGTCGTGTCGGACCGGACTACCGGGAAGGAGGTGTTCGTCACGGCAAAAACGGTCGGGTTCGTAAAGCCGCATCCTGGATGGGTCGGTTTTTTGAGCAGTTCGAACGCTGGCTCAGCGGAAAGACGCCGCTGGAGATCAAGGTCGGCAAGAAGGATTGACGGCAGAGGCATTCCTGCATCGCGAAGCCCCCGCCCCCGGAATAGTCCCGGCCGGCAGGAGCTTCGCTGTTTCTCGGCTACTGCCCCAGGAAGGTCTTCCGCCACTCCAGCGGCGACATCGTCAGAGCGGCTTCGGCGAGGGCCTGCGCCGACGCCGTCTTGAGGCTGTTCAAGGAGGTGTCGATCCAGTCCTGTACCAGGCTGTAACCCTGGGCTCGGTACTCCACCGCCTGCACCAGACACTCCAGCTTGTCCGCGTCCTTCGCCACGATCGCCTCGGGGGTGTCGCCGCTCTCGTACTCGCCCACCACCCGCTGCACTCCGGCCTTGACCGCCGGGTGCGCGGCGGAGACCTGATCGGCGGTGACGGTCTCGTTCGAGGCCGCGTCGATGTACCGGCGTCCGATGTGCGGGATGTCCCCGATCCTGGTCTCTTGGGTGTCGTGGAAGAGGCACATCAAGGCCACCTTGGCGGGGTCCACGCCCTCCATCATGGCCAGGACGGCGCCGACGATCCCGACCCGGAACGAGTGCTCCGCGATCGACTCGGGATTGTTGTTCCCGGTGAACCACCAGCCGGTCCGCTTGGCGTTCTTGAGAACGCCCATCTCGAAGAGGAATCCGGCCGTGCCCTGGGCGTTCGCCGTCTCGTCTGCCATGTGGTGACCTCCGGTTTCAGGTGCGATCACGTAAAACGTAGTTCACGGTGGAGAGTTCGCGACGGGATCTTTCGGAGATGCCGCCCCCGTCCAGCAGGCGCTCGGTACGCTCCGCCAGGTCCCGCACCAGGAGGCCCGACGCCTGCGGCAGCCAAGGGTGGGCAGTCAGCAGGGCCCACATCGTGTGCGCATACAGGTCCACGTACCCCGGGGCGTGGTGCAGGCCGTACGTCAGCCTGCGCAGCAGCGTTACCGGGTCCATCCGGTGAGCTGTCGGTCCCGCATGAACAGGTCGTCGGACTGCGGCAGCGTGGTCCCGCCCAGCCAATAAGCCCAGTAATTCAAGTTCGCGGCCTCGCCGGCGTCGTCGTCCACCATCGCCCGCTCGATGAAGTCCAGGAGCGGCACCGGATCCCCGAGCCTGGCGAGGGCAGTGGCCGTCGAACGTGCCTCCGCCCACTGCGGTGTCCACCCCCTCCGGGCGAGCAGACCGCGCCGGGCATGGAGGGCCTGCGCCGTCCACGCCACCGCCTCCGGGCTCTTGTCGTACGAGGTCAGGTAAAGGGCCTGGCGGTGCAGGAGCACCCCCTGCGGGTCGGTTTTGGGTGCCGCCTCCGCCGTGGTCCGCAGCTGCTCGAAGAACGCGGCCCGGTCCTGTGCGGGAAGGAGCGGAGAGGCTGCTGCCGGTCCCCTGCGGCGCGGGGAGGGGATCCCGGCAAGGGACGGCGGCCGGATCCCCGTAAGCGCCCAGGCGAGCATGTGCGCGGTGTCCCGGGTGTGCACCCACTCGGCCAACGGGTGCGGCCCATCTGTGCCGGTGAGGGTGGCGCTGATGATTCGATCCGCGTCCATCGCCGCGTCCAGCATCCCCACGACCGACGCGTCCGCACCGAGCCCGGCCAGCCGCCGCCGAAGCCCCAACAGATCCACCGCCCGCATGTTTACCACCGGCCGCCGGCCCGACTCCCACCCCTGCACGGTGGCCAAGTCCACGCCCAGGGCCTCGGCCATCCCCGCCTGAGTGAGCGGGACCGACTCCCGCGCAGTGCGCAGCACAAAGCCCACGATCGTGCCGGTCGTTGGTCTCGTGGCCATCGCGCGCTCCCCGGTGCGGCCCCTGCCGTAACACGTACCCGCAGTCAGTCCTACCGCACGCAGCGCGACCGTAGGTTCATCTCGCGGGAACGACCAGGCCCAGTACCCGGGACCGAGGTTGACGCCGTCCCCCGGCAGCGGAGTGGAGACGTCCCTCCCCCGACTCCCTGGCCCCCGCTGTGTCCCCTTCCAGACCGAGGAGTGCGCCATGCCCCAGCAGCCCCCGCCTCGCCGCCCGCTCGCCCGTCAGCTCCAGGACCAGCCCGAATACGCCCCCTGGGACGCCAGCCCCGACCCCAGCCCCGGCCTCCGCGCCCGTGCTGAGTCGGGCCTGGAGCGATTCCTGCGGAGCGTCAACCAGGACCCGGAGCAGCACGACGGGGACAAGGACGAGTGAGCGCGGCGGCCCACTTCGAGCACGGATCAGACCCCCGCATCGGCAAACAGGTCCGCGACATCGCGAGCGGTACCGAGGGTGAGCTGATTGCCATCGTCTCCGAGGACATCCCCAACTTCGAGGGTGCCTCCATGACCGTGCGGCTCGCGTACATCCGCCCGGCCGGAGGGGGCTGGGAGCTGTCCACCGCCCCGACGAACCTCGAACTCCTCCGGTGAGTCCCCTCTTGCGCGGCTGGCGCCAACGGCTGGCCGCGCTGGTCTACGTCGTCTTGGTCGGTGCCCTGGTCGTCGCACTCGCCGTGGCCGGCAGCACCAGCAGATAAACAACAGGCTCCCCGCCCAGCCCCGGTCTCGCGGTACGCGGGGGCCCACGCATCTGCACCACTCGAACCGAACGAGAGGCTCACGCATATGACCGTCACGCTCCAGCCGCCCGCTGCACCGCGTTCCGTCGACTGGACCGCCTTCCGCAACTTCGCGGCCCTGGGCGGCCAGGGTCGGATCTCCCTGACGCCGCGCTGTAACGTCGCTTGCTGGTTCTGCCACAACGAGGCCGACGTCCCTCCGCCGCTGACTCGCATGGACCGCACCCAGCAGCCGCGCCTGCGCCACTACGGGGCCACGGGTTCCTCACGCTCATCAACGCCATGATGGACGCAGGTCTCCAGCGGATCTTCTTCACCGGGGGCGAACCGCTGAACTCCCCCCTGGCCCGCGAGGTACTGACCGGCCTCCGCCCGAGCGGCCCCGACGGCTCGTACACGCTGATCACCAACGGCACCCGCGTCCGCACCCACCAGTCCTGGCTCGCGAAAACGCCGCTCGGCAAAATCAAGGTGTCGCTGCACTACTTCTCCGACGAGACCTTCAAGGCCATCGCCGGGACGCGCATCGGCATTGATTGCGTCCTCGACGGCATCGAAGCCGCCCGTGAAATGTTCAAGCACGTCGAACTGAACTGCCTCCTCCAGAAGGAGAACGCACACGAGGTCCGCGACATCCTCACCTTCGCCCTCAACCGCCGCATGCCCGTCCAGTTCATCGAGCTGGTGGGCACCGACTTCAACGAGGCTCGTGCCAAGTCAGCCGTCCCGGCCGACGACATCATCAGCCACCTACGCACGCTCACCAGCAGCGAGCGAATCGAGATCGTCGGCGTCGGCCAGGGCCGCCGCATCTTCGACATCGACGGGGTGGACGTCGAAGTCATCCACCGCAACCTCGGCCGCCACCATGTCGGCCAGTGCGGCAGTTGCCCGATCCGACCCAAGTGCGTCGAAGGGTTCTGGGCCCTGCGCGCCGACCACGCTGGCGGAGTCCAGCCATGCCTCCTCCGCGACGACTTGCGCATGGACGTCAAGCACCTCTTGGACGACCCGGCCCGCCTCGCCGAGGCCATCGCCGGACACGTCACGGCCTTCACCGAGAGGACCCTGTGAACCAGACCATCGCCCTGCCCACGACCTTCGCCCCCGTCCCCGTCCCCGTCCCCGTCCCCGTCCCCTACGACGAGAACCGGGACGCCCCCTTCATCGCCCTGGAAAGCGTCTCCGGCGTCGGGAAATCGACCCTGACCGCCGAACTCGCCCACCGGTGGGGCGGCACCGGCATTCACACCCTGGCCCCGCCACACTCCGGCTGGTCGCGGGAAGCCGACCGCATGAAGCCCCTGCCGCACCTCGCCTTCTACCTCTCCGACCGCATCCGTCAGTCCCTGGCCATCGGGCCCGTGATCGCGGACCGCTATGCCTCATCGATCACCGCCTGCCAGGCCGCCGTCCACGGCGCCGACATCGCCGAAGTGGACCGCCTGATCGCCCCGTTCCGGCCCTACCTCGTCGTCCCCGACCACACCTTCTACCTGCGGTGCTCGGAGGAGACCCTGCGGGAGCGGATGGCCGTCAAGGGCGACACCAAGCAGGACGACGCCGATCTCTTCGCCATCCCCGGCCGCCTCAAGCAGCTCACCGCCAACTTCGAGGCGGTAGCCAACGACGACCCCACCGCAATCGTGCTGGACACCGACGGCCTGACCCCGGACGACCTCGCCAACCTGATCACCGCCCATCTGGAGAGCCACCGTGCTTAACCCGATCGACACGGACAAGGTCATTCGCGACGGCGGCGCCACCGGACGTTTTCCCAGCGAAATCCATCCCAGCGTCGCCTGGTGGATGGCGGCTTGCTTCGTCATGACCACCCGCACGGACCGGCTCGTCGCCGCTTACGACGGCAACCCCGCCTCCGCCCAATTCTTCGATCGCATGTGCATCGGCGCCATCAACGTGCAGCACTATGCGTGTCTCGTCCTTGACCGAGGGGTGGCCAACGAAGACGGACTCCTGGTCACTATGAAGGACATGGACCGCGCCCCCGGCATGCGCGTCAGCTCGGAGCAGGACACCCTCACCATCACCCTGTACGACCGCGACGGCGCGCCACTGACCGAACACACCGGCCTCCACGTCATCCGCCGCATGATCGCCGAGGACCGCGTGCCCATCCCCGTCAACGCGGGCTGCAAGGGGCGCATCCAGAACTACAAGGAGGCGGCCCGGTGATCAACGCTGCCGAGGTCATCGAGTCCGGCACAAGCATCCTTTTCGTCACCCTCGACTCCCTGCGCTACGACGTGGCGAGGGCCACCACGCACGCCGGAAAGACCCCCCACCTTGCCAAGCTCCTTCCCGGCGGCCAGTGGGAGGAGCGCCGGACCCCGGGCACCTTCACCCTGCCCGCACACATGGCGTTCTTCTCCGGCTTCCTGCCCAAGCTCCCGCAGCCCGAGCAGCCCCCGCGCCTGTGGGAGTGCCGCCCGCCCGCGTTCAAGACCGTCAACCCCAGAACGTTCGTCTTCGACGCCCCGAGCCTCCTCACCGGCCTTGTCCAGCACGGATATCGCACGGTGTGCGTCGGCGGGGTCACCTACTTCTCCCGGGAAACCCCGCTCGGCTCCGTCCTGCCGGACCTGTTCGACGAAGACCACTGGCGGCCGGAGTTCTGCTCCCCCGAACCCGACTCCACCCGCCACCAAGTCGATGAAGCCCTCGGCCTTGCCCGCCAGTACGAGAACCGGCGGCTGTTCCTGTTCGTCAACATCTCAGCGACCCACGTCCCCCACGGCCACTACCTCGGGCAGAGCACCGACACCTGGGCGTCCCAGAGCGCGGCCCTCGCCTACGCGGACGAACACCTCGGCCGCCTGATCGCCGGCCTCACCAGCAAGAAGCGCTGGCTCGTCATCGCCTGCACGGACCACGGCGACGCCTTCGGGGAGGACGGGTATTACGGGCGCGGAATCGTCCACCCCACGGTGACCACCGTGCCGTTCGCCTGCACGGTGGTCAGGTAGCGTCCTACGCTCGACCTATGACCGACACACAGCCTGAGCGGGATGCCTCCGTCGTCGTCGCCCGCGACGTCCACGGCCTGGTCGCGATCCTGACCGCCCGCTTTCCCCGCCACGGCGACGACTACCTGTTCCTGCCCGGCGGTCGGCGAGAGGACGGGGAGACCTCCGAGGAATGCGCCCGGCGGGAGCTGCTGGAGGAGGCCGGTATCGCCGCCTCCTCCTGGCGCCCCCTCGGCTCCTACGCGATCACCGCCCGCTCGACGGCCCGCATCCACCTCTTCGAGGCCACGGGCCTGACGCTCGGCCCTCAGCAGCTCGCCGACGACGAAGAGGACTTCAAGCTCACCTGGTGGCCGATGCAGGAGGCGATCGCTGCTGCGACCGAAGGCAGGTTCCTCCTCCAGGGTGGCCCGCTCGCCCTGTTCCTCGCCGACCGCGCCTGACCTATGGACGAGGAACCCCTGGACCGGTGGGCCGCGCGCCGCCAAGGCCGCCTGCGCAAGCCCGGCGAGAAAAGGGCGATCACCCTCGGTGCCGGCCCGCAGCGCGGCGCCCACCTCGACCCCGACGCCCCGCGCCTGATCCTCGAATGGGACGGGTTCGCCTGGCAGGCGGTGGCAACGGTGGAGGATTACGCGGCAGCTTGCCGGGCACTCAGCCCGACCTCCGAAGCTGCGCCCGCCGACCAGCCCGAAACGACCCGTCCCATCACCAGACGTAACCCCCTGGCCCCGGGAACGGGACGGCACCGGAAGCCCCGGCCCTGACATGCCGATCCCGCGCCTCGCCGAGATCCCCGCCGACGTCCTAGCGCTGATCGAGACCCAAACCGGCACCGTCCTCACCTACGAGACGGTCGGGGGTGGCCTGAACAGTGAGATCGCCGCCCGCGTCCACAGCGCTAACACCACGGTCTTCGTCAAGGGCCTGCGCAGCGACCACCGACGCGTCTGGACCCAGCAGCGCGAGGCCGACATCAACCCAAGCGTCCGGCACCTCGCCCCCGCCGTCCTGTGGCACGTCCAGGAGTCCGGCTGGGACCTGCTCGGGTTCGAGGACATCGACGGCCCCCACGCGGACTACGCCCCCGGCTCACCCGATCTCCCGCTCGTCGCCGACGCGATGGCCCGGCTCTCCTCCATCACCGCGCCCGACGTCGTCATGCGGTCGATGCCGGACAGGGTGAAGGCCCACACCGATTTCCCCGAGCTGTTCGCCGGCACGACCTTGCTGCACTCGGATTGGTTCCCCAGCAACGTCCTCGTTGCCGGGGGCCGCGCCGTCCTTGTCGACTGGGCATGGGCCTCACGCGGGGCCGCGTGGATCGACCCGGCCCTCTGGGTGGTCTGGCTCATCAAGAGCGGCCACACCCTCGAGGAGGCCGAGCAGTGGGCCACCAAGGTCCCGGCCTGGAACAACGCCCCGCCCGCCGCCGTCACCGCGTTCGCCAAGGCCACCGTCAGCGTGTGGGCGGAGATCGCCGAGGGCGAGAAGGACGAGTGGGTGCTGGACATGCTCCAGGCCGCCCGCACCTGGCACGACAGCCGCTGACCTCACATCTGTGCCCCGCCCCCAGCATGATCGGGGAGCGGGGCACAATGGCGTCCAGGCCGGGGCCGTGATTACCCTCCAAGGCGCCCGACCGAAGGCTCTCCCCCCAGGGGTCAGACGGGGATGGGGCGGAGCAAGGGCGTCCCCGTCTCCAGATACAGAGTCACGCTCTTCGGAGCGAGCGCCTCCCGTCCTCCCGGCCCGCCTGAGGGCCGTCGCCGGCGTCTCCGCCCCCGCGGAAGACCCCGCCGACGGCCCTCCGCGCTTCTGCAGGCCATCTCTTGGACTCGTTCAAGGGCGGTGGTTGCGCAGGGCCTGGACGAGCCAGGGGTACACCGGGATCAGGTTCGGCACCACCTGCCAGCCGTTGACGATCCACACCAGCCGCCAGTACCGGTCCACCCGGTGATCGTGTGCTTCTTCGAACTGCTGGGCCATCCAGTCCCGGAACTCCGTGTCAGGTGTGCGCGCGAAGACCTCGGCGAAGCGGTGCACGAGGTCGTCGACGACGGGCGCGCCCCTGTCGCTCAGCGGGTCGATGCCCGACTCCACGGCCTCGGCCACCTTCTGGCGGGTGAACTCCATCAGTTCCTCGCCGGCCTCGCCCTCGATGCCGAGCGCGCGCCCGCTGGCCCGGCACCTGGTCGTCCGGCGCATCCGGGCCCGGAAGTCCTCGTCGCCGACCAGCTCGGCGAGCTCCACCCACGCGGCGACCTGCTCGCCGGACGGATCATCGGGGAGGTCGGGGGTGGCAGCGCGAACCATGGCCACCGCGGCCGGGTCCGCATCCACTGTGCCGAAGGTGCCCTCCACGAAACCGTCGATCAACCGTCGGCGTTCCTCGCCGGACAACTGCGTGAGCCTGTGCATGAGCTTGGTCTCCTCGGGACTGGACCCGCCCCTGGCCACGGCGCGCAGAACGCTCCGCCGCAGCTGCAGCGCCCGGATCTGGACGTCCGTGGCGTCGGCGTGCGCCGCGGCGACGTCCGCCACCGAGAGCTCGCGGTCCAGCGCCCGTTGAACCGTGGCCAGGTCCATGCCCAGCTCGCGCAGCGTGCGGAGGAGTTCCAGCCGAAGCAGTGCGTCGAGGTCGTAGAGCCGATAGCCGGCGGGACTTCGGGTGGTCGGCGCCACCACCCCCGAATCGGAGTAGAACCGGATGGTCCTCACGGGCAGGCCCGTCAGCCGGGAAAGCTCCCCGATCGAGTAGAGGGTCGTGGCGTCCATGTCCCCCACTCTGCCGTCTCCAGTCACTGGAGACTCAAGGCCGTTCGCCAGCCGGACCCCGACCAAGACGCCTTCGACTCATCTCACGTACCGACCGGTACAAGTTTCAATCTTCTATACGCTCGCCGGGCCCACACGTACCGCCAGAAGGACGCCACGTGACATACCCACCGCCGTACCCGCACCCGCAAGCGCCCGTACGGCGCTGGTGGCAGCACCCGGCACTGATCATTTCCCTACTGGTCGTCATACCGCCGGCCGGCATAGCCCTCGCCTGGCTGAGTCCGTGGAGCCAGGTGAAGAAGGTCGTCGCAACGGTGGTGGCGGGCCTCTGGTTCCTCACGCCGTTCCTGGGCGATCCGCCGAAGCAGACCGAGACGGACGCGAAGCCGAAGGCTGCCGCGCTCCAGAGCCCGGCGCCCGCGCCGACTCCGAGCCCGGCCGGGCCGGCCAGCTACGTCGGCCAGAACCTCAAGCAGGCGAAGACCGCCGCCTACGCCGCCGGGTACGAGTCGATCTCCCACGACGCCGGCCCGGACGATGCCGGTCAGCTGGACGAGGACAACTGGAAGATCTGCTTCCAGAGCGCGGCGGCGGAGCCTGCCGGAAAAGCCACGCTCGACTTCGGCGTGGTGCGCAACGAGTGGCCTTGCCCAGCGAAGGACGGCGAGCCGATTCCGTATCCGAAGATGCCGAAGGTGGTCGGCCTCGCCTTCTCCAAGGCGTCCGAGACCCTCAAGCCGATCGGGCTCAAGGCGATCGAACCGCAGAGCGCCTACACCGACGTCGCCCTCCCGGCCGTCGTGGACGACTGGACCGTCTGCTTCCAAGACCCAGCCGAGGGCAAGGAAATCCCGTATCCGAAGACGTCGAGCGCCCGCCTCAAGGTCGTCGCGCCCGCCACGGCCTGCCCGGCGGCGGCGGGCGGCAAGCTGCACCCTGATCCGGCGACGACCCCTCCGCGTCCGCCGAGCGGCGATGACGACTCCGGCTCCTCCTCAGCCGGATCGTCCACCGGCGGTGGCGGTGGCGGTGGCAGCGTGTACTACAAGAACTGCACGGCTGTTCGTGCAGCGGGAGCCGATCCGATCCGCCGAAACGACCCGGGATACGGGCGCCACCTCGACCGGGACGGCGACGGAGTGGCCTGTGAGTAGGCCGGGGGTGACAGGCCGGCAGATGCCGGCCCGTGCCGTGTTCATCGCAGGGTGAGCGGGGTCTCGGAGGCGACGCGGGTGAGTTTCTCCGGGTTGCGGACGTAGTAGAGGCCGGTGATGCGGCCGGCTTCCACGCGGGCCGTGATGATGCCGTCGATCTCGCCGTTCACCCGTACGAAGAGTGCCGGGTTGCCGTTGGCCACGGTGGGGTCAGCGGTGACCGTGCTCCGGTGCTTGCCGACGCCGCCCAGGATGAAGCGGGTCACCTTGTCTGCGCCGGTGATCGGGCGCACCGCGGCCTGCTTGATGCCGCCGCCGTCGCTCATCAGGACGACCTCGGGGGCGAGGACGTCGAGGAGGCCCTGCAGGTCGCCGGTTTCGAGCGCGCGCTGGAACGACTCCAGGGCCGCCCGGGTCCTGCTCGCGGAGACCGTCTCGCGTGGGCGGCGGGCGTCCACGTGCCGGCGGGCGCGGTGCGCGATCTGGCGGACGGCCGCAGGGCTCTTGTCGACGGCGGCCGCGATCTCGTCGTAGCCGACGTCGAAGACCTCGCGCAGCACGAAGACGGCGCGCTCGGTCGGCGACAGCGTTTCGAGGACGAGCATGAGCGCCATCGACACGCTCTCGGCGAGCTCGGCGTCCTCGGCCACGTCCGGCGCGGTGAGCAGTGGCTCGGGCAGCCAGGGGCCTACGTACGACTCCTTGCGGCGCGTCATCGTGCGCAGCCGGTTGAGCGACTGCCGGGTCGTGATGCGGACCAGGTACGCACGCTGGTCGCGCACCTCCTGCATGTCCGTCCCGATCCACCGCAGCCAGGTCTCCTGGAGGACGTCCTCGGCGTCGGCCGCCGATCCGAGCATCTCGTAGGCGACGGTGAAGAGCAGGTTGCGGTAGGCGACGAAGGTCTCGGTCGCCGCGTCGGTGGCCTGGTCGCTCATGTCCCGATCCCTCTCGTTCGCGGCCCGCCCCGGTTCCACGGCAAGGTCCGCCTCCGTGTTCCCGGTCATGGCGTGCCTCCTCCTCCGCTTCGTGGGGTTCGCCCTCAAGACACCGCGTGAGTGGTCGTTGTGACGCGCCGTGAGGCAGATCACTCCGCGGGGGCGCGTCCGGCTCCGGCTACAGGGCGCCCTGTGCGGCTCCGGCCGGGCGGGGCTGGAGGATCGTGACGTCGGCGGGCCGGTCGCGCAGGGCGTTCAGCTCCGGCCCGAGCTTCGCCATGACCTCGCCGCTCGCGTGTGCGTCGAGGTCGGCCTGGCTGGCCCACTTCTCGATGATCACGATCGAGGTCCCGTCGGTGTGCAGTGCGTAGAGCTCGCAGCCGGGCTCGGCGTGGACGGCTTCGATGTGGCGGGCGTACGTGGCCAGCGCTTCCTCCAGCAGCCCGGGCTTGGGGTGGACCACGGCGGTGACGACGACGGACATCGGGAACTCCTTCAACGAGACGGGCGTCGGCCGGCGTTGGCCAGGGTAGGTGATGTCCCGTCACGCGTGGTTTCTTGATCGCTCCGTGGACCGCCCGACGTAGTGGAGGCGCGTCGGCATTCGGACGGACGGGGCGTGGATCCTGGTCGGACGTGCCGGGCGACTGGCAGAATCCGGCCTCCGGTACGGGGGAGGGAGCGGGCATGGCAGGTGGAACGGACGCAGGGGCCGGTGCGGGGGCGGAGGTTCCCGGGCTCATCGGGATTCCGCTGCTCGGGTCGCTCTTCGACCTGAAGTCGGACTCCCTCGGCACCTATCTGCGGGCGCAGCACCGGCACGGCGACCTCGTACGGGTCACGGCCGGCCCGCCCGGGATGCGAGCCGAGCTGTACTGCGTCTTCTCGCCCGAGGGCGCCCAGCAGGTGCTCGCCTCCGACGCGGCCAACTTCCGCAAGGACAACGCCTTCTACCAGGAGGTCCGGGACTCCTTCGGCAACGGTCTGCTGACCAGTCAGGACGAGGACTACCTGCGCCAGCGCCGGCTGGTCCAGCCGCTCTTCACCCGGCGCCGGGTGGACGGCTACGCCGGGGCCGTCGCAGCCGAGACCGTATCGGTCATCGCCGCCTGGGAGGAGGCCCTGGACGGCGTCGTCGACGTCTCCGACGAGATGACGCACCTCGCCCTGCGCGCCGTCGCCCGGATCCTCTTCGGCACCGACGTCGAGGCCACCGCCGAAGTCGTGGCCCGGTGCTTCCCGGTCATCACGGACTACGTGCTGCGCCGCGGCTACTCCCCCGCCAACGTCCCGCGGCACTGGCCCACCCCGGGCAACAGGCGTGCGGCCGCCGCGATGGACGAGCTCTACGGGGTGTGCGACAAGATCATCGCCGAGCGGCGCGGGGCCGGTGCGGACACTGTCGGTACGGACTCTGTCGGTACGGACACCGGCGGTACGGACACCGGCGGCCAGGGCAGCACCGGCGAGGACCTGCTGACGCTGCTGGCCGCCGCCAGGAGTTCGGACGACGGGGAGTTCGACGCCTCCGAGCTGCGCGACCAGGTACTGATCTTCCTGCTCGCCGGGCACGAGACGACCGCCACCTCCCTCTGCTTCGCCCTGCACCTGCTCGCCCGCCATCCCGAGGAGCAGAACCGGGCCCGCGAGGAGATCTCCCGCGTCCTGGGCGACCGTACGCCCGAGGCCGCCGACATGGACCGGCTCCCGTACCTCACCCGGGTGCTCAAGGAGGCCATGCGGCTGTACCCCGCCGCGCCGGTCATCGGCCGCAAGGCCGTCGCCGACACCCGGATCGGGGAGCACACCGTCCCCGCGGGCGCGGACGTGATCCTGGCGCCCTGGGTGACGCACCGCCACCCGGAGCACTGGCCGGACCCGGACCGCTTCGACCCCGAACGCTTCACCCCGGAGGCGGAGGCGGCGCGGCCGCGCTACGCGTGGTTCCCCTTCGGCGGCGGCCCGCGCGCCTGCATCGGGCAGCACTTCTCGATGCTGGAGTCGGTGGTCGCGCTGGCGATGATCCTGCGGGCGTACGAGTTCGAGGCCGTGGACACCGAGATCCCGGTCGGGGCCGGGATCACCCTGCGGACGGACGGCCCGGCGCGCTGCCGGGTCCGTCGCGTGGACGGGTAGCCGCCGCCCGGCCATCATGGCCGGATGGACGAGGAGATTCCGGGCAGCTTGTCCCCGTACGCACGGCGCCCGCCTCGCGCGATGCTGCCCGGCTCGCCCGCCCCGGAGCCGTTGCTCCGCCGGATCGGCGGCTTCTTCCCCTTCCGGTTCCTGAGCGCGCTGCCCGACGACCTGGCCGATGCGGTGGCCGCGCTGCTGGACCCGTTCGAACGGGTCGCCCGCCTGATCGGGCGGCTCTTCCACGGCCCGGCGCTGCGGGGCGGCTGGGCGGGCGAGGCGGGCCGGTTCGCCCTGGCCCTGCACGCCTTCCACTGGACGCGCTGGCAGGCCGGGACCGACGGGCCGCACGCCATGTTCACCGCGCGCCCCGGCCGCCCGGGGGACGCGCGGGGCCCGGGAACCGTCACCGCCCGGCCGCCGTGGGGCCGCGGCGACCCGGCCCGCGCGGCGTACACCGCGGCCGGCGCCCTGCGCCGCGTCCCCCGGCTCCGCCGCCGGCCGGCCCGGGTGGACCTGGCCTTCGCGGACGGCTCCTGGCTGGCCCTGCGGATGAACACCCGGGCCGACGCCGCCCGGCTGCGCGCCGCGCTCGCGCAGACACCGGACACCGGATATTGAGGTGCGACCGGTCAGAACGGGCCATAAGGTCGATGCCCGTGGAACCACTCAGTGAGAAACAGATCCGTGCGTCCTTCGTGAACTGCACCAAGGGCGAGGCCGCGCGGCTGCGGCTGCCCCTGGACTTCGCCGAACTGCCCTGGGAAGACCTGGACTTCCTGGGGTGGGTGGATCCGGGAGCGCCACTGCGGGCCCACCTCGTGCTGCCACGGGAGACGGGGCCGCTGGGGATTTCCCTGCGCGTACCGTCCGTGGGCCGTACCAGCGCGGTGAAGTCCAGCCTGTGCCAGATCTGCCTGACGGGTCACGCGTCCTCCGGGGTCACCCTCCTCGCCGCCCCCTTGGCGGGCGTGCGCGGCCGCGAGGGCAACACGGTCGGCACCTACATCTGCGCGGACCTGGCCTGTTCCCTGTACCTGCGCGGCAAGCGACAGCCGAGGCTGCGCACCGGTCGCTACGAGGAGTCCCTGACCCTGGACGAACGCCTCGCCCGCATGTGGGGCAACCTGGACGCCTTCGCGGCCCGGGTCACCGCCGCCAGGGTCCCCGCGGCCTGAGCTCCGCGGCCCCGCCGGCGTCCCCCGAAGGAGACGGTCTAGGTGCGGTCCGCCGCCGGGGCGTGGTTGCCCTGGAGGCGTTCGAGGTCCGAGGGGCGGACCTGGATGGCGAACAGCGCGATCGCCGCGCCGACCAGGGTGAACACGGCCGCCACGATGAAGGCCGCGCTGATGCCCGAGGTGAGGATCTGGTCGCTCCACGGCTTCGGGACCTGTCCGGTGCGCCGGAAGGAGGCCAGCTGTGCGGGAGTGGCCGTGCTGAGGAAGGAGGCCACCTGGTCCTTCGCCTCGTTGCGGCTCGCCGTGCCGAAGACCGTCACCAGGATGGACAGGCCGAGCGAGCCGCCCACCTGCTGCATCGTGTTGAGCAGTCCGGACGCGGCTCCCGACTCCCGGTCGGGGACGTCGGACAGCGCCATCAGGGTCAGCGAGACGAATTGCAGGCCCATGCCGAGGGCGAACAGCAGCATCGGGCCCAGGATGCTGCCCAGGTACGTGGAGTGGACATCCGTCTGCGTCAGCCAGGCGAGCCCGGCCGCCGAGGACAGGGCGCCGACGACCATGAACGGCTTGGGACCGAACTTCGGGAGCAGTTGCGAGGTGAGCCCGGCGCCCAGCGCGACCATCACGCTGACCGGGAGGAAGGCGAGGCCGGCCTGGATCGGGCTGAAGCCGAGCACGATCTGCACGAAGAGGGTCAGGAAGAAGAACATGCCGAAGATCGCGCAGGCGAGCATGAGCATGATCCCGTAGGTCCCGGCCCGGTTGCGGTCGGCGAACATGTGCAGCGGGGTGATGGGCTGGGGCGAGCGCCGCTCGTTGAGGATGAAGAGGGTCAGCAGGACCACGGCGGCGCCGAAGGAGCCGAGCGTCACGGGGTCGCGCCAGCCCTCCTGGGACGCCCGGATGAAGCCGTAGACGAGCGAGACCATGCCCAGGGTGGACAGCAGCGCGCCCGCGAAGTCGAAGTGTCCGGGGTGGCGTTCGGACTCGCGGATGACCTTCACGGCCAGCGTCGCGATCACCAGGGAGATGGGGACGTTGACGAAGAACACCCAGCGCCAGTTGAGCCATTCGACGAGGATGCCGCCCGCGAGGAGTCCGATCGCGCCGCCGGCCGCCGAGACACCGGCGAACACGCCGAAGGCCCGGTTACGGGCGGGGCCTTCGCGGAAGGTGGTGGTGATCAGTGCGAGGGAGGTCGGGGACGCGATGGCGCCGCCGACGCCCTGGAGGGCGCGGGCCGCCATCAACTGACCTTCGTTCTGGGCGAGTCCGCCGAGGAAGGAGGCCAGTCCGAAGAGCAGGACACCGAAGATGAAGACGCGCTTGCGGCCGAGGATGTCTCCGGCGCGGCCGCCGAGGAGCAGCAGACCGCCGAAGGCGAGGGTGTAGGCGTTGACGACCCAGGAAAGGCTCTCGGTGGAGAAGTCGAGCGCGGTCTGGATGTGTGGCAGCGCGATGTTCACGATCGTGATGTCGAGGACCACCATGAGCTGGCAGGAGGCGATGACGAACAGGGCGAGTCCGTGGCCGCTTCCTCGGACCTTGCCATCAGCCCCGTTGCTGCTCGGCGATACGTTCGGGTCCACCCTTTCGACGCTAAGCCCGCACCTCCGGGGTCACCACTCGAACAGCCTAGTGTCAGTGACATTGCACATGTCACACTATGATCATGGATGACTTCCTCAGGCTCTCCGCGAGCACGGCCCGCTTCACCTACGGCGCCCCGCGCGCGTTCTCCTTCGGGGACGACGGCCGGCTCCTCTGGTTCCTCCGCTCCAGCGGCCCCACCGACGCCTTCGACAGCCTCTGGGTGCTCGACACCACCACCGGCGCCGAGACCCGGCTTGCCGATCCCCGCGACCTGTGCCCCGAGCCGGGCGCCCTCCCGGACGCCGAGCGCCGGCTGCGCGAGCGGACCCGGCTCGTCGCCGCCGGCATCGGCTCGTACGCCCTCTCCGGTGACGGCCGGCGTGCCGTGTTCGCGCTGTACGGGCGGCTCTACGGGGTCACGGCGGCCGGCGACGGGAAGCCCGAGGAGATCCCGGCCGCCGGCCCCGCCGTGGACCCCCGGCCCAACGCCGACGGCTCCCGCACCGCGTACGTCTGCGACGACGCCCTGTACGTCGCCCCGGGCGGCCGGGTCAGCCCCGACGACGGGGCCCGCTGGGGCCTCGCCGAGTTCGCCGCCGCCGAGGAGCTCGGCCGCTCCCGGGGCCACTGGTGGTCCCCGGACGGGGTCAGCCTGCTGGCCGCCCGCGTCGACGAATCCGCCCTCCAGCGGAGGTACTTCGCCGACCCGGCACGCCCCGAGCTGCCCGCCGAGGACTTCGCCTACCCCGAGGCGGGCGGGCCCAACGCCGACGTCCAGTTGTGGGTGCTCGGCGACGGCGGGGCCCGGATCCGGCTCGAACGGGACGCCGGGACCTACCCCTACGTCTCCGACGCGGGCTGGGAGTCGTCCGGGGAGATCCTGCTGACCGTCCAGGACCGGCTCCAGCAGAACGTGCTGCTGCTCTCCGCCGACCCGGCCACCGGCCGCACCACCGAACTGTCCCGCACCACGCACCCGCACTGGGTGGACCCGGAACTCCCCGGCACCCCGGCCCGCCTCGCCGACGGGCGGATGCTGACCGCCGCCGACACCGGGGGCGGCGCCGCCCGGGCCCTCGCGGTGGACGGCCGGCTGCTCACCGGGGACGGGGTCCAGGTCCGCGGCGTGGCCGGGGTCCACCAGGACCGGCTGCTGATAGTGGCCGGTCTGCGCGACCCCGCCGAACAGCAGGTGCTGCTGCTGGACCCCGCCACCGGGGAGCTGACCCCGGTCGCCGACGGCCCCGGGGTGCACACCGCGTCCGCCTCGGCCGGCACCCTGCTGCTGACCTCCGCCGACGCCGGCGGGGTCCGCCGCACCGTCCGCACCCCCGACGGGCGGGAGTTCACCCCCGCCGACCTGTCGCAGCCTCTGCCCTACCGGCCGGCGCCCCTCCTGGAGCGGGTCACCGAGCGCGGCATCCCCACCGCGCTCGTGCTGCCCCGCGACCACGTGCCCGGCCGGAAGCTGCCCGTCCTGATGGACAGCTACGGCGGCCCCGGCATGCAGGACGTCACCGCCGACCCGCGCCGCTGGCAGCTCCGCCAGTGGTGGGCCGACCAGGGCTTCGCCGTGGTGACCGTCGACAACCGCGGCACCCCGTACGTCTCCCCTTCCTACACGCACGCCATGTACCGCGGCTTCTCCGAGGTCACCCTCGACGACCAGGTCGCGGCCCTCCACGCGCTCGCCGCCCGCCACGGCGACCTCGACCTCGGCCGGGTCGGGGTGCGCGGCTGGTCCTACGGCGGCTACCTCGCGGCCATGGCCGTGCTGCGCCGCCCGGACGTCTTCCACGCGGCGGCGGCCGGGGCCGCGCCGACCGACTTCCGCCACTACGACACCGCGTACACGGAGCGGTACCTGGGCCTTCCGCAGGAGCACCCGGACGTCTACGAGCGGGACTCCCTCATCCCCGACGCCCCCGGACTCTCCCGCCCGCTGCTGCTGATCACGGGCCTGGCCGACGACAACGTCCATCCGTCGCACACCCTGCGCCTCTCGCAGGCCCTGACGGACGCGGGCCGCCCGCACCAGCTGCTGGCACTCCCGGGCGTCACCCACATGACCCCGGGCGGCACCCGGGAGAAGCTGATGGCACTGGAGCTGGAGTTCTTCCGCCGCGAACTCGCCTAGGCAGCCCGCTCCGCCCCGCCGGCCCCACCGCCGGCGGGGCGCTGCGCCACCGGGGCCGGGCCGACCCGGCGGTCAGGGCCGGGGGGCGACCGCCATGCGAACCAGGGCAGTGAGGATCAGGGCCGCCGCCGGTGCGTACCACCAGCGTCGCAGCCTCCCCGTCGTCACGCCGGCCACCGTCCCCGCGAGGGCGAGGAGCTCCACGACCAGGCCGAGTCCCGCCATCAGGCGCACGGTGTCCGTCACCGTGCGGTCCCAGGGCCCCTCGGACTCGGTGAGCAGTGCGCCCAGGACGAAGAAGCCCGCCACCGCGTGCAGTCCCAGCAGGACGGCCGCCGACGCGGCCGTCACCACCGGACGACGACGGGTGCGCCCCGGCACCTGCTGCTCGGTCATTCAGCGCCCGCCCCGCGTCCTCGATGTTCATGCCGAAACCACGACCGTAGGCCCGGGCATCGTCCGTACGCCAGCCCGGGCCGCCGTCGTACCGGGCGGTTGCCGTGGCTGCGGGGGCAGCGGGAGGACCCGGGGCCGATCGTGTCGGCCCCGGGTCCTCCGCTTCCTTCCCCTTGGACCCCCGTCAGTCACCGGGGAAGTGACAGGCCACCTCGCGGGAGGCGGCGAGCTGCAGCAGGGGGCGTTCGGTGCGGCAGATCTCCTGCGCCTTGGGGCAGCGCGGGTGGAAGGTGCAGCCGGGGGGTGGAGCGGTCGGGCTCGGCGGGTCGCCGAGCAGCACGATCCGCTCCCGCCGCCGCTCCGCCGCCGGGTCGGGCAGCGGGACGGCGGACAGCAGCGCCCGGGTGTACGGGTGCTGCGGGTTCTCGTACAGGGACTTCTTGTCCCCGATCTCGACGATCCGGCCGAGGTACATGACGGCGACCCGGTCGCTGACCCGTTTGACCACCGACAGGTCGTGGGCGATGAACACGTAGGCGAGGCCCAGTTCGGTGCGCAGCCGCTCCATCAGGTTGACGATCTGGGCCTGTACCGAGACGTCCAGCGCGGAGACCGGTTCGTCGGCGACGATCAGCCGGGGGCTGGTGGAGAGCGAGCGGGCGATCCCGATGCGCTGGGCCTGGCCGCCGGAGAACTCGTGCGGGTAGCGGTCGATGTGCTCGGGGATCAGCCCGACGAGCTCCATCAGCTCGGCGGCGCGGCGGCGGGCGTCCCCCGCGCTCCAGCCCTGCACCAGCAGCGGGTCGGAGATGATCCGGGCCACGCTCTGGCGCGGGTTGAGCGAGGAGTGCGGGTCCTGGAAGACCATCTGGATGCTCTTGCGCAGCGGCCGCAGGGCGCCCTGGGACAGCCGGCTGATGTCCTTGCCCTCGAAGACGACCCGGCCCGAGGTGGGTTCCAGCAGCCGCACCAGCATCCGTCCGGTAGTGGACTTCCCGCAGCCCGACTCCCCGACCAGGCCGAGGGTCTGCCCGGCCGCCAGGTCGAAGGAGACCCCGTCGACGGCGCGCACGGGCGCCCCCCGGCGCCCGGTCACGGATCGTCTGCCGGGGAAGGTCATGGTGAGGTCCTGTACGGACAGCAGAGCGGGGTCACTCCCGCGTCCGGCGGCCTCACGTGCCACGCTCTCGCGTGCGGCGGTCTCGGTCATCGGGCCGCCTCCTCGGCGGTACGGGTCATGGCCCCGGCGAAGTGGCAGGCCACCGTCCGGTCCGGTCCGTCCCCGTACGCCGCCGGCTCGGGCCGCACGTCGGTGCAGCGCGCGGCCGCCCGGGAACAGCGCGGGGCGAAGGCGCAGCCGGGGGCCGGCGCGAGCAGGGAGGGCGGGGAGCCGGGGATGAAGGGCAGGGGCTGGTCGTCCGCGCCGTCGAGGCGTGGCAGCGAGTCGAGCAGGCCCCGGGTGTAGGGGTGCGCCGGGTCGGCGAACAGTTCGTCGGCCGGCGCCTGTTCGGCAGCCCGGCCGCCGTACATGACCAGCACCTCGTGGGCGACGCGGGCGACGACGCCCAGGTCGTGGGTGATCATCACGACGCCGAGTCCGCGCTCCTGCTGGATCCGGGCGATCAGTTCCAGGATCTGCGCCTGCACGGTGACGTCCAGGGCGGTGGTCGGTTCGTCGGCGATCAGCAGGTCGGGCTCGCAGGCCAGGGCCATCGCGATCATCGCGCGCTGGCGCATGCCGCCGGAGAACTGGTGCGGGTACTCCCCCGCCCGGCGGGCCGGTTCCGGGATGCCGACCTCGCCGAGCATGTCGACGGCCCGTTTGCGTGCGGCGGACCGGCCGGCCTTGAAGTGCACCCGGAAGTGCTCGGCGATCTGCTCGCCGACCGTGTAGTAGGGGTGCAGGCTGGAGAGCGGGTCCTGGAAGATCATGGCCATGCGGCGGCCGCGGACCCGGGAGAGCTCCCGCTCGGACAGGGTGGTCAGTTCCCGTCCGGCGAGGGCGACGGAGCCGCCGACCTCGACCGCGCCCCGGTGCAGGCCCATGACGGCGAGCGAGGTGACGGACTTGCCCGATCCGGATTCGCCGACGATGCCGAGGGTGCGTCCGGCCTCGACGGTGAAACCGATCGAGTCGACGGCCCGTACGGTCCCGCGCGCGGTGGTGAACGTGACGCGCAGGTCGCGTACTTCGAGGAGCGGAGCGGCGGCTTCGGCGGTCATCAGTACCTCACTCTCGGGTCGATGACGGCGTACAGGAGGTCGACCAGGAGGTTGGCGACGACGATGAAGAAGGCGGCGAGCAGGGTCACCCCGAGGACCACGGGCTGGTCGGAGTTGACCAGCGCCCCGTAGAACAGCCGCCCGATGCCGGGGAGTCCGAAGATGGACTCGGTGATGACGGCGCCGGCGAGCAGGCCGCCGAGGTCCATGCCGAAGATGGTGAGGATCGGGGTCATCCCGGAGCGCAGCCCGTGTTTGACGACGACCGTCCGCTCGGGCATGCCCTTGGCGCGGGCGGTGCGGATGTAGGGCTCGGCCATCGCCTCGATCATCGAACCGCGGCTCTGGCGTGCGTACATGGCCGCGTACAGCAGCGCGAGCGCGGTCCAGGGCAGGAGCAGGTTCGAGGCCCACGCGAAGGGGTTGTCGGTGAAGGCCTGGTAGGTGGGGTAGGGCAGGAGGCCGGCGATGCGGATGACCCCGTAGATGAGCATCACGGAGGTGAAGTACACGGGCAGCGAGGCGGCGGCGACCGCGCCGACCATCAGGGCCTTGTCGGTGGCGGTGTCCTTGCGCAGGGCGGCGGTGACCCCGGCGCCCAGGCCCAGGACCAGCCACAGTACGGCGGCGCCGAGGGCGAGGGAGGCGGAGACCGGGAGCCGGTCCATGAGCAGGTCCCACACGGGCAGGGAGTTCTCGTACGAGTAGCCCAGGCACGGGAAGTCGCAGGCGACGGCGTACTGGCCGGTGCCGAGGGTGCGGCCGGTGAAGATGCCGGTCAGGAAATCGGCGAACTGCCGCCACAGGGGCTGGTCGAGGCCCAGGTACGCCCGTACGTCGGCCAGGCGCTCGGCGCTGCAGGTCTTGCCGCAGGCGGCCGCCGCCGGGTCGGAGGGCAGGACGTAGAAGATGAGGAAGGTGACGGCGGCGATGGCGAGGAGCACGCCGGCGAGGGCGAGCAGTCGGCGGGCGAGATAGGCGATCACGTGCGGCCGCCCCTCGGGTCGAGGATGTCGCGCAGCGCGTCGCCGAGCAGGGTGAAGGCGAGCACGGCGAGGAAGAGGAAGACGCTGGGGATGACGAAGTACATGGGGTCGGTCTCGTAGTAGGCGACGGACTCGGCGATCATCTGGCCCCAGGAGGGGGTGGGCGGGCGGACTCCGACGCCGAGGTAACTGAGGGCGGCCTCGGTGCTGATCATCCCGGGGATGAGCAGGGTGGTGTAGGCGATGACGGGGCCCGAGACGCCGGGGAGGATGTCGCGGGTCAGGATCCGCCAGGGGCCGGAGCCGCCGACGCGGGCGGCGTCGACGTACTCGCGGTGTTTGAGGGAGAGGGTCTGGCCGCGGACCACGCGGGCGACGCCGGGCCAGCCGAAGACTCCGATGACGGCGGTCATCAGGACGATGCGGTTGACGTCCTTGGCCACGGACAGCATCGCGATCATGAAGATCAGGGAAGGGAAGGACATGGTGAGGTCCATCAGCCGGGACAGGACCGCGTCGGTGCGGCCGCCGAAGTAGCCGGCGGCGATTCCGGCGGCGGTGCCGGCGACGACCACGATGGCGGTGGCGGCGAAGGCGATGAGCAGGGAGACCTGTGCGCCGTGGACCACGCGGGCGAACAGGTCGCGGCCGGTGACGGGTTCGACGCCGAGCCAGTGCTCGGGGCTGATCCCGCCGAAGGAGCCGAGGGGCTGGCCGGCGAGGTAGGGGTCGATGGCGGTCTTGTCGAACTCTTCCGGCGACCATCCGCCGAGCGCGCCCAGCCAGGGGGCGGTCACGGCCATCAGGACGAAGAGCAGGACGACGCAGAGGCTGACGCGGACGGCGGGGCGGCGGCGGAGTTCCCGCCGGGCGAGCTGCCAGGGGCTGCTGCCGGGCGCTGCCGCGGGCTCGGCTTCGGCGGCGCCGGGGGCCGGTGCGGCGCCAGGAGCCGAGGCGGCGCCGGCGGCTGGTGCGCTTCCAGGGGCCGGTGCGCCGTCAGGGCCGGGGGCGTTGTCGGAGCCCGGAGCTGCCCGGTCGTCGGGGACCGGGGTGGTGGCGGTCATGGTGGCGGTGGCTCCGGATTCCTCAGCCCTGGCTCTTCGACGGGTCCTTGAGGCCGACCGTCGCGTAGTCGATCTCGCCGGTCCACACGGGGTGGCCGAACGCGCCGGCGATGTTGGGGCCGACGAGCAGCGGCTTGCGCTCCAGCAGGATCGGGATGGACGGGGACTTCTTCATGAGCTCCGCGTCCAGGTCGATCCAGGCCTGATTGGCCTGCTTCGCGTCGGCCATGTCGTTGATCTCGTCGATCCGCTTGATGGTCGCCTCGTCGCGGAACTGGCTGTAGTTGCCCTGGTTGCCCTTGTCCTTGATGGTGCGTCCGTCGAAGACGAAGGGGATCCAGGTGGAGCCGGACGGGTAGTCGGGGCACCAGCCGGTGAAGGTCATGTCCGGAGTGGTGGCGAGGTCGCCGATGACGTCGTAGTACGCGCCCGGGTCGACGGTGTCGATGACGACCTCGATGCCCGCGCGGGACAGGCCCTGCTGGATGGCCTCGGCGGCGCCCTTGTCACCGGTGGAGACGGACAGGGAGACCTTGAGCTTCTCCTTGCCGGCGGCCTTCAGCAGTTCCTTGGCCTTGGCCGGGTCGCCGGCCGGGGCGATCTTCAGCGTGTCGGCCTGCTTGCCGCCGGTCAGGGCCGGGGGCAGGTAGGCGGTGGCGATCTCGTTGAGGGCCGGGCCGCCGCCCGCGGTGACCACGGCCTCCTTGTCGACGGCGTACTGCATGGCCTCGCGGACCTTGGGGTCGTCGAAGGGGGCGCGGGAGTTGTTCAGGAAGAGCATCTCGGTACAGCCCTTGGACTCCGCGATCAGGCGCGCCTTGACGTCCGGCTTGGGCAGCACCTTGGGGGCGCTCTCGGGGCGCATGTCGGCGTACTGGACGGTGGAGGCGTCGGCGCCCTCGCCGGCGATGATGCGGTCGTCGATCTGGCCGCCCTTGAGGCCCATGACGACGACGAACTTGTCGGGGTGGGCCTTGCGCACGGTGTCGGTCTTCGCGTCCCAGTGCTCGTTGCGGACCAGGACCAGCTTCTTGTCGCGGTCGTACGACTCGATCTTGTACGGGCCGGAGGAGAACGGGCGGGCGTCGTACTGGGTGCCCTTCTCCTGGGACTGGGGTACGGGCGAGAAGGTGGGCAGGGTGGCGGTCGCGGAGAACTCGGCGACCGGCCGCTTGAGTTCGAAGACGATCGTGCGGTCGTCGGGGGTCTTCACGGAGTCGAGGTGCTGCCCCTGGAGCGGGCCCTTGTAGCCCTCGGTGCCGGCCAGGTACTGGGCCGCGTAGTCGGGGCCGCCGGTGAGGTCGGGGGCGAAGGAGCGCTCGACGTTGTACTTGACGTCCTGGGCCCTGACCGGCGTGCCGTCCTCGTACTTCACGCCCTCCTTGAGGGTGAAGGTCCAGGTGCGGCCGCCGTTGGACGGGGTGCCGAGGTCGGTGGCCAGGTCGGGGACCAGCTCGCTCCCGGCCTTGCCGGGCTCCGCCTTGAAGGTGACGAGCGTGCGGTAGAGGAGCCGGGTGGCGAAGTCCATCGTCGGCATGACCCAGTTGCGGGCGGGGTCGAGGTGCGCGAAGTCCTGGTTGGACAGGACGGTGAGGGTGCCGCCCTTGACCGGGCTGCCGCCGAGGATCTTGCCGTCGTTGGCGGCGGCGGGGTTGGACGCGCCGGCGCCCGCGGAGCCCTTCTTGGTGTCGGAGCAGCCCGAGGCGCCGAGTGCGAGTGCTGCCACCAGGGCGGTGGCGAGGGCGAGTTGGGTGCGCTTGGTCATGGGTCACTCCAGTGAAGGGCCGCGCTCTAGGATGTGACCGGTAACATAGTAATGTGAAATTGTACTGACAAGGGGTTGAGCCGCCCGTTATCCAGCCGTGTCCAAATCCGGGCACCCGCAGGTGGGTTGAGGCTGCCGGGCAGCCCAGGTGCGGCAACTGCCCGACAACGCGCAGCGCCAGGCGGTGGAGGGCCTTCACCCCGTCACCACCTGGCGTCGCGCGTCACGACGGACGGCCGGAGCGGCACGCGCTCCCGCCCGGGATCAGATCAGCGCGGCGCGCCGACCAGCGGCTCCTTTTCCTTGTCCTTGTCCTTGTGCTTGCCCTTGTCCTTGCCCGCCGGGACCGGACGGAAGTCGTCGTTCGTCACACAGCCGAGGTTCCGGTAGATGCGCTCATTCGTCTGCGGGTCGAGGCCGACGAGGTGGTACTGGCAAGCCCCCTCGATGAACCTGGCTTCGATGCCGCCGGGGAAGTCGATCTCCTTGTTCCACAGGTACTGCGACTGGATGCCCGTCTGCCGCGCGGTGGCGTTGACGTCGATCCCGCCGGGGGCCTGGATCGCGTAGACCCAGCCGTCGTTCCCGCCCCCCGTGGCGAATTCCTGCGCCACCCACCGCTCACAACTGGTGCTCACGTGCGCGGCGTTCTGCTGCCCGGCGCCCCCGACGACCCACTGCGCCAGCGGGGTGAGGTCCGTGCCCCGCGGGGCGAAGCCGCTGGCGAAGATCGTTTGAGGGTCCCGCGTGTCGCCCCGCCACAGCGTGTTCCCGTCGTGCCGCCAGTACCAGCCCTCGCTCACCGCGGCGAGGTCCACCTCCGGCCGGATCGTGGGGTCCGTCGTGGTCTGCAGCCACTCCGACGCACGGTAGCCGCCGGTCGGGCCGCAGGGGCCGGTGTCGCGGATCTGCTGCGGGGTGCCAGGGTACGGATCCGCCGCGGCGCCGGCGGGTGAGCCGAACCCCAACGAGACGGCGGCCAGGACGGTGGCGGAAGCGATCCGAATTGCAGTTTTCAACACGGTCGGCACAACCTCTTCGCTCGGTGCACAGGACTCGGTGTTATTAGCCGAATTTCTGATGCAACCGACCTTCGTGCGCGTCCGTCACCCGCTGGCACCACGAGGCCCACCCGCCCGGCGCAGGCGGCCGGCCCGGCGAACCCTCCCGTTCTCCGCGCTAGACGCCGGAGCCGAGGCCTCCCGGGGTGCGGCCGACGGGCTCGTCGCGGCCCTGGGCCCAGAGCGAGCGGACGTGACCGAGGTGGCGGACCATGCAGGCCTCGGCCGCCGCGGCGTCGCCGCTGATCATCAGGTCGAGCAGCTCGATGTGCTCCTCCGCCGAGGAGACCAGCTTGCCGGCCTCGTCCAGGCCGGTCAGGCCGTACAGCCGGGACCGCTTGCGCAGGTCGCCGACGGTCTCGACGAGCCGGTCGTTGCCGGCGAGCCCGAGCAGCGTGAGGTGGAAGCGGCGGTCCGCCTCCAGGTAACCGATGAGGTTGTGCTCGCGCGCGCTGGTCACGATCTCCTCCGCGATCGGCCGCAGCGCCTCCAGCTGCTCGGTCGTGGCGATCTTCGTGATCCGGCCGATGGTCGGCACCTCGATCATCGTCCGCAGTTCGGTGAACTGGTCCAGGTCGCGCTCGCTGACCTCGGTGATCCGGAAGCCCTTGTTGCGGACCGGCTCGACCAGCCCCTCGCGGGCGAGGTCGAGCATGGCCTCGCGGACCGGGGTGGCCGAGACGCCGAGTTCAGCCGCGAGCCCGGGTGCCGAGTAGACGCTGCCGGGGCGCAGCTCACCCGCTATCAGAGCGGCTCGCAGTGCGTGGCCGACCTGGTCGCGGAGCCGTTCCTGGGCCTTGATGAGACTGTGCTGCTTCAGGTCACCCATTGCATTTCCTCCGAGACCCCCGACACCGCCGACGCGCAGAGGAACAGCGTACAATGTCACGTTGCGCTGCTCACACTCCGGCGGCCTCGCACAGCGCGACCGCCACGGCGAGATCTTCCCAGGCCATGCCCACGCTCTTGAAGAGCTGTGGACAACTCTGCGCTCCGCCCGCCGGCATCCGCCCTGCGACCAGGTCGGCGAGGGTACCGGTGATGTGGCCGGGCCCGATCGCCCCTTCCGCCTCCGGGACCAGCAGGTCGCCGGCCTCGCGCAGGGCCGCCGCGCGGGATTCCACGTACACGGCCGCGCGTCGCACGAGGGCCGTGTCCGTCTCCCGGGCGGTCGGCTCGTGCGAGCCCACGGCGACGACGGTGGCGCCCGGGCCGACGAGGCGCCCGTCGAAGAGCGGCTCCCGGGCCGTGGTGCAGCAGATGACCAGATCGGCGTCGGCCACCGCCTTCGGGGTGCCGGTCCGGGCGGGCAGCCCCAGGCCGCGGGCGTGCGCGGCGAGCCGCTCTCCGCTCGCCGGGTCGCGGGCGACCACCACCGCCTCGGCCAGCTCCCTGACCGAGAGGGCCGCTTCCAGGTGCCCGTACGCCTGCGGTCCGGAGCCGAAGAGCACCAGCCGCAGCGGCCGGCCGGCCGGAGCCAGGTGGCGCAGCGCGAGGGCGGAGACGGCCGGCGTGCGCAGGGTGGTGAGGGCCGCGCCGTCGAGCAGGGCCAGCGGGCGCAGGGTGGGCCCGTCCAGCAGCAGGTAGGAGCCGGTGATCCGGGGCAGCCCGCGGGCCGGGTTGCCCGGCGCCACCCCGGCGATCTTCACCCCGGCGTACGAGCCGGAGGCTGCCGGCATCAGCAGCAGTTCGCCCCCGCCGGGTACGGCGAGCACCGTACGCTGCGGACAACTCTCGGGATCCAGCCCGGCCCGCAGAGCTTCCGCCAGGGCATCCGTGGCCGCGGCCGGGGTCAGGAGCCCGGCCATGGCGTCGGCGCCCAACTGCGGGAGCCCGCGCGCAGCCCGGCCCGCCACGGCCGGGGCCGGCGCGGCCGGGGCCGGCGCGGCGGACCTCCCCGCACCGGGCCGCCTCACCACGGGAATCCCGTCCCCAGCGCGTCGTGCGGGTCGAGCACGAAGGCGTGTTCACCGGTGCGGTAGGCGGTGCCGGTGACCTCGGTGACACCGCCGTCCAGCATCCGCCCGGTGAACACCGTGCCGGCGACCGACTCGTTCAGCAGGTCCTCGCCGGGGCCGAGCCGCCCGTCCTCCGCGAGCAGCGCGAGCCGCGTCGAGGTGCCGGAGCCGCAGGGCGAGCGGTCGATCTGCCCGTCGGCGAACACGGTGACGTTGCGCTGGTGCGGCCCGATGGGGGCGTCCGGGAGCTCCTCGTGGAGGATCACCCCGTACACCCCGGACAGCAGCGGGCCGTCAGGGTGCCAGGTGGCGGGGTGCGTGGCGAGCGCGGCCCGGATCTCCCGGCCGGCCCGCACCAGGGCGGGCAGGGAGGCCCGCGAGACGTCCAGGCCGAGGTCGCGGGCGCGGACGGAGGCGTAACAGGCCCCGGCGTGCGCGATGTCCACCTCGGCGAGTCCGAGGGTGGTGGCGACGGGGACCTTGCGGGCGCCCACCCGGGCCGGCACGTTGCGGAAGGTGACCCCGGTGGTGCGGCCCCCGTCCCGGTGCACGGTCGCGGTGACCCGCCCGGACGGTACGTCGATGCGCACCTGGGCGTCGCCGTGGTCCGGGGCGGCGACCCGGCCGGACTCCACGGCCCAGGCCCCGAGGGCCATGGTGCCGTGGCCGCACGCGGTGGAGTAGCCGTCCTTGTGCCAGAACAGCACGCCGAAGTGGGCCCCGTCGTCGTCGGGCGGGACCACGAACCCCCCGTACATCCCGGCGTGTCCGCGCGGCTCCTGCACGAGCAGGCGCCGTACGTCGTCCAGCGCACTCCGGCGCGGAGCGGTCCCCGAGCCTCCCGGGCCGATGGCGGTGGCGCAGCGCTCGGCGACGGTGTCACCGGGCACGGCCAGGCCCTCCGCGCCGCAGTCGACGATCCGGAAGGCCTCGCCGGCGGTGTGGTAGTCCACCGTTCGAACGGTGATCACAGGAGGAAGCCTCCGGCAACACCGTTGCTTTAGCGCCGTGAGCGGCTGTTGAGGCCGTGCTCGAAGAACGTGATAGTGGTCTGGATGCTGTAGTTCTGGCTGGTCACGGGCTGTTGTCCGGCGTTCGGGCCGTACTTGCTGGTGGGGTTCTTGCGGGTGCGGGCTTTGATGCGTTGCCTGTGTTGGGACGGCAGCGGGGCTTCGAGGACGGCCTGACCGATCACGCCGACTCGGTCGACAGGGCCGAGTGGGGGCAGGATTCCGGTCGCGCTGATGACGGTGTCACCGGCGGTGCGGATCAGGACGGTGAAGCTGATCCGGCTCATGGTGAGGTCGGGGCGGGTCTCGATGCCGTCGGCGGCGGCGCGGAGGAGGGCCTGGTAGGTCGTGAGCAGGGCGTAGACCTCCTGGTCGAGGCCGGGCTGGGTGCGCGAGCGCAGGACGCGGCCCTCCAGGATGGTCGCCTTGATCGAGAAGTAGGTGGTTTCCACCTGCCACCTGCGGTGATAGAGCTCGGCCACTTCATCGGCGGGGTAGCGGACGGGGTCGAGGAGGCTGGTGAGCAGGCGCCACTGCTCGTGGCGGACAGTGCCGTCGTCCAGGCGGACTGTGAGGTGGGCCTCGATGACGCGGACGGTGATCAGGACGGGAATGACGCCGTAGCCGATCCGGGCCAGGTAGGAGCCGTCGGCCAGGTGCTCGGCGGGGGTGGGGATGCGTCGGGCGGAAGAGCGGATCAGGAATCGTGCCCCGCTGCCCTGGATGTCACGGAGGAATTCCACCGCATCGAAGCCGGCGTCGGCCAGCAGGAGCATCGTGTCGTCAAGAGCGCCCAACAGGCGGTTCGCGTAGGTGAGTTCACCGTCACTCTCGGGTCCGAAGGTGGCGGCGAGCAGGGCGCGGGTGCCACACTCGACCAGGACGACGAGCCGCAGCAGCGGGTAGCCGAACTCCAGCGTGTCACCGGCCCGTTTCGGGTACTTCCAGGTGAGCGTCTTCTCGTCCGGGACATGGAGGAGAGTGCCGTCGACGGCCACGCACCGCAGGCCCCGCCAGAACGTGCCCGACTGCCCGCGGACAGCGAGGGGCCCGGCCAGGATCTCGAACAGCCGCCGTAGCGGGGCGGCCCCTATCCGCCGCCTCGCCCGCGACAGCGAGGAAGCCGCCGGGACGGCCAGGGCCAGACTCGTCAGCGAGGCGGTCAGTTTGCCCCACACCGCCCGGTAGGAGCAGTTCTCGAACAGTGCGAGCGCGAGGACGAAGTACACCACCACCCGCGAGGGCAGCAGCCGCAGTCGCCGCTCGACCGTGCCGGTCTCCTCAAGCACCGCGTCCACCAGTTCGAAGTCCACCGTCTGCGTCAGCTCACCCAGCTGCCCCGGCGCGAACACACCCCCAGCGACCTCGATCGTGCGCGTGATGACAGACTTCTCCCGCAACGGGACTCCTGGACTCGACGATCACCTTGCTTCAGCACAAGTTGATCTACCAGGAGTCCCGTTCCTGCTACTCATGCGGGGGTTGCCAACGACTCAAGATCCCTAACGCAACGGTGTTGAAGCCTCCGGGGAAGGGGTCGGTCGGGTCGAGGAAGTACTGGGCGGTGCCGGTGATCCAGGCCCGGCCCGTGACCGTGGGCACCACGGCCGGGAGTCCGCCGACGGTGGTCTGCGCGATCAGCCGGCCCGTGAACTCGGTGCCGATGAAGGACTCGTTGACGAAGTCCGTGTCGAGCTCCAGGAGTCCGCGGGCGTGCAGCTGGGCCATCCGCGCGCTGGTGCCCGTACCGCAGGGCGAGCGGTCGAACCAGCCGGGGTGGATGGCCATGGCGTGCCGGGAGCGGCGGGCGTCGGAGCCGGGGGCGGCGAGGTAGACGTGCTTGACCCCGGCGATGGAGGGGTTCTCGGGGTGGACGGGCCGGTCGTCGCCCGCGTTGATCGCGTCCATGACCGCGAGTCCGGCGGCGAGCAGGTCGCCCTTGCGTGTGCGGTCGAAGGGGAGACCGAGGGCGTCGAGTTCGACGAAGGCGTAGAAGTTGCCGCCGTAGGCGATGTCGTAGGTGACCGTGCCGTACCCGGGGACCTCGGCCTTGAGGTCGAGGCCGACGCTGAAGGAGGGGACGTTGGTGAGGGTGACGGCGGTGGCCGCACCGTCCTCGACGCGGACGTCGACGCTCACCAGTCCGGCGGGGGTGTCGAGCCGGACGGTGGTGACCGGCTCGACGACCGGCACCATGCCGGTCTCGACGAGGACGGTGGCGACACCGATGGTGCCGTGCCCGCACATGGGGAGCAGGCCCGACACCTCGATGTAGAGGACGCCGTAGTCGGCGTCGGGGCGGGTGGGGGGCTGCAGGATGGCGCCGCTCATCGCGGAGTGGCCGCGCGGCTCGTACATGAGCAGGGTGCGGACGTGGTCCGTGTGCTCGATGAAGTGGAGCCGCTTCTCGGCCATGGTGGCGCCGGGGATCACCCCGACTCCCCCGGTGATCACCCGGGTCGGCATCCCCTCGGTGTGCGAGTCCACCGCGTGGTAAACGTGGCGCGTACGCATCAGGCGTCCCCTCCAGCTGGTTAGTTGAGGCCCTCGGCGAGGGCCTTCTCGGTGGCGGCGCGGACGGCGGCCTCGGTCTCGCCGGTGAGCGGGAAGCGCGGCGGGCGGGTGGCGCCGCCGGGGCGGCCGGCCAGGTCCATGGAGAGCTTGATGGCCTGGACGAACTCGGTCTTGGAGTCCCAGCGCAGCAGGGAGTGCAGGGACTTGTAGAGCGGCAGGGCGGTGGCGAGGTCCCCCGCGACGGCGGCCCGGTAGAGGGTGGCGCAGGACTGGGGCAGGGCGTTGGGGTAGCCGGCGATCCAGCCGACGGCGCCCGCGAGGGCCAGTTCGAGCAGGACGTCGTCGGCGCCGATGAGCAGGTCGAGACCGGGGGCGAGCTCGGCGATCTCGTAGGCGCGGCGCACGTCCCCGCTGAACTCCTTGACGGCGACGATGGAGCCGTCGGCGTGCAGCCGGGCGAGCAGGGAGGGGACCAGGTCCACCTTGGTGTCGATGGGGTTGTTGTACGCGACCACGGGCAGCCCGGCGCGGGCGACCTCGGCGTAGTGGGCGCGTACGGTCTCCTCGTCGGCCCGGAAGGCGTTGGGCGGCAGGAGGAGTACGGAGCCGGCGCCGGCCTCGGCGGCCTGTTCGGCCCAGCGGCGGGCCTCGGCGCTGCCGTAGGCGGCGACTCCGGGCATGACGCGGGCACCGTCTCCGGCGGCCTCGACGGCGGTGCGCACGACCCGTGCGCGCTCCTCGTCGGTGAGGGTCTGGTACTCCCCGAGGGAGCCGTTGGGGACCACGCCGTCGCAGCCGTTGGCGATCAGCCAGGCCACGTGTTCGGCGTAGGCGTCGTAGTCGACGCCGAGGTCCTCGCGCAGCGGGAGCGCGGTGGCGACCATGATGCCGTGCCAGGGTCGGGTGCGGGTGCGGGGCGCGGGGGTGTGCGCGTGGGTCATGAGAGGGCTCCCTAGAGTGGTGTGTGACATTTTACTAGTGGGTGCGGGACGGCCACAAGGGCCGGGACGCCCCGATCAGCGGTCCGCGGGCGGAAGTTCGGCAAGCCGGCGCAGCGGGACCGGGCAGGACAGCGGTCGCCGGTCGGCCGACTGCTCCTCGCCGGCGAGGGCGGCGACGGCGGGGCCGCACATCCGGCCCTGGCACCAGCCCATGCCGGCCCGGGTCAGGAGCTTGACGGTACGGGCGTCGCGCGCGCCGAGGTCCTCGACCGCCTCCCGGACGCGGCCGGCCGGGACCTCCTCACAGCGGCACACGACGGCGTCGTCGCGCAGCCAGCCGGTCCAGCCCTCGCCCGGGCGGTGGGCGGCGGCCATCGCGTCGGCGAAGGCGCGCAACCGCGCGCGGCGGCGGGTCGGCCGGGGGCCGCACGGCACGCCCGCGACGGAGTGGGCGGCCAGTTCGCCCTCGGTCATGGCCAGTTGGGCTCCGCCGATGCCGCCGGTCTCGCCCGCCGACCAGATGCCGGGGACGGAGGTCCGCTGTTCCTCGTCGAGGACGAGGGCGACGGTGCCGTCGGGGCTGCGCAGGGTGGCGCAGCCGAAGCCGGTGGCGAGTTCGAGCTGGGGCACGAGCCCGTGGCCGACGGCGAGGGCGTCGCAGGGGATCCGGCGGGCGGTACCGGGCAGCGGACGCCAGTCCCGGTCGAGCCGGGCCACGGTGACGGCCTCGACCCGGTCGGTGCCGTGGGCCTCGGTGACGGCGTGCCGGGTGAGCAGCCGCACGTGGTGGCGGGCCAGCGCCCCGCCGTAGCCCGCGGCCTCGACGAGCTTGCCGGGGTTGCGCAGCAGGGCGGGCACCCGGCCGGCGTACGCGGTGTAGGCGGCGGCCTCCACCACGGCGGGCACGGCGGCTCCGGCGGCGGCGAGGGACCCGGCCACGGCGAGCAGCAGCGGCCCGCTCCCGGCGACGACCACCCGCTTGCCCGGCAGGACCAGCCCGGCCTTGAGCATGGCCTGCGCCCCGCCGGCCCCGACCACCCCGGGCAGGGTCCAGCCGGGGAAGGGCAGTTGCCGTTCGTAGGCGCCCGTGGCGATGAGGACGGCCGAGGCGTGGACCGAGGCCGCCGCCTCCTCGGGCCCGGCCACGGCGTGCAGGGTCCACTCCGTGGCGGGCGCGGCGACGGCCGTGCGGGCGCGCGCGGCAGGTCCGGAACCCGCCGCCCCGCTCGGGACGACCGTCCACACGTGGTGCAGCGGGAGGTACGTGATCCGGCCCGCCGACTCGTGCGCGCGCAGGGCGGCTTCGCGGGTCGCGAACTCGGCCCAGCCGTGGTGCAGGGCCTCCGGGCGGGCCGCACCCAGGCCCGGGGCGGGGTGGCGGTAGTACTGCCCGCCGGGGCGCTCGCCCGCGTCGAGCAGGACGACCCGCAGCCCGAGCCCGGCAGCCGTGACGGCCGCAGCCAGCCCGGCCGGGCCGGCCCCGACGACGGCGAGGTCGAAAGCGGGGGCGCCGGCACTCACGGCAGGAGCGGCGGCGCAAGCGACGGCGAGGCTCGCGTCGGCGCCGGCAGCCGGACTCCCGGCGGGACCGGACGGCCGCACGGCAGGAGCAACGGCAGGGCTGTCGGAGGCGGCGGCACTCACGGCGGGCCCGGCCGGGCCGGCGCCGACGATCGCGAGATCGGCCCGGGCCGGCGCGCTCCCGGAAACGACCACCGCGGCGGGCGCCGGCACGGCGGCAGGGGCCGGCACGGGCGCAGCGGCCGACGCCGGCACGGCAGCAGGCACCGACACGGGCGCGGCAGCGGACGCCGGCACGGCAGCAGGCACCGACACGGGCGCGGCAGCGGACGCCGGCACGGCAGCAGGCACCGACACGGGCGCGGCAGCGGACGCCGGCACGGCAGCAGGCACCGACACGGGCGCGGCAGCGGACGCCGGCACGGCAGCAGGCACCGACACGAACACCGCGGCACGCGCCGGGACGGACGCAGCGGCCGACGCCGGCACGGCGGCAGGAAGCGACACAGGCGCGGCAGCAGGCACCGACACGGACACCGCGGCAGGCGCCGGGACGGACGCAGCAGCGGACGCCGGCACGGCAGCAGGCACCGGCACGAACACCGCGGCACGCGCCGGGACGGACGCAGCGGCCGACGCCGGCACGGCAGCAAGCACCGGCGCCGGCACGGCAGCGGACGCCGGCACGGCAGCAGGCAGCGGCGTCGGCCTGGCGGCAGGCACCGGCGTCGGCGCGGGGGCAGGGGTCGGCAGGCCTTCGGGGTCCGTGCGGCCCGCGCGGCCGGCGGGTTCAGACGGTGAGGTCGGCATGGCCGGTTCCCTCCTGGGTGGTGACGGTGTCCCCCGGCCGGGCCGGGACCAGGCAGGCGCGCTGGTTCGGGCGGCCGTTGACGGTGACGAGGCAGTCGTAGCAGCTGCCGATCCCGCAGAACGCGCCGCGCGGGGCGCCGCCCTCGCGGGTGGTCCGCCAGGCCAGGATCCCGGCGCCCCAGAGCACGGCGGCGATGCTCTGGCCGGGCAGGGCGGGCAGTTCCCGGCCGTCGAAGGTGATCTCGTGCGCGGCCTCCGGGGTGCCGCCGACCAAGGAGCGGGCGCTGCGCATCAGGAGGGCTCCTCAGGGGTGTCGGCGGGGGTGTCGGCAGGGCCCGCGTCCGCGCCGAAGCGGTCCGGGCGGAACGGGTGTGCGGGCAGCGGCGGTTCGGCCCCCGTCAGGGCGGCGGCGATCAGCAGGCCGGTGGCGGGGGCCAGGCCGATGCCCGCGCCCTCGTGGCCGCAGGCGTGCAGCAGCCCGGGGCGGCGGGCGTCGTGGCCGATGGCCGGGAGGTGGTCCGGGAGGTAGGGGCGGAAGCCGTGGTAGGTCCGCAGGACCCGGACGTCTGCCAGCACCGGGAAGAGCGCCGCCGCCTGCGCGGCCAGGCGGCGCAGGGCCTCCGTCGAGAGGGAGCGGTCGAAGCCGACCCGCTCCCGGGTGGCGCCGATGAGGACCGGGCCGGACGGGGTGCCCTCGACCACGGCCGAGGACTGCAGGGCGGCCGAGCCGCTGGCGACGTCCGCGATGTAGTCGGCGGCGTAGACCTTGTGCCGGACCACCCGCGGGAGCGGCTCGGTCACCAGCACGAAGCCGCGGCGCGGGAGGACGGGCAGGGCGACCCCGGCCAGCGAGGTGATGTGGCCGCCCCAGGTCCCGGCCGCGTTCACCACGGCCGGGGCCAGGAGTTCCCGGCGCGGGGTGCTGACCCCTCGTACGGCACCCCGGTCCAGCAGTACGCCCGTCACCTCCTCGCCGAGGTACACCTCGGCTCCGGACGCGGCCAGCAGCCGCGCCGCCGCCTGGGCCGGCTGGACCTGGGCGTCCTGCGGGTAGTGGAACCCGCCCGCCAGGCCCGGGGCCAGGTGCGGCTCCAGTTCGTGCAGGGCGTCCGCGGGCACCTCGACCGCGTGGACCCCGGCCTTGCGCTGGCCCTCGGCGAAGCTCCGCAGGGCCTGCACGGTGGTGTCGTCCGGGGCGACGACGAGCCCGCCCTTGGGCTCGTACTCGATCTCGCGCGGGAGGACCGCGGCGAGTTCGGTCCAGAGCCGGGTGGAGAGGAGGGCGAGGTCGAGCTCCGGTCCCGCCTCCTTGTCGGAGACGAGCAGGTTGCCTTCGCCGGCGCCGGTCGTGCCGCCCGCGACGGGGCCGCGGTCGACCACGGCCACGGAGAGTCCGGCGCGGGTCGCGTAGTACGCGCAGGCCGCCCCGACGACGCCGGCGCCGATGATCACGGCGTCCAGGGAGTGTCTCTTGAGCACGACAGTAATATGTCACATTCTTTAGTGCCTGCCCAGACCGGTCCCGCACCCTCCTCAGGCGCAGGACCGGTCCGGTGTCCGTCAGCCGCGGAGGGGGCCCTCACAGCTGTAACTCGACGTGCCCGCGACCTTGTTGCTCCAGATCTCCAGCGGACCGAAGGAGCAGTTCATGTCGGCGAGGTTGTTCGAGGCCGCGCCCGCGCGGTCGAGAATGAAGTAGTCGACCGTCTCCGACACGTCCTTGAAGTTCTGGTCGTCGCTGCGCCAGTTCTTCAGGTTCGCGGTGATCCGTCCGGTACAGGTGAAGCGGCGCTTGCCGGGCTCGCCGTTCTCCACGCAGTCCGGCGTGTTGTACGTGGCCGTCGCGAAGGTCGACTTCACCGACGCGAGCGCGGAATCGCGCAGCTGGCCGTTCGGGGTGAAGGTGGTGTTCGGCACGAAGAGCTGGTCGACCTTGGCGATCTGCGCGTCCAGGAAGCGGTCGTAGTCGCGCTGGAGGTAGGCGTCCGCTCCCATCCGGTGGCGCCAGGCGTCGTAGGCCGCCACGTCGTTCGCCCGCAGGTGCGTGTACATCTCGCGCAGCAGCGTGGGCTTCTCGGTCCACAGGAACTCGAAGAAGGTGCCGGCGTAGCTGTAGAAGCGGAAGCCGTCGCCGTCGTAGGTGGCGTTCAGCAGCTGCTCGACGCTCATCCGCGGACCGCCGCCGGAGGTGTCGCTGATGATGCTCTTGACGAGGGACTTGCGGACGGCGATGCCGTTGTCGCGGGTGGCGCCGTCGAAGAACTCGGCCGTGCCCTCGTCCATGGCGGTCGTGCGGTCGCCCTCGTACCAGGGGCCCTCGCCGAAGAAGCCGGGGACGGCGAAGCGGCCGTTGAGGTAGTGCGTGTACTCGTGGCGGAAGAGCTCCTCGAGGGTGAGGGAGGAGTCCTGCGGGACGCGGCGCTGGTAGGTGTAGAAGGTGGCGCCGTTCTCGATGTAGATGCCGCCGTTGTTGGTGTCGTACCCGGTCAGGATCGGGTGGTAGTTCACGTAGTCGGCGCGGGAGGCGTAGAGCACGATGTTCAGCGTGGTGTTGGGGTCGCCCGCGAGCGGCTGCTCGGTGCCGAGCACGCGGTGGTACTGGGCCTTGACCTGCTTGCTCGCGTAGTACAGCTGGTCGACGGTGGCCCGGTCCAGGGCGGTGCGGACCTTGATGGCGCCGTTGTCGTAGGAGTAGGTGTAGGGGAAGAGCTGCTTCTCGATGTCCTCCTTGCACACCCCGTACGGCTTGCAGGCCTCGTAGAAGTTGAGCCAGGAGACGAGCTTGGCCCACTGCTCGCTGCCGTCGCCGAAGCCGGCCTTGACGGGCCCCAGCAGCGCGCCGAGGTCGGCGACGACCTGGTCCCGGAGACCGTCGACCTGCCCGAAGCGGGCGTACTCGCTGAGCGCGTCGCGCGCCACCCAGGCGTTGGCCGTGCCCTTGAGGTGCGTGTACGTCGAGAAGGCCTTGAAGGCGGCGCGGTAGGAGGCGTCGCCCGCCACGGCGGAGTGGAAGGCGGTGTCCTTGTTGCCGGGGTAGACGCCGAGGTAGCTGACGGAGAGGGCGGCGAGCGTCGCACCCGCCCAGGTCGCGTCGGTGTGGGTGGCCGGGTGGGCCGGGTCCATGGTGGCCAGGACCTTCTTGATGAGGCCGAGCTGGTGCTGGCGCAGGCCGGGCGCGCTGGCCGCGTAGAGGGCCTCGCGCAGGGTGCGGGCGTTGGAGGGCGTCACGTCGAAGGTGCGTGCGGCGTTGCCGAAGTCCGCGATGGCCCGGCGCATGGCGTCGACGGTCGGGGCGTCGGTGACGTCGATCTCGGAGCGCGAGTAGTCGTGGTAGGCGACCGCGTGCAGGTAGGTGAACATCTCCTCCAGGTGGGAGGAGTTGCGGCCGTCGTGGGCGGCGGCCAGGGCGGATATCCGGCGGGAGACGGCCTGGACGTGCGCGTCCGACATCACCGGGGCCAGGCGGGCGTCCCAGGTCCAGATGAGGCCGCGCAGGCAGCCGTCGGCGAGGACGGCCGAGTCGCCGAGGAAGTCGGCGAACTGCTCCGGGGTGAGGTTCGCGATCCCGTCGAGGGTGCACGGGACGCCGGCGGCGACGCTCTTGGCGGTGGGGGCCGCCTTGGCCGTCCTGCCGCGCTTCTGCAGGTCGTCGGCGGGCGCGGAGGCGGCCGTCGCCGCGCCCGGGACCTGGCCGCTGATGGCCTGCCCGCCCGGGGCCGGAGCGGGTGCGGGGGTGTTGTCCTTCGCGTTGGCGAGGCGGTCGACCTCGTCGAACGGGTTCCCCGTGGGGCCGGGGGCGGGCGCGGCCTGGGCGCCGGCGAAGGCGGCCGGGGCAGGGGCCTGCGGCGCGGCGGCCTGCGTGGTGGCCTGGCCCGCGGTGGCGAGGAGGGTCACGGCCACGGCGGAGGCGAGGAGGGAAGAGCGCACTGCTCTGTGCTGGAACACCGAGAACTCCTGTTTGGAGAGGGTGAGGTGGGGGGTGGTGCGTGAACTGCCCTGAGTTCGTCTGTTCTGGGCCAACTGCCCTGGGTCACACGGCGTTTGACGGGGGTTAACGTGCCGCGGTGTGAGCTGTAACATAGTAATGTGAAATTGCACTGACAAGACCTGTGCGCCCATCAGTTCGCATCTTTCTTGAAGGAGCCTCGTGACCAAGACCCCCGCCCTCCTCAACACGGGCAGTCACGACCGCCCGGTATCACCGGAGTTGTCCCGCTTCATGGCGGGCGACTGGGCCGCTTCCCCGCTCCCCGACTCCGCACGCGTCCCGGCCCACGCCGTCACCCCGGCCCGCCGGGCACGGCTCTCGGCCCGCTTCCCCGGCGAGCGGCTGATCGTCCCCGCCGGCGAACTGAAGGTCCGCTCCAACGACTGCGACCACCGCTTCCGCCCGCACAGCGCGTACGCCTGGCTGACGGGCCTCACGGGCGAGGACCAGGCCGGTCACGTCCTGGTCCTGGAGCCCTCTGGCCCGCACGCGCACGAGGCGGTGCTCTACCTGCGGCCGCGCTCGCCGCGGGCGGACGGGAACGAGGAGTTCTTCCGGGACCGCCGGTACGGGGAGTTCTGGGTGGGCCGCCGGCCGGACCTGGCGGAGGCGCAGCGCCTCACCGGCATCCGCTGCGCGCACCTGGACGAGCTGGGGTCACCGGCGGGCCGCAACGCGGCCTCCGATGCGGAACTGGCCTCCGTGCTCTCGGAGTTGCGCCTGGTGAAGGACGCGTGGGAGGTCGAGCAGCTGCAGCTGGCCGTCGACCACACGACGGCGGGCTTCGAGGACGTCGTACGGGCCCTGCCGCGCGCGCTGGCCCATCCGCGCGGGGAGCGGTGGATCGAGGGGGTCTTCGGCCTGCGCGCGCGGGCCGAGGGCAACGGCACCGGGTACGAGACCATCGCCGCCTCGGGCGCCCACGCCTGCACGCTGCACTGGATCCGCAACGACGGCCGGCTGAACGGGGACGAACTGCTCCTGCTGGACGCGGGCGTGGAGACGGACACCCTCTACACGGCGGACATCACCCGCACCCTCCCACTGTCGGGCCGCTTCTCCCCCGTCCAGCGGCAGGTCTACGAGCTGGTCCTGGCCGCCCAGGAAGCGGGCATGGCGGCGCTGCGCCCGGGCGCGAGCTTCGGGGACTTCCACCGGGCCGGGATGCGGGTGATCGCGGAGGGCCTGGCGGAGTGGGGCGTCCTGAAGGACGCGGAGGGCGACCTGCACCGGCGGTACACACTGTGCAGCAGCGGGCACATGCTGGGGCTGGACGTGCACGACTGCGCGAAGGCGCGGGCGGAGACCTACCTGGACGGCGTCCTGGAGGAGGGCCAGGTCCTCACGGTGGAGCCGGGCCTGTACCTCCAGCCCGACGACGAGACCCTCCCCGCGGAGCTGCGGGGCATCGGGGTCCGCATCGAGGACGACCTGGTCATCACGGCGGACGGCGCCCGCCTGATGTCGGGCGCGCTGCCGCGCACGGTCGCCGGGATCGAGGAGTGGATGGGCCGCCTGCTGGAGGGCTAGGAGGCGGCCTGCCGGCCGGGCGGCGCCGCGTACCCGCCCCTCACCGTGGCGGGTACGACGGGCGGGCCCGGTCGCGGGCGGCGGTCAGACGGAGCGGGCGGCTGTCAGACCGAGCGGGCGGCCGTCCGGATGAGGTCCAGGACGGCCTCGGGGTGGGAACGGCGCGTTCCTCCACTGGACGGTGCGAACCCGGACCGCGGGTGGTCGATCGGCACTCCGAGTCCGCACCAGACCCCGGCGTGCCGCATCTCGGACGGACCCGTCCCGGAGCCCGTCGCCCGAGGCCCCTCAGGCGCCGCCGCCCGGGAGCGCAGCCCGGGGGGCCGTCAGGCAGGCCGTGACTTCCTCGACGAAGGCCTCCAGATGGGGCGGGCGCGGCCCGGTCCGAGTGGCGCAGAACCAGGTGCGGGTCAGCGGCTGCGCGCCGATCCGCACGAGGGCGAGGCCGTGCGAGGCGACGTACGGGGCGGCCACCCAGTTGGGCAGGACCGTCACGCCCTGGCCGCCCGCGACCATCTCGACCACCAGTTCGGTGACCACCGGCATGGTGGTGATCCGGCCGGGCCGGGACCCCGGCGGGATCGGGAGCGGCATCGAGGGGATGCGGCTCTGGTCGTAGCCGTCGTAGAGGACCAGGTCGACTCCGTCGAAGTCACGGGCGGTCAGGTGCGCCCGCGCGGCCCACGGGTGTCCAGCCGGCACCACGGCCATCATCTCGTCGTCGAACAGCTTGGTCAGGGACACCCGGTCCATCTGCAGATCCGGCTTGGTGACCAGCGCGACGTCGACGAGGTCGGCGAGCAGCGCCGGGATCGGCGCGTCGTCGGGGACGGTCTCCAGGCGTACGTCGATGTCCGGCTCGCGCTTGCGGAAGGCGCGCAGCACGGGCGGCAGCCAGGGGAAGGTCGTGCTGCACTGCGCGGTGAAGCGGACCCGCCGGTCGCGCCCGTCGCGGATCTCCCTCAGGTCCCGGGAGGCCGAGGCCAGTTCACCGAGGACCTGGCGGGCCGCCACGAGCATCCGGCGGCCGGCGGCGGTGGGGACCAGGCGGCGGCCCTTGCGGTCGAAGAGGGGCGCGCCCAGGCGGGCCTCCAGGCGGGTGAGCCGCTGGCTGAGGGCCGGCTGGCTCACGTAGAGCTTCTCGGCGGCCGCGGTCAGCGAGCCGGTCTCGGCGGTGGCGTCCAGGAGCTCCAGGTCGCGCAGATCCACATCCATAACGCGGGATTATGGCACGCTTCAATTTTCGTCGTGGTGTTATGGGTTGATGGTTCGTAGGTTTCCGGTGTCAGCAGGACGGACCCTCGCCCCGGAAGGCACACACCATGACCGCCAACGCCAACGCCAACACGAACACGAACACGAACACGAACGCCATCACGGCTCTCGTCACCGGCTCCTCCAGCGGCATCGGGCTGGACATCGCCCGCGCCTTCCTGGCGAGTGGCGCCAACGTCGTCCTCAACGGCCGGGACTCCGACCGCCTCGCCAAGGCGGCCGCCGGTCTCGGGCACCCGGAGCGCACCGCCTGGGTCGCGGGCGCCATCGCCGAACCGGAGACCGGCGAGGCGCTCGTCCACACCGCGCTCGACCGGTTCGGCGGGATCGACGTCCTGGTGAACAACGCGGGCACCTTCGCCTCCAAGCCCTTCACCGAGGTCACCGAGGCCGAGCTCGACGGATTCCTGACGGGCAACCTCAAGGGGACCTACCTCACCACCCAGGCCGTGGTGCGGGCGCTGCGCGCCCAGGGCCGCGGCGGCAGCATCGTCAACATCGGCACCGTCCTGGTGGACCACGCGCTGGCCGGCTTCCCTGCCTCCGCGCCCGTGGTCAGCAAGGCCGGGGTGCACGCGCTGACGACCAGCCTGGCCGCCGAGCTCGCCGCCGACGGGATCCGCGTCAACCTCGTGTCACCCGGCATCATCCGCACTCCGCTGCACGCGGGCTCCGACGTGGACTCCTTCGGCGGACTCGCCCTGCTGAACCGGGTCGGCGAGGCCCCCGAGGTCGCCGACGCCGTGCTCTACCTCGCGGGCGCCACGTTCGTCACCGGCCACGCCCTGCGCGTGGACGGCGGTCACGTGACCGGCCGCGCCGCCTGAACCCCGCCTGCCCGCCCGCGCACTCCCCTCTCACCGGAAGGACATCCACCGCCATGCCGTACGTCAACGTCAAGATCACCCGTGAGGGCGCCACCGCCGCCCAGAAGGCCGAGATCATCGCCGGCGTGACCGACCTGCTGGTCAGGGTCCTCGACAAGGACCCGGCCACCACCTTCGTCCTCATCGACGAGGTCGACCTGGAGGACTGGGGCGTCGGCGGCGTCACGACGCGGGAGTACCGCCAGACCCGTGCGCGGGGCTGAGCGGCACGGGCCCCGCTCCCCTTCGGCGGTCACGGCAGGACCGCGACCCCGTCGAGTTCGACCTGGGCCTGCTCGTCCCAGAGGCGGACCACGCCGATGACGGCCATCGCCGGGTAGTCGCGGCCCGCCAGCCGGTGCCAGATCCGGCCCAGTTCGGCCGAGCACGCGCGGTACGACGCCACGTCCACGGCGTACACCGTCACCCTGGCCAGGTCCCTCGCGGCGCCGCCCGCCGCCGCGAGGGCGGCCAGGAGGTTGGTCAGGGCTACCTCGAACTGCTCCGGCAGGGTCTCCCCCACCACCTTGCCCGAGCCGTCCAGGGCGGTCTGGCCGGCCAGGAAGACGAGCCGGGAGCCGGTGGCGGCCACCGCGTGCGAGAAGCCCGTCGCCGGCGACAGTTCCGGCGGGTTGATCCGGTCCGGGCTCATCCGGCCGCCACCTCCCCGGGCAGCGTCCCGTACAGCTCCTTCGCGATGATCGTGCGCTGCACCTCGCTCGCCCCCTCGTAGATCCTCGGCGCCCGCACCTCCCGGTAGAGGTGCTCCAGCAGGTGGCCCCGCCGCAGGGCGACCGCCCCGTGCAGCTGGACCGCGTGGTCGACCACGTACTGGGCCGTCTCCGTGGCCAGCAGTTTCGCCATGGCCGCCCGGCGCGGAACGTCGGCGGCGCCCCGGTCGTAGGCCCCGGCCGCCGCGTACACCAGCAGCCGGGCCGCCTCCGTGCGGGTGGCCATCTCGGCCACGCGGTGCGCCACCGCCTGGAGGTCGCTCAGCGTCCCGCCGAAGGCCGCCCGCCCCGCCGTGTACGCGAGCGTCGCGTCGAGCGCGGCGCGGGCCATGCCCACCGCGAAGGCGCCGACGCTCGGCCGGAAGAGGTTCAGGGTGTCCATCGCGACACGGAAGCCCCGCCCGGGTTCGCCGAGCAGGTCCCGCGGGCCGACCGGGACCCCGTCGAAGGTGAGGGAGCCGATCGGGTGCGGGGACAGCATGTCCAGCGCTTCGCCGGAGAGTCCGGGACGGTCGGCCGGGACCAGGAAGGCCGAGACCCCCTTCGCCCCCGGCCCCTCACCCGTCCGGGCGAACACCGTGTAGAAATCCGCTTCCGGGGCGTTGGAGATCCAGCACTTCTCCCCGCCGAGCCGCCAGCCGCCCCGCGCGCCCGGGTCGGCCTCGGCCGCGAGCGCCAGCGCCGCCGCGTCCGAGCCGGCGCCCGGCTCGCTCAGCGCGAAGGCCGCCACCGCCCGCCCGGCGCGCACCTGCGGCAGCCAGCGCTCCCGCTGCGCCTCGCTCCCGGCCTTGAGCACCGGGTAGGCCCCCAGCCCCTGGAGGGCGAGAGCCGTCTCGGCCTCCGTGCAGCCGTAGGCGAGGGACTCGCGCAGCAGGCACAGTTCCAGCGCGCCCGAGGCGAACACCCGCTCCAGCAGGCCCAGCTCACCCAGCGCGGCCAGCAGCGGCCGGTTGACCCTTCCCGGTTCCCCCTTCTCGGCCAGCGGCCTCAGCCGGTCGGCCGCCAGTGCGCGCAACTGCCCGCACCACTCCTCCTGGTCCACCCCGAGCGCGAATCCGGTCATCCGAATGTCCCCGCATCTATCGCGTCCTGTTGACTGCCGTCACCATCACGATACGCTCGTAGGGCAACAGCACGGCCGGCCCCACCCCACTCCGGACCGCTGCAGGGGGCGACCCGCCTTGGACCTCATGCCTTCCGCTCACACGGACACCTTCGCCCGTGACCATCTGCCACCCGTCGACACCTGGCCGGAGCTGGTCTTCGATCTGCCCGAACTGGCCTACCCCGACCGCCTGAACTGCGGGGCGGAGCTGCTCGACGCCACCATCGCCCGGTTCGGCCCGGCGGGCGCCGACCGCCCGGCCTTCCGCAGCGGCTCGGGTGAGGTGTGGACGTACGGCGGGCTGCGCGAGCGCGTGGACCGCCTCGCCCACGTGCTCACCGTCGACCTCGGCGTCGTCCCCGGCAACCGGGTGCTGCTGCGCGGACCCACCGGCCCCTGGCTCGCCGCCTGCTGGCTGGCGGTCATGAAGGCGGGCGCGGTGGCGGTGACCGTACTGCCCCAGCAGCGCGCGAAGGAGCTGGCCACGGTGTGCGCGATGGCCCGGGTCCAGCACGCCCTGTGCCATGCGGACGTGCTGGACGACCTGGTCAAGGCCGAGGTGCCGGGGCTGCGGATCACCGCGTACGGGGGCGGCGCCCCGGACGATCTGCTGCGGCTGGCCGAGAGACACGAGGGGCCCTTCCCGGCCGCCCCGACCTCCGCCGACGACGTCGCCCTGATCGCCTTCACCTCCGGGACCACCGGCCGGCCCAAGGGCTGCATGCACTTCCACCGCGACCTGCTCGCCGTCGCAGACACCTTTTCCCGCAGCGTGCTGCGCCCCCGACCGGACGACGTGTTCGCGGGCAGCCCGCCGCTCGGGTTCACCTTCGGCCTCGGCGGGCTGGTCGTCTTCCCGCTGCGGGCGGGCGCTTCCGCGCTGCTGCTGGAGGAGGCGGTGCCGCGCCGGCTGCTGCCCGCGCTCGCGGAGCACCGGGTGACGGTGCTGTTCACCGCGCCCACCGCGTACCGGACGATGCTGGACGCCCTGGGCCCCTACGACGTGGGCATGTACGACCTGTCCGCGCTGCGCCGCTGCGTCTCGGCCGGGGAGAACCTGCCCGCCGCCACCTGGCAGGCCTGGTACGAGCGCACCGGCCTGCGGATCATCAACGGCATCGGGGCGACCGAGCTCCTGCACATCTTCATCTCCGCCGCCGACGAGGAGATCCGGCCCGGTACGACCGGCCGGGTGGTGCCGGGCTGGCAGGCCCGGGTGGTGGACCGGTCCGGCCGGCCGGTCGCGGACAACGAGCCGGGGCTGCTGGCCGTACGCGGCCCGGTGGGCTGCCGCTACCTGGCGGACCCCCGGCAGCGTGAGTACGTACAGGACGGCTGGAACCTGACCGGTGACACCTACGTGCGCGATCCGGAGGGCTACTTCCGCTACGTCGCCCGGGCCGACGACATGATCGTCTCGGCCGGATACAACATCGCGGGCCCGGAGGTGGAGGAGGCCCTGCTGCGCCACCCGGACGTGGTGGAGGCGGCGGTGGTGGGCCGCCCGGACGAGCGACGCGGGCAGATCGTGGTGGCGTACACCGTCGCACGTGACGGTGTGGTCCTCACCGAGGAGGCCCTGCGCACCTTCATGCGGGAGGAGCTGGCCCCGCACAAGTGCCCGCGCTCCTTCGTCTTCCTCTCCGCGCTCCCGCGCACGGCCACGGGCAAGCTGCAGCGCTTCCGGCTGCGGGATCCCGGCGCCCGGCCGGACCGGCCCGACCGGCTCGACCGGCTCGACCGGCTCGACCGGCTCGACCGGCTCGACGGCCTAGAGTGAAACCGTGGTCGAGCACACCCCGCGATCCCTGATCGTCACATTCTACGGAGCCTACGGGCGGGCCTTCGAGGGCCCGGTCCCGGTGTCCGCGCTGGTCCGCCTGCTGGGCGCGGTCGGCGTGGACGCCCCGTCGGTCCGCTCGTCGGTGTCCCGGCTGAAGCGGCGCGGCTTCCTGCTGCCCGAGCGCGCCGCGGACGGCTCGGCGGCGTACGGGCTCTCCGAGGAGGCGCAGCAGCTGCTGGACGACGGCGACCGCCGGATCTACGGCAGTCCGCAGCTGTCGGACGAGTGGCTGGTGGCGGTGTTCTCCGTCCCGGAACAGGAACGGAACAAGCGGCACCTGCTGCGTTCCCGGCTGGCCCGGCTCGGTTTCGGCGCGGTGGCGCCGGGCGTGTGGATCGCCCCGGCCCGGCTGGCCGAGGAGACCGCGCACACGCTGGAGCGGCTGCACCTGACGCCATACGTGGAGCTGTTCCGCGGCGCCCACCTCGGCTTCGCGCCGAGCGCCGAGGCGGTGGCCCGCTGGTGGGACCTGGCGGCCCTGGCCAAACAGCACGAGGAATTCCTCGACCTGCACGAGCCGGCTCTGCGCGCCCTCCAGTCGGGCCCGGAGCCCACGCCGGAGGAGGCCTACCGCGGCTACCTGTTCGCGCTGGACTCCTGGCGGCGCCTGCCGTACGCCGACCCGGGCCTGCCGCGCGAGCTGCTCCCGGCCGGCTGGCCGGGCGACCGGGCGGCGGCCGTCTTCGCCGAACTCCACGCGCGGCTGCGGGACATCGGGGCGGGGTTCGCGCAACCGTAGGCGGCGAAGGCCGCGTCACGAGGTGTCGTGACGCAATCCGATCTTCCTCCGCACCCGCCGCAGTCCCCGTCCTCGGCGCAGCCTCCCTACCGGCCCCAGACCTGGTACCAGGTCCCCGCGAGGCCGCCCGGGCGGCGGGCCACGGCCCTGCTGCTGGTGACGGCGGCGCTGGTCGGAGCCGCGGCCGGGTACTCCGCCATCGCGCTCGCCTCCCGCGCCCGCGCGTACTGCGACGCCGGCTGGGAGGCGGGCGGACGGTTCGAGATGACCTTCCTGCTGGTGCTGATGGTGCCGGGATGCGCGTTCCTCGCGCTGCTGATCGCCTTCCTCAGCCGACAGCTGCCCCTGCCGTTGCGCCCCGTGCCGTCCCTGCTCGTGCTCGCGCTGGTGGTGCTCCTGTTCTTCGCCACGAAGGGGACGCTGGACGGATACCCCGGGAACCTGGAGCGGTGCGGGCTCGACAACGTGCCGCCGTGGTGGCCGGGTTGGCTGCCGGCCTGACGGAAATCCGGGTGCGCGCCGGCTCCCCGTCCCGCCAGGATGGGCCATGACCTGGACCTTCACCACGGATCTGGCGGCCTATCTGGCCGCGGCGGGCCCGGCCGCGGCCGCGCAGCCCGTCTCCAACACCCTTCTGTTGACCGTGGCCGACGGGCTGCGGCGGCGCGGGACCGGCGCCTACGGCGACGGCACCCCCTTCTTCGGCTGGTGGACCGGGGCCGACGGCGCCGTCGCCGGCGGCCTGCTGTGCACCCCGCCGTTCCCGATGCTGCTCGGCGTGGTGCCCGGGGAGGCGGTCCGGGCACTGGGGGACGCGCTCGCCGGCGAACCGCTGCTCGCCCGGATCCCCGGGATCAACGCCCGCCGCCCGGACGCGGAGGCGCTGGCCGGGGCCTGGGGGCGGCCCAGCCGGATCGCCGAGGAGATCCGCCTGTACCGGCTGGCCGGCCTGGTCGCCCCGGATCCCGCCCCGGCCGGGCGGGCCCGGCCCGCCACCGGGGCGGACCTCCCGCTGCTGCTGGAGTGGACCACGGCCTTCATCGCGGAGGCGGGCGTTCCCGGCAAGGCCTCCGAGGCCGTGCTGCGCGACCGGATCTCCTACGGCGGGATCCGACTGTGGGAGCACGAGGACGAGCCGGTCTCCCTGGCGGCCTTCTCCCGCCCGATCGGCTCGGCCGCCCGCGTCGCCCCGGTCTACACCCCGCCCGCGCTCCGCGGCCGCGGCTACGCCGCCGGGGTCACCCACGCGGCGAGCGCGGCGGCATACGCGGCCGGCGCCTCGGAGGTCCTCCTCTTCACCGACCTGGCCAACCCCACCAGCAACGGTGTCTACCAGCGCCTGGGCTACACCCCGGTCGAGGACCGCGCCGAGATCGTCCCGGTGTGAACACACGCGTGGGTGCCGCAACGGCCCGGATCCACTGAAATCGGGGTATTGGTCTCCTGACAGCGGATAGCGTGCACCCCGACCGGGGTGTTCCGAAGGGAGCGTGGGGCCGTGGCAGCATCCGAGTCGACGGATCGGCTGGATCCGCTGGCAAAGACCGCTCTGTGGACCGCGTCGATGCGAGCGCGTGAACATGAGCGGGAGGACCGCCTCTTCTGCGATCCTCTCGCGGGCTTTCTCGCCGGCACAGAAGGTCCCGAAATCATGCAGCGGTTCGAAGGTGCTGTCCAACCAGGGGTGGAGGATCCCGCGCTCGCCGTTCGGACTCGCTACCTCGACGACCAGTTGGTGGCGCAGGACCGTGACGGGATGCGCCAGTTCGTCTTCCTCGCCGTGGGCATGGACACCCGGGCCTTCCGGCTGCCCTGGTCGACCGGAGTGACGATCTTTGAACTCGACCGGCCTGCCCTGCTGACGCTGAAGGACGAAATCCTTGAGCGTGCCGGTGCCCGCAGCCGGTGCGAGAGGATCCCACTGGGCGTGGATCTGGTGGCGGACTGGAGCACTCCGTTGCTGGAGGCGCGCTTCGACCCGGCCCGGTCCACCACGTGGCTGATCGAGGGGCTGCTGTACTTCCTGGACCCGTTGGAGCGCGATCTGCTGCTGCAGCAACTATCGGAGATCTCTGCGTCCGGGAGCCGACTGCTGGCAGATTACGTGGGCCAGAGCGTCCTCGACAGCTCTGCCATGGCCTCTTGGCGCACGCGGATGGAGGAACAGGGCCACCCCTGGAAATCCGGGAGCGACGAACCTCATTCGCTGTTCTCCGAATTCGGCTGGACGGTTCGCATCGCAGCGTACGGCGATCCCGACGCCGACTACGGGCGCTGGGGTGACGCGGTGGTCGCACCAGGTGTTCCAGGAACGCGCGGACGCTACCTCATCACGGCTGAACTCCCCTGAGAGCAGTGGCCCCGGAACGGATTGCCCCGGCCGGAGGCCGGGGCAATCCGCCACTACTTGTGAAGTCCCACGAAGGAAGGACCGACCCGCACCGGGCTGATCGTGATCTCTTCCCATACTCCCGAGGTTGCGTACGGCTCCACAGCGAGCCACTGGTCTAGCTCGGCCCTCGACGGGTAGTCGAGAACGAGCATGGAACCGATCATGTTCCCGTCCTCCCCGAGGAGAGCCGTGCCGAAAAGCATCCTTCCCTCGGCCACGAGCTTGTCGCCCAAGGCGATATGCGCGTCACGTACCGCCAAACGGCGACTCAACGCGCCTTCATCGGTCCCATCACGGCCAATCAGCATGAACTGCACGTGCTCCTCCTGAGTCCTCAGTTGCCAATGCCGAGGGCAGCCTGCGGGGAGAAGCCCCCCGGCCACCGAGTCGTCTCGTCCCATGCCGTTGAACTGTTCATACGTACGCCGTCCAGGACGCAGCCGGTCAGGTCGGCGCCACGCAGCAGCGCTCCACGAAGGTCCGCTTCCGTAAGGTCGGAGTGAGCAAGGTTCGCCCCTGCCAAGTCGGCCTCTCGAAGCACCACATGGGCCATGTCCGCATGGTCGATCCTAGTGTCCTGAAGGCGCGCCCCGGCGAGATCCGCCATCTCGATCACCGCCTCGGAAAGGTCACATCCGTTCAGATTGCAGCCGCTCAAGTTCGACCGGGAGAGGTTGGCCCGGTGCAGATTCGCCCCGGCCAGGTCGGCCCCGTGCAGATCCTGCCCCTCCAGCACGATGTCGTGCAGGTTCGCCGCACCGAGCCGGGCCTCAACGAGGGCCCCCTCCGCCAAGAAGCCGCGAACATCGAGCTCCAGTACTGCACGCAGTGCGAGGCCGTGATCCGCACTGCTCGCCTCACGAACCAGCTGCTGGCGGAGTCTGAGCATTTCACGCCGGTCCGCCAGGCGGTCGATCATGAGAACGGTCACGGCGACAGCCACGAGTTCCGCACCCACGGACGTACCCACGTCCCTGATCAGATCCTCCCATCGAAGGCCTTTGCCCGACACGTGTCCGACGACCATGCCGACCAGACCGGCTGCCATGACGAGGCCACCGATCGCAATCGGGGAAAGAGGGCCACGCCCACGTCCAGCCATCAACCGCTCCAGGACAAAGGGTTCGGGCCGGAGCACCCGACCGACTCGGGCTCCGGGACGGTGAGGGCGATCCTGAAGGTGATGTAGTAGTTCCTGTTCGAAGGGATGTGCGCGTTGCGGCAGGCGGAACGGGCGTATCGCGCACCCAAGTTCCAGCAGCCACCACGCAGAACCCGCCGGTCTCCAAGTGATGGTCCCCCCGGGTCCACGACAGGGGCGGCTCCGTACAACCCGTACCAGTCGGAGCACCACTCCCAGCACTGGCCATGAATATCGAACAAGCCCGCTGGGTTCGGCCGGAGGATCCCCGCCTCATGTGTCTTGAGTCCGGAGTTGTCCGCCGACCAGCCGTACTCGTCAAGGAGACCCCGGTCGCTGCCGAAGCTGTAGGCGGTCACGGTTCCGGCGCGACAGGCGTACTCCCACTCCGCCTCAGTGGGCAACCGGAAACCGCTCCAGGTGGGTTCCAGCACAGGATGGTCGTCAAGGTCCCTGCCGTAGCCGGGCCCCCGGTCGTGTAGGCCCACCTTGGAGGTCAGCCATTCACAGAAGTCCGCCGCCTCGTACCAGGTGGGCGCGACCACCGGTTCGACGGACTTGTCGCTCCATTCGCTGATGTCCGGCAGACCGACACGGCCCGTGTCCGCCATGAACTCCTCGAACTCTCCCCGCGTGACCTGGGCCGTGCACAAGGCGAACGACCGGCTGATGCCGGTGAGTCTCTGCGGGGACTCATACGTACTGCGCTCCCGCTCCGACTCCGGGGACCCGCTGAGCAGGACTCCGGGCCGGAACACGCTGAAGGTCAGGCGGGTACCGTGCGGCGTACCGCTGAACCAGCCGCGGCGGCCGCTCGGATCGTACGCCGCCTCACCCGTGGCCCCAGCCGTGTCCAGGCTGCCCGACCAGCGCCGGTCAAGCCAGCGTGTCGCGCTGTGCACGCCCGGATCGCCGTCGTGGACGTGCAGGCGGAGCACGTGGTCGCGCAACCTGCCGAATTCCCCCGAGGCCGCGAACGCGTCGGGTCCGTGACTTCCCAGTGCCATCAGCAGGTGGTACCGCGCCTCTGAGGTCGGCGCCTCGGCGAGCATGCCCGCCAGCAGCGGGCCGGACACACCCCGTCGCCGCACCTGGTGGGCGAATTGGGTCGCGAACTCCGGGTCGGGCGAGGTTGCCAGCTGGCCCAGGATCCCGTCCGAATCGGAGAATCGGAGCAGGGTACAGGCGGCTGCGGCCCGCCTGCACCCGAGGCGAACGCGCTGCGTCTCGTCCAGGCCCGGGGACAGAGTCGTGATGAGCACGGCGCGCAGGGCGACCATGGCGTCCACCCGCACCGCCGGGTCGGGAGCCTCCGCCAGCCAACGCACGATCTCCGGGTACGCGTGTTCCGGCCCGCCGACGGCGACCTCCGCCAGCAGCTCGCCCCTGGATCCCGCCACTTGGTGCAGCAAGGAGACGGCGGTCTCCCGCAGCGTCTCGCGCACACCGTCATCGACGGCCGTGGCCACAAGAGGTTCCAAAAGGCATTCCGCCGCGTTGCCCAGTGCGTCCAACCACGCCTGCAGTTGAAGCTGGTCCTGCGCCAGCAGTTCCGCCACCAATGCGTCGGCCGCGCGAAGCATCCTGGGATCTCTGACGTCCACGTCGCCGAGCAGTACAGCCGCTCGCAGGCGGCCGTCCATCCCTCCCGCCTCACCGCCGACGGCGCGCCAAAGATGACGGGCGGGATCCTCCGCGAACGGTGCCAACAACAGCCGTGCGACGGCCAGCTCCCGAGGTCCGGCGCAGTGCAGGTTTCGCACGATCCAACCGGCCTGCGCCTCATCACTCACAGCGAGGAAGAGCCTCAGCCTGAAGGCTTCGCCGTCGCTCAGGGCAACCCGCGACCCCGAATGCAGGGTGGCTTCTCCCCGCAGGACTTGGCCGATCCGCTCCTCGACCACACCACGATGCTCCGACAGTCTCGCGATGAAGGCCGGCAGCTCGTCCGCCCCCACGGTGAGGAGCCGCTCCAGTTCCGTGAGGACCCTCCGGCGCTCCTCGCCGGTGCGCAGATCGGCACTGGCCCGGACGAACTCCTGGAGGTCCGTGGCCACGGATTCCACTCCTCGTGACTGCAACCATCCTTCGGCCTCGACCAGCAGCCTGCCGTGCAGGGCATTGGCCGGATCTTCCTGTTCCGCCTGCCAGTCTTCGAAGCGCCGACGCGTGCGCTGCTGCCACAGGAGGAAATGGCGGTCACCGTCCAGCCACGTCCTCAACCTGTCCCAATTGCGGATGACCGCCTCGTGGGCGACCTCGATCGTGGGCCGGCCCTGTTCGTCGGCGTCGGAGACCAGGAGTCGTGCGGCGGTCAGGGCGGTCATGACATCGTCGACCCTGGCGAGGTCGGCCAGCTCAGACACCGAGGTACGGCGTCGAGTGTCCTCGCCCTCGCCGCCGATCGGGGCCACTCGTACCAGTCGGGTGAGGATTTGCCGAGCGGTGTCCTGTTGCTGGGGGGACAGTCCCCCGTAGACCTCCTCTGCTCGGGTGGCCACGGCGCCCGCGACCTCGCCGGCCATCTCGTAGGCGGCGTGCGTCAGCCTTCCGTTGGACTGGCGCTCCCACAACAGGGTGAGCGCGAACTCCAGCAGGGGGAGATTCCCCGGGTTACTCCCCACATCGTCGAGGATCCGCTCGACCAGCCCGTCGTCCAGGACGAGCTGTCGCGCCCGGGCCGGCTCCACAATGGCGCTGCGCAGTTCGGAGCGGATCATCGGCGGGAGGTTGACGACGTGGTCCTGCAGGACGTCGGAGAAGCGCCGGTGTGCGACCGCCTGACCGTAGAAGTCACCGCGCAGTGTAAGCACCAACTTGACGGTGGAGGTGGCTCCCGGGTGTCGCAGGGCGAGATCGGCCAGATGGTCGAGAAATTCCCGGACCGCCTCCTCGCTGCGGCAATGCGTGAACAGTTCCTCAAACTGGTCGGCGAACAGCAGCAGGGGTCGGTCCAGCCGGTGGGCGATCTGCTCCAGCGTCTGGCTGATGCCGTCCGATCGCATCCTCTGGGACATCGCCGCCGCCGCAGCGACGTTGTGGTCCATCGAGGAATCCGGATGGAGCAATTCGACCAGCCCACCAGCGAGCGCCTCGTAGGGGTTGGATCCAGGACGGAAGGTGGCGACCGCCCAGTGTTCCTCCTGGCGGCGGAGGACGGGGATCAGACCTGCCTGGACGAGTGAGGACTTCCCGCTTCCCGAGGCACCTACCACACCGGCCAGAGCGGACTGACCGATCGCACGGGTCAGCCGCGACACGACGGTGGCGCGGCCGTGGTACACGGCCGCGTCCTGCTCCCGGAAGGCATAGAGGCCTCGATACGGACAATCCGCCCTGTCCGGGGATGTGTTGGCCGACCCGCTGCCCCCGGCCCCTGTGGGGATCCGCCGGTACTGCTCCCACAGCTCGTAGATCTGCTGTGGGGGGAGCTCGAGGGCGTGAGCCAGACGTTCCAAGTACCTCTCGGTGGGCGCCTGTTCTCCCCTTTCGACTTCCGTGACGATCTGGCCGGGGAATCCCATCCTGGTGGCCAGCTCCAATTGTGAGAGCCGACTGCCCAGCCGCAGCCGGCGCAGGCGGCTCCCGAGATGCCGCGGAAGGGGCTCCGACTCCTGTGGCGGGGGAACGGGTCGTGTCGTCAGGATGATCAACTCCAGTAGACGAGAGGGCGCCCGCGACGGACTCCGAGGAAACAGGACAGTCCGATACGAGTGCCGCGCTCCTGACGGGACACCGCGTGGAGGCGGGTCGCATCCACGATCACCAGGTCTCCGGTGCCGACCGGCAACTCACATACAGGTGGTGGCACGAGCTGGCGGTCCGCACCGTAGGAACTCTCCGGCGCACGCCAGTCGGCCAGCTGCGCCTCATCCGGCCGCAGGTCCCACAACTGCAGTTCGCCGCCGCGATCAGGGACGCGGAGGTAGATGTTCGCTGCCAGCTGGCCGTCGAGCTCTCGGCCCAGTGGCAGCCCAGGCGCGTCCCGGAGCAGGCTGTCGTTGTGCGGGAGCAGTTCACTTCCTTCCGGGAAGACCCGGCACACCCCGGCGAACATCGGGGTGCCCTCGATCTGTGCCCGTTCGAGTCCGTAGCCATCGTCGAGCGCCTTCCACAGCCGGTCGAGGGGTGGCTCGTAGGGGGCGCAGCAGACCCGGATCTCCTCCATCGCCTGCTCTGCTGCGCTCAGGTAGTCCAGCAGTGCCCCGCCGTTGGTGGTGCCGTCGGCATCGTGGGTCTCGTAGTGGCTCAGGCCTACACGCACGAGTTCCGGTGTATTGCGGTAGACGGAGAGGCTCGGGTGGGCGGCGAGCTGCCCGGCCATGTGGTCCGCTGCCGTGGGCGCGACGAAACCGGGCACTCTCACGGCAAGGGCCGTACCGTCGAGCAGCGGCGCGAGAAGTCCTTCGCCGGGTCCGGCGAGGGTCACAACGGCGGGGGTTTTCGTCATGCCGGACCCTCCTCGTTGTCCGTCAGAGCGAGAGGATCACGTCGCGTCAGGTAGAGGTGGTCCTCCAGGACGAAACCGTCGATTCCCCGGTCTAGGACGTGTGCGATGAGGTCGCTGGTCGAGTTGATGAACCCTCGCCCAGGGAGGTTCAGAGAGGTGTTGCACAGCACGCCCACGCCCGTCACCTGCTTGAAGGCGCCCAGCAGCCCGTGCAGCCGCGGGTTCTGCCCCTCGTTGACGGTCTGCGCTCGAGCCGTGCCGTCCACATGTGTGACAGCTTGCAGACGCTGATCGCGGACGTTCTGGAAGTACAGCATGTACGGGCTGGGCCCGTCCCACTCGAAGTGCTCGCTGATGTCCTCTTCCCGGCAGATCGGAGCGATGGGGCGGTACGCCTCCCGGAGCTTGATGTGGTTGAGCCGGTCACGCATCTGCCGTTCGAAGGGAGCAGCCAACAGCGAGCGGTTGCCGAGTGCCCGGGGGCCTATCTCGCAGTTGCCCTGCACCCATGCGAGCACCCGCCCTGACGCGAGCAGTTGAGCCACTTGCGACAGGTCCAGGGCATGCTCGTCGAACGTGTCCCGGATCTGTTCTCCTGTGCGGTCGTGCAGGAATTCCGGGCCGCTGTACACGTTCCAAGTGATCTTTGACTGTCCGGTGAATCGAAGCTGGGCATCGATCGCAGTACCGATGGCCGACCCAGAGTCATTGGGGCAAGGCGGCACGAAGACCTCCGGGAAGAGGCCGCAATCGCGCCACTGACGGTTCCAGTCGCAGTTCAGACCGCAGCCGCCTGCTATCAACAGGGGTAAACCGCCGGTGAGTTCGCGCTCCGCCACAGCGAGGAAGCGCTCGAAGATCGCTTTCGAGTGCTTCGCCGCGAGATCCTTGAACTCCTGGCTTTCCACTCCGATGTCGTGGAAGGGGGACCAGGCCAGTTTCTCCTTGGGTGCAGTGAGCAGGATGGACGGCTGGTCGAGGATGTACTCGATGAGCTCGCCCTCGGCTCGGGACACGGGAGTACTTCGGGCAAAGCCGGTCAGTGCCATCATCTTGCCGGCGTTGGAGAAGCGGAATCCGCCGTGCTGTGACGGCGACGAGGGGTCCGCCAGGGCGAAGATGTGCTGGTACTTGTTGCCCGGATCCTCCAGCACCGCGCGCAGGCGCCGGACACGCAGATCGGGTGTGAACTCGTAGAAGGAGCCGATGTTGCCTTCCCAGACCAGCGCGTAGCAGGGCGTGCCGTGTTCGACATCGGACATGCCGTAGGCGCTGAGCAGGTGCGAGCGTTCATGGGTGGAACTGAAGGTGCGGACTCGATGTCCCAGCATGCGGCTCTCGCCGACCAAGGTCGTGGAGTCGTCGAATCCGAAGTAACCGGCGCCTAAGGGGGGTTCGCTCGAGTGGAAGCCCTTGACCCACCCACTCAGGCACACGACGTCGGGCGGGCCGTCCATCCGCGCCATGGCATCCAGCACGGCCGACGGGGATAACTCACCGTAGCGCGGGAAGGAACCCTTCTCGGCCTCGTGAGAGAACACGAGGCGCCCGTCCTCGATCAGCGCCGTCGTTCCGTCGTGCCCAGGCTTGAAAGACAGGATTCGCACCGCGCCCCACCCCCGTGTGCTGCAGTGATACTGAGCGGGCAGATTATCCAACGGTGTAGTCCGGGGTCAACGACCATGATCGGACTGCCTGTTCGCGTTCAGCCGCGCCCCGTCGGCGGTTTGCGGCTGCCCGCGCGGTACGGGGCCGGCCAGGGGGCGCCCGGGCCTTCGTAGGACTGGTCGGCGGCCGCGTGCAGGGTCCAGTGGGGGTCGTAGAGGTGCGGGCGGCCGAGCGCGCAGAGGTCGGCGCGGCCGGCCAGCAGCAGGGAGTTCACGTCGTCCCAGGAGGAGATGGCGCCGACCGCGATGACGGGGACGCCGAGGGCGTTGCGGATCCGGTCGGCGTACGGGGTCTGGTACGAGCGTCCGTACTCGGGGGCCTCGTCCGCGACCACCTGGCCGGTCGAGACGTCGATGGCGTCGGCGCCGTGCGCGGCGAAGGCGGCGGCGATCCGCACCGCCTCCTCGGGCGTGGTGCCGCCGGGCGCCCACTCGGTGGCCGAGAGGCGGACGGTCATCGGGCGGTCCTCCGGCCAGACCGCGCGGACCGCGTCGAAGACCTCCAGCGGGAAGCGCAGCCGGTTCTCCAGGGAGCCCCCGTAGCCGTCCGTGCGGTGGTTGGTCAGGGGGGACAGGAAGCCTGAGAGCAGGTAGCCGTGGGCGCAGTGCAGTTCCAGCAGGTCGAAGCCGCAGTCGGCGGCGCGTACGGCGGCGGCCGCGAACTCGGAGCGCAGCGCCACCAGGTCCGCCTGTCCGAGGGCGCGCGGGAGCGCCGAGACGCCCGGCCTGTAGGGCAGCTCCGAGGCGGCCACCAGCGGCCAGTTGCCCTCCGGGAGGGGGTCGTCCATGCCCTCCCACATCACCCGCGTCGAGCCCTTGCGGCCCGCGTGCCCGAGCTGGACGCCGAGCGCGGTCCCGGGTGCGGAGGTGTGGACGAAATCGGCGATCCGCCGCCAGGCCGCCGCCTGCTCCTGGGTGTAGAGGCCGGCGCAGCCGGGGGTGATCCGCCCCTCGGCGCAGATGCAGACCATCTCCGTCATCACCAGGGCGGCCCCGCCGAGGGCCCGGGCGCCCAGGTGCACGAGGTGGAAGTCCCCCGGGACTCCGTCCACGGCCGAGTACATGTCCATCGGGGAGACGACGACCCGGTTGCGCAGGGTCAGGCCGCGCAGGGTGAGGGGGGTGAACATCGGCGGGGTGTGCTCGTCCGGGCAGCCGAAGTCCCGTTCCACCGCGCGCGCGAACCGCTCGTCGCGCAGCCGCAGGTTGTCGTGCGTGACCCGGCGGCTGCGGGTGAGGAGGTTGAAGGCGAACTGCCGGGCGGGCTGGTCGACGTATCCGGCGATCTCCTCGAACCAGGCCCGGCTCGCGGCCGCGGCCCGCTGGGTGCTGGCGACCGCCGGGCGGCGCGCCGCCTCGTACGCGGCGAGGGCGGCCGGTACGTCGCCCTCCGCGCCGGCCACCGCTTCGGCGAGCGCGAGCGCGTCCTCGACGGCCAGCTTGGTGCCGGACCCGATGGAGAAGTGGGCGGTGTGCGCCGCGTCGCCGAGCAGGGCCACGTTGCCGTGTGACCAACGCTCGTTCACGAGGGTGTCGAACCGCGTCCAGGCCGAGCGGTTGCCGCGCAGCGGCCGTCCGCGCAGGGCCTCGCTGAAGATCTTGGCGCAGCGCGCCGCGGACTCGTCCTCGTCGCACAGGTCGAGGCCGGCCGCCCGCCAGACCTCCTCCCGCATCTCGACGATCACCGTGGAGGCGTCCGCCGAGTAGGGGTACGCGTGCAGTTGCATGACCCCGTGCTCGGTCTCGGCGATCTCGAAGCGGAAGGCCTCGAAGGCGAAGTCGGCGGCGAGCCAGATGTAGCGGCAGCGCCCGGGCGTCAGCGTCGGCCCGTAGTGCGCGGCCCCGGCCTCCCGGATCGCGCTGTGCACCCCGTCCGCCGCGACCACCAGGTCGTACGCGGCGGCGAGGTCCCGCGCGTCCGGGGCCGCGGTGCGGAAGCGGAGCCGGACGCCGAGCCCGGCGCAGCGCTCGTGCAGGATCTGCAGCAGCCGGCGCCGTCCGATGGCGGCGAAGCCGTGGCCGCCGGAGGTCAGCATCCGGCCGCGGTGCACGATGTCCACGTCGTCCCAGCGCACGAACTCGGCGCTCAGGGCCGCGTAGACGACGGTGTCGGCCCGCTCGATGCCGCCGAGGGTCTCGTCCGAGAGGACCACGCCGAAGCCGAAGGTGTCGTCCGGGGCGCCCCGCTCCCAGACCTCCACGGCATGGCCCTGGCGGGCCAGCAGCGCGGCGGCGTACAGCCCGCCCGGTCCCCCGCCGACGACGGCGACCCGCATGGCGCCCGGAGACACGCGGCTACCTGCCCTTCCAGGCGGGCGGCCGCTTCCCGGTGAAGGCCGCGTGGAACTCCGCGTAGTCCTGGCCGTTCATCAGCAGGGCCTGGGTGGCGGCGTCCAGCTCCACCGACGCGGCCAGCGGCATGTCGAGTTCGGCGGTGAGCAGCGCCTTGGTCTGCGCGTAGGCGAGGGCGGGCCCCGAGGCCAGGTGCGCGGCGAGTTCGGCGGCCCGTACGTGGGCCTTGCCCTCCTCGGTGAGCTCGCTGAGCAGGCCGATCCGCTCGGCTTCGGGGGCGCGTACGGGCTCTCCGAGCATCAGCAGCCGGGTGGCGTGGCCGAGGCCGACGACCCGGGGCAGCAGGTAGGCGGCGCCCATGTCGCCGCCGGAGAGGCCGACGCGGGTGAAGAGGAAGGCGAAGCGGGCGGTGGGGTCGGCGATGCGGAAGTCGGCGGCGAGGGCGAGGACGGCGCCGGCCCCGGCGGCCACCCCGTGCATGGCGGCGATCACCGGAAAGGGGCATTCGCGGATGGCGCGCACCACCTGGCCGGTCATCCGGTTGAAGTCGAGGAGCTGGGCGGTGTCCATGGCGAGGGTGGCGCCGATGATCTCGTCCACGTCCCCGCCGGAGCAGAAGCCGCGGCCCTCGCCGCCCAGGACGAGGGCCCGCACGGAACGCTCGCGGGACAGTTCGGCGAGCAGATCGCGCAGGTCGGCGTAGGCGCCGAAGGTGAGCGCGTTCAGCTTCTCGGGGCGGTCGAAGGTGACGGTGGCTACGCCGTCCTGCCGGGTGACCCGGAGGTGGTGCCACCGTTCGGTCGCTGCTGTGGAACCGGTGAAGGGGCTCACACGATCGACGGTATCACCAGATCGTGACTGCCGTCAGAGAAGCGCGACATCGCGTCGGTGTTCGCGGCGGCCTTCGTGGTGCCCGTGGGCACCCCGGCTCCGCGTGGAGCCCTCCACCGGGCCGGTGGAGGGCTCCACGTGCGCGGACGGGGCCTCGTTCATGACCTGGACCTTGCTGTCGTCCGAGAGGGCGCGGACGCGAGAGCTGACGAGTGCCCTCGACTCTGCGGCCCTGTATGCCTCGCGAAGAATCTCGCGTGGCGGAGGTCCGCCTCGCTGGGCAGGAATCTCGGTCACCAGTTGCCTCCACGCACGTGCCGACTCGGGGGGGGACCGCCTTGCGGGTGGTCCTGCCCATGCGGAAATCGGCGGCAAAGTCGCCCGAGGCATCCATGGGAGAGGCAGGCGGCCCCGGGGCACGCGGGAGGGAAGTGACATGACGGGGCGGAAGAAGGCCGGCGGGAACCGGGGGCGCCCGTCGGGGCGGAGACTGCGGGGCGGCGGAGCTCGCGGCGTTCCTGCGGGCGCGGGTCGCCGCCGGCGGCAAGACGCCGGATGCGCTGCAGCGCGGGATGCACATGACCGGGCACATGACCGGACACATGACCGGGCGCACGGCCGGCGACCGCCTGAACGGCAGTCCCCCGCTCAGGACTTCGTCACCGTCCGATCCGCGCGACGGCTGCCGAACCACGGCTGGGTGAGCGGTTCCTGGCGCAGGCGGAGCGGCTCCTGCGGGCGGGCGACGGTTCCCAGCCCTGCCGCAGGTGCAGTCAAGCTTGCCGAGGCCGGGGCCCAGCAGGTGGAAACAGTGGAACGGCGGATCAGCGAGCCAGTGCCACGCGGCGTATGACTATGCGTCACTCCGGCCGGGCCGGCCGAGCGTGGCCACGAGGACGGCCTTGATGGTGTGCAGCCGGTTCTCGGCCTCGTCGAAGACGACGGAGTGCGCCGACTCGAACACCTCGTCGGTCACCTCCAGGGATTCCAGCCCGTGCCGCTCGTGGATCTCCCGGGCCACCTTGGTACCCAGGTCGTGGAAGGCCGGCAGGCAGTGCATGAACTTCACGTCCGGGTTCCCGGTGGCCCGCAGCACGTCCATGGTCACGGCGTACGGGGACAGGGCCGCGATCCGCTCGTCCCAGACCTCCTTGGGCTCACCCATGGACACCCAGATGTCGGTGACCACGAAGTCCGCCTGCGCGACCCCCTCGGCGACCTCCTCGGTCAGGGTGATCCGGGCGCCGCTCCCCTCCGCGAGCTCCCGCGCCGCGGCCACCACGGACTCGGCCGGCCAGTAGGCCCTGGGCGCCACGATCCGTACGTCCATGCCCAGCAGCGCACCGGTCACCAGGTACGAGTTGCCCATGTTGAAGCGGGCGTCGCCGAGGTAGGCGAAGGCGATCCGGTCCAGCGGCTTGGCGGTGTGCTCGGTCATGGTGAGGACGTCGGCCAGCATCTGGGTGGGGTGCCAGTCGTCGGTGAGACCGTTGAAGACGGGCACGCCGGAGTGGACGGCGAGCTCCTCGACGGCCTCCTGGCTGTCGCCGCGGTACTCGATCCCGTCGAACATCCGGCCGAGCACCCGCGCGGTGTCGCGGATGGACTCCTTGTGGCCCATCTGGGAGCCCGCGGGGTCGAGGTAGGTGGTGTGGGCGCCCTGGTCCGCGGCGGCGACCTCGAAGGCGCAGCGGGTCCGCGTCGAGGTCTTCTCGAAGATCAGCGCGATGTTCCTGCCCTGGAGCAGGCGCTGCTCGACCCCGGCCTTCTTGGCCGCCTTCAGTTCGGCGGCGAGCTCGACCAGGCCGCGGAACTCGGCGGCCGTGAAGTCGAGCTCCTTGAGAAAACTGCGGCCTGCGAGGTCGGTGGCCATGGGGTCGCTCCAGCGTCACGGTGACAGGGGATGCTGGAAGTCTATACGATCCTCCGTATTGATATACAGTACCCTCTTCCCGCCCTCCCCTGCCCCCTCCACTGGACCGGCGGCCGCCCGGGGGTGGCCTCAGACCGCGTCCCGCTCGACCGGACAGCTCATGCAGCGCGGGCCGCCCCGGCCCCGGCCCAGCTCGCTGCCCGGGATCTCGATCACCTCGATGCCCTGCTTGCGCAGGTGTGTGTTGGTCGTCACGTTCCGCTCGTACGCGACCACCACCCCCGGCTCCACGGCCAGCACGTTGCACCCGTCGTCCCACTGCTCGCGTTCCGCCGAGTGCACGTCCTGCGTCGCGGTCAGCACCCGGATCGAGTCCAGACCGAGCGCCGCCGCGATGGCCCGGTGCATGTGCTCCGCCGGGTGGTCGGTCACCTTCAGCTCCTGCGGCCCGGCGCCCGGCTCGATCGTGTAGGAGCGGAGCATGCCGAGCCCCGCGTACTGAGTGAACGTATCTGCATCGACCATCGTCATCACCGTGTCCAGGTGCATGAAGGCCCGGCTCTTCGGCATGTCCAGCGCCACGATGGTGGTGGCCGAGCCGGCGGCGAACAGGCCCCGCGCCAGCATCTCCACCGCCTGCGGCGTGGTGCGCTCGCTCATCCCGATCAGCACCGCGCCGTTGCCGATGACCAGCACGTCCCCGCCCTCGATGGTCGAGGGGTAGTCCGCCTGTCCCTGCGACCAGTAGTGGAAGGCGCCGGAGGTGGTGAAGAGCGGGTGGTGCTTGTAGATCGCCTCGAAGTGGACGGTCTCGCGCTGCCGGGCCGGCCAGCGCATCGCGTTGATGGACACCCCGTCGTAGATCCAGGCGGAGGTGTCGCGGGTGAAGAGGTGGTTCGGCAGCGGACCCAGCAGGAAGCCGTCGGTGTCCAGGGCGTGGAAGCGCACGGACACCGGCTCGGCGTGCCGCTCCAGGAACTCCCGCTTGGTCATCCCGCCGACCAGCGCCTCCGCCAGCTCGGCCGAGGACAGCCCGTCGAAGACCGACCGCAGGTGATCAGTGGCGAGCGGCCCGTACTCCTTCTCGTCGAACACCCGGTCCAGTACGAGGTGTCTCGCCTCCGGGATCTCGAGGGCCTCGCACAGCAGGTCCCCGAAGAGGTGGACCTCCACGCCCCTGTCCCGCAGCACGTCCGCGAAGCCGTCGTGCTCCTGGCGGGCCCGGCGCACCCACAGCACGTCGTCGAAGAGGAGCGCGTCCTTGTTGCTCGGTGTGAGCCGCTTCAGCTCCAGGTCGGGCCGGTGGAGGATGACGCGGCGAAGCCGCCCGGTCTCGGAGTCGACATGGAATCCCATGCCGTACACATTCCCAGACCGGGCGGCCTTTTGACGTGGCGTCCGCTCAGCGGGGGGTGCCGAGGCCGAGAAGCGCCGAAGGGGCGCCGGTGAGTTCCGGGGCGGTCAGGCCCAGTTCGGGCGCGGTCAGGTTCGGGATCCCGGAGTTGGAGGCGTCCGGCATCTTCAGCAGACCGCCGGCGACCAGCCCGGGGGTCCGGGCGAGCAGATCGGTGGCCGGGGCCTCCACGGAGCCCTCGCCGTCCGTCTCCGGCTCGCCCAGCAGGTTCGGCACCGGGGAGGTGACGAGGGTGCTGCCGAGCCCGGTGCCGATCGGGACCACCGGGAGCAGTGGGCTCGGGAGCATGTCCCCCTTGTGGAAGCGGGGCGCCTCGGGCGCTCCCACGACCGGCACCGGCACGCCGGTGCCCACGCGCGGGGTGTCCACGCCCAGCGTGGTCTTCCCGGCGTCCAGCGGTACACCGACCGGCACCGAGTTCGCCACGGCCGGGGTGGCCGCGCCGGCCGCGGCCATACAGGTCATGAGCGCCGCAATGCTTCCGCGCGCGGTCATCTTCATAAGTGACGTTCCGTCCTTCCAGGATCGCGGACATTCCGCTGCCCTGGTTGAACGATCCCGCCGGTGGATTTCCCGGAGTTCACCGCGAAAGTTCCCCCATACGACCTAATTGGCGGCCGTACGGGGGCCACCCCTTTACGGGTCGTGCTGACGCGGCCCGGCCCGGTCCCCTCAGAGCCGGGGGTCTACCGGCTCCGACTCCAGGGCGAGCACCGCGAAGACGGCCTCGTGGACCCGCCACAGCGGCTCCCCGTCCGCCAGCCTGTCCAGCGCCTCCAGGCCGAGCGCGTACTCGCGCAGGGCGAGCGAGCGCTTGTGCCCGAGGAACCGCTCGCGCAGCCGCTCCAGGTGGTCCGGACGGGTGTACTCCGGACCGTAGATGATCCGCAGGTACTCGCGTCCGCGCACCTTCACCCCGGGCTGGACCAGGCGGCCCTTCCCGTCCCGGGCGTAGGCCTGGAGCGGCTTGACGACCATGCCCTCGCCGCCGGCGGCCGTCAGCTCCAGCCACCAGTCGGTGCCCGCCCGTACGGAGTCCTCGTCCGCGGTGTCCACCAGGATCCGTCCGGTGCGTCGCAGCAGCCCGGTGCCGGCCGCCTCGTCCGCGGCGACGAGCCGGTCCAGCCAGAACAGCTGCTCGTCGTGGGGTACGGCGGCCAGCGACCGCCCGGCCGCCGCCAGCAGCTGGAAGGGCGCGAAGCGTACGCCGTCCAGTCCGTCGGTGGTCCAGCAGTAGCGCCGGTACGCGTCGGTGAAGGCGGCCGCGTCGGTGGCCCGGCCGCGCTGCCGCTCCAGCAGTTCACCGGTGTCGACGCCCCGGGCGGCCGCCGCCTCCAGGGCGGCGATGGCGCCCGGGAAGACGGCGCCCGAGGCCGCGCCCACCGCCGCGTACTGGTTGCGCAGCAGGCCGCCGGACTTCAGGGACCAGGGCAGCAGTTCCCCGTCGAGCAGCAGCCAGTCCGTGCCGAGCTCATCCCAGAGCCCGGCGTCGGTGACCGCCGAGCGGAGCCGCGTGAGGACCTCCTCGGTGACCTCCGGATCCTTGAAGAAGGGCCGCCCGGTGCGGGTGTAGACGGAGCCGGTCGGCCCGTCGACGCCGAAGCGCTCGCGGGCCGCGTCGGCGTCCTTGCAGACCAGGACGGTGGCCCGGGAGCCCATGTGCTTCTCCTCGCACACGACCTGGGCGATGCCGTCCTTGCGGTACTGGGCGAAGGCCTCGGCGGGGTGCTCCAAGTAGCCCTCCTCCCGCGAGGTCGCCGTCGGCGCCATGGTCGGCGGCAGGTACGGAACCAGCCGCGGGTCGACCGCGAAGCGGCTCATGACCTCCAGGGCCGCCGCCGCGTTCTCCTCGCGCACGTTGACGTTGCCCAGGTGCCGGGTCTCCACGACCCGGCGGCCGTGGACGTCGGCGAGGTCGAGCGGACGGACGCCCCGCGACGAATCCGATGCAGCGCCGCCCGGCGCCTCGGCGGCGAGCGGGCGCGTCGGCTCGTACCAGACCTTCTCGGCCGGTACGTCGACCAGTTCGCGCTCGGGCCAGCGCAGTGCGGTCATCTTCCCGCCGAAGACGGCGCCGGTGTCGAGGCAGATGGTGTTGTTGATCCAGGCCGTGTTGGGGACCGGTGTGTGGCCGTAGACCACGACGGCCTTGCCGCGGTAGTCCTCGGCCCACGGGTAGCGCACGGGCAGGCCGAACTCGTCCGTCTCGCCGGTGGTGTCCCCGTACAGGGCGTGCGAGCGGACCCGGCCGGAGGTGCGGCCGTGGTACTTCTCGGGCAGGCCCGCGTGGCAGACCACCAGCTTGCCGCCGTCGAGGACGTAGTGGCTGACGAGACCGCGGATGAACGCGCGCACCTCCTCGACGAACTCCTCCGGCTCCTTCTCCAGCTGCTCGATGGTCTCGGCGAGGCCGTGGGTCCGCTGGACCTTGGAGCCCTTCAGGTAACGGCCGAGCTTGTTCTCGTGGTTGCCGGGCACGCACAGGGCGTTGCCGGACTTCACCATGCCCATGACGCGGCGCAGCACGCCCGGGCTGTCCGGGCCCCGGTCGACGAGGTCGCCGACGAAGACGGCCGTGCGGCCCTCGGGGTGGACCCCGTCCTCGTAGCCGAGCTTGGCGAGGAGGGTCTCCAGCTCGGAGGCGCAGCCGTGGATGTCTCCGACGATGTCGAAGGGGCCGGTGAGGTGGGTGAGGTCGTTGAACCGCTTCTCCAGGACCACCTCGGCGGTCTCGGCCTCCTCGACGGTGCGCAGGACGTGGACCTTGCGGAAGCCCTCGCGCTCCAGGCCGCGCAGCGAGCGCCGCAGGTCGCGGCGGTGCCGCTGGATGACGGCGCGGGGCAGTCCGGCCCGGTCGGGGCGGGCCGCGTTGCGGTCGGCGCATACCTGTTCGGGCATGTCCAGGACGATGGCGATGGGCAGGACGTCGTGCTCGCGGGCGAGCTGGACCAGCTGACGGCGGGCGTCGGCCTGGACGCTGGTGGCGTCGACGACGGTGAGGCGGCCGGCGGCGAGGCGCTTGCCCGCGATGTAGTGCAGGACGTCGAAGGCGTCGCGGCTCGCGCTCTGGTCGTTCTCGTCGTCGCAGACCAGGCCCCGGCAGTAGTCGGAGGAGACGACCTCGGTCGGCTTGAAGTGCTTGCGGGCGAAGGTGGACTTGCCCGATCCGGTGGCCCCGATCAGGACGACGAGGGACAGGTCGGTGACGGGAAGTACGCGGGTGCGGTGGGTCTCGGTGGTCATGCTGCCTCGCCCTCCTTCGGGGTGTCGGTGGTGGTGGTCGTGCCGGTGCTCGTGGTCGTGTCGGCGGTGGTGTCGGCCTGTGTGAAGACGGCCATCTGCGTCGGCGGCCCGACCTCGGGGTCGTCGTCGCCGACGGGGACGTACGCGACCTCGTACCCGTGGCGCGCCGCCACGGCGTCGGCCCAGGCGCGGAACTCCTCGCGGGTCCACTCGAAGCGGTGGTCGCCGTGCCGGACGTGCCCGGCGGGCAGGGTCTCCCAGCGGACGTTGTACTCGACGTTCGGGGTGGTCACGAGGACCGTGCGGGGGCGGGCCGAGCCGAACACCACGTACTCCAGCGCGGGCAGCCGCTCCAGGTCCAGGTGCTCGATGACCTCGCTGAGCACGGCCGCGTCGTAGCCGGCCAGTCGCTTGTCGGTGTAGGCGAGCGAGCCCTGCAGGAGCGTGACGCGCGAGCTCTGCCGCTCGCCCAGCCGATCCAGGCGCAGCCGCCGGGCCGCCGTGTTCAGGGCCCGTACGGACACGTCCATGCCGATGATCTCGGTGTACGCCGGGTCCTTGAGCAGGGCCTGCACCAGCTGGCCCTGACCGCAGCCGAGGTCCAGCACCCGCTGGGCACCCGCGGCCCGCAGCGCGGCGAGGATCGCCTCGCGCCGCTGGACCGCGAGCGGCACGGGCCGCTCCTCGGTGTCGCGCGTCTCGTCCACGGCGTTGTCGAGCTCCTCGACCTCGCTGCCGTCGGCCTCGGCGAGGCGGACCAGTTCCAGGCGCTCGACGGCGTCCTGGGTCAGCCGCTTGTGGCGGGCCAGGTAGCGGGAGCTGATCAGCCCGTTCTGGGGGTGGGCGGCGAGCCAGCCGTCTCCGGCGCGCAGCAGCTTGTCGACCTCGTCGGGGGCGATCCAGTAGTGCTTGGCGTCGTCGAGCACCGGCAGCAGCACGTAGAGCTGGCGCAGGGCGTCCGCCAGACGCAGCTCTCCCTCCAGGACGAGCCGTACGTAGCGCGAGTCCCCCCACTCGGGGAACTGCTCGTCGAGCGGTACGGCCTCGGCCTGTACGAGGTCCCAGCCGAGCGGGTCGAACAGCCGGTGCACGAGCCCCGCCCCGCCGCGTGCGGGCAGCACCGGGATCTCGATGCGCAGCGGCAGCGCCTGCTCCGGGAGTTCCGGGCGGAGGGCGCACTGGCCCTTGAGCGCGGTGCGGAACACCCCGCTGAGCGCGACGGCGAGCAGCGAGGAGGCGGCGTACGGGCGGTCGTTGACGTACTGGGCGAGCGCGGCGTCGGGCGTCCCGCCACGGCCCTTGCCCTGACCGCGCCGCACGAGCGCGACGGGATCCACCTCCAGCAACAGGGCCGCCGTGCACCGCTCGGCCGTGGCCTCGGGGTAGAACACGTGGGCGGTGCCGTGGGAGGTGGAGAACGCCTGCGTCTTCCCGGGATGCTTGTGCAGCAGGTAGCCCAGGTCGGTGGCGGGACGTTCAGGGGAGCCGGTGGTGGAGATCGTCAGGAACACACGACCGATTGTTGCTGGTCACCGCACCTGAGCGCCTCTCGTTTTCCGGGGGGTCAGGCCGACTCCCCGCCGGGGGCGCCCCGGCCTTCTGGGGTGTGTACGGCGGCGGCCAGGGCGGCGATCCGGTCGGGGCCGATGCGGCAGCAGCCGCCGATGAGGCGGGCGCCGGCGCGGTGCCAGGCCCGGGTGGGCCACGGGGCGAGGGTCTGGGGGGTGTGCCAGGTGCGGGTGGCGGCGTCCCAGACGGAGCCGTCGTTGGGGTAGGCCAGGAGCGGCTTGCGGGTGGTGGTGGCGGCCGCTTCGAGGGCGGGGAGGACCTCGGCCGGATCGCAGCAGTTGACGCCGAGCGCGATGATCTCCGGGGCCTGCGCGGCGAGGGCGAAGGCCTCGGGGAGGGCCGCGCCGGAGCGGGTGCGGCCGTCGGCCACGGTGTAACTCAGCCAGGCGGGGGCTCCCGTTTCCACGAGGACGGTGAGCACGGCCTCGGCCTCGTCCGGGTCGGGCAGGGTCTCCACGGCGAGGACGTCGGGGCCGGCGTCGAGCAGGGCCTCGATGCGGGGGCGGTGGAAGGCGGCGAGCTCGCGCACGCTCAGGCCGTACCGGCCGCGGTACTCGGAGCCGTCCGCGAGCACCGCCCCGTACGGGCCCACCGAGGCTGCCACCCACACCTCGTGGTCTGCGGCCCCGGCCGCACGGGCGGCGAGGGCGACGCTGCGGTGCAACAGGGCGGTGGTCGCGGCGCGGTCGTGGCCGTGGGCGGCGAAGGCCTCGTAGCCGACCTGGTAGCTGGCGGTGATCAGCACCTCGGCGCCGGCCCGCGCGTACGCCGCGTGGGCGGCCTCCACCTGGTCCGGCCGCTCGGCGAGGACCCGGCCCGACCAGAGGTCGCCGGAGAGGTCGCAGCCCTGGGCGGCGAGCTGGTTGCTCAGTCCGCCGTCCAGGAGCACGGTCCTGCGGCCGAGGGCCTCGGCGAGCGGGCCGGACGCGCGTGGCACGGGGCGGTTCCTCCTATCCGAGCTGGGAGAGCACCTGGGCGGAGATCAGCTCCAGGTGGTCCAGGTCGTCGAGGTCGAGCAGCTGGAGGTAGACGCGCGAGGAGCCGGTGGCCTCGTAGGCGCCGATCTTCTCCACGACCTCGGACGGGGAGCCGGCCAGGCCGTTGGCCTTGAGCTCGTCCACGTCCCGGCCGATGGCGGCGGCCCGGCGGGCCACTTCGGCATCGTCCTTGCCCACGCACACGACGAGGGCATTGGAGTAGATCAGGTCGTCGGGCTTGCGGCCGGCCTCCTCGGCCGCCTCCCGGACGCGGCCGAACTGCCGCTCGCTGTCGGCGATCGACGCGAACGGCACGTTGAACTCGGACGCGTAGCGCGCGGCGAGCCGCGGGGTGCGCTTGGCTCCGTGGCCGCCGATGAGGACGGGGACCTTGGCCTGGGCGGGCTTGGGCAGCGCGGGCGAGTTCTCCACCTGGTAGTGGCGGCCCGCGAAGTCGAAGGTGGCGCCCGCCTCGGTGGCCCACATGCCGGTGACGATGGCCAGCTGTTCCTCCAGCCGGGACATCCGGTCCGCCGGGAAGGGGATCCCGTACGCCTTGTGCTCCTGCGCGAACCAGCCCGCGCCCAGGCCCAGTTCGATGCGGCCACCGGACATCTGGTCCACCTGCGCCACCTGGATGGCGAGGACGCCGGGCAGCCGGAAGGTGCCGGCCGTCATCAGCGTGCCCAGCCGGATCCGCTTGGTCTCGCGGGCCAGGCCGGCGAGGGTGATCCAGGCGTCCGTGGGACCCGGCAGGCCGTCGGCGGATCCCATCTTCAGGTAGTGGTCGGAGCGGAAGAAGGCGTCAAAACCCAGTTCCTCGGTGGCCTTGGCGACGCTCAGGAGGGTGTCGTAGCTCGCACCCTGCTGGGGCTCGGTGAAAATGCGCAGATCCATGAACCCATCCTGCCCGTCCCGCCCCGGCCGGGTGAATCTGCGTCAACCGGATGGTCCACCGGGGAGGCCGCCAGTGACCAGCCCGGATGGGGATCGTTTCCTCGGACGGAGCCGGACCGCCCGGCCCGCGCGCCGGCGGACTCCCGCCAGTGCGTCCACCGCCCCCTTCCGCCTTGGAAGGGCCAGGGCCGAGGAGGCCGCCATGTCCCACGAGGCCGTGCCGGAGACCCCGCGACAGACCGGACCGACCGGACAGGCAGCACACGAGCACGCACACCAGGAGTCCGCGGCACCCGCCCAGGGCGGCGGCGCGCCGAAGGGCCTGCTGCAGCAGATGGAAGAGCTGATGGCGGCGCTGAACGCCGACCTCTCGCAGCTCGACGCCGATCTCCAGTCCTCCACGGACCGCACCCTCCAGGGCGAGCACCCGTCCTACCGGTCGTCCTGACCGTGCGGGTCCCGCCGCGCACGGCGGGACCCCACTCGATTCACCCGCATCAGGCCACGCCCGAGGCGGATCCCCGCTCGCGGACCACCATGCGGCGCAGGATCCCCCGTACCCGGTCGCTCGACTCGTCAGCCGCGTCGATCGACTCTATGCACTGCCAGTACAGGGTCTCGTCGTCCGTGCCGCAGGCCACCCCGACCAGGGCTATCCCCACTTCGCCCAGCAGCGCCTGCAGCCCGAGCAGCGCCTGGCGGACATCCGAGACCTCGCTCAGCTGTGCCGCCCGCGGCGGATACTCGGGCGCGCTGCCCTCGCCGCGCAGGGCGGCTCTGTCGAGCACCCCGCACCCTCTGCCTCCCGCTTCCCCCAGTCCCCGTGCCTCCGATCTCAGCTCCGGCGGCCCGGTGACCGCCAGATAGCTCCCGATCCCCTGCGCGAGCGCCTGGGCCTGCCAGGCCTCGCCCACGATGTCCCACGCAGCCCTGCTCTGTGCCAGCGCGTGCCGGCCGGCCGCGATGAGCCGTACCGCATCCATATGCCGTCCCCCGTCCGCACGACATCCCGCCATCCTCACCACTACCCAGAGTGATGGCAACGGGCCGGTAAAGCCAGGGGTATTCGGAAAATGTGGACACAAATGTGATTGTAGATGAGCTCATCACTCCGAAGAGTGACGATGAGGTGTCGGTGTACCGGTCACAGGGAAGCGGAGTTCGTTCCTCTCGATCTTCGCGGCGAGCGCATCCAGCACATCCACCCCGAGAACCTCACAGAACTGCAGCAGATACGCGAGCACATCGGCCACCTCATCGGCCACGCGGTGGGCGGTTTCCGGCTTCTCCATGACCTCCGCCGACTGTTCCGGTGTCAGCCACTGGAAGATCTCGACCAGTTCGGACGCCTCCACGCTCAGCGCCGCCGCCAGGTTCTTGGGCGTGTGGTACGGCTCCCAGCCCCGCGCGGCCGCGAACTCCGCGAGCCGGCGCTGCAGTCGGTCCAGCCGTTCAAAGGGCCGTTCGCCGGGCCCGGCGTCCGGCCGTTCGTCCGGCCGCCGCTCGGGCGGCGGCTCCTGCGTCTCGTTCATGCCCTCAGGTCTACCATCGCGACGCCCGGGAGGCGGCGGGCGGTCGCCGCGGTCTCCTCCCCCACCGTCGCCACCAGCCGGATGTGGCCGCGGCTGCCGGACAGCAGGGCCAGGCGCAGCAGCTCGGCGCTCTGGCTCCGGTCCAGGCCGCGGTCGAAGCCGTCGGCCAGCACGGTCAGGGCCTGCTGTGCGGAGAGGAGTTCGGCGGCCGGGTCCATGTCCAGCACGCCGGGGCCGGTCAGCAGGACCAGCGCCAGCGCGAGGAAGCGCAGTTCGCCCGCGCCGAGGCGGGCCAGTTCAGTGGCGGGCCGGGCGGGGCCCCGGTCCAGCACCGCCGTGACGGGGCCGCCGCCCGCGCAGGCCCGCACGTCGAGTCCGGCGACGGGCCCGGCGCAACCGGTACGGGCCGCTCCGGCCAGCAGTGCGTGGCGGGTGCCGCATTCGTGGCGGGTCCGCCGCAGTACGTCGGCCAGGTTGGCGCAGTCGCCCAGCAGCCGGCCCTCGCCCGGCGGGACGGCGGCGCGCATCCGGTCGGGGCGGGGGTCGCAGGGGAACACCGAGCGCAGGGCCACCACGACCTGCTCGGCGGCGGCCAGGACCTGCCGCTGGCCCGCCGTGGAGCCGGCGACGCGCAGCGGGAGCAGCGCCGTGCCGAGCCGGTCGTCGGGCAGCGGGGCCCTGGTGACGCCGATGGCGCCGCCGGTCAGCCAGGCGGCCTGCACGGAGCGCCGGCCGGGGTCGCGCAGGGCGGTGGCGAGCAGGATCTGCCCGTCCTGCGTGAGCCGTTCACCGACGATCCGCAGCGTGGGCTCGGCCTGGACCGCGAGGTCGAGCCGGACCGGGCCGGCGGGGCCGTCGACCGTGCAGCCGAGGCGGAATCCGCGCCTTCGCTGGGCGTCGGGGACGGCCAGGTCGGGGATGCGGGCGCGCGGGTCCGGGAAGGCCTCCTCGAGCGTGGCTCCGGACCCCAGCCCGGCCAGGGACTCGTAGGCGGCCAGGGCCTGGGACTTGCCGCTGCCGCTCGGCCCGGCGAAGAGGGTGACGGGCCCGAGCGGGAAGGCGGCCGACCGGTGCGGTCCGAAGGCGGAGAGCCTCAACTCGGTGACCACGGGCCGCCGGTGCGGCTGCTGCCGCGCGGGCTCGGCAGGCCGCGCGCAGCCGCCGGGGCCCGCCTGCGGCGGCCCGGCCGGCGCGGAGGAGGCGGGGCCCTCGCCCACGGAGGCGACCGGTACCGCGGAAGCGCCGGCCGGTACCGCGGAAGCGGCGGGCCGGACCGGGGGCCCGGTCGCACCGGCCCGCACACGGGCGGCGCGGCCGGCGGGGGCCGGCCCGGCCTGAGCGGGAACGGTGGGGGTGTCGGCCGACTCTCCGTCGGCTAACGCGGAGTCGGGGTCGGAGTCGGGGGCGAGGGCGAGGGCGGCGGGGGCGGGGTCCACCGCCGCGTCCAAGGTGGCGTCCATGCGCGGGACGGTACGGGCCGCCGGACCCCCCGCGGCCCCGGCGAACCGTTCCCTCGTGCGGACCTTCCTACGATCGGGGGACGGCCGCGGCCGCGATCCCCTCGACCTCGGTCCCCACGGGGGCCAGCAGGAAGACGTTCCGGTCCACCCGGTGCATGCCGCTGCCGAGCCCGAAGACCACGCCGCTGCTGAAGTCCAGGATGCGCTTGGCCACTTCGCTGTCCGCGCCGGTGAGGTCGAGCAGCACCGGAATCTGCGCGATCAGGTACTCCGCCACCTCCCGCGCGTCCGCGAAAATCTGAACTCTGATCACCACGAAGCGCCGCTGCTCCGCCACCGACGCTCCGGGCGCCTTGGGGATCGTGCGGTGGTCCACCCGGGAGGGCCACTCGTTGCGACTGCGCAGGGGGACCACCTGCGCGAGCCCCTCCCACTGTTCGTCGGTGACGTCGTACCTGCTCACCGGGCCGCCTCAGCCGCGCGCTTCATGTGCATCCCCCCATCCTCTCGCGTTTCACCCGTTCAGCCCAACAGCGACACGAACCACGCCGGGTACTCCCGGAGCGCCGGATGAGTTAGGTTAGGCATGCCTAACTTACTCTGGCGATGGAGAGATCCGCATGCGCATGTCCGGTGCCCCTGCCACCCCGGCCGCCCGGCCCACCGACGCCGAGCGAATCCGGTCGATCCTGGCCGCCGCCCACTCCATGACCCTCATCACCGGCGAACGGCGCACCGAGGTCCGCCACCTCGACGGCGGCGACCCGATGGGCCGGCTGCACCTGCACCCCGCCGAGCCGGGCGGCGACGCCGAGTACCGGCCCACGATCCGGCTGGAATTCACCGACGTCGCCCCCACCCCGGTGCGCGACCGGGTGCGCGCCCGCGTCACCGTGCTGGGCCGCCTGCTCACCCCCTACTCGGACGAGGCCGCCGACTCCACCTGCGTGGAGTTCGGCCAGGCCGTCCTGGAGACCGGGCAGGGCCTCGCGTACGTCGGCCTCGAAGAGCTGGAGGCGGCACACCCCGACCCGCTCGCCCCGTACGAGGCAGGCATGCTCACGCACCTCCTGGACGACCACCACGACCTCGTCACCCTGCTGCTGCGCCTGGTCCGGCCGCTGCCCACCGCCGCGGTCGTGCGCGCGCTGCCGGTCGCCCTGGACCGGTACGGGATCACCCTGCGGCTGGAGGAGCGGCGCGGCCACCGGGACGTGACGCTGCCCTTCCCCTCCCCCCTCGACGACGTCGAGCAGTCCGGTACGCAGATCCAGGCGCTCTTCGCCGCGGCCCGCCGGAGCTCGCACCGCAACACCCTGCCCGCGTGAGGGAATAGGGCCCCGCGGGGCGGGATCCCCCCGGGCCCCCGCTCGAACACGTCCGTCGGGCACACCTCGATGCACTTGTCGCGGGTGATGCACCGGTCACGCGAGACCAGTTCGATCACGCCGCAGCCCCCGTACCCGACAGGGCCGCGGGCCGGGTCCACACCCGGTCCAGGCCGCCCACCAGGATCCGGTGGTGCAGCTTCGGGTCCTGCTGCGGATGGTCCAGGCGCCTGGCCATCCCCTTGATCTGGGCTTTCCTTCGGGTCCGCACATCATCCACAGCGCCGTCGGCGGCCGAAAATCCATGGCTGGATTTCACGAGTCCGCAACGCCACCGCCACGCACGCCGCCCCCACGGCGGCGGTGGCGGTGGCGGTGGCGGTGGCGGTTGACCCTCGACCTGGTGGAGGGCTCAGAGTTACGGGTGTGGAGAGCGAGATGCGCAGCATTGGCGAGATGGCCCGGAACAGCGGACTGAGTGTGAGCACCCTGCGGTTCTACGACGGCGCGGGCGTGCTGGTCCCGGCCCGGGTGGATCCGGTGAGCGGCTACCGGTGGTACGGCCCCGAGCAGCTCGAGGAGTCCCGGTTGCTGGCCAGGCTGCGGCGGGCGGGCATGCCCTTGGCGGACATCCGGCTGGTGCTGGCCGGCTGGTCCAGCGCGGACACCGACCTGGTGCGCAAGCTGCTGCAGGCGCATCTGCGCCGTCTTGAACGGGGGCTGTCCGATGCGCGCAGTGAGTTCTCCACCGTCCGAGCGCTACTCGAATGCAGGGAGAACCCGATGACCGTGCTCCGCACCGCCGGCACCACCCGCACCACCGCCACCACCGCCACCGCCACCGTCCGGCTGGCCGTGTCCGCACCCGAGCTGGCCGCCGCGCTGGACGCGGTCCGCTTCGCGGCCGGCACCGATCCGGACCTCCCGGTGCTCGGCGGAGTCCTGTTCGACATCGAGGGCGACGCGCTCCGCGTCGTGGCCACCGACCGCTACCGGATGGCCGTCGCACGGGCCGGTACCAGCGGCCACGACGGGCCCCGCGTGCAGGTCGTCGTACCGTCCCCGCTCGCCGACGCGATGCGGGCGCTGCTGAGCGACGACGCCCCGGTCCGGCTCGCCGTGGACGGTGGCCGCGTGACCCTGGAGGCGGGGGACCGCCAGACGGCGGGCCAGTGCGTCGATCACGACTTCCCCGACTACCGTCGCCTCGTCCGCCTCCCGGCAGGGCGCCGCGCCCTCGTCGATGTCGCGGCCTTCCGGGAGGCGTTGGAGACCGGCCCCGTCCGTGCGGGTGAGGCGCGCGAGCACGACGGCGTCTCCTGCGACCTCAGCGTGCTCAAGGTGACGGACGACGGTGTGGTGACCGTCTGCGAGGACGGCGACGACGACCGGCACCGCGTAGCCCTCAACCGCGAGTTCCTCCTGCACGCCCTCGCCGCCGCCGGCGCCCGCGACCGGCTGGTCCTGGAGTTCGGCACCCCCACGGCGCCCCTGGCGATCCGCCGGACCGACACCGAGGACACCTTTTCGCTGCTGATGCCCGTCCGCCTGGAGGACTGAACGGCGGGACGCGCTCAGGCCCCCGCCCAGGTGCGGAGGAGGGACTCCCGTACGGGTGGCTTGGGCGTGCCCTGCGGGGCGTGCTCGCGGCCCCAGGCCCCCAGGGTCCGCGGGTCCGCGGTTCCCGCGACGAATCGGGCGAGCAGGTCCTGGGAGAGGGCCGTCTCCTCGGCGCCGTAGCCGGCGACCGCCGCGTAGGCCGTCACTCTTCCGGCCCGTTCTCCGTCTCCAGCCGCAGGGTCGTCTCGGGTGGCCCCTCGCCGAGGAAGACGCCCGCCGCGGCCGAGACCACCGACCCGAGCAGCTTCGCCGCGCGGCCCGACGGGCCCTCGGCGGGTACGCCCTCGACGACCGCGGAACGGAGTTCTTCCCAGGTCCACGTCCGGGAGCCGTCGGGGTCCACCGCTTCCAGCCCGTCGCCGGTCAGCCGTACGGAGCCGCCGGCGGCGCTCGGCGGCGACCCGACGTACACCGTGTCCGGAGTGACCCGGAACAGTCCGACCATCGCCACGACCGACTCCCACCACTCGCACCGCTCGCGCCACCGGCCCCGCCCACCACCCGTACCGCCCGGGGCGAACGGACCACCGCAGACACGCCGGGGTCCGGGCCCGTCCGGATGCATGCGCGCCCTCAGGGACGGACGCTGGGAGGGTGGACCGGGCATCCGCAGGTGAGCGTCATCGTCCGCCCCCGGCGCCGCCCCCACGTCATGGGAAGTGATCCGCATGGCCGACCGTTCTCGGACGCAGCGCCTTCTGATGCTCTCCGCCTCGGCGGCCCTGGTTGCCGGGGGCGTGCTGCCCTCGGCCCCCGCGTTCTCCGCCCCGCCGACGGCGTACGTCGCAGCCGTGACCACGGCGCCCGCCGTGGAGTGGGTGAAGACCACCGATCCCCCCAGTGGCATCACGGCCGAGCTTCCCGGAAAGGCACAGGTCAGGAAGGCCTCCATCCCCACCGCCGGCGGCGAGACCGTCGAGGGCCGCTCGTACGGGCTGGAGATCCCCGAGGGAGCCATCGGCTTCACCGTCCACGACATACCGGGCGATCAGCTGTCCCTCGACGAGGCCATCCAGGGCCTCACCGGCACGTACAAGGAATTCGGCGGCGAGCCCCTCACCAGCAGCGACGTCAAGAGGAAGACGGTTGACGGCCGCCAGGTCATCGACGCGCGCCTCTCCACCGTTGAACACGACCAGCGCCTGGTCGGATGGGTGCGCGTGATCGCCGACGACGACCACCTCGTGCAGGCCCTGACCCTGGGTCCCGAGGCGGGCGAGAAGACCCTGAAGGAGACGCACGAGCGATTCGTCGACAGCATCCGCATTCCCTGACCCGGGCGCGGGGATCGGTCCCGGGACCGGCCCCGGGACCGGCGCTTCTGTCGGAAGTCTTCAATCCGCCGGTCACGGCCGTGACCGCGCCGGCGGACGTCCCGCACGGGAGAAGTCCGCAGGGGGCCGGGGCCGCCAGGACGGACCTCTCGCCCGACCGTGGAGATCCCCGACGGATCGTGGTAACGCGCGCGGGTCCGTACGTACTCCCCAGTACCGCGGCAACGGTGCTGCTCAGCCCGGTAGTCAAGATCCTTTCAGGATCTCGTGAGAGGGCGAGATCACACCGGACGGTATGGTGCGCCTCAAGCGCCCGCCCCTAGCATTCGAGCCATGACGGTCCTGCCTGACGACGGGCTCTCCCTGGCCGCCGAGTTCCCTGACGCGACGCATGAGCAGTGGCAGCGCCTTGTAGAAGGCGTACTGCGCAAGTCGGGCAAGGAAGCCTCCGGCGAGGCCGCAGAAGATGCGTTGTCCACCCCACTCGAGGACGGGCTCACCACCCGCCCCCTCTACACCGCGCCGCCCGACGGGGCGGCTCCCGACACCGGCCTCCCCGGCTTCGCCCCCTTCGTACGCGGAGGCAGGCCGGAGGGCACCACCGCGAACGGCTGGGACGTGCGCCAGCGCCTCGCGGGCACCGATCCGGTGCGCGTGAACGAAGCGGCCCTCGCCGACCTGGAGAACGGGGTCACCTCCCTCTGGTTCACCGTGGGCCGCGGCGGCCTCCCGGTCGACGGCCTCGCGCGGGCGCTGGAGGGGGTCTACCTGGACCTCGCCCCGGTCTCCCTGGACGCCGGAGCCCAATACGCCGAAGCCGCCCGCGAGTTGCTGCGCCTGCTCACCGAGAGCGCGGTGTCCCCCGAGGCCGCCCGGGCCTCGCTGGGCGCCGACCCGCTGGGCCACGAGGCCCGGACCGGCGAGGCGCTGGACCCGGCCGCCGCCGTGGAGCTGGCCCGGGAGGCCGCCGCCGGCTGGCCCGGGGTGCGCGCCCTGACCGTGGACGCCCTGCCCTACCACGAGGCCGGCGGCAGCGCCGCCGAGGAGCTGGGCCTGTCCCTGGCCACCGGTGTCGCCTACCTCCGCGCCCTCACCGAGGCCGGGCTGAGCACCGAAGCGGCCCTCGGCCAGCTGGAGTTCCGCTACGCCGCGACCGCAGACCAGTTCCTCACCATCGCCAAGCTGCGCGCCGCGCGCCGGCTGTGGTCCCGTATCGCCGAGGCCTCGGGGGCCCCGGAGGCGGGCGCCCAGCGGCAGCACGCGGTGACCTCGCCGGTGATGATGACCCGCCGCGACCCCTGGGTGAACATGCTGCGCACCACCGTGGCCTGCATGGCCGCGGGCGTGGGCGGCGCGGACTCGGTCACCGTGCTCCCCTTCGACCACGAGCTGGGCCTGCCGGACGCCTTCGCGCGCCGGATCGCCCGCAACACCTCCACCATCCTGCTGGAGGAGTCGCACCTGGCCCGGGTGATCGACCCGGCCGGCGGCTCGTACTACGTGGAGCGGCTCACCGACGAACTCGCCCACGCGGCCTGGGAGTTCTTCCGGACCGTGGAGAAGGCCGGCGGCCAGGCCGCCGCCCTGCGCTCCGGGCTGGTCGCCGAGCGGCTCGCCGCCACCTGGGCCGAGCGCTCCAAGAAGCTGGCCAAGCGCCGCGAGCCGATCACCGGCGTCAGCGAGTTCCCGCTGCTCTCCGAGAAGCCGGTCGTGCGCGAGCCCGCGCCCGCCGGACCCACCGGCGGACTGCCGCGCGTCCGGCGCGACGAGGCGTACGAGGCCCTGCGCGCCCGCAGCGACGCGCACCTGGCGGCGACCGGGGCCCGGCCGAGGATCTTCCTCGCCGCACTGGGCCCGGCGGCCGCGCACACCGCGCGCGCCACCTTCGCCTCGAACCTGTTCCAGGCGGGTGGCATCGAGCCCGTGCACGATCCGGTGTCGGTGGACCCGGCGACGGCCGCCGAGGCCTATGCCGCGAGCGGCGCCGACGGCATGGCCGTGCTCTGCTCCGGCGACGCGCTGTACGAGGAGCAGGCCGCGGCGGCGGCCGGCGCCCTGCGCGCGGCGGGCGCCACGACCGTCTTCCTCGCCGGCCGGCCGGGCACCGCAGAGGCTTCCGTGGACGAGTACGTCTTCGCCGGCTGTGACGCCGTCGCCGTACTGTCCTCCGTACTCGACCGGATGGGAGTGCCGTCTTGAGCATCCCCGATTTCTCCGAGCTGGCGCTCGGCTCCTCCGCCGCCGGCGTCTCCGAGGAGCAGTGGCGCGCCTTGGTGAAGGAGTCCACCGGCACCGCGGCCGCCGACCTGCTGTGGGAGACCCCCGAGGGCATCGGGGTCAAACCGCTCTACACCGGGCGGGACCTGGAGGGCCTGGACTTCCTGCAGACGTACCCGGGCGTGGCCCCGTACCTGCGCGGCCCGTACCCGACGATGTACGTGAACCAGCCCTGGACGATCCGGCAGTACGCCGGCTTCTCCACGGCCGAGGAGTCGAACGCCTTCTACCGGCGCAATCTGGCGTCCGGCCAGAAGGGCCTGTCGGTGGCCTTCGACCTGCCGACGCACCGCGGCTACGACAGCGACCACCCGCGCGTGACCGGCGACGTCGGCATGGCGGGCGTGGCGATCGACTCGATCTACGACATGCGGCAGCTGTTCGACGGGATCCCGCTGGACAAGATGTCGGTGTCGATGACGATGAACGGCGCGGTGCTGCCCGTCCTCGCGCTCTACATCGTGGCCGCGGAGGAGCAGGGCGTCTCCCCCGACAAGCTGGCCGGGACCATCCAGAACGACATCCTCAAGGAGTTCATGGTCCGCAACACCTACATCTACCCGCCCAAGCCCTCGATGCGGATCATCTCCGACATCTTCTCCTTCACCTCGCAGAAGATGCCGCGGTACAACTCGATCTCCATCTCCGGCTACCACATCCAGGAGGCCGGGGCCACGGCCGACCTGGAGCTGGCGTACACCCTCGCCGACGGCGTGGAGTACCTGCGGGCGGGTCAGGCGGTCGGGCTGGACGTGGACGCGTTCGCGCCGCGCCTGTCGTTCTTCTGGGCGATCGGCATGAACTTCTTCATGGAGGTCGCGAAGCTGCGCGCGGCCCGCCTGCTGTGGGCGCGCCTGGTCAAGCAGTTCGACCCGAAGAACGCCAAGTCGCTGTCGCTGCGCACGCATTCGCAGACCTCGGGCTGGTCGCTGACCGCGCAGGACGTCTTCAACAACGTGACGCGCACGTGCATCGAGGCGATGGCGGCGACCCAGGGCCACACCCAGTCGCTGCACACCAACGCCCTCGACGAGGCGCTGGCGCTGCCGACGGACTTCTCGGCGCGCATCGCCCGCAACACCCAGCTGCTGCTGCAGCAGGAGTCGGGGACCTGCCGGTCGATCGACCCGTGGGGCGGCAGCGCGTACGTGGAGAAGCTGACGTACGACCTGGCGCGCCGCGCGTGGCAGCACATCGAGGAGGTCGAGGCGGCCGGCGGCATGGCGCAGGCCATCGACGCGGGCATCCCGAAGCTGCGCGTGGAGGAGGCCGCGGCGCGCACGCAGGCGCGCATCGACTCCGGTCGCCAGCCGGTGATCGGCGTGAACAAGTACCGCGTGGAGAACGACGAGGCGATCGACGTCCTGAAGGTCGACAACTCCTCGGTGCGCTCCCAGCAGATCGCCAAGCTGCGGCGGCTGCGCGAGGAGCGCGACGAGGCGGTCACGCAGGACACCCTGCGGGCGCTGACCAACGCGGCCGAGCGCGGGGACGGGAACCTGCTGGCCCTCGCGGTGGACGCGGCGCGCGCCAAGGCCACGGTGGGCGAGATCTCGGACGCACTGGAGAAGGTGTACGGGCGGCACGCGAGCCAGATCCGTACGATCTCGGGTGTGTACCGCACCGAAGCCGGCGAGTCCCCGTTTCTGGAGCGCACCCGTGCGCTCATCGACCGGTTCGAGGAGGCGGAGGGCCGCCGTCCGCGCATCCTGGTCTGCAAGATGGGCCAGGACGGGCACGACCGCGGCCAGAAGGTGATCGCGTCCGCCTTCGCCGACCTGGGCTTCGACGTGGACGTCGGCCCGCTGTTCCAGACCCCGGCGGAGGTGGCCCGCCAGGCCGTCGAGGCGGACGTCCACGTGGTGGGCGTCTCGTCGCTGGCGGCCGGCCACCTGACCCTCGTACCGGCGCTGCGCGAGCAGTTGGCGGAGGAGGGCCGCGAGGACATCATGATCGTCGTGGGCGGGGTGATCCCGCCGGCTGATGTCCCGACGCTGCTGGAGATGGGCGCGACGGCGGTGTTCCCGCCCGGCACGGTGATCCCGGACGCGGCCCACGACCTGGTGACGCGGCTGGCCGCGGACCTGGGCCACGAGCTGTAGGCGGCCGCCGGTGCCGAAGATCGACATCGAGGCCTACGCGAAGGGGGTGCTCGACGGGAAGCGCGCGCTCATCGCGCGCGCGATCACCCTCGTCGAGTCCACCCTGCCCGCTCACCGGGTGCTGGCGCAGGGGCTGTTGACGGAGCTGCTGCCGCACGCGGGCCGGGCCCGCCGGATCGGCATCAGCGGTGTCCCGGGGGTGGGCAAGTCCACCTTCATCGACGCGTTCGGCACCATGCTGACGGGTCTGGGCCACCGGGTCGCGGTGCTCGCGGTGGACCCGTCGTCCACGCGCACCGGCGGCTCCATCCTGGGTGACAAGACCCGGATGGAGCGGCTGTCCGTGGACCCGGCGGCCTTCGTGCGGCCGTCCCCCTCGGCGGGCACGCTGGGCGGCGTCGCCAAGGCCACCCGCGAGTCGATGATCGTGATGGAGGCGGCGGGCTACGACGTGGTCCTCGTCGAGACGGTCGGCGTGGGCCAGTCGGAAACCACGGTGGCGGGGATGGTCGACTCCTTCCTGCTGCTCTCCCTGGCCCGTACGGGCGACCAGTTGCAGGGCATCAAGAAGGGCGTCCTGGAACTGGCCGACGTACTGGCCGTGAACAAGGCGGACGGCCCGCACGAGCGCGACGCGAAGGCGGCGGCGCGGGAACTGTCGGGCGCGCTGCGGCTGATGCACCCCGTGGACGCGGCCTGGACGCCGCCGGTCCTGACGTGCAGTGCGCGGGAGTCGGCCGGGCTGGACGAGGTGTGGAACCGCCTCGAACAGCACCGGACCCTGCTGGACGCGGGGGGCCGGCTGGCGGCGAAGCGGGCGGCGCAGCAGGTGGAGTGGACCTGGTCGATGGTCCGCGAGGAGTTGCTGGAGCGGTTGCGGGCGGATCCCGCGGTGCGGGAGCTTGCACCGGAGCTGGAGGCCGCGGTACGGGCGGGCTCCGTCACCCCGACTTCTGCGGCGGACCGCATCCTGTCGGCCTTCGGCGGCGCCTGACCCCTCGCATGCGCGACGCCGTTGCCGGGGGGCCGGCCCCCCGGACCCCCGCTCCTCAAACGCCGGGGGGCTGGAAGATCCAGCCTCGCCGGCGTTTGAGGCGCTGGGTCTGGGGCGGAGCCCCGGGAAGCCGGATCCGCAGGCGGGCGCCGGCAGACGCGCCGCGGGTCAGACCTCGGCCAGGATCGGGCTTGCCGCGTTCAGGGCGAGGCGGAGGATGCGGGTCTGCTCCACCGGGTTCTCGGTGGCGAGGAGTGCGGAGAGGACCGCGATGCGGGCCTGGCCTGCGCGCAGGGTGCCCGTCGGGACGGCGCCGGCGGCGACCAGGTCGACCGCGCCGCCGTGCGTGTAGATCTCGGTGACCGGCCCGGCCATGACCCGCGTGCTCAGAGCGACCAGCACGCCGCGCCCGACGGCGGCCGCGACCGCGTCGACGATCTCCGGGGTCGCGTTGCCCGCGCCGGTGCCGACGAGGACGATGCCGCGCGCGCCCGCCTCGACGGCGGCGTTCAGCAGGAGCGGGTCGCCGTCGGCGTGGTGCACCACCACGTCCACGCGCGGCGGGAGTTCCGGCATCGCGGGAAGCGGGAGGGGTACGGGGCGCTGCGGGGTGCGCAGGATGGTGACCTTGCCGAAGCCGATCTTCCCGAGCAGTTCCTTGGAGGGGTCCGCGAACGCGTCCAGCTCCACGGCCTGCGTCTTCACGGTGCCGCGGGCGGCGTGCACCCGCCCGGCGAAGGCGATCAGCACGCCCAGCCCACGCGTGTTCGCGGCGGTGAGCAGCGCGTCGTAGAGGTTGCCCGGTCCGTCCCCGTCCGCGGTGCCCATGGGCCGCTGCGAACCGGTGAACACGACGGAGCGCGGGTCGTGGTGGTGGAGGTCGACGAAGAACGCCGACTCCTCCAGGGTGTCGGTGCCGTGGGTGACGACGATGCCGTCCACGCCGGGGTCGGCGAGCACCTCGTGCACGGTGCGCAGCAGGGTGAGCTGGTGGGCGGTGGTGAGCCGGGGGCTGTTCACGCTGAACAGGTCCACCACCTCGACCGAGACGCCCTCGGGCAGCGGCGCGGTCGCGATGACCTCGCTCCCGTCGGCGTCCGCGGCGAAGCCGGAGCCCTGCCAGCGGCTGGCTATCGTTCCGCCGGTGCTGATGACGACGATCCGTCCCATTGGCCGTGGCCGCCCTTCTCGTACTCACTCATGGTCACTCGCACATATGTGCTCAAAGCAGCAATGATAGAGCGATCTACGCGCAATGTGATTGCGTCTTCCACCCGACCTGTTACACAGCGTGGGTGATAATTGCGCCATGGACGCCATTGACAGGGATATCTTGCGCGAGCTGCAGGCGGATGGGCGCCTCAGCAACCAGGAGCTCGCCCAGCGCGTGGGCCTGACCCCCTCCCCCTGCATGCGCCGGGTGCGCCAGCTGGAACAGGACGGGGTGATCCAGGGCTACCGCGCCGTGATCTCCCCCGAGGCCGTCGGCCGCGGCTTCGAGGTGCTCGTCTCGGTCGAGGTGCGCCGCGACCGGGAGGCGGTCGAGGCCTTCGAGGCGGCCCTCCAGGACATCCCGGACGTCATCGAGGCCTATCGCCTCTTCGGCAGCCCCGGCTGCCTGCTGCGGATCGCCGTCGCCGACCTGCGGGCCTACGAGCGGCTGTGGATCGAGAAGCTGACGGCCCTCACCGGCATCACCGAGGTCAACTCGCAGATCATCATGAAGCGCATCAAGGAACCGACCGGCCTGCCCGTCGACTTCCGCTGACACCCGTGAACGACAGGAAGCAGTACGCCATGAAACCCCTCGGCGCCGGTGATCCGATCCGGCTCGGCCCGTACCGCGTACTCGGCGTCCTCGGCGAGGGCGGCATGGGCAAGGTGTACTTCGGCCGGGACGACAGTGGCCGGACCGCGGCCGTCAAAGTGCTGCTGCCGGAGCTCGCGCACGACCCGCACCTCGTCCAGCGCTTCCTGCGCGAGGCGCACACCGCCCAGGCGGTCACCAGCGGCGGCGTCGCCCGGGTCCTGGACGCGCGGACCGAGGACACCGACAACCGGCCCTGGATCGCCACCGAGTTCCTGTCCGGACCCACCCTCGACGAGGCCGTGCGCCAGTACGGGCCCTTCGGTGCCGACGGCGTACGCGCGCTCGCCGCCTCCCTCGCCGCCACCCTGCTGGACATCCACGCGGCCGGGCTGGTGCACCGCGACCTGAAGCCCGCCAACATCGTGCTCACTTCGGCAGGGCCGCGCGTCATCGACTTCGGCATCGCGCGCCCCGAACACGGACTGACGCTCACCACCACCGGCCAGGTGCCGGTCACCCCCGGGTACGGCGCTCCGGAGCAGGTCCTCGGTCAGCGCGTCGGACCGGCTGCGGACATCTTCTCGCTGGGCGCGGTGCTGGCCTACGCGGCCACCGGGCAGCGCGCCTTCGACGGGACGCACGTGGCCGCCGTGCAGTACGAGGTGGTGCACGGGGAGCCGCGGCTGGACTCTGTACCCCCCGACTTGCGGCAGCTGATCGCGCCGTGCCTCGCCAAGGACCCCGCGCACTGCCCGGCCCCCGAGCAGATCGCGGGCGCCTTCGCCCCACCGCCGGGCGCCGACCGGGTCTGGCGCACGGGGCCGCTGGCCAAGGACATCGAGCGCCGGGGAGCCGAGGCCGACCGGCAGGCCACGGTCGTCGGGCAGGGGTCCGGGAGCGGGCCCTCCCGCAGGCGGCTGCTGCGCACCGCGCTGGCGGCGGGGGGCGTACTGGCCGCCTCCGGCGGGGCCACGGGCGCCTGGTGGCTGCTGCGCGAGGAGCCGCGCGAGATCCCCGCGGCCGGACCGGCCAGGGACGCCGAGCCGCTGTCGATAGTCGTGGGGAAGCACGGGACGCCTCCGGGCGAGCTGTGGGGTCCGCTGCCCGTCGCGGCGGGACCGGTCGACGGCGTGGTCACCACCCCGCTGCCGATGCTCGACGTGGTCGTCTTCGCGGCGGCTGGCGGCGGCCTTGCGGCGCGTCTGACGACCGACGGCAAGGAGAAGTGGCGGCTGCGCGACGTCCGGCCGGCGGCCGGACTCGTCGGACTGCCCGGCAACCGGTTCGCGACCGCGGGATCCGGTGGGGCGCTGCTCGGCTTCGAGGCCTCCACCAGCAAGCAGGAGTGGTCGGTGGGGGACGCCGACACCGGTCGCATCCTGACCGCGGACGAGTCGGCGGTCTACCTGGTGACGCGCGGTGGGAAGCTGCGCGCCGTGGACACCGCCGGGCGCAAGGTCCGCTGGACGGTGCCGCTTCCCGAGGCAGCCGTGAAGGCACCCGGGCCGCGGGCCGCGGTCGGAAGCGGCCGGCTCGTCGTCTTCGGCGCCGACGGCGATGCCATCGCCATCGACACCGCTTCCGGAGCGACGGTCTGGCGGGTCGGCAACCAGGCGAAGTCCGCCCTGCAGCCGCTCGTCATGGAGGACGTCGTCTACCTCGGCGGTCGGAGCCTGACGGCCCTGGACATCAGGACGGGCGTCGCGGTGTGGAAGGAGAAGGAGACCAAGGCCACCGAAGCCCCGCAGACGGGAGCCGGCGGCTGGGGTCCGGCGGCCTCGTGGGGCGACAGGGTGTTCGCGATGGACGGTACGGCGCTGTGCCAGGTGTACACCGAGCTCGGCGGGGCGCTTCCGATGGACCGCAGCGCGAAGGGCCCGCCGCCGCACACTCCCCCGGTCGTGCAGGCCGGTACGGTCTGGGTCGTCCAGGGAGACGGGCAGGGCGTCTCGGCCCACTCCATCGTGAGCGGCCGACGGTACTGGACCTGGTCTCCCGAATCGCGGGGGCCCTGGGGCATGTCCGGCGCCGGGAACCGCATCTTCCTCGTCAACGACGGGAAGCTCACGGCCATGCCGACCATCGGCTGAGCCCGCCGCCACCGTCGGGGCCGGCGCCGCTCGGGGAAGACACCCCCTAAGCTCGGGTGCCGAACCACCGACGGGGGAGAACGCACGCGTGGAACGCCTTCGTCACGACGACCCGTCGCACGTCGGGCCGTACGTGATCCTCGCCCGGCTCGACACCGAGTCCGCCGAGCGCACCGTTCCCGAACGCCGCTACCTCGGGCGCACCGCCGACGGGGAGCACACGGTTCTCGTCTGCGTGCCCCGGGTCGGGGCCGATCCGTCCCGGTGGGCGATCGAGGCCGAGGGCGCCCGGCGGCTGTCCGTGCCGCGGTTCCTCCGCATCGCGGAGGTGGGCGGCACGGCCGGGTTTCCCTGGTACGCGGCTCCGTACACGCCCGCACTGCCGCTGCCGGCCGCGCTCGCCGCGTACGGCGGACCGCTGCCCGAGGACACCGTCCGCCGGCTCGGAGCCGCGCTCGCGGAGGCGCTGACCGCCGCGCACGCCCAGGGGGTGACGCACGCGGGGTTGTCACCGGCCGCCGTACAGGTCACCCCGGGCGGACCGGTACTGACCTGCTTCGGTGCCGTGCGGGCCGCGGCTCCCGACGGAGTGCGACGGTCGGGGCTGCCCGGGCTCGACCCCGGGTGCCTGGCCCTGGAGCAGGCGTCGGGGGGCCGCCCGCGGCCGCTCGGGGACGTCTTCGCGCTCGGCGCCGTACTGGCCTACGCGTCGACCGGGCACACCGTGCCCGAGCAGAGCGAACTGCCGCCGGGTCTCAGGACGCTGGTCGGATCCTGCCTGTCGTCCGACCCGGCGGTCCGGCCGCAGTCCGCGCAAGAGGTGCTGGGCGAACTCGTGTCCCGCGGGGCGGGCCCCGCCCCGTCCGAGGGCCCGTACGCGCAGGCCGGAACGGTCCTCGACCACGGAGCCGTACCGCTGCCGGGCCGGGTCGTCGCGGCGCTCGCCACCCAGTCCGCCGCGCTGCTCTCCGCGGAACTCCCGTCCGCTCAACAGCCGTTCGTCACGGCCCAGAAGGTGCACTGACCCGATGTCCGACCCGGCACCACGCGCCGCCCGCGCACCGCTCGCACCGCTCACGCACGACGATCCGCAGCACCTCGGCGATTTCCGGCTGCTCGCCCGGCTCGGCAGCGGCGGCATGGGCACGGTCTATCTGGCCCGTTCGGCGGCCGGGCGGACGGTCGCGCTCAAGACCGTGCACGCCCGGATCGCCGCCGACACCACCTTCCGTACCCGGTTCCGGCTGGAGGCGGACGCGGCCCGGGTCATCGGCGACCGCTACGGGGCCCGGGTCTTCGCCGCGGACGCGCTGGCCGCGACGCCGTGGCTGGCCACCGAATACGTCATCGGGCCGCAGCTCGACGAGGCGGTACGGCTGGCCGGTCCGCTGCCCGAGACGTGCGTCCGCTCGCTGGGCGCGGATCTGGCCCTGGCGCTGGGGCAGTTGCACCGCTCGGACGTGGTGCACCGCGACCTCAGGCCCTCCAACGTCATGGTCACGGCCGGCGGGCCCAAGGTCATCGACTTCGGTATCGCACGGGCCCTCGGCGACGAACGGCTGACCCGCACCGGGGCCGCGGCCGGCACGCCCGCCTTCATGTCGCCCGAGCAGGCCGGCGGCCTCGAACACGCCCCGGCCGGCGATGTGTTCGCGCTGGCCGGCGTCCTGGTCTTCGCGGCGTCCGGACACGGTCCCTTCGGCGGCGGCCAGGCCGCGGACCTGCTCTACCGGGTGCGGTACGCGGAACCCGACCTGAGCGGCGTACCGGCGGCACTGGCGCCGCTGCTCGCCCGCTGCCTGTCCAAGGACCCGGCGCAGCGCCCCACGACGTCCGAGCTGGCCGGGCTGCTCGCTCCCGACGGCGCCCCGTTCGCGGACGTGCTGCCGCAGCCGGTGCTGGCGGACATCGCCCGGCGCAGCGCGGCGGTGTGGCAGGAGCCGCCGCAGCGGCTGCCGGCGCCCGCCGTGGAGCCGGACACCGTGGTCGGCGCGGGCGGCGGCATGTCGCGGCGCAGGCTGTTCGCGGTCAGCGGCGCGGCGGTCGGCGGGGTGGCGCTGGCGGCGGGAGGCGGGCTGTGGGCCTGGCTCGGCGACCGCGACGGGGACGGGGCGGCGGATGCCAAGCAGCCCGCCCTGCAGCCGCCGCCGGACCTGCTGTGGCAGGACCAAGGGGCTCGCCCGCTGGTGGGCGGCACGCCTCTGCCGGTGAACGGCATGCTCGTGATGGCCCGCGGGATCACGACCGTCGGGATCTCCCCGAAGGACGGCACGTACCTGATGGACTTCCACGGGTTCTCGGACGCCTGGCGCGTCGCCACCGACGGCAAGGTCCTGTACGGCATCAGGAAGCCGGACGCCGCGGACAAGGCACTCGCGGTGGTGCCCCTGTCCCAGGAGAACGGCAAGGAGCAGGCGCCGCTCGTCCAACTGCCCGCCTACGACGGTACGAACGCGCTCAACCAGATCCTGGGCGTGGACGGCGACACCGTGTTCCTCTGCGCGAAGGCGGCCGGGAGCGGCCAGTGGTCCGTGGTGGCGGCGAGCCTGAAGAGCGGCAAGGAACAGTGGCGGCAGCCGACGGCGGCCCCCACCGCGAACCAGGTGGAGTTGGGGCGCCCGTCCCTCGTCCGCGCCAAGGCCGTACGCGGCGGGGTGCTGCTGTGGCAGCGGGCCGAGACGGGCGACGCGCTGCGGGTGTCCCTGCACGACGCCGGGAGCGGCGCGGAGCGCTGGGCCGTGTCGCTGGAGGCGCTGGGCGCCACACCGGACCAGCCGGCCACGGACGACGAGCACGTGTACGTCGGTGCGCAGACCTTGCAGGCGCTGCGGCTCACCGACGGCAAGCAGGCCTGGTCCTTCGGCGAGGGCCGCGACGTGGGCAAGGTGATCGCCCAGCGCCGGTACGGCATGCCGACCGTCCGGGACGGGGTGGTCTACGCCGTGGAGGGCACGCGCGGCATCGTCGCACTCGACGCGCGCAGCGGCGCGGAGCGTTGGGCGGAGATCCCGGCGGACGGCACGGCGAAGGGCGCGGGGGACGGCACGGCGGGCAGCACGTCGGGAAGCGCGGTGCAGGACACGGCACCGAATCGCGAGATCGCCCCGGTGGTGACCGCGAGCCACGTCTACAGCATGGACGCGGCGGGCCTGCGGGCCGTCGACGTCCGTACCCACCGCGCGGTCTGGCGCTACGAGACGAGCGCCTACCTCCTGTCGCCGGACCCGAACGGGAAGCAGCTCTACCTCCGAGAGAAGAGCAAGCTGATCACCCTCCCGCTAGGGTAGCCGGCGGAGCGGGGCCGGAGGTAGCGCGAACGCCCGTACGCCGGCGGCTCTGGGGGCCGTCGGCGTACGGGCGTTCCGTTCGGCGGAGCGTCAGCCGGAGATGTGGACCTCCTGCTCCCGGCGCTGCTGGGCCGGGATCGGGGCGCCGAGCACGTGGTTCAGCTTCTCCCCCTCGACGTCCATGTTCGGCAGCAGCCGGTCGAGCCAGCGGGGCAGCCACCAGGCCGAGCGGCCGAGCAGGGCGAACAGGGCGGGCACGAGCGCCATGCGGACGACGAAGGCGTCGAAGAGGACGGCGATGGCGAGGCTGAAGCCGACCATCTTGACGAAGACGTTGTCCTCCATGATGAAGCCGGAGAAGACGCTGACCATGATGATCGCGGCGGCGCCGACCACCCGTCCGCCGTAGCGGAATCCGGTGACCACGGCTTCGGAGGGCTGCGCCCCGTGGACGTAGGCCTCCCGCATGCGGGTCACGAGGAAGACCTCGTAGTCCATCGCGAGACCGAACACCACACCGATCATGAAGATCGGCAGCGTGCTCATGATCGGGCCGGGCTGCTCGACTCCGAAGAAGTCGCCCAGCCAGCCCCACTGGAAGACGGCCACGACCGCGCCGAGGGCCGCGCTGACGGAGAGCAGGAAGCCGAGCGCCGCCTTGAGCGGGACGAGCAGCGACCGGAAGACGAGCACCAGCAGCAGGAAGGCGAGGCCGACGACCAGGCCCAGGTAGGGCAGCATCGCGTCGTCGAGGGTCTGGGAGAAGTCGATGAACAGGGCGGTCTGACCGGTCACCAGGATCTCGGCGCCGCCGTTGGCCGCCCCGAGGGTGCCGGCGATGCCCCGGATGTGCCCGACCAGGTCCTCGGTCTCGGTCTCGGTGGGACCGGTCTTCGGGATGACGGTGAGGACCGCGGTGTCGCCCGTGTCGTTGGGCGTCGCGGGGGTCACCGTGGCGACGCCCTCGACCTTGCCGAGCTCCTTGCCCACCCCTGCGGCGGCGGTCGCCGCGTCCTTGGCCTGGACGGTGACCATCAGCGGCCCGTTGAAGCCGGCCCCGAAGGACTCGGACAGCATGTCGTACGCCTTGCGCTGGGTGGTGTCCGGCGCCATGGTGCCCTCGCCGGGCAGTCCGAGCTGCAGGCTGGCGGCGGGCACCGCGATGGCACCGAGGCCCACGACTCCGAAGAGGAGGACGACCAGGGGACGGCGTACGACGAACCGCGCCCAGCGGGTGCCCAGGTTCGGCTTCTGGCGGGAGGTCCGCTTGTCGGCCTTGCGCTGCTGGCGCTCGGAGAGCGGCTTGCCGTAGTACTTCTTGCGCTCCCTGCGGGGCATGACCTTGATCGGCGCGAAGCCGAGGAGCGCCGGGACGAAGGTGGTGGCGATCAGTACGGCGACGGCGACCGTGCCGGCGGCGGCGAGGCCCATCTTGGTGAGCATCGGGATGTTCACCACGCTGAGGCCGGCGAGGGCGACGATGACGGTGAGGCCGGCGAAGACGACGGCCGAGCCGGCCGTGCCGACGGCCCGGCCCGCGGCGTCCTGGCGCTCACGGCCCTCGGCCATCTCGGAGCGGTAGCGGGAGACGATGAACAGGGCGTAGTCGATGCCGACGGCGAGGCCGATCATCAGCGCCAGGGTGGACGTGGTGCTGGAGAGACCGAAGGTGGTGCCGAGGGCGGTGATGGCCGCGCCGCCGATGGCGACGCCGAAGATGGCCGTGAGCAGGGGCATGCCCGCTGCGATCATCGAGCCGAAGGTGAGGACCAGGACGATGGCCGAGACCAGGATGCCGATGCCTTCCGCACCGCCGCCCGGAGCCCCGCCCACCTTCACGGCGTCGCCGCCCGCCTCGACGGTCAGGCCGCCGGCCCGGGAGTCTTCAAGCGCCTTGTCGAGGCCGTCGTGCGCCTCACCGGTCACCTTGAGGGCCGAGACCTTGTAAGTGGCCACGGCGTAGGCCGTGGTGCCGTCCTGGCTGACGGCGTTGGTCTTGAAGGGGTCGGAGGCCGCGACGACGTCGGGCGCCTTGGCGAGCGCGCCGACCAGGCTCTCGACCTTGGCCTTCTGGGCCGGATCGGTGAGCTTCTCGCCGGCGGGGGCACGGACCACCACGCGGGCGGTCGCGCCGTCCACGCTCATGGCCGGGAACTTCTCCTTCAGCAGGTCGAAGGCCTTCTGCGACTCCGTACCCGGCATCGAGAACGTATCGGTGGGCGGCGGCGGAGCGACGGAGGCCGCGAAGCCGGCCCCGACGACGACGGCGAGCCACAGCAGTGTCACCAGGCCTCGTCGCCTGAAGGCGAATCGGCCCACTTTGTAAAGGAAGGTGGCCATAGCGAAAAGAACTCCTGTTTGAATCGGTACCGCGAGCGGCGGCGGGTGTTTCCGGTGGGGACGGGCGGCCGGCCAGTTCGGACGGCCGCAGGCCTGGTCCGCGGCCCGGAGCGGGCCGGTCGAGGCGAAGAAGGCAAAGAAGGCGAAGGAGGCGCCGCTGGACGCTTCCTACGACGTCGGGTCGATGACGCCAGCATGGCACACATATGGCGCCACCGTCGCGCCACATCTGAGCCAGAGCGGCAGTCTGGCCGAAAGGCGCTGCCCGCCCGGTCGGGGCACAGCCCCTTCCAGGAGAGCGGGCGCACTGCGCCGACCTGCGCCGCGACGCCCCGGAACACCCCCGGAACCGGGCGCGGACAAGGCCGCGCGAGCCGTCACGTTCCGGCCGGCATCCATCAGACCCTCCCGCCGCGCCCGGCGGCGCCGGTCCGGCCAATGTGACGCCACGGTGACACCATCCCGGCTCGTCCGGCCGGTGGGCTCACGCCGGCACCTCCGCCTCTTCCAGGTCCGGCACGATCACCGTGCCGACCCCTTCGTCCGCGAACATCTCCAGCAGGATCGCGTGCGGGACCCGCCCGTCGATCACCCGCGCCATGTCGACGCCGCCCCGCACCGCGTGCAGGCAGCCGGTCATCTTGGGGACCATGCCGTCGGCGAGCTCCGGCAGCAGCTTCTCCAGTTCGCGGGCGGTGAGTCTGCCGATGACCTCGTCGCTGAGCGGCCAGCCCGCGTACAGGCCCTCGACGTCGGTGAGCATGATCAGCTCCTGGGCGCGCAGAGCGGTGGCGAGCGCCGCGGCCGCGGTGTCGGCGTTGACGTTGTAGACGTGACCGTCCTCGGCGCTGCGGGCGACCGGGGAGACCACCGGAATGCGGCCGTCCGCCAGCAGCGCCTCGATGGCTCCGGTGTCCACCCGGGATATGTCGCCGACCCTGCCGATGTCCACCGGTTCGCCGTCGATCCACGGCACGTGCCGGGTGGCGGTGAGGGTGTCCGCGTCCTCGCCGGTGATGCCGACGGCGAGCGGGCCGTACGCGTTGATCAACCCGACCAGTTCGCGCTGCACCTGTCCCGCGAGCACCATGCGGACCACGTTCATGGCGGGGGTCGAGGTGACCCTGAGCCCCGCCCTGAACTCGCTGGCCAGACCGCGTCGTTCGAGCTCGGCGCCGATCTGCGGACCGCCTCCGTGGACGATCACGGGCTTCAGTCCGGCGTAGCGCAGGAAGACCACGTCGCGGGCGAAGGCGGCGGTCAGCGCCTCGTCGACCATGGCGTGTCCGCCCAGCTTGATGACGACGGTCCGGTCCTGGTGGCGGGTCAGCCAGGGCAGCGCCTCGCCCACGGACCGCGCCTTGGCCAGGGCAGGATGCTGGCGGGTCGTCATGAGAACCTCGCGCGCAGGGTGAAGAGAACGCCGGCCGCGCTGGTGACGCTCATCGGCACAACTCCTTCTGTGGAGGACTCAGGGCTCCCGGAAAACGTGAATTCCCGCGGCACGGGCCGCGGTCACCGGTCCAGCATCGCGCGGGGGAAGGGCCCACCGGAAGCCCATTCCCGGGAACTCGGTGCAGAACAGCGAAGATTCGGGGCAGTCTGTTACCGCTGTCCCGTCAACAGGACAGCGGGGAAAGCGCATCGACGACCGGTGGAGCGCTTCACGGGCCCACCGGTCTCCACGGGGCGCCCGAAAGATGCCATGATCGGGCATGGCGGTCTCGCCAACTCCATCCCCACTAACGGATGACGGTCCGTTTCCCGGCCGGGAAGCGGACCGTGAACGGCTTGAATTGGAGTGCATTCATGAGCAGCAACCCGTTCGACGACGCTGACGGCCGGTTCTACGTCTTGGCGAACGACGAGGAGCAGCACTCGCTGTGGCCTTCGTTCGCCGAGATTCCGGCCGGCTGGCGCATCGTATTCGGCGAGGAAAGCCGCCAGCAGTGCCTGGAGCACGTCGAGGCGAACTGGACCGACCTCCGTCCGAAGAGCCTGCGCGACGCGATGGCCGCCGACTCGGTTTCCGCCGGCGCCGCGTGAGGTGAATGCGGCATTCCACGGAATGGCCGAAGACGGACGAAGGGTGGGCCCCGGTGCTGGAGGAACAGCACCGGGGCCCACCCTTCGGCGTGGGGGAAGAACGCGGGGTCAGGCCCGGCCGGCCGCGCCCGCGACCTCGACGGCACGCGCCCCGGCCTGCTCCTGTTCGGCCCGCCGCAGCACGATGGAGTCGGCGATCTCGCCGCTGCGCACGGCGATGTTCGACAGCAGGGACGAGGACAGCCCGTGGGTGTGCTCGGTGCCGCCCTGGAGGTAGATCCCGCAGGACGGTCCGGTCGCGGTGACGAGCCGGTAGTCGCGCTCCACCCGGTGCCGGCCGCTCACGTCCCGCAGGAAGTGGCGGTCGAAGTCTCCGAGCAGGCGGGCCGGGTCCATGCCCTCGTAGCCGGTGGCGAAGACGAGCGCGTCGACGTGCAGCTCCTGCGGCTCGCTGTCGAGCAGCGAGTTCAGGGTGAGCCGCGTGTCGCTGCCGTTCCGGGTGACCTCGGCGACCCGGGTGAGGTTGAGGAAGTACAGCCGCTTGCTGCCGCGCACCTCCTCCTCGTACGAGCGCTGGTGCAGGTCGCGGATCACCTCGTCGTCGACGACCGAGTAGTTCGTGTTCCGGTGGTAGTGCCAGAAGGCCTCCCGCGCCTGGTCGGTGCCGAAGTAGTACTCGTCGACCGCTGCCGGGTCGAACACCTGGTTGGCGAAGGGCGTGTCGTCCGCGACGGAGTACCCGTAGGACGGGATGACCGCCGAGACGCGCGCGTGCGGAAGCTTGTCGTACAGGAACCTGGTGATCTCGGCCGCGCTCTGGCCGGCTCCGACCACCGCGACGCTCTTGAGCCCGCTTGGGTCGAGGCTGTGGAACTTCTCCAGGAACTCGGAGCTGTGCCACACCCGCTCGTCGCGCGCGACCCCCGCCGGCATGCGCGGCACCAGGCCCGTCGAGATGGTCACGTTGCGCGCGCGGACCTGGCGGACGCCGCCCGCCGCGTCGCGGACCTCGAGCCGGAGGTGCTCGGGGGTCCCGGATCCGCTGTCCTGCTCGGGCCGGATCGCCGTGACCTCCGATCCGTAGGAGACGCGGTCGGCGAGGCCCGACGCCGCCCATTCCAAGTACTGGTGGAATTCCTGCCGGGTCGGGAAGAAGTCCTGGTTGTTCACGAACTGAACCAGTCGGCCCGCGGCGTGCAGATACGAAACGAAGCTGAAGCGGGACACCGGATTGCGGAAGGTGGCCAGGTCCTTCAGGAACGAGATCTGCATGGTCGTCGACGGCAGCAGCATGTTGCGGTGCCAGCCGAAGGCGGGCTGCCGCTCGAAGAATGCGGCCTTGACCGGATGCTCCGGAACATTGGCCCGGTGCTCTTCCAGAGCGATCGCGAGCGACAGGTTGGACGGGCCGAAGCCGATGCCGACCACGTCGTATATCTCGTGGTTATGCGTACCCGTTGTACCCATAGACAATTCTCCCGCTAGCGTCTTGGAATCTCGACCGGTGATCCGGGAGACCTCTATTCAGTATTGCGCCGGAGAACGTCCCGGCGCCAACCTGAACACGTCAAGAAGACGATCCTGGCGACCCTGACGCGGACCGAATACCGAAGACCCCTGTCCGGCCGACAGGACAGCGGTACGGTCGGTCCGGATTTCCATGTCCTCGCGCATTTGCGCCGACCGAAAGGGTGAATTCCGGATGTTCGTCCCCAGCAACTATCGCGAACCGGACGGTTCGTGGATGACCGATCTGATACGAGACAATCCACTGGCAATGGCGGTGACCAACGGGACCGCCGAAAACGGGCCCTTCGCCACACACCTGCCGGTCATCGCGGACCCGCAGGCGAACGAAGAATGGTCGGACGACCTGTCCGGCGGCATTCTGCTCGGACACATGAACAGGGCCAATCCGCACTGGGCGGCGCTGGAAACGGGAAGCCTCGTCCTGCTGACCTTCACCGGACCGCATTCCTATGTCTCGCCGACGGTGTACGAGAAGTCGCCGGCCGCCCCTACGTGGAATTTCACCTCGGTGCACGTGCGAGGCGTGGTGGAGAAGATCGACTCGATCGAGGCGACGATGGGAGTCGTGCAGTCGACCGTGCGCGCCTTCGAGGAGTCGAAGTTCGGCACCGGCTGGGACATGTCCGATTCCCTCGGCTACTTCCGGCAGATCGTGCCCGCCGTGGGCGCCTTCCGGGTCACGGTCACGGGGGCCGAGGGCATGTTCAAGCTCAGCCAGGAGCAGCCCTCCGAGGTCCGCGGACGCGTGCTGGACTCGTTCACCCACAGCCCGTGCACCCGGCAGCGCGACACGGCCGACCTGATGCGCCAGCTGCCCTGATCCACGAGGCCGGCCCCAGCCTTCAGGGCCCACACTCCCGAGGGAGTGCGGGCCCTGTGACCCGTACCGCCGGGGCGGTCAGGCGGTGATGGCCAGCCGCTGCCCGGAGCCGGCCGACGGCGCCGGTCCGTCGAGTTCCGCGGATCGATCGGGCTCCGCGGATCGATCGGGCTCCGCCGGTCCGCCGGAATCCGCCGCCCCTTTGAGCTCCGCGGGCCCATGGTCGTCCTCCAGCCTTTCGAGCTCCTCCAGGGCTTCCTTCGCCGCGCTGTCCAGGGTCACCAGCACCCAGCGCTCGAAGTCGACGCCCGCCTGCTCCGCGGCCTTGTGCCACCACTGGAGCCGGCTGCCGGGCACCTCCAGCCGCCGCGTCGGCTCGGCGGGCAGCCTGACCTGCGCCTCGTCCTCGCGGGCGGCACGGATGGCGCTGCGCAGCTGCTTGGTGGTCCACTTCCGCTGCTCGGCCCGGTCGAGCCAGGTTTCCTGCTCGTCGTGCGGCAGGGAGGCCAGCTCAGCGTGGTGCTGGAAGCTCAGGGCGCCCCGCCGACGGCTGAAGTCGAACCGCCGGGAGACCCAGGCGTAGTTGCGCAGGGTCTGGTACTGCAGCCCGGCGGCGCGGATGCCGCGCTGGTAGCGGTCGGTGTAGTGGTCCTTGCCGTACACGAGCCAGTCGCCGAGCCACCACGAAGAGGAGTCAACGATTCCGGACAGCTGGCGTCCGGCCTTCTCCCAGTCGTCGAAGGACATCCCCGCCGGCATCTGCAGGCCCACCTTCGTGGTCAGCACCTGGCCACGACGCGGATCCTCGCCCACGGCCCGCCGCTGCCTCGGCGCCAGCTCGGGACTCGTACGGATCTGCCCGATTCTCGATCCCTCGATGTCGCTGGCCTGAATCGCCATCATGCCTCCATGTGAAGGGTCCACAGATCAGGCGTGGAGGCTCCCAGCCCGTGCTAAAGGCAGGCCAAAGCGGCCGGACGCCGACTCGTCCCGCGGGCGCGGGCCCTGCGGGCCGTCCCGTCGACGGGACAGCGTCACGGAGCTCATCGAACAATTGAACAGCCGTCGGACGTTGTCGGCTCCATTCTGTTCTCCGCTTCCCGGGCGGAGGGTATGTTCATTCTCGGCCAGAGTTTCTCCGCTGCGGCCCACGAGAATTCACGGCGCCGCCGACCCGGCTTGTTCAAGAGGCATCAGAGGTAAAAGCGTGGCGGTCTTTGTCCATATATTCACGCGCCCGCACCGCGCCTCCCCAATTCAGCTCGTCCAGTCAATTCAGCAGAAGCAGGAGGGTCGGAAATGACGCAGTGCGGGGCCGGGCACCGGCTTCTGATCACCTGACCGCCGAACACAACGGGGAGGAATCACATGAAGCACCGCAGCGCCGGCCCGCTGGGCCCGCTTCCGGAGTTCCTTGGGCAGTACGTGGCCGGGGAGGGGAACGTCCCGGACTGCATCGACGTCGTCCCCTTCTTCACGCCCGCCGGGGACAAGATGTGGCTGGTGTGCGACTACGCGCTGGCCCGCAAGGTCCTGACGGACAAGCGGTTCAGCCGCGCCGAGGCCGTCACGCCGCACGCCCCGAAGCTCAACGACGCCCAGCCCGTGCCCCATTCCATGATGAGCATGGACGGAGCCGATCACTCCAGGCTGCGGCGCGTCGTGACCAGGGCGTTCACCACCGGCCGGACCAACGCGATGGCCCCGGCCGTGGAGGAGCTCGCCGACCGGTACCTCGACGCCATGGCCGCGTCGGGGCCGGGCACCGACCTGATCGAGGCGCTCGCGGCGCCGCTGCCGCTCGCCGTGCTGTGCTCGCTGCTGGGCGTTCCGCCCGAGGACGGCACACGGTTCCGCGACTGGGTCGAGGTGCTGTTCGACATCTCCGCCAGCACCCCCCAGGAGAAGGCCCGCCGCAGGCTCGAACTCATCGACTACATGGCCGACTTGATCGACCGCAAGCGCCGCCGGCCCGAGGACGACCTGCTCACCTCCATGGTCGGGGCGCACGAGCAGGGCGACCTGTCCATGGGCGAGCTGCTCACCATGGGACTCACCCTCCTGATGGCCGGCTACGAGACCGTCGTCGGGCAGATCGGCACGTCGGCGCACGCCCTGCTCCGCGACCCCGCCGCGTACGAGGAGCTGTGCGAGCAGCCCGACCGGCTGGCCCCCACGGTCGAGGAGCTGCTGCGCCTGACCCCCTCCACCCCCATCAGCTTCCCGCGCGTCGCGGTGGAACCGGTGCCGCTCGGCAGCGTCACGGTCCAGGCCGGGGAAGGCGTCATCGTCTCCCTGCTGCACGGCAACCGTGACGGCAAGACGTTCGCGGACCCCGAACTGCTCGACCCGCAGGGGCACGACGCCGCCCATCTGACGTTCGGCCACGGGGTGCACCGCTGTCTCGGCGCGCCGCTGGCCAGGCTCCAGCTACAGATCGTCCTGGAGCGCCTGCTGCGGCGGTTCCCGACGCTCCGCCTGGCTCCCGGCCCCGACGCCGTGGTCTGGAAGGACGGCCTCGGCACGCGCGGGCTGTCCCGGCTGCTGGTGGAGTGGTAGCCGCTCCGCGCAGGCCGGTCGTACAGGCGGGTCGCCTCCCGGGTGTTCCGGGCGTCCGCCATTCAAGTGCTGCTCCCTGGAACACCTTTGGACTTGGAGTGAGGATCCGCATGTCTGTCGAGACCACCCGCCGCGATGCCGAGCTTGTCGGGGACGCCGGGAATGCCGGGAATGCCGGGGAGCCTGTTGCCGTCATCGGGCTGTCCTGCCGCTACCCGGGCGCGCGCGCCGACGGGGCGGCCGGCTCCGAGAGCTTCGAGGGCTTCGAGGGCTTCGACTCGGGCCTCTTCGGCCTCGCGCCGGACGCGGCCGCGTCGATGGACGCGGGGCAACGGCTCCTGCTCGAACTGGGCTGGGAGGCTCTGGAGGAGGCCGCCATCGTGCCGGCCGCGCTGCGCGGCTCCCGCACGGGGGTCTTCCTCGGCGCGCCCGGCCTCGACCGGGCCGCGGATGCGGATGCGGATGCGGATGCCGGCACGGACACCGCCCTGGAGGCGGACCCCGCCGAGGGCGTCCGCGCCGTACTCGGCCTGAGCGGAGCGGCCCGGACCGTGACCGGCGGCGACCCCTCCGCCCTGACCGCGGTGCACCTGGCGTGCGCGAGCCTGCGCTCCGGCGAGAGCGGGACAGCGCTCGCGGGCGGTCTCGACGCCGGACCCGCGGGCGGGGCCGTTCTCGTACTCAAGCCCCTGGCACGGGCCCTGGCCGACGGCGACCGCGTGCGCGGCGTGCTGCTCCGCACCGGGCCTGCCGCCGAGCAGGCCGAGGGCGGGCACGTCGGTACCGCCGGGCTGGTCGAGGCCCTGCGCTCCCCCGCCTCCCCCGGGCGGCCGGTCATCGTCTCCCGCGTCGACGCCGACGGCACGGCCTGGTCCGTGGAGGTCGCCGAGGCGCCCCGTGCCGAGCGGGAACCTTCCGCCGGCCCGGCCGCCTTCCGGGGCGGCACCCTGCCCTGGCTGCTCTCCGGAGCGAGCGCGGCCGCCGAGCGCGCGCAGGCCGGGCGGCTCCTGGCCCGGCTCACGGAGAGCGCCGCGGACGCCGAGGACACCGCGGGTACTACAGGCGCCACCACCACCGGCACCGAGAGCGCCCAGGCCGCCCCACGCCCCGGCATCGCCGCCATCGGCCACTCCCTCGCCGTGTCGCGCACCGCGTTCGCGCACCGCTCGGTCCTGCTGGCCGGCACCGAGGCCGAGTTCGCCGAGGAGCTGGCCGCGCTCGCCGAGGGCCGCCGCGGCTCCGGGCGCGTGAGCGGCACGGCCACGGCACGCGACCGGGCCGTCTTCGTCTTCCCCGGCCACGGCGCGCAGTGGCCCGGCATGACCGCCGACCTGCTCGACACCTCGGACGTCTACCTCGCCAGCATCCGGGCCACGGCCGAGGCGCTCGCCCCGTACGTCGACTGGTCCCTGGAAGACGTCCTGCGCGAGGCGCCCGGCGCACCCGCGCTGGACCGCATCGACGTCATCCAGCCCGCCCTGTTCGCGACGGCGCTCGGCCTCGCCGCCCTCTGGCGCTCCTTCGGCATCGAGCCCGCCGCGGTCGTCGGTCACAGCATCGGCGAGCTCGCCGCGGCCGTGGTCGCGGGCGGGCTGACCCTGGAGGACGGCGCCCGCGCCAGCGCGCTGTGGGGCAAGGCGCAGGCCCGGCTCGCGGGCCGGGGTTCCATGCTCTCGGTCCTGTTGCCCCTCGACGAGGTGCGGACGCGCCTGGCGCCGTGGGGCGAGAAGCTGGCCGTCGCGGGCGTCAACGGGCCGCGGTCGATCGCCGTCGCGGGCGACATCGACGCGATCGAGCGGCTCCAGGAGGAGTTCACCGCCGAAGGGGTGCGGGCCCGCCGGGTCGCCATCGACTACGCGCCGCACTGCGCGCACGTGGACGAGATCCATGAGGAGCTGCTCACCGTCCTGGCCCCACTGCGGCCACGGAAGGGGACCATCCCCTTCTATTCCGCTCTGACCGGCGCCCTGCTGGACACCCGCTCGCTGGACGCCTCGTACTGGTTCCGCAGCCTGCGCGAGCCCGTGCTGTTCGAGAGCTCGATCCGGTGCCTCACCGACCACGACCTCTTCGTCGAGATCAGCCCGCACCCGGTGATGACCCTGCCCGTCGAGCAGATCCTGGAGACCACCGACTCCACGGCTCTCGCGGTCGGTTCGCTGCGCCGCGGCGCGCACGGGCCGCACCGCTTCCTGTCCTCCGTGGCGCAGGCGTACGCGCACGGCGCCCCGGTGGACTGGAGTCCCGTCTTCCCCGCGGACGCCCCGGTCGTCGCCCTGCCCACGTACGCCTTCCAGCGCAGCGCCCCCGGTGCGGCCGCCGACCCCTTCGGGACCGGCGGGGATCCGGAGCGCACGGCCAGGTTCCTCATGGACCTGGTGCGCTCCGAGGTGGCCCTCGTCCTCGGCCGCGGAAAGGGCGGGGACATCGACCCCGCCCGCTCCTTCCAGGAGCTCGGATTCGACTCGGCGACCGCCGTGGAGCTGCGCAACCGGCTCTCCGCCGCCACCGGGCTGAAGCTGCCGACCACCCTCCTCTTCGACCGCCCCACCCCCGAGAAGCTGGTCGCCCGGCTCGCCGAGCTCTCGGGCGTCGTCTCCGCGCACGAGCCCGTCTCCCGCGCGGTCGCGCGCCGGGTCCCCGGCTCCGACGAGCCCATCGCGATCGTCTCCATGGCCTGCCGCTTCCCGGGCGGCGTGGCCTCCCCGGAGGACCTGTGGCGGCTGCTCGTGGAGGAGCGGGACGCCGTCACCGAGTTCCCCGGCAACCGCGGCTGGGCCCTGGAGACCCTCTTCGACGGCGACCCGGACCGCGCGGGCCGCTCGTACACCCGGCAGGGCGGGTTCCTGCACGACGTCGACCGGTTCGACGCCGAGTTCTTCGGGATCAGCCCGCGCGAGGCCACCTCCATGGACCCGCAGCAGCGCATGGTGCTGGAGACCGTGTGGGAGGCCGTGGAGCGGGCCGGGATCGATCCCGCCGCCCTGCGCGGCAGCGGCACCGGCGTGTACGTCGGCGCCATGGCGCAGGACTACGGCCCGCGCCTGCACGAGGCGGGCGAGGGCGTCGGCGGGTACCTGCTGACCGGCACCTACACGAGCGTGGTCTCCGGCCGCGCCTCCTACACCCTGGGCCTGGAGGGCCCCGCCGTCACGGTCGACACCGCGTGCTCGGCCTCTCTGGTGGCCCTGCACATGGCGGCGCAGGCACTGCGGGCCGGCGAGTGCGAACTGGCTCTCGCCGGTGGTGTGACGGTGATGGCGACCCCCGGCATGTTCGTGGAGTTCAGCCGCCAGCGCGGCCTGTCGGTCGACGGGCGCTGCAAGTCCTTCGCGGAGGCGGCGGACGGCACCGGCTGGGGCGAGGGCGTCGGCATGCTGCTCCTGGAGCGGCTCTCCGACGCCCGACGCAACGGCCACGAGGTCCTCGCGGTCATCCGGGGATCGGCCGTCAACCAGGACGGGGCGAGCAACGGGCTCAGTGCGCCCAACGGCCCCTCGCAGGAGCGGGTGATCCGCGAGGCCCTCGCCGCCTCCGGGCTGTCGGCCGCCGACGTCGACGCCGTCGAGGCGCACGGCACGGGCACCCGGCTCGGCGACCCCATCGAGGCGCAGGCCCTGCTCGCCACCTACGGTCAGGGCCGCGCGGCCGACCGGCCGCTGTTCCTGGGCTCGCTCAAGTCGAACATCGGGCACACCCAGGCCGCCGCCGGCGCGGGCGGCGTCATCAAGATGGTCATGGCGATCCGCAACGGCCTGCTGCCCCGCACCCTGCACGTGGACACCCCGACCACGCACGTGGACTGGGCCGGCGGCGCGGTCTCGCTGCTCACCGAGGCCACCCCGTGGCCGGAGGGCGACCGGCCCCGCCGGGCCGGCGTCTCCTCCTTCGGCGTCAGCGGCACCAACGCCCACCTCGTCCTGGAGCAGGCCGCCGAGCCCGTGCCCGCCGAACCCTCGCCCTCGCCCGCGCCCGCCGAGCCGACGCCTTCCGGAGCCGGGGCGACCGCGGCCGTCCCCTTCCTCCTCTCCGCCAAGAGCGACCAGGCGCTCCGCGCGCAGGCCGGCAAGCTGCTCGACCAGCTCCGGGACCGGCCGGGCGACCGCCTCGAGGACATCGGCTACTCCCTCGCCGTCGGCCGCGCCCACTTCGACCGGCGGGCCAGCGTGGTCGCCGAGGACCTCGCGGGCCTGGAACAGGGCCTGCGGGCGCTGGTCGACGGCGCCACGGACCGCGGTCTGGTCACCGGGCAGAGCCGGCCCGCGGCCCGTCCCGTGTTCGTCTTCCCCGGTCAGGGCGCGCAGTGGGTGGGCATGGCGGCCGGCCTGCTGGAGTCCTCCCCGGTGTTCGCCCGCCGGATGGCCGAGTGCGCGGCGGCCCTGGAGCCGCTGGTGGACTGGTCGCTCCTCGACGTCGTACGCGGTGTCGAGGGGGCTCCGGGCTTCGAGCGGGTGGACGTCGTACAGCCCGTGCTGTGGTCGGTGATGGTGTCCCTGGCCGCGGTCTGGCGCTCGCTGGGCGTCGAACCGGCGGCGGTCGTCGGCCACTCGCAGGGCGAGATCGCCGCGGCCTGCGTGGCGGGCGTGCTCAGCGTCGAGGACGCGGCCCGGGTGGTGGCGCTGCGCAGCCGCGCGCTGACCGTGCTGTCGGGCCGGGGCGGCATGATGTCCGTGGCCCAGCCCGTCGCGTGGGTACGGGAGCGGATCGGCGCCTGGGAGGGCCGGATCTCGGTCGCCGCGGTCAACGGTCCGTCCCAGACCGTGGTGTCCGGCGACCCGGAGGCCCTCGACGAGTTCCTCGCCCAGGCGAAGGAGCAGGGGGCGCGGGCCCGCCTCGTGGACGTGGACTACGCCTCCCACTCGGCCCATGTGGAGGAACTCGAGGACGAGTTGGCGCGGATCCTCGACGGCATCGAGGCGCGCCCGGGCAAGGTCCCGGTCTACTCCTCGCTGACCGGCGCGCTGCTGACCGACACCGGCCTGATGGGCGCCGGGTACTGGTACCAGAACCTGCGCGAGACGGTGCAGTTCGAGCAGGCGGTCGGCGAGCTGCTCGCCGCCGGCCACCACACCTTCATCGAGGTCAGCCCGCACCCGGTGCTCACCATCGGCGTGCAGGCGGCCCTCGACGAGGCCGGCGCGCGGGGCGCCGCCCTGGGCACCCTGCGCCGCGACGAGAACGAGGCCGGACGCCTGCTGCTCTCGCTCGGCGAGGCCCACTGCCACGGCGTGCGCGTCGACTGGTCGGCCGCGTTCGACGGTACGGGTGCCCGGCGGGTCCAGGTGCCGACGTACGCCTTCCAGCGGAGCCGGTTCTGGCTCGACACCCCGGTCACGGCGGAGGACCCGTCGGGCCTCGGCCTCGCCTCCGCGGAGCACCCCCTGCTCGGCGCGATGACCAGCCTCGCCGACCGCGAGGGCGTGCTGTTCACGGGCCGCGTCTCACGGCGCACCCACCCGTGGGTCGTCGACCACGCGGTCGTCGGTACGGTCCTGCTGCCCGGCACCGCCCTGGTCGACATGGCCGTCTCCGCGGGCGACCGCTTCGGCTACGACCACCTCCGGGAACTCGTCCTGGAGGCACCGCTGATCGTCCCCGAGGAAGGCGGCATCCACCTCCAGGTCGCCCTCGGTCCCGCCGAGGAGTCGGGCACCCGCTCCGTCACCGTCCACTCCCGCCCCGAGGGCGCGGCGGAGGAGGAATGGACCCGGCACGCCTCCGGCCTGCTGGCCACCGGCGAACACCCGGTCCCCGCCGCCACGCGGACCTGGCCGCCGGAGGGCGCGCGGTCCGTCACCCGTGAGGACACCTACGACCGGCTCGCCGACCGCGGTTACGAGTACGGGCCGGTCTTCCAGGGCCTCGGCCGGGTCTGGCAGTCGGGCGAGGAGCGGTTCGCGGAGGTCTCCCTCCCCGAGGAGCAGCACGCCGACGCCACGGCCTTCGCCATCCACCCGGCGCTCCTCGACGCGGCCCTGCACGCCGTGCTGCTCGGTGACGGCGCCGAGCTGACCATCCCGTTCTCGTTCAACGGGGTCACCCTGCACGCCACGGGCGCGACCGCGCTGCGGGTGCACGTGGTTCCCTCCGGCCCCGACAGCGCCTCGCTGACGGCCACCGACCCCGACGGACAGCCCGTCGTCACGGTCGACTCCGTCACCCTGCGGCCGGCCGGTGACCTCCGCGCGGCCACGGGTGCGGGCAAGCACTCCGGCCTGCACCGGCTGGGCTGGAAGCCCCTGCCGCAGACGGTCTCGGAGACCACGGCCGGGCTGTGGGCGGTACTGGGTTCGGACCCGCACGATCTGGCCGCGGCCGTCTCCGGGGACACGTACGCCGACGTCGCCGAACTGCGGACCGCTCTCGGTGACGGCGCCCAACTTCCTTCCTTCATAGCCCTGTCAGAGGGGACCGCCGAGGTGCACGCGGCGGTTCAGGACACCCTCGCCACCCTGCAGGAACTGCTCTCCGACACCACCCTGGACTCCACCCGGATCGTCCTGCTCACCCAGGGCGCCGCCGCCCTCACCGCCGACGAGGACCTCCACAACCTCCCCGCAGCAGCCCTCACCGGCCTCATCCGCACCGCCCAAAACGAATACCCCGACCGCCTCACCCACCTCGACATCGACACCACCCAGGACCTGGCCGCCGCCGCACACACCGCAGCCACCACCCCCGACACCCAACTCACCCTCCGCAACGGCCAACTCCACACCCCCCGCCTCGAAAACACCCCCACCAACGCCGAAAACACCCCGACCAAACCCCTCGACCCCGAAGGCACCATCCTCATCACCGGCGGCACCGGCGGACTCGGCCACATCCTCGCCCGCCACCTCGTCACCCACCACGGCGCCAAACACCTCCTCCTCACCAGCCGCACCGGACCCAACGCACCCGGCGCAACCCAACTCCACGACGAACTCACCACAGCCGGCGCCCACATCACCATCACCGCCTGCGACACCGCCGACCGCAGCCAACTCATCCGCCTGCTGGACTCCATCCCCACCCAGCACCCCCTCACCGCCGTCATCCACGCCGCCGGCACCCTCAACGACGCCACCCTCGACAACCTCACCCCCCACCACATCACCCAAGTCCTCCACCCCAAAACCGACGCAGCCTGGAACCTCCACCAACTCACCTCCCACCTCCCCCTCACCCACTTCATCCTCTTCTCCTCCATCGCCGGACTCATCGGAAACCCCGGCCAAGCCAACTACGCCGCCGCCAACACCTACCTCGACGCCCTCGCCCACCACCGCCACCACCACAACCTCCCCGCCACCAGCCTCGCCTGGGGACTCTGGGACACGGCCAGTGCAATGACCAGCGGGCTCAGCGAGCTCGACGTCAAGCGGTGGGCACGCAAGGGCGTGCTGCCGATCTCCGCCGAGCGCGGGATGGAGATCTTCGACGCGGCCCTCGTCTCGCCGGAGCCGCTGCTCGCCGCGGCCGACCTGGACCTGCCGACCCTGCGCTCCCCGGACCGGTCCGCGCCCGCCCTGCTGCGCACCCTGGTCCGTACCCCGCGCCGGCGCGCCGTGGCCGCCGCCGCGTCCGGCACGGGCGGTTCTTCCTGGGCCGAGCGCACCGCCGCTCTCCCCGCCGCCGACCGCCGGCGTACCGTCGGCGAGCTCGTACGCACCACCGTCGCCGCCGTACTCGGCCTCGCCGGTCCCGACGCCGTTGGCGAGGACACCGCGTTCAAGACCCTGGGCATGGACTCGCTGACCGGCCTGGAGCTGCGCCGCCGGGTCGTGGCGGTCACCGGCGTCACGCTGCCGGCGACGGCCGTCTTCGACCACCCCACCCCGGCCGCACTCGCCGAGTTCCTGACGGGCGAGCTGTCCAAGCTGGCCGGCGAGACCGAGGTGGTCCGTCCTGGCCGGCCGATCCCGGTGCGCAGCGCCTCCGACCACGAGGACCCGATCGTGATCGTCGGCATGGCCTGCCGCTACCCCGGCGAGACCCGCTCCCCCGAGGACCTGTGGCAGCTCGTCGCCGACGGCACCGACGCCATCGGCCCCTTCCCCACCAACCGCGGCTGGGCACTGGACCGGCTCTTCGACGGCGACCCGGACCGTGCGGGCCACTCGTACGCCCGCAACGGCGGGTTCCTCTACGACGCGGACCGGTTCGACGCCGAGTTCTTCGGGATCAGCCCGCGCGAGGCCGCGGCCATGGACCCGCAGCAGCGCCTGCTGCTGGAGGCCAGCTGGGAGGCGGTGGAGAACGCGGGCATCGCCCCGGCCACCCTGCGCGGCACCCGTACCGGTGTCTTCAGCGGCGCCATGTACAGCGAGTACGCCTCCCACCTGCGCAATGCGCCGGAGGCCGTGGAGGCCTACCGTACGACCGGCAACACGCTCAGCGTGGCCTCCGGCCGGGTCTCGTACACGCTGGGCCTCCAGGGCCCGGCCATGACCGTCGACACGGCCTGCTCCTCCTCCCTCGTCGCCCTGCACCTGGCCTCGCAGGCCCTGCGCCAGGGCGAGTGCACCCTCGCGCTCGCGGGCGGCGTGACCGTGATGGCGGTGCCCGATCTGTTCGTGGAGTTCAGCCGCCAGCGCGGGCTGGCGCCCGACGGCCGCTGCAAGTCCTTCGCGGACGCGGCGGACGGTACGACATGGAGCGAGGGTGTCGGCGTCCTGCTCCTGGAGCGGCTCTCCGACGCCCGCCGCAACGGCCACGAGATCCTCGCCGTCGTCCGCGGATCCGCCGTCAACCAGGACGGCGCCAGCAACGGACTCACCGCCCCCAACGGCCCCTCCCAGGAACGGGTGATCCGCGAAGCCCTCGCCGCCGCCGGACTCTCACCCGCCGACGTCGACGCCGTCGAGGCGCACGGCACCGGCACCACCCTCGGCGACCCCATCGAAGCCCAGGCCATCCTCGCCACCTACGGCCAGGACCGCGACGCCGACCACCCCCTCCACCTCGGCTCCCTCAAGTCCAACATCGGCCACTCCCAGGCCGCCGCCGGCGTCGGCGGCGTCATCAAGATGGTCATGGCCATGCACCACGGCACGCTCCCCCGCACCCTGCACGTCGACCGGCCCACCTCGCACGTGGACTGGTCGAGCGGCGCGGTGTCCCTCCTCACCGAGGCGACCCCGTGGCCCGAGACCGACCGGCCGCGCCGTTCCGCCGTCTCCTCCTTCGGGATCAGCGGCACCAACGCCCACGTCGTCCTCGAACAGGCCCCCGCCGCCGAGCCGAAGCCCGTCAGCGAGGCCACGGCCCCCCTGCCGATGGCGCCGTGGCTGCTGTCGGGCCACACCGAGGCCGCTCTGCGGGCCCAGGCGGACCGGCTGCTGGCCTTCGTCTCCGCACGCGTTGAGCAGCCGGATCCGGCCGATCGGCCGCAGGTCTCACTGCCCGACATCGGCCGGTCGCTGGCCGATGTGCCCGCGCTGCTGGCGCACTCCGCGGCCGTCGTCGCGGAGGACCGGGACGGCATTCTGCGGGCGCTCGCCGCGCTGGCCGCCGGTGCGGAAGCGCCGGAGCTGATCGCGGGTCCGCCGGCGGGTCGTGGCGGCGGCAAGACCGCGTTCCTGTTCACGGGTCAGGGCAGTCAGCGTCCCGGTATGGGCCGCGAGCTCTACGAAGCCCACCCCGTCTACGCCCGCGCCCTCGACGAGGTCTGCGCGCACCTCGACGAGCACCTCCGGCAGAGCGTTCCCCTCAAGTCCCTGCTCTTCTCCGACGAGGACCCCACCACCTCACCGCTCCACCAGACCATGTGGACGCAGGCAGCGCTCTTCGCCACGGAAGTCGCCCTCTACCGCACCCTCGAACACCACGGCCTCACCCCCGACTACCTCCTCGGCCATTCGGTGGGTGAACTCACCGCCGCGCACGTCGCGGGGGTCCTCTCCCTGGACGACGCCTGCACCCTGGTGGCCGTGCGAGGCCGTCTGATGCAGTCCGCCCCCACCGGCGGCGCCATGATCGCCATCGAAGCCACCGAAACCGAAATCCTCAACACCCTCCCCACCCACCACGGCCACCTCGACATCGCCGCCATCAACGGCCCCCACTCCACCGTCATCACCGGCGACCACAACGCAGCCCACCAACTCGCCACCACCTGGCGCAACAACGGCCGACGCACCTCACAACTCAACGTCAGCCACGCCTTCCACTCACCCCACATGGACGGCATCCTCAACGACTTCCGCACCACAGCCGCCACCCTCACCTACCACACCCCCACCATCCCCATCATCTCCAACCTCACCGGACAACCCGCCACCACCGAACAACTCACCAACCCCGACTACTGGGTCCAACACCTCCGCCACACCGTCCGCTTCAACGACGGCATCCAGTACCTCCACCACCAGAACATCACCACCTACATCGAGCTCGGCCCCGACCCCGTCCTCACCGCCATGGCCCGAGGCTGCCTGGGCGAGGAGGCCGCCCAGGGCGCGGTGTCGACCGTCGGCGTCCTGCGCAAGGGCCGCCCCGAGGCGCAGACCCTCGCGGTCGCCCTCGGCCATGCGGCCGTGCGGGGTGCGGCGCTGGACGTCGAGAGCCTCTTCCCCGGTGCGCGGCGGGTACTGCTGCCGACGTACGCCTTCCAGGGGGCCCGGTTCTGGCTGAACAGCCCTGCCACGCCCGAGGACGTGGCGAGTCTGGGTCTGACGCCGGCGGAGCACCCGCTGCTCGGTGCGGTGACCAGCCTCGCCGGCGGGGAGGGACTGCTGTTCACGGGCCGCGTCGCGCGGAGCACCCACCCGTGGATCGCCGACCACGCGGTCTCCGGAACGGTTCTGCTGCCCGGCACCGCCCTGGTCGAGATGGCCGTGGCGGCGGGCGAGCGCTTCGGCTACGACCGGCTCCGGGAGCTCGTCCTGGAGGCGCCGCTGGTCCTCCCCGAGGACGGCCGCATCCACCTCCAGGTGGCGCTCGGCGCCGAGGAGTCCGGTACGCGCTCCGTGTCCGTCCACTCCCGCGCCGAGGGCCGGGCGGACGAGGAGTGGACGCGGCACGCCTCCGGTGTGCTCGCCGAGGCGGGCCCGGGCCCGGTTCCCGCGGCCGGCTCGGCCGTCTGGCCGCCGGAGGGAGCCACCGGGATACCCGTCGGCGACCTCTACACCCGCCTCGCCGAGCGCGGATACACGTACGGCCCCACCTTCCAGGGCCTGCGGAGCGCGTGGAGACGGGGCACGGATCTGTACGCGGAGATCGCGCTCCCGGAGAGCATCGACGGGGACGGGTTCGCCCTCCACCCCGCCGCTCTGGACGCCGCGCTGCACGCACTGCTGATCGAGGATTCCGACGAGCTGACCATCCCGTTCTCGTTCAACGGGGTCACCCTGCACGCCGCCGGTGCGACCGCGCTGCGGGTGCACCTGGTTCCGAGCGGTACGAGCGCCGCCTCGCTCACGGCCACGGACGCCGACGGCCGGCCCGTCATCACCGTCGACGAGATCGCCCTGCGCCCGGCCGGAGACCTGCGGGACCGCAGCGGTCGCCTCGACGGGCTCTACCACCTGGTGTGGAAGCCCGTCCCGCAGGCCACCGAGCCGGCCGCCGGGCCGTGGGCGGTACTGGGTTCGGACCCGCACGGTCTGGCCGCGGCCGTGTCCGGCGAGGCGTACCCCGACGCGGCAGCGCTGCGGGCCGCGCTCGCCTCAGGCGGGCCGGTCCCCGGTGCCATCGCGCTCACCGAGCCGAGCTCGGAGGTGCACGCGGCGGTTCAGGACACCCTCGCCACCCTGCAGGAACTGCTCTCCGACACCACCCTGGACTCCACCCGGATCGTCCTGCTCACCCAGGGCGCCACCGCCCTCACCGCCGACGAGGACCTCCACAACCTCCCCGTAGCAGCCCTCACCGGCCTCATCCGCACCGCCCAAAACGAATACCCCGACCGCCTCACCCACCTCGACATCGACACCACCCAGGACCTGGCCGCCGCCGCACACACCGCAGCCACCACCCCCGACACCCAACTCACCCTCCGCAACGGCCAACTCCACACCCCCCGCCTCGAAAACACCCCCACCAACGCCGAAAACACCCCGACCAAACCCCTCGACCCCGAAGGCACCATCCTCATCACCGGCGGCACCGGCGGACTCGGCCACATCCTCGCCCGCCACCTCGTCACCCACCACGGCGCCAAACACCTCCTCCTCACCAGCCGCACCGGACCCAACGCACCCGGCGCAACCCAACTCCACGACGAACTCACCACAGCCGGCGCCCACATCACCATCACCGCCTGCGACACCGCCAACCGAGACGCACTCGCCCAACTCCTCGAAACCATCCCCACCCAGCACCCCCTCACCGCCGTCATCCACGCCGCCGGCACCCTCAACGACGCCACCCTCGACAACCTCACCCCCCACCACGTCACCCAAGTCCTCCACCCCAAAACCGACGCAGCCTGGAACCTCCACCAACTCACCTCCCACCTCCCCCTCACCCACTTCATCCTCTTCTCCTCCATCGCCGGACTCATCGGAAACCCCGGCCAAGCCAACTACGCCGCCGCCAACACCTACCTCGACGCCCTCGCCCACCACCGCCACCACCACAACCTCCCCGCCACCAGCCTCGCCTGGGGACTCTGGGACACGAGCACCGGCAGCATGGCCGCCCAGTTCTCGGAGGCCGACATCAAGCGGTGGGCCGCCAAGGGCATCCTTCCGCTGACCCCGGAACGCGGCATGGAGCTCTTCGACGCCGCGCTCACCGCCGGCCGGCCGGAGCTGGTGCCGATCGAGCTGGACCTCAAGGCGCTGCGCTCCCCGGAGCAGTCCGCGCCCGCCCTGCTGCGCACCCTGGTCCGCGCACCGCGCCGGCGGGCCGCCGCGGCCACCGGTTCCTCCTGGGCCGAGCGCACCGCCGAACTGCCCCCGGCCGACCGCCGACGTGCCGCAGGCGAGCTCGTACGCACCACCGTCGCCGCCGTACTCGGCCTGGCGGGCCCCGCCGCCGTCAACGACAGCGGGCCCTTCATCCAGCTGGGCATGGACTCCCTCACCGGTATGGAGCTGCGCCGCAGGCTGGCCTCGGACAGCGGCATCGCGGTTCCCGCGACCGCCGTCTTCGACCACCCCACGCCCGGTGCGCTCACCGACTTCGTCGTCGCCGAGCTCGCCGAGATCGCCGGTGAGGCCGCCGCCCGGCCGGTCCGGCGGGCCGCGGCCGGCGCGGGCGTCGGCCAGGACGACCCGATCGTGATCGTCGGCATGGCCTGCCGCTACCCGGGCGAGACCCGCTCCCCCGAGGACCTGTGGCAGCTCGTCGCCGACGGCACCGACGCCATCGGCCCCTTCCCCACCAACCGCGACTGGGACGTCGACGACCTCTACGACCCGGACCCCACCCGGGCGGGCAAGAGCTACACCCGGCACGGCGGGTTCCTCTACGACTCCGACCGGTTCGACGCCGAGTTCTTCGGCGTCTCTCCCCGGGAGGCGTTCGCGATCGACCCGCAGCAGCGCCTGCTGCTGGAGACCACCTGGGAGAGCTTCGAGCAGGCGGGCATCGACCCGACCACCCTGCGCGGCAGCCGCACCGGCGTGTTCGTCGGCACCATGTACGACGACTACGCCTCCCGCCTGTCCGCCGTTCCGGTCGAGTACGAGGGCTACCTGAGCACCGGCAGTGCCGGCAGCGTCGCCTCCGGGCGGCTGTCCTACACCTTCGGGCTGGAGGGCCCGGCCATCACCGTCGACACGGCCTGCTCCTCCTCCCTCGTCGCCCTGCACCTGGCCTCCCAAGCCCTGCGCCAGGGCGAATGCACCCTCGCGCTCGCGGGCGGCGCCACCGTCATGGCCACTCCGCGGCCCTTCGTGGAGTTCAGCCGCCAGCGCGGGCTGGCACCCGACGGGCGGGTCAAGTCGTTCGCGGCTTCGGCGGACGGCACCGCCTGGAGCGAGGGTGTCGGCGTCCTGCTCCTGGAGCGGCTCTCCGACGCCCGCCGCAACGGCCACGAGATCCTCGCCGTCGTCCGCGGATCCGCCGTCAACCAGGACGGCGCCAGCAACGGACTCACCGCCCCCAACGGCCCCTCCCAGGAACGGGTGATCCGCGAAGCCCTCGCCGCCGCCGGACTCTCACCCGCCGACGTCGACGCCGTCGAGGCGCACGGCACCGGCACCACCCTCGGCGACCCCATCGAAGCCCAGGCCATCCTCGCCACCTACGGCCAGGACCGCGACGCCGACCACCCCCTCCACCTCGGCTCCCTCAAGTCCAACATCGGCCACTCCCAGGCCGCCGCCGGCGTCGGCGGCGTCATCAAGATGGTCATGGCCATGCACCACGGCACGCTCCCCCGCACCCTGCACGTCGACCGGCCCACCTCGCACGTGGACTGGTCGAGCGGCGCGGTGTCCCTCCTCACCGAGGCGACCCCGTGGCCCGAGACCGACCGGCCGCGCCGTTCCGCCGTCTCCTCCTTCGGGATCAGCGGCACCAACGCCCACGTCGTCCTCGAACAGGCCCCCGCCGCCGAGACCACGGAGTCCCGCGACCCGGCGACCCCCGCCCAGCTGCCCTGGGTGGTCTCCGGCCGCGGTACGGAGGGCCTGCGGGCCCGGGCGGCCCAGCTGCGGCGGCTCGCCGCCGAGACCGGCACGGAAGGCGGCTTCGGCCTCGCACACCTGGACCTCGGTCACGCGCTGGCCACCACACGGGCGGCGCTCCCGGACCGTGCGGTCGTCCTCGCCGACGACCCGGCGGGTCTGCTCGCCGGCCTGGACGCGCTGGCCCGGGGCGAGTCCGTACCGCAGCTGGTGACCGGGGACTCCGGCAGGACGAACGGGGCCGCCGGACTCGCGTTCCTGTTCACGGGCCAGGGCAGTCAGCGTCCCGGCATGGGCCGCGAACTGTACGAGACCCACCCGGCGTTCGCCGAGGCGCTCGACGCCGTCTGCACGCGGATGGACGCCCATCTGGGTCTGTCGCTCAAGGAGCTGATCCTCGCCGGCGAGGGGAGCGAGCAGGCTGCTCTCCTCAACCGGACGCAGTACACGCAGCCCGCGCTGTTCGCCGTCGAGGTCGCCCTGTTCCGGCTGGTGGAGCACTACGGGCTGACCCCCGACTACCTCCTCGGCCATTCGGTGGGCGAGTTGGCCGCCGCGCACGTCGCGGGGGTCCTCTCCCTGGACGACGCCTGCACCCTGGTGGCCGTGCGAGGCCGTCTGATGCAGTCCGCCCCCACCGGCGGCGCCATGATCGCCATCGAAGCCACCGAAACCGAAATCCTCAACACCCTCCCCACCCACCACGGCCACCTCGACATCGCCGCCATCAACGGCCCCCACTCCACCGTCATCACCGGCGACCACAACGCAGCCCACCAACTCGCCACCACCTGGCGCAACAACGGCCGACGCACCTCACAACTCAACGTCAGCCACGCCTTCCACTCACCCCACATGGACGGCATCCTCAACGACTTCCGCACCACAGCCGCCACCCTCACCTACCACACCCCCACCATCCCCATCATCTCCAACCTCACCGGACAACCCGCCACCACCGAACAACTCACCAACCCCGACTACTGGGTCCAACACCTCCGCCACACCGTCCGCTTCAACGACGGCATCCGCTTCCTTCAGGACCAGAACATCACCACCTACCTGGAGTTGGGTCCGGACGGCGTGCTCACCGCCATGGCCCGTACGATCCTGGCCTCCGGGGAACCGGAGACCCGGGAGGCGGTCACCGCGGCCCCGCTGCTGCGCAAGGGCCGCCCCGAGGGCCTGACCCTCGCGGCCGCGCTCGCCCAGGCCTACGTACGCGGCGCGGACGTCGAGTGGGGCGGGTTCCTGCCCGGCGGCCGGGCCGTCGCCCTGCCCACGTACCCCTACCAGCGCGACAGCTACTGGCTGAGCGCCCCGGCCGCCCCGGTGGCGCCGAGGCAGGCCGGCGGGCACCCCCTGCTGGACCAGGCGGTCGAACTCGCGGCGGGCCACGGATGGCTGTTCACCGGCACGCTCGACGCCGGCGTGCATCCCTGGCTGGCGGAGCACGCCATCCTGGGCCGGCCGCTGTTGCCGGGCGCGGCCGTCGCGGAACTCGCCCTGTACGCGGCCCGGCGGGCGGGCGCGGCGCAGGTCGCCGAGCTCACCCTCGAACAGCCGCTGCCGCTGGACGAGCGCGTCACCGTCCAGCTGATGGTGGGCGCCCCCGGGCCCGACGGGACGCGCACCCTCGCGCTCCACTCGCGGCCCGAGGGGACGCCGGGCGCGGCATGGGTCCGGCACGCCTCCGGGCTGCTGGCCGACGAGGCCTCCGCAGTGCCCGACGACGCGGCCGACCTGGCCGTCTGGCCGCCCCAGGGAGCCGCCGAGATACCCGTCGGCGACCTGTACGCCCGCCTCGCCGAGCGCGGATACACGTACGGCCCCACCTTCCAGGGCCTGCGGACCGTATGGAGCCGCGGGAGCGACCTCTTCGCGGAGGTGGTGCTCCCCGCGAGCGCCACCGGCCCGCACCCAGACGGCTTCGGTCTGCACCCCGCCGCCCTGGACGCGGCCCTGCACACCGCCCTCGTCGGGGCCGGCGACGGGGACCGGCTGCTGGTGCCCTTCTCCTGGAGCGGTCTGACCCTGCGGACGTCCGGCGCCACGGAACTGCTGGTCCGCATGCGGCGGGGCGCGGGCGACAGCTACTCCCTGCTGATCGCCGACCTGTCCGGTGCACCGGTGTTCACCGCCGACTCGCTCGCCGTCCGCGAGCTGCGGGCGGACCCGGCGGCCGCCGCCGGACCGGTGCACGGGGCCGCACTGTTCGAGCTGCACTGGTCCCCTCTGCGCGAGACCGTTCCCGTTCCGGCCGGCCCGTGGGCCGTCCTGGGCGACGCGGACTCCGCCGTCGTGGATGCCGTACGGGCCGCCGGTGTGGCGGTGCGGGCCTACCCCGGCCTCGACGGGCTGCAGGACGCGGTCGACGGGGGCGCACCGGTGCCCTCCGTGGTCGTGGCCTCCGTGCCCGCCGTCCCGGCCGGGTCGGGCCGGGCCGTGCTCACGGCCCTGGCACCGGCCCAGCGCTGGCTGGCCGACGAGCGGTTCGCGGACTCCCGGCTCGCCTTCCTGACCGAGGGCGCGGTCGCCGCCCGGGACACCGAGTACCCGGATCCCGCCGTGGCGGCGGTCTGGGGGCTGATCCGCTCCGCCCAGTCGGAGCAGCCCGGCCGGTTCGCGCTCGTCGACACCGACGGGCGGCCCGAGTCCGTACGCGCTCTCGTACCGGCCCTGGCCTCGCAGGAACCGCAGCTGGCGGTGCGGGCCGGGCGGATCTCGGCGCCCGCCCTGCGCGGTCACCGGCCCGCCGTCACCGAGGACGCCCCGGCGGCCTTCGGAGCGGACAGCCACGTCCTGGTCACCGGTGGTCTGGGCACACTGGGCCGGCTGCTGGCCCGGCACCTGGTGGAGCGCCACGGGGTGCGGCTGCTGCTGCTGACCGGCCGCCGCGGTGCGGCGACGCCGGGCGCGGAGGAGTTCACGGCCGAACTGGGCGCGCTGGGCGCCGAGGTGGCCGTGGCCGCCTGCGACACCGGCGACCGGGCAGCCGTGGCCGCCCTGCTGGCCTCCGTACCGGCCGGCCGGCCGCTGACCGCGGTGGTCCACGCCGCGGGAGTGACCGACGACTCCGTCCTCGCCGGGCTCACCCCGGAGCGGATGGAAGGGGTGCTGCGGCCCAAGGCCGACGCCGCCCTCCACCTGCACGAGCTGACCCGGGACCTGGAACTGTCGGCCTTCGTCCTCTTCTCCTCGCTCGCGGGCACCCTGGGCTCCGCGGGACAGGGCAACTACGCGGCGGCCAACGCCTTCCTGGACGCCCTGGCCCAGCGGCGCCGGGCCGCGGGGCTGCCCGCCCTGTCCCTGGTCTGGGGCCTGTGGGCGCAGGAGAGCACGCTGACCGGCGACCTGGGCGCAGCGGACCTGAAGCGTCTGGCCCGCTCCGGGATCGGGGCGCTGTCCGCCGAGGAGGGCCTGGCCCTGTTCGACGCGGGCGCGGCCTCCGGCGCCGCGGTCCTGACGGCCGCCCACCTCGACCTGCGGACGGCGGATCCGGAGGCGGTCTCGGCCTTGCTGCGGGGGCTGGCTCCGGCCCGCCGCCGCGCGGGCGGCGCTCCGGCGGCCCCGGACACGGCGGCCGACCTGCGCGAGCGGCTGGCCCGGGCGCCCCGGCGGGAGCACCGTCACCTCCTGCTCGAAGCGGTACGGGTCGAAGTGGCGGCCGTACTGGGCCATTCGAGCCGTGACCGGGTGCCGGCCGACGGCCGGTTCCAGGACCTGGGCTTCGACTCCCTGACCGCGGTCGAGCTGCGCAACCGCCTGACGGCCGCGACCGGCGTCAAGCTGCCGCCCACGCTCATCTTCGACCACCCGACCCCGGGTGCCCTCGCGGACCGGCTGCGGGCCGCGCTCGTACCCGACGTCCCGGCGCAGGACGCCCCCGAGGAAGCCGTGAACGGCGCCGCCTGTCCCGACGGCACGGACCTGCCGGACGGCGGGAGCGCGCTCGACACCATGAGCGCCGACGACCTGGTCCGCCTGGCCCTGGGCGAGGGCTGACCCCCCGCCCGGCCCCGGCTCCGGACCCGTTCCGGACCCCGACCCAGACATCAGACCCACACCCAGCCCCCCACGGGGCCCCCAACAGGGAAGTACGGAGAGAACAGGATGGCTTCCACAACCCAACAGCAGGTCGTCGAGGCGTTGCGGGCCGCGCTGAAGGAGAACGAGCGGCTCAAGGCCGACCACGCCCACCTCGTGGAACGCGAGCACGAGCCGATCGCGATCGTGGGCATGGCCTGCCGCTACCCGGGTGGCGTCCGTTCCCCTCAGGACCTGTGGCGACTGGCCACCGACGAGGTGGACGCCGTCGGGCCGTTCCCCGCCGACCGCGGCTGGGACCTGGCGGGCCTGTACGACCCCGACCCGGACCGGCCGCACACCTCGTACACCCGGGAGGGCGGTTTCCTCTACGAGGCTGCGGAGTTCGACGCCGAGTTCTTCGGTGTCTCGCCGCGCGAGGCGCACAGCACCGACCCGCAGCAGCGGCTGCTGCTGGAGACCGCGTGGGAGGCCTTCGAGCACGCGGGCATCGATCCGGCCACGCTGCGCGGCAGCCGCACCGGCGTGTTCGTCGGCACCATGTACGCCGACTACATGAACCGGTTCTCGCCCGCCCCGGAGGAGTACGAGGGCTTCCTGAGCGTCGGCGGCGCCGGCAGCGTGGCGTCCGGGCGGCTGGCCTACACCTTCGGGCTGGAGGGCCCGGCCATCACGGTCGACACGGCCTGCTCCTCCTCGCTCGTGGCGCTCCACCTGGCCTGTGCCTCGCTGCGGCGCGGCGAGTCCTCGATGGCGCTGGTCGGCGGTGCCACGGTGATGGCGACGCCCATGCCGTTCGTGGAGTTCAGCCGGCAGCGCGGGCTCGCCGCCGACGGCCGCTGCAAGGCCTTCTCCGCCTCCGCGGACGGCACCGGCTGGGCCGAGGGTGCCGGTCTGCTGCTGGTCGAGCGGCTCTCCGACGCCCGCCGCAACGGGCACCCCGTGCTGGCGGTGGTCCGCGGTTCGGCCATCAACCAGGACGGCGCGAGCAACGGGCTGACCGCGCCCAGCGGCCCCGCGCAGGAGCAGCTCATCCGCCAGGCGCTGGCCGGCGCCGGTCTCACCACCGCCGACGTCGACGCCGTGGAGGCGCACGGCACGGGCACCTCGCTCGGCGACCCGATCGAGGCGCAGGCGCTGCTGGCCACCTACGGCAGCGGGCGTCCTGCGGACCGGCCCCTCCACCTGGGCTCCCTGAAGTCGAACATCGGGCACACCCAGGCCGCCGCCGGGGTCGGCGGGGTCATCAAGATGACGATGGCGCTGCGCGAGGGGCTGCTGCCGCGGACCCTGCACGTGGACGAGCCCACCCCGCACGTGGACTGGTCGAGCGGCGCCGTCTCCCTGCTGACCGAGACGATCCCGTGGCCCGAGCAGGGCGGCCGGCCGCGCCGGGCCGCGGTGTCCTCCTTCGGCATCAGCGGTACGAACGCGCACGTCATCCTGGAGCAGGCGCCCGCGCAGGAGCCGGCCGCCGCCGGGAGGGCGGCCGCGCTGCCGACCGTACCGGTGGTGCTGTCGGCGGCCGGCGAGCCCGCGCTGCGCGCGCAGGCCGACCGGCTGTACCGGCACCTGACCGAGGCGGACGGCGACGGGCTGCTGGACGTGGGCTTCTCGCTGGCCACCACCCGCGGCCACCTTCCGCACCGGGCGGTGCTGCTGTCCGAGGACCGCGACGAGCTGCTCGACGGGCTGCGTGCGCTGGCCGACGGCGTGCCGGGGCCGGACGTGGTCCGCGCGACGGCCGGGGAGGGCCGCACCGCCTTCCTCTTCGCCGGTCAGGGCTCCCAGCGCGCCCGGATGGGCCAGGAACTGTACGAGGCCTTCCCGGTGTTCGCGGCAGCCTTCGACGAGGTCTGCGCGGCCCTGGAACCGCACCTGGAGCAGCCGCTGCGGGAGGTGGTCCTCGCGGCCGAGGACAGCCCCGAGGGCGAGCTGCTGAACCGGACGCGGTACACGCAGCCGGCGCTCTTCGCCTTCGAGGTGGCCCTGTTCCGCCTCCTGGAGTCGTGGGGCATCCGGCCCGACGCCGTCCTCGGGCACTCCGTCGGCGCCCTCGCGGCCGTGCACACCTCGGGCGCCCTCTCGCTGGCGGACGCCGCCGAGCTGGCGGCCGTACGCGGCCGGATCATGCAGCAACTGCCGCCGGGCGGGGCGATGGTGGCCCTGCGCGCCTCCGAGGAACAGGCGACGGACCTGCTCGCGGGGCGCGAGGAGGCGGTCTCCCTCGCGGCCGTGAACGGCCCGGCCGCCACGGTGCTCTCGGGTGACCGGGAGGCCCTGGCCGCCGTGGTCGCGGACTTCGAGGCGGCCGGCGGGAAGGCCACCTGGCTGCGCGTCGGCCACGCCTTCCACTCGCCGCTGATGGAACCGGCGATGGCGGAGCTGCGGGCCGTGGTCGCGCGGCTGACGTTCGAGGAACCTCAGCTCGCCTTCGTCTCGGACCTGACGGGCCGGCCCGCGGGGGCGGACGAGCTCGCGGACCCGGAGTACTGGGTCCGCCACGCGCGCCGCACCGTCCGCTTCCAGGACGGTGTGGGCGCCCTCGCGGAGCTGGGCTGCGCCCGCTTCGTGGAGGTGGGGCCGGGCACCGATCTGACCTCGACGGCCGCCGACTGCCTGGAGGAAGTCGGCCCGGGCCGCTCCGGGGGTCACACGCTGATCCCCTCGCTGCGGCGGCGCCTGCCGGAGGTGACCGCGCTGCTCACGGCGGTCGCGCGGATGCACGCCTGCGGCGGTGACGTCGACTGGGCCGCCGTGTTCGCGGGCCGCGGGGCGCGCCGGGTGGAGCTGCCCACGTACGCCTTCCAGCACCGGCCGTACTGGATCGACCTGCCGGCCGGGACCGGGGACGTGAGCTCCGCCGGACTCACCGCCGTCGGACATCCGCTGCTGACCGCCTCCACCGAACTGCCCGACAGCGGCGGCCTGCTGCTGACCGGCCGGCTCTCCCTGGCGCGCCACCCGTGGCTGGCCGACCACCGCGTCGGCGGGCGGGTGCTGCTGCCCGGCACCGCGCTGCTCGACCTGGTGACCCGTGCCGCCCGCGAGGCGGAGTGCGGCCTGGTCGAGGAACTCCTCCTGGAGGCACCGCTGGTGGTCCCGGAGGAGGGGGAGGTCCGGCTGCGGGTTTCCCTGGCCGCCGCGGACGGCTCCGGCAGCCGGGCCGTCGCCGTCCACTCCCGTCCCGAGGACGACGCCGACGGGCAGGGCTGGTCCCGCAACGCCCAGGGCTCGGTCCTCCCCGACGCCTCCGGCCCGGCGCCGGAGCAGGCCGCGGACCTGGCCCCGGTGTGGCCGCCGCGGGACGCCGAGCCGGTCTCCGTACCGGTCTCGGAGCTCTACGCCGCGCTCGGCGCGAAAGGCCTCTCCTACGGGCCCGTCTTCCGCGGCGTGCGCGCCGTGTGGCGGCGCGGGGCGGAGGTCTTCGCGGAGGTGGCGCTCCCCGGTGAGGGCCGGCCCGGCGCCGACGCCTACGGGCTGCACCCGGCGCTGCTCGACGCGGCCCTGCACCCGATCGCACTCGGCGGCCTGATCGACGAGGGCGACGGCGGCGGGCGGACCTTCCTGCCGTACGCCTGGTCCGGCGTCCGCACCCACGGCCCCGCCGGCTCCGTCCTGCGGGTGCGGCTCGCGCCGTCCGGCGCGAACGCGGTGAGCATCGACGTCGCGGACGGCTCGGGCCGCCCGGTCGCCTCGATCGGCTCGCTGGCCCTGCGCCCGCTCCCCGCGGAGGCCGTGGACGCCCACGAGGCACCGCGCGACGGACTGCTGCTGCCGACGTGGGAGGAGCTGGCCGAACTGCCGCCCGCCCCCGCGACGCACCGCTGGACACTGCTCGGCACGTACGGGCGCGACGGCGACGGCGACGGCGCCGAACCGGGCCTGGGTGCGGCCCTGTCCGGCCTGCCGGCCCTGACCGACGCGCTCTCCGCCGGCGCCGACGCCCCCGCACTGCTCGTCCTGCCCTGCCCGCCCTCCCCGGGCGGCGGCGCACCGGACACCGGCGCCGAGGCGGCCGTGCGCACCGCCCTGCACCAGGTCCTCGACACCGTCCGGCTCCTCGTCGAGGACGAGCGGCTGGCCGGCACCCGGCTGGCGGTCCTCACCCGGGGCGCCGTCACGCTGGGCGGCGAGCAGCACCCCGGCGAGCTCGCCCACCGCGCGGTGTGGGGCCTGCTGCGCTCCGCGCAGGCCGAGCACCCCGACCGGTTCTCGGTCCTCGACGAGGACGGCACCCCCGCCTCCCGGCGGGCCGTGGCGGCCGCGCTCGCCACGGGTGAGCCGCAGCTCGCCCTGCGCGGCGGCACCGCCCACCGGCCCTCGCTCGCCGCGCGGGACGAGGACACCGTGCTGCGGCCGCCCGCCGACACCCCGCACTGGCACCTCGACTACGTGGCCAAGGGGACCTTCGCGAACCTCGCCCTCAAGCCCTGGCCTGAGGCGGCCGCCCCGTTGGAGGAGGGCCAGGTGCGGATCCGGATGCGGGTCGCCGGCCTGAACTTCCGCGACGTCCTGCTCTCCCTCGGGGTGATCCCGCCGTCCGTGGACGGGCACGCGGGCGGTTCGGGGCAGGGCGGCGAGGGCGCCGGCACCGTCCTCGAAGTGGGCCCCGGGGTCACCGACCTGAAGCCCGGTGACCGGGTGATGGGCCTGTTCTACGGCATCGGCCCGACCTCGGTCACCGACCGCCGGTTCGTGTGCCGGATACCGGAGGGCTGGTCCTTCCGGCAGGCCGCGGCGGTTCCCGTCACCTACCTGACCGCCTACTACGGCCTGGTGGACCTGGCCGGCCTGCGGGCGGGCGAATCGGTGCTCGTGCACGCGGGCGCCGGCGGCGTCGGCACGGCGGCGATCCAGATCGCCCGCCACCTCGGCGCCGAGGTGTACTCCACGGCGAGCCCCGCCAAGTGGGACGCACTGCGCGGCGCGGGGGTCGCGGACGGGCGCATCGCCTCCTCCCGCACCCTGGACTTCGAGGAGGCCTTCCTCGCTGCCACCGGGGGCGACGGCGTCGACGTGGTGCTCAACTCCCTCGCCGGGGAGTTCGCGGACGCCTCGCTGCGGCTGCTGCCGCGCGGCGGGCGGTTCCTGGAGATGGGCAAGACCGACCGGCGCGACGCCGCCGAGGTCGCCGACGCGCACCCCGGGGTGACGTACCGGACGTACGACGTACGCGACCCCGGTCCGGACCGGATCCAGGAGATCTTCACCGACCTCCTCGGGCTGTTCGAGCGGGGTGCACTCCAGGCACCGCCGGTGGCGGCCTGGGACCTGCGCCGGGCACCCGATGCCTTCCGCTACCTGAGCGAGGCCCGGCACATCGGCAAGGTGGTGCTGGACCTGGCCGACGAGAACGAGCGCTGGGACACCACCCGGGCCGTCCTGATCACCGGCGGCCTCGGCTGGCTGGGCCGGCTGGCCGCCCGCCACCTGGTGGCGGAGCACGGGATACGGCAGCTGGTCCTGATGGGCCGCGGGCTGCCCGGCGAGGACGCCGCACGGGACATCGCCGAGCTGCGCGCCCTGGGCGCGGACGTCCGTACGGTGCCCTGCGACGCGGCCGACCGGGCCGCGCTGGCCGCGGCCCTCGACGGGCTGGCCGGTGACGGCGTCCGCCTCGGCGGGGTCGTGCACGCGGCGGGCGTCCTGGACGACGGCCTGCTCACCTCGATGACGGCCGAGAGCCTGGAGCGGACCCTGCGTCCGAAGGTGGACGCGGCGCTCAACCTGCACGCGCTCACCGAGCCCCTCGGCCTCGACGCGTTCGTCGTCTTCTCCTCCCTCGCGGGAACGCTCAGCTCTCCGGGGCAGGCCGGCTACGCGGCCGGCAACGCGTTCCTCGACGGGCTGATGGAGTACCGGCGTTCGGTCGGCCGCCCCGGCGTCTCCGTCGTGTGGGGCCTGTGGGAGGGGGCCGGTGGCATGGGCGCCGGTCTCACCGACGCGGACGTCGCCCGCATGGCGCGGGTGGGAGTCGCTCCCCTCACCTCGGAGCTCGGACTCGAACTGCTGGACGCCGCGGTGCGCCGCGACCGTCCGGTGGCGGTGGCCGCGCGCTGGAACCTCGACGGGCTGCGGGCCCGGATCGCGGAGGGCGCGGCGGTGCCGGCGCTGCTGCGGAGCCTGGTGCCCGCCCCGGCGGCCGCCGCGGGGGCGCGGTCCGCGCCCGGGGCGGCGCAGGCGGCGGCCGCCGAGGCCTCGCTGACCGGCGACCGGCTGCTGGACGCCGTACTCCACGAGGTCGCGGCCGTCCTCGGGCACACCTCCGGCGCGGCGGTGGACCGGGACGGGGCGTTCGACCGGCTGGGCTTCGACTCGCTCACGGCGGTGGAGCTGCGCAACCGGCTCGCCGTCGCCACGGGCATCAAGCTGCCCGCGACGTTCATCTACGACTGGCCGACCCCGGCCGAACTCGTGGGCCACCTGCGGGAACAGCTCCCGCAGACGGCCGCCGAACCGGCCGCGGAAGCCACCGCCGAACCGGCAGCGCAACCGGCCGCGGGCACGGCAGCCGCCGGCACGGCCGCCCCGGCGGACACGGCCGGCCACGGGGCCGGCGTCACCGTGGCGCTGCTCGCCGACATCGCCCGGCTGGAGGCCGCGGTCGCCGACCGGCCGCTGAGCGGGGCGCAGAGCGCCGCCGTCAGCGAGCGGCTGCGCGAGCTGCTGACCGAATTGGGTTCTATGAAGGAGGATCACTCCGCGTGGGCATGACCAACACCCCGACGGCCGCGCCGGCTCCGCCGGCCGGCCGTGCCACCGGGTCGACCGGGCCCGCGAACAGGCCCGTCGACCCCTCCCGGTGGATCCGTACCCACCACGCCCGGGAGTCCGCGACCGCCCGCCTCGTGTGCTTCCCGCACGCCGGCGGGGCCGCGAACGCCTTCATGGCGCTCTCGGCCGCGCTGCCCGAGGACATCGAGCTGCTCGCCGTCCAGTACCCCGGCCGCCAGGACCGGCGCGCCGAACCCTGCGCCGAGGACATCGGCGAGCTCGCCGCGGGCGTGGCCGAGGCCCTCGCCGCCCGCTCCGACCTGCCGCTGTTCCTCCTCGGTCACAGCATGGGGGCCCTCGTGGCCTTCGAGACGGCCCGGCTTCTGGAGGAACGCGGCGCCGTGGCCCGGCTGTTCGTCTCGGCGGCCCGGCCCCCGGCGCAGGACTGGGAGGAGCCCGACCTGACCGGCGTCGGCGACGAGGAGCTGGTCGCCGGGCTGCGGCGGCTCGGCGGCATCCCCGAACCGCTGCTGCGGGACCCGGAGATCGTCGGCGAGGTGCTGCGCCTGCTGCGCGCCGACCACCGGGCACTGATGCGCTACCGCTGCGCCGACGGGGCAGCGGTGGCGGCCCCCCTCACCGTGCTCCTGGCGGCGTCCGACCCGAAGAACTCCCTGGAGCAGATGGCCGACTGGGCCCGGCACGGCGGCAGCGGGCACACGGTCGTGACGCTGTCCGGCGGGCACTTCTCGCTCGTCGAACGGCCCGGGGAGACCGGGCCGCTGCTCACCCACTGCGTCCGCGAGGACCTGGCGCGGCTCTCCGCGGCGCCCCCTTCCGCGCAGCCGCAGGCGTCCGCCCCGACCGAGGAGCCCCTCGCCGACCTCGTACGGGAGATCCTGCTGGGCGGCCTCGAAGGCCGCACCCCGGCGCTGCCCACCGACCCGACCGCGCTGGAGGCCGCCGCCCGCGCGGTGATGTCCCCCGAGGGCTACGCGTACGTGGCGGGCACCGCCGGCTCCGGCGCGACCGGCCGGGCCAACCGCGCGGCCTTCGACCGCCGGCAGCTGGTGCCGCGGACGCTGCGCGGCACGCGCCGGACCGACACCTCGGTGACGCTGTTCGGGCAGCGGCTGCCCGTGCCGGTGCTGCTCGCGCCGCTGGCCGCGCAGCAAGTGGCCCATCCCGAGGGCGAGTCGGCCACGGCGCGGGCGGCCGCGGCGGCCGGAGTGCCGCTGGTGCTGTCGACCTTCGCCTCCCGCACCCTGGAGGAGGTCGCCGAGCAGGCGGGTGACCACCCGCGCTGGTTCCAGCTGTACCTGCCCTCGGACCGGGCGGTGGGCGAGTCACTGGTGCGGCGCGCCGAGGCCGCCGGCTACACGGCGATCGTGGTCACCGTCGACGCCACCCACCTCGGCTTCCGTCCGGCAGAACTCGACAGCGGCTACTCGCCGTTCCTGCACGGGACCGGCATCGCCAACTTCACGGGCGATCCCGCGTTCCTGGCCGGGCTGCCGGCCGGGGCGGACGCCACCGCGGCCGTGCTGCGCTGGGCGCAGATCTCCACCGACCCCACCCTCACCTGGGCGGACCTGGCCTGGCTGCGCGGGCTGACCCGGCTACCGCTGCTCGTCAAGGGCGTCCTGCATCCGGACGACGCCCGGCTGGCGCTGGAGCACGGCGCGGACGGCGTGGTCGTCTCCACGCACGGCGGCCGCCAGCTCGACGGCAGCGTGTCCGCCCTGGACGCGCTGCCCGCGGTGCGCGCGGCCGTCGGCCCGGACGTACCGGTGCTGATGGACTCCGGGGTCCGGACCGGCAGCGACGTGGTCAAGGCCCTGGCCCTGGGCGCGGACGCAGTCCTCTACGGCAGGCCGTACGTGTACGGGCTCGGGCTCGGCGGCCGGGACGGCGTCGAGCACGTCCTGCGCTGCCTGCTGACCGACCTCGGCCTGGCGCTGGCACTCACCGGCTGCGCCTCCCTCGCGGACGTCGGGCCGCACCTGCTCGCGGGCACCACCTCGGACACCTCCGGGTCCCACGGGCCCGCGGAGAACGGAGATCGGCGATGAAGCGACCCTACGGCTCGGGCTCCGACCCGACGGGCTGGCTGCGCAGTTACCACCGGCCGCCGGCCGGAGCCCCGACGCTGGTCGTCTTCCCGCACGCGGGCGGCTCGGCGACGGGCTACTACAGCCTGTCGGCGGCCCTGTCCGACAGCGCCGAGGTGCTCAACGTGCAGTACCCGGGCCGCCAGGACCGGATGGGCGAGCGCTGCATCGAGGACATCGGGGAGATGGCCGACCAGGTCGTCGAGGCCCTGCTCCCCCGCGCTCACCGGCCGCTCGCCCTGTTCGGGCACAGCCTGGGCTCGATCGTCGCGTACGAGGTGGCCCTGCGGCTGGAGCGCCTGCACCCGGACCGCGCACCGATCGGCGTGATCGTCTCGGGCCGGCCGGCGGCCGCCATCCACCTGAGCCGGGGCCTGTCCCGCATGGAGGACGAGGAGCTCGCCTCGTCGATCTTCGACCTGGCCGGTACACCGCCGGAGCTGTTGGCCGACAAGGACCTGATGGCGGCGGTCCTGCCCTCCCTGCGCGCCGACTTCAAGGCCGCGGAGGGCTATCGGGGCGGCGTGGGCTCCCGGCTCGCCTGCCCCCTGCACGCGTACTCCGGGGCACAGGACTTCAACGTGCCGCGCGAGGGGCTGCTGCAGTGGAGCGAGCACACGGCGGCCGCCTTCACGGCGCGCTTCTTCGAGGGCGGCCACTTCTACCTCCAGTCCTCCGAGCACGAGGTGGCCCGGGCGATCGCGGACGATCTCCGCGCCTTCGCCGCCGCCTCCCTGGTCGGCAGCGGCCGCTGACCCGGTGACCCGGGCCGGCGGCCGGGCATATTGATACGAGACGGCCGGCCCGGATCCCTTTCCGTCAGTGCTCGGCGGGGTCGTCCCGGCCGGGTGTGTCGGGATTCCCGAGGGACAGGCACCACGGACATTCGTGGAGGTCGCTCGCGGCCCTCGCCGGACGGGGCGAGGGCAGGCAGAAGCCCGCCCTGTATTCGTCCTGAAGCACCTGGGTCGAGCATATTTTCGTCGGGGGCGAGCCGGCTGAACCGGCCGTGCCCGCCTCGGCGAGGCGGCGCATCACCCGCATCAGCGCCGCCCGCACTGCGCTCGCCACCCGGACTGCCGCCAGCCGGACACGGCGCCGGGCAGCTGCCCAGGAGCCTCGGAATCGGTCACCGTAGGGGGCCATGCTCACGCAACCCTTCTCTTGGTCGCACGCGGTGGGACGGATAGACCTTGCTGCCGGAGGGCGGCCCCGGGAAGGGTGGCAGCCCCTTGCGAATTGCCGACCAGAGACCCCCTCAGGAACAGAAAGATGATATTTCTTTTATTTTTGACACTTCTCACCATTTCCCCAGACGCGTAGCACGGAAGTACGTCGAACGAGAATGAGAAAGGTCGCGACAAATTCAGCGTGCCCAAATATCGCGGCGAGAGCCAGCAATGTACGGATTGCCGGGGTTTTATGCGACCGGCCGCGTGCGGATTGCCGGGGTTTTTGAGAGATTCAGCGATATCGGCCGCGCTCGAACAGTGGTCATTCGGCGAGTGGCGACGGCCGGCGACGGGGAGGGGCACCGCCGTAGAGGTCTCGCGCGAACGGCGGCCGACACGGCTCGTGGACGACCCGGAACGGGTCCTCGCCCACGCAGGCCGAGGCGCCTGCGGGCCCCTCTCCCGGTTGCACCGACGCCGCGGCCGCCTGGCGAGACAGCCGGATGGCATCCACATGACAGGACAGGACATGCCTGAAGCGCTGTTGGCGCCTCAGTTCAAGGGCGTCCACGCGCCATAGACGGCCAGTCCCTGATGACGTCAAGGCAGTGCAACCTGTGCCCAGGGCTGCGGAGATCAGCACGATCCACAGGAGGATATTGCCCACGGCTGGTCCTTTCGAAGGCTGATGGTTCAAGGGGCGCACACGACCTGAGCCCCGGCGATCGTCGGTCATAACGCAGGGGCATATGCAGAGTTGCGCCCTCCCCGCCGATTGCAGCCATGCGCAGCAATCGGCCCAGCCTTGGCATCTCAGTCTTTCAACTGATGATCTGCCGGATGGCGGCCCGTCGCGGGAGTGGATACGTGTGACCCGTCCGCCGTCGCGGCGGACCGGATGTCAGGGGTGAGCGGCGAGGGGTCCACTGGACTCGGGACCCGCTCCGGCCTGCCGCTCTTCGTCTCCGTGAGCTGCGGCGCGGCGGCGCGGCAGGACGTGGCTGCCGAACTCTTGTCGTGTTTGCAGAACCGATAAACGGCAGGCAACGCCTGTTCATCTGCCACCATCACCCGGATGGCGCACACCCTGACCAACATCGACAGCGTTTATGGAATATGACAACAGCAAAGCTCCCCGTCTTCTTCCGCAAGCCTGTGGAAGTGGACGGACAGGGAGGCAGCTTTCACTCCGGGGCCACCCGGATCGGAAAGTGGACTTTCACCCCACGCGCAACAGGGTGCAGCGAGTCCGGGAACGCAACGCTGGAACACGAGAGCCGGGAGATCGATCTGAGCTACTCATCCTCGATCTTTGAGGACTTCCTCCATACGATGAGCGTGATCCAGGTCGAGTTCGACCGGAGGTCGGGGAGCACCGCACCGTCCACGGCGCCTGTCGACGAGCACTCGGGCGGCAACTCCCGTGTTTGAGCCGTACGGATACCCGGACATCCACGGCCTCCCGCAGCCGGACACCACCGCGTTCTGGCGCCGGCCGGACCACGTACAGCAGCACTTCCCCGGGCAACCGCTCGGCGGGGCCGACGGGCCGGACCGGCCGTGGGATCCGGCGGAAGAGCTCGCCATCCTTCTCCAGGAGAGCGCTCCGCCCGGGCAGCCGGAGCCCTTCAGCCACGTCGGCTTCGACGACGCCGGTGACACGGTCGACGCCCTCGGCCTCGTAGCGGGGCTGAAGCAAACGCCTGCCGAGCGGCCGCCCAAGCAGGCCTCCAGCGGACACCGCCGGAGCACGTCGAAGTCGCCGGTGGTGACCCTGCTGCGAACGGGCAGCCTGTTCACCGCCGTGCTGGTCGCCGTCATCGCCGCCGTGGTGAGCATCCTCAGCGGACTGGCCATCTGTGACGCCCTGCGCCACAGCGCCGGACTCCACACGGCCAGCGAAGTGGTCGGCTGGTGGCCCCTGCTGATCTACGGCCCCTGGATGGTCGCTTCCCTGTCCATCCTCAGATCCGCGCTGCACCAGCGCCGCGCGCTGCATTCGTGGTCCATCGTGCTGCTGTTCTCCACCCTGGCCACGCTCCTGTGCGTGGCTCAGGCGCCCAGAACGATCGCTGCCGGGACGTCGTCCGCACTTCCCGCGGTCGCGGCGCTGGCCTGCTTCCAGCAGCTGGTCCGCCAGATCACACTGACGCGCCCGCCCCGCCAAGCTGCGCCACGGCACCGGACCCCGCCCGCCTCGGTGCTCGGGCAGGCGACCGCGGCCGGGCGCGGCCAGGACGGTGTCCCTCCCCGCTACTCCGTGGCGGAGAAGAAGGCCGTTCGCTCTGCGTCCGGCGGTCGTGGATTCGGGTACGGCGCATGACGGCCGTACGCGCGCGGCGGTGTCCTCTGCAACGCAGGTCAGAGCTGCGGTCCTCGGCCGGGACCGTGGGTCGCGGGGTTCTCGGGTCGGCTGCTCGGCGCGAGTCGGTGAGCTCCCGTGAGAGGGGTGCCGACGGACCGCGACGCGAGAGGGCCGGGCATGGCGTGGACGGCGACCGCGAAGAGCGGGGGCGGTGACAGCCGCTAACTTCCTTGACAACCCACTCCTTCCCCACGCGTCACAAGAGTGCTCGCCTGCACCTTTGAAACGAAGATCGAAACCGATAGTCACGGGCCGTCCACAGACTCAGCCCCACGGTCTACGTCCTCGTCCCGTCGCATCGCGGCCTGGGCCCGGACCCGCTCCCCGCGCTGCGGGGCGGACCGCGTCGCGCCCCGGCCATCCGGTGGCTGCGGCACATCCGGACGACGCGCCGCCGGGCACGGCCGTGCCCGGAAACGGACGCCGGCCGCTGCCGTCGGCATCCCCGACGGACCGGACCGGACCGGACCGAACCAGATCCACGCCGCGCTCCGGCGCGTCACCTCCCACGCCTACCACGAGAGATCATCAGCATGGCCTACGAAATGACCTACACCGAACGAACCAGGTACAAGCGGCGCCAGGACTCCGCCTACCGGGCCGGCGAAGAGGCCGTGACCAACCTCCAGGCGGCGCTCGCGCTCGCGGACCTGACCCTTCCCTCGCTGTGCAACGACGGGCCGGTGGCCGGCCACGGCTTCGTCCGGCTCGGAGGCTGCAACGCGGACTTCGCCAACCGGCTCGCCGAGATCATCGCCGCGGGGGCCGACGCTCTGCAGTGTCAACGGTGAACAGCCGGAAGGCAATTGCCGTCGACGTGTCAGGCTCCGGTGCTTTCCGGAGGACGGCCATCAGGCCGGGCGTTCGCCGGTCAGGCGGACCTTCAAGGTGGCGTGGCCGTTGGCGAAGTTGGAGAAGAGCCGGGTGGGCGGGGCGAGCAGCTCGATGTCGGCCACCCGCGTCCGCAGCGACTCCAGCATGGAGATCATGTGGACACGGCCCAGGTAGGCGCCGAGGCAGAAGTGCGGTCCGTGGCCGAAGCTGACGTGCTTGTTGGGCGTGCGCGCCAGGTCGAAGGTGTAGGGGTCGGTGAACGCGTCCTCGTCGAAGTTGGCCGAGCTGTTCCACAGGGTGACGATCTCACCGGCCTTCACGACGTGGTCGCGGATCGGGATGTCCACCAGGGCGTGCCGGCCGAAGTGCATGGTCGGTGTGGTCCAGCGCATGACCTCCTCGGTGGCGCTCTCCAGCGTGACCTCCGCGTTCTTCAGCCGGCGCCACTGGTCCTCGTACTGGCTGAAGGCGTGCACGATGCCGGAGGCGGTGGCCCGGCTCGACTCGTCGCCGCCCAGGATCAGGCTGTACGCGTTGTAGATGATCTCCTCCTCGCTGAGCGGCTCGCCGTCGATCGTGGCGGTGGCCAGCGTGCTGAGGACGTCCTCGCCGGGGTTGCGGCGGCGCTCGGCCATCAGGCCGGAGATGTAGAGCACGATCTCGTTGCGCGCCATCAGCGAGACCTCTTCGCCGTCGTCGGCGCTGTACCGCGACAGGGTCTGGGCGTTCCAGTCCACGAGCTGCTCGCGGTCCTCGGCGGGGATGCCCATGAGGTCGCCGATGCTGTGGATGGGGATCCGGTCGGCGACGGCGGCGACGAAGTCCACCTCACCCTGCTCGACGGCCTCGGAGACGAGGCGGTCGGTGAGCTTCTGGACGTTCTCCACGACCGGGGCCAGGACGCGCGGCGAGAAGGACTTCATCATCAGGTTGCGGATCTCGCGGTGGCGCGGGCCGTCGGTGACGGCGAGCATCTTGCCCGCGGCGGAGTCCTCGCCGAGCAGCAGGGTGCTGAGCACGTTGCCCTGCTCGGAGGTGTACCGCTTGTTGTCGCGGTAGGCGGTCATGATGTCGTCGTACTTGGTGAGGACCCAGAATCCGGGCTTGCCGTCCCGGGCCGCGTGCCAGAAGACCGGGTTGTGCGCGCGGAAGGGCCGCCACAGCTGATGCGGGTCGTTGTCCTCGAAGGTCTGCGGGTCGGTGAGGTCGTAGGCGGCCGGATCGGCCAGGGCCGCCAGATCGGCCGAGTCGGCCGCCGGCAGGGTGGGGGCAGTCATCGGTATGTCTCCTCCAGGGCCGCGGACCCGGAGGTCCGCGGCACGGTAACGGTCTTCGACGGAGGTGGGCAGGGGGCGGGCGGAGGGCCTCAGGCGGCTTCCGCCGCCACCGCGGTGGTGGCGAGTTCGGCGATCGTCTGCTTGCGGAACACGTCCTTGGCGGAGATCACCAGCCCCGCCTTCTTCGCCCGGGCGACCACCCTGATGCCGAGGATGGAGTCCCCGCCCAGCTCGTAGAAGTTGTCGGTGACGCCGACGGCCGGGATGCCGAGCACGTCGGACCAGATCTGGGCGAGCAGCCGCTCGGTGCCCGTACGGGGCTCCCGGGCGCCCGCGGGGGCGGTCGCGTGCTCCGGGGCGGGCAGGGCCTTGCGGTCGACCTTGCCGCTCGGGGTGAGCGGGAACTGTTCCAGGCACACGAGGGCGGACGGCACCATGTGGACGGGCAGCCGGGCGGAGACGAACTCCCGCAGCTCTGCCGGCTGCGGGTGGTGTCCCGCGGCGGCGGGCGTCACATAGCCGACGAGGCGCTTGTGCTCTCCGTCGGCCAGGGCCAGCACCAGCGCCACCCCGACCTCGGGGTGCTGCTGCAGGACGAGTTCGATCTCGCCGGGCTCGATGCGGTAGCCGCGGACCTTGACCTGGTGGTCGGCCCGGCCCACGTACTCGATGACGCCCGCGCTGGTCCAGCGCACCAGGTCGCCGGTCCGGTACATCCGGTGGTCCGGGGCCCCGCCGTACGGGTTGTCCAGGAAGCGGTCCGCGGTCAGTTCAGGCCGGTTGAGGTAACCCTGGGCGACGCCCGGGCCGGCGATGAACAGCTCGCCGGCCACCCCGATCGGCGCCGGCCGCAGCTGCTCGTCGAGCACGTACGCGGTGGTGTTCGCGACGGCGCGGCCGATCGGGACGGGCATGTTCTCGTCGGCCTCGCGGATGAGGTGCCAGGTGCCGAGGACGGCGGTCTCGGTGGGTCCGTAGAGGTTCACGAGCCGCTGCGGCGGCGCGGCCGCCAGCACCTCGGCCACCCGGACGGAGTTGGCCGCCTCACCGCCGAAGAGCACGTGGCGCAGGGCTCCGAAGGCGTACGGGTCGGCGGCGACGACCTGGTTGAAGACGGCGGTGGTCACGAACAGGGTCGTGACGCCGCCCCGGCGCAGTGCGGCGGTGAGTTCCGCCGGGTCCAGCAGCGTGTCCTTGTCGATGACGACCATCCGGCTGCCCGCCAGCAGGGGGCCCCAGATCTCGAGGGTGGCGGCGTCGAAGGTGACGTCCGAGCCCTGGGCCATGACGTCGTCCGGGCCCAGCGACACCCAGTCGGCGTTGCGGAACAGCCGGACGACGGAGCGGTGTCCGATGACGGCGCCCTTGGGCGTGCCGGTGGAACCCGACGTGTACATGATGTACGCGGGGTCGTCGGCGGTGACCCGGACGTCCGGGGCGCCGGCCGGCTGGGCGGCGACGGCCTCGTACTGCTCGTCCAGGGAGATCATCCGCGTTCCGTCGGACGGCAGCTTGCCGGTCAGCCAGGACTCGGTGAGGCACAGCGGCACTTCGGCGTCGGAGAGCATGAAGCTCAGCCGGTCCCCGGGGTAGTCGGGATTCAGCGGCAGGTAGGCGCAGCCCGCCTTCAGGACGCCGAGCAGTGCGGTGATGAGCTCGGGACCGCGGGGCAGGCAGACGGCGATGAACGTGCCGGGCCGGACCCCGTCGGCGACGAGCAGGTTGGCCAGCCGGTTCGCGCGGGCGTCCAGCTCGGCGTAGGTCAGCGTCTCCAGGCCGGCGCTGACGGCCACGGCGTCGGGGCGCAGGCGCGCCTGTTCGGCGACGAGCTCGTGGACGCAGCTTTCGGAGGGGAACTCGGTCCGGTTGACGGCCCATTCGGTGGTGAGGAGGCGCAGCTCCTCCTCGTCGGCGAGCGGCAGCTCGTCCACGGCGGTGGCCGGGTCGGCCGCGGCGGCGCCGAGCAGCACCGCCAGGTGGCGGGCCAGCACCTCGACGGTGACCGCGTCGAAGAGGGCGGTGTCGTACTCCAGCGCGCCGGCCAGCTCGCCCGTGCCGGTCTCGGCGAACTCGACGGTGATGTCGTACTCGGCGGGCACGCCGGGCGCGGGGAAAGCCTGTACGGCGAGTTCCGGCGCCTGCACCGGCCCGGCCGCCCCGGCGGCGCCGCGCAGCACCACCATCACCTGTACGTCGGGGGTGTCGCCGGCGTCCTTGCCCTCGCCCAGGGCGGTGCGGACCTGCTCGAAGGGCACGTCCTGGTGGGCGGCGGCCTCGGCGAGGGTGGCGCAGGTCTGCGCCAGCAGCTCGGTGAACGGCGCCTCGGAGCGCAGGTGGGCGCGCAGCAGGAGCGGGTTGTCGAACGCCCCGACCAGGCCGTCGAGCACCGGCCGGGGGCGGCCGTCCGCCAGGGTGCCCAGGGCCAGGTCCTCCTGGCCGGTGTGCCGGGAGAACAGCACCTGGCAGGCGGCGAAGAGGCCGGCGAACAGCGTGCCGCCGTGCGCCTCGGCCGCCGCGGTGAGGCCTTTCGCGGCCTCGGCCGGTATCCGGAACTCGTGGCGGGCGGCGGGCGCGCTGCGGGCCCGGGACCGGGGCCGGTCGGTGGGCAGCCGCAGGGCGGGCAGGCCGGCGAGGTGGCCGCGCCAGTGCTCCAGCTGCGCGGCGAGTCCGGCCTCGGTGACGCGTGCGCGCTGCTCGGCCGCGTACTGGGCGTAGCGGACCGGGAGTTCGGGCAGCCGGGCGGCCCTCCCGGACACGGCCGCCGCGTACAGCTCGGTCAGCTCGGCGACGAGGAGCGCCCGGGAGCGAACGTCCACGGCGATGCGGTGGGCGTTCAGCACCAGCACGTGCTCGTCGGCGCCGAGGCGGACCAGGAGGGAGCGCAGCAGCGGGCCGGAGGCGAGGTCGTACGGCCTGGCGGCCAGTTCCGCGATGCGGGCGTCGAGCCGGCGGCCGCGCTCCGCTGCGGGCAGCGCCGCCAGGTCGGCGGACTCCAGCTCCAGCGGCCCGGCCGGCCAGACCTTCTGCACGGGCCGGCCGCCGGCCTCGGTGAACGTGGTGCGCAGCGGCTCGTGCCGGGCCGCCAGGAGCCGCAGGGCCCCGGTGAGTTCGGTCCGGTCGAGGGTGCCGGTCAGCCGGAGCGCGATGACCGGGTGGTGACCGTACGCCCCCTCCTGCCGGTGTCCGGACCGGATGAGCTCCTGCCCGAAGGTGAGCGGCAGCCGGTCGTTCCCGGTGGTCCCGTCGGTCATCCCTTCATTCCTTCCATGTCCATCTCTTCCATCAGGTCGAGCAGTTCGGGGGTGACGAATTCGTCGAGCGGGCAGACACCGGACAGCGTGGAGAAGTACCGGTCCGTCAGTTCGCGGCTGGTGGCGATGGCGCGCAGCAGGTCCACGTGGTGGGCGGGCGGGTCCAGCCGGGCCGTCTTGAGGGTGGCGCGGTATTCGGGCGTGAGGGCCTCCATCCGCTGTCCGGCGTAGGTGTCGAGGGCCGTCCGCAGCCGGTCGGGGTCGTGGAGGCCATCGCCGATGCAGTCCGCGAGCAGCTGGGCCTGGTAGAAGCCGTCGGTGATCCCGCGCGCGGTGATCGAGTCCTTGTGGTGGGCGGCGTCGCCGACGAGCACCCAGCCGGGCCCGGCGGCCTGCCGGAAGAAGTTGCGCTGGTCGCCGGTGCCGTAGACGCGCTCCAGGCGGGCGCCGCCCGCCATTTCCTCCCGCAGTTCGGGGGCGGTCTTCTCCACGTTGGCGAGCAGGGCGTTCAGGGCGTCGCCGCGCACGCTGTGGAACTGGTCCTGGGGGAGGTAGCCGGCGACGAGCGTCGCCCCGTCGTTGGTCGGCACGGTGCCGACCCAGTGCCCGGGGGTGTCGTACAGCCTGAATCCGGGCTGGAGGCCGGACCAGTAGGAGTAGTAGGCGCACGTCGAGGTGGGGTCCTCGACGACGAGCGGGGCGCCGGCCTTCGCCGCGACGGTGGAGCGCATGCCGTCGGCGCCGACGACGAGCGTGGCCCGCTCGACGGTACCGGTGGAGCCGAGCCGGACGCCGACGACGCGGTCGCCGTCGAAGACGAGGTCGCTCACGGAGCAGTTCTCGCGGAATTCGACGCCCGCGTCGACTGCGCCCTGCGCGAGGATCGGGTCGAGCAGGTAGCGGCGGGGCGCGTAGGCGGCACGCTGCCCGTCGGCGGCCCAGGAGCAGCCGTCGAGCCGGATGTCGCCGTGGGTGTAGCGGACGTGGTCGAGGGCGGGGGCGCCGGTGGCCGCCACCGCGGGGAGCAGGCCCCACCGGGCGAGGGAGGCGACGCCGGGCTGATGGATGTAGAGCGTGGAGAGGGTGTCCTTGGGGAAGGTGCCGCGCTCGACCATGAGCACCCGGTAGCCGGCGCGCGCGAGCAGCATCGCGGCCGGAGCCCCGGCGCACCGGGCGCCGACCACAATCACGTCGTAGTGGGTCAAGAGATGCTCCTTGTCCTGCGCCGGCCGCGGTGGCCGGTGTCGTCGTGCCCAGTGGAGACCGCCCGTGAGGCATACGCCGGCGCGCTGCCGGCGTATGCCTCACGGGGTCGTGTGGGGGGGTACGGGGGGCTAGTTCACCCGGATCGGCAGCTTCCAGACCCCGGTGAACTCCGGGGACGTGAGGAAGGTCGGCTTGTCGTCCGGGTCCACCCGCAGCTTCGGGAAGCGGTCGAACAGGATGTTCATCGCGATCCGGCCCTCCAGCCGCGCGAGCGGTGCGCCGAGGCAGAAGTGGATGCCCCGGCCGAAGCCGATCTGCGGGTTGGGATTGCGGGCCGGGTCGAAGACGTCCGGGTTCTCGAACACCCGGGCGTCCCGGTTGGCGGCCGAGAACCAGACCTCCAGCACGTCGCCCTCGGGCACCTTGACCCCGGCGATCTCCACGTCGCGCGTGGTGACCCGGTAGCCCGCGGCGAGCGGGCTCAGGTAGCGCAGCGACTCCTCCAGCAGGGTCGGCACCAGCGACCGGTCCTTCCGCACCCGTTCGTCGACGTCCGGGAAGGCGTCCAGGCACAGGATGGTGTTGCCCAGCAGCATGGTGGTGGTGATGTGGCCGGCCGAGATGAGCAGATTGGCGAAGTTGACGATCTGCCGGTCGGTGAGCCGCTCCCCGTCGACCTCCGCCTCGACGAGCCGGGACAGGAGGTCCTCCTGCGGCTCGGCGCGGCGCTGGGTGACCAGGTCGAGGATGTAGAAGCCCATCGCCATGGCCGCTTCGGCCTGGGTGTCGAGGGACTCCTCCTGCGCCTTGTCGCCCTGGTGCGTGGTGAGCTGGGTGCTCGCCATGAGCGACTGGTCGGCCCACTCCTTGAGGAGCTCGCGGTCCTCGCGGGGGATGCCGAGCATGTCGCAGATGACGATCACGGGCAGCGGGTAGGCCAGTGCCTCCGCGAGGTCGAAGGTGTCGCCCTCGACCTCGTCGAGCAGCTCGTGGGTGAGCGCGGTGATGCGCGATTCGAGCTCGGCCACCATCTTCAGGGTGAAGGTGCGGCCCACCAGCTTGCGCAGCTTCTGGTGCTCCGGCGGGTCCGCCTGGGTCAGGTTCCCGTCGAAGGCGACCTCGGCCTGTTCGGGGCTGACGTAGCGCGCGGCCACCTCGGAGGAGTACGTCGCGGGATCGCTGAGGATCTCGAGCGTCTCCGGGTACCCGTAGACGTGCCACATCCCGACCTCGGGGTCGTACTCGATCGGCGCCTCGGGCTGGATCCCGCGCAGCCAGAAATGCCGTGGATGCATCTCCCACTTGTCGAGGGGGCTGGGCGTGCTGCGCGTGCTGCTCATCGGGGGTTCTCCTTCACCGGCCCGGTCGGGGGCCGCGGGTCGGCGCCTCATCGGACGAGGAGCGGAAGCTCCGAGGTCGAGATGACGTGGGGCAGCGGCAGGAAGGTCGGCGGGTTGTCCGGGTCCGTCCGCATCTTCGGGAAGCGGTCCAGCAGGATGTCCGTCGCGATCCGGCCCTCCATCCGGGCCAGCGGGGCGCCGAGGCAGAAGTGGATGCCCCGGCCGAAGCCGATGTGCGGATTGGGGTCGCGGTACGGGTCGAACAGGTGCGGGCGGGTGAACTGGCGCTCGTCCCGGTTGGCCGCCGACAGCGAGATGGCGACCAGCTGCCCCGGGTGCACCTTGACGCCGGCGAGCTCGCCCTCGGCGACGCAGGCCTTGTAGGCCGTCGCGATCGGGCTCAGGTAGCGCAGCGACTCCTCGATCAGACCGGGCGTGAGGTCCGGGTTCCCGCGGACGGCGGCCAGGTGCTCCGGGTAGGCGTCCAGGCACAGCAGGGTGTTGCCGAGCAGCGCGCTGGTGGTGGCGTGGCCGACGACGAGCAGCTCGTTGGCGAAGTTCACCACCGCGTTGTCGCTGAGCCGCTCCCCGTCGACCTCCGCCTCGACCAGTTTGGTCAGCAGGTCCTCGCGCGGCTTGAGCCGGCGCTCGGCGGCGTGCTCCCGGAGGTACTGGAACATCTCCGGGACCACGCGCATGGCGGCCTGGGCGTCGACGTCCTCGTCCAGGTCCCGGTCGCCGGAGGTGAGGGCGACCGCGCTGTGGGCCATCCGGTCGACCCACGTCTTGAACAGGTCGCGGTCGCTCTGCGGTACGCCGAGCAGCTCGGAGATGACGATGATCGGCATCGGGTAGGCGAGGTCGTCGACCATCTCGATGCTGTCCTGGCCGTCCACCGCGTCGAGCAGTTCGTGGGTGATCTCGACCATGCGCGGCTCCAGGGCCGCGACCATCCCGCGGGTGAACGCCTTGCTGATGATCTTGCGCAGCTTGGTGTGGTCCGGCGGGTCGGACTGGAGCAGGGTGCCGTCGCTGAACTCGGGGTCGATCTCCACGTCGCCCGCGATCAGTTCGGCGACGTCGCTGGAGAACGTCCCCGGATTGCCGACGACCTCCAGCACCTCCTTGTACCCGTACACGTTGACGATGCCGTAGTCGTTGACCTCGACCGGGTGCTCGGGCGTGTGGCCGCGCAGCCAGAAGAACTCCGGATTGATGCCCATGCGGTCGACGAAGGCCGCCGCTTCCTTCGCGTCCGCGCCGGCGGATGTCCCGGTCATGGTCAGTTCCCCTCAAGGTGGAGGTTGATGATGCGGGCGATCTCGGCCGCGGGCTGCGCCTTCGGCATGCCCATGTGCGTGGCGTCGATGTCGTGTTCGTGGATGGTTCCGCCGATGTGCGGGGCCCAGATCGCCGCGTAGGACTCGTCCGGGTTCTGCGTGGCGTTGAAGAACACCGCGTCGCCGTCGTAGACGGGCGAGTCCCACTCCAGCAGCATCTCGGCGTGCGACTTGAAGAGGTGGCTGCCGTTCTCCACCAGCGCCTCGCGGTCCTCGTCCACTCCGGAGCCGATGAAGAACTCCTTGAAGAACTCGCGGACCTCCGGCATGTTCACCGGGTCCTCGATGTGCCGGAACCAGCCGCTCGGCGGGCTGTCCATGAGGGCCAGCAGCGCCACCTCGTGTCCCCGCTGCTTCAGCGCCGCGGCGAGGGCGTGGGCGTAGGTGCCGCCCGTGGAGTGCCCGACGAAGTGGTACGGGCCCTCCGGCTGGACCGCCAGGATCTGCTCCAGGTAGTCGTCGAGCATCGCCTGGGTGGACCCGGCCCGGCCCGTGCCGTCGAAGCCGCGGCCCTGGATTCCGTACACCGGCCGGTCGCCGAGGAGCTGGGCGAGGCCGACGTAGGACCAGCACAGTCCGACACCCGGGTGGATGAACCACAGGGGCGGCTTCGTGCCTTCGGTGCGCATCGGCAGGACGACCGCGAACGGGTCGGCGAAGACGGGCGCCTGGGCGGTCTTGACCTGGGACTCCAGGTACTCGGCCAGCTTCGCCACCGTGGTGGCGCCGAACATCACGCGGATCGGGACCTTGGCCCCGAGGACCGCGCGGATCCGGCTGATCAGGCGGGTCAGGCGCAGCGAGTGACCGCCGAGGTCGAAGAAGTCGTCGTCGATGCCGACCTTCTCCAGTTCGAGCGCCTCGGCGAACAGCTTCGCGAGGGTGGTCTCCAGCGGGTTGCGCGGGGCCCGGTAGTCCGCTCCGCCGGTGAACTCCGGGTCGGGCAGGGCCTCCCGGTCCAGCTTGCCGTTCGGGGTGAGCGGGAGCTGCTCCAGCGTGACGAAGGCCGACGGAACCATGTACTCCGGCATTCGGCCGGTGAGGTGCTTGCGCAGGGCCTCGGCCACCACGCTCTCGCCCGGTGCGGGGACGACGTAGGCGACGAGCTGCTTGTCGCCGGCCAGGTTGTCCCGGGCGGTGACCACGCCGTGGTCCACCGTCGGGTGGGCCGCCAGCGCGGACTCGATCTCGCCCAGCTCGATGCGGAAGCCGCGGATCTTGACCTGGTTGTCCGTGCGTCCGCGGAACACCAGCTCGCCGTCCCGCGTCCACTCGACCAGGTCGCCGGTGCGGTACATCCGCTCGCCGGGCTCGCCGAACGGGCAGGCCACGTACCGCTGGGTGGTCAGGTCCGGCCGTCCGACGTAGCCGCGGGTCAGACCCGCGCCGGCGATGTAGAGCTCACCGGGCACGCCCGGCAGGACCGGCCGCAGTGCGGTGTCCAGCACGTACACCCGGGTGTTGCGGATGGGGCGGCCGATCGACACGGCGCCCTCGGCGGTGAGCTCGCTCACCGTCGCGCCGATGGTGGTCTCCGTCGGACCGTAGCCGTTGAACATCCGGCGTCCGGCGGACCAGGTGGCCACCAGCTCCGGCGAGGTGGCCTCACCGGCCACCATCAGCGAGGCGACGCTGGACAGCGAGCCCGCCGGCATGGCGGCCAGCACCGTGGGCGTCAGGATCGCGTGGGTCACCCCGTACGTGTCGGCGGTCTCGGCGAGCGGGGCTCCCGGCGTGAGCCGGTCCGGGTCCGCCATGACCAGGGCGCCCCCGGCGAACAGGGACATGCACATCTCGGCGACGGAGATGTCGAAGCTCGGCGAGGCGAACTGCAGGACCCGGCTCCCGGCGGTGATGCCGAGCAGCTCCGTCACCTCCGCGACCATGTTGGCGAAGCCCGTGTGCGTGACGGCCACGCCCTTCGGCCGGCCCGTGGATCCCGAGGTGTAGATGACGTAGGCGGTGTTGGCCACCACGAGCGGGCTCAGCCGCTGCGCGTCGGTCAGCACGGCGCCGTCGGTGCCGGCCAGGGCCTCGGCGAACTCCGGGGCGTCCAGGACCAGCAGCTGCGAGGGCAGGTCGGGCAGCCGGTCCGCCGTGGCCCCGTCGGTCAGGATCAGCCCGATCGCCGAGTCCTCGACCATGTACGTGAGCCGGTCGGCCGGGTAGGCCGGGTCGAGCGGCAGGTAGGCGCCGCCCGCCTTGGTCACGGCGAGGACCGCGACGGGCCACTGCGGCGAGCGCCGCAGGGCCACGCCCACGACCGTCTCCGGTCCGACACCGCGCTCGACGAGGGCCCGCGCCAGCCGGTTGGCCCGCGCGTCCAGTTCCCCGTAGGTCACCTTCTCGTCCTCGAAGAGCACCGCGATCTCGTCCGGCGTCTCGGCGGCCTTCCGCTCGAACAGAGCGGGCAGCGTGAGGGCCGGGGTCTGCGTCGCCGTCTGGTTGAAGGCGAGGAGGAGCCGGTCGCGCTCGGCCTCGTGGAGCACGTCCAGCGCGCCCACCGGGATCTCCGGGTCGGCGATCAGCTGCCGCAGGATGTGCAGCACCCGCTCGGCGATCCGCTCCACCGTCTGCGCGCTGATGGCCTGCCGCTGGTACTGCAGGATCATGCGCAGGTACGGCTCGGCGTCGGCCGCCAGGCCCACCAGGTAGGCGGCGCCGGCGGACGGGCGGATGCCGGTGAACGAGACGCCCGCCGCGGTGTTGGCCGCGCCCAGGGCCTCCTTGTCGACCGGGAAGGACTGGAACAGCACGATCGTGTTGAAGAGCTCCTTCAGGCCGGCCTCCCGCTGGATGCGGTGCAGCCCGAAGTGGTGGTGGTCCAGCAGCGCGGTCTGGCGCTCCTGGAGGTCCTTCAGCACCTGGCCGAGCGTGTCGCTCGGCGCGTACTCGGCGCGGATGGGCAGGGAGTTGACGAACAGACCCACCATCTGGTCGACGCCGGGCACCTCCGCCGGGCGGCCGGAGACCGTGGTTCCGAAGATCACGTCCCGCTTTCCGGTGAGCTGGCCGAGCATCAGCGCCCACACGCCCTGGACCAGGGTGCCCATCGACACGCCCAGTTCGGCGGCGCGCTTCTTGAGCGCACGGGCCTCGTCCAGCGGCAGCGGGACGTCGACCTGTCCGACGCGGGCGTCGTCGCCCGCGTCCTGCGGGGTCTCGGCGGCGAGCAGGGTGGCTTCGCCGACCCCCTCCATCTCCTTGGCCCAGGCCGCGGCGGCCGCCTTGTCGTCCCGCCGGGACAGCCAGCGCAGGAACTCCCGGTACTCGGGCACGCGCGGCTGCTCGGACGCGTCGCCCTCGGCCGCGTACAGGTACGCGAGGTCCCGTACGAGCAGGGGGAACGACCATCCGTCGAAGAGCGCGTGGTGCACCGTCAGCACCAGCTCGGAGGTCTCCTCCGCCAGCTGGACCAGCGAGGCCCGCAGCATCGGCGGCTTCGCCGGGTCGAACTGCGCGTAGTGGTCCTCGGCGAGGATCCGCTCCAGCCCCTCCTCGCGGCCCGCTTCGTCCAGCCCGCGGAGGTCGGCGACCCGCCAGGGCAGTTCGACCTCGTCGAGGACGAGCTGGGTGAGGTCGCCGCTCGCGTCGGTGACGAAGGCGGTACGCAGGTTGGCGTACCGGTCGAGGAGCGCCTGCGCCGCGACCCGCATCCGGGCCGGGTCGACCCGACCCTGGACGTGGAAGGCCACCTGCACGATGTGCGGGTCGAAGGCGTCCTCCTCCAGGCGCATGGTCTCGAAGAGCAGGCCGAACTGCAGGGGGGTCAGCGGCCAGACGTCGGCCAGACCCGGGTACTGCGCCTCCCAGTTCTCGATCTCGCCCTGGGTCATGCGGACCAGCGGCACGTCCGAGGGGGTCAGGCCGCCGGCGCCGGGGGTGGCGACGTGGTGGGCGAAGCCCTCCAGGGCGCGGACCCACAGGTCGGCGAGTGCCTGGGTCTCGGCCTGCGTGAGCACACCGGCCGGGTAGGAGACCCGGGCGTTGAAGCGCGGGCCCTTGGCGGTGTCGGTGACGTAGGCGCTGATCTCGACCGTGGAGAGCGCGGGCATGTCCGCGTCCAGGTCCGCGGCCAGGCCGAGCGCGTCGGCGGCCAGGTTCCAGCCGGCGCCCTGCTGCCCGTCGGCGGTGTCGTCGGCGGCGACCCTTCCCAGGTAGTTGAACGAGATCTGGGGGGTGGCCCGCCAGTCGAGTTCGGCGGCGGTGGACGGGTTGAGGTACCGCAGGAGGCCGAAGCCGACGCCCTTGTCGGGGATGGCCAGGAGCTGTTCCTTCACGGTCTTGAGCACGCCGCCCGCGGCGGCGCCGCCGGCGAGTGCCTCCTGCACGTCGTGCCCGCCGAGGTCCAGCCGCACGGGGAACATGCTGGTGAACCAGCCGACCGTGCGGGAGAGGTCGGCGCCGGGCACGACCTGCTCCTCGCGGCCGTGTCCTTCGAGCCGGATCAGCGTCGAGGACTCCTCGACCCCCCGGTCCGCGCGCCACTGCGTCACCGCGAGCGCGAGGGCGGCCAGGAGGCCGTCGTTGACCCCGCCGTGGAAGGCGGTGGGGACCGTGGTCAGGAGCGCCTCGGTGACCTGCTCCGGCAGTTCCAGGGAGACCGTCTCCACGGTGGACATGACGTCCACCGCGGGGTTCAGGGCCCGCGAGCCGAGGACCGGGTCGTTGCAGTCCAGCAGCTCGGACCACTGCGCCAGTTCGGCGATGCGGTCCGGGTCGGACGCCTCGTCGAGCAGCGCGTGCGCCCAGCGGCGGGCCGAGGTGCCGACCGCGGGCAGGCTCGGGGCGGAGCCCGCGCCGATCTGCTCCCAGGCCGTGGCGAAGTCCGGGAGCAGGATGCGCCAGGACACGCCGTCGACGACGAGGTGGTGCAGGACCACCAGCAGCCGGCCGGCGCCCTGCTCCGGGGCGAACCAGACGAACTGGGCCATGGCTCCGGCGGCCGGGTCCAGGCGGCCGGTGGCGGCGTCGAGTTCGGCCCTGGCCGTCTCCAGCCACGCCTCGTCCCAGGTGCCCGCGCAGTCCACCCTCCGTACCAGCGCGGCCGCGTCGACCGTGCCGGGGGCGGCGATCTCCAGGTTGCCGTCGCCGCCCCGGACGAGACGGGAGCGCAGGATGTCGTGGTGGTCGAGCACGGCGGTCAGGACCGCGGTCAGCCCGTCCTCGTCGATGTCCCGGGGCAGTTCGAGCGCCGCGGACATCGAGAACCGGTTGAAGCTGCTGCCCAGTTCGAGCATGTACTTGGCGATCGGGGGCAGCGGCATGACGCCGGTGCCGCCGCCGTCCAGTTCCGCCAGGACCGGGCCCAGGCTCTGGCTGCCGGCGGCCGTGGCCAGCTCGGCGACCGTCCGCAGCTCGAAGATCTGCCGCGGGTTGACCACGACGCCCTGCGCCTTGGCGCGGGAGACGATCTGGATGGACCGGATGCTGTCGCCGCCGATGGCGAAGAAGTCGTCGTCGATGCCGACCCGTTCCAGGCCGAGCACTTCGGAGTAGACCCCCGCCAGCACCTCCTCGGTGCGGCCCCGCGGGGGGCGGTAGCTCTCACCGGTGAAGTCCGGCTCGGGCAGGGCCGCGCGGTCCAGCTTGCCGTTGGGGGCCAGTGGCAGCCGGTCCAGGGGCACGAGCACCGCCGGGACCATGAACTCGGGCAGCCGTCCGGTGATGAAGCGACGCAGCTCCCGCATGGTGATGCCGGAGGTCATGTCGGCCTCGAACCGGCCCTGCGCGTCCACCTGGCCGCCGGAGTCCGGGGAGCTGACCACGTAGCCGACCAGGCGCTTGGCCCCGTCGGGGGCGGTCTGGCCGGTCACCACGGCGTGTTCCACGCCGGGGTGGGCCGTCAGCGCCGCCTCGATCTCACCGGGCTCGATGCGGAACCCGCGGATCTTGAGCTGGGCGTCGCCCCGTCCGACGTACTCCAGCTGCCCGTCGGCCCGCCAGCGGGCCAGGTCGCCGGTGCGGTACATCCGGGCTCCGGGCGCACCGTACGGGTCGGCGACGAAGCGCTCGGCGGTCAGCGCGGCGCGGCCGTGGTAGCCGCGGGACAGGTTGCCCGCCACGTAGAGCTCGCCCACGGCGCCCACGGGCACCGGCTTCAGGCCGGCTCCCAGGACGTACGTGCGCATGTTGCCCAGGGGCGCGCCGATCGGGGCGGTGTGCGCGGTGTCCCAGTCCTCGTCGGCCGGCAGCGCGAAGGTGGTGGCGTAGAAGCTCTCGGTCTGGCCGTAGGCGTTGACCACCCGGATGCCCGGGACGGCCTCGCGGACCCGGCGGACCAGGGACGCGGGCAGCGCCTCGCCGGCGAACACCACGGCGTCCGCCGTGATCTCGCCGTTGACCTGGTCGAGGAGTTCGGCGAAGACCGAGGGGACCGTGCTGATCACGCCGCCGGTCCAGCCGCCCTGCTCGCCGATGACCAGGACGTCGCGGGCCAGCTCGACCGTGCCGCCCGCCGCCAGCGTGGTGAAGACCTCGAAGACGGAGACGTCGAAGTTGACGGAGGCGCCGGCGAGCGTACGGGTGCCGGAGTCCACGCCGATCGTGGAGGCGAGCCGCAGCACGCCGTTGACCACGTTGGCGTGGGTGACGGTCACGCCCTTGGGCACGCCCGTCGAGCCGGAGGTGTACATCACGTACGCCGCGTGATCGGGCAGCAGGGCCGCCGGCGGCGCCGTGTCGCCGGAGCCGGCCGCGGAGCCGCCGAGGGCCAGGTCGCCGAGGTACAGGCGGGTGATCCCGGACTCCGGCAGGACACCGGCGGTGGCCGCGTCCGTGAGCAGCAGCCCCGGCTGCGCGTCGGACAGGATGTGCTCCAGGCGCCGGCTCGGGTACTTCGGGTCGATCGGCAGGTACGCGCCGCCCGCCTTCAGTACGCCGAGCAGGGCCGCGACCAGGTCCGCCGACCGCGGCAGGGCGACGCCCACCACCGTCTCCGGGCCCACGCCGCGTCCGGCCAGCTCGCGGGCCAGCCGGTTCGCCCGCTCGTCCAGTTCGCGGTAGGTCAGCGACTCCTCGCCGCAGACCAGCGCGACCGCGTCGGGCCGCTCCGCCGCCTGGAGCTCGAACAGCCCGGGCACGGTGACCTCGGGGGTCGGCTCCTGCGTGGCGTTGAAGCCCTGCAGCACCAGCTCGCGTTCGGCCGGCTGCACCAGCTCGACCGCGGACACCCGCTGCTCCGGGGCTGCGGCCAGCAGGCCCACCACCCGTACGAAGCGGTCGGCGACGGCCTGGGCCGTCTCCCGGTCGAACAGGTCGGTGGCGTACTCCAGGAGACCCACCACACCCATGCCGGGCAGGTCGGCCATGTTGAAGAACAGGTCGAACTTGGCGGTCTCGGTGCGGACCCGCTCGAACTCCACCTGCAGACCCGGCAGGGCGAAGTCCTTCCGGGCGAAGTTCTGCCAGGCGAACATCACCTGGAACAGCGGGGAGTAGGCGGTGGACCGCTCCGGGTTCAGCACCTCCACGAGCCGCTCGAAGGGGACGTCCTGGTTGTCGTACGCGGCCAGGGACTTGCCCCGGACGCGCTCCAGCAGCTCCGTGAAGGCGGGGTTGCCCGACAGGTCGACGCGCAGCACCCAGGTGTTGACGAAGAAGCCCACGAGTTCCGCGAGGGCCTCGTCGGTGCGGTTGGCGATCGGGGAGCCGATCGTCAGGTCGTCCCCGCCGCCGAGCCCGTGCAGCAGCACGGCCAGCGCGGACTGGAGCACCATCGAGGAGGTCGCACCGTGCCGGCGCGCCAGCTCCTCGACCGCGGCCGCGACCTCGGGGGCGAGGGCGAACTCGACCGACTCTCCGCGGTGGGAGGCCTTGGCCGGCCGCGGCCGGTCGGAGGCGAGCTGCAGCGGCTGCGGCACACCCGCCAGTTCCCCGCGCCAGTAGCCCACCTGTGCGGCGAGCGCGCTGGCCGGGTCCTCCTCGTCGCCGAGCACCTCGCGCTGCCACAGCGTGTAGTCGACGTACTGGACCGGGAGCTCCGCCCACTGCGGGGCGCCGCCCTCCTTGCGGGCCGCGTACGCGGTGGCGAGGTCGCGGGCCAGCGGGGCCATCGAGGAGCCGTCGCTCGCGATGTGGTGGATCAGCAGGACCAGGACGTGCTCCTGCGCGCCGAGCCGGAGCACGGGGGCCCGTACGGGGATCTCCGTGGCCAGGTCGAAGAGGTACGCCGAGGCCTCGGCCATGGCGTCGGCCAGGCCGCCCTGCGCCACCTCCACGAGCGGGACCTGCAGCCGTGCCTCGTCGGCCGGCAGCACGCGCTGGGCCGGGACGCCGTCGGCGTCCTCGACGATCAGCGTGCGCAGGCTCTCGTGGCGGGCCACGACGTCGCGCAGCGCGGCCTCCAGCGCCGGCAGGTCCAGCTCGCCGGTCAGGCGGAGCGGGAAGGGCGCGTTGTAGGTGGCCGAGGGGCCCTCGAAGCGGTCGATGAACCACAGGCGGCGCTGGGCGAACGACAGCGGTACGGAGTCCGGGCGCTCGGCGGTGCGCCGCAGCGGCGGCCGGACCGGCGCTCCGGCGGCGAGGTGCCCGACCAGCTCCACGACCGTGGGCGCCTCGAACACGACCCGGATGGGCAGTTCCACGTCGAGGACCTGGCGGATCCGGCTGACCAGGCGGGTGGCGAGCAGGGAGTGCCCGCCCAGGGCGAAGAAGTCGTCGTCGATGCCGACCCGGTCCAGGCCGAGCACCGCGGCGAACAGGCCGCACAGGACCTCTTCCTGCGGGGTGCGCGGAGCCCGGCCGGTGGCCGCCGCCGCGAAGTCCGGTGCGGGCAGCGCCCGCTGGTCCAGCTTCCCGTTGGGGGTCAGCGGAACCTCGGCGATGGCGACGACGGTGGACGGCACCAGGTGGTCGGGCAGCCGGTCCTTCAGGTAGCCGCGCAGGGCGCCCACCAGGGTGCCGATCCGGCCCGCGGCGGCCGGCTCGTTGGCCAGCGTCCGGTCGGCCCGGCCCGACGGCGTGAAGCCGCCGGTCAGCACCAGGTCGGTGACGGGACCGGCCGGGAAGAAGACCGCGTCGAAACACTCGGCCGCGGCGGCCGACCAGGTGAGCAGCACGCCCCAGCCGCGCTCGGCGGCCCATTCCCGCAGGTCCTGCGGGTCGAGCACCGGGCCGGAGGCGGCGGGTGCGGAGATCACGCCCACGGCCGCGGCGGACTCGACCTCGTCGGCGAGCCGCGCATTGGGGATGCGGGTGACGCGTACGGGCTGCTCGCCGCCCGCTCGGACGAAGTCCTCCAGGCCGAAGAGGTCGTCGACCTGGCGGCCCCACTGCCGGGCCGGGACCCCGCTCAGCGGGAGCGCGGCCACGGGCGCCTTGTGCAGCAGCACCTCGTAGCGGTGGCGGGTGAGCTCGTTGTGCGGACGGCCGGCCTTCAGCCGGATGTCCACGCCGCCCGCGCCGTGCCGCTCGGCCCACCGGGTGAACCACTCGGGGTCGAGGACGAGCTCCTTCTCCATCAGGATCGCGCGGGCGACCGCGGCGCGGCTCACCGAGGCGGAGGCCTCGGGGTGCAGCGCGCGCTGCACGCCGGAGCGGAAGAGCCGCAGGGTGGCGGCGTTGCGGACGTCACCGACGAGGATCCGGCCGCCGGGGGCCAGCAGTTCCATCGCGTTGGCCAGGACCAGGTCCATGTACTCCGCGTCGGGGAAGTACTGCACGACGGAGTTGATGACCACGAGGTCGAAGTGCTCGCGCGGCAGGCCCGAGATGTCGTCGCCGTTCAGGTGCCGCAGGTGCACGCGGTCGCCGAAGCCGGTCTGCTCCACCTGCACGAGCAGCCGGTCGATCACCGCGGCCGACATGTCGGTGCCCCAGTACTCCTCCACCTGCCCGAGGGTCTGCGACATCAGCAGGCCGGTGCCGACGCCGATCTCCATCACGCGGCGCGGCGACCAGTTGGTGATCTGCTCCACGGCGGCGTCGCGCCACACGGCCATCTCGTCCAGCGCGATCGGCTGTCCGCCGGTGTAGCTGGAGTTCCAGCCGGTGAAGTCCTCGCCCCAGGCGGCGTCGGAGACGGCGTAGAGGTCGTCGTAGATCTCCTCCCACTCGTCGACCTGCTCGGCGGCGCCGGAGGTGTCGGAGCCGTCCACGCGCGGGACCACGTAGCCGACCAGGCGGCGTTCGCCGGCCCGGTCCTCGTTCCACGTGACCACGGCCTGGGCGACGCCGGGGTGGGCGGCCAGGGCGGCCTCGACCTCGGCGGGCTCGATGCGGAAGCCGCGGATCTTGACCTGGGTGTCCACCCGGCCCCGGAAGACGAGTTCGCCGTCCGGGGTCCAGGCCACCACGTCACCGGTGCGGTACATCCGCTCGCCGGGGCCGCCGAAGGGCGAGGCCACGAAGCGCTCGGAGGTCAGCGCGGACCGGTGGGCGTAGCCGCGGGCCAGGCCCGCACCCGCGATGTAGAGCTCGCCGGCCACGCCGGGGAGGGTGGGGCGCAGGCCCGCGTCGAGGACGTAGACCCGCATGTTGTCCATCGGGCGGCCGATCGGGATCGGCTCGCCGACCCGCTCCGGGTCGGGCATCGGGTGGGTGGTGGCGAAGGTGGTGGTCTCGGTCGGGCCGTAGCCGTCGACGACCTTGAGGCCGGGGCAGGCCCGCAGGGCGCGGGTCACCGAGGCCGGGGAGACGACGTCACCGCCGGTCCACACCTCGCGGACCCCGGTGAAGCACTCCGGGTTCTCGTCGGCGATCACCTTGAACAGACCGGCGGTCAGCCACAGCGCGGTGATCCGCTGCTCGGCGATGACCGCGGCGAGCGCACCGGCGTCCAGCTTGCCGACGGGCGCCACCACCGCGGCGCCGCCGCCCAGCAGGGGGACCCACAGCTCGTAGGTGGAGGCGTCGAAGGACTGCGCGGAGTGTACGAGGACCCGCTCGTGGGCGCCGCCCCGGTACCGGCGGTCCAGCGCCAGGCCGGACACGGCCCGGTGCGTGACGCCGACACCCTTGGGGACGCCGGTCGAGCCGGAGGTGTACATGACGTACGCGAGCTGGTCGACGCGCCCGTGGGCGGCGGCCGGCAGGGCGTCGGCGGGAGCCGCGGAGACGGCCGGGGCCGTATCCGTGTCGTCCAGGACCACGTACGGGCAGGGGCCGGCCGGCAGCCCGGCGACGATCTCGGAGTCGGTCAGGAGCAGGGTCGGCGCGGCGTCGCGCAGCATGAACTCGATGCGCTCGGCCGGGTACTCCGGGTCCACCGGCAGGTAGGCGCCGCCGGCCTTCAGGACGGCGAGGAGGGCCACGACCAGCTCCGTCGAGCGCGGCAGGGCCACGCCCACGACGGACTCCTGGCCGACGCCGCGCGCGGCGAGCACGTGGGCCAGCCGGTTGGCCCGGGTGTCCAGTTCGCGGTAGGTCAGGCTCTGGCCGCCGAAGGCGACGGCGGTCGCCTCCGGCGTCGCGGCGGCCTGCTCCTCGAACAGGGCCGGGACGGTCTTCCCGGGGGCGGGCACGGCCGTGTCGTTGAACTCGCCCAGGAGCCGGTCGCGCTCGGCGGGCTCCAGGACGTGCACCGCGCCGACCCGCGTGTCCGGGTCGGACACGAGCTGCTGGAGGATCCGCGCGAACCGGGCGGCGATGCCCTCGACGGTCTCCGGGTCGAAGAGGTGGTGCTGGTACTGGAGCGCCACCCGCAGGTGCGGGTCGGCGAAGGCCATCACGACCAGCGGGTAGTGCGCGCCGCTGAGCGGGCTGATGCCGGTGATCGAGATGCCCGCGGCCGAGTTCGCCTCGTTGATGGCGACGCCGTCGATCGGGTACGACTCGAAGCCCACGAGGGTGTCGAAGAGTACGTTCAGCCCGATGGAGCGGTGGATGTCCAGCAGCCCGTGGTGGTGGTGGTCGAGCAGGGCGCTCTGCCGGTTCTGCAGGTCGCGCAGCAGCTCGCCCAGGGTGGCGCCGGGTCCGCACTCCACCCGGACGGGCAGGGTGTTGATGAACAGGCCGACCATCGAGTCCACGCCGGGCACGACGGGCGGGCGGCCGGAGACGGTGGCGCCGAACACCACGTCCTGGCGGCCGGTCAGCCCGGCGAGCACCAGCGCCCAGGTCCCCTGGACCAGGGTGTTGAGGGTGAGGCCCAGCTCGGCGGCGCGCCGGCCCAGGTCGCGGGCGGCGTCCGCGGACAGCGGGATGTCGATCTGGCCGATGCCGGCCGGGTCGGCCGCGGCGGCGGACTCGGGGGCGATCAGGGTCGGCGACTCGACTCCGGCGAGCTCCGCGGCCCAGGCGCGGGCCGAGGCCTCGCGGTCCTGCCCCGCCTGCCACACCAGGAAGTCGCGGTAGCCGGGCACCCGCGGCAGCGCGGAGGTGTCGCCCTCGGAGCCGTAGAGCCGCAGCAGGTCCTGCATGAGGACGGGGATCGACCAGCCGTCGAAGAGGACGTGGTGGGCGGTGAAGACCAGCTCCCAGCGGTCGGGGGCCAGCATGACGAGGGACATCCGGACGAGCGGGGCCCGGCTCAGGTCGAAGTGGGAGTCGTGGTCCTCGGTCAGGAAGCGCTTCAGCGCCTCCTCGCGGCCCTCCTCGCCGAACCCGCTGAGGTCGAGGTACTGCCAGGGCAGCTCCACGCGGTCGCGTACGACCTGCACCCGGTCCCCCGCCGCGTCGAACACGAACGCGGCGCGGAGGTTGGCGTACCGGTCGAGCAGTGCCTGGCCGGCGGCCCGCATCCGGCCCGGCTCGACCTCGCCGGCGAGGTGGAAGACGAGCTGCATCTGGTACGCGTCGAAGGTGGAACCGGCCAGCTGGGCGTGGAAGAGCAGACCGTCCTGCATCGTGGTCAGCGGCCAGACGTCCTCCAGGCCGGGGTAGTGCTCCTCCCAGGCCTCGATCTCGCCCTGGGTCACCCGGACCAGCGGCACGTCCGAGGGGGTCAGACCGCCTGCGGCGGGCTCGGCGGCGTGCCGGGCCAGGGCCTGGAGGGCGGTGCTCCACAGCTCGGCGAGCTCCTCGACGTCCTCCGCCCGGAGCAGGCCCGAGGGGAAGGCGAGCCGCGCGGTGAGCTGCGGGCCCTGCTCGGTGTCGGTGACGAGCGCACCGACGTCCAGGGTCGAGAGGGCGGGCATCCGCTCGTCGGGGTGCGCGATCAGCTCCGTGGTGCCCTCGGCGAGGGTCCAGCCCAGGCCGCGCAGGTGCTCGGGCACGTCGGCGGAGGAGGAGAAGCGGCCCAGGTAGTTGAAGCCGATCTGGCCGGTCGGGTACCGGCGCAGCACCTCGGCGGTCTGCGGGTTCAGGTGGCGCAGCAGGCCGTAGCCCACGCCCTTGTCCGGGAGGGACAGAAGCTGCTCCTTGACCGCCTTGACCGCGGAGCCGGCGGCGGCGCCGCCCGCGAAGGCCTCGTCGAGGTCGATCCCGGCGAGGTCGAGGCGGACGGGGAACATGGTGGTGAACCAGCCCACCGTGCGCGACAGGTCGGCCCCCGGGGCGACGTCCTCCTCGCGGCCGTGTCCCTCGACCCGGATCAGGGCGGAGGACTCGTCGATGCCGCGGGCCCGGCGCCAGCGGGCGACGGCCAGCGTCAGCGCCGCGAGCAGACCGTCGTTGACACCGCCGTGGAAGCGCGCCGGCAGGGTGGTGAGCAGGGTCTCGGTCACCGGCACGGAGAGCTTGAGCCAGGTGTGGTCCACCGTGGACATCACGTCGACGGCGGGGTCCAGGGCCCGCGATCCCAGGAGCGGGTCGGGGCCGGCCACGACCGAGCGCCACAGGGCGAGTTCGGCGACGCGCTCGGGCGACGACGCCTCCTCGACCAGGGCGTGGGCCCAGCGGCGGACCGAGGTGCCCACCTCGGGCAGCTCGGGGGTGCGGCCCTCGCGGACCTGCTCCCAGGCGGCGGCGAGGTCCGGCAGCAGGATGCGCCAGGACACGCCGTCGACGACGAAGTGGTGGAGGACCAGCAGCAGTCGGCCGGCGCCCTCCTGCGGGGCGAACCAGACGAACTGGGCCATGACGCCGGCCGCGGCGTCCAGCCGCCCGGTGGCGGCGTCCAGTTCGGCGGTGGCCGCCTCGAACCACTGCTCGTCCCAGCGGCCGTCGCACTCGACGCGGCGGATCAGCGCGTCCGCGTCGACCGAGCCGGGCGCGCCGGCCTCCAGGCCCGCACGGGCCGCGCCGTCGCCGTCGCCGCCGGTGACCAGGCGGGAGCGCAGGACGTCGTGGCGGTCGAGCACCGCGCCGAGGGTGGCGGCGAGAGCGGCCCGGTCGATGCCCTCGGGCAGCTCGACGGCCATGGACATGGCGAACCGGTCGGTTCCCTCGCCGAGTTCCAGCAGGTACTCGCCGATGGGCAGCAGCGGCATCCGGCCGGCGCCGCCGCCCTCCAGCTCCGCCAGCACCGGGCCGGTGCCGGCCGCGACTCCGACGACCGCGACCGCGGCCAGTTCGGCGACGGTGCGGTGGTCGAATATCTGGCGCGGGCTGACCTCCACGCCGCCGCTGCGGGCGCGGGAGACGACCTGGATGGAGCGGATGGAGTCGCCGCCGATGGCGAAGAAGTCGTCGTCGATGCCGACCCGGTCGAGGCCGAGCACCTCGGCGTAGACCGCGGCGAGGACCTCTTCCGCGGCGTTGCGCGGGGCGCGGTACTCGCCGCCGCTGAAGTCGGGCTCGGGCAGCGCCGCCAGGTCGAGCTTGCCGTTGGCGGTCAGCGGCAGCCGGCCGACCATGACGAAGACGGACGGGACCATGAACTCGGGCAGCCGGCCCGCGGCGAAACGCCGGAGCTCGCGCACGGACACGCTGGTGGTCAGGTCGACGTCGAGGTCGCCGAGGCTGGCGACGGTGCCGAAGCCGCTCTGGTCGGCCTCCAGGGGGACCACGTGGCAGACGAGCTGCTTGCTGCCGCGGCCCTCGCGGATGGTGACCACGGCCTGGGCCACGCCCGGGTGGGCGGTCAGGACGGCCTCGATCTCACCGGGCTCGATGCGGAAGCCGCGCACCTTCATCTGCGCGTCGTCGCGGCCCGCGTACTCCAGCTGTCCGGCGGCGTTCCAGCGCGCCAGGTCGCCGGTGCGGTACATGCGCGAACCGGCCGGCCCGAAGGGGTCGGCGACGAAGCGGTCGGCGGTCAGCCCGGTGCGGCCGAAGTAGCCGCGGCCGATCTCGCCGGCGACGTACAGCTCCCCCACCACGCCGACCGGGACGGGCCGCAGGCCGGGGCCGAGCACATAGGTGCGGACGTTGCCGAGCGGGGCGCCGATGGGGGCGCTGCCGGAACCGTCCCACTCCTCGTCGGCGGGCAGCGCGAAGGTGGTGGCGTAGAACGACTCGCTCTGGCCGTAGGCGTTGACGACGCGGACCCCGGGGATCGCCTCGCGGACCCGCTGCACGAGCGAGGCGGGCAGGGCCTCACCGGCGAAGACCACGGTGTCGACGCTGATGTTCCCGTTGACCTGTCCGAGCAGTTCCGCGAAGACGGACGGGACGGTGCTGATCACGCCGCCGCTCCAGCCGCCGCGCTCACCGATCACCAGTGCGTCACGCACCAGTTCGACGGTGCCGCCGGAGCAGAGGGTGGCGAAGAGCTCGAAGACGGAGACGTCGAAGTTGACCGAGGTGCCGGCGAGCACGCGCGTCCCCGCGCCGACGCCGATCGCCGAGGCCAGCCCCAGCACGTCGTTCACCACGTTGGCGTGGGTGATCGCCACGCCCTTGGGCGTGCCCGTGGAGCCGGAGGTGTACATGACGTACGCGACCTGGCCCGGGCGGGCGGTGACCGGGGCGGCGGGAGCCTGTGCGTCCTGCGGCGCGCCGAAGTCGGTGCCGAAGTCGATGTCGCCCAGGAACAGCTGCGGAACCTGCGCCTTCGGCAGTACGCCGACGGTCTGCTCGTCGGTGAGGATCAGCCCGGGGGCCGCGTCCTCCAGGATGAAGTCGAGCCGTCGGCTCGGGTATCTCGGGTCGATCGGCAGGTACGCGCCGCCGGCCTTGAGCACGCCGAGCAGCCCGGCGACCAGGTCCGCCGTACGCGGGAGGGCCACGCCCACGAGCGTCTCGGCGCCCACGCCGCGCGCGGCCAGCTCCTGCGCCACGCGGGAGGCCCGCGCGTCGAGCTCGCGGTAGGTGAGGACCTCGTCCCCGGCCTCCAGTGCGATCGCGTCCGGGGTCGCCGCGGCCTGCCGCTCGAAGAGCTCGGCGACCGTCACCTCGGGCAGGGCCACCGCGGTGTCGTTGAACTCCCGTACGACGGTGTCCAGTTCGGCGCCGTCCAGCACGGGCGCCAGGGCGACCGGCCGGTCCGGGCGGGCGACGACCTCGCGGATGACCCGCAGGTAGCGGTCGACGACGGACTGCGCCGTGGAGCGGTCGAAGAGGTCGGTCGCGTATTCCAGGTAGCAGAGCATGCCCGGACCGGCCGGGTCCGAGAAGTAGTTGAACTCCAGGTCGAACTTGGCCGTCGGGGTGGCGAGCACCTCGAAGCGGGCCCGCTCCAGACCCGGCAGGTCCAGCTCGATCCAGGCGTCGTTCTCCCAGGTGAACATCACCTGGAACAGCGGGTGGTAGGCGGTGGACCGCTCCGGGTTCAGGACCTCCACCAGGTGCTCGAAGGGAGCGTCCTGGTTGTCGTACGCGGTCAGCGCCTTCTGCCGGACCTGCTCCAGCACCCGGTCGAAGGTGGGCGCGCCGGAGAGGTCCGTGCGCAGTACCCAGGTGTTCACGAAGAAGCCGACCAGGTCGGCGAGTTCGTCGTCGGTGCGGCCCGCGACGGTGGAGCCGATGGCGATGTCCTGGCCGGCGCCCAGGTGCTGGAGCACCACGGCGAGGGCGGCCTGGAGCACCATCGGGACGGTCATGTCCCGCTCGCGGCCCAGGGTCTCGACGGCCGCGAGCAGTTCGGCGTCGATCGGGAAGCCGACCGTGTCACCGCGGTGGCTGGCCACCGGCGGGCGCGGGCGGTCCGAGGACAGGCGCAGCGGAGTCGGCACGCCCTGCAGCTCGTCCTGCCAGTAGGCGACCTGCGTGGAGACCACGCTGTCGGGGTCGTTCTCGTCGCCGAGCAGCTCGCGCTGCCACAGCGTGTAGTCGACGTACTGCACCGGCAGGTCCGCCCACTGCGGGGCCCCGCCCCGCAGCCGCGCGGTGTACGCGGTGGCCAGGTCGCGCGAGAGCGGCTCCATCGACTCGCCGTCGCTGGCGATGTGGTGGACCAGCAGGAGCAGCACGTGCTCCCGCTCGCCGGAGCGCAGCAGGGTGGCGCGGACCGGGATCTGCGCCGACAGGTCGAAGGTGTACTGCGCCGCCTGGAAGACGGCCTCGTCCACCGCGTCGGGCGCCACCTCGACGAGCGGCACGTCGAGCAGCGCCTCGGCCACCGGCAGCACCTGCTGCGAGGGCACGCCCTGCTCGTTCATCACGATGAGCGTACGGAGGCTCTCGTGCCGTGCCACGACATCGCGCACCGCGGACTGCAGGGCGGTCCGGTCCAGCTCGCCGGTCAACCGCACGAGGAAGGGGACGTTATACGTCGCCGACGGTCCCTCGAATCGGTCGATGAACCACAACCGACGCTGTGCGAACGACAACGGGATCATTTTACTGTCCACTCCTGTCCATCTTGCGCAGTCGAGGCCGGCTCGACGTGCCTGCGTTCTTGACCGTGCGCGAAAGCTCTGAAATTGCGTGGTTCTCGAAGATCGACCGCAAAGGCACGCTCACCCCGAGCACCTTCCGGATACGGCTGGTGAGCCGTGTTGCCAGCAGGGAGTTGCCCCCCAGTGCGAAGAAGTCGTCGTTCATGCCGACCCGTTCCACGCCGAGCACCTCCGCCAGCAGCTCGCAGAGAGCCGCCTCCTCGGGAGTGCGCGGCGCGCGGTAGGGGCGGCCGGCCGGTTCGGGTTCGGGCAGCGCGGCCCGGTCGAGGCGGCCGCCGGGCGTCATCGGCAGCCGCTCCAGGGTCACGAGGACCGCGGGGACCAGGGCCGCGGGCAGGCAATGCGCCGCGTGGGCCCGTACCTCGTCGGCGTAGGCCCCGGGCTCGGCGCCGTACGGCTCGGCGGGTACGAGGTAGCCCACCAGCTGCGCGGTCCCGCCCGGCCCGTGGCCCTCGCGGGCGACCACGGCGGCCTGCGCCACCCCGGGGTGCCCGGTCAGGACGGCCTCGACCTCGGCGGGCGCGATCCGCGTGCCGCGGACGGCCGCCTCCGCGTCGCCGCGCCCGAGGAACTCCAGCCGGTCGTCCCCGGTCCAGCGGACCAGGTCGCCGGTGCGGAACATCCGCGATCCGGCCGGGCCGTACGGGTCGGCGACGAACCGCTCGGCGGTCAGTCCGCCGTGCCCCCGGTAGCCGCGGGCCGGCGCGCCGCCCGCGAGGTACAGCTCCCCGACCGCGCCGTGCGGCACCGGAGTGAGGCCGGCGCCGAGGACGTACGCCCGCACTCCGGCGAGCGGTGTCCCGGCGGGCACGGCCGCGGTGCCCGGCGGCTCCTCCCCGTCCGGCGGTGAGAAGGCGGTGGCGAAGCCGGTCTCGGGGTGCCCGTGGAGGTTGACCAGCCGGGCCCCGGGGGCGGACTCGGCCGCCCGCCGCGCCAGCGCGGCCGGCAGCGGCTCGCCCGAGAACACGATCGTGTCCGCGTGCAGATCCCCGGCCACCTCGTCGAGCAGGTCGGCGAAGGCCGAGGGGGTCGTCGCGAGCGCCCCGCGCGCGGCGGCGGAGGGGCCGAGGAGGCGGTGCCCGGCGAGGGCCCGCGGATCGGGCAGCACCTCGACGCCCCCGCCGCCGCAGAGCGCGGCGAGGATCTCCAGGACGGGCGGTTCGATGTCTCCCGGAAGCCCGGCCAGCAGCCGCGGGCCGGCCGCGGAGCCGAGCCGCGCGAGCAGCCCCGTCACCCGGTCGGCCGCGTTCCGGTGGGTGGTCTCCACCCCGGTCGGCCCGCCCGGACCACCGCAGGCGTACGAGAGGTACGCGAGCCCGTCGGGCCGCCGGACGGGGGCCGCCGGAGCGCAGGCGCCGTCCCCGGAGCCCAGTTCGTCCAGGTGCGCGGCCGGGACCGCGGTGCCCGCCGCGGCGGCCGCCGTGTCCGGGTCGGTGAGCACGAGCAGCGGCCGCGCGTCGGCCAGGACGCGCGCGAGGCGGCCGGCCGGGTGGCGCGGGTCGAGCGGCAGGGCGGCGGCGCCGGACTTCAGTACGCCGAGCAGCGCGACCACCAGGTCCGCCGACCGGGGCAGGGCCAGGGCCACCGGGGTCTCCGGGCCGGCCCCTCGGGCGATCAGGCCGTGTGCCAGCCGGTTCGCCCGCTCGTCGAGTTCCCGGTAGGTCAGGGACTCCGCGCCCGAGACCACGGCCACGGCCTCGGGGGTGGCGGCGGCCTGCCGCTCGAACAGCTCCGGGACGGTCGTCCCGCCGGCGTCCGCGCCGGTGGTCTGCGGGCCCGCGCCGAGCCCGTTCAGCAGCCGGTCCCGCTCGGCGGGCTCCAGTACGTCCACGGCGCCCACCCGGCGGCCGGTGTCCTCGGCCAGCTGCCGCAGGATCGCGGCGAACCGGGCGGCGAGGGACTCGGCCACGGCGGGGTCGAGCACGGTGCGCTGGTACTGCACCGCCAGGCGCAGCCGGTCGGGCTCGATGAAGGCGAGCACCGTCACCGGGTAGTGGCTGGCGGTGAAGGAGCGGATGCCGGTGATCGAGATCCCGGCCGCGCGGCTGGCCTCGACGATGCCGGCCCGGTCCATCGGGAAGGACTCGAAGCCGACGATCGTGTCGAAGAGGGCGTCCATCCCGGCGGCCTGCTGGATCTCGCTCAGGCCGAAGTGGTGGTGGTCCATCAGCGCGGCCTGCCGGCCCTGCACCGCGGTCAGCAGCTCGGCGAGGGTGTCCGCGGGGGCGCACCGCACGCGTACCGGCAGGGTGTTGAGGAACATGCCGACGGTGGAGTCGGCGCCGGGCAGGGCGGGCGGGCGGCCGGCGACGGTGGAGGCGAACACCACGTCCTGGCGGCCGGTGAGCTGGGCCAGCAGGATCGCCCAGGCGCCCTGGACCACCGTGTTCAGGGTGACGCCGAGATCGGAGGCACGCCGGAACAGCTCGCGGGAGGCCTCGACGGGCAGCGGCACCTCAGCCTGCCGCATGGCGATGTCCTCGGCGGACTCGGGTGCCCCGGCGGACTCGGCGGCCCCGGCGGCCGGGGCGGCCACCACCGGGGCGAGCAGCGTCGGCTCCCCCAGTCCGCTGAGCTCCTCGCGCCAGACGCGGGCGGACTCCTCGGGGTCCTGTCGGGAGAGCCAGGCGAGGAAGTCCCGGTAGTCGCGGGCGGGTTCCAGGCCGGCGGCCTGCCCGGAGGCCTGCCCCGCCGATCCGTAGAAGGTGAGCAGGTCCTGCATGAGCAGGGGCACCGACCAGCCGTCGAACAGCACGTGGTGGGCGGTCAGTACGAGTTCGTACGTCTCCTCGCCGGTCCGGATCAGCGTCATGCGCAGCATCGGCGGCGCGATCTGGTCGAAGTGCGTGGTCAGGTCCTCGGCGAGGAACCGCTCGAAGGCCTCCGTGCGTTCCGCCTCGCCGAGCCCGGACAGGTCGAGGTCCTGCCAGGGCAGGGTGACGGAGTCCAGGATGAGTTGGACCAGGTCCCCGTACGCGTTGGGCACGAAGGCGGTCCGCAGGCTGGAGTGCCGCTCCAGCAGGGACTGTCCGGCGGCGCGCAGCCGGCCGGCGTCCACCCGCCCGGACAGGTGCAGGGCGTACTGCACCTGGTAGGCGTCGAAGGAGGAGTCCTCGAAGATCGAGTGGAACAGCAGGCCCGACTGGAGCGGGGTGGTGGGCCAGACGTCGGTGAGGCCCGGGAAGCGCCGCTCCCAGCCGTCGATGTCGGACTGGCTCGCGGTCACCAGCGGCAGGTCCGAGGGGGTCAGACCGCCGGCGCCGGGCCGGGCCGCGTAGCGGGCGAGGCCCTCCAGGGCGGCGCACCACAGGTCGGCGAGCTCCCGTACCTCCGCCGGGGTGAGCACTCCCTCCGGCGCGCTGAAGGCGGCGTTCAGGACCGGGCCGGCCGGCTGGTCGCTGACCGTGGCGTTGATGTCGAGTTCGGCGGAGGCGGGCATCCGCGGGTCCTGGGCGGCGTCGAGCTCGGCCAGTTCGGCGATGTCGGCCGCCTCGGGGGCCTGGGTGAAGCCCGCCCCGCCCTGTTCGCCGGGCCGGTCGGTGCCGGCGGCGAAGCGGCCCAGGTAGTTGAAGCCGACCTGCCCGAGGGGGTATTCGGCCAGCTGGGCGGCGGTCTGCGGGTTCAGGTGGCGCAGCAGGCCGTAGCCGATGCCCTTGTCGGGCAGGGAGCGGAGCTGCTCCTTGACCTTCTTGACGGCGAGGCCGGCGGCCGGTCCACCCGCGAAGGCCTCGTCGAGGTCCACCCCGGCGAGGTCGAGGCGCACCGGGAAGGCGGTGGTGAACCAGCCCAGCGTGCGGGCGAGGCTCGCGCCGGGTGCGGCGGCCTCCTCGCGGCCGTGTCCTTCGAGGCGGATCAGCGCGCAGGTCTCGTCGACGGAGCGGGTACGCCGCCACTGCGCGAGCGCCAGGGCCAGTGCGGCCAGCAGTCCGTCGTTGACCCCGCCGTGGAAGGCCGCGGGCAGGTCGGTCAGTACGGCTTCGGTGACGGAGACCGGGAGCTGGACGTGGGTGACGCGGACGGAGGACCGTACGTCGACGGCCGGATCCAGCCGGCGGGTGCCGAGCAGCGGGTCGGGGCCCTCGACGACCGAGCGCCACAGGTCCAGCTCCGCGACCCGCTCGGGGCGCAGGGCTTCGTCGGCCATGGCGTGCGCCCACCGGCGCATCGACGTTCCCACGGGCGGCAGTTCGGGGGTGTGGCCGGAGCTGATCTGCTGCCAGGCCGAGGCGAGGTCGGGCATCAGGATGCGCCAGGACACCCCGTCCACGATCAGGTGGTGGAGGACGAGCAGGAGCCGTCCGGTGCCACCGCGCTCGGCACCCTCGGCGGCCTCGGCACCTTCGCTGCCGGACGCATCGAACCAGACGAACCGGGCGACCGCGCCCGCCGCCGGGTCCAGCTGCTGCGCGGCCTCCTCCAGTTCCGCGAGCAGCAGGCTCCGCCAGGACTCGGCGTCCCAGCGGCCGTCGCACGCGACGCGGTGCAGCAGCGGCTCCACGTCCACGCAGCCGGCGGGCGCGACCACCAGTCCGTCGGCCTCACCGTCGCCCTCGGCGTCGGCGACGAGGCGGGAGCGCAGCAGGTCGTGGCGGTCCACCACGGCCGTCAGGGTGGCGGCCAGGCCGGCCCGGTCGATGCCCTCGGGCAGCTCCAGCACCATGGCCTGCAGGAAACGGTCGAAGCCGGGGCCCCACTCGCGGATCCAGCGGGCGACGGGCAGCAGCGGCATCCATCCGGTGCCCCCGCCGTCCAACTCCTCCAGGACCGGGCCGGTGTGGGCGCCCTCCCCGTTCGCGACGGCGATCTCGGCGAGGCGGGCGACGGTCCGCTGCTCGAAGACCTGGCGGGCGGTGACGACCAGGCCGCGGGCCCGGGCCCAGGACACGACCTGGAGCGACTGGATGCTGTCGCCGCCGATGGTGAAGAAGTCGTCGTCGATGCCGACCTGGCCCACGCCCAGCGCCTTGGCGAAGAGGTCGGCGAGGATCTCTTCCTGCGGGGTGCGCGGGGCCCGGTAGGTCTCGCCCTTGAACTCGGGTTCCGGCAGGCGGGCCTTGTCGAGCTTGCCGTTCGGGGTCAGGGGCAGCCGGTCCAGCAGGACGAAGGCGGCGGGGACCATGTGGTCGGGCAGGTGCTCGGCGGCGAAGGCGCGCAGCTCGCCGGCACCGAAGCCGGAGTCGAGGGCGATGCTGCCGTAGGCGCTGCCCTGGGGGCCCGCCCGGCCGGGGCGGCCGGAGGCCGCGGGAACGACGTAGGCCACCAGCTGGCGGCTGCCGCGCCGCTCGTACGGCAGGACCGCGGTGTCCGCCACGCCGGGGTGTCCGCTGAGCACCGCCTCGATCTCGAGCGGCTCGATCCGGATGCCGCGGATCTTGACCTGGGTGTCGGCGCGCCCGTGGAAGACGAGTTCGCCCTCCGGGGTCCGCTCCACGAGGTCGCCGGTCCGGTACATCCGCGTGCCGGGCCCGCCGAAGGGGCAGGCCACGAAACGCTGGGCGGACAGGTCGGGGCGGCCCAGGTAGCCGCGGGCCAGCGAGGCGCCGGAGACGTACAGTTCGCCGATCACGCCGGCGCCGACCGGGCGGAGCGCGTCGTCCAGGACGTGCACGTCGGTGTCGGTGATCGAGCGTCCGATCGGCGGTACGCGGCCGTCGCCGGCCAGCGGCGCGCTCATCGTGGCGCACACGGTCGTCTCCGTGGGCCCGTACGCGTTGATCATGCGGCGGCCGGACGACCAGGTGGCGACCAGCTCGGGGGTGGTGGCGTCACCGGCGACCACGAGGGTCTCGACGGAAGCCATGGCCCCGGCCGGGAGTGCGGCGAGCACCGGGGGCGGCAGCGTCACGTGGGTGACGCCGTGCCGGGCGATGGTGTCGGCCAGGGGGTCGCCGGGGGCCAGCGCCTCCTTGTCGGCCAGCACGAAGGCGGCGCCGGAGAGCAGGCCCATGCACATCTCCCACACCGAGGCGTCGAAGCTCGGCGAGGCGAACTGCAGCACCCTGCTCGCGGGGCTCACGTTGAGCCGCTCGACGTGCGTAGCGAGCAGCGGGGCGAGGCCGTTGTGGGTGACGGCGACGCCCTTGGGCCGGCCGGTGGAGCCCGAGGTGTAGATGACGTACGCGGTCTGCGCCACCCGCTGCGGGCGGATCCGGTCCGCGTCGGTCAGCGGGCCGGCCGCCTCGGCGGAGACCGCCGCCGCCGTCTCGGGGGCGTCCAGCAGCAATACGGGGGCGGGGAGTTCGGGCAGCAGGCCGCCGGTGACGGTGTCCGCCAGGACCAGGCGGGCGCCGGAGTCCTCCACCATGTACTCGAGGCGGTCGGCGGGGTACGCGGCGTCCATCGGCAGGTACGCGCCGCCCGCCTTGAGCACCGCGAGGACGGCCACCCACAGCTCCGGCGACCGCTGCGCGGCCACACCCACGACCGACTCCGGTCCGACTCCGCGTCCGACCAGGACCCGGGCGAGGCGGTTGGCCCGCGCGTCGACCTCGCGGTAGGTCAGCGAGGTTTCGCCGAAGACCAGCGCGACGGCATCCGGCGCGGTGACGACCTGCTTCTCGAACATCTCAGGAATCGTCGCCACCGGCACCGCCGTGTCATGGAACGAGCACAAAGCGACCATCCCCCAATGGTTGGACATGAAGACCGGAATCTTGTGGGTTTGATTTCTCATTGATCTCAGCCGGCGGGCGGTGCGGCAAGCCCGAAAAAGCCGCCACACAGGAATTTCCCGCGGAATCCGCGCCGCCCGTGATGCGGCCCGATGGGGAGCTTAGGGCTCCAGCACCGTACCGGCGATGAATTCCAGGAGCTCGGCGCTCAGTCCGGGCTCGAAGAGATAGAAATGCCCGCTGGGGTAGACACGCAGGTCGAAGGCGGTGTCCGTGTGCGCGCCCCAGGTCTCCATCTCGTCCAGCGGCGCCCGGCTGTCGGACTCGCCGACCAGCGCGGTGATCGGCACGTCCAGCCGCGCGTCGACGGGCATGGCGTGCTGCTCCCAGAGGGAGAAGTCGTCCATCACGGACGGCAGCAGGGCCTCCATGGCGTCCTCGTCGTCGGCGAGCTCCTCGTCGAAGCCGCCGAGCCGCAGCACCTCGGCACGGAACTCCTCGTCGGACAGTCCGTGCAGCTGGGGCCGGTTGCGGAAGGGCTCGGGCGAGGCCTGGCCGGAGAGGAACAGGTGGGCCGGCCGGGGGCCGCCGCGCGACTGGAGCGCCAGCGCCAGCTCGAAGGCCAGCAGGGCCCCGCAGGAGTGGCCGAAGAAGGAGAACGGGCCGTCCAGGACGGGGCGCAGGGCCTGCATCAGGGCCCGGACGAGCGGGCCGACCTCGGTGGCGGGGTCCTCCATGATGCGGTTCTGCCGGCCGGGCAGCTGCACCGCGACCACCTCGATGTCGGCCGGGAGTTCCTGCACCCAGTCGGCGAAGGCACCCGCTCCGCCGCCGGCCTGCGGGAAGCAGACCAATTGATGGCGGTGTCCGGGCCGTCGCGCCCGCCATATGAAGGGACTTTCGACGACCAGTCCGGCGGCGGTTTCCGTTGCGTGGCTGCGCGTGTGTATGACCATGACCCCTCTGCAGATTTCGGTGGAAGCGGAAAGCAGAAGAAAGTGGAATGCAGTACCGGGTGCGCTGGTGCAGCGGGCCGGATCGGTCACGGCCTATTTCCCGCACTTCCGCAATTGATCGTAGGAGTGGCCCTCCGGCGAGGCAAGGAATGCCCGCACAGCCCTGCCGGACGGGCACTGGTGAGCGATTCCTCCTTGCGTTTTCGGCCATCGCGCCCCGTTCTTCGCGCCTCCCCCCCCTGTCCCGTCGACGGGACAGGGGGGCACGAAAAACGGGGCTGCCCGGCCTTTCGGCCGGGCAGCCCCGTTCAGGGTTCTGCGGTGGTGCGGTGGTGCGGTGGTGCGGTGGTGCGGTGGTGCGGTGGTGCGGTGGTGCGGTGGTGCGTTAGATCTTCGCCTCGCGGCTGAAGGCCGAGCGGGCCCACAGGAAGCCGAGAAGGCTGAGGACGACGCCCCAACCGAGGGCGAGCCAGGCACTGTTGCCGATCTCCGTGCCCATGAGCAGGCCGCGGAGGGTGTCGGTCATCGGGGTGAAGGGCTGGTACTCGGCGAACCAGCGCAGGCCGACCGGCATGGACTCCGGCGGGACGATCGCGCTGCCGAGGAAGGGCAGGAAGGTCAGCGGCATGGGGGCGTTGCTCGCCGCCTCGACGCTGCTGGACCCCAGGCCGATCGCCGCGGACAGCCAGCTGAGGCCGAAGGCGAGCAGGGCGAGGATGCCGGCGGCGGCCAGCCACTCGACGAAGGTCGCGTTCGGGCGGAAGCCCACGGCGAGGGCGACGGCGATGACCAGGACCAGGCTGATCATGGTCTGGATGACGTTGCCCACCACGTGCCCGGTGAGCACGGAGGACCGGGAGATCGACATGGTCCGGAAGCGGTTGATGATGCCTTCGGTCATGTCCGTGCAGACCGAGACGGCGGTCGAGACGGCGCCGGCGGTGGCGGCCATCAGGAGGATGCCGGGGGCCACGAAGTTGGTGTAGTCACCCCGGTCGCCCTTGCCGCCGCCGGGCAGTTCGATGCCGGCGCCGAGCGCGCCACCGAAGACGTACACGAACAGCAGGAGCATCAGGATCGGCATCGCGACGATCGAGATCGTCATCGAGGGGTAGCGCTGCGCGTGCTTGAGGTTGCGCCGCAGCATCGTCATCGAATCGCGCATCGCGTACGTCGTGCTCATCGCCGGGCCTCCTTCACCGTGTTGGCGGGGCTGGGAACGGTGGTGGCGTGGTGGCGCGACCCGTCACCGGTGAGCGCGAGGAAGACGTCGTCCAGGTCGGGCGTGTGGACGGTCAGCGCGTCCGCCTCGACACCGGCGCTCTCCAGCAGGTCGAGTACGGCGCGCAGCGCGGGAATGCTGCCGTCGCTCGGGATCTGCAGGGTGAGCTTCTCCTCGTCGCGGGCGTCGGGGTCGAGGGCGAGCCGGCGGGCGGCGGCGTCCAGACGGAGCACGTCGGCGAACTGGAGGCGGATGTGGCCGCCGGGGATGCGGCGCTTGAGCTCGTCCGCGGTGCCCTCGGCGACGATCTTGCCCTTGTCGAGGACGGCGATCCGGTCGGCGAGCTGGTCGGCCTCTTCCAGGTACTGCGTGGTGAGGAAGATGGTGACGCCCTGGGCGGTGAGCTGCTGGATGAGCTCCCACATGGTGCGGCGGCTGCGGGGGTCGAGGCCGGTGGTCGGCTCGTCCAGGAAGATCAGGCTCGGGTTCCCGACCAGGGTCATGGCCAGGTCCAGCTTGCGGCGCATGCCTCCGGAGAAGGTGGAGGCCATCTTGCCGGCCACCTCGGTGAGTTCGAACTGTCGGAGTAATTCTGCGGTGCGGCGCTTGCCCTCCGCCCGGTCCAGGTGGTGCAGGTCCGCCATGAGGAGCATGTTCTCCTCGGCGGTCAGCAGGCCGTCCACCGCCGCGAACTGACCGGTGACACCGATCTCGCCGCGGATCGCCTCCGCGTCCCGCTGCAGCGAGTGCCCTGCCACGGTCGCCTCGCCGGCATCGGCGGCGATGAGTGTCGAGAGGATCTGGACCGTGGTGGTCTTCCCGGCTCCGTTGGGGCCGAGCAGCGCGAAGATCGTTCCCGCCCGGACCTGAAGGTCAATCCCGTCGAGTACGACCTTCTCGCCGTACGACTTGCGCAGGCCGACTGCGCTGATCCCCTTGGGCGGGGCCATCTGTTCGGTCGCGGCACTCATCGTGCCCCCTCCATTTCGTAGCTGTTGCGAGGCAGAGCTCTGACGTCAGGCGCCGTGCGCACGCTGGATGGTGATGTCACCGAGGCTGGTCCTCGCGTGCACCTTGACGGTCTCCGCGCCCTCCGTGGGGCCTTCGGCGGATCCGAGGGTGCTGTAGACCGTCCCGGACTGGGAGTTGATGTCGAGCCAGGCGGCAGTCCCCTGGCGAATCCCGACCTCGAGGTTGCCAGCCTTAGTCTGGAGCTCGACCGTGCCGCGCGCCACTTCCTCGATGCGTACGTTGCCATTCGAGCTCTTTGACGTCACCGACCCTTGCGCCCGGCCGACGGTGATGTTTCCATTGGCGACCTTCATCCGCAGATCGCCCGCCACGTCGTCCAGCCACGTGTTGCCGTTGGAGTTCTTGATGTCGGCGTCCCCGCCGATCGTGCGGACCCGCACCTCGCCCGAACCGGTCGTGACGTCGACGTCGCCCGTCGCCGTGTCGAGCTGGACGTCCCCGTGCTGGGTCTTCAGCCGCACCGGACCGGCCTGGTCGAGCCGGATGTCGCCGGCGCTGGTGCGGACCTCGCACTCGCCCAGCGTCCCCTTGCAGGTGATGTCACCCATCTCCAGGGTCCCGAGGAGCCGCGAGCCCTGCGGCAGCGAGACCTCGACCAGGACGGAACCGCGGGCGGAGAACAGCCCGCGCGCCTTCGGCGTACGGATCGTCAGCGTGCCGTCGGAGAAGTCGACCTTGGTCTCGTCGGCGGCGCGCTGGTCGTCCTTGTCCCCGGCGGTCCGCGGGTGGATCTCGACCACCGCGTCGGTGCGGTCCCCGGCACTGATCCGGGCGACACCGACCTCGACGTGGATGTTCGCGGTGATGGGTCCCTTGGTGTCGTAAGAAGGCATGGCTGTCCCGTCCTCGTGAGTCTGGTGGTCGCCCCCACTCAGGGGACGTGAAGATGTGACGCGAGAGTGGTCGGCCTCTCGCACGCCGAAACGGTGCTCCGGTGGGGCTAGCTCACCCAGCCCGTGAAGCTCTTCCTGCCACTGCCCCGCTGGGGCGCCGGACCGTCACCCTGCCGCCCGCCGGCGGGTTCGAGTGCACCCGAAACCGCCCTGACGAGCCATGCGTTGAGCGACAGCCCCTCCCGCGCGGCCGCCTGCTCCGCACGCGCCTTGACGTGGCCGGGGAGTCGGAGATTGATACGTGCGGTACTGCTGTCCTCTCCTTCCGGCACGGGCGGCACGGCGGGCAGGGCATGCGTTTCCTCGAAACCCTGCGCCGCGAAGGGCTCGTCCCTCGGCGGCGCGGTCACGACGAACTCGGGCTCGAGCCCGCGCAGCCGCACGTCCACCGAACCCGGAGCGAGCTCCCGGGTGACCTCACCCATGGCGTCCGACAGGGCATTCAGGAGGGTGAGTCTGGCTGCCGACTCTAGCGGTGCGGTGATGCGCTCGGCGAGAGCGCGAGCATCGTCGCCACCCGCTTCGGCGGCCACCGCGAGCTCGTGCCGAAGACTGGCGACATAGGGCGTGAGGTCCATGTCCCACAGCATGACACACACGTGGCGCCATGTCGAGCCAATCTGGCACCACCTGTGTCATCACCCATAAAACCGCAGGTCAGACGCGGCAATACCGTTGCGCCACCCTGAGCCACATGGCGCCACCACCCGACGGCCGCACCACTGCGGCACCACATGCGGGCGGCCGCTCAGAAGCTCGGGAGCGGGCCCGGGCGCGCCGGAGTCGGGCAGCGCGGTGCGAGCCGGCGCCACACGCCGGGACGCGCGCTCGACCGGGGCAGCACCCTCGGGCGCGCGCCTGCCGGGCACCTCCCTCCCGTCGCGCCGTGGCGCGGGTGCCACCACCCGCGGCACGGCGCCGGGGCACAAAAGGACGCACAACGCCCCGCCGGAACGGCCCCGCCGCAACCGGAGGACTTCACTCCCGAACGGCCCGTCCCGCCCCGTCCCGTCCCGTCCCGTCCCGTCCCGTCGACAGGACAAAACAACCCACCCGCCCCCTTGGCCCGCCCCGGCAGCGCCACGTGCAGCCCGTCGGAGACCGCCTACCCGAAGGCCTCCCCATCCGCCGATCGTTACGTGCGACGCGGAAGCTATGGCCACAGCTCCAGCAGGGCGTCCAGGGTCAGCTTCCACATCGGCTCGGCACCCGTGCCGAACGCCGCGGCGAGCGCGTACCCGACGGCCGCGTCGTCGGCACCCGGTTCACCCTTCCACTCGACGGACACCCGGCCGTCCCCGCTCGACGAGAAGAGCCCGAGGACCGCTCCACCCCGGAGCAGCCTGCTCCCGTCGAGCGAGTCGGGGACCAAGCGGTACGCGCCGACGTCCACCCGGTAGGACTTCCGCGTCAGGAACCCCTTGGCGGGCCGCAACGACACCTCCGCCCCGTCGACGGTCATCGACAGGCAATCCGGGTCCCGCGTCCCGATCGGCACGTGGCTCTCCACCGCCACACCGGCGGCCCGCTTCACCTCGACCCGCGAAATCCCCTCCCCGTCCACGACGAGACTCCCGCCGGCGTGATCGAGTTCGACATCGACCCCACCGAACAGCGGGTCCTGGGCGGGTACCTACGAGAACGGGTGCATCAACTGGTCCTTGCCCCTGGGAATCCCCCCATGGTCAGCTCCGACCGACCCCGCCCCGGGCGCGCATCCCGGGCAGGTCGGCGGACCGTACGGCACACCCCGCACGTTCCACCGGATCGGCGGGCGAAGCCCTCTTCCCGCTCACCGCCCGAACCGCAGGGCCTCTACCCGGCGATGCTGCCGAGCCAGAGCAGGTCCCGAGCCCTGGTCATGGCCACGAAGAGCTGGCTGCGCCGCAGTTCCTCCCGCTCCCGGGCCGTCTGCGACGTCTCCGTACCGCCCGCCGTGTCGACAGCCGTCCCGTTCGCGAACACCGTGTCGTGCTGGGGCAGGAAGACGTTCTTGAACTCCAGGCCCTTGGCCCGGCGATAGGTGCCCAGCTTCACCGCGTCGACGGCGTGGCCGTCGTAGTGCTCCAACTGGCATACCGGGATGCCCGCCTGGGCGAGCAGCCGCTGGTAGTGGCCGATGGCACGCACGGAGGGGCACAGCAGGGCGGTGTCGGCCAGCGCACCGTCGGGCAGGGAGCGCAAGGCGTCCAGGAGCGCCCTGTCCTGGGCGTCCACCGTGGGCCTGGTGACGCGTACGACGTCCCCCTCGTGGTAGGTGAGGTCGACATCGCGGCGGCCCGGAGTGCGCAGGCCGTCGAGGTCCTCGAACGCGTCGTCGGCCACGACGGTGAGGGCCGCGTCCAGGATCTGCTTGCTGTTGCGGTAGTTGGTGCGCAGCACCTGTCCGCGATCGCCGCGGATGTCGATGCCCGCGTCGGTGAGGCGGAAGCCGCCCGGGTACACGGTCTGCTGGCCGTCGCCGACGAGCAGCAGACCGTTGGGCACGTCACCGACGAGTGCGTGCAGGAGGCGCACTCCGACAAGGGTGAGGTCCTGGACCTCGTCCACGATGACGGCCGCATACGGGGGCCGTTCGCGCCGGCGCGACGCTTCGGCCAGGGCGAAGGAGAGGACGTCGTTGAAGTCGTGGACGCCGCGCTCGCCGCGCAGCGATTCGTACGCTTCGTACAGCTCCCACACCGACTGCCGGTGCGTTCGGTGCAGGCTCGCCTTCCGTCGCCGCCTGTGGACGGTCGCGTACTCCTCGAAGCTGGTGAGGCCTCGCCCCTTGATGACGTAGTCGATCTCTTCGCGCCAATAGGTCGGGGCCGGATCGAGCGCGACCAGCCGGCTTTCACGGCCGACGTTCTTCCAGGCGAGGCTGAAGGCGGTCTCGGCCTTGTCCCGGTGCAGCCGCACCGGTATGCCCCGCTCCTGCAAGAACTCCTGTGCCCAGGAGTGCAGGCTGCGGAAGTCCACCCGGTCCGCGACGGCCGGAGCCATGGTCCGGAGGAAGGTGCTCTGCACCCGGGGCAGGTTGTTGGCGAAGGTGACGTACAGGATGCGGCCGGTGGTCCGCCTGGCCAGGTGGGCCGCACGGTGCAGGGCGACGACCGTCTTGCCGGTACCCGCCGGTCCGCTGATGCGTGCCGGGCCCGACCAGTTGCGGCGCACCAGTGCGACCTGATCGGGGTGGAGGAAGGTCATCCACTGCTCGATCGGCGCCTCCATCGCGCCCTTCAGCGCCGCATCGCGCAGCCCTTCCAGATCGAACAGCCCGTCCGCAGCGCCCTGTCGGTGACGCTCGGGCGCGGACGAAGCCTGCTGGTCGACCGCCGACCCCACGTGGTCCGGGAACACCCGCTCGAGGTGATCGGCGATCGCACGGACCGATTCCGCTCGCAGCCTGTGCCGTTGCGACAGCAGCACCGGGCCGATCTCGTGTTCACCCAGGAGCCGTATCCGGCCGAGGCCGGCGTCGAAGCGCCGCCCGGCGAACACCATGAGCGGCTGGACCGCCACGGGTGACATTCCGAGGGACGCCACCGCGCTCTCGGCAGCCTTCGTGGCGGTGAGCAGCTTGGCCGCGTGTTCGTCCCGCTGCTCGCCTCCGGCCGTGACGTCGACGACGAAGACACCGCCGGGTCCCACCAGCATCATGTCCGCGTTGGCGGTCCGCGTTCCGGACCATTGCCGGTCGACGAGCAACCGCCACCCGCGCGCGGTCAGTACCAACAGCTGGGCGAGAACCCGCTGCTCGCCCTCGCCGGCCGCTTCCCACCTCAGGGCCTGCCGGCGGGCGGCCTGCCACTGCTCCCGGAGCAACCGCTCCTGCCGCCGCGCCTCCGGCGCCCGCTGCGATGCCGCCTCGCCTGCCCCCATGCCGAGCCCCCCCTCGTACGCGGAGTGGCGATCATAGGACGGAACGCAACCGCAGCGGCAGGGCGCGTGCCGGCCCGGCCGCGGCCCCGTCTTCACTCCTTGCGCAGGACGGTGGTGGTGAACCGTTCGTGCGCGGGGCACGATGCACAGCGGTCCGCACGGGCGACGGCCCGCCCCGGAATCCGTGAGTCCGGGATCCGGGACGGGCCGTCGCTCTTGTTCGTTTCCTTCGGCTTCGTTTCCTCCGGCTGTGTTTCCTCAGCGCAGGGAGACGAACTTGGCGGTGCTCGGTACCCCCTTCTCGTCCAGCAGGAAGAGCATGTAGTGGCCGGGCGGGGCGTCGTTCGCGGAAGGCGGGGCCTGCAGGCCGATCGTGTTGCCCTCACGGTGGACGATCCGCAGTTCCAAGTGGCGCTGACTCGTGTTGACGGCGTGGGTCGCGGTGGTCGGCGCCAGCAGGACGGCCTTCTTGACCTGACCGGGGGTCGAAGTCGTCACCCTGAAGCGGGAGTCGTAGCCGATGGGGCCGCCGGGCACGCGGTCGAGCTTGGGCCGGGTGCCCTGGTGGAGGTAGGCGGGCTCGAAGATCTCGATGCTGCCGTTCATGTCGTCGTCGATCTTCGGATCGTTGGCGAGCTGCTGGAGTTCGTCGCCGGTGACCATGACGCGGCCGTCGGGCAGGAGGACCGAGTTGGCGTGGTAGCCGCGCGGCAGCCGCTGCACGGGCCCGAGCCGCCACTCCCCGAGCGCGTTGCGGGTCTCGATCTGGCGGTACTTGAGATCGGACTTGGGGTTGTAGTCGCCGTTTCCGTAATCCCGGATGCCGTAGGCGCCGTTGACCGTCAGCAGGCTCGCGTCCGGGAGGAGGAGGGTGTTGTCCTGGGTGCGGCCGAAGGCGCGCGGCTGCTTCTTCTCCCACACCCCGTCCGACAGCTGGTAGGTGTTGGGGTCGTCGCGGTCACCGCCGAGGACCAGTACGGAGGTCGGGCCGCGGAATCCGGCGGGCAGCGCCACCGCCGAGCCGTAGCCTCGGTGGACGCCGTCCGGGCGGGCGGGAAGGTCGGTACGCGTCTCGGCGACCGGATCGAAGGCCCACTGCCGGGTGGCGTGGCGGCCCAGGCCGTACACCTTGCCGTCGCGCAGGGTGAACAGGTGCGGGTAGTCGCTGTCCTCGCCGAACGGGGCGTCGACGCGCAGGGTGTCGGTGGGAACGTTGCGCGGGATCACGGTCTTCTCGAAGGGCACCGGGTGGCTCTTGGCCGGGAACCGCTCGACGACCGAGGTGGAGGTGCCCCAACCCGCGTCGGTGTGACCGGACATGATGAGCAGGCGCCCGTCGGGGGCGGTGGCGACGGTCGGGTACCAGCGGCCCACCGCCATGTCCTTGTTGACGGCCCACGTCTCGGTCCACGGGTCGAAGACGAGGGACAGCTTCGCTCCTGCGCCTCCGCCGTAGCCGAGGTTCCCGCCGAAGACGCCGAGCATGCCGTTGGGCAGGAAGGCGTGCCCGGCACAGAAGAAGGGGGCCGGGCGCTTCACGTTCGTGCCGTCCGGCACGACCAGCTCCGGCGGGGTGACCTTCTTGAACGCCTCGGGGCCGGTCCCCTTCCCCGGATCCCAGAGGAAGGCGCGGCCGGCGTTCTCCGGCCCGAGCGTGTTGGTCGGCGCCGGCTCCTCCGTGGGGTCGGTCTCGACGCGCTCGAAGGAGAACAGCAGCACCTTGCCGGTCGGCAGCATGGCGATGTGGGCGGCGAAGTCGGGCGACTGGAAGTACTCCGCGAACTGCCCGTACGCCTTGGGGTGGAACTTCGAGTTCGCCAGCTCCTGGGACCTGGTCAGATCGCTCAGGCTCTCGATCCGCGCCAGCTGGGAGTACCCGCCCAGAGCCTGGGCCGCCGCGCGGATCTTGGCATGCTCCTGAGCATGCCCGGTCCCCAGCGCCGCGGCTTCGTCGGGATGGCTCTCCCCGTCGTGGGCGGCGGCCGGGACGGCGGCGACGAAGAGGGCGGTGGCCGCGAGCGCGGAGAGTGACGCCGCGATTCTCTTGGGGCGGTGCCTGCGTGACATGTGACTCCTCACCTGTAAGCACGTACGGACAGGCGGAGAGCCTGCCGTGGGCGTTGATCACCCACAGCGACAGATGTATGACGATATACATGCAGCGCGCTTGCCGAATCCGGAGCCCCGCGGCAGGGCCGTCGGTGTCACGGGCCAGCACCGACCGCCCGACACACCGAACCCCCAGCCCCGCCACGGTCCCCCGCACGGCCGTCACCCTTCGTAGACGAACACGCCGACAGCGACCGGGTCGACGGGCGGGCCGGCCCGGACGTGTGGCGACGTGGAGGGAGAGGGCGGGCCTCCGTCCCGAGCTCGTGCGCAGCCGACGGCGGGAGCCGCCGGGCTGAGCACGCAGAAGCGGCCCGCCCCCATGGAGTCAGGTCAGCGGGCGGTGGCCGTCCCCCGCCGGCGTACGTAGACCACCACACCCCCGATCGCCGCCAGGCCCGTGGCCCCGGCGATGGCGACCGGCTGCCAGGACGCCTCGGCCGCCGGCATTCCGGACGCGGCGGCCACCGGCGCTCCGGACACGGCGGCCACCTGCTCCGGCTGGTCCTCCACGAGGCCTCCGTACCCGCCGGCCAGGCCCTTGCGGTCGTACTCCGAGCCGGGCATCTTGTCGCCGTAGCGGGCGGTGACCAGCTTCTGGTACGCGGCGAGGGTGATGCCGCGCTTTCCGCCGAGGCCGGTGGTCGCCTCCTCGTTGAGCGGCTCGACCGTGCCTTCGGGGGTGAGCCGGTACCAGGCGTGGATCTGTGGCTCGGTGAACGTACGGGCCTGTGGAGTGCCGCGCTCCGCAAAGCCGAGCTCGACGTCCCCGTCCCGGATTCCGGCCAGCTGCCAGCCCTCGGCACCGACGTTCTGCACGGCGCCTTCCGCGGCAGCGGCGTTGCCCTTGGGTTCGAGCAGTACGGCGGCGTGCTTGCCGTCGGAGGCGGTCACCCGGGAGGCCAGGTAGGAGAGCCGGAGCGCGGTCTCCGGGGTCGCCCGGGTCTTGCCGGTCACGAACTCGGGGCTGATCTCGAACATCGGCACCGGGTCCTTGAGATCGAACGCGGGCGGCGCGGCGACGGCGGCCGGCGCGTTTCCGGGGGCGCCGACGGCACCGCCGTCCGCGGCGGGGGCACTGCCGGCCTGCCGGGCCGAGACCAGGAACCGGGAGACGGTGTCGCGAAGTTGGCCACTGCGGATGGTCTGCTGCGCGGACGGGTAGCCCGCGATGCCGTCACCCTCCGCAGCCTGTGCGGGAACGATTCCGCACAGGGCGGCGGCGAGCGCGGCCGTGGTGAGGGCCGCGGCCCGGACGGCCGCGTGCCTGGTGCGTCGCATGGTCTGCAAGGTCTGCATGGTCGGTGTTCTCCTCAGCCCTGGATCCCGATGCGGGAGTGGGTCCACTGGAACGAGTTGTTGTTCACGTAAGTGGCGTGGTTCCACCAGGTGTAGGTCTGGGTGGTCTGCCACGGGTCACCGACCGCGATCATGTTGGTGGCGCTGTCGTAGCCGTAGACGACGTTCATGTGACCGCCGCCGGTGCGCCAGCCGAACCGGACCGCGAACGGCCGGCCCGCGGCGATCTCGGTGACCGATTCACTGAACGAGGCATTGCGGTACAGGCTGCGGCCGCTGTTCCTCAGCCCCAGCCGCGCCAGGCCGTTGGCCATGTCCTCCAGCGTCGCGGGCTGGTTGTTGCAGTCCACCCAGGTTCCCTGGGCGGCGAGTTGGCAGAACTGCTCCTGACTGACGGAGCGGCCCCAGTGTTTGGCGATGGTCACGCCGGAGGCGTCCCAGCACCACTGGGTCCTGACCTGCTTCTGCATGACGATCGGAAGTGTCTTCGCGGTCGTGGGTTTCGGGTTCGGGTTCGGGCTCGAACCGCACACCGGCAGGGGGGTGGTGTTCTCGCTGATGAAGGCGTCGGCGATGTAGTAGGAGCCGGTGTAGATCCATCGCGGATTGTTCTCCACGGTGTCGCCGGTGGTCCGGCAGGACATCTGGATCCTGTCCCCCACCTTCGAGGAGCCGTTCACCTGAGCCGAAAGGGACGGCTTGGCCCGGTGGTTGACGGTTCTGTGGTTCCCCTGCCCGCCAATGACCGTGCCGCTGACCACGTCGGCCTGGGCAAGGGCACCGAAGCCGAACAGGAGACCGCCCGAGAGTGCGGCGGTGATCGCGGCTATCAGCGTCTTCTTGCGGCGGGACGCGCGACGTCTGTGCATCATGCTCCTTGATCTGAGAATGCGACTTGCCTGCCCGGCGGCGCCCGGAATGAGTGACGAACAACCGGCCCGCCGGCCCCGCGACATCCCGCCCGTCCGGGCAGCCGCGACGGACTCCACTGCGCGGCGATTACGTCGAGACCGCCGGTACTCCGAGGACCGGGGCCGGGGCGGCGCTGCCAAGGGTGGACAGCTCAACCGCCCTACGAGGCATACATGTTGACGGCAGGGACGCCGGGGTGGGCCGGGTAAGGCACCAGCGGCGATGGGCCGACGGCGTCTGCGTCGGTCGCGCTCACCGTGCGGGCGATGGTGCCGCAGGTGGCGGCGAACCGCGATGCCGGTGGCGACACCGCTTTCGATGGGGCTGCCGAACTGGAGGTACTTGCGGGACGCGCGGCCCGAATCCGCACGTGCCCGTTGCGGCGCGGTCGGCCGATCCGCCCAGACGACTACCGCCGGGCCGCACCGACTGACCGAGCGTCACATTCGGGCGGATCGGGGGCCCCGCACTGCCGGTGAAGCCGAGGTTCAGGCCCTCTGAGACCAGGCACAACCGCACCTCTTCCCTTGAGTGGATTGGGTGCCGGGAATCCTGCCAGAGAGATGGAGGGATGCGAACGAAGTTGCTCTACGCGCGAAGATGTCGCCTATTCAATCACCGAAAGCAATCGAGATGACGGATCGTCAATTCAACAGTGCTTCAACCTGGTTGACGATCACACAACTCTTGGTCCAGGCCTTTTCCACGCACCCGACGGCGCACGACTTTACGCAAACTTGATACATCGCAGCCCTTTATTGGACGCAATGTCAAATAGCGAAATCGCCGAGAGTGTGCGGCGCGTGACTCTCCATCATTTCAGAAAGGGAAATCCCTCGGGCCTTTTCCGGCTGGGCCACCAGCCGGTCGGAAGGGCCCGGCGCGCCCAGGCCCGCCCTCGTCGTGGGCGGGGACGACTGGCGACAAAGCACGACAAGGGCCGGTTCGAATCGCGGACCCCGAACGTGTCGTGTCAGCCTTCACCTCGCAAGGTCCGTCAGCAGCACATCCAGAACTGACTCCTCCTCGACACGCAGGGCGTGCTTGGCAAGAGCGAGCGCCAGGTCCGGGTCCCATGGCGACAGCGCCGGTTTCCCGTCCAACGGGCGCAGATCAGGACCAGCGGCTGCTACGGCCCCACGGTAGTCGTCGGCCGTGTAGCGCCAGGGCAGCCAGGGCACGTGCCCCAACAGCGTCGTGGCGATGCGCAGACCGCCCCAGTCGAAGTCGCCGTGGTAGCGGAAAGCGGCACCGAGCTCGTGCAGACGGGCGAGAAGGGTCAGGGCGGCGGCCGACGGCTGGCCCTGCACGCAGACCAGTGGTCGGGCATCCGGTCCGTGGTGATCCGCCGCGGCCGAAAGGACCGCAGGATTCTCACAGATGTGGACCACGGGCGGTGCCGTCCGCGGCGGACGGTGGGCGAGCTGTCGGAGGGTGAGTACGCACGGCTCACCCACGTCGGCCATCCAGTCCAGGGCCGGAGTCCCGCGGAGGTTGAGAGTGAGCACCGTCGAGGAGACGTCGTCCCGGAGCAGGCCGGCGGAAGCCCATGCGGCCCGCCGCCAGGCCGCTCCCGCTCCCTCGGGATGGCCGGTCAGAGCGCGGGCGCCGGAGAGGGCCAGGGTGGCCACCGGCGTGCCGTCGTCGAGTGCGTGGGCACTCCCCAGAATGTCCGCGGCAAACACCGACAGCGACCGCGCTGGTTCGACAGGCAGCTCCCGCAGTACGCGGACGGTCTGTTCCAACAGCAGACGGGCGGCGGTGGGAGTACGGGCGAGGCGGCGTACGAGGCCGTCGTCACGAACGCGACCGGCCCAAGCGGCGTACTCCGGATGCTCTTCGGCCAGCTGCATGAGAGGCGCGTACGCCTCTCCCCAGGCCTGGTCCTCGCTCCGGCGGACCTCGTCGAGAGGGACGACCGGCCCAGTGAGCACCGTCATGGCCGCCGCCAGGCCACCGGGGCTGATGCCCGATCTGACCAGCACGGCGTCCACGGCGTCGAGCCGGACCGTCAGCGCCCTCCCGGCACCTGGTACCCGGCCCAGCAGTCTCTCGGCCGCGGCCCGCTCGGCCGGGCTCGGCGTTGCCAGCGAGACGGCTCCGGTGAGTGGCTGTCCGCGCTCCAGCCGCCGGCGTGCCCGCTCCACCAGCCAGGCCAGGTCGGCGCCGCCGAGGAGTCGGCGCAGGCGCACTTCGTCCACCGGCGGACCGCTCACGCCCACAGGGGCTCCGGGTCGACCGGACGCACGGGGTCCTCGCGGCGCGTGCGGGCCGTGCCGTCCCACTCCCAGCGGGTGACCAGGACAGCGGCCACCTCGTCGACGCGGGCGAGCTGGGCGATGGCGATGCCCGGTACCTGCGGATAGCAGGCCCACTCCCGCTCGCTGGTCATGACCACATCCAGGTCGAAGGCGTGCAGGAGCCCGAGGCACTTGGCACGCGAGTCGTCGTCCACACCCGCGAACGCCTCGTCCAGGGTCACCAGGCGCGGCGCGTACGGGCTGCCCGCGCTCGCATAGTGCGAGGAGGCGGCGGCGAACAAGGGAACGGACACGGCCAGGACGCGTTCGCCTCCGGAAGCGGGCCCCGTGGCGGGTACCCAGCGGCCGTGCTGCTGACGCTCAACGGCGAACTCGTGCCAGGAGCGGTAGTCGAGGGCGGCGGTGAGGTGCTCCAGCCAGCTGCCCGCCGCGTCCTCGGTCTGCTGGCGGGCGATCTGCGCCTGCAGGAACTCACCGACCGCGGCCCGGTCCTCGGCCGTCCAGGCATCAGCGGTCTGCAGCAGGCGGCCACGGGCCTGGGCGAGGCCGACCGGAGCCTTGCGGGAAGGCCGCCACACCAGGCGCAGCCTCATACCGGTGGAAGTGGGCCGTTCCTCCAGCTCGGCGTTCATGGCCAGCACCTGCCGCTCGGCAGCTGCGATCAGCTCCTGGAGCGTGCCGGCCACCTCGGTGATGAGGTGGGTTTCGAGGATCTCACGCTCGTGTGCGGAGAGGATGCGGGTGAGTTCGCCGACCTCGACCGCCAGGGCCTCGGCGAGCTCGGGCACGGCTCGCTCACGGCCCTGGTAGACGATGTCGACGATCATCCCGTCCTCGACCATGCGGGCCGAGGCAGTGTTGCCGTGCCGTGAGAGTGCGTCCTGGAGGGTTTTGAACTCCTCGCTCAGACGCCTCTGCACACGTTCCCAGGCGCCGTCCGAGTCGTCGGTCGTCGACAGCTCCGATTCGAGGGCACGGGCCAGGGCGATGGCTGGGGTGGGGGCCCACGGGCCGTCGTCCGCGGCCGGTACGGCGAGATCCGGAAGTGCGACGGCGATCAGTCCTGTGGCCGTGAAGCGCTGGAGCGCGGCAATGGCCTCGGAGCGCGTCGCGGCGGATTCGGTGACGGCCTTCTCCAGCTGTTCGATGCTGCCCTCGGCCCGGCTGGCCCGTCGGTCCGCCTCCGTGTGCTGGTCCTGGGCGCGCTCCTGGTCGGCGGCGCAGCCGCGCAGGGCTTCTGCGGTCTCCGCGAGCAGCCGCTCCAGCTCTGCGACGGCGGCGCCGACGGTTGAACGCAGCGTGGCCAGCCGCTCGTCCGCGGCTGCCGCCTCACGGGCGGCCTCCTCCGCACGAACGGCGAGTTCGGCGGTCCGCTCCCCTGCCCGGACCGCCTCTTCGCGTTCGTCGTCCGCCTGCCGGGACGCCTCGCTCCGCTCGCGGAGTGCGGGCCAGAGTCCGGCCAGGACGACGTCGAGCTCGGCGAGGGCCTGCCGTACGGCGGCCAGTGCCGGCCGGTCCGGGGGCAGCCCCAGATCGGCTGAGGTCTCGTGCAGTTCGGCGGCGGCCGACTCTGCCCGCTCGGCTGCGGCCGTCACCTCGGCGGCCCGCTCGTCGCACCGGGTCCGCGCCCGGCGCATGGTGTCGGCGGCAGCCGCGGCGTCGGCGTGTGCCCGGATCAGGGGCGCGTCGTCGGGCACGGCGGCCAGCTCGGTGTCGAGCGTACGACGGCGGGTCGCCAGAGCCTGCGCCTGCCCCTCAGCGTCGGCCGACTCCTGCCGCAGGAGGGAGAGTTCAACCTGCAGTGCTGCGATCCGGGTCCGCCTCGCGGCTTCCCGGGCGCCCTCTCCGATGTACTCGGCGGCGGGTTTGGTCCAACGGCCGGTGAGGACGCCGACGCGGTGGCGTCCGTCCAGCGCGACCCAGGTGCCGTCCGTGGCCCCGATGCCCAACGGGCCGGCGCCCGGTACATCGCCGGCCGATGCCGTGTCACCGGAGGTCCCGCCGAGGCCGATCGCCTCCAGCAGCCGGGCCACCGCCTCCACTGCGACCTGTGCGGCCTGCGCGTCTCCGTGGTCCACGGCCGGGCGCAGTACGTCGGCGAGCGACGCCCCCTCGACCGGTCCCGTGTTCGGGGCGAGGAGTACGTCGTGACCGTCCACGGCGACGGCCGCTCCGTCCGGGCGCACCCACGCGTCCAGCAGCCCGGACGCCTCCAGGGCCGCCTCCAGCCCGGCGCGGTCGTGGTCCGCGACCTCCTCCCGGAAGTCGATCAGCCGCCACAGGGGGGCACCGGGTGCCTGGTCCCGCAGGCCGGGGGTCCGGGTGTACGGGGCCTGCGGCCCGCGCCGACCGCCGGACTCCAGCCCGGCGAGTTCCTGTTCGGCGTCGCGGGTCCGGGCGGCCAGGCCGGCCCGGTGTTGTGCTGATTCCGCCGCCTGGTCGGCGAGTACCGCTGCGGTGGCGCTGTGTGCTTCCGCGGCACGGCGGCGCGCCGGGTAGGGGCCGTCCTGGTGCCGGGTCCACTCCTGGAGCTCGTCCAGAAGTCCGGCCGGGTCGGCGTACGCCAGCTCCCCGCACCGGCCCGCGTGCTCGCGTACGGCATCGACCAGAGCCCGTCCGGCGGCCTGCGCCGTGTCCTCGGCCGTGTCCAGCGCCTCGGCGGCGTGCGCCAGCTCGGTCTCCGTCTCGTCGAGCCGGAGTACGGCGGCCCGGCGCCCGGCCGCCGCCGCCTCGGCCTGGTCGGCGAGCGCCTCGACGTGCGTGAGGGTGCGGTGCCTGCGGTCGGTCGCTTCGGCCACCGCGGCCCGCAGGTCGGCAACCGCCTGTCCCTCGCCTCCGGGAAGGTTCAGCCGGGCTGCCGCAGCCGTCTCCCGGGCCCGGAGCAGCGTGTCCCCGGACAGCTCCCGGGCGACCCTGAGCCGGTTCTCCGCAGCACCGAGGCGGTCGAGCGCCTTGGTGTGCTGAAGGGAGGCCTTCTCCCGGTCGTCGCGCGCGCGGGCACAGTCGATCTCCGCCCGGTCCACCGCCTGTGCGACCCGCTCCAGTTCGCGGGCACTGCGCATCTCCGGGCCCTCGCGCAGGGCTGCGTCGGCCGCCTCCAGCCTCGCCCGGGTCTCGGTCAGTGTGGCGACGCGCTCCTCCGCGGCCGCCCGGTCCTCCTCCGCCGCGGTCTTCCCGGCCTGCGCTTCGGCGAGATCGCGCAGCAGCTGCTCGTACTTCGAGTGTTCGCTGCGCGGGAGACGGGCGCGACGGCGGGAGGCCGTGCGGGCGTAGCGCCGATAGTGGTCGAGGAACACGGAGGCCGCCCGTTCGGCGGCCCCGGCCGCCCGCAGCTCCTCCTTCTCCTCGTCCAGGGAGCGGAAGGCCTCGGCCACATCCGCGATGACGGCCTGGTCCATCGGCGGAAGGGCCTCGGTGAGGGCGCGGGAGAGGGCGGCCTCGTTGGGACGCTTGGACAGCTGGGGCTGGCGCAGCTGGATGAGCAGGTCCACGAGGGCTGCGTAGCGCTGCTCCCCGAGGCCGAACAGCGCCTCGTCGACGGCCCGGCGGTAGGCCTTGGCCTGGTCGTAGACCAGGCCCCGGCCGGCGACCGCCTCGATGAGCCGGTCCCGGGACAGGACGGTGCCGGTGGCGTCGAGCAGGCTCAGTGACGCGTCCGCGCGCATATCGGCCGGGCCGTGGTCGATCCGCTGCCCGGTCACCGCCCACCAGTGCCGGGCGATGCCGCGCCCGCTGACGGCCTTGAGCCCGCACAGGAGCGTACGGAACTGCTCCTCGCCGCTCACCTCATCACGGCGGCCGAACTCCACCCAGGTGTAGCCGAGGCGTTCGGAGTGCGGGTGCTCACCCCCGAGCAGGAGGTTCCACTCCATCCGCTTGCCGGCGTCCCCGTCCGGTTCCACTCGACGGGCGCTGAGGTCCCCGTCGAGGAGGAAGGGCAGGGTCAGGGCCAGCACCTTGGACTTGCCGGTGCCGTTGTTCCCCCGGAGCAGCAGCCGGCCGTCGCGGAAGTGGAACTCCTCCACGTCGTAGTGGAAGAGGTCGACGAGACCGATCCGCAGGGGCTGCCAGCGGGGACGCGCAGGGGCGGGGAGTACGGGACGGGGGGTCAAGGCAGGTACGCCTTTCGCTGCGCGGGCACCTGCGCGGTGCCGGCTGTACGGGGTTCGAGTACGACGGTCTGTCCGACCGCGTAGCGGGCGAGCGCCGGGCGCGGCACGACCCCGTCGGCCGTGCGGGCGACCAGGCCGAGAGCGGCCAGCCGGGCGACGGCCTGCTCGGCCAAGTCGGCCTCGGCCCCTGGCTCACGAGCCGACTTGGACCAGAATCCGCTGTGTTCGGCGGCCAGTTCGACGACGCGGCGCTCAAGGTCGCCCATGGGGACGACCAGGCCTCCGACCGCCGTGAGGTACTCGGCGAGCAGGAGGGTGATGTGGCCGCGGGTCCCTGATTCCGGCATGCGGACGTCGGTGAGGTCGTCCTCGGGGTCGACCATGGCGATGCCTTCGGCCCGCACTTCGGCGACCAGCCCGGTCAGTTCGCTGATGCGGGCGGTGAGGAAGCCGCGCTGGCGCGTGAGGTAGCCGAGCTCGGCATCGGTCAGCTCGTCGTAGTAGAGGACGGGGTCGTCGAGCAGCCGCCGGGTCAGCGAGCGGCGCAGGGCGCGGAAGCGCAGTTCGTCGCTGTCGAGGGCCGTTTCCGCGGCGAGTTCGGCGAGCCGGGCATCCGGCGTTTCGGCCCGGACGGTGGAGGGTCCCCGGCGGGTGGCGAGGAGACCTGCGAGGACCCGCCGTTCGACGTCGTACAGGACGTCGCCGGCTCCACTGACGTACGCGTCCTCGTCTCCGGCGACGCGCCGCAGGACTCCGAGGTGGAGCAGGAGCCGCACGACGGCGGCCAGGTCGAGCCGCTCGTCACGGCGGTCCAGGGTGAACTGGATGCCCGCCGCGGCCAGCTGGGGGTCCTTGGCGTCCAGCATGATCTGGTCTGCGAGGCGGCCCAGCGCGATCTGCGCCTCGCCGCGTTCGAGGGCGGCGAGGGCGAGGCAGAGCAGGACGTACCGACGGCGGCTGAAGGGGACGGCGCTACGGGTGACCTCGCGCGCCGGGTGCGTGGCGTCGTCCGGCACACCGGGGATCTTGCCCAGCCGGGCGGTCTCGGCGTCCACCTGGAGGGACCAGCCGGTGTTGCGGTCGAACCAGTCGCGCAGCTCGGAGGCGTGCCGCCGGACGAGGCGGAACTCGTCGGCGTACGCGCCGTGCGCGAGCAGCAGGGGCTGCTTCAGCAGGGCACGGGCCGCCTTGCGCCGCTCGGCGGCGTGCTGCCCGTCGAGTACTTCGGCGAGCGGGGTCGTCATCACGCTCCGCTCCCTCCTCTTCCTTCTGCGAGGTCGACGATCTCGATGGTGTGGTCCGGGCCGCGGAAGGTCCCGTCCAGTGTGCGGACCTCGGCCGTGGACCCGTCGGTCGGCGCGGTGAGCCGGATCTCCATGGAGCCGTCCCCGCTGGTGGCCGAGGTGTGCGTCATACCGGGCCGCCAGGTGGCGAGCGCGTCGCCGAGGAGCTGCAGGAAGAGCCGGAAGCTGAGGGGGTCGAGCTCGCCGAGTCCGGACAGCCTGGTGACGCCGTGGGTGACGAGCCGGGCCCGGGCGGCCACTGTCTCGGCGGCCTGCTTGGCGGCCGTCTCGGCGAGCAGTCGGCGCGCTTCCTGCCGGTCCTCGACCCTGCGGGGCTTGCCGCGCCGCTCGTAGCTTCCCGTGCGGCGCAGCTGCGGGCTGATCCGCAGCGGCGCGGCATCGGCCCATGCGGTTCCCGCGGGCTCGGGACGGGCGTGGCGGGCGGCCAGCGTCTCGGCATCCACGGTCAGGTGCCGAGCCGGGTACAGCCCGAAGGCGGTGCGCCACAGCCGGTGCCGGGCGTCGTCGTCGGGCGCTTCGGCGAACCAGCGCGCAAGGGTGCGGAAGTCGGCGGAGCGGTCCGAACGCCCGGCCCGCCTCTCGTTCAGCGACCGTACGACGGCCAGCAGCTGCGGGATCGCGCCCAGTGCCCGGCCGCGCAGCAGCCGGGCCTGCGACTCCCGGCCGTCCCGGCTGAGGAACCAGGCCGCCAGCCCCGCCCACCGGCCGGCCCACCGCTCGTACGCGGCCTGCCCCGCGTACGCCGCCTCCTGCGGGGTGGCGTCCGCCGCCTCACGGGCGGCCGCAGCCCGCAACAGCTGCTCGATGCTCCCGCCCTCCTCCAGCTCCAGGATCAGCCGGGCGATGCGCCCGCCGAGGGTGATCAGGTCCTGGATGAACCGCTCCAGGTACTGGATGAGCTGGTCCTTGTAGGCGAGGAAGACCTCCTCCCCCACGTCGTGGAGGTCGATGGTCCGCTGGAGCGAGCCCATGAAGGCCCGCGCATTGTCGGCGAGCGCGCCGAAACGACTCGCGAGCCCGTCCAGCGCCAGATGCGCCTTGGCCGGATCGGGCTCCTCCTCGGCCGCCAGCACGAGCAGGGCCCGCAACTGCGTCACGATGTCGTGCAGCGCGACGGCCTGCAGCGCGCCCCGCCGCCCGAGCGCCTCGTCGTACGCGGACAGGGCCTCCTCCGCCGCCTCGCCCTCCCGCGTGAGCTGGTAGATGAACCGCTTGCGGTAGAAGTCCTCGACGGCGGTGACCCGCCCGGTGTCCGGATCGGCGCGCAGGTTCCCCCACCCCACCAGGCTGTCGAGCGCCTTGACCACGGCGTCGAGCTCGGTCGGCCGGGCCCCGGAGGCCAGCCCCGCGTACACGTCCTCGGGCCGCAGATGCACGGCGAACCGCTCCTTGGCGACGAGGAAGGCCCGCATCACCACGCGGTAGAGCAGCACGTTCGGAGCCGTGAGATGCGCGAAGGGCCCGTACGCGTCGGGCGGGCCCTCCGCCTGCGGAGAAGTCATGTCCATTGCCCGCCATCCTCCTGGAGCGCGGTCCATGATCGGCAGGGACTTACGTACTTGGCCGATTCACATCGGTCCTGATCCTGTCCGGCCCGCGGGCGACGTTACCGGAAGCGCTGGAGCCGCGTACCGACCGTCCCTTCCGCCACGTGGTGATCGACGAAGCCCAGGACCTCCACCCGGCGCGGTGGCGCTTGCTGCGGACGCTGGTCGCCCCGGGCCCGACGATCTGTTCATGGCCGGCGACACACACCAACGCCTCGACGGCAACAAGGTGTCACCGCGCAGCCTCGGCGTGAACGTGACCGGCAGGACGAGATGGACGGCGGAACCGAATCGCTGACGGGGTACCGGTCCGTGCTGAACGGCGGGAACCCGGGCCGAGGGCGTCGTGCGACGGGACAGCGAGGGCCTGGCCGAGGCCGTCCAGCGCGACCGCGAGGTCCACGAGTGGCTCACCGCCGCCCGCGACGCCGACCTTCTGGTGATCGCCTCGGCCGCCGTGCTCGTCGAGGTGGTCCACCCCCGGATCAATGACGCCGCCCTCAAATGGACGCTGTCCCGATTGCGGGTCGAGCCGGTCACCCAGACCCTCGCCCAGTCCGCCGCCACTCTGCTGCGCGCGTCCGGGCTGCATGGCCACAAGTACGCCATCGACGCCATGCTCTGCGCCACCGCCCTCGCCCAGCGGGGGCGAGTGACCATCTCGACGCTGACGTCGAGGACATCACCATGCTCACCGCCGACCACCCCCGCGTGACCATCGAGAAGGTCTGATCCACGTCGCTCCGGCCTCTCACACCAGAGCCGTGCGGGACGGGCAGGCCGGTCGTTCAGTGGGGGTCGGGCCGGTGCTCGGTTATCCAACGGGCAGCGAGCAGGCCGGAGGCGGCGGTGAGCACAGCGGCGGCGATCACGGTGGCGTTCAGGCCGAGGGCGTCGGCGAGGATGCCGGCGACGAGGGCGCCTGCGGCGTAGCCGATGTCCCGCCAGAACCGGTACGTGCCCAGGGCGTTGGCCCGCCATGCCGGGTGGGCGTGGTCGGAGATGGACGCGATGAGGGCCGGGTAGACCATGGCCGTGCCGAGGCCGAGTGCAACGGCGGACAGGACTCCGGCAAGCAGAGGCCGGTCGAGCAGGGCGAGGACGAGGACGAAACCGCCGGCCTGGACGAGCATCCCGTAGACGATCAGGGGTTTGCGGCCGATGCGGTCGGCGAGGTGGCCGGTCGGGATCTGCCCGAGGCCCCACAGAATGGGGTAGAGGCCCTTGATGAGGCCGACGGCAGCGAGGCCCAGGCCGTGGTCGGTGAACAGGAGGGGAAAGACGCCCCAGGTGAGGCCGTCGTTGAGGTTGTTGATCAGTCCGGCCTGACTGGCACCGCGCAGCGAGCGGTTGCGCCAGGAGGTGCGGATGAACGTGGCCTTCAGGCCGGTGCCCTCGTCGGTGGGCAGGGGCTTGGTGTGGTGGGCGAGTTCGAGGGCGACATGGGCGGCGGTGTCGCGGACGACGAGAGCCAGGGCAAGGCCCGCGACGACGAAGACGACGCCGATGAGCTCGGGGACCGGGCGCAGTCCGTAGCTGGTGGCGAGGTAGCCGGTGAGCAGGGCGGTGACGCCGACGGCGGTGTAGCCGGCGGCCTCGTTCAGCCCGGTGGCCAGTCCTCGCCGCGAGGGACCGACGAGGTCGATCTTCATGTTGACGGTCATCGACCAGGTCAGGCCCTGATTCAGGCCGAGCAGGACGTTGGCCGCGACGATCCAGCCCCACGACGGCGCCCAGGCGAGAGCGAAGGGGACGGGGATGCCGATCAGCCAGCCGGCCACCAACAGCTGCTTGCGGCGGAAGCGGGAGGTCAGGGCCCCGGCAGCGAGATTGGTGAGGGCTTTGGAGAGGCCGAAGGCGATGATGAAGGAGAAGACGGCCAGCTCGCTGGTCAGCCCGAACGTCTCGGCGCCGATGAGCGGGACGGTGGTGCGTTCCAGGCCGACCAGGCCGCCGACGCAGATGTTGACGACGACCAGCAGGGTGAACTGGAGCCGGTTCTCGCGCAGGCCGAGGCGTACCGGACGACTGGAGGCGTCCGTCGGCGCCGTCGAGATGGGAGTGGTCTTCACGAGCGGGTGCCCTCCGCACCCTGGACGAGCTTCTCGCCGTGGGCGGCGGCGAAGTCGGCTGGTCCGCCGTCGAGCACAGCGACATCACTGTGACCGGCGCGCTCAAGGAGGCTGGCGGCGGTCATGGCGCGCTCGCCATGCCCGCAGGCCACGATCGCGCCCTCGGGAGCTTCCGCGGCGACGTGGGCGAGGCCGCCGAGTTCGATGTTGACCGCGCCGGGGACATGTCCGGCGGTGAACTCCGACTCCTGCCGCACGTCGATATACGGATTGCCCCCGGCGCGGTCGGCGGTGACGAACGCGGTGGCGGCCAGTCGGTGGCCAGCGGCCGTCCATGCGTCCATGCCCCCCGCGAGGCGGCCGGTGAGGCGCTCGTAGCCGATCTTGTACGCCTGCCAGACGATCTCGCTCAGGTCCTGGCCGTCGGCGGTGACGAAGGCGAGGGGGGCGGTGTCGGGCAGGAGCCAGCCGAGCCAGGTGGCGAACTGGCCCCGCAGGGGGATGGAGAGCGATCCGGGGATGTGGCCGGCGGCGTAGTCGGCGGCCTGGCGCACGTCGACGACGTGTCCGCCGTCCGCAACAAGGGCGCGGACTTGTTCGGCGGAGAGCTCGGTCAGCAGCGGGGTGCCGGTGACAACGCCGGGTCCGCGCCGGTTGGCCTCGCCGAGCCGGTCGAAGTACGCGGGGTAGGTGCCCAGGCTCGCGATCAGCTGGGACACGAACGTGTCCTCGTCAGGTGCGGCCAGCAGCGGGTTGGCCTGCTTCTGCGCGCCGATGGAGGAGGTGCGTTCGGTCCCGGGCGGGGCGGAGCAGAACGAGCCGGCCCCGTGCGTGGGCCATACCGCGGTGTTGTCGGGCAGTTCGGTGAGCCGACGCAGGGACCGGTACTGGGCCCGGGCGAGTTCCTCGGTCCGCTCGGGGCCGAGGAGGTCGGTGCGGGCGGCGGAGTTCACTGTCAGCGACCCACCGGTGAAGACGCCCAGTTCTGCCCGGCCGTCCAGCAGCAGGAAGGAGAGGTGCTCATCGGTGTGGCCAGGGGTGGCAAGTGCCCGCAGGGTGAACCCGCCGAGGTCGACTTCGTCCCCGTCGGCCAAGCCCTGGTGGCCGAAGGCACGCCCTCCGGCGGCGGAGGCCAGGATCGACGCGCCGTGCTCGTGGCCGAGCTGCACGGCGCCGGAGAGGAAGTCGGCGTGAAGGTGTGTGTCTGCCGCATAGGCGACGGTCAGACCGCGCCGCTCGGCGGCGGTGTACAGGGTGCGCAGGTCACGGCTCGCATCGACGGCGAGAGCGCGGCCATCGCTCAGATCGACGAGGTATGCGCTGTTGCCGAGTCCTTCGTCAACCAGGGGGATCAGGTGATCTCCGGGGAATCCCATCGAGCTGTCCTTCACGTGGAGAAGGGGGCGGGCGGAAGGCGTCACCGCCCGCATGAGCTACAGTAATCCATAGATATTTGGAGGATGCAATGCGCGACGCCATCACCAGCGGCACGAAGGCCGCCCTCTACGACGCGTTCGCCGCCAGCGGCAAGGCGCTGGCCAGCGGCAAGCGCCTGGAACTGCTCGACCTGCTCGCGCAGGGCGAGCGCACCGTGGACGCCCTGGCGAAGGCTGCCGGACTGAACCTGACCACCGCCTCGGCGCATCTGCAGACCCTCAAGCAGGCCGGTTTCGTCGCCACCCGGCGCGAAGGCGTACGGATCCACTACCGGCTCGCCGGTGACGACGTCGCCCAGCTCTTCGCCCTGCTGCGCAAGGTCGCCGACCGCCACCAGGCCGCCGTTCCCGTCGCCCGGGACGCCTACCTCGGTGAGGACGGCGCAGCCGAGGTCACCCGCGAGGAACTCCTGGCCCGGGTCGAGGCCGGCAACGTAGTCGTGCTCGACGTCCGGCCGCTGGAGGAGTACCTCGCCGGACACATCCCCGGGGCTGTGTGCATCCCGGTCGCCGAGCTGACCGACCGGATCGGCGAGCTGGCCGAGGACGCGGAGGTCGTCGTCTATTGCCGCGGCGAGTACTGCGCCCTCGCCTACGACGCCGTGCGCCTGCTCACCGACCACGGCCGACGGGCGATCCGGCTCAACGACGGCATGCTCGAGTGGCGCCTGGCCGACCTTCCCGTACACGCCGGGGCGACAACGTGAATCCCATCCCCGAAAGCGTTCCCTCGCACCCGCGTCTCGCCGGCGGGCCGGTCTACCTGGACCACAACGCCACCACCCCGGTCGACCCGCGAGTCGCCGAGGCGATGCTGCCGCATCTGACGGATTTCTTCGGGAACCCCTCCAGCAGCCACCCCTACGCCCAGGCGCCTCGCCGGGCACTGGACGAGGCCCGCGCCCAGGTGGCGGACTTGATCGGTGCCAGGGCGGGGAAGGCCGTCTTCACCGCCTCCGGTTCCGAGGCCGACTTGACGGCGCTGCGCGGTGTGGTGCTGGCCTCCAGCCGCGTCCGCACGTGATCACGCAGGCCACCGAGCACCCCGCCGTGCTGGAGACATGCCGTGCGCTGGAGCGGCTGCACGGCGCGAAGGTGACGCTCCTGCCTGTCGACCGGGAGGGGCTCGTTGAGCCGAAGCCGTTGGCCGCCGCCTTCACCGAGGACACGGTGCTGGTGTCGGTGAAGGCGGCGAACAACGAGACCGGGGCCCTGCAACCGGTGGCCGGACTCGCCACGCCGGCCCACGAGCACGGGGCACTCTTCCACCGCGACGCCGCTCAAGCGGCGGGGCAGGTCCCGCTCGCCATCGAGGGGCTGGGGTCCCGGCGCCACCCTCGCCTATCGGCAAGCTGCTCCCCACAGCCTGCTCCGTGCGCGAATCCTACGCCTGCCCGCCCTCGCCACGGAGCACGTCACCGACGGTCTGGCAGGACTCGACTCTGTGCTGTGCGCGCCGCGATGATCACGGCAGGAGCTCCGCCGCAGTAAATCCGGCATGCACTGCGGCAGTTGTGCATACGTCTCCGCAATCGAGCATCTGCCCGAATGCGGTTCTGCTGTGCGGACTCGAGGGGAGGGGACTGTCGGTGCCCGACGCCGACCAGGCCAGGCGCCAGCGTGTTTGCCTGGGTCATACCCCCAGGTCCTCCGTCACGGGCAGGCACTCGGCGAGCAGGTCGACGACGTCGCGCCAGGCTCGCTGCGCGTGCTGTGGGTGGTAGCCGACGCCGGGGACCATGGGGTGGTCGACCGGCGGGTGGTGGAAGGCGTGCAAGGCGCCGCCGTAGACCGCGAGGCGCCAGTCGACGCCCGCGGCCTGCATCTCAGCGGTGAACGCGTTCCGTTGCGCGGGCGGCATGATCGGGTCTTCCGACCCGACCCCGGCCCACACCGGGCAGCGAATGCGCGCCGCCTCGCCCGGTCGGCCCGTGGTAGTTGCGTTGACTGTCCCGATCGCGCGCAGGTTGACGCCATCGCGCCCGAGTTCCAGCGCGATGGCGCCCCCGGTGCCGTAGCCGACGGCGGCGATCCGGTCGGGGTCGGTCCGCGGTTCGGTGCGCAACACGTCGAGCGCCGCGTGGCCGATGCCTCGCATCCGGTCGGGGTCGGCGAGCAGCGGCATGCAACGGGCCAGCATCTCCTCGGGGTCCCCCAAATAGCGCCCACCGTGAAGGTCGAAGGCCAGCGCTACATATCCCAGCTCGGCGAGAGCATCGGCCCGGCGGCGCTCGACGTCGCTGAGCCCCATGCCCTCTGGTCCGAGCAGCACCGCGGGCCGGCGGTCGACACCGGCCGGGAGCGCGAGGTGCCCGATCATCGTCAAACCGTCGGCCGGATACTCGACCGTACGCGTCGTAATCGTCGTCATGAGACTGGACTGTAGTGATCGTCGGGCCCGGTCCGGCCGGTGTTCTGCCGCTGGCAGAACAGCCCGGGTATCCCTCCGAAAACGGACGAGCGTGAAGTCCTCGCCGGCATGCTCACCCAGGACATCGACCTGCTGGCCACCCGCCCCGGGCAGACCATACGGCTGGGCAGCGACCTGCGAGGAGCGGTTCGGCACCCACCCGGTGCAGGTCGTCCACGAGTGGAACTCCGCCGTGCACGTGGAGGAGGCCGAGGCCGACGCCGGGAAGCGGGCTTTCACCCATGACGAGCTGCAGGCGTTCTTCGACCACGCCGACGATCAGGTCGAGCGGGTCCGCGGCCGGGGCCGCAAGGGCTGGCTGCCAGCCTTCCGCGACGCGGTGCTGTTCAAGACCGCGTACGCCTTCGGCCTGCGACGAAACGAGACGAGGATGCTCGACAGCGTCGACTTCGGCCGCAACCCCGAGGGGCTCGAGTTCGGCGACTACGGCGTCCTCTACGTGCGCCACGGCAAGGCGAAGAAGGGCTCACCGCCCAAGCGCCGCAGCGTACTGACGGTCTGGGACTGGTCGGCGGAGATCCTGCAGCAGTGGAACGAGGAGGTCCGCCCGCTGTTCGCCACCTCCGGCACCGGGGCGCCCTTCCCCTCCGAGCGCTCGGCCCGGATCGGGTTCTCGCAGATGAACACCCGCTTCGCCGCCTACCGGGACGCGCTCGGCCTGGACGAGAATCTGGAGCGGATCGCCGCCGCACCGATCCTGCTCTATGCCCAGCCCATCCGGCGTCTGGTCCGGCTCACCATCCACGACGTCCAGCACGAAACCGATCAGGTCGCACTCCGGCTCGGCGAGCCGCCCACCCCAGTCCCCGAGCCCTTCGCCGGCGTGCTCCTCGACTACATCCACACCGCACGGCCGAACCGGCCGAACGGCACCGCTCCGGCCAGCGACTGGCTCTTCCCCGGGCGCCGAGCCGGGCAGCCGATGGACCCCGCGAGCCTTGGCAGGCGGCTCGCTGCCGGGGGTATTCCCACCCTCCACGGCCGGACCGCAACCCTGCAACAGCTCGTCTTTCAAGCCCCACCCTCGGTCGTCGCCGGGATGCTCGGCTACCACGCCGTCCATACCGAGGCCGTTGCCGCGCAGGCGGGAGGAACCTGGAAGAAGTACGCCCCCGGTGACCTCACCGGCCGTCAGACCGCGTCTGAGATCTGTAGCAAGGCAGATGGACTACTGAACGAAGTCCTGCCAGAAGGCGACGGTGGCCCGCGGGTTCCAGGTCTCGGGGTGGTCGTGCCCCTCTTCGAACTCGTGGCTGATGTAGTCGGCAAGGTCTTCGCCGTAGTAGATGATGTCCGTGCCCCAGATCGACAGGACCGGGTGCCCATGGGTTCCCCCACCTGCGGGAAGGAACCGGTGCGCGTAGAGAGGTACCAGTTGGGGCACCGACGCCAGGTGCTTCTTTGCTGCGGCCCGGGCGTCCTGCGGTTCTGCGAGGCGCGGGCCCCACGAGGCGTGCCAGTACCCGTGCTCGACCGCTGACAGCACCGCATCGGTCGGCCAGGCGAGATGGGAGCGGAGTTCGTCGGGGTCGCCGTTGCGCCAGTCCGGCCAGGGCTTCTCCCAGGTGGCGCCCTCTTCGGGTGGTGAGCACACGGGTAGGCCGGCGGCCAGGAAAGCGCGGTGGTCGTCGGAGAACTGGATGCCGTACTCGGCCTCGATGCGATCGAACTCGTCGTGGCTGAGGCCAGGTTCGATGGTGCAGCAGTCGGTCTGCCGCAGGCGGCGGGCGGCTTCGACCCCGAGGCGGGTTCCGTCGATGTTGATCACAGTCGAACGGTAGTGCCCTTGTCGTCCCAGAGTTCAGGTACTCAGCCGAGAGGCGTTGTCGTCTCTCTCGGTAGGCGGATCCAACGGTCAGATCCCAGCCGTGGGGACCAGTGGAAAGTCAGTAGCGCCTGGCGCATGCGTAGCAGCGGGCCCGGGTCGGTGCAGTCCTGGCCGGCCTTCGCGTCGCGAACGGGGCAGCGGCGGCGGACCCAGAACCGGCGGGCGACCTTCTCGTGCAGGGCGACTTCCGGCCCGTCGGGCGGGGCTGCACCGCCCTCGGGGCGCACTCGCCGGGCAGATGCCGCCACGCGTCGTACCGTCGCAGCTGGCGCACTTCTTTGCCGATTTCCCCGTCTCCCGGGGCTTGGCGCGGGCGGGGTCGTACGAGCCCCGGGACAGCCGCGGGGCCAGGGCCGGCCGGGTCTCCTGGGTGCCGTCGCGACGCACGATGGTGACGTCGGAGGCCGGCGGCCGTCGTACGCGGGGAGCTCCGGTGCGGCAAGGTACGGCTACCCCTTCGGGCCCGGTCACTGACGATGCTTCGGCATACCCGGCAGCGTGGCCATCGGCCCGGACGGGCGGCAGGGCGCGACGGGCATGGCCGGAGGCGAGATCGGGTCGGTGGCCACCGTGGTGGGCCCGGCCTTCCCAGGGGCGGGCGGCAGGCCATGCACGGCGGGCACGCTCGCGCCGGACACCTGCTCGTTGGTGGCCGCGATCAGCTTCGGCGCCATCCAGCGCAGCTCCCCCGTACGCGGGGGCGTCGGGGGCGACGCCCAGGCGCCCGGTCTCCGCGTCGAACTTCACCGCCTGGACGTGCCCGACGAGCTCGGGCGCGGCCGTCGGGAGGCCGGCCCCTCACTGGGCCGGGGCGCTGCCGCCGGCGGCCGGGGCGACCAGGCCGCGCTCGGTCATCATCATGCCGATCGCCGCACCCAGCCCGAGCGGCTCATACTGTCATCCCGGCGCAGAACCGTGCCGGTGCGGCGCTTCTGCTCAACCGCCTCTTCGCCGCCTTCTCGTACTGCACTGGTCTTTGTGGTGACGGTCGGGCAGGTCAGTTGTTGGTTCGGTCATGGGTGGGGAACTGGTGACCGAGCCGGCGGAAGCTGGGCGCGCACGCATCCGCCCGCGGCGTGAAACGACGGCGGCCGGCGGATGTCCGCCGCCCGCCGTCGTGTGTCACGCGAGCGTGAGGAAGAGCTTCTCCAGTTCCTGCTCGGTCATGGGGGGTGCGCCTTCCTCGCTCTCGGCGAGGCACTGGCGCATCCCGCTCGCGACGATCTTGAATCCGGCCCGGTCGAGGGCGCGGGAGACGGCGGCGAGCTGCGTGACGACATCCTTGCAGTCGCGGCCGGCCTCAATCATGGCGATGACGCCCGCGAGCTGCCCTTGAGCGCGCCGCAGCCGGTTGAGGACCGCGGTCGCCGCCTCTTCTTCCACCTTCACCGGGTTCCTCCTTCTCACCGACCATCGACTCAAGAATACCCCTCTGGGTATAACGCCAGGGGTGTGCGGCCGATTCCCCGGAGCCTACCTGGGGTGCGTACATGGCGGGCCGTGGGCGGCGTGCCCGCACTGTGCCCCAGGTCACGGCGGTCGCTGCCGCGAGGCCGATGCCGGTCCAGGTGAGCGGGCTGGCCCAGATCGCGTGGGGCAGTTGCCGGCTGAGGACGAAGACGCCCATGACGACGACGAACCAGCCGAAGGCCTTGCGGAGGGTGTCCTGGGGGATGCGTCCGGCGAAGCGGCTGCCGATCAGGCTGCCGACGATGGCCGCGGCGGTCACCATCAGCGCGAGGTTCCAGTCGATCTGGACTCCGTTGAGGTGGCCGGCGAGTCCGGAGAACGACTTCATGGCGATGACCAGGAGCGAGGTGCCGACGGCGACGCTCATGGGCAGTCCGCCGAGCAGGGCGAGGGCGGGAACGACGAGGAATCCGCCGCCGGATCCGACCAGGCCGGTGACCGCGCCGACGACGAGGCCCTCGACGATCACGTGCTTGACGGGCAGTTCCGTGTGTGCGGGCTTGACCGGCTTCGCCTTGCGGGACTTGCGGAGCATGGCGGCGGCGGTGGCGAGCATCATCAGCGCGAAGGCGATGAGCAGGACGGTGCCCGGAATGTGTTCGGCGAGGCGTCCGCCGCCGTAGGCGCCGACCATGCTGACCGCGCCGAAGATCAGGCCGGTGCGCCAGCGGACCCGGCTGGCGCGAGCGTGCGGGACGAGCCCGACCAGGCTGGTGACACCGACGACGAACAGCGAGGTGGCGATGGCCTCCTTGGTGTCCTGCCCGGCCAGGTAGACCAGGATCGGCACGGTCAGGATGGAACCGCCGCCACCGAGGATGCCCAGACTGACGCCGATCAGGACGGACGCCACGAGGACGAGCGTGATCACGAGCGGTCCCGCAGGGAGGCGATGACGGTGCGGATGTCGGTGCGCGGGCCGCGGTTGTAGGGAAGCTTGGCCAGCATCATGCCCATCGCACAGGTGTTGCTGAGCGCGGCGAACGTCAGCCCGGCGCCGATCGCGGTGCCGATCAGGTGCGCTCCGGGCACGAACACGCCCACGACGCCGGTGACGAGCACGATCGATCCGGCGATCAGGCGGACCTGGCGCTCCAGGTCCCAGCGCGCCTCGCCCCGGTTGACGGGAGCACCGGCGGCCTCCCAGGCCATCATGCCGCCGTCCAGGACGCGCAGGTTCGGCAGACCGGCCTCGGCGAGGGCCTGCTCGGCCTGGGCGGCGCGGGCACCGGAACGACAGACGAGGACGACGTCCTCGTCGAGGTGGGTCAGGAGTTCGGCGCGGTGCTCACGCAGGGTGTCCAGCGGGACGTTGTAGGAACCGGGAATGTGGACCGTCCGGAACTCGCCCGGGGTCCGCACGTCCAGCACGCGGGGACCGCGCCCGCTGCCGATCAGCTGCTGAAGGGCGGTGGGGGTGAGGCCGGCGATACGGGAGGCGTCGGTCGTCATGAAAACTCCGTCGTGGTGAGATGATTCCGTACGCAAATACGGGGCGGGGTATATCTGAGGTCAGCGTCGGGGGCCGGGGCCCGCGCGAGGAGGGCCCGTCAGGGCAGAGGGTCTCCCCGCACGGGCGCCGGCGGTTCGTCGCGGCCGGGAAGGGCCGGTCTGTGGGGCGGCAGCCGGTCAGACGGTCGCGGGGGTGTTCAGTAGCGCCCAGGCGGCGTAGCCGCCGAGGATGTCCGAGACGTCGGTGAAGCCGTGGTGGCGCAGCAGGCTCGCGGCGATCGAGGAGCGGTGGCCGCCCGCGCAGTGCAGGACCAGGGGCCGGTCGCCGGGAACCTCGTCCAGGCGGCGGGGCAGCTCGCCGAGCGCGATGTGCAGGGCGCCGTCGATGAAGCCGTTGTCACCGCGCTCGCCGCAGTTGCGGACGTCGATGACGACCGGCGGGTTGTCGCCCGCCAGGGCGGCACAGGCCTGGGCGGCGGTGAGGCGGCTGGCCGGGGTGACCTCGTCGGCGAGGGCGGTCAGGGCGTCGTCCGGGGAGCGCAGGTATCCGGCCACGCGGTCGAAGCCGATCCGGGCCAGGCGCGTGACGATCTCCTCCTCGCGGTTCTGCGGGGCGACGACCAGCAGGTCGGCGTCGGTGGGCAGGACGGTGCCGGCCTGCTCGGCGAAGCGGCCGTCGGCCGGCACGTTCACCGAGCCGCGCAGGTGTCCGGCGGCGAACTCCTGGGGGTCACGGGCGTCGACCACCACGGCGCCGGAAGTGCGGAGGCCGGTGAAGTCCTCGACGCTCAGCGGCCTCGGTGCGGCGGCCGGATCGAACAGCGGACGCTCACTGCGGTTCAGGATCGCGTCGTAGACGAAGTAGCCGGGAGCAGCGGACTGACCGGCGGTCACGATCGCCACGAAGTCCTCCTGCGACATGGGCGCGCAGGCGTAGTTGGTGGCCCGCTGCTCGCCGATGGTGGACTGCTTCTCCGTCGAAAGGTTCTTGCCGCAGGCGGATCCGGCGCCGTGCGCGGGGAAGACCCGCACCTCATCCGGCAGGCCCATCAGCTTGTTCTGGACGCTGTCGTAGAGCATGGCGCCGAGTTCGCCGGCGGTGACACCGATGGAGGCGAGCAGGTCGGGGCGGCCCACGTCGCCGATGAAGAGCGCGTCACCGGTGAGCACGCCGTACGGGACGGTGTCCTGACCGTGCTCGTAGACCAGCACGCTGATCGATTCCGGGGTGTGCCCGGGGGTCTCCATGATCTCCAGGGTGACGCCGCCAAGGCTGATCGTCTCGCCGTCGGCGAGCTTGCGGATGGGGTACTCGGTCTCGGCCCGGCGTCCGTAGCCGATCCAGGCGCCGGTCTCGGCCGCCATCTCGAGGTGTCCGGCGACGAAGTCCGCGTGGAAGTGAGTGTTGATGACGCCGACCACAGTGAAGCCGCGAGCCTCGGCGTCCGCCAGGTACTCCGAGATGTCCCGGCGGGGGTCGACGACCACCGCCTTGCCGGTGGTCTCGTCGGCAATCATGTACGACGCCTGCGAGAGGCAGTCGAGGTAGTACTGGGCGAAGAACACGGAAACCTCCGTAGTCGATGACTCGGATACCCTGGGGGGTATCCGAGAGGTCAAAAGGTGGCCGCTCCCCGGAGGGGCGGGCCCGCGTGAACGGGGGAGGGTCAGACCGCCCCGGGGGCGGATCCCGTTACGACCGGGCGGCCCGTGCCGGCCCAGCCTCGGGTCCCACCGGCGACGGAAAGGGCATCCATCCCGACGGCGGCAAGGCGGTCCGCGGCCCACTGGCTGCGGTTACCGCTCGCACAGATCACATACACCGTTCGCCCCTTGGGTACCCGGGGCAGTGCGGCGGCCAGCGTGGACAGCGGGGCGAGGTGCGCACCAGGCACGTGCGCCGCCCGATACTCCTCCGGCTCCCGCACGTCGAGAACCACGGCGCCGGCAGTCCAGGCCGCGGCGAACGTCTCCAGGTCCACTTCACGAGCCATGAGCGAGATTCACCTCCAGATACCCCCCTGGGTATTACGTCTTCGACGGTAAGCGCCTCCACCAGCGCTGTCAAATACCCCCCTGGGTATTCGACAGCCAATGGATCGCGGGAGCTTGGAACAATCCCGCCCTTACGCCCGTTGAAGCTCCCATATACCCCACCGGGTATATGGGAGGAGAGTGGAACCCATGCCGACCGTCGAGCTGACCAAGGAAAACTTCGAGAAGACCGTCACGGGCTCTGAGATCGTGCTGATCGACTTCTGGGCAGGATGGTGCGGACCCTGCCGCATGTTCGGCCCCGTCTACGAGCGGGCGGCCGAGCGCCACCCGGATATCGTCTTCGGCAAGGTCGACACCGAGGCACAGCCGGAACTCGCCGGCGCCTTCCGGATCTCATCCATCCCCACCCTGATGGCCGTCCGCGACCGGACCGTGCTCTACGCACAGCCCGGCGCACTGCCGCCACCGGCCCTGGAAGAACTGATCACCAGGATTCGGTCCGCCGCCATGGACGACGTCCACCGGCAGGCCGCCACCCGCACGGCCGAGCGAAACTGACGCCCGGAGCGTCACCACGAGGTCAGACCGAAGGACCGAACGGTCTCTCAGCGCCTGTCGTCCGCCTCTGGACGGGTGCGTCAGGACATCATGCCGTTCGCGGCCCAACCCTGGGCCGACCGCTGGCAGCACGGCGACCGGGGTAGCAGCACGACGACCGGGTCGGCCGCATGCCGAGGCGGTCGCCATCCGAAGAGTGAGGTGAAGACCATGCACTACGACCGCACCATCAAGGTCGCCGGAACCTTCGACGAGACGGTGGAGACCGTCCGGCGCGCCCTCGCCGACCAAGGCTTCGGCATCCTGACCGAGATCGACGTCCAGGCCACGCTCAAGGCGAAACTCGGCCACGACATGGAGCCGTACCTGATTCTCGGAGCATGCAACCCCCCACTCGCCCGTCAGGCACTGGACGCCGACCGCTCGATCGGGCTGCTGCTGCCCTGCAACGTCGTGGTCCGCACCGATGGCGACCAGGTGATCGTGCAGGCGATCGACCCCGCGACCATGGTCACGCTCACCGGCGTCGACGCCATGGCCCCCGTCGCGGTCGAGGCGGCGCGCCGCCTCGACGCCGCACTCGCCACCGTTGCAGAAGGCAGTACGTGAGCCGTCGGGACGCCGTGCAGAGCCAACCACCGCCCGCCCCCCCGAGGCCGCCGCACGGTGCGCCCCGACATGCCATCCCCCTGGGGGCAGCGACGAACTGGCTCCCGGCGGGATGCGGCGCAACGATGGAGGCACGGTCCGACCGTCGACCCTGCGCGGCAACCGATACGGCAAACATGCCGGTGGTGAGCCTGCCGCGCATCACCACTGTCGCTCTCCACCGCCCGGCGCCGCGTTCCCCATGCGTCGCTCCGGTGGCCGGCGGCCGCTAGAAGGGAGACGCATCATGTCGTACGGCACCCAGGTACGGGACGAACTGCGGGCACCCGGCCGTGAGCTGCGGCGCGCGATCCCGCAGGTGTACGAGGGCTACAAGCAGCTCCACGACAGCGCGCTGGAATCCGGTGCGCTGGACGCCAAGACCAAGGAGCTCATCGCGCTGGCCATCGCAGTGAGCAAGGAGTGTGACGGCTGCATCGCCCATCACGCCCAGGCCGCCGTCCGGCAGGGCGCCACCGAGCAGGAGGCAGCCGAGACGATAGGGGTCGCCATCTTGATGAACGGTGGGCCGGGCACGGTCTACGGCCCGCGCGCCTTCGCCGCCTTCCGCGAGTTCCAGGAACAGACGACCACCGCCTCTTGAGCACCCTGCCCGTGGTACGACCGGCGCGATCCCGACGGCGCAGCGCCAGGCCCGCTGGCCGTGATCACACATCAGCCACGCCTGAGAGTCGTGAAGTTGACTCGACATCTTCCTGGTCACCCGAGGCGGGAGTCGAGGCCCGGACCAGATGTCCGGCGCGCGAATCGCCGTCCGACCAGGGGACGGACGGTGACCTCAAGTCATGGGCCCGTCACGTGGGGGCGCGCCGGGCGCACTCCCCTCTTCGCAGGCAGGGACTCTCGGTGGCACGCATGCCACGCCTCGGTTACCGCGATCCCCGTTGCCGCGCACTGATCACAAACCAGAGTCGGTAACCAGGTTGACGCGGCAGCCGGCGACTCGCCGGACACCAGCGCTCTACAGACGAGTGACTGAAAAGCCGATGAGGACAACCGCGGTCACCACGATGCCGATCAGCCCGACCCAGCCGCCCACCAGCGCGCACGTCGCCACGATGAGGAAGGCCCCGAGCATGATCGCCGCGAATGCCCCTACCGACAGAGCGCGGTCGTGGTCCCCGTCGGCGGCTCGAGTCTTCTTCATCCAGTTCACGCCAGACACGGTAACCACTACAGCCAGCGCAGTCGTCACCCGGGCCGACTACCAGCGACCGAAGGCTGGTCCCGACCGGGGCGCCGCGCACGCCTTTGATGATGTGGCCGCTCCCGGCGACGCCGTGCCGTGCCGTGCCGTGCCGTGACACCGATCGGCCGGCACGCTTCCCGGTTCCGAAACCCGTCGCCTTCCCGGCTCACTCACACGGTCTGCGGTCCCGTGATCCGGACCAGCAGGTCGCCGTCTCCCTGGCCTTCGGCCCCCTGCAGGCGATTCGGCCTCCGCGGGCAGGCAGCCGAAGGCAAGCGTCTGGCTGACCTGGAGGAGGCCCAGCAGAAGCGCATGCGACGGGAAGCCGTGAAACGCCAGGCCACGGCCGAATGCGCAGAGGCATACCGCGCCCGCCACCTTGAAGCACAGAACGCGGCGTGGAGGCGCGCAGCGGGTCTTGTCGAGTACGTCGACGCACTCCGACTCCACGCAGAGAGTCTGCCGCTCGGACCGGCCAAGGACGAAGCCGAGGCGTGGATCGCCTGGGCCGAGGGCCACGTGCAACGCCTGAATCCGCTCAGCGGTTCACCGTTGATGCCGGAAATCCCCGAGCCCTGGGCCGAGGACCTCAAGCCGTTCATGCACGGCTCGAGCCCCTACGGACCCAGCTGCTGAGCACCCACTCTGCCGGCCGCCAGCCGCGATGCCACACCCGGCAGAGCGCCCGCCGCCGCAACCAGCGACGGCGGAACGGACCGATTTCCTTCAAATCTCCGCAAAGCCAGACCGCACAAACCGAGCTCAGCATCCAGCCCGACCTGCACGATCACAGTCCTGACGCCACGTCAGAACGAGCGTCACGAGCGTCATTTCAGCCTCAAGATATCGCCCGTAACGCCCGCAATGCGCATAACGCACATCGGGAAACCTGCAGGTCAGGCGCCCTTCGCGATGGGTTCAAGGATCGCGACGCACTCCACGTGGTGCGTCATCGGAATAAGATCCAACAAAAACAGGTCAAAGGAAACCACAGGTCAGCGACCCACAAGACACAAAATGGACAGGATGCGCGTGTGCGTTACGTGCAGAGTGGGCGCTATGTGCAGCATGCTGACGCTCTTTGCCCACCTCTGGTCACGGCAAACGGGGCCTGAAGCCGCCGAGGAAGCCGGTCAGGCATGAAGGGGACACCGCGGGCCCCACGAGGGCGCCCGGAGAGAACCATGCCGGCCTGGCTGACGGTCCCACGCCCACCCCAGGACTCTTCGCCGAGACGCTCGCTCATCTCTCTGCGTGTGGCTGCCGCGCCCCTCCAGCAAGGGTTGGGATCTTGGTCGGCTGTACTTCCGGGAGGCGAAACGCCCGGGGCCAAGCCCGGTCAGATGCCTGTGTCAATGCTCCCGCAGAATTGAGCACGCTCTGCTCCCGCAGATTTGACCCCTTGGGGGTTGGTTCAGTCGCGGTGTGTGCGGTTCTCCTTGGCGAGGAGTTCGCGTCGTTGGCGGGTGCGGTAGGAGTCGCCGGTGAGGGTGAGGACCTCGGCGTGGTGGACGAGCCGGTCGATCATGGCGGCTGCGACGACATCGTCGGAGAAGGTTTCTCCCCAGCGATCTGGGGCTGGCACTTGTTCCCTCACAAGAGTTGCCGCTGCCACCTGGCCGTATCCCCCTCCTGCGGTCCTCGTTGGTTCTCGCGGTAGCTGCCGGATTTTCAAGGTGCTGCCTTGACCGTTCAGGTGCGAGGAAGGTATGCCGGTGAGCGAGGTGAGACTGTAGGTCATCGCGGGCGGGGCCGTCCCGCAGGAGATTCCGACGACGGATCCGTGGCAGTTCCAGTCGCTGTGCGTCGACGCGTTCGTAGCCTCGTGGCGGGCCCGCGGGTTCAGCCCGGTGACGATCGACAACGACACCGGGCTGCTGGAGCGGACGCTGACGGCGCTGGGCCGGCCCGCATGGGAGGTAACCCCTGAGGACATCGATCGCGTGGTCGGTGACCTTGCGGTTCAGGGCCGCAAGACCTCGACCCGGCGCGAGTACGTGCAGATCTTCAAGGGCTTCCACCGGTTCCTCCAGGCCCGCAAGTCCGTCGAGATCGAAGCCGCTTTCGGCGTCCGCCTGGTCTGCCCGGTCGATGAGTTCAATGCCTCAAGGCATGTCGGGGACGATTCGCCGGCTCTGTTGCCGCCCCCGACCCCGGAGCGAGTGGGCGAGTTCTTCGGCTTCATGAAGCAGCGGATCGCCACCGCGAGGAAGTACGGACCCGCCGCTCGGGACTATGCGATGTTCCGGACGCTGTATCACGCCGGGCTCCGCTCGGAGGAGGCATCGCTGCTGGAGCGACCGGACCTGCACTTCACCCGCGGCCCGTTCGGCAAACTCCACGTCCGCTTCGGCAAAGGCGCCCACACCTCCGGCCCGCGACCGCGATGGGTGCCCATGCTCGACAACCTCGACCTGGTTCTGCGGTGGTTCCTGGAAGACGTACGGCCCAAATTCCCCGACTCACCCGTCCTCTTCGCCGACGAATCCGGCGGCAGCCTCCATCGCGGAACCGTCCGCAACCGGCTCCGCTATCTGATGGAACTCGAAGGACGCCCGGCGGCCGAACGGTTCAGCCCGTGGCCCGGACCGTGAGTGACGCCCAGGTCCAGGACGCCGTCCGGTCACTGGCCTTCACGACCAACGCGGCCGGGCAGCGTGTGCTGGCTCCGGAAGGGCTCTATGGGCGGCGCAAGATGCTGGCCCTACTCCGCCGCACTCTGCTGCCCGAGGCCGGGTTCGGCGCCGTCGACCGTGCGATGCGCTCGCTTGGCCTGGCCGGCGTCGTCCGCGGGAAGAGACCGAGAACCACGATCCCGAACCCCGCCGACACCCGGGCCCCGGACCTGCTGGACCGGGACTTCACCTCTCCGACCCCGGACCAGAAGTGGATCACCGACTTCACCTACGTCCGCACCTACCAGTCGTTCACCTACGTGGCGTTCATCGTGGACTGCTTCTCCCAGAAGATCGTCGGCTGGCACGCCTCCATCAGGAAGGACGTGGAGCTGGTCGACGTGCCGCTGCGGATGGCACTGTGCGCCGCGGCCACGAAGGAAACCCCGTCCCGCGAGGCCAGTTGATCCATCACAGCGATGCCGGGTCGCACTATACGAGTGTGCACTTCACCGAACACCTGCACATCGAGGGCATCCGGCCCTCGATCGGGAGCGTCGGGGACGCGTACGACAACGCGCTGATGGAGACGATCAACGGCCTCTACAAGGCCGAGTGCATCCGCACCAAGGTCTTCCACGACGGTCCCTGGAGAACCGTCTCCGACGTCGAGTACGCCACCGCCTCCTGGGTCGAGTGGTACGACAACCGCCGTCTGCACTCCACTCTGGGCATGATCAGCCCCACCGAGTACGAGGCAGCACACTACGCTGAAACAGAAGCACGAGCCGACTGATCACCGGCCAACAAACCACCGGCAGGAAAGTCGGAACGGTTCATGATGGCGCGCATGTGGAGGTGTGACGGCGCAGGGGGGTGAAGGGATGAGGTGGGGGAATAGACCGATCCCGCGGCTCGCGGGCACGCTGAAGGATCTGGGGCCACCGGAGTGCCGTCCGTGGCCGATCTGCTGAGCGTGTGTGGAGACGGGACCGTACCGGCCCGGCTGCGCACAGACGCCCCACCGAATGCCATCGTAGCGAATCCGGACGGCTGGGGTAACTGCCCTCGTGTAGCAATTCGATGAATCCGTTCACCAGGTCCCGTGGCCCACGGCCAGTTCGTCGAACAGGACCCGTGTGCCGCGGAGGATCTCGTCCGTCGCCTCGGGGCGGGACCCGATCAGTGCAAGCTGCAAGAGATCGAGGTCGGGCTCGATCCCCCACTGGCGGCGCATTTCGACGGCGTACCGCATCAGCGAGTAGGCCGTGCCTGCCGTGAGGGGAACACTGTCGAGGGAGGGACGGACGTTGAACGCCCAGGCCATCGCGTCGGCGCCGCGCCCTCCGGCGCCCACGGCGGGCGGGCGGGCTCCGGAGGGGGTTCCGCTCCGAAGGACCTGGGGTGGTGTGAAGGGTCCCAGGAGATCACTCAGCAATCCCATCTCCAGCGCGCTGAAGAGGGTGCCGAAGTCCTCGTTCAGGCCGTCTCGGAAGCCAAGGCCGGCGACGGCTGCCATTTGGGTCTCCGTCGCCCGCAGCTGTACAGCTTCCACCACCCGGTGCAGCTCTCGGTTCGCCTCTACGTCTCGGCCTATGTAGGCAGCCGTCCACTCGTCGACTAGGTTCGCCTGCTCCCGCAGTCGGGCAATGAGAGCCATGGCATCCGGGGGGCCGTCGTCCACCGCTGGGCGTCGCTGCGCATCCAGGGCCCTCGGATCGTAGGTCTGGGACAGCGATGTGCTGTCCCGGTCAGGCGAGGGAGTCTCCGCCTCTTGCTCTACAAGGGAGGGAGCGGCGTACTGGTCCAGTATGGAGTGGACGCGGTTGTAGGTGGGTGCCAACGACGGAGCAGTGGACAGTCGGCCCAGCATCGCTACTCCGTAGTCGTGTTGGGTCTGTACTCGGAGTCCGGGTGCTTGCAGTCTCGTGGTCTCCTGGCGGATCAGTGGATGCATGGGGATGGGGGCCAGGCCCGCCAGGGGTGACGCCGTCCGGTCGTGGATCTGCCGTAGTCGGTCCGTGGTGAGGCCGACACGCTTGATCTTGGCCTGTGCGGCCAGCTCGAAGAGTTCTGAGCGGTGTGCCTGGGACACCGGCGTGTCGGGCGCGAGGCCGAAAACGCGGTGGATCAGGGGGTTGAGGTGTTCGGGCCGTGGGGCCCCGTTCTGGTCGAACTCCCGGTGCAGCAGTGCCTGGAGCTGCCTGCCCGCGGTCAGCAGCCGCTTGTCGGGAAGACCGCTGCCGCCCAGGGCGTCACGCACGAAGTACACGGTCTCCTTCGTCTGGAGGGCTTCGCGGGGGGTGACGGCCTGCGGGTCGCGCTGGCGGAAGAGCTGGTTCTTCGGCTTGTGCACGCCGATGTCGACGGCGAGCGTGCTCAGCTGCTCGATGGTCAGGGAGAGGACCGTGTCAAGCGTCCCGTCCGTCGAGCTCGCGAGCTCGTACCCCGAGTCCAGTGATCCGTCGGTGCTGCCCTGCCACGCCTCGCGCTCGGGGCGCAGTGCGAAGTCCCGTACCAGCTCGAAGTGGCGGGTTTCCACGGCGGTGTTGCCGGGCAGCGGGTCCAGGTTCTGGCGCCGGGCGAGACTCGTGGCGAGGGCCTCCTGGAAGGCTCCCAGCACGGTGTCGATCCGCTCGGCGGCGGTCCGCAGGTCCTCCTCCTCGTGGATCCGGGCGGTGAACCGGATCGCCGGGGGCCGTATGCCCTGGGCGATCCGCCAGAGGCCGACCTTGGCGATCTCCTCCGCGATCTTGCCCAGGCGCTCACGATGGAAGTCGCTCAGGCCCTGTGGTGCGCCGGGCATGGCCGTTCCCTCCATCTTGGCGTCGTTGTGACCGCCCTTGACCAGGACGACCATGGGGTTGGCGAACACCGAGTCGTCCGGGCCGGCCCACGTGTCGAAGAAGCTTTCCCCCGGGCTCCGCCCGTGCATGGTGAAGAACCAGCCCTCGTTCGGATCGCCGTACGTGTCCACGGACAGCTTGCTCATGTGCGCGATCGCCGCAGTCATCGTCCGTGCTTCCTGCGCCACCAGGGCGTCCCTGGCCGCGACCGGATCGGCCTGCGCCGACGGGTCCGCGTCCAGAGCGGCGATCTTCCCACGCAGGGTATGGATCAGCCGCAGCGTCTTGGCCAGGTGCGTACGCGTGGCGCGCTTGGGATCCGCCGGGACCGCCGGGACCGCCGGAGCCGCCGGGACCGCCGGAGCCGCCGGGACCGCCGGAGCCGCCGGGACCGCGGGGGCCGCGGGGGCCGCGGGGTCTGCAGGGGCCGCGGGGGCTTCCCACCGGTCGAGTTCGGAGGGGGGATAGTGCGCCAGGTTGGCCTCGACGGCGTCGCGCATGTCCTGGTTGAAGTTTTTTCGTGAGGTGAACATCTGCAGGGCGATGTGGTGGTTCTCGTCGCCTGCCACGACCGGCGCGAAGTGGTAGCCGGCCGTCTGCTGGACCGCGGGCGTGTCCGGACCGGTGCCGTGCGCGTAGTCCTCGTCGTAGAGGCGGACATTATCGGTCACCGCATGCGCGAGCGCCTGGACGACATAGCCGTCACCGGGCTTCTGGGCGATGGCCGACTCGTTGACACCGATCTTCTGGATCAGCTCCCACCAGCGCCACGCGGCCTGCAGATCATGCTTGGCACGGAACAGGGCCTGCCCGTACTCCCTGCCCACGGCAGGCCAGTCCTGCTCAACAGAGTTCCAGACATTGTCCAGAAGAGCGCGGCCCCACTCCACTCCAAGGACGTCCCGCCGGCCTTCGGGTGCGTGGAAGGCCTCCACCAGCCCCTGCGCCAGGTAGGCGGGCCCGGAGATCTCCTTGTCGTGACCGAAATGGGCCAGAGGCGCGGCGGTGGCCGCGGTACCCCCCTCCGCGAGGGGCCGGGCGTCGTGCAGCACCAGGTTCTGGTGCTGACCGCCCAGGATCTTCGCGGAGAAGTCACGCGTCAGGGAACTCTTCTCACCCCGTATCTCAGGCGTGACCCTGTACAGACGCTTCAGCACACCGTCATGCGCGAACTCGGCATACGTCGAGTGATCAACCTTCAGCGTGAGCTTCGCGCCGGTCAGGCCGAGGTGCCTGTGAGCGTCGGCCACCACCTCCTCCGTCGCGAAGAACTCCCGGTTCTGCCCCCCATGGACGGCCAGAGCCAGGTTCCCGTCCCCCGCAACCGCCAGCACGGGATGCTCCTGCACCTCCACCGGACGCATCGCCACGAACCGCGGGAAGACATCGCCAGCCTCCTGGCCCGGGGCCACACCCGTCCGGCTGGACAGACGGTACACAGACGGCGCCTCGGCCAGCTTCCGGGCATCGGGCACATCCGGCCCCCCAACGAACGGCGACGTCAGCGTGTAATCAGTCACCAGCCGCCGGGGCCGGGCAGTGCCATCCGTGAACACCTCACGCCGGCCCAGCACCCCGCCCAGATCCGCCGACCCCACCCCGGCGAACCTCTCCCGACCCCCGGATCCGGCTCCGTCCCGGGAGGCACGTCGCCCAGCACCTCCATCGGACGCGGCGGCGCGGACACCGCGGTCACCCGCAAAGGCCCCTCCTCCAGACCAGCGGGATCAGCGACGCCCACAGGCGGAATCAAACCCACCATGTAGCGCCCGTCCTGGAGGACCAGCAGCACAGTGGGCCCCCCCGCACCCCCCAGGTGCCGCACCGAAGAAGCGTCCTCCAGTTCCGCAAGGGCGACGCGGAACCCCAGCTTGCGGCCCATCAGGTCCGCCGCGAGCTCACTCACCAGACCGTCCCGCCTGTCCTCCCGGCCCAGCAGGAGACGCGCCTGGTCAGCCCGGCCCAGCCTCGCATCCCTGACCGTGACCGCACCCCCCTGGAGAGCGGCCTGGGTACGGACGACCACACTCGGCTCGACACCGGCCTCGAAAAGCTCCTTCAAAGTGAGCGACCGCCTGGACTCCAGGAGGGACGCCCCCGCCGGGATGTCCGGCTCGGTGACCGAGCGGCCCACCCACGCCAGCACCGCCTCAACGTTCTCAGGCAGCATCGCCTGCGGGTCAAGGCCCAGTTCACGACCGGTCGCCGTGTCAAACAACTCAGGCGCCGAATACAGCACAGCGTGCACGACACCCTCAACCAGACGCTTGCCGAGACCAGCCACCTCACGCAAACGCACCTCATTCCCCCCGAAACGCACAACCCAGTCCCCGGAGACACTCCGAACACGACGGGACTCAGGCGTCGGCAGCATGCCACCACTCCCGACAATCCGCTCGATGACAAGGCTCTGCGGCCGCCGCGACCTCCGGTCCTGACCACGTACCGACCGAACCAGACCAGCGAAACCGTAAACGTTGACGAACTCCGCAGACGGACGCGACGGCATCGCCTCCATCGTGACGAACACGCGACGGTCACTGGTCCGCTCATTCACACCTTGAGAAGGCGCCAGCAGGTCGAGCGCCTCGGCCGCGAGGTCGGCCTGTGCGGACATCCAGGCACGGACACGGTCCGTGACCACGGCCAACGCCCGGTCAATGCCCGCCCTGAGTTCGTCTGTCGGCGGCCCGCTCAAGAGGTGTACGAGGTCAGCGGCCAGCGCCCTGAAGTCGGGATCGGTCAGCAGTGATTCCGGAACGCCGTTCGAGATCCCTTGGCCCCGCTCCATCGCCAGGTGCCGGATCGCGGCTCTCATCAGCCACTCACCGTTCCGGTCCCCCAGACGGCTCGCCTGCAGGAAAGCGTGGAACAAACGGTCGTCCGGAGAGACGTACCCGTTCACCGCCGTCAGGTACGGCGCCTGTAGCTCGCGTCGGGCCTCGGTCTTCCACGCGGGGATGACAAGCCGGGAGGAGATGCCGACCGCGTCGGCCGACCCGCTTCCCGCCAGCACCGAAGCCATTGCCGTGTGGTTGCCGGCCGTGTCCCCTACCACGCGCCCGCCGTTGATGCCGTACCGCTCGGCGTACAGGCGGTGGTGCGGGAGTGTCCGGGCCGGGGCGAAGTGCTGTCCGGCCCACTGGTGCAGGCGTGATCCGTCCGTCGCCAACGCGGTCGTCAGCGCGTCATCGGCCGTGCCCACACCAGCGCTCTGACCGTCGGCCAGCACCTCGGACAGGGACTGGACACCCGAGCGCACCGCCCAGGCCACAACCGCCCCCCGGAAACGAAGCTGTTGCTCCGCATCCGCCCCCAAAGCCCGGTAGGCCTCCATCAGCGCCAGCGCCGGCCCCCGCCTGCCCCCCGCATAACGGAACCCGCGCGCGTCATGCGCCAACCGGTACAGCCCGCCGTCCCCGCCCGGCGAAACCACCGCCGGCCTGGTGATCAGGCCCGGCACAGTCGACACCAGCGACGTGGGCGCATCCGAGTACACCGCCCGCGCGAACGCGTCCATCAGCGCAGCCGCACCCGGCTCGGAGCCGATGAACTCCCGCACGGACCACGCGCCCTGCGGCACACGGCCTCCCCCGGGGAAGAAGGCCGCATTCGCCCCGTCCGCACCATGGATCCGCGTCAGAACATCGAGCAGGCCCATGATCGCCCCGCTCACGACCTCGGCCGAATCACCCCCCGCAGCCTCCTCCGCCAGCGCCTGCTCGTACTCGAAGCTCAACGCCCGCCACCGCCGGTCCGCATAGAACGACGCGAACCTCACCGAGCCCGGGGACGCGGGCAGCGCAACGGGCGACGCCTCCGGCCGCCGCCCCGGACGTACCACCGTCCATCCCGTGGCCCGCCCCCGGACATCTTCCAGAACGTGAACGACAGGAAGATCCAAAACACCCGGTGACCCGCCGGTCGAAGTCGCGGTCGCGGGGGGGACGACTGCGATGCGGCCCTGCGGCCGCAAGACCGTCAGGCCACTACGCTCAGCGAGCCGCCGCAAAGATGCGTCCATCGCGGCCGGACGGCCGACGGGGAAATCCGGAGCACACGCGATGAACATGAGGGTGTGGAAGCCCGCGGCTGCCAGCCCGCCGTCCACAAGATCCCTCGCCCACGCCCACTCCGGGCGGACGGGGCCGTCGACGGAAAGCCCGGAGACCAGGGCGTCCGCCGTCCGGCCGTGCATCGCGAAGAACGCGGTGCCACTCCCCCCGGCGGGCATCGCGACCCTCACCGCCACAGCCTCACCCGACGGCGCGACGCTCCACTGCTCGTAGTGCGACACCTCCCGCAGACGCCGATACGCCTTCTCCCGCAGCCCGAAATCCCTCTCCCCGAACACCGTCCAGACAAACGCCCTCCCGCCACCGTCCGCCAGAACACGCAGCTGCGGACCCTGCTCCCCGAAACCCCCTGCAACCGGGCCGTTGACCAGCCCCGCAGACGGACGGACCACCGCGGAAGCGGAAACGGAAACGGAAGCGGAGGCGGAGGCGGAGGCGGAGGCGGAGGCGGAGGCGGAGGCGCCGAGGTGGAACACGGGCGCCGGGTAGCCAGGGGCCGTCCAGTCCACCACCGGCACAGCATCCGGAATGTGGGACTGCGTACGTCCGCCGGGATGATGGACGAGCCAGCCGCCCGGCGTCCCGTCAGGAGCCTCAAGAAGATGCACGTAACCGCTCTGAGCACCCTCCGCCGCGGTAGCGGCCGCCCCCCAACGCGGCTGGATGACCGCAAGACCCGTGGCATCACTGACCAAACGACCGACCGCGGAATCCGCCGCTCCCGTGCCACGCTGGAGCAGCACGATGACCGTCCCGGAGGAAAGCGTCGCCAGGTGCGGCCGGCCCATGACCGCACCCGCGACATCCGCCCCCCGCAAAAGCCTTGTTCCTCCATCGGCGAGGGCCACGGCCAAATGATCACTGTCCCCGTTCCCCGCCAGAAGGAAACGCGTACGTGACTCCAGCGGCATCGGCACCAGCCGGGACACGAGGCGGCCATCCGCACCGCGGCTCCACTCCACATACGTGCCGGCCCCGGCCGCCTGCCGCAAAGCCGGCTCACGGCGCGCGAACTCCCCCGGGCTGAACGACGCCTCACCCAGGACCTTCCCCTTCACATCACGCACCACGTGCATCACAGCCGACACCGGCCACCCCGGCGCCGGAGCCAGTGCCGGCCGGCCCAGCCCAAGCCGGTTCCCGGAATCCCGCAACGCACCGGAGCGCACCATCGCGGCCGCCGAGCGCAGATCCATACGGACCACCACCGGAACCGGCAGCGGAACCTCGACCGTGCCCCGAACCTCCCCCGACCCGACACCAAGCCGCGGACTACGGCCCGCCTCCAACCGCAGATCCACATCAAACTGGACCAGCACAGCAACAGTGTTCAACCGCGAAAGCGGACTATGCCCCGACCCAACCCCCGAACCCAGACCAACAGCACCGCCAAGGATCGGCCCGCCACTGTTCTGCTGATCGTGCACGTCCGGTTCCCGGTAGCGAAGCCAGCCCCCGCCGAAGGCCGAGGGGCCGCCCGACTCCCCGTCGGAGGTACCTGTCCCGAAACTGCTCTCGACGAGCGTCGGTACGTCCGTACCGGCTCCGCCGACGATCTCGAACTCCATCCGGTCGACGGGCCCGAGAACTTCCCCGTTGGTGAAGCGGGAGTACAGGCGGACACTCACGTCGTCGTCGATCAGCAGCCCGGAAACGAACAGGTCGGGCAGCCGCTGGCCTGCGATGAGCCCGGGCAGTGCCGCGGTCGTCCACTCGGTGGAGAACAGTCCCTCGACCGCCTCCGACGCACTCGTCCCGACGGTATTGACCTCTGCCCTCGTTCCCAGACCCACGGCCAACTGCCGCAGAGCTGAACGGAGCAGCGGGGTACCGCTGCTGCTGTCGACCTGGGCCTCGGCCGGCAGTCGGATGCCTTGCCCCTGCCAGTCCTCAAGAGCTTGCGAGCGGCTCATCGGAAGCCAGAGCGATGCGGCCGGGACCCGACCCGCCCGAACGCGGGTGAGCGCGTGCAAGTCGGACTCCAGCATGTCCTGGAGCAGATAGCGATCGTCCTCCCCCTGCTCAGGAGCATCGAGTTCGACAACCGCATCCGGCGTCAAGTCCACCCCCAAGCCCGCCTTGAACACCTCCAGCCTCGCCTGCACCGGGTAACGAAGGCGGACCATTTCGACGTCGGAGGAGACACCGACGCGAACCGAGTTCTCGTACTTCCGTTTCAGTGCCTGCCTGTTCGTCCGATTCGTCTCCGCTCCGGCGGAGACGAACGGGGCCGGTGAGCCACCGCTGTAGCCGTCCTCACCGTTGAGAATGATGACGGGCAGGGCGAACGCTCCTCCCTGCTTGACACTGCTCGCCCCACGGACCAGCGTCTCCTCTTGGGTGGCGCTCTGCGTGAGCTCCATGGTCGGGCGATCGTCCGGGCGGCCATCGAAGGTGCCTTCGCCACGGGTCACCGAGAACCTGACGACGTAAGCCGGGCTGCCGTTCCTCCCGTAAAGGGTGACGGTGCTGCCACCGTCCAGGGCACTGGCAAGCCTCGACTGGCCTCCGATCGTGTTCAGCAGGTTGGTGAGCCGCTGCGTGTTGCGGTAGCGGTCCGCGACGAGTTGTGCGGGCAGCAGTGGCGTGTGGTCCCTGCCGCCCAGAGTCGCCAGCCGTGTCCGCAGGCCCGACAGCAGCCGGCTGAAGTCCGGCACGTGCGCGATCCGGCCGAAGCCCAGCGGGCCCCCGTGCGGCGGGCGCAACCGGGCCACCGGATCCGGGGCGGAGGTAGTGGCCGACGTGTTGAGCAGCGCGTCCGGTCGTGCGTCCAGGCCGAGCTCCCGCACCTGGGCCTCGGAGAGCCAAGCGGACATGGCACCGGGTACCCTGCGTCCCCCCCAGGCGACCGACGGGGTGCCGTCACGCAGCGAGGCCTCGGCCACCATCAGGACATCGAGATCGGCCCGGACCAGGAACATTCGGTCACCCTTGACGGAGGCGGTCGTGCGTTCGATGCTGCCGCCGATGCCGTACGAGGAGGCCCGTGACCAGCCACGAGCCGCGCCGGCCGCCAGCCCCCCGAACATCCACAGGGTCGGCATCGCGACGCCCGCGCCGCCCACGAACCCTCCGCCGGAGAGCGTGAACCCGCCTCCGCGTGCCGAGCCCGCACGGTGTCCACCTGCGTACACCTGGTCGAGCGGCGGTGTCGTCACCGCGCTCTCCTTGCCACCGGCCTCCTTCTTGCCGCCGGTGACGTGCACGACGGTGGGGTGCACCGCGTGGAAGCGGACGCCGACCGCCCCGCGGATACTGCCCAGCCTGCGCTCGAAGCGCAGCCCGTCGACCACCCAGACGTTGCGGGTGGCGAGCGGGAAAGCGGCCTCGACGGCCTCGGGGCTGAAAGCGTCCTCGACGAGGATGCCAGGATCCAGCTCCGGTACGCCGAGCGCGCTGTCGCCTCCCGCCGCCTCGGTCAGCAGTTCCCGGGCCATGTCCACCACGGCCTGGTCGGCTCCTGTGTCCTCCATCCACAGCCAGTCGGTGACCCTGCTCTCCTGCGGCCGGGCCGCCCACCGGGTCTCGTACATGTCAGCGATACCGCGCGCCGGGAGGACCGCGATGGGGATCGGGAGCTGCCGCTCGCGGACGAGCCCGGCAGCGGCCGCCGGCTGCTTGAGCGTCAGCGCGGTCGGTGCTGTCAGCATGACGGGTACGGCCGCGAGGGACAGGGCCTCCGGCGAGGCGGTGGTGTCCAGATGGACGGTGGACACCGGGGTCTCCCGGCCCGGGGCGCCCGGAACGGCCATGCGCTGCCACTGCCGCGGCCGCCGGACGGAAGTGATCTCCACGTCGAAGACGAGCACCGACTCGAACACGCTCACGGGGTCCTGACCGGCAATGGTCGTGCCCGTCATACGGTTCGCTGTCAGAGCCGACTGCGATTCGCGCATGCTGTAGGCACCGAGGGCACCGGTGGCTGCGAGGTAAAGGTGGCCGGGAACGGGTTTGACGCTGAACCGGGCCCGGAGGGAGGCGCCCATCTGGCTCGCGGCCGCTCCCTGGACGTCGGTGTTCAGGCCCGACACCATCAGGACCGACCAGTCCTTGATGTCACCGCGGTACGCGATGTCGTCGCGCAGCCGGCCCGTGACACGGACCAGGAGGTGTTCCGTGTCGTTCCAGTGCTTACGGCGCAGCCTGACCGCGACGCCGGAGGTGAGCAGTTTCTGCTTACGGGTCATCAGGTTGACTGCGGAGAGCGTGGTCGTCAATGCGCGATAGTTCTCCCGCATGCGGGTTTCGTCCGCCTTGGGGGCCATCCAGGTGGACCGCTGGTCGGAGGCGTCGAAGCCCGGAAGGTAACCCGCCAGCGCAGGCAATTCTCGGAACCGGCCCTCGATGGCCGCCACGAGCTGGCTGGTGTCCAGCCCGACGAGCCTCGCGCTGCTCCCCAACGGGCCCGCGGGCAGAACCCGGTCGAAGCCGGGGTGATCGAACAGTGGTGAGGGGGTCATGCCTTCGGGCAGCGGCAGACCCAGATGGGCCGCCTCCTGCGCACTCATGTGGAACCAGACGGTGACCTCCGCCTCGCTCGGCCGGTTTCCCGAGCCGGGGCGAGTGCGAGGACGCGGGCCCATGCCGCTCACCTCGACCCTGACGCGGGCCTGGTAGGACACCTGGGGTGCCAGGATCTCGCTGCCCTGGACGGCGACGGTCTGGGTGCCCGATGCCGCTGACCGGCTCCAGCTCGATTCCAGGCCCGGCTGCAGGAACACCCGCGCCCTCGGGCCGCCCGCCATGACTCCGATGGCGATACCCGGGCCGACCGCGATGCCCCATCCACCGCTCTTCGTGACCTGCGTCGTACGGCCTAGGGCCGACTCGTGGAAGGGTGCCATGCCCCGAAGGTCGGAGCCGCTCACCAGGGGCCGGGGTACGGCGGCGCTGTCCTCGAAGAGGGGGCCTGCCACGGCGGCGGGACCGTCGGCGGCCGAAGCCGCAGGGGTCGTTCCCGCTCCGCCACCGAGCCGGGTGAGGGGCGCAACGGCGGTGATGGTTGCCCTCATGCGGTAACCACCGGTGATCGTGTCGTGGGCGCTCGCCATGTCCTGCGAGGGGACCCAGTCCGCCAGCATGCGCGGCAGGTCCCGGACGAAGTTCTCGGAGGAGGCTGCCTCGTACGCCACTGTCCGTCCCGGTGCGCCATGGCTGATGACGGAGGGGTGGACCTGGCTCTGGATCGCTCCGAACAGGCTGCCGTTGCCCGGGTACGGGCTCCCCGTGTCGGCGGACAGCGGTGTGAGTGACAGGGCCACCTTGAGACGGGCCGCGACAGCGGGAGTGAGAGGGGTCATCCGCGGCGGCCGTGCCGTCACTCCGACGGGCACGAGTTCCTCGATCGCGACATGCGCCACGACCGAGCCCTGGCCCTCGCGCATCAGCGGGTGCCGTACACCGGCCTTCTGGACGCGCAGCTGCCACATCACCTGGCGGGGTACCGCGACCAGGCCGTTCTGAGAGACCAGGATCCGGCCCTCTGCGACGGCCAGCGACCGGTCCGTCCGTGTGGACCACTGGCGGACGGGGACGTTGACGTTGGCCATGGCACCGGCGAGGAAGAACGGATTGTCGGTGGGGAGGAGAAGCATGCCCGCGTAGCGCAGGCCCACGCCCCGGGTGGAGCTGCTGCCGAACGCGCTGGCCGCCTCGGTGGCCCGCTTCACGCGGTTGTGATCGCCGGCCCGGCCACCGAGGTCAGCGGCGGTGATCAGCGTCCGGGGCTCCTGGGGGTCACGGCCCATGGTGACGGTGACGTCGTACCAGCCGTCGCCCCCCCGCACCTGGAACGGCTTCCCGTGCCCCAGGAACACCTCCGGGCCAGCGGTGATCGCGTCCAGGATCGCGTCGGGAGACCCGTTCGCGGTCAGCGCCCGGACCTCATCGGCGATCCACCGCATACCGGTCGGCGCCGTCAAACGGGCCGTACCCGCGGCCCGCATCTCCTCCAAGTAGGACGGCAACCGCCACGAACCGGGCCTCACCACCCCCGACCGCGCGCCGTCGGCCGGGGCGGGGCTGCCGCCTACGGAGGCTGTCGAGGCGAGGGCGGACGGCTCTGCCGGATCGATGCCGAGATCCTCGACGACAACCGTCAGGGCGGCATTGGCCGTGATGGTGGCTCGCGCGGTGCCCTCGGCGGAGTGCGGCGCGGAATCGGGCGCCTGCGCCGGGACGTGCGCCGATTCCGCACGGGGTTCGGGCACCAGTAGCCGGGCGGCGTGGGTGTATTCGCCGATCTGCCGGCCGTCCATGCTGGGCGCGCGGCTGCTGACGTCATCACGCGCCCACGCCGAAACCGGGATCCGCCCGGCCACCGGGACCTCCCGAATCCTCGCGAGCACGTAACTGTGCCCGCTCCCGGCCGTCTCCGTCGCCCACGACACCACACGGAACTCCACCGGCCCCGGGTAACGCACGACCCCCTCCCCGTCGAAGTCGGAAAGGTCACGGCCCGAGGAACGTTCCACCTCGTACAGCACCGGATAGCGCGCCTCACCCACGCCCCCGCCGGACCCCGCGCCGGACCTCGCGAGCGTGAGCGCCCCGCGCACGGCGGCGTCCCGGTCCGTGGTCGCCCGGTGGAACCGCCCCACCTCCACCACCAGCCCCCCGGGACGCCCCAGGACCGGATCCCCCGACTCCTGCCCGACCCACCAGACGGGCCCCGCCACCTCCGCAAGCGCCTCCAACGCCTCCGTCGCCACCGCACGGTGCAACGGCGACTCATCACGCAGCCGGTCCGTGAGCACCTCGGCACCCCCGCCAAGAAGCCTCAGGGCCAGCCCATGCGGCGTCTCACGCGGCAGCGTGGACCGGCCGCCCAGCTCCCCGGCCCGCGCGGCATCGACCGGACCCGACCCCAACAGGCGTGTGGTGGGCACCAGCTCACCGAGCAGTTCCGCGTACACACGCAGGTGCGGCGGCCACAACCGCTCGTCCGTACCCAGCGCCGGCCAGGGAATCACGGCCCCCGCACGCCGAACACTGCTCCCCCGCACGGGTGTCCGGAGCCTGGACTCCATCGAGGGCCGCCGGGAGGAAACGGCAGAGACCCCCATGCCCGGACCGACACGCTGAACGTAACCCGACTGGCTCGCCGGACGGCTCGGGCCCCCTGAACCGGTGACCCGGCCGACCGGCGCCAGCACCGTCCCCGCCCAGCGGTACAACCCCGTGCCGTCCACCGTACCGGGATCAGGATCGGTAACGCTGTACACACCCGCACGGTGAGACGCCGCGAGGACCTCGGCCAGAGAGTGACCACTGGTGGCCATCAGCGCCTCACGGAACCGCAGCACATCCCCACCCGGCACGTTCAACCACTGGTGGACCCGGAGCAGCCACTCCACAGAATCGGCGCGACCACGCCCCCAGCGCAGCCCCCTCATACCAGACAGGAACGGCAGCTCGAGACCTTCCCTGACGAGTGGAGCGGACACCTTCCCCCGATACGGACCGGGGTTGGCCGCCTCTGCGTTGTTCAGTCGTGTGTTACCTGTGACGCCCGCCGACGCGCGGCGCAGCATGTCCCGCGAAGCCGTGAAGAAGCGGCTGGCACCGCGCCATGCGCCCCTGGAGCCGTCGCGCCAAAGGCGGCTCAGGGTGTGGGTGCCTTCGGGGTTGACGTAGGCAGCGTTGCCGAAGGCGGTCATCAGCTCGTCCAAGGTGGCGTCCGCGCCCGGATCCAGAAGCCGCTCCATCGCCGCCACCTCAGCGCCGTGCGCCGGAGCCGGGACGAAGAAGGCCCGCCGGGCAGCCCTCTGCCCGTGCTGCCCCGACAGGTAGGCGTAAAGGCGGGCCACCGCTGCCCGGGCCTCCGCCACCACCCTCGCGTCCTCGCCCAGGAGCTCGGCGACGGCAACCTCATACTCGTCTGTGATCTCCTCCCACCGGGCACTCCCGTAGACAGCCGCGTCCCCCAGGGCCGGTATCAAGGGCTCGAAGTGCCGTGCCACACCCTCCCGTACGGGCACCGGGCGGGATTCGGAACGCGCTGCGTCTTGGACCGGTCCCGAACGGCCCGGGTCCAAGCGCAGGCCGTCGAGGAACCGGCTGGAGAGCATCCAAGCGTCTCGGGTCACGGCGTCATAATCACCCGCGGGTTCCTCGTCCGAGCCGCTGTTCCAGTCCTCCTCGTCGGGCTCCGCCACCGGCACCGCCCGGCCGGGTGCCGGCGTGCGCGCCGGCTCCGCCCCGGACCCCTGCGGCGGCGTCTGCGCGGCATGGGCGGACTCACCGGTGTACCGCCCGTCCAGACCGGACACGCGGTTGTTTACGTCGTCACGCGACCATGCCGAAACCGGGGTCCCGCCGCTCTCCCGGAGTTTCACGAGGACATACGACTGGCCGTACTGCGTTACCGCGATGGCCCTGGAGACCACGCGGAACCTCGTCGGCCGCACGTAGCGAACGGCACCTGCCTCGCCGACGGCGGAGAGGTCGCGTCCTGAGGAGCCTTCCACCTCGTACAGCACGGGGTGGCTGCCCTCGCGCTCGGCCAGGCCGATGGCGGACCGGGAGAGCGTGAATGCCTGTTGCAGGGTGGTTTCGGGGTCCGTGACCGCACGGTGGAAACGTCCTACCGTCACGACGGAAGCCGGGTTCCCCGGCGTCCGCTCCACCCACCAGACAGGTCCGCCCACCAGGGGAAGCGCCTCCAACGCCTCCGTCACCACCGCGCGGTGCAACGGCGACTCCTCGCCCAGCCGCTCCGCCAGCACCGGGTCGGCCCCGTCAAGCAGCCGCAGCGCCAGCTCGTGCGGTGTCTCGCCCGGCAGGCGGGTAGCGGGTGCCAGTTCGCCCATCAGCTCGGCGTAACGGCGCAGATGCGGCGGCCACAGGCGTTCGTCCGGCCCCGGTGCCGGCAAGGAGCCGGTGGCCCGGCCGTCAGGCACCAGCACGGTTGCCGCCCACTGGTACACCTGCATGCCGTCGGCCGTGGCGGGATCGGGCTCCCCGACGGACCGCGCGCCCGCGACGCGCTGGAACGCTTCTAGGACGTCGACCATGGAGTGGCCGGCGGCGATCAACGCGTCGCGGAAACGCCCGGCGTCCCTGCCCGGTACGTTCAGCCACCGATAGACCCGGACCAGCCATTCCACGGAGTCGACGCCCCCGGGCCTCCGCCGCAGTCCACGCGTAGTGGACGTCGAACCGGCTTCCGCCCCCTCTTCGGGCAGCCGGATGGTCCGCACTTCGGGATGGGGCCCCGGGATGGCCGACCTCGGCATCACATCCGGCCGCGCGTGGCCGGCCACCACACCGCGCAGTGTGTGCCGTGAGGCGGTGAAGAAGCGGCTGACACCGCGGTCCGCGCCGCCCTCGGGGCGGTCGCGCCACAAACGGCTCAGGGTGTAGGTGTCGGTGGAGTTCGCGTAGGCCGCGTTAGCGAAGGCGGTCATCATTTCGTCGAGGGTCGCGCCAGCGCCGGGGTCCAGCAGCCGACGCATGGCCGCCGCGGCTCCGGAGCGGGCCGGAGCCGGGTCGAAGAAGGCTCCGCGGGCGGCGCTCTCCCCGTGCTTCCGGGACAGGTACGTGTAGAGGCGGGCCACCGCGGCGCGTGCCTGGGCCACTACCTCGGTTCCCTGCCCAAGGAGTTGCGCGACGGCCGCCTCGTACTGGCCGGTGAGCTCCTCCCACCGGGCACTGCCGTACACAGCCGCGTCGTCCATGATCGGCGTCTGCGGCAGCCCCAGCAGGAGCAGCCGCGGGCGGGTCAACGCGACAGGGGCGCTCAGGGGCTCGTTCCGCGATGCCGCCCCCGCCTGCCCCGCACCCTCGTCCGGCTGTACTTCCGTCCCGGCAGCGGTGGCGCGCACGTGCACGTACCGGCCGCCCGCCTCGTCCCGCCGCTCCTGCCAGTCCAGGACGCGAAGGGTCTCCGGTCGCGCGAACCGCCCCTCCCCGCGGCCGGGATCCGACGAGAACTCCGACACGTCGCGGTACGCCGTCGAGGTCTCCACCTCGACCAGCAGCCGCAGCACGCCCTCGCCTCCGGCGGTTGCACCCACAAGATCGCGCAGTGCCTGTGCCCGGTCCCACGTGCCGGCGTACAGCTCGGGCACCAGCAGTGTGGCCACGCGCTGCGCCGGCCCGGACATGGTCAGCCACACGACCTCGCCGGCGGGCGCGGCCGCCAGCTGGGACAGCGCCTCAAGGGCCATCGCCCGGTGCGCCGGGGTCTCCCGGCGCAGGTCGCCGAGCAGCTGACCGGCCCGGGTGAGCAACGCTCGCCGCAAGGCCGGGCGCACGTCCTCGGCTGCGGTGGCGAACTCGTCGACCAGTTCGGCGAAAGCCGGATCGCGCATCAGCAGGACGGGGAAGCGGCGGCCCGCACCGTCCAGCGCAGCCAGAACCGCACGGACGACTTCCCGGTCGTGTTCGGCACCGGCGTAGGAAGCGGTGAGGAAAGGTGCGTCCGGCCCGCTCAGCAACGACAGGGCCAGGGCGTACGCCGACTGGGGGCGGCCGGGGAACAGTGGGGCGACCAGGTCGGTGTAGGCGGTGTGATGGGGCGGGAGCACGGGCGGGTCCTGGCGTGTCCGCCACAGCTGGTAGGGCAGCAGGAGCCGGTGGACGTATCCGTAGAGGTTCGCAGCGTCGCCGTACTGGAGGGAGATTTCCAGTCCCGCACCCGGATCGAGGGGCAGCAGGGCATCGAACAGGTCATAGAGGGAATAGAGGTTGTCCGGGAGCAAGCCTCCCATCAGTACGGCCCGCACGACCTCCAGACCCGTCTCGGTCAGGTTGATGTGCTCCTTCAAAGCCCTCACGATCTCACGGGGCAGCCCGGGATTCCTGATGGCCAGGAGGCCGCGTGTGCGCAGGTTCCTGGAGGCCCCGCTGTTCTCGTTTCGCAGCTGCGCCCACAAGCCCGGGGCGAGGCTGTCCGCCAGGACGGTCACGAGCTCCCGGAGCGAGACCGCGGACCCCGGGTCGAAGAGGTGGGCTCGTATGCCCGCGTGGTCGAGGGTGGCCGGGTCCGCCGTCGGCAGCAGTTTGCGCAGCGCCAGGTCGGGGTCGTTCGGCTCCGCCGCCAAGTAGCTCTCGTAGAGCCGTCGAACGAGGGCACGAGCCTGCCTGACCAGTCGTCGGTTGCCGGACAGGGTCCGGCCGAGGGCGTCCTCGTACGCCCGGGCCAGCTCCTCCCAGCGCGCGGTGCCGTAAAGGGCGGCGTACCGCCCCGAAGCCCCCCCGAAGACGGCTTCCGCGTCCCGCGCGGCCGCGTCGACGGCAGCCCTGTCAGGGGCCGTGAACGACAGCCACCGCGGCGCCGGCTCGGCAGAGTGGTTCTCGAGGCTCAGTCCAACGGTGCCGTCGGACTGGATCGTCGTGGAGCTGCCGGAGTTCGGCGCCCACACGGTCTGGCGCGGGTTCGCGGCCGCCACCGATTGCGCGAGGGGGGCCAAGCCGGGAAGCACCCGGCCTGACCGTGGTGCGTCGAGGACCAGAGCGAGCTGCTCCCCGGGACGGAAGTGTTCGAGCAGCACCCGCAGGTGACGGCCGAGTTCCCTGCCCGTCACCATGCGTCGTCCTCTGCCGGATCCGACGGAGAAGTACATGCCTTGACCCGTGCGAGCGCTCAGGACGAAGCCGTCGCCCGATCCGTCCCAGGGAAGAGCACGGGCTCCGCTGCTCCGGGGGAACCGCTGGTCGACCACCTCGTAGGTCCTGGCGTCGAAGAAGGTCTCGACGACTCGCCTGGTCCGGGCGGGTTCGAGGGACGGTGCCATGGCCTCGACGCCAATAACGCGGTCGGTCCCGGGACGGGTGACGGCGCGAGTGACGATCTCCCGGTCCCATGCACCGGCCGGCAATGGTTCGGGCAGCTCGGAAAGGACGACGTGCGTGTACCGCTGGCCGGTCGCGACATCGAGAGCCTCCTCACGCGACACCTCGCGCAAACCGGTCGGCCGGGGGAAGAGCGCGGGTCCGGACGCCGGGGTCGCGGCGAAGACGGCGACGTCGCGCGCTGTCGACTCCCTGACCTCATAGACCACCAGAGCACCCGGCTCACCGTCGGCGGCCGCCTCGCGCAGGACCGCTTCCCTGCTTGTACGGGCCGGGTGGAGTGCGGGCACCGCCCTGACGGGCCGGTCATCGCGGGTGGCCCACCACACGGAGGCCAGCAGGGCGGGCAGCAGCTCGACCGCTTCCAGTGCCATCTCCCGGTGCCGGATCACCTCCCGGTGCAGCCGCTCGGCCTGGACCAGCAGAAGGTCCGCCGTCCGGTTGGCCAGCGCGGTCAGCCGCGCCGGCCGACCGGGATCGGCCGCTCCGACCGCCTGGGCCTGCATCACCAGACCTGCCACGTCGGACGGCCGCTGCGCGTACAGCGGAAGCTCCGCCAGTACGTCGCTGGAGGCAAACGCCCGTGCCACCACCGTCCTGACCACTGGCTCCAGCACCTGCGGGCCCTGGTCCAACGGTGCCCGCAGCAGTGCCCCGTCCGGTCCCGCCGCCAGATACAGGGCCGGGAGATGCTCGGTCTGCACGTTCCGCAATACGACCGGGTGTCCATGGCGCACTATCCAGGCGCGCAACGCGTCCCACCGCGTCTCCACCGCCGGCACGGCGACGGTGGGCTGTCGCCGGACCGCGTCGTACTCGGTGCTTCCCGGTGCTCCGGTCAGCATGGCGATCGACCACAGCACGGCCTCGCCACCGGTGAACTCCGGCGTGAGCCAGTCGCTGAGCAACGCGTACCGCCGACGGTCCGGCAACGTGAGCTCGCCCGCCTCGAAGCCCCACGGCAGCCGCGCTGTGCGCGAGCGCTCCACCGGATTCAGCGCGTGGTCGATCCAGCTGTGGAGCGCGACCGTTTCCGCCTCTCGGGCGTCCGGTTCCGCCGGGTCCCACACCCCTGCCCGCTGCGCCGCCTGCAACACCTGCCGGAAGGTCATGCTGTTCTGGCCGAGCATGACACCCATGAGGACATTGCGGAACTGCAGTGAGTCGGAGTCGGCCAGGTTCAGGGCCCGATAGGCACGCAGCAGCCACTCCACGACGGCCCCGGGCTCGGCAGCAGCGGGGGCGAGCGGCACGCCCTGCGGACGCAGCGCGGGGTGGGCCGCCCAGACGGCGCCCAGCGTGTAGGGCGAGGAGGGATGGGAGTACGCGGCGCTGGAGAACGCCTGCACGAGGGCACGCATCTGCGTGTTAGGGCTGTCGATCAGTCTCCGCAGGTCGGTTTCGGTGTCGCTGTCCGTACCGGTCGGGAAGAAGGCCTGGCTCACAGGGGCCGTTCCTCCCACGGCTCCCGTCAAGAAGGATTCCAGGCCCGCGACAGCATTGCGCGCCAGTCCCAACAGGTGCGGGTCGCCGCTCAGGACGTGGCCCACTGCTCTTTCGTATACCAGGCTCTGGTCATCCAGCGACGGCAGGTCCGGCTCGTCTTCCTCCCAGCCGGAGTTCCAGTCCTGCTCCTCCGGTTCCGCCGGTCCCTGGTCCGGACGGTCATCGGGGCTCCCCGGCGCGTCCACCTCCGGGTCGGTCACGCGCAGGTGCACGTAGGGCCCGTGGAAATCCTCGCGGACCTCGCGGTCGAGGACCTTCAGGACGGTCCCTTCGGGGAATACGGCCTCCCCCCGGGAGGGGTCCGGAGCGAACAGCGACACATCACGGTGGCGGGACGCCACCACCTCGGCCTGCACCCGGTAGGCCTCCGGTCCGGCCCCGGACTCGGTGGCCGCGGCGAGGAGGTCGGTCGCCGCGACACGAGCGTGCTGCGTGGCCGCGGTCAAGGCCGGCACCACGAAGGAGCCGAAGCCGTTCGGTTGCCTCGCCGGCTCCGTATCCGCCAGCACGCCGGGCACAAGCAGCGTCAGCCATACCGGAGGGCCGCCCAAGGCCGGCTCAGGCAATGCCTCCAGCGCCTCTACAGCCATCGCCCGGTGCATCGGCACCTCGCTCTGCAGGTCCGGCAGGAGGCCATTGGCACGGTTGAACAATTGACTCAACAGGACGGGTCGCCCGGTGGGCGGAGCCTGGTCGAGGGAGCGGGCCAGCTCGGCGAAGCCGTCATCGCGCATCAGCAGAGCCGGATACCGCCCCATGCCGGCGGCGGCCGACCGCACCGCCGTGATCAGCTCCTCCCCCCGTCCCCCGCTCGCGATGAACGGTCCGTCGGGGCCGCGGAGGAGATACAGGGCCGCAGCATGGGCGGGGTGCAGCCCGTCCAGCGCCGAACCTCCGTGGCGCTCGTGCCACGCGGTGAGAGCGAGCTGCCGTGCACGCCAGCTGCCGAGCGGCGCAGCCGTGTCGCCAGACCGCGGCTTCGGCGTGGGACCGTCGGCCGCAAGCGCGGCCTCCCCCCGAGCCAGCGCCTGCCAGACACCATCGGGAACAGCACCGTCCCCGCTCACCTCGGGAGTGAACCACCGCAGACGGTCGAGGTAGGCACCGTGGTGCGGCAGCTCCCACGCGCGATCGTCTGCTACCTCCGGCAGGCCGCGTGACCGCAGCACCATCCGAACCCACGCGTACAGGTGGACGGCATCGCCACTCGGCAGCCAGCGCTCCGCGCCGTACGCGGCGTCGGCCTCCACGATTGCCTGCACGAGGTCGTACAAACCGTACTCGTTGCCGTACAGCAGTCCGCCCAGCATGATCAGCCGCAGTTCGTCCATCTGACGCGCGGACAGGTTCAGGGCCGACTCCACGCGCTCCAGTACATTGCTCACTCGGTCGGGGGCACTGACGGTGAGGAAGCCACGCTTCTCAAGCTCGACCACGTCTTCCTCACCGGACGGCTCGTGCTCGATGTCACCGGCCATCGCACCGAGCAGGGCCTGCGCGTAACCCGGCAAGAACGCAACCGTGTTCTCGTCGAGCAGCCGGCCGAGTTGCGTCTCCGCTTCGCCCGTATCACCGTCCGCCACGAAGAAGACGCTCTCCGCGCCCTCGTCGTCGTGCTCGTGCTCGTGCTCGTGCTCGTGCTCGTGCTCGTGCTCGTGCTCGTGCTCGTGCTCGTGCTCGTGATCGCGCAGTTCGATCTGAGCGTCGATGAGGCGACGAACCAATTGCGTCGCCGAAGCGGTGAGCTGCGGATCGGCTGCGAGCGCCCGGCCCAAGGCATGCTCGTGCGCACGGATCCGCGCGTCCCAGTCGTCCGAGCCGAAGAGCGCGGCGAAGCGGTACGGCGCCCCCGCGAAAGAGCGTCCCCATGCACGCACGGCCGCCTCGGCCTCAGCCCTCTCCTGGGGAACGAACGTCAGCCAGCGAGGCTCGGGCCTGCCGGGCCCGTCCAGAAGCACCACATCCGCATCCACCACTCCATCGGTGGTGGCGTAACCAGTCGCCACAGTCGCGGCGATAGTCCTCCGCCGACTTTCGTTGGCCACGGTCTGCGCCCAGGGGTTCATGCCGGGGAGACTCCGCCCGGCGTGGCAGGCCATGACAACGAGTCGCAGCCTCTCGCCGGGCCGCGACACCGGAACCCTGTTGCGCAGGAACCGTCCGACCTCCCCGCCGGTCGCCACCCGGTGGCCCCTCCGGGACCCGGCGACGGCCGCCAGGGCGTTCACGTCACCGTGGGAAAGCCAGAGGAACTCCTCCTCCTCGGTCCCGTAGGGGACGGGTAGCGGCCCGCGCTTATCGCTGCCGTCCGTCACGAAGTACTCGCGCCGCTCGAAGAACCGGCTGGTGTCGTTCTCGTGAAGGAAAGCCTCGGAACCGCTCTGTGTGCTGACGCCGATGATTCGGCCCGTAGAGGGATGGATCAGATTTCGAGTGATGATCTCTTGGTCCCAGGCATCCTTCGGCAGCGGCCGCGGGAGCTCGGCGAGCACGACATGCGTGTGCCACCGTCCGCTCGCCGCGTCCAGGACCTCCTCGCGCGATGTCTCCCGCAGCCGCGTCGGGTACGGGAACAGCGCCGGGCGACCACCCGGCTCCGCGGCGAACACGGCAACATCACGCGCCGTCGCCTCCCGGACCTCGTACAGCACGGGCCGGCCCGGACCGATGCCCGACACCTCCCGCAGCGCCACCTCCTTGCTCGTGGTCGCGGAATGCAGCGCGGGAACCTCCAGGACCGACTGCCCCGCGAGCGCCGTCCAGTACACCGGGGCCAAAACCGCAGGCAGCAACTCCACCGCCTCCACCGCCATCTCCCGATGCCGACGCAGATCACCGTGGAACGCCTCGACGTTCGGGACCAACCGCGCGGCGACCGCAGCCGCCAGCTCTCCCAGTCCCCGGTCCCCGCCGGAGCCCGGCGCACCCAGCACCTCGGCCAGGCGATCATCGGTCATCGCGTCCCGACGCAAGAGCAGCGGAAGCGCCGCCCCTACATCCTCACTCGCCAAAGCCGTGACCACAGCCGACCACACCGCTGAGGCCAGCTCCGCCGCCCCCGCCTCCGACGCAACCCGCAGCAACGGAGCATCCGGGCCTGTCACCAGGAACAAAGCCGGAACGTGCTCGATGTGGACGTTGCGTAGGAACTGCGGGTCACCGTGGCGCAACAGCCACGACCAGAGGGCCCCTTGCCGTTCGACGCGCGTCCTGTCGCTCTCCTCGGCGAATACCTCCCCGTCGGCCAGAGCGAACTGGCGGTAGTCACCACGACTGCCGGGTATGTTGGCGAGGTCGGCGATCGACCGCAGGATGTTCGTGCTGCCGGGGCCGTCTGCGTCGCCTGTGAGCCGGTCCTTCATCCAGGCCGTGGACCACCCGTACAGGCGACGGTGCGGCAGCGCGAGATTCTCCGCGTCGAAGTCGTCGGGCATGAGCGGGCTGTCGAGCCGACTGTCCAGCTTCAGGGCGTGGTCGGCCCAGCTGTACAGGACCGTCGGGTCCGCGTCGGCGTCGGGCTCCGTCGCATCCCGTACTCCCGCGCGCTGCGCCGCCTGGAGGAACTCCGGCAGCGCCATCTCCCGGGAAAGCGACCAGGCCATCAGTGCGTCCCGGAAGGCCATCGGTGGCGACTCGGCGACGTCAAGGGCCCGGTGGACACGCAGTAGCCACTCCACTGCCGCGCCGAAGGTGTCTCCCGTCGGCCGGACGGGCAACCCATGACCATTGAGATCGGGATCGTCGGCCCACAACCGGGCAAGGGTGAGCGGCGAGCCGGTGTTCGCGTATGCGGCCTCGACGATGGCGGTGACAACGCGGTCCAGCGTGGTGGCGTCGACCTCCTCGTCGGTCAGGAGGTGGAACGCCTCTTCGGGATTCTTCTCGGTTCCCGACCTGAAGAAAGCCTCCTCGACGTCGTCACGTTCATGCCCCTGGGAGAGGATCACCGACAGGCCGCCAAGGAAGGCCCTCGCTGGAGCGACGAGCATGTTGTCCCTGGCTATGACAAAGGCAAGTGAACCGTCGTACGTACGGCTCATGTCCGTCAGCATGGACTCTTCGTCCGCGGGTGAGAGGAACGGCTCCGTCGAGTCGTCGGCCTCCGAATCGGAACCGCTGTTCCAGTCCGCTTCGTCGGGCTCGGCCTGCGGGCCGGCCTCGGCCGCCTTCACATGGGTGTAGGGACCACTCTCGTCCTGGCGTTCCTGCCAGTCACTGACCGTCAGCACGGTCTGCCCGGCGAACAGGTACGGGAACGTCTCGGGCTGCTGCGCGTAGCGGGAGATGTCCCGCAGCGACGGCGAGGACCCCACCTCCACCTCCACCAGCATCCGCCGCCCACCGGGCAGTGCCGCAACCTCCCGCATCGCCAGCCGCTGATCCCGCGTTCCCGCCTGAAGCCCGGCGACCACCAGACTCCCCACCGGCCCGCCCGGACCGGCCATCGCCACCCACACCGACCCCGCAGCACCATCGGCGGGAGGCAACGAGGCCAGCGCCTCCAACGCCATCGCCCGGTGCGCCGCGGCCTCCCCCAGCAGGCCCTGCGCCAGCTCACCAGCCCGCTCGACCAAAGCAGCCCGCGAAGCAGCACGCGACCCCGGCGCCACACCACCATGCGCACCCGCCAGAGCGGCGAAAGCCCCGTCACGCATCAGCAGCGACGGGAACCCGCCCCCACCGTCCGCCGCACGCACCACCGAACGCACAAGCTCCCGCACCTGCCCGCCGAGGTCGCCGTCAGCGGCCAGAAGAGGACCATCAGGACCACTGACCACATGAAGCGCCAGCACATGAGCCCGATGCTCAAGACCCCCGGAACCCTCCACCCGAGCACGGCCCCCGGTGAGCGACCCGGCCAGCTCGAGATACGCGGTGCGGTGAGGCAGATCAACAACATGCTCCGGGCTCCACGGCAACCCGTTGGGGCGGAGGAACTGCTCGGTCCGCTCATACAGGTTCACCGCGTCCCCGTGCAGCAGCGACAGCTCCAAGCCCTGGGCCGTTTCGGAGCCCACTGACGCCTCGAACAGGTCATAGAGGGAATAGCGGTTGCCCGGGAGCAGGCCGGCCATCAGCACGGCTCGCAGGACCCGCACGTCCACGTCGTTGAGAAGGATGCGCTCCTTCATCCCGTCCACGATCGCGCGCGGCAAGGCCGGATTCGCGACGGCGAGGAAACCCCGGGCCCGCAGCCCATGGAATCGGGGGCTGTTCTTGTCTCTCGGTGTTGCCGATGCGACCCCGCGCAGGCTTCCGGCCAGGGCAGCGACGATCTCCTCCAGCGTGGCTCCGGACCCCGGCTGGAGGAAGTGCGCCCTCCAGTCCTCCTCGCGGCCCTCAGACATGTCCGCGTCGGGCAGCAGCATCTGCAGGGCCCGGCCCGGGTCCCCCGTCTCCTCCAGGTAGCTCTCGTACAAACTTTGCATGAGGGAACGCCCGTCCTCGACCAGCGCCTGGTTGCGGGCCAGCGCGCGGCCCAGGGCGTCCTCGTACTGCCGGGTCAGCTCCTCCCACCGCTGCGAGCCGAAGAACACGTCGTAACGCCCCGGCCGCCCACCGAAGACGGCATCCGCCGCCCGCCCTGCCGCGGCAATCGCCTCCGGCCCACGTCCCGTGAACCGCTCCCAACGCGGCTCCGGATCACCCGACTGGTGCTGCAGAGCCAATGCCACTCCATCGGCGGTGCCCACACCGTATCCGCTGCTGATGACGTTAGGTGCCCATACGACGTGGCGCGGATTCGCGTCCGCCACCGTCTGGCCCAGCGCGTCAAACCCGGGAAGCGACTCGCCCGGCCGGCACGCGAAGAGGACCAGGGCGAGCCCCTTCTCTCCCCGCCGGTGGCGTCTGAGGAGCTCTCCCAGGTGACGGCCGACCTCCCCGCCCGTCGCCCTGCGACGGCCACGCCGGGAACCGAGCGCAAAGAACATCCCATTCGCATGGGAACTCAGGACGAAGCCGTCACCCGCTTCGTTCCACGGGACCGGGATAGAGGGGGCGACGAACCGGTGCGATTCGTCCCTTCTGTCGTAGTGGCGTATGTCGAAGAAGATCTCGGTCGTACGGTGGTGCCGCACATGCTGCTGTGATAGCGGCATGGCGTTGGCGCCGATGACGCGGTCGGTGCCAGGGCGGGCAGTGGCACGGGTGATGATCTCCCGGTCCCACTCGCGGACCGGCAGCGGAGCGGGAACCTCGTCAAGGACCACATGCGTGTACCGCTGACCGGTAGCCGCGTCGAACACCACCCCACGCGACACCTCCCGCAACTCCGTCGCCTGCGCGAACAACGCCGGCCGGGCACCGGGATCCGGCGCGAACACCGCCACATCACGCGCCGTGGAATCCCGGACCTCATACAGCACCAGACCATCCACACCACCAGCAACGGCCGCTTCACGCAACACCGCATCCCGGCTCGTGCCCGCCCGGTGCAGAGCAGGAACCCCCGACACGCTCTGACCCCCGGACCCCACCCACCACACCGGCCCCAGAACGGCCGGCAGCAGCTCGACCGCCTCCACCGCCATCTCCCGGTGCCGCACCAGCTCACCGAGCAGCCCCTCACCCCCGCCCAGCACCACATCAGCCGCCGTGCCCGCCAGCCCGGCCAGCACCACCCCCCGGTCCAGCCCGGCAGCAGAAACCGCCTCCGCCCGCGACAGCAGCTCCTCGATGCCCCGCCGCCGCAGGATCAGCGGCACCGCGGCACGCACATCCCCCGACCCGAACGCCTCACCCAGCACCGACCGCACCAGCGGATACAGCGCCGCAACACCCTCATCCAGCCCCGCCCGCAGCAACACCCCATCCACACCAGCCGCCAGATACAAAGCAGGCACATGCTCCACCTGCACGTTGCGCAGGATGTACGGGTGCCCGTGCCGCAACACCCACGACCGCAAAGCGTCCCGCCGCACAGCCACCCGGCCGAGCGAATCCGCCGTCGCAGCCCCCAGGGCACCGAACTGCGCGTAGCGCCCGACCGACCCCGGAACACCGGTCAGCGCCGCGGTCTCCGCCAGCACGGGAGCGCCCGTGAGCTGCGGAGTGAGCCACCCGGTCGACAACGCGTACCGCACACGGTGCGGCAAACTCAGGTCCCCCCTGTTGAAGCCCGCCGGGAGACGCAGACCCGCCAAGCGCTTCTCCGGGTCGAATGCGTGGTCGGCCCAGCTGTGGAGGGTGACCGTGTCCGCCTCCCGGACATCGGGCTCCGCCCGATCGCGCACGCCCGCCTGCTGCGCCGCCCCGAACGCCTCCACCATGCTCATCCGCTTGTCCCTGAGCATCACACCCATCAAGAAATCACGGAATCCCAGCGGATCGGGCTCCTCCATGCTTTCCAAGGCCTTGTAGACGCGCAGCAGCCAGGCCATGACGGCAGCCGGCTCTCTGCCGGCGGGCGCCAGCGGCACACCCTCCGGATTCAGCCCGGGATCCGCCGCCCACAACGCACTCACCGTATGAGGCGACGAGGGATGCCCAGAAGCCGCCATGGCGAAAGCAGCGAGGACGAGCCCGAGGTCGGTATCGTCCTCGGGATCCATCAGGTTCGCCAGCAGCTCATCCGTGTTGTGCGTGCCCGGCGGGAAGAACACCTCACTGACCTTAACCATCGCGTCAGTGCGCAAGGTGATGTAGACGAAGAGAGCCTTGAGTGCTTGGCCCGCGGTCTCGGCCAGACGCGGGTCGGCGACCAGAACCTCCCCCACCGCGGCCTCATAAACAGCGTCGAGCTCCCCCTGCGAAGGCAGCCCCTCTTCCTCATCGATATCGGAACCGCTGTTCCAGTCCGCTTCCTCAGGCTCGGCCTGCGGACCGGCCTCGGCCACCTTCACATGAGTGTAGGGACCACTCTCATCCTGGTATTCCTGCCAGTCACTGACCGTCAGCACGGTCTGCCCGGCAAACATGTGCGCAGACGTCTTGCGCTGCTGCGCGTAGCGGGAGATGTCCCGCAGCGACGGCGAGGACGCCTCCTCCACTTCCACCAGCATCCGCCGCCCACCGGGCAGTGCCGCGACCTCCCGCATCGCCTGCCGCTGATCCCGCGTGCCGGCCTGGAGCCCGGCGACCACCAGACTCCCTACCCGCTCGCCCGGACCAGCCATCACCACCCACACCGGCCCCGCGGCGGCCGCAGCGGCATCGGCGGGGGGCAACGCGGCCAGCGCCTCCAACGCCATCGCCCGGTGCGCCGCAGCCTCCCCCAGCACGGCCTTCGCCAGCTCACCAGCCCGCTCCACCAAAGCAGCACGCGAGGCAGCCCGCGACCCCGGCGCCATACCAGCATGCGCACCCGCCAGAGCGGCGAAGGCCCCGTCGCGCATCAGCAGCGACGGGAACCCTCCCCCACCGTCCGCCGCACGCACCACCGAACGCACAAGCTCCCGCACCTGCCCGGCGAGATCGCCGTCAGCGGCCAGAAGAGGACCATCAGGACCACTGACCACATGAAGCGCCAGCACATGAGCCCGATGCTCAAGACCCCCGGAACCCTCCACCCCGGCACGGCCCCCGGTGAGCGACCCGGCCAGCTCGAGATACGCGGTGCGGTGAGGCAGATCAACGAACGGATGCTCCGGGGTCCACGGCAACAGGTCAGGGCGGGTGAACTGCTCGGTCCGCTCATACAGGTTCACGGCGTCCCCGTACTCCAGCGACAGCTCCAAGCCCCTGGCCGTTCGGGATTCCACTGACGCCTCGAACAGGTCGTAGAGGGAATAGCGGTTGTCGGGGAGCAGGCCTGCCATCAGCACGTCTTGCAGGATCCGCACGGCCCGGTCGGTGAGAAGGAGGCGCTTCTTCAGCCCGTCCACGATCGCGCGCGGCAAGGCCGGATCCGCGACGGCGAGGAAACCCCGGGCCCGCAGCTCGTGGAATCCGGGAGTGTCCTTGTCTCTCGGTGTTACCGATGCGACCCCGCGCAGGCTTCCGGCCAGGGCAGCGACGATCTCCTCCAGCGTGGCTCCGGACCCCGGCTGGAGGAAGTGCGCCCTCCAGTCCTCCTCGCGGCCCTCAGACATGTCCGCGTCGGGCAGCAGCATCCGCAGGGCCCGGCCCGGGTCCCCCGTCTCCTCCAGGTAGCTCTCGTACAGCCCCCTCAGAAAGACAGCTCCGCCCTCGACCAGCGACGGGATACGGGCCAGCGCGCGGCCCAGGGCGTCCTCGTACTGCCGGGTCAGCTCCTGCCACCGCTGCGAGCCGAAGAACACATCGTAACGCCCCGGCCGCCCACCGAAGACGGCATCCGCCTCCCGAGCCGCCGCAGCAATCGCCTCCGGCCCCCGCCCCGTGAACCGCACCCAACGCGGCTCCGGATCACCCGAATCGCGGGCCAGGCCCAATCCCACTCCAGCGGCGCCCACACCGATTTCGCCGGGGTGCACACCGCGTTCGTTGCTGACGACGTTCGGTGCCCACACGACCTGGCGCGGATTGGCGTCCGCCACCGTCTGGCCCAGCGCGTCAAACCCGGGGAGCGACTGGCCTGGCCGGCACGCGAAGAGGACCAGGGCGAGCCCCTTCTCTCCCGGCCGGTAGCGTCTGAGGAGCTCTCCCAGGTGACGGCCGACCTCCCCGCCCGTCACATTGCGAAGGCCACGCCGGGAGCCGAGCGGAAAGAACATCCCCACGGTCGCATGGGAACTCAGGACGAAGCCGTCACCCGCTTCGTTCCACGGGACCGGAACAGAGGGGACAGCGAGACGGTTTGGCCCTTCATACAGCTCATACTGCCGTATGTCGAAGAAGACCTCGGCCGTGCGGTGGAACCGCACATGCTGCTGTGACGGCGACACGGCCTCGGCGCCGATGACGCGGTCGGTGCCAGGGCGGGCAGTGGCACGGGTGATGATCTCCCGGTCCCACTCGCGGACCGGCAGCGGAGCGGGAACCTCGTCAAGGACCACATGCGTGTACCGCTGACCGGTAGCCGCGTCGAACACCACCCCACGCGACACCTCCCGCAACTCCGTCGCCTGCGCGAACAACGCCGGCCGGGCACCGGGATCCGGCGCGAACACCGCCACATCACGCGCCGTGGAATCCCGGACCTCATACAGCACCAGACCATCCACACCACCAGCAACGGCCGCTTCACGCAACACCGCATCCCGGCTCGTGCCCGCCCGGTGCAGAGCAGGAACCCCCGACACGCTCTGACCCCCGGACCCCACCCACCACACCGGCCCCAGAACGGCCGGCAGCAGCTCGACCGCCTCCACCGCCATCTCCCGGTGCCGCACCAGCTCACCGAGCAGCCCCTCACCCCCGCCCAGCACCACATCAGCCGCCGTGCCCGCCAGCCCGGCCAGCACCACCCCCCGGTCCAGCCCGGCAGCAGAAACCGCCTCCGCCCGCGACAGCAGCAGCTCGATGCCCCGCCGCCGCAGGATCAGCGGCACCGCGGCACGCACATCCCCCGACCCGAACGCCTCACCCAGCACCGACCGCACCAGCGGATACAGCGCCGCAACACCCTCATCCAGCCCCGCCCGCAGCAACACCCCATCCACACCAGCCGCCAGATACAAAGCAGGCACATGCTCCACACGCACACTGCTCAGGATGTACGGGTGCCCGTGCCTCAACACCCACGCCCGCAAAGCGTCCCGCCGCGCATGCGTCACAGCCGTCGGATCACCGAACTGCGCGTAGCGCCCGACCGGCCCCGGAACACGGGTCAGTGCGGCGATCTCCGCCAGGACGGGAGCGCCCGTGAGCTGCGGAGTGAGCCACCCGGTCGACAGCGCGTACCGCACACGGTGCGGCAGGTTCAAGTCACCCCCCTTGAAGCCGGCCGGGAGACGCAGACCCGCCGAGCGCTCCACCGGGTTGAGTGCGTGGTCGGCCCAGCTGTGGAGGGTGACCGTGTCCGCCTCACGGACATCGGGCTCCGCCCGATCGCGCACGCCCACCTGCTGCGCCGCCCCGAACGCCTCCACCATGCTCATCCGCTTGTCCCTGAGCATCACACCCATCAGGACATCCCGGAATCCCAGCGGATTTGACTTCACCACGTTCAAGGCTTTGTAGACGCGCAGCAACCAGGCCATGACATGCATAGACGTTCTGCCGGCGGGCGCCAGCGGCACGCCCCCCGGATTCAGCCCGGGATCCGCCGCCCACAACGCACTCACCGTATGAGGCGACGAGGGATGCGCGAAAGCCGCCATGGCGAAAGCAGTGAAGACGAGCCCGAGGTCGGCATCCCCCTCGGGATCCATCAGCTTGCCCAGCAGATCAACTGTATTGCGCGTGCCCGGCGGGAAGAACACCTCACTGACCTCGACGGTCGCGTCAGTACGCAAGGTGATGTAGGTGAACAGGGCCTTGAGCGCCTGGCGCGCCGTGCCGGCCAGACGCGGGTCGGCGATCAGAACCTCCCCCACCGCGGCCTCGTAAACAGCGTCGAGCTCCTCCTGCGAAGGCAGCCCCTCTTCCTCATCGATGTCGGAACCGCTGTTCCAGTCCGCTTCCTCAGGCTCAGCCTGCGGGCCGGCCCCGGTCGCCTTCACGTGGGTGGAGGGACCGGCCTCGTCCTGGCGTTCCTGATCTGCGGAGGACCCCGGCACGATGCCGGTCGGGGCGGGATACTGCTTGACGGACGTCGTTTCCGTGGCCGTCACATACCAGTACCGGCCGTGGTCGTCCTCCCGCCAGGCACCCTGGCCGAGGCGCAGCTCCGTTCCGGCCGCGTAGATCGCGGGCTGTAGGGCGGGCTGCGCCGCGGCGAAGGATATGTCCCGTGCCGAGGAGTCGGCCACCTCGATGAGTGTCCAGTGGCCGTCCTCGCCCGCGGGTACCCCGGGGAGAGCGGAGCGAGTACCGCCCTCATCCAGTGACACCGCCTGGAACTGCGGGACGACGAAGGTGCCGGCGTTGCTGGGCAGCCACGCGGTGTACCAGACCGACGAGTTGACGGGTGGGAGCAGCTGGAGGGCTTCGGCTGCCATGGCCAGGTGCACGGGGACCGCGTCGCGCAACTCCGATTCCAGCCCGTCGACCTGGAGGCGCAGGGCCTCTGCCGCAGCCTTCCATCCGCCATCGGCAGGAGGCCTGCCTGCCTCGGCAGCCAGCATGGTCTGCTCGACCACAGCGCGGAACGAAGCGTGACGCATCAGGAGGAGCGGGAAGGCGGGCCCGCCCTGGGCGGCCCGGAGCGAGTTGAGGCCGCGGCGGACTGCCTGGTGGGCGCGGAGTGCAAGCCCGGGGTGAGGGGCGGTGAACTTCACGTCCAGCAGGTCACGATCGCGTGTGCTGCTGAGCAGGTACAGCGCAGTGATGTGCGCCGGTGTCAGTGCGTACAGGGGCGTGGCACTCGAATGCCGCTCGTTCCACGCGTCCACGGCCTTTCTGCGGCCGTCGGAAGCGGCATCGCCGCGGAGCGCGCCGACAATGTCAGCGGGGATGCTCTCACCGCCGGTCAGCGCCGGCGTCAGCCATTGGTTCCGGATTCCGTACAGAGTCTGGTAAGGGGTGTGTCCCCGTCCGGGGTCCGTGCGGTCCAGTTCGGTGAAAGCCCATGCGTACAGGTGCGCCGCGTCGCCCACGGCGACGGCCTCTTCAGCGGGAGACGTCAGTAGCGGCCGAGAGCCGTTGAACGCGTCAGCGAGGGTGCCGTGGCCCTGTGCCAGCATCCAGCTGAACAACGCGGTTCGGGCCATCGGGACCTGTTCTTCCGGCATCCGATCCATGTGAGCCTTGAGGAAGGTGGTCACGATGCTCTGCCGGGTCGTGTCCGCGGGCGGGAGACCCCGGCCACCCGGCTGGACTCGTGCGGCGTCCCCTTGCAGGGAGCGGACTGCATCCCCCGACACCACGCCGGCAGCGACCGCGGCATCTATGGCAGCGGCGACGAGTACGTCGGCGCCGGCGCCCTCACCGAACTGCGACACCCCTCCCTCTTCATCGCCCCACGCGGCAAGCATCAAGTGGGCCGCTTCGCGCACCTTAGGGTCCACCGCGAGCCGACGGCCCAACGCACGCTCATAGGCTGCACCGAGTTCGGGCCAGAGCGGGTCCTGGTAGAGACCGCGTAGCCATGCCGCATAGGAAGCGAAGGCCGGCCCGCTCGTACCGATCCTCCCGCCGGAGCCGGACTGGGGCGAGAAGTGGTCGAACCGTGCCGATTGCGTGCTCGAGCTCACCTCCTGAATGGGCACAGGATGGCCGGTGTCTGATCTGGGGACGTGGATCTTGCGGGTCGGAGCGGTAACAAACAACCCGCTGCCCGTAGCCACTGCTTGCGCCAGTGGCACACCGCCGAGTACACCAGCTCCCGACTCGCAGGCAAGCAGGACGATGCGAGAGTCCTGCGGCAGCTTGTTGCTCTGCACCAGTCGCCTGATGTGTTCTCCGAACTCCGCACCTGCGACATTCCTCCCGCCGTAGCGGGACAGCACGAAGAACCCGCGCGGTGAGGAGTGGGTGTAGACGGACAAGGAGCGTCGGTCCCACGGGACGGGAGCTGCCCTCCCGGCCTCGTCAAGACTGGCTCCTGCCATCGTGGTGAACCAGTGGGTGGCCCTGTCCCAGTTCGGTGCTCCGTGCTCGAAGTTTCGCCAGTCTCTCTGGTTGAGGCTGCTGAAGCCCACGAGACGATCTGGCCCCATCACCGGCAAGGTCAGGATCTCGGGAATCCACGGCCCCCTGCGCTGGAGCTCCCTGAGAGTGACGTGGAGGAACTGTGTCCCGGTGGCCCCGTCGACGGATGACGTGGCCGATTCCACCTTGAATCCACTCAGCTTCGGGAAGAGCACCGTCTCCTCCGAGGCCGTGCGGCTCAGCGGGGTGATGTCGCGCCCGTTGGATCGTTCCACCGACCACACGACCGCCACCGAATCGCTGGTCGCGGGTGGGGCACCGAGTCCGGCGATCGCTCCTGCCAGCGTGTTCCGCGCCCTGTGGAAGGGGGGCACCTCGAACTTGGCTCCCGGCCGCGGCGGTTCGGCCTCCCAGCTCGCCCACATGACCCGGTGCGGCGCCTTGGGGAGCATGGCGAGGGCTTCAGTAGCCATTTCGCGGTGCGAAACCAACTCGTGGAGGCGTCCGTCAGTGATCTGCACCCCGCGCCGCACCAGACGAGCTGACCGATCGGCACGCACTTGCGGCGTCCCCGCCTCTTCATCCAGCAGCGAACGGAAGGTCTGGTCTTGCAGGAACAGCAGCGGCAGGTGCGCCCTCGGCGATCGCTCACCAAGCGCCCTCTGGATCAGGGAATCGATCACGTTCTCACGTCGCGCCTTCGCGCGCTCACCGCCGTAGGTGAGTGCCGGGTCCATCAACCGGGAATCGGCACCACTGGCGAAGAAGAGGGCCAACAAGTAAGCATAGTTGAGATTGCCGACCATCAGATCAAGCGCGCCATGACGCGTGATCCACTCAGCCAGCGCGCCGCGCCGGTGCCGGAGGTCTTCGGCCAGCCGCTCGGAGAGCGGGGCTTGCGAGTGATCGGGCTGAGGGAAGATCAGTTCGCCCAATCCCGTCAGGATGGCTCCGCCCTCTGCCATCCCATCCAACAACCGGACGTGTCGGGCGAGATACATCGTGTGATGGGCCGGCTGGAAGTCGGGGCGGGACAGGTTCGCGGCCGCCACCGCGTTCGCCACATCGGAGTGGGACTCCACGCGCTTGTACGCGTTCAGGAAACCGTGTGCCCACCCGTACAGCGCTGCCGCGTCCTCGTGCGCCATGTCGGGCGCGTGCCCTTGTTCCACGCCCGCCACGCGAGAGCCGTGCAGCACCTCCGCCAAGGTGTAGTCGTCCTCTGGGGGAAGACCGGCCAGCAGTGCCTCGCGGAACAGAGTGGGATCACTCTCCTCGATGGGCAGCGCATCGTAGGCACGCAGCAGCCACGCGATCCTCGCGACGGCTTCCGGCCGCATCCGGATCCCACGTGCAACCTGGTGGGGAGGTGTCTGTGCGTGCGGAGGTAGCGCAGGGGGCTTGAGCGAGAGGGGGTGCGTGGCCCGTGGGCCGTCGCGCCACACGTCGCTCAGTGTGCTGCCGGACGGGCCGGGGAGTGCAGCCCTGGTGAACAAAGTGATCAGCTGGTCGAGGTGGAGGGAGTTGTCGTCGTGGTCCGTCCACTCCATGAGCGATGCCCGCAGGCTTTCGGCCTCGTTGTTGGAACCGGGCAGCGCGAAGGCGAGCGCCGCAGCATCGGGGCCGAAGTGCTGTTCCAGGACGGTCAGCAGGGCATGTACGGCATCCTTGGCGCCTCCGATGACCCGTGGATCGGCGGCAAGGGCCGTCCGGACGGCGGCTTCATACTTTTGACTGCGCGACTCCCACCTCGGGTCGGCATACAGATCCGGGAAGCGCTGTGCCAACACGGTACGTGTGCCGACCGCGAGTTCGGTCCGGGGCTCCGGCTCGCCCGAGTTCCAGTCCTCGGGCAGCGGTTCGTCCACGAAATGCGGCAAGTCCGCTTTCTGCGGGCGGTTCGGGACGCTGGGCGTGGGGGGCGGGGGTGTCGCATCGGGCGGCACGTCGGCGGCGTTCCGGGGCTGGAATTTCCGCCATTCGGTCGCTCTGCCTTCGTCGTCGTGTCGCAATGTGATGTGGTCGCCGTCGCCTGAGTCCGTCTCGGAGAAGGCGACTTTTCCAGTGGGGGCGTTGACGGTCAGGCCGGAGATGTCGGCGACGATCTGGGCGTCGGCGATGGTGTTGTGGGCACCGTCGGCGCCGGCTGTGCAGGAGAAGAGGGTGATCTCCTTGAAGTCTGAGAGTTGTGGTTTGAGGTGGCGTACGAGTTCGCCGAGCTCTTGGGCGCTCATGCGGATCTGGCGGGTGCGGGGCGCTGTTCCGGGGCGGCGGGGGGTGTTGGGGTCTTCGACGACGGCCTTGAAGCCCTTCTCGTCGTGGTGCAGGCCGAGGAAGAAGGAGTCCTTGAAGTTCGGCGGCAGGTCCTGCCAGGAGCCGTCCCACTCGCCTTCGCTGTTCCGGACGCCCTGGTAGAACTGGGTCTGGTCCGACAGCTTTCCGTAGTTGCCTTTTCGCCGTGCCAGGTGGTTGTCGTTGAATGAGATTGCTCCCGTCACCTTGCCCTGTGCGTTGGTGACGGGCTGAAGACGCAGCTGGGGTCCCGTCCATGCGCTTGCCGGGGGCTTGGTGTACTTCTTCGGCGGTTGCGCGGGCTTGCGGGGCGGGACGGTGTACGTGCCGGTGGTCGCAGGGCCTGCGGGGGAGGCTGCCGCGGGGGAGGCTGCTGCGGGGGAATGCGCCGTCTGCGTGCCGCGGGCGTCGGTTGCGGCCCCGGTGGCATCGGTGACGGGCTGCGTGGTGGCGGGCCGGGTGGTGGTGGGTGCGGGGTCGGCGGACTGGGTGGAGACCATGCCGACGGTGGGGGGCAGCCCGGGAGTGGTGGGCAGGCCGGGAGTCGTGGGCAGGCCTGTCCTGCCTGGGGTCGTGGGCTGCTGTGTGGGTGTGGTGTTCGTGTGGGGGATGGGCTGTGTCGTCGGGCTGGAGGGGGTGGCTGCGTGGGGCGTGCTGCCCGTGGTCGCGGCCGGGGCGAGCGGGGTGGCGGTGCCGGGCGGGACGGCTGTGCCCAGCACACCCGCAACCGGCACGCCGGCGGCCGGGGTTCCGTGGACCGGCACACCCGCAACCGTCGTGCCCTGAGGCACGCCAGTGACCGGCAGGCCCGTGACGGGGGTGTCCGTGACCGGCTGGCCTGTGACGGGGGTGTCCGTGACGGGCAGGCCCGTGACCGGCTGGCCTGTGACGGGCAGGTCCTGGGGTATGTCCTGGGGCAGGTCCTGGTGCTGGGCGCCCTGGGGCAGGCCCGCCACGGGTGTGCTGTGCGGCAGGCCCGTGACCGGCAGGTCCCGGGGCTGGGTGTGAGGCACGTCCCGGACCGGGGTGGCGGGGTCGGGAATCACTGCGGGATCGAAGGCCCGGGTGGGGTCGGTCGTGGACCAGGTGGGGCTGGTTCCGGCCGTGAACGCCTCGCGGCCGGATGCCAGGGGCAGGCCGCCGGGGTCGAAACCCGTGAGCGGTGAAGCGGTACCCGGGTCGGTGAAGTCGGTGGTGACGTCCTCGAGGTCGGAGAGGTTGGCGACGTCGTCCGACAGGGCGCTGACATCACTCAGGCCGGAGGGGATGCCATGGATCCCCGAGAGCGCGCTGACGTCACTGAAGACCGACTCGGTATCACTGAAGTCGGTGGTGACGTCCTCAAGGTCGGAGAGGTTGGCGACGTCGTCCGACAGGGCGCTGACATCACTCAGGCCGGAGGGGATGCCATGGATCCCCGAGAGCGCGCTGACGTCACTGAAGACCGACTCGGTATCACTGAAGTCGTTGGTGCCGTCGTTCTGGAACCCGTCACCCGGGTCCACGACCCCCTCGGCGGGGACCTGTTGCGTGGTGTCGTCGATCCTGCCGGTGAACGGCGCAACGGGTGCGGTCCCGGCCGTGACCGCACCGGGCACCACCGGAACATCCTGCCCGACGGTGAAGGCCGGCGGGACCGTTTCCGCGGCCACCATGGGCAGCGGCGCCACCACGGGCGGCGGGCCCGGCCGCGTGAGACCGGGAGCCGAGACCACGCCCGTGACACCGGGAACCGTGCCGGGCGGCACCTCGACCCCGCCGCCCACGGGCAGTTCCGGCAGATCCCCGGACGCCACCGACGGCCGGTCCACACGCCCGCCCGCACCACCCGCCACCGTGTCCGTGTTCGTGTTCGTAACGGTGCCGGGCAGGGTGACATCGAACTTCCGCTGGAAAATGTCGTGGACCGCCTGACCGGTCCACTCCGCCAGACCCTCCGCGACCGTGAACAGAACACCACTGGTACCAGCACTGACGAACGTGCCGAGATCGACGGCGAACTTGCCCTCGAACATCCACTCCACCAGGGTCTTCGCCCCGGTCTCCGCGAAACCCTCGTTGACGAACGACTCCGGGACCTCGAAGACCTCCTTCACCCACTGCGGCTTGTCCCTCAGGAAATCCTTCGTGAACTTCGCGGTGACCTCGCCCAGCCCGCCCCCCAGCACACCGGCCACCAGCCCGAACACAGCCGACTTCCCGATGTCACGCCAGTCCAGCGCCGTCCGCCGACGGTCCGTGTCCTCCGGCGCCAGCATCGAGGTGACCTGCGCCAGAAACGTCACGAAGGCCTCCTGCAAAGCCTCCATCACACCCGACACAGGCGTCCCCAGCCCATGCCCCATCCGCTGGAGGATCAACAGCATCCGCAACGCCGTACGCGACTTCGCGGTGATGATCTGCGTCAGCGACGACCCACCCGTGAACACCGACAACGCCAAAATCAACGCGATCTCCAAGTTCATGAAAATGAACTCAAGGAGGATCTCGTACTTGCTCTCACTGAGCTTCCTCGACCGGTCGACCTGCGTCCAGCCCAACCCGTCAAGCTGATCAGCGAAATCCCGAAGATGATTCCGCCCACCATCATCGACAAACAAATTCAACGCGGCAATGAACTCCCGCGCCACCCGCGGCGGAAGAGAATTCCCCACCGTCGACACCGCACTCGTCAACGACGTCGACAACTCACGGAGGTCATCAGCCAGATCCTCATAAGGATACCGGCTCGCATAACCCAGGTCCTCATTGCCGGTCGCAACATTCGCACCGACCCAGACCTCAATAAACCCCCGGAGCTCGGGCGAGAAATCAATCACCGTATATTACCGCTTCGCGTCGTCTTCACTAGCCGTGCCTTGCGTGACAATGTCATCCAGCGCATCCACCTGCGGCTTCTGCACATGCTCGGCCTGCGCCGCTACAACCCCGATCAGAGCCGTAAGCCCCTCCGTGATCGACCGCAACGTCGTCAAGACCCTCTCCTGCTCCTCCACACACTGCTGCCCCACCACGTTGGCGAACTGGTCATCCCCGCCTTCCTGTCCCCACCACCCGTAGTACCGCTCAAGCGAGTCCTCGAACTGGACGGGAAGTCTCTTGCAGGACCTCACGGCGTCGGCGATGTGCCTGGACCCGGCGAAAACCTTTTCCATGTCAGCGGAATACTCAGCCATGGCGGGTGCTCCCTTCTTCTTCCTCGTCGTCGATCTCGTCACGCAGCCGGCTCATGGGCGACGGTGTCCGCTCACCGGCGGCCACGTCCTTCCGAAGCGGACCGAAGAGCTTCTCCCAGTCGACTCCGAGTCGTTCCTTCGCCGAACCCCCGGTGAGCTTCCTGGTGAGAGGTTCCAGCATGTCGATGACCTGGCGGGCCATGTCGGCGCGCGCATCGGCAGAGGCCTGGAGCACCGCGTCAGCCAGCTGTGAGGCGGCCATCTGCCTGTACTTGCCGTCCAGGAAGTCGATGCTCACCAGTTCGCCCTTGGAACCGACGGTCACCTGCACCGACCGGTCCGCCGACGTTCCCGTCCACGAGGTCTTCCGGAACACCGCCTCAGCCTTGGCGACGGCCTTCTCCGTGGCCTTGAGGTCGGCCATCGCCTTGGTGACGCGGTCTTCCATCGACTCACTCACGAGATTCCCTCTCCGGCCTGCTCTGCGTATCAGGTTTCATCGGCCCAGAGCCTGCGGCAGGCCGCCTTCGTCCGTACCCCAGACGTCTTCGTCCTCCGCGAGCCACGAAGTCCGTTCTCGGTCCCCGCTGCTTTGGTCTGTTGTCCCCCTCCGGGCGCTCCCCCACCCATCGGAGGCATGAAGGGAGTGGCGTTGCTGCTGGTCTGCGTTCCACGCGGGGCCACCCGGTGCTCCTCGTCTTCTGTCGTCGGAGCCGGGGACTGCCGTGTGGGGCGGCCGTTGCGATCGACGACGGTGCGCGTCCGCTCCCCGGCGCCTCCGTCGGCACCGCCACCGCCCATGCCGTGCATCATGGGCGGCATCATCCCGGGCGAACCGCCACCGCCGGCGGCGCCGTTCGCCCCCACGAGCGCGGGATCGCCGCCTCCACGGCCGAGTGCGCCCGCCAGGTCGCCCTGGTTGAAGAGGTTGTCGCTGAACTGGCCGGAGAAGGGGCTGCCCGCACCGCCGCGGGGCAGATCGGGCTGAGGCAGGTCGGCGATGCGCTGACGGATCAGATCTTCCATGTTCTTGTCGCCGGCCGCCACACGATCCTGGTCCGCCTGGATGTCACCCATGCGTTGGTCGAAAGCCGCCCTGGCATCCCGGCGCGCCTGCTCGGCCTCCTTGCGGGCGTCCTCCCGCTCCTGCTGGGCCTCGGCACGCTGCTCTTCGAACTTCCCCTTGGCATCGGCCTCGCGCCGGTCGGCGCCCTCGAGAGCGGCCCGCTCGGTGGCGTCGATCTCGGCGTTCCGCTCGTCGAACTCCCGCCGCGCGTCTTCCGCGCTGGTTCGACCGTCCTCGAGATCCCGGTCCAGCTGCTGTTGCGACTCGGCCCGAGCCGCATCCGCCTCTTGTCGGGCCTGCTCCCGCTCGGCCTCGGCTTCCGCCTTCTCCCGCTCGAACTCCTGCTTCGCCGCGGCTTCCTGCTGATCGGCCTGCTGCTCGGCGGCGTTGCGTTCGGTGAGGGCCTCGGCGTTGGCGCGGTCCAATTCGGCCCGGGCGGACTCCTGAGCCTGCTGGGCCTCCTCACGGTCCTGCTCGTTCTGCGCCCGGACCTCCTCCCGCTCCTTCCTGGCCTCTTCCTTGGCGGCCTCCTGCTCCTTCTTGGCCTCCTTGCGGTCCTGCTCGTTCTGCGTCCGGACCTCTTCCCGCTCCTTCTTCGCGTCCTCCTTCTCCTTCTTCGCGTCCTCCTTCTCCTTCTTGGCTTCCGCCTCGTCCGCGAGAGCGGTGAGGGAACCCTTGGAGACGTCAGTCACCTTCTGCCCGAACGGATCGTCGGCCGCTCGCAGCGCTGAGTCGATGGCGACGATCACGTCCGCGGCCGCCGCACTCAACCAGCCCTGTACCGAGTTCTCCCAGCGACGGACGGCCTCGTCCCCGATCGCCTTCCACGTCGCCAACTCGTTCGGCGGACCATAGTCCTGGCCCTCGATGGTGATGGTGTTGCGGAAGCCTGCCCCCGCAACGATGCTGATGTCGCCCCGGGCACCGGAGCGAAAATCGACCTGGGTGTACTGGTTGTCGAACATGCTGAGCTGAGCGTCCATCAACATGTCGTAGAGCCAGCGGTGCGGCGAGCTCTCCGGCCTCCACGCTTCCCAGGCATTGATCAAGTTTACGGCTTCTCGCTGGATGATGAACTGTGCGTTCATCACCGCGCGGCCGGGCGCGGACCCGATCACCTCGCCCTCGATCGAAACGGTCGGGACGAATCCCTCGCCCTTACCCACCCTGTTCGGCGTAGCCCTCGTAGTTCTTGGCGAGCTTCTCCACGAGTTCCTTGAAGAGCTCCGCCCCCGTGCCGGCCCAGGCCTTGCTGCCTTCGCCGATGTCCTCGGATCTCCAGCGCTCGATCTCTTTGGCGCTGTCCTGGAAGAACTGCACCACCCGGTCGAACGACTTGGCCACTTCGGTGAAGGTCAGCAGGTCCACGAAGGCGTCATCGCCGACTGAGATGCCGCTGTCTTCGAAGCCCTGCGTGGTGTGCGGGTACAGCGCGAGCTTGTCCAGGGCTGCCCGGAAACCACGCACGTACTGCATCAAAGGCAAGGCATCCCAGGTGAGCGCCCCGCCCTCCTTGTTCCACATGCCCTTGTCCTTGAGCGCGCCGCTCGTCCTCTTCCCCCCGGCGACGACGTCGTCACCACTGGGCGGAGCCGAACCTGCCTTGCGCCCGATGAGTGTGATGAAGGCCTTGTAGTGCGAGAGGTATTCGTTTCCGGGCGCGGGATCTTCCGCGCCCCCGTCCTGGTCTCGGTAGTAGGGCAGGACGAAGTCCGAGTTGCTCCGGCCCCACCCGCCTGAACTCACCCATCCTGGAAGGTACTTCGAGCCACCGACCTTGTGCAGCCGGACGTGCATCAGGGGAATGCCGTCATTGCCCTTGAGGGTGTCGAACAACGTGGAACGTTCCGGCAGGATGTATCCGGTGAGCAGTTCGACCGCTCTCTTCCAGTTGTCATCGTTGTTCGTGACGGCAGGCACGTCGGCCATGGCGGGGCTCCAGCCTCTCCTCAGGCGTCCTTGGCGGGCATGTCAGAACTCACAGCGGTGTCCACATCCTCGAAGAGATCGAGGAAGGTCTCGGTCGAGATCTTTTGAAGGCTCTTCCCCTGCCTCTCCCGCATCCTCTGGATGGTCTCCCGAAGAGCGTCTTCCACTTCTTCCCACAGCAGATTTTGGTCGGTGAGTATTTTTACGATGCTCGCCGCCGTCTCCTGTATCGCTTTATTGAGATCCCCTCCACCGACCCCTTTCTCGCCGGCCATGAGCCCCAACGCAAGCGGCTTGGTGGCGACGAGGGTGGTGCTGGTGAGCATGGCATCGGCGATGAAACTGATGGCGCGCCCATTAGGGTCGTCCTTGAGAATCTTCTGCAAAGTGGCACGAAATTCATCGATGTTCTCGTGAATGAATCGCTTCAACCACTCGCTGTCGAGAACCGTCGGCGTTCGGCCTTTGTCGGCCACCGGACCTCCCTTCTCATGTGACGAGGTGTGTCAGCGCCGTCGATCTCGCCCGGCACGGCGTAGAACGACGGCGCATGGCTGTATATCGATCAGCGGCCTCCGATTCGAATGTCCCCCCACTTCTGGGCGAGATTGTTCTCGGTGAAGCGATAGTTCCCTGAGATGTCCGTGAGGAGCGCGGAGTGACTAGCGAGAAGAGCCTTGATGTTTTCGACAGCCTGGTCCCATTTCGCCTGGACCTCACTGTAGACCTCGCGGTCGTCACCTATCCAGGTGTTCCTGAGTTCCGCGAGTTCCATTTCCAGGTTGGCGATGATACTCATGATCGCTTGCGACTGGGAGACCATGTCGTCCGCGGCATTTTCAGCATGGTTGTAGTCGACGTAGATGTAGCCGTCGCTGAAGTCCATAGAAGCCTCGATTCGACTGCGAGGGGTCGGATTCCGAGCCATCACCTGTGGGCGGGGCGTGGTTCGGCAGTGCGGTGTGCGGGCGTGCGGTATTACGGGGCGGCTGCAGCGATCAGGAACTGTGGCCGGCACCCGGATTGAGCGTGTCGAAGACATTCGTCGCCTGCGAGTACGCAGAGTCGATGGACTCGTTCGCGGAACCCTGGGCCAGACCGTGCTCCGTGAGCGTGCTGTTGAGCTCGTCCACCATTCTGTCGAGATTGGTCAGGATCGTATCCACATGCCCGTCCCACTGATCCAGGAGCTTGCCGTACTGGCCGCCGTCGGCCCCTCCATATCCAGACGCGAGGTTTTGCCGCGTCCCCTGGACGTCCTGCTGACACTTCAGGACACCGGAGTAAGCCTGCTCCAGCGCCATGATCCCATTCCGTGTTGCGCCCTCTTCGGACTGCTGCATCGCCACCAGAGATCCCCCTTCGGAAGAATTCAACTCAGCGCCTCCGGGACCTACCACAGGGCGCGACGTGTGACGAGCCAAAAGATAGACCGACCCGCCCTGAGGGGCAATATTCCAGCCGTAATCAACTCCCGCCAACCGGTCAAGAGGAATGCTCGATCGAGCAATAACCAAAGGAGCCGCCGCTCAATCGAGCAAAAGCCGAGGCGAGATGGGGCGTTCTCGGGCATTTCCCCCCAGGGGCATGCCCCTGCGTCACGGAAGTTACGCTGAGTCATATCACTCCAGGGCATGACACTTTGGCCATGGGCGCCGATCAGCTACAACGCAGTGTTACTCTTGCCTCACCGAGGGAAAGGGAAGCGGACTCCGGCGTCAGGTCGGGCCCGGTGGGCAACATCGACAGCAATTGCGCGGGAAGCGTCCTTATCCTCGAACTCTCCAGCCCCAGCAGCCCTGCGGTCGCGGCTCCGATCGCCCTGATCCACCCGGCCGCACCGGGCAGGGCGAGAGCGACGAGTCCGAGCATCATGGTGGCGGCGGCAAGACCGTGCAGAAGACGCCTGCTGGCATCGGCGTTCCAGCCGTGCGACTGGTCCTGCATCGCCGTGGAGATGCCGTCGACCAGGTCGTCGAGGTGTACGTCCGGCAGCGCCTCGTCCCGGGCTCTGAGATAGAGGGCTTCGCCCTCGCGCAACGCGAGGGAGTCCAAGACACTCTCAGGATCGAGCGGTGCGCCGCCCAAGCGCTGGAGGATCCAACCTCCGTGGTCCAGGCCGGACTCCTCCAGGGCCTTCCTCCGTAGCTGATCACCGTGGGCAACAGGTCGGCTATGGGGACATCGGCGGGAACGGCCAGGTCAATGAGCCTTTTCCAAGCTCATGTTGAGGCGTGGTGGAGGACGAGGACTGTCTTCACGATGTCGGTGATCCGGTTGGTGCTGCAACGGAGCTTCCGCAGGAGGCGCCAGCCCTTCAGCATGGCCATGGCCTGCTCGCCGACGCAGCTGATCTTGGCGTGGCTGCTGTTGTGCCGTCGCTTCCAGCGCTTGAGCAGGCGGCCCCGGAAGGGGACCGGAATGTGCAGGCCGGCGCCTTGGTAGGCCTTGTCCGCCCAGCATTTCAGTCCCGCGGCGGCGAGCGCGTCGACGATGCCATGGCTTCGGGCGGCGGTGAGGTCGTGAGTGGCTCCGGGCAGGGCTGGTGACGCACAGAGCAGTCGGCCGAAGGGGTCGGTGAGGACCTGCACGTTCATGCCGTGCCGCTTGTGCTTGCCCGAGTAGTACGGGGTGTCGGCGGCGATCCGGTCGATCGGCAGCAGGGTGCCGTCCAGGATCACGAACGCCTTCGTCCGGGCCGTCTCCATCACCTCGGCCAGGGTCGGCGCGAGAGCGCCCAGGACTTCGATGGCCTCGCGTATGTACCGGTAGACGGTCGCGATGCCGATTCCGAAGCCGGCGGCGAGCTGGGCGTAGGTGTCGCCGCACCGCAGGTGGGCCAGGGTGAGGAGGGCCTGACGGCCGGCGGGCAGTCGTCGCCACCGGGTACCGATCTCCCGTTGCCGAACTGTGAGCTGCCCGGTCAGGTGCCGCAGGGTGCTGGTGGACAGATCGATCGACGACGGGTGAACAAGCACGCGAAGCTCCTGGCGGACACGGGTGATCTTGGTCGAGAACCCGTCTACCAGGAGCTTCGTCGTTCCGTACAGCCCAGCTCTCGCCTGATGCCAGTCCTGCGCCTGCTCACGCAGGACAGTGGCGAGCTGGGCCTGGATCGCCTGCTCCCGCGCCGAGTCCATCGCAGCCTGCCACCGGACCTTCCGGTCCTCCTCGGCCCGCTTCTCGTCGATCCGGCGTTGGGCGTCCTCTCGCGAGCGGACTTCCACCTCGCGCAGGACCGCGCCGAGGACGTCCTCCAGCTTCCACCGTTTCCGGTCGGCCCACTTGCCCTGGCGGCCCGATCGGCTGTACGGGAGCTCGATCATCAGACTGTGCGCCCGCTCCGGGTCCTCGGACTGGGGAAACTCCTGCTTGATGGTCACCGTGTACGTGAAGTCGCCGACGGCCAGGTCCAGCTCGCCCTCGCGCCGGGAGGGACGAGATGGGACGTACGTGCCGCCGAACGCATAGGCCCGGCTGCGGTAGTTCCCATCCATCGGGTGCTCCCGTACCGTGTGGCCCCGTTTCACCGCCTCCGCACACAGGCCCTGGAGCAGACGCAGAGCCCTGCTCCGAAGAGTCGCGGACACGGCGAGGCGGCACTGGTCTCCCTTGAGAGCAGCCACCACTGGTTGAAGGGAGCGCAGTTGGGCGGAGACAGGGATCGGCGGCGCGCTCTCCGGCCTCTCGCTCTTCGCGTTGTGATGCGGCCCGTCTTCGAGGGAGATCCGAAGGTCGCGGTTCCACAGGCGGAGCTTCTCGATGCGCTTCCCCGCCGACGTGAGATTGTGCCGCTTCGCGTAGTCGATGGCCCGCCGGTATTAGGCTTCCGTCGCCTCGTCCGGCCCTGGAACGACCACCCGCCGCTCAGCCACGAGCCGTTCGATCAGCTCCGCCGTGGCGCGCCGCGCCCCAACCAAAGCCCGCTCCGAGTACGCCACAGGCGCCTTCTCGGCTCCCTCCTGGGGCGCGGCGGCGTACCGCGGATCCTCCGGATGGTGACCGTGCTCCAGATAGAACTTCCCGGCCTCGGTGACCTCGGCCCGCACCGCCCCGTCACGGCGTACGACGACCAGCGGCCCTCGGTCGCGCAGCGCATGCGCGGAAAGTCGTTCAGCCGACGCCGAGCCCAGCTCCCCGCCGGCATCCAGCCTCCGCAGGAGTTCGCGTCGGCGGCCGTTCAACGGGGACCAGCGGTGCATGCGCCACCTCACGCTCGCAGCCGGCAGTTGCCTCCGCTCTACCGGACATGGGCCGGCATCGGGCCGAAAGCCGGCGAATTGATCCCGACTCGACCGCCGTCGGCTAGATGTCCTGTCCGCGGAGGTTGGGGACGGCGGCCAGGACGGCAACCGCCAGGCTGAGGGTCTGGCCCATGCCGCCGAAGCGAGCAGCGGGGACCCAGAGTCGCTACAGAGCGTGACCGGCAGGAGCTCTTGCACATCGCACCGTCAGAGGCCGACATTCGGCACCACGGTAGGCAGAAAGCCGTCTTCCCGACCAGGCGCACAGCCCGGCCGAGACGACGGCTCCCGCTACTGACGCGACGTCAGCCAATGCTGACAGCTCGTCAGTAAACGTCTCCCGCGAGCGTCAAATGAGCGTCACGAGCGTCATTTCAGCGTCAGGGTATCGCCCGTAACGCCCATAGTGCACATAATGCGCACCCACAAACGTGCAGGTCAGGAGCTCTTCGCAACCTGTTCAAGGATCGCCACGCACTCCACGTGGTGCGTCATCGGGAAGAGGTCGAAGACGCGGAGGGTGCGGACCTTGTAGCCGTTCTCCTTGAAGTAGCCCAGGTCGCGGGCCAGGGCCGCCGGGTCGCAGGCCACGTAGGCGATGCGGCGGGCCGAGAGGCCCGCGATGTGGCGGACCGTGCCCTTGCCGGCGCCCGCGCGGGGCGGGTCCAGGACGACCAGGTCGCACTCCGTGATACCGGTCTTCGGGAGGATCTGGTCGACCTTGCCCTGCTCGATGCGGACCCGCGGGAAGTCCGCCAGGTTGTGCCGGGCGTCCTCGACCGCGCGCTTCGTCGACTCGATGCCGAGCACCGCGCCGGTCTCGCCCAGGCGTTCCGCGAGGGCGCCCGCGAAGATGCCGACGCCGCAGTACAGGTCGAGGGCCATCTCGCCCTTGCGCGGCATCAGGCCCTGCATGACGGCCTTGATCAGGGTGTCGGCGGCCTGCGGGTGGACCTGCCAGAAGCCGCCCATGCCCACGCGGTACGTACGGCCGTCCGCGCGCTCCCGTACGAAGGGGCGGCCGTGGACGCGGTGCACTCCGCCGTCCTTCTCCTCGACCCGGAGGACCGAGACCGGCTTGTCCAGCTCGACGAGGGGGAGGCGGCCGCCGGGGCGGGGGGTGAGGACGACCTGGCGGTCCTGAGAGCCGGTCGCGGCGATCGCCTCGACCGTGGCCATCTGGGGCCAGTCCTGCTGCTCGATGCCCAGTTCGGTGACGCCCGGGGCCGCGATCATGCACTGGTCGATCAGCTCGATGTCGTGCGAGCGGTGCTTGCGCAGGCCTACGCGGCCGTCCTCGTCGATCGCGAACTGCACGCGGGTGCGCCACTGCGGCACCTGACCGGCCGGGAGCTTGTCGCCCTCGGCGGGCATCACGGTGCCGTCCCAGCCGGCTTCCTCCGGGGTGAGCCCGGCAAGCCGCTTCAGCTGCTCGGCGACGACCTCGCCCTTGAGCCGGCGCTGTGCGCCCGGCTTGGCGTGCTGCCAGTCGCAGCCGCCGCACTTGCCGGGGCCGGCGTAAGGGCAGGGGGCCTCGACGCGGTCCTTGGAGGCGTCGAGCACGGTGACGGCGTCGGCGCGCAGGTAGCGCGAGTCCTCGTCGCCCTCCGTCACACGGGCGATGACCTTCTCGCCGGGCAGGGTGTGGCGCACGAACAGGACGCGGCCGTCCGAGGTCCGGGCGATGCAGTGCCCGCCGTGCGCGACGGGGCCGACCTCGACCTCGTACTCCTCCCCGACCAGTGACTGCTTCTCGTTCTGCTCGGCGCTCGTCATGGTGGGGAGACTCCAAGAAAGTGGCTCAAAAGGTAACGGCCGGACGACCGACCCACCAGTTTACGTGGATCTCGTCCGGCCGTTCACCAACCCGGTCAGCCCTTCGAGGCGGGCTCCTTCGGGGGCCGCGGGGTGTCGACCGGGCCGCGGCGCACGGCGCCCGGGGCGTTCCAGTCCTGGCGCTTCTTCGCCCGCTTCTTGGCGAGCTCCGAGGACTCCAGCTGGTAGGGCACCGAGGTGACCATCACACCGGGTGTGAAGAGCAGCCGGCCCTTGAGGCGCAGCGCGCTCTGGTTGTGCAGCAGGTGCTCGTACCAGCGTCCGACGACGTACTCCGGGATGTAGACGCTGACGGCGTCGCGCGGGTTCTCGCTGCGCAGGCCCTTCACGTACTCGACCACCGGGCGGGTGATCTCGCGGTACGGCGAGTCGAGGATCTTGAGCGGGACGTTGATCCCGCGCCGGTCCCACTCGTCGCGCAGCGCCTTGGTCTCGGCCGGGTCGACGCTGATGCTGAGCGCTTCCAGGGTGTCCGAGCGGGTCAGCTTGGCGAAGGCGAGGGCGCGCAGCGTGGGCTTGTGGACCTTGGAGACCAGGACGATCGAGTGGACCCGGGAGGGCCGCACGCTGTCGTCGCTCGGGCCCTCGGCGGCGGCGATCTCGGCGGAGACGCGGTCGTAGTGCTTCCGGATCGCGCTCATCGTGCCGTAGAAGATCAGCATGCCGAGCAGGGCGACCCACGCACCGTGGGTGAACTTCGTGGCGAGGACGATGACCAGCACCATGCCGGTGAAGAAGGCGCCGAAGGCGTTGATCGCCCGGGAGCGGTGCATCCGGCGGCGTGCGGACTGGTCGCGCTCCGACTTCAGGTGGCGGTTCCAGTGCCGGACCATGCCGATCTGGCTCAGCGTGAAGGAGACGAACACGCCGACGATGTAGAGCTGGATCAGCTTGGTCGAGTCCGCGTCGTAGACCCAGACGAGCAGGATGGCCGCGCCGGCGAGGAGCACGATGCCGTTGGAGAAGGCGAGCCGGTCGCCCCGGGTGTGCAGCTGGCGCGGCAGGTAGCGGTCCTGCGCGAGGATCGAGCCGAGCAGCGGGAAGCCGTTGTACGCGGTGTTCGCCGCCAGGAAGAGCACCAGCGCGGTGGCCGCGGCCAGCAGGACGAAGAGGAAGCTGCCGTCGCCGAAGACGGCCTCGGCCACCTGCGAGATCACCGGGTTCTGGATGTACTCGGGGCCGACCGGGACGCCGTTCGCCAGCAGGTCCTCGGAGGGGTTCTCGGCCATCCTCACGTCGCTGGCCATGGCCAGGCCGATGATCCCGCAGAACATGGTGACCGCCAGGCCGCCCATGTAGGCGAGGGTGGCCGCGGCGTTCTTGCTCTTGGGCTTGCGGAAGGCGGGTACGCCGTTGCTGATGGCCTCGACGCCCGTCAGGGCCGCGCAGCCGGAGGAGAAGGCCCTGAGCAGCAGGAAGACCATCGCGAAGCCGGCCAGCCCCTGTTGCTCGGGTTTGATCTCGAGGTCGGCGGTCGGCGCCGTCAGGGTCTCGCCGAGGACGATGCCCTTCCAGGCGCCCCAGCCGATCATGACGAAGACGGCGGCGACGAACACATAGGTCGGGATCGCGAAGAGCTTGCCGGACTCCCTCACGCCGCGCAGGTTCATCAGCGTGAGCAGAAGGATCATGACGGTCGCCGAGAGCACCTTGTGCTCGATGACGAAGTGCACGGCGGAGCCGAGGTTCTCGACCCCGGAGGAGATCGACACGGCGACGGTCAGGACGTAGTCGACGAGCAGGGCGCTCGCGACGGTCAGACCGGCCCTGGGTCCGAGGTTCGTGTTCGCCACCTCGTAGTCGCCGCCACCGCTCGGGTAGGCGTGGACGTTCTGGCGGTAGGAGGCCACGACGGTGAACATCAGCACGACGACCGCGAGTGCGATCCAGGGGCTGTACTGGTACGCCGACACGCCCGCGATCGACAGGACCAGCAGGACCTCGCCAGGGGCATATGCCACTGAGGAGAGCGGGTCGGAGGCGAAGACGGGAAGGGCGATCCGCTTGGGCAGGAGGGTTTCTCCGAGGCGGTCGCTGCGTAGCGCCCGGCCGATCAGGATCCGTTTGGGCACGTCGGTCAGTTTGGACACGCAGAGGATCGTAAGCGTTCGAAATCAGCCTGACGAACCCCCCACCCCCTGATACCGCAATCCCGCCGCAATTCCTCCCCGGCGGCACCACTACTGCGACGCAAGAGGCCCCACTGGTGACCGCCCGTGTGTAGCTTGGGCCATGGTCTGAGACCCTGTTAAACCAGAGCATGCAATGAGGCTGGGTACCAGCGAGTCGCTGACAGCCGGAAGGACGGCCGTGCACATCGTCATTATGGGCTGCGGAAGAGTGGGCTCCGCCCTCGCGCAAACCCTGGAACAGCAGGGGCATACGGTCGCCGTCGTCGACCAGGACCCCACCGCATTCCGCCGGCTCGGCGCCGGATTCGGCGGCCGCCGCGTCACCGGGGTCGGCTTCGACCAGGACACCCTGAGGGAGGCGGGCATCGAAGACGCGGGCGCCTTCGCCGCCGTCAGCAGTGGTGACAATTCCAACATCATCGCCGCCCGCGTGGCCCGGGAGACGTTCGGCGTCGAAAACGTCGCCGCCCGCATCTACGACCCCAAACGCGCCGAGGTCTACCAGCGTCTCGGTATTCCCACCGTCGCCACCGTGCGGTGGACCGCCGACCAAATGCTGCGCCGGCTGCTGCCGTCGGGCGCCGAGCCGCTGTGGCGCGACCCGAGCGGCGGTGTCCAGCTCGCCGAGGTGCACACCTCTGCCGCCTGGATCGGGCACAAGGTCAGCAAGCTCCAGGAGGAGACCGGCGTCCGCGTCGCCTTCCTCACCCGCTTGGGCGAGGCCATGCTGCCCACGTCGGCGACCGTCCTCCAAGAGGGCGACCTCGTCCACGTGATGATGCGTACCGACGAGATCGACAAGGTCGAGGCGGCGTTCGCCGAAGGGCCTGAGGAGGCACACGCATGAGGGTCGCGATCGCCGGGGCAGGCGCGGTGGGCCGCTCCATCGCGGGCGAACTGCTGGAGAACGGCCACGAGGTGCTCCTGGTCGACAAGGCGCCGACCGCCATCTCGGTGGAGCGGGTGCCGCAGGCCGAGTGGCTGCTGGCCGACGCCTGCGAGATCACCTCGCTGGACGAGGCGGCGCTCCAGCGCTGCAACGTGGTCATCGCGGCGACCGGTGACGACAAGGTCAACCTCGTCGTCTCGCTGCTCGCCAAGACCGAGTACGGGGTGCCGCGCGTGGTGGCCCGTGTGAACAACCCGAAGAACGAATGGCTCTTCAACGAGTCCTGGGGCGTCGACGTCGCGGTCTCCACGCCGCGTCTGATGTCGGCCCTGGTCGAGGAGGCCGTCAGCGTCGGCGACCTGGTGCGGCTGCTGCGCTTCAGCCACGGCGACGCCAACCTCGTCGAACTGACCCTGCCGGCCGACTCCTCGGTCGCGGGCACCCAGATCAGCGAGATCACCTGGCCCGAGGACACCTCGCTGGTCACGATCATCCGCGGCAACCGGGTCCTCACCCCGCACGCGGAGGAGACGCTGGAGCCCGGCGACGAACTGCTCTTCGTGGCCGCCCAGGCCCGCGAGGAACAACTGGAGGACCTCCTCCAGGCCCGCGGCTAGCCCTTGGCCCTGCGGGCACGCTCGACGACGAAGGGGGCGCGCCCTGCGGGGCGCGCCCCCTTCGGGCTTTCCGCCCCCGGGCCGTCTCGGGTGCGACGGCGCGGGTGCAGGGTCCCCTGCCCCTGCACGGCGGCGCCGGGCACCCGGCCCGGCACGGACGCGCGCTCCCGGGCCCGTCACGGGCCGTGGACGGGTCCGGCGGCGCGTGACAGGCCGCCGGCTCTCCGGGCCCACCCGTGCGCCCGCAGACGCGCTCCCACCGCCGGGATCGCGTACGCAGCGCCGCCCGGCGCGCAGGGGCCCGGCGGCACGAAGGGGCGGGACCGGCCACCTGGGCCGGTCCCGCCCCTTTCGCCGGCTGTGGGCCGTCAGGCCTTCGGCCCCTTGGCGGCGGCCTCCTCGGCCTCCTTCGCCTCCCACTCCGCGATCACGTCGATCGGCGGCGGCGCCTTCGCCAGGAAGACCCAGGTGAAGTACACGGCGAGCACCATCGGCGGCAGCTTCAGCGCGATCAGCACCCAGCCCAGCTGCGTCGCGTCACCCCACCAGTACAGCGGGAAGAGGATCGCGTACTTGGCGAGGAAGATCAGGCCCCAGGCCAGGCTGGCCTTCGTGTACGCCTTCTTGCGCCCCGGGTTGCGCGTGCGCCAGGACAGGTTCTCCTTGAACACCGGGCCCAGGATCACGCCCAGCAGCGGGAAGCCCACGAGCGCGGAGAGGGTGAAGGCGACCCCGAGTCCGGCGCCGTAGATCATGCCCGGCAGGTAGAAGCCCTTCGGGCTGCCCGTGAACAGGGCGAAGGCCACGCCCACGCCCACGCCGAAGACCCCGCTGAAGGCGTGCTTCACCGTGTCTTTGCGCAGCAGCCGGACGATCACCAGGAGCACCGCGACGGCGCCCGCGGCGAAGGCGGACCACTTCAGGTCCTTGTTGATCGTGTAGATCATGACGAAGAGCAGTCCGGGGAGCATCGTCTCCACGGTGCCCCGGATGCCTCCGAAGGCGTCGAACAGCGCCGCCTGCGTCACCGCGCTCTGGTCCTCGGACGGCGTGGCGGCGGGTTCCGGGGGGGTCGGTTTGTCGAATGACGTCACCGGTCAGTGCTCCTGTCCGAGCGGTCGGAGTTCGTACTTCGGGTTGAAGAGCACCCGACGGCCATGACTCATCGAGATGCGCCCGGAGGCGATCATGCGTCGCCCCGGCTCGATTCCCACGATCGAGCGACGCCCGAGCCAGACCACGTCCAGGGCGGCGGAGCCGTCGAACAGCTCCGCTTCCAGTGCGGGGACGCCCGCCCGCGGCCGCAGGGTGACGGTGCGCAGGGTTCCGGTCACCTTGACTATCTGGCGGTCGTGGCAGTCGCAGATCCGTGTGCACCCCGCGGCTTCTGCGTCCTCCTGCAGCTCCGCCGAATGCAGCTCCTCCTGCGAGGTGGACAGCCGCTCTATCATCCGGCGGAACCGGCCCGCCGGCCTGGCCGGCTTCGCGAGCTTCTCGGGACGCGGTTCAGCACTCATACAAGGAAGCCTACCGGCGTGCCCACTACCTCTCGAAGCGGTATCCCATGCCCGGTTCGGTGATGAAGTGCCGGGGGTGCGAGGGGTCCGCCTCCAGCTTGCGCCGCAGTTGGGCCATGTAGACCCGCAGATAGTTGGTCTCGGTGCCGTACGAGGGCCCCCAGACCTCCTGGAGCAGTTGCCTCTGGCTGACGAGCTTGCCGCGGTTGCGGACCAGGACCTCCAGCAGGTGCCACTCGGTCGGCGTCAGCCGTACGTCGCGCCCCTCGCGTACCGCCTTCTTCGCGGCCAGGTCCACCGTGAAGCCCTCGGTCGCCACGATCACCTCGCCCTCGCCGGAGCCGGCCGGGGGTTCGGCACGCCGGACGGCGGCGCGCAGCCGGGCCAGCAGCTCGTCCATGCCGAAGGGCTTGGTGACGTAGTCGTCGGCCCCCGCGTCCAGCGCCTCGACCTTCTCGTCGGAGCTGTGCCGGGCGGAGAGGACCAGGATCGGCACCCGGGTCCAGCCGCGCAGCCCCTTGATCACCTCGACGCCGTCCATGTCGGGCAGCCCGAGGTCGAGGACGACCACGTCGGGGTGACGGGCCGCCGCGAGCTCCAGTGCGCTGGCACCGTCGGCGGCGGCGTCGACCTCGTACTTGCGTGCCTTCAGGTTGATCACAAGGGCTCGGACGATCTGCGGCTCGTCTTCCACCACGAGCACCCGGGTCATTGAGGTCCTGCCTTCTGTCGTGTCATCCGATCACTGCTGTGATCACGTTCCATGTGTTCCGGTGGTTCCGGCGGTCCTTCCGGCGGCGGGCCGGAGGGCACCGCGCGCAGGGTGAGCACCATGGTCAGCCCGCCGCCGGGGGTGTCCTCGGCTGCCAGGGTGCCGTCCATGGCCTCGGCGAACCCACGGGCGACCGCGAGCCCGAGGCCGACTCCGGCCCCCCGTGGGGCGTCACCGTACCGCTGGAAGGGGGCGAAGATCCGGTCCCTGGCCTCTTCGGGCACCCCCGGCCCGCGGTCGACGACCCGTACTTCGACGCGGTCGCCGAGGCAGCTGGCCGCCACCAGCACCGACTCCCCCGGCGGGCTGTACTTGACGGCGTTCTCCACGACGTTGGCCACGGACCGCTCCAGCAGCCCCGGGTCCACCGCCACCATCGGCAGCGTCTCGGGCACGTCCAGCAGCACGCTGTCCTCCGGTACGCCGCCCAGCGCCATCGGGACCACCTCGTCGAGGTAGATCTCCCGGATGAGCGGGGTGACGGTGCCGGTCTGCAGCCGGGACATGTCGAGCAGGTTGCCCACCAGGTGGTCGAGGCGGTCGGCGCCGTCCTCGATGCCTTCCAGGAGCTCGGCCCGGTCCTCCTCGGACCACTCCACGTCGTCGGAGCGCAAGGAGCTCACGGATGCCTTGATCGAGGCCAGCGGCGTACGGAGGTCATGGCTCACGGCGGCCAGCAGCGCGGTCCGGATCCGGTTGCCCTCGGCCAGCCGGCGGGCCTCCTCGGCCTGCCCGACCAGCCGCTGGCGGTCCAGGACCACCGCCGCCTGGGCCGCGAAGGCGCCCAGCACCCGGCGGTCCTCGGCGGGCAGGACCCGACCGGACAGGGCCAGCGCCATGTGGTCGCCGATGGGCATGTCCACATCGGCGTCCTCGGGCCGGTCGGCGGGGCTCGGGCCGACGCTGCCGGCCGGCTTCCAGGGCTCCACGTCGTTCGCCCGCTCCAGGAGGGCCACGGACTCCATGGCGAAGGTCTCGCGCACCCGCTCCAGCAGCGCGTCCAGCGTGGTCTCCCCGCGCAGCACGCTGCCGGCCAGGAAGGAGAGGATCTCGGACTCGGCGCGCAGCCGGGCCGCCTGGTGGGTGCGGCGCGCAGCGAGGTCCACCACGGACGCCACGGAGACGGCCACCCCGACGAAGACGGCGATGGCGACGATGTTCCGGGAGTCGGAGACGGCGAGCCGGTGCAGGGGCGGGGTGAAGTAGTAGTTCAGCAGGAGCGAGCCGACGGCGGCGGAGGCGAGGGCCGGCCAGAGGCCGCCGAGCAGCGCCGCCGCGACCGTCAGCGCCAGGAAGAGCAGCATGTCGTTGGCGAGCCCGGGATCCCACGCGACGTGCGTCAGCAGCAGGCACAGCAGCAGCGGGAAGACCACGCCCACCACCCAGCCGGCCAGGATCCGGGGCCGTCCGAGCCGGGCCGCCGAGCGGACCACGGGCAGGCCGCGCCCCTTGGCGGCCTCCTCGTGCGTGACGATGTGCACGTCGAGGTCGGGCCCCGAGTCGCGGGCCACGCTCGCGCCGACACCGGGGCCGAAGACGTACTGCCACGAGCGCCGGCGGCTGGAGCCGAGCACGATCTGGGTGGCGTTGACCCCGCGCGCGAATTCGAGCAGCGCGTCCGGGATGTTGTCGCCGATCACATGATGAAACGTTCCGCCCAGGTCCTCGACCAGCGTCCGCTGGACCGCGAGCTCCTTCGGCGACGCCGCGGTCAGCCCGTCGCTGCGGGCGATGTAGACGGCCAGGATCTCGCTGCCGGAGCCCTTGGCCGCCATCCGTGAGGCGCGCCGGATCAGCGTGCGCCCTTCCGGGCCGCCGGTCAGCCCGACGACGATCCGCTCCCGCGCCTGCCAGGTCGAGCGGATGTCGTGCTCGCCCCGGTACTGCTGGAGGTACTCGTCCGCCCGGTCGGCCACCCACAGCAGCGCGAGCTCGCGCAGGGCCGTGAGGTTGCCGGGCCGGAAGTAGTTGGACAGGGCCGCGTCGACCTTTTCGGGTTTGTATATGTTCCCGTGCGCCATCCGCCGGCGCAGCGACTGCGGGGACATGTCGACCAGCTCGATCTGGTCGGCCCGGCGGACCACCTCGTCGGGCACGGTCTCCCGCTGCCGCACCCCGGTGATCGACTCGACCACGTCCCCCAGGGACTCCAGGTGCTGGATGTTCACGGTGGACACGACGTCGATCCCGGCCCGCAGCAGCTCCTCGACGTCCTGCCAGCGCTTGGCGTTGCGCGAGCCGGGCACGTTGGTGTGCGCGAGCTCGTCCACGAGCGCGATGGCGGGCCTGCGGGCGAGGAGCGCGTCCACGTCCATCTCGGTGAAGGAGGCGCCGCGGTAGGTGAGGGCCCCCCGCTCCACCTGTTCGAGACCGTGCAGCATGACCTCCGTACGCGGCCGCCCGTGGTGCTCGACGAAGCCGACGACGAGATCGGCGCCCCGCTCCACCCTGCGGTGACCCTCGGAGAGCATCGCGTAGGTCTTGCCCACACCGGGTGCCGCGCCGAGATAGATCCTGAGCTTGCCGCGTCCCATGCGCCCATTCTCGGGGACGTCCGTGCCGTCCACGCACCGATCACCGCCCGGGCAGCGATCCCTGACGGATCCCTGACGCTCCGCGCGGATACCCTGCCGCGGCGGGCGGAGCGGGACGGGCCCCGGGACGCGGCCGGGCGTGCGAAAGCCGGTGGGCCCCACCCCGAAGGAGTGGGGACCACCGGCCGAAAACATGCGACGGCCCCCTGTGCGCACGGGGGCCGTCCGGGGTCAGCGGACCTCGGTGATCTCCGGGCCGCGCTCGAGCTGGCCCATGCCGCCGCCGAAGCGGGAGCCTTCCTGCTCCTCCGTCTGCACGCCGTCCGGCACCATCTGGGCGTCGTTCGGCAGCTTCAGGACGATCGGGTCGCGGGGGGCCATCGGGCCGTCGCCGCGGACGACGACGGTGTCCCGGAAGATCTGCTCCAGCACGCCCGACGACTCGGGGCGCACCGCGCCCTGGCCGGAGATGACGCCGCGCAGGAACCAGCGCGGACCGTCGACGCCGACGAAGCGGACCAGCTGGGCGCCGGTCTGCCCGTCCGGGAGCGGTACGGGCACCTGTGCGCGCAGCTCCCAGCCCAGCGAACCCTGGGCCTCGTCGATGATGCCGCCCTGCTGGGTGATGCCCGCGGCGATCTCCTCGCGGACCTCGCCCCAGATGCCTTCCTTCTTGGGCGCGGCGAAGGCCTGCAGCTGCACGGCGCTGTCGCCCAGGACCACGGTCGCGGCCACGATCGCGTCACCCGCGACCTCGACGCGCAGTTCCATGCCCTCGACACCGGGTACGAGGATGCCGCCCAGGTCGACCCGGCCGTCGGCCGGGTTCCCGAGTACCTCGGAGACGTCCCAGGGGCCGTCGGGCCGCGGGGCGGGAGGCAGGTTCACCCGGCGCGGCGTGGCAGCGCCGTCCTGCTCGCCCGCGTCGTCCGGCTCACCGGAGCCGACGCCGTCTACGACCTGCTCGGCCGCGCCGCCGTCCTTGGCGGAGTCGTTCTTCTTGCGACGTCCGAACACGTCACTGTCCTTCCCGGTCGGTTACGACCGAAGCGTAGCCATTCCCACCCTGCTGACCAGCCCCGGATCCGGCCACGGCCGCATGACCGCCGGTGGAGCCGAAACCCCCCTCGGCCCGGGCCGAGCCGGGAAGTTCCGCCACCTCGTGGAAGCGCACCTTCTCGACCCGCTGGACAACCAGCTGGGCAATGCGGTCGAAACGCTCGAACCGGACGCTCTCGCGAGGGTCGAGATTGACCACGATCACCTTGATCTCTCCACGGTACCCGGCATCCACCGTCCCCGGGGCATTCACGAGGGCGAGCCCGCAGCGTGCGGCCAGGCCGGACCTGGGGTGCACGAACGCCGCGTACCCGTCGGGCAGGGCGATGGACACTCCGGTGGGCAGCACGGTCCGCTCGCCGGGAGCCAGCTCCGCGGCCCGGGTCGTCACCAGGTCGCAGCCGGCGTCGCCCGGGTGACCGTACGCGGGAAGGGGGACCTCGGGATCGACGCGGCGGATCAGCACGTCGACCTCATGGCGGGGTCCGTTGTGGTTCAGGGACATCAGGGGTTCACCTCGAAGGCGCGTGCGCGCCTGACCTGGTCCGGGTCGGCCATCGCCGCCCGGATCTCCTCGGGCCGTCCGTTGTCGATGAAGTGGTCGACCTTCACCTCGATGAAGAGGGCGTCGGCGCGCACGGCGACCGGGCCCTGCGGACCGCCTATCCGGCCGACGGCGGTGCAGTAGATCTTGCGCCCGGCGACGGCGGTGACCTCGGCCTCCAGGTACAGCACGGTGTCCACGGGCACGGGCCGTACGAAGTCGGTCTCCAGCCGCCCCGTCACCGCGATGACGCGCAGCAGCCAGTTCAGGGAGCCCAGGGTCTCGTCGAGCGCGGTGGCGAGCACCCCGCCGTGGGCGAGGCCGGGAGCGCCCTGGTGTGCGGGCTTGACGGTGAACTCGGCGGTGATGCGCACGCCCTCGCCCGCGCGGGCCTCCAGGTGGAGTCCGTGCGGCTGACCCCCGCCGCAGCCGAAACAGTGCTCGTAGTGCGCACCGAGGAGCTCACCGGGTGCCGGGGCATCGGGGTGCCGGACCGGCGCGGTGGCATCGGCCGGAGGCGTCAACGCTGTGTTTCGTCCACTCACAGCCGCAGACCTTACCCGCGCGGCTACCCACCGGTCGCCTCGTGGCAGGCTTGAGCTCATGCAGCTCTCCCCCGCGCACCACGACGAACGTCTGACCGCCCCCCGCTTCTGGTGGGGCATCGCCGTGATGACCGGCCTCGCGTGCGCGCTGATGCTGCTGCCGCTGGGCACGATGCCGCTGCTGGCCGGCCTGGTCGGAGGCACCGCGCTGACCGGGCTGCTGGTGAGTTCGTACGGTTCCGCGCGCGTGCGCGTGGTGAACGGGTCGCTGGCGGCCGGGGAAGCCCGGATCCCGGTGACCGCGCTGGGCGAGCCCGAGATCCTGGACGCGGAGGAGTCGCGCGCCTGGCGCACGTACAAGGCGGACACCCGCGCCTTCATGCTGATGCGCAGCTACGTGCCCACCGCGGTCCGCGTCGAGGTCACCGACCCGGCCGACCCGACCCCGTACGTCTACGTCTCCACCCGTGAGCCCGCGGCCCTGGCCGCCGCGATCCGAGCGGCGAAGGCGCAGGCCGTGCCGGCCGAATAGCGGCTGCGCTTCCCGGCGGCGGCCGGCCTCAGCCGTGCGGGAAGGGGTCCCGGCCCTCGAGTGCGGCCCTGGTGGCCTCGGGAAGGGGCTGTACGGGCTGCTCCAGGGGCGGCAGGGTGGGCAGGGCGTCCCACGTCACGGCCCGGCTCCGCAGGTCGCCACGGACCTTCTCGGCGACTTTGAGGGTGTCGCGCCGGTTCATGATCGCGCCGACGGCGGCGCCCACCATGAACGGCATGAGGTTCGGCAGGCTGCGGAACATCCGCTTCATGATCTGCTGGCGCAGTTCGCGCTTCATCTGCCCGCCGAGCGCCACGTTCAGCGTCGTCGGCTTGGCCAGGTCGACTCCGCGCTCCTCCGTCCAGGCGGTCAGGTAGGCGTAGCTGCGCTGTCCGAGGGTGCCGGGCGCGCGGAGCCCGTACACCTCGTGGAGCTCGGCGACGAGCTTCAGCTCGATCGCCGCGACCCCGGTGATCTCCGCCGCCAGCTCCGCGGGCATCGCGGGCGGGACGGGCAGCATGGCCGCCGCGCCGATCCCCGCTCCAACGGTGGAGGTGGCGTTGGCTGCGCCCGAGATCAGCTTGTCGGCAAGCTGATCGGGGCCGAGGCCCGGGAACTGCGCGCGCAGGGTCGCGAGGTCCCGAACCGGAACGCGCGGTGCGTTCTCGATGACTCTTTCGGTGATGTACAGGACGGCGTCCCTGACACTCTCGCCGCCCTTGCGTACACCCTTCTTGACGGCTTGCAGCCGATGGGCCCCGGACCTGTGCCGGGCCCCCTCACCGGGCTCTGTGGCCGACGGCACCGCCGGGGCGGTGTCGGAGGGCACGGTGATCACTTCGCTGGCGGAGTCGCCGGGGGCTCCGGAACCCGTTTCCGAGTCCAGGGGTGCCACCTGCGCCTCCGCCGGATCACCAGACTTTCGGAAGCGCCGCTTCCGAAAGGGTGTCGAGCCAGCCACGGCCGACGCCTCTCAGTCGCAGTCGCGACAGATCGGCTGACCGTTCTTCTCGCGCGCCAGCTGGCTGCGGTGGTGCACCAGGAAGCAGCTCATGCAGGTGAACTCATCGGCCTGCTTGGGCAGGACCCGGACGGCCAGCTCCTCATTGGAGAGGTCCGCACCGGGAAGCTCCAGGCTCTCGGCCGAGTCGAATTCGTCCATGTCCACGGACGAAGACGACTTCTCGTTACGTCGGGCCTTCAGCTCTTCAATGCTGTCGTTGTCGACGTCGTCGTCGGTCTTGCGCGGGGTGTCGTAGTCCGTTGCCATTGTTCGCTCTCCCCCTCTGGGTGTTAGCGGTGTCTCAGCGCACGTAACGCACGAGAGGCCGGACTTGTGCCCGACCTGAGGCGGAGATTTTGCCTCACATCAAGGTCTGTTACTCAATCGACACCCAGCCGCCCACCTGAAGGGGCGATTGGCTGGGATGACGACCGGGACCGTACACGGTCCGGGGGCCGTCTTGCACAAACGCCACCCCGTGTATTTCCCGCCATACGGGGGGCCGGAAACCCGGACTTCCCGGGCTTTCCGGCCGCCCCGGAGTCACTGAACGCACATGCGCCGACACTCGCCACTGTGATCGATCACACAGGAGCAATTGTTTTCAGAGGGCAAGCATTCAGCCAACAGCGAACACGGGGTGTACTGCTCACAAAGGAAGAGTGACACGCATCACGAGGCCACCGCCTTCCCGGGGCACCGCCTGGATCCTTCCGCCGTGTGCGCGCGCCACGGAGCGCGCGATCGACAGACCGAGTCCGACACCCTTGTCACTGCCCGTTCGCTCCGTACGCAGCCGCCTGAACGGCTCGAAGAGGTTGTCCACCTCGTACGCGGGAACAACGGGACCCGTGTTCGATACCAGGAGGACCGCCTGACCGTGCTCGGCCTCGGTGGTGACCTCCACCCATCCGTCCTCCGGCACGTTGTACCGGACGGCGTTCTGCACCAGGTTGAGGGCGATCCGCTCCAGCAGCACGCCGTTGCCCTGGACGACGGCCGGCGCGCGCTCGCCGCGGATCTCCACACCCTTCGCCTCGGCCTCGCCCCGCACCTGGTCGACGGCGCGCGAGGCGACCTCCGCCAGGTCCACGGGCTTGCGCTCGACGATCTGGTTCTCGCTGCGGGCCAGCAGCAGCAGGCCCTCGACCAGCTGCTCGCTGCGCTCGTTGGTGGCGAGCAGGGTCTTCCCGAGCTGCTGGAGCTCGACCCGAGCCCCCGGATCGGAGAGGTGGACCTCCAGCAGGGTCCGGTTGATCGCGAGCGGAGTCCGCAGCTCGTGCGAGGCGTTCGCCACGAACCGCTGCTGGGCCGTGAAGGCCCGCTCCAGCCGGTCGAGCATCTCGTCGAAGGTGTCGGCGAGCTCCTTGAGTTCGTCGTCCGGCCCGTCCAGCTCGATCCGCCGGGTCAGGTCGGAGCCGACCACCCGGCGGGCGGTCCGGGTGATCTTGCCGAGCGGCGAGAGCACCCGGCCGGCCATCGCGTAGCCGAAGGCGAAGGCGATGATGCTCAGCCCCAGGAGGGCCATCAGCGAGCGGCTCAGCAGGTCGTCCAGGGCGTGCCTGCGCTGTTCGAGGAGGCACTGGCCCGTCGCGACGTTGAACTGGTCGGGCGTCAGTTCGCCCACCAGGCCCGGGCAGGAACTGCTGGTGACCCTGACCTGGCCGCCGACGATCGTGAACGGGAGGGCGTTGCCCTGCCGCAGGGCCTGCGCCGCCAGCAGGTAGATGATCGACAGCAGCAGGATGCCCGCGATCAGGAACATCCCGCCGTAGAGCAGCGTGAGGCGTATCCGGATGGTCGGCCGCAGCCACGGGAAGGGACCCTCGGGCTGGCCGGGGTCCCAGGTCGGTTTCGGTGGCGCCGCCGGTGGCGCCGGGGTGGTTGCCACGCGGGTCAGATCCGGTATCCGGAACCGGGCACGGTGACGATGACCGGCGGCTCACCGAGCTTGCGCCGCAGGGTCATGACGGTCACCCGTACGACGTTGGTGAACGGGTCGGTGTTCTCGTCCCAGGCCTTCTCCAGCAGCTGCTCGGCGGAGACGACGGTCCCCTCGCTGCGCATGAGGACCTCCAGCACCGCGAACTCCTTCGGGGCCAGCTGCACCTCCTTGCCCTCGCGGAACACCTCGCGCCGGTTCGGGTCCAGCTTGATCCCGGCCCGCTCCAGTACGGGCGGCAGGGCGACGGTGGTGCGCCGGCCGAGCGCCCGCACGCGGGCGGTCAGCTCGGTGAAGGCGAAGGGCTTGGGCAGGTAGTCGTCCGCGCCGAGCTCCAGGCCCTCCACCCGGTCGCTGACGTCGCCGGAGGCGGTCAGCATGAGCACGCGGGTGGGCATGCCGAGCTCGACGATCTTCCGGCACACGTCGTCGCCGTGCACGAGCGGGAGGTCCCGGTCGAGCACGACCACGTCGTAGTCGTTCACGCCGACCCGCTCCAGGGCGGCGGCGCCGTCGTACACGACGTCCACGGCCATGGCCTCCCGGCGCAGGCCGGTGGCCACCGCATCGGCGAGCAGCTGCTCGTCCTCGACGACGAGTACGCGCACGTCGTTTCCTTCCTCCGAGCCCAGAAGGGCACACGTGTATTGCGTCGCCCATCCTGCACGTTTCGGCCGTAAACCGGCTGTAAGACGGCTCATGGAGGGGCTCACGGGGCGGAAGTGAGGATTCCCTCGCCTTGAGAGGTTTCTGGGCCCAGGGTGCCGGGGAGGACGAACAGCACACCCCATCCACTCCCTGACGGCGGACTTCCACGTGCCGCCGCCGACCCACGAAGAGGGGGCGAACCCATCATGGACGCATTCACCGCGGGTCTCCTGCAGCGCATCAGGTCCACGCAGTCGGACCTCATGCACGCCCGCGAGACGGGCGACGACTTCCTCGCGGAAGTGGAACAGGCGGAGCTGGAAGACCTCCAGCGGCTCGCCGCCGAGCACGGTGTCCCCGTCTCGGCCACCGTGCCCGCCTGCTGACCCCGGCCCGCCGACCCGACCCGACCCCGGCCGACCTGCTGATCCCGCACGTCACGAACCCCGGCTGATCCCTTACCTCGCGAACCCCGGCCGCCCCCACGGGCAGCCGGGGTTCGCGTGCTTCCGGCGACCGGAGGGGGCGCGGGGCGGCGCGGGAGGGGTCAGTCGTGCCAGGCCCCGGACTCGTCCAGCAGCGGCTGCAGGGAGGCGAACACGGCGGGTGTGGCGGCCAGGGCCAGCTCGCCCGAGGCCCGCTCCCCCGGCCGGCCGCCCGTCACGGCCCCCGCCTCCCGCGCGATCAGATCGCCGGCGGCCAGGTCCCAGGGGTTCAGCCCCCGCTCGTAGTACCCGTCCAGCCGGCCGGCGGCCACGTCGCACAGGTCCAGTGCCGCCGACCCGCCCCGCCGGATGTCGCGCACCAGCGGGATGATCCGGGCCGCGATCTCGGCCTGGCGGGCCCGCCGGGTCTGGACGTACGCGAAGCCCGTCGCGAGCAGTGCCTGGTCCAGCGGCGCCGCCGGCCGGCACGCGAGGCGCGCCGTGCCCAGCCAGGCACCGCCGCCGAGCACCGCGTGGTACGTCTCCCCGCGCATCGGCGCCGCCACGACGCCCACCACGGTCTCGCCCCCGTACTCGGCGGCGATGGACACGCCCCAGCTCGGGAGCCCGTAGAGGTAGTTCACGGTGCCGTCCAGCGGGTCGACGACCCAGCGCACCCCGCTCGTCCCCGGGGTGTCCGCGCCCTCCTCGCCCAGCAGCCCGTCCTCGGGCCGCCGTTCGGCGAGGATGCCGGTGATCAGCTTCTCCGCGGCGATGTCCATCTCGGTCACCACGTCGATCGGGCTGGACTTCGTCGCCGCCACCGCCAGATCGGCCGGCCGGCCGTCGCGCAGCAGAGCCCCGGCCTGGCGGGCGGCCTCCAGGCCCACGTCCAGCAGTTCGGCCTTCAGCTCTTCGGAGATCACGGTCCCTCTTCCTAGGCGTACGGACTGTCCACGCCCGCGGCCGCCGGCCGGGGGCCGCGCGCCGGGCAGCAGCCCACGGCACACAGGTCATGACTCTGCCCCTGGGTGCCCACCCAGCACTCGGCGGCACGCTCCCCGCGTTCCCGGGCGGCACGCTCCAGCACCAGTTCCCGTACGGCCGCGGCGAACCGCGGATCGGCGCCGACGGTCGCGGAGCGCGCCACGGGCAGACCCAGTTCGGCCGCCTTGGCCGTGGCCTCGGTGTCCAGGTCGTACAGGACTTCCATGTGGTCGGAGACGAAGCCGATGGGCACCATCACGACGGCGGGTGCGCCCTCGGCGTGCAGGGCCTCCAGGTGGTCGCAGATGTCCGGCTCCAGCCACGGGATGTGCGGGGCGCCGCTGCGGGACTGGTAGACGAGCTGCCAGGAGTGGGCGACGCCGGTCCGCACGGCGACCTCGTCCGCGATCACCCGGGCGACGTCGAGGTGCTGCTTGACGTACGCCCCGCCCTCGCCGTCCTCGGTGTGGTCCTCGACCGGGCCGGAGGTGTCCGCCGCGGCGGTCGGGATGGAGTGGGTGGTGAAGGCGAGGTGCGCGCCGGTGCGCACCTCCTCGGGCAGCGCGGCGAGCGAGGCTACCACCCCGTCGATCATGGGCTCCACGAAGCCGGGGTGGTTGAAGTAATGCCGCAGTTTGTCGACGTGCGGCAGCTCCACGCCCTCCTCGGCCAGGGTGGCCAGGGCGTCGGCGAGGTTCTCGCGGTACTGGCGGCAGCCCGAGTACGAGGCGTACGCGCTGGTCGCGAGCACCGCGATCCGGCGGCGCCCGTCGGCGGCCGTCTCCCGCATCACGTCGGTCAGGTACGGGGCCCAGTTCCGGTTGCCCCAGTAGACCGGCAGGTCCAGCCCGTGCCCGGCGAAGTCCTTGCGCAGCGCGTCCAGCAGCTCGCGGTTCTGCCCGTTGATCGGGCTGACCCCGCCGAAGCCGAAGTAGTGCTGTCCGACCTCCTTGAGCCGCTCGCGCGGGATGCCGCGCCCGCGCGTGACGTTCTCCAGGAACGGCACGACGTCGTCGGGCCCTTCGGGACCGCCGAAGGAGAGCAGCAGGAGGGCGTCGTACGGGGCGGCGGACCCGCCGGCGGGCGGGAGGAGCTGGTCTGACATGCATCGAATCCTGCCACCCGGCGTCCCGCGGAGAGAAGCGGCCCGGCCACGACCGACCCCCGCAGCATGGGTAAGGTGAACCTAAGTTCCTGAATCCGGAACCTTCCCCGTGCGGGTGCCCTGTAAGCGGTCGTAACCTGTATGGGCCCACGACGTCCCTTACGGAGGGCCCTTGCCCAGTCCCTATCGCGCCATATTCGCGGCCCCCGGCACCAAAGGGTTCAGCGCCGCCGGCCTCATAGGCCGGCTGCCGATCTCCATGGTCGGCGTGGGCATCCTCACGATGATCTCCGAGATCACCGGTCGCTACGCCATGGCCAGCGCGCTCACCGGCACGCTGGCGCTCGCCGCCGCGGTCGTCGGACCCCAGGTCTCCCGGCTCGTGGACCAGTACGGCCAGCGCCGCGTCCTGCGCCCCGCGACCCTCATCTCCGTGGCAGCGGTCACCGGACTGCTGCTGGCGGCCGCGAACGGCCTGCCGGACTGGACGCTCTTCGTCTGCGCCGCGATCGCCGGCTGCGTGCCCAGCGTCGGCTCGATGGTCCGTGCCCGCTGGACCGTCATCTACCGGGACTCCCCGCGCGAGCTGCACACCGCGTACTCCTTCGAGTCGGTGGTGGACGAGGTCTGCTTCATCTTCGGCCCGATCCTCGCCATCGGACTGTCCACCACCTGGTTTCCGGAGGCAGGGCCGCTGATCGCCGCCGTCTGCCTGATGGTCGGCGTGTGGCTGCTCACCGCCCAGAGCTCCACCGAGCCCGCGCCTCACCCGCGCGACAAGAGCGTGGAACGCACCTCGGCCCTGCGTTCGCCGGGCCTGCAGGTGCTGACCGCCACGTTCGTGGCGACCGGCGCGATCTTCGGCTCCATCGACGTGGCCACCCTGGCCTTCGCGGAGGAGCAGGGCAGCAAGTCCTCGGCGAGCTTCATCCTGGCCGTCTGGGCACTCGGTTCCTGTCTGGCCGGCATCGTGTTCGGCCTTCTGCATCTCAAGGGCCGGACAGAACGCCGTTGGGTACTGGGCGTATGTGCGATGGCCGTGACTATGATCCCCCTCCTACTGGCCGGGAACCTTCCGATTCTGGCCGTGGCGCTCTTCGTCTCGGGCCTCGCCATCGCTCCCACGATGATCACCACGATGGCCCTGATCGAGGCGCACGTACCACACGCGAAGCTGACCGAGGGCATGACCTGGATCAGCACCGGCCTCGCGGTCGGCATCGCGCTCGGGTCCTCCGTGACCGGCTGGGTCGTGGACGCGGCCGGCGCGCGGACCGGGTACGTCGTCTCCATCTCGGCGGGGGTGGCCGCGGCGGCGGTGGCGTTCGCGGGATACCGCCGGCTGACGAGGCCGGCGCAAGGGGAGGAGCCCTCTAGCGATGGCGACGGCGACAGCGGGGACAGCAGGGAACAGCAGGCCGACCACCACGTGGCATAACTGGGCAGGGACCGTCACCGCCACGCCCGTCCGCGTGGTGACGCCGGCCTCGGTCGGCGAGCTCCAGGAGACGGTCCGCCGGGCCGCCGAAGAGGGGCTGCGGGTGAAGGCGGTCGGCACCGGCCACTCCTTCACCGCGGCCGCCGCGACCGACGGGGTGCTGGTACGCCCCCAGGCCCTGGCCGGGATCCGGGCCATCGACCGGGCCGCCGGCACCGTCACGGTGGAGGCGGGCACGGTCCTCAAGGACCTGAACCGGGCCCTGGCCCGGGAGGGCCTGTCGCTGACCAACATGGGCGACATCATGGAGCAGACGGTCTCCGGCGCGACCAGCACGGGCACCCACGGCACCGGCCGCGACTCGGCCTCCATCGCCGCCCAGATCCGCGGCCTGGAACTGGTCACCGCCGACGGCCGCCTGCTGACGTGCTCGGAGAACGGGACCGACGAGGAGCGCGCGGTCCTCGCGGCCGCCCGGATCGGCATCGGCGCGCTCGGCATCGTCACCGCGATCACCTTCGCCGTGGAGCCGCTCTTCTTCCTGACCGCCCGTGAGGAGCCCATGGGCTTCGACCGGGTGACGGCCGAGTTCGAGGAGCACTTCGCGGAGAACGAGCACTTCGAGTTCTACTGGTTCCCGCACACCGGCAACTGCAACACCAAGCGGAACAACCGCAGCCAGGGCCCCGCCGCCCCGCCCGGACCGGTGAGCGCCTGGGTCGAGGACGAGCTGCTCTCCAACGGCCTCTTCCAGGTGGTGAACTCGGTGGGCCGCGCGGTCCCCGCCACCATCCCCTCCATCGCCCGCGTGGCCAGCCGCGCCCTGTCGGCGCGTACGTACACGGACATCCCGTACAAGGTGTTCACCAGCCCGCGCCGGGTGCGGTTCGTCGAGATGGAGTACGCCCTCCCGCGCGAGCAGGTGGTCGAGGCGCTGCGGGAGCTGCGCGCGATGGTCGACCGCTCGCGGCTTCGGATCAGCTTCCCGGTGGAGGTGCGCACGGCTCCGGCGGACGACATCGCGCTGTCGACGGCCTCGGGGCGCGAGACGGCGTACATCGCGGTGCACATGTACAAGGGCACGCCCTACCAGGCCTACTTCACCGCGGCCGAGCGCATCTTCACCGCGCACGGCGGGCGGCCGCACTGGGGCAAGGTGCACACGCGGGACGCGGAGTACTTCGCGCAGGTCTATCCGCGCTTCGGCGAGTTCACCGCGCTGCGGGACCGGCTCGACCCGGACCGGGTCTTCGGCAACGACTACCTGCGGCGGGTCCTGGGCGCCTGAGGTCCCGGCCGACGTCACGTGGGGTCAGGGGGTGCTCTGCCGCGCCGCCGGTGTCGACGGGTCAGCGCTCGGCGGCGGGGTCGGCGGAGCGGGGGTCGGCGTCGGCGTCCGCTTCGACGGGGAGGGGCCGGGCGTCTGCTCCCCGGAGCCTGAGGAGCTCGGGTCGGGGCTCGGACCCCGGCCCGTGCCCGGGCTCGGACCGCCGGGCGGCCGGGGGGAGCCCGGGGAGGTCCCGGACCCGGGGGCCCTCCCGCCCTTCCCGCCGCCCGCCGGCTCGTCCCGGGGCGCCGACGGCCGGTCCTGGCCCGCCGTGCGGGTGCCGCCGGAGAAGAGCGTGCCGCCGTCGCTGCTGACGGAGGTGCCGGCCATCGCCTCGTAGGTGCCGAGGCCGCCGATGGCGAGGACGAACGCCGCTCCGGAGGCCACCGCGGTGCGCTTCCAGCCCCGTACCCGGGTGCCGTGCACGGTGGCCTCGCCGAACTCCTCGCCGAACTCTCCGGCGGGCGCCGCCGCGTGCGGTGCCGTCATGACGTCGGCCGGCTCCCGCTCCTCGCGGGGCAGCGGCACCTGACGGTCGCCGGGCCGGGCGCTCGCGCGCAGCTGGTCGCCGGCACGCCGGAAGAAGTGCTGGATGACGGGGCCGCCGGCGGTGGCGACGACGCTGACCACACCGGCCCCGAGGATGGTCCCGTAGACGCCCATCTTCGAGGCGAGCAGGGCCGCCGCGACGGTGGCGAGGGAGGAGCCGGCGACCTGCGCCGCACTCAGGTCGAGCTTCTTCTCCTCCGGTTGGTTCCCGGTGTCCTGCGTCGTCTTCTGACCCGTCGGCATCCCGTGTGTGTCCCGCCTCTCACGCTTCTCCTCTTCCAGCAGTTACTGACAGCTGAGCGAAGCGGAGAGTTCCGTTTCTGGCGATTCTGTGAAGCAAGACACCCGAAATCGGACGTCGGGTGCAGGTGGGACCCGATGGAGGGCAGCCCAACTCCCGCCGTCCGGGAGAAGTTCGGCGGCGCGGCGGTCCACCCAGGTGGCCCGAATGGAGTACTGTGGCGAGCCCTGGGGCCGTCCTTCCTTTCGGATGTCCGGACTCGGGAGAGGGGGCCGGCTGATGGAAAACGGCACTCAAGACCGGTGATGCCGCGGTATTGCACGGGCTCCTGCTGCGCACAGTAACCGTTCGGTCACTGTGTGTGCCCAACAGGTAACCGTGCCATAACGGCGATCAAGGGCGCATGCCCGACACGCCGGTTTAACTCGGCAAGGTTGTGGCAGGCTGCACCCGGGCAGGCCACACTCGACTAGCGGAAGCAGCGACGCACGTGACGTCGGCAGGCACCACCCGGGAGGTCCCCATGCCCGAACTGCGTGTCGTGGCCGTCTCAAATGACGGCACACGACTGGTGCTCAAGGCTGGGGACAGCACGGAGTACACGCTTCCGATCGACGAGCGGCTGCGGGCTGCCGTCCGCAACGACCGTGCGCGCCTGAACCAGATCGAGATCGAGGTGGAGAGCCACCTCCGCCCCCGCGACATCCAGGCCCGCATACGGGCCGGTGCCTCCGCGGAGGAGGTCGCTCAACTCGCGGGCATCCCCGTCGACCGCGTACGCCGCTTCGAGGGCCCCGTGCTCGCCGAGCGCGCGTTCATGGCCGAGCGGGCCCGCAAGACCCCCGTGCGCCGTCCCGGCGAGAACACCGGGCCGCAGCTCGGCGAGGCCGTGCAGGAGCGGCTGAGCCTGCGCGGGGCCGACAAGGAGTCCGTCCAGTGGGACTCCTGGCGCCGCGACGACGGCACCTGGGAGGTCCTGCTCGTCTACCTGGTGGCCGGTGAGCCGCACTCGGCGAGCTGGACGTACGACCCTCCGCGCCGGCTGGTCGTGGCCGTGGACGACGAGGCCCGCTCGCTGATCGGCGAGTCGGACGACCTGCCGGCGACGCCGGAGCCGAGCTTCCCCTTCGTACCGAGGATCGCGCGGCTGCCGCGCGACCGGCCGCTGGACCGTGCCCTGGACCGGCAGCTGGAGCGGCCGGACAGCAGGCCGGCGCCCGCGCCGGACCCGGAGGAGGAGCGGGACACCCTGACCAGCCTGCTGGAGGCGGTCCCGAGCTTCCGCGGCGACATGGTGGTCCCCGACCGCACCGAGACCCCGGCGACGGAACCGGAGGCCGAGGAGCCGCCGGCACCGGCCGCCTCGGCGGGCGCGGGCTCCGCGTACGCCGACGTCCTGATGCCCCGCACGGTGGCGGGCCACCGCGACCGCCTGACGGGCACCACCGACCGCCAGGCCGAGGCCGACGGGGTCCGCCCCGGGCGGCGCGCCGCCGTGCCGAGCTGGGACGAGATCGTCTTCGGCACCCGCCGCAAGAAGCAGGAGTAGCGCTGCCGACGCCTGGAGCGGCGGGCTGAACGGTACGGCGGGACCGGTGAGCGCGCCGGTTGCACCGGTGCCGGACACGCGCCGGCGCGTCTCCTCGGACGCCGAACGCGACGACGGGCCGGAGGGCCGGGCGGCATGGCGTCCGGCGCCCTGCGGGGATCGCCCCGATACACCCACCCGGCCCCGCCACGCCTACTGGGGGTCCGGGCCCGTGGCCACCGGCCGGGCCGGGTCCGAGGACCACTCCGACCAGCTGCCCGCGTAGAGGTCGGACGCGATGCCTGCCACCTCCAGGGCGAGGACCTCATGGGCTCCGGAGACCCCCGAGCCGCAGTACACGCCCACCGGGCCGCCCTCGGACGCGCCGAGCCCCTCGAACCGGGCGCGCAGTGCGTGCGCGGGCAGGAAACGCCCGTCCGGTCCCACGTTCTCCGTGGTCGGTGCCGACAGCGCGCCCGGGATGTGTCCCGCGACCGGGTCGATCGGCTCGACCTCGCCGCGGTACCGCTCCCCCGCCCGGGCGTCGAGGAGTACCCCTTCGCGCGCCCGTACGGCCGCCGCGTCCGCGTCCAGCAGCCCGACCACCCCCGGAGCTGGCTTGAAATCGCCCTCCTCGGGAGTCACCCGGTCGGCCGTCACCCCACCCCCTGCCGCCGTCCACGCGGCCAGTCCGCCGTCCAGGACCCGCACGTTCGGGTGACCCGTCCAGCGCAGCAGCCACCACGCCCGGGCGGCCGCCCAGCCCTGGCCGCCGTCGTACACAACGACGGGCGCGTGCGCCGAGACGCCGGCCCGACGCATCACCGCCCCGAAGGCCTCCGGGTCCGGCAGCGGGTGGCGGCCGCCCGCCCCCGGCGGACCTGCCAGTTCGCGGTCGAGGTCGACGTACACCGCGCCGGCCAGGTGTCCTTCCTCGTAGGCGGGCCGCTGGTCGGGGCCGCCGAGCTGCCAGCGGACGTCCAGCAGCACCGGCGGCCGGGAACCCGCCAGCTCGTTCCTCAGTTCGGCGGCGGAGAGGATCGCATGTTTCGCAGTCATGCCGGCCATCTTCCTCCCCACCCGGAACAGGCGTAACAGGCCCGTCATCGGCGGGCCGCACCGATCCGGTCAACTCGGCGCCAGGACCCCGCGATGCGGCGCGGTCGGGGCGCGCCGAGTCCTCCGGAGTGGAAGCATCAGCACCGGTAAGCGGCACGACGGAGGAGACGGCTGACATGACCGAGGCAGCGGAAGCGACGCGGCGCACGCCCGGTACCCCGTGCTGGGTGAGCCTCATGGTGCACGGACTCGGGACCACCGAGGACTTCTACGCCGATCTGTTCGGCTGGGAGTACGTACCGGGACCCGAGCAGCTGGGCCCGTACGTGCGCGCCGTGCTGGACGGCGAGGAGGTGGCCGGGATCGGCGAGATGCCTCCGGACCGGCATCTTCCGGTGGCCTGGACGACGTACCTCGCCACGGACGACGCCGACGCGACCGCCGAATCGGTGCGTTCGTGCGGCGGCACGGTCGCGGTGGGCCCACTGGACGCGGGCATCGCGGGGCGGGTGGCGATCTGCTCCGACCCGCTCGGCGCGATCTTCGGGCTGTGGCAGGCCCAGAGCCGCATGGGCACCCGGCTGCCCGGCGGGCCCGGCACCCCCGTCTGGAACGAGCTGGTCACCCAGGACACCTCGACGGTCGGGAAGTTCTACGAGCACGTCTTCGGCCACGAGGCGCTGGCGCACAGCACGGCCTCCGACGACTTCGACTACCTGACCCTCAACCTGGAGGGCCGGCCCGTGGCCGCGGTGCACGGCGTGGGCCGCTCGCTGCCGCACGACCGCGGCCCGCACTGGATGGCGTACTTCGAGGTGGCGGACACCGACGCGGCCACGGCCCGGGTCGCCGAACTCGGCGGACGGGTCGTCGAACCGCCCCGCGAGGGCATGCGCGGCCGCCAGGCCACGGTCGCGGACCCGGAGGGCGCGGTCTTCACCCTCGTCCACTCACGGGCCTAGCGGGACCGGGGTACTGGTCGGGGGCGCGGGGAGTACCCGGGTCCTCGTGCCCACGGGCGACGCCACGGACCGGGCCCGCTTCCTAGTGTCGGGGCATGCGGAGGGACACACGGTGCACCGCACCTGCGGTGCACGACGCCGTGCGTTCCTCCGCCCTCGACCTCTCCGACACAAGGAGCGCCACCCATGGCCGACCTTCGTCCTCTCCGAGCCCGGTCCGTGCACGCCTCGTCCTCGTCCGGGCGGCGGCGGGCCGTCGTCGCGGCGGTGGCCGTGGCGGCCGCCGCCCTGACCGTGGCCGCCGCCCTGCCCTCGGCCGCGGCGGAGTCCCACGGTCCGCGGGATGCCGTACGCAAGGGGCTGGAAAGGCTGGTGGCCGACGACGGGTTTCCCGCGGCGCTGGCCGCCACCGTCGACCGTGCCGGCCGCGCCGCCAACTACACGGCAGGCGTCGCGGACTTGAAGACCCGGGCGAAGGTCCCGGTCGACGGCCGGGTGCGGGCGGGCAGCAACACCAAGACCTTCACCGCCACGGTCGTGCTGCAACTGGTCGGCGAGGGCAGGGTGGTGCTCGACGCCCCCGTGGAGCAATACCTGCCGAACCTGCTGCGGGGCAAGGGCATCGACGGCCGCGCCATCACGGTCCGCCAGCTGCTCCAGCACACCAGCGGACTGCCCAACTACACCGACCACATACTGGAGTCCGTGCTCGGCGAGGAACGCCACACCTATCGCCAGCCGCGCGAGCTGCTCGACATCGGGCTGGCCCACGAGGCGCAGTTCGCCCCCGGAACCGGCTGGGCGTACAGCAACACCAACTACGTCGTCGCAGGTCTGCTCATCGAGAAGGTCACCGGCCGGCCGCTGGCCGAGCAGATCACCGAGCGGGTCATCGACCGCGCCGGACTGCGCCGCACCTATTTCCCGGGCGTGGGCGAGCAGGGCATCCGCGAGGCCCACCCGCGGGGCTACCACGCGGCGGAGCCCGGAGCGCTCTGGGAGGACATCACGGAGATCGACCCCTCCTGGGGCTGGTCCGCCGGGCAGCTGATCTCCACTCCCGGGGACCTGAACCGCTTCTTCTCCGCGTTGATCGGCGGCCGGCTCCTGGCTCCCGCACAGCTGGCGGAGATGCGTACCACCGTCAAGGCCGAGAGCCCGGGCTGGCGGCCCGGCACCCGGTACGGGCTCGGTGTGTCCAGCACCCCGCTGAGCTGCGGCGGCCTGATGTGGGGCCACGGCGGCGACACCCCCGGCTACCACTCCGTCCCCGGCGCCACCGATGACGGCCGCGCCGCCACCGTCGTCGTCACCGGCAACATGGCACCCCCCGAGTCCCTCGCCCACGCGGACGCCCTCCTCGACACCGCCCTGTGCCGGAAATGACCGCGGAGGGGCGGCCGGTAAGCGGGAGCGCGGAGGAGGACCCGGCGCGGTCCGTGGCGGACCGCCCGGGTCACATGGGACGGTCCTCGAAATGGTGGACGACGAACCAGTAGTCGTCGTCCTCCTCGGTGAGGGCGCACAGCCGTCGGCCGTCCGGGGACATCGCGATGACCATGGAGCCGGCCCCGGGTAAAAGGGCGGCGCAGAGCGCGGTGTGCGCGGTGCGGCGCACCCGGACCCAGTCGCGGTCGGCCCCCCGGACCAGGAAGCAGCCCTCGTCATCGATGACGGCAGCGGTCCGCGCGTGCTCCAGCCACAGCCGGTCGGCCTCCTGCAGCGCCCCCGGAGCCGTACGCGCCACGGTGGCCCGCGGGGCCACCTCGACGTTGACGACGGCCTTGAAGGCCCGCGCGTACGAGGGCAGCCCCTCGACGCCGTGGGCCAACACCTCCAGCCCGGCCTTCGCCAGCCGCGGGGCCGGCGCTGGCGCGCTCCGGCACCGTTCGTCCGTCATCCTCAGCCACCGTTCGGGTTGGTGCCGGGCGCGCCGCCGCGACCAGGCGGTCAGGTGTGGTTGACCGGGAGGACGTCCGGGGAGAGGGCGCCCGCGTGGGCCGCGGCCGAGGTCGTGCGACGGCGGTGGTGGCGGCGGCAGAGCACCTCGTAGCCGATCTCGCCCGCCGGGCGGTTCACATCGCCGACGACGACCTGAGCGCCCTCGACCACCATCGCCCCGCCCACCGTACGGGCGTTGTGGGTGGCGCGGGCGCCACACCAGCACAGGGCCTCGACCTGCAGCTGTTCGAGCCGGTCCGCCAGCTCGATCAGGCGCTGCGAGCCCGGGAAGAGCTTGGTGCGGAAGTCCGTGGCGATCCCGAAGGCGAAGACGTCCAGCCCGAGGTCGTCCACGATCCGGGCCAGCTGGTCGATCTGCCCGGGGGCGAGGAACTGCGCCTCGTCCACGATCACATAGTCCGCCCTGCCTCCCTTGGACAACTGCGCGACCAGGTAGGCGTACAGGTCCATGCCCTCCGGCGCCTCGATCGCCTCCGTCACCAGGCCGAGGCGGGAGGACAGCTTGCCCTCGCCCGCCCGGTCGTCACGGGTGAAGATCACGCCCTGGAGCCCCCGCGCGTCGCGGTTGTGCGCGACCTGGAGCGCCAGCGTCCTCTTGCTGGGGCATCCACCACGTTGGCTGAGCCGCGCCTGCTCCTCACGACTCCTCGCCTCCCGCTGGAAGGGAAGTACCTGCCGGAGCTGCCACAGGCCGGCGACGATGAGGCACGGCCGGATCGGCCTCCAGAAGAAGAGGGCGAGACCAACGGAGGGTGCATCACCCGTTCGGATGCATGACCTCGTGCAAAGGCAGACCGTCGGTCGCCCAACGCTTGAGCTGCTCGCGGTCTATGAGACGGATGCGGTCCTCGGTGATCGCCCAGAGCCTGCACGGCGTGGTGAAAGAGCCGTTGGTGACGACCAGCGCTCGCGGAAGTGGTCGCATGGCCGAAGCGGCGCCGAACAGGTCGCGAACCACGCTTGCCCCCACACGTCGCTCGCCGCCCTCAGTGTGCTTGCACTGAACAACCAGCGGGTAGCCCCACGAGTCGTAGGCGTGGACGTCTATGCCGCCGTCCCCCGCCCCACCCCCCGCCTTTTCGATTCGGTATCCATCGCGATGCAAGAGGTCCGCCACGAAGTACTCAAAAGCATCCGGGCTGAGGGCGTCGACCTCGGCAAGCGGATTCGCTTCGGGCGGGGCGGGCGGTTGCGACTCATGGTCCACCCACTGCAGCGCCTGCGCCAGAGCACGGCCAACCTCCCTCAGAAGGACCGGCGATGTGGCCTCAACGACCTGCCGATACCCCTCGGACGTAGGCCCACGGAAAACCCAGTCGGGAGGGAACCCCCTTACGAACGACGCCTGGCTCACAGTCAAGCAGGGCCCCCAAGGACCAAGCAGGCTGCGCTCCGGGCTACTGGCATCGTCCAAGAAGACACGACTGGCGTCGATGCCGCGTTCGCGCCACGCAAGGATTCCGTTCGGGTGCAATACCTCTACGGATTCCTCGTCAACACCCGCCAAATCGATCAGCTGTGGAACGGTCTGAGCTGACGCAAGCGCCGCCCAGCGCGCGTACGCGGCATCGGCACGCGGGTCTTGACCGAACCCATCGAACCGACCACGCATGCTCTCCTCAAGAAGATCCCGCAGCGAAAGTGACTGAGGAGGCTCCGGCGTCGAGAGGTCGAAGGGGCGATCACAGTCCTGGCGCAGCGCCACCAGGATGGCTGCGTTCCACGGGCTCGGGCCCCCATACGTCCGCGCGTCGAAGCGTGACCAGGTTCGGACGGTGTACCCCGCGTGGGCCAGTTGCTCACAGACGAACTCTCGGTACTGCTGCATCGCATCGCGGAAAATGGTGTGCGGGGATTCCAAGACGAATGCTCTGGGCATGAACGCCTCGACTGCGGCGAGTATCGCCGGAACGTCGTCCCGTTCCGTAGCTGACCCAGGGCGGTTCGCCCTACCGTACAGAACGTCCAGCGCACCACGATCCATGTCACTTGGCACGTACCGCGCGAGCGAATCCGGCACGATACGACACCCCGGGAGATTCGCCGCGAGTGTGTCCGCGCAGTACCTGTCCGCCTCCACTGCCTCGACGGCAGTGAATCCCGCCCTGTTCAAGCCTACGATCTGCCCTCCGGATCCTGCGTTCAGGTAGATCGCCGTCAGTAACTTTCCTGCGCCACCGACTTCCCTCACCTCTCGCAGGGCGGCGGCCGGAACCTTCCCGCCCGTGTACGCCGACTGCCCCGTCTTGGCTCCCATGAACGCCCTCCCACCCTCGAACCCGTTCAGGGATGCACGCTAGCCGTAGCCGCCGACAACGCCACCGTTCTCCACCAGCACGCTGAGAGCCGAAGACGGTGCGGGACGGGCTCAGATTCCGTGCGTCGACAGGCAGAAGGGATGACCCGCCGGGTCCAGGAGCACCCGCCACACGTCGGGCCGCGGCTGGAAGGAAGGCAGGACGGCACCCAGTGCGAGCATCCGCTCCTGCGCGGCGTCCAGGTCGTCGACGCCCAGTTCGAGGTGGGCCTGCTTACTGTGGGTGGGATCAGGCCAGGCCGGAGGCTGGAACCCGGCCTGGCGGACGAAGCCGAGCCCAGGGGCTCCCTCCCGCCCCAGCAGGACAAAGCCGTCACTGCGGTACAGCAGGGGCAGGTCCAGGGCATCGCCGTAGAAGCGGGCCAGCTCAGCCGGGTCAGGACAGTCGAAGTCGAAGGAAAGCAGACGGATCTCCGGGTTGCTCATGGGACGGACCGTAGGCCATGACCCTGACAGGGCCTGTCCTGGTCATACGGGACACTGGGTGACTGTGATCAGGACCTCCTCCCGTCTGCTGCGCTTGGTTTCGCTGCTGTCCGTGCGCCCCGAATGGACCTGCCGTGAACTGGCCGAGCGCATGGCGGTCACCGACCGCACAGTCCGCCGGGACATCGCCCGGCTACGGGACCTGGGCTACGGAGTCGAATCCGCTCCCGGCCCCTGGGGCGGCTACCGGCTCAGCCCCGGTGCCCGGATGCCGCCGCTGGTCCTGGACGACGAGGAGGCCCTGGCCGTCGCTGTCGCCCTGCGCGAAGCCGCGCTCAACGGAGTCCTCGGCACCGGGCAAGCCGCCCTCTCCGCGCTGCTCAAGCTCCGCCAGAGCCTGCCCGCACACCTCGCGGACCAGCTGAGCACACTGGACGGGGCACTCGAACACACTCCCCGCTCCGGCGAACCGCAGATCGACACGCTTCTGCTGCTGGAACTGGCGCGAGCCTGCCACGGCGCACTCCGCACCACCCTCTCCTACCGGAACCACGCCGGCCAGGCCTCCGTGCGAGCCGTAGACCCATACCGCCTGGTCCACACCGGCCTGCGCTGGTACCTGGTCGCCCGGGACGTCACCAAACAGGAATGGCGTACATTCCGCGCCGACCGGGTGGTGAACGTACGCCCCACGACCGAACCAGTCGACCTGACCGATCCGCCCGACGCCGCAGCACTGGTCTCCTGGGGGATCGCGAGCGTCGTCTACCCCGTGTACACGACGATCCGCCTCCCGCTCCCCCTGGACCGCGCCCTGCAAAAAGTCCCACCCACCATCGGCACACACAGCCCTGACGGCCCCGAAGCCACCATGGTCGAGATCGGCGGCAACAGCACCGACTGTCTCGCCGACTACCTCATCAGCCTGGCCACACCTCTCACGGTGCTGTCCCCGGAGGAGGTACGCCAGGCACTCATCCGCCACGCCCACGCCCTCCTGGCAGCCAACCGCTGACAGCGACGAGCAAGGCGAAGAAGCATCACGATCCCCAGGACGAAGAGACTTCACCGCCCCCACCTTGAAGCGCCGCAATCGCACGAACGGACCAGACCCGACACTGAATGTGGTGACTGGGCAGAAGGAAATCGTCATCCGTGAAGCGGCCACGGAAGCGAGGCCGGCAGATACGCCCGTCAGGTGTGGTTGACCGGGAGGACGTCCGGGGAGAGGGCGCCCGCGTGGGCCGCGGCCGAGGTCGTGCGCTTGCGGTGGTGGCGGCGGCAGAGCACCTCGTAGCCGATCTCCTCCGCCGGGCGGTTCACATCGCCGACGACGACCTGAGCGCCCTCGACGACCATCTCACCGCCTATCGTGCGGGCGTTGTGGGTGGCGCGGGCGCCACACCAGCACAGGGCCTCGACCTGCAGCTGTTCGAGGCGGTCGGCCAGCTCGATGAGGCGCTGCGAGCCCGGGAAGAGCTTGGTGCGGAAGTCCGTCGTGATGCCGAAGGCGAACACGTCCATGCCGAGGTCGTCCACGATGCGGGCCAGCTGGTCGATCTGCTCGGGGGCAAGGAACTGGGCCTCGTCCACGATCACGTAGTCGGCCCTGCCGCCTTTGGACAGTTGGTCCACGAGGTACGCGTACAGGTCCATGCCCTCGGTCGCCTCGACGGCCTCCGTCACCAGGCCGAGGCGGGAGGACAGCTTGCCCTCGCCCGCGCGGTCGTCGCGGGTGAAGATCACGCCCTGGAGCCCGCGGGCCGAACGGTTGTGTCCGATCTGGAGCGCCAAAGTACTCTTCCCGCAATCCATGGTGCCGGAGAAAAATACCAATTCGGACATCAGAGGAGGGTGACCTTTCGGGGCGGGCAGACCGTGGGGCAGCGGTGGTCGACGGCCCCTACGTGAGATGGCGGACTCCCCAGCGAGTTGGTGCTCTTTCCGCAGTCCATCGTTCCGGAGAAGAACACCAGCTCGGGCATGGGAAGTACGGGACCTTTCGGGCCGTGGTCGGAGTGCGGGACGGGAAGAGGGGTCAGGAACGGATTTCGAGCAGCGGGACCAGCTGCTCCGCCGCGGTCATGGAGCCGTGCATGCCGACGAGCGCGGACTCGTTCGGCTCGTTGCGCGAAGCGGTGATCGCGACGTCGGCCTGGGCGGCGGCGACCACGTCGCCGATGCGTCCGAGCACGCGCTCGTCGCACTCCCCCGGCGCGCCGAACCACCCCAGGTCCAGCGCCTCTTCGCGGCTCGCGACCCAGAACCGGTCGCCGAGGACCTCGCGCCACACGGTCAGTACGTCGTTCTGCGCGCCCGGCACCGCGTACACGTGCCGGGCCCGGCCCTCGCCGCCCAGCAGGGCCACGCCGGCGCTCAGCTCCCAGTCCTCGTCGAAGTCGAACCGGGAGTCCTCGTCGAACGGGACGTCGACCATGCCGTGGTCCGCGGTCACGTACAGCGCGGTGCGCGGCGGCAGCTGCTCGGCGAGCCGCTGCACGAGCCGGTCGACCAGCATCAGCTGGCCGCGCCAGGCGTCGGAGTCCACGCCGTGGCGGTGGCCGGCTCCGTCGAGCTCGCTGAAGTACGTGTACACGAGCGAGCGGTCACCGGCCGCGAGCTGGATCGCCGCGAGGTCCATCCGCTCCTCGCCGGTCATCCGGCCGTGGAAGGTGCCGCCGCTCAGCGCGACCTTGGTGAGCGGGGTCGTCTGGAAGGCGGGCGAGGACACCTGGGCGGTCGCGACACCGGCCTTGTCGGCCAGCTGGAAGACCGTCGGGTACGGCTGCCAGGGCTTCGGCGAGGTCCACGGGTGCCAGCGGAGCTGGTTCATCAGTTCGCCGGTGGCCGGATTACGCACGGCGTAGCCGGGCAGGCCGTGCCGTGCGGGCGGCAGGCCGGTGCCGACGGAGGCCAGCGAGGTGGCGGTGGTCGCCGGGAAGCCCGCGGTGATCGGGTGGCCGGTGCCGCCGCGCGAGCTGCCGAGGAGGGAGGTGAGGTACGGGGCCTCGTCGGGGTGGGCCTTGATCTGCTCCCAGCCCATGCCGTCGACCAGGAACACGCAGTTCCGGTCGGCCGGGGTCAGCTCGGCTATGGCGGCGGTGAAACCGGGGACGCCCTGGCCGGCCGCGAGCGTGGGCAGCAGGTCGGCGAGCGACCCGGTGCCGTACTCCGGGACGGGGGCACCGGCCAGGTCCAGCAGCTCCGGCTCGGGCCAGTTCTGCGCCGCGGAGTACGCCATCAGCGGGCGGAGGGGGAGGTCGACGTCGCTGCGGTGGCTTCGGAGAGTGCCTGCGCGAAGACCAGGGTCTGGCGCACCGCCTCGGGGCCGTCGCCGGCCTCGCTGACCCGCAGGCTGAGGTCGTCCGCGGTGGAATTGCCGGTGTATCCGTGGTCGGAGTCGCAGTTCGGGTCGCCGCAGGCGGCCGGCTCCAGGTCGATCCGCGAGACCGCGCCCCAGCCGATGGTCAGGACGACCTCGCGGGGCAGGGTGCCCGGGGTGTAGGACTCCGGGTTGGCGACGACACGGCTCAGCACCACGGAGGAGATGCTGGACAGCTTGACCGACTCGGTGGAGGTGGTCGCGTACGGGGACGGGGACCCGGCGTCGGCGGCCTGCTCGTCGGTGTGGCTGACGATGAAGCGGTTGCCGGTCAGGACCAGCACGGTGACGTGGCGGCGCACCTCGTTGGAGTCGAAGGTCGTCTCCTGGTGGACCAGGTACGACGAGATCGGCTCGCCGCCCACCGCGGCCTCCACGGCCTCGGCCACGAGGGCCGGGTAGTAGCCGCTGCGCTCGATCGCCGTGCGCAGCCCCTGGGTCGTCGTACCGGATTTCGCCATGAGGTCCATCCTAAGGCCCGTACGGGGCCCCCAGGCCGCGTCGTACTCGCTCAGTAACTGGGGAGGGTCCGCGGGCCGAGGTCGCCGCGGGCGGGCGGGTGCGCGACGCGGACGGTGGCGCTGAGCACCGAGAGGCCCTCGGCGGCGACCACGACGGGCTCCAGGGAGACCCCGATCACCTCGGGGTGGTCGTCCACCAGGCGCGACAGCCGCAGGAGCAGTTCCTCCAGGGCCGGGGTGTCCACGGGGTCACTGCCGCGCCAGCCGAAGAGGAGGGGTGCGGCCCGGATCGAGCGGATCAGTCCTGCGGCGTCCCGGTCGGTGGCCGGAACCAGCCGGTGGGCGGTGTCGCCGAGCAGCTCGGAGGCGACGCCGGCGAGCCCGAAGGAGAGGACGGCGCCGGCGGCCGGGTCGATGACGGAGCGGACGACGGTGTCGACCCCGCGCGGCACCATGGCCTGGACCACGGGCTGCAGCTCGGCCGGCTTGCCCAGCACGTCGGTGAGCTCCTCGTAGGAGCGCCTCAGCTCGGTCTCGTTCGCGAGGTCGAGCCGTACGCCGCCCAGGTCGGCGCGGTGGCGCAGGTGCGGGGCTGTGGTCTTGAGGGCCACCGGGTAGCCCATGATCCCGGCGGCGCGGACCGCCGCGTCGGCGCTGGGCGCGGGCAGGGCGGCCCGGACGCCGATCCCGTACCGGGCGAGCAGCTCGCGGGCGTCCCACTCCGTCAGGGTCAGCACGGCTGCGCCGTCGACGTCGGCCAGCAGCCGGGCCAGCTGGGCGGCCGCCCCGGCCTCGTCCACGTCCTCGAACTCGGGGACGTGTCCGCCCTCGGCGAGGCCGCGGCGCCACTGCCCGTACCGGACGGCTTCGGCGAGGGCCCGTACGGCCCGCTCGGCGGCGGGGTAGCTGGGGATCCGGTCCCCCGCGGGGGGCTTCTCCGCCGCCCCGCCCGATTCGTCTCGCCCGGCGTTCGGGGGCACGGTCGGGTAGGGCACGTACGGGGCCGGGGGCGGGGTCCCGGTCCTGGTTCCGGTTCCGGTTCCGGTTCCGGTTCCGGTTCCGGGAAGGGGCGGGGTGGGGGAAGGGCCCCGCGTGGCGGACAGGGCTTCGACGAGCTCGCCGAGCTCGACGTGCACCACGGCCACGGGCTTGCCCGGGACCTCGGCCACCGCCTCCCGCAGCGCGTCGGCCAGGTCGTCGGCCAGGGCGTGTTCGCTGACCCAGGGAATGGCCGTGACCACGACCGCGTCGCAGTCCTCGGAGGCGAGCGCGGCGGCCAGGGCGGCCCGGAAGTCCGCCGGCGCGGCCGCCGTCGTGAGGTCCAGCGGCGGCAGCGGCCTCAGGTCCTGGGCCAGGCAGGCGTCGTAGGTGAGGACCCCGAGGGACTCGGAGTTGCCGAGGATCGCGATCCGGGGCCCGGCGGGCAGCGGCTGCGCGGCCAGCAGGAGGCCGACGTCCACCAGCTCCGTGACCGTGTCGACCCGGATGACGCCGGCCTGCCGCAGCAGGGCGGAGACGGTGGCCTCCGGCAGCCTGGTTCCGGGAACGACGTGCCCGGCCGGGGTGTGGCGGCCGCCCTTCGCGACGACCACCGGCTTGACCGCGGCCGTCCGGCGGGCGAGGCGGGTGAACTTCCGCGGGTTGCCCAGGGTTTCGAGGTACATCAGGGCGACGTCGGTGGCCTCGTCGTCGTACCAGTACTGGAGGATGTCGTTGCCGGAGACGTCGGCCCGGTTCCCCGCGGAGACGAAGGAGGACAGGCCTTCGCCGCGCCGCAGCAGCGCGGAGAGCAGGGCGATGCCGATCGCCCCGGACTGCGTGAACAGGCCGATCCGGCCCCGCATCGGCATCGGCGCGGGCGTCAGCGAGGCGTTGAGCTCCACCTCCGGCGCGGTGTTGATCACCCCGTAGGCGTTCGGTCCGATCAGCCGCATCCCGTACGAGCGCACCTGCCGCACCAGTTCGCGCTGGCGGGCCAGGCCGGCCGGGCCGCTCTCCCCGTATCCGGCGGACAGGACGACGAGCCCCTGCACCCCGTGCTCGCCGCAGGCGGCCACCGCGTCGGGGACCCGCTCGGCCGGAACGGCGATCACCGCGAGGTCGACGGCGGCTCCGATGGCCCCGATCGTGCGGTAGGCCCGTACGCCGTCGAGCAGATCGCGCGTGACGGCCTCGTTGACGGCGTAGAGGTGGCCGTGGAAGCCGCTGTCCCGGAGGTTGCGGAGCGCGGCCGCGCCCACGCCGGCTCCGGAGCGGCTGACTCCGATGACGGCGACCGAGCCGGGGGCCAGCAGCCGCTGCACCGAGTGGGCCTCGGCGCGCTGTTCGCGGGCGCGCTGCACGGCGAGGGACTCGGCGGTGGGTTCGAGGTCGAGGGTGAGGTGGACGGAGCCGTCCTCGAAGCTGCGCTTCTGCTGGTAGCCGACGTCCGTGAACACTTTGATCATCTTGGTGTTGGCGGGCAGCACCTCGGCGGCGAACCGGCGGATGCCGCGCTCCCTGGCCACCGCTCCGATGTGCTCGAGGAGGGCGGAGGCCACCCCGCGGCCCTGGTGGGCGTCCTGGACGAGGAAGGCGACCTCGGCCTCGTCGGCGGGCTCCGAGGCGGGCCGGCCGTCGGGGCCGATGCGGTCGTAGCGGACGGTGCCGATGAACTCCCCGCCGATGGTCGCGGCGAGGCCCACCCGGTCCACGTAGTCGTGGTGCGTGAAGCGGCGCACGTCGCGGTCGGAGAGCCGGGGGTAGGGGGCGAAGAACCGGTAGTACTTCGACTCGTCGGAGACCTGCTCGTAGAAGCTGACGAGCCGGCCCGCGTCCTCGGTGGTGATGGGCCTGATCCGGGCGGTGCCGCCGTCGCGGAGGACGACATCGGCTTCCCAGTGGGCCGGGTAGGAGGGGTCCGACTCGATGGTCATGGGGCCACCTTAAGGCCGGGAGGGGCCGGACAGCCCCTGCGCGGCGCATAAGGCAAACCGGGACAAACGGTGCAAGCTGGGGAAGGTCGAACGGCGGCAGATTCGGACCGAAGGCCGGTCGGAGCATTCCGAGCGTCGTGAGAGACTGGTCTAGACAACCGTAAGAACCTGAAGGGCATCACCATGGCAGAGCGCCGCGTCAACGTCGGGTGGGCCGAGGGCCTGCACGCTCGTCCCGCCTCGATCTTCGTCCGTGCGACGACCGCTTCCGGCGTCCCGGTGACCATCGCGAAGTCCGGCGGCGACCCCGTCAACGCCGCCTCCATGCTGGCGGTCCTCGGCCTGGGCGCCCAGGGCGGCGAGGAGATCGTCCTCGCCTCCGAGGCCGAGGGTGCGGAAGCCGCACTGGACCGCCTCGCGAAGCTGGTCGCCGAGGGTCTCGAGGAGCTCCCCGAGACCGTCTGACCCTTCGGGTTCGACCCACGCGGTACCGAGCCGAAGCCGCGGCCCCCGATCATCAGGGGGCCGCGGCTTCGCCGTTTTCCGCATCGGAGCCCGCGGGCGGCGGCGCCCGCCGAAGCCGAGGCGCCCCACCGGGCGCCGGATCGGCGGGAAACCGGTGTTCCGCGCACGGCGGGCTGCCCCGGAATTCAGCTCCACAAGAAATTCGGCAGGCCGGAAATCAATTCCGGCCACGATCCGCCCGCGCCACCCGCGCCGCGAATTCACGCGGGCTGCGAATTCCGGCAGCAGTGCCCGACGCCACCTTTGTATACGGCTCCTGTTAATGCCGGCCGCTCGACATGTTTACGGCAGGTTGCGAAGTGCTCACCGCCGGACGGAGCCGCAACCGGTGCGCCCCCGCAGCCCGGTCGGCGTGGACCACGGTCAGCGCCCGCGCCCGCTCCGCGTCCCCGCGGGCCACCGCGTCGACGATCGCGCCGTGCTCCGCCCAGGACTCCGCGGGCCGCACCGGCGCCTCCACCACGTACATCCACGCCACCTTGTGCCGCATCTGCGTGAGCAGCGCGATCAGCCCGGGGCTGCCGGAGGCCTGCGCGAGCGTCTCGTGGAACCAGCCGCCCAGGGACCGCAGATCCTCCCCCTGCCCCCGCCTGGCCCGCTCCTGCCCCAGCCTGACCAGCCCGCGGAGCACCTTGAGGTGCGCCTCGGTGCGCCGCCGGGCGGCCCTGGCGGCCGCCAGCGGCTCCAGGAGCATCCGCACCTCCAGGAGGTCCGCGGCCTCCTGTTCGGTCGGCTCCGCCACACAGGCCCCCGCATGGCGCCGCGTGGTCACGAAGCCCTCGGACTCCAGGGTCCGCAGAGCCTCGCGGACCGGGACGCGCGAGACTCCGTACCGGCGGGCCAGCACCTCCTCGGTCAGCCGGCCGCCCGGCTCGAACACCCCGGAGACGATGTCGTCGCGGATTGCTGTGCATACCGCGTGCGCAGGAATACGCAAGACCGAACCTCCGCCTATTTCCGACTGCCAGCCTCATTGCACGCACGTGCGCGTGCTGCGACTCTATTGCAACACACGATAATTTCCGAGAGCGGTCGGAAATCCGAAACATTTGCACAAAGACGCAACACGAAGGCCCCGACTCGGGGAGCCGGGGCCTTCGGTGAAGCGGTGCGGGGCGGAGTCAGAGGCTGACGCCGTGCGAGCGCAGGTACGCGATCGGGTCGATGTCCGAGCCGTACTGCGAGCCCGTGCGGGCCTCGAAGTGCAGGTGCGGGCCGCTGGAGTTGCCGGTGGAGCCCGACAGGCCGATCTGCTGGCCCGGGGTGACCTGCTCGCCGACGGAGACGTTCAGCGAGGTCATGTGCCCGTACTGGGTGTACGTACCGTCGTTGTGCTTGATGACGACGTTGTTGCCGTACGCGCCGCCCCAGCCGGCCTCGACGACGGTGCCGGAGCCCACCGCGTGGACCGACGTGCCGGAGGCGGCGTGGAAGTCGATGCCGGTGTGGCTGCCGGAGGACCACATGCCGCCGCCCGCGTGGTACTGCGTGCTGACGTACGAGCCGTCGACCGGGGCGACGAAGGTGTTGAGGCGCTTGCGCTCCTCCTCGCGGGCCGCACGCTCGGCGGCGTCGCGCTCGGCCTTCGCCTTGGCCTCGGCGAGGCGCTTGGACTCGGCGGCCTTCTGCTTGGCGTCCGCCTCCGCCTGCGCCTTGGCGGCGGCGTGCTCGGCGGCGCGGTGCTGGGACTCGGCCTGGTCGGCGATGTCACCCGCGAGGTCCTCGGCGACGACCACGGCACCCAGCCCGTTCTCCGGGGCGGTGCTGCTGTGGTTGTCCGCGGCGAAGGCCGGGGCGGCGAGGGAGCCGACGACACCCGTGGTGGCGATCGCGGCGATACCGGCGTAACCGGCGGTCTTCTTGCTCAGACGGCTGGAGCCACGGTGCTTACCGGTACCAGCGGGACGACTGCCAAACGCCATGAAGGGTTTGATCCTTTCCTTCCTTCTCGCCTACCGGGTTAGCTGACGGGTTCGGAGCAGGAAGGTCTCCTACGGGCCTCCTCTTGCGAGGGGGTCCGATTCACCCCAGGGACTCATGTGGGTCCCCGGCTCCCCAGGCTCGCGCCTGACGGGGACTCGGCGATCGCTGTCCGGTGCCGCGGGTGCGGCGGGCACAACTGACGGACAGCACGGACGACGCTAGGCGGATCATCAGTCAATCGCCAAACAGACGCGCCTTTTTGTTGCGTACGCCACACCGCATACAAGCAACCTAGCCACCAAACGGACAAAAGGGGCTCCGGCGGATGTGCCCGCCAGAGCCCCTGCGCGATCCGTCGGTCGACCGTCAGCCGGCCGTCACCGACAGATCAGTTGGTGACGACCGTGACGTCACCGATCCCGAGGGCGCGCACCGGCTCCTCGATCACTGCCGCGTCGCCCACCAGGACCGTGACCAGGCGGTCCGCCGGGAAGGCCTTCACGACCGCCGTGGTCGCCTCCACAGTGCCGGTTTCGGCGAGCCGCGCGTACAACTGCGCCTGGTAGTCGTCCGGCAGCTCCTGCTCGACCTGGTCGGCGAGGGTGCCGGCGACCGAGGCCGCCGTCTCGAACTTCAGCGGGGCCACGCCCACCAAGTTCTGTACGGCCACGTCGCGTTCGGCGTCGGTCAGACCGCCCTCCGCGAGGGTGCGCAGCACCTTCCAGAGGTCCTCCAGCGCCGGTCCCGTGTTCGGGGTGTCCACCGAGCCGCTGATGGCGAGCATCGAAGCGCCCTTGCCGTCGGCGGTGGAGCGCAGCACCTGGCCGAAGGCGCGTACGCCGTAGGTGTACCCCTTCTCCTCGCGCAGCACCTTGTCCAGGCGGGAGGTGAGGGTGCCGCCCAGGCAGTACGTGCCCAGCACCTGGGCCGCCCAGACCTGGTCGTGGCGGTCCGGCCCGATCCGGCCGATCAGCAGCTGCGTCTGGACCGCGCCGGGCCGGTCCACGATGACCACGCGGCCGGTGTCGTCCGCGGTCACCGGCGGCACCAGAAGGGCCGCGGCGGTGTTGCCCGTCCACGCGCCCAGGGTGTCCGCCAGCACGGCGTCCAGGTCGATGCCGGTCAGGTCGCCGACGACCACCGCGGTGGCGGTGGCGGGGCGTACGTGGGCCTCGTAGAAGGCACGTACGGCGGCGGAGTCGATCCGGGCGACGGTCTCCTCGGTGCCCTGGCGCGGCCGGGACATCCGCAGGGAGGCGGCGAACAGCTCCTTGGAGAGCTGCTTGGCGGCGCGGCGCTGGGGGTTGGCCAGCTCGTGCGGGATCTCGTCGAGCCGGTTGCGCACCAGGCGGTCCACCTCGGCGTCGGCGAAGGCGGGGGCGCGGAGCGCCTCGGCGAGCAGGCTCAGCGCCTTGGCCAGCCGGGAGGCCGGGACCTCCAGGGAGACCCGGATGCCCGGGTGGTCGGCGTGCGCGTCGAGGGTGGCGCCGCAGCGCTCCAGCTCGGCCGCGAACTCCTCGGCGGAGTGCTTGTCGGTGCCCTCCGAGAGCGCGCGCGCCATGATGGTCGCCACGCCGTCCAGGCCCTCGGGCTCGGCGTCGAGCGGGGCGGCGAGATTGATCTCGACCGCGATCACCTGCTGGCCCGGCCGGTGGCAGCGCAGCAGGGTCAGCCCGTTGGACAGCTCCCCGCGGTCGGGGGCCGGGAAGGCCCACGGCTGCGGCTCGCCGGCCTGCGGGCGCGGGTGGAAGGTCATCGTGACGGCTGCGGTGTCGCTCACTGCTCCGCCCCCTCGTTCTCGTCGGACTCGTCGTTCTCGTCGTCGTCTGCCGCGATCGGCTCGTAGACGAGCACCGCGCGGTTGTCCGGGCGCAGTCGGGCCGCGGCCACGGCCTGCACCTCCTCGGCGGTGATGTCGAGGACGCGCTGGACCGCGGTCAGCGCCAGCTGCGGGTCGCCGAACAGCACCGCGAAGCGGCACAGTTCGTCGGCGCGGCCGGCCACCGTGCTCAGCCGGTCCAGCCATTCGCGCTCCAGCTGTGCCTGGGCGCGCTCCATCTCCTCGGCCGTCGGGCCCTCGGCGGCGAACCGCGCGAGCTCCTCGTCCACGGCCGCCTCGATGGCGGGGATCTCGACGCCGCTGGAGGTCTTGACGTCCAGCCAGCCCAGCGAGGGCGCGCCGGCCAGGCGCAGCATGCCGAAGCCGGCCGCGACGGCCGTCTGGTCACGGCGTACCAGCCGGTTGTGCAGCAGCGAGGACTCGCCGCCGCCCAGGATCGTCAGCGCCACGTCGGCGGCGTCGCACCCGCGGGTGCCGTCGTGCGGCAGCCGGTAGGCGGCCATCAGCGCGCGGGCCGGGACCTCCTCGACGATCTCCTCGCGCAGCTGCTCCCCGATGACGTCGGGCAGCGAGCCGTCACGGGGCGGCTGCTTGCCGTCGTGCGCGGGGATGGTGCCGAAGTACTTCTCGACCCAGGCGAGGGTCTGCTCGGGGTCGATGTCACCGACGACCGAGAGCACCGCGTTGTTGGGCGCGTAGTACGTACGGAAGAAGGTGCGCGCGTCCTCCAGGGACGCGGCGTCCAGGTCGGCCATGGAGCCGATCGGGGTGTGGTGGTACGGGTGGCCCTCGGGGTACGCCAGGGCGGTCAGCTTCTCGAAGGCCGTGCCGTACGGGACGTTGTCGTACCGCTGGCGGCGCTCGTTCTTGACGACGTCGCGCTGGTTCTCCATGGACTCGTCGTCCAGGGCGGCCAGCAGGGACCCCATCCGGTCCGCCTCCAGCCAGAGCGCGAGCTCCAGCTGGTGGGTCGGCATCGTCTCGAAGTAGTTGGTGCGCTCGAAACTGGTGGTGCCGTTGAGGGAGCCGCCGGCCCCCTGGACCAGCTCGAAGTGCCCGTTGCCCGGGACGCTCGCCGACCCCTGGAACATCAGGTGCTCGAAGAGGTGAGCAAGGCCGGTGCGCCCCTTGACTTCGTGACGCGAGCCGACGTCGTACCAGAGGCAGACCGCGGCGACCGGGGTCAGGTGGTCCTCGGAGAGCACCACGCGCAGGCCGTTGGCCAGCCGGTGCTCGGTCGCTGTCAGGCCGCCGGAGCCGGCCTGGGCTGTGGCCGTGTGACCCATGGGCATGTGGTCCCTTCGATCGCGATGTAGAGATTTCCGTCAGACCTGCCACTGTATGCAAGCGCGTCGGCCGCCGGATAAGTTCCCGGGTCACTCCCCCGGGGTCGGAGTCGGCGTTGTCGGTGCCTCGGGCCACAATGGTCCGCGTCATACCCCGTCCGGACACCCGCCCGCCCCGGCAAGACCGGCCAGACCCAGCCAGACCCCCAGCAGACCAGCCAGACACCCAGCACACCCCATTCTTGGTTAAGGAGCCGCGCAGCGATGGCCCGCCGCAGCACGAAGACCCCGCCGCCGGAGGATTTCGAGGAGAAGATCCTCGACATCGACGTCGTCGACGAAATGCAGGGCTCCTTCCTCGAGTACGCGTACTCGGTGATCTACTCCCGCGCCCTGCCCGACGCCCGGGACGGCATGAAGCCGGTGCACCGACGCATCGTCTACCAGATGAACGAGATGGGGCTGCGCCCCGACCGCGGCTACGTGAAGTGCGCCCGTGTCGTCGGCGAGGTGATGGGCAAGCTCCACCCGCACGGCGACGCCTCGATCTACGACGCCCTCGTGCGCATGGCCCAGCCCTTCTCCATGCGGCTCCCGCTGGTCGACGGCCACGGCAACTTCGGCTCGCTCGGCAACGACGACCCGCCGGCCGCCATGCGTTACACCGAGTGCAAGATGGCCGATGCCACGTCGCTGATGACGGAGTCGATCGACGAGGACACCGTCGACTTCACCGCCAACTACGACGGCCAGGAGCGGGAGCCGGTCGCGCTGCCCGCCGCTTACCCGAACCTGCTGGTCAACGGCGCGTCCGGGATCGCGGTCGGCATGGCCACCAACATGCCCCCGCACAACCTCGGCGAGGTCATCGCGGCCGCCCGGCACCTGATCCGCCACCCGCAGGCGGACCTGGAGGCGCTGATGCGCTTCGTGCCGGGTCCCGACCTGCCCACCGGCGGCCGGATCGTGGGCCTGTCCGGGATCAAGGACGCCTACGAGAACGGCCGCGGCACCTTCAAGATCCGCGCGACGGTGGCCGTGGAGAACGTGACGGCGCGCCGCAAGGGCCTGGTCGTCACCGAACTGCCCTTCACGGTCGGCCCCGAGAAGGTCATCGCGAAGATCAAGGACCTGGTCGGCTCGAAGAAGCTCCAGGGCATCGCCGACGTCAAGGACCTCACCGACCGCTCGCACGGTCTGCGCCTGGTCATCGAGATCAAGAACGGCTTCCACCCGGAGGCCGTGCTGGAGCAGCTCTACAAGCTGACGCCGATGGAGGAGTCCTTCGGCATCAACAACGTGGCGCTGGTCGACGGACAGCCGCTGACGCTGGGCCTCAAGGAGCTGCTGGAGGTCTATCTCGACCACCGCTTCGAGGTCGTCCGGCGGCGCAGCGAGTTCCGCCGCACCAAGCGCCGGGACCGGCTGCACCTGGTCGAGGGCCTGCTGGTGGCGCTCATCGACATCGACGAGGTCATCCGGCTCATCCGGGACAGCGACAACTCCGCGCAGGCCAAGGCCCGGCTGATGGAGCGGTTCTCGCTGAGCGAGATCCAGACCCAGTACATCCTGGACACCCCGCTGCGCCGGCTCACCAGGTTCGACCGGATCGAGCTGGAGTCCGAGCGCGACCGGCTGACCGGCGAGATCGACGAGCTCACCGGGATCCTGGAGTCCGACACGGAGCTGCGCAAGCTCGTCTCCACGGAACTGGCGGCGGTCGCGAAGAAGTTCGGCACCGAGCGGCGTACGGTCCTGCTGGAGTCGGCGGGTACGGCGGTCGGCGCGGTTCCGCTCGAGGTCGCGGACGACCCGTGCCGGGTGCTGCTGTCCTCGACGGGCCTGCTGGCGCGTACCGTCACCGGCGAACCGCTGCCGGAGACGGAGGGCGGCACCCGTGCCAAGCACGACCTGGTCGTCTCTCAGGTCGCGGCGACGGCCCGGGCCGAGGTCGGCGCGGTCACCTCGTACGGACGCCTGCTGCGGCTGTCGGTGATCGACCTGCCGCAGCTCCCGGACACGCACGCCGCGCCGAACCTGGCGGGCGGCGCCCCGGTCTCGGAGTTCCTGTCCGGGCTGGAGGCGGACGAGAAGGTGATCTGCCTGACCTCGCTGGACGAGTCCTCGCAGGGCCTGGCCCTGGGCACCGAGCAGGGCGTGGTCAAGCGCGTCGTGCCGGACTACCCGGCCAACAAGGACGAGCTGGAGGTCATCACCCTCAAGGACGGTGACCGGATCGTCGGCGCGGTGGAACTGCGCACGGGCGAGGAGGACCTCGTCTTCATCACCGACGACGCCCAGCTGCTGCGCTACCCGGCGGGCCAGGTCCGGCCGCAGGGCCGTCCGGCGGGCGGTATGGCGGGCATCAAGCTCGCCGACAACGCCAAGGTGATCCACTTCTCGGCCGTCGACCCCGGACGGGACGCCGTGGTGTTCACCGTGGCGGGCTCGCACGGCACGCTGGACGACTCGGTGCTGTCCGGCAAGCTGACCCCCTTCGACCAGTACCCGCGCAAGGGCCGGGCCACCGGTGGTGTCCGCTGCCAGCGGTTCCTGAAGGGCGAGGACGTGCTGGTGCTGGCCTGGGCGGGCGGCTCCCCCGTCCGCGCGGCGGCGGCGAACGGCACTCCGGCGGAGCTGCCGGCCGTGGACCCGCGCCGGGACGGCTCGGGTACGGCGCTGCCCGCGTCCGTCGCGGCGCTGGCGGGTGCCGCGCTGTAGGAGGTACGAGGTCATTCGGGTGGTACGTCCGTGGGACGTACCACCCGAATGGCGACTAGTGTTTTCCCTCTTGGCACTGTCGGGTGGGGCGGGGAGACACAGAGCTGATGAGTCGTCGGTCGGGCGGAGTGATCGGGGACTGGGCCGAGGCCCAGCGCCGGATGCAGCAGACGCAGCTGATCCAGCAGCGCGAGACGGAACGCCGCCAGCGGGCGTACGAACGGGACGTGGCGCGGGGGCAGCGCGAACAGCAGGCCGCCTACCGCCAGCATCGCGAGGCCGAGGCTCGGCGGCGTACGGAGCACATCGAGGCGGAAGTCGCCGCACTGCAGGGCCTGCTGACCGCGGGCTGCCGGGCACCGGCGTTCCGTGCGGCCGCACTGGTCAGGTCCGAGCGGCTGGAACCCTTCGCCCCGGGGAACCTGGCGCATCCGCTGCCCATGCCGCACATCGAGCAGTTCCAGCAGCAGAACGCCGGCTGGACGTTCGGTTCGAACCGCCGGGCGCAGGCGGAACGCGAGGCGCACGCCCGCTACACCCAGGCCTGGCAGGCGGCACACGCCGCGGAGACGCAACGCCAGCAGCAGCTGGCGGCGTACCGGCAGCAGTACGACCGGTGGGCGGCGGAACAGCTCGCCGGGATCCGGGCGCACAACAGCGGGCTCACCGAGCTGGCCGGGGCACTGCGCACGGGCGACGCCGAGGCCGTGGTCGAGTACTTCTCGGCAGCCCTGTACGCCTCCACCGCCTGGCCCGAGGCGCTGCCGAGGCAGCTGGCGGCCGCGTACGACCGCCGCGCGCGCGAGCTGGTGCTGGACTGGCAGCTGCCCGGGTTCCAGGTGGTGCCGGAAGCCAAGTCGGTTCGGTACATTCCGAGTACGGACCAGGACAAGGAGACGGCCCGCCCGGTCACACAGCGGCGGGCGCTGTACCGGGACCTGCTGGCGCAGTGCGTGCTGCTGGTGGTGCGCGATCTGTACGCTGCAGACGAGTTCGCCGTGCTGGACTCGGTCGTGGTCAATGGCTTCGTGGACGACCACGACCCTGTGACGGGGCAGGAGGCGCAGCTCGTGCTCGCCACGCTGTCGGTGGCGCGGTCTGCCTTCGCAGGGCTGCGGCTTGAGCAGGTCAGCGCGGTGGACTGCCTGGTCGAGGGGTTGCGGGGGCAGCTGTCGGCGCGGCCCGACCAGCTGACCGCGGTACGCCCCGGGCGCAGGCCCGACGAGGTCGGCGGCGGGGTCGTCAGCCACGGCGGGCACGCGGGCGGCGACCAGGACGAGCCCGACCTGTTCGAGATGGACCCGATCGCCTTCGAGAACCTGGTGGCGGAGCTCTTCCGGGCGATGGGCATGGAGGCGCTGACCACCCAGCGGTCGGGCGACGGCGGGGTGGACATCGAGGCGAACGACCCGTCCCCGATCACGGGCGGGCGGATCGTGGTGCAGGTCAAGCGCTACCGGAACACGGTGTCGCCCACGGCGGTGCGGGATCTGTACGGCACGGTCCAGGACAAGGGGGCGAACAAGGGGGTGCTGGTCACCACCGCGTCCTTCGGGCCGGGTTCGTACACCTTTGCCAACGGCAAGCCGCTGGAGTTGGTTCCCGGCGACAAGCTCGTGGAGCTGCTGCACCAGTACGGGCTGCGCGGCCGGCTGGGCGGCGTCCCGGCGGGCATCCCGGCGCAGCGGGCACCCGAGCCCGCCCCTTCCCCGGACCACAACGTGCTCGGCATGTCCTGGTCCGGCCGGGTCGCGCTGGACGTGTGCGCGCTCGTCTGCACGGGCAACCGGGTGCTGAGCGAGGACCACTTCGTCTTCTTCAACAACACCCGGACCCCCGACGGTTCGGTACGGGCCCGCGCGCACGCGGCGCCCGACAAGGCCGCCCTCGAGGTCTCCTTCGACGCCCTGCCGCGCGAGGCCGACCGCCTCGTCCTCGTGGCCGCGGTCGACCCCGAGGCCGACCCGCACGCCGACCTGGCCGGCTTCACCGACGCCCGGATCCGGCTCCTCGACGCCTCCGGCGCGGAGGCCGGTCAGCTGGAGGTCTCCGACGGGCGGGCCGGCGAAACGGCGTTGGTGCTCGGCTCGTTCCGGCGCCGGTCGAACGGCGATTGGGACTTCGTGATCGGCGGCAAGGGCTACCGGGGCGGCCTGGAGGACCTGCTGCGCGAGTACGGCGTCGAGGTCGCCTAGGGTCTGCCGCATGACTCTTGATTACGATGCGGCCGGCGACGGTCCCGCGCTGGTGCTGCTGCACTCCGCGGTGTGCGACCGGAGGATGTGGGACCCGCAGTGGCCGGCCCTGGCCGATGCCGGATACCGGGTGGTGCGTTGCGACTTCCGGGGCTTCGGCCAGAGCCCCCTGCCGGACCGGCGCCACAACGACGCAGAGGACGTACTGGACCTGCTGGACACCCTCGGCATCGAGCAGGCGGCCCTGATCGCCTCCTCGTACGGCGGACGAGTTGCCGTGGAGATCGCCGCACGCCGTCCGGACCGGGTCTCTGCCATGGCACTGTTGTGTTCCGGGCTGCCCGGACATGAACCCAGCGATGAGCTGCGCGCGTTCGGCGAGCGGGAGGACGCGCTGATCGAGGCGGGTGACATCGCGGGGGCCGTGGAACTGAACGTGGACACCTTCCTGGGGCCGGACGCCGGGGAGACGGTCCGGGACGAGGTGCGCGAGATGCAGAGGCGTGCCTTCGAGGTGCAACTGGCCGCCCCCGAGGGGGCCGGGCGGAAGAACGTGGACATCGACCTGTCAGCGGTCAAGGCGCCCGGTCTCGCGCTTTCGGGCGGCCTCGACCTGGCGGACTTCCGGGAGATCGCGGCCCGGCTGCCGGGGCTGCTCGCCGACACCCGGCACGTCGAACTGCCCTGGGCGGGCCATCTCCCCAGCCTGGAGCGGCCCGCCGCCGTGACGCACCTGCTGATCGACTTCCTGCATGAGACGGTTCCCGCCGGCTGAGCCGGATCACCCGGCCTCCGGTTCAGCGCATCAGACGACCTCGGCCCCGGCCCCGAGTCCGGACTCCGGCTCTGCTTCGGCTCCGGCTTCGGGATGGGCCGCGGGCCGGTGCTCGGCGACGTACCGCAGCACGCCCCACATGCTCTCGGGGGATGCGTCCTGCGGGGCCGCCTCGCGGCAGGCCTCCAACTCCCGCACCAGCGCCTCGCCGTCGGTGCCGGAGCCGATCAGGACGAGCTGCGTCAGGCGCGCTTCTCCCCGCCCCCAGGGCTGCGGGGCGAAGCGGAGGAACCGGCCGACCGCGTGGACCTCGTACTTCTCCTCGTGACCGGGGACCCCGAACCACACGAAGCCCTTGATCCGGTAGAGCCCGGCGGGCCGCCGGTCGAGGAAATCGATGAACCGGCGCGGGGAGAGGGCCTGGTCGGAGGCGAACTCCGTGCTCTCGTAGGCGGCGTGCGCGTGGGTGCAGTGGTCGTGGCCGTCGGCCTTCGCGAGGAGGTCCTCGAAGGAGAGCTGGCCCCGGGTCTCGGTCCAGGGGCGCCGGTCGAAGAGCAGTTCGGGGTCGATCCGCCCGTGGTCGGCGCCCACGACCGGGGTGCCGGGCGCGCAGAGCCCGGCGAGTTCCGTCTCGATCCGGGCCCGTTCGCCGGGGTCGACCCGGTCGGTCTTGTTGAGCACCACCAGGTCCGCGACGGCGAGGTGGCGGTCGGTCTCCGGGTGCACGGCCCGTGTCGCGTCGAATTCGGCCGCGTCCACGACCTGCACCAGCCCGCCGTAGCGGATGGCGGGGTTCTCGCTGGCCATGAGCATCCGGATCATCTCCTGGGGCTCGGCCAGCCCGCTCGCCTCGATGACGATCACGTCGATGCGGTGTACGGGGGCCGAGAGCTTCTCCAGGTACGCGTCCAGCTCGCTGCCGTCGACGGCGCAGCAGAGGCAGCCGCCGCCGAGGGAGACCATCGAGTCCCCGACCTGGCCGGCCACCGACATCGCGTCGATCTCGATCGATCCGAAGTCGTTCACGACGACCCCGATCCGGGTGCCTCCGCGACCGGCGAGAAGGTGGTTCAGCACGGTGGTCTTGCCGGATCCGAGGAAACCGGCGAGGACGACGACGGGGAGGGGCTGCCTGCTGTTCACCCGGCCGATCGTAGCCAGCCTCCGCCGGTCGATCAGTCGATCACCGGCACCGGCTGGGGCGGGGTGGGGCCGCTGTACCGGGCTGCAGGGCGGATGATCTTCGAATCGGCGGCCTGTTCGAGGACGTTCGCACTCCAGCCGACCACACGGGCCGCGCAGAAGGTCGGGGTGAACATCTCGCGCGGCAGCCCGCACAGCTCCATGACCACGCCCGCGTAGAACTCCACGTTGGTGTGCAGCTCCCGGCCCGGCTTGAGCTCGGCGAGGATCTCCTCGACCTGGCGCTCGACCTCGACGGCGAAGTCCACGAGGGGCCCGCCGAACTGGAGGGCGATCTCGCGCAGCATGCGTGAGCGGGGGTCCTCGGTGCGGTAGACGGGGTGGCCGAAGCCCATGATCCGGTCGCCCGCCAGGACCCGTTCGCGGATCCACGGCCCGATCCGGTCCACGGTGCCGATGGCGTCGAGGGTGTCCAGGGCGCGACTGGGGGCGCCGCCGTGCAGCGGTCCGGAGAGCGCGCCGATCGCGCCGGTCAGGCAGGCGGCCACGTCGGCGCCGGTGGAGGCGATCACGCGGGCGGTGAAGGTCGAGGCGTTGAAGCCGTGGTCGACGGTGGATATCAGGTACCGCTCGACCGCGCGGGTCTCGGTCGGGCCGGGCTCCCGGCCGGTCAGCATGTAGAGGTAGTTGGCGGCGTACGGGAGGTCGTCGCGCGGCTCGACGGGCTCCAGGCCCTGGCCCAACCGGTACAGGGCGGTGAGCAGGGTCGGTACGGCGGCGCACGCGGCCAGCGCGTCGGCGGCCCGGCGGGTGGGGTCGAGGTCGTACACCGGGCGGAAGCCGGCGGAGGCTCCGAGCAGCGAGAGTGCGGTGCGCAGCCCGGCGAGCGGGCCGGAGAGCCGGGTGGCCCGGGCCAGGCCCGGCAGCGCGTCCCGGACCTCCTCGGGCAGGTGGCGCAGCGGGGCGGTCTCGGCGGCGAACGCGGCCCGCTCGGCGGCGTCGGCGGGCAGTGTGCCGCGGAACATCAGGTGCCAGACGTCCTCGAAGCTGCGGCGGGCGGCGAGTTCGACGGCCGAGTACTGGCGGTAGTGGTAGAAGCCCTCACGGCCTCGGACATCGCCCAGCCCGGTTTCGGTGACCACGACCCCCGCGAGGCCGCGCGGTCCTTCGATGGTGCTGTCGGTGGTGTTCATGGATCGACCATCCATGATGGATTGAATCCTTGTCAACGTTGATTGGGTCAACATGCAAATCCATCTGTAGGGTGTCCGTCATGAGCGACCAGACGGACGGCGGGCGCAGGCTGAGCACACAGGAGGCGGCGGGGGTACTCGGCGTGAAACCGGCGACGGTGTACGCGTACGTCAGCCGGGGCCAGCTCACCAGCCGCCGCGATCCGGCCGGGCGGGGCAGCACCTTCGACGCGGCCGAGGTGGAGGCGCTGGCCCGGCGGAGCCGGCGCGAGGCGGCGGCGCCCGCCGGAGAACTTTCCGTCCGCACGGCGCTCACCCTCATCGAGCCCGACCGGTACTACTTCCGGGGCGTGGACGCCGTGGCGCTGGCCTCGGAGCACCGCTATGAGGAGGTCGCCGAGTGGCTCTGGACGGGGCACGTCGTGCACGGGGCACGGTTCACCGCTCCCCCGGAAGCCCTGGCCGCGGCCCGGCGGGCGGTGGCCGCACTGCCGGCCCACGGAGGCCCCATCGACCGGCTGCGGGTGGCGGTGGCCGCCGCCGCCGTGGCGGACCCGCTGCGCTTCGACCTGTCCGAGGAGGCGGTCCTCGGCTCCGCTCGCAGTCTGATTCCCACACTGGTGGGCGCACTCCCCCCGGCGGGCCCGGCCCAGTGGGCCGGTGACGGCCGGATCGCCCGGCAGTTGTGGTCGCGGCTGACGGCCCGGGAGCCGGACCCGGACGCCTTGGCCGTGCTGGACCTGGCGCTGGCGCTGCTGGTCGACCACGACCTGGCCGCCTCGACCCTGGCCGTACGGGTGGCCGCCTCGGCGCGGGCCCATCCGTACGCGGCGGTGTCCGCGGGGCTCGGCGCGCTCGAAGGACCCCTGCACGGCGCGGCCGGACGCCTCGCGCACCGGATGCTCGTGGAGGTGCTGGAACAGGGCGGGGCCGCGCCGGTGGTGGCGGAGTACCTTCGGGCCGGGCGCCGGGTCCCGGGGCTCGGACACCGCCTGTACCGGGGGGAGGACCCGCGTGCGCGGGCGCTGTTCGCCCGGCTGGAGGGGCTGGAACAGGCCGCTCCCGCCCTGGGTGCGGCGCGCGAGGTGGCCGCGGTGATGGCCAGGCAGGGCGGGCTGCACGCCAATGTGGACCTGGCACTGGCGGTGCTGACCGTGTCGTGCGGGATGGCCGCGGAGGCCGGGGAGACGGTCTTCGCCGTGGCCCGTACGGCGGGCTGGATGGCACACGCCCTGGAGGAGTACCAGGAGCGGCCGCTGCGGATGCGGCCGAGCGGGCAGTACCACGGCCCCCGCCCGCCCCAGCCGATGCCGTAACGGCCCCGCCCTCCGTCCGTACGACCTCCGCTTCACCGCCTTCACCGCCTTCACCCGCAGTGAAGTGCGCAACACGGCCCGAACGTGACAGAAGTGGCGAAGCCGACAAGCTCGCCGCAGACGTTCCGCTCGTGCCGGGGCCGACCTACCGTTGCTGCCCATGCGGTTCCCCCTCATGAGCGCTCGGCGCCTCGGGCTGCCCAGACGGGCCGTCTCCCAGATCCTGCTGACCCAGCTGGCCATCGCCGCCGGGGTCGCCGTCCTGGCGACCGGACTCTTCCTGGCACCCCTGAGCGCGCAGCTCGACGACCAGGCGATGCGGCGCGCCCTCGCGATCGCGCAGAGCGCCGCGGCCGACCCCTCGCTGGCCGCCGACCTCCTGGACTCCGGGGCCTCGCCCGACAGCCCCGTACAGTCCTCGGCCGAGCGGATCCGCCGGGCGACCGGGGCCGAGTACGTGGTCGTCCTGGACCTGGACGGCATCCGCCGCTCGCACCCGAGCCCCGACCGGATCGGGCTGCCGGTCTCCACCGACCCGAGCGCCGCGCTGGCGGGCCGCGATGTCATGGAGATCGACGAGGGCACCCTGGGCCGCTCCGCCCGCGGCAAGGTCCCGCTCGTCGCGGCAGATGGCGAGATCGTCGGCGCCGTCTCGGTGGGCATCGCCTACGACAGCGTCCGTGACCGGCTGATCGGCGCCGTACCCGGCCTGCTCGCCTACGCGGGCGGCGCGCTGGCCGCGGGCGCCCTGGCCGCCTATCTGCTCTCCCGCCGGATCCAGCGCCAGACCCGGGACCTGGCCTTCTCCGACATCTCCGGCCTGCTCGCCGAGCGCGAGGCGATGCTGCACTCCATCCGAGAAGGAGTCATCGCCCTCGACCGCCGCGGCCGGGTCCGGCTCGTGAACGACGAGGCCGCCCGGCTGTTGGGCCTCGCCCCGGACTCCACCGGCACCCTGGCGGGACGCCCGCTGGACGACGTACTCGGCGCCGGCCGCACCGCCGACGTGCTGTCGGGCCGCGTCACCGGCCGGGACCTGCTCACCGTCCAGGGCCCGCGGGTCCTGGTCGCCAACCGCATGCCCACCGAGGACGGCGGCGCCGTCGCCACCCTGCGCGACCGTACCGAGCTGGAACGCCTCGGCCGCGAACTCGACTCCACCCGGGGCCTCATCGACGCCCTGCGCGCCCAGGACCACGAGCACGCCAACCGCCTCCACACCCTCCTCGGCCTGCTGGAACTGGGCCTGCACGAGGAGGCGGTGGAGTTCGTCACCGAGGTCGCCGACGTGCACCGCACGACCTCCGAACAGGTCACCGAGAAGGTCCACGACCCGCTGCTGGCCGCCCTTCTCGTGGGCAAGGCGACCGTCGCGGCGGAACGCGGCGTCCCCCTGCGGCTGGCCGAGGCCACCCTCCTCCCCGACCGCCTGGTGGACCCGGGCGGCCTCGTCACGATCGTGGGCAACCTGGTGGACAACGCCCTGGACGCCGCCGCCGGTTCGACGGCGCCCCTGGTCGAGGTGGAGCTGCGCGCGGAGGGCCGTACCGCCGTGCTGCGGGTGCGCGACAGCGGTCCCGGAGTGCCCGCCGCGCGCCGCGAGGAGATCTTCACCGAGGGCTGGTCGACCAAGCAGCCCAGCGCCCACCGCGAGCGCGGGCTGGGCCTCGCCCTCGTACGCCGCCTCGCGGAGCGGCAGGGCGGCAGTGCCCGGGCCGGTGAAGCAGCGGACGGAGGGGCGGAATTCTCCGTCGTGCTCCCGGAGGCCCTGCGATGAACGAGACCCCGATCCACGTATTGGTCGTCGACGACGACATGCGTGTTGCCCGGATCAACGCGGCGTACGTGGCGAAGGTTCCCGGTTTCCGCGTCACGGCGCAGGCCCATTCGGCGGCCGAGGCACTGGAGTTCCTCACCTCGCAGGTGGTGGACCTGGTCCTCCTGGACCACTACCTCCCCGACGAGAACGGCCTGGACCTGGTCCGGCGCCTGCGCCAGCTCGGCCACCAGACCGATGTGATCATGGTCACGGCCGCCCGCGATCTCGCCACCGTGCAGGCCGCGATGCGTCTCGGGGCCCTCCAGTACCTGGTCAAACCCTTCACCTTCGCCGGACTGCGCACCCGACTGGAGGCGTACGGGGCCCTGCGCCGCACCCTGGAGACGGGCGGCGAGGCCGAACAGGCCGAGGTGGACCGGATCTTCGGCGCCCTCGCCGCCGCGGGACCCGCGAACGAGCTCCCCAAGGGTCACTCGCCCACCACGGCGGAACTGGTCCGCCAGGTCCTGCGCTCCGCGGAGGGCCCCTTGTCCACCCAGCAGATAGCCGACCGCGCGGGCATCAGCCGCCAGACCGCCCAGCGCTACGTGAAGCTGCTCGAACGCACCGCCCGCGTGACCCTGGCCCTGCGCTACGGCGAGACCGGCCGACCGGAGCACCGCTACACCTGGCTGCCGTCGGAGGGGCCGGCCTGACGGCGCTCAGACCGCTCCGGCGCCGGTGAGGGAGCGGACCTCCGTCTGAGCGTGCTTCGCCTCGTCCGGCTCCTCGCCCGAGGTGACCGTGCCCAGCCAGCCCGCCAGGAACCCCAGCGGGATCGAGACGATGCCCGGGTTCTGCAGCGGGAAGTACTGGAAGTCGACACCCGGGAAGAGGGACTCCGCACTGCCCGACACCACCGGCGAGACCAGTACCAGCAGCACCGCCGGAACCAGGCCCCCGTACACCGACCAGACGGCTCCCCGCGTGGTGAAGCCGCGCCAGAAGAGCGAGTACAGCAGCACCGGAAGGTTCGCCGAGGCCGCCACCGCGAAGGCCAGTCCCACCAGGAACGCCACATTGAGGTCCTGGGCGAGCAGCCCGAGCGCGATCGCCACCGCCCCGATGCCGACGGCCGCGACCCGGGCCACCGCGACCTCGCTGCGCTGCTTGGCCCGGCGCCGCTTGAGGGATGCGTACAGGTCGTGCGCGACGGAGGCCGAAGAGGCCAGGGTGATGCCGGCCACCACGGCCAGGATGGTGGCGAAGGCGATGGCGGCCACGAAGGCGAACAGCACCGCGCCTCCGGTGGATCCCGCGCCCCCGCCGAGGAAGGCCGCGAGCAGCGGAACGGCCGTGTTCCCGGAGGCGTTGGAAGCCCGCACCTCGTCCGGGCCCACCAGCGCCGCCGCCCCGAAACCGAGCACGATGGTCATCAGGTAGAAGCCGCCGATCAGCGCGATCGCCCACACCACCGACCGGCGCGCCGCACGCGCCGTGGGCACCGTGTAGAAGCGCGACAAGATGTGCGGCAGCCCGGCGGTCCCGAGGACCAGCGCGAGGCCGAGGCTCATGAAGTCGACGCGCGAGGTCCAGTCGCCACCGTACTTGAGGCCGGGGCCGAGGAACTTGGACCCGTGCCCGCTGCGGTCGGCGGCGCTGGTGAGCAGCTGGTCGAAGTTCCCGTGGAAGCGCAGCAGCACGAGCACGGTCAGGGTGACCGCCCCGCCCATCAGCAGGACGGCCTTGACGATCTGGATCCAGGTGGTGGCCCGCATCCCGCCGAAGGACACGTAGACCACCATCAGTGCGCCCACCCCGATCACGGTCAGGGTCCGGGCCGCTGCGCTCGAACTGCCGAGCAGCAGGCCCACCAGGCTGCCCGCGCCGACCATCTGCGCGACGAGGTAGAGCACGGAGACGACGACCGAGGAGGTGCCGGCCGCGATCCGCACCGGACGCTCGCTCATCCGCGCGGCGACCACGTCGGCGAGGGTGAAGCGCCCGCAGTTGCGGACCAGTTCGGCGACCAGGAACAGGACCACCAGCCAGGCGACGAGGAATCCCACGGAGTAGAGCATGCCGTCGTAGCCGAAGAGGGCGATCAGACCGGAGATGCCGAGGAAGGAGGCGGCGGACATGTAGTCGCCGGCGATGGCGAAACCGTTCTCCATCGGGGAGAACAACCGCCCGCCCGCGTAGAACTCCTCGGCCGACCCGTGCCGGTTCCGGCTGACCCAGGTGGTGATGCCCAGGGTCACCGCGATGAAGACGCTGAACAGGATCAGCGCGAGGGTCTGGTGCTCGGTGGTCACCGGCCGGCCCCCCTCGCCCGGGTCCGCTCCTGGTCGCGTTCCTGCTCGAAGACGGTCCAGCGCAGATCGAGGGCGGCCCGGTCCCGGCGCAGCCGCGCGTGCCGGGCGTAGGCCCAGGTCAGCAGGAAGGTGGTGAGGAACTGGCCGAGCCCCGCCAGCATGGCCACGTTGACCGCGCCCACCACGGGCCGGGCCATCACACCGGGTGCGGCGGTGGCGGCGACCACGTAGGCGACGTACCAGAGGAAGAAGCCGGCGGTCGCGGGGACGACGAACCTGCGGTAGCGGCTGCGGACCTCCTGGAAGGCGGCGCTGCGCTGCACTTCGAGGTAGATGTCGGATGCGCCGGGCGCGGGGCTGCCGCCCGGGGCCGGGCGCGGTGGGGACGTTTCCTCGCCCTCGCCCCAGCCGACGGCCAGCGCGTCGTACCAGGGGTCGTCCAGCCGGATCGTTCCGGCATCACGACCTTCGTGCTTGTCCACCGAACTCTCCTTGTCCGCCGCCGCATTGGCCGCGTGCCCACAAGGATGTGCTCAATAGTCGCTTTCCGGACTGGTGTACCGGCGCTCTTCACTCCAACAGGTGATGGAGGGAAGAGCGCCGGTGTGCCGCGAAGCCCTTCGGCGCCGTCCGCGTCTGACCCGGTCGGTGCCGGGCGCCGGCTCCGACCGGGTCAGACACCCCATGTCGTTTGGTGTCAAGCGGCATGGGGGTGGGTGTGGTGGGACCAAGCGGTCGCTTCGTCGTAGCGGGTGCGGGTTTTGAGGCAGCCGTGGAGGATGCCGACGAGCCGGTTCCCGAGCTGGCGGAGGGCGGGGTTGTAGCCGGCCTCACGGGCGCGTTGCTTGTCGTAGTAGCCGCGGGCGCCGGGTGAGGACCGCAGAGCGGAGAACGCCTGGGTCTGAAGCGCGTCGGCGAGCCGGTTGTTGCGGACGTAGCGGGCCTGGACGGTGTGGCTCTTGCCGGAGGCCCTGGTGATGGGGCTCGTGCCGGCGTAGTTCTTGCGGGCCTTCGCGGACGTGTATCGGGTGGGGTCGTCTCCGAACTCGGCGAGCACCCGGGCGCCGACGATCTCACCGATGCCGGGCATCGAGAGGTAGATCTCAGCGTCCGGGTGCGCCAGAAAATGTGCCCTCACCTGCTCTTCCATCACGGCGATCTGCTCGTTCAACGCGATGATCAGACGGGCGTGAGCGGTGGCGGCGGCCGCGTAGGCGGCGGTGACCGGCTCGGGCAGGCCGAGCTGCCGCTCACGCAGCGCGCTCTGGACGGTGGCCGCTTTCGCGTCCCGGTTGTGGCGGCGGTGGCGGGTCAGGACGGCGGTGATCTGGGTGCGGGTCAGCTTCGCCGCCGTGGCCGGGGTGGGTGCCTTGATCAGCAGTTCCAGCGCGTCGGTGCTGGTCAGGGTCAGGTCCGAGTAGGCGTTCAGGGCGGCGGGGAAGTACTCGCGCAGTGTGGTGCGCAGCCGCTGGAAGGTGCGGGTGCGTTCCCAGATGAGGGTCTGGTGGGCGCGGGCGACGACCTTGACGGCCTGGGCCGCCTCGCTGTCGCCGGCCACCGGCCGCAGCTGGGCCCGGTCGATGCGGACCATGTCGGCGAGCGCGTGCGCGTCGCCCTTGTCGCTCTTGGCTCCGGAGGAGCCATACCGTTCCTTGAAGCGGTTGACCTGCCGGGGGTTGACCGCGAACACCTGGTAGCCGGAGGCGATCAGGGCCTGCACCCACGAGCCGCGGTCGGTCTCGATTGCGACCACGACGCCGGCCGGGTCCAGGTCCTCACCGCCGTGGCGGGCGACGAGTTCGTGCAGTTTCGCGATGCCCGCCACTCCTTCGGGCAGGTTCGCGGCGGCCAGTTTCCGGCCGGTCTCGTCCTGGACCTCGACATCATGGTGGTCCTCGGCCCAGTCATCACCGATCAGCAGCAACAGACCCTCCCCGGTCACGTACTTCACCCAGCGGTGCAGCCTGCGGAAGGCACGGCACGCGGCCTAATGGATCCAGTGCTCACGCCCCGTGGGGCGGGCACGCCACCCCATCAGCGGTCTGGCCTCCCGGCCGACCAGCAAGGGCACGGTCTGACCTCAGAGCTCGAAGGCTCCGGCGTCGAAAGTGCTCACCAGCTGGCGGCTACGGAACCGAGCATTCCCCGGTTCCGTAGCTCCCATTAGGCGTCGATGCGCGAGCGGTCCAGGGTCGCCGCGGAGCTCGTGATGAACTCCTTGCGCGGCGCCACCTCATTGCCCATGAGCAGGTCGAAGACCTGCTCGGCCGAGTCCAGGTCGCCGATGTTGATCCGGCGCAGGGTGCGGAAGCGGGGGTCCATGGTGGTCTCCGCCAGCTGGTCCGCGTCCATCTCGCCGAGGCCCTTGTAGCGCTGGATCGAGTCCTTGTACCGGATGTTCTTGCGCTGGTACTCCAAAAGGGTCTGGCGCAGCTCGCCGTCCGAATACGTGTAGACGTACTTGTCCTGGCCCTTCTTCGGCTGGATCAGCTCGACCCGGTGCAGCGGCGGCACGGCCGCGAAGACCCGGCCGGCCTCGACCATCGGCCGCATGTACCGCTGGAAGAGCGTGAGCAGCAGGCACCGGATGTGCGCGCCGTCCACGTCGGCGTCGACGAGCAGCACGATCTTGCCGTAGCGGGCGGCGTCGATGTCGAAGGTCCGGCCCGAGCCGGCTCCTATGACCTGGATGATCGCCCCGCACTCGGCGTTCTTGAGCATGTCCGAGATCGAGGACTTCTGGACGTTGAGGATCTTGCCGCGGATGGGCAAGAGCGCCTGGAACTCCGAATTCCGGGCGAGCTTCGCCGTACCGAGGGCCGAGTCGCCCTCGACGATGAAGAGCTCGCTGCGGTCCACGTCGTCACTGCGGCAGTCGGCCAGCTTGGCGGGGAGCGAGGAGGTCTCCAGCGCGGTCTTGCGACGCTGCGCCTCCTTGTGCTGACGGGCCGCGATCCGGGTCCGGGCGGCCGCGACGATCTTCTCCATCACGGCGCGGGCCTGCTGCTTGTCGTCGCGCTTGGTGGAGGTCAGGAAGGCCTTGAGCTCCTTGGCGACCACGGCGGCGACGATCCGGGTGGCCGCCGAGGTGCCGAGCACCTCCTTGGTCTGGCCCTCGAACTGCGGCTCCGCGAGGCGGACGGTCACGACGGCCGTCATGCCCTCCATCGCATCGTCCTTGACCACGTCGTCCTCGGCCACGCGCAGCAGCTTGGCCGAGCGCAGCACCTCGTTCACGGTCTTGGCGACCGAGCGCTCGAAGCCGGAGACGTGGGTGCCGCCCTTGGGGGTGGCGATGATGTTCACGAAGGACTTGACGTTGGTCTCGTAGCCCGTGCCCCAGCGCAGGGCGATGTCCACGCCGAGCTCACGCGTGACCTCGGTGGGCGTCATGTGGCCGCGGTCGTCGAGGACCGGGACGGTCTCCTTGAAGGTGCCCGTGCCGTTCAGGCGCAGCACGTCGCAGACGGCCTTGTCCTGGGCGAGGTACTCGCAGAATTCGCTGATGCCGCCGTCGAAGCGGAACGTCTCCTCGGTCTTGCCGGCGCCGTCGATGCCGCGCTCGTCGCGGACGACCAGCGTCAGGCCCGGGACGAGGAAGGCGGTCTGGCGGGCGCGCTGGTAAAGCGTCTCCAGATTGAGCCGGGCGTCCTTGAGGAAGATCTGGCGGTCGGCCCAGTAGCGGACCCGGGTGCCGGTCTTGCCCTTGGCGATCCGCTTGACCTTGCGCAGGCCGTTGGCGGGATCGAAGGGGCTGTCGGGGCCCTGCTCGATGAACATGCCGGGGACGCCGCGGCGGAAGCTGATGGCGTGGGTGGAGCTGCCCCGGTCGACCTCGACGTCCAGCCGGGCGGAGAGGGCGTTGACCACGGAGGCGCCGACGCCGTGCAGGCCGCCGGAGGCCGCGTACGAGCCCCCGCCGAACTTGCCGCCGGCGTGCAGCTTGGTCATGACGACCTCGACGCCGGACAGGCCGGTCTTGGGCTCGACGTCCACGGGGATGCCGCGGCCGTTGTCCCGGACCTCGACGGAGGCGTCCTCGTGGAGGATCACCTCGATGTGGTCGCAGTAGCCGCCCAGGGCCTCGTCGACGGAATTGTCGATGATCTCCCAGAGGCAGTGCATCAGGCCCCGGCTGTCGGTCGAGCCGATATACATGCCGGGGCGCTTGCGGACGGCCTCCAGCCCTTCGAGGACGAGCAGGTGCCGCGCGGTGTAGTTGGAACCGTCCCGGTCTGCTCCGGACAGCAGCGCGCTGGAAGGCACGGACGTGTCGGCGGTCACGCAGTTCGCTCCTCGCTGAATTTCTTTTCTGGCCCGGTCGGGCGCAGGGGTGGCTCGGCTGCCGGTCGAAGGGTACCGAGGCCAGGTAGAGCCGATGCAACGCCACCCTCGTGCGTTCCTCACCCTAGTCCAGATCCGCACGGATGTTCGATCCCCCGGGCGGGTGAAGGAAACATCACGTTCCCTTCCGCGCATGAACCATTTAGGGTTCGGGCACGTCCTCATGAACAACCTGGCACTCACGCCGGGGAGGATGGAACTGCAACAAGCGCACGACTGACAACGCGAAACCGTAAAGCAACGCAATACGGCTCCTTCGCCGCCAACCGGCAACAGCCGGCCAGCTTCGGAAGGAAGTTTCGAGGAAAAGCCGCGAGCGGGAACGTTTTCGGCCTGGTTGGATGTTGACCCTGGTACGACAGCTCGTCGAGCTAGAGAAGAGGCGACGTGACTACTGTTCTGACACCCGCGACCCCGCTGACGGCCGCTGACCGATGCGACCGTTGCGGCGCCCAGGCATATCTGCGCGTCGTCCTGCTGAGCGGCGGTGAACTGCTCTTCTGCGCCCACCACGGTCGCAAGTTCGAGCCGGAACTCAAGAAGATCGCCGCGGAAATACAGGATGAGACCGAGCGGCTTACGTCCGCTCCGGCTGCCAATGCCGAACCCGAGGACCGCTGACACAGGCCTACACCTCGCATCCGACGAGCCAGGACCGGCGATGCCGGTCGACGGGCGGCACCCCTGAGACCCAGGGGTGCCGCCCGTCCTCACATCCACGGCCGCCCGCGCTCGGGGGCGGGCGGCCGTACGGTCCCTAGCGCCTGCGATGCCCCTGTGCGGCCCCTGCACCCGGTACGGAGCGCCTGCGAGCCTCCCACGCACCATCCTGGACCCCGGCGGGCTGCGCGGCCGTCTCCGGGGCCGTCACGAAGCCGGCCAACGGGGCGATGCGCGTGTACACCCCCGGGCTGTCCGCGCGCCCACAGCCGCGGCCCCACGAGACCAGCCCGATGAGCCGCCCCTGCGCCACCAGCGGTCCGCCGCTGTCACCCTGACAGGCGTCCTTGCCGCCCCCGCCGTCCCCCGCGCACACCATGGACTCGGCGCGGTACTGCCCGTCGGCGTCCCCCGGGTACGCCCGCCCGCACACCTCGTCCTCCAGCACCGTCACCCGCGCGGCCCGGAGCGCGTACGCGTAGTCCCCGAAGCCGCTCGTGTCGCCCCAGCCGTAGACGGCCGCCTCGGTCCCCGCCCCGTAGGCGGGATGCCCCGCCTCCGCCACGGGCAGGACGTGGTGGGCCGGCACGGCCTCGGCCAGGTCCAGGACGGCGAGGTCCCCCGCGTTGCTCTGCGGGTCGTAGGCCGGGTTCACCCGCGCCCCGCGCACAGGGATCTCCCGGCCGTCGCTCGCCTGAAGCTCCGTACGCCCGACGATCACCCGGAAATCGGGCACCGATTCGACCGGGCCGCCCAGCACCTGGCTGCCCAGGCAGTGCGCCGCGGTCAGCACCCGGGTCGGGGCGACGACGACTCCCCCGCAGAACTGCCCGCCCCGCGTACCTCCGAACCGGTCACGGCTGGCCAGGGCCACGACCCAGGGGCTGTCGGCCACCTTGACCGGCTTGCCGCCGATCACCACGCTGTCCGCGGCCGCCTGCGGCATCTGGGCGAGCGGCGCCGCGGCCGCTCCCGCCGCCAGGGTCAGCGCGCCCGCCAGAGCACGGGCAAAGGGACGACGCATGAGGCCTCCTGACTCCGAGTGTGCATGACTCCACCCAGAGTGGGATGCCCGGTGGCCGAGCGCACCCGCGCGGCCACCGTCGCTGCCGTCCGCCGCCGTGACCGTGCCCGGTCAGTCCAGGTAGTCGCGGAGTACCTGGGAGCGGGACGGGTGCCGCAGCTTCGACATCGTCTTCGACTCGATCTGGCGGATCCGCTCGCGCGTGACCCCGTAGACCTTGCCGATCTCGTCGAGGGTCTTGGGCTGGCCGTCCGTGAGGCCGAAGCGCATCGAGACCACGCCGGCCTCGCGCTCGCTCAGGGTGTCGAGCACCGAGTGCAGCTGCTCCTGCAGGAGCGTGAAGCTCACGGCGTCGGCCGGGACCACGGCCTCGGAGTCCTCGATCAGGTCACCGAACTCGCTGTCGCCGTCCTCGCCGAGCGGCGTGTGCAGGGAGATCGGCTCGCGGCCGTACTTCTGGACCTCGATGACCTTCTCGGGGGTCATGTCGAGTTCCTTGGCCAGCTCCTCCGGGGTGGGCTCGCGGCCCAGGTCCTGGAGCATCTGGCGCTGCACGCGGGCGAGCTTGTTGATGACCTCGACCATGTGCACCGGGATGCGGATGGTGCGGGCCTGGTCGGCCATGGCGCGCGTGATCGCCTGCCGGATCCACCACGTGGCATAGGTCGAGAACTTGTAGCCCTTGGTGTAGTCGAACTTCTCGACCGCGCGGATGAGACCCAGGTTGCCCTCCTGGATCAGGTCCAGGAAGAGCATGCCGCGGCCGGTGTAGCGCTTCGCGAGCGAGACCACGAGGCGGAGGTTGGCCTCGAGCAGGTGGTTCTTGGCGCGGCGGCCGTCCTCGGCGATGATCTCCAGCTCGCGCTTGAGCTTGGGCGCCAGCTTGTCGGAGTTCGCCAGCTTGTCCTCGGCGAACAGCCCGGCCTCGATGCGCTTGGCGAGCTCCACCTCCTGCTCGGCGTTGAGGAGGGGGACCTTGCCGATCTGCTTGAGGTAGTCCTTGACCGGGTCGGCGGTGGCGCCGGCGACCACGACCTGCTGGGCGGGGGCGTCGTCCTCGTCGTCGGAGATGACGAAGCCCTTGTTCTCGCCGCCCTCCTCCTCTTCGTCGGCCTCGGCCTTGGCGGCGTCGGGGCCCTCGTCGGAGGTCTCGTCCTCGCCGGCCTCGTCGGCGTCCTTCTTGGCGGCGGTCTTCTTCGCCGCCGTCTTCTTGGCGGCGGTCTTCTTGGCGGGCGCGGCCTTCTTGGCGGCGGTCTTCTTCGCCGCCGTCTTCTTGGCGGCCGGCTCGGTTCCGGGCTCCTCCGCGACAGCGTCCGCGGTCTCCGGGTCCGCCGTTTCGGCTGCCGGGGCCTCGGCGGGCGCGGTGGCTGCGGGCTGCGCTGCCGTCGTCCTGGCCGCCGTCTTCCTGACGGGCTCGGTGGCCGTCCGCTTGGCCGGGCTCTTCGCTGCGACGCTCTTGCGGGTGGTGCGCTTGGGCGACTCCGCGGCACTGACCATCAGCGTCACACCCTCTTCCTCGAGGATCTGGTTGAGGCTGCGCAGAACATTCTTCCACTGGGTCGCAGGAATCTGGTCAGCCTCGAAGGCCCGACGCACGTCATCGCCGGCGATCTGCCCCTCGGCCTTGCCCCGCTCGATGAGCGCCATCACAGACTCGGAATCGGCGATCTCCGGCGGGAGCGTACGGGATGTGCTGGCCGACACGAACAACCTCTCGGAACGATGGGAACGGCTTCCGACGCCGGGCCTGGTGGTGCTGGACCGGAGCCGACGACCACCGACCGGGGTTGGGCCGGCGGCGCGGGCAGGGGCCGGGGAGCTGCACAGCACCCCCAAGGGCTGCTGTCTTCCCTCCGTCGGCCATCACCTCTTAGGTCATCGCGTGACCTCGCAGAGTGTTACGCCCAATCTTCGTGGCCCGAGTCACACCCCGTAGGCACGGACGCCGGTCAGGCGGTCCTACCGGCGGTCCGGAGCTGGTCGGACACCCGTGACAGAGGGCCCCACGCCGGTGTCGCCGGACCCGACCGGGCCCGGCGACACGTCCTGCGAACCCCCGCTCCCCCGCGCGTCCGCCCTCAGTGCTCGCGCGGGGCGGGGACCACGCGCTCTACCTCCGGATGAACCGTCAGGAGCTGACGCATGGCGTTCTCGGCGCCGGTCGCGTCACCCGCGGCGAGGGCCTCGACCATCCGTGCGTGATGGGCCACGCAGGTCTCGCTCGGCCGGTCGCACGCGGTGATCGGGCTGCCGGAGACCTGGAGGGCGGCGGAGACGATGCCGGAGAGGTGCTCCAGCATGCGGTTGCCGGCGACCTGGATGAGGAGTGCGTGGAACTCGTTGTCCGCGCGCGCGAAGGTGATCGAGTCGCCCTGCCCGAGGGCGTGGCCCATGATCTCGACCATGTCGGCGAGGCGCTGCTGGATGTCCGGGCGGCCGTGGCCGGCCGCGAGGCGGGCGGCGAGCGGTTCGATGGTCCAGCGGAGCTCGCCCAGCTCGCGGCGCTGGTCGTCGCGCTGGGGTCCGAAGGCGCGCCACTCGATGATGTCGGGATCGAGCAGGTTCCAGTCGGCGACCGGGCGGACCCGGGTGCCGACGTTGGGGCGGGCGCTGACGAGGCCCTTGGCCTCCAGCACCCGCAGCGATTCGCGGACGACCGTACGGGAGACCTCGAAGCGCTGGCCGATCTCCTCGGGGACCAGGGGGCGGTCCGCTCCGAGGTCGCCGGAAACGATCATCTGGCCGAGCTGCTGGACGAGTTGGCCGTGCAGTCCGCGGCCGCGGCTGCCTGCCGCGCGGCGGCCGACCCGGCTCAACTCGACGTCGGCGCCGTCCCAGTGGGGCGCTCCGACGCGGTCGGACCCGGGGGTCTCCGCGTAGGGGTAGCGGTCGAGTTCGCCCGGGCCGGCGAGGCCGGAGTCGGCGTGGCGGGCGGCGGTCATCATGGCGTGCGCAAGGGTACTCACGAATCCTTTGTCGGCCGCGCCTCCATGAGCCTTGAGGTCTTTGGTGAAAAGCACACGAAAGGGTGATCGGTGCCACCTACGCAATTGACGACTTATCGTAAAGAACCGGGCCTTTTGCGGGGAGTTGTTGTCTGCTTGACGCGACACGGACGGCAACGGTCCCGTCCGTGACTTCTCCGGCACCGTAACGATCACCAACGGACCCTGCTGCGCAGTCCGGTGAACCCATAGGCGCACAACAGGACCATCAGCGACAACACCAGTGCGGTCCCGACGGGTTGGGCCATCACCCGTAGGGCCCCCGCGAGCAGGCGGTCCGCCTCCGGCGGCCACTGCACCCAGGTCAGGCCCCGCAGCCGGGGGCCGAGCCCGGTCACCGGGTACGCGGACGGACCCTCCAGGGCCTTGCGCACCAGCGGCACCACCATCACCGGTACGGCGAGCACCGCGGCCAGCCCGGCGGTGGCCGACCGGAAGACGCCGGAGGCCAGTACGCCGGCCCAGGCACAGCCGATCAGCAGCCCGGCCCAACTCACCGCCGGGGACAGCCACTCCACAGGGGTGCGCAGCGGGCCGCTGTCGAATACGAGTGCGAGGGCGGCGGCGTCGGCCGCCACGGCGAGGGCGCCCAGCAGCAGGGCGAGGGCGGCGCAGACGCCGAGCTTGGCGGTGAGCAGCCCCATCCGGCGGGGCACGGTGCCGCGGTCGGCGGCGAGCGCGGGGTAGCGGTACTCCTCGCCGAAGGCCAGCGCGCCGAGCAGGCCCGCCCCCAGGGCGGCGGGCGGCAGCGGCAGCAACTCGGGCCAGGCGGCGAGCAGCCGGTTCTGCGGTGTCTGACCGGCCCGGGCCAGGACCAGAGCGGTGACGACGGAGACGGCGACGACGAGGGCGGCGGTGAGGACGGGCGTGGCGGTGCCGAAGACCCGCAGCAGCTCGTAGCGCAGCGGCCGCAGCGGCCCGCCCACGCGGCGCACGGCCGAGGTCGGCCGCCGGGGGCGGCGACCGGAGTCCTCGGCACGCGCTTCTGCGGGCTCCGGAGGGCTTGCTGCACTGGAGGCGCGGGCGTGCGGGACCGGCGCCGTCGGCGAACCGGCGTCACCCGTCTCGTCGGCGAGCTGGTGGACCAGTACGCCGTGCCGGAACGCCGCCTCGCCGACCTCGGCGCAGTTGCTGCCGTACACCGACAGACGGCTGCCACTCTCCTCGACGATCTCCACCGAGCGCTGGGCGGCCCGGGCCTCCCGGCCCAGCAGGTCGGCCAGCCGTGCGGCGTGCGGGGTTCGCACGGCGACCCGCGGCCGCAGCCGGGTGCGGGCGAAATCGGCTGCGTCCTGGTCGGCGACGAGCCGGCCCGCCTCGATGCTGACGACCCGGTCGGCGCTGCGCGCGGCTTCCTTCGCGTCGTCTGTCGTGAAGAGCACGGCCCCGCCGAGGGAGGCGTGACCGCGCAGCAGCCCGTGCAGCCAGCCGCGCTCGCGGGGGGAGAGTCCGGCGCCGGGCTCGTCCAGGAGCAGGGTGCACGGATCGGCGAGCAATGCCGAGGCCAGTGCGACCCGGCGCTCCATGCCGAGCGAGAGCGAACCGAGCCGCTGGTCCCGAAGGCCGGCGATGCCGACGACCTCCATCATGGTGTCGGCCCGGGACGTCGGCACCCCGGCGGCGGCGCAGAGCATCCGCAGCTGGTTGCGGACGGTCCGAGAGGGGTTGCCGGGGACGTCCCCGAGCACCACGCCGACCTCACGGCCGGGGTACGGGAGCCGGTGCAGCGGGCGGCCGCGGAAGTAGGTGACGCCGCGGCCCGGTTCGAGTTCGAGCATGAGCCGCAGCGCGGTCGTCTTGCCCGATCCCGGCTCGCCGAGCAGGGCGGTCACGTGCCCCGGGCGGGCCTCGAAGGTGAGGTCGTCCACGAGGGGCGGGGCGTCGGTTCGGTGTTTGCTGGTGAGTCCGATGGCCTGGAGCATCGCTTCTCTCGCGGGGGGTGAGACCGCTCTGCGGCAGGGTGAGTACCGCAAGCAAGATAGCGTGATATGTCCGATTTTCTGCGCAACCGGTCCGATGGGATGCCGATATTGCCGTCAGGGTCGGTGCGCCCGCCGGGCCCGGTCCCCGCGCCGCCGGCCGCACCCCGGCCGGCCCATGCCGCGCGGCGTCAGACTTCCGGGCGCAGCATCGGCGGGTTGAGCAGGGTGGCCCCGCCCGCGCGGAACAGCTGGGCCGGGCGCCCGCCCTGACGGGTCGTCGTTCCTCCGGCCGGCACCAGGAATCCGGGGGTCCCGGTGACCTTGCGGTGGAAGTTGCGCGGGTCGAGGGCCACGCCCCAGACAGCCTCGTAGACCCGGCGCAGCTCACCGACGGTGAACTCGGGCGGGCAGAAGGCGGTGGCCAGCGAGGAGTACTCGATTTTCGAGCGGGCCCGCTCCACACCGTCGGCGAGGATCCGGGCGTGGTCGAAGGCGAGCGCGGTCGCGGCCTCGTCGGGGGCGGCCAGCAGCTCGTCGACGGGGGCCCAGCGCGCGCTGTTGGCGTCGCCTCCGGCCCGCGGCGCCGGCAGGTCCGGAGCCAGCACCAGGTGCGCCACACTGACGACACGCATCCGCGGATCCCGCTTCGGATCGCCGTAGGTGGCCAGCTGTTCGAGGTGTGCCCCGTTGCCCGCGCCGGGCAGGGCGGGATCGTGGGCGCACAGGCCGGTCTCCTCGGAGAGCTCCCGCGCGGCGGCACCGGCCAGGTCCTCGTCCCCGCGGACGAATCCGCCGGGCAGCGCCCAGCGCCCCTGGAACGGCTGCTCACCCCGTCGGACGACCAGCGCGCACAGCGCGTGGCGCCGCACGGTGAGCACGACCAGGTCGACGGTGACGGCGAAGGGCGGAAAGGCCGACGGGTCGTAGGGCGACATGCCGCGATCATAGTCGTCTGCCTGACGATAAACAGCTCTTTGGTGACCTTGAAGACACTGTTCCGGAGCCGGGAGGCCGCCGACCCGACAGACAGCCCGGTACGACCGGCCACGGCATTAGCCGCCCAGTTGGAGTGCATCGGCGGCCTCCTCCACCATGCCGAGGCCGAGGCGGCTGACCCTGACGGCGAAGGGCTCCCCCGACACCCGCAGGCCCGCGAGCCGCAGCGCGCCGAGGGGGGCGCCGGCGAGCGGGGCGAGGGCGACCGTGCCCGAGGGGGCGTCGGGGCGGATCCCGGCGAGGGCGGTCAGTACGTGGACCCCGGCCGCCGCGGCCACGGCGGCCGGGCGGCAGGCCGCCGGGTGCGGGACGGGGGCGCTGCCGGCGGTGCGCTGCTCGGCCGCGAACATCTCCGGCAGCCGGTACCCGAAGGCCTCGGCCGCGTCCAGCAGGCCCCTCAGCAGGCCCGCGGCCTCCTTCTCGAAGCCCGCCTGGGCCAGGCCCGCCACCGCCACGGCACTCTCGTACGCCCGGACCGCGCCCGAGCGGTGGCCGAACGGGTTGTGCCCCTGCTCCCTGGTGGCCATGCTCCGCAGCCCCCATCCGGAATCCATGGCGGGGGCTCCGAGCAGCCGCGCCAGCTGCTCCGACCGCGCGCGGTCCAGGAGCCCGGGGGCCGTGCGTCCGCCACCGATCAGTCCGGTGTCGAGCAGGTGGGCGGCGGCACCCGTCAGCCTGGGAAGCGGCCGCCCGTCGGGATGCAGGGCCGAAGCGGGCCGCCCGCCGTCCGGACCGTCGATCCAGAACCCGGCCCGGAACCGCTCCCGCAGTGCGGCGGCCCGCTCCCGCCACTCCTCGGCGCCGGGCCGCCCGCATCCGGCGAGGAGGTCCGCGCCGAGCACGGCGGCCCGGTGGGCGTGGGCCTGGGTCTCGCAGCGCCGCGGACCCGGGTCGGGATCGGCCAGCAGGCCGTCCTCCCCCAGCGCGCCGCGCAGCCAGTCGAGGCACCGCTCGGCGGCCGGGAGCAGCCGGGCCACCTCCTCTTCCGGCATGCCCCAGAGCCGGGCTTCGGCGAGCACTGCGGGGAAGGCCAGGGTCGCCTCCGTGCCGGTGCACCCCGGCGGCAACTGCGGGCCCGCTCCGCGCAGCGGCCCCGGGATCTTCCCGGCGTCGGACCCGCACCCGTCGGTCTGGGTCCGGGCCAGGATGCGCAGGGTGGCCGCGGCGAGACCGGTCCCGAGGGGCAGCGCCATCCGCGCGGCCCACAACGATTCGGCCGGGGCCAGACCCAGCCTCCAGGGCGCCCCTGCCGCCACGAAGGCGTCGCCCGGTACCTCGGGATCCCTCAGGAGCAGCGCGCCCAGGTCCTCGACGCTGCTGCGGAACCACGCCTCGACCCTCGGATCGTCCCCTTCGGCCCGGGCGTCGGCCAGTGGGTTCGCCACCTGCCCCGCGGAGGCCCGCACGACCCGGTCCTGGCTGGTCCGCAGCTCGATGGTGCGGGATTCGCCGGGGCCGAGTTCGAGCTGCCAGCGCAGCAGCCCCGCCGAGGCCAGCGCGTCGTCCGGCGGCGGCTCGGCGGCGGTGACCGTCTGCACCTCGCCCGTGCTCCAGCGCAACCCGGCGGCGTGCACCCCGGCGGGCAGCTCCGGCCCGGCCCGGCCGGCCGCCACGGCCGCCAGCTCCGCCAGATCGGTCCCGAGGAGGACCTCCACGGGCAGGCGCAGCGGCCGGGCCGAGAAGCTGCGCAGGGTGATCCGCTCGGTGCCGTCCGCGTGCCTGACCCGTTCCACACCGATGTCCGGGTCGGGGCCGGGCTCGGCACCGGTGCGCACGGTCGCGGTGAAGGCGGCCCTGTCGGAGCCGAGGCTGCGTCCTTGGACGGCGACCGGGTCCCGGCCGCCGACGCGCAGCACGCAACGGGAGAGCAGCCTGCGACCTGCCCGGTAGATCCCGTCGATCCCCCGCCCGGTCAGCTGGCCGTGCTCCGGCGAGATGACCAGACAGGGCGCGGCGACGCAGATGACGGCGCCGTGCACGGGCGGCAGTTCGGACCTGCGGGCGGCGGGCACGCCGGATGGGCGGGGAGGTGCGGGGTGAGACATGTGTCGCCTTGTCTGCGCTCCGGTCGGTTCAGCTGGGCGGCGGCGTGGCCGGGCCCCCACCACCCCACATCTGAACGCCCCCGCCCCCGCCCGGGTCACGGTCTCCCGCCCCGCCCGGGCAGCGAGTGCCGGTCCCGTCCGGATCGCGAGCCCCGGCCGTGCGCGGGTCACGGGCCCCGGCCGCAGAGGCCCGGGGCGGAGGCTGCGCCTCAACGTCCGGACCAGGGCGCTCCGGAGCAGCCGTACCGGTCCACGGCGCCAGGGCCGGCGCGCCTTCACTGCTCGCTTCCCGCGGTGCGGCGGGACCCGCGGCGGGGCGCCGTCCGGCCCCGCCGCCCGGGAGGACGAGTACCGGCCGAGGAGCGCCCCCGCCTGGGCTCGCGGCGGCGGCGCTCCTCCCGCAGGCACTCCCGCAGCCCCTCGGGGTCGATCCCCTCGTTGCACGCGTGGTGGAGCAGCTGGGCGAAGCGGTACTCGGCGTCCGCCCGCAGGGCCAGTCCGAAGGCGATCCGGGCGGTCGGCTCGTCCCCGGTGGACCAGGAAACCCAGCCTGCGAGGGTGAGCGGGGCCGCGGCGTGCTCGCCGTAGGCCCCGACGCAGCGCCGGGCGAGGGCCCGCCACAGCCGCAGGGCCGGGGCAGCCTCCTCGTCTTCCATCCACTCCGCCGCGATGTCCCGGATCTCACGGTCCTGGAGGCCCAGGATCAGCGAGGCGGCCTCGTCGTGACCCAGCAGGGCGTCGTCCCAGTCGTCTGCGTGGGAACCGCCCTCGACCGGCGGGGCCAGGGTCATGCGCCGCATCAGGGCCTGCGCGAGCGAGATGGTCTCGGCCCCGACCTCCTCCCGGGTGGCCCCGTCGAGGATCCTCGGCATCAGGGCCGCGGCCGCCCGGTCCAGGGCCCGTTCCGCCTCGTCGGCCACGGCCCCGCGCAGCGGTGCGAGCCTGCCCTCGATCTCCTTGAGGGAGCCCCGTACCTGGAGCCCGGCGAAGGTGGCGGTCGCCGCCATCACCGACGTGCCGACCGCGGCCAGCCGGGTGCCCTCGGCCGGGCAGCACCGCTCGTCGGGGCAGACGTAGGACCAGAATCGGCCCTCGGAGAGGCACAGGGCCTCCAGGACCGGGACGTCCAGCGCACCGCAGGCAAGCCGGATCCGCTGGGCGAGCGGCCGCAGCCGGGTCATCACCCGCTGGCCGCTCTCCTCCCCCCGCGGCTCCTGGCAGAGGTACACGACGATGCCGTCCGGCTTGCCGCCACGGCGTTCGCTGCCCCGGATCAGGCAGTCGGCGACCTGCCGGGCGGTGTCCTCCCATTCGGCGGGCGCGGTGGGGATGCCGACCCGGAGCCGGCCGCCGAAGCGCCCGCCCTCGCCGTGCACGGCGACCAGGACGAGGGAGTCGCTCGGGTGGAAGCCGAGCATGTAGGGCAGCGCGTCGGCCAGTTCGGCCGGGCTGCGCAGGGTGATCTGGGGGCCGGTGGCGGCTCCGGCCGGGCTGATGGAGGGCCGGTCGGACGGGCTGCGTGATTCGTGGTTGTTCGTCATGGCACGAAGGTCCCGTGCGTGATCCGATCCGGAAAGCCCTGTGGATAACTGTTGACGCTTCAATGTCCACAGGCTCAGAGCAGCATTGGCGCGATGTCACAGGCATCGGGTTGCATGGGGGCATGAACGCAGACCTGAGGTCCTCGGCCGACTCCGTACTAGCCCGTCTCGTGGGCGACCCCACGGGCACCGCCCGGCTGCGCGAGGACCAGTGGCGTGCGATCGAGGCCCTCGTCGCGCACAAGCGGCGCGCGCTGGTGGTCCAGCGCACGGGCTGGGGCAAGTCCGCGGTGTACTTCGTCGCCACCTCGCTGCTGCGGGCGAGCGGCGCCGGCCCCACCGTGATCGTCTCCCCGCTCCTCGCGCTGATGCGCAATCAGGTCGAAGCCGCGGCCCGGGCCGGCATCCGCGCCCGCACCATCAATTCCGCCAACCCCGAGGAATGGGAGGGCATCCAAGCCGAGGTCGCCGCCGGAGAGGTCGACGTCCTGCTGGTGAGCCCGGAGCGGTTGAACAACCCTGACTTCCGCGACCAGGTCCTCCCCAAGCTCTCCGCCGCAACGGGTCTGCTCGTCGTGGACGAGGCGCACTGCATCTCCGACTGGGGGCACGACTTCCGCCCCGACTACCGCCGGCTGCGCACCATGCTGGCCGACCTGCCGCCCGGCGTCCCGGTGCTCGCCACGACCGCCACGGCCAACGCCCGCGTGACCGCCGACGTCGCCGAACAGCTGGGCACCGGAGCCGGCACGGACGCCCTGGTGCTGCGCGGCCCGCTGGACCGCGAGAGCCTGAGCCTGGCCGTGCTGACCCTGCCCGACGCCGCGCACCGGCTGGCCTGGCTCGCCGACCGCCTCGGCGATCTGCCCGGCTCCGGGATCATCTACACGCTGACCGTGGCCGCGGCCGAGGAGGTCACCGCGTACCTGCGCCACCGCGGGCACACGGTCGCCTCGTACACCGGCAAGACGGAGAACGCCGACCGCCAGCAGGCCGAGGACGACCTCCAGGCGAACCGGGTCAAGGCGCTGGTGGCCACCTCCGCCCTCGGCATGGGCTTCGACAAGCCGGACCTGGGCTTCGTGGTGCACCTCGGCTCGCCCTCCTCCCCCATCGCCTACTACCAGCAGGTCGGCCGCGCCGGCCGTGGCGTGGAGCACGCGGAGGTGCTGCTGCTCCCCGGCCGCGAGGACGAGGCGATCTGGCAGTACTTCGCTTCCGTGGCCTTCCCCCCGGAGGAGCAGGTGCGCCGCACGCTCGACGTCCTGGCCCAGGCCGGCCGGCCGCTGTCGCTGCCCGCCCTGGAACCTCTGGTGGACCTGCGTCGCACCCGGCTCGAGACCATGCTCAAGGTCCTCGACGTCGACGGCGCCGTGCACCGGGTCAAGGGCGGCTGGACCTCGACGGGCGAGCCGTGGGCCTACGACGCCGAGCGCTACGCCTGGGTTGCCCGGCAGCGGACCGCCGAGCAGCAGGCCATGCGCGACTACGCGGCGGCCACCGAGTGCCGGATGGAGTTCCTGCGCCGCCAGCTCGACGACGAGGAGGCCGCGCCCTGCGGCCGCTGCGACAACTGCGCCGGCGCCCGGTTCACCGCCGAGGTCTCCACCACCGCCCTGGACACCGCCCGCGGCGAGCTCGGCCGCCCGGGCGTGGAGCTGGAGCCGCGCAAGATGTGGCCGACCGGGCTCGCGGCGGTCGGCGTCGACCTCAAGGGCCGCATCACCGCCGGGGAGCAGGCCTCGACGGGCCGGGCGCTGGGCAGGCTGTCCGACATCGGCTGGGGCAACCGGCTGCGCCCCATGCTCGCCCCGCAGGCTCCGGACCAGCCGATTCCCGACGACGTCGCCCAGGCCGTGGTCGCGGTGCTCGCCGACTGGGCCCGGGGGCCCGGCGGCTGGGCCTCGGGAGCGCCGGACGCCCCGGCCCGGCCGGTGGGCGTGGTCGCCCTGCCCTCGCGCAGCCGTCCTCGGCTGGTCGGTTCGCTGGCCGCGCGGATCGCGGAGGTCGGCCGGATGCCCCTGCTCGGCACGGTCGCCTACACCGATCAGGCTCCGGAGTTCGGAGCTCCGGCCTCGAACAGCGCCCAACGGGTGCGAGTGCTCCACCAGGCCCTGACCGTGCCCCCGGAGTTGGCCGAGGCGCTGGCGCAGGCGGCGGGTCCGGTGCTCCTCGTCGACGACCGCTCGGAGAGCGGGTGGACCCTCGCGGTGGCCGCCCGGCTGCTTCGGCGGGCGGGCGCGAAGGAGGTGTTCCCACTGGTGCTGGCGCTCCAGGGGTAGCCGAATGCGTCATCCTCGGCGTGGCGGGGCAAGGATATGAACGGCATACCGGCGAATTCCGGTCGGCGGCGTCAATTGCTCGTTGCCGCATGCTCAGGAGCCACGCGAGAATTGGAGTGCTCCCGCCCGGCTCCTCGGCACCCTCCTGGGCCGCGCTGCGGCGCGCCCTGACTCCAGCCGTGCCCGTCCGCGGGCGTGTACCCGAAGGGAGGACCGTGACCTTCGGATTCGCGCCGCCTTCGACCACGTCCCTGGCAACAACCAACGTCGCCGCCAGCCGGCACGGCAGGCTGCTGGAACCGGCCGAATGGACGGCGGCGGGCATTCCCCTCCTCCGCAATCCCCGGGAGGTCGTCAGCGGACTGCACTCGCGCCACAGCCCGGTGCCATCGACCGCGGTGATCGCCGTCCTCGGTCCGGAGGAGCGGCTCGTGGCGAGCGCCTCGTTCGTGCAGCGGTCGGCCTCGGCGGACGGCTGGGAGTACCGCAACGCCCTGCTGTCCCGGCTGCGCCGGGTCCTCCCGCACGACCTGCGGCGACGGACCCCTGTGCGTACGGCGGTCCTGCTCTACTGCCGCGAGGGCGACGAGCGGTGGACCGAGGAGGACGGGGCGTGGATGTGGGGGCTGAGGGACGCCTGCACCCTGCACGGGCTGCGCTGCGGCGCGTACATCACACTGACCCGCGGCGGCTGGCAGGTGCTGGGTGAGGGCCGTGGCGGCCGTCAGCCCAGTTCGGACTCGCGGCCCCAGCGCCTCGGCGACACCGTGGCCGAGTTCGCTCCACTCGCCCTGCACACCGGCGGTGGCGCGGTCGAGGCCCTGCGCCGGACCGCCGCGCGCTGACCTTCGTACGGCCGGCCTGGCCGCACGGGTTCGACCGGGCGGACGTACGCACGACGGGTGACGGCGACGGGCAAACGACGTAGCGGCCTACCGGCCCACGCGGACCGGACGTGCGCGGGCAGGCCTCACGGCCGTACACCCGGAACCGGGCGTACGGCGGATCAGGCCTCGGACTGCAGCCCGAACTTCGGCTCGGGCCTCACACCGGATGCGGCTCGGGCCTCACACCGGATGCGGCTCGGGCTTCGACCCGGACCTCGGCCCGGGCTTCAGCGGGGCCGGCTCGAAGCCCGCCCCGCCCCTCGCCCGTGCCGGGGTACAGGGCGTCAGACGCCCGCACCCAGCACGGAGTTGATCTGCTGCGTGTCACCGCACACGATCAGCAGCGCACCGGCCCGGGTGAGCGCGACCGGCAGGGCGCCGGCAACGCTCTCGACCGCTCCGCCGTTGACCGCGAAGACCACGACCGGACGGCCCGCGGCGCGCTGGACCTGCGCCGCGTCCGCGTAGAAGACGTCGTCCCCGGCGTCGTGCAGGGCCCAGTACGCGGCCTCGCCGAAGGACAGCTCGTGCGCGGCCCACGGGTGCGGGTCGCCGGTGGTGAGCACCAGGATGTCGCCGGGCGCGCGCCCGGTGTCGAGCAGCAGGTCGACGGCTTCTTCGGCGGCGTCCAGCGCACCCTCGACGGAAGCCGGGATCAGCTGGATCTGCGGCACCGCCGCGGAGACGGACGGTGCGGTGGGAGCAGCGGCGGGCGCTGCGGGAACGGGTCCGGAGGCGGCTTGCGGCGCGCGCTGCGCGGGCGCTGCGGGCCGGGGGGCACCACCCGTGCGGCTTGCCGCTACGGGGGAGGGACCAGGGCGTCCGGGCCGCGGTACGGCGGCGGGACGCGGACCAGGTACAGGGCGGGGGGTCTGCGCGGTGCGGCTCGCGGCCGGCGTGACGCGGGGACCCTGGGCACTCTCGTGAATCTGAGGCTCCTCGATGGCGGGGGTGAGAGGCATGAGTTGATGTCTATCAAACACCGGTACGAAACGTACCGGCCGGTGGCACATGGGTGCGATCAGAAATCGAAGCCGAGTTGGCCTCCGTTTTCCAGCTCCACCGATTCCTCGCTGCGACGCACCTTCTTCAGGTGGCGCCACCGGGGCAGCCCGTCGAGGTAGGACCACGAGAGCCGGTGGTAGGGGGTGGGCCCCAGTTCCTCCAGCGCCGCCCGGTGCACGGGCGAGGGGTATCCGGCGTTGGCGGCGAAGGCGAAGTCCTCGATTCCGCCGCCCTGTTCGCCCAGTTCGGCCATCATCCGGTCGCGCGTGACCTTCGCGATGACCGAGGCTGCGGCAACGGCGATGCAGGACTGGTCGCCCTTGATCACCGTTCGGACCCGCCAGGGTTCGCCGAGGTAGTCGTGCTTGCCGTCGAGGATCACCGCGTCGGGCCGTACCGGCAGGGCCACCAGGGCGCGCTCCGCCGCCAGCCTCAGGGCGGCCGTCATGCCGAGCTCGTCGATCTCCTCGGGCGAGGCGTGCCCGAGGGCGTACGCGGTGACCCAGCCCTCCAGGACGTCGAGCAGGGCATCGCGTCGCTTGGCGGTGAGCAGTTTGGAGTCGGTGAGCCCGGCGGGCGGCCGGCGCAGGCCGGTGATCGCCGCGCACACGGTGACGGGACCGGCCCAGGCCCCTCGTCCGACTTCGTCGACCCCGGCGATGACCTTGGCGCCGGTGGTTGCACGGAGGGAGCGTTCGACGGTGTGGGTGGGTGCTTCGTACGGCATGGCGCCAGCAAGGTTACGCCGCCCCGGGCCGACTGCACACCCCCGCCCGGGTCCGACCCCCGCCCGATCCGGCTCGGATCCCGCTCCGAACGCCCCCGGCCACGCCCGCCGCGTCTCACGCCCTGAGCAGCGGCACCATCACCTCGTCGATCAGCTCCACGATCTCCGCGTCCCCCCATTCGCTACCGCACACCTTGGCGCGGTACATCAGCATCGCCGGAATGACATCCACGACAAACGGACCAGTCGCGTCCGGCCGTACGTCACCCCGCCCGATTCCCCGCAGGACAAGCTCCCTGATCAGCCGCTGGGCCGGCTCGTGCAGGCCCGACCAGATGACCCCGTGGAACCGGTCGACACGCCTGTGATCGCATTCGTGAAGAACCGACCGCAGCGCCTGTCCGGCGCGGGAGTGCATGACGTCCCGCGTGCGCACGCACAGCAGGCGGAGGTCCTCACGGATCGATCCGCCGTCGGGAATCTCTCCTATCTGCGGCAGGCCGGTCCGCAGCGCATCGGCCACGAGGTCCGCCTTCGACGGCCAGCGCCGGTAGAGCGAGGCCTTGCCGGTGTGCGCGCCGGCCGCGACGCCCTCCATGGTGAGCGCGTTCCAGCCGACCGTGCTCAGCCGCTCCAACGCGGCGTCCAGAATCGCCCGTTCGAGTTCGGGGCCCCGCCTGCGCCCCGGCGACGCCACCGACCAGCGTGAACCCGCCATCTCTCCACCTCCCGACCGGCCCCCGTGCCCGACGTACGCATTTTCAGCCTTAGCCTCAATACCAGTGATTTAAGGGTCCGGGGTGCCTGGGGTCTTCGGTGGGTTGGTCGGGGCCGTTTTGTGGTGTGGGGCGATGGCCACGGCTCGGGCTGGGTCGAGTGTCGGCTGTGGCCAGAGCCGGTGTGCGGTGCGCTTGACGCCGAAGTTGGACATCTTGCGTTTGACGACGCGGGCGTTCGACCGCTGTCGTCGCGGTGGCAGGAGGTGACGGGCTATCTCTCGTATCCCGTCGGTGAGGGCTGTGGCCAGGCGGTCAGGGGGAAAAGGCCGCCTGCGCGGTGACCTGGCGTCGGGCGAGGCGGAGGGTGCGGGTGAAGGAAAGCCGGTCGGTATCGGTGTCGGTGTCCCGGGCGGCGGTGTGCATGAGCTGGCGGATCGCGTGATGGAGGTCATGTCCCCCTTCGTGGTGTAGCCGATCACTCGGTGGGCGCGTTGGTGGCGTTGGGTGGTGCGGGGGCGCTTTTAGGGAGCTCGGTGGGGTAGATCTCGTCCATGCTTCCCTCGGGCAGGTAGCGGCGGGGGAAGGCGATCCATTCGTCGTGCAGTTCGAAGAGCACGGCTGTGACCAGTCGCAGGAGGGCGTCGTCGTTGGGGAAGACCTGGACGACGTCGGTGCGGCGCTTGATCTCGCGGTTGATCCGTTCGAGCGGGTTGGTGGACTGGATCTTCTTCCAGTGCCGTTCCGGGAAGGCCGCGAAGGCGGTCAGGTCGTCCTTGGCGTCCAGGAGCATCTGTTTGACCTTGGGGAACTGCTTGCCGAGCATCTCGGCGACGGTGTCGAGCTGGGTGCGGACCGCGTCCTGGGTGGGCTGGGCGAAGACTGTGCGGATGGTTGCGGCGACCATCTCGGTCGCCTCCTTCGGAATCACCGCGAAGACATTTCGCAGGAAATGAACACGGCATCTCTGCCACGCGGCGCCGAGCATGACCTTGCGGATCGCCTTGACCAGGCCGGAATGGCTGTCGGACAGGACCAGGCGGACCCCGGTCAGGCCGCGTTCGCGCAGGGAGCGCAGGAACTCGGCCCAGAACGCCTCGGTCTCGCTGTCGCCGACCATGACGCCCAGGACCTCGCGGCCGCCGTCCTCGGTGATCCCGGTGGCGACGACCACGGCGCGAGAGACGATCTGGTGGTTCACGCGTGCCTTGCAGTAGGTGGCGTCCAGGTACATGTAGGGGAAGCGGGTGTGGTCCAGCGGCCGGGTGCGGAAGGCGGTCAGCGGCTCGTCCAGGTCCGCGCAGATCCGGGAGACCTCGCTCTTGGAGATCCCGGTGTCCGCGCCCAGGGCCTTGACCAAGTCGTCCACCGACCGGGTGGACACGCCATGGACGTAGGCCTCCACGATGACCGCGTACAGGGCCTGGTCGATCCGGCGCCGGCGCTCCAGCAGGCTGGGGAAGAAGCTTCCGGCGCGCAGTTTGGGGATGGCCAGCTCCAGGTCGCCGGCCTGGGTGGTGAGCGTCTTCTCGCGGTGCCCGTTGCGCAAGGCGGTACGGGCCTCGGTGTGCTCGTTCCAGCCGGCACCGATGTGGGCAGCGGCCTCGGCCTCGATCAGCTCCTGCAGCATCCGCTCGGCGATGCCGCGGACGAGTTCGAGTCCGTCTGCCGAGCGTAGTGACTCCAGCAGGCGTAATAGGTCAGACTGGGACAGGGCCACCTCGCACCTCCGTTGTTGAACTGGCCGTTCAATACGGAGAGTTGCATGGTGGCCCACCTCATGCGCAGAGAGCGCGAGCCCTCCGCGGGTGTGCGCCCGGCGAGCAAGCCCGCGCACACCTCACCCTTGATCGGCTACACCACGTGGCGGGACGCCATCGTGATGGACGAGGAGGTGGGCCCAGACCTCCTGTTCGACGCCGTCGGGCGATCGGGAGCGCAGGACCTGGGCGGGGCCGCGTTGGTGGGTCTTCAGCTCGTCCAGTGTGGTCTCGATCTCCCATCGCTCGTTGTAGAGGGCCGCCAACTCCGCCGCGGGTGCGGCTTCGTGGTCGAGGATGGTGGTGATCAGCCGGTACGGGGCGTCGTGCTGCGGGCGTCCGGGGTCGTCCAGGGTGTACTCGATGACCCGCACCACGGTGGGATCGGTGCGTTTGCGGTGGTCCTTGGCCGCCACGATGTCGGAGAGGTAGGACCCGTCGGGGAGCTCGCGCCGCACGGGCAGGACGGCGTTGGACTTGATGCGCCAGAGCAGGTCCGCACCGCTCGGCCGATGCCGCTCGCCACTGCTCCAGCCCGGCGAAGCCCCGGTCGGCCATCAGCAGGTCATCCGGTCCAAGGGCGTCGAACAGCTCCCGCGCGATCACGGACTCCGCGGTGGTGAACGGCCCCAGAGCCGCGCGGGTGATGGCGTGCGTGCCGCACTCCGCCAGCGCCACCACCCGCACCTGCGGGAACGCGGTCCGCTCGCCCCGGTGGGTGGCGGGACGACCGAACCGGGCGTCGTTCTCCTCACTGTCCGGCACGTCGAACGTGGTCCCGTCGACCGCCATCAGACGCCAACACCCGTACCACGCACCGGGAGTGGACTCGGTCGCCACAGGCCCGGCGGACTGCTCGAAGAGAGCCTTGAGCGGCTCGGGCCCGAGCCTGGCCCGGGCCCGGGAAACCGCACCGGGCGTAGGCACCTGCCACGAACCCGACCAGTGCTTGGCCCAGGCCAGACCCTGAGTGAGCAGCCGTGCGACCTCTTCGTAGCCCTGACCGGAGAACAAGCACATCGCCAGCACGAAGTAGACGACCACCCGTGGAGGCAGCAGCCGGTTGCGCTGCCCGGCCTTCCCGGATTCCTCCACGACCCGGTCCACCAGCTCCGGCGGGAACGTCCGCGTCAGCAGTCCGATCGCGATCCGATCCGACAACCGCTCGTCCGTCTCCGGCTTGACCTGTCCAGGGCGTGGCATCCAGACACCTCCTGGCCAACACCCTACCAGCCGAGATCCTTAAGTCACTGGTATTGGCCTTAGCCTCGATCCACCGACTGGCCTGTGTACTGTGGACAGAGAACCGAAGAGAGGTGCCTGCTGACCTGCGATGATGGGAGTTCTGACGCTTCCAGCACGCACAATCAGCAAGGCACCTCGTAGATGAAAGCTTCCCATACTCCGGCGGCGGTCTCCGCTGCGTTCGACGACCGGAATCTGATCGCGCATGCCGGGCTGGTCCCGGTGATGCGCCTGGCCGAGCGGTGCGGGCTTGCCCGTCTGGCCGCGGAGAAGGTGAAGCTGACCGGGGCGAAGAACGGTGCGGGTGCGGCGGCGGATGCCAAGGTCACCAGCATCGTGGCCGGGATGGCCGCGGGTGCGGACAGCATCGATGACCTTCACGTCCTGCGCCACGGCGCGATGCCCGTGTTGTTCGCAGGCGTCCGTGCGCCGTCCACGCTGGGCACGTTTCTGCGCGCGTTCACCCACGGTCACGCACTTCAGCTCCACGCGGTGCACCGCAGGTTCCTGGCCGCTCTGGCCGCGCATACCCCGCTGCTGCCCGGCGCGGGCGAGAAGGCGTTCATCGATGTCGACTCCACCCACAAACGGGTCTACGGCCGGGCCAAGCAGGGCGCCGAGTACGGCCGGTTCAAAGGCGTACGCACCCTGCACCCCCTGCTCGCCACGATCTGCACCCCGCACTCCCGCCCGGTGATCGCCGGGGTGCGGATGCGCCGCGGCAAAGCGGCCGATGCCCGCGGCGCCCCCAAGTTCGTCAGTGAAGCCCTGGCCGCCGCCCGGGAGGCCGGCTGCACCGGGACCCGTATCCTGCGGGCGGATTCACAGTTCTACAACGCCGGTGTCATCGCCGCCTGCCGCCGGGCCGGGGCCCGCTTCTCGGTCACCACCGGCATGAACCCCTCCATCAAACGGGCCATCCACAGCATCCCCGACCAGGCATGGCAGCAGATCACCTATCCCACCGCGGTGCCCGACCCCGACACCGGAGAGCTCATCTCCGGCGCCGAAGTCGCCGAGATACCCGCCTACACCGCCTTCGCCGGCCGCAAGAAGGCGGAACAGGTCACCGCCCGGCTGATCGTGCGCCGCGTCCGTGACCTGGCCAAACCCACCGTCGTGGGTGACCAGGGCGAGCTGTTCCCCGTCTGGCGCTACCACCCGTTCTTCACCGACAACCCCGCCGGAACGCTCCAGGCCGAGCGGGAACACCGTCACCACGCCGTCGTCGAGCAGGTCATCGCCGACAGCAAAGCCGCAGCTCTGGCCCACCTGCCGTCCGGACACTTCCACGCCAACGCGGCCTGGCTGACCCTGTGGGCCATGACCTACAACCTGCTGCGGGCCACCGGTGCGCTGACCTCCGCCTTCCACGCCAAGGCCACCACCGCCACCCTCCGCACCCACCTGATCCACGTTCCGGCCCGGACCGCCCGCTCCGCCCGGCGCGTCACCCTGCACCTACCGCACAACTGGCCCTGGCAGCACGCCTGGACACACCTCTTCGACACCGTCCACGGACCAGCCGGCTGACACGAACCGCCCCTGCCCACCCCCCGCCCGCCAGGGCCCAACCGGAACCGAACACGTGGAAACGCTGGGCAGACCAGCAGCTACAACCTGCCCACCTACAAGCACCGACCCGGAACCGGCACAGAAACCCGCCAGAAGATCACTTCCGAACCACGCCGGTGGATCGAGGCTTAGAGAACGCTTGCGTTCCCTAAGGATCGGCTCCTACCGTGGCCCCGTAGTGAACGAATGCGTTCACTATTTCACTTTGGGGGGGGGATCCTCAGTGACAAGCTCTCAACTCGCCACACCCCGGATACCGGGGGCGGCCCGCCGCGAGGGGCGTCCCGGAGTGGCGCTCGCCGTCATCGCCGCGTGCCAGCTCATGGTCGTCCTCGACGCGACGATCGTGAACATCGCACTCCCGCACATCCAGGACGCGCTCAGCTTCAGCACCACCGACCTCTCCTGGGTGCTCAGCGCCTACACCCTCACCTTCGGCGGCCTGCTGCTGCTCGGCGGCCGGGCCGGTGACATCCTGGGCCGGCGCCGCGTGTTCCTGTCCGGAATCCTGCTCTTCACCCTGGCCTCCCTCCTCGGCGGATTCGCCCAGGAGCCCTGGCAACTGCTCGCGGCCCGCGCCCTGCAAGGGGTGGGCGGCGCGATCGCCTCCCCGACCTCGCTCGCCCTGATCACCACGACCTTTCCCGAAGGCCCCGAACGGAACCGGGCGTTCGGGGTGTTCGCGGCCGTGTCCGCGGGCGGCGGCGCGATCGGCCTGCTGGCCGGCGGCATGCTGACCGAGTGGCTCGACTGGCGCTGGGTGCTCTTCGTCAACGTCCCTATCGGCGTGCTGATCGCGGTCCTCACCCCGCTCTACATCACCGAGTCCGAGCGACACCCCGGGCGCTTCGACATCGCCGGAGCCCTCACCTCCACCGGCGGCATGGCCTCGCTCGTCTACGGGTTCATCCGCGCCTCGGAGGACGGCTGGCGCGATGCACTCACCATCGGCTCCTTCGCCGCGGCCCTCGTTCTGCTCGCGCTCTTCGTCGTCATCGAGTCTCGGGCCCGCGAGCCGATCATCCCGCTGCGCATGTTCGCCGACCGCAACCGCACCGGCACGTACGTGATCATGCTCGGCCTCGCGGCGGCGATGTTCGGCATGTTCTTCTTCATCGTCCAGTTCGTGCAGAACGTGCTGGGCTTCTCCCCGATCCAGTCCGGGCTCGGCTTCCTGCCCGTGACCGTCGCCATCGTCACCGCCGCCGGCCTCTCGCAGCGGTTCCTGCCGCGCTTTGGCCCCAAGCCCTTCATGGTCATCGGGTCCGCGCTCACCGGAACCGGGCTGGCCTGGCTGACCTTCCTCCGGACCGACAGCTCGTACGTCTCCGGAGTGCTCGGGCCGATGCTGCTCTTCGGCTTCGGCATGGGCCTCAACTTCGTGACCCTCACCCTCACCGCCGTCTCCGGGGTGGCGCCGAAGGAGGCCGGCGCGGCCTCCGGGCTGCTCAACGCCAGCCAGCAGGTGGGCGGCTCGCTGGGCCTGTCCATCCTGGTCACCGTCTTCGGCACGGCCAGCCGCGACGAGGCCGCGAAGCAGGTCCCGGCCTTCATGGCGCAGGCGGATCCCGACCAGCTGGCCGCCTTCAAGGAGACCCGGCAGCTGCCCGACCCCTGGGGAGACCTCGTCCTCGCCCAGGGCATCTCCACCGCGTTCTTCGCCGCCGTGGCGATGGCGGGCCTGGCCCTGGCCACCGCCCTGCTGGTGATCCGGGTGCGCAAGAGCGACCTGGACGCCCTGGCCGGCGCGGCCGCACAGGGCGGCCCGGCCGCCTGAACCCCTGTCGTACGAGAGCCCGGGCGCGGGGACCGTTCCCCGCGCCCGGGCTCTCGTACGAACTCTCCCGGCGCCGCGACCCCTAGTACTGCAACCGCATGTGGCGTGACGGTTGGCGTCGATGCTCGTTGTTGTGACTGTGTGATCAAACGCTGACGGTCGAGCAGATCGAGTCGTGGTCCGAGGGTGTAGCGGACTTGCATGCCCGGTTCGGGCATCGTTTTGGCAGGTCGGAGCCACGTGATCGGGCTCTGGACTACCTCAGGGGCCTGCTTGCTCCGCTGGAGAAGAAGAACGGGTGGACGCTGGCCGAGCAGGTCGGCCAGCTCCGCCCGGACGGTGTGCAACGCCTGCTCAATCACTCCGAATGGGACGAGAACGCGGTCCGGGACGATGTCCGGGACTTCGTCGTGGAGACCATCGGCGCCAGAAACGGCGTGCTCATCGGGGACGACACCGGGTTCCTGAAGAAGGGCACCAGGTCAGCAGGGGTCCAGCGGCAGTATTCCGGCACCGCTGGCCGCACCGAGAACTGCCAGATCGGCACCTTCCTCGCCTACGCATCCGCCAAAGGGCGGGCGCTGATCGACCGGGAACTCTACGTCCCGAAGTCCTGGACGGACGACCGCGACCGCTGCCGGGCAGCCGGAATCGACGACACGGTGCCGTTCGCCACGAAGATCGAGCACCTCAAGTGGATGCTGCAACGCGCCATCGACGCGGCTGTTCCCTTCGCCTGGGTCACCGCGGACGAGGCATACGGGCAGGTCAAACACTTCCGTGCCTGGCTGGAAGAACGCCGGGCCGCGTATGTGCTGGCGACGAAGGTCAACGACACCGTGATCACCGCCGACGGCCGCGACGCGCGCGTCGACGAGCTGATCGCGGCCCTGCCGAAGCAGGCATGGAAGCGGATCTCCGCCGGAGCCGGCGCCCACGGCCAGCGGATCTACCACTGGGCCCGCGTCGCGATCCGGCCCACCTGGGAGGGCGGATCCGGGCACTGGGTGCTCGCCCGCCGCAATCTGTCCGACCCCACCGACATCGCCTACTACGTCTGCTACGGCCCCGTCACTTCCCGGCTGAAAGACCTGGTCAGGACCGCCGGAGCCAGGTGGGCGGTGGAGGAGTGCTTCCAGACCGCGAAGGGTGAATGCGGGCTCGACCACTACCAGGTGCGGCTCTACCGGGCCTGGTACCGGCACATCACCCTCGCCATGGCCGTCCTGGCCTACCTCACGGCCATCCGTGCCGCAGAAGCCGCAAAAGGGGCAGCGGAGACGACGAGCAAGACCTCATACCCCTCAGCGTCCCGGAGATCCGCCGGATGATCGGGCACGTCGTCCTCACGCCCCGCTGCCACACCAACGAGCACCGTCTCCACTGGTCACACTTCCGACGCCGCAGCCAAGCCCGAGCCCGCCGCTGCCACTACCAACGACGGGGCCACGACCCCCACATGCGGTTGCAGTACTAGTACTCCAGGCGGCTTCCGAAGGCGCCCAGGCGCGAGCAGACCTCGTACGGGGCCGTCACCGGTCGCTCGCGCAGGATCTGCCGGGCCCGGTACTCGCCCAGGCTCATGGCGTACCAGGGGACGTCTCCGGCCCTGGACATCTCGTCGTTGATCCCGCGAAGGGAGCAGGACCTCTGGGGCTCGGGCAGCCGGTCCAGGGCGGGCGCGGCGTCGGCCGACAGGGACTGGAAATAGGCCAGGTCGATCTTGGCTGCGTCCTCGAAGCGGGCGACGTTCCGCTCGGCGACCATCCCGTCGGGGGACAGCAGGCCGAAGGCCAGGACGGCTGCGGCCGCACTGCCCGCGACCGCGCGCGGCAGCCAGCGTGCGCCGAACACCCCGGCAGCCATGATCAGTACGATGACCAGCCCGAGCCACAGCTCCATCGCGGCCACCGACACGCGCAGCCTGGTCAGCCCGTACGCGTCCACGTAGAGGTCCATCCGGCGCAGCGCGGCGGCGACGACGACCAGGGTCAGCGCGCACAGCACGCCGAGGACGATCCGGACGAAGCGGCGGTCGCCCGCTCCGGAGCGCGGGGCCCAGCGCAGGGCGAGCGCGATCACCGCGAGCGTGAACAGGGTGGCCCACAGCAGCTGCCAGAAGCCCTGGCGGGCGTACTCGGCATAGCTGAGACCGGTGCTCTCCAGGACCTTGTCGTAGCCGCCGAACAGGACGGCCAGCTGGACGGCGTTGAAGCCGGCGAAGAGCAGATTGAGCACGACGAGGGGAAGGGCCCATTCGACCCGGGAGCGCGGCTTCCCCGGGGCCACCTTGATCCGGTCCCAGCGCAGCGGGGCCGCGGCGGTGCGGGCGGCGGCGAGCGCGATGAGCGTGCCGAGGAGGAAGAGCAGGAACCGGATGGGCCCGTTCTCGGTCGACACGTCGGGCATCAGGCCGCTCAGGAGGTCGGCGAAGGCGGCGTCGGCGGAGGCGAACAGCGCGCCGAAGACCACCAGGAGGGCCACGGCGACGGCGGTCGCCTTGGCGATGGGCAGCCAGCGGTCCCTGCCGACCCCGCCGCGCGACCGCAGTCCGACCAGGGCCCAGGCGAGCCCGGAGACGGCGGAGTCGAAGAAGCCGAGCGGGCTGAGCAGGACGCCGGGCCAGGTACGGCTGCCGTGCAGGGCCAACGCGCCCAGCAGGACGGCGGACAGGATCGCGAGCGTGGACGGCCAGGCGGAGTCGCGCAGGGCGGGTACGGCGAGGAGGGCGAGGCAGCCGATCGCCCAGACCACGGTCCAGGGCCGGGCCGTACGCCGTGCCGTGCGGGCGGCGACGTACGCGGCGACGACGGCGGGCAGCAGCGCGAGCAGCAGGCCGGGACCCATGCCGTCACCGAGGAGCAGTGCGGCCGCGAGGCCGGCGGCGAGGGCGGCGAGGAGGGTGGCGGTCGCGATGGGGGCTGCCTCGGCGGGGCGCACGCGCGTGACCCACGAGGGCGTCACGGACGGCGCGTGTGCGCCGGGCCATGGGCGCTGCTGGTGCTGGTGCGCCTGCCAGGCCTGCCACGCGGCGGCGTCGGCGGGCCCCGCCGACGGTGGACCAGCCGGGCCGGTGGGTGTGCTTCCGGCCGGAGCAGCGGGCGCCGCCGGAGCCGTCGGAGCCGGACTTGCGGGCGAATCCCCGGCCGTGGCACCTGCGTTGACGGTGCCGTCGGGGGCCTTCGAGTCCTTCGGGTCCTTGGACCGGGCTTCGTCCGCCCCGCCGGTGTTCTCTGACATCGGGTTTCCTCCCCTGTCGGCCGCCCCATCGTTCCTCGGGGGCGGCGCAGCGGACAGAGTAGGCCGGCGGCAGGCGGTTTTGAACAGGATCAAAAGAGCCCTGTGGCAGGACCGTGACAATCGGAAGGACTCATTTCACCCCGCCCCGGACGCCCGGAGCGGCGATCCGTCAGCGCGCCGCCGACTCCGGCAGCCAGGCCGGCAGGGCCTCGGTACGTGCCAGCCACGCGGCCGGCAGCACCGCGTCCCCGCGTGCCCCCAGCACTCCCCCGACGATCGCGCAGGTCGTGTCGACGTCTCCGCCCACCTGCGCGGTGGTCCAGAACGCCCGCTCGTAGTCGTCCAGCGCACGCGCCGCGGACCACAAGGCGAACGGCACGGTGTCATGGGCGCTCGTGCGCCGCCCGCAGCCCAGAACCGCCGCGACCGTGGTCGCATCGCCGTAGTCCAGCATGTCCCGCGCCCGCCGCAGCCCGGCGCCCACGGCGCTGCGCGGCACCAGCGCGATCACTCCGTCCAGCAGGTCGGAGGCCTTCGGCGGACTGTCCGGAGCGGCGGCCAGCGCGGCCGCCGCGGCGACGGCCATCGCCCCGCACACGGCCTCGCGGTGCTGGTGGGTGGTGTAGGCCGAGATCTCCGCCTGGTGAGTGGCCTGCTCCGGGTCGTCGGCGTACCAGGCGCCCAGCGGCGCGATCCGCATGGCGGCGCCGTTGCCCCACGAGCCCTGCCCGTTGAACAGTTCCGCGGCCAGGGTGCGCCAGTCCTCGCCCTCCCGCACCAGCCGCAGCATCCGGTTGACCGCGGGCCCGTAGCCCCGGTCGAAGTCGTGGTGGTGGGCGAAGGAACGCGCGAGCGCGTCCTGGTCGATCCGTCCGTGCTCGGCCAGCACGGCCACCACCGAGCAGGCCATCTCGGTGTCGTCGGTCCACTGCAGCGTCTCGGTGCCGGCGGGCAGCTCGCGCCGCTTGAGCAATGGGTAGTTCACGGGGACGAAGTACTGGGAGCCCAGGGCGTCACCCAGTGCCAGCCCGCGGAGGCTGGACATGGCGCGTGCGTAGCGCCGTTCGGGAGTGGAGTCAGGCGTCATCGCGGGTCACTCTAGCCGTCCAGGTCATAAGGCTCGGGTGTGGTCCACCGCTCAAACGGGCGGTCCATCCGGTACCGGCCGTCCGGGCCCCGCAGGAGCACCCGGAATTCGCCGTTGCCGGGATTGGACAGGGCCTCGAATTCGGCGACCGACCAGTGGAACCAGCGCATGCAGAACAGCCGCATCGTCAGCCCGTGCGTCACCAGCAGGACGTTCTCGGGGTGGTCCGGGGCCTCGAAGCTGCGGTAGAGGCTTTCCAGGAAGGACCCGACCCGGTCGTACACGTCGGCCCCGGACTCGCCCTGCGCGAACCGGTAGAAGAAGTGCCCGTACGCGTCCCGGTACGCCTTCTGCAGCCGTACGTCGTTCCGGTCCTGCCAGTTCCCCCAGTCCTGCTCGCGCAGCCTCGGCTCCTCGCGCATCCGGACCCGGGCCGGGTCCAGCCGGAGCTCGCGGAAGGTCTGCAGGGTCCGGCGGTAGGGGGAGACGTACGCGCTGATGGTCTCCTCGCCGAAGAGCTCACGCAGCCGCACCCCGGCCGCCGCAGCCTGCTCGCGCCCGTTCCGGGTCAGCCGCAGGGCGTGGTCGGGCTCGCGTTCGTACACTGAGTCGTCGGCGTTCCCCTCCGATTCCCCGTGCCGGACAAGGACGATGCGCCGTGGTCGAGCCATCCCACGACCCTATTCGGCCATCGGCCGACCGGTGCACCGGGCACGCCGAACGGCCTGGCGGTAGTCGTACGGTCATACCGTCCAGGACGGTTCGAGGTCGACCACGTCACCGGTGAGGGCCTCGACATCGGCCTGGATCTGGGCGCGCAGGGAGAGCCGCTCGACCCGCTCCTGCCGGTACTTGCCGTGCTCGGCGGCCGCGTGCCACATCGACAGCACCAGGAACTCCCGGCCCGGGGCCTCCCCGAAGAGACCGCGGATCATCCCGGGCGAGCCCGCCATGGCCGGATTCCACACCTTCTCCTGCATCAGGGCGAAGTGGTCGACCCGGCCCTCCCGGACGCGGGTGTGCGCGACCCGCACCACGTCGGCGTCGGTGAAGCGCGGCTCGAAGCCGGTCTTCACGTCGAAGCGGTGGTCGAAGAGGGTGACCCGCAGGTCGGTGTAGGTGCCGTTCTGCGCGGCGGCCAGCCGGTCGTGCGAGCGGGCCATGAAGGAGTCGTAGAAGGACCGGCTCTCCCAGAACGCGAAGACATGCGCGACCCCCTGCCGGCCCCGGCTCCAGCCGCCGCCCTGCCCCCGGAAACCCGGCTCGCCCGGCAGCCCCGCCCATTTTCGCTGCCCGCGCTCGAACCCGCGTCGGTCCGTCACCGTGCAGCGAATCCACTTGACCAGCACTGCGCCATCGTACGGGCCAGGCGCGGCCCGGGTCAGTCCCCGGCGCAGTGGATCCGCACCAGTTCCGCCGCATCCCGCTCGGCCAGGCGAAGTCCGAACTCCCGGTCGAGTACGGCGAGCAGCTCGTCCGAGCCGACGGCCCTCCTCTCGGCCCGACCGTCGGGATGCAGGAGGGTGAGCTCCCGCCCGACGAGCGCCCGGCGGACGGAATCGCCCGGGTAGTGGACGACGAGCCGCCCCACGAAGGAGGAGCGGGGGTGGGTGGAGCTGTAGTGGTTGAGCAGGACGTAGTCGACGGGGTGGTAACGCTGTGGGGAGAAGGCGTACAGGTCCCGCCAGGTCCCACCGCGCAGGAGGCACAGCACGAGGATGCCGTCCTCTTCCTCGCGGACGCGGTACGTCCACTCCCCCTGCTCGACTGCGACGCCGGGGCGCCCAAACGGAACCGGCTCACGGGGGCCCTGGTGGCCGAACCCCACGTCGCACAGCCATGGTTCGCCCTCGACCGTGACGACGAGGACGGCGTGCGTCACTGCCAGGAGGGAGTCCCCGCGGGTGCGGTTGCGGGCACCGCGTCCGGAGACCTCGAAGCCGATCCGCTCCAGGGCAGCGGCCAGCAGCGAGTTCTGCTCGTAGCAGTAGCCGCCCCGGCGGGCGTGCACGAGCTTGTCCTCGATCGACTTGACGTCCAGCGCGACGGGGCGGCCGAGCAGGACGTCCAGGCTCTCGAAGGGGATGGCCGCGGTATGGGCCCTGTGCACTGCGTACAACGTGGCCAGGTCCGGCCGGAGTTCCCGGCTCTCCCCCGGGTTCTCCTGATATCCGATCCGCGCGAGATACGCGTCCAGGTCCAGCTCGTCACCGCTCCACATGGCTCACCGCTTCCCCGTTCCCCCGTGCGCGTCGGCATAGCGCCGCCGTGAATTCCCGGGGCACCGGCTCGCCGCACCCCGCACAATGATCGCCATGACGGCCCTGCACACCAACCCGCTTTTCGCCCGCCTCGCCGACGCCGAACGCATCCTGGTCGCCGGCGCGGGCGGCGGCTTCGACATCTACGCCGGCCTGCCGATCGCCCTCTCCCTCCTGCACCAGGGCAAGGAGGTCCACTTGGCGAACCTCTCCTTCAGCTCCCTCGCCGGACTGCCCCTCGAGGAGTGGGCCGCTCCCGACCTCGCCGTCATCACACCCGACTCCGCACCGCACCAGACGTACTTCCCCGAGCGGACGCTGGCCCAGTGGCTCCGGCTGCACGGCTACCCGGCGCGCGTGTACGCCTTCCCGCAGATCGGGGTGCAGCCGCTGCGCGCCGCCTACCGCGCGCTGGTGGACCTCCACCGCATCGACGCGATCGTCCTGGTCGACGGCGGCACGGACATCCTGATGCGGGGCGACGAAGCGGGCCTCGGTACCCCCGAGGAGGACCTGACCAGCGTGGCGGCGCTGGCCCCGCTGGACGACGTACCGGAACGGCTCGTCGTGTCGGTCGGCTTCGGCGTGGACGCGTACCACGGGGTCAGCCACGCCCTGGTCCTGGAGAACATCGCGGCGCTGGAGCGCGCGGGAGCGTACCTCGGCGCGTTCTCCGTGCCGCGCGCCACCCGCGAGGGCGCGCTCTTCCTGGACGCGGTGGCCCATGCCCAGGACCGCACGCCGGACCGCCCCAGCATCGTCAACGGCTCGATCGCCGCAGCTGTCCGGGGCTCCTTCGGCGACGTGCAGTTCACCTCCCGCACCCAGGGCAGCGAGCTCTTCGTGAACCCGCTGATGTCGTTGTGCTTCGCCTTCGACCTGCCGGGCCTGGCCGCGCGCTGCCTCTACCTGGACCGCATCGAGGACACCCACCTGATACGCCAGGTGCATTCCCGGATCGCGGAATTCCGCGAGGACCTCGTCACCCGCCCGCCCCGCCGCATCCCCCACTGAGAATGCCGGAGGCGGGCAGGTCCCCCCGGGGGGACCTGCCCGCCTCGGTGGTTCACGGCGTCAGCCAGGTCCCTGGTGGGGAAAGGCCCGCAGTTCGAGCTCCGGCGCCACGGAGTCCGCGAGCCACGTCAGTTGCCCGTCCCCGGCCGCGAGTCCCTCCCGCGCCGTGTCGCACCAGTCCGCACGGTCGACCAGGGTCAGGTAGGACGCCCTGGCCCGGGCCCAACGCGCCGTGGCGCCGGCGTCGTCGGACCAGGCGGGTGATTCCTTGGTCAGGTAGTGGGCGACCGTCGCCGCTGCGAAGTAGCGCTCGGCAGTCGGCCCCAGGCGCCCTAGGTGGCGGACGTGGGCCTCCATCACCGCGAGCGCATGCGGGTAGTGGCGGAGCGAAGTCCCCATGCCCTCGCAGTACGTCATCACGTGGAGGATCCGCCCCGTGTGGTCCACCACTTCGGCGTCGTCCCCGGAGTCCGCGATGATCTCGTGGAGCCTGGCCGCTTCCGCGACATCGGAGGCGAAGTAGCTGTTGAGGAAGTCGCCGTCGGCGGCCCTCCGCAGCAGCCAGGGGCGGACGGCCGGGTGATCGTCGGCGTGCCCGCACAGCGTCTCCACCCCATGGCCCCGGCCCCAGCCGGTGACCCGCTCCGCGAGCCAGATCAGTGCGTCGACACCGCCCGGCAGGCGTTCCAGGGCGCGGGCCGCAAGGGGGCCGAAGGCGTTGGAGAGCAGGCCGATGGTCTGGATCCTCGGGATGTCGTCCACCGTGCCGACCTCGGCGAGCAGGGCCAGCCCGACGCCCACCGTGCCGGTGTCGGTCCCGTGCCGGACCAGCCACCGGCCGGTTTCCCTGGCCCTCGCTGCCGGAGCCCTCAAGGCTGCGCCGCTGATGTGCTCGTTGTGGCAGACCGTCACGGGAAGGCATCGGAGTCTGCCGGCCAACTCGGGCGGCGAGGCCCTTGCGTCACGGAAGTACTCGACCACACCCTCCGCGACGTCGATGCCGCGGAGGGTGTGGTCGAGCGGCCGATCCCGCCGGGGTCCGCTCCGACGCCCTCCCCCGTCCGGAAACGGCTCCCCGCTACGGAAAAGGGGCTTGTCCGGCGTCAGCCGATGCAGCCGATGCAGCCGGAGGGCGTGCTGAAACAACGTGGTCGTGGTTCCGGGCAGTCCGGTCCCGGGCGTCCCGCTCACAGGCGGACGGAGGACTCGATTCTCTTGATCATGCCCGGAGCCTGCCACGACCACCCCCTGCGCGCCAAGCCTCAGAGGTCTCGACGTCGTCCCGGCTCCGTGTCCGGGCGGGCGTACGGAATGCAGGGACACGGCGAAGGGGGGCCGGCCTCGGGCCGGTCCCCTTCGTGACCTGCCGGTCAGCTGCGCGCGGGCTACGCCGGACGGTGAGTCCGTCGCGGCCCCACCCGGTGTACTGGTACAGGGCACTTACTCCTGGCGTGCGGCATTCCCCGCGCCGTCGGCCCCGTACGATTCGCGGAACACGGTGCGCTCCCGGGCACGCCGCCCCGGATGGCGCCGGTCCTCCGCCGGGTAGCCGACCGACACCAACAGGGCGATGGCCAGGTCGTCACGGTCACCGATACCGATCACCTTCTTCACCTTGTCCTCGTCCCAGCCGTTCATGGGCGAAGTCGCCAGGCCCATCTCCGTGGCGGCAAGCATCACGAAGGAGGCCGCGATCACGGCGTCCTTGACCGCGTACTCCCGGAGCAGACCCCGCCGGTCGAGATCCTCCTGGAACGCCCGTGATGCGGCGGCGAACATCGCGACGAACTCGTCGCTCCACGCACCGCCGCGCCGCGCCTGCTCGTAGACGTCGTTGTGGTCATCACGCCAGGACTGAGGCTCGGCGACGAAGACCAGTACGACAGGAGCCTCTTGCGGCTGGGGCTGGCCCCCCGTGGCCCATGCCAGCCCCGCACGGCCCTCGTCCCCGGATACCGCGACGATCGACCGGTCCTGCAGGTTCCAGCTGGTGGGGGCCTCAACGGCGAGACCGAGAAGCGCGTCGAGCGTGGCATCCGGGATCGGGTCGGGCAGGTAATGGCGGACGGTGCGGCGGGTACGGATCGCTTCTGCGACAGACATCGTGGGACTCGTCATGTCACTCACTATTGGAGAGTCGCTCTCCGATAGGAAGAAGGCACTATTTTGTGCGTTACTCTCCCCGCATGGAGACCATTGTGGAATCGTCCGGGCTGCCGGCCGACGTCTACTCCGCGAAGTGCCCGACACGCCAGGTCCTCGATCACATCTCCGGCAAGTGGACCATTCTGGCCGTGGACGCCCTCCTCGCAGGCACCCTGCGGTACACCGACTTGAGCCGGCGCATCGAGGGCGTGTCGCAGAAGATGCTCACTCAGACTCTGCGCGGACTCGAAGCCGACGGGTTCGTCACCCGCACCGTGTATCCCACCGTTCCGCCCCGGGTCGAATACGACCTGACGGAGCTCGGCCGCAGCCTCGCGGAGCCGATCACCGCGCTCCGCCAGTGGACGGAAGCCCATATCAACGAGATCGAGCGGGCTCGGGCCCGGGCCGCGTCGGAGGCCGGGAAAGCCCCCTGATCCGTTGCACCGCATGCATGCATACAATCGGCAAAGCGAGAGCGGGGAGTCGGTATTCCCCGACTCCCCGCTCTGACCAGGCACTTCATGCCTGGCGGTTACCTATTTTCAGCTGCAGCCGCTGGTGGATCCGCAGCCCTCGCAGATGTAGCAGGAGCCGGCGCGCTGCATCTTCGTACCGCAGGAGAAGCAGAGCGGGGCGTCGGCGGAGACCCCGAGCTGCATCTCGACCAGTTCGGCGTTGCTGTGCGCCGTCTTCGGGGCCGGGACCGCGACGGTCACGGCCGGCTTCGGCGCCGACGGCACCGCGGCCAGCGGGACCGACTGGGTCAGGGACTCGGTGTCCAGCTCGTCCTCGAGGGGCTCGTAGGAGCCGGTGTCGAGGTGGCGCTGGCGCTCCTCGGCGGTGTGGATGCCGAGGGCCGAGCGGGTCTCGAAGGGCAGGAAGTCGAGCGCCAGGCGGCGGAAGATGTAGTCGACGATCGACTGCGCCATCCGCACGTCCGGGTCGTCCGTCATGCCGGCCGGCTCGAAGCGCATGTTGGTGAACTTCGAGACGTAGGTCTCCAGCGGCACGCCGTACTGCAGGCCGACCGAGACGGCGATCGAGAAGGCGTCCATCATGCCCGCGAGGGTCGAGCCCTGCTTGGACATCTTCAGGAAGACCTCGCCCAGACCGTCGTCCGGGTAGGAGTTCGCGGTCATGTAGCCCTCGGCGCCACCGACCGTGAAGGAGGTGGTGATGCCCGGGCGGCCCTTCGGGAGGCGCTTGCGGACCGGCCGGTACTCGATGACCTTCTCGACGGCCGCGCGGATGGTCTCCTCCGTCTTGGCGGTGACCTCCTCCTTCTCCTCTTCCTTCTTCTTCGCGGAGAGGGGCTGGCCGACCTTGCAGTTGTCGCGGTAGATCGCGAGCGCCTTGACGCCCATCTTCCACGCCTCGAAGTAGATCTCCTCGATCTCCTCGACGGTCGCCGTCTCCGGCATGTTGACCGTCTTCGAGATCGCGCCGGAGATCCAGGGCTGGATCGCGGCCATCATGCGGACGTGACCCATCGCGGAGATGGAGCGCTCGCCCATGGCGCAGTCGAACACCGAGTAGTGCTCGGTCTTCAGGCCCGGGGCGTCGACGACCACGCCGTGCTCGGCGATGTGGGAGACGATCGCCTCGATCTGCTCCTCCTGGTAACCCAGGCGGCGCAGGGCCTGCGGGACGGTGCCGTTGACGATCTGCATCGAGCCGCCGCCGACGAGCTTCTTGAACTTGACCAGGGCCAGGTCCGGCTCGACACCGGTGGTGTCGCAGGACATCGCGAGACCGATGGTGCCGGTCGGCGCGAGGACGGAGGCCTGGGAGTTGCGGAAGCCGTTCTTCTCGCCGAGGCGCAGGACGTCCTGCCAGGCCTCGGTGGCCGCGGCCCAGATGACGTTGTCGAGGTCCTCGGTGCGCGGTGCGACGGCGTTGGCGTCGGCGTGCTGCTTCATGACGCGCTTGTGGGACTCGGCGTTGCGGGCGTAGCCGTCGTACGGGCCGACGATGGCGGCCAGCTCAGCGGAGCGCTTGTACGCCGTACCGGTCATCAGCGAGGTGATCGACGCGGCGAGGGTGCGGCCGCCGTCCGAGTCGTACGCGTGGCCGGTGGCCATCAGCAGGGCGCCGAGGTTGGCGTAGCCGATGCCCAGCTGGCGGAAGGCGCGGGTGTTCTCGCCGATCTTCTGCGTCGGGAAGTCGGCGAAGCAGATGGAGATGTCCATCGCGGTGATGACGAGCTCGACGACCTTGGCGAAGCGCTCGGCGTCGAAGGACTGGTTGCCCTTGCCGTCGTCGTTGAGGAACTTCATCAGGTTGAGCGAGGCGAGGTTGCAGGACGTGTTGTCCAGGTGCATGTACTCGCTGCAGGGGTTGGACGCGGTGATGCGGCCGGACTCGGGGCAGGTGTGCCAGTTGTTGATCACACCGTCGTACTGGATGCCCGGGTCGGCACAGGCCCACGCGGCCTCGGCGAGCTTGCGGAAGAGCGCCTTGGCGTCGACCTTCTCGATGACCTCACCGGTCATGCGGGCACGCAGGCCGAACTCGGTGCCGTTCTCGACGGCCGTCATGAACTCGTCGTTCACGCGGACGGAGTTGTTGGCGTTCTGGTACTGGACGGACGTGATGTCGTCGCCGCCCAGGTCCATGTCGAAGCCCGCGTCGCGCAGGGCACGGATCTTCTCCTCCTCCTTCACCTTGGTCTCGATGAAGGCCTCGACGTCCGGGTGGTCCACGTCCAGGACGACCATCTTGGCCGCACGGCGGGTGGCGCCGCCCGACTTGATCGTTCCCGCGGACGCGTCGGCGCCGCGCATGAAGGAGACCGGGCCGGAGGCGTTGCCGCCGGAGGAAAGCAGCTCCTTGGAGGAGCGGATGCGGGAGAGGTTCAGGCCGGCGCCGGAGCCGCCCTTGAAGATCATGCCCTCTTCCTTGTACCAGTCGAGGATCGACTCCATGGAGTCGTCGACGGCCAGGATGAAGCAGGCGGAGACCTGCTGCGGCTGGGGCGTGCCGACGTTGAACCACACCGGGGAGTTGAAGCTGAAGATCTGGTGCAGGAGGGCGTAGGTCAGCTCGTGCTCGAAGATCTCCACGTCGGCGGGCGACGAGAAGTAGTCGAAGTCCTCGCCGGCCTTCGTGTACGTCTTCACGATCCGGTCGATCAGCTGCTTCAGACCGGTCTCGCGCTGCGGGGTGCCGACCGCGCCGCGGAAGTACTTGCTGGTGACGATGTTGACCGCGTTCACCGACCAGAAGTCGGGGAACTCGACGCCGCGCTGCTCGAAGTTGACCGAGCCGTCGCGCCAGTTGGTCATGACGACGTCACGGCGCTCCCAGCTCACCTCGTCGTACGGGTGCACGCCCGGGGTGGTGTGGATGCGCTCGATACGCAGGCCGCCCTTGGCAGTCTTGGTCCCCTTGGCGCGGGAACCTCGTGCCGAGCCGCTCGCCGTCTCTGTCATGCCGCTTCCTCCCATATGCGGGCAAAAACGCCCTAAAGTGCCAGCGCTATTCCGCGGCACGGTGCTGTGTGTCTGTTTCTACGTTTTTTCTCCCCCGGCTCCCGCCGGGAGGGGCCTCCGGACCGACCGGCCGCGCCCTGATGCATGCGCATCACGGCGCGGGCCGTCCGGTCAGTCGGAGGCGGAGGCGGGCACGGGGACCGAAGCGGTCCCTCGGGGCTCGCACTCACCGGAATGAGGCCGCGGCTCGCGCAGTTCCACGATGGCGGTCTCGAAGTCTTCAAGGGTGTCGAACGCTTTGTAGACGGACGCGAAGCGCAGGTAGGCGACCAGGTCGAGCTCCTGCAACGGGCCGAGAATGGCCAGACCCACGTCGTGGGTGGTCAGCTCGGCACTCCCGGTGGCGCGCACCGCCTCCTCGACCCGCTGGCCGAGCTTGGCGAGGGCGTCCTCGGTGACCGGCCGCCCCTGGCACGCCTTGCGCACGCCGGAGATGACCTTGGTACGGCTGAAGGGTTCCGTCACCCCGCTGCGCTTGATCACCATCAGCGAGGCCGTCTCCACCGTCGTGAAGCGACGGGAGCAGTCGGGGCACTGACGGCGCCTGCGGATCGACGTACCGTCGTCCGTGGTGCGGCTGTCGACGACACGGCTGTCGGGGTGCCTGCAGAAGGGGCAGTGCACGGTTCCCTCACCCTCCCTCTTGGCACGACAGAATCACCCCACAGGCCCCTGAACAACAGAGACGGACTCTGTCGGGGGCTCGTGGAGCAGCCACCAGCATATGCGATCCCAGGAGCCTCAACAGACCCGAGGACCACTACTTCTGGGTGGCAGCACCCATCCAACCACTAGATCTTGGGTTGGGGTGGATTTTCGTGGCTCTGCGTGTCGCGGTGTCCGCCAGGCGGTCACGAGGCCCTTCGATGCCACACTGGGCGCAGGCCGGCGCCGGCGACACAGGCCGGCACGGGCCCGGACGGCGGCGACCCGACCGGGAAGGGTAGCGTAAGCAACGGACGCGGATCGAACCCGCGTTCGGTGAGCCGATCGTCCATACACCCCTTGATGTGCCCACGCCGGACGATCCCCGATTTTTCACTCGAACGTGTGTTTGGCGCAACCTTTCGAAAGCTACTACCGTTGTCCAGCTAGGGAGAACATTTCGAGAGGGGCCGACGTGACCACCACCGCAGACAGTGCCACCATCACTGCCCAGAACCGCTCCCAGAGCCGACTCGAGCCGGTGCATGCCATGAACGACGCAAACCTGAACCCGGATGCGGAGCCCGTAGTACGCCCCGCACGCTCGCTGCCAGGTCGACCTCCAGGCATCCGCGCCGACAGCTCCGGGCTCACGGACCGGCAGCGGAGGGTCATCGAGGTCATTCGCGACTCCGTGCAGCGTCGGGGTTACCCGCCGTCCATGCGGGAGATCGGCCAGGCGGTCGGCCTGTCCAGTACCTCGTCGGTCGCCCACCAGCTGATGGCCCTCGAGCGGAAGGGCTTCCTGCGCCGCGACCCGCACCGCCCCCGCGCCTACGAGGTACGCGGCTCCGACCAGCCCAGCTCGCAGCCCACCGACACCACCGGCAAGCCCGCCGCCTCCTACGTTCCCCTGGTCGGCCGGATCGCGGCCGGCGGCCCGATCCTCGCCGAGGAGTCGGTCGAGGACGTGTTCCCGCTCCCCCGCCAGCTCGTCGGCGACGGCGAGCTCTTCGTCCTCAAGGTCGTCGGCGACTCGATGATCGAGGCCGCCATCTGTGACGGCGACTGGGTCACGGTCCGCCGCCAGCCCGTCGCGGAGAACGGCGACATCGTCGCCGCGATGCTCGACGGCGAAGCCACCGTCAAGCGCTTCAAGCGCGAGGACGGCCATGTCTGGCTCCTCCCGCACAACGCCGCCTACCAGCCGATCCCCGGCGATGACGCGACCATCCTCGGCAAGGTCGTTGCAGTGCTGCGTCGGGTCTGACCCCCGCCGCCTCCATCCGGCCCCCGGGACCCACTGCGCCGGTCCCGGGGGCTTTCATGTGCCCCCGGAACTCGTTCGCCCCGGGTTCGCCCCCGGCCGCCCCGGAATTCCTGCTCCCCGGGACCGGCGGACCGCTACGTACCGTCGGCCTTGGCCTTCGCGTCGATCGCCGCCAGGGAGCGGCGGGCCTGGTTGCGGTCCGTGGTGTACCAGAAGTCAGGCAGCGTGGCCCGCAGGAAGCTCCCGTACCGGGCCGTGGCCAGCCGGGGGTCCAGCACCGCGACGACACCCCGGTCGCCCGTGGCTCGTACGAGACGACCCGCGCCCTGCGCCATCAGCAGGGCGGCATGGGTGGCCGCGACGGCCATGAAGCCGTTGCCGCCGTGCTCCTCCACCGACTTCTGGCGGGCACTCATCAGCGGGTCGTCGGGGCGCGGGAAGGGAATCCGGTCCATGACCACGAGTTGGCAGCTGGGGCCGGGCACGTCCACGCCCTGCCAGAGTGACAGCGTCCCGAACAGGCAGGTCTTCGGGTCCGCGGCGAAGGCCTTGATCAGCTCGCCGAGGGTCTCCTCGCCCTGGAGCAGGATCGGGTTGTCCAGCCGGCCGCGCAGCTCCTCGGCGGCCGCCTTGGCACCGCGCATGGAGGAGAAGAGGCCGAGGGTCCGGCCGCCGGCCGCCTCGATCAGCTCGGCGAGCTCGTCCATCATGTCGCCACGGGTCCCCTCGCGGCCCGGCGTGGCCAGGTGCTTGGCGACGTAGAGGATGCCCTGCTTCGGGTAGTCGAAGGGCGAGCCGACGTCGAGGCCACGCCAGACGGGGACGTCGTCCCCCTCGACCCCCTCGGGAGACAGCCCCAGGGAGGCCGCGACACCGTTGAAGTCACCGCCCAGCTTGAGGGTGGCCGAGGTCAGGACCACCGAGCGGTCCTCGAACAGCTTCTCCCGCAGCAGGCCGGACACCGACAGCGGGGCGACCCGGAGGGTGGCGCCGAAGCGGTCGTGGCGCTCGTACCAGACTACGTCGTACTCGGAGCCGTTGGTGATCCGCTCCGCCACCCCGTGGACGCTCTCCACCGCGGCCAGGGCCTGCTTGCGCACCGCGTCCTCGTCCTGGACGGACTTGTCGCGGGTCGAGCCGATCGCCGAGATCACGTTGCGCGCGGCGTCGCGCAGCGACATCAGCGCGTAGCCGAGGTCTTCGGGAACCTGCTCCAAGCGGCCCGGGAGCGCCAGCTCCATGACCCGCTCGAAGGACTCGGACGCGGTCTGCAGGGAGTCGGTGGTCTTCTCGTCGACCAGCTTGGCCGCACGCTTCACGGCCCGGTTGACCTGCCCGGGCGTGAGCTCGCCGGTGGCGACGCCGGTGACCCGGGAGACCAGCTCGTGGGCCTCGTCCACGATCAGCACCTCGTGCTGCGGCAGCACAGGAGCGCCTTCGATGGCGTCGATGGCGAGCAGCGCGTGGTTGGTGACGACCACGTCCGCGAGCTTGGCCCGCTCGCGGGCGGCCTCCGCGAAGCACTCGGCCCCGTACGCGCACTTCGTCGCGCCCAGGCATTCGCGCGAGGAGACGGAGATCTGCGACCAGGCCTTGTCCGAGACGCCCGGGGTCAGGTCGTCGCGGTCGCCGGTCTCCGTCTCGTCCGCCCAGTCGCGCAGGCGCAGCAGGTCCTTGCCGAGCTTGCTGGTGGGGGTGGCCGCTTCGAACTGGTCGAAGAGGCCCTCCTCCTCGTCCTGCGGAGCACCCTCGTGCAGGCGGTGCAGGCACAGATAGTTCGACCGGCCCTTGAGCATGGCGAACTGCGGGCGGCGGCGCAGCTGCGGATGCAGTGCCTCCACCGTCCGGGGCAGATCACGCTCGACGAGCTGCCGCTGGAGCGCGAGGGTCGCGGTGGCCACGACCACGCGCTCGCCGTGGGCGAGGGCCGGCACCAGGTAGCCCAGGGACTTGCCGGTACCGGTACCGGCCTGGATGAGCCGGTGGGAGTTGTCGTCGATCGCTTCGGCGACGGCTTCGGCCATGGTCACCTGGCCGGGGCGCTCCGTGCCGCCGACGGCGGAGACGGCGGCGTGCAGCAGGTCGGGGAGGGAGGGCTTCGTCATAGCACTGCCAACCCTACGGGGCCCCACCGACAGCGCGTGCACCGACGAGGAATCAAGGCCGGTACAAGGGGTTGGGTACGGTGCCGTGCTGCACGGCGTGCGGGCGGTCGGGGCGGTCGCGGTAGCCGTCCTCGTAGAGCCGGTTCCGGTTGAGGCAGAGCCGCCCGATGCGTTCGCCGAGCAGGTCGAAGAGCTCGTAGCGGTCCTTGAGCTCCGGGAAGCGGGCCTGGTAACGCAGGATCTCCGCCCGTACGAGGGACCAGAACTCGTCCTCCGGGACGCCGAGGCGGTCCTCGCACAGGGCCGAGAGGTAGCGGAAGACGCCGACGAACAGCCCGGAGTGGATGAACTGCGGCAGGAAGTCGGCGGGCTCGGTGAGCAGGGCCGCCCGGACCTCCTCGGGCAGGGAGGCCAGCTCGGGCAACGGTTCGTCGCTGATGTTGATGTCGTCCACGAAGTCCTTGACCCCGAGCCGGACCGGGACGTCGTGCTCGTCGAAGATCACGATGGCGTTCTCGCCGTGCGGGGAGAAGACGGTGCCGTAGCTGTAGAGGAAGTGGAGCAGCGGCGGCAGGAGGGCGGCGAAGAGGCGCTGCAGCCAGACGGAGGGGGTCAGCCCGGACCTGGCCACGAGCTCGGCGGTGAAGGACCGGCCGCGCGGGTCGGTGTGGAGGAGCGAGGCGAGGGTGCGGGCGCGCTCGCCGGGGGCGAGGAGTCCGGTGAGGGGCTCGCGCCAGATCGCACCGAGGAGCTCTTTGTACTGGTAGGGGACCTCGGGGAGCTCTTCGTACACCGGGTGGCGGACGGTGACGGAGGCGACCTCGCCGAGCAGGACGACCCGGCACTCGTCGCGCAGGAAGGGGTCGGCGTCGCGGAGGGAGTGGATCCAGGCGGTGACGGCAGGGGCGGCGAGGGCGAGGTCGGAAGGCAGGCCACGCCAGACCATGGTGTTGAAGACGGAGAGCGGGAGTTTGACGCTGTGCCGGTCGGGGTGGCTGAGGTTGAGGAAGGTGCGGATCGATTGCTGGGGCAGGCGCAGGTCGGGATCGGCGGGGAGCGGCACGAGGGCGCCGGAGGAGAGCGCAGGGGCGAAGAGGGGGAGGACGACCTCGTCCCACTGCCAGGGGTGGACCGGTAGGTAGAGGTAGTGGAGCGGGTCGAGGCCGCGGTCGCGGAGCGTCTGGTCGAAGGCCGCGCGGGTGACGGGGTCGAGCTCGGCGGAGTAGAGGCGGGCGGGGTCCTCCAGTCCGGCGGTGCCGCGGTAGGCGGCGAGCGAGGTGTGGGCGGCGAGCCACGGCAGGCGCTGGCGGGTGCGGGCCTCGGGGGCCCAGGAGGCCGTGTCGGAGGCGGAGAGTCCGATGCGGCCCTTGTTGAGGACGAGCCAGGGGTGGCCGGTCTGGTGCCCTTCGAGTGCGGCGTAGTCGAGGTCGGCGAGGACGTCGGCGGTGAGGGCGGTGTGGTCGATCCGGGCATCGGCGGCGAGGGTGGCGCTGAGTTCGCGGACGAGGTGGCCGAGGGTGGGTCCGTCGAGTCCGAGGAGGGTGCGGGCCCGGACGAGGAAGGCGTACGGGTCCCCGAAGGCGGTCGGGTTACCGGAGGCGGTCGGGTTACCGGAGGCCGTGGGTGCCTGGGGTGCGGCCGGCGGCGGCGTGAGGGTGATGGTGTCGGCGACGACGTGCCAGCTGTCGTAGGAGCGGCGGCGGGCACGGAAACCGAGACTGCTGCCGTCGTCGAGGGCCAGGGTCCATGCGTCGCCGGCGGCGGCCGGGGCGGGGACGGGGCTGACGACCTCCTCGTAGGCGAACTCGGCGATCATCTTGGCGAGCAGCCGACGGGCGGCGAAGTCCCAGGTCGGACCGTTGAGTTCGGGCGGTGTGCAGGGGTGCTGGGGCGACGGTGGCACGGCGGGTTCCGTCGAGTCGGGGGCTGCGTGGAGGTTCGGCACGGGACTCCTCGAAGATCGGGAACTTTGCTGCGCGACGCAGAGTTTTCTAAGGGAGAGGTGCGAAGCGGCGACGACGGTCAGGGCTTGTTGGGCGGCACTCAGAGGAGATTGCGCAGCGCCCGCTCCCGGATCATCAGGGCAGCGCGCTTCTCGGGGAGGTCGATTTCCGCGGAGCAGCGGAAACCGGAGTTCAGGAAGGCAGATACGGAGGGGGTGTTGCGGATGTCCGGTTCCGCGATGACACGAGTGCAGCGGGGGCGGTTGCCGAGCACGAGGTCGGCGACGGCGCGCAGCAGGGTCGTGCCCAGGCCGCGGCCGCGGTTCGTGCCGTCTCCGATGAGCAGGTGGATACCCGTGTCGTGGGGGCGCGCCGGGTAGTGGAGAGAAAGCGGGTCGAGGTCGGCCCGGTAGATCTCCCAGTAGCTCATCGGCGTGCCGTCGAGGAGGCCTAGGCAGGGGATGCTGCGGCCGTCGCCGTCGAGCTGCGCCCGTAGGTGGGCCGCGGTGACCGCGGCGGGGCCGGCGAGTTCCCAGTAGGCGGCCACCTCGGGATCGTTCATCCAGCCGGTGAGGAGCCCGAGGTCCCGGCCCGGCCGTACGGGTTCGAGGCGGAAGGCTCCGGCGGTTGTGGCGGCGCTGCCCCAGAGGGCCGGCGAGTCGAGCAGGTCGGCTTCGGCGAGTAGCGGCAACAGGTCGGCGTTGAGCCGTGGTTCGACGGTGTGCTCCACCACCTCGATGGCGCCGAGGGCGTCGGTGGCGGAGCCGGCGGAGTGGGCGGGTGTGTCGGTGGAGCGCATCGGGGGCTCTTCTCCGCGTCGGCGCCGACGCGTCAATCGTGAAGGGGGTTGGTGATGGTGACGTAGACGGACTGGGTGTCGACGGGACCGACCAGCTCGTCGAGACCTCCCAGGCGGGTGAGCAGATTCGCCTTGCAGCGCAGGGTGGGCGAGTCGAGCAGCCGCGTGGGGAGCGGGCCGAGGCCCGCAGCCTTGGCGAGGAAGCGGCGGAAGGCGGCGAGGAGCACGCGCTCGTCGGCGAGCCGCTGGGATCCGAAGGCGCCGATGAGGCCGAGCACGTTGTTGATGCCCAGGTAGTAGGCGAAGCGTTCGTCGGTGACGGCGTCGGAGACGAAGGTGTCGCTGGCGCTGCCGATGCCGGGGAGCCGGTGCTCCAGTTCCGCGCGGCGGGACGTGCGGAAGTAGTAGCCCTGGTTGTCGCGGTAGCGGCCGCCACTCGGCCAGCCGGCCGGGTCGAGGAGGACCAGGGTGTTCTGCTGGTGCGCTTCGAGCGCGATACCGGCGAGCGCGTCGAAGGCGAGGACCGGCAGGACCACGTGGTCGAGGTAGCGCAGGAACCACTCGGCGGCGACGGCGGACGTGCTGCGTCCGGTGGCGGCGGCGAGGCGGGAGACGAGTTCGGCGAGGCGGGAGTTCATGGTGGTCCGGCCGGGCCACGGGCGGGGAGCGGTGAGCGCGGCGATGCAGACGGCGTCGTCGCCCGAGCGGAAGGGGTTGTGGCGCAGCAGGGCGTCGAGTCCGGGAACGGGGGTGCCGTCCGGGGCGTCCACGGCGACCCAGGCGGGGTCGCGGACGATGTCGAAGCCGGGGTGGACCGCCTGCCACTGCTCGGCCAGGCCGGTGCGGAGCAACCGGTGGACCTCGACGCCCCGGTGCAGTTCCTTGCGGAGGTTCTCGCGGCGGGAGTTGGTGATGCGCAGGCCCAGGGAGAGCTTGAGCATCGCGGGAGCGCCGGGACGGTGGACGGTGCGGACGGAGGAGGTGGGGTACCAGGGTTCGCCGTGCGGGCCCAGGTCGTGCAGAAGCCCTGCGTCGCGGAGGGCGGTGACAGCGGGGCGCTGGAGCAGGTCGCGGGCCTGCCAAGGGTGCAGGGGAAGGGGGGTGGTGCCGTCGGGCAGCGGGAGCCCGGGGGCGAGTCGGCCGAGGAGCTGGGACGCGGAGACGGGGCGTCCGCGCTCGGTCCAGGCCGATTCGGTGGCGAGGACGGAGGGGTCTACCGCGAACCAGTGCAGGGGGAAGGAGCCGTGGAGTTCGGGCGAGTAGTGACGCGCCTCGGCTTCGGAGAGTCCTTCGCGGCTCTTCGGGTCGGGTTGGAGGGGGTGACCGAGAAGGAGTGACTGCTCGGCTGTGAGGAAGCGGTCCCCGTCCACGGGGGCCGGGGTGGTGGGGCGCTCGCGTCGGTCGGCGATGAACTCGGTGGTACGGCGCACCGAGTCGGCGACCCGGCCGACGAGGTCGGCGCCGCCGCGGCCACCTCTGGTTCCCTCACGGGCGATGAGGGAGGCGAAGGTGACGGCGTCCAGGCAGGGTGCGCCGGTGGGGGAGCCTTCGAGCCGGGCCGGGCCGAATCGGTGCCAGCCGGCCTGGGACCAGTAGCGGACGGCGACGAGTGCGGCGGTGCCTGATGCGGGGAGGGGGATGCGAAGCGGGGTTCCGGTGGGGCCGTCGGGACGGCCGATACCGGCTTCTCGGACCCAGCACCGGAGCAGGTTCTCCACTGCCGCGGCCTCGGCGGCAACGGCCGGGTCCGGGTGGTCCAGGAGGTCGGGCAGCGCGGCCGGCTCGGGCCAGACAGGGCCAGACCACCCGGAACGGGCTCTGGGCGTGCCGTCCTTCTGGCGCGGCACGGTGACCGATGCGCCGGTGCCGTCGGCGGCGAGCTGCCAGGCCTCGCTGCCTCGCGGATCGGTGGGGGTGCCCGCCGGGCCCTCGGCCTCGTGCTCCGGGGTGGCCCCGCCGGGGTGGGCCGGCATACCGGAGCAGGAGCCCGCGACCGGGTCTGCGGAGGTCCCGTGCGGTCTGGCGGCAAGGGGGGCCTGCCCACCGTCGGCGCCTCGCGGGGCGGCGGGGGGCGCTGCCGGGGTGTCGTCGGCGGGAGTGGGCAGCGCCGTGGCCGCACCCGGGACGGTGGCGGCGTCGGGAGACGCTGCAGATGTCGACCACTGCTGCCGGCCTTCCATCTGGGGGGCCGATGGGCTCACCGCGGGGCTCGGCGCGGTGTCGGGAGACACCTCAGAAGTCGGCAACAGCGGCCGGTCCTCCATCGGGCGGGCCGACTGCCCCACCACAGGGCCCGGCGCGGAGGTGTCGGGCGACGCGGCCGAGGTCGGCCACGGGTGCCGGTCCTCGATCGGGCCGACCGACGGACTCACTCCGGGGCCGGGAGCGGCCGTATCGGGAGACACAGCCGAAGTCGGCCACGGGTGCCGGTCCTCGATCGGGCCGACCGACGGACTCACTCCGGGGCCGGGAGCGGCCGTATCGGGAGACACAGCCGAAGTCGGCCACGGGTGCCGGTCCTCGATCGGGCCGACCGACGGACTCACTCCGGGGCCGGGAGCGGCCGTATCGGGAGACACAGCCGAAGTCGGCCACGGGTGCCGGTCCTCGATCGGGCGGGGGGACGGGCTCGCTGCGGAGTCCGGGGTGGGTGGTTGGGGCTGGGGGGTCGGTGCGGGATCCGGCGTCGGTGTGGGAAGCGAGGAGCCGGCGGTGTCGCGTACGGGGCCGGGGGCCGGCAGCGGTGACGACCGGTGGGCGGGAGCCGACGACAGTGGTGGTTGGGGGGCGGGTGCGGTTTCCGGGAGGGGGTTGGGGGTGGTGGGGCTGGACTGGTGCGGCTCTGGCATCGCGGGTCCTCGCAGGTCAGTGGGTCCGGCGGGCGGCGGCCGGGATGGCGTCGGCCAGGCGGTCCAGGACCGCCGCGGCCTGCTCGTCGGTCAGGGTCAGCGGGGGGAGCAGGCGGACTACGGCGCCGTGGCGGCCGCCGAGTTCGACGATCAGGCCGCGGTCCAGGCACTCCTGGCGGACGGCCGCGGCAAGGGCCGGTGCGGCGGCCCCGGTCTCGGGATCGACGAGTTCGACGCCGATCATCAGGCCCCGGCCCCGGACGTCCCCCATGCAGGGATGGCCGGCGGCCAGACCGCGCAGGGCCGTCAGCATCCGCTCGCCGAGGACGGCGGCGCGCTCGGCGAGGCGGTTCTCTCGCACGAAGGCGAGCGTGGCGGTTCCGGCGGCCATGGCGAGCTGGTTGCCGCGAAAGGTTCCGGCATGGGCTCCGGGGACCCATACGTCCAGGCCGGCCCGGTACACGATCACCGCGAGCGGCAGGCTGCCGCCGATCGCCTTGGACAGGACCATCACGTCCGGCACCACCCCGGCGTGGTCGACTCCCCAGAAGGCACCGGTGCGGCCCACGCCCGTCTGCACCTCGTCGGCGATCAGCGGGATCCCCCTCGCCGTGGTGATCTCGCGCATCCGGCGCAGCCAGGCGTCCGGGGCGGGAATGACTCCGCCCTCGCCCTGTACGGGTTCGACGATCAGGCCGGCCGGGGCGGGTACCCCGCCCTTGGGGTCGTCCAGCAGGTTCTCCGTCCAGCGCGCGGCGAGTTCGGCGCCCGCGGCGCCGCCGACACCGAACGGGCAGCGGAAGTCCTGCGGGTACGGCAGCCGGGTCACCCGTACGTCCTGGGCGCCGCCCGAGGCGTCCAGCGCCCCTGCGGTCATGCCGTGGTAGGCCCCGGTGAAGGCGAGCAGGCCGGACCGCCCGGTCGCGGTGCGCACCAGTTTGAGGGCGGCCTCCACGGCGTCCGTACCGGCCGGCCCGCAGAACTGGATGCGCGCGTCGGCTGCCAGCGCCGGCGGCAGGTTGGTGAACAGCTCGGTGGTGAAAGCGTCCTTGACCGGGGTCGCGAGGTCGAGCACGTGCAGCGGGGCCCCCGAGTCGAGGACCCCACGGACGGCTTCGAGCACCACCGGGTGGTTGTGCCCGAGGGCGAGGGTGCCGGCGCCGGAGAGGCAGTCGAGGTAGCGCCGGCCGTCGGCGCCCTCGATGGTCAGCCCCCGGGCCCGCACCGGGACGATGGGCAGGGAGCGCGCGTACGTCCGGGCGGCGGACTCCCGCTGCGCCTGCCTGCGCAGGATCCCGTCGGCGGCGACGGCGCCGCCGCGTTCGCCTCGGCCCGGTACCCGGCTGCCCTGTGGCGCCACTTGGGGCGCGTCCTGCGGCGGGATCTGTGTCGCGGCCGCCGTCGCGGCCGGCTCGGTCAAAGCCACGAGTGTCGGTCCTCCCGCACTGAACGCTCTTCCGGATTGCGCCTCGAACACCAACGCTGCTCCCCCATCCCCCGTACGTACCAACGACGGTGACGGCGACGGATCACGGGTGGCCCCAAGATCCTTGCCGCGCAGGGGCGGGCAACAGGAACCACGGCCCCGGGCTGTGTCGTCATGGGCGGCAGCGGCATAGTGGGGGGCTGCACTCCACGCCTCGAAACCACCAGGGGGACGAACGACATGCGACCGAACCGACCGGTCACCGCGATCCTGTGCGCGGCCGCGCTCGCGCTGACCGCAGCTGCCTGCGGCCCCGGCGACGAGGAGGCCGGCGGCGACGCCAAGCCGACCGTGGCGGCGAGCCTCCCCGGCCCGGACGGGATCAAGATCCCGGACCAGCTCAAGGAGAAGCTCAAAGAGCGCGGCATCGACCTGGAGAAGTGGAGGGGGGGTGAGTGGAAGAACTGGAAGCAGGAGGACTGGCTCCGCGAGGCGGGCGACTACATAAACCCGATCATCGAGGGCCTGTGGGACCCGGACCGCATGCGTGACGCCGAGCAGCCGCAGCGCCCGTCCGTCGACCCGGACGCGGGCAAGGACCAGGGCGTCACCGACCCGACCCCGGCCCCGGCCCCGGTGACGGCCAAGCCGGCAAACCCGCCCTACCACCAGAGCGTTCCGGAGTCCGGCAAGGTCTTCTTCGACGGGCCCGAGGGCTCGATGGTCTGCTCCGCGACCGTGGTCAAGGACCCGGCTCACCCCGGCAAGTCCAACATGGTCTGGACCGCGGGCCACTGTGTGCACGCGGGCAAGTCCGGCGGCTGGTACCGCAACATCGCCTTCGTCCCGTCCTACAACAACGCGGGCAAGCCCTCGGCGCAGCTCAAGGGCGCGCCCCGCGAGCAGGTGGCCCCGTACGGCGTCTGGTGGAGCGACTGGGCGCAGACCTCGGACCAGTGGATCGCGACCGGCGGCCCGACCGGTGGCGCGGGTGCGCCGTTCGACTTCGCGGTGCTGCACGTGACGCCCGAGAAGGGCAGCGGCAAGTCCCTGGAGGAGACGGTCGGTTCGGCGCTCCCGGTCGAGTTCGCCGCGCCGGCCGTGCCGAAGGTCGCGAGCATCACGGCGACCGGCTACCCGGCGGCGGCTCCGTTCGACGGCCAGAAGGCCTTCCAGTGCACGGACAAGCCGGGCCGGCTGTCCCTGAACGCGACCGACCCGGCGATGTACCGCATCGGTTGCACCATGACCGGCGGTTCCTCCGGTGGCGGCTGGGTCGCGGCGGGCGCCGACGGCAAGCCGGCGCTGGTGTCGAACACCTCGATCGGCCCGGCCAAGGCGGGCTGGCTGGCCGGACCCCGGCTGGGTCCGGAGGCGAAGGGCGTCTTCGAGGCCGTCAGCCGCAAGTTCAAGTAGCTCCAGCCCCAGCTCCAGCCCCTGCCCACACCGTTGGGCAGGACCGAACGACCGAGGGCCCCCTGCACACCGCAGGGGGCCCTCGCCCGTCAAGCCGTCAAGCCGTCAAAGCGGCAAGCCGTCCGGCCCGCTCACTGCTTCGCGAGCGCGTACGGTGCCAGGTCCGCCGCCAGCTCCTGGTGGACCCGCGCCCTGAGCAGGGTGCCGTCCGGGGTGTGCTCCTCGGAGATCACCTCGCCCTCGGCGTGCGCCTTGGCGACCAGCGAGCCGCGCGTGTACGGCACCATGGCCTCCACCTCGACCTCGGGCCGCGGCAGCTCGGAGTCGATGAGCGCGAGGAGTTCCTCGATGCCCAGTCCCGTCCGCGCCGATACGGCGATCGAGTGCCGCTCGATCCGCAGCAGCCGCTGCAGGACGAGCGGGTCCGCGGCGTCCGCCTTGTTGATCACCACGATCTCGGGCACGTTGACCGCGCCGACCTCGCGGATCACCTCGCGCACCGCCGCCAGCTGCTCCTCCGGCGCCGGGTGCGAGCCGTCCACGATGTGCAGGATCAGGTCGGAGTCACCGACCTCCTCCATCGTGGAGCGGAACGCCTCGACGAGGTGGTGCGGCAGGTGCCGGACGAAGCCGACCGTGTCGGCCAGGGTGTAGACCCGGCCGCTGGGCGTCTCGGCCCGGCGCACGGTCGGGTCGAGGGTGGCGAACAGTGCGTTCTCCACCAGGACGCCCGCGCCCGTGAGGCGGTTGAGCAGCGAGGACTTGCCCGCGTTGGTGTAGCCGGCGATGGCGACCGAGGGCACCTTGTTGCGGCGCCGTTCCTGCCGCTTGATGTCGCGGCCGGTCTTCATCTCCGCGATCTCCCGGCGCATCTTCGCCATCTTCTCGCGAATCCGTCGCCGGTCGGTCTCGATCTTGGTCTCACCGGGGCCTCGGGTGGCCATGCCGCCACCGCCGCCGCCACCCATCTGCCGGGACAGCGAGGCACCCCAGCCGCGCAGTCGCGGCAGCATGTACTGCATCTGCGCGAGGGCGACCTGTGCCTTGCCCTCTCGGGACTTGGCGTGCTGGGCGAAGATGTCGAGGATGAGGGCGGTCCGGTCGACCACCTTCACCTTGACGACGTCCTCGAGGGCGATGAGCTGGCCGGGGCTGAGCTCGCCGTCGCAGACGACGGTGTCGGCGCCGCTCTCCATGACGATGTCACGCAGCTCGCGCGCCTTGCCCGATCCGATGAAGGTGGCCGGGTCCGGCTTGTCGCGGCGCTGGATCACACCGTCGAGTACGAGAGCACCCGCGGTCTCGGCGAGGGCGGCGAGCTCCGCGAGGGAGTTCTCCGCGTCGTTCACCGTGCCGGAGGTCCAGACACCGACGAGAACGACGCGCTCCAGGCGCAGCTGCCGGTACTCGACCTCGGTGACGTCTTCGAGCTCGGTGGAGAGGCCGGCCACGCGGCGCAGGGCCGCGCGCTCCGAGCGTTCGAACTGCTCGCCGTCCCGGTCTCCGTCGATCTCGTGGCTCCAGGCGACGTCCTCTTCCATCAGGGCATCGGCCCGAAGGCTCTCGGTGAAGCTCTGCGGGTCCGGCACGTCCTGTGCGTCCCGCGCGTCCTGGGAAGGGGAAGAAGAGGAGGTCATTGGATCCTTACGTCGATTCGAATAGCACTGGCACGTGAACAGGCACGTTAACTGTCACGTCCAACGTGCCACACCGCCGGGGGATTCCCCGAACGGCCTCGTCGATGGTGACATGCCCGTTCCTCACCGGTCACACTCTTTATTTGCGGGACGCGGCCGGGGTGCTCCACTCCGGGTGCCCGGGCATCGCCGGGGTGGTCTTGCCGTACAGCCAGGGCTCCAGGAAGGCCCCAAGGTCCCGGCCGGCCTCCTCCGAGGCCAGGCGTACGAAGTCGGCCGTGCCCGCGACCCCGTCCCGGTGCTGCGACACCCAGCGCCGCTCCAGCCGGTCGAAGGCCTCGGTGCCGATCTCCTGCCGCAGCGCGTAGAGGATCAGCGCGGACCCGTCGTAGACCACCGGCCGGAAGAGCCCGATCTTCTCGCCGGGCGCGGCGGGCTTCGGTGCGGCCGGGGGGCCGCCCGCCGCCCGCCACTGGTCGGAGCGCTGGTACGCCTCGCGCATGCGCCGCTCCAGGGAGTACTTGCCCAGCCCGTCCGCGTACAGGGCCTCGTACCAGGTGGCGTGTCCCTCGTTGAGCCACAGGTCGGACCAGGTCAGCGGGGTGACGCTGTCGCCGAACCACTGGTGGGCGAGCTCGTGGACCATCACGGACTCGACGTACCACTCGGGGTAGCCCTCGCCCGCGAACAGGCTGTGCTCGAAGAGCGAGAGGGTCTGGGTCTCCAGCTCGAAGCCGGTCGTCGCCCGCGCGATCAGGATCCCGTAGTTCTCGAAGGGGTAGCGGCCGACCCGCTCCTCCATCCACGCGATGTGCCCGGCGGTCTTCTTCAGCCAGGGGTCCAGCCGCTCCCGGTCCGCCGCGGGGACCACGTCGCGCAGCGGCAGCCCGTGCGGGCCGGTGCCGTGCACGACGGCGGACCGGCCCACCGAGACCTGGGCCAGTTCCGTGGCCATGGGGTGCCGGGTCCGGTACGTCCACGTCTTCGAGGAGCCGAGGCGCATCGCGGGGACCACCTGCACCCCGTTGGCGACGGCCGTGAGCCCGGGCGGGGCGGTGATCCGGAAGGTGAAGAAGGCCTTGTCGGCGGGGTGGTCGTTGCAGGGGAACACGCGGTGGGCGGCGTCCGCCTGGTTGGCCATGGCCAGGCCGTCCTCGGTGGGCACCCAGCCGCCGTCCCCGCGTCCGCGCGGGTCGCTGGTGTGGCGGACGGTGATGTGCAGCGGCCCGTTGTCCGCCACCGCCCGCGCGGGGGTCAGCACGAGGTCCTCCCCCACGCTCTCGAACCGGGCCGGCTCCCCGTTGACCTCGGCGGACGCCACCTTGCCGTGGGTGAAGTCCAGGTTGATCCGCTCCAGCGGCTCCAGCGCACGGGCGTCGATGACGGTGACCGCGTCGAGCGGGCTGCGGTTGTCCTTGTACGCGAAGGACAGGTCGTACGAGAGCACGTCGTACCCGGGGTTCCCGAGCTCGGGGAAGAGCGGGTCGCCGATGCCCAGCGGCTTCGGCGGAGGCAGTACGGCGGCGACGAGGGTCAGGGAGGCCGCGGCGAGCAGAGCGGCGCGCAGGCGGGGGGAGGAGAGCTGCATCCACCACCGCTTACCAGCGCCCGCCGCACGGCCGCGTACGGCGCGCGACGTTTCCACCCGAACGGGGCCTTCCGGGGCCGTCCCGGCCTACTCCGCACTGACGCAGGAGCGAGGGCGGACCCGATGCCCGGGCAGGGGCTGGCCGACGCCTGGGCGGGGTTGCGGCGGACGTCCGGGCGGCGTCCGGGCGGACCTCCGTGCTCCCCCGGCGGGCGGGGCCCGGGCCTTATGCCCGGCGCACGTCGTACACGCCCGGCACGTCCCGCATGGCGCGCATCAGCGCGGGCAGCCCGGCCGCGTCCGGCAGCTGCAGGGTGTAGCTGTGCCGGACCCGCTGCTCGACCGGGGGTTCCACGGTCGCGGAGACCACCTCGACCCCCTCGCGGGCGATGGCCTCGGTGAGGTCGGCCAGCAGGTGCGGGCGGCCGAACGATTCCGCGAGCAGGGTGACCCGGCAGTCGGCCGTGGCCCGCCAGTGCACGGCGACGGAGGTGCGCCCCACGGCGCGCATCTGCGCCACCGCCGCGCAGTGGATGCGGTGGACGGTCACGGCCCCGCCCCGGACCAGGAAGCCGGCGACGGCATCGGGCGGCACCGGAGTGCAGCACCCGGCGAGCCGCACGGTGGCGTCCGGCAGGTCGGCGACCGCGTTGCCCCCGCCGCCCCGGGCCCCGATCACCGACAGCGGCGCCCGCGCGGCGGAGGTGGTGGACATGGCCCGGTCGGGATGGGATTCGAGCCAGCTGCTGATGGCGATCCGGGCGGCCGGGGTCCGCGCGTGGTCCAGCCATTCGGCGGCCGGTCCCGAGGAGGCGTCCTGCGCGAGCAGCAGCTGCACGGTGTCGCCGTCGGACAGCGGGGAGGACAGGGAGGTGAGGCGCCCGTTGACCCGGGCGCCGATACAGCCGTGGGCCGCCTCGCCGTGCTGGGCGTAGGCGGCGTCGATACAGCTGGCCCCGGCGGGCAGGCCCAGTGTTCCCCCGTCGGCCCGGAACACGGTGATCTCCCGGTCCTGGGCCAGCTCCGCGCGGAGCACGCTCCAGAAGGTGTCGGGGTCGGGCGCCGACTGCTGCCAGTCGAGCAGCCGGGACAGCCAGCCGGGCCGGGTGGGGTCCACCCGCTCCTCGTCGGCGTCGGCGGCGGCGTCGGGCGTCGCGGTGGCGTACGGGTTGCCGAGCGCCACCACGCCGGCCTCCGCGACGCGGTGCATCTGGCGGGTCCGCACGATGACCTCGGCCACGTACCCCTCGGGCGTGGCGACGGCGGTGTGCAGCGACTGGTAGAGGTTGAACTTCGGGGTGGCGATGAAGTCCTTGAACTCCGAGACGACCGGGGTGAAACAGGTGTGCAGCTCCCCGAGCACCCCGTAGCAGTCGGCGTTCTCGCCGACGAGGACGAGGATGCGGCCGAAGTCGGAGCCGCGCAGCTCGCCGCGCGTCCGGGCGATGCGGTGCACGGAGACGAAGTGGCGTGGCCGGACCTGTACCTCGGCGGCGATGCCGGCGTCGCGCAGGACGGCCCGTACGGAGTCGGCGATGGCGGGCAGCGGGTCGCGTTCCCCGGCGTGGGCCGCGATGAGCGCGCGGGTGCTCTCGTACTCCTCGGGGTGCAGGATCGCGAAGACGAGGTCTTCCAGCTCGGTCTTCAGGGCCTGGACGCCGAGCCGTTCGGCCAGCGGGATGAGGACGTCGCGGGTGACCTTGGCGATGCGGGCCTGTTTCTCGGGGCGCATCACGCCGAGGGTGCGCATGTTGTGCAGCCGGTCGGCGAGTTTGATGGACATGACGCGGACGTCGTTGCCGGTGGCGACGAGCATCTTGCGGAAGGTCTCGGGTTCGGCGGCGGCGCCGTAGTCGATCTTCTCGACCTTGGTGACCCCGTCGACGATGAAGCAGACCTCGTCGCCGAACTCCGCACGGACCTGATCGAGGGTCACCTCGGTGTCCTCGACGGTGTCGTGGAGCAGAGAGGCCGTCAAGGTGGTGGTCTCGGCGCCGAGTTCGGCGAGGATCAGGGTGACGGCGAGCGGATGTGTGATGTACGGCTCACCACTTTTTCGCATCTGGCCTCGGTGCGAGGTCTCCGCGAGGAGGTACGCCCTTCGCAGAAGGGACAGATCGGCGTCCGGATGGTGGGCGCGGTGGGCCTCGGCGACGTGGCCGATGGCGTCCGGGAGCCGGTCCCGGGACGTGGGCCCGAGCAGGGCCGCTCGCCCGAGCCGGCGCAGATCGAGCCTGGTCCGGCCCCGTCTGCGGAGCTCAGGGCGCGCTTCGGGGTGTGCTTCGGGGTTCGTGGCCTCTGCACTCATGGGCACCTCCGGCGGCTTCGACCGGCGGTGGCGGGCATGGGGTGAGCCCTCAGGGCCGGTGCCTGATGTTACCGACCCCACCACGTGGCGCAGTCCACCTCTCGCTCAGCGTGAAACGGATCACCCATTAGAGGGAAGCTTCAGGCGAAAGCCGTTTCGTTGAGCCAGGCCGCGTCGAACTCGCCCGCGGCCACGATCACGGCCGGTCCGGTCATGTCGATCTGCCCGTCGGGGTGTTCCGTGATGTGCAGGGTTCCGCCCGGGAGGTCGACGGTGTACGTGACCGGTGCGCCGGTGACGGCCGGGTCCACGCCGTCGCGGCGGATGGTGGCCACGGCGACGGCGCAGGCGCCGGTGCCGCAGGAGCGGGTCTCGCCGGAGCCGCGCTCGTGGACGCGCATGGCGACGTGCCGGGGGCCGCGGTCGACGACGAACTCGACATTGACACCCGTCGGGTAGGCGGACGCCGGGCTGAAGGGCGGGGCGGTGTAGAGGTTCCCTGCGTCGTCGAGGCTTTCAACGAAGGCCACCGCGTGCGGGTTCCCCATGTTCACGTTGCGCGCGGGCCAGCTCCGGGAGCCGACGCTGACCGTGACCTCGCCCTCGGGGAGTTCGGCGCGGCCCATGGAGACGGTGACGTCGCCGGTCTTGTCCAGGTGTACCCGCTTGATCCCGCCGCGGGTGGCGACGGCCAGGTCCCCGGGCTCGACATGGCCGGCGTACTGGAGGTAGCGGGCGAAGACGCGCACGCCGTTGCCGCACATCTCGGCGATGGAGCCGTCGCTGTTGCGGTAGTCCATGAACCACTCCGCCTCGCCGGCGAGGTGGGCCGCCTCCGGGTGCGCGGCGGACCGGACGACGTGCAGGACGCCGTCCGCGCCGATGCCGGCCCGCCGGTCGCACAGCTTCGCGACCGCGGAGGCGGGCAGTTCGATGGCGTTGTCCGGGTCCGGGACGATCACGAAGTCGTTCTCGGTGCCGTGGCCCTTGAGGAAGGAGAGGGTGCGCTGCGTCACCCGCCCATGGTACCGAGGCCCAGCTCAGCGGCGCCGCACGGTCCAGTACGCGGACCCCTGCGGGAGGGCCGGTCAGCGCAGCCGGGCGACCCGGTACACGGCCAGGCCCACGACGGCCAGCGCGATCACGGCGTACAGCGCGGCCATGCGCCAGTCCGGGCGGCGGCCGCTCCCCCGGGCCGGGAGCCCGGGCCACGTGTAGCCGACCCTTCGGGCGGCCATCATGCCCCAGCCTCCGGCGCAGCAGCTGATCAGGAAGCCGAGCATGGCGACCACGGCTCCGCCGTCGCCGAACTCGAAGGCGAGCGGGAAGGCGAACATCAGCGAGCCGGCGGCGGCGAGCATGGCGATGGGGGCGATCTGCCACAGGCGCAGGCGGCGCTGCGGGCGCAGTTCCACCTCGTACTCGGGGCCTGCGGCCGCCTCAGCCTCGGCGGTGTCCGGGGCGTCCGGGCCGTCGGGGGTCAGCCGCGCGGGATCCGCGGGCAGCCCGAGGCCTGCGGGCCCGTCCGTACCGTCGAGAAGCGTCGGATCCGCTTCCCGTCGGGTGTCGTCCCGCCCGGTGTCGCGAGGGCCGGCCTCCATCGCCACGCGCCCTCCCCACTCGGACTCAGTGCGCCGCCATTCACCGCAGGTGACCGCACCCGCAGAAGTTTGATGATGGCACGCCCCCGGCCCCGCAACGGGCGCCCGGGGCGTCCCGATGCCATCACGTGATCAGGCTGTGACCGCTCGTTCGACCAACGACTGCGCGAGTCCGGGGAGTTCCCCCCGGTCGGCGGCGGCTCCGCTGAGCCAGTGCACGCGCGGGTCGCGGCGGAACCAGGAGTCCTGGCGGCGGGCGAACCGCTTGGTCGCCCGGACGGTCTCCGCCCTGGCCTCGTCCTCGGTGCACTCCCCGGCGAGCGCGGCGAGCACCTGCTGGTAGCCGAGCGCCCTGGAAGCGGTGATTCCGTCGCGCAGTCCGCGGGATTCCAGCGCGCGGACCTCGTCCACCAGCCCGGCCTCCCACATCCGGTCCACGCGCAGCGCGATCCGCTCGTCGAGCTCCGGCCGCGCGACGTCGACGCCGATCTGCACGGTGTCGTAGACGGACTCGTGGCCGGGCAGATTGGCGGTGAAGGGGCGTCCGGTGATCTCGATGACCTCCAGCGCGCGGACGATGCGACGGCCGTTGCCGGGCAGGATGGCCCGGGCCGCGGCCGGGTCGGCGGCGGCGAGGCGGGCGTGCAGGGCGCCGGAGCCGCGCAGCGTGAGCTCGTCCTCCAGCCGGGCGCGGGCCTCGGGGTCGGTGCCGGGGAACTCCATGACGTCCAGGGCACCCCGGACGTACAGGCCTGAGCCGCCGACGAGGACGGGCGTGCGGCCCTCGGCGAGCAGCTTGTCGATCTCCAGGCGGGCCAGGCGCTGGTACTCGGCCACGTTGGCGGTGTCGGTGACGTCCCAGATGTCGAGGAGGTGGTGCGGGACTCCACCGCGCTCCTCGGTCGTCAGCTTGGCGGTGCCGATGTCCATCCCCCGGTACAGCTGCATGGAGTCGGCGTTGACGACTTCGCCGTCGAATTGGCGGGCCAGGGCGACGCCCAGGTCTGACTTTCCTGCCGCGGTGGGACCGACGACGGCGATGACCCGCGGGGCGGGGGCTGCTTTCCTCACTGCCCCAGTCTCGCAGCCCCCGGTCAAGACACGGCCATGTACCCGATCGAGTTACGTGACGGGGTGTGGGCAGGGTCGTTGCCCTGGCGAGGTTCCGGCCCGGCATGCGCCCTGCGTACGCCCGGCGGAGGCCGGTCCGGCCAAGGCGGAACTTCACTCACACGAGTAACGTTATGGGAGTAGACATGGGCGTTTTTGATCGGTTTTTTCGTCGTAAGGAAGAGGCTGCGACCGAGGAGGTCGCTACCGAGGCCCTGACGGCGGAGTCCGGTGCGGCCGAAGAGGCCGAGGCCGGGCCGGCTGTTGCGGAGGCCCCGGCGGCGGAAGCCGTGGAGATCCCGAAGCAGCAGTCGGCCGAGGTGGCCGCGGACAGCGAAGCCGGCGAGGGCGCCCGCACGTAGCGACCGCCAACGGAAGGTGACCCATGGGCCTGCTGGACAATCTGAAGGCCAAGCTCGCTCCGGCGAAGGAGAAGGTCGAGGGCCTCGCGCAACAGCACGAGGGCAAGATCGGCGAGGGTCTGGACAAGGTGGCCAAGGCCGTGGACTCCAAGACCCACGGCAAGTACAGCGACCGGATCACGAGCGGTACGGGCAAGGCGAAGGACGCCCTGGGCAAGATCGCGCACAAGGACGCCCCCGGCGGTACGACGCCGCCGACCACCTCCTGACGCGCTTCCGGAAGGGGCGCGGGACCAACGGCTCCCGCGCCCCTTCGGCGTCTTCCGGAGCCCCGGCTACGACCAGGCGGCCACGAAGTAGCCGACCCCGTACGGCGCGTCCTCGTACAGCAGGCGGCCCTCGAGGCCCGCGCCCTCGGCGGCGCCCGCCAGCACCTGCCAGGGGGCCCGGCCGGCGGCCTGGAGTTCGGCCGCGAGCTCGGCGTCGAGCGCGGCGAGGGCGGCCGTGTCGGCGGCGCCCAGGGCGCGGGCGGCGGCCGCGTCGAAGTCGGCGGCGCGCTCGTCGAGGTAGCCGGGGGCCTTGAGGGTCCGTCGCGCGCTGCCGTCACCCATGACGAGCAGCGCGACCCGGGCGTCGCGAGCAGCGAGCTCCCGGCCGGTCTCCAGGCAGCGCGCGGTGTCCGTCGGCTCCCCCACGCCCAGCCCCTCGACGGGGGCTGCGCCCCACCGCGCGTGCCGCAGCAGCCAGGCGCCGACGGCGAGCGACGGGGGCAGCAGGCGGGGCCCCTCATCGCCTTCCCCGAGCTGTACGTCGCTCTCGACGCCGAAGCCGCGGAAGCTGCCGCGGGCGCCCTGCGGGTAGGGGCCGCGGTGGTCCCGGTCGGCGGCGCCGACCACGACCAGCAGGTCGGGCCGGGAGGCGGCGAGCACCGCGAGCGCGTCGGAGCAGGCGGTGCGGGCGTCGCCGAGTTCGGCGGCGGCCCCCGCGGCGACCTCCGGCACGAGCAGGGGCGGGGCGGGACAGACGGCAGCGGCTACGAGCATGATCCGCAGCCTAACGCCAGCGCGGCTCGGGCGGGGCGGGGCGGGGCGGGGCGGCCATGCTGCCTCGTAGCCGCCCTCGTCCGCGCGCCTGCAAGCCCCGGGGCTCCGGCCGGGCCCCGCGCCTCAAACTCCGGCGCGGCCGGATTCGGCTCAGCCCTGCGGCACCGCGCAGCCCGACGTGGTGGCCGGGAGGGGGGCCGGGACCCCGAGGGTCGGGATGCCGAGCATGACGCCCGCGGGCTGGGCCGGGGCGGCGTTGCGCTTCTCCCAGGCGTCGCCGGCGCGGGTGCGGCGCACGGTCAGCGTCGGGCCCTCGGCCAGGAGGTGGTGCGGGGCGGCGTAGGTGATGTCCACGGTGACCACGTCGCCGGGGCGTACCTCCTGCTCCGGCTTCGTGAAGTGGACCAGGCGGTTGTCGGGGGCGCGGCCCGACAGCCGGTGCGTGGCGCCGTCCTTGCGGCCCTCGCCCTCCGCAACCATGACCTCCAGGGTGCGGCCGACCTGCTTCTTGTTCTCCTCCCAGGAGATCTCCTCCTGGAGGGCGACCAGGCGCATGTAGCGGTCCTGCACGACCTCCTTGGGGATCTGCCCGTCCATGTCGGCGGCGGGGGTGCCGGGCCGCTTGGAGTACTGGAAGGTGAAGGCGTTCGCGAAGCGGGCCTCGCGCACCGCGTGCATCGTCTGCTGGAAGTCCTCCTCCGTCTCACCGGGGAAGCCCACGATGATGTCGGTGGAGATCGCGGCGTGCGGGATCGCGGCGCGGACCTTCTCGATGATGCCGAGGAACCGCTCCTGCCGGTACGAGCGGCGCATCGCCTTGAGGATCGGGTCCGAGCCGGACTGCAGCGGCATGTGCAACTGCGGCATCACGTTCGGGGTCTCGGCCATCGCGGCGATCACGTCGTCCGTGAAGTCGCGCGGGTGCGGGGAGGTGAAACGGACCCGCTCCAGGCCCTCGATCTGGCCGCAGGCGCGCAGCAGCTTGCTGAAGGCCTCGCGGTCGCCCAGGTCGGAGCCGTACGCGTTCACGTTCTGGCCGAGCAGGGTGATCTCCGAGACGCCCTCGGCGACCAGGGCCTCCACCTCGGCGAGGATGTCACCGGGCCGGCGGTCCTCCTCCTTGCCGCGCAGCGCCGGAACGATGCAGAAGGTGCAGGTGTTGTTGCAGCCGACGGAGATCGAGACCCAGGCGGCGTACGCGGACTCGCGGCGGGTCGGGAGCGTGGAGGGGAACGCCTCCAGCGACTCGGCGATCTCGACCTGCGCCTCTTCCTGGATGCGGGCGCGCTCCAGCAGCACGGGGAGCTTGCCGATGTTGTGCGTACCGAAGACGACGTCGACCCAGGGGGCCTTCTTGACGATCGTGTCGCGGTCCTTCTGGGCGAGGCAGCCGCCGACGGCGATCTGCATGCCGGGGCGCTTCGTCTTCATCGGGGCCAGCCGGCCCAGGTTGCCGTACAGCTTGTTGTCGGCGTTCTCGCGGACCGCGCAGGTGTTGAAGACCACGACGTCGGCGTCGCCGTCGGAGCCCTCGGGTGCCCGGACGTAACCGGCGTCCTCCAGCAGACCGGAAAGTCGCTCGGAGTCGTGCACGTTCATCTGGCACCCGTAGGTGCGCACCTCGTAGCTTCGCTTCTCGTCCACTGCCTGGCTCCGGTCGCTGCTGGTCATGCAACAAGGGTAGGCGGTACCCGGGAGCCCTCCGGTCCCGCGTGCGACCGGCCGCGGCAGGGCGGCCGGGGGGACCGGGGCGGGTGCCCGGGCGGCCGCGCCGTGACAAGGCGGCGGACGGATGGCAGGATCGCGGACATGCCTCTCGTACCGCCCCGGATCAGCAGGCGCCACGCCCTGCGGGTCCTGGTGGCCGTACTGGCCGTGCTCGGCGTCCTGACCTGGTGGCTCAAGCCCTTCGGGGAGCCGGAACTGCAGGGCGAACTGACCATCAGCACGGGCGCGCGGACCGGGGTCTACCACCGGTACGGGCAGCTGCTGCAGCAGGCGCTCGGGCGGGACGTGCCCGGGGTGGACGTGCGGCTGGAGACCAGCGAGGGCTCGCAGGAGAACCTGAAGCGGGTGGCCTCCGGTGAGGCGGACTTCACGGTGGCGACGGCGGACGCGGTCGCCAAGTACCGGCTCGACGGGAAGCCGCGCGCGGACCTGCTGCGCGGGGTCGCCCGGCTCTACGACGACTACGTGCAGCTGGTGGTGCCGGCCGACTCCCCGGTGCAGTCGGCCCGGGACCTGCGGGGCAAGCGGGTCGCGATCGGCCAGCCGGGGTCCGGGGTGCGGCTCGTCTCGGAGCGGCTGCTCACGGCGGCGGAGCTGGACCCGGTGCTGGACGTCACGCCGGTGTCCATCGGCATCGACACGATGCCGGGCGAGCTGGAGGCCGGCCGGATCGACGCCTTCTTCTGGTCCGGCGGCCTGCCGACGAACGCGGTGCGCGAGCTGTCCGAGCGGTTCCAGATCCGGCTCGTGCAGCTCGGCGACCTGGTGGAGCAGTTGCAGGGGAGCGGCAGCCCGGCGCGCTACTACCGGACGGCGGTCATGCCGCAGGACGCGTACGCGCGGGCGCGCAACACCAGTGCGGTGACGACCCTGGCCGTGCCGAACCTGCTGGTGACCACGGCGGAGACGGACCCCGCCCTGACGGAGCAGCTGACGCGGACGGTGATCCTCAGCCGCGACCTGGTCGGGCGCGAGGTCCACGCGGCGCAGCTGGTGGACCTGCGGACGGCGATCTACACCGATCCCCTGAAGCTGCACGAGGGCGCGGGCCGGTACTACCGGTCGGTCAAGTCCTGACGTCCCCTCTGGGGGCGAGGGCGGGAGCGAGGCGGCCGGGCCCTATGGGGGCGGAGGCGACGGCAGCAGCATCATCGCCGCGGCGGCCGCGCCGATCAGGCCCGCGTGGGTGCCCAGGGTCGCCGGGACCACCCGGAGCTCCTTGACGAAGGAGAGCGTGGCGTAGGCCTCGAGGTGGGTGCGGATCGGGGCGAAGAGGATGTCGCCGGAGGCGGCGACCCCGCCGCCGATGACGGCGATGTCCGTTTCGACGAGGGTCGCGGTGGCGGCGATGGCGGCGGCGAGCGCACGGCCCGCGCGGTCGAAGGCGGCCAGGGCGATCGGGTCGCCCGCGGCGGCGGCCGCGGCCACGCCGGCGGCCGAGGCGTCCCGCGTGCTCCCCGTGCCGTTCCCGCTGCTCGCGCCGGCCGCCGGGGTCCAGCCCTGGTCCCGGGCCCAGCGGGCGATCGCCGTGCCGGAGGCGACCGACTCGACGCAGCCGCGGCTGCCGCAGACGCACGGTTCGCCGTCGAAGGCCACGCTGATGTGGCCGATGTGGCCCGCGTTGCCCGTGGGGCCGGGGTGTAGCTGGTTGTTCAGGATGAGGCCGCCGCCCACGCCCGTGGAGACGACCATGCAGAGCGCGTTCGCGTGCCCCCGCGCCGCGCCCAGCCAGTGCTCGGCGGCGGTCATCGCCACGCCGTCCCCGGCCAGTACGGTCGGCAGCTCGGCCCCGCGCGCCGCCAGTTCCGCCGCCACCCGGGCCTGGACCGGGAACTCCCGCCACGCCCCGATGTTCACCGGGCTGACCGTGCCCCGGGAAGTGTCCACCGGGCCGGCACTGCCGATCCCGCAGCGGACCGCCGAGGCCCACAGCGGGGAGCCGGACAGGTCGGCCACGACCTCGCTCACCGCCGCCATGACACCCTCCGCGTCCACTCCGCGCGGGGTCGCCCGGCGGGTGGTGGCGGTCATCGTGCCGTCGGGGTGCACCAGCGCACCGGCGATCTTCGTACCGCCGATGTCGATCGCCACCGTCGGGCCGGCGGCCGCGCCGGCGCGCGGTGCGGGGAAGGGGGCGGCGGGGGTGATCACGGGGCGGCTCCAGGAAGGGTTCAGGATTCAGTATGCGCCGGGGGCGGCGCCGTGCTCTCGCGAGGCTCCAGTCGCGGCTGCTCGCTGATCCGGACCCCGGGCGGCCCGCCCGCGAGGACGGCGAGGAGCTCCTCGGCGGCGAGCCGGCCGAAGCCGGCGGTGTCGCGCACGAGGGCGGTGAGCCGGGGGTGGGTGACCCGGCAGAGCGCGGAGTCGTCCCAGGCCACGACCGAGAGCCGGCCCGGTACGGGGATGCCCAGCTCGGCGGCGACCGCGCTCCCGGCGACGGCCATCACGTCGTTGTCGTAGACGAGTGCGGTCGGCGGCTGCGGCTCGGCGAGCACCCGGCGGGTGGCCGCCGCGCCCTCGGCGTCGGAGTAGTCGGTGACCACCGAGCGCACCTGGTCCGGGCCGAGTCCGCGCCGCGCGGCCTCGGTCCGCAGGGAGTCCATCCGGCGGACGGTGTGGGCCAGGCCGGGGAGCCCGGCGATGTGGACGATCCGGCGGTGGCCCAGCCCGTGCAGGTGGTCCAGGACCTGGGCCATGGCCCCGGCGTCGTCGGCCCGCACCGAGGAGACCACCACGGCCTCGGGGACCTCCGGGGCCGGGGAGGAGCCGTCGGCGGGCTCGGGCTCGCCGATGGTGACCGCGGGCAGGCCCAGCTCCCCGAGGAGGGCCGGGCGCGGGTCCCGCATGCGCGGGTCGACGACGAGGACCCCGTCGACCCGCCGTTCGGCCCACCAGCGCCGGTAGACCGCGCATTCGGCGTCGATGTCCTCGACGACCTGGAACAGCAGCGCGGTCCGGGCGGCGGAGAGGACCTCCTGGATGCCGGAGACGAGCTGGAGGAAGAAGGACTCCACGCCGAGCGTGTGCGCGGGCCGGGCGAGGACCAGCCCGACGGCTCCGGACCGTTCGCCGGACAGGGCGCGGGCGGCGCTGTTGGGCTGCCAGCCGAGTTCCTCGGCGACGCGGCGGATCCGGGCCCGGGTGTCCTGCGAGACGCCGGGCCGGTCGTTGAGCGCGAACGAGACGGCGCTCTCCGACACCCCGGCCTGCCGGGCGATGTCCTTGATCGTGGGTCTGCGGGCCATGACCTGTCTCATTCGTCCTTCGGGTGCGTCAGCGGCGGAATACGGAGGGCAATGGCCGGACCGTACGCGATCCTGCCCTGGCAGGTGGCCTTGACCGCGATCCAGTACTCCCCGGGAGGGGTGTCGAGCGGCGGCCGCACCTCGAACTCCACCTCGGCCGGCTCGTCCGCCGGTACGTGCAGGGGCAGGGCGGCGGGTGCCGTCAACTGCCAGGTTCCGTAAGGGGAGACGGCGTAGGCGCGGCCCGTCAGCGCGCTGCGGACGCCGGTGCTGCCGATCCGGGCCCGTACGAGGCCGCGCGCGCCGGGGGCGACGACGACCTGCCGGTCGGGCGCCTCGACCCACAGCCCCGCGGGGACGGGGCCGCCGGGGACGGTCACGGTCAGCACGTCCTCGAACTCCCCCGCGGGGGTGGCGGCGAGGATCCGGACCAAGTGTTCGCCGGGTTCGGCCGCGGCAGTGGGCGTCACGCCCAGCGGGATGCGCTCGTACCCGCCGGGCGCCGGCTCCGTGGTCCGCCGGGTCCAGGAGGTGTGCCAGCCGTCGGGGGCGCGGACCTCCAGTGCGACCGGGCCGCCCGCACCGGCGTGGGAGGCGAGGGTCACCGTCGCGGCGGACGCCGGGCCGTCACACGTCACCGTGTACGGCGCGTCCCCCAGCGGAGCCGTCCCCGTGTTGTGCAGCCAGTACCGGCTGAACACCGGCTGGTGGAGCTCTCGTCCGCCCTCCCGCAGCGGCATGCCGGAGGATGTGCGCAGCAGCACAGTGGTGGTGGCCGCACCGCCGATGCCCGCCCCGAAGGGGCCCAGCGGGCGGTCCAGCAGGTCCGCTTCGGCGCTCGCCCCGGTGGGCCAGAGCACCTCGGGCGCCGCCGGGCTGCCGTGCGTTTCGCGGAGCCGGACGGCCAGTCCGCCCTCCTCGCCGCGTTTCACGGCCTCGACCAGCACCCGGCCGGCCGGTTCCACGCCGAGGAGGGAACGGGACGGCGGGCGCGGTCCGCCCGCCGGCACTCCCGTCACCGCGGTGAGGGGCTTGTTGAACTCCCGCCCCCGGCACGCCAGGTCCACTTCCCGCCGGTCCCCCTCGCCCGCCACCAGCGCGTGCTCGAAGACGTGCGTCCAGTGCTGGAGCTGGAAGGAGCTGCCGTCCGGGGCGGTGCGCCGGGGAGGGTCCATCCAGGCGCCGCCGGGGCGGCCGGTGCACGAGCGCATGAGGCTGCTGTGCAGCCGGCCCGCCGTGTCCACGGCGAAGCCGGGCGTGCCCCGGACCAGGATCCCGACGGTCCGGTTCGCGTACGGGACTTCGTGCGCGGCCTCCTCGGCCGGCTGCCCGGCGCCCGGCAGGCGGCCCGAGGCGGCGACGGTCCGGGCGAGTTCCGCCGGTGAGCCGGTGTGCACCAGGACCGGCAGGTCCCGGATGCCGGTCAGGTCGCAGCCGGGGCTCCACAGTGCGCGGAGCCGGGCCCGGGCCGGGATCCACGTCCGCGCGTGTTCTCGTACCTCCTGTGCGTAGGCGGGATCGGCCCCCTCCAGAACCGCCGCCGTGAAGGTATTGGCCCCGGGGCCGCCGAGGGCGATCCGGAAGTCCGGGAGGCTGCTGTCCACCGCCAGGTCGCCCCAGCGCGGACCGGCGGGCCGGGTCGGGGTGGCGGTGACCCCGTACCGGCCGAGCGCGGTGACCAACTCCCGCAGCCCGTCTGGAGTTCCGGCGTCCGGCAGCACGATCTCCGCCGCGCCCAGCGCCCGGTCCGGCCCGGCCAGCGGCGCCGAGAGCGCGAACCAATTGAGGCACGGACTGTCCAGGGTCCACGGAGCCCGGACGTGGTCGGCCCCCGCATCCGCCTCCGGGAAGGCGAAGCCGCGTCCCACGGTGGCGGCAGCCGTCTCCGCGACCGGGACCGCCCCTGGCACGTCCGCCGGGATCCGCAGCCGCACCAGCTGGTCGGAGCCGTCGAACTCGTCGATCCGCGTGGTCAGTTCCACCCGGTCGAGGCCCTCCCACAGGGTGGTGGTGCGGGTCCAGCGGACCGGCCCGGTGCGCCCGGTCGCGACGATCCGCGCCCCGAGCGGCCCCCGCTCGACCCGGCAGGACGCGGCGGGCGCAGAACCCGAACCGGTGCCCGGCCCCTTCGGCAGCAGGTGCCAGGGGCCCTCCTCGAAGTAGGGGTGTTGGGGGTACTCGTCCTGCACGACCAGTTCGTCCACTTCCCCGGCGCGCAGGAGTTCCCGCCCGGTGCGCCGGTCCTGCAGCCGGGCGAGGCCGCCGCCTCGCGCCGGATCGGCCTCGGCGCGGAAGAACTCGTTCTGCACGGTGAGGCCGTCCGCCGGCTCCCAGCCGCCCGAGGCGGCGGGCCGCGGGAGCGGCGGCCGTGCTGCCTCCAGCCACCAGGTCCGGTGCCCGAGCGAGGGAACCGCCACGGCGAGGAACACCACCTCGGCCACGGCTTCGGCCGCCGCCTCGATGTGGACGGGCGCGTACCGGCCCTCGGCGTCACGGACGGTGATCCGGTGCGCCTCCGCGGCCGTCAGCCCCAGCGCGGCCAGGTCGACGGACGTCCGGACCAGGTCGGTCCGCGTCCAGGACACCGGGTTGTGCACGGTCACCGCGAGCGGCGACGGCCCGCGGGTGTCGGCCGCGCCGGTGAGCGCGGCGAGCGCCTCCTCCCGTACGGCGGCGGCCAGTTCGTGCGCCTCCCGCCAGGTCGGGAGCAGGTCCAGGTACACCTGGTCGGAGAAGGTCCCGGTCACCGCGTCGTGGAGCAGGTGCCGCCAGGCCTTGGCCAGTGTCTGCGCCGGATAGTCGAGCAGTCCCTCGGCGCAGGCCAGTGCGGCGAACGCCTCGGCCTGTTCGAGGAGGTTCTCGGCGGCCCGGTGGGCCTGCTTCACGTCGATGTAGGTGACGTCCTTGCCGGTGTAGACCGGCCCCATCTCCCGGGTCACCGGCAGCGGCCGCTCCCCGCGCGCGGCGAACTCGGCCCGGACGGCGTCGAAGTGGGCGCGCGGGCCGGAGTGCTCCATGCGCGGCCAGCAGTAACGGCGTTTCCAGGCGTGCTGCACGTCCAGGCCCCAGCGGTGGGGCCAGGAGAAGTCCGTGCCCATGGGGATCAGGACGTTGCGGGTGGCGGCGCGGATGCGCAGCAGTTCGTACAGGTCCAGCAGCTGCTCGGCGGCGCTCTCGGCGTCGGGTGCGCGGTGGGAGGGCCAGCCGGCCGAGTAGTGCGCGGGCAGGTAGTGGAGCAGCAGACCCTGCCCGCCGTCGTCGCCGGGCGCGATCCACTCGAACTCGGCGGGCAGCTGCATGGCCGTGGGCGCCCGCAGCGGGTCGCCCCACCGGTCCGTCATCGGGCCCCACTGGTGGTGCGGGCCGCGGGCGAGGACGGCGGAGTCGAGTCCGCAGCCGGACATCAGGGCGGGGAAGGACGGGTCGTGGCCGAAGACGTCGAGCTGCCAGGCGGTGCGGGGGTCGGCGTCGAGGGTGCCGCGGTGCAGGGCGAGGCCGTGGAGGGCGCTGCGGACGGTGGTCTCGGCGCAAGTGAGCGTGGTGGACGGTTCGTTGTAGGTGCCGCCGACGATCTCGACGCGCCCCTCGGCGATCAGCGCGCGCAGCTCGGCGCGGCCGGCGGGACGGGTGTCCCAGTAGGGCTTGAGGTAGTCGACCTCGGAGAGCACGAAGCGGTACGCCGGTTCCTCGCGGGCCTGTTGGAGGTGGAGCGGGACCAGGGTGAAGGCGGGCACGCCCGCGTACTCCCATCCCCGCTCCGCCTCGCCGGGCCGTGGCGGGGCGTCCCACAGGGCGGTGTAGGCGGCCTGGGTGTTCCACCACATCGGGTTGTAGTGGAAGTGCGGGACGAGCCGGACGGTCCAGCCGGGCTCGGCGACGGTCAGCCCGAACGGCAGCTCGGCGAGGGGGCGCCCGTCGGGGGTGGTGACACGGGCGGTGGCGGCCAGCAGCTCCCCGGGGGCGGCGGCCCCGGTACGGACGGCGACCTCGACGGTGGCTTCGCGCTCCGTCCCGTCCGCGGCCGCGTCCTTCGCGGCCGGATCCGTGTCCGCGTCCGCGTCCGCGTCCGTGTCCGCGCGCAGGATGCGCGGGTGCGGCGTGGTGAGGCCGTCGCCGCGCACGGTGACGTACAGCGGACCGGCCGGACGCTCCCTGCGGATGCGCACGCGGACCACCTGCGCGGGCGTTTCCGGCGGCCCGGTGAAGAGGGCCGGAGTGGTGACCGCCGTGACCGAAATTCCGCTGTCCATTTCCACATGCTTCCCTGTGGCCAGCCAGAACTAAACCGCATTAGTTCCCTCAGGTTCCAGCCAACAGAACCCTTGTGTCAACTGGACTGAAGCGCATAAGTAGCCAAGCCTGAGGCCCTGTTGACTTTCCTCATCCACACCGGCAGGTTGTGGCCCATCCGGTGAATTCCCCCAGAACTCCAGGACGCCCTGTGCACGATGACGCGCTCCGCTTCGGCGCCAACTACACGCCGGCCCGCGGATGGTTCCACCACTGGCTGGACTTCGACCTCGACGAGGTCAGGGCCGACCTCGACTCGATCGCCGCGCTCGGGCTGGACCACGTCCGCGTGTTCCCGCTGTGGCCGGTCTTCCAGCCGAACCGGACGCTGATCCGCCCGCGCGCTGTGGAACAGCTCGTCGCGCTCGCGGACGCGGCCGCCGAACGCGGGCTCGACGTCAACGTGGACGGGCTGCAGGGCCACTTGTCGAGCTTCGACTTCCTGCCGGCCTGGACCCGGACCTGGCACCGGCGCAACCTCTTCACCGACCCGGATGCGGTCAACGGGCAGCAGGAGTACCTGCGCACGCTGGCCGCCGCGCTCGCCGACCGGCCGAACTTCCTGGGCATGACCGTGGGCAACGAGATCAACCAGTTCTCCGACGCCCCGCACCCCGACCCCGACCGGATCACCCGGGACCAGGCCTGCCGCTGGCTGGAGCGGATGCTCGCCGCCTGCGAGCAGGGCGCACCGGGGCGGCTGCACCTGCACGCCGAGTACGACGCCGCCTGGTACCAGGACGGGCACCCCTTCACGCCGGCCCAGGCGGCCCGGCTGGGCGCGGCCACCGCCGTGCACTCCTGGGTCTTCAACGGCACCGCGCAGCGCCACGGCGGGCGCGGGACCGCGACCGAGCACCATGCCGCGTACCTCATCGAGCTCTCCAAGGCCTGGGCCCTCGACCCGCACCGTCCCGTGTGGCTCCAGGAGGTCGGCACCCCGGCGCCGCTGATCCGGCCGGAGCACGCGGCGCGGTTCACCGAGGCCACCGTCACGAACGCGCTGGACTGCCCGGACCTGTGGGGCGTGACCTGGTGGTGCTCGCACGACGTGTCCCGGGAGCTCGCGGACTTCCCGGAGCTGGAGTACGGCCTCGGCCTGCTCACCAACGACCGCCGGACCAAACCGGCCGGCGCCGTCGTGGCCCGGATCGCCGAGGAGTGGCGGGGCCGTGCGCACCGCCCGGCCGTGCGCTCCACCGCGCTCGCCGTGGACGTCGGCGGGGCGCAGGAGGCGCCGGGCCGGTCGGTGTGCGCCCCGGGCGGCACGTTCTTCGAAGCGTGGGCCGCGCTGACGGCCCAGGGGGTGCGCCCCTCGGTGGTCCTGGCGGAGCAGGCCGAGGACCCGGCCCACCTGTCGGCGCGCGGCATCACCGAGGTGCTGCGCGTGCACGACGTGACCTGACCGATCCCCTCGCGAGGAGCCCCGCATGGCCGAGACCAGCGAGACCGACGAGACCAGCGAGACCGGCAAGATCAGCGGGACGCGCAACGGCGTCTACCCTCATACGCCGCCCGCCGCGCCCGTACGACCGTCCCGGCGCGCGGTGCTGGCCGCCGGAGCCGGGGCCGCCGCACTGCTGGGCGCGGCGGGCCAGGCCCCGTACGCCTACGCCGCGCCGGCGCCCGCCGCCCCCGACGCCCCGATCACGCCCGCCCCGCCCGCCCCGCCGGCCCCGGCCGACCTGGCCCCGTACGCCTCGTACTGGTTCCCGGACTCCCTCCCGGCGGGGAGCCCCGGCCCGGGGATCGTGTGGCGCTCGCTCCTCCAGTGGAGCCCGGAGGGGGACCCCGACCTGGCCCACAACACCGCGACCGTGCCCCTGGCGCAGCGGTTCACCCCGGTCCCGGCGCACCGGGGCGCCCGGGCCGGCCAGGCCCGGATCGCCTCCCTCGTGTCCTTCGGGCCCACCGCCGGGAACCCCTCCCAGGGCTCCCCGACCGCCGACTACTACGCGCTCACGCACTGGGCGTACATCGACGAGCTGGTCTTCTGGGGCGGCTCCGCCGGCGAGGGCATCGTGCTCGCCCCGAACGCGCCCGTGGTCGACGCCGCCCACCGCAACGGGGTCCGGGTGCTGGGCAACGTGTTCCTGCCGCCCGTCGCCTACGGCGGCGACCTCCGGTGGACCCGCGACCTGGTGCAGCGGGACGCCCTCGGCCGGTTCCCGCTCGCGGACAAGCTCGTCCAGGTGGCGCGGACGTACGGCTTCGACGGCTGGTTCGTGAACGCCGAGACGGACGGCGGCGACAGCGAGCTGGCCGCCCGGATGCGGGAGTTCCTGCGCGCCCTGCGGGCCGCGGGCGCGCCGCACGGGTTGCGCATCACCTGGTACGACGCCATGAACACCACGGGCCGGGTGGGCTGGCAGGGCGCCCTCAACCAGCTCAACCAGGAGTTCTTCGAGGACCGGGGCGGGAAGGTCGCGGACACGATGTTCGTGGACTTCCGCCGGACCGCGCAGACCCTGGCCTCGTCGGGAGCGCTCGCCGACCGGCTGGGGCGTTCCCGCCACGAGCTGTGGGCGGCCGTGGACACGGAATCCCGCGGCTGGGACTCCGCCGTCCCCTGGGACGCGATCATCCCGCGCGACCGCGAGCACGTCGTCAGCTACGGCTTCTACCGGCCCGAGTGGACCCGCAACCACCTCACCGACCGCTCGCCCGGCGCGTTCCACCGCGCCGACGACCGGTTCTGGACGGGCGAGTCCCTGGACCCCGCGAGACCCGCCCCCGAATCCGCCTCCGGGTCCGGGGCCGCGTCCGGCTGGCGGGCCCCGGCCACGGCCGTCGCCGACCGGTCCACGGTCACCGGGCTCCCCTTCGCCTGTTGCTTCAACACCGGGCACGGGCTGCGCTGGTACGAGAACGGCAAGGCCGTCTCCGACACGCCCTGGAACCACCTCGGGCTCCAGGACCGGCTCCCGGGCCGCCGCTGGGTGGTGGACACGGCCGGCGAACGCCCCTCCGTCACCCTGGACTTCGCGGACGCCTGGCGCGGCGGCTCCAGCCTGCTGGTCGCGGGCGCCCTGAGCGCCCCGGCGGTCATCGGGCTGCACTCCACGCGGCTGCCGCTGACCCGCGGGAGCGTCCTGGAGCTGGTGCACGCCAGCGGGTCGGGGCCCGTCTCGGTGGAGGTCGGCGTGGCCGTCCGCGAGCCCGCCGCCCCCGGCGAGCCGGTCCCGTACACGTGGCTGCCCGCCGGAAGCACGGACCGCGGGCAGGGCTGGCGCACGGCGCGGGCCGGGCTCGGGGCGCTGGCGGGGAGGACCGCGTACGCCCTGGCCGTACGGATCACCGCACGGGGGAAGGAGCCGGCGGTGTGGCGGCTCGGCGCCCTGTCGGTACACGACACCCCTCGCCCCGGGCGCCCGGCCCCGCCCACCGCGCCGGCCGTCGCCGCCTCGGCCCGGCGGGACGGAAGGGCCTGGCTGCGCCTGTCCTGGCGCGGCGCGGCCGGCCCGCACCGGCAGCCGCGCCACTACGAGGTGTCGCGCGTCCTGCCCGACGGCACCCGCCGTTTCCTCGGTGGCACGTGCGGTACCGCCTTCTACCTCCCGGCCGTCCCGCGGGCCGGGCGGGAGCGGGCGGCCGCCTTCGAGGTGCGGGCCGTGGACGAGCTGTACGCGGCCTCGGCCCCGGCCCGCGCCACCCTCGTCTGGCAGCGGCTCAGGCGCCGTGGGGGCCGGTGCGCGGCACGGACACGGTCACCCGCAGCCCGTGCGGCGGGTTCGTCTCGTACGAGAGGGATCCGCCGCCCGCGGCGAGCAGCGCGCGGGAGATCGACAGGCCGAGCCCGGAGCCCTTGATGTTCTGGTGGCGGCCACTGCGCCAGAAGCGGTCGCCGACGCGGAGCAGCTCCTCCTCGGTGAGGCCGGGTCCGCGGTCGGCGACGACCACGCGGGCGACGCGCCCCTCGGCGGCGACCGACACCTCGACCTCCTCACCTTCAGGGGTGAACTTGAGGGCGTTGTCGATGACGGCGTCGAGCGCGCTGGACAGGGCGATGGGGTCGGCCCAGCCGGTGACGGCGGTGCGGCCCGTCTCGGTGAGCCGTACGCCCTTCTCCTCCGCGTACGGGCGCCACGCGGCGACCCGCTCGGCGGTCAGCGCCCCGATGTCGGTGAGGCTGATCTCGGCGGAGGCGTGCTCGGCCAGCGCCAGGTCCAGGAGGTCGTCCAGCACCTGGGTCAGGCGTTTGCCCTCGGTGCGTACGGAGGCGATCTCCTCGTTCCCCTCGGGCAGTTCGAGGGCGAGCAGCTCGATCCGCAGGAGCAGCGCCGCGAGCGGGTTGCGCAGCTGGTGGGAGGCGTCGGCGACGAACGCCCGCTGCTGCTCCAGTACCTCTTCGACGTTGTCGGCCATCTCGTTGAACGAACGGGCCAGGCGTTGGAGTTCCGGAGGTCCGCCGGCGGCCGCGACGCGCGAGTTCATCCGTCCGGTGGCGATGCCGTGGGCGGCCGCGTCCAGGGTCTGCACGGGCTTGAGCACCCAGCTGGTGAGCCTCAGGGCGGCGCCGAAGGCGACCAGCATGGCGGCGGCGAGGCCGCCCGCGATGAGCAGCCAGCCCTGCAGGATCCGGCCGCGCATCAGGTCGGTCGGCGAGTCGGTGGCGACGACCGCGACCACGTCGCCGTCGAGGACGACCGGGGAGACGACGAGCAGTCGGCCGTGGGTCTGCCAGGGCCACACCTGCGGCGGATCGTGGCTGCGCCGGCCTGCGAGGGCCTCCTCGAAGGCCCGGCGGCCCTCGCCCGACTCCGGGAGCTGCCACCAGCTGGGCGAGCGGGCCATGTCGTTGTCGTCGCGGTAGAAGATGCCGACGCGGATGCCGTACAGCTCCTGGTAGCGGCCGAGTTCGAGCTGGAGGGTCTCGCGGCGGGCGTCGGCGCCGGTGGATCCGGAGCCCTGGGCGTCGATGACGAGCTGGGCGAGGGCGGCGAACCGGGCGCTGTCGTCGATGCGGTCGACCACCACCCGCTGCTGCTGTCCGGCGGCCAGGCTCACCGCGAGCGGGAAGCCCAGCGCGAGCAGCGTGCCCGCCATCAGGATGACGAGCAGCGGGAGCAATCGGGCGCGCACGGCAGAGGACCCCTAGGGGGCGGTCGGGGCGGTCGGAGTGACGAGCCGGTAGCCCACCCCGCGGACGGTTTCGATCAGGGCGGGCATGCGCAGCTTGGAGCGCAGCGAGGCGACGTGGACCTCCAGGGTGCGCCCGGTCCCCTCCCAGCTGGTGCGCCACACCTCGCTGATGATCTGCTCGCGGCGGAAGACGACGCCGGGCCGCTGCGCGAGCAGGGCCAGCAGGTCGAACTCCTTGCGGGTGAGCGGCACGTCGGCGCCGTCCACGCTGACCCGGCGGTTGGGCAGCTCGATGCTGACGGGGCCGAGCCGGACCGTCGCGGGCGTACCGGTCCCGGTGGCCGCGGCCTCCTCGGAGGCACCCGTGCGCCGGGCGACGGCGTGGATGCGGGCGAGGAGCTCGCCGGTGTCGTAGGGCTTGGTGACGTAGTCGTCGGCGCCCATGTTCAGCCCGTGGATGCGGGAGCGTACGTCGGCCCGCGCGGTCACCATGATGACGGGGGTGGCGGTGCGCTTGCGGATCTTGCCGCACACCTCGTAGCCGTCCTGGTCGGGCAGGCCGAGGTCGAGCAGGATCACCCCGTAGGGAGACGCGCCGGGCAGGGCCCCGGCGGGCAGCAGCGCCTGCAGGGCTTCCTCGCCGCTGCGGGCGTGGGTGACCTGGAAGCCGTGCCGGGCGAGGATCGCGGACAGGGCGGCGGCGACGTGATCGTCGTCCTCGACGAGCAGCAGTCTCATGTCGTCCCCCTCTCCTCTTCTCGCTCCCGGGCTTCGCCGGGCATGGTCACACGGATGGCCAAAGGGTGGCCATCATGCATACACGCCGATGCGGCGTCCCACGTCAAGGGGGTTCCGCTGCGGCGCGCCTTCCGTTATGCACCCGGTACGTGCCGCGCCCGGCCGTGCCGGTGCCGCGCACGGAGCGTATCCGAGGAAGCCGGATCGTTATCCTCAATTCTCCCTCAGATGTGATGACGTTGTGGGCGTGACGTCACTACTGTCCTCCCAACCGAGGAGGACGGAGCAAGAAGCCGATGAGCGGAGTATCAGTGACCAAGGACGTGCAGGACGCGGCCGGTGCCGCGGACGACCTGGTCGTACTGAGCAACGTCAACAAGCACTTCGGCGCGCTGCACGTGCTTCAGGACATCGATCTGAGCATTGCCCGCGGTGAGGTAGTCGTCGTGATCGGTCCCTCGGGATCGGGCAAGTCCACGCTGTGCCGGACGATCAACCGTCTGGAGACCATCGACTCGGGCACCATCACGCTCGACGGCAAGGAGCTGCCCTCGGAGGGCAGGGAACTGGCCCGGCTGCGCGCCGACGTCGGCATGGTCTTCCAGTCGTTCAATCTCTTCGCGCACAAGACGGTGCTGGAGAACGTCATGCTGGGCCAGGTCAAGGTCCGCAAGACCGACGGGACCGCAGCGCGCGAGAAGGCGGTGGCCCTGCTGGACCGGGTGGGCGTCGGCTCGCAGGCCGACAAGTACCCGGCGCAGCTCTCCGGCGGCCAGCAGCAGCGCGTGGCGATCGCCCGGGCGCTGGCCATGGAGCCGAAGGTCATGCTGTTCGACGAGCCGACCTCGGCTCTCGACCCGGAGATGATCAACGAGGTGCTGGAGGTCATGCAGCAGCTCGCCCGCGAGGGGATGACCATGGTGGTCGTCACGCACGAGATGGGCTTCGCCCGCTCGGCGGCCAACCGGGTCGTCTTCATGGCCGACGGAAAGATCGTCGAAGAGGCCACCCCCGAGCAGTTCTTCAGCAACCCGCGCAGTGACCGTGCCAAGGACTTCCTGTCGAAGATCCTGCACCACTGAGGGTCTCGTCTGGTAGTCATCCGTATGCGGATCACTGCCGGAACGGTTCCTGTCGGCCGTGCGTACGCCGTAAGCGTCGCTCGTCGTTCAACAACGTCTCATCCGAGGGAAGTTCACCATGAAGATCTCCAAGGCCGCTGCGGCCGCGGCCGTCGCCGTCGCCCTTTCCCTGACCGCGACCGCCTGTGGCGGCAGCAAGCAGGACGCCGCCAGTGACGGCGGTGCGTCCGGCGCCGCCAAGGACAAGATCGTCGTCGGCATCAAGTACGACCAGCCCGGTCTCGGTCTGAAGACCCCCGACGGCAAGTACACCGGCTTCGACGTCGACGTCGCCACGTACGTGGCCAAGGAGCTCGGCTACGAGCCGAACCAGATCGAGTTCAAGCAGGCCGTCAGCGCCGAGCGCGAGAACCTGATCAAGAACGGCGACGTGAAGTTCGTCGTCGCGACGTACTCGATCAACGACAAGCGCAAGGAGCAGGTCGACTTCGCCGGCCCGTACTTCCTCGCGCACCAAGACCTGCTGGTCCGTGCCGACGACACGAGCATCACCAAGGTCGAGGACCTGAACAAGAAGAAGCTCTGCTCGGTCACCGGCTCGACGTCGGCGCAGAACGTCAAGAAGACCCTGGCCCCCGAGGCCGACCTGCTGGAGCAGGGTGGCTACTCCGAGTGCCTCACCGGCCTGGAGAACAAGGCCGTTGACGCCCTGACCACGGACAACTCCATCCTGGCCGGCTACGCCGCGCAGGAGAAGAACAAGGGCAAGTTCAAGCTCGTCGGCCTGAGCATGAGCAACGAGAACTACGGCATCGGTCTGAAGAAGGGCGACAAGGAGCTCCAGACCAAGATCAACGCCGCGCTCAAGAAGATGGTCGAGGACGGCAGCTGGCAGAAGGCCGTGGACAAGAACCTCGGCCCGGCCAACTACAAGAACGAGCCTGCCCCGCAGATCACCGAAGGCAGCTGATTCATCGGTGAGGTGCGTCGCCGCCCGCCTGCCGCGGGCGGCGCCGCACCTCACCGGCCATCCTGGGGAGAGCGCAGGGCATCGTGTTCGATTTTCTTGATTCCGGGCAGTACGACGTGCTCGGAGCCTTCTGGGTGACGGTTCAGCTCACCCTCTACTCGGCGGTCGGGTCCCTGATCTGGGGCACCGTCCTGGCGGGGATGCGGGTCAGCCCGGTCCCGCTGCTGCGGGGCTTCGGTACCGCGTACGTCAACCTGGTGCGCAACACCCCGCTGACCTTGCTGGTCATCGGCTGCTCACTGGGTCTCAGCCAGACCCTCAAAATCAACCTGGGCGGCGACACCTTCAAGGAGATCGGCTTCCGGCTCGCGGTCCTCGGACTGATCGCCTACACCGGCACCTTCGTCTGCGAGGCCCTGCGCTCCGGCATCAACACCGTGCCCGTCGGCCAGGCCGAGGCGGCCCGGGCACTGGGGCTGAGCTTCTTCCAGGTGCTCACCCTGATCGTGCTCCCCCAGGCCTTCCGGGCGGTCGTGGCACCGCTCGCCAACGTACTGATCGCGCTCACCAAGAACACCACGGTGGCGGCGACCATCGGCGTGGCCGAGGCGGCTCTGCTGATGAAGGAAATGATGGAGAACGAGGCGCAGGCCCTCTTCGCCGTCTTCGCGATCTTCGCCCTCGGCTTCGTCCTGCTGACCCTGCCCACCGGCCTGCTCCTGGGCTGGGTGGCCAAGCGAGTGGCGGTGAAGCGATGACCTCCGTGCTGTACGACGTCCCCGGCCCCAAGGCCAAGGCGCGCAACTGGATCTACAGCGGGATCTTCATCGTCCTGTTCGGGCTCTTCATGTGGTGGGCTCTGTCCCTCATGGCGGAGAACGGCCAGCTCGAAGCCGACAAGTGGACCCCGTTCGTCACCGACAGCCGGGTGTGGACCACGTACCTGATTCCCGGCCTGATGGAGACCCTCAAGGCCGGGGCGCTCGCCATGCTGATCGCCCTCCCGCTGGGAGCGGTGCTGGGCATCGGCCGGCTGTCCGACCACGCCTGGGTGCGGGGGCCGGTCGGTACGTGGGTGGAGTTCTTCCGTGCCATCCCGGTACTGATGCTCATGCTGTTCAGCAGCGCGCTGTACGCACCGCAGTTCATGGACGTCCCGTCCGACACCCGGCCGTTCTGGGCCGTCGTCACGGGCCTGGTCCTCTACAACTCGGCCGTCATCGCCGAGATCGTCCGGGCCGGTGTGCTCTCCCTGCCCCGCGGCCAGACCGACGCGGCCAAGGCGATCGGCATGCGCAAGGGTCAGACGATGTTCTACGTCCTGATCCCGCAGGCCGTCACGGCGATGCTGCCGGCCCTGGTCAGCCAGCTCGTGGTGATCCTCAAGGACACCGCGCTCGGTGGCGCCCTGCTCGGCTTCCAGGAACTGCTCTCCATGAACCGGCAGATCTCGGCCAACTACAGCAACACCATCGCCACGCTCGTCGTGATCGCCCTGATCTACATTGTGGTGAACTTCGGCCTCACCACCTTCGCCTCCCAGCTCGAGGGCCGGCTGAGGAAGTCGAAGAAGAGCACCGGCGCGGTGCTCGGCGCGGAAGAGATCGACGACGCGGTCCCCGGGGCGAACACGGCCGCCGGAGCCTGACGGCACCTCCCGTTCGCCGCCCCTTCGGGGCTGACCGGACTGCAGTCATAGTGCGTATCCAGTGTGGTGCGGCGGAACTCATCCGCCGCACCACACTGCGTTGCGCCCTCTTGTGTCACTTGACGCAGACACCTCCAGTGGGTTGCATACGTTCTGTGATCACATACCGGACACCGGGAGCCACATCATGGACCCGGTGATCGTCGTCGGCGCGGGGCCCGTCGGCCTGTCCCTGTCCCTCGCCCTGGCGGGCGCGGGCGTGCCCTCCGTCGTGCTCGACGAAGGGCCCGGCAAGGAGGAACCGCGCCCGGCCCGTACCGTCGTCCTGCACGCCGACACCGCGGCCATGGCCCACCGGCTGGGCTGTACGACGCTGCGCGACGAGGGGGCGTACTTCGCCGCCTGGCGCACCATGCGGCGCGGCCGTGACGCCCAGCGGATCACCTTCGAGGACCACCCGGCCCCCCTGCACGTGCCGCAGCACGCGCTGACGCGCGGGCTGCGCGACGCCGCCTCTGCCCACCCGCTGGTCCAGTTGGTCACCGAGAGCCGTGTGGACTCCGTGGAACAGGACGACCACGGGGTCACCGCCCACACCCGGGGCGCCGAGACCACGTGGTGGCGCGGGAGTTACCTGGTCGGCTGCGACGGCGCCCGCTCCACCGTGCGCAAACTGCTCGGCATCCGCTTCCCGGGCCGCACCGCCGTCGAACGGCACGCCGTGGCCGCACTGCGCACCGAACTTCCCTGGCCGGGCGAGGCCCTGCTGCACCGCAGTCCGCCGCAGGAGGTCACCTCCCGGCCGCTGCCCGACGGGGTGTGGCGGCTGGACTGGCTGCTTCCCGCCCGCGGGGAGCTGGTGACCCCCGACCTGCTGGTGACCCTGATCCGGGACACCCTCGCGGTGTGGTGCGGGGGCAAGACGCCCCCGTACGACCTCATCGACACCGGGGTCCACACCCTGCACCACCGCCTCGCCCGGCGCTGGCGCGACGGCCGCGCCTTCCTCGCCGGCGACGCCGCGCACCTGCTGGGCGCACTCGGCACCCAAGAGGTCGAGGAGGGGCTCCGGGACGCCGAGAGCCTCGCGTGGAAGCTGTCCCTGGCCTGGCACCAGGGAGCGTCCGAGGCCCTGCTCGACAGCTACGAGGGCGAGCGGCGCACCGCGGTCGCCTCCCGGCTGCGCGCGGCCGACCAGGCGATTCCGACGCTGCGGGCCGGCGGCGGCCTGCGCACCTACCTGCCCGGAGCCTCGCGCTCCGCCGAATCCCTCCTCACCGACGGCCACCTGGGGCGCGGGCCGCTGGGCGCGGAGCCGACGTACGCCCCGCCGGTCGCCGTACGCGAGGTCCCGACGGCCACCGAACCGGGCGGTCCGGTGGCGAACGTGCCCGTGACCGCACCCGACGGGTCGACCGTGCCGCTGCGGGACCTGCTGGGGCAGGGCCGGCTGCTGGTGGTCCTGGTCGCCCCGGGCACCGGGGTCTGGGACCGGCGCCACTGGCTCGGCGCCGGACTGATGCCCCGCCTCGCCGCGGCGGTCAGCGCCCTCCCGGTCCGCACCGACCTGCTGGTCGCGGACTCCTACCCGGGGGCGCCGGCCCACACCGTGCTGCTCGTACGGCCGGACGGGCATCTGGCGGCGACCTTCGCGGGCGTCCGCCCCGCGGAACTGTACGAGGCGGCGGACACGGTCCGGGCGGGCGCGCCCACGCCCCGGCGAACCGCGCCCTCGACGACACCGACCGTGGTGATCGATTGACCGTCCTCCCGGACTCGTGGTTCACTCGCCGAATGACCGGCAACGACGTACGCCTGTGGCGGAGGGTCCATATGGACCTGCTCCGCTACGCGGGCTGCGTGTGTCGCCCTTCCTGCTGATTCGCCCTTCCCTCCGCGCGCCCCGTGCCGTCCACCGGCCTGCGCGCACCTCCGCGAACCCAGGAACGGTCCCCCTTCATGTCTGCACCCGCGTCCACCGCACGCCCGTACGCCCCTGAGCCCGTGACGGCCGGGGGCCCCACGGCCGCCGAACTCCTCGACTTCGCCCTCCGCACGGCCGCCGATCCCGCCGTCGTGGCTTCGCTGCCGCTCGATCCCGAGGGCCGCACCTGGATCCGGCTGGACGGGCCGGGCGGCAGCGAGGCCTGGCTGATCGGCTGGCCGCCGGGCACCGGCACCGGCTGGCACGACCACGCCGAATCGCGGGGCGCGTTCGCCACCGCGCGCGGCCGGCTCACCGAACACTCGCTGACCGTACGGCTGCCCTCCGAGGGCTGGCGGTCGCTGGAGCTGGCCCCCGACGTCGACCGCAGCCGCAGGCTGGACACGGGCACCGGACGGGCCTTCGGGCGCCACCACGTGCACGAGGTCCTCAACGAGTCCCCGACCGAGCACGCGGTCTCGGTGCACGCGTACCACCCGCCGCTCCCGCTGATCCGCCGCTACAGCCGCAGCGGCCCGGTGCTCCACCTCGAGCACGTCGAGCGTCCGGCGGACTGGCAGTGAGCGCCCCGGCCGACATCGACGAGCTGCTGGAGCAGGTCCGCGCTGGCTACACCCGCGTCGGCCCGGAGGAGGCGCACGCCGCCTCCCGCGCCGGCGCCCTGCTGGTGGACATCCGCTATCAGGCCCTGCGCGAGCGCGACGGCCTGATCCCGGGGGCGCTGGTGGTCGAGCGCAACGAACTGGAATGGCGCCTGGACCCCCGCGGCAGCCACCGCGCCCCCGAGGCCACGAGCCACGACCTCCAAGTGGTGGTGATCTGCAACGAGGGCTACGCCTCCAGCCTCGCCGCGGCCTCCCTCCACGCCCTGGGCCTCCACCGCGCGACCGACCTGACCGGCGGCTTCCAGGCCTGGAAATCAGCCGGCCTCCCGGTCACCGACAGCCCCGCCGGCGTCTGAAGCGATCATTCAGCCCCGCCGGCGCTTGAGGCGATCTTTCAGCCCCGCCGGCGCTTGAGGCGCGGGGGCTCGGGGGCGGAGCCCCCGCAACGGCGCCGCACGGGTCCGGACCAGGGCCAGGGCCAGGCCTTGGCCGTGGCCACCTCTACCGGGGCCACCCTCCCCGGGAGGGAAGTCGCCGCGAGGGCCAACAATCCGCCCACCCCCAGCACCACCGCGTACGCGACCGGCCGCACCGCCGGCGCCGCAGCAGGGCGAGTTCGCGGTGGCGCTGCTGGACGGAGAGCGCGAAGGTGCCGACCACCACGAGGGTCGCGACCAGGAGCGAGGTGCCGCCCAATCGCGCCGCCCATGGAGACCAGCTTGATCCGGGCGCCGGCGGCGTCGAGGAACTCCACCGGCCCGCGCTCGTCCCCCGTACTGACCTGCGCCGTGGTGCCCTTCAGCGCCTGCGCGACCCGGTCGGCGAGCTCACCGGCGTCGACACCCGGTGCGGGCAGCACCCCGATGGCGCTGACCTGCCCGTCGCGGGCTGCGAGGCGCCGGGCCTCGTCGTCGCTGAAGAACAGCGTGCTCTGCCGGGCGAGGTCGCCGCGGGGCGTGGTCGCGATCCCGCTGACCTGGTACGTCCTGGGCTCGCCGGTGGAATGGACGGTGAGCTCGGAGCCGGGCTTCAGCCCCGCGCGGGCGGCCGGCGCCCGGTCGAGGACGATCTCGCCGCCGCCCCGGGGCGCACGGCCCTCGGTGATCGTGAAGGGGGTCAGCGCAGCGGAGGCCCAGGCGTGTCCGTACGAGGGCTTGGGCTCGCCGGAGGCCTTGACCAGCGGGACGGTCTGGAACGGAGCTCGGGCACGGCCCGCTCGACGCCGGGCACGGCACGGACCGCGTCCACGGTGGCTGCCGGGAGCCGGGCCCGCTCGGCGACGGGCTTGGCCTTGTGCTCGCTCTTGGTCTTGGTCTTGGTCTTGGCCTTCTCCCCCTCGCCCTTCCTCTTGACCGTGGTCTCGTGGACGTTCTGGTCGGCGGAGAAGAGGACGGGCGCGGATGCGTAGCGCTCGGTGCCGATCTTTCTGCGGAGTCCCGTTTCCAGGAGGGTTCCGCAGGCGGTGACGCGGGCGGCCGCGCACAGCAGTGCGACCGATGGCACCGAGGAAACCGGCTGTGCGGTCCCGGCGGGCCTGAAGGGCGTAGCGCAGCATCATTCCGTCAACTCTGCTGGCGGGCAAACCTCCTGGCACTGGCGTACCCCGACATCCGCACCCGGGGGCTACCCCCACCCCGGGCCCGGCGGCTCACTCCCCCGGGTACCCGAGCTCGTCGGCGTCCTCGCCCTCCGCCTCCAGCGCACGGCGGACCACCCGCAGGGCCATGCCCTCCGGGTATCCCTTGCGCGCGAGCATCCCGGCGAGGCGCCGGATCCGCTTGTCGCGCTCCAGGCCCCGGGTGGCGCGGAGCTTGCGCTCCACGAGCTCCCGGGCGGCCTGTTCCTCCTGCTCGGAGTCGAGCAGCTCCAGGGCCTCCTCCACGAGGGTCGCGTGCACCCCCTTGGTCCGGAGCTCCTGGGCGAGCGCCCGGCGGGCCAGGCCCCGGCCGCGGTGCCGGGACTCGACCCAGGCTCCGGCGAAGGCGGCGTCGTCGATCAGGCCCACCTCCTCGTACCGGGAGAGGACCTGCTGCGACACCTCCTCGGGGATGCCCCGCTTGTGCAGGGCGTCCGCGAGCTGGCGCCGGGTGCGCGGGCTCCCCGTGAGCAGGCGCAGGCAGATCGCCCGCGCCTGCTCCTCGGGGCTCTGGGGCGGCAGTTCCTGGCGGTCCTCACGACCGCGCCTGCTCCTGCCGCCCCCTTCCTGCTCCTGCACGGGTCAGCTCTTGGCCACGGCGGCCTTGGCCGTCGTCTTGGCCTTCGACGCGGGCGCGGGCACGGCCGTGGCCTCGGCGGGCGCAGCGGCGGCGCCATCGGCGGCGGCGTCCTTGCGGACACCCACGCCCAGCTTCTCCTTGATCTTCCGCTCGATCTCGTTGGCGAGATCCGGGTTGTCCTTCAGGAAGTTACGGGCGTTCTCCTTGCCCTGGCCGAGCTGGTCGCCCTCGTACGTGTACCAGGCACCGGCCTTGCGCACGAAGCCGTGCTCCACGCCCATGTCGATCAGTCCACCCTCGCGGCTGATGCCCTGGCCGTAGAGGATGTCGAACTCGGCCTGCTTGAACGGGGGCGCGACCTTGTTCTTGACCACCTTGACGCGGGTGCGGTTACCGACCGCGTCCGTGCCGTCCTTCAGGGTCTCGATACGGCGGATGTCGAGGCGTACGGAGGCGTAGAACTTCAGCGCGCGGCCACCGGTGGTGGTCTCCGGCGAGCCGAACATCACACCGATCTTCTCGCGGAGCTGGTTGATGAAGATCGCGGTGGTCTTGGACTGGTTGAGCGCACCGGTGATCTTCCGGAGCGCCTGGCTCATCAGACGGGCCTGGAGACCCACGTGCGAGTCGCCCATCTCACCCTCGATCTCCGCGCGCGGCACGAGGGCCGCCACGGAGTCGATGACGATCAGGTCGAGGGCACCGGAGCGGACGAGCATGTCCACGATCTCCAGCGCCTGCTCGCCGGTGTCCGGCTGCGACAGGATGAGGTTGTCGGTGTCCACGCCGAGCGCCTTCGCGTACTCGGGGTCGAGCGCGTGCTCGGCATCCACGAAGGCGACGGTGCCGCCGGCCTTCTGCGCGTTGGCCACGGCGTGCAGGGTCAGGGTCGTCTTACCGGAGGACTCCGGCCCGTACACCTCGATCACGCGGCCGCGGGGCAGCCCGCCGACGCCGAGCGCGATGTCCAGCGCGGTCGACCCGGTGGGGATGACCTCGATGGGGTCGTTCGGCTTGTCGCCGAGGCGCATGACCGCACCCTTGCCGAATTGCCGTTCAATCTGTGCGAGAGCGGCGTCGAGAGCCTTCTCGCGGTCGGTGCCTGCCATGGGTTCCACCCGGTTTGCTTGAGTCGATCGCTTCACGCCATTGACGCTAATGCCTGCCACTGACAATGCGCCTCCACGACCGGTTCGGCTGTGGATAACTCATCAGAATAGATGTTCGATTTCCCTGTCAAGCGCGCCACGCCCACCCCGCCCGTTGCCGGGCCCGCGGCCGCCCCGGCGCCGTCAGTAGCGGACTCCTTGGCCTCGCACCCTTCGAGCCCGCCGTGACCAGGTAGGCCGAAGCCCCCGCCCGGTGACCGGGCGGGGGCTTCGCGGGCCCGGGATCCGTCGGGGCGAGGGCGTCAGCTCACGGCCTGCTTCACGAGCGCGGCGATCCGCTCCTCCACCTCGGCCGTCACCTCGGTCAGGGCGAAGCCGGCCGCCCACATCGCGCCCTCGTCCAGCTTGGCCAGGTCGCTGAAGCCGAGGGTCGCGTAGCGCGCCTTGAACTTCTCCGCGCTCTGGAAGAAACAGACGACCTTGCCGTCCAGGGCGTAGGAGGGCATCCCGTACCAGAGCTTCGGCGCGAGGACCGGGGCGGCGGCCGTGATGACGGCGTGCACGCGCTCGGCCATGATCCGGTCCGAGTCCTGCATCTCGGCGATCTTCGCGAGGACCTCCCGCTCCGCCTCCGCCGCCTTGTCCGCGCGCGAGCTGCGGCGCGCGGCCGTCTTCAGCTCCTGGGCGTGGTCCTTCATCGCGGCCCGCTCCTCGGCCGTGAATCCCTCGTGCGTGCTGCCGCCGGTCCTGCTCATGCCGGATCTCCTCCTTGAGGTTCTTGATGCGCGCGCCTTGAGAGGGACCTTAACCCCGCCCACCGACACGGCCCCTGTCGATGCGTCACAAGTGGAGATCGTTCAACAGCGTTTACCTAAGGCTTGGCTGTGGCCCGTCGGCGGTCGTTCACCGACGGCGCGAGCGGCGCGCCCTGGACGGGCCGCTCACTTCTGCGACAGGCCGGCCCTGATCATCGACACGGCGCTCACCAGCCTGCCGAGACTGGAGCTCGTCCCCCTTCGCGGCACCGGCGACGCACTCCTCCGTGCCGCGCCTGAATCCGTCCAGGGACTCCTTCCCGTAGCCCTGGGCGGCTTCGCGCGGGATCGGGCCGAGCCTCTCGGCCGCGGTGACCTCTTTCAGCAGGTCCTGACAGGCGGGCCCCTGGACGTCGAGCGTGCGCATGCTCACCTCGTCGACCCGGCCCACGCTCTCGTTGAGCTGCTTGATCCGGGACTCGCCCCCCGAGGAATACCAGTCCTCCAGCTCCTCGGCCGGCGTCTGGGAACAGCCCGCGAGCAGCACGGCAACGGCTGCGGCGGCAACGACGACGGCGGCCGGCGCGAGGACGCGCGCACGTAACGGCATGGAACCCCCCGAGTCGGTCCGACCGATGCTGCCAGGGGCCGCCCGATCCCGTACGCCTCGTGATGCTTTCGTGACGGATCGCGATCACATCAGCCCCTTCCCACGAAGTGACAACCTAAGGTTGACGCCCTCCTGACTGTCAACCTACGGTTGCACTCATGACGAACCCATCCGTGGAACCCGTTCGCATGACCAATCCCGTACGCCTCGACGACCTGATCGAGGCCATCAACAAGGTTCACACCGACCCCCTGGAGCAGCTCAGCGGCGCCGTCGTGGCCGCCGAGGCCCTCGGGGACGTCGCGGACCACCTCATCGGCCACTTCGTCGACCAGGCCCGCCGCTCCGGCGCTTCCTGGACCGACATCGGCCGCAGCATGGGCGTCACCCGCCAGGCGGCCCAGAAGCGCTTCGTCCCCAAGGCGGACAAGGAGGGTGCCGCCGCGCTCGACCCGAACGCGGGCTTCGGCCGGTTCACCCCCCGCGCCCGCAACGTCGTCGTGACCGCACAGAACGAGGCCCGCGCCGCCGGCGGCACCGAGATCCGCACGGACCACCTGGTCCTGGGCCTGCTGGCCGAGCCCGAGAGCTTCGCGGGACTCGCCCTGGGCGCCCAGGGGGTCACGGCGGACGACGTACGCGCCGCCGTGGCCGCCCTGCTGCCCCCGCCCCATGCGGAGGTCCCCGACCTCATCCCCTTCGACGCGTCCGCGAAGAAGGCCCTGGAGCTCACCTTCCGCGAGGCCCTGCGCCTGGGGCACGACTACGTCGGCACCGAGCACGTCCTGCTCGCGCTCCTGGAGCTGGAGAACGGCGAGGGCCCGCTGAGCGGCCTCGGAGTGACCAAGGCCGCCGCCGAGGCGACCGTCACCGAAGCCGTGGCAAGCGCACTCGGCGGCGCCGGGGACGCGCCGTAGAGGAATCCGCCTCCTCCGTCAGCGCGTAGCGCTTCACGTACGCGCCGAGGAAGGCCTGCAGCGTGGCGACGGCCGGGATCGCGATGAGCGCCCCGACCGCGCCGAGCAGGGCGGTGCCCGCGATGACCGATCCGAAAGCGACCGCCGGATGGATGTCCACGGTCTTCGAGGTCAGCTTGGGCTGCAGGACGTAGTTCTCGAACTGCTGGTAGACCACGACGAAACCGAGGACGTACAGCGCGTACCAGGGGTCGACGGTGAAGGCGATCAGAACCGGCAGCGCACCCGCGAGGTAGGTGCCGATGGTGGGGATGAACTGCGAGACCAGGCCCACCCACATCGCGAGGGCGGGCGCGTACGGCACGCCGAGGACCGCCAGCAGGATGTAGGTGGCGAGACCGGAGATCAGCGCCATCAGCCCGCGCGAGTAGAGGTAGCCGCCCGTCTTGGCGACGGCGATCTCCCAGGCGCGCAGCACCTCGGCCTGCTTCGCGGGCGGCAGTACGGAGCACAGCGCGCGCCGCAGCCGCGGTCCGTCGGCGGCGAAGTAGAAGGAGAACAGCCCGATCGTCAGCAGCTTGAAGAGTCCGCCGAGCACCGTGGCGGAGACGTCGAGCACACCGGACGCGCTGTTCTGCACGTACTTGCGCAGCCAGTCGGAGCGCAGCACGCTCTGCTGGATCTCCAGCCGGGACAGTTCGGTGTGGAAGGTGGAGTTGATCGCTTTGATCACCGAGTCGAGATAGCCCGGGAAGCCCTCGACCATGGCGACGATCTGCCCGGCGAGCAGCGAGCCGAGCAGCGCGAGGAAGCCCGCGGTCACGACGAGCACCGCGAGGAACACCACGAAGGTGGCGAGCCCGCGGCGCACCCCGCGGGCCGCCATCCCGGACACCGCCGGTTCGATCGCGAGCGCGAGGAAGAACGCGATCAGGATGTTGACGAGCAGCCCGATGAGCTGGTGGAAGGCCCAACTGCCGAGCTGGAAGCAGGCGACGAGCGCCAGTACGAGGATCACGGCGCGCGGCAGCCAGCGCGGCATCCGCGCCTCCGCCCCGCCGGGGGCCGCGGGGGCCGCACCGGCCGGAGGGCTCCCTGCGCCGCCGGAGCCGGCCTGCGGGACGGGGCCGCCGGGGGCTACCGGGCGGTGCGGGCCGCCGGGGCCTTCGGCCCCTCGATCGGAGGCCGGGCCGGAGGCCGGACCGGGAGCCGCCGGCATGCTGCCCGGCCGCTCGCCCCGGACGTCGGCGGTCTGGTCGTCGGTCGTCGTCTCATCACTGGCTGCCACGCCGCCAAGTCTGTCCCACCGGCCGCCCGAACCACGAAGCGGTGCCCGGCGGCATCAGCGCAGCGAGGCCGGCACGTCCATCGCCGAACACACCGCGCGCCACACGTCCTTGGCCTCCCAGCCCGCGTCCAGCGCTTGGTGGACGGTTCGCCCGCCCAGCTCCGTCATGACGTGGTCCCGCGCGAAGGAGTCGGCGTAGCCGGCGCCGAAGTGCTCGGCCATCCGCTCCCAGAAAATCGTCAACCGCATGCCCCCAGTATCCCGCCCCGGGAGAGTGCACCGGCCGCGTTCGCCCCTCCTGGCCGCACCGCCGCGTCCTAGGTTGCACGCATGCCCGGAGACGAAGCTTCCTCGCAGACGTCGCAGACCCCGCACGCCCCGCAGCCCCCGCAGACCCCGCTGGCCCGCGCGGAGCAGTTCATCTGGCTCACGGCCCGCGTGCTGGAGCAGCGGCAGTTCGCGTTCCACTTCCTCGGCGGGGACGCCGACCCGGTGGACACCGCCCTCGGTTCGTACCTCAACGGCGACGGCGGCTACGGCCACGCCCTCGATCCGGATCTGCGCGGTCCGCTCAGCCAGCCCCTGCACACCGCGCACGCGCTGCGCGTGCTGGACAGCCTGGGCCGCTGCGCGGGGCAGCGCATCGAGCGGCTCTGCCGCCACCTGACCTCGGTCTCCACCGCGGACGGCGCGCTTCCGGTGGTCTCCACGGCCCCGCGGGCCTACCCGGCGGCCCCGTACCACCCGATGTACGACGTCCCGCCCGGCGAGCTGCTGACCACCGGCCCGGTCGTCGGCCTGCTGCACCGCAACCGGGTCTGGCACGCCTGGCTCTTCCGGGCCACCGACTTCTGCTGGGACCGGGTCGAGAGCCTGCGCCACTCGCATCCGTACGAGGTCCAGAGCGCGGTGGCCTTCCTCGACGGCGTCCCGGACCGGGCGCGCGCGGCGGCGGCCGCGGACCGGCTGGGCCGCCTGGTGCGCGCGCAGAAGCTCGCGGTGCTCGATCCGGGGCGCCGCGGGGAGTACCCGCCCGCCCCGGGCTACGCACCGGGCGAGCTCCTCTTCCCGCACGACTTCGCGCGGCGGCCCGAATCGCTGGCCCGCGGCTGGTTCACGGACGACGAGGTGCGCCGCTCACTGGATCACCTGGCCGCCGCGCAGCAGGGGGACGGCGGCTGGCCGGTCCGCCGCGAGGCCTGGGCTCCGGGGAGCTCGCTGGAGCGGCGGCCGATCGCGACGCTGGACGCCCTGCTGACCCTGCGGGCGTACGGGCGCCTGCCGGCCGGGATCAGCCGCCCAGCGCCCGTACCCCCGCGGTGACGACGACGGCGGCCGCGACCACGACGAGGAACGGGGCCCGCAGCAGCAGCGCCAGCCCGGCGGCGGCGAGCCCGGCGGCGCGGGCGTCGACGACGAGGGCGGAGCCGGTGCTGAAGGTCTGCTGGGCGGTGAGCGCGGCGAGCAGCGCGACCGGCAGCAGGGCGGCCAGCCGGCGTACCAGCGGCCGCTCCAGGGCCCCGGCGGGGACGAGCAGCCCGGCGAGCTTGACGGCGTAGCAGCCGACGACGGTCAGTCCGATGGCGATCCAGACGTTCACGGACGGCGTCCCTTCGTCCACAGCACGACGGGGGCGGCCAGGGCGGCGATCAGCACGGGCACCCCGGCGGGCAGCACGGGCAGGAATCCGAGCCCGAGGACGAGCGCGAGGGCGGCCACGGCCCGCTCGGTGCCGGTCTTCAGCATCGGCGCGAGCAGGGCCAGGAACACGGCGGGCCCGGCGGCGTCCAGCCCCCACGCCTCGGTGTCCCCGACGGCCTCGGCGCCGAGCGCGCCGAGCAGGGTGGTCAGGTTCCACAGCGCGTAGAGGCTGAGCCCGGTGGCGGTGAAGCCGAGCCGGGCCGTCCTCCGGTCGGGCTGGGCCAGCGCCACGGCGGTGGTCTCGTCGATCACCCAGTGCGCGGCGAAGGGCCGTACGGCGCGGGGCAGCGCGAGCAGCTGCGACAGGCGCAGCCCGTAGAAGGCGTTGCGGGTGCCGAGGAAGAAGGCCCCGGCGGCGGCGGTGAACGGATTCCCGCCCGCCGCGAGTGCTCCCACCAGGGCGAACTGCGAGGCGCCGGTGAAGACGAGCAGGCTCAGCACGCAGGCCTGGAGCGTGCTGATGCCGGCCCCGGCGGCGGTCACCCCGAAGGCGAACCCGGACAGCCCGACGGCCACCCCGACCCCGAGCGCGTCGCGGATGACGGCGGCCCGCGGCCGCCCGTCGGGCACTGCTGTCTCTCGTATCTCTGGCTCTGTGACCAGCTGCTTCTCTCCCACGCCCCGAAACTACGCGGGGCCCGGGCGGATGGTCTTGTACGTTCTTGCGCGCCCCCGTCGGCCCTGGTCGGCCCCGGCGCGGCGGGATCGGAAGGCTAGACGGCCCGTTCGCGCCGGTACGCCCCCGGGGGGACCCCCACGATGCGGGTGAAGTGCCGGTTCAGGTGCGGCTGGTCGGTGAAGCCGACGGTGACGGCCGCCTCCGCCGGCGCGGTGCCCGCGTCGAGCAGCCGGCGGGCCTGCCGGACCCGGGCGTCGGTCAGCCAGGTGTGCGGCGGCATCCCGTACTGCTCGCGGAAGGCCCGCAGCAGCGCGAAGGGGCTGGTTCCGAGGTCGGCCGCCAGCTGCTCCAGCGACGGCGGGTCGGCCATCCGCTCCGCCAGCACCGCTCGGGCCCGTTCGGCGTCGGCGGCGCCCGCGCGCCGTGCCCTGCGGGCCGGCAGCGGGCCCGCGTGCCGGGTCAGCATCCGTGCCACGACTCCTCGCAGCAGCGTGTCGGCGGCCAGCGCGTTCCCGGCCTCGGCGGCCCGGTGCACCTCGGTGATGGTCCGCGATCCGTGCGGGTCGGTGACCACGTCGGCCGTGAAGCCGGGAGTGCCGCGCAGGGTGCCGATCTCGTCGGCGACCTCGGTGATCAGCTCGCGGGAGGGGTAGAGGGTGGCGTACGCCCAGCCCTCGGGGACCCCGGCGCGCGCGGTGTGCGGCACCTCTGGGTTGATCAGGACCACACTGCCCGGTCCGGCGCGCACGACGTGGCCCGGCAGGCCGACCTCCTCGATGCCGCCGGTGACGGCCGCGATGACGTACCCGTCGTGGGCGTGGCGCGGGAAGGTGTGGCGGACGTAGTGGGCGCGCAGCAGGTCCAGCCCGGGCAGTTCCGCGTACTGCCAGTGCCGTGCCCACTCCCGGCCGCCCTCTCGCGTCCCCATCCCCCCATTCTGCGCTCCGCCCGTGACGGACGTTTGCCCAGGTCCGGGACGTTGTCAGTGGCCGGGTGCACGATGGGGGCATGGCAGGCGCTGCGCTCGACTCGTTCTCCCCCGCGACCCGCTCGTGGTTCACGGGGGCCTTCCGTACGCCCACCACCGCTCAGGAGGGTGCCTGGCGGGCGATCGGGGAGGGCTCGGACGTGCTGGTCGTGGCTCCGACCGGCTCCGGCAAGACCCTGGCCGCGTTCCTCGCCGCCCTCGACCGGCTCGCCTCGACCCCGCCGCCCGCCGAGTCGAAGAAGCGCTGCCGCGTCCTGTACGTGTCACCCCTGAAGGCCCTGGCCGTCGACGTGGAGCGCAATCTCCGCAGCCCGCTGACCGGGATCCGTCAGGAGTCCGTCCGCCTCGGCCTGCCCGAGCCGGACATCCGGGTCGGGATCCGCTCCGGCGACACCCCGCCCGCCGAGCGGCGGGCGCTGGCCACCCGCCCGCCGGACATCCTGATCACCACCCCCGAGTCGCTGTTCCTGATGCTGACCTCGGCCGCCCGGGACGCCCTCGCCGGGATCGAGACCGTGATCCTGGACGAGGTGCACGCGGTCGCCGGGACCAAGCGCGGCGCCCACCTCGCCCTCTCCCTGGAGCGGCTGGACGAGCTGCTGCCGCGCCCGGCGCGCCGGATCGGGCTGTCGGCGACGGTCCGGCCGGTGGACGAGGTGGCCCGGTACCTCGCGCCGCGCGGCAAGGTGGAGATCGTCCAGCCGCCCTCCGCCAAGGAGTTCGACCTGTCGGTGGTCGTCCCGGTGCAGGACATGGGCGAGTTGGGGGGATCTCCGGCGACCGAGGGCAGGGAGGGCGGGGACAAGCCGTCGATCTGGCCCCATGTGGAGGAGCGGATCGCGGACCTGGTGCAGGCCCACCGCTCGACGATCGTCTTCGCCAACTCCCGCCGCCTCGCCGAGCGTCTGTGCAACCGGCTCAACGAGATCGCGTACGAGCGCGCGATGGGCGAGCGGCTGCCGGAGGGTTCGCCCCCGGCCGAGATCATGGCCCAGTCGGGCGCCGCCCTGGGCGCCCCGCCCCTGCTGGCCCGCGCGCACCACGGCTCGGTCTCCAAGGAGCAGCGGGCGATCGTGGAGGAGGACCTGAAGGCGGGAAGGCTGCCGGCCGTCGTCGCCACCTCCAGCCTGGAGCTGGGCATCGACATGGGCTCGGTGGACCTGGTGGTGCAGGTGGAGTCCCCGCCGTCGGTGGCGTCCGGGCTCCAGCGGGTGGGCCGGGCCGGCCACCAGGTGGGCGCGGTCTCCACCGGGGTGGTCTTCCCCAAGTACCGCGGCGACCTGGTGCAGGCGGCCGTGGTCACCGAGCGGATGCGCACGGGGGCGATCGAGTCCCTCCGTGTCCCCTCCAACCCCCTGGACGTACTGGCGCAGCAGCTGGTCGCGATGGTCGCGATGGACACCTGGCAACTGGACGACCTGCTCGCCCTGGTGCGGCGGGCGGCGCCCTTCGCCGCGCTGCCGGAGTCGGCGTTCACCGCGGTGCTGGACATGCTGGCGGGCCGCTATCCGTCGGACGCGTTCGCCGAGCTGAGACCGCGCGTGGTCTGGGACCGGGTGGCGGGGACGATCACCGGGCGGCCGGGGGCCCAGCGCCTCGCGGTGACCTCAGGCGGCACGATCCCGGACCGCGGTCTCTTCGGCGTCTTCCTGGCCGGCTCGGACCCGAAGAAGGGCGGCGGCCGGGTCGGCGAGCTCGATGAGGAGATGGTCTACGAGTCCCGCGTCGGGGACGTCTTCACGCTGGGCACGACCTCGTGGCGGATCGAGGACATCACCCGCGACCGCGTCCTGGTCACCCCGGCCCCCGGGGTGCCGGGCCGGCTGCCGTTCTGGAAGGGCGACCAGCTCGGCCGCCCGCTCGAACTGGGCCGCGCGGTCGGCGCGTTCCTCCGCGAGCTCGGCGGCCTCACCGACGAGGACGCCCGGCTGCGGCTGCTGGCCGCCGGCCTGGACGCCTGGGCCGCGGAGAACGTGCTGGCCTACCTCGCGGAACAGCGTGAGGCCTGCGGCCACGTCCCGGACGACCGGACCATCGTGGTGGAGCGCTTCCGCGACGAGCTGGGCGACTGGCGGGTCGTGGTCCACTCCCCCTTCGGCGCCCAGGTGCACGCCCCGTGGGCGCTCGCGCTGGGCGCCCGCCTCGCCGAGAAGTACGGCATGGACGCGCAGGTGATGCATGCCGACGACGGCATCGTGCTCCGCCTCCCGGACGCGGACCTGCTGTCCATGGACCTGCTGGACCACGACCCCGCGGCTCCGCAGCCGTTCGAGTTCGACGACGAACAGGCCCCGCTGGGCGCGGCCGACGTCGCCTTCGACCACGGCGACATCAACCAGATCGTCACCGACCAGGTCGGCGGCTCCGCGCTCTTCGCCTCCCGCTTCCGCGAGTGCGCGGCCCGCGCCCTGCTGCTGCCGCGGCGCAGTCCGGGCAAGCGCACCCCGCTGTGGCAGCAGCGCCAGCGTGCCTCCCAGCTGCTCCAGGTGGCCTCGGAGTTCGGTTCCTTCCCGATCGTGCTGGAAGCCGTACGCGAGTGCCTCCAGGACGTCTTCGACGTGCCCGGCCTGACCGAGCTGATGGGGGACATCGAGGCGCGCCGCGTGCGACTGGTCGAGGTCACCACCCCGGAGCCCTCCCCCTTCGCCCGTTCCCTCCTCTTCGGGTACGTCGCCCAGTTCCTCTACGAGGGCGACTCGCCGCTCGCCGAGCGCAGGGCGGCTGCGCTGTCGCTGGACTCCCGGCTGCTGGCCGAGCTGCTCGGCCAGGCGGAGCTGCGCGAGCTCCTCGACGCGCAGGTGCTGGAGGATCTGGAGCGGGAGCTCCAGTGGCTGACCGAGGACCGGCGGGCCAAGGATCCCGAGTCGGTGGCCGACCTGCTGCGCATGCTGGGCCCGCTGACGCAGGACGAGCTGACCGAGCGCGGGGCGGAACCGTCCTGGGCACACGAGCTTGCCGAGGCCCGCCGCGCCATCCGGGTCCGGATCGGCGGCGCGGACCACTGGGCGGCGATCGAGGACGCGGGCCGGCTGCGGGACGCGCTGGGCACGGCGCTCCCCGTCGGCGTTCCGGAGGCCTTCACCGAGCCGGTCAAGGACCCGCTCGGTGACCTGCTGGCCCGGTACGCGCGCACCCACGGGCCGTTCACCACGGCCGCCGTCGCCACCCGCTTCGGGCTGGGCACCGCGGTGACCGAGGGCGCGCTGCACCGGCTGGCGGCGGCCGGCCGGGTGGTCCAGGGCGAGTTCCACCCGGCGGGCATCGGCCAGGAATGGTGCGACGCGACGGTGCTGCGCCGGCTGCGCCGCCGCTCCCTCGCCGCGCTCCGCCAGGAGCTGGAGCCCGTGCCGCCGACCTCGCTGGCCACGTTCCTGCCCCAGTGGCAGCACCTGGGCGGAGCCCTGCGCGGCCTCGACGGACTGGCCCGGGCGGTCGAGCAGCTCCAGGGCGCCCCGGTCCCGGCCTCGGCGCTGGAACGGCTGATCCTCCCGTCGCGGGTGGCGGGCTACTCCCCCGGCCTCCTGGACGAGCTGACCACTGCCGGAGAGGTGGTCTGGGCGGGCGCGGGAGCCCTCCCGGGCAAGGACGGCTGGATCTCCCTGTACCTGGCGGACGCGGCCCCCCTGCTCCTGCCCCCGCCGCACCCGCTGGATCCGAGCCCGCTCCACCAGGCGGTCCTGGCCGCCCTGACCGGCGGGTACGGCCTGTTCTTCCGCCAGATCGCGCAGTCGATCCGCGCCGACTTCCCCGAGGTCTCCGACGTCGCCCTTTCCGAGGCGGTGTGGGACCTGGCCTGGTCGGGCCGGCTCACCAACGACACCCTGGCCCCGCTGCGCTCGCTGCTGGGGTCGGGCCGCACGGCGGGCGCGACGGCCCACCGGGCCCGGCGCACGGTCCCCCGCGGCCGGTACGGCACGCTCAGCGCGACCGTGTCCCGTACCGGCCCGCCCACGGTCTCCGGGCGCTGGTCGCTGCTGCCGTCCCAGGCCCCCGACCCGACCCACCGGGCCCACGCCCTGGCCCGCACCCTGCTGGACCGGCACGGCGTGGTCACCAGGGGCGCGGTGGCGGCGGAGGGCGTCGAAGGGGGCTTCAGCGCGGTGTACCGCGTCCTGTCGGCCTTCGAGGACAGCGGCCAGGCCCGTCGGGGCTATGTGGTCGAGGGACTGGGCGCGGCCCAGTTCGCGATGGACGGCGCGGTGGACCGCCTCCGTGCCGCGGAGCGGACCCCGCCCCCGCTGGCGGCGGTGGTCCTCGCGGCCGCCGACCCGGCGAACGCGTACGGCGCGGCCCTGCCCTGGCCCGAGCCCCCGGCCGGCGCCACCCACAAACCGGGCCGCAAGGCCGGCTCCCTCGTGGTCCTGGTGGACGGCGAGCTCACCCTGTACCTGGAGCGCGGCGGCAAGACCCTGCTGGCCTGGCCCCCGCCGGAGGATCCCCGCCTCGCGGCTGCCACGGCCGCCCTGGCCGCGGCCTCGCGCGCGGGCACCCTCCCGGCCCTCACGGTGGAACGCATCAACGCGGCCGCGGCGCTGACCTCCCCCCTGGGCCGGGCCCTGGAGGCGGCCGGATTCCACGCCACCCCGAGGGGTTTGCGCTTGCGTTCCTGACGACTGCAAACCGGCGCCGACTGTTCCGCTCACGTCCTGGACATGTCACAGAACTGTTGTGGGCCGCCCCCTGGGCTGGCACAGCCGCTTACTCATCCTTTATCAAGATGATCACAGGCATTGCATTGGCGATGCACAGTCATGGGGGAGTAGAAGAGTGAGCACCATCAGCATGCGTACCACCACCCTCGGCGCGGTCGTTCTGGCGGTCGCCGGCACCCTGGCCCTGACCGGATGCAAGAACGGCAACGAGGAGCTGGCCCCCGCGCAGCCGAGTGATTCCGCCTCGTCCGCCTCGCCGGCCGCCCCGTCCGAAGCACCCAGCCCCAGCGCCACCGCCCCCACCACAGGCGGCAGCGAGGCCCCCGCCGGGGCGAACGGCACGGCGAAGTCCGGCCAGACCTTCAAGATCGGCGAGGCCGCGGAGATCCCGTTCAGCTACGGAAGCAACAAGGGCGGCCAGATCGCCCTCACGGTCACCGCGATCGAGCAGGGCAACCCCGCCGACCTGGACGCGCTCAAGCTCGGCGACAAAGTGAAGGGGATGATCCCGTACTACATCCGCTACTCGGTCAAGAACACCGGCACCACGGACCTGTCGCACTCCTCCGTGACCCAGGTCAAGGGCCTGCTCGGGGACGGCACCGAGGCACAGCGCGTATCGATCATAGGCAAGTTCGAGAAGTGCCCGAACGAGTCGCTGCCGAAGGGCTTCGTCAACGGCCAGACGCAGACCAGCTGCGCGGTGGCCCTCGCCCCGTCGGCTCAGAGGCTGTCGGGTGGCCGGTTGATTACGCTGCGATGAGGTCTTCGACGGTCGTGGTTCGGGCAGCCTTGCGGTGGGATTCATGGCTCCACCGCGATGGCTGCCCGGCGAGCCGGACCAGCATCAGGCGGATCATCGCTACTTTGATCATGGCCTCGGAGGTCGCGGTCAGCCGTTCGTAGTCGCGGGCCAGCCGGCGGTTTCGGACCAGCCAGCCGAAACTTCGCTCCACCACCCAGCGACGGGGCAGGACCTTGAAGCCCTTGACGTCGTCGGTCCGCTTCACGATCTCGACGACGATGTCCAGCGCATCCCTGGCCCATGAAAGCAGTGTGGAGTCAACGGAGTTGGCGTATCCGCCGTCGGCCCACACCAGGCTGGCCGTGCGGAAGCCGGCGGCGAGCCGGGCCAGGACGGTGCGGCCTCCGGCCCGGTCCTGCACGGACGCGGAGGTGACGGCGACGACCAGCAGCAGGCCCATCGTGTCAACGATCACGTGTCTCTTCCGCCCTGTCGTCCGCTTGCCCGCATCGAACCCGCGCGCCTCGCCGCCCTCGCTGGTCTTGATCGACTGGGCGTCGATCACGGCGGCCGACGGCTCGGGATCGCGTCCGGCCCCGATCCGGACCTGGCGGCGGAGCTCGTCGTGGATGCGGTCCCAGGTCCCGTCCCGGCGCCACTTGGTGAACCAGCGGTGGGCCGCGTCCCAGGGCATCAGGTCGCGCGGGAGCATCCGCCACTGGCAGCCCGAGCGCAGTACGTAGAAGACCGAGTCGAGCACCAACCGGTCTCCGTACTTGCGCACCCCGCCACCTTTTCGCAGGTCACGCGCGGGAAGGAGCGGCTGGATGATCTCCCACATCTCATCGGTCAGGCTGGACGGATAGCATGGGCCGCTGACGGCCTCGGAGTTGTCGCACTGGCACACACCACGTGATCATTCCGGGGCCGTCGCCATGCCCGGAGGGCAGATCGCGACCGTCACGCTTCACGCATGATCAGCCAACCGACAGGCTCTTAGAAGTCCTTGAACTCCACCGGGCCCCGGTCCATCGCCACCACGCCGTCGGCGTAGAGCATCGGACGGCTCTCCGAGCTGCGGCGGCTGTACTTCTCGACCTGGCTGATCCGCACTCCGTGCGGGTTGGTGAAGTCGACGAGGGCGATGGCCACCCAGTAGGCATACTCGTTCTTCGAGAACAGCGGCGCCACGACCGTCGATCCGCGCCCGTCGCTCACCACCGCCTTCGCGCCGAAGCTCTTGAAGCTGCCGGTGCCGTTACCCACCGCGCTGTACGCGCAGATCAGTACGTAGCCGTGCGCGTCGGGGCGCTGGATGCGGACCGTCTCGCAGCCCGGCTCCTGCGCGTCCCCTTCGAGGGCGATGTAGGGCGCCGCGTCGAGCGTGCCGAGGTTGTTCCAGTACACGGCGCCGGCCGCCGGGTCCTCCTCGCTCGCCTCGTCCGCCTCGTACCGCTCGTCCTTGCCGAGCTTCGGGCGCACCTGCTGGGCCGGGGCGAACAGGGCGTACAGGTCGAGGTCGGCGGCGCCTTCGGCGCGTGTGCCGCCGTCCCACTCCAGGGTCGCGGTGACCACCGCGCCGGAGTCGCTCTTGTCGAGGGAGATCGTCGCCGCCCCGTGCTTGGTCAGCTCCACCTTGCCGAGCGCCACCCCCGGTATGGCGGCGGGTGCGGCCAGAGGTGCGGCGGGTGCCGGTACGGCCGCGGGCGCGGGCGCCTCATCGGCGTCCTCCTCCACCGTGATGCCGAAGTCGGTGGCCAGCCCCGCGAGGCCGGTCGCGTAGCCCTGGCCCACCGCCCGCAGCTTCCAGCCGCCCGCGCGCCGGTACAGCTCGACGAGCAGCAGCACCGTCTCACCGTTCGTCAGCGGCGGCGGGGTGAACCGCGCGTCCTGGCCCCCGCACACCACCGAGACCGCCGGGGTCGAGGCGGTGTCGAAGGCCGCGCCGGGCTGGTCCACGTCGATGCTCGCCACACAGACCACCGTCTCGATCCCCGCCGGGATCCGCTCCAGGTCCGCCTCCACCACCGCGCCAGCCACCCGTAGGCCGTCCTGCTCCGGGTGATTGAAGAAGACCAGGTCGGAGTCGTCGCGCACCTTGCCGTCCGCCGTGAGCAGCAGCGCGGAGACGTCCACGGCCGCCGTGGTCCGTACGGTCACGGTGACCGCTCCGCCGGGGAGGGGGCAGTTGCCGCCCTTGCCGAGTGTCACAGGTGTCACTGCCACAGTTCCCACCCCGATCATCGAAGTTCTCCGTTCAACTTCCAGATTCTGCACGAGGACCGCCGCACGCGCATGCGGAGCCCTCACATCCAGGTTGTCAGTGGGGCTCGCGAGTCTCCCGACATGGGCCTGCTGCTGGTCGTCGCCGTCACCTCCGCGTCCGTGCAGGACCGGGCCGGAGGCCGCACCGTCCTGGCCCGGCTCGCCGCCGGCTTCCGCACGGCCAGCCTGGTGTGGGCCGACGGCGGATACGCCAACTCCGTTGACTCCACACTGCTTTCATGGGCCAGGGATGCGCTGGACATCGTCGTCGAGATCGTGAAGCGGACCGACGACGTCAAGGGCTTCAAGGTCCTGCCCCGTCGCTGGGTGGTGGAGCGAAGTTTCGGCTGGCTGGTCCGAAACCGCCGGCTGGCCCGCGACTACGAACGGCTGACCGCGACCTCCGAGGCCATGATCAAAGTAGCGATGATCCGCCTGATGCTGGTCCGGCTCGCCGGGCAGCCATCGCGGTGGAGCCATGAATCCCACCGCAAGGCCGCCCGAACCACGACCGTCGAAGACCTCATCGCAGCGTAATCAACCGGCCACCCGACAGCCTCTCAGACGAAGGTCACCGCAGCCGAGTACTGGGGCAACCCCTACAACTATCCGAACAAGGGTCTCGTCTGGAAGTGATGAGCGGCCTCTCCGGCCCCTCCGGCCTCTCCGGCCTCTCCGGCCCCTCCGGCCCCTCCGGCCCCTCGGACCCCTCCTGCATCACAGAGCCCCTGCGGCCACACCTCGCCGCAGGGGCTCGCCCCGTTCGCCCGGCCCGGCGGGCCCCCGGACCTCCCGGAACCCGGCCCTCGCAGGCCGCGGCGGGCGACAATGGCCCCATGCCCGAAGGCGACAGCATCCGGCGCGCGGCGACCCGTCTCCACGCCGCCCTGGCAGGCCGCGAACTCACCCGCAGCGACCTCCGCGTCCCCCGTTTCGCCACCGCCGACCTCACCGGCCGCGTCACCCTCGACGTCACCCCCCGCGGCAAGCACCTCCTCACCCGCTTCGAGGGCGGCCTCACCCTGCACAGCCACCTCCGCATGGACGGTGCCTGGCACGTCTTCGCAGCCGGCGAGAAGTGGCGCGGCGGCCCCGCCCACGAGATCCGGGCCGTCCTCGGCACCGCCGAGCACACCGCCGTCGGCTACCGCCTCCCCGTTCTGGAACTGCTCCGCACCGCCGACGAGGACAGGGCCGTGGGTCATCTCGGCCCCGATCTCCTCGGCCCGGACTGGGATCCCGCGCGAGCCGCCGCCAACCTGCTCGCCGCCCCCGAGCGCCCCCTCGGCGAGGCCCTGCTCGACCAGCGCAACCTCGCCGGTATCGGCAACATCTACAAGGCCGAGCTCTGCTTCCTGGCCGGGGTCACCCCGTGGACACCGGTCGGCGCGCTCCCCGAGGCCACCCTGCCGCGCCTGGCCGCCGCCGCCCACCGGCTGCTGTCCGCGAACACCGGCGAGCGGCCGGGCCCCCGCAACACCACCGGCAGCCGCCGCCCCGGCCAGAACCTCTTCGTCTACGGCCGCTCCCACCGGCCGTGCCTGCGCTGCGGCACCCCCGTCCGCGAAGCCCCCCAGGACGACCGCCCCACGTACTGGTGCCCCCGCTGCCAGCCGGGCCCGACTCCGTAGACGGCGTCCAGGCGGCAGGACGCACCGGTTGACGCTCCGTCAGATCCGGTCGTACCGTCCCGGCATGCCCACACCCACAGCCTCGTACGACCTCACCGGCCGCACCGCCCTGGTCACCGGCGCGGCCAGCGGCATCGGCCGCGCCACCGCCGTCCTCCTCGCCGAGGCGGGCGCGCACGTCCACTGCGCGGACCGCGACGAGCAGGGCCTCGCCGAGACGGCTGCCCTCGTCACCAAGGCCGGCGGCGCCGCCACCGTCCATCCCCTCGACGTCACCGACCAGGTGGCGCTCCGGGCGGCCGTCTCCGCGGCGGGCCCGCTCGACATCACGGCCGCCATCGCCGGGGTCATGCACATCAGCAGCGTCCTGGAGACGACCGACGAGGACCTCGACCGGGTCCTGGACGTCAATTTCAAGGGGGTGCTGCGCACCTGCCAGGAAGCCGCCCGCAGCATGATCGCGGCGGGCCGTCCCGGCTCCATCGTCACCATGGCCTCCGGGGCCGTGGACGCCGCCCAGCCCGGCCTGCTCTGCTACAGCGCCGCCAAGGCCGCCGTGGTGCAGCTGACCAAGACCCTCGCCACCGAGGCCGGCCCGCACGGCATACGGGTCAACGCCGTCGCCCCCGGCTGGATCCGCACCCCGATGACCGGCCGCCACGGCCCCGAGGTCCAGGAACGGACCGAGGCGGCGATGGTCCGCATGTCCCCCCTGCGCCGGGTCGGCGAGCCCGAGGACATCGCCCAGGCGGTGCTCTACCTGGCCTCGGACGCCTCGTCCTTCATGACGGGTCAGATCCTTCGCCCGAACGGCGGAGTGTCGATGCCCTGGTGACTCCGGAACCTCCGACGGCCCCCGCACCTCCGGCACCCTCCGCACCCCCGCCGCCGGCATCCACCGACCGCCGCGCCTTCCGCACCGGGCCCGGTACGCAGTGCACCGGCAGCAGCCCCAGCCCCCAGCCGCCCACCGCCACCGCGCCCTCCACGGCCCCGGACTCCTCGGGCGCCAGCACCAGCCGCAGCACGGCCCACCACCACAGGACCCCCACCGTCAGCGCGAGGGCCGACGCCGCAGGTACGTGCAGTAACCGCCGCACGGCTACCTCCCTGGGGGTGCCCCCGGACGGAGTCTGGGGGAGGGCCGGGACCCGGACGGCCCCATCCTCCCGCACCACCCCCGGGACCGCACCCAGAACGGCCCGGAGCCCCGGCCGGTGCTTCACGCACCGGCCGGGGCTCCGGCCACGCTCAAACGCTCACGTGCTCGCTCACGCGGCTACGACATTCACCGCTTCCGCAGGCGCCTTGATGGTCACCCGCTCCGGTCCACCCGTGACCGAAGCCATGGAGACCGAATTGAGCATCGGGCGGACCGGCACACTCACCGGTTCGCTTGCCGCGGCCGACTGTGCCAGCTCGGCCAGCGACAGTTCATCGCTGACTTCGCGCATCAGCTCGGACATCCGTACGTCCAACGCGTCGCAGATCGCGGAGAGCAGCTCGGAGGATGCCTCCTTCTGCCCCCGCTCCACCTCGGAGAGATAGCCGAGCGAAACTCGGGCCGACGAGGAGACTTCGCGCAGAGTACGGCCCTGGCGCTGGCGCTGCCGACGCAGCACGTCACCCAGCAGGCGACGGAGCAGAATCATCGGTGGCTCCCTCCTCTGACCGTGTAGCCGCATCCTTCACGCCCCACCGTACCGCCTCGCGCCGCGGCCGTGCGGGGAGCGATGTCGTGTTCACTCAGGGCTGCAAACATCAAATCCCCCCGTTCTGTTCCGTATCCTGCCTCCGCGCATTCTCACGGAGTTGGCCTGAGAGAAGCTCGAGCACTGTGCGTGCACTCTCCCTACGGATTTCCGCACGGGAGCCGTTCAACCTCAGCCGGACCGTTTTCCTGCTCCCCGGACCGTCCACCGCGACGAAGACGGTGCCCACAGGCTGCCCGTCCTGCGGCTGCGGACCGGCCACCCCGGTGGTCGCAATTCCCCACGAAGCGCCCATCACCCGCCGCACCCCGGCTGCCATCTCCGCCGCGACCTGCGCGTTCACCGCGCCCTCGGCCGCGAGCAGTCCCGCGTCCACCCCGAGGACCAGGTGCTTGATCTCCGTGGCGTACGCCGTGACCGATCCGCGGAAGGACAGCGAGGCGCCGGGAACCGCGGTGAGCTCGGCGGCCACCATGCCGCCGGTGAGCGATTCGGCCACGGCGAGCGACTGGTCACTTTCCGTGAGCAGGCGCAGCACCTCCGCGGCCGTCTCGAACACATGATCGACCGCTCCGACCCCGCCGTCCGCCTCTGCTCCGCCTCCGGTCACCGGAAGGATTCCCCCAGGCCGTTGGTCACTGCGCGGCCCGCTCCGCCGCGATCCCCTGCCGGCGCAGCACGACGGCCTGCCGGATGTAGTCCAAACCGGTGACGACGGTCAGCACGACGGCGATCGCCATCACCCAGAAGCGCATGGTCGCCAGCGCCCCGGTCAGCGCGAGTACGTACATGCCCACGGCCGTGCCCTGGGCCAGGGTCTTCAGCTTGCCGCCGCGGCTGGCCGGAATCACTCCGTAGCGGATGACCCAGAAGCGCAGGAGCGTGATCCCGAGCTCCCGCCCGAGGATCACCCCGGTCACCCACCACGGGAGGTCACCGAGCCAGGAGAGACAGATCAGCGCCGATCCCATGATCGCCTTGTCGGCGATGGGGTCGGCGATCTTGCCGAAGTCCGTGACCAGGTTGTACGTCCGGGCCAGGTGCCCGTCGAAGATGTCCGTGATCATGGCGACGGCGAACGCCGCCCAGGCCCAGGCGCGCCAGGCCGGGTCGTAGCCGCCCTCGGCGAGCAGCAGGAAGACGAATCCCGGCACCAGGACGAGCCGGATCATCGTCAGGATGTTGGCGATGTTCCACAGGCTGGCCTGATTGACCGCCGCGGCCCCCAGCTTCGCGCCGGGTACGGGCCGGCCGGTCCCGCCCGCCGCAGATGCCGGGACTCCGGTCATCCGGCCGCCTCCTCAAGATCCATGCCCAGGGGCTCCGCCACCAGGTCCACACCCAGGGTGCCGACCACCTTGGCCGTGACGATACGTCCGGGGACCAGGCCTGTGCTGTCCGTGAAGACGACCTGGCCGTCGGTCTCGGGGGCCTGGTGGGCGGCGCGCCCGTAGGCGCCGTCGCCGTCCTCGTCCACCGCCTCCACGGACTCGACGAGTACCTCCAGGGTCTCCCCGATCCGCTCCTCCGCGCGCTGCGAGGTGAGCTCCTCGGCGAGCCGCTGCATGTGCGCGAGCCGCTCGGCGATGGTGTCCTCGTCCAGCTTGTGGTCGTAGGTGACGGCCTCGGTGCCGTCCTCGTCCGAGTAGCCGAAGACGCCGATGGCGTCCAGCCGCGCGTGGGTGAGGAAACGCTCCAGCTCGGCGAAGTCCGACTCCTTCTCGCCGGGGAAGCCGACGATGAAGTTGGACCGCACACCGGCCTGCGGGGCCTTGCTGCGGATGGTGTCCAGCAGTTCCAGGAACCGGTCGGTGTCACCGAAGCGGCGCATGGCGCGCAGCACGTCGGGGGCCGAGTGCTGGAAGGACAGGTCGAAGTACGGCACGACCTTGGGGGTCGAGGTGAGCACGTCGATCAGGCCCGGCCGCATCTCGGCGGGCTGCAGGTAGCTCACGCGGACGCGCTCGATGCCGTCCACCGCGGCCAGCTCCGGGAGCAGGCTCTCCAGCAGCCGGATGTCGCCGAGGTCCTTGCCGTACGAGGTGTTGTTCTCGGAGACCAGCATGACCTCCTTGACGCCCTGCTCGGCGAGCCAGCGGGTCTCGCCCAGCACGTCGCTGGGGCGGCGGGAGATGAAGGATCCGCGGAAGGACGGGATGGCGCAGAAGGAGCAGCGCCGGTCGCAGCCGGAGGCCAGCTTCACCGAGGCCACGGGGCTCTTGTCCAGGCGGCGGCGCAGGGGCGCGCGCGGCCCGGAGGCGGGTGCGAGTCCGGTGGGCAGGTCGGCGGGGGCCTCGGCCGGCTCCTGGGCGTGGCCGGGGAGGGCCACCTCGGCGCTCTGGCGTTCCGCCGGGCTGATCGGCAGCAGCTTGCGCCGGTCGCGCGGGGTGTGGGCCTCCACGCTGCCACCGTTCAGGATGGTCTGGAGGCGGTTGGAGATGTCGGCGTAGTCGTCGAAACCGAGGACTCCGTCGGCTTCCGGCAGGGCTTCGGCGAGCTCCTTGCCGTAGCGCTCGGCCATGCAGCCGACGGCGACGACCGCCTGGGTCTTGCCGTGATCCTTGAGATCGTTGGCTTCCAGGAGGGCGTCTACGGAGTCCTTCTTGGCGGCTTCGACGAAGCCACAGGTGTTGACGACGGCTACGTCCGCGTCGGCGGCGTCCTCGACGAGCTCCCAGCCATCCGCCGCCAAGCGGCCTGCGAGCTCCTCCGAGTCCACCTCGTTACGGGCGCAGCCAAGAGTGACAAGGGCGACGGTACGGCGTTCGGGCATGGACTCAAGACTACTTCGTCCCGGCGTCGGCCCCAGCCGCAAGTCCCCGTACAGCAAGATCCCCGGGGTGCGGCGCAGCACCCCGGGGATCCGGATTTCCCTGTTCCGCCTGGGGGCGGCCTCTGCTCAGCCCGCCTGGGGCTGATCCTGAAGAGGGTCCGCCTTGGTGTATGTGAGACGTTCCACCTGACCCGGCTGGAAGTCGTCCTTGATCTCCTTGCCGTTCACGAAGAGCTTCACGGCCCCGGCGTCGCCGAGCACGAGGTCGACGGACTCCTTGTCCGTGAAGGTCTTGGACTCACCCTGCGTGAGGGTGCCGTCGAAGAGCAGACGGCCGGTGGAGTCCTTGGCGGAGATCCAGCTCTCGCCCGTGTCGGCCGTCAGGACGACGGTGACGAGGTCCTTGGGCGCGGCGGCGATCGCGCTGTCCGAGGGTTCCGGCTTGGGCGCGGCAGGGGTCTGCTGGGGCTGCGCGGCCGGCTTGCCCCCGGTCTGCTTGGGAGCCGCGGGCTTCGGGGTGGCGGAACCTTCCGCCACCGGCCGCTTGTCCTTCTCGTCGCCGCCGCTGAAGGCGGTGAAGCCCACGAAGCCGATCACGGCGACGATGGCGGCGACCATGGCCGCGGTCCAGTTGGGCCGCTGCCGTTCGGGACGGATGCGCTCGGCATCGAACATCGGCGCGGCGGGCGTGGGTGCCGGCCGGCCGCCGTGGGCCGCGTCGTAGCTCTCGACCAGGGGTACCGGGTCGAGGTCGACGGCGCGGGCGAGCGTACGGATGTGACCGCGGGCGTACACGTCGCCGCCGCACCGCGTGAAGTCGTCCTCTTCGATCGCGTGCACGATCGGAATGCGCACGCGGGTGATGGAACTGACCTCGTCGACGGTGAGCCCGGCGGCGATGCGGGCCTTCTTGAGGGCGGTCCCGATGGACGGGGTCTCGACAGGTCGTTCGACGATGCGGTCCTCGGACCGGTCGTCGGTCGAAGGCCGCTCTTCTTCTGGGGAGTTGGCGTTGCCGATGGACACGTGGGCGCCTTTCGAGCGTGTAGCCACCTGCTGGATGTCCAGTCTAGGGGGGTGACGAAAGGGTGGAGCAACCGGAGGGTGCACTTCATACGCCATACGAATGGCGAAGGGAGGCCCGCTCCGGCGTGGCGGACCGACGCCGTACGCGAGGTCGTGCGCGGTGCCACTACCTCCCTTCAACTGGACGTGGGCCCAAGGGAAACGGTTGCTCGCGAATTGGTTACGGATGGGCCTCGCCGCGGATGACGGCGAGCACGTCGTCCAGCTCGTCGGCCTTCAGCAGGACGTCGCGCGCCTTCGAACCCTCGCTCGGGCCGACGATCCCCCGCGATTCCATGAGGTCCATCAGCCGCCCGGCCTTGGCGAAGCCCACCCGCAGCTTGCGCTGGAGCATCGAGGTGGAGCCGAACTGCGTGGTGACCACCAGCTCCGCCGCCTGGCACAGCAGGTCCAGGTCGTCGCCGATGTCCTCGTCGATCTCCTTCTTCTGCTTCTGCCCGACGGTGACGTCGTCCCGGAAGACGGGCGCCATCTGGTCCTTGCAGTGCTGGACGATCCCGGCGATCTCGTCCTCGGTGACGAAGGCCCCCTGGAGACGGACCGGCTTGTTCGCCCCCATCGGCAGGAACAGCCCGTCACCCTTGCCGATGAGCTTCTCGGCGCCCGGCTGGTCGAGGATGACCCGGCTGTCGGCGAGCGAGGAGGTGGCGAAGGCGAGGCGCGAGGGCACGTTCGCCTTGATCAGGCCGGTGACCACGTCCACCGAGGGCCGCTGGGTGGCGAGCACCAGGTGAATGCCGGCCGCGCGGGCCAGCTGGGTGATCCGGACGATCGAGTCCTCGACGTCGCGCGGGGCCACCATCATCAGGTCGGCCAGCTCGTCGACGATCACGAGCAGGTACGGGTACGGGCTGAGCTCCCGCTCGCTGCCCGGCGGCAGTTTGATCTTGCCGTCCCGGATGGCCTGGTTGAAGTCGTCGATGTGCCGGTAGCCGAAGGCGGCCAGGTCGTCGTAGCGCAGGTCCATCTCGCGCACGACCCACTGCAGGGCCTCGGCGGCCCGCTTGGGGTTGGTGATGATCGGCGTGATCAGGTGCGGGATGCCCTCGTACGCCGTCAGCTCCACCCGCTTGGGGTCCACGAGCACCATCCGGACGTCCTCCGGGGTCGCCCGGACCATGACGGAGGTGATCAGGCAGTTGATGCAGGAGGACTTTCCGGAACCGGTGGCGCCGGCCACGAGCACGTGCGGCATCTTGGCCAGGTTGGCCATGACGTAGCCGCCCTCGACGTCCTTGCCGAGCGCGACCAGCATCGGGTGGTCGTCCTCGGCCGCGTCCGCGAGGCGCAGCACGTCACCGAGGTTGACCATCTCACGGTCGGTGTTCGGGATCTCGATGCCGACCGCCGACTTGCCCGGGATCGGGCTGATGATCCGCACGTCCGGCGAGGCCACGGCGTAGGCGATGTTCTTGGTCAGCGCGGTGATCCGCTCGACCTTGACCGCGGCGCCCAGCGTGACCTCGTACCGGGTGACCGTCGGCCCCCGGGTGAAACCGGTGACGTCCGCGTCGACCTTGAACTCGGTGAACACGTTGCGCAGCGAGGCAACCACCGCGTCGTTGGCGGCACTGCGGGTCTTGCCGGGCCCGCCCTTCTCCAGCAGGTCCAGCGAGGGCAGGGCGTACGTGATGTCCCCGCGCAGTTGGAGCTGCTCGGCGCGCGGCGGCAGCGCCTGGGTCTGCGGCGGCGCCTTGGTCAGGTCGGGCACCGACAGCGTCCCGGAGGCCGCGGCGGTGGTGGCGTGCGGCTGCTCGGCGGTGGTTTCGGGAGCGGTGGGGGGCTCGGCGGCGGCGGGCGCCGCGGTGCGCTCCCCGCGGGCGGTCGGCACGGGCGCGGTGATCTCCGCGCCCTCCCGCTCGACGCTGATGCCGTGGGTGAGCTCGGCGACGAGCGGGGAGGGCGGCAGGCCGCCGTAGACCGCCCCGTCCAGCGCGGCGGCGGCCGCCGCCGCCACGTCGACGGCGTCCATCTCCCGGTCCATGGCAGGCCGGGCGGAGCTCCTGCGCGGCCGGCGCCGCCGGGCGAGCGCCTCCTCCTCGGCGGCGTCCGCCGGGTCGCCGGAGCCGGCGCCGGAGCCCGTACGGGCCCGCCACTGCTCCGCGTCGTGGCGGTCCCGCCGGTCGGCGGCGCCGCCCTCGGTCTCCCCGTACCCCTCGTCGTACTCGTTCGGGGCGATGATCCCGAGCCGGATGCCGAGCCGGCGCAGGCGCTGCGGGATCGCGTTGACCGGGGTCGCGGTGACCACCAGCAGCCCGAAGACCGTCAGCAGCACCAGCATGGGCACGGCCAGCGGCGCGCCCATGGTGAAGATCAGCGGCTTGGAGGCGCCCCAGCCGACGAGCCCGCCCGCGTTCTGCATCGCGGTGGTGCCCTCGTCCCGGCCGGGCGCCCCGCAGGCGATGTGGACCAGGCCCAGGACCCCGATGACGAGGGCGGAGAGCCCGATGCCGATGCGGCCGTTGGCGTCGGTCTGCTCGGGATGGCGGATGAAACGTACCGCCATGACGCCGAGCAGGATCGGGACGAGCAGATCCAGTCGTCCGAAGGCACCGGTGACCAGCATGGTCACCAGATCCCCGACCGGACCGCTCAGATTCGACCAGGTACCGGCGGCCACGATCAGCGCGAGGGCGAGCAGCAGCAGCGCGACGCCGTCCTTGCGGTGGGCGGGGTCGAGGTTCTTGGCCCCCTGGCCGATCCCGCGGAAGACGGCGCCGACGGCGTGCGCGCAGCCGAGCCACACGGCGCGCACCAGCCGCACCACGCCCCCCGTCGGAGACGGCGCGGGCTTGGCCGCGGCCTTCTTCGCCGGGGCGCGCTTGGCGGCCGCGGCCTTCTTCGCCGGGGGCTTGCGCGCGGGGGCCGCCTTCTTGGCCGGCGCCGTCGTACGGCCGGTGCGGCCCTTCGCGGTGCCCGCGGTGCTCTGGGAACCCTTGCCGGACGTACTTGAGGCCATGGGCCCGAGGTTACCGGTGCGCGCGCCGGTGGACACGCGTGCCCACCCCTTCACCCGTTCGTGTCGTCGGCTCCGTTGGTGCTTTGACGCACCGCCAGAGCCGACGCCCGCGCGGTCAGTTCTGCGAGGGCAGGGCCGGAGCCCCTCCGGCGGTGCCGGGCTCCAGCGCGTCGAGCGCCCGCCGCAGACCCGTGAGCTTGCGCTCCAGGTGGGCCGCGGTCGCCACCACGCCGGCGTCGGCCGAGTCCTCGCCGAGCTGCTTGGTCAGCGCCTCTGCCTGCTCCTCGACCGCCGCGAGCCGCGCGGAGAGCTCGGCCAGCAGTCCGGCCGTCTCCTTGCTGGCGTCCACGCCGTTCGAGCTGCCGCCCTCCAGCTGGAGCCGCAGCAGGGCCGCCTGCTCGCGCAGTTGGCAGTTCTTCGTGTACAGCTCCACGAAGACCGACACCTTGGCCCGCAGCACCCACGGGTCGAAGGGCTTCGAGATGTAGTCGACCGCACCCGCCGCGTAACCGCGGAACGTGTGGTGCGGACCGTGGTTGATCGCGGTGAGGAAGATGATCGGGATGTCCCGGGTCCGCTCGCGCCGCTTGATGTGCGCGGCCGTTTCGAATCCGTCCATTCCCGGCATCTGGACATCCAGCAGGATGACCGCGAAATCGTCCGTCAGCAGCGCCTTGAGCGCTTCCTCCCCCGACGACGCCCGGACCAGTGTCTGATCGAGCGCGGAGAGGATGGCCTCCAGCGCCAGCAGATTCTCCGGCCGGTCGTCGACCAGGAGGATCTTGGCCTTCTGCACCATGCCCTGTCCTCCTCGCCCCGGCATGGGGCCTCCCCGGCTCCTGGCTCCGGCCTGTGTGCCGGGCCCCGCCCCAGAGGACGGCATCCTTGCGCCGTCCGTCCTTGTGCCGGTCATCGTAGCCCCAGTCCCGAGATCGCCACACCCTGTCACCAAGATGTCACTGTGCACGAAGCAGAAACGTGGCGGGAGAGCAGAAGGTTCCCCGTATACCGGGGTCACACACCGCTCCGGCCACAGTGAGTCAGCAATTGATGTGCAGCGCTCTCCCCGCGATCACTTTCCTCGCATCCACTGCTCCATCACCGACAGGAGGTAGTCGGGGTCGACGGGCTTGGTGACATAGTCGGAAGCACCGGAGTCGATCGCCTTCTCCCGGTCGCCCTTCATCGCCTTCGCCGTCAGCGCGATGATCGGCAGCCCCGCGAACTGCGGCATCCGCCGGATCGCCGAGGTCGTGGCGTATCCGTCCATCTCGGGCATCATGATGTCCATCAGTACGACCGTCACATCGTCGTGCTGCTCGAGGACTTCGATGCCCTCCCGCCCGTTCTCCGCGTACAGCACGGCCAGTCCGTGCTGCTCCAGCACGCTGGTGAGCGCGAAGACGTTGCGTACGTCGTCGTCCACGATGAGCACCTTCTCGCCGTGGAAGTCGTACGTCCGGGGCACCACCGGAAGTTCATCCTCCGCGCTCCCCCAGCCGTCCTCGGCCGCCACCGCGTTCGGCTGCCCCGGCACCGCCGTACGCGGCTCCAGGTCGCTCAGCGCCTTGCGCCGCCGCCGGAACAGCGCGGCCCCGCCGCCCTGCCCCGGCCCGCCCTGCTCGGCGGCCGACAGCGCCGGCCGCGCCGACTGGGGCGGCTGGGGCGGCTGGGGCGGCCCCGACGGTACGGCCGCGGGCCCGGCCGGGGCCGCCGGCAGCACCGGCCGGGCCCCGTCGAGGGACCTGCGGTACAACTCGCCGCGGCCACCGCCGGGCGTGGGCGGCGCGTACCCCTGCGGAGGCAGCTCGCTCGGGTGCAGCGGCAGGTACAGCGTGAAGGTGGACCCGCGGCCGGGCTCGCTCGCCGCGTGGATCTCCCCGCCCAGCAGCCGGGCGATCTCCCGGCTGATGGACAGGCCCAGTCCGGTGCCGCCGTACTTGCGGCTCGTCGTCCCGTCGGCCTGCTTGAACGCCTCGAAGATCACCAGCATCTTGCTCGCCGCGATCCCGATGCCCGTGTCCGTCACGGAGAACGCGATCAGATCCGCGTCCGCCTCCCGCAGCGAACCGGCTTCCAGCAGCTGCTCGCGGATCGCCGTCGGCACATCGGCCCCGGCCGGCCGGATCACCAGCTCCACCGCCCCGGTGTCGGTGAACTTCACCGCGTTCGACAGCAGGTTGCGCAGCACCTGGAGGAGCCGCTGCTCGTCGGTGTGCAAAGTGGCGGGCAGCTCCGGCGAGACCCGCACCGAGAAGTCCAGGCCCTTCTCCGCCGTCAGTGGCCGGAAGGTCGCCTCCACGTAGTCGACGAGCTGGACCAGTGCGATCCGGGTCGGCGAGACGTCCATCTTCCCGGCCTCGACCTTCGACAGGTCGAGGATGTCGTTGATCAGCTGCAGCAGGTCCGAGCCCGCGCCGTGGATGGTCTCGGCGAACTCCACCTGCTTCGGCGACAGGTTCTCGTCCGCGTTGTCGGCGAGCAGCTTGGCCAGGATCAGCAGCGAGTTGAGCGGCGTGCGCAGCTCGTGCGACATGTTCGCCAGGAACTCCGACTTGTAGCGCATCGAGACCGCGAGCTGCTCGGCACGCTCCTCCAGGACCTGCCGGGCCTCCTCGATCTCGGTGTTCTTCACCTCGATGTCCCGGTTCTGCTGGGCCAGCAGCTCGGCCTTCTCCTCCAGCTCCGCGTTGGCGGCCTGGAGGGCCTTCTGCCGGTTCTCCAGCTCGTCCGAGCGCTCGCGCAGCTGCTCGGTCATCTCCTGCGACTGCTTCAGCAGCATCTCCGTCTTGGAGTTGACGCTGATGGTGTTGACGCTCGTACCGATCATCTCGGCGATCTGGCTGAGGAAGTCCTTCTGGATCTGCGTGAACGGCGTGAACGAGGCCAGCTCGATGACGCCGAGCACCTTCCCCTCGAAGAGCACCGGCAGCACGATCACATGCGCCGGCGGTGCCTCGCCCAGCCCCGAGGAGATCTTCAGGTAGCCGGGCGGGGTGTTCTCGACGAGGATCGTCCGCTTCTCCTCGGCGACGGTCCCGATCAGTCCCTCCCCCGGCCGGAAGGCGATGGGCATCTGACCGCCCGCGTACGCGTAACTCCCGCGCATCCGCAGCTCGTACGAGCCGTCCCCGCCCCCGTCCGTACCGATCTCGGTGGAACCGCCGGTCGGCAGCGCCAGGAAGAAGGCGCCGTGCTGCGCGGAGACCACCGGAGTGAGCTCGCTCATGATCAGCGAGGCCACGTCGTCGAGCTCCCGGCGGCCCTGCATCAGGGCGGAGATCCGGGCGAGGTTGCCCTTGAGCCAGTCCTGCTCCTTGTTGGCCAAGGTGGTGTCGCGCAGGTTGACGATCATCGTGTTGATGTTGTCCTGGAGGACCTGGATCTCGCCCGCCGCGTCCACGTCGACCTTCAGGCTCAGGTCGCCCCGGGTCACCGCCGTGGCCACGGCCGCGATCGCGCGCACCTGCCGGGTGAGGTTCCCGGCCATCTCGTTCACGGACTCGGTCAGGTCCCGCCAGGTGCCGTCGACGTCCCGGACCCGGGCCTGACCGCCCAGGATGCCCTCGGTGCCCACCTCGCGGGCCACCCGCGTGACCTGGTCCGCGAACGAGGACAGCTGGTCGACCATCGTGTTGATGGTGGTCTTGAGCTCCAGGATCTCGCCCCGGGCATCGATGTCGATCTTCTTGGTCATGTCGCCCTTGGCGATGGCCGTCGTGACCATGGCGATCTGCCGCACCTGACCGGTGAGGTTGGAGGCCATGAAGTTCACCGAATCGGTGAGGTCCTTCCACGTCCCCGAGACCCCGGGCACGTGCGCCTGACCGCCCAGGCGTCCCTCCGTACCCACCTCGCGGGCCACGCGCGTGACCTCGTCGGCGAAGGAGGACAGGGTCTTCACCATCGTGTTGACCGTGTCGGCGAGCTGCGCGACCTCGCCGCGCGCCTCGACCGTGACCTTCTTCGTCAGGTCGCCGTTGGCGACCGCCGCCGAGACCTGGGAGATGTTGCGCACCTGCGAGGTCAGGTTGTTGGCCATCAGATTGACGTTGTCGGTCAGGTCCTTCCAGATGCCCGTGACCCCGCGCACCCGGGCCTGACCGCCCAGGATGCCCTCGGAGCCCACCTCGCGGGCCACCCGGGTCACCTGCTCCGCGAACGAGGACAGCTGGTCCACCATCGTGTTGACGGTGGTGACGAGTTCGAGGATCTCGCCCTTCGCGTCGACGGTGATCTTCTTGGAGAGGTCGCCCATGGCCACGGCCGTGGTCACCTCGGCGATGTTGCGCACCTGCGACGTCAGGTTGTTCGCCATGAAGTTGACGGACTGCGTGAGGTCCTTCCAGGTGCCGGAGACACCCTTGACCTCCGCCTGACCGCCGAGGATGCCCTCGGTACCCACCTCACGGGCCACCCGCGTCACCTGCTCGGCGAAGTTCGAGAGCTGGTCGACCATCGTGTTGAGGGTGTTCTTCAGCTCCAGGATCTCGCCCCGGGCGTCCACGTCGATCTTCTGCGACAGGTCGCCCCGCGCCACCGCCGTGGCCACCTGCGCGATGTTGCGGACCTGCGAGGTCAGGTTCCCGGCCATGCCGTTCACCGAGTCCGTCAGGTCACGCCATACGCCGGCCACCCCGGGTACCTGCGCCTGGCCGCCGAGCCGGCCCTCCGTACCCACGTCCCGGGCCACCCGGGTCACCTGCTCCGCGAACGCGGAGAGCTGGTCGACCATCGTGTTGATGGTGTTCTTCAGCTCCAGGATCTCGCCCCGGGCGTCCACGTCGATCTTCTGCGACAGGTCGCCCCGCGCCACCGCCGTCGTCACCTGCGCGATCTGGCGCACCTGCGAGGTCAGGTTCCCGGCCATGAAGTTGACGGAGTCGGTGAGCTCCTTCCAGGTGCCGGACACCCCCTCCACCCGGGCCTGGCCGCCGAGCCGGCCCTCCGTACCCACGTCCCGGGCCATCCGCGTCACCTGGTCGGCGAAGGAGGACAGCTGGTCCACCATGGTGTTCACGGTGTTCTTCAGCTGGAGCATCTCGCCGGAGACGTCGACCGTGACCTTCTGCGAGAGGTCGCCGTTGGCCACCGCCGTCGTCACCTGCGCGATGTTGCGCACCTGCCCGGTGAGGTTGCGGAAGGCGGTGTTCACCGAATCGGTGAGGTCCTTCCACGTCCCCGCGGCACCCGGCACCTGCGCCTGGCCGCCCAGCTCGCCCTCGACACCGACCTCACGGGCCACCCGCGTCACTTCGGCACCGAAGGACTGGAGCTGGTCCACCATCGTGTTGACGGTGTTCTTCAACTCCAGCATCTCGCCGGCCACGTCGACGGTGACCTTCTGCGACAGGTCTCCGTTGGCCACCGCGGTGGTCACCTGCGCGATGTCCCGCACCTGCGTGGTGAGGTTGCGGAAGACCGTGTTCACCGAATCGGTGAGGTCCTTCCACGTCCCTGCGGCACCCGGCACCTGCGCCTGGCCGCCGAGCAGGCCCTTGGCGCCGACCTCGCTGGCCACGCGCGTGACCTCGTCCGCGAAGGTCCGCAGGGTCTCCGTCATCTGATTGATCGTTTCGGCCAGCTGCGCCACCTCGCCGCGCGCGCTGACCCGAACCTTCTGCGACAGGTCGCCGTTCGCGACCGCCGTCGTCACCTGCGCGATCCCGCGCACCTGGGCCGTCAGGTTCCCGGCCATGGTGTTGACGGAGTCCGTCAGGTCCTTCCACACGCCCGCGACCCCGGGCACCTTCGCCTGGCCGCCCAGCTCGCCCTCCGTACCCACCTCGCGGGCGACACGGGTCACCTCGGAGGAGAAGGACGACAGCTGGTCCACCATCGTGTTCACGGTGTTCTTCAGCTGGAGCATCTCGCCGGCCACGTGCACCGTGACCTTGCGCGACAGATCGCCCTTCGCGACCGCCGTCGTGACGAGAGCGATATCACGTACCTGGGCGGTGAGCCGGTACGCCATGGTGTTGACGGAGTCGGTCAGGTCCTTCCACGAACCGGACATTCCACGCACCTGGGCCTGGCCGCCGAGCTTGCCCTCGGTACCCACCTCCAGTGCCACGCGCGTCACCTCGTCGGTGAACGCGGACAGCTGGTCGACCAGGTTGTTGACCGTGCGCCCGACCTTCAGGAACTCCCCGCGCAGCGGATGCCCCACCCCGTCGGCGGCCTGCGTCCGCAGGTCCATCCGCTGGTCCAGATCGCCCTCGGCCACCGCCGACAGCACCCGGCCCACTTCGGACACCGGCCGGGCCAGGTCGTCCACCAACTGGTTCGAGGCGTCGATCGCGGCCGCCCAGGAACCCTCGCAGGCACCCGTTTCCAGCCGTTCGCTCAGCTTGCCCTCGCGGCCCACCATCCGCCGCACCCGGGACAGTTCACCGGTCAGGTGGAGGTTGCGGTCGGCGACCTCGTTGTAGACGGCGGCGATCTCCGCCATCACGCCCTCGCCGGACACCGTCAGCCGCTTGCGGAAGTTCCCGTCCCGCATCGACACCAGGGCCGTGAGCAGCCTGTTCAGAGCGGCGGTATCGACCTCCGTCGTGCCACTGCGCCGGGGACGTCCGCCCTTCGGCCGCGTTCCCGTACGCCGCACCGCTGCGCCAGACTCCACCGTGTCCCTCCCGAAAGGGTCGACCGCTGTTCCGCCGGGCTTCGAGTGCTGCTGCCCGGCTCTTCAAGCCTGCCCAGTGTTTCACCCTGGCCGAACCCGGCCATAACACTTCGGCACCATCGCACACCCGCCGTACCCTGCGGGTGGATTCCCGGACGACGGCACCATGCCGACCGTGAAGGTAAGTAACCTGGCAACCGATGTCCAACCGCGTCGAAGGAGATTCGTGATCACGGCACGGGCGGCTGCCAGCTTCGACCCCCTCGGGCGCTCGGTCGCCGCCGCTCGCGCGTTCGTCCGCGACACCCTGCAGGGCTGGGGTTTCGCGGACATCGTCGACGACGCGGTGGTGCTCACCAGCGAGCTCGTCACCAATGCCGTGGTCCACGCCGGAACCCGGGCCGAGGTCCTGTGCCTGCGCGCCGAAGGCGGCGTACGCGTCGAGGTCGCCGACCGGTACCCGGAGCGCGAGCTCCCGCTCCGGCACCCCGACGAGCGCCCGTACGCCGACCCCGACCGCGAGAACGGCCGCGGCCTGATGCTCTGCGCCGCCCTCGCCACCCGCTGGGGCGTCGAGTACACGGCCACGCACAAGCACGTGTGGTTCCGCCTCGACCTGCCAGACCGGCCGGTCGGTACCCGCTCCGCCGGTCCGGTCGTCCCCGACCGCATGCTCCCCCTCGCCGACAGCCGGGTCCGCGTCGCCGTCCTCCAGATCGACGCCTCCGACGCCATCTCCGCCTGGAACGAGGACGCGGAGCACATCTTCGGCTACCCCGCCGAGAAGGCCCTCGGCCGCCCCCTCGCCGAACTCGCCGCCTGGCCGCAGACCCCCGGCACCGGAACCGGCATCGCCGAGGCCCTGCGCCTGTCCCGCTGGGAGGGCAGCTACGGAGTCCGCGGCTCGGACGGCCGCGTCATCCCCGTCTACGCCTCCCACCTGCGCGTCCGCGACGCCCACGGCGAGCCGTCCATCGTCTGCCTCCTCGTCCACGACGACGAGCGCGCCCTGCTCCAGACCCCCGTACGGGTCCCGGCCACCGACAGCGGCCACTTCACCGAGCCGCGCCCCGCGGACCCCTTCGAGGTCTTCATCGGCTCCCCCACCCCCGACGACCTCGACGGACTCCTCCAGCGCACCGTCGAACGCGCCCGCGACCTCCTCGACGCCGACGCCGCCTTCCTGCTGCTCGCCACCGACGACGAGACCGAGCTGGAGGTCCGCGCCACCACCGGCCTGCCCTCCACCCGCCAGCGCTTCGCCCGCGTCCCCATCGAGGCCGGCACCAACCGCTACGGCTCCGCCCGCATGCCCGCCGTCCACGACGACCTCACCGCGGTCCCCGGAGCCGTCCCGCTGCTGGAGGCCACCGGCATGCGCTCCGCCGTCACCGTTCCCCTCAAGGTGGAGGGTCGGCTCACCGGCTCCCTCGGCGTCGCCGCCGAAACCCCCGGCCGCTACACCAACGAAGAGGCGCTCCACCTCCAGTTCGCGGCCGACCGCATCGCCCTCGCCGTCGAATCCGCCCGCCTCGGCGAACTGGAACGGCTGCGCCGCGGCTCCCTCTCCTTCCTCGTCGAGGCCTCCGACCTGCTGGCCGGCACCCTCGACCGGGACCAGACCCTGGCGCTCATGGCCCAGATGACCGTCCCGACCCTCGCCACCTGGTGCGCCGTCTACACCATCGCCGACCAGTCCTCCGACCCGTACCTCTCCTACGTCCTCCACGAGGACGAGGAGCGCATCGACGGACTCAAGGCCCTGCTCTCCCGGGTCAGCCCGCCCGATCCGGTCCGCGAGGCCGGCGCCCGCCCCTGGCCCGAGGCGACCCTCGCGGTCGGCGGGGAGACGGTGGTCCTGCCCCTCCTCGCCCGCAACCGCGTGATCGGCATGCTCACGCTCGGCAAGCCGCGCGAGGAGCACTTCCGCCAGGAGATCCTGGAACTCGCCGAGGACCTCTCCCGCCGGGCCGCCCTCGCCCTCGACAACGCCCGCCTCTACTCCGAGCGCACCGCGATCAGCCGCTCCCTCCAGCGCAGCCTGCTGCCGCCCGGCTCGCCCGCCATCCCCGGCATGGAGGTGGAGGTCATCTATCGCGCCGCCGGCGAGGGCAACGAGGTGGGCGGCGACTTCTACGACGTCTTCCCGATCCGCGACGGCGCGTACGGCTTCGCCATCGGCGACGTGTGCGGTACGGGTCCCGAGGCGGCCGCCGTCACCGGCCTCGCCCGGCACGCACTGCGCCTGCTGGCCCGCGAGGGCCTCGGCGGCCCGGCCGTCCTCGAACGTCTCAACGCGGCCATCCTCGACGAGGGGGCCCGCAGCCGCTTCCTCACGCTCCTCTACGGAGAGCTCCACCCCCAGCCCGACGGCGGCGCCCTCATGAAGGTCGTCTGCGCCGGCCACCCGCTCCCGCTCCGCCTGCGCCCGAACGGCCAGGTCGACGCGGCCGCGGACCCGCAGCCCCTGCTGGGCGTGATCGAGGACCTGGACCTCTACGAGCAGACCCTCACCCTCGACCCCGGCGATGTCCTGCTCTGCGTCACCGACGGCGTGACCGAGCGCCGCGAGGGAACCCGCATGCTCGGCGACGACGGCCTCGCCGAGGTCCTCACCACCTGTACGGGCCTCACCGCGGGCGCGGTCGCCTCCCGCGTGCTGCGCGCCGTGGAACGCTTCGCAGCCGAGCCGGCCTCGGACGACATGGCCATCCTGGCCTTCCGCGTCCCGGAACAGCGCACGGGCGACTAGTCCACTAGTTCACGACGGGACCGTGGGTGGGGTCGTCGGTGTCGCTGGTGACACGTACGGGCGCGGTGCTCGGGGCGGCGGACGCCGAAGAGCACAGGGAGACGCCTCCGGAGCCCAGAGCGATCACGATGACGAGGGCGAAGCGTCGGATCCTTGCGATGGCCATGAGAGAGGCCCTTCCGCGGCTCGAGGGAACGGACTGTCCACTCCATTGCGCCCCGCGCGGCTTCCCGGGTCACGGTACGAACAGTCGGGACTTGACAACGGCCCGGAAACGCAAGAAGGCCCCCGCCAAATGGCGGGGGCCTTCTTATTTGGAGCCCTTTAACGGAATCGAACCGTTGACCTTCTCCTTACCATGGAGACGCTCTACCGACTGAGCTAAAAGGGCGGGTTGTTCGGCGGCGTCCTACTCTCCCACAGGGTCCCCCCTGCAGTACCATCGGCGCTGAAAGGCTTAGCTTCCGGGTTCGGAATGTAACCGGGCGTTTCCCTAACGCTATGACCACCGAAACACTATGAAATTTGAACGCTGGCATGAACACAGCTGTTCGTTATTTCAGAACTAACACAGTGGACGCGAGCAACTGAGGACAAGCCCTCGGCCTATTAGTACCAGTCAGCTTCACCCGTTACCGGGCTTCCACATCTGGCCTATCAACCCAGTCGTCTACTGGGAGCCTTACCCTCTCAAGGAGGTGGGAATACTCATCTTGAAGCAGGCTTCCCGCTTAGATGCTTTCAGCGGTTATCCCTCCCGAACGTAGCCAACCAGCCATGCCCTTGGCAGGACAACTGGCACACCAGAGGTTCGTCCGTCCCGGTCCTCTCGTACTAGGGACAGCCCTTCTCAATATTCCTACGCGCACAGCGGATAGGGACCGAACTGTCTCACGACGTTCTAAACCCAGCTCGCGTACCGCTTTAATGGGCGAACAGCCCAACCCTTGGGACCGACTCCAGCCCCAGGATGCGACGAGCCGACATCGAGGTGCCAAACCATCCCGTCGATATGGACTCTTGGGGAAGATCAGCCTGTTATCCCCGGGGTACCTTTTATCCGTTGAGCGACGGCGCTTCCACAAGCCACCGCCGGATCACTAGTCCCGACTTTCGTCCCTGCTCGACCCGTCGGTCTCACAGTCAAGCTCCCTTGTGCACTTACACTCAACACCTGATTGCCAACCAGGCTGAGGGAACCTTTGGGCGCCTCCGTTACCCTTTGGGAGGCAACCGCCCCAGTTAAACTACCCATCAGACACTGTCCCTGATCCGGATCACGGACCGAGGTTAGACATCCAGCACGACCAGAGTGGTATTTCAACGATGACTCCACAACCACTGGCGTGGCCGCTTCACAGTCTCCCACCTATCCTACACAAGCCGAACCGAACACCAATATCAAACTGTAGTAAAGGTCCCGGGGTCTTTCCGTCCTGCTGCGCGAAACGAGCATCTTTACTCGTAGTGCAATTTCACCGGGCCTATGGTTGAGACAGTCGAGAAGTCGTTACGCCATTCGTGCAGGTCGGAACTTACCCGACAAGGAATTTCGCTACCTTAGGATGGTTATAGTTACCACCGCCGTTTACTGGCGCTTAAGTTCTCAGCTTCGCACGCCCGAAAGCGCACTAACCGGTCCCCTTAACGTTCCAGCACCGGGCAGGCGTCAGTCCGTATACATCGCCTTACGGCTTCGCACGGACCTGTGTTTTTAGTAAACAGTCGCTTCTCGCTGGTCTCTGCGGCCACCCCCAGCTCACGGAGTAAATCCGATCACCAGTGATGGCCCCCCTTCTCCCGAAGTTACGGGGGCATTTTGCCGAGTTCCTTAACCATAGTTCACCCGAACGCCTCGGTATTCTCTACCTGACCACCTGAGTCGGTTTAGGGTACGGGCCGCCATGAAACTCGCTAGAGGCTTTTCTCGACAGCATAGGATCATCCACTTCACCACAATCGGCTCGGCATCAGGTCTCAGCCTTAATGAGGGACGGATTTGCCTACCCCTCGGCCTACACCCTTACCCCGGGACTACCACCGCCCGGGCTGGACTACCTTCCTGCGTCACCCCATCGCTTACCTACTACAAGTCTGGTTCGTCGGCTCCACCACTTTCCTTTCCCCGAAGGGTCCGGAACGGCTTCACGGACTTAGCATCGCCTGATTCGATATTGGGCGTTTCAAAGCGGGTACCGGAATATCAACCGGTTGTCCATCGACTACGCCTGTCGGCCTCGCCTTAGGTCCCGACTTACCCTGGGCAGATCAGCTTGACCCAGGAACCCTTAGTCAATCGGCGCACACGTTTCTCACGTGTGTATCGCTACTCATGCCTGCATTCTCACTCGTGAACCGTCCACAACTAGCTTCCGCTGCTGCTTCACCCGGCACACGACGCTCCCCTACCCATCACAGCGGGCGTTGGCCCTATTGCTGCAATGACACGACTTCGGCGGTACGCTTGAGCCCCGCTACATTGTCGGCGCGGAATCACTTGACCAGTGAGCTATTACGCACTCTTTCAAGGGTGGCTGCTTCTAAGCCAACCTCCTGGTTGTCTCTGCGACTCCACATCCTTTCCCACTTAGCGTACGCTTAGGGGCCTTAGTCGATGCTCTGGGCTGTTTCCCTCTCGACCATGGAGCTTATCCCCCACAGTCTCACTGCCGTGCTCTCACTTACCGGCATTCGGAGTTTGGCTAAGGTCAGTAACCCGGTAGGGCCCATCGCCTATCCAGTGCTCTACCTCCGGCAAGAAACACACGACGCTGCACCTAAATGCATTTCGGGGAGAACCAGCTATCACGGAGTTTGATTGGCCTTTCACCCCTAACCACAGGTCATCCCCCAGGTTTTCAACCCTGGTGGGTTCGGTCCTCCACGAAGTCTTACCTCCGCTTCAACCTGCCCATGGCTAGATCACTCCGCTTCGGGTCTAGAGCGTGCAACTCAATCGCCCTATTCGGACTCGCTTTCGCTACGGCTTCCCCACACGGGTTAACCTCGCTACACACCGCTAACTCGCAGGCTCATTCTTCAAAAGGCACGCAGTCACGACCGTTGCTCCGAAGAACAACGGCGACGCTCCCACGGCTTGTAGGCACACGGTTTCAGGTACTATTTCACTCCGCTCCCGCGGTACTTTTCACCATTCCCTCACGGTACTATCCGCTATCGGTCACCAGGGAATATTTAGGCTTAGCGGGTGGTCCCGCCAGATTCACACGGGATTTCTCGGGCCCCGTGCTACTTGGGAGATGAGCAAGCAAGCCGCTGATGTTTCGTCTACGGGGGTCTTACCCTCTACGCCGGACCTTTCGCATGTCCTTCGACTACATCAACGGTTTCTGACTCGCCGACCGGCCGGCAGACCGATCAAGCTCATTCCCACAACCCCGCATGCGCAACCCCTGCCGGGTATCACACGCATACGGTTTGGCCTCATCCGGTTTCGCTCGCCACTACTCCCGGAATCACGGTTGTTTTCTCTTCCTGAGGGTACTGAGATGTTTCACTTCCCCTCGTTCCCTCCACATGCCCTATGTGTTCAGGCATGGGTGACAGCCCATGACGACTGCCGGGTTTCCCCATTCGGACACCCCCGGATCAAAGCTCAGTTGGCAGCTCCCCGGGGCCTATCGCGGCCTCTCACGTCCTTCATCGGTTCCTGGTGCCAAGGCATCCACCGTGCGCCCTTAAAAACTTGGCCACAGATGCTCGCGTCCACTGTGTAGTTCTCAAACAACGACCAGCCACCCATCACCCTGCTCCCTCAAGGAGAACAAGTTCACTGGGGCCGGCACTGAAGACATGACCTCACGGCCGTACCTTCAGGACCCAACAACGTGCCAAGCATCTTCGTTCTTCCGTCTCCTCTTTCCACGCCGAAGCAGTACTCGAGAACCATCAGATCCGAAGATGCCAACTAATCAACGTTCCACCCATGAGCTGACCGTGCAGAACATTTGTCTGCAATCGGTACTGTGCTCCTTAGAAAGGAGGTGATCCAGCCGCACCTTCCGGTACGGCTACCTTGTTACGACTTCGTCCCAATCGCCAGTCCCACCTTCGACAGCTCCCTCCCTTACGGGTTGGGCCACCGGCTTCGGGTGTTACCGACTTTCGTGACGTGACGGGCGGTGTGTACAAGGCCCGGGAACGTATTCACCGCAGCAATGCTGATCTGCGATTACTAGCAACTCCGACTTCATGGGGTCGAGTTGCAGACCCCAATCCGAACTGAGACCGGCTTTTTGAGATTCGCTCCACCTTACGGTATCGCAGCTCATTGTACCGGCCATTGTAGCACGTGTGCAGCCCAAGACATAAGGGGCATGATGACTTGACGTCGTCCCCACCTTCCTCCGAGTTGACCCCGGCGGTCTCCTGTGAGTCCCCATCACCCCGAAGGGCATGCTGGCAACACAGGACAAGGGTTGCGCTCGTTGCGGGACTTAACCCAACATCTCACGACACGAGCTGACGACAGCCATGCACCACCTGTATACCGACCACAAGGGGGGCACTATCTCTAATGCTTTCCGGTATATGTCAAGCCTTGGTAAGGTTCTTCGCGTTGCGTCGAATTAAGCCACATGCTCCGCTGCTTGTGCGGGCCCCCGTCAATTCCTTTGAGTTTTAGCCTTGCGGCCGTACTCCCCAGGCGGGGAACTTAATGCGTTAGCTGCGGCACCGACGACGTGGAATGTCGCCAACACCTAGTTCCCAACGTTTACGGCGTGGACTACCAGGGTATCTAATCCTGTTCGCTCCCCACGCTTTCGCTCCTCAGCGTCAGTAATGGCCCAGAGATCCGCCTTCGCCACCGGTGTTCCTCCTGATATCTGCGCATTTCACCGCTACACCAGGAATTCCGATCTCCCCTACCACACTCTAGCTAGCCCGTATCGAATGCAGACCCGAGGTTAAGCCTCGGGCTTTCACATCCGACGTGACAAGCCGCCTACGAGCTCTTTACGCCCAATAATTCCGGACAACGCTTGCGCCCTACGTATTACCGCGGCTGCTGGCACGTAGTTAGCCGGCGCTTCTTCTGCAGGTACCGTCACTTTCGCTTCTTCCCTGCTGAAAGAGGTTTACAACCCGAAGGCCGTCATCCCTCACGCGGCGTCGCTGCATCAGGCTTTCGCCCATTGTGCAATATTCCCCACTGCTGCCTCCCGTAGGAGTCTGGGCCGTGTCTCAGTCCCAGTGTGGCCGGTCGCCCTCTCAGGCCGGCTACCCGTCGTCGCCTTGGTGGGCCATTACCCCACCAACAAGCTGATAGGCCGCGGGCTCATCCTTCACCGCCGGAGCTTTCAACCCCCGCCCATGCAGGCAGGAGTGGTATCCGGTATTAGACCCCGTTTCCAGGGCTTGTCCCAGAGTGAAGGGCAGATTGCCCACGTGTTACTCACCCGTTCGCCACTAATCCACCCCGAAGGGCTTCATCGTTCGACTTGCATGTGTTAAGCACGCCGCCAGCGTTCGTCCTGAGCCAGGATCAAACTCTCCATGAATGTTTACCCGTAATCGGGTGCACACATCACTTAGAGCGGGCACGTCATGTCGGAATAAGACCGACGCGCCACAACGTCCTCGCTGTGTAATTGCCTGCCAGCACCCGAAGGCCCGACAGGACTTTTTCAAAGGAACCTCATCCACCGAAGCGGACGGGGTATCAACTTCTGGCGTTGATTTTTGGCACGCTGTTGAGTTCTCAAGGAACGGACGCTTCCTTTGTACTCACCCGCAGCTACATTCGCTGAGGCTTTCCTCCGGGCTTTTCGTTCTGTGTTCTTGCGTTTCCGACTCTACCAGACTCTCTCGGGCCCGACTTCCTCGATGCTTTCCAGTTCCTGCGCTTTCGCGCTTTCCCTTTCCGGCGATTCCGACTCTATCAGATTCTTTCCGGGCCGTTTCCGGCTGGATTCGAATTCCGATGGCCTTCGGAGGGCCTTTCCCTTTCGGGCGGACCAGACTTTATCAGGTCTCCCCGGTCTGGATTCACACCCGCTCGCGCGAACCGTCCGGACACACGTGTGTGCCCGGATGCCGTGCGAGGTGGAGACGTAAACGTACTGGAGCGGGGCCCCCGGATGCAAATCCGGTTGCCCCGCTCCCGTTCGGCCGTTACGGCGAGGCTCAGACCTCGACGACGACCGGGAGGATCATCGGGCGGCGGCGGTAGCCGTCCGAGACCCACTTGCCCATCGTGCGGCGGATCAGCTGCTGGATCTGGTGCGGCTCGGCGACGCCGTCGGCCGCGGCGCGGGCGATGGCCTCCTCGATCTTCGGGATGACCGATCCGAAGGCCGAATCGTCGATGCCGGAGCCGCGGGCCTGGATGTTCGGGCCGCTGACGACCTTGCCCGTGCTGCTGTCCACCACGACGTAGACCGAGATGATGCCCTCGTCGCCGAGGATCTTGCGGTCCTTGAGGTGGACTTCCGTGACGTCGCCGACCGACAGGCCGTCCACGTACACGTAGCCGGCCTGGACCTTTCCGGAGATCCGGGCCTTGCCGTCGATCAGGTCGACCACCACGCCGTCCTCGGCGATGACGATGCGGTCCTTCGGGACACCCGTCATGGCACCGAGCTCGGCGTTGGCGCGCAGGTGGCGCCATTCGCCGTGCACCGGCATCAGGTTCCGCGGCTTGCAGATGTTGTAGAAGTACAGCAGCTCGCCGGCCGAGGCGTGGCCCGAGACGTGCACCTTGGCGTTGCCCTTGTGCACGACGTTGGCGCCCCAGCGGGTCAGGCCGTTGATCACGCGGTAGACCGCGTTCTCGTTGCCCGGGATCAGGGACGACGCCAGGATCACGGTGTCACCGGGGACGATCCGGATCTGGTGGTCGCGGTTGGCCATGCGGGACAGGGCCGCCATCGGCTCGCCCTGCGAACCCGTGCAGACCAGGACGACCTCGTGGGCCGGCAGGTCGTCGAGGGTCTTGACGTCCACGACGAGACCGGCCGGGACCTTCAGGTAGCCCAGGTCACGGGCGATGCCCATGTTGCGGACCATCGAGCGGCCCACGAAGGCGACCCGGCGGCCGTACTCGTGGGCGGCGTCCAGGATCTGCTGGATCCGGTGCACGTGGCTGGCGAAGCTGGCCACGATGATCCGGTTGTGGGCGTTCGCGAACACCGTGCGCAGGACGTTGGAGATCTCGCGCTCGGGCGGGACGAAGCCCGGGACCTCGGCGTTCGTCGAGTCCGAGAGGAGGAGATCGATGCCCTCTTCGCTCAGACGCGCGAAGGCGTGCAGGTCGGTGAGGCGCTTGTCCAGCGGGAGCTGGTCCATCTTGAAGTCGCCGGTGGCGACGACCAGGCCCGCGGGGGTCCGGATCGCGACGGCCAGGGCGTCGGGGATGGAGTGGTTGACCGCGATGAACTCGCAGTCGAAGGGACCGAGGCCCTCGCGCTCGCCTTCCTTCACCTCGAGGGTGTAGGGGCGGATGCGGTGCTCCTGGAGCTTCGCCTCGATGAGGGCCAGCGTCAGCTTGGAGCCGATCAGCGGGATGTCCGGCTTCTCCCGGAGGAGGTAGGGGACGGCGCCGATGTGGTCCTCGTGACCGTGCGTGAGCACGATGCCCTCGATGTCGTCGAGGCGGTCCCGGATGGACGTGAAGTCCGGCAGGATCAGGTCGATGCCCGGCTGCTCCTCCTCGGGGAAGAGGACGCCGCAGTCGACGATCAGCAGGCGACCGTCGAACTCGAAGACGGTCATGTTGCGGCCGATCTCGCCGAGACCACCCAGGGGGGTGACTCTGAGGCCGCCCTTGGGCAGCTTCGGCGGCGGACCGAGTTCCGGATGCGGATGGCTCAAAAGTGTCTCCTCACCACGCACGCCACGTACCCGGAAGGCACGTGGCGCGCATGTCATTCGTGCACTTGCTGTTGTCTGTTCTGTATTTGTTCGTCGTGCTTGTTCAGTTGTGAAGTCTGTTGTCAGAGCTGTACCCCGCCGGCGGCAAGATCGATCTTGAGCTGCGCCGTCTCTTCGGCGGTCAGTTCGATCAGCGGGAGCCGGAGCGGGCCCGCGGGCAGGCCCTGCAGGTTCAGCGCGCCCTTGGTGGTCATCACGCCCTGGGTGCGGAACATGCCGGTGAAGACCGGGAGCAGCTTCTGGTGGATCTCGGCGGCCTTCTGGACGTCTCCGCCCAGGTGGGCCTCCAGCATGGCGCGCAGCTCGGGGGTGACCACGTGGCCGACCACGGAGACGAAGCCGACCGCGCCGACCGAGAGGAGCGGCAGGTTCAGCATGTCGTCGCCCGAGTACCAGGCCAGGCCGCTCTGCGCGATGGCCCAGCTGGCGCGGCCGAGGTCGCCCTTGGCGTCCTTGTTGGCAACGATACGGGGGTGCTCGGCCAGTCGTACGAGAGTTTCCGTCTCGATCGGGACACCGCTGCGGCCGGGGATGTCGTAGAGCATGACCGGCAGCTCGGTTGCGTCCGCGATGGCCGAAAAGTGCCGGTAGAGGCCCTCCTGCGGCGGCTTGCTGTAGTACGGGGTGACGGCGAGCAGGCCGTGGGCGCCGGTGCGCTCGGCCTGGCGGGCCAGTTCCAGGGTGTGGCGGGTGTCGTTGGTACCGATGCCGGCGACCACGTGGGCGCGGTCCCCGACGGCTTCGAGTACGGCTCGTACGAGGTCGTTTTTCTCCGCGTCGGTGGTGGTCGGCGACTCACCGGTGGTGCCGTTGACGATCAGGCCGTCGTTGCCTGCGTCCACCAGGTGGACGGCGAGCTGCTGCGCGCCGTCGAGGTCGAGTGCGCCATCCGCCGTGAACGGCGTGATCATGGCGGTGAGGACCCGCCCGAAGGGGGTCTGCGGAGTCGAGATCGGAGCCATGGGTAACACGCTACTCGCTGCCATGCTCGCGGTGTCCCCTCGGGGGACGACAACGGGGTGTGCCGCCCGGCGGCGGCCGGGGGGCGATGTTGGACGCCGGCACTGCCTGCTCGGGGGTTCAAGCAGTGCCGGGTCCGTTTGATCAGCCTAGATGAAGTTTACGAAACGTCGCAATACGGACACTTGGGACTTAACGCAGCACATCTGTGCGTCGCGGGACCAACGGGCCTTACGGGGCAACGCGCCCGTTGCCGTTGTAGGCCGCGTACGTGAGCGGCATGAGCTTCGCCCAGTGCTGCTCCATCTTCTCGCCGACCATCTCGATCTCCCGCTGCGGGAAGGACGGCACGGTCGCAAGCTCGTGCTGGGTGCGCAGGCCGAGGAAGTGCATCAGCGAGCGCGCGTTGCAGGTGGCGTACATCGAGGAGAAAAGCCCGACCGGCAGGACCGAACGGGCAACCTCCCGGGCCACGCCCGCGGCGAGCATCTCCTGGTAGGCCTCGTAGGCCCGCACGTAGGAGTCCTCCATGACGCGGCCGGTCAGCTCCTGCTGCGCCTGGGTGCCCTCGACGAAGACGTACTTGCCCGGGCGGCCCTCCTGGACCAGCTTGCGCGCGGCGTCCGGAACGTAGAAGACCGGCTCCAGCTCCCTGTAGCGGCCCGATTCCTCGTTGTACGACCAGCCCACGCGGTGACGCATGAACTCGCGGAAGACGAAGATCGGGGCGCTGATGAAGAAGGTCATCGAGTTGTGCTCGAAGGGGCTGCCGTGGCGGTCGCGCATCAGATAGTTGATCAGGCCCTTGGAGCGCTCCGGGTCCTTCTGCAGCTCCTCCAGGGACTGCTCGCCGGCCGTGGAGACGCGCGCGGCCCACAGCACGTCGGAGTCGGCGGCGGAGTGCTTCACCAGCTCCACCGTCACATCACTGCGGAAGCTGGGTTTCAGATCTGAAGCGGCGGTCTCGCTCACCGGGGGTCCTTCCAAACGTGCGTTCCTGGGGCGCGCCCACTCTACGGCGCCCCTCGCGGGTCCTCGCGCAAACGCACGCGCAGGGCGGACTCACCACAGCTGACGCACAGCCATGAAATCTGGTGAATGTCCCGAAATCCGGCACCGATTGACCGGCTCGTTCGTCCTACAGGGCAGAACCCCCACCCCACCATCCCGAGGAGATTCGCTCTGATGTTCCTCCGGCGCGAAGCCGTCCCGTTCGCTTTCGTCTCCGAGGCCGACCGTTTCCGAAGCAACGTCACTCCGCCGCCGCGCGAGCGTCTGAGCCGGACCCAGATGGCCGCCCGTAGTCTGGTCGGACTGACCGTGGTTGCGGGGCTCGCCGGCTCGCTGCTCTTCGGCATGCCCGCGCTGCAGCCGAACAAGGCACCGGAGAAGTCGCAGCAGTCGGAGGCGTCTGAGGGGCGGTAGCCTCACGGGCACAGTCCAACCGAACGTGCATGTGAGTGAGGTCCAGCCGTGCCCCTGCCCTTCCTGACGGCCGACGGCGTATCCGATGCGGATGACGACGACGAGGTCCTGGCCCATGCCGACCACGACCGCTGGCGCCGTCCCTACCGGCCCGGCCCCTGGCGCGTGGCCATCGCCGCGCTGCTGCTCCTGCTGTCCGCCTTCATGCTGCTGGCCACGATGATCATCGCTTTCGCGGGTGCGTGGGGCGGGGCCGGCGTCTGCCTGGCGGCCGCCCTCGCGGTCGTCGGGTCCGCGGTGCAGACGCTGCGCGTGGGCGTGTGGGTGAGCCGCAAGGGACTGCGCCGGGTGGGCTTCTTCGTGACCCGCACAGTCAAGTGGAGCGAGATCGCCGGGGTCCGTACGGTGCAGCAGCCGGTGCGCTGGCTCGGGCTGCCGAGGACCGTACAGGGGCAGGCGCTGACGATGTCCGGGCGCGGCGGCGCGGAGCTGGCCGTGCCGGTGCTGCTGACCGACCACAACGCCGATTTCCTGTCGCGGGCCGAGGCCTTCGACCGGGCGGCCGACACGGTGGGTGCCTGGGTCGACGAGTACCGGCCCGTGCCCGCCTGATCGGCCGCAGCGCGCCCGGGAAGCCCGTACAGGTGTCAGACCTGCACGGGCTTCTTGTCGTGCAGGGCGATCGCCCGCTGCATGGCCTTGCGCGCCCGCGGGGTGTCCCGGGCGTCGTGGTAGGCGACGGCGAGCCGGAACCAGCTGCGCCAGTCCCCCGGCGCGTCCTCGGTCTCGGCCTTGCGGCGCGCGAAGACCTCGTCGGCGGAATCCCGCAGGATCCGCCCGTACGTGTCCCGCTCCAGCTCGTCGACGGGCAGTCCGCCCTCGGCCTCCAGCTCGGTCGCGAGGTGGTTGGCCCTGGTGACGAACTGCGTGTTCTTCCAGAGGAACCAGACGCCGATGACCGGCAGGATCAGCACGGCCACACCGAAGGTGACGGTGAGCCAGGTGCCGTGCTGGATCAGCATCAGGCCCCGGCTGCCGACCAGGACGAAGTAGACGACCAGGACGGCGGCCGTGAGGAAGTAGGTGATCTTCGCGCGCATCGTGAAATCAGTCCGTCAGCCCAGGTCGAGGAAGTGTTCCAGGCCGAACGTGAGGCCCGGGGTCTGCGTCACGCGGCGCACGCCGAGCAGGATGCCCGACATGAAGCTGCTGTGGTGCAGGGAGTCGTGACGGATGGTCAGGATCTCGCCCTCGCCACCGAGGAGCACCTCCTGGTGGGCCAGCAGCCCGCGCAGGCGGACGGCGTGCACCGGGACGCCGTCGACGTCCGCGCCACGGGCCCCGTCGAGGGCCGTTTCGGTGGCGTCGGGCTGCGCGCCGAGGCCGGCCTCGGCGCGGGCGGCCGCGATGAGCTGCGCCGTACGGGTCGCCGTACCGGAGGGGGCGTCGACCTTGTTGGGGTGGTGCAGCTCGACGACCTCGACGGACTCGAAGTAGCGCGCGGCCTGGGCGGCGAACTTCATGGTGAAAACGGCGCCGATGGAGAAGTTCGGGGCGATGAGCACACCGGTCTCCGGGGAGCCGGCGAGCCAGGTGTTCAGCTGGGCGAGGCGGTCCTCGGTCCAGCCGGTGGTGCCGACCACTCCGTGGATGCCGTGGCGGATGAGGAAGTCCAGGTTCCCCATCACCGAGGCCGGGGTGGTCAGCTCGACCGCGACCTGGGCGCCGGCCTCGGCCAGCGTCTCCAGCTTGTCGCCGCGGCCGAGGGCTGCCACCAGCTCCATGTCGTCGGCGGCCTCGACCGCCTTGACCGCCTCGGCGCCGATGCGGCCCTTGGCACCGAGGACTGCCACGCGCAGCTTGCTCATATTGCTTCCTCACTCACGTACGGAACTAGGCGACCGCTTCGTCGAGACGGGCGGCCTGCTTCTCCTTCAGCGGGCCGATCACCGCGAGCGAGGGCCGCTGGGCCAGTACATCCTGTGCGACCGAGCGGACGTCGTCCGGGGTCACCGCGGCGATCCGGGCCAGCATGTCGTCGACCGACATCTGGTCGCCCCAGCACAGCTCGCTCTTCCCGATGCGGTTCATGATCGCGCCGGTGTCCTCCAGGCCGAGGACGGTGGAGCCGGACAGCTGGCCGATGGCCCGCTTGATCTCCTCGTCGCCGATCCCGTCGGCCGCGACCTTGTCGAGCTCGTCGCGGCAGATCCGGAGCACGTCGTGCACCTGGTTGGGCCGGCAGCCCGCGTACACGCCGAAGAGGCCGGTGTCGGCGAAGGCCGAGGTGTACGAGTACACGCTGTAGGCGAGGCCGCGCTTCTCCCGGACCTCCTGGAAGAGCCGGGAGGACATGCCGCCGCCGAGGGCGGTGTTGAGCACGCCCAGCGCCCAGCGGCGCTCGTCGGTGCGGGCGATGCCGGGCATGCCGAGGACCACGTGGGCCTGCTCGGTCTTGCGGTTCACCAGCTCGACGCGGCCGGCGGTGCGGATGCGCTTGGCGCCGCTGCGCGGGCCGATCGGCTCGGCGTCGGTGCGGCCGAGGGCGCCGGCCTTCTCGAAGGCGGCGCGGACCTGGCGTACGACCTTGTTGTGGTCGACGTTGCCGGCGGCGGCCACGACGAGGTGGGTCGGGTCGTAGTGCTTCTTGTAGAAGCGGCGGATCCGGTCGGCGCCCAGGGCGTTGATCGTGTCGACGGTGCCGAGGACGGGGCGGCCCAGAGGGGTGTCCCCGTACATGGTCTGCGCGAACAGGTCGTGGACCATGTCGCCCGGGTCGTCCTCGGTCATCGCGATCTCTTCGAGGATGACGCCGCGCTCGGCGTCGACGTCCTCTTCGCGGATCAGCGAGCCGGTGAGCATGTCGCAGACCACGTCGATGGCGAGCGGCAGGTCCGTGTCGAGCACCCGGGCGTAGTAGCAGGTGTACTCCTTCGCCGTGAAGGCGTTCATCTCGCCGCCGACCGCGTCGATCGCGGAGGAGATGTCGAGGGCGCTGCGCTGGTGCGTGCCCTTGAAGAGGAGGTGCTCCAGGTAGTGCGTGGCGCCGTTGAGCGTGGGCGTCTCGTCACGGGAGCCGACGTGCGCCCAGATGCCGAAGGTGGCGGAGCGGACGGAGGGCAGCGTCTCGGTGACGACCCGCAGTCCGCCGGGCAGGACCGTGCGCCGGACGGTGCCGATGCCGTTCTGGCCCTTGAGGAGGGTTTGGGTACGGGCGACGGCCCGCCCCTCCGAAGAGGGGCGGGCCGTCACACGGGAACTACGCGACATCACTTGTCGGAGTCGTCCTTGTCAGCGTCATTGTCGGCGTCACCTGCAGATTCGCCGTCGATCACGGGGATCAGGGAGAGCTTGCCGCGCTGGTCGATCTCGGCGATCTCCACCTGGACCTTGGTGCCGACCGCGAGCACGTCCTCGACGTTCTCCACGCGCTTGCCACCGGCGAGCTTGCGGATCTGCGAGATGTGCAGCAGGCCGTCCTTGCCGGGCATCAGGGAGACGAAGGCACCGAAGGTGGTGGTCTTGACGACCGTACCCAGGTACCGCTCGCCGACCTCCGGCATGGTCGGGTTGGCGATGGCGTTGATCGTGGCGCGGGCGGCCTCGGCGGCCGGGCCGTCGGAGGCACCGATGTAGATGGTGCCGTCGTCCTCGATCGTGATCTCGGCGCCGGTGTCCTCCTGGATCTGGTTGATCATCTTGCCCTTGGGGCCGATGACCTCACCGATCTTGTCCACCGGGATCTTGACGGTGATGATCCGCGGGGCGAACGGGGACATCGCGTCCGGCGTGTCGATCGCTTCCATCATCACGTCGAGGATGTGGAGGCGGGCGTCGCGGGCCTGCTTGAGGGCCGCGGCCAGGACGGAGGCCGGGATGCCGTCCAGCTTGGTGTCCAGCTGGAGGGCGGTGACGAACTCCTTGGTGCCGGCGACCTTGAAGTCCATGTCGCCGAAGGCGTCCTCCGCACCGAGGATGTCGGTGAGGGCGACGTAGTGGGTCTTGCCGTCGATCTCCTGGGAGATCAGGCCCATGGCGATACCGGCGACGGGGGCCTTGAGGGGCACACCGGCGTTCAGCAGCGACATGGTGGAGGCGCAGACCGAACCCATCGACGTCGAACCGTTGGAGCCGAGGGCCTCGGACACCTGACGGATCGCGTAGGGGAACTCCTCGCGGGTCGGGAGGACCGGCACGATCGCGCGCTCGGCGAGCGCGCCGTGGCCGATCTCGCGGCGCTTCGGCGAACCGACGCGGCCGGTCTCACCGACGGAGTACGGCGGGAAGTTGTAGTTGTGCATGTAGCGCTTGCGGGTCACCGGGGAGAGGGTGTCCAGCTGCTGCTCCATGCGGAGCATGTTGAGGGTGGTGACGCCCAGGATCTGGGTCTCGCCACGCTCGAACAGCGCCGAGCCGTGCACGCGCGGGATGGCCTCGACCTCGGCGGCGAGGGTACGGATGTCCGTGAGCCCGCGGCCGTCGATGCGGACCTTGTCCTTGATGACGCGCTCGCGGACCAGGGCCTTGGTCAGGCTGCGGTAGGCGGCGGAGATCTCCTTCTCGCGGCCCTCGAAGGCCGGGAGGAGCTTCTCGGCGGCGATCTCCTTGACGCGGTCCAGCTCGGCCTCGCGGTCCTGCTTGCCCGCGATGGTCAGCGCCTGGGAGAGGTCACCCTTGACGGCGGCCGCGAGGGCCTCGTACACGTCGTCCTGGTAGTCCAGGAAGACCGGGAACTCGCCCTCGGGCTTCGCGGCCTTGGCGGCCAGGTCGGCCTGGGCCTTGCAGAGGACCTTGATGAAGGGCTTCGCGGCGTCGAGGCCGGAGGCCACGATCTCCTCGGTCGGCGCCTGGGCGCCGCCCTTGACCAGGGCGATGGTCTTCTCGGTGGCCTCGGCCTCGACCATCATGATCGCGACGTCGCCGTCCTCCAGGACGCGGCCCGCGACGACCATGTCGAAGACGGCGTCCTCGAGCTCGGTGTGCGTCGGGAAGGCCACCCACTGGCCGCGGATCAGCGCGACGCGGACGCCGCCGATCGGGCCGGAGAAGGGCAGGCCGGCCAGCTGGGTGGACGCGGAGGCAGCGTTGATCGCCACGACGTCGTACAGGTGGTCGGGGTTGAGCGCCATGATCGTCGCGACGACCTGGATCTCGTTGCGCAGGCCCTTCTTGAAGGACGGGCGCAGCGGGCGGTCGATCAGGCGGCAGGTGAGGATCGCGTCCTCGGAGGGCCGGCCCTCACGACGGAAGAAGGAGCCGGGGATCTTGCCGGCCGCGTACTGCCGCTCCTCGACGTCCACCGTCAGGGGGAAGAAGTCGAGCTGGTCCTTGGGCTTCTTCGACGCGGTGGTGGCGGACAGCACCATCGTGTCGTCGTCCAGGTAGGCAACGGCGGAGCCGGCGGCCTGGCGGGCCAGACGGCCCGTCTCGAAGCGGATGGTGCGGGTGCCGAAGGAACCGTTGTCAATGACGGCCTCGGCGTAGTGGGTCTCGTTCTCCACTAGCGTTTTCTCCATTTTCGTCGTCTCCGTCCGCCGCCCGTGTGGCGGTGGACGGTTGCGGAGAAGCGCTCCTGGCGTGCGGGCCGGTCTTCGATCGAAGCATCCGGTTCGTTGCCCCCCTGGGGCATTCCGGGTGCCACTACCGAGGACCGGCGGCGTGGGAGGGCGCTCCTCCTCTTCAGTTGTGCGCGTCTTCCTCAGACGCGCACGTGCGTCCGTTCCAGACTACAAAGGGTCCGGTCCGGTGCGCACGTACAGCAAAGGGAGCGGCCCCCTGATGTGGGAACCGCTCCCTTCACGGCGTGTTACTTGGCGCCGGCCGCACCGCGGCGGATGCCGAGGCGCTCGACCAGCGTACGGAAGCGCTGGATGTCCTTCTTGGCCAGGTACTGCAGCAGGCGGCGACGCTGGCCGACCAGGATCAGCAGACCACGACGGGAGTGGTGGTCGTGCTTGTGCGTCTTGAGGTGCTCGGTCAGGTCCGAGATGCGGCGGGAGAGCATCGCAACCTGGACCTCGGGGGAGCCGGTGTCGCCCTCCTTGGCACCGAACTCGGTGATGATCTGCTTCTTCGTAGCGGCGTCGAGCGGCACGCGTACTCCTCGTTTTAGGTCTTCGTTGCCACCGAGTGCCCCAGGTCTGAGTCTCTGGGGAGCTTCCGTAACTCGGGAGGCGGGGTCCGCTGAGCGCAGTCCACAGACCCTTGGGAAGGAATCCGGGGGACGCGTACACAAACGGCCGTCACACAGCGTACCAGGCTGCCGGGACGCGGCGTCTCAGCTGGTGAGAGCGCGGGCCCGGGAGTAAACGTCCAGCACGGCCAGGGTCAGGGGGACCAGGCTGAGCAGGACCGCCGCCTCGGTGAGGTCGAGCAGCCTTCCCCAGAAGGGTGACAGACCCTTGCTCGGGATGACAAGCGCAATTCCCGCGAGGAGGGCCGCGCCGGCCGCGACGGCGGCGGTCAGCCAGATCGTACGGAGGTCCAGGCCACTGCGGTCCTGCTCGAGGACCAGGGCCTCGATCAGGTCGACCGGCGGGTGCAGGGCCATGCCCAGGATCAGCAGGGCGATGGCGGCGAGACCGGCGGCGAGGGCGCACACCACCTGGGAGGTGTAGCGGAAGAGGCGGGCGCGCAGCAGCATGGCGAGGCCGGTGGCGAGGGCCAGCAGGCGGCCCCAGGTGTTGTCGGAGAAGCCGAGGACGGCGGCGGACGCGACGGCGACGGCGGCGCAGCCGCCGACCAGGCCGAGGAGCATCTCGTGGCCGCGGCGGGCCTGGGCGGCGATCGCCTCGGCGTCGAGCGGGGTGCCGGCCGCCTCGTGCTGGTCGGAGCCGGACTGGTCACCGTACGGCTCGGTCTCGTAGCGGTCCGGGGTCTCCGCATAGTCGGTGTACTCATCCGTGGCGCTCTGCGGGGCGGCGTAGCCGATCGGCAGCCGGGCGAAGCGGGCGGAGAGGCCCGGGAGGAAGGCGACGAGCCCGATGGCGACGGGGGCGCAGGCGGCGGCGGTGTGGGTCGCGGACGCCTCGGTGGCGATGGCGACGAAGGTGGCGAGCGTTCCGGTGGCGGCGACGAAGGTGGCCGCGACGAAGGGGGCGTCGCCACTGGGGGTGAGCGCGACCAGCGCGACGGAGGCGACCAGGACGCAGACGCAGCCGAGCAGGAACTGGAGCCGGCCGGGGCCCTCGCCGACGGCGGGGGCGGTGATCCCGGAGCCGGCGATCAGCAGGTGCGGGAGGGCTCCGAGGCCGAGGGCCACGGCGGAGAGGCGGTCGCGGTAGACGCGGGCCCGGACCCCGGCCACGGCGGTGAGCAGGACGCCGACGGCCCCGGCGATGATCCCGGGCAGCCCGTGCATGTCGTGGCGGACCGGGTCCGCGTACCAGAGGACGAAGCCGAGCATGACGAGCAGCAGGGCGGCGCCGGCCAGGCCCGCGCCGCGCAGCATGTCGTCGCTCCAGCGGTGCCGGTCGCGGACGACGGCGGAGGCGACGGCGTCGGACACGTCGTCGAACACCGCGGGCGGCAGGGACTCGGCGAAGGGGCGCAGGCTCAGCACCTCGCCGTCGAGGATCTGCTGGGCGGCGAGGGTGCGGGCTCCGTCGAGGACGGTGCCGGAGCGGCGTACGAGGTGGAAGCCGGTCGGGGCGCCCACGGGCTGGGTCTGTCCGGTGAGGCGAAGCAGCTCGGGATAGACGTCGGCGACGGCGATGTCCTCGGGGAGGGCGACGTCGATCCGGCTGTCAGGAGCCACGACGGTGACCCTGCAGAACCCCGTCGTTGCGGCCGTACTCACCTGTGTGACCCCCCTGGTTGGTGCCCGCACCGGCGGACGATTCGCGGATGCGCATGCTGCGCGCGCCACCCTACCGGGCGTCTGCCCTACTGTCGGCAAGTAGGATCACCGTCGCGTGGGGGAACCCCCTTCGCGCCCGGGACTTGGGGGCGCCGGTTATGACGTCCCGTCCGTTTTCGAGGGATTGATGCTCCGGTGAGCCAGATCGTCGTCAAACGCCCGCCGCGGTCCCTGCCGCCCGAGGTTCCCTCGGACGAGCTGAGGCTGGAAGCTCCGCCCGAACTTCCGCGCGGGCAGCAGGAAGGCATGCTGATGCAGCTCCTGCCGATGCTCGGCATGGGCTCTTCCGTCGTCTTCTTCTTCATGCCGGGCGCGGCACCGTTCATGCGCATCATGGGTGTGCTGATGCTCGTGTCGACCGTCGGCATGGTCATCGCCCAGCTGATGCGCCACCGGCGCGGTACGCAGGGGCAAATGGCCGATGTGCGCCGGGACTACCTCAAATACCTTGCGCAGACGCGCCGTCAGGTACGCAGGACCGCGCGGGCGCAGCGCGACGCGCAGCTCTATCTGCACCCGGCCCCGGAGCAGTTGTGGTCGGTGGTGGCGGAGGGTTCGCGGCTGTGGGAGCGGCGGGTCGGCGACCAGGACTTCGGGCAGGCCCGGCTCGGGCTGGGCGCGCAGCGGCTGGCGACCACGCTGGTGGCGCCGGAGACGGCGCCGGTGGACGAGCTGGAGCCGCTGACCGCGGGCGCGATGCAGCGCTTCCTCAAGGTGCACTCGTCGCTGGACGGGCTGCCGGTGGCGCTGTCGATCCGGGCGTTCTACCACGTGACGGTCTCCGGGGAGCCGGACTCCGCGCGCAGTACGGCGCGGGCGATGGTCGCGCAGCTGGCGACGCTGCACTCCCCCGAGGACCTGATGGTGGCCGTGGTGGCCGCGCCGGGTGCGGTGCCCTCGTGGGACTGGACGAAGTGGCTGCCGCACACGCAGGTCCCGGGCCAGGTCGACGGGGCCGGAACGAAGCGGCTGTTCGGCGACGACCTCGCCGAGCTGGAGGGGCTGCTGGGATCCCGGCTGGAGGGCCGTCCGCGGTTCAGCCGGGACGTTTCCCCGGTCCTGGACCAGCCGCACCTGGTGGTCGTGCTGGACGGCGGCATGGTGCCGCCCGACTCGGTGTTCGCGGCGGCCGAGGGGCTGCAGGGCGTCACCATCGTCGAGGTGGTCGCGGGCGAGCTGGACGAGCCGCGCGGCGGGCTGTCGGTCGTGGTGCGGCCGGGCCGGCTGCGCCTGGAGTCGGGCGGCGGGGTCGCGTACGAGGGCGTCCCGGACACCCTGTCGCTGCCCGCGGCGGAGGCGCTGGCCCGGCAGTTGGCGCCGATGCGCACGGGCGGCGGGGACGACGACGAGCCGCTGCTCGCCAACCTCGACTTCACGGACCTGCTGAACCTGGGCGACGCGGCCGCGGTGGACGTGGCGCGGACCTGGCGGCCGAGGTCGGCCGGTGAGCGGCTGCGCGTGCCGATCGGTGTCGGCGAGGACGGCGCCCCGGTCATGCTGGACCTGAAGGAGGCCGCGCAGGAGGGCATGGGCCCGCACGGTCTGTGCGTGGGCGCGACCGGTTCGGGCAAGTCGGAACTGCTGCGCACGCTGGTGCTGGGTCTCGCGGTCACGCACACCTCGGAGACGCTGAACTTCGTGCTCGCCGACTTCAAGGGCGGTGCGACCTTCACCGGCATGGGGCAGATGCCGCACGTCGCGGCCGTCATCACCAACCTGGCCGACGACCTCACGCTCGTGGACCGCATGGGCGACTCGATCCGCGGTGAGCTGCAGCGCCGTCAGGAGCTGCTGCGCTCGGCGGGCAACTACGCCAACATCCACGACTACGAGAAGGCCCGCGCGGCGGGCGCCCCGCTGGAGCCGCTGGCCTCGCTGGTGCTGGTCATCGACGAGTTCAGCGAGCTGCTGACGGCGAAGCCGGACTTCATCGACATGTTCATCCAGATCGGCCGCATCGGCCGGTCGCTGGGCGTGCACCTGCTGCTGGCCTCGCAGCGCCTGGAGGAGGGCAAGCTGCGCGGCCTCGACACGTACCTGTCGTACCGGATCGGCCTGCGGACCTTCTCTGCGGCGGAGTCGCGGACGGCGATCGGCGTGCCGGACGCCTACCACCTGCCGTCGGTGCCCGGTTCGGGCTACCTGAAGTTCGGTACGGACGAGATGACCCGCTTCAAGGCGGCGTACGTGTCGGGCACCTACCGCTCGGGCGGGCCGGACCTGTCGGTGGGGCTGTTCCCGGTGGAGCGGCGGCCCGCGCTGTTCACGGCGGCTCCGGTGCCGGTGGTGTACGCGGCTCCGGACCCGGCGTACCTGGCGGCGCAGACGCCGCGGGAGGACGACGCGCTCGCGGACACGGTGCTCGACGTGATCGTGAGCCGGCTGGAGGGGCAGGGGGTGCCGGCGCACCAGGTGTGGCTGCCGCCGCTCGACCAGGCCCCGCCGCTGGACCAGTTGCTGCCGGCGCTGGCGCCGAGCGCGGAGCGCGGGCTGCACGCGGACGGGTACACGCGGCCCGGCGGGCTCGTGGTGCCGCTCGGCCTCATCGACAAGCCCTTCGAGCAGCGGCGCGAGGTGCTGTACCGGGACTTCTCGGGTGCGGCGGGCCACATGATGGTCGTCGGCGGTCCGCAGTCGGGCAAGTCGACGCTGATGCGGACGCTGATCGCTTCCTTCGCACTCACCCACACACCGCGCGAAGTGCAGTTCTACGGGCTGGACTTCGGTGGCGGCAGCCTGTCGGCGGTGGCCGAGCTGCCGCACGTGGGCGGGATCGCCTCGCGCCTGGACCCGGAGCGGGTACGGCGTACGGTCGCGGAGGTCGGGGGCATCCTCAACCGCCGGGAGGAGTTCTTCCGCGCGAACAACATCGACTCGATCGGCACCTACCGGCGCCGCCGGGCGGCCGGCGACCTGCCCCACGAGCCGTGGGGCGACGTGTTCCTGGTCGTCGACGGCTGGGGCAACTTCCGGGGCGAGTACGACGGCCTGGAGCAGATCGTCACGGACATCGCGTCCCGCGGTCTGGGCTACGGCATCCACGTGGTGATCACCGCGGCGCGGTACATGGAGGTGCGGGCCGCGCTCAAGGACCAGATGCTCAGCCGGCTGGAGCTGCGCCTCGGTGACACGATGGACTCCGAGTTCGACCGCAAGGTCGCGGCGAACGTCCCCACGGGGATGCCGGGCCGCGGCCAGGTGGCGGAGAAGCTGCACTTCCTGGGCGCGCTCCCGCGGATCGACGGCTCGCACGAGGCCGGGGACCTCTCGGAGGCCACGACGGCCTTCGTGGAAGCGGTGAAGCAGAACTGGTCGGGCCAGTCGGCTCCCGGCGTACGGCTGCTGCCGCGGCTGCTCCACTCGGACCAGCTGCCCAAGGGCGGGGAGTTCCCCGGCCGCGGGATCGCGATCGGCATCGACGAGAACGACCTGGAGCCGGTCTTCGTCGACTTCGAGTCCGACCCCTTCCTCCTCGTGTTCGGCGAGAGCGAATCGGGCAAGACGAACCTGCTGCGGCTCATCGCGAAGCAGATCGCCGAGCGCTACACGCCGGACCAGGCGCGGCTGGTCGTGGGCGACTACCGGCGCAGCCTGCTCGGGGCGCTGCCGGAGGAGCACCTGCTGGAGTACGCGCCGATGGCGAGCTCGCTGCAGATGCACATGGAGGCGCTGGGCGGGGTGTTCTCGCGTCGGCAGCCGCCGACCGACGTCACCCCGCAGCAGCTGCGCGACCGCAGCTGGTGGACGGGCCCGGACGTGTTCATCGTCATCGACGACTACGACCTGGTCTCCACCAGCCAGGGCAATCCGCTGGCGCCGCTGGTGGAGTTCCTGCCCTTCGCCCGCGACACGGGTGTCCGCTTCATCATCGCGCGCAACTCGGCGGGTGCCTCGCGCTCGCTGTACGAGCCGTTCATGCAGCGGATCAAGGAGCTGGGCGCGCAGGGCCTCGTGCTGTCCGGCGACCCGTCCGAGGGCGACCTGGTCGGCAATGTCCGGTCGCGTCCGATGCCGCCGGGCCGGGCCTACTTCGCCTCGCGCAAGCGGGGGACCTCGCTGGTCCAGCTCGGCCGGATGCCGGGCCACATGTGATCACCTTCCCGGTGGCCGGACACCTGTCAGGGGCCGGCCACCGGGAAGGATCGGGTGGAAACTTATCCCGGCCGGCGGCGCAGCCCCGATAATCGGCGGTGAAGACCGCGCCACCGAGGGAAAGGCCTCCTATGGGCACCCAGCAGGAGAAGGACGAGCTGTACGCACTGGACATCAGCGGTGTGGAGTGGGAAGGGCCGCCCGGCACCAGCCCGGACGAGGAGCGGGTCGAGATCGCCCGGCTTCCCGAGGGAGCGGTCGCCATGCGGTCCTCGCTGGACCGGGACACGGTGCTGCGCTACACCGCCGCCGAGTGGGAGGCGTTCGTACTCGGGGCCAGGGACGGCGAGTTCGACCTCGACCGGCACCGTCCCTGATAGGACCGCAGGACAACGCCGAAGGGGCGCGCCCGGTGTGGGCGCGCCCCTTCGGCGTGTGCGGACCTGTCGGCGACCGGGCTCAGAAGGCCTCGGTGAACAGGCTCGACGCCCGCTTGTCGGTGGCGCGGTAGTCGTCCTTGCCGCGCTCGATGAGCTGGGCGACCTTCTCCAGCATGTTCTTCATGTGGTCGGCCTTGTCACGGTACTTCTTCTGGAGATCGACGTACTGGCCGTGCGCCTCGCCGTCCCAGGTGTCCGTGACGACCGCCACTGCCCGCTCCATCGCGTCCAGGTCCTCGATGATGTGCTTCGAGACCTGGCGGAGGCGGTTGGCCATCTGCTGGACGCTGTCATACCGGACCTTAGTGTGGCCGTCGTCGGCAGCCATGTGCTTCTCCTTCTCGCTGAGCGGGTTACCTGAAAACGACGTGGGTCAGAGGCTGTTGAGGCCGGAGCTGCTTGTACCGTGAGCCTGGATCCCCTGCCTGAACGCCGCTTGCACCTCGTCGTCCTGGGCGTTGGTCAGGTTCTTGGTCTGGGACACCGCGTTGTGCAGGACGCGGAGCAGACGACGGATCTCGTCGTGGTCAGCGTTCAGCAACACCTGGGCTCGCTTGAACCCGTCGGCACCGACACCGGTCCAGCCGGCACTCACAGTTTCGAGGATGTCGGCCATCTCGCGGGCCTGCCTGGAGACGGCAGTGGCCGTCTCTTCGATCTTGGTCTTCGCCTTGACAACCGGAGTGTCTGCAAGTCCGAAAGTGTTCGTGCTCATACGAAGCTCCTCACTTCTCAATTCGCCGGCGGAACCGGCGGATTGCGTGGCGGAGCGAACACGGCCCCGGCGCGGTCTTGAGCCACGCGCCCTCGGGCGTCCCCCTCCGCTCCACGCGATCCCCCGATCACACTCGTGAAGCCTGGTGTCACTCTAGCCAGTTCGGCGCCCAGTCCCAACACCGGTAGGCCGCTTCCGTTGATGAACTGTGACCGTTCACTGCAAACGGCGTCGGCGGCCGCGTGCATCCCGGATGACCGTCGCGGTCCCCGCGATGACGGCGATGAGGACGGCGCCGATGCCGAGAGCGTACGTGCCGAACCGCTCCTCACGCTCCTGGGCCGTCTCGGTGAGCTGGAGCGCCGCCGCCTCGGGGGCCGTCGCCGGGGGCGGGCCGGGGTCCGGGACCGGGGCCTTGGGTGCCTCCTGGTCCTGGCTGAGCGCGCGCACCGGGTCGACGATGCCCCAACCGACGTAGTCGTCGCGGCCGTTGACCGAGCGCTCGGCGGTGTTCTGGATCTGCCAGACGATCTGCTCCGCGGACCAGTCCCCGTGCTCGGCGCGCAGCAGGGCGGCGACCCCGGCGACGTACGGGGCGGAGAAGCTGGTGCCGTTGTCGATGCACTGGCCGAAGCCCGGGACGGTGGACACCATGTCGACGCCGGGCGCCGCCACCCCGATGAAGTCGCCGGGCTGGGAGAACGGGGCGCGCTCGTTGTTGCGGTCCGAGGCACCGACGGCGAGCACTCCGGGGAAGGCCGCCGGGTAGGTCTTGCGCTTCTCGCCGCTCATGCCGTCGTTGCCGGCCGAGGCCACGACCACGACGTTGGCGGCGACCGCCTTCTGGACCGATTTGCCGAGCTCTGAGTCCGCGGACAGCTGTGCGTCGGTGTCCTGGGAGATGTTGATCACGTGGGCGCCCTTGGCCACCGCGTGGTCGATCGCCTGGCTCAGGGACAGGGCGTTGCCCTTGCCCTGCCCGTCGTTCTGCCGGATCGGAATGATCGTGGCGTCCGGGGCCAGGCCGACGAAACCGGTGCCCTCCTGGGGGCGGGCCGCGATCAGCCCGGCGACCTTCGTGCCGTGGCCGACGGTGTCGCTCGTGCCGTCACCGCCCTTGGGATCGACGAAGTCCTTGCCGGCGCCCGTGTCGAGGGCGCCGCTGAGCTGCGGGTTCACCCGGTCCACGCCGGTGTCGATGACGGCGACGCGGACGCTGGCGCCGTTCTTGTCCTTGCCCTTGGTCTGGGCCCAGAGCTCGTCGAGCAGCAGCCGCTGCAGGGCCCAGGGGCGGTCCGCGATCTGCTTCTTCATGGGGAAGGTGCACTCCCCCGCGCCGTCCGGGCGCAGGGCGTACGGGGCGGGCGGGGCCTGCGGCGCGGGTGCTTCGGCCGCGGCGGCCGCGCCCGCGCCGCCGGAGACCAGGGTGAGGGCGAAGGCGGCGGCGAGGAGCACGGTCCGGGGCGTCTGGGGCTGGGGCATCGGCGGCTTCCTCACGAACCCTGGGGCTGACGGGCGGAGTTGGTGTCCAGGCGCGGGCCCTTGGAGAGGAACTCCGACCAGGCGATGGGCACCATGGCCGGGGTGATGCTTCCGTAGCCGAGCCGGACCTGCGCCTGGCTGGCCTCGGGGCGGCCGTCGGCACCCCCCTTCGCCTGCGGGTCGGGCGCGCCGATCTTCGACTTCTCGGCGTCGCTGTCGCCGTTGGCCTGGACGGCGTACCGCAGGCCGGTGTCGGTGACCAGGAAGAGGGAGCCGCCGGCCGTGGTCTGCTTGCCCTGGACCTGCGTGTAGAGCAGCCCCGAGCCCGGGGTGACGTACGCGCTGGTGCCGCTGGCGGTGATGTCGATGGGGAAGCCGGTGCCCGCCCAGGTGCTCAGGGTCTGGTTGCCCTGGCCGTCGACCGAGCGCAGGACGTTGCAGACGGTGTCGCGGTTGTTGGAGCCGCCCGTCTGGTTGCCGGCGGCCGGCGCCGTCTGGTTGATCCGGTCGGACTTCTCCTGCGGCCACTTGACGTCGCCGGCGAACGGGGCGGCGTCCGGGTTGAGTGACTGGAGGTCGACCTCGCGGGCCTTGCCGTGCATGTTGAGTCCGTCGGTCGCGGGTGCCGAGATCAGCAGCCAGGCCACGAAGTCGGAGACCGGTGCGACCTTCCCCGGCAGCACCACGTAGTGCTGTGCGCCGGAGCCGGTCTGGGCCTTGAGCACCATGCCGACCTTGTTGTCGGCGGTGACCAGGCCCTTGACGTCGGCGTTGGCGCCGGCCTTGCCGGGGATCGGCGGGAAGGCCAGGTCGTCGCCGGAGTTGAGGGTCCCCAGCCATTCCGGGGTGACCTGCTGCGGGGTGGCGCCGGTGCCGACCAGGGCGTTGGTCATGGTCCCGGCGGCGGGCGTGCCCTCCGGGAACTTGTACTTCGCCCCGGTCCAGTCGACCAGGTAGCGCTCCTTGCCCGGACCGGTGCTCTGCACGTACAGCGACTGGGTCTCGGTGAGCCTGCGGGCGTCGTCCGTCTTGGCCGCCTCGCGGTCGGCGAGGACGAAGGTGGCGGTCTGCACGCCGCGGCCGTTGCCGCCCGGCTGCTGGCAGACGGCCCAGCGCTTGGCCTTGCCGGCGTCCTCCTTGGAGGGGAGCCGGTCGGGGGCGTACGGGATGCCGATGATGGGGCCGCGCGGCGGCTTGCCCGCGTCGAGGACCTTGTCCTCGACCTGGATCACCTTGAACTTCTGCGGATCCAGCAGGAGTCGGGCGGAAGCGAGGTTCAGCACCGGGTGCAGCCGCGTCTGGTCCTTGCCGTTGACCTTCGTGGTCAGGACCACGTACCGGGTCGTCGAGTCCTTGCCGACGATGACCCTGGTCCCGGGCTCCGCCCAGCCCTTGGGGGCGGTCGGCTTGAACATGCCCCAGGCGCCGAACCCGGCGAGCACGAGCGCGCCGACGATCAGGCCCGGCAGGACCGCGCGCAGCGGGCGCGGCGCGCCCTCCTCGGTGCCCGTGGCGGATGGCTGGAGGAACGCGGCCACCGTGCGCCGCTTCGCAAAGGTGTACGCGTTGAGCTCATCACGTCGTGATGCCATGACCGCCTGTTTCTCCCCGCACGGCCCGGCCGGTGAGTACGGTCCCCGGGCCTCGATTGTCGGACCGGGCACCTACTATGCCTCTTGACGGACGGTATGCACGGGCCGGGTAGGGTGAGGCAGCCGCTCAGTGCCTCCCGCACCGGGGTAATCAGGGCTTGTTGAGGTGGATTGGGGAGATTCCGGGGTCGTGCGGCAAGTGTCGCGCAGCGCCGGACTCATGGGTTCTGGCCCTGGGGGCACCACCCAGCGTGGCTGGGGAAGAGAGGGGAAGTGCGCGAGTGATGGCAACCGCGACGGAGCCGCAGACCGGCGCACCCGCGCCCGCACCCGCCCGTGGCGGGGTGACGCCGCATCCGAAGTCGAGCCCCGGCCGCTTCGGACCGTTCCGACTGCAACAGCTCGTACTGCTCCAAGTCGCCGCGGCCGCGCTGCTGGTGGCCTGGGTGGTCGAACCGCTCCTGCTGGTGCCCGTCGGCGTACTGGCGCTCGTGCTGGTGGTGCTCGCGGTCGTACGCCGCCACCAGCGCTCCCTGCCGGAATGGATCGGCAGCGCGCTCGCCCTGCGGGCGCGGCGCGGCCGTGCCGCGTCCCTCGTCGTGCCCGCGGGCACCGAGCCCGGGCTGGCCCCGCTGGTCGAGGCCGATCCGGCGCTGCGCACGCTCACGTTCAGCGCCCGGGAGCGGCGTCCGGTCGGGATGATCGGCGACGGGACCTTCCTGACCGCGGTCGTCCAGGTCGACACGGACGCCACCGCGCTGCGGCCCGACCGGGCGGCTCGGCCGCTGCCGCTCGGCCTCGTACGGGACATCCTCGAAGTGGACGGCATCCGGCTGGAGTCCGCGCAGTTGGTGCAGCACACCCAGCCGGCGCCGGCCCCGCACCTGCCGGCCCAGTCGATGGCCACCCGCAACTACGCGCCGCTGCAGGCCCGGACCGGGACTCCGGCGGTGCGGCTGACCTGGATCGCCCTCAAGCTCGACCCGGAGCTGTGCCCCGAGGCCGTCACCGCGCGCGGCGGCGGGCTGTCGGGGGCGCAGCGGTGCGTGGTGCGCGCGGCCGACCAGTTGGCGAGCCGGCTGGCCGGGGCCGGGTTCACGGCCACCGTGCTGACCGAGCAGGAGCTGACGGCGGCGCTGGCCACGTCCTCGTGCGCGAACCCGATGGCGATCACCCAGGCCGGGCGGTCGGCCAGTACCGGGCGGCGCACGGAGGAGACCCCGCGGACCTGGCGCTGCGACGACCGGCGGCACACGACGTACTGGATAGGCCGCTGGCCGCAGCTGGGCGGCGCGGGAGCGGCGGCGCTGCCGCAGTTCGTGGCGCTGCTGACCTCGCTGCCCGCGCTCGCCACGAACTTCAGCCTGACGATGGCCCCGGCGGAGCGACAGGGCGTGACCCTGACCGGACACGTACGGGTGACCGGGCGCAGCGATGAGGAACTCGTTGCGGCCCGCCGGGAGTTGGAGAGGACGGCGCGGGGCGTGAAGGCCGGGCTGGTCCGGCTCGACCGTGAACAGGTGCCGGGGCTGCTGGCTTCGCTGCCGCTGGGAGGGGCGCGATGAGGGGCGGTTTCGGGCTGGTCGGCCCGCGACGGGAACGGCACGTGGTGCCCGCGGCGGACCTGGACGCGCTGGCGCTGCCCGTCGGGGACGACGGGGTCGTCATCGGCGTGGACGCCGAGGGGAGGCCTGCGGTGCTCGGCATCAACCGGCCCACCCCGTACGAGGTGACGCTGATCGGCGGTCTGTGGACGGCGCAGGTGCTGGCGCTGCGCGCGGCGGCCACGGGTGCGCGGGTGGCCGTGGAGACCGGGCGCGGCCAGGTGTGGTCCGGTCTGGCCCAGGCGGCGGGCGGCGGGCAGCAGTGCGTGACCCTGCACGAGGTGGGCCGGGTCCCGCCGCAGGGTGCCTCGGCGGGCAGCCCGGTGCTGGTGGTCCGCGACTGCGGGATGCGGCCGCCGCGCGGGCGCGTGGTGGCCGGGCCGTGGCAGTCGGTGCTGACCCTGCTGCCGTATCTGAGCCCGACGGCGCCGCGGTTGCTGCAGCAGGCGTCGCTGGTGGGCGTGCAGCGGGTGTCCCCGGACGAGGCGGAGCAGATCGGCCGCCTGATGCAGCTGCCCCGGCAGGCGGTGGCTTCCCTGCCGACGCTGGGTGACGGAGTGACGCTGTGGTGCACGCCACGGGACCGGCAGTTCGTGATGACCCAGGGGACGGAAGCCGAGACGGGCCTGCTGGGCGGAGCCCGGCGCATCGACTGACCACGGGCCCCTGAGGGGGGCGGACAGTGATGTCGGGGCGCGATTAGGCTGGGTCCGGGCGCGGCGAGGTGGACGCCGGACCGGTGTTCAACAGACCAGGAGGACCAGTGAGCGGCGATCGGAACGAGAGGCGCGGCGGGACGTGGGACGTCCCGACGGACGATCAGTCCGACGCGGAGCCCGAGCTGACGGGCGAGTTCACCATCGACTACACCCCGCCGGCCTGGTACACGCAGGGCGCGGCCCCGGCCGCGCAGGTTCCGGGGCTCCCCGGGGGCAGCGGCTTCGAACCGCACCGCCCGACGGACGTGGAGCCGCCCTCGACGATGCGGATGGCTCCGCCGGCCCAGCGGACCCCGTCCGACGGCGCGGGCCTGCCCGTCCCGTTCCCGGCGCCCACACCGGCCGAGTCGCCGCTCCCGGCCCCGACGCCGCTCGAGGCACCCGCTCCGGCTCCGGCCGACGTCGCCCCGCCGAACCCGGCGCCGGCGCCGCTCGATGCTCCGGCTCCGGCTCCAGCTCGGGCCTACGACATCCCCGCGTATCCGGCCCCGGCCCCGGTCGAGGCGCCTGCTCCGTTTCCGCCGTACACGGCTCCTGCCCTGGACCCGGCCCCTGTCGAGGCTCCGGTTCCGGCGGACGCCCTCCCCGCTGCCTACCCGGCCGCGGCCTCGCTCGAGGCGCCTGTTGCGGCTCCGGCCGACGCCGCCCCGGCGTATCCGGCCCCGGCGCCCTCGTACTCGGCGCCGGTGGAGAACGGGCTGCCCGCTCCCGACGCCCCGGCCCCCGTCGCGCCGTTCGGCGCTCCCGACGAACCGGCTCCGTCCTACGCGCCTTACGCCCCGGGCCCGGCAGCGATCGAGGCTCCGGCTCCGGCGGACGCCCTCCCGGCTTACCCGGCCCCGGTCGAGGACGCTCGGCCCGCGCTCGACGCCCCGGCGCCGTTCACCGCTCCCGCCCTGGAGCCGGCCCGGGTCGAGCCCCCGGCTCCGGTCGCCGACGAGCCCGTCGCCGACGCGGTCCCCGCAGTGCAGGCTTCCTCCGGCGGCTGGGCCGGTCCGCAGGACACCCCCGCCGACGGGGTGTCCGTGCTGCCTCCCGCCGAGCAGGCGCAGGCGCAGGCCGGCGGGGAGACCCCGTTCGGGGGACCCGGTGGTGAACTGCCTTCGCTGCCGCCCGCGTTCGCGACGCAGGATGCCTATCCGTTCCCGCCGCCGGCACCCGCCCCACAGCAGCAGCTTCAGCAGCCGCAGCCGCAGTCGTACGACCCCCGCTCCGCCGGGCAGTGGCCCGTGGGACCGGGGCAGCAGCAACAGCCGCCGCAGCCCCAGCCGCACGACCCGCGCTACTCCGCCGGCCCGACCGGCGGCGGGGCGCCGCTCGGCTACACCGCCGCGGTCGAGCTGTCCTCCGACCGCCTGCTGCGCAACAAGCAGAAGCCCAAGAACAACAACAACGGCGTCGGCGGCCGCTTCCGCTTCGGCGGCAAGGCGGCCGAGGCGGAGCGCCAGCGCAAGCTGGAGCTGATCCGCACCCCGGTCATGTCCTGCTACCGCATCGCCGTCATCAGCCTCAAGGGCGGCGTCGGCAAGACCACGACCACCACCGCGCTCGGCGCCACCCTCGCCACTGAGCGCCAGGACAAGATCCTGGCCATCGACGCGAACCCCGACGCCGGTACCCTCGGCCGCCGCGTGCGCCGCGAGACCGGTGCCACCATCCGCGACCTGGTCCAGGCGATCCCGTACCTGAACTCGTACATGGACATCCGCCGGTTCACCTCGCAGGCGCCCTCCGGTCTGGAGATCATCGCCAACGACGTGGACCCGGCCGTCTCCACGACCTTCAACGACGAGGACTACCGCCGCGTCATAGAGACGCTGGGCCGCCAGTACCCGATCATCCTCACCGACTCGGGCACCGGCCTCCTCTACTCCGCCATGCGCGGAGTCCTGGATCTGGCCGATCAGCTGATCATCATCTCGACCCCGTCCGTGGACGGCGCCAGCAGCGCCAGCACCACCCTCGACTGGCTCTCCGCGCACGGGTACGCCGACCTCGTCTCCCGCTCCCTCACCGTCATCTCGGGGGTCCGCGAGACGAGCAAGATGATCAAGATCGAGGACATCGTGCAGCACTTCGAGACCCGCTGCCGCGGTGTCGTCGTGGTGCCGTTCGACGAACACCTCGCGGCCGGCGCCGAGGTCGATCTCGACATGATGCGGCCCAAGACGCGCGAGGCGTACTTCAACCTCTCCGCGCTCGTGGCGGAAGACTTCCTGCGGGCCCAGCAGCAGGCCCCGCAGGGCCACTGGGGAGCGCCGCAACAGCCCCAGCAGTCCCACCAGCCCCACCCCCAACAGCCGCAGCCCCAACAGCCGCAGCCGTACGGCCAGCCCCAGGGCCAGCCCCCGTACCAGCAGCCACCTCAGGCGCCGCAGCAGCCGCAGCCCTACGGCCAGCCCTACCCGCAGCCCGGCCAGCCCTGGCAGCAGCCCCCGGCCCCGCAACAGCAGCCGCAGCCCCAGCAGCCCCCGCGCGACCCGCGCCTCGGCTGACCGGCACAACAGGAAGGGCCCGTACCGCGCCCGGACCGGATCGAGGAGGATCCGGTTCCGGCGCGGTACGGGCCCTCGCCCGTTCGTCCGTCAGCGATGCAGGTCGTACGTGTCCGTGAGCACCCGCGCCCGCTTCACATCGTCCGCGATCGCCTCCAGCAGCCCGTCCAGCGACTCGAACCTCGCCATCCCCCGCACGTACGCGAGGAAGTCGACGGCCACGTGCTTCCCGTACAGGTCCAGCCCGACCCGGTCGATCGCGTACGCCTCCACGGTCCGCTCGGTGGCGTCGAACTGCACGTTCGTCCCCACCGAGATCGCCGCCGGCATCCGCTCGCCGTCCGCCGTCAGCCAGCCCGCGTAGACCCCGTCCGCCGGGATCGCTGTGTGCGGCGCCGTCTCGACGTTCGCCGTCGGGTAGCCGAGTTCGCGCCCGCGCTGCGCACCGCGCACCACCACGCCCTCGACCCGGTGCGGGCGTCCCAGGACCTCGGCCGCGCCGTCCATGTCGCCCTCGGCGACGAGCCGGCGCGCCAGCGTCGAGGAGAACGGCACTCCACCGCCCGCCTCGCCCCGCTCGACCAGGTCCACGACCTCGACCTCGTAGTCGTACGTGGAGCCCAGCTCGCGCAGGAAGTCGACGTTCCCGGCGGCCCGGTGGCCGAAGCGGAAGTTCGGGCCCTCGATGACGGCCCGCGCGTGCAGCTTGTCGACGAGCACCTTCACGATGAAGTCGGCCGGGGACAGCTGCGAGAACTCCGCCGTGAACGGCAGGATCAGCAGCGCGTCCACACCCAGCCCGGCCATCAGCTCGGCACGCCGGTCGTAGGGGGCCAGGATCGGCGGGTGGCTGCCGGGGCGGACGACCTCGCTCGGGTGCGGGTCGAAGGTGACCACGACGGACGGGACGTCGAGCGCGCGCGCCCTGGACACGGCCCGTCCGATGATCAGCTGATGTCCCCGGTGCACGCCGTCGTAGGAGCCGATGGTGACGACGCTGCGTCCCCAGTCCTGGGGGATGTCCTCCAAGCCACGCCAGCGCTGCACTGTGACCGCTCCTCGCCCGAACCCGGTTGGTCCTTGAACTGATTGCCGATTGCAGGTCTAAGACTGCCATGCCGGTGGCCGCTGCCCCGCATCGGTGTCTGGGTCGGACCACTGCCGCGGGATATCGCTTCACGTCACGTCCGGCGCCGTCCTGCCGAGTGTCTCCACCGTCCGCCGCGCGCTCGGCCCCAGCAGGGCCGCGGCCTCCGCGCGCGCCTCCGCCAGCCAGCGGGCGACGAGCGCCCCGAAGGCCGGTTCGGCCCGGGCCAGCTCCACCGTCCGCCGCTCGAAGACCGCCGGCCCGCCGGGAGCCCTCAGCAACTGCCGCCCGGTGCGACGCAGCAGTTCCCGCGTACGGGCCTCCGGGCGCCCGGAGGTCCCGGCCGCCAGGCCCCCGAGGAACGCGCCGAGGACCTGCGGATCGGCCACCTCGCGCAGCAGTACGCCGGCCAGCTCGCCGCGCAGCGGGTACGAGCACTCCCCGCCCGGCGCGGCCAGTACGGCGGCCAGCTCCGCCCTGACCCCCGCCGGGGCGTTGCGCAGCAGGTCCAGGACCAGCGGGCGCAGCACGGGGGCGGCGGCCGGGCCCTGTTCGAGCCGCCGTTCCACGAAGACGGCCGCGTGCGGTGCGTCCCCGGGCTTGCGCGCGAGGTGCTCCCGTACGAGGTCACCCGCGCGGCGGGCCAGCCCCGGGGTGGTCAGCGCGGCCAGGGCGCGCACCACCTCCCCGTCGGCCCGGGCCCGCAGGGCGGCGAACACGGCGTCGGGGTCGGGCAGTACGGGCAGGGCCGCGACCAGCGCCGCCGCGGGCAGCCGGGAGCCGGGCTCGGGGGCGCGGAAGCAGGCGAGGGCCTCGGGCAGGTAGCGGCCGCGCACCTGCGGGTCGCGCAGCAGCACGGCCAGGGCGCTGCCGTGCAGGGTCGCGTCCGCGGGCCGGGCGAGCAGCGCCTGGGCGGCGTGGCGCAGCAGCTCGCGGTCGGCGGGGGTGCGCACGTGCGGGGCGGTGGCGAGCCCGTAGGCGGCGGCCGCGACCCGCCGCCCGGGCCGTTCGTCGTGCGCCCAGCGGTCCACGGCCCGGCACATCGCGGACGGCTCCTCCTCGGCGAGTACGGCCAGCAGTTCGTCGGCGCGGGGGTGCGCGGCGGTGACGAGCGCCTCGGCGAGGTCGTCCACGGCGAGCCGGCGGTGGGTGTGCAGCAGGGCCTGTGCGGCAGTGGCGACGGTGGCCCCGGGGCGGCCGCGCAGTCGGCGGCCGTCGGCGAACCAGGCACAGAGCAGCGGCTGCGCGCGCTGCGGGTCCCGGACCAGGCGGCGGGCCGCGGCATCGAGATAGCGGTCGCCGGGGACCGCCTCGGCGGGGTCGGCGGGCAGCAGGCGGCGCAGCAGGTCGAGGCGGTCGGGCTCGGGCAGCCGGAGCCGGTTCCAGAACCAGCCGCCGAACTCCCCCGGGCCCGCGCGGGCCACGTGCTCGGCGAGGGCGTGCAGGACGGGCAGGTGGGGGTACGCGTCGGGAGCCCGGAGCAGGCTCTCGCGCAGCAGCCGGGCGGCCCACCAGGCGCGGTCCGGGCCGGCCTGCGCCGGCTCCTCGGCGAAGTGGTCGAGGCGGTGGACCAAGGCGGTGAGCTGGCCGCGCAGGTGCTCCGCGGGCAGCCTGCGCAAGGCCTCCAGAACGGGGCCGATCCGGTGCCGGGGCACGGGCAGCCCCGGCCCGGCGGGGCCGTGTACGAGGAAGGCGAGGGTCGTCGGGACGTCGAGGTGGACGGCCTGGATCCAGTCGGACAGCTCCTCGTGGGCGAAGCAGTAGCCGGTCCCGGCGGGCACCAGCAGACCCTCGGTGAGCACGGCGGAGGCCCAGCCGGTGCGCCAGGGGAAAAGCTCCTCGAAGGAGGCCCGGTCCAGCTGCCCCTGTCCGGGCCCCAGGCAGCGGCGCGCGGCCTCGTGCACGCTGCCGGCCACGCGCGCCGCGAGCCGCCGGACCCCGGGGCCGTGCACGCCGGCTCCGCCGGCGTCGGCGCAGGCCGCGGCGACGCGGACGGCGGTGCGCAGGCACAGCAGGTCCAGGTGTGCGGCGAAGACCTCGTCACGGCCGGGGCGGCCGACGGTCACCTCGGCCGCGCGGATCCCGGCCAGCAGGCTCAGGGTGAGCGGGTGGCGGGCGTCGGCCGCGCGGACGGCGTCGGCGGGGATGCCGAGACGGGCCCGGACGGTCTCGGCCTCCGCGGCGGTGAGGTCGCCGAGCGGGAGCGCGGGCGGCAGCCGCCGGGCGGGCCGGGGTGTGCAGTGCCCCGGGCGGGTAGAGGGCGCCGGCCCGCTCCCAGTACTCGGGCCGGGCGGCGACGACCAGCCGGGCCCCGGTCCCGCGCAGCCACCCTGCGGTGGCCTCGGTCCAGGGCCCCAGCCGGTGGGCGAGCTCCCGCGGCATCTCCTCGGGGGCGTCGAGCACCACGAGCAGGGGCCGGCCGGCGCGGGCGACCACGTGCGCGAGATGCTCCGCGATGCCGGGGGCTCCGGCCGGGGCAGCGGTTTCCCCGGCGGGGGCGGACGGGTGCCGGGGCTCCCGCTGGCGCGGGGCATCGAGGCTCGTCCCCGGCGGGGCGGTTCGGGTGGAGCCGGACGCGGGTTGGCTGCGCCACTGGCCCGGGACGGCTCGGTCGGGGCTCACCCCCGGCGGGGTGGGTCCGCCGGGGCCGGACACGGGTTGGCTGCGCCACTGGCCCGGGACGGCTCGGTCGGGGCTCACCCCCGGCGGGGTGGGTCCGCCGGGGCCGGACACGGGTTGACTGCGCCACTGGCCCGGGACGGCTCGGTCGGGGCTCACCCCCGGCGGGGTGGGTCCGCCGGGGCCGGACACGGGTTGACTGCGCCACCGGCCCGGGACGGCTCGGTCGGGGCTCACCCCCGGCAGGGTGGGTCCGCCGGGGCCGGACACGGGTTGACTGCGCCACCGGCCCGGGACGGCTCGGTCGGGGCTCACCCCCGGCAGGGTGGGTCCGCCGGGGCCGGACACGGGTTGACTGCGCCACCGGCCCGGGACGGCTCGGTCGGGGCTCACCCCCGGCAGGGTGGGTCCGCCGGGGCCGGACACGGGTTGACTGCGCCACCGGCCCGGGACGGCTCGGTCGGGGCTCACCCCCGGCAGGGTGGGTCCGCCGGGGCCGGGCGCGCGCCGGGGCGTCTCCTCGGGCGCCGAACGTGGCGGGGGGGTCGGAGGGCCGGGCCGCATGGCGTTCGACGCCCTGCGGGGAGCGCCCCGGCACACACCCGTCCCGGTCGGGAGCGGTGCGCGGGCCGGGTGCCTCTACGATCCGGGCCGCCTTCGTCAGCGCGCGCGTCACCGCGTCGGACAGGGAGGTGTCGTCGGCGTGCAGGTCCGCGCCGCGGAGCCAGAGGGTGGGGGCGGGGCGGGGGCCGTGGGCTCGGCGTACGGCCAGGGCCGCGAGTGTGGTGGTGCGGCCCGTGCCGGGTTCTCCGACCAGGCCCAGGACCGGGCGGTCGCCGTCCGTGAAGGCCGCCAGTTCGGCAGTGGTACCCGGCCGTTCCACCGGCTCGGAGGCGTCAGTGGGGAAGGCCGTGCCCAGCGTGGTCACGGTGAGTTCCAGTGCCCCGGCGAGGTTCAGGTCGGGGCCGTGGCCCGGCACGGTGGCGGCGTTGCGCTCCAGCAGGGCGGCCAGGGGGCCGCCCGGGTCGGCAGCGGCGGCGGTGCGCAGGGCCACCGCGAAGGGCGCCGAGCGGTGTTCCGCCTGCAGAGCGGTGCCCAGGACCGCGAGCACCGCTCCGGTCCGGGCATCGAGGACCGGGCCCCCGCAGGCCTCCCCGCCCAGCAGCAGGGCGTCCCGGCCGTCCGTGCCGATCGCCAGCTCCACCGCCGGGTACGTGACCTGCGCGCCCCCCAGTACCCGCGCCTGGCGCCAGCCCCGCGCGGGCAGCCGTACGTAGGTCCCCGGATCGATCGCCTCGCGCATCGCGACCGGCAGCGGCCGCATGCCGAGTCCGTCGCTCCGTACGAGCGCCAGCGCCAGCCCCGGCAGCGCGGTCACGTCCGCCGCTTCCGCCAGCCAGGTCCGCCCGGGGCCGTTCAGGAGCACCCGGGTCAGTCCGTCGACGGCCTCGTGGCTGGTGACCACCGTGCCGCGGTCGTCGGCGACGAATCCGCTGCCGCGCACCCGCCCGGTGGGATCGCAGATCTTGACGAGCTCCGCCATGGCCGCACCACTCCCCCGCAACTCCCCGTGTTCACGACGGTAGGCAGGTGAAGATCAGCACGGAAAGCACGCGTGGCGAACGCGCCCCCTTACGCTCCCTCCCTTCACTCCGAGCGCCTGCTCGGACGGGTGAATACGGGCGTCCGGGTGGATAGAGACCTACCCGAGGGGGGTCGTGGAGCGGTGAGCAGCAGTCCATGTGCGCTCACCGCTCCACGTCAACGATCAGACGAAGACCGCGAGGGACTTCGCCTTCCCGTTCTTGCTCTCGACGAGCCCGAGGAGCTGCCCCTGCGGCCCGAAGACCGCGACCGTGCGCCCGGCCTCGTACTCCTCCGGCATGTCGATCCGCACGCCGTTGGCGAGCAGCGAGGCCCGCCGGGCGTCCAGGTCCCAGCGCGGGAAGGCCGCGGCGGCCGCCTCGCCGATGGGCATGACGGTCAGCTCCTCCTGGAGCTGGTCCAGGGTCCGCGCCCGGTCGAGCTTGTACGGGCCCACCCGGGTGCGCCGCAGCGCGGTCAGGTGCCCGCCGACGCCGAGGTCGGCGCCCAGGTCGCGGGCGAGGGCGCGGATGTACGTACCGCTGGAGCAGACGACGGAGACGACGAGGTCGACGACCTTGGTGCCGTCCTCGGCCTCCGCCTCCCGCATGTCGTACACCTGGAAGGAGGAGACGGTCACCGGCCGGGCCGGGATCTCGAAGTCCTCGCCGTCCCGTGCGCGCTTGTAGGAGCGCACGCCCTTGATCTTGATGGCGCTGACCTTGGACGGGACCTGCATGATCTCGCCGGACAGCTTGGCGACTCCCGCGTCCACGGCGTCCCGGGTGACCCCGGTGGCGTCCGTGGAGGAGGTGATCTCGCCTTCGGCGTCGTCCGTCAGGGTGTTCTGGCCCAGTCGGATCGTGCCGAGGTACTCCTTCTCCGTGAGCGCGAGGTGGCCGAGGAGCTTGGTGGCCTTCTCGACGCCCAGGACCAGCACGCCCGTCGCCATCGGGTCGAGCGTGCCGGCGTGGCCGACGCGGCGGGTCTTGGCGATCCCGCGCATCTTGGCGACCACGTCGTGCGAAGTGAAGCCGGACGGCTTGTCGACGATGACAAGGCCTCCCCCAGCCTCCGGCCGGGAGGTGCCCCCAGGCGTCTTCCCTGCGTTGGTGCTCATTCCGCGGCTGCGTCCTCGTCGTCGTCCTCGCCCGGCTTCTTGTACGGGTCGGCATCACCGGCGTACTGGGCGCCGGAGGACACCTCGCGCACCTGGGCGTCGGAGGTACGCGCCTTTTCGAGGAGGTCCTCGATGGTCTTCGCGTTCTCCGGGAGGGCGTCCGCGACGAAGGTCAGGGTGGGCGTGAACTTGGTGCCCGCCGCCCGGCCGACCGCGGAGCGCAGGACGCCCTTCGCGCTCTCCAGGCCCGCTGCCGCGCTGGCACGGTCCTCATCGTCCCCGTAGACCGTGTAGAAGACCGTGGCCTCCCGCAGGTCGCCGGTGACCCGGGTGTCCGTGATGGTCACGTGCGTACCGAGGCGGGGGTCCTTGACACCACGCTGCAGCTTCTCCGCCACCACCTCCCGGATGAGGTCCGCCAGCTTCTTCGCCCGCGCATTGTCGGCCACTGGTCCGTCTCCTTCTTATGTCTTGCTATCAGTCTTCATCACCGTGGAAGCGCCGTCGTACGGACAGCAGCTCCACTTCCGGACGCGCCGCGACCAGCCGCTCGCAGCGGTCCAGTACATCCGAGAGGAACCCCGCGTCCCCGCTCACCAGAGCGACCCCTATACGGGCCCTGCGGTGCAGGTCCTGGTCGCCCACTTCAGCCGCGCTCACGGGGAACTTTCGTTGGAGCTCGGCGACGATGGGCCGGACGACGGAGCGTTTCTCCTTCAGCGAGTGGACGTCGCCGAGGAGCAGGTCGAAGGACAGAGTCCCCACGTACATGCAGTTCCGGATATCCCGCCGGTGCGGGTTCGGTGGCCTGCCGGGCCGTCGCCCGGAAGGAACACCCGGCGCTCGCGCGGCCGGGTCACCAGAACCGTACACGCAACGGCCGGGGCCGATCGACGGATATTCCGCCGACCGGCCCCGGTGTTACGAGTTACGACACGGTGCGAACCGCCTCGTGCTTACGCGCGGGGCTTCTCGCGCATCTCGTACGTCGCGATGACGTCGTCGATCTTGATGTCGTTGAAGGAACCGAGGTTGATACCGCCCTCGAAGCCTTCGCGGATCTCGGTGACGTCGTCCTTGAAGCGGCGCAGACCGGAGATGGTGAGGTTCTCGGCGATGACCTTGCCATCGCGGATGAGACGCGCCTTGGTGTTGCGCTTGACCTCGCCGGACCGGATGAGGACACCGGCGATGTTGCCCAGCTTGGACGAGCGGAAGATCTCGCGGACCTCCGCCGTACCGAGCTCGACCTCTTCGTACTCCGGCTTGAGGAGACCCTTCAGGGCCGCCTCGATCTCCTCGATGGCCTGGTAGATCACCGAGTAGTAGCGGACGTCGACGCCCTCGCGGTCCGCCATCTGCGCGGCACGGCCGGCCGCACGGACGTTGTAACCGATGACGATGGCGTCGGAGCCCATCGCCAGCGAGATGTCGGACTCGGTGACCGCACCCACACCGCGGTGCAGGACCCGGATGTCGACCTCTTCACCGACGTCGAGCTGGAGCAGCGAGGACTCGAGAGCCTCGACCGCACCGGACGCGTCGCCCTTGATGATGAGGTTGAGTTCCTGGACCAGACCGGCCTTGAGCACGGAGTCGAGGTCCTCGAGGGACACGCGACGGACGCGCTTGGCGAAGTTGGCGTTGCGCTCTCGCGCAGCACGCTTCTCGGCGATCTGACGGGCCGTACGGTCCTCGTCCACGACGAGGAAGTTGTCGCCGGCGCCGGGGACGTTGGTGAGACCCAGGACCAGGACGGGGGTCGACGGACCCGCTTCCTCGACGTTGTTGCCCTTGTCGTCGAGCATGGCGCGCACTCGGCCGTAGGCGTCGCCCACGACCATCGTGTCGCCGACGCGGAGGGTACCGCGCTGGACGAGGACGGTGGCGACGGCACCGCGGCCGCGGTCGAGGTGGGACTCGATCGCAATACCCTGAGCGTCCTGCTCCGGGTTGGCGCGGAGGTCGAGCGAGGCGTCGGCGGTGAGGACGACGGCCTCGAGCAGGGAGTCGATGTGCAGACCCTGCTTGGCGGAGATGTCGACGAACATCGTGTCGCCGCCGTACTCCTCGGCGACCAGACCGAACTCGGTGAGCTGACCGCGCACCTTGACCGGGTCGGCACCTTCGACGTCGATCTTGTTGACCGCGACGACGATCGGGACGCCGGCGGCCTTGGCGTGGTTGAGCGCCTCGATCGTCTGCGGCATGACGCCGTCGTTGGCCGCGACCACGAGGATCGCGATGTCGGTCGACTTGGCACCACGGGCACGCATGGCGGTGAACGCCTCGTGACCCGGGGTGTCGATGAAGGTGATGCGACGCTCTTCGTCGTTGACCTCGGTGGAGACCTGGTACGCACCGATGTGCTGCGTGATGCCACCGGCCTCGCCCGCAACGACGTTCGTCTTGCGGATGGCGTCGAGCAGTCGGGTCTTACCGTGGTCGACGTGACCCATGACGGTCACGACCGGCGGACGCGGCATGAGGTATTCCTCGCCGCCCTCGTCCTCGCCGAACTCGATGTCGAAGCCCTCGAGGAGCTCGCGGTCCTCTTCCTCCGGGCTGACGATCTGGACGACGTAGTTCATCTCGCCGGCCAGCATCTCGAGCGTCTCGTCGGAGACGGACTGCGTGGCAGTGACCATCTCGCCGAGGTTCATCATCACGGCGACGAGCGACGCCGGGTTGGCGTTGATCTTCTCCGCGAAGTCGGTGAGGGAGGCACCGCGCGACAGGCGCACGGTCTCGCCGCCACCGCGCGGCAGCATCACGCCGCCGACGGACGGGGCCTGCATGGCCTCGTACTCCTGGCGCCTCTGACGCTTGGACTTGCGACCACGACGGGCCGGACCACCGGGACGGCCGAAGGCACCCTGCGTGCCACCACGGGCACCGGGACCACCGGGACGACCACCGAAGCCGGGACGACCGCCGCCACCGGCACCGGCCGGACCGCCGCCGAAGCCGCCGCCACCGGGACGCGGGCCGCCGAAGCCGCCACCGCCACCGGGACGCGAGCCCGGACCGGCCGGACGGCCGGCGAAGCCGCCGCCCGCGGGACGACCTGCGCCACCGGGACGCGGACCGCCCGCACCGGGACCACGGCCACCGGGGCCGCCACCGGGACGGGGACCGGGACCACCGGCAGCGGGACGCTGCGGCATCATGCCCGGGTTCGGACGGTTACCACCGGGGGCACCACCCGGACGCGGGGCGCCGGCCTGCGGGCGCGGCATGCCGCCCGGGGTCGGACGGGCGCCGCCGGGACCCTGCGGACGCGGAGCGCCGCCGGGGCCGCCCTGCGGGCGGGGAGCACCCTGGCCGCCACCGGCGCCGGGGGCACCGGGACGGGGAGCGCCGGCCGGACGGGGCGCCTGCGGGCGCGCCATGCCGGTGGAGCCACCAGAGGTGAAGGGGTTGTTGCCCGGACGGGGACCGGCCGGACGGGCGCCCTGGGGACGCGGGGCCTGCGCACCCTGGGGGCGCGGGGCCTGGCCACCGGGAGTGGCGCCGGCCGGGCGCGGGGCGCCGGGACGGGCGCCGGCCTGGCCACCCTGACCCTGAGCCGGACGCTGCTGCGCCGGACGGGGACCCGGGGCCGCGGCGGCGGGACGCTCGGTGCGCGCCGGGGCGGCCGGAGCCGCCGGAGGCGCGGAGAACTCGGTCGCCACGGGCGCCGCCGGAGCGGGCTTCGGGGCGGCCGGAGCCTTCGGGCCGGGACGCGGGCCGGAGGCGGCCGGAGTCACCGGGGCGGGCGCTGCGGCGGCCGGAGCCTCCGCGACGACCGGCTTGGGGGCCGGTGCGCCGGGCTTCGGCGCAGCGGGACGTGCAACGGCACCCGGGGTCGGGGCCCCGGGCCTGGCGGGTGCGGCCTTGCGGGGCGCACCCGGCTTCGCAGCGGACTTGCCGGCGTTGCCGCCGGGGCCCTGCAGTGCGTCGGTCAACTTGCGTACAACCGGCGCCTCGATCGTCGAGGACGCCGAACGGACGAACTCACCGAGTTCCTGGAGCTTGGCCATGACGACCTTGCTCTCAACTCCGAACTCCTTGGCGAGTTCGTATACCCGGACCTTAGCCACTTCGCTCCTTTTAGGTCCGGGTTACGCCGGACCGTTGCTACTTCATGGGCGTACTCATCGCGTACTCATCGAGTGCTCATCGCAATCTCGACCTACTTCCAACTCGCGAGGTACCTGACCGCACGGGGTATCCGTGCCGTTCTACGTCTTACGGTGTGGCCCCGGCCTCAATGACCAAGACTTTGCGCAGTTCCGTTGTGTCGAGTGCTCCGGCGGACCGAAGGGCCCGGGGGAACGCTCGGCGGCGGACCGCCTGGTCGAGGCAGACCACGGCAGGGTGCACGTAGGCACCCCGGCCGGGCAGCGTACCGCGAGGATCGGGGACGCATTCGTCCTCGATCGCCACGATCCGCAGCAGATCGCTCTTGGCCGCTCGCTCCCGACACCCCACACAGGTGCGTTCGGGGCATGCGCGGGCTTGCGTCCGGCCAGACACGCCTAAGTCTACCTCCCCGCACCGACCTCTCCCCCGACAAGTGGCGGGCGAAAGATCGAACGGCTGTTGTGTTGTCTTGATCCGCTGCCTCTGCAGCGGCCGTACGGCACGGCCCGGCGGCAGCCGTACGCCTTGTCTACCGTCCGGGTAGCCCCGGCCGGTACCGGTTTATTCCCCGCCCCGGTCCCGGTCCGCGTCCGGGGACGCCTCGGTGTCGGGACGGATGTCGATGCGCCAGCCGGTGAGCCGCGCGGCAAGGCGGGCGTTCTGGCCCTCCTTGCCGATGGCCAGCGACAGCTGGTAGTCGGGCACGGTCACCCGGGCGGAACGGGAGTCCCAGTCGACGACCTCGACCTTGCTCACCCGGGCGGGCGACAGCGCGTTCGCGACCATCTCCGCCGGGTCGTCCGACCAGTCGACGATGTCGATCTTCTCGCCGTGCAGCTCGGCCATCACGTTGCGCACCCGGCTGCCCATCGGGCCGATGCAGGCGCCCTTGGGGTTCAGGCCCGAGCGGGTGGACCGCACGGCGATCTTGGTGCGGTGACCGGCCTCACGTGCGATCGCCGAGATCTCGACGCTGCCGTCGGCGATCTCCGGGACCTCCAGCGAGAAGAGCTTCTTCACCAGGTTGGGGTGGGTGCGGGAGAGGGTCACGGACGGGCCGCGGACACCCTTCGCCACCCGCACGACGTACGCCTTCAGGCGCAGACCGTGCGTGTACTCCTCACCGGGGACCTGCTCCTGCACCGGCAGGATGGCCTCCAGCTTGCCGATGTCGACGAGGACGTTCTTCGGGTCCTTGCCCTGCTGGACCACGCCGGTGATGACGTCGCCCTCACGGCCGGCGAACTCGCCGAAGGTCAGGTCGTCCTCGGCGTCGCGCAGACGCTGCAGGATCACCTGCTTGGCAGTCGTCGCGGCGATCCGGCCGAAGTCCGACGGGGTGTCGTCGAACTCCTTGGGCTCCTGGCCCTCTTCGAGATCCCTCGGGTCTTCCGTCGCCCACACGACCACGTGACCGTTGGCGCGGTCCAGCACGACGCGTGCGCGGCGGAAGCTCCCCTCGGTCCGGTGGTACGCGATGAGGAGGGCCGACTCGATCGCCTCGACGAGCAGGTCGAAGGAGATCTCCTTCTCCCGGACCAGACCCCGCAGGGCACTCATGTCGATGTCCACGGCTACGCCTCCTCTTCCTTCTTGTCCTTGCGGTTGAACTCGATCTCGACACGCGCCTTGGCGATGTCGGTGAAAGCAATGCGGCGGGCGGTCGCCTTGCGGCCCTTCACGCCCGGTACTTCGAGGTCCATGCCCTCGTCGTCGACGTCGAGGATGCGGGCGACCAGTTCCCCGGCAGCCTTGTCACCCTCGGCGGACAGCTGGAACTTCACGAGACGGCCGATGGCCCGTACGTAGTGACGGTGCTCAGTCAGCGGGCGGTCGGCGCCCGGCGAGCTCACTTCGAGGACGTACTCGTCCTCACCCATCACATCGGTTTCGTCGAGCTTGTCGGAGACCTCGCGACTCAGCTCCGCACACGCGTCCAGCTCCACGCCCTCGTCGGAGTCCACGATGATCCGCAGCATCCGGCGCTTGCCCGCCCGCGACATCTCGATCTCTTCGAGGTCCAGGCCCTTGGCGGCGACGAGCGGCTCCAGCAGTCCGCGCAGCCTGTCGCTCTGGGTGGTGCTCATCCGGGTGACTCCTCGGCCGCGTGTGCTGTTGTGATTTCCGTCGTGTGTCAGGTCAAAGGGTATCCGGTGTCGGAGGGTGTTGCCGTCCGCCCTGTGGACGGGGCCCCGGGTACCGTGATCACACCCTTCCCTGCCATCACCACCGAGGACGTCGCCGTGCCCTGGACTCTGCCTTCGAGACCCTCGCGCCGGAGCCTGCTCGCCGGAGCCGCCGGCGCGGCCGGAGCCGCGCTGCTGACGGGGTGCTCCGACGACCACCCGGCCGGCGGCGAAACCGGGATTCCACTCGAACGGCGGATGCGGGAGACGGCCGTTCGTGACAGTGCGCGCCTGCTGGAACGTTACGACGCCACCGCAGCCGCCCATCCGGCCCTGGCCGCGCGGCTGGCGCCGCTGCGCGCCGCCGTCGCCGCGCACTCCGCGGCCCTGGCCCCGACCCCTGCGGGCTCGCCCTCGCCCTCCGCGTCCCGCTCGGGCGGTACGGGGGCCGCCGCGCCCGGGGCGGCGAGCGGCGAGCCGGTGCCCCCGAAGCCCGCCGACGCCCTGACCGCCCTCGCGGACGCCGAGCGGAGCCTGTCGGAGGCCCGGACCATGGACCTGGCCGGGGCCCCGGGGGAGCTCGCCCGGATGCTGGCCTCGGTGGCCGCCTGCGGCGCCGTCCACGCGTACCTGCTGACCTCGACCCCCGGAGCCACGTCGTGAAGCCCGAACCCCCCGCCGCCGGCCGGGCCCTGGAGGCCGCCCAGGCCGCACTCGCCGCCGAGCACGCGGCCGCCTACGGCTACGGAGTGATCGGCGCCCGCAGCACCGGCGCCCGCGCGACCGAGGCCCGCGAGGCGTACGGCGCCCACCTCGCGCGCCGTGACGCGCTCGCCCGGACCGTACGGGAACTAGGCGGTGCGCCCCGGCCCGCGGAGGCGGCGTACGCCCTGCCGTTCGAGGTCCGCACCCAGGCCGAGGCCGAGCGGCTGGCCGCGGTGGTCGAGGACCGGGTGGCGGGCGCGTACTCCGATCTGGTGCGTGCGGCGGAGGGTCCGCTGCGCCGCGAGGCGGCCGACGCGCTGAGCGCCGCGGCCGTGCGCGCGGCACGCTGGCGCGGTGTCGGCGTAGCCTTCCCTGGGCTCGCGGAACGCGCTGACGAGGCGCAACGGGCCCAGCACAGCTGAAAGGGACCACGCACGCATGGCTTTCGAACCGCCGCAGCGGCTTGTACGGGCGCTCGGCGAGATGCCGGAAACGGCGCAGGACGAGGACTGGCTGGAGCAGTTGCCCCGACTCACCGAGGCCGCGCTGTCCCGGCGCGGGGTACGCGCGCAGCGCGTGCAGGCCCCGGGCGGGCGCAGCAGCCTGGTGGTCCTCGTCACGTACGCGGACGGGACCCCGGCCGCGCTGAAGCTGGCGCCCCCGCACGCCCGGCCCGACCGGGAACTGGCCGCGCTGGCGCACTGGGGCGGTTTCGGAGCCGTACGGATCCTCGACACCCGGCATCACGAGGACGACGGGGCGCTGCTGCTGGAGCGGCTGCACCCGGAGGTGTCGCTGCGGTCGCTGCCGGAGGCGAAGGCGCTGCTGGAGGCCAGCGGCACCCTGCGCAGGCTGTGGGTGGCCCCGCCGGCCGGGCACGTCTGGGAGACGGTGGCGGAGCGCACCGGGCAGCAGTCGGCGGCGCTGCGGGCGGCCCCCGCGGAGGTCCGGGCCCTGGCCGACACGGCCCTGGCGATGCGCGAGGAACTGCTCGCGGCCCCGCCGGAGGAGCTGCTGCTGCACGGCAACTTCCGGCAGGGCAAGGTCCTCGCGGGCGAGCGGGCGCCGTGGCTGACGGTGGGACCCGACCCGCTGGTCGGCGAGCGGGCCTACGACCTGGCGCGGCTGGTCCGGGACCGGCTGGAGGACCAGGTGGCCTCCTCGGCGGGGGCGGCGGGCGCGCGGCGCCGGGTGAACAAGCTGGCCGACGCCCTGGAGGTGGACCGGGACCGGCTGCGGGGCTGGACCCTGTTCCGGGCGGTGGAGTCCGGGAACCGGGCCCTGGCCGCCGGACGGCTCCGGGACGCGGAGCTGCTGCTGGAGTTCGCGGCCTGGCTGTAGGGCATACCGTAGGTAGGAAGATGCGTCCGGCAGGGGGCCGTCATGGTCGAAGAACTGCTGACAGCGGCGATCGCCGCGGGTGTGGGCGTCATGGTCTACGTGGGCGCCGCGGCCCGGGTGGTGAAGCAGTACGAGCGGGGCCTGGTGTTCCGCTTCGGCAGGCTGCGCGAGGAGATACGGCCGCCCGGCTTCGCGATGGTCGTTCCGGTGATCGACCGGCTCCACAAGGTGAACATGCAGATCGTGACGCTGCCGGTGCCCGCGCAGGAGGGCATCACCCGGGACAACGTCACCGTGCGGGTGGACGCGGTCGTGTACTTCAAGGTCGTCGACCCGGCGAACGCGATCGTGGCGGTGGAGGACTACCGGTTCGCGGTCTCGCAGATGGCGCAGACCTCGCTCAGGTCGATCATCGGAAAGTCGGACCTGGACGATCTGCTGTCCAACCGGGAGATGTTGAACCAGGGCCTGGAGCTGATGATCGACAGCCCGGCGGTGGGTTGGGGCGTGCAGATCGACCGGGTCGAGATCAAGGACGTCTCCCTGCCGGAGACGATGAAGCGGTCGATGGCCCGGCAGGCGGAGGCGGACCGTGAGCGGCGGGCCCGCGTGATCAACGCCGACGCGGAACTCCAGGCCTCGCACAAGCTCGCCCAGGCGGCGGAGGTGATGTCGGAGCAGCCGGCCGCGCTGCAACTGCGGCTGCTGCAGACGGTCGTGGCCGTCGCCGCCGAGAAGAACTCGACGCTGGTCCTGCCGTTTCCGGTGGAGCTGCTGCGCTTCCTGGAACGCGCGGCCCCTTCGCCTGCGGCGGCGGCGGCCGCGCCCCATGAACCGGCCCCGGCCGGCCCGGCTTCCGAAGGCCCCGGGCCGGCCGAGGTCGCCGATGCGCTCGACGAAGCCCCGGCTCCGGACGCCCTCGGCGGCCCGGCGGACGGCCAGCTCCTGGACGCGCTACCGCCGGAGCACGAGCCGGACGGGCCGCGCGGCTAGCCGCTGCGCGGAGCCTTCTCCCCACCCCGCCCTTTCTCCGTTTCTCCCCCGGCTATCGCTGGGAGGTGTCCCCGGGCGCTGCCCGGACCCGGTCCTCAAACGCCGGACGGGCTGAAATTGCCCGGCCTCGGCCAAAATCCAGCCCCTCCAGCGCTTGAGACGCGGGGTGCGGGGAGCAGCCCCGGTCTTTCAGCCTCGCCGGCGCTTGAGGAGCGGGGTGCGGGGCCGAGCCCCGGGAGTTCGGCCGGTCAGGGCGTCAGGCGGGCGAGGGCTTCGGTCAGGGGGAGTTCCTCGCGGGTGCCGGAGGCGCGGTCCTGGAGTTCGACCACCGACTCCGCGGAGCGCCGGCCCGCCACGAGGATCCACGGCACGCCGATCAGCTCCGCGTCCGTCAGCTTCACCCCCGGGGACAGCCCGGGCCGGTCGTCCAGCAGGACCCGGAGGCCGGAGCCCGCCAGGGCCGTCGCCGCCTCCTCCGCCAGGGCCAGCGGCACGGCCTTGCCCGCCGCCACCACGTGGACATCGGCCGGGGCCACCGCCGCCGGCCAGCACAGCCCCCGCTCGTCCGCCGTCTGCTCGGCCAGCGCCGCCACCGCCCGCGAGACACCGATGCCGTAGGAGCCCATGGTGACGCGGACCGGCTTGCCCTCCTTGCCGAGGACGTCGAGGCCGAAGGCGTCCGCGTACTTGCGGCCCAGCTGGAAGATGTGGCCGATCTCGATGGCCCGGTCCAGTCGCAGTCCGGCGCCGCAGTTCGGGCAGGGGTCGCCGGGTTCCACGACCACCACGTCGAGGTACTGGTCCACTTCGAAGTCGCGGCCGCAGACCACGTTCCGGGCGTGCGTGTCCGCCCGGTTGGCCCCGGTCACCCAGGCCGTGCCGGGCGCGACCCGCGGGTCGGCCAGGTAGCGGACCTTGTCGAGGCCCTGCGGGCCCACGTAGCCGCGTACGAGGTCGGGCCGGTCCGTGAAGTCCTCGGCCGTGACCAGTTCGACCACCGCCGGGGCCAGGTGCTCTCCCAGCTTGCCGAGGTCCACCTCGCGGTCCCCCGGCACGCCCACGGCGACGATCTCGCCGTCCACCTTCACCAGCAGGTTCTTCAGCGTCGCGGAGGCGGGGACGCCCAGGTGCGCCGCGAGGGTCTCGATGGTCGGGGTGTCCGGCGTGTCCACCTCCTCCAGCGCCGGGTGCTCGGCGGACACGGGGGTCAGGGCGAAGGTCACGGCCTCCGTGTTCGCCGCGTAGTCGCAGGAGGGGCAGTCCACGAAGGTGTCCTCGCCGGCCCCGGCCGGAGCCAGGAACTCCTCCGACGCCGAGCCGCCCATCGCACCCGACACCGCCGAGACGATCCGGTGGTCGAGGCCGAGCCGCTCGAAGATGCGGACGTACGCCTCGCGGTGGAGCCGGTAGGACTCCTCCAGTCCCTCGTCGGACACGTCGAACGAGTACGAGTCCTTCATCTGGAACTCGCGCCCGCGCAGCACGCCGGACCGGGGCCGCGCCTCGTCTCGGTACTTGGTCTGGATCTGGTACAGCATGACCGGCAGGTCCTTGTACGAGGTGCACTGGTCCTTCACGAGCAGGGTGAAGATCTCCTCGTGCGTCGGGCCGAGCAGGTAGTCCGCGCCCTTGCGGTCCTTGAGCCGGAAGAGCAGGTCGCCGTACTCCGACCAGCGGCCGCTGACCTCGTACGGCTCCTTGGGCAGCAGGGCCGGGAGGAGCACCTCCTGGGCGCCGATGGCGTCCATCTCCTCGCGGACGATGCGCGAGACGTTGTCGAGGACCCGCTTGCCGAGCGGCAGCCACGTCCACACCCCGGCCGAACTGCGCCGGACGTAGCCGGCGCGGACCAGGAGCCGGTGGCTGAGGGTTTCGGCGTCGGCCGGGTCCTCGCGGAGGGTCTTGGCCATGAGGCGGGACATGCGCTGCACGTGTTGCGTAGACATGCCGGGAGGTTACCGGGGCCCGCGCGGGCCCCGGTAATCAATTCAGTGCCTGCTCAGCGGCAGTGTGGCGCCCATGACGGCGTACGGGAGGCTCGCGCTCGGGAAGTGGACCTGGCGGGCGAGGTCGATGTAGCCGAGGGCCCGGTAGAGCCCGCGGGCGGGGCTCTCGGTGTCGACGGCGGAGAGGATCGAGCGGGGCTCGGCGGCGGCGTCGGTGATCCGGGTGATCAGCTCGCGGCCCACTCCGTGGCCCTGGAAGCCGGGGTGGACGTGCAGTTCGGTGATCACGAAGGAGTCGTCGAGCCAGCCCTCGTGCCCGCCGGCCCGCAGATAGGGCTCGACGATCGTGGACCACCAGTGGGTGCGGTCGTTCGGCATCCCGTACACGAACCCGGTGAGGGCCCCGTCCTCGGCGAACGCCCCGAGGGCGCGGGCGCCGCGGCAGGTCATGTGGCGCTGGACGATGTAGCGCCGGATGCCGACCTCCTCCTCGCTGAGGCCGAAGGCGACGGCCTGCACGCGCAGGGCCTCGTCCACGCGGGCGGCGAGGTCGAGGGGGCCGATGCGGAGTCCGGAAGGCAGCATGCGGCGACCTTACTTCGCGGTAGGGGCGTGCCGGAATGCCACCGGCGGGGTCCGCCCCCCACCTTTTCGATCAGGACGGCCGGGCCCGCTGCCGCCTTCGGAACGGCACGCTTTCAGAACAGCACGCTCATGAACGCGCCGACCTCGCGGAAGCCCACCCGCCGGTAGGCCGCCCGTGCGGCGGTGTTGAAGTCGTTCACGTAGAGGCTGACGACGGGGGCGACGTCGCGCAGCGCGTAGGCGACGACCGCGGCCATTCCGGTCTCCGAATGCCCGCGGCCGCGGAACTCGGGGGCCACCCACACGCCCTGGATCTGGCAGGCGCGCGCGGTGGCGGCGCCGATCTCCGCCTTGAAGACGACCTTGCCGTCCTCGACGTGCGCGAAGGAGCGGCCGCCGGCGACGAGCTCGGCGACGCGGGCCTGGTAGAGCAGCCCGCCGTCCCCGGCCATCGGCGAGATGCCGACCTCCTCGGTGAACATGGCCACGCAGGCGGGCATGATCAGGTCCATCTCGTCCTTGCGGATCCGGCGGACCTGCGGGTCCGCCTCGACCGTGGTGGACGGGCGCTCGATGACCATGAGCGGCTGGTGGGAGCGGACCTCGCGGGCCGGCCCCCAGCTGGGCTCCAGGAGCTGCCACAGCAGCCGGGTGGCCTCGGCGGGGCCGACGATGGAGGAGCAGCGGCGGCCGGTGCGGCGGGCGCGGTCGGCGAAGGCGCGCACGGCGTCGGGCTCGGCGCAGACGGGGACGAGGTTGGCGCCCGCGTAGCAGAGCGACCGGAGCTCGCCGTCGGCGTACCAGCCCCACATCTCGCCGCCCAGGCGCCAGGGGTCGAGTCCGGCGACCTGGACCCGGGAAGTGACGAAGGCGTTCTCGACCGGCTCGCGTCCGAGGATGTCGAGCGCGGCGTCGAGATCACTGGGCTCAAGGACCCGGGTGGTGGTCTGCGTCAACGCTGGGGCCTCACCATGCAAGTCTGCTGATCTCCGCACTGTACCCGGCGATGCCTGGCGATGCCGCGTCGCAGGTCACGAAAAAGCCCCGGCCCCGCCCGCGAACTGCGGGAACGGGGCCGGGGCGGCACCTCGGGGGTGCTCAGACTCCGATGGCGACGGTGGGCTCGCCGCTCATCACGCCGTCCTTCTCCATCTGTTCGGCGATCTTCATCGCCTCTTCGATGAGGGTCTCCACGATCTTGGACTCGGGGACGGTCTTGATGACCTCGCCCTTGACGAAGATCTGGCCCTTGCCGTTGCCGGAGGCGACACCGAGGTCGGCCTCGCGGGCCTCGCCGGGGCCGTTGACGACGCAGCCCATGACCGCGACGCGCAGCGGGACCTCCATGCCCTCCAGGCCCGCGGTGACCTCTTCGGCGAGCTTGTAGACGTCGACCTGGGCGCGTCCGCAGGACGGGCAGGAGACGATCTCCAGGCGGCGCGGCTTGAGGTTGAGGGACTCCAGGATCTGGATGCCGACCTTGATCTCCTCGACCGGCGGGGCGGAGAGGGAGACGCGGATGGTGTCGCCGATGCCCTCGGAGAGCAGCGCGCCGAAGGCGACGGCGGACTTGATGGTGCCCTGGAAGGCGGGACCGGCCTCGGTGACGCCCAGGTGCAGCGGGTAGTCGCAGGCCGCGGCCAGCTGCCGGTAGGCGTTGACCATGACGACCGGGTCGTTGTGCTTGACCGAGATCTTGATGTCGCTGAAGCCGTGCTCCTCGAAGAGGGACGCCTCCCACAGGGCGGACTCGACCAGGGCCTCGGGGGTGGCCTTGCCGTACTTCTTCAGCAGCCGGGCGTCGAGCGAGCCCGCGTTGACGCCGATCCGGATCGGGGTGCCCGCGTCCTTCGCGGCCCGCGCGATCTCCTTGACCTTGTCGTCGAACTGCTTGATGTTGCCCGGGTTCACGCGGACGGCGGCGCAGCCGGCGTCGATCGCGGCGAACACGTACTTGGGCTGGAAGTGGATGTCGGCGATCACCGGGATCTGCGACTTCTTCGCGATCACCGCGAGCGCGTCCGCGTCGTCCTGGGTCGGGCAGGCCACCCGGACGATGTTGCAGCCGGAAGCGGTCAGCTCGGCGATCTGCTGGAGCGTCGCGCCGATGTCGGAGGTACGGGTGGTGGTCATCGACTGCACCGACACGGGCGCGTCGCCACCGACGGCCACGGAACCGACCTGGATCTTGCGGCTGACCCTGCGGTCGGCAAGCTTCGTCGGCACGGCCGGCATTCCGAGAGAGATGGCAGTCATCTGCTGTGCAACCCCAAGGTGTGGATCAAGGTCCCGAATTCGGCGGGCTCCAGCCTTCGAGATTACGCCAACCACGGCGCGCCCCGTGCATCCGAGGGGGTGCGCCACCCGAACGCAGGGAGCCGGGCACGATCTGTGCCCGGCTCCCGTTGATCAGGGGTAAGGCTCCGCGGGGGCTAGGTGATCTTGATGGGGTTCACCACGTCCGCGACCATCACCAGCAGGGTGAAGCAGATGAACAGACCCGCGACCACGTACGCGACGGGCATCAGCTTCGCCACGTCGAAGGGGCCGGGGTCGGGACGCCGGAAGACCCGCGCCACGCCCCGCCGGACCGACTCCCACAGGGCGCCGGCGATGTGTCCGCCGTCGAGCGGGAGCAGCGGCAGCATGTTGAAGAGGAACAGCGAGAGGTTGAAGCCGGCCAGCAGGTTGAGGAAGAACACCAGCTGGTGCTGGGCGGGGATGTCGAGGGTGAAGATCTCACCGCTGACCCGCGCAGCGCCCACGACGCCCATCGGGCTGTCCTGCTTGCGCTCGGCCCCGTTGAAGGCCGCGTTCCACAGGTCCGGGACCTTGGACGGCAGCTGGACCAGCGACTGCACGCCGGCCTCCATCATCTCGCCCATGCGGTCGACGGACTGGCCGAAGGACTGCGGGACGTAGCCGGAGGCGGGGGCGAAGCCGAGGAAGCCCGCGGTGACGTACTGGTCCTTGACGTACCGGCCGTTGCCGTCGGTCTTGGCGACCTTGTTCTCGATCAGGTTCGCCGTGAGGTCGGCGCGCTCCCCGGCCCGCTCCACCGTGATCGTGGCGGGGCCGACGGTGGCGCGGATGTCCTTCTGCAGGGCGGACCAGTCGCGGACCGGGCGGCCGTTGAAGGCGACGATCTTGTCGCCCGCCTTCAGGCCCGCCGCCTTGGCGGGGGCGGCCGGGTCCCCCGGGGCGCACTTGTCGCGCTTCTCGCTCTGCTGGATGACGCAGTCGGAGACGGTGGCGACCGAGGTGGTCTGGGTGTTCAGCCCGAAGGCCATCAGCGTGGTGAGGAAGATCGCCACGGCCAGGACCAGGTTCATGAAGGGGCCGGCGAACATCACGATCACGCGCTTCCACGGCTTGCGCGTGTAGAAGAGCCGGCTCTCGTCCCCGGGCTGGAGCTCCTCGTACGCGGCGGAGCGCGCGTCCTCGATCATCGACCGGAACGGCGAGGTGGAGCGGGCGGTGACCTTGCCGTCCTCACCGGGCGGGAACATCCCGATCATGCGGATGTAGCCGCCCATGGGGATGGCCTTGATCCCGTACTCGGTCTCGCCCTTCCTCCGCGACCAGATGGTCGGGCCGAAGCCCACCATGTACTGCGGCACGCGAATGCCGAAGAGCTTGGCCGTGGACAGGTGCCCCAGCTCGTGCCAGGCGATGGAGACCAGCAGGCCGACCGCGAAGACCACGACCCCGAGCACCGTCATCAGTAGCGTCATGCGCGCGCCTCCACGGCGGCCCGAGCCGCCATCTCCCGCGCCCGGGCCCTCGCCCAGGCCTCCGCTTCAAGGACGTCCTGGACGGTCAGGGAAGTTCCCGACTCCGGTGTCCCGTGCTCATCGACCACGGCAGAGACGGTATCCATGATTGCTGTGAACGGCAGCCGACCGGACAGGAACGCCTCCACGCACTCCTCGTTGGCCGCGTTGAACACGGCCGGGGCGGTGCCGCCGAGGGTGCCCACGTGCCGGGCCAGGCCCACGGCGGGGAAGGCCTCGGTGTCCAGGGGGAAGAACTCCCAGGTGGAGGCCTTGGTCCAGTCGAAGGCGGGGGCCGCGTCAGGGATCCGCTGCGGCCAGCCGAGGCCGATCGCGATGGGGCCCCGCATGTCCGGCGGGGTGGCCTGGGCGAGCGTGGAGCCGTCCGTGAACTCCACCATCGAGTGCACGTAGGACTGCGGATGGACCACGACCTCGATGCGGTCGAAGGGGATGTCGTAGAGCAGGTGCGCCTCGATGACCTCCAGCCCCTTGTTGACCAGGGTGGCGCTGTTGACCGTGATCACCGGGCCCATGGCCCAGGTGGGGTGCGCGAGGGCGTCCTTGACGGTGACGTTCGCCAGCTCGGCACGGGTGCGGCCGCGGAAGGGCCCGCCGGAGGCGGTGACCACGAGCTTGCGGACGTCGGCCCGGGTGCCGGCGGCGAGCGCCTGGAAGAGCGCCGCGTGCTCGGAGTCCACCGGGATGATCTGGCCGGGCTTCGCGAGGGCCTTGACCAGCGGGCCGCCGACGATCAGCGACTCCTTGTTGGCCAGGGCCAGGGTGCGGCCGGCGCGCAGCGCGGCGAGGGTCGGCGCGAGGCCGATGGAACCGGTGATGCCGTTGAGGACGGTGTGGCACTCGGAGGCGGCGAGCTCGGTCGCGGCGTCCGGACCGGCCAGGATCTCGGGCAGCGGCTCGGACGGGCCGTACTGGGCGCTCAGCGCCTCTTTCAGGGCCGGTACGACGTCCTCGCGGGCGACGGCCACCTTCTGGACCCGCAGCAGCCGGGCCTGCTCGGCCAGCAGTCCGACCCGTCCGCCGGCGGCGGACAGCGCGGTGACCCGGAACCGGTCCGGGTTGCGCAGGGTGAGGTCGATGGCCTGGGTGCCGATGGACCCGGTCGACCCGAGGATGACGATGTCCCGGAGGCCGGCCGCGGGGTCGAAGAGGAGGTGCGGATCGGCGAGGGGGGCTGGGCGGTCGCTCATGCCCCCATTGTTGCCGGAAGTCAGGAGCGGCCCGACACGGAGCCCCCTTCAGTGACCCGGAGCAGCAGGTGCGGGAGGGTTCCGGCGAAGTCCGGGAGGGTGCGGGCCACGCGCCACCAGGCGTCCGGGTCCTCGCCGAGGGCCGCGGCGAACAGCCGGTCCGCCTCGGCGTGGGCGGCGAGGACGGCCTCCGGGTGGTCGTGCCGGTCGGGATGGTCCACGTCGCCGAGCCAGTGGTCCTGGTCGAGGGCCCAGCAGGCCGGCAGCTTGTGCCGGATCACGTCGATGCCGGTGAGCAGGCCGCGGTCGAGGCAGGCGCGCACCCAGCGGATGTCCTCCCCGACGCTCTCCATCGGCACGGCGAGGCTCGCCAGCGCCAGCTCGCGCTCCACGTCCCCGGAGGGCTCGACGGCCGCCGGGGCCAGGTGGCGCACCGCCCGGGTGAGTTCGGGGCCCGGGTCCCGCGCGCCGGCCGGCTCGGGCAGGGTTCCGTCGGCCACGGCGGCCACCAGCTCGGGCAGCGTGCCCGGGTGGCCGGGGGCGTGCCGGAGCAGCTCCGCCCACAGGCGCGGGTCGTCCCCCAGCGGGCGCAGGGCCCGCATCACGGCCGTCTGCATGCCGGCCTGTTCGGGCAGGGTCCAGCGCAGGGAGCGGAGGGCGGGGAGGTGGCCGAGGAGCAGGGTGTGGCGTGCGGGGGCGACGTGGGCGACGAGTTCCTCGTGCGTGACCCGGCCCATCCGCACGGCGCGGACGGCGGGCCGGTGCCAGGAGCGCTCGTCCGCCGCAGCCCCGGTGGCGAGCAGCCCGCGGACGGTGTCCAGGGGCAGGTCCTCGACGAGCAGCAGGGCCTCGACGGAGCCGACGGGCAGCGGTCGGCGGAGGTGCTCGGCGAGCAGCAGCTCCGGGTCCGGCCGGTGGCGGAGCGCCAGGACGTTCAGCGGGACCCGGGGCCCGCGCCGGCCGTGCCGGCGCAGCAGGCCGATCAGCTCGGGCGTGGTGAGCGGCTCCTCGCCGGGGTCCCGGCCGAGTTCCGCGCGGAGCACCGGCAGGAGTTCCGGCGGGGTCCGGCGGCGGGCGTACCGGGCGGGCCCGGGCAGGCCGGGCAGCGGCCGGCCCACGACGCGGGGGTTGCGGGCTATGTAGGTCCGGTCGGCTGCGCCTCCGTGGCGCAGCAGCAGCGTGACGGTCGAGGCCGCCAGCCATTCGTCCCGGCACAGGTACTTGAGGGCGGGCTCGTCGAGCCTGCCGATCAGGTCGGTGACGACGTGGTCCGGTGCGTGGCGCAGCAGGTGCGCCACGCACCAGGCCAGCCGTCGGCTGGCGCGGTCTTCCTCGGCCGTCGGCATCTCGTCCGCCTCGCGCTGTGCTCGTACGCGTACCAGTACTCGTACTCATCCTCGTACGTCTGTCCGACGTCTGGCGATGATCGCAGGTCAGCGGATGGGGCGGTGCACGTTTTTCTGAGTGGAGGGTCCGGGGGCGGCGTCCGCGATCCAGGGGCCGTCTCCGGAGGGGTCGAGGACGCCCTCCTCCAGCCAGGCGTAGGTGCCGGACAGCACCCCCGCGACGACCTTGCGGTCGAGGTCGTCGGTGTTGGCCCAGAGCCGGCCGAAGAGTTCCTCGACGCGCAGCCGGGACTGCTCGCAGAAGGCGTCGGCCAGCTGGTACGCCTCGCGGCCGTGCTCGCCCGAGGCGCGCAGGTGCTCGGCCCGGACGCAGGCCGCGCTCATGGCGAAGAGCTCGGCGCCGATGTCGACGATCCGGCCGAGGAAGCCCTGCTTGGTCTCCATGCGGCCCTGCCAGCGGGACATGGCGTAGAAGGTGGACCGGGCGAGTTTGCGGGCGCTGCGTTCCACGTAGCGCAGGTGGGTGGCGAGGTCGGGGTGGCCGCTCGGGTGGAAGGCCCGGTAGGTGCCGGGGACCTGGCCGGGGCCGGTGACCAGCTTGGGCAGCCAACGGGCGTAGAACCCGGCGGCGCGGGCGCCCGCCTTCGCCTTGTCGCCGAGTGCCTTGTCGGGGTCGATGAGGTCGCCGGCCACCGAGAGGTGGGCGTCCACGGCCTCGCGGGCGATCAGCAGGTGCATGATCTCCGTCGAGCCCTCGAAGATCCGGTTGATGCGCAGGTCGCGGAGCATCTGCTCGGCGGGAACGGCACGCTCGCCGCGGGCGGCCAGCGAATCGGCGGTCTCGAAGCCGCGCCCGCCGCGGATCTGGACCAGCTCGTCGGCCATCCGGCAGGCCATCTCGGAGCCGTAGAGCTTGGCGAGGGCGGCCTCGATGCGGATGTCGTTGCGGTCCTCGTCGGCCATCTGGGAGGCGAGGTCCACGACCGCTTCGAGGGCGAAGGTGGTGGCGGCGATGAAGGAGATCTTGGCGCCGACCGCCTCGTGCTTCGCGACGGGCCGGCCCCACTGCTCGCGCACGCCGGACCATTCGCGGGCGATCTTCAGGCACCACTTCCCTGCGCCGACGCACATGGCGGGCAGCGACAGCCGTCCGGTGTTGAGCGTGGTGAGGGCGATCTTGAGCCCGGCGCCCTCGGCGCCGATGCGCTGGGCCGCGGGGACCCGGACGCGGTGGAAGCGGGTCAGGCCGTTCTCCAGGCCGCGCAGGCCCATGAAGGCGTTGCGGTGCTCGACGGTGATGCCCGGCGAGTCGGCCTCCACGACGAAGGCGGTGATCCCGCCGCGGTGGTTCTCCGACTTCGGGACGCGGGCCATGACCACGAGGAGGTCCGCGACGACGCCGTTGGTGGTCCACAGCTTCACGCCGTCGAGGACGTACGCGTCCTCCCCGTCCGGGACCGCCGTGGTGGCCAGCCGCGCCGGGTCGGAGCCGACGTCCGGCTCGGTGAGCAGGAAGGCGCTGATGGCGGTGGTGGCGCAGCGCGGCAGGTAGGCGTCCTTCTGCTCCTGCGTGCCGAACATCTTCAGCGGCTGCGGTACGCCGATCGACTGGTGGGCGGAGAGCAGGGCGCCGATGGCCGGGCTGACCGAGCCGACGAGGGCGAGCGCCTTGTTGTAGTAGACCTGGGTGAGGCCGAGTCCCCCGTACTTGGGGTCGATCTTCATGCCGAGCGCGCCGAGCTCCTTGAGCCCGCGCACGGTCTCGTCGGGGATCCTCGCCTCGCGCTCGATGCGTGCGCCGTCGATCTCGGTCTCGCAGAAGGCCCGCAGCCGGGCCAGGAAGGCCTCGCCGCGCCGGACGTCCTCGTCGGCGGGGAGCGGGTGGGGGTGGATCAGGTCGAGCCTGAACCGTCCGAGGAAGAGTTCCTTGGCGAAACTGGGTTTGCGCCAGTCCTGTTCCCGGGCCGCTTCCGCGACCTGACGCGCCTCGCGCTCGGTCACCTTGGGCTGTGTGCCGCTGGGCTGTACGGGCTGTGTTGCGGACATGAGGGGACTCACCTCGCCGCCGGAGTCGGGGGGTTCACCGGATTACCAGCCGGTGCTACCTGTGAGTCGTACCCAATGTGGGCGGGATGGAAAAGGGGGACGGCCGGAGCCCCCGCACAGTAGGCTCCGGCCGTCGGCTTTTTGGCCGTACGAGATCAGATGTCGAGGCCGGTCAGGACCAGGACTCGCTCGTACGTGTAGTCGTCCATCGCGTAGCGGACACCCTCGCGGCCCACACCGGACTGCTTGACGCCGCCGTACGGCATCTGGTCGGCGCGGTAGGACGGCGCGTCGCCGATGACCACGCCGCCGACCTCGAGCTCGCGGTGCGCGCGGAACGCGGTCTGGATGTTCCGGGTGAAGACGCCGGTCTGCAGACCGAACTTCGAGTCGTTCACCGCGGCGAAGGCCTCGTCGGTGTTCTCGACCCGCTGCAGGGTCAGGACCGGGCCGAAGACCTCCTCGGTGGCCAGCTTGACGCCCTCGGGCACGTTCGCGACGACCGTCGGCTCGTACGAGGCACCCTCGCGCTTGCCGCCGGTGAGCAGCTTCGCGCCGGCGGACACGGCCTCATCGACCCAGGACTCGACACGCTGGGCGGCGGCCTCGGAGACGAGGGGGCCGACGTCGGTGGCGGAGTCGGAGGGGTCGCCGGTGACCTGCGCCTGGACCTTCGCGACGACCTTTTCGACGAGGCGGTCGTAGACGGAGGCGTCGGCGATCACGCGCTGCACGGAGATGCAGGACTGGCCGGCCTGGTAGTTCGAGAAGGTCGCGATGCGGGTCGCGGCCCAGTCGAGGTCGGCGTCGGAGGACCAGTCGTCCAGGACCACGGCCGCGGCGTTGCCGCCGAGCTCCAGCGTGCAGTGCTTGTGGGGCACGGACTGCTGGATGGCGTAGCCGACGGTGTCGGAGCCGGTGAAGGAGATGACGGGCAGACGCTCGTCCTTGACCAGGGCGGGCATCTTGTCGTTCGCGACCGGCAGGACCGACCAGGAACCGGCCGGGAGGTCGGTCTCGGCGAGCAGCTCACCGAGGATCAGCCCGGAGAGGGGCGTGGCCGGGGCGGGCTTGAGGATGATCGGCGCGCCGACGGCGATGGCCGGGGCCACCTTGTGGGCGCACAGGTTCAGCGGGAAGTTGAACGGCGCGATGCCGAGGACCGGGCCCTTGACGAAGCGGCGGGTCAGCGCGAGACGGCCGACGCCACCGGCGTCGGTGTCGAGGCGCTGGGCCTCTCCGCCGTTGAAGCGGCGGGCCTCTTCGGCGGCGAAGCGGAACACGGACACCGCACGGCCGACCTCACCGCGGGCCCACTTGACGGGCTTGCCGTTCTCGGCGGAGATCAGCTGGGCGATCTCCTCGGTGCGCTCGGCGAGCCGCTTGGACACGTGGTCCAGCGCGGCGGCCCGTACGTGGGCGGGCGTCGCGGAGAACTCCGCCGTCACCGCGTACGCCGCGGCCACGGCTTCTTCGACCTGCTCGTCGGTGGGCACGCTGACGGCGGCGACCAGCCTGCCGTCCCACGGGGAGTGGACGTCGAAGCTGTCCTCGCCGGTGGCCTGGCGGCCGGCGAGCCAGAAGGCGTGGGTGGAAGTCATGCGAATCCCGGCCCTTCGGATGTGTGCGGTGGGCTTGTCCCCTCCACCGTAGGACTCCGTCGGCGTTTCGGCGTTTGTCCCTGATGGAGCGGCGGGTCGCCGGCCTTCGCCGCTTTGTCACTGTCGCCGGGCCGAAACCGGGCCCCGTCGGCGCGCGGCCCGTCCGCCCCGCCGGCGTGTGAGGCGCGGGCGCTGGGGCGCAGCCCCGGTCTTCCAGCCCCGCCGCCGGGCCGATCCAGCCTCGCCGGCGCTTGAGGCGCGGGGTTCGGGGCGGAGCCCCGGGTCCTTCAGCCCCGCCGGCGCTTGAGGCGCGGGTCCGGGCGGGGCCCGGCTGGGGCAGGGCGACGGAACGGCCGGAACGGGCGGTCGGCTACGACGGGGCCGAGGTGGCCTTGAGGGCGAGCCACAGTTCCATGCGGACGTCCGGGTCCTCCAGAGAGCGTCCGAGGATCTCCTCGACCCGCTTCATCCGGTAGCGCAGGGTGTGCCGGTGCACGCCGAGGTCGGCGGCGGCCGCGTCCCACTGCCCGTGCCGCGAGAGCCACGCCTGCAGCGAGGCCACCAGGTCGCCGCGCCCGGTCGCGTCGTGCTCGCGCAGCGCCCGCAGCGTGCCGTCCGCGAAGGCCCGTACCGCGTCGTCGGCCAGCAGCGGCAGGACCGAGCCCGCCGCCATGTCCTCGTGCTCGACCATCGGCCGCCCGCGCCGGCGGGCCACGGCGAGCGCCTGGTCGGCCTGCTTGAGGGCCGCCGCCACGCCTTCCGGACCGGCCGGGGCGGACAGGCCGACCACCAGTTCGTCCGGCTCGGGCCCGGCCGCGTCCCGGCCGCGCCTCGACTCCAGCGCCTCCGCGTGGTCCACGCACGCCTGTACGACCGGGCCCGCGTCGGAGGCCAGCACCACCAGCCGCCCCGGCTCCGGGACCACCAGCAGCGCCTCCCCGGTGCGGGCGGCCGCCGACTCCACCGCGTCGGCGAGCAGCGCCAGGCCCTCGGGCTGCGCGGTGCCCGGCAGCGCCGGCTCGGCCACGATGAGCCGGAACGGCGCCTCCAGCAGGGACCCGTACAGGTCGCCGGCCACCGACCGGGCGTGCTCCGCCTCGCCCGCCAGCAGCATCCGCAGCACCGCCGCCCCCAGCCGGGACTCGGCGTCGTGCAGCGAGCGCGACCGCTCGGTGGTGAGGGTCAGCAGTGCGACCGCGGAGTGGACGGCGTACCGCTCGGCCGTGCCCAGCGGGGCCCCGGTGCCGACGGCGAGCGCGCCCCGCGCCCGTCGGCCCGTGCCCAGGGACTGGAGTTCGACGCGGTCCTCCGAGCCGCCGACCACGGCGCTGGCGGGCGCCGGCCGCTCCCGCAGCCGCTCCACGTCGGGGGTCAGCCGGGCGGCTCGCCGCGCGGCCCAGTCGGGGGCGGCCGCGACGACCGCGCCCGAGGTGTCGTACAGCGCGGCCCAGCCGTGCACGTGCGCCGCCAGCTTCGCCAGCAGGTCGGCGGGCCCGTCGGCGGAGAGCGCGGCACGTGTCAGCTCCCGCTGCGCCTCGAAACCGGCGGTCACGGCCCGGTACTGGTCGGCCGCGAGGGCCGCGGAGACGGCCTTGCTGATCGCCAGGAAGGGGGTCCGGCGCGGCACCTCCAGCAGCGGCATGTCCTCGGTGCGGGCGGCCTCGACGAGCGCCTCGGGGATCGCCTCGTAGTTCACGCCGATCGCGAACCCGATGCCGACGACCCCGGCCGCGGCGAGCCGGCGTACGTAGCGGCGCATCTCCTCCGGATCCTCCGCGTCGAGCTTCATCGCGGTGATCAGGAGCAGCTCGCCGCCCTCCATGTACGGGACGGGGTCGGCGAGCTCGCTGACGTGGGCCCAGCGCACGGGGGTGTCCAGGCGGCCCTCTCCCGCCCGGACGCCGAGCTTGAGCGCCGAGTGCTGGACGAGTGAGGCGAGGGTGAGCGGCATCGGTTACCAGGGGCCTTCGCGGGAGGGGGCGACGGAGGGGCTACGGAGGTCTACGGGCACGCCTTCGGGCGCGGGTGCGCGCCCGAAGAAGAGGAGCAGAGCAGCCGCGGGCACTTTTCGCCTTAACGTATGAACGACTCCCCTTGATTCTGCCACCCCGTACGGGTAGGGGCTTGGGTCAGGCCGTCGGACCGGACCCGCCCTCAGCCAGTCGGACCAGCAGCGGAGCCGCCCGTTCCCCGCGGACCGAGGTCAGCGACAGCACCGCGTGCCCGGGCGGCACGGTGTGCGCCAGGTCCGAGGCGGACCACCGCTCCCGCTCCACCTGCCGCACGGTCACCGCGTCGGTGGTGACCGCCTTGCCGGTGACGAGCTTGCGGAAAGCGTGCATCGCCCGGGTCAGCGGCTGGTCGGCGAAGACGGTGCGGTGGGTGACGTCGCGGGTCTCCACCCACTCGGTGCCCCAGGCCTCGGCGAAGCGCTTGCCGTCCCAGGTGGTGACTCCGGAGAAGGCCATGCGACAGCCGACCGCTCCGAGCAGCGGCGTCCGCAGCGCCTCGGGTACGTCGTCCAGCGTGCGCAGCGTGAGCAGGACGCCGGCGTGCGCCGAGCGCAGCCGCTGGACACCCCGCACCGTCTCCGTGGTCAGGGTCCGCGAGGCGTCGTCGAGAGCGAGGAAGGCGAAGAGGGAGCGGTCGGCGCGGGCGGCCACCGAGGCGTTGAACTGGGCGAGCAGCAGCCGGGCCAGGATCCGGGAGGCGTCGGCGTGCCCCCGTTCGGGCAGGTCGATGCGGACACGCAGCGGATGTTCCAGGGCGCGCAGCGAGAACGGCCGCCCCTGCCCGGTGGTGTCGAAGAATCCGGCGAAGGCGGGCCGGTCCAGCAAGGCCACCCGGTCGGCGAGGGCCGGTCCGGGGTCGCCGTGGGCCCCGTGCTGGCGGGTCCGGGCGTCGAGCTCGCGCAGCATCGCCTGCTGTCCCCCGCCGACCGGCCCGAGGTCGCGGCGCAGCGCCTCGAAGGCGGCGGGCACCTGGTCGAGCAGTTCGCGCAGCTCGGGCACGGCCGGGAAGCGGTCGTACGCCGCCCGGAACGGGCCGAGGAGCTGGGCGAGGGCGGTCGCGGCCCGGCGCACGTCGACCCCGGCGACGTCCCCGACGAAGGCCTCGGCGAGCAGGGTGGCGGCCTCGTCGGGGTCGGTGGCGCCGCCGTAGAGGTCGAGGTCGTAGACGGAGGCGGGGTCGCCGATGCGGACCACGACGTCGTAGGCGTCGTCCGGCCCGAGCTGGGCCCCGGCCGCGCCGACGGCGACGACGGCGGCCTGGCCGGCGAGCGCCTGGAGCGCGAGGGACTCGACGACGGGCCGCACCAGGCGCCGGGTCTTGCCGCTGCCGGAGGGTCCGACGGCGAGGAGCGAGGTGCCGAGCACGTCGGGGTCGAGGGCGAATCCGGTACCGCGGCGGGCGTACGGGTTGCGCACGCCGTCCTCGACGGTGCCGAGCAGCACCTGCCGGGCCAGCAGATCGTGCCGGGCGGCCCGCACGGGCAGGTCCCGCGCACCGGACGGGTGCACGCAGGCCCCGGCACCCTTGTCGCGCACGGCGTCGTCGAAGGCCCTCATCCGGGAGGGGTCGGCGCGTACGGAGTCCCAGGCCCGCCGGATGCGCGCGTAGTCCACGTCGTTCATCTTCCCGCCCCCGGCCTCCCCCTCGAGCCGATCGGCAGCCTCCCCCATCCCCACGGCCCGCAACTGGGGCCACCGTGCGGGATCGTCCGGACCGCCTGCCACGGGGCCTGCCGGTCCGGCGGAGTGCAGGGGCCTCACGGCGCGGCTGCGGAGCACCCGGCGGCCCAGTTCGGGCCAGCGGCCGAGGCGCCCGAACCCGAAGACCAGGGCTCCGATGACGATGCCGTACCAGACGTACGCGGCGACGACGGCGGCATTGGTACGTGCCCAGGAGTCGGGCGTGAACATGTAGAGCGGCCAGAGCCAGAAGCCGCCGAGGTAGTTGTTCACCAGTAGCGACCACAGCAGCAGTCCCGCCAGCAGGGAGATCAGGGCCCCGCTGATCAGCTGGCGGGTGGGTGTCTCCTCGGGCTCCTCGGCGGCCCGCGGCACATGTCCGTACGTCCACACGCCCGGCCCGTCCGAGGAGCGCGGGAAGCGCAGCCAGTCCCCCAGCGCCGGCCCGGCCGACGGCGCGTGGGACGGCTTCGGCGGGAGGCCCGGGGGCGGCGGGGCTGCTGGTCTCGGGATGTGCCCGGTGTGGCCCGGGCGCGTCTCGTGCGTGCCGTCGGTGTCCATGAAACCCCTGCCCCCTGACCGTGCCTGCGCTGCTGCGTCGCTCAATGTAGTGGTCGCCGGCGCCCGGCGGGTGTACCCAAGTCGTGTTCGCCTCAGTGGTCATGACGCACAATTGAGACCGCAGCAAGCACGAGGGGGTGGCGATGTCGCTGGTGCACGTGCATGGCATCGGGAACAGGGACAGGGAAGCTTTCGAGCAGCGTTCCGTTGTGCTGGAGGCGCTGTTCCGCCGGCACCTGCTTCCGGCGACGGGGTGCGACGCCGAGCGCAGCACGGTCCTCGGTCCGTGGTGGGGCGGGGACGTACCTCCCCTCGCCTGGAACGGGGCTTCGCTGCGGCGGGCCGGACCGGAGGTCCTGGGCGGGCCCGGTGCCGGGGGCGAAGAGGACGCCGTCCGACATGCCGTCACGGGCCTTGCCGTCGTGACGGGGACGCCCGCCGCGCCCGACCGGGTCCTGATCACCGCGGCGGCCACTTCGCTGGCCCACGCCGTCGGGCTCCTCAGTGCGGCGGTGTCGGCGGCCGAGGGCGACGACGTCGCGGCCGTCGTCGACTTCTGCGCGCGGGCCACCGGCTACTGCGACGAACTCGCGCCGGACGGACGCCTCCTCGGCCTCTCCCGGTTCTCGTGGGCGAAGGACGTCGAGGACGACGAGGCCCTCATCGATGCGTTCGTCGACGTCCTGGCTCAGTGGACACCCGGCGCCGTCGCGGACGGCGCGGGCGCCGCGGGCACCTGGGAGCGGTTCGGCCAGGTGTCGTCCACCCGCAGCGCCCTGCGCCGCCCGCTGCGGAGGATCAACAGGGCGGCGGCGACCGTCGTCGCCGGGGGCATGGCGTCCGCGGCCCGCCGGTGGGCGACCCCCACAACGTCCTCCCTCCTGGGTGACGTCATGGCGTACCTCGCCGGCCGGGGCACCCCGCAGCAGCCGGGGGCCATCGTCACCACCGTCACCGGGGCGCTCGACGAGGCCGCGAAGGCGGCGTCGGAGCTCGGTGAACCGCTCGTCGTGGTGGCGCACAGCATGGGGGGAAACATCGTCCACGACATCCTGTCGACGTTCCGCCCCGACCTGGAGGTGGACCTGCTGGTGACCGCGGGGACCCAGGTGGGGATGTTCGAGGAGCAGAAGCTGTTCCTCGCCAGCGACCCCGGCCTGCCGCACGCCGGCTGCCCCAAGGTGCCCGCCCTGGCCAACGTACGGCGGTGGATCAACACGGTGGACCCGGGCGATCCAGTGGGCTTCCTCGCCGCCCCCGTCTTCGAGGGGGCGGAGGACTTCGTCTTCAGCAGCGGCGCCTGGTGGGCCCACAGCGGCTACCTGAGGTCGTCGGCCTTCCACACCCGCCTCGCCGCCCGGGTGTCGGGGAGCCCGGTGTGACCACGCTCTGGGAACGTGACGAGCCGGGCCCCGCTCTGCACGCCCTCGTGATCGGCGTGGGCCGGTACGACTACTTCCCCGGCAGTCCGACGGGGCAGCACTGCAGGCGGGACGCCTTCTCCAGGGAGCTGGGACAGCTCACCTCGCCTCCGGAATCGGCGCGGCGTGCCTGCCGGGAGCTCCTGGATCTGAAGGGCCGGTCGGACCTGCCCCTGGGCAGCCTCGAACTGCTCCTGTCCGCGGGCGATGACGGCCGGGACGACGAGGAGTTCGGCGCCGTCGACCCCGCCAGGCTGGCGGACGTGAAAACGGCCTTCAAGCGCTGGGACGAGAGGTGCGACAGCGACCCCGGCAACGTCGCACTGTTCTTCTTCATCGGCCATGGCCTGCAACAGGGGCGGGGCGACCAGATCCTGCTGCTGCAGGACACCGGTGCGGACCCCGAGGACTACTTCGCCACCGCTTTCAACTTCGACCGGATGCGCATGGGGCTGGAAGCCAACCGGGCCCAGATCCAGTGCTTCTTCGTCGACGCGTGCCGTTCCGCCTCCGACGCCGTCGATGACCTGGACAGGATCGAGGCGCCTCCCCTGAAACAGCCCGGCAAGAGGCCCGTCCGACGTGACACCGTGATCGTGCGCTCCACCGGCGCCGGCCAGAGCGCCTACGGGGCGCAGTACGACAGCACGCTCTTCACCAAAGCCGTCCTGCGCGCCCTGCGGTCGCCCGACAGCCGTGGCACGCAGGACTGGGCGGTCACCACGCGCACCATCGGCACCGCGGTCCAGTACTTGATGGAGTGGCCCGGCCTGGCCGTCGAGGGCCGGCCGGACCAGGCCTGCGAGGTCTCCGGGACCATGCTCGGCGGCGAGCTGTTCCGCTTCGACGGGCTGCCGCAGGTGCCCTTCCACTTCGACACCGATTCCGCGGACTCGCTCGCCGCAGCCGAGTGGTCGTTCCACGACGGCAGCGGCCGGCTGGTCGCCGACCGCACGGCCAAGGCCGAGCCGTGGCAGGACAACGGACCGCCAGGCCTTGGCGAGGTCGGCGTGACCTTCGCCAACGGCCGGTTCGAATCCACTCGGCGGGAGTCCTGGCTCCAGCCGCCCTGCCACGCTCACAGCGTGGAGGTACGGAACCTGTGAGCGTGCGCGTATCCGTTCCGCTCCGCGCGGCAGCGATACCGAAGGCCGGGCCCGGCACCGTGATCGGCGTGGCCGACGTGGTCGACCGCGGGGCGAACCTGCTGGCGCGGGTCGCGCTGCGTGCGGGCCGCCCGGCCGACGTCGTACTCCCCCGGGGCGAACGCTGCCTGGTGAGGGCCTGGTCTCCGTATCTGCGCATGCAGCCCGCGGTGGTCACTCCGGGCGACTCCGGCGAGGTCCTCCTCGATGTGCGCAAGAGCCCCGCGGGGCGACCAGAGGCAGGGCGTTTGCCCGTCGGCCGACCCCGCAGCTCCTCCGGCTGGGTGCAGGTGTGGAGCCGGACGGCGGATGGCGGTGACTGGAGTCTTCTCGATCCGCACGACGCGGTGCGGGTCGACGACGCCGCGGCCGGCCGCCTGGTGCTCTCGGTGGCCGAGCACGTGGCTGCGGGGCCGCTCGCGATCCACGTCGGGGGTGGTCGTCGCAGCCCGGTCTCCACACTCGCCCTCCGCGGGATGTCGATGACCCTTGCGCCCGCGGGCCACGCGTACGGCGCACCTCAGGTCGAGGTCCGGCCGACCGCCGATTCGGGCTTCACCTTGCTGGAGGCCCTGCGGCTCGGCCGTATGGCGTACGCCGAAACGGTGGCCGCGGCATGGCCCGGCGCACCGCGGGAGGAGGCGTCGGCGCTGTTCGACCTCGCGGTGGGATATCTGCGCTGCCGCCAGGAGGACGTCGAGGGGGTCGTCAGCTGGCAGGACCAGGTGTCGACCGCCGCCGGGACGAGCGCGGACCGGCTGGCCATCGGGGCCTGGCTGGCCCGGCGGACCGAGTCCCGCGGCACCTATCGGGACGCCCTCGCCCAACTCGGGGCGGAGCGGCGGCCGCCGGTCGCCTCCGCGGGCATCGACCTGCTGGGCTCCCTGCTGAGCCGGCTGCCGGCGGGCCGCGGCGGCGCCCGGCGCACTGCGCTGGAGGCCTTCTCCCCCTACATCGCCACGGCACGGGCGGGAGCCCTCACCGCCTACACGGCGGAGGATCCCTCCAGGCCCGCTCGTGCGCCAAGTCGCAACCGGCGCCCTGACACGGAGGTGATCGAGTTCCGTATGAGCAGGGGAGAGATCAGCCTCCTGCGCGGCGGCCGGGCTGGGCTCGGGATGGCCGCTCTGGAGCCGGATCTCCTCCTTCCGATCCCCCGTGGGGGCGTGCTCACGGACCCGGTTCTCATCGTGACCCTGGAGGACGCGGACGCCCGCTGGAGCCTCGCCCGGTGGCTGGTGGAGGCCGGGATCGTCGCCCAGGTGACCGTACGCAACCCCCACGCGTTCGAAATTCCGCTCGCGGGGCTCCGCGAGGGCCTTCTCGCAGAAGCCCTTCGGCAGTGGAGCCGCGACACCCCCGGCGGGCACCGGCTGCGCCTCACGACCGACAGTCGCGATCGGGAGCCGCTGGCCTTGGTCCGCGGCCTGGAGAGCGTTGTGGAGGCAAGCGCCCAGGGGGATGAATGACGGACCTCCTATGGCCGTCGCGGACAAGGACACGCCGAGATCACTACCGAACGGAGCATGCAGTACCCCCGCCCCCGGGCCTAGCCTGCGGACAAAGACACAAGTGCGTCCGAAAACACCCCCAGGAGCCCCCTATGACCGCTGTCCCGCAGGAGCGCAAGATCGTCACCGCGATCCCCGGCCCCAAGTCGCAGGAGCTGCAGGCACGCCGCCTCCAGACGGTGGCCGGTGGCGTGGGCTCCGTCCTGCCCGTCTTCACGGCCCGTGCGGGCGGCGGCATCATCGAGGACGTCGACGGCAACCGCCTGATCGACTTCGGCTCCGGCATCGCCGTGACCTCGGTCGGCGCCTCCGCCGAGGCCGTCGTGCGCCGCGCCTCCGCGCAGCTCGCCGACTTCACCCACACCTGTTTCATGGTCACCCCGTACGAGGGCTACGTCGAGGTCTGCGAGGCGCTCGCCGAGCTGACCCCCGGTGACCACGCGAAGAAGTCGGCCCTGTTCAACTCCGGCGCCGAGGCCGTCGAGAACGCCGTCAAGATCGCCCGCTCGTACACCAAGCGCCAGGCCGTCGTCGTCTTCGACCACGGCTACCACGGCCGCACCAACCTGACGATGGCGCTGACGGCGAAGAACATGCCGTACAAGCAGGGCTTCGGTCCGTTCGCCCCCGAGGTCTACCGCGTCCCGGTCGCCTACGGCTACCGCTGGCCCACCGGCGCCGAGAACTGCGGCCCCGAGGCCGCCGCCCAGGCGATCGACCAGATCACCAAGCAGATCGGCGCCGAGAACGTCGCCGCGATCATCATCGAGCCGGTGCTCGGCGAGGGCGGCTTCATCGAGCCGGCCAAGGGCTTCCTGCCCGCGATCGTGAAGTTCGCCAACGAGAACGGCATCGTCTTCGTCGCCGACGAGATCCAGTCCGGCTTCTGCCGCACCGGCCAGTGGTTCGCGTGCGAGGACGAGGGCATCGTCCCGGACCTGATCACCACCGCCAAGGGCATCGCGGGCGGTCTGCCGCTCGCCGCCGTGACCGGCCGCGCCGAGATCATGGACTCCGCCCACGCGGGCGGCCTGGGCGGCACCTACGGCGGCAACCCGGTGGCGTGCGCCGGTGCGCTCGGCTCCATCGAGACCATGAAGGAGCTCGACCTCAACGCCAAGGCGAAGAAGATCGAGTCCCTCATGAAGGCCCGCCTGACGGCCATGCAGGAGAAGTACGAGATCATCGGCGACATCCGCGGCCGCGGCGCCATGATCGCGATCGAGCTGGTCAAGGACCCGGTGTCCAAGACCCCGTTCCCGGAGGCGGCCGGCGCGCTCGCCAAGGCCTGCCACGCGGAGGGCCTGCTCGTCCTCACCTGCGGCACCTACGGCAACGTGCTCCGCTTCCTCCCGCCGCTCGTCATCGGCGAGGACCTGCTGAACGAGGGCATGGACCTCATCGAGGCCGCGTTCGCCGCCATCGGCACGGACGTCTGAGCGGACGCCTAGAACGTCCGATCGCAGCACCCCCTCCATACCGGCGGTAACGGGCGGGCGCTGTGAAGAAGCTGTGGGGGGCCGATGGCGGGAGCGCGATCCTGCTGTCGGTCCCCCTTCTGCTGCCGTACGGTTTCTGCAGATGAGTGAGACACCCCGCTCACGGGAAACCGAGGGCGACACCAGTACCGGGCTTCCCCAGCGCCGTATTGGACATGCGTTCGCGCACACTCCTCACCGATCGGACAGCCGTTCGCCCCAAACCCCCCGGGGCGTGCGGCAACCCGATCCGGGCGGCCGTCCCGGAACCATCCCCCCTGTTCCGGGACGGCCGGCCACTCCTCTCCTGATCGCCGTCGTCTGCGGCCTGGTCTTCTCCCTGATCACCTGGCAGGTGCTGGTCTCCGGCCCGCTGCTGGCGCCGGATCACGCGCTGAGCCGCGCCCTGGTGCGCACGGTCCCGGACTCCGTCACCGAACGTCTGTCGGACCTCGGGAACATCCCGGTCGCCGTGCCCGTCCTCGCGCTCGCCATGGCCTGCGCCGCGTGGCGCGGCCGGCGTCTCGCCGCCGGGGCCGCGGGGCTGGCCATGGCCCTGGTACCGGCCCTGGTCATCCCGTTCAAGGAGTGGACCGCCCGGCCCGGCCCCCTGGAACCGTGGGCCGCCGGCTACTTCCCCTCGGGCCACACGGCCACCGCGGCCGTCGCGTACCTCGGCGCGGCCCTGCTCGTGCGCCCGTACACCCGCCGCCCCTGGCCGACGGCCGCCGCCCTCGTGCTCACGGGGGCGACGGCCGTCGGGCTGGTCCTGCGGGGGTGGCACTGGCCCCTGGACGTCCTGGCCAGCCTGCTGATGTGCACGCCCCTGCTGTTCGGGGTGGGCTGGGTCAGCCGCCGAAGTATCCGTCGAAGTTCCGGCTGAACTCCCAGCCGCCGAAGCGGTCCCAGTTGATCGACCAGGTCATCAGGCCGCGCAGGCCGGGCCAGGTGCCGTGGGTCTGGTAGCTCCCGCAGTCGGTCTTCTTCGTCAGGCAGTTCAGGGCCTTGTTCACCTCCGCGGGCGAGGTGTGGCCGTTGCCCGCGTTGGTGGTGGCCGGGAGGCCGATCGCGACCTGTTCCGGGCGCAGGGCCGGGAAGACGCGGGCGGTGTTGCCAGCGACCGGGAAGCCGGTGAGCAGCATGTCGGTCATGGCGATGTGGAAGTCCGCGCCGCCCATGGAGTGGTACTGGTTGTCGAGGCCCATGATCGAGCCCGAGTTGTAGTCCTGGACGTGGAGCAGGGTGAGGTCGTCGCGCAGGGCGTGGATGACCGGGAGGTACGCGCCGGCGCGCGGGTCCTGGCCGCCCCAGGGGCCGGAGCCGTAGTACTGGTAGCCCAGCTGGACGAAGAAGGTCTCCGGGGCCATGGTCAGGACGAAGTCCGGGCCGTACTTGGCCTTCAGGGTCCTGACGGCCGAGATCAGGTTCACGATCACCGGCGTGGTGGGGGCCCGGAAGTCGGTGTCCCCGGTGGCGAGGGAGAGGGAGTGGCCCTCGAAGTCGATGTCCAGGCCGTTGAGGCCGTACTCGTCGATGATCTTGCTGACGGAGGAGACGAAGGTGTCCCGGGCGGCGGTGGTCGCCAGCTGCACCTGGCCGTTCTGGCCGCCGATGGAGATGAGGACCTTCTTGCCGGCGGCCTGCTTGGCCCTGATCGCGGACTTGAACTCCGCCTCCGACTCCACGTTCGGGCATTCGGCGACCGGGCAGAGCCGGAAGCGGATGTCGCCGGAGGTCACCGAAGTCGGTTCGCCGAAGGCGAGGTTGACGACGTCCCAGGAGGCGGGCACGTCGGCCATCCGGACGTAGCCGGAGCCGTTGGCGAAGCTCGCGTGCAGGTAGCCGACCAGCGCGTGCGCGGGCAGGCCTCCCCCGCCGCCACCGCCGGCGGTCGTGGTCGCGGAGGCGGGGGCGCTCTGCGGGGACTCGCCCGCCGCGTTCACCGCGCTGACCCGGAAGGTGTACGTGGTGGACGCGGCGAGGCCCGTCACGGCCGCGGATGCGGAGGTGACGGAGAACGCCGCGGCGCCGTCCCGGTGGACGGTGTACGAGGTGGCTCCGGACACCGCCGACCAGTTCAGGGAGACCGAGCTCGACGAGGTGGCGGAGGCCGTCAGGCCGGTGGGGGCGGCCGGGGTCTGGGGCTGGCCGGGGCCGCCGGGGTCGGGACCGACCAGGGTGAGGTCGTCGGTGAGGTGGGCGGGCTGGCCGTACCAGCCGTGGGTGTAGACCGTCACCGAGGTCGTCGACGGGCCGGTGCGGAAGGTGGTCGTGAGCTGCTTCCACGTGCCGGGGGTCTGCGTCCAGGCCGACTCGTCGGTGGTGCCGGTGCCGCTCGCGCCGAGGTAGACGTACGCGCCCTGCACCCAGGCGGCCAGCGTGTACGTGGAGTCGGGCTTGACGGTGACGCTCTGGGAGCAGCGGGCGTTGTCCTGACCGGCCGGGGTGGCCTTGAGCGCGGAACTTCCGCTGTGTACGGGTGTGGTGACGACGGCTCCGCTGCCCGCCGAGCAGCTCCAGCCGTCGAGACCGGCCTCGAAGCCGCCGTTGCGCACGAGGTCGGCGTCGGCCGCGGCGGCGGGCGGTCCGGCGACGAGGAATCCGGCCGCCGCCAGGGCGAAGGCCGTAAGGATGGACCAGGTTCTGCGCACAACTGCCTCCGGGGCATGGGGGGATGGAGGGGGTCAGCGGCGCCCAAGATGGTCCAGACCAATGCCCTTGTCAAGATGTCCGGCCCTCCCCTGCGAGCGCGCTCGCGGCTGCCTCGTGCATCGCGAGCTCCAGCAAGACCGGGTCGGTGAGGGTCCCCTCCCCGTCCGGGAGCACCGCCCAGCGCACCCCGCCGGTGGCCCGGCCGGGATACGGGACGACGATCCAGGTCCCGCGCCCGGCACCCCGTACACCCGTGCCGAGCCAGCGGGACGCGGTGCCGGCGGGCACGAAGAAGCCCAGCCGGGAGTCGCCGAAGTCGGCGAGCACCGGGCCGGGCCGGTCGGTGATGAGCCGCAGTACGTCGAGGGTGGCCTGCCCCAGGTCCCCGGGCAGGGTGAGCACGTCCCACAGCCGGCCGGCGGGCAGCAGGACGACCCCGAGGGGGCTGCGCTCCCACTCCCACCGGCAGGCATCGGGGTCCGGCGCCACCGATACCAGCCATTCCACTGCCGTCTTGGCCCCCGGGAACGTCATCGCCCGGCCTCCGTTCGTCTCGTGCGCGGTGAAGGGTTCTCACCGGGAGAGAGCGGGGCCGGGCGCGACTATGACGCGGGTTGCGTTACTCCATGGCAGCGAATCGGGTCACACGGTGACCGGCGGTTCGCGCCGGGGCGCGTGCGTCAGCTGTCGAAGCCGAGGCCGAACCGGTCGAGCGTGCGGAGCCACAGGTTGCGGTGCCCGCCGCGGCGGTCGGCGCGGGCCAGCGACCACTTCGTGAGGGTGATCCCGGTCCAGGCGAAGGGCTCGGGCGGGAACGGCATCGGCTTGGACTTCACCATCTCCAGCCGGGTGCGCTCGGTGTCGAGGCCGTCGAGCAGGTCCAGCATCACGTCGGCGCCGAACCGGGTGGCACCCACCCCGAGCCCGGTGTAGCCGGCCGCGTAGGCCACCTTCCCGGAGTGCGCCGTGCCGAAGAAGGCGGAGAAGCGCGAGCAGGTGTCGATGGCGCCGCCCCAGGCGTGGCTGAACTTCAACCCCTCCAACTGCGGGAAGGCGGTGAAGAAGTGCTCCGCGAGCTTGAGGTACGTCTCGGGGCGGTGGTCGTACTCGGAGTCGAGCTTCCCCCGGTAGGGGTAGATCGCGTCGTATCCGCCCCACAGGATCCGGTGGTCCTTGGTGATCCGGAAGTAGTGGAACTGGTTGGCGCTGTCGCCGAGCCCCTGCCGGTTCTTCCAGCCGATCGCGGCGAGCTGGGCCTCGTCCAGCGGCTCGCTCATCAGCGCGTAGTCGTAGACCGGAACCGTGAAGGGTCGGATCCGCCTGACCAGCGAGGGGAAGATGTTGGTGCCCAGGGCGACCCGGCGGGCGAGGATCGTGCCGTAGGGGGTCTGGACGGCCATTCCGGTGCCGACCGCGGACATCTTCAGGCCGCGGGTGTTCTCGTAGATCCGCACCCCGAGGCCGAGGCACGCCTGCTTGAGGCCCCAGGCCAGCTTCGCCGGATTGAGCATGGCGACGCCGTCGCGGTCCCAGAGGCCCGCGAGGAAGGTCGGCGAGTCGACCTCGGCACGCAGTGCGTCGGCGTCCAGCCATTCGGAGCCGCCGGCCAGGCCGAGGCGCTGCGCCTCCTCGTGGAGTTCGCGCAGCTCCTCCACCTGGTGGGGCTCGGTGGCGACGTCGATCTCGCCGCTCCGCTCGAAGTCGCAGTCGATGCCGTAGCGGGCGACGGCCTCCTCGATGGCGTCGAGGTTGCGGGCGCCGAGTTCCTCCAGCCGGGCGAGCTCGTCCGGCCAGCGGGCCAGCCCGTTGGCGAGCCCGTGGGTGAGGGAGGCGGCGCAGAAACCGCCGTTGCGCCCGGAGGCGGCCCAGCCCGCCTCCTTGCTCTCGATGAGTACGACGTCCCGCCCGGGGTCGCGCTCCTTGGCGAGCAGCGCGGTCCACAGCCCGCTGTAGCCGCCGCCGACGACCAGCAGGTCGCAGCGCTCGTCCGAGGTCAGCGCCGGCTGCGGCGCCGGCTTGCCGGGGTCGTCCAGCCAGTACGAGACCGGCTTCGCTTCGGAAAGGGATTTCGCAACACTACGCATGGCGACTGGGGCCATGGCTTCCAACTCCCTACAGGGCTCTACTTCGGTTGTGCCTTCTTGCGGCGGTTGCCGACCATCTGGCCGACGAGGACCACCAGCACCGCGATGACGAACATCGCCGTGCCGATGACGTTGATCTGCACAGGCGTACCGCGCTGGGCCGATCCCCACACGAACATGGGGAAGGTGACGGTGTTGCCCGAGTTGAAGTTGGTGATGATGAAGTCGTCGAACGAGAGCGCGAAGGAGAGCAGCGCGCCCGCCGCGATGCCGGGGGCCGCGATCGGCAGGGTGACCCGTACGAAGGTTTGCACCGGGCCCGCGTAGAGGTCCCGGGCGGCCTCCTCCAGGCGCGGGTCCATGGACAGGACACGCGCCTTGACGGCGGCGACGACGAAGCTGAGGCAGAACATGATGTGGGCGATCAGAATCGTCCAGAAGCCCAGCTGGATGCCCATGTTCAGGAAGAGCGCGAGCAGCGAGGCCGCCATCACGATCTCCGGCATGGCCATGGGCAGGAAGATCAGCGAGTTGACCGCGCTGCGTCCCCGGAAGCGGTAGCGGACCATCGCGAAGGCTATGGCGGTGCCCAGGGCGGTCGCGGCGAGGGTGGACCACAGCGCGATCTGGAGCGACAGCGAGAGCGAGCCGCACATGTCGGCGACCCCGCAGGGGTCCTTCCACGCGTCGAGCGAGAACTCCTGCCAGGCGTAGTTGAACCGCCCGGTGGGGTTGTTGAAGGAGAAGACGGTGACGACGACGTTCGGCAGGATCATGTACGCGAGCGTGCCGAGGCCCGCGATGACGACCAGATTGCGCCGGAGCCAGGTGAGGGGAGTGCGCATCAGACCAGGTCCTCCGTCCCCGCTCGGCGGATGTAGATGGTGACCATGATCAGCACGATGGCCATGAGGATGAACGACAGCGCGGCCGCCGTCGGGTAGTCGAGGATCCGCAGGTACTGCGACTGGATGACGTTGCCGATCATCCGGGTGTCCGTGGAGCCGAGCAGTTCGGCGTTGACGTAGTCGCCGCTCGCCGGGATGAAGGTGAGCAGGGTCCCGGAGACCACGCCCGGCATGGAGAGCGGGAAGGTCACCTTCCGGAAGACCGTGGCGGGGTGGGCGTAGAGGTCCCCGGCCGCCTCGTGGAGGCGGGTGTCGATGCGCTCCAGCGAGGAGTACAGCGGCAGGATCATGAAGGGGAGGAAGTTGTACGTCAGACCGCAGACGACCGCGAGCGGCGTGGCCAGCACCCGGTCCCCCTCGGTCATGCCGAGCCAGCTGGTGACGTCGAGGAAGCCGATGCTGTTGAGGACGGCGACCACGGGGCCGCCGTCGGCCAGGATCGTCTTCCAGGCCAGCGTGCGGATCAGGAAGCTGGTGAAGAAGGGGGCGATGACCAGGACCAGCAGCAGGTTGCGCCAGCGGCCCGCCTTGAAGGCGATCAGATAGGCCAGCGGATACCCGAGCAGCAGGCACAGCGCCGTCGCGGTGCCGGCGTACAGCAGGGAGCGCAGGAACTGCGGGTAGTACTCGGTGAGCGCGTCCCAGTACGTCCGGAAGTGCCAGGTGACCTGGAAGCCCTCTTCGAGGGAGCCGGTCTGCACCGAGGTGGAGGCCTGGTAGATCATCGGCAGCACGAAGAAGACCAGCAGCCACAGGATGCCCGGGAGCAGCAGCCAGTACGGGATCAGCCGCTTGCGCACGGACGGCTTGTGCACCGGGGGTTCGGCGGAGGCGGGCGCCTGGGGCGGCGCTGTGTCCGTGGCGGCGCTGGTCACGCGATCTCCTCGACGGTCTCGATGCCCGCGTCGATGTCCTGGGCGGCGTCGAGGCCGAAGCTGTGCTCCGGGTTCCAGTGCAGGATCACCTCGGCGCCCGGGACCAGGCGGGCGTCCCGCTCGATGTTCTGGGCGTACACCTCCAGCTCGGGGCAGACCTGGCTGTCGATCACGTACTGGGTGGAGACGCCGATGAAGGAGGAGTTCGCTATGCGGCCCGGGACCTTGTTGCGGCCGGCCGCGATGGTGTGCTCCTCGTCGGCGTGGACCAGGGAGATCTTCTCCGGGCGCACGCCGACCAGCAGCTTTCCGCCGGCGCGGGGCGTGGTCGAACATCGGGCGGCGGGCAGCCGGAGGGTGGTGCCGGAGGCCGAGACGACGACATCGGACCCGGCGGACTCCACGTTCGCCTCGATGAGGTTCGAGGTGCCGAGGAAGTTGGCGACGAAGGTGGTGCCCGGGTTCTCGTACAGCTCGGCGGGGGCGCCCAGCTGCTCGACGCGGCCGCCGTTCATCACGGCGACCGTGTCGGCCATGGTCATGGCCTCCTCCTGGTCGTGCGTAACGTGCACGAAGGTGATGCCGACCTCGGTCTGGATCCGCTTGAGCTCCAGCTGCATCTGGCGGCGCAGCTTGAGGTCGAGGGCGCCGAGCGGCTCGTCGAGGAGCAGCACCTGCGGGTGGTTGATCAGGGCTCGGGCGACGGCGACGCGCTGCTGCTGGCCGCCGGAGAGCTGGTGCGGCTTGCGCTGGGCGAACTGACCGAGCTGGACGAGCTCCAGCATCTCGTCGACCTGCTTCTTGACCGACTTGATGCCGCGGCGGCGCAGCCCGAAGGCGATGTTCTCGTAGATGTTCAGGTGCGGGAACAGCGCGTAGCTCTGGAAGACCGTGTTGACCGGGCGCTTGTACGGCGGCAGGTCGGTGACCTCCCGGTCGCCGAGGTGGACCGTGCCGGTGGAGGGCTCCTCCAGGCCGGCGATCATGCGCAGGGTGGTGGTCTTCCCGCATCCCGAGGCGCCGAGCAGGGCGAAGAAGGAGCCCTGGGGGATGGTGAGATCCAGCGGGTGCACGGCGGTGAAGGTGCCGTAGTGCTTGCTGATCCCGGAGAGGCGGACGTCGCCGCCCGCGGTCTTGTCAGTCATGAAGGGGTCCCGGGGGTGGGTGGGCGGAGCGGGCAAGGGAGGGGTTCGCGGCGGGCGCGTACGGCTACGCGCCGATGAGCTTGGCGAACTTCTCTTCGTACGCGGTCTCTTCCTCGCTGGAGAGGGAGCGGAAGGCGTGGGCCTTGGCGGCCATCGCCTTGTCCGGGACGATCAGGGGGTTGTCCGCGAGTTCGGGATCGATCTTGGCCAGCTCGTCCTTGACGCCCTCGACCGGGCACACGTAGCTGATGAAGGCGGCCAGCTGGGCGGCGATCGGGGGCTCGTAGTAGAAGTCGATGAGCTTCTCCGCGTTGGCCTTGTGCCGGGCCTTGGCGGGGACCAGGAGGTTGTCGCTGGAGGTGATGTATCCCGGTGCGGGGATGGCGTACTTGATGTCCGGGTTGCCGGCCTGCAGCTGGATGATGTCGCCGGCCCAGGCGAGACAGGCGGCGAGGTCGCCCTTGTCGAGGTCCGCCGTGTAGTCGTTGCCGGTGAAGCGGCGGATCTGGTTGGTGTCCACGCCCTTCTGGAGCCGGCCTATCGCCCCGTCGAAGTCCGCCGTGGTGAAGGCGGCCGGGTCCTTGCCCTGGTCGAGCAGGGTCATGCCGACGCTGTCGCGCATCTCGGTGAGGAAGCCGACGCGGCCCTTGAGGGTGGGGTCGTCGAGCATCTGGGTGACCGAGTCGACCTTCTTGCCGCCCGTCGCCTTCTCGTTGTAGGCGATGACGGTGTCGATGCCGGTCCACGGGTAGCTGTACGCCCGTCCCGGGTCCCAGTCCGGGGTGCGGAACTGCGGGATCAGGTTGGCGTAGGCGTGCGGGAGGTGCGAGGGGTCCAGCCGCTGCGCCCACCCGAGCCGGATGATGCGGGCGGCGAGCCAGTCGGTGACGACGATCAGGTCGCGGCCGGTGTCCTGGCCTGCCGCGAGCTGCGGCCTGATCTTGCCGAAGAACTCGACGTTGTCGTTGATGTCCTCGGTGTACTTGACCTTGATCCCGGTCCGCTTGGTGAACTCCTCCAGGGTCGGACGGCTCTTCTCGTCCTCGCTGGTGTCCATGTACTCGGTCCAGTTGGAGAACTGGATCTCCTTCTCCCCGGCCGAGTGGTCGTCGGAGGCCACCGCCGTGTCGCCCTCGCGCTTGGCGGGCGGGATGCCGCACCCGGCGAGGGCGGCCAGGCCGCCGAGGGTGAGCGCTCCTACTCCGGAGGCGCGCAGCAGCGAACGGCGGGTGAGGGCGCCGCGCCCACTGGTGAGGCTGCGCCGCATCGCGGCGAGTTGCACCGCCGAGAGGCGGTCGGGCTCGAACTGCTCCATGCGCTGTGCCCTTTCGGGAGGTGTACCGCTGGTCGGGCGGTGGTCTCTTATCGGTCCCCGAAGATAGTGCGGTGCCAGTCCTTCGCGGCCACCGCCGTGTTGTCGAACATCACGTGCTTGACCTGCGTGTACTCCTCGAAGGAGTAGGCGGACATGTCCTTTCCGAAGCCGCTGGCCTTGTAGCCCCCGTGGGGCATCTCGCTGATGATCGGGATGTGGTCGTTGACCCAGACGCAGCCCGCCTGGATCTCACGGGTGGCGCGGTTCGCCCGGTAGAGGTCGCGGCTCCAGGCCGAGGCCGCGAGTCCGTACGGGGTGTCGTTGGCCAGCGCGATGCCCTCTTCGTCGGTGTCGAAGGGCAGGACCACGAGGACCGGACCGAAGATCTCGGACTGGACCACCTCGCTGTCCTGGGCGGCGCCGGCGATGAGGGTGGGCCGGTAGTACGCGCCGTCGGCCAGCTCGCCCGCCGGGATCTCGCCGCCGGTGACGACGGTGGCGTAGGCACGGGCCCGCTCGACGAAACCGGCGACCCGGTCGCGCTGGGCGTGCGAGACCAGCGGGCCGAGGTCGGTGGTGGGCGCGAAGGGGTCGCCGAGGCGCACGGTCTCCATCAGCTCGGCCACCCTGGCGACGAAGGCGTCGTGGAGGGGGCGCTGGACGTAGGCGCGGGTGGCGGCGGTGCAGTCCTGGCCGGTGTTGATGAGGGAGGCGGCGACGGCGCCGTGCGCGGCGGCCCCCAGGTCGGCGTCGTCGAAGACGAGGAAGGGGGCCTTGCCGCCGAGCTCCAGGTGGAGGCGCTTGACGGTGGCGGTGGCGATCTCCGCGACGCGCTTGCCGACGGCGGTGGAGCCGGTGAAGGAGGTCATCACCACGTCGGGGTGGCCGACCAGGTGCTCACCGGCCACGCGGCCGGCGCCGGTGACGATGTTGATCACACCGTCGGGCAGGCCCGCCTCCTTGGCCGCCTGCGCGAACATCAGGGAGGTCAGCGGGGTGAGCTCGGCGGGCTTGAGGACGATCGTGTTGCCCGCGGCGATCGCCGGGAGGATCTTCCAGGCGGCCATCTGGAGCGGATAGTTCCAGGGCGCGATGGAGCCGACGACCCCGATGGCCTCGCGGCGCACGTAGGAGGTGTGGTCGCCGGAGTACTCGCCGGCGGCCTGCCCCTGGAGGTGGCGGGCGGCTCCCGCGAAGAAGGCGGTGTTGTCGATGGTCCCCGGCACGTCGAACTCCGTGGACAGCTTGATCGGCTTGCCGCACTGCAGGGACTCGGCGTACGCGAAGTCCTCCGCCTGCTCGGCCAGCACGGCGGCCAGCCGGTGCAGGGCGTCCGAACGCTCGCCGGGGGTGGCGCCGGACCATCCCGGGAAGGCACGCCCGGCGGCGGCGACCGCCTCGTCGACGTCCGCGGTACTCGCCAGTTCGTAGGTGAGGACCTCGTCGCCGGTCGCCGGATCGACCACCGTGTGTGACTGCCCGGAGGTACCGGGCCTGAGCTGCCCGTCGATGTACTGCGCGCCGTCTGCGAAGCGGTCCTTGACCTGGAAGCGGTTGCCCATCACGCTCTCACGCTCTCCGTAGCTACAGTTCGAGCTACAGCTCGAATTGAGTGCCGATCCTGACAGAGGTGGTGCCCTCGGCCAAGTGATTCCGTTGTTTCCTTTTGATTACGCGACGGAATCGGTCGACCATGTGTCGAGGCACACCGGAAATCCCGTACGAAGTGTCAGTGGCGACTGCCAGACTCGCGTGCATGGAGATGATCGAGGACCTGATCAAGCAGGTCAGCCGCGGTGAACGGGTGAAGTACCTGCCGTTCTGGGGGCACCGGCCGCTGCCGGACGGGAGGCTCGGACCGAGCTGCCTGAGCCAGTGGTGGCCCTCGGCTTTCACTGTCGGTGACGTCCGATATGCCACGGCCGAGCACTGGATGATGGCCGGCAAGGCCAGGCTGTTCGGGGACGCCGAGGGTGAGCGGGCCGCGCTGGAGGCGAAGAGTCCGGCGGCCGCGAAGAAGGCCGGGCGGCTCGTGCGCGGCTTCGACGACGCGATATGGAAGCGGGAGCGCTTCGCCCTGGTCGTGGAGGGCAGCCTGCACAAGTTCGGCTCCGATCCGGCGCTGCGCTCGTACCTGCTGGGCACCGGGAACCGGGTGCTGGTGGAGGCGAGCCCGATGGACCGGATCTGGGGCATCGGGCTCGCGGCCGACGACGAGCGCGCCCTGGACCCGGCCCGCTGGCGCGGGCTGAACCTGCTGGGGTTCGCCCTGATGGAGGCCCGGCAGCGGCTGCGCGAGGACGGCGCGTGACGGAGCGGCGCCGGGTCGCCGCGATCATCGTCCGCGACGGCTGCGTGCTGATGGTCCGCGAGCGCGGCAGGGGGGCCACGGCCCGGCACGACGGGCCGGAGTACTGGACCCTGCCCGGCGGCGGTCTGGAGGAGGGCGAGGAGCCCGAGGAGGCGGTCCGGCGGGAGGTGGCCGAGGAGACCGGCCTGCACGCCCTGGGCGTGCGGTACGCGTACGACACGCCCTACCCCTCGGGCTGGACCTCCTGCTTCCGCGTGGACGTGGCGCCCGGCGAGCCGGTCCTGGGCGTCGACGCGGACCTGGAGTGCGACTGCCCCCGGATGGTCGGGCTCATCTGGGTCCCGCTCTCGCGCGGTACGGACGGCAAGTCGGTCATGGTGCCCACACTGCTCAGTAATTGCGTGGTGGATCCCGGCCCCGCCGCCTAACGTGTTCCTCGTCCAGGTGCGAAGGCGAGACCTACTTCGACTCATAATCGGGCGGTCGCGGGTTCGAGTCCCGTCACCGGCTTCGGGCCGGTGTAGCTCAGCTGGCAGAGCACCTTGTGGTTTCGCCGGCCTTGTTCTCTGGACACCTACGTCACGCACCTCCCGGTGCGCAGGCAGCGGCTCCTTCTTTTGCAAAGAAACCCAGGCCGCCGCCACCTTGATCTCGGGAGGCCCGCGTGGGGGATGCCCGGTGCGCAGGCGACGGCTACTTCTGGGGACCCGGAGGTCGTGGGTTCGAATCCCACCCGGCTCGTCACCCGCAAGGGAACGGGCTGGTGGAGCAGTCAGGCAGCTCGCCGGGCATAAAAGTCCGCCGCCGATTCCCGATCTCGGGCATCCCTCACGCAACGCCTCCCCGCTTCCATCGAATTCGGGGGGATTCTCATGGCTCGCTTCAACCTGCGCGCGTCCAAGTCGGCGCCCGCCGCGCCCACTTCGCCGGTTCGCTCGACCGGCCGCGCCCGCACCGCTCAGGGCGGCCCCGGCCACCTGCGCGATCCGCGCTCCGAGCTGTTCCTGCTCGCCGTCGCCAACTTCGTGACGCAGCGCACCGCGTACGAGAGCGGCGAGGCCCGCGACGACCGCTTCGCCGCGCTCGTGCGCACCCTCGCCGTCGAGGATCCCGCGTGGACGGCCGGCCTGCTGGGCTGGCTCCGCGGGGACGCGAACATGCGCACCGCCTCGCTCGTCGGCGCCGCCGAGTACGTCAAGGCCCGGCTCGACGCGGGCGCCACCGACGGGCCTTCGAACCGGCAGGTCGTGGATCGCGTACTGCGGCGCGCGGACGAGCCCGGTGAGCTGCTGGGCTACTGGACGGCGACGTACGGGCGCACCGTGCCCAAGCCCGTCAAGCGCGGCATCGCCGACGCCGTACGGCGGCTCTACTCGGGCACTTCGCTGCTGAAGTACGACACGGACTCCAAGGCCTTCCGCTTCGGTGACGTCCTCAACCTCGTGCACGCGTCCCCCGACCCGGCCAAGCCCTGGCAGGGCGAGCTGTTCCGCTACGCCCTCGACCGCCGCCACAACCCGGACGACGCGCAGGTCCCGGCCGGCAACCGCACCCTCGCCGCCCACCGGGCGCTGATGGAGCTGCCGGTCTCCGAGCGGCGTGGAGTGGTCCTCGCCCCCGACGGCGCGGAGCGCCTCGCGGCGGCGGGCATGACCTGGGAGGCACTGGCCGGCTGGCTGCAGGGCCCGATGGACGCGGCCGCCTGGGAGGCGGTCATCCCGTCCATGGGTGCGATGGCGCTGCTGCGCAACCTGCGCAACTTCGACCAGGCCGGGGTCTCGGACGCGGTGGCCGCGCAGGTCTCGGCGAGGATCTCCGACCCGGAGGTCGTCGCCCGGTCCCGCCAGTTCCCCTTCCGCTACCTGGCCGCCTATCAGCACGCCCCCTCGCTGCGCTGGGCGTACCCCCTGGAGCAGGCGCTCGGCCACTCGCTCGCCAACGTACCGGCACTGCCGGGCCGGACGCTGGTGCTCGTCGACCGGTCCGGGTCGATGTGGTCCCCGCTGTCGGACCGCTCGAAGCTCAACCGGGCGGATGCGGCGGCCGTGTTCGGGTCGGCGGTGGCGCTGCGGGCGGAGCAGGCCGACCTCGTGCAGTTCGGCTCGACCAGCAAGGCGGTCCCGTATGCGCGGGGCGAGTCCGTGCTGAAGCTGCTGGAGCGCTTCGAGGACCTCGGCGGAACCTGTACGGCCCAGGCCGTGAAGCAGCACTACCGGGACCACGACCGGGTGCTGATCGTCACCGACGAGCAGGCCGGCTCCTTCGGCTACAGCGGCGATCCGACGGTGGAGGTGCCGTCCGCGGTACCCGTCTACACGTGGAACCTGGCGGGCTACCGGGTCGGGCACGCGCCCTCCGGCGGCGGGAACCGGCACACCTTCGGAGGGCTCACCGACGGGGCCTTCCGGATGGTGTCCCTGATCGAGGACGGCCGGAACGCGGACTGGCCCTGGGCCTCTTGAGGCGGTCCGGTGACCTGGGTCAGACCTTCTCGTGGACCTGGGAGTTGTCGTAGGGGCTGTCGTACGACGGAGACTCTTCGAGCGGCCCCAGGTCCATGAAACTGGCGAACACGGCCGCGAGCATCAGCCCGCCCAGCACGATGCCGATGACGCCCAGGATGATGCCCGCGAGCGCCACCCCGCCGTTGTCGGCCTCGCCGCGGTTCGCCTTGCCCTTGCCCAGGGCGCCGAAGACGACCGCCCCGATCCCGAGCGCCACGCCTATGAAGCTCAGGAAGCAGCCGACGACCGAGATGATGCCGAGGACGAGCGCGGTGATGCCGAAGCCGTTGCTCGGCTGAGGCCCGTACGGGGCGTACGGCGCGTACGAGCCGTGGCCCGGGTACCCCTGCGGGCCCGGGAATCCCTGGTACCCGGGGGGGCCGGGGTAGCCCGTATCGCCGGGGTACCCGTAGCCGGGCTGGACCGGATATCCGTACGCCGCGGACGCGGGTCCGGCCGGTGGCGCGGCCTGGGCGGGCGTCGGTGTCGGGGCGGTCGGGGGCAGCTGGTCTCCCGGCATCCCCGCGAGCGTCGGCTGGTCGTGCACGGACGGCGGACCCGACACGCCTGGCGTGCCGTGCGCGTCGGGCGCGCCCTGCGACTTGCCCAGCTCCACCGCGGGTCGCTCCGGCGGTGCCCACGGGTCTCGCGGCTCGGGACTGCTGTCAGTCATGCGGTGCCCCCCTCTCGTACAGCCATGCTAAGCGCTGCCACCGACAGTCACGGGCCTGCCTACGATGAATCCCGACCTGCCCGCACCCGCGTCCTCCCGGAGGCAACCCCATGACCGACCTGCACCCTTTCATCGCGGGGCTGCCCAAAGCCGAACTCCACGTCCACCACGTCGGCTCGGCATCCCCGCGCATCGTGGCCGAGCTCGCCTCCCGGCACCCCGACTCCAAGGTCCCCACCGACCCCGAGGCCCTCGCCGACTACTTCACCTTCACCGACTTCGCCCACTTCATCGAGGTCTACCTGTCGGTCGTCGACCTCGTCCGCACCCCGGACGACGTGCGCACCCTCACCTTCGAAGTCGCCCGCGACATGGCCCGGCAGAACATCCGGTACGCCGAGCTGACCATCACCCCGTACTCCTCCACCCGCCGCGGCATCGACGAGCGGGCCTTCATGGAGGCCATCGAGGACGCCCGCAAGGCCGCCGAGGCCGAACTCGGCGTCATCCTGCGCTGGTGCTTCGACATCCCCGGCGAGGCCGGCCTCGAAGCCGCCGCCGAGACCGCCCGGCTCGCCGTCGAACTGCGTCCCGAGGGCCTGGTCTCCTTCGGTCTGGGCGGGCCCGAGATCGGCGTCCCGCGCCCGCAGTTCAAGCCGTACTTCGACGCGGCCCGCGCCGCCGGCCTGCACAGCGTGCCGCACGCCGGCGAGACCACCGGCCCGGAGACCGTCTGGGACGCCATCCGCGACCTGGGCGCCGAGCGCATCGGCCACGGCACCAGCTCCACGCAGGACCCAGAGCTCCTCGCGTACCTCGCCGAGCACCGCATCGCGCTGGAGGTCTGCCCGACCTCCAACATCGCCACCCGCGCGGTCACCGACCTCGACCGGCACCCCGTCAAGGAGATGGTCGCGGCGGGCGTGCTCGTCACCATCAACAGCGACGACCCGCCGATGTTCGGCTCCGACCTCAACAACGAGTACGCGGTGGCCGCGCGCCTCCTCGACCTCGACGAGCGGGGGCTCGCGCAGCTCGCCAAGAACGCCGTCGAGGCCTCCTTCCTGGACCCGGCCGGCAAGGCGAAGATCACAGCGGAGATCGACGCGTACACCGCCGAATGGCTGGCGCGCTGACGTCCAATTGACGTCCGCGGCACGGAGAATGGGGCCATGCCTACCCTGACTGCCGTCGGCCACCGCGGCGATCCCTACCGTGTCCGTGAGAACACCCTGCCCTCGATCCGCTCCGCCTTCGCCCGCGGGGCGGACGCGGTCGAGATCGACGTACGGCTGACCCGCGACGGGGTGCCGGTCCTGCTCCACGACGAGACGCTCCAACGGCTGTGGGGCCATGACGTCCGCCTCGACGACGTCACTGCCCCGCAGCTCAAGGAGCTGACGCAGGACGGCGTTCCCACCCTGCGCGACGCCCTGATGGCCGCCGGGGCCGGGCGGCTGATGCTCGACCTCCCGGGCGCCACACCCGAGTCGGTACGCACCGTGGTGGGCCTCGTCCGCGAGTGCGGGGCCCGCGAGCGGACGTACTACTGCGCAGGCCCGAACTCGATGCTGGCGGTCCGCGCGGCCGATCCGGGCGCGGAGATCGCGCTGACCTGGACCACGCTGTCGCCGCCGCGGCGGGTGCTGATCGACGCCGTGGCCCCGCGCTGGCTCAACTACCGTTTCGGGCTGGTGAGCCGGGAGCTGACGGACGCGCTCCACCGGGACGGCCTGCTGGTCTCGGCCTGGACCGCGGACACCAGGCGGACGATGAAGTCGCTCGTCAAGGCGGGGGTCGACGCGGTCACCACGAACCGGATGGACGTTCTGGCGCGGGTACGGGCCGAGTCCGGACGGTGATGCGCGAGCTGACCGGCCGGTTGCGGCGCGCCAACCCCTGGGCCGTGGACCTGGGTCTGACGCTGCTGGTGCAGCTGGCCGTCACGATGCCGTTCGTGCTGCCGCGGGAGGCCGGGCTGCCGCCGGTGACCTGGGCGTCGTACGCGATGACCACGGCTGCGGTGGTACCGCTGGTGTGGCGGCGGCGCCGTCCGGTCGCCGTACTGGTGGTGATCCTGCTCGTGGGCGGTGTGTACAAGGTGACGCTCGACGGACCGGGTCAGCCGCTGCCGTACGCCGGGCTGATCGCCGCCTACACGGTCGCCCTGCTGTGTCCGGCGCGCGTGCGGGCGGCGGTCGCGGTGATCACGGTGGTGGCCGTCGCCGCATCGGTGGAGCTGGAGACCGGTTCGGCCAGAGAGCTGTCCTTCACCCTGTTCTGCGCGGGCGCCGCATACGCCCTCGGCCGGCTCCAGTTCACCCGGCAGGCCTACACCGCGGCCGTCGAGGACCGCGCGGCTCAGCTGGAACGGGCCAACCGGATCGAGGCCGAGCAGGCCGTGGCGCGTGAACGGGCCAGGATCGCGAGGGAGATGCACGACATCCTCTCCCATGCGGTCAGCATCATGATCGTGCAGGCGGAGGCCGGTCCGGTGGCGGTACGGCGTGCTCCGGAACGGGCCGAGGCCGCCTTCGAGGCCATCTCGGAGACCGGCCGGGACGCCATGGTGCAGCTGCGCGCGATGCTCGGGGTGCTCCGGGAGGACGGCCCGGCCCCGCGCGAGCCGCAGCCGGGGGTGGCTGCGCTGCCCGTGCTGCTGGACCGGATACGGCTCGGCGGGCCCGAAGTGACGTACGAAGAGACGGGCGTGAACCGCCCGCTGCCCGCTGCGGTCGACACGACGGTCTACCGGGTGGTGCAGGAAGCCCTGACGAACGTCGTGAAGCACGCCGCGGCTCGGCGGGTGACGGTGTGCCTGGACTACGCGCCCGAGGCATTGGCGATCACGATCACGGACGACGGGCGGGGCCCGCTGGGCGGCGCGGGGGGCGGACACGGCCTGGTCGGCATCCGGGAACGTGCGGCCGCGCACGGGGGAACCGCGCGGACGGGTCCGGGACCGGGCGGCCGGGGGTTCCGCGTGGCAGTGGACCTAGTAACGTCCCGTGCGGAGGTGGGACGTTGACGATCCGTGTGGTGGTGGCCGACGACCAGGAGCTGGTGCGCAGCGGGTTCGCGATGATCCTGGACGTCCAGGAGGACATCGAGGTCGTGGCGGAGGTGGGGGACGGCGCGGCGGCGGTGGAGGCGGTGGCCCGGCTCGCTCCGGACGTGGCGCTGCTGGACATCCGGATGCCGGTGCTGGACGGGATCGAGGCGTGCCGGGCGATCTCGGCGCGGAGCGCGTGCCGGACGGTGATGCTGACGACCTTCGATTCGGACGAGTACGTGTACGAGGCGCTGCACGCGGGGGCGAGCGGGTTCCTGCTGAAGGACGTGCGGCGGGACGATCTGGTGCACGCGGTACGGGTGGTGGCGGCGGGCGAGTCCCTACTGGCGCCTTCGGTGGCGCGGCGGCTGATCGAGGAGTACACGGCGGCGGCGGTACGGCCCTCCCTTCCGGCGGACCGGCTGGAGGTACTGACGGCGCGGGAACGGGAGACGCTGCTGCACCTGGGGCGGGGCCTGTCGAACGCGGAGATCGCGGTGTCGCTGGTGGTGAGCGAGCACACGGTGAAGTCGCACGTGGGGAACGTGCTGGCGAAGCTGGGGCTGCGGGACCGGATCCAGGCGGTGATCTGCGCGTACGAGACGGGCCTGATCGCGGCGGGTACTCCCTCTGGGGAGTGAGGGGACGGCGTGTCGCCTCCCCCGCGCCGGGTAGTTGTCGTACCGGTGAAGACCCCTCTTGATGGTGATCCGCGACTACCCCTCTGACCTGGAGCATTGAGGTCATCGGGGCAGACGGCCCCGATGCCTCACAGGGGGAGCACACCACCATGAACGCACGTACGCGCACGCTGATCGCCGCCGCTCTGGTCCTGGGGATCGCGTCCGGCCCGGCCGTCGCCCACGCCGCGCCGGCCCCGAATCCTGCTCCGCTCTCCTCCGCGAGGGTCGCGCCGGTGATTTCGACGCCGCCCGACGCTGCGGCGCTGGAGAAGGCGATCGCCGGTCTCGGCCCGGAGCACGGGGATGCGACCGCCGCGCTGGTCCGGGTGGGCGGCAAGAGCGGTGCCTGGCAGGGGAGTTCCGGTGTCGCCGATGTCCGTACGGGGCGCGCGGCGCTGGAGCAGGGCCGGTTCCGGGCGGGGTCGGTGACCAAGACGTTCACCTCGGCGGTGGTGCTCCAGCTGGCGGCCGAGGGCCGGCTGGATCTGAACAGGCCGGTGCGGCAGTATCTGCCCGGCACGGTCCCCGAGGGGTACGGGACGGTCACCGTCCGGCAGTTGCTGAACCACACCAGCGGCATACCGGCCGCCGACGGACCGGGGAACGGCTTCGAGGAGCAGTGGGAGCACCGCTTCGATGTCACCGACCCGCACGATCAGGTGGCCAACGCCTTTGCGAAGAAGTCCGAGTTCACCCCGGGCACGTCCCAGCACTACCTGAACATCAACTACACGGTGCTGGGCGTGCTCATCGAGAGGGTGACGGGCACTTCGTACGAGGAGGCGGTCGCCCGGCGGATCCTGAAGCCGCTGGGTCTGCGTCAGACCTCGTTCCCGGCGCGGACGCAGACGAAGATCCATGGGCCGCACAATCGGGGCTACCAGGCGACGGTGGGGGCGGACGGCTCCCGGGAGCTGCGGGACGTGACCGAGTGGAATTCCTCGGACCGGTGGGCGGCGGGGGACATCATCTCGACCACGGCGGACCTGGAGCGGTTCACCATAGCCCTGTTCGCCGGACGGATCGTGCCGAGGGCCCAGCTGGAGGAGATGTTCACGGTGCCGGCGGTGAAGGACTTCGTGAGCGGGAAGGACGCCGCGCTGACGGCGGGGATGTCCAAGATCGTCCTGCCCGACGGCACGGTGGCCTGGGGCAAGACGGGCGGCCGCCACGGCTGCAACACCGCGATCGGCGGCACCCGCGACCTGTCCCGCACGCTCGTGTACTCGGTGAACGCCACCGACGCCAAGGGCCAGGACATGAACAAGGTGGCACTCGGCATCGTCATAGCGGCCTTCGCTAAGCGGGCATCGCCTCAAGGCGCTTGATCATGCGGCGGAGCACCAGCAGGGGGATGACCCCGAAGACGCCGAACGCCATGTCGATGACGCTCCACCAGAGGGGGATGCCCCGGATCGGGCCGCAGATCAGGGCCAGGGGTATCACTCCGGCGCAGGCGATCATGCCGGCTTCGACGATCCAGATGTTGCGGACCGGGTCGCGGTGGACGCCGTAGAAGAAGACGGCGATGACGAGGTGGGCGAAGGCGAGCCAGTCGGTTCCGTAGAGGAGGAAGGGGTAGGCGGCATCGGCCTGGTCCAGCCCGTCGCCCACCCGCCGCAACCAGTCGTTGTCCACGAGGGAGTTGGCCCAGTGGAGTTCGGTGACCAGGGGGAAGGCGGTGAGGCCGCTGAGTACCAGGCAGATGAGGAACAGGGTCAACCAGGCACGGATCCGCCGCTGAAGGGCGCTTCTCTCGCTCATGGGAGTAAGCCTACGGACATTTCTGAACACGTTCAGCCGCATTGATGAACGTGTTCAATTCCGTGGCCGGACCGTGATCAAAGTCCGACGATCGCGTTCCAGCGCTTGGCGAGGGAGCGGCGCTCGGCCGAGGAGATGTCCCGGGCCACCACGAGCCGCTTGCGCATCTCGTCGTCCGGGAAGATCAGCGGGTTCTCGGCCAGTTCGGCGGTCTCCTTGTCGTCGGAGCCGGCCAGGACCTCCCGGGCGGCCGGGACCGGGCAGACGTAGTTGACGGAGGCCGCCAGCGACGCGGCCACCGCCGGGTCGTAGTAGTAGTCGATGAGGGCCTCGGCATTGGCCTTGTGGCGGGCCAGGTTGGGGACGAGCAGGCTCTCCGCCCAGAGTTCGGCCCCCTCCTCGGGGACCACGAACTCGATGTCCGGGTTGTCGGCCTGCAGTTGGATGGCGTCACCGGAGTAGGCCTGGCAGGCGAGGACATCGCCCTTGCTCAGATCGGAGGTGTAGTCGTTGCCGGTGAAGCGGCGGATGTGCTTCTTCTTCACCATGCTCTCGACCTGGTCGCACATCCGGTGGAAGTCGGACTCGGTCCAGCGGGTGACGTCCACGCCGTTGCCCTGCATCAGCAGGGAGAAGGACTCGTCGAGGCCGGAGAAGAGGGTGACCCGGCCCGCCAGGTCCGGGTGCCACAGGTCCCTGACCGACTTGATCTCCCGGCCCAGGGCCTTGCGGTTGTAGGCGATGCCGGTGATCCCCGACTGCCAGGGGACCGTGCGAAGCCGGCCCTCGTCGAAGGCGGGGGAACGCAGTTGCGGGTCGAGGTGCCTGGCCACGTTGGGCTGCACCGAGCGGTCCAGCTTCTGGGCCCAGCCCAGGTGGACGAAGCGGGCGGCCATCCAGTCGCTGACCACGACCAGGTCGTGACCGGTCTCCTGGCGGTTCATCAGGGCCGGGCTGACCTTGCCGAAGAACTCGTCGTTGTCGTTGATCTCCTCGGTGTACCGGACCTCGATGCCGGTCCGCTCCGAGAAGGCCTCCAGCGTCGGCCGGCGCTCCTCGTCCTCCTCGTCGGTGTCGATGTAGAGCGGCCAGTTGGAGAAGGCGACGCTCCGGTCCCGCTCGGACCGGTCCGGGCCCGTACGCCGTTCCTCGGGAACGTGGGCGGCGGGCACGCCGCAGCCGGCGAGGGCGGCCGACAGGCCCGCGGCACCGAGGCCGCACAGCGCCGCACGGCGGGAGAAGGCGAGTTCAGGCATGGGCTCAGCCTCGGGGAACGCGGAAGGGCGGGCAATAGACATGTTGTCTACTGCCCGCCCCGTCAACGCTGTGCTGTGCTGTGATCGATGCGACCGGTCAGCCGCCGAGCGAGGTCATCACGTGCTTGATGCGCGTGTAGTCCTCGAAGCCGTAGGCGGAGAGGTCCTTGCCGTAGCCGGACTTCTTGAAGCCGCCGTGCGGCATCTCGGCGACCAGCGGGATGTGGGTGTTGATCCACACGCAGCCGAAGTCGAGGTTCTTGGACATCCGCATCGCGCGGCCGTGGTCCTTGGTCCACACGGAGGAGGCGAGGGCGAACTCGACGCCGTTCGCGTACTCCAGGGCCTGGGCCTCGTCCGTGAAGGACTGGACGGTGATGACGGGGCCGAAGACCTCGTTCTGGATGATCTCGTCGTCCTGCTTGAGTCCGGAGACCACGGTCGGGGCGTAGAAGAAGCCCTTGTCGCCGACCTGGTGGCCACCCGCCTCGACCTTGGCGTGGGCGGGGAGGCGCTCGATGAAGCCCGCGACCTGCTTGAGCTGGTTCGGGTTGTTCAGCGGGCCGTACAGCACGTCCTCGTCGTCCGGCTGACCGGTCTTCGTGTCGGTCGCGGCCTTGGCGAGCGCGGCCACGAACTCGTCGTGGATGGACTCGTGCACGAGCACGCGGGTGGCGGCGGTGCAGTCCTGGCCGGCGTTGAAGTAACCGGCGACCGCGATGTCCTCGACGGCCTTGGGGATGTCGGCGTCCTCGAAGACCACGACCGGGGCCTTGCCGCCGAGCTCCAGGTGGACGCGCTTGACGTCCTTGGAGGCGCTCTCGGCGACCTGCATGCCCGCGCGCACCGAACCGGTGATGGAAGCCATCGCCGGGGTGGAGTGCTCGACCATGGCCTTGCCGGTCTCGCGGTCGCCGCAGACGACGTTGAAGACGCCCTTGGGCAGGACCGAGTCGATGATCTCCGCCATCAGGACGGTGGAGGCCGGGGTGGTGTCCGAGGGCTTGAGCACGACGGTGTTGCCCGCCGCGATGGCCGGGGCGAACTTCCACACGGCCATCATCATCGGGTAGTTCCACGGCGCGACCTGGGCGCAGACGCCGACCGGCTCACGGCGGATGATCGAGGTCATCCCCTCCATGTACTCGCCGGCCGAGCGGCCCTCCAGCAGGCGGGCGGCGCCCGCGAAGAAGCGGATCTGGTCCACCATCGGCGGCAGCTCCTCGCTGGCCGTGAGGCCCAGCGGCTTGCCGGTGTTCTCCGACTCCGCGGCGACGAGCTCGTCCGCGCGCGCCTCGAAGGCGTCCGCGATCTTCAGCAGCGCCTTCTGCCGCGCGGCGGGGGTGGTGTCGCGCCAGCCCGGGAAGGCCGCCGCGGCGGCGGCCATGGCGGCGTCGACGTCGGCCTGGCCCGAGAGCGGAGCCGTGGCGTACACCTCGCCGGTGGCCGGGTTGACCACCTCGGTGGTCCGCCCGTCGGCGGCGTCCTTGAACTCCCCGCCGATGTAGTTGCGCAGACGACGCAGTTCGGTGGTCACTACAGCCACACTCCTGATCACATGTCCAATGGTTGAGACGATTACCAAGCCTAGCCCCTCGGCAGAGGCTTTCGACAGACCTGGAGGCCACCAACTACGAAATCGGTGAGATCTGCGCCCTCAAACAACGGATTTCATCGATTCCGTCTTGCGGAACAGACGACCCTCGTGCACAGTGAGGTCGTGGTCAGTCGAAGCGCAGATTCCAGGAACAGACAACCGTCCCCTTCGGTCGATGCTGTGTCGCTGGCGATCATCGAGCAACTGCAGGAGGACGGCCGTCGTCCCTACGCATCGATCGGCAAGGCCGTCGGCCTCTCCGAAGCGGCGGTGCGCCAGCGCGTGCAGAAGCTGCTCGACCAGGGCGTCATGCAGATCGTCGCCGTCACCGACCCGCTCACCGTGGGCCTGCGACGCCAGGCCATGGTCGGCATCAACGTCGAGGGCGACCTCGACCCGGTGGCCGATGCACTGACCGCCATGGCCGAGTGCGAGTACGTGGTGATGACCGCAGGGTCGTTCGACCTGATGGTGGAGATCGTCTGCGAGGACGACGACCACCTGCTCGAAACGATCAACAAGAAGATCCGCACGCTCCCCGGCGTGCGATCAACCGAAAGCTTCGTATACCTGAAGCTGAAGAAGCAGACCTACATGTGGGGAACCCGATAACCGTGAGCCAGGACCTCTCCAAGACCGCGTACGACCACCTGTGGATGCACTTCACCCGCATGTCGTCCTACGAGCACTCCCCCGTCCCCACCATCGTCCGGGGCGAGGGCACCTACATCTGGGACGACAAGGGCAAGCGCTACCTCGACGGTCTCGCCGGCCTGTTCGTGGTCAACGCCGGTCACGGCCGCAAGGAACTGGCCGAGGTCGCCTACAAGCAGGCGCAGGAACTCGCGTTCTTCCCCATCTGGTCGTACGCGCACCCCAAGGCCGTCGAGCTCGCCGAGCGCCTCGCCCACTACGCCCCGGGCGACCTGAACAAGGTCTTCTTCACCACCGGTGGCGGTGAGGCCGTCGAGACCGCCTGGAAGCTCGCCAAGCAGTACTTCAAGCTGCAGGGCAAGCACACCAAGTACAAGGTCATCTCGCGTGCGGTCGCCTACCACGGCACCCCGCAGGGCGCCCTGTCCATCACGGGCCTGCCGGCCCTGAAGGCCCCCTTCGAGCCGCTGGTCCCCGGCGCGCACAAGGTGCCCAACACCAACATCTACCGCGCCCCGATCTTCGGCGACGACCCCGAGGCCTACGGCCGCTGGTGCGCCGACCAGATCGAGCAGGAGATCCTCTTCGAGGGCGCCGACACCGTCGCCGCCGTCTTCCTGGAGCCGGTGCAGAACGCCGGTGGCTGCTTCCCGCCGCCGCCCGGGTACTTCCAGCGGGTCCGCGAGATCTGCGACGAGTACGACGTCCTGCTCGTCTCCGACGAGACGATCTGCGCGTTCGGCCGTCTGGGCACGATGTTCGCCTGTGACAAGTTCGACTACGTGCCGGACATGATCACTTGCGCCAAGGGCATGACCTCGGGCTACTCCCCGATCGGCGCCTGCATCATCTCCGACCGCCTCGCGGAGCCCTTCTACAAGGGCGACAACACCTTCCTGCACGGCTACACCTTCGGCGGCCACCCGGTCTCCTCGGCGGTCGCACTGGCCAACCTCGACATCTTCGACAAGGAAGGCCTCAACCAGCACGTGCTGGACAACGAGGACGCCTTCTTCTCGACGCTGAAGAAGCTGCACGACCTGCCGATCGTCGGCGACGTCCGCGGCAACGGCTACTTCTACGGCATCGAGCTCGTCAAGGACAAGGACACCAAGGAGTCCTTCACGGACGAGGAGACGGAGCGCGTGCTCTACGGCTTCCTCTCCAAGGCGCTCTTCGAGAACGGCCTGTACTGCCGGGCCGACGACCGCGGTGACCCGGTCATCCAGCTGGCGCCGCCGCTGATCGCGGACCAGGGCACCTTCGACGAGATCGAGGGCATCCTGCGCTCGGTGCTCACCGAGGCCTGGACGAAGCTGTAAGCAGGCCCACCGGACCGGCCGGGATGTAAATCGGCCGAGGCCAATGGTCCGATCACACGGCCCGGATCCTCCGTTCGAGTGAGAACGCGGGGGTCCGGGCCGTGTGCTGTCACCATCCAAGACGTTCATCTCTTTACATCTCATTGCGGCGCCAGTGACCGAACCGGCTCCGCTTCGTTCCCCCGGACGGAGGTGTACGCCATGGTGGCTCCACCGGACAATGCCCCGCCTGACAATGACGTCCTATGGGCTCGGTCCCTGCAGTACTCCCACGACGGATCCCCCGCTCTCGTCGGGGTCTCCGTGGGAGTCCGCCAGGGCGAGATCCTGGCCCTGACCGGTCCCCGCGGCAGCGGCAAGACCACCTTGCTCCGCTGCCTGTCCGGGCAGCTGCGGCCCGAGCAGGGCGAGGTCTGGTTCAACAGCGTCCCCGTGCACACCATGGGCTCGCTGGCCCGCGAACGGCTGCGCCGCGACCGGTTCGGCTGGATCGGCCCGGAGCCGCAGCTGCTGCCCGAGCTGAAGGTCTGGGAGAACGCCGCCCTGCCGCTGCTCCTCGCCGGAGCCCCCCACCGCACCGCCAAGAACGCCGCCTGCGAATGGCTGGACCGCCTCGACATCGGCGGATTCGCCCGCAAGCGCCCCGGCGCCCTGACCCGCGCCGAGTCCCAGCGGGTCGCGCTGGCCAGGGCCCTGGTCAACGAGCCCGCGGTGATCTTCGCCGACGATCCCACGGCCCCGCTGCACCGGGCCGAGCGGGCCCTGCTGCTCCGGACGCTCACCACCGCGGCCCGGTCCCACGAGATCACCGTGCTGCTGGCCACCCACGACGAGGCCACCGCGGCCGTCGCGGACCGCCGCCTGGCGCTGCTCGACGGCCGGCTCGCGGGGACCGCGGCCGCCGCCTCCCCCCTCCCCGACACCCCGGAGGGCCAGGCCGCGTGCTCGCTCTCCGCCTAGCCCGCGGTTCCCGGCCGCTCGTCCAGCTGCGGCGGCTCCTCGTCGCCGCCGCCTCGGCCGGGACCGGGTTCCTGCTGCTCTCCGTACTCGCCGGGGCCGTGGCCCGGCCCGCCGGATCGTTCCCTCGCCTGCTGTGGGCCCTGATCCCGCTGGCCGTCACCGTCCACTTCGCCGTGGCCGTGGCCCGGGCCGACCCCGCGAACCGCCCCCGCGAGGGAATGGACGCGGCCGGGCTGGGACCCGTACGGCTCGCCCTGGTCGCCGCGATCTCCACCGCCGTCGCCTGCGCCCTGGGCAGCGCCGTGGCCCTGGCCGCATTCCTCCACCTGCGCGGGGACCTGGCCGGTCTGCCGTTCGACGGAGCCGGGGCCGTACTGCTCCACGCGGACCAGCCGCTGCCCGTGGCGGCCGCCCTCACCCTGCTGGCCCTGGTTCCGCTGACCGCCTCGGCCGCCACCGCCCTCGCTCTGCGCCCGCACCGGCCGCCGGCCCCTCAGACCGGCCTGCCCTGGGGGATCGCGCTGACCGCCTGCGGGCTCGCCGCCGAGGCCTACGCGGGCCGGAGCGGCCCCGGAATGCTCGCCGGCTGGGCGCTGACCGCGATCGGACTCGCCCTCGCCGGGCCGGGTCTCGCCTACGCCGCCGGGAGCCTGGTCCAGGCCGTGCGCCCGGGCGCGCTGCGACTGCTGGCCGGGCGGGTCCTCCAGGAGGACGCGCCCCGGATCGGCCCGCCGCTCGGGGTGCTGTGCTCGGTCGGCGTCGGCGCCCTCACCGTCCTGGCCCTGCGCGACGGGGGCGGGCCGCTCGTCCCGCTGGGCCCGCTGACCGGTCCGGCCGCCGCGCTCGTGGCCCTGTGCGCGGCCGCGACCCTTCTCACATCCGCGGTGGAGGCCCGCCGCAGCCGGGGCGCCGCGCGCGAGGCCCTGCTCGACCTGGGCGCGCCCGCCAAGGTCCTGCGTACGGCGGCGAGTCTGCGGGCCGGCGCGCTCGTGGCGGTGTGCGTTCCGCTCAGCTGGGGTGTGGCGCAGCTGACGTCGCTGGCACTGACCCGCTGACGCGGGCAGCCCTTAGGGTGGGCCGAATGGTCAACGCAGACATCGGGATAGAGACGCTCGCCGAATTCGACCAGGTCGTGGCGCGCGGCTCGCTCAGCGGCTACCGGATCCAGTCGGTCAACCTGCTGGAGCGGACCTTCGCCCTGCTCTCCGCCGACACCTCGGCGGCCGTGTTCCTGGGCTGTGCGATGGAGCCCGACGCCGCGGTGAAGGTCCGCGCCGACGGCGCGCTGGTCTTCCCGCCCGTCCCGGACCTGCCGTTCAACCCGTACCGGGGCCTGCTCTACACGCCCGAGGAGCTCTTCGCCGGGCTGCCCGACGGGTACGAGGCCACCCCCGACGCCTGGGCCTACGCCTGGTTCCAGGAGATCAAGGCCGACGGCGACGTCTTCTCCTCCATGCTCCGGTCCGTCCACGACGACGCCATGTCGGACGCCCTCGACGAACACCTCGTCGGCGCCCGGGTCGTCGGCGTGATGGGCGGCCACGCCATGTCGCGCGGCGGTACGGACTACCGCGGCGCGGCGGAGCTGGGCCGCGCCCTGACCCGGTCCGGGCTGACCGTGGCCACCGGCGGCGGCCCCGGCGCGATGGAGGCCGCGAACCTCGGCGCCTACCTGGCCCCGGCCCCGGACGAGGCCCTCGCGGAGGCCCTGGAGCTGCTCGCCAAGGCCCCGTCCTTCACCCCGTCGGTGTCCGACTGGGCGCGCGCGGCCTTCTCCGTGCGGGAGCGCTGGCCCGGTGGCGGCGACTCGGTGGGCATCCCGACCTGGTTCTACGGGCACGAGCCGCCGAACGCCTTCGCGGGGCACATCGCGAAGTACTTCGCGAACGCCACCCGGGAGGACGGGCTGCTGGCCCGGTCCACCGCGGGCGTGGTCTTCCTGCCCGGCGCGGCGGGCACGGTCCAGGAGATCTTCGACAACGGCACGCCGAACTACTACGGGTCCCGGGGCGAGCCGGCACCGATGATCCTGGTCGGCCGCACCCACTGGACCGAGCACCTCCCGGCCTGGCCCCTGCTCCGGGCGCTGGCCCGCGGCCGCGCCATGGAGTCCCGGATCGCGCTGGTCGACTCGGTGGACGAGGTCCCCGGCGTCCTCGCGTCAATGAGCTGAGCTCCGGAAGCAACTTCGCGGCCCGTTCACACGTCTGGCAGAGGTACCGCAAAACCTGCCAGACGTGAACGGAGCCCTTGGTGCTCATAGGCCTACTGACCGCCGTCGCGGCATCCATCTGCTACGGCACGGGATCCGTGCTGCAAGCCGTCGGATCGCGCCGCGCCGCCCGGATGTCCCCGACCGCCGCCGGGGTGACCGCCCACGGCGGCCCCAACCTGTCGTCCACCGCGAAAGCGGCGATGACCTGGGAATTCATCGTCGGCACGATCCTGGACTTCGTGGGCTTCGGGCTCGGCGCCCTGGCCGCCCGACTCCTTCCCCTGTTCCTCTCGCAGACGGTGATCAGCGCCAATCTGGTGATCACGGCCGTGCTGAGCGTGAAGATGCTGGGCATCCGGCTGAGCCGGAAGGAGTGGACCTCGATCGGCGTCGTCTGCACGGCGCTGGTGCTGCTGGCGACGGCGGCGGGCCACGAGGGCGGCCACCACGCGCCGATGTCCACGCACTGGTGGCTGCTGGGGATCACCCTGCTGCTGATGGTGGGCGGCACGGTCGCCGTACGCCTCCTCGGCGGCGGCGCGGCGATCCTGGCGGGCCTGCTGTCGGGCCTGGGCTTCGGCGCGCTCGGCGTCGGCGTCCGGATCCTGGACGGCGTGGACCCGTTCGACCTCGGCACCTTCCTCTCCGACCCGGCCCTCTACGCCATTCTGGTGGCGGGCATCGGTGGCATGTACCTGCACACGGTCGCCCTCCAGATCGGCTCGGTGAACGGCGCCACGGCGGCCCTGGTCGTCGGCGAGACGGTGCTCCCGGGCGCGATCGGCGTGCTGTGGCTCGGTGACGCCTCCCGCCCGGGACTGGCCTGGCTGGCGGTCCTCGGCTTCGTCCTGGCCGTCGCGGGCGCGGTGGCCGTCGCCTGGTACGGCAAACACGAGGGTGCCGAGGAGGAGGCCGGGAGCCCGGTGCCGGAGCCGGTCGGCTGACCCGCCGGCGGGCCGGCGTCACCCGGTCGGCCGTCTCCTGGTGGTGGCGCGGCGGCGGCTGCCGCTTGCTGGACCAGGGGAGAGAGCGAGGGGCTTATGGAGCCCACGACCGATCGGCTGAAGACTCCGCGCGCCGCCGGAATGGCCGGGGTCGGCTTCGCCCTGCTGCTCGGGGCGGCGATCGTCCTGATGCGTATCGCCGTCCCCGGCGACGCCGCCCACGCGGTCATCGACCCGGACAAGCGCTGGGCGGTCCAGGTGTCCCTGGAGATCGTGCCCTTCGCGGGCATCTTCTTCCTCTGGTTCATGGGCGCCCTGCGCGCCCACACGGGTGAGGCCGAGGACCGGTTCGTCGCCACGGTGTTCCTCGGCAGCGGATTCGTCTTCGTGGCCACGCTGTTCGTCTCCGCCGCGGCCGCGGGCACCGTGCTGAACGAGGACACGCCCTCCAGCTTCGGCCGCCACTACTCCTACACGCTCCTCGCGACGTACGCCCTGCGGATGGGCGCCGTCTTCGTCCTGGCGACCTCGACCATCGGGCGGCTGCTCGGCGTCTTCCCGCGGTCGCTGGCCCTGCTGGGCACCGTCGTCGGCCTGGTCCTGATCGTGGTCGGTTCCGGCGTGCCCTGGTCCGAGCTGCTCTTCCCGGCCTGGGCCCTGATCATCAGCGTGCACATCCTGCGCGCCCGGCGCGGCAGCGCCCGTACCGGCCCGTCCGGTCCGCCGCCCTGACCGTCCCCGACCTGGAGGTCCGTGCTCCGGCAGGCGGCCTCCGGGTCCCGCGTGCATGCTGGTGGGGCGGGGAGGAACCGGGGGTTCCGGGGGGCGAGACGGGGATGAACAGCCGAGGGAAAGGCAGATCCGTCATGAGGCTTGTCGTCGACCTCAACCGCTGCCAGGGATACGCCCAGTGCGCTTTCCTCGCTCCCGATGTCTTCGCCATGCACGGCGACGAATCGCTGCTCTACAACCCGGAGGCCGCTGCCGAGCAGCGCGAGAACGTCGAACGCGCCGTGGCCGCGTGCCCGGTCGGCGCGATCCTCCTGGAGCTCACGGACGAGGACATGAAGCACGTCCCGACCCCGGACGCCGTGGCCGGCGCCGCCGGTTCCGGAGGCGCACGGTGACTGCTCAACGATCACGCGACGGGGCCCTGGAGCACCTCAAGCGGGAGGGCCGCATCGTCGTCGTCGGGGCCTCGCTGGCGGGTCTGCGGGCCGCCGAGACCATGCGCGAGAAGGGCTTCGCCGGTTCGCTGACGATGATCGGCGACGAACCGTACGAGCCGTACGACCGGCCCCCGCTGTCCAAGCAGGTCCTGCTGGGCAACGCGGTGGCGCAACACACCGCGCTCCCCCGGCGCCGGGCGATCGACGCCGACTGGCGGCTCGGGGTCCCCGCCACGGGCCTGGACATGGCCGCCCGCCGGGTCCGTCTCGGCAACGGCGACGAGGTCGAGTACGACCGGCTGCTGATCGCCACCGGGGTCCGCGCGCGGCCCTGGCCCAACGAGGAGGAAGGCGCCCTGCAGGGAGTCTTCGTGCTGCGCACCCGCGACGACGGCGAAGGACTCCAACGTGCCCTCGCCGCCGGTCCCCGCCGGGTACTCGTCATCGGAGCCGGTTTCACCGGGTCCGAGATCGCCTCCGCCTGCCGGGAACGCGGCTTCGACGTCACCGTCGCCGAACGGGGCTCGGCGCCCCTGGTCGGCGCGCTCGGCGGGGTCATCGGGGAGGTCGCCGCCGAGATGCACCGCGAGAACGGGGTCGACCTGCGCACCGGGGTCATGGTGACCCGGCTGGAGGGCGACCCCGCCGGCCGGGTCCGCGCCGCCCACCTCTCCGACGGATCCACCATCGAGGCCGACGTGGTGGTCGTCTCGCTCGGCGCGCAGCGCAACACCGAATGGCTCACCGGGTCCGGACTGGGCGCGGGGCCCCGCGGCATCGCCTGTGACGCGGGCTGCCGGGCCTTCGACATCCGGGGCATCGTCACCGACGACATCTACGTGGCGGGTGACGTGGCCCGTTCCCCGCACGCCCTGTTCGGCTACCAGTTCCTCTCCCTGGAGCACTGGGGCAACGCCGTCGCACAGGCCGACACCGCCGCGCACAACATGCTCAGCGAGAGCGCGGACCGCCGCCCCCACCTGTGGGTTCCGGCGTTCTGGTCCTCCCAGTTCGGCGTGAACATCAAGTCGGTCGGGGTGCCGCCGATGGGGACCGAACTCCTCGTCATGCAGGGCTCGCTCACCGAGCGCCGGTTCGTGGCCGTGTACGGGTACCAGGGGCGCGTGATCGCCGCCGTGACCTTCGACAACTGTCGGTGGCTCCCCTTCTACGAGCACCAGATCGAGACCACTGCGCCGTTCCCCCCGCCGTTCACCACGGTGGACCGCAGGCCGGAGGGGAACAAGCCGGTGCCGGCCGACTTCCCCGACCCCTCGATCCCCTCGCACGGGCCGACCATCACCCTCAGCGGTTACTCGCCGGCCGACCGGAAGATGACCTTCACCCCCGCGCGCCACTGACCGCGCCCTCCCCCCGAGGATCACGAGGACCCGTCATGACACAAGCCATCCTGCGGGAGATCGTCGACTACGCGAACCGCGCCGATCCGTATCCGCTGTACGAGGAGCTCCGCAAGACCCCGGTGTCCCACGACGGGGACGGCCCGTACGTCGTCAGCACGTACTACGAGATCCAGAGCCTCCTGCACGACCCCCGGATCAGCTCCGACGCCAAGAACCTGAAGGCGACCGGGGACGATCCGCTGGGCCAGGGCGAGGAGGAGGGGTCGACCCTGCCGCCGTCCTTCCTCAAGCTCGACCCGCCCGACCACGACCGCCTGCGGCGGATGACGAACCGGCCGTTCGGGCCGCCGCACACCCCCCGCCGGGTGCACGACATGCGGGAGGAGCTCGGCGGCCTCGTCTCCGGGCTCATCGACGGCATCGCCACCACGGGGAACCTGGACCGGGTCGACCTGGTCGACCAGTTCGCGTACCCGTTCCCGGTCTCGGTCATCTGCCGTCTGCTCGGGGTGCCCCACGAGGACGAGCCGCGCTTCCACGTCTGGGCGGAGACCCTCGCGGCCAGCCTGGACCCCGACCCGGACGCGGACCCGACCCAGCACGGCAAGGGGGCGATGGACGCCCGCATGGAACTGGGCATGTACCTGGCCGGGCTGATCGAGGAGCGCCGCAAGAACCCCGGCGACGACATGCTGTCGCAGTTGGCGACGGCGGACGGCCCGGACGGCTCGATGACCACGATGGAGGTGCTCAGCACCTCCGCACTGCTGCTGATCGCGGGCCACGAGACCACGGTCAACCTCATCACCAACGGCATGCTGACCCTGCTGCGCCACCCGGACGTGCTCCAGCGGCTCCGCGAGGACCCCGCCCTGTCCGTCCCGATCGTCGAGGAGCTGCTCCGCTACGAGCCGCCCGTGCAACTGCTGCCCCAGCGCAGCACGCTCACCGAGATCGAGGTCGCCGGTGTCACCATTCCCAAGGGCGCGTCCCTGTGGCTGATCCTGGCCTCCGGGAACCGCGACCCGAAGCGGTTCGAGAACCCGGACCGCTTCGACCCCGACCGCAAGGACATCCAGCACCTGGGCCTCGGCAGCGGCATCCACAGCTGCTTCGGCGCCCCGCTGGCCCGGCAGGAGGCCCAGCTGGCGCTGAGCGAGCTGGCCCGCCGGCTGGAGAACCCGCAACTGTTGGAGGACCCGCCCCCCTACCGCCAGAACGCGGTCCTGCGCGGCCCCCGCCACCTGCCGGTCTCCTGCGACGGCATCCGCCCCTAGCTAAGCGGCGAGTCCCTCGTCTGCCGGGAGTACGACCACCTCGGCGGGGCTGAAGGCCACCTCCACCCGCTCCCCCACGGCCGGAGCGCCGGCCAGCCCGCAGTCCGCCTCCAGGACCGGTCCCGCCTCCGGCCGCAGCAGCAGCGCGACGTGCGTGCCGCGGAAGGTGCGGGACACCACCTCGCACCGCAGGCCGGCCGCGCCGAGCACCACCCCGGCCGGGCGGATCAGCAGCCGCTGCTCGCCCTCGGGGGATCCCTCCGGCACCGGGACCTTGCCCCACGGGGTCCCGGCCGCCGTGCCCGAGACCACGGCCGGGACCACGTTCTCGAAGCCGAGGAACCGCGCCACGAACTCCGACGCGGGCCGCTGCCACACCTCCAGCGGGGTCCCGGCCTGCGCGATCCGGCCGTCCTGCATCACCACCACCCGGTCGGCCAGTGCGAAGGCCTCCCCCTGGTCGTGCGTGACGGCGAGCACGGTCGTTCCCAGCCGGGCGAACAACTGCCGGAGCTCCACCACGAGCCGCTCCCGCAGCCCGCGGTCCAGCTGTCCCAGCGGTTCGTCCAGCATCAGCAGCCGCGGCGACGGCGCCAGTGCCCGGGCCAGCGCCACCCGCTGCTGCTCGCCGCCCGACAGGGAGGCCACCGCCCGGCCCTGGGCCCCGGGGAGCCCGACCAGTTCCAGCAGTTCCGCGACCCGGGACGCGTACGAGGCCCGCCCGCCACCGCGCATCCGCAGGCCGAAGGAGACGTTCGCGCCGACGTCGCGGTGCGGGAAGAGCTGGTGGTCCTGGAACATCAGGCCCACGCCCCGCCGGTGCACGGGTACGCCGGCCTGGTCGTCCCCGCCCAGCAGCACCCGGCCCGCGGACACCTGCTGGAGCCCGGCGACGACCCGCAGCAGCGTGGACTTCCCGCTCCCGCTCGGGCCCAGTACGCACACGATCTCGTGCTCGGCGACGGCGAGGTCCACGGAGTCGACGACCGCGCGCTCACCGAACCGGACCGACACCCCTTCCAGCTGAAGCAGTGTCATCAGAACTCTCCGGAGGTCTTGTCGGGCCGCAGTCGCTCCAGCACCAGCAGGGACACCGCGCACACCAGCATCAGAATCGTGCTCATGGCCATCGCCTGCCCGTAGTTCATCTCGCCGGCCCGCCCCAGCAGCCGCGCCACGGCCACCGGCAGTGTCGGCTGGTCCGGCCGCGCGATGAAGACGGTCGCGCCGAACTCCCCCAGCGACACCGCGAAGGCGAATCCGGCCGCGATCAGCAGCGCCCGCCGCACCAGCGGCAGGTCCACCTCCCGCCAGGCCCGCAGCGGCGACGCGCCGAGCACGGCGGCCGCCTCCCGCAACCGCCCGTCCACCGCGCGCAGCACCGGCAGCATGGTCCGTACGACGAAGGGCACGCCCACCAGCGCCTGCGCCAGCGGCACCAGGATCCACGAGGTCCGCAGATCCAGCGGCGGCTCGTCCAGGGTGATGAGGAAGCCGAAGCCCACCGTCACGGCGGATACCCCGAGCGGCAGCATCAGCAGCGCGTCGAAGCCGCGTACGAAGGTACCCGCGCGCCGGGTCAGTGCCGCGGCCGCCAGTCCCCCGATGAACAGGGCGATCGCGGTGGCGGCGAGGGCGTACTGGAGGGAGTTCCAGATCGCCTCCAGCGGCGGCACCAGGAAGGTTCCGCCGCCGGCGCCCGCGTCCTGCAGCGCCCGGTAGAAGCCGAAGCCGTATCCGCCGGGGGCGTCGAAGGACCGCTCGACCAGCACGGCCAGCGGTGCCACGATCAGCAGCCCGATGGTCGCCAGGACCCCGCCCAGCAGCGTGCGCTGGGCCCAGCCGCGCGGCCGGTGCGTGGTCCGGCCCGGGTCCACCAGCCGCAGCGCGGTCTCGCGCCGGCGCACGGTCCAGGCGTGCACGGCGAGGATCCCGCCGATCGCGGCGAACTGCACCATCGTCAGCACGGCGGCCGTCGGCAGGTCCAGGAGCTGCGCGGTCTGCCGGTAGACCTCCACCTCCAGGGTGGAGTACGCGGGCCCGCCCAGGATCAGTACGACGCCGAAGGAGCTGAAGGTGAACAGGAAGACCATCAGCGAGGCCGCGGCCACCGACGGGGCCAGCGCGGGCAGTGTCACGCGCCGCCAGGCGGCGAACCGGCCGGCGCCCAGCACCCGGGCGGCCTCCTCCTGGCGCGGATCGAGCTGCGCCCACAGCCCGCCGACGGTGCGGACGATGACCGCGTAGTTGAAGAAGACGTGTGCGAGGAGGATCGCCCAGACGGTGGTGTCGAGCCGGACCCCCATCGATTCGTCCATCAGTCCACCGCGTCCCAGCAGCGCGAGGAAGGCGGTGCCGACGACCACGGTCGGCAGCACGAAGGGAACGGTCACCACGGCCCGCAGCAGTTGCTTGCCGGGGAACTCGAAGCGCGCGAAGACGTACGCGCCGGGGAGCGCGATCAGCAGCGTGAGCACGGTGGAGGCGAGCGCCTGCCAGGTGGTGAACCACAGCACGCCGGCGATGTCGGGCCGGGTCAGCACCTCGCCGATCCGGCCGAACTGCCAGCCCTCGTCGGTCTTGAGGCCGCGCCCGACGATCGAGGCCACGGGGTAGGCGAAGAACAGCCCGAAGAAGGCCAGGGGCACGGCCATCAGGGCGAGCCGTACGGCGGACGCCCGGCCGCCCCCGTGGGGGCCGGGACCCGGCGCGGCGCCCCCCGACGCCGCGCCCGACCCCTTGGTACCGCCTACTTCACGACGAGCGAGGTCCATGCCTTGACCCACTGCTCACGGTTCTTGGCGATGGTCTCGGGAGCCACGTTCTCAGGCTTCTCGACCACCACACCGTGCTTGGTGAACAGCTCCGGCAGCGCGGCGTCCTTGGTCACGGGGTTCACGAACATCTGGAGCGGCATGTCCTCCTGGAACTTCTTGCTGACCAGGAAGTCCACCAGGGCCTTGCCGCCCTCCTCGTTCTTCGCGCCCTTCAGCAGGCCCGCGAACTCGATCTGGCGGAAGCAGGTGCCGGTGGCGACGCCCGTCGGAGCCTCGGCCGGCTGCGGCTCGCCGTACAGCACCTCGACCGGCGGGCTGGAGGCGTAGGAGACGACCAGCGGGCGGTCGCCCTTGGCCTTCTTGCCGCCCGCGGAGCCGGAGAACCGCTCGTTGTAGGCCTGCTCCCAGCCGTCGACGACCTCGACGCCGTTGGCCTTCAGCTTGCTCCAGTAGTCCTTCCAGCCCTCGTCGCCGTACTTGCCGACGGAGGCGAGGAGGAAGCCGAGGCCGGGCGAGGAGGTCGCGGCGTTCTCGGTGACCAGGAGGTTCTTGTACTCCGGCTTGATCAGGTCGTCCAGCGTCTGCGGCGGGGCGATCTTCTTGTCGGCGAAGTAGGCCTTGTCGTAGTTGACGCAGATGTCGCCGGAGTCGATCGGGGTGACCCGGTGCTCCTTGTCGAGGACGTACTCGGGCTTCACGTCGGCCAGGCCCTTGGCCTCGTACGGGGTGAAGATGCCGTTGTCGAGGGCGCGCGAGAGGAGGGTGTTGTCCACGCCGAAGAAGACGTCGCCGCGCGGGGAGCCCTTGGTGAGGATCTCCTGGTTCAGCGCCGCACCGGCGTCCCCGGACTTCAGCACCTTGACGGTGTAGCCGCTCTGCTGCTCGAACTCCTTGAGAACCGTGTCGGTCACGTTGAAGGAGTCGTGCGAGACGAGGGTCACGGTCTTGGACTTGGGGGCGTCGCTCGCGCCCGCGGTCTTGTCCTCGGCGTCGCCGCCGCAGGCGCTGAGCGTGGTGACGCCCAGCGCGGCCGCGAGCGCGGCGCCCGCGATCTTCTTGGTGGTGCTCACTGGTGAATTCCTCCTGGGATGTCCAGGAGAAGACGCGGCCCTGCCCGGCGCTCTGCGGGAGCGGACGCCGGGCAGGGCGCAACAGCTTGAGTGGTGACCGAACTTCCTACCCCGAATGACCGGGGCGAGGTTCAGAGGGTCTGCGGATGACGGATACCGCACTCTCAGCGCTGTGGCGCTCCCCTGTCGGAATATGAAATTGGTTCGGCCACAGGGTACCCCGTGGCCGAATGTGAACGTCTCTGGCCGGAATCTAGCGCTCCGAGGCGGCGAGCTGGCCGCACGCGCCGTCGATCTCCTGACCGCGGGTGTCGCGTACGGTCACGGGCACGCCGTGGCGGGCGATGGCCTCGACGAACGCCTTCTCGTCCTCGGGCCGCGAGGCGGTCCACTTCGAGCCCGGCGTGGGGTTCAGCGGGATCAGGTTGACGTGGACACGCTTGCCCTTGAGCAGCTTGCCCAGCAGGTCACCGCGCCAGGCCTGGTCGTTGATGTCGCGGATCAGGGCGTACTCGATCGAGATCCGCCGGCCCGACTTCTCCGCGTACTCCCAGGCCGCGCCGAGCACCTCGCGGACGTTCCAGCGGGTGTTCACGGGGACCAGGGTGTCGCGCAGCTCGTCGTCGGGCGCGTGCAGGGAGACGGCGAGACGGCACTTGAAGCCCTCGTCGGCGAACCGCAGCATGGCCGGGACCAGGCCGACGGTGGAGACGGTGATGCCGCGCTGCGACAGGCCCAGGCCGTCGGGCTCGGGGTCGGTGAGCCGGCGGATGGCGCCGACCACGCGGTTGTAGTTGGCCAGCGGCTCGCCCATGCCCATGAAGACGATGTTCGACAGGCGCGCCGGGCCGCCCGGGACCTCGCCGTCGCGCAGCGCGCGCATGCCGTCGACGATCTGGTGCACGATCTCGGCGGTGGAGAGGTTGCGGTCGAGGCCCGCCTGGCCGGTGGCGCAGAACGGACAGTTCATGCCGCATCCGGCCTGCGAGGAGATGCACATGGTGACCCGGTCGGGGTAGCGCATCAGCACGGACTCGACGAGCGTGCCGTCGTGCAGCTTCCACAGGGTCTTGCGGGTGGTGTCGTCGTCGCACGAGATGTGCCGGATGACGTTCATCAGGTCCGGCAGCAACTCCTGCTGGAGCTTCTCCCGCGACCCCGCCGGGATGTCGGTCCACTCGGCCGGGTCGTGCGCGTAGCGCGCGAAGTAGTGCTGGGAGAGCTGCTTGGCCCGGAACGGCTTCTCACCGATCGCGGCGACCGCCTCGCGGCGCTCGGCCGGGGTCATGTCGGCGAGGTGCCGGGGCGGCCGCTTCGCTCCGCGGGGCGCGACGAAGGTGAGCTCACCCGGAACGGGACGGGGGGCCATGCGGTACTCCTCAGTACGACGAGGTGGGGGGCACCCCGCGCGTGCAGGGCCGGTCCGCGGCTCGGCCGCGAGACGGAAAAGGCGCGCCGCGTAGTCGCGGCGCGCCTTCCAGGATAACCCGGGCGGATCGGCCCGTGCCCACACCAGCCGTGTCAGCCCGTTCCTACGAAAGCGGCCAGCAGCAGCCAGACCACCGGCGCCGTCGGCAGCAGGGAATCGAGCCGGTCCATGATGCCGCCGTGCCCCGGCAGCAGGGTGCCCATGTCCTTGATGCCCAGGTCCCGCTTGATCATCGACTCGCCGAGGTCGCCCAGGGTGGCGCTGACCGCGACCGCGAAGCCGAGCAGCAGGCCCTGCCACCAGGCGCCGCCGTCGATCAGGAACTCCATGCACAGCACGCCGGCGGCCATCGCGAAGGCCACCGCGCCGAACAGTCCCTCGCGGGTCTTTCCGGGGCTGATGCGCGGCGCGAGCTTGTGCTTCCCGAAGCGCCAGCCGACCGCGTAGGCCCCGGTGTCGCTGACCACGGTCAGGAGCAGGAACGTGATCACGCGCTGGGGGCCGTCGTCGGCGGTGAGCAGCATCGCGACGAAGGTGGCCAGGAAGGGCACGTAGAACGCCGCGAAGGCGCCCGCGGTGACGTCCTTGAGGTAGTCCTCGGGCGGTTCGGTCATCCGCCACACCAGGACCGCCAGCACGGTCAGGGCCATGGCGACCCAGGCGCCCTCGGCCCCCCGGACGTACCCGGCGATGACCATGGCCGCGCCGCCGACCGCGAGCGGGACCAGCGGGGCCTTGATGCCCTTCTTCTCCTGCAGCCGGGAGGTGAGCTCCCACAGGCCCACGACGACCGCGACGACGATGACGCCGACGAAGACCGCCTTGACGATCAGCAGCGAGGCGAAGATCACCGCGCCGAGACCGACGCCGACCCCTATGGCGGCGCGCAGGTCCCGGCCCGCGCGCTTCTTCGGCGGCGGGGGCGAGGCGTCCTGCGGCTGCGGGGCATGCGGAGGCGGGGGGCTGGGCATGGGCTCCTGCGGCGGCGTATCGGCGCGGAACAGGGGGCCGCCGTCCAGGGCGGCCCCCCGATCGCGTGCTTCCCGGTCGTCGAAGTCACGGCCGGCGGCATCGGGCACGATGGGCATGGGCCGAGTGTGCGGGCCCACCTGCGCATCGTATGCGGGACCCGCCGGAACCGGCTCCGGCTGCCAGGAAGTGTCGTTCATCAGACTTCGAGGAGCTCGGCTTCCTTGTGCTTGAGGAGCTCGTCCACCTGCGCGACGTACTTCGCGGTGGTGTCGTCGAGCTCCTTCTCCGCGCGACGGACCTCGTCCTCGCCGGCTTCCTTGTCCTTGACGAGCTTGTCGAGGGCGTCCTTGGCCTTGCGGCGCACGGCGCGGATGGAGACCTTGGAGTCCTCGGCCTTGGTGCGGGCGACCTTGATGTACTCCTTGCGGCGGTCCTGCGTCAGCTCGGGGAAGGTCACCCGGATGATGCTGCCGTCGTTGCTCGGGTTGACACCGAGGTCGGAGTCGCGGATGGCCTGCTCGATGTTGCGCAGGGCGCTCTTGTCGAACGGGGTCACGATCGCCATGCGCGGCTCGGGCACCGAGAAGGACGCGAGCTGGTTGATGGGCGTGATGGCACCGTAGTAGTCCGCCACGATCTTGTTGAACATCGCCGGGTGCGCACGGCCGGTGCGAATCGCGGCGAAGTCTTCCTTGGCGACGACGACGGCCTTTTCCATCTTCTCCTCGGCCTCGAGGAGGATCTCTTCGGTCACCACGTGCTCCTGCATGTCTTGAATGGATGGTTCAGGCGGGCGGGGCCGGCGGGGCCGGTCCGGGCTCGGTCCGGCAGCGGACCGCTCAGACCCGGGTTTCCTGGTCGCTGACGAGCGTGCCGATCTTCTCACCCTTGACGGCGCGGGCGATATTGCCCTCGGCGAGCAGCTCGAACACGAGGATCGGCAGCTTGTTGTCGCGGCAGAGCGTGATCGCGGTGGCATCGGCGACCTTGAGGTCGCGGGAGAGGACCTCGCTGTACTCGAGCGCGTCGAACTTGACCGCGTCCGGGTTCTTCTTCGGGTCGGAGTCGTAGACCCCGTCGACGCCGTTCTTGCCCATGAGCAGGGCCTCGGCGTCGATCTCCAGGGCACGCTGGGCGGCCGTGGTGTCGGTGGAGAAGTAGGGCATGCCCATGCCCGCGCCGAAGATGACGACCCGGCCCTTCTCCAGGTGCCGCACGGCACGCAGCGGGATGTACGGCTCCGCGACCTGGCCCATGGTGATGGCGGTCTGCACGCGGGAGTCGATGCCCTCCTTCTCCAGGAAGTCCTGGAGTGCGAGGCAGTTCATGACGGTGCCGAGCATGCCCATGTAGTCGGACCGTGCCCGGTCCATGCCACGCTGCTGGAGTTCGGCGCCGCGGAAGAAGTTGCCGCCGCCGATCACGACGGCGATCTCCGCGCCGTCGCGGACCACCGCGGCGATCTCACGCGCGATGGCGTGGACGACGTCGGGGTCGACGCCCAGTCCTCCGCCACCGGAGAAGGCCTCGCCCGACAGCTTCAGCATGAAGCGCCGGCCCTTCTTGTCCTGGTCGCTCTTGTCGTCGGATGCGGTGTGGGGGTCCACGCCCTGATTCATGGAGATCTCCTCGTGCACATACGAAGAAGGCCATTGCCGGTGGGTCCTTGCGGTTCCCTCTACGGCAATGGCCTCCTCGTCAGATCTGCGGTCGTCCTGCGCAAGCACGGACGACTGCCTCAGACCCTACCGGGGTCCGGTGTCCGTCGCGTACGGACGGACTCAGATGCCGACCTTGATGCGCGAGAAGCGCTTCAGGGTGACACCGGCCTCGTCCAGAACCTTCTGGACGGACTTCTTGTTGTCCAGCGCGTAAGCCTGGCCGAGCAGCGTGGCGTCCTTGAAGAAGCCGTTGACGCGACCCTCGACGATCTTCGCGATGGCAGCCTCGGGCTTGCCCTCCTGGCGGGTGACCTCTTCGGCGATGCGACGCTCGGACTCGACCTTCTCGGCCGGAACGTCCTCGGCGGACAGCCACTGCGGGGCGAACGCGGCGATGTGCTGCGCGACGCCGCGGGCGACCTCGGCGTTCTCCTTGTCGAGCTCGACCAGGACACCGATCTGGAACGGCAGGTCGGGCATCGTGCGGTGCATGTACGCGGTCACGTAGCCGCCGGTGAACTGCGCGAAGCGGTCCAGGACGATCTTCTCGCCGAGGTTGGCGTTGGCCTCGTCGACGAAAGCGGTGACGGTCTTGCCCGGCTCGATCTCGGACGCGAGCAGCGCCGCGATGTCGGCCGGGGAGGTGGCGGCCACGTGGGCGGCCAGCTGGTTGGCGACGGCCAGGAACTTCTCGCCCTTGGCGACGAAGTCGGTCTCGCACTTCAGCTCGACGATGACACCGGAGGTGTTGTCGTCGGCGATGAGGGAGACGACCGCACCGTTCTCGGCAGAACGGCCCTCGCGCTTGGCGACGCCCTTCTGACCCTTGATGCGGAGCGCTTCCTGGGCCTTCTCGACGTCACCGTCGGCGTCCACGAGCGCGTTCTTGCAGTCCAGCATGCCGGCGCCGGTGAGCTCGCGGAGCTTCTTGACGTCAGCGGCGGTGTAGTTCGCCATGAGTCTGTGATTCTCTCTCGAAGTCGTAGATCTACGGGTGAACGGCGGAGGCGCCGCGCCCCAGGCGCGGCTCCCCCGCCGTCATCGTCCGTGCTGTGAGTGCCCGGCGCGTGAACGCCGGGCGCTCTCAGTGGGTCAGGCCTGCTCGGCGTCGGCGGCCGGGGCTTCGGCCTCGGCGGCCGGGGCCTCGACGGCCGGGGTCTCGACGACCTCGGCGGCGGCCGCGGCCGGAGCGGCCTCGGCGTCGTCGGCCTTCTTGTCACCCTCGAGCAGGTCGCGCTCCCACTCGGCGAGCGGCTCGGCGGCGGCCTTCTCGCCCGGCTTCGAGTCGCCGGTCGCAGCGCCGGAGCGGGCGATGAGGCCCTCGGCGACGGCGTCGGCGATCACGCGGGTGAGCAGGGTGACGGAACGGATCGCGTCGTCGTTGCCCGGGATCTTGTAGTCGACCTCGTCGGGGTCACAGTTGGTGTCGAGGATCGCGACGACCGGGATGTGGAGCTTGCGCGCCTCACCGACGGCGATGTGCTCCTTCTTGGTGTCGACGATCCAGACGGCGCTGGGAACCTTCGACATCTCGCGGATACCACCGAGGGTCTTCTCCAGCTTGATCTTCTCGCGGGAGAGGACCAGGAGCTCCTTCTTGGTGAGACCCGAGGCGGCGACGTCCTCGAAGTCGATCGCCTCAAGCTCCTTCAGACGCTGAAGGCGCTTGTAGACGGTGGAGAAGTTGGTGAGCATGCCACCCAGCCAGCGCTGGTTGACGTACGGCATACCAACGCGCGTCGCCTGCTCGGCGATGGCCTCCTGGGCCTGCTTCTTGGTACCGACGAACATGATGGAGCCACCGTGCGCGACGGTCTCCTTCACGAACTCGTAGGCGCGGTCGATGTACGACAGCGACTGCAGCAGGTCGATGATGTAGATGCCGTTGCGCTCCGTGAAGATGAAGCGCTTCATCTTCGGGTTCCAACGGCGGGTCTGGTGACCGAAGTGGACGCCGCTTTCCAGCAGCTCCCGCATCGTGACGACGGCCATGGCCATCTCCTTGGTTTCTCGGTTTGGTTCCTGACGCCCCACCGCGCCCTGCCCCATGAGGGACCGAGAGACGCTGCCACCTGGCCGTTTCGGGCTGGTGGCGGGGCGTGCGAAGTCGACCCGGTGACCCGGATCGCCACAAGAAGTGTACGGGACCCGGCGGCATGCCGGGTGACGCCGTTGTCCACAGCGCCCGGACCGTCCACAGGCCCGCTCGCGGCCGTGCACGGGCGCGGGACGCTACGGCGCATGACGACTCTGCTGCTCAGCCTGCTCCTGGCCTTGGCGCAGGCGGCCCTGCCCGCCCCCGTTCCCGGACATCAGCCCGGGGCCCGCCCGCTGCCCGCACCGCTGACGGTGGCCCGCTGGTGGGACCCGCCGCCGACCCCGTACGCCGCAGGGCACCGCGGCGTTGACCTGTCCGCCCCGGTGGGCGCGGAGCTCCGCGCGGTCGGCCCGGGCCGGGTCCACTACGCCGGGCATGTCGCGGGCCGCGGGGTGCTCTCCCTGACCCTCCCGAACGGACTGCGCACGACCTACGAACCGGTCCGCCCGCTGGTCGCGGAGGGCGAGCAGGTCACGGCGGGCCAGGTGGTGGCGGTCCTGGCACAGGGCTCCCACTGTCCGGCCCCGTGCCTCCACTGGGGCCTCCTGTCAGGCGAGACCTACCTCAACCCCCTGACCCTCCTGCCCCGCCCGACACCCCGCCTACTGCCGGCCGACAGCCCCGCCGGCGTTTGAGGCGGGGGGTCCCCCGGACGGAGTCTGGGGAGGGTCCGGGGCCGAGCCGCAGGGACGTCAGCCCCGCACGCCCCGCAGGGCCATGGCCACGGCCGTCTCCGTCACGACGGCGGGATCCTCCGCCGCGCCGAGCTCGATGCGGCGCACGGCCGCATCCACGACCCCCTGCAACAGCATCGCCGCGAGGCGCGGCTCCGGCTGCCCCAGGCCGGCCAGCGCCTCGACGATCATCGCGACCAGCCCGCCGTGCGCCGCACGGATCTTCTCCCGCGCCCCTGCGTCCAGCTCGCTCGCCGAGATGGCCACCACGGCCCGGTGCCGCCGGTCCCCCACCAGCCCCAGCTGGCTCCGCACGTAGGCCTCGATCTTCGCCTCCGGCGACTCCGCCTGCTCCATCGCCGCCTCGATCTCGGCGGCCCACACGGGGAAGTCCACCGCGCACAGCTCTTCGACGACGGCCGCACGGGAGCGGAAGTATTCGTACACGGAGGACCGGGCGAGGCCGGTCCGCTCCGCGAGGGCGGGGAAGGTCAGCGCCTCCGTCCCGCCTTCGGACAGCAGGGAGCGCGCGGCGTCCAAGAGGGCGCCGCGCTGCATCGACCGGTGCTCGGCCACGGAGGCCGCTCGAATCCTGGGCACGCCTCCACTCTACGGAGGTGGCGCAAGCTCACCGTCCTACATCTGCCAACTTCGCGCGCAGCTGCAGGACGGACTTGGTGTGGATCTGACTGACCCGACTCTCGGTGACGCCCAGCACGTTGCCGATCTCGGCGAGGGTGAGGCCCTCGTAGTAGTAGAGGGTCACCACCGTCTTCTCCCGCTCGGGCAGTGTGTTGATGGCCCGCGCCAGCAGGCGCCGCAGTTCGCGGTCCTCCGCCACCTCCACCGGGTTGTCGGCGGCGGTGTCCTCCAGGGTGTCCATCAGCGAGAGGCGGTCGCCGCCCTCCCCGCCGACGTGCAGCAGCTCCTCCAGGGCGACCACGTTCGCCAGGGACAACTGGCTGAAGACGGTGTGGAGATCCTCCACCCCGATGCCCATCTCCCCGGCGACCTCGCTCTCCGTCGGGGTGCGCCGCAGTTGGGCCTCGAGCGTGGCGTAGGCCCGCTCCACGGCCCGCGCCTTCTGCCGGACCGAGCGGGGGATCCAGTCCAGTGCCCGCAGTTCGTCGATCATCGCGCCGCGGATCCGGGTGATCGCGTACGTCTCGAACTTGATCGACCTGTCGATGTCGAACTTCTCGATGGCGTCGATCAGGCCGAAGACCCCGGAGGAGACGAAGTCGGCCTGCTCCACGTTGGGCGGCAGGCCCACGCTGACGCGGCCGGCGACGTACTTCACCAGGGGCGAGTAGTGCAGGATCAACTGCTCCCGCAGCCGCTCGTCACCCGATTCCTTGTACGTGCGCCACAGCACCTCCAGGGACGAGGGCGCGGTGGACCGCACGCTGCCGCGGGCAGCGGGGGGCACCGCGGCGCGGTCGGACCCTGAGGTGTGTTGGGGCATGCTTCGCCTTTGCCGGAGCCGGATTCCTTGGGAGCGTAGCGTGACGGAAGTGTCGCGGTGCGCGAAGAGTACGGGATGGCGCGGGGGCGCAGGCGCGTCCCGACTCGCACGGGCCGCCCGGGACCGGCGCAGCGCGCACGGTCCCGGCAGCTGCCACCGGGAAGACCGCGTCTCTCATCGGTTTCACTCTTTCACCGGAACTCCCCAGGTCAACGACCGCCTCGCCGGGTGGACCGGGTTTGTATGTCCACTCCAGCCGTTTGTCTGCTCAACTGCCAGCCGTCGCCCTGCCGTTCGACGAACCCCAGAGAGTGAAGTTCGTACAGTCTGCCGATGACTTCATCGGCGCCGGTGCCGCAGGCAAGTGCCAGCTCCGCCACGTCGGCCGGGCGTCCGGCCGGCAGCGCTTCGAGCACCCGGGCCGTGTCCCGGTCCAGAAGGTCCCTGGCGAGCACCGGGCCGCGCCGCTCGGGAGCCAGCTCGCCGATCGAGCCCACCAGTTCGACGACTTCCGCCGCGTCGGTGACGAGCAAGGCCTCGCCGCGCAGCAACTCGTGCACCCCGGCCGAGAGCGTGCTGGTGGCGGCCCCCGGGACACCCATCGTGATCCGCCCGAGCTGCTGGGCCCGCCGGGCGGTGACGAGGGACCCGCTGCGGTGCGCGGCCTCCACGACGACCGTGCCCCGCGTGAGGGCCGCGATGACCCGGTTGCGCAGGACGAACCGGCTGGGGGTCGGGTGGCTGCCGGGCGGCAGTTCGCCGAGGATCAGTCCCTGGCCGGCGATCCGGTCGAGCAGCCCGGAGTGTCCGCGGGGGTAGGCGACGTCCACCCCGCAGGCCAGCACCGCCGCGGTCGCGCCGCCCGGGGCGAGGGCCCCTCGGTGGGCGGCGCCGTCGATCCCGAACGCGGCGCCGGAGACCACGACCCAGCCCCGCTCGGCGAGCCCGGCGGCCAGGGTCTGGGCCATGTGCGCGCCGTACGGGGTGCAGGCCCGGGCCCCGACCACGGACACCGAACGCAGCGCCCAGGTCCGCAGGTTCGGCCGGCCCCGCAGCCACAGCCCGACGGGGCGGGCGTCGCCGAGGTCGTCGAGCTGGGTCGGCCACTCCCCCGATCCCGGAAACACGAACCGGCCTCCCGATGCGACGGCCCGTTCGAGGTCGCGCCGCGGATCGGCCAGCGCCGCGCGTCTGCGGTACCCGGCGAGACGCTCCGGCCCCACCCCCGCCGGAGCCTCCGATCCCGCCTCGGGGCCGGTCAGCAGCCCCATCAGCCCCACCGCGCCGTGCTCCCGCAGCCAGCGCCCGCCGTGCTCGTCCCCGGGCTCGAGCACCCGCGTCAGTGCTGCCCGCGCCAGCAGTTCCTCGTCCCCTGCGCCGGTCATGTCCCGCCTCCCGTCACCGGGATGGCCCCGCGGGCGATCCCGGTCCGCAACTCCAGCGCCACGGCCACGTCCAGCGCGTCGGGCCGGTCCCGCCCCCGCAGGTCGGCCACGGTCCAGGCGACCCGCAGGACCCGGTCCAGCCCGCGCGCGGTGAGCAGCCCCCGCTCCAGATCGCGCTCGGCCTGCGCCAGTGCCCCGGGGCCCGCGTGCCACCGGGTCCGCAATTCCTGTCCGGGCACTTCGGAGTTGAGCCGCCACGGCGTGTCGGCGAGCCGGGCCCCGGCGCGCTCCCGGGCCTCCCGCACCCGTTCGGCGACCACGGCGGTGGCCTCCCCCCGCCCGCCCTGCCCCAGCAGATCGGACCGGGTGACGGGCTCGACCTCCACCCTCAGGTCCACCCGGTCGAGCAGCGGCCCGGACAGCCGCGCCTGATAGCGCCGGATCACCGAGGGCGGGCATTCGCACCCGGCTCCCAGCAGGGTGTGGCGCCCGCACGGGCAGGGGTTCGCCGCGAGCACCATCAGGAACCGGGCCGGCAGCCTCACCACGCCCGCGGCCCGGGCGATGACCACGTGTCCCGATTCGAGGGGCTGCCGCAGCGCGTCGAGGGCCCGGCCGTGGAACTCCGCGGCCTCGTCCAGAAAGAGCACGCCGCGGTGCGCCAGGGAAACCGCTCCGGGCCTCGGGATACCGGTCCCGCCGCCCACCAGGGACTGCATGGTCGCCGAATGGTGCGGTGCGCAGTACGGCGGCCGGGCGACCAGCGGTTCGCCGGGCGGGAGGATCCCCGCGACCGAGTGGACGGCCGTGACCTCCACGGAGTCCTGTCGGGTCAGCGGCGGCAGGATCCAGGGCAGCCGCTCGGCCAGCATCGTCTTGCCCGCGCCCGGGGGTCCGCTGAGGAAGAGGTGGTGCCCTCCGGCGGCCGCCACCTCCAGGGCGCGGCGCGCCGTCTGCTGCCCGGCCACGTCGGCGAGGTCGGGGAAGTCCGCGGCGTCCCCCCGGCCGGAGCGGCCCGGGGCGAGCCCCGCACCCAGCCCCGCACCCGGGACCAGCAGGCCGGCCAGTATCGGATCGGGGCGCCCCGGCGGGTCGGGCGGATCCTCCTCGGGGACCGCCCCGCCGGTCAGGACCGCGATCAGCTGGCGCAGGCTGCGCACGCCGAGCACCGAGACGTCCGGCACGAGCGCGGCCTCGGCGGCGCACTGCTGCGGCACCACCACCTGCCGGTATCCGGCCTCCATCGCGGCGAGGACCGCCGGCAGGATCCCCCGGACCGGACGGACCCGGCCGTCCAGTCCCAGCTCCCCGATGAGGACGAGATCGGCGATGGCCCCCGGGTCGACCACCTCGGCCGCCCCGAGCACCGCCGCGGCGACGGCCAGGTCGAATCCGGCGCCGGACTTCGGCACGGAGGCAGGACTGAGCCCGACCGTGAGCTTCTTCTGCGGCCAGGCCGCCCCCGAGTTGACCACGGCCGCGCGCACCCGGTCCCTGCTCTCGACCAGGGTCTTGTCCGGCAGCCCCACCAGGGTGAACGCCGCGACCCCGGGCTCCAGATCGGCCTGGACCTCGACCACCACCCCGTCGACGCCGACCAGGGCCACCGAGCAGGCTCGCGCGAACCCCATCAGGCCACCCCCCTGACGTGTTCCACCAGGGGCGCACCGCGCCGCGGCAGCAGGACCCCGACGAGGTCGATGCGCACGCCGCCCGGGGGCGGTCCGCCGTGGTCGGCGAGCCACCGCCCCGCGAGCCCCCGTAAGCGCTCGGCCTTGGCGGGCCGCACGGCGGCCATGGGATGTTCGAAGTCACCCGCCCGGCGGGTCTTGACCTCGCACACGACGAGGGCGTCCCCGTCCCGCGCGACGATGTCGATCTCCCCGCCGCGGCACCGCCAGTTCCGTGCGATCACCGTCATGCCGGCCTCGGTCAGCCGCCGCGCGGCGAGTTCCTCGCCGTACCGCCCCAATGCCTGCTGTGCCACGCCCTTCGCGTTCATCCGGCACCACCTCCGGCACCGACGGTCCCGCGTCGCCGCCCACCTTGTGGATCTTGGTGGACGAGCCGGCCGTTGTGGAAAACCTCCTCACCCTCCCGGGTGAGGATGCTCAGCTGCCGGGCAGTTCGAGGTCGCTCTTGTTGAGCTCCTCGATGTTCACGTCCTTGAAGGTCAGCACACGGACCTGCTTCACGAAGCGGGCCGGCCGGTACATGTCCCAGACCCACGCGTCGGCCATCGAGACCTCGAAGAACACCTCACCCTGGACCGAGTGCACCTGCATCTCGTAGTCGTTGGTGAGGTAGAAACGGCGTTCGGTCTCGATCACATACTTGAACAGCCCGACGACGTCGCGGTACTCCCGATAGAGCTTCAGCTCCATCTCGGTCTCGTACTTTTCGAGGTCCTCGGCACTCATGGCATGTTCCCCTTCAGCCGTGCGTCCCCCTATTGTGCGCCAGGCCCATGCGCCCCTAAACGATTTCCGGGGCCAGGACCACCGGCGCACCCGGAGGACCGTCGTCGAGCAGCGTACGGAGCAGCTCGGCGAGTCTGGTCGGGTACACCGTCTCATGGGCCGAGAGAAGTTCCTCGGAGGTCCACCACCTGGCTCCGGTGACGCTGCGCCGCTCCAGCTCGGTGAGCCCGCCCATCTCGGTCTCCGTCCGGCTGGTACGTGCCAGGAAGTACCACTCGTCCTGCTCCCAGCGGCGCCCGTCGAAGGGGAACGAGCAGTAGCGGTGCCAGAGCACCGGCCCCAGCTCCACCTCGGTGATCCCCGTCTCCTCCGCCAGCTCGCGCAGCGCGGCCTGCTCCCTGGTCTCGGTGCCCTCCAGCCCGCCGCCCGGGGTGAACCACCAGTCGTCCGAGGGGTCCGCGGGCTCGAAGCCGTGCAGCAGCAGGATCCGGTCGTCCGGGTCCAAGAGGATCACCCGCGACACCTTCCGGCGGCCGGTCCCGGCCGGGTCAGCGGACACCGGCCCGCTCCTGCCGCCGCCCGCGCCCCAGGACCCGTGCCACTGGCCCGTACGCGGCCCCCAGCAGGACCAGGACGGCGCCGGCCACCACCGCCACCAGCTGGAGCGGCAGCGGCCCGGGCCGCGAGGTCCCGCCGGGCAGGGCGGCGTACGTCGCCGGACGCTCCAGCATCTTCACGGAGGGCCAGGCCAGGGCGTCGACGCGGGCGCTGACGGCCGACCTCGGCACGGTCCCCTGCCCGGCCTCCTGCAGGTGGGCCCGGGAGTCCAGGGAGGCGGCCCGCCGGTCGCCCAGCAGGAAGAGGTTCCCCTCGGGGACCGTCACCTCGAAGGGGGTTCCGGGCGGCGGGGCCTGACCCGGAGGCATGGCCAGACCCGTGTCCGGGCGGGTGGTGTCGGCGTACGGCTCGTCCAGCGGCGTGCCGTTCACCGTCAGCTCGCCGCCCGCGCCGCAGCACTTCACGGTGTCGCCGCCGATGCCGACGACCCGCTTGACCATGGGCGAATCGCTCCACATGGAATCAGTGAAGATGACCACGTCCCCGCGGCGCACCTCCCCGCCGTCGATGCGCTGCGCGAGCACCCGGTCCCCGGGCCGTACGGTCGGCATCATCGAGTCGGTCGGCACCGTGTAGGGCTGGTAGAGGAACGCCCCCCACACGAAGCCGCCGAGGAAGAGCGCAAAGCCGATGGCCACGGCGAGTCCCGACAGCACATTGCCGAGACCGCCGCGGCCATCCTTGCCACTGCGTATTGCTTGTGTTCCGCCCATTGCAGCGCCCCCACACTCCGGGATCGTCGACCTGGGCGGCACCCTACCGGGCGGTACGACCGGTGGTCAGCTTCTGCCTGCGCCACATGACGAGCGGAACCGCCCCCACGAGCCCCAGCGCGGCCGGGCCCAGCCCGACCGGCGCCAGCCCGGCGGCCCCGAGACCGAGCGCGGTCGCGGCGGCCTGGTTGCCGATGCCCGGCTGGTCGAAGGTGTCCGGGATCGGCAGGGTCGACCAGCGGGTGATCGGCCACGCGATCACGACGGCCCGGCCGACGACCTTGTCGACCGGCACGAAGCCCTGGGTGGAGTCCTGCATGTGGTAGCGGGAGTCCTGGGAGTTCTGCCGGTGGTCGCCCATCACCCAGATCTTGCCCTTGGGCACGGTGATCGGACCGAAGGGGGCGTCGTCGCACGGGGTGTTGCCGGGGTAGATGTACGGCTCGTCGAGCGCCTTGCCGTTGACGACGACCGGTCCCCCCTTCTTGCACTCGACCGTGTCACCGCCGATGGCGATCGTCCTCTTGATCAGGTCCTTCTCCTCGGCGGACGGCATCAGGCCGATCCAGCTGAGGGCCTTCTGCACGAAGTTCGGCTCCGGAGTGGGCTCCCCCGAGAGCCAGTTCGCAGGGTCGTGGAAGACCACGACCTCACCGCGCTCCGGCTCGGAACCGAACCACGGGGTCAGCTTGTCCACCAGCACCCGGTCCCCGCGCTGCAAGGTGTCCTGCATCGAGTCGGACGGGATCGAGAACGCCTGGACCAGGAAGGTCTTGATCAGCAGGGCCAGCAGCAGGGCGATGCCGATGAGGAGCGGAAGCTCCTTCCAGAACGAGCGGTGCGCGGGCGCCGCGGTACCGTCCTCGTCGGCCTCGCGCTCGACTGCATCGTCCGGCCGCTCCTCGCCCTCGTCGCGTCCGGAACGTGCGCCTACCGCCACATCCCCCACATCCACTCCTCACTCGCGATCGCCGCCCGGCCGAAACAGGCACGGGCCCTCCCCTCCCTTAACGAGCGGGAGTTCCCTAAGGCTCGGGAGACCGAAGACACACTATGCGAACGGGACGCCCCGACGGCGCCTACGCCGTCCGCGTCCTTCACTCCGTGCCTGATCGGGCACCATGCGGAAGGTCGCGGGCTGTTCCAGTCGCTTCCAGTGCCCGAACGGCCAGGCGATCACCACGGCTTCGCCCACGACCCCGTTCTCGTCGATGGTGCCTTCGAAGGCCTCGTCGAGGTGGAAGCGTGAGTCCGAGGAATTCGCCCGGTGGTCGCCCATCACGAAGAGCCGGCCGACCGGCACCTCGACCTCGAAGGCGATGTCCGAGGGGGCGTTGCCCGGGTTCACGTACGGCTCGTCCAGCGGTGAGCCGTTGACGGTGACCCGGCCCCTGCTGTCGCAGCACTTGACGGTGTCCCCGCCCACGCCGATGACGCGCTTGATGAGGTCCTGCTCATCGGCCGAGGGCAGCAGGCCGATGAAGGTCAGGCCCTGCTTGATCTGTTTGACGCCGACCGGATCCTGGGCGGGCCGGGCCGCCTCGCCCCTGAGCCAGCCGCCGGGGTCCTTGAACACGACGACGTCGCCGCGCTCGACCTTGGAGCCGAACCACGGGGTCAGCTTGTCCACGAGGACCCGGTCGCCGATGCGGATGGTCTGCTCCATCGAGCCCGACGGGATGAAGAAGGCCTGCACCAGGAAGGTCTTGAGCAGCAGGGCTATGCACAGGGCCACCACGACCAGCAGCGGCAGCTCGCCCGCGCGGCGCGTGCGGCGGCGCCGGCGCACCTTGCGGGCCGTCCGGCGCCGTTCGGCCCGGCCGCCCTCGACCACGGGGACGGGCGTCGGTTCCGGCTCCGGTTCGGGCTCCCACTCCCGTCCGCCGCGCGGCCGTCCCCGGCTACCCATGACCGCCGCCGACGGAACCCCAGCGCGAAACCGGCCAGCCGGTCCAGTCGGCCCGCCCGATCACCTTCTCCACCGGCACCATCCCCCCGCCCGGTTCCCCGAGGTGGTCCCGCGAGTCCCGGGACTGGGACCGATGATCACCCATCACCCACAGGCTCCCCAGGGGTACGACGATCCGGAACGGCACCTTCGAGGGAGCGTCACCGGGATACAGGTACGGCTCGTCCAGCGGCACGCCGTTGACCTCGACCCGCCCGCCGGCGTCGCAGCACACCACGTCGTCGCCGCCGACGCCCACGACCCTCTTCACGAAGTCGGTGTCGGACGGCTCCGCGAGCCCGAGCGCCGAGGCCGCGCCGTGGAGCAGCACGCCGACCGGATTGCCCTCCGGGCGTTCCCCCACGAAGGAGCCCGTGCCGTCGAAGACCACCAGGTCCCCGCGGCCCGGCCGGTCGCCGAAACGGTACGCCAGCTTGTTGACCAGCACCCGGTCGCCGACCTGGAGCGTCGGCTCCATGGAGCGGCTCGGGATCAGGAAGGGCTGGACGACGAAGTTGCTGACCAGCAGCAGGAAGACGGTGCAGATCACACCGAGCACGCCGGCCCGCCGCCAGGTCAGCGTGCCCCGGGTCAGCGCCCGCCCGTTCGCGGGGCGCCCGGACGCCCGCCGCCCCACCGCCGGCTTCCCGGTCGTGGAGAACGCAAAACGCGGCCGCTCTTCCCTCTCGCCGGGGGAAGAGTGGCCGCGCTGCGTGTGAGGTGCTTCGGTGTCCATCGGGGGCGAGCCTATCCGGCCGCCCCCGAACACCGGAGGCGACCTTACTTGTCGCGCTTCTCCTTGATCTTCGCGGCCTTGCCGCGGAGCTCACGGAGGTAGTACAGCTTCGCACGGCGCACGTCACCGCGGGTGACGAGCTCGATCTTCTCGAAGATCGGGGAGTGGACCGGGAAGGTGCGCTCCACGCCGACGCTGAAGGAGACCTTGCGGACGGTGAAGGTCTCGGAGACCCCGGCGCCCTGGCGACGGATGACGACGCCCTTGAACTGCTGGATACGGGAGCGGTTGCCCTCGATCACGCGGACGTGCACGTTGATCGTGTCACCCGGGCGGAAGGCCGGGACGTCCGAGCGGAGCGCGGCGGCGTTGACGCCATCGAGCAGGTGAGACATGTTCTTCGTCTGCTTTCTTCGCACGACGCCACAGGCCGCCGGGCGGGTTTCCGTAGAGAATTCGGGAGCTGTCCCACCCGGCGGGCGACGGTCCCCCTGTGGCAGGGGCGCCCGCGGGCGTACAGCAGCCGCCTATTCTTCCACGACCTCGGGCCTGCGCCAAAATCGGCCGTCCGCGGACGGCGTCCAGCCCAGGATGGAGAGGATCTCCCGGTCCTTCTTGTCGAAGGCGGAGGCCTCGCAGCGCTCGATCAGGTCCGGGCGGTTCTGCGCGGTCCGGCGGAAGGCCTCGTCCCGGCGCCAGCGTGCGATCTTCCCGTGGTGGCCGCTGAGCAGCACCTCGGGGATGTCCCGGCCGCGCCACTGCGGGGGCTTGGTGTAGACGGGCCCCTCCAGCAGGTTGGCCATCTCGCCCGGCGCGAAGGAGTCGTCGCGGTGCGATTCGGCGTTGCCGAGCACCCCGGGCAGCAGCCGGGCCACGGCCTCGGTGACGACCAGGACGGCGGCCTCGCCGCCCGCCAGCACGTAGTCGCCGATGGAGACCTCGTACACCGGCATGCGGGTGGCGTACTCGTCCATGACCCGGCGGTCGATGCCCTCGTACCGGGCCGGGGTGAAGATCAGCCAGGGCCGCTCGGAGAGCTCGACGGCCAGTTCCTGGGTGAAGGGGCGGCCGCTGGGCGTGGGGACGACCACGACGGGCCCGTGCGCGCCCGCCTCGTAGCCGTCGGCCAGCGCCGCGTCCAGTGCCTCGCCCCACGGCTCGGTCTTCATGACCATGCCGGGACCGCCGCCGTACGGGGTGTCGTCGACCGTGTTGTGCCGGTCGTACGTCCAGTCCCGCAGGTCGTGGACGTGTACGTCGAGCTGCCCGCGGGCGCGGGCCTTGCCGACGAGGGAGACGTTCAGCGGCTCCAGGTACTCGGGGAAGATCGTGACGACGTCGAGACGCATCAGGCGTCGTCCCCGGAGTCCTCGTCACGGGTCGAGTCGATGACGGCCTCGCGCTCGTCGATCAGCCCGGGCGGCGGGGTGATGACGCAGCGCTGCTCCTCCAGGTCGATCTCGGCGACGATCTCCTCGACGAAGGGGATCATCACCTCGGAGCCGTCCGGCCGCTCGACGATGAAGAGGTCCTGCGAGGGCAGGTGGGAGATCTCGGTGATCCGGCCGATCTCGGTGCCGTCGGCGAGGACCACGTCGAGGTCCATCAGCTGGTGGTCGTAGTACTCGTCGGGCTCCTCCGGCAGCTCCGCCGGGTCCACTTCCGCGATCAGCAGGATGTTGCGCAGCGCCTCGGCCCCGGTGCGGTCCTTGACGCCGGCGAAGCGGAGCATCAGCCGGCCGCTGTGCACCCGGCCCGTCTCGATGGTCAGCGGGCCGGCCGACGCGGGCTCCGTCTTGAGCACGGCGCCGGGACTGAGCCGCAGTTCCGGCTCGTCGGTGCGCACCTCGACGGTGACCTCACCCTTGATGCCGTGGGCGCGGCCGATCCGCGCGACTACCAACTCCACTGTCTCTCCTGTTCAGACGACGACGGGCCGGGGCGGGCACGTATGCCCTCCCCGGCCCGTGCCGGTGATTCAAATGCTCAGCGGACCTGGTCCACGTCGACGAGGTCGACGCGGATCCCACGGCCGCCGATGGCGCCCACGACGGTACGCAGAGCACGTGCGGTGCGGCCGTTGCGGCCGATCACCTTGCCGAGGTCGTCGGGGTGAACCCGGACCTCGAGCACCTGCCCACGGCGCAGGTTGCGCGAGGCGACCTGCACTTCGTCGGGGTTGTCCACAATGCCCTTTACGAGGTGCTCAAGAGCCTCCTCGAGCATGCTCAGGCCTCGGTCGACTCGGCGGCGGCCTCAGCCTCGTCCGCCTTCTTGTCGGCCTTCTTCGCCTTCTGCGTGATGGCCTCGCCCTTGCCCTCGCCGATGCCCTCGAGGGCCTTGGCGAACTCGTCGAAGGAGCGACGCTTGCTCTCCTTCGTCTCCGGCTGCAGGAGCGGCGCGGGGGCGGGGAGACCCTTGTGGGCCTGCCAGTCACCGGTCAGCTTCAGGATGGCGAGCACAGCCTCGGTGGGCTGGGCGCCGACGGACAGCCAGTACTGCGCACGCTCGGCGTTGACCTCGATGCGCGACGGGTTGTAGGTCGGGTGGTAGATACCGATCTCCTCGATCGCGCGACCATCCCGGCGGGTGCGGGCGTCGGCGACGACGATGCGGTAGTGCGGCTGGCGAATCTTGCCGAGGCGCTTGAGCTTGATCTTGACTGCCACTGGAGTGGTGTCTCCTGAACTTGACGTGGTTGGGCACATGAGATGCCACGTGGGGTTGCGGTACTCGGGTGCCCGATGGACGCGTCAGCCGGAGGAGAGAGGGGTCCTATGCGACTGTCGAGTACAGCTGTCCATTGTGCCATACGCCCGCGGCGCGCTCCGCCGGGCGGGCGGGTCCGCCTCCCGTGGGCGGCCCGTGCCCGCCTCCGTGCGGGCACGGGGTACCGCAAGGACGGCGGTGCGGGGCTCGGGGCACGGCCCACCGGTGGTGCGGCGGTGCGGGCTGCCCGCGTGTGCTCCGGCGGCGGTCGCCCCGGTGGGGGCGAGGGCGCGGCGGCCGGTTCGCCGTGGGGGCGGTGGCCCGGCGGCGACGGTGAGGCGGTCAGGAGGCCGCCGCGATGGCGATTTCGGGGATGCGGAAGGGCTTCATGCACCCGCCGCACACGATCGGCGCCTGGGCCAGCACGGAGGGGACCACCCGCACGTTGCGCCCGCAGTCGCAGACCGCCTTGACGCGCACGCCGCCCCCGGAGGACCCGTGCCGGGCGGCCGGTCCGCGGAAGCTGCGCTTGGTGTCGGCGGCCGTGGCGGCGGTGTGCGCCTTCAGGGCGCGCTGCAGCCGTTCGATGGTGGGGCGGTAGCGCCGCTTCGCCTCCGGATTGAGCGTGACGAGCGAGAAGCCGCTGCTGGCGTGCGGCTCCTCGGAGTGGTCCAGCCCCAGTTCCTCGGCGATCGCGAGGAATCTGCGGTTGTGGTAGCGGCCGGCGCGCGAGGTGTCTCGGACCCCGCGGGCGGCGGCGATGCCGTGGACTGCCTCGTGCAGCAGTCGCTCGAAGGAGAGCTCGGCGCCGCAGGCGGACGAGGACTCTCCGATCAGGGACTCGGGCGCGGCAAGGTCAGGCAGCTCGGGGTGGTGCCGCTGAATATCGGCCCACGCCTGCGCCAGCTCTGCGGCGAGAACAGGTGGTGTCGTGCTCACGTCGTGACAACGAGCCGAGGTGCCCGGGTGTTCCGATTCCGGGCCATTCCAAATTTTTTGCACGTACCAGTCAGTTCAGTCTCATGCGTGCTGACGAGGACGGGTGCGCCGATCTCAGGAGGAGTCGGTACTTAACGAGGACCAATGACGAAGCTGCCCCGGCGCGCGGCACGAGCCGCACGCCGGGGCACAGGGGCCTTCGGGCCCGATCAGTACGAGCGCGCGACGATCGCGAGGGTACCGGGAGCGTCGTCCGCCTCGGGGACCGATCCGTCCTCGGCGATCAGGCAGCGCACGGAGACGGCCTGCTCGGCCAGCTTGGCCTCGCCCTCCGGACCGAGGTCCGCCCACGGGATCCGCGCCCAGCCGCCGACGATGGCGGCCTCGGCGGCCTCCTCGATGGTCGAGACGTCGGAGGTGCGGGACTCGCGGCGCTCGCGGGACTCGCGCAGCAGCTGCGCCTGGTCCTCGTCGAGCACCTTGGGCAGCAGGTCGGCGAGCGCGTCGATCTGCACCGGGGTCTTCCCGCCCGGGATGCGGCGGGCCAGCATCGCGGTGCCGGCCTCCAGGTCGCGGGGGCCGATCTCGATGCGCACCGGTACGCCCTTGAGCTCCCAGTCCACGGCGCGGCGGCCGAAGGGGGTGTCCACGCGGTCGTCGACCTGGACGCGGAGGCCGGCGGCCTTCAGCTGGGCACCGAGCTCGCGGACCTTGGTGACGGCCTCGTCGCCCTTGATCGCCATGACGACGACCTGGACGTGCGCCAGGCGCGGCGGGACCCGCAGGCCGTTGTCGTCGCCGTGGGACATGATCAGGCCGCCTACCATGCGGGTCGAGACGCCCCACGAGGTCTGCCAGACGAGCTCCTGCTTGCCTTCCTTCGACAGGTACTGGGTGTTGAAGGCCTTGGCGAAGTTGGTGCCGAGCTCGTGGCTCGTGCCCAGCTGCAGGGCCTTGCCGTCGCCCATCATGCCCTCGAGGGTGAGGGTGTTGATGGCGCCGGCGAAGCGCTCCTTGGCGGTCTTGCGGCCGAGCACGACGTCGATGCCGAGCACGTTCGTCATGAAGTCGCCGTAGACGTCCGTGTGGATGCGGGCGGCGTAGTCGCGGGCGTCCTCGTAGGTGGCGTGGGCGGTGTGGCCCTCCTGCCAGAGGAACTCGCTCGTACGGAGGAACACGCGCGGGCGCATCTCCCAGCGGACCACGTTGGCCCACTGGTTGATCAGCAGGGGCAGGTCGCGGTAGCTCTGGATCCACTTGGAGAAGTAGTCGTTGATGATCGTCTCGGACGTGGGCCGGACGACGACCGGCTCTTCCAGCTCCTTGCCGCCGCCGTGGGTGACGACCGCGAGCTCGGGGGCGAAGCCCTCGACGTGCTCGGCTTCCTTCGTCAGGTACGACTGCGGGATGAAGAGCGGGAAGTAGGCGTTCTGGGCGCCCGCGTCCTTGATGCGCGCGTCCATCTCCTGCTGCATCCGCTCCCACAGGCCGTAGCCGTACGGTCGGATGACCATGGTGCCGCGGACCGGACCGTTGTCGGCCAGCTCGGCCTTGTTGATCAGATCCTGGTACCAGCGGGGGAAATCCTCCGCCTGCGGGGTGAGAACGGGTGCCTTTGCCATGCCGCGAATCGTACGGCGCCGGGCACGCGATGCGTGAATCGGGTGCCTCGCTCCTCTGGACGCGGGGGCGAATGGGGAGTTCTCTGGCAACGGGGGCAAGGGGGCGACACGGAATCAGGAGCGCTCTTTCGATGACACCTACGCCGACGGCGACGCTCGTCGCCCGGGACTGGGCGGAGATCCAGGAACGGATGCTGGTACCGCTGTACGAGGCGGTCTACGACCGGCTGGAGGTCGGGCCGGGCGACCGGCTGCTGGGCCTCGACTGCGGGGCCGGCCTGGCCCTGCTGCTCGCGGCCGGGCGGGGAGCCGTGGCCACGGGCGTGGAGGCGGATCCGGCCCGGCGGGCACTGGCCCGTGAGCGGCTGCTGGAGGTACTGGCGGCCCCGCCGTCGGCGCCCCGCCCGTACGACGCGCTACTGGCCTTCTCGCCGTCCCCGGCGGCCCTGGCCGCGGCCCTGCCCGCCGTGCGCCGCGGCGGGGCGGTGGTGCTGGCCGACTGGGGCCCGGCGGAGCGCTGCACGGTGCCCGCGGTCCTGGGCGGCGGGCCCTCGCCCAGGGACCTGGACGCGCTGGTGGAGCGGGCCGGACTCAGACCGGACGGATCGGGGCGGGTGTTCTGCCCGTTCGGGTACGCGGACGTGGACAGCGCGGTGCGCGGGCTGCTGTCGACCGGGCTCTACGACAGCGCGGCCGACCCCGCGCTGGCGGAGAAGGAGCTGGCCGAGGCGCTTCACCCGTTCGAGCGGTCCGACGGCGCCGTGTGGCTGCCGAACATCTTCCGGTACGTGATCGCCCGGGTGGGCTAACGACCGTACGACTGTGCGATTGTGCGGCCGCCGTCATTCGGTGTCGTGTGCCTTCGTCAGGCGGGTGATCCCGGCGGCGGCGTAGGCGGCCGCCTCGTCCAGGGTCTCGTTGGCGAGCAGGGCCTCGGCCAGGGCGTCGAGCTGCGGGCGGTGTTCGCGCAGGAGACGACAGGCCTCCGTGTAGCACTCGTCGACGATCCGCCGCATCTCGTGGTCCACCACGTCGAGGGTGGCGGGGGCGGCGGACAGGCCGTACGGGCCGCCTCCGTCGGACGGGATGGCGGTGAGCTTGCCGACGCGGTCGCTCATGCCCCAGCGGGCGACCATTCCCCGGACGATGTTGGTGACCTGTTCGAGGTCGTTCTCCCCGCCCGTGGTGATGACGTCGTAGACGACGTGCTCGGCCGCCATGCCGCCGAGCGCCCCGATGACGCGGCCGCGCAGGTACGGCTCGGTGTAGGCGTACCGGTCGGCGTCCGGCGTCGAGAGGGTGACTCCGAGGGCGCGGCCCCGGGGCACGATCGTGATCTTGCGGACCGGGTCCGCGCCGGGCTGCAGCATGCCCAGGAGTGCGTGGCCGCTCTCGTGGTACGCGGTGCGGCGGCGCTCCTCCAGCGGCATCACCAGGGACCGCTCCGCGCCGAGCTGGACCTTCTCGAGGGCGTCGGACAGATCGGACTGGGTGACCTGGTCCTGCCGGCGCTTGACGGCCAGCAGCGCGGCCTCGTTGGCGAGGTTGGCCAGTTCGGCGCCGGTCATTCCGGGGGTGCTACGGGCCACCTGCGCGAGGTCGACGCCCGGGCCGAGCGGGATGTCCCGGGTGTGGATGCGCAGGATGGCCTCGCGGCCGGCCCGGTCGGGCGGGGAGACGGCCACCGTGCGGTCGAAGCGGCCGGGGCGGGTCAGGGCGGGGTCCAGGACGTCGGCCCGGTTGGTGGCGGCGAGGACGACGACCCCCTCCGAGCCGGAGAAGCCGTCCATCTCGGTGAGGATCTGGTTCAGGGTCTGTTCGCGTTCGTCGTGGCCGCCCATGGCCGCGCCGCCGCCGCGCACCCGGCCGATGGTGTCGATCTCGTCGATGAAGATGATCGCGGGAGCCACCTTGCGCGCCTCGGTGAAGAGTTCGCGGACCCGGGAGGCGCCGACGCCGACGATCATCTCGATGAACTCGGAGGCGGACGCGGAGAAGAACGGCACCCCGGCCTCGCCCGCGACCGCCCGCGCGAGCAGGGTCTTGCCGGTGCCGGGCGGGCCGGACAGGAGGACCCCGCCGGGCATCCGGGCGCCCAGCTTCCGGTAGGCCTGCGGGTTCTTGAGAAAGTCGACGACGTCGTTGAGCTCGCCCGCGACCTCGTCGATGCCGGCCACGTCCTCGAAGGTGGTGCGTTTGTCGCCCGTCTCCAGCTCCACCGGCTTGGGCGGGGCCTTGTGGCCGAGGGCGCCCATGCCGCCCATCCGCCCGCCCATCCGGCGGGCGATGACCACCCACAGCAGGACCAGCAGGAGCATCGGGGCGAGGGAGAGCAGCAGATTGGCGAGGAAGCTGCGCTGCACGACGACCGGGGAGGCCGTCACGGTCACGTTCTGCTTGGTGAGGTCGGCCCACAGATCGTCGTCGGCGAAGGCCGGGCGCTGGGTGACGAATTTGGTGTAGTCCCCCTCGTCCCCGTCGGGCAGCGGCTGCTCGGCCTTCAGCTCGCCCTGGATCGCGTCGCCCTTGGAGTAGATCTTCGAGACGTTGCCGCCGGCCACCTGCTTGCTGAACTCCGTGTACGAGATGGTCGGCTCGTCCCCCTCGTTGAAGTAGGACAGCACCAGGTTGGTCACCAGGTAGACGATCAGGGCGGCGAGGATCAGTCCCCTCCAGCCGCCCGGCATCCTCCTCTTCGGCGGAGGCGTGGGCGGGGCGCCCTCCGAGCGCCAGGGCGTGTCGGCCCGGTCGCGGGGAGGTACGGGGGTGGGGCTGGGCACGGGGCGCCTCCTTCTGCCATCCTCCCGGCCGACCATAAGCGACAAATCGACCCGTTGCCCCGCAGAAGACGGAGGGCCCCGGCCGTGAGATCACGACCGGGGCCCTCCGCTGCCTGCCTGCGCGGGTACTACTTCATGAACTTCTTGAACTCGTCCGGAAGGTCGAAGTCCTGGCCCGGCTGGCCACCGCCGGCGGGAAGGCCGAAGGGGCTGCCGCCGGCCGCGGGCTCGATCGCCTGCGGACCCTGCTCGCGGCGGGCCGCTGCCGCGGCCTCCTCTTCCTTGCGCTTCATCGGGTTGCCGCTCTTGCGCTTGCCCTTGGCCTGCTTGACCTGCTTCTTCTGCCGGCCGGGGCCGCCGCCCATCCCGGGGATGCCGGGCATGCCCGGCATGCCGCCGCCCTGGGCCATGCGCGACATCATCTTGCGGGCGTCGAAGAACCGCTCGACGAGCGACTTGACGGCGCTGACCTCGGTGCCGGAACCCTTGGCGATACGGGCACGGCGCGAGCCGTTGATGATCGTCGGGTCCTGGCGCTCGGCCGGGGTCATCGACTTGATGATCGCGGCCGTGCGGTCCACGTCGCGCTCGTCGATGTTGTTGATCTGGTCCTTGATCTGACCCATGCCGGGCAGCATGCCGAGCAGCTTCGAGATGGAGCCCATCTTGCGGACCTGCTCCATCTGGGCCAGGAAGTCGTCGAGCGTGAACTCCTTGGGACCCTTGGCGAGCTTGGCCGCCATCTTCTCGGCCTCGGCCTGCGAGAAGGTCTTCTCGGCCTGCTCGATGAGGGTGAGCATGTCACCCATGTCGAGGATCCGGCCCGCCATGCGGTCGGGGTGGAAGGCGTCGAACTCGTCGAGCTTCTCGCCGTTCGAGGCGAACATGATCTGCTTGCCGGTGACGTGCGCGATAGAGAGCGCGGCACCACCGCGGGCGTCGCCGTCGAGCTTCGAGAGCACGACGCCGTCGAAGCCGACGCCGTCGCGGAAGGCCTCGGCGGTGTTGACCGCGTCCTGGCCGATCATGGCGTCGACGACGAAGAGGATCTCGTCGGGGCTGACGGCGTCGCGGATGTCCGCGGCCTGCTGCATCAGCTCCTGGTCGATGCCGAGGCGGCCGGCGGTGTCGACGATGACGATGTCGTGCTGCTTGGTCCGCGCGTACTCGATGGAGTCCTTGGCGACCTGGACCGGGTCACCGACGCCGTTGCCCGGCTGGGGGCCGTAGAAGGCCACGCCCGCGCGGTCGGCGACGACGGAGAGCTGGTTGACGGCGTTGGGGCGCTGGAGGTCGCAGGCGACGAGGAGCGGGGTGTGGCCCTGCCCCTTGAGCCAGAGGCCGAGCTTTCCGGCGAGGGTGGTCTTACCGGCACCCTGGAGACCGGCCAGCATGATCACGGTGGGGGCGGTCTTGGCGAAGCGCAGCCGCCGGGTCTCGCCGCCGAGGATCGTGACGAGCTCGTCGTTGACGATCTTCAGGACCTGCTGGCCGGGGTTCAGCGCCTTGCTGACCTCCTCGCCGCGGGCCCTCTCCTTGACGTTCGCGATGAAGGAGCGGACGACCGGGAGGGCGACGTCGGCCTCGAGGAGGGCGATACGGATTTCCCGGGCCGCGGAGTCGATGTCAGCCTCGGACAGCCGGCCTTTGCCGCGCAGGCCCTTGAAGGTATTCGCCAAGCGGTCGGAGAGCGTATCGAACACGGTGGTCGCGATTCCTCGGGTCGGGGGCGTTGTGGTCGTCCCCCAGGGTATCCGGCCGTACCACGTGATGGACCCGGCGGTCCTTCCCCGGTCTCGGCCCGCCGCTGTGCCTCAACGGCCGACGGGGCCGGATTCGGCTGGTGCCCGCCTGCCCGGCGCGGCTCGAAGAGCGGGCTCCGCCCGGCTCGAAGACCGGGCTCCGCCCCGCACCCCGCTCCCCGAACGCCGGAGGGGCCGGAAGATCCGGCCCCTCCGGCGCAACGGCGCCGCGCCGCGGGCTAGGACAGCGCCACCTGCACCGACCCGGCCAGGGTGGCCGCCTCCGCGGGTTCCAGTGGCTTGCCGTCCGGGGACGTGACGTACAGCGTGTCCACGGCGTTGGCGCCCAGCGTCGAGACGTGCGCGCTCCGCACCCTGACGCCCGCCGACTCCAGAGCCCGCCCGATCCGGTGCAGCAGGCCGACGGCATCGGGCGCCCGCACCTCCAGGACCGTGGCCAGTGAGGAGACGTCCGGGACGACCGTGACCCGGGGCGGCGGCGGGGTCACCCCGCGCCGGCGCGGATACGCCGCCTCGCGGTCCGCCAGCTTCGCCGGGACGTCCAGCGAGCCGTCCAGGGCCCGGACCAGGTCGCTGCGCAGCCGTGCGGCCTGGGGCAGCGCCCCGTACTCCGCCGCCACCCGCCACCGCAGCACCAGGACCTCGCCCAGCTGGTCCGGCAGTTCCATGGAGCGCAGGTCCGCCGCCCGTACGGTGAGCCGGTGCAGGGCCAGCACCCCGGCCACCGCCGGGAGGACCCCCGGCTGGTCGGGAACGGCCACGACGAGTTCCCCGCCGACCGCGTCCTCCTCCTCCTGGCGGACGTGGAGCGCGAGCACCGGCTCCCCGGTGCGCAGGGCCTCCACCGCCAGGCGTTCCTGTTCCGTGGTCGGGATCTCCGCCTCCCGCACCGCCGGGGCCGTGCCGCGCAGCACGGCGGCGACCCGCGCGACGAGGTCCGCCACCAGCGATCCCCGCCATGCGCTCCACGCGGCGGGCCCGGTGGCCAGGGCGTCCGCCTCCGTCAGGGCGTGCAGTATCTCCAGCGTGCCCACCGACCCCACGGCGTCGGCGACCGAGCGGACCGTGGCCGGGTCGTCGAGGTCGCGCCGGGTCGCGGTGTCGATCAGCAGCAGGTGGTGCCGTACGAGCGCCCCCAGCACGGCGGCGTCCTGCGCGTCGAAGCCGACGCGGGCGGCGACGTCGCGGGCGATCGTCTCGCCGGCCACCGAGTGGTCGCCCGGCCAGCCCTTGCCGATGTCGTGCAGGAGGGCCGCCATCAGCAGCAGGTCGGGGCGGCCGACCCGGCGGGTGAGGGCCGCGGCGCGGACCGCCGTCTCGATGAGGTGGCGGTCCACCGTCCAGGTGTGGACGGGGTTGCGCTGCGGGCGGCACCGCACCCGCTCCCAGTCGGGGAGCAGCCGCGTGATCAGGCCTTCCGCCTCCAGGGCCTCCCACACGGCCACCGTGGGCTCCCCCGCCCCGAGCAGTGTCACCAGCTGCTCGCGCGCCTCGGCCGGCCAGGGCACCGGGAGCTGTTTGCCCTGCGCGGCCAGCCTGCGTACGGCGTGCAGCGATACGGGAAGACCCGCCTGCGCGGCAGCCGCGGCGAACCGCAGGGGCAGGACGGGATCGCGGTCGGGGCGCGCGGCCAGGGCCAGTACGGCCTCGCCGTCGGACTCCACCACGCCCTCGGCCAGTGGAGCCCGCGCGGCGGCCGCGGCGCCGCGGGGGCCGAGCAGCCCGCGCAGCCTGGGCCGGGCGGCGCGGGCCCGCAGCACCCGCCCGACCTCCCGCCAGGTCACGTCACCGGCGTACGCGACGACGCGCGCGGCCTCGTACACCTCCCGGAGCAGGGCGTCCGCGTCGAGCAGCCCGAGCTGCGCCGCGACCTGGTCCTGTTCCTGGAGCGAGAGCCGGTCGGTGGCCCGGCCGGTCACCAGGTGCAGGGCGTCGCGCGCGTCGAGGAGCCGTCGCCGCGCCTCGGCGAGGCCGTCGCGCGGGGCGTCGGCCAGCCAGGACGCCGCGACCGCCCGCAGCGCGGTGATGTCGCGGAGCCCGCCGCGGGCCTCCTTGAGGTCGGGTTCGAGCAGGAAGCGGAGCTCTCCGGCGCGCTCGGCCCGCTCGCGGCACAGGGAGTGCAGTTGCGGGAGCCGCTTGGCGGCCTGGTTGCGCCAGTCCGCCAGGACGGAGGTCCGCAGGCCGGCGAGGAGTCCGGCGTCACCGGCGACGGTCCGGGCGTCGAGCAGGCCGAGCTGCACCTTGAGGTCCTCGGCGGCGGTCTTGCGGGCCTCGCCGGGGGTCCGTACCGAGTGGTCGAGGGCGAGGCCGAGGTCCCACACCGGGTACCAGACGCGGTCGGCCAGCGCGCTCAGCGCCTGCGGCTCCGCCTTGCCGTCGTGCAGCAGCACCAGGTCGAGGTCGCTGCGCGGGGAGAGCTCGCCCCGCCCGTAGCCGCCGACGGCCACCAGGGTGGCGCCGCGGACGCCGGTCTCCCGTACGGCGGTCGTGAACAGGGCGTTCAGCCAGTCGTCGGTCAGCCCGGACAGGGCGGAACGCCGCGAAGGCCCGGACCGCGACTCCTCCTGGAGGAGTCGCAGCCGGGCCGCGGCGTATCCGCTGGGTCCCGAGTCGGCCGTGTTGTCCGTGGTCTCTTCGACGCTCGTCACCCAGAAGCTCCCGTCACCTAGAGCGCGTCAGCGCCGCGCTCGCCGGTGCGGACCCGTACGACCGAGTCCACGGGGACGCTCCACACCTTGCCGTCACCGATCTTGCCGGTGGCCGCCGCGCTCACGATGACGCGGATCAGTTCCTCGGCGTCGGAGTCGTCGACCAGCACCTCGATGCGGATCTTGGGGACGAGGTCCACCTGGTACTCGGCACCGCGGTATACCTCGGTGTGACCGCGCTGGCGGCCGTAGCCGCTGGCCTCGGTGACCGTGAGCCCCTGCACTCCGAAGGTCTGGAGGGCTTCCTTGATCTCGTCCAGCTTGTGCGGCTTGACGATCGCGGTGATCAGCTTCATGCGTCAACCTTCTTGCTCGCGGCGGAGGGGGTGGGTGCGGCGGTGCTGCGCGAGGCCGCGCCGCCACCGGCTCCGCTGAAGTCGTAGGCGGTCTCGGCGTGTTCGACCTGGTCGATGCCGGCGACCTCGACGTCCTCGCTGACCCGCATCCCGATCGTCTTGTCGAGGAGGAAGGCGAGCAACGCGGACGCCACCAGAGAGTAGGCGAGGACGGAGAAGACTCCGATGGCCTGCTTGCCGAGCTGTTCGAGGCCGCCGCCGTAGAAGAGGCCGGCCACGTCGGACTGCACCCCGCCGGTGGCGAAGAGGCCGACGAGGAGGGAGCCGACGACACCGCCGACGAGGTGGACTCCGACCACGTCGAGGGAGTCGTCGTAGCCGAACTTGTACTTGAGGCCGACCGCCATGGCGCAGAGCACGCCGGCGATGGCGCCGACCGCGATGGCGCCGAGCGGGCTGACCGCACCGCCGGAGGGGGTGATGGCGACGAGGCCGGCGACCGCGCCGGAGGCGGCGCCGAGGGTGGTGAAGGAGCCGTGGCGCAGCTTCTCGTAGCCGAGCCAGGCGAGCATGGCGGCGGCGGTGGCGACCTGGGTGTTGACGAACATGACCGCGCCGACGCCGTCGTCGTTGCCGAGCCAGGAGCCCGCGTTGAAGCCGAACCAGCCGAACCAGAGCAGACCGGCGCCGAGCATCACGAGGGGCAGGCTGTGCGGGCGCATCGGGTCCTTCTTGAAGCCGACGCGCTTGCCGATGACCAGGATCACGCCGAGGGCGGCGGCGCCGGCGTTGATGTGGACGGCGGTGCCGCCCGCGAAGTCGATGACGCCGAGCTCGAAGAGCCAGCCGCCGGCTCCCCAGACCCAGTGGGCGACGGGGAAGTAGACGACGGTGACCCACAGGACGGTGAACAGGGCCCAGGCGCTGAACTTCACGCGGTCGGCGAGGGCGCCGCTGATCAGGGCCGGGGTGATGACGGCGAACATCAGCTGGAAGACGGCGAAGACGTAGACCGGGATGGTGTAGCCGTCCCACAGCTCGGTGATCCCGATGCCGCTGAGGCCCACGTAGTCGGAGTTCCAGCCGATGAGGGAGCCGGAGTCGGTGCCGAAGGCGAGGCTGAAGCCGTAGAGGACCCAGAGGATCGTGACGATCCCCAGGCTGATGAAGCTCATCATCAGCATGTTGAGGCTGCTCTTGACTCGGACCATGCCTCCGTAGAAGAAGGCGAGTCCCGGGGTCATCAGCATGACCAGGGCGGAGCAGATGAGCATGAACCCGGTGTTCGCGGCAGACAGCGTCGGGGCGTCTGCCGCGAGGGTCGTGATGGCTGATGCCATCGGCGTCTCCTCGTCGTCGGTACGTTCGCGTGCGGGCGATCGTGAAAACCTGAGCGGCGGCATTGGGAACTGGCCGGTTATTGGCCATGAGATTCGCGCAGGCCGGTTTCCGGCGGCGCCGCTGGGTGTTTCGAGCCGATGACGAAGAGGTCGGGAGTGTTACGCGTCAATGAACTGGGCGGGTGGTGCAACCGGCCGCGGCGGTGACCCGGACGTCCTGGCTGGGGGAGCCTGATCGGGCTTCACGGGGTGACTGCCGCGGCCGGGGCCTGAGGGGCGGCCGCCGGGGCCGTCAGACGGCCGCCGCGGCTTCGGGGAGCCGGGAGGCGAGGTGGTCGGTGAGCCGGACCACTTCGGCTACGTCGCCGTACTCACGGGCGGCGCTGTCGACGGTCTTACGCAGGCGGGTGTTCACCCGTTCGGACCGCACCTTTCCCGCCACGTCGAGGGCCCGGTCGACGAGCACCGCGGCCTGCTCCGGCTCACGCTGGAGCAGGTGAACGGTGGCCAGGCCGATGAGGTTGAGGGCGTAGGAGCGCTGGTGCTCCTCGTCCTTCTCGAAGAGCTCGACGGCCCGCTCCATGACGGGTTCCGCCAGGGAGGCGTACATGGGGCTGCGCCCGGCCACGTAGGCGAGGTCCCGGTACGAGTGGGAGTTCTCGCCGTTCAGCTCGGCCTCGGAGAAGAAGCGGATCCAGTCGGGCTCGGGCTCGCCGCCGAAGGCGACGTCGGAGAAGGTGTCCTCGGCCATCCGCACGGCCCGCTTGCAGCGGCTGGGCTGTCCCATGTTGGCGTACGCGCGGGCCTCCATCGCATACAGCATGGCCTGGGTGCGCGGGCCGGCGCAGTCGCGGCTGCCGTACTGCGCGAGGTGGACGAGTTCGAGGGCGTCCTCGGGGCGGCCCAGGTGGATCATCTGGCGGCTCATGCCGGAGAGGATGTACGAGCCGAGCGGCTTGTCGCCGGCCTCCTTCGCGGCGTGCAGGGCGAGGACGAAGTACTTCTGCGCGGTGGGGTGCAGGCCGATGTCGTAGCTCATCCAGCCGGCCAGCTCGGCCAGCTCGGCGGCGACCTTGAAGAGCCGCTTCATGACCGGGGCGGGGTGGTTCTCCTGGAGCAGGTCGGTGACCTCGTGGAGCTGGCCCACGACGGCCTTGCGGCGCAGGCCGCCCCCGCACTGGGCGTCCCACTGGCGGAACATCACGGTGGTGGCGTCGAGGAGGTCGAGTTCCGGTTCGGAGAGCCGGGGCGGGCGGTGGCCGCCGAGGGCCCCCGTCGGCCCTCCCCCTCGCTCCGCCGGGGGGAGGGCCGCCTGGCGCAGTCCCGGGTCGGCGGCCGGGACCGGTACGAGCCAGCGCTGCATGGGCTCGATGAGGGCGGGGCCGGCGGAGAGGGCGAGCGAGGTCCCGAGGAAGCCGCGGCGGGCCAGCATCAGGTCGCTGCGGGAGAACTCGCCGAGCAGCTCGACGGTCTGCGGGCCTGCCCAGGGCAGGTCGACCCCGGAGACGGAAGGCGTCTGGTGGGCGGTGCGCAGGCCGAGCTGCTCGATGGCGACGACGGAGCCGAAGCGCTCGGAGAACAGCTCGGACAGGATGCGCGGGACGGGCTCGCGGGGCTGTTCGCCGTCCAGCCAGCGGCGCACCCGGGAGGTGTCCGTGCTGATGTGGTGGGCGCCCATCTGACGGGCCCGGCGGTTGACCTGCCGGGCGAGTTCGCCCTTGGACCAGCCGCTGCGGACGAACCACGAGGTCAGCTGGTCGTTGCGCGCAGCAGCGTCCTCGATCGTTCCGCTTGCGCCATTGCCGCTCACTGGAACGCCCCCATCCGCTCAGCCTCTTCCACACGAAACCCTGGCCGGGGCGCAGCGCGCCGCCACGGACCTTCACAGGTCCTTCACACATTGCCTCCGGCATACCCACGGACGGGTGTGCCTTGGGGGTTCGCGTACCGAAAGTAATCCTACGATCACCCCTGCCGCGAGGTCGATTCCGGAAACGCCACCATTCGCCACCCCTTCGAATGAACTCGCCACCTGCCAGGCGCGATTCACTTGACACCGAGGTGAAACGGATCGGTTGGACTGGAGTGCGCTCGGGGCGCGCGCGGCGAGGAGTGCGCCGGGCAACCACGGAGGGCACCCCGCGGCGGACCGCGGTCCGCAGGGTCCGCCGACGCCGTCACCACCGGCGTCGTAACCACCGGCGCGTCCGACCCGTTGGAGGGGGCATGGGCATGGGCTTCACGATCGGCGGCAGCCGCGGCACCAAGGAGTTCCGTTCCGGCACCCGGCGCCGCGGCCGGACCTCGGAGTGCACGGCGGTGGCGGAGTACACCGGGCTGTGGGGCTGGGACGCGGTCCCCGGCGCCCGCGCCGCGGCGCCCGCCCGCGACTGTTCCTGCGGGGACGCGGAGTGCGTCTCCCCCGGGGCGCATCCGCTCCCCTTCGCACCCACCGTCAAGGCCGGGGCCACCCTGGACGAGGTCACAGAGGCCTGGGGCGATTACCCGGGCGCCGCGGTACTCCTCCCCGTGGGCCGCGCCTTCGACGTCATCGAGGTCTCCGAGGAGGCCGGGCGCCGGGCGCTGGTGCGGCTGGAGCGGATGGGGCTGCCCCTCGGCCCGGTCATCGTGACCGCGGACGGCCGGGCGCAGTTCTTCGTGGCCCCGGGCGCGGCGGCCGAGCTGCCGCAGCTGCTGTACCGGATGGGCTGGGACGACGCCGACCTCGACCTGCTGGCCCTGGGCCACGGGGCCTACGTAACGGCGCCGCCCTCGGACCGGGCCGGCCTCGGCCAGGCCGGCTGGCTGCGGCCGCCCGCGCTGGACTCGGCCGGGGGTCCGCCGCAGGCCCGGCTGCTGCTGGGCACGCTCGCCTACATCTGCCACCGCTCGCGCCGGTAGGCGCGCCCGGCACGCGACGGTGCCCCCGCGTTCCGGTCGGCGGATTCTTGGGGTCCTCGCAACACCTGACGGTCTACGTGCTCGTCAGTAGATCACGCAGGCGCTCGGCTGGGGTTTTCCAGCCGAGCGTTTTGCGGGGCCGGCCGTTGAGTTGCTGGGCGACGTGTTCGAGGTCTTCGGGGCTGTGCACGGACAGGTCGGTGCTCTTGGGGAAGTACTGCCGTAGCAGGCCGTTGGTGTTCTCGTTCGATCCGCGCTGCCAGGGTGAGTGCGGGTCGCAGAAGTAGACCGGCACGCCTGTGGCCACGGTGAACTGCTTGTGCGCGGCCATCTCGCAGCCCTGGTCCCAGGTCAGCGAGCCGCGCAGGTGCCCGGGCAGGGTCTGGATCAAGGGCACCAGCACGTCGCGGACCTCCTCGGCCGTATGCCCGCCGGGCAGATGCCCCAGCATGACGTAGCGGGTGGAGCGCTCGACCAGGGTGACGATCGCGCTCTCGCTGCGGGGGCCGACGATCAGATCGCCCTCCCAGTGACCGGGCACTGCCCGGTCCTCGACCTCGGCAGGACGCTCGGAGATCATCACCATCTCGTCGACGAACCGGCGCGTGCGCTGGTCCGGGCTGCGGTGCGGCTTGCGGCGAGTGCGCCCGGTGCGCAGCGCGGCCGCGACTTCGCGGCGCAGTCCGCCACGGGCCTGGACGTAGACCGCCTGGTAGATCGTTTCCGGGCTCACGCGCATGCTCTCGTCGTCGGGGAACTCGATGACCAGAGCGTGGCAGATCTGCTCGGGTGACCACTGTTCCTGCAGCTTTTCCGCGACGAACCGGCGGAGCGGGCCGTCCTGGGCGAGCTTGGAGTCCTTGGGGCGCGACCGGCTCCTCGCCCATGCCCGCTGGGCCCGGTGCGGCCGGTAGACGCCATCGACCGACCGGGCGTCGATCTCGCGCTTGATCGTGGACGCCGGTCGGCCCAGTGCCCGTCCGATCGCGCGCAGCGACCGGCCTTCACGGTGCAGATCAGCGATCAGCTCTCGCTCGGTCACCGTGAGAAACCTGGGGTGCAGTTCGGCCTCGACCGTTGCGAGGGACGACCTTGAAGAGGTGGCGGCGATGGTGGTCACACCAGTCTTGTAGTCGATGCGGCGCCCGTCAGGATGCAGGCGCGAGTGGCCGATCTGCCGGATACCGCGGTCCCAGTCCTCAGCGGTGCGCTCATGGACGCCGGCCTGCGCGGCGGCATCACGGCGCCGGACTCCCGCAGCACGCAGCCGCTCGTACTCCGCCCGACCGGGGTGGCCGGGCCTGCGAGGCTTGCCGCGACCACGGACTCCGGCCCGGCGTGCCCACCCGAACGCCGTGTTGCGGTTCACTCCGACTGCACGAGCCGCAGCAGTGATGCTGCCGTTCTCCCTGTCCAGCGCCTCGAAGAACCTCGCCTTCAGCACCTCGAAATCCACGATCCCCGCAACTCCCTGAACTCCAGGGTGTTGCGTGGATCATTAGAACCCGCCGTCGGAACTCGGGGGCACCCGTTGTGCGCGGAGACCGCGGTCAGTCGCCGATGAGGGCGTCGACGAACGCCTCCGGCTCGAAGGGGGCCAGGTCGTCCGGACCCTCGCCGAGCCCGACGAGCTTGACCGGGACGCCCAGCTCGCGCTGGACGGCGACGACGATGCCGCCCTTGGCCGTGCCGTCGAGCTTGGTCAGCACGATGCCGGTGATGTCCACGACCTCGGCAAAGACGCGGGCCTGGGTCAGGCCGTTCTGCCCGGTGGTGGCGTCGAGGACCAGCAGGATCTCGTCCAGCGGACCGTGCTTCTCGACGACGCGCTTGACCTTGCCGAGCTCGTCCATGAGGCCGGTCTTGGTGTGCAGGCGGCCGGCGGTGTCGATGAGCACCACGTCGGCGCCCTCGGCGATGCCCTCCTTGACCGCGTCGTAGGCGATCGAGGCCGGGTCTCCGCCCTCGGGGCCGCGTACGGTACGGGCACCGACCCGGTCGCCCCAGGTCTGGAGCTGGTCGGCGGCGGCGGCACGGAAGGTGTCGGCCGCGCCGAGCACCACGCTGCGGCCGTCGGCGACGAGCACGCGGGCCAGCTTGCCGGTGGTGGTGGTCTTGCCGGTGCCGTTGACACCGACGACCATGATCACGCCGGGCGTGTCCTCGCCGCTCTCCGTCTTCACGACGCGGTCGAAGTCGGTGCCGACCAGGGTCAGCAGCTCCTCCTTGAGCAGGGCGCGCAGGTCCGCCGGGGTGCGGGTGCCGAGCACCTTGACCCGGTCGCGGAGCCGGTCGACGAGCTCCTGGGTGGGCACGACGCCGACGTCGGCGATGAGGAGGGTCTCCTCGATCTCCTCCCAGGTGTCCTCGTCGAGGTGCTCCCGCGAGAGCAGCGTGAGCAGCCCCTTGCCGAGGGAGTTCTGCGACCGCGCGAGGCGGGCGCGCAGCCGGACCAGGCGGCCGGCGGTGGGCTCGGGCACCTCGATCGCGGGCGCGGCCGGAGCCTCGGGCTCGGCGGCCGGCGCCTCGACCGGAGCCTCGGCCTCCGCCTCCGGGAGCCCGACCTCCTCGATCGTGCGGCGCGGCTCTTCCGCCGTCTCTACGGCGTCCTCCCCCACCTGCGGTTCGGCAGGCGGGGCAGTGATGGTCGGCGTGCTGGGCGGTGCCGGGGGCGGCAGCTGCTTCTTCTTGCGGCTGCTGACCACGAGCCCGCTGATCGCGCCGACCGCGACCAGGGCGATGACTACAGCAAGGATGAGGATGTCCATAACCTCACCAGTATCGGCCACGGGCGGCCCGGAGCTCGGACCCCGGGCGTTCACACCGGGACGTAAGCCTCTGTTTGTTGTTTTAGCGGCAAATCTACGATGATGGACGACTTCCCCCCGCCCCTCCCCCACGGAGCAGCCGCATGCCTGCCGAGCCCGCCGACGGCGGAACCGAAACCGCGATCGAGACCCGCGGACTGGAGCCCGTCCCGGACGGCGAGCGCGGCGGCCGGGTCCGCGACCTCGTGCCCACCTGGGTCGCCGCCAACATCAGCGTGCTGCTGCTGACCATGGGCGCGGGTCTGGTGATCTTCAACAAGCTCAACATCTGGCAGGTGCTGGTCGTCGCGGTGGCCGCGCCGGTCGTCTCGTACGGGATCGTCGGCCTGATATCGATCGCCGGCAAGCGCGGCGGCGCTCCCGGCATGGCCCTCTCACGAGCCGTGTTCGGCCAGCGCGGCAACCTCTTCCCGGGCTCGCTGATCTGGGTGGCCCGGTGGGGCTGGGAGACGATCAACGCGGTGAGCGGCGCCTACGCCGTGCTGACCGTGCTCGACCTGCTCTTCGGGATCAAGAGCAACACCCCGCTCATCGTGGTCACCCTGCTGTTCTTCGTGGGCTGCACCTTCGTGGTCTCGGGCCTCGGCATCAAGGCGCTGCGCGTCTGCTCCACGTGGTCGACGTACCTCTTCGGCGCCTTCAGCGTGCTCGTCCTCGGGTACCTGCTCTTCACGACCGACTGGTCCGCCGTCCTCGGCAAGCCGGCCGGCTCCACCGCGATGATGATCGCGGGCATCGGCACCATCGCGGCCGGCGGCATCAGCTGGGTGCCCTCGGGCCCCGACTTCACCCGCTACCTGCCGCGCACGGCCTCCTCCAAGGGGCTGGTGGGCGCGACGATCGGCGGCGCCGGCGTCGTCGCGCTCCCGATGGTCCTGATGGGCGCGGTCATGGCCGTCGGCACCCCGGACCTGGCCACCGCGCAGGACCCGGTGTCCTTCATCGGCGAGCTGCTCCCGACCTGGATCGCGGTCCCGTACCTGCTCGTCGCGCTCGTCGGGATGCTGCTGATCAACTCGATGTCCATGTACTCGGCCGGCTTCACCGCGCAGACCCTCGGCATCAAGGTCCCGCGCGCGTGGGCGGTCAGCGTCAACGCGGCCATCAGCCTGGTCTTCGGCTTCCTGCTGATGGTGGTCGCGACGAGCTTCTTCGGCTCCTTCATCTCCTTCCTGACGCTGCTGGCCGTGGCGTTCTCGGCGTGGATCGGCGTCTTCGGCGTGGACATGCTGCGCCGCCGGACCTACGACGGGGCCGCGCTGCTGGACACCACGCGGACCAGCGCCTACTGGTACAGGGGCGGTTTCGCCTGGCAGGCCATGACCGCGTGGGCCCTCGCCCTGGTGGTCGGGCTGCTGTTCACCTCGGTGGACTGGTTCAGCGGGCCGCTCGCCACCACCTGGATCGGGCGCAACGGCCTCGGCTGGGCGGCCGGCATCGTGACCTCGGGCGTGCTGTACGCCGTCCTGCCGCGCACGGCCCCCGCGGAGCCGGTCCCGGCCGCGGCGGAGGAGCCCGCGCTCGCCGGATCCCTGTCCAACTGACGCTGCGTCAGCTAACGTCCCCCTTCGCCCGCCCACCCACATCCGGCGAAGGGGGACTCCTCCATGCCCATCACCGTGGCCCGGTTCAACCTCGTCGACCCCAACGGCACCCCCGAGTCCCTCTCCGCCCGCTACAAGGCGGCCCTGGAGATGGCCCGGTACGCGGACGACCGCGGGATCGACACCATCCAGACCGAGGAGCACCACGGCACCGACAACAACTGGCTGCCCTCCCCCTTCGCCTTCGCGGGCGCGGTCTTCGGCGCCACCCGCCGGATCGCCGTCACCGTCTCGGCGATCATCGGTCCGCTGTACGACCCGCTGAAGGTGGCCGAGGACATCGCCGTCCTGGACCTGCTGAGCGGCGGCCGCCTGGTGACGGTCGCGGGCATCGGCTACCGGCCCGAGGAGTACGAGCAGCACGGTGTGGACTGGGGCCGGCGCGGAAGGCTCCAGGACGAGCTGCTCGAGACCCTGCTGAAGGCGTGGACCGGCGAGCCCTTCGAGTTCCGCGGCCGCACGGTACGGGTCACCCCGACGCCGTTCACGCGGCCGCACCCGCTGCTGCTGGTCGGCGGCAGCTCCGAGGCGGCGGCCCGCCGCGCGGCCCGGCTGGGGCTGCCGTTCTTCCCGAGCGCGCACCTGCCGGAGCTGGAGGCGTACTACAACGCGAAGCTCGCGGAGTACGCCACCGAGGGCTTCTGCATGATGCCGGCGGCCGAGACCCCGCTGCTGCACATCGCGGAGGATCCGGACCGGGTCTGGGCGGAGCACGGCGAGCGCTTCCTGCACGAGGCCGGGATGTACGCGTCCTGGCAGTCCAAGGACATCCGCAGCGCCGTACGGTCGGCGGCGCGCTCGGTGGCGGAGCTGCGCGCGGAGGGCGTGTACCGGATCCTCACCCCGGACGAGGCGGTCGCGTACGCCCGGGGCGCGGGCGAGGCGGGGAACCTGGTCCTGCACCCGCTGTGCGGCGGGATGCCGCTGGACGAGGGCTGGCGCAGCCTGCACCTGCTGTGCGAACAGGTACTGCCCCGGCTCAAGGACTGAGCCGGGGCAGTATCGAGGAGAGGGGTGGTGGCGGGGATGGTCACCCCATCTCCTCCAGCGCCTTGCCCTTGGTCTCCGGCACCCACTTGAGGATGAACGGGATCGAGAGCAGGGCGAAGAACGTGTAGATCACGTACGCGCCGGCGAGGTTCCAGTCCGAGAGCGTCGGGAACGTGACGGTGATGACCCAGTTGGCGATCCACTGGGCCGCGGCGGCGACACCGAGCGCCGCGGCCCGGATGCGGTTCGGGAACATCTCGCCGAGCAGCACCCAGACGACCACGCCCCAGGAGAGGGCGAAGAAGAGCACGAAGGAGTGGGCGGCGACGAGCGCGATCGTGCCCTGGGTGTCGGGGATGGTGATGTTGTCGCCGCTGCCCTCCTTGTACGAGAACGCCCACGCGCAGAGGCCGAGCGAGACGGCCATGCCGGCCGAGCCGATGAGGGCCAGCGGCTTGCGGCCCAGCCGGTCGACGAAGACCATCGCGATCACCGTGCCGATGATGTTGATGATCGACGTGGTGAAGGAGTAGAAGAACGAGCTGGTCGGGTCGATGCCGACGGACTGCCACAGCGAGGAGCTGTAGTAGAAGATCACGTTGATGCCGACGAGCTGCTGGAAGAGGGAGAGGCCGATGCCGATCCAGACGATGGGCAGGAAGCCGAAGCGGCCGCCGAGCAGGTCCTTGAAGGCGGACTTGTGCTCGGAGCGCATGGCCAGGTCGATCTCGGCGGCGCGCGCGTCGATGTCGATCTTCGAGCCCTCGACCTCGCGCAGCACCTGCTTGGCCTGCTCGGTGCGGCCGACGGAGATCAGGTAGCGGGGGGACTCCGGGATGACGAAGGACATCAGTCCGTAGATCACGGCCGGGATGACCATGATGCCGAGCATCCACTGCCAGGCCTCCAGGCCGGCGATCTCGCCGCGCTGGTCGCCGTCGGCGAGGTTGAGGATGCCCCAGTTGACGAGCTGGGAGACGGCGATGCCGATGACGATGGCGGCCTGCTGGAAGGAGGCGAGACGGCCGCGGTAGGCGGCCGGGGACACCTCGGCGATGTAGGCGGGGCCGATGACGGAGGCCATGCCGATGCCGAAGCCGCCGATGACGCGCCACATGGCCAGGTCCCACAGGGCGAACGGAAGGGCCGAGCCGATGGCGCTCGCGGTGAAGAGGACGGCGGCGATCTGCATGCAGCGGATTCGGCCGATCCTGTCAGCGATGCGGCCGGCGGTGGCGGCGCCGAACGCGCAGCCGATCAGTGCGGCGGCGATCACCTGGGCGAGCGCGGCGGACCCGACGTCGAACCGTTCGCGGATGGCGACGACGGCGCCGTTGATGACGGAGCTGTCGTAGCCGAAGAGGAAACCGCCCATCGCCGCGGCCGCGGCGATGAAGATGACGTGCCCGAGGTGATCGGGGCGTGCCTCCCGGCCACTGCCGGACGCGGGTGCGTTCGCTGTGCTGGTCAAGGTGTGCTCCTGGGCCCGGCGCCGACGGCGGGCGGTGTGGGGGTGTTCGTCTGTACGCGTGTTCCTCCAGTGGCGCACAGCAAACTGCTCGCCACCACCTGAACGTCGGACACGGCAAGCAGAGCTTATGGCTTCACTTTCTGAAGTCAAGAGCCCATGAAAATCCGCCAAGCCGGAGTGAAGAGAGCCACAGTGTTCACTTCCTGAAGCGAACGGGTCAGCGCAGACGCTGGCTGATGACTTTGGAGACCCCGTCGCCCTGCATGGAGACGCCGTAGAGCGCGTCCGCGACCTCCATCGTCCGCTTCTGGTGCGTGATCACGATCAGCTGTGAGCTCTCCTGGAGCTCCTCCATGATCCGGATCAGCCGCTGCAGGTTGGTGTCGTCGAGCGCCGCCTCGACCTCGTCCATCACGTAGAACGGGCTGGGGCGCGCCTTGAAGATGGACACCAGCAGGGCCACGGCGGTCAGCGAACGCTCGCCGCCGGAGAGCAGCGACAGCCGCTTGACCTTCTTGCCCGGTGGGCGGGCCTCGACGTCGACGCCGGTGGTCAGCATGTTGTCGGGGTCGGTCAGGATCAGCCGGCCCTCGCCGCCGGGGAACAGCCGCGAGAACACCCCCTCGAACTCCCGGGCCGTGTCCCGGTAGGCCTCGGTGAAGACCTGCTCAACGCGTTCGTCGACCTCCTTCACCACTTGAAGGAGATCGGCTCGCGTCTTGCGGAGGTCCTCCAGTTGCTCGCTGAGGAACTGGTGGCGCTCCTCCAGCGCCGCGAACTCCTCCAGCGCGAGCGGATTGACCTTGCCGAGCTGCTGGTAGGCGCGTTCGGCCGCCTTGAGCCGCTTCTCCTGCTGCGCGCGGACGAAGGGGCCGGGCCGGTTGCGCGGGTGCTCGGGATCCTCGGGGAGTTCCTCCCCCTCGGCGGGCGGCGACGGCGGCACCGGCTGGTCGGGGCCGTATTCGGCGACGAGCCCGGCGGACTCCATGCCGAACTCCTCCAGCGCCCTGGCCTCCACCGCCTCGATGCGCAGCCGCTGCTCGGCGCCGAGCACCTCGCCGCGGTGGACGGAGTCGGTGAGCTTGTCGAGCTCCCCCTTCAGTTCGCGTCCGCGGTTGCGCGCCTCGCCGAGCTCCCGCTCGCGCAGGCCCTTGGCCCGTTCGGCCGCGAGGCGCTCCTCGTCGGCCCGCAGCAGCGAGACCTCCACGTGCGCGAGCAGCTGCCGGGAGCCGTCGGCCACCGCGCGGGCCACCTCCGCCTCGTGCCGCAGCCGCGCCCGGCGCCGTTCGGCGCGGGCCCGGGCCTCGCGTTCCGCCCGGGCCGCGCGGTCGAGGGAATCGGCTCGTCCGGCCAGCCCCTTGACCCGCTCCTCATGGGTGCGCAGTTGCAGCCGCGCCTCCATCTCGGTCTGCCGCGCGTTGGCCCCGTCGGCCGCGAGCCGGTCCCGCCGGGAGCTGTCGGGCTCCTCCTCCACCGGCAGTTCCTCGGCCGACGCGAGCCGTTCCGCGCACTCCTCCACGTCGGCCAGCGCCTGCTCCAGCGCGTCCTGGGCCTTGGCCGCGGCGGCGGCGCTGCGCTCGGCTTCGCCTGCGGCCCCCTTCGCCTGCCCGGCGAGCCGCCCGAGCTGCTGCGCGACGCCGGCGCGGGCCTGCTCCGCGGCGCGGCGGCGCTCGGCGAGCTCCTCGACCAGGGCTGCCGCGTCCCGCCGCCGGGACTGGGCGGCGGCCTGGGCCTCGCCGAGTTCCGTGCACCGCACGCCCAGCGCGGTCAGCTCCGCCGCCGCCTCGTCGACGGCGGCCTGCACCTCGATCAGGCTGGGCGCCCCGGCGGAGCCACCGTGCGCGAGGTGCGCCCCGAGCACGTCTCCGTCGAGGGTCACGGCCACCGCCTCGGGCCGCGCCGCGACGAGTGCCTCGGCCTCGTCGAGCGTGCCGACCATGACGTGGTCGCGCAGCACCCAGGCGGCCGCCCGCCACGCCTCGGCGTCCCCGCCGACCAGCCGGGCCGCGGGCACCCCCTCGCCTGCGGGCCCGTCGCAGGGGCTCTGCCCCAGCCCGGGTCCGGGCAGAGCCCGGTCTCGGGAACGGGCGGGGTGGGGGAAGACTCCCCCGGCCGAAGCCTGCCCGGGCGGCTGGGCGCCCGACCCCGCGGCGGGAGCCGGTCCCGGGCCCGGAGCACCGGGCAGACCCGCAGGGTCGGAGGCCTGGCCCGGAGCGGGCGACGGACCCGCAGGGGCAAAGGCCTGGTCCGGGAGGGCGGGCGGGTCCACAGGGGCGGACACCTGGCCCGGCAGGGCCGACAGACCCGCAGGGTCAATGGCCTCGGCCGCGACGGCCGGCCGACCCGCAGGGGCGGTGGCCTGGCCTGTGGGGGCGGGCGGGACGGTGGGTGGGGTTGCGGTTCCGGGCGGGGTGATCAGGAGGGTGGCGCGGCCTGCGTCCGTGTCCCGGAGGTGGCGGAGCGCGGCGGCCGCCGCGTTCGGGGAGGACACCGCCAGGGCGTCCGCCGCCGAGCCCAGCGCAGCGGCTACGGCGGCTTCGTAACCCGGGGTCACCGTCAGCCGCTCCGCAGCCGGCCCGAGCAGCCCGGCCAGCTTCTCCCGCGCCGCGAGCAGCGCCCCCGTACCGTCCTTGCGGCGCAGTCCGAGCGCGAGCGCGTCCCGCCGCGCCGACACCGCCGCCCGCGAGCGCTCCGCCCCGGACAGCGCGTCGCGCGCGGCGGACAGGGCCTCCTCGGCCGCCGCCAGCTCGGCGCGCGCGGCCTCGTGGTCCGCGTCCGCCGACGGCTCGTCCAGCCCGCCGACCTCCTCCGCCAGCGCCTCGTACTCCGCCTGCGCGGCGGCGGCCCGGGACTGCGCCGCGTCCCGCGCCGCGACGAGCCGGTCGATCTCGGCCTGCGCCGCCCCCGCGCGGGAGCGGGCCGCGCCGAGCCGCCCCGTCAGCCGGGCCAGCCCCTCGCGCCGGTCGGCGATGGCCCGCGCCGCGTCGCGCAGCCGCCGTTCTTCCTCGGCCAGCGCCCGCTCCAGCTCGGCCCGGTGCCCGGCCGTGTCCTCCAGCGCCCGCGAGGCCGCCTCCAGAGCCGCCGTCAGTTCCGCCTCCTGCTCACGGATCCGCCCGGCCTCCCGCTCCATGTCCTCCGGATCGCGGCCCCGCCGTTCGTCCTCCACGGGCGCCGTCGCGCTCTTCACCCGCGCGTCCGCCAAGGACGCGGTGCCCCGTACCCGTTCGGCGAGCTGCGACAGCTCGTACCAGGTCTGCTGCGCCCGCTGCAGCCGCGGCGCGAGCTCCCGCACCGCCTCCTCCAGCTCGGCCTCGCGCCGCAGCGCGAGCGCCAGCTGGGCTTCGGCCGCTTCCTTGCGCTCCTTGAGAGCCGCCTCGTCCGCGATCTCCGCGTCGAGCGCCCGCCGCAGCGTGACCAGGTCGTCGGCGAGCAGCCGCAGCCGCGCGTCGCGCAGGTCGGCCTGGATCACGGCCGCCCGCCGGGCGACCGCGGCCTGCCGTCCCAGGGGTTTGAGCTGGCGGCGCAGCTCGTCGTTGAGGTCCTGCACGCGCGCGAGGTTGGCCTGCATCGCGTCGAGCTTCCGCAGCGCCTTCTCCTTGCGCTTGCGGTGCTTCAGTACGCCCGCCGCCTCCTCGATGAAGGCGCGGCGGCCCATGGGATCGGCGTGCAGGACGGAGTCCAGCTGGCCCTGGCCGACGATGACGTGCATCTCGCGGCCGATGCCGGAGTCGGAGAGCAGCTCCTGGATGTCCAGCAGCCGGCAGGTGTCACCGTTGATCTGGTACTCACTGCTGCCGCCGCGGAACATGATCCGGGTGATGGTGACTTCGGCGTAGTCGATGGGGAGCGCGCCGTCGGAGTTGTCGATCGTCAGCGACACCTCGGCGCGCCCGAGCGGCGGCCGTCCGGTGGTCCCGGCGAAGATGACGTCTTCCATCTTCCCGCCGCGCAGGGACTTGGCCCCTTGTTCGCCCATGACCCAGGACAGCGCGTCCACCACATTGGACTTGCCCGAGCCGTTCGGACCCACGACACAGGTGATGCCGGGTTCGAAGCGCAGGGTGGTGGCGGAGGCGAAGGATTTGAAGCCACGCAGGGTCAGGGACTTGAGGTGCACGCCGCCGGACTCTACCTTTCGCGTTCGGTTTCACCCATGAAGGTGCAGGGCACCACTGACGCTAAAGGCATCACGCCCCCCACCTGGCCCTCTGGGACCGTGGCGCGGAGGCAGAGGGGGTGGAGGGGGAGGTCAAAGAAAGAAGGGACGCCGAAGCGTCCCTTGCAGATCAAACGGGGCTGGAGTCGAGCGACGAATGAGCGCGGATCAGGTGAGCGCAGGCTCCGCCTGGGGTACGTCGATGTCGATGCGGTCCAGCAGCGAGTCTCCGTCGTGCTGAGCGGCGGCCGCGTTCAGCGCGTCATTTTCAGACTGAATCCGTACGAGCTCGGACTCAAGGTCCTGGACGCGCTGCTGAAGCCGTCGCATCTCGGCGAGGAGTCGCGGATCGGAACCGCCGACGTAACCGAGAAGCGCCTTTGCCATGATGGATGGTCCTCCACACTGAGTGACCGACCGAAGCGGTGTGGGTCGTGAGGGAATCGCACCCGCGGATGTCCGGCAGCGACTGACAGTCACTGCGCTTGCTACTGCCAACACTGCCAAACAGCTCAGGTGCGCGGGGCTTCCAGCGTCTCACCAAAAAGTTTGACGGTCAACACGATCACACCCCGTATCGGCGGGCGCCCCGGCCCCGGCAGGGGGCGTGGAGATCATCCTCATCTCCGAGCCTTCCACGGTTCGCCCCCGTCGGCAACGCGTCGGGGACGAATGCGCAGTTCCGGCCGTGTGCGGACGATCAGAGGTGTGATGAGTGCATGATCAGTCGATCGGTCACCACATCCCGAATCCGTCGTAGCCACCGCGCGGTGTGCCCCAGATCTCTGTCACTCCGTCCACCCGGCCGGGCGTGTCGGCGGAGCGCAGCCAGTCGAGCAGCCGGTGGCAATTCTCACGTTGACCTTCGGCGACCACCTGTACTCGCCCGTCGTCGAGGTTGAGCGCGAAGCCGACGACGCCTCCGATCTCCAGGGCGTTCTCCCTGGTGAACCAGCGGAAGCCGACTCCCTGCACACGGCCGCGCACCCAGGCGGTCAGACGGACGTCTTCATTCATGCGTGAACGCTAACCGGGCGATGACTTTCCGGACACATCGCCCCCTGGCCCCATGGCGTACAGTCGCGCAGCAACGAACTCACCCATTTGGGTGCGTAAGGGATGATCTTGATCCGGCAAGGAAGGCACGACAGCGATGGGACGTCACCGACTCCCCGCCGCGCCGCACAGCGGCGGCAAGCGCGGCACCGTCCTGCGCACCGGCCTGCTCGGCGTCTCGGTGGCCGTGGCCCTCGGCACGGCGGCCGTCACCACCGGCATGGTGCCGGTCGGCAGCGCGTTCCCCTATGTGGGCGTCAGCGCTACGGGGGGCGCCGGCACGCCGGAGGCCAAGGCCAAGGCCTCGCCCACCCCGGACCCCGCGCCGGAACAGCAGGGTGGCCTCGCCAGCCTGTCGGGCCGCGCCGCCACGGGCGCCGGCTCCGGTTCCCCCTCCAAGAGCCCGTCGGCCTCGCCGTCCCCGTCGGCCTCGCCCTCCTCCTCGGCCCCGCCGAGCCCCTCCGTGTCCGCCTCGCCGAGCGCGTCGCCGACCGCTTCGCCTTCGGCCACGCCCGCTCCCGCCCGCAAGGCCCCGGAGAAGAAGCCGGTTCCGGCACCCTCGAAGCCGATTCCGGCACCCGCGAAGCCGATTCCGGCACCCGCGAAGCCGGTTCCGGCACCCGCGAAGCCGGTCGCGGCGCCCCCGACGCCGGCCACCCCCGCGCCCCGGCCGGCCCTGGACGGCCACTCCGCCGAGGAGGACGCCGTGGTCGCCCTGGTCAACCAGGAGCGCGCGATGGCCGGGTGCGGTCCCGTCCGGGCCAATCCGCCGCTCGCGGCGCTGGCCGGAGCATTCAGCAAGGACATGGCCACACGGGGCTTCTTCAGCCACGACGACCCCGACGGCAACAGCCCGTGGGACCGCGCCGCCAAGGCCGGCCTCGCCGGCCTCGGCGGCGAGAACATCGCGCGCGGCCAGGGCGACGCAGACGCCGTGATGAAGGCCTGGATGAACAGCCCGGGCCACAAGGCGAACATCCTCAACTGCGAGTTCCGCACGCTGGGCGTCGGCGCCCACTTCGCCGCCGGCGGCCCCTGGTGGACCCAGGACTTCGGCCTCTAGCACCGACGGCCACGCTCACCCGCCTGCAGCGGCCGGCGGTCGCCGGCGCGAGCGCCGCGACCGCCCGGGGCTCAGGCCCCGGCCGCGGCCAGGGCCGCGCGGCCCGCGATGACGATGCGCGTCTGCTCGGCGACGCGGCGGCCCAGGTGCTCGGCGGTCGCAATGTCGGCCTTGTGGACGGCGTCCGCACCCTCGTCGGAGTTGCTCTGGGCGGCGGCGCCGGCGAAGACGCCGAGGCGGTTGAGGTCGTTCTCGGAGGCGGTGCTGCTGTTCCAGCCCGGCTTCAGGCCCAGGTTGACCCAGCTCATGCCGTGCTGGGCGGCGAGGATCTGGAAGAACTGCAGGGTGTGCAGCTTGTCGCCGCTCTTGGAGGCGGAGTTCGTGAAGCCGGCGGCCACCTTGTTCTGCCAGACGTCGCCGAACCAGCGCTTCGAGGTGGCTTCCGCGAACACGTGGAAGGCGCCGGAGGCGGTGCCCATGTAGGTCGGGGAGCCGAAGACGATCGCGTCGGACGCGTCGAGCAGCTCCCACTGCGCGTCGTCGATCTCGTCGACCTTGATCAGGTGGACGGTCGCCCCGGCGTCGACGGCGCCGCTGCGGACCGCCTCGGCGACCACGGCGGTGTGGCCGTAGCCGGAGTGGTAGGCGATCGAGACGACGGGGGTGTGCGCGATACCGGACAAGGTGATTCTCTCCCTCGGAAGACTCCCTCCCCCGCACATGCGTGGTGCGGGGGAGCAGGACGGTGACGACACCCAGAGAAGCACTAACTTTTGGAAAGCGCAACCCTCAAGTTAGCGCTGTAGGGGAGTACGCTCTTCCTATGGAGACCCCAGTCCGCACAGAAGCCGCCGACACCGATCAGCCGTTCGACGTGTTCGCGCGTGCCTGCCCGTCCCGCGAGACCCTGGAACACGTCACCGGCCGCTGGGGCAGCCTCACCGTGGGCGCCCTGCGCGAAGGCCCGTGCCGTTTCAACGAACTGCGCCGCCGGGTGGAGGGCGTGAGCGAAAAAATGCTCTCCCAGACCCTGCACGCGCTGGAGCGCGACGGCATAGTCCACCGCGAGGCCCAGCCGACGAATCCGCCACGCGTCGACTACGAGCTGACCCCGCTCGGCATCGAGGTCGCGGATCGGCTGCTCTCGCTCATCCACTGCCTCGAGGGCAACATGCCGGCGGTGCTCACCGCCCGGACGTCCTACGACGCCGCGCGCGGCGGCCGCTGACAGCGCGGGCAGAAGTAGCTCGACCTGTTCGTCCAGGGGCGCCGGCGCATCGGCGTACCGCAGCGGCGACAAGGCTCGTCCTCGCGCCCGTAGGCGTCGAGCGAGCGGTCGAAGTACCCCGACTCGCCGTTCACGTTCACGTACAGGCTGTCGAAGCTGGTGCCGCCGACGGCGAGGGCCGCGTTCATGACGTCCCGGACATGGCCGAGGAGTTCCGCGCTCCGGGGACGCGTGAGGTTGGCGGTGGGGCGCTCGTAATGCAGCTTGGCGCGCCACAGCGCCTCGTCCGCGTAGATGTTGCCGACCCCACTGATCAGGGACTGGTCGAGCAGCGCCCGCTTGACGGTGGTCCGCTTGGCGCGCAGTGCGAGGTGGTACGCCCCCTCGTCGAAGAGGGGGTCGAGCGGGTCCCGGGCGATGTGCGCGATGACGTCCGGCAGCCCGTCGGCCGTGTTGTCGTGCAGCGAGAGCCCGCCGAAGGTCCGCTGGTCCACGAAGCGCAGCTCGGTCCCGGCGGCGCCCGCGGCGGAGCCGCTGTCGCAATCAGTGAACCGCACCCGGATCCGCAAGTGCTTCTCGTCGGGGGCGTCCTGCGGCTGCACGAGCAGCTGCCCGCTCATCCCCAGGTGCCCGAGCACGGACAGGTCCCGTCCCTCCAGCGGCAGCCACAGGTACTTCCCGCGCCGCTGCGGCACTCCGAAGGTCTCGCCGCGCAGCCGCGCCGCGAAGTCGGCCCCGCCGCCCGGATGGCGCCGTACCGCCCGCGGGTGCAGGACCTCGACGGCCTCGACGGTCCGCCCGGCCACCCAGCGCTCCAGCCCCCGCCGCACGACTTCGACTTCGGGCAGCTCGGGCACGGTGTACCTCCGGGGATGCGGATCTGGGTGCTCCCGGCGAGCGTACCGGCCCCCGGAAACGGAATCGCCCGCCCCTGCGAGGCAGGGGCGGGCGGGGAAATCCGGAAGGAAGGGTCAGGCGTCCGGCGCCGGTTCGGCGGGCGTCGGTACCCCGCCGTCCTCGGACCCGGCCGAAGCCGGGACCTCGGCCGGAGCGGCGGCGGCCACGGCGGCCGCCGCGATCCGCTCGTCCGCCGCGGTGCGGATTCCGCGCCATGCGGACTCCGCAGCCTGCTGTTCCGCTTCCTTCTTGCTGCGGCCGGTGCCGGTGCCGTACGAGACACCACCGACGCGGGCGGCAGCGGTGAAGGTCTTCTCGTGGTCCGGACCGGTCTCGGTGACCAGATATTCCGGTACGCCAAGACCTTCGGCCGCCGTGAGCTCCTGGAGGCTGGTCTTCCAGTCCAGGCCGGCCCCGAGGTTCGAGGACTTCTCGATGAGCGGGTCGAAGAGCCGGTGGACCAGCTCCGAGGCCGCGTCGAGGCCCTGATCGAGGTAGACCGCGCCGATCACCGCTTCAAGGGTGTCGGCGAGGATGGAGGCCTTGTCCCGGCCGCCCGTGCCCTCTTCGCCCCGGCCGAGCCGGATGAAGGAGCCGAGTTCGAGGCCGCGCCCGACCTCCGCCAGTGCGCGCGAGTTGACCACCGCGGCCCGAAGCTTGGCCAGCTGGCCTTCGGGGAGATCGGGGTGGGTCGTGTACAGCGTGTCCGTGACCACCAGGCCCAGCACGGAGTCCCCGAGGAACTCCAGCCGTTCGTTGGTGGGCAGACCGCCGTTCTCGTACGCGTACGAGCGGTGGGTCAGTGCACGCACCAGAAGGGCGGACTCGAGTTGATACCCGAGCCGCCCTTCCAGAAGCGTGTGGGACGAGGCCGCGTTGTTACTGTCTGCCTGCTTCTCAGCGTTGGACAGCTCAGACATTGCGCCTCTCACCAGCCGCTCAGACCTCGAGGACCTGGCGCTTGTTGTAGGTGCCGCAGCTCGGGCACGCAATGTGCTGGAGCTTCGGCTCCTGGCAACGCTCACACGAAACCAGGGTGGGGACCGCAGCCTTCCACTGCGACCGGCGGTGGCGCGTGTTGCTGCGCGACATCTTCCGCTTCGGAACAGCCACGGCTACTTCTCCTGCTTCTCGGCGGCGCCCTGAACTCCGTCAGAGGCAGTGCCGCTCATGTTGTCCTTCTCGCCGTCCTGATCGGTCACGACGAGTCCTTGCAATGCCGCCCAACGGATGTCGACGGCGTCATGGTGGTGGTCCGGGTCGTCGTTCAGGCTGAGCCCGCAATCGGGGCACAGTCCGAGACAGTCCTCCCGGCACACCGGCTGCATGGGCAGTGCGAGCACCACCACATCCCGCAGCACGGGTTCGAGGTCGAACAAACCGTCCTCGAGGAAGAGCGTGTCCTCGTCGTCCTCGGCGTCGTCGGCCGGTTCCGCCTTGGAGCGGCTCCGGTCGTCGGCGTCAGGGTACGAGAACATCTCCTGGAAGTCCGCCTTGAGCTCGCGCTCGACGGACTCCAGACACCTTACGCACTCCCCCACGGCCGACGCACGGGCGGTGCCTGTGACAAGCACCCCTTCCATGACCGACTCCAGGCGGAGGTTGAGCTTCACCGGGGCGCCTTCCGGCACTCCGATGACGCCGACGAGACCGAAGTCCGCCGGTGCCGCGATCTCACGGGACAGCCGCTGCATGGCACCAGGACGCCGACCCAGCTCGTGCGTGTCGAACACGAGGGGGTTGCGGTGGTCGAGGCGGGTATTCAGGGCCGTTCCTGCTTTCACAGATCGCTGAAGATCAAAGATTCCGCCGCTCTAGGGCAGCATGGACCGCGGTGCATACGCGCGACCGAAGAGCCAGGATACCCGGAGCGGCGCCCAGTGCCCAATCCGGTCCTAGCGCCCCTGTTCGTACTGGCGCAGCTGGTCCAGGTTGATCATGCTCGTGTCGAAGAGGCTGGTCTCGTCGAGCGAGGGCTGCTGGGCCTGCGGCTGCTGCTGGTACGCGGCATAGGGGTCGGGCTGCTGCTGGTAGGCCGCGTACGGGTCCGGCTGCTGCTGGTAGCCGCCGTACGGATCCTGGTAGGCGTAGGCGTCCTGCTGCTGCGCGGCCGGCTGCTGGTAGGAGTACGAGTCGTACACGGGATCCGCCTGCGCCGGGATCGGCGCCTGCACGTGGAGGGGCTCCGGTTCCGCCAGGCCCGCCAGGAAGTCCGCGTCGCTCGCGGAGCGGGACTGCTGGCCACCCGCCGCGTCCTGGGCGGCCATGTGCACGCCCAGGTCGTCCGACGGGACCCGGCCCAGCAGCTTCTGGCGGCCGCGGCCCACGGCCTCCAGGGTCTTGGAGAGCACCGCCTCGAAGGTCGCCAGCTTGGTGTCCACGTACGCGTCCGCCTGCTGCCGCTGCGTCTCGGGGTCGTGGCTGCGCTCGGGCGCCTCGTCGTAGTCGGGGTCCCGGTAGCCCTGCTCGTCCAGGCCCGGGCCGCGGCCCAGCAGCTTCTCCCGGCCCCGGTCCACCGAACCGATGGTCTTGGACAGCACGACCTCGAAGTTCGCGAGCTTGCTGTCGACGTAGTCGTCGGCCTCGGCGCGGATCTCCTCGGCCTCCCGGCGGGCCTCTTCGAGGATCCGGTCCGCCTCCGCCTGCGAACGGCGCGCGATCTCGGTGTCGGAGATCAGCGAACCGCGCTGGTTGTGGGCGGCGTCGATGATCCGCTCCGCCTCCCGGCGGGCCTCCTCGACCATCTGCTCCCGGCCGCCGATGAGCTCCTGAGCCTGCGCGAGCGAGCCGGGGAGCGCCTGGCGGACCTCTTCGAGCTGGGCGAGCAGCTCGGCGCGGTTGATCACGCAGGAGGCCGACATGGGCATGGACCGGGCGCCGCCGACGGCCGCGACGATCTCGTCGAGCTTCTTCTGCACGTCCATGGGGGCTCGCACTCTCTCGGCCTCAGGCGGTTCCTGAGACGGACGGGACGACTGTAAGGCCACCGGGCGGGCCCCCGACACTGCCTGACGGCCCATCAGGGAGTCAGCGGTTGCGCAGCCGCTCCAGGAGGGCCGTGTGCACGTGCGCCGGCAGCAGGTGGGCGACGTCGCCGCCCCAGGCCGCGACCTCCTTGACCAGCGAGGAGGACAGGAAGCTGTAGGTGGGGTTGGTCGGCACGAACAGCGTCTCGACGCCCGACAGGCCCATGTTCATCTGGGCCATCTGGAGCTCGTAGTCGAAGTCGCTGACCGCGCGCAGTCCCTTGACGATGGCCGGGATGTCCCGCTGCTTGCAGAAGTCGACGAGCAGCCCGTGGAAGGACTCGACCTGGATGTTGCCGTAGTCGGCCGTCGCCTCGCGGATCAGCTCGATCCGCTCCTCGACGGTGAAGAGTCCCTGCTTCGACTGGTTGATCATCACGGCGACGTGCACGACGTCGTAGAGCCTGGAGGCGCGTCCGATGATGTCGAGGTGTCCGTTGGTGATGGGGTCGAAGGACCCCGGACAGACGGCGCGGCGCAACTGAACTCCCTCGTTCATGAGTCTTCGCTGGTGAAGGCGGCGCGGCCGTACCAAAGGGTGCCCTCGCCGTACTTGCGCGACCGGAGCGGCTCGAAGCCCTCGGGCCACGGGAAGGCGCCGCTCCTGGTGCTGCGCTCCACGGTGGCGAGCGCATCGTCCGTGAGCCAGCCATTGGACCGGAGTGTGAGGAGGATCTCCCGGAGATCGTCGCTGTCCACGGCGTACGGCGGGTCCAGGAAGACGATGTCGTACGGGTCCCCGCCCGCCCGGGCCGCCACGATCTGCTCGGCCTTGCCCGCCCGGAACTCCGCACCGGGCAGGCCCAGCGTCTTGATGTTGTCCCGGATCGCCTTGGCGGCCTTGGCGTCCGCCTCCACGAGCAGGGTGTGGGCCGCGCCGCGGGAGAGGGCCTCCAGGCCGACGGCGCCGGAGCCGCCGTACAGGTCGAGCACCCGGGCCCCTTCGACGCCGTGCAGCGACTCCCAGGTGGAGAACAGGCCTTCGCGCATCCGGTCCGAGGTCGGCCGGGTGCCGGTGCCGGGGGGCACGGCCAGCCGTCGCCCGCCGGCGCTGCCGGCGATCACGCGGGTCATCTGGGGTCCTTCGGTACGGCGGTAGGGGGAGCCGCGGGGCTGCCGCGGCACTCCAACGATAGGTCGTGCCGCTCATCCCTTCTCCAGGTACTGCTCGCGCTCGGTGTCGAGCAGGGCGTCCAGCGCGGTCCGCAGGCCGGGCAGCCGCTCCAGCGCGGGGTCGTCGGCGACGACGCGGGTGGCCTCCTCCCGAGCCTGGGCGATGACCTCCTCGTCCTCGATGACCGCGAGCATGCGCAGCGAGGAGCGCACGCCCGACTGGGCCTGGCCCAGCACGTCGCCCTCGCGGCGCTGCTCCAGGTCGATCCGGGAGAGCTCGAAGCCGTCGAGGGTGGCGGCGACGGCGGCCAGCCGGGCCCGGGCGGGGCTGGCCTCGTGCATCTCGCTGACCAGCAGGCACAGGCCGGGCGCGGAGCCGCGGCCGACGCGCCCGCGCAGCTGGTGGAGCTGGGAGACGCCGAACCGGTCCGCGTCCATGATCACCATGACGGTGGAGTTCGGGACGTTCACACCGACCTCGATGACGGTGGTGGCGACGAGCACCTTGACCTCGCCCGCGGCGAAGCGCCGCATGACGTCGTCCTTGTCGGCCGGGTCCATCCGGCCGTGCAGGACCTCCACGGACAGCCCGGCGAGCGGGCCGCGCGTCAGCTGCTCGGCGATCTCCAGGACGGCCAGCGGGGGCCGCTTGTCCCCGTCCTCCTCGGCCGCCTTCTTCTTCTTGGGCTCGTCCTCGCCGTCGCCGATGCGGGGGCACACCACGTACGCCTGGTGGCCGTTCTCCACTTCCTCGCGGACCCGTTCCCAGGCCCGGGCGAGGAAGTGCGGCTTGTCCTTGGCGGGCACCACGTGGGTGGCGATCGGCGAGCGCCCGGCGGGCAGCTGGTCGAGGACGGAGGTCTCCAGGTCGCCGAAGACGGTCATGGCGACCGTGCGCGGGATCGGGGTGGCGGTCATCACCAGCAGGTGCGGGGGCTGCTTCCCCTTGGACCTGAGGGCGTCGCGCTGCTCGACGCCGAAGCGGTGCTGTTCGTCCACGACCACCAGCCCGAGGTCGTGGAACTGCACCTTGTCCTCGATCAGCGCGTGCGTGCCGATCACGATCCCGGCCTCACCGGTGACCAGGTCGAGCAGGGCCTGCCGGCGCGCGGGCATCCCCATCGACCCGGTGAGGAGCACCACCTTCGTGCCCTGGTCGGAGCCGCCGAGCATGCCTGCCTCGGCCAGTTCGCCCATCATCTCGACGATGGAGCGGTGGTGCTGCTGCGCGAGCACCTCGGTGGGCGCGAGCATCGCCGCCTGCCCGCCGGAGTCCACGACGGCGAGCATGGCCCGCAGGGCCACCATCGTCTTACCGCTTCCGACCTCGCCCTGGAGGAGGCGGTGCATGGGGTGGCTGGTGGCCAGGTCGTCGAAGATCTCCTTCGAGACGCCCACCTGGCCCTCGGTGAGGGTGAAGGGGAGCTTCGCGTCGAAGGAGTCGAGGAGGCCGCCGGGGGTGGGGCGGCGCGGAACGGACGGGAGCTGGGAGTCGGCGTGGCGGCGGCGGGCCAGGGCGACCTGGAGGACGAAGGCCTCGTCCCACTTCAGGCGCTGGCGGGCGTCCTCGATGTCGGCCTTGGTGGCCGGCCGGTGGATCTTCAGCAGGGCCTCGGTGAGCGGGACCAGCCCTCGGCCCTCGCGCAGGGCGGGCGGCAGCGGGTCCACGGCCTCCTGCGCGCTGGGCAGCACCGCGTCCACGCATTTGGCGATCTTCCAGGACTCCAGCTTCGCGCAGGCCGGGTAGATCGGGATGAGCTGGTTGGCGAAGGCGCTGGCGGCGTCCCGGTCGGAGGCGTCCGCGCCGAGCGGCTCGTACGCGGGGTGCGCGAGCTGGAGCTTGTGGTTGAACTTGGAGACCTTGCCGGCGAACATCGCGCGACTGCCGGGCAGCAGCTCCTTGTGCGGCTTGTGGACGCCCGCACCGAAGAAGACCAGCTGGAGCCGGCCGCTGCCGTCGGTGATGGTCACTTCGAGGCGCTTGCCCCGGCCGCCGTTGAAGGTCAGGATCCGGGCGTCCGCGACCTGCGCGACGACGGTCACGTGCTCGTCGATCTGGTCGGCGAGCTCGGCCAGCGAGGTCAGCTCACCGCGCTCGGCGTACCGCCGCGGGTAGTGGTGGAGCAGGTCCAGGGCCGTGTGCAGGCCGAGCTGCTCGGCCAGCACCTTGGCGGTGGCGGGTCCGAGCGTCTTCTTGAGGTCTTCGTCGAGCGCGGGCACGTGTTCCATTGCACACCATGGCGCTGACAAGCCCGCTATTCCACCCCGATGAGGAGCGGCGCCGAGTACCGGCCGCCCCGGTAGGTCACGGTGTCCACGGCCAGGTGGCCGTGCTGGACGTACGCCTCCAGGCGCTCGGCGACCGCGTCCGGCACCTCGGGTCCGAGCACCAGGGTGACGAGTTCGCCGCCGGAGCCGAGCATCCGTTCCAGGACCGCCTCGGCGGTCTCGGCCAGGCCCGAGCCGATCACGGCGACGTCCCCGTCGATGAGACCGAGCACGTCGCCGGCCTGGCAGATGCCGGCGGAGGTGAAGGACTGCCGTTCGGCGACGGCCAGCTCCCCGTACCGGGTGGCGCCGGCCGCCGCCGTCATGGCGACCACGTCCTCGTCGAAGCTGCCGTCCGGGTCGTGCACGGCGAGGGCGGCCAGCCCCTGGACCGCGGAGCGGGTGGGGATCACGGCCACCCGTACGCCTTCGGCGCGGGCCTGTTCGGCCGCCGCGGCCGCGGCGGCGCGCAGCTCGGCGCCGCCCGGCAGCAGGACCACCTCGCGGGCGTGGGCGCGGCGGATGGCGTCGAGCAGTTCGGGGGCGGCGGGGACCTCCCCGGAGCGCACGAGCACGGCGGTTGCTCCCGCCTCCCCGCACAGCCCGGCCAGTCCCTCGCCGGGGACCACGGCGACCACGGCCCGCTGGGCGCGCTCGCCCCGGGCCCGGCGCCGCTCGTCCCCGAAATGCGTGATCCGTATCCGGTAGGGCCGCCCGGCGACGACCCCGGCCTCCACGGCCGCGCCGGGGTCGTCGACGTGCACGTGGACGTTCCACAGCCCGTCGCCGCCGACCACGACCAGGGAGTCGCCGAGCCCGTCGAGCCGTTCGCGCAGTTCCCCGACCGCCGCCTCGGAGGCCTCCAGCAGATAGATCACCTCGTACGCGGGCCCGTCCTCCTCCTGCCCGCAGGGGTCCGAGGTCTGCGGCACGGGCACCGCGCGGCCGCGCACGGGTTCGGCGGCCGGTTCCTGGCCGGACAGGGCCTGCCACAGGGCCCCGAGTACGGCGACCAGCCCGCACCCCCCGGCGTCGACCACTCCGGCCCGGCCGAGTGCGGCGAGCTGCCCGGGGGTCTCGGCCAGGGCGGCGCGGGCCCCGTCGTAGGCGGCGCGGGACACGTCCGCGGCGGTCCCGGCGGCGGCGGCCTCGCCGGCCCGCGCCGCGGCGCGGGCGACGGTGAGCATGGTGCCCTCCACCGGGTGCGAGACGGCCGTGTACGCCTCCTCCGCGGCCCGGGTCAGCGCCCGGGCCAGCAGCACACCGGCGCCGCGCTCCTCGGGCCCGCCGCCCCCGGGCACGGCCACCTCGGGTCCGGTGGCCCCGGGCGCGCTCGCCTCGGGTTCGCCGCCGAGTACGTCGGCCACTCCGCGCAGCAGCTGCGCCAGGATCGTCCCGGAGTTCCCCCGGGCGCCGACGAGGGCGCCGTGCGCCCAGGCCCGTACGGCGTGGGCCAGGGAGGCCGGCGCTGTGCCCTCGGTCACCTTCGCGAAGGCGTCGTCCAGCGCGCGGTCGGCCGATTCGGCGGTGAGGTAGAGGTTGGTGCCGGTGTCCGCGTCGGCGACCGGGTAGACGTTGATCGCGTCGATGTCCTCGCGGGCCCGGCCCAGTGCGGCCAGGGCCAGCGAGCTCCAGGTGCGCACCGCTTCGGCGTCGAGGGTCTGCGGCTGCTCGTGCGGCACCGGGCGTTCCTCCTTGTGCGGGCCAGGGTTCACCGCAGGGTAGCCAAGGTCTGCCCGGGCGTCCGGACCGCGGGGCGGGGGCAGCGGCGGTCATGGTAGTTTTCTTGGACGGACGCAGTCGTTGTATGCTGCTCCGGTTGCCCGATGAGAGTCGGGCCATTCCCCGGCAAACCACTTCAGATCTCTGATTCCGGTGCGCCGGTTTCACTGTAATTGCATCTGAAGTCTTGGAGTGACCTGTGGCTGCCAACTGCGACGTTTGCGCCAAGGGGCCGAGCTTCGGCAACAACATCTCCCACTCGCACCGCCGCACCTCGCGTCGCTGGAACCCGAACATCCAGCGCGTCCGTGCCGTGGTCAATGGGACGCCGAAGCGCCTCAACGCCTGCACCTCGTGCATCAAGGCCGGCAAGGTCTCGCGCTGACGCCTCCCGTCGTAGCGCAGCCCTTTCCGGTTGCCAAAAAGGCCGGTTCACCTCTGGTGAACCGGCCTTTTGCCTTGTCCGGCGGGGCTCAGCGCCACTGCCAGGCGTGATCCACCGGGCCGGTGCCCCCGCCGAGCGCGAAGCCGGCGGCGATGGCGCCCGTGACGTACTCCTTGGCGGCCGTGACGGCCTCCGGGACGGCCAGTCCCTTGGCCAGGCCCGCCGCGATCGCGCTGGCGAGGGTGCAGCCCGTGCCGTGGGTGTGCCGGTTGCCGTGGCGGGGGGCGCGCAGCCACCGCTCCTCGGTCCCGTCGGTGAGCAGGTCCACCGCCTCGCCGCCGTGCGCCGCGAGGTGTCCGCCCTTGATCAGCGCCCACCCCGGTCCGTGGCGGAGGATCGCGTCGGCGGCCCGCCGCATGTCGTCCTCGGTCTGCACCAGTACGCCCGTGAGCTGCGCCACCTCGTCCAAGTTGGGCGTGGCCACGGTGGCCCGCGGCAGCAGCTCCTTGCGCACGGCGTCCAGCGCGGAGGCGGCGAGCAGCCGGTCCCCGTGCTTGGAGACGCCCACCGGGTCCACGACGGCCGGGGCGGGGGTGCCGGCGAGCAGCTCCGCCACCGTCTCCACCAGCACGGCGGAGGAGAGCATCCCGGTCTTCACGGCCTGGACGCCGATGTCGTCCACGACGGCCCGGTACTGGGCCGTGACGGCCTCTGCGGGAAGCTCCCATGTTCCCCGTACCCCGAGTGAGTTCTGTGCGGTCACGGCCGTCACGACGCTCATGCCGTGCACGCCGAGGGCGAGCATCGTCTTGAGGTCGGCCTGGATGCCCGCGCCGCCGCCGGAGTCGGATCCGGCGACGGTCAGGCACAGCGGCGGGGCGGTGCTCACGGCGCGCCGTCCTGGGCGGCCGGGTCGGCCCCGAAGTGGTCCCAGCCGCCGGTGCTGGTCCAGGGCGCCCCGTCCACGGTCACCTGGGGCAGCGCGGAGCGGTTCAGCACCTCGCCGATGACCTTCCAGCGGGCGGGGAGCTTCACGTCGGGCGGGAAGGTCGCCACGATCGCGTGGTCCTCTCCCCCGGTGAGCACCCACAGCAGCGGGTCCACGCCGACGGCCTGCCCGATGTCGTGCATCTGGGTCGGGATGTCGACGGCCGCCGAGCGCAGGTCGATCCGCACCTTGCTGGCCTCGGCGATGTGCCCGAGGTCGGCGATCAGGCCGTCGCTGACGTCGGTCATGGCGGTGGCGCCGAGTCCGGCGGCTGCGGGGCCCGCGTGGTACGGCGGCTCGGGGCGCCGGTGCGCCTCGACGAACGCCCGCGGGGAGCGGAAGCCGCGCGAGAGAACGGCGAAGCCGGCGGCGGACCAGCCCAGCCAGCCGGTGACGGCGACGACGTCGCCGGGCTGGGCTCCGGAGCGCAGCACGGGCTCGTGGTTGCGCAGGTCGCCGAGGGCGGTGATGGCGACGGTGATGACGTCGCCGCGGACCACGTCCCCGCCGACCACGGCCGCGCCGGCGACCTGGCACTCGTCGCGGATGCCGTCCATCAGCTCGGTGGGCCAGGTGACCGGGAGTTCGGCGGGCACGACGAGGCCGAGCAGCAGCGCGGTCGGTACCGCGCCCATGGCGGCGATGTCGGCGAGGTTCTGCGCGGCGGCCTTGCGGCCGACGTCGTAGGCCGTGGACCAGTCGCGCCGGAAGTGCCGGCCTTCGAGCAGGATGTCGGTGCTCGCCACGACCCTCCGGTCGGGGGCCGACACCACCGCGGCGTCGTCACCCGGTCCGAGCCGGACCGCCGGGGTGGTGGTGAGCCGTGAGGTGAGCTCCCTGATCAGCCCGAACTCCCCCAGCTCGCCCACAGTGCCCTTCATCGCTGTGCCCCTTCTTGCCCAGTCCGCTTGCGGTCGCGAGCCGTCACAGCTCTGGGTACCGTCAACAGATACGTCAACTTCTGCTCTCCGTACGCCCCGCTGTGCGTGGCGCCGGGCCCGCAGGTCGCCCCGCGGCGCACGGCGACGCGGTACCGTGGCGTCCCTTCTTCCCCCGGCCCTGTCGTTCGTGTGGGGCCCACCCGAAGGTTAGGGGAAATGATCCTCGTGGCCGCCCTGGAGGTTCCGTGGTACAGGCGTACATCCTTATCCAGACCGAGGTGGGCAAGGCGTCGTTCGTCGCCGAGTCCATCGGCCAGATCCCGGGGGTGATCCAGGCCGAGGACGTGACGGGCCCGTACGACGTGATCGTGCGCGCCCAGGCCGACACCGTGGACGAGCTCGGCCGCATGGTCGTGGCCAAGGTCCAGCAGGTGGACGGGATCACCCGCACCTTGACCTGCCCGGTGGTCCATCTGTAGCCCCCGTCTACTCTTGGCCGGTGATGACCTCTCACCGCCGGCCCCTCCGTGTCCTGGCCCTGCCCGCCGCGCTGGCCCTGCTGGGCCTCGCGGCGTGCTCACCGGGCGGTTCCGAGGCCCGGGTGGATCCGCCGCCCACGCCGCCCGCCGCCATCGGTGAGCTCTGTGCAGCACTGCACGAGGAGCTTCCGGAGACGGTGGCCGGCCTGGAGCGGACCCGGGCCGAACCGGAGTCCGCTCTGACGGCCGCGTGGGGCGGCTCGGCGATCGTACTGCGGTGCGGTGTCCCCAAGCCCCCCGAGATGCTGGACGAGAAGCAGGAGGGCGTCCACGTCAACGACGTCGCCTGGCTGCTGGACAAGCAATCCGACGGGGGGTTCCGTTTCGTCTCCGGGATGCGGAAGGCGTACACGGAGGTCCTGGTCGACAAGGAGCATGCCACGGACGCGGGGATGCTGGTCGGGCTGTCCACGGCGATCGCCAAGACGGTGCCCCTGGGCTTCTCCTCGTACTGATCCCCCGCCCCTGGCAGGAGGACCGCTACGACTCACAGCGACCGCCCGCCGGGCATCCCGGCGGGCGGTCGCTGCTCTCTCGCGGTCCGGTCTAGCGCAGTCCGGTGGAGCGGCTCAGGGCGGCCTGGATCAGGCGGTCCACCAGCTCCGGGTACGCGACGCCCGTCTTCTGCCACATCAGCGGGTACATGGAGATCGGCGTGAAGCCCGGCATCGTGTTGATCTCGTTGATGACGAAGGTGCCGTCCTCGGTGAGGAAGAAGTCGGCGCGCACCAGGCCCTCGCAGGACGCGGCCTCGAAGGCCTCGATCGCGAGCGCCTGCACTTCGGCGGTCTGCTCCGGGGTGAGCGGAGCGGGCACGATCCCGGAGGCGGAGTCGATGTACTTCGCCTCGAAGTCGTAGAAGTCGTGGCTGGAGACCGGCGGGATCTCGGCGGGCACGCTGGCGCGCGGCCCGTCCTCGAACTCCAGGACCCCGCACTCGATCTCGCGGCCGCGCAGCAGCGCCTCCACGATGATCTTCGGGTCGTGGCGCCGGGCCTCCTTGACGGCGGCGTCCAGGCCGGAGGCGTCGTCGACCTTGGTGATGCCGATGGAGGAGCCGGCCCGGGCGGGCTTGATGAAAAGCGGCCAGCCGTGCTCGGCGGCGAAGTCGAGGATCTTCGCCTTGGCGGCGTCCCGGTCGGCTTCCCACTCGCGCGGGCGGATGGTCACGTACGGGCCGACGCGCAGCCCGAAGGAGGTGAACACCCGCTTCATGTAGTCCTTGTCCTGGCCGACCGCCGAGGCGAGGACGCCCGAACCGACGTACGGGATGCCGGACAGCTCCAGGAGGCCCTGGAGGGTGCCGTCCTCGCCGTACGGGCCGTGCAGGACGGGGAAGACGACGTCGACCTCGCCGAGGGCCTTCGGGACGGCGCCCGGCTCGGTGTAGACGACCTGGCGGCTCGCGGGGTCGACCGAGAGCACGACGGCGCCGTCCTCGGAGTCGGCGAGCTCCTCGACGCTCGGGAGCCGGCGGTCGGCGATGGCCATCCGCTCGGGCTCGTCGGCGGTCAGCGCCCATCGGCCGTCCGTGGTGATGCCGATGGGCAGCACCTCGTACTTGGACCGGTCGATGGAGCGCAGCACGGCGCCCGCCGTGACGACCGAGATGGCGTGTTCCGAGCTGCGGCCGCCGAACACGACGGCCACGCGGGGCTTGCGGCCCTGCTGCTCAGGGGTCTGGGGGAGGTTCTCGCTGCTCATATCGCCACGAGAGTACCCGCTCATGCGTCCGGATTGGAGTCAGCGACGTTCCGGTTTGGCGCTGCGGCCCATCAGTTCCTTCAGCGCGACCAGGGTCGGCTTGCCGTGGTGGACGATGTCCACCACGGTGTCGGTGATGGGCATGTCGACCCCGTGGCGGCGGGCCAGATCGGCCACCGACTGGCAGGACTTGACGCCCTCGGCGGTCTGCTTGGTGACCGCGATGGTCTCCTCCAGGGTCATCCCGCGGCCGAGGTTGGTGCCGAAGGTGTGGTTCCGGGAGAGCGGCGAGGAGCAGGTGGCGACCAGGTCACCGAGGCCCGCGAGGCCGGAGAAGGTGAGCGGGTCGGCGCCCATCGCCACGCCCAGCCGGGTGGCTTCGGCGAGTCCGCGGGTGATGAGCGAGCCCTTGGTGTTGTCGCCCAGGCCCATGCCGTCCGCGATGCCGACGGCGAGGCCGATGACGTTCTTGACGGCGCCGCCGAGCTCGCAGCCGGTGACGTCGGTGCTCGTGTACGGGCGGAAGTACGCGGTGTGGCAGGCGGCCTGGAGGCGCTGCGCCACGGCCTCGTCCACGCAGGCGACGACGGAGGCGGCGGGCTGGCGGGCGGCGATCTCGGCGGCCAGGTTGGGGCCGGTGACCACGGCGATGCGCTCGGCGGGGACCTTGGCCACCTCCTCGATGACCTCGCTCATCCGCTTGGCGGTGCCGAGTTCGATGCCCTTCATGAGGGAGACGAGCACCGTGTCGGGGGCCAGCAGCGGGGCCCACGCGGCGAGGTTGTCGCGCAGCGTCTGGGAGGGGATGGCGAGGACGGTGAAGTCGGCTCCGGCCGCGGCCTCGGCCGGGTCGGTGGTGGCCCGGAGGTTCGCGGGGAGCTCGACGTCGGGGAAGTAGTCCGGGTTGGTCCGGCCGGTGTTGATGGCGTCGACCACCCCCTGGCGGCGGCCCCAGAGCGTCACCTCGCATCCGGCGTCGGCGAGCACGATGGCGAAGGCCGTGCCCCAGGAGCCTGTTCCGAAGACGGTCGCCTTCACGGGACGTGTCACTTCTTGCCCTCCCCTGCGGCCTTGCGCCGCTGTTCCGCCCTGGCGTTGCGATGGTCGTACGGCTGCTCGGGCGCGGTCTCTCCCCGCACCTCCTCCAGCAGCCCGGTGATGGCGGCCATGATGACCTCGGTGGCCTCCTTGAGCACGTCCGGGGTGGGTTCCCGGTCGTAGAAGGCGGAGAGGTCCACCGGCGGTCCGGCGAGCACCCGGAGGGTCTTGCGCGGGAAGAGCCGGACCTTGTTCTCCTTGGCGTACGGCGGCATCGCGAGGTTCGCGCCCCACTGGGCCACCGGAATGACGGGCGCCTTGGTGATCAGCGCGACACGGGCGGCGCCGGTCTTGCCGGCCATGGGCCACATGCCGGGGTCCCTGGTGAGGGTGCCTTCCGGGTAAAAGGCCACGCATTCGCCGCGCTCGATCGCGTCCACCGCGGCCCGGAATGCGTCCAGGGCGTTGGTGCTCTCCCGGTAGACGGGGATCTGGCCGGAGCCGTGCAGGATCGACCCGACAATAGGGACCTTGAAGAGGGCGGCCTTCGCGAGCAATCGGGGCACGCGGCCGGTGTTGTACTGGAAGTGCGCGTAGGAGAGCGGGTCCAGATACGAGTTGTGATTGACGGCGGTGATAAATCCGCCCTCGGCCGGAATGTGCTCCATTCCCCGCCAGTCCCGCTTGAAGAGCACTACCAGCGGCGGTTTTGCGATGACCGCCGCCAGGCGGTACCAGAAGCCGATTCTGCGGCGGGACACTCGGACACCTTTCCTCTGGACCGGTGGGCGGGGATACCTCCCAGCGGTGGCTGGGGGAACTTGGGCACCTCGTCGGCCGGACAAGTGTCGCCCCGGGCCCGGTCTCTGTCGAGAACACCGTACGCCCCGCTCACGCCACCGGGCTCCCGGGCCGCCCGGGCGGAGGTGACAATGAGCCGACGCATGACCCGGCCATGACCCGACCATGGTCCGGGGAGGGGCCGGAGCGCACCGGAGGGAAGGGGTCCGTCACGAACGCCGTCTGGAGTCTGGTGGTCCCGCTGAAGCCTCTGGCGGTGGCCAAGAGCCGTCTCGCGGCGGCCGTGGGCGCCTCCCGTGCGGGGCTCGCGCTGGCCTTCGCCCAGGACACCGTCGCGGGGGCCCTGGCCTGCACGGCGGTCGCGGATGTGGTGGTAGTCACGGACGACGCGGCGGCCGGTGCCGAACTGTCCCGGCTGGGCGCGCGGATCGTGCCGGACGCCCCGGCGGCCGGACTCAACGCGGCACTGGCCCACGGGGCGCGGGTGGTGCGGTCGGGGCGGCCCGGTGCCGCGGTGGCCGCGATGAACGCCGATCTGCCGGCGCTGCGGCCCCCCGAATTGCTACGCGTGCTCGAAAACGCCTCGGCATTTCCACGGGCATTTCTGGCGGATGCGGCCGGAATCGGGACGACCTTGCTTTCCGCTGCGCCGGACGTGGAATTGACCCCCTCCTTCGGCGGGCCGTCGCGGGCCAGGCATTCGGCTTCGGGGGCGGTGGAAATCGCCCTGTCGGGCGTCGACAGCGTGCGCCGGGACGTGGACACCGCGGCGGATCTGCGGACGGCGCTCGCCCTCGGTGTGGGGCGTCACACGGCCCGATACAGTGCCGGTATGCAGGCGACCGCGTACACGTACGACTCCCAGACCCGCAGCGGCAGCGTGCTGCTGGACGACGGCACCCCGGTGCCCTTCGAGGCCCCGGCCTTCGACGCGGGCGGCCTGCGGCTGCTGCGGCCCGGGCAGCGGGTCCGGATCGAGACGGACGGCGAGGGTGCCGGCCTGCGGATCACCCTGGTGACGCTGCAGACCTTCTGACCTTCTGACCTCCCGGCCTCCTGACCTGCGACTGAACGCACCGCGGGCCGGCTTCCCCAGCAGGGGGAAGCCGGCCCGGCGTGTGTGACCCGTACCCCTACTTCTTGCGGGCCGTGGTCTTCTTCGCGGTGGCCTTGCGCGTCGCCGTCTTCTTGGCGGGCGCCTTCGTCGCGGCGGTGACCTTCTTGGCCGCCGGGGCGGTCTTCTTCGCGGCGGCGGTGGTCTTCTTCGCCGTGGTTGTGGCCTTCTTGGCGGTGGCCGTGGCCTTCTTCGCCGTGGCCGTGCTCTTCACCGCCGCCTTCTTGGCGGTCGCGGTGGTCTTCTTGGCGGCGACCTTCTTCGCGACCGCGGTCTTCGCCGCGGCCTTCTTGGCGGTGGTGGCCTTCTTCGCCACGGCCTTCTTGACCGTCGCGGAGGCGCCACCCGTGAGGCTGCCCTTGGGCGCCTTCTTCACCGACACCTCGCCGCCCTTGGGCAGCTTCTTGGTGCCGCTGACCAGGTCCTTGAAGCCCTGGCCGGCGCGGAATCGGGGTACCGAGGTCTTCTTGACCCGGACGCGCTCTCCCGTCTGCGGGTTGCGGGCGTAACGGGCCGGACGGTCGACCTTCTCGAACGAGCCGAAGCCCGTGACCGAGACCCGGTCGCCCGCGACGGTAGCGCGGACGATCGCGTCCAGTACCGCGTCGACAGCATCCGCGGCCTGCTGGCGGCCGCCCAGCTTGTCGGCAATCGCTTCTACGAGCTGCGCCTTGTTCACGTCTTCCCCTTCGGAGACTTCGCCAGAACGAATGTGTTCAAGCTTATTTCGCACGTTAGGCGGATATATACCGCAAATCAAACACGAAACGGGCTAATCACCCTAGTGCCGCAACGCTGGAGGCCGTTACGGAGTTCCTTCGCATCAGTCGCCTTCAGGGAATCGACCCTCGTCGAGGTCCTTCATCAACCTGTCCAGGCGCCTTGCCGCATCGGCGAGATCGTGCTTCGCCGCGGCCGTGACGACCAACAGCTTCCGGGACAGCGCCATCCTTACGCCCTCCGGGACTTGCAGTGAGCGCACCCGTGTGTGTGCTTCTTTCAGCCGGTCCGCGACGAGTTCGTAGAGCTCGAGTTGACTGTCGCGTTCCATGCACAGATTGTGCCATCTGGGGCGAGTTGTCGCCTCACGGGGCCTCAACAAACGGCTGTGCCCCCCGCCGGAAGGCGGGGGGCACAGTGTTGCCGATGTGATCACCCGGGGGTGAATAAGCGCTGATCAGGCAGGAATCAGGCCTGAATCGTGCGCGGCTTGAAGGCCGGGCGGACGCTTTCGTACGAAGCGATGTCCGCTTCGTTCTGAAGGGTGAGCGAGATGTCGTCCAGGCCCTCCAGCAGACGCCAGCGGGCATTGTCGTCGAGTTCGAACTCCGCGACGACGCCTTCCGCTCGCACCTGGCGGTCGACCAGGTCGACCGTGATCTCGGCGGTGGGGTCGGCCTCGGTCAGCTTCCACAGCCGTTCGACGGTCTCCTGCGGGAGCACGACCGTCAGCAGACCGTTCTTCAGCGAGTTCCCACGGAAGATGTCGGCGAAGCGGGAGGAGATGACCGTCTTGAAGCCGAAGTTCTGCAGGGCCCAGACGGCGTGCTCGCGCGAGGAGCCGGTACCGAAGTCGGGGCCGGCGACCAGCACGGTCGCGCCGGCGCGCTCCGGGCGGTTCGTGACGAACTCCGGGTCCTTGCGCCAGGCCTCGAAGAGCCCGTCCTCGAACCCGTCACGGGTGATCTTCTTCAGCCAGTGGGCCGGGATGATCTGGTCGGTGTCGACGTTGCTGCGGCGCAGCGGGACGGCCCGGCCGGTGTGGGTGGTGAAGGCTTCCATGGTTCAGACTCCGGCGGTCGCATCGGCGGCGGACAGGTCGGCGGGCGAGGCCAGATGGCCCAGCACCGCGGTGGCGGCGGCCACCTGCGGGGAGACCAGGTGAGTGCGCCCACCCTTGCCCTGCCGGCCCTCGAAGTTGCGGTTGGAGGTGGACGCGGAGCGTTCACCGGGCGCCAGTTGGTCGGGGTTCATGCCCAGACACATCGAACAGCCCGCGTGCCGCCATTCGGCGCCGGCCTCCTTGAAGACCTTGTCCAGGCCCTCTTCCACGGCCTGCAGGGCGACGCGGACCGAGCCCGGGACGACCAGCATCCGTACGCCGTCGGCGACTTTGCGGCCCTCGACGATCCCGGCCACGGCGCGCAGGTCCTCGATGCGGCCGTTGGTGCAGGAACCTACGAAGACGGTGTCGACCTTGATGTCGCGCAGCGACTGTCCGGCGGTCAACCCCATGTACTCCAGGGCCTTTTCGGCGGCCATGCGCTCCGAAGCGTCCTCGTACGAAGCCGGGTCGGGGACGTTGGCCGACAGCGGCGCGCCCTGGCCCGGGTTGGTGCCCCAGGTGACGAACGGGGACAGCGCGGTGCCGTCGATGACGACCTCCGCGTCGAAGACCGCGTCGTCGTCGGTGCGCAGGGTCTTCCAGTACGCGACCGCCGCGTCCCAGTCCTCGCCCTCGGGGGCGTGGTCGCGGCCCTGCAGGTAGTCGAAGGTGGTCTGGTCGGGGGCGATCATGCCCGCGCGGGCGCCGGCCTCGATCGACATGTTGCAGATGGTCATGCGGGCTTCCATCGAGAGCTGCTCGATGGCCTCTCCGCGGTACTCCAGGATGTAGCCCTGGCCGCCGCCGGTGCCGATCTTGGCGATGATCGCCAGGATCAGGTCCTTCGCGGTGACGCCCTCGGCCAGCGCGCCGGTGACGGTGATCGCCATCGTCTTCGGGCGGGCCAGCGGCAGCGTCTGCGTCGCCAGCACGTGCTCGACCTGGCTCGTGCCGATGCCGAAGGCCAGCGCACCGAAGGCGCCGTGCGTGGAGGTGTGCGAGTCACCGCAGACCACGGTGGTGCCGGGCTGGGTCAGCCCCAGCTGCGGTCCCACGACGTGGACGACGCCCTGCTCGACGTCGCCCAGCGAGTGCAGGCGGACGCCGAACTCGGCGCAGTTCGCCCGCAGCGTCTCCAGCTGGGCCCGGGAGACCGGGTCCGCGATCGGCTTGTCGATGTCGATGGTGGGGGTGTTGTGGTCCTCGGTCGCGATGGTGAGGTCGAGGCGTCGGACCTTGCGGCCGGCCTGACGCAGACCCTCGAAGGCCTGCGGGCTGGTCACCTCGTGCAGCAGGTGCAGATCAATGAAGAGGAGGTCGGGCTCGCCTTCGGCGCGCCGGACGACATGGTCGTCCCAGACCTTCTCCGCGAGTGTCCTACCCATCGCTTTCCCTCCGGCCGGCCGGTTGTGCCGGCGCTTCATAGAGATCTTGTGCGCCGCATCGTCCGTACCCCACGTCCTGGACGACGGCTCGGACCCAGTGGTTCGTGGACCCGCACATACAGACTCGCTGGTTCTTGGAAAAATTGAACTTGCGTTTCACAGTGTGAGACGCGAATATCGTTTCATGGACAACTCTAGCGGCGTCGGCGTTCTCGACAAGGCAGCTCTGGTACTGAGCGCACTGGAGTCCGGTCCGGCCACCCTCGCCGGGCTGGTCGCGGCGACAGGGCTCGCACGACCCACGGCACATCGCCTTGCCGTGGCACTGGAACACCACCGGATGGTGGCGAGGGACATGCAGGGCCGGTTCATCCTCGGTCCGCGGCTGGCGGAGCTCGCCGCCGCGGCCGGCGAGGACCGTCTGCTGGCCACGGCGGGACCGGTACTCACCCACCTGCGCGACGTGACGGGCGAGAGCGCGCAGCTCTACCGCCGTCAGGGAGACATGCGCATCTGCGTGGCGGCCGCGGAGCGGCTGTCGGGCCTTCGGGACACCGTCCCGGTGGGCTCGACGCTCCCGATGAAGGCCGGCTCGGCAGCGCAGATCCTGATGGCCTGGGAGGAGCCCGAGCGGCTCCACCGCGGGCTGCAGGGCGCGCGCTTCACGGCGACGGCGCTCTCGGGCGTACGACGCCGCGGCTGGGCGCAGTCGATCGGCGAGCGGGAGCCCGGCGTGGCCTCCGTCTCGGCGCCGGTGCGCGGGCCGTCGAACCGCGTGGTGGCCTCCGTGTCGGTCTCCGGGCCGATCGAGCGGCTGACCCGCCACCCGGGCCGGATGCACGCCCAGGCCGTCATCGACGCGGCCGCACGCCTCACGGAGGCCCTGCGCCGCTCCGGCTGAGCACCTCCCGGCCCGAAGGCCTTCCCCCATCCGTCCCCCGGGCCCGGGGGCGCGTACGACGCCGCACACGTCCGAACACGCGCCTCCGGGCCCGCACTTACATCCGCGCACACGTCCGCGGGTCGAGCGCTCACGACGTGCGTGAACGCAAAGCGAAGAGGCCCTCCGCGATGAACGCGGAGGGCCTCTTCGATGCGTACCCCCGACCGGATTCGAACCGGCGCTACCGCCTTGAGAGGGCGGCGTGCTAGGCCGCTACACAACGGGGGCTAGCTGGTGCTGCTGTTACTGCGCTGGGCTACCAGGACTCGAACCTAGAATAAGGGAACCAGAAACCCTCGTGTTGCCAATTACACTATAGCCCAAAGTGGTCTAGACCAGACCAACAGTACCCCCGACCGGATTCGAACCGGCGCTACCGCCTTGAGAGGGCGGCGTGCTAGGCCGCTACACAACGGGGGCCCTAGCGATCCTGCTTCGAGACGTCCGGGTGCGACCCAGGAGATCTCGCGGGAAGGATCTGTACCCCCGACCGGATTCGAACCGGCGCTACCGCCTTGAGAGGGCGGCGTGCTAGGCCGCTACACAACGGGGGCAAAGCACTGCGTTACTACTGCACTGCGCTGGGGTACCAGGACTCGAACCTAGAATAAGGGAACCAGAAACCCTCGTGTTGCCAATTACACTATACCCCACCAAAAGTCAACCCCTTGCGGGGGCTTTTCTTTGGGTGGCGCCTCCGTCCGGCCTTTCGGCCCGCTCCGGCGGCGCAGAAAGAACATTACCGGATGCCTGACCGTGCTCCAAAACGGGTATCCCCTGCCAGCAGCTCCGGGAGCTGGTCAAGGCCTTCGATGCGGTGCGCGCCGCCGGGCCCGGGCCCGCGACCGCCGTCGCGGTCGATCCAGACCGCCAGCAGCCCGGCGTCACGGGCCCCGCGCGCGTCGATCTCGGGCTGGTCCCCCACGTACGCCACCTCGCCCGGCGGCAGTCCGAGCGCCTCGCACGCGGCCAGGAAGGCCGCCGCCTCGGGCTTGCTGACCCCGAGTTCGACCGCGCAGACCAGCACCTCGAAGCGGTCGCGCAGCCCGAGGTGACGCAGCTTGGGGTCCTGGTTGGCGGTGGAGGAGTTGGAGAGCACCCCGTGCCGGTAGCCGGCCGCGAGGGCGTCCAGTACGGGCACGACGTCGGGGAAGACGGCCCAGGCGGCCTTGTAGTGCTCGACGTACCGGTCGAACCAGGCGCCGGCCTCGTCCGCGGTCATCCCGGGCAGCTCCAGGAACTCCCGCACCCGGTCCTGCCGCTGCCCCTGGAACGTCCCCTCACCCGCGGCGAAGCGCGCCCAGTGACGGTCGGTGATCTCCCGCCACAGCGCGAGCGCCTGCACGGGGGTCCCGTACCGGTCCGCGAGCTCCTCGGTCTCCAGCTGCCGCGCGAGCCCGGCGGCATCGGCCCCCGTGTAGTCGAAGAGGGTGTCGTCGATGTCCCACAGCACGGCGCGGATCGGCATGGGGCCGAGCCTACGCCGCGGGCACCTTCGCCGTGGGCACGACCAGGAAGTCCGTCACGAAACAGGTGACCCGGCCCTCGGCGTCACGTCCGACCCAGGGCCGTCGCCGACCGCCTCCATGGCGGCCCACACCGCCCCCTCCTCGTCCTCGGTGCCGGGGAACGAGCCGTCGGCGGCGGCGTCGTGGAAGCAGCCGGTGCCCGCGTCCACGCCGTAGCCGTAGAACTCGTCCTCGCCGAGGACGGCGGGGTCCTGGCCCTCGGCGACGGCCATCTCCCAGCGCACGGTCGGCGTGTCCCGTATCACGAGACGCGCGGCGGCGACCCGGGTGTGCGGGCGGGGTCCCTCCGGGACGCCGAGGCGCACCAGCGTGGCGATCGCGGCCTCCGCCCGGTACCGGGCCGGGTCCACCACGACACTGAACGGCTCGGCTTCGCCCTCGCCGAGGCAGACGAAGGGGTCGCAGGCGACGACCCGGCCCGTGGGCAGGGTCACGTCGCCGATGACGACCGGGGCGAGGGCCCCGTCATGCCGTCGTCGTAGGCGAAGGCGGAGCCCTGGGTGAAATGCCATGATCGTTCTCCCGGAGACCAGCCAGGGCCCGCCTCCGGCAACGCCGCAGGGGGCGGCGGCCGGAGTTCGGCTGCCGCCCCCTGCGGTGGGGGTCCCTCCCAGCGGTAGCTGGGGGAGTACGGGAGTGCTACGCGGCCAGCTTGGCCAGCGTCGCGTCGATGCGGGCCAGGGAGCGGTCCTTGCCCAGGATCTCCAGGGACTCGAACAGCGGCAGGCCGACCGTGCGGCCGGTGACCGCCACGCGGACCGGGGCCTGGGCCTTGCCGAGCTTGAGACCGTGGGCCTCGCCGGCGGTCAGGACGGCCTGCTTGAGGGACTCGGGGTCCGACCAGTCGGCGTTCGCCAGGTTCTCGCGCGCCGTCGTCAGGAGGGCCGCCGGCTCGCCCTTCATCGCCTTGTCCCACGAGGCCTGGTCCTCGACCGGCTCCTTCAGGAAGAGGAAGTCGACGTTGGCCGTGATGTCCGACAGGACGGTGACGCGGGTCTGGGCGTACGGGGCGATGCGCTCCCAGGCCTCGGCGTCGAAGTCCTCGGGCGCCCAGTTGGCGTGCGGGGCCTGCAGCCACGGGGCGCAGGCGTCCGCGAAGGCCTTCGGGTCGAGCAGGCGGATGTGGTCGCCGTTGATCGACTCGGCCTTCTTCAGGTCGAAGCGCGCGGGGTTGGCGTTCACGCCGTCGATGTCGAACTTCTGGACCATCTCCTCGATCGAGAAGACGTCCTGGTCCTTGGAGAAGGACCAGCCGAGGAGCGAGAGGTAGTTCAGCAGGCCCTCGGGGAGGAAGCCGCGCTCGCGGTACAGGTTGAGCGAGGCCTCGGGGTCGCGCTTGGAGAGCTTCTTGTTGCCCTCGCCCATCACGTACGGCAGGTGCCCGAACGCGGGGGTGGACTTGGCGACGCCCAGCTCGATCAGCGCCTTGTAGAGCGCGATCTGGCGGGGGGTCGAGGAGAGGAGGTCCTCACCGCGCAGGACGTGCGTGATCTCCATCAGCGCGTCGTCGACCGGGTTGACCAGCGTGTAGAGCGGGGCGCCGTTGGCCCGGACGATGCCGAAGTCCGGCACGTTCTCCGGGGTGAAGGTCAGCTCGCCGCGGACCAGGTCGGTGAAGGTGATCGGCTCGTCGGGCATCCGGAAGCGGACGATCGCCGGGCGGTGCTCGCCCTGGTACGCCTCGACCTGCACGGTGGTGAGCTCGCGGCAGTGGCCGTCGTAGCCGGAGGGCTTGCCGGCCGCGCGGGCGGCCGCGCGGCGCGCGTCGAGCTCCTCGGTGGTGCAGTAGCAGTGGTACGCGTAGCCGCCGTCGAGCAGCTTCTTCGCGACGTCCTTGTAGATGTCCATGCGCTCGGACTGGCGGTACGGGGCGTGCGGGCCGCCGACCTCGGGGCCCTCGTCCCAGGTGAAGCCGAGCCAGCGCAGCGAGGCGAGCAGCTGGTCGTACGACTCCTCGGAGTCGCGGGCCGCGTCGGTGTCCTCGATGCGGAAGACGAACGTGCCGCCGTGGTGGCGGGCGAACGCCCAGTTGAACAGGGCGGTGCGGACCAGGCCCACGTGGGGGTTGCCGGTCGGGGAGGGACAGAAACGTACGCGGACAGGTCCGTTAACCACGCTTGATCACCTTGTTGGTGAGAGTGCCGATGCCTTCGATGGTGACGGCGACCTCGTCGCCGACGTTCAGGGGGCCGACTCCGGCCGGGGTCCCCGTGAGGATGACGTCGCCCGGGAGCAGCGTCATGGCCTCGGTGATGTGGACGACGAGGTCTTCGATGGAGCGGACCATGTCGCTGGTGCGGCCGAGCTGGCGCTGTTCGCCGTTGACGGTGCACTGGATGGTCAGGTCGCCCGGGTCCAGGTCGGTCTCGATCCAGGGACCGAGGGGGCAGGCGCTGTCGAAGCCCTTGGCCCGGGCCCACTGCTTCTCCCGCTGCTGGACGTCGCGCGCGGTGACGTCGTTGGCGCAGGTGTAGCCGAGGATCACGTCCTTGACGCGCTCCCTGGGGACCTCGCGGCACATGCGTCCGATGACCACGGCGAGCTCCGCCTCGTGGTGGAGGTCCTGGGAGAAGGAGGGGTACGTGATCGGGTCGCCCGGGCCGACCACCGAGGTGGAGGGCTTGAAGAAGGTGATCGGGGCGTCCGGGACCTCGTTGCCCAGCTCCGCCGCGTGCTCCGCGTAGTTGCGGCCGATGGCCACGACCTTGTTCGGGAGCACGGGCGGCAGCAGCCGGACCTTGCTCAGCGGGACCTTCGTGCCCGAGAGCTCGAAGTCCGCGAACGGGATGCCCTTGATGATGTCGAGCACGAGCGTCGCTTCGTCGCCGGGGGCGGTGCTGCCCTCGACCGCGCCGAACGCGACATTGCCGTCGATCGAGAACCTGGCGATGCGCACGTGTTGCGTCTGCCCCTCTGTATGTCCGCTGGCTGGAGTCTGCGGACCCAGGCTAACGCGGTGGGCAGGGGCGCTTCGCGTTCCGCAGCCGTGCGGCTACTGCGCGGCGGCGGCGACCGGTGCGTCCATCAGGATCGTGCGGCGCGGGTTGGCGGTCTGCGTCGGCAGCTCGACGGAGTGTTCCGGGGTGGCCGGCGCCGCCTGCAGTTCCTCGGCGTCCTTGAGGTGCGCGAGGGTGGTGCGGCGGGGGTTGGCTATGTTGCGGAACATCATCGTCGTCTTCATGGGAGTTCGGGGTCCTCGGTTCGATCTGTGAGTGTCGGCTGTCGATGCACCAACCCTGGCGCCAACCCTTTAAGGGGCAAGGCTAAACATCTGAATCCCCCGCCGAACCAGGAAGTAATGGCCACGGCTGTGTGAGTTTGCTCACCCGTGGCCAGACATTCGCGACACAATGGACAGCCAACCGCGCCCGTCGAAACGGACATTGCGCCACTGAATGCGCCATTCCGCTCCTGATCATCTCGACTGGGACACCTTGCCAGCCATGTTGTTTGGATGATGTAAGTCCGGTTTCTACCGAATGTGGTCGCACATCGCGTAGCAAATCCGTCACCAGAGGTAATCGACTCTCCGGGCCGACACGCGCACCTTGTTGGAGATCCTCCACTGTGCTGGAATTCGCGGGACCGCCGCGGGAATCAGCCGGCGCGCAGGTGGCGCGACTCAGCGCCGAGCGCGGTGTCAAGGAGAGGGAGACGCGCCGGTCACCGACGACCACCATGGGGCCGCACGTGCCCCACGACTCGACACCGTCCCACCGGTCGCCCGGCGGGACGCCTGGTCCAGAGGTTGCGACGCTAGTGCAGGGACGATTCAAGAGGGATGGCAGCGCTGCGGCGGAGCAGGAGCCGCGCGGCGGGACCGACCGTGGCTCCTCGCCCCAGCACGCCCAGAACCGCGGGCCGGCTGTCGAGGGCGCAGGCCCCGACTCCTCCGCCGCGGTGAAGGCGAAGGGCCGTGGGAAGACCGCCAAGGCAGGCAAGGCCAAGGCCGGGCCGGCCGAGCAGGACGTGGCGATACCGAAGGCCCCCAGTGGGCCCGGCTCTCGTCTCGCCATGCAGAACTGGCGCATCAGCACGCGACTCGTGTCGCTGCTGACCCTGCCGGTCGTCGCCGCCACCACGCTCGGTGGCTTCCGCATCAACGACTCGCTCAACGACATCGCGCAGCTGGAGCACATGCAGCTGCTGACGACGATGACCCGGCAGGCCACCAACCTGGCCGCCATGCTCCAGGAGGAGCGCGACCTCTCCGCGGGTCCGCTCTCACTCTCCAAGGGCAAGAGCACCAGCCAGGTCGACGTCGTCCGCCAGCAGACCGACACCGCCGCCAAGTCCTTCGCCGCCGCGACCGACAAGGTCGACAGCACGGGCGCGAAGGACGACGCCCTCAAGTCGATCCGCAACAACGTCCTGCAGATCGGCCGTCAGCTCGCGAACATCCAGACGGTCCGCGACAAGGCGTACATCAACGGCGCCCAGCAGACCGTCAGCGAGTACAACGCGATGATCGTCTCGCTGCTCTCGCTCTCCCAGGACATGGCGCAGGCCACCTCCAACCCGGAGATGATCAAGCGCACGCGCGCCCTGGCGGCATTCTCCGCCGCCAAGGAGTACGCCTCCATCCAGCGCGCGATCATCGCCGCCTCGCTCCCGGACACCAACGAGCGCCAGGGCAAGCTGGAGGAGAACGACCGTCTCTACGCCCTCTCCGCCCAGAAGGGCGAGCAGCAGGCGAAGACCACCTTCGAGCTCGTCTACCAGGGCCGGACCGAGGAGCTCCTCGCGGGCCTCGGCGACAGCAACTCGGAGATCTCCACCGCCGACCACTACGCCCGCCGCGTGCTGACCAGCCAGGACGCCTTCCTCCGCGAGAAGAACCGGTCCTGGCTGGACTGGTACGACGCCGACGGCACCAAGCTCCAGGCCATGAAGGTCATCGAGCTGACCCTGCTCGAGGAGATGGAGCAGAAGGCCCGTGAGCTGAAGAACGAGGCCCAGCAGGACGCCATCATCAACGGTGCCCTGATCCTCCTCGTCCTCGGCGTCTCCCTCGTCGGCGCCTTCGTCATGGCCCGCTCGATGATCCGCTCGCTGCGCCGCCTGCAGGACACCGCGACGCGCGTCGCGCAGGACCGGCTGCCCGAGCTCGTCAAGCAGCTGTCCGAGTCCGACCCGCAGGACGTGGACACGTCCGTGGAGTCGGTCGGTGTGCACACCCGCGACGAGATCGGCCAGGTGGCCGCGGCATTCGACGACGTGCACCGCGAGGCCGTCCGCCTCGCCGCCGAGCAGGCCCTCCTGCGAGGCAACGTCAACGCGATGTTCACCAACCTCTCGCGCCGCTCGCAGGGCCTCATCCAGCGTCAGCTGTCGCTCATCTCCGAACTGGAGTCGCGCGAGGCCGACCCGGACCAGCTCTCCTCGCTCTTCAAGCTCGACCACCTCGCGACCCGCATGCGCCGTAACGGCGAAAACCTCCTCGTCCTCGCGGGCGAGGAGCCGGGCCGCCGGTGGACCCGCCCCGTCCCGCTGGTCGACGTGCTCCGTGCCGCCGCCTCCGAGGTGGAGCAGTACGAGCGCGTCGAGCTGTCCTCGGTGCCCGGCACCGATGTCGCCGGCCGCGTCGTCAACGACCTCGTGCACGTCCTCGCCGAGCTGCTGGAGAACGCCACCTCGTTCTCCTCCCCGCAGACCAAGGTCAAGGTCACCGGTCACGCGCTGCCCGACGGCCGCGTGCTCGTCGAGATCCACGACACCGGTATCGGCCTCTCCCCCGAGGACCTCGCCGCGATCAACGAGCGGCTCGCGTCGCCGCCGACCGTGGACGTCTCCGTCTCCCGCCGCATGGGCCTGTTCGTGGTCGGCCGCCTGTCCCTGCGACACGGCATCCGCATCCAGCTGCGCCCCTCCGACTCGGGCGGTACGACGGCCCTCGTCATGCTGCCGGTGGACGTCGCCCAGGGCGGCAAGAAGCCGGGTCCGATGCCGGGCCAGGGCGGCCCCGGGGGCGCCCAGGGCGCCCCCGGCGGGCAGGCTTCCGTGCCCGGTGCGGCCGCACGGCCGCCCGTGGGCGCGGGTCCGCAGCGCGGTCAGGTCGGTGCGGGCGGCCAGCGCGCCGCCCTCCCGGGCCGCGACGGCGCCGGTCAGCGTCCGCAGGGCCCGCAGGGCGGGCGGCCTCCGCAGCAGGGCGGCCCGGGTGCTCCCGGTGGCCGTCCGCAGCAGGGTCCGACCAGTGCGGGGCAGGGCCAGGGTGCCTTCGGCGCCGGTGGGCCGCTGCCGGCCCGCGGTCCGGTCGCCAACGGCGGATTCGGCGGCGGCCCGCAGGCCCGTCCGGTCTCGTCGCCCTCGGCGTCCGGTCCGTCCGGGTTCCCGCAGGGCAACGGCTTCGAGCGACCGCAGCAGCAGCAGGCTCAGCAGCCGCAGCCCCAGCAGCAGCAGTCGGGCGCTCAGGCTCCGAACGGTGCCCGCCCGCAGCTGCCGCCGCGCGGCGGTGCCCCGCGTCCGGAGCTTCCCGGCCCGCAGACCACCAGCTGGGGTGCCGACCAGGCCCGCGGCCACGACGAGCTCTCGGGCCCCGGTTCGACGGCGGAGTTCGCCCGCCCTGACTTCAACGCCCCGATGCCGCAGGGCGACGGCCCGGGCAGCACGACCGGACAGTTCGAGCGTCCGGACGTGCGGGGCTCGGTGGACCCGTCCACCACCGGACAGTTCGAGCGCCCGGGCTACCAGGCCCAGCGGCCCGGCGGCCCCGGTGTCGGCGGATTCGCCCGTCAGCAGCCCCAGGCCCCGCAGCAGCCGCAGGCTCCGCAGCCCGGCGGCGGGTACGCACCCGTACCGCCCGCACGCCCGGAGACCCCGCGACTGCCGCAGGCTCATCGGCCGGAGGCCCTGCCGCCGGCCCAGAGCTCCGGCGACGGCCGCAGCCCGATATTCGACACGCTGGAGTCGAACTGGTTCCGCGAGGAGGGTCAGCAGCCCCCCGCGCAGGGACCGGGCGTACCTCAGCAGCCGCAGCAGTCCGCTGCGGCAGCTCCGGCGCAGCAGCAGCTGCCGCAGCGCGGCCAGGAGCAGGCGGCCGAGCCCGCGGCGACCGGCAGCATGCCGACCGTCAGCTGGAAGTCCTCGCCGAACGACGAGCTGATGCGCCAGGCCGAGCGCGTGCGCCAGCCCGCCGCCGGCGGCATCACGACCTCGGGGCTGCCCCGCCGGGTCCCGCGGGCGAACCTCGTGGCCGGCACCGCGCAGCAGCAGGCCGAGGAGACGGCGGGTCCCCAGGTCTCGCGGGCGCCGGACGACGTCCGCGGCCGTCTGACCAACCTCCGACGCGGTTTCCAGCAGGGCCGTCAGGCCGGCAACAACGGACCGGCGACCGGCAGTTACCACATCGACCCCACTTACCAGCAGGAGCGTTAGTTGAGTTCGATGAGCCAGGCGGCACAGAACCTGAACTGGTTGATCACCAACTTCGTGGACAACACCCCAGGGGTGTCCCACACGGTGGTGGTCTCCGCCGACGGACTCCTTCTGGCGATGTCCGAAGGATTCCCCCGTGACCGCGCCGATCAGCTGGCGGCAGTGGCCTCCGGACTGACCTCGCTGACCGCCGGTGCCTCCCGCATCTTCGAGGGCGGCGCCGTCAACCAGACCGTGGTCGAGATGGACCGGGGATTCCTCTTCCTCATGTCCGTCTCGGACGGATCCTCGCTGGCCGTACTGGCGCACCCCGAGTGCGACATCGGACTCGTGGGCTACGAGATGGCCCTTCTGGTGGATCGCGCGGGCAGTGTCCTCACTCCGGACCTGCGCGCCGAACTGCAGGGAAGCCTGCTCGGCTGACTTCCCAATCTCCCGGCCGGACGGTACTACCGGCCGGGAGACCGGGGCCCCGCCCCGAAATCCAGTACCCCCGCCAGGCCGTCATACAGTCCCCCCCACCGGCCGCCCCGTCAGACGGCACGCTGACCACTGCTGTCCAGCCCGGAGGATCCATGACCCCGCCCCCCGCCTACCCCGATGCGTACGGAGATTCGTACTCGGAAGGCGATCAGCCGCTGGTGCGTCCGTACGCGATGACCGGCGGCCGGACCCGGCCCCGCTACCAGCTCGCCATCGAGGCGCTGGTCAGCACCACCGCCGATCCGATGCACCTGTCCGGCCTGCTCCCGGAGCACCAGCGCATCTGCACCCTGTGCCGCGAGGTCAAGTCGGTCGCGGAGGTCTCCGCGCTGCTGTCGATGCCGCTCGGTGTCGCCCGGATCCTCGTCGCCGACCTGGCGGAGGCCGGAATGGTGGCCATCCACCAGCCGGGCAATGGAGAGGCCGGCGGCACGCCGGATGTAACGCTGCTCGAAAGGGTGCTCAGTGGCCTTCGGAACATCTAGCGGAGCGGCTCCTGCTCGCTCCACCACCTCCGCCAAGATCGTGGTGGCGGGCGGCTTCGGCGTGGGCAAGACCACGTTCGTCGGAGCCGTGTCCGAGATCAACCCGCTGCGCACCGAAGCCGTCATGACCAGCGCCTCCGCCGGCATCGACGACCTCACCCACACCGGTGACAAGACGACCACCACGGTCGCCATGGACTTCGGCCGCATCACCCTGGACCAGGACCTGATCCTGTACCTCTTCGGTACCCCGGGTCAGGACCGCTTCTGGTTCATGTGGGACGACCTGGTCCGCGGCGCCATCGGCGCCGTCGTGCTCGTGGACACGCGCCGCCTCGCCGACTGCTTCCCCGCGGTCGACTACTTCGAGAACAGCGGCTTGCCGTTCGTCGTTGCCCTCAACGGCTTCGAGGGACACCAGCCGTACACCCCGGAAGAAGTCCGCGAAGCGCTGCAGATCGGCCCCGGCGCCCCCATCATCACGACGGACGCCCGCCACCGCGCGGACGCCAAGAGCGCGCTCATCACGCTCGTCGAGCACGCCCTCATGGCGCGTCTCAAGTAACACCACGCAGGCGGCCCGGCTCAAGCGGCACCACTCAAGTCCCACGGGTTCTTCACAACGTGAGAGGGCGGGCTGTGTCATAGGACACGGCCCGCCCTCTCGGTTCATAACGTTTCGACAGACAATTGCCGCCAGTCGGCCACGGGGTGCGTTCGGTTGGTGCCGCTACGCGCACGACTTCCCCTATTTTTGCCGCAGGACGTTCTTTATGTCCGATTTACGTGGGGCATAAGGATCTTGGAATGGCTGATTCCAACTGTTTGGAACACGGCCGTTAACCGTGCTGGAATTCAACGAACTAGCTAGTAGCACCGCCGGAAGGTTGTTGGTCGAGTGAGGCGAAGCAACGCAAGCCCCGCGGTTGAACCCGCGCGCGGCAACTTCACCCCGCCGCCGCGAGCGGCCGCGTCGCCCGTCGACGTGCCCGTGGAGCCACCCGCACGCCCCGGGAGCACCAGCAGATTCTCGCCCCGCAACTGGCGGGTGCCGACCCGCCTGAACGCCATCCTGCTCGTGCCGGCCCTCGTGGGCCTGGTCATGGGCGGCTTCCAGGTGAAGGGCTCCGTCGACCAGTGGAACGAGGCCAAGGACGCCGAGCAGATAGCCCGGGTCGTCCAGGCGGCCTCGGAATACAGCCAGGCACTGCTCAACGAGCGTGACCTCACGGCCGAGCCCCTCCTGAACGGCCAGACCAACTCCGAGCAGGTCAGCAAGGCCTACGCGGTCACCACCGGGGCCAAGGAGAAGTTCGACAAGGCCGTCCAGGACATGCCCAAGAACCAGGGCCTGGAGCGACGCCTGAGCCTCTTCCGTGCGGAAGAGCCCAAACTCAAGGAAGTCCGCGAGAAGGCCTACCAGGCCGCCTTCGAGACCCCCAAGAAGAACCTCCCCACCGCGGGGGGCCCCATCCCGACCGAAGAGGGCTACGTCGGGGTAGAGCACTACCTCATGCAGTTCGCCAACGAGCTCGGTCTCGGCACCGGCAACGTGACCTCGTACGGCCGCATGGTCTACGCGGTCCAGCTGGCCAAGGCAGCGAACTCGCTGCAGCGCTCCGTCGGCACCCACCTGCTCGTCCGTCCCAGCACGGACGAGAACGTGCGCAAGGCCCAGCTCGTCGCCTTCTCCTCCTACGCGTACCTCGAGGAAATCGCCATCGGCGAGTACGTCGCGGCCGGTACCGAGGACGACGTGAACCGCCTCAAGGAGGTCATGGGCAAGAAGTCGGACGAGGGCAAGGCCAAGCTCGCCGACGCCAAGCACCAGGCCGAGGCGGCCGGCACCCGTTTCGTGCCGCCGCCCGCCCCCAACGGCAACCCGCTGCTCGGCATGACCGAGGCGATCGCCAGCGGCGAGAGCAGGAAGAAGCTCGCCGAGAACGGGACGAACCCCGTGTTCTGGCAGGCCGCCGCCACCGCCAAGTTCGACGGCTACGACGAGATCGAGAGGGAACTCCTCGACAAGGCCGTCAAGGATGCCGTCGCGGTCTCCGACGAGGCCCGTACCGACGCGATCGTCAACGGCGCCATCGTCGTCGTGGCCCTGCTCGCCGCCTTCATCATGGCCGGCCTCATGGCCCGCCAGATGGGCCGCGCGATGCGCCGCCTGCGCAGCTCGGCCTTCGACATCGCCGAGCAGCGCCTGCCGATGCTCGTCGACCAGCTCTCGCGCACCGATCCGGGCAAGGTCGACACCCGTGTCCACCCGATCCCCATCGACTCCCAGGACGAGATCGGCGAGGTCGCCCGCGCCTTCGACCAGGTCCACCGGGAAGCCGTACGGCTCGCCGCCGAGCAGGCGCTCCTGCGAGGGAACGTCAACGCGATCTTCACGAACCTCTCCATGCGCAACCAGTCGCTGATCGAGGGCCAGCTGACCCTCATCACCGAGCTGGAGAACAACGAGGCCGACCCGGACCAGCTGGAGAACCTCTTCCGCCTGGACCACCTGGCCACCCGCATGCGCCGCAACGGCGAGAACCTCCTCATCCTCGCGGGTGAGGAGCCGGGCCGCCGCTGGGACCAGCCGGTGCCCCTCGTCGACGTGCTGCGCGCCGCCTCCTCCGAGGTGGAGCAGTACGAGCGCATCGAGCTCTCGGGCGTCTCCGAGGCCGAGATCCACGGCCAGGCCGTGACCGACCTCGTGCACCTGCTCGCCGAGCTGCTGGAGAACGCCACCACGTTCTCCTCCCCGCAGACCAAGGTCCGCGTCAACGCGACCCGTCTTCCGGACGGCCGCGTGATGGTCGAGATCCACGACAAGGGCATCGGCCTCACCGCCGAGGACTTCGCGGACATCAACCACAAGCTGGCCAACCCGCCGACCGTGGACGCCGCGATCTCGCAGCGCATGGGTCTGTTCGTGGTCGGCCGGCTGGCGGACCGCCACAGCATCCGCGTCCAGCTGCGCCCCTCGGGCGAGGCGGCCGGCACCACCTCGCTGGTCATGCTCCCCGACGCCATCACCCACGGTGGCGGTGGCGAGGGCATGCCGGACGACGACTTCACGGTCTCCCAGATCATCCCGGAGCAGAAGACCCTGCAGGCCGCCCCGCTGCGCACCGCCGCCGAACTCGGTTTCGACGACTCGCGGTACGACCAGCAGGGCGCCGACGGCCTCCCGGCCGACCCGGTCGGCCGGTCCCTGGGACAGCAGGAGCGCCGAGCCGCGCTGGCGGCCCAGGTGGGCTACCCGCAGGATCAGCAGCAGTACGCCGACCAGCCTGCCCAGGAGTATCCGGAACCACAGCCGGAGCACGGGTACCAGGAGTACCAGGGCTACGAGCAGCAGTCCGGGCAGGCCTACGACACCTCCTACGAGGCTCAGCAGGCACAGCAGGGCTACGAGGCGTACCCGCAGCAGGACTACGGTTATACGGAAGACGGCTACCCGGACCAGCAGCCGGCCACTCAGGGCTACGACAATGGCTACGAAGCCCGGTCGGAGCAGGCCGAGTGGCCCGATCAGAACACGTATCCGGCTGCCTACCAGCAGGATTACGGGACTGAATCGGAATCCCAGGCCGTCCCCGAACCGGCCGCGGAACGCGTAGGCTTCGACCGTCCGGGAGCCGCTGCCGACACCGGTCACGCGATGACCGGAGCGGGCCTGCCGCGCCGCGGCAGCCAGCAGCAGTGGCAGCCGGCACAGCAGGAAGCGGAGTCCACCGGATCTCTCTTCGAACAGCGGTCGCCGCGTCAGCAGCAGCCCGCCGCTCCGGAGCAGGGGAAGGAAGGCGGCACCGACTGGCGCTCGGGTAACGACGAGCGCTGGCAGCAGGCCGCCAAACTCCGTGAGCCGAAGGCGGGCGGGGTCACCCCGTCCGGTCTCCCTCGGCGCGTGCCCAAGGCCAACCTGGTCGAGGGCGCAGCGGAGACGACCCCGCAGGGCGGCCCCCAGGTCTCCCGCGCCCCGGAGGACGTCCGCGGCAGGTTGAGCAACCTGCGGCGAGGTGTCCAGCAGGGACGCAACGCGGGTTCTGAGCAGTCAAGTAACAGCTATGACCAGGAGCGTTAGTGTGAGCCCGATGAGCCAGGCGGCACAGAACCTGAACTGGTTGATCACCAACTTCGTGGACAACACCCCAGGGGTGTCCCACACGGTGGTGGTCTCCGCCGACGGCCTTCTTCTGGCGATGTCCGACGGGTTTCCGCGCGACCGCGCCGATCAGCTGGCGGCCGTGGCCTCCGGTCTGACCTCGCTGACCGCCGGGGCCTCCCGCATCTTCGAGGGCGGCGCCGTCAACCAGACCGTGGTCGAGATGGACCGGGGATTCCTCTTCCTCATGTCCGTCTCGGACGGATCGTCCCTCGCGGTGCTCGCGCACCCCGAGTGCGACATCGGCCTCGTGGGCTACGAGATGGCCCTTCTGGTGGATCGCGCGGGCAGTGTCCTGACCCCGGACCTGCGCGCCGAACTGCAGGGAAGTCTTCTCAACTAGCAGACAGGCAGTGCGTTTCGCGCCATCGCACCATAGGGTGCGGTGGCGCGGTTCCACAGGGAGTACTGCGTACTTGGAGTCGGAGGAGGAAACGTGACAACACCCGGAGGACATCCTTATGGCGGCGCGCAGCAGCCGCAGGGTGGGCACGACCAGAACCGCTTCAACTTTCCCTCCGCTCCCAGCCGGCCCGTGCCGGAGCAGAACCCCTACCAGCAGCAGCCGTACGGACAGCCCCAGCAGCCCCAGCACCAGATGCCTCCGCAGCAGCCTCCGCGCGCCGCGCGGCAGCCGGCGCCGAAGGCCCACAACCCGCTGGTGCGCCCGTACGCGATGACCGGCGGCCGTACTCGGCCGCGCTACCAGCTCGCCATCGAGGCGCTGGTCAGTACCACGGCCGATCCCGCGCGCCTGCAAGGGCAGTTGCCCGAGCACCAGCGCATCTGCCGCCTGTGCCAGGAGATCAAATCCGTCGCGGAGATCTCGGCACTTCTCTCCATTCCTCTTGGTGTCGCCCGCATCCTCGTCGCCGACCTGGCGGAGGCGGGCCTTGTCGCCATTCACCAGCCCGGCGGCGACGAGTCTGCCGGTGGCCAGCCAGATGTGACACTGCTCGAAAGGGTGCTCAGTGGACTTCGCAAGCTCTAACGGCGGAGCGGCTCCTGCTCGCTCCACCACCTCCGCGAAGATCGTGGTGGCGGGCGGCTTCGGCGTGGGCAAGACCACGTTCGTCGGAGCCGTGTCCGAGATCAACCCGCTGCGCACCGAAGCCGTCATGACGTCCGCGAGCGCGGGTATCGACGACCTCACCCACACCGGTGACAAGACGACCACCACGGTCGCCATGGACTTCGGCCGCATCACCCTGGACCAGGACCTGATCCTGTACCTCTTCGGTACCCCGGGTCAGGACCGCTTCTGGTTCATGTGGGACGACCTGGTCCGCGGCGCCATCGGCGCCGTCGTGCTCGTCGACACGCGCCGCCTCGCCGACTGCTTCCCCGCGGTCGACTACTTCGAGAACAGCGGCCTGCCGTTCGTCGTGGCCCTCAACGGCTTCGACGGGAACCAGGCCTACACCCCGGAGGAAGTCCGCGAGGCCCTGCAGATCGGCCCGGACGCCCCCATCATCACGACGGACGCCCGCCACCGCGCGGACGCCAAGAGCGCGCTCATCACGCTCGTCGAGCACGCCCTCATGGCGCGTCTGCGGTAGCGGCAACGGTCGCAGCATCCGAAGGCCCCCGTGTCGTACGACGCGGGGGCCTTCGGCGTGTCCGGGCCCGGCCCCGTACGGGACGGCCCCCCGCATCCCGGACCGGGTACGCGCAAGGCCCCGCACCCAAGTGTTCGGGGTGCGGGGCCTTGCGCCGGGCTCGGGGACTCAGCCCTGCCAGCTGTGCGGGGCGCGGAAGCCCGGGGTACGCTCCAGGCGGCGCCAGCCGGCCTGGCGGGGCGTGGGGACCACGGTCTCCTCGGGGGTGGCGGCGGCGCGGGCGAGCAGGATCGCGGTGATCGCGGCCAGCTCCTCGGGCCGGGCATTGCCCTTCTCGACGCGCAGCAGGGTGTCAGTGGCGGTGGTCATGTGGTGGCAGGTCTCCTTCGCGGTTACTGCGGCGGGTTGCCGTGCTTGCGGGACGGCAGATCGGCGTGCTTGTTGCGGAGCATCGCGAGGGCGCTGACGAGGACCTCGCGGGTCTCGGCGGGGTCGATGACGTCGTCGACGAGGCCGCGCTCGGCCGCGTAGTACGGGTGCATCAGTTCGGCCTTGTACTCCTTGACCATGCGGACGCGCATGGCCTCGGGGTCCTCGGCGTCCGCGATCTGCTTGCGGAAGATGACGTTGGCCGCGCCCTCGGCGCCCATCACGGCGATCTCGTTGGTGGGCCAGGCGTAGGTGAGGTCGGCGCCGATGGACTGGGAGTCCATGACGATGTAGGCGCCGCCGTAGGCCTTGCGCAGGATCAGCGAGATCCGCGGGACGGTGGCGTTGCAGTACGCGTACAGCAGTTTGGCGCCGTGGCGGATGATGCCGCCGTGTTCCTGGTCGACGCCCGGCAGGAAGCCGGGGACGTCGAGCAGGGTGACGATGGGGATGTTGAAGGCGTCGCACATCTGGACGAAGCGTGCGGCCTTCTCGGAGGCCTCGATGTCCAGGACTCCGGCGAGGTGGCCGGGCTGGTTGGCGACGATGCCGACGACCTGGCCGTTCATGCGGGCCAGGGCGCAGATGATGTTGCGGGCCCAGCGCTCGTGGATCTCCAGGACGTCGCCCTCGTCGACGATCTCCTCGATGACCTTGAGCATGTCGTAGGGGCGGTTGCCGTCGGCGGGGACCAGGTCCAGGAGAACCTCGCTGCGGCGGTCCGCGGGGTCGCCGGTCTCGTGGACGGGCGGGTTCTCGCGGTTGTTGGAGGGCAGCATCGAGATGAGGTAGCGGACCTCGGAGATGCAGGTCTCCTCGTCGTCGTAGGCGAAGTGCGCGACGCCGGAGGTCTCGGCGTGCACGTCGGCGCCGCCGAGGCCGTTCTGGGTGATCTCCTCGCCGGTCACCGCGCGGACCACGTCCGGGCCGGTGATGAACATCTGCGAGGTGTCGCGGACCATGAACACGAAGTCCGTCAGGGCCGGGGAGTAGGCGGCGCCGCCGGCGCACGGGCCGAGCATGACGGAGATCTGCGGGATGACGCCCGAGGCCTTGGTGTTGCGCTGGAAGATGCCGCCGTAGCCGGCCAGCGCGGAGACGCCCTCCTGGATGCGGGCGCCGGCGCCGTCGTTCAGGGAGACCAGCGGGGCACCGGCCGCGATGGCCATGTCCATGATCTTGTGGATCTTCGTGGCGTGGGCCTCGCCCAGGGCGCCGCCGAAGATGCGGAAGTCGTGCGCGTAGACGAAGACCGTGCGGCCCTCGACCGTGCCCCAGCCGGTGATGACACCGTCGGTGTAGGGCTTCTTGGCCTCCAGGCCGAACCCGGTCGCCCGGTGGCGGCGGAGCTGTTCGACCTCCTTGAAGGAACCTTCGTCGAGGAGCAGCGCGATGCGCTCACGGGCGGTCAGCTTGCCCTTGGCGTGCTGGGTCTCGGTCGCGCGGTCACTGGGGCCGCGCCGCGCCTGCTCACGCAGGGAGTGCAGCTCGGCCACGCGCCCACGGGCGTCCGTCGGCTCGCTCGGGGTCTGGTCCACAACGGTCATGTACCGACCTTACGAAGATCGCGATGAAAAACCTCCGTTCATTCCGCACAGTCTCGGGAGTCTTCCGCTGTGTGGCCCGCACAGTACGACCGGAGGATGTAGGGACTCCGCCAGACGGGACCTTCGCCAGTTGTAGGACCTTCACAAAATGACCTGACACCCCGCCTAGATGTTGAAATTTAAACGGAATGCGTCTAGCGTCGTACTCGTTGAAATCGTTGAAGATTCAACAGATTCTTTCGACCGGGCAGAACGCCCAGACACTACCGAGGAGCAGGCCATGGGTCTCTTCACCCGCCGCAGCCAGATCACCGACCACCAGAACGGCGGCACCACCGTCACCACGCTGGACGTGGACCCGGCGCTCGCCGCCCTCACCGGCGACTACGTCATCGACGCCGCCCACAGCAGCATCGGCTTCACCGTCCGCCACGCCATGGTCACCAACGTCCGCGGCTCCTTCGCGGAGCACGAGGGCACCCTGCACCTGGACGGCGCCGACCCGGCCCGCTCCACGGCCGCCATCGACGTGAAGATCCCGTCGGTCAGCACCGGCATCGCCGACCGCGACGCCCACCTGCTGGGCAGCGACTTCTTCGACGCCGAGCTCTTCCCGCTGATGACCTTCCGCTCCACCGAGGCGCGCCAGCTGGGCGGGGACGCCTACCGCATCACCGGCGAGCTGACGATCAAGGACGTCACGCGGCCGCTCGCCATCGACCTAGAGTTCACGGGCTCCGCCAAGGACGTCTACGGCAACGAGCGCGTCGGTTTCGAGGGCTCCGCCGAGATCCTGCGCTCCGACTGGGGCCTGACCTGGAACGCCGCCCTGGAGGCCGGCGGTGTCATGGTGAGCGACAAGGTGAAGCTGACCTTCGACATCTCGGCCATCAAGCAGGCCTGACCGGCGGGATCCGGCGAACCCCGGGGGCGGCTAGATCCGTACTTCGCGGGTGGCTGAGTCAGGTGGAGTTGGTGTCTGGCCGTGTCCGGTCCGGGGGTGGCTGTGTTGATCCGGGTGTGACGAAGTCTTCCCGGTCCCCACGGCTGCGGACGGTGCGCCCGCGCATGGAATGTGTGGTCACCTCCGTGGTGGAGAAGCGTCTGGGCGCTCTGCCTGTCGCTGCCGAGTTTCTGCGCCGGCTTGATGTGGCCGGGACCGTCGACCGGCTGTGCCCGGGCCGCGACATCGCCCATGTGACGCACGGCCAGGTCATCGAGGTGCTGGTGGCCAACCGGCTGACCGCACCCGCACCCCTGTGGCGGGTGGACCGCTGGGCCCGGGAGTGGGCGGTGGAAGAAGTATTCGGAATTGAGGCGGAACTGCTCAACGACGACCGTCTGGGCCGGGCCCTGGACGCCATCGCCCCGCGGCTGAGAGAGCTCACCGACAGCATCGGGGCCCAGGCGATCGGCGAGTTCGGCATCGATGTGTCCACGTTCCACTGGGACATGACATCCATGTCGCTCTACGGCGCCTACCCGGCCGATGACCAGGACGAGGAGTATCCCCGCATCAGACACGGCCATCCCAAGGACCGCCGCTACGACCTCAAGCAGATCCAGACCGGCCTGGCGGTGACCGGCGACGGCGGTATCCCCCTGCTGTCCCGCGTCATCGACGGCGGAGCCGCGGAGATCTCCCAGATCACCGGCACCATGAACGCTCTGCGCGCGATGGCCGGACCGAAGAAGTTCCTGCTGATCGCCGACTCCAAGCTGATCTCATACGGCAACGTCACCGCCCTGATCGGGGCCGGGACCGATTTCATCGCCCCGGCCCCCGCTTCCAGGGTCGACGACGCCGTCTACGCCGCCCTCGACCTCGAGACGGCCACCGTCGTGGACTACACCCCCGCCCGCGACGAGAACACCCCCGCCGCAGCGCGTGAGACCTACCGGGTCCTGGAAGACATCCACCTTGTGACCGGGCCCCGCAAGAGCGATCCCCCGCTCCAGGTACGCCGGATCCTGGTGCACTCCACCGGCAACGCCAAAGGCCAGCAGCGGGCCCGCGAGAAACGCCTGGCCAAGGCCCGCGAAGACCTCGACAAGCTCCAGCACTCTGCCGGCGGCCGCTACTACAGCACCGCAGAGAAGATCGCCGCACGCCTCGGCGTGATCACCCGCACCCGCCGGGTCTCCGGCTGCCTGCACACCGAGATCACCACCGACGAAACCGGACGGCCCGCCCTGTCCTGGCACTTCGATCAGGACGTGCTCCAGGCCGAAGCCGCCGTCGACGGCTGGTACGCGCTGCTGACCACCCTCACCCCCGAACAGGCCGATCCCGGCGAAGTACTACGCCGCCACAAAGGCCAGGGCACCGTCGAGCGCCGATACAGCGACTTCAAGGGCCCCCTGGCCGTCACCCCTGTCTTCGTGCAGGACAACAAACGCGTCGCCGCACTGATCACAGTGATCTGCCTGGCCCTGCTGCTGTTCTGCCTGATCGAACGCCAGGTCCGCCGAGCCCTCGGCGGCGACCAGAAGATGCAGGGGCTCTACCCCGGCAACCAGAGGGTGCGGCCCACCGGCCGGATGATCCTCTACCACCTGTCCGACCTGCGGCTACGGGTCGGCAGCGCCACCGACCCACCCGTCATCGCCATCACCCGGGGCATCCAGCTCCACCTCCTCGACCTCCTCGGCCTGGAACCCACACATCCCCGCTGGCCAGAGACCTGAACGAACTACCCGCGAAGTACAGAGCTAGAAGCCGCCCCCGCCGTCGAAGCCTCCGCCCCCGTCGAAGCCGCCACCGCCGCCGAAGTCCCCGCCGCCGAAGTCGGACGGGTTGAAGTCGGCCCCGGAGACGTCCCCGCCGTCGAAGCCGCCGCCGAGGTCCGAGGCGTAGGCGGGGCTGGACATCATCGAACCGAGCATCGTGCCCACGAGCAGACCGGGCAGGATGCCGCCGCCGAAGTAGCCGCCGGCCCAGGGACCGTACGCCGGGCCGGCGTCGTAGTACGGCCGCGGACCGTGCTCGGTGTCGACCGTGCGGACCGCCGGGTCCAGGCCGTCGCGCAGCCGCACGGCGTCCGCCGTGCAGACGGGCACGGTACGGGCCTCCCCGCCGGCCGGAGCCCAGGTGGCGTCCTCGGTGCTCGGCCCGTGCCGGGGGTCGAAGAAGCAGGGCGACCGGCGCTCGGGCACCGGCTTCCCCTGCCGGCGCGCGTCCAGGCAGGCCAGGGCGTACCGGCCGTCCTCCAGGGCCTGGGTGACGCCCTTGACCTCTTCCGGGTACCGCACCGAACCCATGATCTGCTTGGCCTTGTCGTACGAGTCGAGCCCCTGCTCGAAGTCCTTGCGCATGGCGTCGTCGGCGCCGGGCTCGCCGGGGTGGAAGTCGAGCCGGTCCAGCTCCTCGCCGAAGGCCGTGATGTCCTCGTCGACGACCACGCCGAGGCGCTCCAAGGCCGCGCGCCGGGCCTCTTCCTTCTTCTTCCGGTTGCGGCGGACCAGCGCGTACGCGCCACCGCCGCCGATGGCGGCCACCGCGCCGAGGGTGATCAGCCCGCCGACGGGGACGCCGGCGTCACTGCCCGTGGTGCCCCAGGAGGCCGGGGCGCTGCCCTTGGCCTGGCTCAGGGCCTGGTCGACGAAGTTGTCGAGTTGGGTGGCCGCGTCGGGCGTGCCCACTTTCACCGCGTCGGTGAGGTTGCGTACGGCGTTGGCCGGCATGACCGCCCGGTCGGCGCGGGCGCTGAAGCCGTCGCCGAGCCGGATCGCGTAGAGCCCGGTGATACCGGTCTCGGCCCTGACGGCGCCGAACACCTTGGCGGCGGGGAACTCGTCCGTCGCGGGCAGCACGGCGACGAACACCGGCTTCCCCGCGTCCTTGATCTTCTTCCCGAGCGCGTCGGCCTCGGCCTGCGGCAGCTGCGCCTGCATCCGGGGGTCCACGTAGACGGGCCCGTTCTTGAGGGCCTCCCCCACGGCGGCGACCCCGGTCGCCGCCGACGCCTGCGGGGCGACCACGAGCGCGGTCCCCGACAGGGCCAGCAGCAGACCGGCCAGCACTGATCCAAAACGTACGGATATAAGCCTGGTCCTCATACGGATGACGCTACCCGAACCGGACCTTTCATGTGTGAGTAGGGCATAAGGGCTCGCGACTACTCGGCGGGTTCGACGCCCGCGTGCAGGAGGCCGTACGTGAACGCGTCCTCCAGGGCCTGCCAGGAAGCGGCGATCACGTTCGGGGCGACGCCGACCGTGGACCACTCGCGGACGCCGTCCGTCGTGGCGATCAGCACGCGGGTCGTGGACTCCGTGCCGTGCGTGCCCTCCAGGATGCGGACCTTGTAGTCGACCAGCTCGAACTTGGCCAGCTGCGGGTAGAACCGCTCCAGCGCCACCCGCAGCGCCCGGTCCAGCGCGTTGACCGGGCCGTTGCCCTCGGCCGTCGCGACGATCCGCTCTCCCTTGGCCCACAGCTTGACCGTGGCCTCGTTGGCGTGGGTGCCGTCCGGCCGGTCCTCGACGATCGCCCGCCAGGACTCGATGCGGAAGTACTTGCGGGACCGGCCCTCGGCCTCGGCGCGCAGCAGCAGCTCGAAGGAGGCGTCGGCGGCCTCGTACGTGTAGCCCTTGAGCTCCCGCTCCTTGACCCGCTCCACGACCCGGGAGATCAGCGCGCGGTCTCCGTTCAGCTCGACGCCGAGCTCCTTGCCCTTGAGCTCGATGGAGGCGCGGCCGGCCATGTCGGAGACCAGCATCCGCATGGTGTTGCCGACCCGCTCGGGGTCGATGTGCTGGTAGAGGTCCGGGTCGACCTTGATGGCCGAGGCGTGCAGGCCCGCCTTGTGCGCGAAGGCGGAGACGCCGACGTACGGCTGGTGCGTGGACGGGGTGAGGTTCACGACCTCGGCGATGGCGTGCGAGATGCGGGTCATCTCGGCGAGCGCGCCCTCGGGGAGCACCTTGCGCCCGTACTTGATCTCGAGGGCGGCGACGACGGGGAAGAGGTTCGCGTTGCCGACGCGCTCGCCGTAGCCGTTGGCCGTGCACTGGACGTGCGTGGCGCCCGCGTCGACGGCGGCCAGGGTGTTGGCGACGGCGCAGCCGGTGTCGTCCTGGGCGTGGATGCCCAGGCGGGCGCCGGTGTCGGCGAGGACGGTGGCGACGGTGGCCGTCACCTGGGCGGGCAGCATGCCGCCGTTGGTGTCGCAGAGGATGACGACGTCGGCGCCGGCCTCGTGGGCGGTGCGGACGACGGCCTTGGCGTACGCGGCGTTGGCCCGGTAGCCGTCGAAGAAGTGCTCGCAGTCGACGAAGACGCGGCGCCCCCGGCCGACCAGGTGGGAGACGGTGTCGCGGACCATCTCCAGGTTCTCGTCCAGGGTGGTGCGCAGGGCGAGTTCGACGTGGCGGTCGTGGGACTTGGCGACGAGCGTGATCACGGGGGCACCGGACTCCAGCAGGGCCCGCACCTGCGGGTCCGTGGCGGCCGTGCCGCCCGCCCGCCGGGTGGCGCCGAAGGCGACCAGCTGGGCGTTCTTGAAGTCGATCTCGGCGCGTGCACGGGCGAAGAACTCGGTGTCACGGGGGTTGGCGCCGGGCCAGCCGCCCTCGATGAAGCCCACTCCGAAGTCGTCCAGATGCCGGGCGATCGTCAGCTTGTCGGCGACCGTGAGGTTGATGCCCTCGCGCTGCGCGCCGTCGCGCAGGGTGGTGTCGAAGACGTGGAAGCCGTCGTCCAGGCCCCCTGAGCGCACGGTTGCCGCCTCTGGTGTCGTCGTCATGCTGATCTGGCTCCTGTCGGATGAGTGGTTCCGGATGCCCGCCAAGGGGGCAGGCCGCCGTCACTGCCCCCATCATCGCGCGCGGTCCGGTCCCGGCTCGGATGGTCCGGGAAACGAAAAAACCTCTCGCGGGTAGCGAGAGGTCTGCGCGCGGGTCCGAGGCACGGTGGCCGCTTCCGCGAAGTTCTTCCGCGGTTCAGCGGCCACTGGGGACCGGCGCGCTGCTGGCGATAATCATGAGCTGAGCAGGCACGCTGGCAGTGTGCCACAACGCTCGCCGCGGATGGACAGGGATCTCAGCATGCGGGCAGCGGGCCCGCGCGCCGAACGCTGGCCGGGCTAGTTCTGCGGGGTGAGTGCCTCCGTGAGGAACTCGCGGACGTGGTCGAGGATCTCCTGCCGGTCCACCGTCGGCAGACCCACCGCCAGCTGGATGCTGAATCCGTCGAGCAGGGCCCTGATGCGGGTCGCCACGCGCTCGGCGTCCACCGGTCGGAACTCCCCGCGCGAGATGCCCTCGGCGAGCAGTGCCACCAGGTCGCGGTGCCAGGCGCCCTCGATGGCCGCCTGCCGCTCGCGCTCCTGGGGGCCGGCGTTCTGGGAGCGGTTCCAGACCTCCAGCCACAGCGTCCAGTGCGGGTCGCGGGCCTGCGTGGGCACGTACAGGTCGACGTACGCGCGCAGGCGCTCGGCGACGGGACCGCGGCGGGAGAGCAGGGCCCGCCGCTCGCTGCCCAGTGCCGCCTCGCTCCACTCCAGGGTCTGCAGCAGGAGCTCGTCCTTGCTGCGGAAGTAGTAGAGGAGGTGGCCGCTGCTCATGCCGACCTCGCGGCCCAGACCGGCCATGGTCAGGCCTTCCAGGCCGCGCTCGGCGATCGTGGCCATGGCGGCGACGAGTACGTCCTCGCGCGGGGGCGCGTTCTTGCGCGCCGCCCGTACCGGTACTCCACCCGCCACCATGGGCCCACTCCTCGTCCGTTTCCCGAAGGTCAGACCTTCGGCTGCTGCTGGGTGATGCAGTGGATACCGCCACCCCCGGCGAAAATCGTACGTGCGTCAACGAGTGTCACGCTCCGCTCGGGGAACAGTCCGCGGAAGATCTCCGCCGCCTCCTCGTCGCGCGGGTCGTCGAAGGAGCACAGGACCACGCCGCCGTTGCACAGGTAGTGGTTGATGTAGGAGTAGTCCACCCACTCCCCGTCCTCCTCCAGCACGGTCGGCGCGGGGATCTCCACGACCTCCAGCTGCCGGCCCCGCGCGTCGGTGGAGGCGCGCAGGATGGCGGCGATGGTCTTGCAGCGCTCGTGGTCCGGGTGGGCCGGGTCGGGCTGGGTGTGCACCATGACGACGCCGGGGCGGGCGAAGGCGGCGACGATGTCGACGTGGCCCTGGGTGCCGTAGGTGCCGTAGTCGCCGGCCAGGCCGTACGGCAGCCAGATCGCCTTGGTGGTGCCGAGGTGGGCGTGGATCTCGGCCTCGACCTGCTGGCGGGTCCAGCCGGGGTTGCGGCCCTCGCCCAGCTGCACGGTGTCGGTGAGGAGCACGGTGCCCTCGCCGTCGACGTGGATGGCGCCGCCCTCGTTGACGAGCGCGGTGCTGTACGTACGGGTGCCGGCCACGTCCGAGACGTGCCGGGCGATCTTCGAGTCGTGGTCCCAGCGGGCCCACTCCTGGGCGCCCCAGCCGTTGAAGGTCCAGTCGACGGCCGCGATCTCGCCGGCGTCGTTGGTGACGAAGGTCGGGCCGATGTCGCGCATCCAGGCGTCGTCGAGCTCCTGCTCGACCAGCTGTACGTCGCCGCCGACGACCGCGCGGGCACTCTCGGCGTCGCCGGGCGAGACGACCAGGGTCACGGGCTCGTACGAACGGACCGCGCGGGCGACGGCGCCCCAGGCCTCGCGGGCCTCGGCGAGCTCCTGCTCGTTGGTGAAGGTGGGGTTGGGGCTGGGCCAGGCCATCCAGGTGCGCTCGTGGGGGGTCCACTCGGCGGGCATCCTGAAGCCGTCGTTCACGGGCTTGGCGGGCTGTGCAGTCATGGCAGGGGTCCTCACAGGCTTACAAGAAGTACAGGCGGTTGAGGGAGACCGACTCGGCGGCTTCCGAGCGCAGCGGTTCCCCGTCGAGGGAGACGAGTCCGCTGCGCGCGTCCACATCGACCGCGCCCACCCGGGAGTTGAGGAGCAGGTCCTTGGGGCCGATGCCGCGGGTGCCGCGGACGGCGACCCGGCGCCGGCGGGTCGGCATCTCGTCGGAGCCGAGCGCGGCGGCCGCGGCGGAGACGAAGGCGACGGAGATGTCGGCCGCGGTGGCCCCGTACGAGCCGAACTGCGGGCCGAGCACCAGCGGTTCGCAGGTGTCGGTGGCGGCGTTGGGGTCGCCGGTGACTCCGTACGCGGGGAAGCCCGACTTGAGGACGAGCTGGGGCTTGGCGCCGAAGAACGGGGGGCGCCACAGCACGATGTCGGCGAGCTTGCCGACCTCGATGGAGCCGATCTCGTGGGCCAGACCGTGGGCGATGGCCGGGTTGATGGTCAGCTTGGCCATATAGCGCAGCACGCGGGCGTTGTCGTCGCCCTCGCCGTCACCGGCGAGCGGGCCGAGCTCGCCCTTCATCTTGGCGGCCATGGCGAAGGTGCGGCGGATGGTCTCCCCCGCCCGGCCCATGCCCTGCGCGTCGGAGGAGGTGATGCCGATCGCCCCGAGGTCGTGGAGCACGTCCTCCGCGCCCATCGTGCCGGCGCGGATCCGGTCACGGGCCATGGCCGCGTCACCCGGCAGGTCCGGCTTGAGGTCGTGGACGGAGACGATCATGCCGTAGTGCTCGGCCACCGCGTCCCGGCCGAAGGGCAGCGTCGGGTTCGTGGAGGAGCCGATGACGTTCGCCACGCCCGCCATCTTCAGCACGTTGGGAACGTGCCCGCCGCCGCAGCCCTCGATGTGGAAGGCGTGGATGGTCCGGCCGTCCAGCACGCGCAGGGTGTCCTCGACGGAGAGGCACTCGTTGAGGCCGTCCGAGTGCAGGGCGACCTGCACGTCGTGCTCCTCGGCCACCCGCAGGGCGGTGTCCAGGGCACGGGTGTGCGCACCCATGTCCTCGTGGACCTTGAAACCGGACGCCCCGCCCTCGGCCAGCGCCTCCACCAGCGGAGCCGCGTCCGAGGAAGAACCCCGGGCCAGGAAACCGATGTTGACGGGCCAGGCGTCGAAGGCGTTGAAGGCGTGCTTCAGCGCCCAGGGCGAGTTGACACCGACACCCCAGACCGGGCCGAACTCCTGGCCGATGACCGTGGTCACGCCCGCGGCGAGGGACGCCTCCATGATCCGCGGGGAAAGCAGGTGGACATGCGTGTCCACGGCGCCGGCGGTCGCGATCAGGCCCTCGCCGGAGACGATCGACGTGCCGGTGCCGACGACGACGTCCACGCCGTCGAGGGTGTCGGGGTTGCCGGCCCGGCCGATCGCGTGGATCCGGCCCTCACGAATACCGATCGACACCTTGCGGATGCCCAGAACGGCATCGATCACCAGGACATTGCTGATCACCACGTCACAGGTCTCGCGGACCGCGGCCGCCTTCAGGTGCAGACCGTCACGGGCCGTCTTCCCGAAACCGGCCAGGAACTCGTCACCGGGCTTCTGCGCATCGGACTCCACCCGGACGGTCAGCCCGGAGTCGCCGAGCCGGACCCGGTCCCCGGCCCGGGGGCCGAAGACGGAGGCGTACTCGTGCGGGTCGATGTGCCGGCTGCCCGGCGCACAGTGGTCGCCGTGCCGGGTCGGTCTGCTCACGCCTGTGCTCCTTCGCTACCGGTTTCGGCTACTCCGAGGTAGCCGCAGGCCGCCGCGCGCCGCAGGGCCTCGTCCTTGGCGCCGGGGGCGTCCAGCGGGCCGTCGACCAGGCCGGCGAAGCCGATCGCGATGCGGTCGCCGCCGATGGGGACGAGGCCGACCTCGCCCTCGCCGTGCGGGTCGAACCGTACGGAGGAGCCCGCCGGCACGCACAGCCGCATCCCGTAGGCCGCGGCGCGGTCGAAGTCGAGGCGCGGATTGGCCTCGAAGAAGTGGAAGTGGGAGGTGACGCTCACCGGCACGGCGGCGGTGTTGCGCACGCGCAGGTGCACCACCGGCTCCGGCTGGGGGACGCCGGGGCCGGGGACGACCGCGCCCGGGGCGTCGTCGCCGAGCGGCTGCGCGCCCCGGATGGGCGACGAGACCACCGCGAGGCGGGATCCGTCGTCGAAGACGGCCTCCACGTGCACCTCGGTGACCACGTCGGCGACGCCCGGCAGGACGTCGCCGGGACCCAGCACACTGCGGGCCTCCTCGATGGCCTCCGCGAGCCGCTTGCCGTCGCGCGCGGCCTCGCAGACCGTGTCCGCGATCAGCGCGGTGGCCTCCGGGACGTTGAGTTTCAGGCCACGGGCCCGACGGGCCCTGGCCAGTTCCGCTGCGCTGCGGAGCAGCAGCCGGTCGCGCTCCGTAGGGGTCAGCCGCACGCCGATCCACCACCTCTTGAGTCGATGGGTTAGAGCATCACTCTAACTCTTCATTTCGCTGTAGGGAATCATTGACCTGGGACACGGGCTTGGGTCACATTGAGTGTCGCTCAAACAAATGCGAACCACCCCCCGCCCTGCCAAGGGAGTCCCCCCATGCCCATCGAACAGCGCGGAGTCGACACCATCCCGGAGGAGGAGCGGACGAGCGGTCCCCGTGACCTGATCTCGATCCTCCTCGGCTCCAACCTCTGCCTCGGTGTGATCGTCTTCGGCTGGCTGCCCCCGTCCTTCGGACTGGGCCTGTGGCCCTCGGTCACCGCCATCGTGACCGGCACGCTCATCGGTATCGCCTTCACCGCGCCGCTGGCGCTCGTCTCCCTGCGCACCGCGACCAACCTCTCCACCTCCAGCGGCGCCCAGTTCGGTGTCCGCGGCCGCCTCGTCGGCTCGGTGGTGGGCCTGCTGCTCTCGCTCGGCTACACGGCGCTGACCCTGTGGATCGGCGGCGACGTGATGGTGGGCACCCTCTCGCGGCTCACCGGGCTGCCGGACACCGGAGTCTCCCGCGCGGCGATGTACGGCGTGCTCGCCGCCTGTACCGTCGTCGGGGCCGTCTTCGGCTACCGGCTGCTGCTGCGCCTGAGCAAGGTGCTCTCCATCGGCATGGTGGTCCTGCTGGCCGTCGGCTTCTTCGCCTACGCCCCCGACTTCACCACCGCCGCCCCGCCCGAGACCCCGTACCTGCTCGGCTCCTTCTGGCCGACGTGGCTGCTGGCCGCCGTCGCCGCCGGGCTCAGCGGGCCCGTCGCCTTCATCACCCTGCTCGGCGACTACACCCGCTACATCTCCCCGCGCCGGCACGGGTCCCGCAAGGTGCTCTGGGCCACCGCGTTCGGCCTGCTCATCGGCCTTCTGATACCGCAGCTCTTCGGTACCTACACCGCCCTGGCCGCCAGGGCGGGGCTGGACTACGCCGGCCCGCTCGTCGAGAGCGCCCCGTTCTGGTACCTGGTCCCGCTGCTGGTCGCCGCCGCGGCCGGTTCGGTGGGCAATGCCGGGCTGATGCTCTACTCCATGGGCCTGGACCTCGACGCGATCGTCCCCAAGGCCACCCGCACCACCGCCACCCTGGTCGCCGCGGCCGTCGCCACCGCCTTCGTCTTCTTCGGCTCCTTCGAGTGGGACGTGCAGTCCGCGATGACCTCCTTCGTGCTGCTGCTGACCGCGATCGGCACCCCGTGGGCCGTCATCACCCTCATCGGGTACGTGCGCTGCCGGGGGGTCTACGACCCCGATGCCCTCCAGGTGTTCAACCGTCGGGCCCGTGGCGGCGTCTACTGGTACAGCGGTGGCTGGAACCTCCGCGCCACCGCCTCCTGGGCGGCCGGCGCGGCCGTGGGACTGGCCGCCGTGTCGACCCCGGTGCACGAGGGCCCGCTGCTGGCCCTCACCAGCGGGGTGGACTGCAGTTTCATCCTGTCGGGGCTGGTCGGCGGCGTGGTGTACACCGCGCTGACGGTCCGGCCGCAGGCGGCACCGGCCGCCGATCCGGCGGGGCAGATGGCAGTGGCGGCCGACTAGCAAGGGGCCGTCGCGAACGACACGGGGAGGCGTCGTGGAAGAGCTCGCATACGTGGCAACGAAGATCGTCAAGGGGGTCGCGGGCCTCGCCTACGTCTTCGGCGACACCGTGATGGCCCTCGGCGGCCCGGACGCGGCGAACCGGAAGCCGCGGCCGGACGAGGACGAGGCGGACGGGAAGCGCTGACCACGCACCTCTCCCCCGCCCCACCGGAACGGCCGAAGGCCCCCCGCACCACCTGCGGGGGGCCTTCGGTCCGTCTCGGGGCGCCGGGGACTAGCCGAGCGGGTGCATCCAGCCGTGGGTGTCGGCGCTGTGGCCGGTCTGGAGTTCCAGGAGCGCCTTGCGCAGCCGCATGGTGACCTCGCCGGGCTCGCCGTCGCCCTGGGTCCAGTTGGCGCGCTCGGACTTGACCGAGCCGACCGGGGTGATGACGGCGGCGGTGCCGCAGGCGAACACCTCGGTGAGGGTGCCGTTCGCGTTGTCGCGCTGCCAGTCCTCGGTGGTCAGGCGGCCCTCCTCGGCGGTGTAGCCGAGGTCGCGGGCGATGGTGAGGAGGGAGTCGCGGGTGATGCCGGGAAGGAGCGAGCCGGTGAGCTCCGGGGTGACGATGCGGTCGCCGTACACGAAGTACAGGTTCATCCCGCCCATCTCCTCGATCCAGCGGTGCTCGACGGCGTCGAGCCAGACCACCTGGTCGCAGCCGTGCGAGGCCGCCTGGGCCTGCGCGACCAGCGAGGCCGCGTAGTTGCCGCCGGTCTTGGCCGCGCCGGTGCCGCCCTTGACCGCGCGGACGTAGTCCTCGGACAGCCAGACGGAGACGGGCTTGACGCCACCGGGGAAGTACGCGCCGGCGGGCGAGGCGATGACGATGAAGAGGAACTCGTTGGCCGGGCGGACGCCGAGGCCGACCTCGGAGGCGAACATGAACGGCCGCAGGTACAGGGAGGCCTCGCCGGAGTCCGGCACCCAGGCGCGGTCCTGCTTGATGAGCGCGTCGCAGGCCTCGATGAACAGCTCGGCCGGCAGTTCCGGCATCGCCATGCGGCGGGCGGAGGCCTGGAAGCGTGCGGCGTTGGCCTCGGGGCGGAAGGTGGCCACGGTGCCGTCGGGCTGGCGGTAGGCCTTGAGCCCCTCGAAGATCGTCTGCGCGTAGTGCAGGGTCATGTTCGCCGGGTCGATCGAGAGCGGCGCGTACGGGACCAGCTCGGCATCGTGCCAGCCGCGGCCCTCGGTCCACTTGATCGTCACCATGTGGTCGGTGAAGTGGCGGCCGAAGCCGGGGCTGGCCAGGATCGCCTCGCGCTCCGCATCGGACAGCGGGTTCGAGGAGGGCTTGAGCTCGATCGTGGGCGTTGTCATGAGTGCTTGTCCTTCACCGGTTGTGTATGGCGGACCGCGCTCACGGCGTACTAGGACGTCCGAGCTTCCCCGCATTCCGCGGCCTCGCGTTCGATTATCGCGCGCGAGGAGGCTACGGAGAAGCGGGAACTGCGGCCCAGGGGAGATGGTGGCACCCGGGGGCCGCACAGGAGAAGCCGCCAGGTCCCATTGTGACCCGGCGGCTTCCTTTGAGGTGGAGCTGCCGGGTCAGCCGGCTACTCGAGCGGCGAGCGCGTCGCCGATCGCGTCGGTGGAGCGGAAGGTGCCGTCGCGCTCCGCCAGGTCGGCGGAGACCGCGTCCTCGATGCGGACGGCCTGGGCCTCGTAGCCGAGGTGGCGCAGCAGGAGGGCGACGGAGAGGATCGTCGCGGTCGGGTCGGCCTTGCCGGTGCCGGCGATGTCCGGGGCCGAGCCGTGGACGGGCTCGAACATGGACGGGAAGGCGCCGGTCGGGTTGATGTTCCCGGAGGCGGCGAGGCCGATTCCGCCGGTCACGGCGGCCGCCAGGTCGGTGAGGATGTCACCGAAGAGGTTGTCCGTGACGATGACGTCGAAGCGGTCGGGCTGGGTGACGAAGAAGATCGTCGCGGCGTCGACGTGCAGGTAGTCGGTGGTGACCTCGGGGTACTCCTGGCCGACCTTGTCGAAGATGTTCTTCCACAGGTGACCGGCGTACACGAGGACGTTGTTCTTGTGGACCAGCGTCAGCTTCTTGCGGGGGCGGGCATTGGCCCGCTCGTACGCGTCGCGGACCACGCGCTCCACGCCGTACGCGGTGTTGAGGCTGACCTCGGTGGCCACCTCGGCGGGGGTGCCGGTGCGCAGGCTGCCGCCGTTGCCGGTGTACGGGCCCTCGGTGCCCTCGCGGACCACGACGAAGTCGATGTCCGGGCGACCGGCCAGCGGGGTGGCGGTGTTGGGGAACAGCTTCGACGGGCGCAGGTTGATGAAGTGGTCGAAGGCGAAGCGGAGCTTCAGCAGCAGCCCGCGCTCCAGCACGCCGGACGGGACCGACGGGTCGCCGATGGCGCCGAGGAGGATCGCGTCGTGGTGCTTGAGGGCTTCGAGTTCCGCGTCCGGGAGGGTCTCACCGGTGCGGTGCCAGCGCTGGGCACCGAGATCGTATTGCTTGGTCTCCAGCTTCACATCCTGGGGCAGGACCGCGGTAAGGACCTTGAGTCCCTGAGCCACGACTTCCTGGCCGATGCCATCACCGGGGATCACTGCGAGATTGATGCTGGTCGACATGGCGAAACCGTACTCCCTGTCCCAGCCCTCAGACATATTGCGTCCATCATGTGGACGCAATATGTCCGCCGGGGGTGGCTCAGTGGCCGGTCGACCCGCCGTTGTCGCGGCGGTCGAGGGCGCGCTGGAGGGCGGCGGCGGCGTTCTTGCGGTCGGCGGCCGAGGCGGAGGTGTGGCGGACGCGACGGACGGCGGTGGTTGCGTTCATGGTGATCGACTCCTTGAGATCACGGCGTGGCCGGGCCACGGATGAGGGGTTCCTTCAAGGCGCCGGAAGAGGCGGGGAGCGGTGCGCCGCAGGGGTTGCCTGCCAGGGGCGCGCGCTCTCGACCGCCATTCGCCGGATCGGCGAGACGTTCGGCTCCTACAAAGCTAAGGGAGGTCTCGCCGTATGTCTCGGCAATTACTCGGACTTCCTACTATCTGAGACGGGGAACCTCTCGGAAGGCCTCGCGCCGAGGGTCCGTTTCAGCCCCTCCTGGAGCAGAATTTTCCTGGTCAGAGCCCAGATGGGGCGGATGCGATCCTGTTCCGCTGGAGTGACGCACGCCACCCTCCTCGCCGGCCGCCGGAGAGCCGGACGGGTGATCCGCCCGACGCGGCCGCCGCGCCCGGACGGGGTATTGGTTCGCGATCACACCAATCCGCAGGACGAGCCGGGGCCGGCCCGTCCGCCGCCCGCTCGGTGGCCGGATCGGTACCGATACCACCGTTGTGCAGGGATTCGACCACCTCACGTACGCCTTGCGGATCCTGCTCCGCAACGCCGATCCGGACAAGGGGCCTGTGCGGATCACCGGCTGGTTCCGGCCACACGGAAGTTCACCGAACTCTTACCGCACGGATGTAGACCTTTGGCGCGGCCACCGCCACTCTTGCCGTCAATGTGCCAGCGGGGCACTTGAGTTGGAGGCGAGGGGCCAGTGACACCGATCAGCCGCAGAGGGTTCGTGGGAATCGGAGCCGGGCTCATGGCGGGAGCCGCCCTGCCCGCGGCGCTGCCGACGACGGCGGCCGCGGCCGCCGCGACCGGCACCATCACCGACGTGAAGCACGTGGTGATCCTCATGCAGGAGAACCGCAGCTTCGACCACTACTTCGGCAGGCTGAAGGGCGTCCGCGGGTTCGGCGACCGCGCCGCCGGCAACCTCCCGGGCGGCTGGGGCATGTTCAACCAGCCCAACTGGGGCGGTCGCCAGTACCCCTGGAAGCTCAGCTCCACGCCGCCGGCCGGCGGCGTCGACGGCGAGACCCTGGCCCAGTGCAACGGCGACCTCCCGCACAGCTGGAGCTCGCAGCACGCGGCCTGGAACAAGGGCCGGATGGACAACTGGGTCACGGGCGTCGGCAACACCCGCACCCTCGGGTACCTGGACCGGGGGGACATCCCCTTCCACTACGGCCTCGCCGACAACTACACGGTCTGCGACGCCTACTTCTGCTCCACCCTCAGCGCGACCGGCCCCAACCGCACCTTCCTGTGGAGCGGCAAGGTCGACGCCTCCAGCAAGGACGGCGGCGACGAGTCCGGCCTGACCTGGGAGACGTACGCGGAGGCCCTCCAGCGGGCCGGCATGAGCTGGAAGGTCTACCAGAACGCCCAGGACAACTACGGGGACAACGGTCTGGCCTACTTCAAGAAGTTCACGGACGCGGCCCCGGGCAACCCCCTGTGGGACCGGGGCATGGGCTCGGTCCCCAAGGTCACCGGCTCCACCCCGGACGACATCGCGGCCGCGATCCGCGCCGACGTCGTCGCGGGCACCCTCCCCCAGGTGTCCTGGGTCGTGGCCAACGAGGCCTTCTCCGAGCACCCGTACGCCCCGCCCGGCGACGGCGCGCACTTCGTGGACCTGGTCTACCGCGCCCTGGCCGCGAACCCGGAGGTCTTCGACTCCACGGTCCTCTTCCTCAACTACGACGAGAACGACGGCTTCTTCGACCACGTGCCCCCGCCCATCGCCCCGCCCGGCACCCCCGGCGAGTACCTGGACGGCGTCCCGATCGGGCTCGGCTTCCGCGTCCCGATGATCGTGATGTCCCCGTGGACCCGCGGCGGCTGGGTGAGCTCGGAGGTCTTCGACCACACCTCCGTCCTGCGGTTCATGGAGCAGTGGACGGCCGCCCTCGGCACCCCGGCCACCTGCCCGAACATCAGCGCCTGGCGCCGGAAGGTGGCCGGCGACCTGACCGGCGTCTTCGACTTCGCACACCCGGTCTACGGAGTCCCCGCAGGCCTCCCCTCCACCGCCAAGGTCATCGGCCAGTCGACCTGCGGCCCGCTGCCCAACCCGGCGCCGCAGGACAACGCCCTCCCGGCGCAGGAACCCGGCACCCGCCCGGCGCGGGCCCTGCCTTACCAGGCGAACGGGAACCTGGACCGCTTCGAGTTCGGGGCGGCCGGCAAGATCCTGGCGTGGTTCTCCATGACCAACCAGGGCGCGGAGGCGAAGCGGCCGGCGCACTTCTCGATCCACCCGCACCAGCACCGGGACACGGCGGCCTGGCAGTACACGGTCGACCCGGGCGCCACCGGCAGCGACTACTTCAACATCGGCTTCGGCCACGGCTCGGGCAAGTACGACATCTCGATGTACGGGCCGAACCGCTTCCTGCGCCGCTTCATCGGCGACGCGTCGAAGACGGGCAAGGACATCGAGGTGGCGGCCCGCTTCGCGGTCGAGCCGGGGACCGGCAAGACGGCGGTCTACTTCAAGATGACGAACTCCTCCGCCTCCCCCGTCACCTTCACGATCCGCTCGAACGCCTACCGCACGGACGGCCCCTGGACCTACACCGTCCCGGCGAACTCCTCGCGCGAGGACTACTTCAACGCGGTGGCCTACAGCAGCGGCTGGTACGACTTCACGATCCTGGCCGACTCCGACGGCACCTGGTCGCGCCGCTACACGGGCCACATCGAATCGGGAGCGCCGAGCATCTCGGGCTCGTAGCCCCCGGTCGCGTGGGCACGACACCCGCTAGAGCACGTCCCCGTCCCGCCAGTCGAAGTCGAGCCGCCCGTCGGGGTCCAGCCGGATCCCGCCGGGCGGCACCCACACGTAGGTGGAGCCCTCCTCGTCGGGGAGGCGCACCGGCCCGTCCGGCGACAGCGCCCCGACCGGGCCCGGCCACACCGCCCAGCCGCGGCCGGGGTAGAGCGCGGCCCCGTCCTGCGACGCCGACAGCGCGCCCAGCACGTAGGCCCGCGTGATGATCCCTTCGAGCTCGGCCATGACCTGCCCGCCGAGGCCCCGCCGCCGCGAGCCGGCCCGTACGGCTACGGCCTCGACGTACCCGGTCCGCAGGGCCCGCCCGCCGTGCACGACCCGGCGCTGCACGACGCTGCCGTGCGCGACGAGCACGCCGCCCGCGTCCCGGACCAGCACGTGCATCCCGCCGAGGGCGTGCTCGAAGTCCTCCTCGCCGAAGTCCCCCTCGAAGGCCTCGTCCAACAGGGCCCGCACCTCGCGGAGCTCGTCGCCGGTCAGAGCGGCGGTGTGTGCGACGCGCACGCCCGTCACTTCTCCAGCCAGTCGGTGTACCAGGTGCGGAAGTCCGGGCTCTCGGGCATGCAGGTCCCGAAGTCCTGGTCCAGGTGCCAGACCTGACCGGCCAGCGGCCCGTTGAGGATCAGCCTCGTATACATGCCGCACCCCTGCTCGGCCAGCATGAGCGTGCCCAGGGTCAGCCCCTCGCGCTCGTCGAACCTCCGGTTCACGTCGAACGGGCGGCGTTCCCTGATCGGGCAGGGCGCGGCCAGCCGGCCCTGGCGCCGGTCGTCCTCCCACTCCCCGTCCACCGCCCAGTCGTCGGCCTCCGGGCGCGGGGTGACCAGCGGCATCAGCCCGTGTTCGGGGCCCGCGGGGCCGTCGCCGACCGTCGTGACGAACGTCCGGTACTCCTCGGGCAGCCGGATGCCGTGCTCCACCTCGAAGGCCCGGACCTCCGCCTCCGGGAGCGGCGCGGCCAGCTCGTAGCGCATCCTCTTCGCGCGCAGCCGAGCCCGTACGGCCCAGGCGTCCCAGTCGCTCATCCCGCGACCGTACCAAGGACCGCATTGCGGACGCCGGACGCCGTCCACCGGCCGGAATCGGCCGACGCGGCCCTGGCGGTCTGGACCATTGCCTCGGCAGACTCGCCCCATGTCGCCCGAAACCCAGCAGTGGACCCCGATCCACGGCCAGCCGTACCGTCCCGCCCCCTACCGGCCCGAGCGGATGGCGAGCGGCGAATCGCTCGCGCGCGCCGCCGAGTTGCGGGCCCGCATGGACCAGCGGCGGACCGTGCGCCACTTCTCCCCCGACCCGGTGCCCGAACAGGTCGTCCGGGACGCGATCGCCTGCGCCGCGACCGCCCCGTCCGGGGCGCACCAGCAGCCGTGGACCTTCGTCCTGGTCAAGGACCCGGCCGTACGGGAGCAGATCCGCGCCGCCGCCGAGCAGGAGGAGCTGATCTCCTACGACGGCCGCCTCGGCGACGAATGGCTCGCCGCCCTGCGCCCGCTCGGCACCGACGCCGTCAAGACCCACCTCACCGACGCCCCGGCGCTGATCGTGGTCTTCCAGCAGCGCTACTGGCTCGGCCCGGACGGCACCAAGCGCAAGCACTACTACGTCGACGAGTCGGTCGGCATCGCCGTCGGCATGCTCCTGTCCGCCCTCCACCTGTCGGGCCTCGCCGCACTCATCCACACCCCGAGCCCGATGCGCTTCCTGAGCCACGTCCTGAACCGCCCGGAGAACGAGAAGGCCTTCGCGGTCATCCCGGTGGGCTACCCGGCGGACGACTGCGAGGTCCCGGACCTCGTCCGCAAGTCCCTGGACCAGGTCATCGTGGAGGTGTGACGACCTCCCCGGCGGGCGGCTCCGGGGACGGCCCGGACTGCCCGCCGCCCAGGGCCTCGGCGAGCCGCATCCCGATCCGCACCCGGTCCTCCGGCGTACCGGCTTCCATGGCGGCCCGCACCTGCCGCAGGATCAGCCAGTCCCGCACCACTTTGGCCACCCCGAGCACGGCTGCCGTCACGATCACCGCGGTCAGCATCAGTGCGCCCTCCGCGCCGTGGCGTACGACGCGTGGCAGGGCCCGCGCCGCAGGGTGACGAAGGCTCCACCCATCGCGATCTCACCGGGGAACCACGGCCGGTCCCGCAGCCGCTCGGCGATCCGGTCCGGCCGCTCCGCCAGACCGCTGCGACGCAGCCGCCGCTCGAGTTCGTCCCGTTCCTGGCCGCAGCACCACTCGACGACGACGTCCCCGCCGCCGTGGGTGTAGACGTTCGCCCATCCGTGCACGGCCCCGGCGGCGCCCAGCAGCCCTGGGCGCCGCAGCAGCCTGCTGTTCAGCCAGTCCTGCGCCAGGACCGATCCGGGATCGCCCCCTGCGCCGACGCGCCCCCTGAGCTCCGCCGCCTCGACGGGGTGCAGGCGATGACGGTTGCGCCGCCACAGTTGCGTGAGTCCGTCACCGTGCTCCGGCAGCAGCGGGCGCCAGTCGGGGTCGGGATGCACCAGTGCCACCGTTGCCGGGCCCTGCAACTGGTTCAGCGCCCAGCTGCAGCCCATCGGGACGATGCGCAGCCCCGGCACCCCGCGCAGTCCGCCGTAGTGCTCGTCGATGCGCGGCAGGACCGTGGCAAGGACCCGGTCCGCCATCGCCGGATGCAGGACGAGCGCCAGACCGGCGCCGACCGGCCGGGCGGCGGTGAAGCCGAACAGGGCCCCGTCACGGCGCTCGTGTTCCCGGAGCCCGTCGGCGAGCTCGGCCACCAGGAGCGATTCGAGGGCGCGCTGCGCCTCGTCCTCGGGCTCCGGGACCGGTTGGTGGCGGGTGATCAGGCCGGCTTCGGCCCAGCCGAGGCAGGTGCGGTGCGGCAGGCCGGTGGCCTCACGGCAGATGGTCGCCACGCGGTGGCGGTTGTCGGTGCGCCTGGACATACGTCTCCCCGGGCGTCGTCCCGGCACGGACGCGTAGAGGTCTCGTATCTCCTGGCAAACATCCCACCCGTACGGGAACTCGTCAGAGCCCTCGGCTCCCTCGGGTAACCGGGCCCGAGTCCTGGAGCGTGTCGCCGTACACGACAACTGCGGCCAGGCTAGCAGCAGTTGCCCGGTGGGGAAATGGATACCGCCCCCGCTCCGGACTTGGGGGTGCCGGAGCGGGGGCGGGGTTCAGCAGGGCGGAGGTCAGCCCATGTGGGGGTAGCCGTACTCGGTCGGCGCGACCAGGGTCTCCTTGATGGAGCGGGTGGACGTCCAGCGCTGCAGGTTGGTCGCCGCGCCCGCCTTGTCGTTCGTGCCCGAGGCCCGGCCGCCGCCGAAGGGCTGCTGGCCGACCACGGCGCCCGTGGACTTGTCGTTGATGTAGAAGTTGCCCGCTGCGAAGCGGAGCTTCTCCATCGCGTCCGCCGCCGCGTAACGGTCCGCCGCGATGATCGAGCCGGTCAGGGCGTACGCCGAGACGGACTCCATCTGCGCCAGCATCGCGTCGAAGTCGGCGTCCTCGTAGACGTGCACGGCGAGGATCGGGCCGAAGTACTCGGTCGTGAAGACCTCGTTCTCCGGGTCGGTGCACGCGATGACGGTCGGGCGGACGAAGTAGCCCTCCGAGTCGTCGTAGGTGCCGCCGGCGATGATCTCGCAGGTCGGGTCGGCGATCGCGCGGTCGATCGCGGCCTTGTTCTTCGCGAACGAGCGCTCGTCGATGACGGCGCCGATGAAGTTGGTCAGGTCGCGGACGTCGCCCATGGCGATGCCGTCGACCTCGGCCGCGAAGGCCTCCTTGAAGCCGTCGTTCCAGATCGAGGCCGGGACGTAGGCGCGCGAGGACGCCGAGCACTTCTGGCCCTGGAACTCGAAGGAGCCGCGGGTCAGGGCGGTCTTCAGGACGGCGCGGTCCGCGGACGGGTGCGCGACGACGAAGTCCTTGCCGCCGGTCTCGCCGACCAGGCGCGGGTAGGACTTGTACTTCTCGATGTTGTTGCCGACCGTCTTCCACAGGTACTGGAAGGTCTTGGTCGAGCCGGTGAAGTGGATGCCGGCCAGCTCGGGGTGGTTCAGGGCCACCTCGGAGACGGCGATGCCGTCGCCCGTCACCAGGTTGATGACGCCCTTGGGCAGGCCGGCCTCCTCCAGGAGCTCCATGAGGAGGACCGCGGAGTGGGTCTGCGTCGGGGACGGCTTCCACAGGACCACGTTGCCCATCAGGGCGGGGGCGGTCGGCAGGTTGCCGGCGATGGCCGTGAAGTTGAAGGGCGTGATCGCGTAGACGAAGCCCTCGAGCGGGCGGTGGTCGCTGCGGTTCCACACGCCGGCGGAGTTCGCGACCGGCTGCTCGGCCAGGATCTGGCGGGCGAAGTGGACGTTGAAGCGCCAGAAGTCGACGAGCTCGCACGGGGTGTCGATCTCGGCCTGCTGGGCGGTCTTCGACTGGCCCAGCATGGTCGAGGCGGCGAGCTTCTCGCGCCACGGGCCGGACAGCAGCTCGGCGGCGCGCAGGATGATCGCGGCGCGGTCGTCGAAGGACATCGAACGCCAGGCCGGGGCGGCGGCGAGGGCGGCGTCGATGGCCTCCTGCGCGTCGGCCTGGGTGGCGTTGGCGAAGGTGCCGAGCACCGACTTGTGGTCGTGCGGCTGGACCACGTCGAAGCGCTCGCCGCCGCCCATCCGCTTGACGCCGTTGATCGTCATCGGGAGGTCGATCGGGTTCTCGGACAGCTGCTTGAGCTGTGCTTCGAGCCGCGCGCGCTCCGGGGTGCCGGGGGCGTACGAGTGGACCGGCTCGTTGACCGGCGCGGGGACCTGGGTCACAGCATCCATGGGGCTGGTAACTCCTTGACCTAGTTCTTGGCTAGTTCTTGGTGATCATCGAGCGGAGGAAGAACAGGAGGTTGGCCGGCTTCTCCGCGAGGCGGCGCATGAAGTAGCCGTACCAGTCCGTCCCGTACGCGGTGTAGACCCGCATCCGGTGGCCCTCGGCGGCGAGCCGCAGGTGCTCTTCGCCGCGGATGCCATACAGCATCTGGAACTCGTACTCGTCCAGCTTGCGCCCTGCCTGCCGGGCCAGTTCCTGGCCGATGGCGATCAGCCGCGGGTCGTGGGACCCGATCATCGGGTAGCCCTCGCCCTCCATCAGGATCTTCATGATCCGGACGTACGCCTTGTCGATATCCGCCTTGTCCTGGTACGCGACCTCGGCGGGCTCCTTGTAGGCGCCCTTGACGATCCGGACGCGGCTGCCGGCGGCGGCCAGGCGCCGGGCGTCGGCCTCGGTGCGGAAGAGGTACGCCTGGATCACGCAGCCGGTCTGCGGGAAGTCCCGGCGCAGCTCCTCGTGGATGGCGAACATCGAGTCGAGGGTGGTGTGGTCCTCGGCGTCGAGCGTCACGGTGGTGCCGATGGCGGCTGCGGCCTCGACGACCGGACGGACGTTGGCGAGCGCCAGCTCGTGGCCGCCCTCCAGCGCCTGGCCGAACATCGACAGCTTCACGGACATCTCGGCCTTCTCGCCGAGGCCGAGCTCCGCGAGGCGCTCGATGAGCTGGAGGTAGGCGTCCCGGGCGGCGTAGGACTGCTCCACCTGGGTGATGTCCTCGCCGACGACGTCGAGGGTGACCTCGAGGCCGTTGCGGGTGAGGTCCTCGACGATCGGGATGACCTGGTCGACCGTCTCGCCGGGGATGAACCGATTCACCACGGGCTTGGTCACCGGGGCGGCAGAGACGATACGACGCATCTTGTCGCTGCGCGAAGCGGCGAGGATCACGGGACCCAGCACGGGGGCACCTCCAGCGGGTGGCAGAAGAAAAGCGCAAGTAAAACCACCGTGAAACCTAAGGATCGCTTCGATCCTCTGCCATCGACAGCTGTCACGCATCCGTGTCCCGGATCTCATACATCTGTCTGAAGCGTCGGCCCCGAGGTGGGAGAATGTCGGGGTGAAGGGCGATTACCAGGACCTGGTGGACGAGATCTCGGCGCTGCTCGGCGCCCCCGCGACCCTGGAGAACCGGGACTTCCGCCTCATCGCCTTCGGCGCGCACGACAGCGATGACGATCTCGCGATGGACCCGGTTCGGACCCGCTCGATCCTGACGCGGCAGTCGACGGCGGCCGTCCGGTCCTGGTTCGAGGGCTTTGGCATCGCCCGCGCCACCGGCCCCGTCCGGATCCCGGCGGCGCCCGACGCCGGGGTGTTCCGGGGGCGGATCTGCCTGCCGGTGCGGTTCCGGGGCATCGTGCAGGGCTACGTGTGGCTCCTCGACCAGGAGCCCGGCAAGCCCGGCCCCGAGCCGGCGGCCCTGGCCGCGGCCATGGAGGTGGCCCAGCGGATCGGGGTGCTGCTCGCCGAGGAGGCGAAGGCGGGGGCCGACCTGTCGCGCGAGTTCCAGGCGGTGCTCACGGCCGGGCGGGGCTGGCAGCAGGACATGGCGGTGGCCGCGCTGCGGGCCGCCCTCGGCCCCGGCGGGGACGGGCTGCACGCGGCGGTCTGCGTGGCGCCGTGGTCCGGAGAGGCTCCCGCGTCGGTGCCGGGCGCGGCCGCCGTGTGCCTCGTACCCCGGCGGGGCACAGGCGGGGACGAGGCGGGCGCGGCCGGCGACCTGGCCCTGGCGGTCCTGCTCCGGCTGCGCTCGACGGACACGCTGGCCCCGGCGCTGACTGCGGTGGCCCGGCTGCTGCCGCGTGCGGCGGAACCGGCCGGGACGGCCGGAGCGGGCGTCCCCGGCGGAGCCGCCGGGGACGGCGGAACGGCCAAGGCGGGCGGAACGGCCAAGGCGGCCGGGGCGACCGCGGCAGCCAAGGCCAGGGCCAAGCCCCTTGCCGGGCCCACCCGGCGGATGACCGCGGGCGTCGCCGACCCCGTCCGGGGCCTCGCGGAGCTGCCCGCCGCCTGGGAGCAGGCCGTCGCCGCTGCCCGGGCGGCCGCCGCGCAGCCCCGGCTCGGCCCGGTCGCCCAGTGGTCGGCGATCGGCCCGTACCGGCTGCTCGCGACCCTCGCCGCCGACCCGGTGGACGATCCGGCGGCGCGCGCCCTGCTGACCCCGGCGCACCGCGAACTCGCCCGCACCGCCGAGGTGTTCCTGGACTGCGCCGGCCAGGCGGGCCGCGCGGCGGCCGCCCTGGGCATCCACCGTCAGACCCTCTACTACCGCCTCGCCCGGGTGGAGCAGCTGACCGGGCTCGATCTGGACGAGGGCGAGGACCGCCTGCTGCTCCACATGGCCCTGAAGGCCGCCCGCCTGACGTAACGGCTGCCTTGGCGTACTGGAGTTGAGGGAGGTCGAACGGCCGGTGCCCGGAGATCACCAGGTGCTGGTACGGGTCCGCGCGGCCGTGGTCGTGCTCGACCTGGTGGGCAACCTGTCGCCGGCCGGCTGCCGGCGCGGCTGACCCCCGCGGGGACGCTCGCTCCGGGAACTCGTCGAACCCGGCGAGGTCACCCCGGTGACCCACCGGACCCGTCCGCTCCGCGAGGTGCCGGAGGCCATCGGGTACCTCGCAGTGGAGCACGCGCGGGCGCAGGGGTCGTCACGGTGCGACGGTCGCGGGCGCCACCTGCGGCCGCGGCTCCCCGAGGGGTGCGCCCGTCGCGGCCCCGATGACGAGCCGGGCACCCAGCGGCCGGGCCAGCGCGACCGGAACCATCTCCATGCGCATCGCCGCGTCGCAGGACGTGCCCGGCTCGGCGCCGGCCACGATCCGGCCGGCCAGCCAGCCAGCCAGCCAGCCAGCACCACGGTGTCGACTCCCTCCAGGACGTCCACGTCGACTCCGCCTCGTCCCGGGCCCATTCGGGGGTGGGACGGGGCGCCGCCGGCGGTGGTTCCCGCTCCGCTTACTCCCCGTCCTCGGATTCCCGGGGACGCGTCATCGCCTCGGCCGCCCGGCGCATGCCCTCGGTGAACTCCTCCGCCGTGGCCGCCGACTCCGGATCGAACAGCCACTGGATCATCAGGCCGTTCAGCAGCGCCTGGTAGAACGTGCCGAGCGTGCGCTCGTCCCGGTCGTCGAGCTGGTCCTCGGGGGTCCCGGTCAGCAGGGAGATCAAGCCGCGGCGCCCCTCGGCCTGCGAGGCGGCGAGCATGGACCGCAGCTCCGGCCGCTGGTCCCTGCCGAGTGCCACCTCCAGGCTGGCCGCCCAGACCGGACCCGACTTCTCGTGTGCTGCGAGGACGCCCTCCCAGAGCGCGCGGAACCGCTCCAGCGACCCGCCCTCACCGTCCAGGCCGACCTGGAAGACGGCGCCCCACTCCTCCATCAGGCCGATGAAGGCCTGGGCGAGCAGGGCGTCCTTCGAGCCGTAGTGGTAGCCGATGGACGCCAGGTTGGTTCCCGAGGCGCTGACGATGTCGCGCGCGGTCGTGCGCACGAACCCCTTCTCGACCAGGCACTTCTTGGCACCTTCGAGCAGATCTTCGCGATGTCCCATGGCCACAAGGTAGCAAGACAGCCGTCCCAGACAACAGTTCTAGACAGTTGTCATAGACGAGTGTTTAAGACGTGTGTATATTCCTGCTCATGACAAACCCCGCTGCCACAGCGCGACGTGCCGGCCGCCGCGAATGGACCGCCTTCACCGTCCTCCTGCTGCCCCTGCTCCTGGTGTCGATGGACGTCTCCGTCCTCTACTTCGCCATCCCGGCCATCACCGACCAGCTCGCCCCGAGCGCCACCCAGCAGCTCTGGATCTTCGACAGCTACGGCTTCGCCCTCTCCGGCCTGCTGATCACGATGGGCTCGCTCGGCGACCGGATCGGCCGCCGCAAGCTGCTGCTGATCGGCGCGACCGCCTTCGGCATCGCCTCGGTCTGCGCCGGCTACGCCACCAGCGCCGAGATGCTCATCGCGGCCCGCGTCCTGCTCGGCATCGGCGGCGCGACCCTGATGCCCTCCACGCTGGCCCTCGTACGGAACCTCTTCCAGGACGACAAGCAGCGCGGCAAGGCCATCGCCATCTGGTCCGGGGCCATGACCGGCGGGATCGCCCTCGGCTCGGTGCTGAGCGGTGTGATGCTGAACCACTTCTGGTGGGGCTCCGTCTTCCTCATCAACGTGCCCGCGATGCTGCTCCTGCTGCTCCTGGTCCCGGTCCTGGTCCCGGAGTTCAAGGACCCGGCCCCCGGCCGCTTCGACCTGCTGAGCGTCCCGCTGTCCATGGCCGCCGTGCTGCCGGTCGTCTACGGCCTCAAGGAGATCGCCGCCGAGGGCTTCGAACCCCTCTACCTGGGCTGCCTCGCCGTCGGCCTGGCCTTCGCGTACGTGTTCGTCCGCCGCCAGCGCACCCGCGACGACGCCATGATCTCCCGGGCCCTCTTCCGGGGGCGCGGCTTCGGCGCGGGCATCGCCTTCAACACCCTGGCCGCCTTCGCCGTGATGGGCTCGGCCTACTTCACGACCCAGTACCTCCAGTCGGTGCTCGGCATGGGCACCCTGGAAGCGGCCCTGTGGAGCCTCGCCCCCTCGGTCCTCATCGGCGCCGCGGCCCCCGTCTCCGCCGCCCTGGCCCAGAAGGTGGACCGGGGCTACGTCATCGCCGGCGGGTTCGCCCTCGCCGCCGTCGGCTTCGCCCTCTTCAGCCTCGTGGACACCGACTCCCTGTGGCTGATCCTGACCGGCGCCGGGGTGCTCTCCTCGGGCGTCGTCGCCGTGATGTCCCTGGTCTCCGACATGGCGCTCGCCGCCGCCCCCGCCGAGAAGGCTGGCTCCGCCGCCTCCCTGCTGGAGACCGGAACGGAGTTCGGCGGCGCCCTGGGCATGGCGGTCCTCGGCAGCCTGGGCACCGCGGTCTACCGCAGCGAGCTGGCGGACTCCGAGCCCGCCGTGCGGGAGACCCTGGGCGGGGCCGCGGCCGCCGCCCACCGGATCGGCGGGGAGGCGGGCGAGCAGGTCCTGGCCCTGGCCCGGGAGGCCTTCGTCCACGGGATGCAGTACGCGGCCTGGGGCGGCGCGGCGCTGCTGCTCGGGGCGGCCGTGCTCGCCGCGGCTCTGATGCGGGGTATCGAAGCCCCGGCCCCGCCCGCGGCGGAGCAGGCCGATGTGCCCGCGGACGGCGCTGCGGTGCCGGCGTACAACTGATCGGGACGGGGCGGAACAACGTGAAAGGGCCCGGGGGAATCCCCCGGGCCCTTCGCCGTGTCACACGGGTCAGCCGAGGCTGACCGTACGTGCCGAAACGGCGCCGATCTCGGCGGAGATGTCCGCCAGGACGTTCGCCGGCACCTCGGCGTCGACGGTGAGGACGGCGAGCGCCTCGCCGTGCTCCTCCGCACGGGCGACCTGCATGCCCGCGATGTTCAGACCGGCCTCGCCGAGAACGCGGCCGACGGTGCCGACCACGCCCGGCCGGTCGGTGTAGCGCAGCACGACCATGTAGTCGGCGAGCGCCAGGTCCACGTCGTACTCGCCGATGCCCACGATCTTCTGCAGGTGCTTCGGGCCCGCGAGCGTGCCGGAGACCGAGACCTCCTGACCGTCCGACAGGGTGCCGCGGACGGTCACCACGTTGCGGTGGTCCGGGGACTCCGAGCTGGTGGTCAGGCGCACCTCGACCCCGCGCTCCTGTGCGAACAGCGGGGCGTTGACGTAGGAGACCGTCTCGTCGACGACGTCCTCGAAGACACCCTTGAGCGCGGAGAGTTCGAGCACCTTGACGTCGTGCTGGGTGATCTCGCCGCAGACCTCGACGTCGAGGCGGACCGCGACCTCGCCCGCGAGGGCGGTGAAGATGCGGCCGAGCTTCTCGGCGAGCGGCAGGCCGGGACGGACGTCCTCGGCGATGACGCCGCCCTGGACGTTGACCGCGTCCGGCACGAGCTCGCCGGCGAGCGCGAGGCGCACCGACTTGGCGACCGAGACGCCGGCCTTCTCCTGGGCCTCGTCCGTGGACGCGCCGAGGTGCGGGGTGCAGACGACCTGGTCGAGCTCGAAGAGCGGGGAGTCCGTGCAGGGCTCCTTCGCGTACACGTCGAGGCCGGCGCCGGCGACGCGGCCCTCCTTGATGGCCGAGTACAGCGCGGCCTCGTCCACGATCCCGCCGCGGGCGGCGTTGACGATGCGGACGGAGGGCTTCACCTTGTGCAGGGCCTCGTCCCCGATGAGACCGAGGGTCTCGGGGGTCTTGGGCAGGTGCACGGTGATGAAGTCGGCGACCTCGAGGAGTTCGTCCAGCGTGAGCATCTTGACGCCCATCTGGGCGGCGCGCGCGGGCTGCACGTAGGGGTCGTACGCGACGATCTTCATGCCGAAGGCCGACATGCGCTGCGCGACCAGGACGCCGATGCGGCCCAGGCCGACGACACCGAGGGTCTTCTCGCTGAGCTCGACACCCGTGTACTTGTTCCGCTTCCACTCACCGTTCTTCAGGGCGGTGTTGGCCTGCGGGATGTTGCGGGCGGTGGCGACGAGCAGACCGCAGGCCAGTTCGGCCGCCGTCACGATGTTCGAGGTCGGGGCGTTGACGACCATCACGCCGGCCTTGGTGGCGGCGGAGACGTCGACGTTGTCCAGACCGACGCCGGCGCGCGCGACCACCTTCAGCTTCTTGGCGACGGCGATGGCCTCGGCGTCGACCTTGGTGGCGGAGCGGACGAGGATCGCGTCGACGTCGACGATCGCGGGCAACAGCTCCGCGCGGTCGGCTCCGTTGACGTGCCGGATCTCGAAGTCCGGACCGAGCGCGTCCACCGTGGCGGGCGACAGCTCTTCGGCGATGAGTACGACAGGTTTCGAGCTCACGTGGGTCATCCTCACAAGTCCAGTGCGGACGGCCGTCCCGACGGCCGCAGGCGGTGGAGGGGGTAGCCGCGTGGAAGACGCACGACACTGTGGGCCTGACGCGTATGTGTTGAGCAGTGTAGTGGCGCTGACGGACCGGATTTCCGCCTGTACGGAAGGATCACCCTTCCGGGGTTGGCCGTGTTGGACAAGCGACGCGCGGCGGGGCCGGGACACACCGCCCCGGCCCCGCCGTCCACGATCAGCTCTCGTCGCTGTCGACCCAGCTCATCAGCTTGCGCAGCTTCTTGCCGGTGGTCTCCAGCAGGTGCGCCTCGTCGGCCTTCTTGTACTCGTTGTACTTCGGCAGACCGGCCTTGTACTCGGCCATCCAGGTGTTGGCGAACTCGCCGCTCTGGATCTCCGCGAGGACCTGCTTCATCTCGGCCTTGGTGGCGTCCGTGATGATGCGGGGGCCGGTGATGTAGTCGCCCCACTCGGCGGTCTCGGAGACCGACCAGCGCATCTTCTCCAGGCCGCCCTCGTACATGAGGTCGACGATGAGCTTCAGCTCGTGCAGGCACTCGAAGTACGCGATCTCCGGCTGGTAGCCGGCCTCGGTCAGGGTCTCGAAACCGGCCTTGACCAGGGCGGACGCGCCACCGCAGAGGACGGCCTGCTCACCGAACAGGTCGGTCTCGGTCTCCTCGGTGAAGGTGGTCTTGATGACGCCGGCGCGGGTGCCGCCGATGCCGGCCGCGTACGAGAGCGCGAGGGCGAAGGCGTTGCCCGAGTGGTCCTGCTCGACGGCCGCGATGCACGGAACGCCGCGGCCCTCCTCGTACTGGCGGCGGACCAGGTGGCCCGGGCCCTTCGGGGCGACCAGGGCGACGTCCACGTTGGCCGGGGGCTTGATGAAGCCGTAGCGGACGTTGAAGCCGTGCCCGAAGAAGAGCGCGTCGCCGTCCTTGAGGTGGTCCTTGATGGACTCCTCGTAGATCTCGGCCTGCAGCGGGTCCGGGGTCAGGATCATGATGAGGTCGGCCCAGGCGGCGGCCTCGGCCACGGGGACGACCTTCAGGCCCTGCTCCTCGGCCTTGGCCTTGGACTTCGAGCCCTCCTTCAGGCCGACGACGACGTCGACGCCGGAGTCACGGAGCGACAGCGCGTGGGCGTGGCCCTGGCTGCCGTAACCGATGACCGCGACCTTGCGGCCCTGGATGATGGACAGGTCGGCGTCGTTCTCGTAGAACAGCTCGGCCACTGGGATATCTCCTTGGTGCGCTGGTGTTGCTCCCACCGTACGGCGGGGAACGGAATCTGAGTTTGCCGGTCTCGACATGCGAGCCGAGCGTGTCTTCCGCGGCTTGGGCGGCCGCTGCGCCGGCCGGGTCAGGCGCTGCGGTCGAGCGCGCGCAGACTGCGGTCCGTGATGGACCGTCCGCCACGCCCTATGGCGATCGTGCCGGACTGCACGAGCTCCTTGATGCCGAAGGGCTCCAGCATCTTGAGCATCGCGCCGAGCTTGTCGGAACCGCCGGTGGCCTCGATGGTGACGGCCTCCGGGGAGACGTCGACCGTCTTGGCGCGGAACAGCTGGACGATCTCGACGATCTGCGACCGGGTCTCGTTGTCGGCGCGGACCTTCACCAGGACGAGCTCGCGCTCGATGGCGTTGTGGGACTCCAGCTCGACGATCTTGAGGACGTTGACCAGCTTGTTCAGCTGCTTGGTCACCTGCTCCAGCGGGAGGTCCTCGACGTTCACGACGATCGTGATGCGGGAGATGTCGGGGTGCTCGGTGACGCCGACCGCGAGGGAGTCGATGTTGAACCCGCGGCGGGAGAACAGGGCGGCGATCCGGGCGAGGATGCCGGGCGTGTTCTCGACCAGGACGGAGAGCGTGTGCTTGGACATGTGGGGCGTTCTCTCTCTCGGGCTCTCTCGGCTCAGTCGTCTTCGTTGTCGCCGAAGTCGGGACGGACGCCCCGGGCTGCCATGACCTCGTCGTTGGAGGTGCCGGCGGCGACCATCGGCCACACCATGGCGTCCTCGTGGACGATGAAGTCGATCACGACGGTACGGTCGTTGATCGCATTGGCCTCGGCGATGACCTTGTCCAGGTCGGCCGGGTCCTCGCAGCGCAGCGCCACGCAGCCCATGGCCTCCGAGAGCTTGACGAAGTCCGGGACGCGCGTGCCCTTGCGGGGCGCGATGGACTCGCCGAGCTGGGAACCGACGGTGTCGTGACCGGTCTCGTCGGCGTGCAGGACGGTGTTGGAGTACCGCTGGTTGTAGAACAGGGTCTGCCACTGGCGGACCATGCCCAGCGCACCGTTGTTGATGATCGCGACCTTGATCGGGATGTTGTTCAGGGCGCAGGTGACCAGTTCCTGATTGGTCATCTGGAAGCAGCCGTCACCGTCGATCGCCCAGACCGTGCGCTCGGGCATGCCGACCTTGGCGCCCATCGCGGCCGGGACCGCGTAACCCATGGTTCCGGCGCCGCCGGAGTTCAGCCAGGTGCGGGGCTCCTCGTACTTGACGAAGTGCGAGGCCCACATCTGGTGCTGGCCGACACCGGCCGCGAAGATCGTGCTCTTCGGCGCGAGCGCGCCGATCCGCTCGATGACCTGCTGGGGCGACAGGCTGCCGTCGGTGGGCAGGTCGTAGCCCAGCGGGTAGGTGTCGCGCCAGCGGCTGAGGTCGTTCCACCAGGCGGTGTAGTCCCCGGTGTTGCCCTCGGTGTGCTCGGCCTGGACGGCCTGGATCAGGTCGGCGATGACCTCGCGGGCGTCACCGACGATCGGAACGTCGACCGCGCGGTTCTTGCCGATCTCGGCCGGGTCGATGTCCGCGTGGATGATCTTGGCGAAGGGGGCGAAGCTGTCCAGCTTGCCGGTGACGCGGTCGTCGAAGCGGGTGCCGAGCGCGATCAGCAGGTCCGACTTCTGCAGTGCGGTGACGCCGGTGACGCTGCCGTGCATGCCCGGCATGCCGACGTGCAGCGGGTGGCTGTCGGGGAAGGAGCCCAGCGCCATCAGGGTGGTGCAGACCGGGACGCCGGTCAGCTCGGCGAGCACCTTCAGCTCGGCGGTCGCGCCGGACTTCATGACGCCGCCGCCGACGTACAGCACCGGGCGCTTGGCCTGGCAGATGAGCTTGGCGGCCTCGCGGATCTGCTTGGCGTGCGGCTTGGTGACCGGCCGGTAGCCGGGGAGGTCCTGGGCGGGCGGCCACGAGAAGGTGGTCTTCGCCTGCAGGGCGTCCTTGGCGATGTCGACCAGGACCGGGCCGGGGCGGCCGGTGGAGGCGATGTGGAAGGCCTCGGCGATGGTCCGCGGGATGTCCTCGGCCTTGGTGACCAGGAAGTTGTGCTTGGTGATCGGCATGGTGATGCCGACGATGTCCGCCTCCTGGAAGGCGTCGGTGCCGATCGCCTTGGAGGAGACCTGGCCGGTGATCGCGACGAGCGGGACGGAGTCCATGTGCGCGTCTGCGATCGGGGTGACCAGGTTGGTGGCGCCCGGGCCGGAGGTGGCCATACAGACGCCGACCTTGCCGGTGGCCTGCGCGTAGCCGGTGGCTGCGTGGCCGGCCCCCTGCTCGTGGCGAACCAGGATGTGACGGACCTTCTTGGAGTCCATCATCGGGTCGTACGCGGGGAGGATGGCACCTCCCGGAATCCCGAAGACGGTGTCGCACCCCACCTCTTCGAGAGAGCGGATGAGGGACTGCGCACCCGTGACGTGCTCAACTGCGGCGGACTGATGTCCGCCGGAACGGGGCCGCGGCTGCGGATGGTGGGCCCCGGTGGCCTGCTCGGTCATCGGCATTCTCTTCTCGAAGCTGAGGGTTTTACGCGGATTCGACTCTGTGCCAGTGCAACAAAAAACCCCTCGTGCCGGGAGGCAAGCGAGGGGAGCGCGTCGGGTGTGTTGAGCGGGGACATGCAGGTCCCTGCTTCAGCCGACGCGCTTTCCAAGTACGAGAATTCGGGTGCGCATGGCATTGACCCTCCCTCTGGCGGGAGGGTGATGTCAAGTAGGTGGGACGGGCGTCTCATTATGTGAGCCTCTGCGGATGGCCATCGAGCCCCCGGGGGAGCCGCCGGCCAGAGCCGGCTGGGCCGCTCCGCCCGGTACTGGGAACGTACCGCGCACCAGCGCACGGCGCAGCCTGTACTCGTCGAGGGGGCCGGAAAAGGCCATTCCCTGGCCGTGCGTGCAGCCCATCGCGCGCAGGGCCGTCACCTGCTCGGGGAGGTCGACCCCGTCGGCCACCGAGCGCATGCCCAGGTCGTTTGCGATCCGCAAGAGGCCGGCGGTGATCTTGTGCAGGCGAGCCGACTCGACCACCCCCTCCACCAGGCCCCGGTCCAGCTTGAGCATGTCCACGGGAAGCCGGCGCAGGGCGCTGATGGCCGCGTAGCCGCTGCCGAAGCCGTCCAGGGAGATACCCACCCCCAGCCGATGCAAGGCAGTCAGGCGGCGCTCCAGGTCGTCGAAGGGCACTCTGGGGTCGGATACGGCGAGCTCGAGCACCAGGGACCCGGAGGGCAGGCCGTGCCGGGTCAGCAGGGCCTCCACGGAGCGGAGCGGCATGGCGCGGTCCAGGAGCCGCTGGGCGGTCATCCGCACGGCCACCGGTACGTCGTGCCCGGCCCGGTGCCGGTCGGCGGCCTGCTCCACGGCCTCCTCCAGCAGCCAGCGCCCCAGCTCGGCGGTGCGCGAGGCGTCCGGGCCCGCACCGCCGGGGCCTCCCGCACCTCCCGCGCCGCCCTCGCTGTACTCGGCGGCCCGGAGGAACTCGGCCGGCGTGAAGAGGATGCCCTGCGCGGAACGCCAGCGGGCCTGCGCGGCGACGGCCGCCACCTCGCCGGTGGCCAGCGAGACCACGGGCTGGTGCAGCAGGGCGAACTCCCCCTCGTGGAGTGCGGTCCGCAGCCGGCCCGCCAGCTCGGCCTTCCGTACGACCTCGGCCTGCATCTGGGGGGCGTACATCTCGACGCGGTCCTTGCCGGCCGCCTTGGCCCGGTACATCGCGAGATCCGCGTTGCGCATCAGGTCCGAAGGGGTGATGCCGGGGTCGGCGAAGGCCACGCCGATGCTGGCGGCGACGCGCACCTCGCTGCCGCCGATCCGGTACGACTGGGAGAGCGTGGTGCGCAGCCGGTCGGCGATCTCGCGCACCTGGTACTCACGGGCACTGCGGTCACGGTTCCCGTCGCCCAGGATCAGCGCGGCGAACTCGTCGCCGCCGAGGCGGGCCGCGGTGTCCCCGGCCCGGACCGAGTCCTGGAGCCTGCGCGCGGCCTCGATGAGCAGCTCGTCGCCGGCCTGGTGGCCGATGGTGTCGTTGACCGCTTTGAAACCGTCGAGGTCGATGAAGAGCACGGCGGTGCTGTGGTCCCCCGCCCGCCGGCCGGTCAGGGCCTGGCGCACCCGCCGGGTGAAGAGGGCGCGGTTGGGCAGGTCCGTCAGCGGATCGTGCTCGGCGCTGTGCTGGAGCTGGGCCTGGAGCCGGACCCGCTCGGTGACGTCCCGGCTGTTGAGGATGAGACCGCCCTGGTGGCGGTTGACGGTGGACTCCACGTTGAGCCATTCGCCGCCGCCCGACTTGAAGCGGCACTCGATGCGGGTGGTGGGCTCCTCGGTCGGCGGTGCGGCGAGGAAGCGGCGTACCTCGTGGACCACCCGGCCGAGGTCGTCCGGATGGATGAGGGTGGCGAGCTCGGTGCCGACCAGCTCCTCGGCCTCGCGGCCGTAGACCCCGGCAGCGGCGGGGCTGACGTAGCGCAGGGTCCCGGTGGGCGCGGCGATCATGATGACGTCGCTGGAGCCCTGGACCAGGGAGCGGAAGTGGTTCTCCTTCTGGGCCAGTTCCTGGGTGAGCGCGATGTTGTCGAGGAGCATGATGCCCTGCCGGATGACGAGGGCGAGCACGACCGTGCAGCCGGTGAAGACGACCATCCGGTCGACCTTCCGGCCGTCCACGACGTTGTAGAGGATGCCGAGGGTGCACACGGCGGCTGCGAGGTACGGGGTGAGGGCGGGCAGGGAGCCGGTGATCGGGCGGCTGTGCGGCCGGTCCCCGCGCGGGTGCCCGGCCGGCTCCGGGCCCGGGTGGAGGCGTCGGGCGCCCCAGGGTGCGTACGCGAGCAGCAGCGAGCCGGCGAACCAGCCGGCGTCGAGCAGCTGTCCGGACTGGTACTCGGCGCTCAGCAGGGGCGAGGTGAACAGCGCGTCGCTGAGCACGGTCAGGGCCAGTGCCGCGATGGCGGTGTTGACGGCGGAGCGGTTGGTCTCGCTCCGCCGGAAGTGCAGGACCAGGACCATCGAGACGAGCGCGATGTCCAGGAGCGGGTAGGCGAGGGAGAGCGCGGCGCGCGGGACGCTGCCCGGGGCGCCGGACTGGGCGGTCCGCGCCGCGTGGGCCAGGGCCAGGCTCCAGGACAGGGTGAGCAGGGAGCCGCCGATGAGCCAGGAGTCGAGCCCGAGGCACACCCAGCCGGCGCGGGTGACGGGCCGTTTGGCGAGGACGAGCAGGCCCACGATGGCGGGCGGGGCGAAGCAGAGGAAGGCGAAGTCGGCCAGCGAGGGCTTCGGGACGGGTTCACCGAGGACCACCTCGTACCAGCCCCAGACCGCGTTGCCGCCGGCACCCATGAGGGAGGAGAAGGCGAAGAGCAGCCAGGCGGGGCGTTCGCGGCTGTCGATGGCACGCGCGTACGAGTAGCAGGAGACAGCGGCGAGCAGGCCCGCTGCGCTCAGTCCGAAGTCGCCCATGATCTCGGCGACTTCCTCCGAGCCCCAGTTGAGGGCGGCGCCGACGGCGTACCCGCCGCTGACCACCGCGAGGAGCAGCTGCATCGCCAGGCCCCTGCCTCCGCCCGAGACGGACGGACGGTTCAGGAGCGCCGCCCCCGGGGCACTCACCGGTCCCCCTCGCTGGCTGGTTCCGGTGCAGCCCAGTCTCGGCAGCGTCGCCTCCGGCGGCTGTGCCGCATCGGATCCTTCGTCCATTGGCCGTGCATCGCCCGTCGCCCCCCAAAGTGTCCGATCACTCCCCAGCGCCAGACGTTCGCGGCGCAGCCCCTTGTTCCGGACGATACACCACTTTCGTTACTCAGGGACATAGTTCCTCTACTCTCCGTTACCGATCGGGGAGGGATGTCCACTGTGCGCGTCCGGGTGAATGCGGAGCGTGCGCAACGTGCGTCACTCGGTGACCAGCACCGTGTGCTCCAGGGGCTCGCCGGCGGCGAACAGGCCGAGCTGGCGCGCCAGCAGACGCTTGGCGCGTGGCTCGAACGCGGTGCTGCTGCCGCCCACATGAGGCGTGATCAGGACGTTCGGAGCGTGCCAGAGCGGGTGGCCGGCGGGCAGCGGTTCCGGGTCGGTGACGTCGAGCGCCGCGCACAGCCGGCCCGACTCGGCCTCCGCCAGCAGGGACTTGGTGTCGACGACGGGGCCGCGGGACACGTTCACCAGTAGGGCGCCGTCCTTCATGCGGCTCAGGAAGTCGGCGCCGGCCAGGCCCCGGGTGGCGTCCGTCAGCGGTGTCACGAGGATCACCACGTCGGCCTGCGGCAGCAGGCCGGGCAGATCGGCGAGGGCGTGCACGGGCCCGCGCCCGGTGCTCCGTGCCCTACGGGCCACGCGCGCGATCCGCCCGCATTCGAAGGGCACGAGCCGGTCCTCGATGGCCGAGCCGATCGATCCGTAGCCGATGATCAGAACGTTCTTGTCCGCAAGTGCGTCGTAGAAGCCGGAGCGCCACTCCTCGCGGTCCTGGCCGCGCACCATGCCCGGGATGCCGCGCAGGGAGGCGAGGGTCAGGGCGAGGGCGAGTTCGGCGGTGCTGGCCGTGTGGACCCCGGCGGCGTTGCACAGCCGTACGCCGGGGCGCAGGTCTCCGAGGCGGCCCCGCACGTCGTCGATGCCGGCGGTCAGGGTCTGGACGACCCGGACCGCGGTCATCGCGGCGAGCGGCCGCACGGTGACCTCGGCGGGCTTCATGTAGGGGGCCACGTAGAAGACGCAGTCGGCCGGGTCGGCCGGGAAGGCGTCCTCGCCGTCCCACACGCGGTACCGGAAGGAATCGGGGAGTCCGGCGACCTCCTCGGCGGGGAACGGGAGCCAGACGTCCTGGGGCGTAGCAGTCATGATCACGAGGCTATGCCAAGCCCAACACCGTTGCTTTAGCGCCGTGAGCGGCTGTTGAGGCCGTGCTCGAAGAACGTGATAGTGGTCTGGATGCTGTAGTTCTGGCTGGTCACGGGCTGTTGTCCGGCGTTCGGGCCGTACTTGCTGGTGGGGTTCTTGCGGGTGCGGGCTTTGATGCGTTGCCTGTGTTGGGACGGCAGCGGGGCTTCGAGGACGGCCTGACCGATCACGCCGACTCGGTCGACAGGGCCGAGTGGGGGCAGGATTCCGGTCGCGCTGATGACGGTGTCACCGGCGGTGCGGATCAGGACGGTGAAGCTGATCCGGCTCATGGTGAGGTCGGGGCGGGTCTCGATGCCGTCGGCGGCGGCGCGGAGGAGGGCCTGGTAGGTCGTGAGCAGGGCGTAGACCTCCTGGTCGAGGCCGGGCTGGGTGCGCGAGCGCAGGACGCGGCCCTCCAGGATGGTCGCCTTGATCGAGAAGTAGGTGGTTTCCACCTGCCACCTGCGGTGATAGAGCTCGGCCACTTCATCGGCGGGGTAGCGGACGGGGTCGAGGAGGCTGGTGAGCAGGCGCCACTGCTCGTGGCGGACAGTGCCGTCGTCCAGGCGGACTGTGAGGTGGGCCTCGATGACGCGGACGGTGATCAGGACGGGAATGACGCCGTAGCCGATCCGGGCCAGGTAGGAGCCGTCGGCCAGGTGCTCGGCGGGGGTGGGGATGCGTCGGGCGGAAGAGCGGATCAGGAATCGTGCCCCGCTGCCCTGGATGTCACGGAGGAATTCCACCGCATCGAAGCCGGCGTCGGCCAGCAGGAGCATCGTGTCGTCAAGAGCGCCCAACAGGCGGTTCGCGTAGGTGAGTTCACCGTCACTCTCGGGTCCGAAGGTGGCGGCGAGCAGGGCGCGGGTGCCACACTCGACCAGGACGACGAGCCGCAGCAGCGGGTAGCCGAACTCCAGCGTGTCACCGGCCCGTTTCGGGTACTTCCAGGTGAGCGTCTTCTCGTCCGGGACATGGAGGAGAGTGCCGTCGACGGCCACGCACCGCAGGCCCCGCCAGAACGTGCCCGACTGCCCGCGGACAGCGAGGGGCCCGGCCAGGATCTCGAACAGCCGCCGTAGCGGGGCGGCCCCTATCCGCCGCCTCGCCCGCGACAGCGAGGAAGCCGCCGGGACGGCCAGGGCCAGACTCGTCAGCGAGGCGGTCAGTTTGCCCCACACCGCCCGGTAGGAGCAGTTCTCGAACAGTGCGAGCGCGAGGACGAAGTACACCACCACCCGCGAGGGCAGCAGCCGCAGTCGCCGCTCGACCGTGCCGGTCTCCTCAAGCACCGCGTCCACCAGTTCGAAGTCCACCGTCTGCGTCAGCTCACCCAGCTGCCCCGGCGCGAACACACCCCCAGCGACCTCGATCGTGCGCGTGATGACAGACTTCTCCCGCAACGGGACTCCTGGACTCGACGATCACCTTGCTTCAGCACAAGTTGATCTACCAGGAGTCCCGTTCCTGCTACTCATGCGGGGGTTGCCAACGACTCAAGATCCCTAACGCAACGGTGTTGATGCCAAGCCGTCTTGATCAAGCCGTTAGTTTGGTGGCCGGAGCGGGAGGGGGACGCAGCGGTGGAGCGCAGGTCGATCGGGGCGGGGGCACTGACCGTGGGCGCCGTCGGCCTCGGCTGTATGCCGATGAGCTGGGCGTACGCGCCTTCGCGGCGGCGGGGTCAGGAGTCGCTGGCGGCCGTGCACGCGGCGCTGGACCTGGGGGCGAACCTGCTGGACACGGCCGACGTGTACGGGCCGTTCACCAATGAGCTGCTGCTGGGGCGGGTACTGCGGGAGCGGCGGTCCGAGGCGTTCGTCTCGGCCAAGGTGGGTCTGCGGGCGGGCGACCAGCACGTGGTCGCCGACGGGCGCCCCGGCTATCTGCGGCGGGCCTGCGACGCCTCGCTGCGGCGGCTGCGGACCGATGTCATAGACCTCTACCAGCTGCACCGGGTGGATCCGGAGGTGCCCGTGGAGGAGACCTGGGGTGCCATGGCGGAGCTGGTGGGCGCGGGGAAGGTGCGCGCCCTCGGCTTCTGCGCGCTGGGCGCCGGGGCCGGGCCGGGGGCGGGGCGCAGCGGGGACCGGGGGTACCGGACGACGCTGCGGCACCTGGAGCGGCTGCAGCAGGTGTTCCCGGTGAGCGCGGTGCAGGCGGAGCTGTCGGTGTGGTCACCGGAGGCGGCGTGGCAGCTGCTGCCGTGGTGCGCGGCGCGGGGGGTGGGCTTCCTGGCGGCGATGCCACTGGGCAGCGGGTTCCTCACCGGGACGCTCACACCGGGTGAGGGCTTCGAGCCGCAGGACGTGCGGGCCCGGCATCCGCGGTTCACGGCGGAGGCGATGGCGTCGAACCAGGTCCTCGTGGCGGGGCTGCGGCGGGTGGCGCGGCGGCACGGGGCGGAGGTCACGGCGGCGCAGGTGGCCCTGGCGTGGGTGCTGGCGCAGGGGCCGCAGGTGGTGCCGGTGCCGGGGGCCGACCGGGCGCACTGGGCGGCGGAGAACGCGCGGGCGGCGGAGGTGCGGCTCTCGGCCGGGGACCTGGCCGAGATCGCGGCGCTGCCGGTCGAGGTGGGAGCCTGGGACTGACCGACAACCACTCGATCGAGTGTACGAGTGGTGGAACTTCGGGGACCGTCGCAGCTGTTGAGATGGGTGAAGGGCACGACCGGAGGACCGGAAGGGAGCAGGGCGATGCGATACGGAAGTTCTCCCGGGCAGGTGGGGTACGAGGCACCGGGCGGGCGGCGCCGGGGCGCGCTGGCGGCGGTGGCACTGGCGGGGTGCGGTGCTCTGCTGGCGGCGGGATGCTCGCCGGCCGGTGCCCCCGGGGCGGTGCGGGGGAGCTCTCCACCGGGCGCGGCCGCGGCCGGCGCCGGGTCCGCGGGCCCGTCGGGGAGCGCGTCCGCCACACCGGAGGCCACCGGGCCGCCGGCGAAGGGCGCGGTGACGGTCACCGGCGAGGTGGCCAAGGGCCTGGAGTCGCCGTGGGGCGTGGCCGAGCTGCCGGGCGGGGACCTGCTGGTCGCTTCGCGGGACAAGGGGACGATCAGCAGGGTCGCGGTGGGCTCGGGCACGGTGACGCAGATCGGTGAGGTGCCTGGGGTGGCCCCGGGCGGGGAGGGCGGGCTGATGGGCCTCGCGCTGTCGCCCTCCTTCGCTTCGGACCGGCTGGTGTACGTGTACTTCACGACCGAGTCCGACAACCGCATCGCCCGGCTGCGGTACGACGAGCACAGAGCGGCCGGACAGCAACTGGGCGCACCGGACACCGTGTTCCGGGGCATCCCCAAGGGCCTCGTGCACAACGGCGGCCGGATCGCCTTCGGCCCGGACAAGATGCTCTATGCGGGGACCGGAGAGACCGGCGACAAGGGGCTCGCGCAGGACAAGAAGTCCCTGGGCGGCAAGATCCTGCGGATGACCCCGGACGGGGATCCGGTGCACGGCAACCCGGAGGCGGATTCGGTCGTCTACTCCTACGGGCACCGCAATGTGCAGGGCCTCGCCTGGGACAAGGACAAACGGCTGTGGGCGGCCGAGTTCGGCCAGAACGCCTGGGACGAGCTGAATCTGATCGAGCCCGGAGCGAATTACGGCTGGCCCGAGGCCGAGGGGAAGGCGGGCAAGCCCGGCTTCCGGGATCCGGTGGCCGTGTGGAAGACCGACGAGGCCTCGCCGAGCGGGATCGCCTGGGCGGAGGGTTCGGTGTGGATGGCCGGGCTGAAGGGCAGCCGGCTGTGGCGCATACCGCTGGCCGGCACGGAGCCGGTGGCGGAGCCCGAGGCCTTCCTGGAGGGACAGTACGGCCGGCTGCGGACGGTGGTGGCTCTCGGCGGGGACCGGTTGCTGCTGGTCACGAGCGAGACGGACGGCCGCGGGTCGCCGGAGGCGGGCGACGACAGGATCCTGACACTGACGGTGCGGTGACCAGCACGTCCCCGGAAGGGGATTACAGGGGCGGGGGGCACGGTGTTCAACATGATCGAGGAGCTGTTCAACCCGGGGCGCAAGCACACGAACGAGGAGAAGAAGCGGCTGGAGCTGTCCCGGACCGATGTCAATGACAACGATCCGGGACGGGGGCCGATAGACCTCGACTCCGGCAGAGTGCTCATACGCCTTGCCGAGCAGCCTCCGGACGGGAGCTGACCGGGACGGGCGGGGCGAAGAGCCGTAGCCGGTGGGCGAGGGCGGCCGCCTCGCCGCGGCTGGCGACGCCCAGTTTCGCCAGGATGTTCGAGACGTGCACGCTCGCCGTCTTCGGGGAGATGAAGAGCTCCTCGGCGATCTTGCGGTTGGTGCTGCCGGCCGCCACCAGACGCAGTACGTCCCGCTCGCGGCTGGTCAGGCCGAGGGCCTCGGCCGGATCGGTCTGCGGTGCGGGAGGAGCGGCGGGTGCGTCGGCGTCGGTCAGCGGGAGCCGGGCGCGCTGGGCGAGCAGGGCCAGGTCCTCGCGCAGCCGGCGTGCAGCGATCCGCTCGGCGGTGGCGTAGGCCTCGCGGAGCAGTGCGGCCGCGGGCTCCCGTTCGCCGCCGGCGGCCAGCAGCGCCTCGGCGAGCCGGTGGCGGGCCCGGGCCAGCAGGTACGGGCGCTCCAGCGGGCGGACGGCCTCCTCGACGGCGGTCCAGTCGGCGGGGGTGTCCCGAGCCTCGGCCCGGAGCAGCTCGACCCGGACGTACTCGGCGTGGGCGGTCCACAGCGGGACCGGGGTGGCGAGGGAGCGGGCGGCGGTGCGCAGCACGACCAGGGCGCAGTCCCGGCCGGCGCCGGCGGCCGGGAGGCCGCGGGCGTCCGCCTCGGCAGAGGCGGACGCGAGCAGCAGCGGCCAGGCGTAGCGGTGCTGGCCGAGCCGGAACCCGTAGGCGATGGCGGCGGCCGTCTCGGCGCGCACGTCGGCGATCCGGCCCTCCCCCGCGGCGAGCCCGATCGCGAGGCGGTAGAGCGGTATCCGGTGCTGGGGCTGGACGTCGTGGGTGCCGAAATGGGCGTGGGCGGCGGCAAGCTGGTGGGCCGCCTCGGTCAACTCGCCACGGGCCAGGGCCAGATAGGCAAGCCGCGCGGAGCCGGAGCCGCGCGGGGCCGCGCTCTGCCCGACGAGCAGGGCGCGCCGGGCCGCCTCGGTGGCCTCGTCCCAGCGGCCGAGGCTGTAGAGGCTCTCGGCCATGTTTCCGCAGACCCAGGCCTCGCTGTCCAACAGCCGGGATTTCCTTACCAGTTCGGCCCCTTGTTCGGCCAGTTCCACGGCTTCGCGGGACCGGCCCATGCTTTCCAACTGAGAGGTGAGATTGACATGCGCGCGCCCTGCCAGCTTGGCGAGACCGAGCTTCGTGGCCCGTTCCTTTACCGCGTACAGCTCGGCGAGTCCGGACGCGCCGTCACCGGAGTCGGTGAGCAGGCAGCCGACGGTGATCCGGGCATTGAGCTCGGTGTCCTCGGCGCCGAGCATCCGCGCGTACTCGACGGCGCGTTCGGCGGCGGCGAGGTTGTCGGGGCCCGGCTGGTGGAGCATGCCCCAGCTCGCGGCCCGGACCAGGACCTCGGCGTGCACCTGGGACGGGGGCAGCCCCCGGACGAGGTCCTGCGCCTTGGCGATCTCCTCCCAGCCGTCGCCGCGGCCGAGGCTGGCGACCAGCCGGGAGCGCTCGGTCCAGAACCACGCGGCCCGCAGCGAGTCGCGCTCCTCCTCCAGCAGGCGCAGCGCCGTCTTCGTGATCTTCAGGGCGCGTTCGCGCTCTCCGCCGTAGCGTGCCGCGACGGTGGCCTCGGCCAGCAGGTCGATCCGCTGGAGCGGGGTGGCGGCCGTGTCGCCGCAGCCGCACGGCGGGTACACCTCGGTGTAGTCCGCCGGGCGGAGCGCCTCTCGGACCTCTTCCGGAGCGCTGTCCCACAGGTCCATGGCCCGCTCCAGCAGGCGCAGCTGCTCGGAGTAGGCGTGCCGGCGGCGGGCCGCCACGGAAGCGGCCAGTACGGCGGGCAGTGCCTTGGCTGGGTCGTTCGCCTGGTACCAGTAGCTGGCCAGCCGGATGACCCGCTCCCCGGAGCGGATCAGCGACTCGTCGGCCTCCATGGCCTCGGCATAGCGGCGGTTGACCCGGGCCCGCTCGCCGGGCAGCAGGTCGTCGCTGACGGCCTCGCGGACCAGCGAGTGCCGGAACCGGTAGCCGTCGCCGTCGGGGGTGGCGAGCAGGATGTTGGCCCCGACCGCTGCCCTCAGTGCTTCGATCAGCTCGTCCTCGGTGAGCCCGGCGACGGCGCGCAGCAGCGGGTACTCCACGGTGGAGCCGCCTTCGGCGACGATCCGGACCAGGCGCTGGGTCTCGTCGGGCAGGACCTCGACGCGGACGAGGAGCAGGTCGCGCAGGGATTCGGTGAGTCCGGTGACGCAGCCGCTCTCCCGGGAGGCGACGAGTTCCTCGACGAAGAAGGCGTTGCCGTCGGACCGGTCGAAGACGGAGTCGACGAAGTCCTCGTCGGGCTGCGCGGCGAGGATGCCGGCGAGCTGGCGGCGCACCTCCGCCCGGTTGAAACGGGCCAGTTCGATGCGATGGACCGTGCGGAGCCGGTCGAGTTCGGCGAGGAGGGGGCGCAGCGGGTGGCGGCGGTGGACGTCGTCCGCACGGTAGGTGGCCACGAGGACGAGCCGGCCGCTGCCGAGGGTGCGGAAGAGGTAGGAGAGCAGGTGCCGCGTGGAGGTGTCCGCCCAGTGCAGGTCCTCCAGGACGAGGACGACGGTGCGTTCGGCGGCGAGCCGCTCCAGCATCCGGGCCGTCAGTTCGAAGAGCCGGGCGGTGCTCTCCTCGTCGTGCGGGCCGCGCGGGGTGTCGCCGAGTTCGGGGAGGATGCGGGCGAGTTCGTCCTCCTGGCCGGCGGTGGCGGCGGCCAGTTCCTCGGGGAGCATGCGGTGCAGGGCGCGCAGGGCCGTCGAGAAGGGGGCGAAGGGAAGTCCCTCCGCCCCGATCTCCACACAGCCTCCGACGGCGACGACGGCGCCGCGGCGTTCTGCCGCGCAGATGAACTCCTCGGTGAGGCGGGTCTTTCCGACCCCCGCCTCACCGCCGATGAGCATCGCCTGCGGCTCCTGGTCGGCGGCGCGGGTCAGTGCGCCGGTGAGTACGGCCAGTTCGTCGGCTCGGCCGACGAACACCGGGCTGACAGATCTGGTCTCCACGTCGCCGAGCATCGCACAGCCGTCCGGCGCGGCGGCACTCGATATCGGTGCGCTTCTCATCACGCATCGGTTCACACGGTGCGGGGCGCATGGCCCGCGGTGCGGGCGAGGCGGCTGCGGAGTGCTCTCACCGGCCCTCGCGGTTCAAGGCTTCGCAAGGAGGCGCGGCGCGCCTTCCGGGCCTCCCGGACCGTGCGGTACGCGGCGGCCTCGCGGAGGAGGTCGGCGGTGCGGACGGTGGCGGCGATCTCGTACTCGAACATCTCGTACTCCCTGGTGGCGTTTCTCGGACACCTCGTTCGGTGTGATCCAAGATTCGCGTCCCAGGGGGTGCCGGCACATCGGTCGCATGCCGCATCTGCCGGGGGCAGGGGGCCTTAGTCCGGGCGTGGAGCCGCCCGGACCAGGCCGAGTTCACCTAAGGCAGTACCTAGCCCGCCGCCTTCGGGATGGCGAGGAGGAGGTCGAAGTACATGAGGACGAAGAGGAGTACGCCGAGGGCGCCCAGTCCGATGCCCGCCCAGGAGACGGACCGCACCCAGGTGGGGAGGATGCGCTCGGGGGTGCTGAAGGCGGGGAGGGCCAGCACGAAGGTGGCGATGATCAGGGCGAGGGCGGAGAAGACGCCGTTCACCATCGCGGTGGTGTGCCACGGGTCGACGAACTGGGCGGCGATCTGCGCGTTGGCGTCGGCGGCCTGGCTCAGCTCGAGCCGGGCGGCGATGCTCGCGCGCTCGGACACGATGCCGGCGACCCAGCTGCCGCTGAGGGCGACGACGCCCAGCCCCGCGGCGATGATCGCGAAGGCCGCGGACCCGACGTGGCCCGGCTGCCCGACCTCGGCCTCGTCCTCGTCCCCGTCGTCGGCGAAGGCCTCGTCCTCCGGGGCCGCGTCGGCGGGTACGGAGTCGGCTTCGGCGGGCTGGGTGACCTCGGTCTTTTCGAGGTCGACCGGGGCGTCCGCCTCGGTGGCGTTCGCGGCGGGGGTCTTCGTGGTGTCCATGCGGGGCACCGTAGGCGCCCTGTCTGAGAGTTTTCTGAGAATCCGCTGGTCGTGGCCACGACGGGCCCCACGGTCGGCGGGGCCCGGGCCGGCACCCGGTCGATCCGGTCTAGGCAGAGCGGGCCGCGGACCACTCGTGGGCGAGGAGCGACCAGACCTCGGTGTCCTGGCGGACGCCGCGGTGCAGGTAGTTCTGCCGCATGACGCCCTCGCGGGTCATGCCGAGGCGCTCGGCCACGGCGAGGCTCTTCTTGTTGCCGGTGGCGGCGTGCCACTCGACGCGGTGCATGCCGCGCTCGCCGAAGGCGTAGTCGATGAGGACCTGGCACGCCTTGGTCACCAGGCCCCGGCCGGCCGCGGCGGGCTCCAGCCAGCAGCCGATCTCACAGTTGCCGCCGTCCGCGTCGAAGGCCGGGAAGAGGACCCCGCCCACGAGGGTGCCGTCGAGCCGGATGCCGAAGAACCGGGCGCCGTCCTCCCCGGCCTTCACCGCGTACTTGGCCAGGAAGGCCCTGGCGGAGTCGAGGTCGGGCGACCGGTCCGGGAAGCCGACGTACTGGCCGATGAACTCGCGTCCGCGTTCGATGTGGGCGAAGAACTCCTCGGCGTGCCGGGCCTCCAGCGGGAACAGCTGGGCGTCGTCGGCGAGGTCTATCGAGAACATGCTCGGTCTTCCTTGGGTCTCGGGCGGCGGGTGGCCGGATCACCTGGAGGTGGTGGCGGGCTCGGCGCCGTCCTCGCTCGTGGCGGGGACCGCGGCGGTCCGCTGTGCCGGAAGTTTCGCACGCGGGCGGTGTTCGGGGGGCTCGATGCTGATCCTGGGCAGCCGCCGGTCGAGCCAGGCGGGCAGCCACCAGTTGGCGCCGCCGAGCATGTGCATGAGGGCCGGGACGAGGAGCGTGCGCAGCACGAAGGCGTCGAGGGCCACGGCCGCGGCGAGCGCGATGCCGAACATCGCGATGATCCGGTCGCCGCTGAGGACGAAGGCGAGGAAGACGGAGATCATGATCACGGCCGCCGAGTTGATGACCCGGCTGGTCTCGGCGAGGCCCACGCGAACGGCCCGCCGGTTGTCGCCGGTCTCCAACCACTCCTCGTACATCCGGCTGACGAGGAAGACCTGGTAGTCCATCGAGAGTCCGAAGAGGACGGACACCATGATCACGGGGAGGAAGGGTTCGATGGGGCCGGCGCTGCCCAGACCCAGCGGTTCGCTCCCCCAGCCCCACTGGAAGATCGCGACCACGACGCCGAAGGAGGAGGCGACGGCGGCGACGTTCATGGCCGCCGCCTTCACCGGGATGCCGATGGAGCGGAAGGCCAGCAGCAGGAGCACGCAGCCGAGGGCGATGACCACGCCGACGAAGAGCGGCAGCTTGCCGATGATGACCTCGGCGAAGTCGTCGTAGGCGGCGGTCACACCGCCGACGTGGACCTCCATGGAGTTGCCGTGTGCGGCGCGCGGGATGACGTCCTGGCGGAGGGTGTCGACGAGGTCGCTCGTGGCCCGGGACTGGGGGGCGGAGTCCGGTACGACGGTCAGGACGGCGGTGTCCCCGCTGCGGTTGAGGACGGCGGGGCCGGTGGCGGCGACGCCCTTCGTCGTACGGAGCGCCTCCGCCAGGTGGTCAACGGCGAGCCGGTCGCCGGCGCCGTCCAGCCGGGCGACGACGGTGAGCGGGCCGTTCGTGCCGGGCCCGAACCCGTCCGCCAGCAGGTCGTAGGCCTTGCGGGTGGTGGAGGTGGCCGGGTTGTTGCCCTGGTCGGAGGTGCCCAGGTGGAGGGAGAGGGTGGGCAGGGCCAGCACCAGCATGACCGCGGTGGCGACGAGGCCGAGCAGCTTGGGGTGGCGTTCCACGAAGACGGACCAGCGGGCGGCGAATCCGGAGGTCTGTGCGGGCCGCGGGCCCTCGGCGGCGAGTTTGCGGCGCTCGCGGCCAGAGAGGGCGCGCGTGCCTATGTACGAGAGGAGGGCGGGCAGCAGGGTGACCGAGGCCGCGACCGTCAGGACGACCGTCACGGAGGCCGCTATCGCGACCCCGTTGAGGAAGTTGAGCCTCAGTACGAGCATGCCGAGCAGGGCGATGCAGACGGTGGCCCCGGCGAAGACGACGGCCCGGCCGGTGGTGGCGACGGCGTTCTCGGCCGCCTCCTCGACGGGGAGGCCGCGCGTGAGGCCCTTGCGGTGCCGGGTGACGATGAAGAGGGCGTAGTCGATGCCGACGCCGAGGCCGACGAGGGTGCCGAGCATCGGCGCGAAGTCGGCGACGGGCATCGCGTGCCCGAGGAGGGTGATGCCGAAATAGGCGGTGCCCACACTGACCAGGGCGGTCGCGATGGGCAGCAGGCTCGCGGCGAGCGAGCCGAAGGCGAGGAAGAGGACCAGGGCCGCGACGGCCACGCCGATGACCTCGGCGAGGTGTGCGGTGGGGGCCTCGGTGAGCTGGATGGCGCGTCCGCCCAGTTCGACCTGCAGGCCGCCGGCCTCGGTGGCGGGGTTCTTCACCGCGTCGACGACAGCCCTGGCCTGGGCCTTGGGTACGGAGTCCGCCTGCTGGTCGAAGGTCACCACGGCATAGGCGGTGCGCCCGTCGGGGCTGATCCGTGCGGCGCTCTCGGGGCCCGGGCCGTAGGGTCCGGCGACGGATCCGACACCCGGGAGTGCGGCGACGGCGTCGAGTGCCCGGGCCATGCGCTGTTCGATGTCCGGGGTGCGCGCGCTCTGATGGTCCGGGGCCCGCCACACGATGGTGTCGCTGTCGCCGCCCTGGCCGTGGAAGCCCTCGCGGAGGAGGTCGTTCGCCTTCCCGGATTCGGTGCCGGCGACCTCGTAGTCGTTGGAGAACGCCGCTCCGGCGGTGCCTGCGGCCACCGCGGTCCCACCGAGCGCGAGCAGCCAGATCAGGACGGTGAGGAGACGGTGGCGCATGCACCAGCGTGCGATTACTGCCAACGGACGTGCTCCCTGATGGTTCGGGTCTTCACCGGGAGGCGGCCCGCCGCAAAGAACGCATGAACTCGTGCAGACACGGCCGACCGCCCGGGGGATCGCCCCGGGGATTCGGCCCAGATGGTCTACACCTACACGATCTCAGCGTTTCGTGATCGTTGGCCCCTTTCGTGTGCATCGTCACAGGGCGCCCGGGAAGGTGCGCGACCTCGCTCACGGGGACGGCCTAGTGGACGGCCGCCAGTTCGTCGGGATCGTCCACCCGGTAGCCGGGGATCGACGGCCAGCGAACGGTGAGGACCACCGCGTCCTCCTCCGCGTACCAGGAGTGGTCGACGCCGCGGCCCCAGAGCACGTAGTCCCCCTGCTCGGCGAGGACGACGGTCCGCTCCGGGAACTCCAGCCGGAAGCGTCCGCTGATCAGCACCAGCAGTGCGGTGCGCTTCTCGGCGGTCGCCCACCGCTCCCGTTCGTCGCCCTTCGGGTGGACGCCCCATTTGATCTCCACGTCCTCGCTGTGACGGGGATCGGCGGGGTCCTTGAAGTGGCCCAGCAGCCAGCCTCGGTCGGCGGCGGCATCGGGGGTGGCCTTGCCGGTGTAAATGGTGGAGTCGTCGTTCACGGGGTGAGGCTAATGCAGTTGTGCCGGGCGGTCGGGAACTGGTCAGCTGGGGCTGATGACGATGGATCTTGATGAACTTCTGAAGGTACGCGCCCGCTACGACGCCGAGGAGCGCAAGGGGGCGCAGCCGGACAGCGCGCAGGCTCGCGTGGAGCGGGCGGGCCGGGTCGTACGGCAGAGCGTGCCCGGGCTCGGGTGGAACGGCGTGCTCTGGTCGGACCTCGACGAGGAGAACGCGGATGCGGAGATCGCCGCGCAGGTGGCGTTCTTCGCGGAACGCGGATGTCCCGAGTTCGAGTGGAAGACGTACGGCTACGACGGGCCGGCGGATCTCGGGGAACGGCTGCGGGCGGCCGGCTTCGTACCGGAGCCGCCGGAGACCCTGATGGCGGGGCGGGTCGCCGAACTCGCACAGCTGCCGGTGGAGCCGCCGGAGGGGATCACGCTGCGGGTGGTGACGGACGAGGCCGGGGTCGACCTGATGATGGAGGTCCACGCGGGGGCCTTCGGAACCGAGCGGCCGCGGATCCGGGACCACCTGCTCGACCAGCTGCGGAACAAGCCGGAGTGCATCGCCGCGGTGCTGGCGATGGCCGGCGACACCCCGGTGAGCGCGGCCCGGATGGAGATGCGGCCGGGATCGGCCTTCGCGGGCCTGTGGGGCGGCGGCACGATCGCGCAGTGGCGCGGTCGCGGCATCTACCGCGTGCTGGTGGCCCACCGCGCCCGCCTGGCGGCGGAGCGCGGTATCCCGTATCTCCAGGTGGACGCGTCGGACGACAGCCGCCCGATCCTGGAACGGCTGGGCTTCGGGGTCCTGGGCGTGACGGTGCCGTACACCTGGACGGCCACCGGCACGGCCTGACCTCCGCGCCCCGCCTGTGTGCGGGCTCATGCGGTCCGCCTCCCCGACGGGGTTCCCGGGCCCGGGATCAACGGGCAAGATCGCCCGCATGGAACGCATCAGCCCGCCCCTGACCGGCAACGAGCGCGAAACCCTCCGGGCCTTTCTCGACTACCACCGGGCCACCCTCGCCTGGAAGTGCGAGGGCCTCACCGACGAGCAGTTGCGCCGGAGCTCGATGCCCCCGTCCACGCTGTCCCTGCTGGGCCTGGTCCGGCACATGGCCGAGGTCGAGCGGCACTGGTTCCGCCGCGTCCTGGGCGGCGAGGACCTCCCGCACCTGTGGTCGGACACCCACGACTTCCAGGCCGCCTACGACGCCTCCGGCTCCAGCCGCACCGAGGCCTTCACCGCCTGGCAGGACGAGGTCGCGCACGCCCGCCGGATCGAGTCGGCCGCCGAGTCCCTGGACGTGAAGGCGTACGTGCCGAGCTGGCAGGAGGAGGCCTCGCTGCGCCTGGTCATGCTCCACCTCGTCCACGAGTACGCCCGCCACAACGGCCACGCCGACTTCCTCCGCGAGGCGATCGACGGCGCCACGGGCGCGTAGGCCGCCTCAAGCCGGGCACGGCCCGGCTCCCTGTCTAGCTCTGTACTTCGCGGGTAGTTCGTTCAGGTCTCTGGCCAGCGGGGATGTGTGGGTTCCAGGCCGAGGAGGTCGAGGAGGTGGAGCTGGATGCCCCGGGTGATGGCGATGACGGGTGGGTCGGTGGCGCTGCCGACCCGTAGCCGCAGGTCGGACAGGTGGTAGAGGATCATCCGGCCGGTGGGCCGCACCCTCTGGTTGCCGGGGTAGAGCCCCTGCATCTTCTGGTCGCCGCCGAGGGCTCGGCGGACCTGGCGTTCGATCAGGCAGAACAGCAGCAGGGCCAGGCAGATCACTGTGATCAGTGCGGCGACGCGTTTGTTGTCCTGCACGAAGACAGGGGTGACGGCCAGGGGGCCCTTGAAGTCGCTGTATCGGCGCTCGACGGTGCCCTGGCCTTTGTGGCGGCGTAGTACTTCGCCGGGATCGGCCTGTTCGGGGGTGAGGGTGGTCAGCAGCGCGTACCAGCCGTCGACGGCGGCTTCGGCCTGGAGCACGTCCTGATCGAAGTGCCAGGACAGGGCGGGCCGTCCGGTTTCGTCGGTGGTGATCTCGGTGTGCAGGCAGCCGGAGACCCGGCGGGTGCGGGTGATCACGCCGAGGCGTGCGGCGATCTTCTCTGCGGTGCTGTAGTAGCGGCCGCCGGCAGAGTGCTGGAGCTTGTCGAGGTCTTCGCGGGCCTTGGCCAGGCGTTTCTCGCGGGCCCGCTGCTGGCCTTTGGCGTTGCCGGTGGAGTGCACCAGGATCCGGCGTACCTGGAGCGGGGGATCGCTCTTGCGGGGCCCGGTCACAAGGTGGATGTCTTCCAGGACCCGGTAGGTCTCACGCGCTGCGGCGGGGGTGTTCTCGTCGCGGGCGGGGGTGTAGTCCACGACGGTGGCCGTCTCGAGGTCGAGGGCGGCGTAGACGGCGTCGTCGACCCTGGAAGCGGGGGCCGGGGCGATGAAATCGGTCCCGGCCCCGATCAGGGCGGTGACGTTGCCGTATGAGATCAGCTTGGAGTCGGCGATCAGCAGGAACTTCTTCGGTCCGGCCATCGCGCGCAGAGCGTTCATGGTGCCGGTGATCTGGGAGATCTCCGCGGCTCCGCCGTCGATGACGCGGGACAGCAGGGGGATACCGCCGTCGCCGGTCACCGCCAGGCCGGTCTGGATCTGCTTGAGGTCGTAGCGGCGGTCCTTGGGATGGCCGTGTCTGATGCGGGGATACTCCTCGTCCTGGTCATCGGCCGGGTAGGCGCCGTAGAGCGACATGGATGTCATGTCCCAGTGGAACGTGGACACATCGATGCCGAACTCGCCGATCGCCTGGGCCCCGATGCTGTCGGTGAGCTCTCTCAGCCGCGGGGCGATGGCGTCCAGGGCCCGGCCCAGACGGTCGTCGTTGAGCAGTTCCGCCTCAATTCCGAATACTTCTTCCACCGCCCACTCCCGGGCCCAGCGGTCCACCCGCCACAGGGGTGCGGGTGCGGTCAGCCGGTTGGCCACCAGCACCTCGATGACCTGGCCGTGCGTCACATGGGCGATGTCGCGGCCCGGGCACAGCCGGTCGACGGTCCCGGCCACATCAAGCCGGCGCAGAAACTCGGCAGCGACAGGCAGAGCGCCCAGACGCTTCTCCACCACGGAGGTGACCACACATTCCATGCGCGGGCGCACCGTCCGCAGCCGTGGGGACCGGGAAGACTTCGTCACACCCGGATCAACACAGCCACCCCCGGACCGGACACGGCCAGACACCAACTCCACCTGACTCAGCCACCCGCGAAGTACGGATCTAGCCGCCCGTGCCCGGCCGCCAGTAGCCCAGCCCGTTCACCCGGTGCTTCGGCAGCGCGAGTTCCTTGCGCAGGTACGCCGTCAGGCCGCGCGTCGTCGCCGTGTCGCAGGCCAGCCAGACGTACGCCGACTCCGGGTCCCCGAGCAGCTCCGGCAGTTCGGCCCGGACCCGGTCGGTCAGCGCCGTACCGCCCCGCGGCACGCGGCGGATGTCGCGCAGGCCCGCGTTCCCCCGCACCGGCAGTTCCGCGTCCGAGGTGTGCTGCGTCTCGAACCAGATGGTCGCCGGCGTCTGCGGGTACGCGTCCAGCAGCGAGTTGACCGCGGGGAGGGAGGCCGGGTCACCGATGACCAGCAGGCGCTCGGGGGACGGGACGGGGCCGGTGAATCCGGTGCCCTGAACGGTGGCCTCGATCGTGTCACCCGGCTCGGCGCCGCGCGCCCAGGCGCTGGCGACCCCGTCGTGCAGGGCGAACTCGAAGCAGAACGTGCCCGCTTCGGGATCCGGGTCGACCAGCGTGTAGGCCCGCTGGTGCGGACGGCCCGCGCCCTCGAACCAGACCCGCACCCACATCGTCGGATGCAGGGACTCACCGGCGGCCGCCAGCAGCCCGCCGTCGGTGAAGTACACCCGGCGGTAGTGCTCCGTGACGTCTTCCGCCCCCGTGACCGTGAACGTGAAGTCCTTGCCCCGCATGAGCTTCAGGACCACGCCCTCCCAGCCCTTGCCGACAGCCATGTCCAGCCCCTCCCCTGCACGCGTCTATAGTTAGGGCAGCCTAACCTAATACACCCTGGGGAAGAGTGTGAGCAACGTGAGCAGTGTGAGCAGCGAGAACGACTCGGAGACCTCCGAATCGTACGAGGTCTTCCGCGACCCCTGGGGCATCCCCCACCTCCGCGCATCCGACGAACTCCGGCTCGCCCACGCCCAGGGCCGCGTCACCGCCTTCGACCGCGCCTGGCAGCTGGAGGTCGAACGGCACCGGGCCCAGGGCTCCAGCGCCTCCTTCCTCGGCGCGGACTCCGTCGGCTGGGACCGCTTCGCCCGCCAGTGCCGTCTCGCCGACACCGCCCGCCTCTGCTACGAGGCCCTGGAAACCGATGATCCCGGCACCGCCGCCTGGGTCCGCGCGTACGTGGACGGCGTCAACGACGGGCTCGCCGCCGGCGCCGCCCGCGACGAGCGCTTCGCCCGCACCGGCCTCGCCCCCGCCCCCTGGGAGCCGTGGGTGCCGCTCGCCATCTGGATCGCCACGCACATCCTGTTCGCCGGCTTCGCCACCAAGCTGTGGCGCGAACGCGTGGCCCGCGCCCTCGGCGACGAGGCGGTCACCCTCTTCGCCACCGACGGCCCCGGCACCGCCGGCAGCAACGGCTGGCTGGTGCCGGGCGACCGCACCTCCACCGGTTCGGCGATCATCGCGGGCGACCCGCACCGGTTCATCGAGGACCCCGGCGTCTACCAGCAGATACGCCTCTCCTGCCCGGACTACGACGTCCTCGGCCTGGCCGTCCCAGGCGTCCCCGGCCTCGCCCACTTCGGGCACACCGGCACCGCCGCCTGGGCCATCACCAACGCGATGGCCGACTACCAGGACCTGTACGTCGAGCGGTTGCGGCGCGGCGGCGGCTCCGCCGTCGAGGCGCTCGGCCCGGACGGCACCTGGGAGCCCGTCGCCCGCCACACCGAGACCATCACCGTGGCCGGCGGCGACGACGTCGAGGTGGAGATCCTGGAGACCGCCCGCGGCCCCGTGATCATCCACGCGGACGGGGACACCGGGGCCGACGCGCACGCCGAGGCCCACGCCGACGGCAGCGCGCAGACCCTCTCCCTCCGCTACCCGCCCCGGGTCCGCCGGGACCTCGGCTTCGCCGCCCTCCCCGCCCTCCTGCGCGCCCGCACGGTCGCCGACATCGACCGCGCCCTCGACGGCTGGGCCGAGCCGGTCAACGTCGTGCACGCCGCCGACACCTCGGGCGGGCTCCTGCACCGCGTCGCGGGCGCCGTGCCGCTGCGCCACCGCACCAACCGGCTGCGCCCCGTGCCCGCCTGGGAGCCCGGGCACACCTGGCAGGGCTGGGCCCCGGCCCCCGCCGAGCCCGTGCAGGGCTTCGCCGTGATGGCCAACGCGCGCGGGATCGCCTCCCCGCTCGGCGTGGAGTTCGCGCCCCCGCACCGCGCCAACCGCATCCGCGAGCTGCTCAGCGGCTCCGCGGACTGGTCCCCGAAGGCGATGGCCGGCGTACACCGGGACACGCACCTGGCCTCGGCCGCGCCCCTGCTCGCCCTGCTGCCCGGCTTCGAGGACCTGACCCCTGCGGCGCACAGGGCCTGCGCGAGCGGCTGCTGGCCTGGGACCGGCACATGGCGTCCGACAGCACCGACGCCACCGTCTTCTCGGCCTTCCGGACCGCGACCGTACGCCGCTTCGCCGCCGACCCCGTCTTCGCGCAGCTGTGGGGGGCGCCGACCGGCCCGGACGTGTTCCACCCCTGGCTGTACCTGGTCCCCCGCATCGGCTACGCCCTCGAAGGCCTGCTCACCACGTCCCTCGTCCCCGGCCTCGACCGGGCGGCGCACGTCCGCGCCGCCCTGGAGGAGACGGCCGCCGCCGGCGCCCCCGACGCCCCCTGGTCGGAGGTGCACCGCCTCACCCCCTGGCAGGCGCTGCCCGACCAGGAGGCCGCGGACTGGCCCGGCCTCGGCGGCGACCACGACTGCGTGAACGCCACCTCCTCCGTCCCGGGCTTCACCGACCGCACCGCCCGCGCATCGGCGGCCCGTTACGTCTGGGACCTCGCCCGCCGCGAGGACAGCCTCTGGGCCGTCCCGCTCGGTGCGGACGGCGTCACCGGCTCACCCCACCACCGCGATCAGCTCCCGCTGTGGGCTGACTGCGAACTCGTCCCCGTCGTCACCGACTGGACCCGGCTCACCAAGGAATCGATATGACCTCCACCGTCTCCGTCAGACAGCCCGTTCACACCGAGCACGTCGAGGGCTTCGGCACCGTCGTCTTCACCCCCGTCGACCCGGCCGCCGACTCCGCCCTGATCCACAGCTGGGTCACGCAGGAGCGGGCCCGCTTCTGGGGCATGGGCGAGGCCAGCCGCGAGCTGGTCCAGGAGATCTACGAGGACGTCGACCGGCGCACCACCCACCACGCCTTCATGGTCGGCCTCGACGGCGAGCGGGTCGCGCTCTTCCAGACGTACGACTGCGCGGAGGACCGGGTCAGCGAGTGCTACGAGGTCCAGCCCGGGGACGTCGGCGCGCACCTGCTGGTCGGCCCGGCCGACGGCGGGGTCCAGCACGGCTACACGGCGGCCCTGATGACCGCGTTCATCTCGTTCGTGTTCTCCGACGGCTCCACCCGCCGTGTGGTCGTCGAACCGGACGCCCGCAACGTCAAGGCCATCGCCCTCATGGAACGCACCGGCTTCACGCTCGGACCCGAGGTCGAACTCCCGGAGATCGACCTGCCCGAGGTCTACCTCCCCGCCAAGCAGGCCCGCCTGGCGTTCTTCACCGCGCCGGGTGCCGCGTCAGGAACTCACTGACCAGAGCCGCCCATTCGGCCGGGCGCTCGGCGAACGGAAGGTGCCCCGTGGGCAGTTCCGCGAGCTCTGCGCCCGGCAGCGCGTCGGCCAGTTCCCGCTGGGACGCGAGGGGTACGAGCCGGTCCCCGGTCGTCGCGATGACGAGGGCCGGTACGTCGATCCGGGCCAGCTCGGCCCTCAGGTCGGCCCCCTTGATCAGCGCGGCGTGGTCCCCGCCCCCGGGCTGCAGGGTCGCCGCGGTCCCCCGCACGACGGCCTCCAGCTGCTCGGGGCTCAGCACCTCCAGCTGCTCCGCGCTGAGCAGGAGCGGCACGAGGAGCCGCGCGAGCAGCTCGTCCTCCCCGAGCCGTGCCAGCTCGGACCACAGCTCGCCGACGAGGCCGAAAGCGTGGTCGGCCCGCGCGAAGCTCGCGGTGAGCACGAGTGCCGTGACCCGCCCGGGGTGGCGCGCGGCGACCCGTACGGCGACGTTCCCGCCGAGCGAGTAGCCGAGGACGGCGAAGCGCTCCAGGCCCTCGGCGTCGGCGGCTGCGACCAACCGGTCGGCCAACTCGTCGAGTTCGAGCCGCCCGGTGGCCCGCGGGGTGGCGCCGGCGCCGGGGTAGTCGACGGCGACGACGCTGTGCATGGCGGCGAGGGCGTCCAGGACCGGCCCGAAGTTGGACTCCACCGAACCTCCGGCACCGTGGGCGAGCAGGAGTCCCGGCCCGCCGCTCTCCTTGCGGACCGTGCGGGCGTATTCGGTGCTGCCGGTGCTGGTGCTGGTGCTGGACATGACGGTACCCCTGATTTCCGTAACGATCACTACAGAAAGAACGTTACCCGAACGTCTTAACGATCGCTACAGAAAGAGGGACCCCAACGGGGATCCCGATTCCCATTGACCCCGCACGCCTCGCCCCGGGAAGCTGATGCCCTCTCAAAGTGGGTTGAGGTGGGGGACATTGACCAGTCAGAACCTGCACATCGGACCGGATTCGGCGGCCGACCGGTACCGCCTTCTCCGGTCCATCGGGCGCGGCGGGGAGGCCGTGCTCTATCTCGCGGAGATCGAGCTCGCGGGCGGATCCGAGCCCGTGGTCGTCAAGGTGCTCGACTCCAAGACGACCATCACGCCCGACGTCTTCGACCGCATCAGCCAGAAGTGGAACGAGCAGGCCGAACTGCTGCGCTTCGTCCACCGGCCCGGCGTCGTGGGCGTACGTGAGCACTTCGAAGGGCCGCCGATCCACCGGCCCGGGGAGTCCTCGACCCTGACCGGGCGGGCACTCGTCCTGGTGATGAACCACGTCGACGGCCTGGACCTGCGGGACTGGCGGGCCGAGCGGACGCTCGCGACCGCCGCCGAGCGGCGCGAGGTGATGCGCACCCTGGAGCAGCTGGCCGACGTACTGGACTGGCTGCACTCGGGGAAGGCCACCCCGTCCGGGCGCCAGGTCATCCACGGCGACCTCTCCCCCGGCAACGTGATGGTCGACGCCCACGGGCAGGCCACGCTCGTGGACTTCGGCCTGAGCAAGCTGACCGCCGACCACCAGACGGCGGAGGTCTGGTTCACCCCGGGCTACGCGGCGCCCGAGGTCTTCGACGGCAAGCGGACGCCGGGCACGGACCGGTACGCCTTCGGGGCGATCGCCTACTTCCTGCTGAGCGGGCAGTCGCCGCCCGCCACCCCGGAGCAGCTGGCGCACGCGCTGACGGCACTGCCGCAGATCGCCGTGCTGGACGCCGAGCAGCGGGCGCGGATCGCCTCGATCTACGCGGCCGACCCGGGGAAGCGGCCGGTGAACCTGGCCGGCTGGATGAAGGACGTCCGCCACGCGGTGGTGTCCACGACCACTTCCACCTCGCAGCGGGCCGTCCAGGACACCCGGCCGCCGCGTCCGGCCGCCCCGCCGCCGCCCGTGGTCCCGCCGCAGCCCGCGGCCGCCCCCGCGGTGTACGTGCCGACGGAGCCGGTGGCGGCGCCCGGGCCGCATCCCGCCACGGCCCCTGCCACACCTCCGGCGACGGCTCCGGCGACGGCTCCCGCCACGGCTGCGGAAGCGGCGGTGCCCGCCGGGTACGGGCCCGCGTACAGCATGAGCCCGGCGCCCGCCCCCGAGCCGCCCCGCCCGAAGAAGCGGCGCACCGGCCTGATCCTCGGCTCGGTGGCCGCCGTCGTGGTCATCGCGGCGCTCGCGGTGGCCGGCGTCCAGCTCCTCGGCGACAAGGACAAGGACGACAACGCGGGGGACGGCAAGCCCGGCGCGACGAGCACACCTGCGGCGTCGGGGACCCCGTCGTCCACCCCGTCCGCGGAGGCCACGCCCGACGGGGCCACACCGGACGCGGCCACCCCCGAGGCCTCCACGAGCGCGGACGCCTCCACCGGCCCGGCTGCTCCGGGCTCGGTCAAGGACAGCAACGTCGCCGACCTGACCGTACTGTCCTCGGTGGGCTCGGCCGACAACTTCGAGGTCGGCTCCGCCAAGCTGAACACGAAGGAGTACGGGGCGACCCTGCTCGGCAGCTGCTACTACGGCGCGGCCGTCGAGTACGACGTGAACCGTGCCTGGAAGACCCTGGAGTTCACGGCGGGCATCGACGACGGCTCGACCGTGGAACAGGCCCGGCTGACCATCTCCGTGGACGACAAGCCGGCGCTCTTCTCCGAGCTCGTCCACCTGGGCAAGCCGGTCACCAAGTCCCTGAACATCGAGGGGGCCCTGCGACTGCGGATCAAGGTGGAGGAGGGCTGCAAGGGCCGCGGGAACGCCGTCCTCGCGGCGCCCGTCCTCAAGCGCTGAGGGATCCGTCCGACACCCCGAGGTCTTGGCGCATCGCCGCCCGCATGGCGGCGATGCGCTCCCAGACCGCGTACTGGGCCCGGGCGGCGGTCTCGGCCGTCTCCCCCGGTGCCGGGGCACCGCGTTCAAGCCGCTTGACCTGGCCGTAGACCTCGTTGAGGGCCCGGTTGACGGCCTTCGCCCACTCCAGCACCTCGTCGGGAGCGATCATCTGCGCCTCCGAGTACCGGTCTCGGTGGGTGTTCTTCGCCGCGTCGAGGGCTTCGCGGTCGGCGTCCTCGACCCCACGCTCGCTCATGACGTGCAGGTGGCGGTTGAGGGCGGTGGTGAACTGCCGGGAATCCCGGTTGAGTTCCACGTAGCAGCTGCGCCGCAGCGCCTGGCTCTCGCGGACCGCGTCGTGGCGGCGGAGCAGTTCTATCTCCCGGCGCTTCGCCCGCGCGGCGCCGCGCTGGGTGAGCAACGCGCCGCCCAGGGTCCCAAGGACGCCCGTCACCGCGATGACCATCGCACCGAGTTCCACCGACTGCCTCCATGACCGCTCCCGGCCGTGCACCCTCCGCGCCCGGCCCCGGCCGTCCAGTGTGCGGGAGACGGCGGAGGCCCCGCACCAACGGGTGCGGGGCCTCCGGGCGTTCGGCGGGAGGGCTCAGCCCTCGAAGACGCCCAGGCGCTCCAGGATGAGCTCCTTGACGCGCGCCGCGTCGGCCTGGCCGCGCGTGGTCTTCATGACCGCGCCGACCAGGGCGCCGACGGCGGCGATCTTGCCGCCGCGGATCTTGTCCGCGATGGCCGCGTTGCCGGCGATGGCCTCGTCCACGGCCGCGCCGAGCGCGCCCTCGTCCGAGACGACCTTCAGGCCGCGCTTCTCGACGACCTCGTCCGGGGTGCCCTCGCCGGCGAGGACGCCTTCGAGGACCTTGCGGGCCAGCTTGTCGTTGAGCGAACCGTCGGCGACCAGGGCCGCGACCCGCGCCACCTGGACCGGGGTGATCGGCAGCTCGTCGACCACCACGCCCTGCTCGTTGGCGTTGCGGGCCAGCTCGCCCATCCACCACTTCCGCGCGGCGGCCGAGTCGGCACCCGCCTCGATCGTGGCGACGATGGAGTCCACCGCGCCGGCGTTGAGGATCGACTGCATGTCGTGCTCGGTGACGCCCCACTCCTCGCGGAGCCGGTTGCGGCGCACGCGCGGCATCTCGGGCAGACCGCCGCGCAGCTCCTCGACCCACGCGCGGGCCGGGGCCACGGGGACCAGGTCGGGCTCCGGGAAGTACCGGTAGTCCTCGGCGTTGTCCTTGATGCGGCCGGCCGTGGTGGAGCCGTCCTCCTCGTGGAAGTGCCGGGTCTCCTGCACGATCGAACCGCCGGACGTCAGCACCGCCGCGTGGCGCTGGATCTCGAAGCGCGCGGCGCGCTCGACGGAGCGCAGCGAGTTGACGTTCTTGGTCTCGCTGCGGGTGCCGAACTCGGACTCGGGCGTCGGGCGCAGCGACAGGTTCACGTCACAGCGCATCTGGCCCTTGTCCATGCGGGCCTCGGAGACGCCGAGCGCCTTGATGACCTCGCGCAGCTCGGCGACGTACGCCTTGGCGACCTCGGGAGCCCGCTCGCCCGCGCCCTCGATGGGCTTGGTGACGATCTCGATGAGCGGGATGCCGGCGCGGTTGTAGTCCAGCAGGGAGTGGGACGCGCCGTGGATACGGCCGGTGGCGCCGCCGACGTGCAGCGACTTGCCGGTGTCCTCCTCCATGTGGGCGCGCTCGATCTCCACGCGGAAGATCTCGCCGTCCTCCAGCTGGACGTCCAGGTAGCCGTTGAAGGCGATGGGCTCGTCGTACTGGGAGGTCTGGAAGTTCTTCGGCATGTCCGGATAGAAGTAGTTCTTCCGGGCGAAGCGGCACCACTCGGCGATCTCGCAGTTCAGCGCGAGGCCGATCTTGATGGCGGACTCGATGCCGATCGCGTTGACGACCGGCAGCGAGCCGGGCAGGCCGAGGCAGGTCGGGCACGTCTGCGAGTTGGGCTCGGCGCCCAGCTCCGTGGAGCAGCCGCAGAACATCTTCGTCTTGGTGCCGAGCTCGACATGGACCTCGAGGCCCATGACGGGGTCGAACGAGGCGAGAGCGTCCTCGTACGACAGCAGTTCGGTGAAGGTCACGGTGAAACTTTCCCTCTCAGCCCAGCAGGACGTCGTCGTCGCCCAGGCGCTTCAGCTCGCGGTACAGGATCGCGAGGCCGGTGACGATGGCGGCGGCGGACACGGCGGCGTCGACCAGCTTCAGCATGTCGTTCTCGGTGCGGGCCTTCTTGACCTGCTTGATCACGCTGATGGCGCCGAAGGCGGTGGTGCCGATCGACAGGTAGGTGCCGGTCTTGGACTTCTTGAAGCCCTTGGCCTTGGACAGTGCACTGGTGCTCACAGCGACGGTGCCTCCTCGAGCAGCGGGTGACCCCAACGTGCGACGAAGGCGGCCTCGACGGCGGCACCGACCTTGTAGAGCCGGTCGTCCTTCATCGCCGGGGCGATGATCTGCAGCCCGACCGGGAGACCGTCCTCCGGTGCCAGGCCGCAGGGGAGCGACATGGCGGAGTTGCCGGCCAGGTTGGTCGGGATGGTGCACAGGTCCGCGAGGTACATCGCCAGCGGGTCGTCGGTGCGCTCACCGATCGGGAAGGCGGTGGTCGGGGTCGTCGGGGAGACGATCACGTCGACCTGCTCGAAGGACTTCTCGAAGTCCCGCGAGATGAGGGTGCGGACCTTCTGGGCGGAGCCGTAGTACGCGTCGTAGTAGCCGGAGCTGAGCGCGTACGTGCCGAGGATGATGCGGCGCTTGACCTCGTCGCCGAAGCCGGCTTCTCGGGTCAGGGCGGTGACGTCCTCGGCGGACTTGGTGCCGTCGTCGCCGACGCGCAGGCCGTAGCGCATGGCGTCGAAACGGGCCAGGTTCGAGGAGCACTCGGACGGCGCGATCAGGTAGTACGCGGCCATCGCGAGGTCGAAGGACGGGCAGTCCAGCTCGACGATCTCGGCGCCCAGCTCCTTCAGGAGCTCCACCGACTCGTTGAAGCGCTGGACGACGCCGGCCTGGTAGCCCTCGCCGGCGAACTGCTTGACCACGCCGACGCGCATGCCGGCGACCGAGCCGTTGCGGGCGGCCTCGACGACCGGCGGGACCGGGGCGTCGATGGAGGTGGAGTCCAGCGGGTCGTGGCCGGCGATGACCTCGTGGAGGAGCGCCGCGTCCAGGACCGTACGGGCGCAGGGCCCGCCCTGGTCGAGGGAGGAGGAGAAGGCGACCATGCCGTAGCGGGAGACGCCGCCGTACGTGGGCTTCACGCCGACCGTGCCGGTGACGGCGGCGGGCTGGCGGATGGAGCCGCCGGTGTCCGTGCCGATGGCCAGCGGAGCCTGGAAGGCGGCGAGGGCGGCCGCGGAGCCGCCGCCGGAGCCGCCGGGGATCCGGGTGAGGTCCCAGGGGTTGCCGGTGGGGCCGTAGGCGCTGTTCTCGGTGGAGGACCCCATGGCGAACTCGTCCATGTTGGTCTTGCCGAGGATGACGACGTCGGCTTCCTTCAGCTTGCGCGTCAGGGTGGCGTCGTACGGCGGGATCCAGCCTTCGAGGATCTTCGAACCGACGGTGGTCGGGACCCCGACGGTGGTGAAGATGTCCTTGAGGGCGAGCGGGACGCCGGCCAGCGGGCCGAGCTTCTCGCCGCGCTCGCGCTTGGCGTCGACGGCGCGGGCCTGCGCGAGGGCGCCCTCGCGGTCCACGTGCAGGAAGGCGTTGACCTTCTCGTCGGTGGCGTCGATGCGGGCCAGGTGGGCCTCGGTCACCTCGACGGCCGTGAGCTCGCCGGAGGCGATCTTCTCGGCGGTCTCGGCGGCCGTGAGCTTGATGATGTCGACCATGACTGTTAGTCCTCCCCCAGGATCTGCGGCACCTTGAAACGCTGCTGCTCCTGGGCGGGAGCACCGGAGAGCGCCTGCTCGGGGGTGAGCGACGGACGGACCTCGTCCGCGCGCATGACGTTCGTCAGCGGCAGCGGGTGGGAGGTCGGCGGGACGTCTTGGTCGGCGACCTCGGAAACGCGGGCGACCGCGCCGATGATGTCGCCGAGCTGTCCGGCGAAGTGATCCAGCTCGTTGCTGGACAGCTCAAGGCGCGCCAGCCGAGCGAGGTGGACGACCTCCTCGCGCGTAATGCCAGGCATGCAGCGATCCTCTGGGGGTGGGTGGATGTTTGGTTTCGGACCCAATCCTATGGGGCCCGGCCCCCGGCCTGCGAAACGGTTTGCCGCTGTGCCGGTACGGGGGCGGGGGCGGGGCCGCTGCGCGGTGCTTCCGGGCGCCGCCCGAACCCGCGCCTCAATCGCCGGCGCGGCTCCAAAACCCGGGGCTCCGTCCCAGCAGCGGCGCGGCACCCGCAAGCCCGACCGCACCCCGCCGGGAGTCAGACGGCGTCGGCCTCGGCGGCCGCGAGCTCGGCCGTGATGTCCGCCGGGCGGCGCCAGCCGCGTTCGCCGCGGGCCAGCAGCCAGGCGGTGGCCTCCTGCGGCGGCATCGCGGCGGCGATCAGCCACCCCTGCACCGCGTCGCAGCCCAGGTCCCGCAGCCGCTCCCAGGTCTCGTCGTCCTCCACTCCCTCGGCGACGACCAGCAGGCCGAGCGAGTGCGCGAGGTCCACGGTGCAGCGGACGATCTCCGCGTCCTGCGCGTCGACGGCCAGCCGGCCGACGAAGGAGCGGTCGATCTTCAGCTCGCTGACCGGCAGCCGCCGCAGGTGGACCAGCGAGGAGTAGCCCGTTCCGAAGTCGTCCAGGGACATCTTCACGCCGTGGCCGGTGAGCCCGGCCATGGTGTCGGCCGCCCGCTGGGGGTCCTCCAGCAGGACGTGTTCCGTTATCTCCAGCTGCAGCCCGCTCGCCGGGACCCCGTGCCGGGCCAGTCGCGCGGCCACCGCACCCGCGAAGCCCGGGGTGTGGACGTCGCGCGGCGAGACGTTGACGGCCACGGGGACCTTCAGGCCCTGGGCCCGCCACCGTGCCACCTGGGCGAGGGCGGTCTCCAGTACGTACTCCGTCAGGTGCGGCATCAGCCCGGAGGTCTCGGCGATCGCGATGAACTCGTCCGGGGACACCCGCCCGCGTTCCGGGTGCACCCAGCGCACCAGTGCTTCGAGCCCGGCCACCTGGCCGTCGAAGCGGACCTTCGGCTGGTAGTGGAGTTCCACTTCGCCGGCGTCGAGGGCCCTGCGGAGATCACCGAGGAGGCCCAGGCGGTCGGGGGTGTTGCTGTCCCGCTTGGACTCGTACACCTCCACGCCCGTACGGTCGCGCTTGGCCTGGTACATCGCCACGTCCGCGCGCCGCAGCAGCCCCTCCGCGTCCAGCGCGTGGTCGGGGAAGACGGCGAGGCCGGCGCTGGCCTCCAGGACGAGGGTGAGGCCGTCGAGGTCGAGGGGAGAGCTGAGCTCCGCGACCAGGTGGCGGGCGACCCGCTGGGCGCTGGTGGTGGAGTCGGTGACGGGGAGCAGCACCGCGAACTCGTCGCCGCCGAGCCGGGCCGCCTCGGCTTCCTCGGGCAGGGCCTGGCGCAGCCGGTCGGCGATCTGGAGCAGCAGCCGGTCGCCCGCCAGGTGGCCGAGAGTGTCGTTGACCGCCCGGAAGCGGTCCAGGTCGATCAGCACAAGAGCTGCCCGGGTGCCCAAACGTTCAGCCTCGTCCAGGGCGGACCAGGCGCGCTCCAGCAGCCACTGCCGGTTCGGCAGCCCGGTCAGCGGGTCCCGCAGCTGCTCCTCGGCGCGCGCCCGGGCGATCCACAGGGTGGAGTCCAGTGCGATCAGCGGTACGGCGAACAGCGGCAGCAGGACCGGCTGGGTGACCGCGACGACGCAGATCAGGGGGGCGATGCCGAGCAGCGCCACGGCGACTAAGGCCTGCCGGAGCAGGGCGGTGCGGGCGACCGTCGGGAGGCCGTCTCCGCGCGGGTTCAGCGCGATCCAGAGCAGGACGCGCGTGACGAGCAGGTAGGCGACGGCGACGAGGACGACCTCGGGGACCGCCTCCAGCCCCCAGGCGGTGGGCAGCCAGGGGGTCTCGACGGAGGGTGCCACCCCGAAGGCGGCGAGTACGAGGGCTCCCGCGCCGATGCCGAGGATGTCCACGGAGCCGTGCACCAGACCCTGCCGCCAGCGGTGCCGGCGCGCGGCCCCGACCAGCGAGACGACGGCCAGGGAGACGAGTCCTGCGGGCACCCACCCGTAGAGGAGGAGCACGCCGAGGGTGAGCGCGGCCCCGGATCCGGTGCCGCCCCACCAGCGGTCACGGCCCAGTGCGACCAGGTGGCCGACGATGATGCCGGTGAGGAGGGCCAGCGCCCAGCCGACCGTCCCGCCGGGGAACAGCGCATGACGGCCGTTCAGCGCGGACACGATGCCGACGCCGAGGGCCACGGCCGAGAGGCCCACGACGAGGAAGGGCAGCACGCCGCGCCGCCCCTGTCCGCCCGCGTCGGTGTCGATCGGTCGGGTCTCCGGTGTCCTGGCACCCAGGACTCCGAGCCTGCCCGCCCGCATGGACGGGAGTTCCCCGCCGAATTCAGGTGACGGGTCGGCGCTTTCGGTGGGTTTCATGCCCGTACCTCTCACAGCCGGCGATGCCGATGTCACGCGATGGCCCCGATGTCATGCCACCACGGCCGGATCGCATCCTGCAGCCGTGCACGACGGGCGCACCCCTCAACAGTAGGACGCGGGAGGCTCCCAGGGGCAGCGGTCGGCAGTGGTTGCCCGAATGCGACCCAGCCATCCTCATCAGTACGGTATCCGCCGAACGGGTGAGTTTGGACCGGGCCCCCCACGTCACCCATCCGATGATCCGACAGGTCACCGCCCTGCGACCAGCCTTGTACCAGCCGTTTACCACCGTCCGCCGCGCCTGGCGTGCGCCCGCCCGTACGGCCGCACGCCATGCATCCGTTCGTCTTCGCTACTCCCCTTCGGCGATTCCCCTCACGGACTTTCCCCGGTACTGCTCGGTATTACTCCGCTCCGCCTTCGCCGTCCACCGGGAGCGCGGCCTCACGCGCCGCGTCCGGTCCCTGCTCCAGCAGCACCGCGAAACCGGCGTCGTCGAGGATGGACAGCTTCAACTGCACGGCCTTGTCGTACTTGGATCCCGGGTTGTCGCCGACGACGACGAACGAGGTCTTCTTCGAGACGGAGCCGGTGACCTTGGCCCCGCGGCTCTGCAGGGCCTCCTTCGCGCCGTCCCGCGTGTGGCTCTGCAGCGTGCCGGTGACGACGACGGTCAGCCCCTCGAGCGGCCGCGGCCCCTCCTCCTCGGCGGAACCCTCCTCCTCCATCCGCACCCCGGCCTCCCGCCACTTGCGCAGGATCTCCTGGTGCCAGTCGACGGCGAACCACTCCTTGAGGGAGGCGGCGATGATCGCCCCGACCCCGTCGGTGGCGGTCAGCTCCTCCTCGGTGGCCTGCTCGATGCGCTCGATCGACCGGAACTCGCGGGCGAGGGCCTCCGCCGCGACCGGTCCGACGTGACGGATCGACAGGCCGTTGATGACGCGGGCGAGCGGGCGCTCCTTGGCGGCCGCGATGTTCTCCAGCATCGCCAGGGCGTTCTTCTTCGGCTCGCCCTTCTGGTTGGCGAAGACCGTGACGATCTTCTCCTCGCCGGTCTTCGGGTCCCGCTTGGGCAGACCGCTGTCCGGGTCCAGGACGTACGCCTTGATGGGCAGCAGCTGCTCGATGGTCAGGCCGAAGAGGTCGCCCTCGTCGAGCAGCGGCGGCTCGGCGGGCTCCAGCGGGCCGGTCAGCGCGGCCGCTGCCACCATGCCGAAGTTCTCAATGTCCAGGGACTGCCGGCCGCCCAGGTAGAAGAGCCGCTCGCGCAGCTGGGCGGGGCAGGTCTGGGCGTTGGGGCACCGGACGTCGATGTCCCCCTCCTTCATCGGCCGCAGCGCCGTCCCGCACGCGGGGCACTCGGCGGGCATCACGAACTCCCGCTCGCTGCCGTCCCGCAGGTCCACCACCGGTCCGAGGATCTCGGGGATGACGTCGCCGGCCTTGCGCAGGACGACGGTGTCCCCGATGAGCACGCCCTTGGCCTTGACGACCTCCTGGTTGTGCAGCGTGGCGAACTCGACCTCCGAGCCCGCCACCGTCACCGGCTCCACCTGCGCGTACGGGGTCACGCGCCCGGTGCGGCCGACTCCGACCTTGATGTCGATCAGCTTGGTGTTGACCTCTTCGGGGGCGTACTTCCAGGCGATCGCCCAGCGCGGGGCGCGCGCGGTGGACCCGAGCCGGCCCTGCAGCGCGATCTCGTCGAGCTTGACGACCACGCCGTCGATCTCGTGCTCCACCGAGTGCCGGTTCTCGCCGAATTCCGCGATGAACGCGCGGACGTCGGCGAGGGAGGCGACCACCTTGTTGTGCCGGGCGGTCGGCAGGCCCCACCCGCGCAGCAGCTCGTACGCCTGCGACTGCCGCTCGATCGCGAAGCCCTCGCGGGCGCCGATGCCGTGGACGACCATGTGCAGCGGACGGCTCGCCGTGACCTTCGGGTCCTTCTGGCGCAGCGAACCGGCCGCGGCGTTGCGCGGGTTGGCGAAGGGCTTGCCCTCCGCCTCCACGAGGCGGGCGTTGAGCTCCTCGAACTTCTCCATCGGGAAGTAGACCTCGCCGCGGATCTCGACGAGGGCCGGGATCCGGTCGCCCTTGAGGCGGTCCGGGATCTCGGCGATGGTGCGGACGTTGGGCGTGATGTCCTCACCGGTGCGGCCGTCGCCGCGGGTGGCGGCACGGGTGAGCCGGCCGTGCTCGTAGGTGAGGTTGACGGCGAGGCCGTCCACCTTCAGCTCGCACAGGTAGTGGTAGTCCGAGGTGTTCACGTCCCGGGCCACCCGCTCGGCCCAGGCGGCCAGTTCCTCGTCGTCGAAGGCGTTGTCGAGGGAGAGCATCCGCTCCCGGTGCTCGACGGAGGCGAAGTCCGTCTCGTACGCCCCGGCCACCTTCTGGGTGGGCGAGTCGGGCGTGCGCAGCTCCGGGAACTGCTCCTCCAGCGCCTCCAGCGAGCGCAGCAGCTTGTCGAACTCGGCGTCGCTGACGACCGGCTGGTCGCTCACGTAGTACCGGAAGCGGTGCTCCTCGACCTGCTCGGCGAGCAGCTGGTGCTGCTCGCGCACCGCCGCCGGTACTGCCGTGTCCTGCTGTTCGGCTGCCATGCCGTGTCCTCCCGTGCCCCGTCTCGACCGTCACTCAGGGTTGTCGGCGAGCGACCTCGCCGCCCTGACGCAATGCGCCTGCACCGCGCGGGCGTAGGCGGGCGAGGCGCCCGCCAGACCGCACGACGGGGTGACCACGACGGACTCCGCCAGAGTCCCCGGGGCCAGCCCCAGCCTGCGCCAAAGCTTCCTGACACCCATGACGCTACCGGCAGGCTCTGACAACGGGCCGTCGGTGCCCGGCACCACTCCGGCGAAGAGTTTCACACCGCCTTCGACGGCCTCCCCGATGGCGTCATCCTCGCGCTCGGTGAGCAGCGAGAAATCGAACGAGACGCCCGTGGCTCCGGCTCGCCGCAGCAGTCCGAAGGGGACCTCGGGCGCGCAGGAGTGCACGACCACGTCCCCGTCGTGCACGGCGAAGAGGTCGCGCAGCGTGCCCTCGACGACCTGCCGGTCGACGGCGCGGTAGGTGCGGTAGCCGCTCGCGGAGCGGACCCGGCCGAGCAGGACGGCCGTCAGGGACGGCTCGTCGAACTGCAGCACGATGTCGGCGCCGGGGATCCGCTTGCGCACGTCGGCCAGGTGGTCGCGCAGCCCCTCGGCCAGCGATCCGGCCAGGTCCCGGCAGGCCCCCGCGTCCTGGAGCATCGCCTCGCCGCCGTGCAGCTCCAGGGCGGCGGCCAGCGTCCACGGGCCGACCGCCTGGACCTTGAGCTTCCCGGTGTAGCCCTGGGTGAACTCCTCCAGGGCGTCGAGGTCCTCGCCGAGCCAGGACCGGGCCCGCTTCGAGTCCCGTCCGGGGCGGTCGCTGATCCGCCAGCCACTGGGCTCGACGTGCGCGTACATGTCGACGAGCAGTCCGAGGGAACGGCCGATCATGTCGGCGCCGGGCCCGCGGGCGGGCAGCTCGGGGAGGTACGGGAACTCCTCGAAGGAGCCGGTGACGGTCTTGGCGGCCTCGCGGGCGTCGCCGCCGGGCAGCGAACCGACGCCGGTGGCGCTCGCGGTCATCGGCCCGGCCTGACGCTCAGGTCGTTGACCTCGGCGTCGCGCGGCAGGTCGACGGCCATGACGATGGTGGTCGCCACCGACTCGGGGTCGATCCAGTGGGCGGGGTCGTACTCCTTGCCCTCCTGGGAGTGCACCTTGGCCTGCATGGGGCTGGCGGTCCGTCCCGGGTACACCGAGGTGACGCGGATCCCGTTGGCCTTCTCCTCCGCGCGCAGCGAGTCGGCGAGGGCCTTCAGCCCGTGCTTGGAGGCGGCGTACGCGCTCCAGTCGGCGTGGGCGGTCAGGCCGGCGCCGGAGTTCACGAAGACGACGGTGGCCCGGGAGGCGCGCAGGGTGGGCAGCAGCAGCCGGGTGACCTCGGCGGGCGCGATCAGGTTGACGTTGAGCTGCTGGTGCCAGGTCTTGGGGCGGAGCTCACCGACCGGTCCGAGGTCGACGATCCCGGCGACGTGCAGCAGGGAGTCGATCCGCTCGGGGATCGCCTGCTTGGAGAAGGCCCACGAGAGCCGGTCGGGATCGGCGAGGTCGCCCACGAGGGCCCGCGCCCCGGGGTACCGCTCGACGAGCTGCTTGCCTCGGGCGGCGTCGCGGGCGAGGAGGACGAGGTCGTCGCCGCGGGCGTGCAGCCGGGCCGCGACGGCCGCGCCGATGCCGGATCCGGCACCGGTGATCAAGTGAGTAGCCATACCGCCCATGCTCGCACCCCGCCGGTGCCCGTCAGCCCCCGGTGACCGAGCGGTACGCCTCCTCGATTGCCGCGCGGGCGGCCGGGCCCTGCCGGGAGACGGGGCCCCGGTGGTCCAGGCCGGCCAGACAGGGGAGCCCGTCCTGGTCATGGCGGATCGGCGTCCAGTGCTGCAGCGCCGCGTCCCGTACGTCGGTCAGCGCGCCGGCGTCGTCCGGTTCGGTCGGGTCGAAGCGGCCGCCGGAGGCTGTGCGGTGCGCGGCCCAGCGGTCCTCCCAGAACTCCACGGTCCAGCCGGGCCAGCGGGCAGCGGCGGTGTCGTGGTGGATCTGGTGGCTGGTGAGCCACCAGCCGACCCGGCGCCGCTCCGTGTCGACGTGCAGGCCCGCCACGGCGAGCTCGTGGTACGCCCCGTGGTCGGTGGTCGCGGCCAGCCAGTCGAGCAGGGCCGGACCGTACATCACCGGGTGGTCGAAGGCGTAGCAGACCAGGTGGCAGCGGTCTGCGCCGTCCAGGGTCACCACGGTGACCTCGGGGTTCGGGTACGGCAGCGCGACGCCGTCCGTCTCGGACAAGTCACTTTCGCACACGCGTTTGTCCCGGTCGGGGTCGTCCGCCGGGTCGAGGCCGGCGTAGGCGCGCAGGCCGGTCCGGCCGCCGTAGGCCCAGCGCACGTCCCAGCCGGGCCAGGCGGCGCGCACGAGGGCGAGGGTGGCCCGGCGGGTGCGCATCTCGACGGAGGGGCCCTCCAATGCGAAGAACAGCAGGACCTTGCGTTCGGGGTCCACGAGGACGCCCGCCTGGACGTCGTCGTCGCCTTCGCCGGTCCCGGACAAGGGCTGTCCGTACGCGGAGGCGCGGCCCATCAGCACCATCACGGTGTCCGGGCCGGCCAGCAGGTCGAGGTCCACGCTGGCGGCGCCCCAGTCGTCCGTGATGGCGCGGTACCCGTCGGGTCCGCCGAGAATGTAGACGGCGGGGTTCATCAGAGCCCCGCCGCCGCGCGCAGGCCGGCGGCCGTCTTCGTGGCGTCGTATCCGGCGGGGACGCCCTCGACGAGGATGACCTCGCCGGCGATGTGGTCGGTGCGCAGCGGGAGGATGGCCTGGTAGGCGTCGGAGGCGTACCAGGCGTGGGCCTGCTCGATGCCCGGGAAGCCGATCATGACGACGGTTCCGGGGAAGGGGCCCTCCAGGACCTCGACCTCCGCGCCGTGGACGAGGAACCGGCCGCCGAAGGGTGTCATGGTCGACTGGATCTCCTCGATGTAGCGGAGGATGTCCTCGTTCATCGTCTCGGGCCGGATGTGGGCGATGGCGTACGCGGTCATGGTCTGCTCCCCTGTCGACCGGCCCGTCGGTCCGGGCCCGTTGGTCCGATCCTGTCAGCGCGCGGCTCCCGCGGCGATTACCCCGCAGGTCATGCCGATGCCGGCTGGAAGGTGCGCCGGTAGGCGATCGGGGAGACGCCGAGGGTGGTCCGCATGTGCTGGCGCAGGGAGTTGGCGGAGCCGAAGCCGGCCCGGTGAGCCACCAGGTCGACCGACAGGTCGCTGGACTCCAGCAAGTGGCGGGCCAGTTCCAGGCGTTGCGCGGTGAGCCACTGCACCGGGGTCATGCCGACCTCGTCGCGGAACCGCCGGGTGAAGGTGCGCAGGCTCATCCGGGCGTGCGCGGCCAGTTCGCCGAGGGTGACCGGCTCGGCGAGGCGCTCCAGGGCCCACGCGCGGGTGGCGGTGGTGGTGGCGACGGTCGGGTCGGGGACGGGGCGGTCGATGTACTGGACCTGGCCGCCGTCGCGCCAGGGCGGGACCACGCAGAGCCGCGCGGCCCGGTTGGCCACGCCCGTGCCGTGGTCCTGGCGGATCAGGTAGAGGCAGAGGTCGACGCCGGCGGCCACGCCGGCCGAGGTGAGGATGTCGCCGTCGTCGACGAAGAGGACCTCCTCGTCGAGCCGGACGCGCGGGAAGCCCCGCTGGAACTCGGGCGCGTGCAGCCAGTGCGTGGTGGCGGGCCGGCCGTCGAGCAGTCCGGCGGCGGCCAGGACGTACGAGCCGGTGCAGAGGGAGACCAGCCGGGTGCCGGGCCGGATCGCCGCGAGGGCGTCGGTCAGGGGCTGCGGCAGGGGCGCGCCGTGCGCGAGCTCGTCCATGGCGTGGGTGGGCGTGATGACCACGGTGTCGGCCGCGGCGAGGGCTTCGGGGCCTGCCGAGACGCCGACGGTGAAGCCTGCGTCGCTGGTCACCGGCTGTCCGTCGGCGGTGCAGACGGTCAGCTCGTAGAGCCTGTTCCCGGCCTCGTCGAAGGCGTTGCCGAAGACCCGGGAGGGGATCCCGAGCTCGAACGGGGGGACGCCTTCGAGGGCGAGTACGGCGATCCGGTGCATGGCCAGATCCTGTCACATGGTGGCCGTACGGCCAATACTGCGAGGGTCGGCGAGCGGAGAGAGTGAGGTCACCGGCCGGGACACCGGCCGGCAGGAACCCAGCAAGGAGACATGTCATGCGCGCTGTCGTCATCAGCAAGTGGGGCGGACCCGAGGTCCTCGTCGAGACCGAGGCCGAGCGTCCGGAGCCCGGCATGGGCGAGGTCCTGGTCCGGGTCCACGCCGCCGGAGTCAACCCGGTGGACTGGAAGACGCGCGAGAGCGGCGCCCTGATCCCCTGGGGCCCGGTGCCTGCGGTCGGCTGGGACGTGTCCGGCACCGTCGAGGCCGTGGGACCGGGCGTGACCCTGTACCGGGCGGGCGACGAGGTCTACGGGATGCCCCGCTTCCCGCAGCAGGCCGGCGCGTACGCCGAGTACGTGACGGCTCCCGCCCGGCACTTCGCCCCCAAGCCGGCCGCGCTGGACCACGTGCAGGCCGCGGCGCTGCCGCTGGCCGCCCTGACCGCCTGGCAGGCCCTGGTGGACACGGCCGCGGTGAGCGCCGGGCAGCGGGTGCTGGTGCACGCGGCGGCCGGCGGGGTGGGTCACCTTGCGGTGCAGATCGCCAAGGCCCGCGGCGCGTACGTGATCGGCACCGCGAGCGCCGGCAAGCACGAGCTGCTGCGCGAGCTCGGCGCCGACGAGGTGATCGACTACCGCACCACGGACTTCGAGGACGCCGTCGCCGACGTGGACGTCGTGATCGACGCCATCGGCGGGGACTACACGCAGCGCTCGCTGAAGGTCCTCAAGACCGGCGGCCACCTGGTGACCCTGCCCGGCCCCGACTCCCTCCCGGCCGACCCGCAGGGCGTGCACGCCTCCTGGGTCCTCGTGGAGCCCGACCTGCAGGGCCTGCGGGAGATCGCGGCCCTGGTCGAGCAGGGCCTGCTGAGGCCCCTGGTCGACACGGTGCTCCCGCTGGAGCAGGCCGCGAAGGCCCACGAGATCGGCGAACTGGGCCGCACCACCGGCAAGATCGTCCTGACCGTCGCCTGAGCACCGGATTCACCTGGGCTTACCGGACCGCCCCGCGCCACAGAAACGGTTCATCCCGCGCGAACAGCTCCTCGCGATGCTCGAACCCGGGAAGGGCCAGACCCATCTCTCGCCGGAAGGCGGGACCGTGCCCCGGCACCTTCACGTGGCACAGCTCGTGCACGAGGACGAAATCGACCAGGGTCGCGGGCAACTGCATGACGGCCCAGTGCACGGCGATCAGCCCGTCGGGGCCGCACGAGCCCCAACGCTCCCCGAGGTCGCGCACGCTGACCCCGGCTGGCCGCACCCCCACTCGGAGGGCGATCGCGGGCATCCGGGAGGTGAGCCACCGCTGCCCGCGCTCGATGTACCAGGCGGCCAGGGCCTCTGAACCACCCGAAGGCGTGGCGGGCTCGGGAAGCTCCAGCCATCCGGCTCTCAGCCGCACGCACGCGCCCTCGGCCGCCGGTACCGGTCTGAGCCGGTACCGACGCCCGAGGTAAGGGAAGCTGCTGCCGCCGACGAGTTCCTTGACCGGCTCGGCAGGGCGGGCACGGCGGCGGCGGACCTCATCCGCGAGACGCGGCAGCCGGGAGCGTACGGCTGCGGCCACCGCTCGCGGATCCGCGTCGGCCGGTACGGCGAAGAGCACCTCCCCATCCGGCGTGACGTCGATGCCCAGGGTCCGACGCCGGGGGCGGGACTCGACGCGCCAGCTCCACCCCTCGGGGAGGGGTAGTGCGGCGATCGCCTGCTGGACCGAGGTACTCACCCGGCATTCCTACCACCCGGCTCGGACAGTCCGGCGGCACGGGCTCAGCCGTCGTGGCGCGACGGGTAGCGCAGGAAGTCGCCGTGCCGGTGCAGCGCGAGCTCGACCAGCAGGCCGGCCACCGGTCCGGTCGCACTCCAGTCGACGTGCAGTTCTTCCTCCAGATAGATCCGCAGCTCCTTGCGTACGCGGTTCTGGGCGTCCGGCAGCGTCGTGAAGTTCGGGGAGCGCACCAGCCCCGCGATCTTCCAGGTGACATCGCGCGCCGCCTGGTAGAGGTCGGTCCCGTCCGGCACCAGCGACCCGCCCGCCGCGTCCAGCTCGCGGGCGAGCAGGGCGTACACCGGCCTCTCGGTCCAGCGGTCGAGGCCCGCCCCCGCCTCCTGACCGCCGTCCCGCTCGGAGGCGATGACCTCGTCGGCGAGCCCGGCCAGGGCCGCGGCGGCCTCCTCGAAGTCCGTTCCCATCCGCCGGATGACGGCCTCCATGCGCTCGCTGAAGACCTCGTAGCGTGTCCGGTCCGTCTCCAGCCGGGCCGTGATGTGGGTGTGGATCCGGCTGGTCAGGTACGAGATCCGCGCCCGCGGGTCGGCGTTGGCGTCGACCCGTTCCAGGAAGTCGGGCGCGCCGAGCTCCACCTGTGGGACGCGTTCCACGATGCCGTTCGCCTTCAGGTGCGACGCGATCAGCGCGCGCACCTTGGCCCCGTAGCGGCGCGGACTGAACTGGTCCCGGCCGTCGAGGTAGCGGGCGCGGGCGAGGTACTGCACCTCACCCAGCCTCGCGGCGAAGGCCTCGTACCGGAGCGCGAACGGCCGGGGCAGGACGGCGCCCAGCGCGTTGAAGAAGTCCCGGGCCAGTTCGTCGAACTCGCCCCGCAGCAGCGGGTCCTCCAGCGCCGCCAGCAGGTCCTCGCGCTGCTCCTCGTCGGCGAGCCGCCCCGCGCCCCGCTCGGCCAGGAAGTCGCCGAGGCGCTTGAAGAGGTCCGCGAGGAGCGCTTCGGCCGCCGCGTCGGTCTGGAGCCACATCCGGCCCGTGGCCGGCTGCTCCGCGCCACTGTCGGGGTCGAGGTGGTCGAAGGACACGTTCTCGTAGCCGAGGACGGCCTTCAGGTGCGCCTCCTCGTAGTCGGTCATGGACTTCGCCAGCTCGGGTCCGACGCCGATGTAGTCCACCACCTGGCCCCAGTGCTTGTTGCGGTAGGGGCGGTTGGTGCGGGCGATGGCCTGGAGCAGACCGGCGCCGAACAGCGGCCGGTCGAGGTAGAGGACCTGTTCCACGGGCGCGTCGAAGCCCGTGAGCAGCATGGAGGTGACCACCAGGAACCCGAGGGGACGCTCGGCCTCTTCGGCGCGGGGCCGCCGCCCGGCGTCCTCACGGTCCCCGCCCGCGCCGCCGTCCCAGGGGTCGTGGGCCGAGGTCCGGGCCCCCGTGCGCGCCCCTCCCCCGGGCCGTCCGTGCGTGTGGGCGGTCCAGGAGGGATCGTCGCTCGTCTCGAACGGATCGGGCACCTTCACCCCGCGCCGGAAGCGGTCGATGTGCGCGCTCTGGCTGCTCGGCCGGGTCCACACGTCCCAGTCCTTGGGGTCCTTGCCCTGGCCGCGCTTCGGCGAGGCCGAGATGACCGCGGCGGCTTCGACCTGGGCGAGCACGTCGCGGTAGCGCAGCAGCCGCAGGAGGTCGGCCTCGCCCTCCGGGGCGGGCGCGGGGTCGTGGGCGTCGCCGCCCAGCCCGTCGAGGTCCGCCACGAGACGGCTCAGCGCCTTCGAGATGGCCTCCCGGTACGCCACGGCCGCGCGCCGGGACACGGCGACGACCTGCGCGCCGAATCCGTCCGGCATGGCGCCTGCCGCCCAGTGCCGCACCATGTGCTCGGCCTTCCTGGCTATCACCGCGGGCGATTCCAGGACCTCCTTCTTCCGCCCGAACCGCCGCAGCACCCGGCGCCGCTGCTCGGGATCCTCGGGGACGTGTGCGTCGAAGCCCGCGTCCAGCGCGGCCTTCTCCACCACCTCCAGGTTCACCTCGTGGGCCTCGTACCGTACGGGGACGACGGCCCCGTCGATCTCGGCGTCCCGCAGCGTGTAGGTGTCGGCGTACGAGCCGAAGATGTCCTCGGTGGTCTTGCGGGCCCCGCCGAGAATGGGCGTGCCGGTGAATCCGACCATGGCGGAGTTGGGCAGCATGGCGCGCAGCCGGGCGTGCTGCCAGGCGCTCTGCCCCCGGTGCGCCTCGTCGACGAGGACGACGATGTCGGAGCTCGCGTTAGCCACGCGGTTGTGGAGCCGGTCCCGTCCTTCGGGGTCCTGCGCGAGCACCTCGTCCCGGCCGTCGTCGGCGCTGTCGTCGCGGCGGGCCTTCTGGAGCATGACGAGGACGAGGTCGGGGACGTCGAGGCTCAGATAGCTGCGGGCGTACTTCACCGAGCGCGCCCGGTAGATCTTCTCTTCGGCGGCGGCCAGGCTCTGGCGGATCTGCGCTTCCAGGTCCTTCCGGTCGGTCACGACGACGACCTTGTGGCGGGCCAGGTCCCGGCTGCTGCGCAGGTAGCGGACGAGGAAGGCCATGGTGAGGGACTTGCCGGAGCCCTGGGTGTGCCAGGTGATCCCGCCGCGCTGATCGACGTCCAGGCCCCCGGCCAGGGCAGCGTGCCGGTCGCGCAGCCGCTTCGCGATCTTGTGGACGGCGCGGAACTGCTGATAGCGGCCGACCACCTTGACCGTGCGGGGTCCGCGCCCCGCCTCGGTGGTGAAGTCCTTGACCAGGGTCAGCAGGTGCGCGGGCCGGAGCACGCCGCCGGCCAGCGTCTCCTGCGCGTGGAGCTCGCGTCGGCTGTCGGGTGCGGCGGCTTCCTTCCGTACCGTCTCCTGCCGGGCCGGGTACACGGTCCGCCAGGGCGCGAAGTGCGCAGCCTCCGCGCTGATGGTGCCGATCTCGGCGTGATCCCGGTCGGTGGCGACGAGCACCTGCGCGAAGCGCACGAACTCGGTGACGGGCTCGGGCGCCTCTACCCCCGCGTAGCCGATCACGTCGTCGACGGCCCAGTCGATGGTGAACCGCTTCTCCCCGGGGCTCGCCAGCGGGGCCTTGCACTCGACGACCACCCAGGGCAGGCCGTTGACGAACAGCACGACGTCGGGGATCGCCGGGGGGGCCGTCGCGGCGCTCCACCCTGAACTGTGAGACGGCGAGCAGGTCGTTGCCGGTGCCCGCGTCGCCCAGTTCGGCGAACTCCCCCTGCCAGTCCACCAGTCGTACGTGCTCGGGGTCCCCCTCGGTCCATCCCGGGAGCGTGCGCGCGTTGATCCCCTCGCGCAGCATCCGGGTGACGTCCAGGTTCCCGGCGACTCCGCGCCCGGCCGGGCCCTGGCCGGGTGCGGTGCCCAGGAGCAGGGCGAGCAGGTGGTCCAACTGGGCAGCCGTCAGCCAAGGCTTGCCGTGGGCGTCCGGGTTGATCCGCGCCACGGCGGCGCGGAACCGCTCGGCGTAGACCACCTCGGTGAACGAGCCGCGCCCGGACCGCGCCGGGTCGGTCACCGGCTTCCCCGGCGGCGCGCCCTGGAGGTGCTTCCACCCCATGGCGACCAGCTGGTCGATGAGCGGCCTCTCGACCTTGTCGTACTCCGGCTGCCCCATCGCTGGTCTCCCCGCCCCGTGTGCGTACGTCGCTCCCCGCCCCTGTCGAACCTCGAACAGGGGTAGGGGCCACTTTACCTACGGGGTTGGAGCGCGCCGGGGGCCGATACTCAGGCCGCGAGGGCGGCGGCTGCCGGGGGTGGGGGCGCGTCGGGCCCGCCCTTGCCGGTACTCAGCTCGAACCAGATGGTCTTGCCGCCGGTCCCGAACAGCTTCTCGTCGAGGCAGCAGCCGCCCCACTGGTCCGCGACGAGTTCGAGTATGGCCAGCCCCCGGCCGCGCTCGGCATCCCAGGCGACCGCGGCGGGGACCTCCATCGGGAACACCGGGCTGGAGTCGGAAACGCTGACCCGCAGCACGGGGCACATCCAGCGCAGCCGCACGGAGGCGGGCCCCTCGGTGTGCCGGACGGAGTTCGTGGCCAGCTCCGAGGCCAACAGTTCGGCTCGGTCGGCCAGTTCGTCGAGCCCGTGCGCGTCGAGCACGGCCCGCAGGGTGGTCCGCGCGATGCCGGGTGCGCGGGGGTCCCGGGGGAAGTGGAGCTCGTACTCCCAGGGTTCGACGAAGGCAATCGGCGGCGGGGCCGCCGTCCCGGCTCGGATGCTGTCCGTTTCGCGTGTCACGCGGGCACCTCCATGTGCGGCGTGAGGGATCTACGTCGGCCACGTGTCGCGTCCGCAACGCCTGAGCCGTGCCGGTGGCTTGCCGGTACCGAGCCCTTGGCGGGGCCCGGGGTCCGGTGCGCTTCCGACGGCCCAGGAGCGAAGATCACTGCGGCTTGCCTCACAACGTAGGCCATTCCGACTCACATATGAGTCAGATTTCACGAATGAGTGAACTGGAAGTTCACTCACTAGACCGCTGCTCGACGGACTGTCAGACTGTCCGCGCGCACGAGAGAGGACCCATGGCAGCAAGGAACGCCCCTACCGGCCGCCAGCGCCGCCTGGCCACGGAGCTACGCCGCCTTCGCGAACAGGCAGGCGTCTCGATCCAGGACGCCGCGTCGATGCTCGGCGCGGACCGGACGATGGTGTCGAACATCGAGGCCGGACGCACCACCGTCAGCGAGGACCGCGTGCGGCAGCTGGCCTGCCACTACACGTGCCCGGACTCCGACCTGGTCGACGCTCTGGCCTCGATCGCGAGCAGCCGCCGAGCCTCCAACTGGTGGGCCGAGTACCGTGGCAAACTCCCGGAAGGCCACCTGGACATCTCCGAACTGGAACACCACGCGGTACGCCTCCGCACTGCGCAGACTGTGCACCTGCCCGGGCTCCTGCAAACGGAAGACCACGCACGGGCCCTTTTCGAGCTCACCGTGCCGAAGCTGTCTCGGCTTGACGTGGAGCTACGTGTGGCCCACCGGATGCGTCGCCAGGCGGTCCTCAGCGGCGAGAACCCCACGCCCTACCTCGGCATCATCCACGAGGCCGCTCTTCGACTGACGTTCGGAGGCCACGATGTCACCCGCGCGCAACTGGAGCGATTGGCGGACGCGGCCGACGAACCGCACATCACGCTGCTCGTGATCCCCTTCAGCGCCGGAGGCTTTCACGGCGCGGGCCAGTCCATCCTGTACGCCGAGGGGCCCGCACCCCAGCTCGACACCGTCCAGTTGGACACGGCGCTCGGCGCCACATTCGTGGATGCGCCGACTCCACTGGCCAACTACCGTTCACTACTGGACCTCATGGAGGAGTCCGCGCTTTCAGCGGACGACTCCCGAGAGATGATCCAGTCGATCGCCCACAAGATCTGAGAGGCCCGAAGGTGAACGGAATCGTCTGGCAGCGCTCGTCGTTCTGCGGGGGCGGGGGCAACAACTGCGTGGAGATTGCCGAACTTCTGGATGGCATAGCCATCCGGGACAGCGTCTACCCAGACCGGGTAATGGCGGTCGGTCGAAGCACGCTGTCCGCCTTCATCCGCCACGTGCGCGCCGATGAAGGCAATGCGTGATCACCCCCTGTCGCCACCAGCAGTCGGGAATCGCCCAACAAGTAGATTCCCCATCATTCCCCGTTGAACAGCCCTGAGCTTTTCAACATGCCTCTGCACAAGACTCGACTGCCGCTTACTCGCTTCGAGCGCCCCGCTCAGCCGCCGCTGCTCACCGAGTGGAACATCCGGCACAAGCAGTTCCTCGACTGCGGATTGACTGATGTTCTTCATGCTGCCACTTGTCCCTGTAGCAGCTGCTGAGATCTGGCGACGCACACCTTGGGTCGCCAGAACTGCCTCAAGGAACCGCGGATCTGCAACGTTCTCCTTCACAACGAGCCGCAACGTCTTGTCACTCAACATAAGTTGGCGTGGAGGATTCTCGGCCACGCACGCCAGTCCCACGAGCGCCTCGGTGTTTGCCCGAGTCATCAAGAGATCACCGTGCCTGACCGAAAAGGCCGGGTTGATCAGGTCAGGGTCGCGTACGACTTTGTTCTCTGTCGGTTGAAACCACCCTGCCTGCACGGCACTGACTTTCAGGACGCCCCATTCACCTGCACCCGCCGGGGTTCCCTCAGCCAACGGGCTATTTCCCGTCTCGATGCGTCGAAGCCACGAGCCGAGCGAAACCCACTGCCCCCTGAACGGCGACGCCAGCAAGGAAGCTTCAACGATGGCGGACTTCTTCCGGACCCGCTCCAGCCCGGCGATGCGCCGCTCGATCGCGTTGTGGGCGGCAACGATGCGACGCTGCTCGCCAAGTGGGACATCGGGCACCGGCAAACGCCGAATCTGTCCCTGGCCGATGTTCTTCATGCTGCCGCTCGTACCAGTAGCCAGCGACCGGATGCGCTTACGCAGCGACGGTTGGGCCAGCACGAGGGCGAGAAACGTCGGATCAGCCACCGACTCGTCCACGACAAGCCGCAGGGTCTTGTCGCTGAGCATCAGTCGCGGAGGGGGAGCCACCGCGACGCACGCGAGGCCGACGAGTTCCTCCGTGTTGGCCCGCGTCATGATGAGATTGCCGGGGCGCACCTCGTACCCTGGGTGAATCAGTGCCGCATCCCGTACAGCCTTATTTTCCCGCGCGACGAACCGGCCGGCCTGGATCGCGCTGACCTTGAGCACCCCCCACTCGCCCTGGCCAGCAGGTGCGTCATCAGCCATGGGGCTCTTGCCAGCCTCAATACGGCAGAGAAGATCGCCAAGTTCAACGTGCCCGAACCTGCTACCGCGCATAGCCGAGCTCCTTCAGCCACTCCCCGAACTCCCCCGCCGCGCCCGCGCTTTCCGCCTCCAGGGCTTCCAGCGAGACGGCGTACTTGTCGGCCCACCGCCGCACGGACGCCACGAGTTCGCGGCGGCCGGCGGCCACCGATGCCGTAAGGCGGGTGGACAGGGCCTCGTCCATGACTGCCAGGACCACGCGCTGCGCCCCGTCTGGCTCCGCCTTCGCCAGTTCGGCGGCGGCCTTCAGGTCGGGGAGGAAGCGCGCGTCCAGCGCCGAGCGCTTCTTCGACGCCGCCGTACGCTCCTTGCGGCGGCGGGTGACCTCGGATTCCAGGCGGGCCAGTTCCTCCGGGGCAACGGGAGTGCGGTCCGGAGTCTCGTCCTCCTCCGTGTCCCCTTCGGGGTTCGGAGTCGAGGGCTGGGCGGCGGCCAGTTCCTCAACCGCCGTCTTGTAGGCGGCATCGGCAGCGGCCAGGGCCGCGTCCGCGCGGGAGACCTCGGCCAGGAACTCCGGGATCAGCACCCGGACCACCGGCTCGTCCATCGCACGACGGCGGTCTGCGGCCGATACGGAGGACTTCGCGCGGCCCCGGCCGCGTCCGCCGGCGGGCTCGTCCGCCTCCGGCGTGACCGGTTCGACCATGGTCTCCACCGAGTCGACCCAGCCGTCGAGCACCCGCTCGTATCCGCCCGCCGCGAGCGCCTTCAGGTCGTAGCGGGTGACCGTCCACCAGTCGGCCATGATGCCGGCCGTCGTGTACTCGTCCAGGACCCCCGCCGCGCCGATCGTGTCCGTGAAACCGGTCACCAGCTGTTCGCGCAGCACCATCAGGCGCTGGTTCTTGATCAGGGACTCGAAGTGGCTGGTCTGCTCCGACCACCACTTCTCGTACGTCTTCCGCAGGGCCTCTTCCTTCGGGGCCGTCAGCTCCGGGACGCGGGCCGCCGTGGCCTCCGGGCCCTCGGCCAGGAAGTCGACGTACTCCTCGTCGTCCGCGCGCGCCGCGAAGAGGCCGGAGGAGTCGACGCCGTACGCGGCGAACAGCTCCGCCTTCGCCTCGATCTCGGACTTCGGCACCCCGCCGTACAGGTGGGCACGGACGTCCTGCGGCTCCGCGGGCGGGGAGTTGTCCACCCATCGGCGGATGTTCAGGTTGGCGTCGGCGGCCAGCAGGTCGTCGCGGCTCACCGCGCGCGAGTAGCCCGGCTCCTGGCGCCAGTGCCGGAAGACCGTGGCGATCTTCTCCACGTGCTCGGGGCCCAGCTCGTTCTGATTGCGCGCGGACCGGAAGTCGCGGTCGGCGTTGATGAAGAGGACCTTCTCCTCACGGTCGCCGCGCTTGCGGTGCGGGGGTCGCAGGACCAGGATGCAGGCCGGGATACCCGTTCCGTAGAAGAGGTTGGGGCCCAGGCCGATCACTGCCTCGATGCAGTCGTCCTCCAGCAGCTTGACGCGGATGTCGCGCTCCTTGCCGCTGCGGAAGAGGACACCGTGCGGCATGACCGTGACCGCCGTGCCCCGTGCCTCCAGCACGGAGACCATGTGCTGGACGAACATGAGGTCGGCCTTCTTGCCGTTCTCCGGGGTCTCACCCCACTTCATGCGCCAGCCGTGCTTCTCGTCGGCCTCGGCGACGAGCGCGGCGTCGTAGTTCAGCGAGAACGGCGGGTTCGACAGCACCTTGGTGAAGGTCCTCAGCCGCCCGGCCGGGGTCAGGTGCAGCGGCTCGGTCAGGGTGTCGCCGTGCTGGAGGTCGAACTCGCGGATGCCGTGGAGCACCATGTTCATGCTGGCCATGGACCAGGAGGGGCCGTTCTTGTCCTGGCCGTTGATCGAGAGGTCGTCCGGCGATCCGCCGTGCTCCTCGACGTACTCGTGGGCCGCGATCAGCATGCCGCCGGAGCCCGCGCAGGGGTCGTAGACGCTGTCCCCGGGCTGCGGGTCGGCGAGGCGGACCATCATCCGGACGACCTCGCGCGGGGTGTAGAACTCGCCGCCGCGCTGGCCCGCCGAGTCGGCGAAGCGGGCGAGCAGGTACTCGTACGCCGCGCCGAGCATGTCGGGGAACTCGAAGTCCTCGTTGCGCAGGCGGTACAGGCTGAAGTGCCGGATGAGCGCGCGCAGCTCGGTGTTGGTGAAGCGGGGCTTGGTGCCGACGATCTCGTTGAAGGAGATGTGCGAGGCCACGCCCGCCAGCCGGCTGTGGCTGCCCTGGAGGGCCACCAGCGCCTGGTCCAGGCTCTCGCCGACCTTGTCCACGAGCATGGACAGGCCCGGCAGGGGGTGGCCGGGCTGCTCCGGGTTCTCGTGCGGGCCCTTCCACCAGCGGGCCCGGGGCGGGACGTAGAAGATCCGCGGGTACTTGTCCGGGTCGTCGGCCCGCTCCAGGGCCTTCGCCCGGTCACCGGTCCGCTCCAGGGCATCCGCGTAGACCCGCTCCCACTCCGGCTGGAACTCGTCGGAGGAGCGCTTCAGGAACAGCATCCCGAAGATGTAGTCGCGGTACTCCGAGGCGTCCATCCGGCCGCGCAGAATGTCGGCGGCGGAGAACAGATGCCGTTCCAGCTGGGGCAGTGTGATTCGGGCCACGCACCGGTCCTTCGTACGCCGTGGGAGTTTCGGGAGAACTCCGGAAGCGTAGTCGGGGAGGGGCGCCTGAAGGAAACCGTCCGCTCAGCGGCCCCGGCCGGGCATCTGGGTCTTGCGCGTCCCGATGCCCAGCGAGGCGAGCAGGCGCCACATGTCGGTGGACGGGTCGCGCTTGAGCGGGTCGCAGCCGTCGCCGTGGCCGGAGCGGCGGTTCCACTCCTCGTACGTTTCGGTGCCCGGGCCGGGGATCTTGTCGAGGCTGAGGTTCTTCGCGGAACAGGTGCCATGCGGGCACATGTCGACGAGCTTGCGGGCGTTGTCGACCGCCGTCTGCTCCTTACCGAGGAGCGTCTGCCCGCGCTGTCCGGCCAGGCCCTTGCCCCGACCGCCGGACTTCTTGTCGTACTCGGCGAAGCCCTCGGCCTTCGGGTGCTTGCGCAGCCGGTCCTTGATGGTGCCGCTTCGGCCCTCCTCCTGGCTGGTGAACTGCTGGAAGTGGAGCAGCAGCCACAGCTCGATGGAGGGGTGGGAAAGAGCCACCTGTACACCCTTGAGGGCCGCCGTGTTCATGGCGTCCCGGATGGCGCTGTCCCGGTTGTCCTCGGAGTCCCGGTCGAACAGGGCCCACTTCTCGTCACCCGGGCTCGATGCCTGGGCGATCACGTGGTCGACGACCTGGTCCGGGCGAAGGCCCTTCTTGACCGGGGTGAAGCGCAGGAAGAACTTCTCTCCCGGTCCGTCACGGTAGGTGTCGTTGATCAGCTTGATGTAGTCGGCCTCGGTCCGCTCGCCCTCGGCCGCGAGGTAGACGATCCGGGACGACTCGTCCGGGTAGGAACCCAGGTCTCGCCGCAGGGCGCGGGGCGCCTCGTTCCGGCCCTTCCGCCGGTTGACACGCCGGCTTTCGGCGGGTGGTCTGCTCACGCTGTCGTCGTCGCCTTCGGCTCCGGTTCCGTTTCCGCCTGCTGCGCGAGGCGCCGCTCCAGTACGGCGAGCTGGCGGGCGACCTCGCCCGTGGCCAGCCGCGGCACGCCGCCGTAGTGACCGTGGAGGTAGCGGCGTTCCATGTTCTCGTCATTGCGCGCCTTGCGGGCGGCGAGGAGGGGGTAGAGGGAGGACTCTCCGCTGCCCTCCTTGACCGCGATCCAGACCTGGTCCCGGTCGAGCGGGCGCTCCGTGACCGAGGGGCCGAGCAGAGTGGCGGCGTGCGTGGTGAAGACGAGCTGTGCGAGCTGCGGGTTGGCGTCCTCGTCCTGGAAGAGACGGACGACCTCCGCCGCGAGCACGGGGTGCAGGCTGGAGTCCAGCTCGTCGGCGAGCAGGACTCCGCCGTCCTTCCTGTTCAGCATGGTCAGCAGGGGGCCGAGGAAGGCGAACCAGGCGTGGGTGCCGAGCGACTCCTGACTCCAGAAGTCCAGCGGGCGGACGGAGTCCCCCTCGCCGCGGTGCAGGAGCTGGATGTCCCCGGTCTCGGGGTCGATTTCCACCCCCGTGACGCCGATGTCGGCCGATACGAGCATCGTGACGAGGCGCTCCCGCATCTCAGCACCTTGGCTACCGGTCAGCCGCTCGCGTGTCCACGCCGTGCGCTCCACCACGTCCTTGCCGGTGGTCACGAGCCAGAGGTTGTCGCGGAACCAGCGGTGGACGGCGGAGAGCTGGGGATGGTTGAGCGCCGCGCCGACGGTCAGGAAAAGGGCGTTCGGGCGGGTGGTGGCGACGAGGAGGTCCTTGAGGTCCTTGCGTCCGCTCAGGCCGGTGCCCGGAAAACGGAACTCGCCCCCGTCCGCCTCTGCTCTGTCAGCCTCACGGTCGAACCACACCTGGCGCCGTCCGGTCGGGTACGCGTGGAGCCACTCACTCTCGACGCGATCATCCGAGAGCTCGAAGCCGTAGGTGTACCGGACCTTTTCGCTCCGGCCGAGAAGCAGCTCGACCTCGAAGAGGCTGGTGTCGTCCGAGGCCTCGTCCGCTAGCGCGAAGGGCTCCCGGGGAACGGGAACATCCGGGTCCCGGTCCCAGTCGGCCAGGGATTCGAGGACCGCCCGCCGCATGAAGCGCATCGCATCCAGGATGTTGGTCTTGCCGGAGGCGTTCGCCCCGAAGATCCCGACGGCGGGAAGCACCGACACGGGCTTGCCGTCGGAGCGGGTACCCGTCTCGCGGGCGGTCCTCTCGTTGAATTCCGTGGCTACGAGCGAAAGCTCCTGCTCGTCACGGATGGACCGGTGATTGGCCACCCGGAAGCTGAGCAACATGACCGACCTCCCAGTGAGGCGGGCTAGCGATTCGCCGCCTTAGGCGCTTTCGTACGGGTAATCCGTACTGGGCACCCTAAGACCTGCCGGACGAATGCGCCAGCGTACCGTCACACAGCCTTGACGGAGGAGGGGTCAGGCGTCAGCCGCTCAGACGGCGGCCGCGGCCCGGGTGGTCGTGGCGATCGTGGCCGAGCCGACCACGCGGGTGCCGTCGTAGAGCACGATCGCCTGGCCGGGGGCCACGCCGCGGACCGGCTCGGTGAAGGAGACGCGCAGCTCGCCGTCCACGAGCTCGGCGAAGACCTCGGTCTCGCCGCCGTGGGCGCGCAGCTGGGCGGTGTACGTGCCCGGGGCGGCGGCCGTGGAGCCGCACCAGCGGGGGCGGATCGCCGTGAGGGCGGTGACGTCGAGGGCCTCGGCGGGGCCGACGGTGACGGTGTTGTTCACCGGGGAGATGTCGAGGACGTAGCGCGGCTTGCCGTCAGGGGCGGGGTGGCCGATGCGCAGGCCCTTGCGCTGGCCGATGGTGAAGCCGAAGGCGCCGTCGTGGGTGCCGACCGTCCGTCCGGTCTCGTCGACGATGTCACCCTCGGCCTTGCCGAGGCGGTTGGCGAGGAAGCCCTGGGTGTCGCCGTCGGCGATGAAGCAGATGTCGTGGCTGTCGGGCTTCTTCGCGACGGCCAGGCCCCGCTCCTCGGCCTCGGCGCGGATCTCTTCCTTGGTGGTGAGGGTGTCACCCAGCGGGAAGAGGGCGTGGGCGAGCTGCTTCTCATCGAGGACGCCGAGGACGTACGACTGGTCCTTGGCCATGTCGGAGGCGCGGTGCAGCTCGCGGGAGCCGTCCTCGTTCTCGACGACGGTGGCGTAGTGGCCGGTGCAGACGGCGTCGAAGCCGAGGGCGAGGGCCTTGTCGAGCAGCGCCGCGAACTTGATCTTCTCGTTGCAGCGCAGGCAGGGGTTCGGGGTGCGCCCGGCCTCGTACTCGGAGATGAAGTCCTCCACCACGTCCTCGCGGAAACGCTCGGCGAGGTCCCAGACGTAGAACGGGATGCCGATGACGTCGGCGGCGCGGCGGGCGTCGCGGGAGTCCTCGATGGTGCAGCAGCCGCGGGCGCCGGTCCGGAAGGACTGCGGGTTCGCGGAGAGCGCCAGGTGGACGCCGGTCACGTCGTGCCCGGCTTCGACCGCGCGGGCGGCGGCGACGGCGGAGTCCACTCCGCCGGACATGGCGGCCAGGACGCGGAGGGGGCGGGCGGTGCGCGGCAGGTTCTCAGTCATAGCACCGTCCAGAGTACGGGGGAACCGAGCGGGGTCACAGCGCGTTATCGCGTACGGGGGGTGGATCACATCGTCGAGCAAGGGAACACGGAGAAGAAGCCGCCGAGCCGGACCCGCAGGGCCGTGCTGTTCGGCGGGCTCGGGGTGTTCGCGGTGGCGGCTGTGGCCGGCCGGGAGGAGATAGGCCGGGCCTGGTGGCTGCTGCCGGGGGTGGCCAAGCCGCGCAAGGAGGGCGAGATCGACCACGAGGGCGCGAGCTGGACGGCGGCCTCACCGGCGAACTGGCGCCTCGCGGACCGGCCGGACGACTACCGGGTGGACAGGATCGTCGTCCATGTCACGCAGGGCGGTTTCGCGTCCTCGGTGGACGCCTTCAAGAACCCGTGGCACAAGGCCTCGGCGCACTACATAGTCCGCGGGGACGGCCACGTGGAGCAGATGGTGCGCGAGCTGGACGTGGCCTTCCACGCGGGCAACCGCTCGATGAACGAGCGCAGCGTCGGCATCGAGCACGTGGGTTTCGTGGACCGCCCGCAGGACTTCACGGACGCGATGTACGCGGCCTCGGCCCGGCTGGCGGCCGACGTCTGCCGCCGCTACGGCATACGCCCGGACCGCAGGCACATCGTCGCGCACTCCGAGGTGCCGGGCACCGACCATACGGATCCGGGCCCCCACTGGGACTGGGACCGCTACCTCCGCATGATCGGTTCGGAACTCGACGGAACGGGACCGGGCGCGGACCGGGTCTGATCCGGGCCGAGCAGGCCTGACCCGGCCCGCCCCTGCCCGGCCCGGTACGGAAAGCCCCGCCTAGCTGAGGCCCGCCGTGCGGGCGCGTTCCACCGCCGGGCCGATGGCCGCGGCCACGGCGGCGACGTCCTCCTTGGTCGAGGTGTGGCCGAGGGAGAAGCGCAGGGTGCCGCGGGCCAGCTGCGGGTCGGTGCCGGTCGCCAGCAGGACGTGGCTCGGCTGGGCCACGCCGGCGGTGCAGGCGGAGCCGGTGGAGCACTCGATGCCCTGGGCGTCGAGCAGGAGCAGCAGGGAGTCGCCCTCGCAGCCGGGGAAGCTGAAGTGGGCGTTGGCCGGAAGTCGCTCGTCGGGGTCTCCCCCGAGCACAGCGTCGGGCACGGCCGCGCGCACGGCGGCGACCAGCTCGTCGCGCAGGGCGCCGATCTCGGTGGCGAACCGCTCCCGCCGCTCGGCGGCGAGGACCGAGGCCACCGCGAAGGCGGCGATGGCCGGCACGTCGAGGGTGCCGGAACGGACGTGCCGCTCCTGGCCGCCGCCGTGCAGGACGGGTACGGGGGTCTGGTCGCGGCCGAGGAGCAGGGCACCGATGCCGTAGGGGCCGCCGACCTTGTGGCCGCTGACGGTCATGGCGGCGAGGCCGCTGTCGGAGAAGTGGACGTCGAGCTGCCCGAAGGCCTGGACGGCGTCGGAGTGCAGCGGGATCCCGTGCTCGCGGGCGACGGCGGCCAGTTCGCGGACCGGCATGACGGTGCCGATCTCGTTGTTGGCCCACATCACGGTGGCCAGGGCCACGTCGTCGGGGTTGCGCTCGACGGCCTCCCGGAAGGCCTCGGGGTGCACACGGCCGTAGCGGTCCACGGGCAGGTACTCGACGCGGGCGCCCTCGTGTTCGGCGAGCCAGTGGACGGCGTCGAGCACGGCGTGGTGCTCGACGGGGCTGGCCAGGACCCGGGTCCGGGCCGGGTCGGCGTCGCGCCGGGCCCAGTAGAGGCCCTTCACGGCGAGGTTGTCGGCCTCCGTGCCGCCGGCGGTGAAGACCACCTCGCTGGGGCGGGCACCGACCGCTTCGGCGAAGGCCTCACGGGCCTCCTCGACGGTACGGCGGGCCCGGCGGCCGGCGGCGTGCAGGGAGGACGCGTTACCCGTGGCGGCGAACTGCGCGGTCATCGCCGCGGCGGCCTCCGGCAGCATCGGGGTGGTGGCGGCGTGGTCGAGGTAGGCCATGATCCCCCGATTCTACGAGCCCGCCGGTGCCGGTCCGCCCGGCGGGGCCCGGGCCGTCCTGCCCCGCCGCCGCCCGGGTCCGCCCCGAAGCCCCGCGCCTCGCCGACGGGCTCAAAGACCTGGGGCTCGCCGCAGACCCCACGCCTCAAACGCCGGCGGGGCTGGAGTTGCCCGGCGGCGCCCCCGGCGCACACGACGGACGGAGTCCGGCGCAGCGCCCCGAAGCCCGGGAGGCCCGCCAGGGCCGAGCGGTGCGAGGGGCGCGTCTAGGAGCGGAGCGCGCGGGCCAGTTGGCGGGACTGGGCGACCAGGTGGTCCGTCGAGTCCCAGACCTCCGCGTCCTCCTCCAGGAAGCCGCCGGCCAGGTTGCGGGTGGTGATGGAGACCCGGAGCGGTCCGGGGGCCGGGCGGCGGCGGATGTGGGTGGTGAGTTCCACCGTCGGGGTCCAGGCCACCAGGCCGAGGTCGAAGGCGGTCGGCGGCAGCGCGTCCACCGCCAGCAGCATGGACAGCGGGTCGGCGTCGCGGCCGTCGGCCAGCTCGAACCAGGACCGCATCTCGCCCTTGCCCGACGGGGCTCCGACGGCCCATCCCGCGGTCGCCGGGTCCAGGCGGAGCCGGAGCCGGTCCACGATGGCGGAGCTGCCGGGGATCGGGGCCGGGCCGGCCTCGGGGCCGATGCAGTCCTCGTAGGCGGGCATGACGGGCGGCTCGGCGACCGTGCGCACGTCGTCCGGCAGGGCCGCGAGGTCGCCGTAGGAGGCGAGGACGCGGATGCGCTCGACCTCGGCGCCGCTCTCGTCGTACTGGAACAGCGAGGCCTGGCCGGTGGAGAGGGTGCGGCCGACCCGTACCACCTGCGTGCGGATCACGGCGGGGCCGGGCACGGAGGAGGTCAGGTAGTGCGCGGAGACGGTGAAGGGGTCCGGGTGCGGGAGGGCCGCGGAGAGGGCCCGGCCGACCAGGGCCAGCAGGTAGCCGCCGTTGACGGCGGCGATGATCGTCCACCCGGCGGAGAGCTCCGCGTCGTACACCCCGGGCTCGCCCGCGCGTGCGGTGATGCTGGTGTCGCGGTCGAACTCACTGTCGCCGATGGATGCCTTGGCAGCTGCGTGTGACATGAAAACGACGGTACACCGGGATATTACTAAGCGGTAGCTTTCTTCTGTTACGGCTCTTCGGCCACCGAAGAGCGCCGGTTCCAGGCCAGCGGGGCCCGCCAGTGGTAGCGCATGGCGAGGATCCGCAGGACGAACGTGGTGACGATCGCCAGGCCGGTGGTGACGGCGTTGAGGGAGTCCAGGGCGATGAAGACGGCGACCATCGCGGCGCCGACGGTCGCGGGCACGGCGTACATCTCGCGGTCGCGCAGCAGCGAGGGCACCTCGTTGACGAGTACGTCGCGCAGGACGCCCCCGCCGACGGCCGTCGCGAGGCCGAGCGCGGCGGACGCGGTGAGGCCGAGGCCGTACTCGTAGGCCTTGGTCGTGCCCGTCACGCAGAACAGCGCGAGGCCGGCGGCGTCGAAGACGTTGATGGCCCGGTTGATCCGCTGGACCTCGGGGTGCAGGAAGAAGACGAGCGCGGCGGCGATCAGCGGCGTGACGAAGAAGCTGAGCTCGCCGAAGGCGGCCGGTGGGACGGCGCCGATGACGAGGTCGCGGAAGAGACCGCCGCCGAGGGCCGTGACCAGGGCGAGGACGGCGATGCCGAAGACGTCGAAGTTCTTGCGGACGGCGAGCAGGGCGCCTGCGGTGGCGAAGACGAAGATGCCGGCGAGGTCCAGCGCATGCTGGACCCCGGGCGGGAAGAGATCGTGGAGCACGGGGTCATTGTCGCCCCTCGGCTCCCGCCCTTGTGCTCCCGCCGGGGTTACGGGGTGGGGTGCGGGCCGCGCTGGCGGTGCGGCTCAAGGACCTGGCGCTCCGCCCCAGACCCCCGCGCCTCAAACGCCGGCGGGGCCGGAATGGTGCGGCCGGGCCGGGTGCGGGCAGCGCGGCCTGCGCGGCTCAAGGACCTGGGGCCCCGCCCCAGACCCCGCGCCTCAAACGCCGGCGGGGCCCGGAATGGTGCGGTGGGGCCGGGTCCGCGGACCCGGCCCCACCGGCCCGGCTACTCCGTCGCCTTCGCCACCGCGTCCGCCGCGCCGGGCAGGGGCTTGTCACCCGGTGCCTGGTCGGGGGCGTTCTCCGGGTGGTGGCAGGCCACCTGGTGGCCCGTCTTCAGCGTCAGCAGCGGCGGTTCCTGCGTCGTGCAGATCTGCGTGGCCTTCCAGCACCGCGTGTGGAAGCGGCACCCGCTCGGCGGCGAGATCGGAGAGGGCACGTCGCCCTTGAGCAGGATGCGCCCGCTCTTCGCGCCCCGCCGGCGCGGGTCCGGCACCGGTACGGCCGACAGCAGCGCCTTGGTGTAGGGGTGCATCGGGTTCTCGTAGAGCGCGGTCCGGTCGGCCAGTTCGACGAGCTTGCCGAGGTACATCACGGCGATGCGGTCGGACACGTGCCGGATGACCGACAGGTCGTGCGCGATGATCACGTACGTGAGGCCGAGCTCCTCCTGGAGGTCGTCCAGCAGGTTGACCACCTGGGCCTGGATCGACACGTCCAGCGCCGAGACCGGCTCGTCCGCGACGACCAGCTTCGGATTCAGGGCCAGGGCGCGGGCGATGCCGATGCGCTGGCGCTGGCCGCCGGAGAACTCGTGCGGGTAGCGGTTGTAGTGCTCCGGGTTGAGGCCCACCAGCGCCAGCAGCCGCTGGACCTCCGCCTTGAGCCCGCCCTCCGGCTGCACGCCCTGCAGCTTGAAGGGGGTGCTGACGATCGTGCCGACCGTGTGCCGCGGGTTCAGCGAGCCGTACGGGTCCTGGAAGATCATCTGGATGTCCCGGCGCAGCGGCCGCATGGCCGAGGCCCCGAGGTGGGTGATGTCCCGGCCCTCGAACTCGATGCTCCCGCCCGTGGGTTCCAGCAGCCGGGTGATCAGCCGGCCCATCGTGGACTTGCCGCAGCCGGACTCGCCCACGACCCCGAGGGTCTCACCGCGCCGCACCTCGAAGTCGAGGCCGTCGACGGCCTGGACCGCGCCGGCCTGGCGGCGCAGCAGTCCCTTGTGGATCGGGAAGTGCTTGGTGAGCCCGGACACCTTGAGCAGCGGTCCGTCCTGCTCCGCCCGCTGCGCGGGGACACCGGGGGCGTCCTTCTTCTTCATGTCCTCGGTCACAGCTTCGGCGCAATCTCTTCGGTCCAGATCCGGGTCCGCTGCTCCGTCGACATGTGGCAGGCGGACCAGTGCTTGTCCCCGTCCTCCGTCAGCTCGGGCCGCCGGGTGCGGGTGATCCCGTCCTCGGGCACGTCGGCGTACGGGCAGCGCGGATTGAAGGCACAGCCGCTGGGGATGTTGATCAGGCTGGGCGGCGAGCCCTTGACCGGGATGAGCCGCTCGGTCTGGTCGCGGTCGATGCGGGGCATCGAGCCGAGCAGGCCCCAGGTGTACGGGTGCCGGGGCTCGTAGAAGACCTTCTCGGCGGAACCGCGCTCCACGCACCGGCCGCCGTACATCACGAGGATGTCGTCGGCCATCTCGGCCACCACGCCGAGGTCGTGGGTGATCATGATGACCGCGGAGCCGAACTCCTTCTGCAGGTCCCGGATGAGGTCGAGGATCTGCGCCTGGACGGTGACGTCGAGGGCGGTCGTCGGCTCGTCCGCGATGAGCAGCTCGGGGTTGTTCACCAGGGACATCGCGATCATGGCGCGCTGCCGCATGCCGCCCGAGAACTCGTGCGGGTAGCTGTTCACCCGCTTGCCGGGCTCGGGGATGCCGACGCGGTCCAGCATCTCGACCGCCCGGGCGCGGGCGACCTTCTTGCTCACCTGGTGGTGGACCCGGTAGGCCTCCACGATCTGGGAGCCGATGGTGTAGTAGGGGTGCAGCGCGCTGAGCGGATCCTGGAAGATCATCGCCATCTCCCGGCCGCGCAGCCGGCGCACCTCCTCCGGGTCGGCGGAGAGCAGTTCCTTGCCGTTGAGCCAGATCTCCCCCGAGAGGGAGGCGCTGGAGCGGCCGCCGTTGCCGACGCGGTGCAGGCCCATGAGGGCCAGGGAGGTGACGGACTTGCCGGAGCCCGACTCGCCCACGATGCCGAGGGTCTTGCCCTTCTCCAGCTGGAAGGAGAGTCCGTCGACCGATTTCACCAGGCCGTCGTCCGTGGGGAAGTGGACCCGCAGGTCGCGGACGTCGAGGAAGGTCCCGGGCGCGCCGGGGGCCGTCGCGGTGCCGGTGCCGGTGTTCGTTCCGGTGCCGGCTTCGGTGCTCGTTTCGGTGCCTTGACCGGCACCGCTGACGGGCTTCGTCGGGTCGGTCACGACAGCCTCACCCTCGGGTCGATGATGGCGTAGACGAGGTCGACCACCAGGTTGCAGAACACGATGAAGAACGCGGCGAACAGGGTCACGCCGAGGATCTTCGGAAGGTCGTTGACCGCGATCGCCTGATAGGCGTACTCGCCGACCCCGTGGTACGAGAAGACGGTCTCGGTGACGATGGCGCCGCCGAGGAGGAGCCCGAAGTCCATGCCGAAGATGGTGATGATCGGCGTCAGCGCGGACCGCAGTCCGTGCCGGGTCACCACCACGCGCTCGCGCAGGCCCTTGGCGCGGGCCGTCCGGATGTAGTCCTCGTTCATCGTCTCCAGCATTCCGGCCCGGGTGAGGCGGGCGTAGAGCGCCGAGTAGAGGAAGGCGAGGGTGCACCAGGGCAGGACGAGCGCCTGGAACCAGCCGGCCGGGTCGTCGGAGAAGTCGACGTACACGTTGGTGAAGATCGGCCAGTTGAAGACGAACAGCGCCAGCGACAGGACGCCGGTGAAGAACATGGGCAGCGAGACGCCGGCCAGCGCCACGCCCATGGCCACGCGGTCGAAGAGCGATCCCGGCCGCAGGGCGGAGATGACGCCGGTGGTCACGCCGGTGACCAGCCAGACGACGGCCGCGCCGAAGGCGAGGGAGGCCGTGATCGGCAGGCGTTCCAGCATCTGGGGCCAGACCTCGACGTGGTCCTTGAAGGAGTAGCCGAGGCAGGGGGCGTGGCACTGTGAGGGCTGCGGGCCGAAGTTGAACTCGCGGCCGACGAATATCCCCTTCAGGAACTCCCAGAACTGCTGGTGCAGGGGCTGGTCGAGGCCGAGGTTCTGCTTGACCGCGGCGATCGACTCCGGTGAGGGGTTCTTGCCCACGTACTGGGTGGCAAGCGAGTCGACGGTTCCGCCGGCCAGCCTGGGCAGCAGGAAGAAAATCGCAAAGGTGATCGCGCTGACGACGAGCAGCAGGGCCACCGCGGCGATCATCCGCCGGACGATGTACACAAACACGAGGGTCGGCTTCGGCGTCCGCCGGCCCGTACGGCTCCCCGGTCGGGGGAGCCGCACGAGCCGGCGTGCACTGCTGCCTTCACCTGCCTTCCACGGTTCTGGCAGATCGGGCTGAAAGGTCGGGCCTTACTGGGTTCGGACTTACTTCAGGCCGACGTTGAGGTAGTCGTACTGGCCGCTCCAGGCCGGGTTCGACACCGCGTTGGTGATCTTCGGCGAGCGGTAGTGCAGCACCTTGAAGTAGGTAAGCGGCACGATGACCGCCTCATCCATGACCTTCTTGTCGATGTCGCCGTAGACCTTCTCGCGGGCGGCGGGGTCGGTGTTGGCGATGTTGGCGTCGAGCATCCCGTTGATCTCGGGGCTGTTCAGCTGCGACAGGTTGGTGTTACCGGTCTTGCCGATCGCACCACCGTGGACCACCTGCTGGAGGAAACCGAAGCCGGTCGGCCAGTCGGCGCCCCACTGCATCATCATGAGGCCGATCTTGTTGTCCTCGGTGAACTTCGGGACACCCGCGTAGTCACTGAAGTACTTGCCGGCCGGGTACTGCTGGATCTTGACGGTGATCCCGACCTTCTTCAGCGAGGCCTGGATCGCGGTGGCCATGTCGACCTCACCGGCACGGTCGTTGCGGGCCGTGATGGTGGTCTCGAAGCCGTTCGGCTGGCCGCAGGCGGTCAGCAGTTCCTTGGACTTGGCCTCGTCACCCTTGTTGTCCGGGGTCTTGTAGGTGTCGAAGTCGACGTGGCCCGGGATGTCCGTCGGCAGCACCGTGCTGGCGACGGCGCCGCGGACCGGTCCGCCGAACGCGGTCTGCACCGAGACCTTGTCCACCGCGTACTGGACGGCCTTGCGGCACTCGACCTTGTCGAAGGGCGCCACCTTGGTGTTGATCGCCATGTAGACCAGGCGACCGCCCTGCGCGTTGTCGGTGTTCGGGTCCTTCGAGCTCAGCAGCTCCGACTGGGTCTGCTGGGCGACGCCGTTGCCCACGATGTCGATGTGGGAGTTGCCGGCCTTCAGGTTGGAGTCGATCGTCTCCTGGTTGACCTTCAGCTTGACGACGATCTTGTCCGGCAGCTGCTTGCGGAGCGGGTCGTTGCCGGCGTCCCAGTTGGGGTTGCGGACCAGGACGGCCTGCTTGTCCTGCTCGTAGCTCTCGAACATGTACGAGCCGGAGGACATGATGTGCTTGACGTAGTCCGCGCCGTCGTCCTTCGCCTTCGGCACCGGGGCCGACTGCGGGTTGGCGAGCAGGTAGTCGAACTCCGCGAAGGGCTGCTTGAGCTTGAAGACGATGGTGTGGTCGTCCGGGGTCTCGATGGACTTCAGACCCTCGTCGCTCTTGTCCTTGTACGGGCCTTCGTACTTCGGCTCGTTGTCCTTGAGGTACTGGGCCAGGTAGCTCGGGCCGTTGGAGTGGACGTCACGGGCGAAGTTGCTCCGCTCGACGCCGTACTTGACGTCCTTCGAGGTGACCTCGGTGCCGTCGCTGTACTTCACGCCCTTGCGGAGCTTGTACGTCCAGGTGGCGCCGCCGTCGCTCGGGACGCCCAGGGACTCGGCGAGGTCCGGCACGACCTTGTTGCCCTCGGCGCCCGGAGCGGGCGCGAAGGTGGTCAGCGGACGCGCGTACAGGCGGCTGAAGTTGAAGACGAAGCCGTAGTACGTGTTGCCCGGGTCGAACGAGTCGGGCGTGTCGGACGCCTCGTAGACGAGCGTCCCGCCCTTCTTGTCCGAGGCGTTGACGACACCCGTGACGGCTGCGTTGGCGGCGGAACCCTTGCCGTCGGACTCGCCCGTCTTGTCCCCGCCGCTGCACGCGGAGGCGCCCATGGCGATGCTGATGGCGGCCACGAGCACCGCAGCTGATCTCGACCTGCTTTTCATGGTGGAGTTAAGCCCCCTGATTCAGAGTGGAGTGGTGATGGGGTGGGCGGTGGCCCGGCCGCGCCCGAGGAAACGGTTCAGCGGCGGCTCTTGGGGTCCAGGGCGTCCCGCAGACCGTCGCCGAGCAGGTTGAAGGCGAGCACGGTGATGAAGATCGCCAGGCCCGGCACGACCATGTACATCGGGTCGACCTTGTAGTACCTGACGGCCTCGCTCAGCATTCCGCCCCAGGAAGCCTGCGGGGGCTGGATACCGACGCCCAGGAAGCTCAGGGACGCCTCGAAAAGGATGTTGGTGGGGATGAGCAGGGTCGCGTAGACGAGGATCGGCGCCACCAGGTTCGGGAGCAGTTCCTTGAAGACGATGAACGGGCCCCGCGCGCCCAGGGAGCGTGCCGCGTCGACGAACTCCCGTTCGCGCAGCGACAGCGTCTGCCCGCGCACGATGCGCCCGATGTAGGGCCAGCCGAAGAAGCCGATCACGAACACCAGCACGCTGATGTGGAGCGGCAGCCCCTCCAGTCCGAACGCCCCGCCCTGCAGCGCCGCCGAGATGGAGATCGCGAACAGCAGCAGCGGGAAGGCGAGGAAGGTGTCCATCATCCGGCTGATGACGGTGTCGGCCCAGCCGCCGTAGTAGCCGGCGACGACGCCCAGCACCGAGCCGATGACCACGGACAGCAGCGTCGAACCGAAGGCCACGAGCAGCGACACCCAGGAGCCCTCCAGGATGCGGGTGGCGATGTCGCGGCCGAACTTCGGCTCCACGCCCAGCGGGTGGGACCAGCTGATGCCGCCGAAGGACCCGATGGGGGTCGCGAGCGACGGGTCGATCAGGTCCTGGTGCAGGGCGTCGGGATCGAGGCCGAAGATCGCCTGGATCGGCTGCGAGAGAACGGCCAGCACGACCAGGAAGAGGACGACGATCCCGCCGGCCATCGCGACCCGGTCCCGCTTGAGGCGGGTCCATGCGATCCGGCCGAGCGAGCGGCCCTCAATCGCCCCTTGCTTCGACCCGTCCGGGCTGGCGCCGGGCTGGGGCCGCGCGGGCCCGCTGGTCTCGGTAGGTGCCGTCATCGTGGTGGGGACCCCTCTCGGCCGGCTGGTGGCCGGCCCCTGCCAGCCGCTGTGACGGCTTGGTTCACTTCGTGGCGCGGTTGTCGCTGGTTGCCGGCGGTTCGTCGCTACGGAACTGCTCGCGAAATGCGGATGAAGAGTGGGCGCCCACTGGTTGGGCCCTCTCAGTGGGGGGAGTCTTCAACGGTCGCTCGATCACCCGCCAGACCCGACGGGGATGTGATGCGCAACCGTGATGTGACGAGTCGACTTCCGTTATCCGAACGGCGCACCCGTCTCAGCGGTTCAAGAGCTCACGTTCGGCGCGGAACGGACATCCGTCCCAACTGCCTTTTCGTGCATGGATCTTGGGTCTATTCAGCGGATATGCCGAAGGCCGCACCGATGGGTCCGGTGCGGCCTTCGAGATGAATGTCTCGATATGTGGATGCGTGGGGGAATCAGTACGCCGGCGCCTGGCCCTCGCGGTCGTAGAAGGGGCGGGTCTGCGCGCGCAGCCACATCGCCACCGGGTCGTGCTCGTCCGCCAGCGCGACCGTGCACACCGGGACGCCCTCGGGGACCACCCCGACGGACTGCCGCATCATCTCCCGTACGGATTCCAGCGCGGGCGCGGAGGCGTCGTACAGGTCGAGCCCGACCGCGAGGTACGGGGACCCGAGCGCGGGCTGCACCCAGGCGCGGCGCAGCGAGCGGACGGCGGGCGTGCGGTGCGCGTGCTGGGTCAGCAGCCCGTAGAACTGCGGGAGCTCGATGGCGGGCTCGGACAGCCGCAGCGGGCCGGCCGGCATCCGGTCCAGGCCGGTGGCGATCCGGCGCAGGTCGGCCCAGGGCACGCCGAGGCCGCCGCCCTGGGCGTGCGGGTTGAGCCACAGGCCCCAGCGGTCCGGGTAGAGCGCGCGGGCGATGTCCCGCCCGGTGACCACCTCGTAGCCCCGGTTCCAGCCGCTGGCGGCCAGCTCCTGCGGGGAGGTGACGCAGGGCGCGTACCCGAGGCTCTCGACCTCCATGCCGCCGTACTGGGCGTCCGGGGAGCCCGGCTGCCCCTGCCACAGCAGCATCCAGAGCCGGCCCTCGGACAGGGCATGCAGAAGTGACTCGTAGCTCTCATAGCGCCCGGGAGTCACCTGGCGCATCATGTGCTCGACCTGCCCGGCCGCGGCCGTGCCTGACGCACTCACCCGGTACCCCTCTTCGTCCGCCTGTCGTCCACGCGTGCCCCTCAGCTTAAGCGGCCCTACGGGACGTGGAAGGGGCGTACGCGCTCACGAATCCAGTCCGTGACCGGGTCCTGGGCGGCGTCCAGGAGGATCAACTGCACCGGCCACGGCGGCGGGACGCGGGTCAGGGCCCGCCCGAGGGCCTCCATCGGGGCCTCGCGCATCTCGGGTTCCCATCCCACCAGGCGGACACCGATGAACAGCTCCGGCGCCCCGCCCTCGATGCTGGCGAGGCAGCGGTGCGCGGCCGCGACCACGCCGGTGGCCCGGAACTCCTCGGTGGCGGCGGCCAGGAAGTCCACCGGGTCTTCCTGCCAGTCGGGCTCGTAGAGCCGGACTCGGCCGCCGGTGGAGGGGCCGTCGAGCGGGGTCCGGCCGGTGCGGCAGAGCTCCGCGACGGCGGGCGGGGGCAGCGGGACGCCGACGGCGCCGTCGGGATTGAGCGCGATGCCGAGCTGCGGGGGCAGGCCGCGGGCGAACTCCACGGCCGGGGCCACGGCGAAGCCCATGCCGGGGCCGACGCAGGCGAGGAACTGGGCCTCGGAGGTGTAGACGGGGACGTACGCCGCCCCGCCGATGTCCATCGTGGGCAGGGTGAGATCGGCCGAGTCCGGGCCACCGCCGCCGGGCAGGGGGACCCACACCTGGCTGCGCCCGAGCACTTCCAGGATCCGCCCGCCTGCGTCCGGGTGCCCGAGCGCCGCCCCGAGCACCTGCTCCAGCTCATTCCCCGGCCAGCCGCTGCCCTGCATGTGCCCCTGCCTTTGCCTGATCCCGCGCGTGTCGCCCCGCAGGGTACCGGCCCCGTGTGCCGCACCGTCGCCGGGGCTCCGCCCCGGGTCCCGGGGGCAGAGCCCGGCAGCGGCGGCGCGCGCCCGGCGGTCAGGCGTGGAACCGGCGGTCAGGCGCGGAAGGCGATGCGGGTCACCGTCGCGGCGGAGGCCCGGTCCAGGAGGGTCACCGAGGCGCAGCCTGCCGGGGGGCGGCCCGCCTCGGCTTCGCGCAGCAGGCGGCCCACCGCGCCGCGGTGGCGGGCGAAGGCGTAGGCGGACACCCGTCGCCCCCGCGCGGCCTGGCCGGAGAGGGCCTCCGCGGGGCTGCTGTCGAGGAGGAGCAGGTGCAGCGCCCGCCCCCGGCGCCGCGCGGCCACCGCGAGCAGGCCGCGCACCCAGCTCTGCGTACCGCAGTCGTGGACGACCACGGAGGCTCCGGAGCGCAGGAGCCGCCACAGCCCCCAGTAGTGCGCGGCGCGCACCAGCGGGCGGTACACCGCGTACGGCAGCGCCGCCGGCATCCGCCGCTCCCAGCGCTCACGGGCGTCCTGGGAGTCGACGGCGCCGCCCTCGGCCGCCGCCCGCTTGATCAGCGTGCTCTTGCCGCCGCCGGGCAGGCCGGACACGACGACGATGTCCCCGTCCGCGAACGCGAGCCGCTGCGGGCCGTGCACCGCGGGGCCGCGCAGGTCGCGTACGGGGCGGATGCCGGGGTCCGCCGCACGCTTGCGCCCGTGGTCCCGTCCGTGCGTGCCGCGCTGCGCCGGCACCGCGTCCACGGTTCCCGTCGTCGTCACCACTCCGAATCTCCGCACAGTGTTCGCCTCCCCCGAATCGGGCCACCAGGACCCTTGCCCACTGAGTGTAAAGAGACGGTAATCCGGCAGCCCCGGTTCCGGTCCGCCCGCTCGGGGCACCGTACGAACTTTCGGACCCCTCCGCCCGATCACGGGCATGGCGTGCAATGATGTGCGCCATCTGGACCAACTGCATACCGGCCGCTTGAATCCGCGCGGGAGAGTCCCGGCACGCCGCAAGGCCGTGCGCGGGCGCCGAAGGAGCAAGATCCTCCCTTGAATCTCTCAGGCCCCGTACCGCGTGGATGAGGCAGATCTGAAAAGCGAGCTGCTCGACAGCTCCACCCAAGGTGCAAGCCGAGGAACTCTCGGCGAACCTCTCAGGTTCCGATGACAGATGGGGAGGACCCTCCTCGTCATGTCATGCCCTGGGACTCGGGAGCCACACCCATGAGCACTGCCCCCCGTCTGACCGCCCTCGATGCGCTGCACCGCTCGCTCGGTGCGACCATGACCGACTTCGCGGGCTGGGACATGCCGCTGCGGTACGCCAGCGAGCGCGACGAGCACAACGCCGTGCGCACCAAGGCCGGTCTGTTCGACCTGTCGCACATGGGCGAGATCACGCTGACCGGCCCGGAGGCCGTCAAGGCCCTCGACTACGCGCTGGTCGGCAACATCTCCACCGTCGGCGTCGGCCGCGCCCGCTACACGCACATCTGCCAGGAAGACGGCGGGATCGTCGACGACCTGATCGTCTACCGCCTCGGCGAGACCGAGTTCATGGTCGTCGCCAACGCCTCCAACGCCCAGGTCGTCCTCGACGCCCTGACCGAGCGCGCCGCCGGCTTCGACACCGAGGTCCGCGACGACCGCGACGCGTACGCGCTGCTCGCGGTGCAGGGCCCGGAGTCCCCCGGCATCCTGAAGTCCCTGACGGACGCCGATCTGGACGGCCTCAAGTACTACGCCGGTCTGCCGGGCACCGTCGCGGGCGTGCCCGCGCTGATCGCGCGTACGGGCTACACGGGCGAGGACGGCTTCGAGCTGTTCGTCGCCCCCGAGCACGCCGTGGAGCTGTGGCAGGCGCTGACCAAGGCGGGCGAGGGCGTCGGCCTGGTGCCGGCCGGCCTGTCCTGCCGCGACACCCTGCGCCTGGAAGCGGGCATGCCGCTGTACGGGCACGAGCTGACCACCTCCCTGACCCCCTTCGACGCGGGGCTGGGCCGGGTCGTGAAGTTCGAGAAGGAGGGGGACTTCGTCGGTCGCGCCGCGCTGGAGGTCGCCGCCGAGCGCGCCGCCACCAACCCGCCGCGCAAGCTGGTCGGCCTGATCGCCGAGGGCCGCCGCGTCCCGCGCGCCGGTTTCCCGGTCGTCGCCGACGGTCAGGTCATCGGCGAGATCACCTCGGGCGCCCCGTCCCCGACGCTGGGCAAGCCGATCGCGATGGCGTACGTGGACGCGGCGCACGCCGCGCCCGGCACCTCCGGCGTCGGCGTCGACATTCGCGGTACGCATGAGCCGTACGAGGTCGTGGCGCTGCCGTTCTACAAGCGGCAGAAGTAGTTCCGCACACGGCCGAGCCGTGCACGAGCCGTACGGAACCCCGTACGGCAGCGTCTCAGTACCCGAGACCACCGTTCGTATCCACTCCCCCGCATCCAGGAGAATCAGGTCATGAGCAACCCCGAGAAGCTGCGTTACACCAAGGAGCACGAGTGGCTGTCGGACGCCGTGGACGGCGTCGCGACGGTCGGCATCACGGAGTTCGCGGCCAACGCGCTCGGTGACGTCGTCTACGCCCAGCTCCCCGAGGTCGGCGACACCGTGACCGAGGGCGAGACCTGTGGCGAGCTGGAGTCGACGAAGTCGGTCAGCGACCTGTACTCCCCCGTCTCCGGCGAGATCGTCGAGGCCAACCAGGACGTCGTGGACGACCCGGCGCTCGTGAACACGGCCCCGTTCGAGGGCGGCTGGCTGTTCAAGGTGCGCCTCTCGGAGGAGCCGAAGGACGCCCTGTCCTTCGAGGAGTACACCAAGCTCACCGCCGGTAACTGACCCCAGGGGACCCTGATGTCTGTACTGAACACCCCTCTCCACGAGCTCGACCCGGACGTCGCCGCCGCCGTCGACGCCGAGCTCGTGCGCCAGCAGTCCACCCTGGAAATGATCGCGTCGGAGAACTTCGCTCCGGTCGCCGTCATGGAGGCCCAGGGTTCGGTCCTGACCAACAAGTACGCCGAGGGCTACCCGGGCCGCCGTTACTACGGCGGCTGCGAGCACGTCGACGTCGTCGAGCAGATCGCGATCGACCGCATCAAGGCGCTGTTCGGCGCCGAGCACGCGAACGTCCAGCCGCACTCGGGTGCGCAGGCGAACGCCGCCGCGATGTTCGCGCTGCTGAAGCCGGGCGACACGATCATGGGCCTCAACCTGGCCCACGGCGGTCACCTGACCCACGGCATGAAGATCAACTTCTCCGGCAAGCTCTACAACGTGGTCCCGTACCACGTCGACGAGACCGGCGAGGTGGACATGGCCGAGGTCGAGCGCCTCGCCAAGGAGTCCAAGCCGCAGCTGATCGTCGCCGGCTGGTCCGCGTACCCGCGCCAGCTGGACTTCGCCGCCTTCCGCCGGATCGCGGACGAGGTCGGCGCGTACCTGATGGTCGACATGGCGCACTTCGCCGGCCTGGTCGCCGCGGGTCTGCACCCGAACCCGGTGCCGCACGCCCACGTCGTCACGACCACCACGCACAAGACCCTCGGCGGTCCGCGCGGCGGTGTCATCCTGTCGACGCAGGAGCTGGCCAAGAAGATCAACTCCGCGGTCTTCCCGGGTCAGCAGGGCGGCCCGCTGGAGCACGTGATCGCGGCCAAGGCCGTCTCCTTCCTGGTCGCGGCCTCGCCCGAGTTCAAGGAGCGCCAGGAGCGCACCCTGGAGGGCGCCAAGATCCTCGCCGCCCGCCTGGTCCAGGACGACGTCAAGGCCGTGGGCGTGGACGTCCTCACCGGCGGCACCGACGTGCACCTGGTCCTGGTCGACCTGCGCAACTCCGAGCTGGACGGCCAGCAGGCCGAGGACCGCCTCCACGAGGTCGGCATCACGGTCAACCGCAACGCCATCCCGAACGACCCGCGGCCCCCGATGGTCACCTCGGGTCTGCGGATCGGTACGCCGGCCCTCGCCACCCGCGGTTTCGACGCCGAGGCCTTCACCGAGGTCGCCGAGATCATCGCGCAGGCGCTGAAGCCGGCGTACGACGCCGAGTCCCTCAAGGCGCGCGTCTCCGCGCTCGCCGCGAAGTTCCCGCTGTACCCGTCGCTCTAAGCGACGGCATGAAGGGCCCGGTCTTGTTCGCGGACAGGGCCGGGCCCTTCTCATGACCAAGGAGTACCGGGCGGGCGCACCCCCCGCCCCCACCCTCCGCACCTGCCCCGGCCCCTAGCCCCCGCACGGCGCAGGGCTCCCTCCACCCCTTCTTCCGCCACCCGGCGACGAGTGTCGGCGCGGCCACGGCCGTGCGGGACGACGAGGCGGCTCCGGAGCGCGAGACGGCACCCGCCCGACCTGTCCACGTAATCCTTCCCACCTCGTCCGACAGCCGAGCCGTTCACCTCATCGCGTTAAGCTCGACTGTCGGACAAAATCCGATCAATCCACCTCTCCTGCCCCCTCCCACCCCACGAGCAGACAAGGGAGTCCGCCACCGTGGCCATCTCCGTCTTCGATCTCTTCTCCATCGGCATCGGTCCCTCCTCCTCCCACACGGTCGGTCCGATGCGCGCCGCGCGGATGTTCGTCACGCGGCTGAAGAAGGACGGCGTGCTGGCCCAGACCACCGCCGTGCGGGCCGAGCTCTTCGGCTCCCTCGGCGCGACCGGCCACGGACACGGCACCCCCAAGGCGGTGCTGCTCGGCCTGGAGGGCCACTCTCCGCGCACCGTGAACGTCGAGACGGCGGACGACGAGGTGGAGCGCATCCGCAAGAGCGGCCGGCTGCGGCTGCTGGGCGCGGAGATAGGCGATGCCCACGAGATCGCCTTCGACGAGCCGAACCAGCTGATCCTCCACCGCCGGCGGTCCCTGCCGTACCACGCGAACGGCATGACGCTCTTCGCGTACGACAGCGCCGGCACCCCGCTGCTGGAGAAGACCTACTACTCGGTCGGCGGCGGCTTCGTCGTGGACGAGGACGCGGTCGGCGAGGACCGGATCAAGCTCGACGACACGGTGCTGAAGTACCCCTTCCGCTCCGGCGACGAGATGCTGCGCCTCGCGAACGAGACCGGCCTGTCGATCTCCTCGCTGATGCTGGAGAACGAGAAGGCCTGGCGCACGGAGGAGGAGATCCGCGAGGGCCTCCTGGAGATCTGGCGCGTCATGCAGTCCTGCGTCTCGCGCGGCATGTCCCGCGAGGGCATCCTCCCCGGCGGCCTGCGGGTCAAGCGCCGGGCCGCCTCCACGGCACGCCAGCTGCGCACCGAGGGCGACCCGATGCTGCACCGCAGCGAGTGGGCGACGATCTACGCGATGGCGGTCAACGAGGAGAACGCGGCGGGCGGCCGGGTCGTGACCGCCCCGACCAACGGCGCCGCGGGCGTCCTCCCGGCGGTGCTCCACTACTACATGAACTTCGTTCCGGGCGCGGACGAGGACGGCGTGGTCCGCTTCCTCCTCGCGGCGGGCGCGATCGGCATGCTCTTCAAGGAGAACGCCTCGATCTCCGGCGCCGAGGTCGGCTGCCAGGGCGAGGTGGGCTCCGCCTGCTCGATGGCGGCCGGTGCGCTCGCCGAGGTCCTCGGCGGCACCCCGGAGCAGGTCGAGAACGCGGCCGAGATCGGCATGGAGCACAACCTGGGTCTGACCTGCGACCCGGTCGGCGGCCTGGTGCAGATCCCCTGCATCGAGCGCAACGGCATGGCCGCGGTCAAGGCCGTCACCGCCGCCAGGATGGCGATGCGCGGCGACGGCACCCACAAGGTCTCCCTCGACAAGGTCATCAAGACCATGAAGGAGACCGGCGCGGACATGAAGGTGAAGTACAAGGAGACGGCCCGCGGCGGCCTCGCGGTCAACGTCATCGAGTGCTGATCGCCGACCGGTGACGGAAGGGGCCCGGCGTACGCGCCGGGCCCCTTCCCGTTTCCGCCATCGGCTATCCGCGGCGCAGCGCCTTGAGGACCCCCTTGGCGAAATCGTCCACCGACGCGTCGTACGCCTTCAGGCTCTCGGCAGTGGGCGGTGTGCGGGCCTCGGCCGTGACCGTCACGTCGATCATCATGTTGCCGTCGCGCAGCCGCAGCGCGCGCACCCGGCGCAGCTCGGTCGGCTTGTTGAAGGCGAACCGGTAGGCCTCCTTGCCGACGCCCTTCACCTCGGTGAGGCCGCTGTCGGGCATGTCCTCGGCCGTGCCCCGGGCCCGGGCGAAGACGTCCTCGGAGAAGTCGACGCTCTCCGTGTACGCGAGGTCCAGCTCCACCTTGACGTTGCCGTACTTCGCCGGGCCGGTCTCGACGAGCGGCTGGACGCACTTGACGCCCGGGGCGCCCTGGGCGCCCTGGCCGGACCGCTTGTCCCGGTCCGCGGCCTCCTCGCGCGCCCCGAGCGGGTCGGCGAGCTCGCCGTACGGGAGCACGTTGCAGATCTCGTCCGTGGCCACCCAGCGTAGCCCCCGTTTCGAGAAGCGATGGTGACTCGCCACCGCTGCGGGCCGCATTCGACCGAGCTCCACAGGAAGCATCGGACGCCCACCACTCCCGGTCCTCCCGCATGCCCCGCACGTGGTGGATCTCCTCGCCCGGGGCAGGAAGGCCGACCAGGAGGAGAAGAGGGAGGTCTCAGATCCTCCCGGCTCTGGCGGCTTCGGACGGCACAGGTGCTCACCGCCGCCAGAAGAGGTGGTGCGTCACGCCGCTCGGGCTGGGCACGACGTCGAGATGGAACCGGTCGAGCAGCTCGTCGGGGGACTCCCAGAGCCGCGCCCCGGCTCCGAACTCCACCGGCGCGACCGCCACGTGCAGGGTGTCGACGAGGTCGGCGTCGAGGAACTCCCGGATGGTGGTGGCCCCGCCGCCGAGCCGGACGTCCCGGCCCCGCGCCGCTACCCGTGCCATGCCGAGGACCGTGGCCGGGTCGGCGTCGACGAAGTGGAAGGCGGTGTCGGAGAGCGTGAACGAAGGGCGTTCGTGGTGGGTCATGACGAACACCGGTGTGTGGAACGGGGGCTCGTCGCCCCACCAGCCGCGCCAGTCGTGGTCGCGCCAGGGCCCGCGCTGGGGCCCGAACTTGTTGCGGCCCATGATCTCGGCACCGATGTTGTGCTCGAAGTCCCGGGTGAAGTAGTCGTCGAGGCCCCGGCTCCCTCCGGGGTCGGTGCGATGGGGTCAGCTCGCCGTGGCTCCGGCCCAGGCGAACAGCTCCCCGGGGTCGGCGTCGCCGAACGGCCGCTCCAGGCTCTGGTGCTCACCGGCACCGAATCCATCGCGCGAGACGCCGAAGTTCTGGACTCTCAGCAGTTGTTCCACGGCTTCCTCCAGCCGTTCGGCCACGTGCGCGGCGCGGGCTCAGCGGTGCTCGGGGTTGGGGAAGTCGAAGCGGCAGCCGGCGTCCCAGAGCGAGCGCTGGTTGCCGTGGGCCGGGACGCCTCCCGAGCGCTTGAGCAGGGCGGCCAGGTGCATCAGGTTCCACGACATGAAGGTGGTGTTGCGGTTGGTGAAGTCGTTCTCGGGACCGCCCGAGCCCGGGTCGAGGTAGGACGGCCCGGGTCCGGCCTCGCCGATCCACCCCGCGTCGGCCTGCGGCGGGATCACGTAGCCGAGGTGCTGGAGGCTGTAGAGGATGTTCATGGCGCAGTGCTTGACGCCGTCCTCGTTGCCGGTGATCAGCGCGCCGCCGACCCGCCCGTAATAGGCGTACTGGCCCTGCTCGTTCAGCAGGGAGGAGCAGGCGTAGAGCCGCTCGATGACCTGCTTCATCACGGAGCTGTTGTCGCCGAGCCAGATGGGGCCGCACAGCACGAGGATGTCGGCGTCCATGATCTGGCTGTAGAGGACCGGCCACTGGTCGCTCTCCCAGCCGTGCTCGGTCATGTCCGGCCAGACGCCGGTCGCGATGTCGTGGTCGACGGCCCGGATGAGCGAGGTGCGGGCGCCGGCCGCTTCCATGACCGCGCGGCTCTTCGCGATCAGGCCGTCGGTGTTGCTGGTCTCGGGCGAGCGCTTGAGGGTGCAGTTCACGTAGACGGCGGTGAGGTCGGCGTACTCGAAGTCGGCGGACACTCCCCCAGCCTGCGCACCGCCGGGCCCGGCCGCCAGCCGGGGGCGGCCGTACGGGGCGGCCATGGGGCGGCCATGGGGCGGCGCCCGCAAATCTAGGATGGCGCCATGTCCCTCCCCCATGCCATCCTCACCGCCCTGCTCGAGAAGCCCTCGTCCGGGCTGGAGCTGACCCGGCGGTTCGACAAGTCGATCGGGTACTTCTGGTCGGCGACGCACCAGCAGATCTACCGCGAGCTCGGGCGGCTGGAGGAGGCCGGGCTGATCCGGGCGCTGCCCAGCGAGGTGCCCGTGCGGGGGCAGAAGAAGGAGTACGAGGTGCTGCCCGGCGGCAGCGCCGAGCTGGCCCGGTGGGTCGGCGAGAGCCAGGACCCGAAGCCGATGCGCGACCCGCTGCTGCTGCGGATCCGGGCGGCGGGCGTGGTGGGGCCGCAGGGGCTCGGCCCTGAGCTGCGGCGCCATCTGGATCTGCACCGGCGCCAGCTGGCGCAGTACGAGGCCATCGAGGAGAAGGACTTCCCGCCGGGGCGCGACGCCGTGGAGGACCGGCTGCGCCGGCTCGTCCTGCACGGCGGGATCGCCCTGGAGACGTTCTGGCTGACCTGGCTGGAGGAGGCCCTCGCCGAGGTCGAGGACATGTCCGGGCCGCAAGCCTGACGCGAGCGCACGCACGCTCCCGCCCCGGCGGCGGGGCGGGAGCGGAGGGACCGACTACTTGTTCAGGGAGACCCAGAACTCGTCGAAGCTCAGCAGGCCGTCGCCGTTCGCGTCCTTGGCGGCGATCACGGCGTCCGCGACCGGGCCGGTGACGAACGGGTCGCCCATGGCCGCCATGGCCGCCTTGAACTCGTCGGCCGTGACGAAGCCGTCGCCGTTCACGTCGAACTTGCCGAACGTCGTCCGTGCGTTCTCGATGTCCGCCACTGGGTCCACTCCTTCTTGATGCCTGTTGACCGGCTCAGGGTAGCGGTCCCCCCGGCCGGCCCCCGCCGCGGGTCCCGTTCGAGCGGCAGAAATAACTTCAATTACCCTTCCGTAATACGGAAGCGATAATTCCAGCCAACAAATCCCGGCCTCCGCTTGTCACGCTCCGGGGCCACGGCATAACGTAACGGCATTGCCGCCACACCAGGAGCGCAGGGCTCCCAGGGACAAGCGGCAACAAGGGCGACCACACAGGTGACGATCACAGCTGACGCATCATTCGAAGTCCTGCCCTTCACCCGCACCTGCCGCCACATCCGGGAAGACGGCGACCATGTGCTCATCGGAGTGAGTCCCGGCAACAGCTACTTCAGTTCCGAACGCATCGCCGGCCTCGCCCAGTGGGCCAAGACCCGCTTCGCACAGGTCGACTTCGTCTACGCCGACCTCCATGTGGACCGAATGTTCGCCGCTTTCGGCTACACCCGCGAGCACGCGGAAAGGCGCGCCGGGAAGGAAATCAAGGCGGTCCGGCGGCGGATACTCAAGGGCGTGGAGGAATCGGTCCCCGGGCAGGCCGATATCCGCGTGCGGGCCCTGTCCTACTTCCAGTCGAACCCGGTTTACCAACTGCTGCACCGTCGCGTCCTGCATTTCCTGGAAACCGACGGCGAATTCCGCAAGGGCTGCGAGAAGATGGCCCTGCACTTTATCGGGTCCAAGGTGCCGGAAGGTGAATCGATCACAGACCACCAGTTGCAGGTCTGTTTCGATTACATGGCGGCCGAGCTCCCGTTCTTCGTGGACACCCGAGCATTCTCGACGTGCCGTCCTCGGTGGCGGCCTACCACGTCGAGATGCCGCTGACCGATGCCCTCTTCGCACGCGGCGGGGGCCTGCGCGCGACCCGCAACCAGGCCTACGCCGTCGTACGGCCCGAGCCCGCCACGGCCACCGCACCCCAGGACACCGTGCACCACGCACCGGCCGAAAGGACCGTCGGTGAGCGTCGAGCAGTTTGAGGGCCGGGAGGGCCGGGAGCCTCAGCCGCTCCTCGACTTCCCGCTCTCACGGCGCGGTGACGTGCTCCCCGAGGAGTGCGGCCGGCTGCGCGAGAAGGCCCCGTCGCCGGGGTCCGCACCCTCACCGGGGACCCGGCCTGGCTGGTGAGCAGCTACGCGCTGGCCAAGCAGGTGCTGGAGGACGAGCGCTTCAGCCTCAAGGACACGGCGAACGCCGGGGTCCCGCGCCCGTACGCGCTGACGATCCCGCCCGAGGTCGTCGACACCATGGGCGACATCAACAGCGCCGGCCTGCGCAACGCCGTGATGAAGGCGCTCCATCCGCGCCGGAAGGGGCTGCAGGACCTGCTGCGGGCCAAGGCCGGCCGGCTCATCGACCGGATCGTGGCCGACGGCGGCCCGGCCGACCTCCGGGCGGGGTTCGCCGACCCCTTCTCGGCGGCCCTGCACTGCCAGGTGCCCGGGGTGCCCTTCGAGGACCCACGCCGGCTGATGTCGGGGCTGGACGTCGCGTTCATGACCGCGCGCGAGCCGTTCGCCGACTCGGCCCTCAACTGGTATAAGGACGTGGGCTACTTCGCCGAGCAGCTGGGCGTCCGGCTCGGCCTGGCCCCCGAGGAGCGTACGGGGCTCCTCGGGAGGTTCGCCGGGCTGAAGGAGGCGGACCCGGAGTCGGCCCATCTGACCGACGACATGTTCGCGACGGTCGCCGTCTCGCTCTTCGGCGCGGGCGCGGTCTCCACCTCGGCGTTCCTCACCCTCGCGGTCCTGGCGCTGCTCCAGAGGCCCGAGCTGATCGGGTACCTGCGCGAGCACCCGGAGCGGACGGGCAAGGCGGTCGACGAGCTGCTGCGCTGGAACCTGTCCGTCGGCGACGGCCTGCCGCGCATCGCCCTGGCGGACGTCCGGGTCGGCGACGTGCCGGTGAAGGAGGGCGAGCTCGTCCTCGTCCTCCTGGAGGGGGCCAACTTCGACCCGGAGGCCTTCGAGCACCCGGACGAGCTGGACCTGGAGTGCGAGAGCCCGAACGCCCATCCCGCCTTCGGCGCCGGGCGCCACTTCTGCCCTGCCTCCGCGCCGGGCCGGGCACACGCCGAGATCGCGCTGGAGGTGCTGGTCGAGCGGCTGCCCGGGCTGCGCCTCGCGGTGCCCGCCGAGAACCTCGTCTGGTGCACGGACTTCATCAAGCGGCCTCCGGAGCGCCTTCCGGTCGCCTGGTAGTCCGTGGCCCGACGGGTCGGTGACGGTGCCCTGGGAGTTGTGCGAGCTCCCGGGGCACCGTCGTCACGTCCTTCGGGTGTGGAGCCTTCGGCTACCGGAAGATCCCGGTGTGGCCGAGCGAGTAACGGCCGGGCTGCGGGTAGACCGCGAGCCCGTGCGGGCCGCCGCCGACCGGGATGCGGGCGAGCTGCTTGCCGGTCACGGTGTCGATCGCGTACACCTCGGAGTTGTAGCGGCCCGACAGCCACAGCACCTTGCCGTCGGCCGAGACCCCGCCCATGTCGGGGCTGCCGCCGTCCGGCAGCGTCCACTTCTTGGTGAGCCTGTTCTCGGGGAAGTTGAAGACCGAGATCGTGCCCTCGCCGCGGTTGGAGACGTACATCTCCTTGGAGTCGCGGCTCACGTACAGGCCGTGGCAGCCCTTGCCGGTGGGCAGCAGCTTGGGGGTCTCGAAGGTGTCGCCGCTGAGCACCCACATGCCGTGCGCCATCATGTCGGCGACGTAGAAGGTCTTCCCGTCCGGCGAGATCTTGACGTCCTGCGGCATCGCGCCCTCGAACGGCAGTTTCTGCTGGCCGATGACCTCCATCCGCTCGGTGTCGACCTTGAGGAGTTCGCCGGAGAACTCGCAGCTCACGATGAAGTAGCGGCCGTCGGCGGAGAAGTCCGCGTGGTTGACGCCGTAGCAGGTCACCGGGACGGTCTTCACGCGGTCCATCGTGTGCGGATCGCGGAAGACGAGCTCCTTGTCCATCGAGGCCATGACGATCGCGTACTTGCCGTTCGGCGTGAAGTACAGGTTGTACGGGTCGTGCACCTCGACCGGCTTTCCGGCCTCGCCGGTGGCCGGGTTGATGGGGGTGAGCGTGTGGCCGCGGTTGTTGTTGACCCACAGGGTCTTCATGTCCCAGGAGGGCACCACGTGCTGGGGCTGGACGCCGACCGGGATGGTGTCGATGACCTGGTAGGTCACCGGGTCGATGACGGACACCGTGTTGGAGTTGGTGTTCGGCACGTAGACGCGCGACGGGAAGTCCTTGACCACCGGGGAGAGCTTGTTCGGCCGGTCCGCGGCGTAGACGTCCTTCGGATCGAGGACCGGAGGCATGCCGGGCAGGCCGGGAGGGAGGGCCGGGACGGCCTTGACGGGCTTGGCCGGGCCCTTGGTGCCGAGCGCCTCGGCAGGCCCCTTTTCGGCTGCTCCGCAGCCGGCCAGGGCGGCGAGGACCAGACCGGCCAGCAGCACGGTGACCTTCCGGGGAAGGCGGGTGGTCGTCATTGGGTCAGCAGCTCCGTGGTGGTCACCGCGCGCAGCTTGCGGCGCGCGAGTTCTTCGAGGAGGGGAGGCATCGCGTCGACCGTGTCCGCGTAGCCGAAGTGCAGGCTCACCACCGATCCGCCTTGGATCGTCCCGGTGACGGTGCGGATGACGGCCGCGGCGCCGGGCGAGGTGAAGTCGAGGGAGTCCACGTCGTACGAGAGGACGTGCGGATAGCCGGCCCGCTGGGCCAGTTTCTGGACGAGCGGGGTCGCGTACTGCGTCTGGGAGGGCCGGAACCAGGTGCCGATGGAGCCGGTGAGCCGCTTGAGCCGCTGGGCGCAGCCGGTGATCTCGGCGTAGGCCTCGGCCTCGGGGAGGTCGTTGACCGCGAGGTGGCGCTGGGTGTGGTTGCCGAGCTCGTGGCCGCCGTCGAGGACGCGGCGGGCCATGTCCGGGTGGGCGTCGAGCCAGCTGCCGATCGCCAGTACGGTGACCCGCGCGCCCCCGCGTTCGGCCTCGGCCAGGACCGCTTTGGCGATGGCGGGGTCGCCGTTGCCGTGGAAGGTGAGGGCTACCCCGGGGCGGTCGCGCGGGCCGTGGCCGATCTCCACGGGCTGCCCGGCGAACCGGCGCGGGGCGGCGGCCGCCTTGGCGGGCCGGTCCGGCCTGGCGGGGCCGGGGGGCGGAGCGGAGGACGCGGTGGCGGGGCGGCCCGGTCCGCAGGCGGCGGTCAGGCCCGCCACCGCGGCGCCGGCCGCTCCGAGACCGGCCGCACGCAGGGCCCCGCGCAGGGCCGCGCGGCGGCCTGGATGTGAGAGCACTTGCCCATTTAAGAGGTGGATGACCCGGAAGGTAATGATTGACCCAATTCGGGACGTTCACCCGAAGAGGCCGAGCGGGTGGTCAATCCTCTACGTGATCAACGATTTACTCAGAGGTTCCGATAGTTATTCATCGAATGCGAGGCGAGTGGCCCACCTCACCTAGGATTTAGCTAGAAAGTCTTACGATTTGCACACTTATGTCCAACTAGGGACTTTTGGCGTTTGGACCCTCGTCTGCCATAGTCGGATGCACGACTTCCCCAATTGACCCGAGCGAAGTCACCACGCCGAGGATCACACCCCCTTCGATCCTCGGCGCACCCACGAAGCCCCCACACCGCCCCATCTCGGCGCCCGGGGGCTTCAGGCGTTCTGGCGGTCGGCGACCCGCATCTCGAACCAGGTGATCTTGCCGCGCGGCAGCAGGTCGGCGCCCCAGCGGTCGGACAGCTTGTCGACGAGGAAGAGGCCGCGGCCCGTGGTGTCGAGTTCGTGGACCGGCATCAGACAGGGCAGCCCGCGCGAGGGATCGCGCACCTCCACCCGGATCCAGCCGCGGCGGCGCAGCATGCGTAAACCGAAGGAGCGGGCGCCGGTGTGCCGCACCGCGTTGCCGACGAGCTCCGAGACCAGCAGGACGGCGTGTTCGGCGATCTGCGGCGAGAGACCCCAGAGGCGGACCACCACGCACTGGGTGAGCCGGCGCGCCGTGCTCGCCGACTCCGGCATGGACGGCAGCGTCACTTCCGCCTCGGCCGGATTCCCGTACGACTCGAGCGCCTTGAGGCCCTGTTCGTCCTCGGGAGCCGCCGTGAGCCGTACCGCCGAAGCGCTGCCGCGCTGCCGCGGCTGTTCCACACCCTCCAGGCCCGCCATGCACCCATCATGGACGGCCGACCTGCCCCTCCGGGCCGTTCCAGAGGAAAACACCCCCCGGATTCAACGAATCCAAGGGGGCGCCCTGTCATATGCGGGAGGCAATAGGGGAGCCCCAATACCCAGTTTGACCTGCGGTGACACATCGCAGGGAATTGATCACCGCGAGTGGATCACCGTTTCCGCTTAAGGCTCCCTTAAGGCCTGGCTAATCCACCCACAGGGAGGACCGGTGCCGCGCTCAGACGAACTTCGCCTTGCCCGGGCCCTCTTCGACGAAGCTGCGCATGCCGCGCTCGCGGTCCTCGGTGGCGAACAGGCCCGCGAACCAGTTGCGTTCGATGGTGAGACCGGTGTCGATGTCCGCCTCCAGGCCGACATCCACGCACTCCTTGGCGGCGCGCAGCGCCATCGCCGGCCCCTGTGCCAGCTTGGCGGCCCAGGCGTGCGCCTGCTCGTACACCTCGGCGGCGGGCACGACCCGGTCGACCAGGCCCAGGGTGAGCGCCTCGTCGGCCTTCACCATGCGTCCGGTGAAGATCAGGTCCTTGGCCTTGGACGGGCCGACCAGCCGGGACAGCCGCTGGGTGCCGCCCGCGCCCGGGATCAGGCCGAGCAGGATCTCGGGCTGGCCGAGCTTCGCGTTGTCCGCGGCGATCCGGTAGTCGGCGCACAACGCGAGCTCGCAACCACCGCCCAGCGCATAGCCGGTGATGGCAGCGACGACCGGCTTGGGGATGCGGGCGACGGCGGTGAAGGCGTCCTGGAGCGCGCGGGACCGGGCGACCATCGCCGCGTGGTCCATCGTCTGCATCTCCTTGATGTCCGCGCCCGCCGCGAACACCTTCTCGCCGCCGTAGATGATGACCGCGCGGACGTCGGCCCGGTCGGTCGCCTCCACCGCGAGCTCGCGCAGCCGGTCCTGGGTGGCGATGTCCAGGGCGTTCATGGGCGGCCGGTCCAGGCGGATGGTGCCGACGCCTTCGGAGACTTCGAGAGAGAGGGTCATACGGGCCAGGTTAGCGCCGGTTAACGTGAAGTGGCCCGGTGCTGTGGGTCACAGCACCGGGCCACTTCACGGGGTACGGGACCCGCTTACTTGATCCACTCCGCCCAGTCCATGTTCCAGCCGTTGAGGCCGTTGTCCGGGGCGATCTGCTTGTCCTTGGAGTTCTTCACGACGACCACGTCGCCGATCAGGGACTCGTTGAAGAACCAGGCGGCGGGCTGGTTGTCGTCGCCGGCGCCGCGGACGTCCTTGAGGCCGACGCAGCCGTGGCTGACGTTCGCCGAGCCGAAGGTGCCCGCGGAGGCCCAGTAGTTGCCGTGGACGAAGGTGCCCGACTGCGACAGGCGCATCGCGTGCGGGACGTCGGAGATATCGTACTCGCCGCCGAAGCCCACGGTCGCGCCGTTCATCCGCGTGACCTTGTACTTCTCGCTGATGACCATCTGCCCGTTGTAGGTGGTGGTCGACGGGGCGCCCGCGGTGATCGGGAGGGTCTTGATGACCTGGCCGTCACGGACGACCTGCATCTCCTTCTCGCTCGCGTCCACCGTGGAGACCTGGGAGCGGCCGACGGTGAAGGTGACCGTACGGGTCTGCTTGCCGTAGACGCCCGGGCGGCCTTCGACTCCGTCGAGGGCGAGCTTCACGGTGACCTTGGTGCCCGCGGCCCAGTACTTCTCGGGGCGGAAGTCCAGGCGGTCGTTGCCGAACCAGTGGCCCTCGACCGGCACGGCCGGCTCGGCGGTCACGGTGATGGCCTTCTCGACGGCCTCGGGGTTGGTGATCCCACGGGTGAAGTTGATCGAGACCGGCATGCCCACGCCGACGGTCGCGCCGTCCTCGGGCGTGTAGTGGCCCACGAAGGTGTTGGTCGGCGTCAGGGTGGTGAAGGTGGTGTCCTTGGCGGACTCCCGGCCGGCCTCGTCCTTGGCGACCGCGTGCACCTTGTACTCGGTGGCGGAGGCCAGGTGACGGGCCGGCTCCCAGTTCGCCCCGTCGTCGGTGAGCTTGCCCTCGACCGCGTTGCCCTTGGTGTCGGCGACGGTCACCGTGGTGAGCTTGCCGCCGGTGCTGGAAATCTTCAGGACGCCGCTGGTGGCGACCTCCTTGGCCCCGTCGTCGGGCTTGACGCTGACGACTGCCTTCGACGCCTCGGTCCCGTTCTTGGCGCCGCCCCCGGCGTTGTCGCCGCCGCTGCCGCTGCTGTTACTCCCGCCACCACCGCTGCACGCGGTGGTGAACAGCAGGGCCGCCCCCAGCAGAAGGGCCGGCAGGCCGGTGCGGGCGCGGCCGCGTATCGGCTGCAGGTTCACTCTTGTTCTCCCCATGTCCCCCGCGCGCGGACAGTCGCGCGCTTGTCGACAGGAAATCACATGGGCAGATCACGATGAGCCACGGTCTTGTCACCGTTCCGTCCCAACTGCCGCGCGTCGGCCGGGACGGCTTGCGGGTCAGTCCTCGGTGCCGGGTTTGGTGCCCCAGACGTAGACGGCGTCGCCCTCGGTGAGCAGGCCCCAGAGGCGCTCCGCGTCCGGCTCGGTGAGGTTGACGCAGCCGGCGGAACCACCGCCTCCGTAAAGGGAGCCCGGCGTGCCGTGCAGCGCCTGGCCCCCGTCGAAGAACTGGGCGTACGGCATGGGTGAGCCGTACAGCGAGGAAACGTGGTCCTTGCTGCGCCAGTACACCTCGTGCCAGCCGGGCCGGGTCTCCTGGTAGTCGCGGCCGGTGCGGATGGGCACGGGCGGGAGGACGACCTTGTCGCCCCTCTGCACCCACAGCAGCTGACGGTCCATGTCGACACAGGTGACGCGGTGTTCGCGGACGGGGCAGTCGCCCGCGGCGTTGGGGTCGGGACGGGCGGTCACGACGAGCATCGTGCGGTAGGTGGACAGGCCCGGGTAGCCGTGGGCGGGAGTGACGCCGTTCGCGCGCTGGAAGGCGCGGACGGCGTGGCAGTCCGCCGAGGACTGCACCCCGTCGACCGGCCGGCCCAGGTGGTTCTCCAGCTCCCGTTGGTAGGGGCCGGTGCCCGCCACGCACGCGCTCTCCGGTTCCGCCGGGGCGGCCGCAGCCTGGGACGGATGCAGGCCCGCCAGTGCGAGCAGGGCGCCGAGTGCGGCCACGCGTACTGTCGGACCTGTCCCCTGACGTCCGGCCATCCGGACCTCCTCGGGTCTGCGAGCTCGACGGTCGCGGCCCAGCCAACCCTTCGGGCGGGGGTCCGGCTCGCGCTGATGCGCCGGCCGGGTGAGGGGGTCACTCCACCGGCGCACCGGTGCGCGCGTCCCGGGCCCGGCGGCCGTCGTCCTGCTTGCCCTCGGGCTCGTCCACGGCGGGGATCCGCTCGTGGCGCTTGTTGTGGAAGGTGACCACGAGCCGCCGGCCGACCGTCCCGTCCAGCAGCAGGGGGCCGGTCACCGGGTCCTCCGGCAGCACGTAGCCCTCGGCGACGTCCGTCTCCACCAGGAAGTACGGGCCGTCGGCGAGCCTGCCGAAGTCGCAGGTGCCGTCGGCGTCGGTGGCGCAGCCCGGCCTCGCCCGCTGGTCGGCGTCGACGCCCCCGGTCTGGAGGCGGGCGGTGCCGTTGGTCTCCTTCCAGAGCTCGAACACCGCGCCGGGCAGCGGCGAACGGGTCTTGCCGTCCTTCGTCCGGACCCGGATCGCGCCGCTGTACGCAGCACCCTCCCGCCGGTTCGCGACGTTGACGACGAGCCCGTCCCTGGCGGCGGCCTCACCCAGGTTGAAGCCGGTGAACGGTTCGTCCGGCCGCTCGTAGCCGGCGGGGACCGCGATCTGCACCCAGTAGTACGCCTCGCCGGTCGCGAGCTCCACCGTGCAGGTGCCCTTCGCGTCGGTCACGCAGACGCCGTCCTGCCGTTCGTCCGGGGCCTGACCGGTGCGCTGTGGCCCCGCCAGGTCGTTGGTCTCGCGCCACAGCTCGAACCGGGCCCCGGACAGGGGCGCTCCGGTGTCCGGGTCCGTGCTGCGCAGCACCACCCGGGCGGTGCCGGCCGCCGCAGCGGGCGGCGCGGCACGGGCCGGCGCCGCCGCGCCGATCACCACCGCGGCGGCGAGTCCGATCGGCCACGCCCTCGTCGTCCAGGCTGTCATGCCACTCCGTCCGTCGTACGGGGCCGCCCGCGGATGCTCGCACCGGAGCCGGGGCGGCCGGTCCAGCGGTCGGGGTCCGGTCCCTTGCCGACATGACGCTCCGCCCGCTTCCCGCTCCCTGATGCGCCCTGACAGGCTGGGGGCAGGGGCCGGCGGATCGGGGCGCGGACACTCTCCGCTACGGCATTCCGATCACACGAGTCACCCGTGCGGGCGCTCCGTGCGGCGTTCAGACGATGGCGGAACCGGCGACCCAGTCCGCCCAGGACATGTTCCAGCCGCCCAGCCCGTTGTCGGCGGCGACCGTCTTGTCCTGCGAGTTGACGACCTCCACCACGTCCCCGATCAGGGTCCGGTCGAAGAACCAGCCGGCCGGGGTGTCGGAGCCGCCGCCCTTGTCGTCGCGCAGGCCCACGCAGCCGTGACTCACGTTGGTGGTGCCGAAGGTGTCGGGGCTGGACCAGTAGTTCCCGTGCAGGAAGGTCCCGGAGGAGGTGAGCCGCATGGCGTGCGGGACGTCGGGGATGTCGTACTCGCCGCCGAAGCCGACGGTCTGGCCGTTCATGCGGGTGACGTCGAAGAGCTCCATCACCACCATCTTCCCGTTGTACGTGGTGGTCTTGGGCGCCCCGGCGCTGACGGGCACGGTCGACAGCAGCTCCCCGTCCCGGCGGACCTCCATGGTGTGCGCGGCCGCGTCCACCCGGGAGATCTGGGAGCGGCCGACGGTGAAGGTGACGGTCTTGGACTGGATGCCGTACGAACCGGGCGCGCCCTCAACGTCGCGCAGGTCCATCTTCACGGTGACCTTGGTGCCGGCCTTCCAGTACTCCCTGGGCCGGAAGTCGAGCCGCTCGCGGCCGAACCAGTGGCCGATGACCTGCACGGCCGGGTCGGAGGTGACGGTGATGGCCCGTTCCACCTCCGCACGGCGTTCGATCGGGCGGTTGAACTTGAAGGAGACGATCATGCCGGTGCCGACGGTGGAGCGGTTCTCGGGCTTGAAGTAGCCGATGAACCGCTCCTCGGGAACGTAGGTGGTGAAGGTGGTGTGCCGGGCCTGGCGGCGGTTGTGCCCGTCGAGGGCGACGGCGTCCACGGTGTACTTGGCCGCGAGTGCGAGCCGGCCGGAGGCCGGGTCGGGGCTCCAGCTGAGCCCGTCGGCGGCGATGGAGCCGGGGACCTCCTCCTCCTGCGCGTCCTCCACCTTGGTGACGACGACCCGCTCCAGCCGGCCCTCCGGCACGGTGACCGTCAGCCGCGCGTCGCCCTGGACCCCCTTGGCGTTGTCGTCGGGGGTGATCCGGATGGCCTCGTCCGGCGAGCGGGGTTTGCCGGGCAGCTGGATCTCGACCGGCGACTTGCCGTCCTGGGTGCATCCGGCCAGCCCGCCCAGCAGGCCCGCCCATGCCGCCACGGCGGCCAAGCCCGCCCCTGCCCGCCTCGTCAGAAGTGTCACGATCCCTCCAACGACCGGGCCCCTCCGGGGGAAACGTGAGGGCGTGGCACGTTCCGGGCAGAACAGTCAGGGCAGAACAGTGTGAAGGACCAGACGGGGGCGGGCCCAGGCCGGGACGCCGGGGCCGCACTCCCCCTCCCCCCGCAGGTACCCAGGAGCCGTGGAGGCGGGCAGTGTCGAGCGCAGCCGAGCAAGAGGCGGTGGAAGCCGTCGGCAACGCCGTCGATGCGGTGCGGGGCGGCCAGGCCGCGCCCGTACCGCCGGTCGACGGCCATCCGGACGGACGACCGAACGGCGATCAGTCGAACGGCCGTCCGGGCGGCCATCCGAACGGCCAGGTCAGGGGGCAGGTGTTACGGACCCACACGCGCCCGGGACCAGCGGTGTGGCCGGGGTCCTCGCATCCCCTGGGCGCCCGGTTCCACCACGGTCCGGACGGGACCGCGGGCACCAACTTCGCCCTGTGGGCGCAGGGCGCGGAGGCGGTGGAGCTGTGCCTGTTCGACGCCGAGGGAGCGGAGACCCGGTGCTCGCTCACCGAGCTCACGCACGAGATCTGGCACGGCTTCGTGACGGGCGTGCGTCCCGGGCAGCGGTACGGATTCCGGGTGCACGGGCGCTGGGACCCCTGGACGGGCGCCCGGTTCAATCCGGCGAAGCTGCTCCTGGACCCGTACGCCCGGGCCGTCGACGGGGACTTCACCCTGCCGCCGGAGGTGTACGGGCACGTCCGGGACTGGCCGCAGCAGTACATCGCGGACACCGTGCGCGACGACCGGGACTCGGCGCCGTACGTCCCGAAGGGCGTGGTCGTCCACGATGACGACGACTGGGCGGACGACGTCCGGCCGAAGACCCCGTGGGCCGATTCGGTGATCTACGAGCTGCACGTGCGCGGCTTCACGATGCGCCATCCGGGTGTTCCGGAGGCACTGCGCGGCACGTACGCGGGACTCGCCCATCCCGCGGCGGTCGAGCACCTGACGACGCTGGGCGTCACGGCGGTCGAGCTGCTGCCGGTGCACCAGTTCGCGCACGAGGACCACCTGTTGCGCCGGGGACTGCGCAACCACTGGGGCTACAACTCGGTCGGCTACTTCGCCCCGCACGCGGGGTACTCGTCGAGCGGGACGACCGGCCAGCAGGTCGGGGAGTTCAAGCGGATGGTCCGGGCCCTGCACGCGGCGGGCATCGAGGTGATCCTCGACGTGGTCTACAACCACACGGCGGAGGCGGGCGAGCTGGGCCCGACCCTGTCGCTGCGCGGGATCGACAACCGGGGCTACTACCGGCTCCAGTCCGACCAGCGCCGCTACGCCGACTACACGGGCTGCGGGAACACCCTGCACGCCGGGCGCCCGCACGTGCTGCGCCTCATCACGGACTCCCTGCGCTACTGGGTGACGGAGATGGGGGTGGACGGCTTCCGCTTCGACCTGGCGGCGGCGCTGGCCCGCTCGATGCACGACGTGGACATGCTGTCCCCGTTCCTGGCGGTGATCGCCCAGGACCCGGTGCTGCGGCGGGTGAAGCTGATCGCCGAACCGTGGGACGTGGGCTCGGGCGGCTACCAGGTGGGCGCGTTCCCCCCGCTGTGGACGGAGTGGAACGACCGCTACCGGGATGCCGTACGGGACTTCTGGCGGGGCGCGCTGCCCGACGTACGGGATCTCGGGTACCGGCTGTCGGGGTCGAGCGACCTGTACGCATGGGGCGGGCGGCGCCCGTACGCCTCGGTGAACTTCGTGACCGCGCACGACGGTTTCACCCTGCGCGACCTGGTGTCCTACGAGCGCAAGCACAACGAGGAGAACGGGGAGGGGAACCGGGACGGGACCAACGACAACCGCTCGTGGAACTGCGGGGCCGAGGGCGAGAGCGACGACGCCCGGATCGGGGTGCTGCGCCGCCGCCAGCTGCGCAACCTGCTGACCACCCTGCTGCTGTCGACGGGGGTTCCGATGCTGGTGGCGGGCGACGAGTTCGGGCGCACGCAGGGCGGCAACAACAACGCCTACTGCCAGGACAACGAGACGGGGTGGGTGGACTGGTCGCTGCTGGAGGACCCGGCGTGGCGGGAGCTGTTCGCGCTGACGGAGCGGCTGATCTCGCTGCGGCAGGCCCATCCGGTGCTGCGGCGGCGGGCGTTCTTCTCGGGACGGCCGCAGGGGGCGGACGGGCTGCGGGACCTGGCCTGGTTCACGCCGGCGGGCGCGGAGATGACGGAGCGGGACTGGTACGCGCCGGCCGCCGCCCTCGGGATGTTCCTGTCGGGGCGGGACATCCCGGGCCGTGACGAGCGGGGCCGGCAGGTGACGGACGACAGCTTCCTCGCGCTGCTGCACACCGGGGACCGGCCGCTGGCGTGGGTCCTGCCGGGGGCGCCGTGGGCGCAGGCGTACGAGCTCGTCCTGGACACCTCCCTGGAGAGCCAGTCCGTGGCGCCCGGGACCCGTCACCGCGGCGGGGAGACGCTGACGGTCCCGGCCCGCTCGGTCCTGCTGTTCCGGGTCTGCGGGTCCCCGCCGCGGGAGCCGTCCGCGTGAGGGGGCGGCGGCCGCCCCGCGCGCCGCCGCGGACCCGACGGGGCGCCTCCGGGCGTCCGCGGACATCCGGAACGCCCCTCACGTTCGCCCTGCGATGATGTGTTCGACATCGTTCTGAGGGGGTCCCTGCATGGGCAGAGTCAACACCGCGCTGCAGGAACTGCGCGGGGCGCAGAAGTCGGCGAAGGGGGTGTCGCTGTATTCGCGGTTCGTCAACCGGCCCGCCGGGCGCTACCTGGCCGCCGGTTCGTACGCGCTCGGGCTCACCCCGAACCAGGTGACCCTGGTCAGCGCCGCCTTCAGCTTCGCCGCCGTGGCCGCGGCGGCCCTGTGCGCGCCCTCGTGGGGGCTGGGGATCGCGGTGTGGGCGGCGCTCGCCGTCGGGTTCGCCTTCGACTCCGCGGACGGGCAGCTGGCCCGGCTGCGCGGGGGCGGCAGCGCGGCCGGCGAGTGGCTGGACCACGTCGTGGACGCGGCCAAGCTCACGGCGCTGCACTCGTGCGTGCTGATCGCCTTCTACCGGTTCCCCGAGGAGTACGGAACGACGGCCGAGGCCTGGCTACTGGTGCCGCTGGGCTTCCAGTTCGCCTCGGTCGTCACCTTCTTCGGCGGGCTGCTGACCGAGAAGCTCAAGCCGAAGCCGGCCCCGGGCAGCCCCGCCGCCGCCCCGTCGACCCTGCGCGCGGTGGCCCTGCTTCCCGTGGACTACGGGGTGTTCTGCCTGGTGTTCCTGCTGCTCGGCGGCGGGAAGCTGTTCGCCTGGACGTACGCGGGACTGGGCGCGGTCGCCGGGCTGTTCCTGCTGGCGTTCCTCGCGAAGTGGTTCCGGGAGCTCAGCGCCGTTCCCCGGTGACCTGAGCGGGGAGCGCGGGCGGTTCCGCGAGCGCGTCCAGCGCCCGGCGCAGCTGGGTGCTGGAAGTGTGCACGGTGTAGGGGAAGTAGACGACGTCGACGCCGTGGGCGGCGAAGTCCTTCTCCAGCCGGTCGCCCTTGGGCGTGCCGCGCCAGTCGTCGCCCTTGAAGATGACGTCGAAGCGGACCTGCTTCCAGGTCTCCACCTTGTCCGGGACGGTCTCGACGAAGGCGGCGTCGACGTACTTCACGCTGCGGACGATCTCCAGCCGCTCGACGAGCGGGATCATCGGGCGTCGCCCCTTGGCGAGTTCGGCCATCTCGTCGGAGACCACTCCGGCGACGAGGTAGTCGCACTGACTCCGGGCGTGCCGAAGGATGTTCAGATGTCCGATGTGGAACAGATCGTAGGCCCCCGGCGCGTAGCCGACTCGGTACGGTCTACGCCCTGGCGCGCCAAAGTCGGACATGTCGCGCTCCGTCATCTGTTATCCCCAGCGGCCGCACCCCCCGGTGCAGCTGATTAGCAGACAATAGCGTGCACGTTCCGCAGTACGCGGGTGAACGAATAGGGTGACGTGCGCATCATCCAGGGGAAGAGGGGACGCTCGGTGTCCAGATCCGGTCAGCGGCGCATGCTGCTGGTTTCCACCAATTACGCTCCGGAGCATGCGGGGATCGGCCCGTACGCCACCCAGATCGCGGAGCACTGGGCGGATCTCGGCCACGAGACCCACGTCCTCGCCGGCATGCCGCACTACCCGGCGTGGTCGATCGAGCCGGAGTACAAGGGGGCGCTCCGGCGCACGGAACAGCGCGCGGGCGTCACCGTGCACCGGCGCGCGCACACCGTACCGCCGCGCCAAACCGCCGTGAAGCGGGCCCTTTTTGAAGGATCGATTCTGCTGCACGGCGCCGTGGCTCCGCCCCGGATGCCCAAGCCGGACGCGGTCCTCGCCCAGATGCCCAGCCTGGCCGGCGGGGTGCTCGCCGCCCGGCTCGCGGCGCGCTGGAAGGTCCCGTACATCCCCGTCGTCCAGGACCTGATGGGCGCCGCCGCCGCGCAGAGCGGGATCAGCGGCGGTGACAAGGCGGCCGCGATCGCCGGCCGCGCCGAGGCCTACGCCCTCAAGCGGGCCACCCTCGTCGGCGTCATCCACGAGACCTTCGTGGACCGGGTCGTCGGCATGGGCGTGGACCCGGGCAGGATCCGCCTCGTCCCCAACTGGTCGCACGTGGCGGTGCCCACCAAGCCGCGCGGCGAGACCCGTCGCCACCTCGGCTGGGGCCCCGGCGAGACCGTCGTCCTGCACTCCGGGAACATGGGGCTCAAGCAGGGGCTGGAGGTCCTCGTGGGCGCCGCTCGCCTGGATCCGCATGTCCGCTTCGTCCTCATGGGGGACGGAAGTCAGCGCGCGGCGCTCGCCGACCTCTCGGCCGATGTGCCGAATCTGGACATCATCCCCGCTGCCGCGGACGGCGAGTTCCCGGATATCCTCGCCGCGGCGGACGTACTCGCGGTCACGCAGCACGCTGCCGTGCTGGACATGAGCGTGCCGTCGAAACTCACCTCCTACTTCCAGACCGGCCGTCCCGTCGTCGCCTCCGTGGCGGCGGAGGGCGGCACCGCCCAGGAGGTGGAACGCTCGGGCGCAGGGGTGCTCGTACCGCCGGAGGACCCCGAGGCCCTGCTGAAGGCCGTACGGGCCCTGGCCGAGGACCCCGAAGGCGCAGACGCACTGGGAGCGGCCGGACCCCGCCACGTGGCGGCCCATCTGAGCCGTGAAGCGGGCCTGGCCCGCATCGACGCACTGATAGACGAAGCACTTGGGGGACCCCGGCCGTGATCGAGACGAACCGCCCTGCAGCGGCACCGGCCGACGACGAACCGGATCTCCTCAGAGACCAGTTCCGGCAGCTCCTGCGCTACCGCAGGCTCATCGGCGCGGGCATCGGGATCGGCCTGCTGGGCGGCGTCTACCTCGGCATCTCCACGGCCGACACCTACGTCGCGACCGCCGACGTCGTGCTGCGCGCGCCCACCGACGACCCGTTCAACCCGAGCCTCGCCCCCGACAAGGCGATCAACATCGGCTCGGAGCGCCAGGTCGCGCTCAGCTCCTCCATAGCCAACGAGGCGGCGAAGAAGCTCGGCGTGTCCGCGTCCGGCTTCGCCGCCCTGCGCAGCGGTCTGCAGGTCACCAACCCGCCGCAGACCATGGTGCTGCGCTTCACCTACACCGCGTCCTCCCCCAAGGAGGCCGCCAAGCGCGCCAACGCGATGACCGAGGCGTACCTGCTCAAGCGGCAGGAGTCCCTCGACGCCACCCGCGACAAGATGGTCAAGGGCTACAAGGAGCAGCGCGACCCGATCGCCAAGCAGCTCGACGAGCTCTCCAAGGAGATCGCGCGGATGCCCGCCGGCGCGGGGCGCGACGCGGCCGGCTCCTCCAAGACCGACCTGCAGAGCGAGGTCGGCGGGTACAACACCAAGATCACCAAGCTCGAAGCCCTCGACATGACCCCGGGCCGGGTCACCAGCGCCGCGACGGCGCCCCCCGCAGCCGACGGCCCCGGCATCCTGATGTCCCTCGCGCTCGGCGCCGCCGTGGGCCTCGCCCTCGGCCTGCTCGCCGCCTGGGTCCGGCTCGTCTTCGACCCGGCGCCCCGCTCCGAGGGCGACGTGGCACGGGCCCTGCGCGCACCCGTACTCGGCTACCTGCCCCGGGACCGGACGGGCGGCGGGCCGCTGCTCGCCGCCGGCGAGGCCGATCCCCGCCTCGCCGAGGAATACCGCTCGGTGGCCTTCCGGCTCGCCTACGACTCCCGCTTCGCCGACCGGCGCCGGCTGCTCGTCGTCGCCCCGCGCGGCAGCAGCGAGACCGCCGCCGCGGTGGCCGTGAACCTCGCCGCCTCCTTCGCCGAGACCGGCAAGGACGTCCTGCTCATCGAGGCCGACCTGCGCACCCCGGTACTGGCCAGCCAGTTGCCGACGGACGCCGGCGGCCGGCCCCGCTGGAGCCAGACCCCGGGCAGTCCGAAGGGCGGCGGACGGCACTCCGACTCCGAGTGGCCCGACGGACGCCAGCTCGTCGTGGACGCCGGCGAGTCCGGCTCCTTCGACCTGATCCCCGGCGAGCGGGCGCGCAACGTGCCGCGCGCGCTGACCTCCCCGCGCGCCACCCGGCTGATCTCCGAGGCCGACTCCCCCAACGCGACCGTCGTCGTGCTCGCGCCGCCCGTGCTCTCGTACGCCGACGCCCTCGCCCTCGTCGACCGCGTCGACGGCGTCCTCGTCGTCTGCAATCCGCGCGGCGTCCACCGCACCGATCTGTCCCGGATCCGCGAGCTGATCAGCGGCGCCGGCGGCACGGTGCTCGGCGCGGTGCTGCACGCCCCGCTGCCCGGCGAGAAGCGCGGCCGCGGCAAGGACAAGAACCCCGCTCCCGCCCCTGCCGCGAGCTCCCCGGCGAGCGGGCCGCAGCCGCCGCAGCCGATCCCGTACGAGGTGGCCGAGCCCGAGCAGCACATCCCCGGTGACGGCACCGACACCGTCGCGCTGCGCACCGTGCGCATGGGCCGCAGATGAGCCGACGCGGCCTCGCCGCCGTCGCGTCGGTCCTCGACCAGGCCGCCTCCAGCGCCACGAACATCCTGGTGCTGGTGCTGGCCGCCCGGCTGTCCTCGGCAGCCGGGTTCGCCGGCTTCTCGATGGTGTACGTGACCTTCAGCGTGCTCCTCGGACTCAACATGGCCTACGTCGGCCAGAGCCTCGTCCTGGAGAAGGGCGAAGGGCTCGGCGCGACGTGCCGCTCCGCCGTCGGCTTCACCGGGGCCGCGTCGGCCGCCGTGGGCGCGCTGCTCGTGGTGGTGGGCCTCGCTCTCCCCGGCACGCCCGGGCGGGCCTTCCTCGCGCTGGGCCTCGTACTGCCGCTGGTGCTCCTCCAGGACGGGCTGCGGTACTGCTTCTCCGCGCTGCGCGCCCCCGAGCGGGCGCTGGCCGCGGACGCGCTGCGGCTGGTGTGCGTGGTCGCGGCGCTGGCCGTGCAGCCCGAAGGGGCCTCGGCGGGCCGCCTGGTACTGGCGTGGGGCCTCTCCGCGGTGCCCGCGCTGGTACTGGGGCTGTGGCTGCTGCGGCCGTACGTCCGCGGCGCCCGCGCGGACCTGCGGCCGTACCTGCGGCGGGGTCACCTCGGGCAGCGCTTCGTGGTCGAGTTCGCGGTGGGCAACGGCTCCAGCCAGCTCGCCGTGCTGGGCCTCGGCGTCTTCGCGACCCCGCTGGCCGTCGGCGCGCTGCGGGGCGCGACCACCCTCTTCGGGCCGCTGAACGTGCTGTTCAACTCCGCGAACGCCTTCGGGCCGCCGGTGCTCGGCCGGATCGGCGGCAAGCGGGCCACGGTGCGGGCGACCGCGCTGCTGGGGCTGGTGCTGGCCGCGGTCGGCGCGGGCTGGGGGGCCGTGCTGTACGCACTGCCCGACCGGTTGGGCCGTCAGCTGCTCGGCGACACCTGGACGGCGACGGCCGGGCTGCTGCCGGCGACGGGGGCCCAGTACGCCGTCATGGGGCTCGGCACCTGTGCGCTGCTGACCCTGCGGGTGCTGGCGCCGAAGGCCACGCTGTCCTTGCAGGTGGTCTTCTCGCTGCTGTCCGTGGGCCTGCTGCTGGGCGGCTACGCGGTGGGGGGTGTGGCGGGCGCCGCGGTGGGCCTGACTGCCGGCTCCGCCCTCAAGGCCGCGGCCGCCTGGTGGCGCGTCACCCGCCTGCGAGTCCCTGCTGCGCAGGACCGCGAACCCGAGCCGGCCCCCGCCGCCTGACCCGCTGCCCGCCGTTTCCCGGGCTCTGCCCGGACCCACGGGTTCGGGGGCGGCGCCCCCGCAGCGGCGCGGCACCTGCGCACGGGCGGGGCTAGCGCAGGGTGGTGGACTTGTCCGTACGGTACGTCGCGACCAGCGCGAGGCAGAGGGCGGCGATCGCCACGCGGCCGGACGCCTGGAGCAGCGGTCCGCGCAGCAGGATGAAGGAGTAACCCGCGACCAGCGGGACGACCACCGAGATCAGGCTGCCCGGCGGCGACCGCCGCGTGGCCCGTTTCGCGTAGCGCCGGTCGACGCGGGCGGAGGCGTACCCCATGCCCAGCAGTCCGGCGCCCATCCCGAGCGGACCGAAGTCGAGCCACAGCTCCGCCCAGATCGGGGAGGAGAGGTTGGTGTTGACCGTGCCCATCCACTGGCCGACCATCACGCCGGTGTCCCGCGGCTTGCCCGCCCACACCGAGCGTGGCACCGCGAACAGGATCGACCCGGCCAGCTGGCGCCCGTAGAAGTGCCCGGGGCCCGACTCCGAGAAGGTGATGGTGTTCGCGAACATGCCGATCTGGTCGTAGTCCTTGAGCGCCATCGGCTCCAGGAAGGACGTGGTCTCGACCGGGCGGTAGTTCTTCTCGTCGTACCGGAAGCGGTCGGCGAACGGGAAGATCAGGAGCGCGACGACCACCGCCATCGACAGCGCCACGCGGTACATCGCCGCGCTCACCGGGAAGACGGTGAAGAGCAGCGCGAACATGACCGTCAGGAACCAGTACCGCGGGTTGGAGATCGGGTTGTTGACGATCAGGTTGAGGCCGACGAGCGCCGCCCACGTGACGATGACCGACACCTTGCGGCGGGCGAACTTCGAGGTGATCAGCCAGCGTGTGTAGAGGAGCAGCGCGAGCAGTGCCGGGACGGTGCCGAAGCCGCGCAGCAGGGCCTGCCCGGCCTGGCCGTCGCCGTTGGAGACGCCCGCCTCCTCGATGCCGGCGATGATCTCCTGGCGGCTGGAGAAGAAGACCGCCGGACCGCCGAGCTTCATGATGAAGACCGCGCTGCACCCGAAGGACAGGATCGTGAGCAGCTGGAGGCGCCGCCGGTGGGCCATGACCGGGCGCGACTTCTTCTGCGAGCCGCCCGCACGCCCGGCCGGCCGGTGACGGGCCAGCAGCACGCCGACGTCGAAGGCCGTGCAGCCGAGCAGCACCAGCCCGATGGCGACGGTCAGGTCGGAGCGCGGACCGACGACCGGAGTCGGGACCTGGCCGAGGACGGCCTGCGCGAGCGGGGCCACGCCCATGGCCATGTAGACGAAGAGCCAGAAGGAGCCCTGAAGCAGCTTGCGTCGGCTGGTGAGCACCATCGCCGAGAGCCGGGCGCCCGCGTACATGGTGAGCAGCAACTGCAGCCAGAAGGCCGCGTCGCGGGCGCCGGCGCCCGACTGGGCGGCGACGAACAACGGCAGGAAGACGGTGAATCCGAGCGCGAGCGGGACGGACAGCGCGCGCGAGAGCAGGGTGCGCGGGAGGGTGGCCCGGCCCCACAGGCTCTCGTCCTCGAAGGGGGACGGGGCGGGCTGCTTCGCGGGCGTTGCGGAGGGCTTGCGTACGTCCGTCGTCACTGCCGCCCCCACCCGATGTGCCTGGTCCGCGCGCAGTCTAGTCTGAGCGGGCCACGCCCGGGGAGGCGGCGGCGGAGTGCAGATGGGGGCGACAGTTGCGGGATCTTCCTTCCTTCACGCTGGCCGGGTACGACAAGGGCCGCGGGCTGCTGACGCAGGCACTCTGGTTCGCCGTGATGAACACGCTGTTCATGAGCTGGTTCTGTCCGGCGCGGCTGCGGGTGGCGCTGCTGCGGGCCTTCGGCGCGAAGATCGGCGAGGGCGTGCTGATCCGGCACCGGGTGCGGGTGCTGTGGCCGTGGAAGCTCACCGTCGGGGACCACACCTGGATAGGCGAGGGCGCCTGGCTGCTGAACCTGGAGCCGGTGACGATCGGTTCGCACGTGTGCGTCTCGCAGGAGGCCATGCTGTGCACCGGCTCGCACGACCACCGGGCCGCCGACTTCCGCTACCGCAACGCGCCCGTCACCGTCGAGGACGGCGCGTGGGTGGCGGTGCGGGCGACCGTGCTGGCCGGGGTCACGGTGGGCCGCTGCGCGGTCGCCGGTGCGGGCTCGGTCGTGCACAAGGACCTGCCGGAGCTGACCCTGCAGACCCAGGACGGGCAGCGCCGCCCGGTGGAGGAGCCCAAGTGAGCACCCCGCTGAGCGTGCTGCACGCCGTCACCCTGCACTCCCCCTCGCACGCCTTCGGCGGGCCGGTCCGGGTCGCGCTGAACCTGGCGAAGGGGCTGCGCTCCCGGGGCCACGAGGCGCGGCTGCTCGCCCTGGGCGAGGGCTTCAACGAGTGGCCCACCTCGGTGGAGGGCGTACCGGCGAAGCTGTTCCCGGCCCGCCGCCTGCTCCCCCTCGGCTTCAGCGGTATGACCTCGCCGGCGCTGCTGGCCTCGGCCGGGCGCCTCGTGCGCGACGCGGACCTCGTCCACGTCCACCTGGCCCGGGACCTGGTGACCCTGCCGGTGGCCCTGGCTGCGCTGCGGGCGGGCAAGCCCCTGGTGCTGCAGACCCACGGGATGGTGGACCCGAGCGAGAAGCTGCTCGCCAAGGTGCTGGACGCGGTGGCGGTACGCCGGCTGCTGCGCGGCGCGGACGCGCTGCTGTACCTGACCCCGCACGAGCGGGAGGGCCTGGACGCAGTGGTGGGCGCGCCGCTGGCCCACGCGGTCCGCCTGGTCAACGGAACCCCGGCGCAGGAGGAGCGCCCGCAGCCGGTCGGCCCGCCGCGGATCCTGTACTCGGCGCGCCTGCAGGCCCGCAAGCGGCCGGTGGACTTCGTGGACGCGGCCCCGGCGGTCCTGGCGGCGCACCCGGACGCGCACTTCGTGGTCGCGGGCCCGGACGAGGGCGAGTTGGGGGCCGTACGCGCCCGGATCGGGGCGCTGGGCCTGACGGACCGGTTCACGGTCCCGGGGGCGCTGTCCAGCGCGGAGGTCCTGGCGGAGCTGCGCCGGGCCCACGTGTACGTGCTGCCCTCGGTGGACGAGCCGTTCCCGATGTCGGTGCTGGAGGCGCTCTCGGTGGGCGTCCCCTCGGTGGTCACGCACTCCAACGGCCTGGCCCGCGACGTCGCCGGGGCCGGTGCGGGGCACGCGGTGGATCCGGGCCCGGCGGGCGTCGCCGCGGCCGTCCTGGCCCTGCTGGACCCGGCGGCCAACCGCGAAGCCTCGCTGTCGGCCCGCAAACTGGCCGCGGACTCCTTCTCCATGGACGCGGTCCTGGACACCCTGCTCCCGGTGTACGAGGGCGCGCTGCGCGCGTGAGGCCCTGCCGCGGCGTCAGATGACGTCGCAGCGGTGTTCCTCCACCACGGGTATCGCGCCCGCGGTCCGGCGCCGCTTGTAGATGCTGGTGTACACGGCGAGGCCGATCCCGCCCACCGCCATCATGATCAGACCGACCAGGTCGAGGTTGACGCTCTCCATCTCCCAGTCGCTGGCGAAGGTGAGGATGGCACCCACCACGATCAGAACGATGCATCCACCGATGCCCATGAGCCTGCCTTCCGCCGTCGTGGCTGTGACCGCGCGGCTACCCGGGTCCGGAGCACGAAAACGCCCCCGGGGGCCGGGAGTCCGGTCCTCGGGGGCGTTCTTGCCTCTGCGGGCGTTCGCGGTGCTACGCGGGGATCCAGGCGTAGCAGCCGGAGGAGTTGAACTCCGCCGTGCCCGCCGGGATGGTCGCCGTGATCTTGTCGCCGGCCTTGAGCGGGGCCTCGGGGCCCGAGGCGAGGACGGAACCGTCCTTGCCCTTGGCGTCCCAGGTGCAGTTCACGGCCTGGGTCAGCGCCCGGTAGCTGCCCGCCGCGGGCGACTTCCTGGGGCCTTCGGCGAAGCCCTTCTCCGCCGCGGCGAGGACCGGCTTCTGGTCCGGGCACAGGTAGGTGATCGCGTCCTTGGCACCCGGGATCTCCCCGGTGATGACGGCCCCGGTCGCGGCGTCCTTGTCGCGCTTCGCGGTGCGCGCCACCCGCTGGCAGGCCTCCTGGCCCGTCTGCAGGACGGCCGCCGGGTCCATCTTCTCGGGGACCCGCCCGCTCAGGTACTTCTTCTCCTGCTCCGTGAAGCTGCCCGTCTTCGGGGTGAGCTTCGCGTCGGGGAGGACCGGGCCCGTCGGCTTCGCGTCGGCCGCGGGATCCGCCGCGGCCGGGGTGGCCGGGGTGTCCGCGGGATCGGGGGCCGCCGACGAGGCCGGAGGCTTCGCCTTCACCCCGGAGTCGTCCCCGCCCGAACTGCAGGCGGTCAGGGTCAGGGCGGCGGTCAGCAGGACAGCGGCCGCCGCGGAGCGTCGGTACATCGGATGGCTCCCGTACTACTTACAGGGGTGGGACAGGCGAGCGGGGCCCGGCCACGTAGAGCCGGGCCCCGCACGCCGTCAGGCGGTTGCTTCGGTGGTCGCTACTTCGCGCCGAAGGTCAGAACCAGCTGCGGAGTGCCCTCCGCCGCCGTGGACTCCGAGGACCAGATCCACAGCGGGTCGGTGCCCGTGCTCGTCAGGCCCAGGCTGTAGCTGCCGCCCAGCACCGCGGAGAGCGCGGTGGTGTCCAGCTCGACGCTGTGCACCGCCGAGCCGTCCGGCACGCCCGCGATGCTGCCGAGCGGGGTGGTGCCGAGGGTGGGCTTGGTGTTGAAGGTGGTGCCCGCGCCGCTCCAGGTGCCGGTGACCGGGACCACGGAGACGGTGTCGGCGGTGCCGGCGCCCGCCTGCGTGGAGGTCTTGATCTGCAGCGAGGCGGACTTCAGGACCTGGCCGGCCGGGGCGGCCGGCAGGTCGAAGCGCAGGTACGTCTCGTACGCCGAGGTGCCGCGCACCGCGAGCGAGGTGGACGTGCCGTAGGCCGTGCTCGGGGCACCCTGGTTGATGTAGGTGTCCTCGGTCGCCTTGACCGCGGAGACCGAGTCGGTGGGAGCCTTGGCCAGGTCGAAGTGGTTCTTGACCTGGGCCTGGGTGAGCGCCGTCGGGTAGACGGCCGTCTCGTCGAGCTGACCGGCGAAGAAGTTGCTCGTCGGGCGGGTCGGCCAACCGGAGAGGTTGTCACCGCCGGCGTGCCAGTAGCCCGCGTAGGTGGCGTTGCTGGTGGCGTTCAGCGAGCCCTTGCTCTGGCCGTCGACGTACAGCGTGATGCCGCCGGGGCCCTGGGTGCCGACCACGTGGTGCCACTTGTTGTCGTTGTACGTCTCGAACAGACCCGTGGAGACGGTGCGGGCCGAGCCGTTGTAGACACCGAAGACGAGGCGTCCGGTGTTGGTCATGTAGATGTGCCGGTCGAACGAGCCGCTGTTGCGCGTGGTGTTGTTGCCGAAGCCGATCAGCTTGCCGCCGCGCGTGGTGTTCGTCTTGAACCAGGTCTCGACGGTGAACGTGTTGCCGACCGTCTGACGGCGGTCGCCGTGCACCTGCTGGCTGGTTCCGTTGAAGCCCATCGCCGTGCTGGCGCCGGAGACCGCGCCGGGCGTCTGGCGCAGGGCCGGGGCGTTGAGCTGGACACCGCTGGTGTTGCCACCGTTGGAGGAGTCGGCCACGTACGGGCTGACGGTGTCGTCGTAGCGCCAGTACAGGTTGGCGCCGTCCGCGCGGACCTGGTTCGGGTACGACTGGACCGAGGTCGGGATCGTCACCGGGGCGACGGCCGACAGGGCGCTGGTGTTGCCGGCGTCGTCGGTCGCGGTCACCCGGTAGGTGTACGTCTGGCCGGCCTTGACCGTGGCGTCGGTCCAGGAGGCCTGCGGGCGCTCCCACTCCAGCGAGCTGGCGGTGACCGTCGCGGCCGGGGTGGCCGAGCCGTTGCGGTAGATGCGGTACGTCAGCTTGCTGTCGTCCGCGTCGTAGCTGGTGCGCCAGCGGATCTGGGCCTCGCCGGGCTTGACGCTCGCGGCGCTGGCCACCGGGGTGGTCGGGGCGCCGACGTCGCCGGTGGAGGCGAAGCGGGTCAGGCCCTGCTGCGCCTTGCCGTTGATGAGGGTGAACTCACCGCCGACCCACATGTACTTGACGTCGTTCTTGTCGGCCACGGCCATGACGCGCGGGCCGATGCCCTCGCCGAGGCCGTCGTTGGCGGTGGGGTGCCAGCCGAGCTTGCCGGGGCCGCGCACGAATCCGTCCACGGGCGCGGGGGCGGCGCCTTCGTGGTTGGTCGGCTGGGCCAGCAGGAAGTGCCGCTTGCCGTCGGGGAACTCCAGCTCGCTGGAGCAGTTGTGCGCGTGCGAGGAGCTGTAGAGCACTCCCTCGTAGGGCAGGACGAACTGGGTGGCGCCGAGGCAGCGGTCGCGCCACTTCTCGCTGAAGTCGCTGAGGCGCAGGCCGATGCGGCCGTCGAAGACGCCGCCGCCGGAGCCCTCGTTGCCCGTGTAGAAGCCCGCGTCGTCGGTGGAGATGTCCTTGACGACCGAGTTCGACGGGATGTTGCTGTACGTCTTGGTGACCGCGCCCGTGGTGGCGTTGACCACGGCCAGGGCGTGGCTGTCGGAGCCGTTGACGGTGAAGAAGTCGCCGCCCAGCAGCACGTTCTTGCCGTCGGGGGTGACCTCGACCGCGCGGCCCGGCTCGTCGACGTTGGCGACGAAGGGCTTGAGCGCACCGGTGCCGGCGTCCACGGCGGCGAACCGCTCGCGGGTCTGGCCGTCGACGGCGTTGAAGTCGCCGGCCGCGTACAGGGTGTCGTCGGTGACGGCGAGCCCGCGCACGGTGGCGGGGAAGCCCGGGTGGAACGATGCCTTGGGGGTGCAGCTCGCGATGTCGATCGCCGCGAGGCTGGAGACCGGGGTGCCGTTGACGGCGCCGAAGTAGCCGCCCGCGTACAGGGTCTTCTTGTCCTTGGAGACGACCAGGGTGCGCACGGTCGCCGTGCCGTCGCCGACGGTGAAGGCGAGCTTGCAGGCGGTGGGCTGGCCCGTCGCGGCGTCGAGCGCGACGAAGTTCACGGCCTCCTGCTCGGCTCCCGCGGCGCCCTCGGGCGGACGGACCGCCGAGAAGGTACCGCCGGCGAAGACCGTGCCGTTCGCCTGGGCCATCGCAAAGACGATGCCGTCGGGCTGCCAGGTGGGCAGTTCGTCGGCGGTGAATGCCACCGGCGGCGTGATGGCGGACGCCTGAGGCATCAACACCAGGCCTATGCCGGTGCCGGCACCGGCCAGTGACAGGACGAGGGCAGCAGTCAGCCCTCTGGATCTACGCATGAGCCCCCCAGGGCAATCGCCCGGTTTGATGGCTGGAACTATCCGAACAGCCATATGTACGGGCGAAGACTAGGGCTCACGCGAGGGCCTGGTCACCCCTCTTGACCCATTGCATACCAACTTGGAATCAACGGTTCAGCATTGAGGGTGCGCAACGGACATATGGCAGGTTTACCCCGACCACACCTGCAGAGAAGTGCACGAATGACCGGGACACGGCAAATCGTAGGGGAAATATAAGGCCTCAGCGGTCGATACGGACCGTCACGCCCGCCAGCTGGTCCTCGACTTGACGAATGTCGGCGTCGACCATGATCTGCGCCAGCTCCGCCACCAGGACCGATGGCTTCCAGCCAAGCAGGTCATGGGCCTTCGAGGCGTCGCCGATGAGGGCGTCGACCTCGCTGGGACGCTCGTACTTGGCGTCGTAGCGCACGTGCTCGTTCCAGTCGAGACCGGCGTGCGAGAAGGACGACTCGACGAACTCGCGGACGGTCGCGGCCACGCCGGTGGCGACGACGTAGTCGGTGGGCTCGTCCTGCTGCAGCATCCGCCACATGGCGTCCACGTACTCGGGGGCGTAGCCCCAGTCGCGCACCGCGTCGAGGTTGCCGAGGTAGAGGTGGTCCTGGAGACCGGCCTTGATGCGGGCGACCGCGCGGGTGATCTTGCGGGTCACGAAGGTCTCGCCGCGGCGCGGGGACTCGTGGTTGAAGAGGATCCCGTTGACGGCGAACATGTCGTACGCCTCGCGGTAGTTCACCGTGGTCCAGTACGCGAAGACCTTCGCGGCGCCGTACGGGCTGCGCGGGTGGAACGGGGTCCCCTCGTTCTGCGGGGGCGGGGTGGCCCCGAACATCTCCGAGGACGAGGCCTGGTAGATGCGGGTGTCGACGCCGCTGGCCCGGATGGCCTCCAGCAGCCGCAGCGCGCCGAGGCCGGTCACGTCGCCCGTGTAGAGCGGGGCGTCGAAGGAGACGCGGACGTGGGACTGGGCGCCGAGGTTGTAGACCTCGTCGGGGCGTATGTCACGGAGCAGGTTCACCAGCGCGACGCCGTCGGAGAGGTCGGCGTGGTGCAGGACGAAGGACCGGTTGGCCGTCTGCGGGTCCTGGTAAATGTGGTCGACCCGCTCCGTGTTGAAGCTGGAGGACCGCCGCACGAGCCCGTGCACCGTGTAGCCCTTGGAGAGCAGGAGCTCGGCGAGGTACGAGCCGTCCTGCCCGGTGACGCCGGTGATCAGTGCGGTCTTGCCCATACGGTCCCCCTGGGGATGGTTTCGGTCAGTTGTGATGAGCGGGGCGCCCCCACCCGTTCAAGGTCCCGGCAGGCAGACGGCCCGGCGCACCGGCCGGAACCGGGGACTGGATGCGTACCGTACACGCCCGGTCCAGCCGCCTTTGCGGCGGATTCCTCCACACCCCTCACACACCGCCCGCACACCCCGACCGCCAGGGCCCGTGCGGGAGCGCGGCGGTGGTCCGGGCCCGCGGGCCCGGACCACCGCCACCCCCGCGGGAGCGGACTGGCATCATCGGCGGTATGACAAGTTCGCTGCCGCTCCTGCCCCCGAACGCCCGCGTCTTCGTCGCGGGCCACCGCGGCCTCGTGGGGTCCGCGGTCGCCCGGCGGCTGACCGCCGACGGCCACGAGGTGCTCGCCCGGGGCCGCGCCGACCTCGACCTGCGCGACGCCGCCGCAACGGGTGCGTACCTGAAGGACGTCCGACCGGACGCCGTCGTGCTGGCCGCCGCCAAGGTCGGCGGGATCATGGCCAACAGCACCTACCCGGTGCAGTTCCTGGAGGAGAACCTCCAGATCCAGCTCAGCGTGATCGGCGGCGCGCACGCCGCCGGCGTGGGCCGGCTGCTGTTCCTCGGTTCGTCCTGCATCTACCCGAAGCTGGCCCCGCAGCCCATCCGCGAGGACGCCCTGCTGACCGGCCCGCTGGAGCCGACCAACGAGGCCTACGCCCTCGCGAAGATCGCCGGCATCGTCCAGGTCCAGTCGTACCGCAAGCAGTACGGGGCCTCGTACATCTCGGCCATGCCCACGAACCTCTACGGCCCGGGCGACAACTTCGACCTGGAGACCTCGCACGTCCTGCCCGCCCTCATCCGGCGGTTCCACGAGGCCGCCGCCGAGGGCCGCGAGGAGGTCACCCTGTGGGGCTCGGGGACCCCGCGGCGGGAGTTCCTGCACGTGGACGACCTGGCCGCCGCCTGCGCCGTGCTGCTCGGCAGCTACGACGGCGACGAGCCGGTCAACATCGGCTGCGGCGAGGACCTGACCATCAGGGAACTGGCCGAGACGGTCGCCGAGGTGACCGGCTTCCAGGGCCGGCTCGCCTGGGACACGTCCAAGCCGGACGGGACCCCGCGCAAGCTCCTGGACGTCGGCCGCCTGACCTCGCTCGGCTGGAAGCCCGCCGTCCCGCTGCGGGACGGGATCGCCGCCACGTACAAGTGGTGGCGCGAGCAGAGCTGATCGCACAGGCGGCCTCGACACCCCGGAGCCTCAGTACGCTCCGCGTCCGTCGACGACGGCGCGGAGCGTACGGCCCATCACGTCGACATCGCTGGTGAAGGACCAGTTGTCGACGTACTGCAGGTCAAGCTGGATCGTTTCGTCCCACGACAGGTCGGACCTGCCGCTGATCTGCCACAACCCGGTCATCCCGGGCCGCACGGTGAGCCGCCGCAGTTCGACCTCGTCGTACTGGGCCACCTCCTCCGGCAGCGGCGGGCGCGGACCGACCAGCGACATGGTGCCGGTCAGCACGTTGACCAGCTGCGGCAGTTCGTCCAGCGAGGTGCGGCGCAGCAGCCTGCCCACCCGGGTCACCCGGGGGTCACGGCGCATCTTGAACATCAGGCCGTCGTTCTCGTTCGCCCCGGACAGCTCGTCCTTGCGGGCGTCGGCGTCCGTCACCATCGTGCGGAACTTCCACATGACGAACGGGACCCCGTCGCGGCCGATGCGCTGCTGCCGGTAGAAGGCCGGACCGCGCGAGCCGAAGCGGATGGCCAGTACGATCCCGAGGAAGACCGGCGCGAGCAGCAGCAGTCCGGCCGCGGCTCCCACCCGGTCCAGGGCCGACTTGAGCAGGGTCTGCACGCCGCGGCCGACCGGGGGCGCGACCCGCAGCACGGCCAGCCCGCCCGCGGACAGGGTCTCCAGCCGCTTGACGGAGACCTCCACCAGCCCGGCGAAGACCGCCAGTTCCAGCCCGGCGTCGTGCAGGGCCCAGGCGACGCGGCGCAGCCGCTCCCCCGTGATCCGTACGCCGGGGGCCACCAGCACCAGGTCGGCGTGGTGGCTGCGGACGGCGCCGAGCACGGCCGCGGCGTCGCCGGCCGGGGCCTCGGGCTTCGCTTCGTCGAGCCGGGCCGCCACGGGCACCCCGCTGGAAAGGGCTCCGGAGCCGACCGGGACCACGCCCACGACCACGTACGGGTGGTCGGTGCGGGCGGCGAGGTGCGCGATGACGTCCTCGGCCGCGTCGGGCTCGCCGACGACGAGGACCCGGCTCACGGCCTGGGCCTCGCGGCGGGCGGCCGAAAGGTGACGATAGGTCAGTTTGTGGCAGGCGACGGTGATGAGCAGGGCCGGCAGCAGGGCTCCGAGAGCGGACAGCCGGGGCGTGTCCTCCTCGGTCACCACGCGGGCCACGGCGAGCACGCCGATGAGAATCAGCCAGTCGTGCACGACGGGCAGCACTCCGCGCGACTCCCCGAGCGCGCGGGCCGCGTACCGCCGGCGCAGCGCCTGGACCCCGGTCCACGCCACGGCGGCGGCAAGGGCGCAGTAGAGGGGCCGGACCTGCTGTGCGGCATCGAAGACGAGCCCTACGGGGAGGGCGGCGCCGAAGAAGTCGGCGGCGACGGCGGCCGGGCGGTACCAACGGGCCTTGTCCCCGAGGCGCCGGGCGGACCCGACGGAATCATGGGCCGCCCCGGCCACTCTTTGCGCAGGAAAATGGACATGCCTCATGGGCCCCCCTGGCACGTGGTCTATGACAGTGGCGGGTGTCCATGGCTTCCCCTGGCAACGGACATCTGCCGCACCGGGAAACAGTACGACAAACACCCGTACGGTAAATGCCGTTTGGGTCAACGCAGCCTCTTGGTGCGCAAGTGTTAGCAACCGGTATTGGCCGTTCCGTATACCCAACGCCTCCTTGTGCACACGAAGGTGAATGGTCCGAATACCGGATACGTATCTTCGGACAACGAACCGTTTCCGGCCAACCTTTTGACGCGGCCCTGACATCTAGACCGACAAGTGGCAATCTTCGACCGTTCATCGCACCAGCCCTGTTCTGCCCGGAGGCCCACCCAGCCATCCGGAACCCCCCTTGCAGAAGGAGTCTGCGTTGAGGTCCACCCCCCAGAGGCGTGCCACCGCGGCCGGCGCGCTCGTTGCCGCGGCAGCCCTGCTCGCCGTAGGTATACAGACCGGCACCGCCACCGCCGACGCCACCGCGTCCCAGGCACCCAAGGCCGCCCAGCCCAATCCGGGCGCGGCCAACCGCGTACTCAGCGCTTCGGAGCGTGCGACGCTCCTCGCCGAGGCCAACTCGACCACCGCGCAGGCCGCCAAGGCGCTCGGCCTCGGCAGTGGCGAGAAGCTCGTCGTCCGCGATGTCGTCCAGGATGCGGACGGCACCACGCACACGACGTACGAGCGCACCTACGACGGCCTCCCCGTGCTCGGCGGTGACCTCACCGTTCACGCCAAGGGCGGTGTCACCAAGAGCGTGACCAAGGCGACCCATCACGAGATCAAGGTCGCCGACACCAACGCCACGGTCACCCCGTCGGCCGCGGAGGGCCAGGCGGTCTCCGCCGCCAACGCCGAGGGCTCGAAGGATGCCAAGACCTCCAAGAACGCCCGCAAGGTGATCTGGGCGGCCGAGGGCGCTCCGGTGCTCGCGTTCGAGACCGTCGTCGGCGGCCTCCAGCACGACGGCACCCCGAACGAGCTGCACGTGGTGACCAACGCCAAGACCGGCGCCAAGATCACCGAGTGGCAGGCCATCGAGACCGGCACCGGCAACACCATGTACAGCGGCCAGGTGACCCTCGGGACCACCCAGTCGGGCAGCACCTGGAACCTGACCGACGCCGCGCGCGGCAGCCACAAGACGTACAATCTCAACCGCGGCACCGGCTCCGGTACCGGCACCCTGTTCTCCGGCCCGGACGACATCTGGGGCAACAACCAGCCGTCCAACCTGGAGACCGCCGGCGCGGACGCCCACTACGGTGCGGCCGTCACGTGGGACTACTTCAAGAACGTGCACGGCCGCAACGGCCTGCGCAACGACGGCGTGGCCCCGTACAGCCGGGTCCACTACGGCAACGCCTACGTCAACGCGTTCTGGAGCGACTCCTGCTTCTGCATGACGTACGGAGACGGCGAGGGCAACAACAAGCCCCTCACCTCCACCGACGTGGCGGCGCACGAGATGACCCACGGTCTGACCTCGGTCACCGGCAACATGACCTACAGCGGTGAGCCCGGCGGTCTGAACGAGGCCACCTCGGACATCATGGCCGCGGCCGTCGAGTTCTACGCCAACAACCCGCAGGACGTCGGCGACTACCTGGTCGGCGAGAAGATCGACATCAACGGCGACGGCAGCCCGCTGCGCTACATGGACAAGCCGAGCAAGGACGGCGCGTCCAAGGACGCCTGGTACTCGGGCCTCGGTGGCATCGACGTCCACTACTCCTCGGGCCCGGCCAACCACTGGTACTACCTGGCCTCCGAGGGCTCCGGCGCCAAGGTCGTCAACGGCGTGAGCTACGACTCGCCGACCTCCGACGGCCTCCCGGTCACCGCGATCGGCCGCGACGCCGCCTCGAAGATCTGGTTCCGCGCGCTGACCACCGGTCTGTTCAAGTCGAACACCAACTACGCGGCGGCCCGTACGGCCACCCTGCAGGCGGCGGCCGACCTCTACGGCGCCGGTTCGACCACCTACAACAACGCGGCGAACGCCTGGGCGGCCATCAACGTCGGCGCGCGCATCGTGAGCGGCGTCTCGGTCACCCCGATCGCGAACCAGAACACCCAGATCAACACCGCTGTCAGCCTGCAGGTCCAGGCCACCAGCACCAACCCGGGTGCACTGAGCTACGCGGCGACCGGCCTGCCGGCCGGCCTGTCGATCAACTCCTCCACCGGCCTGATCTCGGGCACGGCCACCACCGCGGGCACGTCCAACGTGACCGTCACGGTGACCGACTCGCAGAGCAGGACCGGAACGGCGTCCTTCACCTGGACGGTCGGCACCGGCCAGCAGAACGTCTTCGAGAACACGAACGACTACCAGATCGCGGACAACGCCACGGTCGAGTCCCCGCTCTCGGTGACCCGCACGGGCAACGCCCCGAGCACGCTGAAGGTGGACGTGAACATCGTCCACACCTACGTCGGTGACCTGGTGGTCGACCTCGTCGCCCCCGACGGCAGCGTGTACAACCTGCGCAACCGCAGCGGCGGCAGCGCGGACAACATCGTCCAGTCCTTCACCGTGAACGCCTCCTCCGAGGTCGCCAACGGCACCTGGAAGCTCCGCGTCAGGGACGCTGCCAGCCTGGACACCGGCTACATCAACAGCTGGAAGCTCACCTTCTGACCCCACCGGGGCAGCGTGAGCCAGAGCTGAACAGATAGACACGGGGCCGCCCGGGAGAAGACCTCCCCGGGCGGCCCTGTCCCATGTGCCGTCCCATCGGCCCTGCCTTCGCCCCGTGCGGGGAGCTGCGCGGCCGGGCGCACGCCGGCGCCCTGACGGTCCGCCAAGGTGGCGGAGCGGCCGGGGCCGGTCTACGAGCCAGAAGTGGTCGCGGCCCGGCGTCGGGTGCGCGACCTGGGCTTCCTGCGCACGCCGGTACGCAGCCCCCGCGATCTGCTCCACCGGTACGCGGCCGAGCCGGTGGGGAGTTACGTCCGCAAGGGCGGGGACGTGGCCGACGCGGTGGGCCGGCAAGGACCTGTCCTTCCTGCGGAAGCGGCCTGACGCGGATGGGGCCTGACGCGGAAGCGGCCCGGCCGCCGCGTGGGGCGCCGGACCAGTTCCGGGTCAGGGAGCCACCGGATCAGCCGATGGCGCGGAAGACGAGGTCTTCCTCCTCTTCCTCCTCGTCGCGGGCCTGGTCGTCACGGGCCTGGTCGTCACGCGCTTCGTCGTCACGGGCCTGGTCACCACGACCCTGGTCGTCACGAGCCTGGTCGTCACGCGCTTCGTCGTCACGCGCTTCGTCGTCGCGGCCCTGGTCACCGCGGCCCTGGTCGTCACGAGCCTGGTCGTCACGAGCCTGGTCGTCACGAGCCTGGTCGTCGCTGCCCTGGTCACCGCCGTTGTTCCAGTCGCCGCGGCCGTCGTCCTCCCCGTTCACCGGCGTGAAGTAGGCCGAGACGACTCTCACCTGGTTCAGCTGCCCGTCCGGCCTCAGCGTCGCCACCTCCTCGCCGGAGCAACTGCGGTTGGCGAAGAGATGCGCCCGCGACCTCGTGTTGTTCTGGACCGCGACCGCGGGCCTGTCCCCCGAGGCGCGCGTCAGCACGTAGCAGGTGTTGTTGTCCACGGGCCGGATCTGGCCGTTCTCCTCGACGTCGTTGTCGTTGACGAAGCGGTAGTTCAGCGTGCCGAGCACGCGGTCGCCGTGGTCGTCGGCCAGCGACGGGCCGGCGGTGGGCAGGACGAGCGCGAGAGCGCCGACGAGCACGGCGGCGGTGGTGCGAAGACGCATGGGGGGAATTCCGTTCCTCGGGTCCGCGGATGCCGGGTTCGGTGGCATCCGCGGGCAGCGTAGGAGCGGAGCGGGTCGCCGAAACGATTCAGCATGCCCAGTACGTTCGAAGGTTCACCCGTGAGGTCCCAGCCCCAGGACCTCACCTCCGGGCGGGGGGCGCCGCCGCGTCGGCAGGCACCGCGGACTTCGTGCGGGCCCGCGGGATGCGGGCGGCGGCGTCCGGGGTCCCGCCGCGGAGCAGCAGGAAGACCGCCAGAGCGCCGGTCAGACCCATCGCCGCCGAGGCCAGGAACGTCTCGCGCAGACCGCTGGCGAAGGCCGCCTCCACCAGTCCGGCCAGCGTCTCGCGGGCCGCGCCCGCCGGGGCCTCGGCAAGTATCTGCCCGGCGCCGCCGGAGGCCAGCGGCTCCGCCAGTCCCCGCCCGCCCTCACCGAGCCCGGAGCGCAGCCCCGCGTGGAAGACGGCGCCGAGCACGGCGATGCCGAGGGCGGTGCCCAGCTGGCGCGCGGTGTTCAGGGCGCCGCCCGCCATGCCCGCCCGGGCCGGGGCCACGGCCCCCATCGCCGTGGCGGCGAGCGCCGGGGTGGCGGCGCCCACCCCCACGCCGGTCACGAGCAGCCCCGGCACCAGCGCGCTCCAGCCGTCCCCGGCGTCCAGCATCCAGGCCTGGAGCAGCGCGCCCACGCCGATCAGCAGCAGCCCGCCGCCGATGGTCAGCCGGGGCGGAACCCCGTGCAGCAGCCGCCCGGCCACCGCGGCGACGACGAAGCCGGCCGCGCTCAGCGGCAGCAGTACCAGCCCCCCGCCGACCGGGCTCATCCCCTCGGCGGACTGCAGCCAGAGGGAGACGTACATGAGGGAGGAGAACGCGGCGCCCGAGAGCAGCAGTCCGGCGGCCATGACGGCGACGAAGGTGGGGCTGCGGAACAGCGAGAGGTCCAGCATCGGGTGGGTGCTGCGCAGTTCGACGAGGACGAAGGCGCCGAAGGCGGCCACGCCGAGGCCGAGCAGGCCGAGGGTGGCGGGCGAGCTCCATCCGTTCTCGCCCACCCGGATCACGGCGTAGGTGAGGGCCGCGGCACCCGTGGTGAAGGTGGCCATGCCGGGCAGGTCGAGGCGCCCGGCGCTCGGGCCGCGGGACTCGGCCACCGCCTTGAGGGTGACGTACACGGCCAGCGCGCAGACGGGCAGGTTGATGAAGAAGATCCAGCGCCAGCCGAACTGCTCGGTGAGCAGCCCGCCGATGATCGGTCCGGCCGCGGCGGCGGCGCCGTTGACCGCGCCCCAGACGCCGAAGGCCACCCCGCGGTCACGGCCCTGGTAGGCCGCGCTGAGCAGGGCCATGGTGGTGGCGAACATGGCGGCTCCGCCGATGCCCTGGACTGCGCGGAAGGCGATCAGCCCGGCCGGGCCGGCGGCCAGCCCGCAGGCGAGCGAGGCGGCGGCGAAGAGCCCGAGTCCGCCGAGGTAGACGCGGCGGCGGCCGATCCGGTCGGCCAGTGAGCCCGCTCCCAGCAGCAGGGCGGCCAGCGCGAGGGCGTAGACGTCCATGACCCATTGGAGACCGGAGAAGCCGCCGAAGGAAGGGTCGGAAGCCATGTCGGCGGCCATGTCGGGCAGGGCGACGGTCACGATCGTGACGTCGACCAGGAGCATGAAAGCCCCGAGGCAGACGGCCGTCAGTGGCAGCCATTTGCGCATGGGAGTTCTCCTCGGGTGACGGAGGGGTGAAGGCGCGGGCGGATCCCCGGTGACCCCAAGGTCCCACCGCCCCGCTCCCGCACCCCATCCAGCAGCCCGCTTCTGCCGGATTTCCGTCCTGGGAGCCCCTGACATGATGGAAACCATGAGCGACACGGAGCTGGACGCACTCGACCGGTCCCTGGTCCAGGCCCTCGTGATCGACGGCCGGGCCCCCTTCAGCCGGCTCGCCGAGGTGCTGGAGGTCTCCGACCAGACCGTGGTACGCCGCTACCGGCGGCTGCGGACCACCGGCCTGATCCGGGTGGTCGGGCTGCCGGTGGGCAGCCGCGTCGGGCTGTTCGAGTCCTGGCTGCGGGTGCAGTGCGCCCCGGACGCCGCGCTCCCGGTGGCCGGGGCGCTCGCCCGCCGCCCTGACATCGCGTGGGTGACCCTGAACTCGGGCGGCACGGAGGTCCACTGCATGACCCGGGCCCGTACCCGCAAGGACCGGGACACCCTGCTGCTGGAGAAGCTGCCGCGCACCCGCCGGGTGACCGGCATCAGTGCCCACACCATCCTGCGGAAGTTCTTCGGCGGGCCCGACGCGTGGGCGGGCGTGGACGTGCTGCGCCCCGACCAGATCGCGGCCCTGGAGCGGCCGCCCGCGCCGCCCGCGCCGCCCGCGCCGGAGCGGTACGCCCTGGACGACACGGAGTTCGCGCTGCTCACGGTGCTGGGCCGGGACGGCCGCGCCGGGTATCCGGAACTGGCCCGGGCCACCGGTCTGTCGGAGTCGACCGCCCGCCGCAGGCTGGAGCGGCTGCGCGAGCTCGGGGCCCTCTTCTTCGACGTGGAGTTCGTCCCCACGCTCTTCGGCTACGAGGCGGAGGCGACGGTGGTGCTGACCGTCCCGCCCGCCCGCCTCGCGCAGGTGGGGGCCGCGCTGGCGAGCCACCGCGAGGTTCCGTTCGCGGCGGCCGTGACCGGGGCGGCCTCCCTGATGGCGGTGGTCGTGTGCCGGGACACCGACGCGCTCTACACGTACCTGACCGAGCGGATCGGCGCGGTGGACGGGGTGGGGCAGGTGGAGGTGATCCCGGCCCTGCGCAGCGTCAAGCGGGCCGGGATGCTCGTGGAGGGCGAGCGGCTGGTGGATCCGCCGCCCGCCCCCTGAACCGGTACCGCGGCGGGTCCTACCGCAGGAGTACGCCGCCTCCCGCGTCCGTGTCCACCGGGGACGCGACCAGGCCCAGTTCGGCCGGGGTCGCCAGCAGCGGGTGCGCCGGCAGGATCCGTACCGTGTAGCCGAAGGGCCCCGTACGGTCGAGTGCGAGCGGGCCCTCGTACACCCAGCGCCCTTCCAGGTCGGGCCCCGCGGCCGGCTTGAGCGGGAAGGTCCGCCCGTCCCGGATCACGTCCTGCGCGTCCACGCGGCCTGCGAAGGCCTGCACCTCCACGTCCTCGGGCGCGAGGGCGTCCAGCGACACCTGAACCCGGAGGGTGAGGGTGGCGCCGAGCTCGGCGGTGCCGTTCACGGGAGCCGCGGCCAGCGCCTCCACGTGCTCGACGGAGACCCGTGGCCAGGCCGCCCGGACCCGTCCCTTCCACCAGGCGAGGTCGCGCGCGGCCCCGGCGTCCAGGGTCCGGTGGGCGAGTGCGGCCGGCGTGTACAGCCGTTCCACGTACTCGCGCACCATCCGGCCCGCGAGCAGCTTCGGCCCCAGCGAGACGAGCGTGCGCCGGACCATCTCGATCCACCGCACCGGGAGCCCGGTGCGCCCGGCCCGGTCGTAGAACCGGGGTGCGACCCGGCCCTCGATCAGCTCGTAGAGGGCGCTCGCCTCCAGGTGGTCGCGCCGGTCCTCGTCCGCGCCGAGTCCGTCGGCGGTCGGGATCGCCCAGCCGAAGTCCGGCTCGAACCACTCGTCCCACCAGCCGTCCAGCACGGACAGGTTGAGGCAGCCGTTCAGCGCGGCCTTCATCCCGCTCGTCCCGCACGCCTCCAGCGGCCGCAGCGGATTGTTCAGCCAGACGTCGCAGCCCGGGTAGAGCTTCTGCGCCATGGCCATGCCGTAGTCGGGCAGGAAGACGATCCGGTGCCGCACCCTCGGGTCGTCCGCGAACCGCACCAGTTCCTGCACCAGCCGCTTCCCGCCGTCGTCGGCCGGATGCGCCTTGCCCGCGACCACGATCTGCACCGGCCGGTCCGGGTCCAGCAGCAGCCTGCGCAGCCGGTCCGGGTCGCGCAGCATCAGCGTCAGCCGCTTGTACGAGGGCACGCGCCGGGCGAAGCCGATGGTCAGCACGTCGGGGTCGAGTACGGAGTCCACCCAGCCCAGCTCGGCGGCGGCGGCCCCGCGCTGGAGCCACGAGGCCCGCAGCCGGTCCCGTACCTCCTGCACCAGCTGCTCCCGGAGCACCCGCCGCAGGTCCCACACGTCCTGGTCGGGGATCTCGGCGACCGCGTCCCAGCGGTGGGAGCCGCCGACCGACAGGGCGTCCTCGGTGCGGCCCGCGCCGATCTGGCGGACGCCGAGCCGGACCACCTCCGGGGCCACCCAGGTCGGGGCGTGCACCCCGTTGGTCACGGAGGTGATCGGCAGTTCGGCCGGGTCGAAGCCGGGCCACAGGCCGGCGAACATCTCCCGGCTGACCGCGCCGTGCAGGGTGGACACCCCGTTGGCCCGCTGGGCCAGCCGCAGTCCCATCACGGCCATGTTGAACACCCCGGGGTCACCCCCGGGATAGGTCTCGGCTCCGAGCTCCAGGATCCGCTCGACCGGTACGCCGGCCAGTTCCCCGCCGTCCCCGAAGTGCCGGGTGACCAGGGACCGCTCGAAGCGGTCGATCCCGGCCGGGACGGGGGTGTGCGTGGTGAACACGGTCCCGGCGCGCACCGCCTCGACGGCGGCGTCGAAGCCGAGCCCCTGCTCCCGCTCCAGTTCCCTTATGCGTTCGAGCCCGAGGAACCCGGCGTGGCCCTCGTTGGTGTGGAAGACCTCGGGGGCGGGGTGGCCGGTGAGCCCGCAGTACAGCCGGACGGCGCGGACACCGCCGATGCCCAGCAGCATCTCCTGGAGCAGCCGGTGGTCGCTGCCGCCGCCGTAGAGCCGGTCGGTCACCTCCCGGGCGGCGGCGTCGTTGTCCTCGACGTCGGAGTCCAGGAGCAGCAGCGGCACCCGCCCGACGCGGGCCTGCCAGATGTGCGCGTGCAGGGCCCGGGCGCCCGGCAGGGTCAGGGAGACCCGGGCGGGGGTCCCGTCCTCCTGGCGGAGCAGGCCGAGCGGGAGTTCGTTGGGATCCAGTACGGGATAGTGCTCCTGCTGCCAGCCGTCGCGGGACAGCGACTGGCGGAAATAGCCGTGCCGGTACAGCAGTCCCACCCCGATGAGCGGGACGCCGAGGTCGCTGGCGGCCTTCAGGTGGTCCCCGGCGAGGATGCCGAGGCCGCCGGAGTACTGCGGCAGGGCGGCGGTGATTCCGAACTCGGGGGAGAAATAGGCGATGGCGGCGGGCAGTTCCGCGCCGTTCTCCTGGCTCTGGTACCACCTCCCGCCGTTGACGTAGTCGTCGAGGTCTGCGGCGACGACGGCGAGGCGCCGCAGGAAGCGGCGGTCTGCGGACAGTTCCGCGAGCCGGGCGGCGGAGACGGCGCCGAGCAGCCGGACGGGATCGCCGCCGGCGGCCAGCCAGCCCTCGGGGTCGACGGATTGGAAGAGTTCGCGGGTCTCGGCATGCCACGACCAGCGCAGATTGCGCGCGAGGTCGGTGAGCGGCAGCAGGGTTTCCGGGAGGACGGGGCGCACGGTGAATCGACGGATAGCCTTCACACGTTCCACCTTCGCAGGGGATTGCGGATCGGGGCGGTCGCACCACGCTGTGCACCCGCGCATCACCCCGGGAAGGCTAGCGAGGCCCGCCTGTTCCGGCCATGGCGCCTCCGGCGGTGGCCGGTGGCCCCGCCTCCCGCCCCCTGCCGACGGCTCCGGGTCCGGCCGGGCCGCCGCGACGGCGTGCGCACGCTGTTCGCCGGGGCTCCCCGGAGCGATGGACCCCGTCTCCTGACCACTCGTTCGAGCGGTCCGTGAGGTGCCCGAGGGACCCGTGGGACGGGTGGTGTCGGCCCCTACGTCACCTAGTCCCGGCCGACTTGACGGAGCCCCGACGGATGTCGATCCGGGGCTTGGTATCGCCCGTTCCACTACGTACGAGTAGTTAACCGAGCGCGCGGATTGGGCTGGGCGAGAGTGGGAAGGGCTCCCCGGGTACACGTCGTACACGCACGAGGCACCCGCCCACAAACCCTCTCCCCGCCACCCGAGTGAACGCGGACAGGAGCGGCCATGCCCGCAGCCCAGCCGTCTTCCGAGCGGCTAGAAACAGAGCGAACAGAGCGTGCACTACCAGTCGTGACACCGACTGGCCTGTTGTCACCGAGCCCTGCGAACTGCCCCCAGGTGATCCCATCATGATCGGTCGCATTCCCGTGCTGGACGTCCGCCCCGCCGTCGACTGCGGCGCCAGACCCGCCAAGGCGGTCGTGGACGAGGTCTTCGAGATCTCGGCCACCGTGTTCCGCGAGGGACACGATGCCGTTGCGGCACACATCGTCCTGCGCGATCCGAGCGGGCGGCTGCGGCCCCCCGTACCGCTGCGCGAGCTCGCCCCCGGCACCGACCGGTGGGGGGCCCGCGTCTCCGCCGAGGCCGAGGGGAGGTGGACGTACACGGTCGAGGCGTGGAGCGACCCGGTGGCCACGTGGCGGGCCCACGCCGCGATCAAGATCCCGGCGGGCATCGACACCGGGCTGATGCTGCTGGAGGGCGCCGAGCTCTACGAGCGGGCCGGGGCCCGGATTCCCAAGCGCGACGGCCGCGAGGCCGTACTGGCCGCCGCCGAGATCATGCGCGACGAGGACCGGCCGGCCGCCGAGCGGCACTCCGCCGCCCTCGACCCCGCCGTGGACGCGGCGCTCGCCAAGCGCCCGTACCGGGAGCTCGTCACCGCCTCCAAGCCGCTGCCACTCCTCGTCGAGCGCAAGCGGGCCCTGTTCGGCTCATGGTACGAGATGTTCCCGCGCTCCGAGGGAGCGGTGCTGGAGCCCGGCGAGGCTCCGGTCAGCGGGACCTTCCGGACGGCCGCGGAGCGGCTGCCCGGGATCGCCGCGATGGGCTTCGACGTGGTCTACCTGCCGCCCATCCACCCGATCGGCAGCACCTACCGCAAAGGTCCGAACAACACGCTGTCCGCGGGGAGTTGGGATCCGGGCGTGCCCTGGGCCATCGGATCGACCGAGGGCGGGCACGACGCGGTCCACCCGGAGCTCGGCACGATCGAGGACTTCGACGCGTTCGTCGCGCGCGCCCGCGAGCTGCGCATGGAGATCGCGCTGGACTTCGCCCTCCAGTGCTCCCCCGACCACCCGTGGGTGGAGAAGCACCCGGAGTGGTTCCACCACCGCGCCGACGGGACGATCGCCTACGCCGAGAACCCGCCGAAGAAGTACCAGGACATCTATCCGATCCATTTCGACACCGACATGGCCGGCATCGTCAAGGAGACGTGCCGGATCCTGCGGTACTGGATGGAGCACGGCGTCCGCATCTTCCGGGTCGACAATCCGCACACCAAGCCGGTCGTCTTCTGGCAGAAGGTGATCGCGGACATCAACAAGTCGGACCCCGACGTGATCTTCCTGGCGGAGGCCTTCACCCGTCCGGCCATGATGCGCGCGCTCGCCGCCGTCGGCTTCCAGCAGTCGTACACGTACTTCACCTGGCGCAACACCAAGGCCGAGCTGACCGAGTACCTGACCGAGCTGTCCGGAACCGCCTCGGCCTCCGTGATGCGGCCGAACTTCTTCGTGAACACCCCGGACATCCTCCACGAGTACCTGCAGGAGGGCGGCCGCCCCGCCTTCGAGGTACGGGCCGTCCTCGCCGCCACCCTCTCCCCCACCTGGGGGGTGTACGCCGGCTACGAGCTCTGCGAGAACACCCCGGTGCGGCACGGCAGCGAGGAGTACCTGAACTCGGAGAAGTACGAGTTCAGGCCCCGCGACTGGGAGGCCGCCGACCGCGACGGCGGGACCATCGCCCCGCTGATCACCGCCCTGAACCGGCTGCGCCGCCGCAACCCCGCGCTCCAGCAGCTGCGTGACATCCACTTCCACTCGACCGACAACGAACAGGTGATCGCCTATTCGAAGCACGCCGGAGCCAACTCCGTACTGGTGGTCGTCAACCTCGATCCGCACCACACCCAGGAGGCGACGGTGTCGTTGGACATGCCGGTACTCGGCCTCGACTGGCACGGGTCCCTCGCGGTGCGCGACGAGCTCACCGGCGAGACCTATCACTGGGGCAGGGCGAACTACGTGCGCCTAGAGCCGGGCCGCACGCCCGCGCACGTACTGGCCGCTCTGCGACCGTCCCCGCCCACCGGAGGGTCACCCACCACATGATGATCAACGATCCCGTCCACGACACCTTCGAGGACACCCCCGCCAAGGACCGCGATCCCGACTGGTTCAAGCGGGCCGTCTTCTACGAGGTCCTCGTCCGCTCCTTCCACGACAGCAACGGCGACGGCGTCGGGGACCTCAAGGGGCTCACCGCCAAACTGGACTACCTCCAGTGGCTCGGCGTCGACTGCCTCTGGCTGCCGCCGTTCTTCGCCTCGCCCCTGCGCGACGGGGGCTACGACGTCTCCGACTACACCTCCGTGCTGCCGGAGTTCGGCGACCTCGCCGACTTCGTGGAGTTCGTGGACGCGGCGCACACCCGCGGCATGCGGGTGATCATCGACTTCGTCATGAACCACACCAGCGACCAGCACGAGTGGTTCCAGCAGTCGCGCAAGGACCCGGACGGCCCGTACGGCGACTACTACATGTGGGCCGACAACGACAAGCAGTACCAGGACGCCCGCATCATCTTCGTCGACACCGAGACCTCCAACTGGACGTACGACCCGGTACGCAAGCAGTACTACTGGCACCGCTTCTTCTCCCACCAGCCGGACCTCAACTACGAGAACCCGGCCGTCGTGGAGGAGATCGTCTCCGCCCTGCGCTTCTGGCTCGACCTCGGCATCGACGGCTTCCGCCTCGACGCCGTGCCCTACCTCTTCGCCGAGGAGGGCACCAACTGCGAGAACCTGCCCCGCACCCACCGGCTCCTCAAGCGGGTCCGGGCGGAGATCGACGCGCACTACCCGGACACCGTGCTGCTCGCCGAGGCCAACCAGTGGCCCGAGGACGTCGTCGACTACTTCGGCGACTTCGCGAAGGGCGGGGACGAATGCCACATGGCCTTCCACTTCCCCGTCATGCCGCGCATCTTCATGGCCGTACGAAGAGAGTCCCGCTACCCGGTCTCCGAAATCCTGGCCAAGACACCGGCGATCCCGGACCGCTGCCAGTGGGGCATCTTCCTGCGCAACCACGACGAGCTCACCCTCGAGATGGTCACGGACGAAGAGCGCGACTACATGTACGCCGAGTACGCCAAGGACCCGCGGATGCGGGCCAACATCGGCATCCGGCGCCGCCTCGCCCCGCTCCTGGACAACGACCGCAACCAGATGGAGCTGTTCACGGCCCTGCTGCTGTCCCTCCCGGGCTCGCCGGTGCTCTACTACGGCGACGAGATCGGCATGGGCGACAACATCTGGCTCGGCGACCGCGACGGCGTCCGCACCCCCATGCAGTGGACCCCGGACCGCAACGCCGGTTTCTCCTCCTGCGATCCGGGCAGGCTGAACCTGCCGGTCATCATGGACCCGGTCTACGGGTACCAGGTCACCAATGTCGAGGCGGCCATGGCGTCGCCCTCCTCACTGCTGCACTGGACCCGCAGGCTGATCGAGATCCGCAAGGCCAACCCGGCCTTCGGACTCGGCTCGTACACCGAACTGGCCTCGTCCAACCCGGCGGTGCTCGCGTTCCTTCGCGAGCTCGGGGACGACCTGGTGCTGTGCGTGCACAACTTCTCGCGCTTCGCGCAGCCCACCGAGCTGGATCTGCGGTCGTTCAACGGACGGGTCCCGGTGGAGCTCACGGGCGACGTGCGCTTCCCGCCGATCGGTGAGTGGCCGTACCTGCTGACCCTGGCGGGCCACGGCTTCTACTGGTTCCGGCTGCGGACCGAACAGCGCGGCGAACAACGCGACGGGTAACGGGGCCGGCGAAGGGGCGGGCAACTCGAATGGGTCAATCGCCCGCCCCTGTACGGATCATCCTGACCCGACACTCGCACATGCCGGAGAAGCAACTGCCGCGCATCCGGGACACTCTGCGCATTCTGTGACGGCCCGGGGAAAGGACGCGACGCCATGTCGGAGGCTGCATCCGCCCGGAGCCGGCTGACGGCCGACCGGGCCGCCGGGATCACCCCGCTGGAACCGATGCTGAGGGCCTGGCTGCCCGCACAGCGCTGGTTCGCGGGCAAGGGCCGCACCATCAGCAGGCTCAGGACCGTCTCGGCGGCCGAGCTGCTGCCGCCGGGTTCCACCCCCGGACTGCTCCACCTGCTCCTCGACGTCGACGGGGACTGCTACCAACTGCTGCTGGGCATCCGCCCGTCCCTGCCGCCCGCGCTCGCGCCCACCCTGATCGGCCACGCCGAGGACGGCCCGTACGCCGGCCGGGCGGTCTACGAGGCGCTGGGCGACCCGCGGCTCGCGGCCATGCTGCTGGAGCGGCTGCGCTCCCCCGGGGTACTCGGCCCGCTGCGCTTCGACCGGGACCCGGCCACGCCGATCCCGGCGGGGCTCGTGCCCCGGCCGCTCTCCGGGGAGCAGACCAACTCTTCGCTGATCTACGGAGATTCGTTCATCCTGAAGGTGTTCCGCCGGGTCGGCCCCGGGGTCAACCCGGACCTGGAGCTGCCCCGGGCGCTGGCCGCGGCCGGCTGCGCCCGCGTCCCGGCGCCCGTCGCCTGGTACGAGGCCGAGCCGCCCGGGAGCGAGCCGCTGACCCTGGGCGTGCTCCAGCCGTACCTGCGCGGCTCCGACGACGGCTGGCAGCTCGCGCTGCGCCGGCTCGGCGCCGGGGCCGACTTCACCGCCGAGGCGCACGCGCTCGGCCGGGCCACCGCCGAGGTGCACAGCGCGCTCGCCTCCGCGCTGCCCACCGTCGCGCTCGGCCCGGAGCAGACCGCCCGGCTGGCGGCCGGGATGACCGCCCGGCTGGCCGCGACCGCCCGGGAGGTGCCCGCCCTGCGGCCCTACGAGGCCGGGCTGCGGGGGGCCTTCGACGCGCTGGCCGCCTCGCGGGGAGCGGGGGTGCCCGCCCAGCGGATCCACGGGGACCTCCATCTGGGTCAGACCCTGCGCACCCTCGACGGCAGCTGGTCGTTGATCGACTTCGAGGGCGAGCCGGCCCGGCCGCTGGCCGACCGGCGCCGTCCCGAACCGGCGGTGCGCGACATCGCCGGGATACTGCGCTCCTTCGACTACGCCGCCCGCTCGCACCGGCCGTTCGCCCCCGCCTGGGCGGACGACTGCCGGGCCGCCTTCTGCGAGGGATACGCCCGCACCACCGGCCGGGACCCCCGCGAGGACCCCGTGCTGCTGCGGGCGTACGAGACCGACAAGGCGGTGTACGAGGCCCGTTACGAGTCCCGGCACCGCCCCGACTGGCTGCACGTCCCGATGGCCGCGATCCGGCGGCTCTCGGAACCCTCGCGACCCGCGCACCGCGTGCCGCCGACCCCGCCCGCCCCCGGTTCCATCTCCCCGCACCCCCGCCCCAAGCCCCCGAGGAGGCCGCTCGCGTGAGCGCCGCACGACAGCCGTCACCGACCGTCCGCGACGAAGCCGCACCCGCCCCGGCGGCGGCGAAGAAGGCCCGCGCCCCCCGGGCCCGCCGCGCCGCCGCCCCTCCGCGCGGGGTCCGGCCGGCGCCCGCACTCGGCGGTGACGAACGGGCCCGGCTGCTGGAGGGCCGCCACCACGATCCGCACGGGGTGCTGGGTGCCCGTACCGCGCGGGGCGGGGTGGCCTTCCGCGTGCTGCGCCCCTACGCCAAGTCGGTCACCATCGTCGCCAAGGGGCTGCGGGCCGAGCTCTTCGACGAGGGCGACGGGCTGTTCTCCGGGCTGCTGCCACTGACCGGCGTGCCGGAGTACCGGCTGCTGGTGGCGTACGACAGCGACGAGATCGAGGTCCACGACCCGTACCGGTTCCTGCCCGCCCTCGGCGAGCTGGACCTGCACCTGATCGGCGAGGGCCGCCACGAGCAGCTGTGGACTGCGCTCGGCGCCCAGCCGATGGAGCACCAGGGCGTCGCCGGGACCCGGTTCACCGTGTGGGCGCCGAACGCCCAGGGGGTCCGGGTCTCCGGGGACTTCTCGTACTGGGACTCCGTCGCCTACCCGATGCGCTCGCTCGGCGCGAGCGGCGTGTGGGAGCTCTTCCTTCCCGGTGTGGGCGCCGGTGCGCTCTACAAGTACGACATCACGCGCCCGGACGGCAGCCACACCCTGCGCGCCGATCCGATGGCCCGGTCCGCGGAGGTCCCGCCGGCGAACGCCTCGGTGGTCACCGCCTCCGGCCACGTGTGGCAGGACGCGGAGTGGATGGCGCGGCGCGGCGAAAAGCCCCCGCACCAGGCCCCCTTCTCCGTGTACGAGCTGCACCTGGCGTCCTGGCGGCCGGGGCTCTCGTACCGGCAGCTCGCCGAGCAGCTCCCCGCGTACGTCAAGGAGCTGGGCTTCACGCACGTGGAGATGATGCCGGTCGCCGAGCACCCCTTCGGCGGCTCCTGGGGCTACCAGGTCACCGGCTTCTACGCGCCGACCTCGCGGATGGGGACCCCGGACGACTTCCGCTTCCTCGTGGACGCCCTGCACCGGGCCGGGATCGGGGTGATCGTCGACTGGGTGCCCGCGCACTTCCCGCGCGACGACTGGGCCCTCGCCGAGTTCGACGGGCGGCCGCTGTACGAACACCAGGACCCGCGCCGGGCCGCGCACCCGGACTGGGGGACGCTGGAGTTCGACTACGGCCGCAAGGAGGTCCGCAACTTCCTCGTCGCCAACGCCGTTTACTGGTGCGAGGAGTTCCACGTCGACGGGCTGCGCGTGGACGCGGTGGCCTCGATGCTCTACCTCGACTACTCGCGCAGTGAGGGCGAGTGGGCGCCGAACGAGCACGGCGGGCGGGAGAACCTGGACGCGGTGGCGCTGCTCCAGGAGATGAACGCGACCGTGTACCGGCGCTGCCCGGGGGTGGTGACGATCGCGGAGGAGTCCACGGCCTGGAACGGCGTGACGCGCCCGACGGACTCCGGCGGGCTCGGCTTCGGCCTGAAGTGGAACATGGGCTGGATGCACGACACCCTGCGCTACATGTCGAAGGAGTCAGTGCACCGCAAGTACCACCACCACGACATGACCTTCGGGATGATCTACGCCTTCAGCGAGAACTACGTGCTGCCGATCTCGCACGACGAGGTGGTGCACGGCAAGGGCTCGCTGGTGTCCAAGATGCCCGGGGAGGACTGGTGGCAGAAGCGGGCGGCCCACCGGGCCTACCTGGGCTTCATGTGGGCCCACCCGGGCAAGCAACTGCTGTTCATGGGACAGGAGTTCGCCCAGGGCTCGGAGTGGTCGGAGGTGTACGGGCCGGACTGGTGGCTGCTGGACGAGTCCTACGCGGCGGCCGGCGACCACCGGGGCGTACGCAACCTCGTGCGCGACCTGAACCGCACGTACACGGCGGCGCCCGCCCTGTGGGAGCGGGACACCGTGCCGGAGGGCTTCGCCTGGGTGGAGGCGGACGCCGCGGAGGACAACGTGTTCGCCTTCCTGCGGTACGCACAGGACGGCTCGCAGCTCCTGGCGGTGTCGAACTTCTCGCCCGTGGTCCGGCACGGCTACCGGATCGGCGTGCCGGAGGAGGTGCCGCTGTGGCGGGAGGTCCTCAACACCGACCTGCAGGTCTACGGCGGCAGCGGCGTCCACCACACCCGGCCGCTGCGGGCGGAGCCGGTGCCGGCGCAGGGCCGCCCGGCCAGCCTGCGCATGACCCTCCCGCCCCTGGCGACGGTCTGGCTCAGGCCCTAGCGGCGGCCGTCAGCGCCTCCTCCAGTTCCCGGAGGAGGCGGCGCCTGGGCCGGGCTCCGACGATCTGCTGCACGGGCTCGCCGTCACGGAAGAGGAGCAGGGTCGGCAGGGACAGCACCCCGTACCGCGTGACGGCGGCGGGGTTGCTGTCCGCGTCGATCTGCACGACCTTGAGGCGGTCGGCCTCCTCGGCGGCGACCGCGGACAGCACGGGCGCGATCCGGCGGCAGGGGCCGCACCAGTCGGCCGTGAACTCCAGGAGGACGGGCCGCCCGCGCTCCGCGATCACCTCGGCCTCGAAATCCGCGTCGGTCACTTGCGCCACACCGTGAGCCTTCATGTCCCCGCCCCTCTCATCCGTTATCCGTCATCCGGTCATCTCGCACTTCGGCACGGCCGCCTCCGCACCGGCCGGCTGCCGCGTGAGCTGCTCCCGTACGTCGGCCAGCTGGCCGATCAGTCCGTCCAGCTCGGCGAGCTTGCGCCGGTGGACGGCCAGCGAGGCGGGGCTGGGGGCACCTCCCGGCGGTAGCCGGGGGAGAGTCCCCGGCCGGGTGGCCGGCCCGCAGGCAGTCCACGAAGGGCCGGGTCTCCTCCGGCTCGAAGCCGAAGTCCTGGAGCACGCGGATCTGGCTCAGCAGCCGCAGGTCGTCCTCGTCGTAGGTCCGGTAGCCGTTGCCGGCCCGCCGTGCGGGCAGCAGCCCCCGCGACTCGTAGTACCGCAGCGTCCGGGTGTCCTTGACGCCGACGTCAAGGCAAAGGACGGGAGGGAAAGGAAGAGGTGTCCGGTTCATCTTGTGTGGAGCGTGTGACGACTCTTGCGCCGGCGGGGATTGGCTGGAACCGTACTCACATCAAAGGATCTTCGAGCTGACCGATTACCGGACAGTCGCCCGAAAACCCGACGAAAGCCCTTATCTCCATAGGACTTTCCTACGAGGTATGGGCTTGTTTGTTTGGTCCGTAGGCGCCATTGCCCGGCCACTCCTACGGTGTGCGGTGTGCACTCCAGCCCACCTTTCAATGCCCCCGCCGCGCGTCGCCTGCGCGCGGCCCTGGGCATGGCTCCCGGACATGTCGCCTACGGCCTGCGCGCCCAGTACGGACTCGTCGTCGCGCCCGAGACCGTGATGGCCTGGGAGCGTGGCGAGATATCACCCTCTTCGGTCGAGCTCACCGCCCTCGCGGGCGTCCTGTGGTGTTCGCCCGGGGAGCTGCTCGCCGAGCCGGTCACCCTGCGGGAGCACCGGATGGCCCGGGGGCTCGCCGCGGACGAACTGGCCCGGCGGATCGGCCTGGAGACGAGCTCGTACCAGAAGATGGAGGACACCGGACGCTGGAAGGGCAACGAACGGCAGTCCGCCGCCCTCGCGACGGTGCTCGGTCTGACGCTGGCCCAGTTCGTGACGGCGACCGGCAAGCAGGAGGAGCTGGCCGACCTGCTGCGCAGTGCGGTGACCACGCGCTGGCAGGCGTACGTGAAGCCGCTGGGCAAGCTGCTGCCCATCCCCAAGTCCAACCTGGAATGGGTGCTGGAGCAGCTGCACGGCGACTACCAGTCGCGGATGGTGGCGACGCTCAGCTGGGGCGGCGGCCAGGGCGAGGCCGGCAGCGGGGACGCCGGCCGGGAGTTCCTCGTCGAGATCGTGGACCGGTTCTGGCAGCTCGCGGGCGGTAGGGCGTAGGACGCGTCCGGGCTGCCGGAGCACCCCCTACGGCAGCGGCGCGTGGACCACGGTGGCCGCGCTGCCGGCGGCCGCCAGGTCGTTCCTGAGCCGGTCGGCGGTCTTCCGGTCGCCCACCAGGACGGTCGGCGGGGCCGGGCACGAGGCGATCGCGGTCTTCAGGTGGCCCAGCGAGGCCTGGTACTCCGTCTCCTCGACCGTCGCGGGTCCGCCGACCTTGACGTAGAAGACCTCGTACAGCCCGACCATGTTGCCCGCCTGGTGGGTGAGGATCTGGGCGAGGAAGGTCGACCTCAGGTTGAGGTAGGCGTCGTTGCCGTACAGGGCGATCACCGGCGAGGTGACCCCCTTCAGGTCGCGCCCGGTGAGGGCGGCGGCCGGCGGGCCGATGTCGCTGCTCCCGGCCTCGCCCCGGGCCCACTTGAGCATGGAGCTCTCGTACCAGGCCGAGGGGTGGCCCCAGCCGGAGGGCACGCCCCACTGGACGCCGCCGAACAGCGCCAGCGCCGCCGCCGCCGCGAGGCCGGAGCGCAGCAGCAGGTCCGCCCGGCGGCGCAGCGCGGTGGCCGTCGTCCCGCCGGCGGGCGGCAGCATCAGCCCGATCAGACCGAGCGAGAGCAGGGCGATCACCAGCCCGGCGGCGGTCAGCTTCTCGAAGTAGTACGAGTAGTAGCCGATGGTGTGCTTCTGCCAGGCGCCGAAGACGCCGATCACGGCGGCCGCGCCGAGGACGAGGGCCAGCACCATCCGTCCGGTGCCGGTCCGGCGGTTCACCGGGAGGGTGGCCGCGACCAGGGCCAGCAGTCCGAGCCCGATGAACACCGGGCGGTCGGGGATGACCATCGGGCCGGCCAGGTTCGAGGTCTTGGCGACGTCCAGCTTCGTGAGGACGGAGAAGACGCTGGGCAGTCCCGCCACCAGGGTGGCGCCGGCCAGTGCCGCGAGGACCGGGAGCCAGCGGCCGGCGAACCGGCGCCGGTGGACGAGCAGCACCGCGGCCAGGGCGATGCCGACGAGGGCGCCGTAGAGGTTGTAGACGTAGGTGACGGCGATCAGCCCGGCCGCCGCGACGAGGACGAACTCGGTCCGGCCCGTCGCGGGCCGCACCAGCAGGGCCAGGGCGACGGCCAGGAACAGCAGGCCGATGGTCTCGGAGTCGAAGCCCCGCTCGATCAGCTGCGCCATCGATCCGGACATCATCAGAGCGGCCACGGTGGAGCAGACCGCGGCCGCGCGCCAGCCGCGCAGGCGCGGGCCGCCGATCCAGCGGGCGGCCCAGACCAGCGCCCCGCAGAACAGCGCGTAGGCGGCCAGGACGTAGAGGAAGTACCGGTTCGTCATGGCGAGGGCGGAGCCCGCCTGGGCCGAGGACGTCACCAGGGCGTCGGTCCAGGCCAGGAGGAAGTGGGAGCCCTGCGGGTAGACCGCCTCGGACGGGGTCATCATGTACGTCCGGGCGGCGTCCTGGTGGAGGAAGGCGTAGCCGCCGACCTGCCGGATGCCGGTGAAGTACGAGAAGTGCCCCATCCGGTCCTCGGACGTGACGAAGTGGGCCAGCCGGTCGGCGGCCGACTTGCCGGCCACCGGGTGGTGGACGTAGTGCCAGACCACGGCCACGGTGCCGGCGATGAGCGCATCCGAGCCGCGCAGCCGCAGCGGGATGCGGGGCCTGCGGCGGGCCAGCCAGCCGGAGACGGAGGCGATGGTCAGCAGCAGGCCGGCCCCGGGCACGGGGGCCAGGCCCCACGGCCAGACGGAGAAGAGCAGGCCGAAGCCCATCACGGCGCCGCAGAGCAGGAAGGCCGCGACCACGAGGCGGTCGAGCAGGCCTCCGCCCACCCGGATCAGGGCGGCGATCGTCAGGACCAGGACGGGGAGGAGCGCCACGTCGAGGGCGACCGCGTGGAGCAGCAGCGGCACCGCCCAGGACGCGGCGAGGGCCGCGGCGAGGACGAACGGTCTGCGTCGTGCGGCGGGGCCGGTGGCTCCGGGTCCCGGTCGGTTCTCGACCGGTTCGGAGGTCAGGACGGCAGAGCTGGTCGCCACGGGAGTGGGGCACCTTTCCATCGAGTGCGTGCGAGCGGAGGACGGGCCCGGACACGCAGGCCCGATCCGTCCACACGACTCGGCCGACCTATCCCCCGGCCGGAATCTTAACCAGCGGGGTCCGGGGCGCGGAGCGGCCCCGGAGCACTGGTCTCCGGGGCCGTCCGGCGGGAAAGCGGGGCCGGAGGTACCGGCCGGGCGGGGGCGCGGGTACCGGCCCGGCGGGGGCGCGGGTACCGGCCGGGCGGGGGCGCGGGTACCGGCCGGGCGGGTCAGAAGACGGACTCCGCCTCGTACATGCGGTCCTCGGGGACCGTCTTCAGCTCCGTGGTCGCGGAGGCGAGCGGGGCCATCACGATGTCGGTGCCCCGCAGGGCGGTCATGTTGCCGAAGTCGCCGCGGTGGACGGCCTCGACGGCGTGCCAGCCGAAGCGGGTGGCCAGGACGCGGTCGTACGCGGTGGGCACACCGCCGCGCTGGACGTGGCCGAGGATGACGGGGCGGGCCTCCTTGCCGAGGCGGTGCTCCAGCTCGATCGCGAGGCGGTTGCCGATGCCGGCGAAGCGCTCGTGACCGTACTGGTCGATCGCGCCCTTCTCGTACGGCATGGAACCCTCGGCCGGGTGGGCGCCCTCGGCGACGCAGATGACGGCGAACTTCTTACCGCGGGAGAATCGTTCCTCCACCATCTTCACCAGGGCGTCCACCTCGAAGGGGCGCTCCGGCAGGCAGATGCCGTGGGCGCCGCCGGCCATGCCGGACTCCAGGGCGATCCAGCCCGCGTGGCGGCCCATCACCTCGACGACCATCACGCGCTGGTGCGATTCGGCGGTGGTCTTGAGGCGGTCGATGGCCTCGGTGGCGACCATGACGGCGGTGTCGAAGCCGAAGGTGCGGTCGGTGGAGGAGATGTCGTTGTCGATGGTCTTCGGCACGCCGACGACCGGCATCCCGGCGTCCGACAGCATCCGGGCGGCGGTCAGGGTGCCTTCGCCGCCGATCGGGATGAGGGCGTCGATGCCGTAGCGCGTCGCCAGCTCCCGGGCGTTCTCGGCGGCCTCGTGCAGGCGGGAGCGCTCCATGCGCGCCGAGCCGAGGATCGTGCCGCCGCGGGCGAGAATGCCGCTGACGGCATTGATGTCGAGGGGGCGGAAGTGGCCGTCGAGGAGGCCCTTGAAGCCGTCCTCGAAACCGATGACCTCGTCCCCGTGCCCGACCAGGGCGCGGTGTACGACCGACCGGATGACAGCGTTGAGGCCCGGACAGTCGCCGCCTGCGGTGAGAACTCCGATACGCATCGTGCTGTGTCTCCTGCCGTACATATGAAGGGCGTAATGGTGAAGCCTGTCCGATTGTTCCACGGGCTCGGGGTGCCGCGCGTCTTGTGCCGCTCCCCCCTCCGGGCCTTTCGACCCCCCTGGCCAGGCCCTTTCCCGGGGGGCGCCCTATCTATTGACAGAGGTATTGTCAAGGGGTCAAGCCAGACCAAACAGACATCCACAGCATGGGACGGAGTGCGGGCGTGACGCGCAGCGTGTACGTGACCGGTATCGAGCGGGGGGACGGCCGCCAGGTCGTCGAGCTGGGGATCATGGAGCTCCTGACCCGGCAGACGGGCCGGGTCGGCGTCTACCGTCCGTTGCTCCACGACGGACCGGACCTCCTCTTCGAGCTCCTGAAGGCCCGCTACCGGATCGACCAGGACTCGGCGACCGCCTTCGGGATGGACTACGAGGAGGCCTCGGCGATCCTGGCCGAGAAGGGCACCGACGAACTCGTCTCCGGGCTGGTCGACCGCTACCACCGGGTGGCCCGCGACTACGAGGTCATGCTCGTCCTCGGCACCGACTACGCGGACACCAACCTCCCGGACGAGCTGGCGCTCAACGCCCGCCTCGCCAACGAGCTGGGCGCGGTCGTCATCCCCGTCGTCGGCGGCACCAAGCACCACGCCGAGGCGGTGCGCGCCGAGGCCCGCAACGCCTACCGCGCCTACGAAACCCTGGGCTGCCACGTCGTCGCGATGGTCGTCAACCGGGTGGCCGCGGAGGACCGCGACCTCATAGCCGAGCGGCTGGCCGCCCGGCTCCCCGTGCCCTGCTACGTACTGCCGGACGACAAGTCGCTCTCCGCCCCGACCGTCGCCCAGATCACCCGGGCGCTCGGCGGCGAGGTGCTCCTCGGCGACGAGGCCGGGCTGGCCCGCGACGCCCTGGACTTCGTCTTCGGCGGCGCCATGCTGCCGAACTTCCTGAACGCCCTGACCCCCGGATGCCTGGTGGTCACCCCCGGCGACCGCTCCGACCTGGTCATCGGGGCGCTGGCCGCGCACACCTCGGGCACCCCGCCGATCGCCGGTGTGCTGCTCACCCTGAACGAGCGCCCGGGCAAGGACGTCCTGACGCTCGCCTCGAAGCTGGCCCCGGGCACGCCCGTGGTGTCGGTGGCCGGCAACAGCTTCCCGACCGCCGCCGAACTCTTCTCGCTGCAGAGCCGGCTGAACTCCGCGACCCCGCGCAAGCTGGAGACCGCGCTCGGCGTCTTCGAGCGGCACGTGAACACCGGCGAGCTGCGCGACCTGCTCTCGGTGGCCCGCTCGGAGCGGGTCACCCCGATGATGTTCGAGCACGAGCTGCTGGAGCGGGCCCGCTCCGAACGCCGCCGCGTCGTCCTGCCCGAGGGCACCGAGGAGCGCGTGCTGCGCGCCGCGGACGTGGTGCTGCGCCGGGGCGTCTGCGACCTGACCCTGCTCGGAGACGAGCAGGTGATCCTGAAGAAGGCCGGCGACCTCGGCATCGACATCTCCGGCGCGCAGATCATCGACCCGGCGACCTCCCCGATGCGGGCGGGCTTCTCCGAGTACTACGCCGAGGTCCGCGCCCACAAGGGCATGACCATCGAGCTCGCCAACGACGTGGTCACCGACGTCAATTACTTCGGCACGCTGATGGTCCAGCGGGGCCTGGCCGACGGCATGGTCTCCGGCTCGGTGCACTCCACCGCGGCGACCATCCGCCCGGCCTTCGAGATCATCAAGACCAAGCCGGAGGCGTCGATCGTCTCCTCGGTCTTCTTCATGTGCCTGGCCGACCGGGTCCTCGTCTACGGCGACTGCGCCGTCAATCCGGACCCGAACGCCGAGCAGCTCGCCGACATCGCCGTCCAGTCGGCCGCCACCGCCGCCGCCTTCGGCGTCGAGCCGCGGATCGCGATGCTCTCGTACTCGACCGGCACCTCCGGTTCGGGCGCGGACGTGGACAAGGTCCGCAAGGCCACCGAGCTCGTCCGCCAGCAGCGTCCCGACCTGCAGATCGAGGGCCCGATCCAGTACGACGCGGCCGTGGAGCCCTCGGTCGCCGCGACCAAGCTCCCCGGGTCGGAGGTGGCCGGCCGCGCGACGGTGCTGATCTTCCCCGACCTCAACACCGGCAACAACACGTACAAGGCCGTGCAGCGTTCGGCGGGCGCGGTGGCGGTCGGCCCGGTGCTCCAGGGTCTGCGCAAGCCGGTCAACGACCTCTCGCGCGGCGCGCTCGTGCAGGACATCGTCACCACCGTGGCCATCACCGCGATCCAGGCGCAGGGCGCGCCGTCGCCCGCGGCCACCGCCTGATCCCCTCCCCTCCCCTCCCCTCCCCTCCCCACCGCCCGAGACAAGGAAAGACCTCCATCGTGACCGCATCGCGCGTACTCGTCCTCAACTCCGGCTCCTCGTCGGTCAAGTACCAGCTCCTCGACATGGCGGACCGGTCCCGGCTCGCGGTCGGTCTGGTGGAGCGGATCGGCGAGGAGACCTCGCGGCTGGTGCACGAGCCGCTGACCGGCCCGGGCGCCGCCGGCGGCAAGCGCGAGCAGCTCGGCCCGATCGCGGACCACGAGGCCGCGCTGAAGGCCGTGGCCGCGGAGCTCGCCGCCGACGGGACGGGCCTGGACTCGGAAGAACTGGCGGCGGTGGGGCACCGGGTGGTGCACGGCGGGACGAAGTTCACCGAGCCGACCGTGATCGACGACGAGGTGCTGGCGGAGATCCGGAACCTGATCCCGCTGGCACCGCTGCACAACCCGGCGAACGTGACGGGCATCGAGGTGGCGCGCTCCCTGCGCGCGGACATCCCGCAGGTGGCCGTCTTCGACACCGCCTTCCACTCGACGATGCCGGAGTACGTGGCGCGGTACGCGATCGACGCCGCGACGGCCGACGCGTACTCCATCCGGCGGTACGGCTTCCACGGAACCTCCCACGCCTACGTCTCCCGGGCGACGGCCGCGCTGCTCGGCAGGCCGGTGGAGGACGTGAACGTGATCGTGCTGCACCTGGGCAACGGCGCCTCCGCCTCCGCGGTGCGGGGCGGGGTGTGTGTGGAGACGTCCATGGGCCTGACCCCGCTGGAGGGGCTGGTCATGGGGACCCGTTCGGGCGATCTCGATCCGGCGGTCGTCTTCCACCTGGCGCGGGTGGGTGGCCTCTCGGTGGATGAGATCGATTCGCTCCTGAACAAGAAGAGCGGTCTGCTGGGCATGTGCGGCGACAACGACATGCGCGAGGTGCTCCGGCGGGCGGGCGAGGGCGACGAGGCGGCGAGCCTCGCCTTCGCCGCGTACGTCCACCGGCTGAAGAAGTACATCGGCGCCTACTCGGCGGTCCTGGGGCGGGTGGACGCGGTGGCGTTCACCGCCGGGGTCGGCGAGAACGCCCACCAGGTCCGCGAGGCCGCGCTGGACGGCCTGGCCGAGCTGGGCCTGGCGCTGGACCTGCAGGCCAATGCCGTGCGCTCCGGCGAGCCGCGGCTGGTCTCGGCGGAGTACGCCCGGGTGGCCGTGGCGGTGGTCCCGACGGATGAGGAACTGGAGATCGCCACCCAGGCGTATGCGCTGGTTACTCGATAGTCACTTGGACTTTCCACCAGTCGGAATATTCCGCTACGAAACAAACCGATAGGATCCAGTCATGCGCCGTTCCAAAATCGTCTGCACGCTGGGCCCCGCCGTCGACTCGTATGAGCAGCTGAAAGCGCTCATCGAGGCAGGTATGAACGTGGCCCGATTCAACTTCAGCCACGGATCCCAGGCAGAACACCAGGAGCGGTACGACCGCGTCCGGCAGGTCTCCGAGGACACCGGGCGCGCCGTTGGCGTCCTCGCCGACCTCCAGGGCCCGAAGATCCGTCTGGAGACCTTCGCCGAGGGTCCCGTCGAGCTGGTGCGCGGTGACGAGTTCACCATCACCACCGAGGACGTCCCGGGTGACAAGTCCATCTGCGGCACCACCTACAAGGGTCTCCCGGGCGACGTCGCCAAGAGTGACCAGATCCTGATCAACGACGGCAACGTCGAGCTCCGGGTGACCGAGGTCGAGGGCCCCCGGGTCAAGACCATCGTCATCGAGGGCGGTGTCATCTCGGACCACAAGGGCATCAACCTGCCGGGTGCCGCCGTGAACGTCCCCGCCCTGTCGGAGAAGGACGTCGACGACCTCCGCTTCGCCCTGCGGATGGGCTGCGACATGGTCGCCCTGTCCTTCGTCCGCGACGCCAACGACGTCAAGGACGTCCACAAGGTGATGGACGAGGAGGGACGCCGGGTCCCCGTCATCGCCAAGGTGGAGAAGCCGCAGGCCGTCGAGAACATGGCGGCCGTGGTCGACGCCTTCGACGCGGTCATGGTGGCCCGTGGCGACCTGGCCGTCGAGTACCCGCTCGAGAAGGTCCCGATGGTCCAGAAGCGGCTCATCGAGATGTGCCGCCGCAACGCCAAGCCGGTGATCGTCGCGACCCAGATGATGGAGTCGATGATCACCAACTCCCGCCCGACCCGCGCGGAGGCCTCCGACGTCGCCAACGCGATCCTCGACGGCGCGGACGCGGTCATGCTGTCCGCCGAGTCCTCGGTGGGCGCCTACCCGATCGAGACCGTCAAGACGATGTCGAAGATCGTCACGGCGGCCGAGGAGGAGCTCCTCGCCAAGGGCCTGCAGCCGCTGGTCCCGGGCAAGAAGCCCCGTACCCAGGGCGGCGCCGTCGCCCGCGCGGCCTGCGAGATCGCGGAGTTCCTCGACGGGAAGGCCCTCATCGCCTTCACCCAGTCCGGGGACACCGCCCGCCGCCTGTCGCGCTACCGCTCCACGCAGCCGATCCTGGCCTTCACCACGGACGTCAACACCCGCAACCAGCTCTCGCTGAGCTGGGGCGTCGAGTCGTACGTCGTCCCGCACGTGGACAACACCGACGCGATGGTCGACCTGGTGGACGGCGAGCTGCTCAAGCTCGGCCGCTACAACGAGGGTGACACCGTGATCATCACCGCCGGCTCGCCCCCCGGTGTCCCGGGCACGACCAACATGGTCCGGGTCCACCACCTGGGCGGCGGCGCCCGCGACTGAGTCCCCCGGCCACCGCTGGGAGGTTCCTTCACCGCACCGCCTGAAGCCTGAACTCTGCCGCACAGAGACCGAGGGCGGCACCGCGGATCCGATCGGGATCCGGGGTGCCGCCCTCGGTGTGTTCCAGGTGACCGCTGCCGTACGGGACTACTCCGGCGGTCCGATGTAGTTCTTCAGGCCCGGGACGGTCAGGGTGCCGCCGAACTGGCCGGCCTGGACGACCTTGACGTCCGTGAAGAACGCGAAGGGGACGTTCAGGGGCGGCGGGCTGTTCGGGGTGAACTCGATCGGGATCAGTCCGAACAGGTTCCCCTTGAGGCTCTCGGTGTACATCGTCACCGTGCCGCCGCGGATCTTGGACGTGGAGCCCGGACGCGACTTCAGGTGGGCGACGTTCCCGTCCTTGCCGACCGTCTGGTACAGGTCCTTGATGTCCAGCGAGTCCGCGGTGAACTTCAGGACCTTCTTGATCTTGCCGCTGCCGGTCTTCACCTCGACGATGCCGTGGTAGTCCAGGCCGTAGAGGGTCAGCAGCGAGCTGTCGAGGTACCAGGGCTCGTCCGGCAGGAGCGGGATGCCCTGCTCCAGCTCGGCGTCGGCCAGCGCCTTGGCGTCGTGGGTCGGGCAGGGGAAGGGTTCCTTCCCGTCCGGGTCCTTCGACTCCTCGGGCTTGGCCTCGTCCTCGTCCTTGTCCTTGTTCTCCCGCTCGCCCGCCTTGCCCGTCTCGTCCTTCGGGGTCTTCGCGGTGTCCTTGACCTCGTCGGACAGCTCCGAGACGTCGACGCCCGCCTGCTTCGCCGCGTCGCGGATCGCGTCCGCGGCCGGGTCCGGGGTCGGCTTGGCGGTCGTGGACGGCGTGGGGGTGGGCGTCGGGGTGGGTGTCGCCTGGCCGTCCTTGAGGGGCCGGCCGAGCTCGTCGAAGAGGCCCTTGAGCGCGTCGCCGACACCCAGCGGGTCCAGCGGGTTCGTGCTCTTGGTCGGCGTCGGGGTGGCGGCCGGGGCCGCCTCCTGCTTCGCCGGGGGCGTGGTCGCCGACGGCGAGGCGCTCGTCGTCGGCTTGGGCTTCGCTGCTGCGGACGCGGACGGCGAGGGCGTCGCACTGGGCGAGGCGCTCGGCGAAGGCGTCGTCGACGGCGTCGGGGACGGCGACTTCGACTCGGTCTCCGCGGGTTCGTCGGACCGCGTGACGCACGGCCCGGGCGCGAAGGGGATCTCCTTGTCGTCGGCCACGGCCAGCTTCGGCGCCATGCCCATCCCGACGAACACGGCCGTCGGCATCGCCGCGAGCGCCATCGTCTTGCCGACGGGTATCTGGATCTTGTTCAGCAGCGACTTCCTGGGTGCCGCGTGGCGCGGCCCCTTGCTCTCACGGGACTCTGCGCCTGGGGCCAGGCCCCGCTGCGTCTCGTCACCCCGCACTGTTCCTCCCGCCATCGGCGTGGGCAGTCGTCTCGCTCGCGTGTGCCGGCGTTTCCGTTTCGCGCTGTCCCGGGAAGCCCTGGGGGCCCGCCATCGCCTCCGCCTTGCCCATGTCCAGCGCGCCCTGACGCTGCCCGACCGGCTCCTCGTCCGCCGGCTGCCCGGGGACCCAGGCCAGCGCGAGCGCGCCGCCGATCAGGGCGGGTACGAAGCCCAGCCCGAAGCCGCCGAGGTTGGACACCGGCAGCGAGACCAGGGCCAGCAGGATCGAGGCGACGCCGGCGAAGACCCGGATGGCCTGCTGGAACCAGAGAGCCAGGCCCAGCGTGATCAGCAGTACACCGATGATCAGCGCCCCGGCGCCGCCGGTGGTGGCCATCGCGAGGCTGAGGTTGCCGAGCCGGAGGTCCGCGTACGGGAAGTACGCGATGGGGAAGCCGCTGACGAACGTGAACAGCCCGGCCCAGAAGGGACGGCGCCCGCGCCAGGCGTGGAAGTGATACCACGCCACGGTGAGCCAGGCGTCGTCTTCAGCGCGAACGTAAACGGGGGCCTGGGGGTTCATGGACAACAGCTCCCTGGAAACGGTGGTACGGAAAACTCGGTGGAGCCCGGACGGGCGGGCGGCGACGTGCGCCGCCGACCGCCCCTCCGGTCACTCGCCTGGACGGATCAGTTCGCGTCCTGGTAGCACGGCTGGTCGCCGCCGAGCAGGCGCAGCTTCAGGTCGGGAAGCTTGAAGGTTCCCGCCGTCGTCGCCCACGCCTTCTGGCGCACGTTCGTCAGGATCGCCTTGTCGGCGCGCTGCGAGAACGCGTACGGGCTGGCGACCGTGCCGGCCTGCGGCTTGGTCTTGTGGCTCGCGTCGCCGACGGCGACGCCGATGTCCAGGTTCTTGAACTCGGCGTCGGTGTCGAGCTCGGCAACATCCAGGTAGATGTTGTCGGCGACGGCCGGCTTGCCCTTGTGGCCGGTGCGCAGCTGCAGCGTGATGTTGCCCAGCGGCGTCGGGGTCACCAGTGACTGGCACATGTTGGTGATCTCGGCGTGGCTGAACCCGGAGATGGTGACCGGGTGGTGCTGCGCGTTGCCCTTGAGGTCATGCCCCTCGGCGATACCGCCGTACTGAATGAGGTTGTCACCGTCGAGCTTGTCGGCCGAGACCTTGAAGTCCTGGCCGGAGACGCTGAAGGACGCCGCGAGGGCACCCTGCGCCAGACCCACACCGACCGCGGCCGTGGCCGCGATGCTCGGCACCATGACGAGCGCGAAGCGCTTCCATCTGGTCCCGCCACGAACCTGAGAACTCATTTCGTTCCTCCTTCTCGGACGTACATCTCCGGTCCGGGCCGTGCCCGTCCTGGGATGGGAGAAGTGCTACGTCCTCGGGAAGGAGCGCAGGCGGCCGGGCCGCGGCTGTGCCACGTCCGAAACACCGGCGATCACCCCCGAGCGACAACCACTGGGCCACGCGTTCGCGCAACCTGGAGGACAGGCCCCGCCGGTGTGGCAGAGACCCCCCTGTCCCACGGCCGGTGCCACTGCCACAGGCCGGCTCGGTGGGGACCCTTCACCGCGGCTCCGAGTGAGCGGCTCTGCGGGAAGGACCGAGCGTCGCCGATCGTGGTCCATTCCCGGCCGGGGCACAAGGGGGTTCGTTACTGGCGGGTAACGGCCAGATAACCTGGATGCGACCTGTCGCGGTCGGGTAGCAACACAGGGTGTCACCCAGGGCCACGACAGAACGGGGGAATGGCGAACACACCGGACAGTTCACGGGGTTCGATTTACTGCGAGTAACAGCGGCCGCGATTGCCAAGTTTTGGCAAAGCGCGGCCGCTGTTTATCTACGTGTCAACAAATCGTCGGCCGCCCGGAGCGGGCCGGAGCGGGCCTAGAAGAGCACCCGGGCGAGCGCCGTACGCGCCGCGGACACCCGCGGGTCGTCGGCGCCGATGACCTCGAACAGCTCCAGCAGCCGCAGCCGTACGGCGTCCCGGTCCTCACCGAACGTGACGCGCACGGTGTCCACCAGGCGACCGAAGGCGTCCTCCACGTGACCGCCGACCAGGTCGAGGTCGGCCGCGGCGATCTGCGCGGCCGGGTCCTTCGGGTTCTCGGCCGCCGCGGTGCGCACCGCCTGCGGGTTCATGTCCTGGACACGGGCGAGCAGCTCGGCCTGGGCCAGGCCCAGCTTGGCCTCGATGTTGGCCGGGTCGTCCGCGAGTACGTTCTTGTACGCCTGCACCGCGCCGCCCAGGTCACCGGCGTCCAGCGCCGCGACGGCCGCCTCCAGCAGCGCGTCGTACGGGCCGGCCGGGGTCTCGGCCGCGGCGGCCGGAGCGGCGCCTTCCGCGTTCGGGTCCACCTCGATGCCGATGATCCCGAAGCGCTCCTCGGCGGCCTGCACCAGCTGGGCCAGGGTCTCGCGGATCTGCTGCTCGGGGGCCACGCCCTGGAAGAGCGGCAGCACCTGGCCGGCGATCACGGCGAAGACGGCCGGGATGCCCTGGATCTGGAACTGCTGCATCAGCATCTGGTTGGCGTCGACGTCCACCTTGGCCAGCACGAGCCGGCCGTTCGCCTCGACGGTCAGACGCTCCAGCAGCGGGCTGAGCTGCTTGCAGGGCTGGCACCACTCGGCCCAGAAGTCCAGGATGACCGGAACCTCGGCGGAGAGCTGGAGCACATCGCGTTCAAAGCCGGCCTCGTCTACGTCGATGACGAGCGCGGACGGCGGTACCGCACCGGCGGACGGGCCCGCCCCGCCACCCTGGCCGGCCTGGCGTGCCGCTTCGGCTCGGGCCTGCTCGGCCTTGGCCTTGGCATCACCGGCCGCCTTCACCGCGGCGAGGTCGACGACGCCGCTCATGGACATGTTTCTGGGCTGCATGCGTACATCCTCCCCCGTGTGCGCGCGCCGACGAAAAAGATCGCGTGAATTGGCCGTACCGGCCGTCTGTCGCGATCGTGATGCTGGTCGTGTTGCTGGTCGTGTTGCCGTGCGGCACCGGGTCCCCACCTGGCGCCTGTAGCCGTTCGCGTGGTTGTCGCTCTTACGCTACGAGCCGTAGCGTAACTCTCCGGGAGGCCGTCCGGGCCCTTCCGCGTCCCGTGATCTGAACCACAGCGGCCGCCTCGGCTACCGACGGGTATGGTCTCGGCCATGCGCAACCCCAGCCCCGGCCGCACCGGTCGCCCCCGCAGCGCGACCGCGGACGCCGCCATCCTCGCCGCGACCCGGGACGCGCTGGTCGAGCTGGGCTGGTCGAAGCTGACGATGGGCGACGTCTCGGCCCGCGCGGGGGTCGCCAAGACCACCCTCTACCGGCGGTGGGCGGGCAAGAACGAGCTGGTCGTCGACGCGGTGGCGGAGCTCTTCGACGCGCTCGAACTCCCCGACCGGGGGTCCCTCGAAGCCGACATCGAGAACGTGGTCCTGCAGTTCGCGGCGCTGCTGCGGCGTCCGGAAGCCCGTACCGCCCTGATGGCGGTCGTCGCCGAGTCCACCCGGGACGAGGCCCTGCGCGACCGGATCCGGTCCGCGATCGTGGACCGGCAGAAACGTCTCGTCGTACTGGGTCGCGAACGGGCCCAGGCCCGCGGCGAACTCCCGTACGAGGAGGACGAGTCCCTCGCGGGCCGCACCACGGACCTGATCTTCGACGTGATCGCGGGCACGGTGGTGCACCGCGCCCTGGTGAGCTCCGAGCCCGTGGACGAGCTCTGGGTGGCCACCTTCACGGCCCTGCTGATGCACGGCCTGCGCGGGCCGGCGCCGGCCTGAGCCCGCCTCAGCGGGGCCCCGCCCGGCGGATCCGCCCGTACAGCTCCTCGGACCGGGAGTTGTGGCCGGGCCAGGGCCGCAGCCGGCCCGGCCAGGTCGCCCAGCGCAGGGCGTCCGCCTCCTCGGCGGGCCGCAGTCCGGCCGCGACGAGGGCGGCCCGGGCGGCTTCCGCCCCGGCCGTCCGGTAGCCGATGTCCCAGGCGTCCGCCTCGTACACGCCCCCGTCCGTGAGCAGTACGGCGGCCGCGACCCCGTCCAGACCCAGCTCGATCCCCGCCCGCACGGCCGGGAGGAACTCCGCCGGCAGCCGCTTGTCCGGGACCAGGTTCACCAGCTCCGTCCGGCCGTCCGGGCCGGGCGGCTCGAAGTCGGCCGCGAGGTGGGCGCAGTAGCCCCCGCAGCCGCCCTTGTTCATCACCACGCGTGCGCTGACGCCCCGTACGGGGACAGGAAGGCCGGTCATGGCGCCACCGTAGGGGCTCCATGACCGGCCGGTCCCCGAGGGGTGTCCTGCCGGGCGGGCTCAGAAGCCCGGCGGCTCCGTGTACGTGCCCCATTCGTCGCGCAGGACGTTGCAGATCTCGCCCAGCGTGGCCTCGGCCCGTACCGCGTCCAGCATGGCCGGGATCATGTTCGACCCGTCGCGGGCGGCGTCGAGCATGGCCTTCAGGGAGGCGGTGACCTCGGCGTCGTCGCGCCGCGCCTTGCGCGCCGTCAGTTCCCGTACCTGGACGGTCTCCACCTCGTGGCTGACCCGCAGGATCTCCAGGTCCCCGGTGACCGACCCGTGGTGGACGTTGACGCCGACGACCCGCTTGTCACCCTTCTCCAGGGACCGCTGGTACTGGAAGGCCGACTCGGCGATCTCCCCGGTGAACCAGCCGTCCTCGATGCCGCGCAGGATGCCCGAGGTGATCGGCCCGATGGGGTGCCGGCCGTCGGGGTGGGCGCGCAGGCCGCGCTCCTTGATCTGCTCGAAGATCTTCTCGGCGTCGGCCTCGATGCGGTCGGTGAGCTGCTCCACGAACCAGGAACCGCCCAGCGGGTCCGCCACGTTGGCGACGCCGGTCTCCTCCATCAGCACCTGCTGGGTGCGCAGGGCGATCTCGGCCGCCTGCTCGCTCGGCAGGGCGAGGGTCTCGTCGAGGGCGTTGGTGTGCAGGGAGTTGGTGCCGCCGAGGACGGCCGCGAGGGCCTCCACCGCGGTGCGCACGACGTTGTTGTACGGCTGCTGCGCGGTCAGGGAGACGCCGGCGGTCTGCGTGTGGAAGCGCAGCCACATCGACTTCTCGCTCTTCGCCCCGTAGACCTCCTTCATCCAGCGCGCCCAGATGCGGCGGGCGGCGCGGAACTTGGCGATCTCCTCGAAGAAGTCGAGGTGCGCGTCGAAGAAGAAGGAGAGCCCGGGCGCGAAGGCGTCCACGTCCATGCCGCGCGAGAGTCCGAGCTCCACGTACCCGAAACCGTCGGCGAGGGTGTAGGCGAGCTCCTGCGCGGCCGTGGCCCCGGCCTCGCGGATGTGGTAGCCGGAGACGGAGAGCGGCTTGTAGGCCGGGATGCCCTTCGTGCAGTACTCCATCAGGTCGCCGATGAGGCGCAGGTGCGGCTCGGGCTCGAAGAGCCACTCCTTCTGGGCGATGTACTCCTTGAAGATGTCCGTCTGGAGCGTGCCGTTGAGGACGGCGGGGTCCACGCCCTGCCGCTCGGCGGCGACCAGGTACATGCAGAAGGCGGGCACGGCCGGGCCCGAGATCGTCATCGAGGTCGTGACGTCACCGAGCGGGATGTCCTTGAACAGGACCTCCATGTCGGCGGCGGAGTCTATGGCGACGCCGCAGTGGCCCACCTCTCCGAGGGCGCGGGGGTCGTCGGAGTCGCGCCCCATGAGGGTCGGCATGTCGAAGGCGACGGAGAGCCCGCCGCCGCCGGCGGCCAGGATCATCTTGTAGCGCTCGTTGGTCTGCTCGGCGTTCCCGAATCCGGCGAACTGACGGATGGTCCAGGTCCGCCCGCGGTAGCCGGTGGCGTGGAGCCCGCGGGTGTACGGGTACTCCCCCGGCCACCCGATGCGCTCGAACCCCTCGTAGGCGTCGCCGGGCCGGGGCCCGTACACGGGGTCGACGTCATCTCCGGAGAGCGTCGTGAAATCGGCCTCGCGCTTGCGGGCCTTGTCGTACCGGGCCTGCCAGCGACGGCGGCCCTCCTCGATGGCGTCAGCATCCATACCCATGAATTTACTAGGACGTCCTAGTAAATGTCGATGGGCAACCCCCCGGGGAGTCGCCCCGGGGGTGGGTGACGTTCGCCTCGTATCAGGCCTCGGCGGTCGCGAGCGAGTCGCTGACCAGCGGTTCCACCTCGGCGCGGACCTTGCGCTCGACGAAGAAGGCGGCCAGCGGAATCGTGCCCGACACGAGCACCCAGAGCAGCTTGCCGAAGGACCACTTGGCCTTGGAGCCCAGGTCGAAGGCGAAGACCAGGTAGACCATGAAGAGGACGCCGTGGGCCTGCGAGACCGCGAAGGTCAGGCCGGCGCCGGTGTCGAAGCCGTACTTCGCCACCATGCAGGCACAAAGGATCAGGAGCATGACCGCGGTCACGTAGGCCATGACGCGGTAGCGGGTCAGCACGCTTCGTTTCATGCGGACGAGCCTAACCGTCCGTTTTGCTCGATCTTGACGCGGCCCCGGGGATCGCGGGACGTGCCTCGGATCCGCCCCGGGGCTCCTCAGGACTCGTCGAAGTCCGCGGCGGCCACCCGCAGCGGGCGCAGCAGCGCGAAGATCTCCGCGCACTCCTCGGCGTCGTAGGCGCCGAGGCCGAAGTCGATCGCCATCAGGTCCTTCGTGGCCGCCTCGACGACCTCGCGGCCCTTCTCGGTGATGGAGGCGAGGGTGCCGCGGCCGTCGTTCGGGTTGGGCCGCTTGTCGACGAGCCCGGACTTCACCAGCCGGTCCACGGTGTTCGTCACCGACGTCGGGTGGACCATCAGCCGCTCGCCGATCTTCGACATCGGCAGTTCCCCGGCCTTGGAGAAGGTGAGCAGCACCAGGGCCTCGTACCGCGCGAAGGTCAGCCCGTAGGGCTTGACGACCGCGTCGACCTCGCCGAGGAGGATCTGGTGCGCGCGCATGATCGAGGTGATCGCGGCCATCGAGGGCACGGGCCCCCAGCGCTGCTGCCAGAGCTCGTCGGCGCGGGCGATGGGGTCGAAGGGAAGGCTGAGCGGCTTGGGCACGGGTCCGACCCTACCGGGAGGTCACTTCGCGGCGAGGGGCGTCTCATCCTTCAGTCCTTCCTCCTGGCGGGCGGCTGCCCGGAGTTCGGCGAGGAGCAGCAGGACGACGGCCGTGCCGAGGATCCCGGATCCGGTGACGACCGCGTGCACCGGCAGGAATTCTGCGGCCAGGCCCGCCAGGGCCATGCCCACCCCCTGGAGGGTCATCAGGCCGGTGCTGAGCAGGGTCATCGCACGTCCGCGCAGCTCGTCGGGCACGGCGTCGACGTACCACTGGTCCAGCCCGAGGGTGTAGGCGTGGGCGAGGCCGGCGAGCAGCAGCGCGGCCAGGACGAGGGGCGCGCCCGGCCGGGCGGCGAAGAGGAGGAGCGGCAGCAGACCGGCGGCGGCGAGCGGGGCCACGATCCGCGATCGCGTTCGGGCGGTGAGTGCGGAGCCGGCCCAGAGTTCGCCGACGATGGTGCCGACGGGCATCGCGCACATCAGCAGCCCGAGGACGGCGGGGCCGGCGCCGATGCCGTCGGCGTACGGGGCGAGCAGCGCCTCGGGGACGACGATGAAGACCGGCGGCAGCCAGAACAGCAGGGTGAGCGCGCGCAGCCGGCGCCGGCCGAGGACGGCGCGCATCCCGGCGAGCGGGGAGGTGCGGGTCCTCGTGCGGGCGGGCCGGCTGCGGGTGCCGAGGCGCAGCAGCAGCGCGGAACCGAGGAATCCGGCAGCGGTGAGGGCGATGGCCCCGCTCGGCGCGAGCAGGGTGAGCAGCAGCCCGCCGAGGCCGAAGCCGACGAGCTGGGCGCTCTGGGCCACCATGCGCAGCAGCGAGCGGCCCAGGACGAAGGTGTCGCCGGGGCCGAGGATGTCGGCGAGGGAGGCGTTGCGCGTGCCCTGGAAGAGCGGCGCCACGAAGGCCATCGCGCAGCGCAGGGCGAGGAGCACGGCGACGGGGGTGCCCGGCAGGATCATGGCCGTCGCGCAGACCGCGCAGACCAGGTCGCACACGACGAGCACCCGCCGGGCGGGGTGGCGGTCGGCGATCCCGGCGAGCAGGGTCCCGCCGAGGGCGTAAGGGAGGAAGCCCAGGGCGAAGGTGAGCGCGCTCATCAGGGGTGAGCCGGTGGCACGGTAGACGAGCACGGTGAGGGAGATCTCGGCGACGACGACACCGAGCACGGACATCAGGTGCGCGGCGAAGACGGGGCGGAACTCGCGAGTCCGGAAGACGGAGCGGTAGCCCGGCGACGGCGTGGACCGCCCGGGCTCCTGGGTGTGGGCTGGCATGGGCCCAGCGTCCGCGCGGTGGGCGCGGCGCCCCAGAGATTCGTCCGTGCCCGAATATTGAGCCCGAATATCGAGGGCGGAGACCTGTGAGGAAAGGGGCCGGGATGGGCCTGCACCATCGGTTCGGGCACCGGGACCTGCTGCGGTGCCGGTTCGCGCTGTCCCCCGCGTGGGAGACACAGGAGGCGGTCCGCACCCTGGGCCGCCCGGACCGGCAGGGCTACCACCTGCCCTGGCTGCAGCGGATCCGCGCCGCCGCCGACGGGCTGGACCTGCGGCCGCTGTGGCTTCTGATGCCGCGCCGGGGGCACAGTACGGACTTCATCAGCCCGCCGCCGGGCGGACCCGGCGTCACCTTCGAGGAGGAGCTCGCCCTGATCCGCGCGGCCGATCCGGCCGCAGCGCGCGAGGACATGCGCAAGGCCCTGGCCTGCACGCCGGGCGCGCTCGACAGCGAAGCGGGCCGGGCCCTGCTCGCCGATCCGGCGCGGGCGGTGCACGATCTGGCCGATCTGCTGGAGCAGGCCTGGAGCGTCCTGATCAAACCGCACTGGCCGCGGCTGCGGGCCCTGCTGGAAGCGGACATCCTCTTCCACACGCGCCGCCTCGCCGCCGGCGGGCTGGATTCGCTCTTCGACGGTCTGCACCCGGACCTCCGCTGGGACGCCGCCTCCCTCACCCTGACCATCGAGCGGCCCGGCAGTCACCACGAGCGCGTCCTGGGCGGCCAGGGCCTCCTCCTCATGCCGAGCGCCTTCATCTGGCCGGGTATCGCGGGCGGCTTCGACCCGCCCTGGCAGCCGACCGTGGTCTACCCGGCCCGCGGAATCGGCGCCCTGTGGACCCCCGTACGGGAGGACACCCCGGCCGCGCTCGCCCGCCTGCTCGGCCCGGCCCGGGCCGACGTGCTGTGCGCGTTGGACGAGCCGTCCTCCACGACGGCGCTGGCCCACCGGCTCGGCCTGGCCCCGTCCACGGTCTCGGCCCATCTGGGGATCCTGCACGCGGCGGGCCTGCTCATCTCCGCCCGCCACGGCCACCAGGTCCTCTACGAGCGCACGCCCCTGGCCATCGCCCTCGCGACCGGTGACCCCACGGTGTCGTAAGAGGACGACAACTGACCGTTATGTCACGATATCCCGGTCCGCTGCCCGACCCTTCGTCCCGAGGAAGCCGGATGCCCCCCGCCGCCCCCAGCCGCCGCCTCCAGTCCGCCCTCGGCCTCCTCCTGCTGCTCGCCGCCACCCCGGCCTGCTCGGGCGGGCCCGCACCCGCGCCGGGGAGCCCCGCCGCCCCGGCCCGGGCCCCTGCTCCCGTCGCGGCCGACGCCGAGTCCCCGTACTGGGTGGACCCGCAGAGCAGGGCCGCCCGGCAGGTCGCCGCCTGGGAGGCGGCCGGCCGCAACAGCGACGCACAGGTGCTGCGCAGGATCGCGGACCGGCCGATGGCCCTGTGGGGGCCGGGCGGCGACCCGGGCCCCGAGATCCGCCGGGCCGCGGCGGGCGCCCGGGCCACCGGGCGGACCCTGCTGCTCGCCGCGCACAACATCCCGTACCGCGACTGCGGGCAGCACCCGGCCGGCGGCGCCGCGAACGCCCGGGCGTACCGCAACTGGATCGGCGCCTTCGCCGACGGCATCGGGAGCACCCGGGCCCTGGTCGTCCTGGAGCCCGGCGCCGTCGCGCACACCGTCGACGGCTGCACTCCGGCCGACCACCACGCCGAGCGCTACCGGCTGCTCTCCGAGGCCGTCGACCGGCTCAAGCGGAACCCGAACACCAAGGTCTACCTGGACGCGGGCGGTCCGGCCTCGGTCGAGAACCCGACGGACCTCGTCGCGCCCCTCGCCAAGGCGGGCCTGGAACACGCGGACGGCTTCGCCGTCAACGTCTCCGGCTTCCGGCCCGACGCGGCCGCGCGGGCGTACGGCGCCAAGATCTCCGAACGGACCGGGAACAGACACTTCGTCATCGACACCGGCCGCAGCGGCGCCGGGCCACTGCCGGGCGACCGCGCCCGGGCCTGGTGCAACCCGCCGGGCCGCGCCCTCGGAACCCCGCCGACCGACCGCACGGGCGACCCGCTCGTCGACGCTTACCTGTGGATCAAGCGCCCCGGCGAATCCGACGGCACCTGCCGCGGCGGCCCGACGGCCGGCACCTGGTGGCCGGACTACGCCCTGGGTCTGGCCCGCCGCGCCCGCGAATGAGCCGGGACGGGGGCGAATCCCGTCGGGCCGGCGGCGCTCCCCCGCGCAGACGCCGGTCCCGTCGACGGACACGAAGGGCAGCACGCGGATCGCGTACCGGAACCGCTGGGGCGCGCCCTCGGCCTGCGGGAGGTAGTGGATGGACGCGAACCGCAGGTCCCTCGACGGCGGCCACCGCACGCCTGACCACGTCCATGACATCGTCCCACTCGCGGCGTGGGGAGGTCTCCGCAAGGCGTCGGGCGGGCGCACCCGCATGGCAGCCGAACCAGCGTACGGGTGTCAGAGGCGGTGCCAGTCGAGTCGTCCCTAGTGGACCGGGACTCCCCGCTCCCACAGCTCTTCGGCGTGGTCCCGGAATCTGTCGAACATCCCGCCGTCGCCCTGGCGCCTGAGATGGAGCATGGGCGAGTCATGCCCGATGACACGGGCCAGATGGGCTGTGACCAACGCGTCACCATCGAACCGGAAGACGCTCAGACCCACATGGTTCACGGCATCTGACTCGGCGCTGAATCTCGCCTCCAGCCCTTCCAGGGGCCCAAGGTGGTTCAGGTGCTCCAAGGTGATCCGGATGCGCGTGGAGACCGTGAGCGCAGCCGCTTCAATCATCTCGCGCTGGCGGGTGATCTCCCCCTCTGGGTCTCCGATCAGGAACCGCACGCGGCACCCGCCTTCGACCTTCCGGCGGACGATGCCGGCGAAGTCCGGGACCTGGGTCCAGAAAAAGTAGTTCGTGTACCCGCTGAGGAGCATCTCCTTGGTGGTGTCGTTGACCAGTCGGGTCCAGACGGTGGAGGGACAGGCAGACCGGTAGGGGTAGGAGTGGACCAGCTCCCGATCGTTGCCGACTTTGACGCGGGTGGTCACTGCCTCGGGCCAGATCATGTCTTCGTCCACTCCCAACACCCGGCACGTATCGAGCCGGTTTCGCGCGTGCGGCGTGAGCTTCTCATCAGCGATCCAGCGTTCCACGCTCTTCACAGTGACGCCCACTCGGGATGCGAGTTGTCGGGGAGACACATTCGCTTCCGCCATAGCGTCTCGTAATGCCGTGTTCAAGGGCTCCCTCAGGGACGTTTGGGCCTTCTTGGACTCTACTACTGGACGTCTCAACTGTCCGCACAACGGGGGGAGATACGTCCTCAATGGTGGGCCAGCATCGCACCGTCCGGCAGACGACACGGAGGGGTGCGGCATGGCCACGGCAGCAGCATGGCAGACGGCACGAATCGATCCGCTCGAACCGGTGCCTGTGAGCGGCTGCGGCGTGTGTCTCGCGCTGCACACAGCCCGAGAGATCGCCCGGGAAGTCGGAGACCGTCCCTCGATGGCCACGCAGAACGCGGAACTGCGCAACCACCCGCACGGCCAGGGGGAAGCATGACCGTGCGAGCCGTGCTCCGATACGTCAGCTACGTCATGCGCCGCCACCCCTCGGCGGAGACCACGGCAACGGCACGGTGCCTGAACCCTGACTGCCGCTGGGCCTCCGCGCCGACCGGGAACGCGGACGTGTGCACTGACATGTGCATTGAGCACACGGGCCGCACGGGACACATCACCTTCCTCCGGGAGTTCTCGGAAGTCGCCGTGGTGGAGCGTGTCCAGTGACCGACGAAGAGCACCAAGGCGACGACTCAGAGCGGGCGTGCGGCATCGTCGTGACGATCGGCGCTGTGGTCTTCGTCACCGTTGCAGCCATTGCGGATCGGGGGTGGGGCGTATGAGTGGCCGGTCACGACTGACGGTCCGCGTGGTTACCGGGGACTCTGCCGGCCCCGTCCTGGTCTTCCGGTCCGGTGAGCCCGTAAGCCCGCTGGTGCGCGACCCGGTCGACGTGGCGCGCTTCCGCCGTGAGGGCTACTGGGACGGCTGGGGAGACACATTCCCGCCCTGCGAATGCCTGCACTGCGAACTGGCTCGCTGGAACCCCGAGACCCCTCGCCCGTAATGGAGGCGGGGTGCACGTGATCGACGGTGCGGGGACCGTCTCCCCGCTGTACGACGAAGGGATCAGCACCATGCCCCAGCGACCCGAATTCGAGTTCATCAGCGCGGCCGCCTGCCGTGACCCCCGCGTGAACAACTGCATGGAGGTGGCCACCAACGTGCCCGGCATCGTCGCCCTCCGCGAGAGCGCCGCCCCCGGCGTGGTCATCGAGACGACCCCCGAGAAGTGGAACACCTTCGTGGAGGCCATCCGCGCGGGAGAATACGACCTCGGAGCCTGACCCCTGGAGGCGCACCGTGGAGCCCTGCCCGCACTGCGGCAACGACAGCACCACCGACCCCGAGAACGGGCTTGTCTGGTGCTTCTCCTGCCGCTGGTTCTACCGGGCCTCCCCGGAGGTCTGCGCGGGGACTGGGCGACTGGAGCGCTTCACGAACACCCGCGCCCCCTACTCGGTGCGCAAACACTGATCAGCCGCCCCGTCCTCCTGTCGCTGCGCGCGTCAGTCGGGCGGGGCGTACCGCTACGGCCTCAGAGCTGTACTCTTTCGCCCTCGACGGTGGTGAACATGGCGTCGGCACGGTTCGGCAGTCTGGACTCGCGGACCACCCGGACCGCGGCGGCGGCGTGCTCGCCGGCCTCTTCGCCGACCCCCAGCGGGGTCACCGAGAACGCGACGATCATGCTTGCGCCGCCTGTCGCGCGCGGGCCGCCACCACGCTGTCGGCCTCTTCCCGCTTGAGCAGCTTGTCGCCGTACAGCCCGCCGAAGGGCACCAGCGAGAGGGCGAAGAACAGCAGGACCCTCTTCACCGGCCACTTCGCCTTGCTCCAGACGTCCACCAGGAGGAGCCCGTAGATGAGGAACAGGATCCCGTGGATGGCACCGAGCGGCATCATCAGGTAGTCGATGTCCGAGACCCGGCTCAGCAGGGAGCCGAAGATCAGCAGGGCCGGGAACGACAGTGCCTCCGGAACGGAGATCAGGCGCAGACGGTGCAGGGCGGAGGCGGTCTTGATGTCCACGTTCAACCTTCGGGGTGGAGGCCTGGGTCGGTTCCAGTATCTCAGCCGCTTTGCGGGATCTTGACCCGGCCCCTCCCCCGCCCGCAGGGGCCCGGATCGCCCGGCATCGCGCCCATACCGACCGGGTGTGGCATATATCGGCCACGGGGCTCTGTTCGGGTTCGCCCGGTGCCGATAACGTCTTCCCGTGGCTCAGTTCCGACTCCAAGGCAGCAAGGTGCTGGCCGTCGACCTGACCGGGGATGCCGTGAAAGCGAAGAACGGCTCCATGGTCGCGTACGACGGGCAGATGGCCTTCAAGAAGATGACCGGCGGTGGCGAAGGCCTCCGCGGCATGGTGACCCGCCGGCTGACCGGCGAACAGATGACGGTGATGGAGGTACAGGGGCACGGCACCTGCTTCTTCGCCGACCGCGCCAGTGAGATCAATCTGGTCAATCTGCGCGGCGAGAAGCTCTACGTCGAGTCCAGCAACCTGCTGTGCACCGACGCCGGTCTGCGGACCGGCACCACCTTCACCGGCCTGCGCGGTGCGACGACGGGCAACGGTCTCTTCACCACGACCGTCGAGGGCTCCGGCCAGGCGGCGATCATGTCGGACGGTCCGGCGGTGGTGCTGCGCGTGAGCGCCCAGTACCCGCTCTCCGTCGACCCGGGGGCGTACATCGCGCACACCGGCAACCTCCAGCAGTCCTTCCAGTCCGGTGTGAACTTCCGCACACTGATCGGCGAGGGCTCCGGCGAGGCGTTCCAGATCCGCTTCGAGGGCGAGGGCCTGGTCTACGTGCAGCCCAGCGAGCGCAACACCGTCGGGGGCGACATCTGATGCCGTTCCGCGAGATCAACTCGAAGATGGTCGAGGCTCAGGTCGTCCCGGGCCAGAAGATGTTCAGCCAGCGCGGCGCGATGCTCGCGTACCGCGGCGAGGTCTCCTTCACCCCGAGCCTGACGGGCGGTCAGGGCGGGGTCATGGGCATGATCGGGCGCCGGGTCGCGAACGAGCAGACCCCGCTGATGACGGTCGAGGGCAGCGGCACCGTGATGTTCGGCCACGGCGGCCACCACATCCAGGTGATCAACCTGACCGGCGAGACCCTCTACGTCGAGGCGGACCGGCTGCTCGCCTTCGACGGCACCCTCCAGCAGGGCACGATGTTCATGGGCTCCCAGGGCGGGGTCATGGGCATGGTCCGCGGCCAGGTGACCGGCCAGGGCCTGTTCACCACCACCCTCAAGGGCCACGGCTCGGTCGCCGTGATGGCTCACGGCGGGGTCATCGAGCTCCCCATCACCCCGCAGCGCCCGGTCCACGTGGACCCGCAGGCGTACGTCGCCCACCACGGCGACGTGCGCAACAAGCTCTCCACCGCGCTCGGCTGGCGGGACATGGTGGGGCGCGGCTCGGGCGAGGCGTTCCAGCTGGAGCTGTCCGGCCAGGGCGCGGTGTACGTACAGGCCTCCGAGGAGAAGCTGTGAACTTTGGCCCCGTGACCGGCGGCCCGGGCGGCCCGACGGTCTTCGACCCGTACACGCTGCCCTCCGACGACAACGTGAACGCGTACACCTTCTGCGTGGAGCTCAAGGGGAGCCAGTGGTTCCTGCAGAAGGGCAAGATGATCTCGTACTACGGGCACATCGAGTTCAACGGCATCGGCAACGGACGCTTCGACCGCCTGCTGCGCACCAGCTTCCACTCGCCGCTGCACGCCAGTGACTGGGTGGTCGCCGAGGGCTCGGGCAAGATGCTGCTGGCCGACCGGGCCTTCGACGTGAACTCGTACGACCTGGACAACGGCAACCTGACGATCCGGTCGGGCAACCTGCTCGCCTACCAGCCCTCCCTGGCGCTGAAGCAGTCGATCGTCCCGGGCTTCCTGACCCTGATCGGCACGGGCAAGTTCGTGGCGGCGTCGAACGGCCCCGTGGTGTTCATGGAGCCGCCGCTGCGCGTGGACCCGCAGGCGCTGGTGGGCTGGGCGGACTGCCCCTCGCCGTGCCACCACTACGACCACGGCTACATGTCGGGCGTGCTGGGCGGCCTGCGCTCGCTGACCGGCATCGGGGGCAGCTCGGGCGAGGAACACCAGTTCGAATTTGTCGGAGCCGGGACGGTGCTGCTGCAATCGTCGGAGATGCTGATGGCGGAGCAGGCGGTCGGCGCGGTCGGCGCCGGAGCGGCCACGGGCAACGCCCAGGGCGTTCCCGGGGCCGGTCAAGGTCCGATGGGACAGTTGGGCGTACCGCGGATGCCGGGGCAGCTGGGTGATCTCCAGCGCCGCCTCGGACTGTGACACCCAAGACTTCCGATCTTTGTACGTAATTCAACTTTTTAGGTAGAGTTCATTCATGGAGACCATGGAGACCGAGACGGCCACCCGCTGGCTGACCGACGCCGAACAGTGCGCCTGGCGCACCCACCTGGACGTCAGCAGACTGCTGATGCACCAGCTGGAAAAGGATCTCCAGCCCTTCGGACTCACCAACAACGACTACGAGATCCTCGTGAACCTCTCGGAGTCGCAGGACCACAGGATGCGCATGAGCGACCTCGCCACCGCCACCCTGCAGTCCAAGAGCCGACTGTCGCACCAGATCACGCGCATGGAGACGGCGGGCCTCGTCCGCCGGGTGAACTGCGAGTCCGACCGCCGCGGCCTGTACGCCGTCCTCACGGAGGAGGGCATGGAGACGATGCGCAAGGTCGCCCCGCACCACGTGGCGTCCGTCCGTCAGCACTTCATCGACCTGCTGCCGCCGGAGGCCCTGGCGGCGCTGCGCGCCTCGCTGACCCCGGTGGCGGAGCACCTGCGCGGCACCCGCGGCAAGGTCTGACCCCGGGTACTCCACGCGCCCCGCACGGCGGTGGGCCGGACAATGGGCGGTATCCGCCCGCTGCCGGCCGCCGCCGGGCAACCGTAAGCGCCATGGCCGGCCTGAGGAGGTCCGTCCATGAAGCGCACCACGTACATCTCTGCGGCCGCGTCCGTCGTCCTGATCGCAGGAGGCCCGGTGGCGGCCGCGACAGCGGCATCCGCCGACACGGCGAGAACCGTCACCACGGCCGCTGCCGCCGTCCCCGCCGCCGAGACGGCCGAGGAGGCATCGGCGGCGGCCCTGAAGCACTACCCGGGCGTCGTCGAGTCCCTCGACGAGGACGGCACCGTCTGGCAGGTCGACGTGATCAGCAAGGACGGCAAGGGCCACGCCGAACTGGAAGTGGCGGCCGACGGCACGGTCACCGAACTCAACCGCGACACCGACGAGAACGCCACCGAGCACAAGGATCTGCTCGCCGCCAAGGTCACCGCCGAACAGGCGATGAAGGCGGCCCTGGCCGCCCACCCCGGGCAGGTCTGGTCCGTCAGCTGGGAGGACGACGAGGACGGCGGCGCCCACTACTGGGACGTCGAGGTCAGGTCCTCCGACGGCAAGACCTGGAACGCCCACGTCGACCACGCCACGGGCAAGGTCACCCAGTCCGGCTCGGACTCGGACGACGGCGACGACACCACCGACGACACCAACTGACCCCCTCCAACCCCACCGGGCACAATCCAGCCCCGCCGGCGTTTGAGGCGCGGGGTCGGGGGCGGAGCCCCGGTCTTCAGCCCCGCCGGCGTTTGAGGCGCGGGGTCCGGGGCGGAGCCCCGGCAACGGAGCCGCACCCGGCCCCCACCTCAGCCCCAGCCTCAGGCCGGACTCACACCTCGGTCAGCGTGGCCAGCAACGCATCCGCAGCCGCATAGGGATCCAGCTCGCCCACGGCAACCCTGGCGGCCAGCGCATCAAGATGCGCATCGCCCCGCAGGTCCGCCATCCGCGCCCGCAGCGCCGTCACGGCGATGGTCTCCACCTCCCGCGCGGCCCGCGCCGCGCGCCGCTCGGCCAGCACCCCCCGCGCGTCCATCCACGCCCGGTGCTTCTCCAGCGCCTCGACCAGCTCGTCGATGCCCTGCCCGCGCGCCGCCACCGTCTTGACGATCGGCGGCCGCCAGTCCTCCCGGCCGCGCGCCTCCCCCAGCCCCAGCATGTGGTTCAGCTCGCGGGCCGTCGCGTCCGCACCGTCCCGGTCCGCCTTGTTCACGACGTACACGTCGCCGATCTCCAGGATCCCCGCCTTCGCGGCCTGGATCCCGTCGCCCATCCCGGGGGCCAGCAGCACCACCGAGGTGTCGGCCTGCGAGGCGATCTCCACCTCCGACTGGCCGACCCCGACCGTCTCGACCAGGATCACCTCGCAGCCGGCCGCGTCCAGTACCCGGATCGCCTGCGGGGCGGCCCACGCCAGCCCGCCCAGGTGCCCCCGGGTGGCCATGGAGCGGATGTAGACCCCCGGGTCGGAGGCGTGGTCCGACATCCGGACCCGGTCGCCGAGCAGTGCCCCGCCCGAGAAGGGCGAGGAGGGGTCGACGGCGAGGACGCCGACCCGCTTGCCGGCCTTGCGGTAGGCGGACACGAGCGCCGAGGTCGAGGTCGACTTGCCGACGCCCGGCGAGCCGGTCAGACCGACCACGTACGCCCCGCCCGTCAGCGGGGCCAGCGCGGCCATCACCTCGCGCAGCTGCGGGGACGCCCCCTCGACCAGCGAGATCAGCCGGGCCACCGCTCTCGGCCGGCCCTCACGCGCCTGGGCCACCAGCTGGGGGACGTCCACCGCCGTCATACGTGCTGCGCTCCTCGGTTCTCGTACGGGTACGTGCGAGCCGCCGGGCCCCGTTTCGGGGCCCGGCGGCCTGGCTGTGCCTACTTGGCGACGCGGACGATCAGCGCGTCGCCCTGGCCGCCGCCGCCGCACAGCGCGGCCGCGCCGACCCCGCCGCCGCGGCGCTTCAGCTCCAGCGCCAGGTGCAGCACCACACGGGCACCGGACATGCCGATCGGGTGGCCCAGGGCGATCGCGCCACCGTTGACGTTCACCTTTTCCGGGGTCACCCCGAGGTCCTTCATTGACTGGACGGCGACCGCCGCGAAGGCCTCGTTGATCTCGATGAGGTCCAGGTCGGAGACCTCCAGGCCCTCCTTCTTCAGGGCGTGCAGGATCGCGTTGGACGGCTGCGACTGGAGGGAGTTGTCCGGGCCCGCCACGTTGCCGTGGGCGCCGATCTCGGCGATCCACTCCAGGCCGAGCTCCTCGGCCTTGGCCTTGCTCATCACGACCACGGCGGCCGCGCCGTCGCTGATCTGGGAGGAGGTGCCGGCGGTGATCGTGCCGTCCTTGGCGAAGGCGGGGCGCAGCTTGCCCAGGGACTCCACGGTCGTCTCGGGGCGGATGCCTTCGTCCGACGAGAAGACCACCGGGTCGCCCTTGCGCTGCGGGATCTCGACCGGGGTGATCTCGGCCTCGAAGACGCCGTTCTTCTGCGCGGCCGCGGCGCGCTGGTGCGAGGCGGCGGCGAACGCGTCCTGCGGGGCGCGCTCGATGCCGAGGCGGGTGTTGTGCTTCTCGGTCGACTCGCCCATCGCGATGTTCTCGAAGGCGTCGGTGAGGCCGTCGTAGGCCATCACGTCGAGCATCTCGATGGCGCCGTACTTGAAGCCCTCACGGGACTTGGGCAGCAGGTGCGGTGCGTTGGTCATGGACTCCTGGCCGCCCGCGACCACGATGTCGAACTCCCCGGCGCGGATCAGCTGGTCCGCGAGCGCGATCGCGTCGAGGCCCGAGAGGCACACCTTGTTGATGGTGAGGGCGGGGACGTTCATCGGGATGCCGGCCTTGACCGCCGCCTGACGGGCGGGGATCTGGCCTGCGCCGGCCTGCAGCACCTGGCCCATGATCACGTACTGCACCTGGTCGCCGGAGATTCCGGCCCGGTCCAGCGCGGACTTGATGGCGAAGCCGCCGAGGTCGGCACCCGAGAAGGACTTGAGCGAGCCGAGCAGCCGCCCCATGGGCGTGCGGGCCCCGGCGACGATCACAGAAGTGGTGTTGTTCGATCCGGACATGAGGCACAGCCCCTTGGATGAGGAGTGAACGAGGGTTTACGTGAATGTACTGGGCGGTACCGCAGCGGTCACCGGGCTGCCGGTGTGATCGCGCGCACGTTGCGTGACCGCCCCCTTCGGCGGTGCACTGTCACCATGCTGACAAGAATCGACCACATCGGGATCGCCTGCTTCGACCTGGACAAAACCGTCGAGTTCTACCGTGCCACGTACGGCTTCGAGGTGTTCCACTCCGAGGTCAACGAGGAGCAGGGTGTCCGCGAGGCCATGCTGAAGATCAACGAGACGTCCGACGGCGGCGCCTCCTACCTCCAGCTCCTGGAGCCCACCCGCGAGGACTCCGCGGTGGGCAAGTGGCTGGCCAAGAACGGCGAGGGGGTCCACCACATCGCCTTCGGAACCGAGGACGTCCAGGGCGACTCGGAGGCCATCCGCGGCAAGGGCGTCCGCGTCCTCTACGACCAGCCCCGTACGGGCTCGATGGGCTCCTCCATCACCTTCCTGCACCCCAAGGACTGCCACGGCGTCCTCACCGAACTGGTCACCTCCAACCCGAACCACTGACCCGATTCCCCGGCCGCTGAAGTTCTCTCCCGTGAACGGGGAGACTCCTGCCCACCTCGCGGTGGCAGGTTTGACGCGACCGGCGCGCCTGACGACTGCCCTCCCGGCAGCCGGGATCGCCGCGAGGCCGATCCGGTACAGGTGCAAGACGTTCCGTGCCGCGTTCTGGTCGGTGTTGCCGGACCAGCCGCAGCAGGGGTTCTTGCACACGAACACAGCCTGGGACTCCCGGCTGCCGGGAGCGGTGTGACCACAGGACGTCTGCGAGACGTTGCTCCCCGGCGCTTCCACGGTGCCTCTGGCGGACTGGGCCATGCCGCTCAAGGTGCAGGAGTTCGGCCCGTTCCCTGGCCGTCGGCCACTGGCCGTGGCTCGCCGCGTGTGCTCGTTCATCCACCCCGGGGCAAGGGTCGACGACAGCACCAGCCGGGCCCGATGCCCTGACAGCCGCTCTTGCCTTTTCCCCGAGCCCCCACCCATAAACACCACTACAGCACAGGAAATACCACCAACCGATGTGAACCCCGAAACGGGCGCCAGGTGGGAACAGATCCGGCAGGCGATACAACGCGCACCCGCACGACTCCGGTAAGTTCCGGCAGTCCGCGCTGCGAACCGGGGTGTCTCGGAGCTTCACCCTGAGGGCCGGGCGGTGGGCGAGGCCACAGGTAGAGTGGCCATGGCTCGGCCGGGGTTCGGTGCGGAGACGGGGTCGGGGCCTGTGACCCCTGCCCCGGTATCTGACACCATTCCCCCGGGGGCGTCGTTCAGCGGGCGAGCGATGCTCATTTGGGAGTGAGCTTGCGACCAGGGGACGGATGGGACCGCGCTGTGCGGGGCTACGAAAGCCAGGAGAGCCATCAGGCCGGGGCCGACCATCTCTCGCGCTTCGAAGCCGAGATGGAGCGGCTGAAGAAGGAGCGCGGGAAGGCCGTCCAGCACGCTGAGGACCTGGGGTACCAGGTCGAGGTGCTGCGCGCCAAGCTCCATGAGGTACGCCGATCCCTGGCGTCCCGCCCTGCCTACGACGGCGCGGACATGGGCTACCAGGCGGAGCAGCTGCTCCGCAATGCCCAGATCCAGGCCGATCAGATGCGCTCCGACGCCGAGCGCGAACTGCGCGACGCCCGGGCACAGACCCAGCGCATCCTCCAGGAGCACGCCGAGCACCAGGCACGCCTGCAGGCGGAACTGCACGCCGAGGCCGTCAACCGCCGCCAGCGGCTGGACCAGGAGCTCAACGAGCGCCGCCAGACCGTCGAGGCGCACGTCAACGAGAACGTGGCCTGGGCCGAGCAGCTGCGCGCCCGTACGGAGTCCCAGGCGCGCCGGCTCATGGAGGAGTCCCGCGCCGAGGCCGAGCAGTCCCTGAACGCCGCCCGCGCCGAGGCCGCCCGGGTCGCCGAGGAGACCCGGCGCCGGATGGCCGCCGACGCCGAGGCCGCCCGCGCGGAGACCGAAGCCACCCTGCTGCGCGCCCGCAAGGAGGCCGAGCGGCTGCTGACCGCCGCCTCCGCGCAGGCCCAGGAGGCCACCGAGCACGCGGAGCGGCTGCGCTCCACCACCTCCGCCGAGGCCGAGCAGACCCGGCAGCAGACCATGGACCTCGGCCGGGTGGCCGAGTCCCGCGCGCAGCAGGCCGAGTCCGCGCTGCGCGAGGCCCGGGCCGAGGCCGAGCGGGTCCTCGCCGAGGCCAAGGAGAGCGCGGCCCGCCAGCTCGCGTCGGCGGAGTCCGTCAACGAGCAGCGCACGCGCACCGCCAAGGAGCAGGTCGCCCGGCTGGTCGGGCAGGCCACCAAGGAGGCCGAGGCCCTCAAGACGGAGGCCGAACAGGCCCTGGCCGACGCCCGCGCGGACGCCGAGCGGCAGCGCACCGAGGCCGGCGAGCAGGCCCGTACGGCCGCCGCCGAGGACATGGCGGCGCAGCTGGCGAAGGCCGCCCGCACCGCCGAGGACGTACTGAACAAGGCCTCGGAGGACGCCCGGGCCACCACCCGGGCCGCGTCCGAGGAGGCCGAGCGGATCCGCCGCGAGGCCGAGACCGAGGCCGACCGGCTGCGCCTGCAGGCGGCGGCCACGGCCGACGAGCTCAAGGGCGCGGCGAAGGACGACACCGAGGAGTACCGGGCCCGCACGGTCGAGCTCCAGTCGGAGGCCCGACGGCTGCGCGGCGAGGCCGAGCAGCTGCGCGCGGAGGCCGTCGCCGAGGGCGAGCGGATCCGCGGCGAGGCCCGCCGCGAGGCCGTCCAGCAGATCGAGGAGGCGGCCCGGACCGCCGAGCAGCTGCTCGGCAAGGCCAAGGCGGACGCGGACGAGCTGCGCGGCGGCGCGACCGCCGAGAGCGAGCGCGTGCGCGCCGAGGCCGTGGAGCGGGCCGGCACCCTGCGCAAGCAGGCCGAGGAGACCCTGGAGCGGACCCGCGCCGAGGCCGAGCGGCTGCGCGCCGAGGCCGAGGAGCAGGCCGAGGCCGTACGCGCCGAGGCGGACGCGGCGGCCCTCGCGCGGCGCGAGGAGACCGAGCAGGCGGTGGCCGCCAGGCGGGCGGAGGCCGACGAGGAGCTCGTACGGCTGCACACGGACGCCGAGAGCCGGCTGACGACGGCCGAGCAGACGCTGCGCGACGCCCGCGCGGCGGCGGAGAACATCCGGCGGGAGACGTCGGAGGAGAACGACCGGCTGCGCGCCGAGTCGGCGGAGCGGATCCGCACCCTGCAGTCGCAGTCCGAGGCGGAGGCCGACCAGCTGCGCACCGACGCGGCGCAGGACGCCGGGCGGGTGCGCGCGGAGGCCGAGCAGGTCGCCGTACGGCTGCGCGGCGAGGCCGAGGCCGAGGCCGAGCGGGTGCGCTCGGAGGCGCAGGAGACCGCGGACCGGCTGCGTGCCGAGGCGAAGGCGGCGGCCGAGCGGGTCGCCGAGGAGGCCGCGGAGGCGCTGGCCGCCGCTCAGGAGGAGGCCGCCCGGCGCCGCCGGGAGTCCGAGGAGACCCTGGCGTCGGCCCGGACGGACGCGGAGCAGGAGCGGGCGCAGGCCCGCGAGCAGAGCGAGGAGCTGCTGGCCGCGGCCCGCCGCCGCTCGGAGGAGGCGCAGGCCGAGGCGGCCCGCCTGACCGAGGAGGCCGAGCGGCGCGCGTCGGAGCTGGTGTCCGCGGCGGAGGCCACCGCCCAGCAGGTACGGGACTCCGTGGCGGGCCTGCACGAGCAGGCCGAGGAGGAGATCGCCGGGCTGCGCAACGCCGCCGAGCACGCGGCGGAGCGTACGAAGACGGAGGCCGAGGAGGAGGCGGGCCGGGTCCGTTCCGACGCCTACGCGGAGCGGGAGCGGGCCACCGAGGACGCCAACCGGATCCGCAGCGAGGCGCGCGCCGAGACGGACGCGGCGAAGGCGCTGGCGGAGCGGACGGTCGGCGAGGCGATCGCCGAGGCGGAACAGCTGCGCAGCGACACCGCCGAATACGCGCAGCGGGTGCGTACGGAGGCCACCGACGCCCTGGCGGCGTCCGAGCGGGACGCGGCGCGCACCCGGGCCGATGCCCGTGACGACGCGAACCGCATCCGCGGCGAGGCGGCGGAGTCGCTGGAGACCGCGCGCGCCGAGGGCGCCCGGATCGCGGCGGAGGCGACGGCGGAGGCCGAGCGGCTCACCGAGGAGACCCTCGCGGCGAACGCGGCCACGGTCGCCGAGGCCGAGGCCGAGGCCTCGCGGATCACCGCCGAGGCGGCGCAGGCGGCGGAGGCCACCCGCGTCGAGGCCGCCACGGCCCTGGACGAGTCCCGCGCCGAGGGCAACCGGCTGCGCACCGAGGCCGCGGAGCAGGTCGACCGGCTCATCACCGAGGCCTCGGCGGAGGCCGACCGGCTCATCGAGGAGACCCGGGCGGCCAACGAGGCCACGGTGGGCGAGGCCAAGGCGGAGGCCGAGCGGCTGGGCGCCGACGCGGCACGCTTCAAGGCGCAGGCGGCCGAGACGCTGGCGAGCGCCGAGCGCGACGCCGCGAGGATCATGGTCGACTCGCGTGCCGAGGGCGACCGGCTCATCGACGAGACCCGCGTGGCCAACGAGGCCACGGTGGGCGAGGCCGCGGCGGAGGCCGACCGGCTGCGCGCCGAGGCGAACCGGGTCCTGGACGACGCCCGCGCGGAGGGCGGCCGGATCATCGGCGAGGCCACCGCGGAGGCGGACCGCGTCACGGTCGCGGCGAACGAGACCCTGGCGAGCGCGGAGCGGGACTCCGAGCAGACGCTGGACGAGGCGCGCGCCGAGGCGAACCGGTTGCGCACCGAGGCGGCCGAGCAGGCGGACCGGCTCATCGCCGAGGCCGCGTCCGAGGCCGACAAGCTCACCGCCGAGACCCGCAAGGCGAACGAGCGCACGGTCGGCGAGGCGGCGGGCGAGGCCGAGCGGCTGCGTGCGGACGCTTCGGAGGCGCTGTCCTCGGCGCAGGAGCACGCGACCCGTACCCGGGCGGAGGCCGAGCGGGTCAAGGCGGAGGCTGCGACCGCGGCCGAGCGCACCCGAGCGCAGGCCCGTACGGAGTCGGAGCGGCTGCTGGACGAGGCCCGCGAGGCGGCCAACAAGCGCCGCAGCGAGGCTGCGGAGCAGGTCGACCGGCTCATCACGGAGGCCTCCGCGGAGGCCGACAAGCTCACGACCGATGCCCAGAAGCAGGCCCTCGCCGCCACCACGGCGGCCGAGGAGCAGGCCGACGCGATGGTCGACGCGGCGCGCAAGGAGGCGGCGCGCATCACCTCGGAGGCGACCGTCGAGGGCAACTCCATGGTGGAGAAGGCCCGTACGGACGCGGACGAGCTGCTGGTGGGCGCGCGCACGGACGCGGCCGCCATAAGGGAGCGGGCGGAGGAGCTGCGCGGCCGCGTCGAGGGCGAGGTCGAGGAGCTGCACGAGCGGGCCCGCCGGGAGTCGGCCGAGCAGATGAAGTCGGCCGGCGAGCGCGTGGACAAGCTGGTGCGGGCGGCGACCGAGCAGAGCGTCGAGGCCGAGGCGAAGGCCAAGGCCCTGGTGTCGGACGCGAGCAGCGAGGCGAGCAAGGTGCGCATCGCTGCGGTGCGCAAGGCGGAGGCGCTGCTCAAGGAGGCCGAGCAGAAGAAGGCGGAGCTGACCCGGGAGGCCGAGAAGACCCTCGCGCAGGCCACGGCGGAGGCCGAACGCCTCGTCGAGGAGGGCCGCCGTGAGCTGGAGGTTCTGGTGCGCCGGCGCGAGGACATTCAGGCGGAGATCTCCCGTGTCCAGGACGTTCTTGAGGCGTTGGAATCATTCGAGGCGCCTTCGGGCGGCGGAAAGCCGGCGGTCGGCGGTCAGGGCGCGGGGGGCGTGAAGGCCGGAGTGACTGCGGGGTCCACTCGTTCGGGTGGCAAGACGTCAGAGGGGTAGCCAAACGCACGGGGGTGTGTCCACCTGATGGAGGTTCAGGCGAACGAGTGACAAGCATTCTGTCGCCTTGCCACTCAAAAGGGGTGTCATTGTCCAGATCAAACGCGGATTGACTCGATGACACGCCGCTTGGGCGCCTAGGATTCCCCTTAACACCTCACGTAGCACCTCATCGGTCTCATTCGACAGGAACCCCATGAGCGACACTTCCTCCCCCTTCGGCTTCGAGCTCGTGCGGCGTGGTTACGACCGCGGTCAGGTGGACGACCGCATTACCAAGCTGGTCTCCGACCGCGACAGCGCCCTTGGACGTATCAACTCTCTGGAAAAGCGGATCGAGGAGCTGCACCTCGAGACGCAGAACGCCCAGGCCCAGGTGAACGACGCCGAGCCGTCGTACGCCGGCCTCGGCGCCCGGGTCGAGAAGATCCTGCGGCTGGCCGAGGAGGAGGCGAAGGACCTGCGCGAGGAGGCCCGTCGCGCGGCCGAGCAGCACCGCGAGCTGGCCGAGTCGGCTGCCCAGCAGGTGCGCAACGACGCCGAGTCGTTCGCCGCCGACCGCAAGACGAAGGCGGAGGACGAGGGCGTCCGCATCGTCGAGAAGGCGAAGGGCGACGCGTCGACCCTGCGCGCGGAGGCCCAGAAGGACGCGGCCTCCAAGCGCGAGGAGGCCGACGCGCTGTTCGAGGAGACCCGCGCCAAGGCCGCCCAGGCCGCCGCGGACTTCGAGACCAACCTGGCCAAGCGCCGTGAGCAGTCCGAGCGCGACCTGGCCTCGCGTCAGGCCAAGGCCGAGAAGCGCCTCGCCGAGATCGAGCACCGTGCCGAGCAGCTGCGCCTGGAGGCCGAGAAGCTGCGTACGGACGCGGAGCGCCGTGCCCGGCAGACCGTGGAGACCGCGCAGCGCCAGGCCGAGGACATCGTGGCCGACGCCAACGCCAAGGCGGACCGTATCCGCAGCGAGTCCGAGCGCGAGCTGGCGGCGCTCACCAACCGCCGCGACTCGATCAACGCGCAGCTGACCAACGTCCGCGAGATGCTGGCGACGCTCACCGGTGCGGCCGTCGCCGCGGCCACCCCGATCGTGGACGACGAGCCGGTCAGCCGCGGCGTCCCGGCGCAGCAGAGCCGCTGATCGACCGCCGGCTCGAAACCCGTCACACGTGCTTGGCCCGACCGAGGGCCCTGCGTCACCCTTTCGAGGTGGCGTAGGGCCCTCGGGCGTTCTAGCGTGGCCGCATGATCGAGCTAGAGGGACTTACCAAACGATTCGGTGCGAAGACCGCCGTGGACAACCTCAGCTTCCAGGTCCGACCGGGGGTGGTGACCGGCTTCCTCGGCCCCAACGGGGCAGGGAAGTCCACGACCATGCGCATGATGCTCGACCTCGACAATCCGACCAGCGGGACGGTCCGGATCGACGGGAAGCACTACCGCGACCTGCCGGAGCCGCTGAAGCACATCGGGGCGCTGCTGGACGCGAAGGCGATGCACGGCGGCCGCAGCGCGTACAACAACCTGCTCTGCCTGGCCCAGTCGAACGAGATCCCGCAGAGCCGGGTCGGCGAAGTGCTGGACCTGGTCGGGCTGACGGCCGTGGCGAAGAAGAAGTCCAAAGGATTTTCGCTGGGCATGGGCCAACGGCTGGGAATCGCCTCCGCACTGCTGGGCGATCCGGAAATCCTGATGTTCGACGAGCCCGTCAATGGTCTGGACCCGGAGGGAATTCTCTGGATCCGCAATCTGATGAAGGGACTGGCGGCAGAGGGGCGAACGATCTTCGTGTCCTCCCATCTGATGAGTGAAATGGCGCTGACCGCAGACCATTTGGTCGTCATTGGTCAAGGGAGGCTTCTGGCCGATCTTCCCATGGCCGATTTCATTCAGCAGAACTCCCGCAGCTACGTCCTGCTGCGCTCCCCGCAGCAGGAACGGCTCAAGGACGTCCTGCACGATGCCGGGATCAACGCCGTCAGCGTCCCCGCCACCGGCACGCTGGAGATCGACGGGGCGAGCGCGGAACAGCTCGGCGAGCTCGCCGCCCAGCACCAGATCGTGCTGCACGAGCTCAGCCCGCAACGGGCCTCACTGGAAGAAGCGTTCATGCGCATGACGGCCGACTCCGTCGAGTACCACGCCCACGCACCGGGCGCACCCGGCGCCCCCGTCCCGGCCGGCATGGCCGCCGACAACCCTGCCCGGCCGGCCGACGTCCCCGCCTGGGGCGCCGGCTACGAGGCGACGCGCAAGGGCGGCGAGTGACCATGGCCTTCAACGCCGTCCTCAAGTCCGAGTGGACCAAGATCCGCACGGTCGCCTCCACCAGTTGGACCCTCGCCCTCGTCTTCCTCGTCACCGTCGGGTTCGCCGCGCTGTTCAGCGCCACGTTCGACAAGAGCAATCTGGACCCGGCCCAGCAGGCCACCTTCGACCCCACCGCGATGAGCTTCGGTTCGATGCAGTTCGGACAGCTGGCGATGATCGTCTTCGGTGTGATGGTCGTGAGCACCGAGTACAGCACGGGCATGATCCGCACGTCGCTGGCCGCCGTACCGCGCCGCGGGCACTTCCTGCTCGGCAAGATGGCAGTGGCGACGGCGCTGGCCCTGGCCGTGGGGCTGCTGACCAGCTTCGTGTCGTTCTTCCTCACCCAGGCGCTCCTCGGTGACCTCGGCATCGGCGTCGACGAGGAGAACGTGCTGCGCGCCCTGATCGGCGCCGGACTGTACCTGGCGCTGCTCGCCCTGTTCTGCATGGGCGTGGCGGCGATGCTGCGCAGCTCGGTCGCCGCCATCAGCATCCTGATCCCCTTCTTCCTGATCGTCTCGAACCTCCTCAACGGTTTCGAGGCGACCCGGACGGTCGGCCAGTACCTGCCGAGCAACGCCGGGGCGAGGATCATGCAGGTCGTGCCCAACGCCTTCGGGTCCCCCGAAACCCCGTACGGCCCGTGGGGCGGCTTCGGGATCATGGTGCTCTGGACGCTGGCCGCGGCACTCGGGGGCTACGCCGTCCTCCGCAAGAGGGACGCCTAATGGGAGCTACGGAACCGGGGTACTACGGGGGATCCCCGGGTCGGTCTCAGGGGCAGCTCAGGGATCCGGCCCGGGACGGAACCAGAGGAACCTCGTTATCCTCTTAACCCTTACGCGGGCGAAAGTCGTCCCGGCCTGGTAAGGGGCAGCAAGATGATCGAGGCAGTCGGCCTGACCAAGCGCTACGGCGCCAAGACCGCCGTCGACCAGCTGTCCTTCCAGGTCAAGCCGGGTCACGTCACGGGATTCCTGGGGCCCAACGGCTCCGGGAAGTCCACCACCATGCGCATGATCCTGGGGCTGGACCGGCCCACATCCGGCCATGTCACGATCAACGGCCTCCCCTTCCGGGAGCTCCCGAACGCCCAGCGGCACGTCGGGGCCCTGCTCGACGCCAAGGCCCTGCACGGCGGCCGCCGGGCCCGTACCCACCTGCTCTCCATCGCCCAGCTCTCCGGGATCCCGGAGAAGCGGGTGGACGAGGTCCTGGCCGTGGTCGGGCTCCAGGACGCCGCCCGGCAGCGCACGAAGGGCTTCTCGCTCGGCATGGGCCAGCGGCTCGGCATCGCCACCGCCCTGCTCGGGGACCCGCAGGTGCTGCTGTTCGACGAGCCGGTCAACGGGCTCGACCCCGAGGGCATCCTCTGGGTCCGCAACCTCATGCGCCGGCTGGCCGCCGAGGGCCGCACCGTCTTCGTCTCCTCGCACCTGATGAGCGAGATGGCGCTGACCGCCGACCACCTGATCGTCATCGGCCGCGGGCGGCTGCTGGCCGAGATGGGCACCCAGGAGTTCATCGCGCACAACTCGGCCGGATTCGCTCGGGTGCGCGCGGCCGACACTGATCCGGATGGCCGGGACACACTGGGTACGACCCTCACCAGGGCGGGTGGCCGGGTCCTCCAGGAGCCCGACGGAGCACTGCGCGTGACCGGCCTGGAGCTGCCCCGCATCTCGGACCTCGCGCACGAGGCCGGCGTACGGCTGTGGGAGCTCTCACCGCACCACGCCTCGCTGGAGGAGGCGTACATGCGGATGACCCAGTCCGCGGTCGAGTACACCTCCACCGAGGACCCGCGGGCCGAGCTCTGGGAGCCCGAGCCGCTGGCCCTCCCGGCGTGGGAGGAGGAGCCGGCGGCACCGCACGTCCCGCAGACGGGCTTCTTCGCGCCGCCGCCGCCCGGAGCGGGCGGGCAGCCCTTCCTCATGCCCAGCCATCCCGGCGAGCTCACGAGCACCGCCAAGAAATCCCCCGAGGACACACGATGACCCCGACGCCGGAGCGGCCCCGGAGCTACAGCTCCCCCCTCCCCACGCCGCGGCCGCATCTGGGGCACGCCGTCGCCTCGGAGTGGACCAAGCTGATCTCGATCCGCTCCACCATGTGGACGCTGGGCTCGCTCGTGCTCACCGTCGTCGGCATCGGGCTGCTCTTCGTCTCGCAGACCTCGGACGAGGACTACGAGGGGATCACCTTCACCACACCCGCCCTCTTCGGTCTGCTGGTGGGGGAGATCGCGGTGATGGTCCTCGGTGTGCTGACCATCACCTCGGAGCACGGCACCGGGCTGGCGCGGACCACGTTCACCGCCGCCCCGGACCGGTACCGGGTGCTCACCGCGAAGTACCTCGTCTTCAGCGCCACGGCCCTCGTCACCACCATGCTGTCCGTCTTCGTGGTCGGGATCGCCGCGTCGCTCGCCCACGACGGTGCCGCGGCCGGCACGCACGCCGCACACGAGTGGCTCGGCGCGCTGTGCGGCTGCCTCTACGTCACCCTGCTCGGCGTGCTCGCGCTGGCGATCGGCGCGCTGGTGCGGCACTCGGCCGGGGCGATCTCCGTCATGCTCGGCCTGGTCACGCTGCCGCCGGTGATAGGGGCCATGCTCATCAGCTGGGAGGCCGTCGCGCCCTTCGGACGGGCGATCCTCCAGCGCAACGTGCCGGTGGCGCTGAGCCAGCTGTTCGGCATGAAGGAGGGCGGCGACCTGGGCGCGGCTCCCAGCAACCTCTCGCAGCTGGTGCTCATCGTGCTGGTCACGGGCGGAGCGGTGGCCGCCTCGTACCTGTCGGTCGGCCGCCGGGACGTCTAGGGCGCCCTAGTACCGGGGCGCGTTGCGGGACCGCTGCACCTTCGAGGTGCGGCGGTCCTTCGCGTTCCAGCAGGCCTTGTGCCAGTGCCGCCGGTCGTCCACGCCGCCGTACTCCGGCCAGGCCACCAGGTGCGGGGTGCCGGAGGGGATCTCCTGGTCGCAGCCGGGGCAGCGGTAGCGCTTGCCTGCCGCGCTGGCACCGGCCACGTGGCGGACCTTCCAGTCCTCGCCCTGGTACTCCTCGGTGCGCTCCAGCCCGTAGCGGTCGAGGCCGGTGCTGGGGCGTTCCTCCGGGGTCTCGCCGCCCCTGGGACGGTTGTTGCGCGGTGACACGTATACCTCACGGAAGGGCGGACGGCAGTGACTTTCTCCCAGACTACGCGCAGCGAGGCCGGGTACCCGCAGGGTGGCTGAAGAAGGCGGCCGCGCGAAGAGGAATGGCCCGACAATCCCAATAACTTTCCTGTCAGCCCGTGCCTTTGGCACGTGTCAGACGTTGTTGCCATAGGAAGAACCGGTCCACCTGGGGAGGCCGCGTCAGCCGCGAGGAGGGTAAAGGCGATGCGCGTAGGAGCGTTTGTACTGGCGGCCCAGTTCCCGGGCCAGGGACAGGGAGAGGCACTGCACCGGGCGGTGCGGACCGCCGAAGTGGCCGAGGAGGCCGGGCTGGACTCGGTCTGGCTGGCCGAGCACCACTTCGTCCCGTACGGGGTCTGCCCCTCGGCGGTGGCCCTGGCGGCCCTCCTGCTCGGCCGGACCCGGCGGCTGCGCGTGGGCACGGCGGTGAGCGTGCTGCCGAGCACGCACCCGGTGGCTCTCGGGGAGCAGGCGGCCCTGCTGCACCTGACCTCGGGCGGCCGCTTCACCCTCGGGGTGGGCCGCGGCGGGCCGTGGGTCGACCTGGAGGTGTTCGGGGGCGGCCTGGACAGTTACGAGAACGGCTTCCCGGAGGCCCTCGACCTGCTGCGGCGCTGGCTGACGGAGGCGAGGGTGGGAGCCGCCGGCGAGCGGTACGGCTTCCGCGAGGTGGCCGTCGTACCGCGGCCGTCGGAGGCCCTGGACGGGGACGGCGCGGGGCCGGAGGTCATCGTGGCGTGCACCTCTCCCGCGTCGGTACGGCTGGCCGCGCAGCGGGGGCTGCCGATGCTCCTCGGCATGCACTGCGGGGACGAGACCAAGGCGGAGATGGTCGAGCTGTGGCGCAGCACGGCGCTGGCGGCGGGCCACTCGCGGGATCAGGTGGCGGACGCGGGGCACGTCTCCGCCGGGGTGTGCCAGCTCGCGGACCGCACGGCGGACGCCCGCGAGACCCTGCTCAAGGCGTTGCCGGGCTGGCTCAAGCAGGGCTTGGACGCGCACGTGACGGTGGACGGACGCGTGCGCGCGATGCGGGATCCGGTCGCGTACACGGAACTGCTGTGCGACCTGCACCCGGTGGGCACCCCGGAGGTGGCGGCGGACCGGCTGGCGGCCACGTCCGCACGGACGGGCATCACGCGCTTCGCCCTCCTGACGGAAGGCTCCGGCGATCTCGCCGCGACGGAGGAGAACGTACGACGACTCGGCGTCGAGGTCCTGCCCCGCCTCGGCTGAGACCTACCGGACCCGCTCAGCAGTCCCGGAGCTCCGGCGACTGGTTGAGCAGCTGACCGCGGATCGAAGTGAACTTGGCCAGCCGGTCGTCCACCGAGGGGTCCAGCGGGAACACCGCAACCCGGTGACAGTTCTGGAAAGCCAGGCGCACTCCGAAGTGCCGCTGCAGGGCACCCCGTATCGCGTCACTCGCGAGGGCACGCAGCAGCTGCCCCCGCGCCTGCTCGTCGGGCGGCGGCGTCTGGTTGTCGGCGAACTGTCCGCCGTCCACCTTCAGCTGGGCCACCAGCGAGCTGATCATCTCCCATGCATAGGGCAGGGAGGTCCGGACGCAGTCGACGAAAGCGGCTTCGTCGACCTCGCCTCGCTCGGCCTGTTCGAGTAGGGCCGGTGAGACGTCGAGCGACATGGGTTCTCCTCTCGCGACCCCGGCCGATTGGGTTGCCGGAGTCTTACGGGCAGGGAAGGAGGTCGCGACGCAGAGTGCACGCTCCGCCACCTCCCGCTCACCACGGTAGGCGCCCCATGGGTGGCGCACCAGGAGAATGCGCATACAACGCGCCATCCGCGAAGGGGGCTTTCAGGGGCGAATCGCGTGGAGGCCCGTCGGTCGAGTAGCGTTGCCGACCATGCGTCTCGTCATTGCCCGCTGCTCCGTTGACTACGCGGGCCGGCTCACCGCCCATCTGCCCTCGGCACCCCGTCTGATCCTCGTGAAGGCCGACGGCAGTGTCTCGATCCACGCGGACGACCGGGCGTACAAACCGCTCAACTGGATGTCGCCCCCGTGCACCCTCAAAGAGGGGAGCGGTGATGACTCCGGGGTGTGGACGGTCATCAACAAGGCGGGCGAGAAGCTCATCATCACCATGGAGGAAGTCCTGCACGACTCCTCCCACGAGCTCGGCACCGACCCGGGACTCATCAAGGACGGCGTCGAGGCACACCTGCAGGAACTCCTCGCGGACCGCATCGAAACGCTGGGCGAGGGCTACACCCTGATCCGGCGCGAGTACATGACGGCGATCGGTCCCGTGGACATCCTGTGCCGGGACGCCTCCGGCGCGACGGTGGCCGTGGAGATCAAGCGGCGCGGCGAGATCGACGGCGTCGAGCAGCTGACCCGCTACCTGGAACTCCTCAACCGCGACCCGCACCTGGCGCCGGTCCGGGGCATCTTCGCCGCCCAGGAGATCAAGCCGCAGGCCAAGGTCCTGGCGACGGACCGCGGGATGGACTGCGTGTTCCTGGACTACGACGCGATGCGCGGCATCGAGGACGACAAGCTCCGCCTGTTCTGATCCCCCGCCCAGCCCGACTGTCCGCCCGACCGCCCACTGACGCAACGGCTCCGTCCCGAAGGACGGAGCCGTCGGCGTTCACGGGCCCGTGGGCGGGGAGGCCGCGGTGGCCGTGACCGCCTGGGTGGCCGTCGGCGACGGCACGGCGGTCTCGGTCGGCGTCGGAGACGGCCCCGCGCTCGTCGGCGGGGGCGAAACGGACGACGACGGCGGCGGGGAGTTCGGCGGCGTCGGGGACGGACGGCGGGACGGGGTCCGGCCCGGCGTGCGGCCGGGGGTCGGGGCGGCGGCGCTCTGTCCCGGCTGCGCGGCCTCCGACGACGGGGCCGAGGCCGGCGGCTGTGCAGGGTCGTTCACGCTGGGCCCCGGCACGGTCGGCGGGACCACGGCCGTCGGGGTCAGGGAGACCGCCGGGACCTGCGCCGGCGGCGCGTCGTCCGAGGAGCCCAGCGCCAGGGCCACGACCGTGCCCAGGGCCACCACCGTCAGCGCTCCCGCGCCGGCCAGCAGCACCAGCCGGCGCCGGCCCGCATCCTTGGCCGGCGCGGGCGCCGGCTTCGGGAGGGCGGCGGGCGCGGCCGGCTTCGGCGACAGCGGGAAGGCGTCCTCGAACACCTCCGACAGCGTCGTGGGCGGCTCCGAGCTCCGGGACACCGGCACCACCGGGGTCATCCGCGTCACCGCCTCGGCGGAGACGGGCCTCACCACGGGGGCGACGCGGGTGGACGGGGTCGGCGCGAGGGACGGGGTCGGCCGTTTCACGGCCGGGGCCGCAGGGGCCGGCGAGACCGCCGGGGCGGACGGGGTCGCCACCGTCACCGCCTCCGAAGCCGCCGCCAGGGCCGCCGGCGCCTCCAGCCTCAGCGGAGGCGACGGAGCCGCCTCCGCCGCCTCCCGGTCCACGACCAACGCCAGCGCGCGCCGTCCGGCCACCGTGCCCCGCTTGTCCGCCAGCGCGCCCCGCAGCCCGATCGAGGTCTCCAGCTCGGCCCGCGCCCGGTCCAGGCGCCCCTCGCACAGGGCCAGCACGCCGAGCTCGTGGTGGAAGTACGCCTGCTCGGCGACCTCTCCCGCCTTGCGCGCGGCCTCCGCCCCGGAGCGCAGCACCCGCTCCCACGCCTCCCAGTGCAGCGAGCCCGCGAACGCCGGGGCCGCCGTCCGTGCCAGCAGCACCGCCGCCACCACGTCGGCACCGGCCAGCGCCGCGAGGACCGCGTCCGCCTCGGCCGCGACCCGCTCCAGGGTCACCGAGGCGTGTCCGGTCCACCAGGCGTAGTGCCGGGCGGCCGTACGGGCCTCTTCGGCCGCGGTGTCCCCGTACCCGGCCTCCTCCAGCTGTCGTGCGACGCCGGCGGCCAGCCGGTAGCGCGTCCCGACGGGCGTCAGCAGCCCGCAGGCCAGCAGCTCGGGCACCGCCGTATCGGCGTGGGTGTCCCCCACCAGCGCCGGCAGGTGCGCGTGGTGCGGCAGCTCCCCGCCGAGCGCGCAGGCGATCCGCAGGGCGGCGCGCGCCGACTCGCTGACCCGCGAGGCCAGCAGCTCGGCCGGGGCCGCGCCCTCGGCCAGCGTCGGCAGCGGCACCTGCGCGGGGTCGCGCGGGCGCTCGTCGAAGACGCCGGGCTCCTCCTCGTCGTCGTCCTCGGCGGCGTGGTTGAGCTCGTCCCGCTGCCGCAGCAGCGCGGCGGCCTGGACGAAGCGCAGCGGCAGCCCCTCGGAGGCGAAGCGCAGGTCTCCCGCCCAGGCGGTCTCCTCGTCCGTCAGCGGCCGTCCGAGGCCCGCTTCGAGGAGATCGACGCAGTCGGTCTTGCCCAGCCCGCCGAGGAAGACCTCCTCGATGTGCGAGTCGTCGGAGGGGGAGCGCGTGTCGGGGGTCGCGGCGAGCAGGTAGGCGCATTCGGGGGTGGCGCGCAGCAGCTCGTCGAGTGCGGCGCCGCCCATCTCCATGTCGTCGAGGAGGACGACGGCGCCGATGTCCCGGACGCGGGCGAGCAGCTCGTCGCGCTCGGGCCGCTCCCCCGGAGCCTCGTACACGGTCGCGTAGAGCGTCTGGAGGAGTTCCGAGGGCTGCTGGTGCCCGTATCCGGAGAGCCGTACGACGCCGTCGGGCGCGAGGCCCGCGCACCGGACGGCAACCGCGTCGAGCAGCACGCTGCGACCGGATCCGGAAGGTCCGGTCAGCCGTACGGACCGCCCCCGGGCCAGCAGGCGGACGAGGCGCTCCTGCTCCTCCTCACGGGCGAGCAGCGGCCGTGCGGGGACGGCGGGGCCCGGCAGGGCGGACGGCCGTGCGGCGGTGTCCCCGGCGGTACGGGCGACCGCGTCGCGTTTGGCGGGGCGGCTCCGCTCGGTGCCGGGGCGGAGCGGCTCGATCTCGCTGCCGTCGACCGGGTTGACGGTGAGGGTGAAGTCGCCCGCGGTCAGGGTGACGACGCGCGCGGGCCCGTGTGCCGCGGGTGCGGCGGTCGCGGTGGGCCGAGTGGGCGCAGCGGTCGCACCGGACGGGGCCGGAGCCTGCCCGGATCCGGGCACGGGCGGCGCGGAGCCGCCTGCGGGCTGCCCGTCGTGCTCGGTCTGCCCCTGTATTCGGTCCATGATCCAGTCCCCCGATCGCGGGCCGCGCGCCTCGCCGTCGTACCGCCCGGCCTCGGCGCACCCGCGGTCGCTCCTGGTCCGGTTTCCGCCCGAACCCTAGACCGTGGCCGGTCGTGCGGGAAACCGCAGGGGTGCGATCACCACCGGACCGTTACGTTTCCGCAGGAAATGCAAAGGTCAGCGGCTTGCCCGTTCAGACGCGGGGCAGGGACTCGGCTTCCAGGCCGCCCTCGATCGCGAGGATCCGGTGCAGCCGGGTCGCGACGAGCAGCCGCTGCATCTGCGGCGGCACGCCGCGCAGGACGAGGCGCCGGCCGGTCCGGCCGGCCCGCCGGTGCGCGCCCATGATCACGCCGAGGCCGGTGGCGTCCCAGGAGTCGAGCCCGGTGAGGTCGAGCACGAGGTCGCCGTGGCCGTCGTCGAGCGCGGTGTGGAGGGCCGTACGGGCGTCCGCCGCGCTGCGCACGTCGAGGCGGCCCCCGACAGCGAGTTCGGCGTGGTCGCCCCTGATGTGCATGTGTACTCCCGGCAGTGCAGTACTGCGTACGTATGGTCCGACTGGTCCGTGGTCGGCAACTCTCACTTGAACTGACTGCCCCACGGGCAGGGAAGTTGCCGACCGTGAGCGAACCGATACCTAATTCACCCTGAGGGGTGAACCGATATTCGAACGGCGGCGCTCGACGGTCGGCCCGGGCCTCAGTGCTTGTAGAAGCCCTGCCCGCTCTTGCGGCCGATGTCGCCCGCGTCCACCATCCGGCGCATCAGCTCCGGCGGCGCGAACTTCTCGTCCTGCGACTCGGTGTAGATGTTGCTGGTGGCGTGGAGCAGGATGTCGACGCCCGTGAGGTCGGCGGTGGCCAGCGGCCCCATCGCGTGCCCGAAGCCCAGCTTGCAGGCGATGTCGATGTCCTCGGCGGAGGCCACGCCCGACTCGTAGAGCTTGGCGGCCTCGACGACCAGCGCGGAGATCAGACGGGTCGTCACGAAACCGGCGACGTCGCGGTTCACGACGATGCAGGTCTTGCCGACGGACTCGGCGAACGCCCGCGTGGTGGCGAGGGTTTCGTCGCTCGTCTTGTAGCCGCGCACGAGCTCGCACAGCTGCATCATCGGGACGGGCGAGAAGAAGTGCGCGCCGACGACCCGCTCCGGACGCTCCGTCGCGGCCGCGATCTTGGTGATCGGGATGGCGGAGGTGTTGGAGGCGAGGATGGCGTCCTCGCGCACGATCTTGTCGAGGGCGCGGAAGATCTCGTGCTTGATCTCGATCTTCTCGAAGACGGCCTCCACGACGATGTCCACGTCGGCCACCGCGTCGAGGTCGGTGGTCGTCGTGATGCGCGCGAGCGCCGCCTCGGCGTCCTCGGCCGTCATCTTCCCCTTGGAGACGAACTTGTCGTACGAGGCCTTGATCCCGTCCGTGCCACGGGTCAGCGCGGCGTCGGTGACATCGCGCAGCACGACGTCCCAACCCGCCTGAGCGGAGACCTGAGCGATCCCGGAACCCATCAGTCCGGCACCGATGACGGCGAGCTTCCCAGCCACTGCACACCCCACGTTCTTCAAATGACCGGTCTCAATACGGCACGGTCTCGTAGCCACTCCGGCGGAGACTAGCGCCCGGGCGGTGCGCTGTGACCGCGAAGTAACACGCGTCACGTCTCAGATGACGGACATCACACCGGTACGGCCCAGCACCCCTGCCTGGCCCTCCAGTTCACCCGTCCTCCGGCTCGCCGGGGCCGGGGGCGGTCCGTCTACGCTGGCCGCATGGTGAACCTCACGCGCATCTACACCCGTACCGGCGACTCGGGCACGACCGCCCTCGGCGACATGAGCCGCACGGCCAAGACCGACCTGCGGATCTCCGCCTACGCCGACGCCAACGAGGCCAACGCGGCCATCGGGACGGCCGTCGCGCTCGGCGGGCTCCCTGCGGAGGTCGTGAAGGTCCTGGTCCGCGTGCAGAACGACCTGTTCGACGTGGGCGCGGACCTGTGCACCCCGGTGGTCGAGAAGCCGGAGTACCCGCCGCTGCGGGTGGAGCAGTTCTACGTCGACAAGCTGGAGGCGGACTGCGACCACTTCCTGGAGCAGGTGGAGAAGCTGCGCAGCTTCATCCTGCCCGGCGGCACCCCCGGCGCGGCCCTGCTGCACCAGGCCTGCACGGTGGTCCGGCGCGCCGAGCGCTCGACGTGGGCGGCGCTGGAGGTGCACGGCGAGGTGATGAACCCGCTCACCGCCACCTATCTGAACCGCCTCTCCGACCTGCTGTTCATCCTGGCCCGGGTGGCCAACAAGGAGGTCGGGGACGTGCTGTGGGTGCCGGGCGGCGAACGGTAGCGCGCGGGGCGCCGCCGTCCGCCACGCGGGGCCGCCCCCCCGAGGCCCCGCGTACCGCTATCGCTCGGTCTTCGCCATTACGGGCCGCTCCTCGACGCCCGCGGGGGCCTTTTTCGGCCAGATCGTGTAGGCGACGGCGACCAGGGCGTGGATGCCGACCGCCCGCAGGGCGCCGAACCGCCAGGCCTCGAGCGAGCTGACGTCGCCCGCGTCGCCGACGTACCAGATGGCCGCCTGGAGCAGGCCGAGGGCGACCGCGGCGGCGACGACGGTACGGACCCACAGCTTCCACTCGTGCACGGCCCGCGCCTTCCCATACCCGGCGCCGGCCGGCTTGGGCCCCCCGGCCAGCCGGTGCGCGGCGTGCCCGTCGAGCCACTTGATCGTGTAGTGGCCGTAGCCGACGGTGTAGCCGATGTAGAGCGCGGCCACACCGTGCTTCCAGTCCGGCTCGGCGCCGTTCTTGAGGTCGAGCGTGGTGACCACCAGCAGAGCCAGTTCCATCAGCGGCTCGCACAGCAGGACCGCCGCCCCCAGCCTGGGCATCCGCGCCAGGTAGCGCAGGGCCAGGCCGGCCGCCAGCAGCACCCAGAAGCCGACCTCACAAGCGATGATCAGCGCGACGATCACGGGACTCTCCGTCCGCTAGGTTTCCGGTTCCCTCCCAGGCTCCCGTCCCGCCGGGCCGGTCGCGTCGTCGCCGCTGACGACGTGTGCCTGCATCCTTCGATGTAGCCGCACGTCGGCCCCTGCTCCGACGTGCGCGGCCCGGACACCCTGTTGGATGGGACCGTGACCACGAAGAGCCTGCGCCCCCACCGCGACGACGTCCTGCTGGCCGTGTTCAGCGTGCTCGTGGGCCTGGTGTTCTGGTCGCTCGGGGTCTACAGCAACGGCAGCCGGCACTTCCTGCCGGACTGGGCCGCCCTGGTGCCCCTCGTGGCCCTCGGTTCGATGGAGCTGCTGCGCCGCACCAAGCCGTCGGTGACCCTCGCCGTCGGCACCCTCGGGGTGATCGCCGACCAGTTCACGGTCGGCAGCCTCGCCACCGTCGTGATCTTCACCGACCTCATGTACGCGGCCGTCGTGTACGGGAAACCGTCCATGGCCCGCCGGCTCCCGGTCAGCACCGGGCTGATCACCGTCGTCGTCACCATCGCCTCGGTGGCCTGGTTGCGCACCCCGCAGGCCCTGCTGATCGGCGTGGTCACCGGCATCGTGAGCTTCGCCCCGGCGCTGACCGGCGCCACGCTGCGCAACCACCGCGAGGCCGCCGTGGCCGCCCGGCTGCGCGCCGAGCAGACCGCGCTGCTGGCCGAAATGGACCGCAGCCAGGCCGTGGTCGCCGAACGCGCGCGGATGGCCCGCGAGCTGCACGACATGGTGGCCAACCACCTGTCCGCCATCGCGATCCACTCCACCGCCGCGCTCTCCATCGACACGGCCGCCACCAGCCGCGAGGCACTCGGGGTGATCCGCGAGAACAGCGTGCAGGGCCTGGCCGAGATGCGCCGCCTGATCGGGCTGCTGCGGGAGGCCGGAGCGGAACAGGAAGCGGTCGCCGTGCCCTCGCTGGACGGTCTGGACGCCCTGGTCGGACAGGCGAAGACCAACGGTTCGGCGAGCGGACTGGATTTCGTGCTCCATGACGAGCGGCCGCCCGGGGAGCAGACGGCGGCCCCGGTGGAGCTGGCGGCGTACCGGATCGTCCAGGAGTCGCTGACCAATGCGCTCAAGCACGCCGCCCCGGGGACGGTCACGATCCGCGTGGCGCACACGGACGGGCTGCTGACCGTGGGGGTGGACTCGCCCTACGGGGACCGGCCGGGCCCCCGCGCGCCCGGCTCCGGGGCCGGGCTGATCGGCATGCGGGAGCGGACGGAGCTGCTGGGCGGAGAGTTCACGGCGGGCCGGTCCGGCGCGGTGTGGCAGGTGCGGGCGACACTGCCCGCGGAGGAGAAGGCGGTGGAGGCATGACCATCCGGGTGGTGGTGGCGGAGGATCAGGGCGCGGTGCGGGCCGGGCTGGTGCTCATCCTGCGCAGCGCGGGGGACATCGAGGTGGTGGGCGAGGCCGGCGACGGGGAGGAGGCGGTGCGCCTGGCCCGGGAGCTGCGGCCGGACCTCGTCCTCATGGATGTGCAGATGCCCAGGCTGGACGGGGTGTCCGCGACGCGCGAGGTGGTCGCGGAGGGCCTGGCCGATGTCCTGGTGCTGACGACCTTCGACCTCGACGAGTACGTCTTCGGGGCGCTGCGCGCGGGGGCCGCGGGCTTCCTCCTGAAGAACGCGGACGCGGCGGAGCTGATCGAGGCGGTACGGACGGTCGCGCGCGGGGAGGGCCTGATCGCCCCGGCGGTGACCCGGCGGCTGATCGCCGAGTTCGCGGCTCCCCGGCCGGCCCGGGCCACCCCGGCGCCGGAGACGGCCGCGGCGGTGGCCTCGCTGACCCCGCGGGAGCGGGAGGTGCTGAGCGCGCTGGGCGAGGGCCTGTCGAACGCGGAGATCGCCGTGCGGCTGGAGATGGCGGAGGCGACGGCGAAGACGCACGTCAGCCGCCTGCTCGGGAAACTGGATCTCCGCAGTCGGCTCCAAGCCGCCGTACTGGCACAGGAGTTGGGGATATAGCTCCGACCCCGGTCGGCACGGCGCGTACCGGTCTGGACCTCTTGACGGTTGGTCCAGACCTTTCTACGCTCGCCGCAACACTGTGGTGAGCGCGCCATGACAAAGCGTGCTCACGGGCGGCGCAGGTCCCACGCCCATGTCGAGGTCCCCCACGACCGAGACGGACCTACGGAGGATCACCCTTGAGCACAGCATCCCCACCCCGCACCAGGCGCACCCGGTTCTTCAGCAGAGTCGCGGCCGTCGTGGCCGCCCTCGCCCTGCCCGTCAGCGGACTCGTCGCCCTGGCCGGGCCGGCCCAGGCAGCCGCCTCCGCGACGGCGACGTACACCAAGGTCTCCGACTGGGGCACCGGCTTCGAGGGCAAGTGGGTGGTGAAGAACACCGGCACCACCACCCTCACCAGCTGGACCGTGGAGTGGGACTACCCGGCCGGCACCTCGGTCACCTCGGCCTGGGACGCCACCGTCACCGGCTCGGGCACCCACTGGACGGCCAAGAACGTCGGCTGGAACGGCACCCTCGCCCCCGGCGCGAGCGCCGGCTTCGGCTTCAACGGCGCCGGCTCCGGCGCCCCCGGCGGCTGCAAGATCAACGGCGTCTCCTGCGACGGCACCCAGCCCGGCGACACTCCCCCCACGGCTCCCGGCACCCCCGCCGCGACCAACGTCGCCGACACCTCGCTCACCCTGAGCTGGTCCCCCGCCACCGACGACAAGGGCGTCAAGAACTACGACGTCTACCGCGGCTCCGCCAAGATCGCCACCGTCACCGGCACCGGCTACGCGGACTCGGGCCTGACCAAGGGCACCACGTACACGTACAGCGTCACCGCCCGTGACACCGCCGACCAGACCGGCGCCTCCTCCGGCACGCTCTCGGTGACGACCACCGGCGGCGTCATTCCCCCGGACCCGGGCGGCAAGGTCAAGCTCGGCTACTTCACCGAGTGGGGCGTCTACGGGCGCAACTACCACGTGAAGAACCTGGTCACCTCGGGTACGGCGGGCAAGATCACCCACATCAACTACGCCTTCGGCAACGTCCAGAACGGCCAGTGCACCATCGGTGACGCCTACGCCGACTACGACAAGGCCTACACCGCCGACCAGAGCGTCGACGGCGTCGCCGACACCTGGGACCAGCCGCTGCGCGGCAACTTCAACCAGCTGCGCAAGCTGAAGAAAGCCTATCCCCACATCAAGATCCTGTGGTCCTTCGGCGGCTGGACCTGGTCCGGCGGATTCCCGCAGGCCGCGGCCAACCCGACCGCCTTCGCCCAGTCCTGCTACAACCTGGTCGAGGACCCGCGCTGGGCCGACGTCTTCGACGGGATCGACCTGGACTGGGAGTACCCGAACGCCTGCGGTCTGTCCTGTGACACCAGCGGCGCCGCCGCCTTCAAGAACCTGATGCAGGCGACGCGCGCCAAGTTCGGCGCGAACAACCTGGTCACCGCAGCCATCACCGCCGACGCCTCCAGCGGCGGCAAGATCGACGCGGCCGACTACGGCGGCGCCGCGCAGTACGTCGACTTCTACAACGTGATGACGTACGACTTCTTCGGCGCCTGGGCGGCGCAGGGCCCGACGGCCCCGCACTCCCCGCTCACCTCGTACGCGGGCATCCCGCAGGCCGGCTTCAACTCGGCCGACGCCATCGCCAAGCTCAAGGCCAAGGGCGTCCCCGGCGCCAAGCTCAACCTCGGCATCGGCTTCTACGGCCGCGGCTGGACCGGCGTCACGCAGGCGGCACCCGGCGGCACCGCCACCGGACCGGCTCCGGGCACGTACGAGCAGGGCATCGAGGACTACAAGGTGCTCAAGACCAGCTGCCCGGCCACCGGCACCGTCGCCGGCACGGCCTACGCCAAGTGCGGCGGCAACTGGTGGAGCTACGACACCCCCGCGACCATCGCCGGGAAGATGACCTGGGCCAAGCAGCAGGGCCTCAAGGGAGCCTTCTTCTGGGAGTTCAGCGGCGACACCGGCAACGGTGAGCTCGCGAACGCGATCCACACCGGGCTGCAGTAGCAAGACGGAAGCCGGGGAGACGGGTCCGCCCCCGTCTCCCCGGCTTCTTCACGTCTGAAAGACGTCAGGCCACGTTCACCCTCTGCCCGGGAGGCGCCGCCTCCAGCCAGGCCAGGAAGCCGGTCAGCGCGTCCTCGCTCATCGCCAGCTCCAGGCGGGTCCCGCGGTGGACACAGCCGAGCACGACGGCGTCGGAGAGCAGGGCCAGCTCCTCCTCGCCCTCAGGGGCGCGGCGGGCGACGACCTCGATGGAGGAACGCTCCAGCAGCCGGCGCGGCCGGTGGGAGTACGAGAACACCCGGAACCACTCGATCCGGTCACCGCTGTAGCGCGCGACCCCGTACACCCAGCCCTTGCCGGAGACGTCGGGCTTGTCGGCCACGCCCCAGCGCATGCTGCAGTCGAAGGTCCCGCCGGACCGCTGGATGAGCCTGCGGCGCAGTCCGAAGACAAACAACCCGATCACCACCAGGGCTACGACCAGGCCGCTCACAAGCAGAGCGAGGAGCATCTTCACCGACCTCCTCGCTCATCGAATACGCATGAGAAAAAAACAGACCTGCATCGCCACAGCCGCGACCCGGTCTGGAAAATTCCAGAACGGACCGCGGCTGAGGTCTGCCGAGCCCCGGCGGTCGCCCCCCGGTGCTCAGCGGTTCAAACTCCGACGGGCGTTCAGCCCGTTACGGCGCGCAGCCGGACATCAGCGCGACGCTCGGCGGCGGCATCCGCCTCCGCCTTCGCGCGCTCCAGTGCCCGCTCCGCACGCTGGACGTCAATCTCGTCCGCGAGCTCGGCGATCTCGGCCAGCAGGGACAGCTTGTCGTCCGCGAACGAGATGAAACCGCCGTGCACCGCGGCGACGACAGTGCTGCCCTCGCTGGTGCGGATGGTCACAGGGCCCGATTCCAGCACACCGAGAAGCGGCTGGTGACCGGGCATGACGCCGATGTCGCCGGACGTGGTGCGGGCGACAACAAGGGTGGCCTCGCCGGACCAGACATTGCGGTCCGCCGCGACCAGCTCGACGTGCAGCTCAGCAGCCAAGGTGGCTCCTCGGGTCACCACCCGGCGGGTCGGCCGGGTGTTGGGTCAAATTCTAATGGGCGTGGGGAGAGGGACGGGACACACCCGCCCCTCTCCTCAGAACGTGCGAACCGGATGCGCTCCGTGAGGAGCGCGCCGGATCAGGAGACGCCCAGCTCCTTGGCGTTGGCCTTCAGGTCCTCGATGCCACCGCACAGGAAGAACGCCTGCTCGGGGAAGTGGTCGTAGTCACCGTCGCAGATCGCGTTGAACGCGGTGATCGACTCCTCCAGCGGAACGTCCGACCCGTCCACACCGGTGAACTGCTTCGCCACGTGGGTGTTCTGCGACAGGAAGCGCTCGACGCGACGGGCACGGTGGACAACGAGCTTGTCCTCCTCGCCCAGCTCGTCGATACCGAGGATCGCGATGATGTCCTGGAGGTCCTTGTACTTCTGGAGGATCCCCTTGACGCGCATCGCCGTGGCGTAGTGGTCCGCCGCGATGTACCGCGGGTCGAGGATGCGGGACGTCGAGTCCAGCGGGTCCACGGCCGGGTAGATGCCCTTCTCGGAGATCGGACGGGAAAGAACCGTCGTCGCGTCGAGGTGGGCGAAGGTGGTCGCCGGCGCCGGGTCGGTCAGGTCGTCCGCGGGGACGTAGATCGCCTGCATCGAGGTGATCGAGTGACCACGGGTCGAGGTGATGCGCTCCTGCAGCAGACCCATCTCGTCAGCGAGGTTCGGCTGGTAACCCACTGCGGACGGCATGCGGCCGAGCAGCGTGGAGACCTCGGAACCGGCCTGGGTGTAACGGAAGATGTTGTCGATGAAGAAGAGCACGTCCTGCTTCTGCACATCGCGGAAGTACTCCGCCATGGTCAGACCGGCAAGCGCGACGCGAAGACGGGTGCCCGGGGGCTCGTCCATCTGGCCGAAGACAAGCGCCGTCTTGTCGATGACGCCCGAGTCGGCCATTTCCTCGATGAGGTCGTTGCCCTCACGGGTACGCTCACCGACGCCCGCGAAGACCGACACACCGTCGTGGTTGTTGGCGACGCGGTAGATCATTTCCTGGATCAGAACGGTCTTGCCGACACCGGCACCACCGAACAGACCGATCTTTCCACCCTTGACGTACGGGGTGAGAAGGTCGATGACCTTGACGCCGGTCTCGAACATCTCGGTCTTCGACTCGAGCTCGTCGAAGCGAGGGGCCTTGCGGTGGATCGGCCAGCGCTCGGTGACGTTGGCGTTCTCCTCCGGGTAGTTCAGCACCTCACCGAGGGTGTTGAACACCTTGCCCTTGGTGAAGTCACCGACGGGGACGGTGATGCCCTCGCCCGTGTCGATCACCGGGGCCTGGCGGACCAGACCGTCGGTCGGCTGCATCGAGATGGTGCGGACGACGCCGTCACCCAGGTGCTGCGCGACCTCGAGGGTCAGGGTCTTGAGCTTGCCGTCCTCGGCCGGGTCGGCGACCTGGACCTTGAGGGCGTTGTAGATCTCGGGCATGGCGTCGACGGGGAACTCCACGTCGACGACCGGGCCGATGACCCGGGCGACGCGGCCCGTGGCGGCGGCCGTCTCAACAGTGGTCGTCATTACTTGTCACTCCCCGCGGTCGCGTCAGCCATGGCGCTCGCGCCACCGACGATCTCGCTGATTTCCTGGGTGATTTCGGCCTGGCGGGCCGCGTTGGCAAGCCGGGAGAGGCTCTTGATGAGGTCTCCGGCGTTGTCGGTCGCCGACTTCATCGCGCGGCGGCGGGCGGCGTGCTCGGAAGCGGCCGACTGCAGCAGTGCGTTGTAGATGCGGCTCTCGACGTAGCGCGGCAGAAGGGCGTCGAGGACGTCCTCCGCCGACGGCTCGAAGTCGAACAGCGGAAGGATCTCGCCCTTCGCGCCGGTCTCCTCCTCTGCCTTGTCGAGGCTGAGCGGCAGCATCCGGCCGTCGACCGCGTTCTGCGTCATCATCGACACGAATTCCGTGTAGACGACGTGCAGCTCGTCGACGCCGCCCTCGGCCGTGTCCAGCTGGATGGCCTCGATCAGCGGTCCGGCGACGCGCTTGGCGTCGGCGTAGGCCGGGCTGTCGGTGAAGCCGGTCCACGAATCCGCGACCTTGCGCTCGCGGAACCCGAAGTAGGCGACACCCTTGCGGCCGACGATGTACGTGTCGACCTCCTTGCCCTCAGCGCGCAGCCGCTCGGTGAGCCGCTCCGCCTGCTTGATGGCGTTCGAGGAGTAGCCGCCGGCCAGACCGCGGTCGCTCGTGATGAGCAGGATCGCGGCACGGGTCGGCTGCTCGACCTCGGTCGTCAGGGCGTGCTTGGTGTTCGAACCGGTCGCCACCGCGGTCACCGCACGGGTGAGCTCGGTCGCGTACGGCATCGACGCCGCCACCTTGCGCTGCGCCTTGACGATGCGCGAGGCGGCGATCATCTCCATCGCCTTGGTGATCTTCTTGGTCGCCGTGATGGCACGGATGCGACGCTTGTAGACCCGGAGCTGCGCTCCCATGAGTCAGGTCCCTTCCGTCGTCACTTGGAGACGTTGACGGCCGGTGCGTCCTCGCCCAGGAGCTTGCCGTCCGAGGTCTCGAACTGCCGCTTGAAGCCGGTGATGGCGTCCGCGATGGAGGACAGGGTGTCGTCCGACATCTTGCCGCCGTCGGCGATGGAGGTGAGGAGGTCCTTGCGCTCGCGGCGCAGGTGCTCCAGCAGCTCCGACTCGAAGCGACGGATGTCGGCGACCGGAACGTCGTCCATCTTGCCGGTGGTGCCGGCCCAGACGGAGACGACCTGCTCCTCGACGGGCATCGGCTGGTACTGGCCCTGCTTCAGCAGCTCGACCAGACGCTTGCCGCGCTCCAGCGAAGCCTTCGACGCGGCGTCCAGGTCGGAACCGAAGGCGGCGAACGCCTCCAGCTCACGGTACTGGGCGAGGTCCAGGCGCAGACGGCCGGAAACCTGCTTCATGGCCTTGTGCTGGGCGGAGCCACCGACGCGGGAGACCGAGATACCGACGTTCAGCGCCGGGCGCTGGCCCGCGTTGAACAGGTCGGACTCCAGGAAGCACTGGCCGTCGGTGATGGAGATGACGTTGGTCGGGATGAACGCCGACACGTCGTTCGCCTTGGTCTCGACGATCGGCAGACCGGTCATCGAACCGGCACCCATCTCGTCGGACAGCTTCGCGCAGCGCTCCAGCAGACGGGAGTGCAGGTAGAAGACGTCACCCGGGTAGGCCTCGCGGCCCGGCGGGCGGCGCAGCAGCAGCGACACGGCGCGGTAGGCGTCGGCCTGCTTCGACAGGTCGTCGAAGATGATCAGGACGTGCTTGCCGGCGTACATCCAGTGCTGGCCGATGGCGGAACCGGTGTACGGCGCCAGGTACTTGAAGCCGGCCGGGTCGGACGCCGGGGCGGCGACGATCGTCGTGTACTCGAGCGCGCCCGCGTCTTCCAGCGCGCCGCGAACGGACGCGATGGTCGAGCCCTTCTGGCCGATGGCGACGTAGATGCAGCGAACCTGCTTGTTCACGTCGCCCGAGCGCCAGTTGTCGCGCTGGTTGATGATCGTGTCGACGGCCAGGGCGGTCTTACCCGTCTGACGGTCGCCGATGATCAGCTGACGCTGGCCACGGCCGACGGGGACCATCGCGTCGATGGCCTTGTAGCCGGTCTGCATCGGCTCGTGGACCGACTTGCGGACCATGACGCCGGGGGCCTGCAGCTCGAGGGCGCGGCGGCCTTCGGTCGCGATCTCGCCGAGACCGTCGATCGGGTTGCCGAGCGGGTCGACGACGCGGCCGAGGTAACCCTCGCCGACGCCGACGGAGAGCACCTCACCGGTGCGCTGCACCGGCTGGCCCTCCTCGATGCCGCTGAACTCGCCGAGGACGACCGCACCGATCTCGCGCTCCTCGAGGTTGAGGGCGAGACCGAGGGTGCCGTCCTCGAACTTCAGCAGCTCGTTCGCCATGGCGGAGGGCAGGCCCTCCACCTTCGCGATGCCGTCGCCGGCAACGCTGACCGTTCCGACCTCCTCGCGCGAGGCCGCGTCCGGCTGGTACGACTGGACAAAGTTCTCCAGTGCGTCCCGGATCTCCTCCGGCCGGATCGTGAGCTCCGCCATCTGGGTTCCCTGCTCTCCTTGTTGGGCCTGAAGCTTCTTAGGGGTCTGGGGGCGACCCCCAGGAATCTTCTGCAAGTTCTGCACGGCCCAACCGGGCCGCTAGGAATGCTTTGTTCTATTGGTGGCTGGTCAGCCGGCCATGCGGCGGGACGCCTCTGCGAGGCGGTCCGCGATGGTGCCGTCGATGACCTCGTCGCCGACTCGCACCGAGATCCCGCCGAGGACCTCGGGGTCCACGTCGAGGTTCAGGTGCATCTGGCGGCCGTACAGCTTGGCCAGCACCGCGCCGAGACGCGTCTTCTGCACGTCGCTGAGCGGAACCGCGCTGGTCACGGTGGCGACCATGCGGTCACGGCGCTCGGCGGCGAGCTTGGAAAGGGACTCGAGTCCCGCTTCCAGGCTACGTCCACGCGGGTGCGTGACAAGACGGATCACCAGGCGCTCGGTGACGGCGTTCACCTTGCCGCCGAGCAGGCTGCGCAGCAGCTCGCTCTTGGCGGAGGCGGTGGCCGCGCGGTCGGTCAGCGCGGAACGCAGCTCGGTGCTCGAGGAGACGATCCGGCCGAACCGGAACACCTCGTCCTCGACGTTGTCGAGCGCGTCGCCCTGCTGGGCCGCCGTGAGGTCGGCGGTGGCCGCCAGCTCCTCCAGCGAGTCCACCAGGTCGCGGGACTGCGACCAGCGGGACCGGACCATGCCGGACACCAGGTCGAGGGTCTCCCCGCCGACCTGGCCGCCGAGCAGCCGTCCGGCCAGCTCGGCCTTGGCCTCGCCGGACTGCGCCGGGTCGGTGAGGACCCGACGCAGCGAGACCTCACGGTCGAGCAGCGCGGTGACGGCAGCCAGCTCACCGGCGAGCTTCGCAGCGTCGACGGACGTGTTGTCCGTCAGCGCGTCGAGACGCTCACGCGCGGAGGCCAGCGCCTCGCGGCTCGCTCCGTTCATCGGGCCGCCTCGGCCTTCTCCTCAAGCTCGCTGAGGAAGCGGTCGATGGTGCGGCTCTGCCGGGCGTGGTCCTCAAGGGACTCGCCGACGAGCTTTCCGGCCAGGTCGGTGGCGAGCTTGCCCACGTCCTGACGCAGCGCCTGGGAAGCGGCCTTGCGGTCCGCCGCGATCTGGGCGTGACCGGCAGCGATGATCTCCTCACGCTGCCGCTGGCCCTCTGCGCGCAGTTCTTCCTTGAGCGCAGTGCCCTGCTCCAGCGCTTCCTGGCGCAGGCGCGCGGCCTCGTGCCGGGCTTCGGCGAGCTGGGCCTTGTACTGCTCCAGGACGCTCTGGGCCTCGGTCTGGGCGGATTCCGCCTTCTCGATACCGCCCTCGATGGCCTCGCGGCGCTCTTCCAGAACCTTGTTGATGTTCGGGAGGAGCTTCTTCGCGAGGAAACCGAAGACGATGACGAAGGCGAGCAGACCGATGACGAGCTCGGGGATCGGCGGGACGAGCGGGTTACCCGGCTCCTCGGCCGCGAGAACCAGGAGGTTCACATCAGTGCCTTTCGTCGATTCGGACTAGTCGTGGGGTTCGTCAGCTGTAGACGAACGGCATGACCAGACCGATGAGGGCGAGCGCCTCACAGAAGGCGAAGCCGAGGATCTGGTTGGCGCGGATCAGACCGGCAGCTTCGGGCTGACGGGCGAGCGCCTGGGTGCCGTTACCGAAGATGATGCCGACGCCGACGCCGGGGCCGATGGCCGCGAGGCCGTAGCCCACGGAGCTGAGGGAACCGGTGACGGCAGCAAGGGTCTGGGACATGCCAGTTCTTCCTTCTCTTTCACGGACCGGTGGGGGTTGGCCACCGGACGACTGGGGGTTTGCGGAGCGGCTGCGCTCAGTGGTGCTCGGCGACCGCACCCTGCAGGAAGCTGCAGGCCAGGAGCACGAAGACGTAGGCCTGGACGGCCTGGATGAAGAGCTCGAACGCGGTCATCACGATGACCATGACGAACGAGACGCCCGCGTAGGCGATGCCGATCCCGTTCAGCAGGTACCAGCTGGCGATGGTGAACAGCAGCAGCAGGGTGTGACCGGCGAACATGTTCGCGAACAGTCGGACCGCGTGGGTGAAGGGGCGGACCAGGACGTTCGAGAAGAACTCGATCACCATGACCAGCGGCAGGATCCCGCCGAGGGACTTGTCGTAGCCGGTGATGTTCTTGAAGCCGCCGACGAAGCCGTGGCGCTTGAAGGTCACCGACATCCACATGATGTAGATGACGAGGGCCAGGCCGGCCGGGTACGCGATGACCGCGGTCACCGGGAACTGGGCGAGCGGGACGATCGACCAGAGGTTCATCATCCAGACGAAGAAGAACGTCGCGACCATGAAGGGGACGTACTTCTCGCCTTCCTTCTTGCCCAGCGTCTCGTAGACGATGCCGCGGCGCACGAAGTCGTAGCCCGCCTCGGCGACCATCTGCAGCTTGCCCGGGACGACCTTCGGCTTCCGGAACGCGGCCCAGAAGAAGCCGACGATGATGACCGAGCCCAGCAGGGCCAGCAGCATCGTCTTGTTGAAGTACAGGTTGCTGTCCGCGTCACCGAAGATCGGGTGGAACAGGAACGAGTACAGGGTCGGGCCCGGGAAGCCGCAGCCAGTGCCGTCTTCGAAATGACAATTGATCTCGAAGGCGAGCGTCATGTCAGCAGCACTCACCGCAGGGCTCCTTCAGCGTGGCGCATAGGTACGGCAACCTCGTTGTGTCGGCGCGGCGCGCAGCCGCGGTTCGGCACTGGACTGGTGTATCGGATGGTGGGGCGGCAGTCAGGCATCGAGCCTCGCGATGGGACAGGCGTCAGCTCAGATGCCCGCGCCCGCAGTGCCGCAGTTGGCACCGGACGATAGCAGGATCTCGAACGCTCGCTTATCCCGGCCCTACCCTTCACGACTTCGGCCCCGGATTTTCGGGCTTGTCGCCCTTCACCGAGTCCGGCTCGACGTAAAGAATCTTGGCCTTCATATGAGCACGGGTCTGCGCGCCGATCCACACCAGGGTGGTGGCGACGAGCGTGATCGCGAACGCCTTGGGGTTGAACAGGGTGGTGTTCTTGAACGCCGCGACAAAGACGAAAAGCAGCAGAATCTGGGCCGTGTAGAGCATGAGCCCCATGGCCTGGAAAAGATGCGGGAGTGACCTCGCCGTGCGCTGCAGAACGACGAATCCGATGCCCATGAAAAGAATCACGACCAGCGTCGCGACGACGGCCCCGACCGCGCCCTTGCCGCCGACGACCAACGCGCTGATCACGGCGGCGAGAGCGCCGGCGACAGCCGTGGGTACGGCGGCTTGCAGGAGGAGTCGGACGTCATCTGACCGCATGGCGGTTTGCTCCGCGTGGTGGTGGGGGCACTGGACTCGTACGGGACGAGCGTAAGCCCGGTCCGAGAGAGAACCTCGGGCCAAGGGACCGTCGCACTACGGTCCTTCGGCTCTGTCGCCGGGTTTAGTGAACGGTATCACAAACTATTTGATGAGAGCTTTACCTGCCGGGTGTGCTGACTGTCACACATGAGAGTGACCCTGCGCGTGTGTGCACGATAGGCGTGCGGGTTGTCTGGTAAAGAGGCGCCATGTCCGACATACGATGCGGCTGTCAGCGGGTGGATTCAGCCTTACGTCGGTCGGGGAAGCGCGAACGGGGGCCCACGGCGGTCGCTCCGTTGACGCCGGAGACGCCCGCCGCGATCGGCCTGACGGGCTCCGGCTCCGCGCCCGAGGCATCCAGCGCGGCCGCTTCCGCGGCGGCCTCGGCCGCCCGTGCGGCGTGCCGGTAGCGCGGCGGAACCAGACCCTCCGCCCAGCGCGGGGTACGCGGGGTGAAGCGCGGCAGGAGCAGCAGGATCAGACCCACGGCGCTCAGCGCGGCGATGGCAGCCACGATCCACATCGTGGCGGAATGCACCGAATAGGCCACCGTGCCGAAGGCGATCAGCCCCGACCAGAAGTACATGATCAGGACCGCGCGGCTGTGCGAATGTCCGAGCTCCAGCAGGCGGTGGTGCAGGTGCCCGCGGTCGGCCGCGAAGGGCGACTGGCCCTTCCACGTACGCCGCACGATGGCCAGGATCAGGTCCGCCATCGGGATCGCGATGATCGTCAGGGGCAGGATCAGCGGGATGAAGACGGGGAGCATCGCGTGGGTCGCGTTGCGCTCGCCCTGCGCGTACAGGGCCAGGGCGTCGGGGTCCACCTGGCCGGTGATGGAGATGGCGGCGGCGGCGAGCACCAGGCCGATCAGCATCGAGCCGGAGTCGCCCATGAAGATCCGCGCGGGATGCATGTTGTGCGGCAGGAAGCCGAGGCACATGCCCATCAGGATCGCGGCGAAGAGGGTGGCCGGCGCGGCCGCCTCGATGCCGTAGCCGAACCAGATCCGGTACGAGTAGAGGAAGAACGCCGCGGCGGCGATGCAGACCATGCCCGCGGCCAGGCCGTCGAGGCCGTCGACGAAGTTCACCGCGTTGATGGTGACCACCACGAGGGCCACGGTGAGCAGGTTGCCCTGCCACTGGGTGAGCGAGACCGTGCCGAAGAAGGGCACCGGGATCCACAGGATCGTCAGGCCCTGCATGACCATCACGCCGGCGGAGATCATCTGCGCGCCGAGCTTGATCAGGGCGTCGATCTCGAACTTGTCGTCCAGCACGCCGACCAGCCAGATCAGCGCCGCACCGGAGAGCAGTGCGCGCGGCTCGTTCGACAGCTCGAAGACGCCGTTCAGGTTCCGCAGGTGGTCGGCGACCAGCAGACCCGCGCACAGACCGCCGAACATGGCGATGCCGCCCAGCCGTGGCGTGGGCTCTCGGTGCACGTCGCGGGCACGGATCTCCGGCATGGCCCCGGCCGCGATCGCGAACTTCCGCACGGGCCCGGTCAGCAGGTAGGTCACCGCGACCGTGACGCAAAGCGTCAGCAGATATTCACGCACGGGCTGCCCCAGATGTATCGCCGGCCATCTCAGCCCCACACATTAGCTGCGATGTCCCCTCCCCCGAGGACGCGAGGGGGCCGTATCCCGGTTGCACTACGTCCCTCTTGCCCCGCTTACTCCCCGTAAGGGGGAAATTCCAGCGCCAGCTCATTGACCTCCGTACGTGTCTTCGCGCCATCCCCGCGCAGCCCGGCCGCGAACAGAGCCGCGATCCGGTGCATCTCCGCCTCCCCCATCCCCTGGGTGGTCACGGCGGCCGTTCCCAGCCGGACGCCCCGCTGGTCCCCGTACGGGAGGGCGCAGGTGTCGAGCACGATCCCGGCGGCGGCCAGCCGGCCGCGCGCGGTCGGACCGTCCATGCCCAGCGGCGCCGGATCGGCGGTGATCAGATGGGTGTCGGTGCCGCCGGTGGTGATCGTGAACCCGTGCTCTTCGAGGGCGCCCGCGATCACCCGGGCATTGGCGACGACCCGGTGGGCGTACGTGGTGAAGGCCGGCCGGGCCGCCTCGCCGAAGGCCACGGCCTTGGCGGCGATGGTGTGCATCTGGGCGCCGCCCTGGGTGAAGGGGAACACCGCCCGGTCGATGCGCTCGGCGAACTCGGCGCCGCACAGGACCATCCCGCCGCGCGGCCCGCGCAGCACCTTGTGCGTGGTCGCGCAGACGACGTCGGCGTAGGGCACCGGACTGGGCGCGGCCCCGCCGGCCACCAGGCCGATCGGATGGGCCGCGTCGGCGATCAGGTAGGCCCCGACCTCGTCGGCGATCTCCCGGAAGGCCGAGTACTCGGGGTGGCGGGGGTAGGAGATGGACCCGCACACGATCGCCTTGGGCCGGTGTGCGCGGGCGAGGTCCTGCACCTGCTCGTAGTCGATGAGACCCGTCTCGGCGTCGACCCCGTACCCGACGAAGTCGAACCAGCGCCCGGAGAAGTTGGCGGGCGAGCCGTGGGTGAGGTGGCCCCCGTACAGGAGCCCCATCGCCAGCACGGTGTCCCCGGGCCGCAGCAGGGCGGCGTACGCGGCCAGCACGGCGGAGGAGCCGGAGTGCGGCTGCACGTTGGCGTGCTCGGCCCCGAACAGCGCCTTGGCCCGCTCCACGGCGATCTGCTCGGCCAGGTCGGCGTATTCACAGCCGCCGTGGTACCGGTTGCCGGGGTACCCCTCGGCGTACTTGTTGGCGAGCGGCGACCCGAGCGCGCCGAGCACGGCTGCGGAGGTGAAGTTCTCGGCGGCGATCAGCTGCAAGCTGCCGGCCTGGCGCCGGCGCTCCCCGTCGAGCACGTCGGCCATCTGCGGATCCTGCTGCCGCAGCAGGTCCGTGGACTGGGTGATGACGCTCATGGCGCGACTCCAGGTGGTACCGGGTACCAGCCACTGTAGGCCCGCGGCCCTCACCGCGCCCTGCGGCGGCGCCGGGGCTCCGCCCGATCCAGCCCCGCCGGCGCATCGGGCCCCGCCGGCGTTTGAGGCGCGGGGTCCGGGGCGGAGCACCGGTCTTGCAGCTCTGCCGGCACAACCAGCCCCGCCGGCGTTTGAGGCGCGGGGTCCGGGGCGGAGCCCCGGTCTTTCAGCCCCGCCGGCGTTGAGGCGCGCGGCCCCGGGCGGGGAACCGGCGACCGGCCCGCAGGTCAGCGCGTCAGCGGGAGGCCGTGACGCCCGTCAGGGCCGTGACCACGGGGTCCAGCGCCTGGTTGATCTCGTCGCCGATCGAGCGGAAGAAGGTGATCGGCGCCCCGTACGGGTCGTACACCTCGTCCGCGTCCGGCGAAGGGGCCAGCAGCCACCCCCGCAGCGCCGCGGCGGCCCGCACCAGCGCCCGTGCCCGCTCCGCCATGCCGTCGTCCAGCGGCGGCAGCGTGGCCGGATCTATCGCCCGCACCAGCCGGGTGAATTCCTTCAGCGTGAAGGTCCGCAGGCCGGCCGAGTGACCCATCGAGATGACCTGCGCCCGGTGGTCGCGCGTGGCGGTCAGGACCAGGTCGGCGCGTATGACGTGCTCGTCCAGCAGTTCCCGCCCGGTGAAGCCGGAGGCGTCGGCTCCGAAGTCCGCCAGTACGGCGGCCGCGTTGGCCTCCATCGGGGCGCCCTCGTGGCCCCAGGTACCCGCGCTCTCCACGATGAGGTCGCCGGTCACGATCCCGCCGAGCCGGTGCGACAGGGCGTGCCGCGTCAGCCGCTCGGTGATCGGCGAGCGGCACACGTTGCCGGTGCTGACGTGGAGTATGCGGAAAGTTCCCCCAGCTATGCCACGCCCCTCAGGGCTCACGGGGCGACCTCGAGGTCGGGTACGACCTCCCGCAGCTGCTCGGCGGTGAGCGCACCCTCCCGCAGCAGGACGGGAACCTTCCCGGTGACGTCGACGATCGACGACGGCTGGATGCCGGGCGTCGGGCCGCCGTCCAGGTACACGGACACGGAGTCCCCGAGCATCTCGCGCGCCGCGTCGCAGTCCTCCGGCGCCGGGTGCCCGGACAGGTTGGCCGAGGACACCGCCATCGGGCCGACCTCGGTCAGCAGCTCGATCGCGACGGGGTGCAGGGGCATGCGGACGGCGACCGTGCCGTCGGTGTCCCCCAGGTCCCACGCCAGGGACGGCTGGTGCTTGGCGACCAGCGTCAGCGCGCCCGGCCAGAAGGCGTCGACGAGCTCCCACGCCTGCTCGGAGAAGTCCGTGACGAGGCCGTGCAGGGTGTTCGGGGAGCCGATGAGCACCGGGGTGGGCATGCCGCGGCCCCGGCCCTTGGCGGCGAGCAGGTCGTGGACGGCCTCCGGGCTGAAGGCGTCCGCGCCGATCCCGTACAGGGTGTCGGTGGGCAGCACGACGAGCTCGCCGCGGCGCACGGCGGATGCGGCTTCACGCAGACCCGTCTTACGGTCCGTCGCGTCGTTGCAGTCGTATCGCCGGGCCATCAGCGGGCCTCCTCGTGCAGCAGGGGGGTGGCGGGAATCGTCGCGCCGGTCACGGCAGTGCCTTGCGCGCGGTCGCGAAGCGGGGGCGGTTGTTGAGGTCCGGGTGGTCGGCCGCGTCGGCCCAGCCCCGTTCCTCGGCGAAGATCCACGGGACCTGGCCGCCCTGGGTGTCGGCGTGCTCGATGACGACGATGCCGCCGGGCCGCAGCAGCCGGTGGGCGGTGCGCTCGATGCCGCGGATGGTGTCCAGGCCGTCCTCGCCGGAGAAGAGCGCCATCTCCGGGTCGTGGTCGCGGGCCTCGGGCGCGACGTACTCCCACTCGGTGAGCGGGATGTACGGCGGGTTGGAGATGACCAGGTCGACCTGGCCGTCGAGCTCCGGCAGGGCGCTCAGGGCGTCGCCCTGGTGCACGGTGACCCGGGAGCCCTCGGCGTTCTTGCGGGTCCACCGCAGCGCGTCCTCGGACAGCTCGACGGCGTGCACGCGCGAGCGCGGCACCTCCTGCGCCATGGCCAGAGCGATGGCGCCGGAGCCGGTGCACAGGTCCACGATCATCGGCTCGACCACGTCCATCGCCCGGACGGCGTGTATGGCCCAGTCCACGACCGACTCGGTCTCGGGCCGGGGCACGAAGACCCCGGGTCCGACCTGGAGCTCCAGGTACCGGAAGAAGGCGCGGCCGGTGATGTGCTGGAGCGGCTCGCGCGCCTCGCGGCGGGCGACGGCCTCCCAGTAGCGGGCGTCGAAGTCCGCGTCCTTGACGTGGTGCAGTTCCCCCCGTTTGACGCCGTGCACGAAGGCCGCGAGCTCCTCCGCGTCGAAACGCGGTGAGGGCACGCCGGCGGCGGCCAGCCGCTGGGTGGCCTGGGCCACCTCGGCAAGCAGCAAGTTCACGCTGGTCCTCCGGGCTGCTGTCGAACGGGGGGTGGAGCAGGGATCAGGGTCAGTGCGCGGCCGCGAGCTTGGCTGCGGAGTCGGTGTCCACGCAGGCCTGGATGACCGGGTCGAGGTCACCGTCGAGCACCTGGTCCAAGTTGTACGCCTTGAAACCGGTCCGGTGGTCCGAGATCCGGTTTTCCGGGTAGTTGTACGTACGGATCTTCTCGGAGCGGTCCACGCTGCGCACCTGGCTGCGGCGCACGTCGGAGGCCTCCTGCTCGGCGGCCTCCTGGGCGGCGGCCAGCAGGCGCGAGCGCAGGATGCGCATGGCCTGCTCCTTGTTCTGGAGCTGGCTCTTCTCGTTCTGGCAGGAGGCGACCACACCGGTCGGGATGTGCGTGATGCGCACGGCCGAGTCGGTGGTGTTGACGGACTGGCCGCCGGGGCCGGACGAGCGGTACACGTCGATGCGGAGGTCGTTCATGTTGATCTCGACCTCGACCTCCTCGGCCTCCGGGGTGACGAGCACGCCGGCGGCGGAGGTGTGGATGCGGCCCTGGGACTCGGTGGCCGGAACCCGCTGGACGCGGTGCACGCCGCCTTCGTACTTCAGGCGGGCCCACACGCCCTGGCCGGGCTCGGTGGCGCCGTTGCCGCCCTTGGTGCGGACGGAGACCTGGACGTCCTTGTAGCCGCCGAGCTCGGACTCGGTGGCGTCGATGATCTCGGTCTTCCAGCCCACCCGCTCGGCGTAGCGCAGGTACATGCGCAGCAGGTCGCCGGCGAACAGCGCCGACTCGTCGCCGCCCGCGCCCGCCTTGACCTCGAGGAGCACGTCCTTGTCGTCGCTGGGGTCGCGCGGGACCAGCAGCAGGCGGAGCTTCTCGGTGAGCTCTTCGCGCTGCTGGGTCAGCTCCTTGACCTCGGCGGCGAAGTCCGGGTCGTCGGCCGCGAACTCCTTGGCCGTCTCGATGTCCTCGGCCGACTGCTTCCACGCACGGAAGGTCGCGATGATCGGGGTCAGCTCCGCGTAGCGCTTGTTCAGCTTGCGCGCGTTGGCCTGATCGGAGTGGACCGAAGGGTCGGCGAGCTTCTTCTCAAGATCGGCGTGTTCGCCGACCAATTCCTCGACCGCCTCGAACATCGGGGGCTCCTGTGGTGAAAGTACGAACGGGGTGACTTGGCGAGACGACGACAAAGGCGCCGGTCCGGCCGCCCCCGAGTGGACAGGGGGCGGCCGGAGACCGGCGCCTGGGTCGCGCTACTTCTTGGCCGCACCCTTGCCGAAGCGCGCCTCGAAGCGGGCCACGCGGCCACCGGTGTCGAGGATCTTCTGCTTGCCCGTGTAGAACGGGTGGCACTCGGAGCAGACCTCGGCTCGGATGGAGCCCTCGGTCAGGGTGCTACGGGTGGTGAACGACGCGCCACAGGTGCAGCTGACCTGGGTCTCGACGTACTCGGGGTGAACATCGCGCTTCAAGGTGTCTCCTAGATTCGGGAGGGCGCCGGGTCGCAGGAGCCGAATTGCGCACTGCGTGAACCGGGGCCGACAGACCAGTCTGCCAGGACCGGGCTGCCTGTCAAAATTCTGAGGACGCCTCCCTCAACGGAGGGGGGCCGGCATCTATTCCACACCCCCGCGGAATCCGCCCGAGAGCCGCCTGAGCAGGGGCTCCCTACTGGACGATGCCGCCGGCCGTGCCCTTGTCCCCCATGGACTTCTCGGTGGCCTCGGCCGGGATCGGCTGGTCCGCGAGCAGCGCTTCCCAGACCAGCTTCGACTCCTTCGTGAGCGGGGCGACGCGATCGGCATCGCGTGCGTCCACGGTCACCGGCAGGGTGATCATGTGCATGTTCTGGGCCTCGATGCCCTGCAGGCCCTGGGCGAAGCCCATGAGGGACTTCACGTCGCCGAGCGCCTTGTCGGTCGTGAGCGCCTTGGTCCCGGAGTCGGCGAGGTCGACGAGCCGCTTGGGGTTGTCGAACACCCCGATGCTCTTGACCTGCTTGATCAGTGCCTTGATGAAGGCCTGCTGGAGCTGTATTCGGCCCAGGTCGCTGCCGTCGCCGACGCTCTTGCGCGTCCGGACGAGGCCGAGGGCCTGTTCGCCGTTGAGGTGGTTCGGGCCGGCCGCGAGCTCGAGGTGGCTGGCGCCGTCCTTGATCGGCTTGGTGGTGGTCACGTCGACGCCGCCGAGGTTGTCGATGATCTTCTTGAAGCCCGTGAAGTCGACCTCGATGTAGTGGTCCATGCGGATCCCCGACATCTTCTCGACGGTCTTGACCGCGCAGGCGGCCCCGCCGATGGTGTAGGCCTCGTTGAACTGCTTGCGGGGGCCGCCGGGGTCGGTCCTGCCCTTGCCGGTGGGGCATTCGGGACGGGCGGTCATGGTGTCGCGCGGTATCGATATGACGCTGGCCTGCTTGTGGCCCTCGTACAGGTGGACGATCATCGCGGTGTCCGAGCGGGCGGAGCCGCCGTCGTCCCGGCCGTACTCGCCGTTGGCGCCGCCCCGGGAGTCGGAGCCGAGGACGAGGATGTCCATCGAACCGTTGTCGACGTTCTGCGGGCGGTCGGCGCCGAGGGCCTGGTCGATGTCGACGGTCTTCAGATTGCCGTTCAGCTTGAAGTAGAAGTAGCCGAGGCCCGCACTCCCCAGCAGGACCACCCCCGCGGCGCTCCACGCGGCGATGACGAGAGCCTTGCGGCGCTTCGCCGGTTCGCGTCGGCGCCGGCCCGCGGCACGCCGGCCGCGGCCCTTGCTGTCCTCGGTCATGCTCTCCTCAGTCCTGAGTCCGGTCCCCTGGTCCGTTCCGGCCCGCCGTCCACCGCGGGCTCCTCTCACACAGACGGGTGAACGCCGTCCAGGGTTCCAGGGGCGGGGTGTGGCGAAGCCCGCACCCGGGGGGCCCGTGGACCGCGCGTGGAGCCCCGTGGAGCCCCGTGAACGCGCAGCAGCCCCCGCCGCGGGTGCGGCGGGGGCTGCTGGCGGTGATGCCACGTGCCGGACGTCAGACGCCCGGCGTCACACCTCAGTCGTCGTTCTTGCCCGACGGGGTCGTCTTCGCGATCTGCATCAGGAACTCGGCGTTCGACTTCGTCTGCTTCATCTTGTCGAGAAGCAGCTCGATCGCCTGCTGCGAGTCGAGCGCGTGCAGCACCCGGCGCAGCTTCCAGACGATGGCGAGCTCCTCCGCGTTGAGGAGGATCTCCTCCTTGCGGGTGCCCGACGGGTCGACGTCGACGGCCGGGAAGATGCGCTTGTCGGCGAGCTTCCGATCGAGCTTGAGCTCCATGTTGCCGGTGCCCTTGAACTCCTCGAAGATCACCTCGTCCATGCGCGAGCCGGTGTCGACGAGCGCGGTGGCCAGGATGGTCAGCGAGCCGCCGTCCTCGATGTTGCGCGCGGCACCGAAGAAGCGCTTCGGCGGGTACAGCGCGGTCGAGTCGACACCACCGGACAGGATGCGGCCGGAGGCGGGCGCCGCGAGGTTGTACGCGCGGCCCAGACGGGTGATGGAGTCCAGCAGGACGACCACGTCGTGACCCAGCTCGACGAGACGCTTGGCGCGCTCGATGGCCAGCTCGGCGACGGTGGTGTGGTCCTCGGCCGGGCGGTCGAAGGTCGAGGAGATGACCTCGCCCTTGACCGACCGCTGCATGTCGGTGACCTCTTCCGGACGCTCGTCGACCAGGACGACCATCAGGTGGCACTCGGGGTTGTTCGTGGTGATCGCGTTGGCGATCGCCTGCATGATCATGGTCTTGCCGGTCTTCGGCGGGGCCACGATCAGACCGCGCTGGCCCTTGCCGATCGGCGACACGAGGTCGATGATGCGGGTGGTCAGCACGCCCGGGTCGGTCTCCAGGCGCAGACGGTCCTGCGGGTACAGGGGCGTCAGCTTCTGGAACTCCGGTCGGCCGCGGCCGGATTCGGGCGCCATGCCGTTCACCGAGTCCAGCCGCACGAGGGCGTTGAACTTCTCGCGGCGCTCGCCGTCCTTGGGCTGGCGCACGGCACCGGTGGTGTGGTCACCCTTGCGCAGACCGGCCTTGCGGACCTGGGCGAGGGAGACGTACACGTCGTTGGGGCCGGGCAGGTAGCCCGAGGTCCGGATGAACGCGTAGTTGTCGAGGATGTCGAGGATGCCCGCGACGGGGATCAGCACGTCGTCGTCGGCGACCTGCGGCTCGCTCGGCGCGAACTCGTCGCGGCCACGACGGCCACGGCGGTCGCGGTAGCGGCCGCGACGGCCACGACGGCCGTCCTCACCGTCGAAGTCGTCCTGGGGACCGTTGTCCTGGCGGTCCTGACGGCCCTGCTGACCCTGGCCCTGGCCCTGGCCGCGGCCGCCCTGCTGCTGGCGGTCGGCGCGGTCCTGACGGCCGCCGCCCTGGGCGCCCTGACCCTGGCCCTGGCCCTGGCCGCCCTGCGCGCCCTGGCCCTGACCCTGGCCGCCCTGGCCCTGGTCGTCGCCCTTGGCGCCGCGGTCACGGCGGTCGCGCTGGCGGTCGCCGCGCTCGGCGCGGTCACGGCGGTCGCGACGGCCGCGGCCCTCGCCGTCCTGGCCCTGCGCCTGGCCGGCGGAGACCGCCGTGGCGTCGGCCTTGACCTCGGACTGCGCCGGGGCGGCGGTCACGGTCTCGGTCTTCTGCTCGACCTGCACGGCGACGGGGGCCGAGGCCTCCGGGCTGCCGGAGGGGGCCGTGGCCCGACGGCGGCGGCGCTCGCCGACCGGGGCGTCGTCGCTGGCCGGCTGACCCGGGATCTCGATCTGCGCCTGCGCGGCAGGCTTCTCGGCGGGCGCCTCGGCGGCGGCCTCACCCGTTCGGGCCTTGCTGGTGGCGCGGCGCTTCGGCTTGGCCTCGGCGGTGTCTGCGGCGGCGGAGGCCGCGGCCTTGGGGGCACCGCTGCCCGCCTGCGCCTCCTTGATGACCTCGATCAGCTGGCTCTTGCGCATCCGCGCGGTGCCCCTGATCCCGAGGCCCGACGCGACCTGCTGCAGCTCGGCCAGGACCATGCCGTCAAGGCCGGTGCCGGTGCGTCGACGCTTGGGTGCGGCGCCCGCGGCGGGGGCACTGGTGTCGACAGAGGTGTCGGCAGCGCCCATCAGATCGGTGGTGTCGCTCACGAAGGGTCCTTCCCTGGAGCGGACGTCGGCCTGTCTGGCTCGGCGACCGGTTGTGCTGTCCGACAACAGTCCATGACTTGATGGGTCGTGGACCGCAGCCGGGGCGGTGGTCCGCCGGTAGAAATACGGCGGAGAGAAACGTGCATGGGTGGTTTCGGCGAGAAGCCCCCGAGCTGAAAGCGTGGGAATGTCACGCCGATTCCGGAGCGTGCTCGAAACTGCTGGAAGTCAAAGCAGTCGGGGAGGCTCCCGGAAGAAATGTGGTCCCGGATGGGGACGCTGAGCACCGAGCCATGGCGGCTTCCGATGCGCACTTGAGACTAACACTACCGGATCCAATAGATATTCCCCCTCTCAATCACCGGCAATCGCGCCCTTCCGCGCGGGCGGCCTGCCCTGGCCGCCCGCCCCTGACCGGCTGTGCAATCCAGAAGAACGGCCCTAGCCGCCCTGGGTGCCCAGCGGAAGTACGCTCGCGCCCGCGGCGTCGAGTGCGAGCCGGTTGGCCGCCCACCCCTCGCCCGCGAGCTGCGCGACCTTGTCGGCCGCGCCGTTGTCGACCAGCGCGAGGACCGTGGGGCCCGCGCCGGAGATGACCGCGGGGATCCCGTCCGCCCGCAGCCGGTTCACAAGGGCGACGCTCTCGGGCATCGCCGGGGACCGGTACTCCTGGTGGAGCCGGTCTTCGGTGGCCGGCAGGAGCAGCTCGGGACGCCTGGTCAGGGCTTCCACGAGCAGGCCCGCGCGGCCCGCGTTGACGGCCGCGTCCACGTGCGGGACGGTGCGCGGCAGCAGGCCGCGCGCGGTCTCCGTCAGGACCGGCTTGGAAGGTACGAAAACCACCGGAACGATGGATTCGGCAGGCTCCATCCGGATCGCCTTGGCACTGCCCCCGTCCATCCACGCCAGGGTGAACCCGCCGAGCAGACAGGCGGCGACGTTGTCGGGGTGTCCTTCGATCTCGGTGGCGAGCTCCAGCAGCGCCGCGTCGTCGAGCCTGGCCTCGCCGCCTATGGTCACGGCGCGGGCGGCGACGATGCCGGCGCAGATCGCGGCGGACGAGGAGCCGAGGCCCCGGCCGTGCGGGATGCGGTTGGCGCAGACGACCTCGAGGCCGCGCGGCTGTCCGCCCAGCAGGTCGAAGGCGGTGCGCATGGAGCGTACGAGCAGGTGGCTCTCGTCCCGCGGGAGGGTGTCGGCGCCCTCACCCGCGATGTCGATGTTCAGGCCGGAGTCGGCCACCCGGACGACTACGTCGTCGTAGAGCCCCAGGGCCAGGCCCAGGGCGTCGAAGCCCGGGCCGAGGTTGGCACTGCTGGCGGGGACGCGCACCCGTACGGCGGCGGCGCGGAACGCTGGACCGGCCATCGTCCGATGACACTCCTTGTGACTGTGCGAGATCTTCGCTCTTCGCTGGCTCGCTGCGAATGTACTGGAGAACGTACGACACCCGAAGGCCCTCGGGGCAGCACCGCAGTCATATGCGCGGTGGCGGATGTAAGTACAGCGTATCGAAGGAAGGTTCTCTCGCGACATAGGGCGCACAGGAGGCGCACGATGCGTGTCGCGGGCTTCGACGGCTTCGGCCGCACTTTTGTCGTCGTACGGGGTGAGTTGCCGGGTTCCGGAGGGCCTCAAGAGCCCCTCCGGACCCGGCTCACACGTGGTGCGCGTTACTACCGGGACCGGTGTGGACCAGGCGGCCCGGACCCGGAACGGCCCGGACCACGCGCCGGACCGGCCTAGACCAGGCCGAGACGGATGGCGGCGGCCTCGGCGTCCACCGGAACGGTGACCGGCTGCGGAGCGCCGGCGATCGCCCAGTCGGGGTCCTTCAGGCCGTTGCCGGTGACGGTGCACACGATCGTCTGACCGGGGTCGACCAGGCCCAGCTCGGCGGCCTTGAGCAGGCCGGCCACCGAGGCGGCCGAGGCGGGCTCGACGAAGACGCCCTCCTGGGCGGCCAACAGCCGGTAGGCGGCCAGGATCTGGCGGTCCGTCACCTCGTCGATGAAGCCGCCCGACTCGTCGCGCGCCTGCAGGGCGTAGTCCCAGGAGGCCGGGTTGCCGATCCGGATCGCGGTGGCGATGGTGTGCGGCTCCTTGACGACCTCGCCGCGGACGATCGGCGCGGACCCGGAGGCCTGGAAACCCCACACGCGGGGCGTACGGGAGGACAGGCCGTCGGCCTTGTACTCCTTGAAACCCTTCCAGTACGCCGTGATGTTGCCGGCGTTGCCGACGGGCAGCACGTGGATGTCGGGGGCGTCGCCGAGCGCGTCCACGATCTCGAACGCGGCCGTCTTCTGGCCCTCGATGCGCACCGGGTTGACCGAATTGACCAGCGCGACCGGGTAGTTGTCGGAGAGCGCGCGGGCCAGGTTCAGGCAGTCGTCGAAGTTGCCGTCCACCTGCAGGATCTTGGCGCCGTGCACGAGGGCCTGGCCCATCTTGCCGAGCGCGATCTTGCCGCGCGGCACGAGCACCGCGGAGACCATCCCGGCGCGCACCGCGTACGCGGCGGCGGAGGCCGAAGTATTGCCGGTGGAGGCGCAGATGACCGCCTTGGCTCCCTCCTCCTTGGCCTTGCTGATCGCCATGGTCATGCCGCGGTCCTTGAAGGACCCGGTGGGGTTCGCCCCCTCGACCTTGAGGTGGACCTCGCAGCCGGTGCGCTCGGAGAGCACCTGCGCGGGGACGAGGGGAGTGCCGCCCTCGCGGAGCGTCACCACGGGAGTCTTGTCCGTCACCGGCAGGCGGTCCCGGTACTCCTCGATGATGCCGCGCCACTGGTGGGTGCGATTGCTGCTCATGGGTCCTTACTCCCCTTCAACACGCATGATGCTGGCGACACCGCGGACGGTGTCCAGCTTCCGCAGTGCCTCGACGGTCCCGGAGAGGGCGGCGTCGGGCGCGCGGTGAGTGACGACGACGAGGGAGGCCTCGCCGTCCTTGCCCTGCTGGCGGACCGTGTCGATGGAGACACCGTGCTCCGCGAACGTGGTCGCCACCTGGGCGAGAACGCCCGGCTTGTCCGCCACATCGAGGCTGATGTGGTACCGGGTGACGACCTCGCCCATGTGGCTGACCGGCAGCTGGGTGTAGGCGGACTCGCCGGGCCCCGTTGCCTCGGCGAGCTTGTTGCGGGCGACGGCGACGAGGTCGCCGAGTACCGCGGACGCGGTCGGCGCGCCGCCCGCGCCGGGCCCGTAGAACATGAGCCGCCCGGCGGCCTCCGCCTCGACGAAGACGGCGTTGTACGCCTCGCGGACGGAGGCGAGCGGGTGGCTGAGCGGGATCATCGCCGGGTGGACGCGGGCGGTGACGGACTCGCCGTCGGCGGCGCGCTCCAGGATGGCGAGGAGCTTGATGGTGCAGCCCATCCGCTTGGCGGAGGCGAAGTCGGCGGCGCTGACCTCGGTCATGCCCTCGCGGTACACGTCGTCCAGGCGGACGCGGGTGTGGAAGGCGATGCCGGCCAGGATCGCGGCCTTGGCGGCGGCGTCGTAGCCCTCGACGTCGGCGGTCGGGTCGGCCTCGGCGTACCCGAGGGCGGTGGCCTCGTCGAGCGCCTCCTGGTAGCCGGCGCCGGTCGAGTCCATCTTGTCGAGGATGAAGTTCGTCGTGCCGTTGACGATGCCCATCACCCGGTTGATCTTGTCGCCCGCGAGGGACTCGCGCATCGGGCGGACCAGCGGGATGGCGCCGGCGACGGCGGCCTCGTAGTACAGGTCCAGCCCGTGCTGCTCGGCGGCCGCGTGCAGCGCGGCACCGTCCTGGGCCAGCAGCGCCTTGTTCGCGGAGACCACGGAGATGCCGTGCTCGAAGGCGGTGGTGATCAGCGTGCGGGCGGGCTCGATGCCGCCGATGACCTCGATGGCGATGTCGATGTCGCCGCGTTTGAGGAGGGCGGTCGCATCGGTGGTGACCAGGGACGGGTCGATGCCCTCGCGCACCTTCGAGGGGCGGCGTACGGCCACGCCGGCGAGCTCCACGGGCGCGCCGATCCTCTGCGTGAGGTCGTCGGCGTGCGTCGTCATGATGCGAGCCACCTCTGAGCCGACCACTCCACAGCCCAGCAGCGCCACCTTCAGCGGACGCGTACGCATCATTCGACCTACGCCTTTCGATCTTCCATCAGTACCCCGCGCGCGGTTTGTGCGCGGGGTGGAACCAGTCTCACTCAATGGACAGCACTTTCCATCCCCGGTCCATTGAGTGAGACACCGATTTCATTATCCGAGGTCGAGACGCAGGAGATCTTCCTCCGTCTCGCGGCGGACGATCACTCGGGCCTGTCCGTCGCGCACGGCGACGACGGGCGGGCGGAGCGCGTGGTTGTAGTTGCTGGCCATGGAGCGGCAGTAGGCGCCGGTGGCCGGGACGGCGAGCAGGTCGCCGGGGGCCAGGTCGGCGGGCAGGAAGGCGTCCTTCACGACGATGTCACCGCTCTCGCAGTGCTTGCCGACGACGCGTACGAGCATGGGCTCGGCGTCGGACGTGCGGGAGACGAGGTTGACGGAGTACTCGGCGTCGTACAACGCCGTCCGGATGTTGTCGGACATCCCGCCGTCGACGCTCACGTACGTGCGGAGCCCTTCGAGGGGCTTGATCGTCCCCACCTCGTAGAGCGTGAAGGCGGTCGGGCCGACGATGGCCCGGCCGGGCTCGACGGAGATCCGCGGGGCGCGCAGCCCGGCGCTCTCGCACTCCCGGGCGACGATCTCGGTGAGCGCCTTGGCGATCTCGTGGGGCTCGCGCGGGTCGTCGCTCGAGGTGTAGGCGATGCCGAGCCCGCCGCCGAGGTCGATCTCGGGCAGCTCCACCCCGTGCTCGTCGCGCACGGCGGCGAGCAGCCGGACCACGCGCTTGGCGGAGACCTCGAAGCCGGCCATGTCGAAGATCTGCGACCCGATGTGGGAGTGGACGCCGAGCAGCTCCAGCGAGTCGTGGCCGAGCGCGCGCCGCACCGCCTCGGCGGCGGACCCGTCCGCGACGGCGATCCCGAACTTCTGGTCCTCGTGGGCGGTGGCGATGAACTCGTGCGTGTGCGCCTCCACGCCGACCGTCACACGGATCTGCACGGGCTGGCGTACGCCCAGCTCACGGGCGATGTGCGCGACGCGGGCGATCTCCTGGAAGGAGTCGAGGACGATCCGCCCGACCCCGGCCTCGACGGCCCTGCGGATCTCGCCCTCGGACTTGTTGTTGCCGTGGAACGCGATCCGCTCCGCGGGCATCCCGGCGGCCAGCGCGGTCGTCAGCTCCCCGCCGGAACACACGTCGACGTTCAGCCCTTCCTCCTTCAGCCACTTCACGACGGCCTTGGAGAGGAACGCCTTGCCGGCGTAGAAGACGTCGGCGTCGGGACCGAAGGCGTGCGCCCATGCCCGGCACCGCGCCCGGAAGTCCTCTTCGTCCAGGAAGTACGCGGGCGTCCCGAACTCCTCCGCGAGCTTGGTCACTTCGATGCCGCCGACGGTGACGACCCCGTCCGCCGTACGCGTGACGGTCCGGGCCCAGACCTTCTCGTCGAGGGCGTTGAGGTCAGCCGCGGGCGGGGAGTAGTGCCCCTCGGGCAGGACGTCGGCGTGGCGGGGCCCGGCGGGGTGGGCGGAACGGCTCATCGGTATCTCTCTTCGCGGGTCACAGGCGTGTCGGTGCGTCTATGCCGAGCAGGGCCAGGCCGCCGGCCAGCACCGTCCCGGCGGCTTCGGCAAGAGCCAGCCGGGCGCGGTGGGCGGCCGAGGGTTTCTCGTCGCCCTGGGGCAGCACGCGGTACTGGAAGTCGAGCAGCGCGTCCGCCAGCTCGACGAGGTGCCTGGCGAGCCGCTCGGGCGCGCGGTGGTGCGCGGCGGCTTCGAGGGCGAGGGGGTAGTCGGCGAGGGCGCGCAGCAGGGCGGGCGCGTCGGCGACGTCCCCGACTTCGGGAGCGAACGCGAGGTCGGCGGCGTTGCGCAGCAGGGCGCGGCTCCGGGCGTGGGCGTACCGCACCCGGAAGAACTCGTTCGCCTCACTTTGGAGGAGCAGCCCCTCGGAGAAGACGGGGGTCTCCCGGGCCGGCACGGCGAGCATCCGCCAGTGCGCGGCCTCGGCCCCGTACCGGGCGACGACGTCGGAGTCCCGCTGGGCGAGGGGGGCGACGGGCAGCACCTCGGGCAGGTCGCGCTCACTGCCGCCCTGGGCGCACACGAGCCGCAGCACGCTGCGGCGCACGACGCGCTCGCGCAGCCCGAGCCCGGTCTCGTCGGCGGGGGTGGCGAACATGGCCCCGCCCCGCACATCCCGGATGGCGATGTCGTGGACGATGGCGTCCCCGACGACGTAAGGGGCGGACGGAGCCGGCAGCACGAAATTGAGGAACCCGGCACCCGTGACCTCGACGCGGTCGATGCCCGGCTCCGCCGCGAGCCGGCGGGCCAGTACGTCCGCCACGTCACGGGGCGGGAGCCCGACCGCCTTGGCGACCTGAAAGGCGACGGGGGTGGCGTACTCCCCCACCCCACCGGGCCGCGTCCGCTCGACGACGACCCGCTGGGGCACTGCTTCCTCCCCCGGCAGCTCCCCGTCGGCGACGGCGCAGCGCACGGCGCGTACGACGCAAGGGGAGAGGTCTGCGGGGGTCACGGGACCAGCCTAGGGGAGACGCCCCGCCATCCCACGAAGGGTTTCGCCATTTGAAACCTCCCCTCCCTGGGAGGGAGGGGATTCCTAGCTCACTTTGCCTGGCACCTAGCAGGTGGCGGGTCTTACAAGTTCAGCACTAGCCGGGTTGAGACCAGCCCGGACGAGCATCACGCGGGCGGAGTTCTTGTCCCTGGGGGACACCGCTCCGCACGCGGTGCACGTATACGTTCTCTCGGAGAGGGGGAGTGCGTGCTTGGCTCTCGCTCCGCACTGTGCGCAATCCATGGTGGTGTGCGCGGGGTGGACAAGGTGCACGGTCTTGCCGTGCTTGCGGGCCATCTCGATCAGCGCCGCCTTGACGGCGCCGATCGCGGCGTCGGCCGCTTTGCGGGCCATTGTGGACTTCGCGAGGAACCGCGGGCGGAAGTCTTCGACGGCGAGGTGGTCGAAGTCCCGTACGACCTGTTTGGCCCACTTGCGGCCGGTGTCCTGCCGCTGCCGGGTGATCTTCTTCGACACCTTCGCCGCAGCCTTGCGGGCCTTCTTGTATCCGGTGGTGTCGGGCCGGTTCTTCGGCGTCTTCCGGCGGGCCATCATCCGCTGGTAGCGGGCCAGCTTCACGGCGGCCGACCTGCCGTGCTCGGCGTGCGGGAGGTCGTGGTCGTCGGAGGTGGTGGTCGCGGTCTCCTTGATGCCCCAGTCAACGCCGATCACCCGGCCCGTGGCGGGCAGCGGGACGGCCTCGGTGGCGACGACGAACGAGGCGTACCAATGCCCGAGGCTGTCCCGGTAGACCCGCACCGAACTGGGTGCGGACGGAAGATCACGCGACCACACCACCGACAAGGCGATCCCGCCTGCCAGGTGCAGGTGACCGTCCCGCACCCGGAACCCGCGGGTGGTGTAGTTCAGCGACGGCAGCGCCTCGCGCTTGCGCTTGATGCGGGGCATCCCGGCACGCTGCTTGACGGGCAGCTTCGCCTCGACGTCTTTGAGGGCCTTGGCGCGGGACTTCGCGAAGTCCCGGATGATCTGCTGCTGAGGAACCGAAGAACCCTCGCGCAGCCAGCCCATCGACCGGCGGGCCTCGGTAAGCATCTTGTCGAGCTGCGCCGGACCGCACGTGATCATCTCGACGGCAGTCTTGTTGAGCCGGTGGACCTTGCGGGACATCTCCACGCACTCATTCCACACCCAACGGCACCGCGCCCACTCCCCTTCCAGGGCAGCCCGCGCGGCGGACGACACACGAAGCCGGAAGGTGTACCGGGCATGCCCGCCACCATCAGCTCTCGACCCTGCCGTCGTCATGCTCCACAACCTAACGCCCGCCACTGACAACAGAAGAGAGTGCAAGTCAGAGCAAATGTGCAACGAACTCCGCCGCTTCGCGGCTCCGCCCCAAGGACCCATTCCTCCCCGGCCTGAAGGCCGGGGCCTCCTGGGAGAAATCAGGTGAACAAGGAGGCCCGGGACTCAGCCCCGCCCCCTACCGGCGGGGGTCCCCTTCCTCCCGTCGCGCCGGTCCTTGCGCTCGACCAGCCGCCGCACGACCCGCACCAGCTCGGCGGGCTCGAAGGGCTTCGCGAGGAAGGCATCCACCCCGGCCGCGATCCCGGCCTCCACCTCCTGCTGCGTGCAGGCACTCACGATGGCCACGGGCACGTCCCTGGTCCGCGGATCTGCCCGCAGCTGCGCGGCCGCCCCGAACCCGTCCAACCGCGGCATGACCACATCAAGGGTGATCACATCGGGACGGACACGATGCACGACGTCCAGACACTCGGCACCATCGTTCGCGGTCACGACCTCGAAGCCCTCCAGCTCGAGATTGACCTTGATCAGCTGCCGGATGACCTTGTTGTCGTCGACAACAAGCACCCGGCCTGAGACGCCTGACACAACTCGAGAGTAGGTCGCGCCGGGCCCCCGCGTCCGGGTTTTTGCCACTTCCACCTCCTGCGGGCGACCCGCCCTCTCCTCCCCCGCAAACCCGTTCCTGATCACCCTACGGAAGCTGGTAGGGTTCAACCCGTCGCAGCAACACAAGCGACGCGCCCCCGTAGCTCAGGGGATAGAGCAACGGCCTCCGGAGCCGTGTGCGCAGGTTCGAATCCTGCCGGGGGCACCGCAGTTCAGGTGCCAAAAAGACCCTCTGACCAGGCGTTAAGCCCAGTCAGAGGGTCTGCTGTTATGTGCAGCCATATGCCACCGGAAGCACCCCTAGGACACGCCTCGCGGGACATATGCGGGATCGAACATATCGCGCATATGGGCCACTGGGGAGCAAAAGAATGCCCCGAGGGTGAGCCCCCGGGGCATTCAATGTGATCATCGTCACGCATATTCGGCGTAGAAATTCTCTACGCGCTGGTTGGCGACTGCGGCTCGGCCGTGTAGGCACTTGGCGTACCGAGCCAGGAGCACCTCCACCGTGTTGCCGGCGCGCTGCGCCGCTTCGGTGGGGTCCATCCCGGCATTCAGCCAGGTCGACAGAGCCGAGTGGCGAAGGTCGTACGGAACTTCTGCGAGCGGGCTGTCGACCAATTCGGGCGGAAGCCCGAATTCACGCGTCTCCGACCATACGCGGCTGTACGTGGATGACCCGACCACACCACCACGTTCGTTGAAGAACAGCCTTCCATCGTCAGCCGTGCCAAATACGTTGATACTGTCGCGAAGGATGCCAACTAGGACAGGCGGAAGAGGGGCGACCCTGACGGCTTCCGGGGCGCGGTTCTTCAGGCCTCGGTCGTCGTGGACCTCTCCGGTCCGAGTCCACTTCTTACCGACGGTCGGACGGGTCCGGTGGAGCGTGGCATGCCCCCACCCTTCCTCGGGAAGGTGGCAGTCTGCTTCCGCCAATCCCACGGCCTCGGCCGGCCGCAGGCCCGCGTAGTACATGCTGGCGAACATGCCGACCAGGCGTCGGCCGCGCGCACGTCCGTACAGCCCTACATACGAGACGGCGTCGATGAGGTTGGCGGCCTGGCGGGGGTTCGCGACGACCCGGGGGTCGACTTCCACGATTTTCGGAGCCCGGGTCTCCTTGACCTGTTTGATCGGACTCTCTGTGAACTCGCCAATCTCAGTGGCGTAGTTCAGCGCGGCGACGAATCCCTTCCTCTTACGCTTGGCCGTTTCCGTTGCCGCCGCCGTCCCGTCGAGCTTCAGTTTCAGCGCGTCTAGGACCTTGTGGACCAGTTCCTTGTCCCCCAGTCCCGCAAGGGGCGGAGAATTCTCGGCCACCCACGTCAGTACCGCCCGCGCCTGCTCGGGTATCTCCCGGTCATACGGCCCCGGCATGACGAACGCCCAATCCCGCAACGCCCGCTGCAGTGCATCGTCGCCCGGCCTGCCGGGCCCCGGGGGCAGCACCGCTTTCGTGACGGCGGTCAGGGACTCGTTGATCTCGTCCCGGTAGTTCGGTGAGGCCATTGGCCAGCGCCGCGCCATGTAGGCCAAGGCGAACTCGTACCACGAACGAGCCTTCGGCTTCTCCTCCATCGAGGCCGGCAGGCCGCTCTCCGTGTCGAACTGCTCGCCCGCGTCCTGGGCCATGAGCAGCTTCGAGTGCAGCTTCTGGGCCAGGCCGAAGGACTTGCGCGAGCGGGAGAACTCGCGCCCGGACACCACCCAGCGCACCTCGTAGGTGTCACGCCCGCGACGCTGCTTTTCCCTGATCTCCCACAGGCTTACGTCCGTGGACTTCAAGCGAAGATTTCCTCTCTTTCTTGCAGCCATTCCATAAAGTCACTGCGCCACAGACGCAGCTCCCCATTGGGCAGTTTGAATGTGGTGGGACCGGTGCCGAGTTCCCTCCACCGATAGAACGTGCGGCGTGATATCCCCTTCAATTCCGCGAGAACCTCGGGGACCGTCATCAATTCGTCACCAGCACGGATCTTTGGGACCTTCTGCCGCCTCATTGCGCCGCCTCATCCCCGAGACCGAAGAACACCCACGAAGACGCCCCTACCGCAGTCATACAGTCAGCGCATTCCAGGGAGGAGGCGCCCTGTTTCAGGGCAGGGTGTAGCACGGATCGAGACATGAAGGAATTCCTTGCAGAGACGTTCGGTGGCGTCCGAGTTCGGGTGGCATTTCGGTCGGAGCGGGATTCGACGCCAGAACTCGGGGCCGGCGGAGAACACGGGACTGCGTGCCGGTCCACCGCCAAGCAGCCGGAACACACCACTGATGGTCCGCAGGATCCCCGGTTTCGGAAACCGGGGATCGCCCGCTATATTGCGCGCCGCCGAGGCGGCGCACATCAGCCGGAAAGGCTGTACGTGCGCACCGTCGCTTCCTCCCCGCCATGAGCCACGAGGCCGTCTGCCACGAGGCGTTCGAGGCTCGCCTCGATCGTGCGGGAGGAGAACTCAAGGTCGCGGGCGGCGCCCATAAGAGAGGTCTTCGGGTGGGCGGCCACGTAAGCGAGGACTCGCCGGTCACGGCGCAGTCCGTGCTGGAGCCGGTCCTCGACGAAGAGGCCACCGGCGCACACGCACAGGCACAAGGCGGTGGCCAGGGCTCCCCGGTCATCTTGCATCTGGGCCGTGACGGCGTTCAGGGCGCCGAGGGCAAAGAGGACGGGGGTTGTGAAGCGGAGCGAGCGAAGCAGCATCTTGGACAGCGTTCTCCTCGGGTAGCGCTGGGGCCGGCATGGAGCGGAATCGCCCACGGAAACCTGGCTGATCAGGGACGTTGTACGTTGACATGCTCCTGCGAGGTCTTCCAGTCCTGTCAGGGGTTTTCCTGTCTGCCGTGAGCGATCCCGGCCCGGAGCCACCCATCGGGACTGCCGGCCGGGCCCCTCATTGATCACGGCTTTTGTCGTCACCAGTCGGCTGGGGCACCCCGCGGCGCTGGCGTGACTCCCCGGCGGAGGTGGCTTGTCTCCGCCGACTGCGGGGCCGGGTGAAATTCGCTCGCGCCTTCGTGCCGCTTCTGATGTTGTGAGCGGCACGGGGTACTCGAGCCTTGAGGGGGCAGGCTGTGGCGGACGACGGATGCATCTTTTGTGCAATAGCGAGAGGTCGGGCGGACGCCAGCATCGTCCACGAAGATGAATCGGTGATCGCTTTCATGGATCTCCAGCCCGTCACCCCAGGCCACTTGCTGGTGATCCCCAAGGCGCATGCTGTGGGACTGGAGGATCTTCAGGAGGACGTCGGCGTCCTGGTCTGGAAAGTGGCGCATCAGCTCGGACGGGCACTACGGCGATCAGGCTTGCGATGTGAGGGCGTCAATTTGTTCCTTGCGGACGGCGAGGCCGCCTTCCAGGAAGTTTTCCACGTTCACCTGCATGTCTTCCCCCGCTTCACAGGTGACCCATTTCGCATTGATGCTGACTGGCGCGTGCAGGAGCGAGACCAGCTCGACAAGACGGCTACTGCCGTTCGTGGCGGCCTCGCTGCCCTCGACGCCAGGCAACGCTGACGACCATCGCTCGCCAGGCGGGGCACAGCCTTCAGCCTGACGCCACCCAGGCCATGCTGCCCCTGCTCTCCGCAGCGAACGGAGGATTATCGCTATGCCCGAGAAGCGCACGAAGGAAAAGGTGCTGGCCTATGTCGTACGCGACGGGCGCCTGCTGGTGTTCCGCCACACCGACTACTCCTACGAAGAGGTAGGCATCCAGGTGCCTGCAGGCAGCATCCGCCCGGGTGAGGCCCCAGAGGACGCCGCGCTTCGCGAGGCGCGCGAGGAGACTGGCCTCTCTGACTTCGAGATCGTCCGCAAGCTCGGCGAGACCGAATACGACATCAGCCCGTACCGCTCCGAGATCCAGCACCGCCACGTGTTCCACCTGGAACTCACCGAGCCGACCCCCGAGCGGTGGATGAGTCAAGAGGACCACGATGGCGAACAGGAGCCGACCCGCTTCGAATGCTTCTGGATCCCGCTGGAGGTCGCACATGTCCTCCAGTCCGGCCAGGGAGCCCTGCTGGGACGCCTGGCCGATTAGCCGCTCTGACTCCACCACCCGCCCGCGAGGGGAGACCCTATGTGGCCTGTGTTCAGGTAGGCGGTGGCGCGGATTGGCCACCTCGATGCTGGCGTTGAAGATGAACGCGGCTGCCGCGAACTCGGCCGCGTGTGACGGAACCGAGAGGGCCATCCACCTTAAGGAGCGGCGTGACCGTTTCGCGTCGATGGTGTTGGTGGAGCAGCACATCCGGCGACACCTCGAGCCGGCTCGTGTAACGGCCCTGATGTCGGAGCGCGGGATTCCTCGGTGTCAGGGCCACATGCCTCAGGGCCCAAAGGGACGTCGTCGAGACCGTCGTTGGCCTCCGGACGGCCCCCGCGACCCTTGGCCTCCTGCGCCCGGGATGGGGCGGTTGCCTCATCCCGAGTCGCGCAGGGGTCCTGCCGCATGTCCGATTGTGGATCGGCGGTAGGTTGCTCAGCTTTCCTCGAAGCCGCTGTCCTCGAACTTCAACTGGACGGCGTTCTCGCGGACGGTTCGTACTTGCTGCTCGGTGAAACCGTCGGTGGTGGTTGCGGTGATCTCGATGCGAACCTCGAGCTGGGCGCCGTCGGCGGCTTCAAGGTGTGCGAGGACCTCCTGCTGAATGTTGGCGAAGTCGGCGGCAGGACGGTTGGGGTTGAGAGTTTTGACGCCCCAGAACCTCCGCGCGACCTTCTTGGCCATCGGCGTCGACGGGTGAGTGCCGGTGCTCGGGAGAGGCGTGCCGATGCTGGGCTGCGGGGTGGTGTCTTCGCTGCTGCTGGCGTCTTCTGCCGGGATCTCCGGCTCAGCTGGCGGGGTGGCGATTACCCGTGCACGCTGGGCGACCGCTCGTCCCGGCTGGACGAGGAGCATGTCGTCGGTGACGAAACCGGGCTCGGGCTTGTCCCCATGGATCCACAGGTTCTGGTACTCGTCGTTGGCCTCGTCGTAGCCATCGGCGAGGGCGAAGGCGTCCTGCTGCCACAGGAGGACATCGGCAGCGCTGAGTACGGCCTGCTCAAGTACCTGCCGGTTGGGCAGGCGCTTCAGGTACGGGTACTGGGTGTACCAGGACCACAGGTCGCCGAACCGCACGTGACCCTTGCTCCAGGCGTTGGCCAGTGCGCCTTCGAGAGCCATGCGCACGAGCGTGGCCCCCAGGAGTGGGGTGATCCACCCCTTGGCCTTGAGCGCAGCGGTGACGCGCTCGGCCAGGGAACCGCCATCCTTGGCGACACGGGTGAAGGAGATTGTCGGCTTCTGGCCGGGCAGCTCGATCGGAATCAGCGCGGCGGTGAAGGCGGCACGGACACGGTCGTCGACGGCCGCATTCAACTGGCGGGCGCGGGTGATGGACTGCTTGCGCTGCTGGGCGCTGAGTTCGAGCTCGTCTGCCTCGTCGGCGATGGACTGCCAGGCCCGGTACTCCCGTACTACGCCGTCGAGTTCGGGGTAGGTTTCGCGATCTGCGGCGACCATGACCAGCATGTTGCGCCGCTGTCGCTGCCCATTACCGGCCTCCCGCAGGAGACGCTCGGCGAAGTCCGTGGCGGTGGAGGCCTCTTTGCCCCAGGTGAACTTCGGGTGCAGGAACACGAGCTTGAGAGCCTCGGAATCTGGGATGTCCCCGGTGTCGAGAGGCGCGGCATACACGGCACCGAAGGAGGCCTTGGGAGCCTTCCCCACGGCCTTGAGGCGTTCGACGATCGTGGCGTGCACGTCGGCCTCGCTGTAGCCGGCGGCCCGGTCGGCTGCCACCCGGGAGACGGAAGCCGCCAGGTCGTACCAGGAGCGGTCACCGTCTTCATAGAAGTACGTGGCACGCTGCCCCAGCAGTGCGCGGGCGTCACCGATGTGGTTGATGACGTCGCCGGGCACCGCAGTGCCCAGGCGGAGATGCTGGATGTCCACGCCCTTGTGAGCCGAGCGCAGCGTAGGGACGGTCGCGATGAACACCGACCGGGCGACACGCCTGGTGAGCGCTCGCTGTCCAAACGACGGACGCTCGCGGTCGATCTGAACCGGGGTGGCGCCTTCGCCATCGACATCCTTGTCCACGACCGGCTTCCAGTTGTCGTCGAGATACTTGGTGATCTCGCTGAAAACCTGGGTGTCATGGACGGGCACCGCGCCGGGCGTGATGAGCGGCGTGGTGTCATTGGCGGCCCACAACGAGTTGATGACCACGCTCATCAGACGCAGCACACCGCGGGTGCGCTGGAACTTCGGCAGCGCCGACCAGTCCTCGTAGAGCCGGTCGAACAACTCGGGATGGATCGGGTACGCCGCCCGGATGCGCTGCTCGTACTCGCCGGTGGTCGTCTCACGCGGGAAGAACCCGGTGTTCTCCTGGTAATACTTCACGTACTGCTTGGCCACGGCAGAGATGTCCGCCAGGGCCACGGCGTCGGGTTCTTCGAACAGGCGCCGGCGCACGATCTCGAAGGACTCGATGTTGTTGGCCGGCCGCCAGTCGTCGGCGTTGCGACCGATGGTGTGCTGCAGGGTCTCCAGAGCGACGTGCCCGTTGGGGCCACCCACCTCCAGCGCCGAGCCGCCGCCTCCGTTGTCCAGAGAGTCGGAGGCGGGGATGGAGACCACGAGCATGGTGCCCGGGATGGACTTGGCCATCTCGGTCAGGTGCTGGGCGAAGGTGTGCTGCGTGGCGAAGGATCCGCCAGGCAGGTCTTCGCGCCCCACGAGCTGGCGGGCGTAGGCCACCCACTCGTCGATCAGGATCAGCACGCTCTTGCCGCCGGCGACGACGTCGCGCACGACGGCGTCCAGCGCGTCGCCAGGATCGGTGCCGGTCGCATCCGCCATCGCAACGCGGTCGAACGCCTCGCGGCCTCCGAGCTGCCAGGCCAGCTCCCCCCAGATCGTGCGCACGTGCGTGCCGTCGTCCTTGACGATCGGCTGGCTCGGGGAGAGCTTGGTGCCCACCAATGTGACCCGCTGTACGTCCAGCGACCTCAGCGGGTCGCCTTCGGTTGTGGGCAGTGCGTTATGCACGACGTCCTGCACGGCCTGAGACAGTGCGCTCGTGGCCAGGCCCTCGGAGAACAGGTGGTATAGAGCCAGCATCGAGTGCGTCTTACCGCCACCGAACTGGGTCTGCAGATTTATCACCGGGCTCGCCCCTGCGTCCCCGGAGAGACGCTTGAGCGCACGGGTCAGCAGGTCGGACAGACCACTGGTGAGGTAGGTACGGGAGAAGAACTCAGCCGGGTTCAGATACTCCGGCGCCGCGGTGTAGCCGTGGGCCACCGCGTACAGGTCGGCAGCGAACTCCGCGGCGGAGAACTGCCCACGGATCACGTCGGCGTGCGGCCGGATGACCTCACGCCACGGCTTGATCGCCGTACCGGCCTGCACGCCGGCGACCTTGACCGCCTGCGCCTCACGCATCAGCCGGTTGCGGGTCTGCTTCTCGAAGACCTCCCGCTGGTGCTCCATGCGCATCTTCGCGACCACATCGGCCTCGTCAGCGGCACCGATCACCGTCAGGAGACGTTCGATCGTGTCCAGCGCACGATAGGTGTCGTCCGAGGAGAACTTCTGCCCGTGGTGAGCTGCGTTCGCCGTCTCCCGCAGCTCAGAGGCCAACGCGGACTGCGGGCGCGAGAGGTCCTTCTCGAAGACCTTCCACCTCTCCGTCACGATGCGCAGCAGGAACCGCACGTCGTCCTGCGAATACGTCTTGGCTGTGCCGAACTTCGCCACGTCCTCAGCGGCGATCAGCTCCATCCAGTCCTTGCCGGCCGGAGCCTGCGCGGACATACGCATGTCGACCCACGGCCGCATGCCCTCAAGCAGCTGGTCGAAGCTGCGCAGTACCTTCTCATTGTTCGTCAACGCCATCAGATCTCCTCCCCAAAGAGCATCTCGGCCACAGCGGCCGGGCGGATCGTGGTCGACGTCGCGGAGACATCGGCCCACGCACCACCGAGCCCATTGAACAGGCCAGCGGTCGAGGAGTCCTGAGACTCCATCAGCTCGTACAGGCGCGTGGCCAGGCGGTTGACCTCGTCCAGGTCCACCCTCCCCTTCACCTCGGCCATGAGCCTGGCGGCCTCCTCGCGCCCCTCGGTCGCGTACGCGCGTGCCAGGTGGCAGGTGACCTCCCAGAGCGACAGCCGGTCGTCGTGAGCCGGATTCCACCGGGGGTCGAGGTCCTGCGGCTTGATCAGCGCGACCTTGCCGGCGCCGGAGGTGAGAGTTCCGCCGCGGGCGATCCCGTCCACAGACAGGCCCAGCGGCACGGCCAGCGACTCGGCGTCACCGTAGGGGCGCGTGTCCCAGCCGTAGGAACGGAACCAGTCCAGGCAGAACCGGCTGTCGGCGTCCAGTTCGGCGTCATGCTCGTTCTGCAACGCGTCGAAAGTCTGGTTGATCAGGGCCAGCGCGGTCTTCACCGACATCGTGGAGCCGTCATCCTCCAGCACCCGGGAGAAGCGGGAGAACACCGCCATACCAGGGCCGAGGATCGTCTGCCTCAGGTCCGCCGGGGCGATCGCGCCCTCACGGATACGAGGCAGTGCCTCGTCCAGATCGGCATGCAGCGCAGCCAGGAACCCTGTTCGGTCCGTCGCAGGGGCGGTTGTCTCACGGGGGCGGAGAGCCAACACGATCGAAGAGGCGAGAGCGTTCGTCCCCACAGAGATCATTCGCCCGCCACGCTCCGAGCGAACGGGCCACGTCGCGGTGATGGCCCAGCCGCTACGGACCATGCCCTCCAGGAAAGTAGACCATCCTGTGGAAGCAACCCCCTCCTTCTCCAGCTCTGCCTGTTTGAAGGCGTAGAAGATGGTGATCGGGTAGTCCGACGAGGCTGTCTGCCGCGCACGGGCGAAGACGTGCTGGAAACCATCCTCGAAGAACTTCTCTGCACTCTCCTTCCCTCCGTGGCGGTATGGGTTGGCGACGAGTTCTTCTGCCTTCGGGACGAGCATCGTGCCGAACAGGTCCGGGTGGATGTCGCGCAAGGAACGGCGCAGCCAAACGTAGAAGTAGTCGGAGAGGTCCGAGTACCCGATGTTGTCGTAGTAAGGCGGGTCGGTAGCAATTAGGAGATTCGTGTAATCACGACTCGCAGCGTCGGCTTGCCTTGCACGTCCCTCATTGTGCGCAGGGAGCTCGTCGAGTACACGAGTGATACCGCGAAGCATAAACCCGAGGTTTCCGGAAGACTCGCTGAATGGATTCACCTCGGCGAAGTCCCAAGTCATGGGGAGCGCCTGGCGGGCGAATGTATTTCGAATGCCTTCATTCTTCGGGTCGGGCATCCAGGTAGAGATGGTTCCGCAGTAGTCAGAAAGGCGGCTTGCCGCCATCCCGAGATATGTTGCTACTGCGTCAGCGTAGGCCTCGGCGCCAGTTCCACCATCAGTCAAAGATCCACCACGGGGGAGACCTGCCGCGACGGCGTCGGTAACCAACTGCTCTCGAGCCTCACCAACGAGATCGCCGAGAGTCATGAGTGTCGCAAGCTGCCGGGCTGTGAACAGATCGGAGAACTCGGTCAATCCGTACTGCGGGGGAGAGAACCAACGCGGGTTCGTCGCAATGGAACCGGAGGGCGTATTGGCCGGTCGTGGGATATTCGCCGCCTGCGCATGCTTCTCATCTGGAGCAAGGTAAACGCGGCGACGGTAGCCCTCTGTGACGGTGGCGAGCAGTTGGGCGCCAATCCGGCCGGCAGCTCCTTCAGAGCGGATAGCTGCCAAAGTGACGAACCCTCCACAGGCGACGCATGTGGCGCCTCTGCCTGTCGTCATGGTTCCGTCGTTCGTTTTCGTGGGGGCTTGCTTCGGGTTGTGCCCAATGCTGAACTCTACGCGCCGTCCGCCGGATGCCGCAGCCTCATCTACTACCGTGGGGACAACGTACGCCTCCTTGCCCCTCTTCTTGCCCAGCCACCAAGAACGCACCAGTGGCATTTGAATGCCGCAAGCCGGGTTCGGGCAGGCCAGCGTCCGGGCCCAGATCCAAGCGATGACGGTGCCTTCGGTGGTCTTCCCTGTGGGCTCGCCATCGTGTCCCAGCACAGGCACCTCCGCCTTGGGATACAGGTGTCCGATACGCTCCTGGGCCCGTTCACGCATCCACGCGCCGTAGCGACGCACGTCCTCTGCCAGACCTGTAGCGCGCGGCCATGCCCCCAACCGACTCTCCGCAGCCCCCGGGAAGACGGGCGGCTGTCCCGCGAACTTCGGCGGGATCTCGATGAGGGCCTTGTTGATCAGTACTGGCACCGGGTTGAGGTCGCTGGCGTGAGCCTCCAGCCCCAGGCGCTGCGCCTCCAACGGGATCGTGCCGCCGCCCGCGAACGGGTCCAGGATCGCCGGCGGGTTCCCTCCCGTGCTCTTGAGGATCTCCTCGCGCGCCTCGCGGTACAAGCCTTCGTCGTTGCTGTTCTCCCAAACCACCAGACGTCGGATGATTCCGTGCAGGCGCTCGCGCTCCTTCTTCTGTTCCCCCTCTGTGGGGAACACCTCGGGATGCGAAGACGGGTCGTCGACAAGCTGGGCGAACAGCACGGCGCGAGCCGCGGCCAGGGGGCGGCGGGCCCACCACAGGTGCAGCGTGGAGGGGTGTCCATGGCGGATCGACTTCTCTCGGGCCGACTCGGCGTTGATGTCCTCCAGCGGGAGGGAGACTTCGATGAGCTTGCGTCGAGGGACAGAACCTGACGGCGTTCCGGGCTGCACTGCGGTATTCACCTGTTCACTTTAGATTCCGAGAGGCCCGAATCGTGCCTCGGGTGACGTTCAAGCATGTGAAGCATTTTTGCGTACGTCAGAGAGGGTCGACGCCGCGCTGCCATTCGGCTTTCCACTTCCGGCGAAGATCGTCGACGTACTTGTCCAAGACCAGGTCAGCGAAGGGGTTGAGCACGTAGCGGACCCGATCGTTCGACCCGTCAGGGGTATCAGGATCGACGGCGACCAGGGCGAGCCGGTAGTCGGGCTCGGCGTTCTTGGCGTAGCCGACCTCGCTGGTGGTGACGGTGAAGTTGTCAGCGCCCAGCACTCGCCCTTTGACCTCGATGAAGATCAGGTGGCCGTCGGGCTTGAGGGAACGGATGTCGAAGCCCTTATTGGAGTGCGCCATCTCCTCAGGATCCCGGCCGAGCCGACGCTCGGCAGCCAGTACAGCATCGACGGCCCGGCGCTCGGTAACGGTGGTGTCCAGAGCGAAGCTGCCAGGTGTCGGCTGTTCGCCGGCGGCCCCCGGGATGAACCCGGCGGGCAGGACGAGCGCAGCGCTGATGATCTGTGGCGGGTGCACGTTGACCTGGGTTTCGAGGTCGAGTTCGCCTTGGCGGCGTTCGAGCCGGGCCTCCAGTGATCGGGCACGGTCACGTGCGGTGGCCGGCGAGATGCGAACCTTCTTGCCAGCCGCTTGGGCCTCGGCGAGCTTGATCGACTCGCCGTCCCAGTAGTTCATCTGCGCCAGCAGCCGCTGCCGTACAAGTTTGCGTGTGCGCTCGACGGCCGGGACGACACGAGCGGCAACGTCGGCGCGGTGCTCGGGCAGACCGTGCTGGATCGCCCAGTTCTGGGCGATCTTCTCCACGCCTTCGGCTAGCCAGGCCGTGGACAGCTCGGAGTTGACGGCAAGGGCCAGTGCGGTGTGCTGCTCAAGGTTCAGACCTGCCGGCAGGGACAGGTCTAGGTACGGGGCGGCGCCTGCCGGCTGTGCGGTTCCGTCTGGTAGCACGGAGACGTACTCGAACCTCTTGCTGATCGCGGTGCCGCGTCCGTCGGAGAGCTCTTCCAGGAGGGCGAACACGAGCTGGGGGGTGCTGATGGTCCGGTCCAGGAAGGTGGCTCCGCGGGTCAGGGCGTCGCCGTACCTGTTCAGGATCTCGGCGATGATCGCGTCCATCAGCGGATGACCGGGTGCTACGAGCTCGGCGTCCGGTCGGCCGGGTATCACCACGGCCGAGGGTTCGAAGGTGATGCGTGCGTAGCGCGGACTGACAGTACGCCGGCCTTCGCGCAGGGCAGCGGGCACTTGGGTCAGCTCGAACCGGTCCTTCTCCCGTTTCGACGCCCGCCCGCCCAGGGCGCGGAGGGACTCCATGACGAAGGCCTGCACGAAGTGGGGCTGCATGCGCCGGGCGCGGGCCTCGTCCATCTGCCGGCGCAGCTTGGCCAGCTCTTCCAGCCCGATGTCCGGAGTGGCCAGTGCGCGTTCCTTGATCAGCTCCTGAAGCCCGTCGGCGACAGACTTGTCGATGACCTGGTCCAGGTAGGCCCGGACCTCGGGCTGCTCGCCGTAGCGGATGGCTCGCATGAGCAGGTCGCGCAGTGGCTCATCCGCGAAGGCGTTCTCGCCCAGGACGTCGAAGACCTTGCCGCCGTAGGCGCGGCGCTGCTGCTCGATCTTGGTGAGCAGGCGCTGGAAGACCTGCCCCTCTCTGGTCTGGGAAGCCACGAGGTTCCACAGTCGGCAGACCTCGCGCTGGCCGATGCGGTGAATACGCCCGAAACGCTGCTCGATCCGGTTGGGGTTCCAGGGGAGGTCGTAGTTGACCATCAGGTGCGCGGCCTGAAGGTTCAGTCCTTCACCGGCGGCATCGGTGGCGATCAGGACGTGGCAGCGCGGGTCGTTGGTGAACTTGGTGCGGATCTCCCGCCGCGCCTGTCGCGCGGTGCCGCCGTGGATCGTGCGCACGGCATCCGCATCGCCGCCCAGCAGGGTGGTGATGCGGCCTGCGAGGTAGTCGAGGGTGTCGCGGTGCTCGGTGAAGATGATGAGCTTGCGCGGAGTGTGGTGGGCGCCGCTCAGGCCATCCTCGTGAGCTTTGAGGACGAGGGAACGCAACTCCTGCCACTTGCGGTCCTCACCCGAGGCACGCACCTGCTGGGCAATCTCCTCCAGACGCGCCAGGACCGCGAGCTCGGCGTCCAGCTCGGCTGCGGTGCGCGCAGCGGTAGCGGCGTCCAGGACCTCGCTCTCCAACTGCTCCAGCTCGGCGGCTCCCAGCTCGTCGGAGTCGAAGTCGTCCGGGTCGAACGACAGCGTCTCGGACGGGGGAACAAACGGGCCCGACAGCGTCTGCTCACGGTGGGTGCGCAGCCGGGCGATGCGGCGCCGGATCGACTGGTAGATCGCCTCAGGACTGGATGCGAGACGCCGCTGCATGACCGTGAGCGCGAAGCCGACCGTGCGCCGCTTGCCGTCGGCCTGCTCGGCCCTGTTCATCTCCGTGCGTACGTACTCGGTGACCTCTTCGTACAGGAGCATCTCCTGCGGGGAGAGGGTGTACTCGATGGTCTCAGCCACCCGCTCGGGGAAGAGCGGCTTGCCCTCAAAGGTGAGCAGGTCCTCCTTGATCATCCGGCGCATCAGTCCGGTGGTGTCGGTGGAGTGCACGCCCTGGCGGTACTGGCCGTCGTACCGGTCGGGGTCCAGCAGGGCGAGGAAGGTCTGGAAGTTGGCTTCCGACCCAGAGTGCGGCGTCGCGGTCATGAGCAGGAAGTGCCGGGTGATCTTGCCGAGGAGCTGGCCCAGTTCGTAGCGGCGGGTGCGCTTGAGCTCGTTGCCGAACCAGGATGCGCTCATGCGGTGGGCCTCGTCCACGACGATGAGGTCCCATTCCGACTCTGCGAGTGCGGTCTGCCACTCTCCGTTGCGGGCCAGCTGGTCCATGCGCGCGATCAGCATGGGGTTCTGTCGGAACGGGTCGCCGTCGCGGTCGGCCTCCGCGAGGTCGCGCGTCAGGATCGCCATTTCGATTCCGAACTTCTCCGCGAGTTCGGTCTGCCACTGCTCGACCAGCCCGCCAGGGGCGACGATCAGGCAACGCTGCACGTCGCCACGCAGCAGCAACTCCTTGAGGTACAGACCGGCCATGATCGTCTTTCCGGCGCCCGGATCGTCCGCGAGCAGGAAACGCAAGGAGCCGGCCTGGGCCAGCATGGAGCCGTAGACGGCGCGGATCTGGTGGGGCAGCGGATCGATGTCGCTTGTCTCGACAGCCAGCATCGGGTCGGACAGGCCTGCGTGCCGCATACGCAGCGCCTCGGAGGCCAGACGGAACTGCGCGGGGTCGGCGTCGAACGACCAACGCGACTTCGGCGCCTCTGGTTGCAGCGAAGCAATGTCATTAGGGAAGAGCACCTGGTCAGACAAGTGTCCGTGATCATCCCGGAATGTGACTTGCAGGGCGTGACCGATCGGTGTGACAGCCACGATGGTGACCGCCCCTGAGGTCAGCCCGGTCAGGCGGATGCCGGGCTGGACGTCATCGGCGCGCATAGGGTCCTTCTCTATGGCCAGGCGCCGAGCAGCCTCGGCAGCTCAATCGTAACCAGTGACGTGGCTCATACTCCTCTGATCATGACCATCCGATCGTTGAGCAGACGTTGAAACCGAGCTGCATCCCGGCGGCAGCAAGGCGAAGATGGCCAGAGGTCAGTTGGTCATGCTGACACCGTACGGGCATGGTCTGACAACGAGTGGTGGGCAAGGCGTGCGAGGCACAAGCCTCGGTCTCGTTCCTGCACGGCCGGCCAGCGGCTGAGGCTCTCCCAGTAAATCTCGACGGCCTGGTCCGGGCGCTCCAGGAGGACGTCGCAGTTCGCGGCTTCCATTTCGATGTAGGCCACGGAGCAGTACCCGGCCGTGGGGTCAGCGTCATCGCCTCTGGCGGCGGCAGCGAGAGCCTGGCCAATCGCGCGGGGTCTCGGCCGCTTCGCCGAGTCCTGCCTTGCTGTTGACGAGCAGGCGAAGTACGACGGCATGGGCCGGGGGAGAGTTGTGCGGCGTAGCGGAGCGCGGCGCTGGCGAGGCCGGCGCCGCGCCCTGCGTGGCCGGCTCGGTGGAAATGTTGCTGCGTCGCTGGAACAGGTAGGCGATCAGGCTGTGCCGATCGCGAGGACGTGCGCCGAGGCGTCGGTGAAGACGCCGTGCTCGTCCGCGAGGCGGGCCGTCGCGATAGCGTCCGCAAGCAGCGCTCCAGCTGCCTCCTGGTCCGCGAAGCGGCCAGCCGCGACTACGTACGCCCACCCCGGGCCCTCGATTCCATGCACGCTCACACCGCTGAGCCCCGCCTCGCCAGCCTCCTGAGCAAGCTCGGCCGCGGTGTGAAAGTGCACCACCGTGAACCCCCTGCTGCCGTCATAGGAACCGGTACGGACCACCTGCGTGACCTCACCGGCCAGCAGCTCCGGGGACAGGCCCGCGCTGACGGTGTAGTCCTGCATCAAGGAGTAGCGGGAGATCCCCGCGGCTGCCACCAGACCGCCCGGTACTGCGACCCGGCGAGCCTCCCGGAGGGCCCTGAGGCGGTCCGCGCGGTCCGCCAGGTGGTACAGCGGGCCCAAGAGCAGGACCGCGTCGAAGCTGTGGGCCGAGAGGGCCAGGTCGCGGGCGTCTCCGAGCTCGGCCGAACACCGCGGCGCGTGCGCGCGGGCCTGTTCCACGTGCTTCGGCACGGGGTCCAGGAGTAGCACCTCGTAGCCTTCCTCGGTGAGCCAGCGGGCGTGCGTACCCGGGCCGCCACCCACGTCCAGTACCCGGGCCGGCGGCGGAGGTAAGCGTCGGCGCAGCAGCTCCCGGGTTCGCTCGAACTCCAGGCAGCCCGTCGCGGTGGCATGCAGCCTGGACGCCTCGTCGTACTCCGTGTAGAAGTCGCTGATCCGCTCGTCGATGCTTGTCATGCCTTGCGATGGTAGGGCCCGGCTAAAGGTCCTGCATCCCCATATCCGGCTGCTGCGGGGCCGGACCCGGGGCAGAGAATCCGGTGGCACTTGCACACCAGTGCCTAGGACACATCTCAGCGCCAGCGCCAATATCCCGGAGCCGCGGAACATCGCTGCGGCCTATGGTGTGCAGCACCTGGCGCGTACATGCACTGCCGTGTCGTACGAGAAGGAGAGGCTTGCGTGCTGATGACCAACGAGACGCTGCACGACCGGTTTATCGACCTCGCGGAGCTTCCGGAGCGGGGACGAGTGGTCGACTTAGGCTGTGGCAGTGGCCCGGCCTTGGCCGCCTTCGCAAGGCGCTTTCCGCAGGCGCAACTCACGGGCTTCGACCGGTCCGAGCTGGCCCTGGCCACGGCTCGCGAGCGTCTACAGGCTCACGCTGGCACAGTGGAGTTGGGCTCGGTGGATCTACGCGAGCAGCTCCCTCTCGCGGACGGCAGCGTAGACACGGTCATCTCGTCCAACCTTCTCGAGTGCCTACCTGACCCGGCTCAGCTCCTGAACGAGGTGTGGCGGGTGCTACGGCCGGGTGGTCGCGCGGTGCTGTCCCATTCCGACTTCGACTCACTCGTGATCGCCGGTGCTCCCGTCGACCTCGACCGCAAGATCGGCCACGCGTTCGCCGATGACGCGCCCTCATGGATGGACAGCTCGGATGGGAGGATCGGGCGCAAGCTGCCCGGTTTGGTCCAGGCATCACCGCTTGCCCGGACCCATGTAGAGACCGTAGTGACTTCCTCAACCGAATTGTCCGGCCATGCCGCTCGCAGGGTCGGCGATATCCGTGGAGCGTTGCGGTCGACCACCAGTCGAGGACACAGCACACTGGGGTTGGACGAGATCGACGAGTGGTACGCCGCGGTTCAACGGGCCGCAGCAGCTGGGCGCTTCTTCTTCGCCGAGACAGCAGTGCTTGTTGCAGCTCACCGCATCTGATGGGTCACCGGCTGCTCGTCCACGGCGTCCAGGAGAGCGAGCAGGGGACCGTTGTCACTGCGCCGCTCTGCGTCCCACTCAGTCCGCTCCACCCATCAGTACGTCACGAAGACCCGGCGCTCTGGCCCGTCTACGCGGATGCGCCCGCCGCAGGGGATCACGACCTGCGGGTCAGTGTGACCAAGGTCGACGTCAAAGACCGCCACCGCCTGGGGCGCGTACTCCGCCAACGCGCGCAACACCGCCTCCCGTTGTGCCTGGCGGAACTCCGCCTTCTGTCTATCGTGTAGCGTTCGATGGCGGGACCAAGTCTTCGGGCGACCCATCAGCAAAGCGGAAAACCGTTCGAGCAGACCTCGTTCGCCCATGTTGCGCATGATCACATACGCTTCCTCGGCGCTCGGCATCGAGTCTCCAGTTTCCAGGAACAGCACGCTGCCGGAATACACATCGACCGGTCGTACCGCAAGGTCCGCCATCAGCAGCCAAGACACGATCTCCAGGTCGCCTCCCCAGCCGGCTCCTTCGACTGCGCGATCCGCGTTGTGCCAGGTCCAGCCACCTGCGGGCTCCATCTGTGGTTCGACCTCGAAGGTTTTCGGATCCTGCCAGGAGCCGAGGACCTCGCCGTACGCAGGTGCCGGCTGGAGTTCGAATTCGCCGGAGCTGAAGAGCGCTGCCCGCAAGGATTCTGCTGTCATCGGGTGCATCACGCCGGGTCGGCCATACTGAGTCATCACCATGCCGCCGTGAAAGCTGACGATGCCCAGGCTGCACAGGAAGAGCACCAGGTTGGTGTTGTCGCTGTAGCCGAAGAACGGCTTCGGATTGGCGCGGATCAGATCGCGGTCGAGATGGCGCAGCACGGTGATCTGGTCAGAACCGCCGACGCTGGCGATGACTGCCTTGATCTGAGGGTCGGCAAAGGCCGCGTTGATGTCGGCGGCCCGAGCCTGCGCGCTCGCTCCCATTTTGCGGGTGGTGGGATACTCCACGGGCTTGAGCCCGAAGCCCTCCCGGAGTCTTCGCAGTCCAAGCTCGTAGGGCAGCGGCACCTCGCCGGGCAGGCCGCGCGAAGGTGATACGACTGCGACGGCATCGCCAGGCTTGGGCTTCGGGGGATAGATCGGGACTGCCATGCTGCGATGGTAGTAAGTCAACTGCTGGATCGCTGGGATGTGGCCACTGGGCATGGCTCTCCGGGCTGCGGCAATGTCGAGGGTCTTGACCAGGCTTGGAACGAAGTAAGAACTTCGTGTAGTCAGCCTTGGACTCGATGGGCGTCGAGGAGAATCGCGCCCATGAAGGCCCTCCCAAGTCACCCTGATGACCCATCCGAATCCATCGGTCAACGGCGAGAGGCCGCCGCGGGCGACTGCAAGGCGTCAGCCCGGCAGTCGCCCGCGTCCAGGTCCCCGGTCAGCGCCCGAGAAGCTTGCCCACCTGCGCCACGACGTCGCTGGTCGGCACCTCGATCTGCTCGCGGGTGGCCAGGTTGCGAACCGCCACGAGCCCCCGCTCCCACTCGCTCGGAGCGATGACGACTGCAACCTGGGCCCCGGCCTGGTCGGCGCGAACCAGCTCCTTGCTCAGCTTGCGATGCTCCAGCGGCGAAGACGTCCGGATGCCGGCCAGCCGCAAGTCGCGGGCGACGGCTCGGCAATCAGACAACAGCTCCGCACCGACAGGGATCACCACGGCGTCCACCTCGGCGCGGGGCTCCGGCAGCAGCCCGTGTCCCTCCATGAAGTCGTGGAGGGTGACGTCGCCCATGCCGAATCCGATGCCTGGAATCTGCTGGTTCGTGAAGAGCCCGGCCAGGTCCTCGTACCGGCCGCCGCCGAAGAGCGATCGGCTGTTTTGTGGGTGCTGGTCGAAGACCTCGAAAACGGTCCCGGTGTAGTACTGCAGCCCGCGCACGATGAACGGGTCGAAGGTGACCAGGTCGCGGGAGTCTCCCGCCAGGATCTGCGCCAGCATGGACCGGCTGCGTGCCTCCTCGGAGACATAGTCCAAGACGCCAGCTCCGCTGCTCAGCACCTCTTCGAGGAGGTCAAACCGCGTCTCGTCGATCCCAAGGCCCTCGGCGTCAGTGACCAGCTGCTCACGGGGGTACTTCGCCCATCGGTCGATCAGCGACGAAGCCTCCTGCAGCTTGTCGGCAGGAATCTTGACGACGTCGAGGAGGATGCTTTCCAGCAGAACGCGGTCGCCAGCCCGGAGCACCCACATGTCCCTGGTGGCGCCGATCGCGGCCATCATGTCGTGGATCAGTTCGAAGATCTCGATCTCGCAGCTAACGCTGTCGGACCCGAAGATGTCCACGTTGATCTGGAGGTGCTCGCGCAGGCGGCCGCGCTGTGGGCGTTCGTAGCGGTGACAGATGACGTGGCTGTACCAGCGTACAGGCAACTGAAGTTGACCGGCATTGCCAGCGATCATGCGCGCCACGGATGGGGTCATCTCCGGCCGCAGTGCGAGACGGCGACCGCCGCGGTCAGTGAGGGAGTAGAGCTGCTGGTTGGCAATCTCCTGGCCGGACTTCGCCTCGTAGATCTCCGCCGACTCCAGGATGGGGCCGTCATAGCGGGCGAATCCATAGCGTTCGATCGCTTCGTAGAGTTGATGGAAGACCTGCTGCCGAACGGACATCTCCGAGGGGAGGAAGTCCCTCGTGCCGCGATACGGGGTTGTCGGCAGCAATCGTCCCACCGGAAATGCCTTTCCAAGAGAAGCGAGTCAAAGCCCGTCGAAGAAGCGGACGGATCGTCAGCCTACCAGCGGCGCCGTTACGTTGGGTTGGCGCCTGAATCGGTCAAGCGAACCCTCGCGCGCGGCCTCTCAGAGTCGGGTTCGTCTCTGAGAGGCCGCAAGCGAGAGGGTCTCAGGCGCTCTACTCGGGTCCGTCCAGCCCGCGCGGTGCCAGGTCGTAGAACGCGAAACGCGGGCCGGCGTTGCGGCGCGAGTAGACCGCACGGCACGCGAGGTCGGATCGCGGGAAGAGCTCGAGCCAACCGGTACGCCTACGCGGGAAGCCCTGGAGCGTCAGGATGTGCACCAGGTCCAGATCGGAGTCGTTGTCCTGCCGGTCGTAGTACAGCTCAGGTTCCCCAAGAATGATCGATTTGAGTCCTCGGCTCCATGCGGTGGCGAACCCGTTCAAGATTTCAATGACCGCGTCCTCCCCTTGCCGAAAGTGCTCGTGCAAGACGCCAGCTGCGAAGAGCGCGTCGGCCCGGGCGCAGGCATCTGGCCACGTCGCGGAATCGAAGGCGTCGGCGACGTGGAACGACACGCGCTCGGCCACGCCCGCCTCCACGGCCCGCTTGGAGGCTTCCGCGATGGCCCCTTCCGAGATGTCCAGCCCGATTCCGCTGAACTCCGGGTCCCGCCGGGCGGCCTCGATGAGGAATCCGCCCGCTCCGCACCCCAGGTCCAGGGCACAGGTTGCACTACGTCGGGCAAACGCTTCGAGCACCACATCGATGTGGTACAGGTCGAACAGGGTGTTGCAGCTGCGTCCCAGCGCTGCGCCGTCGCGCTGGATGTCACGGCCGTAGTGGGCGGTTCCTGTCAGAAGGTCTTCGATGCGCTGCGTCACCGGACCGTACGCCTCGATGTAGAAGCTCAGCTGCGCGAGAGAGGTGTCACTCAACAGCGCGGTGCCGGCCTCGGTGGGTGCGTATCCACCGTCGATGCTCCGGGTGTATCCGGCGGTGGAGAGCCAGCCGAGCAGCTTCTCGCCGAAGTAGGGGTCGAGGGGGCCGAGCAGGTCTCCGAGGTCTGTGTGGCCTTCTCGCAGCCGCTGGAGCACCCCGGTGCGCATGAGCGCTGCGAGGACGACGGCCTTGTGGTAGCCGTCCAGTATCTGGGGCATGTCGGAGAGCCGGTAGGCGCTCCATGCTTGTTCGGTGACCTGGTCTTGGAGTTCGACACTGCGATGGTCGTAGCGGGTGGTCACGATGCTCCTTGTGTGTCGGCTGAGTTAGGGACTGCAGGGGGTGAGCCAGTCGTCATAGGCGGGGTCAAGGCCCTGGACGACCGCGCGATAGCGGCTGGCGAGCTCGTCTGCGACCGGGCTGGTGCCGTTCCCGATGGTCTTGTGCTCGACAGAGCGCACGGGGCGGATCTCTGCGCCTGTCCCCGTTAGGAACAGCTCGTCGGCGCTGAGTACCTCGTCCAGTTGGAGCGACCGCTCGGTCACCCGCAGGCCGGACGCGGTGGCCAAGGTGAAGACGCTCGACCGGGTGATGCCTGGCAGGGCGCCTTGTGGCAGTCCCGGGCTGATCAGCTCGTCCCCGGTGCGGATGAAGAGGTTGGCTCCGGTTGACTCCACGACGTGGCCGGCCTCGTCCAGTAGCAGGGCGTCGTCGTAGCCCCGCTGGACCGCGTCGGCCTTCGCGAGCATGAGCGGGCCGTAGCTTCCGTTGGCTTTCGCGCCGGGTGGCAGGACTGTCGGGCCGGGTCTGTGCCACGGGCTGATCGCGAGATGCAGGTCGCCCGGTTTCAGGAGGCCGGCCCAGGGGGTGACCAGGATTACCACCTGGGCGGCGCCGACCGTCGGGTCGTTCCCGATGCCTCCCGTGTATAGGTGGATGACCGGGCGTACGTAGCAGGCGTCATGCCCGTTGGCGCGTACGGTGTCCACGACCGCGCTCCGCAGGTCCTCCTCGGTCCACGAGATGGCATCCAGCGGAGGGTAGAGGCGGGCCGAGGCGAATAGGCGGCTGACGTGCTCGGCAAGTCGGAAAGCGCTTGGGCCACGGGGTGTCGGGTAGACCCGGATGCCTTCGAACACGCCGTAGCCGTAGTGGAAGCTGGGCGACCACGCTTCGGGGCGAGCAGCGGCTTCATCCAGGAGCGTTCCGTCAACCCAGGCCACGGCACCCTGTCGGCCCGTCATGAGAGCGTCCGGGGGTGCCGCAGGACCCATTCGCTGAGCTTCGCTCGGTCGATCTTCCCCGTGGATCCAACGGGCAGGCTCTCCCGGATATACAAAACATCAGGGACTTTGTAGCGCTCGACCCGCTGGGACATCCACCGAAGCAGTTCCTCCGGGATGGGCTCGTGCCCTGGTGCCGGGGCGACTACGGCGTAAAGTCGCTCCCCCAGCGACGGGTCCGGGACGCCGCAGGAAAAGGCATCGACCACCTGCGGGTGTTGCTCCAGGACGGCCTCCACCTCGGCGGGAGCAATCTTGTTCGCCCCCTTGACGACCACGGCCGTGCCGCGACCCTGGACCGTGATGCGGCCCCCTTCCCGGACTTCTACCTGATCCCCTGTCCGGAAGAAACCGTCCTCCACCGAGGCGCTGGTCAGCTCCGGTTGCCCGAGGTAGCCGCGCAGCACGCCAGCGCTGCTCACCGCGAGAACGCCGCTGTCGCCGACAGCAGCAGCCCGACCCGGAGCATCCACGTACCAGCGCACTCCCGTCAGGGCCCGGCCCACGGTGTCGGGGTGCGCGTCGTAATCGGCCGCGGGCAAGATGAAGTCGGGGGCACTGGTCTCGGTCAGTCCGTAGATGACGGAGAGACCGCTGTGTGGGAGCAGTGTGCGGTAGCGACCACCAGTTTGAGGGGGGAGTAGTTCGCCGCCTACGACCACCTGCTGAGGCGAGCGTGTCCGCACCAGCGGGTCGCGCACTCCCTCGTCTTCCAGCAGCGGCAGGATCTGCCGGAGCATGGTAGGGACCACCGCGACACGCGAGACCGGTTCTTCCGCCAGCGCTTCGCAGAGTCCCTTGGGGGTGAACTTGCCCAGCAACCGGACTGAGCCACCCGTGCCCAGGGTCAGCAGGATGTCCCACTGGCAGAAGAGAAAGCTCGTCCGGAGGACAGCGAGCGCGTGGTCGCCCGGCTGATAGTCCAATGCCTCTTGCACCATGGCCAGTTTGGCCAAAATGCCGGTGTGGTCGAGGACAACGCCCTTGGGGATTCCGGTGGAACCGGAGGTGAAAATGACAAGTGCGGCCCCGGAGAGCAGCGGGTCCCGCTCTCCGTCCTGCGCGGGCAACACGCGAAGCCCGCCGGGCAGGGCTTCCCCCAACTCCACCAGATCGGGGCGGGTCTGCTCGATGTCGCCCAGACTCACCGCCGCGGCCCTGGTACGGTCCGCCGCGCTGATGACGACCGGAGCCGGCACCGAGGCGTCGAGAGGGACCGCGCAGCGTCCGGACCTCCAGATGGCGAAGAGACGCACCAGGCTGTCAACGCTGTTGTCCATGAGGACGAGCACCGGGCCATCGTCGCCTCCGGCGCTTTTGTGGATCAGCTGGGCCGCCTCTTCAACGGCAGCGTGAAGTTGGCCGTACGACAGGCGCCCCTGGCTGTCCGAGAGCGCGAGACGGTCGGTGTACTTGTCACAGCTGAGCGCCAGATAGTCGCTCAGGTCCTGAGCGCCGGTCGCCGGCGCCGTATGGGACGTCATGCCTGCTCTCCGGAGGTAGTGGGGGTGGTGGCCTGTTGGAGCCGGTGGAAGGCCAGCGGTGTGATGCTGGTGAAGGTTCGGGTGTCGCCGCAGGGCATCGTCCGGCGGCGTAGGTAGTCCCTGAGGTCTTCGACCAATTCGTCGGTCGGGCCCAGGAGCAGTCCGCGCCGCAGGACGAAGACTGGGGGGCCGTCCGCTGAGGTCTGCGGTTCCCCGTCGAGGGCCACCACGATGCGGTCTTCGGCGGCGCGGTCGCTGGACGTGGCCACCGCCGCGTCCTGCCACAGTTCGACCACCCTGGTGCACCCGGACAGGGTGACACTCCATCTTTCGTCAGAGGAGTCGGTGATCGCGCCCTTCCAGACGAGTTCCCGTTGCCAAGCGGCCAGGGCTTGGCGGACCTCGTACATGGCCTGGTCATCCGTGAGCGGTGGCTGCTCGAAGGTAGCCTTCTCGCGGGCGGGCACGCCTGCCAGGAGTCGGCGGGGCGGGAAGCTCTTGGCGACGACGGCCCCGGCGGCGACTATGCAGCTGTCGCCGATGTCCGCGCCAGGCATGATGGAGCAGTGGTAGCCGAGCCACACCTTGTCCCCGATGCGCACGCCTTCGTAGGCGGTGCTGTAACCGTCGAGGACACTGTGGGCGAAGTGGTAGCCGTGGGTCCAGATGCTGACGTACTGCCCCGAGCCGACGTCCGAGCCGATGTCGATCAGGCAGTTGGCGTTGAGAAGGTTGTGGGGGCCGATGGTGACTCGATCGCCGATGCGTACGGTGGCCGTGGATTCGAGGGTGCCTCCACCTCCCACTGTGCTGTGCGGGCCGACGTAGAGGAGTCGGCCGGCGCCGAAAGAGCGGGCGACGATATCAACGCCGTTGCAGACGCGTGCGGCCGGACCGGTGCTGAAGCTGTCGGCGCAGAGGACCTTCACGCCAGCGGCGATCTCGCTGTTCTCGCCAATGCTGAGGTGGGCGGCGCGCAAGTCGGCTCCCGCGCCGACGTGGACGTTGCGGCCCAGGTGAATGCGGTCGCCCACAAGCTGGACTCCGTCGTCGAGCCGTACGCCGGGGCCGATCGTGAGCTCGTGGGCGTGGATGACCACGTCTTGTCCCACTACGCAGTCTGCGGGCGGGTGTGCGCGGGGGATGACGGAGTCGATGAGCAGGGACACGTGAACCTCCGTAGAGTCAGTCAGCGGGGCAGCTGTGTCAGCAGGTCACAAACACGCTGGACGTCGGCGTCAGACATGGCGGGATAGAGCGGCAGCGAGAGAGTTCGGGCCACGGCGGCTTCGGCTGCGGGGAAGTAGTGGGAGTCGAAGCCGAGTTCTCGGTGCAGCAGTTCATGGCGCTGTGTCAGTCGACTGGCGTCGACCTCATGTAGGTGGAAGAAGTCGAGGAGGCGCTCACGTTCCTTCTCGTCTGCGCACCGCAGGACGAACCGGTAGACGAGTCGGCCCGGGTCGGGCAGGCCCGTCGGTGCAAGTGCGTCGGGGCAGGCCGCGAGGTACTGGTTGGTAATCCAGGCCCGGCGTTCCCGGACCTGGGCGAGCCGAGAGAGCTGCGATCGGGCCAGCGCCGCGTGCAGGTCGGACAGGGTGAGGGTCATCCGGGGCCATCGGCTGCTGCGAAAGCTCGCCTGGGTGTAGGCGGTGATCCGTTCCGCGATCTGAGGGTCCGCGCTCCAGCACAGCCCCCCGGTCGCCCCCGTGAAGACCTTCGTGGCATAGAGCGAGGACACCGCGACCCGCCCGAAGGTCCCGTGCCGGCCGTAGGGACCCTCGCTGCCGAACGAGTGGCAGCAGTCCTCGACGATGTTGGGGCAGATCTTGGCCAGCTCAGGCAAGGCCGCGGTCGCGCCATAGGTGTGCACCACGAACGCGGCGTATGGCTGTCCGATGCGCTCGGCAGCGTCCCGCAACGCCTCTGGAGACATAGTCAGTTCGTCTGGCTCGACATCCACAACGAGCGGGCGGCAGCCGGCCAGACGTACGGCGTCGAGCAAGGCCACGCAGGAATAGGTGGGTACGGCGATGAGAGCTCCGGCTGGCGCGTCCAGGCCAACGAGAGCGAGGAACAGGGCGAGTGTGCCCGAGGTCGTGGCGACGGTCCGACCCGAGCCGAAATACGAGGCCAGGTCCTCCTCCAGGCGATGGCGTTCAGGGCCCGGCGCAATCCAGCCAGACTGGAGCACCCGGTCCACGGCGGCCCGGTCATTAGCGGTGACCAAGGGCGCGTTGTGATCGATCCACGTCACTGCTCGCTCCTCGGGGACAGGCGCTCAGCCGGCTCGCGCAACCAGTCAAGGAGGCGCCGGTCCGGATGGCCGTGCCCCGCGCCGTGTTCCAGGACGACTACTGACGGACGGCAGGCCCGCAGGACATGGGCGACCACGTCGTAGGGCACCTGCGGTTGCGTGCCACCGCCCGGGGCCGGGTACGGCCGATGCCCAGGGCCCGAGCGATCGTTGTCGTACAGGTGCACAGACCTGATGCGCGAGCCGAGCACGTCCGCGAAGGATTGCACCGCCGCCGGGCCACCCAACTGGTGTGCGTGGCCGATGTCCAAGCACATGCCCAAGGTAGGCCATTCCTTGAGAAACAGCGCGTACTGCTCGGCTCTCGCGCAATGGGGGTTGTGCGTCATGTTCTCGATCAGGACCGGCACCTGGAAGGCCCGACTGAGCCGGGCGGCCTCCGAGAGGAAGGCGCCAGCCAAGTCTTCGAACCCCTCAGCCGGATAAGGCGGATAGGGCGTGGGGAAATGCGCCACGACGTGCTGCGCCCCTAGGTCCGCCGCACACCTAACTGTGGCCTCAAGAGCCTCAACCGCAGCCGCAGCCTCCCGTGCATCAGGCCCCGTTGGGCAGTAGCGAGACATCAGTTGCGGGTGGGGAGTCGGGGTGTGCAGCGCTGGCGTGATGCCGTGATCGGCGCAGAACTTCCTGATGCGGGCCAGTGCCTCTACTGGGTAGGTGTAGAACTCCACGAGGTCCGGCTCGTAGGCCAGCAGCGCCTCCAGGTCCGACTTGACCTTCAATACGCTGGTCGAAACGCCGAGCATCATGCCCCCTCTCCAAGGTCGCACCGAGCAATCTCGAGCACGGCATGTTGATGAATTAGCTGGCTCCCGTTGACCAGCCGCTGCTGTCCATCAACCTCGGCGGACCACGAGTGCAGCGGGTCCTCGGACCAGCGCGGCACCGTTCGGGACGGCGCCATCGCGGTCCAGCGCCACCACAGTCCCCGCTCTCGCAGGCCCGTTTCGATGGTCCGCCGCGACCACAGCGTCCAGCCGCTCTGCCACTCCCCCGGGGTGCCAGGGCCCGAGCGGCGCACCCGCACCAGAGTGTCCACGTCCTCGGGGTTGAACAGCCCGAAGACCACCAGTCGGACCTGCGGGGTCCCCGCGCTCAGTGCTCCGTCCAGCCAGGCGAGCGGCTCGTCGAAGATCGAGTGGATGCCGAGCAGGGTGACGATGTCCTGATCCCTCGGCAGCGCCGTCGGGTCGAGGACGTCGCCGACATGCAGGTCAACGCCCGGTAGCAGCCCGCGAGCGTACTCCACCACCTGCGGCAACACATCGACGCCCGTGCACCTAAGTTGTGGCCATCGCGCGCGGAGCTGCTGTAGGAATCCGCCGAGAGAGCAGCCGATGTCCAGCAGCGACGCGGAAGGGTTCGCATCCAGGTGGGGGGCGAGCAGGTCGGTGACCGCTGTGAAGTGCGGTTTGTCGAGGGCCCTGTCGGGCTCGCTGAGGCAGTTGAGGTCGATGCTTCGGCCGCCGAAGGGCAGCTCAGGTCGAGCCATGCTGCTCCCCCCGCAAGACGTCTTCGAAAGCCGTCAAATAGGAACTCAGCGCCACAGCGTCTGGCGTCTCGGCTTCCTCGAGTGCTTCCTTGAGTCCGGCGCACCGGTCAGCGAAGAACGGCGGCTTGACGCCCGCGAGCTTCGTACGGCGGCAGGTCACCTTCACCCAGGTGGACTGGAAGAGCGCGGCTCCGGTGAGGTCCGCACCCGTAAGGTCCGACTGACTGAACCGACTGTATGCCGCGTTGACCTCACGCAGGTCCGCGCTGCTGAGGTCGGCCGCGATGTATGCCTGGACGAGGATCGCGCCGGCGAGCGAGGCTTCGGCCAGACACATGCCGCGCGGCGGGTCACCAGTGATCATCGCTCGGTAGAGGTTGCTCTGCGACAGATCCGCACCGCGCATATCCACGTCACGGAATACGGCGCAGCGGCCGGTGAATCCACGCATCCGAGTATGCCGAAGTTGCGACTCGACGACGTGCAGGTTCTCGGCCTGGACGTTCACCAGGTCAGCGTCGGACAGGCATGTCCTGTGCACGGAGGCGGCCACGAGACTGGCCGAGGAGAGCTTGGCGCCTGCCAGGTCGCTGTCACGCAGCCTGAGCCCGTGAAGGGCGGCGGCGCTCAGGTCGATGCTGGGCAGGCAGCAGTGCCCGATGTCTGCGTCGGGCGCATGAAGGTCCCGCGCGACGACGCTGTGGCCGCGCAGACCGTCAAGGCGCAGGCTCGGCAGCCTCGCTCCGCTGAGGTCGAGGCCGTCGCAGTTCGTGGCGCGCTGGATGACGACACCGGTCCCGGTCATTCCGCTCAGCCGGGCCCCGGCCATATCGCTTTTGGTCACGGTTAGCTGATCGGCGACCGCGTTCCCGAAGTCTGTCTCGCGCAGGACGGATTCGTTGAAGGTCGCGCCTTGCAGGCTGGCGGCCTTGAGATCGGCTCCTTCCAGATCGCACTGATAGAAGGTGGTGCCGGCCAGCTGGCCGGCAGGCATGGCGGTGCCGCGCATGGAGCAGCCATGAAAGAGGCTGCCTGTGGCGTCTCGCAGATTGCTGAGGTCGGCATTGTCGAAGATGGACGTCTGCGCGGCGAGGGCGTGGACGTAGGCGTCGCGCATGCTGGCGCCGGTCAGGTCTGTGCGTTCCATTCCGGGGCAGATCATGGTGACCCGGTCCAAGAAGGCCCCGCGCAACGAGGTGCTGTGGAGGGTCGCGCGGTTGAGGACGGCACCGGTCAGGTCGGCGTCCGCGAGGTCCAGGTTGGAGAGATTCGCCTCGGCGAGCTGCAGCCCGCGCCCGGTGTTGTGTAGAAGATCCGCGGTCAGCGCCGCGATGTCTTTGAGAACTGGTTCGCGCTCTTCGGCAGCATCCAGTGTGTTCAGGAGCTTCACGTGCGTGGCGTTGGCCATCAGATTTCCCCTCTGCCATTGCGGGCGGTCGAGTTGGTCCACTGTCTGCTCAGCCGTCGGGCAGGGCTGCTCCCAATCCGTGCTGGCGTTCCAGGAGGAAGGCTTCGGCGTGCTCGGTGCCACTGAGTTGGCCGTGAAAGCGATCGGTGAGTTGGACGGCGATACCGTCCACGGGCCGGAAGCCCGGGCGCCGGCGGGTGAATGGTTCGAGGGCCTCGGCCTTGCGCTTGACGTAGTCGCTGATGTCTACGAAGACGGTGGGGGTGAATTGTGAGGTGGCAATCGTGCGCGGTTCGGCAGGGCGGATGGAGAAGAGGTCCGCCCGGTAATTGCGCAGAGCTGCTGCGACGGCTCGTCCAGTTAGGGCATGGTCGACATGCCCGTCGCCGCGCCAATGGGTGAGCACCGTATGCGGGGCGATGTCCGCCATGAGACGGTCGATGGTGGCGACGAGGGCGACTTCTCCGTAGTCGGCGACCTGGAGCGGGAGATCCTTGCGGGGCCAGCACAGCTCGTAGCCGAGGAGGTCCGCGGCTCGTGTGGTGTCACCAATCCGGCGTTCCGCGCCGACGCCGGTCTCCGCGAGGGAGAGCACCGCAGTGACGACCCGCACGCCCGCGTCACTGAGGCGGGCGATCGTTCCGCCGGCAGCGATCTCGGCATCGTCCGCATGAGCGACGACGACGAGCACGGTACGGGACGGTGTATCCATCTCGGCCCGCGTGCCAGCGGGCCAGTTCTCGTCCTCGCTCATCGGGTTCCATCCGAAACCGACGATCCGTTGCCGAGAACCGGGTTGTGCTCCGCCCACAGGGCCGGTGTGCCTATTTCGACGTAGCGGACTTTGGTGCCAGCGAAAGCTTCGCGCAGCTTGCCGAGGCTGTCGATGACCGTGGGCGGATCGGCAAGGGCCGACAGATGGTCGGGCAGGTCCGCGTACACCGTGTGCGGGGTGGCGATGACGAGTGTCCGTACGGCTGCCAGGTCTTCCGGCCAGCTGAGAGCTCTAGCGCCTTCCCCTCGGGCGATGACCTCCTCTGTTGAAAGGAAGGGGTCATGAAGCCGGACATCCGCCCCGTGGGCAGATAGTGCTGCCGCCAGGGCAAGAGTCGGTGAGCCTTGGGGAACGTGGACGTCCGGCGCGTAGCTGATGCCGAGAATGCCAATTGGGCCATCGAACTTGTTGGTCAGCCACTCAGCGACTCGGCTGGGGTGGGCAGCGTCCCAGTCGAGCGCGCTGTCCACGAGGGGGAGCTGTCCCTCGCCGAGGAGTCCGTCCCCGGCGTAGTGCGGGCTGAGCGGTATGCAGTAGCCGCCTATCCCGATCGAAGGATGGAGGCTAGGGACGTTCCACTTGGTGCCGGCCAGTCGGAAGACCTCCGCCATATCCAGGTCCGGGTAAGCCGCCGCGAGCTGATTGGTCAACACCAAGTCGACATACCGATAGAGGTTTTCGACCGACTTGGACAAGGCCGCGCGGGTCCAGTCACCGGCCATGTGCACCACGTCGCTGACGGTGCCATACAGCTCAGTCACCAATGGCTGGGACGCGGGACTGAGCGTGCCAACTACCCTGGGCAGGCTGCGCAGGTTCATCTCCGGGTCAAGCAGCCAGTCTCTGCGCGGGGCCGTTGCGAGATGGATCCCGGTCCCCACCACCCCGGTCGCACCCGTGAGCAGCGGAAGCACCAGGTCTAGCCAGCGCACGCTCACCGTGCTCTCGATGCTGACAAGCAACTCCCTGTCGGCCCGATGTGCGGAGCCGATGGCCTTGAGCACGGCTTGGAGGGGATCCTGGAATGCCTTGCCGTCACGATCGGTGTTGACACAGATGAGGTGGATCTGGGCGTCGAGAGCATCCTTGTCGTCCGGCGAAACCGCGCGGAGCCGGCCGTCACGCAATGTTTGCGGGTCCAACTGGACCCTGTCCTCGAAGCCGGGCAGCGGCACGGTGCCAGCATTGATACAACGCACCCGGGAGGCGTCCACGTCCACGATCGCGCAGTGGAAGCCCTCCTGAGCGAAAGCGGTCGCGGCAGAAAGTCCGATGAATCCGGCTCCCCAGATAGTGATCCGAGCCGACCGGTCACAGACGCTGCGATGGAGGGGAGAGGTGTTGCTGGCCGTCATACCTCGTTCCTTTCAGGACGTCGGGGAGCCACCACGCGGGTTGCTGGCTGATCACTGGGGGAAGTCCGGACCTGGACCTGTCGCGTGCGGCCGACTACGGCCGTGTTCTGGAGGGTCAGTACTCCACTGGTTTGCTCCCGTTCGCCGACGAAGGCGAACCAGACCATTTCGTCACTGGTCATGCGCTTGAGCTCGCGGCCGATCCGTCCAGGACGCCAGTGTTCGATCACCTGCGTGCCGCAGGCTCGGAGCTCCCGTGCTGCCGAGAGGAAAAAACTGAGGTCAGCGGAACCGTGGACTTTGAGCAGGTGAACCTGCTCCGTCGAATCCGCGGGCAGCAGCTCAGCGAGAAGCTCGATCGAGACGGCTGTGCTCCAGCATGTCTGTATGTCTTCCCGCAGGGCACGGACAACATGGTGGTAGCCGCCACCGTCGCCGAGCATTCGACCGTCGGCGTCGTGCACAGTGAAGCTCAGCCCGGCGCAGTACTCGGTTGCACGCGGCCAGTCCACGGAGAAGGCTGTGGCGGCGCCCAGCCCTCCTGCCGCGCCGAGCACTTGGCGCACATGGCTCGTCCGGGATCGCAGCAGTGGTTCGGCACAGTCGATCGCCTCTAACGCCTGTTTCGCGTCAGATCCCGCACATAACCGAACAAGTTTCTGATATCGCCATAGAAAGCTGGCCGCGCTCTGGTCACCTACTGGTTGCTGCTTACGCGCTTGGTGCATGGCATTCCGCGCCTGCAACAGTGAGAGCCCTTCATCCTCCGCCAGCTTGTCGATCATGGAGAAGTCGCAATAACGGAAGCCTGCTCCCGGGGCTCGGCCGTCCAAGAGCGTGGTCCAGAGGCGGAGGAGGGTCAGATCTGCGCCAAGTTCGTCCTGCTCATTGCACAGGGCCGCGACAGCCTGTGTCCAGCCTCGACGACGTTTGTGTCGATACCGCGCCACGGGTACGCACGCGGCGGCTCGAACGGGCCGCCCGTGCCGTAACTCCCCGGCGCCTGCCAGCGCCCGCAGTACGCCGACCAAGGAATCCGCCGTCAGCGCGAGTTCCCGTCCGCCGAGGTCCGCGAAACTGAAGATCCGCCCTGCCGCCGCCGTGCCGAACTGCTCGAAGGTCGCCGCATAGCCGACCGGCGAGACATGAACCGGAAGGAAGCCGAAGCTACTGACCACCGAACGAAACTCAGCCTCCGCGCGGAAGATCCGGGCTGCCACCGGCCCCACGTCGTCGGCGAATCCCCTTGGGGTTGCCCATGCGTCCACGTTCCTGGCACCTCCTAGGGCGTTTGTCGTCTCCTGGTCCGTGCGGCGCTGTAAACGATGAGATGGAATGTCGGGAACTGTCCTGCTGCGCGACGGAGCGGAGTCTCGGCCGAGCAGTGGTGGGCTTCGATCCGGCCCTCTGCTTGACCCAGCCCAACGTGCCGCCCAAGACTGCCCACCAGCGCCCACGACACCATTAGCTGCTTCCTGGCTGACCCCTCCCACCCGCTCCGGATGAGCGATGAGGTTGATCTGCGGCAACGGTGCTCCCATCTCGAAGTGGTGAGTAGCAGGTCAATCGCGCCCCGCAGCACAGGGGCGGTGAAACGATCACGCGGAGCCTACGTTCGGCGCGATCGAACTCGCAGACGATCTGATCAAATCGATGGACCTTGGCTGAGCATCGACCGTTGATCGCGTGCCGCTTGGACCACCGCCTGGGGCAGGCATCGGTCCGATGCTGTTCCGTGTCCAACCGTTTGCCCCACCAGCGATCCCGCCTCCCGCGGTGCTGTCGATTCAGCGCACCGCCGCAACTCTGCTTTATCTAGCGGGAGTTGGCACATCACGCCTGTAATATCACGCAGGTAGTGCAGCACTCCGTGAGGGCACAGACCGGATCGGCAGGTCGACGCCGGCGGTGGCTCTGCCGGCGAGAGTCGAGTCGGCCCGCGACCGCAGGATCAAGCCAGTGAGTTCGAGTGGGGCCTGCAGGCCATCGAGCAGGCAGACGATCTTGTCGATGTTGGTCAGGCGGCGCGCACCTGATTCCAGCATCGACAAGAACGGCTGACTCAGCCCGGTTAGCGTGACCATGTCTTCCTGCCGGAGGTTGCTGATCTCCCGCACGAGCGTGCACAGCCTCCCGAAGTCCCTGGCGACGAGTGCCTCCCGAACACTCGCATCGGTCCATACCTCCGGCAGGACATGAGGAGATGCTGGAGGTGATCCCGCGAGAGTTCGAAGGCACCCACTACAGCGGACCTCACGGTTATAGCGGCTGAGGCGACAGCCACACCGGGAACATCGACGGTTACGTTCAGTGATCGCTCTCGCCCTGGCACTGCTCTCTCTCAGCACGGTCATCCCCTCGCTACTGTCACCCGGCCAGCTCCTCGTTGAGCCGCGCGACGTTCGCTTCCCCGGGCAGCCTCGGGTCCAAGCCCACAGTCGAACGCCACGACACGATCGACACTCTGTAGGCGGACGGTTACCGTCGAAAGGGTGGACACGGGGGGCACCTCAAATGCCCCCGCCATGTCCCCGCAGTCCGTGCGCGGGTAACGACCCCGCGTGCAAGACTCGCTAAGAAGAGACGCCCGCCGGCTAGGTGGAAGGCATGACATGATCGACGACCGCCCCAGCTGGGCGCGACGCATGGAGTCCGAGCGTGCGGCTCGCGGCTGGAGCCCTCTCGACGCTGCCCGCGCCATGCGCGCTCACTCAACCCATGAGCTGTCCGACGAACGGGCCCTCGCGCGATCATGGCGCCGCTGGGAGTCCGGCGCAGTCGCGCCACGAGACCACAAGGCTCTGATCGCAGCCGTCTTCGGCACAACCACCCACGCGTTCTTCCCAGTGGACCACCGTCGGGACGGAAACACCGAGGTGAGGGACGTCTCAGGGATGGACACAGTCGAGATCGTCGCCCGGCTGCGGGCTTCAGACATCGACGAAGCCACCTTGGACGCACTCCGCATCACAGTCGACAGGCTCTGTACGGAGTACGCCTACATGCCTGGCGATCAGTTGCTCGTCGAGGGCCGGGCGTGGCTCAACCGAGTCGTCAGCATGCAGCACCAGCGACTCACGCTCGCACAGCATCGTGACGTGCTCTTCCTCGCAGGGATGCTCACCTTGCTCGTGGGATGCGTGGAGTACGACGGCGGGGGTGTGACCCGCAGCCACGCGGAGGCCACCCGGCAAGCAGCCCTGTCCATTGGCCACGAGGTCGGACACACAGGAATTCAGGGGTGGGCTCACGAAATGCGCGCATGGTTCGCCCTCACGAACGGAGACATGCGCGGTGTAATCGCCGCCGCCGACGCCGGTCTCGCCGCCGCACGAAGCGAATCCGTGGCTGTCCAGCTACTGGCACAGAAGGCCAAGGCATGGGCAAGGATCGGAGATCGGCGTCAGACGGAAGTCGCACTCGATGCCGGCCGGAGTCTCCTTGAGTCCATGCCTTATCCGGAGAATGTGCAGAACCACTTCGTGGTAGACCCGAACAAGTGGGACTTCTACTCCATGGACTGCTATCGCAAGGTCGGCGACAACCAGATCGCCGAGACTCTGGCGCGCGAAGTCCTCCGAGCCGGGGTGGATTTTGACGGGACGGAGCGTTCCCCCATGCGCAATGCCGAGGCCCGCATCACCCTGGGAGTCGTTGCGGCGCGGGAAGGTGATCTAGGAGCTGCCCTCACGTACGGCGAACAGGCATTGCGTAGTGATCGACAGTCGCTGCCTTCGCTGAGCATGGTCGCTGGCGACCTGGCTGCTGTACTCACCCAGCGGTACGACAGTGATCCCCAAGCGCGCGAATTCGTTCAGTACATGCGTGCTCTGGGCTCTCGCTGACACCACTTAGCCCTGACACCACCTCGATTCAACTACGTTCAGTCGTGCCACTGCACGCCGATCCGGACCCGGTACAGAATCCCGTCGATCACCTTACGGCGTATCCCGTCACCTGCCTCAACGCCCGTTGCTGACCGGGAGGAATGGCCGTCGCTGATCCCCTCTCGGCATCCGTCAGATCGCCCCGCCCCATGCCCAGAGCAACGCCCCGATCCAAAGGAAAGTCAGATGACTGAGCTGGACAGATCCCAGAAGTGCGCTTGACTGCGCGAATGGACATCAACTCGACGGAAGTGAGTCCGTCTGCAACCGTGCAAGTCAGGCGTTTCCGCAAAGATGATTCGGTAGAGCAACTGACTCTCTTGCTCCATCGCGCCTACGCAGACCACGCCGCTGCCGGGCTGGTCTTTTTCGCCTCCTACCAAGATTCGCAGGACACACAGCACCGCCTGAGCAAAGGCGAGTGCTGGGTCGCGGTGAACGGGAACGCGTTGGTCGGCACCGTCACCGTGTCAGCCCCTCACACCACTCCGGCTGGATACCCGGCGCCGGCAGGAGGGGGCTCGTTCTGGCAACTGGCTGTCGAGCCATCACAAAGAGGCACTGGCCTCGGACAGCGACTGCTGGCCCTGGCAGAGTCACGTATCGCTGCTCTCGGATCGACACAGGTCGTCATCGATACCTCTTCACAGGCAACAGACCTCGTCGACTGGTACCGCCGGCGCGGCTACGCGCCGATCGGCACTTGGCGGTGGGACGTCACCAATTACGACAGCATCGTCCTCATGAAGAACCTCCCGACGACAACTTCTTCGTGAACGGCCGGGCAGAACCTTAAGGCTGCCCGCTCGTCGTCAGCGCGGCGATGCCCTCTAGAACCCGTGCCACGTCTGCGAGGGATTCGAGTACGAGGTCGGCCCCGGCCTCGGTAAGTTCGGCGGCCGTGGTCTTGCCCGATGCGATACCGATGACGGGGGCGCCGCCCTCGATGCCGGTGCGAACATCCTCCAGCGAGTCCCCGATGATCACGGTGTTCGAGCGGGTGAAGACCGTGCCGTACTTGGCCTGGGCGCGCCTCTGGGCGATGGCGACGAGCGCCGGCCTGTGGTGGTCGTCGGAGGCGAATCCGCCGATCTCTGTGTCGAGGAGGCCGTCGAGGTCGAAAGCCGCGAGCTTGAGCACGGCGTTCGGCTTGAGGTTTCCGGTCACGGCGGTTGGAATCAACCCGGGGTGACCGTGCACCGCGCGCAGCGCGGCGGCGGCTCCTGGCATGAGGACGCCCCGTGTACGCAGGTCCTCAGCGTGTGCGGCGAGGTGGACTGGCAGGAGATCCACCATACGCGGCAGCAGAGCGACGACTTCGGCTTCCGGGACTCCGTTGTCGATCAGGAGCGATCGGATCGCCAGCGGCATGGTGACGCCGGTGCCGCGGGCCGGCAGGTGTTCGGCGGGTCGGCCGACGACCTCGGCAAAGGTCTCGCGGTAGACCTGCCGGTCGATGTCGCCGACGTACAGCAGCGTGCGGTCGATGTCCCACAGCACGAGGACCTGCTGGGCCTGGGTCACGTTCAGCTCCTTGCACCCGTCACGAGAGCGGCACGGTCGATCAACTCCCGAGCGTACGGGCTCCGGCGGACCGGGGCGAGCTCGCCGATCATGTCCTCGATGTGCTCGTTGAGGCGGGCCGAATGGAGCTGTTCGGCAAGGTCGAGCGCCTGGTGCGCCGTGGCGCAGCCGGCTTCGAGCTCGCCCTTCCTGAGGTAGGCGGAGGCCCCGCGGGAGAGGAACAGGGCGTTGGTGCGCTGGTCTGCCGGGTTGAGGGCCTTCCGTGCCTCGGTGAAGCTGACGGCGGCATGGGGCGCATCGTCCAGGTCCAGATAGGCGCTGCCGGACTGGCCGTGGATCTCGCCTTCGTTAATCCAGTACAGCCAGTGGGGGTCGAACTCGGAACGCCCCCGGGCGCAGAGTTCGGCAGCCTCGCCGAGCGCGATGAGGGCTGCCTGCCGCTCGCCGAGCTTGGCGTGCCCGCGCGCCTGCCGGGTCAACAGCATCGCCTCCAGGGCGGGGGTACCCAGGGTCCTGATCTGCTCGCGGGCGGCTCGTGCCGCAGTGACCGCGGTACGTGGCTGTCCGGTGGAGTAGCCGTGGATGGCCAGGTAGGACAGGGCGCCGGCCCCCAGGCGGTCGTCGCCGGAGACCTTGGCCGCGCGGAGCGCGGCGAGCAGGTAGCTCTGGGCGTGGTCGTGGCGCCCGGAGTCGAAGGCGAACCAGCCGGTCTGTGTAGCGGTGTCGGCGACGATGGCGGCCAGGCGGCGGCCGATGTCCTCGGTGTATGACGCCTTCTGCAGAAGGCGTTTGAGGAGTTCGAGGTGCGCGTCGCCGAGCTCGGTGAGGGTCCCACTGCCGGCGCTGGCATCCATGATGCGCAGGTGGTCGGTGGTCGCCTGCAGGTTGTCCAGCAGTTCCGGGGCGAGCTGGCTTCCCTCCGCGGCGCGTTGAAGGGGCTCTGCCTCGGCGGTGCCCCAGTGGTGGACGAAGGCGGTGAGCGCGATGCCGCTCACCGTGAGGAATTGCCGGCGGTCAATCACGTCGCCTCCAACCGCGTTGTCCAAGGCCGCCACCATACGGGCCGCGGTCCAGGGGAGGGTTGGGTCGAGATCTCCGGCCGACTGGTCCGTGGGCTGTTGAAGCAGTCTGCCCGCTGACCGTGGGAGCGGGAGCTGTACGAGCTCGGCGGGTGCGCCAATGCCTGCGACGAATTCGATGATCTTGTCGATGTTGGTGAGGCGGCGGCTGCCCGACTCCAGCATGGATAAGAACGCCTGGCTCAGTCCCGTGAGCTGGGCCATGTCCTCCTGGCGCAGCGAGCCTCGCTGTCTGATCAAACGGCTGGCCTTGCCGAAGTCCAGGGCTGCAAAGGCCTGTCGGACATCTACGTCTTGCCACACCCGCTCCGGTACGGCGGGTAACGCGGGGGCGGAAGGGATGCGAGATCGCGCGCAAGCGGAGCAGAGCCCGTCAGGGTTGTACTGGCTGAGCCGGCAGCCGCAGTCGTCGCACTGTCGCAGCGCCTGCTGGGCCACCTGTACCTCCCCTAACGAAAGTGCGCCGGCCGCCGGCGTAGACCGCCGAAAACCGAGATCACCTCAGTGATATCACCGGCGGAATGTGCGCACCGGGCGTTTCCCGGTCAGCCTTGTGCCTCAATCAGCCTCTGTTCAGGGCCGATTACCACTCGCAGCACGAACGCATTCGGGCCTGTGTACCTCTCGCACCGGTTCGTCGGCAATGTCGTCGGGAATGGGCTTGGGCTCCGCTGCGGGGGACTTGGGCCGAGAACGAGCCGCATCACCGACGGTTCGGAAGGGGGACACATCCATGGCGGTCAGCGTCTCCGCTGTCGTGCTGCTCGCGGTCCTCGTCATCCTCTTCGTCAAAAAGGGCGGACTGAAAGCCGGGCACGCCGTCGTGTGCGTCCTCCTGGGGTTCTACCTGGCCAGCTCTTCGATGGCCCCCGCGATCGCCGAGGTCGCGACGAACATCGCGCGCCTGATCAGCGGGATCAAGTTCTAGACCGGGCGCTGGCAGTCCGGTGGCTCTCTCCGACGCGCAACGATCCTGTCCGGCACCAACGTCCCTCTCTCTGCCGAGGAAGCATCCGATGACCGAGAAAAGCATGACGCACCCCTGTGCCGCGATAGAGAGCACGAGGCTTCAGCTTTCCCGGCCCTCGACTGCGACCGGCGACCACCCCGGTCACGAGGCGCACTGATGCGCCCCGTTTACCACCCGGCCGGCACCGATGAAGCCCTCGGTATGGCCATGGTCGAGTTGCAGGCCGGCCGGTGGAGACCGGCGCGTGACTTGCTGGCCGCAACCGGTGGGCAGTGGGGGCTGCGGACATCGCGTACGCAGGTGCTGGCGGTCACCGCTGCCCACTCCGATGTGATGGGCGTGTGGCTGGCCGAGGAGCCGAACAGCTACGACGCCCAGGTGATGCGTGCCCGCGTCTCGGTGGAGCGAGCCCTGCGCGCCCATCACCAGCAGCACGCAGGCGCTGCGGCATTGGAGGAGGCTGCTCGGCATGCCTCGCTGATGATGGCGCACCGGGAGCCTCGGGATCCGGTGCCTTGGATCTGTTTGCTCGCCCTCGCCCAGATCGATGGACGTCAGGTGCGCCGGGAGCATCGTGAGGTCTCGGCAGAGCCGATGCTGCCGAGCGGGCCATGGGGGCTGCTGCACGGGATCAACCAGCGCGACCCGTACAACCGGGAGGCGTACCACCGGATACTGCAATTCATCCTGGCCCGCCCCGTCCCACCGGCGGCCTCGCTCGCCGCTGTCTTCGACTTCGGCCGATGGGTGGCCTCGTGGTCGCCGGCGGGTTCCCCGTTGCTGCTGTTGCCGCTGTACGCGCTGGTCGAGCAGTGCCGGCAGCAGTCCCTCCAGCATCGTGCCGATCCGCTGTGGCGTCGGCAGTGGGCGCAGGAGCCGACGCTCACATACACGGTCAAGGCGTTCCACCACTGGTTCAAGCAGGCGGACACCGCGCCGCGCTCGGTGACGGACCTGCACCACCTGGCGTACGCCTTGTGGGCCGGCCACCGGTTCGTGGAGGCCGCCGAGGTGTTCACGGCCGTGGGCACCTACGCCTCGCGGGAGCCGTGGGCGTCCGTCCATGAGGACCCGAACCATCCCGACGGCGGCGAGGCTCTGCTGCTGAGGGCCCGTCGGGAGTCCCTGTCCTTCGCACGCACCCACGCCCCTCGCGCCGGACCGGTGCGCTGACCGTCGCGCACAGCAAACCGAACTTGGCATGCACCTGACCTTTTCTTACTCGTTCCACCCATTCCCATGGAGGATGTCCTGTGTTACGAACACGCCCGACTCGCCGCGCGGCGGGGGCCCAGTCAGATGACGCGTTCCTTCGGGAACTGGGCTACGAGCCGGTGCTGGCCCGCCGCATGGGCCCGTTCGGCAACTTCGCCATCAGCTTCTCGGTGATCTCCGTACTGAGCGGCTGCATGACCCTGTACGGCTTCGGTCTCGCGACCGGGGGGCCCGCCGTGATGATGTGGGGCTGGATCGCCGTCGGCGCCATGGTGATGCTCGTGGGCGCCGGCCTCGCTGAGGTCACCTCCGCGTACCCCACCTCCGGCGCCCTCTACTACCAGGCCGAGCAACTGGGCGGTCGCAAGTGGGGCTGGTACACCGGCTGGCTCAACCTGCTGGGCCTGCTCGGCGCGATCGCCGGCATCGACTACGGTGCCGCGCTGTTCACCGGCGCCTTCTTGAACCTGCAGTTCGGCTTCGTCCCCACGCCGGGCAAGATCATGGCGATCTACTTCTGCATCCTCGCACTGCACGCCACCCTCAACCTCTTCGGGGTCCGGCTGGTCAGCATCCTGAACTCCATCAGCGTGTGGTGGCACCTGGGCGGGGTCGCCGTGATCGTCGGCGCGCTCGCGATCGTCCCGTCACACCACCAGTCGCCAGCCTTCGTATTCGGGGAGTTCGTCAACAACACCGGCTGGTCCAGCTCGCTGTACGTGGTGCTGATCGGGCTGCTGCTCGCCCAGTACACCTTCAGCGGGTACGACGCCTCCGCCCACCTGTCGGAAGAGACCACCAACGCCCAGGTCTCCGCCTCCCGCGGGATCATGCGGGCGATCGGCTGGTCGTGGCTGGCCGGGTTCGTCCTGCTGGCCGGACTGACCTTCGCCATCCAGGACTATGCCGCCACCCAGGCCAGCGCCACCGGGGTGCCGCCGGCGCAGATCTTCCTCGACGCCCTCGGCGTCGCCGGCGCGAAGGCCCTGCTGCTGGTCGTGATCGTCGCGCAGCTGTTCTGCGGCAACGCCGAGACCGCCGCCGCCAGCCGGATGGTGTTCGCCTTCTCCCGGGACGGCGCCCTGCCCGGGTCGAGACTGTGGCGTCACGTCGATGCCCGCACCGGCACCCCGACCCGCGCGGTGTGGCTGGCGGTCGGCGTGGCCGCGGTCCTGGCTCTGCCGTCGCTGTACAGCCCGACCGCGTACGCCGCCGTCACCGCGATCAACGTCATCGGGATCACGCCCGCGTACGCCATCCCGATCTACCTGCGGATCCGCAACCGCCACCGCTTCCAGCCCGGCCCCTGGAACCTGGGCCGCTGGGGCGTGCCCGTCGGTGCGATCGCCGTGGCCTGGGTGGCCTTGGTGACCGTGCTGTTCTGCCTCCCCCAGTCCCGGCCCGAGTCCGGTCTCGTCTCCGTGACCACGTTCAACTACGCACCCATCGCCCTGCTGGTCGTCCTCGCCCTGGCCACCGTGTGGTGGCGCGTTGCGGGACGGGACTACAAGGTGCCGACCGCGGCGGCCGACGCGGGCTCGGGCATGGCCCGGATCCAGGAAGAAGTCATCTGATGACCGCTCCTGCCACCCAGACCGGAGCGACGCCTCGCCCGAACGGCCCGTCGCAGCGTGATACCGATACCGCCTCGACCGCCCCGCGGCGGCCGGCCCGGGCGTTCAGCGTCGAGGACCTGCGCAAGGCCGTCGTAGCCGGCGTGATCGACACCGTCCTCCTCGCCGTGCCGGACCTGCAGGGCCGCCTCAAGGGCAAACGCTATGGGGCACGGCACTTCCTCGACCGCGTCCTCGACGGCAGTGCGGAGATGTGCGCCTACATCCTGGCCGCGGACGTCGACATGACGCCCGCCGACGGGTTCGCGCTCACGTCCTGGGCGAGCGGGTACGAGGACATGACGGTCGTGCCGGACCCCTCGACGTTGCGAACCCTGCCGTGGATGCCGCGCACCGCGCTCGTCCTCGGCAACGCGATCGGCCTGGACGAGGAGCCCATCGAGGTTGCGCCGCGCGAGATTCTGCGGCACCAGCTGACCCGGCTGGCCACCCACGGGCTGCACGCCCAGGCCGGCCTGGAGACCGAGTTCACGCTCTACCGCGGCACCTACACCCCGAACGTCGGCATCGGCTCGGGCGGACTCGTGCCGGTATCCGAGGAGAACCTGGACTACGCCCTCGACCACACTCCGGACAGTGACCGCTTCTTCCGCCGCCTCCAGGGCTCACTGTCCAAGGCGGGCATGCCCGTGGAGGCGATCAAGACGGAAGGCGCCCCGGGCCAGGTCGAGGTCACCTTCCCCTACGGCGCTGCGCTGCCCGCGTGCGACAACCATCTCGTCTTCAAGCACGCGGCGCGCACCCTCGCAGGACGGTCCGCCATGACGGCCACGTTCATGGCCTCCCCCCAGACCGGCATCGCCAGCGGACTCCACCTGCACGTCTCCCTCACCCGCAGCGGCAATCCCATGCTCTCCGATGCGGCCGGAAGGCTGTCCGAGATCGGCGAGCAAGCAATCGCCGGACTGCTGACGGCCCTGCCGGGGCTCGCTCCGCTGTACGCGCCGAACGTCAATTCCTATAAGCGGTACACGCCTGGCTCCTTCGCCCCCACTCGCATGACGTGGGGGTGGGACAACCGCACGTGCGCCGTGCGGCTCACCGGCCACGGTTCGGGCCTGCACCTGGAGATCCGCGTTCCGGGGGCGGACGCGAACCCGTACCTCGCTCTCTCCGCCGTTCTCGCTTCGATGATCCATGGCATCGAGCGGCAGCTCACCCCGCCGGCACCCTGCACCACCAACGCCTACGAGGCCACCGACGCGGCTCTCCTGCCCCTCACCCTCGATCGGGCGCGCTCCGCGTTCCGGCACAGCCCCATCGCCCAGGAGGCGTTCGGGAAAGAGGTGGTCGAGCACTACGCCCACCTCGCGCAGCTCGAACTCGACCACCACCGCGGCATCGTCACCGACGCAGAACAGGCCCGCTGGTTCACCCGCGCCTGATCTCCGCCGCACCAAGACCAGACTCCGGCCGGGAGAGTTCCCCCCTCGGCCGGGGTCTGCCCAACCTGCACCACCACACCGCCGCCGCAACGTAAGGACCCGCTCATGCCCGCACGGCCCGCCACGGCCGCCTCACATCCGACCCCGGCGCAAGTGAAGATCGCCGGAACCCTCGCCCAGGGCATGAGCACCGCCAAGGCGGCAGCCGAACTGGGCCTGTCCGAGGGCACCGTCGCGATCCAGATGTCGCACGGGAACCGGCGGGCCGGAGTACGCCACCGTCATGCCCTGGTCCACGCGTGCTACGTCACCGAGCAGCTGCCCCGGCCGGAGCCGACAGCACCACCGCCCGGCGGCGTCGACGACATCGAGACCAAGATCCTCTGGTCGCTTGCCCTGGACGGCACGTACGCCGAGATCGCAGAGCATTGCGGCCTCTCCCACGACGGGATGAAGAAGCGGATCCGAGCGCTGCGGGCGCGTTGGGGCGCCGAGCACGACCCGCATCTGATCACCCTCGGCTGGATGTTCGGCGTAATCGACGCCTCCCACGGAACCGGCGGCCACCAGGTCACATAACTGCTGACCGGCCACGTTGTCAGTGGCCCTTGGCAAGCTACTCCCCCACACAGCAAGACGACACTGCGCACCCACGCCATCACTCTATGTGATCATCCTGGGTGGGCGGCCTATCGAAGGGCGCATCGGCATGACCGACATCCCCGCGAGGATCGAAGACCTGATCACCACGGTGGCCGGCACCTTCGAGCTCGTCGCCGAGCATTCATGGCCGGGCCCCGATCGCCCCCGAGTCTGGGAAGTACGAGGCAGTGACGGCCAGCGGCGGTTCGTGAAGAGGCATGCCGGCCCGAAGGGCCACCGCCGCGAGGTTGAGGCCTACCAGCGGTGGACCCACTGGCTCGGTGCTGGGCGCGCTCCCACGCTGGTCGCGGCCGACACCGAAGCGCTAGCCATCGTGATCACGCCGGTCACCGGACGCAGCGTCCGCAGCCACCCTCTGGACGGCAAGGAGGAGCTGGAGGCATACCAGCAGGCCGGCTACTTGCTAGCGCTGCTCCACTCCGCTCCAACCGGCACAGCCTCGCACTCGGCCGAGGGCGAGGACGAGTGGGCGGCGGCCGTTGAGAAGATGCTCAACCACGCCGCGCTGTACCTGCCCGCCGATGTCGGCGTGATGCTGCGCCACCTCACCCGGGAGCGCCCCGGCAAGCTGGCGGCGCACGTGTCCCACGCCGACTACCAGCCCAGGAACTGGCTGTGGGACAGCACCACCCGAACCTTGCGACTGATCGACTTCGAGCGGACCTGCGTCGAACCCTCCGTGAAGCGCGATCTCCCCCGCCTCGAACTGCGCATCCTCGCCTCCCGTCCCAATGTCCGCGCCGCCTTCTATGACGGCTTCGGGCGCGACCTCACTCCGGCCGAACAGCACGCATGTATGGCCTACGGCGCCCAGGACGCCGTGAGCGCCCTGCAGTGGGGTCTGGAACACCGGGACGTAGAGACCGTCGACGCAGCCCACACCATGCTCGAAAACCTCCGGGCCCACTACAACCACGGCCGCATGTACTCCTCGTCCAGGGGGCGGTGACCGTCATGGAGGAGATGAACTGGGAGGACGAAATGACAGCCGAGGTGCTGGCCGACCGGTACGGCATCGAGGCCGAGTCCGTCCAGCAAGTGCCGATGGGCACCGACACCGTCAACTGGCGCGTGGTGACATCCAGCGGCCAGCGGCTCTACGCCAAGGAGTACCCGCCGACGGCCGATCTGGAAGCGGCCCGCGCGGCATGGGATATGTCGGAGTTCTGCCGGGCCGCGCGGCTGCCGGTACCGCGGGTATGGCCAGACCGGGCCGGCAACCTGCTCAGCCTGACCGACGGCAGCCCATGGGCAGTGGCCGACGAGGCACCCGGGTCGGTCGCCACCTCCGCGATGACGGTGGCACGCGCGGAGCACATCGGCATGGTTCTGGGACGGATGCACCGGGTCCTGGCCGCCTACCCTCTCCCCCGGCTCCGCCAGCACGCGCGGTGGCGTACCGGCTCCATCGAGGACGCACTGGCCAGGTGCGACACGGTCATGGACGCGGCCCGCCGCCAGCAGCACGAAAATCTCGGAGCGCTGCGCAGCCAGATCGACCAGCGACGCGAGGACCTGCACGCCCATGTCGGCCGGCTCAGGGCCGCTCTGCCTGAGGAACTGGTCGAGCAGGCCCTGCACGCGGACTTCACCCGCACCAACCAGCTGGTCCTGGGCGATGCCGTCACCGCCGTCATCGACTTCCGCGCGGCCAGAGCACTGCCGGCCTGGGAGCTCGGGCGTGCCGCATGCGACCCACGCACCATCGCCAGCTCCGAGCCATGGGCCGACTGCATCCTGGCGATGGTCGCCGCCTACCGTTCCGAGAACCCGACCCTGCCCGTTGCCGACGTACTCGCCTGCGCGCGGATCGCCCTGCTGTACATGCTCTTCAGCTTCTACGGCTCCACCACCGCCGAGTACGACCTGCCCGACGAGGCAGAGGCAGACCTTCAACGGCACTGGTCGGAGCGGCAGACCAGCATCCGGCGTCTGATCGACAGCCTCGCGGATCTCGAAGACGCGCTGGCAACCGAAACGGCACGCCCTGGGGGCCTGTCGTGACGGCAGCGGCTTCCCCGCCGGAGGGTGGGCGTCTTGCGGACGACCCGCTGTTCCAGGACACCCAGTTCGTGGTGCTGGACTTCGAGGGCACCACCCCGAGAGGTGCCCCACCCGAACCGATCGAAGTCGCCGCGCTGGGCCTCAAGCACGAGCGCGGCCGGGGCCCGGGGCGCACCGGCTTCTCGTTCACCTCGTTCATCCGCCCTCCGGCACATGCGCCGATCACACCCTTGGGCATCGCGCAGACCGGCATCACCATGCGAGACGTCGCCGAGGCGCCGCCCGCAGCCACGGTGCTTCATGCCCTGGACGAGGCGCTGCCCGAGCCGCCCCTGCTTCTGGTCGCGCATCATGCACCGACGGAAGGGTCCATCCTCTACAACTATCGCGAGGCGTGCCCGCGGCTGGCCCAGACGCGGATCGTCGACACCCTGCTGCTCGCCAAGCACGTCGTACCGGGCCTTGACTCCTACTCCCTCGACGCGCTGCTGGCCCACTTCGCGATCCCGCAGCCGGCCCACCGGCACCGGGCGATGGATGACGTCACCGTGACCGCGGTGCTCCTGCGCACGCTGCTGACCGAGGCCGCGGTCCGCCAAAAGATCACCAGCGTCGCGCACCTCGTACGTGTCGCGAGCCGGCCCCCGAGAGCAACTCAGCCCACCCAGCTCGAACTGTCCTGACCTCGGACGCCCCTCCAGGAGATCTCCTGCACGACGTTCCCGGACCCCCGCTGAAACCCACGACCACGGACCCCACCTGGAACCGGAGCCGCCTATAGCTGGGAAACCCAGCCCCGAGCGCAACAGAAGTCTCGAAGTCCGAGCAGCTGCTCTTCGGCGGGCCGCTGCGGTACGCCGCCGCAACCCGCCCTCGGCTGACCAAGGCTGACCCTCTACGGACATCGCCACCGCCGACACGACCCGCCAGGAGAGCACCGGATGCTGTTCACCGTCCTAGTTCAGAACACCTGCGAGGGCGGCCACGACCGCTGGCCGCTCCTCGCCGAGCGCATATCGGCGGCGCGACCCGACATCGCGCTGCTGCAGGAGCTGAAGGGCTGGAGCGAGACCGGCCACCGCCAGACCGTACGCGCCGAGCGCGATCTCGACATGGACGCGCTACTCGCCCCATCCCGAAGCAGACTGGGCACCGGCGTCCTCTACCGCCGCACCACCCTGGGCCGACGTGTCTACTGGAACACCGACTACGCGGCCGATGAAACCCACCACGGCCTCGGCACCGCCGGCTTCGACATCCCCGGCCTGCCCGACCCTCTGACCGTCACCTCCGTTCACTTCACGCCCTACTCCGGGGACAAGGCGATCACGGAGGCCGACTTCGCCGCCTCCCGCAGCTACAAACTCGGCCCGTACGCCATCCTGGGCGGAGACATCAACTATCCGCCGCAGGACGGGCCGCAGCCCAACTACACGGAGATGCGCCCGTACAACCTCGGCTCCCGCACCTTGCTCACCGACCCCAACCGTCAGGCGGACCCGCAGCCCGACCGGCGCGTGGCGTGGAAGCTGCACGCGAACGGGTTCCGTGACACGGCCTGGGAGCTGTACCAGCGCACCGGCGACGAGACGCTGCTGCGCCCCACGGGCACGGATGACCGGATCGACCAGATCTGGGTGAGCGCCCCGCTGGTCCCCGCCCTCGTCTCCTACCGTCTGCTCGACGCACCTTCGGACGCGAGCGATCACCGCGGTGTGGCGATCACCCTCGACACCGATCTGATCAACACCGACCATTCCTGGACGTACCGCTGAACCCCGGCCCACCGCCCCCGACGCGAGGAGAACCGTCTGTGCGCGACTTCTGGGAAACCCACCACTGGCCGGACGGTGAGCACCGCGCCCACTGGCACCTGACCTTCGAAGGGCAGGACGATGTCCACCGCTTCGTACGCGACCACCGGCCACTGCTAGACGACTATCCGCAGCTGACACCCGTGCCGGTCGAATGGCTGCACGCCACCCTCCAGTCCATCGGCCCCTTCACACCCGAACAGGCCCTGGCGCTCAGCGACGCCGCGCATGCCGCTGTCGGGGGGATGCCAGCCTTCGATGTCGAGGTCGGGCCCGCCCAGGCCATCCACAACGGCCTCGTCGCCTCCCTCTACCCCGAGGAAGCCCTCTCCGACCTGTATGGGGCGCTGCGCGACGCCACCGAGGGCGTGCTCGGCGCCGGCGCCCTCGGATCCCGGCCGCAGCGGCCCTGGCCTCACATGTCGCTCGCGTACTCGAACTGCCGGTGGCAGGACGAGGACTTCCGCAGAACCCTGGTCAAGGACGTGAGACCCAAGCGTGCCCGGATGACCGTCGCGCAGGTATCGCTCGTGGACCAGCAGCAGGACTGGCGCAGCCTGTACTCCTGGACGACGATCTCCACGATCCCGCTCGGCACGGCGTCCGACCTCGGCGCCGGCGACAGCGGAGGGGGCCGGTGAAGCGGTTCACGCCCTCGTTCCAGGGGAGGCCTTGGAACGGCGACCGGGTGCTGCATGTGTACGCACTCCCAGACCAGGACACCGACGCTGCGCTCCTGGCCCTCGCGGACGCCTGCCACGCGGCGATGAGCCCCTACCCGATCCGCGCACTCGGCCACGACCAACTCCACGTCACCATCGAGATGATCACGGATGCCACCGCCGACGCGATCGGCGAATCCGAGCGAGGCGTGCTCGTCGAAGCCCTGCGCGAGAAGCTGGCCGCGGCCGAGCCGGTCCACACGGAGATCGGCCACCCGTACAGCAACCGCGCCGGCGTCCTGTTCGACGTCTGGCCCGACCAGGACCTGCTCAACGTGCGGGCACTGGTCCATGCCGCTGTCCGGGAAGTACGCGGAGACGGCGCCGTTCTCCATGACTGCGGCCGGCCCCACATGGCGCTCGGTTGTGCACGGTTGGTCATTGACCGCGCAGGCCTGTCCAACTCGTTGCGTGCGCGGTGAAAGGCATCGCTCTCCGGTGGCAGCGCCCTCGCCTTCCGGGCGCGGCGCTCGGAGATCGCTCTCTTAATCTCCGGCGGCGGGGCGACTGCCCGCAAGGGCAAGCACGGCGGCCGGCCCCAGGTGATCACCGACGACATGCTGCACACCGCGCTCCGCCGCCGCGCGAACGGCGAGTCCGTCGAGCAGATCCGCCCGACCTGCAGATCCCTACCGGTAAGCGCAAGGGCCAGAACCCCAGCCTCGCGAGTGCCTACCGGGCGCTCGCCGAACACGAGAAGGCCCAGGCGTACCCCGGGGCCATCGAGGCGGCCCACGCCGACTTCGCCGTCCTTCAGAGTGACGGCCGCCAGGGCGACGACATCCCCCAACCCCGCCGCTGCGGGCAGGCCGTAGTCTCATAAAGCTGCTGGTCAGCGCTCTCGGCGCCCCCCGGCTCTCGGTAAGGCATGTGGGCAGGACGCCGCCGCTCCTGACCGACCTTCACGAAGACGGCACGGCGGATACCGAGAGCCGCTAACCTCGTGACCACCCAGGGCGGCCGGCCATCGCGAACCGGCACTCCGGGCAGCAAGCCTCAAGGATTAATCGGCAATTCAAAACCAAATATTTCGACGTCGAGTCAAACTCTTTTCCGCTGCGCGGAGAGGAGTTTTGTTGCGTTCTAGGGGAAAAATAATGCCGAAGAATAAATCTCTTCCAGTTGTCTTTAGCTATGTCGACGGATCCAATGTCTTCGTCGCCGGGATGCAATGTGCCGCAGCCCGACGGGGCTGCGCCCCGTCCGCCCATGAGGCCGCAGTCCGCCGCATGGCCGATCCGTCGTGGCGGTGCAACTTCCGCGCGTTGCACGGACTGCTGTTCCCGCCCACCTGTGCAGAGGGCCAGGCCATCATGTTCGGTTCGTATGGGGAGCCGGGGACGGCAGTGTGGGAACAGCCGGCTCAGTACGCGGGCTTCACGGTGGACCTGCTGCGTCGCAACGCGCACAACCGCGAGAAGCAGGTCGACAGTGCCTTGACCACGATGATGCTCACCGACATCCGCTACATGCGCCCGGAACGCGGGGACATCGTGACGCTGGTCTCCGGCGACAGCGACTTCGTCCGCCCCGTCCAGGCCCTCCAAGGAGCAGGGGTCAGGGTGCGGGTACGCAGCTGGGATCACGCTGCGAGCCGCGAGCTCATCGCGACAGCCGATGAGTACATGCCTCTGGATCCGCACTTCGACGAGCTGACCTACACAGCCTGATCCGTCGGCCGGCCTAACGCGACAGGCACGAGGCCCCCGGAGGCCGGCACCGGGGGCCAGCGACCGGACCGGCCAGGCCCGTTCGATACAAGATCAATCTCACCGATACTGGCTGTTCCGTTGGCCGCCGAGGCCGGTACACCCACCGCTGGGACACCCGGCCCGCCAGCCCCCGCATCCGATAACCCCAGCTCACGCCCTACTGGCGGACGCTCTTACCGGTTTCGGTTGGCGATGTAGCCGCAGGCGGCGGTCGCGATGATGGACGTGAAGAGTGCGAGAAAGTATCCGGTTCCCATGGTCATGAAGTCGCCGGCGTGTATCTGGGCGGGTGGGCCGCCCGCGCCCTGGACGGCTGCCTCCTTGTTGAGGAGTTCTCGCAGGATGCTGGGGGTGAGGAAAAGAAGGAAGGTGTAGAGGCCGAGGAAGAGAGCGGCCCAGAACGAGAAGGTGTAGCGCTCGCATGAGGTCCGGCGGCTGCCTGCCTGGTAGACGAGGACACCGACCCCGGCCAGTACGGCGAGGCAGATGAAGCCGCCACCGTCGGTGAGGGTCATCGCGGACCTCTCGAACGCGAACCCGAGAAATGAGAAGTCCACCCACGGCAGCGGCAGGGAGAACAGGTCCAGGCCGACTGCTGCGGCGGCTGTGATGTAGACGGCGCGCGGGGCGTCGGTGTAGCGGGGCTCGGGGTCGCTCATGGGGTCCTCGTCTGGGTGGGCGCGCAGGCGGCCGTCGTCGACAGAAGGGATCTTTCGCGATGCGGCGCCCGCGCAGATTAGACCTTGAACGCTGATCAATCCATACAGGTCCAGAACATGGAACAACCCCTGCGGAGGACGATGTTCTCGTCAGGAGTGACGGAGCCTCCGCACCGTTTTCTGTGACGATCCCGGGATGGACACGACACCTGGTACGAGCCCTTTCCGCAGCCTGGGCAACCACCTCGATCACGCTTTTGAGCCGTGTACGTGGTTCGAGGGGCTCAGTCCCGAAGCCCGCGCCGCTTGGGAGCGCCACGAAAGCCACTGCGACGACGGGCGCCCCGATGAAGATCGTGCGCTACGAGCCCAACGAGCTGTTCACCTCCACCGCCCCCTACTACGCCACCATCGCCACCCGACCCCAGTGACCAGCGAACTCAAGCACGGCCAGGCAGCCATACCACTCCCCTTGTGGAGTCGTATACGAACTCTTACAGTTATGGAGTCGTATACGACTTCGGAGGATTGGTATGGATCAAGAAGCCCTGCGGTCAGTCGTGGTCGGCGCACTCGCCGACGTCGAGTCGCTCCAGGAGAAGCTCGCTGGCCTGCTGGCAGACATCGACGGAACCGCAGAATCGGTGAACATCCCTCGACAGGGCCGTTGGAGCCGCGAGCAGGTGCACCTTCTTTGGGAGGGCTCCAAGCACCTGACAGGGGTCCGCGCGCTGTTTGAAGCCACAGCCGCAGCGCCTGGCGAGACGGTCACGTTCACTGAAGTACTGAAACGCTCGAAACTGGACGAGCGGCAGCAGCGCAATGAACACGCACGTTTGAGCCGAATCGCTGCTGGGCTGTTCGGCGCCAAACGCTGGCCAATCGAAAACTGGCAGGGCAGCCACAACGCGAACCTGGGCAAGGCCGAAATGCTCTACCGGATGGATCCTCAAGTGGCAGATTGGTGGCGCAACTTGCGCCATTGATCCTACCGAGTCGAGCAAGGGGGTCCGGGAGAGTCAGCCCTCTCGGACCCTACCGAAGGAGACCTTTGTTAGTTCAGAGAAACTAAACCGAACGCGACGCCCTCCTGTCCACACTGAACAAGCTCGTCACGTCTGCGGGAGCCATCGTCGCAGTCGGCGGACCGGCTGAAGTCACCCTCAGCCCCAGCCGGATCGGCGACATCGTGCCGCCCTCATCCTCAACGAATCTGGAAATGATCAACGCTGAGAAAATGGCCGGGCACGCTGGTCTGTGATGACGCGGCTGCCCGTCTTGACTACCGGATTTCCGTCGAGACCGGGTCGAGGAAGAAGACGCACTGCTTCGCGTTGAATTCGCCCACCTCGGCGACGAAGCGGAACTTATCGCCCGCGCGGACGGTAGCGGGGGTGTTCCGGCCGGACAGCTTCAGGTCGTGGATGTTGACGTCCTCGTACTTGAAGGCCGGGCCGACCCCCGTATTCGATCCCTTGTCGCCCGGGCCCAGGAGGAAGTCGTAGCGGGTGTCGTAGTCCCCGTGGGGCGCCATGTGCACGATCGAGCCGTCGAACGCTACCGTCTTGCCCTTGTACTTGGTCGCGAAGTCCAGGTTCGCATCGTCGCACGAGTCCGTCTTCAGCAGCGCCGCGAACTCCGGGTTGTTCTGAGGCGTGATCACCTCAGCGGCAGCCGACCTGGCCGCGGTCGGAGCAGACGTGGCGGAGGGCTCTGCGCTCGCAGTGGCCGCCGCCGGCTTGTTCGACTCGTCCTTATTCTCGCCTCCGTCCTCAAGTGCCGCGGCCACGCCGATGACGATGGCCAGGATCACGAGGCCGCCGACCGCGGTGCCGATCAGGAGCCGCGGCAGCGGCTTTTTCGGCCGGCGGAAGTCGAGGCTGGAGCGCAGCATGCCCTGGGCTTGTTCGACGAGCTCCCAGCCGTCCTTCTGCATCTTCGCGATCACCAAGCCGTCGGTGCCGCGAACTGTCTGCACGGTCTTGTACTCGTACTTGATCTCGTCGGCCATGCGGCTCCGCCCCCCGAAATGAACTGTTCATACCAACTGCCTCGCGAGCATAGGGGACTCCACGAGGAACTCGGCATACCCGACGTCACCCTTGGCCCCGAGCCGACGACCTGCTCGCCCAGGCCGCGGCAACCGGAGCCAGGCCCAGTGTGCTGGCCCTGGCCCGGCACTTCGGCCTGAGCAACACGACCTTCCGCCGGCGCTACCCCGAGATCGCCCGCGTGATCGCCCAGGCACGGACCGCCCCTACCGACAGCACGGCCGCCTCCGGGCAGCCGAGCGCGTTCGACCGGTTGGCCGCCCGCAACGCCAAGCTGAAGCGAGCCAACCGGCTCCAGGCCGACCAGCTCAAGCTCGCCGCCGCGCATCTCCAGCGCCTGGCCGTGGAAAACGCCCGGCTACGCGAGATCGCCGACGACCGCGCCGGGGTCACCCGCATCGACACCCACCGAACCTGAACACGGGGCGGCAGCAACAGGCACCCCGGGCCGGGGCTCAGCTCAGCCGCCCGCGAGCGGAATGGCCGCCAGGTGCTCCCAGGTGATCGTCTTGGCGGCGCTGTCCGCGGTGACATCGACGAGATGGACGCTGTCGATATGCAGAGGTGCGTGGCTGGGGCGGACCCGCCGTACACGACGCTGGATCTGGTGGAAGTGCTCCAGAGTGACTTCTGCCGTGGCGTACGACTCGGTCATGTGCAGGACGCCGGTGTCGTAGGACGTTGCCTCGGGTCCTCGCACGATCTCGAAGGCCCTGGTCGTGGCGGTGCGCAGGGCGTTGAGGGGTTCGTCCGGCCCGAGGTCGAAGATGATTCCGCTGCCGTATGTGAGAGGGCTGCCCACCGTGATTGCGAAGGGGGCGACGCGCCGCAACTGCGTGGTCAGCTCGGCGGCCAGGGCCTCTCGCTCGGCGTCGGGAATCTTGGAGGCGGGCGTTTGACTCAGTTGGTAGAGCGTGATGTGGAACCATCGGTCGCCGACGTGGGTGAGCGGGTCGTTGTTCGTCGCGGCACGAATGCCGCGGACGAGCTCGAACAACTCCGGATGATGTCCGAGATCTACGGCCACGTAGGCGTGCAGTAAGGACGGGGTACCCGCCCCCCATGCGCCTTGTCCCTGCCGGAAAACAAATGGCTTCATGACGAGGGAACGTACCCCCTTGGCTTCGTTCAACTGACCGCCTTGGGTGCCCTCGGTCATGCAGTGCAGCGTGGTCCGCACCGAAGCTGGTCGAAGAAGCACGCGCCCTTCGCGCTGGGTTGAGGCCGGCGCGAAGGACGTGCTCGTGGGACCGGGCGTCCCCCGGGGCAGGGCTGGGGCGGCGATGACGCTTCGTACGGCCAGCCCCGGACTGGGTGCGACGGGGGTGCTCTGGCCGTGAGCCCCTCGTGGGCGGTGACGGCGTGGTCCCCGTCCCAGGATTTCAAAGAGCCGCCGAGGGCTACTCCTCGTCCTCTTCGTCTTCAGACTCCCTTACGAACCAGAGGTCGAGGGTGTACTGCTCAGTTGCGGGGCACTGCTGCCACGCGGCGCGGAGCCGTTCCGGGCTCCATTCCTCTTCGACGGAGCGTCGGTGGCTCGTGTCGCAGTAGGCGGCCATGGCGTCGCGTCCGCTCCAGGTCGCCTGCCCGTCGTACACGCCAGGCCTGGGAAGTTCCATGACGCCTGCCGGCCCGTAGGTGAGCTGGTTGACGACGAGCTGCCCGGTTTCTGATTCCAGGGTGAGGGCAACGGTGCCCTCGATGTCTTCCGGGGGCTTTTGAGGGCCGTCCCAGACCTTGATGGTGACCTGGACTTCGATGTCGGCTTGGAGGCTGTGCAGGTAGAGGTGGTATCCGTTTCCGGCGACCACCTCGGTCCTCGACCGGGCCAGCGTCTCGTCGTCGCCAAGGTAGGCGTCGGCGTCGTAGACCTGCACGATGCCGCGGTCCGGGCGGGCTGTGGTGCTGTACTCGGCGATGAGGGGCACGGGAGCTCCGTCAGTGATCAGGGCGTGATTTTCACGTAGAACGCGTCTCCGTTGAGGATACGGTTCAGGGTGTACATCTCATTGAGGCGTCGGCCGCCGGTCTCGTTGTCGCCTCCGTCGATGAGGCGGGCGGAGAAGCGCTTGCCCGGAGCTGCGGCCCCCTCCTTCGTCGAGGCGAAGGGGTACTCGTCGCACTGGAGCTTCGTTCCGCTGTAGTCACCCCACACGTCCTTGCACGTGGCGATCGCAGCGTCGCGGTTCTTGTCCTGCGCGGTCTTGTCGATGAGGCGGTGGAGCGGGGTGGAGCCTCCGGGCACAGACTTGCCGGGGAAAGACGGGAAGGTGCGTTCGGGAAGCGTCTGTGCGTCGAGGATGTGCCGGGCGCTCTCGTTGACGGCCGGGTCCTTCAGGCTCATCACGAGTTCGACGCGGGCTTCGGTGAACACGGTGCCCTTGAACTTGCCCGCGGTCGGTCCGGCGTAGTCGAAGCGGACGCTGGAGTAGGCCATGACGGGATCCGACCACGGTACGGCGGTGGGCGAGGACACCCGCATCTCGAGGGAGACCATCCCGGAGACGATCTGGGTGTTGGCCGCATCGAGCTTGCCCGTGTCGGGCGAGGTGTAGTTGAGCTGCCAGAAGGGCTTGGCCTTCCACTGGGCGATGGTCTCGCTGCGGCTGGTGACGGCCGGCTTGGTCATCCTGGGGTTAGGGCCGCTGGCAGAGGCGTTGATGGAGTGGCTGAAGTTCTGGTCGATCTTCCACGTGGCCGGGTTCTCGCCGGCGACCGCCTTGGCCTTGATGTTCTCGATGCTGCTGGTGTAGTCGACACGCCGGGATCCGTCGTAGGTGAAGCCGAGAATCCACAGGTCGAACCAGAGCTCGCCTCGCAGGCGCTTCTTGTCGTCGATGAGCTTGAGGTAGACAGGCTGGTGCACGCATGCCTCGAAGCGGTTCTTGATCCACCCCTTGCGGGTCTTCGCCTCCGGGCGGGTAGCGCATTCGGTGCGCAGGTCCTCATCCTCCGGGCCAAGCACGGTCGTGGCGGTCGAACCGGGCTGCGAGGGTATCGTCGCGCCGGCCGGGCCTGCTGTTGTGAGGCCGGCCACGAACACGAGCAGCGCGGAAAGGATCACTGTCGCCGTCCGGCGCCGCGGGGCTCGCCTGGACCGGGGCGGGTGGGCGTCGGGCACTGCGATCTCCTGCTCTGAGGATGGTGCGGACACGTGGGTGGTGGTCAGGAGCGGCACATCTGCCCCCAGCAGGCATCCAGGAGCTGGCCGGTGGCCGCCGAGTAGGTAGCGCGGAATCCGCTGAAGGTCAGACCGCGCTGCTCAAGTCCGCGGGTGGACGCCGAGGACTCCACGGTCACCACGGCGGCAGCCAACTGGAGGGCCAGCTCGGCGGTACCTGCGGGCGCGGGCAGCGTGGTCGCCGTCGTCACACGCAGCGTGTCCTTAGCGACGCCGAATGACGCAGCGGCCCGGACGCCGATGTCGTCAACGCTCACCGGGACACTGCTGGCGAGCGGAGCGGTCTCTGGGGAGGGCTGGAGGGCGGCGGCGTTGCAGACCTTGGCCGTCTGTACGCATGCGGACAGGCCAGGGACCGAGGTCAGGCAGGAGTCCGGGGCGTTGGCTATGCACTGCGACAGGGCCTCCTGGTCGACGCCGTTGAGGGTTCCAGTCGACGGGACCGGTGCGGGAAGTAGCGTGGCCAGGGTGGTGGGGCCGGGTTTGCTCGCGCTCCACTGGGTGAACTTCGTGCCGTCCGTCAGCTTCGCCTTGAAGCAGTACGGTGCGGTGTACACGGCCGTCGGGTCGGAGGGAATGTCCCTCGATTTCCCGCAGATCCCCAGGGTTGTGACCTGGGCGGTATCCGCGGTCGCGGCCCGGTACCAGGTCTTGTTCTCCGCCATGAACTGGACCCTGCTCGAGATCAGCGGGACCGTGACGTACTGCGGCCCCCTCACCTCCAGCCCGATGTCGATCCGGTTGGAGTTCCCCCGCGGGACCTTGAGCTGGTCCGTGGTGCTGCCGACCCAGTTGAAGTCGTACAGCACGTCCCACTGGGCGCCACTGGCCTGCCGGACCGTCATATAGGTGTGGTTCGCGTTGTCCGTGGCAGTCGGGTTGACCCCGGCCGTGATCGCCTTCGTTTTCCCGCCGCTGTTGCCCAGCTCGGTCCAGCGCGGGCCGTACGAGCGGGTCGTCGCACCGGTCTTCTCGGCGTAGAGGCCGACCGCGATGGAGTTGGCGAACATGCCGCCTTCGGTGTTCGGGACCATCCGCAGGTAGTTCGATGCCTCCGAGGTCCCGGCGCTGCCTCCGCTGGTGAAGGTGATGGGCACGTTGCGCCAGGTCGCGAATGCGCCGATCACCGGCTGGCCGGCCTGAGTACAGGCCACTGCCCAGAAGAAGATGCGGGCCTGATGGGTCTCGTTACAACTCTGCACCGGCGCACTCGCAGCGGCTGGCGACGCCGCCGCCAGCGGCAGCACCAAGGCCACCGCGGCTGACAGAACGGTGAGCAGCTTTCCCCGTAAACGCAAGGTTCCCCCCTGAATGTGATCATGTGGATGACCTGGCGAACCTATCGAGTCGATGCACGCAGCACGTGTTTGACTGGCGACTTGGCCGGAACGGTCTCAACGCTGGCTCAACCAGCGCCCTGACATCTGCGGGAGGCGCCTGCGGGCCTGGAGTGGCCCCGGGACCGAGCTGGAGCATCGACGAAGGACCAGGTTCTGTCGCGACGAAACTCCCGAGTACGGGAAGATGCGTACTTGCACCGTGCGAAGTCATCGGAGAACTGGAGCAGCATGTCGGACAGCGCCTCTCAGACCGCGTCTCTCAGCGCTGCCGAAGACGGCCTCATTGACTACATCCGCCAATTCGCCGAGCTCTCCCAGGACGCCTACCACATACCCGCGAGCTGGAGCTACCGGAGCCAGTTCCATCTCCTGCTGGCCTTGGGCCGTCGGTTCACCCCTGCGACCAGCCTCGACAATCTGGTCGGCATGCCTGACCGGCTCTGCTACAGCAACGCGGCCCGCTACGCCCGGGCTCACCGTGACGAAGGAGTGGTGTACGCCGAGGGGTTCGCCCTCACCCATGCCGGGCTCGACGTCTACCTCCCTCACGCCTGGATCGTGCGTCCCGACGGGACAGTGCTGGACCCGACCTGGGATGACGCACCAGGCCGGGCATACGTCGGCATCCCCGTTGCCAACTCCCGGCTATGGCCCGTTGAGGGCGGTGGACTGCTACAGGACTTCGACCGGACCCTGCCGTTGCTGCGCGACGGCTTCCCGCACAATGCGCTCGCTGATCTCGGCCGCCCTCTGACAGCAAGCGGCAGCCAGGACCTTCTTCCCGAACTCGGTGAGGCGCATTCGGTGCACTGATGTCATGACCATGCGCACTAAGGGAGTCGCAGCGACCGGCTACGAGGCCCGGGGTGGTGCTGACCAAGCAGGGCAGGACGTCGGTCAACGGTCAGCCGCAAACCCTACCTACAAGCTCGGGTACAGCTGGGGCACCGCCGACTCCGACCCCCTCAACAGCACCCTGCGCGCCATCACCCCGCGGCGGGTCCCGGTCACCATCTCCCGCCTGCACCTGCTCGACGTGACGTTCACCCAACAGCCCCTCGACGGCTGCCGCAGCGCCTGGGACATCTCCTGGACACCGATCGCCGTGCTCCCCCTCGGCTGCGGGGTCTGAACTCACCGGCAAGCAGCTCGAACCCCATAGCCCATACAAGATCCATTCACGAAGGAGCACCGCTGATGCCGCTCACACCGCCTCTGGAAGAGACCCTGGTACAGGCCGAACAAGCCCGCCACCAGGGCCGGCTCAGCGAATCAGAGCGGTTATACGACAGCGTGGTCACCGCGCTCGCCGCGGTCGCGGACACCGACGAAGCCCTGTGCCGGGTGCTGCACGGGTTCGCGCTGACGCTGTACGGCCTCGAGCGGTACGCCGAGGGCGAGTACCACCTGCGCAGGGCTCTGGCGGGTCGGGGCAAGGCGCTCGGCCCGAGCGCGCCGGAGACCATCGACACGCTGGCGCGCCTGGCCGAGGCCATCGGCGAACAGGGCCGCTGGATCGAGGCCAACGCCCTGGCCCGCGAGGCATTCCGCCTCGGCCAGAGCGCACTCGGAGTCGGCCACGACGTCACCCGCGGGGCCCTGCTGGCGAGCGCCTGGGTGACTGTGTCCTCCGGCACCCCGCACGCGGACACGCTGGCCCGTGCCGTCGTCATGGCCCTGGACGGCTCCACCCACGCCGCCTCCGCCCGCAACCTCCTCGTCGTCGCCCTCCGCAAGAGCGGCCAGTACGAGGAAGCCGAAGAAGTGGCCCGCAAGACGCTCGTCATGCGCGTGGAGCAGCTGGGCCCCGATCATCCGCACACCCTGCTCCTGCGTTCCGATCTCGCGCTCACCCTGCACGCCGCCGGCCGCACGACCGAGGCCCTGACCTTGGCGGAGGAAAACCTGGCTGCCGGCGAGCGAGCCCTGGGGCCGCACGCCCCCTGCACGGCGCGGCTACGCAAGGCCCAGGAGACGATCGCCGCCTGAGCCTCCGCCCGCCCTCGGTGACCGGCACGGTGGCGGCCGAACTGATCGAACCCGAAGTCTGCGCGCCAGTCCAGTGGCAGACTCCCCCTATGGCCACCATCGACATAACGGGACTCGAACCTGCCGCCGTTGTTGCCGCCCTGTACAACCATGCCCAGCCCGTCGGGCTGGGCATGGCGGCCGAGGGCAGTGATAGGCAGCTGAATGTCGACGAGGCGCGGAGGCTGCTCGATGAGGTGCCAACGATCTCTGTGCGGCAGGCGCCGCCCTCGGACCTGCCGTATGCCGACGCCTTCGGCAACTTGTTCATCAATTACCTTCAGGGCCGCCCTATGTACGTCTCGATCACCGGCTCCGAACTGGACACCGGCCGCTACGACCGGGATCACGGCGACGGCGCCGCCGAGCGCATCGTGGAAGACCTGAAGCAGACCCGTGAAGCAACGACTTCGGCAGACTTGGACGCGGCTACGGGAGCAGATGCATGAGGACTGGCACCATGACCCTCAGCCACCAAGTGGACGTCGCCGCTTACCATTCCCTGCCCAGACTCCCCACCTTTCACCCCTGCAACAAGCATCATGGGCACGACTTTCGGATCACCCTGGAATTGACCGCACCGGCCGGCCTCGTCACCGATGACGCAGGCAACCAGCTGCGAGTGGTCGCCGCGGAACTCGTCAGACCCGGCGGCCCGCTTCACATGGAAGAGCTGGGATACCTGGACGGCGGGGAGTTCGATCCTCGCGCAGACAGCCAGTGGCTCGCGGCGTGGGTGCACCGGTGGGTGGCCGCTCGCCTACCGGACGCCCTGAGCACTTACCTGGTGATCCAAGTCCAGGCTCCCGCAGTTGACCGCATCCCCATGGTCCACCGGGGCAGCGCATTCCCGGAGGAACACAACGGGCAGCCGGTCTGAGCCACCCCCTGGCAAGTGCAAAGGCCGGGCCTCGTACCGCCACCTCGATCGCGCAGGGCTTTGCCGAGAGGTCAAATTCGGCGATGCCGCCCCGCTCGAGACCGACCAGAACTGCGAGAGGATCACACCCGTGGGCACGTTCGCATCCGCCGCCCCCTACTACGCCCTCTTCCGGCCCGGCTACCCGGACGCCCTCTACCAACACTTGCGAACGCAGTTCGGCCTCAATGGAAGCCAGCACATGCTCGACCTCGGCTGCGGGCCGGGAACCATCGCTCTACCCCTGGCTGCGCACGTGGCCGTCGTGCACGCCGTGGACCCCGAACCGGCGATGCTCGCCGAAGGCATCCGTCTCGCCCACGAGCAGGGCGCGGCGAACATCGCCTGGCGGGCCGGGGACTCGACCATGCTGAACCGCATGGGGCTGCCGACGATCGCGCTGTGCACCATGGGCAAGGCCATCGGATGGATGGACCAGCGAAAGGTCCTCGCCGACCTCGACCACGTCGTCGCACCGACAGGCGGGCTCGCGTTCGTCTCCGGAGCTGCTCTATACGAGCGGCCGACCTGGCTCGAGGTCATCGAGCGAGTCGGAACCACCCACCTTGGCCCCGGCTACCGGCAGACCTATGGGCCTGCCACACGTCCAGCTGACGCCCTCGACCAGTACTTGTCCGCCTCCACCTTCTCGAGGTTCTCCACGACAACCTTCGAGCAGCCCCTGGCATTCACGGTGGACGACCTGGTAGGCATGCAATTCTCCTTCTCCTACACCAGCCCTGCCGTCCTCGGCGCCCGGAAGGACGCGTACGAGAAGGATCTGCGGGCGGCCCTGGCCGAGTTCGAACCGTCCGGGGTCTTCCGCGAGGTCCGGCACATCGAGTGCACCACCGCCATCCGGGCGTGACCTCCAGGGCCTGGCCGTCCAGCTGATGCCAGAGGGAACCTTCTGGATGGGTCACGGTGGGAGTGTGGCGGGTCGGCACCGGCAACCCCGGACTCTGCGGGAGCTGACCGAGGCCCTCGCGTACGAGGTCGACGACCAGGTGGTCCGGGAATACCCCCGAGTCCTTCGGACGCGTCAGGCCGCCTGAAGCTCGGCCACCAGCCGCGCGGCTTCCTTCTTCGCTGGCACCAGCAGGGGATCGGCGTCGTGGGCGTGGGGGCCCGACGATCTGAGCTGAACTGGCCCAACTTGGTCAGCACCTCAGAGGCTCCCGGGGTCAGTTTTCAGGAACCCGCGACAGCCCCTTGACCGCAGACGTGTTCGCGCTTCTCCCAGCGGAAAACCACGAGCGCACGCCGACGGCACGCGGGATCATGAGGTATGAGTCCGGATGGCTGGCACCTCACCGAAGACCTCGACGACTTTCTCGCTCGCGCCGGAGACTTCCTGCGGTCGCGTCCCGCCCTGCACACAGTCCCGCTGACGGTGACCGAGGCACTGCGTACGCGCGGGGCGGATGCGTACGGCGCCGATGCCCCCTCCTTCGGCCTGCTGGAGCGGGCGGGCGAGGTCCGCGGGACCTTCTTCCATACCCCGCCCCGCCGGCTGACCCTCACCCCCCTCCCCCACGAAGAGGCCGACAGCCTCGCCACCCACCTAGCCGATCTCGGCCACCCCCTCCCCGGCGTCAACGCCGACCACGACACCGCCACCTCCTTCGCCGAGGCTTGGCAGCGGCACACGGGCGCGATACCGACGGTGCACGAGCGGGAGCGCCTGTACCGCCTGGGCACGCTCACGCCACCGGAGCCGATCCCTGAGGGCCGGGGGCGAGTCGCAGGTGAGCAGGACTGCAAGCAACTCATGCTCTGGCACCGCGAGTTCGTCACCGACATCGGAGGAACCCCCTCTGCGGACAACAGCTCGTGGGCGGACACGCGCATCGCTCACGAGCGCGTCACACTCTGGGAAACCCCGGACGGCACCCCCGTCTCCATGGCGGGCAGGACCCCCATGGTCGCGGGTCAGATCCGGGTGGCCCCCGTCTATACCCCCGCCCACCTGCGCGGACGCGGCTACGCGGGCGCCGTGACAGTCGAGGTGAGCCGGGCCGCCCTAGCCGCGGGCGCGGCGGAGGTCCTGCTGTTCGCGGATCTGGCCAACCCCACCAGTAACGGCCTCTATCAGCGGATTGGGTACCGACCGATTTGTGACTTCGTGGTGTACGACTTCTAGAGTCCGCGCCAGAGATCCGGCGGAGGACTCCTGAGCGCCCCTTGGCGGGCAGCACAGCGAACAAGGCGAGGGCCGGAACCTGCACCGCCACGTCTCCTTGATCGCGCAGGGCTGTGTCGAGAGGCCCCATACGAGGTGCCGCCCCGCTCGATGGTGACCAGAACTGCGAGGCGACATGCCTGAACACCAGCGCGAGGACTAAGCGTCCCGCGGTGCATCCGATCGGATGCGGGGACGCTCTACCGGGCAGTCGCGCCAGAGCGATCCGACCAAGTGGGGGCTTCGTATGTTCGGGCCGGGTCAGCCGTCGAGCTTGTTCAGCATGACGGCGTACACGGGGCTGTCGGGGAACGGCTGGTTCTCGCCGATCTTGCGGTAGCCCCAGCCCTCGTACATCGCCTGAAGCCGGGGCCGCTTCGTGTCCACAGTGAGGACCGCCCACGGCTCCGGGCGTCCGGCGAGGAGCGCGTCGTGCAGGCGGGGCCCGAGGCCAGTCTTGCGCCACTGCGGGCGCACCATCAGCTCGGAGACGGAGAACGTGGCGGGATCCTCCGGCGCCGTGTCGAGGTGTCCCTGCCACCACTCCCTCCCCGCGGTGGCGGGAGCACCGTAGGTGAATCCGACCGGCACGTCGCCGTCGTAGGCGATCACGCACGAGAAGCCCTCGTTGCCGCCCCAGTGGTCCACGAACCATGGGAAGCGCTGCACGAACTCCTCGTGCCGTCGGTCGGCGTACGCATCCTCGTGCACATCCAGCAGCGTCTGCCGGATGCCTCCGAGATCGTCGTGGCTGTAGTGCCGCAAGGTGGTGCCGGTCAACGGACGCTCCATTGGGTGCGGTAGCGGTCGGCCCACTCCCGGGCCGTCCGGTCGGTGGGGGCAAGGGTGAAAAGGTCGCGCTGGAAGTCCCCGAGCTGGGTTCGCATCCGGCCCGGGAGTGGACCGCTGGCCATCAGCTCGAACGCGTCTCCCGTCGTCGCGCACGCCTGTCCGATGTCACCCTGGCGAAGCTGCGCGTGGGCGAGCCGGACCATGGTCATGGCCCTGTTACGCCGGTACTCGGCGGGCAGCACTGCCAGCGCGCGGTACGAAGCGGCCTCAGCATGGGCGGGCTCGTCGAGCAGGTCGTGGACGATCGCGGTGAGCGCGGCCAGTTCCGCAGGTCCGTAGAAGCCGATCCACGCCGGCCGGGGAACGGCCTCGGCTTTGGCAAGGGCGTCGTGGGCGTAGCCGAGGGAGCGCAGTGCGGGTTGCCGGTCGCGGCGGGAGGCGTGCCCGATAGCCGTCCGGGCGTGGGCGAGGGAGGAGAACAGCGGATCCCGGCGTGCGGTGGCCGTGGTCTGCGCGGCCTGGGAGGCGGCGATGCCCTCCCCGTATTCGTGGCGCTGGTGCGCGAGCATCGCTGTGGAGTTCCACACCCTCATCTGCGCCATCGGGTCCTGCGCCAGCCCGGCCAGCCGCAGGCCTTCCGCCAGGTGGGTACGGGCGCGGTCGAGCTGCCGGGCGTCGATGCACGACCAGGCGGCAGAGGCGGTGTAGTGCGAGGCCACCGAGAAGAGACGCTGCCGAACGGTCTGAGAGGCGGCCCACTGCTGCAACCCGATCGCCTCTGCCGCCCCAGCGAGCGCGGCTCTCTCCAGGGCGGTGTGACCGCCCCGGGCCTGGTCCAGCGCGGTCAGAGCGGCCATTCCTTCACGCAGGCGGATCACGTCTGCTGTTCCGACCGACCTGCGCCCGGCCGGGGCGGGAGCAGCGATGGCGACGGCCGCGCCGGCGGTCAGGGTCCAGAACGTACGGCGGTGCACGGGGTCCTCCGGTGGTGCAGTGGCGGGTGAGGCGAACCCTAAATCCGACAATGGGCATCCGAACACCTGCTCAAGCGCGGCGCGGGTCCGCCCGATCGGCCGTGTGGTGCGTCCGTTCACCAGATTCCACACGCTGCGCGCGGACATATTTCCCGGCCTGCCGGTGATCGAATGCAGCGCCGCGTTCATCTGACCTGCTAACTCCTCCTGAGTCAGCCCAAGATCAGCCATCCGCTGCCGAAGTACGGCGTTCTCTGCCATGCCACAGACCGTAGCGACGGGCTCACCCGCAGGACACCTGCTCGGGTAATCCATCCGTAAAGTCTTCCGGCGGCCCGCGACCCCACCACCCGCAACCTTTCCTGTCTCCAAGACCGTTGCCGTCGTTGACTAGACATCACGCCGCCGGAATGGCCCAGGCTCCCCGGCCAGCGGCAGGAGGAGAGCCCCGTCCATGTGCCACGCATGGGCGGGGCCATCGCCCGACGAGGAGGCACCGCCGTGACCACCGCGCACCGCCCGCCGTCCCACCAGTCGCTGCCCGCATGGCTGTACGAGGGCGCTCGGGTCCTGGACCCGGAGAAGGACCGCGAGGCGATCGTGCAGTTCATCGGGCCGTGGGAGGAACCGCAGACCGGCCGCATAGTCCCCTGCGGGGTGTTCCTGCGGCCCGAGGGCGGGGGCATGGAGTGGATCGTCGCGCCTGGTGCGGTACGAGAGGCGGAAGGCCGATGAGGTTACGGCTGCTGGACGGGACCGAGCTGGCCGGCGACCCCGCGCGCTGCGTGGAATTCGCGCTCGACCAGGTGCGCGTCGAAGACGGTCACCTGGTCCTGCGGATTACCCCGGCGGACCTCGTGCATCTGCGGATCGAGACCGACATCGTCCTGCGGGAAATCCGCGGTGAGGCCCTCCGCGCGGAACAGGCCTGGCGACGCGCCCTCGGCGAGTGGCACGAGGAAGGCCGGGCGGCCGTCGAAGCCCGCGCACCCGACGTGGCGTTGCTCACCCGGGTCCTCAATGCCTTGCGCTGCGAAGCCCTGGTGCTCGTGTAGGCGCATCACAGATTTCCGCCCCCGAACCTTCCAGGCAGTCGGCACGGGGGCGGAACGGCGCCGGAGGCCACGGCCCCACGGGCTTCCGGCGCCATCCACGCACCACTCGCACACAACCGAGAGGACCACCATGAGCGCCACCCTGACCCCCGAAAAGGTCGAACTCGGACGGTTCTTCACCGTCAGCGCCGCCCGCTTCAAGGACGGCCACGCCACGGTCGAGATGTTCTCCGGCGCGATCGATGCCGAATGGCACGAGCTGCTCGACTCCCCCGAGTTCGCGGAGTTCTGCACGCAGCACGCCGGCCAGCAGATCGGCCACGCCCCGCTGAAGGGCTCGGGCGAGATCGCCTGGGTCACCGCGTACGAGAAGCTGTTCGGCCCGCTGCCCGAGGTCTGGTTCACCAACGCGGCCGGCGAGGTCGACACCGAGGCCCTGCACCGCTACCGGACGACCGGCATCGTGGTCGCGGAGTGGGACTGCTCGCCGATCGGCGGCGGCGACGGGGACGACGTGGTTCCCGAGCGCCGGGAGATAGCAGCCGCGTGATCACCGCGCACGCTGCCGGAGCGCTCCGGTCCACAGCCGGGGCGCTCCGCCTCATCGAAGCCCGCACCACACAGCCGAGCACCGTGGAGATCGCCGCGTACGTCCAGGCCGTGTCGGCGCACTGCCCCTATCTCGCGCCGTCCGTCGAACGGGGGGTGACCGGGTGGACCGTGTACGAAGCTGCCGGGGACACGGGAGCGGTCGAAGCGGAGGTGTTCCACGCGGCGGTCCAGGCTGCCGAATGGGTACGGCCGTTGGCCTCTCGCCGCCACGGGATGCTCGTATGCGAGAACATCGTCGTCCTGGGCGCGGATGCCGGGACGCTGGTGTGGCCGCACTGGGCGCTGAAGAATCTGTACGGGCCGGTGGGCTTGATGTTCGGGAAGTTCACGGCCGGCGAAGTTCGCGGCCAGATCCCGGTGCCCCCGGTCTCGTTCCTCCCCGTGCGGGTCGCGGTACGGCCCCGTGACCCGCGTTTCCTCGGCGCCACACCCGAGTTGGCCGCCGCGGTGGCGGAAGCGGTCGATGACGGCCGTGACGTCCTCGACGGCATCGGACACGACTGGACGGAGATCAGACAATGGGCGCAGCACCTCCTCCCAAAGCACTAGAAGCCCTGGAACGGCGGTTCGGGACGGTCGCCCACGACCTGCTGAGCGACCGGCGGGGCTCCAGGGCGTGGAAGATCACGACGCCCAGGGCGACACTGGTGCTGAAGGCCAACGCTCCCGAACACGACGGCGCCAGGAACAAGGCTGCCGAGATGGAGCAGGAAGACCGCCACCTCCTGGCCCTGGCCGAGGCCGCCGCGATCCGTCCCTCCTACCGGATCGACGCGGGAGCGTGGGGCGGCGGGCGGTGGCTGGCGGTGGAGTGGGTTGACGGCGCACCGCTGTGGCGGGCCCTGACTCCCACCCGCGAGGACACCGGAAACACCACCGCGCACCGTGCTCTGCTGCTGCGCCTGGCCCAGACGTGGGCTGCCCGGCTCGCCCCGATGCACGCCGCCGGGTGGGCCCACGCGGACGTCCAGCCCACCAACACCCTCGTCGACCCCGACGGCGCCGGCCACGTCATCGACTACGCCCTGGCCTGCGGCCCCGAGACCGCTCGCCTGCCCTACCGAGGCGCGCTCACCCACACCACCGCCCCCGAAATCGCCGACGCCATCTTGTCCACCGCCGACGACGTCCACGTCCAGACGAACCCCGCAGCCGACATCTGGGGCCTGGGCGCCTCCTTGTTCTGGTGCTGGACCGGGCACCGCCCCGGCATCTACGAGGACGACACCCCCCGCGCCGACAAACTCCGCACGCTGGCCCAGGGGAAGCTGTACGACCTCCAGGACGTCCAGCCGTGGCGTTTTCCGGCGCTGGAGGAGCTGATCGAGGCGTGCCTGTCACCGGACCCCGGCCAGCGCCCCACGGCCGCCGAGGTGACCTCGTGGTCACGCTGAGAAGGCTGACCCTCGACGACGCTCCCGCGATGGCGCGGATCTACCGCGGGGCCTCGGTCCGCTTCACCCACGGCGAGGACTACCGGATGACCGTCGAGGACGCCGCCGTACGCATGAAGAACATCCACGACCAGGATCGCGCAATCCCCCGCACCCACTGGAACCTCGGCATCACCGTGGCCGGCGACCTGATCGGCGTCATCAAATCTCGCAAGCACAGCCCCGACTTGGCCACTCTTAGCTACATCCTGCGCGAAGACACCTGGGGCCACGGCCACGCCACCGACGCCGTAAGGCAGTTCGTCCCGATCGTGTTCGCCGAAGCCGCGGTGACCCGTCTCGAAGCCAAACACCACCCCGACAACCCTGCCTCCGGCCGCGTCCTGGCCAAGTCCGGGTTCACCCGACTCGGCGTACACGAGGGCTACACCGAATATCGGATCGCTCCACCCTCGCCAAACAGAAAGATCCGTTGACCGGAATTGCGCTGTCCGCGGTGCTGCCACCCAACCCCATTCCCATGATGCCGCGACCCTGCCGCAGGCCCGATGATCTTCATGCGGAAGTCGAATTGGCCGTTTCCAGGTGGGGGTCACGGCCGGGCAGTAGGTTGGTGATCGTGGACACCCAGGTACCTGACAGGTCGGTTGCCCGAGCCCTTGCCCTGCTGGACGAGGTCGACCGGCTGCGGGACGAGCGTCGGTACGAGAAAGGGTTCTGGACCGCGCAGGAGGCGCTGGAGGCCCTGCCGACCGACGGCTCCATGGAGCGGTCGGAGTTTGAGGAACTCCAGCTCGCCGCCGTGCTCAAGCGCGAATACTGCCAGCTCCGGTGGAGTGATCAGCTCGGCTATAACGACCGGCGAGAACAACCGGCTCCCGGGCCCGTATCGCCGGGCCCGGGGGTTCCAGCTTGATGCGAGCCTGATCCCCCTCGGTCACTTCTTGGCCGGATACCGCATTGTGCGGCGCGGTTGGGATGGCCGGGCGGGCCGAGCGCGGCATGCCACGGCGCAGTACGGCATTAGGGTGCCGTCGAGCGAGTGAAAGGGGCCCGTGATGGGCGCGCACGAGCATGGGTCCGTGGAACTGCCCGGGGGACCGTTCAACGCCGACGGGCGTGCGGTCAACGAGGCTTTGGTCGGTGCCCTGATGGCAGCGGCGATTAAGGGCTGTGCCGCTTGCGTGGACCGGCTGCTGGACGATGTCGCCGGTGACCCGGCTTGTGTGGCGCGCCTGGTGGAGGTGTGCCGGCTGACCGCGCTGCGTCTGCATCGCGGGGAGGTCCCCGGGTTCATGACGGACGATGACGACAGGTTCGGTCCCGCCGCGCCGGAGCTCAAGCGGCTGGTGCGGGCCGCCACCGCGGCCGAGCCCTTGGCCGAGGTGTGTGAGCAGCTGACGGCCGCCGAGCGGCGGGCCGCGGTCGGCTACGCCCTTGAGTTGCTGGTCGGCCAGTTGACGCTCGCGAATTCGGTCGGGCTCCATGACGGTGAGACGCTGGCTGAGATGTGCTGCGCGATCAGCGCTCTCCTCGTCGAGTGGTGGTTCACGACAGTGCCGCTGGCCGCAAGGGAGTTCACCGAGATCTGGCGCCGGTGGGTGCACGGCCACCGGGAGGCGGGCCTGCCGGGTAACGGTGTCCACGCGGTGGCACTTGTGCTGGGCGCGGTGCTCCACGACCAGGCCCTCCAGGACCAGGTGCCCGTCGAGAAGCTCGGCACCCTGGTCTTCACCCGCGTGCTGCCCGCGCTGCGGGAGCCGGAACGGGCTGGTGAGATTCTGAGCGCGTTCGCGGCGCCGCCCAACACGGACGACATCACCGTGCCGGTCAAGCGCTTCGCCCGGAGCAACCCCGCCTTCCTCGCCGAGATGTGCAGCCTCGCCCGGCATACGCTCACCGTCCACGCCGAGGACTGCCCGCACGGCCTGCGCGAGCCCCATCACGCCTGCACCCTCGCCCACCGGGCACCCGCGCTGTCCGGAGGCACCGAGGTCCAGGTTGCCGCGCCAACGCCCGAGGAAGGCCGGCGCGTGGCCCTGCCCCGCATCGGCTACAGCGAGGACGAACCTGCCGAGGGCACCCCCGGCGGCTATGGCGCCGACTACATCTGGCAGATCAACGTCGACCGGATCCTGCTGAAGCGGTTCGACGCCGGCATCGCCCGGTGGAACGAGAACATCTCCGAGGACTCGTCCATCAGCGAGCCGAATTACGAACACGAGATCGGCCTGGAGGCGTTTACCTGCCCGGCCTGCGGCAGCCGCGCGTCCTTCCTTGCCGAAGGATGCTGGGACGATCCCCTCACCCTGCACTGCCGCTGCGGTGTCACCATCATGTCGCCCGTCGGCGCCCCGCCCGAGGACCTGGGACGGCGCATCCTCAAGCGGCTCATCCTGTGCGAGGCGGACCCCGCCTACGCGGCCCGCCGCCTGCTGCCGCCGCTCGCCCAGTACCAGGAGCGCGAGCACGAAGGCCGCGTCGGCAGCTGGTACCGCGGCCCGGACAGTGAGGACGTCGCGCTCGTCGAGGCCATCGACGTGAACGACGACGATCTCGCGCGTGCCTTGACTGCGGCCCTGCAGCCGAAGCTCCCCGAGCGCCACGGGGGACGTACGCTGACCTTGCTTCTCCTGCAGGTCCTGTACGCGCTGTCTGCCCCTGCCGTACGCGACAGCGAGGACGGCCGGACCCTGGCCGAAGCTGTGCGCACCCTTGTGGCCGATCTACAGGAAGAGAGCGCCCGGTGGGCGCCGACCCGGCAGCCGCTCGTGGACCGCCTACAGACATGGCGAGCCGAGGGCGGCCCGCAGATGTGGCAGGACGCATGGTCCCGAACCCTGGAAGTGGCCGGCCGCCACTTCAAGCGACACCGGGTCGGCGACGGCCGCCTCAGCGACGGCTGCGCCGCGCTCACCCTCGCCCAGTACCTCCTGGCCCGCGAGGCCGACACCGGTGGCGTCGGTGAGATCACCATGGACGATATCCGCGGCCTGCTGTCCCCGGGCGGCGCGGACGAATCGGACCGGAACCCCGCCGAGGTCGTGCGGCAGTGGGGGGCGCGCTTGCAGACCCTCGGCCACGATCTCGACGCTGCCGACGATCCGGTCGCCCAAGCATGGCGGCATCTGCGCACGGACCGCCCCACCGACACCTACGGCGCCGGCCGGGAGCCCGCCCTGACGCTCGGCCTCAAAGACCTTCTCGGCGAACGGTCGTACTACCGCATCCACTTCTGACACCGCCGCAGGCGAAGGCCGGGCCCGCATCGACGGATTCGCCCTCAGCGGCCCGGACGCTGCAGTCATCTGCCGCCGGCCACGACACGCGGTGAAGGAGGCCCTTCCCGTACGCGGCGGCGAGGTGTGGGAGAACAACGACCACCGAGCCGTCGTGGAGGCCATCCTCTGCAAGCTCGGCACCGGCGCCCGCTGGGACGATCTCGCGCTGTCCGCCGGGTCCCCTGTCACGGTGGCCAATTGGTACTACGAATGGGAGAAGAGCGGCCTGTGGCAGGAGATCTCACGACGGGCCAAGGTGCTCGGACGTCACCTGTGACCGCGCCCGGCCTCGGGCCATCCTCGAAGTCCTGCTCCAGCGCAGCGACCGCGATGGTGGAGGAGGACACACGGATGTGTGCCCGGTGGCGGGCCGCCGGCGTCGGCGTCCGCTTCAGCCGCCCACCTTCGACTCGGGGGACACCCCGTCGTGATCAGACGCCCGGACGAAGCTGGTGATGTCCGGCAGCTCTGGCTGGTATCCGTCCGAGGTGTCGACGGTCAGGGTGGGGACGTCCATGGAGATCGGCACGAAGGATGCGAGGGAGTGCTCTCCGGCGGCGATGGCTTCGAGCAGGTCCTGGTCGCCGTGGGCGGCTCGGTGTGCGTTGTCTTTGGCGCGCTGGACGATGCGGTCGTGGGTGACGTCGGTCGCGGTGGTGCAGCGGATGACACGGAGGTGTGCAAGGCCGGTGAGCGGCTCCAGGTTCGGCCGCCAGAGCCGGTCCTGGAAGGCGGCTTCGGCGACCACCGTGACTCCGGCCTCCAGGAGCACCTTCAGCACGCCGAAGAAGGCGTCGAGGGTTGGGTAGTTGAGGGGGTCATCGCCGCCGCGCTGATAGCCCGGATGGGACATGACCATGCCCTGCTTGATTTCGTCGCGGATGATCGCGGGGCATCCGAGGGCGCTGGCGAGCTCGTGCGCGAGAGTGGTCTTCCCCGTTCCGGGGCCGCCGCTCACGATCACCAGGGTCGGCGTGCTCATCGCGTGTTCTCACAGGTCAGCATGGAGTTCCCCTTCGTGGCGTCGTCCCGTGAGGACGGGGATGGATCGGGCACGGCGTTCTTCGCGAGCCGGAGGGCGATGAATCCGGGCTCGCGGGGGACGGTTCAGTTGCCGGCGGCCTGGATGGTGTCGGCGTAGCTGTTGAACACGTCGAGTTCGTCCTGCTCGAAGCGGCGGATGCCGCCGCGGATGGAGTCGTAGCCGGCCACAACGGAGGTCGCGGTGGCGTAGACGTGCTCGTCGTCCTTGACCTCGAAGTGGAAGGTGAGCGAGACGCGCTTGACGTCGGTCACCCAAGCTTCGATGCGGACCGGCGTCTCCCAAGTCTCCAGCGGATACTGGTAGCGGATGGTCTGCTCGCGCAGGAGGAAGTTGCGGGCCAGGCGCTCGGCGGGGTCCTGGGGGACCAGCATGCTGAACATGCGCATTCGGGTCTCTTCCAGGAGGACGCCGTAGCGGGAGCTGTTGAGGTGTCCATTCGCGTCGAGGTCCGACCAGCGAACGGGGCAGTCGTAGATGTGTCGGGACACAGTGACTCCTGAGGGTTGTGGGATCTGTCGTACCTTCGAGGCGCCCGGCCGATCCGAGGACGGGCTGGCGCACTTTCCGTCGTCAAAGGCCCAGGGGCTGCGGGGATCAGCCGTCCGGACGTTCTCTGCCGTCCGGACGGCCACACCCCGACCCCCAGGCCCCCAAACGGAGACAGCACCAGCCGTGACAGTAAGTGACTTTCCTTGGTCAACTCGCCAGCCACACCAGCTAGCGGGGCAGGCCCTCGCCCTCTTGGAGGTCGTTGAAGATCTCGCGAAGGAGGGCGGCCCGAAGGTCGACCTGGGGCAGTTGTCCATGGAGCCGGCTGATGGCCGCCTGGTCGGAGTCCGGCAGCGAGGCGCGCAGGAGTAGCTTCAGCTCCGCTCGGGCCTGGGGGTCGACGATCGGCCGATGGATGCGGTCGACGACGGCTCCGGCCCCCAGCTGCGTGATGCCCCACTCCCCAGGGACTTCCTGGATGGCCCACACCACGGAGTGGTTCTCGGGCGACAGGGTGAGCTGACACTCCGAACCGGCCAGTGCGCTGAGTGCTGGGAGCGGGACGCCGTCGGGGCCGGCGAGCGCTGCGGCTTCGTCGGCACTGTCGACGACGAGGCGGGCGGTGAGTGCACGGGCCGCGCGGCGGCGGGCGGCATCGGCTTCGGCCTGGGCAGGGGGCTGCGGAGTCGAGGGTGAGCCGGCCTCAGCATGGGCCCAGGCGTTGCGCTTGCCGCCAAGGGCGTCGATCTCGTCGTCGGAGGACTCGGTCTCGACCCAGGTGATCACTACGAACCGGCAGTGCGGCATCGACGCCGGGTACAGGACGTGGGAGACGACTTCGATGGTCTCCCAGCCCAGGGCGGGTATGATCATCCGGAAGACGTGACCGTCCCTGTCGGCTTCCAGATCGGCCTCGGTGCGCCAGATCCGCTCGACGTCCGGGTTCTGGCGAACTTCGGCGATCAGGTCGACGAGCTCGGTGTTGTCCTTGTGGGTGGCCTGGGCGAACTTCAACAAGCGGACGTAGGCCGCGGCGTGCATTTCCCATTCGTGGTACTGGGTGCGGGCCTCGGGGTTCGTCAGGGCCCAGCGCATGAGGTTGGCGCGCGGCTCCATGACCCAGGGCCACCACTCGGCCATCGCCGCGTTGTACGCGAGGATGTTCCAGTTGCGGTCGGTCAGATACGTAGGTGAGGGCATCTGCCTGTCGATTAGCAGGCGAAGTGCGCGGCGCAGCTCCGGACTCGCGTCGATCTGCGGGTCACCATCGAGCGTGGTGCCGATGTTGTAGAGCAGCAGGGCGTGGCGCTCGCTCTTGTCGAGCCCGAGGAGATCCGCGAGCGCCTCGCACTGGGGCTTGGTGAACCGGGGCGGGACTGCGCCCTTCTCCACGTTGCGGTAGGTCCGGACCCCCATGCCGAGGGCCTTGGCCACCGGGGCCTGGGTGATCCCCGCTACCTGGCGCCATCTCTTCAGCCAGCCGCCGAACCCCATGAACTGACCGGCGATTTCTCCGCCGTGTGCGCCCTTTTTCTCGGCGTGGCCATCGCCGAAGGGGACTATCCCCTGAGCAACCATGAGGTTCTTCCTTTGTCTCCGCAGTCAGCAGGGCGCGGCATCCGGTCGAGGGCATGAAAAAAGAGGGGCAGCACGAATGCTGGCCCCCCGGCCGGATGTCTCCCACAAAGACGATACGACGACGTTGAACGCTTTCCCCAATTTGTGGCGTCGACCACAGGGCAGTTGGTTAAACGTGCAACCACGCTCACCCACACCCAGCCGCCTTCCATGACGAATCTGGACAATCCCTCACCTGCAGTTTTCCATGATCAGGAAAGCGGCAAATCCTTGCCGGTTTTTCTTGCAAGAGGGCGAATGATCATTCATGCCGCCGATGACCGCTCCGGCAAGTCGACTCCAACCATCCAACCCCCTTGCGACTAAAGGGTGTTACACGAATCATCCACGCAGCCTCCATGCATCCCACACTCTCATCTACGCGCGTGGATTCGGCCTTGAGATGCCGTTGACGAAGCCTTTGCCTGCGGGCTTAAATCCAGACCTGACCAGCCGGTACAGAGCGACAGCCTGCCGGTTCATGAACGTGGGGGCTCCTTTGAAGATCCTTTTTGGCGTGCCCGGAGTGCGCCTGGGCGGCACTGCCGCACAGCGGCTCACATCTGCACGCTCTGACACATCGGCGAAATGCTTGGCGTATACAACTTTTCACGGACTGTAGAGCCAGGTCTGGATCTTGCGCAGGCGTCTGCGTATGTTCGTCGTCCCCCACCGGGAGGCAACCCGGTGACCGGCGAAAGGAACGCATGCAGGACACACCGAGCGGCTAGTCCGTAAATGCAATCGGCGCCCGGGAGAGGCAACTCCCGGGCGCCGGACGCGAAGAGCCCTATCTCCAGCCGAGGCAAAGGCCGGAGAGACCCGTCATCACCGCGCCGGCCCTTCCAACGGGGCACACCGGCTGCGGCATCACTCAGGGAGAGTTTTGCATGGGCACGCCCCTGCGCGAAAGGCCGGACCCTCGGGCCGCCGCTGCGGACTGTGCAGCGAACACCGCTCACCCGCCCATTTCGGGCCTCTGGCGCGGGGGTGACGCCTGATGGCGCGCATACGCACCATCAAGCCCGAGGCGTTCGAGTCAGAGGACCTTGCCGCCGTCGATGTCACCGCGGTGCTCACGTTCTTCGGGCTGCTGACCCAGGCGGACGACTCCGGCCGGTTCCGGGACCACGCGGCCATCATCGCGGGACGGCTGTGGGCGCTGCGCCCGGAGCACACCCCCGCTCACGTCGCCCGCGACCTGGAGCAGCTGGCCGAGGTCGGCCTCGTGTGCCGGTACACAGGCTGCGACGGCAAGTCCTGGCTGCACATCGTGACCTGGGACCGACACCAGAAGATCAACCGCGCTTCGGACTCGCGACTGCCCCGCTGCCCGGCCCACGAGGCGGCGAAGGCGTGCGGCGAGTGCGACCGTCCCCAGTGCCACACCCAGACCCATGCGGCGATCCCCCGACAGGCGCCCTCCGAAGCCCACGGGGCGCCCACCGGCACCGTCGGCGGAGGCGATTCCGCGGACGCTCACGGAGCACTCACGCGAACCGTTCCGTCCGATTCACCCGCTTCCACCCCCGCCGTGACGCACGCCACTCCCACCCAGGAGGGTGAGAGCGAGGCCACATCACCCCCTTGCCCGCCTCGCGCAACACCCGCGAAGGAATCTGCAGGTCAGGGCGGTGCAGGCCGAGCAGACGACGTGATGGGCGCCACATTCACTGAGGACTCACGGTCTGGATCTAGGATCTTGGATCCTGGATCTTCCCGTAGGGGGCGCGAGGCGCCCGCACTCGGCTCCTCCCCGGAAACGGTGCTCGAAGCGGCCGACGCGAGCGAGTGGTCGGCGAAGGTCTTGATGGCCGAGTACCTGCGCGGATGCCTTGGAGGGCGCCCGCCGAAGAAGGTGCTCGGGCACCTGGGCAAGGAAATCCGCACGCTGCTGGACGAGGGCTACGGCCCCGACGTCCTGAGGCCGGCGCTGGAGCGGCTGCGCGCCAAGGGGCTGAACCCCAGCGTCCTGCCGAGCCTGGTCAACGAGCTCCTCAACTCCGGGCCAGCGCCGTCGTCAAACTCGAGCCCGTCCTCCGCCTCCGGCGCGGGGCCCTGGGCCAGCGCCTCTCCCGCCTACACGCCGTACCTCAACCCCACCGAGCCCGCCGGAATCTTCGGAGTCGCCCTGTGAACCGCACCAGCCTCGCCGACCCCCAGACCGCAGCGGACAACGCCGCGATGGCCTGGATGCGGCGCAAGCTCGCCGAGCGCGGCATCGACCCCACCGCCCCCATCGCGGACACCCTCGCAGCGATCCCCGCTCTGGAGGCCGCTCAGCTGCGAATCCCCCGCGACTACCGCGAGGCCCAGGTCGAACACCCCGCCGTAGGCGAGTGGGTCCGCGCCATCGCCGACAGCGCCGTCGGCCACGCGGCCAGCCCGCTGAACCCGCACTTCGGGGCTGCCGGGCAGCGGGAGATCACCCACGGCCGCAGTCTGCTGCTGTGGGGCTCCACCGGCGCCGGCAAGACGCACCAGGCGTACGCCGCAATCCGCGCCTTGACCGCCTCCGGGTGCGGGGTGCGCTGGCACGCCACGACCGCCGCCGACCTGTACGGCGAGATGCGGGCCCGGGGCGGTGGCGATCCGGAGTACCTGCTGCGCCGGATCGTGCGGATACCGCTGCTGCTCCTGGACGACCTCGGGGCTGCGAAAGCATCCGAGTGGAACGAGGAGATCACCTTCCGGCTGCTGAACTGGCGTGCGCAGAACCAGATGCCGACGATCGTCACCTCGAACCTGCCGCCGGTGCGTACCCCCGGGATGGCGACCGGGCAGCCGGTGCTGCGGGACAAGGTCGGCGACCGAGTGATCTCCCGCCTGTCCGGCATGTGTACCCCGGTCCACCTCAACGGCCCTGACCGCCGCTTCCGCGCCGCCTGACCACCTGCGCCCACCACCTTCCACCGCCCGGCCAGCGAGCCGGTCAGCTGGCACCCACCGCTGCGTGCCGCACCCGCTCGCCGCTATCCGGCATGCCCTGGAGACCCATCCCATGCGCGAAATCACCACCAACACCCAGCCCGTGCCCGACCTGCGTGGCATCGCCGACATCTCGTGGCACGACCGAGGGAACTGCCACGACCTGGACACTGCCGAAGCCGACCGGATGTTCTTCCCCGCGCCGCGGGCCCACGCCGACATCGCCGAGGCCAAGACCCTGTGCGGCGCCTGCCCCGTGCGGCAGGACTGCTTCACGCACGCCATGGACAACGACATCCGCTGGGGCCTGTGGGGCGGCCTGACTGAGGCGGAACGGAAGCCCTGGCGCGCCAAGGTCGCCAAGCGACTCGACTACGAGCGGGTCCGCGCCGCCCTCATGGGCCGGGACGTCCACCTTTCCGCCGCCGAACGCGACGCCGTCACCCGCGCCGCCCACGTACGCAGCTGGAGCACCACACGGCTGGCCTACGTCCTCGGGGTCGATTTCGACCACGCCCGCGACCTCCTGCGCCGGGCGGCGCACGCAGTGGCAGACCGCGACCGGTACTGGAAGGTCCCCGCCGCGGACAGCCAGGCCAGCCCCGCCGGCAGCGACGACGGAAGCGCACCCGAGGAAACGTTCTGCCAGGTACCGCGCCAGGCCCAGACACGCGAGCTCAACGACGCTCTGCGGAAGGCGGCATGACCTGCCCGGCGCCACCTCCCGACCGGACGACCATGCGCGCCGCCGGCGGCCACACACCACGCCCCACAGCAAGCCCGGAGAAAGGGAGCCCTTGACCGAGGAGACCGCCGACCGATACGCCCTGATCGCTGCCGGGACGGTGATCATCGTCCTGACTGGCGCCGGATTCTGGCTCTCCTACGCCCACCTCGCCGAAGTCGCTGGGAGGCACGGCCTGGACCGCTCGCCCATCCGGCAGTGGGCTTGGCCCGCCACGCTGGACATGTTCATCGTCGCCGGCGAACTGCTCATGCTGCGAGCGGGTCTGCGCCGGGTGACGGACTGGTGGGCAATCGGGCTGACGGCCGCAGGGTCGGCCGGATCAATCGCGCTGAACGTCGCCGGCGTCAGCGGCACCACCGGCAATCCGGTCCCGGTCCTGGACTACGTGGTCGCCGCCGTCCCGCCGACGGGCGCCATGCTCGCCTTCGGAGTCCTGATGCGGCAGATCCACCAGCGCATCGCCCGGCCCCTCCGGAACAGCGCGACCGAAACCCGGACCGGCTCCGGCCCGAGCCGGACCACCGCACCGCCGGACACGACGGAGCCCCGGACCGGACCGAACCCGGACCACGACGAAACCCGGACCGACGCCCCCGCCGGACCGGACCGGCCCAGCCCCAAACCCGGACCGGACCCGGACCCAAGCCGGACCACCGCACCGCCGGACACGACGGAGCCCCGGACCGGACCGAACCCGGACCACGACGAAACCCGGACCGACGCCCCCGCCGGACCGGACCGGCCCAGCCCCAAACCCGGACCGGACCCGGACCCAAGCCGGACCACCGCACCGCCGGACACGACGGAGCCCCGGACCGGACCGAACCCGGACCACGACGAAACCCGGACCGACGCCCCCGCCGGACCGGACCGGCCCAGCCCCAAACCCGGACCGCGGCGCACTCGGACGGGACCGGTACGTCCTCGGACCGTCCGGGCGAAGGTCCACGCCGGACGGTCCGAACGCCGGACCGGACCGCGCCGCCTGTCCGAGGAAGAGGTTGTCGAGCTGGTCCTCCCGGACGTCCCCGCAGCCCTGGCTGCGGACGGGAACGAGCAGATCACCCGAACCCAGCTGCGGAGCATCATGCGCGCCCGTGGCATCCCCCTCGGCAACGAGCACATCGGCCCCGTCCTGACCGCGCTTCGCTCTGCGACCGCCTCCCCCAAATCCCACGAAGGAGCGACCCACCGATGAAGACCTGCACTCGATTCGCCGACATGAAGGCCGGTTACGAGCGCGACATCGCCTTCCTGCGCGGCCATGCCGCCCGTCACGAGGGCAGCACCGCAGCGAAGGCGAGCACCCGGCACGCCTGGGGCGTGAAGCAGAACATGGCCCGGGCCCTGGCCCGGCACTTCGAGCGCTGCCCCCTGTGCCGGTGACCGAACCCTGTCCCTACGGCGGCCCGGACCAGCACCCGGGCCGCCGTCCCGTTCCCCCACCACCTGGCCTCCCGGAAGGAGCCAATGCACCCATGCAGTCCGCTGAAAACCAGCCCGAACCGGCGCCGAACAGGACCGTCAAGTCGACCGAATCCTGGGCTCGTGACGACCCTTCTCCCGACGTCAACTCGCTCCCAGAAGGAGCAAGTTATCGGCCAAGACACTCTTCCCCGTCGGGGAAGCGCGTCTTGGCCCATCCCGCCCCAGGGGTGGCGGGAGCGGACCGGAGCCAGGGGGCACCGGTCCACAAGGCAGCGACCGAGGGCGGATCGCAGCCGGAGGAGAAGCCCGCGCCGCGCCGCAAGCGCCCCGCCACGAAGAACGCTTCGCGCAAGCGCTCGCCGAAGACCGCCGCCAACAAGCGCTCGCATGTCTGCAGCGTCCGCCTCAACGACGACGAGAAGAACCGCCTTGCCACCGCAGCAGCTGCATCCCGTACGAGCCTGCCCGCGTTTCTCGCCCGCAGCGGGCTTGCCGCCGCCCGCGACCCAGACCGCGCCTCCGCCGCCATCGCCGGTGAACGAGAAGTAGTCGCGGAGCTCTTCGCCGCCCGCCGGCACCTCGGCCACGTCGGCAACAACCTCAACCAGCTGGCCCGCGCGGTCAACTCCGGTGGCCAGCCAGCGGACGTCCAGCTCCATGCCGTGCTGATCGCCGTGCAGCGGGCAATCCACCGAGTCCAGACCGCCACCGACCAGCTCCTCGAACACCGCTAGGAACCCCCACCCGTCATGGTCCCCAAGATCCACAAGCGCGGGACGCGCACCATCGGCCTTCTGTACTACCTGTACGGGCCCGGCAAAGCCGAGGAACACATCGACCCGCACCTGGTGGCCTCCTGGGACCACGCCGCCCCCGACCCCGGCCGCGACCCCGAAGTCACCTACAAGCAGCTCCAGGAACTCCTCGACCAGCCCCTGGCCAACCTCCACGAGAACGAGCGGCCGACGAAGCATGTGTGGCACCTGTCGGTACGCAACGCGCCCACCGACCGGACCCTGTCCGACCAGGAGTGGGGCGACGTTGCCCGCCGGATGGTCGCCGCCGCGGGCATCGACGACCCCGAGCAGGGCTCCGGCTGCCGCTGGGTCGCCGTCCGGCATGCCGACGATCACATCCACATCCTGGCCACCCTGGTCCGCGAGGACGGCTACCGGCCCGACCTCGACTTCGACGCCGTCCGCGTCCAGGCCGAAGCCCGGCTCCTGGAGAAGGAACTGGGCCTGCGCCAGCTCAACCCGGGTGACGGCACCGCCGCCCAGCGGCCCACCAGCGCCGAACGCCATAAGGCCGATCGCATGGGACGCGAGCGCACGCCCAGGGAGGAACTGCGGGAGACCGTACGACGTGCAGCAGCCGGCGTTGCCAGCGAGGAGGAGTTCTTCGAGCGACTGGGCGCCTCCGGGGTCCTGGTCCGCAAGCGCGTTGCACCCTCCGGAGACCTTCTGGGCTACACGGTCGCCCTGCCGGGGGACCTCAACAAGGACGGGGAACCGATCTTCTACCCGGGCTCGAAGCTCGCCGCAGATCTGTCCCTGCCCCGAATCCGCGAGCGCTGGTCCGGCCGCAGGCAGGATGAACCGATCGTCGAGCCGGTGGCCGCGTCGGGGCCGGCGCAGGCCCGGCGTCGGGCGAGCGCGGCGGTGTGGCAGGCGATCCTCGTCATGGACGGGACGGACGACGCGGCGACGGCCGCGTACATCGCCGCGGCCGGCGAGATCCTCGACGCCCTCGCGAAGACGAGTGCCGCCCACACCCGCCGTGAACTGCGTGATGCCGCCTCCGTGTTCGAGCGGGCATCCCGTTCTCACGTACGAGCCGAGCGTGGCCACGACCGGGCGCTGCGGCAGGCCGCTCGCGATCTCGTCTACAGCGGTCCCGCCCTGGGGCGCGGGGAGGACGGGGCGACGACTGCGATGGTGATCGACGCCGTGTTCTTCCTTGTGATCGTGGCCGGGCACTGGCATGCGAAGAAGGCACACGCGCAGCAGGCCGCCGCCGCCCACCTGGCGGCAGAGCACCTGCGGACCGCCTACCGAGCCGCCGCCGCGCAGCCCATGGGCGTGCTGGCCGTACGGGGCCGATCTCTGGCTCTTCCGGTGCTGCGCCGCCAGGTCCTCCGGGTCCGGGAAGCGCTGCCGGCGGAGCTGGCGGAGCGGGTCCTGGCCGAAGCCGGATGGTCGGCGCTGACGGCGACCCTGGCCGATGCCGAGGCAGCCGGATACGACGCCACCGCCCTGCTGGCCGACGCCGCCGCCCGACGGGAGCTGGGGAGCGCCGAGTCGGTGTCCGACGTACTGGTGTGGCGGCTGCGCCGCGCTGCGAACCTGCCGACCGACGCACAGGCGATGCCCTTGCCCGACGGCGCCACCGCCTCGTCGGGCCCCGCGGGACCGAAGGCCGAGAGCCCGGCAGCGAAGGGCACGCAGCGCCGCCGGAGGTGATCAGGCTTTCAGGAGTTTGTGAGTTGCCGCAGGTGGGGCCCATGGGGCACGCTTCTTGACCCACCGCCGTGTACGGGGAGCCGACTGGGAGGGGAGCCCAAGTGTTCGGTCGCAGGAAGGCCAAGCGAGAGCGTACGGAGCTGGGGCCGACGGGTGTCCCGTGGCTGGCGCACCCGGAGCCGCAGTGGCCCGACCCGGTCCAGCAGACGCCCGCCCCCGCTCCGGCCGCCCCGGTGGTGGACGACTTCCTGCCGCCGGACTTCCGCATGGACACCGATGACGACCTGGCGGGCCGGCTCATGCCATGGCCGCGCCCCCTGGTCATCGAAGGCGATGTCCGTGCCTGCCCACAGTGCGAGGCATACCGGGACTGGGTCGTCCTGTGCACTGAAGGGCGGATCTGGCTGCGCTGCCGCGACGGCCACGAGACCCTGGAGCCGCGGCTGGACGTCGCCTGGTACAACCGCAACAGCGGACCGAGCAACGGCAAGTTCGGCACGCTCGAGGAGGGCCTGCGCTCCATCGGCCACTGATCGGGTACCGCGCCCCTGGACCCCTGTATTCCTTCCCTGCCGCTCCGAGGAGGCGGCCACGGTCAGCACACCCGCATCCGACCCAGGGAACCCGCATGCGCCTGCGCCAATCCACCGTCCACACCAGCACCTGCCTCGCCCTCTGGTCGCTGACCAGCTGTTCCGCACCGCCCTCCGAAACGGCGTCTCCAGCGCCTCGGGCGGAGACCTCCATGCCCACCGCCGGCAACCACGAAGTACTGCCGTCGGAGCGGCTGGCGGACCGGCTGCTCACCGCCGACGACCTCGGCCCCGGCTACGCCGCCCGCCCCGCCGCATCCACGGCTTCGCCCGAGGCATCCGTCGAGGGCTGCCCGCAGCTGGAGCAGCTGGGCAGCGCCGCGGACAACCCGTACGCGATGTTCCCGAACCATGGGAAGCGGGTCCTCACCGGCCCCGGCGGCACCCAACTGACCGAGGAGCTGTACTCCGCGCCGCCCAAGGACCTTTCCGCGAGGGTCGGGCGGATCATGACCGCGATGGGTGCCTGCCCGTCGTACCAACTGGTCACCGCCACCACCGTGGCGGAGGTCCGCACCCAGACGGTGCCGGTGCCCCGTCTCGGTGACGAGCAGTGGGGGCAGGTCCTCACCGTCATCGCCGGCGGGCGGCGCACCGTCGTCCAGCAGACCGTGATTCGCGACGGAGCCGTGCTGCTGGTCATCTCCGGCAGCCCAGCGGAAGTCGCCGTCCACGGGCAGACCGCCCTGGCCAAGGCAACAGCCCGCTGAGCCGCCCCACGGCGGCGTTCGCCGAGAGGCAGTCCCTGCTCGGCGCAGCCAACGCCCAGGCGGTGCGCCGCTCCGGCATCCGTGCCCGTGCTGCCCATCTCACCGAAAACCTGACCGCAGACGGGGGTCTCCCGGCTGTGCACTGGCACAAGCCCGGCGGCCAGCCGCCCCGAGGTACCACGGGCCACGGCCTCTGACCGGTGGCCAAGGGAGACCGCCTTCGCTTGGCGCCCCGCCCAACTCGCGCACAGACGCTGAGGCCGGGCGGGGTACCGGTCGTCGGCAGGTATCGCGACCACCTCCTGAGGCGCACATCGATCAATGACTGTAAATGCGACGCAAAAGGCCGACGGCCGGACCCAAGAGGGTCCGGCCGTCGGCGTATCAGACAGTCGGTTGCACAGTGAGCTGGCCCTCGCTGCTCTCCGGCAAGGTGTGGCGCAGCACCGGTGCGGGTGAGGCCAGCGAGGCGGCGAAGGCCGCAACGAGATCGTGCGGCGTGCTGGCGGAGAACATGGCGGCCCACAGGAGCCCCCCGCCCATCCTCGGTTCGCACCATGCCTGCCATCCCGCCGCTTCCGCCTCGGGATCGAGGGCGAGCGGGTCGCCGTCCTGAATGCCCTCGTCCGGCAAAGCGGTCAAGGCCATGGTGGCGGCCAGCCTCGGGTCGGACATGGCGGTGGGGGTGTCGATGTCGCGGATCCATCCGCTGCCGGCCAGCGCGTCGAGAACCGCCTGCGGTCCGGCGTAGCCGTGGGCGGGATCCGGGCTGTCCTCCAGGGCGAGCAGGAAGTCGGTGACAGCCTCGGGCGGGGTGCCGGCGGAGAAGTACGCATTCCACTGGGGAAGGCTGGCGGGGGTGGCGCGGGCAGAGACCGTCCATGCCACCGGCTGATCACCCAGGAGGATGGGCTCGTCGGCTAGCACCCACTGCGCCCAGCTCAGCGCATCCGGAGCGACGTGCAGGACGGTGCTGCGGAGAACCTGCCGGGCGTCGTCCGATTCGTCGGGCTCACGCCGACCTCGGACGAGGGTGAGGCTGGTCCAGCCCGCCGCGGTGAGGTGGGAGCCGACCTGGTCCGCAAGGAGGCCGTCGTCGCCGGCGAGATGGCGCGGGGTGACCCAGTACGCGGGAAGGGAAGGGAAGTCAGGGGACGGGGGCAGAAGTGCTCCTTGTCGTCAGGGGGTTTCGCGGCTCGTATCGTCGTCGGAGACGGCGCGCAGCCGCCGTCCACGGGCCGGTGGCTCGACCGGAGGCATCCAGGTAAGGGCCTCGGCGACTGGCCTGGGGAGGTACCCGTATTGCACCGCCTCCGCGTCCTCTGCGAGATAGACGACCGGTCGCCCGTCCTGGTCCGCGCCCACGGTCACGGTGCCCATCTTGTGGGCCATCGGAAAGAAAGGGTTGATCGCGAGCCGCACGCGGGCGGCAGGGTCCGCCGCAGACAGGTGTTCCATCAGGTCAGCGACGGTCATCTCGGCGCCGGGCTCGGGCTGGGGGGCCACGGTTCTCCTCACGGGTGGAAAGCGTTGTGGTGGGTGCGGATGTGCGCCGCGCGACCTCCGGGAACGGACCACGGAGGGACGGGCGAGCCGCTGAAGGACGGGAGGCGGCGGTCCCGGCCTCAAGGCGGCGTGGGCACTACTGCCGCCGAGCGGTGGCGAGCACCTCGGAAACGGTAGCCGCCACGAGCCGTGACGGAGTTTGTGGATCGAAGACGACACGGTAGCCGGGAACCTTGGCGGTGCCGGTGACGGCCAGGACCCAGCCCTCCTCCTCAGCTCCGGGCCGGCCGTCGGGAAACCAGCCGAGATAGAGCCTGCCATCGGCCGAGGAGATATGGGTGTCGGCCCGGTCGTCGACGATGAGGTTGAAGTCGCCGTTCGCCTCGGGGAAGCAGTCGATGACCTCGGTCGGCTGGCCAGGCCCCAGAAGCCAGCTATGCAGTCGCAACTTCTCGATCGTGGTGCGGAATCCGGCGTTCGACAGCTCCACGGTCACAAGCATCACCTCTCTGACCTGGGAAAACCCCGAGTGGGGGGAAGGTCGTCTAGGTTGACATGCGCCGCAACGTTGTACCAGTCCTTGCGGGATCTTTCCTGTCTGCCACGGGCGAACTCTGCCCTTGGACAGCGAATTAGCCCGACCGGCTCGCATTGACCACGTGGTCCACGGCCGTCTCACACCTGCGGCGGCTACGCCTCGCGATCGCCTCGGTTCCGGTGGTGACCCATAAGAAATACTGCTTGTCCCGGGGCGGCCGTGAATGTGATCCTTTACTGAAACGAGAAGGACGCATGCTATGGCACACGCTCGCTGGCACCACATCCTCACGGAGTCGCAGCGCCACGCCCTGAAGGCAGTTGACGAGTGGAACTGCTCGACGGGCGACTACTCCGACTTCCTGACGCACATGCACAAGGCGTGGCACTACCTGATTCACGCGGAATTCCACAAGGACAAGATCGACTACCACTACAGGGACCCAAAGACCGGCCAACACGTCGTGATCGACGGCGAGCCGAAGGCATGGGACCTGGAACGGTGCTTGAGAGAGCGCTACCCCAACAGCGGCGACCCCGTCCGCCTGAACGCCGAGCTTTTCGTCGCGCTCCGCAACAAGGTGGAGCACCGGTACGAGCACAACCTGAAGATCGCCACGGGCGGCAAGGCTCAGGCGCTCGTGATGAACTACGAGCAGGAGATGGTGGACCACTTCGGGTCCAAGTACAGCCTCGCCGACAGGCTTCGCTTCCCGATCTCCCTCCAGGCGCTCACAGCCGACGGTCGCGAGCAGCTCAAGGCCGCCGCCAAGACGCTCCCGAAGCAGACCCGCGATCTGGTTGCCAAGTTCGAGGCAGCCATAGAACGGGATGTACTGGACGATCTGAAGTACGACTACCGGGTACGGCTCGTGCCCATCGTCGGTTCAAAGACCGACGCCGACCTGGCGATCGACTTCGTAAAGCTCGACGAGCTGACCGAGGAGGAGCGCAAGGTCATGGTCGAGGCCGGGCGTAAGGGCACCGTCATCGTCAGGGATCGTCAAGTAGAGGTTGCGGACAAGGCGAAGCTGCGCCCGAAGGAGGTCTGCGCTGCCGTAGAGGAGCAGTTGCCCTTCGAGTTCAGTGTGTACAGGGAGCACCTCGAAATGTGGCAGCGGCTCGGGGTTCGTCCCGCGAAGGGCTCCGCGAAGCCGTACGACACCGACGCCCGCTATTGCGTCTACAGCGCGGCGTTCGACTGCTACCTATATACGCCCGCCTGGGTCGAGAAGATCGTCAGAGAGGTCGGTACGCCCGAGAAATATCGGGCCTTTTTCGGCAAGGAGCCGTGCTTGAAGAAGGTCGTCCCGCTGCCGAAGCAGGCGGTCTCGCCCACCGAGGAGGGCGAACTCCACCCACAGAGCAAGAGCGCCTGATCTATTGAGCGCCTGACTCGCAACGACCGGCCGGGCGCATTCCGAACCGGTTCTACGGCTCCCCTCGGCCATCAACGCCCCTGTCCGCAGTCGGACGCCAGTGAGGGCCGGGGCAGGCGTCAGGCGCAAGGACAGCGCTGGCTCTCCCACGTTGGCAGAGGCCCAAGCGCGGCCTGCTCCTGGTGGTGACCGAACCGCTGCTCGGCCAGGCCGCGGTCCTTGAAGCGTCCGAGGCCGGGCTCTGCGGACGGAGTCAGCTCAATCGTCTCCCACCCACCGGCGACCGGAACCCCCCGAAACGCAGCTGGCCCCGGGAACCTGTCTGGTTCCCGGGGCCGGTGGTGGTGAGGTCAGTTGTCGTCGGTACGCCGGTGCTGGCCGGTGCCGGTGTCGCTCTCGTCGTTCTTACGGCGGCGGGCGGCGTAGACGGCGCCGCCTCCGGCGGCGAGGAGAAGGCCGCCGGCTGCCAGGAGCCACCCGTTGGTGCTGTCGGCGCCGGTGTGGGCGAGGGAGCCTTCGGGCTTGGTGTCAGGTGCGGTGGGGGTCGCGGTGGCGGTGCCGATCTCCGGGCTGCTGGAGGGGGATGCCGCATCGGTCGGCTCCCCGGTGCCGGTCGAGGGCGACCCGGTCGGCGTGGGCTGGGAGGTGGGATCGCCGGTGGGCTTGGCCGTCGGCTTCCCCGTCGGTTCCTCGGTGGGCTTGGCGGTGGCCGCGTTCGTGAAGGCTGCGGTGGTCTCGGCTCCGGGCTTGGCCGTGATCTCCACCGGGGTGGTCTCCAGTCGGTAGCCGTCCGGGGCCTTGGTCTCGGTGGCGGTGTAGGCGCTGCCGGTCTTCTTTCCGACGGGGAGCGGGGCCTTGGCGGTTCCGTCCGGGCCGGTGGTGAGGGTGAAGGCGCCCTTGTCGTCCTTGGCGTCCTTCGGGGCGATGTTGACGATGGCTCCGGCCAGGCCCTTGCCGGTGGCCTTGTCGGTGACCTTGAGGGTGAGGCCGGCGGACTTGTACGGGTCGGTGATTGCCAGGACCTGGGGCTCGCCGGGTGCGACGACGACGTCTTGGTCGGGGACGGTGCCCAGCAGCGGGCTGCCGGAGGCGGTCTCCTTGAGGCGTACGACGCCAGGGGTGAGGTCGGAGAAGGCCAGGGTGCCGTCGGCGCCGGTCTTGCCCTCGGCGAGCGTCTTACCCGCGGAGTCGAGCAGCTGGAAGGCGGCTCCAGGGGCGGGCTGGCCTTCGGGGTCCGTCTTGACGATGCGCAGCCCGGCCTTGTCCGCCGCCGCGGTTGCGCCTTGATCCTTGGGGGCTTCGGTGGACGGGGAGGGGGCTGCGGTGGCGGTGGTGGCCGGGCCGGTCAGGGCGACGGCGGCGGTCACGGCGAGCGCGGTGAAGAGGAGGGGGCGGTGCTTCATCAGGGGTGCTCCGGGCGGGATCGTGCGGTGCGGGACGGTGTGGCGCGGGCTCCGAAATCGGGGCCCGGCAGCGCGGGGGGTCAGCTGGGGGCGTCGCCCGTACGGCGGCGGCGGTTGATCAGGTAGAGGCCGCCGCCTGCGGCGAGCAGGACGGTGGCTCCGCCGGCCAGCCAGGTGGTGGCGTCGGCGCCGGTGTGAGCGAGGGATCCGGGCGGCGTCGGCGGCGGGGTGGTGGCCGGGGGTGTCGCGGGCGGGGTGCTCGGGCTCGGCGGCGTGGTCGCGGTGGGCTTGTCGGCGAGGGTGACGGTGACGTCGGCGCCGGGTCGGGCGGTGAACGCGAGCGGTGTGGTGTCGAGTTGGTAGCCGTCGGGGGCCTTGGTCTCGCCGGCCCAGTAGCGGGTGCCCGCCTTGAGCATGACGTCGAGGGGGATCGTCGCGGTGCCGTCGGTCCCGGTGGTGAGGCTGGTGATCACCTTGCCGGGGGTGTGCTTGCCGGTCTTGTCCGTCTCGTCGGCGCGGATGGCGATGACCGCGCCCGGCAGGGTCTTGCCGGTGTTCTTGTCGGTCTTCTTCACCGACAGGCGGGCCTTCTTGAGCGGGTCGACGAGGTCGAGGGCGTTGGCCTGAGCTGTGCGTCCGGCGGTGATCGTGATGGTCTGCTCGGCGATCAGGTCGTGGACGGGGCTGCCGGAGGAGGTCTCGCGTAGCCGGTAGGTGCCGGCGGGGAGCTTGTCGAAGACGAGGTTGCCCTGTTCGTCCGTCTTGCCTGCGGCGACCTGCTTGCCGTCGGAGTCCAGGAGCTGGAACGCTGCGCCGACCAGGCGGGTGCCTTCGGGGTCCTTCTTGCGGATCGTCACGCCGCCGGTGGCCTCGCCGACGGTGATGGCGGCGGAGTCCCTGACGCTGGTAGTGCCCCCGGCAAGCAGCATCCGCTGGGCGGCCGGGTTCTTGGGCGTGAGGACCTGCAGCCCGATGGCGGGCAGCCCCTCGGCCGTCGCGGTGACGCTGGCGGTCCCGGCCTTCTCGGCGGTGAACTCCCAGGCGCCCGTGCCGTTGTCGTTGGTGGTGACCTTGCCGGACGCAGTGCCTGAGCCCGACTCGGCGAGCGTGACGGCAACCTTCGGGACCGGCGTGCCAGCGGTGGTGGTGACCTTCACCGCGACGGTGACCTTCGTCCCGGCGGTGGTGGTCTTCACCGACGGCGTGATCTGGAGGGTGTAGGGGCCCGCGAGCTTCTTGGCCTCGGCGACGTAGCCCTGGGCGAGGGTGCGGGCGGTCGGGGAGACGACCGGGTACGCCAGGCGCTGCTTGCCGCGGTCGCCGTCGCCGTCGAGGGCGTAGGTGCCGCCGGCCAGGTACTCGTACACCACGGCGTCGACCGCGGCGGCCTGGGCGTTGTCGCGGGTCTGCCCGTACTTGCCGATCACATAGGCGGCCTGGGCCAGGTTCTCCTTGGTGGCGGGCTTCCCGGTCACCGACGACGTCCAGGACGGGACCGGCTGCGGGTCGCCGTAGCCTCCGGAGTCGGCCGGGCCCTTGCGCTCGGGGTCGGCGCAGTAGGTCTCGGTGTCGCCGTGGACGGCCGGTCCGGGCGGGCCGTAGGCACCGATGTGGCTGGAGGCGGCGTGTCCCTCGGAGTCGGGGATGGTGTAGCCGGGGCCCAGCACCACGGAGGCTTCCGGGGCGGCCATGGCCGTCGCGGGCAGCAGGGTGCCTGCCGCGAGGGCGGCGACGGCGACGGCGAGGTGGGCGGGGTGGGCAGGGCGAAGGCGCATAAGGAGGAGAGGGTCCTGTCGGTGGAGAGGGGAAGTCGGGTGCGGGCGGCGGTGAGTCAGTAGGCGCGATGGGCCAATGACGGCCGAGGGGCGGGGCTTTACGGCAGGAGGGTGGTCACCGCGCCCGGGCGGCAGAGGTCCGAACTTGCCGGGATGCGGCGGCGGGGGGCTGGCTGGTCCGTACCGGTGGAGCGCCGGGGATCCACAGGCGTACGTACTGGTCGATCGCGGCCCGCAGCCGGGTAACGCCGATGCCGACCCACGGGGGGTGCTCGCTGTGGTTCCAGTCGTTGAAGGTGCCGTACTCGCCCTGGCCGGGCTTGTGTCCGAGGCGCCGGTCTCGGGTGTCGAAGGCGCCGTGGTCGGCGAAGCGCAGCACGGCGGTGTCGATCGGTCCTTTGTCGAGGTGCACGATCTGCAGTCGCAGCCCGTCGTAGCGGTCGGCGTAGATCGTGGGGGCGAAGTCGATGCGGAGCCGCAGCGGGAGGTCTGGGGCGGGGGCGGCGTAGTAGGCATGGCCGACGACGGCGGCCTCGGGGTAGGGCAGCGTGAGGTGGTCGGCGAAGAACTGTTCGGTGAACAGGGCCAAGGGGGGTCCTCGTTGTCGGTCAGCGGCGTACAGCGCCGCGGGCGGGAAGGGCAGCGGAGGGGGTGGTGGCGGTGCTCCAGCGCGGCACGCTGCCGACCGCGACGGGCGGGCGGACGCCAATGCGGGGGCGGAGATCGCGGGGAGTCGGCACCGGAGGGCGGGGCGGTACGACGGGCGTGAGCTGCGCGAGGGCGGCGAGCTGACGGTGGAGGCCCTGCTGCCAGCGGGCCACGGGAGTTGTCTCGGTGAACGCCTCCGCGGTGGCCGCGATGAGGTGGGAGGGCGTACGGGGGCTGAACGTGATCTCCGCGCGGGTGCCCCAGCCGGGAGGGCCGGCCCACAGTTCCGTCCCGTCCGGCAGGTCGCGGCGGGGGCGGTTGATGTAGACACCCGCGTTGCTGTCGGGGGCGGTCAGCTCCACGGTGCCGACCTCGGCGCCCGTGCGCTGCCAGCCGGCGGCGACCAGCGGTGCCAGGCTGTCGGCCCAGTACGCCGACGGGGCCGCGAGGAAGCGGTCCTGGCCGTCGGCCCAGTCCCGGGCGAGGGCGGTGGTGAGGGCGGCGACGAGCTCGGGCGGGGTGTTCTGGTTGACGATCGCGGTCCACTGCGGTCCGGAGACCGCGTCGGGCGCGGCGCTGATCGTCCACAGGTCGTAGTCGTCTCCGGCCCAGCCGATCCGGATGCGGTGGTCCGGGCTGGTTACGACGAGCTGGTGCGGGCCCTCGTCGAGGTGATGGTGGGGCCAATGCTTGACGGGGGCGAAGCCGGCATCGCCGTAGCCGGGCGATCCGGCGAGGTAGCGGGGGGGTGACGTAGACGTCGCCGTCCACGGTGGCGGCGGCCTGGGGGGCGGATGAAGGCAAGGGCGTCTCCACGAACGAAGGGGGTGCGGTCAGAGCGTGGCGGTCAGGGCAGCCGGGGCGGCGAGGGCCGGCCGGGGCGGGAGCGCGGAGGGCAACACGGTGTCCAGCTTCCGGATGGCGGCGAGGTCGGCGAGGACCTCGCGCTTGGCACGGGCGCGCAGGGCCGGGGTGAAGGTGTCCGGCTCGAGCCTTCCGTCCGCGGTGGCGTACGGGCGAAGGCGGGCCAGGATGCGGGCGGCGGCGGCAGGCTGCGCGGCGACGAGGCGGTCGAGGGCCGCGTCGATGGCCTGGCGCCGTAGATCGTGGTCGGGGGCGGCGCGGCGCCGGTCGGTCACCGTGATCGCGTACTGGTGGATCAGGCGGTTGTGTTCGGCTCGGCGCTGCCAGGCCGCGACCAGGAACCGGCGCGCGTTGAGGACCTTGAAGGCGTCGGGTTCGGGGATGCCGGCGAACCCGTTGGGCAGGGAGCCCAGGGCCGAGGAGCTGGAGGCGCGGGCCACCGGCACGGTCAGGCTGGTCAGTTCCTCCAGTGCCGTGTTCCAGCGCCGCTGCAGCAGCGGGTGGCGCAGCGCCGGGTCGCGGTCGTTCTGATTGCGGGCGTCATCGGCGACAGCGCTGCGGAAGGCGACGGCTCCCATGGACAGCAGGCGGTCGACCTCCGCTGTGCGGGGCGCGGGGAGGTAGCCATCGGCCCAGCCTTCCTCGACGGTGTCGAAGATGTCCTTGGCCAGCGGGCGCGCGGGCAGCCCTGCGGCGGCGTGAGCCTGGGCGAGGAGCTGGGCGAAGAGGACGGGATACGCCTGCGAGAGCCAGCCCCGGGTCGTGGTGACCGTGTCCGTCGAAGGAGTCTCCTCGGATTCGCGCGTGCGGTCTTCGGACCGGCGCAGCGCGGCGGTTTCCCGGTGGACTTGGTGGCGGGCGGTACGGACCTGCCTCAGCTGGCGGGCGGTGCGGGTGGTGCGCGGGTCCTGGTGGTAGGCCATCCGCTCGACGGCGACCTGGAGGTCGCCCTCGGCGAAGGTGAGGGCGTCACGCAGTTCGTGCAGGCGGGCGGGAGCGTGGAGCAGGTCGTGCTGGGCGGGGCGGAGGTGGCCGCCGGCATCGGCTATCGCGGCCGTCACCAGGTGCTCGAAGCGCTCCTGCAGGTAGTGGGCGAACGCCTCGTCGTCGAGGGCGGCCACTTCGCGCAGGCGGAGGCGAAGGTGCTGCGGCTGGGTGGAGTCGGTGGGCTCGGGCATGGTGGTCCTGTTCGGGATGGCAGGCGGGGTGGGAGGGGTCAGGCGGGGAGCGGGCGGCGGGTGGCCGGATGGGTGCGGAGTTTCGCGAAGGCCACGGCCAGGCCGACGGCCTGCAGGACGGCGCAGGCGGTGATGGCGTGGCCGAGCAGGTCCGGTGGTGTGAGCGCGACCAGGGCTCCGGCGAGGGGGAACGGCGCGAGGAGCAGCAGGATGATCAGCGAGAGGGTGCTGCCGAACACCTCGGCCGGGACGAGGTGGGCGCGCAGGGTGCGCAGCACCACGGTCATGCCCGCTTCGCCGGCCATCAGCAGCGCCACCAGGACCAGGAAGACGGTGTAGGTGTCGGCGGCTGCCAGAGCTAGGCAGGCCAGGGAGGCGAGGGCGGCTGCGGCAGCTCCGACCGGCCACAGGCCGGCGCGGTCGATCGCGAAGCGGGCGAGGGTGACCATGGCCAGGGAGGCGATGGCGGCGGCCGACCAGACGAGGCCGACCTGGCTGCTGGTGCCGCCGAGTTGCTTGATGACCAGGACGGGGCCGGCGGCCTGCACGAGGCCGATCGCGCAGTTGGACAGCACCAGCCCGACGCACAACCACCCCAGGGCGGGGAGCGACCGCAGGGTCCGCCATCCGATCTTGAGGCCCTGGGCGACGGGTACCGGGGCCTCTTGGGGCCAGACGGGACGCTGACGGGGGGCCAGGGCCGCGCCGAGCAGGGAGCAGGCGGCGATGATCAGGAGCATGCCGGTGGCGCCGCTGTACTGGAGCAGCACGCCGGCCAGGGCCGGGCCGGCCAGGGTGGCGCCCTGGTCGATGCCCAGCAGGACGGCCTGGACGCGGTGGGCATGGCCTCCGGCGTCCCGGCTCGCGGCGCCGCCCGCGGTCTCGGCCGCGATGTAGGAGAACTCGGTGAGGACGCCTGTCGTGGCGGCCAGTGTCATGACGGCAATCACGGCGCCGGTTCCCTCGCCCACGGAGGGCAGGACGGCGGCTGCGGCGAGGACGACCGCCGCGCGCAGGACCGAGGCGATGCGAAGGACCCGTGTGCTGCCGAACCGGTCCACGGCGGCGCCCGCGAGGGCGAACGCCCCAAGGCGGGGAACCCATTCGAGCATGAAGGCCAAGCCGGTCAAGGTGGCCGAGTCGGTGACAGCCAGGACGAGCAGCGGGATGCCATACGTACTCATCGCGAAGGCGCCGGCATCGGCGGTACGCGGGACGTAGACGCCGCGTACGGGTCCGAAGTCGGGAGTGCGGACATGTCGGCCGGTGGGTGGCCGCAGGACGGCAGCGTGCTTGGGGGGCATCGTCTTTCCGGGGTGGGGCGGATACGTTCGGGGAGCAGACCGGCTGGACGGTGACGGCGGTCCGAGCGGGCGGCAACAGCGGCTAGCGGGGCGTCGAGACCGAGTGACGCGGGTGGCTGTGGCGTGGGCGGCGGTGGCGGCCCAGGCGTCGGCCGGGGCCGAGTTTGGGGCGGGCGGCGATCAGGACGGTCAGCGCAGTTGCGGCGCCCGCGGCGGGCAGGGCAGCGAGTATCTGCGGGCTGGTGGAGAGGGCTCCGGCGAGCGCGGTGCCGGCGGCCTGCCCGGTGCCGACCGAGAGGATCAGCCAGGCGTACGCCTCGGTCGTGCGGGAGGCCGGGGCGAGGGCGTCCACCGTGTGGAAGCCATTGGTGATGATCAAGGTGAGGAAGAGGCCCGGTATCCCCACGAGGCCGACGGCCGCTCGGGGGCCTGGGTCGGCCAGCAGCGGAAGCCAGCCGAGGAGGAACAGGACGCTGGTGCAGAGAAGTTGCGTGGTCGTGGTGCCGGGCCAGGTCCTGCGGGCGTAGACCAGGCCGCCCAGGAAACTGCCGGTGGAGAACATGGCGGGAAGGAGCCCGGACAGCATCGGCTGCTCCTGTACGGCGGCCATGTCCGCGGCCCAGACGTTCATCGCGCCGAGCGTGAACCCGGTCCCCGCCAGGCCGGCGAACAGCATGACCAGCCCGCTGCTCATCAGCCGTCCGGTACCCGCGCCGCCCTCTGTGGTCGGCCGCCATGTCCTCGACGGACCGGCGGTCAGGACGATCGCCGAGCCCGTCAGGCCGAGTGTCGCGGTCGCCAGCAGAGCGGTATCGGGGCCGTGCGTGGTCGCCAGCCACGAGGCGAGCAGTGGGCCCACCACGTAGAGGAGTCCCTGCGAGCCGGTATCGAGGGCCTGCACGACGCGCCGCCGCCCCGGATCCGGCAGGACCGTCGGCCACAAAGCCCGCAGTCCGGCTTCCAGGGGCGGGGTGATCAGCCCGGCGAACCCCACGACTGCGGTCACCACCACCTGTTGTCCGTCGGCACCGACCCACGGGAGCGCCAGCAAGCAGGAGGAGTTGAGCACGGCGGCCGGGATGGAGATCCGGGTCTGCCCGTACCTGTCCATCAGCCGGCCCTTGACCGGCTGGGAGAGGCCCGAGGCCAGGCCGTAGAGCGCGGCGAGGAGTCCGCCGAACGCCAGCGTCCCGCCGCCCGCAGTGATCCACAAGACCAGGGAGACGGGGACCATGCCGTTGGGCAGGCGCCCGATCAGGGTGCCGCCCAGCAGGCGGGACACGTACCGGCTGCCAAGGACGGATCCGTACGTGGCAGCCGGGGCGGTGGCGGTCAAGCGAGCGGTCAACGGGGGGCTTTCCGTCAGGGCTCAGCGCCAGGGCGCCGTGAGCGAGGGGATACCGGCGTCGGGCGGCCGGAACCTGGCAGTGGTCGGTTGGGGTTCACCGGCTCGGTCCGCTGGTCGGTGCGGAGAACAGATCCGTGGGCCGCCACCCGGTGGCCGGGGCGGGGGCCGGCGGCTGGGCTACAGCCACGGCCGGGCTGGTCTTGCGGGCCTGGTGGGCGGCCCACTGCCCGGAGCGGGTGGCGGCCGGGATACGGGGTGCGCCCCAGACGGGGTGTGCCTGGGCCTCGGGAAGCGGGCGTGCGGTGGCCCAAGTCGAAAGAGCCAGGTAGATAGGGGCGAGGGCCTGGCCCGGGGCGGTCAGCTGCAGCGAGGCGGCGTCATCGCGGGTGACGGCGACCAGGCCGTCGTCGATGAGCCGACGGATCGGCGGGTAGATCGCGCTGGGGCTGTGGTCGGGCATCGCCTCGGCCGAGAGTGCTGCCATGGTCGAGGTCCCGCGGGCCTTGAGGGTCCACAGCAGCACGGTGGCGTGGCGGTGACTGATCACGGCGAGGGTGTCCTCGGCGTTCTGCGCAGCCGGTATCCGCTCCGGCTCCGTCTTCCCGGTGACGGGGTTGAGGACGAGGTTCTTCTCCAGGTGTCCGTCGCCCCAGCCCGCCAGGGCGGTCAGCGACGGCATCAGCTCCCGTCCGCGGGCGGTCAGGCCGTAGGTGACGTGCAGTCGGGTCTGGGCGGTGCGCTCGACGAGCCCAGCATCCGAGAGCGCCCGCAGCCGCGGGTGGAGCTGGCCGTCGCCGAGCCACGGCAGGTGCTCCTTGAGCTTGGTGTAGCGCAGCGGGCCGGGCTGGGAGGCCAGCGTCATCAGCACCCACACGCTCCAGCGCGGCGTGATCATCTCCAGCGCTTCGGCAACGCGGGGCAGGTCGTTGGAAGGCAGGCGGGCAGCAGCCAAGGCGGTAACTCCAGACGGCGCGGGGTGGACGAGAAGAAGGAGAAGGAGGGGGTCAGCGCGAGCGGGCGGGCCCGTCAGACGCGACCGGCGGCATGGCCGGTGTGACGGCCGTGGCCTGGGATGCGGGCGCCGGGGACTCGGTGTCGGGGACACGAGCCAGGCTGTTCAGAACGTCGCCGAGAACCTGGGCGTGGGAGTCGCGGACGGTGACTGCGTGTGCCAGGCGGCGGGTGGCGTCGGAGATGTGGCCGACATCCACGGATTCGATCGTGCGGTCGGGGTGAGTCAGCCGGTGGAGCTGCTCGGTGTGGAAGGCGACGGCGCGGTCGGCGTACTGCAGGGCGTCGAAGCTGTTGAGCAGGGCGTAGCGCATGCTGCCGGGCACGGCGTCCGCGGCGAGGCCGGTGACCGGGCGGCCGTAGAGCGCTTCGATCTGCTCGCCCGCCGCCCGGGAGGCAGCGTACGGATCGGGCACTCAGCGTCCCCGGGCCGCCGCCACGTCCTCGACGCCGGTGGGCGCGGGCCGTAGGCCGCTGCCCACGACGGCGGACCGGACCTGGAGGGGGGCGGCCGGCGGACGGGCGGCTGGCGGCGGCATCGCGGAGAGTAGCTTCTCCAGCGCGATGCGGTAGCCGGTGCGGCCGGCCAGTGCGGCCTCCAGCCACTCGGCGTCGAACCGGAGCGTGTCCGAGGACAGCGAGTCCAGCTCGGCGTCGGGGGCCATGGCTGCGTGGACACGGTCGCGGACGCGTACGACCTGGGCCTCGGCCAAGGCGAGGAAGGCGCGCAGTTCCAGGGCCCGGACCAGGGCGGGCGAGCTGCCGGGGCGGACCGCGCGCTGGTGCAGCTGGTCCAAGGGTCCGCCGAACACCTGCTCCAGGCGGGCGTCTTGGGTACTGGGCTTGCGAGCGTCGCTCATAGGGCTCCGCCCCTGATCCGCGCGGGCTGTGCCGGGACGGCAGTGGGCAAGGTCGTTGTCACCCGGGGTCCGAAGCGCCGCTGGATGCGGGCCTGCTCGACGGGGGACTCCAAGAGAAACCGGAGGACCTGCGCCCGACCGTCACGGGCGGCAACCGCGAAATTCACACGGTGGGCCAACTCCATCACCGGGTCGTCCAGCACGTCCCCCGGCGCCGTCTCCAGCGCGGAGACCAGAGCGTCCTCGGCCGTCTCCACTCCCTGCTGCGCCTCGGTGAGCAGCGCATACCAGCGGACCACCTGGGTGGCACTGGGGTAGGCATGCGGAGCGGCCTGGACGGCCTGGGCCAGTTCGGGCAGACCCAGGCTGAACTGGGCCTCGATCCGCTCGGCGAACAAGCCGAGCACGTCGCCGTCGAAGACGTCGGGGATGTCGGACACGAAAGGTGGCTCCTGGAAGAGGGGAACGTACGGGTGGGTCAGTTCGGGCGACGGCTGCCGTCGCGACGGAGGTCACCGTCGTCAACCCAGCCGGTGATGCCCGAGGCGGTGGTGACGTGCAGCCAGGCGCCGTCGGTGACCGAAGCCGTGAACGGCTCTCCGCGCCGCAGCACTCCGACGGCCGTGGAGTCACCGTCGGCACGGGCATGGACGGCGACGGCGAGCACCGGCTCGGCCCGCCGAGCCGTAAGGGGCGTGACGGGGCTGAGTACCGCGGTGGCGGCGGAACGGGATGGGGTGCCGCTCAGGACGGTGGCGGTGATGGACGCGGGTGTGTGGCACACAGCGGATGGCTCCAGACCAGGCAGAACAACAGGAAGTGACCGCCCTCAGTGGGCCGGTGGTGTTGCAAAGGGTCCGGAGAATCCCCGGTTTCCGAAACCGGGGATCGGCAGCTATATTGCGCGCCGCGATCAGCAGGAACGGGTCCGAGCGGAGGTCGTGTTCAGCGGCCCTGCGGCCGTCGGGCCGTCGCCAGCGCGGGCGAGACCGGGCCAGCGGGGGCGGGTCCCGGGCTTGCAGCGAGGGCGGGCGAAGGCAGCGCCGGGGCCTCGCCGTCCGCCCAGGCCCCCCACCAGGCAGTGGCCGCCTCGTACGTTGCGAATCCACCCTCCCGCAGGGTGTGGGTGTAGGTGTCCTGGTCGAACCTCTCCAGCAAGATCCGGAATTCCGGGACCGCCTTGGGGTCGAGGGAGCGCAGCATCACCACCGTCTGCGGGGTATCGCGTAGGTCGTCCGTATAGCCGGCCAGGAGGGCGAAGTGGTCACCGTCGCCGCGGACGCGCGCCTCCAGGGCTCGGGTGATGTCGTCGGCGGGCATGTGGACGTCGCCCGAGGCTGCGAGGGCGTCGGCAGGGCAGCCGCGGGCGATCAGATACGACTCGGCCATCGGGTAGAGCGGGAGAGGACTGGAGTCGACCTCGTAGGTGCCGGCGTCCAGGTCGCGGGACACGTGGACGGCCCTGAGCTGGGCTGTGCCAGGAACTCCCCAGGTTGCGCCCTCGTCGTGAACGATGAAGTAGGTGTCGGTAGGGGTGTGGTGCTCGCCCAGCACCTTGAAGTCCTGGATGAGAAGCCGGTGGTAGTGCTTCTCATGACTTGCGTCGGCGGGCTCGAATTCGTCCAGGTCGAATTCAGGGAGGTCGGGGTAGGGCACGGGGAGGTGGCTTTCGTCAGGAGGAGCGGACTGCATGGGTGGGCAAGGCCGGCGCCACGAAGTCAGCGCACTCGGGCGGGATTCGGCCACGCACCTGCCGGGCGGGCGGCCAAGGCGGCCTGCGGGACGGACGGGCGGCGCGTGCCGAGCAGCGCAGTCCGGCCGGTGTCGGTCAGGGTGACCGGCTGGCCGACGGTCAGGGCCCGGGAGGTGTCCCGGGTGACCAGCCCGTGAGCCTCCAGGCGCTGGAACGCCGGAAGGTCAATCAGACGGCCCTGGACTGTGCGGACGGAGACCCGGTGGGTGAGGAGGTGTTCGCGCATCGTGCCGCCGCCGGCGAGGGAGAGCAGTGCGGCGAAGTCGTGCGCCGTCAGCTCGTCGTCAGCGGGGGCGGAGGCGGGGGGCGCGGCTTTGACCGCGTCCAGTGCGGCAGCGACACCCTCCTGCAGCCGGTCGCGGGCGGCCGTGGCCTGGGCCAAGTCGTGCACAGTCCGGCGCAGGCGGTCCAGGAGCGGGGTATCCACGGGGTAGCTGCCGGAGGACAGGCGCATCAGCACGTTGCGGTGGTAGGCGACCGCGCCCTCAGCATTCACCAGTTCCCGGTGTACGGCAGCGAGCGCGGCCCGCTCCGCCAGGAGCAGCCCGCGGAGATGGTCGTGACGCAGGACGGTCAGGTCGCCGACGACTTGCTCAATGGCGGCGTCCAGGGCGGTTGCCGGGGATTCACGGGCGGTCACGACGGGCGGCAGTCGCAGTCGGCCGGGATGGCGGCCAGAAGGGCCGAGCGGCGGTAGGACTTGCGGCGCCGGCCGTCGCCGTGGGTGATGTCGCGGCTGGCCACTTCGTAGGGGCGCAGCAGGGTGGCCAGGCGGGTCTGGGTGAGTTCGGCGTACGGCCAGCGTCCTTCGGCGATGCCGGGCAGGGTGCGCAGCTCCGCGACGAGGTCGGCGGAGGACAGTGCGTCCGGGCTGCCGTGGAAGGCGAAGGCGTCCAGGCAGGCGGCCAGGATGCACGGGGCGGCGAAGGCCGAGACCGCGTTCTCGCCGGGGCGACTGAGTACGATCGGCGGCTGCTCGGGGTCGGTGCACGGCGAGCAGCAGGTGTCGGCGCCAAGGAGGTACGAGACCTGTCGGCCCGCCTGCGCATGCTCGACCAACAGATTGCTCAGGTCGTCGAGTTCCTTATCCTGGGCGGCTTCGGTGGTGGGCTGCGGTCGGCTGGCCCAGGCGCTCAGTTCCGCCTCCACCTCCAGCTGACGCTCGCGAGCATCCAGCAGGGCCTGGTGGCGCGGGTGCGGAGCCGGCCGGGGCTCGAGGAGGGCCGTCATCAGGGCCTGGAGCAGGGAGGAGGACTGGGCGGTGAGGTTGGTCATCGCGAAGGACCCTTCGGGGAATTCGTGGTGGCGATGCGGGCGGGTGCGGGGAGTCCGGGGACCGGGAACGCTGCGGCTGGAGGCGCCGGCGTGAAGGCAGGGCGCGGCCGGACTTGTGGCGAGAGGGAGCGAGCCGCGTACGCGCGGGGCCCGGCTGCGGGGAGAGGGCGGCCGACGCGGGCCCGGACGGTGTCGTAGATGTCGTGCTTGGCGCGGGGGCGTACGGCGACGATGTGGACGTTGGTGCGGTGGCTGGAGCCGGGCGGGGCCGGGCGGTAGTCGTAGACGATGCGGTACTGCACCCGGGAGCCGAGGTAGAGCTTGCGGTAGCCGGTCAGCTCGGCGGTGAGTTCGGGCCCTCTCACCTGGGCGCGCACGACGTCCTGGATGAGGGCAAGCCCGAGGTCGCGCATGTCGCCCGGAGCGGCGAGCAGGTCGTTGAGGGCCTCGGGGTGGAAGGAGAGGCCGAACGCCGGTGGAGGCTGCGGTGGGTGCGTCACAACGCGGCCCCGTCCGGGGCCAGGGTGCCGCCGGTCGTCTGGGCCTCCGACTCGCGGGCGGCGGACCGTGCGGAGGGGCCCGGCCCGCGCAGCAGGCGATGCTCGGCACGGTCCGGGTCGGTCTGGCAGGCGCTCAGGGGACCGCCGGGGGCACGGACGTAAGCCATGCAGTGGGTGAGGAAGTCCCGGTGCCACACGAACATGCCACTGGGGCCGGCCTCGGCGTCCTTGTGCTGGTGGTAGGCCATCCACAGCGCGTGCAGCCACGCGACGACGTCGAGGTGCTCCTGCCACTGCTCGCACCATGGTGCCGCGGTGGTGATCTCGGCGCCGTAGACGTCCATGAGGTGGTCGTCCACCCAGTCGGTCAGCGCAGCGATTTCGTCCTCGTACTCCTCGCCTTCCAGCTCCAAGATCGGCTTGGGGTCCGGCGGCGGGGTGGGGGCGGTGAACGACGGCATGCCGGGGAACCCGGCGAAGGGCATGCTCGCGGCCATCGGGTCCGCAGGCGGCGCGGAGGCCAGTGTGTCGATCATGCGGGCCTGCTCGGCCGACTGGTCGAGCAGCTTGCGGACGGACGCCTCGATCGATTCGAGGTCAGCGTCCGGCAGACGGACCGGCTCTATTTCCCCGCCATGGCGGGGCTCGGCAGATTCGGACACGAAAGGGGTTCTCCTTGCAGCCAGGGCCGTGAATTCGATGGCCCTGATGGTCCGGAGAATCCCCGGTTTCGGAAACCGGGGATCTGCCGCTATATTCCGCCTGCCACGAGATCGGGCTGTGGTGCAGCTCGGTCAGGAGGTCAGGTCGAAATCGTCCTGGGAATGCACCTGATGGGCGGTCTCGGTGAGGCGCTCGGAGGCAACAGCCGCGTACTCCTTCGTCTTCTCGATGCCGATGAAGTCGCGTCCCTCCAGCAGCGCGGCGACCCCGGTGCTGCCCGATCCGGCGCAGAAGTCGAGCACGGTGCCGCCGAGAGGGGCGATCTTCACCAGCTCGCGCATCACCTCGACCGGCTTCTGCGTGATGTGCCGGCGAGCCTTGCCCGAGGGCTGCGAGGCGCTGTACAAGCCGGGCAGGTAGACCGGGTTCGCGGCGGCGTCGATCTTGCCCTTCGCGCCCCAGACGATGAACTCGCAGTCCTGCCGGAACTTACCCTTCTGCGGCCTGGCCTGCGGCTTGTGCCAGGTCAGGACGCCCAGCCACAGCCAGCCAGCGGCCTGGAGCGCGTCCGTGGTCGCCGGCAGCTGCCGCCAGTCGGTGAACAGCAGCGCCGTGCCCCCGACCTTGGTGGCCCGGTGGGCCTCGGTCATGATCTGGGTCAGCCAGAGCGTGTACGAGCGCTGGTCCATGTTCTCGCCGACAAAGTCCGGCAGGGCGTGCTGGGCGTCCGCGGAGACGTACTTCTGGCGGGCTGAGCGGCTCGTGCGCTCCTTGGCGGTTCGGCCGCCGCTGTTGTACGGCGGGTCGGTGATGACGGAATCGGCGCAGCCGTCGGGCAGAGTCGCGAGCACGCTGAGCGCGTCGCCCTGGTGAAGGGAAAACGACAAAGGGGAACCCCAATTCGGTGAGGGATGCAGACGGGAAGGCTCCAGACCGTGCGGCGGCCATCGCAAGACATGCGGGCAGGCGGCGCGGGGAGGTCCCAAACTGTAGGTGACGATTCCCGGTTGAGACGCATCGCCGACCAAGAACCCCGGAAATCAGGCGGATTCCGCCCGTGATTTCGGTGACCGGGGATTCGGGCTTACTGTCTTGTCACTGCCCGGCGGACACCGCTGATGGCGACCCTTCCCCGTTTCCCCCCTCTCCCGCAGGAGGCCCCTGTGTTCCGTCCGTGACCCCGCACGCAGCCATCGCTGCCGCCTCGCCGTTCCCTGCCCGCCCGCCCGCCGCAGACCCTGACAGGGAGGCCGCCCATGTACCGCCCCTGCTGACCTCGCCCGTGTTCCCCACAACTGCGCCGGCCGAGGAGGTGCCGCTCATGTTCCGCCCGTAATCCCCTTCCGCCCTGGTGGGCGAGGCAACGCCCACCAGGCACCCCAGTTCGATCCCGGCTTCCCGCCCCGGCACCCCTCCAGGAGTTCGCTGATGTTCCGCCCGTAAGACGCCCCGCCGTCCCGCTCTTCACCAGCCCGCCGCTGCGGGCCACTCCTTGAACGTCCCAGGAGGCACACCCATGTTCCGCCCGTAACCTCCCCCGTCCCACCGGGTGTGTGAGGCAACACGCACCCGAGCCGGGGCTCTTCGCCCACCTCCACCGCTCCGGCCGCACGGCCCTCCCCCTTTCACACCGTGCGGCCGGGGCCCACCCCGAGGACCTCCCCGTGGCCCCTTCCTCTCCATCCCCACGTGACATCCCCGCAGCCCGCCGGCCGGAGGCCGCCCGGGAGTGAAAGGCATCGCCGCCGCGATCGGCGTGCTCTGCCTCTCCCCCGCGCTGCTCGCTGGCACCGCCGTCCTCGCCGCAGCCGCGAGCCACTCCTCACGCCCGGGCACCTCCTGCGTCACCGACTCGGTCGACACCGACGCCGTACGGCGCCAGGTCACCGCCGTCCTCGGCGGGTCAGGCGCTCAGAACGTCCACGTCGAGGGCCTGGACCTGCCCGCCGAGCAGATTCCCCACGCCCGAACCATCGTCGCCACCGGCATCACGCTCGAAGTGCCCGAGCGCGGCCAGATCGTGGCCCTGGCCACCGCCATCCAGGAATCCCGGCTGCGCAACCTCGGCTACGGCGACCGCGACTCGCTGGGCCTTTTCCAGCAGCGGCCCAGCCAGGGATGGGGTACCCCCGCCCAGGTCCGCGACCCCGTCTACGCCAGCACGAAGTTCTACCAGGGCCTGCTGAAGGTCCCCGGCTGGCAGCAGATGACGGTCACCCAGGCCGCGCAGGCCGTCCAGCTGAGCGGATTCCCCAACGCCTACGCCCAGTGGGAGCCTCTCGCCCGCGCTCTGCAGCAGGCCATCGCCCCGACGCTGAAGGGCTCAGGGCCGCCCGCCGACGGCCAGACCCCGCGCCTCCCTGCGACAGACCCGTGCACCCCGGGCGAAGACGGCAGCGGCTCCGGACCGATCCCCGAAGGGGCGGTCCCCAAGGGGTACTCGATCCCCGCCGACGCCGACCCCCGCGCCAAGACGGCCATCACCTGGGCCATGAACCAGCTCGGCACCCTCTACCAGTGGGGCGGCTCGTGCCTGGATCCGCACGGTCCGGACCCGATGGGCCGTTGCGACTGCAGCTCGCTGACCCAGCAGGCGTACAAGAAGGCCGGGATCACCCTGACCCGGACCACGTACACCCAGATCGCAGAAGGCCACGCCGTCCCGCTGAACCAACTTCGCCCCGGCGACCTGGTGTTCAGCCGCGGCACCCCGGCGGTCCCCGAGCACGTCGGCATCTACGCCGGCCACGGCTACGTCATCGAGGCCCCGCGCACCACAAAGCCGGTCCGCTTCAGCACCCTCGCCGACTACGCCGCCCACAGCGCACGCCGTCTCCCGTGACACCGGTCCGCTCGGCCAGCCCTTGAGGCACCGGGCGGACCGGACCACCTTCGCGCCGCAGAGCGCCCCTTCCCCCTCCCCTCTCCCCCCTTTCCTTCCTGTTCCCCGGCAGGGCCCGTCGTGTCCTGCGCATGCAAGGAGCGCACCACCATCTCCCCCGCCAATCTCACCCCACCCCTGCCCGAACGCCTCACCCTGCTTGCCTACGATCCGGGCGTCTCGCCCAAAGGCGGCGGCCTGCCCGGCCTCGACGTCCTGCGCACCGTCGTGAACTCGATCAACCTGTTCGGGATCGTGGCCGTGGTCGGCGCCCTGGCCGTCAGCCTCGGCGTCTGGGCCTGGGGCCACCACTCCGGCGGCCACCAGGCCGAAGCCAACGGCAAGAAGGGCGCGGTCGTAGCCGCGGCCTCGGCTCTCGGCCTGGGCGCGGCCAACGGCATCGTGGCGTTCTTCAGCGCGCTCGGCCAGCAGGTCCGATGAGGAAACGTTCCCTCGACGTGCTCGGCCTGGGCTGGCAGCCACCCCGGCGCGTCCTGCTTTTCGCCGGTGTACTGGCCGCGCTGCTGGTCCTCGCCGGCGCCGTCGCCTGGTGGACCGGGAGCCACCAGAGCCCCGAGGCATCCGGCAAGCAGACCAGCCCGACCGGTGCACCGAAGGCCTCCTCCGCTCCCGTGCCGACAGCGCCCGCAGGAGGGTCCACGGTCGCCGGGCCGCCGCCGATCTCTGATCCGCTCGCGTTCGCCCGGGCGAGCGCGGTGATGCTGTGGACCTTCGACGCCCGCACTACCAGCCGCGACGCCCAGCTCGCCGGCATGCACAGCTGGCTGACCGGCGAGTCCGCATACGCGGACTGGGACTCCGTCCAGGCCCAGATCCCCGACCCGGTGCTGTGGTCACGGCTGAAGGACAACGGCCAGCACGCCAGCGCCACCACGTCGGAGGCGCACTTTCCGTCCGCGTTCAAGCAGGCCCTGGCCGACAACCCGCAAGCCATCACCGAGGCGTACATCTACGCCGTCACGGTGCGCGGCAAAACCCAGCTCGCCTGGAACGGAGGCGGAGGCGGTGCCGAAGACCGGCAGATCACCCTCGCCGTCCAGTGCCGACCCGGCAAGGACTGCCGCCTGGTCGCTATAGCCCCGCGCGTCGCCCCGTAGCCACCGCCTGTACCTCCCGAAAGGACGCCCGACGTGGGCTTTTGTGACCTGCCTGTCGCCGGCTACCTCTGCAAGGCCGGCGATGTGATCGACTTCGCCTCCGATCCCGTCGGCGCGATCGGGAAGTGGATGGCGGAAAGCGCCGGTGACGTCGCCGCCGCCGCGGCGGACCTCGCGTCCAAGGCCATCGACCGCACCACCAACATCGACCTCGGCGCGGGATGGTTCCGCGACAACTACGAGACGATTCTGCCGATTGGCCTGCTGATGCTCGTCGCGACGTTCTGTGCGCAGCTGGTGAGAGCCGCGATCAAACGCGACGGCCAAGCCCTCGCCCAAGCGGTGACCGGAACGGCCTCCGGCGTCTTGTTCGCCTTCTGCGCCATCGCCTTCACCACCGTCGCCATCGAAGTCGTCGACGCCCTGTCCAACGGGCTGTTCGCGGCTTCCGGTACGGACATCTCCTCCGCCGTGCGCAGGATCGTCAAGGTCCAGCAGATCAGCTCCATCGCCGGAATGGGCTGGCTCGTCGCAGTCGTCGCGGCCCTCGGCAGCGCGATCGGAGCGTTCCTGTTCTGGGGCGTGATGATGGTCCGCAAGGTCGGCATCCTGATCCTCGTCACCTTGGCCATTTTCGCCGGAGCCGGCGGCGGCTGGGAAGTCGCCCGACGGTGGCGCCGCGGCTGGATCGAGGCCACCGCCACCCTCGTCGTCTCCAAGCTGCTGATGACGATCATCTTCGTGCTCGGCATCGCAGCCATGGGCAAGACCGAAGCCAAGGACGGCGTTGCCGCCCTCGCGGACGTCGCCGCAGGCATGGTCATCATGCTCATGATCCTTTTGTGCCCGTACATGACGTTCAAGTTCGTGCACTGGGCCGCTGAGGGAACCGACGGCGAGTCCCTCCACCGCGCCGGCGGCGCCGGCGCGACGGTTGCCCGTCAGCACGCCGAGAACGCGGCGCGCAAGGCTGCTGCGGCGGCCACCGGCGGCGCGGCGGCCGGAGCCGGCGCTGCCGGTGGTGGCGCCGAGGCTGCGGGCAGCGGCGGGGGCTTCCCCGGCGACATCGCCTCCAACCCGACCGGCGGCATGGACATGGGCAAGGGCGACTCCGGCGGCAGCTCCGGCGGGGGCTTCCACGACCTGATGGAGCAGGCCGCGCCCCCGCAGGCCCGGACCGGAAGCGGCCAGGACACCGGCCAGGCAGACGGTCCGCCGAGCTGGAGCGGCCCCGGATCCCAGCAGAGCGGGTGGAGCACCAGTGCGCCCGCCGATCCGATGCCTCCGGCCCACGGCGCTCCGGCCAACGGTGACAGCGCCTCCCAGACCGGCTCGCCGACCGGCCTGTAGTCCCTCCGCCAGCCCACCCCGGGGCAGGGCCACCACACTCCCTGCCCCGGGCCGACCCGCCCCGGGAACCGTCCTTGTCCGAAGTCCTCCCCCTCACCGTCAAATTCCCCACCCGGTCACGGCGCGGGATCCTGCTGGGCCTCTCCCTCCCGCAGCTCGTCCTCGTCTCCTCGACCCTGGCATTGCTGCTGGTGGCCGTGCTGACCGTCGGCCTGATGGGCGCCGTCGCACTGGCCCCCGTCTGGATCACCACCGCCGTCCTGGTCGGCGTGCGCCGGGAAGGCCGGTCCCTGATCGACTGGGCGCCGCTGGTGGCCCGCTACGCCCACCGCCGCCGTACCGGCCAGACCATGTGGCGGGCCCGGCCCGTCTCCCGCCCCCAGGTCGAGGGACTGCTGCACCTGCCCGGCACCACCGCCTCCCTGCGCGTGGCCACCGCCGCCTCCGGCGCCTCCGCGATCCACGACCCCCACCGCCAGACCCTCACCGCCGTCGCCCGGGTGAGCTCCCGCGCCTTCGCACTTCTCGATCCGGCCACCCAGAACGCCAACGTGAGCGCCTGGGGCAGGGCGCTCGCCGGCATCGCCCGCACCGGGCACGTCGCCACCGTCCAAGTCCTGGAACGCACCGTGCCCGACTCCGGCGACAGCCTGGCCCGGCACTGGACCGAGCACGGCAACCCTCAGGCCCCCGTGGCCGGACACATCTACTCCGCGCTCGTCGACTCCGCTGGCCCCGCCGCCGCACCCCACGAGGCATACCTGGCCATCGCCCTGGACCTCAAGGCCGCCAAGCGCCTGATCGGCCAGGCAGGCGGAGGACTCCACGGCGCGTTCACCGTCATGGGGCAGACCACCGCGTCCGTCGCCCAGGCCGCCCGCGGCGCCGGGCTCACCGTCACCGGCTGGCTCGGCTCCCGCGAGATCGCCGCCGTGCTGCGCACCGCGTACGACCCCGCCGCCACCGCCCGGCTGCAGCAGTGGTCCTCCACCGGCCGCGCCGAAGCCGACCCGGCCGCCGCCGGCCCTGTCGCCCAGGTCGAGGAGAACGACCGGGTCATCACCGACAGCGCCCGGCACGCGACGTACTGGATCGAGAACTGGCCGAGGACCGAGACGAGTTCGGGCTTCCTGCACAGCATCATGTTCAGCACCGGCGTCCGCCGCAGCTTCTCCCTTATATACGCGCCGCAGGGCATCGAGTCCGCCCTGCGGGACGTCCAGCGGCGCAAGTCCGCGATCATCTCGGACGCCTCCGAGCGACGGCGCCGCGGCCAGGTCGAGTCCGAAGCCGACAACGTCGAGTACGCCGACGTCAAGACCCGTGAGAAGCAACTGATCTCCGGACACGCCGACGTCGCCCTGACCGGACTGCTCACCGTCTCCGCGGACACCGACCAGGCCCTGGACGCCGCCTGCGCCCAGCTGGAGACCGCCGCTGCCAGTGCCCAGGTCGACCTGCGGCGCCTGCTCTTCCAGCAGACCGACGCCTTCACCACCTGCGCCCTCCCCCTCGCCCGCAACACCCTCTAGTCCCATCCGCCCGCCGCCCCCGGCGTCCCCCTCCACGAGGAGCCCCTTGTCCCCTGACGAACACCCCGTCGGCGACGCCCACCCGTACCTCCGGGCGGCCACCGCCGGCCTTCGCCACCACACCCGCCTCCTCGCCACCCGTGCCAGTCAGCCAAGCGACCGACACCACCTCGACACCCTCCACGCCCACCTCACCGACCTGCACCGCCTCCTGGACCAGCTCGCCGAGCACACCCAGCCCGAACGACCCGCCTCTGGACGGCACCTGGCCACGGCCCACACCCGCCTGTGGCAGGCAGCCGACGCCGTCCACGCCGCCTTCCACCTGCTCCCCGCCGCGTCTGACGGCACCGGCTGCCACCCAGAGCGGCTCCCGGACGGCCCGCCCGTGCTGACCATCTGCCAGCGGCACCTCGCCGCCTCCCACGTAGTGCGGCGCAAGACCACCCCCGCCGACCTCGCGTCCTGACCGCCACCACCCCGGAAGCGTCCTCTTGTCCCACCGCCGAGAAGCCAGCGCGACCCCCCTGTTCACGCCACAAGGCATCGGCCGGGCCCAGCGCCGCGCCCTGCGCAAGCAGACCGCCCGCGCCGAGGCCCGCGCCCGCGCCGCCGCCGGCCCCAGCTCCGAGCAGCAGCCCGCCGAGGCCGTCTACCCCGAGGCGGCCTACCCACCCGCAGGGCGGCCGGGCCCCTTCTCCGCCCGCGGCAGCCGCCTCAAGCTCCCCGCCCACCGCATGACCACCGCCGTTGCGAGCGCCGCCTACCCCTTCCTCGCCGAAGGCGGACTCGGCGCCGACGGCATCTACATCGGCAAAGACCTCCACGCGGAGGGCAGTTTCACGTTCGACCCCTTCGAGCTGTACGGAAAGGTCGAGGGCTTCACCAATCCCAACGTGCTGCTGGCCGGTGTGATCGGGCAGGGGAAGTCCGCGCTCGCCAAGAGCCTGGCGCTGCGCTCCGTCGCCTTCGGGTACCGGGTGTACGTGCCGTGCGACCCGAAGGGGGAATGGACGGCCGTCGCCCACGCCCTGGGCGGGGCGTCCATCGCCCTCGGGCCCGGGCTCCCCGGCAGGCTGAACCCGCTGGACGCGCCTCCCCGGCCTCCCTCGGTACCGGAGGCGGAGTGGGAGGGGGAGGTGCGCAAGCGCCGCCTGCTGCTGCTCGGCTCCCTGGCGCGTACGGTCCTCGGCCGCGACCTGCTGCCGATGGAGCACACCGTCCTAGACGTCGCGCTCGGCACCGCCGTCGCCCGGGCTGCGGCGTCCGGCAGGCCCCCGCTGCTCGGCGACGTCGCCCACGCCCTCGCCGACGGGCCGGGTCTCGACCTGGCCGGCGGTCTGCTGGCCGGGCGCCTCGGAGACGCAGCCCGCGACCTCGCCCACGCCATGCGCCGACTGGTCTTCGGTGACCTGGCCGGGATGTTCGACGCTCCCTCCACCACGGCCTTCGACCCGTACCGGCCCATGCTGTCCATCGACCTCTCACGCCTGGGCGGCACCGACGACTCCGCCCTCGTGCTCGCCATGACCTGCGCCTCCGCCTGGATGGAGGCAGCCCTCACCGACCCGTACGGCGGCCGGAGATGGGTGGTTTACGACGAGGCGTGGCGATTGATGAGGCATCCGGCACTCCTGATGCGCATGCAGGCCCAGTGGAAGCTGAGCCGCGGCCTGGGCATCGCGAACTTGATGGTGATCCACCGGCTGTCCGACCTGCTCACCGCGGGCGACGCCGGCAGCCAGAGCCGGGCCCTGGCCGAGGGCCTGCTGGCCGACTGCTCCACCCGCGTGATCTACCGGCAGGAGACCGACCAGCTCGCAGCCGCCGCCGGACTCCTCGGTCTGACCAGCGTCGAATCCGGAGCGCTGTCCCACCTGACCAGGGGCCGCGGTCTGTGGAAGGTCGCAGGTCGAAGTTTCGTGGTTCAGCACCAGTTGCACCCCGCTGAACTGCAACTTTTCGATACAGACGCCCGTATGCACTGACCGCAGAATCGTTCAACCAACCCGGGAACCCATGCCTTCAGCACGCGCCGACCTGTCCCTGTTCGCCTCCGCGCTCGCCGCCCGTCTCCCCGGGCAGTGGACGAGCAACTACCGACTGCACCTCACCTTCGAAGACCAGTGCGCCACCATCGACCGTCTCTGGGACCGCGGCCACGTCGAGTACATCGTCAGCCAGTACGTCCTGGGCCACGAGGCCGTCCTCCACGGTCCGGACGGCCAACACCTCTACGTCACCGACCGGCCTTTGCGGCCACGTCAGTTCGTCGTCGCTCCGCTGGGCCCCGACGTCGAGCCGCACCATTTCGTGGGCATCGAGGAACCCAACGGGATCGCGGTCCCCAATGATCCCGTCCGTGCCGCCGCCCACATCGCGCGGCGGCTGCTGCCCCGTTACGAATCCGCCCGCGACGCGGTGCGCCGCAGTCTCGTCGACCGGCCCGAGCCCCCGCACCGCAAGGCCCCGCCGCAGGTCGACCGAACCCTCACCTTGACCTGGTACGAGGACGGGGTGGTCGGGGCGCCGTACGAGGACGTCCTGGAGGAAGCCAGGGAAGTGCTGTACGTCCACGGATTCCAGTACGTGCCCCACCAGGCCGCGTTCCTCCTCCCCGCCTCCTACGGCGAGGCCGACCGCGCCGTACGCATCCAGGCTGTCGCACTCCGGCTCGCCGCAGCGGGAATCGGCGTGAACCTGCGTCACGCCACGCCCACCGCCACGCGACCCCGCCCACCGGCCGTGGCCCGGCCCATACCCGCACTGCCCGCAGCCCCTGTCGTCCGCGCCCGCTGACCACCTGCACGAAGGGATCCTCCATCAGCACCCGCAGCTTCATCGCCCGCCCCACTGGTACCGGCTACGAGGGCATCTACTGCCATTACGACGGCTACCCCGACCATCAGCTCCCTCTCCTGCTCGGCGCCGCCCGCTACCGCTTCGGCGGTGACCTCGACGCCCTTCGCCGGCACCTCATCGATGGCCCCCACGACTGGAAGCAGCTCGGCATGGACCTCCTGGACCGGGCCCCCGACAGCGTCCGGGAGCGGCTCGACCCCCGCAGCGACCTCGGTCCGAGCGCACCCTTCGACAACGTCTTCAACGTTGACGGCACCCCCGCGAAGCCGATCCCGGTCACCGACGCCAACGCCGATGCCATGGGCCTGGAATGGGGCTACGTCCTACACGACCACGGCATCGAGGTCATCGCCCTGACCTGGTACGACAGCGGTCCCATTGTGTCCTGGGACACTGACCCCCTCTCCCGGATCTCCGGCACCCCCTCGCTGTGGGACTCGAACCGGCCCGCGCCCATCCAGGCCCCCGCCGCCCCACTGAAGATCACGAAGCCGGTCACCCCGGCACCCGCACCCGCCCGACCGCGGATCACCCGCTGAACGCCCCGCCCATGGACCGCACTCCGGAGAAATCTCTGTCCGCCCCGCAGATCACCGTCGTCATCGCCACCCAGCTCCGCCCCGAGCGCCTGCCCTACCTGCAGGAGATGCACGCCAGCCTCACCCGGCAGACCGTGCCCTGGGAGGCAGTCCTCGTCCTCGACGGCGCCGACCCCGCCCTCGTGCCTGCCCCGATCACCGCCGACCCCCGGATCCGGACCCTCGCCCTGCCTCGCCCGGTCGGCGCCGCCTGCGCCCGCAACCTCGGCCTGAACGAGGTGCGCACCGAGTTCGTGAACTGGGCCGACGACGATGACGTCTTCCCCGACTGGAGCCTGGGCGTACGTCTGGAGACCTTCACCGACGAGCTCGGGTGGGTCGCCGGATACAGCGAGGACTGGCTGCCGGACCGCTCCCGGCGCCTGTGGGAATGCCCGGCCCCGCCCGGCTATCACGCCGCCGGCGACGTGGTGACGTACTGGCCCCGGCCGCAGGACACCATCCCCGTCGGGCCGACGACCATCCTGGCCCGCACCCGCCTCGTGCGCGCGGCGGGCGGCATGGGCGGACTCGTCCAGGGCGAGGACTACATGGCAGCCGTCGGCGTCACCGCGCTGGGCCCCGGCGTGCTGCTCCCGCTGCCCGTCTACCGGTACCGCAAGCACGACGGTCAGATGACCCGCGGCGAGCAGTACGAGGAGCTGGAGCTGGCCGCCCGCCGCCATGCCCACGCGTTCGGGCACGGCCTGCGCAACGCCCTCGCCAGCCGGGCGTGAGCATGGACGACCGCACGACGCCCCGCCCCAGGGGCCTGGCACAGATCATCCTCGCCCTCAGCCCGGCCGACGGCCTTGTCGCCGTCCCCGTAGGCGAGCAGTACCGGTGGGCCAACACCGCTCTTCAGCTCACGCCCGGATTCGAGCGGCGCCCCGACGGCACGTACGCCCTGCGCGACGTGGACAGCGCAAAGCCCAACCTGCTTGCTCTCGCGGAGAACGCGCGCCGACACCGCGTGCTCCTCTTCGGCGGCGCCCGCCCGTACCTGGGCGACTACGCCACCGCGCTGGCCGACGGCCTGCCCGGGACGTGGACGGTGAAGGTCGAGGTCTACGCCCACCCGGTGTGGCAGGAAGACCTCGTCCCGCTCCTGTGGGACGCGGGCGAACTCATCGACTCGGTGGAACACGGCCGCATCCCGTACGCCGCCCAACTTACAAACGGCGCAGGCATCGAACTCCTCCTGGTCGAACGGCTCGGCAGCGCCCACGAGTACCTGCTCGGCGCCTTCGCGAGCGCCTCCTTCGACGACAACTACGCCGACCCGCACGCCCCCCGCTCAGTCGTGCTGCCCTCCGAAGCGGCCCACGCCGCCGGCCTGGTCACCGGCACATTCCTGCCCGCGTACGAGCAGGCAGTCCACGAACGGCTGCTGGTTGCCGTCGAAGCGGCGCACGGCAGGCTCGAGAAACTCCATGTGGAGTGGACTTCAATCCAGCAGTCCAGCCTCTACAGCGACGGCACCCGCCTGGACCCGGCCGCGCTCGGACACACCGAGCAGCAGTACCTCGAAGAGAGCTCCGTGGAGTGGCGCCGCGTGCGCCCCCACGCCGCTGAACTCCTCTCCCGTGTGCGCCCCGTGTCGGGCTCCGAGGACTCCGCCTCCCTGGACCGCCTCCACCAGCTCCTTCACCCGGACGCGGCGGAACCCTCGTGGCCGGCGGCACCGTCCTCGCCTGCCGCCCTGCCGCCAGGCACAGCCGAGACCCTCCGCCGATGGCGCACCGACGCGCCGGCCCTGCTGCGGCAGACCCGCGCCACCCGACCCGGCGGCCCTGCGACCACGGTCCGGCCTGCACTTCCCGCTGCAGCCAAGGCCGCGCCCTCCGTCCCCGGACGAGCGCCCCGCAGCCGATGACCTCCCCCGACCATCAGGACGCCCCCCATGCAACCGCACTTCCATTTCGGGCTGCACGCCGAGCACGGTGTGGTCGCCCGTCCCACCACAGCCATCAATTCCCACCTCGCGGCCTGGTACCTGGAGCGCGAGCAGTTCGAACCAGTACCGGGCCGAGCGGATCTGTTCCGGCTGACCCAGCCCGATCACGCCCTGCGGCGCCGCGCCCGGCAGACCGTCCATGACCTCCGCCGACATGGGTTCACCGTGCATGCGGACCTCTCCCTCGATCCAGCCGAAACGGCCCCGGCGAACGCCCCGGTCCGAGCGAACTCCGCGGCCGAACGGCTGGCTCGCATCGCCCGGGCCGCCGCCGCCCGACCTCCGCAGCACCGCGTAAGCACCCCCCAGGTTGCCTCCGTGCCCGTACCCACCCTCGGCGCCCACTCCTCGGCTGCCAGACGAACCCGGTGACCACGACGGGCCCCTCCCCGGCCTGACAGCCACACCGCACCGACACAACCCCTACCCCGACCCAAGGACACCTGCCCTGCCGCCGACCGCCACCATCACCCTCCACCGCACCACTGCCGGCACCCTGACCGGCCACGCATCCGGAGCGCGTCACCAGTGGGCCGAGACCTGCCTGACCCTCGCCGGATTCACCGCGGACCAGTACGGAATCCACCAACTGCCCCTGGACGATCCCAGCCAGGCCCGCGAGGCACTGCACCAGCTGCGTCAGAGCGCGCAAGACCTCGACGTCGCCGTCATCCTCAGCGAGCGGCCCTTCCTCGGCGATGTCGCTGACCGCATCGCCCACGCCCTGCCCGGGCGGTGGACGGTGATGGTGACCGCGCATCCGGAACGCCACGCACAGCAGGGCCTGCTGGAGTCGGTATGGGCCTCTGGCCCTTCGGGGGGAGCGCTTCACAAGGCCCTGGAGACACCCCGCCCTCCGGGCATGAGTCCGACCCGCTGGCCGTCGCGGGCGCCGACTGCCCCCGGCTTCCTGGGCGCCTCGCCATACCGCTGTGCGACCGGCTCACGCGACCGGTCCAGCCCTCCACCCCTTCTGTTGCAAGGAGTTCTCCGTGGCCATTGTTGGTACACCCGGCTATCAGAACGTGCCGAAAGGCGAGTCAGGTAGCTGAGGGGCGGTGAGGCCCGCCCTGGAGCATGTCGGCAGTCATTGCCCATCGTTCGTGGTCCAGCCACGCACCGTTGACGTGCTGGAAGCTCCGGGCCCGCCTCGCCTTCGCCCAACACCCCACCGCTTTCCCGCCACCACCGATAGGAGATCCTCCATGCCCGAAGCACCAGCAGAGCCGTTCATGACGATCCGGCACACCATCACCGGCGAGATCACCACCACCGGCTACAACGCCGCCGCCCGGCGGATCCTGCTCCAGGACGGCTTCGAAGAGACGCCCGGCTGCGCCTGCCGAGCGACGGAACCCGGTACGGAGCGGACGCACGGGCCTGCTCGGCAGCCAGCGAGCTGCTCGTCGCCGGCCATCCCGTGCACCTGGACCGAGCCCTCGGTCGGCCGGTGAGCGCCGACGGTACGCCCCGGTTGGCCCGGTCGCCGATGTCGGCACAGTCCGTGATCCGCTCCGAGAGCGGCCAGCCTCTCCAGCGCATCGCCCACCCCGCCCGCACCCGTACCTGTTGAAGGGGCCTCGTTTTGACCACACCTGGAACGCCTACCAGTTCAGCGCGCACCAAGGGCGGCGAACTGCGGGCCAAGGTGGCCCGACTGCTGGCCGACCGGCCGGCGGACACGCTCACCATCGGGGACATGGCCAGGCAGCTGGGCCACTCCCACGGCGCCGTCCGCAACGCCGCCCTCACCCTGGTGCGACGCGGCGAGGCCGACCAAGGCGGAACCGGACAACCGGAGTTCCGGGCGAACGGGAAGACCGCCGCAGCCGCGCAGACCGCTGTGATCAGCCCACCGGGCACCCACTCTCCCCGCGCCCAGGCGGCCACGGCCCGCACGACCAGTCCCGCAGCAGCCACGCCCAGGCAGACCGGCCCGATCCGCCGCGCGGGGGGCCAGCTCTACCACCCCCGGGAGCTGGCCGACCTGCCCGACGTCGAGGCGTTGAACCGCTTGCGCGACGCCGACGTGCCGGTGCTGCTCTACGGCCCTCCGGGCACCGGCAAGACGAGTCTGGTCGAGGCGGCGTTCCCGGACCTACTCACCGTCGCCGGTGACGGCGACACCACGGTCGGCGACTTGATCGGCGAGTACACACAGGACGACGCGGGAGCCTACGTCTTCCAGTACGGTCCGCTGGTCACCGCGATGACCGAGGGCCGCGCCCTGCTGATCGACGATGCCACCTTGATCTCACCGAAGGTCCTGGCGGCGCTGTATCCCGCGATGGACGGGCGCAGGCAGATCCAGGTCAAGGCCCACAAGGGCGAGACCATCAAGGCCGAGCCGGGCTTCTACGTGGTGGCGGGCCACAATCCCGGCGTCCACGGGGCGGTGTTGACGGAGGCGCTCGCGAGCCGGTTCAGCGTGCAGATCCAGATCGGCACGGACTATGACCTCGCCCTGGCGCTGAGGATAGATGCCCGGGTGGTCCGGGTCGCCCGACACCTCGCCCGCCAGGTCGAGCTCGGCGAGCTGGGCTGGGCCCCCCAACTGCGCGAGCTGCTCAGCTACCAGAAGACCGAGGCCGTCCTCGGCACCAAGGCCGCGCTCGCGAACCTGGTCGGCATCGCTCCTCTGGAGGATCGTGACGCCGTCGCCGCTGCCGTCATCAAGGCTGTCGGGGTCAAGGAGGTCGCTCCCCTCACCCTCGGCAAGCAGCTTTCCGCCTCGGCCGTCCGGCAGCCCCCGGGCATCACCGGCTCCGCGCACCGGGGCCGCTCGCGATGAGCGCCCACCACCACGTCCAGGCCCCCGCCACCACGCCGGACGACGACGCCGACCTCGCGCGATGGGACGACGACGGCGCCCCGCCCGCGCAACCCCGTTCCTCCCCGGACGCGTGGCTGCGCGTGGGAGCCGAACTCGGCGATCGGCTGGTCGCCCTCTCCGGCCGCCAGGACCTCCTTGTCACCTGCCGCCCCGGCACGCGCAGCGGCGCACCGGCCGCGTTCTTCCCCACTCTGGGCGAGGTCGAGTTCGACGCCGGCCTGTTCGCCCCGCTCCAGCCCCACGAGATCCATCCGCGGATCGTGGGCGACGAGGAGCGGTATCCCGCCGCCTGGGGAGTGTTCGTCCACGAGGCCGCGCACGCGGCCCACTCCGTCTGGACGGCGCCTGCCGGAGCGAACCCCCGTGTCGTCGAGGCCGCGCTCCTGCTGGAGGAGAGCCGTGTCGAAGGCGCACACCTGATCACGCGGCCCACGGACCGCACGTACCTGCGCACCAGTGCCCGAACCCTGGTCATGCCCGATATCGACCAGACCACTCTCCAGGGCATCGAGCACGCCGCCGCCGTGGCGGCCCTGGTCCTCGGCCGCCGTGACGTCGGCATCCTGGACGCCGGCGAGACCCGGGCCGTCGCCGACCTGTGCGAAAAGGTGCTGGGCGCAGACCTGCTGGCCACACTCACCCGCATCTGGACCGCAGCCCACCAGTGCGCCGACCACGACGCCACGACCATGCTCGCGCACGCTCAAGAATGGTGCGACGCTCTGGACACCGCGGCCCCCGCCCTGCCCGTGCCGGAGAACCTCACCGATCTACTGTCCGGCGCCGTGGGGGTCGTCATGGACAGCACGGCAGCCACCGACGCCGCCGACCTCGCGGCACAGGCCGCAGCGACCAACGCCAAGGCCGCGCAGTCCAAGGCGCAGGCTCAGGACCGCGCCCAGCGAGCCGGCCAGCGACGCAAAGCCGCCGCCACCGCCAAGAGCGTCTTCAACGCCCGTGGCACCACCGTCGCCCCCGACGGCACACCGGCGCCCTACGGCAACCCGGTCACCGGCACCCGCAGGCCCACCGCCGCCGAGCAGAGTGCCGCCGCACGCCTGAGCCGCGCCCTGCGTGCCGCCGCCTACCGCGAGCGGACCGAGGAGCGGACCACCAGCCCCACCCCGCCCGGCCGCCTCAATATGCGTGCGGCCCTCGCCCGTGACGCTCAGCGCGCGGCCGGGTCGGTCCCCACCGCGGAACCGTTCACCCACACCCGCCGCCGGAACTCCCCCACCCCACCGCTGCGTGTGGGTATCGCCGTCGATGTCTCCGGCTCCATGCGTGCCGCCTGCGCGCCCGTCGCGTCCGCTGCCTGGATCGTGGCACGCGCAGCAGCCCTGACCGACCCCGACTCCCTTACCGCCACCATCGCCTATGACAGGCACCTGACCGCATTGATCCGACCCACCCACCGAGCACCAGAGCGCGTGACGACGTTCGATGCCAACGGCGGCCAGCACAACCTCGGCGACGCCATCGACGCACTCGACCACGGCCTCGAACTCAGCCGCCCCGGCGCCGGCCGCCTCCTCGTGATCGTCACCGACGCCCGGTACGGCAGCGACGAAACCGCTCAAGCCGTCACCCGCGTCAAGCAGCTCACGACCGCCGGCTGCGCCGTACTCCAGCTCACCCTCACCGCGGAGTCCCTCCACTTGCCGGGGACCACCTTGCTGCACCTGCCCCGGCCCTCCAGCGCTCCCGTCGCCATCGCCACGGCGGCCACAGAGGCCATCCGCAGAACACGCTGAGACGACGCAGAAGGCGGAAGCGTCCCCGAGACCACCGCCAAGCACTCCAGACCACCTCCGTTCGCCGCATGAATCGTGCATCTGATGCATGACCCTCCGCGACGACGCAGGCCACCACCCCAACCGCCAACGAAAGGCACTCGATTTGAAGCCTCAGACCAGCAGCCCGACCTCGACCGTAACGCCCATCAAACGGAATTCCCCGGGGGTCCCCACGTCCTTTGAGATCGTCCACAGCTGTGGACACACCAACACCAATGACCTGTCGAGTCGTTCGGCGGACCAGCGCTCTGGATACGCCCGCTGGCTCGCCGCCCGGCAGTGCACCGACTGCTGGCGGGCCGATCACCAGGCGGATGCTGCCAGCACGGCCGAGTGGCTGGCCGCCAAGCGCGCCGAAGAACAGACCGCCGCTGCGGACTGGGCAACCCAGTTCGACATGCCGCCCCTTGAGGGACCCGAAAAGATCCTGGGCTGGGGCGAGCGCACCCGCCACCAGCTGGTGACCCGCGCGTACGCCGCGCTGGTCACCGAAGGCACCTGGGACGAAGCCGACTGGGCCCAGTTGGAGGAGCAGGTCCGGCTGCTGACGAGAGCGGGGTGGTGGGTCGACCAGCGCGAGGCTGAGGGGACCGATCTGCCCGAGCTGTTGGAGGCCGCCGACGACCGCGACCGGCCCACGGAGAACCCGTTCCGGTAGGCCGGGCGGCGCGCAATATAGCCGCCGATCCCCGGTTTCGGAAACCGGGGATTCTCCGGACCCTTTGTCTTCCACCGCCGCCCAATGTCTTCGTGGAAGGACCTCCGTGCCCGAGACCCGCCCCGTGTACCTGCCGCCCGACCCGCTCACCCCCAACCGGGACATCACCCACCAGCACTTCCGCCCCGGCGAGCACGTCGTGGTCCTCAAGGGCGCCGCCGGCGGAGAGCTGTGGGGCGACGCGATGAAGATCGTGGCCCCTTCCTGGCACACCCCGACCGACGAGGACGGATGGCGGCTGCTCGACCCCCATGGCGGCGACCGGTCCTACGTCACCGCCCACCCCCGCTACCTGGTGCACCTGTCCAAGCGGTGCCCGGAGTGCCTGATGCACCAGAAGGCGCTGCGGGAATACCTGGTCAAGCGCCTCGGGGACGCCGAGGAGGCCGTGGACTGCAGCTGGTACTCCCTGACCGCCGCCAATCAGCTCCTCCACATCGCCGACGCCCGCCCCGGCCGGTGATCACCGCCATCCTGCCACGGCGCGAAGCCGCCGGCCCGCAGCCGCCCTTCGAAAAGCCGACCCCGAGCGGGACCATGATCATTGAAGTCCACTCCCGCGACGTGACCGCCGACGAAGCCCTCGCAGAGGCGCTCGGCCGCGAGATCAGCGTGCAGGAGGGCCTGACCACCGAGCCCGGCGGCACAGTGGTGGCCCACTGGAACCGGCTGGACCACTACACCGACGACGACCGGATATGGGAGTCGGCGACGTGGGCCGACCATCTCGCCGACCCGGCACTGGAACACCCACTCGTCTCCGGGCCCGACGGCGACCGGCGTGCGATCCTCCACATCACCGCACACCTGCACCCGCTGGACCGGGAGTTGAAACACGCAGAGTGGTCCGAGATCGGCTATCGGATCGCCCGTGTCGCCGGGATCGCGCCACCCGGCGGCGACGCGGCATGCCGGTGGATCGCCGTCCAGGGCCAGCCCGGCCGCCTGGACGTGATCGCCAACCTGATCCGCGCCGACGGCACCTGGAGCACCCCTCCCCGCCGACTCCTGCAGGCCCTGGTCACCGAGGCGCGAAACATCGCGGCCGACCTCCTTCTGCACTCCATCCCCCAGCAGCGTTCCGGCCCCCAGAACCCGCCAGCCGGCCCGGCGGTCACCGCCTCCCCGCGGGTGCCGACCGCGACCAGCCCGCTCGCGGGAATCCTGCGGCAACTCGCCGCCGAGCAGTCCGGCCCGATCGCCGCCGTGCGCCAGCTCGTGGAGGAGGTCGGCCGACAGGCCGCCGCACTGCCCGGCGACCAAACCGACGCCGCGGCAAGGGACTTGTTCTGGGCAGCCCGCCGCCTGTACGGGCTGCAGGAGCAGCTGGGCGAGATCGCCTCGCGACTCCAGCCTCCCGCACCTCCGGCCCCCGTTGCGCCGACACTGCCCGTGCAGGCAGCCACCTCAGCCCGTGCGATGCCCCGGTGAACGAGCCTGCCGCCCCGCGCAAGGCGCCGCCCATCACAGTCACAAGGGACGCGGACACCGGACGGATCACCGCCCACGGCGGTGACGGGCTGGCCCACGGCATCCTGGAACGCACGTTCTTCCTGCGTGAGGTCCGCGGGGTCACCTGGCACCGGATGTCGCCGACCGTCGAGCAGGCGGACCAGGCGGCCGTGGCCAAGCTCGCCGTCGCCCGGCTCCAGGCCGCCGGATACCGGGTACAGGCCGACCCGCAGTTCGCGACCTCGACGACCCAGCCCCGCTACGTGACGACGGGCCGGTCGATCGCGAACCTCGCAGAGTCCATCCGCGAAGCGGCCAGCCCGGCCGAGGTGTCCGACCGCCTGGAGGAGGTGACCGCCGCGCACGACGGCATCCTCGCCTCCCTGGGGCAGCTTCTCCACTCCCTTGCCTCCGTCTACGACGGCCTCGGCGGACCTGCCGACAGGCACGTCGCGGCCCGGATGCGCTACCTGGCCGAGCACCGGCTCGGTCCCATCACCGCCGACCTGCTGCACACCCGCGCCGAACTCGCCGACCGCACCACGGCCCCGGCCCGGCCTGGCACAGCCCTCCCCGCTGCCGCCCTGCCAGCCTCACCCGCCTCTACCGCCTCCGGACGGACCCGATGACCCCCGCCCCAAGTTCGAGGAACCCATGACCGCCCCCCATACCCTGCCCGCCGACGACAGCCGCGACGTCGAATCGTTCGCCACCGTCCTCTCCGAGGAACTCCCCGGCCACTGGACCATCCAGTACCACCAGCACGCCCGGCACGAGGAGCAGTTCACCCACGCCGAGAACGTATGGGACCTCAACGAGGTAGCCGCCGCGCTCGCCGAGTACGCCCTGGGCGCCGACGCCCACCTCGTCCGCGACGACGGCATGAGCCTGTACGTCACCGTCCACCCCCGGCATGAGGAGGAGTTCCTCGTCGCCGCCATCGCTCCGGCCGGCGTCGCCCCCGAGGCGTACGCCGGGGTACGCGAGCCTGACGGGATCGCCGTGCCCGCCGACGCCGAGCGCGCCGCCCGCGCGGTCACCGCAGATCTGCTGCCGCGCTACGACATCGCTCTGGCCCAGGTCCGGCACAACGCGATGAACCCCCCGCAGCCCAGGCCCGGTGCGCAGCAGGAGCAGGTGGTGATGACCTGGCTCGAGGACGGTTCCCTCGCCGCGGTCACCACCACCCGTCCCTCAGCCGAGGTCCTTCTCGCTGAAGGGTTCGTCTGGGAGAGCGCAGCGAAGGCGTACGTGCTCGGCGGGGACGACACCCGGCCCCAGGCCCACGCCGTCCGGGCCGCCGGCGCCCGCCTCGCCCGCCTCGGCATCGCCACCGTGCTGCGCGCCGCCGCCCGCCCGGCCGCGGAGGCCACGCTACCCACGCCCCAGCCCGGTGCCCGGACCACCGCCCGAACCCGGTGACCGCGCCCGACCCGCGCCAGACCAACCGCCCCCAGCCATCGGCTGACACTCCTGACGGTCGGCCCCGTGTCCCGCTGCTCACAGCGGCCCGCCGACCGGCGCTCGCCCGCTTCCTGCTGCGCCGCTACCTGCGCGCCGCCGTCGTCAAAGCCGCAGGCACCGACCGGCCCCGGCCAGCGATGTCACCGACGCGCCACGTTGGCGCACCGGCCGCCTCCATCCACCGCCACACCCGCTGACCGCCGTCGTGGGTAACGCACAGCACCCTGGACCGCCCATGACCCCACCCGTCACCGCCGACGCCCTCACCGCGGGCATCACCCTGCAGCTCGACCAGCTCTCCGAGCGGCTGTCCCAGGCCGGCCCGCAGCAGGCCGCCCAGATCCTCCGGCAGGTCCTGGATGCCGACAGTGGCGTCCTCGGCAGGCTGTCAGCCCTGGTCGGTACCGGTACCTACGTGACCAAGCACCATGCCCAGAGCGGCGTCTTCCCGGCGGAGATGTGGCTGGCTCTCGGGCGCACCGCCAACACGTTGTACGACCTCGCCCTCGACCTGGACGAACACCAGGAAGTCTTCGAGGAGATCGCCACGCGCCACCCCCTGACCACGTCGTCTCCGGCGGCCACACAGGCCACCGCCCTGGTGGCGCGCGGGAGGCACCGGTGAGCCGACAGCAGCAGTGGACCGGCTGGGGTCAGGCCCAGCAAGCTGAGCAGCACTACTTGATCGAACCGCGCTACCTGGCCGGCGGCGGCGACCTGCGGCATGTCAGCGAGTTCCTGCGCGCTTCGGGCTGGAAGGACATCACCCCCAAGTCCGGCACGACGCTCGCCTTCGACTCGCCCGACCAGATGGTGCGCGTCGCCTACCAGCCGCCTGGCGGCTGGCAGATCCACGGCGCCGCCCAGGGACATCAGCCGGCCTGGCAGGTCACCCTCACCCCGCAGACCCCGGTGGAGATCGTCGCGGGCCTGACCGACGCACTCACCAAGCCGCGCTCGGCACACGCCCCGAACGTGTGGGCGCCGCTCACCGAGAAGTCGTGGAGCATGCAGCAGGACGACTACTTCGTAGCCCAGAGCCCCGACCGGCACGCCGTCGTGCAGTACGTCAAAGCCGGCGGTGACGGCAGCCAGGACCACTGGTGGGTCGGCGCCCGCAACGAGCACGGGCCCGTGTGGAACGTGCAGGCCACCGCGAGCACCCCGCTGAACCTGATGCAGTCCCTGACCACGGCCCTGGCCGACCCGGAGCCGGTGATGCGCCCGCGCGGACACGTCCCGCTCAGCAACCGGATTCGCGTGACCTCCGTGTCCGTGCGCCCCGACCAGCTCGGCGCCTGGCAGCAGGCCCGCCTCTCCGCCGCCCGCGCCGCCACCTGGGGCCGCAACTGGGTCTCATCCCGTGCCCGGACCAGCAAGGCACCCGGCTATGCAAGAACCCGATGACCGGCCCGGTCCATCGTCGCCCCTCCTCGGCCGCGCCCTTGGGCGACATCTCACCCCGACCACCAGGCCCGGCCCGCCACCCGGCGCCTCCACCGCCCAGTCACCGCCTAATGGGAGCTACGGAACCGGGGAATGCTCGGTTCCGTAGCCGCCAGCAGGTGAGCACTATCGCCGCCGGAACCATTCGAGTTCTGGGGTCAGACCGTGCCCCTGATGGTCGGCCGGGAGGCCAGACCGCTGATGGGGTGGCGTGCCCGCCCATCAGGGCGTGAGCACTAGATCCATTAGGCCGCGTGCCGTGCCTTCCGCTGGCTGCACCGCTGTTGGGTGAAGTACGTGACTGGGGAGGGTCTGTTGCTGCTGATCGGTGACGACTGGGCCGAAGATCACCACGATGTCGAGCTCCAGGACGAGGCCGGCCGGAGGCTGGCCGCCGCGAACCTGCCCGAAGGAGTGGCAGGCATCGCCAGACTGCACGAACTCATCGCCCGTCACGGCGGCGAGGGCCTGGAACCGGAAGAGGTGGTGGTCGGGATCGAAACCGACCGCGGTTCATGGGTGCAGGCCCTGATCGCCTCCGGCTATCAGGTCTACGCGATCAACCCCCGCCAGGTAGTCCGCTTCAAGGAGCGGTACGCATCCTCCGGCGCCAAGAGCGACAAGGGCGACGCCCACGCGCTGGCCGACATGGTCCGCCTCGACCGGGCCCAGCTGCGGCCAGTGGCGGGCGACAGCGAACAGGCCCAGGCCGTCAAGGTCGTCGCCCGCGCCCACCAGAGCCTCATCTGGGAACGCACCCGCACCTTCCACCGGTTGCGCACCACGCTGCGGGAGTACTTCCCCGCCGCCCTGAACGCCTACGCGGACCTGACCCTGACCAGCACGGACGCACTGGAACTGCTGATCAAGGCACCCACACCGTCAGCGGCTGCGAAGCTGAACCGCACCCAGATCACGGCCGTCCTGGCCCGCCACCGCCGCCACAACCGCGACGCGAAGGCCACCGCCATCCGCACCGCTCTGCGCGAACCACAGCTCGGCCTGCCCGATCCGGTCACCACCGCCTACGCGACCACCACCACGGCCCACGCACGACTGCTGATCGCGCTGAACGAGCAGATCGCCGCGATGGAAGGGCAGGTGAAGGCGCATTTTCTGGCGCACCCGGACGCTGAGATCTACCTCTCGATGCCCGGCATCGCGGAGATCACCGGCGCCCGGGTGCTCGCCGAGTTCGGAGACGACCCCACCCGCTACGCCAGCGCGAAGGCCCGCAAGAACTACGCCGGCACCAGCCCCATCACCCGGGCCTCCGGCAAGAGCCACCACGTCCAGGCCCGCTACGTGCGCAACAACCGCCTCGCCGACGCCCTCCAGACCCAGGCGTTCTCTGCCCTGCGGGCCTCACCCGGAGCCCGCCGCTACTACGACAAACAACGCGCTCGCGAAGTCGGCTACAACCCCGCCCTCCGCCAGGTCGGCAACCGCCTCGTCGGCATCCTCCACGGCTGCCTCAAAACCCGCACCCTTTACGACGAAGCGACCGCCTGGTCCCACCACGCCCACCCCCACACCCCTTGACCCTTAACGACATGGGGTGTCTGACACCCCCGCGCTCCTGAACCGCCTTTCCCCTCCCCGGAGCTTTCGATGACCGACGAACCCACCACCCAGCTGACCGCGGAAGAGGTCCGCGCGTCCGCCCAGACCCTGCACCGCCTCGCCGCCCACCTGCGGACCGGTCCCAGCCTGGCCGATGCCCTTCCCTTGATCGCCGCGCTCGTCGACGCCGATACAGGTACCGCAGCCCGCCTCGGCGAAGCCCTGCGCGGCATCGCCCGCTACCTCGCCCAGGAGACCACCGTTCCCCGCACCGAAACCGTCGAGGCGACCCTGGGCGAGTACATCGAGGCCGCATCCGTCCTGCAGGACCTGCGGCTGCTCGACCTCACCCTGGAACCCCTGCGGACTGCCTCCGTCCGCAGGGCACCCGCCCAGGCGGTCCCGTGGCGGTAAGCCCCGCCCAGCGGGCCTCGTACGCCGAGGACCACGCCACGAAGATCCCCTTCGAGACCACGCCCCGCCCCCTCGCCGGGCCCGGCGACCCACGCCACGTCACCCACGCCCTGCTCGCCGCCGGCTGGACCCTCACCTCCGCCCCCGGCGACCTCCGGATCGCCCTGGCTGGCCCCGACGAGGCCCGGCACCAGCTGGTGGTCGATCCTTTCGCCTCCGGCTCGCCGTGGCGGATCCAGTCCGTCGACTGGACGTGGAACGCCTCCTTCGACCGGATGGTGCCGTCCGAGATCATCGCCGGATTCACCGACGGCCTTCTCCACGGGCCGCGCCGGGGCGACAGCAGTCCGTGGGAGCACATGCAGAAGGCCGGCTGGGCCGTGGAGCGCCGGCCGGACGGCACCGGCCAGGCCCGCTCGCCTGCACCGGAGCTGCCGATCCGCGCCGAACTGCGTCCGATCTTCAACGACTCCTCCGACCACCTGGCTTGGCGCATCGTCCAGCCCGACCACATCGGTGCGCCGATCTGGAAGATGTGGATCAGCGGCCCGGTTCCGGAGCACCTCATGGCCGGCCTGGCCGAACAGCTCGTCTCGGCCGCCCCCGTCCTGCGCGGCATGTACGACCTCGATCACTACAGCGCCCGGCAGAACCCCAGCCCGCTCACTCCCCAGCAGGCAGTCGAAGCCCACTTCACCCGCATCGACGCCGCCCGGGCACAGGCCCGCTCCCAGCGCCGCACCCACCTCACCACCCGCCTACCGGCCCCGGCCGCCGCTCCGGCAAGTCCGGCGCACTCCCGTACATCCCGCCCCTGAAACCCGAAGGCCCGCCCGTGCCCCAATCCGCCCCCTTCGGCAGCACTGCCGTCCCCGGCCTTCAGGAGATGGTCAGCCGTCTTGCGACCTTCCTGCGCACGGCGGATGCGGCGGTCGACGCCTGGGACCTGTACTCCGACGAGCACACCGATCTCGATGGCTGGCCGTACGACCCGGAGAGCTACGACGACCGCAAGGCCGACCGGGACCAAGTGGTGTGGAAGGCGTTCGAACCGGTCAGCGAGGAGGCCGGCGTCCTGCTCGACGCCGCCGAGGCCGACCTCGAACGGGTCCCCGCCTCTTCCGTCCAGAACCGTTGGGCCTGGCAACTGACCCAACTGCGCGACGCGCTCGACCAGATAACGGCCATCAGGACGGAGTGCCGAACCCTCCTCGCTGCCCATCCTCATGCAAGCGCGGAGGCCCGCCAGGCTGCAGTCGACGCCCGTAACGCGGAGGCGTGGAACGCCCTGTACGGCTGGTTCGTCCACGGCCGTGCCGTCCTGGAGATCCACACCTCCGCCGTACGCACCGCCGCAGGCCCTCGGATCGAAACCACCACCCCGCCGCCACCTGCTCCGCCGGCCACCGCCGGTCGCACGACCCGCCGCTGAACCAACCTCTCTTCCCTTCTGCCTTGGAGTCCGCTTGTCCCTGCGTCCGTTCGTCCTCGTCGTCGCCCCGGGTGACGACATCTATCGCGGCTACTGCCTGCGCCAGGTTGCCGATGCCTACGACGTCGCCGTCATCACGACCGGTCCGATCACTTGGGAAGGACCCCACGTGGTCGACCACGAGATCGTCAGCGACATCGAGGATGAGGCCGGCCTCTTCGCTGCTGGTGAGGCGCTCGCCGAGCGCCGCCCGATCGCGGGCGTGGTGACCTGGGCCGAAGGACACCTGACTGCGGTGGCCCGGCTGGCCGAGCACCTCGGTCTCGCCACTACCAGCGTGGAGTCGGTCCGCACCTGCCGGGACAAGGCTGCCAGCCGCGCCGCGTTCGCTGCCCACGGTGTTCCGTCGGCCCGGTCCACCGCGGCGAACTCCCTGGACGAGGCCCTCTCGGCAGCATCTGCCATCGGCTATCCGGTCGTCGTCAAGCCCGCCTCGGTCGGCGGCAGCATCGGCGTCATCAAGGCCGAGACGCAGGAGGACCTGGCCGACGCCTACGCATTCGCCACCCGCGGGGTCCAGCTCCACGGCGGAGACAACACCGTCGTCCTGGTCGAGGAGTACCTGTCCGGCGAGGAAGTCAGCGTCGAGTGCGTGACGTACCAGGGCGTGACCACCGCAGTCGCGGTGACCCGCAAGGAACTCGGGGCCGAGCCGCTGTTCGAGGAAATCGGCCACACCCTCACCGCCGGCGACCCGCTGCTGGAGACCGTCGCGCCCATCGCCTCGGCGGCGGTGAAGGCCACCGGCACCATGAACGGCATCCAGCACGTGGAACTGCGACTCACCCCCTCCGGACCGCGCGTAATCGAGGTCAACGCGAGGATCGGCGGGGACTGGATCGGCTGGGCGGTCTGGCGGGCAACGGGACTGTCCCTGCCGCGGATCGCCGCCGACCTGGCCGTCGGCTGGGCCCCCGACCTCACCCCCGCCCGGCACCAGGCCGTCGCCATCAAGGTCCTCTACGCCCCCGCCTCCGGCACCCTCGCCGAGCGGGCCATCGTCGGCGGGTTCACCGAGGCCGCCGGGTGGGTGCACGGCCCGGCCTGGCTGATGGAGGAAGGCGACGAAGTCCTCCTGCCGCCCGCAGGCGACCTCGACTCCGCCCGCATCGGCCTGTTCGCCACCCACGCCGCCACCCTCGAACTCGCCGTCGCGCGCCGCACGGTCACCGCGAACCACATAGCCGTCACCGTCACGGACAGCGGGCGGGAGTGAACGAGCCCGAGAAGCCGCCGGTACTCGCCCAGGTCACCCCCCGATATCTGGCCGGCGGCGGTGACCCGCGCTGGGTGACAGCCCCTCTTCAGAAGGCATTCCGCTGGCAGCCCGCACACATCCCCCTCAGCCCGGTCGTACGGCTCACCCGCCGCGACCGGCAGGCCGAACTGCTGCTGTCACCGGACCCGGACGAACACTGGTGGACCCTGCACCACACCGGGACCACCGCTGGCGAGAAGGCGTGGACCATGCGCTTCGGCGCCCGGACCCCGGCCGAGATCATCGCTGCCGCCACCGACGCCCTCACCACCGGCCCGGCCGACAGCGCGGCCGATCCGATGCAGGTCCTGGAGCAGGCCGGTTGGAAGCGCTCCGTCCTGGAGCACCAGATCTCCTCGCCCGACGGATTCGTCACCGTCTCCCGGCACCCTCTCGGCGCGCTGCACATAGAGGTCACCGCCCACGACGGCCCCTGGACCTCCGAGCCCACTGCCCGTACGGCCTGGCGGGCGTACTTCTCCGACCACACCCCGCCCCACCTGGCCGCCGCGGTCCTCGCAGGCATGGTCTCCGCCGAGCCCCTGCTGCGTGACGAGAAGGAGATGGCCGCCTTCCTGCGGTACAGCGTCCGCATCGCCCGCGAACGCGTTCCCGCCCATCAGGCCGAGTACGCCCTGTGGGACAGGGTCGACCGCCTCGCCGCCCACCGCACCGGCACACCGCTGCTGCCACAGCCACCCGGCCGATCTCTGCCGCGCCGCACCCGCTGACCCCCTTCGTCCCCCCGACCCCTCCATGGAATCGCGCGCCCTTGTCCCAGCCCAGCTCCTCCTCCGACGGCTACGACATAGCCTTCAAGGTCCTCCTCGGGGCCTTCGCCGTCGCCATCCCCCTCGCCCACCTCGCCTGGCTCGGCGGAAACCTCACTGCCCTGGCCACCGGCAACACCAGGGCCGCCTACCGGCCCGCCGACGCCCTCATACGCCCCGACCAGCTCTGGCCCGGCCTGGGAGAAACGTCCCTGCTGATCGGTGCGCGGATCCTGCCCGTCCTGGCCCTGCTCGCCCTGGCCGCCGCCAGCGGCCTGTGGTGGAGCCGCCACAAGGGCACGCTCGGCGGCAACAGGAAGCGCCGCATCGAGGGCACCGCTAAGGCCAAGGACATCGCACCGGTCCTGGCCGCCGCCATCACCGACAAAGCCCGCAGCCTGCGCCCGAGCCTGAAGGACGCCCAACGCATCGCCCCGTCCGACACCGGGATCCTCCTCGGCAACCTCCAGGGCAGCAAGACCGAAGTCCGGATGGGGTGGGAGGACGTAGCGGTCGCGATCATGGCCCCCCGCTCCGGCAAGACCACCTCGCTGGCGATTCCCTCCATCCTGGCCGCGCCCGGCGCCGTACTCCTCACCAGCAACAAAGCGGCCGGTGACGCCTATACGACCTGCTTCGACGCCCGCAGCAAGGTAGGGCGGGTGTGGTCGATGGACCCCCAGCAGATCGCCCACGCACCGCGCACCATGTGGTGGAACCCGTTGGCGGACGCGAAGTCTCTGGAGGGCGCGGGGCGGTTGGCGGGACACTTCCTCGCCGCGTCCGTGGACGCAAGCCAGCAAGGCGACTTCTGGTCCAAGGCCGGATCCAACGTCTTGTCTCAGCTATTCCTGGCCGCAGCCCTCGACAACCGCCCGATCACGGACGTGATGCAGTGGCTGGCCTTCCCCGCCGACCGGCGCCCCCTCGACATCCTGCGCGACCACGGTTTCACCGCCGTCGCAGCCCAGTTGAAGGGAACGGTCGAGGGACCCCCGGAAACCAGAGACGGTGTGTATGAGACCGCGAGACAGTACGCGTCCGCCCTACTCAGCGCCGACATCGCCACCTGGGTGACCCCGCAGAAGGACGTCCCGGAGTTCCACCCGGCCGATTTCGTGGCCTCCACCGACACGCTGTTCCTGCTCTCCAAGGACGGTGGCGGCGGAGCCTCCGCGCTGATCGCGGCGTGCGCGGACTCGGTGATGCGGGCGGCGACTTCCCGAGCCGAACGCAGCGGCGGACGCCTCGACCCGCCCATGCTCGCGATCCTCGACGAGGCCGCAAACGTGTGCAAAATCTCCGACTTGCCGGATCTGTACTCGCACCTGGGTTCCCGCGGGATCATCCCGATCACGATCCTGCAGAGCTACCGGCAGGGTCAGAAAGTGTGGTCGGACGCAGGCATGGACGCCATGTGGTCGGCGGCAACGATCAAGGTCATCGGTGCCGGCATCGATGATCCCGATTTCGCGGACAAGCTCAGCCGGCTGATCGGCGACCACGACGTCGAGACGAAGTCCACCTCTATCTCCGACTCGGGCAAGTCCACCTCGATCAGCATGCGGCAGGAGCGGATCCTGCCCGCGGACCGGATCCGCGCGCTGCCCAAGGGCACCGCCCTGCTCTTCGCCACCGGGCTCCGCCCGGCCGCGCTCGACCTGCGCCCCTGGTACCTCGAACCGGGCGCGGGCGACCTGGCCGCCGCGTCCAAGGCAGCCTCGGAGGCGATCACAGCGCGGGCCGTCGCCAAAGCCGCCCCTACGCAGGCCGACTTCAAGAAGGCCGCGTAATCCCGCACCTCACACCCGTGCGGTTCCGCCACACAGATGCCTTCACCCACGCCTGACGCCGCCGCCCGTCGTCGGCCTGGATGGCCTTTGTCGTCAGCGCCGCCGACAAGACCGGGCTGCTGCGGCCGATCGCCACGGTGGGCCGCCCCATTGCCCGTACCTGTGCCATAAGGCATCCGCCTTCCCCTTTCCCAGGAGACCCCTTGCCCCAGTCCTTCGCCCTCGGCCCGAGTAACGAGGAATTGCTGCTCCTCACCAACCTGCTGCTCGATGCCGCGTACGGGTTCGACGGCCTCAAGAAGCAGCGCAGCGCGGGCCCTGGGCAGCTGGAGGAGATGGTGCGGATCAGCGGCACCCTGCACCGGACTTCGCTGCTCTGCGGCCAGCTGCTCTCCAAGGCGGCGCTGAGCGACGCGCCGACCACCCTCGACGGCCGGGAGGCCGTCGCCCTCCTGTGCCAGCTGACCGAGGCCACCACGACCGCCGCCGCACGGGCGGCGGACACCATCTCGGCTCTCGCTCACGACGACACCGCCTCTGCCGGCGGCCTCCTGGAACAGACCCGCGCCCCGCTGTCCCGAGCGCCCTCGGCCGTCGAGCAGATCCGCGCCGCCCTGCTGCGGCACGACGGCCTCCTCTACGCCCAGATACGTGCCGCGCGGGAGGGCCTGAGCCCGGGAGGCAAGACCGTCACGATCAGCGACGCCCAACGCAAAGGGCTCGCTTCCCTGGCGCGGGGCGACGGCGTATTCCGCGAGCGCTACGGCATCCGGGAGGTCGTATCCCCCCTGTCCGCGCACGTCCTGCCGACCACAGTCGACGCCCTCGTCACCAAACAGCTCATCACCGTCACACCGCTCCCGGAACACCAGGACCGATTCGGTCTGCGGCTCACCACCACCGGCGTCCAGGCCCTGCTCGCAGCCAGCACCCGTCGGGTCCGCTCCGTCACCGCCACGACCCCTGCTCCGGCAAGAACGAACTCGGCAGGCCCGGCGGTTGCCCGCCGCTGAGCGGCCGGACCACACCACCGCCCCGTACCCACCCAGGAGATCTCACGCCCCCCACCAACCACTTCGGCGCACCCACCCCCGCCGACATCGCACGCGCCCTCGCCACCCGCATCTCCACCAACCCGCCGCCTCCGCCACACGTCGTGACCGTCAGCTTCGGCCTGCTGCGCAGCGCCGCCTCCCGCTACGACTTCCGTTCCTCCGGCGGACCCGTGCTCGGCCTCGCCAACACACTGCACGCCCAGCTGTACGGCCTTCCGCTCGAACGCCCGCCGCTGCCGGGTGCACTGGACGAGCTGCTCCAGGCCACCGGTCACGACGACGACCAGGAGGCAGTGCTCGGCCTGGTCTCTGCCCAGTTGGAGGCCGCCGCCGCGCTCATCGAACGGGCCCGACTCCAGGCCCGCTGGAACCGACTGCCAGAGACGGTGCACGCCCGTCTCGTCACCAGCCAGGCACTCGCCCAGCACCTGGCCAGCGAACTCCAACAGCTAGCGCCTGCCTTCACGCAGCCCGGCACGCCCGCCGTGCCGGCACCCAGCCTCCCTGCGCCTGCCGCATCAGCTGCACGATCCCGGCTCTGAAGCCGACCTGGGCGGCAGCACTGAACGTGGCACTTCCCGCGCATTGCTGAGGCCCGTCTCCCCCGCCCCTCCCGGATTTCCCGGCTTCCCGCCCCGCCGCGTCCCGAGCGTTTCGGCACCCGGCCCCACCCGAAGGCCCTCCCTGACTATGACCGAGCCCACCGACGGCCAGTTGTTCGATATGCCCGAGCCCCGCACACCCGTCGAACTCCTCCTCTCCTTGTCTGGCAACTACACCCGGCACAACGACGCCCTCGCCCTCTTCCGGCCCACCCACGCCTCTGGTCCAGAGCTTGGTGCGCACGCCAACTCCGCGGCGCAGCTGGCACACGAGTCCCTCGCGGCAGTCAAAGCCGTCCAGGACCAGCAGCTGTACGCGAGCGCCGACCTGATCGACGCCACGGTACGGATCAAGCAGATCGCCTACCTCAGCAGCGAAGCGGCCCGCCACCTGGCCGAGGCGCAGGCCGTGGTCACCGCCGCATCCCTAACGAACCCCGAACGCACCGGCCCGCCCGACGGCGTCGACCGCCAGGTTCAGCTGGCGCAGGAGCTGACCGCACTCGCTCCGGAGGCAGCCGTCGAGTCCGCCACTGGGATCGCCCGGGAAACGCAACGGCGCCGGCCTGCCGCGGCAGGGGCATCCGACGGCCTGGCCGCCGCCGAACTCTCTGCTCTCCACGCAGCCGCCCGCGGCCACGTCGTGATGGCCCAGAGCCTGGGGCGGCAGTACGTCCACAGCCGCGACGGCCGCGTCCGGATCAGCACCCTGCGCTCCCTGGAAAGCAAGGGCCTGATCACACGCGAGCCCGCCACCGCGCCACCGGCTTACGACAACGGCCCGGCCCAGGACCGCATCCGCCTCACCGCCAGCGGAGCGAGCACCGTCGCCGCCCTCCTCGCGGCTCCCCCCACCACCCCGGCGTCCGCCACCCCTGCCGTACCCCCAGCGCCCGCCACGTCGACACCGGCACGAGGCCGCTGACGGAGCCGCTTCCCCTCTTCCCGACCCGCCCATGAACGACGCCGCCCACGCCGCGGGCGGCACCACCCGCAAGGACCCGCCATCCCCACCACCGCCAAAACCTCCACCACACCGCACCAGTCGGCCACCAACACCGCGGCCACCGCCCTCCGCCCGGCCCTCCGCGCCCTTTCGCTTGGTGCCGGGGTCCAAAGCTCGGTCCTGTTGTGCCTGTCCGCCGACGGCACCCTCCCCAAGATCGACGTCGCGATCTTCGCGGACACCGGCTGGGAGCCGAAGAAGGTGTACGAGCACCTCGACCGCCTTGAACGCGAGATCGCCACCCCGGCCGGAATTCCGATCCTTCGCGTGTCTTCGGGAAACATTCGCAACGACGCCCTTGACCCGAGCCACAGATTCGCTTCCATGCCGCTCTACATCCTAAACAAGGACGGAAAGCAAGGAATGACCCGGCGCCAATGCACCGGGGAATATAAAATAAAACCCATCAAAAAGAAGGTCCGAGAAATCCTCGGGTACCCCTATCCCGCCAGGGTGCCAAAGGGGGTGTTTGTCGAGCAGTGGGTCGGCATCAGTACGGATGAGTTCCACCGGGCCAAGGACTCCGGCGTCCAGTACATGCACAACACACACCCACTCCTGGATATAGATTGGTCTAGGGCTGACTGTCTCCGCTACTTGGAGCGGATCGGACTGGCCGATACACCCAAGTCGAGCTGCCTCGGTTGCCCATTTCACGGAAATTCGCAATGGCGCAGCATCAGGGACAGTTCTCCCAGCGAATGGGCTGACGTAGTCGAGTTCGATGCGGCCATCCGCCAGGGCAATGCCCGCGCGAACGCGAGCGGCAACCCGCTCCTCGGCCAGGCTTTTCTGCACCGGTCCCGGGTACCCCTTTCCGAGGCGCCGATCGACCATGTCACCGCAGCAGAATGGGCCGCCCTCCAGCAGGAGAACGACGCTCCGGACGCGGAGGCTCTCGAAGCCGGTGTCGTGGACGGCTGCTCGCCGTGGGCCTGCCGGGGTGAGCAGCCCGAACCGGTCCGGGACGACTTCGGGCTGGCCGTATGAGAGACCTCATCGTGGACCTCTTCGCCGGTCCGGGCGGTTGGGGGCATGCCCTGCACGTGCTGGGTGTGCGCGACGTCGGCCTGGAGTGGGACGAATGGGCCTGCAAGACTCGCGCCGCAGCCGGGCAGACCACGATCCGTACCGACGTCGCGCTGTACCCGGTCCGACCCTTCGTGGGGCGGACCCGCGGGCTGATAGCGAGCCCGCCCTGCCAGGCATGGAGCATGGCCGGCAAACGTCTCGGGCTTGTCGACCAGCCCCTTGTCCACCAGGCCGTTGCCGACCTCGCGGTCGGCCGCGACACCCGGCCCCAGCTGCTTGCCGCCTGCCAGGACCCGCGGTCGCTACTGGCCGCCGAGCCAATGCGATACCTCCACGCTCTCCACACCGTGGGCGAGCCGGAGTGGGTGCTGATGGAGGAGGTGCCCGACGTCGCACCGCTGTGGAAGCAGTACGCCGCCGTGCTGCGCACCTGGGGGTTCTCCACCTGGAGCGGCATCCTGAACGCGGCCGACTACGGCGTACCGCAGACCAGGAGGAGGGCGATCCTGATCGCCTCCCGCACCCGTCGGGCCGCCCCGCCCGAACCCACGCACGCCAAACTCGGCGAGCAGGAATCCCTCTTCGGGCCCGGCCGCCAGCGATGGGTGTCCATGGCCGAAGCCCTGGGCTGGGGACGCACGGACGGGCCCGTGCCCACTGTGTGCGCCGGCGGCGGACCCGGGGGCGGGCCCGAACCCTTCCCGTCCGGCTCCCGTAAGACGCTGTCCGACGCCCGCGACCGCGGCGCCTGGCAGAGCCCCCCGCCCCGCATGGAACCCTCCCGGAGCTCCAAGGCCAGCTCGCCGTGCAGGTGCCGGGAAGGGGCCCGGCCGTCGCCGCGCTGCACGGCCGGTCCGGACTGGGTTCTGCGCAGCAACAGCCAGGCGAACGCGGCTGTCCGCCCCGTGACCGAGCCGGCCGCCACCTTGTTCTTCGGCAACCGCGCCAACGAATGCATCTGGACCACCCGCTCCACCACGGCCCTGGGCTCCGTCGCGGCGCCGGCCATCCGGATCACCGCCGAGGAAGCCGGAATCCTGCAATCCTTCCCGGCGTCCTACCCCTGGCAGGGCACCAAGGGCCAGCGCTTCTCCCAGATCGGCAACGCCGTCCCCCCGCTGCTCGCAGGGCACTTGATTGCCCCGCACGTGGAACGCATGCTCAACCGCGACGACTTCGTTCTGGCGGCGTGATGGCCGACCACGCCCGCGCCGCAGCCGAGGAGGAGCCCCTCGGCGATCCGGCGCCCCTGCCTGTGGTCCACTACGCCGAGCAGGCCCTGCTCGGCGCCCTGCTCCTGGTACCCGACCGCCTGAAGACCATCGGCCCGCTCGAGCCCGAGCACTTCGCCAGCGCCGCCCACAGCAGCCTGTTCGCGGCGATGCGCACGGTCTCCCCGCCCACGCCCGAGGTCCACCGCACCAGCCCGGTATGGCCCAACCAGCTCCTCGCCGCCGCCCAGACCCGCGCCCTGACAGCCGCCTACCTGCACATCCTCATCAGCAACTGCCCCACAGACGCCCATGCCCCGGCCTATGCCCAGATGGTCCGCTCCGGACACGCCCGCCGCCTCCTGCGCCAGCACGCCGGGCTCCTCTCCCAGGCCGCCCGCACCCCGGGGCCCGACCCGGCCGGAACGGTACTGGCCCGCGCCGACCAGCTCGCCGTCTACCTCGACGAGCTGGCCACGGCCTTCCCCTCTCACCCCGGGTCGATGCCCCGAACCCCGGCGGCACCCGGCCCGACAGCCGAGGCGCCGGCGGAGGCGGAAGACGAGGAACGGATGCTGCTGGCCGCAGCGACCGCCCGCCCCGACGACCTGCCGCGGATGCGCTGGCTACACGAAAGCGACTTCACCGTCCCCGTGCACGCCGCCCTCTTCGCCTGCCTGACGACCCTCGCCCGCAGAGGTGCGCCCGTGGACCCCGTCACCCTCCTGTGGGAGGCCCAGCAACGCGGCCTGCTTCAGCCGGGGTTCGGCCCTGACGAGGTCCTCGACCTGGTCTCCCATCCCGCCGGGGCTCCCGAGCACTGGGGCCAGAAGATCCTCCAGCGCGCCCTTCTCAGTCAGGCCGTCACGGTCGCCGCCCGGATCGCAACGCTGACGTCGGACGAGGCGACCTCCGTCCACCAACTGGCCACCGGCAGCCGCCGGGCACTCTCCGCACTGTCCTCCGTCCGGACCCGCTGGCACCACGCCACCAACGACCCGGGCGAGAAGCCCCCATCCCGCCCGTCAGCCGCCCCTCGAACTCCGGCCGTACGAGCTGGCCCCGCCGCACGAACCCCAGCCCGGCCAGGCCGATGACCATTCCCGCCGCGACCGAAAGCCCCTCATGCCTCACGCCCCCGCCGACGCGCTCATCCGCTTCGCCCTCCACCCAGACCACCACCCGGCCGTCATCGCCACGACCTCCGGCTCCACGAGCGACGCCGCCCGCTCTCACCTGCACGACCTCGGCTTCTGCAGCATCAGACCGGACGCCATGGTCCTCGCCCGCATCGACCACGAGGAGCCGTACTACGCGAACACCGCAGCCAAGCAACTGAGTCGGTACGGCTTCACCGTCGAGATCGAGACGGCTCTCCAGGACGAGATCGACACGGAATGGACCTGGGGCAACTATCCCTTCCCCTGGTGCACCCGCGACGAAGTCCGCGAGGTGAGTGCCGAAGCCCAGCGCATCCACGACGACATCGCCGAAGGCCGCCTGATCATCCACGCCCACGCCAACGACGGGCACACGACCGTCGCCGTGGGCACGTACGCCACTGGCGTCCGCCGCCACGTCCACCTTCACGGAGAGAACCACGTCCGCCAAGTCGCCATGGCCTACGAGGACGAGACTGAGGCCGTGGCAGAGTTCCACAGGCTGTACACCGTCGCAGTCCGGCCCGGCCCCGCCCCGCTCACAGACCTCGAACAGAGCGTCCGCCGAGCCCTCCGCGGCGAGACCACACCGCCGACCAGGCTCCAGCTCACCGAAGCGCAGCCGGCCTCGCCGACGGTCGCCGGTCCCGGCGAACACGAGCGGCTCCTCAACGCCCTTTTCGAATCGAGCCAGCAGTGGGTCAAGCACCGCACCTGGAGTGACGAGACGACCATCGCCGTGCACGAGAGCCTCACCGTCCGGGCCGAGTTCGACCACGAGGCCCGCCATCGCACCGACATCGCCTGGACGATCGCCGAGTACGACGGGCCCGTGGGCGAGAGGCTCTGGCGGGCGACCATCACCGCCGGCACCCCCGTCCCCCTCATCCACGCGATCACCGACCACCTCGACGTCCCGCTCCCGGTAGACGCAGCAGCACCCCACACTCCTCTGGAGGAGGCCGGCTGGTCTGTGGCAAGCCACCCGGCCCGCACGACGTGGCAAGCCCCAAACCACAGCGTCGCCTTCGAGTTCCTGCCACACGCGGCCGACGACCAGTGGACCGCCTTCGGCGGCGACGACGCGAACCGACCCGCCTGGGCCATCCGCCTCTCCGCAGGCGTGCCCCACGACCTCCTCGTCCAACTCGCCGCCGCAGCGGCCGACGTCGCTTCGCCGCCGCCCTCCGTAACACGGCGGGCATCTCTCGTCTCTCGGCTCCCCGCGCGTCCTCCCCAGCCGCGCGCCCGCCTCCGCTGAGCGCGGCAACCACGAGAAGGTCCTGGACGCCTTCTTCGAGGAGCATCGCGACTGGGAGAAGGTAAGGACCTGGATCGACGAGACCATCCTCTCGAACCACGAGCCACACCCCCGACCAGACCTATCCGTTCGATGCCCACGCCTACGGGCGACCCGGCTTCCGACGTGGCCCCTCATGGGCATCGAGGACGACGTTCAGTCCAGGAGTGCCGAGCTTCCGCAACGCACCCGTCTACATCCTGGAGACCCTCGCCGGCGAACTCGTTCACGACCCCGGCACACGGGTCGTACCGCCCGCGGGCCCTGCCACCTCGGCCGCCACCGACCTCCCGGTCACCGGTCTGCGCCCTGACCCTCCTTCGAGGGTCAGGGCGCATGCGACCCGCTGACCTCCCGCCGGAACGCTCCAGCCAGATAGGAAGGCGTCCCTACCGAGCCGACTGGAACTCGCTCGACAACTGCGCCAGTTCCGAACGGCGAGCCTGCAGCTCTTCACCGAAGTCGCCAGCGGCATCGCGCAGGTAGACGCCCTTCTCGAACGGCTCGAAGCCGATCGTCTCCCACAGGGCAGCGATCTTCGCGGTTGCGGCGTCGTGTTCCTCCTGCGACCGCTCCAGCCCGTCATCGGGCCGCTCAGCGGGTCCGGGGGCGCAGGCGATGGCACAACAACCGCCCTCCAGGCGGAGGATCGCCTCCTGGGCAAAGAACGGACCGAGGCCAAAGCCGCGCCACGCCCTGTCCAGAACCACTCGGTCCAGGATCAGCAGGTCCCCGACCGGCATCTCCACCGCTTCTTCGAAGGCCGTGCTGTACACCTCACCCTCCAGGACCGCCTCGGCGATGCGCAGCAGTTCCCCGGAGATCTCGTCCGCCGCCAGGACACGGCTGTAGTTGGTGAAGTCGCACAGGCGGTACAAGGTCAGCCACCCGATCGGAGACTCTTCCTCCTCTTCGTCCAGAGCGGAAAGTGTCACTCTCCACGCCTGCAGGGTGTCGTTGGCCTCGTCCGCTTGGGCCAGTTCCTCGTAAGAGAAGGAAATACGCACCATTTCCGGGTCGCTGGGCAGTTCCGCTCCAGAACGCCGCTTCGTCATTCGGGCCGCCTCCAGTTGATCCACAACACGACATCTCCCCACCTGTGCCGAGCATCACACCGTATCGAGTGGGTCGGGAGAGGCGCACATACCACCAGATCCCCGGTTTCCGAAACCGGGGATTCTCCGGATCCTGGTCCTTCCACCGCCACCCCCCGCCCACCCCGTCGAAAGGCCCCTCACCCGGATCCGATTCCACCCCGGCGACCTGCCCCGCCCAAGCACGCGGAGCCGTGCCCAGCACCTACGCCGCGGCGTACGACAGCCGAAACAGGTCCACCGCACGCTCCACGTCCCGCTCCGAGCGCACCTGGACCTCCAGGTCGCCTGTGCCGTGATGCCCCAGCCCCGTCACGTCCCTGGTGAAGCCGGGCACGAGGTCGACCGCCGCCGGGGCAGCCTTGAGGTACACCAGGAGCTTGTCCTGCCGACCCGTGACGCAGGCGAAGTTCCGCAGCCTCTGGTAGGCGTCGTACTGCTTGCGCCGGACCTTCGAGACGTCCTCGCCCAGCCCCAGCAGCACCTCGTCCACCGCTGCCGCCAGCTCCGCCATCGCCCCCGACGCCCGCCGCTCAGGCGCCGGCGCGTCAGCGCCACGACGACGCGGGCGCGGGGCCGCTTTGGCCTGCCCGGCGACCGAAGCGACCGTCTCGAGTGCGATGTGGTGCTCGCCGTACAGCCTGTACCGCACCAGGTCGATCGACCGGCGGTGCTCGCGGACCGCGTGGAGGTCGTAGCGGGTGAAGTCGCCGGCCACGCAGATCAGCCGGGGCGCGCTCCACAGCACCTGCGAGGCGGCCGTCGCCCCGAGGCGTTCGCGGACCAGGGCCTGGAACTCGGTGCGGTGGTCCATCAGCCACGCCATGTAGAACAGGCCCTGCGACAGGACGCCGGGGTCAGTGGCGCGTTTGAACTCCACGACCACGGGAGCCCCGTTCTCGTCCAGTCCGAGCGAGTCGACGCGTCCGCCGTGAACGGGGCCGGTGCTGTACTCGGTGGCGAGGAACCTGACCCCGAGCATGACCTCCATCGCGCTCTCGACGAGGGCCTGCACATCAGCCTCGGCTTCGGCCAGATGCGGCGTGACCTCGGTCACGCCGTTTGTCGTATGGAACAGTTTCAGGCCCGACACCCCCCGGTTCGTGTGGTTGCCGAGCGGGAACACTCCGGGGGTGTGGGATTATTTCCAGCGGCTTACCTGAGACCGGCAAGTCGGGCGTAAGCTGACAGTTGACACCATTTGGACATTTCAATCTGGCGGGACATGCGCGGGACGGCGAGCCTGACAATGCGTCACCTAGCTCTCTGACCTGCGGAAACTCGGAATTTCGCGACGGCCTCCGGAGCCGTGTGCGCAGGTTCGAATCCTGCCGGGGGCACTTCGCAGGAAGTGCCAAAGAAACCCTCCAAACAGTGTCATTACTGTTCGGAGGGTCTTCTTGTGTTTCGCACCATGGATACCCGCAGACCAGCATTCGGGGGGACCGACACCGTGGACGACAGGCTCCGCGACTTCGCGAAGGGATCACCGAACTTCGGGGTCCTGTACCAACACCAGCCGCTGCTCTCCCTTTACGGCGCTTCGGCGGAAGCCACGGTATTCACGCACCCGAACTCGTCCCTGGTCCAGGCCGGACAGTTCGGTGAGGTCCTCGCCGAGGAACTGATCACCCGCATCGGCATGCGGGTCGAGGGCGACCGGCAGATCGACCGGCTGACCGCGCTGACGCGTGCCGGGGTACTCGTCCCCGAGATCCGTGATGACTTCGACCGGGTGCGTCGTGACCGGAACAAGGCCGCGCACAGCCACCTGTTCGACACGGCAAGGGCCCTGGCCGCCGTACGCGTCTGCTACAAACTCGGCCTCTGGTTCCACGACGCCATCGAGGGCCGACGGACGGTCGCGGAGTTCGTACCGCCCACGGACCCCGGTGACACCGCGCAGGTCACCGACCCGGTCGAGCTGGCTGAGCTGCGGGAGGCCCTCGACGGCCACCGCCAGGCGCTGACCCAGGCCCGCACTCGGCTCGCTGAATCCAGCGATGCCCTCGAAGCTGAGCGCAAGGCACGTGCCGAGGCCGAGCACCTGATCGCCAGCGCCGACGCGAACAAGAGCGAGCTGATGGCCCGCGTCGAGCAGCTGACCTCGCAGATCGATGAGCTGCGCACCACTCAGCAGGCGAAGTACGAGGCAGCCCGTCAGCAGCCCCGGCAGGTCGACGCCAGGCGCCGCGAGGCGATCATCCACCGTGCGCAGCGGCCGGCCCCGCTCAACGAGGTGCAGGCCCGCGACGCCATCGACGGGATGCTGCGCGCGTCCGGCTGGGTCGTGCAGGACCGCGACCAGGTCAACCCGGAAGCGGGGCAGGGCGTGGCGGTCCGCGAGTTCACCCTCGCGACGGGCCGCGCGGACTACGTCCTGTACGTCGACGGGCACATCGTCGGTGTGGTCGAGGCCAAGCGCGAGGGCGACCACCTCTCCAGCGCCGTCGAGCAGAACGACCGGTACGCGTCCGGAGTCCTGAAGGAGCACCGCCTCGCCGTCTGGCGCGAGGCGGAGCCCTTCGCGTTCCGGTACGCGACCACCGGCACCGAGACCTACTTCATCAACCGGCTCGACCCTGATGCCCGCTCCCGCGAGGTCTTCTCCTTCCACCGCCCCGAGACGGTCGCCGGGTGGATGCGGCGGGCGGAGGAGAACCCGGCTGCCCTCACGTTCCGCGCGGCTCTGCGCCAACTGCCCGTGCTGGAGGCCAACGGCCTGCGCCTCGCCCAGATCGACGCGATCACCGGTCTGGAGAAGTCCCTGGGCGAGGACCGCGCGCGGGCGCTGATCCAGATGGCGACGGGTGCCGGCAAGACGTTCACAGCCGTGGCGCAGACGTACCGGCTACTCAAGCACGCCAAGGCGCGGCGGGTCCTGTTCCTCGTGGACCGCAACAACCTGGGCAGGCAGGCGTACGACGAGTTCCGGAAGTTCACGACGCCCGACGACGGCCGCAAGCTCTCCGACATCTACAACGTCGACCGGCTGGGTGCCGCCGGACTCCAGGACACCTCGTCGGTCACCATCTGCACGATCCAGAAGATGTACTCGCTGCTGCGCGGGGAAACCCTCGCCGAGGACGAGCAGGCGGACGAGGCCGCGGACAGCGAGGCGTACGAGGACACATACGCGACCGACCTGCCGATCGACGTCTCCTACAACCCCGATGTGCCGATCGAGTCCTTCGACCTGATCATCGTGGACGAGTGCCACCGGTCGATCTACGGCCTGTGGCGGGGCGTCCTGGAGTACTTCGACGCGCATCTGGTCGGCCTGACCGCCACACCCACGCTCCAGACCCTCGGCTTCTTCGGCCGCAACCTGGTCTCCGAGTACACCTATCCGCAGGCCGTCGCGGACGGGGTGAACGTCGACTTCGACGTCGTACGGATGCGGACCGACCTGCGCGAGAACGGCGGCGCGAAGATCGAGTCGGGTACGACGGTACGGATCAAGGACCGCAAGACCCGGCGGCAGCGCTACCAGGAGCTGGACGACGACTTCACGTACACGACCGGGCAGATCGGCCGGTCGGTGGTCACGGTGGACGAGATCCGGGCTGTGCTGACGGCGTACCGGGACAACTGGCAGCGCTGGTTCCCGGGCCGGAGCGAGCTGCCGAAGACGCTGATCTTCGCGGTCGGCGAGGACCACGCCGAGGACGTACTGGCCCAGGTCAAGGAGATCTTCGGGCGTGGAGATGATTTCGCGAAGAAGATCACCTACAAGAGCCGCCAGGCCGGCGAGGACCCGGACGAGCTGATCCGTGCGCTGCGGACCTCGCCCCGGATGCGGGTCGCCGTGACCGTCGACATGATCGCTACGGGCACGGACGTGAAGGCCCTGGAGTGCGTGATCTTCCTGCGCGAGGTGCGCAGCGCGGTGCTCTTCGAGCAGATGAAGGGGCGAGGCGCCCGGACCATCGACGCGACGGAGCTCCAGGAGGTCACGCCGGACGCGGACGCGTCGGTGCGCAAGGACCGCTTCGTGCTGGTGGACGCGGTGGGCGTGACCGACTCACCGCTGGTGGACGCCCGGCCGCTGGTGCCGGCGGGCGAGGGTCAGGTTTCGCTCGCCAAGCTGCTCGACAAGGCCGGTACGAAGTCCATCAGTGCGAACGAGGCCGAGATCCTGGCGGGACGGCTGGCGCGCCTGAACCAGCAGCTGACGACGGAGGAGCGTGAGCAGCTGACGCGGGCTGCGGGCGGGCAGACGCTGTCCGAGATCGCGGGGGCGATCGTCAAGGCGGTGGACCCGGACCGGCAGGAACGTGCGCTGGACGAGGGCGGCCAGGCGGCGGCCAGGCGGCTGATCGAGAACGCGATCGCCCCGCTGACGGAGCGGCCGGAGCTGCGGCGGCACATCATCGAGATCCGCCGGGACAAGGACTACGTCTTCGACGAGTTCACGCCCGTCGCGGTGACGGATCTGAACGAGATCCCGCGCGAGGAGCGGGCCAAGGAGCAGGTCGACCGATGGAGCCGGCTCCTGAAGGAGGAGCGCGACCGCATCGCGGCGGTCAGCATCGCCCTGACCAGCCCGCGGTCGGTCTCCCCGGCGGAGACGTACGCGGCGCTCCAGGAGCTGGCGCTGGAGATCCGCCGCCCGCACTTCGCGTGGACCCCGAAGGTCCTCTGGACCTACTACGAGGACCTGGGCGTGGCAGCCCACTCCCCCGGCCGCGAGGCGGGCGTACCGGATCTGATCTCCCTGATCCGGTACGAGCTGGGCGTGGACGAGGAGCTGCGGCCGTACCGTGAGACGGTGGAGGAGCGCTTCGAGGCGTGGCTGCTGAAGCAGGGCCAGGCCGGGGCGGAATTCTTAGAGGAGCAGCTGTGGTGGCTGCGGTCCATACGGGACGTGGTGGCGAGCGACGTCGGCATCAGCACGAAGGAGTTCAACGCGGAGCCCTTCAAGGGGAAGGGCGGGGGCCGCGGTTTCCAGCACGCTTTCCCGGGGCGGGACGTACGGTCTTTGTTGAGTGAGTTGAATCGAGAATTGGCTTGAGCGGCTTGAGTGATGTGGCGCTGCCTGCAGGGTGGGCGATGGCTCGCCTCGATGAAATCGTAGAGATTCTCGACAATCAACGAGTTCCGATCAGCGCGAAGGAAAGGGCAAAGCGCCCCGGAAACATTCCCTACTACGGAGCCACCGGCCAGGTCGGATGGATCGACCGCCCGCTATTCTCAGAGGAATTGGCGCTCCTCGGCGAAGATGGCGTGCAATTCTTCGACCGCAGCAAGCCGAAGGCGTACAGGATTTCAGGCCCCACATGGGTGAACAACCATGCCCACGTTCTGCGCGCACGTGAAGACGTTACGCCCACGCGTTTCGTGGTCCACTACCTGAATAGCTTCAACTACGAGGGCTACGCCAACGGAACCACTCGCCTTAAGTTGACAAAGGCGTCCATGTCTTCGATCCCAGTACCGCTGCCACCGCTCGCGGAGCAGCACCGCATCGTCGAGGCCCTCGAAGACCACCTCTCCCGCCTCGATGCGGCATGTACTGCACTGCGTGGCTCGCTGGCCCGCAGTTCACACCTTCGGCAGTCAACGATTCGCCGCGCGCTGCGAGGCGAAGGCCTCCCGCCGCCCAATAGGGGGGATGCAGCCGAAGAATTCCATCCCCGCTCTCGGCTCGCTCCGCATGAGCACCCTTGGCACGTTCCGGACGGATGGCTCTGGACGACTGTAGGCAGCATTTTCAACGTCTACGTCGGGACTACGCCAAGCCGCAAGGTGCCGGAGCTGTGGTCTGGCGCGATCCCGTGGGTATCAAGCGGCGAAGTAAGCTTCGGTCGGATTTCCAGCACGCGGGAGCACATCAGCGAGGAAGCAGTCGGTAATCGAAGGACGCGCCTACACCCGCCCGGCACCGTCATGATCGCGATGATTGGCGAGGGAAAGACTAGGGGGCAGGTGGCCATTCTTGACATCGAAGCGACACATAACCAGAATTGCGCTTCGATTCGAGTGTCAGAGACGCGTATCCTGCCTGAATACGTGTACCTCGTACTCGAGGAGCGCTATCAGCAGTCACGGAGTTCTAGTTCCGGCGGCAATCAACCTGCACTGAACAAGTCCAAGGTCGAGGCAATTCCCGTACCACTGCCTCCTCTGGCTACTCAACAGCAGATCGTTGCGCAGATCGCCGAGTTCAGCCAGGCCTCCGATCGAGTTCGAAGGGAACTCGAAAGGACGTTGAAGAGGGCGGCCCACCTGAGGCAAGCTCTACTCGCTCGTGCATACAGCGGGAAGCTTGTTGCTCAAGATCCGGCCGACGAGCCCGCCTCCGTGCTGCTCGATCGGATCCGGGCCGAGCGCGAAGCGCAGGGCGGCAAGGTCAAGCGGGGCACGCGTCGGCCCCGTAAGGCGGCCGAAGTGGCGCCGCCGCCGGCCCCCGCCTCAACCCCCTCACCCGCCTCCGCCGTTCAGCAGGAGCTTCCGCTGTGACCCCCGCATCCCCCGCCCTGGCGCACGCTCAGACCAACACCCTGGTCGCCAAGCTCTGGAACTACTGCAACGTCCTCCGGGACAACGGCCTGTCCACCATCGAGTACGTCGAGCAGCTCTCGTACCTGCTCTTCCTCAAGATGGCCGACGAGATCGCCTCCGACCCCTTCACCGAGGCCGAGGCTCGCACCGTCGTACCCGCCAAGTACGACTGGCAGTCGCTCGCCTCCAAGAAGGGCATCGAGCTCGAAGTCCACTACCGCGAGATCCTGGCCGAGCTCGGCAAGAGCCCCGGTACCACCCTCGGCCGGATCTTCGCCAAGGCGCAGAACCGGATCACCGAGCCCGCCCTCCTCGAAAAGCTCGTGGTCGAGCTGATCGGCAAGGAAGACTGGACGATCCAGGGCACCGACCTCAAGGGCGACGCCTACGAGGGCCTGCTGGCCAAGGGCGCCGAGGACACCAAGACCGGCGCCGGCCAGTACTTCACGCCCCGCGCGCTCATCGACGCCATGGTCGACGTGATGCAGCCCCAGCCGGGCGACACCATCACCGACCCCGCCTGCGGAACCGCCGGCTTCCTCATCGCCGCGCACGCCTACATCCGCAAGCACCACATGCAGAACCTCTCCCGCGAGGAGCGGCTCGCGCTCGGGGACGGCAAGATCTGGGGCAACGAGCTGGTCACCGGTACCGCTCGCCTCGCCGCGATGAACATGCTGCTGCACGGCATCGGGGACGCTGACGGCAAGTCACTCATCACCGAGGGGGACGCGCTCGCCGAACAGCCCAAGCAGCACGCTTCCCTGGTCCTCGCGAACCCGCCCTTCGGCAAGAAGTCCGCGATCACCATCGTCGGCACCGACGGCAAGGCCGACAAGCAGGACATCTCCTACGACCGAGATGACTTCCGCGCCACCACCACCAACAAGCAGCTGAACTTCCTCCAGCACATCATGTCGCTGATGGAGATGAATGGCCGCGCGGCGGTTGTTCTCCCCGACAACGTGCTCTTCGAGGGTGGCGCCGGCGAGAAGATCCGACGTCGCCTGCTCGAAGACTTCGATCTGCACACGATCCTTCGTCTGCCCACCGGCATCTTCTACGCGGGCGGCGTAAAGGCCAACGTCCTGTTCTTCGAGAAGAAGCCCCCGCGTAGCGGAGGAGCGCACAACACCTCGAAGCTCTGGGTCTACGACTTCCGCACCGCCAAGCACTTCACCCTCAAGCAGCACCCGCTCACTCGCGCTGCCCTGGAGGAGTTCGTCGAGGCCTACCTGCCGGGCAAGGACCGAAGCGAGCGCGTCGAGACCGAGCGCTTCAAGTGCTTCGAGTACGACGAACTCATCGCCCGCGACAAGGTGAACCTCGACATCACCTGGATGAAGGACCCGGCCCTCGACGACGCCGACAGCCTGCTGCCGCCCGAGGTGATCGCGCAGGAGATCGTGGAGGACTTGCAGGCCGCGCTCAGCGAGTTCGCCGCGATCGCGGAGGCGCTCGGTGGCGAGATCTCGGTCGACACTGACGAGATCCAGCCAGGGGAAGGCGCTTAACCCGCAACTGAGTTGACCCGCCCCCGTCCCGCCGGAAGTCTTGATCTCGATCAATCAGCGAGACGGGGGCATCCCATGGCAGTTCCGCATCCGCAGACGCGCGAGTTCCAGGCGTTCAAGACCAACATCGAGTACGCCCGGAAGATGGTCCTCGCCGGCCAGAGCCTGGCTGCCTTCCAGTCCCCCGTCTTCGACATCGGTGACTTCTACCGTGCCGCGTGGGTGCAGGCGGTCAGCGCCATCGACCACTGGTTCCACGAGGAGCTGTACCGCCGGGTGGCCGACCTCGCCGCAGCGGACAGTCCTGGAATGCCGTACCAGCTGACGAAGTTCGAGCTGCCGCTGGAGAAGGTCGAGGAGGTCCGACGGGGTACCACCACGCTCGCCGACGCCGTATCCGAGCACGTCAAGGCGAAGTGGGCCAACGCCTCCCTCCAGAACCCGCGCAAGATCAGCGAGGCGCTGAAGCTGGTCACGGAGGAGAACATCTGGGGCAAGGCCGCGGTCCAGCTCAACGAGTGGAACCACGGCCGCACGGGGATGACGGACCAGACGCTGAAGAAGCAGTACGTCTCCATCACCGACCGCCGCAACAAGATCGCCCATGACGCGGACCTGCTGGACGGCGACCTCAAGCGGCGGCGCCCGATCTCCGACGCCGACGTGACGGACGCGATCGACTGGATCGAGCGGATCGCTCTCGCGATCGCCAAGGTTCTCGGCTGACCTCTGGGATGGGTGAGGGCGCTGTGAACTGCTGTCCGTGGCGCCCTCGGCGTCTCAAGAGCCGGGCGGCGTTCCGTACAGGGGAAGGCCCGAAGTGGGCAGGTCGCCGCCGAGGTCGTCGGGCAGCGGGACCGGTTCGCCGTACTTTCCGTGGACGACGCCCTTGTACTCGCCTTCTCCCGGACGGGTGAACAGGGACCACGTGCCCGTGCGCGGGTCGATCTGCAACAGGCGGGCGACACGTGCCGCCGCGTACCACGCGGTCTTCTCGTTGATCCCCCTCAGCCGCTCGCTGGGCGAGATGACCTCTACCGCGAGGGCGATCGCGTCCGCCTCCAGGAGCCAGCCGTCGTCCTCCTTGAAGGCGCGGGGACCGATGGTCAGGTCCGGGGTCGCGTAGTCGTCCGGATCGTCGGGCATCGGGACGGACACGTTCTCGTACGCCTCGTACGCGGCGGAAAGGCTCGGACGAATGGCGTCGCGCAGGTCGATGACGGTCCCGGCGTGCTTGCCGCTCGGGCTCGGGGACATCATGAGAATGCCCCCGATGATCTCCACGCGCATGCCGGTGGCCTGCTCGATCTGCTCGGCGGCGTCGCGCAGGTGTCCGCGGCGGACGGGGATGGGGTGGTGGACCGGGTCCGCCACGGTGTCGCCTCCTTGCCTGCGGGGAGTGAGTGCGGGGCCTGGGTGTACATCGCACTCGGCACTCGCACGGCGCGTTTCACCTTACGGCAGCCCTCGTACGGACAGCGGTTCCGCAGCGGGCAAGCGCAGCGGCGGGCCTTCGTCCAGGGCGAGGACGACCGTCAGGCCGCCGGTGGCGTGGCGCGCCGTTCGCACGCTGCGGACCGCGCGCCACGCACCCCAAACGCGGATCTGTTGGCCGGAGCTGACCGTGACCGCCGCGACCTCCCTCGTTGACGGGGTGGGGAGGAGGTCGGGGGCCTTCAGCTCCGACCAGACCGTCTTGCCGATGCCGCCCGCGCGTGCGGTGACGCCCCAGCGGTGGCTGAGGGCGTCCACGAGCCGTAGCCCCCGGCCGCGTTCGTCGTCCGTGGCGGGGTGGCGGAGTTCCGGCCGGCCGGATCCGGCGTCGCTCACTTCCAGGCGCAGCAGCCCGTCCGTCGAGGAGTGCGCGATCCGTACGCCGACCTGGCGGTCGCTGGGTGCGGGTGCGCGGAGGGCGTTGGTCACGAGTTCGGAGAGGACGAGTTCGGCGGTCTGGAGGAGGTCGTCCCCCGCGCCCCAGTCCCCGAGTAGGGCGTGCAGTGCCGCGCGGGCCCTTGGCGCGCTGCGGGGTCGGCGTGAGAGCCGGAAAGAGACGTCGATCAGTGCAGCCATGGCAGCTCCAGAGGGTCGGAACCCCCGGACAAGCGGGGGCTCAGGTACCGACACCAGGAGAGTGCCCGCAGAACAGGTATCCGCGCAACGTTGAATGGATTGCTGGCTCTTAATTCACCCATACGGGAATTCGCGAGTCCGCAAGCCCCCTGCTCTGATAGGGAGTTGCCTATGCCAAACGTGATGCCCTCCACGGTCCTGGGTCGCCAACTCGGCGACGAACTACGCCGGTCCCGAGAGGCCGCAGGCCTCACCACTGCGGCTGCTGCCGAGGTGCTGGACTGCACAAAGGGAAAGATCAGCCGCATCGAGAACGGCCATGTCCCAGTCCGCACACCTGATCTCATCGCGCTCATGGAGGCATATGGGGTGATGGACACGGAGTCGCGGGAGCGCCTGACTTCCCTTGCCTTGAGGGCGAACAGACGACGGCGTGAAGGGTGGTGGCATGAGTACGCCTCCGTTCTCAGTGACGCGTACCGCGACCAGATCGAGATGGAGTCGATCTGCGACAGCATCCGCACTTACCAGGTGCAGATGGTGCCCGGACTCCTCCAGACTCCGGAGTACGGGCGGGCCGTAACTGTGGCATCGCGCGCCTGGCAGACGGCTGAGGAGATCGACCGGTTCGTCCAGGTACGACTTGCCAGGCAGGAACGGTTGGCGGGTGCGGAACCCATGGAGTTCTGGGCAGTACTTGCTGAAGGAGTGCTGCGCCAACAAGTCGGCGGGCCGGACATCATGCACGCACAGTTGAAGCACCTACTGACCATGGCCGAGCGACCCAACATCACCGTTCAGGTGCTGCCGTTCACACGCGGCGCCCACTCGGGCATGTTCGGCCCGTACGTGCTGCTCAGCTTCCCGCAACTGTCGTCGCTCGACCTCGTACTCACCGAGGCCCCCACTGGCAACATCTGGATGGAGCGAGAGCAGGAAGTCGCCTGCTACCGAGGGCTCTTCGATGACGCCCGCATGGCAGCATTGCCGCCTACGGAGTCACTCGCGCTGATCCAGCGTGTTGCCAAGGAGCACAGAGCATGAGCAACGAGGTCCGCTCGACGACCGGGGTCCACAAGACCGCGATATGGCGCACGAGCAGCTACAGCGGAGGGCAAGGCGACTGCGTCGAGGTCGCCGACAACGTCCCCGGCGTCGTCCCCGTCCGCGACAGCAAGCGGCCCGCCGGGCCTGTGATCGGGTTCGGGGCCGGCGCCTGGCGGGCGTTCGTCACGCAGGTGCGCTGAACGGGCGGCCCGGGGACAGGAGCCGGGCGGGCGCGGGCCCCGGCTCCGCGTGGCCCCGGCCCGGTGTTCACGGCGGTCAGCGCCGCTTGCGTTTCCCGCCCGCGCGCTTGGCGGGCTTCTTCCTGCCCGGGGAGCGGGTCGTACCGCTGGTCTGGAAGGCCCGCCAGGCGCGACGGGCCTGTTCGGCGGTGGCACGGTCGGGGTGGTGTGAGAGCTGCCCTGCCAGGAAGGCGGACGTATACGGGTCCGCCGCCGTGAGGGCGGTGACCAGGGCCGGGCCGCCGCTGAGCCAGGCTGCCGCGGCCTTGTCGAAGACGGCGTGGACTTCGGCGAACAGCTCGGGCTCCTCCTCGTTCGGAGCCGCCGTCATGCGGTGGTCGAGGGATGCGGCGCTCCGTACGGCTTCGAGCGCGTCGAGCAGGTACACCGCGCGGGCCGACAGCGGAACGGCTGAGGGGTCGGGCGCCTGGCCGCGTGCGTGCAGGGCGTGTTCGGCCCAGCCCCCCAGGACCGGGTCGGCCAGCAGTGCGTACAGGGCCTCGTCGGGCACGGCCGTCGCGTCAAGGGCGGCGAGCAGCGCTCGCCGCCTCGCGGGCTCGTCCTCGGGGCAGGCGGCGGAGATCGCCTCGAACAGAGGGGTCCATCCGTCGGTGCCCTGCGCGTCCAGCCAGTCGCCGACGGCCGGCCGGGCGGCCCGCTTCGGCCACCACTGGGCTGCCGCGACGAGCCGTTCCGCGTCCCAGGAGAGCATCTGCTCCCGAGTGGGGAAGACATCGGCGGCCTCGCCTCCGAGGCCCAGGAGGAGGGCGTCGCGGAGCAGGGCGGAGCCGAGTGGGGTGAGGCTGAGTGCGTCTCCGGTCCGTTCGGTGACACCCAGAGCGGCCAGGCGGTCCATCAGGCGCACGAGGCGGGCAGCGGACGGGATCAGATCCGTACGGTCGGACGCGGTGAGTGCCGGGAGTCCCAGGACCGCGGACAGGGCCTGGGGGTCGGGCAGTTCGTACTCTCCGGTGGCCGGGACGGACACGTCGGGGTCGCTCTCGTAGCCCGGCGGCACGCACCACATGTCGCTCAGGGCGGCCACGCGGGCCACGGACTGCGCCATCCCCGCTTGCTCGCACAGGAGGTAGAGGGTGAGCAGGTGCTCGCCGTCGTACTCCTCCGCGGTCTCTTCCTCCTCGGCCGGCTGTGTCAGCAGGACGCCGAGCAGGTTCAGGGCCAGTCCGGTCAGCTCGGCGGGGCCACCCTCACGCCAGGCCTCGGCCGATGGCCCCGCGCTGAGCGCGCCGCCCTGCTCCCGCACCAGGAAGCCGCTCGCCAGCGCCAGTTCGCGCGTTCGCTCGTCCGCGCCCTGCGGATCGGCGGCGGCTCGCGCCAGGAGCTGGGGCAGCGGGGCGGAACGCAGCAGCGCGGCCTGCTCCTCCGGGGAGTCCGGCAACGGGGCCGGGGGCAGCGGCGCGAAGGCGTCGCCATTCATCTCCAGGTGCTGGCCGACCATGGCCTGGACGAGGGCGAGGAGAGGGGTGGGAGCGCTGCCGCCGCCCGGCGCCAGGTGCGCGAAGGGTCCGCGCAGCAGGGCGTCGAGCCCGGCTGCCGTCCAGCGATCCGTGAGCACCGCTGCCTGCGCCTCGTACCAGTCGTCCCTCTCGTCGTCCGGCTTGCCTGCCGGGGCATCGGCGACCAGCAGGCCCTCGCCGGGGCGGGGTCGCACCCGCTCGGCCAGCGCCACGGCCTCCAGCCGTGCGGCGAGCAGCGGACGGGCCTGCCGGGAGCGTTCCGCGCACAGCGCCTGCGCGTATGCCGCTTCGGCGAGCGGTCCGTTCGGAGAGGAGGAGGCGAAGCCGAGCGCGGCGTTCCGCTCGGCCTGCGGGCGCGCGGCGAACGCCTCCAGCCAGGCGCGCACAGCCCGGGGATCGGTGGCGTCCACGCCCGCGGCGCGCAACAGGTTTCCGTACAGCCGCGGCCAGGTGAGGCGGCGGGGGCTCGTCATCGCCTGGGTGAAGCCCTCGGCCAGCTCGTGCACCCGGGTCACGAGCTTCGCCTGCCGCTTGGCATTGAGGCGGCCGACCTCGTGGGTGTGGTCGACAAGTGCGACCAGCGCGGCGACGAAGCCCGGCAGTTCTTCCTCGGTGGCGCTGACGTACAGCGGGAGCAGGATGTGCAGCAGTTCCTCCGCCAGCTCCTCGGTGGGCTCGGGCAGGCCGGTCCGGCGGCGTGCCTCGCCCAGCGCGAGTAGACCGAGGACGGCCTCCGCCGCCCGCACGTCCAGCGGGGTGCCTCGCTCTTCGGCCCGGGCGAGGAACGAGTCCATATCAAGGAGAAGTGGCGTGGCGGTGTTCATCCCGGCAGCCTAGCGACGCGGCACGGCCGCCCGTTCCCATCGGCGGAATCCGGGACGGCGAGCGGGGCGCGACGCGCGAATACACGCCATCGATGCCATGCCCTGCGCCACCGCCCCTCGACTCGCCCGACCCTGTCACCGTGCTCACCTCCGCTCCGGAAGGCCTGACGGCGCTGTGCGGCGGTCGGGTCACCCGTCATCGAGGTCTGACCCACGCGTCCTAGCCGGCCGAGGTGAGTGCGCAGGCCAGCGCGCGGGCGCTCGCCGGGACGCCGCGGACCGGACTGCCGTACACGGGGTGAGCCTGGTCCAGGGTGGGCAGGAGGCTCGGCGCGCGGTCGGTGGGGGCGCGGTCGAGGACGGTGGTGCCGGTCTCGGCCTCTTGGGTGGGGGCGTAGCCGGCCGTGCGGAGGGCTGACAACGTCTCCTCCGGCGGGGCTGTGGAGATCAGGACGGTGGGGGCGATCCGGCGCAGGCGGAGCTTGGCCAGGCCGCGGGCCTGGGCCACCTCGGCGATCAGGCCGGTGTCGTCCGAGCGGATGCAGCAGGCCGAGCGGACCACCTTGAGTTGTCCGTGGGTGCGGGCGGTGTCCTTGATCGTGTAGGCCAACGGCTGCGGCAGCAGTGTGCCGCGCTTGCTCGCGGCGGTGAGGCGGTCGAGGAGTTCGTCGGCACTCCAGCCGGAGTCCAGGGCCCGGCGTACGGAAGCCGCGGTGATCCGCCAGACCACCGCGTGGCCCTCGGATTCGATGTCGCCGACGGCGGAGAGCAGGTCGGCGAGGGCGGGCGCGGGCGCGCCGGTGACGGTGGCGGTCAGGTCGCTCTGGAACCGGGCCGTGCCGCTGGGTGCGGGCAGGGTGGCGTACAGCGCCTCGCGCAGCGCGGTCACGGCCTGGGCCAGGGCGGGGCGGGTGGTGAGGTCCTCGCCCAGGTCCTCGGAGCCGCGGGCGGCCGGGTCGGCGCCCGCTCCGGGCACGGCGGGGTAGTGGTGGGCGGCGCCCACCTCCAGCAGGCGGCACAGGGCCCGCCCGACTGGGGTGAGGGCACCGTGGGCGACCACGCCGAGCAGGGCCGCCTCCTCCAGGGTGGCGGCCAGCCGGTCGAGCGGTTCGTCCGCGCCGGTCAGTGTTCCGGTGCCGTCTCCGGCCAGGTGGGCGCGCAGGGCGGGCCGGAACCATGCGGCCAGAGCGAGGAGTTCGGCATGTCCGTGCGCCTCCCCGGTGAGGCCTTGTCCGTCGGGGAGCGTGGCCAGCGCCCGCAGTACCCCGGTGCGCAGGGTGACCGCCTCCTCGTCCTGCGGGCTGATCAGCGCGACGGGGGTCTCGTCCGGGTCCGGCCAGTGGCTGAGGACCTCGGGGACCACCGCCCAGGCGGCCAGCAGCGGCAGCAGTTTGCCCGCGGGCGGTGCGGCGGCCCAGGCGTCGTAGCGGTCGCTGGGCAGCAGCCGGGCCGAGGGCTTGGGAGCCTGGGAGTTCCGGCCCCGGGCGGCGGGGGCCGGCTCCTCGTCCTGGGGTGCGGCGAGCCCGGCGTTCACGGCGAGGTCGAGCCACAGCCGGGTGTCGGCCTCGTCCGCCCCGGCCGCCTTGGCCAGCCGCCGGGTGTCGCGTACGGCGATCCCGCCCGTCTTGCGGATCGCGACCGGCTGGGCGGCCAGCGCCCGCAGGACCAGTTCGGCCCGCCAGGCGGCCGCCGCGGCGGCCGTGCCGCCCTCGCCCTCCCATCCGGGCGGCAGCGGCGCGGTGGCGGTGAGCGGCTCCGCCTCCAGCCGGGGGCTGGGTGCCGCGCCCTCATCGCGGAGCGCACGGGCGACCTCGTACGGAAGCTCCACGAGGTCGAGCCCGACGGGGACCAGCAGCCCGCGTGCGGCCAGCCAGTCGGTGCCCTCGTCGCCGCTGCCGCCCTCCCGGAAGACGTACTTGGAGTCCGGAGCCGCGTACTGCGCTCCGTACCGGCTGACGAAGCAGTGGGTGCGCAGCAGCGGCGGGCCGGGCACCAGGTGGTCCAGCAGTTCCTGAGCCCGGGCCGGGGCGTCCGCCACGAGAGGCCGCACCAGGTCGGGGTCGGCGAGCATGGTGGTGATCAGCTCCTGCGCCTGGTCACGCGTACGGGCCGCGCCCTCGCCGAAGAGGGTTGCGGCGATCCGCTTGACCTCGGGGGCGTTGTAGGCGGAGGTCAGCAGCCGGTCGGCGGTGCGCCCGTAGCCGTCGAATCCGGCCGCCCGGACGTGCAGCAGCGGCGGCAGCGCCAGTTTCCCCTTGGGCGCGGGGAGCAACAGCGCGCGCTCCCGCAGTCGGGCGAGCGTGTGCTCCGCCCGCCGCCGCTCCGCCCCCGGCTCGAACCAAGCCAGTACGTCCCGCTCGGCCACCAGCCGTTCGGCGGGCTCCACCGGCGCCACGGGCCGGTGCTGCTGCCAGGGATAACGGGGCCCGTCCTCGGCCTCGCCGCCGGCCACGGGTCCGTGCCGCTCCAACGCCAGGGCGGCGATGGAAGCCAGCAGTTCCAGTTCGCCCGCGGTGCCCGCCATCAGGCCGTGGGCCACCGACTCGTCGGTGAGTAGGTGTTCGGCCAGTTCGCGGAGTGTGGTGATCCGCCGGTGCTCGGCGGCGAGCGGCAGATCCCGCTCTTCCAACAGGACGGTCAGTCCCTCGGAATCCAGGGTGCCGAGCCATTTCGCCAGGGCGGTACGCGCGTTCACCCGGCCAGCCTAGCCCCGCCCGGCCACCCCGCAGGGGTGAACCTGGCAGCATTTCGAGGATCACCGCAGCTTGGCGACGTCCCGGCTCCTCCCCTGCGCGCGCTGCGCCCCTGACCCGGTCGCCGCCCTCACCGCCGTATGGGACAGGCGCCAGTCACCCGGCGTCGCGTAGACCGGGCACCGGCACCCTCGGACAGGCGGCGTCACGCGAACGGCGCTGATCCCGGGTGGTGGAGCCGGCCTCAGCGCTGGACAGCGCGTACACCGCCGCGCGTATGGGCTTCGATGCCCGGAAGGTTCTCAGAGGACGGTCAATCCCTACTGCCACTGGGCGCCCGAGGCAGGTACATCACCATGACCACCCTGGCGGTTCCCTGACTACCGCCAGGCACGAACAAGGTCCTCCGGACCCCAATGCGCCGCAAGAGGCAGATCGTCCTCAACACCGCAACGGGACACCGCAACCAGCGCCGTGCCCGGCTCGGCGCCGGGCACGGCGAGCATGTCCCGCACCAGGGCGTCGTACTCACGCCGGCCGAACGGCTGCGACTCCAACCACTTCACCGAGCCGATGAAGTGAACCTGCCCTGCGACGGGTTCGCGGTCGGCTCCGATCAGGTCGATCTCCGGGTTGTTCTGGCGGTTCCACCAGCCCCCGACCGCCTCCGTCTGCGGCCACATCTCGTCGGGCAGCAACCGCAGCAGCGACTCGCGGACGACCGGCTCGACGGCCCGGCCCCGCCATGTCGTCCACGACCGCTCGATGCGCTCCAGCGCCAGATCACCACGACCGCGCTCGATGAGCGGGATCCCGCGTTGCAGGAAAGCCAGCCAGAACCGCAGGTACGGATCAGCGATGCGATAGCGCTTGTTCTTGCTGTCCGCCTTGACCGAGAGCGGCAGGTCAGCGGCCAGGACTCGCTTGGCCAGCAGCGTGTTCAGCAGCGGAGACAGCGTGCCCGAGGGCAGTGCGCCGCCACCACCGGCTTGTGCGGCAATGGTGGAGAAGGTCCGCTCGCCACTGCCGACCGCTTCCAGGATCGCGCGCGAGTGGGACGCCTCGGGAAACTCCCCCAGCAGCGACAGTTCGCCCGCCACCAACAGCGGGGCAAGCGGGTTGGACACAGCCTCGCGCAGAAAGTCTCGGCGGCCCATCCCCGGCCGCCAGGACTGAACGATCTCCGGGAACCCTCCGGTGATCAGCAGCGCGTCCACCGCTTCCGCCGCGTCAAGGCCGGTCATCGCCTGCACATCGGCCAGATGCAGCGGCTGTACGGTCATCTTGGCCGCCCGGCCGAAGAACGGGCGGCCATAGGACTGCAGCGCCTCCATCACCGACATGTCACTGCCGACCAGGATCAACAGGACGGGCTTGGCGGACAAGTGCCGGTCCCAGACCGTCTGCAGCGCCCCCTCGAACTCCCCGTCCTGTTCGACCAGCCACGGCACCTCGTCGACCACCGCAATGCTCGGTGCATCGTCCGGAATCGCGACTGCGAGGGAACGCAGTGCCTGGTTCCAGTCGGCGGCCTGCAGCCCGGCCACCAGCTCAGCCCCGGGAAGAGGGGAATGCGCCAGCGTCGCGGCGAAGTCCGCCCGCTCGGCCACGGCGTTGCGTCCCCGGGTCGCCTGGAAGACCACGTACGGAAGCCCGGAACGGTCGCAGAACTCCTGGACCAGACGAGACTTGCCCACCCGGCGCCGCCCCGTCACGATCACAGCCTGACCACGGGTGGCGCCCGTACCGCCGACCACCAGGCCCAGCTGCCGAGCCAGCTGATCCAGATCAGCAGACCTGCCCTTGAACTCCATCAGCGCCCCATCCCCAGCATCTATAAAACATAGATTCGATATTACGTAGATTGAATCTTACTTAGACGTTAGCTCGCTTGCTCACTTCTGACGTCCACATCGGCGGCGCGGGGACGGCGGGGAAGCCATCGCGCGCCGGGGCCTCAGCCACTGGGGCCCACGCTCGCCCACGAGCGCCGCCGAGGAGTCGCCCCCGGGAGCTCGGACAGCCCGCCCCGGACGCCAGTGACGCAGAGTGTTCGAGCAGCGACTCCTACAGAACAGCCGTTCGCCCCCGCCCGGCGGTCTTCCCTGTTCCCATGTCCCGAGTGCCCCCACCCCCGCTCCCGCTCGATCTTCTTGTTCAGGACTTCTTTCCGGCCGTAGACGCACCCTTCGCAGGGTGCACCCCAGCTCTCACCTCACCCGGCCCCGTCACCGCGCTCACCTCCGACCCGGACGACCTCACCGCGCTGTGCGGCGGCCGGATCGCCGTCATCAAGGTCTGACACTGCACATTGCAGGACATACAGCACATTTCCAAGTCGTGGGGCATGCATGGGACGGCAAGCCTGACAACTCATCAACTACGCGTCTAACCTCAATACCAGTGATTTAAGGGTCCGGGGTGCCTGGGGTCTTCGGTGGGTTGGTCGGGGCCGTTTTGTGGTGTGGGGCGATGGCCACGGCTCGGGCTGGGTCGAGTGTCGGCTGTGGCCAGAGCCGGTGTGCGGTGCGCTTGACGCCGAAGTTGGACATCTTGCGTTTGACGACGCGGGCGTTCGACCGCTGTCGTCGCGGTGGCAGGAGGTGACGGGCTATCTCTCGTATCCCGTCGGTGAGGGCTGTGGCCAGGCGGTCAGGGGGAAAAGGCCGCCTGCGCGGTGACCTGGCGTCGGGCGAGGCGGAGGGTGCGGGTGAAGGAAAGCCGGTCGGTATCGGTGTCGGTGTCCCGGGCGGCGGTGTGCATGAGCTGGCGGATCGCGTGATGGACGAGGAGGTGGGCCCAGACCTCCTGTTCGACGCCGTCGGGCGATCGGGAGCGCAGGACCTGGGCGGGGCCGCGTTGGTGGGTCTTCAGCTCGTCCAGTGTGGTCTCGATCTCCCATCGCTCGTTGTAGAGGGCCGCCAACTCCGCCGCGGGTGCGGCTTCGTGGTCGAGGATGGTGGTGATCAGCCGGTACGGGGCGTCGTGCTGCGGGCGTCCGGGGTCGTCCAGGGTGTACTCGATGACCCGCACCACGGTGGGATCGGTGCGTTTGCGGTGGTCCTTGGCCGCCACGATGTCGGAGAGGTAGGACCCGTCGGGGAGCTCGCGCCGCACGGGCAGGACGGCGTTGGACTTGATGCGCCAGAGCAGGTCCGCACCGCCGGCCGATGCCGCTCGCCACTGCTCCAGCCCGGCGAAGCCCCGGTCGGCCATCAGCAGGTCATCCGGTCCAAGGGCGTCGAACAGCTCCCGCGCGATCACGGACTCCGCGGTGGTGAACGGCCCCAGAGCCGCGCGGGTGATGGCGTGCGTGCCGCACTCCGCCAGCGCCACCACCCGCACCTGCGGGAACGCGGTCCGCTCGCCCCGGTGGGTGGCGGGACGACCGAACCGGGCGTCGTTCTCCTCACTGTCCGGCACGTCGAACGTGGTCCCGTCGACCGCCATCAGACGCCAACACCCGTACCACGCACCGGGAGTGGACTCGGTCGCCACAGGCCCGGCGGACTGCTCGAAGAGAGCCTTGAGCGGCTCGGGCCCGAGCCTGGCCCGGGCCCGGGAAACCGCACCGGGCGTAGGCACCTGCCACGAACCCGACCAGTGCTTGGCCCAGGCCAGACCCTGAGTGAGCAGCCGTGCGACCTCTTCGTAGCCCTGACCGGAGAACAAGCACATCGCCAGCACGAAGTAGACGACCACCCGTGGAGGCAGCAGCCGGTTGCGCTGCCCGGCCTTCCCGGATTCCTCCACGACCCGGTCCACCAGCTCCGGCGGGAACGTCCGCGTCAGCAGTCCGATCGCGATCCGATCCGACAACCGCTCGTCCGTCTCCGGCTTGACCTGTCCAGGGCGTGGCATCCAGACACCTCCTGGCCAACACCCTACCAGCCGAGATCCTTAAGTCACTGGTATTGCGTCTAACCTGGGCAAATATCTGGGTGCGGTCCGGCCTCCGGAGCCGTGTGCGCAGCTTCGAATCCTGCCGGGGGCACTTCGCAGGAAGTGCCCAAAGACCCCGCCATCAGCGCCTTCGCTGAGACGGGGTCTTCGCGTATGCGCAGCCAACTGCCGTGCTGTGCAGCCGCATGTCGGCGCCCGTGGACTGTTCGTGGACAGGATCTTGGATCACTCCCACAGGTGACGATGCGCCTCGGAGTCGAGTGGCGCCACTTGTACGCTCGCGTCCTGGTCTCGGAAGACGTGCCCAAGGGTGGGGCACGAGACCGACTGAGGTGCCATCCGCCGTCACAGACCGCCGGCGGCGGGCGGGACGAATGGACGACCTGGGGGATCTCGTGGATGTGACCACGCTTGCCGTTGCACTCATCAGCGTCGGAGGAGCGCTGGGCGGAACTCTGGGCGGGGCAGCGCTCAGCCAGCGCGCCAGCCGCGCCCAAGCGGCGGAACAGAACCGGCGTGCCGACCGTGAACGAGAGGAGGAGCGCGCCGAGCAAGCGCTGCAGGCCAAGCGCGACCTCTACGCCCATCTGAACACCGCAGCCCGCGCTTACCGCGTCGCCGCCCGAGACGCTGTCGAAGCTGCCGAACACGGTGAGAGCGTCGACCCGGCGCTCCTCGACGCCGCCAAGGAAGCCTGGGCCGAGCAGTACTCCCAAGCGCAGATGGCCTTGGCCAATGATGTGTTGCGCATAGCCTCGGCCCTCAACAGGTCACTCGGAGTCGGGTACTCGGTCGTCAAACAGCTGCCGATCAGTCCCCGGCTCGACGTGGCACACCTGCGGGCCAAGAGATGGTTCGGCGGCCCTCTGTCCGATGGGGTGTACCTCTTCCGCGTCGCTCTGCGACACGACCTCGGCGTCGAGGTCGATCCTCACTTCGAACAGACGCGGATGCAGATGCTTGCCGCGCTCGACAGCGCGCGTGACGGTCTCGCGCACGCACTCGCCGCAGAGCGAGCCCAGGCCACCTGAGGAGCTGCCGGCACTCCGTACGGGCCAAGAGCCCCCGCCACGGTGCGAGCCTGAATACGGCGGGGCCCCTGGACACAACTCCAGGGGCCCAAACCGATCACCGAGGGCCGCACCGGTGGTGTGCCCCGCTCCGTGGTCAGGAGGTACAGCTGGGGACCGCCCCGACAGGGCGGCAGTTGTTGGGCGTGTTGTCGATGATCTTGCTGTTGACGAGGTTCAGGACGCTGGGGGACGGCGCCTGCCAGATGCCGCCGCCGTTGAGCGCGCTGTTGTGCCGCACCACTGTCTTCGTCAGCGTGCTGCTGCCGTAATTGGCGATGCCGCCGCCCATAAGGCCTGCGCGGTTGTCGGCGATGGTCGTCGAGGAGATGTCCATCGGGGCGCAGCCCGGCCCGCCGGTCTGTGGCCGTCTCCGGGACCTGGAAGCCCATCGTCTTCGCCATCCACTCGGGGGTGACGTTCTCCTCCCAGCAGCAGGTCCTGTCGTGCCCGGCCGGCTCCCGCAGCCCGTACGCAACCATCACGACCGTGCCGAGGAGACCGAGGGCGTACGCGGCTTCCAGCGCGCCCCGGCACGTCCGGGGCAGCACCCGGTCGGCGACGTCCTGCGGCAGGTTGCGGTCGCCCGCCGCGGGGCGGGCCTAGTCCAGCGCGGGGGAGACCGGGGCGTCGGTCCGGGTGACCCGTACGACGGAGCCGGTCTGCCGGGAGACCTGCATGACCGTCACGGGCGCGCGCAGTTGGCGGACGGCCGCCTGGAGCCGGGTGTCGTGGGTGAAGACGACCACCTGGCGGCGCAGGGAGCAGAAGTGGAGGACGCGGGCGAGTCCCTCGACCTTCTCCGGGTCCATGGACTGTACGGGGTCGTCGATCACCAGGAAGCCGAAGGGGCTGTCGGGGTGCGTGGCGCGCGGGAGGAACAGCGAGAGCGCGAGCGAGTGGAGCTCGCCCTGGCTCATCACGCCGAACGCGGGCGCCTCGACGGCGTCCACGGCGGCATCGAGCACGACCTTGCGCGCGGTGGCGGTGCCCGCGAGGCTGATCGAGCCGAGCGAGACGCTGCTGCGCTCGCACAGCAGTTTCCAGATGCCCTGGGATTGGTCGGCGAAGGGCCGCAGCCGTTCCTCGCGCAGTTCGTCAGTGACCTTCCTCAGCCATGCACGAACGTCCTTGATCTGCTTGATGAGCGGGCGGGCGGCCTCCGTCGCCTCTGCGGCGCGCAGGCATTCGGCGAGGCGCAGGGCGAGGGGCTGCCACCGGCCGTCCTGCTCCGCGATCCGGTCCGCGGCCTCGTCGCTCTGCTGCCGGCACGCGTCGGCCAGTGTGGCCGCCGCGCGCTCGATCCGGTCCGCGAGTTCGCGCGGGTCGGTGACGTCCCGGCAGGCGGCCCAGTCGTCCCAGAGCGGGGCGAGCGGCGAGGCATCGCCCTGGAGCCAGCCCGGAGCCGGCTGTACGAGGTCCCGTACGGCCCGCGCCGCGGCTTCCAGGCCCGTACGGGCGGTCTGTGCCTCGGCAGCCTCCCGCCGGAGCCGGTCGACCTGTTCCCGGGCGCGCACGGACCAGCTCTCGTCAAGGCGGCTTTCGGCGCCGCACACGGGGCAGTCGGCGGACTGCGGGTGGCGGCGGTGGTGGTCCTGGGCGCGCTCCAGCAGTTCGATCAGCTGCCTGGCGTCCTCGGCGGTGGTGAAACGCGCGTTCTCGGCAACGGCCGCGGCCTCCCGGAGCCGGGCGACCGCGCCCGCGGCCTCGCGCGGGTCGGGGCCTTCGAGGCCGGCGAGGCGGCGCAGCCGGGCGAGTTCGGCGCCGTCCGTCGCGACCCGGCCCTTGAGCAGCGCGCGCAACCGGTCGAGGTCGGGCCGGCGTCCGCCGAGCGCCGCCACGGCCTCGGCGGCCCGCGGGTCGTCCGACTCCGACAGTTCGGCGGTCACGGCGCGGATCAGGTCACCGGCTCCCGCGACCGTGTCGGTGAGCTTCTTCGCGCGGGCGCGCGCTTCGTTGTCGGCGTCGCTGAGCAGGTCCAGACCGAGGATCTGCGCGAGCGCGTCGTGCAGGGCGCTCATCCGCCCGTTGATCATCGCACCGAGCTCGCTGTACGAGAGGAACGGCCGGTAGAGGGAGAGGTCTTCGGCGTCGATGACCTCGCGGGGGTCCTGCTCGGGCCCGCCGGGCCGGTGGACGGCCGTCCGGGAGTCCTCCAGGCCGTCCCCGTGCCAACTCCTGCGCACGGTCAGCGGATCGCCGTCGCCGTCGCCGTCGAGGCACAGCTGCACGGATATCTGCGGAGCGGTGTGGTCGTGCAGGTTGCGCCAGCCCTGCTTCCAGATCTGAGTCCGGTCCTGCCAGCGGAAGTTGTCTCCGGTGAGCACCATCTCGGCGGCCTCGGCGAAGCTCGACTTTCCCGACCCGTTGCGGCCCGCGACGATGGTGAGGCCGGGGCCTGGTTCGAGGTCGAGCGTCGCGGCCGGTCCGATGCCGCGCCAGCCGGCGGCCGATATCGAGCGCAGGTACAGCGGCCCGGCCCGCCCGGCGCTCCTGGCCCGCGCCTCGGGCAGCAGCCCGGCCACGAGCTGCTGCGCCGCGGGGGTCAGCCCGGACGCCGCGAGGCGGCCGAGTAACAGATCGCGGAGCGAGGGGTGGGGCTGGTCACTCACGGCGGCTCCTTGGGGGGGCACGGGGGCGGCGTTGATCAAGCTGCTCGCCCATGGTGCCCGAGCCCGCCGCCCCTGCGAGGCGGAACCGTCCAGCGGGCCCGCGAAGCCTCCGGCCGGTTCCCGCCGTGCTCCGGCGCCGCGGTTCCGGTGGTCTGTACGAGGGAGGTGGGGCGGGGTCTGTGGGTTTGGGGGGTGGGTAGGGGTGAGGGGCGTGCTTAGGGTGGTTCTGAGGCCGCATCGTGCCGTTGACCTGGCGCTTTGCGGGGAGTGAGCTCGGAGTGGATGGGGCGGCACAGATGCGTGAGCTGGTGGAGACGGCGCGGCAGTGGGTGGCCGAGGGGCGGTCGGGATGTCTGGCCCGGCCCGTGACCGAGCAGGGGTTCGGGCCGCGGGATCCGGCCGGGGCCCTGCTCGTCGACGCGCGGGGGGAGTGTGTCGGCTCCCTGTACCGGGGGGTCTTCGACGCCGAGCTGATCGCCGAGGCCGGGGCCATGCGGCCCGGGGACACCGCGCGGGTGTGCGAGGTGTCCGTGCGGCTGGCCGAGGCCGTGGAGGCGAAGCTGACCTGCGGCGGGCAGGCCGAGGTGCTGCTCCAGCCGCTCTCGGCGATCCCGGCCGCGTGGTGGGAGCTGCTCGGCGAGGGGGTCGGGGTGGCCTTGGTGACCCGGCTGAACGAGGCCGCCGACCACGCCTCCAGTGAGGTCGTACGGGCCACCGACGTACCGCACGACGACGCCGGGCGGCGGGCCGGCGAGCTGCTGGCCGTCCGGCGGCCCGGGCGGGACGCGCTGTACGGGGAGTCCGGGCTGGTGCTGGTCGAGGCGTACCCGTCGGCGCCGTTCGTGGTCATCGGCGGCAACGGCGAGCTGGCCGAGATCATCGAGCGGCAGGCGCTGCTGCTGGGCTGGGAGGCCGCGCTGGTCACCGGCCGGGAGGAGGCAGCCGAGCTGATCGAGGCGCGCCGGGACGCGGCGTGCGTGGTCGTGCTGAGCCACGACGAGGAGTTCGACGTGCCGACGCTGCGGGCCGCGCTGGCCGCGGGGGTTCCGTACATCGGGGCGCTCGGGTCGCGGCGCACGACGGCGCGGCGGCGGGAGGGGCTGGTCTCCGCGGGGGTGGGCGAGGCCCAGTTGGCCCGCGTGCACGGGCCGATCGGGCTGGACCTCGGCGCCCGTACCCCGGCCGAGACCGCGCTGGCGATCTGCGCCGAGATCCTGGGCGTGCTGGGAGCCCGCGAGGCGGGCGCACTGCGGGATGCCGACGGGCCCATCACCCCGTAGGGGCATTCCGGGATCCGCCCCGGACACCCCCTTGGATCCACCTCGGGTCCGTGCCTGGATCCGGCTCCGGATGTGTGCCTGGATCCGCCCTTCGGTCCGCCCTGGACGCGCCCCTGGATCCGCACTTCCCCGGCGGCGCGTGCCCCGGCTGCCGCACGACATCCGGGCGGAAGTGCGCATATCTGGATGAAGTGCGCGAAACTTGGCTGCATGGACACGATCCTGAGTGTGGACGCGATCCTCCTCAACATCGCCTGGTTCCTGCTCGTCGGACTGGTCGTCGTCGCCCTGCTGCTCGGCGGATTCAAGCTGGGCCAGCGGGTGCGGGCGAAGGAACCGCCGCCGCCCACCACGGAGGAACAGCCGCACCTGCCCAACGGCGGCGCGGTCTACGAGGTCCGTGAGGAGCGGGATCCGGTGGAGATCCCCGAGGGCGGCCTGAGGCCGCACGAAATGCAGGGCTACGGAAACTTCGGCTCCAGGACCTCCAGCCATCCCGAGGATGTCAGGAAGGAACGCGAGGCCGGGTACGAGCTGCCCGAAGGACCGGGCCCGCACCCGCAGCCGGGATCTCCCCCGGACGCGGGGCGTGGAGCGCACTCCTGACACGGCACACCCAGCGGTCCGGTATTCCGGGTTCCGGTTTCCGGTTTCCGGTTTCAGTTTCCAGTTTCCGGTTTCCGGTTTCGGTTTCGGTTTCGGTTTCCGCTGATCCTCTGGCCCGCGCCTCCCGCGCGGGTCAGAGGTCTGACCGCAGTCGGAGCACCTCCGGTGGCGGGTGCCGGGTCGAGGTGTGCCGGACCTCCGCCGTGAGCGGTGGGTCCAGCGGCCGGAAGGGGACCTCCCCGAGGCCGATCGCCGTCACCGTGGCGAGAGCCCGGGCCGTCGGCGTGGCCGTGGCCGTCACCGTGCGCGAGGCCACCTCCGCCGCCACCTCCGCGCGCAGCGCCGCCGTCAGCGGGCTCGACACCAGCGGGGTCTCGTCCCCGACCGGCAGGACGAGCACCAGGGCGAGCGGCCGGCGCGGGGTCCCGGTATAGCCGACCACCGCCGCGTCCCGGACGTCCGTGTGCCGGAGCTTCTGCCAGCCCCGCCGCCCGGCCGGGTAGGCCTGGTCCAGCCGTTTGACGACGAGGCCCTCGATCCCGCTGGCGGGCAGCGTCTCGTACCAGGTGGCGGCCAGTTCCGGGTCGGTCGTCATCGGCACGGGCTGCAGCGGCGGCCCGAGCGGCAGGAGCAGGTCGACGAGGAGCGCCCGGCGGCGCTCGTACGGGCGTGCGCGCAGGTCGAGCCCGGCCAGTTCCAGCACGTCGAAGGCGGCGTACGAGGCCGGCAGGCTCTGGGCGAGTACGGCGGCCCGCGCGGCCGTGGCGGCCGCCCGCCGCTGGACGAGGGCGAAGTCCGTGCGGCCGGCGTGCCAGACCACCACCTCGCCGTCGAGGACCGTCGCGGCGGGCAACTGCAGCGCGGCCGCGGCGAGGTCGGGGAAGGCGCTGGTCACGATGCGGCCGGAGCGCGCCTGGAGGACCACGTCCTCGGCCGTGCGCACGATCACCAGCCGGTGGCCGTCGAACTTCGGCTCGTACGCCAGTCCCGCCGCGCGCGGCAGGGTCCGTACGGCGGCGGCCAGCGCGACGCGGATCACGGCCGCCCCCCGGGCAGTCTCCCGGCCCGGTCCGGGTCGGTCAGCGGGGCGAACAGGTCCCCGTCGCGCTCCAGCCGCGGCGCGATGTCGTCGGCGAGGAAGACCAGCCCGGAGGGGGTCCGGCAGGCCCCGACCTCCTCCCAGGACACCGGCGCGGACACGGTCGGCCGGGCTCGCGCGCGCAGGGTGTAGGGGGCAGCGGTGGTCTTGGCGGCGGCGTTCTGGCTGTGGTCGACGAAGACCTTGCCGGGGCGCAGGGCCTTGGCCATGCGGTGCACGACCAGGTCGGGGAGCTCGCGCTCGGCCTCCTGGGCGAGCTGCTTCGCGTACGCCGACACCCGCTCGGACGGGGTCGGCTCCAGCGGCACGGCCAGGTGCATGCCCTTGGAGCCGGAGGTCTTGGCGTAGGCGTGCAGGCCGTCGGCGGCGAGCCGTTCGCGCAGCCAGAGCGCGGCGGCGCAGCACTCGACGACGGTGGCGGGCGCGCCGGGGTCGAGGTCGAGGACCATCCGGTCGGCGACGGCGGGGCTGCCGGCGGGCCACTGGGGGGTGTGGAGCTCCACGACGAGGTTGGCGGCCCACATGAGGGAGGGCAGGTCGGCGATGACCACCTGCTCGGCGGAGAGGTCGTCGGAGCGGGGCACGGGGGTGGTCTTCACCCAGGTGGGTGTGCCGGGCGGCGGATTCTTGGTGAAGAAGAGCTGGCCGTCCGGTCCGTCGGGGTAGCGCAGGAAGGACACCGGCCGGTTGTGGACGTGGGCGAGGAGCGGGCCCGCGACGGTTGCGTAGTAGTGGAGCACCTCGCCCTTGGTGAAGCCGGTCTCCGGGTACAGGACCTTGTCGAGATTGCTGAGCGAGATGCGACGGCCCTCCACCATGGTGATCGGCGTCATACGATGAGACTGCCACGAAACAGGAGGAACCGTGCGATCCATATGGAACGGGGCGATCTCCTTCGGCCTGGTCAGCATTCCGATCAAGCTCGTGAACGCCACCGAGAGCCACTCGATCTCCTTCCGCCAGATCCACCTCGGTGACGGCGGGCGGATCCGCTACCGCAAGGTGTGCGAGCTGGACGGCGAGGAGGTGCCGAGCGCCGAGATCGGCAAGGGGTACGAGGAGGCCGACGGGTCGGTCATCCCGATCACGGACGAGGACCTGGCGCAGCTGCCGCTGGCGACCGCGAAGACGATCGAGATCATGTCGTTCGTACCCGCCGACGAGATCGATCCGCTGCAGATGGACGCGGCGTACTACCTCGCGGCGAACGGGGCGACGGCGGCGAAGCCGTACACGCTCCTGAGGGAGGCGCTGAAGCGGAGCCGGAAGGTCGCGATCGCCAAGTACGCGCTGCGGGGGCGGGAGCGGCTGGGCATGCTGCGGGTCGTCGACGACGTGATCGCGATGCACGGACTGCTGTGGCCGGACGAGATCCGGGCGCCGGAAGGGGTGGCGCCGGAGGTCACGGTGTCGGTACGGGAGGCCGAACTCGACCTGGCGGACGCGCTGATGGCGACGCTGGGCGAGGTGGAAATGGCCTCGCTGCACGACGACTACCGGGAGGCCGTCGAGGCGATGATCGCGGCGAAGGCGGGGGGCGGGTTCGAGCCGGCGGAGGCCGTGCGGGAGCCGGCCGGGGGGCAGGTGATCGACCTGATGGCGGCGCTGGAGAAGAGCGTGCGGGCGGCGAAGGCGTCTCGGGGGGAGGCGGGTGCGGGGGCCGAGGCCGGGGCCGAGGTGACGCCGATGCGGCGCAAGGCGCGGGCGGGGGCTGGTGGTGCGGCTGCGGCTGCGCCGAAGGCGGTGGGCGGGAAGAAGTCCACGGCGGCTTCGGCGAAGAAGACTGCTGCGGCGGCCGCGACGAAGAAGAAGGCGACCACGGGCAAGTCGGCGTCGGCGAAGTCGAGTTCGGCCGGGGCCGGGGCCGCGTCCGGCTCCGCGAAGAAGACGGGTGCGGCCGCGAAGAAGGCGGCGACGCCGCGGAAGCGGTCCTCCGCCTGAGGGTGCGGGGGCTGGGCCTGCGGCGCTCTCCCCTACCCGCCCCTTCCCGAAACCGGGGCTCCGCCCCAGACCCCGCGCCTCGATCGCCGGCGAGGCTGAATCTGTGCGGCCCAACTGGATCGCGCGGCCCGGTGGGGCGCGCCTGAGGCGCCGTCCGAGCTGCATCGCGCGGCCCGGGTGGCCTACGTGTGGGGGGTGTGGGTGGGTAGCCAGGTTCTTGTGTCGCGGGCCTGGGTGAAGAGGGCTTCGATTTCTGGGGGTTTGAGGGTGGTGGGGGATGCCGTGAGGTCCGGGGTGGCCGTGGGGGGATGGAGGATGCGGATGTCGCGGACCGTGGGGGCCTTGTCGATGCGGGAGGCGTCGACCAGGGCCAGGGCCGGGGTGACCCGGGCGGTCAGGGCCAGGGAGGCGCCGGCCGCCGCGCGGCGGATCCAGCGGGGGTCCGGGCGGGGTTCCGTGCGGCCCACCGTGAGCAGGAGGTCGCCGACCACCGCGCGCTGGCGCCGGCCCGGGATCGTACGCACGCAGAAGATCCCGGCCGGGCCGATGAGCAGGTGGTCGATGCGACCCAGGCCCGGGAGCGGAACGCAGTGCAGGGTCCGCCAGCCGTCCGGCTCCAGGGCGTCGAAGGCGTCACCCATCCGCTGCTGCGCGGCGAGGTCCTGACGCAGCCGGTGCCGGGCGCGGGTGCCCGCCGAGCCGTGTTCCAGCTCGCCCAGCAGGGTCTCGCCCGGGCGGTTCGGGGCCAGGTCCGCGTCCGGCTGGAGGACGAGGCGCCGCAGATCGGCCGCCGTGGGGACCGGGGGCGGGCCGATCGAGACGGTCCCGCTCAGATAGGGGCGCAGCACCGCCAGGATCGCCTCGCGGTGGTCGTCCGCGAGCACGCTGATCCGGTTGGCCTGCCGGTCGTACCAGGCAACCGCCTGCCCGTCGGGCAGGTTGACGTACAGCCGGCCGCGGCCGGGCCGGCCGCTCGGCAGTACCTTGAGTCCGCGCATCGCCCTCACCCCCCGCCGTCCATGGGAGCAGCCGGAACGCCGCACCACAATCCCTCGGTTGTGTAACGACTCCGACGGAACGTTGCGACTTCGCTGTTACACGTCCGGGGCTCGGCCGCAACGGCCGACGCCTAGGTTTGTCCCACCTGGACGCGCCAGGTCCTGACCAGCACCGAAGGGCTTCCCGTGAGCACCGTCAGCCGCCGCACCCTCGTTCGCGCTTCCGCCGTGACCGCATGTGCCGCAAGCCTGCTGGCGCTGCCCACCGCCGCCGCGCTGGCCGAAGGGGTGCCGGCCGCCTCGTCCGCGCACTCCGCGGCCCCGTCGCGGACCCTCGTCAAGAGCCTGTCCCTCGCGGACGACGAGTCCACGGCGAGGGTCTACCGCACCGCCAAGGGCGCGTACCAGGCCGAGATCCTGACCGCCGACGGCGCCAAGGCGGCCACGCTGACCAGCCGTGACGGGATCACCGACTTCGCCGCGGCCGGGCACCTGCACGCCGCGCTGGACTCCACCGGGCGGCTGACCTCCTGGGTCGGTGACAACGCCGCGCAGGGCGGCGGGCACGCCGTCGCGGGCGACGGGCACAAGACCGGTACGCGCAGCGGACACGTGCTCCCCGCCTCGGCTCCACAGCAGCCGGCGACGGGCCGCGACCTCGCCTCCCGGCCCGCCGACGCGCCGCGCCTGAGTACCCTGGCCGACGGTCCGGGCGAAGGCGTGCTGCTGCTCGCGGCCGGCGGCGGGATCGCGGCCGTCGGCGCCGCCGGGCTCGGCTTCGCGATGCTGCGCCGCGGGCGCACGGACGGCTGACATCTCAAAAGGGTCGTACCTCCGCATATGGTTGACGAGATCGGCCGTCGTCCGGCGCGGACAGGAAGGCACGGGACGCTGTGAACAGGCATCGCACGCTCCACGCCCTGCCGGCCCTGGCCCTGCTTCCGCTGCTGGCGGGCTGCGGCGACACGGGCGGGCTGGTCGGCGCCGGCGCCACCCCGACCGCGAGCGGGCCCGTCCACCTGTGGCCCGACCGTGCCGGGGCGTCCGTACCGCCCGCCGATCCGGGTGGGGCTCCGCCCGAGTACGTCCAGGGGATCCCGCCCGTCCGCGACCAGGACGTGCACGGCGTCGACCCGGTGGCCCTCGTCCAGGCGGAGCTGCGGGCCCACCCGAACAGCGACGTCGGCGCCGACGGGATGCCGCCCGAGACCGCGGCAGCGATCCGGGCCTGCGGGAAGAACGAGGACGCCGAGGCGGAGGCGGAGGCTGCGGCGTGCCCGGTGCTGACGCCGTACTACCGGGACCTCACGGGCAACGGCAAGGACGAGCTGATCGTCGGCATCGAGCTTCCCGACAAGTTGATGTCCGTACGGGTGTACACCCCGGACCCCGCCGGACGGCTCAACCGGATCATGGCGACCACGGAGACCGTCATCTCGGTGGAACTGGCCGGGCGCGACGTGGTCCTGCGGGTGCCCAGCGGGAACCGCGGCTACGAGCTGATCACCGCCTGGTCCTGGGACGAGAAGCAGCTCACCATGCTGCCGACGCGCGAGCAGATCGTACGGGTGCCCTCGGGTCCGCAGGGCCCGGCGAGCCGCGGGCCCGGCCCCGCGCCGGTCCGGCCATGAGACCGCCGCCGGGGCCGAAGCCGGCGACGGGGCCGAAGCCGCCGTCGAGGCCGAAGCTGCCCGCCTGGACGGCCACGCTGACATGGAAGTCGGCGTGCTTCATCGTGGTCATGTGCTGCTCGCTGGCGGCCGTGCTGGGCGTGCTCGTCCACGTGGAGGTGACCCGGCAGACGGTGGCCACGGCGCGAGAGAAGGCGCTCGGCAAACTGCACGACGTCTCGCGCGCGTACGAGGCGGGCGAGGCCCTGCCGCGCGACGCGGGGCTGGATCCCGAGGGGCTGCCGCCGGAGCTGCGGGCCCTCGCCCTCAGCGGGCAGCGGGGAACGGTCGTGGCCGACCGCCGGGGCCGCGCCATGATGTGGGCGGCCGCGCCGGCGGACGGCCGGGCGCTGGCGACCGCCGTCGACTACGGACAGAGCGCGCGCACGATCAGCGGGCTCGACAACGCGATCATCGGCTCGTCCGTGCTGGCGATCGGCGGAACGCTGCTGGTCGGCGCGTTCGCGGTGACCCGCGTGACCCGGCGGCTGCACCAGACGGCGACCGTGGCGCGCCGGATCACCCAGGGAGACCTCGACGCGCGGGTGGACGACCCGCGGACGAAGGACCCCACGCGGCACCAGGACGAGGTGGCGACGGTGGCCGGGGCGCTGGACACCATGGCGGGGAGCCTGCAGTCGAAGCTGGAGAGCGAGCGGCGGTTCACGGCGGACGTGGCGCACGAGCTGCGCACGCCGCTGACGGGGTTGCAGGCGGCGTCGGAGCTGTTGCCGGAGAGTCGGCCGACGGAGCTGGTGCGCGAACGGGTACGGACGATGCGGCAGCTGACGGAGGACCTGCTGGAGATCTCCCGGCTGGACTCGGGCAGCGAGGTGGTGGAGACCGACCTGCACCAGCTGGGGCGGCTGGCCGGGCGGGTGGTGCGGGCATCGGGGACGGACACCGAGGTGGTGATCGTCCGGGACGCCCACGTGGAGACGGACCGGCGCAGGCTGGAACGGGTGTTGGGGAACCTGGTGGCCAACGCCCACCGGCACGGCCGGCCGCCGGTGGTCCTGACGGTGGACGGGCCGGTGGTGACCGTACGGGACCACGGCGACGGCTTCCCCGACTACCTCCTGGCACACGGTCCGCAGCGCTTCCGCAGCGGCGGCGGCAAGGGCCACGGGCTGGGCCTGACGATCGCGGTCGGGCAGGCGACGGCGATCGGAGCACGGCTGGAGTTCCGCCGGGCGGAGGGCGGCGGAGGCCTGGCGGTCCTCTCCCTACCGGGCTCCTAGCCGGGAGCGCGGCCGGTGCCAATGCGGCTCCCCTGCCGGGCTCCCAGCCGGAAGCGCGGCCGGTGCCAATGCGGCTCCCCTGCCGGGCTCCCAGCCGGAAGCGCGGCCGGTGCCAATGCGGCTCCCCTGCCGGGCTCCCAGCCGGAAGCGCGGCCGGTGCCAATGCGGCTCCCCTGCCGGGCTCCCAGCCGGAAGCGCGGCGGGTGCTGGCCCGCAGACGGCCGGGGCCGGGCGCGCGCCGGGGCGTCTCCTCGGACGCCGAACGTGGCGGGGGGGGGTCGGAGGGCCGAGGGGATTGCGTTCGGCGCCCTGCGGGGAGGGCCCGGCACACACCCGGTCGGCTCGCACGAGGTGCGGGCGAGGGGTGACGCCGTCAGGCTCGGGAGGTCCTCGACCAAGGCCAGCGCGGGGAGCGCCCCGGCACACACCCGGCCGGCTCGCACGAGGTACGGCCGAGGCGTGACGCCGTCAGGTTCGGGGGGTTTTCGACCAGGGCCAGCGGGGCTTCGGTTTCTGGCCCGTCGGGCGGAATTCGTACTTCCAGCCCTTCTGGAGGCCCAGGCGCTTCGAGTAGCCCGCCGGGACGCGTTCGTACAGCAGCACCGTCGGCGGGCCGTCCGGCGTCGGGACGGGGATCTCGTACCACTTCGGGGGGTGGCCGGTCGGGCCGAGGAGGATCTGGAGGACCCGGCCGTCCATCGGGCCGCCCTCGAAGGGGGTCGGTTGGCTTCTCACCCCACCAGTGTCACAGCAGGTGGGCGGCCTCGGAGACCACCGGGATCACGCGGCGGGCCAGGACCCCGACCGGGCCGTCCGCCGATTCCAGCGCGAGCGCGGCGCGCGCGGCCGCCGCGGTTTCCGGGTCGGTGGCCGCGGTGGCCGTCAGCAGGGCGATGAACTGGTCCAGCAGCCAGTCCCGGAGCCGGTCGACCTCCGGCTGCTTGCCCTCGTCGATCCATATCAGGGAGGCCGCCTCGACCGCCGTGATCCACGTACGGACCATCATGCGGAGCCGGGGGCCGGGGGACGGGACGCCGAGGTGGACGAGGATCTGGTCCGCCGCGGCCCGGCGGATGCCGTCCACCGTCGCCGTGGTGCGGGAGGTCTCCACGACGCTGCCGCCCTGGAGGAGGGCGGCGAAGCCGGCGTCGTGTTCGTCGACGAAGGCGAGGTAGCGGTCGAGGGCCCGGGCCAGGCGCTGGGTCAGGGGGCCCTGCTGGGGTTCGGCGAAGCAGAGTTCGAGGACGTCCGCCGCGGAGCGGAGGGCGGCCTCGTAGAGCTGCTGCTTGCCGCCCGGGAAGTAGCGGTAGACGAGCGGGCGCGAGACCCCGGCGGCCTCGGCGACGTCGTCGAGCGAGACCTCCTCCGGCGCCCGGTGCGCGAACAGCGAGAGGGCCGCGTCGAGGAGTTGGGCTCGCCGCTCCTCGACGCTGAGCCTGCGGTAGGCGCGTACGGTCATGACCGCAGGGTAGCCCGACGGTGGCCGCCCGGGCCCTGCCCGGACGATCTCCGCGCCCCCGGGACGCCCGGACAGGGCAATACACCTAGGCCAGGAGTCCGGAGCTCTTCCACAACTTGCGGCCGACCCCGCGCAGGACGCCGATGTCGTCGAGGAAGTCGGTGAGCCGCTTCGCGCCGGTCTGCATGACCTCGCGGCGGTGGCCGCTCGCCCTGACCTGGGCGACGGCCTCGCGGCGGTCCAGGCCTACGTTGTCGTAGACGGCCGGGTTCACGAAGGCGAGGGAGAACACGCGGGCGGCCTCGCCGCAGCTGATCCGGGTGAGCTCCTGTTCCCAGCGCGGGGCGGTCAGCATCTGGCGGCGCAGCTCCTCGCGGGCGTACCGGACGTGTCGGGCCTCCTCGATGACGTGGATCCGGGTGACCCCGCGGACCAGCGGCTGGACGCGCTCGTCCGGGAAGGTCAGGCGCTGCATCCAGTCGAGGATCTCCTCGCCGAGGAGGGTGCAGGCGAAGGAGCCGGGGGTGGTGGAGACGGTCTTCAGGATCCGCGCGAGGTTGTGGTTGAGGCGGGAGACCGGGTACTCGGGGCTGCCGCTCTGCTTGATCATGCGGGCGAACATCATCGAGTGGCGGCACTCGTCGGCGATCTCGGTGAGCGCGTAGCGCACGTGGTTGCTGGTCAGGGACTTGTCGTAGATGTGCCGGACCATCAGCTGCATCAGGATGATCTCGAACCAGATGCCGAGCGAGCCGAGCGCCGCCGCCTCGTGCCGGGAGAGGTCGATGCGCTGCTCCTCCCCCATCTTCTTCCACAGCGGGGTGCCGTAGAGGGAGAGCAGTTCGGGCGGCCAGTAGTACTTGCCCTCGACCGCGGGAGCGTCCCAGTCGAGTTCCTTGTCGGGGTCGAAGGAGTGCTTGGCCGAGGATTCGAGCAGTCGCTCGGCGATCTGCTCCCGGTCCTTCAGCAGGCCGAGGGCGTCCCTGAGCTCGGCTCGTTCGGTCACGGTCGTCATGGTTTCGGACACCTCGTGGTCGAGTTACCGGCGGTCGCTTCTTATGAGACTGCCTGTCAGCAAGGTCGTCAATCCCCCGCGCACGACTTGTTGACCCCGTGTCTACCAACGTGTGACCCTGCCAACTGTCCGTTCCCGCACGGCAGTACGTGAGACGAGGGGGCGTCAGTGTCGACGCACGAGCTCTACACCGAGGACCCGGGCGAGGCCGTCTGGCAGGTTCCCGCCTCCGGCTCCGCCCGCTTCAACTGGGAGTACGGGGACGGCCGCGAGCGGCTCCTCGCGCTCTACCAGAAGGGCAAGGACAAGCAGTGGGACGGCGCCAAGCGCATCGACTGGGACATCGAGGTGGACCCGTACGATCCGCTCGGCACCCCCGACGAGGCGCTGACGCTCTACGGCACGCGGCACTGGGCCAAGCTCACCGAGAAGGACAAGGGCGAACTGCGCCGGCACTACGCCGCCTGGAACTTCAGCCAGTTCCTGCACGGCGAACAGGGCGCCATGGTGTGCGCGGCCCGGATCGTGGAGTCGGTGCCGGACCTGGAAGCGAAGTTCTACTCCGCGACGCAGACCATGGACGAGGCCCGGCACGCCGAGATCTTCGGGCGCTTCCTGCACGAGAAGGTCGGGATGCTGTACCCGATCAACGACAGCCTGCAGGAACTGCTGGGCGACACCTTGCGCGACTCCCGCTGGGACATGCCGTACCTGGGCATGCAGGTGCTCATCGAGGGCCTGGCGCTCGCCGCCTTCGGCATGATCCGCGACACGACGGACAAGCCGCTGCCGAAGCAGCTCCTGGCGTACGTGATGCAGGACGAGGCCCGGCACGTGGCCTTCGGGCGGATGGCGCTGCGCAACTACTACAAGCAGCTCACGGACGCCGAACTGCGCGAGCGCGAGGAGTTCGTGATCGAGGGCTGCCACCTGATGCGGGACCGGCTGCGCGGGGTGGAGGTGCTGGAGAACTTCGGCATCCCGAGGAAGGAGGCGGAGCAGTTCAGCGAGCAGTCGGAGTTCCTGCACCTCTTCCGGAAACTGCTGTTCAGCCGGATCGTGCCGTGCGTGAAGGACATCGGGCTGTGGGGCGAACGGCTCCAGCGGGCCTATGTGGACATGGGCGTCTTCGAGATGGGCGACTCCAACCTGGACCTGCTGATGAGCCAGGACGAGGAGATCTCCGAGGTCCTGGACCGCGAGCGCTTCGCGGCCGAGGAGGCGCGGCGGGTGGCGGAGGTCGAGGCGACGGTACGGGAGGGCGCCGCCGGGGACGCCTCCGGCTAGGGCTGCGGCTCGGCCTCCGGAACACCGGGGGAGGCGGGGCCGAGGTCGGAGCCGGGGCCCGGGTCGGAGCCGGGGCCGGGGCAGGGGCCGGGGTCCGGGTCGGAGCCGGGGTGGAGGCCGGGGTCAGGGTCCGGGCAGGAGGCCGCGCGGCGTCGGCGGGCACGGACGGTGGGGGTCGTGCGGGCAATGCCGTAGCCGAGGAGCCATGGCAGGAGCGTGATGCCCCCGATGTACACGGCGGCGTAGCCGAGGAAGTCGTCCCACCACTGCTCCTCGTGCCACGTGTCCGTCGGCAGGATCTGGTCGGTCGTCGCGACCGCCACCGGGAGCAGCGGCAGCAGCACCGCCCACAGCCGTGACCGCAGGCCGGGCCGGCGGGCGCACCACACCCCCGCGGCAGCCATGGGGAAGGGCCCGAACGGCACCCAGAGCACCACCGGGGTGGCCGGCGCCGCCCACCATTCGTCCGCATGCCCGCATACCCGCATACCCGCATACCCGAACGTCATCGTGAAGCCGCCCTCACGCCCTCCGGCCCCGGTGCTCCGTCCCCGCCCCGCCGCCCCCCTTTGGACCAACGGCCGTCCGGGTCCGGCGGGGATTACCTGCCCGTGGCCAGCGCCGCCTCCATCACCGCCCGCGCGATCGGCGCGGCCGCGCTGTTGCCGCTGATGTCGCCCCGGTCCGCCACCGCGTCCTCGACCACCACCGCCACCGCGACCGCCGGCAGCGGCGCGCCCTCGGCCTTGGCCCAGGAGATGAACCAGGCGTACGGGGTACCGGCGTTGCCGACGCCGTGTTGTGCGGTGCCGGTCTTGCCTCCGACCACCACACCCGGGATCGCCGCGTTCCGGCCCGTCCCGTTCTCCACCACCTTCACCATCAGTTCCTGCATCCGCAGCGCGGTGGCCGGGTTCATCGCCCGGCCCAGGCTGCGCTGGTCCCCGCGCCGGACCGGGGACCCGTCGTCCTGGGTGGTGCGTTCCACCAGGTAGGGCGACTTGAGCTCGCCGCCGTTGGCGACCGCCGCCGCCACCATCGCCATCTGCAGCGGCGTGGCCTTGGTGTTGAACTGCCCGATGGAGGACAGGGCCAGCTGGTCCTGGCTCATGTCGGTGTCGAAGTTCGACCGGGACACCCAGGAGGGCACCCGCAGCGCCTCCCCGTCGAATCCGAAACGGCGGGCCGCCTCCACCATGCCGCGCAGACCGACCTGTACGCCGATCTTCGCCATCACCGTGTTGCAGGACCACTGCACCGCGTCCGCCATCGAGGCGTCCTCGCAGCCCGTGGCCGCGTTCGGCAGCAGGGTGCTGGTTCCGGGCAGCGGGTAGGGGTCGGGGGTGCGGGTCGGCGCGTCCACGTCGGTGACCACGCCCGCGTCGAGGGCGGCCGCCGCCGTCACGATCTTGAAGGTGGAGCCGGGCGGGTACGTCTCGCGCAGCGCCCGGTTGAGCATCGGCTTGGCCGGGTCCGCGTTCAGCCGCGCCCAGGCCTCCTTCACCCGCGTGCCCGTCCCGGACAGCTCCGCCGGATCGTACGAGGGGCTGCTGACCAGCGCGAGGATCCTCCCGGTGGCCGGCTCGACGGCGGCCACCGCCCCGCGCTTGCCCGCGAGCCCGGCGTACGCGGCCAGCTGCATGCCGGAGCGGACGGTGGTGGCGGCGTTCCCGCCGGGCGGGCGGCCGCGGGCCAGGTCGTACCAGAGCGGGAAGGCCGAGAGGCCGGGGTCCGTGCCCGACAGGACCGCGTCCTCGGCGCGCTCCACGAAGCTGGTCCCGTACGTCTGGGAGGAGAAGCCGGTGACGGGCGCGTAGAGCGGGCCGTTCGTGTAAGTGCGCTCGTAGCGCAGCAGCTGGCCGCTGTCGCGGGAGCCGGTGACGGGCCGCCCGTCGACCAGGATGTCCCCGCGCGGCTTCGCGTAGCGCTCGATGGCGGGGCGTTTGTTGGCCGGGTTCGCGCCGTAGGCGGCGGACTCCCAGACCTGTACGCGGGCGATGTTGACCAGCAGGGCGACGAGCAGCAGCGCACAGAAATACGCGCACCAGCGGATGTAGCGGATCACTGGGCCCCCTCCTCGGCGGGGCGCGGCCGACGGGCGCTGTCGCTCAGCCGGACCAGCAGCGCGACGATGATCCAGTTGGTGACGACGGAGGAGCCGCCCTGGGCGAGGAAGGGCATGGCCATGCCGGTGAGCGGGATCAGCCCGGTGACTCCGCCCGCGATGACGAACACCTGGAGGGCGACGATCGAGGCGAGCCCGGTGGCGAGCAGCCGGCCGAAGGGGTCGCGAACCGCGAGACCGGCGCGGAAACCGCGGGCGACGAGGAGCCCGTAGAGGAGCAGGATCGCGGCGAGGCCGACGAGGCCGAGCTCCTCGCCGGCGGTGGCGAGGATGAAGTCCGACTTGGCGGCGAAGCCGATGAGGAAGGAGTGACCGTGGCCGAGTCCGGCGCCGAGCAGGCCGCCGGCGCCGAAGGCGAAGAGGGACTGGGCGAGCTGGCCGGGGCCTTCGCCGCGTTCGATGGAGGCGAAGGGATTCAGCCAGTCGTCCACGCGACTGTGCACGTGCGGTTCGAAGGTCCCGACGGCGTACGCGCCGAGGGCGGCGAGCAGCAGTCCGATCGCGATCCAGCCGATCCGCCCGGTGGCGGTGAACAGCATGATCACGAACAGTCCGAAGAACAGCAGCGAGGTCCCCAGGTCCCGCTCCAGGACGAGCAGGCCGACGCTGAGCAGCCAGATCGCGAGGATCGGGCCGAGGACGCGGCCCGGGAGCAGGCGCAGCTTCCAGAAGAGCCGGCGGCCAGTGAGGGCGAGGGCCGTGCGGTTCGCGGCGAGGTAGGAGGCGAAGAAGACGGCGAGCAGGATCTTGGCGAACTCCCCCGGCTGGAAGGAGAGTCCGGCGAACCGGATCCAGATGTGCGCACCGTTGACCGCGGGAAAGAAGACGGGGACCAGCATCAGCACGAGGGCGGCGGCCACCGACAGGTACGCGTAGCGCTGCAGCACGCGGTGGTCGCGCAGCAGCGCGACGACGAGGACGAAGAGCGCCATCCCGAGGGCGGACCAGCGCAGTTGGTCCCCGGCGGTGAGGTGGCCGGGGGTGGTCGCGTCGAGGCGCTGGATGAGGACCAGCCCGAGCCCGTTGAGCAGGACGGCGATCGGCAGCACGAGCGGGTCGGCGTACGGGGCCCTGAAGCGGACGGCGAGGTGCGCGAGCAGCGCGGCGGCGGTGAGCCCGGCGGCGTACCGGCCGGCGAGGCGGGGGACGTGGCCGGTGGTGGCGAGGCCGACGTAGAGGTGGCCGAGGACGCAGACCAGGACGGCGCCGGCGAGGAGCGTCAGCTCGACGCCACGGCGCTTGGGGGCGCGGGCGTCGGGGGGCGGGGGCGCGGGCTCCGTCACCTTCGCCGTCAGAGCGGTCATACGCGAAACGTAGCAAGCAGACGGATGGTATGTCCGCTTATGTCATAGTGTGCCGAAGAGTCGTCACAAACGGTCACACGTGAGGAGCCGAGGCGTATGGGACCCGTGGAATTCATCGTCCTCGCCTTCCCGGAGGAGCAGTTGCGGGTACCGGCGATCGAGGCCGTGATGGGGCTGCGCAAGGCGGGGGTGGTCCGGCTGATCGACGGGCTCGTGGCGACGAGGACCGCCTCGGGCGACGTGCTCGCGGCGGAGTTCGACGAGTTCGTGGAGCTGCACGGCCTGCTGACGGGACGGGACGTGGCACGGCTCATCGGACCGGAGGACGTACAGGAGGCGGCGGGACTCCTGGAGCGCGGGAGCTGCGCGCTGCTGCTGGTGGTCGAGCACGTGTGGGCCGAGGACGCGGCGGTCGCCGTACGGGCGGCGGGCGGGCGGATCGTCGGCTCGGTCCGCATCCCGCCGGACCGGATCCCGGCGGACCCCCGGGCGGGGGTGGCCTGATGTTCATCCGGCCCGTGGGAGCGACGGTCCGCCCGGCCCAGCGCCCGGCGGGCCACCCGCTGTTACGGGGCCTGCTGGCCCGGGCGGCCGGGGCGGCGCAGGACACGACGGGCGCGATGGGCCCGGCCGAACCGCCACGCCGGGGCCTGCTGGCGCGGGCGGTCCAGGCCGCGCAGGCCCCGGCGGAACCGGAACCGGAGTTGATGCCTGAGCCTGAGCCCGAGCCTGAACCTTGGCCGGAGGAGGAAGGGGGAGGCGGGGCTACGGCCGCCCCGACGACGGCCGCGCCCGCCCCGACCCCTCTGGTGGCGGAGCTCCGGCAACTGGCCGACCTGGCCCGCGAGGGCCTGCTGACCCCGCAGGAGTTCACGGCGGCCAAGGCCCGGCTGCTGCGCGACTGACGCCGCGCGGCCGCGTCACACGGCCGGACCCTTCGCGGCGCGGCGCCCGGACGCCAGGGCCGGGGCGGCCCCGCAGACGACGCCGGCCAGCGCGAAGCCCGCCACGGCCGGGTTGACGTAGCCGGGAACGGATTCGGCGGCGTAGCGCCCGCCCCCGGTCGTCTCGCAGACGAACCGGAGCGGCACGTAGTCCACGGTGTAGTCGACGACCTTCGAGGCCCGCTCCTCCTGCCCCGGCGTCCGGCAGGGCAGGAGCGGCGACGACGAGGCTCCGCCGTCCTGCGCGCCGACCACGGCACCGGCGACGTGGAGCAGCCCCCACGTGTAGAACCCGGCCGCGACGGCGCCCAGCAGCGCGGCCACGCTCCGGTACCGCCCGGGGCGGCCCAGGGTGCCGAAGCCGTAGCCGAGGAGCCCGAGGGTCACGACCGGCGCGGCGGGAAGGAGCAGCAGAGGCAGGAGCACCATCCGCGGAGTCCATCAGAACGACGGCACGGAAGCCATGGGGGATCCCCTGGTCGATCAGCCGCCGGTCGGCGCGGCGAGGGTCTCGACGGGGCCGAACTCGCTGAAGGGGCCCTTGGTGGCGGCCGGCGTACCGCGCAGCTCCATGCGCTGCTCGAAGCGGAGGGTGCGGCCTGGCTGTCGGCTCCGCGAGGGCCGCCCCGGGGTCGAACGCCCCGGCGACGGGCGCGGTGGAAGCGGCCGCGGGCGCCGCCGGCGCGGACCGCCCCGGACCTCCCCCAACCGGGTGGTGTCCCGCGACCGGCCGTCACCGTTGGGCGATTTGTCATACCGGGCGTGGCAGCATCGGGTGCCTCGGAGGTGATCCCATGTCACATCGGCCGCTTCGCGCCGCCTGCATCGCCGCGGCGCTCCTCGTCGCCGCACCGGTCCCGCGTGCCGGGGCCGAGCCCGCCCGCCCCGAGGCGGAGTCCGTCGGGGTCCTGCTCACCCGTCTGCAGGGGCTCTACCAGAAGGCCGAGGAGGCCACCGAGGCGTACAACGCCACCGAAGTCGCCCTCAGGGCCGGCCGGGAGGAGGAGCGGCAGCGCACCGCCGACCTCGGCCGGGCCCGTACCGCCCTCGACTCCGAGAGGGCCCTCGTCGGGCGGCTGGCCCGGGAGCACTACCAGGGCACCCGGGGCCTCTCCCCCTACGCCCGGATGCTGCTCGCCGGCACCCCCCAGGCGGCCCTGGACCAGCGCCGGCTCACCGCTCGCGAGGGCGCGCGGCGGGCCGGCGTGCTCGGCCGGCTCGCGCGCGGCGAGAAGAAGGCCGACGAGCTCGCCGTCCGGGCCCGCAAGGCCCTGGACACCCGGCAGACCCTGGCGGCGCGGCAGAAGCTCCACAAGGACGAGGTCGCGGCGCAGCTCAAGGAGGTCGAGCGGGTGCTCGCCTCGCTGACTCCCGATCAGCTCACCCGGCTCGGCGCGCGGGAGGCCGAGAACACCGCGGCCGCGCAGCGCGATCTGCTGGACTCCGGCCGGCTCCCCGCCCGCACCGGCACCCCCACGGCGGCCGGCGGCGCCGCCCTCACCTATGCGGCGGCCCAGATCGGCAAACCGTACGTCTGGGGCGCCGAGGGCCCGGGGTCCTTCGACTGCTCCGGGCTCACCTCGCAGGCCTGGGCGCACGCCGGGCGCACCATCCCGCGGACCAGCCAGGAGCAGTGGGCGCAGCTGCCGAAGGTGCCGTTGGACCAGCTCCGCCCCGGGGACCTGGTGGTCTACTTCCCCAAGGCCACGCACGTGGCCCTGTACGTGGGCGAGGGCAAGGTGATCCAGGCGCCGCGGCCGGGGGCGAAGGTGAAGGTCTCGCCCCTCGCCGCGAATCCGCTCCTCGGCGCCGTACGCCCGGACCCCGCCGGCACCCCGCTCGCGCAGTTCACTCCCCCGCCGCTGCCCGGGGCGGACGCGACGGGCACGGCGGGGGACGAGGACACCGGTTACTCGTCCGAGGAGGCGCCCGCCGAGGATGCCGCCACCGACGAGGCGACCTCGGCCACGTAGTCCGCCGCGTCCTCGGGGTCGTAGAAGTACGCGTCGAAGTCGGCCGGGTTGTCGAAGCCGTTGGCGAATCGATCCGCCACCGGCTGCAGCTGCCCGGCCGCGCCGATCAGGTTGAGCACGTGCTCCGGCGGAACGCCCAGCATGGCGTTCGTCCACTGGGTCACCGGCTTGCCCGTGGTGAACCAGTACTTGTCGAAGGTCGCCTTCATCCACGCCTCGTCGAACGGGTTCTCCCCGTGCATCAGGATCGAGGAGAGGTACGAGGCCGCGCACTTGGCGGCCGAGTTCGAGCCCTGCCCGGTGATCGGGTCGTTGGCGACGACCACGTCCGCGACGCCCAGCACCAGCCCGCCGCCGGGCAGCCGCCCGATCGGGTTGCGGACCACCGGCGCGTAACGGCCGGCCAGCGTCCCGCCCGCGTCCGTCAGCTCCACCTTCGTCGCCCGGGCGTACTCCCACGGCGTGAACTTCTCCATCAGCTCCAGCGTGAGCGCCAGGTGCTCCGCCGGGTCCTTGATCCCGTTGAAGACGTCCAGCGGGCCGCCCGGGAGGCCCTCCCAGAACAGGATGTCCGCCCGGCCCGAGGTGGTCAGGGTCGGCATCACGAACAGCTCGCCCACGCCCGGGACCAGGTTGCAGCGCACGGCCTCCGTGTCCGGGTGCTCGGCGCGCGGCCCGAGCCCGTGCACGTACGAGACGGCCAGCGCGCGCTGCGGGGCGTCGTACGGGGACCGTGCCGCGTCCCGCCCGAACATCGACACCAGCTCGCCCTTGCCTGCGGCGACCAGCACCAGGTCGTACGTACGGGAGAAGTAGTCGAGGTCGGCGACGGACGCCCCGTGGATGACCAGCTGCCCGCCGCGCTGCGCGAAGGTGTCCAGCCAGCCGGCCATCTTCACGCGCTGGTCGACGGACTGCGCGTACCCCTTGAGACGGCCCAGCCAGTCGACGGCGCGGGCCGCGTCGGGGGCGGCGACGGAGACGCCGAGGCCCTCGATCTTCGGGGCCTGCTGCTCCCAGAAGTTGATCTGGAGGTCGCGCTCGTGCTGGAGCGCCGTGTCGAACATGCACTGCGTCGACATGACCCGGCCGGTGCGGATCTCGTCCGCCGTCCGGTTGGACATGAGGGTGACCTCGTACCCCTTCGCCTGGAGGCCGAGGGCGAGCTGGAGACCGGACTGGCCGGCTCCCACGACGAGTATCTTGCGCATCTCACGTTCTCGATTCGGGTCTACGGGGGTACGGGCGTGCGGGCCCACAAACCCGCGGGTGTGCGGGTCTGCGGGTCCGCGGGTCTATTCGGGAGTGGTGTCGAGGGCGTGGCCCACCAGGGCCAGCAAGGACTCGATCACGGTGTGCCGGCGCCTCGCGTCCATGATCACGACGGGCACGTGGGCCGGGACGCTGAGCGCCTCGCGCACGTCCTCGGGCTCGTACGACTGCGAGCCCTCGAAGTGGTTGACGGCGACGGCGTACGGGAGCCCGCAGCTCTCGAAGTAGTCGAGGGCCGGGAAGGAGTCGCGCAGCCTGCGGGTGTCGGCCAGCACGAGCCCGCCGATCGCCCCCCGCACCAGGTCGTCCCACATGAACCAGAACCGCTCCTGGCCCGGGGTCCCGTACACGTAGAGCACGAGGTCGTCGTCGAGGGTGACGCGGCCGAAGTCCATGGCGACGGTGGTGGTGTTCTTGTCCGGGGTGCCGGACAGGTCGTCGGTCGGGACGCTGGCCTGGGTCATCACCGCCTCGGTGCGCAGCGGAGTGATCTCGGAGACGGACGAGACGAAGGTGGTCTTGCCGACGCCGAAGCCACCCGCGACCAGCACCTTGACGGCGACGGGCGCGCGGGAACGGTCGTACTGCCAGGGCTGGACGGGCTCGTCGCCCACGGCCGGCGACACCGGCTGATCAGAGACGGCGAAGACCACTGAGCACCCTTTCGAGCAGCGCGCGTTCGGGACGGCCCGTACCGTGGCCGGTCCCGTAGACCCGTATCCGGCCCTGGTCGGCGAGGTCGCTGACGAGCACGCGGACCACACCGAGCGGCAGTTTCAGCAGCGCGGCTATCTCGGCGATCGTGCGCATGCGACGGCAGACCTCGACGATGGCGGGCATCTCGGGCATGCGGTCGGGCTTCTGCGGCTGCGACACCTTGGTGTCCAGGGTGGCGACGAAGGTCTCGACGTTCAGGACCTGCGTGAACCGGGTGCGGCCGCCCGTGAGGGAGTACGGGCGGACGCGGGCGGGGCGGCGGTCGGCGCCGCGTATCGGCAGCCGGTCGGAGGCCGTACTCCTCACGGGGTGTTCTCCATCGACTGGCGCAGCTCGCTGCGGACTTCGGGGGTCAGGACGTGGCCGGCACGGCCGACGAACAGGGCCATGTGGTAGGCGACGACGCTCATGTCGCAGTCGGGGGTGGCGTGCACGCCCAGCAGTGAGCCATCGCTGATGGCCATGACGAAGACGGAGCCGTGCTCCATCGCGACCATCGTCTGCTTGACGGAGCCGCTGTCCATGAGGGCGGCAGCGCCGGTGGTGAGGCTTCCGAGGCCGGACACGATGGTGGCGAGGTCGGCGGACGCCCCCCGCGGGCCCTTCGGCCTGGCCTTGGTCTGCGGCTCGCCCGCGCCGCCCGTCGCCGGGTCGGAGGACAGGAGCAGCAGCCCGTCCGAGGAGACGACGGCGACGGAGTTGACGCCGGGCACCTCCTCGACCAGGTCGGTCAGCAGCCATTGCAGGTTGCGGGCCTGGGTGCTCAGTCCGTACGTACTGGGCGCGGTCATGTGCGTGCCTCCTGTGCGGTGTCCCCCTGGTCGGTCTTGCTGTGCCCCTGCCCCTGGTCCTGCGCATGGTCCTGGGCGAGCTCGGCGGCGACGACGCGTCGTCCGTCCTGGGCTCCCTGGTAGAAACCGCCGAGCCGGCGCCGGAGTTCGTCGGCGTCGATCCGGCGCGGTGGCTCGGGCGGCCGTACGTCGTCCGCGGGCCCGGCGGTGACGGTGCGCGGGGTCCGCTTCGGCAGGCCCTTGTCGGTGACGGCGTCGTCGGTGTCGGCGGGGTGGCTGCCCTGCCGGGGAAGCCAGTTGCCTTCGGCGGGGGCATGCCTGTGCGGGTCCCCTGCGGGGGGCTCGGCGGTGAAGTCCTGGTCTGCGGGCACCTCCCCTGCCGGGGCCCCTGCGGGGGGCTCGGCAGGGAAGGTCTGCTCCGCCAGGTGCCCTGCCGGGGGCTCGGCCGGGAAAGCCTGGTCCGCAGGCGCGTCCCCTGCCGGGGGCTCCGCCGGGAAGACCTCGTCCGCGGGCACGTCCCCTGCCGGGGGCTCCGCCGGGAAGACCTCGTCCGCGGGCACGTCCCCTGCCGGGGGCTCCGCCGGGAAGACCTCGTCCGCGGGCACGTCCCCTGCCGGAGCCTCGGCCGCGAAGACCTCGTCCGCGGGCACGTCCCCTGCCGGGGGCTCCGCCGGGAAGACCTCGTCCGCGGGCACGTCCCCTGCCGGGGGTGCGGCGGTGAAGATCTGGTCCGCCGGGGGCAGTCCGGCCACGGCGGGCGGCTCGGCCGTGAAGACCTGGTCGGCCGGGGGCAGTCCGGCCTCGGCGGCAGCCGGGACGGAGGCCTCCGCGTCAGCGGTCGGCTCCGCGGCCTCGGCCGGGACGGCGGGGCCGCCGAGGGCCTCGGCCAGCGTCACCGGGGCCACCGTGGTGGTGGGCACGCGGAAGGCGGGCTCCGCCTCTGCGTCGGCCGAAGCCGCGACGGCGGGCTCCGCGGCGCCGTGGGCTGCGGAGGCATCGGCGTCGGAAGCGGGGACCACGGGCTCCGCGGGCGCGGCGGCGGACGCATCGTCCGCAGGGGGGACCACGGGCTCCGCGGGCGAGGCGGCGTCGGTCGGGAGCTCGGGCTCCGTGGCGGCGTCGGTCTCGGAAGCGGCCCGATCCGCGGCATCGGCAGCCGGGACGGCCGGTTCCGCGGCATCCGCCGAAGCCGGGGCAGCCGGTTCCGCGGTATCGGTGGAAGCGGGGGCGGCGGGTTCCGTGGGGTCCGGGGCGGCGTGGGTGCCGCGGCGGCGGGGCGGGAGGGTGTTCTCGTTGGCCTCGGCGATCACGCCCGGCAGGTGCAGCGCGGGCGCGCCCGGCGTGGCCAGGGTGTGGACCGGGGAGACCGGCGGGGTGGGGGGCAGCAGAGCCGCCGGGACGACCACCAGGGCCTCGGTCCCGCCGTGCCGCCCGGCGCGCAGTTCCGCGGTGACCCCGTGCCGCGCCGCGAGCCGCCCGGCCACGTACAGGCCGAGGCCCAGGCCGTGTTCGGCCTCGGGCTCCTCGTCGTACGCATCGGGCGTGGACAGCCGGGAGTTCAGCGATTCCAGCCGGTCCCCGGTGACCCCGATGCCCTCGTCCACGACGGACAGCACCACGTCACCGGAGTCCAGCGTCCAGCCGGACACCTTCACCTTGACGTCCGGCGGCGAGAACGTGGTCGCGTTCTCCAGCAGTTCGGCCAGCACGTGCGAGAGGTCGTCGGCCGCGTGCCCGGCGACCTGGGTGTACGAGGGCAGCGCCGCGAGGTCGACGCGCTCGTAGCGCTCGATCTCGCTGACGGCGGCCCGCAGCACGTCGACCAGCGGGACCGGCAGCACCTGCCCGTGGCCGTGCTCCTGCCCGGCCAGGACCAGCAGGTTCTCGTTGTGGCGGCGCATCACGGTCGCCAGGTGGTCGAGCTTGAACAGGGTCGCGAGCCGGTCCGGGTCCTGCTCCTTGGACTCCAGCTCCTCGATGACCGCGAGCTGGCGCTCGACCAGTCCCAGGGTCCGCAGCGACAGCGAGACGGAGGTCGTCGACATGACGCGGCGGTGCTCCTCCAGCCCCGCCCGCAGCTTCGCCAGCTCCTCGTCCAGCACGTCCCGGCTGGCGGTCAGCGCCTCGTTGCGGCCGATGATCCGGCGGCGGTCGGCGTCGAGCCCGGCGATCCGGGTGTGCAGGGAGACCGTCTGGTCGCGCACCGCGTTCAGGTGGCGCACGACCTCGGCGAACTCGTCGTTGCGGCCGGTGAACCGCACCGGTTCCACCGAGCCCTCCGGCGTCGCCAGCCGCGCCGCGCCGCGCCGCAGGACGGACAGCGGCCGGGTCAGCGAGCGGGCGACGGCCGTCGAGACGCCGACGGCGATCAGGAAGAGCACGCCGAGCAGGGCGACCAGGGTTTCGAGCCGGGTCACGTCGTCGTCGCGCAGGGAGGCCAGGGCGGAGGCCCGCTGGCCCGCGAGGGTGGCCTCCACGGTCCGCATCCGGTCGATCCGGGCGGTGAGCGCGCTGCCGACGGCGGCCCCGTCGGTCTTGCGGTCGGCCGGGGTCAGGGTGGGCCGGTCGGTGAGCCGCTTGAGGAAGTCGTCGGCCGTCTTGACCTCGGGGCCGGTGACGGTGGCGGTGAGGGTCTGGCGCACGTCGGGCCGCGCGGCCCGCGCGAAGTCGTCCAGGGCGGCCAGCTCCCGTACGCGCGAGCGCTGGGCGGCGGTGGTGAGTTCGTCGACCACGGCCGAGCCCGGGAGCTGATCGCCGCGGGGGACGGCCAGCGCGGCGAGCAGCAGTCCGCGGGTGGCCGAGGCCTGTTCCACGGCCTGGCCCAGCGGCGCGAGCGGGCGGGTGGTGGTGAGGGCGGCCTCGGCGCGCGGCGGCGTCAGCTCGGCGAGCCGGTCGCCCGGGGCGAGGAGTTCCGTGATGACGCCGGTGTAGGCCTGGTGGGCGGCAAGGGCGGTGCCCTTGCCGTCGACGGCCTCGGTACGGACGGCCGCGACGCGGGCGAGGGCCCTCGCCAGGGGCTCGTCGACCTCGGTCGCGGCCTCGGCGATCTGCCGGTCGGTGCGCAGGATGCGTTCCTGGAGGGCGCCCCTGGCGGCGCCGGGGCGGCCCTTGGCGGCGTACTCGACCACGGCGTCGCGCTCGTCGGCGAGGACGTGCGCGACGGTGAGGATCTGCCCGGTCTGCTCCGCGAGGGTGACCAGCCGCTGGGAGTCGTTCAGCTCCCTCGCGGCGGTGACGACGGCGGGTGAGCCTGCCGCGAGGACGGTGAGGCCGGCGACGGCGACACCGACGACCAGCCTGCGGCGCACGCGGACGCGACGTCCTGCGGGGGCCGGGCCGTCGGCGGCGGTGCCGTTCTTCCGAGACCGCTTCTTCTGCACCGGTGCTCGCAATCCTGTACGTGTGCTTGTGCTCGTCTACTCGTGTGGCCGAGGTAACGGCCGGTCAACAAGTAAACGCCCCCTGCCCCCTCGTACCGCCTCAGACCTTTGCAGCGTGTTGGGGAGAGAGCCGCACATCGCCCACCCGGCCACTCGAACGAGTGAACATCACGGATGAGTTGGCGACCAACTCGGGCACCCTGCCCCAGAGCGCCGCCGTGGACAGGTGGTTGAAAGATCGATACGGGCTTTGGCAGGATGCCCGCCCACACGTCCGTCCGCTTGCCGGCGCCCTGCCCGGGCCCTCCCGGCCCGGCCCCGGACGGTCCGCGTACGCGCCCGCCCACCTCCTCCCGCTTTGGTACGGACCTGCACGTGCGGCGCGGTCCCCGCCCGGCAGAATGGTGGCATGCGCATCGACCTCGCCTCGGCCCCCGGCAGTGAAGAACGCCCCAATGAGGACTGGGTGTCGGCCGCGATCCCCGCCTCGGGCGGCGGTGTCCTGGTCGCCCTGGACGGGGTCACCCCGCCGAGCGGCGAGGACGGCTGCGTGCACGGAGTTCCGTGGTTCGCGGCCCGACTCGGCGGCCGGTTGACCGAACTGTCCGGTTCGCGGCGGGACATGACGCTGGACCGGATCCTGGCCGAGTCGGTCCGCGCAACAGCCGAGGCCCACCGCGACACCTGTGACCTTTCTCACGTCCGCACGCCGCAGGCGACGGTCGTCGTGGTCCGCTGGGACGAGGCCTACGTGGAGCACCTCGTGCTCTCGGACTCCGTACTGCTCCTCCAGGCGCCCGGGGGCGAGGTGACGGCGGTGCTCGACGACCGGCTGGACCGGGTGCCGCGGGAGGTGCTGCGCTCGGTCGCGGCGACGGACGCGCTGCGGAACGCGGAGGGCGGCTTCTTCACGGCGGCCGCGGACCCGGCGGTGGCGGCGCGGGCGCTGACCGGGCGCACCCCGCGCGGGCAGGTGCGGGCGGTGGCCGCGCTCACGGACGGTGCGAGCCGGTGGACGGACACGTTCGGGGAGGGCGACTGGGCCGAGTGCCTGGCGGTGCTGCGGAAGGAGGGCGCGGAGGGCCTGATCGGCCGGGTCCGCGCCATCGAGTGCGATCCGGCCCGGCCGCCGGCCCGGTACAAGCGGCACGACGACGCGTCGGCGGTCTACGCCGAGCTGTAGGAGCGGGCGCGGGTCGAGCGGGCGCCCCTACTCGGCGCCCGCGTTCAGCTGGTTCAGCAGCCGGGCCAGTTCCGCCACCTCGCCGCGGTCCCAGTCGGCGAGCTTGCGCATGTACTGCTCGCGCCGTGCGCCCCGTACCCGCAGGAACCGCTCGCGACCCTCCACGGTGAGGCCGACCAGGAAGGCCCGGCCGTCGGCGGGGTCCGGCTCGCGGGCCACGAGGCCCAGGACCTCCAGGGCCCGCAGCTGCCGGCTCATGGTGGCCTTGCCGACCCCGAAATAGGCGGCGAGCTCGGTGGCCCGCTGCCGGCCGGCCGCCTCCAGGCGTACGAGGAGCCCGTACGCGGCGGGCTCCAGCTCGGGGTGGAGCTCGCGGGCCATCTCGCCGGAGGAGGCGCGGGCGCGCCGGAGGAAGACGGACAGCTCCCGCTCCAGGGCAAGGAACTCCTGGTCTTCGCTCCCGTGCACGTCCCGCTCCTTCGATGGTGTGTGGCACCTCGGTGGGTGAGGGGCCAGTATTTCGCAGGGCCCGCGCCGACGGCCCGGGACCCCGCCGGAGCGGGGAGCCGGGCCGTGTGGTGGGGCGCGAGGCGGGCGCACGCAGGGCGCGCAGGGGCGCGCTGAGCGTGGAGGGGGCACGCGGCGGGCCGTGCGCCTCCCCGTCACGCCGCGGCGGCGACCTCCATCTCCGCCTGTGCCAGGGCGAGCTCCAGCACCTGGCGCACGTCCGTCACCGGGTGCACCTCCAGCCCCTCCAACACCTCCGCCGGGACGTCGTCCAGGTCGGCCTCGTTCCGCTTCGGGATGATCACGGTGGTCAGCCCGGCCCGGTGCGCGGCCAGCAGCTTCTGCTTGACCCCGCCGATCGGCAGGACCCGCCCGGTCAGCGAGACCTCGCCGGTCATGGCCACGTCGGTGCGCACCTGCCGTCCGGAGAGCAGCGAGGCGAGCGCGGTCGTCATCGTGATGCCGGCGCTCGGGCCGTCCTTGGGCACGGCGCCCGCCGGGAAGTGGATGTGCACGCCACGGTCCTTCAGGTCGGCGACCGGGAGCTCCAGTTCCGCGCCGTGCGAGCGCAGGAAGCTCAGTGCGATCTGCGCCGATTCCTTCATGACGTCGCCGAGCTGGCCGGTGAGGGTCAGGCCGGCCGCGCCCGTCTCCGGATCGGCCAGCGAGGCCTCCACGAACAGCACGTCGCCGCCCGCGCCGGTCACCGCGAGGCCGGTGGCCACGCCGGGGACCGCGGTGCGCCGCTCGGCCGGGTCCTGGGCGGACTCGGGCACGTGGTGCGGGCGTCCGATCAGCCCGCGCAGGTCGTCGGCGCCGATGCTGAAGGGCAGCTCGCGCTCGCCCAGCTCGTGCTGGGAGGCGACCTTGCGCAGCAGGCGTGCGATGGACCGCTCCAGGGTGCGGACGCCCGCCTCCCGGGTGTACTCGCCGGCCAGCCTGCGCAGGGCGTCCTCCTCCAGGACCACCTCGTCGGCGCCGAGGCCGGCGCGCTCCAGCTGGCGCGGGAGCAGGTGGTCGCGGGCGATGACGACCTTCTCGTCCTCGGTGTAGCCGTCGAGGCGGACGAGCTCCATCCGGTCGGCCAGCGCCTCCGGGATGGCCTCCAGGACGTTGGCGGTGGCCAGGAAGACGACGTCGCTCAGGTCGAGCTCCACCTCCAGGTAGTGGTCCCGGAAGGTGTGGTTCTGCGCCGGGTCCAGGACCTCCAGCAGGGCGGCCGCCGGGTCGCCGCGGTAGTCGGAGCCCACCTTGTCGATCTCGTCGAGCAGCACCACCGGGTTCATCGACCCGGCCTCCTTGATCGCCCGGACGATCCGGCCGGGCAGGGCGCCGACGTAGGTCCGGCGGTGGCCGCGGATCTCGGCCTCGTCGCGGACGCCGCCGAGGGCGACGCGCACGAACTTGCGGCCCATGGCGTGGGCGACCGACTCCCCGAGGGAGGTCTTGCCGACGCCGGGCGGCCCGACGAGCGCGAGCACGGCTCCGCCGCGGCGGCCGCCGATGACGCCCATGCCGCGTTCGCTGCGCCGCTTCCTGACGGCGAGGTACTCGGTGATGCGGTCCTTCACGTCGCTCAGGCCGGCGTGCTCGGCGTCCAGCACCGCCCGGGCCCCCTGGATGCCGTACCGGTCCTCGGTGCGCTCGTTCCAGGGCAGTTCCAGCACGGTGTCCAGCCAGGTGCGGATCCAGGACCCCTCCGGGCTCTGGTCGCTGGCCCGCTCCAGCTTCTCGACCTCCTTGAGCGCGGCCTCCCGCACCTTCTCGGGGAGGTCGGCGGCCTCGACGCGGGCCCGGTAGTCGTCGGACTCCTCGCCGTCCTTCTCCCCGTTCAGCTCGCGCAGTTCCTTGCGCACGGCCTCCAGCTGCCGCCGGAGCAGGAACTCCCGCTGCTGCTTGTCGACGCCGTCCTGCACGTCCTTGGCGATGGACTCGGCCACGTCCTGCTCGGCGAGGTGGTCGCTGAGCGCCTTGATCGCGAGCTTGAGGCGGGCGACGGGGTCGGCGGTCTCCAGCAGTTCGACCTTCTGGTCGACCGTCAGGAACGGCGAGTACCCGGAGTTGTCCGCCAGCGCGGACACCCCCTCGATCTGCTGGACCCGGTCCACGACCTGCCAGGCGCCGCGCTTCTTGAGCCAGCTGGTGGCGAGCGCCTTGTACTCCTTGACGAGCTCGGCCACGGATCCCGGCAGCGGGTCCGGCACGTGCTCGTCCACGGTCTCGCCCTCGACCCAGAGCGCGGCCCCGGGTCCGGTGGTGCCGGCGCCGATACGGACCCGGCCGCGGCCGCGGATGAGCGCCCCGGGGTCCCCGTCGGAGAGCCGCCCCACCTGTTCGACCGTCCCGAGCACACCCGTCGCGGCGTACTTCCCGTCGATCCGCGGCACGAGCAGCACCTGGGGCTTCCCGCTGCCCGCCGCGGCCTGGGCCGCCTCCACGGCCCCGCGCACCTCGGCGTCGGACAGCTCCAGCGGAACCACCATTCCGGGCAGCACGACCTCGTCGTCGAGCGGCAGCACGGGCAGGGTGAGTGTGACGGACGTCGAAGCCATGATCTTCTCTCCGGCAGTGAAGTTGAGCTATGCCGACTCAATGCATGTGCGCCCCCCAATGTTCCCCAACCCCCGTTCGCCGGGGGCGAACAGGGGTGGGCAGGGCGGGAAGCGCGGGGAGGTCGTTCTCGTGGCGGCCGTCACACGGCGGAGATCCGGACGTCGCCCGAGGTGGTCTTCGCGGAGAGCCGGGAGGGGGCCGAGGGGTCCGCGGGCAGGGTGATGTCGCGGCCGCCGGAGGTGGTGGAGACGTCGACCCGGTAGGGAGCCGTGGGGACCTTCAGCATGACGTCGCCCGAGGTGGTCTCGGCGAGCACCGAGGACGGGGCCGCGGCGAAGTCCATGCGGGCGTCGCCCGATTCCGAGTGGACGTCCGCGCTCGGGCCGGAGAGGCCGGCCGCGGTGATGTCGCCCGAGGAGGTACGGATCTTCAGCGGGCCCGCGATGCGCTCGGCCCGGACCTCGCCGGATTCGGCCTGCACCTCGGCGGCCGCCACGCCCGTGACGGTGATGCGGCCGCTGCTGCTCTCCAGCTTGACCCTGGCCGAGGCCGGGACCTCCAGGCGGTAGTCGATGTAGCAGTTGCCGGAGCAGCCGTTGGAGAAGCTGAGCACGCCCCCGCTGACCTGCTGGCCGGGGGTGGGGACCGTGTCGCCGCGGTAGTGGACGGTGCGGCGGACCGTGACGCCGGGACCCGTCCCCGGGGCGACCTCGATCGAGCCCGCCCGGGCGTCCGTCACCTCGACCGCCGCGACCGCCTCGGTGATCGTGGTGTCGGCGGTCGCCGTCTTCTTCGGTCCGTCCGAGAAGGAGCAGCCGGCCAGCAGGAATCCGGCCCCGAGGACGGCAACCGCGGTGCGGACGAGACGGCGTGACGTGGCGTGAGAGGTCATGGACCGATCCTCGCGCGGCACCGCCGCCCGGCCGATGGGGCCGGTACCCGGACCCGGGTGGGGTTAACCCCCGGTCGGGCCCCGGGGCGGGGTCGCACGAAAGGATGGGACATGTACCGAACAGGTGATCACGGTCGTATTTGGGGTTTTCGCCGGGCTGAATTCCGTTTGGCGCCGTCCGGCGCCCGGCGCGGGGGCCCTGGTACGGCCGTCCCGCGCCCTGCAACGACGGCTCGCACAGGAGGTTGACGGCATGTCCGGATACGCGCGCTCTCCCGAGGAACCCTCCGCAAGCGCACAGAAGGTGGATCAGGCCGCGCAGAACATCAACGGCCTGTTCGCACACCTGCAGGGCTCGGTCCAGGCGATCGGGAACCAGTGGCAGGGCGATGCCGCGAAGGCCTTCCAGAGTCTCGCCGAGCAGATCCACTCCAACGGCACGAAGATCCAGGGCTCCCTCCGGACGGTCGGGGAGAACCTCAAGGAGGCCGGCTGAACCGCGGCCGCCAGGACCGGACCGCCCGGTCCTGCATCCCCTCCCACACCAGCCGGCTCGGCTGACCCGCACCCGCCGACGAGAGATCCAGGGAAACCCGATGACCATCCGAGTCACCTTCGCGCAGCTGCAGTCCACCCGGTCCGACGTCCAGGGCACGGCGACCAGGCTCCGGACCGAACTCGACGACATGAAGTCCCTCGTCGCCAAGCTCGCGGCCGGCTGTGAGGGCGAGGCTTCGGAGTCCTGGCAGCGAGTACAGAAGGACTGGGAGACGAGCACGCAGCAACTGCACCGGATCGTCAGCGCGACCCAGCAGGCGCTCGGGCAGGCGGCGGAGAACTACCAGGCCGCCGAGAAGAAGAACGCCGGTAGGTGGGGCTGATCAGCCCGCAGCCGGGAGGGCCCTGCCCGGGCCGGTCGCGACCGGGCGCAGCGGCGAGGGCATGCCCCACTCGCTCCAGGAGCCGTCGTACACGGCCAGCTCCTCGTATCCGGCGAGGTCGGCGCCGAGGGCCAGCACGCAGGCGGTCACCCCGGAGCCGCAGCTGAAGTAGAGGCGTTCGCGCCCGCCCGCGACCTCCTCGAAGGCCGCGCGGAGCTCCCCGGCCGGGCGCATCAGGCCGTCGGGGTCCTGGAGTTCGCCGAACGGCAGGTTGACCGCGCCGGGCATGTGCCCGCCGCGCAGGCCCGGGCGGGGCTCGGGGGCGGTACCGGCGAAGCGTCCGCGGGTGCGGGCGTCGACGACGGCCGCGGCCGGATCGGCCAGGGCCGCGGCGACGGCCTCGCCGCCGACCAGCAGCCCGGGACGGGGCCGTGCGGTGAAGGAGCCGCGCGGGCCCTCGTAGGCCGGGCCGGTGTCCTCGACGGGCAGGCCGGCGGCGGTCCAGGCGGGCAGTCCACCGTCGAGGACGGCGACCCGGTCGAAGCCCATGGCGCGCAGCATCCACCAGGCGCGGGCACTGGAGTAGATCCCGGCGCCGTCATAGACGACGACGGTGTCCGAGTCGGAGACCCCGAGCGCCCCCATGGCCCCGGCGAACTCCCGGACCCCGGGCATGGTGTGCGGGGCGGGGGCCTCGTGGTCGGACAGGGCGCCGTCGAGGTCGAAGGGCCGAGCCCCCGGAATTCGACGCTCCGCACCCCGGTGGGCACCGACGGACGCATCGAGAACCACCAGCCCGGCCGCCCCGAGCCGCCCGCCCAGCCAGTCCGCCCCGACGAGCGCCCCGGGCAGCGGTTCGGCCTCCGGCCCGGGCAGCAGTCCAACCTCCGGCCCGGCCCATGCCCCGGCCCATGCCCCGGTCCCCGACCCGCGCAGCGCTCCGGCGAGCGGTCCCGCCGGTTCGCCGGCCGCCTGTTCTCCCGGTGCCGGTTCGCCCACCGCTGCGGGCACGGGCTCCTGGGGCGTGGCGTTGTGGGGCGTGGGCATTCGGCACCTCCGGCTGGGCGACGCGGGTCGCCCCATCCTCCTGCGCCGCCCGGAGCGCCGGCCGGGCGGGTCAGCGGCATGCGCCCCGGTGGGCGTAGACCGCGATGCGGGCTCCGCGGACGGCGGTCATCGAGCACAGTTCGAACCGGGTGGCCAGGGTCTCCCGCTTGGCCGCCTCCCGCGGGTACGGGTCCAGGGGCTGACCGGGCGGGTCCAGCAGGGCGATCACCCGCGGTGAGGCGAGCAGGGCCGAGCGGATCCGGTCCGGGGACAGCTCGGTGCCCTGGAGGCTGTGCGAAGCGGCCGGGGTCCGGTCCAGGGCCACGTCGCGCAGTTCCGCGTAGGCCCCGGGCGAGGAGAGCAGCCACTCGCGCCGGCGCGAGGGCATGAACACCACCGCGTCCCCCGGCCGGGCCCGCTCCCGGACCGCGGCGGCCACCGCGAGGACGTCGTCCTTGCGGCTTTCCGGCGTACGGAGCCACACCGACCAGATCCCGAACGGCACGAGCAGCGCCCCGGCCAGCACCCACGGCCACCACCCGCGGGCCGCCGCCAGCCGGGCCCCGGCCAGCAGGGCGGGTCCGGCCAGCGCGTAGAGCACGTACCGGTCGACGTACCAGGGGTGCAGCAGGGAGATCACCATCAGCAGCCCGGGCGGCAGCAGGGTGAGGGGAAGCGCCACCCGAACGAGGTCCTTCGCGGCCCCCCGCGCGAGCAGCAGGGCCGCGCCGCCCACCACCCCGTACGCCGCCCAGTCCTGCCAGCTCGGCCGGCCGAGCCAGCCGAGCTGCTGCTCGGCCTGCCGGGCGCTCACCACGGCCAGCGGCAGCAGCAGGACGACCACGGCCGCGGCGCTCCACCGCCAGCCGCGCGAGCGCCCCGCGGTGAAGGCGTGGGCGAGCAGGGCCAGTACGGCGAACTCGTGCAGCCAGCAGCCGAGCAGCAGCACCACCGTGTACGCCACCCACCGCTCGCGCAGCATCAGGTAGGTCGCCCACACCACGGCGGCCGCGACCAGGGCGTAGGAGCGCCCCTCCTGGGCGTACATCTGCACGGGCGGGAGGACGGCGTACACGCAGCCGGCGATCAGCGCGGCCCGCTCGCCCACCAGCCGGTGGGCGACTGCGGCCACCCCGGCGGCCGCGAGCGCGGTGGCGGCGACGGAGGGCAGCCGCAGCGCCCACAGGCCGCCGTCCCAGAGCTGGAACACGCCGTGCATGAGCAGGTAGTACAGGCCGTGGACGGCGTCGACCCCGCCCAGCAACTCCCGGATCCCGCCGAGCGGCCGGTGGGCCACCTGCCAGGTGACGGACTCGTCGCGCCACATGCTGGCGCTCCGCTCCAGGCCCCAGAGGCCGAGGGCCACGGCGAGCAGCGGCGGCAGCAGTCGCCAGGGGGCGATCCGGCTGATGTCGGCCTCCGTGGGCTGTCGGAACGGGTGTGCGGACTCCATACTCGGGGTTGGACCGGTGTGACTGCGGAGGTGGGTGTGCGCACGTTCCGAGCGGTGGCGGCCTTGGTGCTGGGTGCGGCGCTGCTGACGGGGTGCGGACCGTCCGCCTCCGCGGACAACGACGACACGCCCCCGAAGGCCTCCACGGCGTCGGGCCCGGGCCCGACCGGGAGCGCCCCCGACTCTGGAACGGGCCCCGGCCCCACCGCGAGCCCCACGGCCGGCCGGCTCCCCGCCCCCGGCGAGACCCTGGTCCGCGTCACCCGCAGCGGTGGCTTCGCCGGCCAGACCCACACCCTCATCGTCAAGGGCGACGGCTCCTGGACCCTGCTGGACGCCAAGGCGAAGCAGCAGCGCACCGGCACGATGCCGGAGGCCGGGCTCGCCACCTTGCGCACCGCCCTCCAGGAGGCGGACTTCGCCCACCTGCCCAGGATCGCCACCGGCGGCCCCACGATCTACGACGGGTACCACTACGCGTTCGCACACGGCGGCTACGAGGTGGCGGGCGACCAGGGCTCCCTGCCGCCGGCCCTGACGAAGGTGGTGGACGCGCTGCCCTCCTTCACGGCCGGCTAGGACACCCGGGCCAGGGACAACCGGGGCCTAGGGCGCGGCCGGGGCCGGCAGGCCCGTCCCCGAGGCCGAGAGCTCCCGCAGCAGCCGGTCCAGGAACCCGCGCAGCCGGGCCGGCATGTCCACGTTCCCGGGCGCCAGCACCCACTGGATCTGCAGGCCGTCCATGACGGCGGTGATCTCCCGCCCGGCGGCCTCGCAGTCGGCGTCCGGGCGCAGTTCGCCGCGCGCGACGCCCGCCTCCAGCACGTCGACGGTGTGGCCGATCACCCGGGCGTAGCGCTGCTCGAAGTACGCGTGGGCGGGATGTCCGGGATCGGCGGCCTCGCCGACCAGGGTGTTGAACATCCGGACGATCCCGGGCCGCCGCTCGTTGTCCGCGGCGAGGCCCACGAGGGTGGTGAAGTACGCGGCGACCGACGCGGCGGGTTCGCCGAAGAGGCGCTCCACGTCGTGCCGCTCGCTCTGTGCGAGCACCGACAGCAGCAGGTCCTCCTTGCCGCGGAAGTGGTGCAGCAGCCCGCCCTGGGTGATCCCGCAGCCGGCCGAGATCCGGGCCAGCGAGGAGGCGTGGAAGCCCCACTGTGCGAAGTGCTCGACCGCGGTGTCGAGGATCTTCTGCCGGCGGGCGTCGCCCACGGCGTAGGTCCCGCGCCCGGCGCCCTTCGGAGCCGCTCGCCCCGTGTCCCGTGCCATGCGCACCACCCTAGACGCCGCCCCTCCCGGCCCTCACGGAGGGTGATCCAGGTCACTTTTCAAAAACCTATCGGGCACAAGGTTTTCGGCTCTACCGTGACGCCCACGCCGCCGATCCGCCCGGTCACGCAGTCCAGGAGCCCCGCCGTGAACGCAGTCCCCGAGTACCAGGACGCCTCCCTCCCCGTCGACCGGCGCGTGGCCGATCTGCTCTCCCGGATGACGCTGGAAGAGAAGGCCGGCCAGCTCTTCCACTCGATGCTGATGATGAACGCGGACGGCAGCCCCGTCACCGAGACCGACGGCTCGATGCTCCCCTTCACCACGCCCGAGCTGGTCGAGGACCGCAACCTGTCGCACTTCAACCTGCTCGGCACCTACGGGGCCTTCGAGATGGCCCGGTGGCAGAACGCCGTCCAGGAGATGGCCGCGGCCACCCGCCTCGGCATCCCGGTCACCCTCTCGACCGACCCGCGCCACGCCTTCACCGACAACATCGGCGCATCCTTCAACGCCGGCGCCTTCTCCGCCTGGCCGGAGGCCCTGGGCCTGGCCGCGATCGGTGATCCCGAGCTCGTCCACCGGTTCGCCGACACCGTCCGCCGCGAGTACCTCGCCGTCGGCTTCCGCGTCGCCCTGCACCCGCAGATCGACCTGGCCACCGAGCCCCGCTGGGCCCGCCAGACCGGCACCTTCGGCTCCGACGCCGACCTGACCGGCCGGCTCGTCCAGGCGTACGTACGCGGCCTCCAGGGCCCGGCCCTCGGCCCCGGATCGGTGTCCGCCATGGTCAAGCACTTCCCCGGCGGCGGCCCCCAGAAGGACGGCGAGGACCCTCACTTCGCACACGGCAAGGAGCAGGTCTACCCGGGCGGCATGCGCGAGCACCACCTGGAGCCGTTCAAGGCCGCGATAGCCGCCGGGTGCGCGCAGATGATGCCGTACTACGGCCAGCCGATGGGCACCGACTGGGAGGAGGTCGGCTTCGGCTTCAGCAAGGGCGTGGTCACCGGCCTGCTCCGGGAGGAGCTCGGCTTCGACGGCATCGTCTGCACCGACTGGGGGCTGCTCAACGACGCGACGATCTTCGGGCAGGTGCATCCGGCGCGCGCCTGGGGCGTGGAGCACCTGAGCGTGGCCGAGCGGGCGGCCCGCGCCCTGGAGGCCGGCTGCGACCAGTTCGGCGGCGAGCAGTGCCCGGAGGTCATCGTGGAGCTGGTCCGCTCGGGCCGCGTCGCCGAGTCCCGGATCGACGAGTCCGTACGCCGGCTGCTGCGCGAGAAGTTCACGCTCGGCCTGTTCGAGAACCCGTACGTGGACCCCGACGCGGCGGCCGAGACCGTGGGCCGGGCCGACTTCGCGGCCATGGGCGCCGCGGCCCAGCGCCGCCCCCTGACCGTCCTCACCAATCCGGACGGCCGGCTGCCGCTGAGCGGGCGGCCCAGGCTGTACGTGCGGGGCGTGGACGAGGCGGTGGCCGCCGGGTACGGCGAGGTGGTCGGCGGACCCGCCGACGCGGACCTGGCCGTCCTCCGCCTGCGGACCCCGTACGAGCCCCGGGAGAACCTCTTCGAATCCTTCTTCCACTCGGGCTCGCTGGCCTTCCCCGAGCCGGAGCTGGCCGAGATCCTGGCCCTCCTGGACCGGGTCCCGACCCTGGTCTGCATCAACCTGGAGCGGGCCGCCGTCATCCCGGAGATCGCCGAACGCGCGGCCGCCCTGATCGCCGACTACGGCGCCTCGGACGCCGCCCTGCTGGACGTGGCCTTCGGCCGCGCCGTCCCCGCGGGCCGCCTCCCCTTCGAGCTCCCGCGCTCGATGGAAGCGGTCGCGGCCTCCCGCCCCGATGTGCCGAACGACACCCACGACCCGGTCTTCCCGTACGGGCACGGACTGACCCTGTAGAGGGCCGCAGACGGCGGGGCACCTGACCGGTCCCGCCCGCCGGGTGCCGGGCCCGTGGGGGGTCCGGCACCCGGTACATATCATTCCGCTTACGCTGCTCCAGCACATATGCCATGTCCGAACCCCACGTAGCCGCAGGCCGGTGCCTCCTCTACGCTGCACCCCATTCACGCGGGATCTTCAGGGGCGGAAATGGAACAGACACACACCACACACAACGGCGCCGCGGCGACACCCGGCGCCCAGCGGCGTGTGCTCGTCGTCGAGGACGACCACACCATCGCCGAGGCCATCGCGGCCCGCCTGCGCGCCGAGGGCTTCCAGGTGCAGACGGCTGCGGACGGCCCTGCCGCCGTCGCCGCGGCCGAGAGCTGGCTGCCGGAGCTGCTGGTCCTGGACGTCATGCTGCCCGGCTTCGACGGGCTGGAGGTCTGCCGCCGGGTCCAGGCGCAGCGGCCGGTCCCGGTGCTGATGCTCACCGCGCGGGACGACGAGACCGACCTGCTGGTGGGGCTCGGGGTCGGCGCGGACGACTACATGACGAAGCCGTTCTCGATGCGCGAGCTCGCCGCACGGGTCCACGTGCTGCTGCGCCGCGTGGAGCGGGCCACGATCGCCGCGCACACCCCGCGCGGGGCCACCCTGCGCCTGGGCGATCTGGAGATCGACCACGCGCAGCGCCGGGTCCGGGTGCAGACCGAGGACGTGCACCTGACGCCGACCGAGTTCGACCTGCTGGTGTGCCTGGCCGGTACCCCGCGGGCGGTGCTCTCCCGGGAGCAGCTGCTGGCCGAGGTGTGGGACTGGGCCGACGCGTCCGGGACCCGTACCGTCGACAGCCACATCAAGGCCCTGCGGCGCAAGATCGGCGCGGAGCGGATCCGTACGGTCCACGGCGTCGGGTACGCCCTGGAGACCCCGGCCCAGCCATGAACGGCCCGCCGACCGGACCGAGGCAGCGGCAAAGGCAGCGGCAGCGGCAGCGGCCCGCCGGGGGGCTGCGGCCCTTCTCGCCGTTCTCGATCAAGACCAAGCTGGGCACGCTCGTGGTGGTCTCGGTCTTCATCACGACCGGCCTGCTGCTGGTGGCCCTGCGCACCGACACCGAGCTGCGCTTCATCACGGTCTTCTCGGTGATCGCCTCGATGCTGATCACGCAGTTCGTGGCGCACAGCCTGACGGCCCCGCTGGACGACATGACGACGGTGGCCCGGGCGATATCCCACGGCGACTACACCCGGCGGGTGCGCGGGGCGGGGCGCCGCGACGAGCTGGGCGACCTGGCCTCCACCATCAACCTGATGGCGGACGACCTGGAGGCCGTGGACCGGCACCGCAAGGAGCTGGTCGCCAACGTCTCGCACGAGCTGCGCACGCCGATCGCCGCGCTGCGGGCCGTGCTGGAGAACGTGGTGGACGGGGTCTCGGCCGCCGATCCCGAGACCATGCGCACGATGCTGAAGCAGACCGAGCGCCTCGGCGGGCTCGTGGAGACCCTGCTGGACCTGTCCCGGGTGGACAACGGCGTGGTCCCGCTGCGCGCCCGCCGCTTCGAGGTGTGGCCGTACCTGTCGGGGGTGCTGAAGGAGTCGCGGCTGGCGGCCGCCGGCCGGCCGGGGCTGCTCTCCGGCTCGGGCGGGCACACCCGCAACGACGTGCACCTGCACCTGGACGTCTTCCCGCCCGAGCTGTGGGCGTACGCGGACAACGAGCGCCTGCACCAGGTGGTGGCGAACCTGATCGACAACGCGGTCAAGCACAGCCCCCCGCACGGCCGGGTCACGGTCCGCGCCCGGGCCGGCGACGCGCCCGGTGGCCTGGTCCTGGAGGTACGGGACGAAGGACCCGGCATCCCGGAGGCGGAGCGCCACCGGGTCTTCGAGCGGTTCAACCGGGGCAGCGCCCGCGGGGGCGACGGCGGCACCGGACTGGGGCTGGCGATCGCCCGCTGGGCCGTGGAGCTGCACGGCGGGCGGATCGGAGTGGCCGAATCGTCACGCGGCTGCCGCATCCTCGTCACGCTTCCGGGCAGCTCGCAGGCTCCGTGTTGACGTAGGGTTCGAGTGGGAAGGACATGATCTCGGCCACACGTACCCGGGGTCCGTCAGGGGTGCGAAGCCAAGGGGGCCGCAACCTCGGTGCCCCCTACCCGAACCACACTTGTTTCCCGCCATTCCAGGCGGTGAAACCCGCCGTTCGATGTGACCTGCGCGACGGATGTCCCGCCCGGTCTGCATCTCACGGTCCAGGAGGCGTAGCCTTTATTCCCGCTGTCCATACCTTGTGAAGCGGAAGAGGGCGGTTGCCGCCGTGTCGCCACAGTCCCCCAGTAACTCGAGCACCACGACCGAAGCAGCAGAAGGCGGGAAGAACCCTGCCTCAGGCTTCGGCGCGAATGAGTGGCTCGTCGACGAGATCTATCAGCAGTACCTCCAGGACCCGAATTCGGTCGACCGGGCCTGGTGGGACTTCTTCGCCGACTACAAGCCGGGGGGCGTCGCCGCTCCGGTGAAGTCCGCCGGTGCGGAGAAGCCCACGCCGACGACGGACGGCGCCTCCGCACAGGCCGCCACCACCGTCGCCCAGGCCCCGCAGGTCGCCGACGCCGCCACGGGGGCGGCGAGCGCCGCGCCCGCGACCGCCGCCCCGGCTCCCGCGCCCACGCCTGTGTCAGCTCCTGCCCCTGCTCCTGCCACCCCCTCTGGTGCCCCTGCTGTGACTGTCACCTCCCAGGCCCCGGCCGCCGCACCGGCCGCGCCCGCCCCCTCCGCCGTAGCGCCCCAGAAGCCCGGTGCAGGCACCGGCTCCACTGGAGCGGCTGGCGCCGCGCCCTCTGCTGCCGCCACCGAGGCCCCCGCGGGCCCCGAGCTGGTGACGCTCCGCGGCCCGTCGGCTGCCGTCGCCAAGAACATGAACGCCTCCCTGGAAGTGCCGACGGCCACGTCCGTCCGCGCCGTCCCGGTGAAGCTGCTGTTCGACAACCGCATCGTCATCAACAACCACCTCAAGCGCGCCCGGGGCGGGAAGATCTCCTTCACGCACCTGATCGGCTACGCGATGGTGCAGGCGATCAAGGCCATGCCGGGCATGAACCACTCCTTCGCGGAGAAGGACGGCAAGCCGACCCTGGTCAAGCCGGAGCACATCAACTTCGGCCTCGCGATCGACCTGGTGAAGCCCAACGGCGACCGCCAGCTCGTCGTCGCCGGCATCAAGAAGGCCGAGACCCTCAACTTCTTCGAGTTCTGGCAGGCCTACGAGGACATCGTCCGCCGCGCCCGCGTCGGCAAGCTGACGATGGACGACTTCACCGGTGTGACGGTCTCCCTGACCAACCCCGGCGGCCTGGGCACCGTGCACTCCGTGCCCCGCCTGATGCCCGGACAGTCGGTCATCATGGGCGTCGGCTCCATGGACTACCCCGCCGAGTTCCAGGGCACCTCGCAGGACACCCTGAACAAGCTGGGCATCTCCAAGGTCATGACCCTGACCTCGACCTACGACCACCGGGTCATCCAGGGCGCGGCCTCCGGCGAGTTCCTGCGCATCGTCGCGAACCTGCTGCTCGGCGAGGACGGCTTCTACGACGCCGTCTTCGAGTCGCTGCGCATCCCGTACGAGCCGGTCCGCTGGAACCGTGACATCGACGCCAGCCACGACGACGACGTCACGAAGGCCGCCCGCGTCTTCGAGCTGATCCACTCCTACCGGGTCCGCGGCCACGTCATGGCCGACACCGACCCGCTGGAGTACAAGCAGCGCAAGCACCCCGACCTCGACATCACCGAGCACGGCCTCACCCTGTGGGACCTGGAGCGCGAGTTCGCGGTCGGCGGCTTCTCCGGCAAGTCGATGATGAAGCTCCGCGACATCCTCGGCGTGCTGCGCGACTCGTACTGCCGCACCACCGGCGTCGAGTTCATGCACATCCAGGACCCGAAGCAGCGCCGCTGGATCCAGGACCGCATCGAGCGCCCGCACACCAAGCCGGAGCGCGAGGAGCAGCTGCGCATCCTGCGCCGCCTGAACGCGGCGGAGGCCTTCGAGACCTTCCTGCAGACGAAGTACGTCGGCCAGAAGCGCTTCTCGCTGGAGGGCGGCGAGTCCGTCATCCCGCTGCTCGACGCCGTCATCGACTCGGCCGCCGAGGCCCGCCTCGAAGAGGTCGTCATCGGCATGGCCCACCGCGGCCGCCTGAACGTCCTGGCGAACATCGTCGGCAAGTCGTACGCGCAGATCTTCCGCGAGTTCGAGGGCAACCTCGACCCGAAGTCCATGCACGGCTCCGGCGACGTCAAGTACCACCTGGGCGCCGAGGGCACCTTCACCGGCCTGGACGGCGAGCAGATCAAGGTCTCGCTCGTCGCGAACCCCTCGCACCTGGAGGCGGTCGACCCGGTCCTGGAGGGTGTCGCCCGCGCCAAGCAGGACGTCATCAACAAGGGCGGCACGGACTTCACGGTCCTCCCGCTCGCGCTCCACGGCGACGCGGCCTTCGCCGGCCAGGGCGTCGTCGCCGAGACGCTCAACATGTCGCAGCTGCGCGGCTACCGCACCGGCGGCACCGTGCACGTGGTCATCAACAACCAGGTCGGCTTCACCGCCGCCCCGGAGTCCTCGCGTTCGTCCATGTACGCGACCGACGTGGCCCGCATGATCGAGGCCCCGATCTTCCACGTGAACGGCGACGACCCGGAGGCGGTCGTCCGCATTGCCCGTCTGGCGTTCGAGTTCCGCCAGGCGTTCAACAAGGACGTGGTCATCGACCTCATCTGCTACCGCCGCCGCGGGCACAACGAGTCCGACAACCCGGCCTTCACGCAGCCGCTGATGTACGACCTGATCGACAAGAAGCGCTCGGTGCGCAAGCTCTACACCGAGTCCCTCATCGGTCGCGGCGACATCACCCTGGAAGAGGCCGAGCAAGCGCTCCAGGACTTCCAGGGCCAGCTGGAGAAGGTCTTCGCGGAGGTCCGCGAGGCCGCCACGGCTCCGGCCGCCGGCGCCCCGGTGACGCCCGCGCAGACCGCGCAGGAGTTCCCGGTCGCCGTGAACACCGCGATCTCGCAGGACGTCGTCAAGCGGATCGCCGAGTCCCAGGTCACCATCCCCGAGGGCGTCACCGTCCACCCGCGTCTGCTGCCGCAGCTGCAGCGCCGCGCGACGATGATCGACGAGGGCACCATCGACTGGGGCATGGGCGAGACCCTGGCCTTCGGTTCGCTGCTGATGGAGGGCACCCCGGTCCGGCTGTCCGGCCAGGACTCCCGCCGCGGCACCTTCGGTCAGCGCCACGCGGTCCTCATCGACCGGGAGACGGGCGAGGACTACACCCCGCTGCTCTACCTGTCGGACGACCAGGCCCGCTACAACGTCTACGACTCGCTGCTCTCCGAGTACGCGGCCATGGGCTTCGAGTACGGCTACTCGCTGGCCCGCCCGGACGCGCTGGTCCTCTGGGAGGCCCAGTTCGGTGACTTCGTCAACGGCGCGCAGACCGTCGTCGACGAGTTCATCTCCTCGGCCGAGCAGAAGTGGGGCCAGACCTCCGGCGTCACCCTGCTCCTCCCGCACGGCTACGAGGGCCAGGGCCCGGACCACTCGTCCGCACGTCCCGAGCGCTTCCTCCAGATGTGCGCGCAGGACAACATGACGGTCGCCATGCCGACCCTGCCGTCGAACTACTTCCACCTGCTGCGCTGGCAGGTCCACAACCCGCACCACAAGCCGCTCATCGTCTTCACCCCGAAGTCGATGCTGCGTCTGAAGGCGGCGGCGTCGAAGGCGGAGGAGTTCACGACCGGTTCGTTCCGTCCGGTCATCGGTGACACCACGGTGGACGCGAACGCGGTCCGCAAGGTCGTCTTCTGCGCGGGCAAGGTCTACTACGACCTGGAGGCCGAGCGCGAGAAGCGCGGCATCACCGACACCGCCATCATCCGCATCGAGCGCCTGTACCCGCTGGCGGGTGCGGAGCTCCAGGCGGAGATCGCCAAGTTCCCGAACGCGGCGAAGTACATCTGGGCCCAGGAGGAGCCGGCGAACCAGGGTGCGTGGCCGTTCATCGCGCTGAACCTGATCGACCACCTCGACCTGGCGGTCGGCGCGGACGTCCCGGCGGGCGAGCGCCTGCGGCGCATCTCGCGCCCGCACGGCTCGTCGCCGGCGGTCGGCTCCGCGAAGCGCCACCAGGCGGAGCAGCAGCTCCTGCTGAACGAGGTCTTCGAGGCGTAGTCGCCGCGCGGCTCAGCAGTGGAAGGCCCGGCTCCCCTCACGGGGGCCGGGCCTTCCGGCATCCCGGGCCCGGCTTCCGGCTACCCCGGTTCTCCGCTACGGCTGTGGCTCGAAGTCCCAGTACGGCCTGGTCTGTTGCTTCGCCGAGATCGTGTGGACGTGCTGGGCGCCCAGGGTGCGGGTCAGGCCCTTGATGCCCGCGTCCTCGTGCTTCGCGGCCTCCGCGTGTTCCCGTACGGAACGGAGATCGGCCGCGAGCGCGATCTGCGCGCTCAGCGTCATCGGGTGGTCCGGGCCCAGCACCTGTTCCGCGGTGCGCAGGGTGTCCCGGCTCAGGTCCAGCGCGTCCTCCAGCCGGCCGGTGATGTTGCGGTGGCCGGTGGCGTTCAGGGCGCAGCCGAGGGTCCACGGGTGGCGGTCGCCGAGCGCGCCCCGCATGCCGACGAGGGCCTGCTCCGCCAGGGAGAGGGCCTCCGCGCGCTCGCCCTGGGCGCGGAGCACCAGTCCGAGGTTGCCGACCGTGCCGATGCTGTACGGGTGAGCGAGGCCGAGCTGCGACTGGTAGCCGCGGACCACGTCCTCGGAGATCCGGCGGGCCTCGCCGACGTCCCCGTACTCCCTGAGGTAGGTGGCGTAGTCGGAGGCGACCATCAGGGTCCACGGGTAGTCGACCCCGAAGACCCGCGTCGCCCGCTCCCACACGGTCCGCAGCCGCAGGCCCGCGCCGGGGATGTCCCCGGAACGGCGCAGGCACATGCCGAGGTTGTGCTCGGCGCGCAGGGTCTGCGGATGGCCCAGCCCCAGCACCTGCGTGTTCAGCTTGACCCCCTGTTCCTGCCGGGTCTGCGCCTCCCGGTACCGGCCCATCAGCCGCAGGCCCATGGCGCAGGCGATGCCGGAGGCGAGGGTGGAGATGTGCAGGGGCTTCAGGACCCGCTCGCGGCGGCGCAGGGTGTCCAGGTCGAGGTCGTAGGCGTCCTGGTAGCGGCCGAGCAGCCGGTAGGTGGCGGCGAGGTTGTTCTGGGCGTCCAGGGTGACCGAGTCGTCCTCGCCGAGCAGCTCCCGGTAGGTGCTCAGGCAGTGCTCGAAGATCTCCCGGGCCGGCTCGAACTTCGCGATGCACAGCAGGACGCCGCCGTACGCGCTGGTGGCGCGCAGGCTCTCCAGGTCCCGGTCGCCGCGCTCCTCGGTGAGCCGGCCGGACACGGCCTTGGTGAGGGTCTCGGCGCGCCGGAACAGGCCGAGGTTGCGCAGGGCGTTGCCGTACTGGTAGCTGAGCTCGCGCACCTTGGGGTGGTCCTCGCCGAGCACGGCCCGCCAGATCAGGTCGGTCTCCTCGGAGAGCCGCAGGCAGGTGCGGTACTCCCCGGCGAGGATCAGGTAGCGCAGGCAGCGCAGCAGGAAGTTCTGGATGCGCGGGTTGCCGCTGGTGAGCACCCCGGAGGTGGCCAGGTGCGGGACGAGTTCGGCGTAGCGGGGCCACAGCCTGGAGTCGGAGGGCCCGCCGGGGTCGGCGGCGGCGAGGACCTGCCGGACGGCCCGGGCCAGCGGTTCGGCCTCCTCCTCGGAGAGGTCCTCGCGGACGATGCCGTGGACCATGCGGTGCAGTTGCACGGTCTCCAGCCCGCCGCCGCCCTCCTCCAGGGGCAGGTCGGAGTACTCGAGCCGGACGACGGAGAACTGGACGAGCTTGTTGAGGGCGGCGTTCCACCGGATCTGGTCGTTGATCAGCCCGGCGAGCTCCTCGGGCACGTCGTCGGCGGGGAATTCGCGCAGCAGCCGCAGCGGCACCGGCCCGGGGGCGAAGAAGACGAACAGCCGGAGCAGGGAGAGGGCGTCGGGGAAGTTCTCCCGGACGTTGTTGAGGAGTATGGCGAGGGCGGTGGGGAAGGGCAGCGGGTAGTCCTCGGATACGGTGACGGCCTCGTGGGAGTCCATCCGGCGCTGCAGCAGGGCGAGGTAGTCGCCCACCGGGAGCGGGGAGTCGGCGAGCCAGCCGGCGGTCTGGTCGAGGGCGAGCGGGTAGTCCTCCAGGGCCTCGGCGAGCTGGTCGGCCTCGTCGGCGGTGAGGCGCAGGGCCCGCCGGCGGATGAAGGTGATCGACTCGGGGCGGGCGTAGAGCGGGACCTCGACGAGGCTGGTGTGCCGGGTGGCCCATTCGCGGTTGCGGGAGGTGATGATGACGTCGCCCGCGCCGGAGGGCAGCAGGTCGATGAGGTCGTCGGGGTTGTCGCAGCCGTCGAAGACCATCAGCCAGCGGCCGTACGGGGATCCGCGCCGCAGCGCTTCGAGGACGGCCCGGATCTGCTCGCCGTAACTGCCCGCGCCCCGGGGCAGCCCGAGGGCGGGGGCCAGGTCGGCGAGGCGTTCGCGCAGGGTGGGCCGGTCCTCGGCGGGGACCCACCACACCACGTCGTACTCGGAGGCGAAGCGGTACGCGTACTCGGTGGCCACCTGGGTCTTGCCGACGCCGGAGAGGCCGAGCAGGGTGACGGTGGACGCGCCGGCCGGCGCCTCGGTCAGGGCTTCGCGCAGGGTGCCGATGACGTCGTTGCGGCCGGTGAAGCGCGGGTTGCGGCGCGGGACCCGGCCCCAGATCTCGGGCGGGTCGTTGGGGAAGCGGGGTCCGCGGCGGCCGGTCTCGGTGCCGATCCGGTCGGTGGGCAGCTCCAGCCGGCGCAGCACGCGGTACTCGGCCTCGTACGCGTCCAGGCCCCAGAGGTCGGTCTTCTCCAGTACGGCCACGGCGCTGGGCAGCGGGGCGTCGGTGAGGCAGACGGCCGCGAACCGGTCGGGGTGGCGGTCGGTGACGGCGCGCAGGGCGGTGTTCCACTCCTCGTCGGCGTGGGTGCCGGCGGAGAAGTAACGCTCGCTGAGGACGAGGAGGACCCGGCTGCCGGAGCGGGCGAGGTCGTCGAGGGCCTGGGCGATGCCGGGGCTGTTCTGCGGGTCCCAGCGCTGGAGGGCGACGCGGTGGCCGTGTTCCTCCAGGCGGTGGCCGATCCACACGGCCCAGGGGCGGTTGAACCCGGCGAAGCTGATGACGAAGCGCTGCGGCTGGGCGTGCGGGTACGCGTGCGGGGTGATGCCCTGGTCCTGCCGACTACCGGTGGTCATGCGCCGTCTCCCTGGGCTCCGGGCAGTGGACGGGACTGAAAAGGTACCGCAGCGGTGCCGGTGGGCGCGGCCCCTCAACCGCGGGCGAACGGGGCGAGTTCGGGGTGCGCATCGCACCAGGCGCGGCGCTCCCGGTCGACGGCCCGGCGGGCCGCGGCGTGCTGGTCGCCGGGCGGCGGCAGCTCGTCCATGGCCCGCTCGGCGGCGGCCATCGCCTCGGTGAACTCCCGACCCGCGGCGGTCAGTCGGTCGTGGGCCCGCAGGGCCGGCAGGACGGCGGCCACCTGGGCGCGGATCCGGGCGTGCTGGGCCCAGGCGCCGCGGGCCCCGTAGAGGGCGGCGCGCTGCCAGTACCCGGCCAGGGCCAGGTGGGCGTAGGCGCCGTGCAGGAGTCCCTCCAGCGGGCGGGGGTCGCTGCGCCAGGGGGCCCAGTGGCGGGGCGTGCGGTCCGCGGTGTGCAGGGTCAGGACGTCGGCGAGGGCGGCGAGTTTGCCGTGCTGGACCTCGTGGACGAGGGTGGCGGCCAGGGCGGGCGGGGCCTGCGCGCGGGCCAGGACGGAGCCGGCGGCCGCGGGCAGGGTGGCGCCGTTGGAGCGGGAGCCGCCGGACAGCGGAACGACGGAGCGCAGCAGTTGTGCGGTCTCCTCCGCGCGGACGGTGTCGTACCGCAGGAGCAGGGTGAGTGCGCCGGACCACTGGGTGTCCCAGCGCTTGTGCCCCTTCGGCGTGAGCCGGCGGGCGGGGCGGACGGGCGCGGGCTGCGCGGGGCCGGGCGCCCGGTAGGGGTCGAGGTCGTCGAGGGCGGTCCGGCCCCCGGGCAGGGCGTGCAGGGGCACGGTGGCGGGGTCGTCGGGGTCCCAGGAGCGTTCGGTGAGGGCGAGCGGGCCGGGGCGGTCCGGGCGCAGCAGTCCGAGCGTGGGCAGGACGAGCCGGCCGTGCTGGGGCCGCAGGGTGTGGGTGAAGGCGATGCCGGCGCGCAGGGCGGCGGCGACGGCGAGGGCCCCGAGGTGGCCGAGGTCGGGCGGGGGGCCGTAGCAGGCGTGCAGCCGGCGCAGGGTCTCCTCGGCCCAGACCCCGGTGGCCGGGTAGTGCAGTACGTCGCGCACGGCGCCCGCGTCGCGGCGCTCGGCCTCCTCCAGCAGGGCCCAGTGGTCGGCGGCCTCCCCGGAGGTGCCGTCGGGGGCGGCGTCGAGGACCGCGCGCAGCAGGACGAGGCGTTTGGAGCGGCGCACGTCGCGGACCAGGCGGGTGCCTTCCGCGGAGGGCTCGGTGGAGGCGAGGGCGCGCAGGGTGCGGGAGGAGACGGTGAAGGCGGTGAGGGCGGTCGTCATGAGGCGACCGCCGGCGGGTGGGCGGCGGCCCGGGCGGCTCGCCGGGTGCCGGTCTGGGCGGTCTGGGCGGTCTGGGCGGCTCGCTCGGTGACGGTCTGCGCGGCGCGGTGGACGACGGTCGCGGGCACCGGCGCGGAGCCAGGGACAGCGGTCGCGGGGGGCGGCGCGGAGCCAGGGAGAGCGGTCGCGGGGGGCTGCGCGGCGCGGTGGACGGCGGCGGCGATGTGCCGGATCAGGACCTGGAGGTCGGCGCAGTACACGGACGGCTGCCGGAAGCCCTCGCCGGCGCGGTAGCGGTGCGGGTAGTGCCCGCCGCCGCACACCTCGACCAGCTCGCAGGCGCGGCATCCGGCGGCGAGGGCGTCCCGTCCGAGCTGGCGGGCGGCGAGGCCGGGGTGGTCGAGGAGCTCGTCGAAGCTGTGGGTGTCGAGGCTCATGCCGGTCGCGGCGGCGCCCTCGTACGCGGATTTCAGTGAATCGGCCTGTTCGATGGAGCCGTCGGTCTCGATCACGGCGGTGGCGGCGGGCGCGAGCCCGAGGGTCTCGGTGGCGGCGGGCAGGCCGAGCAGCAGGGCGATGATCTCCTCGAAGAGCCGGATCCGGGTGCGCCGCACACCGTCGTGCCACCAGCGCTCGAAGACGGCGAGCAGCCAGTCGGCGTACGGGGCCAGGCCCGGGTGGTGGCCGGGGGGCGGGGCGCTCCAGTTGGCGAGCGGCAGCAGCAGCCCGACGCTGGGCGGGGCGAAGGCGAGCAGGGACTCGTACGTCTCCACCGGGTCCTGGCCGAGGTCGACGACGCACAGCACCCCGGCGTAGCTGTCCGGATGCCGTGCCAGCAGCCGTAAGCCCCGGGCGGCCGCGCCGAAGCCGGGCTGCCCGGCGTGGTCCACGCGCCGGGCGTTGTGCGCGGGCAGTCCGCCGTCGAGGCTGACGCCGACGCGGATCCCGGCGGCGGCGAGCGCGGCGAGGCGGCCGCGGGTGAGCAGGGTGCCGTTGGTCTGGACGGTGGCGGTGACCCGGGTGCGCGGGGCCGCCCGGGCCACGGCGGCCCGTACGGCCTCGACGGGCCCGGCCAGCGCGGCGGGGGCGGTGAGCAGCGGTTCGCCGCCGTGCAGCACCAGGTCGACGCGGGGCAGGGCGTGGGCGGCGGCGTGTTCGGCGATCCGCTCGGCGGCGCGGGCGGCGGTGGCGGGGGTCATGGCGGGCGGCTGGCCGCGCCAGCCCTGGTCGGCCATCTCGTAGACATAACAATAGGTGCAGGCGAGGTTGCAGCGGCTGCGCGTCTTGAGTACGAACTGCCGGATCGGATGCGGCCGATGGCCCGCGGCCCGCTCCGCGGCCACGTCGAGCCGGGCATAGGGCCAGGGCGCGTACCGGGCGTGGCGCAGCCGCTGCGCCGCGGCGGGGTCCTGCTTCGGCTGGGCGGGGTCCTGGTGCGGGGCGGAGCCGGCGCCGCCGCGCGCGGGCGGCGCGGGCAGCACGGAGTCGCTCGTGACAGCTCGCCTCATCGCCCCGCCTCCCTCCCCCGTGCCTCCGGGAGGCAACCCCCGGCGGACGGTCCATCCCTGCCCTTCGGACGGTCCCGGCTAACGGCGGAAAGTGGTCAACTCGGTTCCAAGGTGGGGCGGATCAGACGCGCGCCGGTCAGGTCACCCCGGAGTCGTAGGCGTTGAGGATCTCGGCCGGATGCGTCACCCGCTCGACCATGCCCTCGATCACCTGGCCCAGCACGGGATGGTCGATCCCGCGCAGCGCGGCCAGGTCCAGCCCGGAGAGGTCGGGCAGACGCCCGGGACACGCCGGGGTCACCGCCTCCGCTTCCTGCCGCTTCGTCACCATGTGCCGCTGCTCCCCCTGTCGCGTCGCGGACCGGACGGTCCACTGCCCTTTCCCTCCGGCCGGTCCGCGGAAACAGCGCGCTCCGCTCGCCGCGCCGCCGTCACAGCCCGGCTTCCAGGGCCCGTACCCGGGCGCGGAGCACCTCCGTCCGCCCTTCGGCCTCGGCACCCGCGCCGGGCCGCGTCCACAGCTCCAGCGCGGAGCGGTAGGCGTCCAGGGCCGCCCGGGGACGGGCGAGGCGCTCCAGCACCTCTCCCCGCGACTCCTGTACGCGGGCCGCCAGTCGGACGGCGGTGCCGGCCGTGCCCTCGCTTCCGGCAAGGGCCGCAGGGGCCTCGTGGCCTTCGGGCCCGTCGCCTTCGTCGCGGCGTGCGCGGTCGGCCTCCAGGGCCGCCCGCCAGGCCCGCCGGTAGGAGTCGGCCGCCCGGTCGAGGCGCTCCACCGCCCGGGTGTGAGCGTGGATCTCCTGCTGCACGTCGCCGTGGTCCCGCCAGGCCCGGGCCCGCTCCAGCGGGCTGCGGCTGTGCCGGACGGCCAGTTCCAGCAGGTACTCCGCCTCCCGCAGGTCCACCGGGTCGCCCTCGTACGCGTGCCGCAGCCGCAGCCCGGTGGCCAGCCGCACCAGCCGGTGCGCGGCCCCCGGGTCCGACTGAGGGACCGCCGCCCTGCTGTCGCGCAGGACGCGTACGGCGGCCCCGGTGAACCGGCGCCCGTCGGCGGCCCGGCCCCGCTCCAGGAGCACCTCGCCCCACTCGGGCAGCAGCTCCTCGAAGGCCTCCCCGTCGCGGGGGATCAGCCGCCGGGCCCGCCCGTACGCCTCGGCCGCTTCCTCCAGCGCCGCCGGGTCGCCGTCCCGCACGTACCGCTCCCGGTGCACCCGGGCCAGGCACACCAGGGCGGCCACCCGCAGCTCCGGGTCCCCGCCGGCCCGCTCCAGGGCCGTGGTCAGCTGGCCGGCCGCCTCCTCCAGCCGCGTCGGCAGGTACCGCAGCGCGCCGGCCAGGTCCACCCGCACCCGGGCCTCGGCGACCCCGCCCGCGGCCGGGCCGACGCCCGTACCCGTGCCCGCGCCCGGCACGGCCAGCCGGGCCGCGGCCTCTTCGGCCAGGGCCGTGCGCGCGGCCGGGTCCTCGGTGCGGGGCAGGAGGGCCAGGAGGACCCGGCCCAGGGCCCGTTGCAGCTCGGGGTCCGGCCCGGGCTCCGAGGGATCCGGGTGCGTGTCCGGGTCCCCGTCGAGGGCCCCGCCGGGGGCGGCCGGGGGTCCCGCCAGGGGTTCCAGGGCAGCGCGGGCCTCCCGGAGCGCGCCCCCGTCCGCGCGCAGCCCGCTCAGCCGGATCAGGGTCTCGGCCCGCCGCACCGCGCAGTCCCGCCGCAGCTCCGGGTCGGCCGTGGCGCCCGCCGCCGCGAACGCCCGGTCCGCCTCGGCCAGCAGCTCCGCGTCGGGGCCGTGGGCCAGCGCCCGCTCGTACAGCACCCGGCCGAGGACCGCCCGCGCCGCCGGAGTCCGCAGCCCGGTCACGGCCCGTTCCGCCTCGGCGAGGAGTTCCGGGTCCCGCTGGGCGGCCCACAGCCGCAGCAGCGCGCCCGCCAGCTCGGTCTCCGCCTCCTCCGGCGGGTCACCGGGCGCCACCGGGGCCGTCACCGCCCGCCGCAGCACCGCAACGGCCTCGTGCAGGGCCCGCGCACCGCCGTCCACGCCCCCGTCCGCGGCCGCGTCCGCGTCCGCGAGCCGGTCCCGCGCGGCGCGCACCGCCCCGGCCCGCCCGAGTACGGGGACGGGAGCAGGCTCGCGCCGGGCCGGGCCCTGCTCCGGCATGCCGGGCAGGTAGCGCCGTACGACCTTGGCCGAAACCTGCGCGAAGGCCTGCGGGAGCCGCCCCTCGGGCACCCGCTCGGCCTCCTGCGGCCCGGGGTCGACCGCCGCCGGCGGCACCCCGGTGAGCTGGGAGACCGCGAGCGCGGGGAAGTTCCGTACGCCCCGACCGAAGTGCGCCAGCATGTACTCCGAGCAGTGCTTGAGCACCAGGGCGGCCTCGTCCCGTCCCAGTGGCCCCAGCAGCACGTCCTGCACCCCGGGGACGAATTCGTACCAGTGCCCCGACCCCGGCCCGCTGCGCCGCAGCAGCCCGCTCAGCAGTACCTCCGCCAGGTCGGAAGGCTCCGAGTCCGGCAGCATCGTGCGCTGCACCAGCCGCATCACGGGAAGCGTCAGCGGCGCCGCCGACAGGTACACCGCCAGCTGTACGGCCCGGGGCGCGGCCGAGGACCGGAACCGCGCCACCAGCTCGCGCGGCGGCCGCACCGCGCGCGGCGGCGGCACGGGCGCGGCCGGATGGTCGGCCAGCACCCGGCCCACCTCGGCCGGTACCGGCCCGGTGCCGAGTCCGGCGACGAGCCGGGCCCAGGCGCCGAGGGCGGTCGGGCTCGGCGGCAGCACGGGCACGGTCAGCCCGCCCGTGAGCCGTCCGGGCGGCAGCGGCCGGTCCGGCCGGAACTTCAGCTTCTGCCCGCCGCCCTCCAGCCGGGTGAGCGTGCCCCGTTCGGTCGGCAGCCAGCTGCGGCCCCACAGCCGCTGCGGCAGCGGCTGGACGACCATGCACGGGGTGCACTCGGCCCACCGGTACAGCAGCCGCTGCGCGGCGCCCTCGCGCCACAGCGGCCCGGCGCAATCGGATACCACCATGGTCAGAGCCCGGCCGGTCGGGTCCCGCAACTGGTCGCCGGAGCGCAGCCCGGAGCCGGGTACGGGGCTGCGCCCGAGGACCGCCGTACCGTCCGCGAGGCGGTGCAGGTAGTGCACCTGGACGTCCCGGAAGGCGCCCAACCGCTCGCACACCGAGCGCAGTTCATCGAACATGTCCTGCCACACGGCCATCGACGGCGACGCGTCCATCACCAGCCGTACGGTCGCCTCGCGCCGGCTCTCCGGCCGGAGCACCGGGATGACCAGGCCGAGGGCCCGGGCGCTGGCCTCGGCGGTGGCCGGTTCGTCGATCACCAGCCGGGTGGGCGGGCCGGGCGGGCGGTGCCGCTGGAGGGCGCGCAGGGCCCGCTGGATGTCCAGGATGCGCGGCAGCGCGGCGGCCCGGGGCACCCGTACGGGCACTCCGTACTCCTCGGGCGACTCCTCCGGCCGGTCCCCCTCGGCGCCTCCGGGGCGGCGCGCCCCGGATGCGTAGAGCCGGACCGGGTCATCGGCGTCCGCCTCTTCCCGTTCGGGCTCCACGGGCTTTCCGGCCGGATCCTCGGCGTCCGGGTCCGGTTCCGGCCCCCGCGCGCGCGGCGCGGCCGGCCCCGGCCCGCGGATGTGCCCGGCCAGCCACAGTGCGTCGGCGAGTTCCTCGGCGCTCGGGTCGAGCCCGGCGGCGCGCAGCAGCGCGGCCAGTTCGCGGACGCCGGGGACGGCCCGACGGGACTCGCAATCGGCTCCGGGGGCGGCAGGGGGAACGGAGGGCGGGGGTACGGCGGGCGGCGGCACGGCCCGTCACCTCGGGCGGTCGAGGCGCTGGATGAGCAGGTCCGCGAGGTCCTCCCGGGTGGGCGGGGAGGCGTAGTGGGTCAGGTAGACGGCGTTGAGCAGCTGGTCGGCGGCGACCAGTTCGGTCTGGGAACGGCTGAGGAACTCCCGGATCAGGTCCGCCCCGAGCCGGGCGGCCTCCTCCCCGAGGTGGGCGCGGACCATGGTGGCGAGCCGCTTCTCGCCGGGCTGCCCGAGCTTGAGCTGGATGCAGCGCCGCAGCAGGGCGGCCGGGAAGTCCCGCTCCCCGTTGCTGGTCAGGATGATGAAGGGGAACTCCCGGCAGCGGACCCGGCCGCCGCGCACGGTCGCCTTGGTCCCGTCGTCGGTGAGCACCTGCACCTCGGGCTCGGTGTCGGCGACCCGCTCCAGCTCGGGGAGCGCGAACTCCCCTTCCTCCAGCACGTTCAGCAGGTCGTTGGGCAGGTCGATGTCGCTCTTGTCGAGCTCGTCGATGAGGAGCACCCGGGGCCGCCCGGTGGGCAGCAGGGCCGTGCCCAGCGGTCCGAGCCGGATGTACTTCCCGATGCCGGGTGCCGTCCCGGTGCCGGGAGCCCCGCCCGGGGCCCCGTCGGCCACACCCGCGCCTGCGCCCACACCCGTGTCCGTGTCCGTGCCCCCGCCCCCGCTCGCCGCGAGCTGTACGTCCTGCAGCCGCGCGAGGGCGTCGTACCGGTACAGCCCGTCCTGCAGCACGGTGCGCGAGACCACCGGCCAGCGCAGCACCCGCCCCAGCTTCAACTCGTGGGCGACGGCGTGCGCGAGGGTGGACTTCCCCGTTCCGGGGAAGCCCGTCACGAGCAGCGGCCGCCGCAGGTACAGCGCCGCGTTGACGGCCTCCAGCTCCTCGGGCTCCGGCCGGTGCAGCTCGGCGGCCTGCCGGTGCGCCCCGAGCCGCCGGGCCACGTTGCCGTCGGCGGCCGCGGCCGGCCCGCCGGGCTCCGCCACCGGCCCGCCGTCGAAGTCCCGCCAGGGCGGCGGGTCGGGCAGGGCGTCGATCCCGTCATGGGGCTCACCGACCCCCCGGTATATGAGCCACTCGTCGTTCATTGCCCCTCCCTCACTCGAATCGGCCGGGCCCGGTGCCGTCACAGGTCGCCCTGCAGCGGTTCGTCGTCCGGCAGCGGCCGCGCCGGGTCCTCCCAGACCAGCCCGGTCCCGGCCGCCCAGTACGCGTCGGGGTCCGCCCCGTGCGCCCGCCCGCGCAGCGCCTGCAGCCGCAGCGGCAGCACCTCCGCCCGCCCGGCGTCGGCCAGTTCCTCCCGCAGCCCGCGGTGGAACGGCGCGCACGAGGCCCCCGGATCCGGCGGGGGCCGCCGGGTCACCACCACCCCGTACCCGGCCTCCTGCACCGCGTGCAGCGAGCCGAGCGTGGGCTCCTCGTCCGCCGCCCGGCAGTGCACCGGCACGGTGTTGTCGGGCAGTCCCGTCAGCCACTCGGTGGCGGGGCTGCGCGGGCGCCCCCGTACGCAGTCGGCCCGTTCGTCCAGCAGCGGTCCCGCCTGCACCCGCGCCCACCGGGCGGCCGCCCCGGGGTGCCCGCGGCCCTCGGGGCCCTCGGGATCCGCGGGGTGCGCGCGGCCCGCCGGATCCCCGGGATCCGCCGACTGTCCGGGATCCGCCGGGTGCCCGGCGCCGGTCCGCCCGCCGGGGTGACGCAGCACCACCGGCCGCTGCACGCCCAGCGGTACGCCGCCCGCCACGACCCACTCGTCCACGGCCAGCCCGAACAGCTCGGGGGCCACGGCCACTTCGAGCAGGGCCGCCGCCTCGTGGGTGTCGCAGCGCCGGAAGGCCTCGGCGAGCGGGACCCGCAACGCCTCCGGAAGGCCCGCCAGGGTGGCGCGTACGCCCGAGTCCACCGGGGTCACCCGCCCGGGGTGCGCCGGGCCGGCCAGTACGGAGACCCGCCAGTCGTAGACGTCCTCCCAGCCGTGCGCCCACACCTCCAGCAGCACCGAGGCCCCGGACGGCAGCCCGCCGGCCCGCCGTGCGGGGCCGCCCACCGCCCGGCCGGCCGAGGCCCGCCGGCGCCGCTCCCGCTCCGCGAGGCCCCGCTCGTGGCGCTCGCCGAGCTCCCGCCGCAGCGGGCGCCACAGCCGCTCGGCCGTGGCCCGGATCCAGTCCCACAGCTCCTCGTCCGCGCCCGGGGCCGACGGCTCCCGGTAGTCGGCCACGCTCACGTCCGTCGCGTACCGGAGCATGGCCGCGGCCTCCGCCGCCCCGCCGGGCGGGTCGTGCAGCAGCCCCAGCCCGTCGCGCCAGCTCAGCGGGGCGGGCGGCTGCGGGTCCGGCTCCTCCCCCCGGGCCGCTTCGACCAGGGCCCGTACGACCTCGGAGGAACCCGGCGGGGGCAGTTCGGCCAGCAGCCCGCACAGGGTGGTGCGCTCGCCGGGGGTGAGCCGGCCGCGGCCGCCGTACGGGGCGTCCTCCTCCGGCGGGAGCTCGCCGTGCACGTCCGTCCAGGTCCGGCGGTTGTCGAGGTCGCTGAGGTGCTGGTCGTAGTGGTGCAGGTCGTGGGCCTGCATGACGCGGCGGTAGAGCCCGACCTGGCCGCGCGCGGGCATCGGCAGCGTGCGCAGCTGCACGACGGACACGGCGAGCCCGCCGCCCGCCCCGTGCCGCCGGGCCTTGAGCACCCCGACGACCTCTCCGCGGGCCAGGTCCACCACGGGGCCGCCGGACATGCCGGGGTCGATCTCGTCGTCGTCGCCGAGCCGGATGGCCGCGCCGTTCCCGGCGCTGCCGCGCAGCCGGGTGGTGCGGCCGGTGATCTCGGGGGTGCCGAGGTCCTCGGTGCAGCCGAAGTAGGCGACCTCGTCGAAGCGGGGCCTGGACCGGTCGGTCAGCCAGACGCAGGCGTGCGACACCGGGGCCAGGACCCTGAGCAGCGCCAGGTCGGGCAGGTCCCACAGGGCGCCCCGGCGGGGGCGCCGCTCCTCCAGCCGCTCGGGCAGTACGCACTCCACGCGCCCGGTGACCGTACCGGTCGCCCCGTGGGCCCCGGAGGAGAAGGTGATGCCGACCTCGCGTCCCGTCAGACGCACCGCAGCACCCCCTTCGCCGACCACGTGCGCGCACGTCAGGACCCAGCCGGGGGCGATGAAGAAACCGCTCCCCCACGTGGGACCGGTCCGATGGCTGCCGGGGTTGTCATACCCGCCCGGGGGGGCGTGAACGCGTACGGTCGCGGCCTGGACGAGGGGCTCGAGGAGCTCGAAGGCGCGCGCCGAGCCGGTCGTGCGCCCGTCCCTCATCCACGCCCCCCGCTCGTTGGGCATCCAGGCTAGCCCCGGGGACGCCACGGGCGGGAGGCCTCTTCGGCTCCTCGGATTATCCTGGCGGGAAACACCCCCTGCACACCACATCACGGCACGGAGCCCGACTTGTACTTCACCGATCGCGGCATCGAGGAGCTGGAGAAGCGGCGCGGCGAGGAGGAGGTCACCTTCGAGTGGCTCGCCGAGCAGCTGCGCACCTTCGTCGACCTGAACCCGGACTTCGAGGTCCCGGTGGAACGCCTGGCCACCTGGCTGGCCCGCCTGGACGACGAGGACGACGACGCCGACGAGTGAGCACGGCGCGTACCCGCAGGACGCGGAGCCGAGGAGCGAAGAACGAGAACGGCCCGGCTGCCAGAGGCAGTCGGGCCGTTCTCGTCGTCGCGCCGGCCCGCCCGGGCAGGCGCGAGCAGGAGGTACGAGGCGCCGGATCAGGCGGCCTTGGTCTCCCAGAAGATGCGGTCGATCTCGGCGATGAGCTCGAGAGCCTTCGCGCCGGTCGCCGGGTCGTTGGACGCCTTGGCGGCCGAGAGGGCCTTCAGGGTGTCGTTGACCAGGGTGTGCAGCTGGGGGTACTTCTCGAAGTGCGGCGGCTTGAAGTAGTCGCTCCACAGCACCGAGACGTGGTGCTTGGCGAGCTCGGCGCGCTGCTCCTTGATGGTGATGGCGCGCGCGCGGAAGTCGGCGTCGTCGTTGGCCTGGTACTTCTCCTGCACGGCCTTGACGGACTCGGCCTCGATGCGGGCCTGGGCAGGGTCGTACACGCCGCACGGAAGATCGCAGTGGGCGGAGACCTTCGCCTTGGGGGCGAAGAGGCGGGAAAGCATGGAGTTTGTCCTCCTCGTGATCGTCTTCTCAAGGGGGAGATTACTCGCTGAACAACCGGATTTCGCGGGCGCCCCCATGGGCTTAGGACAAAAGTCCAGGGGCGCGGCCGGACCGGTGAGCGAATGTACGGACCGGTGCGGCAGCATGCGGGGGGACGAGGAGGACACGCATGGTGGAGTACGGGCGCCCGCGCAAGCGGTTCGGGGTGGTGGAGGTGACGGGGGCGTCGATGGTGCCCACGTTGACCAACGGGGACCAGGTCGTGGTCCGGTACGGGGCCGCCGTCCGCCCGGGTGACGTGGTGGTGCTGCGCCATCCCTTCCAGCAGGACCTGCTGGTGATCAAGCGGGCGGTGGAGCGCCGGCCGGGCGGCTGCTGGTGGGTACTGGGCGACAACCCGTACAACGCGACCGGTGACAGCACCGTCTACGGGCCGGTGCCCGGCGAGCTGGTGCTGGCGACGGCGGTGCTGCGCTTCCGGCCGCGCGAGGAGGATCAGCGTTCGCTGAGGGCCCGGCTGTCCTGGGCGGTGTCGGCGCTGCGCCCGCTGCGGGCGGACGCCTCGGCCTCCAGCCGCTTGCGGGCGCGGTAGGCGGCCACGTTCGCACGGGTGGCGCAGCGGTCGGAGCAGTAGCGCCGGGAGCGGTTGGTGGAGGTGTCGAGGTAGGCGTTGCGGCAGGGCGCCGCCTGGCACAGGCCGAGGCGGTCGGGGCCGTGCTCGGTGAGGGCGAAGGCCAGGCCCATGGCCGCCATGGCGGCGTAGCCCGCCGATGCGTTCGAGGGGTGCTCGGCGAGGTGGATGTGCCAGTCGGGGCGGCCGTCCTCGCCGATGGTCGTGTGCCCGGAGACCTGGGGGCTGACCGGGAACTCCATGAGCAGCGAGTTCAGCAGGTCGACCGCGAGGACGTGGTCACCGCCGTCGGCGGCTTCGAAGACGGCGCGCAGCCGGGCCCGTACGTTGCGGAAGCGGGTGACGTCGGTGTCGGTGACGCGGCGGGCCATCTGCACGCTTGCGCCGAACAGGGCACGGACGGCGTCCACGGAGGTGAGCTCGTCCTTGTTGCGGGCCGGCTCCTCGGTGTTGACCAGGCGCACGGCGAAGTCCGAGTAATGGGCCAGTTCCACTTGTAGTCCTTACGGCTGCGAATTAATGTCTCTGGTAACGGCTGAGATGTCTTCGAGGGTATTACGTACGGAGGGGTTCGTGAGGGCGAATACGGCGCATACGGCAGATACGGCTACCGGCACGGGGTACTGGCAGGCCTGGCAGGACAGCTGGGACCGGCAGCAGGAGTGGTACATGCCCGACCGCGAGGAGCGGTTCCGGGTGATGCTGGACATGGTCGAGGCCCTGGTGGGACCCACCCCCCGGGTGCTGGATCTCGCGTGCGGTACGGGAAGTATCACGGACCGCGTCCTCAAGAGGTTCCCGGGAGCCACCAGTACGGGCGTCGATCTCGACCCCGCGCTGCTGGCCATCGCCGAGGGCCACTTCGCCGGGGACGGGCGGGTCTCCTTCGTCACCGCCGACCTCAAGGACCCGCACTGGCGCGCCGCCCTCCCCCACGACTCCTACGACGCGGTGCTGACCGCCACCGCCCTGCACTGGCTGCACAGCGAGGACCTCGCCGTCCTGTACGGGCAGCTCGCGCCGCTGGTGGCCCCGGGCGGGGTGTTCATGAACGCCGACCACATGCCCGACCCGGCCACTCCCCGCATCGACGCCGCCGAGCACGCCCACCGGCACGCCGGGATGGACCGGGCCAAGACGGCCGGCGCGCTGGACTGGCGCGAGTGGTGGGACCTGGCCGCCGCGGACCCGGTCCTCGCGGAGCCGGTGAAGCAGCGCTTCGCGATCTACGGGGAGCACGCGGACGGCGACACCCCGCCCGAGGCCTGGCACGCCGCCGCCCTGCTCGGAGCGGGCTTCGAGGAGGCCCGTACCGTCTGGCGCTCCCCCTCGGACGCGCTGGTCCTAGGTCTGAAGTAGGGACCCCAGCACGTGTGAGGGGCGGTACGGGAATCCCGTACCGCCCCTCACCTGTCCGCCGGTGCGACCGGGGCACCCGAGCGCCGGAGCGCTAGAGCACCTTGGACAGGAACGCCTTCGTGCGGTCGTGGTGCGGGTTGCCCAGCACGTCGCGCGGGTTGCCCGACTCGACGACCACGCCGCCGTCCATGAAGACGAGGTTGTCACCGACCTCGCGGGCGAAGCCCATCTCGTGCGTGACCACGATCATGGTCATGCCCGACTCGGCCAGGTCCCGCATGACGTCCAGGACGTCACCCACCAGCTCCGGGTCGAGCGCCGAGGTGGGCTCGTCGAAGAGCATCAGCTTCGGCTCCATGGCGAGCGCGCGGGCGATCGCCACGCGCTGCTGCTGGCCGCCGGAGAGCTGGCTGGGGTAGTTCCCGCCCTTGTCGCCGAGGCCCACGCGGTCCAGCAGCTTGATGGCGCGCTCGCGCGCCACCGCCTTGGACTCGCCCTTGACCATGACCGGGGCTTCCATGACGTTCTCCATGGCCGTCATGTGCGGGAAGAGGTTGAAGCGCTGGAAGACCATGCCGATGTCCCGGCGCTGCGCCGCGACCTCGCTGTCCTTCAGCTCGTAGAGCTTGTCGCCCTTCTGGCGGTAGCCGACGAGCTGCCCGTCGACGTACAGCCGTCCGGCGTTGACCTGCTCCAGGTGGTTGATGCACCGCAGGAAGGTCGACTTGCCGGAGCCGGACGGGCCGACCAGACAGAAGACCTCACGCGGGGCGACCTCCAGGTCGATGCCCTTGAGGATGTGCGCCGCACCGTAGGACTTGTGGACACCCTCGGCCTTCACCATGGCAGTCGTCATCAGGCCACCGCCTTGCGGTTCGAGAAGCTGGACAGTTTCGCCTTGATCTTCTGGAGCGGCGTGGGCGGCAGCGAGCGGAGCGCACCACGGGCGTAGCGGCGCTCCAGGTAGTACTGGCCGACGCTGAACACGCTGGTCAGGGCGAGGTACCAGATCGATGCGACGAAGAACATCTCCATCACCGCGAACGACGTGGACGCGATGTCCTGGGCCGCGCGCAGCAGGTCGAAGTACTGCACGGCCACGACAAGCGACGAGGTCTTGAGCATGTTGATGAACTCGTTGCCCGACGGCGGCACGATCACCCGCATGGCCTGCGGCAGAACGACACGGCGCATGGTCTGCAGCCGGGTCATGCCGAGCGCGTGCGAGGCCTCGGTCTGGCCCTCGTCGACCGACTGGATGCCGGCCCGGACGATCTCCGCCATGTACGCGCCCTCGTTGAGGCCGAGACCCAGCAGGGCGGCCAGGAAGGGGGTCATGACCTGGGTCATCTCGTCCTTGTAGAACCCGAGGTTCAGGATCGGGAAGATCAGGGCGAGGTTGAACCAGATGAGGAGCTGCACGTACACCGGGGTGCCGCGGAACAGCCAGATGTAGAACCAGGCGATGGTGCTCGTCACCGGGTTCTTCGAGAGGCGCATGACGGCGAAGAGGACACCGAGCACCAGGCCCAGGGCCATCGAGGCGACGCTGATCCAGATCGTGTTGCCGACACCACGCAGGATGGTGGGGTCGAACAGCTTCTCCGGCACGGTCGCCCAGCGCACGTTGCCCTGCGAGAAGGCCATCGCGAGCGCCACGACCAGGCCGATGACGACCACGGCGCTGATCCAGCGGCCGTAGTGGCGGACCGGGATGGCGCGGATCGCCTCGGGGGGTACGGCCCCGGCCGGCGGGGTGTCCGCCGGGCCCGGGACCTTGTCGAGCTTGTCAGTCACAGTGACTGCCCTTCAGTGTGCTGCGGTGGTACGCGGAGGTCAGGAACCGGCGTTGATCTTGGCCTCGGTCACGGCGCCGGAGCCCGCGTTCCACTTGTCCAGGGCAGCCTTGTACGTGCCGTCCTTGATGACCGCGTCAAGGGCTTCCTTGAGCGCGTCGCGCAGCTCGGTGTTCTTCTTGTCCACCGCGATGCCGAAGAGACCGGCGTCGGTCGGGTTGGCGATGGCCTCGAAGTCGTTGCCGCCGCCGGCGGTCTGCGCGATGTACGCGGCGACCGGGGAGTCGTTCAGGTCCGCGGCGGCGCCGCCGGCCTTCACACGAGTCTGGGCCTCGGCATCGGTCGGGAAGGACTCGATCTTGAGCTCGCCCTTGCCGTCCGTCTTGCACTTCTCGGCCTGGGTCTTGGCGGAGTCCTCGTACGTGGTGCCGCGCTGCACGGCGACCGTCTTGCCGCACAGGTCGTCGAGGGTCTTGATGCCCTGGGGGTTGCCCTTCTTGACCAGGATGCCGGTCGAGGCGGAGAAGTAGTCGACGAAGTCGACACCGGCACCGGTCTTAGCGCCCTTGTCGTCCAGGCCCTCCTGACGGGCCTTGGTGTCGGTCAGCGAGGACATGACCAGGTCGCTGCGACCCGTCTGCATGCTGCCGATCAGGGTGTCGAAGGTGCCCGACTCGAACTTGAACTGCACGCCGAGCTGCTTGCTCAGGGCCGCCGCGACGTCGGGGTCGACGCCGACGATCTTGCCGCCCTCGGTGAACTCCATCGGCGCGTAGGTCGCGTCGGTGCCGACCTTGATGACACCGGCGTCCTGGATCTTCTTCGGGAGCTTCGAGAAGAGCGGCGCGCTGCTGTTGTTCGCCGCACCCGACGGGCTGGTCGAGGCCTTGTCGGTCTGGTCACCACAACCGGTGAGGATCAGGGCGCCTGCGACCGCGATCGCGCCGACCGCGGCGATCCGGGACCGTGCGGCGGTCGTACGACGGGTGGTGCTAGCGGTCATGGCTTGGTTCCTCCGGCAGTGGTGGAAAAGCATCGAAAAACGGTCGGACACGCACCATCGAGTGTCGCGACCTTGTGTGATTACGGCATCTTGCCATTCGGACTGAGACATTCAGGGTGCCCGTCAGGTCAAAATCGCATAACGGGCGGCGGGGGTGGCCCAACAGGACTACGGGGAAGGGGCTTCAAGGCCGCAGATACTGCCGTGACCTGGCCTTTTCGCCGCAGTTTCTACGGAGCGTCTCGCCCACCGGACATCAAGGTTTGGACTTTTCGCCAAAAGCGGGGCAAGCGGCCTACGATTGAGCGGGAATCGACTCGTCTGGGCGAGCGTTCTTCGGGTAGAACAGATCCTTACACCCCTCATCCGGGGCTCAGGGCGCGCGTGCGGCGCGCCCGCGCGTACGAACCTCCCCTCCGCGGAGACGGGCCAACCGTCGATGCGGAGTACGGACGCGGTGCCCGCCCACCCCTTAACCAGGAGTGGCCACCCTCAACGATTCAAAGGACTTAAGGGGTCACACACAGTGGCAGCGGAGATCATCAACCCTCGCAGTGACAGCGTCACGGACAACAACCCGGACGCGGTGTTCGCGCTGCACCGGGGCGGCAAGATGGCCATCCAGGCCACGGTGCCCGTCAACGACAAGGACGACCTGTCCCTCGCGTACACGCCCGGCGTGGCGAAGGTGTGCAGCGCCATCGCCGAGCAGCCGGAGCTGGTGAACGAGTACACCTGGAAGTCCAACGTGGTCGCCGTCGTCACCGACGGCACGGCCGTGCTCGGACTCGGTGACATCGGCCCCGAGGCGTCCCTCCCCGTCATGGAGGGCAAGGCCATTCTCTTCAAGCAGTTCGGTGGTGTGGACGCGGTTCCGATCGCGCTCGCCACCAAGGACACGGACGAGATCATCGAGACGGTCATCCGGCTCGCCCCGTCCTTCGGCGGGGTCAACCTGGAGGACATCTCGGCCCCCCGCTGCTTCGAGATCGAGCGGCGCCTCCAGGAGGCGCTGGACATCCCGATCTTCCACGACGACCAGCACGGCACGGCCATCGTGACGCTGGCCGCGCTGCGCAACGCCGCGAAGCTCACGGGTCGCACCCTCGGCGACCTGCGTGCCGTGATCTCGGGTGCGGGCGCGGCGGGCATCGCCATCGCCAAGATCCTGGTGGACGCGGGCATCGGCGACGTCTGCGTCACCGACCGCAAGGGCGTCGTGTCGGCGGACCGTTCCGACCTGACCGACGTCAAGGCGGAGATCGCGGGCCTGACCAACAAGACCGGCCAGACCGGTTCGCTGGAGCAGGCCCTCGCCGGCGCGGACGTCTTCATCGGCGTCTCCGGCGGTACGGTCCCGGAGGAGGCGGTGGCCTCGATGGCGAAGGACGCCTTCGTCTTCGCCATGGCCAACCCGATCCCGGAGGTCCACCCGGACGTCGCGCACAAGTACGCGGCGGTCGTGGCCACGGGCCGCTCGGACTTCCCGAACCAGATCAACAACGTGCTGGCGTTCCCGGGCATCTTCGCGGGCGCCCTCAAGGTGCGCGCGACCCGGATCACCGAAGGCATGAAGATCGCCGCCGCCGACGCCATCGCCGGCGTCGTGGGTGACGAGCTCGCCGCCGACTACGTGATCCCGTCGCCGTTCGACGAGCGCGTCGCGGAGGCCGTCGCCGCCGCCGTCGCCGCCGCCGCGAAGGCCGACGGCGTGGCCCGCCTGGCCTGACCGCCGCGCGAGCTGTACGGGCAGAGGCCCGGCCGGATCCCTCCGGCCGGGCCTCTGCTTTTTTGACGCGCCGCTCGCGCGGTGCGGCCCTGACGGGCCCTACCGGCCTCGCGCCGCTGCTCCGGGCTCCGCCCGTCGTTCCGGGCCGGCCCGCGATGGTGCGACGAAAGCCTCACCACCACGGTCACGAGAGGGCTGGAACCCTGCCCTACCGAGCGGTAGCGTCGCGGCATGTTCGCTGCCTACGCCGCCCGAATCGACCGTGACCAGCCGCTGAACGGCCTTGTACTGGGCGATCGCCCGGCACCGGAGGCCCGGCCCGGCTGGGTGACCGTGAACGTCAAGGCCGCCTCCCTCAACCACCACGACCTGTGGTCGCTGCGCGGGGTGGGCCTCGGCGAGGAAAGACTCCCGATGATCCTCGGCTGCGATGCCGCCGGGATCGACCAGGACGGCAACGAGGTCGTCCTGCACTCCGTGATCGGCCAGAGCGGCCACGGGGTCGGCCCCGACGAGCCCCGCTCGATCCTGACCGAGCGCTATCAGGGGACCTTCGCCGAGCAGGTGACCGTCCCCGCGTGGAACGTCCTGCGCAAGCCCGCCGAGCTGACCTTCGAGGAGGCCGCCTGCCTGCCGACGGCCTGGCTGACGGCGTACCGGATGCTGTTCACCAATGCCGGGGTCCGCCCCGGGGACTCCGTGCTCGTCCAGGGCGCCGGCGGCGGGGTGGCGACCGCCGCGATCGCCCTCGGCAAGGCGGCGGGCCTGCGGGTCTTCGCCACCAGCCGGGACGAGGCCAAGCGCAAGCGGGCCGTGGAGCTGGGCGCGGTGGAGGCGTACGAGCCGGGCGCGCGGCTGCCGCAGCGGGTGGACGCGGTGATCGAGACGGTGGGCGCGGCCACCTGGTCCCACTCGGTGAAGTCCCTGCGCCCCGGCGGCACCCTGGTGATCTCCGGCGCCACGAGCGGCGACCGCCCGGCGCACGCCGAGCTGACCCGGATCTTCTTCCTGGAACTGAAGGTGGTCGGCTCGACGATGGGCTCGAAGGACGAGCTGGAGGGCCTGCTGTCGTTCTGCGCCACGACCGGACTCCGGCCGGTCATCGACGAGGTGCTGCCGCTGGACCGGGCGCGCGAGGGCTTCGAGAAGCTCGCGGCGGGTGACCTCTTCGGGAAGATCGTCCTCAACCCGTAGACACACGCGCGTCAACGAAGGTTGACGACACCTCCCGCGTCAACCTAAATTGACAGGCATGACGGAAGCAACCGATCTCGCCGAGCGGGCCGGTGACCGCGACCCGCGCGTGGGCCTGCGTGCCGTGGCCGCCCTCCGCAGGCTGCTGGAGCAGCTGGAGGCGGTACAGGTACGCAGTGCCCGCGCGCAGGGGTGGTCCTGGCAGGAGATCGCGGCCGAGCTGGGCGTCAGCCGGCAGGCCGTGCACAAGAAGTACGGGAGGCTCTGATGTTCGAACGCTTCACGACCGACGCCCGGAACACCGTGACGGGGGCGGCGACCGAGGCCCGGCGGGCCGGGGCCGCGACCGTCACCGAGGAGCACCTGCTGCTCTCCCTGCTGGACCTGGGGGCCTTGGACCGGCTGGGGGTGGACCGCGCGGCGGTGGCCGCCGACCTGACGGCGGCCCGCCGCCGGGGCGGCATGTCCCGGGCGGACGAGGAGGCGCTGGCCGGACTCGGCATCGACCTCACGGAGATCGTCTCCCGCATCGAGGAGACCCACGGCCAGGGCGCGCTCGCGGCCCCCGCGCCGCGCAGGCGGACCCTGCGCGCCTCACTCCGCTCGGCCCTCGGCCGCGACGAGCCGGACGACCGCGCCGGCAGCTACCGGGTTCCCTTCGCCGAGGGCTCGAAGAAGGTCCTGGAACAGTCCCTCCGCATCGCCCTGGCCCGCAAGGACAACCACATCGGCACCCTGCACCTCCTGCTGGCCCTACTCTCCCGCCCCGGCACGGTGTCCGAGGTCCTGACGGACCACGGCATCACCTACGGAACGGCCGAATCGGGCCTGGCCGCCTGACACCCCAGCCCGGCGAATCCAGCCCACCTCCAGCCCCGCCGGCGTTTGAGGCGCGGGGGCTCGGGGGCGGAGCCCCCTGGGTGTCACCCCGGACGGAGTCTGGGGGAGGCGCGTGCAGCCGAGCCCCCTACCCGGCCCGCAGCGTCGCCCTCAGCCGAGCAACCGCAGCCGCCAGATCCGCACGGGCGTCGGCCACCTGCGCCGAGCTCACCCCGTGATCCCGCGCAGCATCCCGCACCTCGTCGCGGAAGCGGTCCAGCAGCCGGTCGAGATCCCTCGACGGGTCACCGCTGGGCGCCAGATCGTCGGCCCAGCCCGCCTCGGCCTCGGCCTCCGCCGCCGGGGCCGCGGCAGGCCCGGCCGCCGGACCGGACGGCGTCGCACCGCCGCCGAGCCACGCGCCGGCCAGGCTGCCCAGGACGCCGCCGGACTTGGCGAACTGCTCCTGCAGCTGGACCGCGATGCGCTGGACCTCCTCGCGGGCCCGTTCCTGCGCCTCCTTGGCCTGGCGGCGGGCCTGCTGCGCCTCCTCGCGGGCCCGGCGGCTCTCGTCCTTCGCCCGGCGCGCCTGTTCCTTCCACTCCTGCCTCGCCCTGCGCAGCTCCTCCTTGGCCGCCTTCCAGGACTCGTCCTCGACCTGGGTCGCGGACGCCGAGGCCGCCGCCCGCATCTCGCGCCGCAGGTCACCGGCCGCGCCCCGGACGTCGTTGCGGATCTCCGCGGCCAGTTCGGTGACCGAGTCGCGGATCTCCAGCTCCAGGTCGGCGAGTTCGCCGCTGCGGTCGGCCAGCTCGGCGCGGCCCGCCTCGGTGATGGAGTACACCTTGCGCCCGCCCTCGGTGGCGTACGTGACGAGGCCCTCGGCCTCCAGCTTGGCCAGCCGCGGGTACACGGTGCCCGCGGAGGGGGCGTACAGGCCCTGGAAGCGCTCCTCCAGCAGCCGGATCACCTCGTACCCGTGGCGCGGGGCCTCGTCCAGCAGCTTGAGGAGGTAGAGGCGGAGGCGGCCGTGGGCGAAGACGGGCGGCATGTCAGAGCACCTTCTTGTCGAGCGCGGGGGGAGCGGCGGCGGGCGCGGGGGCGTCGGCGTCGGCCTGCGGGCGGCGCAGCAGCGCGATGCCGCCGGAGACGGTGGTGGCCCGCAGGGTGCCGGTGCCGGAGCCGAGCGTGCCGGTGATCCGCTTGGCGCCCAGCTGGCCGGAGACCCGGAGGTCCTCGAAGGCGTTGGAGACGCCGCCGGTGGCGGTGTTGGCCTCCACGCGGGCGTCGGCGGGGTGCGGGAGGCGGATCGCGACCTGGCCGGACACGGAGTTCAGCGCGATGTCCACCGGGCGCGCGGCCGCCGGGTCGGGGTCCAGGTCGAGGAGCATGTCACCGCTGACCGAGTCGGCCCGTACGCTCACGCCCGCGCCGTCGACGACCGTCAGGCCGCCGGACACCGAGTGGAAGCGGAGGTCGCCGGTGACGGACTGGGCCTCGACGCCGCCGGAGACGGTGTGCGCCTTGACCCGGCCGGAGAGCCCGACCAGCGTGGCGTCGCCGGAGACCCCCGTGACATCGGTGCCGCCGGAGATGCCGGAGACGAAGGCGGTGGCGTCGACCGCGGCCACCTGGACCCGGGTGGCGGCGGGGACGGTGAGGGTGATCGCGGCGCTGCGCTCCCAGGCCTTGCGGCCGGCGGCGGAACCGGAGGACCAGGCCTTCCAGGGCTTCGACTCGAACCACTGCTTGAGGCCCTGGGACCCGTTCCAGGGCACGTCCTCGTAGGAGACGGTGAGGATGTCGCCGTCCTGCACCACGTACAGCGGCGGTCCGTCGACCTCGGTCACCTCCAGGCGGGCCGGGCCCTCCTCGGCGGCGACCACGTTCACCGTGCCGCTCACGACGCGTACGCGCAGCTCGGTCACCGGCGCCTCGAAGGCGACTTTCTGCGGTTCGGCGATGTGCCAGGTCGACTGCGAAGGCGACGGCCGGGACGACTGCTCTGCCATGGTGCTGATCCTCCTCGTGCGTTCACGGACCGGGCTCGACGCACGCAACATATCGCGTCTTCTCGAATAACACGATATATCGCGGCCAAGGGAAGTCAAGCCGTGTGCGGGCATGCCGAAAACGCCGGTGAGGCCGGGAAATCCGGCCCCGCCGGCGTTCGGCGCGGGTCAGGGGCGCATGCCCCGGGGGTCCGTCAGGCCGCCAGCAGGGGGCTCGCGTGGTGGTGGAGCCAGGCGCGGTACGGGGGCGTGCGCAGGGCCGCCTCGCGATAGGCGGCGCGGAGGTCCTCGTAGACCTCCGCGTGGGCGCCGGGCCGGGTCGCCAGCAGCAGGCGGACGGCGAGGGGGTCCCCCGACAGCGGCCGGATCGCCATGTCCTCGCGAGGCCCGGACGTCGGCTGGCAGGGCGCGACCGCCTCGCCGGAGATGATCAGCGAGGTCGCCGTGTGGTAGTCGGCGTGGAGGACGGGCGGGTCGAGCCCGGCCCCGGCGAAGACCCGCCGCAGCCCGTCCCACTCGCCGTCGACCGAGGGGTCCACCATCCACCGGTCGGCGGCCAGGTCCCGTAAGGAGACCACCGACTGCCCGGCGGCCGGATGGTCCCGGGGCATCGACACGAACTGCGGCTCCCGCTCCATCAGCACGTGCATCTGCAGCCCGGGCGGCACCCGCAGCGGGCTGCCCTCCACCTCGTGGACGAACGCCACGTCCAGCTGCCCCGAGGCCACCATCCGCAGGAGCGCGTTGGCGGACACGTCCACCACCAGCGAGGTCTCGGTGTCCGGCAGCCGCCGGTGCAGCCGGCGCAGCCATCCCGGCAGCGCCCGGCTGGCCGTGGAACCGATGCGCAGCCGCGGCCCGCGGGCCTGCGCCCGGGCCTCGGCCACCAGCGCGGCCATCTCGGCGAGCAGCGGCCGGGCCCGGCCCAGCACGGTCCGGCCGAAGGGAGTGGGCCGGCAGCCGGTCCGCTCGCGCAGGAACAGCTCGCCGTCCAGGGCCCGTTCGATGCGGCGCAGCTGGGTCGTCAAGGAGGGCTGGCTCACGCCGAGTTGCCGGGCGGCCTTGTGCAGGCTGCCGGTGTCGGCGATGGCGCACAGCGCGCGCAGGTGCCTGACCTCGAGCTCCATGACCCGAGAGTAGGCCGGTCCCGGTGGACCGCACCAGCCACTGATAGCCCCCCGAATCCCGCCATTCTCACGCTAGTTGGGCTGTCGAAATCTTCCCGATAGGCCGGCGCTATCGGGGAGTGACATCATCCGCCGGGCCAGTGAACTCCCGCAGACTCCGGTACCGAACGACCCACCCCCCACCGCACCGGACGAGTAGGAGCTCCCCCACATGCGCCACTCCCGTAAGGCCGTTCTGGCCACGACCGTCGGCCTCGGCCTCGCCGCCGCCCTCGGTGTCACCCCCACCGCCAGCGCCGCTCCCGCCCCCGTCGGCAATGCCGCCGGCTACGCCGCGTACGCGGGCTCGCAGGAGAACGAGGCCGCCAACCGCGCCTTCTTCGAGGCCGTGCAGCGCTCGGTCGCCGAGCAGCGCGCCGCGAACCCCGGCGTCCTGGCCGTGACCGTCACGTACAACACCCGGAACGCGCCCAGCTTCCGCACCCAGATAGCCCGCTCCACGCAGATCTGGAACAGCTCGGTGAGCAACGTCAGGCTGCAGGAGGTGTCCTCCGGCGGGAACTTCTCGTACCGCGAGGGCAACGACTCACGCGGCTCGTACGCGAGCACGGACGGGCACGGCCGCGGCTACATCTTCCTCGACTACCGGCAGAACCAGCAGTACAACTCCACCCGGGTGACCTCGCACGAGACCGGCCACGTGCTGGGCCTCCCGGACCACTACTCGGGCCCGTGCAGCGAGCTGATGTCGGGCGGCGGCCCGGGCACCTCGTGCCAGAACGCCACCCCGAACTCCGCCGAGCGGACGCGCGTCAACCAGCTCTGGGCCAACGGCTTCGCCTCCGGCCTGGGCACGAAGGAACTCGCCGCCAAGAGCTGAGTCACCGCTCCTCGGGGTCCACGTAATCGCGGCATTCCGGGTTCCGGCAGGGGCCGCGGCCCCACACCGGAATGAAGATCCCGAGCGACTTGCGCCGCCTGACCACCGTGTCGACGCGGCGCCCGCACGCCGGGCACGTCTGCTGTTCGTGCCCGGCCTGCGGGGCGATCGTCTCGTGCGCGCGCTGCTGCTGTTCACCGGCCATACCTCCACGGTAGGCCGGTTCGGCGCTTTTGGGGCCGCAGCGGACCGGGGGGCCGGCGGGGTCAGCGCTTGACGGCGTACGAGGTGACGGTCTGGCCGCCGCCGAGGATCTTGACCCCGGTGAGCTCCAGGGGGCGCACCCCGAATCCGGCCCGCGACATCGGCATGCCGGTGCCCAGGAAGATCGGGTAGGTCTTGACGATGAACTCGTCGATCTCGTCGATCAGCTGGGCCGCGAGGTCGGCCCCGCCACAGAGCCAGATGCCGAGCCCGTCCCGGGCCTTCAGCTCGCGGACCTCGGCCGCGACGTCCCCGGAGACCAGCTCGACCTGCGGGTCCGGCGAGGCGATGAGGCTGCGGGAGACGACGTACTGCCCGGGCAGGTGGCCGTAGGGGCTGGTCATGCCCTGCTTGAGGCCGGGCTCGTACGTGTTGCGCCCCATGAGCACCGCGTCGAAGCGCTTCGGCTCGGCATCGGCCAGCCCCAGCGCCACGCGGCCCTGGGCCGAGATGGTCTCCGGGTACTCGGCCTTGAGGAAGTCGATGAACTCGGCATCGAGGTGTGCGTAGAAGAAATCGCCGTCGCCGTCCGGGGCCCCGATGAAGCCGTCGACCGACGTGGCGATGAAGTACGTGAGCTTGCGCAAGCGATTCTCTTCCGTTCGACAGTGCCCCCGCACCGGAGTCACGTCAAGGAAAGTACTGCGCATGGAGTGGTTACGCAAGCCCCCACGCGGCTCCGGTGCGATTCCGGCGCGAATCCGGCACGGTCCCCGCGCACCCCGGCCCGCCTAGCCGCGCGGCTTGCGCCACATCGGCCACATCAGCGGCCCCTCCGGCAGCCGCACCGCCTCCCCCGTGAACTCCCATCCGAGCCGCTCGTACAGCCCCTTGCTGCGCTCGCTGCTCGCCTCCAGGTACGCCGGCACGCCCTCGCGGTCGCAGCGCTCCAGCACCGGCCGCATCAGCTCGCCGCCCAGGCCCTGCCCCTGCCGGCCCGGGGCGACCGCGATCATCAGCAGGTACTCGTGCTCCTCCGCCGTCGGGTGCACCGCGCCCGTCAGCCGGCCGACCAGCTCGCACCGCTCGTTGTCCGGGTCGGCCACCGCGCGCATCCGCGCCGGGATCTCGTCCTCCCCCTCGGGCTCGCCCGCCGGGATCCGCAGCCACAGCGCGGCCGCCGAGCCGTCCACCGCGTAGTCGATCCGGCCGTCGGCCAGCGCCACGTCCACGAAGACGCCGAGGAACTTCCCGTGCACCGCGGCCCGGTGCTCCGGGTCCGGGAAGACCCAGCTGCTCACCGGGTCCGTGCGGAAGGCCTCGTCGAGCAGCCGCGCCACCGCGTCCCGGTCCGACTGATCCGCCTGACGTATCTCCAGCGCCACTGGTCACACCCTTCACTCACGCGTCAACAACCGTGAGCGATCCTAGAGTTGACGCGGAGCCGCGGTAAGACCCGTTCCGGCACCGTGCCGTGCCGGAACAGGCCTTGCCGTGTCCTGCCGACCGCGCCGGGCTCACCGCGTGCGGCGCGTCACGAACTCCGCGAGTGCCAGCAGCCCGCCCGCCGCCGCGAGGTCCGGTACGGCGCGGGACAGCTGCTGGACCGCCCGTCCCATCCGGTCCGCGGCATGGGCCTGCGCCCAGTCGCGCCCGCCGGCCCGGTCCACCGCGTCCGCCGCGTCGCGCACGTCGTCCCCCGTCATGGGACCCGCGTACAGGGCGGCCAGCTGCTCCCCCGCCGCGGTGCCCGAGGTGAGGGCGGCCACGACCGGGAGGGACTTCTTGCGGGCGATCAGGTCGGCCCCGGCGGGTTTGCCGGTGTGCCCCGGATCCCCCCAGATGCCGATCAGGTCGTCGATCAGCTGGAAGGCCAGCCCGGCCTCCCGGCCGAAGGCGTCCATGGCGTCGACCTCGTCCGGCCCGGCCCCCGCGTACAGCGCGCCGAGCGCGCACGCGCAGCCCAGCAGCGCCCCGGTCTTGGCCGTGGCCATGGCCAGGCACTCGTCGAGCGAGACGTCCGGACGCTGCTCGAAGGCACAGTCCGCCTGCTGGCCGGCGCACAGCTCGATGACGCACGCGGCGAGCCGGGACGAAGCCGCCGCGGAGGCCGGATGGGGATCCTCCGCAAGCTGCCGGAGCGCGAGCGCCATCATGGCGTCGCCCGTGATGATCGCGTCCGGAATGCCGAAGACGGTCCAGGCGGTGGCGCGGCCGCGCCGCCGGACGTCCTTGTCGATGACGTCGTCGTGCAGCAGCGTGAAGTTGTGCGCCAGCTCCACGGCCACCGCCGCCCGTACGGCGTCGTCGCCCTTGCCCGCCCCCGGCCCGGCAAGGGCCTGGGCCGCGGCCAGGACCAGGGCCGGCCGGATGGCCTTGCCGGCGTTGCCCTCGGCGGGGGTGCCGTCCTCGCGCTCCCAGCCGAAGTGGTACATCGCCACCCGGCGCATCCCCCCGGGCAGGCTCTCGACCGTCCGGCGCAGCTCCGGGTTGACCGTTCCCCTCGTCCGTTCCAGGAGGGCGGCGGCCTCCTGGCCCTCACCGGTCGCGGTGGCGTTCACCGTACTCAGCGCCAGCGGCCGATCTCGACGTTCTCCAGCACGCCGAGCGCGTCCGGCACCAGCACGGCGGCGGAGAAGTAGGCGGTGACCAGGTACGAGATGATCGCCTGCTCGCTGATCCCCATGAAGCGGACCGACAGGCTCGGCTCGATCTCGTCCGGGATCCCCGGCTGGTGCAGGCCGATCACGCCCTGCTCGTCCTCACCGGTGCGCATGCACAGGATGGACGTGGTCCGGGCGTCGCTGATCGGGATCTTGTTGCTCGGGAAGATCGGCACTCCGCGCCAGGACGGCACCCGGTTGCCGTTGATCTCCACCGACTCCGGGTAGAGCCCCCGCTTGTTGCACTCGCGGCCGAAGGCGGCGATCGCCTTGGGGTGGGCCAGGAAGAGCTTGGAGCCGCGCCGCATGCCGAGCAGCTGGTCCATGTCGTCGGGGCCGGGCGCGCCGTCGTGCGGCTGGATGCGCTGGTCGTAGTCGGCGTTGTGGAGCAGGCCGAAGTCGCGGTTGTTGAGCATCTCGTGCTCCTGGCGCTCGCGCAGCGCCTCGACCGTGAGCCGCAACTGCTGCTCGGTCTGGTTCATCGGGTGGTTGTAGAGGTCCGCGACGCGGCTGTGCACCCGCAGGACCGTTTGTGCAATGGAGAGTTCGTACTCGCGCGGGCGCGCCTCGTAGTCCACGAAGGTGCCGGGGAGGACGGCCTCGCCCTGGTGGCCGGCGGAGAGGTCGATCGCGGCCTCGCCGTACTTGTTGGTGCGCCGGGCGGGCAGCGTCCGTACGTTCTCCAGGTGCTCGCGCAGCGAGTCGACCCGGTCGGCGAGCAGCTGGAAGTCCTGGCGGGTCAGGACCAGCGCGGTGCCGGCGGTGGCGGCGCGGGCGGTGTACTCCCAAATCGATTCTTCATCGACGAGGGAGTCCTCGCCGAAGTACGCGCCGTCGGCCACGGTCTGCAGGACCGCGTCGTCGCCGTAGGGGCCCGGGCCGATCTGGTCGATGCGGCCGTGGGCGAGCAGGAACACCTGGTCGGCGGGGCTGCCGAAGGCGGTCAGCTCGTGGCCGGCCTCGAAGTCGATCTGGCGGCACCGCTGGGCCAGTTCACCGAGGACGTCGAGGTCCTCGTAGTCGCGTAGCAGCGGGAGCTCGCCGAGCTCGGCGGGGATCACCTGGACCTGGGTACCGGTCTTGACGAACTCGACGACGCCGTTGCCGACCGAGTAGCTCAGCCGGCGGTTGACGCGGTACGTGCCGCCCTGCACCGACACCCACGGCAGCATCTTCAGGAGCCACCGCGAGGTGATCTCCTGCATCTGCGGCGCGGACTTGGTCGTGGTTGCCAAGTTCCGCGCGGCCGTCGTCCCGAGACTGCGCTGTGGTGCCTGGGCCTCGGGTTCGGAACCCGCCTGGACCGACATGTATATCCCTTTCGATCACTCCATGGATCTGCAGGATCAGCCTTTCAGTGCAGAACGTGATGGGACCATTACACAAAAGGGTGGGACTACTCCGTCCGCGTGCGGGGCACTCTTTGGGACCCCTCTCCTCCCCCAGCAGCCCCGCGAGCCCCTCACACCCCATCGATTTCGGCCAGGCAGCCGGCGCGCGCCGACCTTAATTTGCACACAAGATGCAAGTTTCCTACGGTGTACCCATGCGGCTGACCCGATTCACCGACCTGGCGCTGCGCGTCCTGATGCGCCTGGCGGTCGAGGAGACCGAACTCCCGACCACCCGTGACGTGGCGGCGACCATGGAGGTCCCGTACACCCACACGGCCAAAGTGGTCGCCAGGCTGCAGCATCTCGGCCTGGTCGAGGCGCGGCGCGGCCGCGGCGGCGGGCTCACCCTGACCCCCGCCGGGCGGGCCGCCTCGGTGGGCGCAGTGGTGCGCGAGCTGGAGGGCGCGGGCGACGTCGTGGACTGCGACGGCACCACCCCCTGCCCGCTGCGCGGGGCCTGCCTGCTGCGCGGGGCGCTGCGCAGGGCTCAGGAGGCCTTCTTCGCCACACTGGACCCGCTGACGGTGAACGACCTGGTGGCGGCCCCGACCGGACCGCTCCTGCTGGGCATTTCCGGCCGGGCGCCGACGGGGGCCGACGGGCCCTGACAACCCGGCCGGATGGCCGGTTCCCGCCGCCCGACGACCTGCCGGGACCACCCCGCCAAGACTTCCGAACAGAAGTCCGCACGAGCTCACGCCTCCATCGGCCGCATATTTCCGCGACCATAAATACGCATCTCAGATACCAATTCATCGCCCACGCAAGGAGTCCCGATGCTTTCCGAGAAGTCGACCGCGACCGTACGCGCCACCCTGCCCGCCGTCGGGGCGGCGATCGGCGAGATCACGGAACTCTTCTACACGAAGCTCTTCGCGGCCCACCCGGCGCTGATCCGGGACCTCTTCAACCGCGGCAACCAGAACGCCGGCCTCCAGAAGCAGGCCCTCGCCGGGTCCATCGCCGCCTTCGCCGTCCACCTCGTGGAGCACCCGGACACCCGCCCCGACGTGATGCTCGGCCGCATCGCCCACAAGCACGCCAGCCTCGGCGTCACCCGCGAGCAGTACGCGGTCGTCCACGAGCACCTCTTCGCGGCCATCGCAGAGATCCTCGGCGAGGCCGTCACCCCCGAGGTCGCCCAGGCCTGGGACGAGGTCTACTGGCTGATGGCGGGTGCCCTCGTCGCCATCGAGGAGCGCCTCTACGCCGAGCAGCAGGTCACCGCCGGGGACGTGTGGCGCGAGTGGACCGTCACCGGCCGGGTGGAGGAGACGGCCGACTGCACCACCTTCCGGCTGACCCCCGCGGACGGCGCCCCCGCACCGGCGTTCAAGCCCGGACAGTACGTCTCGGTCCAGGTCGAACTCCCGGACGGCGCCCGCCAGATCCGCCAGTACAGCCTGTCCAGCCCGCCCGGCTCCCCGGTCCGCGCGATCACCGTCAAGCGGGTCCGGACCGCGGTGGAGGCGGGGCACGACACGCTGGTCACCTTCGGCGGGGCGTACTCGAACCACCTGCGGGCCACCGCGGCCGCCGGGCGGCTGCTGGGCCTGCGGACCGTCGGCGTCGTGCGCGGCGACGAGCTCGCCGGCCGGCCCCTGAACGACTCCCTCGCCCGCTGCGCGGCGGACGGCATGCGGCTGCACTTCGTGTCCCGGTCGCGCTACCGCGCCAAGGCCGACCCGCAGGCGCTGGCACTGCTGCTGGACGAGGCCGGCGCGAGCGGGGCGTACGCCGTCCCGGAGGGCGGCAGCAACGCCCTCGCCCTGGCGGGTTGCGCGGAGCTGGGCCACGAGCTGCGGAGCGCGGCCGACGTGGTGGCCGTGGCCTGCGGCACCGGCGGGACCCTGGCGGGTCTGGCGGCCGGCCTCGCCCCCGGCCAGCGGGCGCTGGGCGTCCCCGTCCTGGCGGGCGGCTTCCTGTCTGCGGAGATACGTTCCCTCCAGACCGAGGCGTACGGCGGCCCGGTCGGCGACTGGTCCCTGGCCGAGGACTTCCACCACGGCGGCTACGCCCGCGTCCCGGCCGTCCTGGAGGCCTTCGCCGCCGACTTCGAGTCCCGGCACGGCCTCCCGGTGGAGCGGATCTACGTGGCCAAGCTGCTGTGGGCCCTCACCGCCCTCACCGCCTCCGGCACCTTCCCGCACGGCACCACCCTGGCCGCGATCATCACGGGCCGCCCGTAGCCGGGCGTCCCGACCTCGCCCGGGGCCGGGGGCGGAGCCCCGGGCAACGGCGCCGCGCCCGGCGCGGTGGCGCCCGGCGCGGTGGCGCCCGGCGCGGTGGCGCCCGGCGCGGTGGCGCCCGGCGCGGTGGCGCCCGGCGCGGTGGCGCCCGGCGCGGCCGCGCCGGGGGACCTGCCGAGCGACCCCGCAGGGGCTACGTCGACTCCCGGTACGCCGCCGCCTCCTCCAGGTCCAGCCTGCGCAGCAGGGCCCGCAGCATCTCGTCGTCGATCCGCCGGCGGTCCCGCAGCGCGACGAAGACCTCCCGCTCCGCCTCGATCATGTCCCGCGCGAGCCTGCGGTAGACGTCGTCCGCCGACTCCCCCGTCAGCGGGTTGACCTCGCCCAGCCGTTCCCACACCGCGTTGCGCCGCCGCTCCAGCACCGTGCGCAGCCGCTCCGCCAGCGGCGGCGGCAGGGTGCTGTTCTCCGGTTCCTCCAGCAGCTCCGCCAGCCGCTCCTCCGCCGCCCGCGAGGCCTCGCTCTGGGCCTGCGCCTCCGCCAGCGTCTCGGCCTGCACGTCCTTGGGCGGCAGCTTCAGCACCCTGATCAGGGGCGGCAGCGTCAGCCCCTGCACCACCAGCGTCCCGATGACGGTCGTGAAGGTCAGGAAGAGGATCAGGTTCCGGTGCGGCACCGAGATCGGCACGGAGAAGGCGATGGCGAGCGAGACCACTCCGCGCATCCCGGCCCATCCCACGATCACCGGGGCCTTCCAGTCGGTATCCGGCTCCCTCGACCGGATCCGCGGGGAGATCCAGCGCGGCACGAAGGTCGCCGGGAACACCCACAGGAACCGGGCCACCACCACCGCGAGGAACACGGCGATCGCGTACCAGGCCGCGTGCAGGCCCTCGTACTCCCCCAGTCCCTTCAGGACCACGGGCAGCTGGAGCCCGATCAGTGCGAAGACCACCGACTCCAGCACGAAGGCGACCACCTTCCACACCGCCTCCTCCTGGAGCCGGGTGGCGAAGTCGACCTGCCAGTTCCGGTGTCCGAGGTACAGCGCGACCACGACCACGGCCAGCACCCCGGAGGCGTGCACCCGCTCGGCCGCCGCGTACGCCACGAAGGGGATCAGCAGCGAGAGCGTGTTCTGGAGCAGCGGTTCCTTGAGCCGCGTGCGCAGGTGGTGGATCGGCACCATCAGCAGCAGGCCCACGCCGATCCCGCCCACCGAGGCCAGCAGGAACTCCGCGATCCCGCCCGCCCAGCCGGCGCCCACCCCGACCGCCGCGGCCAGCGCCACCTTGTAGGCGGTGATCGCGGTGGCGTCGTTCACCAGGGACTCGCCCTGCAGGATCGTCGTGATCCGGTTCGGCAGCCGGAGCTTGCGGGCGATCGCGGTCGCGGCGACCGCGTCGGGCGGCGCGATCACCGCGCCCAGCACCAGGGCCACCGGCATGGACAGCCCCGGCACCAGCAGGTACGCCGCGTACCCGACGGCGAGCGTCGCGAAGAGCACGTAGCCCACCGAGAGCATCGCGATCGGCCGGATGTTGGCACGCAGGTCCAGGTACGAACTGTCCACGGCGGCCGTGTACAGCAGGGGCGGCAGCAGCAGCGGCAGCACGATGTGCGGGTCGAGGGCGTACGAGGGCACGCCCGGGAGGTACGCGGCCAGCAGGCCCGCGGCGACGAGCAGCAGCGGCGCGGGCACGGGCGTACGGCGGGCCAGTCCCGCGACGGCTGCGCTGGCCGCGACGAGCGCCACCAGCGGCAATACCTCCATCGAAGATCCACCTCATCCGTCACGTGCCCGCACCGCGGCTCTACGCTGGTCATCATGAGCGAGTGCACCCATGTTGCCGAACTGCCGCGCCCCGAGCCGGTCCCCTCTGCACAGACCTGTCCCGAATGTCTGGCGCTCGGCAGCCATCCCGTGCAACTGCGGATGTGCCTCGGGTGCGGGCACGTGGCCTGCTGCGACTCCTCCCCCTACCGGCACGCCACCGCGCACCATCAGGAGACCGGCCATCCGGTGATGCGGAGCTTCGAACCGGGTGAGACCTGGCGATGGTGTTTTGTCGACGGTTCGATCGTCTGAAGCGGGGTAGGTCAACCCTCCGCCGGTTCCCCCGATTTGGGCCCCGCAGACCCCTAGCCACTGTGCGTACCCATGGGCTTACCATCAGTCACTGGCCGTAGGCGGGTGTCCAAGCGGGCGCCAAGAGGGGTGCCGCGACACGATCGCCCGGATCGCGATAGCGTCACCGGCGAACAGAGCTCGTACCACCTTGGAGGTGAGGGTGTCCCAGATCGCAGGCGAGCCCGGGACTCAGGACTTCGTGGAAGTCCGGCTGCCCGCTGCGGGTGCCTACCTGTCGGTGTTGCGCACGGCCACGGCCGGTCTCGCAGCACGTTTGGACTTCACCCTCGACGAGATCGAGGACCTCCGCATCGCGGTGGACGAGGCCTGCGCGATCCTGCTCCAGCAGGCCGTGCCGGGCTCCGTCCTCAGCTGCGTGTTCCGGCTGATCGACGATTCGCTGGAGGTGACCGTCTCGGCGCCGACCACCGACGGGCGCGCACCGGAGCGTGACACGTTCGCGTGGACGGTCCTGTCGGCGCTGGCCGGCAAGGTCGAGGCCATGGTCGAGGAGAACCGGACGGTGAGCATCAGCCTCTACAAACAGCGCGGCGCGGGACCAGGCCCGGCGTGAGCGGCGGGGAGATCCCGGTGCGGGGCGGGGATCGGCCCCGGGTACGGCACGAGGTCGACGGCGGCATCCCGGAGCAGCAGCACGCCCGGCCGCACCCGGCTGACGCGGATGCGGAAGACGGCTTTTTGGACTCGGCGGAGCGACGGGCGGGCCCTATGAGCGAGAACCAGCACGACCAACCACAGCCACCGGAGGCCACGGCCCCCGTGGTGCCGGCGGCGCCGGTGTTCCCGGTGACCCCGGCGCTGCCGGATCCGCGCGACCGCAGCGGCGCGCGGGCCCTCTTCATCGAACTGCGGGCGCTGCCCGACGGGTCGGCGGAGAAGGCGGAGCTGCGCAACCGGCTCGTACGGATGCACCTGCCGCTGGTCGAACACCTGGCCAGGCGGTTCCGCAACCGCGGCGAGCCGCTGGACGACCTGACCCAGGTCGCCACGATCGGCCTCATCAAATCGGTGGACCGGTTCGACCCCGACCGCGGGGTCGAGTTCTCCACGTACGCCACGCCCACGGTGGTCGGCGAGATCAAGCGCCACTTCCGCGACAAGGGCTGGGCGGTTCGGGTGCCCCGGCGCCTGCAGGAGCTGCGGCTCTCGCTGACGACGGCCACGGCCGAGCTCTCCCAGCAGCACGGCCGCTCCCCCACGGTGCACGAACTGGCCGAACGGCTGGGGATCTCCGAGGAGGAGGTGCTGGAGGGTCTGGAATCGGCCAATGCCTACAGCACGCTCTCGCTGGACGTCCCGGACACCGACGACGAGTCGCCGGCGGTCGCGGACACCCTGGGCTCGGAGGACGAGGCCCTGGAGGGCGTCGAGTACCGCGAGTCCCTCAAGCCGCTGCTGGAGGGGCTGCCGCCGAGGGAGAAGCGGATCCTGCTGCTTCGGTTCTTCGGCAACATGACCCAGTCGCAGATCGCCCAGGAGGTCGGCATCTCCCAGATGCACGTCTCCCGGCTGCTGGCCCGCACCCTGGCCCAGCTCCGCGAGAAGCTGCTGGTGGAGGAGTAGGACCAGACGCCGGACGTCCGGTTATCGGGCCTGCTCGCCGGGCCCGATACCGAGCGCCTCGGTCGCCGTCGGGTTCACCTGGAGCGCCACGACGGCCACGGCGGCCACGGCCAGCGCCACCGCGGCGGCGACCATCGCGCCGCCGGTGCTGTAGAGGGTCCAGGCCACCGGCAGCGCCATCAGCTGCGTGATCAGCGCCGGGCCGCGGCTCCAGCGGCGGCCCAGGCGCAGCCCGCGGGCGGCGATCAGCGGCAGCGCGGCGAGGGCGAGCAGGGTGAGCCCGCCCGTCTCGGCCTGCTGCGGGGAGTCGGGGTCGCCGGCGATGCCCACGAACAGCATGTAGACGCCGAGGCCGGCCAGTGCCAGGCCTTCCAGCGCGGTGAGCGCGGCGGCGGCGGTCAGCCGGCGGGGCAGCCCGGCGGTCGGGGCGGCGGTCGGGGCGGGGGCCTGCGCAGGCTGCTTCTTACTCACTCCAGCAGGGTAGCGGCGGGCCCCGGACCCCGGAGGGGACGGGCAGTAGGGTCGCCATGAGAAGGGGTGGGTAGTCTGGCGCTCATGCGTGCACTTCTCGTGGCCAACCCAGCAGCGACGACCACCAGTGCGCGCACGCGCGACGTCCTGACCCATGCCCTGGCCAGCGAGATGAAGCTGGAGGCGGTGACCACCGAGTACCGCGGGCACGCCCGGGACCTGGGTCGCAAGGCCGCGCACGAGGGGCTCGACCTCGTCGTCGCCCTCGGCGGCGACGGCACGGTCAACGAGGTGGTCAACGGGCTCCTGCACGACGGGCCCGATCCGGACCGGCTGCCCCGGCTGGCGGTGGTGCCCGGCGGCTCCACCAATGTGTTCGCGCGCGCCCTGGGGCTGCCCAACGATGCGGTCGAGGCGACCGGCGCCCTGCTGGACGCGCTGCGCGAGCGACGGGAGCGGACGGTGGGGCTGGGCCTGGCGGCCGGCACCCCGGGCACGGAGGACGAGTCGGTCCCCGCGCGCTGGTTCACCTTCTGCGCGGGCTTCGGCTTCGACGCGGGAGTGGTGGGGCGGGTCGAGCAGCAGCGGGAGCGCGGCAAGCGTTCGACGCACGCCCTGTATGTACGACAGCTGATGCGCCAGTTCTGGGAGGAGCCGAACCGGCGGCACGGCACGGTCACGCTGGAGCGCCCGGGCGCTGATCCGGTGACGGATCTGGTGCTGTCGATAGTGTGCAACACCTCACCGTGGACGTATCTGGGCAATCGTCCGCTTTACGCCTCTCCGGAGGCATCGTTCGATACCGCGCTTGACGTATTGGCGCTCGACCGTTTGTCAACTCCGGCCGTCGCGCGCTACGCGACACAGCTCCTGACCTCCACTCCTGAGCGGGGTCCGCACGGCAAGCACGCGGTGTCTCTGCACGATCTGACCGACTTCACCTTGCATTCGAAGGTGCCACTTCCGTTCCAGATGGACGGGGACCACCTCGGACTGCGGACCAGCGTTCGGTTCACAGGCGTACGCCGTGCACTGCGTGTGATTGTGTGAGTGGAAGAGCCCGAAGGCCTTTCACTCGAACGTTTACACGCCGGTCCACCCTCGCGATGTAGGGCTGTGACCTAGTAGACACCGACGAATCAAAAAAAACTTTCCGGAAGGGGTTGTATCCCCGTCCGAGGTTTGCGAATCTCTTCATGGCGATCGGGACAGCCCGCACAACCCGGCACCCACACAGATCGCCAGAACCCCTCCACGAATCTCTGACTGATCACCCGCGTGAAACCGGGCGGTCGACCTTCCCTCACGGGGGGATTCGTGAAAGCGTTCACATTCACAAGCAAAGTGCCCGCAATACAAGGAGATGGAGCAGCCATGGACTGGCGTCACAACGCCGTTTGCCGCGAGGAAGACCCGGAACTCTTCTTCCCCATCGGCAACACCGGTCCTGCGCTGCTGCAGATCGAGGAAGCCAAGGCCGTCTGCCGCCGTTGCCCCGTCATGGAGCAGTGCCTGCAGTGGGCGCTCGAGTCCGGTCAGGACTCCGGCGTCTGGGGCGGTCTCAGCGAGGACGAGCGCCGCGCGATGAAGCGCCGCGCCGCTCGCAACCGGGCGCGCAACGCCAGCGCCTGACAACGACTTTCGAGCCTCGACGCGCAGCGCGTAGTACCCGAATAAGCGCTCAGCAACGTGCTCTTGAGCCCCGGACCGATCACCCTTCGGTCCGGGGCTCAGTGCTGTCCCGGTCACGCCGAGTGACATTCACCCGGCCCGCCGCACGTCACCCCGGGTGACGGAGCGTTACCGTCACGACTACTTCTGCGGGCTCGACGGCAGGTCGAGGACGACCTTGGTCCCGCGCGGCTGCGCCCGGACCATGTCGAACGTTCCGCCGAGCTCCCCCTCCACGAGGGTCCGTACGATCTGCAGCCCGAGGTTGCCGGCCCGCTGGGGATCGAATCCCTCGGGCAGGCCGCTGCCGTCGTCGAGCACGGTGATCAGCAGTCGCCCGTCGGTGCGGCCGGTTCCGGTGCGGGTCGCGGCCACCTCCACGGTGCCCCGCTCGCCCTGGGTGAAGGCGTGCTCCAGGGCGTTCTGCAGGATCTCGGTGAGCACCATCGACAGCGGAGTGGCAACCTCCGCGTCCAGGATGCCGAACCGGCCGGTGCGCCGGCAGTCGACCTTGCCCGGGGAGATCTCCGAGACCATCGCGATCACGCGGTCGGCGATCTCGTCGAACTCGACCCGCTCGTCCAGGTTCTGAGAGAGCGTCTCGTGCACGATCGCGATCGAACCGACGCGGCGCACGGCCTCGTTGAGCGCCTCGCGGCCCTGCGGAGAATCCATTCGGCGGGCCTGGAGCCGCAGCAGCGCGGCCACCGTCTGGAGGTTGTTCTTCACCCGGTGGTGGATCTCCCGGATGGTCGCGTCCTTGGTGATGAGTTCACGTTCGCGACGGCGCAGTTCGGTGACGTCGCGGCAGAGCACCAGGGAGCCGATCCGGGTCCCCTTCGGCTTGAGCGGGATCGCGCGCAGCTGGATGACCCCGCCGTTCCCCTCGATCTCGGTCTCCCTGGGGGCCCAGCCGCTGGCGAGTTTGACCAGGGCCTCGTCCACCGGGCCGCGGGAGGGGGCGAGTTCGGCGGTGGTTTTGCCGAGGTGCTGCCCGACCAGGTCGGAGGCAAGGCCGAGCCGGTGGTAGGCGGAGAGCGCGTTCGGGGACGCGTAGGTGACCACGCCGTCGGCATCGAGGCGGATCAGGCCGTCCCCGACGCGCGGGGAGGCGTCCATGTCGACCTGCTGGCCGGGGAACGGGAAGGAGCCCGCGGCGATCATCTGGGCCAGGTCGGAGGCGGACTGGAGGTAGGTCAGCTCCAGCCGGCTCGGTGTACGCACGGTGAGCAGGTTGGTGTTGCGCGCGATCACTCCCAGTACCCGCCCCTCGCGGCGGACGGGGATCGACTCGACTCGGACCGGCACCTCCTCGCGCCACTCCGGGTCGCCCTCGCGCACGATCCGGCCCTCGTCGAGGGCGGCGTCCAGCAGCGGACGGCGGCCGCGCGGAACCAGGTGGCCGACCATGTCGTCCTGGTACGAGGTGGGGCCGGTGTTCGGGCGCATCTGGGCGACCGAGACGTACCGCGTGCCGTCGAGGGTGGGCACCCACAGCACGAGGTCGGCGAAGGACAGGTCGGAGAGCAGTTGCCACTCCGAGACCAGCAGGTGGAGCCACTCCAGGTCGGTTTCACTGAGAGCGGTGTGCTGGCGTACGAGGTCGTTCATGGAGGGCACGTTGCGAGCGTACCCCGGGTACGCGCGATGACTTTCCCCACGACGGTACTCAGGAGTATCCAGGAGGGCCGCGGGCCGCGTACTGTTGGAGGAAGCGACGGGTTTATATGTCCCGTCCTTGGATGGACAGAACAGAATGGTCTAGTCCACAATTGACTAAACTTCCGCCCTCCCCGCACAGGAGGACGGATCGAGGTAAGCCGCGCGCTCTGCCCTGACCGCGCAGGCACCTCCCACCGGCCGTCGGGAACCGCACACCTGTCGGCCGTAAGTACTCCGGGCTACGGTGCCGGATGGGCTGAGGGTCCCGTCCTGCACCGTGGCCCAGAGGAATTTTCGGGCGGATTTCCGGGCCGGAGGCCCCGGTCGGCGACTACGCCGGCGGCCAGGCCAGCAGGGCCCGCGCCGCGACCGCCTCCAGCTCACCGCGGCTCGCCCCGTCACGTGATTGCTGGGACATCCCCTGGAGCACGGCCCCGGCGTACCGGGCCAGCGCCCGTGCGTCCGTGTCCGCGGGCAGCACCCCGGTGGCCACGTCGGCCCGGATCCGACTCTCGAACATCTCCAGGTTGGCGTTGCGCCGGTCACGCAGGGCCGCCGCCACCTCGTCCGCGGTGGTGTTGATCGCGGCGCTGATCACCATGCAGCCGCGCGGGTGGGCCGGGTCGGTGTAGACCTCGGCCGCCTCGCGCAGGATGCGTTCGACGGCGGCCCGGGCGGTGGGCTCCTCGGCGAGCGCCACGCTCGCGAAGTCCCCGTACCGGCCCCCGTACACGGTCACGACCTCGTCGAAGAGCTTGCGCTTGTCGCCGAAGGCCGCGTACAGGCTGGGCGCGCTGATGCCGAGCAGTGCGGTCAGGTCGGAGATGGAGGTCGCCTCGTAACCGCGCTCCCAGAAGGCGGTCATCGCCTTGTCGAGGGCGGCGTCGCGGTCGAAGGAACGGGGTCTGCCGCGCTGTCCGGTCACCATGGCCGCATTCTATAGCGGGCGCTAGGGAATCTGATACGGTCCTTTCTGTAGCGACCACTATCGATTTCGGAGGGGGGCGCGTCATGGGCGTGCTCAAGGGAAAGACGGCACTGGTCACGGGCGGCAGCCGGGGCATCGGGCGGGCCGTGGCCGAGCGGCTGGCGCGGGACGGGGCGCTGGTCGCCGTCCACTACGGGCACAACGAGGCGGCGGCGAAGGAGACGGTGGCGGCGATCGGGGCCGCCGGAGGGCGGGCCTTCGCCATCGGGGCCGAACTCGGGGTCCCCGGCGACGCACAGGCCCTGTGGGCCGCGTACGAGGCCCACCCCGCACACGCCGAGGGCGTGGACATCCTGGTCAACAATGCGGGCGGGGTGACCTTCGCGGGGATCGAGGGGACGGACGAGGAGGCGTACGACCGCGCTCACGCCCTCAACGCCAAGGCGCCGTTCTTCGTGATCAAGCACGGGCTGACGCGGCTGCGGGACGGGGGCCGGATCGTGAACGTGACCGGCACCCCCGAGATCGCCCTGCCGGCGATCCTGGCGACGGTCATGGCGAAGGGCGCGGCGAACGCGATGACCCGCTCGCTCGCCGCCGAGCTGGCTCCGCGCGGGATCACCGTGAACTCGGTGGGCCCGGGAATCATCGAGACGGACCTGAACGCGGGCCTGCTCGCGGACCCGGCGACCCGGGCCCACCTGGCCGCCCGCTCCGTCTTCCACCGGGTGGGCACGGCGGAGGAGGTCGCGGACGTGGTGGCCTTCCTGGCCTCGACCGACTCCCGCTGGGTCACGGGCCAGCACCTCGACGCGACGGGCGGGCTGCAGCTCTCGCTGATCTAGGGGTGTCCTCCGGGAGCGCGACCCGCCTCTCCGGGGTTCCGTCGGGCCCGTCGCACCGCGGTCCGCCGGGCGGTCGTCCGGCGGGCCGGGCGCCCGGATCCGGACCACCATGGATATCGACGAGACCCCCGCCGACCGCGCCGGCCTCTGCTAGATTGGTCTATACCACACCACCACTCCAGATCGGCAGGCCCCGCGTGGAAGTTGTCATCGTCCCGGACGCCAAGGCAGGCGGCGAGCTCATCGCGGAGGCCATGGCCGCCCTGGTGCGCCGCAAGCCCGACGCCCTGCTCGGCGTGGCGACCGGCTCTACCCCGCTGCCCATCTACGAAGCCCTCGCCGCCAAGGTCAAGGCCGGTCAGGTCGACGCCTCCGAGGCCCGCATCTGCCAGCTCGACGAGTACGTCGGCCTGCCGGCCGGGCACCCGGAGTCCTACCGCGCCGTCGTGCTGCGCGAGGTCGTCGCGCCCCTCGGCCTGTCCGAGGCCTCCTTCATGGGCCCCGACGGCTCGGCGCAGGACCTCGTCGGCGCGTGCGAGGCATACGACCGGGCCCTCGCCGAGGCCGGCGGCGTCGACCTCCAGCTGCTCGGCATCGGCACGGACGGCCACATCGGCTTCAACGAGCCGTGCTCCTCCCTCGCCTCCCGCACCCGCATCAAGACGCTGACGGAGCAGACCCGCGTGGACAACGCGCGCTTCTTCGACGACGACCTGGCCCAGGTGCCGCACCACGTCATCACCCAGGGCATCGGCACCATCCTCGACGCCCGCCACCTGGTGCTCCTGGCCACCGGCGAGGGCAAGGCCGAGGCGGTCGCGCAGACCGTCGAGGGCCCGCTGTCCGCGCTGGTCCCGGCGTCCGCGCTGCAGCTGCACCGGCACGCGACCGTCGTCGTGGACGAGGCCGCCGCGTCGAAGCTGAAGCTGGCGGACTACTTCCGGCACACGTACGCCAACAAGCCCGCCTGGCAGGGTCTGTAAGCAGCGGGGCCACGGCCCCGGGGCCGCCAGGGCCGGGCCCCTCCGCCATGGGGGCCCGGCCCTGCCGTGCCGACGCCGCCGTCGGCCACCCCGCCCGCCCGCGGCGGCACGTCCGCCCGGCACGTCGGCTCGCCCGCCCGCGGTGGCACGGGGCCCTGCCCGGCCCCGCCGCGCCACGCGCCGGCGAGCCCCGCCCCGGCAGCTACAGGGCCCTCGTCCAGGGCGAGGCCTTCGCGCTGCGCTACCCCTCCACCGGGTACACCCGGTTCGACCTGGACACCCCCAAGGCCATGCCGCTCGGCTCCGACGTCGGCCAGACGGAGATCGTGTACGCGCACCTCGGCGGGGTCAGGGACAGCCACGAGCTGCTCTTCCAATCGTCCATGGGGCCGAGCGAGGACACCTCGCCGGAGCGCTGCCGGATGGCGGCGGGCGCCAACGCCCTGTCCCCCAAGCTGGACGCCGCCCAGGTGAGGAGGCAGATCGTGCCGGGTCTGGTCCTGTGCGGCATCACCAAGCAGAACAAGCTCGCGATGACGGAGGTCACGAGCGTGAGCGACGACGAGGGCCGGCCCGGCTTCCGGACCAGGCCGACCTTCTGGGAGATGCCCTGACACAGCGGTGCCCCCGGCCCTGAGGGCGGATTCTTGGGGTCCTCGCAACACCTGACGGTCTACGTGCTCGTCAGTAGATCACGCAGGCGCTCGGCTGGGGTTTTCCAGCCGAGCGTTTTGCGGGGCCGGCCGTTGAGTTGCTGGGCGACGTGTTCGAGGTCTTCGGGGCTGTGCACGGACAGGTCGGTGCTCTTGGGGAAGTACTGCCGTAGCAGGCCGTTGGTGTTCTCGTTCGATCCGCGCTGCCAGGGTGAGTGCGGGTCGCAGAAGTAGACCGGCACGCCTGTGGCCACGGTGAACTGCTTGTGCGCGGCCATCTCGCAGCCCTGGTCCCAGGTCAGCGAGCCGCGCAGGTGCCCGGGCAGGGTCTGGATCAAGGGCACCAGCACGTCGCGGACCTCCTCGGCCGTATGCCCGCCGGGCAGATGCCCCAGCATGACGTAGCGGGTGGAGCGCTCGACCAGGGTGACGATCGCGCTCTCGCTGCGGGGGCCGACGATCAGATCGCCCTCCCAGTGACCGGGCACTGCCCGGTCCTCGACCTCGGCAGGACGCTCGGAGATCATCACCATCTCGTCGACGAACCGGCGCGTGCGCTGGTCCGGGCTGCGGTGCGGCTTGCGGCGAGTGCGCCCGGTGCGCAGCGCGGCCGCGACTTCGCGGCGCAGTCCGCCACGGGCCTGGACGTAGACCGCCTGGTAGATCGTTTCCGGGCTCACGCGCATGCTCTCGTCGTCGGGGAACTCGATGACCAGAGCGTGGCAGATCTGCTCGGGTGACCACTGTTCCTGCAGCTTTTCCGCGACGAACCGGCGGAGCGGGCCGTCCTGGGCGAGCTTGGAGTCCTTGGGGCGCGACCGGCTCCTCGCCCATGCCCGCTGGGCCCGGTGCGGCCGGTAGACGCCATCGACCGACCGGGCGTCGATCTCGCGCTTGATCGTGGACGCCGGTCGGCCCAGTGCCCGTCCGATCGCGCGCAGCGACCGGCCTTCACGGTGCAGATCAGCGATCAGCTCTCGCTCGGTCACCGTGAGAAACCTGGGGTGCAGTTCGGCCTCGACCGTTGCGAGGGACGACCTTGAAGAGGTGGCGGCGATGGTGGTCACACCGGTCTTGTAGTCGATGCGGCGCCCGTCAGGATGCAGGCGCGAGTGGCCGATCTGCCGGATACCGCGGTCCCAGTCCTCAGCGGTGCGCTCATGGACGCCGGCCTGCGCGGCGGCATCACGGCGCCGGACTCCCGCAGCACGCAGCCGCTCGTACTCCGCCCGACCGGGGTGGCCGGGCCTGCGAGGCTTGCCGCGACCACGGACTCCGGCCCGGCGTGCCCACCCGAACGCCGTGTTGCGGTTCACTCCGACTGCACGAGCCGCAGCAGTGATGCTGCCGTTCTCCCTGTCCAGCGCCTCGAAGAACCTCGCCTTCAGCACCTCGAAATCCACGATCCCCGCAACTCCCTGAACTCCAGGGTGTTGCGTGGATCATTAGAACCCGCCGAGGGCCGGGGGCACCGTGGTGCGCGCTCGGACCGGGTCACACCCCTGCGATGACCTCGGCGGCGGCACGGCCGCAGACGCGCGAGGCGCCGTGCGTGGCGATGTGCAGGGCTCCGCGCGGAGCGGCCTGCGGCAGGCCCATCTCGACCACGACCGTGTCCGGGCGGGCCGCGACCAGTGCGTCCAGGGCCTCGGTCATCCACGGGTGGCGGTGCGCGTCGCGGACCACCGCGACGACGGTACGGTCCCCCGCCGCCGCCAGGATGTCCGCGGCCGCGGCGCCTTCCGGGTAGCGGCCCGAGGCGGTTCCGGGTACCAGTGCGGCCAGTTCGCCCGCCACGCCCCAAGGGGTCTCGTCGCCCACCGCGATGTTCGCCACCGGGGTCAGGGTCGCGACGTACGGGTTGCGGACCGGGCTCGCCGAGCCGGTGACGGCCAGGGCGCGGCGGGCCGCCGTCAGGCCGATACCGGACGCGCGGCTCCCCTCCGGCCGCGCGTCCGGCCGGGCCATGGGGGTCCCCCCGGACGGAGTCTGGGGGAGGGTCCATGCGGCGAGCGCGCGGACCCGGGCGGCGGCGTCGGCGAGGCGCTCTTCGGGGAGCGCGCCCTCGCGGACGGCCGCGACCAGCGCGTCGCGCAGCCGCAGGACGGTGGCTTCGTCGGCGAGTCCGCCGCCGACGCAGATGGCGTCGGCGCCCGCCGCGATGGCGAGGACCGAGCCGCGCTCGATCCCGTACGTCCCGGCGATGGCGTTCATCTCCATGCCGTCGGTGACGATGAGGCCCTCGTAGCCGAGCTCCTTGCGCAGCAGGCCGGTCAGGACCTGCGGGCTGAGCGTGGCCGGGCGGGTCGGGTCGAGGGCGGGCACCAGGATGTGCGCGCTCATCACGGCCTTGGTACCGGCCTCGATGGCCGCCTTGAAGGGGACGAGCTCGCGGGCCTGGAGGGTGTCCAGGTCCACGTCGATGCGCGGCAGGGCGTGGTGCGAGTCGACGTTGGTGTCGCCGTGGCCCGGGAAGTGCTTGGTGCACGCGGCGACGCCGGCGGCCTGGAGGCCCTCGACGTAGGCGGCGGTGTGCCGGGCGGCGAGCTCGGTGTCGGCGCCGAAGGACCGTACGCCGATGACGGGGTTGTCCGGGTTGGAGTTGACGTCCGCGGACGGGGCCCAGTTGAGGTTGACCCCGCACTCGGCGAGGCGGCGGCCCAGCTCGCGGGCGACGTCCCGGGTGAGGCCGGTGTCGTCGACGGCGCCGAGGGCCAGGTTGCCGGGGAAGGACGAGCCGCCGCGGACCTCGAGGCGGGTGACGTCGCCGCCCTCCTCGTCGATGGCGACCAGGACGTCGTCCCGCTCGGTGCGCAGCTGCGCGGTCAGCGCGGCGAGCTGTTCGGGCGAGGCGATGTTGCGGCCGAACAGGCCGACCGCGGTGAGGCCTTCGCCGACCCGGCGGAGCAGCCAGGCCGGGGCCGTGGTGCCCTCGAAGCCGGGCTGGAGGACCGCGAGGGCGTCCCTCGTGACCGTGTCGGTGCGGTGCGCAAGGACAGTCATGGCGGCCGTTATCCCTTCACGGCGCCGGCGGTCATGCCGCCGACGGCCTTGCGCTGGAGGAAGATGAAGATGAGCAGGACCGGGACCGCGAAGAGCGAGGACGCGGCCATGGTGGCGCCCCAGTCGTTGCCGAAGGCCGACATGAACTCGGTCAGCCACAGCGGCAGGGTCTGCGCGCTCTTGTCCTTGTTCAGGATCAGGACCATGGCGAACTCGTTCCAGGCCGTGATGAAGCCGAAGAGCGAGGTGGACATCAGGCCGGGGGCCAGCAGCGGGAAGATCACCTTGCGGAAGGCCTGGCCGCGGGTGCAGCCGTCGATCTGGGCCGCCTCCTCCAGGGTCACCGGGACGGCGGCGATGAAGCCGCGCAGGGTCCAGATGGTGAAGGGGAGGATCATCACGAAGTAGATCGCGGTGAGCAGCGGGAGGCTGTTCAGCATCTCGCCGTCGCGGGCGATCATGTACATCGCGATGACCATGACCTCCCAGGGGGCCATCTGGGCCATCATCACGGTGAGGACGAGGCCCTTGCGGCCCTTGAACCTCATCCGGGCGATGGCGAAGCTCGCGGCGAGGGCGACGAGCAGGGCCAGCGCGACGGCGCCGACGGTGACCAGGACGCTGTTGGTGACGTACGTCCAGAAGTTGGAGACCCCGGTGGCCTTGGTGAAGTTGTCGAGCGTCGGGGTGAAGACGAAGACCGGGTCCTTCGTGAGCATCTGGCTCGACGGCTTGAGGGCCGAGGAGAACATCCAGTACACGGGGAAGACGAAGACCAGGGCGAGGAGGAGCGCGCCGAGGTTCTTGGCGACGGCTGCGGGGCGGACCGGCCGGCGCTTGCGGAGCTGCTGCGCGGGCTTCGGCGCGGTGGTGGTGGTGCTGCTCACTGCTCCTCCTCCTGCTTCAGGATCAGGCGGAAGTAGAAGGACATGACGACGACGAGGATCAGGATCGTCAGGACGGAGATCGCGGCGGCGAGGCCGTAGTGGGCCTGGCTCTGGCCCTCGACGTAGGCGAAGACCGGGAGGATCTCGGAGGCGCGGTCGGGGCCGCCCTTGTTCATCGCGTAGACCTGGGTGAAGGCCTTGAACACCCAGATCACCTCGAGGAACGTGGTGATGAGGAAGAACGGCTTGAGGTTCGGGAAGACGATCTTCCAGAAGGTCTGCCAGCCGCTGGCGCCGTCCATCCGGGCGGCCTCGTACAGCTCGGCGCCGACCGTGGTCAGTCCGGCGTACATGTTGAGGGCGACGAAGGGGATGGAGCCCCAGACCACCAGGACGGTGACGATCGTCAGGGTCGAGAGGCCCGTCTGCATCCAGTTGTGCTGCTCGTATCCGGCGAAGCCGGCGGTGCGCATCACCCAGTTCATGACGCCGAACTGCTCGTCGAACAGCCACTTGAAGACCTGTACGGAGGCGACGATCGGCATGGCCCAGGCCATCACCAGCGCCATCGACAGGACCAGCCGCATCTTCTTGCCGAGCCGGTTCAGCAGGATGCCGATGAGGCTGCCGAGCACCATGATCAGTACGACGTTGGCCGCGGTGAAGGCGAAGCTGCGGACGACCACGGTCCAGAAGTCCGCGTCACCGATCAGCTCGGTGTAGTTGGAGAACCCCGCGAAGGGGTACTTCCGCTGGATGAACTCGATCTTGTTGATGTCCTGGAAGGACAGGATCACGTTCTTGATCAGCGGGTACAGCAGCAGTGTCGCGAGGGCGAGCACCGCCGGCGCGACCAGCAGGTAGGGCAGCCACCCCGAGGGGAGCGACTTTCTGCCCCCGCGAGGAGACGTGGGACCGGGAGCGGTCGGGGACGCGGACTTCTGGGGCCGTCCGGCGGACTTCTGTGGTGCGTCCTGTGGAGCGGCGGTCATCGCTCCCTGGGAGTGCACGGTCATGGCGTGGCTTCCTCGCGGTTGACTGTGGAGTCAAATGCGCGACCGGGGGCACGGCAGGCGGCGTGGCGCCTGCCGTGCCCCCGGTGCGATCACACTGCTGGGTGGTGCGGGAACTGCGGGGTGGGACTACTTGTTGATGCGGCTCGCGATTTCCTTGTCCGCGTCCGCGCCCGCCTTGGCGGCGTCCTCACCGTTCAGGACCTTGGTCATGAACTCCTTGATGGGGTTCGGCTCGGTCTCGACGTTCGCCCAGCCCGCGGTGACCGGAGTGATCTTGCCGTTGACGCCGGCCTTGCCCATGGCCTCGGCGAAGGAACCGGCGGCCGGGGTGAAGTTCGCGCCGGCCTGGTTCGGCAGCAGGGCGCCCTTGGTCTCGGCGGCGTACTTGGTCATCTGGTCCTTGCCTGCGGCGAGGGCCAGCCACTCCTTGGCGAGCTCCTTGTTCTTGGAGCGCTCGGCGACCGCGAGGTTCGAGCCGCCGAGGAAGACGGTGCTGGTCTTGTCAGCGGTCTTGCCCGGGATCGGGAAGTAGCCGAAGTCGGCCTCCTTGCCCGCGTCCTTCAGGGCCTTCTCGGCACCGCCGGCCTCCCAGCCGAGACCGATCCAGGAGGCGACGCCGCCCTTGGGGACGATGTCGGTGGACTGCTGCGGGTTGGCCTCGTCCTTGTCCTTGGGGGCGGTGGAGAAGGACTGGAGCTTCTTGTAGAACTCCACGGCGGAAGCGGCCTGCGGGGTGCCCAGTCCGCCCTTCCACTTGGCGCCGTCCTTGACGGCGAGGTCGCCGCCCTCGTCCCAGACGAAGCCAGCGAGGACGTACCAGCTCTGGCCGGGCAGGTAGATCGGCTGCGAGGCCGGGTCGGCCGCCTTCAGCTTCTCCAGACCGGCGATCCACTCGTCGCGGGTCTTCGGCGGGGTGACGCCGGCCTTCTCGTAGGCCTTCTTGTCGTAGATGACGACGCGGTTGGCGGCGTACCACGGAGCGGAGTAGAGCTTGCCGTCGATCTCGGCCGAGGCGAGCATGCTCTTCTGCCAGGCGTCGGCGCCGAGCTTGGCCTTGTCCTTCGTCAGGTCGGCGAGCCCGCCGGTGACCGCGTAGCCGGCGGTCTGCGTGTTGCCGAGCTCGAGGACGTCCGGCGGGTTGTTCTCGGAGAGGGCCGTGGTGACCTTCTCCTGGATGCCGGTCCACTTCTGCTCTTCGACCTTGACCGTGACACCGGGGTGCTTGGCCGAGAACTCCTTGTTGACCTCGTCGATCCAGGCCTTGGGAGCGGAGCCGTCCATCACCCAGACGGTGATCTCCTTGGCGCCACCCGCGTCGGTCTTCGCCTTGTCGTCGCCGCCGTTGCCGCACGCCGCGACTCCGACCATCATGCCCGCGACACTGACCGCCGCGATGAGCTTGCGCTTCACGCCACCCTCCTCAGGGATGCCTGCCTGCACTTCCCTCGCCCGCCGCGGTGACATACGCGAAGTACTGCCGTGGGGCCGGGATCTGATCCATATTGGTTTAGACCAGTAGCTGGAGCTTGGCCTAGACCTTTAGGGGTGTCAAGGGTCTAATGAGCGGGTGCCCGGTCCGTTATCGGACCGACACCTGGGGAGAGAGAAGGCCTGTCCCCCCACTCGTGTCACGATGTGACCGCACATATCGGAGGAGCCGGTGACGGCAGCGAAACTGGAGTCGGGAAGGCGGGCGGCGATGGCCACCGAAGGGGCGACCACGGAGCCGGACGGCGGGGCAGCAACCCGCACGGCACGTGTTCCCAAGTACTACCGACTCAAGCGGCACTTGCTCGACATGACCGAGACGCTGCCACCCGGCACCCCGGTGCCGCCGGAACGCACGCTCGCGGCCGAATTCGACACCTCGCGGACCACCGTCCGGCAGGCCCTCCAGGAACTGGTCGTAGAAGGGCGACTGGAGCGGATCCAGGGCAAAGGCACCTTCGTCGCCAAGCCCAAGGTCTCCCAGGCGCTCCAACTCACCTCGTACACCGAGGACATGCGGGCCCAGGGACTGGAACCGACCTCCCAGCTCCTCGACATCGGCTACGTGACCGCCGACGACACCCTCGCCGGACTGCTCAAGATCACCACCGGCGGACGGGTGCTGCGCATCGAGCGGCTGCGCCTGGCCAGCGGAGAGCCGATGGCCATCGAGACGACGCACCTGTCGGCCAAGCGCTTCCCGGCCCTGCGCCGTTCGCTCGCCAAGTACACCTCCCTCTACACGGCCCTCGCCGAGGTCTACGACGTCCACCTGGCCGAGGCCGAGGAGACGATCGAGACCTCACTGGCCACCCCGCGCGAGGCCGGACTGCTCGGCACCGACGTCGGCCTGCCGATGCTGATGCTGTCGCGGCACTCCCTGGACGCCGACGGGGAACCGGTGGAGTGGGTGCGGTCGGTGTACCGCGGCGACCGGTACAAGTTCGTCGCCCGGCTCAAGCGCCCCGCCGTCTGACGGCCGGCGCCGCCGTCCGGCGCCGGTCCGACAGCCCTCCGGCGGCCGTCCCCCTATACCGGCAAGCGGAATACCGGAATACGGACGGGGTCTTACGTTCACCGGGCAATCCCCCGTAGATTCCCTGCGCTTACGCAGATGATCGACGAGGGGACGAGGGTCATGCCTGAACCGGAAGCAACAGGGACAGAACGGAACACGGCGAGTCCGGACACCACACCGGGCTCGCCTTCTCCGAAGTCCATCGCCGTGTGGGTGCTCGTCGGACTCGTCGGCGCCATCGGCTGGGGCGTGCTGGCGCTCTCGCGCGGCGAGGAGATCTCGGCCGCCTGGCTGCTCGCCGCCGCGCTGGGCTCGTACGCCATCGGCTACCGCTTCTACGCGCGCTTCATCGCACACCGCGTGCTCAAGGTGGACAAGACGCGGGCCACCCCCGCCGAACGCCTTGACAACGGTGTCGACTTCCATCCCACCGACCGCCGGGTCCTCTTCGGCCACCACTTCGCCGCCGTCGCCGGCGCCGGCCCGCTCGTCGGACCGGTGCTCGCCGCGCAGATGGGCTACCTGCCGGGCACCATCTGGATCGTCGCGGGCGTCATCTTCGCCGGCGCCGTGCAGGACATGATCACGCTGTTCTTCTCCACCCGGCGCGACGGCCGCTCGCTCGGCCAGATGGCCCGGGACGAGATCGGCCCCGTGGGCGGAGCCGCCGCCCTGGTCGCCGTGTTCGCCATCATGATCATCCTGCTGGCGGTGCTCGCGCTGGTCATCGTCAACGCCCTGGCGCACTCCCCCTGGGGCGTCTTCTCCATCGGCATGACGATCCCGATCGCCCTCTTCATGGGCTTCTACCTGCGCGTGCTGCGGCCGGGCCGGGTCACCGAGGTCTCCTCCATCGGTGTCGCCCTGCTCCTGGTGGCCATCGTCGCGGGCGGCTGGGTCGCCGAGTCCTCCTTCGCGGACACCTTCACGCTGGAGAAGGAGACGCTGGTCATCTGGATGGTCGCCTACGGCTTCATCACGTCGGTGCTGCCGGTGTGGATGCTGCTCGCGCCCCGCGACTACCTCTCCACCTTCATGAAGATCGGCACCATCGCACTGCTGGCGCTGGGCGTGGTCATCGCGATGCCGATGCTGAAGATGCCCTCGGTCACGGACTTCGCCTCGCGCGGCGACGGCCCGGTCTTCGCCGGCTCGATGTTCCCCTTCGTCTTCATCACCATCGCCTGCGGCGCCCTGTCCGGCTTCCACTCGCTGGTCGCCTCGGGCACCACCCCGAAGATGATCCAGAAGGAGACCCAGGTCCGGGTCATCGGCTACGGCGCGATGCTGACCGAGTCCTTCGTCGCCGTCATGGCGATCATCGCGGCCTGCATCATCGAGCCCGGCCTCTTCTTCGCGGTGAACTCCCCCGGCGGGGTCATCGGCACCACGGTCGAGTCCGCCTCGCAGGCGGTGACCGACTTCGGCTTCGCCATCTCCCCCGAGGCGCTGGCCCAGGCCGCGAAGGACGTGGAGGAGGCCAGCCTGCTGTCCCGTACGGGCGGCGCGCCGACCTTCGCACTCGGAATGTCGGAGATCTTCTCGTCGGTGATCGGCGGGGCCGGCATGAAGGCCTTCTGGTACCACTTCGCCATCATGTTCGAGGCGCTGTTCATCCTCACCACCCTCGACGCGGGCACCCGCGTCGGCCGGTTCATGCTCCAGGACACCCTCGGCAACCTGCACAAGTCCTTCAAGGACGTCAGCTGGAAGCCCGGCGTCTGGCTGGCGAGCGCGATCGTCGTCGGCGCCTGGGGCTATTTCCTGTGGGTGGGCATCAAGGACCCGCTGGGCGGCATCAACCAGCTGTTCCCGCTCTTCGGCATCGCGAACCAGCTGCTCGCCGCGGTCGCCCTGGCCGTCTGCACCACCCTGCTGGTCAAGTCCGGCCGCCTCAAGTGGGCCTGGGTGACGGGCGTCCCGCTGGCGTGGGACGTGGCCGTGACGCTCACCGCCAGCTACCAGAAGATCTTCTCCGACAATCCGAAGATCGGCTTCTTCGCGCAGCGCAGCACCTACCAGGAGGGCATCGACGCCGGGAAGGTGCTCAAGCCCGCGAAGAACATGGACGAGATGCACACCGTGGTCACCAACGCCACGGTGGACGGGGTGCTGTCGGCCCTCTTCGCCCTGCTGATCATCATCGTGCTGCTGGACGCGGCCCGCACCTGCCTGAAGGCCGTCCGCAAGCCGGAGTCGGTGAGCCTCACCGAGGTCCCGTGGACCGAGTCGAAGATCGTCGCCCCGGCCGGGCTGATCCCGACCGCCGAGGAGCGGGCGGAGCTCGCCGCGGCGGGCCTCGACTCGGGCGGCGGGCGGGTCAAGGAGACACTGTCCTCATGAGCGGCCCCACGAGCGGCTTCAGCCGCCTCACGGGCGGCCCCCGCGGCCTCCCGCGGCTGCGCGGCGCGCTGGCCCGGGCCCGGTACTACGTACGGGAGTTCTCCGGGGAGGCGGCGTACGACCGGTACGTCGCCCACGCCCGCTCCCACGACCCGGACGCGGCGGTCCCGACCCGCCGGGACTTCGAACGCGCGCGCACGGACGCGCGCGAGGCGGACCCCCGCAAGGGCTTCCGCTGCTGCTGAGTCACACCGGAGGGCCCCGCCGAAACCCGGCGGGGCCCTTCGCGCGCCTCCGGCACACTCGACCGCATGGACATCACGATCAGGCCTGTGCAGCCTGCCGAGTACGCGGAACTGGGCGAGATCACCGCCCAGGCCTACCTCGCCGACGGGCACCTGGACTTCAACGAGGACGACGGCTACCTGAACGTGCTGCGCGACGTGGCCGGCCGGGCCGCCCTGGCCGAGGTGCTCGTCGCCGAGCGGGACGGGCTGATCCTGGGCGGCGTGACCTTCGCCGCACCCGGGAGCCCGCTCGCCGACATCGCCGGCCCGGACGAGGCCGAGTTCCGGATGCTCGCCGTGGCCCGCGAGGGGCGCGGCCGGGGCGCCGGCGAGGCTCTGGTGCGGGCGTGCATCGAGCGGGCGCGGGCGATCGAGGGCGTGTCCGGCATGGTGCTCTCCACCCAGCACAGCATGACCGGCGCCCACCGGATCTACGCGCGACTGGGCTTCGTACGCGTTCCCGAGCGGGACTGGGCGCCGATCCCGGGCCTGACACTCCTCGCGTATCGGCTCAACCTGTAGCCACGCCGACACTACATGTGGGGGTTGCCGCAGACGGCCGCCCCCACATGTATGCTCAAGGCTGCTGTCGCCGCAGGGGAATTCGGTGTGAATCCGGAACTGTCCCGCAACGGTATGAAGTGTCCGCCTACCGGACACCAAGTCCGATGACCTGCCGACAGCGCGCCCGGCTCGACCGAACCGGGTGCCGACACGTCCGGGCCTCGCGGTTGGGCCGGTGGACGCCATGCGGTGTGTACGCGTTGCTGCCACGCCCGCATGCGCCCGCTCGCGCCCCGCTCCGCCGATGACCGGGCCGAGCGAGGGAGAGCTCCCGCCGTGACCATCGCGCCTTCCGCACCGCGCGCCGAGTCCGTTTCTGGCGACAACACCGAGGGCCCGGGGGCCACGCTGCTGCGTACCCTCACCGAACTTACGGCGGACCTCCCCGACACCGACCCCGGGCGCGTCGCCGCCGCCGCGCTCCGCGGCCGCAGCTCCGCCGCCGACGAGGCCGAACTGCGCGGTCTCGCCACCGAGGCCGCCGCCGGTCTGATCTCCGAGGACCCCGCGTACTCGAAGCTCGCCGCCCGGCTGCTGACGCTGGCCGTGCGCGACGAGGCCGCGAGCCAGGGCTCCACCTCCTTCTCGGCCTCGGTCGAGGTCGGCCACCGCGAGGGCCTCATCGCCGACCGCACCGCCGAGTTCGTGCGCACGCACGCGAACCGGCTGGACGCGCTGGTCGAGCACACCCTCGCCGAGGGCGCCGACGACCGCTTCGGCTTCTTCGGCCTGCGCACCCTGCACAGCCGCTACCTGCTGCGGCACCCGATCACCCGTCAGGTCATCGAGACCCCGCAGTACTTCATGCTGCGCGTGGCCTGTGGCCTCGCCGCGGACGAGAGCGTCCAGGCCGTCGAGGAAGTGGCCTCGCTGTACCGGCTGATGAGCCGCCTCGACTACCTGCCCTCCTCCCCCACCCTCTTCAACTCCGGCACCCGGCACCCGCAGATGTCCTCCTGCTACCTGCTGGACTCCCCGCTGGACGAGCTCGACTCGATCTACGACCGCTACCACCAGGTGGCGCGCCTGTCGAAGCACGCGGGCGGCATCGGCCTGTCCTACTCCCGCATCCGCGCCCGCGGTTCCCTGATCCGCGGCACCAACGGCCACTCCAACGGCATCGTGCCGTTCCTGAAGACCCTCGACGCCTCCGTCGCCGCCGTGAACCAGGGCGGCCGCCGCAAGGGCGCCGCCGCCGTCTACCTGGAGACCTGGCACGCGGACATCGAGGAGTTCCTGGAGCTCCGCGACAACACCGGCGAGGACCAGCGCCGTACGCACAACCTGAACCTCGCCCACTGGGTCCCGGACGAGTTCATGCGCCGCGTGAACTCGGACGCAGAGTGGTCGCTGTTCTCCCCGGCCGACGTGCCCGAGCTGGTCGACCTGTGGGGCGACGAGTTCGACGCCGCCTACCGCAAGGCCGAGGCGGAGGGCCTGGCCCGCAAGACCATGCCCGCCCGCGACCTGTACGGCCGGATGATGCGCACCCTCGCGCAGACCGGCCAGGGCTGGATGACCTTCAAGGACGCCTCCAACCGCACGGCGAACCAGACCGCCGAGCCGGGCACGGTCGTGCACTCCTCGAACCTGTGCACCGAGATCATCGAGGTCACCAACGACGGCGAGACGGCCGTCTGCAACCTCGGCTCGGTCAACCTCGGCGCCTTCGTCGTCGACGGGGAGATCGACTGGGAGCGGATGGACGAAACCGTCCGCACCGCCGTGACCTTCCTCGACCGCGTGGTGGACATCAACTTCTACCCGACCGAGCAGGCCGGCCGTTCCAACGCCCGCTGGCGCCCGGTGGGCCTGGGCGCGATGGGCCTCCAGGACGTCTTCTTCAAGCTGAAGCTCCCCTTCGACTCCCCCGAGGCGAAGGCCCTCTCCACCAAGCTCTCCGAGCGCATCATGCTCGCGGCGTACGAGGCCTCGTGCGACCTGGCCGAGCGCAGCGGCCCGCTGCCGGCCTGGGAGCAGACCCGCACCGCTCGCGGCGTCCTGCACCCGGACCACTACGACGTGGAGCTGAACTGGCCGGAGCGCTGGGACGCGCTGCGCGCCCGCGTCGCCGAGAGCGGCATGCGCAACTCCCTGCTCCTCGCCATCGCCCCGACGGCCACCATCGCGTCGATCGCCGGCGTGTACGAGTGCATCGAGCCGCAGGTCTCCAACCTCTTCAAGCGCGAGACGCTCAGCGGTGAGTTCCTCCAGGTGAACGGCTACCTGGTGGAGGAGCTGAAGGCGCTCGGCGTGTGGGACGCCCAGACCCGCGAGGCGCTGCGCGACTCCTCCGGCTCGGTCCAGGGCTTCGGCTGGATCCCGGCGGAGGTCCGCGAGCTGTACCGCACGGCGTGGGAGATCCCGCAGCGCGGCCTGATCGACATGGCGGCGGCCCGTACGCCGTTCCTGGACCAGTCGCAGTCGCTGAACCTGTTCCTGGAGACGCCCACCATCGGCAAGCTCAGCTCGATGTACGCGTACGCCTGGAAGCAGGGTCTGAAGACCACGTACTACCTGCGCTCGCGCCCCGCGACGAAGATCGCCCGCGCCGCGTCCGCGTCCGCCGTCCCGGCCGCCGCCACCCCGCTCCCGCAGGCCGTCGACGCCGACGCTCTGGCCTGCTCCCTTGAGAACCCCGAGTCCTGCGAGGCCTGCCAGTAATGAGCTCCACCGACAAGAAGAACCTCCTGGACCCGGGCTTCGAGCTCACGCTCCGCCCGATGCGCTACCCGGACTTCTACGAGCGCTACCGGGACGCGATCAAGAACACGTGGACCGTGGAGGAGGTCGACCTCCACTCGGACGTCGCGGACCTCGCGAAGCTGACGCCGGCCGAGCAGCACATGATCGGCCGCCTGGTCGCGTTCTTCGCGACGGGTGACTCGATCGTCTCGAACAACCTGGTGCTGACGCTCTACAAGCACATCAACTCCCCGGAGGCGCGCCTGTACCTGTCGCGCCAGCTGTTCGAAGAGGCCGTGCACGTCCAGTTCTACCTGACGCTGCTCGACACCTACCTGCCCGATCCGGACGACCGGGCGGCCGCGTTCGACGCGGTCGAGGAGATCCCCTCGATCCGCGAGAAGGCCCAGTTCTGCTTCAAGTGGATCAACGAGGTCGAGAAGCTGGACCGGCTGGAGACGAAGGCCGACCGCCGCCGCTTCCTGCTGAACCTAATCTGCTTCGCCGCGTGCATCGAGGGCCTGTTCTTCTACGGCGCCTTCGCGTACGTGTACTGGTTCCGCTCGCGCGGCCTGCTGCACGGCCTGGCCACCGGCACCAACTGGGTGTTCCGTGACGAGACCATGCACATGAACTTCGCCTTCGAGGTCGTGGACACGGTCCGCAAGGAGGAGCCGGAGCTCTTCGACGACGCCCTCCAGCAGCAGGTCACCGACATGCTCAAGGAGGCCGTGGAGGCGGAGCTGCAGTTCGGCCGCGACCTGTGCGGCGACGGTCTGCCGGGCATGAACACCGAGTCGATGCGCGAGTACCTGGAGTGCGTCGCGGACCAGCGTCTGGTCCGCCTCGGCTTCGCACCGGTGTACGGCTCGCAGAACCCGTTCTCCTTCATGGAGCTGCAGGGCGTCCAGGAGCTGACCAACTTCTTCGAGCGCCGTCCGTCGGCCTACCAGGTCGCGGTCGAGGGCACGGTCGACCTGGACGAGGACTTCTAGGGTCCCCGGTCGGGACGCGGTAACGCCGCGAAGCCGGGATGCGGTACACCACCGCGTCCCGGCTTCTCGCGTTTGCGGCGCCCGATGGTCCGGCTGCCCGTGTGCACGGTCGCCCCGGCTCAGTGGGCGACGGGGCCCCAGTGCATCCCGGCATGCCGGGTGCGGGGCCGGCGGACGGTGGGCGGCAGGCCGCCCGCCTTCTGGCGCGGCAGCCACACGAGCCGGGTCTCGACGGCCCGCAGTTGCCGGTCGATCCGACGGTCGCGCAGGAGCCCGTACAGGCTGGGGGCGAGCACCAGCGCGGCGACGGCAAGGACGGTGAGGTAGCTCAGGAACGTGTTCATAAGTCCACTGTCCTCCTGCGGGGAAAACTCGCACAGTGGCAGGACTGTCATGAAAGAGCGAATTACTGCCACACTGGAGGCATGCTGACCAACGTGGCCGTGGCCCTCCTCGACGAGATCGCCCCCTTCGAGTTCGGGATCTTCTGCGAAGTCTTCGGAATCGACCGCAGCGATCACGGACTGCCGGTGTACGACTTCGCCGTGTGCGCGGCGCAGGAAGGCCCCCTGGCCATGTCCGGCACCGGCTTCACGGTCTCCCCCGAACACGGGCTGGAGCGGCTGGAGAGCGCCGACCTGATCTGCGTGCCCGCCTTCCGCGACGCGGGCGACCGTACGTTCCCGCAACCGCTCCTGGAGGCGCTGCGCCGCGGGGTGGACCGGGGGGCGCGGGTGGTCAGCGTGTGCAGCGGCGCGTACGTGCTCGGGGCGGCGGGGCTGCTGGACGGCCGGCACTGCACCACGCACTGGATGCACGCCGCGACCCTGGCCCGGCGCTTCCCGCGGGCGCTGGTCGACCCGGACGTGCTCTACGTCGACGCGGGACCGGTCATCACGTCCGCCGGCACCGCCTCCGGCATCGACGCCTGCCTGCACCTCGTCCGCCAGGAGCACGGGGCCGAGGTGGCCAACACCATCGCGCGGCGGATGGTCGTACCGCCCCACCGGGACGGCGGGCAGGCCCAGTACATCGAGCGGCCGCTGCCGCGCACCTCCTGCGACACCGTGGGCGAGGTGATCGAGTGGATGGCCCGCCACCTGGAGGAGGAGATCACCGTCGAGCAGCTCGCGGAGCGCGCACACATGTCACCGCGCACCTTTGCCCGCCGCTTCCTCCAGGAGACCGGCACCACCCCGTACAAGTGGGTGCTGCGGCAGCGGGTCCTGCTGGCCCAGGAACTGCTGGAGTCGACCGACGAGACGGTGGACTCGATCGCCGGCCGCGCCGGCTTCGGCAACGCGGCCGCCCTGCGCCACCACTTCCTGCGGACCCTGGGCACCACGCCGAATTCCTTCCGGCGCGCCTTCCGGGGCCCGCAGGCCGCCTAGCCGGCCGAGGGGCTACGCGTTCGGGACGGTCTCGTAGCGTGGGGTGCCCTCTTCCATCTGCCGCAGGGCGTCCTTGCGGTCCCGCTTCGAGAGGCGGTCGATGTAGAGGTAGCCGTACAGGTGGTCGGTCTCGTGCTGGAGGCAGCGGGCGAAGTAGCCGGTGCCCCGCACCTTGATCGGGTTGCCCTGGGCGTCCTGGCCCTCGACCTCGGCGTAGTCCGGGCGGGCGAGAGAGGCGTACGCCGTCGGGACCGACAGGCAGCCCTCGTTCGAGTCGTCCAGCACCCGGGTGCCCGCGGGCAGCTCGACGAGCTTCGGGTTGACGACGACACCGGTGTGCCGCACACCGTCGTCGTCCGGGCAGTCGTAGACGAAGACCTTCGCGTCCACGCCGATCTGGTTCGCGGCGAGGCCCACGCCCTCGGCGGCCTTCTGGCTGGCGAACATGTCGTCGATCAGCTGCGCCAGCTCGTCGCCGAACTCGGTGACGTCCTTGCACTCGCTGTGCAGGACCGGGTTGCCGACGACGGTGATCGGGCGGGCGGTGCCGCGCTCACGGTGGGCGAGCTCGCGCTCCGCACAGTCCTCCGTGTCCACTACGTACCCGTCGTTCACGACCTCGACAACCTCGTTCTCCTGCTGCGACATGTCCGCCGTACGCCTTCCGTAAGTCCAAGTCACCGGTGGTCGCCAATGGCCACCGATGTGCCCGTACAGCCTACGGCCCGGCTCAGCAGACTTCTTCGAGATCCCGCCACTCACGGGTGCCCGGGCTGTCCGCGACCCAGCCGTCGAGCAGTCCGCGCACCAGTCCGGCCGGCGCCGCGATACCGCATTCACGCTCGGGCACCCACAGGGAGCCGGAGCCGGCCGTACGGTGCCCCAGCGGTCCGGGGTGGCCCGGCTCGCTGTGGTCGTGCGGATCCAGGTGCTCGCCGTCGCCCTCGTCGCTGGGCATCTCGCTCTCCGAGCAGGTCCGGCACAGCAGCCGCACCGACGAGGACCAGTCCTCGGCGGCGAAGCCCGCGTCCGAGGCCAGCTGCTCCAGCGCGTCGCGGTCCGCTTCGGTGGCCGCCTCCAGCAGCACCACCCAGGTCGGCACCGGCGACGGCGCCCACAGCTCGATCTCGTCGAAGACGGGGTACGAGGGACCGGCCGCGGTGACCCGCTCTCCGTGCGGGACCCCGTCGTGGAGCACGACCTCGCCCCAGCGCCGCCCCGAGGAGGGCAGCGGGATCGACAGGACCTCCAGCCGGGCCGGATCCAGCCGGCGGCCCCAGACCACCTCGGCCTCGCCCTCCGGCGAGAGCCGCACGGCGGCGCTGCCGAGCTCCATGCCGACCGGTTCGCCACTGCCCTTGCCGCCCGCACCGTGCGCGTCGCCGGGCACCTTCAGCCCGTACGCCTGCCAGGCGCGCCGGGCCAGCGGCCAGTCCTGCAGCGCGGTCGCGGCGATGCCGACGTTCCACCAGTCCGGGGCGCCGGTCTCGCGGTCCAGCAGGGCCACGGCGCGCAGTCCCGCGGACCGTGCCTGCTCCCAGTCGTGCCGGAACTTGTGCAGCAGGGCCAGATTGAACCAGGACTCGGACAGCCAGGGCTCCAGATCCGCGGCTCTGGTCAGGAGCGCGCCCGCGTCCTCGTACCGCCCGTCACCGATCAGCGTGAACGCGCGGTCGGTGGCCTGCCGCCACGAGGCGGAGGGCCGATGCCGTACCTTCCCGAAGATCCTCACGATTCCCGCCTGCCTGGGGGCACCCTCCCAGCGGTGGCTGGGGGACAACGGTGCAGCCTTGCGGACACTCTTACTGGCATCCAACCATGCCCACTCGGACGGCCGCTCATTACCCATGGGTTATCCCGGTCGGACAGGAACAACTCTGTCACGTCCACCCCTGGCCAGAACCCTCGCCAGACACTCCACGACCTCCGGCTGGTAATCGTGCCCGGTGCCCAGGCGGAGCTGCTCCAGGGCGGCCAGTGAGCCGCCCGGGTGACGGCTCCCGCCGCCCAGGTCGTCGTACGCGTTCACCGTACGCACGATGCGGGCCAGCACGGGCTGCTGCCGGTACGGGTCCGCCTGCCGCTCCACCACCACGGCGACCTCGGCCGGCACCCCGGTCTGCCGGGCCACCTCCCCGCCCAGCCCGGCGATCCGGCGGGCCTCGGCGGCGGGCAGCCCGGCGGTGGCCCCGTCCGGGACCGGGTCGACGAGCGAGAGCTGGCCGATGTCGTGCATCAGGGCGGCGTACTCCAGCACCGTGAGCTCCCGCTCCGACAGACCCAGCTCCCGGCCGACGGCGCAGCTCAGGGCGGCGACCCGGCGGGCGTGGCCGGGCCGGGTGTAGCCGGCGATCTCGGTGGCGCGGGCCAGGGAGGTGATGGTCTGGCGGTAGGTGGTGCGGACCGCGGTGATCCGGTGGAAGGACAGCTGGGTCAGCAGCAGGGGCACGCTGAAGACGGGTACGGCCCACAGGCCCGCGACGGCCGCACCGAGCGCCATCACGACCCCGGTGGCGCAGATCGCCGCGCCGACGCCGAGCTGGGCGCGCAGCTCGGCGCGCAGCAGGGGGCCGTACGGCCAGTCGGTGCGGGCCCCGGCCAGCGCGGCCGCGAGGACGGCGTCGCACAGGGCGGTGAGGCCGAGGAGGCAGAGCAGGAAGACGACGAGGTACGGGCCCTGGCCCACCCGTTCCTCCAGTCGGCCGGAGTTGTAGAGCGGCTGGAAACAGACGGCGGCGAAGCCGACGGTCAGCACCCGGCGGGACAGGTGGTCGAGGGCCGGGCCGCGGCCCCGGGCGATGTGCGGGACGATCCCGGCGAGGGCCGCCGCGACGACGACCGCGACGATCTGGAGCGCCCCGTGGCAGGTGGGCTGGCCCGCGTTCTGGCCGAGCAGGGCGTAGGCGAGTGCCCCGGCGGAGCCGAGCGGCGCGGGCAGCCGGTCGACGGAGCCGTCCCGCCGGTCCCGGCGGGCGAGCTCGCCGACGGCGATCAGCGCGCCGAACGCCAGGGCGGCACCGGGCTCGACGACACCGTTCCACAGGGTGTGCCCGAGGGCGACGACGGTGAGCACGGCCGCGGCTCCCCGCACCGTCCACACGGCCGCGCCCCTCATCCGCCCGCCCCGGCGCCGTCCGCGTCGCGACGGGGCCGTCCGGCGGCGGGCGGAGCCTTGCTCCCGGGGTTATCGCCCCCGGCGCGGGCCGCGTCCTGCGCGGGCAGGGCGCGCAGCGCGGTCCGCGCGGCCGATCGGGCCGTGCGGGCACCCTCGGCAAGGGGGCCGCCGTTCCCCTCGGCCGGGCCGGGAGCCGCCCGGACCCTGTCGGCAGGCGGAGCCGGCACGGCCGGGCCCTGGCCCTGGCCCGGCGGTACCGACGGCCCCGGCCCCGGCGTGCCGGCACCCGCGACCCCGGCGGGAGCGTTTGCGCTGATCACCTGGAGGTCCTCGTCCGAGGTGACCACCGGGTGCCATCCGTGCCGGCGAATGGCGCCCGCCAGGGCCCGCACCATCGCCGGGTCGAAGTGGGCCCCCGCACACCGGTCCAGCTCGGCCAGGGCCACCGGCACCGGCCGGGCCCGGCTGTAGGAGCGGGTCGAGGTCATCGCGTCGAAGGCGTCGGCCACCGCCACCACCCGGGCCAGTACCGGGATCTGCTCGCCGGTCAGCCCGTACGGGTAGCCGGAGCCGTCGACCCGCTCGTGGTGGTGCAGGATCGCGGACCGGGCCTCGCCGAGGAAGCCGATGCCGCGCACCATCTCGTGCCCGTACTCGGGGTGCAGCTCGATGATCCGGCGTTCCTCCGGGGTGAGCGGCCCGTCCTTGCGCAGCAGCCGGGTGGGGACGCCCAGTTTGCCGACGTCGTGGAGGATCCCGGCGGTCCGCACGACCTCCATCCGGTCGTCTGCCATGCCCAGCTCGCGGGCGATCAGCGCGGAGGCCTGGCCGACCCGTTCGCTGTGGCCGCGGGTGTAGCGGTCCTTGATGTCGACGGCCTGGACGAGGGCGCGGATGGTGGCCCGGTGGGCGGCCCGCTCGCGGTGGTACTGGGCGAAGACCCAGCAGGAGACGTACATCGGCAGCAGGACGAGCAGTGCTGCCGGAAGCCCGTACGGGCTGCGCCACATGACGGCCATCATCAGTCCGGCGAGGCCGTGGACGCAGTGCGGGACGAGGGAGAGGGTGAGCAGTCCGCGCCAGGCGGTGGCGGCGGGCCGGCGTTCGGCGGTGGCCAGGATCCCGCCGTCGAGGGCGGTGAGCACCAGGCAGAAGACGACGGCCGCTGCCGACGCGGGGAGCACCACGTAGGGGAAGTCCGCCACCCACCCGGGGGGACCGGACCCCACGGAAGGCCCTCCGCCGAGGGCGGCCGGACCGCGCAGCAGCCCGTACGCCTGGCCGGCGGCCCAGGCGGCCATGGCCTGCTGCGCGCCGTGCCACACCCGGCGCACCCGGGCGGGCCGCTCGGCCACGGTCCCCGCGAATCCGCCGGGCAGCGCCACGAGCGCGGCGGCGGCGGGCGGCAGGAGGAAGACGGCGGCGAGCACCACGGGGAAGAAGGAGCCGATGCCCTCGGGCACCCGGCTGCCCGGCAGCGGGCAGGTCTTCACGAGTTCGCAGCCGAGGTAGAGCAGGGCGAGCAGGACGACGGCCGCCCAGGGCGTACCGGAATCCGTGAGGGCGGGGGCGACGCACGCCGCGGCCGCGAGGACCGCGCACAGGATGTATCCGCGCGCCACCGGCGGAAGTACCCGCATGGCGCTCTCCTCCCCTGGGCGGTTCAAGCCGGGTACCGAATCACACCGGTACCGAATGGGGAGAATAAGTGGGGCCCCGAGCGAGGTGGGCCACATTTTCGTATTGCGCCATGTGGACGCCCCCGGATTAGCACATTCGGGTGAACGAAGTGCCCTTCCGGGGGCGGTTGTTCCGTGTTTCGCCGATCAGGTCAGCCGGGGGCGGGGTTGTCGGCGGTGACGTCGTGATCGGGCACCGCCTGCCCCGACCGGATCAGCTCGATCCGGCCCATCACCTTCGACCGCAGGTCGCTCGGCACGTCGTCCGACCCGCAGCAGCGCTTGACCAGCTTCTTCACGGCCTGCTCCAGGCCGTACTTCTCCAGACAGGGATTGCACTCGCCGAAGTGGGTCTCGAACTTCGTGCAGTCGCTGTCGGGCATCTCATGGTCGAGGAACTCGTACAGGTGGTCCAGGACCTCAGAGCACTCTGTCTCGTGCGGCTCTCCGCAACTCATGAGCCCGAGCCTTTCCGGTCGTTCGACTCTCCCGCGCCGGCGGGAACCAGCCCGCGCTCGCGGGCATAGTCCTCCAGCATTCCGCGGAGTTGACGGCGGCCACGGTGCAGTCGCGACATGACCGTACCGATGGGTGTACCCATGATGTCCGCGATCTCCTTGTACGCAAAGCCCTCTACGTCGGCAAGGTAGACCGCGATGCGGAACTCCTCGGGAATCGCCTGGAGCGCTTCCTTCACGTCCGAATCGGGCAGGTGGTCGAGCGCCTGCGACTCGGCGGAGCGCAGTCCGGTCGACATGTGCGACTCGGCGCGCGCCAGCTGCCAGTCCTCGATCTCCTCCGCGGCGCTGCGCTGGGGCTCGCGCTGCTTCTTGCGGTAGGAGTTGATGAACGTGTTGGTCAGGATGCGGTACAGCCACGCCTTCAGGTTGGTGCCCTCGCGGAACTGGTGGAAGGACGCGTATGCCTTCGCGTACGTCTCCTGGACCAGGTCCTCGGCGTCGGCCGGGTTGCGCGTCATGCGCAGCGCGGCCGAGTACATCTGGTCGAGGTAGCCGAGGGCGTCCCGCTCGAAGCGCGCATTGCGCTCCGGGGTCGTCTCCTCCGCGTGGCCTTCGTCGGTCCCAGCGACAGGACCCACCTCCTCCGACTGCGTGGCGGCTCCGAAAGCGGATCCGCTCGAATCGGAGAATAGTCGACCATCCCGGCCCTCCGCCGCCCGAAGCGTGCTGCGCTTGGGGGCAGGAAGAACAGTCCAGTCCAGGTCAGCGGCCTGCCGACGGTTCTGACTGATGACCTGGGTCATGCGCTCCCTCTCCTCCGACAAGTTCCCGTACGTACCGACATCCGAGACAACAGAAGGGCCGGGCAGCGCATTCCCGCGCACCGGACGGGTTTTCGGACCTTCCGCTTCCTCCCCGCTCCCGCTACTTCCCGGCCGGGAGCGCCAGCAGCCATTCCGTGACCGCCCCGGTGATCTTCCCGAGGGCCTCGTCCTGGGTGAGGTCCGCCTTCTTCGGGATGGCGAAACCGTGATCGCCGTACGGGATCTCCACCAGCGCGTGCTCTCCCGCGGGGAACTCCGCGGGACGCCCGAAGGGGTCCCGGCCGCCCTGGACCACGAGCGTGGGCCGGCCGGCCCCGGTGAGCTCCGCGGCGCGGGACTTCTCCGGCCGGCCCGGCGGGTGCAGCGGGAACGCCAGCGCCAGCACCCCGGCGGCGCCCAGCTCGACGGCGGTCCGGCAGGCCACCCGGGCCCCGGCGCTGCGACCGCCCGCGACCACCGGCAGCCCGGGCTTCGCGAGCGCGGGCCACAGTGCGCGCCATCCCTCGTCCAGCACCTTGGGCGCGGCGGCGACCTTCTTCCCGGCGACCCGCCAGGGCTGTTCGACCAGCGCGACCGTGATCCCGCGGGCGGGCAGGGCGGCGGCCAGCGCCTGCAGGTCGCGGGCCTCGATGCCGCCGCCGGCGCCGTGGCTCACGGCGAGCACCAGCTTCGCCGCGCGGGCGGTGTGCCAGGTGATGCGGGCCTCGCCCGCCGGGGTGTCTACGGTCTCGGTACGCGTGGTCATGCACCCCATCCTGCCCGGGGCGGCGCCTAGAAGAGGGTCGCCTCCTCCGGCGCGGCCAGCTCTTCCAGCAGCTCCGGCCCGTTGTTGCGGACGCTGCTCACGGCGGTGGACACCGGGTAGGCCCGCATCAGCCCGCCCGGCGGCGGCGCCAGCAGCTCCCGCAGGGAGCCCTCGGTGTCGGTGTTCGCGGGGTCCAGCCAGGCGTCCCAGCGGTCCGGGGGCAGCATCAGCGGCATCCGCGGGTGGATCTCGGACAGCGAGCGCGGCCCTTCGGCCGGGGGTACGCCCAGGGGTCCCGTCTCGGCCTCGGTGGTGATCACCGAGCAGGTGACCCACCACGCGAGCGGGTGCTCGTCGGGCAGCGTCCGGTCGCGCCAGAACTCGTATATCCCGGCCATGGCGAAGACGGAGCCGTCGGAGGGGAGCACGAACCAGGGCTGCTTGCGGGCCCGTTTCCTCTTCCCCTCCACCTCCAGCTGCCGCTCGTCGTGGGCGGTGACCCATTCGTAGTAGCCGTCGGCGGGGACGATGCAGCGGCGCTGCGCGAAGGGGCGGCGGAAGGACGGCTTCTCGTGCAGGGTCTCGGACCGGGCGTTGATCATCCGGGCGGCGCCGTCGGGGTTCTGCGCCCAGGAGGGGACCAGGCCCCATTTCAGGGTGCGCAGCTGGCGAACCGGACGCGGGTGCGAAGCGTCCTTGAGGGGACGGTCGAGGACGACGTGGACCTCTTTCGTCGGGGCCACGTTCCAGTCGGGGGCCAGGGCCTCCTCCGGCTCCCACTTCTCGATGCCGAAGGCCTCCACGAGGTCCTCGGGCCCACGACTCGCCGCATACCGTCCGCACATGGCTGCCACACTGCCATGTCACCCCGTCACCACCGCAAGGAGTCCGCCACCTCATGGACAGCAGCACGACGGCCGGCCTGTGGGACCGGCTCACGGGCATACAGACCCCGCCCGACCGGTGGCTGGTGATCGTGACCGGCCTGGTCGCGCTGGCCGCCGTGGGGCCCCGGCCGCTGTGGCGGCTCTCACGCAACGCCATCACCATCGCGCACGAGGGCGGGCACGGCCTGCTGGCGCTGCTGACCGGACGGCGCCTCAGCGGGATACGGCTGCACTCGGACACGAGCGGGGTCACCGTCAGCCGGGGCAAGCCGACCGGGCTCGGCATGATCCTGACCGCCGCCGGCGGGTACACGGCGCCCTCGCTGCTCGGGCTCGGCGGGGCGGCACTGCTCTCCGCGCACCGGATCACGCTGCTGCTGTGGGCGGCCACCGCCCTGCTGGTGGTGATGCTGGTGATGATCCGGAACGCGTACGGGGCGCTGACCGTGGTGCTGACGGGCGGGGCCTTCCTCCTGGTGTCCTGGCTGACCCCGGCCGAGGTGCAGGCCGCCTTCGCCTACCTGGTGGTGTGGTTCCTGCTGCTCGGCGGGGTCCGGCCGGTCTTCGAGCTGGGGGCCAAGCGCAGGAATGGCGGAGCCCCGGATTCCGATGCCGACCAGCTGGGCCGTCTCACCCATCTGCATCCGGTGGTGTGGCTGCTGTTCTTCCACATCGTCGCGCTGTGTTCACTGGTCGGCGGCGGCCGCTGGCTGCTCACCCTGTGACCACCCCGTGAGACCGGGGGGCGATCAAGATCTGGGGCCGGAGGAAGCCACTAAAGTGGGGGCCATGACCGAGACCCCCGCGCTCCCTGCCCTCTGGCCCGCTCCGCTCGCCGATGGGACCGTCCACGCCACCGTCACGGTGCCGGGGTCCAAATCGGTCACCAACCGCGCCCTCGTGCTCGCCGCGCTCGCCGCCGAGCCGGGCTGGGTGCGCCGCCCGCTGCGCTCGCGCGACTCCCAGCTGATGTCCGACGCGCTGCGCGCGCTGGGCGTCGGCATCGAGGAGACCGTCTCCTCCAGCTCCGCCGGTGACGGCGAGAGCGGAGAGGCCTGGCGGATCATCCCGGCCGCCCTGTACGGACCGACGACCGTGGACGTCGGCAACGCCGGCACCGTCATGCGCTTCCTGCCGCCCGTCGCCACCCTCGCCGACGGGGACGTCCGCTTCGACGGTGACCCGCGCTCCTACGAGCGCCCGCTCGGCCAGGTCATCAGCGCCCTGCGCACGCTCGGCGCCCGGATCGACGACGACGGCCGGGGCGCGCTGCCCATGACCGTCCAGGGCGGCGGGGCCCTGGAGGGCGGCACGGTCGAGATCGACGCCAGCAACTCCTCGCAGTTCGTCTCCGCGCTGCTGCTCTCCGCCCCGCGCTTCAACCAGGGCGTCGAGGTCCGGCACGTGGGCGCCACCCTGCCGTCGATGCCGCACATCCGGATGACCGTGGAGATGCTGCGCGCTGCGGGCGCCCAGGTCGACACCCCCGAGGCCGGCGGCGAGAAGAACGTGTGGCGGGTTTCCCCCGGCGCGCTGCTCGGCCGCGACATGGTCGTGGAGCCGGACCTGTCCAACGCCCAGCCCTTCCTGGCGGCGGCCCTGATCACCGGCGGCACGGTCACCGTCCCGGACTGGCCGCGCCGCACCACCCAGCCCGGTGACGCACTGCGCCGGATCTTCACGGAGATGGGCGGCTCCTGCGAGCTCACCGACGCAGGCCTGGTCTTCACCGGCACCGGCAGGATCCACGGCATCGACGTGGACCTGAGCGAGGTCGGCGAGCTCACCCCGGGCATCGCGGCGGTGGCGGCCCTGGCCGACTCCGAGTCGGTGCTGCGCGGGGTCGCGCACCTGCGGCTGCACGAGACGGACCGGCTGGCCGCGCTGACCAAGGAGATCAACGCGCTCGGCGGCGACGTCACCGAGACCGCGGACGGGCTGCGCATCCGGCCGCGCCGGATGCACGGCGGCGTCTTCCACACGTACGACGACCACCGGATGGCCACCGCTGGCGCGGTGATCGGCCTGGCGGTGGAGGGCGTACAGATCGAGAACGTGGCGACGACCGCGAAGACCCTGCCGGACTTCCCGAAGATGTGGACGGACATGCTCGCCGGGGACGCCGGTGGTTCCGGGACGCCCGGAGCGGGTGCGGGAGCGTAGGGCCCGTCATGCGCAGGTACGGCAAGCACACCGACGAGGACGACATCCGCCGGCGCCCGAACCCCAAGGGCAACCGGCCGCGGACCAGCATCCGGCCCAAGCACGAGGACGCGTCCGAGGGCTTCGTCCTGACCGTCGACCGAGGCCGGCTGACCTGCCTGGTCGAGGGCCGGTCCGTGCACGCGATGAAGGCCCGCGAGCTCGGACGCAAGGCCGCGGTGGTCGGCGACCGGGTCTGGATCGTCGGTGACCTGACCGGCAAGAAGGACACCCTGGCCCGCATCGTGCGGATCGAGGAGCGCAAGTCCGTCCTGCGGCGCACCGCCGACGACGACGACCCGTACGAGCGGGTGGTCGTCGCCAACGCCGACCAGCTGGCCATCGTCACGGCCCTGGCCGACCCGGAGCCGCGGCCCCGGATGATCGACCGCTGCCTGGTGGCGGCGTACGACGCCGGGCTGGAGCCGCTGCTGGTGCTCACCAAGTCCGACCTGACCTCCGCGGACAAGATCCTGGAGATCTACTCGACCTTCGGGCTGAAGTACGTGGTGACCAATCGCGAGGAGCTCGCGACGGGCGACGCGGCCGACCGGGTGCGCGAGTACCTCAACGGCCGGATCACCGCCTTCGTCGGCCACTCGGGCGTCGGCAAGACCACGCTGGTGAACTCGCTGGTCGCCGAGGGCCGCCAGCGCGCCACCGGAGTGGTCAACGCGGTGACCGGCCGCGGCCGGCACACCACCACCTCGGCGCTCGCGCTGCCGCTGCCGGGCGGCGACGGCTGGGTCATCGACACCCCGGGCGTGCGCTCCTTCGGCCTGCACCACGTGGACCCGTCCCGGGTGATCCTGGCCTTCCCGGAGCTGGTGCCGGGAACGGAGGGGTGCCCGCGCGCGTGCAGCCACGACGAGCCGGACTGCGCGCTCGACAAGTGGGTGGAGGACGGACACGCGGACCCGGCGCGGCTGTATTCGCTGCGGCGGCTGCTGCAGACGCGGGAGCGTCGCGAGGGCGACTGACGGTCCGGAGGGGCCTGCTGTGTTTGTCGAGGGCCCTGTAGGGATAGATGCATAATCCCACCAAGTGACGTGATGTCATGTGACGCGGGGAGGCATTCGACATGGCGTGGCTGCTGGTCGTGGTCGCGGGACTTCTGGAGACCGGTTTCGCGGTCTGCCTCAAGCTCTCCCACGGATTCACCCGGCTGTGGCCGACCGTCGCCTTCGCGTGCTTCGCGCTCGGCAGCTTCGGTCTGCTGACGCTTGCCCTCAAGAAGCTGGACGTGGGACCGGCGTACGCGGTCTGGACGGGCATCGGCGCCGCCGGGACCGCGATCTACGGCATGGTCTTCCTCGGCGACCTGGTCTCCACCCTCAAGCTCGTCTCGATCTCGCTGGTCATCCTGGGGGTCATCGGACTCCAGCTGTCCGGGTCGGCACACTGAGCTGCCGGAGCAGCCCGAGCAGTTCGGCCGCCCCCGGCTCCTCCCCCGGGGCGATCACGTAGGAGAGGGCGAGGCGCACGGCGAGCTCGCACCGCTGCGGGCCCTCCCCCGGCGTGAGCGCGGCGGCCGCCCGGTCGCGGACGGCCCGGGCCAGCTCACCGGGCCCTGGCGCCCGGCGTCCCGCGGCGGGCAGGCCCGCGTCCCAGCTGCCGGTGAGCAGGGCCCGTACGAGGGGATGGGCGCGGGCCGCGCGTACGGTCCACTCCGCGACGGCGGCGAGCCGCTCGGCGGCCTGCGCCGGGGCGGACAGGGCCCGGTCCACGCCGTCGAGGTACCGGTCGGCCTCGCGCCGGACCAGGGCGCTGCCCAGGCCCGCCTTGCCGCCGAACTCGTTGTAGAGGGTCTGCCGGGACACCCCGGCGGCCGCGGCCACGTCGACCATCCGCACGGCCGGCCAGGGGCGCGCGGAGAGCGCCGCTCCCGCCGCCTCCAGTAAGGACTCCCGGGCTGCCGGCATCCCTCGCCTCCCCGATGGGCTCTCCGGCCAGAGTTGACGGGCCGACAGATCCTGTCAAGGGCGCGTCGGGGCCGCACTGTGGACGTCGTTCGCCCGGGTCCGGGAGTCTCGATACTGTTCGGGCATGCCCGAGTATGACGATGACCTGCGCCTTGCCCTCGAACTCGCCGACGCGGCGGACGCCGCCACGATGGAGCGGTTCCGCGCCCTCGACCTGAAGGTCGAGACGAAGCCGGACATGACCCCGGTGAGCGAGGCGGACCAGGCCGCCGAGGAGATCATCCGGGCGGGCATCGCGGCCGCGCGTCCCGGCGACGCGATCCTGGGCGAGGAGTACGGCCTGCAGGGCAGCGGCCCGCGCCGCTGGGTCGTGGACCCGATCGACGGCACGAAGAACTACGTGCGCGGGGTGCCCGTGTGGGCGACGCTGATCTCCCTGATGGCCGAGGGCGCCGACGGCGCCTTCCGGCCGGTGGTCGGCGTGGTGTCCGCGCCGGCGCTGGGCCGCCGCTGGTGGGCGGCCGAGGGGCAGGGGGCGTACGCGGGCGGTGCGCTCGGCGAGAGCGCCGCGCCCACGGGGATTCGCGTGTCCCAGGTGGCCGGGCTGGGCGACGCCTCGTTCGCGTACTCCTCGCTGAGCGGCTGGGAGGAGCAGGGCCGGCTCGCCGGGTTCCTGGACCTGACCCGCGCGTGCTGGCGTACCCGCGGCTACGGGGACTTCTGGCCGTACATGATGGTCGCGGAGGGCTCGCTGGACCTGTGCGCCGAGCCCCAGTTGAACCTCTGGGACATGGCCGCCATCGCGGTCGTGGTCCAGGAGGCGGGCGGCCGGTTCACCAGCCTGGACGGGGTGGACGGCGTGCACGGCGGGAACGCGGCGGCCTCGAACGGGCTGCTCCACGAGGAGATGCTCGGCCTGCTGCGCCCGCGCACCTGAGGCTCTGCGCTCCTGGGGCCGCGCGCTCGTGAGGCCCCTGTGCGCCGGGGGGCCGGGGAACCGCAGCCGGGAGCATGTGTGCGCCTGCACGCTCCTTTGCGCGCCTTCTTGCTGACCCTCCGTGTCCATGGGAATCTGAGACTCCCCACGCTTGTGCGCTTGTGAAGCCTTTCTCTAAGGGCGACTTCACGGGCACACCCACCCAAGCGGGGGGCTCACCCCAGGAGGTGGCTCTCTTCATGCTCGTCCGTGACGCAATGAGCACCGTGATCCTCACCCTCGGACCCGCACACACCCTCCGGCAGGCGGCCTGCCTCATGTCCGGCCGGCGCGTCGGCGCGGCCGTCGTCCTCGACCCCGACCACAGCGGAATCGGCATCCTGACCGAGCGCGACATCCTCAACTCGATCGGCGCGGGCCACGATCCCGACCGGGAGTCCGTGGGCGCGCACACCACCAACAACGTCGTCTTCTGCACTCCGGACGCCACTGTGCAGGAGGCCGCCGAGGCGATGGCGCACGGCGGCTTCCGGCACCTGATCGTGCTGGAGAACGGCGGCCCCGTGGGCATCGTGTCCGTGCGCGACGTCATCCGCTGCTGGGCGCCGGCCCGGCGCACGGTCTCCGCGCAGGCACCTGGGTACGTGGGCACGTAGGCACCCCTTCACGAACGGCGCCGGGCCGGAACCCTCCGAGGAGGGTTCCGGCCCGGCGTCACGCGACGGCAAGCGATCCGTTTCAGCCGCGGAGGGCCTGGACCGCGGCCTCCAGCCGCTTGCCGAAGTCGCCGTCCGCCTGGCGGAAGTTGTTGATGGCGCGCTCGACGATGTCGTCACGCGAGACCTTGGCGATGAAGCCGGACAGGTTCTCGACCAGACGGGCCTTCTCGTCCTCCGAGTAGAGGCGGTAGAGGTTGCCGGCCTGCACGAAGTCGTTGTCCTCGCTGTGCACGGCGGCGGCGTGGTTGCCCGTGCCACCGGTCACGTCGATGGGCTGCCACAGCGGGCGGTCGCTCTGGTGCGGGCCGCCGAAGCTGTTGGGCTCGTAGTTCTTCGCACCCTTGTGGCGGCCGTCGTACAGGTAGCCGTCGCGGGAGTTGGTGCGCGCCTCGGTGGCGTGCGGACGGTTCACCGGCAGGTGGTCGGCGTTGATGCCGACGCGGTAGCGGTGGGCGTCGCCGTATCCGAAGAGGCGGCCCTGGAGCATCTTGTCCGGCGAGGGGCCGATGCCGGGGACGAAGTGCGCCGGGGAGAAGATCGACTGCTCGACCTCGGCGAAGACGTTCTCCGGGTTGCGGTTGAGCTCCAGCTTGCCGATCTCGATCGGCGGGTAGTCCTCGTGCGGCCACACCTTGGTGAGGTCGAACGGATTGAAGCGGTACTGGGCCGCCTCGGCCGCGGGCATGATCTGGACCTGCACGGTCCAGGTCGGGAAGTCGCCGCGCTCGATGGACTCGCGCAGGTCGCGCTGGTGGGAGTCGGGGTCCTCACCGGCGAGCTGGTTGGCCTCGGCCTGGGTGAGGTTCTTGATGCCCTGGTCGGTCTTGAAGTGGTACTTGACCCAGAAGACCTCGCCGGCCTCGTTGTTCCACTGGAACGTGTGCGAGCCGTAGCCGTTCATGTGGCGGTAGGACGCCGGGATGCCGCGGTCGCCGAACAGCCAGGTCACCTGGTGGGTCGACTCGGGGGACAGACCCCAGAAGTCCCAGACGTTGTCCGCCTCCTGCGAGCCCGTGTACGGGTCGCGCTTCTGGGTGTGGATGAAGTCGGGGAACTTTATGGCGTCCTTGATGAAGAACACCGGGGTGTTGTTGCCGACGAGGTCGTAGTTGCCCTCTTCGGTGTAGAACTTCAGCGCCCAGCCGCGGGGGTCGCGCACCGCGTCGGCCGAGCCGAGGTTGCCCGCGACGGTGGAGAAGCGCAGGAAGGTCTCGGTCTCCTTGCCGACCTCGGACAGGAACTTGGCGCGGGTCCACTGGGAGACGTCGCGGGTCAGCGTGAAGGTGCCGTAGGCACCGGCGCCGCGGGCGTGCACCACGCGCTCCGGGATGCGCTCGCGATTGAAGTGCGCGAGCTTCTCCAGCAGCAGCTGGTCCTGGACCAGAACGGGACCCCCGACGCCGGCGGTCTCGCTGTTCTGGTTGTCGGCGACCGGAGCCCCGGCCTCCGTGGTGAGCGGTCCCTGCGTCACGTGCGCCTCCTGCGTCATTCCTGGATGTCCTGTCCTTGGCGTTCGCCGTACCCGATCCTACGATGGACTTTGTCTAAGTCAAGTAAGCATCCAAGTCCGCACCGGTTCGGGAGTTACACCGAATCCCCTCACTGTTAGGCTGATGTCTATGAGTGACCTGCTGGAACGACTCCGCGGACGCGGCTGGCGCATGACGGCGCAGCGGCGTGTCGTGGCCGAGGTGCTCGACGGTGACCACGTGCACCTGACGGCCGACGAGGTGCACGCGCGTGCCGTGGCGAAGCTGCCCGAGATCTCGCGGGCGACCGTCTACAACACGCTGGGCGAGCTCGTCACCCTCGGCGAGGTCCTGGAGGTTTCCACGGACCGGCGCGCCAAGCGGTACGACCCGAACGCGCACCGACCCCACCAGCACCTGGTCTGCGCCCAGTGCGGCGCGATCCGCGACGTCCACCCGGCGGGCAACCCGCTGGCCGACCTGCCGGACACGGAGCGCTTCGGCTTCGTCGTGTCCGCGGTCGAGGTGACCTACCGCGGGGTCTGCCCGAACTGCGCGGCCGCCTGATCCCGGAACGCGCGGAGGGCCCGGACCCCACGGGGCCCACGGGGGTCCGGGCCCTTCTGCTTGCCGCTCCCGCTTGCCGCTTCGCCCCCGGAAACGACTCAGGGCCCGGATCCATTGGATCCGGGCCCTGGGCCTTCAGTAGCGGGGACAGGATTTGAACCTGCGACCTCTGGGTTATGAGCCCAGCGAGCTACCGAGCTGCTCCACCCCGCGTCGGTAAACCCAACGTTACGTGAGGCCCCCCGGCAGATGCAAATCGGTTAACCGGCCAGCCCACGGTGCAGGAGAGCGGTCAGCGTCTCGACCACTTCGCCGTCGTCGGGCGCCGCCCCGCCGGCCATCGCGGCGTACCCGAGCATCGGGATCATCGCCCCCATCGCCGCGGCGACCAGCTCGGGCTCCCCCGGCGGCTCCCGGCCGGCCCTGGCACCGGACGGCACGGTGTGGTGGTCGGCCCAGGTGCCCTCGTCGGAGCCCCCGGACCCGGCGGCGGTCACCCAGGACCTGCTGGCGGAGCTGTGCGGCGGGGAGCGGATGCCGCTCGCCCTCGTCCGGGCGGCCACGCGCATCGACCGTCCGCTGCCGATGCACCGGCTGGCGGAGCTCCCCGTCTGGCACGACGACCGCACCGTCCTGCTCGGCGACGCGGCCCCCCGGTGGGCGCCGGACAGGGCGCGTCGATGGCGATCGAGGACGCGGTGGCCCTGGCTCGCTGCGTGCCATCGGTGCCGGGCGTCCGCAACGCCCTGGCCGAATACACCCGCCTGCGCCGCCCCCGCGTGGCCTGGATGACCAAGGCAGCGGCGTCGAACCGCGACGCGAAGACGCCGGGCACGGTGCAACGCCGCGTCAACGACCTCCTGATGCCCCTGATCCTCCGCCACGCCTACCCCCGAGCCACCACCTGGCTCTACCGCTGACCAAGCCCGACCCACCCCCGCCGCACCATCCAGCCCCGCCGGCGCTTGAGGCGCGGGGCGGGGCAGAGCCCAGGACGCGGCGCCGCAGCCACAGAGACGGCGGAGCCCCCGGCCGGGTCAGGCCGAGAGTTCCTCCGCCAGAGCCTCCCGCAGCCGTGCCGCCCGCTCCGAAACCTCCGCCGGGCCCAGCTCCATGGCCCGCACGCACCACTTCTGCCCCTCCGCCAGGTCCCCGTGCCGGGCCGCCAGCAGCCCCAGCCGAAGCGCCGCACGGCCGTGGCCCGCCACCGCCGCCCGCGTCCACCACAGCGCGGCCTCCGGCTCGCTCCCCTCGCGGGCGAGCAGCAGCCCCAGGTTGAACGCCCCGTTGCGGGAACCGGCCTCGGCCGCCTCCCGGTACCACCGTGCGGCCACCGCCATGTCACCGCGGGCGGCCGCCAGCATGCCGACCCGTACCTGGGCCCGGCGGTGCCCCAGCTCGGCGGCCCGCTCGTACCACTCCTCGCTCTCGGTGCGCGGGGCGCCGCCCACCGGCTCGCCCAGCGCGACCGGCTCCGGCGGCGGGGCCAGCGACTCCAGCAGCGCGGCCAGCCGGAAGGCCGCCTCCGCGCTGCCGCCGCCCGCCGCGCACCGCAGGTGCCGCTCGGCCGCCCGCTCCTCGCCGTCGCGGACGAGCGCGATGCCGACCTGCAGCGCGGCGTCCGTGTGCCCGGCCGACGCGGCCCGCTCGTACCACTTCAGCGCCGTGCGGTCCTCGTCCCGGCTGGCGAAGAGGATCCCGAGGTTGAACGCGGCGTCGACGCTGCCCGCCTCGGCCGCCTTCGAGAACCACGGCTCGGCGCCCGCCGCGTCCCCGACCTGCAGCAGCATGATGGCCAGCGCGTTGGCCGCCTCGCGGTGTCCCGCGTAGGCCGCCCGCCGGTACCACTGCTCGGCCTGCGCGGTCCGGTCCTGTGCGGCGCACAGCAGAGCAAGGTTGTACGCCCCGTTCTGGTCGCCCGCGTCCATGGCGGTCCGGTACCAGCGCTCCGCGGTCTGGGTCTCCCCGCGCGCGGCGTGCAGGGCGCCCAGCGCGTTCGCGGCGTTGCCGTCGCCGTCCTGGGCGGCGCGGTGCCACCAGGTCGCCGCGCTCTCCTCGTCCCCGGCGTCGCGCAGCAGGAAGCCGAGCGCGCACGCGGCGCGGGCCTCCCCCTGCTTGGCGGAGGTCAGGTACCAGCGCCCGGCCTCCTTGAGCTCGCCGCGCGCCTCCAGCAGGGCGCCCAGGTGAAGGGCCGCGCGCCGGTGCCCGCGCGCGGCGGCCTGCCGGTACCACTGCTCGGCCTCGGTGGGGTCGCCCTTGCGCAGGTGCCTCGCCAGCCGGTACGCGGCTTCGCGGTGCCCCTGTTCGGCGGCGGCGCGGAACCACCGCTCGACGCCCTTGTCCCCGCGGTGCTCCAGCAGGTCGGCCAGCCCGTACGCGCCCAGCGCATGGCCGGATTCCGCCGCCTGCCGCATCCAGTACTCGGCAGCGGGCTCGTCGCCGCGCTCGCGGAAGTGGCGGCCGAGGGCGTGCGCGGCCGGTGCGGATCCGGCCACGGCCGCGACCCGCCACCAGCCCGCGGCCTCTTCGGGGTAGCCGCGCTGGTGCAGGAGCACACCGAGGTTGTTCGCGGCGGCCCGGTCCCCTTCGCCGGTGGCACCGCGCAGGTACGGCTCGGCCCCGTCGAGGTCACCGCGGCGCAGCAGCAGCGCACCGAGCACGCTCATGGCGCCGGGGTCGCCCTTGTCGGCGGCCACCCGGTGCCGGGCCTCCAGCTCGGCGTCGCTCGCCGCGTCGGTCTCGGCGAACAGTTCCTGCGCGAAATCCGCATCGGTCAGCGCGGTCTGCGCGTCGGCTACCGGAACCGCCCCCTGGGCCTCTGCGCCCGATTCGGTCTCCGCCCTCACAAACCGCCCTGTCTCCAGCAGAGTTGACCTGTCCCCCATAAATCCCATCGTCGCATCACCTGCTACCCGCGTACACCTGGTATGTCGCAGCCAGTGAGGTCACTACAGCGTTTTGTCGACATGCCCACAGTGGGGTAAGTCAAACACGCTCCTACCCCAACTCACCCGCCCCAGCTAACGCGTGTCCACCCCGGGCATGACGAAGGCCCGGATCCCATGGATCCGGGCCTTCATCTTCAGTAGCGGGGACAGGATTTGAACCTGCGACCTCTGGGTTATGAGCCCAGCGAGCTACCGAGCTGCTCCACCCCGCGTCGGTGAAACCACAGTATCACGACGCGGGACAGAGCCATTACCCGTGGATCATCAGCCGCTCGGCTGGGGCGGCGCCGTCTTCGCCTCCGCGTCGATCGCCCGCTTCAGCGCCGACTTGATCTCGTCCTGGGCCTTGCCGAAGGCCGCCCAGTCGCCGGCCTGCCTGGCCTTCTCGGCGTCCTCGATGGCCTTCTGCGCGTCGGCGAGGGCCGCCTTGACCGTCGGGTCCTGGTTGGCCGGGGGCGTGACGGTGCCCTCGCCCGGCGGCTGGACCGGGGGCACCGGCGTGGTCGGGGCCTCGGCTCCGAAGACCACGTTCAGCGCCTTCTCCAGCGTGTCCTCGAAGGCCGTCTGGCCGCCGTAGGTCACCAGCACCTTGCGCAGCAGCGGGTACTTCAGCCCGGAGCTGCGGACGTACACCGGCTCCACGTAGAGCATGCCGCCGTCGAGCGGCACCGCGAGCAGGTTGCCGTACTCGATCTCCGAGTCACCACCGCGCAGCAGGCGGATCGACTCGGCGATCTTCGGTTCGGACTGGAACTTGCTCTGCACCTGACCGGGGCCGTCCGGCGGCTTGCTGGTCGGCATCTTCAGGATTCTGATCTTGCCGTAGTCCGGGGTCCCCGGATCGGCGTTGACCGCCATGAAGGCACTCAGGTTGGGCCGCTCGTTCGGCGTGAACGTCGTGGTGAGCGAGAAGACCTGGTCCTTCTCCTTCTGGCCCGGCATCTTCAGCGACAGGTAGTACGGCGGAACCGCCGTGCCGGCCTTGGTCGTCGGGTCGTCCGGGACCGCCCAGGCCTCACTGCCGCTGAGGAAGGTCTGCGGGTCCGTGACGTGGTACCGGGTCAGCAGCTCGCGCTGGACCTTGAAGAGGTCCTGCGGGTAGCGGAGGTGGTCCATGAGCGGCTTGGCGATGTCGCTCTTGGCCTTCACCGTGCCGGGGAACGCCTTCATCCAGGTCTTCAGGACCGGGTCCTCGGTGTCCCACTGGTACAGGTTGACCGAGCCGTCGTACGCGTCGACGGTGGCCTTCACCGAGTTGCGGATGTAGTTGACCTGGTTCTCCTGGGCCACCACCGCGCGCTGGCTGTTGGTCAGCGAGTCGGCGGTGCTCTGGCCCAGCGTGGTGCGCGAGGCGTACGGGTACCCGTTGGTCGTCGTGTAGGCGTCGACGATCCACACGACCCGCTTGCCGATCACGGCCGGGTACGGCGCGCCGTCGATGGTCAGCCACGGGGCGACCGCCTCGACGCGCTGCTTGGGCGTGCGGTTGTAGAGGATCCGCGAGCCGTCGCCGATGGCGCCCGAGTAGAGGATCTGCGGTTCGCTGAAGGAGAGCGCGTAGGCGGCCCGGTTCACCGGGTTGTCGAGGCTGACGCCGGAGTCGCCCTTGTAGCTCGTCTCCTTCTCGCCCTTGTCGTCCGAGTAGTCGAGCTCCTTCTGCGGTCCGCCGACGATCGAGTACTGCTTCGTCTGCTCGCCGTAGTAGATGCGCTGCTCGAAGTCCGTGCCGAACATGCCCTTGGAGGGCAGGTCGGACTGGGTGAAGTCCGGGGCCCCCTGGTCACCGACGGTGGTGCCCTTGGCCGCGACCACGCCGTAGCCGTGTGTGTACTTGAAGTGGTCGTTGATCCAGTTGTTCTTCGGGATGCCGCCGATGTTCAGCTCGCGCAGCCCGATGACCGTGTCCTGGCCGGTGTACCGGTCCACGGCGAGCGTGGACGGGAAGGCGTAGTAGCCCTTGACCTGCTGGAGCTGCTGGAAGGCGGGCGAGACGATGTTCGGGTCCAGGAGCCGGATGCTGGCCGTGGTGTCGGCCTGCGGGCGCAGCTTGGTCCGGTCCGCCGTCTGTGGGGAGCCCGGGTAGTCCGTGACCTCGGAGCCGGCGATCCCGTAGGCGTCGCGCGTGGCCTTGATGTTCTTCTGGACGTACGGCGATTCCTTGGCCTGCTCGTTCGGCTGGACCTGGAACTTCTGCACGATCGCCGGGTACAGCCCGCCGATCAGGATCGCCGAGAGCACCATCAGGCCGAAGCCGATCACGGGCAGCTGCCAGGTGCGGCGCCACAGCGTCGCGAAGAACAGCACGGCACAGATCGCGGCGATGGCGACGAGGATCGTCTTCGCCGGCAGGTACGCGTTGGCGTCGACGTACCGCAGGCCCGTCCAGTTGTCCGCGGCCTTGAAATCGCTGGACTTCACGGCGAGCCCGTACCGGTCGAGCCAGTACGCGACCGCCTTGAGCGTGACGAAGAGGCCGAGCAGCACCGACAGGTGCCCGGTGGCGGCGGCGGTGGCCCGGGCGCCCGGGCTGGTCACGCGCAGTCCGCCGTACAGGTAGTGCACGACGGCCGCGGCGATCACCGACAGCACGACCGCGGCGAAGCCGAAGCCGAGCAGGAAGCGGTACCAGGGCAGGTCGAAGGTGTAGAAGGACACGTCCATGTGGAACTGCGGGTCCTTCGTTCCGAAGGTCACCCCGTTCACGTACATGAGCCAGGTCTTCCACTGACCGGCCGCCGAGGCGCCCGCGATCAGCCCGACGATCACGGCGATGCCCAGGAGCAGCCACTTCTTGTACGGGGCGATGCTCATCCGGTAGCGGTCGAGGCTCTGCTGTTCCATCGACATGGCGCTGAGCGGCGGCCGCAGCCGGTGGGCCAGCCAGATGTTGAACCCGACGGCACCGGCCATCAGCAGGCCGAAGACGGCGAAGAGACCGATCTTCGTCCACAGGGTGGTGGTGAAGACGGTGGAGTACTTCACGGAGCGGAACCAGAGCCAGTCCGTCCAGAACCCCGCGAACATGATGAAGAGCATGGCCAGGACGGCCAGCACGCCCAAGGTCATAAGGAGAGTGCGGGCCCGCCGGGACGGGCGGCCGACTCTCATCCGTGGCCCGGAAGGGCCTCCGCCGCGGTCCGGCATCTGGAAAGCCAAGGTGGCCACCTCGAAAGTCGCTGAGTCTGGTATTGAACGGGACCCCCGATCGTAGAGCCCATTCATGCAACTTACTGAGGCTCCGGTCAGTTCCCGGTATGGGGCGGAAAGGAGGCAGGATGTTGTCCATGTCCAACGTTTCGCCTTCCACCGGCACCCCCATGGCGGCCGGCCCGCTCACCCGCGCCTGTCTCGAGATCGACGAGTACGCGGCCGGCCTCGGCTGGGACAAGCCCGCGCGGCTGTTCGCGCTGGTCGACACCGCCCGGCTGAAGAAGCAGGAGCCCCGGCTCGCGAGCCAGCTCGGCCTCGACCAGGACGACGCCGGCAAGGCCTCCCTCACCCCGATCGAGCAGGACGAGGTCCCGGCCGGAACCCCCCTCGACAAGTTCCTGGGCACCATCGCCTGGCCCGACGCCGTCGTCGGCTGCGCGCTGACGGTGGAGCGGCTGATGCTGCCGCCGTCCGCGGAGGCCTCCGTACCGGAGGGGCTGAGCGACAAGCAGCTGGCGACGTGGGTCGCCGGTCACCCGGAGCGGCAGGAGGTCCGCCTCACCGTGGCCGTGCTGCGCGACGGCTCGCGCGAGTCGGCCGTACGCCTGCGCGAGAAGGACTCCTCGACCGATGTCCTCACCGGCGGGGGCCTGGTGCCCGGGCTGGCGGAGGCCCTGGCCGCGACCTTCTCGTAGGACCGCAGGGGGAGGACCGGTCAGGGCTTGACGCTGCACTGCGTCAGCCCGGCCGTGTCCCCCTTGCTGATCTTCTCCAGTGCCTTGGTGGCGTCGTCGATCGTGGAGACCTTCACCAGGGTCAGGCCGTCGGGCACGTTCGTGGCCGCGGAGGCGCAGTTCTCGGCGGGCGTCAGGAAGTACTCGGCGCCGGCCTGGCGGGCGCCGATGGTCTTCATCTGGATGCCGCCGATCGGGCCGACCTTGCCCGCGTCGTCGATGGTGCCGGTGCCCGCGACGAACTTGCCGCCGGTCAGGTCCTCGGGGGTCAGCTTGTCGACGATGCCGAGGGCGAACATCAGGCCGGCGCTGGGGCCGCCGACGTCCGCGAGCTTGATGTCGATCGTGAACGGGAAGGTGTGGTCGGATCCGGCCCGGATGCCGACGACGGCGTGACCGTCGCCCTCCGCCTTGCCCGCGTTGATCGTCACCTTCGAGGAACCGGCGGGCTCGTGGTTCGCCTTCGCCACCTCGGCCGCCTCCGCGGCGGGCACGATGGTGAACTCGACCGGCTCGCCGGGCTTGTGCTTGGTGACGAGCTTGGCCACGTCCTCGGGAGCGGTGACGGGGGTGCCGTCCACCGCCTTGATCACGTCACCGGCGTGCAGCTTGCCCTCGGAGGGGCTGCCCTTGACGACGGAGGCGACGATCACACGGGCGGTGACCGGAACGCCGAGCTCCTTCAGGGCCGCCACCTTGGCGCTCTGCTGGGACTGGCTGAACTCCTCGGCGTTCTCCTGAGTGGATTCCGCGTCCGTCTTGCCGTCCGGGTAGAGGTTCTCGTGCGGCACGACGATGTTGTCGCCGGACATCCACCCGTACACCGCTTCCACCAGGTTCATGTTGTAGTCCGCGCCGGTGACGCGGACCGTCGTCATGTTGAGGTGACCGCTGGTCGGGTAGGTCTTGCGCCCCGAGATGTTGAGTACGGGCGCACCGTGCGAGTCGCCGAGCGTGTTCACGGTCGGGCCGGGGCTCATCTCGGAATACGGGACCTTGATGAACACCCCTGCGCAGAGCAGCGCGAACAGCACGAGGGTGGAAGCGAGCATCGTCGCAGTGCGGCGTGGCATGGATCCGACAGTACGGGACGGCCCCGGCGGGCGGCCCTCGGGGCCGGTCCGTACGGGGTCCGTACGCGAAACTCTCAGGGGATTCTCAGCGGAGCCCCGTCAGACGGCGTCGGAACCGGAATGGGCCTCTGCCTTCGCCCTGACCTGATCGGCGTTGCCCATGGCCTCGCGGAACCGCGCGTAGCCGGCGAGCTCGGATATGTCACCTTGCGTGCGGTCGCGTGCCGCCCAGCTGCCCCATATCGCCGCACCTATCGCGGCGAACAGCGGAATCAGCAACCACGCCAAAGACGCCATGGGCGTGCCTCCCTACCCCGAACTACGTTTCGTTGGTGGCTTCAACGCTCGTGCCCGTGGGGGGGTTACGCAAATCGAGGGCGTGTTGCGCGGCCGAACGGGTGCGAGGCTACCCCCTTGCGGGGGCCGCTCCACGACCGGGGTTCAGCAGGCGCCTAGCAGGCGCCGACCCACTCCTCGGTGCCGTCGGCGAAGGTCTGGTGCTTCCAGATCGGGACCTCGTGCTTGAGGTCGTCTATGAGCATCCGGCAGGCCTCGAAGGCCTCGCCGCGGTGCGGGCAGGAGACGGCGACGACGACGGCCAGGTCGCCGACGGCGAGGTCGCCCACGCGGTGCACGGCGGCCAGTGCGCGGACGGGGAACTTGGCCACGACGCGCTCGGCGACCCGGCGCATCTCGGCCTCGGCCGTCGGGTGGCAGGAGTAGCCGAGCGAATCGACGTCCGCCCCGCTGTCGTGGTTGCGCACCGTGCCGACGAAGAGCGTCGTCCCTCCCGTCGCGTCGTCGCCGACGGCCTGGAAGACCTCGTCGATCGAGAGCGGGGTTTCACGGATCTCGAGCAGCCGGATCGGGTCCTGAGCGGCCTGCTCGCCGGGGTGGTCGAAGTGCGGTGCCATGCCTTCATCGTGCCCTAGTGGCTGACGAGGCGAAATAGCAGTTTCGCCCGTGCCGGACCCGACCCCTTGGGAGCCTCCTACGATTCCCCGCGAAACCAGGCCCGCCGAATACAGCCCCGCCGGCACAATCCAGCCCCGCCGGCGTTCGAGGCGCGGGGTCCGGGGCGGCGCCCCGGTCTTTGAGGCGCCGGGGTCCGAGGGCAGCGCAGCGCCCCCTGCGGGTCGGGCAGGCGGCCCGACCCGCAGGGTCAGATCCCGCGCCGCTTGCGCGCCAGGCGGACCGCCGCGGCCGCGCCCAGCAGGGCCACCGTCGCGCCCGCCGCACCGGCGGCCGTGGCGGCGTCCCTGCGGCCCAGCCGTCGGCCCGCGACCGTGTGGCGCCCCGAGACCTCCTGGAGGAGCTCGGCGAGCACCTCCTCGTTGGTCCAGCGCGGCCGCCACCCCGCCGCGTGCAGCCCGCTGACGCTGACCACCCAGGGGTGCATCGTGTACGCGAGGTCCCCGGCCGGGGACGGGGTGAGGCCGATCCGGTGCAGCCGGGCCGCCGCACCCAGCGCGACCGCCGAGGGGAGCTCCATGCGCCGGATGCCGCTCAGCTCCTCGACCTCCTCCTGCTCCAGCCACCCCTCGCAGCCCACGGCCAGCTCGCCCTCGACCTTTTCCAGGGCCGCGTACTCCAGGGCGCTGACCAGGTCCTCCACGTGGCAGAACTGCCACTTCGGGCGGGATCCCGCCACCACGAGCAGCCGTGGGGACTCGAAGTAGCGCGTCAGGGCGGTGTCGGTGCCGCCGACCAGGACCGCCGGGCGGATCACGGTGACGTTCAGGCCCGGGTGCGCGCGGGGGGCCCGGCGGCCGAGGCGCTCGATCTCCAGCAGGTCGCCGACGCCGGTGGCCTCCGCGGTCGCCCGCAGCTCGGAGTCCTCCGACAGCGGGATGTCGTTGTCCGGCAGGGCCCCGTAGACCATCGCCGAGGTGCAGAGCACGACCCGGTGCACGCCGGCCGCGGCGGCCGCGGTGAGGACGGTCTGGGTCCCGCGCACGTTGTACGCCGTACGGGCCGCGGGGTCCGTCTCCAGGTCGAGGTCGAGGGCGAGGTGGACGACGACGTCCGCGCCGCGCAGCTTCTCGGCGATCGCGGGGTCCCGTACGTCCAGGATGTGCCACTGCGCGGCCGCGCAGTCGCCCCGCCGCTCGTCGATGGCGACGACCTGCTTGACCTCGTCGGAGGCGGCCAGCCGGCTCACGAGGGCCGCGCCGACCCCCGACGCGGCGCCGGTCACGGCGATCACGGGACCTCGCACGGCCGGGTTTCGCGGCTGGCGAACGCCCTGGGCGCTGTCGCCGTGGTCAGGGCGGTCTTCGTCGTCGTTCATCGCGCGAAACTGCGGATCTGGGGAACTCACCGGGCGTCTCCAGCGGTTGTCTTCAGTAGGGACGCGCCGTGACGCGTGCCCACCAGGTGATGTCCATCCTGCCGCAGCCCAGGAGTCGGCGGAGCACCGAGCCCGTATGCGGGCCAGGTGTCTACGCTGGGTGGTTGTCGGACCATTGCCCGTCGGCACCCGCCGGCGGCCCTACGAGCCGAGGAAACCCGTGAGCGACACCCCATTCGGATTCGGCCTTCCGCCGGAGGAGCCGGAGAACGGCGACGAGGGCAAGAAGAAGGGCAGTCAGGGCGGTCAGGGCGGCCCGAATCCGTTCGGGTTCCCGGGCATGGGCCTGCCGGGCGGCGCCGGCGGCCCCGGTGGCGCGGACAATCCGTTCGCCGCGATGTTCGGTTCGATGAACCCGAACGACCTCGGTGCGGCCTTCCAGCAGCTCGGCCAGATGCTGAGTTACGAGGGCGGTCCCGTGAACTGGGACATGGCCAAGGACATCGCGCGCCAGACCGTCGCGCAGGGCACGACGGACGGCGTGAAGGACACGAGCGTCGGCATCGCCGAGAAGTCGGCCGTCGAGGAGGCCGTGCGCCTCGCCGACCACTGGCTGGACGGCGTGACCTCGCTGCCCTCGGGCGCCACCACCTCCGTGGCGTGGAGCCGCGCCGAGTGGGTCGAGGCGACCCTTCCGGTGTGGAAGGACCTCGTGGACCCGGTCGCCGAGCGCGTCGGCGCGGCCATGGGCAGCGTCCTGCCCGAGGAGATGCAGGCCATGGCGGGCCCGCTGCTCGGGATGATGCGCTCCATGGGCGGGGCCATGTTCGGCCAGCAGATCGGCCAGGCCGTGGGCACGCTCGCGGGCGAGGTCGTCGGCTCGACCGACATCGGCCTGCCGCTGGGCCCGGCCGGCAAGGCCGCGCTGCTGCCGCTGAACATCGAGGCCTTCGGCAAGGACCTGAGCGTCCCCTCGGACGAGGTGCGGCTGTACCTGGCCCTGCGCGAGGCGGCGCACGCCCGGCTCTTCGCGCACGTGCCGTGGCTGCGCTCGCACCTGTTCGGCACGGTCGAGGGCTACGCCCGCGGCATCAAGGTCGACACCTCGAAGCTGGAGGACGTGGTCGGCCAGCTGGACCCCTCGAACCCGGAGCAGCTGCAGGAAGCGCTGCAGGGCGGCATGTTCCAGCCGCAGGACACCCCGGAGCAGAAGGCCGCCCTGGCCCGCTTGGAGACGGCGCTCGCGCTGGTCGAGGGCTGGGTCGACGCGGTGGTGCACGAGGCCGCCAAGCCGCGGCTGACCTCGGCGGACGCGATGCGCGAGACCATGCGCCGGCGGCGCGCCTCGGGCGGCCCGGCGGAGCAGACCTTCGCGACGCTGATCGGCCTGGAGCTGCGTCCGCGCCGGCTGCGCGACGCCTCCCGGCTGTGGGCCTCCCTTACGGACGCGCGGGGTGTGGACGGCCGCGACGGGCTGTGGGAGCACCCGGACATGCTGCCGACGGCCTCCGACCTGGACGACCCGGACGGCTTCGTGCACCGGGAGCAGCTGGACTTCTCCGAGATCGACAAGATGCTCGGCGAGGCCGCCGAGCAGCGCGACCAGCGTGACCGGCGCGACGAGGACGGTGACGAGAAGAAGTGAGCCTGTACGACGACGCGGTCCTCGTCCTGAAGGGCTACGAGGGCCAGCCCGAGCTGCGTGACGTCTATCTGGAGCACCTGGCCGCCCATCCGGACGGGATGTACAAGCCGTGCACGGCCGGGCACATCACCGGCAGCGCGCTGGTGATCGACCCGGTCGGGGAGCGCGTACTGCTGACCCTGCACAAGAAGCTGGGCGTGTGGCTGCAGATGGGCGGCCACTGCGAGCCCGGCGACGACACGCTCGAGGCGGCGGCGCTGCGCGAGGCCCGCGAGGAGTCGGGCATCGCGTCCGGGCTGAGCCTGCTGCCCGGCGGCCCGGTCCGCCTGGACCGGCATCCGATCCCGGCGCCGTGCCACTGGCACCTGGACGTGCAGTACGCGGCGCTGGCTCCGGCCGGCGCGGTGGCGGAGATCAGCGAGGAGTCGCTGGACCTGCGCTGGTTCCCGTACGAGGAGGTGGCGGCGGTGGCCGACACCTCGGTGGTACGGCTGCTGGAGGCGACCTTGGCGCGGCTCGGGGGCTGAGCCCGGGCACGACGAAGGGGCGGTCCCTCGCGGGGCCGCCCCTTTCGCCTGTCCGGGATCAGTTCCAGGCGTTGTTCTGGTTCTGGGCGTGGGAGCCGTGCTGGCCCATGCCGAACTGCGCCGCGACGCCCTGGCCGAGCTGGGCGTTCTGCGGCGGCAGCACCTCGCTGGGCTGCACCAGCGCGAAGCCGGTGCCGAGGAAGCTGAGCTCCCAGCCCTCGCCGGTGTTGCCGCGCCGCCGCCAGACTCCGCTGGAGTGCGTCTGGGCCTGCATCTGCACCCGGAGCGAGGTCGACCATGCGACGATCGCGTCCGCGTCGACATTGACGTACTTGTCGGGCGTGACGTTCATCATCAGCGGCTGCCCGGAGGTCATCAGCGCGACCTTGCCGCGGCCGGTGATGTTGAGCTGGTACTTGCCGGAACCAGAGATTCCGTACTGGCTGTCCACCGCGATGACCTCGGTGTGCAGCGTGGAGTCCAGGGCCAGGACGTAACTGCTGTCGACCGTGAGGCCTTCCTGGTCCACGTCCACGACGTGCACGTACTGGGCCAGGTTGGCCAGGTAGACCGTGCCCTGCCCGGAGCAGCGCATGAGGTCCAGGCCCTCGCCGGTGCGGCGGCGGGCGCCCCGCTGGCTGGTGCTCTGGTACTCGCCGTCGAAGTCGATGAGGCCCTGGTAGGCGACCATCGCGCCCTTGCGGGCGAGTACGTCGTCGGAGCCGGTCAGCGAGACCCGCAGGAGCTGCGGGTTCTGGATGGCGTACCGGTCCTGGGACTGGGCCTCGGCGTGGGCGAAAAGTGCGCTCTGCATGATGTGTCCGCTCCCCCTCAGCCCCGGACCCGGAGCCGGTCGGTGCTGTCCTCGCTGGGCTGTACGACGACGATGCCCTGGCCGGAGAAGGCCATCTGGTAGGCCTCCCCGCTGCCCCGGCCGATCATCGACGAGGCCTTGAAGCTGCGCTTGCCCTTGACCTTGAGATTCGGCGACCAGGCGACGAGCGCGTCCGGGTCGACGTACGTCTCGTCCTCGCCGCGGCCGCAGTCGACCACGATCGGGGTGCCGCGGGAGGTCAGGGCGACCCAGCCGGTGCCCGCGATCTGCACGTTGAACAGACCCTGGCCGGCGAACTTGGCGAGACCCTTGACCCGCTCGACGCCCCACTGGAGGTGCGCGTCGAAGGCGAGCAGGTTGGTGCCGTTGACCGAGAGCGAGTCGTTGTTGAGGTTGATGACGACGACGTCGGCGCCGTAGTCGGCGAGGTAGAGCAGGCCGTCGCCGGTGCACTTCATCAGCGGTGCGCCCTCGCCGGTGACCCACTGCGAGGCCATCTGACGGACGGCCGGCGGGTTGGGCTCGTACTGCACGAAGCCCTCGTAGGCGACCATCGAGCCGGTGCGGGCGAAGAGGTCCTGGCCGCTCTGCATGGCGACCTTGAGCATGGCCCGGCCGTGGTTTTCCATGCGGGCCGTGACAGGGGTCGGGGCGTAGCCCGCGAGCTGCTGGTTCATTGCGTTCATGTCGGGCTCCCTCAGACCTCGTACGGCTGGACGACGATGAAGTTGCCGGGAGCGCCGCGGAACTGGAGGTTCACGGTCTCCCCGCTGTGGCCGGGGTAGGCGTTGCGGCGCAGCCGGACCTGGCTGGACAGGATCACCTGCGAGGCGGAGGACCACGCGACGATGGCGTTGCTGTCCGCGAAGGTGGTCGGGGTGACGGGCAGGACCACCGGGACGCCGTGCGTCTTGACGATCACCGTGCCCGTGCCCTGGAACTGCATGGTGAACAGGGCGCCGCCCGGGATGCCGTTGCCCTCGATGCGGCGGACCTCGTGCTGGAGCGACTCGTCGAAGGCGAGGACGGCTTCGGCGGAGACGCAGATCCCGTCGCCCTGGAGCTCGATGGCGTGCAGGTGGGCGCCGTCCTCGGCGAGGAAGACCTGGCCGCGGCCGGTGCAGCGCATGAGCTGCATCTCCTGGCCGGTGGCGTTGCCGACGATGCGGCCGGCGAAGCCCGCGCCCTTGTAGCTGAAGTCGACCTTGCCCTGGTACAGGACCATGCTGCCCTGGCGGGCGAGGACGGCCTGGCCGCCCATCGCCAGGTCGACGCGCATGAGCTGCGCGTTCTGCGGGGTCCAGCGGGTGCCCGTGGGGGCTTCCTTGTACGGCTGGAGCGCGGCGGCGAGCCCGGCCGCGACGGGGGCGGCGGCCTGGGGCGCGTAGCCGGGCTGCTGGCCCGGCACCTGCCCGGGGACCTGGCCCGGGACCTGCCCGTAGCCCGGCTGCTGCCCGTACGGCGCGGGAGCCGGGGCGGGCGGCGGGACCTGGCCCGGGTACTGGCCCGGGACCTGCCCGGGGACCTGGCCGTACGAGGGCTGCTGCGGCTGCCCGTACGGCGCGGGGGCCTGCGGGGCGAGCGGCGCGGCCATGGTGGGCGCGGCGTGCACCGGGGCCGGGGCGGCGGGCTGCTGGTACTGCGGCTGCGGGGCCGCGGCGGGCGCGGGCGCACCGAACGACGGCGCGGGGGCGGCGGCCTGGGCGGGTGCCGGGGCTCCGAAGGCCGGGGCCGGCGCGGCCCCCTGCGGCGGGGCGAACCCCGGCGTGGCGGCGGCCGGCGCCTGCTGCTGCGCCTCCTCGGCGACCTCGCCGCCGAAGTTCCTCAGCAGCGCGTCGAGCCCGCCGTCGAAGCCCTGGCCGACGGCGGCGAAGCGCCACACGTCCTTGAGGTAGAAGTCGCCGAGCATCACGGCCCGCTCGGTGGTGAACTCTGAGCCGGTGAAGGCGTACCGGACGACCTCTTCGCCGCCGGCCACGATCCGGATGTAGCCCGGGCCGACCTGCGACATCTGGCCGGCACCGTCGATGGTGGCGGTGAAGGAGAGCTTGTGGATGGACGCCGGAATGCGATCCAGGGTCACCCGGAAGGATTCGGTGTCACCGGACTGCGCGCCGAGTTGCTGAATGGACTCTTCCGGCGACTTCGGCTGGTTGAAGAAGACGAAGTAGCGGTCGTCCGACAGCTGCTCATTGGCGTCGAGCCCGAAACAGCTGATGTCGAAGGTGAGCCCGGGCCCGGCGATCTGGACGCCTACGTACAGATCGGTGCCCGCCGTGAGATCACTGATCTTGGCCTTGTGGCCGCGTTGGAATTCCCTGGCCATACGTAACGACCGTCCCCCATCCCGACTGTGAAATGCGTGCCGCTCAGGCTAACGGCAACTACCGACATCCGGCCAAGTCGGTACCGACCCGGTACATATCACGCTGTGTGACATGACGGGCCGGTACAAGGCCTTCCTGCTTATTCCTCGCGGGCGGCCGGGACCTTCGGAAGGCGCTCGGCCGCCACCACTCCCTCCAGGTACCCGCGGGCCCGCTCGGTACGCGGGTACGCCTCCAGCAGCTCCCAGAAGCGGGGCCCGTGGCCGGGCACGAGGAGGTGGGCCAGCTCGTGCAGGAGCACGTAGTCGACGACGTACTCCGGCATGCCCTGGATGCGGTGCGAGAGCCGGATGCTGCCTTCGGCCGGGGTGCAGGAGCCCCAGCGGGTGTTCTGGTTGGTGACCCAGCGGACCGAGCGGGGGCGCGCGCGGCCGCCGAAGTACTGCTCGGACAGGCGCTCGGCGCGCTCGGTGAGTTCCGCGTCCCCGAGGGTGCGTTTGCTCTCCTGGGCGGCCAGCTTGTCGAGCATGACGCCCACCCAGCGCTGCTCCTCCGCCTCGGACATCCGGGCAGGGATGAGGACGACCGTACGGTCACCCTCGCGATAGGCGGATACGGTCCTGCGGCGGCGCGCGCTCCGGCGGACTTCGACGGCGCGCGGCGATGGGTCGGCGGACACGCCACGACGGTACCCGGTAGCGGTGGCGGAAGTCCCGCCCGTCCGCGGTTCGCACGTGAGCGATGCGCAGCTGATATCGGGAACGGCATTTCCCTTCATCTCATATGCCTAATACCCCTCGCCTGTGGACAAATTCGCGCACGGATTCCGGCGGACGGGCACTGTTGCGGAAGAGCGGGAAATGGAGCGGCGCGAGTCCGCACGGGAAATCGAGGGGGACCGGACATGTATCCGAAGGTGAAGCCCGCGCTGGCGCGGGCCTGGCGGGACCGGGAGACGGTGCAGTTCGGGGTGACCCCCGCCCACGCGGTGGTGCTCGGGCCGGTGGACACGGCGACCGGCACGCTCATCGACCGGATCGACGGCACACGGGGGATGGAGTTGCTGCGGGCCGAAGCCACGGGGATGGGGCTCCCGGACGGCCGGGCCGACGCACTCGTCAGGCGGCTGGCGGGAGCCGGTCTGCTCGACGACGCCACCGCGGGAGGTCCTCGGGCCCAGGCCGTGCGCGGGCATCCGGAGGCCCTGGAGCGGCTGGGGCCCGATCTGGGCTCGCTCTCCCTGGTGCACCGGGAGCCGGGCGGGGACTTGCGCGGCGTCGCCGCGCGCCGGGCGATACGGGTCCGGGTGCGCGGGAGCGGCCGGGTGGGCGCCGTGATCGCGGCGGTCCTGGCGGGAGCCGGTGTGGGCCGGGTCGAGGTGCTCGACGGGGGCCGGGTTGAGCCTGCGGACGTGGCTCCGGGAGGTCTGGATCCCGGGAGCGTGGGCCGGCTGCGGGCGGAGGCTGCGGGGAAGCTGGTGCGCGAATCGACCCCGGGGCGCACCCCGCGGGCCGGGGAGGAGGAGGGCGCGGAGCCGCGGCTGGCGTTGGTGGTGGTCGCGCCCCGGGACGGGCTGCACGCCTGGGCCCCTGATCCGGGCACCGCGGCCGACTGGGTCGCCACGGGCATCCCGCACCTGTACGCGGGGGTGTTGGAGGGGACGGGGCTGGTGGGTCCGCTGGTCTTGCCGGGGGTGACGGCCTGCGCGGGGTGCATGGAGCGCGACCGCGTGGACCGGGACACGGCCTGGCCCCGGATGCTGGTGCAGTGGCGCTCGGCCCACCGCCGCCGCGCGAGCGCCGCCTGCGACCTGGGCCTGTCCACGGCGGTGGCCGGCCTGGCCGCGGCCCACGCGCTCTCCTTCCTCGACGGTGAACTGCCCGCGTCCACCGCCACCCGCTGGGAGGCGGCCCTCCCCACCCTCCACTGGCAGCCCACCCCGGTCCACCCCCACTCGGACTGCCCGTGCGGCGCGGACACCGGGCCTCCGGCGCCGCTCCAGCACCCCGGTGCGGCGGGGCAGGTTCCCGGAGGCGGATCGGGCGCAGACCCCGCGGGAGGGCCATGACAGGATGCGTTGGGGCCGAGGGCGTCCTGAACCGCCGTTCGCGGCGCAGCTGTCTGGGAAATGGAGGGGCGTATGTCTGATCTTCCCCGGAAGGCGGTCACCCGCACCGTCAAGCTGGCCGCGTTGCCGCTCGGCATCGCAGGACGGGCCACCTGGGGGCTGGGCAAGCGGATCGGGGGCAAGTCGGCCGAGATCGTGGCGAGCGAGCTCCAGAAGCGCACCGCCGAGCAGTTGTTCCGCACGCTCGGGGAGCTGAAGGGCGGTGCCATGAAGTTCGGGCAGGCCCTGTCGGTCTTCGAGTCGGCGCTGCCCGAGGAGGTCGCCGGGCCCTATCGGGCGGCGCTGACCAAGCTCCAGGAGGCGGCTCCGCCCCTGCCCGCGGCGACGGTGCACCAGGTGCTGGCGGACCGTCTCGGCGAGGACTGGCGGGAGCTGTTCGAGGAGTTCGAGGACAAGCCGGCCGCGGCGGCCTCGATCGGGCAGGTGCACCGGGCGGTGTGGCACGACGGCCGGCAGGTCGCGGTCAAGGTCCAGTACCCGGGGGCCGGTGAGGCGCTGCTGTCGGACCTGAAGCAGCTGGGCCGGTTCGCGGGGCTGCTGGGGCCGCTGATCCCCGGCATGGAGATCAAGCCGCTGATCAAGGAGTTGCGCAACCGGGTCGCCGAGGAGCTCGACTACGAGCTGGAGGCCGAGGCCCAGCGGACACACTCGGACGCGTTCGTGGACGATCCGGACGTGGTCGTGCCGGATGTCGTGCACCAGGGCGACCAGGTGCTGGTGACCGAGTGGATGGAGGGGACCCCGCTGTCGGAGGTGATAGCCGACGGCACCCAGGAGGAGCGCGACCGCGCCGGGCAGCTGCTGGCCCGGTTCCTCTTCTCCGGGCCCGCGCGCACGGGTCTGCTGCACGCGGATCCGCACCCGGGCAACTTCCGGCTGATACCGGGGGCGGACGGCGGGATGCGGCTGGGCGTCCTGGACTTCGGCACGGTCGACCGGCTGCCCGGCGGCTGGCCCAGGCCCATCGGCAGGTCGCTGCGGATGACCCTGGACGGTGACGCCGAGGGGGTCTACGGGCACCTGCGCGCCGAGGGGTTCGTGAAGGAGTCCATCGAGCTGGACCCCGACGCGGTGCTGGACTACCTCAAGCCGATCATCGAGCCGGCCGAGGCGGAGGAGTTCACCTTCACCCGGCCGTGGCTGCGCGGCCAGGCGGCGCGGATCGCCGACCCCCGCTCCCCCGCGCACCAGTTGGGCCGGCAGATCAACCTGCCGCCTTCGTACCTGCTGATCCACCGGGTCACACTGAGCACGATCGGGGTGCTGTGCCAGCTGGGCGCGACGGTGCGGCTGCGGGACGAACTGGACGCCTGGCTGCCCGGGTTCGCCTCCGCCGAGTGACTCCGTAAGGTCCGCGGAGTCACCACCAGGAGGAGTCGAGCCTGCCTTCGATCGCCCGCAGGTTGGCCCGCGCGCAGTCGACGCAGAAGTACTGTCTGGTCCCGTTCTCCACCGAGCAGGTCCAGGTGGGCGGGGCGCCGTTGGGGGACTCCGTGCCACAGCGCGCGCAGACGACGGGCTGGGCCTCGGATCCCGACGGGGCGGGGTGGGGAGTCGGCTGGTCCGCCTCCAGACGATATCCCCGCACGGGGTGGACTGCCGTCCGCAACGCACCGGGGGGACCGGTCCGTTCGGACCGGTCCCCCGGGGACGCTGTTTCAGCCTTAGTGCATGACGGCCATGGCCAGCGCACGGCGGGCGCGCATCGAGACGCGCTCGGCACGCCGCTGCATGCGGCGGGCGGCGACCAGGCGCACGGCGTGACGCTCGGCGTCCACCTCACGCATGCGCTCGTCCATATGGGCACGAGCCAGGGCTTCTGGGATGAGTTGCATTTCGCGGGTCCTGTTCTGACGCGAGGTGATCGCGCCGGTGGTGATGAAGTCTGCGTGGGCGGCGCCGTGGGGCTGCGCGCTCGTGGTGTGGGCGGTCATGAGGGCCTGCTTCAGGGGATCGTGCGTCAGGGGGCGGTCGATGGTTCCGATGGCGGTCATGCCGCGACAACCGGGTTCTTGCGCGGACGGCCACGGGGCCGCTTGCGGGCGACGACGACACCCTGGACGAAGAGCTCGCCACCCCAGACACCCCAGGGCTCGCGGCGCTCGATCGCCCCGGCGAGGCAGGCCTCGACCAGCGGGCAGGTGCGGCAGAGCGACTTGGCGTACTCGACGTCGGCCGGGGACTCGGCGAAGAAGACCTCGGGGTCGAAGGTGCGGCAGGGGACGGGTACGCCGAGGTTCTCGATGGCGTCGTCGAGCGCGGTGAGCGCGGTGAGCGGGGTCAAGGCGTGGTCCTCCGGGACTGCGGGCGGGGAGATCGTGTGGGTCTGCGTTACGGACGGGGCGTGCGCTTCGAGTTGCACGGTGGTTTCTTCCTCGTCGTCTTGGTCGGCTAGTCGTTCCGGCCGGTCGGCCGGGTTCGGCTGTCACCTGCTTCTGCCAGTCCCGAGGCCCCTTTGCTGCGTTCGCCCCCCGTTCGGGGGCAAACAGAAGGGCCGCGGATCCCGGGTGGGGTTCCGCGGCCCTGAAGGCGCCGGCCTGATCATGCGATCAGACTGGATCACTCCAGGGTTCGAGCCCACGGAAGGCCCACATCAGGTGGTGCTGCTGCTTCGTCTGCTTCGTCTTGGCTCCGGCACCGGCAGCGGCCGCGAAGCCATAGGCGCCATGCGCCTGAGCTTCTGCTGCCAGTACTGCCACCGGTGCCTGGGTCGGTCGCTCATTGCGCTCACTGACCGGAAGGGTCGCCAGCAGGGCGGGGCGGTCGGCGGAAATCGCGGACACACCGGTACCCAGAAGGGAGACGGAACCGAGCAGGCAGGAAGCGTCGACCGAGCGATCGGTCATTTTGGTGAAGGTCATGAAGCTGGTCACTGGTCTCGCCTCCTCTCGGCGTCTCGGGGACTCGGCCCGAGGGCCTGTCCCATGCGTATTCGGATAAGTACAGCACGGATCCAGGGCTTCGGAGAAGCCACCGTTTCCGTTGCTAAGAACCTATGGGTCTTCGCTGGGCATGTGCAAACTATTTTTCCGACGAGTTTCTACGCGTCGGCATGATCCTCGGGCTCGGGCTCCTGACCTGCACATATGGCCAACACCTCGGCTCCGTACCGGTCGAGCTTGCGGCCGCCCACTCCGGAGATCATAGAGAGCTCGCCCGGCTCGGTGGGCGCGGCCTCCGCGATCGCCATCAGAGTCTTGTCCGTGAAGACGCAGTAGGCGGGCAGGCCCTGCTCCTTCGACTGGCCCGCACGCCACTCCCGCAGCCGCTCGTAGAGCCCTTCGTCCATGTCGGACGGGCAGTCCTCACAGCGCATCAGCTTGAGCTCGCCGGCCTCGGTCAGTGTCTTGCCGCAGACCCGGCACAGCACCGGGCCGCGGCGGCCGCGCCTGCGCGCCCCGCTCTCGGCCGCGGAGCCCGGCCCGCTGCGGGGCACCGCGGAGCCCGGCCGCAGGCCGTTCAGGAAGCGGCTGGGCCGCCGGGAGGCCCGGCCGCCCGGAGCCCGGGAGAGGCCCCAGGAAAGGCTCAGGTGCAGCCGCGCCCGGGTGACGCCGACATAGAGCAGCCGGCGCTCCTCCTCGACCTGCTCGTCGGTCTTCGCGTACGTGATCGGCAGCATGCCGTCGGTGAGGCCGACGAGGAACACGGCGTCCCACTCCAGGCCCTTCGCGGCGTGCAGCGAGGCCAGGGTGACGCCCTGGACGGTCGGGGCGTGCTGGGCGGCCTTGCGCTCGTCCAGCTCGATCGTGAGGTCCGCCAGGGTGGCTCCCGGCCGGGTCCGGGCGAAGTCCTCGGCGAGCCGGACCAGCGCGGCCAGGGATTCCCACTGGTCGCGCACGGCGCCGGAGCCGGCGGGCGGCTCGGTGGTCCAGCCGGTGGAGCTGAGCACCGCCCGGACCTGGGAGCCCAGTTCCACGACGTCGTCGAGCAGCGGGTCGTTCCCGCCGGAGCGGGCGGCTCCGCGCAGCGCGAGGATCGCCTTCTGGACCTCGGCGCGCTCGAAGAACCGCTCGGCCCCGCGCAGCTGGTAGGGGACCCCGGCGTCGGCCAGGGCCTGTTCGTAGACCTCGGACTGGGCGTTGATGCGGTAGAGGACGGCGATCTCGCCGGCCGGGACGCCCGCGGCGATCAGGTCCCGGATCCGGTGAGCGACGCCCTCGGCCTCGGCCGGCTCGTCCGCGTACTCGGCGTAGACCGGGTCGGGGCCGGTCTCGCGCTGGGAGACCAGCTCCAGCCGGTGCTGGGCGGCGCGGCCCTTGGCCTGGTTCAGGAGGCCGTTGGCGAGGTGGACCACCTGGGGGGTGGAGCGGTAGTCGCGGACCAGCTTGACCACGGTGGCCTGCGGGTACTTGGTGCGGAAGTTCAGCAGGTGGTCGGGGGTGGCGCCGGTGAAGGAGTAGATCGTCTGGCTGGCGTCGCCGACGACGCAGAGGCTGTCGCGCTCGCCGAGCCAGAGGTCCAGCAGCCGCTGCTGGAGGGGGCTGACGTCCTGGTACTCGTCGACCACGAAGTGCTGGTACTGGGCGCGGATCTGCTCGGCGATGTCGTGGCGGTCCTGGAGGATGCCGACGGTGAGGAGCAGCACGTCCTCGAAGTCGATCATGCCGCGGTCGCGCTTGAGCTGCTCGTACGTCCCGTAGATCTGGGCGATCTCGGCCATGTCCCGGGGTGCCTCGCGGCCCGACTTGAGGGCGGCGGCCGGATAGTCGGCGGGCACCGTCTGCGTGACCTTGGCCCACTCGATCTCGCCGGTGACGTCGCGCAGCTCACCCCGGTCGAGCCGGATGCGGCAGCGCGCGCCCGCTTCGGCGACGAGCTGGATCTTGCGCTCCAGGAGCCGGGGCACGTCCCCGCCGACCGCCTTGGGCCAGAAGTACTGGAGCTGGCGCAGGGCGGCGGAGTGGAAGGTCCGGGCCTGGACCCCGCCCGCGCCGAGGGTGCGCAGGCGGCCGCGCATCTCTCCGGCGGCGCGGTTGGTGAAGGTGACGGCCAGCACGCTGGCCGGCATGAGCTGGCCCGACCGGACGCCGTAGGCGATGCGGTGGGTGATCGCGCGGGTCTTGCCGGTACCGGCGCCCGCCAGCACGCACACCGGCCCGCGCAGGGTCGTCGCGACCTCGCGCTGCTCCGGGTCCAGGCCCAGGAGCACCGCGTCGGCCGAGTCGGCGGAGGCGGGGAACGATGGGGAGTGCGTTGCTGCTGTCACCCCGCCATGCTGCCAGGTCTCGTGGGTCGGGCGGGAAATCCGTCCACAGGCGGCGGGTATCCGTCGTATCAGTCACACCGGCCGTGCGGAGAGGCCCGTACGGGAATGGCGGCGGGGTCCCGTACGTTCGAGTACTCGGACCACCGAGCCTTCACGAAGGAGAGCGCAGCATGCAGGACACGGGCACCGTCACGATGTACAGCACGACCTGGTGCGGCTACTGCCGTCGGCTGAAGACCCAGCTGGACCGGGAAGGCATCGCGTACAACGAGATCAACATCGAGCTCGACCCGGAGTCCGCCGCGTTCGTGGAGAAGGCCAACGGCGGCAACCAGACGGTTCCCACCGTGCTCGTGAAGTCCGTCGCCGGCAACGAGTCCGTCATGACGAACCCGAGCCTGGCCCAGGTCAAGCAGGCCCTCGCCGTCTGAGGCAGCCTCACCCGCGAGCACCCGCAGGTACCCGCGAGCACCGGAATGGCCCCCGCCGAGGCGGGGGCCTTCTGCTGTGACGAACGTTACGCCGCCATCTTCGGCAGCGGCTCGCCGTACCAGAGCTCGACCAGCCGGGCGGCGATGGAGATGCCCGACGGGGGCAGCACCTCGCCCGTCTCGAACGCGGCGCGCAGCTCCTCGCGCGAGAACCAGCGGGCCTCCTGGATCTCCTCGCCGTCCACCGTGATCTCGGAGGTGGTGGCGCGGGCCGTGAAGCCCAGCATCAGGCTGTACGGGAAGGGCCACGGCTGGCTGGCCACGTACTCGACCTCGCCGACCCTGACACCCGCCTCCTCCCACACCTCGCGGACGACGGACTGCTCGATCGACTCGCCCGGCTCCACGAACCCGGCCAGGGTCGAGAAGCGGCCTTCCGGCCAGTGCACCTGGCGGCCGAGCAGCGCGCGGTCCTGCTCGTCCGTGACCAGCATGATCACGGCCGGGTCGGTACGCGGGTAGTGCTCGGCGCCGCAGCCCGGGCATCGGCGGATGTGCCCGGCGGCGGCGACCACCGTGCGCTCGCCGCAGCGGGAGCAGAAGCGGTGCATCCGCTGCCAGTTCTCCAGTGCCACCGCGTGCACCATCAGCCCGGCGTCGCGCGGGGAGAGCAGCAGTCCGGCCTCGCGCAGGCCAGCCGGGCGGGCCGACTGGTCCATGCGGCCCGGCAGCGCGTCCTTCTGCAGCGCGAAGTACCGTACGCCGTCCTCGTCCGTGCCCAGGAAGTAGCGGTGGGTCTCGGTGACCGGGGCCTCGAAGGCCGGGGTCATCACGATGCTCGTGCCCCCGTCGGGGGTGTCGTCGATCAGGACCTGGCCACCGGAGACGACGAAGACGCGGGTCGTCGGGTGGCTCCAGGCGGCGGCGAGCCACGCCTCGTCGAGGCGGTGGTGCGCGGCACGGTCGATTCCGCTGGGCGCGGCGAGCGAGAGAGGGCGCTCGGCGAGAGGGCGCTCGGTATGGGTGCTCACAGGTACTTCCAACTCCCCCGGTGGTGGGACAAGGCAGGCGTGCGTGCGTCGGGTGTCAGGCGGTTGCTCGGTGGGTGGCGGCCAGGTCTCCCCAGAGGTAGGCGGTCGTCTCGACGCCCTTGAGGAGGAGGTCCAGCTCGACCTTCTCGTTCGGCGAGTGCCAGCCGTCGGACGGTACCGAAATGCCGAGGAAGAGTACGGGCGCGTCCAGGACGTCCTGGAGGTCCGCCGCGGGTCCGGAGCCGCCCTCGCGGGTGAAGCGGATCTTCTGGCCGAAGGCGCGGCCCATGGCCCGTACGACGGACTGCAGGGCCGGGTGGTCCAGCGGGGTCAGGCACGGCCGGGTCGGGGCGCCGAAGGTGATGGAGTGCCGGATTCCGTCCGGGATCCGGGCCGCGACCCAGTCCCTGACGGCGGCCTCGACCTCGTACGGGTCCTGGCCGGACACCAGGCGGAACGACAGCTTCAGGTGGGCGGAGGCGGGCACGATCGTCTTGCCGCCGGGGCCCTGGTAGCCGCCGCCGATGCCGTTGACCTCGGCCGTCGGACGGGCCCAGACGCGCTCCAGGGTGGAGTAGCCGGCCTCGCCGGAGGCCGCGTGGGACCTGGCCGTACGGAGCCACTCGGACTCGTCGAAGGGCAGCTCGGCGATGAGCGCGCGTTCCGCCTCGGTGAGCTCGGCGATGCCGTCGTAGAAGCCGGGGATCGTCACGCGTCCGTCGTCGTCGTGCAGGGCGGCGACCAGGCGGGCGGCGACGGCGGCCGGATTGGGCACGGCCCCGCCGAAGGCACCGGAGTGGATGTCCTGGTCCGGGCCGTGGAAGTCGATCTCGCAGTCGGCGACGCCGCGCATGCCGGTGCAGACGGTGGGGGTGGTCTCCGACCACATGCCGGTGTCGGAGACGATCACGACGTCGGCGGCGAGTTCACCGGCGCGGGCCTCGACGAGCTCGCGGAAGTGGATGGAGCCGGACTCCTCCTCGCCCTCGACGATCAGCTTGAGGTTCACGGCGGGGGCGGCGGCGCCGGTGGCCGCCAGGTGCGCGCGCACCCCGAGGGTGTGGAAGAACACCTGCCCCTTGTCGTCGGCGGCGCCGCGCCCGTACATGCGGCCGTCGCGGACCACCGGCTCGAAGGGGTCCGTGTGCCAGCCGTCGGCGAGGGCGGCGGGCTGCACGTCGTGGTGCCCGTACACCAGGACGGTGGGAGCCTGCGGGTCCTCGCTCGGCCAGTGCGCGAAGACGGCGGGGGCGCCGGCGGTCTCCCAGACCTCGGCCACCGGGAAACCGGTCTCCTTGAGCTTCGCCGCGAGCCATTCGGCGCTGCGGCGTACGTCGCCCGCGTGCTCGGGCTGGGCCGAGACGGAGGGGATGCGGAGCCACTCGGCGAGATCGTCGAGGAAGGCACCGCGGTGGGTGTCGATGTACGTGCGGACGACGTTGTCCGGCGGGGTGTCGCTCATGCCCACGAGCCTAGCCGTCCGCCTGATGGGCACCGCCGGTGTCCGTTTTGCCTTGGAGGATCCGCTCAAGGCGGGCTCGGTCGGGGAGGTTGCGGGGCCGGATCACGCGGCCGCTGCGGACGTGGAGGAAGGCGGCGGTGACCCGGCTGAGCGGGGTGTTCGTGGCCTCGGCCCAGGCCAGGCGGTAGACGGCGAGTTGGAGGGGGTCGGCCTCGGTGGTGCGGCCGGTCTTCCAGTCGACGATCTCGTACGAGTCGCCGTCCTCGGCGGTGGTGGTCTTGTAGACGGCGTCGATCCGGCCGCGGATGACGCGGCCGGCGAGGGTGAGCTGGACCGGGGCCTCCATGCGGTGGGGCGGCCGGTCGGCGTACGGGCTGCGCTCGAAGGCGGCCTTGAGGGAGTCGAGGTCGGCCTCGTCCGCGATCTCCTGGTCGGAGCCGGCGCCGGGGAGGTCGGTGACGGGGTCGAGGACGTCGAGGAAGGGGAGCGGGAGCTCGTCGAAGCGGGACTCGACCCAGGCGTGGAACCGGGTGCCCTGGCGGGCGGCGGGCTGTGGGGGCTTGGGCATGGGGCGGGCGAGGTCGCGTACGAAGCCCTGCTCGTCGGCGGCGAGCCGGAGCAGCTGGCTCGCGGAGAGGGCGGCGGGCAGCTCGACGTCGCGGACCGCGGCGCGGGCGCGGCGGAGCTCGCCCTCCAGGGCGTCGAGGTCCCGGTCCCAGGAGGCGATGGCGCGCGCTTCCTCGGGAGACGGTCCCGGTCCGGCTGCGCCGCCGCCAGGGCGGGCTCCGGGCCGGGCCTGCGCGGCCCAGGCCTCGCCGGCCCAGGGGTCATCGCCCTCCGGGGCGCCGGTGCCGATGCGTCGGGCTCCGCCCGGACCCTCGGCGGTCCCCCGGTCGGCCGCCTCCGGCCACGGCTCGGCGTCGACCGGGCCGGTGGGCCGGGCCGGGTTCGCGGTGGGGCCCGCGGCCGCGGGCACGGCTGCGCCGCCGCGGGGCGCGGGCCGGGCGTCGGCCTCGGGCCAGAGGCCGTCGTCCGGCCGGGTCCCGGCGGCGGGCCGGGCCGGGGCGGGGGACCATCGGGCCGCCTCCGGCCAGAGGTCGTCGTCGAGCGGCGCGGCGGGGTCGGCCGGACCGGAATCCTCGCCCGCCCCACCCCGTCCCGAAACCGTGGCTTTGCCCCGACCCCCGCCGGGGGTCGGGCCTGCGGCCCCGGGCGCGGGCACGCGGGCAGGGTCCCGGACGGCGGCCTCCGGCCAGGAGTCGGGATGCGGCTCCGCCGCATTCCGGGCATCGCCCCGGACCCCGCCGGGGGTCGGGCCTGCGGCCCCGGGCGCGGGTGCGGCGTCGCCCTGCGGGGCGCGGGCGTCGGCGGGCGGCTCCGCCGCCGGGCGGGCCGCGCCGGGCTGCGGACGGTCGGGCGCGGGCGCGGCTGCGCCCCCGGTCGGCGGGGCCGTCGGGGCGTGGACGGCCGCCGCCTCGTCCCACGGGGTGTCGGCCCAGGCGTCGTCGTCCGGCCAGGGCTCTTCGTCGTAGGAGGGGTCTTCGCAGTCCGGGGGCCAGAGGTAGGACTCGTCCTCCGGCGGGGGCGGGGTCGCCAGGTAGGACTCCACCAGGGCGGCCGCCGCCCGGCGCAGGGTGAGGGACTGCGGGTCGAGCGGGAGGGGCCAGGAGTGGTCCGGGGTGGAGTCGTCGGCGAGGGACGGGTTCTCGGCGGCCGGTTCGGGCTCGTCCGCCCAGGCCTCGATCTCGCCGAAGCCCGCCGCGCAGTGCTCGTACAGGGCCGACAGGAAGGCGGACGGGCCGCGGCGCTTCTTCTGGGTCGGGCCCCACCAGTGGCCCGAGGCCAGGAGGAGGGAGCGGGGGCGGGTGAAGGTCACGTAGCCCAGGCGGAGCTCTTCCGTCGCCTTGTGGTCCTTCAGGGCCGTCTTGAACGCCTTCAGGCCGGCCGAGGTCCAGTCCGGGTCCGCCGGCAGGGTGGGGGCATCGCCGCGCAGCGCGTACGGGAGCACCTTCGCGTACGAGGTCCAGGCCTCCGGCGCCCTCTCCTTCGGGAAGGACCCCGCGCACAGGTCCGGGACGACGACCACGTCCCACTCCAGGCCCTTCGACTTGTGGGCCGTCAGGACCTTGACCGTGTTCTCCCCGCCCGGCAGGGCGTGGTCCAGGCCCTTCTCGTACTGGGCGGCCGTGCGCAGGAACGCCAGGAAGGCCAGCAGCGAGGCCTCGCCGTCGAGCGCGGCAAAACCGGCCGCGACGTCCATGAAGTTCGACAGCGTCTCGCGGCGGCGGGCCGCCAGCGCGTGCGGGGAGGCGGACAGCTCCACCTCCAGGCCGGTCGCGGACAGCACGCGGTGCAGGACGTCCATGAGCGGATCGGCCAGGGAGCGGCGCAGGTCGCGCAGTTCCTGGGCGAGGTGGGCGAAGCGGACCCGGGCCTCCGCCGAGAAGGGGAGGTCGTCCGGGGCCTGTCCGGCGCCGTCGAGGAAGGTCTCCAGCGCGTCGGCCAGGGACACGATCTCCGCCGGGTCCACGCCCTCCACGGCAGCCGCCAGCCGTTCGTCCGGGTCCGCCCCGGCCGGCGAACGGCCCACCATGAGCCGCGCCCGGCGGCCCAGCAGGGCCAGGTCGCGCGCGCCGATCCGCCAGCGCGGGCCGATGAGGAGCCGGACCAGGGAGGCGTTGGCGCCCGGGTCCTGGAGGACCTCGCAGACGGCGACGAGGTCCGCGACCTCGGGGAGGTGCAGCAGCCCGGAGAGGCCGACGACCTCCACCGGCACGTCCCGGCCCACCAGTACGGCCTGGATCCGCGCGAAGTCCCCGGCCGAGCGGCACAGGACCGCGATCTCGCGCGGTTCCGTACCCGTGCGGACCAGGTGGGCGACGGAGTCGGCGAGCCAGTCGAGCTCCTGGGCGTGGGTCTCCAGCAGGGCGCAGCGGACCTGGCCCGCGCGCTCGGCCCCCGGCGCGGGGCGCAGTGCCTCCACGCCCTCGTGCATGGCGCGCAGCGGGGCGGCGAGCCCGTTGGCCAGGTCCAGGAGCCGGCCGCCGCTGCGCCGGTTCTCGCTGAGGGAGAGCCGGGTGGCGGGGCTCCCGTCGGCGTTCGGGAAGTGCTCGGGGAAGTCGTCGAGGTTGGCCACGGAGGCACCGCGCCAGCCGTAGATGGCCTGGCAGGGGTCGCCGACGGCGGTCACGGCGTGGCCGGAGCCCGCGCCGAAGAGCCCGGAGAGCAGGAGGCGCTGGGCGACCGAGGTGTCCTGGTACTCGTCGAGGAGCACGACCTTGAATTCCTCGCGCAGCAGTGCGCCGACCTCGGGGCGGGTGGTGGCGAGCTGCGCGGAGAGGGCTATCTGGTCGCTGAAGTCGAAGAGGTCGCGGGCGCGTTTGGCGGCGCGGTAGCGGACGACGAGCTCGAGCAGTTCGAGGCGGCCGCGCACGGCTTCGGGGACCTTGCGCAGGTCCTCGTTGGTGAGCTTGGTGCCGGCGAGCACGTCCAGGAGCGCGGTGTCGTGGAGGCGCAGCCGGTCCGGCTCGACCAGGTGCTCGGAGAGCTCGCCGTCGAGCGCGAGGAGGTCGCCGACCAGGTCGGGGACGGACTTGGTGAGCGAGGGGTACGGGCCGGGGGCCTCGCGCAGCACCTTCGCGGCGAGCTGGAAGCGGGTGGCGTCGGCGAGGAGGCGGGAGCTGGGCTCCAGGCCGATGCGCAGGCCGTGGTCCTTCAGGAGCTGGCCGGCGAAGGCGTGGTACGTCGAGATGCGCGGCTCCCCGCCGGCCCCCTCGGCCCCGGTTTCGGCCGGGGAAGGGTCCGGGTCGGTGATCCCGGCGCTCGCGAGGGCCTTGCGCACGCGCTCGGACAGTTCGCCGGCGGCCTTGTTGGTGAAGGTCAGGCCGAGGACCTGCTCGGGTGCGACCGCGCCGGTGCCCACCAGCCAGACCACGCGGGCGGCCATGACGGTGGTCTTGCCGGAACCGGCACCGGCGACGACGACCTGCGGGGCGGGCGGGGCGGTGACGCAGGCCATCTGTTCGGGCGTGAAGGGGATCCCGAGGAGCTCTTTGAGCTGCTCGGGATCGGTGAGGACGGACGCGCGCGCGGACACGTAAAAAGGCTAGCCGCCCCCACCGACAGCCCCGACCGTCCCGCCCGCTCGACCGTCCCGCCCCTCCCGCTCACTCGACCGTCTGGCGGCCCTCGGGGCGGGCGCTGCACGAGCTGCGGAAGGAGCAGTGGTCGCAGTGCTTGCCCGCGGCGGGCGCGAACCGCTCGTCCAGCACCCGGCCGGCGGCGGTCGCGAGCAGGTCGCCGACCCACTCCCCGTCGAGCGGCTGCTGGGCCTGGACCCTGGGGACCGTGTCGCCGCCGTCGCGCTGGGCCGCGCCCTGGCGGAGCTGGACGAGCTCGGCGCCGCCGGGCGTGGGGCGCAGCCCGTCGAAGACCTCGTCGACGGCGCCCTCGCGCACGGCGAGCTGGTAGACCGCGAGCTGGGGGTGGCGGGCCACCTCGTCCTTGGTGGGCGCGGACTTGCCGGTCTTGAAGTCGACGACGTACGCACGCCCCTGCGGGTCCGATTCGACCCGGTCCATGGAACCCCGGATGCGGACGGCGACCTCACCGGCTTCGAGCGTGACGTCGAACTCGTGCTCCGTGGCCACGGCCGCCCGGCCCCCGCGGTCGGTGGTGTGCCAGCGCAGGAAGCGTTCGAGGGCGGCGCGGGCGTTGTCCTTCTCCTGCCGGGACTTCCAGGGCGCGTCGAAGGCGAGGGCGTCCCACACCGAGTCGAGGCGTTCCATGAGGACGGCCAGGTCGGCGGGGGTGCGTCCGGAGGCGACCTCGTCGGCGAGGACGTGGACGACGTTGCCGAAGCCCTGGGCGGCGGTCGAGGCGGTGTCGGCCTTGACCTCCCGGCCGAGGAACCACTGCAGGGAGCAGGTGTTGGCGAGCTGCTCCAGGGCGCTGCCGGACAGGGCGACGGGCCGGTCCCGGTCGCGGAGCGGGACGCTGCTGCGGGTGGGCTCGTACAGGCCCCACCATCGCTGCGGGTGCGCGGCCGGGACCAGGGGGCGGTCCTCGTCGTCGGTGAGCGCGGCGAGGCGGGCGAGGCGCCGGGCGGCGGCGTCGCGCAGGGCGGGCGAGGCGTCCGGGTCGACGGTGGTCGCGCGCAGCTCGGCGACGAGCGCGGGGACGGCGAGGGGGCGGCGGGGGCGGCCGGTGACGTCCTTCGGGGTGACCCCGAGCTCGGTCAGGAAGCGGGAGGGCTGGTCGCCGTCGTCGGCGGGGGCCTTGACGGCGGTGACGACGAGGCGGTCGCGGGCGCGGGTGGCGGCGACGTAGAAGAGCCGGCGTTCCTCGGCGAGGAGGGCGCCGGGGGTGAGGGGCTCGGCGAGGCCGTCGCGGCCGATGCGGTCGGCCTCCAGGAGGGAACCGCGGCGGCGGAGGTCGGGCCACAGGCCCTCCTGGACTCCGGCGACCACGACGAGGGACCACTCCAGGCCCTTGGAACGGTGGGCGGTCATCAGGCGGACGGCTTCGGAGCCGGTGGCGCGTGCCGTCAACGTGTCGGCGGCGATGTCCTCCGCCTCCAGTTGTTCGAGGAAGTTGAGCGCGCCGCGGCCGCCGGTGCGCTCCTCGGCGCGGGCGGCGGTGTCGAAGAGGGCGCAGACGGCGTCGAGGTCGCGGTCGGCGTTGCGGCCGGCGGCGGCGCCGCGGCGGGCGCTGCGCTCCAGCCGCTGGGGCCAGGGGGTGCCGTCCCAGAGGATCCACAGGGCCTCCTCGGCGGTGCCGCCGCCCTGGAGCAGCTCGCGGGCCTTGCGCAGGAGCAGGCCGAGGCGCTGCGCTCCGCGGGCGTACGCGGGGTCGTGCGCGGTGAGCCGCTCCGGCTCGGCGAGGGCGCGCGCGAGCAGCACGTCGGAGGGCGCGGGCACCTTGACGCCGGCGGCGCGCTCCTCTTCCCGCAGCGCCCGGCCGAGCCGCCGCAGGTCGGCGGCGTCCATGCCGCCGAGGGGGGAGGTGAGCAGGGTGACGGCGGCCTCGACGGTGACGCCTCCGACGGGGCCGGCGGTCTCGGAGCCCGACGCCGCGCCTCCGGCAGGGCCAGTGGGGCCGGCGGTGTCGGGGCTCGGCCCCGGTCCCGCCTCGTCTGCCACCGCGGCACCCGTGTCCGCCCCGGCGGTGTCCACGGCCTCCTCGGTTTCGGCGGCGCCCATCCCGAAGGTGCGCGCAAGGTCGCCGGCCTCGGCCGCCCCGCCGGGCGCACCGGGCCTCGGCTCCTCGCCGTCCGCGGCGGCACCCGTGCCGGTCTCGCCGGTGTCCCCGGCCCCGCCCGCTCCGGCGGGGCTGGGGACGGTCGCGTCGAGGCTCGGCGCGGCCTGGGCGGCGGCGTCCACGACGGCCGAAGCCCCGGCGGTCGCGTAGGCCGGGGCGATCGCCCCGGCCGGGGCGATCGCGTCGGCTTCGGCGGCGACTGCCGGCTCGGCCGCCGGGTCGGTGGTCAGGGTTGCCGTGGCCGTGAGGCGGAGGGCTGTCAGGAGGGGGGCTATGGCGGGTTCGTGGCGGAGGGGGGTGTCCGTGCCGTCCGTTTCGGCGGGGACCCCGGCCGAGATCAGGGCGCGGCGCATCGCCGGGAGGGTTCGGCCGCCGGCGCGGACCAGGACGGCCATGTCCTGCCAGGGGACGCCGTCCTCCAGGTGGGCCCGGCGCAGGATGTCGGCGATGTTGTCCAGCTCGGCGCCGGCCGTCGGGTACGTGAAGACCTCCACCCGGCCGCCCTCCCGGGTGGCCTGGAGCCCGCGGTGGGCGCGTACCGCCGTGGCCGGCAGCCGCGGGACCGGCATCCGGGTGGCGAGGAGACGGGTCGCCGTCAGCAGGGCCGCGCCGGAGCGGCGGCCCACCGTCAGGGCTTTGACCTGCGCGCCCGGGAAGGCGGACTCGAAGTCCAGGATGTTGTTGATGTCCGCGCCGCGGAAGGCGTAGATCGACTGGTCGGGATCGCCGAAGGCGACCAGCGTCCCGCCGCGCCCGGTCAGGGCCCGCAGCAGCCGCAGCTGGGAGGCGTCCGTGTCCTGGTACTCGTCCACGAAGATCGCGTCGTAGGAGGAGGACAGGGCAGGGGTGCCCTCCGCCAGGAGGACCGCACGGTGGAGGAGTTCGGCGTAGTCCAGCGTGCCCTGCAGGTCCAGGACGTCCAGGTACTCGGAGAGGAAGGCCGCCGCCGCCTTCCAGTCCGGACGGCCGATGCGGTCGGCGAACGAGGAGAGGGCCTGCGGGCCGAGGCCCAGTTCGCGGGCGCGGGCCAGCACCGCACGGACCTCGTCGGCGAAGCCGCGCGTGGTCAGCGCCGCCCGCAGGTCGTCGGGCCAGCGGATGGAGCGGATCCGGCGCTGGCCTTCCAGGAGGGTGCGGACCATCACGTCCTGCTCCGGGCCGGACAGCAGCCGCAGCGGGTCGGCGAAGAGGTCGGTGTCCTGGTGGGAGCGGACCAGGCCGTAGCAGAAGGAGTGGAAGGTGGTGGCCTGCGGAGCCCGCGCACCGCCCAGCCGCAGGGCGGCCCGGTCACGCAGTTCCACGGCCGCCTTGCGGCTGAAGGTGAGAATGAGGATGCGGGCGGGGTCCGCCCCGGCTTCCACCCGGGCGGTGACCGCCTCGACCAGCGTGGTCGTCTTCCCGGTGCCCGGTCCGGCCAGGACCAGGAGCGGTCCGCCGGTGTGGTCAACCACCGCCCGTTGCGCTGCGTCCAGCACAGGGGGATCCACCCGTTCCGGCCCGGTGCGCACGAGGCGGTACGCGTCCGGGGTCCGCGTGTGCCGCCGCTCGGTGCGGCGGCTTTCGGAGGAAGAGGTGTTCACGTGGGGTGCCGGTCCTGGTGGGTCTGCGGGTGCTGCCGTGACGGCTCGCGGAGAAGCCGAAGTGGCAACGCTACGGCAACCGGCCGACGCCGCGCAGTCCCCCCGGGTAGCCCGTACGGACGTTCGCGCGGTCGCCCGATCGCCCGTCCAGGCCGCGCATGGCCGAAGCTGTCAGGTGTGAGCCTCGTCGCGTGTGCCGTCCTGTCCGGTGTCTCCCGGGGCCCCGTCCCAGCGCGCCCGGCGCATGTCCAGCCGCGGCTCGCCGCCCGCCGTCAGGCGCAGCGGGGTGGCTTCGGCCCGGTAGTGCTCCAGGGCGCGCAGCTCGTGGCCGGGCAGGGGTACGCCGTCCGCCCGCACCACGCGCCACCAGGGCACGGCTCCCCCGTACAGGGCCATGACACGCCCGACTTGGCGCGGGCCTCCCTCGCCGAGCCATTCGGCGACGTCCCCGTATGTCATCACCCGGCCGGGCGGAATACGCTCTGCCACCTCAAGCACGTGCTCCGCGTACGCGGGCAGCTCCTCACTCATTCAGCACATGGTGCAGTACGCCGGAGGCCGGCCGGCGGAAGTCGGGGTTCCGGACCGGCGCGCACCCTGATGCCCCGCTGGCCCGTCGGTCCGTGCCACCATCTTCCGGGCGGTGACTGGTGATACGTGATCAAGAAGAGACGGATGTGACGACGAAGGAGCAGGGTGTGAGCCCTCCGGACGGCGCGGCGGCTGACGACGGCGCGCGCCCAGACGACGGCGCCGCCTCCCGCCCCGAGCCCGTTCCGGCGACCCGCCCTCAGACCCCGCCGAAGGCTCTGTCGAAGGAGGTCCCGTCGAAGGCCCCGCGCCCCGACGGTGACACCGGCACCGGCAGCGGTACCGACGGCGAGAGCGGCGACGCGGAGGGGTCGCACGGCCACGCCTCCACGGCCGCCGACCGCGTCGAGGTCGACGAGCCGCTGCTCGCCGCCCGCGTGCACCGGCCGTCCGACCTCGTACGCCTCCTCGTCGGCATCCTCGGCATCGCCGTCCTGCTCGCCATCGCCGCCTTCGCCCACGGCACGACGGTCGGGCTCGAGGAGGACATCAGCAAGGGCACCGGCCAGGCGCCGGACCTGCTGATCAAGGTCGCGGCGCTCGTGTCCAGCATCGCCGTGCTGCTGCTGCCCGTCGCCTTCGCCATCGAGCGGCTGATCAAACGCGACGGGCTGCGCATCGCCGACGGCGTGCTCGCCGCCGTCCTCGCGCACGGCGTCACCCTCGCCACCGACCTGTGGGTCTCCCAGGCCGCCCCCGACACCATCCAGGACGCCCTCACCCGGCCCGCGGGCGGCGGGGCCCTCACCGACCCGGTGCACGGCTACCTCGCGCCCGTCATCGCGTACATGACCGCCGTCGGCATGACCCGCAGACCCCACTGGCGCGTGGCGCTGTGGGTGGTCCTGCTGCTCAACGCCCTCACCATGCTGGTCAACGGCTACACCACACCCTTCTCGATCATCCTCACCGTGCTGATCGGCTGGAGCGTCGCCTACGGCACCCTGTACGCCGTCGGCTCGCCCAATGTGCGCCCCACCGGGCAGAACCTCCTCGCCGGTCTGCGCCGGGTCGGCTTCCAGCCGGTCAGCGCGATGCGCGCCGAGCTGCCCGAGGGTCCCGAGCCGTCCGAGGCGAACGACCGGGGGCGCCGCTACCACGTGACCCTGGAGGACGGGCCGCCGCTCGACGTCACGATCGTCGACCGCGAGCAGCAGGCCCACGGCTTCTTCTACCGGGTCTGGCGCCGGGTCACCCTGCGCGGCATCACCACGGGCCGCAGCCTGCAGTCGCTGCGCCAGGCGCTGGAGCAGGAGGCGCTGCTCGCGTACGCGGCCATCGCGGCCGGGGCGAACGCGCCGAAGCTGATCGCCACCTCCGAGCTCGGCCCGGACGCGGTGATGCTCGTGTACGAGCACCTGGACGCCCGGCCCCTCGACGCGCTCGCCGACGAGGAGATCACCGACGAGCTGATCCACACCACGTGGAAGCAGGTACGGGCCCTGCAGTCGCGGCGGATCGCCCACCGGCGGCTCACCGGGGACGCCCTGGTGGTGGATCGTTCCGGCAATGTCGTCCTCACGGACCTGCGCGGCGGTGAGATCGCCGCGGGCGACCTGGTGCTGCGGATGGACATCGCCCAGCTGCTGACCACGGTCGGCCTGCGGGTCGGCGCGGAGCGCGCGGTGGCCTCGGCCGTGTCGGTGCTCGGCCCGGACGCGGTGGCGGACTGCCTGCCGCTGCTCCAGCCGATCGCGCTCAGCCGTTCCACCCGGGCGACGCTGCGCAAGCTGGCCCGGGAGCGGGCCGATCGGCAGCGGGAGGCCGTACTGGAGTCCTCGCGCGCGGCGAAGGCGGCGCGCGAGGCGGAGTCGGCGGCCTCCGCGACCCCGGTCTCCGCGTCGGCCGCCGCCGACCGCAAGGCCGAGAAGAAGGCCCTGGAGGACGCGCTGGACGGGGCCCGCGAGGAGGACCTGCTGACGCAGATCCGCCACCAGGTGCTGCTGATCCGCCCTCAGGCGCCGGTGGAGCCGGCCCGGCTGGAGCGGATCCGGCCGCGCACGCTGGTCTCGTTCATCGCAGGCGCGTTCGGTGCGTACTTCCTGCTCACGCAGCTGGCCCACGTGGACTTCGCGACGATCATCGGCGAGGCGCAGTGGGGCTGGGTCGGGGCGGCTCTGGCCTTCTCGGCGCTGACGTACTTCGCGGCGGCGATGAGCCTGCTGGGCTTCGTGCCGGAGCGGGTGCCGTTCCTGCGGACCGTGGTCGCGCAGGTGGCCGGGTCGTTCGTGAAGCTGGTGGCCCCGGCAGCGGTCGGCGGTGTCGCGCTGAACACCCGCTTCCTGCAGCGGGCGGGGGTCCGGCCGGGGCTGGCGGTCGCGAGCGTGGGCGCCTCCCAGCTCTTCGGGCTGGCCAGCCACATCCTGCTGCTGCTGTCCTTCGGCTACCTGACCGGAACCGAGAAGACCCCCGAGATGACCCCTTCCCGGGCGGTCATCGCGGGGCTGCTGACCGTCGCCGTGCTCGTGCTGGTGGTGACGGCGGTCCCGTTCATGCGGAAGTTCGTCGTGACGCGGGTGCGGGCGCTGTTCGCGGGCGTGGTGCCGCGCATGCTGGACGTGCTCCAGCGGCCGAAGAAGCTGATGACCGGCATCGGCGGGATGCTGCTGCTGACCGGCTGCTTCGTGATGTGCCTGGACGCGTCGATCCGCGCGTTCGGGGGCGGCGAGGCCATCAGCTACGCGAGCATCGCGGTGGTCTTCCTGGCGGGCAACGCACTGGGTTCGGCGGCGCCGACGCCGGGCGGCATGGGCGCGGTGGAGACCACCCTGACGCTGGGGCTGATCGCGGCCGGGCTGGAGAAGGAGGTCGCGATCTCGGCGGTGCTGTTGTTCCGGCTGATGACGTTCTGGCTGCCGGTGCTGCCGGGATGGATCTCGTTCAACTTCCTGACCCGCAAGGAAGCCATTTAGCCTCCGGCTCGGTCTGCGGGGGTTCGCGGCCGCGCCCGCGCCTCGAACGCCGGGCAGGTAGGCAGGTCGGCAGGTCCGTGCATGCGACGGCGGGGCCGGGCGGGACCCGTTTGGGTCAGCGCGCGGGCGGGGGTCGCGGAGGGCGCACAGGATGGGGGTATGCCGAGAAACGCCTGGCGGGTCACCGCCGCCGCCGCACTCGCCGCCGCTCTGCTCTCCACGGCCGCATGCTCCGACGACGGCGAAGGGAAGCAGCCCAAGGCCGACGGCACCAAGCCGGCCAAGCCCCTCAAGTGGGGTGACTGCGACGCCCCCACCCCCGCGCAGGGCAGCGGACCGGTCCCGCCCAAGGACTGGCAGTGCGCCACTCTCGACGTCCCCCTCGACTACGCCGACCCGGGCGGCGAGACGATCCCGATCGCCCTCATCCGCGCCAAGGCCCGCGACCAGAAGAACCGTCTCGGCTCCCTGGTCTTCAACTTCGGCGGCCCCGGCGGCTCCGGCGTCGCGACCCTCCCCGGCGCCGCCAAGGAGTACGAGGCCCTGCGCGCCCGGTACGACCTGGTCAGCTTCGACCCCCGCGGGGTGGGCGCCAGCGCTCCCGTCCGCTGCGAGGACGACAAGCAGCTGGACGTGTACTACTCCCAGGACTCCTCCCCGGACACCCCCGAGGAGGAGAAGACCTACGTCGACAACACCAGGACGTACCAGCAGGCCTGCAAGGACAAGTCCGGCAAGCTCCTCCCCCACGTCGGCACCCCGGACGCCGCCCGCGACCTGGACCGCATCCGCCAGGCCCTCGGCGACGAGAAGCTGAACTACTTCGGCGTCTCCTACGGCACCGAGCTCGGCGGGGTCTACGCCCACCTCTTCCCCAAGAACGTCGGCCGGGCCGTCTTCGACGCCGTCGTGGACCCGACCAAGAACTCCGAGGAGGGGGCGATGGGCCAGGCCAAGGGCTTCCAGCTCGCCCTCGACAACTTCGCCCAGGACTGCGTGGACCGCGGCGACGAGTGCCGGCTCCAGGGCAGCACGCCCAAGGAGATCGAGGCCAACATCATCAAGCTCCAGAAGGAGCTGGCCGCGAAGCCCATCGCGGGCATCGGGGACCGGCAGCTCACCGAGAGCGCCGCCACCAACGGCATCGCGCAGGCCCTGTACTCCAAGGAGCTGTGGCCGCTGCTGGAGCAGGGGCTCGACGAGGCGGAGGGCGGGCAGGGGCAGCTGCTGCTGGCCCTGTCCGACGCACTCAACGGCCGTGACCAGCAAGGGCGTTACAGCAACATCGGCGCCGCGAACACCGCCATCAACTGTGTGGACTCCAAGGACCGTTACAGCCTGGAGGAGACCAAGGCCAAGCTGGCGGCGTTCCGTTCGGCCTCGCCCGTCTTCGGGGACTTCCTCGGCTGGGCCATGATGAGCTGCACCGACTGGCCGGTGCCCGGCACCTGGGAGACCCCGGACGTCTCCGCCCCCGGCTCCGCCCCGATCCTGGTGATCGGCAACACCGGCGACCCGGCCACCCCGTACGAGGGCGCCCGCAACATGGTGGAGCGGCTCGGCCCCGGCGTGGGCGTGGAGCTCACGTACAAGGGCGAGGGGCACGGCGCGTACAACAGCGGCGACCCCTGCGTGCAGGAGGCCGTCAACACGTACCTGCTGGACGGGAAGACGCCGAAGGCGGGCACCGTCTGCACCGCGAGCCCGGACGCCACGGGGACGCCCGTCGCGCCGGAGGATCCGGCGGGTGCCTGATCCGGAGAACGCCGGAGGGGCCGTACCGGGCGACGCGCGCGGTACGGCCCCTCCGGGGTGACTGCTAGTAGACCGGCTTCTCGGGCTCGACCTGGTGGACCCAGCCGATGACGCCGCCGCCGACGTGCACCGCGTCCGCGAAGCCCGCGGACTTCAGGACCGCGAGGACTTCCGCACTGCGGACACCCGTCTTGCAGTGCAAGACGATGCGCCTGTCCTGCGGCAGGTCCTGGAGGGCCGAGCCCATCAGGAACTCGCCCTTGGGGATCAGCTTCGCGCCGGGGATCGAGACGATCTCGTACTCGTTGACCTCGCGGACGTCGATGATCTCGATGGGATCGTCGTTGTCGATCCACTCCTTGAGCTGCTTGGGAGTGATCGTCGAGCCGAGCGCGGCCTCCTGGGCCTCCTCCGACACGACGCCGCAGAAGGCCTCGTAGTCGATGAGCTCGGTGACGGTCGCGTTCGGACCGCAGACCGCGCAGTCGGGGTCCTTGCGGACCTTGACCTGGCGGTACTGCATCTCCAGCGCGTCGTAGATCATCAGGCGGCCGACCAGCGGCTCGCCGACGCCCGTCAGGACCTTGATGGCCTCGGTGACCTGGATGGACCCGATGGACGCGCAGAGCACGCCCAGGACGCCGCCCTCGGCGCAGCTCGGGACCATGCCCGGCGGGGGCGGCTCGGGGTAGAGGCAGCGGTAGCACGGGCCGTGCTCGGACCAGAAGACCGAGGCCTGGCCGTCGAAGCGGTAGATCGAGCCCCACACGTACGGCTTGTTCAGCAGCACGCAGGCGTCGTTGACCAGGTAGCGCGTGGCGAAGTTGTCCGTGCCGTCGACGATGAGGTCGTACTGGCTGAAGATCTCCATCACGTTCTCGGCTTCGAGCCGCTCTTCGTGCAGGACCACGTTCACGTACGGGTTGATGCCCAGCACGCTGTCGCGGGCCGACTCGGCCTTGGAACGGCCGATGTCCGCCTGGCTGTGGATGATCTGGCGCTGCAGGTTCGACTCGTCGACCTCGTCGAACTCCACGATGCCCAGCGTGCCGACGCCGGCCGCGGCCAGGTACATGAGGGCGGGCGAGCCGAGGCCGCCCGCGCCCACGGCCAGCACCTTGGCGTTCTTCAGGCGCTTCTGGCCGTCCATCCCGACATCCGGGATGATCAGGTGGCGGGAGTACCGACGGACCTCGTCAACGGTGAGCTCAGCAGCTGGCTCGACCAGGGGTGGCAGCGACACGGGGACTCCGTAGATGGTTACGTCTTAACGGTGGTTCTCTCCGTAACACTGCCACGCCCGTCTTCATTCCAAGACACCTGTCCCAATTCGTGAGACGATTTCGTCCCAGTACCCGGGCATCGAGGCCCACGGGTCACGGTCGCCGACGGCGCGCCGGTCCGTGAACCAGATGGTGCCCGCGCCCTGCCAGCGGGCGATCCGCATCGCCTCCTCCAGGTGCGTGCGCGGCACCCCGTGGACCAAGTGGCAGAACCGCTCCGCCGGATGGTCGGCGGTCCACTCCGCGACCTGCGACCACCGGTAGTCGGCCCAGGCCCCGGAGAAGGTGACCAGCTGGTCGGCGGCCTCCGCATAGCCCTCGTACGGGTGCGTGCCGTGCCCGAGCACGATCCGCAGGTCCTCCCCGAGACCGCGCAGGGTCTCGACGACCCGGCACACCGAGGCCAGACCCGCCTGGTCGGCCGGGGCGTCCGCCAGGTAGAAACCGCCGACCCCGTACCAGTCGCGGAAGCGGTGGGCGTCGGAGATCAGCTCCCCGAAGGACCGCGATCCGTCCCGCATCGCGAGATGGCCGAGGACCCTGCCGTCCGCGCCGTGCAGCTTCGCCGCCGCTTCCGTGCAGTGCGGGTCGGGCCGCCCGCCGGGACCGTCCGTGACGTTGAGCACGGCCCAGTGCAACGGGGTGCCGGGGCGGGTCAGCTCGGCCCACTCGACCGGTGCGAGCAGCGGGTGTGCGTAGCCGGGGATGCCGAGGCCGAGGCGGCCGGCCTCGGTCGCGGCGGCGGTCATCGCCCCCGGCGGCGTGGTCAGATGCGGCACGCCGCCTCCATCCAGATGTCCGCGAGGGATTCCTCCAGGTTGATCCGGGGCCGCCAGCCGAGCCGGTCGCGGGCGGTACGGACGTCCGCCTGCTGCCAGGCCCCGCAGCCGTCGGGGTACGGGTACGGCTGGGGGGCCGCGGCCGAGAGCTGCTCCGCGGTGGCCTCGGAGCGGGGAGATCCGATGGAGGCGAGCCCGGCCGGTCGGCCGGGATGCGGGTGCCCCTGCGGGGATCCGCCGTGCGGGACGTCCAGCTCGTGCAGGGCTCCTCCGTACCCGGCGACCCGGGCCAGGACGGCGGCCGCGTCCCGCAGCCGGACCGCCCGGCCGGTGCCGATGTTGACGACGCCCTGGGCGGCGGACAGGGAGGCGGCGTGCACGGCCCGCGCCACGTCCCGCACGTCGACGAAGTCGCGCTGGACGCCGAGCCCGCTGAGCTTCAGCTCGCCGTCGCCCGACTGCATCGCGCGGCGCATGGCCTCGGCGAGCCGGCCGAGCGGGGATCCGGCGGGGGTGCCGGGGCCCACCGGCGAGAAGATCCGCAGGACGACGGCGTCCAGCCCGGAGCCGAGCACGAGCTCGGTGGCGGCCAGTTTGCTGACGCCGTACGGCCCGCCGGGTCTCGGCACGGCGTCCTCGGCCGTGGAGGATCCGGGCTGGCTGGGCCCGTACTCGGCGGCGCAGCCGAGCTGGACGAGGCGCGCCCCGCAGCCGCTGCGGCGCAGCGACTCGCAGATCGTGGCGACGGCGACGGTGTTGTGCCGGGTGAGCTCCCGGGCCCCGCCCCGGGTGGCGCCGGCACAGTTGATGACGACGCCGGGGTGAACGGCGTCCAGGAAGCGGGTGAGCGCGCCGGGGCTGCCGGTGGCGAGGTCGAAGCGGACGTCGGCGTCGTCGCCGCGGCCGAGCGCGGTGAGCTGGACGGCGGGGTCGGCGAGCAGCCGGTCGGCGACGTAGCGGCCGAGGTATCCGTTGGCTCCGATCAGCAGCACCCTCATCGCGTGACCCCTTGGTTGGTTGGCTGGCCGGTCATGTCTGTTTCTCCTTGCGGACGGGTGGATGGATGGGGCGGGGTACGGGTAAAGCGCCTCGGCGTCGGCTCCGAAGGTCGGTGGTCGTCCCCGCGCCGTCAGGGCCGCGCATGCGCGGACGCACGGGACAGGGCGAGGACGGCGTGTACGAGGAGCCCGGCCGCGGCGGCGAGTGCCGCCGGCGGCACCGGGAGCAGGGCGACGGCGAGTGCGGCTCCGACGGGACCGCGGTGGGCGCCGTGCCGCAGCAGGAGCCGGGTCAGGAACAGCACCAGGGCGAGCGGCACCGCCACCGGGAGCGGGGTGCCGGCGAGCGCGGCCGCCCCCGCGGCAGCCCCGGTGAACACGGCGACGGTCGCGACGAGCAGGGGCCGGGCCCGGTCCGCGAAGTCCTCCAGCGCGCGGCTCCCGCCGAGCCGGGCCCGGGCCCCGGCGGCGAACGCGGCGGCGAGCAGGTGCCCGGGGGCGACGGCCAGTGCGAGGGCGACGGCGAGGGCGGCGCCGTGCCGGTGCGCGGCCCAGCCCACGAGGGCCGCGGCCAGCAGGTGCGCGGCGTAGGGGAACCGGCCCCCGGCGGTCCGCCCCGGCCGCACCAGGGCGGCGACGGTGACGGCCACGGCGACGGGCCCCGCCCACGCCTGCCCGGCGGCGGCCGCTCCGAACGCGAGGGCCCCGGGCAGCAGCGCGTAGCCGAAGCCCCGGAAGGCGGAGACCCCTGCGGAGGTCCCTGCGGGGGCCCGGCCGGGCTGGGCGCCGGGGTGCTCCCCGCGCGGGCTCCGGGCGTACAGCTCTTCGGCGAGCGAGAAGACGTCACGGTGGCGGAAGCGTGCGGCGGTGCGGTCGGTGATGCCGTGGGCTTCCAGCCCGGCGGCGATCTCGAGCGGGTCCACGGCCCGCTCGCACAGCTCCCGGTGCCGGTGCAACAACGCCTTGACCGGGTCCCCACCGCCCCGCCGCCGGGGCGGCCTCGCAGCCGCCTCGTCGATCGAGGCGCGGGGGCCCGCACTTCCCGCCCCGCCCGGGACAAACCCAGCCCCGCCGGCGGCGAACTCAGCCCCGCCGGCGTTTGAGGCGCGGGGGTCCGGGGGCAGCGCCCCCGGCAACGGCGTCGCGCCGGACCGTGCACCAGAGGACGTCATCACACCTGCGGCACCGTTCCCGGGGCTCTGCCCCGGACCCCGCGCCTCAATCACCGGCGAGGCTGGATGTGCCGCGGCCGAGGCTGCGAGCTCCCAGGCCTGAAGTGCCGCCTGTGGGGCTGGATTTGCCTCAGGCGGGGCCGCAAGAAGCCAGGCCTCGGGTGCCTCCGGCGGGGCAGGATCTGCCTCAGGCAAGGGTGCGAGGAGGCAGGCCTCGGGTGCCTCCGGCGGGGCAGGATCTACCTCGGGCGAGGGTGCGAGGAGGCAGGCCTCGGGTGCCTCCGGCGGGGCAGGATCTGCCTCGGGCGAGGCTGTGAGGGGGCTGCGCGGTGGGGCGGTGATCTGGGGGTCGGTGGTGGTCATACGGCGGCCTCCGGGGTCGAGTCCGGCAGGGGCTCGGCCCACGTCGGACTGGTCCAGTGGCCCGGTACCCGCGCCTCCGGGGGCCGGGCGAAGGGGACCTCCCCGGCCGGCCGGGCGGAGCCCTTGGCCAGCAGCCGCAGGTAGATCTCCTGGAAGGCCGCCACGTTCTGCTCGACGGTGAAGAGCTCCAGGGCCCGCGCCCGGCCGGCCGCGCCCAGCCGCTGCGCCCGCTCGGGATCGCGCAGCAGCGACAGGCAGGCGTCGGCGAGCGCCCGGGGATTGCGCGGCGGGACGACGAGCCCGGTGCCGCCGATGACCTCGAACACCGCGCCCACGTCGGTGGAGACGGTGGCCCGGCCGCAGAACATCGCCTCGGCCAGGGTGACCGGGAAGCCCTCGATGACGGAGGACAGCACGACGACGCGCCCGGCGCCGTACGCCTCGGCCGAGGAGGGCGCGTCGGGTCCGCCGATCTCCTCGAAGGTGACGGGGTTCTCCCCGACCGTGACCGCGTCGGCGGCCTCGTCGGGGAAGAGCTGCGCGGCCAGGGAGCGGCAGTCGGCGAGGTAGCCGGGGGCCGCGGCCGTGGCGAAGATCCGCAGCCGGGTGTGGGGCGCGGCCCTGCGGACCTCGGCGAAGGCGTGCAGCAGGGCGATGAGGTCCTTGGCGGGCTCTATCCGGCCGACCCACACGAGCGTGTCGGGATCCCCGCAGTCCACGGCCTCGCCGACGGTGGCGAATCGGTCCGCCTCCATCCCCGGGTAGACGGTGCGCAGCCGTTCCCGGGTGGCTCCGCACTTCTCCTGCCAGCGCCGGGCGTGCGCGTTCCCGGGGGTCAGGAAGTCGGCCCGGGCGTAGATCTCGGCGGCCAGCCGGAGGTGGAAGGCCGCGAGCAGGGCCCGAAGGGCGGGGCGGTCGGCCGGCTCGCGCCGTGCGTCGAGCTGGGCGAGGTAGTGGGCCCGGAGCTGGACCCCGTACTCGGTCACCAGCAGCGGGACTCCGCAGAAGCGTTTGGCCAGCAGCCCCGGGAGGGCCGCCACCCCGCCCGCCGCCGCGTGGCAGATGTCGGCTGCGCCGAGACCGCCGGGGTCCTCGTACCAGTCGAGGGACAACGGCCGCAGCATCCGCTCCAGTTCGTCCACGAACTCCAGGAGGTCGGTCACCTGCGCCGCCCGTACGGTGCCGCTCGCGCCCGGCGCCCGGCAGGCGGACTCCAGCGCGCGCACCGCGGACTCGGAGCGCAGCGCCGCGTACAACCCGCCCTGTTCGCGGGCGAGTTCGGCGAGTCCGTACAGCCCGGAGGCGAAGGCGTCGGGTGCGCCGGCACAGATCCCCTGGACCAGCTCCCGGAAGCAGTCGCCGAACCGTCGGCGCTCGCGCCGGGAGTAGCTCCGTCCGTCGTCGGCGGGGGCCCACAGGGGGGCCGTCCGGACGCGGGTGACGTGCTCGGGCAGCGGGACCCGTGTGCTTTCCTGCTCGGCGCTGCGGCTCAGTGCGTAGAGCTCGAACTCGTGCTGCGGGAGCCCGCGCACGAGCCGGTCGCACCACAGCCTCGCCTCTCCCGTGGCATACGGATAACCACCTTCCGTGACCAGTCCGATCCGCACGAGTGGCACCCCCGATCTCCCGTTCAGGCGGTCGCCGTCGGTCAGGCGACCCGCCGCGGGAGAACTCAAGCGGATCTGCCGAAGGCGCGACGGACGGTTGTCCGTCGCGCCACCGGAAGGGGTGAAGAGTCGTAACTTTCCCGTACGGTTCGCGTTCGAGCACGCTAGAAGTACGGCCTGGGCGAAGGCCTCCTGCCGCGAGGTGCGGCGCTCGTCGGCCAGTACGGGATCCAGTGTCGGGACGGCGGCCGGCAACTGGCGGGTGCAGGCGTGGGCCGGGCGGTCGTAGCCCTCGTCCACCGGGCCCTCCCCCACGACCTCGCCGGCCCGCATGACGGCCACCCGGTCGCTGACCTGCCGGACCAACGCCAGGTCGTGCGCGATGAAGACCAGGGCGATGCCGAGCTCCCGCTGGAGTTCCGCCAGCAGCGCGGTGACCTGTGCCTGCGTGGTCACGTCGAGGGCCGGGACCGGCTCGTCGCAGACGATCAGCCGGGGGCGGGGCGCCAGGGCCCGGGCGATGCCGACCCGCTGGCGCTGGCCGCCGCTGAACCCGTGCGGGTGGCGGTCGCAGTGCCCGGGCTCCAGCCCGACGCGCAGCAGCAGCTCGCCGACCCGTGCCCGCACCGCCGCCTCGTCCCGCTCCCCGGCCGCGCGCAGCGGGTCGGCGATGGACTCGCCGATGGAGCGGCGCGGATTGAGGGAGGACACCGGGTCCTGGAACACCTCTGCACGCCGTCCGCGATCCCGCCGGCCCGGGCGCCGTTCCGGCGGATCTGCCCGGAGGTGGGCTCCAGCAGCCCGACGAGCATCCGCCCGAGCGTGCTCTTGCCGCTGCCGCTCTCCCCCACGATCCCCAGCGTCTCCCCGGCCCGCACGGCGAGGGACACCCCGCCGACGGCCACGACCCGCCGCTTCCCCCGCCCGGACTCCCGTCGCAGCCCGAAGACTTCGACCACGGGCTCATCGAACCGCACCGCACTTCCCGGCCCGGCCGCACCGTCCAGCCCGGCCGCACCGGCCCTGTACGGCGGTGGCGCCGAGGGCGACGAGCAGGGAGATCCGGGCGCCGTGGACGAGCCGGGTGAACAGGTCGCGGCCGGTGCCCGGTTCGACGCCGAGCCAGTGGCCGGCGGAGATCCCGCCGAAGGAGCCGTACGGGACGCCGCCGCGCGCGGAGTCGACGAGGTCGTCGTGGTACGCGTTCGGGTCCTGGCCGGTGAGCTGGGCGAGCAGGGGAGCGGTGAGGGCGAGCAGGGCGAGGACGCCGGCGGCCGCGAGGGCCGCGGGGCGGCGGCGCCCCGGCCAGTACGAGGCTGACGGCGACCGCGGCCACGCGGCGCGATATGCGGGACTGACGCAACATCGGAGAAGGACCTCTCGGCGTGAAGGAAAAAGGGAGGAAAAGGCCACGCCAGGGGCAGCGATCGGCGCCGGAAAAGGGGTCGCCGATGACGAAAGAGCCGCGCCTGCGGGCATGCGTACACCCGGGCGCGGCGAATTGCGGAAAAGGGCGCGGCGCTTCGGGCAGCGTCAGCGACAGAAGATGTCGGCCGCGCTGTGCGCGGTCACACCAAGCAGCGCCAGCTCAATGGCGGGGCTCGCGGTCATGGTGTGGTGCTGCGACATGCGGAGAACCATCGCCGATGATCGGACGGATTGCCAACGCGGGTTCCCGCCCCGGCGGCGGCTGCCGACATCAACTTCCCGGGAACACCCAGGGGTTGGCCTTGCACTGGATTCCGTCGATGTCGAGGGACTTGGTCTGCTGCTGCATGATCGGGGCGAGTGCGCCCGGCGTGCGGCAGCTCACGTGCCCGTGTCCGAGCCGGTGGCCGACCTCGTGGTTGATGAGCATCTGGCGGTAGGCGAACATCTGGTCCGGGCCGTAGGTCGCGGAGCCCTGCGCCCAGCGGAACGCGTTGATCATGACCCGGGGGGTCGACGCGGAGTCGCAGGAGACGTTGTCGACGGTGGTGTCGAGGTCGGACTTGGCGCACCAGACCCCGGTGGTCCCGGGGCTGGCCAGCGTGATCACGAAATCGGCCTCACCGCCCGGCACCCGCTCGAAGGTCATCGCGCCCCCGTGGGCCCAGCTGCGCGGGTCGTTGAGGGTGCGCTGGACCGCCTCGGCGAAGAGCTGCGGGTCCAGGCCCAGGCCCTGCTCGACGTCGACGCGGTAGCGCACGAGCTTGCCCTTGCCGGGGGCCTTGGCCACGCCGGGCACGGTGTCGAAGGTCCCGGGGCCGGTGAGCTTCGCGTCGATCGGCAGCTGCTGCGCCATCTGCTGCTCGTACGTCAGCTCCGGCGCGGGCGCGGCGGAGGGCGCCGCGGGCGCGGCCGCGGGGGCGTCCGGGGTGGGGCGGCCGTCCGAGCGGGAGGCGGCCGTGTCGGACCGGCCCTCGTCGGGGGCGGCCGCCGCGCCGGTCTTGGCCGCGTCGCCGTCCGGGATCACCTGGCCCGCGACGACGACGGCGAGGACGGTGGTGACGGCCGCGGCCGCCATGCCGGTGTACGTACGGACCTTGTGGCCGCGGCCGGAGCCGGGCGGCTCCGCGACGGGATCGACCGGTTTTCGCGGCCCGGGCACGCGGCGGTGCGACCCGGTGGAGGTGAAGGGATCGGGCGCGGGAGCCGGGCCGGGGGCCGGGGCCGGCGGTTCCAGGACCACCTGCGGGAAGCCCACCGCGGGGGTGCCGAAGGCCGGGGTGTCGGAGTCCAGGAGGGCCGCGCCGGCCGCGGGAGCCGCCGCCGGGGCCGCGCCGTCGGTGGCGCGGCGGGGGCGGGGTACCCCGTGCCAGTCCCCGTACACGGAGTCGGGTCGGGCCCCCCAGGCGCCGCCGGGTTCGTACTGCTGGGGGTGGCCCCCGGCCCGCGCGCCGGCGAACGGCGCGTCCTGGGAGACGTACCCCTGGTGGGTCACGGTGGGCTCGGGCCAGTACGCGCCGGGCGGTTCCTCGTACGGCCACGGCGCCGGCTCCGCCTGCGGCGGGAGGGGAGCCGGGGCCTCGGCAGGAGCCGGGGCCGGGGCCGTGCCCGGGGCCTTGCGACTATGTCGTCCCACGGTCGTCAGCCTCTGCCGTCTTCGGTATCTCGGTCGGTCTCGCCCTCGCCCGCGCCGGTGTCGCGGAGCAGCTCCCGGAAGGCGGCGGCGACCACCTCGGGGTACTCCATCATCGCCACGTGCCCGGCCTCGGGCAGGGTCAGCAGCCGCGAACCCCGGAAGGCGGCGGCGGCCTTGTGGGCCATACGGTACGAGACCAGCTGGTCCCGGCCACCGTAGACCAGGAGGGACGGCGCGAGAACCCGCTGCGCCTGGCGCCACAGCCCGTGCTGGCCGCCGAGGGTGTAGGCGTCGACGATGCCGCGCGAGGAGCGGGTCATCGCGTCCCAGAAGTACGGCAGGGCCATCCGCCGCTCCATCTCCTCCACGGCGTTGCGGAACCCGTCGGGTGTCACCCGGGAGGGGTCTCCGTAACAGAGCTCCGTCACTCCACGGGTGCGCTGCTCGGCGCTGAGGCCCCGTGTCAGCCGGCTGAAGAGCCCCGCCACCCCCGGTACGGCGAGCAGCGCGGTCGGCACGGCCGACTTCTGCACGCGCAGTTCGGGCAGGGCGGGCGAGATCAGCGTGAGCGTGCGCACGAGGTCGGGCCGGACGGCCGCGACCCGGGTGGAGACGGCGCCGCCGAGGGAGTTCCCGAACAGGTGGACCGGCCCGCGCCCGGCGGCGTCGAGGTGACGGATGACGGCGCGGGCGAACGCGGTGACGGAGTAGTCCCGGTCGGCGGGCGGCGGGGACCAGCCGAAGCCGGGCAGGTCCACGGCCTCGCCGTCGACGGTGTCGGCCAGCTGCGCCATGAGGTCCGACCAGTTCTGCGAGGAACCGCCCAGTCCGTGCACGAACAGCGCGGGCGGCGGGCCCGTGCGCAGGGGCGGGCGCACCCGCACGGCCAGTTCCAGCCCGGGCAGCACGGCGGTGCGCAGCTGCTCTCCTTCGGCCACCCGGACCGCTCCCACCAGGGAGGACAGCTCGGCGGTGGACCGTACGCCCGGCAGCTCGGTCGAAGACATGCGGGCAATGTTACGAGACGATCACGCTCCACTTCCTGTGTTCGCGGTCACAGACACCAGCGGATCCGGATCGGATCCGGATCAGATCCGGATCAGATCCGGATCCGCATAGCGGCGCATCCCCGATCCTCCTAGGCTCATAGGTGAGAGCAAGGAAGCGAGGGGAGCGGCATGACTGTCGACCCTGCGGAGCCGGACACCTTCCGGGAGCCGTTTCCGGAAACCCTCGATCCTGAGGCGCCCGAGGCGGATGTGGCGGAGCAGCTGGCCGGCCTCCAGCCGGACGAGGACGACCCGATCACCGGTGCGGACGTGGGCGAGGCCGCGGACGGCGATGCCGCCGAGCAGGCGCGGGTGGTGCCGCTGGATGAGGACGACTACCGCTGACCGGCCTCCGACCGACCGCTGACCAGCACCTCCGGGCCGTCCGTACCGCGAGAAAACTCGGCTTGAACCCTCCAGATTCGGTTACCGAAAAGTACGATGGCGGGCGCGGCGCAGAGCGCACTGTGTTCTTAGAGAAAGTGGGAGGCGGCGTGACAGCCATCGAGCAGACCGAGGCAGCGCGTCCGCGGGGCACGCGACTGCCGCGCCGAGCCCGGCGCAACCAGCTCCTGGGCGCGGCCCAGGAGGTTTTCGTCGCGCAGGGTTACCACGCTGCGGCGATGGATGACATCGCCGAGCGTGCCGGAGTGAGCAAGCCGGTGCTGTACCAGCACTTCCCCGGCAAGCTCGACCTGTACCTGGCGCTGCTGGACCAGCACTGCGAGGCCCTGCTGCTCGCCGTGCGCACCGCGCTCGCGTCGACGACGGACAACAAGCTGCGCGTGGCCGCGACGATGGACGCGTACTTCGCGTACGTGGAGGAGGAGGGCGGCGCCTTCCGGCTGGTCTTCGAGTCCGACCTGACGAACGAGCCGGCGGTGCGCGAGCGCGTCGACCGCGTGTCGCTGCAGTGCGCCGAGGCCATCTGCGAGGTCATCGCCGAGGACACCGGGCTGTCCCGGGACGAGTCGATGCTGCTGGCCGTGGGCCTGGGCGGGGTTTCGCAGGTCGTGGCCCGCTACTGGCTGTCCAGCGAGAGCCCGGTCGCCCGTGACACGGCGGTCGGCCTGCTGACCTCGCTCGCCTGGCGCGGCATCGCCGGCTTCCCGCTGCACGGCGCCGAGCCGAGCCCCGAACAGGCCTGACCCCCGCGGCCCCGTCACGGTCGCTGTTCGCTGCCAGCGTGTCCGCTCTGCGCGGTCCGCATCCCCTCTCCGGGCTAATGTGGACCGCGTACGGCGCGGCTGATCGCGCGAACCGGATCGTCGGAGGGACAAAGCCGTGGAGGTCAAGATCGGCGTGCAGCACGCACCCCGGGAGATCGTGCTGGAGAGCGACCTGAGCGCCGAGGAGCTGGAGAGCATCGTCACCGCGGCGCTGTCCGGCAACGAGCCGCTGCTGAGCCTCACCGACAACAAGGGCCGCAAGGTCCTGGTGCCGTCCGACCGCCTGTCGTACGTCGACCTGGGTGAGCCGAGCGTGCGCAAGGTCGGTTTCGGCGCGCTCTGAGAACTGTCGCAAACGGCCCGGTGGTTGATTCCACCGGGCCGTTTCCGTTTCTTCCGCTTCGGGTAGGACGGCAGTGACACGGTTTGCCCTGACGTATGGGAGAGACCTCATGCTGCTGATGGAAGTGCTCGGCTCCGCTCTGCTGGGCCTCGCCCTGTCCGCAACAGCCGCCCGAGTGCTCGCACGCCGACTGCCGTCCCCGAGAGTGGTGCTGGTCAGTGGGGTGCTGGGGGCACTGTTCGGGGCGTATCTCACCCACTTCGCGCTGGGCCCCGGGCACAACACCCTGACCGCGACCTTCGTCGGCGGGGTGCTGGTGTCGGCGGTGGTCCTGTCCCTGCTGCTCCGTCCGGCCTCCGGGCCCCGCAGGCCCGCGCACAGGACTCCGTTTTCGCTCCCGTCGCAGGGGTGACCGCTGAGGACCCGTGTCCCGGGGACCCGCCGCTGAGGATCCCCTGACAGACGTACGCCGGCCCCGGCGCGCACGATGCGCGCCGGGGCCGGTGCATGGAGCCGTGTGGAGCCGTACGGGGCGTACAGGCGTCGGGTCAGGCGGCGAGGCCGAGGGCCGCCATCCGCTTGGTGTGCGCCTTGGTGATCCGGGTGAACATCTCGCCGACGGCCGCCAGGTCGAAGCCCGCCGCCATTCCGTCGACGCCGCCGACCAGCATGGTCGAGAGCGCGTCGCGCTCCGCGACCACGCGCTGGGCCTGCGAGAGGGCCTCGCCCATCAGCCGGCGGGCCCACAGCGCGAGCCGGCCGCCACAGCGCGGGTCCGCCTCGATCGCGGCGCGCACCTTCTCGACGGCGAAGTTGCCGTGGCCGGTGTCGTCGAGCACGCCGAGCACGAGCGCGCGGGTGTCGTTGTCCAGGTGGGAGGCGACCTCGCGGTAGAAGTCACTGGCGATGGAGTCGCCGACGTACGCCTTGACCAGGCCCTCCAGCCAGTCCGAGGGAGCGGTCTGGCGGTGGAAGTCGTCGACGCCCTTGGCGAAGGGCTGCATGGCGGCGGTGGGCTCGACCTCGATGGCCGTGAGCCGGTCCCGCAGCCGCTCGAAGTGGTGGAACTCGGCGGAGGCCATCGCGGCGAGCTCGGCCTTGTCGTCCAGGGTGGGCGCGAGCTTCGCGTCCTCCGCGAGGCGCTCGAAGGCCGCGAGCTCTCCGTACGCGAGCGCGCCGAGCAGGTCCACGACGGCGGCCCGGTACTGAGGCGAGGCAGAGGCGGTCGCCCAGTCCTGGGAGGCGATACCGACGGGTTCGGCGGGCGCGCTGTCGTCGGCGGGCGAGGCGTTTTCTACGGTCGACATGCTCCGCACAATAGCCCGCCGAATGGCCCTCCAAGGCACCATGCCGGTTGACTGCCTGTCCAGCTAAACGCGTCTACCCGGTGAATTCACCCGACACAGCTGCGCGATTCCGGGGTACAGTGGTAATGCGCCTGCCGGATACTCGGCGGGCCATCCGAATGAGGATGCCCGGTCGGTGGCCCGATCGGCTCCAACCGACCGCCCTCGGTGTGGTGCGTACGTTGATGCGTACCGCCTCTTACGAGGGGCCCCCTCAGCGGCAGATGCGCCTGAGCGAAGGCTAGTGGTCCCGCGCAGCTTCGTACGTAGCAGTACTGCAAGCACGGCACGGTACGACCCCCCTCGCCGCCTCGCGCCGCGTCTCACAGAAGAGGCAGCACCCTGACTACGTTCCGAGACCTCGGGATCCTTCCCGAAACGGCCGAAGCCCTTGAGGCCGTCGGCATTGTGTCCCCCTTCCCGATCCAGGAGATGACCCTCCCCGTCGCCCTTTCCGGCACGGACGTCATCGGCCAGGCCAAGACCGGAACCGGCAAGACGCTCGGTTTCGGCCTTCCCCTGCTGGAGCGGGTCACCGTCCCCGCGGACGTCGAGGCGGGCCGGGCCAAGGCCGAGCAGCTGACCGACGCCCCACAGGCCCTCGTGGTGGTTCCCACCCGCGAGCTGTGCACCCAGGTCACCAACGACCTCCTGACCGCGGGCAAGGTCCGCAACGTCCGCGTCCTCGCCATATACGGCGGCCGCGCGTACGAGCCCCAGGTCGAGGCGCTCAAGAAGGGCGTCGACATCATCGTCGGCACCCCGGGCCGCCTGCTCGACCTGGCCGGCCAGAAGAAGCTCGACCTCTCGCACATCAAGGCGCTCGTCCTGGACGAGGCCGACGAGATGCTCGACCTGGGCTTCCTGCCCGACGTCGAGCGGATCATGAGCTACCTGCCGCCGAAGCGTCAGACCATGCTGTTCTCGGCGACCATGCCGGGCGCGGTCATCGGCCTGGCCCGCCGGTACATGACGCAGCCCACGCACATCCGCGCCGTCTCCGAGGACGGCGAGGGCGCTACCGTCGCCAACACCACGCAGCACGTCTTCCGTGCGCACAACATGGACAAGCCGGAGCTCGTCTCCCGGATCCTGCAGGCCGAGGGCCGCGGCCTGGCCATGATCTTCTGCCGCACCAAGCGCACGGCGGCCGACATCGCCGAGCAGCTGGAGAAGCGCGGCTTCGCCTCGGGCGCCGTCCACGGCGACCTGGGCCAGGGCGCGCGCGAGCAGGCCCTGCGTGCGTTCCGCAACGGCAAGGTCGACGTGCTGGTGTGCACCGACGTCGCCGCGCGCGGCATCGACGTCGAGGGCGTCACCCACGTCATCAACTACCAGACGCCGGAGGACGAGAAGACCTTCCTGCACCGCGTGGGCCGCACCGGCCGCGCGGGCAACAAGGGCATCGCCGTCACCCTGGTCGACTGGGACGACATCCCGCGCTGGCAGCTGATCAACAAGGCGCTGGAGCTGGACTTCCACGACCCGGTGGAGACGTACTCCACGTCCCCGCACCTGTTCGAGCAGCTGAACATCCCGGCCGGCACCAAGGGCATCCTGCCGCGCGCCGAGCGCACGCGGGCCGGCCTCAAGGCCGAGAACCTGGAAGACCTGGGCGAGACCGGCGGCCGCGGTGGCCGTGGCGGACGCTCCGGTCCGGCCGCCGCCGCCGTGGTGACCGAGGAGCGCCCCGCGCGCACCCGTACGCCGCGTCAGCGCCGCCGTACCCGTGGCGGTACGGAGCTCGCCGAGGGCGCCGAGGCCGCCGCCGTCACCCCCGTGGTGGACGCGCCGACGGCTCCGGCCGCCGACGAGCCGCGCAGGCCGCGCCGCCGCCGCACCCGTGTGGGCGCGGTGCCGGCTCAGGCCGTGGAGACCGCTCAGGCCGCACCGGTCGCGGTGGCCGAGGCTCCCGTGGCCGCGGTGACCCCGGTCGCCGAGGAGGCCCCGGCCAAGCCGCGGCGCACCCGCACCCGCAAGGTCGTGGAGAGCGCCCCGGAGCCGGACTTCCAGATGGCCCCGCCCGTCGAGCCCGCGCCCGTCCGGGCACGGCGCCCGCGCAAGGTCGTGGAGAGCGCCCCGGAGCCGGACTTCCAGATGGCCCCGCCCGTCGAGCCCGCGCCCGTCCGGGCACGGCGCCCGCGCAAGGTCGTGGAGAGCGCACCGGAGCCGGACTTCCAGATGGCTCCGCCCGTGGAGCCGGTGAAGGCGCGGCGCACCCGCAAGGTCGCGGCCGCCCCGGTGACCCCGGTCGCCGAGGTCACCGCCGTGGCCGAGGAGGCGCCGGTCAAGCCGAAGCGCACCCGCACCCGCAAGGTCGCGGACGCCGCTCCGGTCGCCGAGGCCGCCGCCGTCGCGGTGGCGGAGGAGGCTCCGGTCAAGCCGAAGCGCACCCGTACGCGCAAGGTCGCCGAGGCCGCTCCGGTCGCCGAGGCGGCCGCCGTGGCCGAGGAGGCGCCGGCGAAGCCGAAGCGCACCCGCACCCGCAAGGTCGCGGCCGCCCCGGAGGCGTAAGCGCCCGAGCACCGCACCGACGGCCCCGTACCCCTTCCGAGGGGGCCGGGGCCGTCGGCGTACCCGGGGGCGTCCGGGGGAGGCTGCGCCGGGAATCTACGGGCCGGTAACCTCTGGCCCATGAGCAAGCCGCCGCACCTCACCCTGCCCCCCGCCGCCCGTGCGCACCGCCTCACCACCGACCGCGGCGTGTTCGCCGTGCACGAAGCCGGTGAGCCCGTCCGCGGCACCGCCCTGCTGGTCCCCGGTTTCACGGGCAGCAAGGAGGACTTCATCGGCCTCCTGGAGCCGCTGGCCGCTGCCGGGTACCGGGTGGTCGCCGTCGACGGGCGCGGCCAGCACGAGACGCCGGGCCCGCGCGAGGAGCAGGCGTACGCCCTGGAGGAGCTGGCGCAGGACGTGCTCGCGCAGACCTGCGCTCTGGGAGCTGACCGCGTGCACCTGGTCGGCCACTCCCTCGGCGGGCTGATCTCGCGCGCCGCGGTGCTGCGCGACCCCTCTCCCTTCGCCTCGCTCACCCTGCTGAGCAGCGGGCCGGCCGCGATCACCGAGGAGCAGCAGGCGCGTACGAAGCTGCTGGTGGCGGCCCTGGAGGCGATGGGCGGGGACATGCCCGCCATCTGGGCGGCGATGCGCGCCTACGACCCGCAGGACGCGGCGGCGGACTCCGCCGAGCTGGCGGAGTTCCTGCGCGGGCGGTGGGTGGCGACCGTTCCCGAGCAGTTGATCGTCACGGGCCGGGTGCTGATCTCCGAGCCCGACCGGGTGGCGGAGCTGAGCCGGACCGGACTGCCGAAGCTGGTCCTGTCCGGAGCCGTCGACGACGCGTGGCCGGTCCCGCTGATGGACGAGATGGCCCGGCGCCTCGGCGCCGAGCGGGTGGTCGTCCCCGGGACGGGGCACTCCCCGAACGCCGAGGATCCGGCCGTCACGGCCGCCGCGCTGGCCTCCTTCTGGGACGGCTGCACCGGCTGATACTTAGCCAGTCAAAAAATTTCCTTAGCGTAGGGAATGATTGCGGCCTACACTTCGTTGGACCGGTGCAAGGAGAAACACTGACGAAGGGAGAAGCCCCATGCGCTTCGAGATTCTGCGCCTGGACGACGTCGACGGATCCGCCGTGGACAGCACCGTCGTGGACGCGGCCTCCGTCAACCGGATCGTGCAGCAGGCCGCATCGGTGGGCCAGCGCATTCTGATCCGACCGGCCGGGAGTGCGTCCTCCTGACGCTCGCACGAAAACGTACGCGCCCCCGCACCGATCCCGGTGCGGGGGCGTTCGCATGCGCGGGCCGTCGGGTCAGGAGCCCTGTACGACCTGGAGCACGCCGTTGATGATCTGCTGGACGGCGATCGCCGAGAGCATCATGCCCGCGAGCCGCGTCACGAGGACGACGCCGCCGTCCTTGATGACCCGGATGATCACGAGCGAGTAGCGCATGGTGATCCACAACACGACGTGCATGGCGATGATCGCGGCCCAGACGGAGACCTGGCCGGCGGGCCCGTCCGCCTTCTGCACGGCCAGGATGACGGACACGATCGCACCGGGACCGGCCAGCAGCGGCATGCCCAGCGGGACCAGGGCGACGTTCACGTCCTTGGTCTGCTTCGGCTCGTCCATCTTGCCGGTGAGCAGGTCCAGCGCGATGAGCAGGAGAAGCAGACCACCGGCGATCATCAGTGCCGGGACGGAGACGTGCAGGTAGTCCAGGATCTGCTGGCCGCTGAGGCCGAAGACCGCGATGACGCCGAAGGCCACGCAGACGGCCTGCCAGGCCATGCGGCGCTGCACCTTGACGGGGCGCCCGGAGGTCAGGGCGAGGAAGATCGGCGTGATCCCCGGAGGGTCCATAATCACAAAAAGCGTGAGAAAAAGGGATCCGAAGACGGCGAAATCAAACACAGTGATGCCTTGCAGGAGAGAGGGGTGTCGCGAAGAAAAGGGCGTGGGACGGGTGGAGCGGGCCGGGAGGGGCCGGTCAGCGCGCGCGTCCGCCGGCGCCGGGCACCGGGAAGGCCCCGGTCGCGCGGCGCGTGATCTCGCCGTAGATCTCGGGGTCGGTCGTGTACTCCCCGAGGCGGCAGGTCTTGCGGCTGCCGTGGTAGTCGCTGGACCCGGTGGTCAGCAGTGCGAGGTCGGCCGCCAGGCCGCGCAGCCGTGCGCGGGTGCCGGCGTCGTGGTCCATGTGGTCCACCTCGATGCCGTCCAGGCCCGCGGCCGCCAGCTCGGCTATCGCGGACTCGGGCACGCACCGGCCGCGCTTGACGGCGGCGGGGTGCGCGAAGACGGTGACGCCGCCGGCCGCCTTGACCAGGCGGATCGCGTCGAAGGGGTCGAGCTCGTGCTTCTCGGCGTACGCGCGGCCACCGTCGGCGAGCCAGTCGGACGTGAAGGCGTCCGAGACGGTGGGCACGACGCCCAGCTCGACCAGGGCGGTGGCGACGTGCGGCCGACCGACCGAGCCCTCGCCGGCGATCCGGGCCACCTGCTCCCAGGTGACGTCGACGCCGAGCGCCTGCAGCTTGTCCACCATGGTCCGGGCGCGCGGGGTGCGGTCGTCCCTGACGAGTTCCCGTTCGCGGGCGAGCTCGGGCTCCTCGGGGTCGAAGAGGTACGCGAGCATGTGCACGCCGATCCCGTCGAGCCGGCAGGACAGCTCGGCCCCGGTCACCAGGGTCAGTCCGGCGGGAAGGGCCGCGAGGGCCTCGCCGTATCCGCCCACGGTGTCGTGGTCGGTCAGTGCGACCACGTCGAGCCCCGCGGCGGCGGCGTTGCGCACGAGCTCGGCGGGGGTGTCCGTACCGTCGGAGGCCGTGGAGTGGGCGTGCAGGTCGATGCGCACAGCCGGACTCCAGGGTTCACGGGCGGACGAGGGGACAGTCCAGGATACCGCCCCCATTTCCCCGATTCAGCCCGCGCGGACCGGCGGACGGAGTCCGCCGCAGCGGCGCGACGTGACATCAGCCGCTCCGCGGCGTGGCGGTGAGGCGCCCTGGCGCCGAGCCGCGCGAGCGGGGCGTCAAGAGGAGAGGATGCGGGGGCTCAGGGCCCCGCATGGAAGGAGCTCGACCTCCGCTCCCGCGTCGCGGAGATCGGTGAGGACGAGCTCGTCGTACATGAGGAGGCCGGTCTGCTCCGGCCAGACGATGGCCCAGAGCCACAGGCCCCTCGCCTCCCCCGCGAAGACGGCCCGGTCGTCGGGGGATCCGTTCAGGTGCCACAGCGGGGTCGGGCGGCCCGCGGCGACGACCTTGGCGTGGGGCGGTGACGAGACGTCGATGTAGGGGCCGGGGTCGGGTCCGTCGAGCCCCGCGTACCGCGTGCCGAGGCCCACGCCCAGCTCCTCGGCGACCAGCACCAGCTCGCCGATGCCCCCCAGCGGACCGGGGCCCGAACAGGCCACGGCCGTCGCCCGGCCTCCGCTGCGGTCGTCACCGGCGGACGCGATCCCCGTGAACAGCCACCCCACCGGCAGCGGCCAGGGCATCCACACCGGAACCCGGGACCGGTGCACGACGACGCCCAGGCCTTCGACACTGGGCGGGATGACGGGTTGCAGGGGGTGGACAGCGCCGTGCAGCGCGCACTGCCAGGAGTCGGAGAAGAGTCCGGGCGCCCTGACCCGGCCACCGCACTTCGGGCAACTTGGTTCACCCCTCATAGGAAGCCACGCTCCTCCCCGCCCGGCCGCCAGTCAAGGCGCGCTCACCCGTCCGGGCCGTCAGTCCAGTGCGACAGCGGTACGCAAAGGATCCCGCAGGTCCGTTCCGCGCGCGAGCCATCGCTCCTGGAGGGCGGCCGCGCCGTGCACCCGCTTCCAGGCGGCCTCGTTCGCCGTCATGGGCAGCAGGGGCAGGAACTGCACGGGATCCATGGGCTCGTCGAGCACCAGGTCCTCCACCAGTCCCCCGGGTTCCGCGACGAGGACGGAGCTGAAGGGCGCCCCGTCCCAGAGCGGCCCGCCCACGTCCAGCGAGGCGCCGGCGGCCACGATCAGCCCCTCGACCTGCGGGGACGCGGCCAGTACCGCGAGCGGCCGGAGCAGTTTGTCGGTGGGCGCCAGCCCTCCCCGTACGGTCAGCACGAGCTCGGCGCGCGGGCCCCGTACGGGGTCGGCGACCACGGCGGTCGGATCGGTCATCGGGTGTGCGGACATCCCCAGGGTCGCGTACCGCACGAGGTCGCCCTCGGCGAAACGGAGTACCTCGATGCGGTCGGTGCCCAGGAAGGTGACGGCGGCGCGTGCGTCGGGTTCACCGAACGCGGAACGCAGCCGGGCTTCGACGAGGGCCAGAATTTCTGCCATGGAGCGAGCATAGAACTCGTATCAGGCGGGTAAAGGGCGGGTCTTGACCATCCGTCGGCTGATAGTGTTGACAGCTGTTCGGGGCCGCATGCCGAAGCATGCCTGGCACCCCGGAGACAGGACCTCCCCCACGGGGGACCGGCCGGAGGAGGTGGGGCTGCAATGGATCGAAGTCGATCGTGCAGTACCAATCGCTCTTCCGCTTCTGTGACGGGTGCTTCCCGCCCCGTCTGATCTCCTGATCAGTAGAAGAGCGACGGCAGAACTTTGTCCTCCCGTCCTGTTCCCTCCCCCGTGCCCGGGCCTGCCCGCCCGCGGTCGTGGAGGGTCTCCCACCCGTACGGTCCGCAGCCGTGCGTGCGAAGGAGCCTGCCATGTCGATGCTGCCCTACCTGCGTGCGGCCGTCCGCCCGTCACTGCGCAAGTCCACCCCCGCCCAGCCCGGCTATGACACCACCCGTGACCCGTCGGCGAGCAGTGCGGTGGTCGACTGCGCCGTGTACCGCGACGGCCGACGGATGCTGGGGCCGGCGTGTCTGACGCCCCGTGAGGCGATCCGCCGGGTCCGCGAGGACGGCGGTTTCGCCTGGATCGGCCTGCACGAGCCGACCGAGGCCGAGTTCGCGGGGATCGCCGCCACCTTCGGGCTGCACCCGCTGGCCGTGGAGGACGCGGTGCACGCGCACCAGCGGCCGAAGCTGGAGCGCTACGACGACACGCTCTTCACCGTCTTCAAGACGATCCATTACGTCGAGCACGCCGAACTGACCGCCACCAGCGAGGTCGTGGAGACCGGCGAGGTGATGTGCTTCACCGGCCCCGACTTCGTCATCACCGTGCGGCACGGTGGCCAGGGTTCCCTCAAGGGGCTGCGCCACCGGCTCCAGGACGACCCCGACCTCCTCGCCAAGGGCCCCTCGTCGGTCCTGCACTCCATCGCCGACCACGTCGTCGACGGGTACATCGCGGTCGCGGCGGCGGTACAGGACGACATCGACGAGGTGGAGAGCGACGTGTTCGCCGCCCCCGCCAAGGGCAGTACGCGCGGCGGCGACGCGGGCCGCATCTACCAGCTCAAGCGCGAGGTACTGGAGTTCAAGCGGGCGGTCTCGCCGCTGCTGCGCCCGATGGAGCTGCTGAGCGAGCGGCCGATGCGGCTGGTGGACCCGGACATCCAGAAGTACTTCCGGGACGTCGCCGACCACCTGGCACGGGTGCACGAGCAGGTGATGGGCTTCGACGAGCTGCTGAACTCCATCCTGCAGGCCAACCTCGCGCAGGCGACGGTCGCCCAGAACGAGGACATGCGCAAGATCACCTCCTGGGCGGCGATCATCGCCGTGCCGACGATGATCTGCGGGGTGTACGGGATGAACTTCGAGCACATGCCGGAGCTCCACTGGCGCTACGGCTACCCGATGGTGATGGCCGCGATCGCCGCCTCCTGCTTCACCATCCACCGCGCGCTGCGCCGCCACGGCTGGCTGTAGGGCGCGCGGAGGGACCCCCTACCCTGTCCGCATGACTCTCAGCACGCTCGACCTGGCCCTCGTCGAGGAGGCCACCAAGAAGTCCGGCCTGATCTGGGTCCGCGGCGCCGGGGCCGACCGCGCCCTGTGGCACGCCTGGGTGGACGGCGCGGCCCATGTCCTGGGCGACGGGCCCGGCGAGCAGCCGTTCCCGGGGCTCGCGGACGGCGCGGCCGCCGAGGTGACCGTGCGGAGCAAGGACAAGGGCGGCCGGCTGGTGGCCTGGACGGCGACCGTGCGCGAGCTCCCGCCGCGCGGCGAGGAGTGGGCGGCGGCGGTGGCCGAGCTCAAGGGCAAGCGGCTGAACGCGCCCGACTCCGAGGACATGACGGAGCGGTGGGCTCGGGAGTGCCGACTGCTCCGCCTGGAGCCGGAGGCGCTCTCCGCCCTCCCCGGCGGCTCGCTGGCCGCGGCCCCGCTCGCGTCCCCGGCGATCACCCGCCGCCCGATCCCGGCGCACCTGCCGAAGCTCCTGCTCAAGCGCAAGAAGTCCGCCCGGGGTTAGGGCGTTCCGGCGGACCACCCCGCCGCCCTGCCGACGGCCACATTGCCGTCACTCTCCTCCGCTGCCGTCCTCCTCAGGGGGGTTGTGCCCTTCTCGAGGACGGTGGGGTCCCGGGGGCGCCTCAAGGCTTGGTGGGGTTCGCGCCCTGGCCGGAGCCCTTGGAGGGGGCCGGGGCGGGCTCGCCGCTCTGGCCCTTCGTCGTCGGCAGCTGGGTGCCGTAGTCGACCGTCTGATCCTGCGCGGGCGGGTCGAGAGGGAAGGTTTTGCCCCACTCGGCGAGTTCCACCCGGCCGGCGCCGCCCGCGCGCTCCATGAGCAGCGGGTACGGGGTCCCCTCCAGGGACACCGAGAGCTTTCCGCCCTTGCCCTCGTCCGCGGTGACCTGGACCGCGCGGGTGTGCCCGACCTTGGTGTACGAGCCCTTGGCGAGCTTGCCCTCCAGTCCGAGCAGCCCGTCCAGCAGCACGTCCATGTCGGTGAAGCCGCGGAACTGCTTGTACGAGGGGTCGCCCTCGGGCACCTTCACGTACTTGTCGCCGAGTTTGCCGGCCGAGTCGGACTGGCCCCAGAACGCCGCGCTCGCCTTCAGGTACAGCTGCTCGCCCACGCGCAGCAGCTGGAAGGTGTCGTCCTTCGACTTCACCTCGCCGGAGCCGCCGTCCGACTTCAGCCGCATGTCGAGGGTGAAGGACTTGCCGCCGCTCACCAGCGTGCCGGACAGGTGCACCGAGTCGGCCTCCGTGGCGGCCGCCTTCGCCTTCGCCTCGATCTTGTCGGCGGAGAGCTTGCCGACGCCGTTCGTGCCCTCGTCGGGGTCCTCCCCGCAGCCCGTACCGGTGACGGCGAGACCCGCGCACAAGACACCGATGAAGGCGGCCCGGCGCAGCCGCGCGGCAGGGAAGTAGGCGGTCACGTGCAGGTGCCTCTCGTCGGTCGTCTGCGGGCAGCAGGCAGCGTACGTCTGCGAGCCGCAGGCAGCGTACCCGCCCGTACGCCGCCGCCCGCGACCGCGCCCCAGGTGAGGGGGTCGGAACCCGCCGGGCCCCGGGCGGACCGCCCACCAGGACGCTTCCTCGCGGCACGGGCTAGCCTGAGGGGCGGCACGACTCTTGATCGACGCACTAGGAGGCGCTCGGATGGTTGCAGGCGCCCCGCGGATCTTCGTCTCGCATCTGTCGGGTGTGCCCGTCTTCGATCCCAACGGGGACCAGGTCGGCCGGGTCCGCGACCTCGTCGCGATGCTGCGCGTAGGCGGCCGCCCGCCACGGCTGCTGGGCCTGGTCGTCGAGGTGGTCAGCCGGCGCCGGATCTTCCTGCCGATGACCCGCGTCACGGGCGTGGAGTCCGGGCAGGTCATCACCACCGGTGTCGTCAACATGCGGCGCTTCGAGCAGCGCCCCACCGAGCGGCTGGTCCTGGGCGAACTGCTGGACCGCCGCGTGACGCTGGTCGGCAGCGGCGAGGAGGTCACCGTCCTGGACGTGGCCATCCAGCAGCTGCCGGCCCGCCGCGACTGGGAGATCGACCGGATCTTCGTACGGAAGGGCAAGTCGGGGGCGCTGCGCCGGCGGGGCGAGACGCTGACGGTGGAGTGGTCGGCGGTGACGGGCTTCTCGCTGGAGGAGCACGGGCAGGGCGCCGAGAACCTGGTCGCCACCTTCGAGCAGATGCGCCCGGCCGACGTGGCGAACGTGCTCCACCACCTGACGCCGAAGCGGCGCGCCGAGGTGGCCAGCGCCCTCGACGACGACCGGCTCGCGGACGTCATGGAGGAGCTGCCCGAGGACGAGCAGGTGGAGATCCTCGGCAAGCTGAAGGAGGAGCGCGCCGCCGACGTCCTGGAGGCGATGGACCCGGACGACGCGGCCGACCTGCTCTCCGAGCTGCCGGAGGACGACAAGGAGCGGCTGCTGACGCTGATGCAGCCGGACGACGCGGCCGACGTGCGCCGTCTGCTGTCCTACGAGGAGAACACCGCCGGCGGTCTGATGACCACCGAGCCGATCGTGCTGCGGCCGGACGCGACGGTCGCGGACGCCCTGGCCCGCGTACGGCAGGCGGACCTGTCACCGGCCCTGGCGGCGCAGGTGTACGTGTGCCGGCCTCCGGACGAGACCCCGACGGGCAAGTACCTGGGCACGGTGCACTTCCAGCGGCTGCTGCGGGACCCCCCGTTCACACTGGTCAGCTCGATCGTGGACACGGACCTGCCGCCGCTGCGGCCGAACGCCTCGCTGCCCGCGGTGACCACGCACCTGGCCGCCTACAACATGGTGGCCGTGCCGGTGGTCGACGAGGGCGGCTCCCTGCTGGGCGCGGTGACCGTGGACGACGTGCTGGACCACCTGCTGCCGGACGACTGGCGGGAGACGGACTTCCATTCCGAGGAGGCCCTGGGTGGCCGCTGAGCGAGGACGCTTCGACCGAGGGCGGGGCGAGCAGGCGCGCGAGCGGCGCCGCGAGCAGATCCGGGAGCGGCGCGAGCAGGCGCGGATGCAGGCCCGCGAACACGGGCTGGCGGCGGACGCGGCGGAACGTTCCGGCGAGCGCGCGGCGAAGGCGGCGAGCACCGGTTCGAGCGCGCTGACGCGCTCGCGGGTGCGCCTGGACCTGCCGCGGGCGCCGCGCCGGTCGCTGCTGCCCGAGTACGACCCGGAGGCCTTCGGGCGGCTGTCGGAGCGGGTGGCGCGGTTCCTGGGCACGGGCCGGTTCATCGTCTGGATGACCCTGGTCGTCATCGTCTGGGTGCTGTGGAACATCTTCGCGCCGGACGGCCTGCGGTTCGACCCGTACCCGTTCATCTTCCTGACGCTGATGCTGTCGCTCCAGGCGTCCTATGCCGCTCCGCTGATCCTGCTCGCGCAGAACCGGCAGGACGACCGCGACCGGGTCAACCTGGAGCAGGACCGCAAGCAGAACGAGCGGTCCATCGCCGACACGGAGTACCTGACCCGCGAGGTCGCGGCCCTGCGCATGGGCCTGGGCGAGGTCGCCACGCGCGACTGGATCAGGTCCGAGTTCCAGGACCTGATCAAGGAGATGGACGAGCGGCGCCTATTCCCGGCGGAACGTGATGAAGGCGACCGCTGACGGGCTTTCCCGAGCCCTGCTACCGAGCCGTACCATCGGGGCATGGCTACCGACACAAGCTCCGCCGCCGTGCCTGAGCAGGACGCGATCCTGGACGCTCTGGCGACGGTGAACGACCCCGAGATCCACCGGCCGATCACCGAGCTCGGCATGGTCAAATCGGTGGAGATCGGCGACGGCGGCGCGGTCGCCGTCACGGTCTACCTCACGGTGTCGGGCTGCCCCATGCGCGAGACCATCACCAAGAACGTCACCGAGGCCGTCGAGAAGGTCGCGGGCGTCACCTCCGTCGCCGTCTCCCTCGACGTGATGAGCGACGAGCAGCGCAAGGACCTGGCCGCCACCCTGCGCGGCGGCACCGCCGAGCGCGAGGTGCCCTTCGCCAAGCCGGGCTCGCTGACCCGCGTGTACGCGGTCGCGTCCGGCAAGGGCGGTGTCGGCAAGTCCTCGGTCACGGTCAACCTGGCCGCGGCCATGGCGGCCGACGGCCTGAAGGTCGGCGTGGTCGACGCCGACATCTACGGCCACAGCGTGCCGCGCATGCTGGGCGTGGACGGCCGTCCCACCCAGGTCGAGAACATGATCATGCCGCCGTCGGCGCACGGCGTGAAGGTCATCTCCATCGGCATGTTCACCCCGGGCAACGCCCCGGTGGTGTGGCGCGGCCCGATGCTGCACCGCGCGCTGCAGCAGTTCCTGGCGGACGTGTTCTGGGGCGACCTGGACGTCCTGCTGCTGGACCTGCCGCCGGGCACCGGTGACATCGCGATCTCGGTGGCCCAGCTGGTGCCGAACGCCGAGATCCTGGTCGTCACCACCCCGCAGCAGGCCGCGGCCGAGGTCGCGGAGCGGGCCGGCTCGATCGCCGTGCAGACCCACCAGAAGATCGTCGGCGTCGTCGAGAACATGTCGGGCCTGCCGTGCCCGCACTGCGACGAGATGGTGGACGTCTTCGGCTCGGGCGGTGGCCAGAGGGTCGCCGACGGGCTGACCAAGACGGTCGGCGCGACGGTGCCGGTGCTGGGCTCGATCCCGATCGACGTCCGCCTGCGCGAGGGCGGCGACGAGGGCAAGCCGGTCGTCCTGTCCGACCCGGACTCCCCGGCCGGCGCGGCCCTGCGCGCCATCGCCGGCAAGCTCGGCGGCCGCAGCCGCGGCCTCTCGGGCATGTCCCTGGGCATCACTCCCCGGAACAAGTTCTAGCCGACCGCGGCCCGCACGGGCCGCGCGGCGTGAAAAGGGCGCCGCCGACCGGCGGTGCCCTTTCCCGTACCCGCCTGCCCGCTACTCGTACGTGCCGAGGTCCGCGATCGCCGAGAACCCGAGCCCGTACGCGCTCATCCCCCGCCCGTACGCCCCCAGGTGCACCCCGCTCCCGGTGGAACCCGCGAGCACCCAGCCGAACTCCGACTCCCGGTAGTGGAACGGCGTCGGCTCCCCGTCGACCGGCAGCGACAGCGTCGACCAGTCCTCCCCGGCGAGGTCGTCCGCGAGCTCCCACGCGGCCTCGGTCTGCTGGTCGAGCCAGTCGTCGCGCAGGGAGTGGTCCATCTGCCCGGGCCAGCTGTAGGCCAGCAGCCCGGAGCCGGCCAGCCAGGCCGCCGAGGAGACCGAGGTGGCCTCCAGGACGCCGGTGCCGTCGCCGCTGCGGCGCAGCGGGTTGCTCGCCACGGTGATGACCACCGCGAAGCGTTCCTTCTCGCCGGTGGCGATCTCGCCCCGGGCGGACGGCTCGTCGCCGTGACCGGTGGAGCCGTGCTCCACGGTCCCGTCGGCGGCGGTGCCGACCTGCATCAGCCAGCGGTGGCCGCTGAAGGCCCCGTCCAGCCCGTACCAGGGGAAGTCTGCGGCCAGGAAGCCCTCGGCCGTCCGCCGGGCGGCCGGCACGGGTGCGGCGGCCTCCTGCGGCTGTGTGTCGGTCTGCGCGCCGGTCACCGCGTCGGTCTGCGGTTCCTGTGCGGCTGCGGCGGCGGTGGCGGGTGCCTCGGCGGTCTGCGCCCCGACCCGGCTACTGCTCGTCGTCTCCATCTGAGCGGCCTCTCGTTCCGTGGGGTCCGGAACGGCCCTCCCCCTCGCTGGGCTGGGGGGACCCCCTCCCTCGGGCGTCCTGGGTCCGGACAACAGATGGAGGATAGCCACCCGACCGCGGATCGCCGGGCAGGCCGCGTGTCACGTGGCGTCGGCGTCGAAGCGCGAGCGCTGTTCCGGGGCCGGGGAGACGGGCTTCTTCAGCAGATCCGGGCCGGTGCCGATGGGCGTGGCGGCCGACGGGGAGGCCGCCGCGGGGGTGGCCTCGTCGCTGTTCACGGCGTCGGCGACGTCGTTCAGCTCCTTGCGGAGATCGAAGCTGCTGCGGATCTCCTTGAGGTCCTCGTTCTCGGTCAGCTGCTTGCGGATGAACGTCTTCGGATTCAGGTCCTCGAACTCGAAGTCCTTGAATTCCGGGCCGAGTTCGGAGCGGATGTCCTGCTTCGCACTGTCCGAGAACGCACGGATCTTCCGGATGACGCCCGTCACGTCCTGAATGACCTTGGGCAGCTTGTCCGGGCCGAAAACGAGAATGGCGAGCACCACGATCGTGACGAGTTCGAGTGCGCCTATGTCGTTGAACACCTTGCCGCTCCTCGGCTCTGTATCACTTCGGGCCCGGACACACGGTACCCGGCCTTGTCCTCGCACCCATACCTGCGGGCCGCTCCGTGGCCGTTTCACCCCCAGACTTCGTCCGGGAGGTGACCCGGCCGTCACCCCGCGCTCATGATCCGTTCGCCGATCCGAGGACCACCTGGAGCGTGCGTTCCCTGCCCTCGCGCAGCACGGTGAGGGTCAGCGGATCGCCCGGGCGGTGCGCCCGGATCTTGATGATCAGCTCGTCTCCGCCGCGGACCCGCTGGCCGTCCACCTTGGTGATCACGTCGCCGGCCTTGATCCCGGCGCGCGCGCCCGGCCCGTCGGTGACCACGGACGGCTTGCCGTCCTCGCCCTTGTCCCCGACCCGGGCTCCGTCGCCCGTGTAGTCCATGTCGAGGGTGACCCCGATGACGGGGTGCGTGGCGCGGCCGGTGCGGATGAGTTCCTCGGCTACGCGCTTGCCCTGGTTGATGGGGATGGCGAAGCCGAGCCCGATGGAGCCGCCCTGGCGGGTGGGATCGTCCTTGTCGGCTCCGCGGATCGCGCTGTTGATGCCGACCACGTGGGCCTTGGCGTCGAGGAGGGGGCCGCCGGAGTTCCCGGGGTTGATGGGGGCGTCCGTCTGCAGGGCGTCGACGTAGCTGATGTCGCTGCCGTCGCCCTTGTCGCCGCCCGCGGTGACGGGCCGGCCGGTGGCGCTGATGATGCCGGAGGTGACGGTGTTCGAGAGGTCGAAGGGTGCGCCGATGGCCACCACCGGGTCGCCGACCTGCACGTTCTCGGAGTTGCCCAGGCTCAGCGGCCTCAGGCCCCGTACGCCGCTGACCTTGACCACGGCCAGGTCGTACCCGGAGTCGCGGCCGACCAGCTCGGCGGTGACGCTCTCGCCGGTGCTGAAGGTGACCGCTATCTCCTTGGAGTCGGCGACCACGTGGTTGTTGGTCAGGATGTGGCCCTGCTCGTCGAGGACGAAGCCGGTGCCCGTGCCGCTGCCCTTCTCGCCCCGCACGTGCAGGGTCACCACCCCGGGCAGCGCGGTGGCCGCGATCCCGGCCACGCTCCCGGGCGCCCGGCCCTTGTCCGCGACCGCGGCCTGGGGGAGTTCCAGCCGCGTGCTGCTCTGCCGCTCCGCGAGCACACCGACGTAGCCGCCGATCCCGCCGGCGAGCAGGGCGGTTCCGGCGCTGAGGGCCGCCACCTGCCACAGCCGGAAGCCGCGCCGTTCCCTGCCGCGGTCCACGACCTGCAGCGGCTGCCCGCCCCAGGGGTCGTACCGCACCTCGCGGGCCGGCGCCGCCCCGTCCGGGACGGCGCCCCCGGAGGCCGGGAGGCCGTCCTCGGCTCCGGACTCCGGCCACGCCTCCTGCCCCGTCCTGTCCCCGGCTCCAGGCCGCGGGGAGGGCACTCCATCGGGGCGGCCGTCAGCCGTGCCCTCGGGCCGGCTCCACCACTGTGGAGCCGGATCGGTCTGCTGCCTGTCGGCCATGGGCGCTCCCCGCGTACCTATGCGCATGTGCCACAGATTCAACCAGCTACGGGGTCAGCGCAGCAGGGAGACCGGACGGGCCGGGCTCGCCGGGGTGGGGTGCACGGGCGGCAGCGGGGTCGCCGCGGTGGACAGGAGGCTCGGGACGGCTGCGGGCGTGGGCATCCGCTCGCGCACCGCCGCGTCGGCCGCGGGCAGCGCGGGGCCGGGCCTGGAAGCGGGAGCCGGGGAATCCCCCCGGACGTTCGGGTCCGCGGCCTCCTGCGGCAGCCCGCCGCCCAGCGCGAGCGCGGCCAGCGACACGGCTCCGGCCGCGACGAAGGCGAACCGGCGGCGCGGTCGGCCCACCTCGTGGATGCGGAAGCCCTGCTGCTGCGGCCGGGCGGCCGCGTGCAGCCCGTACGCGAAGGCCTCGAAGGGGTCGGCCGCCGTCGGTCCCGGGCCCGGTGGACCCGGGGGGCCGGACCGGCCGTCAGGACCGCCGCCGGGCAGCCCTTGCAGCCGCGCCAGCAGTCCTGCGGACAGCGGCGGCGGCGCGCTCTCGACGAACATGGTCTTCAGGCGGCGCTGGGCATCGGCCTCGGCCTTGCACTTGGCACACGTCGCCAGGTGGGCCAGGACCCGCTCCCGCGCGTCGTGCTTCAGCTCCCCGTCCACCAGGGCGGCAAGCCGGTCGCCCAGGTGCTGTTCGGCAGGGGACGGACTGACTCCGCTCACTCGGCTCCGCCCTCTCCCCCGGCGCCGGGGGCGCCCATCGACACGCCCGCCAGGGCGCGCTGCTCGGCACGGGCCTCGGGAGACCGGTGCTTGAGCGCCTTGCGCAGGTGCGAACGGCCCCGGTGGATGCGGCTGCGCACGGTGCCGAGCTTCACGCCGAGCGTGGCGGCGATCTCCTCGTACGACAGGCCCTCGATGTCGCACAGCACCACGGCCGCGCGGAACTCGGGCGCGAGGGTGTCCAGCGCCTGCTGGACGTCCGCGTCGAAGTGGGTGTCGTGCAGCACCTGCTGCGGGGACGGCTCGCGGCTCGGCAGCCGCTCGGCGGCGTCGTCGGCGAGCGCGTCGAAGCGGATCCGCTGCTTGCGGCGGACCATGTCCAGGAACAGGTTCGTCGTGATCCGGTGGAGCCAGCCCTCGAACGTGCCGGGCGTGTACGTGGAGAGCGAGCGGAAGACGCGGACGAAGACCTCTTGGGTCAGGTCCTCGGCGTCGTGCTGGTTCCCCGTCAGACGGTAGGCAAGGCGGTAGACCCGCGCGCTGTGCGTGCTGACGATCTCCTCCCACGAGGGAGGGGTCCACGCCTGGGAGCCCGCATCGGCGGCGAAGGTCGCGGTGGTTGCGGCGTCGGCGGTGTGGAAGCGGTCAGCAATGTAGGTCACGGATTTCGGCTCACCCGCCGACCAGAAGAGGCGTCTCAGCACGCCCCCACGATCCACAGGCGCAGCCGCACCTCCCCTGTCGGCTCTGGTGGTGTCCAGTGGAGTCCCTACCATAGCCACCCCCTCTGTCAGCTCCGGATAAGCATTTTTGCAGTATCTTTACGCAGGACTTAGGCCCCCGGAGCGGTCCCGGCCGCCGATCTGCCCGCCGCCGCCCTTCTCGTCCCGCCTCCACCCCTCACAACGCCCGGTCCCATCTGCGGGTTCCCGACGTCAGCGGATACAGTCACCGTTGCGCCAACTATGGGGACAGGAGAGGGTCATTACCGGCAACCGGCAGACGAGCTGGGCGTTCGCCGACGCGTTTGTCGCCGAGGACGACGCTCTGCGATGGGCCCGCGACCGGTCCAGGGAAGCGGGCCTGCGCTCCGTCTCCCCCGGCACCGGGGCCGCGCTGCGCCTGCTGGCCGCCACCGCGGACGCCAAGGCGGTCGCCGAGATCGGCACCGGAACCGGCGTCTCCGGCATCCACCTCCTGCACGGCATGCGCCCCGACGGCGTGCTGACCACGGTGGATCCCGAGCCGGACCGGCAGGCCTTCGCCCGCCAGGCCTTCCGCGCCGCCGGCTTCGCGGGCAACCGCGCCCGCTTCATCCCCGGCCGCGCCCTCGACGTCCTGCCCCGGCTCGCCGACGGCGGATACGACCTCGTCTTCTGCGACGGGGACCCCACCGAGTCCCTCGACTACCTCGCTGAATCGTTGCGTCTGCTGCGCCCCGGCGGGCTGGTGTGCTTCGAGGGGGTCTTCTCCGACGGCCGCACGGTCGACTCCGCGGCCCAGCCGCTGGAGGTGCTCCGCGTCCGCGAGCTGCTGCGCAGCGTGCGGGAGAGCCCGGCACTCGAGGCCGCTCTGCTCCCGGTGGGCGACGGACTGCTCTGCGCCGTCCGTCGCTGAGCGCCGGACGCCCGGCGCCCGGCTCCCCGTACGGTCAGCTCAGGAGCGCGAAGGTGAGGGCGGCCGTGCCGCCCAGGGCGGTGCCGGCGAGGAGCTGAGCCGGTGTGTGCGCCTTCAGCACCAGGCGGGACCAGCCGACGGCGGCGGCGACCAGGGCCGCGGGGAGCGCCGGCGGGCCGAAGACGAGCGCCAGGATCATCACCGCGCCGCCCGCCACCGACATGTGGATGGATATCTGCCAGCCGACGGTGACCAGCAGGGACGAGACCAGCCCCACGAGCATCGCGACGACGAGCGCGAAGACGTCCCGGGGCGCGCCGAGGACGTGCAGCAGGGTGATCCCGGCGATCACGGAGAGCAGGCTCAGGCCCATCGGGACGAGCCGCTGGCGCCGCACCCGGATGTGCTGGTCGGTCAGCGCCCCCCGGCGGACGCCGAGGACGATGACGGCGATCGGGACCACACCGCAGAACAGGGCGCCGAGCAGGCCCCAGCCGAGCCCGGTCCACGAAGTGGTGCTGCGCCACCCGATCAGCAGGAGCAGGGCCACGACCAGGTTCGCCGGCGCCAGGACGTCGGAGAGGACCCGGGCGGCCTTCTGGCGGGGGCCGCAGTCGGCGAAGGCGGGCGGCGCGGGCGGGGAGAAGGGCACGGCGTGGCTCCGGCGGGGATCTGTCCTCGAACACGACACAACGCTGCCCCGGCCGCTGATCGCGGTCGGGGCAGCGCAGAGAATGCAGAATGCAGAAGGTGGAGGTGCTGTCAGCGTCCTTGGGGGGTCAGCCGACGACCTTCTTCAGGGCGTCACCCAGGGCGTCCGCCTCATCGGGGGTCAGCTCGACGACAAGCCGACCGCCGCCCTCGAGCGGTACGCGCATGACGATGCCCCGCCCCTCCTTGGTGACCTCGAGCGGGCCGTCGCCCGTCCGCGGCTTCATGGCCGCCATGCTCGTTCCCCTTCCTGAAACCAGCTCATCGTCAGCCGACGGCCCCATTCAGGCGCCTAATACCCGGCATCGAACACATTGCTTCCCAGCCATTATCCCGCATGTCAGGACCCGATGACCAACATCGGCTGGGAACGCTTGGGCAACGCACTTGACCAAAACCACTCATTTCGGGGACCCGCCTGCGATACTTCGCCGCCGCACCGCGGGAACGGCCTCGGCTTTCTTTGACGCACATCACATGTGCGCGCCGCGTCCGGTCCGCCATGCTGGCCCTTGCACCGGCCGGTACCGGCCGGTAGCCAAGCCCGCGACGAAGGGGGACCCCCTGCCATGGCCGACAGCGTGCTCTACGAAGTGACCGACGGACTCGCGACCATCACGATCAACCGTCCGGACGCGATGAACGCGATGAACACCGAGGCCAAGGTCGCCCTGCGCGACGCGGTCCAGGCCGCGGCCGTCGACACGGCGGTGCGCGCCGTCCTGCTGACCGCGGCCGGCGACCGGGCCTTCTGCGTGGGCCAGGACCTCAAGGAGCACATCGGTAACCTCGCCTCGGACCGCGAGACCGGTACGTCGCTGACCATGACCACGGTCGCCGACCACTACAACCCGATCGTGCGGGCGCTCACCGAGATGCCGAAGCCCGTGGTGGCCGGGGTGAACGGCGTCGCGGCCGGCGCGGGATTCGGCTTCGCGCTGGCGGCGGACTTCCGGGTGGTCGCCGACACCGCCTCCTTCAACACCTCGTTCGCCGGAGTGGCGCTGACCGCCGACTCGGGGGTCTCGTGGACCCTCCCCCGCCTGATCGGCGCCTCCCGCGCCTCGGACCTGCTGCTGTTCCCGCGTTCGGTCAAGGCCCAGGAGGCGTACGAGCTCGGCATCGTCAACCGCCTGGTTCCCGCGGACTCCCTGCACGCGGAGGCCGAGGCCGTGGCCCGCACGCTCGCCGCGGGCCCCACGGTCGCGTACGCCGCTCTGAAGGAGTCCCTGGCCTACGGGGCCTCCCACTCCCTCGCGGAGTCCCTGGCCCACGAGGACGTCCTCCAGACCCGTGCGGGGGCCTCCGAGGACCACGGCATCGCCGTCCAGGCCTTCCTCGCGAAGCAGCCGCCGAAGTACCTCGGCCGCTAGCTCGTCCCGGCACCGGCGGGGCCGGGGGCCGTGCGCCCCCGGCAGCCGCCGCGCCGGATCAGGCGGGATCGCGGGAGGTGCAGTCCACCAGGTGGTCGTTGACCAGCCCGCAGGCCTGCATCAGCGCGTAGGCCGTCGTGGGGCCGACGAAGCGGATGCCGGCCTTCTTCAGGGCCTTGGCGAGGGCGGTGGACTCCGGGGTGATGGCCGGGACCTCGGTCACCGCCCGCGGGGCGGGTACGGGCTCCTCCGGGACGTGGGACCAGATCAGGGTGTCCAGCTCGCCCGGATCCCAGCCGGCGAGGACCCTCGCGTTGGCCAGGGTCGCCTCGATCTTGGCCCGGTTGCGGATGATCCCCTCGTCTGCCAGCAGCCGCTCCGCGTCCCGCTCGTCGAACTCGGCGACCGCCGCGATCTCAAAGTCGGAGAAGGCCTTGCGGAAGCCCTCGCGCCGCCGCAGGATCGTGATCCACGACAGGCCCGACTGGAAGGCCTCCAGGCACAGCCGTTCGTACAGGGCGTCGTCGCCGTGGACCGCGCGGCCCCACTCGCTGTCGTGGTAGGCGACGTAGTCCGGCGTGGACAGCGCCCACGGGCAGCGCAGCAGCCCGTCGGGCCCGGCCAGCACGGTGCTCACCGCTCACCGCCCTTGCCGAGGTCGACCCGGTCGGCCACGTCCGCCGGTGCGGTGGCGGGCCCGGCCGCCGCGGCGGTCAGCTGCGCGATCCGCGCGTCCCGCTCGGCCAGTTCCGCCGCGAGCCGCTCCAGTACGTCGTCCACCTCGGCCATCCGGTAGCCGCGCGGCGCGACGGGCAGCCGCAGCGCGTCGATGTCCGCGCGTACGACGGGCCGGCTCTCCGGCAGCCCGTCCGCCACTCGGTCCGGCTCCGCTTCCGGCAGGACGGCCTCCGAGCCGCCCCCGATCACGGCCAGGGTGACCGCTGCCACGACCACGACCAGCGCGATCATCAAGAAGAAGAACACGATCAACTCCCCTGAGAGACTCCGGCCACCAGGTTAAGGTCGCAGGCGAGGCGCGAGGGCCGCCGAAGGAGGAAAGAGCAGGATGCTGCGACTGGGCAGGCGCGAGTTCGACACCCACGAGCCGGTGATCATGGCCATCGTGAACCGGACGCCGGACTCCTTCTACGACCAGGGCGCGACGTTCCGCGACGAGCCGGCGCTGGACCGTGTCGAGCAGGCGGTCGCCGAGGGTGCGGCGATCATCGACATCGGCGGGGTCAAGGCGGGCCCGGGCGAGCACGTGGACGCGGCCGAGGAGGCCCGGCGCACGGTCGGCTTCGTGGCCGAGGTCCGCCGCCGCTTCCCGGACGTGGTGATCAGCGTGGACACCTGGCGGCACGAGGTCGGCGAGGCCGTGTGCGAGGCCGGGGCGGACCTGCTGAACGACGCGTGGGGCGGGGTGGACCCCAAGCTGGCGGAGGTCGCCGCGCGCTACGACGTCGGCCTGGTCTGCACGCACGCGGGCGGGGTCGAGCCGCGCACCCGGCCGCACCGGGTCACGTACGAGGACGTGATGGAGGACATCCTGCGGGTCACGGTCGGCCTCGCCGAACGCGCCGCCGCGCTCGGCGTCCGCCGGGACGCGATCATGATCGACCCCGGCCACGACTTCGGGAAGAACACCCGCCACTCCCTGGAGGCCACCCGCCGGCTGGAGGAGATGACGGCGACGGGCTGGCCGGTCCTGGTCTCCCTGTCCAACAAGGACTTCGTCGGCGAGACCCTCGACAAGCCGGTCAAGGAGCGCCTGCTGGGCACCCTGGCCACGACGGCCGTCTCGGCCTGGCTGGGCGCGCAGGTCTACCGCGTCCACGAGGTCGCCGAGACCCGGCAGATCCTGGAGATGGTCCGCTCGATCCAGGGCCACCGCCCCCCGGCCGTCGCCCGCCGCGGCCTCGCCTGACCACCCGTCGGCCGGAGGCCGGCGCAGCCGCCCGAAGCCGGTGAGGCGCCCCGGCGCCGCACCGCGCGAGGACGGCGTCGAAAAGGGGCTCCTGGAGATGGTCCGCTCGATCCAGGGCCACCGCCCCCCGGCCGTCGCCCGCCGCGGCCTCGCCTGACCACCCGTCGGCCGGAGGCTGGCGCGGCCTGGCCTGAACAGCCGCAGCCGGAGGAAACGGGCCCGGGCCGCAGGGGCCCGGGCCGGTGGGGGCTACTTCCCGACTTCCTTCGTCACCAGCGCGATCGCCTCGTCCACGTCGTCCGTGACGTGGAACAGGTAGAGGTCCTTCTCCGAGGCCTTGCCCTGGGCGATCACCGTGCCCCGCAGCCAGTCGATCAGGCCGCTCCAGTACTCCGTGCCGAACAGCACGATCGGGAAGCGGGTGATCTTCTGGGTCTGGACCAGGGTCAGTGCCTCGAACAGCTCGTCCAGTGTGCCCAGGCCGCCCGGCAGGACGACGAAGCCCTGGCTGTACTTCACGAACATCGTCTTGCGGACGAAGAAGTACCGGAAGTTCAGCCCGAGATCGACGTGCTGGTTGAGCCCCTGCTCGAACGGGAGCTCGATGCCGAGGCCGACCGAGATGCCGTTGGCCTCGCGGGCGCCCTTGTTGGCCGCCTCCATCGCGCCCGGACCGCCGCCGGTGATCACCGCGAAGCCGGCGTCCACCAGCGCGCCGCCGATCCGCACGCCCGCCTCGTACTCGGGCGTGCCCGCCGCGGTGCGGGCCGATCCGAACACGCTGATCGCGGGCGGCAGCTCGGCGAGCGTGCCGAAGCCCTCGATGAACTCCGACTGGATGCGCAGGACCCGCCAGGGATCGGTGTGCACCCACTCGGAGGGCCCGGCGGAGTCCAGCAGCCGCTGGTCCGTCGTGCTGCCCGCCTTGATCTGGCTCCGCCTCCTCAGCACCGGCCCGAGCTGCTGCTCCTCGGACCGACGACGAGCGGTACCTTCGGGGTTGCCCATGATGTGCTCCCTCCTGCTGATCGTTGGATCAGGGTAGGCGCACAAAGGTGACGGGAAGCGGAATTCAGGAGGTCAGCCAGGCGCGCAGTCGTTCCTCGCAGTGCAGGATCGCCTTCGTCTCGACCCGCTCGTCGACCTTGTGGGCCAGCAGGGCGTCGCCGGGGCCGTAGTTGACGGCCGGGACGCCCAGCGCGCTGAAGCGGGAGACGTCCGTCCAGCCGAACTTCGGCATGGCGCGGCCGCCCACCGCCTCCATGAAGGCCGCGGCCGCCGGGTGGGAGAGGCCGGGGAGGGCGCCGCCGGAGGAGTCGTCGACGACGAACTCGGCGATGTCGCAGTCGGCGAACACCTCCCGTACGTGCGCGAGCGCGTCGGCCTCGCTGCGGTCGGGGGCGTAGCGGAAGTTGACCGTCACCGTGCACGCGTCGGGGATGACGTTGTTGGCGACGCCGCCCTCGATGCGCACCGCGTTGAGGCCCTCGTGGTACTCCAGGCCGTCGATGACCGGCTTGCGCGGCTCGTACGCCGCGAGCCGGGCCAGGATCGGGCTCGCCGAGTGGATGGCGTTGGAGCCCATCCAGCTGCGGGCGGAGTGCGCGCGCTCGCCGGCGGTGCGCAGCAGTACGCGCAGGGTGCCCTGGCAGCCGCCCTCGACCTCGGCGTTGGAGGGCTCCAGCAGCACCGCGAAGTCGCCCGTCAGCCAGTCGGGGTGGGCCTCGGCGACCTTGCCCAGGCCGTTGAGGTCGGCGGCGACCTCCTCCTGGTCGTAGAAGACGAAGGTGAGGTCCCGGTTCGGCTCGGGCACGGTCGCGGCGATGCGCAGCTGTACGGCGACACCGGACTTCATGTCGGTGGTGCCGCAGCCCCACAGGACGTCGTTCTCGTCGAGGCGGGACGGGACGTTGTCGGCGATCGGCACGGTGTCGAGGTGGCCGGCGAGCACGACGCGCTCGGCGCGGCCGAGGTGCGTGCGGGCGACGACGTTGTTGCCGAAGCGGTCCACGGTGAGGTGGGGCAGGCCGCGCAGCGCGTCTTCCACGAGGTCGGCGAGTACCTTCTCGTCGCCGCTCACGGACGGAATGTCGACGAGCCGGGCGGTCAGCTCGGCGGCGTCCTGGGTGAGGTCCAGCTCGGATTCGGACATGGAATGACCCTAACGCCCCGGACTGGGGCGGGGCCTCGCCGTCCGGCCGGTGGACGCGTCATATGCCTCAAGTACGGTGGGCCGCGTGTCCGAGAACCGTGATTCCCGTCCTCGCCGCCGCCGGCCGCTGCGCGCGGCCGTCGGTCTGCTCGTTCTCCTCGCGGTGATCGGCTACTTCGCCGTGCAGCGCGCCTCGAACGGCGGTGGCGGCGCCCCGTTCTGCGTGGCCAGCGTGAACGCGGGCAACTACGACGGAACCTCCGAATCGTATGAAATGTCCCCGGAGCAGGCGGCGAACGCGGCGACGATAGCCGCCGTCGGCGTCGCGAAGGGCCTGCCCGACCGGGCGGTGACCATCGCGTTGGCGACGGCCATGCAGGAGTCCGCGCTGCGCAACCTCGACCACGGCGACCGGGACTCGCTGGGCCTCTTCCAGCAGCGGCCCTCGATGGGCTGGGGCACGCCGGAGCAGATCACGGACCCGGTCTACTCGGCCGGCATCTTCTACGACCACCTCGTCGACGTGCCGGGCTACTCGCGGCTGCCGCTGACGGTGGCCGCGCAGAAGGTGCAGCGCAGCGGGTTCCCGCAGGCGTACGCGAAGCACGAGCCGGACGCGACCGTGCTGACGGCGGCCTTCGGCGGCGACGGCACCCTGGACTGCGGCGGCCCCGTACCCACGGGGCCGGGCGACCCGGAGAAGGTACGGAACGAAATGATCCGGATCTTCGGCAAGGACGGCCTGCACACCGTTGCCCCGCAGACCGGCCAGGCGGGCCAGGCCGGCCGGAACAGCGGCGGGGGCAAGGGCGGCCCGGACGTCGAGGTCACCGTGGTGGAGAAGAAGGACGGCGGTGAGGCCGCCACGCGCGCCAGCCGGGCGATGGCCCACTGGGCGGTGGCCAACTCGAAGGAGCTGGGCATCTCCCGCGTGTCCTACAGCCAGCACGCCTGGATCGCGGGCCAGGCCCGGGGACAGTGGCAGCACAAGGGCGGCACGGGGGCGAAGGACGGCGACGGGGATCCCCGCAACGCGAACCCGGGCGAAGTACGGATCTTCATGGCCCGCTGACTCCACGGCGCACCGGGGACGCCGGTGCCGGTCGTCCGTCGGTGCCCCTCGCTACGCGCCGGGGCGGACACCCGGGCGCGCGTACGAGTGATCACCCCTGCGAGGGTGATCCGTTCGGCGGGCCATGGCCCCGGGGAGGCGCGGAAGCCCTGGTCGGCCCGCATCCGATGCGCTTGTCTCGGAAGCCGATTAAACGATGCGTTACCGATCCTTTACCCACCGGCACCGCAACTCCACCCGCCCCGCGAGCGGTTAGTCATGGCGTACTCAGCCGCTACCGCTTAGGAGCAACATGTCCCTCCCCCTGACCCGTCGGATCGCCCGTGCCGCGCTGCTCCTCGCAGCCGGGGCAGCGCCCGTGGTCGGTGCGGCCGGCGCGGCCAGCGCCGCCGGTCTGGAGTCCGTGCCGCAGCTGGGCGCACTCACCGCGCAGGACGCGCCCGAAGCCGCCACCGACGCGACCACGGGCGCGGCCACCGACGCGGTGGGCTCCACCGCCAAGACCCTGCCGGCCCCGGCCGCCGACGTGGCCGGCAAGGCGGGGGGTCTGCTCGGCGGGCTGCCCGCGGCGAAGGAGCTGCCGGTGTCCGAGCTCCCCGTGTCCCAGCTGCCGGTGTCCGAGCTGCCCGTGGGCAGTGTCCTGCCGGCAGGACTGCCCGGTGGCGCACCGCTGGGCGGCTGACGCCGCGGGAAACACCGAGGGGGCCGGGAGTGCGAACTCCCGGCCCCCTCGGGCTGTTCCCGGCCCTGCCCGGCACTCAGCCGAGGCGCTTGACCGCCGCCTCGACGCGCTCGTCGGTGGCGGTGAAGGCGACGCGCACGAACCGCGCGCCCGCCTCGCCGTAGAAGTCGCCCGGCGCCACCAGGATGCCCAGGTCCGCGAGGTGGGCGACCGTCTCCCAACAGGGCTCGTCCCGGGTCACCCACAGGTAGAGGCTCGCCTCGCTGTGCTCGACCCGGAAGCCGTGCGCCTCCAGGGCCGCACGCAGCGCCGCGCGGCGGGCCGCGTAGCGCTCGCGCTGCTCCTCGACGTGGCGGTCGTCGCCGAGCGCCGCCACCGTGGCCGCCTGAACCGGGGCCGGGGTCATCATGCCGCCGTGCTTGCGGATCTCCAGGAGCTCGCCGAGCACGTCCGCGTCACCGGCGACGAAGGCAGCCCGGTAGCCCGCCAGGTTGGAGCGCTTGGAGAGGGAGTGGACGGCGACGATCCCCTCGTACGAGCCGCCGCACACGTCGTCGTGCAGGACGGAGACGGGCTCCGCCTCCCAGCCCAGTTCCAGGTAGCACTCGTCGCTGAAGAGCAGGATCCCGTGCTCGCGCGCCCAGGCCACGACCCGGACGAGCTCCTCCTTGGCGAGGACCTTTCCGGTGGGGTTGGACGGGGAGTTGAGCCACAGCAGCTTCACCCCGGCCGGGTCGAGCTCGGTGGGGTCGTCGTAGGCCACCGCTTCGGCGCCGCACAGCCGCGCGCCGACCTCGTACGTCGGGTAGGCGAGCCGGGGGTAGGCGACCTTGTCCCCCGCCCCGAGGCCCAGCTGGGTCGGCAGCCAGGCCACCAGCTCCTTGGAGCCGACGACCGGCAGGACGTTGCGGTGCTCGGCGGCGCTCGCGCCGAGGCGCCCGCGCACCCAGCCCGTGATCGCGTCGCGCAGGGCGACCGTGCCCCACACCGTCGGGTAGCCCGGGGAGTCGGCGGCCTCGATCAGGGCGCGCTGGATCAGCTCCGGGACCGGGTCCACGGGCGTGCCGACGGACAGGTCGACGATGCCGTCCGCGTGGGCCGCCGCCGTCTTCTTGTACGGCTCCAGCTTGTCCCAGGGGAAGGCGGGAAGACGGTCGGATACTGCGGCCACGATGGTCTCTGCTCTCTCTGAGTACTGGCTGGTAGCGGGTCCGCAAACGCCTCGGTCCCGTGCGGCGACGAGGCCGTACGGGACCGAGGGGCGCGTCTGCCTGAAACGGTCAGTGATCGCCGTTGATACCGGCAGGCAGCGCGGCGACGAAGGGGTGATCGCGCTCGATCAGGCCCAGCTTGGAGGCACCACCGGGCGAACCGAGCTCGTCGAAGAACTCGACGTTCGCCTTGTAGTAGTCCTTCCACTCTTCCGGAGTGTCGTCCTCGTAGAAGATGGCCTCGACCGGGCAGACCGGCTCACACGCACCACAGTCGACGCATTCGTCCGGGTGGATGTACAAGGACCGCTGGCCCTCGTAGATGCAGTCGACGGGGCACTCTTCGATGCATGCCTTGTCCTTGACGTCGACACAAGGCTCCGCGATGACGTAGGTCACGCTCTCGTTCCTCCTCGGTAGGGCTTTCCATATCGCGCGGGAGCGCGGCGTCGTCGATGCCCGCACCTAGTATCTCCGTTCCCGGGCACGATCCGAACAGGAGGGGCGGACAGAGCTGTGGAAATCAATGCCGGTGGACTGCTGGAGGTCCGAATTACCCCGGCTGACGTGGGTAAACGTGTCTCTGTACGACGGGTGGAGGCCGGGCTGAGCGGATCACCCGAGTTCACGGACACCGTCGGTGTTCTCACATCCTGGGACCAGGGTGTGCTGCTGATCACAAAGAAGGACGGGCAGTCCGTCCGCATCGCGGAATCCTCCCTGGTGGCGGGCAAGACGGTGCCTCCGGCGCCGGCCCGGCGGCGGGGCCCGGCGGCCTCCTTCGAGGAGCTGTCGCGGGTCGCGGCGCGGTCCTGGCAGCCGCTGGAGAGCGAGCGCCTGGGCGACTGGACGCTGCGGGCGTCCGCCGGATTCACCCGGCGGGCCAATTCGGTGCTGGCCGTGGGCGACCCGGGGATACCGCTGGACGATGCACTCGCGCGAGTGACCTCCTGGTACGCGGCACGAGGGCTTCCGGCCTATGTGCAGGCCGCGACCGGAGCCGCCGGCACGCAGGAGCTGCTCTGCGCGGAGCTGGAACGGCGGGGCTGGGCGTCCGAGGTGTCGGCGGAGGTACGGATCGGGGCGCTGGCGCCGGTGGCCGACGTGGCGGCGCCCGCCGCCGGATCCGTACGACTGACCCGTGTCCCGGACGAGGAGTGGCTCGGGCGCTACGGGAAGGTCAACGACCCCGACGTGGCCCGGCGGCTGCTGGTGGAGGGCCCGTCGGTGTGGTTCGCGTCGCTGTCCGGGGGCCGGGCGGTCGGGCGGTGCGTGGTGGACGGGCGCTGGGCCGGCTTCTCGGCCGTGACGGTCGATCCCGTGCAGCGGCGGGAGGGCCTGGCGACGGCCGTGATGGCCGCACTGGCCCGCAAGGCGCTGGAGGAGGGCGCGTCGGCGGCCTGGCTGCAGGTCGAGACGGACAATGCGGGGGCGCTGGCCCTGTACGACGGGCTGGGCTTCGCGACGCACCACACCTACCACCACTACCGGGCGGCGCGGTGAGTCCGGTGGGCCGGCGGGAGCAGTTCGCGGCGGAGGTCCGGTCGGAGCGGCCCGATCTGGCACTGCTGTGCCTGCTGCTGGCCACGGAGGCGGACCCGGACCTGGACGAACGCGCCATGGACTGGGCACAGATCGAGCTGGACCGGCTCGCCGGAATGCTGCCGTACGGGCTGCGGGGCGCGCGGGCGTGGGCGTCGGCCGTGACGGAACTGCTGGGCGGGCGGCTCGGCTTCCACGGCACCCCCGCGGACTACGGCCGACTGTCGTCCTCGCTGCTGCACGAGGTCCTTCGGCGGCGGCGCGGCCTGCCGATCCTGTTGTCGGTGGTGTGGCTGGAGGTCGCGCGGCGGGCAGGGGCGCCGGTGTACGGGCTGGGGCTGCCGGGGCACTTCGTGGTGGGCTTCGGGGACCCGGAGGAGGGCGTGGTGGTGGATCCCTTCGCGGGCGGCGCCTCCCTGGGCGCCGGGCCCGCGGAGCTGGCGTCGGGGCCGCGCACCCCGGCCGGCACCCTGGACATCGTGCTGCGGATCCTGGGCAACATCCGGGTGTGGGCGTCGACCCGCCCGGAGCAGTCCGGGGTGGCCCTGTGGGCGCTGGAACTCTCGCTGCTGCTGCCGTCGCATCCGGCGGCGCTGCGCTACGAGCGGGCCCGGCTGCTGGTGGAACGGGGCTCCTACCGGGAGGGGGCGGCGGCGCTGGACGCGTACGCGGACGTCGTCGCCGCGGTCGACACCGACGCGGCGGCGCGCATCCACGCCGAGGCCGTCTCCGCTCGCGCCCTGCTGAACTGACCCGGCTCGGGATTTCCGGCCCCGCCGGCGTTTGCGGTGCGGGCGCGGAGCGCCGTACGGGGTTCGGGGCGGAGCGCCGTACGGGGTTCGGGGCGGAGCCCCGGCAGCCGTGGCGCGGGCCGGAGCCGGCCCCTTTCGCGGTCGTGCGGCGGACGTGACGGTGCCCCCGCCCGGGGTCCGGGCGGGGGCACTGGTCCGTCCGTCGTGACGTGGCGGAGGCTAGTTCGCGTTGGTTTCGATGACGACGGTCCGCTCGGCGGCGGTCTTGCCGCGCAGGGCCTTGCCGAGGGCGCCGGCGACGTCCTGCGGGGTGACCGCCGTCTTGGCACCGGTGCCGCGGGTGATCAGAACCCCGTCGAAGGTGTTCCCGTAGACCGCCTTGAGCGCCTCCAGGTCGAACTTCTCGGTGAGGCGGCCGTCCACGGCCTGCATGCTGAGGAACTTCGGCAGGGACTTGGAGCCGAAGGGGAGGGACTTGCCCCCCGCCTTGACCGTGGCGATGGCGGACATCGCGGGCTCCGCGAACTCCTTCATCGCCCGGTCCAGTTCGGCCTGGTTGACGACCGGTTCCTTGGTGGTGGTCGGCAGTTCGGGCACGGCCGCCGTGCCGGTGGCGACCTGGTCGCGGAAGGCCTTGTTGACCAGCTCGACGGAGGCGTCCGCGTCCAGGGTGGTACCGGGCTTGCCCGGGACGGCGACCGCCTTGCCGGTGTCGAAGGTGATCGTGCCCTCGGTGACCGAGCCGGCCGTGCCGGCGAGCTCCTGGAGCGCGACCTGGAGCTTCTCCTCGTCGACCGGCAGCACGGCGTCGGCCTTGCGCTCGTTGCCGAGGAGGGAGCCGATGACGGTGATCGGGTTGTAGTCGCTGCCGGCCGCGTTGCGGACGGTGGTCTGGCTGTCGAGGGTCAGCCCGGCCTTGTCGGGCTTCAGCTCGACCTGCTTGCCGCCGACGCTGAGCTGGATCGGGGTGGAGGCGCGGGTGCCGAAGGCCGTCTGGAGCTTGGCGACGGCCTCGTCGCGGCTGCCGCTGATGTCGACGCCGAGGACGGTGGTGCCCTTGGGGACGTCGGAGTGGTTCAGGAGCAGCCCTGCGCCGTAGGCCACGCCGATCAGGGCCACGACCCCGCCGCCGAGCAGGACCAGCTTGGAGCGGCCCTTCTTGGCGGGCTTGGCCGGCTTGGCGGCCTCGGCCTTCTGCTGCGCGGGCACGGGGCGCGGGGCGGCCGGGGCCGGCGCGGGGGTGGGCAGCGGAGCGTCCAGCTCGGGGCCGGGCCAGCTCGGCGCCTCCTCTGCGCGGGGTCCGCCGCCGGGGCCGCCGACCGGGCCGGTGCCGAAGCCGGGACCGCCGGTGGGGCCGGCCGGGCCGTTGCCGTAGACCGGGAAGGCCTCGGTGACGGGGCCGCCGTCGCCCTGGTCGCTCCCGTACACCGGGAAGCCCTGGGTGGACCCGACGCCGGGGCCGCCGGGCATCGGGGCGGCGGGTGCGGGCGCCGGAGCCTGGGCGTAGCCGGTGCCGTATTCGGCCACGGGCGGCGGCGGGGTGCGCGGCGGCGCGTAGGCGCTGTCCGGCGCCGGCGGGGCCTGGGTGCGCGGCGGGGGCGCGTAGCCGCCCGGCACGGGCGCAGGCGGCGTCGGGCCGGGCGCGGCGCCGGGCACGGGCCGCTGCGCGAGCGGGGGCGGCGGGGCGGACGCGGCCGGCGGCATCTGCGCGGCGGCGGGCGCCGGGGGCGCGGCGTTGGCCGGCTTGCGGGGGGCGAACCAGTTGCTGGCGACCGGCTCCTCGGCTTCGGCCGGGCCCTGGGCGCGGGTCGGCTCCGGCTCCCGCTCGGCCTCGATCCGCGTCGGCTGGGGCTTGGGGCGCTGCGCGAGCGGCGGTTCGGGCCTCGGCTCGGGCGTGGGCTGCGGCCCCTGCTCCGGTGCGGTGGCGGCCGGGCCCGAGTTGGTGCCCATCGACTTGCGCACGACCACCGGCGGGATCGGCCGGGAACCCGGGATGTTGATCCGGATCCGGGTCGTCAGGGTGGTCTCGGTCTTGGGCCCGTCGGATTCGGGCGTGGACGGCTTCGAGGTCACAGGGTTCTCCTCCGGAGCGGTCGACGCGCCAGGTCCGGATGGCACAGTCGTGGACGGGTGCTGGCCGGTTCCATACGGCGGCGTCCCCGAGGGGTATGCGGCTCCGCCGTGCCCCTTGGGCCCGGAGGACGAACTGTCGGTTTCACGACTCAAGGCAGGTTCTCCCGGTTGGCTCCGCCGCCCGTCATACCGTGCGCGGGCAGCTCGGCGGCCCGTCCACCATACTGGCCGCCGCCCGCGCGCAACTGACGGCCTGGAATCAGGGGTTCCCCATCAGGCCCGCCAAACCCCCCTGAACCGCCCCGAGAGCCTGCACGCCCCCCTGCGCCGATCTCCCTACGAGGTCCGACACCACGTCACTTGGCAGACCGCGCGGCCGAAACCGGCCGGTCCAGCGAACCGCGCATCGTGGCACACATCACAGCGAGCACCGTTCCACCCAAAAGGTAGGCGTACATGCCGATTCCGGACGAACTGAGGAGGAAGTCTCCCTCGGGGCGCGGGACGCTGAGCATCACGTACGCGAGGAACCAGCCGGCCGCGGCCCCGCCCACCCCGAGGCCGGTCCCGAGGGCGATCCGGCCCCCGAGGAACAGCCCGAAGAGGGCCAGCAGGGCGAGCAGCAGGCCGCCGGGGAACCACAGGTCCACCACCAGCCAGCCGGCCGCGCCGGTCAGCGCGCCCGCGACGACCAGGCCCAGGCAGCCGGCGATCCGGCCCGCCGTCCGGGAGCCGGTCACGCCTGCACCCCCGCGAAGAGGTCGTCCTCGCGCGTCCCCGCCGGGGCGCCGGGACGGCCCTCGACCAGTTCGTAGTACTCGCGGGTGAACAGCGGCTGCGCCAGGTCGTTGGAGAGGGCGAAGAAGGGCCCGTCCACGGCGATCTGGGTGGCGTGGGCCCTCATCGCGGCCGCCTTCGCCGCCACGAAGGGCTCCTCGGCCCCGATCTCGGCGGTGATCCGCTCGTCGGCGACGACCCCCGGCACGTCCTCGGGCGAGCCCAGTCCCGGGAAGGGGTTGCCGGCTCCGGCGGCGCGCAGCTTGGCGAAGCCCTCCTCGACCACGGAGAGCGGGACGCGGTTCCAGTAGATCTTCCCGACCGCGTGCGGGTCGCCGAGGTCGCGCCGGTACGCGGTCTCCGCGGCCAGTTCGGCGGCGCGCATGGCGACCCGGTGGGCCTGGATGTGGTCCGGGTGTCCGTAGCCGCCGTCCGGGTCGTACGTGACGAGCACCTGCGGGCGCAGCTCCCGGATCACCTCCACGAGGTACGCGGCCGCCTCGTCCACGTCGGCCGACCAGAAGGCCCCCTGGCGGTGGTTCTGCGGGGCGCCCATCATCCCGGAGTCCCGGAAGCGGCCGGGGCCGCCGAGGAACCGGTGGTCGTGGACGCCCAGTTCGGCCATGGCGGCGGCGAGCTCGCCGACGCGGTGGGCGCCGAGGGTGTCGTCGCGGTCGGCCGCCAGGTGGGCGAGGCCGGGCGGGATGACCTCGCCCTCCTCGCCGAGGGTGCAGGTCACCAACGCGACGTGGGCGCCCTCGGCCGCGTACTTGGCCATGGTGACGCCGTTGTTGATCGACTCGTCGTCCGGGTGCGCGTGCACGAGGAGCAGACGACGGGCGGGAAGACCGTTCATGGGCCTAGCCTACGAGGCGCGGCTCAGAACTTGAGGCCGCTGATCATGCTGGCCACGTTCGAAGTGAGCTGGCTGAGGGTCGGCGCGATGGTGGAGCTCGCCAGGTAGAAGCCGAGCAGTACGCAGACGACCGCGTGTCCCGCCTTCAGGCCGGCCCTCCGGACCAGCAGGAAGACGATGATCGCCAGCAGCACCACGGCGGAGATCGAGAGTGCCACGGCGTTTCACCTCCACGTCGAGCGGACATCGGTACGCGTATTCGCGCTCGGCGAGAGTCATACCCACCGTGCGCTACGGATCATAACTATCCGTGCCAGCGCATCGATCGAAATCCGGCAGCACGAGGGGCGCATGGCGCGCACGGACGGGGTCACGGGGAGGCCGGCCGGGGCGGCTGTACGCCTCCCCGGCCGGCTGTCGGCACCCGCACGGCCGCACGCCACCCAGGCTGCATGCCCCAGATCTCGGGGCAGAAACGGTCAAGTTGCCCCCGTGTAAACCGCGTTGCGGGGCGGCGGCCACACCCGCACCTCACACCCCGCGGGTGGCCGGAAATGATCGATTGGCGGAGGGTCCGTCCCACGGACAGGACAGGACGGACGGGGCGGGAGCTAGTCCTCCGCACCCTTCGCCGGCGCGGGCGGGACCACCTGTTTCTCCGCCGCGAAATGGCAGGCCGAGGGATGGGCCGCCGGACCCGGGGGGAAGACCTCCGGGACCGCCAGCAGCGGAACCTCCGCCGTGCAGCGGGGCTGGGCCTTCCAGCACCGGGTGCGGAAGGGGCAGCCCGACGGCGGGTCGGCCGGGGACGGCACGTCGCCGGAGAGGATGATCCGCTCACGACGGGCGCGGGCCTGCGGGTCGGGCACGGGAACGGCCGATAGCAGGGCCTGGGTGTACGGGTGGGTGGGGTGGTCGTAGATCTGGATGTCGGTGCCGATCTCCACGATCCGGCCCAGGTACATGACGCCGACCCGGTCGGAGATGTGCCGCACGATCGACAGGTCGTGCGCGATGAAGACGTAGGACAGGCTGAAGTCGTTCTGGAGGCGGTCCAGGAGGTTGATCACCTGCGCCTGCACGGAGACGTCGAGCGCGGAGACCGGCTCGTCGGCCACGATAATCTCGGGCTGGAGCGCGAGGCCGCGGGCGATGCCGATGCGCTGGCGCTGGCCGCCGGAGAACTGGTGCGGGTAGCGGTTGATGTACTCCGGGTTGAGTCCGACCACGTCGAGGAGGTCCTGGACCTTCTGACGGCGCGAACCCTTGGGAGCCACCTCCGGGTGGATCTCGTAGGGCTCGCCGATGATGTCGCCGACCGTCATGCGCGGGTTCAGCGAGGTGTACGGGTCCTGGAACACCATCTGGATGTTGCGGCGCACTGCCTTCAGGGCGCGGCCGGACAGCTTGGCGAGGTCCTCGCCCTTGTAGAGGATCGAACCCGACGTCGGCCGCTCCAGGTTGACCAGCATCTTGGCCACGGTCGACTTCCCGCAGCCGGACTCGCCGACGATGCCCAGCGTCTCGCCGGCGCGCAGGTCGAAGGAGACCCCGTCGACGGCCTTGACCGCGCCGACCTGCTTGCGGAAGACGATGCCCTGGGTCAGCGGGTAGTGCTTGACCAGGTCCTTCACTTCCAGAAGGGACTCAGCCACGGAGGCACTCCTTCCAGAAGAAGCACGCGCTGGTCCGTTCCCCGGCCACCTGCGCGAGCGGCGGGACCTCGGCGCGGCAGACGGCCTGGGCCATCGGACAGCGCGGGTTGAAGGCGCAGCCGGGCGGGATGGCCAGCAGGTTCGGCGGCAGGCCCTTGATGGCGTACAACTCCTGGCCCTTCTGGTCCAGGCGCGGGATGGAATCCAGCAGTCCGCGCGTGTACGGGTGGGCGGGCGCCTTGTAGATCTCGTGGACGGGGGCCGCCTCGACGATCCGGCCCGCGTACATGACGGCGATCTTGTCGGCCACGTCGGCGACCACGCCCAGGTCGTGGGTGATCAGGATGAGGCCCATGTTGAGCTCGCGCTGGAGCTCGGCCAGCAGGTCCATCACCTGGGCCTGGACGGTCACGTCCAGGGCCGTCGTCGGCTCGTCCGCGATGATCAGCGAGGGCTCCAGGGCCAGCGCCATGGCGATCATGATGCGCTGGCGCATGCCGCCCGAGAACTGGTGCGGGAAGTCCCCCACCCGCTGCTTCGCCGCCGGGATCTTCACCCGGTCCATCAGCTCGACGGCCTTGGCCTTGGCGTCCTTGCGGGACATCCCGCGGTGCACCTCGTACATCTCGCCGAGCTGCTTGCCCACGCTCAGGACCGGGTTCAGGGAGGAGAGCGCGTCCTGGAAGATCATCGCCATGTCGGCGCCGCGGATCTTGCGCCGCTCCTCCTCCTTCATCTTGAGGAGGTCCTTGCCCTTGAAGAGGATCTCGCCGCCCGCGATCCGGCCCGGCGGCATGTCGAGGATCCCCATCACGGCCTGGGCGGTCACCGACTTGCCGGAGCCCGACTCGCCGAGCACGGCGAGCGTCTCGCCCTCGTCCACCGAGTAGTCGACACCGTTGACCGCCTTCGCGACTCCGTCGCGCGTCTTGAATTCCACGTGCAGGTCGCGGACTTCGAGCAGCATGTGCGGGGCTCCTCAGCGCAGCTTGGGGTCGAGGGCGTCGCGCACCGCGTCGCCGAGCATGATGAAGGCGAGCACCGTGATGCTCAGCGCGCCCGCCGGCCAGAGCAGCATGTGCGGGGCGTTGCGGATCTGCGAGGCCGCGTTGGAGATGTCGATGCCCCAGGAGACGGTCGGCGGGCGCAGGCCGACGCCGAGGAAGGACAGGGTGGCCTCCAGGGCGATGTACGTGCCGAGCGCGATGGTGGCGACGACGATGACGGGGGCGACGGCGTTGGGCGCCACGTGCCGCAGCATCATCCGGCCGTTGCCGGCCCCGAGGGCCCGGGCGGCCTGGACGTAGTCGTTCTGTTTGGCGGTGATCACCGAGCCGCGGGCGATGCGGGCGATCTGCGGCCAGCCGAGGAGCACGATGAAGCCGACCACGGGCCACACGGTGGTGCTGGTGACGACGGACAGGAAGACCAGGCCGCCGAGGACCACCGGGATGCCGAAGAAGATGTCGGCGATCCGGGAGAGCAGCGCGTCGCCCCAGCCGCCGAAGAAGCCGGCGAGCCCGCCGAGGGCGGAGCCGAGCAGGGCGGCGCCGAGGGTGGCGCAGACGCCCACGGTGATGGAGGCGCGCGCCCCGTACACCGTGCGGGTGTAGACGTCGCAGCCCTGCGTGTCGTAGCCGAAGGGGTGGCCCGGGGAGGAGCCCTGCTGTGATTTGGACAGGTCGCACTGGAGCGGGTCCCCGCTCGCGATGAGCTGCGGCCAGATCGAGATGACCACGAGGAAGAGGATCATCAGCGAGGAGATGACGAAGACGGGGTTGCGGCGCAGCTGGTGCCAGGCGTCGGACCACAGGGAGCGGGCCTTCTCCCGCGACCCGGGGCCGGTGGGCCCGGCGGTCTTCTCGATGCCCTCGACGCTCTCGGCTTCCTCCAGCGCCAGATCCATGGGTCCTCCCTGGCCGGTGGGTGAGATCGCCTCGTGCCGGCGGGGGCCGACGGGGTCGTATCCGCCGGGGCCTTCGGCGCGCTCGGGAGGCTCGGGCTCAGGCATAACGGATCCTCGGGTCCAGGACCGCGTAGAGCAGGTCGACGAGCAGGTTCGCCAGCAGGAAGACGATGACGAGGATCGTCACGAAGCCGACGACCGTCGGGGAGTTGTTGCGCAGGATGCCCTGGTAGAGCTGGTAGCCGACGCCGTGGATGTTGAAGATCCGCTCGGTGACGATGGCGCCGCCCATCAGCGCGCCGATGTCGGTGCCGATGAAGGTGACGACGGGGATCAGCGAGTTGCGCAGCAGGTGGCGGGTGACGACCCGGCGGCGCGGCAGGCCTTTGGCGACGGCGGTGCGCACGTAGTCGGCCTTGACGTTCTCGGCGATGGAGGTGCGGGAGAGCCGGGTGACGTAGGCGAGGGAGACCAGCGCGAGCACGATGCCGGGCAGGATCAGCTCGTCGAGGGGGGCGTCCGGGGAGACGGTGGGCCGCACCCAGCCCCATTCGACGCCGAAGAGGTACTGGAGCAGGTAACCCGTCACGAAGGTGGGCACCGAGATGACCACGAGGGTGAGCACGAGCACCGAGGTGTCGACGGTCTTGCCGCGGCGCAGCCCGCTGAGCACGCCGAGGGTGATGCCGATGACGACCTCGAAGAAGATCGCGACCATGGTCAGGCGCAGGGTGACGGGGAAGGCGCTGGCCATCAGGTCGGTGACGGACTGGCCGTTGAAGGCCGTGCCGAAGTCGCCCTGGAAGATCTGCCCCATGTAGTGGAGGTACTGCTTCCACAGGGGCTGGTCGAGGTAGAGGTCCTTGCGGATGCGCGCGGCGGTGGCGGGGTCGGGAGCCTTGTCGCCGAAGAGGGCCGCGACCGGGTCGCCGAGCGCGTACACCATGACGAAGATCAGGAACGTGCTGCCGATGAACACCGGGATCATCTGGAGCAGCCGCCGGATCACATAACGTCCCATGGACTGCTCCAGGATCGATCCGAAACGAGGGTCAGCCGACCTTGATCTGGTCGTACACGGGGACGCTGAACTGGTTGAGCTCCACGTCGGAGAGGCGCTCGGCGTAGCCCGCGCTGCCGTTCTGGTACCAGAGCGGGATGGCCGGCATCTGCTCGGCGAGGATCTTCTCGGAGTCCTGGAACTTCGCGATGGCCTTGGCCTGGTCGCTCTCCTGGTTGGCCTCGTCGACGAGCCTGTCGAAGTCCGGGTTGCTGAACTTCCCGTAGTTGGAGGAGGCACCGGTGTAGTAGAGCGGCTGGAGGAAGTTCTGGATCAGCGGGTAGTCGGCCTGCCAGCCGGAGCGGAAGGGGCCGGTCAGCTTGAACGAGCTCTGCTGGTTGCGGAAGTCGGCGAAGGTGCCGATCGGGTTGACCGTGCACACCGGGCCCTCGCCCAGCGCGTTGTTGATGCTGTTGCAGACGGCGTCCATCCAGTCGCGGTGCGAGCCGGTGTCCACGTTGGAGGTCAGCGTGACCTTGCCGCCGGGGAGGCCGCCGCCCTCCTGGATGAGCTTCTTGGCCTCGGCCGGGTCGTAGACGCAGGCGTCGCCGCAGACCGTGGCGGAGAAGCCGCCCTTCTCACCGAGCGCCGGCGAGGTCCAGTCCTTGGCGGGGGTGCGGGTCTCGCGGAAGATCTGCTTGGTGATCTCGTCGCGGTTGATCGCCCGGGAGATGCCCTGGCGGACCTTCTCCGTGCCCGGCTTGCTCCACTGCGGGTCGTACAGCGGGAAGGTGAGGGTCTGGATGATGAGGGCCGGCTGGTTGATGTACCGGTCGCCGAGGTCGTTCTTGACGTTCTTCAGCTGCTGCGCCGGGATGTCGTCGACGAGGTCGAGGTTGCCGGAGATCAGGTCGGTGTAGGCGGTGTTGTTGTCGGTGTAGACCTTCAGGTCCACTCCGCCGTTCTGCGCCTTGTCCGCACCGGGGTACGCGTCCCACTTGCGCAGCTTCATGCCGGTGCCCTTGGTGTACGAGTCCACCGTGTACGGGCCGTTCCCGACGGGCTTGTTCAGCCAGGCGGTGTGGTCGGTGAAGAAGGCCTTGGGCAGGGGCGAGAACGCCTGGTAGCCGAGGGTCTCGGGCCAGGTGGAGAACTTGTTCTTGAGGGCGACGGTGAAGGTCTTGGGGTCCTTGACGACCAGGCCGGACATCGTCTTCGCCTTCGGTTCCCCGGAGGCCGGGTGCACGTCCTGGTAGCCGACGATGTCGGAGAAGAACGGCGAGTTGTTCTGCTTGTTGCGCACGTCCGCGCCGTAGTTCCAGGCGTCCACGAAGGACTCGGAGGTGACCGGCTCGTCGTTGCTGAACTTCCAGCCGTCCTTCAGCGTGATCGTGAAGTTCTGGTTGTCCGTCGTCTCGATCTTCTCGGCGAGCATGTTGTTCGCCTCGCCGGTCTTCGGGTCGTAGCGCTTGAGACCCCGGAAGAGCATGTCGAGGACCTTGCCGCCCTGCACCTCGTTGGTGTTGGCGGGCTCCAAAGGGTTCTGCGGGTCACCCCAGGACGAGCTGATGATCCCGGCCTCGCCACCGCCTCCGCCACTGTCGCTTCCGCCGCCGCAGGCCGTCGCCGCGAGGGCGACGGCCACAGCACATGCGGCCCACTGGGCGTGGGTGGCTCCGCGCATGGAGTGCCTCCTAGGGGTCCCAGACTCACTTAGGGGCCAATGTCACCCTATGTGGGGTCCCGCACACTCCTGGTTGGACCGATTGCACCCGCGCGTCACGCGCCTGTCACCCCTGCGAGTGCAACGGCAGCTCCCAGGAGTCGACCGCGTAGTGCAGGCCCATGCCGTGCGCCTCGTAGAGCCCGAGCGCGCCCGTTTCGTTGTGGATGTCCACGCCGAGGCCCACGGTGTCCCGGCCGCGCGCGGCGTACTCCGCGAAGCAGTGGCGCAGCAGGAAACCGCCGAGGCCGCGGCCGCGGAGCTCCTTGCGCACGCCGATGTGGCCGACCCAGCCCATGCTCGTCCGGTCGTCCCGGCTGAGCAGGACGGCCGCGTCGCCGTGGCCGGGCAGGCTCGCGATCCAGACCAACGACCAGTCGAGCCTGCGGCCGTCGATGTGGTCCAGCCAGGACTCGTACGGGCGGTCCACATGGCCGAAGTGAGCCGCGAAGGTCTCCTCGATCAGGGCGTGGGCCCGGTGGCGGTCGGCCTCGTCGTCGGCGCAGTGGCGCAGGGTGAGACCGGCCGGGACGGCCGGCGGGAGGTCGGCGGCCGGCGACAGGGAGCGGGTCATGACCTGGTAGCGGCGGATGGTGCGGTAGCCGCGCGCCGTGAGGAGGGAGAGGTCGAGGGTGGGCTCCACGTTGAGCTGGAGTCTCAGCACGCCGGACTCGCCGGCGAGCTCCCGGGCCCGGCTCTCCATGTGCTCCAGCAGCCGTTCGGCGGCCTCGCGGTGACCGGGCAGCACGTAGTGGTCCCCGTCGACGCGGCCCGGACCGGAGTCCGCCCAGACGAGGGCGTAGGCCACGAGCCGGCCGTCCTCGAAGGCGAGCCAGGAGTCCGTGGCCAGGTCGACGTCGGGGGCGTTGAGGTCGGATTCGACGGTGCCCAGGTCGGTCTCGGGGCGGCCGATCTCGATCACGTCGACGGCGTTGAGGAGGGCGCAGATGTCGGCTGCGTCCCCGGGCCCGGCGGGCCGTACGGTGAGGGTCATTGCCTCATGCTCCGGCCCGCGCTCCGGGCGCCGCAACAGGGTTTCGGCAACGGGGGTTTCCGCACCGGGGTTTCCGCACCGGGGTCCCCACCGCACACGGAAACGGCCGGTCCCCGGTGCTCGAAGCACCGGGGACCGGCCGTGGCCGTACGGGTCCGTCGGAGGTCAGACGGCCAGGATGGCCTTCTCCTCCGCGAAGTGGCACGCCGACTCGTGCGCGGCCGGGCCGGTCTGGCCCTTGAAGCGCTCCGGGATCGCCAGCAGCGGCTCCTCGGTGGAGCACTTGTCCTCGGCCTTCCAGCAGCGGGTGCGGAAGCGGCAGCCCGACGGCGGGTTGGCCGGCGACGGGACGTCACCGGTGAGGATGATGCGCTCGCGGCCCTCGCGGGCCTCCGGGTCGGGGACCGGGACGGCGGAGAGCAGCGCCTGGGTGTACGGGTGCGTCGGGTGCTCGTAGATCTGGGCGTCGGAGCCGATCTCGGCCATCTTGCCCAGGTACATGACGCCGACGCGGTCCGAGATGTGCCGGACGATCGACAGGTCGTGCGCGATGAAGAGGTAGGAGAGGTTGAACTCGTCCTGGAGCTTCTCCATCAGGTTGATGACCTGCGCCTGCACCGACACGTCGAGCGCGGAGACCGGCTCGTCGCAGATGATGATCTCGGGCTGCAGGGCCAGGCCGCGGGCGATGCCGATGCGCTGGCGCTGACCGCCGGAGAACTGGTGCGGGTACCGGTTGATGTACTCCGGGTTCAGGCCCACGACGTCCAGGAGCTCCTGGACCTTGCGGCGCCGGTCGCCCTTGGGAGCCACCTCGGGGTGGATCTCGTAGGGCTCCCCGATGATGTCGCCGACCGTCATGCGCGGGTTCAGCGAGGTGTACGGGTCCTGGAACACCATCTGGATGTTGCGGCGGACGGCCTTGAGGGCCTTGCCGGACAGCCGGCTGATGTCCTCGCCCTTGTAGAGCACCTGGCCGGAGGTGGCCCGCTCCAGGTTCATCAGGAGCTTGGCGACCGTGGACTTGCCACAGCCGGACTCGCCGACGATGCCGAGGGTCTCGCCCTGGTAGAGGTCGAAGGAGATCCCGTCGACCGCCTTGACCGCACCGACCTGCTTCTTGAACAGGATGCCCTGGGTCAGCGGGAAGTGCTTGACCAGGTTGCGGACCTGGAGGATCGGCTCGCGCTCGGTGGCGTTCTTGGTGAGCTCAGCCATGGATCTGCTCCTTCCAGAAGTGGCACGCGCTGCCGCGGCCGGGCAGTTCGGTGCCGTCCTGCTCGGTGACGGGGTGCAGCACCGGGATCTCGGTGCGGCAGATGTCCTGCGCCTTGGGACAGCGGGGGCTGAAGGCGCAGCCCGCGGGAATGCGGAGCAGGTTGGGCGGCAGACCCTTGATCGCGTAGAGCTCCTGGCCCTTCTGGTCCAGGCGCGGGATCGAGTCGAGCAGGCCGCGGGTGTACGGGTGGGACGGGCGCTTGTAGATCTCGTGGACCGGAGCGGTCTCGACGATCCGGCCCGCGTACATGACCGCGATCTTGTCCGCGACGTCGGCGACGACGCCGAGGTCGTGGGTGATCAGGATCAGGCCCATGTTCATCTCGCGCTGGAGCTCCGCGAGCAGGTCCATGACCTGCGCCTGGACCGTCACGTCGAGAGCCGTGGTGGGCTCGTCGGCGATGATCAGGTCCGGCTCCAGGGCCAGCGCCATGGCGATCATGATGCGCTGGCGCATACCGCCGGAGAACTGGTGCGGGTAGTCGCCCACGCGCGCCTTGGCGGCGGGGATCTTCACGCGGTCCATGAGCTCGATGGCCTTGGCCTTCGAGTCCTTCTTGGACATGCCGCGGTGGACCCGGAACATCTCGCCGAGCTGGTCGCCCACCGAGTAGACCGGGTTCAGGGAGGACAGCGCGTCCTGGAAGATCATCGCCATCTTGTTGCCGCGGAGCTTGCGGCGCTCCTCGTCGGACATCTTGAGGATGTCCTTGCCGTGGAAGCGCACCTCGCCGCCCGCGACCCGTCCGGGCGGGCTGTCGAGAATGCCCATGATCGCCTGTGCGGTGACGGACTTGCCGGAGCCGGACTCGCCGAGCACGGCGAGGGTCTCGCCGGAGTTGACGCTGTAGCTCACGCCGTTGACGGCCTTGGCGACCCCGTCACGGGTCTTGAACTCGACCTGGAGGTTGTCCACCTCCAGCAGCGGCACGGCGGACCCGCCACCCGTCTCCGCAACGCTGAGAATCTCCGACGTCGTCACGCCGCCACCTTCGTCCTGCTTGCTGATGTTGTCTCGGGGCATCGCGCGGCCCTACCGGAGCTTCGGGTCGAGCGCGTCACGCAGGCCGTCGCCGACGAAGGCGAAGCCGAGCACGGTGACGACGACGAACAGGCTGGGGAAGTACCACAGGTAGTCATTGACGCCGATGAAGCCCTGTCCGGCCGCCAGCATGTTGCCCCACTCGGGGACGTCGACGGGGACACCGGCTCCGAGGAAGGAGAGCGCTGCCACACCGACGATCGTGGTGCCGACGTTGAAGGTCGCGTAGACCAGAACGGCGGTCAGCGAGTTCGGAAGGATGTGCGTGCGGACGACCCGCCAGCCGCCGGCGCCGAGCGCCTTGGCCGCGTGGACGTAGTCCATCTCGCGCACCGACAGGATCGAGCTGCGCAGGAGCCTGGACACGGTGGCCCAGGAGAAGATGGCCAGCGAGATGACCACCGGGGTGATGCCGCGCCCGGTGACCAGGATGATGACGACGGCACCGATCATGAGCGGGAACGCGAGGAACACGTCCGCGACGCGCATGACCAGGGTGTCGGCGAAGCCGGCGAAGTAACCGGCGATGGCGCCGAGGGCGACACCGATCAGCACCGCGAAGAAGATCGAGGCGAGGCCGACGAACATGGCGACGCGGGTACCGGCTATGAGGCGCGAGAACATGTCGCGGCCCAGGGCGTCGGTGCCCATCCAGTGCGTGCCGTTGGGCGAGGCGAGCGTGTTCTCCAGGTCCTGGGCGCCCGGGTCGAACGGGGCGAGCATGTCGCCGAAGATCGCCGTCAGGAACAGCAGGGAGATGATCACGAGACCGACGACGGCCAGCTTGTTCTGGACGTAGCGGTGACGGATCTCGCCCCACTGGCTCAGTTGCTTGGGTGCGGGTTCGGCGGCGGCCGAAGCGGACGACACGGGGTTCTCGTCCCCGATCGCCGGGCTCGTTGCGAGCTCAGACATGAGGAAATCCTCCTTGGGGGCGGTCAGCTGAGGCGGATACGCGGGTCGAGGGCCGCGTACAGCAGGTCCACGATGAGGCTGAGGACGACGAAGATCGCGACGCTGTAGGTCACGACACCGATGACGATCGGGTTGTTCTGCTGCTGAATCGCCTGAACCAGTGCCAGACCGACACCGTCCCAGTTGAAGATCGCCTCAGTGATGAGCGCACCACCGAGGAGTCCGCCGAACGAAATACCCAGGTACGTGACCACGGGAATGGACGAGTTGCGCAGCACGTGCTTGAACAGCACGCGGCGGCGCGGAAGTCCCTTGGCCACGGCCGTCTTCACGTAGTCCGCGCGCAGCACCTCGAGCATCGTGCCGCGGGTGAGGCGGGCGACGAAGGCGATGTCGGTGACGGCGAGGGTGATCGCGGGAAGGACCATGCCTTCGAGCTTGTCTCCGCCGAGCTGCGGGAACCACTGCAGTTCCACGGCGAAGTACTTCATGAGCAGCATGCCGATCACGAAGGTTGGGAAGCCGACGGCCATCGTCGTAAAAAATGTCGTGGCCATGTCGAGAATGCTGTATCTGTAGAGCGCGGCGATGATGCCCACGCCCATACCGAACACCGTGACGAGGCAGATGGCCAGGAGGGCCAGCTTCGCCGTGTTCTGAAGCTTGGGGGCGAGGATCTCGGAAACCTCGCGGCGCTGCACGAAGTCCTCGCCGAGGTCGCCGGTGGCAACCTTCGCGACGTAATTCACGTACTGCTCGGGCAGCGACTTGTCGAGCCCGTAACGCGCCTTGAGTTCCGCGACCACTGCGGGGTCACGTGCCTTGTCGCTGCCCGCGATCGAACCCACGGGATCGCCGGGGAGTACGAACAGACACGCGAACAGAACCATGGTCGCGCCTATGAGGACTATGACCATCTGCCCGAGGCGACGGGCGACGTACCTTCCCATGTTTTGCCTCTCTACCTGGCCGCTTCTGGGAGCAGCGGCCTCCAGCCCAAGGAACGGGCCGGCTCTCGGCGTGCGGGGATTGCCCGCGGATGTGAGGGGTGCCGAAGTGAAAACGGCCTGCCGAGCGGGGCCGCGGCCCACCGGTCACCCGGGGGCCGCGGCACGTTCGCTCCTGACGGATATACCGTCCGAACCGATTACTTCTTGATCGAGATCTTCTCGAGGATCGGGTCCTCGTTGAAGTTGATGTCGTCCAGACCGTTGAACTTGTCGGTCGCCATCAGGCGGAACTGGGAGCGGTTGAAGGTCGGGATGAGCGCCATGTCGTCCATGGCCATCTTCTCGGCCTGCTTGTACATCGCCGTACGCGCGGCCTCGTCCTTGGTGGCGCGGGCCGTGTCGATCAGCTTGTCGAACTCGGGGTTGTTGTAGCGGACGCGGTTGTCACCGACCACGTTGCCCTCGGCGTCCTTGTTCATCGAGGTCGAGTGCAGCAGCGGGAACAGGAAGTTCTCCGGGGTCGGGTAGTCCGCACCCCACGCGAAGCGGTAGATGCCGGTCGCGCCGGAACCCTGCTGCTCCTTGAGCATGCCCGGGAAGTCCTTGCCGTCCAGCTTGACCTTGACGCCGAGAACGTCCTCGAGCTGCTTCGCGATGGCCTGGACCCACTCTTCGTGGCCCGCACCGGTGTTGAAGCTGAACTTGATCTCGGTACCCGGCTTCAGGCCGCCCTTCTCGGCGTGCTCCTTGGCCTTGGCGACGTCCTGCTTGACGCAGGAGACGCAGAGGTCCTTCTGGTACGCCTTCGGGAACGCCGGCGGAACGATGGTGGTCGACGGGGTCTGGTAGCCCTGGAAGACACCCTTGGCGATGGCCTGACGGTCGATCGCGTAGGAGATCGCCAGACGGGCGTCCTTGTTGTTCGTCGGACCGTTGTCACCGATCGGCAGAACGAAGTTCATGCCGTTCGTGTCCTTGGCGAACCACTTGTTCTGCGGCTTGTACTTCGCCTCGGCCGTCTTGAGCATCGGCGTCGGGATGTGCGCGTAGTCGAAGGTGCCGGCCTGGAAGCCGTCGTACTCGAGCTGCTGCGCGGTCTTGTCGTTGAGGAGCGTGACCTGGACCTTCTCGAGGGAGGCCTTGGTCAGCGAGTAGTCGTCGTTGCGGACGAGGTTGATCGCCTTGTTGTGCTCCCAGGTGCCGTCCATCTTGAACGGACCGTTACCGACGGGGGCCTCGCCGAACGCCTTGTCCTCTTCGCCGACCTTGGCCGACTTCGGAACCGGGCTGTAGGCGTTGTGCGCCGTCTTCAGGACGAACTCGCAGTCCGCCTTGGACAGGTCCACCTTGATGGTGTTCGCGTCCGGGGTGGTGACACCGGAGAAGGTCTTGGCCGAGCCGTCCTGCAGCTGCTCGTAGCCCTTGATGCCGGCGAAGTGGTACGCCACGTCGGACGCGGCGGCCTTGTGCGCGGCACGGGCCCAACCACGGGCGAACGCCTCGGCGTCCACGACCTCGCCGTTGGAGAACTTGGTGTCCGGCTTCACCTTGAAGGTCCAGGAGGTGCAACCCTCGTCCGAGCTCGCCGACTCGGCGAGCGCGGGCTCGGCCAGGCCGTCCGGCGTGTTCGAGTACAGGCCGGTGAACAGGGCGTTGGCCAGCAGGATGCCCGTGGACTCGTGGGCACGCCCCGGGTCGATGGTGTCCGGCTCGGTGCTGCCCATCCGGAACGTACCGCCATTGGCGGCACTGCCCTTGTCCTTGCTGTCACCGTCACCGCCGCCACAGGCGGTAGCGGCCAGGGCGACGACAACCGCGCCCACGACCCACTTGGCGCTCTTGGCACCGCGCATGGGTTTCCTCCTCATGAGTCCACTGATCGACTTGAGGGGCAAAAAAACCTCGCCGACACCCCTGACGGCGAGCATTTCCGTGCCCATAGTGTGCTCGTGAGTCGGCGCGATCCCCACATCGCGTGACCCATTGACCCGAGCTCAATGGAGCCATCCTCAGGGACTGTCAGGCCGTAAACCACACTTAAGTGGTCTCGTTTTCACAACATCGATCCGCGTCAGAAACCCGAAATCCGGACAAACGGATAGGAGACAGACACGTGCGAAACGGACGGTTAGCTCATCTTCCGGAGTGTCACGGTCGGTATGCGGACACCTGAACGCAAAAATCCGCTTGACAGAAGCGAACAGCCCCTCCCTTCACGGACTCCGTGAAGGGAGGGGCTGCTGCACTACCAGGCCCTGTGGCCAGCGGCGATCGCCGTGGTCGCCGCCCGAGCAAACCCGGGCGAACGGCCGTACGACTACTGCTACTTGCCGGACTTGGCGCGCGACGCGGTGCGCGAGCGGTCCTTCTGGTCCAGCACGACCTTGCGGATGCGGACGGCCTCCGGGGTCACCTCGACGCACTCGTCGTCGCGGCAGAACTCCAGGGACTGCTCCAGGGAGAGCTTGCGGGGCGGAATCACGTTCTCCGTGTTGTCCGCGGAAGCCGCACGCATGTTGGTGAGCTTCTTCTCCTTGGTGATGTTCACGTCCATGTCGTCGGAGCGCGAGTTCTCGCCGACGATCATGCCCTCGTACACCTCGGTGCCGGGGTCGGTGAACAGGACGCCGCGCTCCTGCAGGTTGATCATCGCGAACGGCGTGACCGAGCCGGCGCGGTCGGCGACCAGCGAACCGTTGTTACGGGTCACCAGCGGGCCGAACCACGGCTCGTGGCCCTCGTGGATCGAGTGGGCGATGCCGGTGCCGCGCGTACCGGTCAGGAACTCGGTACGGAAGCCGATGAGGCCGCGCGACGGGACGACGAACTCCATGCGGACCCAGCCGGAGCCGTGGTTCGACATGTTGTCCATGCGGCCCTTGCGGACGCCCATGAGCTGCGTGACCGCACCCATGTGCTCCTCGGGGACGTCGATCGTCATGCGCTCGACCGGCTCGTGGACCTTGCCGTCGACCTCCTGCGTGACGACCTGCGGCTTGCCGATGGTCAGCTCGAAGCCCTCGCGGCGCATCTGCTCGACCAGGATGGCGAGCGCGAGCTCACCGCGGCCCTGGACCTCCCAGGCGTCCGGGCGCTCGGTGTCGAGGACGCGGAGCGAGACGTTGCCGACCAGCTCGCGGTCCAGACGGTCCTTGACCTGGCGGGCGGTGACCTTGCGGTCCTTGACCGCGGACTTGGCGTCCGCGCCCTTGCCGCTGCCGCCGCGGCCGACCATCGGGGAGGTGTTCGTACCGATGGTCATGGAGATCGCCGGCTCGTCGACCGAGATCAGCGGGAGCGCGATCGGGTTCTCCGGGTCGGCCAGGGTCTCGCCGATCATGATCTCGGGGAAACCGGCGACCGCGCAGATGTCACCCGGGCCCGCCACCTCGGCCGGCTTGCGGGTGAGCGCCTCGGTCATCATCAGCTCGGTGATGCGGACGTTGGAGACGGAGCCGTCACGCTTGATCCACGCGACGGTCTGGCCCTTGCGCAGCTCGCCCTGCTCGACGCGAACGAGCGCGATGCGGCCGAGGAAGTTGTCGGCGTCCAGGTTGGTGACGTGGGCCTGGAGGGGGGCCTCCTCGTCGTACACCGGGGCCGGGACGTGCTCCAGGATGGTGGAGAAGAACGGCTCCAGGTTGGTGCTGTCCGCCGGGACGGTGCCGTCCTCGGGCTTGGTCAGCGAGGCGACGCCGTCACGGCCGCAGGCGTAGACGATCGGGAACTCGATCTGGTCCTCGTCCGCGTCCAGGTCGAGGAAGAGGTCGTACGTCTCGTTGACGACCTCGTCGATCCGGGAGTCCGGACGGTCGGTCTTGTTGATGCAGAGGATGACCGGCATCTTCGCCTGCAGGGCCTTGCGCAGGACGAAGCGGGTCTGGGGCAGCGGACCCTCGGAGGCGTCCACCAGCAGAACGACGGCGTCCACCATCGACAGACCGCGCTCGACCTCACCACCGAAGTCGGCGTGGCCGGGGGTGTCGATGATGTTGATCGTGATCGGGGCCCCGCCGTCCTTGGGGTGATACTTCACCGCCGTGTTCTTGGCGAGGATCGTGATGCCCTTCTCACGCTCCAGGTCGTTCGAGTCCATCATGCGGTCGTCGAGGTGCTGGTGGGCGGCGAAGGCACCGGCCTGCTTGAGCATGGCATCGACGATGGTCGTCTTGCCATGGTCGACGTGGGCGACGATGGCGACGTTACGGATGTCGTGGCGCGTGGGCACTTCGGCGCTTCTCCCGGGATCGTGGATGGCGTCGCGTACGGCCTGGCACGCGCGCCTCGGCCGGGCGAAAACCTGCCACGGCCTTACCCCATGGTACGTCGCGTGGCGGGAACCGCCTGCCGGGGGGTCTGTCAAGAGGCCGGACGAATGAGCGCTGCCGAGTGCTGCGTGGGGTGCCCCGGCCGCCCATGCTGCCGGTATTCATGCGGGTCAACGGCCGGGTCAATGGGTATGGCACGACCTTGCCCGCCGGAGATCCGGCGGGCAAGGGACTTGAGTCACATCTGAGCTTGCCACCCCCGGGTCAACCTGACAGGCACCCCTTTGTCATCACTTCTTCGCCCACGCTACTTCTTCTTGTCCTTGGCGGTCGGCGGCTTCTTCCAGCCGATGTCCTGGTAGCGGGGGGTGCCGAGGCCGAAGGCGCCGGCGTTGGCCAGGCCCGGCTTGACGGCCACCAGCTCCGGGCGCTGGAAGAGGGGGATGGAGCCGGCGGCGGCCCAGATCCGGGCGTCCGCCTTGCGGATCAGCTCGCGGGACTGGTCCTCGTCCAGCTCGCCGACCGCCTGGTCGAAGAGCTGGTCGATGTGGTCGGTGCCGACCCGTGTGTAGTTCTGTTCGACGAGGAGCGAGCCGTCCGCGGCCGGCTCCGGCTTGGCGAAGATGGGCCGGGCGTCGGTCGCGGGGTAGGCGGTCGCGGGCCAGGAGTAGAGGGCCAGGTCGTACTGGCCCGAGGCGACGTGGTCCTTGAAGAAGCTGTCGTCGGCCACCTTGGTCGTCTCGGTGTTCACGCCGAGCTTGCGCAGCATCTGGGCGATCCGCTCGCCGACCGCGCGCAGGGACTCCGAGCCGGGGCCGGCCGGGAGGACGAAGCGCAGGGTGAGCGCCTTGCCGTCCTTGGCGAGCATGGCGCCGGAGGTGCGGGTGGCCTGCTTGGCCGGGGCCGGGGAGGCCTTGGCGGGATCCGCCGCGTCGCCGTCGCGGGCCGCGCTGCGCTTGCCGTCGTCGACGGCCGCCGCCCGGGCGGCCTGGGCGAGGAGGGACGCCTCCTGCTGGGCTCCGAAGGGGGCGGGGGCCAGCACCGGGGAGGTCCGGTCCTGCGCGCCTCCCGGGGCCGCGGCGAGGGGGCGCTCGCCGCGGGCGGCCGGACGGGCCTGCGGGGGCTGCCCTGCGGCCGAGCGCAGGTCGCCGTTGGCCTCGTCGTCCTGGCCGACGATGTAGAGCCCGTCGTTTCCGGTGCCCGGGCCCGACGGGGTCTTCCCGTCGTCCTGCGGCTCGCTCTCCGGGCCGGCCTTGGCTCCCGTCGGCTCGGTGATCTTGCCGCCCCGGCGCCAGCCCGCGTCCGCGAGGAGGGCCTGGGCCGCCTGGGTGTCCTGGCCGCCGAGGGCGTCGCTGTTGTCGGCGTACGCCCGCTGCCCGGCGAGCGCCACGTGGCTGCCGACCGGCTGCGCCGGCAGGCCGAGCGGCTTGAGCACGAGCTCGGCCAGCGCCTTGCGGTCCAGGGCCCGGGCGATCGCCCGGCGCACCCGTTCGTCCGCCAGCGGGCCCGAGGCCCCGTTCATCGCGAGCTGGGTGTAGGCGGGCTCCAGGGACTTGCGGACGGTGAAGTTCCGCAGGGCCGTCTGCTCGTCGGCGTACCGTTTCACCGCCGCGACGTGCTTGTCGCGGCTCTCCTTCTCCGCCATGGCCTTGTCCTCGTCCGCCCCGTAGGCGACGGCCCACGACAGCGTGGCCTGCGCCGGGGTCAGCGCGGCTCCCGGGCCGTGCGCCGGGGCGCCGCCCGAGCCCGCGCCGCCCTTGCCGGCAGCGCCCTTGGCGGCGTCCCGGCGGGCCAGGGCGATCCGGTCGGCCCCGCTCCGGTCGATCTCGGCCAGATCGAGCTTCCCGGCGGCCAGCGCCGCCGGACGCTCGGCCCGCGGCACCGCCGTCAGGACCAGCGTGTCCAGCTTGGCCTGCCGGCCCCACCAGCGCGGATTGCGGGTGAGGGCCGCGGTGCCGGCCTTCTTGTCGATCGCGCCGAGGGCGAAGGGTCCGGCGGTGACCTTCAGAGCGCCGCGGGCGCCCTCGTTGAAGGCGTCGGGGGTGCCGGTGACCTGCTTCGGGTAGAGCGGGCTGAACAGGGAGCGCCAGTCGGCGTACGGCTTGGCGAAGGTGACCCTGACCTCCAGGTCGGTCTTGCCCTTCTCGATCTTCTCGATCCGCTCGTATCCGGCGTTGCGCGCCGTCCAGTACGCCGAGTCCTTGCCGTTCAGGGCCCGCCACTGCGCCACGAAATCGGGGGCGCCGATCTCGCGTCCGTCGCTCCACACCGCCTGCTGGTTCAGCTTGTAAAGGACGACCTGCTTGGGCTCCCGCTCGACGACCTCGGCCTTCTCCAGGTAGTCGGGATTGGCCACGGGCCGGCCCTTGGCGTCCAGCACGAACAGCTGCGGCAGCACGGCCCCCGCGATACGGGTGGTGGTGGCGTCCGCGTCGGCCTGGAAGGTGTTCAGGGTGTCCGGCAGGGTGTCCACGGCCCAGCGCAGCACACCCCCGTCCGCGACCTTCTCGCGGGCGGTCGTGGCGATGTCCTGTCCTGCGGCGACGGGGCCGCCCTCGTCTTCACCCGCGCCGCAGCCCGTGAGGAGCGGCAGTGCGAGGACTCCCGAGGTCAGGAGCGCCAAGGACCTGCGCCTGCGCTGGGACATGGGTGGTACCTCCGGGGCGGGGCGTGGGGGAAGCATGATCACGTTCGGCGGTATATGGAGCTGATCACACCGGTTGCCGGATCCCACTGAAATCGACGGTCCGCCGCACCCTTCGCAGCCGCCTCTCGCCACGCCGCGAACCCCACCCGTGCGGACCAATCCGGCTTGCGCGCCGAAGGGGCGTTCCCCCGGGAGAGGGATGAGAATGGGAGGCAGGGAGGGGCGCACAGTTCACGCCTGCGCGCCCGCAATCGCTGCACGTCCCTTCACAACGGGGGACGGGAAGCGCGACACTCGCAGGCGCACATGAGCGTTGCCACCGCACCATGGCGGAAGTGAGGGCAAATCATGTCCCTGCAAGACGATCTGAATGCCGTACGGCGAAACCTCGACGAGCTCACGCGCAAGGTCGAGCGGCTGGAGCAGCAGGCCGGGCGGCAGAAGCGCGGGAGCTCGACGCCGGCGTCCCCGCCGGAGCCGTCCCGGATGGTGACGGTCCCGGACACCCCGTACGACAGCTCGCTGTGGACCGACTCGGACGACGAGGGCCTCGGCGCCCGCGACCGCCGCGCGCCCTGACCGGCGTACGCGACCCCACAGACATCCCGTACACCCCATCCGGCCCGGCCGCTCGCGGCCGGGCCCCCTGGGGCCACCCCTCATCACTCCTCCCGGAGTCCCCTTTGGCCACAGGAACACAACCACCCCGGCAGCGGCCCGGCGGCGTCCACGACGCCTCCCGGGCCGCGATCTCTGCCCGGCACCTGCGGACCGACCGGTGGTGGCTTTCCCCCGCCGTCACCGCGGCCGGGCTGCTCGCCTTCATCGTCTACTCGACCTGGCGGGCCTTCGCGAACGCCGACTACTACGCGGCCCCGTACGTCTCCCCCTTCTACTCCCCGTGCCTCGCGGAGAACTGCGTCCCGATGAAGGGCGGTCCCAACTGGGAGATCTTCGGCAGCTGGTGGGTCCTCTCCCCCGCCCTGCTGATCCTGATCTTCCCGCTCGGGTTCCGGCTGACCTGCTACTACTACCGCAAGGCCTACTACCGGGGCTTCTGGGCCTCGCCGCCCGCCTGCGCCGTCGCCGAACCGCACACGAAGTACACCGGCGAGACCCGCTTCCCGCTGATCCTCCAGAACATCCACCGGTACTTCTTCTACGCGGCGGTCCCGGTCGCGGGCATCCTCACGTACGACACCGTGCTGACCTTCCGCGACGAGCACTACGAGTGGGGCCACATGGGCCTCGGGACCCTGCTGTTCCTGGTCAACATCACGCTGATCTGGGCCTACACGCTGTCCTGCCACTCCTGCCGCCACATCATGGGCGGCCGGCTCAAGCACTTCTCGAAGCACCCGGTCCGCTACCGGCTCTGGGGCTGGATCAGCCGGCTCAACACCCGTCACATGCAGCTGGCGTGGGCCTCCCTGATCAGCGTGGCCCTGTGCGACTTCTACGTGTACCTGCTGGCCAGCGGCGCCTTCACCGACCCGAGGATCTTCTGAGATGGCTCAAGTGGAACGGCAGCAGTGGGACGTGGTCGTGGTCGGCGCGGGCGGCGCCGGGCTGCGCGCCGCGATCGAGGCCCGCGAGCGCGGCGCCCGTACGGCCGTGATCTGCAAGTCCCTCTTCGGCAAGGCCCACACGGTGATGGCCGAGGGCGGGATCGCCGCCTCCATGGGCAACGTCAACGAGGGCGACAACTGGCAGGTGCACTTCCGCGACACCATGCGCGGGGGCAAGTTCCTCAATCAGTGGCGGATGGCCGAGCTGCACGCGAAGGAGGCCCCGGACCGGGTCTGGGAGCTGGAGACGTGGGGCGCGCTCTTCGACCGGACGCCCGACGGGAAGATCTCCCAGCGCAACTTCGGCGGCCACGAGTACCCGCGCCTCGCGCACGTCGGCGACCGCACCGGCCTGGAGCTGATCCGCACCCTCCAGCAGAAGATCGTCGCGCTCCAGCAGGAGGACTTCAAGGAGTACGGGGACTACGAGGCCCGGCTCAAGGTCTTCCAGGAGTGCACCGTCACCAGGGTCCTCAAGGACGGGCAGAGGGTCTCGGGGACCTTCTGCTACGAACGCGAGTCCGGCCGCTTCTTCGTCCTGGAGGCCCCCGCCGTGGTGCTGGCCACGGGCGGGATCGGCAAGTCCTTCAAGACCACCTCCAACTCCTGGGAGTACACGGGCGACGGCCACGCGCTGGCCCTGCTCGCGGGTGCGCCCCTGCTCAACATGGAGTTCGTGCAGTTCCACCCGACCGGCATGGTCTGGCCCCCGTCGGTGAAGGGCATCCTCGTCACCGAGTCGGTGCGCGGTGACGGCGGGGTGCTGCGCAACTCCGAGGGCAAGCGGTTCATGTTCGACTACGTCCCCGACGTCTTCAAGGAGAAGTACGCCGAGTCGGAGGCGGAGGGCGACCGCTGGTACGAGGACCCGGACCACAACCGGCGCCCGCCCGAACTGCTGCCGCGCGACGAGGTGGCGCGGGCCATCAACTCCGAGGTGAAGGCCGGCCGCGGCTCCCCGCACGGCGGGGTCTTCCTCGACGTGTCCACCCGGATGCCCGCCGAGAAGATCAAGCGGCGGCTCCCGTCGATGTACCACCAGTTCAAGGAGCTGGCGGACGTGGACATCACCGCGGAGCCGATGGAGGTGGGCCCGACCTGCCACTACGTGATGGGCGGGATCGCCGTCGACTCCGAGACCGCGGCCACCGTCGGGGTGCCGGGGCTGTTCGCCGCGGGCGAGGTCGCGGGCGGGATGCACGGCTCGAACCGGCTCGGCGGGAACTCCCTGTCCGACCTGCTCGTCTTCGGCCGCCGGGCCGGACTGCACGCGGCGGAGCACGCCGCGGCCACCGGCGAGCGCCCGGCGGTCTCCCAGGCGGAGATCGACGGGGCGGCCGCGGAGGCGCTGGCCCCGTTCCACGCCGCCGAGGGCGCGGAGAACCCGTACACCCTCCACCAGGAGCTCCAGACGACCATGAACGACCTCGTCGGCATCATCCGGCGCGAGGGCGAGATGGCCGAGGCGCTGGAGAAGCTCGCGATCCTGCGCGTACGGGCCTCCCGGGCCGGGGTCGAGGGGCACCGGCAGTTCAACCCGGGCTGGCACCTGGCCCTGGACCTGCGGAACATGCTGCTGGTCAGCGAGTGCGTGGCGCGCGCGGCCCTGGAGCGCACCGAGAGCCGGGGCGGGCACACCCGCGAGGACTTCCCGTCGATGGAACGCAGCTGGCGCCCGGTGAACCTGCTGTGCCGCCCGGTGACCGTCGATGAGGGAAAGCCGGCGCCGGCGGATCCCGCGGCAGACCGGATCGCCCTGGTGCGGACCCGCACCGATCCCATCCGTCCCGACCTGCTCGCGCTCTTCGAGAAGGAAGAGCTGGTCAAGTACCTCGCCGAAGAGGAGCTGTACGAATGAGTACGTACGACGCGAGCTTCCGGGTCTGGCGGGGCGACGCGGAGGGCGGGGAACTGCGGGCCTTCACCGTCGAGGTGCACGACGGGGAGGTAGTCCTGGACATCGTCCACCGGCTCCAGGCCACCCAGGCCTCGGACCTCGCGGTGCGCTGGAACTGCAAGGCGGGCAAGTGCGGCTCGTGCAGCGCGGAGGTCAACGGCCGGCCGCGGCTGCTGTGCATGACGCGGATGTCCACCTTCGAGCGGTCCGAGACGATCACGGTCACCCCGCTGCGCGCCTTCCCGGTCGTCCGCGACCTGGTGACGGACGTGTCCTTCAACTACCAGAAGGCGCGGGAGGTCCCGGCCTTCGTGCCGCCGGAGGGGGTGGCCCCGGGCGCGTACCGGATGCAGCAGATCGACGTGGAGCGCTCGCAGGAGTTCCGCAAGTGCATCGAGTGCTTCCTGTGCCAGGACACCTGCCACGTGGTGCGCGACCACGAGGAGAACAAGGGCGTCTTCGCCGGTCCGCGCTTCCTGATGCGGGTCGCGGAGCTGGACATGCACCCCCTGGACGCGGCGGGCGAGGCGGGCCTGGACCGCAAACGCACCGCGCAGGAGGAGCACGGGCTCGGCTACTGCAACATCACCAAGTGCTGCACGGAGGTCTGCCCCGAGGGCATCAAGATCACCGACAACGCGCTGATCCCGCTGAAGGAGCGGGCGGTGGACCGCAAGTACGACCCGCTGGTGTGGCTGGGCAGCAGGATCAGGCGGCGCTCCGACACGCCGTAGTCCGTGCACGGTGGACCGATAGACGAAGACTGCCCGGACACCCCATGAGGGGCGTCCGGGCAGAAAGATGCTCAGCGACTGTCGTGCGCGGTGGCACGGTCGGTCTCCGGCCTGAAACAGTCCGGGGCGACTGCTCTTCCTCGCACCGGCCGGAGTGTCTACCAGCCGTCGGTCCCGCCGGTTGTGTCGTTGGCGACGCGCTCTTGCATCCGGTGCGTGAGCCGCTCGGACGCCTCGGACAGCCACTCAGCTGTCTCAGCGTTGAGCCGGCGCCGCTCCGAGCGCAGCAACCGCGCCAACGGCCTGCACGAGCAGTGCATGAACCACCACTCCCCGGGCACGACCATCCACCGGTCCCGCAGACGCCGGATCACCGGGGCGCTCCCGGGGCACACCGGGGACACCGGCACGGCGGCCATACGGCGGTGAGTACCGGCGAGACGGGCTCAGCGCCGTGGATCACCCGCGTTCGCCCCCAGGACCGGCCGCCGTCCCGCGAAACACGCAGCGTCAGCACGGCATGCGGCTCCTGCTGCCCGCTTTTCAGCGCGGTCATCGCTTCACACCCGCCCGGCGCCACGAGACACCCGCGTACTCGTGGAAGTGGGACCCGTCGTGGCCGTCCTTGAGAGTGCAGTTCCGAGCCGGGTTGCCGGGCGCCGGCTCCCAGCACAGCCCCAGCCCAACGGGCTTTCCCTCCGCCACGGGCACCTGCCATGCGGTACGGTCTGCGGCGCTCACCGGCAACAACGGTTCGAAGAGACGGACGATACAGTTCATGAGTCAGCCTGCTCTTTCAGGTTGGCCACGCCCCGGGACCGTTCGCGCGGTCGCCGGGGTCTTGTGGGCGGTCGCCCATCCATCAAGGGAACCGCAGCGCTTGATTCCTTGGAACGGCCTGCCCACGGGCCAATCAGGGGGCCAGAATGGGGGCCAGAACGGAGGCATCCATGGCGGCGGAGACCATTGGCCACCTACTCAAGCGACTTCGTGACGAGCACGGTTGGACACAGCAGCAGGTAGCTGACGAATACTGTCGAGTGTCCAGCACGATGGCGAAGGATGCCCGGGAAGTTGGCCGCTGGGAGCGGAGTACGCGCGTACCGACCCCGGAGACACGAAGGAATCTCGCGGTGGTGTTCGGCGTGCCCGCAGGGGTATTCGACCGCGCGGCGGCAGTAGCCCGCGAGGCGCGGCAGGAAGGGCCTGTGGAGGGAAGCGCACCGGCCCATGAGGAGCTGATCGGCATGGACCGCCGAACGTTCGTCGGCGCCGTTGCAGCCGCGTCGTTCTCCACGGCAATGGCCACTCCCCGATACGTCGACCCAGCGCTGATCCCCTACTTCCAGCAACAGTTGGAAGGGCACTACCGCGCTGACATGATGCTCGGCTCACGCGCGCTCACGGGTACGGTCACGGCGCAGTGCGATCTCATCGGCCAACTCGTCGACACGGCGGACGGCCCCACGCGGCAGCAAATGGCCCATGTCGGCGTCTCTTACGCGGCGTTCGCCGCTTGGCTCTACCTCGACGCCGGCGACCCAACAACGGCCCTGCGTTGGCACGACGTCGCTCAGGAGTTGGCGCACCGCTCCCGCGACCGGGAAGCAGTCGCCTGCGCGCTGGTGGACCGCGCCATGGCGCGCACCGATCAGGCGATGGGCAGAGCGGTGGTCGACCTCTGCGAGGGCGCGCTGATGGACGCCCCGCGTCTCTCGCCGGAAGTCCAGGCATTCGCCCTCCAGCAGCAGGCACACGGCGTATCGCTTCTTGGCGGCCGCCGCCAGGTGGACGAACTGCTCGACAAGGCCGGGCGCCTGGTCGATGCCGTTGACGTCGAAGTGTGGGGCACGGCTTGCCTGCGTACGCCGCACTACGTGGAGGTGCAGCGCGCCACCTGCTACGGCCGTCTCGGCCTGGCCCGTGAGGCTGACCGTCTGTGGCAGGAGATCATCCCCTCGGCTCCGCCGACGGCACGGCGGGATATCGCTGTGTGGGCTGGCCGACAAGCAGTAGCCGCCGCTTCGCTGCGAGAGCCCGAGCGCGCCGTAGAGCTGGCGCGGCGCGCGGCCGGGATCGTGGTGGAGACGGGTTCGGAACGAGCCCGGCGGGAGCTGGGGGCCGTAGAGACGGCCATGGCACCGTGGCAAGCTGAACCGATCGGCCAGGACCTGGCGGAGGTGCTGGCGCCCATCGGCAAGGGGGTTTGACCGTGACTGAGGCTCTGTCAACGGAACAGATCGAGGAACGCATCAGAGACCTGCCCAGCTGGACGACGGACGGCCGAAAGATCGAGCGCTCATACTCGATCCCGCACATCCAGGGCGCGGCGTTCGTCGTCCACATCGCGGCCATTCAGGACGACCTCGGGCACCATTCGGACTCAACGCTCGGCTACAAGACCGTGCATGTCTCGATCAGCTCAAGCGACCTCGGCGGGTACGTCGCCGAGCATGACATCGAGCTGGCCCGGCGCATCGAGGCAGCCGCACCGGCGCACGGCGCAATCTGATCCGGATTGCGCCCCGAACAGCCCCGGCACGGACACCACGCCGGGGCTGGCGCCGTTCAGGTGTGGCTCGCACCCTCAGGAACCGACCGTGGAAAGACCAAGCAGCCGACCCCGCCCCGTACCGCACCGCACCAAGGGCGGCGCCTCCCAGGTACCGCGGCGGGTCACGGTGATCACTCCGGGTGCGGAGCCGGAAAGCCGCCCATAATCTCCCAAATGTGATTCCGCCGAGAAGCAGACCGAGAAGCGGGCCCCGAAGCAGGATCTTCGTACGGGCCGGGCTCGCCCTCGCCGCCGCGCTGCTGGCGCTCGGCGGGTGGGGTGTCGCCCAGGCTCCGCCCGCGCGGGCCGAGGACCCCGTCACCCTGTCCCGGCAGGGCCAGATCACCGACCGGGTCGGGGCCCTGGGGAACCGGCAGGCGGCCGTCGCCGCCGCGCTCGACGAGCTCTACGCCGACCGGAGGATCCAGCTCTTCGTGGCGTACGTGGACGACTTCTCCGGGCGCTCCGCCCAGAGCTGGGCCGACGCCACCGCGCAGAAGAACGGGCTCGGCCAGGACGACCTCCTGCTGGCCGTGGCGACGGGGGCCCGCCAGTACGCCTATTCGGCCGACGTCGACTCCGGGTTCACCGAGCAGCAGCTGGCGACCGTCGCGCAGACGGCCATCGAGCCGGCCCTGAAGCAGAACGACTGGGCGGGCGCCGCGATCGGCGCGGCGAACGGGTACGACGCGGTGCTCGCCGGACAGCCCGTGCCCGTGCCCACCATCACCCCCGGCCCGGCCGATCCCGGTGGCGGGTCGAGCGGCGAGAACGGCGCCGGGGACTTCGTGCTGCCGGTGGTCGCGGTCGGCGCGGCCGGGGCGCTCGGGGCGTACGCGTACACCCGCCGCAAGCGGAAGGCGGCCTCCGGCGGCGGTCGCGGTACGACCACCGGGCCGGGCTGGCCCGAAGGCGCGCCGGACCGGCTTCCGCTGCCGGAACTGGACGGCAGGGCCAGGACCCTGCTGGTGGAGACCGACGACGCCGTCCGCACCAGCACGGAGGAACTCGGTTTCGCCTCGGCGCAGTTCGGCGAGGAGGCGGTCGGCACCTTCACCGAGGCCGTGGGGTACGCCAAGGGCGAGCTGACCCACGCGTTCCGGCTGCGCCAGCAGTTGGACGACGCCTACCCGGAGGACGACGCGACCCGGCGCCGGATGCTGGACGAGATCGTCGCCCGCTGCACCGAGGCGAACCGGCGGCTCGACGCCGAGTCGGCGGACTTCGACCGGCTGCGGGACCTGGAGAAGAACGCGCCGCAGGCGCTGGCGGCCGTGGAGGAGCGCTATCTGGAACTGACCGGGCGCGCCACCACCGCCGAGGCGACCTTGACCGCGCTGACCCGTCGGTACGCGGACTCCGCTGCCGCGCCCGTCGCCTCCAACCCCGAACAGGCCAAGGACCGGCTGCTGTTCACGGCGACCAACCTGGGCCTGGCCCACGCGGCCCTCGCCACCGGGGAGAACGGTACGGCGGCCGTGCACGTACGGGCCGCCGAGGGAGCCGTGGACCAGGCGGCGACCCTGGTGGACGCGGTCGAGCGGCGGGCACAGGAGCTGGCGGAGGCGGCCGGGAAGCTGACGGGCGCGCTGAACGAGACGGAGACCGACCTCGCGGACGCCCGCGGGCTGCTGACGGGCACCACGGAGGGCACTTCCACGGCGGACCTGCGCGGGCGGATCGGCCGGGCGGAGGCCGTACTGGCCGGCGTACGGCAGGAGGAGGCGTCCGGCCGGTACGACCCGATCGACACCCTGCGCCGGATCGAGGAGGCCGACGCGGCCCTCGACGAAGCCCTCTCCGGGGTGCGGGAGCGGGAGTCGGGCCGGCAGCGGGCGGCGGCCCTGCTCGACCAGGCCATGCTCTCCGCACGCAGCGCGATCGGCGCGGCGACGGACTACGTCACCACCAGCCGGGGCGCGGTCGGCAGCCAGGCCCGCACCCGGCTGGCGGAGGCCGGCCGGCACCTGGAACGGGCGGGATCCCTGGCGGAGGCCGATCCGTCGGGCGCGCTGGCGGAGGCCCAGCGGGCGGACGCGATGGCACGGCAGGCTCAGCAGCTGGCCGAGCAGGACGTACGGGCGTACCAGGACCCGTACGCGGGCCGGCGCGGCGGCCAGAGCGGCGCCGCGCTCGGCGGGATCATCCTCGGCGAGATCCTGCGGGGCGGCGGTTTCGGCCGCGGCGGGGGCGGGGGCTTCGGCGGCGGTTTCGGCGGTGGTGGCGGCCCCGGCTCCTTCGGCGGCGGCGGAACCCGCGGACGCATGGGCGGCGGCGGCCGCTTCTGAACGTGCAACGGACAAGCCCATCCCTCACCAGGAGAGACGAGTCATGAGCAAGCAGACCATCCTCGGCCGCGTCACCCAGCTCGCCAAGGCCAACATCAACGCGCTGCTGGACCAGGCGGAGGACCCGCAGAAGATGCTGGACCAGCTGATCCGCGACTACACGAACAACATCTCGGAGGCGGAGCAGGCCGTCGCGACGACGATCGGCAACCTCCGGATGCTGGAGGCGGACCACAAGGAGGACGTGGAGGCGGCCTCCGAGTGGGGCGTCAAGGCCCTCGCGGCGAGCAGGAAGGGGGACGAGCTGCGGGCGTCGGGGGCGACGGCGGAAGCCGACCGGTTCGACGACCTCGCGAAGGTGGCGCTGGGCCGGCAGATGCAGTCGGAGAAGGAGGCGAGGACGGCGGAACCGACGATCGCCGCCCAGACGGAGGTCGTCGACAAGCTCAAGTCGGGTCTGGACTCGATGAAGAGCAAGCTGGCCGAGCTCCAGTCCAAGCGGGACGAGCTGGTGGCCCGGGCCAAGACCGCTCAGGCGCAGAACACGATGCTGGACGCGGTGAAGAACATCGACGTCCTGGACCCGACGAGCGACCTGAACCGTTTCGAGGAGAAGGTCCGGCGCGAGGAGGCTCTGGCGATGGGCAGGCAGGAGCTGGCGGCCTCCTCGCTGGACGCCCAGTTCGAGTACCTGGAGGACCTCGGGAAGTCCTCGGAGATCGAGGCCAGGCTCGCCGCCCTCAAGCAGGGGCGCGCCGCCTGACCGTCGCCCCGGGGAAACCAGTCGCGGAGTTACGGAACGCTACAGTCCGTTATGGGGGTCCGGCCGGTGCTGCGATCCAACCCCGGGCGGGAGGCGCAGCGCTGTCGAGGTATTAGGATCACCCGGTCATTGCAATTGCAGAGTGTTACGGGGGCTCGGGTGAGCATGACGTCCTTCGACGCGGAGTGGGCGGGGCTCAAACAAGGACCGGCATCCGACGCGCAGATGCGGCTGGCGTGCGCTGCGCCGGACGGAGGTGGCGGCGGGTCCGGCGGTGAGGACCTCAAGTCCGACATGGCGGTCTGGAAGAAGGGCAGCCAGGACGTCGGCGAGCTGGTGACGGCGATCAAGAAGGCCCTCACCGGGTTCGAGACCGGCCAGAAGGGCTCCGCCGTCACCGGCGTGGAGAGCGCCGCCGCGCAGGGCGAGCTGTACCAGTCGTGGAAGACGTACCTCGACGGTCTGGTGGGCAAGTGCACGACGCTGCAGGGCCCGATGATCTCAGCGGGCAAGGGCCAGGTCTCCAACGACGAGACCCTGCGCGGTGACTTCGCCCGCATGACCGATGCGTACAAGGACACGCCCGCCACCGGCGGCAACGACGGGGGCCGGTGAGCGCGGGCATGGACTACGCAACCCTGAAGGCGCTCAAGCCGACGGAGTTCACGGAGGCCGCCGACGGCTACCAGTCGGTCAGCGCCATGGCCGACCACGCCTACGGCAGCGCCGAAGGCCAGATCACCGCCCGGCTGCGCGCCGGCCTCAGCGGGAAGGCCGTGGACGAAGCCCTGGTGCAGTTGCGGGGCCTGGCTCAGAACTTCCACTACACACAGGTCGAATGCGGTCTCGCCACGACCTCCCTCAACGCGCTCGCCGCCTCCTTCACCGAGGCGAAGCGGAAGCTGGACGCGGCGGTGAGTGACGCCGAGGCCCAGAAGTTCTCCGTCAGCGCCGACGGTTCGGTGAGTTTCCCGCCGGGCGGGACGGAGAAGGACGGCAAGCTGCCCGAGGGCGGCACGGTCAGCGGCAACGCCAAGGGCAAGCCGTCGGGGAACGTCATCGACCCCACCAAGGACGCCAACGACCTCTCCGCCGCCCTGGAACGCCAGGCGGCGAACATTCACCCCAACCCGAACTTCGGCAAGGCGGTGGAGATAGCCAACCGGATCGCGCAGGCCGTCGCCGAGGCCACCGAGGCCGACACCCAGTGGGCCCCCCGCCTGCGCAAGCTCAAGGCGGACGACGACCTCAAGGTCTCCGAGTCCGACTGGGCCGACGTCCAGGGCGACTCCGCCGCGGTCAGCAGCGGCGCCAAGGACTACCTCGCCCACATCAAGCCCCCGCCGCCCAAGGGCAGCGACCCGCAGCTGAACGCCGAGTGGTGGAAGGGCCTGTCGGAGGAGGAGAGGGAGGCCTACATCACCCTTCAGCCGGCGAGCGTCGGAGCACTGAACGGGCTCCCTGCGGACGTCCGCGACAGTGCCAACCGTACGGTCCTCGCGGAGACGCACGGCGCCTACAAGACGGAGCTGAACGCGATCCCCAAGGAACCGGAGCCCAAGTACCACTACGTCCAGCGCGGGCGCGCGTGGATGCGCGAAGAGACCGACGACTGGAACGCCTGGAACGACAAGCACGGGGACCGGAGGGACCATCTGAAGGACCGCCTGTTCGGCATGGAGACCATCCAGAAGCGCTTCGACGCCACCGGCGAGCGGGGACTGCCCGAGGCGTACCTGCTCGGGTTCGACGCCGAGGCGAACAACGACGGACGCGTGATCCTGGCCAACGGGAACCCGGACACCGCGGACCACACGGCCATCTTCGTGCCCGGCACGAAGACGACGCTGGGGAGCATCGAGGACGAGGCCGCGAAGAGCGACGCCCTGTGGCGCGAGAGCTCGGCGATGGCGCCCGGGCAGAAGGTGTCGACCATCACCTGGTTCGACTACGACGCCCCGAACACCATCCTCACCGAGGCCCCCCACGACAAGTGGGCCGAGCAGGGGGCGCCGACCCTGCGGCAGTTCCTCGACGGCAACCAGGCGGCCCATCAGGCGGCCACCGGCGACACCGCGCACACGACGCTCATCGGCCACAGCTACGGATCCACGCTGATCGGCGACACGGCGAAGTACCGCAGTGAGTACGCCGACAGCTGGGCCGATCCCATGCCCGTCCACGACGTGGTCGCGGTCGGCAGCCCCGGTATGCAGGCGGACCGCGCGGGGGACCTGGGCTTCCAGCCGAGGCACGTGTGGGCCATGGAAGGCGGGGGCGACGACAACGGGGTCACGCTTGGCGGCAGGGTCAGCGGTCTCGGCGACTGGGGGGTCATTCCCACGGACGAACGGTTCGGTGCCAACAAGATGCACAGCGATTCTCCGGGCCACGGGAACTTCTGGGACGAGAACGACGGTAAGCCGTCTGTCAGCCTCACGAACCAGGCGGCCGTGATAGCCGGCCGGTATGGCAGGGTCGAACTGGACAGGGAGGCTCCCTGATGGACCGCAGAAACAGGCGTAACGCCACGGCACTGGCGCTCCTGGGCGCCCTGACCCTCGCATCGGGATGCACTCTCATGGACGACGAATCCTCCTCCAAGCGCACGTACGACCCGCAGCCGCGCACCCGTCCAGAGGTGGAAAAGGAAGTCGGCGACCTGTCGAGCAGGGCCCTCGACATGACGCAGGTCAAGGGCAAGGTGACGGAGGGGGGCCCGGCGACCTATCCCTGCGGCACGAGCGAGGAGAAGAAGAGCGGCCTCCGTTTTGTCCGGCACGCCTGGTCCGTCTACGGCGTGGACCACGACACCCTCGACAAGGGCATGAAGAATCTCGCCGCGCAGCTGCCGGAGAACGGCTGGAAGGTCGTGAAGAACGGCCCGAACCCCAACACGGAGGCCAAGACGCCCGAGGTCTTCGCCGTCCACGAGGCGACCCACACCCAGCTCGAGGCCCGGTGGATGGACAGCTCCGACGGAGGCGAGAACCTGATCAACTTCGCCGTGTCCTCCCGGTGCTTCAAGGACACCGACCCGAAGTGAGCGCAGGCCCCCGGACCCTACGGGTCCGGGGGCTCTCCGGGGCGGGGGCCCGCGGTCCCGCTCAGCCGTACATGCTCAGCAGCTGCTCCGCCGACAGCTCGGCGACGGCCTCCGCCGCCGAGCCGGGCAGCGGGAGCTCGAACCAGACCGTCTTGCCGCGGTGGGTCCGGCGGGTGCCCCACCCGGCGGACAGCAGGCCCACGAGCTGGAGGCCCCGGCCGCCCTCGTCGGTGTCGCGGGCCCGCCGCCGGCGCGGCTGCACCAGGTTGGCGTCCCACACCTCGCAGACCAGGGTCCGGTCCAGCAGCAGCCGCAGCCGGATCTCGCCCTCCCCGTAGCGCAGCGCGTTGGTGACGAGCTCGCTGACCAGCAGTTCGGTGGTGTCCAGCAGGCCCTCCAGGCCCCACGCCGGGAGCTTGGCCCGGGCCAGTTCCCGCGCCCGGCCCACGGACCGGGCCTCGCGCGGCAGCTGCCAGTCCCCCACCGCGTCCACCGGCAGCCCCTGCACACGTGCCATCAGCAGGGCGATGTCGTCCTCTCCGTGCCGGGTGTCCAGCGTGTTCAGCACGTGGTCGCAGACGTCCTCCAGCGGGCGGACCGGGTCCGCGAGGGCCGCCCGCAGGCCGCGCAGGCCCTCCTCCAGCGGATGGTCCCGGGACTCGACGAGCCCGTCGGTGTAGAGGGCCAGCAGGGCGCCCTCGGGCAGATCGACCTCGACCTCCTCGAACGGCTCCCCGCCCACGCCCAGCGGCATCCCGGGCGGCACCTCCAGGAGCAGTGCGGGCCTCGGCTTCCCGCGCTCGTCCGGCGGTTCCACCAGCACGGGCGGCATGTGGCCCGCGTTGGCGATCGTGCAGCGCCGCGTCACCGGGTCGTAGACGGCGTAGACGCAGGTGGCGAGGTAGACCTCGGAGCGGTCGGCGTCCCGCGAGTGCAGGGCCACCCGCGAGGCCTGCTGGGAACCGCCGGGCGCGCCGAGGCCCCGGGCGATCTCGTCCAGCGCGGTCAGCACCTCCGCCGGTTCGAGGTCCAGCAGTGCCAGGGTCCGTACGGCGGTGCGCAGTTCGCCCATCGCGACGGCGGCCCGCAGTCCCCGGCCCATGACGTCGCCGACGACCAGCGCCGTGCGGTGCCCGGGCAGCTCGATCACGTCGAACCAGTCGCCGCCGACCTCCGTCGCCGCGTTCCCCGGCAGGTACCGGCAGGCGATGTCCAGGCCCGCGGCCTCCGGGTCGCCTGGGGGCAGCAGGCTGCGCTGCAGTATCAACGCCCGCTCGTGCTCGCGGCGGTAGAGCCGCGCGTTGTCGATGCACACGGCGGCCCGGGCGGCGAGTTCCACGGCCACCGCGCGGTCGCGTTCCCCGAAGGGTTCGCTGCCCTTCGTACGGGAGAACTGCGCGAGCCCGACCACGGTGTCGTGGGCGACCATCGGCACGACCAGCGTGGACTGTACGAGGCCCTCCGGTCCGCCGCCCTCGATCAGCCGCGGCCGCGCCGTGCGCAGGGCGAGCGCGCCCGGCGACGCCGCCGGGTACCGGTGGACGTCGCCCACGGAGACCAGCGCGCCCGGACCGGACAGCGGCGCGTCCGAGACGGCGGAGGCGAAGGCCACCCGGCGCAGCGCGGCGGACGGGGTCCGGGCCGGGCCCTGGCCGGGCAGGCTGGGCACGCCGGGACCCTGCGGCCGTGCGGGCCGGTCGTCGTCGCCGAGCAGCAGCCCCTGGTAGAGGTCGACTGCGGCCAGGTCGCAGAAGCCCGGGACGGTGACGTCGAGGAGTTCCCGGGCGGTGGTCTCCAGGTCGAGGGAGTTCCCTATGCGGTGCCCGGCCTCGTTGAGCAGGGCGAGATTGCGCCGGACCCCGGCGGCCTCGCGGGCGGCGAGGTGGCGGCGGGTGACGTCGGTGCCGATGCCGGCGACGCCGATGGGCCGGCCGGTGCCGCCGTGCACGCGGTAGAGGTTGATGGACCAGTGGCGGTTCTCCCGGCTGCCGGGGGCGGCGCCGGTGATCCGCAGGTCGGTGACCGAGTCCCCGGTGTCCAGCACCCGGCGCAGGGCTTCGGCCATCCGGTCGGCCTCGTGCGCCGGCAGGTAGTCGTGCACGGTGCGGCCGCGATGCTCCTCGGCGTTGCCTCCGAAGACGGTGGCGAAGCGGCGGTTGGCCCGCTGCACGGTGAGGTCCGTGCCGAAGAGCAGGAAGCCGAAGGGAGATTGGCCGAATATGGCCTGTGAGGCCGCCAGGTCGGATTCGATGCGCCGCAGCGCGCGAACGTCGACGACGACGCACAGCGCGGCCCGCTCGGCGGTCTCGGTCTGTGTGGGCATCACATAGATCTCGGCCACTCCGTGCGCACCGTCCCCGCCCGGGATCCGGAAGGGGATCAGGCCGGTCCACTCCTTGCCGTCGAGGATCTCCGCGACCTTGCGGTGCGCGTCGGGGCGCAGCTCGGGCGGCATGAAGGCGTCGACCGGGTCGCGGCCGACGGCCTGGGCGGCGGTCAGGCCGAACAGTTCCTCGGCGCGCAGACTCCACTGGTCGATGTACCCGTCGGGTCCGATCGAGAAGGATGCGACCTTTATGTAGTCATATATCGAGCCAGGCGGACTGCTGTGCCACAGGGCGTCGTGCCATGTCTCCCGAGGCACATTGGTCTGATGTGCCTGCGCAGGTATTTCGCTCACGCGACCGTCCCCTCCAGCTCACCGCAACCGGACCGGCCATGACCGCAGTATTCAGCACCACGGCCCCGGACGGCACGGCGTTCACGATCACAGCACGGTCTCGATGATTTCGAGCCATCTCGCGCGATCTCCCCCGGACTCCTCCTCCCTTTTGTCACCGGGAGGTTCCGCCGGGGGATCCCCCGCCACCGTTCACCTTGTTACTCACCAGGAAGAGCCAATTCGAACCACACTGTCTTGCCCGACTTCCCGTGGCGGGTCCCCCAGCGCTGCGAGGAGACGGCGACGAGATGCAGGCCACGGCCCCCTTCGTCGTCCGCCTCGGCAACCCGCGCGCGGGGCGGATCCGGAAGCGGATCTGAAACCTCCACAAGCAGTGCAGGACCGCTCGTGGGGCCGCCGGCGGCTGGATTGCGCCGTTCCAGGCGGACGCCGATGGGGCCGGAGGCGTACCGCAGGGAGTTGGTGACGAGCTCGCTGACCAGCAGGACGGTCACATCGCCGACGGCTTCCAGGCCCCAGGCGCGCAGGGCGCCGCGCACGGCGTGGCGGGCGGTGCGGACGGCACCGGGCTCGGCGGGAAAGGCCCACTGGGCGCATTCACCGTCTGTGTCGATCACGCCGATCACTTCCCGGGCCAGCAGCGACCCCAGTCCGGTTCGTCTGGAACGAAAGAGGGACGAGATAGGGATTAATAGCGACATACCCGATATTTGGGGCGTCGTACCACTCGATCCCCACCCACCGGCGCACTGTGGCACATACGGCCTACCGTGCGAGCGTCACGCGCCCCCGCCGCCGCCCGGACCTCCGCCCGGGACGCCGTCCCCGCGTCGCAGCCGGCGGCCGGCCTCGGCGACCGCGGGCCGGTCCTGGTCGAGCCAGTCCACCGACTCCAGCTCCTCCGGTCCGAGCCAGCGCAGCTCGTCGTGGTCCTCCAGCGGCGCGGGCACCCCGGACAGCAGCCGGGCGGTCCACACGTGCAGGACGAGACCGGGCTTCAGCGGCCACTCCCCCGGGATCCGCTCCAGCGGCTCGGTCTCCACACCGAGCTCCTCGCGCAGTTCGCGCACCAGCGCCTCGGGGACGGACTCACCCGGTTCGGCCTTCCCGCCCGGCAGCTCCCAGCGTCCGGCGAGCTCCGGCGGTGCGCTGCGGCGGGCGGCCAGCAGGCGGCCCTCATGACAAAGGGCTCCGCCCACGACCACTCGTACAGTCATGGGCGGAGCCTATGTCAACACTGGATGCTCAGTTCATCGTGGCGGTCTGACCGATCCGCTCGACCCAGTAGAGCTGCTTGTGTCCTCGGTCGTCGAGGCTGTCGACGACCTTCTGGGCCTCGGCCCGGGTGGGGTACCGGCCCACCCGGTAGCGGTTGCCGTTGTCGTCCTGACGTATGACCAGCCACGGGAGCAGGGCACCGCTGTCGTTCATCGCGTTTCACCCTCCGCCGACGTACCTGCCCGGGAAACCGCATTGCGCATATGCCCGACCTTACGCCCGACCTTTACGCAGCGGATACGGTTTTTCACGAAGAGGTACCTCGCAGGCGTACGCATCCGGCCACGCGTACGAGTGGGCCGTGCGCGCCGGTTCAGACGGGGCGCACCGACGGCATCGGCAGGATCACCGCGCCGCCCTGTGCCTCCTTGCGGCAGACGTCCCCGCAGGTCGCGTCGAGCGAGCAGCACAGGGAGCAGATCGGCCCCGATCGGACAGGGCAGTCGGCGATGTCGGGGAGTTCGTACGCGGCCTCGCAGACCGAGCACACATGGGTGGCGGTGACGTCCTCGACGGCGACGCCCGGACCGGTCACCGTGTTGGGCCGGGCCAGGTAGTACTTCCCCCTGGTCATCCAGGCGATCAACGGGCACAGCAGGAGGGCGAGTCCGGCCGCGATGAAGGTGGAGAAGGCCTCCGCGTAAGCGCCGAACAGACCGGAGAAGGCGAGGATCGAGACGGTCGAGGCGATCACCATCGAGCCGAAACCCGCCGGATTGACGGCGTAGAGGTAGGCGCGCTTGAACTCGATGTAGGGCGGGCTGAGTCCGAGCCGCTTGTTGATCACGAGGTCGGCGGCGACCGCGGCGATCCAGGCGATTCCGACGTTGGAGTAGAAGCCCAGCAGCTTGCCGAGCATCGCGAACATGTTCAGCTCCATCAGCGTCAGCGCGACGGCGAGGTTGAGGAAGATGTACCAGACCCGGCCGGGGTGGCGGTGGGTGACGCGGGAGAAGAAGTTCGACCAGGACAGCGATCCGCTGTACGCGTTGGTGACGTTGATCTTGATCTGGGAGACGATCACGAAGAGCGCGGCGGCGGGCAGCGCGAAGCCGCCGAGCCACGGACGCAGGGCCTCGACCTGCGGGGCGATCGGCTCCAGGGCATGGGTCTTGCCCACCGCCTCCAGGGCGACGAAGGCGAGGAAGGCACCGCCGAGCTGCTTGGCCGCGCCGATGACCACCCAGCCGGGGCCGGCCGCGAGCACGGCGAGGTTCCATCTGCGGCTGTTGGCCGGGGTCTTGGCGGGCATGAACCGCAGGTAGTCGGCCTGCTCGCCGATCTGTGCGATCAGCGAGAGCGCGATGCCGGTCCCGAACCCGAAGCCGATCCACGAGAACCCGGACCCGGCACCCTCGGTCCCGCCGAAGTCGGCGAAGGCGCCCCACGCGTCGGGGGCCTGGAAGGCGAGCACCACGAAGGGCAGCACCAGCCCGATCAGCCAGACCGGCTGGGTCCAGGCCTGCACCTTGGCGAGGGCGCCCATGCCGCGGAAGACGATGGGGATCACGATGAGGGTGGTGACGAGGTAGCCGGCCTCGACCGGCAGACCGAAGGCCTGGTGCATGGCCTGGGCCATGATCGAGCCTTCGAGCGCGAAGAAGATGAAGGTGAAGGAGGCGTAGATGAGGGAGGTGAGGGTGGAGCCGAAGTACCCGAAGCCCGCGCCCCGCGTCACCAGGTCCATGTCCAGGCCGTACGTGGCGCACGCGCGCGCGATCGGGATGCCGGTCAGGAAGATGACCACCGCGGCGGCCAGGATCGCGGCGGCGCCGCTGGTGAATCCGTAGGCGAAGACGATGGAGGCGCCGATGGCGAAGTCGGCCAGGTAGGCGATGCCGCCGAGGGCGGTGCCGGCGACGGTGCCCGGGCCCCAGCGGCGGAAGGAGTGCGGCGCGTATCTGAGCGAGTAGTCCTCGCGGCTCTCGTCGGCGGCGAGCTTCGCGTAGGTACGGGTCGGCTGCGCCGCCGTGCCGGGGGTGGTGGCGGTATCGGTCATACCGCCGGACGGTAGGGCCACCATGTGACGACCCGTCACTCTTGCCCATTGCCCGGCGGTTACACCCCCGGCCCCCTCGTCACGACGGGGTTACACCCCCCGCGCCCCCTGTCCGCTTTCCGGTGCACCACCGCTGCGGGGGCCCCGGGGTCAGCGCACCGGGAGGTGGTACGACAGGCGGTAGCGGTCGGCCGGGACCACCACGTCGGCCGTTTCCACCGCGCGCCCGGAGGCGAAGTACGTGCGGCCGATCACCAGCACCACGTGCCCCGGCACCCCGCCCAGCTGGACGAGCTCCTCCGCCAGGCCCGGCCGCGCACCGACCTCCTCCACCACGTTGTCCACGACGACGTCGATCGCGGCCATCCGGTCCACCACCCCGGAGCCGCCCAGCGGCCCTTCCTCCGGCAGCATCACCGGGGTCCGGCCGGTCACGGCGAGCGGTTCCCAGGAGGTCGACAGCATCATCGTCTCCCCCGCGTCGCGGAAGACGTACCGCGTCCGCATCACCCGCTCGCCCGGCTCGATGCCGAGCCGCTTCGCGATCTCGGCGGGCGCGGCCGCCTTCTCGCTGCTCGACTCCCACGTGCCGCGCGCCCCCGCGTCCGCCTGCTCCTGCCGGAACGGCGTCGACGCTCCGCCCGTGCGGTAGCCGGAGCGGGCCACGCGCCGCGGGACCGGCTGCTCCCTTACGTACGTACCGGATCCGGACCGGCCTTCGACCAGCCCCTCCGCCATGAGGACCTTGCGCGCCTCCAGGGCCACGGTGTCGGAGACTCCGTACTCCTCGCGGATGCGGGCCTGGGAGGGGAGCCGGGCGTGCGGAGGCAGAGAACCGTCGACGATCTTCCGTCGCAGATCCCCGGCCACGCGCAGATAGGCCGGCTGCTCACCGAAAGTCACTGGCCACTCCCATCAGGTTGACAGACAGCTACACCCTGGCAACCGACGGTTGAAGACCGCAAGCAAGGGCCAGAGTTTCACCCGAAGTGATGAAGCCAGGTCACTCAAACCCGCTACCGCGCGTTACCCCGTCGACGTCACGCCGCCCCCGTCGAGGGCCCCCGGCCGGGTCCACCGTCCGCGTCCTCCGGATCCTCCTGGCCGTCCTCCAGCCACTCCGGGATCGCCATCGAAAGCCCGTACGCACCGCGCAACGCCTGCTCCGTCTCCATGGACATCGCGGCCAGGGCCCGGTCCCACTGCTTGTCGAACTCTCCCGGGGTCTTCGCCTGCGAGGCTCGCAGCCACTGCGCGCGGGCCGCCTCGATCTCCTTGAGCTGCGCCGGGACCTTCTTCTCCAGCCCCGGCCGGCCCGCGTGCCCCTGGAGCACCTTCGCCTCCTCGCCCAGCGCCGCGTGCACCCGGCGCGCCCACGTCTGGTGCTTCCCCAGCGCCTCGTCGACCTCCTCCTCGGGCGGCCGGCTCATGACGAACTCGACGGCATTGGCGGCCCGCAGGAAGGCGACCTGCTCGGGCTTGAGCATTCCGGTGTCCTGGCGCAGGCTGCCCCGCGTCTCCACCGAGGTCGTGCCGATCACGCAGAGCAGCAACCGGTCCCCCTGGCCCCAGGACTGGTGGGAGGGCGCGTAGTAGAACATCTCCGCGTGGTCGGGCAGCGCCCACGTGTCCATCGCGTACTCGTCCTGGGCCTGCCAGCACACGTCCTCGGAGGCGCGGCGGGCCACGTCCGAGTCGGGGGCGTCCACCCCGTCGAGCCGCTTCGCCGCGGTGACCTCGCCGTGGTGCTTCTCCGCACAGTCGATCTTGTACATCAGGGGCCGCTCGTCGAGCAGTTCACCGTCCTCGACGTTGAAGCAGTCGCCCGCCCGCAGTGCGTCGACGTCCGTGAGCACGCCCTCGACCTCGGTGTACTCGCTCGGCCCGTCGAAGCGGTCGCCGACCGCCGAGGCGACCCGGTCTGCGGCGAAGAACAGCCCTCCGGTCATCAGCACGGACAGCACCAGGCCGGCGATCGCCAGGACCTTCCCCCGCTCGCGGTTCTTCGAGATCTGCACGAGGGCCGCGATGCCGAAGGCGATGCCGAGCGGCGCGAAGCACAGCAGCCCGGACAGGAACGAGGCGAGCGCGAAACCGTTGAGCCGCGCCGGGGCGATCTCCGAGTACGGGGCGTCCGGCACGGGCACGCCGCTCGCCGAGGGCGCCCCGGAGTTCTACCCGTCCGTGTCGTTCTCGAAGGCGGCCAGCGCGGGCATGTTCACGGTCGGCTCTGGCCACATCAGCGGCGGCATGGCCACGGTGGCGCTCGTCCACTCCGGGACCACCTCGGGCAAGGTGTACGCGAATGCGACGTACCCGTGGCGGATGCTGTTGGAGAACCTCGGCCCGCCTGGCGGTTCGGCGGCCGGGTCGTGGCTGCCGCGCCCGTCCGACCAGGACCTGATCACGTGGACCGGCGATCCTAACGATGCTGGGCACGTCACCGCGCAGTCCTCGGGCGGCGTCGCAGGCCGGGTCACCCTGGTGAAAATCCCGATCCGCGAACAGGTCACCATCTCGAACATCTGGCTGGGGCTCAGCGGCATCGACGCGGCCGCCACCCTGTCGAACTGCTACCTCGGCATCTACGACGCGGCCGGCAACCGGGTTGGCGTCACGGCGGACATCTCGGCGTCGCTGATGACCGGCGCCACCGCGAAAGCCCTACCGCTCGTCACACCGTTCGTCGCGGCGCCAGGGATGTACTTCATCGCCATGCTGCTCAACGGAACGTGGGTGACGAACAGCTTGCACTTCAAGGCCACGGGCGCCGGCATCTCAGTGAACGCCGGGCTGACCGCGCCGAACCTGCGGTACAGCACGATCCTCACCGGCCAGACCTCGCTGCCCGCCAGCCTGACCCTGTCCAGCCAGGCCACGAGCACGATCAACACCGGCTGGGGCTCCCAGTGGTACGGCCTCTCCTGAACAGCACACCGCCCCCTCTCCGGCCTACGGGCCGCGGGAGGGGGCGCTTTCGTGCGTCCGGGGGCGCACGAGGAAGGCCCTGCCCCATACGCTGTCCAGTGTCGAGCTGCGCAACGAAGGGGCAAGGCCGTGTCATCTGATGCTACCCCCGACCCGTACGACAACCCCGTCGCGTTCGGGCAACGTGTCCAGATCTACCGCAACCGCCGAGGCATGACCCGCGAGCAGTTGGCCGGCCTCCTCGGCCACCACGCGTCGTGGGTCAAGAAAGTCGAGACCGGCACCATGAGAATGCCGCGACTGCCGGAGATCCTCCGCATCGCTGAAGTCCTGCGCGTCCGCCGCCTGAACGATCTCGTCGGCGACGTCGGAGCCGAGCCGCACACCGACCTGTTCCTGGGGCCCGGCCACGACCGACTCCCCGCGGTCCGGGCCGCCCTCTCCACCTACCCGGCACCCGGCACCCGCGAGGCGCCGTCCCGGGCGTTCCTGCGCGCGGCGCTCGATGCCGCGTGGGCAGCCCGCCACGGGGCCCCGAACCACCGGGCTGTCCTGGGTGATCTGCTGCCCGGACTGATCCGGGACGCCCAGCTCGCTGTACGGCAGGCCGAGACCGGGTCCGATCGGCGCGCGGCTCTGGCGCTGCAGGCCGAGACGTTCTTCCTGGCTCAGTTCTTCGTCGCGTACCAGCCGGACCCGTCGCTGTTGTGGCGGGTGGCCGAGCGCGGCATGGCCGCCGCCCAAGAGTCCGAGGATCCGCACGCCATCGGTGTCGCGGCCTGGCTGTCGGCGCAGGCACATCGGGACTCCGGGCCCGGACACTATGACGAGGCTGACGACGTGGTCATGCAGGCCCTGAACCTGTTGGAGCCGGGTCTGTCCGACGCTTCCCTCGACGTGCAGGCCATCACGGGCGCGCTCCGCGTCGAGGCCGGGCTCACCGCGGCGAAGCGCCGCGACACAGGCACCGCGTGGGGGTGGTGGGACCGTGCGGGCGGCATCTCGAAGCGGCTGCCAGCCGACTACTTCCACCGGGTCACCAGCTTCGGCCGGGCCGTGATGGGCGCGCACGGCGTCACCGTGGCGGTCGAACTGCGGGCCGGCGGCGAGTCGGTGCGGCAGGCTAACCGGGCCGAGGCCGATGCGATTCCGTCCCGGCCACGCCGGGCCCGGCACCGGATCGAGCAGGCCCGCGCCTACTACCTGGACGGGCAGCAGGAGACCGCGCTCGCGACGCTGGAGCAGGCGCACGCGGCCGCGCCGGAGACGATCCGATACAACGGCTACGCGCGTGCGATCGTGCTGGAGGAGACCACGTCTCGACTTCCGGAGCGTCGCCAGAGAGCCAGTCAGCTGGCTGTAGATATCGGCCTGTTGGCCGCATAGGGAGGGGGCCCGGATCGGGCCCCTTCTTCGTTCCCGCCGCACCTACCGTCGTCTCACCACCTCCTAATGAGGTTGTCAAGCGGCAGCAGGAGCGGAGAGTCCATGCTCGTAGCACCGTCCGTCACGGATCAAGGCCCAGAGGACGTTGACCCGTCGCCTCGCCAACGCGAGGACGGCCTGGGTGTGCCGTTTGCCTTCGCCGCGCTTGCGTTCGTAGAAGCGCCGCGACGCGTCGCAGTTGCGGATGCTGATGAGCGCGGAGGTGTAGAAGACGCGTTGCAGGCCGCGGTGGTAACGCCGGGGCCGGTGCAGGTTGCCGCTGACGTTGCCGGAATCGCGTGGGACCGGAGCGACCCCGGCCAGGCTGGCCAGACGGCCGGAGTCTGCGTAGCGGCTCATGTCGCCGCCCGTGGCGGCCAGGAACTCGGCACCCAGCAAGGGGCCGATGCCGGGCATGCTCTCGATCACTTCGGCCAGGTCGTGTTCGCGAAACCGGGCCGCAATGAGCTTGTCGATCTCGGCGATCTGCTCATTGAGGCTCATCACCTCCTTCGCCAGGGTGTGGATCACCTGCGAGGCGATCTTCTCCCCGGGGACGGCGGTGGCCTGGCGCTCGGCAGCCTCCAGAGCGGCTGCGGCAAGGGTTTCGGGGCTGCGGACCTTGCGATTGCGCAGCCAGGTCTCCAGCCGTTTGCGGCCGACGCGCCGCAGGGCAGCCGGGGTCTGGTAGCCGGTCAGCAGGATCAGCGGGCCGACGTTGCCCAGATCAAGGACGCGTTCCAATGCCGGGAAGATGGTGTTGAGTTGACCACGCAGACGGTTGATCCGGCGGGTGCGGTCGGCGTTCAGGTCGGCTCGCCGGTTGGTGAGTATCTTCAGCTCGATGGTGAGTTCGTCTTCCGACCGCAGGACAGCCAGGTCCCTGCGCATTCGGGCCTGGTCGGCGATAACGGTGGCGTCCTTGGCGTCGGTCTTGCCCATGCCCCGGTAGCCGGCGGACGCACGGTTGACCGCGAGGCCCGGAATGTAGACGAGCCGCTGGCCGTGGTTGAGCAGCACGCTGATCCACAAAGCGGCCGTGCTGTCGGCGACATCGACGGCCCAGACCACGTCTTCGTCCAGAGCCAGGACGTCCCCGAGGAGAGAGAGAAGCTCCGGCTCGTCGTTCAGCACGCGCCGCGACAGCAGTCGCTCGCCTTCGGCGTTCAGGACCACGCAATGGTGGTGGCTCTTGCCGATGTCCGTTCCTGCCCAGATCCGGGCCACGGGTTCCTCCGGTCGCTCGATGTGCGCTTATGGTCCGGACGACCTCGCCAGCGTGGTCCTACTGAGCGATGCCCCGCAGGGCTCGCAGCTCCTAATCAGCGGCCGAGTCGTCGTGAGACGCCGGGCGGCCAGGTGGCGGTAACCATCGAGTGCAACCCGCTGAAAGCCATACCCGGCGTCTCTGGATCTCTGGACCTTACGACTGGCCCGTCCAACCCGCACAACAACGTAGGACCCGCTGACGACGGTAGGGAGCACCAGCATGGAGGCCACCCGCGGCGACCTGGATACGGTCGCCGAGCTCGTGAAACGGGCTCTCGTCCCGTACAACCGCAAGCCGGACGACGTCGACATTGAGATCCTCGCCGAGCGGCTGCTGGAGTACGGCACTCTGCTCCTCGTTGAGGTCGTCGACCTCGAAGGTGCAGCGGCCCCGTTGTCCGACTGGCACATGCTCACGGACGTGGGCGCGAGCAAGGGCCCGCTGGGGCAGTGGAACCATGTCCGCGGCATGGCCCGGACCGTCCGCCGGATGCTCCTGCTGCTCGGCGTGGACGCCCGATGAGCGCCGGCGCCGAGTGCTGCGTGTACTGCGACAAGCACGTCGCGGCGGTCGACGAGAACCGCGTCGGCCCTGACTTCTCGGCGTCCGCGGTCCGGCCGCCGATGTACGCCCACCCCGGATGCCCCGAGAGCCATCGCTCGCGCCCCGGCCCGCTGGCCGCGCGCAGGACCCCGGCCGCCGGCCAGTGAGCGGCTGGCGCGAGCAGGTCCTGTACGTCGTCATCGCGCTCGCCATCGGCGGCGCGATCATCCTCGGCATCCGCTGAACTTCCCTCCAGCCCGGCCAGCACGGCCAACACCCTTGGGAGAACCGCATGACTGCACTCAGCATGTCCGCGAACTGCTCCAACTGCGGCGGCGGAGGCCGCACTCTGTACGTGGACCCGGAGACCGGCCAGTACCGGGACGCGGGCGCCTGCCAGGCCTGCGGGGGCTCCGGCCGCAACCACGACAACCGGCTGTTGGAGTTCCCGACTCCCAGTCGCCCGCGTACCGTTGGGACCTGCGTCGTCAAGGAGGCAGCCTCATGCCGGAGTATCAGCAAGAGTGGACCGACCCGGCCCAAGTCCATGTCGTCGAGTATTTCGCGACGACCGTCCAGGAAGCCGCGAGCCGTCGCGGTATCACGCCGTGCAACACGTGCCATGGCATCGGCACCGTCGTCATGGTGAACCCCAAGACGCGGGAGCCGTTCAGCGTGGCGTGCTCCAGCTGCGGTCTGTAGACCAGCCCGCGGAATCGTAGCCCCGGCCGGCAGTCCCCCCGTCGGCCGGGGCTACCCCGCGCAAGGGGTCCCGCGCCTTCGTTGCAGAATTGGGTCTTCCGTTCGGCAGCGTAATCCGTATGGTTGCTGCATGCACCTGACGCGGGCCTTACCTGCGGCCCGCCGAGGCCCTACTCCCGGACCAGTTCCGACAGCGGCACGCCGAGCGCGTCGGAGAACCGCAGCAGGGTATCGAGTCGCGGACTGACCCGCCCCTGTTCGAGCAGGGTGTACGACGGCCGGTCCATGCCCATCGAGTTGGCCACCCGCTCCTGAGTCAGGTTCCGGTGCTCTCGCGCGGCCCGGATCTGGCCCGCGATGCGCCGCCGACGGGCGAGCACGTCGTCGGAGGGCGGTACGGAGCGCGGCACCTGTCCACGCTCGGGCAGTCATGATCGTTTGTCAGTTGGCCAAATCCTACATTGCGTGATCTTGCATATATGCGGGCAGGAGCCTGCACACCAGACCGGCCCTTCCTGCCCAGCCCCCCAGGCGGCGGAAGGGCCGGCTGCGCCCCCGACGGACGCGTCGGGGGCGTAGTCATGTCCGGAGATCGAAAGCGGTGGGGCGGTCTCGCCCTGCCGATCCCCCGCGCGCCAAAGAATCTTCGACGCACCTCCCGGGGCGGGCCAGCAGAGGCATAAATGCAGGTGGCCCCCGGCATTCACACCGGGAGCCACTGCCTTAATAAATGTGCCTCAGCTGGGGGTTTGCCAAGTCGGTCGCCCCTGCTGTTCCTCACGGCTCGGTCACACGCCCGCCGCCCCGGCTGCTCAGAACTGGAGCGCCCAGGAGTCGATCTTCCCGGTGTCGGCGCTCGCGTTGTCGTTCACGCGGAGCTTCCAGACGCCGTTCGCCGTCTCCGCCGAGGCGTTCACGGTGAAGGTCCTGACGATGTTGTCGGCACCGCCGTTGGCACGGTTGTGCAGGACGTAGACGGTGCCGTCGGGCGCCACCAGGTCCACCCTGAGGTCACCGATGTACGTGTGCTTGATGTCGAGCGGGACCTTCAGCGTCGCCGGGGCGTTGCCCGTGACACCGCTGACGGTGATCGGGGACTCGACGGTCGCGTGGTCGTTGATCGCGTAGTCCGCGGTGTTCTCGAAGCGCTTGCCCGGCGGGACGGGTCCCTGGGCGCCGACGTGGAGCAGGCGGTTCGGGGAACCGGTGCCCGGGCCGGTCACGACGTCCGGGGTGGCCGAGTTGACCAGGGCCGTGGCCACCTGCGCCGGGGTGCTGGCCGGGTTCTGCGAGAGGTAGACGGCGGCTGCGCCCGCGACGTGCGGGGTGGCCATCGACGTGCCGTTGATCGTGCTGGTGGCGGTGTCGCCCGTACCCCACGCGGAGGTGATGGAGGAGCCCGGCGCGAAGATGTCGAGGACGGTGCCGTAGTTGGAGTAGCTCGCCTTGGCGTCGGAGCTGGTGGTGGCACCGACCGTGATGGCCTCGGTGACGCGCGCCGGGGACTTGGTGGAGGCGTTGCCGGACTCGTTGCCCGCGGCCACGGCGTAGGTGATGCCGGAGGCTATGGAGTTGCGGACGGCCGCGTCGAGCGCGGAGTCCGCGCCGCCGCCGAGCGACATGTTGACCACGGCCGGCTTGACGGCGTGCTGGGTCACCCAGTCGATGCCCGCGACGACCTGGGCCGTCGTACCGGAGCCGCTGTTGTCGAGCACGCGCACGCCGACGATCTTGGCCTTCTTGGCCACGCCGTACGCGCCGCCCGCGACGGTGCCGGCGACGTGCGTGCCGTGGCCGTTGCCGTCCTGGGCGGTGTTGTCGTTGTCGATGGCGTCGTAGCCGTAGGAGGCGCGGCCGCCGAAGTCCTGGTGCGTGATGCGGACACCGGTGTCGATGACGTACGCGGTGACGCCCTCGCCCGCCTGATCCGGGTAGGTGTAGCTCTGGTTGAGCGGGAGCGCGCGCTGGTCGACACGGTCCAGGCCCCAGGACGGTGGGTTGGGCTGGGTGGCGCTGACGGTGAAGGTGAAGGTGCGGTTCTGCACGACCGACTTGACCGCCGGGTCGGCGGCCAGCTTCTTGGCCTGCGCCTCGGAGACCTCGACGGAGTAGCCGTTGAGGGCCGCGCTGTACGTCCGGTCGATCTTCGCGCCGTAGCGCTTGGCGACGGCCTTTCCGCTCGGGGCGGTCGAGCGGGCGGCGGTGTCGTTCAGGGTCACGATGTAGCTGCCGGGGACCGATCCGGGGGCTCCGGCGTTCTGGATCACGCCCCGTACGCCGATGTCGGCGGCCGAGGCGGGCAGCCCGGCGGCGGAGCCGAGCGCGAGGGCCACGACCGCGGTCGCGCTGATGCCGGCGATTTTCCGGCTCGTGTGACGCATCACGGGCATGTGACGGGTCCTCCTCATAGGTGGTGCATTGCGGGGGGTGGAGCGGTGCCTCGCAAGCGTGGCCATGACAACACAGATGGCCCAACGGGCTGCCGCCTTCGAAAGGTTGGCCCACCCCCGGCGCGACCCACAAAAGGACAACGGACGCGTAACATCCGTGCCGTACAGCGGCCATGATCGAGCAAAGGCGATCCGCACATGACGCACGCAACCCCCGGTTACGTCTGCTCCGAGGACGGTACACGCGCGGACGTCCGGACTGCTCCTTGGGGGTGCCCGGTCTGTGGCGGACCCTGGGACCTGGATTTCACGCCGGATCCGGCCGCGCCGCTGGAGCCTGCCGCCGGGCCGAATTCGCTGTGGCGGTACGGGTCGGCACTGCCGCTGCCGGGGGCGTTCTCGCTGTCACTGTCGGAGGGCCACACTCCGCTGGTTCCGCTGGCGGAGCGGGTTCACGCCAAGCTCGACTTCCTGATGCCGACGCTGTCGTTCAAGGACCGGGGCGCGGTGATGCTCGTGGAGCTGGCCCGACGGCTGGCTCCGGAACGGGTCGTGGCGGACAGCAGCGGCAACGCGGGGACGTCCATCGCGGCCTACTGCGCCCGGGCCGGGCTCCCTTGTGAAATCTTTGTGCCCGAGGGCACATCGGCGAAGAAATCCGAACAGATGCGGGCGCACGGGGCGCTCGTGCGGGTGATCCGGGGCGGGCGCGAGGACGCGGCGCAGGCCGCCCGTGCGGAAGCGGACTCGCCCGGGGTCTTCTATGCGAGCCACGTCTTCAACCCGTACTTCCTGCACGGGACCAAGACGTACGTGTACGAGGTGTGGGAGGAACTGGGCGGACGGCTCCCGGAGGTGCTGGTCGTGCCGGTGGGCAACGGGACCCTGCTGCTGGGGGCCGCGCTGGCCGTGGAGGAACTGGCCCGGCGCGGGGTGCGGCCGCCGGCGCTGATCGCGGTGCAGTCGGAGGCGGTGGCCCCGCTGGCCACGGCCTTCGCGGCCGGCGCCGAGGACGCGGATCCGGTTCCGCAACTGCCGACCCTGGCCGAGGGGATCGCGATCCCCGCGCCGCCGCGCGCCCGGCAGATCCTGGCCGCGGTCCGCAAGTCCGGCGGCACCTTCCTGACGGTCCCGGACGCCCGGCTGCGCGAGGCCCAGCGGGACCTGGCCCGGCGCGGGCTCTTCGTCGAACCGACGGCGGCGGCCTGCTGGGCGGCGGTGGGGCCGGGCGCCCCCGCCGACCCCTTGCAGGGCCGCACCGCGGTGATCCCCCTCTGCGGCGCAGGCGCCAAAACGGGCCTGGCCCCGTAGCCCCCACCTACCGGGCTCCGCCCGAACCCGCCCGAACCCGCGCGAACCTGCGCCGCAAGCCCCCGCGGACCCGCTTCCCGGGCTCCGCCCGGACCCGCGCCTCAAACGCCGGCGGGGCTGGAGGGGTGGCCAGCACCATCAGTCCGCGGCGGGCCGCTTGCCTGGGCTCCGCATCCAAACGCCGGCGAGGCTGGGCGGCTGGCCCAGCGCCGTCAGCCCACGCGGACGTGGGGGTCCCCCGGACGGAGTCTGGGAGAGGGTCCGGGGCGGAGCCCCGATCTTTCGGCCTCGCCGTACGGGGCTGGGGCGGAGCCCAGTGGAGGGGCGGCGTTGATGTCGGAAAACCGCGAGCCCGGGCCCGTCCGTTCTGCTGAAGTGGGCCCATGACCACGAATCTTGACCTCGCCGCCAAGGCCACCGCGTTCGCGGACCTGCACACCTCCGCGAACCCCCTCGCCCTCGCGAACGCCTGGGACGTCGCCGGCGCCCGCATCGTCGAGGCCACCGGCGCCCCCGCCGTCGCCACGACCAGCGCCGGCGTCGCCTGGTCCCTCGGCTCGCCCGACGGCGACGCGCTCGCCCGCGACCGGGCCCTCGACCTCGTCGCCCGCGTGGTCTGCGCCGTCTCCGTCCCCGTCACCGCCGACATCGAGGGCGGCTTCGGCGCCGACCCCGCCGCCGTGGGCGAGACCGTCGCCGGGGTGCTCGCCGCCGGGGCCGTCGGCATCAACATCGAGGACGGCCCCCACCGCGCCCCGGAAGAGATGGCCGAGCGCCTGGCCGCCGCCCGGGCCGCGGCCGACGCCGCCGGGGTCCCGCTCTACATCAACGCCCGCATCGACACGTACCTGAGGGGCCTCGGCGACCCGGCCACCCGCCTCGACGAGACCCTGGCCCGCGCCGCCGCCTACCTCCGCGCCGGAGCCACCGGCATCTTCGTGCCCGGGGTGCTCGACCCGGCCACCGTCACCGAACTCGCCAAGGGCATCGACGCCCCCCTCAACATCCTCCTCGGCCCCGACGCCCCGACCGTCGCCGCCCTCGGCGCCCTCGGCGTGTCCCGCGTCAGCCTCGGCTCCTGGGTCGCCGAAGCCGCGTACGCCGTGGTCCGCCGCGCCGCCGAGGAGCTGCTCTCCGACGGCACGTACGGCGCCCTCGCCCACTCCCTCCCCTACGGCGATCTGAACACCCTGCTCAAGGGCTGAGACATCCAGAAGCCTGCATGGGGCAACGACCATAGGATCCGGTCATGCGCACATCAACCCCGGTGGACGGCAAGGCGGCGCCCGCGTCGCGCGGCGCGATCACCGGCGCGGTCTGGATCGCCCTCGCCCTGGTCTACGTCGTCTGGGGCTCGACCTACCTCGGCATCCGGATCGTCGTCGAGACCATGCCGCCCTTCCTCTCCGCCGGAGCCCGCTTCATCACCGCCGGCCTGCTGCTGGCCGCGGCCGTCGCCTGGCGGTACGGTCCGGCCGCGCTCAAGGCCACCCGTGCGCAGCTCGGCTCGGAGGTGCTGGTGGGCCTGCTGCTGATCCTCGGCGGCAACGGCCTGGTGGTGCTCGCCGAGACCTCCGTGCCGTCCGGCCTGGCCGCACTGCTGGTCGCGGCGGTGCCGATGTGGCTGGTGGTGCTGCGGGCGAGCACCGGTGACCGGCCTCCGCTGCGCACCCTGGGCGGGGTGCTCGTCGGCCTGGCCGGGCTCGCGGTGCTGACCAGTCCGGGCCTCAGCGGGACGGTGCGGCTGTCGGGGGTGCTGCTGATCGTGGTGGCGTCCGTCCTGTGGTCGCTGGGCTCGTTCTCGGCGTCGAAGCTGCCGCTGCCGGGCAATCCGTTCACGGGCAGCGCGTACCAGATGCTCGCCGGCGGAGTGGGCGGGGTGGTCGTCGGCCTGCTGCGCGGCGAGCACCGCGGTCTGGACCCGGCGGCCTTCTCCACCGCCTCCTGGCTGGCCCTGGGCTACCTGGTGCTCTTCGGCTCGCTCGTCGCTTTCACCGCGTACGTGTGGCTGCTCCAGGCCGCGCCGCTGTCGCTGGTGGCCACGTACGCGTACGTCAATCCGGTCGTGGCCGTCGCGCTCGGCGCGCTGATCCTCGACGAGGCCCTGACCTGGCCGATCGTGGTCGGCGGCGCGATCGTCGTGGCGGCGGTGGGCGTGATCGTCAGCACGGAGCGCAAGAAGTAGCGGGCACAGGGCGCCGGCTCAGCCCCGCGCGGCCTTCTCGTAGAGGGCCTTCGCGTGCTCGTCGAACAGTGCGGCCGTGGAGTCCACGTCCGTGTCCCCGCCGCTCAGCACCCCGATCAGCCGTCCGGCGTGGTCCGCCCCGCCCCGATCGGCGATCCAGGGGCTGCCGCTGGTGCCCGTCCAGAACCCGGCGCAGCTCATGTAGAGCATGTCGGGATCCTCGTCGTCGTGGCGGGTCTGCGTCGTGCAGGAGACGGGCTTGTTCTGCGGGTTGTGCTCGGACTCCGGATAGCCGACGACGGTCACGTCCCGGTCGTACCCGGAGGTCCACTCGGGCTTCGGGGCCTCGGCGCGGCCGCCGACGGCGTCCTGGACGCTGCGCCCGTCCTCGTCCGGCGCGATGGTGAGGAAGGCGAAGTCGGCGGTGTCCTCGCCCCACTTCGTCCAGCGGTCGTCCACGTGGATCGAGCGGACCTTCCACACGCCCAGCGGCTGGGTGCCGGCGCCCTCGCCGGAGAAGGCGGGGGCGAAGGACAGCTCGCCGATGGCGAGGCCGTCGTGGGCCACCTCGCCCGGCCGGCCGTCCTCGCCGGCGGGGGCCACGCAGTGCGCGGCGGTGGCGACGACGTTGCCCTTCGGGCTGTCGACGACACTCGCCGTGCACCAGTGCTCGCCGCCCGCCATGAGGACGCCGACGGTGGGGAAGGGCAGCACGGGGCGGTCGCCGGGCGCCTGCATGAACGCGACGGCGCACATCGCCGCGATCCCCGCGGCGGCGGCCGCGGAGGCACCCTTCACCACCGTGCTCATCGCACGGCGGGGTCGGGTGTCGGTCCCTTCATCACCTTGCTGATCCACTCCAGGGAGCCCTCCCTCATACCGCGCACGTACGACTTTCCGTTGTGCTCACCATCCTGGATCACCTGCAGCGAGGTGTGCACGGGGCCCCTCCCGTAGTCGTTCATGAACTTCTCGGCCTTGTCGCGGCCGCTCTCCGCGGTGCCGATCTGGAAGTTGATGTAGACGTCCGGGCCGCCCGCCTTGATCAGCTTCTCGGCGAGCTTTTCGGGGTTGTTCTCGTCCATGGCCTGCGTGTTCCCCTTCCACAGCGGGGAATCGGGGACGATGTCGACCCCGCTCGCGATGGCGGCCTTGAACCGGTCGGGGTACTTCAGGACGTGTTTGAAGGCACCGAATCCGCCGGCGGAGGAGCCCATGAAGGCCCACCCGTCGCGGGAGGTGAAGGTCCGGAAATTGGCCTTCGCGAAATCCGGGACGTCTTCGACCATCCAGGTGCCCATCTTGGGCTCTCCGGGGATGTCCGAGGCGTCGAAGTGGTGCTTGGTGTCGGCGTTGTGCACCGGCATGACGAGGATGAAGGGCAGGCTGGTGCCGGCCTTGGCGCCGTCGCTCACGGCCTTCTGCAGGCCGAGGCCGGGGCCGGTCCCCCAGTAGTTCGTGGGGTAGCCGCGGCCGCCGGGCAGGGAGATCAGGACCGGGAAGCCGCTCTTGGCGTACTTCGGGTCGTCGTACTCCTTGGGCACCCACACCCACACGTCGCCCGTGAAGCCGGACTTCTTGCCGGTGAGGGTGGTCCGGCCGATCTGCGTGCCGTCCGGCAGCCGGTTGGTGCGGACGAACTGGGCCGCCGGCCCGGTGGGCATGAGCACCTCGGGCGGAACGTCGGCCGCGACGGCGGCCTTCTCCTGGACCTTTCCGAAGGAGACCGGATCCCCTATGTCGGAGAAGAGGCCGTACTTGTAGGCGGCCGCGCCCCCGGCGAGGGTGAGCGCGAGTCCGCCGCTGATCAGAATCAGGCGCAGGCGGTGGGGGCGACGGCTGCTGCCCTTGGTCATGGGGCTGCCGTCGCCTTGCTGGTCATGCTGCACGGTTTTTGTCCCGTTCCTTCTCCGGCGCTCACCTCGGAGCGCGGGTCGGACCGATCGGTCCCCCTTACACCCTTTACAGAGGTATGAACGACCGGATGGGTTGCCTGGGACGGGCGGGACGTGGTGAGCACCACGTGGCAGCCCGGCGGCTGCCACGCGGTGCCCGGGCGGGGGTCAGCCGGCTTCGGGCTTCGGGCCCTTCAGCACCTTGCTGACCCACTCCAGGGAGCCTTCCTTCATGCCCCGGACGTAGTGCCAGCCGTTGTGCTCGCCGTTCTGGATGTCGCGGATGGTGATCTTGACGGGTCCCTTGCCGTACTGCTGCTGGAACTTCGCCATCCGCTCCTTTCCGCTCTCCTTCGTGCCGATCTGGAAGTTGATGTAGACCTCGGGGCCGTTGCCGTCGATCAGCTTCTTCGCGAGCTTCTCGGGGTTGTTCGCGTCCATCTCCGCCTGGTGGCCCTTCCACAGCGGGGAATCGGGAACGATCTCGCCGCCGCTGGCGATCACGGCCTTGAACCTGTCCGGGTGCTGCAGGACCGTCTTCATGCCGACGAAGGCGCCGGAGGAGGAGCCCATGAAGGCCCAGCCGTCACGGGACTTGTACGTACGGAAGTTGGCCTTGGCGAAGTCCGGGACGTCCTCGGCCATCCACGTGCCCATCTTGGCCTGGCCGGGGATGTCGGAGCCGTCGTAGTAGTACTTGGCGTCCGGGTTGAGCACCGGCATGACCACGATGAACGGCAGGCTGGTGCCGGCCCGGACGCCCTCGCTGATGGCCTTCTGGAGGCCGAGGCTGCGGTCGGACCAGTAATTGGCCGGGAAGCCGTTGCCGCCGGGGAGGGCGATGAGGACCGGGAAGCCGCTCTTGGCGTACTTCGGGTCGTCGTACTCCTTGGGCGCCCACACCCATACGTCGCCCTCGAAACCGGACTTCGCGCCCGCGAGGCGGGTCTTGGCGATGACCGTGCCGTCGTCGAGCTTGGTTGTCTGCTTGAAGTCGGACTTCGGGCCGGTCGGCATGAGCACGTCCGGGTCGCCGGAGGGCTTGGCCGGGGTGGCCGGGGATCCGGGCTCGCTCTTCTCCGCGGCCGGGGGCGGGGTCTTGCCGAAGCTCACCGCCTCGCCGTCGCCCGAGAACCAGTCGAGCTTCCACGCGGCGAAACCGCCGCCGCCGAGCAGGAGCGCGAGGGCGACCACCGCGCTGATCCATATTCGGCGCCGGGACCGCCTGGGCTGCGGGGGCTCGTCGGCGGGGGGCTGCCCGCCGTACTGCTGGTGCTGGTGCTGGTTCTGGTCCTGCTGCTGGGGCTGGTGCTGGTGCTGCGTGTACGGCTGCTGCTCCTGGTACTCCGGGTGGTCCTGATACCCCTGGTATCCCTGGCGCTGCGCCTGCGGCTGCTCGTAGGGGCCCCGACCCCGCCCCCGGGGCGGGTACTCCTCGTACGACGGCCGGTCATCAGGCCGCGGGCGCTGTGGGTACTGGTGCACGGACTTCGCTCCGAACGGTCTTGACTGCCCCCGAGGGCAGAACGGCTGGGCATCCCCTAGTGCTGATGCGCGAAACCCCCGCACAGTTCCAAATCCGAGCAAAAAACGACGGGGATCTCGGCGGAACCACGGCCCTCAGCGCTGGGCGTCGAGCACTTCCGTGCACCGCCCGAGCAGCCCGATGAGCAACTCCCGCTCCTCCGCGCTGAATGCGGCCGCGAGCGCCCGCTCCACCCGTACGGCGCCGGAGTCCGCCAGCTCCATCACCGCGCGCCCCTCGTCGGTGAGCCGGGTCTCCAACACGTTGCGGTGCCATTCGTGCGGGGTCCGCTCGATGAGCCCGCGCTCCTGGAGGTTCTTCAGGACGGTGTTCATGGTCGGCGGCGTCACCCCGCACAGCCGGGCGAGCGCGGCCGCGGAGATGCCGGGCTTCTCGGCCAGCCAGAGCAGCGCGGCGTACTGCGGAACCGTTACTGCGGCCGGCTTGCACGCAACGTTCTTCGCCGCGAGAAGTGCCTGCTCGGCGCGCTTGATGTGCGCACCGATGCGCTCCTCGGGGGGCATGGAGGTCATTCCCGCATCCTACGACCCTTGCATGCATTAGAGCTCTAACTTATCTTCGTCCTCACATATCGAGAAGAGGACACCTGTTCATGCGTGCACCGCAGAAGAAGTTCCTGCCCACCACGGTCCTGGCCCTCACCACGGCCCTGGCCGCGGCCCTCACCGTGGGCGCGGCACCCGCGCAGGCGACCGACGGCCGGATATCCACGGCCTTCGCCCTGCCCGGCGCGAAGGTCTACCCCGAGGGCATCGCCACGGACCCCCGCACCCGCACGGTCTACGTCGGCTCGTACGCGGACGGCACCGTCTACCGGGCCCGCCCCGGCCGGCCCGAGGCGGAGGTGTTCCTGCCCGCCGGCACCGACGGCCGGCACACGGCGAACGGCCTGCGGGTCGACGCCCACGGCCGCCTGTGGGTGACGGACTCCACCGCGGGCGTGGCGGTCTACGACACCGCCACCGGGGCGCGGATCGCCCACTTCGAGGTGGCCGCGGGGAGCGCCGCCCGCTTCGTCAACGACCTGACCGTCACCCCGGACGGCACCGCGTACCTGACCGACAGCGTCCGCGGCGTGGTCTACCGCGTGACCCCCGAGCAGCTGGCCGCCGGCAGCGGCGTCCTGACCGAGGCCTACGACCTCACTCCGGCCCTGCGCCCCCGGCCTGCGGGCGGGTTCAGCCTCAACGGCATCGCCTCCGACCGGACGGGCCGCTACCTCCTCACCGTCGACATGGTGGAGGGCGAGCTCTTCCGCATCGACCTGCGCACGGGTGCCGTCCGCCGGGTCGCCCTCACCGGAGGCGACCTGAAGGCCGCCGACGGACTCGACCTCTCCCCCGACGGCACCCTGCGCGTGGCGCACAACACCACCAACACGCTGACCCGCTGGCAGCTCTCCGCGGACGGCACCCGGGCCCGGCTGACCCGTACGATCACGGACCCGTCGCTGCAGATCCCCACCACCCTCGCCCGCACCCCGGGCCGCACGCTGGTCGTCCGCTCCCAGTTCGACAAGGGCGGTCCGATGTCCCCGGGCTCGGGCACCCCGACCACGTTCACGATCGCCTCGGTCCGCGGCTTCTGAGCGCGGCGGCCGGGGCCGTCAGTACTGCTTGAGCGTGATCGCCGTGGCGGCCCTGTGGATCGGTTCGACGGCCTTGGCCATGAGCCGGTCCCTGCCCGGGAGGCGGGAGAGCAGCGACAGCATCGCCATGGAGATCCGGACCTGGCCCGCGCTGCGCAGCACCATCCGCTTGATGTTGGCGGGCCCGAGCTCCTGGTTGCGCTCGGCGAAGGGGCGCATCTCGCGTTCGTACGCGGACAGTCCGGCGGCATGCTCACCGGCGGCTGCCGCCAGCTCACCGGCCAGGACGTACGCGCCGACCAGCGCGAGGCTGGTGCCCTGCCCGGAGGCGGGCGAGGCGCAGTAGGCGGCGTCGCCGAGCAGCGCGACCCGGCCGGTCGACCAGCGGTCCATGCGGACCTGGCTGAGCGAGTCGAAGTAGAAGTCCGGTGCCCCGTCCATGGCTTCGAGCAGCCGGGGCACCTCCCAGCCCTCGCCGGCGTAGGCGTCGGCCAGCAGCCGCTGCTGGCCGGCCCGGTCGCGCCGGTCGTACTCCAGTGGTGCGGAGGCGAAGAGGAACATGGCCTTGGCTCCGGCGTCCTTGGCCGTGCTGTAGGTGAGCGCGGTGCGGCCGGGGCCGACGTAGGTCAGCTCCCACCGGTCGAGGGCGAGGTGGTTGGGCACGCTGAAGATGGAGACGTAGTAGCCGAGGTCGCGCACGAACCGCGCCTCGTCGCCGAACGCCAGCGCACGGGTGGCGGAGTGCAGCCCGTCCGCACCGACGACGAGGCCGAAGTCCTGGACCCGGCCGCTCGCGAAGGTCACCGTCACCCCGGAGTCGCCCTCGTCGATGCCGGTGACGGAGTCGTCGAAGAGGTACTCGACCTCCCGCGCGGCCGCCTCGTACAGCAGCCGGTTGAGATCACCGCGCAGGATCTCCGCGTCCTCGCCCTGCCGGCCGCCGAAGGTGTCCCCGTCCATGCTGGCCACGCGCTTGCCGGCGGCGTTGACGACCGAGCCGCCGCGCACGTCCGTACGGTGCTTGCGGATGTCCTCCCGCAGCCCCATGCGCGTGACCACCTCGAGCGCCGCGCCCCGGATGTCGACCTTATAGCCCCCGTCGCGGATCTCGGGGGCCCGCTCCACCACGGTCGGCTTGAAACCGTGCCTGCGCAGCCAGTAGGCCAGCGCGGTACCGGCGATCCCGGCTCCGGATATCAGGACCGTTGCGTTCGTCATCGCGGTGACACTCTCCTTGCGTCGCAGGCGGGGCACGTGATCACGCGATCGTGCCAAGCCTCCGGGGCACCGGACAGGGATACCATCAAGTAACCTTGCGCAAGGGGAAGTTGAGCCACTCCATTCCGCTCTGCCCTCTGCTCAAAGGGCTTCGACCTCGACCTTGCGGCCGCGCTTCGCGGCGCGCACGTCGGCGACGGCGTACGGCAGTCCGGGCAGCAGCAGGAGCGGCGCGGCCCACAGCGGCAGAGCGAACAGCACCCCGTCACCGGCCAGCCGCTGGGTGACGATCGCCGCGGGCAGACCGACGGCGAGGCCGACCAGCCAGCTCTTCACCAAGCCGATGCTGCCCCGCCGCAGCTCCCAGGCGACCGTGGCCGTGCCGGTGGCCAGCCAGAAGGCGAGGAAGGCGGCGGTCACGTCCACCTCGGTGGTCCACCGGATCAGGTACGCGCCCAGCAGGAGGCAGCCGGCCACGAAGCAGGCCATGGCCAGCGTGCGCGGCGCCCGGCGGGAGAACGGGGCGCGGGCCCGCGCCCAGGACGCGGCGAAGGCCCGGACGTCCCGGCCGACGACGTCCTGCGCGGTGCGGCCGGCGGCCTCCGCGTCCTCGAGGTGCGCGGAGAGCTCGTCGAGCATCTCGCGCATCGAAGCCTCGTCGACCCCCCGGTACTCCCAGTTGCTGCGGCAGGCGGCGAGTATCTGCGCGTTCGTCATGATGTGCTGTCCCCCGTGGACTCCGTACCGGCCAGGATCCGGCCCACCGCCCCGGCGAAGGCCTGCCAGTCGGCCCGGCCGCCGCTCAGTTCGGTGCGCCCCGCCTCGGTCAGGCGGTAGTACTTGCGCGGGGCACCGCCACTGGGCGACGGAGCACGGTACGAGGACACGAGCCCCGCCCGCTCCATCCGAGCGAGCAGCGGATAGATGCTGCCGTCACTGACCAGCTCCATCCCACCGCCGGCCAGCGCCTCGGCGAACTCGAAGCCGTACCTCGGCCGCTCGGCGATCAACGACAGCAGACACAGGTCGAGCACCCCGCGCAGGAGCTGACTGCGCCGTTGGTCACCGGTCGCGGGCAGCTCCTTTGTCATGCGGCACAAGATAGTCCGCAACTACCTTGCACCGCAAGAAACCATGTCCGGACCGGCCGGCGTGCCGGGGCACTGCCCCGTGCGGACGTTCCCCTCCCGTCACCGGAGAAGCCCCGCGACGGTGGAGGAAAGGAGCGCGAGGAGGGTGAGGGTCGCTCCGAAGGTCACACCCCCGCGCATGAAGGCGGACGGACGCGATGCTCCCGCCGAGCGGGCGAGCAGTACCGCCGCGGCCGCGCTCAGCAGGGCGACCAGCGCGACGACGATCACGGTGACGACAATCAGGGCAACGACGGCTTCGAGCGGCATGGGCCCGCCGGTAGCCGTGCCCCAGGTAATCGGAGGCCGTCTCGGGCACGGCCGGCCAACTGGTCGATCAGCAGCAGGTCGAGCGCCACTTCCCACTCGTCGTGTGCGAGGCAGTCCCGGACGTCGGACCGTGATGTCGTTCTCGGTGGCCACTCCTTCGGACACCAGCAGTGAGGCGGCCTCGAGCATCCCTACGACATCCGTGCGCCGCGTATGGATCAAGGGCACAAGGCCCCCTCATGAGGGCTGCAATCGCTAGGGTTGTCCCATGACCGCACTGCCCGACTGGATGCGCCCGCCGCGTGCGGAAGGCTGGTTCGCGGAGGACCTCGACCGCCTACCGGAAGCACCGCGCCACACCGAGCTGATCGACGGAGCACTCGTCTTCATGATGTCGCCCCAGCGGTCCTGGCATGGCCGCCTCGTCACCGCCCTGACCACCACGCTCATGGCGCAGGCGCCGGCCGGCTTCGAGGTCGAGCGGGAAATGACGATCCGCCTGGATGCCCGCAACCGCCCCGAGCCGGACCTCCTGCTGACGGACCTGCCCTACGACCCCGACCGCACCTGGTACGCCCCGGAGGACGTGAAGCTCGTCGTGGAGGCGGTGTCACCCGAGTCCGCACATCGCGATCGCACAGTGAAACTCCGCAAGTACGCGGAGGCCGGCATCCCGCACTACTGGTGCATCGAGGACGAGGACGGGGCGCCCGTGGTCCACGTCTACGAGCTCGACGGACCGACTGGCTCCTACGCGCCCGCCGGTATCTTCCGGGGCACCCTCCAGCGGCCGGTGCCCTTCGAGGTCAGCCTGGACCTCGACAAGCTCACACCGCCACGCAGCAACTGACAGTCGGCTCGGGAATGCAGGAAGGGGCGGACTCACCAGAGTCCGACCCCTCCTGACCCGCATGTTTCTCACATGCAGTAACGAACCGACTAGACGTTGAAGCGGAATGCCTGAACCCCGATCCTGACCTGCGGCGGAGCCCGACACACCGCCCTGACCAGGCGCGCGTGGAACCGCCGCAGCCACGCCCCCGGCCGATGGACAGGGAATGCAAGCAGCGGGACGTCGGCTAGCAGCCTCCCGCCGATACAGACCGCGGCCACACTGAAGATTGACGCGCACAGCGGCGCCAACACGATCACGCCTGCGACCTCACGAACGGTAAGAGGTAAGAGAAGGAACTGCTCCCGGATCTCTGTCCCCGGAATTAGCCACCCAATCGGCGGCTCATCCCAACGCGTGCCCGCAACCCAGATTGTGTACACATGGCACACTCGGTACCCTTGAGGCATGACTCAGCCGCTGCCCATAGAGTCCATCCGCGACGTACGCGCTCACTTGGCCGAAGTCGTCGAACGGGCCGACCGCGACGACGTGCCCACTGTCATCACCCGTCGCGGCAAGCAGGTCGCCGCCGTGGTCTCGATCGAGGTACTGCGCAAGTACCAGGAGTGGGAAGAGCGCGAGATCAACCGCATCATCGACGAGCGCATGGCGAGCCCGGCCGCTGGCGTCCCGATCGAGGACGTGATGAGGGAGACGCTGGCACGCAGTGAGTGACTATCGCACGGTGTTCCGGCCCGAGGCCCAGGCCGAGCTGCGCAAGATCCCGCGTGACATGGCGCTTCGCATCCTGGCCAAACTGACAGAGCTGGAGAGCGACCCCTTCGGCTTCAACACCACCGCGCTCGTATCCCAGCCTGAGCGCCGCCGCCTACGGGTCGGCGACTACCGTGTCGTCTACACGATCGACAACGGGGAGCTGGTGGTGTGGGTCGTACACGTCGGACACCGCTCCACGGTCTACGACACGTAGCTGCTCCAGGTTCTGCGGACTGTTGCGGACAGCACAACGGCCTGACCTGCTTTCTCACAGGTCAGGCCGTTTGTCCACGTCCAATCAGACGTTGAAGCGGAATGCCTGAACCCCGATCCTGACCTGCGGCGGAGCCCGACACAGCGCCCTGACCAGGCATTTCTCCGTTGGCGTGCGTTGGGTCCCGGCGGCTGTTTACGGGTGTCCTGCGGACTGTCTGCGGACTGGCCTACGGGGTCTCGACGGAGTCGAGGTGCCTCCGCAGCTCCGCCGCGAGCTCGTCGTCGCCACCCTCGGCCGGCAGCGGCCACGGGTCCTGCTCGCCGTTCGCCACAGCGAGGCTGCTCGCGAACCAGACGAGGTGCGGTGCGGGCACAAAGGAGTCCCGAAGCCACCGCGCGAAGACAGCGGCTTCGCCTGCGGTCACATCGGTCAGAGTGATGAAGGCATAGTCGGGCTTAGGCATCGACGCCGTCCCGTCGATCCATACGCCAGGCGCCAGCTCGATCTCGAAATCGAGGACGGGGACGCTGTGGATGGCCGAGATCCGATAGTCCACGGTGGGCTCGGGGAATGCCTCCCTCAGAGCCCTCTCCAGAGACTCGGCCGTGGCGCGCCAAGCTCCGCCGTCGCCCTGGGGCGGGTAGAAGGCGAAATTGGTGCGGATATTCCGTTCAGTGGGCACGGTCTTCCTCTGTCTCACGGCACGTATCGCGTCGAGCCCGGCGTACCCGACATCGCCATCATGGACTGCCAGTAGGCAGCGTTGTCCTTGCCGTTCGTGACGATCTCCAGTCCCCGGATCTCGCTGTTCGCGGGGTTCTCCATTGCTTGCTTGTACCGGACGAGCTCCTTCTCGTCTCCGGCGTACATGGAGTCGATGACGGGATCCCAAGCGATCTTTCCCTGCGAGTCCACCTTGACCGGTTTGGCCAAAGTCTCTTCCAAGCGGTCCAGGGATCGGAAGCTCTTCTTCTTGCAGTCGGGATCACGAACGTGCTTCGCCTCGACGAGGTATCCGTCAACGGGCCGTATGCCGTCCACCATTAGTCCACGGTTCTTCCCGGCCAGTGGCACCTCCCGTTCCGAATACCCGGAAGTGCGCAGCTGGTAGGCGTTGTCCGGGTCGCTCGGGCCTCCGCCGCCGGCGAAGCCGCCAGGCGTTGGAATGCCTGCCCGCCAACCTTGGCCGCTGGCGGAGCCGCGTTCAACGCCCTGACCGAGCATTTCTCCGAGGCCGTCGACGGCCTCCACCGAGCAGGTTGCCCTGTGCCCGACAGAGGGCGCAGGCTGGACCTAGCGGTGACCCGGGGTGACCGGGTCAGGAAGCGAGGCTTGCGATGAGCACGCTCATGGAACAGATCGACATCGATGCTCCGGCGGCCGCCGCCTGGGAGCAGCTGCACCGCTTCGACGATTACCCGAAGTTCGTTTCCGGCCTGCGGCACGCGAACACGCGCGGCGCCGATGTGGCCCATCTCGACGTCAAGGCGGGCGGCAGAGAGCGGGAGTTGGAGGCCACGATCACCGACGGCGACGCCGGGCGGGTGATGGCCTGGGAGACCGCCGACAGTCCGGGCCTGAAGGGAGAGTTCACACTGCGGGCGTTGGACGCCGGCCACACCCGCGTCCAGGTCCGGCTCGACTACGACCCGGACGCAGTCCGGGAGACCTTCGGCGGCCCGAAGGGCTTCGCCCAGTCCGACGCGATCGCCCAGACCGTCCGGGGCGACCTTGAGCGATTCAAGGGTCTGGTCGAAAGGTGACCCCCTGGGCCCGGCCGACGGGGCGGCCCGCGTCAGCAGCCACGTCGGGCCCGGCGGCTTCTCCGCCCATGTCGCCGAAGCCCTCGATCAGCGGGTCGCCATGGACAAACTCCGGGAGATCGTTGCCGACTTCGAGACCGACAATAATGAGCTCACCCGCGAGGAGATCGAGGCCGCCCGCGCACTGTTGCGCCATGACCACCGGCAGGCCGGCGGAGCCGCCGCCTTGAAGCGGAATATCGACGACTCCGCGATGACCTGCGGGAACAGCTCACGCGCAGGACCGATCCAGCGTGGATCCAGCAACCGTCCAGGGTGCCGGGCCATCCCGACCCCAGAGGCTGTCCGGTGCAACCGGACCACAAAACGACATCGCCATCACCATCGAGATGGTATCGTTTTGCGTAGTACACCTCCCGGAGAAGGGAAGCAAACCATGGCTCGGACAGTCATCGATCTCGACGAGGACATGGTCGCCGAGGCTATGCGCATCTTCGGCACCAAGACCAAGGCGAAGGCCGTGCGACTGGCCATGGAGGACGCCGTCAAGCGCCACCTGCGCCAAGAGTTCTTCGACGCCATGGACTCAGGCGAGCTCGACTTCAGCGAGATCATCGAGAACACCGGCCCCCGCAACGCCGACGGCTCCCTCAAGCGCACAGGCGGCCAGGCCGCCTGATGCAAGGCCGCTACCTCATCGACAAGTCCGCCCTCGCTCGATGGTCGAACCCCCCGGTAAAAGACGCGCTCCAGCCGCTGCACGAGCGCTACCTGCTAGCCGTGTGCCAGCCCACCGAATACGAAATGGTGCACTCCGCCCGCACCACCGCAGAAGCGCTGCGCATCAGCACCTGGCTCCACGCATTCGACTACCTCACCTGTGACGACGACACCTTCACCCGTGCCCTGGAGACCCAGCGCCACGCCCTCAACGCCGGCTTCCACCGCGCTCTGTCCCTCCCCGATCTGCTCATCGCCGCCACCGCGGAACTGCACCGGCTGACCGTCCTCCACTACGACGGCGACTTCGACATGATCGCCTCCATCACCGGACAGCCGACCCAATGGGTGGTACCCCCGGGTAGCGCCGACCACTGAGCTGATTCCATCCTGATGGTTGCCGGCCAGTGGGGCTGGCGCGGGGTGGCCTTCCCCTCAGGGTCGACCCGTTCTGCGGACTGTTGCGGACAGCAGAACGGCCCGACCCGCGTCCTCGCAGGTCAGGCCGCCTCTGGGTGCGCGATCAGACGTTGAAGCGGAACTCGACCACGTCGCCGTCCTGCATGACGTAGTCCTTGCCCTCCATGCGGGCCTTGCCCTTGGCGCGGGCTTCGGCGACCGAGCCGCAGTCGACCAGGTCCGCGAAGGAGATGACCTCGGCCTTGATGAAGCCGCGCTGGAAGTCGGTGTGGATCACGCCGGCGGCCTCCGGGGCGGTGGCGCCCTGCTTGATGGTCCAGGCGCGGGTTTCCTTCGGGCCGGCCGTCAGGTAGGTCTGCAGGCCCAGGGTGGTGAAGCCGACGCGGCCCAGGGTGGCCATGCCCGGCTCGTCCTGGCCGACCGACTGGAGGAGTTCGAGGGCTTCCTCGTCGTCCAGCTCGACCAGGTCCGCCTCCAGCTTGGCGTTCAGGAAGATCGCCTCCGCCGGGGCGACCAGCGCGGACTGCTCCGCCTTGAACGCGTCGTCCGTCAGCTCGTCCTCGTCCACGTTGAAGACGTAGAGGAAGGGCTTGGTGGTGAGGAGGTGGAGCTCGTGGAGGAGGTCGCCCTGCTCCGTGCCCTTGGTGATGCCGCGGGAGAAGAGGGTGTGCCCCTCCTCCAGGATGTTCTGGGCCTTCTCGACGGCGGCCAGGACCGCGACCTTCTCCTTCTGGAGACGGGACTCCTTCGTCAGGCGCGGCACCGCCTTCTCGATGGACTGGAGGTCGGCGAGGATCAGCTCGGTGTTGATCGTCTCGATGTCGTCCTTCGGCGAGACCTTGCCGTCGACGTGGACGACGTTCTCGTCCTTGAAGGCGCGGATGACCTGGCAGATCGCGTCCGACTCGCGGATGTTCGCGAGGAACTTGTTGCCCAGGCCCTCGCCCTCCGAGGCGCCGCGGACGATGCCCGCGATGTCGACGAAGTCGACCGTCGCCGGGAGGATTCGCTGCGAGCCGAAGATGCCGGCCAGCACGGCGAGGCGCTGGTCCGGGACGCCGACGACGCCGACGTTCGGCTCGATCGTGGCGAACGGGTAGTTGGCCGCCAGCACGTCGTTCTTGGTCAGGGCGTTGAACAGGGTCGACTTGCCGACATTCGGCAGGCCGACGATTCCGATCGTGAGCGACACGTTGGCGACTTCCCGTAGCTGGAGGGGGCGGCGGCCCGGAGGTGGGCCACCGGACAGTTTACTTTCCGATGAGTGGCGGTGGATGTACGCGTGTCCGGGGCCCGATCCGGCCGCCTCCCCGCCTAGTTTGGTGGGGTGGAGCAATACAGCACGCGACCGGCCCCTCACCCGCAGCGACCTCCGGCCCAGCGTCGGCGGCCGCCGACGGGCGTGCCCGCCCAGGGCGGCGCCGCGCGGCCCGCGCCGGCTCGGCGGATGCCCCGGCCCCGGCTGACCGGGCTCGGCGGCGGGCTGTTCGCGTGCGCCGGCATGGTGCTCGTCGCCGGGATCTGCTGGCTGCTCTTCAGCTCCTCGCTCTTCGTCTACGGGCTGCTCTTCGTGCCCGTCGCGGCCGCCGCCGCGCTCTGGGTACGGCCCGCCGACCTGATCACCGCGCCGATCAGCGCCCCCATCGCCTTCGCCGCCGGGGTGTGGCCCATCTCGGGCGGCTCCGGCGGCTTCGGCGGGCAGCTGATGGGGCTGGTGTCCGCCCTGTCCCTGCACGCCGGCTGGCTGTACGCGGGCACGCTGGTCGCCGCGCTGATCGTCGTCGTGCGCAAGGCGGCGCTGATCGGGAAGAGGCGGCTCCCCCGCCGGACCGCCTCGACCTCCTAGCCCTGGCCCTGGCCCTCGCCCTGATCCTGGCCCCGGCCCTGGCCCGGGGCGGACCCCTTCGCCGCCATCGCCGCGCCCACGATCCCCGCGTTGTTCTGCAGCTTCGCCGGCACGATCTCGGCCCGGACGCCCTCGATCAGCGGAAGGAACTTCTCCGGCTTGCGGCTGACGCCGCCGCCGATGATGAAGAGGTCGGGGGAGAAGAGCATCTCCACGTGCTCCAGGTACCTCTGCACCCGGTGCGCCCAGCGCTCCCAGGTGAGGCCGTGGTCCTCCTTGGCCTTCACCGACGCCCGCGTCTCCGCGTCGTGGCCCTTCAGCTCCAGGTGTCCGAGCTCCGTGTTCGGGACCAGCAGCCCGTCCCGGAACAGGGCGCTCCCGATGCCCGTGCCGAGCGTGAGCAGGATGACGGTGCCGTCCCGCCCCTTCCCGGCCCCGTACGTCATCTCCGCGATCCCCGCCGCGTCCGCGTCGTTGAGGACCGTGACCGGCCTGCCGTCCAGGCGCCCCGAGAGCAGGTCCGCCGTGTCGACGCCGATCCAGGCCTTGTCCATGTTGGCCGCCGTACGGGTGACGCCGCCCGTGACCACCCCGGGGAAGGTGACGCCCACCGGGCCGTCCCAGTCGAATTGGCGCACCACCTCGACGACGCAGCCGGCCACCCTGTCGGGGGTGGCCGGCTGCGGTGTCAGTACTTTGTGGCGCTCTTGCGCCAGGTCGCCACGGTCCAGGTCCACGGGAGCGCCCTTGATCCCGGATCCGCCGATGTCCACGCCGAAGATCTGCATGGACATACCGTACGAAAGGAGTTACTTGTCGGCGACCAGTTCGGCGGCCTCCGCGCGCAGGTCGCGACGGAGTTCCTTGGGCAGCGAGAAGACGATCGACTCCTCGGCGGTCTTGACGATCTCCACGTCGGCGTAACCGCGCGCCGCGAGCCACTCCAGGACCTCCTCGACCAGGACCTCCGGCACCGAGGCGCCCGAGGTGAGGCCGACGGTGGTGACGCCCTCCAGCCAGGCCTCGTCGATCTCGCTCGCGAAGTCGACGAGGTACGCGGCGCCCGCGCCCGCGTCGAGCGCGACCTCGACCAGCCGGATGGAGTTCGAGGAGTTCTTCGAGCCGACCACGATGACCAGGTCGGAGTCGGCGCCCATCACCTTGACGGCGGCCTGCCGGTTCGAGGTGGCGTAGCAGATGTCGTCGCTCGGCGGCGAGACCAGCAGCGGGAACTTGGTCTTCAGCGCGTCGACTGTCTCCATCGTCTCGTCGACCGAGAGGGTGGTCTGCGACAGCCAGACGACCTTCGACTCGTCCCGCACCTCGACGTTCGCGACGTCGTCCGGGCCGTCGACGATCGTGATGTGGTCCGGGGCCTCGCCGGAGGTGCCGATGACCTCCTCGTGGCCCTCGTGGCCGATGAGGAGGATGTCGAAGTCCTCGTTCGCGTACCGGATGGCTTCCTTGTGCACCTTGGTGACCAGGGGGCAGGTGGCGTCGATCGTCGCCAGCTTGCCGCGCGCCGCCTCCTCGTGCACCACCGGCGCCACGCCGTGCGCGGAGAACATCACGATGGAGCCCTCGGGCACCTCCTCCGTCCGCTCGACGAAGATGGCGCCCTTCTTCTCCAGCGTCTGGACGACGTACTTGTTGTGCACGATCTCGTGGCGGACGTAGACCGGCGCGCCGTACTGCTCGAGAGCCTTCTCGACAGCGATCACGGCTCGGTCGACGCCCGCGCAGTAGCCGCGAGGGGCGGCGAGCAGGACACGGCGGGAAGCGGCAGCAGTCATGCCCTCCATCGTACGGGGGTCCCCAGCAGGCCGTTCGTCCCCCGTCCGTCCCACACTTGATCGCAAGCGTGTTCACAGCGTCCCTCGGAGGGCCGATGGCGTCGGGTACGGATCCCAGTGCGGCGGCCCCGGTCCCGGAGCGGGCCCCGGCCGGCCCGCTGCGGCGGAACCTCGGCTTCCGGGACCTGGTCGTCTACGGCCTGCTCCTCATCGCCCCCATGGCTCCGGTCGGGGTCTTCGGCACCCTGGACGCCAAGTCGCACGGCGCGGTCGCCCTCGTCTACCTCACGGCGACCGTCGCGATGGCCTTCACGGCCATCTCCTACGCCCAGATGGTGCGGGTCGCCCCACAGGCCGGCTCGGTCTTCACCTACGCCCGCAAGGGCCTGGGCGAGGGGCCCGGGCTGATCGCCGGATGGATGGCGATGCTCGACTACCTGCTGATCCCGGCGGTCGCGTACCTCTTCTCGGGGATCGCGATGAACGCGCTGGTGCCGGAGGTCTCCCGGTGGGTGTGGACGGCCCTGGCCGTCGTGGTCACCACCCTCCTCAACCTGTGGGGCGTACGGGCGGCCGCGCGCGTGGGCTTCGCCGTGCTGGCCATGGAGATCCTCGTCCTGCTCGTCTTCCTGGTCGCCGCGGTGACCGTCCTGGCCCAGGGCGGGGCGCAGCGCGGCTGGCTCTCGCCGCTGACCGGCGACGGCTCGCTCGGCTTCAGCGCGGGCGCCGTACTGGGCGCGGTGTCGGTGGCGGTGCTGTCGTACCTCGGCTTCGACGCGATCGCCTCCTTCGCCGAGGAGGTGCGTGAGAAGGGGCGCGAAGCTCCTTGGAAGGGTGGTGGCGGGCGACGGGCGGGCGGCTCGGAGCGCGTGGCGCGGGCGGTGCTCTTCTGCCTGGCGCTGGCCGGGCTGCTGTTCGTCGCGCAGAGCTATCTGGCGGCGCTGCTCATGCCCGTCTCCGCGGCGGAGCTGGCGGCCGATCCGGGGCTGCAGGGACCGGCCTTCTACGACGCGGTGGAGTCCTCGGTCGGCACCTGGCTGCACGACCTGGTGGCGGTCAGCAAGGCGATCGGGGCGGCCTTCGCGGCGCTGGCGGGGCAGGCGGCGGCCGGGCGGCTGGTGTTCGCGATGGCCCGGGAGGGGCGGCTGCCCCGGGCGCTCGCGCGGACCTCGCACGGCACCCCGCGGCTCGCCCTGCTGGTGGCGGCCACCATCACGCTGGTCGCCGCCGTGTGGGCGGCCCGGCGCGACGACGGGCTGGACCACCTGGTGTCCGTCGTGGATGTCGGGGCGCTGGTGGCCTTCACCCTGCTGCACGCGTCGGTGGTGGGCTGGTTCGTGGTGAAGCGGCGGGAGGGCCCGCCGGTCTGGTGGAAGCACCTGGTGATGCCGGTGCTCGGCGCCGCGGTGACCGTCGCGGTGATCGTGGAGGCCTCCTGGACGGCGCAGGTGGTGGGGGCGGTGTGGCTGGCGGTGGGCCTGGGCGTGCTCCTCGCCCAGCGCGGCAGACGCGGCGGACCGGCCGGGCCGGGCGCACCGGACGGACCGAGTTCACCCGGCGCACCCGGCGTCTCGCGTGCACCCGGCGCACCTGGCGTCTCACGCGCGCCGGGCGTCTCACGTAAGCCTGGCGTCTCACGTACACCTGGCGTCTCACGTACACCTGGCGACTCACCCGCACCGGGCGCCTCACGCGCACCGGGCGGACCCGTGGATTCCGCGTCCCCGGGCCCCGACACCCGCCCCGGAGCCTGAGACGCTGAAGCTGAACGGAAAATCGAACCTCAGCCGGGCAGGCGGCAGCGTCCGTTCCGCGGAGCGGGACGGACGTCGGGAACGAGGAGTGCGGTCAGGCCGCAGTAGTGGGGGCGGCGAGGGTGACCTGGTGGCCGAGGGCCTGGAGCTGGCGGACGAGGTCGCGGGTCTTGCGGGCGGGGTTGAGATGTCGCTGGTGCCAGTCGGCGCCGAGTTCCTGGTAGCGGGCGTCGGGGTCGTTGATCAGGTGCCAGGTGATGACGAGTATCGAGCGGGCGACGGCGACGAGGGCTTTGGCGTGGCCGCGGCGTTTGACGATCCTGCGGTAGCGGGCGCCGAGGAAGGTGTCGGTGCGGGCGGCGGCGTTGGCGGCCTCGCCGAGGGCGCCCTTGAGCCAGGGGTTGCCTTTGCCGGCTGGGCCGGTGGTGTTCTTCGCTCCGGACTGGATCGTGCGGGGGCACAGCTTCGCCCAGGAGACCAGGTGCTCGGGGGTGGGGAAGCGGCTCATGTCCAAGCCGATCTCGGCGAGGATGATCTGGGCGGTGGCCGGTCCGATGCCGGGGACCGCGTCCAGACGCTCGGCCAGTTCCCGCGCGGTCACAGCGTCACGGGCTGACGACGTGCTGGTGTCGTCTGTGCGGGGCGGTCCGGTTCCGGTGCCGTCGTGCGGGGCCCTGGTCTGTTCCATGAGGTCGGCGATCAGCCGGTCGAGTTCCCGGACCTGCGCGGTGAGGTGGTCGATGGTGCCCAGCAACACTCCCAGCAGGCGGCCGTGATGTTCTTCGAACTGCCCGGTGAGTGCCTCGGCCAGGGCCGGCTTCTTCTTCACCAGGCTCCCCTTGGCGAGATCCGCCAGAGCTCGGGGGTTGCGTTCACCGGCGGCCAGGACGTCGAGCATGGCCCGGCCGGAGAGGCCGAAGAGGTCCGAGACAACGTCGGACAGCTTGATCTGCGCGTCCTGCAGGGCCTTGTCCACCCGGTGCTTGTGCCGGGTGCGTTCCTGGATGAAGACCGTGCGGGTGCGGGTGAGGTCCCGTAGCTGCCGGACCGGCTTGGGCGGTACGAACGAAGCGCGGACCATGCCGCGTTCGGCGAGCTTGGCCAGCCAGACCGCGTCCAGCTTGTCGGTCTTCGGCCGGCCCGGGACGTTCTTCACATCGCGGGCGTTGACCAGCCAACATTCCAGGCCACGGGCCTCCAAGAGGTAGAAGAAGGGCCGCCAGTACGAGCCCGTCGCCTCCATCACCACCCGCTGGACACCCTGGCAGACCAGCCGGTCGCCGAGCTCGAGGATCGCGTTCGTGGTGGACGCGACCGTCCAGACCTGCTGGACGCGCCGGCCTTCAATGGTGTCGTGCGGGACGCGCAGACACACCATCCCGGACGCCTTGGCGATGTCGATCGCCGCGACCCGGGCAACACTTCCGTCGTCGTGGTCCTCCCTGGACTCCTCCATCGTCTTCCTCCCCTTGCGCAAGGTGCGGGCGGGGGCTGCCCGGGAAGCCTGAGGGGAGACAGAGAAGCTGAACGGCGTGCTCGAGACGACAGTGTGCGGCCCCTCGGACGGCTCCCTCACCAGACTCCTATGCGGGCTCACAGCCCAAACATCAAGCGGCGTCGGCGGACAGCCCCCGTACCGATTTTCACGCTCGCGAGGCGTCAACCGCAGGTGAACGGCTGACTCCTATCAGGTCATGTTCCACCTGGCCGGAGCCATGAAGAACGGGCCCCGGCAGCCGGACGGTACAGCCGGAAGACAACCCAGCAGGGTGTCAGTCAGTGGCAGAGCCACGACCACCGGAACCCGCTACGAGTATCAATGTCAGCGGCGCCCGTTAGCCTGCGTGCATGGGTCTGAATACGTCGGCCGAGGCGCCGCTGCCGGTAGGCCAGGTGTCCCGGCTCATCGGGGGCTGGATCGAGCGGCTCGGTCAGGTGTGGGTGGAAGGGCAGATCACGCAGCTCTCGCGGCGGCCGGGGGCGGGGGTGGTCTTCCTGACGCTGCGCGATCCCTCGCACGACATCTCGGTCAGCGTGACCTGCTTCCGCCAGGTTTTCGACGAGGTCGCGGACGTGGTCTCGGAGGGCGCGCGGGTCGTCCTGCTGGCCAAGCCGGAGTGGTACGCCCCGCGCGGGCAGCTGTCCCTGCGGGCCACGGAGATACGGCCCGTCGGCATCGGCGAGCTCCTCGCCCGGCTGGAGCGGCTCAAGCGGTCGCTGGCCTCCGAGGGGCTCTTCGCACTGGAGCGCAAGAAGCCGCTGCCCTTCCTGCCGCAGCTGATCGGGCTGGTGGTCGGGCGGGCCTCGGCGGCCGAGCGCGACGTCCTGGAGAACGCCCGGCGCCGCTGGCCGGCCGTCCGCTTCGAGGTGCGCAACGTCGCCGTTCAGGGGGTGCACGCGGTGCCCCAGGTGGTCCAGGCGGTCAAGGAGCTCGACGCCCTGGACGAGGTCGACGTGATCATCGTGGCGCGCGGCGGAGGCAGCGTGGAGGACCTGCTGCCCTTCTCCGACGAGGAGGTCGTCCGCACGGTCGCGGCGGCCCGCACCCCCGTGGTCTCGGCGATCGGCCACGAGCCCGACTCCCCGCTGCTGGACCTGGTCGCGGACGTACGGGCCTCCACGCCCACGGACGCGGCGAAGAAGGTGGTCCCGGACGTGGGCGAGGAGCTGGAGCGGGTACGCCAGCTGCAGGGCCGGGGGCTGCGCGCGGTGACCGGTCTGCTCGACCGGGAGGAGCGGGGGCTCGCGCACGCCCTCGCCCGGCCGGTCTTCGTCCACCCGCAGCGGATGGTGGAGATCCGGGAGGACGAGCTGGACGCGCTGCTGGCGCGCGGCCGGCGCACGCTCGGGCACCTGCTGGACCGGGCCGACTCGGAGCTCGCCCACACCCTCGCCCGGGTGGTGGCGCTGTCCCCGGCCGCGACCCTGGAGCGCGGGTACGCCGTACTGCAGCGGGCCGACGGCCATGTGGTGCGTTCGCCGGAGGGACTCGGGACGGACGAGGTGCTGCGCGCCCGGGTGGCGGAGGGCACCTTCTCCGTACGGGTCGCTCCGCCCGAGTAGCGGGCAGCGGGCAGCGGGCAGCGGGCAGCGGGCAGCGGGCAGCGGGCAGCGGCACCCGGAAACACGACACACGGCCGCAACCAACTGGTTGCACTACACACATAGGGTGGAAAAGGGAATGGCAGAGGCCGAGACCGCGCTGGGATACGAGCAGGCCCGCGACGAGCTCATCGAGGTCGTCCGCAAGCTGGAGGCGGGCGGGACCTCGCTGGAGGACTCGCTGGCGCTCTGGGAGCGCGGCGAGGAGCTGGCGAAGGTATGCCGGCACTGGCTGGAGGGGGCCCGGGCCCGGCTGGACTCGGCGCTGGCGGCGCGCGAGCCGGCCGAGGAGGAGTGATCCCGGTCACCATCACAGGCATTTAGTTGAAAATTCATCTACTTCGGCCGTAGAGTCTGGGACATCGCTTCACCTCCGTATGGAAGAAGGCTTTCCGATGTCTCTCGTTCTTGACTCCGCCGCGCAGGACCTGCTGTTCCGCGAGGCCCGCACGGCCAACTCGTTCTCGGACGAGCCGGTCACCGAGGAGCAGGTCCAGGCGATCTACGACCTGGTGAAGTTCGGCCCCACCGCGTTCAACCAGACGCCGCTGCGCATCACCCTGGTCCGCTCCCCCGAGGCCCGCGAGCGCCTCGTGAAGCACATGGCCGAGGGCAACGCGGCGAAGACCGCCACCGCGCCGCTGGTCGCGATCCTCTCCGCGGACAACGAGTTCCACGAGGAGCTCCCGCAGCTGCTGCCGCACTTCCCGCAGGCCAAGGACATGTTCTTCGCCGAGCGCCCGGTCCGCGAGCAGTCCGCGCTGCTGAACGCCGCCCTGCAGGCCGCGTACTTCATCGTCGGCGTCCGCGCCGCCGGTCTGGCCGCGGGCCCGATGACCGGCGCCGACTTCGGCGGCATCCAGAAGGAGTTCCTGGACGCCGACCACACCCCGCTGATGGTCGTCAACATCGGCAAGCCGGGCGAGGACGCCGCCTTCCCGCGCTCCCCGCGCCTGGCGTTCGACGAGGTCGTCACCACCGTCTGAGCCCGGCCGCGGCCCTAGCCGCAGACCGCAGTACGCGAGAAGGGCCGTGCGCCCCGGGATCCCGGGGCGCACGGCCCTTCTCGCGTACTGCGCCGGCCGGCCGGTCCGGTCCCGCAGGGCACCGGGCCAGGTCGCACGCAACCGGCTCGGGGCGCATGGCACCGGCCCTGCCCGTACCGGACCGGCTCGGCCCGGACGGGACGGGGCCTAGCTGCCCTGCTTGTACTCCAGCGCCGCCGCCAACGCGCCGAGCTGCTCGAACGAGGCCGTCCCCGTCACCACCGTGACGTGGCCCTGCTCCTGGCGGACGAGGGCGTCGTACTTCTCGCCGTCCCAGCGTTCCCAGGCCGTGTCGCCGACCTGCTGGGTCTGTCCGGTGGCCGTCGCCTGCCGGGTGACCCGGGCGAGGTACTTGGGCGAGGTGTCCGTGGACTGCTCCACCGCCGCGTACTGCTTCTCCGGGTCGAGGAAGCCCAGGTGCCAGGCGTTGGCGTTCTTGCGCTCGTACGTCACCGAAGTCGCCCGCCACTGCTCCGGGAGCCCCACGGGGGCCGCCACCGGGTACGGGGCCGCACGCCGGGCCGTGATCGTCTCCACCCGGTAGTCGACCGCGTGCGTCGGATCGGCGTCCTCGTCATGGGGGACGAAGAGGTAGATCCCGGCGACGACGATGCCGATCACCCCCAGCGACCGGATCATGTCCCAGACCGTCTGCTTGCCTTTCATACCTGCCACGGCACCATCGTCCCGCATCACAGGGGGGCGATCACCGCCGGGGTCGCGCCGGCGAGCCGGACGGCGGACGCTTGAGATTCGTCCGGAGGTCCGCAAGGTGTCCGCTCAGGCCAAACGCCTGACCGATATTCCGCTCATACGTGACCCGCCCTGCTCAATATGTCGACGTACCGATAGAGTTCCAGCACCCTCACTTCCCGGCCGTCGCCGTACAGAAAGGTGCGCTCCGATGACCGAGCACAACCTGCCGCCCCAGCTCGAAGTCTCTCCGGAGGCCCCCGACCGCAACCTCGCCCTGGAACTCGTCCGGGTCACCGAGGCCGCCGCCATGGCCGCGGGCCGGTGGGTCGGGCGCGGCGACAAGCTCGGCGCCGACGGCGCCGCGGTCAACGCGATGCGGACTCTGATCTCCACCGTCTCGATGAACGGCGTCGTCGTCATCGGCGAGGGCGAGAAGGACGAAGCCCCGATGCTCTTCAACGGCGAGCGGGTCGGTGACGGCACCGGCGCCGAGGTCGACATCGCCGTGGACCCGATCGACGGCACCACCCTGAACGCCAAGGGCATGCCGAACGCCATCGCCGTGCTCGCCGCCGCCGACCGCGGCACCATGTTCGACCCGTCCGCGGTCTTCTACATGGAGAAGCTCGTCACCGGTCCCGAGGCCGCCGACTTCGTCGACATCAACGCCCCCGTCTCGGTCAACATCCGCCGCGTCGCCAAGGCCAAGAACATGGCCGTCGAGGACGTCACCGTCATCATCCTGGACCGCCCCCGCCACGAGGGCATCGTCAAGGAGATCCGCGAGACCGGCGCCCGGATCAAGTTCATCTCGGACGGCGACGTCGCGGGCTCGGTCATGGCGGTGCGCGAGGGCACCGGCGTGGACCTGCTCCTGGGCATCGGCGGCACCCCCGAGGGCATCATCTCGGCCTGCGCCATCAAGTGCCTCGGCGGCACGATCCAGGGCAAGCTGTGGCCGAAGGACGAGGCCGAGCGCCAGAAGGCCATCGACGCGGGCCACGACCTGGACCGCGTCCTGCACACGAACGACCTGGTGTCCGGCGACAACGTCTTCTTCGTCGCCACCGGCATCACGGACGGCGAGCTGCTGCGCGGCGTCCACTACCGCTCGGAGACCGCGACGACGTCCTCGCTGGTCATGCGCTCGAAGTCGGGCACGATCCGGCAGATCGACTCCACGCACCGCCTGTCGAAGCTGCGCGCGTACAGCGCGATCGACTTCGACCGCGCGCAGTAGGCCGGCAGCAGGCCGGCAGCGCGCGTCCACAGCGAGAGGGGCGGTCACCGTGTGCGGCGGTGACCGCCCCTCTGCCGTGTCCATGCGGCTCATGCGGACTGTGCGGCTCATACGGGCTGTGCGGCCCGTACGGGGCTGCGTGAGCCCCCGGCCGGCCGCGGTGCGGGCCCGGACGGCGCCGGCCGTCGGCGGGAGCTAGCCCGCGGCTGCGACGGGGCCGGCCGCCGGGGCCTGGCGCAGCTCGGCCGCCCTGCGGCGCATGCGCGCCAGGACCACCCGGCGCTCGGCGGCGGTGAGGCCTCCCCAGACCCCGTACGGCTCGGGCTGGAGGAGTGCGTGCTGCCGGCAGGCGACCATGACCGGGCAGCGGGCACAGACGCGCTTGGCGGCCTCCTCGCGGGAGAGCCGGGCCGCCGTGGGCTCCTTGGAGGGGGCGAAGAACAGCCCCGCCTCGTCCCTGCGGCACACCGCCTCCGCATGCCATGGGCCGTCCTCAGCCCTCGCCGGCACCCGCGGTTTCGGCACGGCGGCAACCTTCAGGGACTGATGCGGCGGATGCGGCACGGTCTACTCCTGACGACGGGTACGCGAGCGAGAGACGATGCACCTGTCCCTACCCGCTGCACGCGCCCCTATGCACCGGGTGCCGCCGGGCGCCGGGGGTTCGTCCGAAACGCGACCCTCGCCGTGAGCGGCTTTCAGCCGTCCAGGCGCTTGCGCAGTTTGCGGGCCAGATCGACCAGGCGGGCGCCCGGTTTGGGCCGTGCCTCGATGTTGCCGAGCAGGGCGAAGCCCCGGACGATCACCACCGGCGCCTGCGGGTCGCTCTGCCCGCGGCTCTCGCCGCGCACCTCGAAGTTGCCGAGGACCCCGCTGCCGTAGCCGCGCAGGGTGACGTTCTCCGGGACCAGGACCTCGACGTTTCCGAGGACGCAGGTCACGTTGATCTCGGTGACCTGCTGCTCGAAGACGGCCTCGGTGAGGTCGATGTTGATGTCGCCCATCACGGAGACCGCGCGGGTGTGCGCGCCGGGCCGCCAGCGACCCTTGCGGGCGGAGCTGCTGCACACGGCGACGATCGTCTCCGCGGGGCCGCCGGCCGGCGCCGTGGGGCCCGCCGTCGCGAACGGGGCATGGGCGCCGCCGGGTGCGGGCAGATCCCGTACGAGACCTTCCAGCTCGCCGACCGTCTTGAAGGCGTACAGCGAGTCGAGGCGCTCGGAGTGCTCGTCGGAGGTCAGTCGGCCTTCGGCGAGGGCGTCGCCGAGGATCTGCGCGATCCGGTCCCGGTCGGCGTCGGAGGCGCGCAGCTCGGCGGGAGAGGCTGCGGCTGCGGGGGCGGCGGGTTGCTTTTCCAGGTCCACGGCACCCAGCATAGCGAGACACGATAGATCGCGATACTACCGAGTGAGCCTTACCTCACAGACACGTCCCCGCCGGGAGGTTCTACGCTGGTGGACTGCGCTGCCAATTGGTCGCCAGCGCTGTCTGCCGAGTGAGGATTGGCCACACGATGCCGGAGTTCGCGTACACCGACCTGCTGCCCCTGGGCGAGGACACCACCCCCTACCGGCTGGTGACCGCCGAGGGCGTGTCCACCTTCGAGGCGGACGGCCGTACGTTCCTCAAGGTCGAGCCCGAGGCACTGCGCAAGCTCGCCGAAGAGGCCATCCACGACATCCAGCACTTCCTGCGCCCCGCGCACCTCGCGCAGCTGCGCCGCATCATCGACGACCCCGAGGCCTCCTCGAACGACAAGTTCGTCGCCCTCGACCTCCTCAAGAACGCGAACATCGCGGCGGCCGGCGTCCTGCCGATGTGCCAGGACACGGGCACGGCGATCGTGATGGGCAAGCGCGGCCAGAACGTGCTGACCTCAGGAGGCGACGAGGCGGCGCTGTCGCGCGGCATCTACGACGCCTACACCCGCCTGAACCTGCGCTACTCGCAGATGGCCCCGATCACCATGTGGGAGGAGAAGAACACCGGCTCGAACCTGCCCGCGCAGATCGAGCTGTACGCGACCGACGGCGGCGCGTACAAGTTCCTCTTCATGGCCAAGGGCGGCGGCTCGGCCAACAAGTCCTTCCTCTACCAGGAGACCAAGGCGGTCCTCAACGAGGCCTCCATGATGAAGTTCCTGGAGGAGAAGATCCGCTCGCTCGGTACGGCGGCCTGCCCGCCCTACCACCTGGCGATCGTCGTCGGCGGCACCTCCGCCGAGCACGCGCTGAAGACCGCGAAGTACGCCTCCGCGCACTACCTGGACGAGCTGCCCACCGAGGGCTCCGCCACGGGCCACGGCTTCCGTGACCTCGGCCTGGAGGAGAAGGTCTTCGAGCTCACCCAGAAGATCGGCATCGGCGCGCAGTTCGGCGGCAAGTACTTCTGCCACGACGTCCGCGTGGTCCGCCTGCCGCGCCACGGCGCCTCGCTGCCCGTCGCCATCGCCGTGTCCTGCTCGGCCGACCGCCAGGCCACCGCGAAGATCACCGCCGAGGGCGTCTTCCTGGAGCAGCTGGAGACGGACCCGGCGCGCTTCCTGCCGGACACCACGGACTCGCACCTCGACGAGTCCGCGAACGTGGTCTCCATCGACCTCAACCAGCCGATGGACGAGATCCTGGCGACCCTGACCAAGCACCCGGTCAAGACCCGCCTCTCGCTGACCGGCCCGCTGGTCGTGGCGCGCGACATCGCGCACGCCAAGATCAAGGAGCTGCTGGACTCGGGCGCCGAGATGCCGCAGTACCTCAAGGACCACCCGGTCTACTACGCCGGCCCCGCGAAGACCCCCGAGGGCTACGCCTCGGGCTCCTTCGGCCCGACCACGGCCGGCCGCATGGACTCCTACGTCGAGCAGTTCCAGGCGGCGGGCGGCTCCAAGGTCATGCTCGCCAAGGGCAACCGCTCCCAGCAGGTGACGGACGCGTGCGGCACGCACGGCGGCTTCTACCTGGGCTCGATCGGCGGCCCCGCGGCGCGCCTGGCGCAGGACTGCATCAAGAAGGTCGAGGTCCTGGAGTACGAGGAGCTCGGCATGGAGGCGGTCTGGAAGATCGAGGTCGAGGACTTCCCGGCCTTCATCGTCGTCGACGACAAGGGCAACGACTTCTTCCGGAACCCGGCCCCGGAGCCGACGTTCACCCACATCCCGGTCCGCGGCCCGGGCCTGTAACGCGCCTGACCGAGGGCTCCTCCCCCGAACGGGGGAGGAGCCCTCGCGCATGTCCGCCCATCGGCAGATGGCAGGACGGCGGGCTCCCGGCGAGGCTCTTCCTGTAACCAAACAGCCCTTGGAACACGGGAGTTCGCCATGAAGAACCGCAGAAGCGCCCTCATCCTCGCCGGAACCGCCGCCGCGCTCGTGGCCTGCCTGGTCGCGGCGGCCCCCGCCCCGGCCGCCCCCGCCGCCCCGGCCACCCCGGCTGCGCAGGCCGCGCCGAAGCCCGCCTCCGTGCAGGGGGGCGGCACGATCTTCTTCCCCTACTCCGCCAAGGACGACATCCGCTTCACGGTCGACGCCGTGTCGACCCCGTGGACCAGGCCGTTCCCGGCCCCGGGAGGCGAGAAGGGCCTGCCGACGGACGCGCGGGGCCGGGTGACCATCTCCCACTACTTCACGGAGTCCGGCTTCACCGCCACCGCCGAGGCCGAGGTGGACTGCCTGGTCACGGGCGGCAAGACCGCCACCCTCACCGCCGTGGTCACGACCTCCAACGTCGGCTGGGACGGCAAGCGGATCGGCATCAGCGTCCAGGACGGCCAGCGCGGCGAGCCGGACCGCGTCGGGTTCTCCTGGGGCGTCGCCAACGTCGACGTGAAGCCGGACGGCACGGTCGCCGAGGGCACGGTGGGCACCTGCATGGCCCCGGCCCCCTTCACGGAGGTCACCAAGGGCAGCTACAAGATCACGCCCGCTCCGCTGGCCCCGCAACCGAAGTCGTAGTCACGACGTCGGAGACAGCAGGTACCGGGCCTCAACGGGGGTGGCCCGGTACCCCGTCGTCCGCGCGGCGACGACCTCGGCGATGCTCAGCCCGTACACCCGGCGCAGCAGCGCGATCGGCACCCCGTCGGGCCCGCCGACCGGCAGGTGGACCGCGCCCTCCCGGGCCACGATGCGCTCCCGGACCCGCGGCGGCGGTACGCCCCGGCCGTCGTCGCAGGCGTAGACCTCGTACCGCGGGCAGTGCTCGAACCCCGCCCAGTGCAGCTCGCCGTCCCGGATGAACTGCCAGTCCTCCTGGACGCACTCCTCGCACGGCTCGCAGTGAAAGGTCGCGTACACCTGCTGTTCGGCCATCCGGGCAGGATGCGGTACCGGGGCGTCCCGCGCATCCGGATAACGTCTGGGGCATGACGCAGACGCACCTCCGCACCGAACGCGCCGTGCGCGTGGTCGCCCATCGCGGGGCCTCCCACGAGCACCCCGAGCACACCCTGGCCGCCTACCGGCAGGCCATCGCCGACGGGGCCGACGCGCTGGAGTGCGATGTGCGGCTCACCGCCGATCAGCGGCTGGTGTGCGTGCACGACCGGCGCGTCGAGCGGACCTCCGACGGGCGCGGGGTCGTGTCCGAGATGACGTACGAGGAGCTGCGCGCCCTCGACTTCGGCGGGTGGAAGGGCGAGGAGCACCGCGGGGCCCGGGTGCTGCTCTTCGAGGACCTGCTCCGGGAGGCGCTGGCCGCGCCCCGGCCGGTCGGGCTGGCCGTCGAGACCAAGCACCCGACGCGAGCGGGCGGCCGGCTGGAGGCCGAACTGGTGCGGATGCTCCGGGAGTACGGGCTGGCCGACGGGGCGAGCGGCCGCGTCGAGGTGATGAGCTTCTCGCGGAGCGCGCTGACCCGGCTGCACCGGCTCGCGCCCGGCCTGCCCGCCGTCTACCTGATGGAGCGGCGGCTGCGCCCGGTACGTCCGCCGTACGCGACGCACGCGGGCCCGGGCATCGACCTCGTGCGCCGGGACCCGGGGCTGGTGGCCCGGCTGAAGGCCAAGGGGCTCTCCGTACGGGTGTGGACCGTGGACGAGCCGGAGGACGTGGAGCTGTGCCTGCGCCTCGGCGTCGACACGCTGATCACCAACCGGCCGCGGGAGGTACGCAAGCTGCTGCGCGACATGTGACACCCGGCCGGGGTGCGCCGGCCGGGCGTGGGGGGTCGTACGGGCGGATCGGGGCGGGGTCAGACGAAGCGCTGGTTGGCGGAACCGTTGCAGGTCTGCAGGCGCAGCGGTTCGTGGGCGGCGGCCACCGTCAGGCACATGCCCGGGGCGGCGGCGGGGCTGAGGGTGGCGCCGTCGCGGACGAACTGCTGGTTCGCGCCGCCGTGGCAGTTCCAGATGATCAGGCCGGTGCCGGAGCCGTAGGTGGCGCCCGGAGCGTCGAGGCAGCGGTCCTGGGTCAGCTCGATGTGGACGGACTTGCGGGTGGCGTCGTACCACCAGCTCTGGTTCCGGCCGCCGTGGCAGTCCCAGCCCACGATCTTCGTCTCGTTGGCGCTGGAGCCGCCGAAGGAGTCGAGGCAGTTGCCGGTCGCCTCGTTCTTCAGGGGCTTGAACTTGTCGTCCCAGGCCCCGGCCTGCAGGACGGGCGTCCCGGTGCTCGCGGGGTCGGCGCAGGAGGCCTCGCGCAGGCCCGAGCTGTAGAGCTGGGTCAGACAGGACGCGAAGGCGCCGTGGCCCCGGTAGTTGGGGTGGAAGAACTGGCGGGCGGTGTTCTCGTCCCACGGGAAGTGGTCCCCGAGGTCCAGGTAGAGCCCGCGGGCCCAGGTGTCCTCCATGCACACCTCGTGCCCGTGGAAGAGCCGCGAGTTGTCCAGGTAGGTGGCGCCGGAGGCGAGGGCCGCCGCACGCATGCCCTTCTCGAAGGTGGGCACCGCGTAGTTGCGGCCCCAGGTGGCGTCGGAGTCGTAGCCGGCGCAGCCGCCGGGCAGCTTGCCGGGGAAGTTCGGGTTGTCGTAGAAGTCGGGCCCGATGGGGCTGGGGTAGCCCATCACGACCAGCTTGTAGTCGGAGTCGGCGTAACCGGCGTCGCGCATGACCGTCTTGAGGTCCGCGACCGTGGCCTCCACCTTGGGCTTCAGCCCGTCGACGCGCCCCTGCCAGCCGGGCCCGTACTTGGGCTCGCAGGTGCCCTGGCTGAGCACCCAGCGGGTCACGCAGTCGGTCATGACCGGGCCGAACTGCAGGTCGTCGTTGGCCCCGGCGACCAGCAGGACCATCTTGATCTTCGTGTTGCGGGCCTTGATGGCCAGGCTGTCGCTCTGCACCAGCTCGTCGGCGTACTGCTTGCTGCCGCCGATCCTGATGTTGCCCGTGTAGCCGCCGGAGCAGGCGACGTTGAAGGTGAGGTCGGCCGGGATGCCGGTGCGGTGGATCGCCGAGTCGGGCGAGCGGTGGCACTGGTTGCTCGGCGTGTTGGTCGCCGGGTCGTAGTTGCCGACGCCCTCGCCCGATATCTCGCTGTCGCCCAGCGAGATCAGGCCGGTCTTGCGCTCGTTCAGCGGGCGGACGGCGGCGTCGCCGTAGATCTTGACGGCCTCCGCGGCGCGGATCGCCTCCAGCTCGGGCGGGAGGGGGGTGACGGCCCCTGCGGGGGTCGCCGCCTGGGCCATGGGGGTGATGGCGGTGACGCCGCCCAGGGCGGCCGCGATCGCCGCGACGGCGGCGAAGGTAGATCTGAGCATGGGTCTCGTACGTGCACGTGCCATGAACGCCTCCCCGGATGTCAGTGTTACCCACGGTATTTACTGGCCGGTAGGGGAGTTGGGAACACTTCGAACAAGACAATTGCTCAAGTTTTTGAGGAGGCCGGGAAAATGACCGAACATCAGCAGGCCGACGCGTTCCGGATCGAGCACGACTCCATGGGCGACGTACGGGTGCCCCTGCACGCCAAGTGGCGCGCCCAGACCCAGCGCGCGGTGGAGAACTTCCCCATGTCCGGGCAGCGGTTGGAACGCGCCCACATCGAGGCCCTCGCCCGCATCAAGGCCGCGGCCGCCGCGGTGAACGCGCGGCTGGGCGTCGTCGACCGGGACGTCGCCGACGCGATCCGGTCCGCCGCCGCCGAGGTCGCGGACGGCCGCTGGGACGACCACTTCCCCGTGGACGTCTTCCAGACCGGCTCCGGGACCTCGTCCAACATGAACACGAACGAAGTGATCGCCACCCTCGCCACCGAGCGGCTCGGCCGGGAGGTGCACCCCAACGACCACGTCAACGCCTCGCAGAGCTCCAACGACGTCTTTCCGTCGTCCATCCACATCGCCGCCACCGCCTCCGTCACCGGCGAGCTGATCCCGGCCCTGGAGCACCTCGCCGCCGCGCTGGAGCGCAAGGCGGCCGAGTTCGCCCAGGTGGTCAAGGCCGGGCGGACCCACCTGATGGACGCCACACCCGTCACCCTGGGCCAGGAGTTCGGCGGGTACGCGGCCCAGATCCGCTACGGCGTCGAGCGGCTGCGCGCGGCCCTCCCCCGCCTCGCCGAACTGCCGCTGGGCGGCACCGCGGTGGGCACCGGGATCAACACCCCGGCCGGATTCTCCGCCGCCGTGATCACCGAGGTGGCGGCCGCCACCGGGCTGCCGCTCACCGAGGCCCGCGACCACTTCGAGGCCCAGGGGGCACGGGACGCGCTGGTGGAGACCTCCGGGATGCTCCGTACGGTCGCCGTCTCGCTCACCAAGATCTCCAACGACCTGCGCTGGATGGCCTCCGGGCCGCGCACCGGTTTGGCCGAAATCAATCTCCCGGATCTCCAGCCCGGCTCCTCGATCATGCCCGGGAAGGTCAATCCGGTGGTCCCGGAAGCCGTCCTGATGGTCGCCGCACAGGTCATGGGGAACGACGCGACCGTCGCGGTGGCGGGCGCGGCCGGCAACTTCGAGCTCAACGTGATGCTCCCGGTGATGGCCAGGAACCTCCTCGAATCGATCCGGCTGCTCGGCAGCGCGAGCCGCCTGCTGGCCGACCGCACGGTGGACGGGATCACCGCCAACGAGGCGCGGGCCAGGGAATACGCCGAGTCCTCGCCCTCCGTGGTGACCCCGCTCAACCGCTACATCGGCTACGAGGAGGCCGCCAAGGTGGCCAAGCGGTCCCTCGCCGAGCGGAAGACGATCAGGGAGGTCGTCCTGGAGTCCGGCTACGTGGAGCGCGGCGCCCTCACCCTGGAGCAGCTCGACGAGGCCCTGGACGTGCTGCGCATGACGCACCCGTGACCGGGCGGACCCGGCCCCCGGGCGGGGGCCGGATCCGGTCGATTCCCGTCCGCCAACCCCCCAGTGACCTGCACCGCAGCGGGGGCGCGGGCCCCCGCCCTAAGATCTCCGCATGACAGGTACCTTCAAGCCCGGGAGCGGCTCGGCGCAGGGCGCGCCGCAGGGCCCCGCGCAGGGCATGCGCTGGGCGCCCGGGGAGCAGATCCTCTGGCGCTACCGCGACCACGCCCCGGGGCTGAAGGGCCCGGTGCACATCTGCCGCCCGGTGACGGTGGTTCAGGACGCGGACGAGCTGCTGGCCGTCTGGATGGCCCCGGGCACCGAGTGCGTCAAGCCGGTCCTGGCCGACGGCACCCCCGTCCACGAGGAACCGCTCGCCACCCGCTACACCGCGCCGCGGACGACCGTGCGCTCGCGCTGGTTCGGCGGCGGGGTGCTGAAGCTGGCCCGGCCCGGGGACCCGTGGTCGGTGTGGCTGTTCTGGGGACACGGCTGGCGGTTCAAGAACTGGTACGTGAACCTGGAGGAGCCGCGGTCGCGGTGGGCCGGCGGGGTGGATTCCGTGGACCACTTCCTCGACATCGCCGTCTACCCGGACCGCAGCTGGAAGTGGCTGGACGAGGACGAGTTCGCCCAGGCGCAGCGGTCCGGCCTGATGGACCGGGAGCAGGCGCTGCGGGTCCGGCACGCCGGTCGCGCGGCGGTCGAGGTGATCAAGGAATGGGGAGCTCCGTTCTCCGACGGCTGGCAGGACTGGCGGCCGGATCCCGCCTGGAGAATTCCGGCCCTTCCGGAGGACTGGGACCGGGCCCCGGCGCATATGACCTCATGAGACCCTTGATGCGCCCCCGGGGTTCAAACGTAGGATCGTGCTCCGTGAGGTAGCGCGGGACGGTGCGTTCGGGCCGTGCATGCACAAGTGTCGTACCGCACGCGGAACCTGACGGGAGGTCGACGCGGGGCGAGAGGCAAAGAGGAACCTCGGGGCGATGGTGCCCGGGCCGCTGAGCGGGTATACCGCGACTGACCGAGTTGAGTGCAGCGCACATCGAGCGCAAACGGACGGAATTCCACGCGTGACGGAGTACCCCACCTCCCAGGAGGGCCCGCAGCCCGTCGCCTCCGGCGGAGGTACGGACGACGCCGGCCACGGCAAGGCGCCCATCGCCGCCGAGGCCGTACGCACGCATGCGCCGAGCGCCGGCTCCGGCCATGCCGCAGAACCGGGCAGCGGCGCGGCCGCGGCGGCTTCCGACGCGCGCTCGGCCCGCTCCGCGGCGGGCGCGGCCGGGTCCGCCGGACTCCCCCGGCCCCGCCGCAAGGCTCCCGCGCCGGGCGAGTCCCGCGGCCCGGCCGCCTCGGACCCGGTTCAGGGCCAAGGCCAGGACGGCGTCCGGCTGCGGGACGGCGCGGCCGCCCGCAACGCCGCGGGCGCCACCGCCGGGCACGGCGACCCCTCCGAGCCGCCCCGCCCGCGCGGTGACGGCCTCGACCCCGGCAACGCCGGGCAGCGGACCGCGGACGGCGGGGCCGCCCGTCACCCGGCCTCGCCGGGGACCGACGCCGCGGCCGGTGGGGACGAGAGCGCCGGGCAGAACAGCGGGTACCGCGCCGGAGGCGAACGCCACGGCGGCGGAACCGCCATACCGGTCGCAGGCGCCGGAGAGGCGACCGCCGCGCGCCGCGAAGGGGACCGGCTGCGTTTCGTGGGCGCCGCCACCCGGCGGATCGCCCGCGGCATCGACCTCGACGAGATCGTGCTCGGCCTGTGCCGGGCCACCGTGCCCACCTTCTCGGACGCCATCCTCGTCTACCTGCGCGATCCGCTCCCGGTCGGCGACGAGCGGCCCGTCGGCCCGGTCGTCTTAAGGCTCCGGCGCACCGACCGGCTCCGGCCGATCGACGACCTGACGGACATCAGCAGCACCATCGGGGCGGGGATGGACCTCGCCGGGGCCGCGGGGGCCGCCGGCGAGCTCGACTTCAGCCAGCTGCCGCTGGTCGGCCCGCAGGGTGACCTGCCGGCGGCCGAGCTGTGCGAGATCCGGCCCGGCGGCGCGCTCGCCGAGGTGCTGCGCGGCGTACGGCCCGTCTTCGGGTCCTCCGCCGCCGCCCGGGCCGCGCTGCCCGAACTGCTCGGCGTGGACCATCCGCTGCCGCGCGGCAACCGGGCCGTGCTCGCGCCCCTGCGCGGCCGCCGACGGGTGATCGGCGCCGCCGTCTTCCTGCGCAGCCCGGAGCGGCCCGCCTTCGAGCAGAACGACCTCCTGGTCGCCGCCCAGCTGGCCACCCACACCGCGCTGGGCATCGACAAGGCCGTCCTGTACGGCCGTGAGGCGTACATCGCCGACGAGCTGCAGCGCACGATGCTGCCCGACAGCCTCCCGCAGCCCACCGGGGTGCGCCTGGCCTCCCGCTACCTGCCCGCCGCCGAGACGGCGCGGGTCGGCGGCGACTGGTACGACGCCATACCGCTGCCCGGCAGCCGGGTCGCGCTCGTCGTGGGCGACGTCATGGGCCACTCCATGACCTCCGCCGCGATCATGGGCCAGCTCCGGACCACGGCGCAGACCCTCGCGCAGCTGGACCTGCCGCCCGCCGAGGTCCTGCACCACCTGGACGAGCAGGCGCAGCGCCTGGGCTCCGACCGCATGGCCACCTGCCTGTACGCCGTCTACGATCCGGTCGCGCACCGGATCACCATCGCCAATGCCGGCCACCCGCCGCCGGTGCTGCTGCACCTGGGCGGCCGCGCCGAGGTGCTCCGCGTACCGCCCGGCGCGCCCATCGGCGTCGGCGGCGTGGACTTCGAGGCCGTGGAGCTGGACGCGCCCGCCGGGGCCACCCTGCTCCTCTACACCGACGGCCTGGTGGAGTCGCGCCTGCGGGACGTGTGGACCGGCATCGAGCAGCTGCGCGAGCGGCTGGCCACCACCGCCCAGCTGACCGGCCTGGACCACCCGCCGCCGCTGGAGGCCCTGTGCGACGACGTGCTGGACATGCTCGGTCCGGGCGACCGGGACGACGACATCGCGCTGCTCGCGGCCCGTTTCGACGGGATCGCGCCCAGTGACGTCGCGTACTGGTTCCTGGACCCGGAGGAGACCGCTCCGGGGCGGGCCCGCCGGTTCGCCCGCCGCGCGCTGACCCGATGGGGCCTGGAGGAGCTGAGCGACTCGCTGGAGCTGCTGGTCAGCGAGGTGGTCACCAATGCCGTCCGGTACGCGGAGCGGCCCGTGACGCTGCGCCTGCTGCGTACGGACGTGCTGCGCTGCGAGGTCGGCGACGACTCCCCGCAGCTGCCCCGCCAGCGCCGGGCGCGGGACACCGACGAGGGCGGCCGCGGCCTGTTCCTGGTCAACCGGCTGGCCCGCCGCTGGGGTGCGACCCGTCTGAGCAGCGGAAAGGTGGTCTGGTTCGAGCTCCCCTTGCCGGGGGCACAGGAGCGGCGTTGACCGGGTAGCGAACCGACCCCGACCCCTGCAGGGGAGGACGCTCGTGACCCAGGATGCGCAGAAGACTCCCCGCACGACGAACAACGCGGGGATCCCGGTGGAGAGCGACGAGCACTCGCTCACCCTGAGCCCCGACGGCCCCATCCTGCTCCAGGACCACTACTGGGGACAGGTCGACAGGGGCATCGGCGACCGGATCTCGGCGGCGGTGTCGGGCCCCTGAGGCCCGCGGGAGCCGGAGCCCCTGCGAAAAAACCGCCGCCCCGCAGCGTGAAGGCTGCGGGGCGGCGGTCTGTCAGCGTTCCTCGTTCCCGCCGAAGATCGGCGGGTCCGGCGGCTTGGGACCGCCGGTCTTGGTCGGCGTGGTCGTCGGCGTCGCCGTGGGCGACGTCGTCGCGGTCGGGCCGGTCTTCGTCGGCGTGGGGCTCACCGGCGTCGTCGGGGACTGCGCCGGGCTGCTGCTGGACGCCGGCGGGCTGGAGGACTGGCTCGTCGTGGGCGACGGCGAGGTGCTGCGGGACGGCGCCTGCGTGGGACCCATCTCCGCGTCCGACGTGTCGAACTTGTCCGTGTCCACGCCCTTGAGCGCGGCGAGCGTGTACGCCTTCCAGATCGAGGCGGGGAAGCTGGAACCGCCCGCGCGTCCCAGGCCGGCGGTGCCGGTCAGGGTGACCTGGGTGTGGCTGCCCGGCTCCTCGCCGAACATCGCGACGACGGTGACCAGCTCGGGCGTGTAGCCGGTGAACCAGCCGGAGAAGTTCGACTCACTGGTACCGGTCTTGCCGGCCGCCTCGTAGGAGCTGCTCCTGACCTTGTTGCCGGAGCCGCCCTCGTCGTTGACCACGCCCTGGAGCACCTTGGTGACGGTGTCGGCGGTCTTGCGGCTGATGGCCTGGCTGCCGATGGCCTGCTGGGGGGTGAACTCGCGTTCCTTGTGAGCGGCGCTCTTGATGATCGTCGGCGTGACCTTCTTGCCGTGGTTGTCGAAGCTGGCGTAGACGCCGGCCATCTCCACGGTGCTCGCGGTCATCGTGCCGAGCGCCATGGCCGGCCTGTCCTCGGGCCAGCCCTCGCGGTCCACCATGCCGAGCGCCAGGGCCGTCTTCTTCACGTTGGGCGGCTTCACGTCCACGATCATCTGGGCGTAGACGGAGTTCACCGAGAAGTCGGTGGCCTCCTGGACCGTCATCATCGGGTCGCCGTAGTTCTTGTTGTCCTGGTTCTGCGGGTTGAACGGGATCTTGCTGCCGACGACCTGGCGCTTGCTGGTGCCGTCGTAGAGCGAGTTCGGCGTGATCGGCTTGCCGTCCTGGGTCTTCGACCCGTTCTCCAGGGCGGAGGCGAGCACGACCGGCTTGAAGGTCGAGCCCGGCTGGTAGTCCTTGCGCAGGGCGTTGCTCTCGGACTTCTCCGTCAGGCCCTGACCGCCGTACATGGCGACGATCGCACCGGTCTTGGCGTCCACGGAGGTCGCGCCGGCCTGGACGCTCTGGTCCTGGGGCCTGCCCTTGGTGTCCTTGCGGTCGAGCTTGGACTCCAGCTCGTCGTCGACGGCCTTCTCCAGCGCCGCCTGCTTCGCCTTGTCGACGTTGAGCGTGACGGTCCAGCCGCCGGCCGCGATCTGGGCGTCGGTGATGTTCTGCTTGTTCAGCTCGTCGTTGGCGGCCTGGACCAGGTAGCCCTTCTGGCCGTCCATGCCTGGGCGGGGCTTGGGCTTGATCGGCGGCGGGAGGGCCATGGTCTTGCGCTTGGCCGGGTCCAGCTTGCCCATCTCGACCATGTTGTCGAGGACGGCGTTGAAGCGGATGTTGACCAGCCGCGTGCCGTTCGGGCCGGCCGTCGCCAGGTCGTACTGGCTGGGGGCCTGGATGACGGCGGCGAGGTAGGCGCCCTGCTCCAGGGTGAGCTTGTCGGAGTCGACCCCGTAGAAGGCCTGGGCCGCGGCCTGGATGCCGTACGCGTTGCGGCCGTAGAAGTTCGTGTTCAGGTAGCCGACGAGGACGTCGTCCTTCTCCATGCGCTGGTCGACCTTGAGGGAGATCACCAGCTCCCGGAGCTTGCGCGTCGCCGACTGGTCCTGCGTCAGGTAGTAGTTCTTGACGTACTGCTGGGTGATCGTCGAACCACCGGCCTTGCCCTTGCCGGTGGCCGTGTTGAACAGGCCCCGGGCCACGCCCATCACGTCGATGCCGCGGTCCGTGTAGAAGGACTTGTTCTCGATGGCGATGAACGCGGTGCGGACGTCCTCGGGGATCTTGTCGATCGGCACGATCTCGCGGTTCGTGTCACCGGTGCGGGCCATGATCGAGCCGTCGGAGTACCGGTAGGTGTTGCTCTGGAGCGTGGCCTGCTTGTTCGGGTCGGTGGGTTCGTTCACCGAGAAGTAGAGGATGATCGCCGCGGCCATGAGGAGCAGGATCATCCCGAGGAACGTCCCGAGGATCTTCTTCCACGTGAAGAAGCGACGTATGCCGGTGCGTTTGCCGGCGCCGCCCTTGTCCTTGGCGCCGTTGGCGCGTCTGCTCGGCGCACGCCCCGCACCGCGCTGCTGCGCCTTACGCACTTCTGCTCGGCCCATCGCTCCCGCTCCGCTCGATTTCCCCCCCGACGTCAGCTCAGAAAGCTAACACCGCAGGCTGTGACAAAGGTTGGCCAACCATGACCAATACCGGTCAATTCGGACGTGAGAATCAGCACCCACGTCACTGGAACCGACGCTCACCTAAGCCGAAGGGTTGCCGCAACGCAAAAAAGTGATATCAATTTGCTAGACGGTCCGAGCGGCCGCGACCAGAGAAACGGGGCAAAAGATGACGAACCAAATCGCCACACCGGACGGGGTACGGGAGTTCACCGCGCGCAGCGTGGGCGGCGGTCTGGCCCTACTCCTCGGTCTGGCAGGCCTGTTGGCGGGCGGAGGCCTCATCGCGGCGGGTGCGGTGGCGACGGCCGTCGCGGCCAAGGCGGCGCTGATCGCCGTCGGCGTCCTCACGATCCTCGGCTCCGTGATAGCGATGAGCGGCCTGAACACGGTGGCGCCGGGCGAGGCCCGGGTCGTGCAGCTCTTCGGCCGCTACCGGGGCACGATCCGCACCGACGGACTGCGCTGGGTCAACCCGCTCACCTCGCGCGAGAAGATCTCCACCCGGGTGCGCAACCACGAGACGGCCGTCCTGAAGGTCAACGACGCCTACGGCAACCCGATCGAGCTGGCGGCGGTCGTGGTGTGGCGGGTCGAGGACACCGCGCGGGCCACCTTCGAGGTCGAGGACTTCACGGAGTTCGTCGAGACCCAGACCGAGGCGGCGGTCCGGCACATCGCGATCGAGTACCCGTACGACTCGCACGACGAGGGCGGCCTGTCGCTGCGCGGGAACGCCGAGGAGATCACCGAGAAGCTGGCGGTCGAATTGCACGCGCGCGTCGAGGCGGCCGGCGTGCACATCATCGAGTCCCGCTTCACGCATCTCGCGTACGCTCCGGAGATCGCCTCCGCGATGCTCCAGCGCCAGCAGGCGGGCGCGGTCGTGGCGGCACGCAAGCAGATCGTGGAAGGTGCGGTGGGCATGGTCGAGCTGGCCCTGACCCGCCTGGCCGAGGAGGAGATCGTGGAACTGGACCCGGAGCGCAAGGCCGCCATGGTCTCGAACCTGATGGTCGTCCTCTGCGGTGACCGCGCGGCCCAGCCGGTGGTCAACACGGGAACCCTCTACCAGTGACCCCCGGCGGCGAGCAGAGCCCGTCGGCGGGCCGGCAGGCGCGCAAGCAGGTGCTGCTGCGGCTCGATCCGCAGGTGTACGAGGCGCTGGCCCGCTGGGCCGGCGAGGAGCTGCGCAGCGCGAACGCCCAGATCGAGTTCCTGCTCCGCCGCGCCCTCGCCGAGGCCGGCCGCCTCCCCTCCAGCCCCGGCCCCATCCCCCGCCGGGGCCGCCCCCCGAAGTCCGCGGACTGACCGGGTCCAGGGGCCGGACCGCGCACGGCGCGGTCCGGCCCCCGCTTTCCCTCCATCTATACACTGTGCGTATACACACCGTGTAGAGTCGCGGGCGTGTCCATCGGTCACACGCTCCTGGGCCTCCTCGAGGCCGGCCCGCGCCACGGTTACGACCTCAAGCGGGCCTTCGACGAGAAATTCGGCCACGACCGCCCCCTCGCCTACGGGCAGGTCTACTCGACCATGTCCCGCCTCCTGAAGAACGGCCTCGTCCAGGTCGACGGCATAGAGAGCGGCGGCGGGCCCGAACGCAAGCGGTACGCCATCACCGACGCCGGGATCACCGACGTCGAGGCCTGGCTCTCCCAGCCCGAGAAGCCCGAGCCCTACCTCCACTCGACCCTCTACACCAAGGTCGTCCTCGCCCTGCTCACCGGCCGCCGCGCCGACGAGCTGCTGGACACCCAGCGCGCCGAGCACCTGCGCCTCATGCGCATCCTCACCCAGCGCAAGCGCAAGGGCGACATCGCCGACCAGCTCGTCTGCGACCACGCCCTCTTCCACCTCGAGGCGGACCTGCGGTGGCTGGAGCTCACCGCGGCCCGCCTCGACCAGCTCGCGCGGGAGGTCCGCCGATGATGACCCCGGCCGGTTCCCTCCTCGCCGCGACGGACCTGCGCAAGGCGTTCGGAACCACCACGGCCCTCGACGGCGCCGAGTTCTCCATCCACCCCGGCGAGGTCGTCGCCGTCATGGGCCCCTCCGGCTCCGGCAAGTCGACGCTGCTGCACTGCCTCGCGGGCATCGTCCCTCCCGACTCCGGCTCCATCACCTACGCCGGACGCGAGCTCACCTCCATGAGCGATGCCGAGCGCAGCGAGCTGCGGCGCACCGAGTTCGGCTTCGTCTTCCAGTTCGGGCAGCTCGTACCGGAGCTGACCTGCGTGGAGAACGTCGCCCTCCCGCTGCGCCTGACCGGCGTCAAGCGCAAGGAGGCCGAACGCACCGCCCTGCACTGGATGGAGCAGCTCCAGGTGGAGGACCTCGGGGCCAAACGGCCCGGCGAGATATCCGGCGGCCAGGGGCAGCGCGTGGCCGTCGCCCGCGCCCTGGTCACCCGCCCGCGGGTGATCTTCGCCGACGAGCCCACCGGAGCCCTCTACTCCCTCAACGGCGAACTCGTCATGCAGCTGCTCACGGAGGCCGCCCGGTCCGCGAACGCCGCCGTCGTGCTCGTCACGCACGAGACCCGCGTGGCGGCCTACTCCGACCGTGAGATCGTCGTGCGCGACGGGAAGTCCCGCGACATGGAGCGGATCGTATGAGCCGGCTCCAGGTCTGGGCCCGCGATCTCGGCATGGGCACCCGCTTCGCCTTCGGCGGCGGCCGCGAGGGATGGATCCGCACCCTGCTCACCGGTGTCGGTGTCGGTCTCGGCGTCGCCCTGCTGCTGATCAGCACCGCGATCCCCGGCGCCCTCGCCCAGCGGTACGAGCGCGGCGACGCACGGTCGACGTTGAACTCCGAGCGAGCCGACGCCCCCGGGCCCGACACCCTGCTGATCGCCCGCATCGGCCAGACGTACCACCACAAGGACATCGACGGGCACATGATCCGGGCCGAGGGACCGGACGCCCCGCTGCCGCCCGGCCTGAAACGGATCCCCGGCCCGGGCGAGATGGCCCTCTCCCCCGCCCTCGACGCGTTGCTGAAGTCCTCCGACGGCGCCCTGCTGCGCGAGCGGCTCGACGCGCGGGTCAGCGAGATCGTCGGCGCCCCGGGGCTGGTAGGCCCCGGCGAACTGCTCTTCTACCTGGGCAGCGACACCCTCCGGAAGAACGGTCCCGAGGACTACCGCGTCCAGCGCGTCACCGGCTTCGGCCACGACGCGGACCGCGAGGGCCTCGACCCCGTGCTCATGCTGGTGGCCGTCCTGACGTTCGTCGCCCTGCTGATGCCCGTCGCCGTGTTCATCGCCACCGCCGTCCGCTTCGGCGGGGAGCGGCGCGACCGGCGGCTCGCCGCCCTGCGGCTGGTCGGCGCCGACAGCAGGATGGTGCGCCGGATCGCGGCCGGCGAGGCGCTGGCCGGCTCTCTGGTCGGACTGGTGCTGGGCACCGGCTTCTTCGCCGTCGGCCGCTCCCTGGTCGGCAGCGTCAGCCTCCGGCAGCGCAGCGTCTTCCCCGCCGACCTCGACCCGGCGCCCTGGCTCGCCGTCCTGGTCGCCCTCGCGGTGCCCGCGGCGGCGGTGGCCGTGACCCTGTTCGCGCTGCGCGGTGTGGTCATCGAGCCGCTGGGCGTCGTCCGCACGGCCAAGCCCTCCCGGCGCCGCATCTGGTGGCGGCTGCTGCTCCCGCTGGTCGGGATCGGCCTGCTCGTGCCCATGGGCGGCCGCGGCAACGACCACGGCAGGTTCAACCAGTGGCAGGTCACCGGAGGCGTGGTGCTGCTGCTGGTCGGGATCACCGTGCTGCTCCCCTGGCTGCTCGAACGTTTCGTCGCGAAGATGTCCGGCGGCCCGGTCTCCTGGCAGCTGGCCGTGCGCCGGCTCCAGGTCAACAGCGGCGCCGCCGCCCGCCTCGTCAACGGCATCGCCGTGGCCGTCGCGGGCGCCATCGCCCTCCAGATGCTCTTCGCGGGCGTCGAGGGGGACTACACCAAGTCGACCGGCCAGGATCCCGGCAGGGCCGCCGTCGCGGTCATGGTGAACCGCGATGCGCAGACGCCCATGGACGAGCTCGCGCAGCGGATCTCCGCCGTGCAGGGCGTCACCCGCGCCGTCCCGCTGACCTCCGCGCAGGCCGCCCCCCAGGTGCCCGCGGCGGAGGAGACGGTCCAGGTGACCATCGGCACCTGCGACGCGCTCGGCGAGGTCGCGACACTCGACTCCTGCAAGGACGGCGACACCTTCGTCGTGACCGGCTCCCGCTCGCAGGACGTCTACGGGGCCACGGCGAAACCCGGCGACGAGCTGTTCGTCGGCGACGTCAGGGGGTACGGGTCCGGGCCGGCCGACAGGCCCGGTCCGCCGAAGTGGAAGGTCCCGGCGGACGCCCGCACGGTCCCCAGCCGGGAGGACCCCACCGGGCAGCTGCGCGGCGGCCTGCTGGTGACCCCGTCGGCCGCGCCGAAGGAGATCGGCGCGTTCCCGGACGCGCGGATCTTCGTCCAGGTCGACGAGTCCGGTCCGGACGCCCTGGACCGGGCGCGCAACGCCGTCTTCAAGGCGGACCCGCTCGTCACGGCGATGACGCTGCGGCACAGCACGGAAGCCGCCGGCTACTCCTCGATCCGCACCGGGCTGTTCTTCGGCGCCACCGCCGTACTGGTCCTGATCGGCGGAAGCCTGCTCGTCTCCCAGCTGGAGCAGTTGCGCGAGCGCCGGCGGCTGCTCTCCTCCCTGGTCGCCTTCGGCACCAAGCGCTCCACGCTGAGCCTGTCGGTGCTGTGGCAGACGGCCGTGCCGATCGTGCTGGGCCTGGTGCTGGCGGCCGGAGCGGGCGTGGGGCTGGGCGCCGTCCTGATGAGCATGGCCGCCACGCCGGTCCGGATCGACTGGGCCTCGGTGCTCGGGATGACGGCCGCCGGCGCGGGCGTGGTGGTCGTGGTGGTCGTGGTGACCCTGCTCAGCCTGCCGCCGCTGCTGCGGCTGATGCGCCCGGACGGCCTGCGCACGGAGTGACCCCCGTACGCCCCTGACCCCGTACGCCCGTTCCCGGTGACGCCTGCGGCTCCCCCCTAGTCGGTCGGCCACACCGGGAGCGGGCGTACGGCTTCGCGCAGCGCGGCGGCGATCGTCCGGAACTCCTCCTGGCGGGCGGTCCCGGTGCGCATGGCCAGGGCGATCCGCCGCGAGGGCGCGGGCTCGGCGAAGTACCCGGTGGACAGGTACTCGTTGCGGGCGGTCTCCAGGCGCAGCGCGGTGCGCGGCAGCAGCGTCACTCCCAGCCCCCCGGCGACGAGCTGGACGAGGGTGGAGAGCCCCGCGGCGGTCGTCGTCACGTCCGCCCCGGTGGTGCGCCCCGCCTCCCGGCAGATGTCGAGGGCCTGGTCCCGCAGGCAGTGCCCTTCGTCCAGCAACAGCAGCCGCAGTCCCCGCAGTTCCTCCAGCGGGATGTCCCGGCGCCCGGCCAGGGCGTGTTCCCTGGGCGCGAGCAGGACGAAGTCCTCGTCGAACACGGGAAGTTCGGTGACCCCGGGGACCCCCAGCGGCACCGCCAGCAGGAGCAGGTCCAGGCGTCCGGTGGCCAGCCCCTCCAGCAGGGTGGCGGTCTGCTCCTCGTGCACCTGGAGGTCCATCCGGGGGTAGCGCCGGTGGAAGAGCCCGAGCACGGTCGGCAGCAGGTACGGGGCGACCGTCGGGATCACCCCGAACCGCAGGATCCCGGTGAAGGGGGCCCGTACCGCCTCGGCCTCCTCCAGCAGCCCGCCCATCGCGTCGAGCACCACCTGCGCCCGGACCGCGATCCGCTCGCCCGCCGGGGAGAGCAGCACCTTGCGGGTGGTGCGCTCCAGCAGCTGCACACCGAGGGCCTCCTCCAGCGCGGAGACGGCCCCGGAGAGCGCAGGCTGGCTCATCCCGATGGCCGCGGCCGCGTCCCGGAAGTGCAGGTGCTCGGCGACGGCCGCGAAGGCGCGCAACTGTGCGAGGGTCGGCTGCTTCGCTCCCCTATTACCCACGGCCACTGATAGGTACCTCCGATCACCAGCCACAAGACTAGCTATTTCCGCAATCAATGCAGGTGTGTCAGCATGTGAGATACGTCCAACCTCATCGGAAAACCCCCAAAAGGGGCTATTTTCCATTTCTCAAGGAGAGCGCGTGCTCACTGTTGGTGACAAGTTCCCCGCCTTCGACCTGACCGCCTGTGTCTCGCTCGAGGCCGGAGCCGAGTTCGCGCAGATCGACCACAAGACCTACGAGGGCAAGTGGAAGGTCGTCTTCGCCTGGCCGCTCGACTTCACCTTCGTGTGCCCGACCGAGATCGCCGCCTTCGGCAAGCTGAACGACGAGTTCGCCGACCGCGACGCGCAGGTCCTCGGCTTCTCGCTGGACTCCGAGTACGTCCACCACGCCTGGCGCAAGGACCACGCCGACCTGCGTGACCTGCCCTTCCCGATGATGTCCGACATCAAGCGCGAGCTGTCGGCCGAGCTGGGCATCCTCGGCGAGGACGGCCTCCCGATGCGCGCCGTCTTCATCGTGGACCCGAACAACGAGATCCAGTTCTCGATGGTGACCGCCGGTTCCGTCGGCCGTAACCCCAAGGAGGTCCTGCGGGTCCTCGACGCCCTGCAGACCGACGAGCTGTGCCCCTGCAACTGGAACAAGGGCGAGGCCACCATCGACGCCGGCGCCCTGCTTGCCGGTGAGTGACGGATGTCCCTGGACTCCCTGAAGTCGGCCGTACCGGACTTCGCCAAGGACCTGAAGCTGAACCTCGGTTCGGTCATCGGCAACAGCGATCTCCCGCAGCAGCAGCTGTGGGGCACCGTCCTGTCCTGTGCGATCGCCGCCCGCTCCCCGCACGTCCTGCGTGAGCTGGAGCCCGAGGCCAAGGCGAACCTCTCGCCGGAGGCGTACACCGCCGCCAAGTCCGCCGCCGCGGTCATGGCGATGAACAACGTCTTCTACCGCACGCGGCACCTGCTCTCCGACCCGGAGTACGGCACGCTGCGCGCGGGCCTGCGGATGAACGTCATCGGCAACCCCGGTGTGGAGAAGGTCGACTTCGAGCTGTGGTCGCTCGCGGTCTCCGCGATCAACGGCTGCGGCCAGTGCCTGGACTCGCACGAGCAGGTCCTGCGCAAGGCCGGCGTCGACCGCGAGACGATCCAGGAGGCCTTCAAGATCGCCTCGGTGATCCAGGCCGTCGCGGTCACCCTCGACGCCGAGGCCGCCCTGGACGCCGAGCCCGCCCTCGCCGCCCAGTAGGCACTCGTACGACCGTCAGGGTCCCCGCAGCCGTCTCCGGCCGCGGGGGCCCTGCGCGTTCACTTCCTCAGCGCGTCCATCAGCGCCCGCGCGTCCTCGACCGCCGCCGCTGCCAGCGTCTCCCGGTCGGGCCGTGCCAGAAGCCTCGACTGCGGATCCGAACCCTCCTCGACCCGGTCGAAGAACATCACCTCGAAGATGAACACCGCGCCACCGTCACGGACCCTCAGCTGGACGCCCTCGGGGCCCCCGGGGGTGGAGAGGAGAGCCTGCTCCCCCAGACCGGGGACCGACTCCCACTGGTCGGCACCGCCGAAGCCGCTCCGTTCGTACCGGGAGCCGAGCTCGAACTCGGGCGCCGGATCCGTCTGCTTGTGCAGCTCGACCACCGCGGCGACGAGGAACCCCCCGACGGCGGCCGACTGGTCACCGTTGTGGCTGCACGACGCCCAGTCCATGGCCGGATGCCGGCCGCCCCTCCCCGGGTAGGAGTCCGTGAACCCGCCCAGCCCGGCGGCCAGGGCCGGCGCCTTGAACTGGTCGCACAGGTTCTTCGTGACCCGGTAGCGGATCTCCGGCTCCTTCAGCCGGTCCCCGTAGGCGAACAGCCCGCCCGCCCACAGCGCGGAGGTGGCCACCACGGCCACCAGCACCCACCACCACGGCCGGCGCGGCCCCCGCACCTCGCGCACCTCGCGCACCTCGGTGTCCTGCGCGACCTCGGCCGGTCGCGCCGACTCCCACTCCCCGTCCAACTCGGGCTCTGTGATCATCCCGTCCCCCTAGTCCTTCAGCGCCGCCATGAGCTCGCGCGTGTCTTCGATCAGGGCCGCCTGGACCGCGGTGGCGTCAGTGGCGGGGCGGTCGTTCTTCTCCTCGAAGGTGCTGGCCCACACCTCGACGGTGAACACCGCACCGCCGTCCAGCACCTTGAGCTTCTGTAGCTGTCCAACGGCGGACGTGGTCATCACGGCATCCTCACCGAGGTCCGGCACCGCTTCCCTGCGCACGTCGCCGGTGTTGGCCATCTCCCCGAGCGGCGGTACCTCGAACTCGGTCGACGGGTCGACCTTCTTGTGCAGGTCGACCTGCGCGCTCACGATGAAGTCCGGCATGCCATCGACGTTGTTCAGCACGCACGCTGCCCCGTACACGGCCGGGTGGTTGCTCTCCTGGTTCATCGGTCTCTTCTTGTGCAGGTCTCCGGCCAGCCCGCCCAGCGTCCGAGCCTTGAAGTCCTCGCACAGGTTCTTCGTCGCCCGGTACGAGACCGTCGGCGCGGCCAGCCGGTCCCCGAAGACGTACAGCCCGCCGGCCCACACCGCCGACGCCACCACCACCCCGCCCAGCGCCCACAGCCACGGCCGCGCAGTGCCCGCCGCCGCCCGCTCGCGCGACGCGAGCGGCTCCGCCACCTCCGCCGGCTCCGCCGTGTCCCACTCCGCGTCGAGCTCCGGATCGGTGATCATGTCCGCCCCCTGCAGTCCCAAGTCCTGAGCGCCGCCGTCGGCATGCGCGCGTCCTTGATCATCGCAGCCTCGGCCCCCTCCGCGTCAGGGCCGGGGACGGTTCGATCGGTCCGGGTCCGGGCTAGGACGTGCGGTCCTCGCTGTCGGGCACGACGCCCAGCGCCGTCGAGCCGTGCGGGGCCGGACCGACCATGCCGGCTCCGTGGTGGAGCTGCTCGCGCGAGTACGCCCTCAGGTATCCGACCACCGTGTTGGTCACCGCCACCAGCGGAACGGCGACCACCGCACCGCCGATGCCCGCGATCATGCCGCCGGCGGCCACCGCGAGCACCACCGCGAGCGGGTGCACCCGTACCGCACGGCCGAGGATGAAGGGCTGCAGTACGTGCCCCTCGATCTGCTGCACCGCCAGCACCACGAGCAGCACCATCAGGGCGGTGAACACGCCCTGGGTCACGAGGGCCACGACCACCGCGAGGGCTCCGGAGATCACCGCACCGACGAGCGGGATGAAGGCGAAGAGGAAGATGAAGACGGCCAGCGGCACCGCCATCGGCACGTCGAGGAAGTAGAGGCCGAGGCCGATGAAGATGGCGTCGATGAGGGCGACGATGACCGTGCCGCGCACGTACGCGGTCAGCGTGCGCCAGGCGCGCGGACCGGCTCCCGCGACACCGGGGCGGGCCGCGGACGGGACGAGGCCCAGCGCCCAGTTCCAGATGCGCTTGCCGTCGTAGAGCAGGAAGAGCGTGGAGAACATCGCGAGCAGGATGCCCGTGAGGACCTCGACGAGGACCGTCACGCCCTGCAGGCCGGCGGAGGTGATCTGCTCGGTGTTGGTGCCGATGGTCTCGCTGAGGTTCTTCGCGATGTCGGTGATCTGCTTCTCGGTCACGTGGAACGGACTGTCCAGCGCCCAGAGCTTGAGCTCGTTGATGCCGTCGCGGACCCGGTCGGAGAGGTCGTCGAGGTTCTCCATGACCTGCCAGACCACGAACCAGCCGACGAGCCCGATGACCACGAAGCCGAGGATCGCCGTGACGGCCGTGGCCAGACCCCGCGGGATGCCGAGTCTGCGCAGCCGGACGACGAAGGGCTGGAGCATCGCGGTGACGAGCATGGCGGCGGCGAAGGCGAGGACGACCAGGCGGACTTCGCTGATCACCTTCATCAGCACCCAGAGCATCCCGGCGAGGAGCAGCAGCCGCCAGCTGGCCTCGGCGGCGACGCGCATCCCCCACGGGACCACGCTCGCCGGGTCCGGACGCCCGGGGGCGGTCGGCGCCGCCGGGTGCGGCGCGGGGGCCGGCGGGGCGGCGACGGGAGGCTCGGGGGCGGGCGGCTCGGGGGCCGCCGGCGCGGGCTCGGCGGTGCCCCGCAGGTCCCCACTGGTCTCGGCCTCGACTTCGGCGCGCCGCTCGTTGAGCCGCGCCTCCATCCGGTTCAGCTTGTTCCCGAGCCGGCCGAGCCAGCCCTCCCGCTTCGCCATGTCGCTTCCTTCCCCCGCCCCCGTCTACCGGCACACCCCGAAGACCGTACACGCGAGGAGCCCCGCACCGTAGGACGGTGCGGGGCTCCTCGAGGTTGAGCGTGCTTCTAGTACCAGCCGTTGGCCTGGTGGAAGCTCCACGCGCCGCAGGGGCTGCCGTAGCGGACGTTCATGTAGTTCAGGCCCCACTTGATCTGCGTGGCGGGGTTGGTGCGCCAGTCCTCGCCGGCCGAGGCCATCTTCGAACCGGGCAGCGCCTGGACCAGACCGTAGGCGCCCGAGGACGAGTTCACGGCCTTGTAGTTCCAGGTGGATTCCTGGTTGATGATGTTCGAGAAGCACTGGAACTGGCCGGCCGGGACCATCTGCTGGGCGATGGCCTTGACCTGGGCGACCGTGTAGGAGCTCTGGAGGGCGAAGTCGCCGGCGTCGCGGGCGGCGGAGCGGCTGGCCGCTTCCTCCTTCGCTTCCCGGTCCTTCTTCGCCTTCTCGTCCGCGGCCTTCTGCGCCTCGGCCTTCTTGGCCTTGGCGTCCTCGGCGGCCTGGAGACGGGCGGCCTCCTCGGCCGAGCGCTTGGCGTCGGCGGCGGCGGCGTGGGCGATGGTGTCGGCCTGCTGCGTCAGGGACGCGCTCTGGACCTGCGCCTGATCGCCGACCGGGATTTCGGCAAGGAGAGTCGCGCCGGAAGCGGTCGTCTCGAGATCGTTCGTGGGGTCGCCGGTGGCAACGCCCACGACTGCGCCGACGGTGGTGACCGCGGTGGCCGAAGCCACGGCGAACCCCCGGACCGAGATCCGGCTCACACGGTGTCCTTCCAGCAGCGTCCGCAGTGACCGCGCGGGCGCAAAAGTGCCCCTCGACTCTGGCCTCCGTGGTTCTACGGTCACTGGAGGCGCGGGCCCGTGGGCAACTCCCTCGCGGGGGCTGCTCCGTGAAACTCCGGGCGGCATACGGCATTCGACTGTGGAGTTGTGGTGCTGCGTCGTACCTCACGGGAGGTACAGGTGTGCCGTATGCGGGGCCTGACGGAAACCAGACTCTGCCGGAACGCGACACCGCAAGGCAATTCTCCGTTGCGTGGGAAAGGTCACACCTGGCATGTCGCCGTCGATTTCGCCAAAGGGCTGTGCAGCACGACGCCGCCCGGCTAGGCTCTCGGGCCTTTGCCGGGCGGCGCCAACTCACCTTCCCGCTATGAGGTTTTTGACCGTTTCGGTGGCTCGGAAGGGGCCGTCGGGGTCAGAGGCTTTCGAGCATCTCGGTGACCAGTGCGGCGATCGGGGAGCGCTCGGACCGCGTGAGCGTGACGTGTGCGAAGAGCGGATGTCCCTTCAACTTCTCGACCACGGCGACGACTCCGTCGTACCGGCCGACCCGCAGGTTGTCCCGCTGGGCCACGTCGTGGGTCAGAACGACCCGCGAATTCGCCCCGATCCGGGACAGAACGGTCAGCAGGACGTTCCGCTCCAGCGACTGGGCCTCGTCCACGATCACGAAGGCGTCGTGCAGCGAACGGCCGCGGATGTGCGTGAGCGGCAGGACCTCCAGCATCCCGCGGTTCAGCACTTCCTCGATCACCTCGCGCCCGGCGACCGCCGAGAGGGTGTCGAAGACCGCCTGCGCCCAGGGGCTCATCTTCTCGGAGGCGTCCCCGGGCAGGTAGCCGAGGTCCTGGCCGCCCACCGCGTACAGCGGCCGGAAGACCATCACCTTCTGATGCTGCCTCCGCTCCAGCACCGCCTCCAGGCCGGCGCACAGGGCCAGCGCGGACTTTCCGGTGCCGGCCCGGCCGCCCATCGAGATGATCCCGATCTCGGGGTCGAGGAGGAGGTCCAGCGCGATGCGCTGCTCGGCGCTGCGGCCGTGCAGCCCGAAGGCCTCGCGGTCGCCCCGTACGAGCTTCACGTTGCCGTCCGCGGTGACCCGGCCGAGCGCCTTGCCGCGCTCGGACTGCAGGACGAGTCCGGTGTGCACGGGCAGTTCGGCGACCTCCGGCACGTAGAGCCGCTCCTCCGAGTAGAGGAGGTCCACCTGCTCTCCGGAGAGGGCGACCTCGCTCATGCCCGTCCAGCCGGCATCGGTGATCGCGAGCTCCGCCCGGTACTCCTCCGCGATCAGCCCCACGGAGGAGGCCTTGATGCGCAGCGGGAGATCCTTCGAGACCACCGTGACGTCGTAGCCCTCGGCCTGCAGATTGCGGGCGACGGCGAGGATCCGCGAGTCGTTGTCCCCCAGTCGGAAGCCGGCGGGCAGGACACCCGGGTCGGAGTGGTTGAGCTCGACACGCAGGGTGCCGCCCAGATCGCCCAGCGGGATGGGGGCGTCGAGGCGACCGTTGCGAACCCGGAAGTCGTCGAGCAGGCGCAGGGCCTGGCGCGCGAAGTAACCGAGTTCGGGATGGTGCCTCTTTGCCTCCAGCTCGGTGATCACCACGATCGGGAGCACGACCTCGTGCTCGTCGAAGCGGGAGATCGCGTTGGGGTCTGCCAGCAGGACGCTGGTGTCGAGGACGTAGGTCCGCCTGTCGGGCAGGCGGCGCTTTGTGCTGGTCACCACGGAAGGACGTACCCCCTCGGAAGAGGTCGGGCCATGAAGACCGGACCGGTCATCGGCACCCATGCCGGGGCCGATTTCCGGCCCTCCCACTTCGTCCGTGCGAACCGCACGTGCGTCCTGGTGCAAAGGGCCTCCCGGGCGGACGACCCCATGCCGTCCGCTGAGACTCGACACCCGTGGATCGGGCATCGACCTGAAAGGGATATTCCCCGATCAGGCCAGGCCATGCCATGGCATATGACGGACGCTCGGTGAATCCCTGGTGAAGGGTTCCGGGAGGGGGCCGAGGGGGACCTGCGACTGCCCGCGGCGAGCTACGGGAGTCAGGTGCCGTAGCGCCGGTGGCGGGCCGCGTAGTCGCGCAGGGCCCGCAGGAAGTCGACCTTGCGGAAGGCCGGCCAGAAGACTTCGCAGAAGTAGTACTCGGAGTGCGCGCTCTGCCACAGCATGAATCCGGACAGCCGCTGCTCGCCGCTGGTGCGGATCACGAGGTCCGGGTCGGGCTGGCCGCGCGTGTAGAGGTGCTCGGCGATGTGGTCGATGTCGAGGATCTCGGCGAGCTCCTCGAACGAGGTGCCCTTCTGCGCGTGCTCCAGGAGCAGCGAGCGGACCGCGTCCGCGATCTCCTGCCGGCCGCCGTAGCCGACGGCGACGTTGACGAGTATCCCGTCGACGTCGTGGGTGGCCTGCTCGGCCTCCTTGAGCACCGTCTGCGTCCCGGCGGGCAGGATGTCGAGGTTGCCGACGTGGTGGACGCGCCAGCGGCCGTCCGCGGCGAGGCCCCGCACGGTGTTCTCGATGATGTTGAGCAGCGGGCGCAGCTCGACCTCGGGCCGGTCCAGGTTGTCGGTGGACAGCATCCACAGGGTGACGACCTCGACGTCCGTCTCGGTGCACCAGCCGAGCATCTCGGAGATCTTGTCGGCTCCGGCCTGGTGGCCCTGCTCCGTCGTACCTCCGGACGCCTTCGCCCAACGACGGTTGCCGTCCAGGATGACGCCGATGTGCTTGGGCGCCGCGTCATGGTCGAGGCGGCCTTCCACCCGGCGTGCGTAGAGCCTGTACACCAGGTCGCGCAGCTTCACGATCTTCCAGCCCCTCCGTGCAATGCCCCCGTGCCGATTGCGGTCTCCCCCGAGGCGGCCACATTACTGCGCGGTGGGATGGGGTACCCAACTCGGTCTGTCACAAGTCCGTGATAGGGAGGACAACGTGACTGATACCAATCCCTATCGGGCAGAGCCCTCGCGCTACGACTCCATGGAGTACCGGCGCACCGGCCACAGCGGCCTCAAGCTCCCCGCGATCTCCCTCGGCCTCTGGCACAACTTCGGCGACGACAAGTCCCTGGATTCCCAGCGGGCGATTCTGCGCCGCGCCTTCGACCTCGGCGTCACCCACTTCGACCTGGCGAACAACTACGGGCCGCCGCCCGGCTCGGCCGAGCTGAACTTCGGCAAGGTCTTCGCGCAGGACTTCGCGGCCTACCGCGACGAGCTGATCCTCTCGACCAAGGCCGGGTACCTGATGCACCCCGGGCCGTACGGCGAGTGGGGCAGCCGGAAGTACCTGCTCAGCTCGCTCGACGCCTCGCTGAAGCGGATGGGCGTGGACTACGTCGACATTTTCTACTCGCACCGCTTCGACCCGGAGACCCCGCTGGAGGAGACCATGGGCGCCCTCGCGTCCGCGGTCCAGCAGGGCAAGGCGCTGTACGTGGGCGTCTCTTCGTACACGGCGGAGCAGACGGCGGAGGCCGTGCAGATCCTGCGCGGCATGGGCGTGCGCCCCCTCATCCACCAGCCCTCGTACTCCATGATCAACCGCTGGACGGAGGAGGGCGGGCTGCTGGACACCCTGGAGGACGCCGGGATGGGGTGCATCTCCTTCGCGCCGCTCGCGCAGGGGATGCTGACCGCCAAGTACCTGAAGGGCATCCCGGCGGACTCGCGCGCCGCCCAGGGCAAGTCCCTCAACCCGGACCTGCTGTCGGACGAGGTGCTGCGCCGGCTCGTCGGCCTGAACGAGATCGCCGCCCGCCGCGGCCAGTCCCTGGCCCAGCTGGCGCTGAAGTGGGTGCTGCGCGACGACCGGATGACCTCGGCGCTGATCGGCGCTTCGAGCGTGAAGCAGCTGGAGGAGAACGTGGCCGCGCTGGCGTCCGCGCCGCTCTCCGAGGCCGAGTTGAAGGAGATCGACTCCTTCGCGGTGTCCACCCCCGGCACCAACATCTGGGCCCAGCGCGGCTGACCTGCGCATTCGTCTCGTTGCCCGGTCGAACGGCGGAGAAACGAAAAACGGGCCGGTCCGTGGGGGGGATACGGACCGGCCCGAGGGGGGGGTTCCACCATAACCCTTCGTAAAGCATGCTGCGTGCATTGGCGCGCCACGATTACGCTCCGAAACCGCCCAGCAGCACTCCGGTGAGCGCTCCGGCCGCCATGAAGGGGCCGAAGGCGAAGCCCTGGTCGCGGGTCCCGGAGCCGCGCAGCAGCAGGCCGAGCCCGTAGAGGGCCCCGTAGAGGAGGCCCAGGAAGGCCCCCGCCGCCCATACCCCCCACCCGTACCACCCAAGAGCGACCCCCAACGGCAGCGCCAGCTTGACGTCGCCGAAGCCCATGCCGGCGGGGTTGATCAGGTGGAGCAGCAGGTACGCGGCTCCGAGCGCGCCGCCGCCGAACAGCGCGAGCCGCCAGTCGCCCCCGGCGCGGGGCAGGAGGGCGGCCGCCCCGAGCCCGGCGGCGACCGCGGCGGCCAGCGGCAGGGTCAGTACGTCGGGCAGCCGGTGCACGGCGCGGTCCACGAGCGCGAGCAGCACGGCCACCGGGGCGAGCCCCACGTAGGCCATCACCTCGGGCCGCGCCCCGACGGCCGCCCCGAGCACGGCGCAGAGCGCCCCGGCGAGGGCCGCGAGGGGGAGGGCCCTCCTCCCGTAGGCGTGCGGGGCCGTGGCCACGGGGGGCAGGGGGGCCGAGCCCTGCACGAGGGCCCCCGCGGGAACCCGGCAGCGGGCCCGCCCGAGCCAGCCGCGCAGCCGGTGCCCTTGCGGGCAGCGGTCACGCCAGGGCTCCCCCGGCTCGACGGAGAACCGGTACACGGCCCGCGGCAGCAGCCATCCGGCGGTGGCGCCGTATCCGGCGGCAAGAACGATCAGGGCGACACCCATGCGGCGACGGTAGCGCCGACGGGTGCTGCTGCGCGGGGCATCTCCCCGCCGCACCATCCAGCCCCGCCGACGCTTGAGGCGCGGGGCCCGGGGCGGAGCCCCGACCTTCCACCCCCGCCGCACCATCCAGCCCCGCCGGCGCTTGAGGCGCGGGGCCCGGGGCGGAGCCCCGATCTTTCAGCCCCGCCGGCGCTTGAGGCGCGGGCCCGGGCGGGGCCCGGGGAAACGGAGAAAGGCGGGGCCGGGAGCAGCTCGGGCAGCGGCACCCGCACCCGCACCCTAGGCTGGCCGCCATGGCGAACTGGCGTGACGGCAACGGCACCCTGATGGTCGGCGCGGACCCGACGGGGATCCCCCTGGAGGTCGCCGCCTCCTACCGGGCCCGCACCCGGGGGCTGCTCGGCCGGGACGGGATCGAGGGCGCGCTGCTGCTGACCCCCGCCGGGAGCGTGCACACCTTCCGGATGCGGTTCGCGATCGACGTGGCGTACCTCGACCGGAACCTCCGCGTGCTCGCCGTGGTCACCATGTCCCCCGGGCGCCTCGGCCTGCCCCGCCTCCGCTCCCGGCACGTCCTGGAGGCGGCGGCCGGCGCCATGGCCGGCTGGGGGCTGCGGGCCGGAACCACCGTCAAGGTGGACGTACCGGGGCGTCTCACGCCCGGCTAGGCGGCACCCCTCCGCGGCAGTAGGTTGGGGCGGTTGAGCTGGGGCATCAGGGGAGCGGCATGACGGAGAACGCGCGGATCAAGGCGCTGGAGCAGATCATGCCGGCGACGCACGGCGCCGACGAGGACATCGACTGGCCGGCGGCCGAGGCCGCCTGGGGGACCCGGTTCCCGGCCGATTTCATCGCGTTCATGGGCCGCTTCGGCGCGGGCTCCATCAACGGCGAGGCGAGCATCCTGCTGCCGCTGCCCAAACCCGGGCTCCAGTGGGACCCGGCCGAGATGGCCGAGGAGACCGAGAACGTCCGGCAGGCCTGGGAGGCGGAGGGCGGCCGCGCCGCCTTCGACGTGGACCCGGAGGCGATCATCGCCTGGGGCGTCGCCGGCGGCTCGGACATCCTGTGCTGGCTCACCTCCGACCCCGACCCGGACCGGTGGCCGGTCCTGGTCTGCGGGCGGCACACCGCCGACTCCTTCGCGGTGTATCCGTACGGCATGGCCGAATTCCTGTACCGGCTCTGCTCCGACGAGTTCGACGTGAGCCCCGTCAGCATCACCTTCTGGGACGGCGGCCACCTCAGCTTCGTGCACTGGCGCAAGGCCCAGCGTCGCTGGCAGGAGGGCCGCAACCCGGAGACGGGCGAGCCCGACCCGTACGCCGGCGAGTTCGCCGACTAAGGACTCCTCACACAATGAAGCCGCGCCATCTTGAAGTAGCTGATCAGGGTGGTGGCGTGAGGGTCGTTCGGGGTGCTCGTGCTGGTGGTGGGCGGCAGTCTGAGGTGCAGATCGTCTGGCAGGGTTGGTTCTGCGGGTTCTCGTCCGTCGGGATCGGCGCCGCTCGTGCGCTCCGGCGCGTGATGGACCCCGAGATACAGGAACGGATCGCCGCGCGTCGTGCGGAGCTGGACGGACTCGAAGAACAGCTGGTCAAGCAGCTGGCGGAGGTGCGGGCCGAGCGGGATGAGCCTGCCGTGGCCGAGCGGGTGTGGCAGCGGAAATCCGCGTCGGCATCCACCAGGCCTTCCTCACCCTCGGCCGCGCAATCGTCTGCTGGCGGCGCCTCAGAAAACAGTGCTGATCTGAGCCCTCAGCCCGAACCGGCGACCAGTGCCTCGCCGAGCGGGGTGCGCCGGTAGAGCACCGACCGTCCGGACCGGGCGCGGACGAGCAGCCCCGCGCCTCGCAGGATGGCGAGGTGGTCTCCTACCGCGCCGGGTGCCATGGCAAGGCTTCGGGCGAGGTGGCTGGTACTGGCCGGGGCGTCCAGCGCCAACAGCAGCCGGGCTCGGGCCCGGCCGACCAGAGCGGTCAGCGCGTCCGGTTGGGGGACGGTCTCCTGTTCGCCCCACAGGGCGGCGGTGCCGCGGGCACGGTAGACCAAGGTCCTGGGCCAGGGGTCTTCCATGTGGGCGGCGATATGCCCGACGATGGCCGAAGGGATCAGCAGGAGCCCGTCGCCGGCGAGGCGGACTGTTCCGCCTCGGAAGAAGCCGATCTCGATACCGCCGGCGCGCCAGGCGACGCCCGGGTGCAGGCTCTCGATGGTCGCGGCCCATCCGTGTTCGCCGATCACACCCACCCGGTGCACGACATCGCGCTCACAGATCGCGCGCAGTTGCGGCCAGTCCGCGGCGAGCAGCTCGTGCCACGCCTGGTCCATCGCCTCGGCGATCCTGGAGACGGCGTCCGCCGAGTCCAGCACTGCGCGTACGCGGGGATCACGGGCGGACGGGCCGGTCGCGGTGGCGGCGAATTCGTGGCGGGCCGCTTCCAGCGGTGTGGCCCGGATCACGGCCAGGTCGTCAGCCCAGGTCTGGTTGAGGCCGCGCGGGGGCGGGGCGACGAAGTTCGGTCCGCCTTGCGGGGCCTGCAGCGCGACGGCGGCGTCCAGTTCGGTCTCGCGGCGAAGCCGTTCGAAGGCCGGCAGGAGCCGGGCGGCCCAGGCTCGCGGCAGCGGCTGGCCTTGGCCGGCGAGCGAGCGCAGCAGTAAACAGAGGTCCAGTGCGGGCGACAGTGCGAAGCGGCTGCGCAGCAGGTCCTCGACGGAGACTTCGAAGCGCAGCACCCGGCCATGCTACCGCGGGACGTTGTTCCGATTCGTCCAGCGACGAATCATTGGTGAGTGGCGCGGGCGCACGGCGAGGCTGGGCGTCATGACCCCAACCGCCGAACCCGCGCAGGTCAACCACCGTGCCACCTACCGGGAGGTGCTGGCCGAGCCGCGATTCCGGCTGCTCTTCTCGACCCGCACCGTCGCGATCACTGCGGACGCGATGCGGATCACCACGTTCTCGGTGCTGGTCTTCTCGGCCACCGGTTCCGCGCTGTTGAGCGCACTGGCCTTCGGCATCGGCTTCATCCCGCAGCTGTTCGGCTCGCTGCTGCTGGGCTCACTGGCCGACCGACTGCCGCCCCGCGCGCTCATCACCGGCGGCTACGCCTTGACGTGCGCCGCCGCCCTGCTGATCGCCCTGGTGCGGATGCCGGTCGCGGCAAGCCTCGGTGTCGTGGCGCTGGTCGCCCTCGCCACACCGGTGTTCAGCGGTGCGTCGAGTCGGCTGGTCGCGCAGTCGCTGGAGGGCGACGCCTATGTACTGGGCCGTTCACTGAACAACATCGCCTCCTCCGGCGCGCAATTGTTCGGTCTGGCGCTGGGAGGTGCGGTCGTCGCGGTACTCGGCCCGCATCGGGCGCTCGCGGTGAGCGCCGCCCTTTACCTCGGCTGCGCGCTCGCTGTCCGCCTCCGGCTGCCCCGGCTGCAGCCGGGAGACTTCGGCGGCACACCCGGCAGCGCTCGGGGCGATGGCGGGGCCGTCCGGGCAAGCCTGCACGGGGCCGGCCTGCTGCTGCGCGGACACACGGTGCGACGACTGATGCTGGCCCAGTGGCTACCGCCCGCGTTCGTGGCGGGCGCGGAAGGCCTGATCGTCGCCTACGCGGGAGGACGCCACTTCGCGCCCGGCTGGTACGCGGTGCTGATGGGCTGTCTGCCGGTCGGCATGCTGGTCGGTGACCTGCTGGTGGGACGACTGCTACGGCCACCCACCCGGGAGCGACTGGTGGTCCCGTTGATCGCGCTGATGGGACTGCCGCTGGTCGGCTTCGCCGCCGAGCCCGGAGTGGGCGTCTCGTCCTGTCTGCTGCTGCTCTGCGGCTTCGGATTCGCCTACGGTCTCGGCCTGCAACGGCCGTTCCTGGACGCCCTGCCGCAGGACGGCCAGGGACAGGCCTTCGGCCTGCTCGGCTCCGGCGGCATGACGCTGCAGGGCGTCGGGCCGGTCTGCTTCGGCTCGGTGGCCGCAGGCATCGGAACAGGCGGCGCAATCGCCCTGGCAGGCGGCGCGGCGGCGCTTACCGCCGGCTGGATTCTCACCTGGCAGCCGCCCACATCCCCGGCCCCCGTCCCGAACTACTCGACGGGATCAGAGAACGGCGCCGAACAGCATGCGTGTCGTTCTCCTGCGCGGTAACCGTCGCAGGTCGGGTCGGCCGCGAGCCGTCACGCACCCCACCCCCACCCCCACGTCTCTCTGACAGACAGTCATTGCCGGCAGCTCACTGCGTCAGGAGTCCCAAGCCCCTCAGAGCCCCTCGGGCCCCCACCCACCCGCAGCCCGTTTCCACGACCGGAAACGGGCTTTTCGGCATGTCTACGCGCGTCCGATTTGTCGATCACATATCGGAAAACACCAGCCGGAAAGGCCGCACTTGGAGCATTGACCACAACTGCGCCCCCCATGCAATCAACCACCCCTTCGTCGGGAGAGAATTCCGGCCAACGGGCACATCCAGATACACCTCCGCCCGGAGCAACCCATAAGTAACAATGAGATTCAAAAGAAAATCAGAGGAATACACCCGTGCGACGAAGAATCTTCGGCACGACCGCCACCACGGTCGTGCTCGGCCTGCTGATGCCGCTGTCCGGATGTGGTGGCTCCGGAGACAGTGCAGGTGACGGCAGTACGCTGCACCTGGTCGCCGCCGAATACGGCGACAGTCCGGCCACCAGTTCCAAGCCCTACTGGGACAAGATGTCGGCTGATTTCACCGAGGCCAACCCCGGAATCAAGCTCGACGTCAAGCTGCTGCCGTGGGCCGACATCGACCGCGAGGTCTCCCGTATGGTCAAGGCCGGCAAGGCGCCGGATGTCGCACTCATGGGCTCTTACTCGGACTTCGCCGCCCAGGGCCAGCTCTATCCCGCGGACGAAATCCTCTCGGTCACCGCCGAGGCGAATTTCCTCCAGCCGCTCGCCGACGCCGGCTCCGTCGGCAACACCCTCTACGGCCTGCCCTTCGTGGCGAGCAGCCGCCTCCTCTTCTACAACCAGGCGCTCTTCACCAAGGCCGGCATCAAGGAACCCCCGAAGACCTGGTCCGACCTCAAGGCCGCCGCGAAGGCGCTCAAGGAGAAGGGCGTGGCGTACCCGTACGCCCTGCCCCTCGGCCCGGAAGAGGCGCACGCCGAGGCGATGATCTGGGAGCTGAGCAACGGCGGCGGCTACGCCGACAGCGCCGGCAACTACGCCCTGGCCTCCGAGCAGAACATCAAGACGTGGAGCTGGGTCAAGGAGTATCTGGTCGCCCCCGGCCTCACCGGCCCGACCCCGCCCTCCAAGCTCAACCGCGCCGACGCCTTCGCCGCCTTCCTGCACGGCGATGTCGGCATGCTCAACGGCTACCCGTCACTGGCCCACGAGGCGCGCGGCAAGGGCGTCGTCGTCGGCACCACCGCCATGCCCGTCTCGGACAGCCTCGGCGTCGGGGAGAACCCGCCGGCCGTCGGCGTGGCCGACTGGATGACGGCCTTCAAGCAGAACGGGAAGCGCGCGGAGATCGCCAAGTTCCTGGACTTCGTCTACCAGGACAAGAACCTGACGGAATTCGCCAACCGCTACCACCTGCTGCCGTCCACCGTCACCGCATCGCGCACCCCGGCCGGCGGCGGTCTGGACAAGAACGACCAGCAGTTCCTGGACGCGCTGCGCGGCGCCCAGCTGTACCCGGTCAACGACCCGTCCTGGCTGACGGTCAGCGACACCATCAAGCGCAACATCGGCCGCGCCGTGGAACCGACCGGCGACCCGAAGAGCGTCCTCGAGGACATCGCCGCCCAGGCGAACCAGGCCGCCAAGAAGCAGTCAACTTGACCCGGTCCTGAAGGGCCGGGCTTGGAGGTAGCGCCCAACTGGCTGCTGGGTTGGCTCCTCCGTCCAGACACCCCTATGGGGTGGCAGGGACGCGTGACTCACGCCCCGCTGTCCACACGGTCTCGCCCTTGCGGCGGATGTTGTGGGACGCGTTGTCGTCCGCGTGCATGAGGGCCCCGCAGGACCGGCACGCGAACGTCGCTTGATCGGCGCGGTTGCGCCGGTCGATGTGGCCGCACTCGGAGCATTGCCGGCTGGTGTACGCCGGATCGACGTACACCAGCGGCACCCCGGCCCGCTTCGCCTTGTACTCAACGAAGGCGGCGAGCTGGTGGAAGCTCCACGAGTGCAGGGAGGTCCGCTGGTCCTTGCGGAGCCGTACCCGGCTTCGGATGCCCGTGAGGTCTTCCAGGGCGATACCGGAGCCGGTGCGTTCAGCGGTGGTGACGATGGTCTTGGAGACGATGTGGTTGACGTTGGCGGTGTGCCGGGCTTCCTTGCGGGAGCGCTTCTTGAGGAGGCGCTTCGCGGACTTGGTGCCCTTGGCCTGCAACTTCCTGCGCAGATCGAGCTGTCGTTTCCGGTGCCGGTTCAAGCCGCGACCGGCGGCCCGGTAGCCGGTGGAGGTGGTGGCGATGTTGGCGATGCCGAGGTCGACTCCGATGAACCCGTCAGGCTCGTACTGCTCGGCCTCGGGGATGTCGCAGACGGCGATCAGGTAGAACACGCCGTCGCGTTCGATCAGGTCGGACTCGCCCTTGCGGTGCTCGCGGAGCATCTTGAGCGCGTCCGGGGAGCAGGCGAAGCGAACGCTTTTGAGCCGTCCGGCCGTCGTCCAGATCGACACGGTTCCGGCGTCGTACTGCCAACTCAAACACCGGTCGTCGTACGGCTGCGCGGCCTGGGGCCGGAACGTGATCGGCTTCGACTCCGCCTTGACCCTGTGCTTCGATCCCGGCTTGCCCAGGTTCCCGGCCGTGATGTTCGCCTTCAACGTGGTGTAGGCGTCACGGGTCTTCTTGATGACGTGCTGAGCGGCTTGCGCCCCGAGCCCGCGCGCCTTCAACTCGGCGTAGGTGTGCTTGCGCAGCTCGTACTCACGCGGCACACCGTGCTCGAACGCCACACCGGACACCCAGCACGCGGCCTCGTTGACCGTGCGCAGGGTGGAGCGCAGCGCGGTGGCCTGCTCGGCCTCCGGCAACAGCTTCACCTGCGCCACGATCTTCACACCCATGATCGTAGCATTGGTCTATGTCACCACGCTGGGAGCCAAACCCCAACACTCGTAGGGGTAGAACCGTCGTCTACAGCCTCCATGCACACTTGGTCTTCACACCAAAGTATCGGCGCGGCCCGTTCACGGACGAGATCCTGACGCGCTGCGAAGAAGTCATGCGGGCCGTCTGTGCCGACTTCGAGACCGAACTGGTCGAGTTCAACGGCGAGCACGACCACGTGCACCTCCTCGTGCACTACCCGCCGAAGGTCGCCCTGTCCCGCCTGGTCGGCTCCCTCAAGGGCGTATCAGCCCGCAGGCTCCGGCAGGAGTTCCCCGACCACATCCGCAAGTACCTGTGGGGAGATCACTTCTGGTCTCCGTCCTACTTCGCGGCGTCCTGCGGCGGCGCACCGCTGGCAATCATCAAGGAGTACATCGAGCAGCAGAAACGTCCGCGTTAGCCTGCGGGTCAGAGCAGTCCAGAGAAGCGATTCCTCCCGGGCCTGAAGGCCCGGGGTTCCTCGCTAGATCATGCTGAAAGTTCCTCGACACGGGACTTTCGCACCTGCCGCAGAGCACCCCGTGCGGCACCATGGCCATTACGGCACTTGATCCAAGGCCGCGGCCCAGTCGCCCGCCGAGCACTCACAAGGTGCGCGGGGCGGCCGGCCCCACCCGTCAGCGCTGCTGTCCGTGGTGCGAAGCGAACGCCGTCCGGTACTGCTCGCAGCTGGAGTTCCAGCGCAGGGTGCCCGTGAGCGTCCCGTAGCCCGAGCGCGTGACCGACCACTCCACCGCGTACTCACCGGTGTCGCACGCGATCCGCTTGGTGCCCGCGACCTTCTCCCGCCCGGTCGCCGGCTTGCCCGTCAGCTCCCTGTGCACCTCCGCCACCTCGGCCCCCTTGGCCGTCCGCAGCACGGCGCGCACGACGATCGGGTGCGAGCCCTCCTTGACCGTCAACGCCTTCTTCACCACCGTGGAGTCCGACACCGACCAGGCGAACTCGTACGAGGGCAGCCACGCCAGCGTCTCGGGGTCGGCGACCTGGTGCTCGTGGTCCGGCGCGGCCGAGGGGCCGGGGCGGGTGACCGTCTTGTACTGGACCCCCGGGTAGAAGCGGAACTGCCCCTCCACCTTGTGCATCTCGTCCTTGGTCCACATCGACTTCATGCCCTTCTCGCCGCCTGCCGGGTCCTGGAGGTACGGCGTCTCCGCGGCGGTGGCCGGCTGGCCGAGGACGGGGGCGAGGGCCGCCGCGGCGGTGGCGAGGGCGAGAGCGGCGATGCGGGTGCGCTTCATGCCCGGCCCAACGGGGCCCTGCGGCGGGCCGGAACGACGCCGGGCCGGCTTTCACCCGTACGGGAGCACCGGGGCCTCGCGTACGGCTGCACGCGCCGCCGCTTCGGCTTCCCGGGCGGGGTGGCACCGGAGAACGAGCACCCGACGGCGGCGGTACCGGGCACGGCGCGGCGGTCGGCAGGCCTCAGGCCTGACCGGTCTCGAAACGACTGACCATGCCGCCCGGGGTGACGGTGAAGCGCCAGGCGGTGCGCATCTCGCCCCAGGTGTCGTTGCGGTAGCTGACGAGGAGGGCGCGGCCGCCGTCGGATTCGGACTGGACGTCCATGTGACCGCCGGAGTCGAAGATCTCCCGGTCGATCCACTCGTGGAGGTCGCGGTCGGAGCCGTCGTCGGACATGGTCGCGTCGGGGGTCAGGAGCGCGAGGAAGGCGTCCTTGTCGTGCGCGTTGACGGCGGCGACGAGGGCGCCGACCGCGGGGTCGGACAGTTCGCCGGGGGCGATGGCCACAGGAGCCTCCTGAGGGTGCGTACGTGCGTCCGACCAGGGAACAACGCGGGCGGGTCCGCGCGGTCGACCCTCACCCGTTCGCCGGGCGGACGGCGTGTCAGGGAGCGGTGCGGACCGGGAAACCGGTCGGCCGGCCCTGCTCCCCCAGCCAGTCCAGCACCTGGTCGAGGGCGTCGACGGTCTGCGCGCGGTTGCCGCCGCCGTCATGGAAGAGCACCGTCGGACCGTTGCCGATCTCGCGCTTGACGGCGTCGACGATGGCGGCCGTGCCCGGCTTGCCGAAGTCCTTCGTGTCGACGTTCCAGCCGAGCGGCCGCATGCCGTGCGCGGCGGCGATGCGCCGGCTGTCCGGGGTGAACGCGCCGCCGGGGGCCCGGTAGTACTCCACCTTCGCGCCGCTGCCCGCGGCTTCCTCTATCAGCTTCTTCGCATCCAGGATCTGCTGCTCCTGGTAGGCGACGGGCTTCTTGTCCATGGCGGTGTCGTGCGCCATCGTGTGGTCGCAGAGCCGGTGACCGGCCGCGACCACCTTCTTGACGAGGTCGGGGTGGGCCTTGGCCTGCGGCCCGACCATGCAGAAGGTCGCCTTGACGTCGTGTCGCTGGAGGACCTCCAGCACCTTCGGGGTCCATCGGGGGTCGGGGCCGTCGTCGATGGTGATGTTGACGGCGTTCCCGCCGGCCTCCGACGCGTGGGCTATGTCCTCGGGTATCGCCTGCGGCTGCGACCCGGCGGCACCCCCGGAGTCCGCCGGCCGGGACACGTTCTGCTGCGTGGCGGCCTTCCCCGGCTCCACCAGGGTCGCCACCCCCCACACGGTCGCCGCGACGGCGGCGGCCGAGGCCACGACGACGGCACCGGCCCGAATGCCCCGCTTGCTCTCTCCCGTCAAGAACCTCATGAAGTGTCCACTCCCCATCCGCTTTGCGGGCGTTCCGTGGATCAGGACGTCCATCGCCACCGAGGAGTTCCAGTCAATTGGGCCTTAAATTCCACGTGGTGACACCAAAGTGACTGATGGGACTTTAGCCCGCATCCCAACTCCCGCCGGATGCCGCCACGATGACACCTCCCACTGGGAGTACGAGGACGAGCGCATCGAGGGCTTCGACTACGGCATCGGCGCGGCCCTCATCAAGTCCGCCACCGCCAGGGACGAACGGGACTCACCACCACCCTCACCACGTGGCACCTCCGCCCCGGCCCCTGGAACACCGAGGGCCCCGGATGGCGCACACCACGACGGGGACCAGAAGGTGCCGGGACTCACCACGGCCGGGCCCCGGCGAAGCCCGCCACCCCGGCCCCGGACACGCCGACGGGCGGCACCACCGACCGTTCCGGTGGTACCGCCCGTTGGTCTTCGTTCAGCGGGCGACGGACTCCTGCGCCGCGGGGGCGGCGGCTTCACCGCCCTTGGGCTCGGCGTCGGCCGCCGGCGCCGGGCCCGCTCCCCGGAGCGGAACCTCCTTCACGAACCAGGCCGCCGCGAACCCCAGTACGGCGATACCCGCGCCGAGCAGGAACGCCGAGTGCGTACCCGCGGCCACCGCGTGCTGGTAGGCGTCCCGCACGGCCTCCGGCAGCTTGGCCAGGCTCGCCGCGTCCAACTGCGCGGACCCCGCGGCCCCGGCCGCCTCAGGCCCCAGCCGCTCGGACATGGTGTCCGTGACCCGGCTGGTGAAGAGGGAACCCATCAGCGCGACGCCGAAGGAGCCGCCGAGCGTACGGAACAGGGTCGCCGAGGACGAGGCGACGCCCATGTCCTTCATCTCGACGCTGTTCTGCGCGACCAGCATGGTGATCTGCATCAGGAAGCCGAGCCCGGCACCGAGGAGGGCCATGTACACGCCCGACATGAGCCGGGTGGTGTCGGTGTCCATCGTCGCGAGCAGGAACAGCCCGACGACCATCAGCGCGCCACCGACGATCGGGAAGATCTTGTACTTGCCGCTGTTGGTGGTGACGCGGCCCGCGATCAGCGAGACGACCATCATCGAGAGCAGCATCGGCAGCAGGAGCAGGCCAGAGTTGGTGGCGGAGGCGCCCTGCACCGACTGCTGGAACAGCGGCAGGTACAGCACGCCGCCGAACATCGCGAAGCCGACCAGGAAGCCGATCACGGACATGAGGGTGAAGTTGCGGCTGCGGAAGATGTGCAGCGGCATGACCGGCTCTTCGGCCTTGGTCTCGGCGTAGAGGAAGGCGGCGGTCGACAGCACGCCGACGACGATCAGGCCGATGACCTGGCCGGAGCCCCAGGCGTACTCGGTGCCGCCCCACGTCGTGACGAGCACGGTGGAGGTGATGGCGATGGTCAGCAGCGCCGCGCCGAGGTAGTCGATCTTCGGGCGGACCCCCGGCTCCGTCTTCTTGGGCAGGTGCAGCACCGCCGTCACCATGGCGAGCGCCACGGCGCCGAGCGGCAGGTTGATGTAGAAGGACCAGCGCCAGCCCATGTGGTCGGTGATGGTTCCGCCGACGAGCGGGCCGCCGATCATGGCGAGGGCCATCACGCCGGCCATCATGCCCTGGTACTTGCCGCGCTCACGGGGCGGGATCAGGTCGCCGATGATCGCCATGACGCCGACCATCAGACCGCCGGCGCCGAGACCCTGGACGGCGCGGAAGCCGATCAGCTGGCCCATGTCCTGGGCCATGCCGCTGAGCGCGGAGCCGATCAGGAAGATGACGATCGAGGTCAGGAAGGATCCCTTCCGCCCGTACATGTCGCCGATCTTGCCCCAGATGGGAGTGGAGGCCGCGGTGGCCAGCGTGTACGCGGTGACCACCCACGAGAGGTGCTCCAGGCCGCCCAGCTCGCCGACGATCGTGGGCATCGCGGTGCCGATGATCATGTTGTCGAGCATCGCGAGCAGCATCGCGATCATGAGCGCCATGAGGACGACCCGTACGCTGCGCGGCTTCACCTCTTCCGAGGTCCCCGCAGGCTTGACTGTGTCCACCATGTCCACTCCCCTGGCCCTACGCCTCATGCTCAACACATGGTCTTCGTCCCGCACCGGCACTTACTTGCCGCCCGGCTAGTTCACTACACTGGGGACGGTAGACCCGTAACTAGCCGGGCGTCAAGTAAGTAATGGGGGAGAGCCATGTCCAGCAGCAGTCCGCAGCGGCGCCGTGGTGACACGCGTCAGCGCATCCAGGACGTCGCACTGGAGCTCTTCGTCGAGCAGGGGTACGAGAAGACGTCGCTGCGCGAGATCGCGGAACGGCTGGAGGTCACGAAGGCGGCGCTGTACTACCACTTCAGGACCAAGGAAGACATCATCATCAGCCTCTTCGAGGACCTGACGCGGCCCATCGACGAGCTGATCACATGGGCGGAGGGGCAGCCGCGCACCCTGGAGACCAAGCGCGAGGTGCTGCGGCGCTACAGCGAGGCGATGGCGGCGGGCGCGGCCCTGTACCGGTTCATGCAGGAGAACCAGGCGACCACGCGCGAGCTGAGCATCGGCGAGACGGTGAAGAAGCGGCTCTTCGCCCTGGTGGAACTGCTCCGCACGCAGGACGGCCCGCTGGAGGACCAGGTCCGCTGCGTCAGTGCGCTGTTCACCCTGCACGCCGGAATGATGTTCCTGCAGCACGTGGAGGGCGACCCGGAGGAGACCCGCCTGGCAGCCCTGGCGGTCGCCACGGACCTCATCACCCAGGCCCACCACGAGGCGTAGCGGGCGGCGCGGTGCACACTCCGCGGCGCGCGGCGAGCACCTGCGTACGGTCGGGGCGGCGGTTGAGTACGGCTACTCATGCCCTCCTCCCGCTGCCCGGCGGAAGCTGTCGGCATGACCCGGCGACCGCACGACCCCACCACCCCCGCCCCCGCGCCAGCACGGCGCCGGAAGATTCGCGCGGCGTCGGCTGCCGGGCTGGCCCTGGTCGCCGTGGTGGGGTTCGCCCGGTGGTTCGCGCCGATCTGGGACGGAACTCCGTACCCGGTCGCCGATCCCGCCGCCACGGCCCGGGAGCTGGAGGGCCATACGCAGTCCGCCTACGCCGCGCTCGGCCTGCCGCGCGCCGAACTGGCCGACTGGCCCGGCGCCGGCCTGGCGGCCGACGGCCACGACTGCCATCTCCGGGGCATGCGCCACTGGTCCGAGCGCGGGATCGCCTACCCGCCGCAAGCCCCCGGCGTCGTCACGGTGAGCGACACATGGGGGCTGCGGGGCGTCCCGCGCGCCGAGGCGGAGCCCGCGCTCGAGCGGGTACGGAAGGCCCTGACGCAGCAGGGCTGGAAGGTCACGGACTACGCGAACTCCCCCGACCTCCACCAAGCCGAGTTGCGCCTCGAACTCCCCGGCACCGGCCGGACCCTCTCGCTCACGACGTACCCCGGCGACCGCCTCGAAGTCGCCGCGCACGCCGACTGCGCCCGCTACCCGTCGGGCACCCCGCTGACCGGCGGCGGGGATCCGCGCCTGCCGGCTCCGTCGGCACCCTCCCAGCTCCGCGGGGAGTCACCCGCGGAGGATCAACTGCCCGCCGGTGCCGCTGTGGTGGCGGACCAGAACTCGTCCTGAACGTCCGGACGGGGAGGGTACGGGGCAGGGCGGTCCGGGGTGTTCGGCTTGGAGGTGGGCTGCTGGATGCCGGTGTCCTCCAGGCAGGGCGTGGCCGCCTTCAGGAAGAACTGCCCCTCACCGGCGACCTTGACCTCCAGGCTGTAGCCGTCGGGAGTGCTGGCGTAGATGCCGGGGAACGTCGGACTCTTGCGCACACTGGTGATCTTGTAGCCACGCCCCTTCCAGGCCCGCTCGATGACGCCCAGCAGGGCACCCCGGCGCTGTTCGGAAACGATGGTCAGGACGGTGATCGACCGGTCGGCGGCCGCCATGCCCGTCGTCTTGCCCAGGGCGTTCGTACAACCGGCGTCCGAGGACGGACCGTGGTTCCATTTCAGTTCCGGCTGTACGGCTGCCAGGGTCTCCTGAAGGATGGCGTCGGCGCGCTCGGCGCCCTGCTGCAGCTGCACGGTCTCGTTCCTCTTGGCTGATCCGTCGTCGGCGCCCGGGCCGCAGCCGGCAACGAGAGCTGCCAGTGCGAGGAGTGCGCCTGCGGTGCGGGGTGGCTTCATCGGGGTTCCTCGGTGCTGATGTCCTGGGCATGCCCCGCGACGATCAGCGCGATGTTGGTCGCGGACTCTTTGTCCTTCGTGGGGTTGAAGTAGTTCGAGTGGGCGTCCATGGGACCGTCGCCCCCGATGATGGGCCTGGGTCCGTCGTCCACCTTGAACCGGTTGGCACCGAAGTCCCTGTGGGACGGATCCGTACCGAAGTAGTTCTGGCTTTCGTCGGTGACGGCATCGGCCACGAGGAAGCCGTGGACGCCGCCGGCAACGCCTCCGATGAGCGCTCCGCCCACCGTACCGACCGGCCCGAGAACCGATCCTGCCACGCCGCCGGCGACCGCACCCGCTCCGCCACCCACCAGCATCGCCCCGGACTCCACCTTGTTCGGGGCCTTGGACACGGGGTCGTTTTCGGCAGCGCCGACGAACACGTGGTCCTTGCCCACCCCCAGCTGTTCGGCGCGCTGGGCACCGGTGCCGGGGCTGCCCACCAGGACTATGTCGTCGACACCCGGGATCCCGCCGCTCTGCAGCGCCGCCTGGCCCACGGTCAGCGACCCGTACGAGTGGCCGATGGCCGTGACGTGGGGGTCGGGGGTCTGGTTGGTGGCACTGATCCCCGCCATGAACTGGTTGTACGCGGGCGCACCCTTCTCGGCGTGCTCCTTGAACATGACGTCCGTATTGTCGATCACGCGTGCCGCGGGCAGCTGCGGCGCGTCGTAGCCGAGCCAGACGATCGAGGCCGAGCTCGACTCGAACTCCCGGGCGCCCGAGGCGGTGTCGCGGGCGCGCTTGAGGTCGTTCCGGGCGAACTCCGCGTCCAGCGCGGTGCCGAGCCCGGGCACGTACGCGGAAACGTTGCGCGACGTGTCGGGGTTGCCGTAGGCCACGATGGCCCGGCCTCCGCCCTGGTCGCCGATGCCCAGCAGGTACATCGGCGGGTCCTTGGGCCCCGGGTTCCGCAGCTGGTCGTCGATCGAGCGCATGCCCGCCAGCTGGGTCTGGGACTTCTCGTCGCTCTGCTCCGACAGCTTGCCGATCAGCAGCTGCAGGTTGTCCCGGTTCGCCTCGTCCCGGACCTCGGACGGGACCCCGTCCAGGTTGCCGATCACATTGGGATAGGTGGCCAGGAGCTCGGCCCGCTGGTCGTCGCTCAGGCCCTGCCACCAGCTGTGGCGGTCCGCCGGGGACCGGTCCGCCGGGATGGTGTCGCGCAGGTAGTCCGCCGCCTCCTTCCGGACGACCGCCGCGTCGCCCGCCGCGTCGGCCCAGGTGGCCTCCGTGACGTCGAGCCCTTCCGGGGCCTTGAGGCGATGGAGAGCCTGGGTGAAGCGGGAGTCCACGCCCTGGGCTGCCTTCACCACGTCCAGGATGCGGGTGGCGATCTCCTGGGCGAGGCCGTGGTTGGGGTTCGCGTTGGTGGGGAACGGCGCCTTGCCCAGCGGGTGGGTGTCCGCGCCCTGGAGGTACAGCGGCTTGTCGACGCCCCGTACGGAGCCGCCCGGCGCGGGCTCCTTGGTCAGGAAGTTCTCGCCCCCGGGCGGGTACTGCACCGATCCGTCCGGATGCACGGTGAAGCCGCGGGCCGACGCGTCCTCCAGTGCCGCCCTGAGGCGCACCTGCTCCTCGGCGAGCTCGTGGGCCAGGGAGTTCAGCGTGGTGCGGACGAGGCCGCATTCGGTGTGGATGAAGTCGAAGTTCCGGTCGACCCGACTCAGCCGATCGCGCGCCGCCGCCGCCGACACGCCCTTCTGGTCCTCCAGCGACTTGATCATCCCTACGCTGATCCGGTCGCGCCCCGCGTCCGCCCGGGCGCCGACATCGGCCCACGCCGCTGCCGCCTCGGTGAACTCCTGGGTCTTCAGGTCACGCAACTGCTGCCAGGTCAGGGTCACTTCGACGCGTCCCGATGCGTGACGAGGTACGAGAACCTGAGCCGGTTGTTCTCGTCGATCTCGCCGATCTCCCGCGCGACGTTCAGCAGGGCGGACTGCACCGACCCGCACTCGTCGCGTACGGCGGCCACGCGCTTCTCCCAGGAGGCGCGGACCGCGGCCAGCGCGGCGGTGGCGGAGAGTCCCGCCGTACCGGCCTCGACGCCCTCGTGAGCGGCGGCCATCTTGCCCAGGCCCTCCGCGGTGGTGATGCGCAACTCGCCGGCCGCGTCCGCTGCCTTGGACCAGGGCCCGCGGGAGTGGGCCAGATCCTCGCCGCCGCCGCCGGGGGCGTCCGCCGAAGCGAGCCGCATCGCCGCGGGTTCGCCGAACAACTCGTTCCAGTGTGCCGGCAGAACCGCCTCTGTACTCATGTGCTGTGTCGCCCCTCCGAGGCGCTCCCCGCGCCTACGCCTCGTACGAAACCAACACCCACCTGTCGAACGCAAGTTCAGAGGGCGGCGATGTGGGCATTGGCCTGCGCCGACGTAGCAGCCGGGGTCGGGGCGGGCAAGGGTCGGGCGTACTCAGATCCAGGCCCGGCGCCTGAGCCGGAGCACCCACCGGGCCCGGCGCCGGGGTGTGGGCGGATCAGAACAGGCGGCGGTCCTCGGCGCTGATCGGCACGTCGTTGATGCTCGCCTCGCGCCGCCTCATCAGGCCGTCGTCGTCGAACTCCCACTGCTCGTTGCCGTGGCTGCGGAACCACCGGCCGTCGCCGTCGTGCCACTCGTACGCGAAGCGGACCGAGATGCGGTTGCCGGTGAAGGCCCAAAGCTCCTTGCGGAGGCGGTAGTCGAGCTCGCGCTCCCACTTCGCGGCGAGGAACTCGCGTATCTCGGCGCGCCCGGTGAGGAACCGGTCGCGGTTGCGCCAGACCGAGTCCTCCGTGTACGCGAGGGCGACGCGCTCGGGATCCCGGCTGTTCCAGGCGTCCTCGGCGGCCTGGACCTTGGCGCGGGCGGACTCTTCGGTGAAAGGGGGCAGGGGCGGACGTGTCACGGCGGATCCTCCGAAGCGAGACGGGCGAGAACGATCGTTCTCCACCGTATGAGAACGGGCGTTCTCATCGCAAGGGGAAACGGGCTACCCTGCCCCCATGGACGACGAAGAGGCACGGACCCGACTGCTGGACGCCGCGGAGGAGCTGTTCTACCGGCACGGCATCCAGGCCGTCGGCATGGACCGCATCCGCGCCGCCTCCGGGGTCCCCCTCAAGCGCCTGTACCGGGTCTTCCCCGCGAAGGAATCCCTGGTCACGGCCTACCTGGAACGCCGCGACCGGCGGTGGCTGGACTCCCTGCGCACCGCGGCCCTCGCCCCGGCGGAGCCGCGGGCGCGGGTGCTCGCGGTCTTCGACTGGCTGGCGGACTGGTTCGCCGAGCCCGACTTCCGGGGCTGCGCGTTCCTCAACGCGTACGGAGAACTGGGCGCGGCGGCCCCGGAGATCGTCCGCATCCACAAGGCGGAACTCCACGCCCTGCTGGCCGGCCTGACCGCCGATCCGGCCCTCGCCGACCGGCTCCTGATCCTGACCGAGGGAGCGACGACGGTGGCGACCCTCACCCCCGGCCCGGAGCCGGCCCACCGGGCCCGGGAAATCGCGGAGCTCCTCCTGGGCAAGTGACGCAGGTCACGCTCGCATGGTCCGTCGGGCTGTCACATCCGGGCCGCGATTTCCGTCAGAGCTGTGTAATCCTCCGCACGGCAAGGAGATCACGATGGAAGCGCGTCTCAACTTCTACGGCAACGCGGTCGCGACCAAGTTCGGCCGGTACATCAACTCCGCGGGCAAGGTCATCTCGGACTCGGCCCTGCCGCACGCCACACAGGAGCTGGTGAAGCTCCGGGCCAGCCAGATCAACGGCTGCGGATTCTGCACCGACATGCACTTCAAGGACGCCTCGCACGCAGGGGAGGACGCGGTGCGGCTCAACCTGGTCGCGGCCTGGCGCGAGGCGAAGGTGTTCACCGACGCCGAGCGGGCGGCCCTGGAGCTGACCGAGCAGGGCACCCGCATCGCCGACGCGGCGGGCGGCGTCACGGACGAGGCCTGGGCCGAGGCCGCCAAGCACTACGACGAGGACCAGCTGGCCGCGCTGGTCTCCCTCATCGCGCTGATCAACACGTACAACCGCATGAACGTGATCGTCCAGCAGCCGGCGGGCGACTACCAGCCGGGCCAGTTCGGCTGACCTCCCGCACCGGAGCCGCTGCTGTCCGGCCCCGACCGGGGAGGGGCCGGACAGCAGCACCGGTCTGGGCACGCCCTGGGTACGCGTACTCACGACAGGACTGCGGATCCTCCCGACCATGGAGGGAGTCCACACGCCCCGGGGAGCACCGATGACCGCTCGCACGCTCGTCCGCCTCACCTTCGCGAACCCCGCTTCGCTGATCTACCTGGGCCTCGTCGGCGCCGCCGTGGCCGTCGCGACGGCGGTCACGCTGTTCGCCCCGGATCCTGGCTTCGTATGGGTGCTGCCCGCCCTGTGCGCGTTCCCGCTCGTCCTCTTCATGGGGCTGGCCCATTCCGGGGACGGCCAGCCCGAGACGTGGCTCTTCGTCACCGAGCTCGTCCTCTGCGTACTGATCCAGTCGCTCGTCCTCGGAACGATCGTGGAGGCCTCCCGCGGCCGCCTCCGGCGCGGCACTCCCCGTACTCCGACCAGCTAGCCGGACCCACCCGCACCCACGACCGGGGGCCCGGCGGGGAGACGGGGGGCGAGGGTCGACTTCGAGCTTTCCCTTGGGCTTCACGCTGTTCAGGTCCCGGTAACGCGTGACGGTGACTTCGAGCCAGGGATATCGCACATCCGACGGGCTGTAGCAGGCCAGGAGGAGTGCCGCCTCTCGGGGACCCGTGTATCCGGGTGCCTCACCCAAACGCTGGGGGTGCCCCTCTTCTCCAGGTAGCCAGACGAGGCCAATGTCGAGGTGGTCCACGAGTACGTGGCCGAGATGGACCGGTCAGCAGCCATCATGGAGCACAAGCTCTTCGACTTCTGCTCCGCGGGATCGTATACGGGCTGTACGAACGTGCCTTCGTACTCCCCGCCCTTCTTCGGGAGGATCGCTGCGACTGGCGTCCCGGAGAGCACGCCACCACAGACCCGGTCTGGCACCTGGACCGCCGGGACTCTCTCCACCCACCACCAGGCACCACCTGCCAACAGGAGCGCCACGGCGCAGATGGCCATGACAGGGCGGCCACGCCGCCCCAGCCCCTTGGTCATGGCTTTCCCCATTCTCCTGCTGAGGAGGCTGGTACCCGCTCTGCGTGTCGCGACCGTCCCCGTATCCGCGTTTGACGCGCTCATGAGCCTCGTAAGCAGCGTCAGCGGTGGGCTTCCGCTGGTTTTCCAGGATTTTGTTCACGCTCGACTCGACATCCGCCGCGCTGTCACGCTCATAGTGCTTGGTCACACTCTCCTTGACGTCCTCGATCACCCAGGCAACCAGAGCCCCCACGACGGACGCTTCAAGCGGCTTGGTCACCAGGCCGAAGGCGCGGGTCCGTCCACTTGACGCCGTCCTGCCCCGCACCCTCCTCGGCCGCCCGGACGAGGTCGCCGCCGCAGCCCTCTTCCTTGCCGCAGACATGCCCACCACCATGACCGACACCAACATCATCCTCGACCGCGGCTGGACGACTCGTCAGCCGGCAACGTCCGCGCCGATGACCGGTGGGCCGGCGGGGAGCGTTGAGGCAGTTTCGCACTTCAGCTGCTGTGTGACGTGGCGCGCGGCGTCGGCTACGAGTTCGGCCATCGGAGCGGGGTCGCGCTGGTCGTCGACTTCGACGGGGTCCTTGGGATTCTTCGCGAACCGTTCGATTGTGACCATGAGCCACGAATACCTCTCGCGTCCAGAGCTGAGACACGGAACGAAGAGTCTGGCGATGAAGGGCCTCGTGTAACCCTTCGTCTCACCCAGCTTGATGGGGGTGCCGTTTTCGAACCCGTCGGCCACTCCCGGGGAAATCCAGGTGTAGCTGGCGAGAGCGGACTTGTCGGCTGCTCGCATAGAGCACCAGATATTCAGGGAGTCGTTTCCGCCCGGATCGAACGTGGACCAGAGCCTCTCCTGGTACTCCCCGCCCTTCTCGGGGAAGATCGCGGCGACGGCATTCCCGGAGAGGGCACCACCGCATGCCCGGTCCGGAACCCGGACCATGGGAACTCTGTTCGCCCACCACCAGGTCCCGGCCGCGATCAGGACCAACGCGGCTCCCGCAGCCACGATGAGGCGGGCCCGGTATCCGTGGCGCGAAGGCATCACTTGTCTCCACCCTTGGAAGGCGGCGGCTGATACCCGCTGTGAGTCGACCTGCCGTGCTCGTATCCGCCTGTCACCGACTTGTATGCGTCGTCGCCGAACTTCTTCTGTTCTTCCTCGGACAAACCGGCCTGCTTGGCTCCAGCGATCGCGGCCTCTTCGGCGGCGCGGGCGGTGGCTTCGCGTCGCTGCTCCAGGAGACTGTTGGCTTTCTCCTCGGCCGCCGCAGCGCTGTCCTGTTCGTAGTGCTTGGTGACGCTCTCCTTGACGTCTTCGATCACCCAGGCGACCGGGGCACCCACGACCGATGCCTCAAGAGGCTTGGTCGCCAACCCGAAGCCACGCTCGATCCACTTGGTACCGTCCTGGAGGCCCTGGTTGAACTCGCTGTCCCCGGCCGTCTTGTCGGTGAAGACGGCTTCCGCGCGGGCTTCGGAGACAATGCCTGAGATGGTGGCGCCGGGCGCAGTGAAAGTGGCCACCTCATGGCGGGCGTCGCCGAGTTCGCGCTGTGGACCGCCCTCTCCGTAGTCCTTCGCCACATCGCCCAAGAGTCCGGCTGTCGTGGCTTGCTGCGCGTTGATGATCGCGCCGTAGGCCTCCGGGTCCTTTGCGACGCTGCCGAGGAAGTTCGGGATCGCGGAGCCGCTCAGGTCGGTCAGGCCAGCGTCCGCGCCGAAGGTCTCGATGCGGGATGCCCCCATCGCCTTCTGGAAGTCCCGCATGTACTCGGCCGTCATGTTCCCTAGGCTGTCCCGCATCGGCATGAAGACGCCGGACTTCTTCTTGTCGTCCTCGCCGGTGACCGAGATGAGGTCGTTGCCCGGGCCGCCGAACTTCTCCACCACCCGGTGCATGAGGTTCGCCTGCTCCTCCGAGTGAGGCAGCGGCTTCACGTCCGTACGGACGTCGTCGTACGCGCGGCCCGAGACCGCCGACTCCAGGGCGTGGCCGAGTGCGTCCGGGCCGGCCGCCGTCGCCTTCTCGGCGGCCTTCTTCCAGGCCTCCTGGGCATCCTCGTCGCCGATCTTCGGGTGCGTCGCCGAGCGGTCGTCGAACCACTGGTCCTTGTCGGTGAGCATCTCGAAGTAGTCCGGGTAGACGGTCTTCCCCTTCGGACCCTGCAGCCCTTCGAGGAGGATGCCGTCACTCGTCTCCCTGAGGTTGAACTCGACGAGGTGGCTGTAGCTGAAACCGCCCTTGTACTCGCGGTCGAAGTACGCCCGGTCCATCTTCTGACCATCGTGGGAGTACGGGGTCATCTTCCCGTCGAAGAAGTCCTGCGATGCCTCCGGGCTATGCCCCAACGCCTCCAGGATGCCGGTCATGGCGTTGAAGCCGGAGCTGCCGTCCGTGCCGGCGGGGTTCAGGTTGATGCCGATGTACGGCTGGTTCCGGGGCATGTGCTTCCAGATGCCGGGGTTGCCGGCCTGGAGCTGTGCCGCATGCTCGGCGACCGGGGTGAGGAAGCGGTGGTCGTACGTGCCGTAGCGCAGGATGTTGCCGAGCACCTGGTAGCCGTACGGGTTGTAGCTGGCGTTGCGGGACGGGTAGACGTCGATCGTGCCGGCCCCGGCCTTGCGCAGGTCGGTCTGCCACTTCTCCGACAGGTGCGTCGGATTGTCCGGGTCGGTGGCCGTGGCCAGGGAGAAGCCGAGGTCCTGCTGGAGAGCCTTGAGGGAATCGGTGCGTACCTTGCTGTCGCCTTCGGTCTTCATCGTGAGGTCGGCGAAGAAGGCGAGGCTCGGCTTGGCGCCCAGCCCCTCGTAGAAGGCGGTCGTGAACTCCGGCGACGCGCGGTGTTCGTGGAGGAGCTGCTGGAGCTCCTTCAGTTCCTGGTCGGTCATCCCGTCGCCCTTGCGTGCGAGAGTGACGGCCCGGTCGGCGTTCATGGCATCCGTACTGGCGTACTTGGGGGCACTGAAGTTGTGCGCATCGTCGCCCAGGTTGGCCCGTAGGGTCCGTGCGATGTCCCGGTCGGCTTCGTTGGCGTCCTCCACGGCATCGCGGATCCGGTTCGCGATGTAGCTGACGTTGGAAAGCTCCTTGCGCAGCAGGTCCTGGTAGTCCGGGTCGTGCCTGCCGGTCCGTCCGACACTGTCCGAGATGGGGCTGCTCGCGCGTACGGAGCCGTTCGCGCCGACCGTCACCTGGCGGGCCGGCGCCTCCTCGTCGACGATGCGCTTGAGGTCGGCCTTGGCCTTTTCGAAAGTGGTGTGTCCCTGCTCAAGGATCTGCTGAACACCCTTGGCCGCCTTCGCCGCGTCGTCGAACTCCTTGGCGGTCTTGCCGATGAAGGGCTGGGTGACGGTGGCGTTGACTCCCGCCCAGTCCGCCTTGTCCGCCTTGCCCTTCATCCCGTCGCGGGCCAGGCGGGCGAGTTCCTCCAGCTTGCCGACCATCTGCGACCAGTCGGTCGCCGCGTCCTTGAGCTTGCCGAGCGGGGCATGCAGTACATCGTCGTATCCGAGCGTCATGATCCCCACACCTACCGGAAGTGCTTGTCGAGTTCGGCGACGCTCATCAGCGCCCCGGCGATGTCGTCATCGTCCTTCTGGTGCGCCGCCGCCGAGTAGTCGAGGTGGTTGGAGATCTGCGCACAGGCGGCCAGCAATGCGGTGACCTGCTGCGACCAGGTGTCGCCCACCTGCCGCAGAGCCGCCCCCGTCTCGAAGTGGGAGCCTACGAGGGCGGTGGCCGCGTCGGCCGTGGTCCGGTCGGCGTGGCGGCCGTCCTTGGCCAGACGGCTGTGGAGCTGGTACGCCTCACCGCCGACGGCTCCCAGATCGTCACGGCTGACGCTGAGGTCGGCGCTCCCGCCACCTCCGCCGGGTGCGGGGACCTGGTTCAGCCGCACACCCACCTTCGCGGCAGCCCATTCCTCGTCGAACGACATCCCCGTCCCCCACCTGCCGACCCGTTGGCACAACTTTCGGATTCTGGCCGAAGGCGCAGGTGGATGGGTGTCAGCGTCCGTCTTCTTGACGGCCTTTTGATGCCCACCGCGTGTCGGTCGATGGCGTCCCGCCACGTGGTGTAGCCGATCAAGGGTGAGGTGTGCGCGGGCTTGCTCGCCGGGCGCACACCCGCGGAGGGCTCGCGCTCTCTGCGCATGAGGTGGGCCACCATGCAACTCTCCGTATTGAACGGCCAGTTCAACAACGGAGGTGCGAGGTGGCCCTGTCCCAGTCTGACCTATTACGCCTGCTGGAGTCACTACGCTCGGCAGACGGACTCGAACTCGTCCGCGGCATCGCCGAGCGGATGCTGCAGGAGCTGATCGAGGCCGAGGCCGCTGCCCACATCGGTGCCGGCTGGAACGAGCACACCGAGGCCCGTACCGCCTTGCGCAACGGGCACCGCGAGAAGACGCTCACCACCCAGGCCGGCGACCTGGAGCTGGCCATCCCCAAACTGCGCGCCGGAAGCTTCTTCCCCAGCCTGCTGGAGCGCCGGCGCCGGATCGACCAGGCCCTGTACGCGGTCATCGTGGAGGCCTACGTCCATGGCGTGTCCACCCGGTCGGTGGACGACTTGGTCAAGGCCCTGGGCGCGGACACCGGGATCTCCAAGAGCGAGGTCTCCCGGATCTGCGCGGACCTGGACGAGCCGCTGACCGCCTTCCGCACCCGGCCGCTGGACCACACCCGCTTCCCCTACATGTACCTGGACGCCACCTACTGCAAGGCACGCGTGAACCACCAGATCGTCTCTCGCGCCGTGGTCGTCGCCACCGGGATCACCGAGGACGGCGGCCGCGAGGTCCTGGGCGTCATGGTCGGCGACAGCGAGACCGAGGCGTTCTGGGCCGAGTTCCTGCGCTCCCTGCGCGAACGCGGCCTGACCGGGGTCCGCCTGGTCCTGTCCGACAGCCATTCCGGCCTGGTCAAGGCGATCCGCAAGGTCATGCTCGGCGCCGCGTGGCAGAGATGCCGTGTTCATTTCCTGCGAAATGTCTTCGCGGTGATTCCGAAGGAGGCGACCGAGATGGTCGCCGCAACCATCCGCACAGTCTTCGCCCAGCCCACCCAGGACGCGGTCCGCACCCAGCTCGACACCGTCGCCGAGATGCTCGGCAAGCAGTTCCCCAAGGTCAAACAGATGCTCCTGGACGCCAAGGACGACCTGACCGCCTTCGCGGCCTTCCCGGAACGGCACTGGAAGAAGATCCAGTCCACCAACCCGCTCGAACGGATCAACCGCGAGATCAAGCGCCGCACCGACGTCGTCCAGGTCTTCCCCAACGACGACGCCCTCCTGCGACTGGTCACAGCCGTGCTCTTCGAACTGCACGACGAATGGATCGCCTTCCCCCGCCGCTACCTGCCCGAGGGAAGCATGGACGAGATCTACCCCACCGAGCTCCCTAAAAGCGCCCCCGCACCACCCAACGCCACCAACGCGCCCACCGAGTGATCGGCTACACCACGAAGGGGGACATGACCTGTCGGTCAGTCCGCGAGGTACGCAGCGGCCCCGGACCTCGGCAGGCTCGCCCAGGTCCGGGTCCCGCCGCCGGGCTCGCGGGACTCTCCGAAGCCCCAGGCCCCGCCGCACTCCCGGACCACCGCACCCATGAGCCGCAGCGCCGCCCGCCGCCGGGCCTCGCAGTGGGCGGCCAGCCGGGGGTGGGCGTGGGGCGCGTGGCCGTCGTAGACGGTCAGCCGGAGCGAGTCGTCCCGGTAGCGGACGGACAGGTACAGGCCCCGCCCGGGGTCCAACCGCCAGGCCGCGGCGACCAGTTCGCCGGTGACTTGCGCGGCGGCGGGCGCGAGCGGATCGAGCCGGTACGCGTGCAGGACGGACCCTACGGCGACCCGCGCGATCTGGGCGCTGAGCGGCTCCCCGGGGATGGTCAGGCTGCACGTGAGCGTGTCGAGCGCGGGCGGCTCACCGCCGGCGGGCTCGGGCGGGGACACCGGACAGGCGATGAAGGGGTGGGTGGACATCGCGGACTCCCTGAGGTCTGAGGTGGCTACGGCGAGTTCGACGCGCACGGATGGCTGACGCGGGACGGGGAGCGTGGCTCGTCGCCGAGGCCCGAGGCATGCTGCGGCGATGCACTTCAACTCCCTTTGCGTGAGCGGTGCGTTACCAACTGTAGCGTCAGGTGCACATTTTTACACCGCATCGGGAAAGTGTGGGCTCGATGGCCATCGGGGGCTCAGCGCGGCAGACTGCGAACGCACAGCCTGAGGGAGGATGACGCATGGGGGTCAGAACATCTCCGACAGAGCGGCAGCGCCGACTGGGAGCAGAACTGAAGCGGATGCGGCTCTCTGCCGACGTGTCCGCGGAGACCGCGGCCGGGCTGCTCCACGTCGACCGGTCCCGCCTCTCACAGATGGAGCAGGGCTACCGAGGCATCAGCATCGACCGGCTGCGCACCCTGGCCTGCAACTGCGAATGCACCGACGAGGCGTACGTCAAGGCCCTGTCGGCGATGGCCGAGCCCAACCAACGGGGGTGGTGGGACCGCTACCGAGGTTCCCTGCCTGCCGGGTTGCTCGACATCGCCGAGCTGGAGGCTCACTCACCACATCTGCGTACCGCGTTGGCAGTCCACATCCCTGGGCTGCTCCAGACCTTCGATCACGCCCTCGCCATTTTCGGCGTCGCCGTGCCGCAGCTACCGGATCGCGAGCTCGCGATGCGACTCGAATTCCGAATCGAACGCCAGCAGGTACTTGAGGGCGCCACCCCTGCCCGGTACACCGGGATCGTGCACGAAGCGGCTCTGCGCATGCAGTTCGGTGGAACGCAGGTAGCGAAGGCGCAACTGGAACATCTGCTGCGCATGTCCGAGCAGGACAACATCGCAATCCTCGCCATCCCGTTCAGCGCGGGCGCCTTCCCCGGCTCTGGACAGACGCTGACCTACGCCGAGGGGCCCGTGCCCCAGTTGGACACCGTCCAGGTCGACAGCACACACGGGCCCGAATATCTGCACGGTGAGGCACAGTTGGCAAAGTACCGGGCACACCTGGACTGGATGGAGAAGATCACTCTGTCTCCACAACGCACGCGGGACCTCATCCACTCCATCGCGCAGGAACTCTGAGGGAGCAGTCATGCCGGACATAACTTGGGAAGAGCCGTACTGCGCCGAGGGAAGCGCCTGCTACCGGATAGGGGTGGACGGGGCCGGCAATAGTTACATCGCCATCGCCGGTCGGGAGGACACGTACCTCACCGACTCGGCGGACGCGCTCCGTCAACTGATTCGGGACATCAAAGCCGGCAAGGCCGACCACCTGCTGGCCGACTGAGGCCACGACTGCGGCTGTTCTCTGGGGTATTCGCAGGCGTCAGCCGCCCGTACCGCGGGGGAAGGTGATCTCGACCCGGCGGTTCTTCTTGCGGCCCTCCTCGGTGCCGTTGTCGGCGATCGGGTAGTCCTCGCTGTAGCCGCGGACGTCGAAGACGACGTTCGGATCGGTGACGGTCTTGGCCAGCTCGGCCTGCACGGCATCGGCCCGCTTCTTGGAGAGCTCCTTGCCGTGCTCATAGCTGCCCTGGTCGTCGGTGAACCCGAAGACGCGGATGCGGGTGGCTTTCTGCGTGTTGATCTCATTGGCAATGGCCTGGATCCGCGCGGCGGCCTGAGCGTTGAACACGGCACTGTCCTCGGGGAACAACACTTCGGACTGCAGCGCCATCATGACAGTCTGATTGGTCTCCTGCCGCCGCTGCTCCCCACCGAGGTCCTCGACGACCTCGGCGATGTCCAGCACCTTGACGGGCGCGAGCGTCCCCCCTTGCGGGATCTTCAGCCCGGGGGCGTTGGAGTCGATGGGGACGGGGGCGGAGGCGGAGGGCTCGGTGCCGGGAGGTACGGACGGCTTGACGTCATCGGCATGGGCGACGCCGGCCCCGATCAGGTTGACACCGGCTATGACGAGACCGGCTACGGCTGTAGCGGCGATGGTGCGATGTCGTGTGGTCATGGGTCACCCGGAAATCTTGACGACGGCCGAAGCGAAGGTAGGGAGACTGAACTCCACATCAGTGGTGGTCGTCGGCGGCGCCGGAAACTGAGCGAAGAAGGGCACCGTCGCACCCGCGTCAATGGCCGCCACTCCTGAAGTGCAGAGGCATCGACCGTCTGTGTCGCGCAACACGTAGTAACGCTTCTTCCCTGCCTTGTCGACAAGGGTTGCACCTGCCACCGACTCGCCGCTCCCAGTGAGGTCACGCTCGCTCCCTCGCCAGGCCGCGGTCTTGACGAACTGCTGATTGGAGGTGTTCTTGATCTGCCCGTTGATAGTCACGAATCCCCCCGCGTCACGGGTTACCGAGTTGATCGTCAGAACCACACCACTCTCGCCGTTGACCGTGGCAAGGACCTGGGTCGGTGCGGCACTCGGGCTACCTGCCGGCGTTGAAGCGGAAGCGCCGTTCGGAGGCTGAGACGCCGCGGAGTTGGGTGATTCCTTCGCCTTCGGCTTCTCGTCACCACCACAGCCGGCCAACGCGAGCGTCAAGACCGCCGCAACCAATGCGGCCGCTCCCCCGCGGACCCTCACCGTGTGCCGAATGCTCATCTACGCCGCTTCCTTGTCTCTCGGTTCGCTGTCAGTCGACCAAACGCACACTGAACAAGCTTCGTGCCAGCGTGCGCAGGGATCCAGGCCTCAGCGGGTCAAGCTGGACGGGCTCGCCCCCCTTGCACTGAAACTTGATCTGGTCAGGCTTTGGCGGGCTATCACCGCCGGGTGGTTTCGTCGCACTGGGCGTTGGAGCGACCCCCAACGTGCAGCGCGGTTCGATCAGGGCCGTGGCATTCGCTGTGCCCTTCATACCTTCGGTTCCCGGGATCACAGAGCCTCCCACCGTCCTGTTGGTCGTCACATTGACGGTGAAGCGAGGAAGGGACGGCTCGCACTCGGACACGGCGTTGTTCTTGGCCGCGAAGCTCGCCGCCGCAGCGCAGGCTCCCCTACCGCTGAGGAGGTCCCCCCTCAGGAGCTTCTCCCAATCCGCCGGGTTCAAGGCCGCAAGATCGAGATCAGTAAAGGCCGCATCCCTGGCCTCTCGGGCCGCCGCCAACGCTGCTGCATCAGCAGCGCCTTGCGCATCGCTGCGGGTGACGGAGGCTTGCCCCACTGCGAAGAACGCGAACGCAGCGAAGAGCACACCGACGACAAGCACGACATAGATCGGGAAGGCCTGCCCTTGGTCGTTGGACCCGCTGTCGCCCACGGCCGCGATCAGCCCGCCTTGATCAGCCCGACCTGCGCCTTGATCTTCTCGACGATCAATGTCCCGATGCCGGTGCCGATCATCGCGCCGATGATCACGATGACCACGAGGATGATGCCCAGGTATTCGAAGGCGGTCTGGCCGCGGTCGAGGTTCGCGTGGCGCTTGCGGAGCCTTGTTGTGGCCGTGTCCGCCCAGCCGTTCACCCTGATCCGTGCCTCCACGGCGGCCTTCAGCAGCGTGTTCTGTGACATGGGGGTTCCCTCCCGGGCCGGTACCGGTGTCGATCTGCGGACGGTACGGCGAGTCACCAGTCGTCACCAAGGGTCCCGGGACCCAATTACGGACCCACTGCGCACTCCGTCTACCCATGACCGGTCACTCCTGGACGGGCGGTTCCCAGCCAGCGGGCTATCGCCTCGCTGCGCGTGGCGCTCTGGAGCTTCGCGAAGATGCGGTTGATGTGGTTCTTCACCGTCTTCTCGCTGATGAAGCAGGCGGCCGCGATCTGCTGATTGCTCATCCCGGACGCGATCAGATCCATGATCTCCACCTCCCGGGAACTCAGCCCGAAGACAACAGAGTTGTGCATCCGCTCAGAAGACTGTGCCACAGCTCGTTGCGGATGCGAAGAGGCCCGGAGTTCCGCGAGCAGGGCGCTCGCGGCGGTCGGGGTGAAGTGGGGGCGGCCCAGTGGGGCGTCCCGTACCGCCCTCAGCAGCTCGTCCGCCGTGAACTCCCCGTGCACGAGGTAGCCCCCGGCGCCCAACGACAGGGCCTCGCAGATGATTTCGGCTTCCCTGCTGTACGTCAGCATCAGTACGGGAGCCAGCTGCACCAGGTGCGGCAGCGCCGATATCCCGTCCACGCCCGGCATCCGGACGTCCAGCAGGATCACGTCCGGGGCGTGCCGACGGGTCAGGCTCAGTGCCTCGCGGCCGTCCTCCGCCTGGGCCGTCACGTCGAGGTCCTCCGCCGCGCACAGGATGGCCGCCAGGCCCGCCCTGATGACCGGGTTGCCGTCGGCGATGAGCACGCTCAGCCGCGCCATGGCTCAGCCACCCCCGAACAGCGCGCCGAAGTCGACGTTCGCGCCGTAGACGAAGCCGCAGACCAGCAGGATCAGCGTGCCCGGGAGCATGAACATGGTCACCGCGAACGTCGCCTTCGGGACGGCCCGGGCCGCGCGGCGGCGGGCGTTCTGGGCATCCGTACGGCGCATGTCCTCGGCGATCGCGATCAGGGTGTCGACGATCGGGGAGCCGAGTTCCTCGCCCTGCTGGAGGGCCGTCACGAACTGTGCGACCTGTTCGCTGTCGTTGCGGCGGCGCAGGTCGTCGAAGGCCTGGCGGCGGCTGACGCCCATGTCCATCTGCTGGAGCGTGATGCGGATTTCGTCCGCCCACGGGCCCTCGTACTTGTCCGCCACCCGGGCCAGCGCCTGCCGGAAGCCCAGCCCCGCGCTCACCACCACGGCGAGCACGTCGAGGAAGTCGGGCAGGGTCCGCTCGATGTGGTCACGGCGGACCCTGATGGCCGACCACAGGCCGGCCTCGATCCAGAAGAGCCCGAAGGCCACCATCAGGAGGGCGGCGACCAGCTGGCCGTTGATCAGCATCGAGAAGGCGCCGAGGGCGCCCAGGGCGCCGTACACCGCCCGCCGGGCCGCGTAGCGGTCGATCGTCAGGCCGGCCGGGTTGCCCGCCATGTCGATCTGACGGCGCTTGCGGGCGACCCGGGCCGGGCCCATCGCGCTCAGTACGAGCGGCGCCCAGCGGATGCCCAAGCGGTCGACGAGGGAGCCGACCGCCGTCGTGCGGGTGGCTCCGACCTCCAGGGCCAGCGCGAGGTCCGTGGGCAGTTTCACGTCCGCGCGGTAGAGGCGGATGCCGTGGAAGGCACCGAGAACGGAAAGGGCCACGGCGAGTGCGAGAAGAATTCCGGTCATCGTCCTGTCCCCCCTCAGACGTCGATCTTCGACAGGCGGCGGATGAGGAGGAAGCCCAGGGCGAAGAGGCCGAGGGCGATGAGGACGGCCGTCTGGCCGAGGAACGCGCCCGTCATCCGGTCCAGCGCGCCCGGCATCATCATGTCGACCAGCAGCAGCGAGCCGAGTCCGATCGACGGGACGAGGTACGCCGTCACCGTCACCTGGGACAGCTGGGTACGGATCTCGCGACGGGTCTCCTTGCGCTGCTCCAGCGTCACCGTCAGGTTGCGCAGGCTGTCCACGATGGCGCCGCCCGCACGGGCCGACAGGACGAGGGTGGAGACGAGGACGACCAGTTCCCGTGACGGGAGACGTTCGGTGAGTTCGCCCAGGGACTCCTCGATGGAGTGGCCCACGGCCAGGCGGTCGGCGACGCGCGCGAGTTCCTCGCCCGCCGGCGCCTCCAGCTCCTCGGCCGCGATGCCGATGGCCGTACGCAGGGCCAGCCCGGCCTGGGTGGCGTTGGCGAGGATGCGGGCCAGGTCGGGGAGCTGGTTGATGAACCGTTCCGTGCGCCGCGCCCGCTGCCAGTTCAGGAAGGCGTTCGCCGCCCAGATGCCGATCACGCCCGCCACCGGACCGAAGAACGGCGCGAGGAGGGACGACGCGACGAGCCAGACGCCCGCGATCGAACCCAGCATGTAGACGAAGAACTCGCCCGGGGTGAGGTCCAGGCCGGTGGTGGCCAGCTTCAGCTCGATGCGCCGGCCCAGCTTGGTCTTGCGCAGCCGCCGGTCGACGCCCTGGAAGCGGCGCCGCCGCCCGATGGGCGGCGGCATTCCGCTCGCCGAGAGGCGCTCGATCAGGGCGGCGCGCTGGGCGCGCCCGGCGACGTACGCCTGGAGGCCGGCGACGACGAGCACGCAGGCGAGCAGCGTGGCGCCGAGGGTGAGGAGGATCAATGGGTTCACAGAGCGGTCCGGGGGATGTGCGGGGTGGCGAGGGGAGCCGTGAGGGGGTCGTCGGGCAGTGCGACTCCGAAGGCCTGCGGGATGGGCTGGTTGTTCATGTAGAGGCGTTCGGCGATGCGGCGCGGCAGCGGGTAGTACTCGAAGTAGCCGTGGACGCGGCCGTCCGAGCCCATGGGCTGGCCGGCGAAGCGGCAGACGGTCGTGATCCGGAAGGGCTCGCGGCCGTGCGATTCGAGGATGGAGATCTCCGTGATGCGGCGTGAGCCGTCGCCGAAGCGGGTGAGCTGGACGATGACGTTCACGGCGCTGTTGATCTGGTCCTGGAGCGCCTCGAAGGGAATCTCCACCTCCGACATGGAGGCGAGGGTCTGCAGGCGCATGAGCGCGTCCGAGGAACTGTTGGCGTGGACGGTGGCGAGGGAGCCGTCGTGGCCGGTGGACATCGCCTGGAGCATGTCGAGGGTCTCGCCGCCGCGGACCTCGCCGACGATGATGCGGTCGGGGCGCATGCGCAGTGAGTTCCGGACCAGGTCGCGGATGGTGATCTGGCCCTTGCCCTCGACGTTCGGCGGGCGGGATTCGAGGCGGATGACGTGCGCCTGCTGGAGCTGGAGCTCGGCGGAGTCCTCGATGGTGATGATGCGCTCACCCTCCGGGATCAGGCCGGAGAGGGCGTTGAGGAGGGTGGTCTTGCCGGTGCCGGTGGCGCCGGAGACGATCACGTTCATCTTCGCGGCGACGAGTCCGGAGAGCAGGAGCAGCATCTGCTCGTCGAGCGAGCCGAGACTGATCATCTCGTGCAGGGTGAAGGCGCGCGGGAAGCGGCGGATGGTGAGGGTGGCGCCGGTCAGGGAGAGCGGCGGGATGATGACGTTGACGCGCTCGCCGCTGGGCAGGCGGGCGTCGACCATCGGATTGGCCTCGTCCACACGGCGGTTGACGGTGGAGACGATGCGCTCGATGGTCTGCATCAGCTGCTCGTGCGAGGCGAAGCGGAGGGGGAGCTGCTCGACGCGGCCGGCGCGCTCGACGAAGATCTGGTCGGGGCCGTTGACCATGATCTCGGAGATCGAGGCGTCTTCGAGGAGCGGTTCGAGCACACCGAGCCCGAGGGCCTCGTCGACGACCCGGCGGATCAGCTGCGCGCGCTCGACGGTGGAGAGTACGGGGCCTTCGCGGCTGATGATGTGGCCGAGTACGCGCTCCAGGCGCGCCCGGCGCTCGGCGGGCGCGAGCGCGGACATCTCGGCGAGGTCGATCTCCTCCAGCAGCTTGGCGCGGTAGGAGGAGACCAGTCGGCCGTCCTCGCGGGGGCTGTGGCGGTCGTCGGGGGTGTTGACCCGGGAACGCAGGCTCATGGTCCGGTCACCTTCGGGTCGTCGTTGGGCATGACTGCCGTTGCCTTGGCCGGTTCGAGGGAGAGCCCGGGGATGATCGAGTTGATCCGTATGGTCACGGTCGCGGTCACCGCGTCTCCTCCTGGGGGCACACTGACGGTCGCCGGGAGCCCTTCGCGGATGGCGGCGTATCCGGCGGCCTCACCCCGGCCCGGGTGCTGGGCCTCCACGCGCGCCGCCGTACGGGCCGCCGTGTCCGCCTGCTCATGGACGTACGCCACCCAGCCGAGCTGGATACCGCACAGCGCGACGAACAGCAGGATCGGCACGAAGCCGATGTACTCCAGGGCCACTTGGCCACGGTCGGAGCGCACACGTGCCTTCACGTCAGTCCTCCTCCCTCTCCATGGCCGCGCCGGCGGTGCCGTGGATGGAGCCGAAGTCCAGTCCGGGGTAGAGCACGGGGATCTTGAGCGTCACGGTCGCCTTGTAGACGTCCCCTTCCCTTCGGCAGTCGGGGTCGCCCATGTTCCACGCCTCCCCGATGTGCTCCCTCGCCGCCGCATCACAAGCCGCAGGCCCCTTCACCGCCCCCGCCCGCGCCGCCTCGTCCGCCGCGTTGCCCGCCAGGGAGAACGCGTAGCCGATCAGTACGCACTCCCACACCGCCGCCACGAGCAGCAGGATCAGCGGGACCATGCCGACGAACTCGATCGCCACCTGGCCCCGGTCCCCTCTCCGGGCGGGCATCCGTCAGCCCTCCCGGCCGCGGCGCAGGCGGGAGACCGGGCCCGCGGGGCGGACAGCCACCGCCGCGCCCGGGGTGGCGGGGGCCCGGGCGGTGTCCGGGGAGGACAGGAGGCCGAGTTCGCCCGCCAGCGTCCACAGGGCCTGTTTGACCGTCGAGCGGTTGTCGAGGTCCTGGACCCGGCCCGCGTCGACCACCGCCTGGAGTTCCTTGAAGGCCGCCGGGACCGCGGTCCGGGTGGCGCGGGTCTTGGTGATCTTCTCGATCAGGGCGGGCTGGATCTCCGTGTGCTTGCTCCAGCGGTTGACGACCATCGCCGTGTCCTCCGCCTTGCGCACCTGGAGCCGTTCCCACATCCGGACCATCCGCTTCGCCGCCCGTACCGCGACCACGTCCGGGGTGGTGACCAGCACCGCCACGTCCGCCATTTCCACGGCGGCGGCGTTCGCGCCGGTCACCTGGGTGCCGCAGTCGATGACGACGAGTTCGTAGCGGCTGCGCAGGGCTCCGACGATGTGCCGGGCGGCCCGGTCGTCGACCTCCTCGCCCCGCTCCCCGTCGGCCGGGGCCAGCAGCAGCGCCAGGCCCGTGCGGTCGTCGTACACCGCGTCCTGGAGGACCCGCGGCGAGATGTCCTGGATGCCGGCGAGGTCGGCGATGGAGCGGCGGAACTGCACGTCGAGGTACGAGCCCACGTCGCCCGCCTGGAGGTCCATGTCGACCAGTGCGGTACGCCGTCCCGAGGCGGCCGCTGCGAGCGCGAACTGCACGGCGGTGAAGGTGGTGCCCACGCCGCCCTTGGCTCCGGTGACCGTGACCACGTGGCCGCCCGGTCCCGTGAAGACGTCGGCGGCGGCGCCCTTGCCCAGGTGGCGGCGTACGCCCACGGACCACTGGGCGGCGGCCTGGACGCGGGCGGCGAGTTCCTCGTAGGAGAGCGGGAGGCCGATCAGGCCGCGCGCGCCCGAGTCCATCGCGGCGGAGAAGAGCGCCGGGCCGGCGTCGGAGGAGACCAGGACGACGCCCACCGCCGGGAAGCGCAGGGCGACTTCGCGGATCAGTTCCAGTGCGGGCACCGGGCCGATCCGCTCGTGGACGAGGACGACCTCGGGGAGTTCGTCGATGGAGTCGACGGCCAGGCGGGCGAGGGTGTCCAGCAGTGACGTCGAGTCGGGGACCGGAGCGCCCGGCTCCGCCGCCGGGAGCTGGCTCAGGAGGGTGGAGATGGCACGCGCGGCGTCCGGGTCGCCGATCGCGGGGAGGATTCGGGTGGTCATCGGACTTCTTTCGTGGAAACGCCCTGCTTCAGCTGGGTGGTGGTAGGTCCTTCGGGTCGGGTGGTGTAGGCGTATCCGTCGGCTCGTTGGAGGAGGCGGAAGTATTTATGCCCGATGCCTTGGATGAGGCCGTGGGCGGTTTTGATGTTGAAGCTGCCGGTGGCGCGGACGGCGATCCGTCCGGTGTGGGTGCCGGCCTTCTTGCCGGTGGGGACGACGGCGCGGGCGAGGTCTCCGGTCTGGTAGCCGAAGAACTGCTTCTGTCTCGGTAGGCGGAGACGGGGGAAGCCGTACTTGTCGGGGGAGGTGCGGGTGTAGGTACCGCGCCCGGTCGCGGTGACCGCAAGGATGCGGGCCGGGGCACGGTCGATGCTTTCAAGTTCGCCGACACACAGCGCGTCGAGGGTGTGGGTCTTCGGGATGCCAGTCCGCTGTCGGTTCCATTTGGTGCGCCCACCCGATGCGGTACACACCTTGGGGAATACGGCGCCAAGAGCGCGCCACAGTGCCCAGCGGGTGGCGTTGACGGCCGCCGCGTCACAGAGTGGAGCTTTGGCCTGGGCCAGAATGCGGGCCAACTGGCGCGGGGACTTCTTCAGGAAGTCTTCGACCGGCTGGTTGGACTTCTTCTCATTGCAGGGAACGCACGCGATGCACAGGTTGGAGATGCGGTCGCTGCCGCCGCGTGAGCGGGGGTGGATGTGGTCGATGTCGAGTGGGACTCCGGTGACGCCGCAGTAGGCACAGGCCCGGCCCCACTTGGCAAGGAGGTATTCGCGTACTTCTGTGCCGTGCAGGGTGCCGTGCTGGTACTCAGCGCCCTCCATCGGCCCGCCGTTGGACATGGCATGGGTGTCGAACGCGACGCGCTCCACATGCACTACGCGAACGGGTGCCCAGCGTGCGAGCCGTGTGGTCCACGACACGGTGGTGTCCACACGGTGGCGCAGCGACGGGGCGAGCCAGCCCTTGGGACGGGTGCGGTGGGAGAAGCGGGGTGCGCGATAGCGCAGGTTCCGGGTACGCCTGCCGCGCCGGTAGGCGCCACGAGCGGTGAGCCTGTCCCGGATGATGCCACCCCGATGGGCCAGCTCGACCGCATACAGGCCACAGCGCTCACCCTCCTTCACGGTGAACACCGCGATACCGGTGCGCTTCGAGCCGGGGTCGATCCCGAGTTCCACACCATCCACCTGCGATTCGGGCATGGTGCGGTCTTTCAACCTGATGACGAACGGGGTGTGCCGGGCCACGGCGGCCCGGCCCTGACGGAGGAGCTTGCGGGCCCTGGCGGGTGTGGTCGGCTGCAGCGGATGGCCGTGCTTGTCCAGGACGAACACGGCGGGGTGGCCCTCACGGGCCCTCTCCCCAACCCTTCGGTTGGGGGTGACGCGCCCGGCGCCAGGTGAAGCGTCGGGCATCTCCCCTCGCACATGTACCGCGCCGGGTGCCTCACGGCGTTCGAGTCCCGTTTCGTCCCCGATCCGGGGGGTGTCTGCTGACTCGAATTCGAGAGCGAGCTGCTGAGGAAGCACAGCTCGGTCGGTCTTCTGTCCTACGCGGTACGTAGCCAACTTCGTTCACCTCCAAATATGTGTTGTTGGCTGGTGCTGGTAACGGCGGCCCTCAACCACAGCGGCTGAAAGCCCCTCCTTCAGGAGAGGGATCCCGTTACTTGTCCCCGTCGAGGGTGTACGTACGGTCGCTCGGGCCGGGCGCCGAATCGGTTCCGGGGGCCACCAGGGCCAGGCGTACGTGCTCCGCGAAGGACTCGGCGTAGGCGACGCGCTGGGTGTCCTTGGTGTTCAGGGCGAAGGTGATCGGGACGGCCTCGGCGGGGCCCTTGCGGTCGCTGTCCTTGCTGTCGAGGGCGGTGAGCCGGCCGACGCCCAGGACCCGGGCGTTGGCGACGATGATCACCGACCGCGAGGGGTCGGTGTCCTTGGCGCCCTTGAAGGTGGCGAGGATGTTGACCTTGGCGCCGGAGGTGATCTTGCCGGCCACGCCCGTCGCCGCGTCGATCATGATGGCGATCTCCTGCTCGCCGGGCTGGAGCTGCGGCCGGTCGACGAACATGTCCGCCTGGAGCAGCGAGCCCTTCTTCAGGGTGGTGAGCGCGATCTTGTCCTTGAGCGCGCCGAGGTCGGTGACGGCGGTGTCGGACAGCCAGCGCTTGGGGATCCTGACCTCCTCGAACTGCCCGGCCGCAAGCGGGCTGTACGGCGCTATGTCGCCCTTGGCGCGGTAGGCGACGACCTCGGCCCCGACCTTGGAGTTGACGTCGCCGATCACCACGAGGACTCCGGCGAAGGCCCCCAGTGCACACAGGACCGACAGGAGCAGCAGGATGACGCCGCGGCGCTGGCGTGAGTTCATCGGTCTTCCTACCTCGCCGTTCTTCGTTCGTTCGCAGGAGTCGGTCGGTCAGGGTCTGGATCGGGCGGTGCTCGCCGGGGGTGGTGGCGCGGCCGGCTCGGCCGTGAGCGGGGCGGCGCAGAAGCCGCAGCGGTCGCCGATGAGTTCGAGGCCGCACCAGCGGCACTGCTCCCGGCGGACCGAGGCGACCAGTTGGTAGAGCACGGACAGGTCGGGGATGCCGGCGGCGAACTCGACGAGCTTCTGGGTGCCCCACCAGCCGGGCGAACCGGCCGGCAGCGGGTTCTCCATGACGTCCTGCACCTGCCAGGCGGGGGCGAGTTCTGCGGTGACCCAGTCGGAGGTGAGCTGGCCGCGGGCGAAGGTGAGGTGCGTGGCGAATCCGGGACCGGCGGGCACCGCCGCCGACGCCTGCGCCCCGGCGGCCCCGAGTTTGGCCAGGTGCGGGGTCGGGTGGGCGAGTACGGCGAACTGCGCGCTCGGCGACCAGGACCTGGCGTGCGCACCCAGCCCGACCGGGACGCGGACCCGGTCGAGCTTGGCGACCGAGCCCAGCAGGGCGCCCGCGTAGACGTAGTGGGACAGCAGCCGGGCCGCGGAGGCGATGATCCCGGGGCTGAAGTCGCAGACGCTGAGCTGGCGCAGCTGACGGACCAGCAGGGCCGTGCCCAGAGGCGGCAGATCGATGCCGAGGAGCGCGATCCGATCGGTTTCCAGGATGGCCCGTACGGTGTGCAGCCGCTGGACGGTGGCGCGCGGGAGCCAGGGCGGTACGAGGGCCACGAGGTGGCCGTGCCGCTCCAGCAGGGCGCCGGTCTCGGCGAGCGCGCCCTCCAGGTCGAGCTGCTCGGGCGGGTGCAGCACGGCGGCCCCGGGCGTGTGCCGGTCAGGGGCCGGAAGGACCAGATCGGCGCTGGTGACAGCGATGGCGGTCGGCACGCGAATTCCCCCGTTCACCCCGTGCGCCACATACGTTCGCGCGCTCGACGCACGCCTGCCGCGTACGCGCGCACACTGCGCGACCGCAAACGATCGACGCTCTTCCCCCTTGCCTCAGCACCATATCCGCGTCACCCCTGGCAGGGCAGGTGCTTGCCGATTCCCGTGCCGTGAGCACGTGTCACAGCTGACCGGAAACCCGGACAACAGGGATCGTGCAGCCGGTCATTTCAAGCCACACAGCAAAGAGTCTTGACACGGAGATTGGTCTGGACCAACTTGGCTTCGGGGCACCCCACTTGCCCCCACGTTCCCCTTCCTCCCCCCACCGGAGCCCACGTGAACCGCATACGCTCCCTCGCCCTTCCCCTCGCCGCCACCCTCACCGCAGGCGCCCTGACCGCCCTCACCGCCGGTACCGCACAGGCCGCGGACGTCAACGTCGCCCGCAACGGCGGCTTCGAGTCGGGTCTCGCCAACTGGTCCTGCACCGGCGGAACCGGCGCCTCCGTCTCCTCGCCCGTCTACGCCGGAGCCGGCGCCCTCAAGGCCACCCCGGCCGGGCAGGACAACGCCCGCTGCAGTCAGACCGTCACGGTCAAGCCGAACTCGACCTACACGCTCAGCACGCAGGTCCAGGGCAGCTACGTCCACCTCGGCGCGACCGGGACCGGCACCCAGGACGTGTCCACCTGGACCCCCGGCTCGGGCGCCGGCTGGCAGAGGCTCTCCACCACCTTCACCACCGGTCCGAGCACCACCCAGGTCACGGTCTACACGCACGGCTGGTACGGCCAGCCGGCCTACGTCGTCGACGAGTTCAGCGTCTTCGGACCGGACGGCGGAGGCGGCACCGACCCCGGCCCGAGCATCCCCGGAGCGCCCGCCGGGACCGCCGTTTCCGGACAGAGCGCAAGCGCTCTCACCCTTGCGTGGAACGCGGTCGGCGGGGCCGCCGGCTATTACGTGCATCAGGACGGCGTCCGCGTCCAGACCGTCACCTCGGGCGCCTCCACGCAGGTCACCGGGCTCGCCGCCTCGACCTCGTACTCCTTCCAGGTGAGCGCGTACAACGCCGCGGGCGAGGGCGCCAAGTCGGCTCCGGTCACCGGCACCACGACCGGTACCGGCCCCGGTCCGGGCCCCGGCCCGGCCGTCCCCAAGCACGCCCTGACCGGCTACTGGCAGAACTTCGACAACGGCGCGACCGTCCAGAAGATCTCCGACGTCTCGGCGCAGTACGACATCATCGCCGTCTCCTTCGCCGACGCCACCACCACGCCCGGCGCCATCACCTTCAACCTCGACTCGGCCGGCCTCGGCGGCTACACGGTCGCCCAGTTCAAGACCGACATCGCCGCGAAGAAGGCGGCCGGGAAGTCGGTCATCCTCTCCGTCGGCGGCGAGAAGGGGACCATCTCGGTCAACGACTCGGCCTCCGCGAACAACCTCGCGAACTCCGCGTACGCCCTGATGCAGGAGTACGGCTTCACCGGCATCGACATCGACCTGGAGAACGGCCTCAACCCCACCTACATGACGCAGGCGCTGCGCTCGCTGTCCGCGAAGGCCGGCCCGTCGCTGGTCATCACCATGGCCCCGCAGACGATCGACATGCAGTCCACGCAGGGCGGCTACTTCAAGACGGCACTGGGCGTCAAGGACATCCTCACCGTCGTCAACATGCAGTACTACAACAGCGGCTCGATGAACGGCTGCGACGGCAAGGTCTACTCCCAGGGCTCGGTGGACTTCCTCACCGCCCTCGCCTGCATCCAGCTGGAGGGCGGCCTCGACCCCTCCCAGGTGGGCATCGGCGTCCCGGCCTCGCCGAGCGGCGCGGGCAGCGGCTACGTCTCCCCGACCGTCGTCAACAACGCCCTGGACTGCCTGGCCAGGGGCACGAGCTGCGGATCCTTCAAGCCGTCGAAGACCTACCCGGGGCTGCGCGGTGCGATGACCTGGTCGACCAACTGGGACGCCAAGGCGGGTAGTGCTTGGTCGAACTCGGTGGGTCCGAAGGTCCACGGGCTCCCGTAGGCGGTACGAGTGGGGGTGGCCGGATCGGTTCGGCCCGCACGGCGGGTCCTTGACCGGGACATGCCATGAGAGCACGCTGTGCGCGTCCGCACGGCTACCCCCACACTCCCACCCAGGAGAACGCATGCGGCTCCATACCCGCCGGAGGGCCGCCGTCACGGCGGCCCTGCTGGCGCTCGCACTGGGCGCACCCGCCTACGGCATGAGCGCGACGGCATCGCCACCGCCCACCCCGTCCACCGCCACCCAGGACGAGGCCATCGTCCAGTACCGGATCCACGGCCCCTCCACCCCCGCCGACCGCACCGCCCTGCTCCGTACGGGCGTCTCGATCGACGAAGTGGACGACCACACGGTCGTGGTCAGCGCGGACACCATGCAGGCCAAGAACCTGCGCGCGCTCGGCTACCGGCTCACCGCACTGCCCGGACCGCCGGACCGCTCCCTGCCCGGCATCGCGGCCAGCCCGATGGACTTCCCCTCGGCGGACTCGAAGTACCACAACTACGCCGAGATGAACGCGGAGATCGACCAGCGCATCGCCCAGTACCCCGCCATCATGAGCAAGCGGGTGATCGGGAAGTCGTACCAGGGCCGCGACCTCGTCGCCATCAAGATCAGCGACAACGTGGCGACCGACGAGGCCGAACCCGAGGTGCTCTTCACCCACCACCAGCACGCCCGCGAGCACCTGACCGTCGAGATGGCGCTCTACCTGCTCAAGGAGTTCGGCTCCAAGTACGGCACGGACTCCCGCGTCACCAACGCCGTCAACGGCCGCGAGATCTGGATCGTCCCGGACCTCAACCCGGACGGCGGCGAGTACGACATCGCCACCGGCTCCTACCGCTCCTGGCGCAAGAACCGCCAGCCCAACAGCGGATCCTCGTACATCGGCACGGACGAGAACCGGAACTGGAACTACAAGTGGGGCTGCTGCGGCGGCTCCAGCAGCAGCAAGAGCTCCGAGACCTACCGGGGCGCGGCCGCCGAGTCGGCGCCCGAGGTGAAGGTCGTCTCGGACTTCGTCCGCAGCCGCGTCATCGGCGGCAAGCAGCAGATCACGGCCGCGATCGACTTCCACACGTACAGCGAGCTCGTGCTGTGGCCCTTCGGCTACACCTACAACGACACCGCCCCGGGCCTGACCGCCGACGACCTCGCCGTCTACAAGAAGATCGGCACGAGCATGGCGGCGAGCAACGGCTACACGCCGGAGCAGTCGAGCGACCTGTACATCACCGACGGCACGATCGACGACTGGCTGTGGGGCAACCAGAAGATCTTCGCCTACACCTTCGAGATGTACCCGGAGAGCGGCGGCGGCGGTTTCTACCCGCCGGACGAGGTGATCGACCGCGAGACCGCGCGGAACAAGGACGCGGTGCTCCAGCTGCTGGAGAACGCGGACTGCATGTACCGCTCCATCGGCAAGGAAGCCCAGTACTGCGCGTAGTACGCCCGTGAACGGGGCGCCCCGCCGCCAGGGGGGCGCCCCACCCGCATGTCCCGGCCGGCCGCGGCTCAGCCGAGGACGGCGAGGGCGTCGATCTCGACGAGCAGCCCGGCCGGCAGGCCCACGTACACGGTGGTGCGGGCGGCGGGGGCCTCCTTCAGGCCCTGCTCCTCGAAGTAGGTGTTGTAGATGCCGTTCATCTCGGCGAAGTGCGCGGTGTCCGTGAGGTAGACGCGGATCATCATCACGTCGTCCCAGCCCGCACCGCCCGCCTCCAGCACGGAGCGGACGTTCTCCAGCGTCTGCAGGGTCTGCTCGCGCAGCGTCGGCCCGGCGGGGGTGGGCGGCTGCCCGTCGACGTGCGGGAGGAAGCCGACCTGGCCGGCGACCTGGAGGATGTTCCCCTTGCGCACGCCGTGCGAGAACCTCGCGGGCGGGGCGGTGTGGGTGTCGGGGGTGATGGCGGTCTTCGCGGTGCCTGCGGTGCTCGCTGTCACGTTCTCTCCTGTGCTCCTGAACAATCCTGGCTGATGGCGTCGGCGGTACGGAGTACCTGCGGCAGCAGTTCGAGGAGCCCGTCCGCGGAGACGACCACGCCGGGCGCGGAGACGGAGAGCGCGGCGACGACCCGCCCGTCCGGCCCGTGCACGGGCGCGCCGAGGCAGTTGACGGACTCCTCGTGCCCGCCGAGGTCGGTGGCCCAGCCCTGCTCGCGCACGAGGTCCAGCTCGCGGAGGAAGGCGGCGGCGTCCGGGGTGGAGCGGGGGGTGTAGCGGGGGTACTCGATCCGCTCGGCGAGGGCCCGGCGTTCGGCCTCGGGGAGGTCGGCGAGGAGCAGCTTGGCGACGGCGGCGACCGTGAGGGGCACGGGCCTGCCGATGCGGGAGTACATGCGGACGGGGTAGCGGCTGTCGACCTTGTCGACGTACACGACCTCGTCGTCCTGGTGGAGGGCGAGGTGAACGGTGTGGCCGGTGGCCCGGTTGAGCTCGACGAGGTGGAGGTGCGCGATCTCCCGGACGTCGAGGTTCTCCATGGCCTCGGCGGCGAGCGCGAAGAGCTTCGACCCCAGTCGGTAGCGGCCGTCGGCCTGGCGGTAGACGAAGCCGTGCTCGTCCAGCGTGCGCAGGAGGCGGAGGGCGGTGCTCTTGTGCACGCCGAGCTCGTCGGCGACCGCGCCGAGGGCGGCCGGGCCGTTCGCGAGCAGCGGCAAAATCCGAAGCGCCCGCTCCACCGACTGGCTCACGCCGTGCCTCCCTCGTCGTCCCTTGTGCGGCGCCGCCGCTGGGGCTCCGCCCCGGACGCCGCGCCTCAAACGCCGGCGGGGCTGAAGTCCAGAGGCGCGGGGTGCCGGGGCCGGACCCCGCACCGGCGGCGCGCGTTGACCCACCGTCACCCGGGATGTTAGACAGCGTGCAGCGGCATACGCAACGACCGTTGCATACCACGCAATCCCGGGAGGCACCCGCATGGCCAGCGACAGCGACCCCGTCAAGGACCTCGCCGACGAGCCGGTCGACCACCGGTTCAAGGGACTCCCGCCGGACGCCCAGACGCAGGGCCTCACCGTCGGGCAGCTCGCCGCCCAGCGCCGGGACCTCCACACCGGCGGTTTCACCACGCCCGTCCTGACGCTCGACGCCGACGCGCTGGAGCACAACCTCGCCGCCCTCGGCGCCTACGCGGCCCGCCACGACCTCGCGTTCGCCCCGCACGGCAAGACCTGCATGTCCCCGCAGCTGTTCCGCCGCCAGCTGGACCACGGCGCGTGGGGCATCACCGCCGCCGTCCCCCACCAGGCCCGCGTCTACCGCGCCTTCGGCATCCAGCGGATCTTCCTCGCCAACGAGCTCGTCGATCCCGCCGCCCTGCGCTGGGTCGCCGGCGAGCTCGCCGCCGACCCCGACTTCCGCTTCGTCTGCTACGTCGACTCCGTGCGCGGGGTCCACCTCATGGACCGCGCCCTGCGCGACGCGCCCGCCGTCGTCGACGTCGTCGTCGAGCTCGGCGCCGGCGAGGGCGCGCGCACCGGGGCCCGTACCGAAGAGGACTGCCGCGTCGTCGCCGACGCGGTCGCCGCCACCGCCACCCTGCGCCTGGTCGGCACGGGCGGCTACGAGGCCGAGGTGCCCGACGCCGACCCGGCCCGGGTCCACGCGTACCTGCGCCGGCTCACCGCCCTGGCCGTCGAGTTCGACAAGGCGGGCCGGTTCGCCCCCGACCTGGAGGAGATCGTCGTCAGCGCCGGCGGCTCCGCCTGGTTCGACGCCGTCGCGGACGTCTTCGCCGAGCTGCCGGAGCTGTCCCGCCCCACGCTCAAGCTGCTCCGTTCCGGTGCGTACGTCTCCCACGACCACGGCTGGTACACCCGCCTCACCCCCTTCAACCGCCACCCCGAAGAGGGCGGCCTGCGCCCGGCGTTCCGGCTGTGGACCCAGGTCGTCTCCCGGCCCTCCCCCACCCAGGCCTTCGTCAACGCGGGCAAGCGCGACATCGCCTACGACCTGGGGCTGCCCGGGGCCGAGCTGGTCCGCGACGCCCTCACCGGCGTCGAACGCCCGGCCACCGGCGTCCGCGTGGTGAAACTGTCCGACCAGCACGCCTGGCTGGAGACCGACTCGGCCGACGACATCCAGGTCGGCGACCTGGTGGCACTCGGCATGTCGCACCCCTGCACGATCTTCGAGAAGTGGCCGCTGATCCCGGTCGTGGAGGCCGACGGCACCGTCACCGACTACGTCCGCACCTTCTTCTAGGAGCGGACCGGTGGACCTGGTCATCCGGGGGGCCCGCGTCGTCGACGGCACGGGCGGGCCCTCGTACACCGCGGACGTCGGCGTCCACGAGGGCCGGATCGCCGAGATCGGCTCGCTCCCCGGGGGCCGCAGGACCCTCGACGCGCACGGCCTCGCCCTCGCTCCCGGCTTCGTCGACATGCACGCCCACAGCGACCTCGCCCTGCTCCGCGACCCGGACCACAGCGCGAAGGCCGCCCAGGGCGTCACCCTCGAAGTCCTCGGCCAGGACGGCCTGTCGTACGCGCCCGCCGACGACCGGACGCTCGCCGGGGTACGGGCCGCCATCGCCGGCTGGAACGGGCCGGGCGACGACGTGGACTTCGACTGGCGCACGGTCGGCGGCTACCTCGACCGCCTGGACCGGGCCCACGGCGGTCGGGGCATCGCCGTCAACGCCGCCTACCTCGTCCCGCAGGGCACCGTCCGCGCGTACGCCCTCGGCTGGGACGACCGCCCCGCGACCGCGGCCGAGCTGGACCGGATGCGATCGCTCGTCGCCGACGGCCTGGCGCAGGGCGCCGTCGGCATGTCCTCCGGCCTCACCTACACCCCCGGCATGTACGCCTCGGGCGCCGAACTGACGGAGCTCTGCCGGGTGGTGGCGGAGTACGGCGGCTACTACTGCCCGCACCACCGCTCGTACGGCCACGGCGCGCTCGCCGCCTACGCCGAGATGATCGGGCTGACCCGGGAGGCCGGCTGCGCCCTGCACCTGGCCCACGCCACCATGAACTTCGGCGAGAACGAGGGCCGCGCCCCCGAGCTGCTCGCCCTGCTCGACGCGGCCCTGGCCGAGGGCGCCGACATCACCCTCGACAGCTACCCGTACACCCCCGGCTGCACCACCCTCGTCGCCCTCCTGCCCAGTTGGGCGAACGAGGGCGGCCCGGAGGCGGTCCTGGCCCGCCTGCGCGACGACGCCCAGGCCGGGCGGATCCGCCACGCGCTGGAGGTGGAGGGTGCGGACGGCTGCCACGGGGTGCCCGTCGACTGGTCCACGGTCGAGATCTCGGGCGTCGCCGATCCCGCCCTCGGCGCGTACGTCGGCACGCGCCTGGACGGCTGGGAGGCCGCCCGCCGGCTGCTGCTGGACGACCGCCTCGCGCCGACCGTCCTCCAGCGCGTCGGCCACGAGGAGAACGTACGGGCGATCATGCGCCACCGCGTCCACACCGGCGGCTCCGACGGCATCCTCCAGGGCGCGAAACCGCACCCGCGCGCCTACGGCACCTTCCCGCACTACCTCGGCCACTACGTCCGCGAACTCGGCCTGCTCTCCCTGGAGGAGTGCGTGGCGCACCTGGCCGGCCGCCCCGCAGCGCGCCTGCGTCTGCCCGACCGGGGCCTGGTCCGCGTCGGCCACCGCGCGGACCTCGTCCTCTTCGACCCCGGCACGGTCGCGGCCGGCTCCACGTACGAGCAGCCGCGGGTGCTGCCGACCGGCATCCCGCACGTCCTGATCGACGGGCGGTTCGTCATGCGCGACGGGCGCCGGACGGACGTGCTGGCCGGGCGTTCCGTGCGCCGCACCGCACTCGATCTTCGGTAAATCCGGCACCTACGATGGGCGGCATGGTCGCCTTCGCCCTCGCCGCCCTGCTCTTCCTCGCATTCTGCATAAGCGTCCGGCAGGACCGGCGCCGCTTCAGCAACGCCGTGCTCCTGGGGCTGACCTTCCTCAGCGCCTGCTCCGCCCTGTTCCTCCAGGTGGGCAAGCTGCCCACCTGGGCGGCCGTCACGGTCGTCGTGCTCGCCTTCGCCTCGCCCGCGTTCGGCACCCTGGCGCTGGGCGTCTTCCTCGTCCGCAACGGCGTGACCATGATCCGCAAGGAGGGTCTGCGGCCGGCCAACCTGCTGTCGATGCTCGCGGGCCTCGCGATCTTCGCGCTGATCGCTTTGCTGATCCTCGTCGGCGTGGTCGGCTCGCCCGTTCTGGGCGCCATCGCCGGAACGCTCACCGTGGTGGCCGGCTACGTCTCCTTCGTCTTCTTCTGCTTCCTCGGCTACGCCTTCCTCTACGGGCGGATCAAGGTGCGCGGCGGCGTCGACCACGTGGTCATGCTGGGCTCGGGCCTGATCAGCGGGGACCGCGTGCCGCCGCTGCTGGCCTCGCGCCTGCGCAAGGGACAGCAGATCTACGAGGGCCAGCTGGCCCGGGGCAGCCGGCCGCCGGTGCTGCTCGTCTCGGGCGGCAAGGGCTCGGACGAGAAGGTCGCGGAGGCCCGGGCGATGGCGGACTGGCTGATCGCGGAGGGCGTGCCGGCGGAGCACATCGTGCTGGAGGACCGGTCCACCACGACCGAGGAGAACATGCGCTTCAGCCGGGAGATCATGGAGGCGCACGATCCGGCCTACCGGTGCGTGGTGGTCACCAACAACTTCCACGCCTTCCGGGCCGCGATGCTGGCGCGCAAGACCGGCGTCAACGGGCAGGTTCTGGGCTCCCCCACCGCGAAGTACTACTGGCCGAGCGCCACCATCCGGGAGTTCGTCGCCATCTTCTGGGAGCACCGGACGGTGAACCTCGCGATCTGCGGCCTGCTGACCGTGCTCGGCGCGCTCGGCACGCTGGCCGCGGTCCTCGTCTGACCCGCGCGCACGCGGAGGTGCCGTGACTCCCCCCTTGGCAGCCACGGCACCGGCATTCTCCCGTTCGCTACAGGCGCTGCCAGAGCGCCGGGACGTTCGGTGGCTCCCAGCCCGTCTGCGCCTGGTGCCCCTGGATGCAGCGGTAGCTCGCGCCGCCGTGGGTGACGGTGGCGCCGGCCGCGTAGACGGTGCCCGCCTTCCAGGTGCCTCCCGGCTCGGGCTCACCGGGGCCGGGGCCCGGGTCGCTGCCGGTGACCTTGAGGGTCAGTCCGTACGCCGACAGGATCGGGTTCAGCGGCTGGAAGAAGGTGGTCCCGCCGCTGGAGCAGTTGCCGGAACCGCCCGAGGTCACGCCCTGGGCCTGGCTCCCGGAGATGTAGGAGCCGCCGGAGTCGCCCGGCTCGGCGCAGACCGTCGTACGGGTCACGCCGGAGATGGTGCCCTCGGGGTAGGTGACGCTGGTGTTGTGCTGCTGGATCGTGCCGCAGTGCCAGCCGGTGGTCGAGCCGGAACGGCACACCGAGGCCCCGACCGGCTGCAGCACCGAGCCCGTGACCTGTACGTTCGCACCCCCGCTGCCCTTCACGTACGGGGTCGAGGCCCACTGGGCGTTGGCGGCCACCCAGGCCATGTCGTTGCCGGGGAAGACGGAGGCCTGGAAGGAACCCTGCGCGACCTGGTTGAAGCCGCTGGTGGTGGTGCCGGCGCGCCCGCAGTGCCCGGCGGTGGCGAAGCCGTTGGCGGTCCCCTTGGTGACCGGGAAGCCCACGGAGCAGCGGCCGCTGCCGTTCATGTAGTAGGCGTCCCCGCCGCGCAGGTCGTAGAGGGGACGCGGGGCCTCGGCCGTACGGACCACCGTGACCAGGGCCGCGTCGGTCCCGGTGGCGGCCAGCAGCCGCGCGGCCGCTCCCGGCTCGGCCTCCTCGACGACGAGGGTGTTGGAGCGCGGGTCGACGTACCGCACGGGGGTGTCGGCGGTGGCCGCCCCGTCCAGGGCGGCCTTGGCGGAGTCCAGGTCGGCCAGGGTGCGGGCGACGAGTTTCGCCGTGGCCCCGGTGGCCCGTATCGCGGCGGTGTCGGCGGCGCGGGTGGTGGCGACGGTGAGGGTGGCGGCGTCGACCCCGTCCACCCAGGCCCCGGCGAAGGCGGCGCCGAGCCGCATCCGCAGCCGGGCGGCGGTGGCCCCCGCCTCGGCCTCGTGTGCGAGTCGGGCCTTGGCCTGCGTGGGGGTCAGGCCGAGGTCGCGCTGCATGGCGGCGAGCAGCTCGGGCGGGGCGTCGGCGGGGCGCAGGGTCGTCGCCGCCGAGGGGGCGGCGGGGGCGGAGTCGGCGGTGGCGCCGCTCGTCCCGGCCAGCAGCAGCCCGGCGGCGGCCAGGGCGGTACACGCCGCGCGGGCGTGTCGCTTGAGCATGGGGATCTCCTCGGTTTCCGGTGGGGTCTGCGGAAACCGTAGAAATCCGAACCGGCCTGCGGCAGCTGCCGGTTGACCCCTCCCCCGGCGTTATGGCCGCGGTGCCTCGGCGGCCGAAGTGCGTTCATGGGCCGGTGGTCGGACCATGGGGCCAGGGGAAGGGGAAACCGTAGGAGGTACGCGATGGTCAGTGAACCCGACGAGCAGCCCACACGGTCGGACCGGCTCTTCACGGGCGGGGAACGGCCGTACGACCCCGAGGACCTCGTGATGGTGACCGGCCACGACCCGACTCCGGAGCGGGTCGAGAAGGCACGCAAGCTGATCGAGAAGGAGGGCCCGCAGGTCATCGAGCGCTACCTGCCGTAAGCAGGCCGCCACGAAGGCTGCCCACCGCCCCCGGCCCCGCCGGGGGCATCCGCACCCTCCAGCCCCGCCGCACCACTCAGCCCCGCCGGCACCCTCCAGCCCCGCCGCACCACTCAGCCCCGCCGGCACCCTCCAGCCCCGCCGCACCACTCCAGTCCCGCCGGGCCACTCAGTCCCGCCGGGCACCCTCCAGCCCTGCCGCACCACTCCAGTCCCGCCGGGCACCCTCCAGCCCCGCCGGCGTTTGAGGCGCGGGGCGCGGGGCGGAGCCCCGATCCTCCAGCCCCGCCGGCGTTTGAGGCGCGGGGCGCGGGGCGGAGCCCCGATCCTCCAGTCCCGCCGGCGTTTGAGGCGCGGGGTCCGGGGCGGAGCCCCGGCAGCGAAGCCGCAGCCGGGCGGCGGACTAAGCGGCGGACCGCGGCAGCGCGGGCCGCAGGCCCCCGCCCGCCCTGCCCAACGCCTCCGCATGCGCAGCCCGAGCCTGCTCCAGCACATCCGCGGCCAGGGCGGCGGCCCGCCCGGCGGGATGCCAGCCCAGCAGGTGCCGCCACACCAGCGGAGTCCCGGCGAGCGGCCGCGTGACCACCCCCGGGGTCGCCGGGAAGGTCGCCCGGCACAGCCCGACCGCCCGCCCGCCCGACCTGCACCAGGTGCACGCACGACGCGGTGTCGGTCTCGTAGACACAGGCGGGCGTGAACCCGGCCCGTACGCAGGCCGCGGCGAAGCAGTCCCCGAAGCACCCGTCGCCCGGTACGTCCGCCCATGCCTCGGCGGCCAGCTCGGCCAGCTCGGCCTCCCCGCGCGGGGCGAGGGCCAGCGGATGGTCCTCGGCCAGCATCACGTGCACGGGGTCCCGCGCCACCTCCATCCAGGCGAGGCGCCCCGGCTCGGGCGGGGCGCTCTCCCCGCAGACCCCGACCAGCGCGAAGTCCAGGCGCCCGTCGGCGACGCTCCCGGCGACCTCCCGCTCGGACCAGGAGGTGTACGTGGTCACCGGCACCCCGGGCGCCTCGCGGGCGAGCCGGTCCACGAGCCCGCCGAGCAGCGGGCCGTGCGTCCCGCCGAGCCGGTGGCCGTGCGCCGCCCCCTGCCGGGCGAACCGCCGGGCCTCCTCCTGCAGCTCGCACACCGCGGGCAGCAGCACCCGCGCCCGCTCCAGTACGAGCTCCCCGAGCGCGGTGGCCCGTACGCCCTCCCGCCCGCGCACGAACAGCGTCCCGCCCAGCACCCGCTCGATCCGCTTCAGCTGCGTACTGAGCGCGGGCTGCGCGAGGCCGAGGATGGTGGCGGCCCGGGTCAGACTCCCGGCGTCGGCGACGGCCCTGACGATCTTGAGGTGCCTCAGCTCCAGATCCATGCGACGAGCTTGGTCCAGACCTGCAGCCGTGCGCTACGGGTCGTGCGCATCCAGAATCGTTAATGCTCGTTAGCCGCCAGGGGGCCACAACCCTAAGGACAGGTAAATGCACGCACTCGATGTCGACTGGGAACACCCCACGGACCCGCGACCCGGCCCACGGCTCGACCACGTCCGCGCGTACGTGACCACCGCGGGCGCCGACGGGCACCTGTGGCACGGCGTTCCCACCCTGCTGCTCACCACGGTGGACCGTGCCACCGGCCGCACCGTCCGCACCCCGCTGATCTACGGCGAGGACGCGGGCCGCTTCATCGTCCTGGCCGCCGGCCACGGGGCCCCGGACCACCCCCACTGGTACCGGAACCTCACGGCCCACCCGGAGGTCCGCCTGCAGGTCGGGGCCGCCACCGTGAAGGCGACGGCGCGCACGGCCACGCCCGAGGAGCGGGAGACGTACTGGGACATGATGACGGCCCTCTGGCCCCCGTTCGAGGACGACCAGAGGGCCGCCCGGCCGCGCGAGATCCCTCTGGTGATCCTGGAGGGGTAGCGCGTACGGATCGCGTACGCGACCGGTTTCCGACGACGACGGGAGGGCGGGAGGGGCCCTAGACCGCGGCGTCGAACGTCACCGAGCGCACCTCGAGGTCGTCGCGGGCCGGGTTGCCGTTCGCCCGCAGCCGGTACTCGGGGCCCGTGCAGTTCGCCCCCTTGTAGACGATCACCGCGGCGTCGGTCTGGTTGTGCGGGCCGTAGCCGGGCTGCACCTCGTCGGAGCCGACGGCGTACAGGTTGACGCACTTGCCGCTGTGCGGGTCGTGCAGCACGATCTTCTGCTCGTGCCCGAGGCCGTCGACGTACTTGTAGGAGAAGTCGCCCGTGGCGGCCAGCGCCGACCCGGACAGCGACAGGGTCAGGGCGAACGCGGCCACGGCAGCGGCCGCGGCGTTGCGGAGCTTCATGGGAGGGATTCCTTCCGAGGGAGGCTGGGGCATGCGAAGCACGACCCTAGGAGGACGGAACGGGACGAATCGATCCTCCAAGATCGCTCGGCGTGGCGCGCTCGCAGCGCGTGCCGACGCCGGACCCTAGGTGGTCGACGCGGCGACCGCGCTGTACGTGCGCCCGCCCGCGACGTAGTCGCCCAGCGGGGTCATGCCGAAGCCGTCGACGTGCACCCTCCAGGACGGCACGTTGCCGGCTTCGATGAACGCCACCACGACGTCGGCCCGCTCCGAGGCCGCCGCCACGGCCATGGTGAACAGGGCCCGGGCCACACCCCGCCCCCGGTACGCGGCATCGACCACGACCGGCCCGTAGAGCAGCCACCGCGCCTCGGCGAGCGGGTGCCCCTCCCACTCCAGGGCGTCCTGGGCCCGGAGCAGCCCCGCGACCGGCGGCGACGGATCGGCCAGATCCGCGGCGACCGACAGGGCGAGCAGGCCGGCGACCCGGCCGCGGTCGTCCGCGACCAGCAGCTCCCCGGCCCGGGCCATCGCCCGCAGGACGCCGGCGTCGAAGCGGCCCTGCACGAACCCCTGCTCCGCCCGTTGCCGCTCCGTCAGGGCGTCGTGGTGGTTGGCGGCGAAGAGCTCGGCCATGGCGGGCGCGTCGGCCTCGGTGGCGTACCGGTACTCCATGCCGCGATCGTGCCACGCGCGCCCCGCCCGGCCCCGTCGCCGACACCGATGTCTAGGCCGGGTGGTGCAGGGCCCGGGCCCGGGCGAGGTCGATCGCGGTGCCCGTACCCACGTCCAGGAAGCATGCGGCCTGCCACGCCTGCGTTCCCCGGGCCTGCCGGCTCTCCACCGCGACCCACGGCGGGTACACCCGGAAGGCGCGCTTCCCGCCGGCCCCGTTCACGGACAGGATGCCGCGCGCACGGAGCACGTCGCGGGGGAACACGAACTGCCCGAAACGGTCTCCGTCCCTGGCACTGACCACGACGAGGTCGACCGGGTCCCCCACGTCGAACGGCCGGATCGGCCCGGCGTCGGACCGCTTCCACACCGTGACGAACTGCCCGGCCTTCGTCGGGGTCGTCCTGGCCGCGCGGAAGGTCACACGCAGCCCGTCCAGGGTGAACTCGTACGCCCCGTACTCGGCGCTCTCCGCCTCGGCGACCGGCCGGGAACACGTGAACCCGCACCGGTCGTAGACCAGCGCCTTCGCCACGAGGAGATCCTCGTGCACCGCCCCCGCGCCCGCCCACGACCCGACCGCGGGCGCATCCGGCTCACCGGTGGTCATAGACGGTCACCTCCACGTCCCGTGCGCACAGCGCGTCGGTGATCAGCGGCTCGATGCGCGACCAGGCGCCGCCCGCGAGCCCGCACCCGATGCGCGGCATGTGGACACCGGCGCCCAGGTCGACGGCGTGATCGGCCAGCGCGCCGAGGCAGCGCCGGACGGCGTCGTAGCGGATCGGCGGCCCCCCGCTCCCGGTGCGCATCCCGCGCTGCCCGACCATGTTGGCCACCCACACATCGGGCTTCACCCGCACCACCTGCACGGCGCCGAGCCCGAAGTCGTTCCCGCCGCGCCCCCGGTGCCAGGCCCGGTACGCCGCCTCGGGCTCGGGCCACCGCTTCGAGACGGCCAGCACGAAGCCCTTCCCCCACCCGCCGAGGTCATTGCAGACATGGGCTATGACCTTGGGCCCCTTGGCCTGGGGACTCGTCGCGTCCCCGGCGATAATCCTGAGCGGCTTCATGTCCCGAACGCTACGCGGGACCACTGACAACGCGGGCCGGGCCGGACGGGAGCCCCCGCCCGGCCCGGCCACCCCGCCGCACCGCCGCCCCTCACAGGTACTCGCGCGCGAATTCCACCGCCCACTCCACCGCCGCCACCGGGATCGCGGCCGACTCCGGGGCGATGGTGATCCGGGCGGACTCCCAGCCCTCGTCGTGCTCGCGGAAGATCGCGAAGTGCCCTTCCTCCGCGGCTCCTTCCGCTCTGACCAGGAACTCGATCGCCCGGTCGTCGCCGTCCGTGCCGACCGTGGTGATCGCCATGTCACCGACTACGAACTCCACTGCTCGCGCCCCTCAGTAGCCGCTGTTCAGGTACACCAGGAAGAGCAGCACCATCAAGACCGCCCCTGCCGCCATGAGGGCGCCCGCCACGGCCACGATCGCCGTGCCCACACGCTCCGTGCCCCGGCGGTAGTCCGCCGGCTTCCACTCGCCCTGGTTCATGCGCCCAGCCTCACGGCACCCGCGCGGCGCCGCATGAGTGCGCGTACTCATGCGGCGTACTCAGTCACCCTCGGTTCCCGGCCGTTTCCCGAGGTGACGAGCGCAACATCCCCCACTTCGGCGCGGTCCGCACCCACCCATTCCGCAGGCCGGAACGCGGGCGCGGCCCCGGATTCCAAGGGGGGACCGCGCCACCACCCACCCATTGCCCGAAATGGGACATATTGCTCTTCGAGTCTCTCTTCGAAAAGCCGCGTCATGCCTGCTCGCGGGCCCGTAAGCTCCCGTCATGCAGGTGATCCAGTCAACCAAACTCGCCAATGTCTGCTACGAGATCCGCGGGCCCGTGCTCGAAGAGGCCATGCGGCTCGAAGCAGCAGGTCATCGCATCCTCAAGCTCAACACCGGCAACCCCGCGGCCTTCGGCTTCGACTGCCCGCCGGAGATCCTTGAGGACATGCTCCGCAACCTGGGCAACGCCCACGGTTACGGTGACGCGAAGGGGCTGCTCTCCGCGCGCCGCGCGGTCATGCAGCACTACCAGACCAAGGGCATCGACCTGGACGTCGAGGACATCTATCTCGGCAACGGCGCCTCCGAACTGATCCAGATGTCGATGCAGGCAATGCTCGACGACGGTGACGAGGTACTGGTCCCGGCGCCGGACTACCCGCTGTGGACCGCGTCCGTCTCGCTCGCCGGCGGCACGGCCGTGCACTACCGCTGCGACGAGCAGGCCGACTGGATGCCGGACCTCGCCGACATCGAGCGCAAGGTCACCGACCGCACCAAGGCGATCGTGATCATCAACCCGAACAACCCGACCGGCGCCGTCTACGACGACGAGATGCTGCGCGGGCTGACGGACATCGCCCGCCGCCACAACCTGGTCGTCTGCTCGGACGAGATCTACGACCGGATCCTCTACGACGGCGTCACGCACACCAACACCGCCGCCATCGCCCCCGACCTGCTGACGCTGACCTTCAACGGGCTCTCGAAGAACTACCGCGTCGCCGGCTACCGGGCCGGCTGGATGGCGGTCTGCGGCCCGAAGAAGCACGCTTCCTGCTACATCGAGGGCCTCACGATCCTCGCGAACATGCGCCTGTGCGCGAACATGCCCTCGCAGCACGCCGTGGCCACCGCGCTCGGCGGCCGGCAGTCGATCGAGGACCTGGTCCTGCCCGGCGGGCGGATCCTGGAACAGCGCGACGTCGCGTACGACCTGCTCACCCAGATCCCGGGCGTCACCTGCGTGAAGCCGAAGGGCGCGCTGTACGCCTTCCCGCGGCTGGACCCGTCCGTCTACAAGATCAAGGACGACCGGCAGATGGTCCTCGACCTGCTGCGGGCCGAGAAGATCATGGTCGTGCACGGCACGGGCTTCAACTGGCCCGAGCCCGACCACTTCCGGATCGTGACCCTGCCGAACGCCACGGATCTGGCCGATGCCGTGACGCGGATCGGGAACTTCCTCGACGGCTACAGCCAGCTCTGACGGCGGACAACGACGACCAACAACAGGATCCAGCTCAACTTTAGAACCAATCCAATGTAGGATGGTCTCCTGACCACGCAGGAGGCCACCTCATGTACGAGCCGATCCGCACCAAGTCGGTCGTCCACCGCATGGGCGCCGCCCCGTCCGACTACCCGCGCAGCAGCCGCGGCGAAGCCCTGGACACCCAGCTCGCCGGCCACCTCGCGGCCCTGCTCGCCGTCACCGACGAGCTCGGGCTCGACGAGGCCGCCGCCGAGATCGCCGTCCAGGTCACCCGGCTGCGCGGGTCCCAGCCCGCGCGTGCGCAGCGGCGCCCCGCCGCGGACGTCGCCGCGCTGCACCAGCGCGCGCACGACCTCGCCGCCCGCGCGCTCCTCGTCGCCGCCTCCCGCGCCGACACCACCGTCGCGATCCTCGCCGCCGAGCGCATGGACGCGCACGCCGCCGCCCTGAAGTCCGCGGACCTGGCCGGCGCCCTCTAGACGGCCCCGGTCCGGGGCCGCGGAGGCTCCGGACCGGGTGCCACACCCCGGTGTCGGCCGCCCTCGCGCGGCACGCACCGCGGCTCCTTCCGCGGGCCGCTGCAGGGGCGGGAATTGGACAGAATCCAGTGCTCCGAACACGATGAGGGCTGAAAGTTCGCGGCAGCACGGGGGAGGCCGCTCGCAACCATCTCCTCCACGCCGCTTCGTCCCCGTTTCAGCAGCCTGGAGAGACTTCACCGATGAGCTTCGGCGACCCGAACAACCCCTACGGCCAGCAGCCCCCGCAGGGCCAGCCCGGCTACCCGCAGCAGGCCCCGCAGGGAGTCCCCCCGCAGTACGGCTACCCGCAGCAGCCCCCGCAGGGCGCGGCTCCGCAGTACGGCTACCCGCAGCAGACGCCTCCGCCGCCGGCCTACGGCGCGTACCCGCAGCCGGGGATGCCGGGGATGCCGGGCGCGGGCATGCCGCCGCTGGCCCACTGGGGTCTGCGCGTCGGCGCGTACCTGCTCGACGCGCTGATCATCGCCGGCCCGATGTACGCGGTGATCGGCATCGGCGCGGCCGTCGCCGGCGGCGACTCCGACTCCGTGGCGGCCGGTGTGCTCAGCCTCGTCGGCTTCCTGTACGCCATCGGCATGGGCCTCTTCCAGCTCCACAAGGAGGGCACCACCGGCCAGACGACCGGCAAGAAGGTCGTCGGGATCAGCCTGCACCGCGAGGCCGACGGCGCGACCCTCGGCTTCGGCATGGCCTTCGTGCGCAAGCTGGCGCACATGCTGGACGGCATCCCCTGCTACATCGGCTGGCTGTGGCCGCTGTGGGACGCCAAGAAGCAGACCTTCGCCGACAAGGTGTGCGGCACCGTCGTCGTCAAGGTCAAGTGACCCCTTGAGCGCGCACACCGGCCCGCGCCGCCCGGCGCGGGCCGGTGACGCACGCCGCTGACGCGAACCACCTGCGGGGGCGTCAGGGCGTGTCGGGCGTCCGTGCGAACTCGGCGCCCGCGACCCCGCACCACGGCACCGTCGCCAGCGGCCACACCGGGCCGACCGCCTCCCCGTGCTCGGTCGCGCCCGGGGCCACGCCCGGGATCCTCAGCAGCGCCTGGGCGGCCCGGCGCTCCGGGTCCGGTTCGGCGCCGTCGCGGAACTCCACCGTGACGACGTACGCGCCGGGACCCTCGGCCCGCCCCGCCGCCTCCACCGCGGCCATTACCCGCCGGCTCGCCGGATCGATTCGGCACCCGGTGACCCGTACGTCCTCCAGGGCCGCCCGGGGCGGCGCCTCGGGAGGGTCGCCGCCGCTCGCCCACACGTACAGGCCCAGCGGGGCGAACACCAGCAGCCCGGCCAGCGTCACCAGGCCGACCAGCCAGCCCTGCCACTTCAACGCGCTCACGCCCATGCCCCGATCCTCCCGGGCCACCACCCCGCCCACCAGCACCCACGGGCTCACACAGCATTTCGAAGTGGGACCGCCTGGACACCTGACGTTCATTCAACTCATCGCGGAATGTGGGTTTCCGCGAGCACGCTGCACCCGTGAGACGCATCCTAGGAATCGTCCTGGGCCTCCTCCTGATCGGCGGCGTGCTCTACGTCGTCGCCTTCCAGGGGCAGGATCACCCAGAAACCACGGCAACGAAGACCGTGCGTGGCGTCATCGGCTCGGAGAAGTCCGAATTCTTCCGCGACCCCGACGTCGTCAAGGCCCTTGCAGACAAGGGCTACACCGTGAAGACGGAGACCTCGGGCTCCTGGGCGATGGACCAACTCGCCCTCAAGGAGTTCGACTTCGCCTTCCCCAGCAGCAGTGAACCCGCCAAGGAGGTCGCGGCCGCCGCCGGGCTCAAGGGCGCCCAGGAGACCAAGCCCTTCTACTCCCCGCTCGTGGTCATCGCCCGCGCCAACGCCGCCAAGGTGCTGGCCGGCAACGGCCTCGCCAAGATGACCGGCAAGAACCTCGGGACCCTGCTCATGGGCCCCTTCCTCAAGGCCGCCGCCGAGGACCGCACGTGGCAGCAACTGCCCGGTTCCTCCGCCCACACCGAGCTGACCGGCACGCTGTTCATCAAGACCACCGACCCGGCCTCCTCCAACTCCGGCGCCCTCTTCCTCGCGGCAACCTCCAACGTCGCGAACGCCAACAGCGTGGTCGCCGACGACGCCGGGATCGAACGCACCGCACCGCTGATGCGCAAGCTGATCTCCGTCCAGGGCGCCCTCGAACAGAGCACCGACGACCCGTTCCGGGCCTTCATCAGCGGCAGCGGCGAACCGCTGATCCTGGTGTACGAGTCCCAGGTGGCCTCCCTGCTGCTCCAGCACCAGGACCCCGGCGACATGGTCGTGCTCTACCCGGACACCACCGTCAACACGGCGCACACCTTCGTCCCGCTCACCGGGCAGGCGAAGGAGCTGGGCACCCTCCTCGCCACCGATCCGAGGCTGCGCGAGCTGGCCGTCCAACGCGGGTTCCGCCCCCAGGACGGCGTGCCCGAGTTCACCGCCGCGACCGCACCGCACGCCGGCTACCTCAACCCTGGGCTGACCGGGATCCGCCAGGTCGGCACACCCACCGTCAAGATCCTCATGGCGCTCGCCCAGCGCGCCAAGAGTGAGGGGCCCACACCATGACACTGACACCTCCCGAGGACGGCACGTTCGTCCTCAGCGCGCCCGAGCCGGTCCCGCCCGTCCGCCGCGAGCAGGCCGCCGGGCTGGTCCCACTGCAGGACGGCGTACGCGACGAGATGGCCCGCCGGGCCGGCGAGTACGTCGGCTCGCTCGCCGGGATCGACACCCGCTCCCCCGAGTTCGCGCACCGCATCGGCGAGATCGCCGGGCTCGGCGCGGCCGACATGCGCAGCGCCTCCCAGCAGTCCAACCGGATGCTGGAGCGGACCGTACGCTCCCTCGGCGCGGACGGCGGCGGCGACGCCCAGGCCCGCGTCTCGGGCTCCCTCGTCGAACTGCGCCGCACCGTCGAGGACCTCGACCCGCGGGACACTCCCGGCAAGGGGCTCGGCAAGCTGCTGGCGAAACTGCCGGGCGGCAACAGGTTCCGCGACCACGTGGCGAAGTACGCCTCCTCGCAGGCCACCCTCAACAAGATCGTGGGCTCGCTGCGCAGCGGCCAGGACGAGCTGCGCCGCGACAACGCGGCCCTGCACACCGAGCGGGCCCGCCTGTGGGAGACCATGGGCAAGCTCCAGGAGTACGCCGTCCTCACCGAGGCCCTGGACGGGGCCGTCGAGCAGCGGATCGCCGAGGCGGAGCACACCGACCCACAGGCGGCCGACGCGCTGCGCGCGGACGTTCTCTTCCCGGTCCGGCAGAAGCACCAGGACCTGCTGACGCAGCTGGCCGTCTGCGCGCAGGGCTACCTGGCGATGGACGTGGTCCGGCGCAACAACGACGAGCTGGTCAAGGGCGTGGACCGGGCGGCCACCACCACCGTCTCGGCGCTGCGGATCGCGGTCATGCTGGCCGCGGCCCTCGACAACCAGCGCACGGTGATCGAGCAGGTCAACGCCCTGAAGGGGACCACCGAGGACCTGATCCGGGGCAATGCGGAGATGCTGTCCACGCAGAGCGGCGAGATCCAGCGGATCGCGGCCGATCCGGCGGTGGGGGCGGAGACGCTGCGGACGGCCTTCGCCCAGATCTACAAGACGCTCGACGCGATCGACACCTTCAGGGTGCAGGCCACGGACAACATGGCCGCGACCGTGGAGTCCCTCGCCGGGGAGCTGCAGACCGCCTCGGCGTACCTGGCCCGGACCCGCACCGCCGGTGCGCTCGAAGGCGGTGCCCGGTGAGGCGGGGCTGGATCGGTGCGCTGATCGCACTCGCCACGCTCGCCACGGCGACGGCCTGCACCTCCGAGGGCCCGGCCGAGCCTGCGGAGTCGAAGTACAGGGAGGGCCACCTGCGGGTGCTGGCGTCCAGTGAGCTCTCCGACATGGAGCCCGTGCTGAAGGCCGCGAAGGCGGCCACCGGGGTCACGGTCGACCTGACCGCGTCCGGGACCCTCGACGCGGTCGAGCAGATCGCCTCGGGCAAGGCCGACGGGAAGTACGACGCGATCTGGCTGTCCTCCAACGACTACCTGCGGCTGCGGCCCGAGGCCGCCGGGAAGCTGTCCAGCGAGACCCCGGTGATGTCCTCGCCGGTGGCCATCGGCGTGAAGCCGCAGGCGCTGGCCCGGCTGGGCTGGAAGCCCGGCGAGGTGACCTGGTCCGCGGTGCACGAGGCGGTGGCCGGCGGGAAGCTGACGTACGGGATGACGGACCCGGTGCGCTCCAACTCCGGTTTCTCCGCCCTGGTCTCGGTGGCGTCGGGGCTGTCGGGCGCGCAGGCGGCGCTGAGCGAGGCCGACGTGAAGACGGCCCGGCCCAAGCTCAAGGAGTTCTTCGCCGGGCAGAAGCTGACTTCGGGTTCCTCCGGCTGGCTGGCGACCGCGTACGGCAAGCGCGCTGACGTGGACGCGCTGGTGAACTACGAGTCGGTGCTGCTGTCCATGAACAGGGACGCGAAGGACGTGAAGGCGCCGCTGACGGTGATCCGGCCGCGCGACGGCGTGGTCACGGCGCACTACCCGCTGACCCTGCTGACCTCCGCCCCGGAAGGGGCCCGCGATGCGGGGCGGGCGCTGACGGACTACCTGCGCGGCCCCGAGGCGCAGAAGGCGATCACCGAGCAGACCTTCCGCCGGCCGGTAGCGGCCGGGGTGACGCCGGCCGCCGGGCTGGACCCGGAGAAGCGGCACGAGCTGCCCTTCCCGGGCTCGCGTTCGGTCGCGGACGGGCTGCTGGCCTCGTACGAGAACGAGCTGCGCCGGCCCTCGCGGACGGTGTACGTGCTGGACACCTCGGGTTCGATGAGCGAGGAGGACCGCATCGGGCGGCTGAAGTCGGCGCTCACCGATCTGACGGGCAGCGGGAGTTCGGGCACGGGGCAGCGGTTCCGGGACCGTGAGGAGGTGACGTTGCTGCCCTTCGGGTCCAAGGTGAAGAAGGTGCGCACGCACGTCGTCGAGCCCGGCAATCCGGGGCCGGCCCTGGACGCGATCCGCGGCGACGTGAAGTCGCTGGAGCCGGACGGGGGCACGGCGGTCTACGGCAGCCTGGAGGCGGCCTACCAGCACCTCGGCAAGGGCGGCGGGGACGCGTTCACCTCGATCGTGCTGATGACGGACGGGGAGAACACCGAGGGCGTCGGGGCCAGGCACTTCGACTCCTTCTACGCGGCCCTGCCCGAGGCGCAGAAGCAGACGCCGGTCTTCGCGGTGCTGTTCGGGGACTCGGACCGCAAGGAGCTCACCCACATCACCGAACTGACCGGCGGGCGGCTCTTCGACGCCACCGGCGTGGGGGTCCCCCCAGCGGTAGCCGGGGGAGGTTCGCTGGCCGGAGCCTTCGAGGAGATCCGTGGCTACCAATAGGGGCGGCAGCAGGGGCGGCGGTGTGACCGGCCGGGTGCTCGGCTACCTGGAGTCGAGGAAGAACCTGACCGGCTCCGCCTGTGGCGTGGCGGGCCTCGGCCTCACCCTCGCCGGGGTGGCCGGCGCGTACTGGCCGGTGGTGGTGGCGGGGCTGTACGGCGCGGGCGCGCTGATCGCCCCGCCGGAGCGGGTGGCGCCGCCTCCGTTCGATCCGAGCGAGGCTTACGACGCGCTGCGCGCGGACTTCGCGCGGCTGCGGGAGTACCTGGGCGAGGTGGAGCTGCCGGCGGCGGCCGGGAGCCGACGGGCCGGCCTGCTGGAGCTGTACGGGGCGCTGCTAGAGCCGGGGTGGGTGGCCGAGGTCCTGGTCACCGAGCCGGAGGCGGTGCACGCGCTGTCCCGGGCGATCCGGCGGGACGTGCCCGAGTGCGTGGACACGTACAACCGGACCCGCTGGTGGAACCGCCTGACGCCGGGCGGGGAGTCCCCGGAGCGCCACCTGGAGCGGCAGCTGGACCTGCTGTTCGAGGAGGCGGAAAGCGTGACGGCGGACCTCCGCGAAGCAGAGGCCCGCCGTCAGCAGACGCACACGGCCTATCTGGAGGAGCGCGGACGCTCCTGAAGACAGGCCGGTGCAGCGGTGGGAACCGCTTGGTCGGGGGCTCCCACAGCGGTGGGCGCCGCTTGGTCGGGGGCTCCCACGTTCATTGGCCCGGTGCTACCGGGCTCGGGCTCTCAGCCCAGGCGCTCGACGAGCGCGTGGTACTGGTCCCACAGCTCCTTCGGCGTGTGGTCGCCGTAGGTGTTCAGGTGCTCGGGGACCAGGGCGGCCTCCTCGCGCCAGACCTCCTTGTCGACCGTGAGGAGGAAGTCGAGGTCCGCGGCCGGGAGGTCCAGGCCGTCGAGGTCGAGGGAGTCCTTGGTCGGCAGGATGCCGATGGGGGTCTCGACACCCTCGGCGGTGCCGTCGAGGCGGCCGACGATCCACTTCAGGACGCGGCTGTTCTCGCCGAAGCCGGGCCACACGAACTTGCCCGCGTCGTTCTTGCGGAACCAGTTCACGTAGTAGATCTTCGGGAGCTTCGCCTGGTCCTTGTCCGCGGCCACCTTGACCCAGTGGGCCATGTAGTCGCCCATGTTGTAGCCGCAGAACGGCAGCATGGCGAAGGGGTCGCGGCGCAGCTCGCCGACCTTGCCCTCGGCGGCGGCGGTCTTCTCGGAGGCGATGTTCGAGCCGATGAAGACGCCGTGGTTCCAGTCGAAGGACTCGGTGACCAGCGGCACGGCGGAGGCGCGGCGGCCGCCGAAGAGGATCGCGGAGATCGGGACGCCCTTGGGGTCCTCCCACTCGGGGGCGATCGTCGGGCACTGGGAGGCCGGGACGGCGAAGCGGGCGTTGGGGTGGGCGGCCGGGGTCTCCGAGTCCGGAGTCCAGTCGTTGCCCTTCCAGTCGATGAGGTGCCCCGGCGCCTCTTCGGTCATGCCCTCCCACCACACGTCGCCGTCGTCGGTGAGCGCGACGTTGGTGAAGACGGTATTCGCGTACATGGTCTTCATGGCGTTGGCGTTGGTGTGCTCGCCGGTGCCGGGCGCGACGCCGAAGAAGCCGGCCTCGGGGTTGATCGCGTACAGGCGACCGTCCTCGCCGAAGCGCATCCAGGCGATGTCGTCGCCGATGGTCTCGACCGTCCAGCCGGAGATCGTGGGCTCCAGCATGGCCAGGTTGGTCTTGCCGCAGGCGGACGGGAACGCGGCGGCGACGTACGTGGTCTCGCCCTCGCCCTTCGGCGGGGTGAGCTTCAGGATCAGCATGTGCTCGGCGAGCCAGCCCTCGTCGCGGGCCATGACGGACGCGATGCGCAGGGCGTAGCACTTCTTGCCGAGCAGCGCGTTGCCGCCGTAGCCGGATCCGTAGGACCAGATCTCGCGGCTCTCCGGGAAGTGCGAGATGTACTTGGTGGTGTTGCACGGCCACGGCACGTCCTCCTGGCCCTCGGCGAGCGGAGCGCCGAGGGTGTGGACGGCCTTGACGAAGAACCCGTCGGTGCCGAGCTCGTCCAGGACGGGCTTGCCCATGCGGGTCATGGTGCGCATGGCGACGGCGACGTAGGCGGAGTCGGTGATCTCGACGCCGATCGCGGAGAGCTCGGAGCCGAGGGGGCCCATGCAGAACGGGACGACGTACATCGTCCGGCCCTTCATCGAGCCGCGGAAGACACCTTCCTGCCCCGCGAAGATCTCCTTCATCTCGGAAGGAGCCTTCCAGTGGTTGGTCGGGCCCGCGTCCTCCTCCTTCTCGGAGCAGATGAAGGTCCGGTCCTCGACGCGCGCGACGTCGGAGGGGTCGGAGGCGGCGTAGTACGAGTTCGGGCGCTTCGTCTCGTCGAGCTTCTTGAACGTTCCCTTGGCGACGAGCTCCTCGCACAGGCGCTCGTACTCGCCCTCGGAGCCGTCGCACCAGACGACGCGGTCCGGCTGAGTGAGGGCTGCGATCTCGTCCACCCAGGAGATCAGCTCCTGGTGAGTCGTCGGGATGGTGGGAGCCGCGTTGTCGCGCGCCACGATTGCTCCTTGTTGAGGGGTGTGTTTGGTGTTTGCCCCGTGGGGGCTGCGACCCGGACGCTTCGCGCTCCGCTCATCCGGTGCCGACCGCACTCATCTGATCATCCGGTGGATGTGCGCATATGTCCAGAGGGCCTCTCACGTGAGCATTGCCACGTCCGTCAATCTTCCGTAAAGGCGACTGACGGAAACCTACGGACCCGTAGGTAGCATGGCGCCCATGACTTCTGACCCCGCCGCCGTCCCGGCCGCCGAGGCCACACCGGTAGTCGAGGCCCTGGAGGCGGCCGAGACCGCCCTGGAGGAGAAGCCGCTGCTGCGCGGCTGGCTGCACCTCGGGATGTTCCCCGCCGTGGTCGTCGCCGGCCTGGTGCTCATGGCCTTCACCGACTCGACCCGGGCACGGGTGGCCTGCGGGGTCTACATCCTCACGGCCTGCCTGCTCTTCGGCGTGAGCGCCGTCTACCACCGGGGCACCTGGGGGCCGCGCGGCGAGGCCATCCTGCGCCGGCTCGACCACGCCAACATCTTCCTGATCATCGCGGGTACCTACACACCGCTGACCGTCCTGCTGCTCCCGCCCTCCACCGGGCGGACCCTGCTGTGGGCGGTGTGGATCGCCGCCGCCGCCGGCATCGCCTTCCGCGTCTTCTGGGTCGGCGCCCCGCGCTGGCTCTACACCCCCTGCTACATCGCCATGGGCTGGGCGGCGGTCTTCTTCCTGCCCGACTTCATGCGCACCGGCGGCATCGCCGTCCTGGTCCTGGTGATCGTCGGCGGCCTCCTCTACAGCGCGGGCGGGGTCATCTACGGCATGAAGCGGCCCAACCCCTCCCCCCGCTTCTTCGGCTTCCACGAGGTCTTCCACTCGCTGACCCTGGCCGCCTTCGTCGCCCACTACGTCGGCATCTCGCTCGCCGCCTACTCGCACTGAGTACGGGGAAGGCCGGGCTGGCCGTAGCGCCGCGGCGTAAGCGTGCGGCCGGGTCCTGGTCGCTTCTGACTGGGGCCTGATGCTCTGACGATAGATCGTTCTTCAGCACACAGCCCCCGGTTCCGCAACTTGGAACCGGGGCCTTCTACGTCTTAGCCCTTCCGGGAGGTGCCCTCAGGCCAGACGACCTCAACCGGCAGTCCGTTCCCGCGGGCCTCCGCTACTGTGTCGGCGGTCCCGCCCCGTCCGTTGCCCGGCCGACCGTCCCATACGGCGACGAGCTTGTCCGCCCGGCGGAGGAGTTCGCTGTTTGCGGCCTCGTACGCTTCCCGGTTCGCCTCGACGTACGGCATCACGGCCACTTCGGCGGCGGCCTGGCGGAGGCGGTCGAACTCGGCCACGTAGTCGGACTTCACCTTGGCCTCCCGGTAGTCCTGGGACGGCACGACGACGATCAGCTGACCGCCGAGAGACAGAACCGCGTCGGCGAACAGGGCGTCCGCTCCCTTCGCGATGCAGGAAACCCCGGTCAGCCCCTCTTCGACGTACGGACCGAGCAGCGTCACCAGCGCTTCACGGACCAGCGGCACGCTCTCCTCGGTGAGGTCCATGTGGCCGGTCACCGCGATTACGGTCATGCCGTCCCCCTTCGGGTCAGTTCGCCAGTAGCTCGCGGATGCTATCGCGGGCCTCCCGGACGGCCCTGCTCTCCGAGCGACCAACGGTGTACTGGTACAGCGCTCCCAGCTGTGTTCGGACCCGGCTGGACCGGGTGAGCGATGCGGCTTCGACTGCCCGTCGGGTCTCCTCCACGGCGCCGGTGAGGTCGCCCGCGATAAACCGGGTCTCCGCCAGTCCGATCCGGTCGAGTGCGTGGGATCGGCCGGCCTCGGTGCCGCGCGCGTCCAGCGCGGTCCGGATGTGCTCGGAGGCGGATTCCGAGTGGCTGCGTGGATCGGCGCGGGCCAGGTCGAGCAACCGGCCGCCGGTTACTCCAGAGAGTTCGGCATGGTCGAAGTAGCCGATCCAATGCGGCTCCTCCTCCTGCGGCCCGGCTGACGCCAGTTCCTCCTCGGCCTGGCCGGTCGCACGTCGGAATGCCGCTACTCGTCCCATCGCCGCGTACGCCCATGCTTCCCGGGTGTGCAGCATGGCCCGCACACGTGGGCCGCTCAGTCCGCGACTACCGTCCTGCGCAAGCCGAACCAGTTCGAGGGCGTCCGTGGGACGGTCGGTGCAGAGCATCTGGCGGGCCATCCCGGCCAGCACGTTCGCACCGAATGGGATGTCGTCGCCCGCGTGCGCCGCACGGAGTGCCAGCCGGTAGTAGTCCTGTGCGCGCCGCTGACGACCTGAGTCCCAAGCCATGGTGGCGGCGGTTCCTGACAGCTGGGCCATCACCCGGTAGAGCCCCCGCTCGACCTCGGGCGACTGGCGGTCTCCAAGTGCGGTGGCGGTGTCGTTGAGTTGACCCAAGACAGCCTTGGCACGAAGGCCCCCGCCGAACTGATGGTCCCAACGACGGAACGCGACTGCGGTCTGTTCAAGCTGGGCAACATCGTGCGTGCCGAGTCGGCCCGGTCGGCGGCGTTCGTCCCCTCGGGCCGGTTCAGCCAACCAGCCTTCGAGAGGGTCGAGCAGCGTCGTCCCGGTCAACGCGGCTGCGGTGATGAGTCGAGCGGCGGTGCGTCTGTCCATGGCGAGATCGGTTCCGGTGAGTTGTGCGGCAAGGGCTGTCGTCACCTCCGGGTGCCAGGGCACGTCATCGGCCGGCGGGGCGTCGTAAGCACTCTCCGGCCCTGCGGGGCTGTGTCCCTCCCATGAGCGTGCTGCCAAGCCGACGAGATGGCCGGGGATGCCCAATCCGTCCGCAATGCGCGCGATCACTTCGAACGACGTGACCTTCTGACTGCCGGACGTGATCGTTGAGACCTTGCCTGGGGTCAGTTGGCAGGCTGATGCGATCCGGTTCTGAGACAAACCGCCGTACTTCTTGACCAGCCGAAACGCGGCCGCGAAGTCGTGCTCTACGAGTGCCAGGCGGAGGTCATCGCGCGCAAGCAGGTCGGCGGACAGCAGAGGGCCTTGGGTGGGGCCGGGACGGGTCATCATGGCACAGCCTTCGTCGGGAGCGTAGCCGGGCAGATCCTCAAATCGCCTAACCAGAAAGCGTATTACCGCCTAGGTAATACCCGCCGGTCATCGGCTGAGCTTGGCTCCGGGGCGATCCTCTTCATGCACGGCTCACCGCACCAATCCGGGCCCCGGCGGCCCCGAGAGAGAGGCAAGCGGCATGGTTGAGAACGGCGATCTGGTGACGTCCTCGTCCTGGAGGGCGCTGTGATCCGGGGCCTGGGCGACAACGAACCGCGCGTACTCATGACACTTCGGGTTTCGAAAGATTCGGGGCGGACGTGGGCGCAGGAATCCGTGGTGCGTGAGGGTGACCCGGTAGCGATCCTCTCCGATCCGGGTCGGTACCCGCTGTGCGAGTGCGTGCGGTGTGCGGGACGGCGAACGGTGTCGGCGCGTGCCCTTCGTCCGGCGGTTGTCGAGCCGGGGGCGAGGTAGTGCACGGCTTAGGCCGATGGGCCTGCGCCGGTTCGGGCGGTTCGCCGACTCTCTGTACCTGGCGATGCTCGTCGGCTCCATCGGCAGGTACGCCGCCGGTATCTACGCCACCTCGTAGCCGCTCAGTGCCTGGCCGAGTACGAGCGGTTCCTGAGGTGGTGTGCGTGAGGGGCTGGTTCCTGGCGCTGGCGTCGCTACCGGAGACGGCCGGTGAGCGGCTTATGGGCGTGGTCTCTGCGGGAGCGGTGGGTGGACAGGCGTGGGTGGGGATGGCGGCTGTGGCTGCCGCAGGCACTGATCGTGCTGTCCGTGTCCGCGCTGATGGGGGCGTTGGTGTACGCGATGGAGCGAGGGGACGGATGAGCGAGGAGCACACCAGAGCGGCCGAGATGGTCAGCCTGCCGGTACGGATACCCCCGAGGGAGTGGGCGGCTCGACGGCTGCCGGCCAGGGCGCTGTACGTACCGCGCCCGCGGGGCGTCGGCGAGCACCGGCTCGCGGCAGGAGGCGAGCGGTGAACGACCTCGCAGACACAATCCGCGTTCCGGCCGACGCCGAGCAGGCGCTACGGATGAGGGCGGACTGGGATCGTTTCTTCAGCCAGCCGGTCATGCACGAGAACCTGTCGCTGACTTCCTTTGAGATCGGGCAGTTCCGCCGGCACGTCCTCTCCGGGCACGGGCGGCGTGCGGTCGACATCGGCTGCGGCTGGGGGTTCCTTACGGCCGCGATGGCGCAGATGGGACTGTGGACCACCGGGTACGACTGGTCGCCGGTCGCGGTCGCGGGCGCCTCCAACCTGTTCGACCACAAGCGGCTGGAGTTCAAGGTCCACGACTTCGTGACCGAGACGCCGCCACGCGAGCTCGTGCCGGGCAGCCTCGACGTGGTCGCGTGCCGACTGACGCTGCCGTACCTGGACCGGCACATCGCGATGGGGGACTTCCGGCGCTGGCTCAAGCCGCACACCGGAACGCTGTACCTGGTGGTGCAGGTGTGGGAGAGGCAACAGCCCGGCATGATCCGCGGCTACCCGAACGCGGTCGTCGAGGACCTGCGGCAGGGCTGGGCGCACACCGCACGCTGGGACCTGGATCCTGCGGGCGAGTACACGGCCCTCGCCCTGACCGGGCCGGGCAGCCAATGAGCATCCCATCCGTTGGACAGGAGACGATGATGTCTGCACAGCACAGCCTGCCCCCAGGACCGACCCCCGTCGAACGGTTCGTCCGACGGCCCTACCGGGAGCGGGCCGCCCGCTACCAGGTCGCCTCGGACAGGATGGCGACCGGTGGCCTGAACGACCGCCACAGCGTCGCCGACATCGGCGCCGGCCACACCGAGCTGGACGTGTGCCTGCGCACCGAACACGGGTGGCGCGGCCGCTACGCGGCCGTGGACCGGTGGACCGGCGACGTCGACCTGGAGACGTGGCAACCTCCGATGCGGTTCGACTGGCTGGCCTGCCTGGAGGTGATCGAGCACCTCGACGACCCGGACCGGCTGCTGGCCGTGCTGATGGACAGCGCCCAGATGGGCGTGGTGATCACCACCCCCAACCCGGCCGTGGTGGACGTCCTGGCTATGGACCCGACTCACAAGACGCCGGTCAGCCGCGAACATCTCGCCGGGCTCGGTTTCTACACCAGCCTGCACAACTTCTACGGCACCCACGAGGACGGGATCTGCGGCGCCTGGTACCGAGAAGGTGCCGCCGTCGTCGAGCGTCAGGTCTCGCCCATTCGGTACGAGGGGAGCGGACGGTGATCAAGGAGGGCCAGTACACGTTCATCGCCGGCCAGGGCGAGGTGCAGCCGTTCCTGGGGAAGTACGCAGCGAAACACGCGGACATCTTCAACATGATCGAGCGCCGGTTCACCGCGGCGGGTCTGGACGGGATGCGGTACCGGCCGCTGCGCATGGAGGTGGAGATCACCAGCAAGTGCAACGACACCTGTCCGTCGTGCGGGATGGGCGCGCTGCCGCTCGCCTACGGGGCCACGATGACACCGGATCAGCGGGCCCACCTGGTCGACGAGTTCGATGCGATCGGTCTGCCGTCGACCGCTGTGACGGGCGGGGAGCCCTTCGTGGCCATCCACGCGTTGATGCCGCTGATCAAGGCTCTGAGCGGGCGGGGATCGACATCTCGAAGCTGACAACCAACGGTGTGTGGGGCCGTGAGCGCCGCTGCGAGCGGACCTTCGACCAGCTGGAGAAGGCCGGGTTCTTCGACAACCGGCTGTTCGTGCCGCTGATCATGGTGTCCGTCGGCGAGCAGACGATGCCCCTGGACTGGGTCGCCCGGATCCTCCACTACGCGGTCACCCGCTACAGCAACCGAGAACTGAACCTCGCCGTGTCCTCGCTGGCCGCCCCGGACAGCCGCGAGCACAAGGTGTACGAACTGATGGAGGCGTACGAGAAGGAGTACGGGGACTTCCCGCACGACCGGGTGCACTCCACGATGCGCGTCTACCTGGAGAACGACCGGCTGCCAGAGCAGCAGAAAGTGACCCGGCCCGGCCAGACAACGGTGAAGCGGTGGATGGACCGCTGCTTCGACTGCTTCGCGCCGACGGTGGGCACGTACATCCTGCCGTCGGGCCTGGTGAAGCAAGACGGCCGCGTGTACGCGTGCGCGTCCTTCGACGTCCCCGAGTCGCTCGGCTTCGGGAACGTCTTCACCGACGGGATGCGCACGATCCTGACCCGCGCGAACGACGACGCCTATCTGCGGACGATCGCGGACGGCGGCGGCCTCAAGGGCCTGCACGGCGCGGTTCCCCAGGAGTTCACCACCAGGACGACGTGCGGCGGGTTCTGCTCCTCGTGCGCGCTGCTGAGCGACAAATACCGCGAGGTCAATGGCATTCCGGCCATGGAGTCGCTGCCGGTCATCGGGCAGGACGCGCTGATGTCGCGCCTGCGGTCCACCACACCAGTCCCCCACTGAGGAAGGAACTGCGTCAATGCCGAAGGTGACAACGACCGAGCAGGTTCTCCGTGCCGCGCTGGCACGGGCTGCTGACAGGGGCGTGGATACGATCCCCGAAGACGGACATCTGGAGCAGGACCTCGGTATCGACAGCCTGGCCCTGGCCGAGCTGGTGACCGATCTGGAACAGCGCCTGACCGTCGTCATCCCGGACGAGGAGACCGGCCGCCTGCGGACGGTCGCTGGCCTGCGTGCGCTCCTCGCCCGGCTCGTACCGAGCGGAATGGACACCCTGTGAACGTTCGCCAGATCGACCCGAAGCAGCGCGGCTTCCTGATCGTCAACTCCCACCCGGCCGGATCCGCTGAGACCGTGCGCCGGATGTGGGAGCAGATCCCGTGCCGCACCGACGGCAGCGGTCCAGTGGTGCTGCTCCTCGGGCACAGCGCCGGGTACGGGCTGGCCACGCTGCTGACCGGGCTGCGCCGACATGGCATCCGGGGTGTGGGCGTCGCCTTCGAGGGCGCGGAGACCGAGCGACGGACGGCCACCGCGGGCTGGTACCGAACCGCGGCCGCCGACAGCCTCGCCCAGGGCGCCGGCCACGACTTCGTGTTCGTCAACACGGACGCGTTCTCGAAAGCGGGCAAGCACGAAGTGCTGGCCCTGGTGGAGGAGCGGTTCGGCAAGGTCGACCACCTGATCTACAGCCTCGCGGCTCCGCGCCGGACCGACCCGGAGACCGGCACGGTCTACCACTCGGTGATCAAGCCGCTGGGCGAGCCATACGAGGCGCCGGCGCTGGACTTCTCGGGTGACGTCCCGAAGGTCGGCAGGGTCTACCTGGAGCCGGCCGACGACGAGGAGCGGCATGCGACGGAGCAGGTGATGGGCGGGGCCGACTGGCGGCTGTGGGTGGAGGCCCTGGCCGGGCGGGGCCTGCTTGCGGACGGGTTCACGACGGTGGCGTTGACGTACATCGGCTCGGATCTGACAGCGCCGATCTACCGGCAGGGCACCATCGGCGGCGCGAAGGAGAACCTGGAACAGACCGCCGCAGATCTGGCCGCCGTACTTGGGGATGGCGGCCGGGCGTACACCGCGGTAGCCGGTGCGGCCGTCACGCAGGCGTCGAGCGCGATCCCGTCGATCGCCCTCTACACGGCGTTCCTGCGGACTGTCCTCGGGGACGGGTTCCGCACGACGGTCGAACAGGCCGGGGAGCTGTGGGATCAACTGACCGGGGCGGTGCCGCTGGTCCTCGACGAGCAGGGCCGGATCCGGCTGGACGGATGGGAACTCGACGGACAGGTCCAGGACCGGGTTCGGGAGCTGTGGGCGGATCCGGAAGCCGGACTGGAGCGTGCGCGGGCCGGGGCGGACTGGTTCATGGAGCAGATCCGCGAGCTTTACGGGTGGGGTGTCGACGGCGTCGACTACGGTCGGCCCGTGGAGACTACGGTTCCGTGGCCGACACCGGGCGTGAGTCACGCATGAGGAGCATGTTGCGCAATTCCTGACACCTTTCGCGTCTGCGGATTGCCCTGTCCACGAAGGGGCCCGGCCGCGCGCGAGACGCGGCCGGGCCCCTCCTCGTTGTTCAGCAGGCGTAACCGTCACGGTCGGGGTCGAGGCGCAGCGGGTCGCTGCCGTTGACCTTCAGCCGCTTCGGGTACCGGTGGGAGGCCAGCCAGTCACAGCGGGCCTGGGCCGTCTCCTTCACCTCGGCCGGGAAGCGGGCCGGCACGCACACGTTGACCGTGCCGTAGTGCCGGTCGCAGCCGGCCACACCGGGCGTGACCGGGGCGGAGTCCCGCTTGGCGGGGTTCTCCTTCGCGGGCCCCAGCTTGTTCGCGAAGGTGTGCTCGTGCGCCGACGGCTGCTCCTGGGTTGCGGCCAGCGCGGGCGCACCGCCCAGGTGCACCCAGGTCGCGATCGACGGGACACCGTTCGCGTCGACCGCGAAGAGCATGTACCAGCCGGGCGGCGCCAGGTTGGGGTTGCTGGTGACGTTGAGGTCGATGTTGTTGCCGTCGACGGTCATCGGCAGGTCCACGAACCGCTGGTTCGGGTCCGAGGAGTGGGTGACCGCCGCCGGACGGATCAGCTCCGCCTTGGCGATCGGCCGGTTGACGGTGATCCGCTGCGTGTCCCCGTACACCCACTGCGTGTCGATCACCGAGGTGATCTGCGGGCGGGCGCCCTTGAAGAGGTAGGGCGGGGTGTAGATCGACACGTTGTGGTTGTAGGTGCCGTTGCCCGGGTTGTCGCCGACCGACATGACCCGGCCGTCCGGCATCAGGAAGGACGCCGAGTGGTAGGTCCGCGGGATCGGGTCGGTGGCCAGGCCCGGCTGATAGGTGTTGGTCGTCGGGTCGAAGAAGGAGGCCTCGAAGACCGGGTCGGCCCGGTCGTGCAGGCCGCCGCCGGTCTCCAGCACCTTGCCGTCCGGCAGCAGCACCGCCGACACGTACATCTTGCCCTCGGCCCCGGTCTGCGGCCGCTTGCCCGCGCCCGTGTCGACCAGTCCCTGCGGGAGGTCCGGGCCGGCCGTGTAGGCGGGACTCGGCTTCTTCAGGTCGATGATGTCGGTGATCCGGTTCGCGGCCGGGTTGGTCTCGTTGTTGCCGCCGCCGATGGTCAGGACCCGCTGGTCCTGCGCCGGGGGCAGCAGCACGCTCGCCGACTCGTCGCGCTGGTCCTTGTTCCGCAGGCCCGGCACGTCGGTGATGGTGTTGGCGCCGTAGTCGTAGACCGAGGCGCCGGTGCCCGGGGTGCCGTTGCCGAAGGTGTGGCTGCCCGAGTAGAAGAGCCGCCCGTCCTGCATGAGGATCATCGACGGGTACAGGCCCCAGTACGACCAGGTCTGGTTGACCTCGTTCATCGGCAGCCACTTGTTCTGCGCCGCCGAGAACTTCTCGGCGGTCACGTTGCCCGTCGAGTCCTCCTTCAGCCCGCCGAAGGAGATCACGTCGCCGTTGCCGAGGATCGTCGCCGACGGGTACCAGTGCCCGCCGTTCATGTCGTTCGTCTTCGTGTAGGCCTCGGTCGCCGGGTCGAAGACGTAGCTGTCCTTCAGCCCCTGGTAGCCGATCTTGCCGTCGGCGGACGGGTACCCCTTGTTGCCGCTCATCACCAGCACCCGGCCGTCCGCCAGCTGTACGTGGCCCGCGCAGAACATGTCCACCGGCGTCGGGACCGTCTTGAAGGTGCCGTTCGCCGGGTCGTAGACGGCCGAGGTGAAGGTGCCCGCGTTGAACTGGGCGATGTCGTTGCCCGAGCCCGCGATCAGCAGCACCTTGCCTCCCCCAGACTCCGTCTGGGAGGTGCCCCCATTCAGCACGACGGCGTGCATCGAGCGCACCGGGTTCTTGGCCGGGATCACCTCCCACTTGCCCTTGGCGCACTCCTCCGCCGTACCCGAGCAGGTCGGCTGCGGCGGCACCGCGCCCACCTCCTCCAGCGCGTAGTCGTCGGAGGTGAGCGTGCCCACCCCGTAGACCGACAGGCCCCACGCGATCTTGTCGGTGTTCGGCGGGACGGCCGGCGTACGGACCTCCGTACGCGCCCAGGCGGCGCTGACGGGCGGATTCTGCAGGTCGGTCCAGTACTGCCAGCCCGCCGTCGTGTCGCGGCGGAACACGGTCACCGACACGTCCGGGGTGTCCGACTTGTACCAGGCGGACAGGTCGTACTGCCTGCCCGGCGTGACGGTCGGGGCGCAGGTGGTGTTCTCGGTGACCAGGGCCTTGCGGTCGCCGTCCACGCGGCGGGTCAGCGACACCTTCATCGCCTTGGTGCCGCTGTGCGCGTCGGCGACGGTGGCGAAGGTGAAGTCGTTGTCGCCCCAGCCGGACTTGGACCAGCAGGACGGCATGTCGGAGCCGGCGGCTCCGGCGGTCTCGAAACCGGGATTGGAGAGCAGATTGGGCGGACCGGCCGTGGCCTGCTGCGGTGCGGTGAGCAGCAGGCCCGCGGTCATCGCCCCGACGGCGAGCAGGGCGGCCCGCCGCCCGGCCCTCCGCCCGGCCCTCCGCCCGGCCCTCCGCCCGGCCCTCCGCCCGGCCCTCCGCCGGATCGTCAGACGCATGGAAAGGATCCCTTCTGTGCGGCTCAACTCCTGGAGTGGCGGCCCGCCTTGAGCGAAGCGCCCGGGGTGCGTGACGGGTCCGGCGTGCGGGGGCCGCGCGACCTGCGCGACCCGCGCGGCAGATAGACGAGGGCCTCGGTGGCCGCGAAGCGCAGCACGAAGGTGGTGACCAGCGCGAGAGCGGTGGCGGGCAGCACCTCCATCCCGAACCTCGCGACGAGCACCGCGATCAACGGGATGCGCAGCAGCAGATCGGCATTGGCCAGCAGGGCGAAACGCCCGACCCGGTCAGCCCAGTGGCGGTGCCGGCGGCGGTCACGGAAGAGCAGGGTCTCGATGAGGAGGAAGTTCCACAGGACCCCCGCCTGGTTGGCGACGATCTCGGCGGGGAGGTAGTGCATCCCGGCGTGCGTGAGCAGCCACAGCGCGCCCAGGTTCGGCACGAAACCGGAGAGCCCGATCAGCCCGAAACCGATCATGCGGGCCAGCGGGGCCGCGGAGCGCAGCGAGGCGAGGTGGGCGAGGAAGCGCATGCCCTCGCGCGCGGTCGACTTGGACTCCCCCGAGAAGCGGTCCTGGAAGACGAAGGGCACCTCGGCGACCTTGCCCGGGCGGCAGCGCACCGCCAGCTCCAGCAGGATCTTGTAGCCGAGCGGCTTCAGTGCGTCCGCGGTGACGGCCGAGCGGCGCATCGCGAAGAAGCCGCTCATCGGGTCGCTGATCCCGCGCAGCGCCCGCGGGAAGAGCCCCTTGGCCAGCCAGGTCGCGCCGCGGGAGACGGCGATGCGGTAGCTCCCGGCGAGGCCGGCCCGGCTGCCGCCGCTGATGTAGCGGGAGGCGACCACGAGGTCGGCGTTGGTGCGCTCGCCCTCGCCGACGAGTTCGGGCACCAGGTGGGGCGGGTGCTGGAGATCGGCGTCCATGACGACGATCCAGTCGGTGTCCGCCCGCTTCACCCCTTCGACGACGGCGCCGCCGAGACCGCCCTCGGCCACCTCCCGGTGCAGGACCGACACCGGGAAGGGCTGGTCGGCGGCGGCCTTCTCGATGGCGGCGGGGGTGTCGTCCGTGGAGTCGTCCACGAACAGCACCGCGCAGGGGAGGTGGTCGGGGAGCGCGTCACCGAGCCGGCGCAGCAACTCGGCCACGTTCCCGGTCTCGTTGAAGGTGGGGATGATGAGGGTGACGCTGCCGGCCAGGGCCTGCGGAGCGGCGAGCTCCGCATCGATCGGGGCATGGAGGGACCACAGGTCCTCGCTCATGGTGACTCAGCTCCCACTCGTGCGGTCGGCGCGGTCGGTCCCGGCGGCGCTGTCGGTCCGGTCGGTCCGGTCGGTCCGGCGTATCTCGATGCGGTCCTCGCCCGACCCGAACACGGCCACCACGCTCGAATGCTCCAGCGCGGCCTTCACGGTGGGCAGGTCCACCGCGTCGCGGCGCACCGTGGGCGAGGAGACCACGTAGTCGATGTCCTGCCAGCCGCGCGGCAGGGTCTTGGTGACGGCGGGGTCGAGGTCGGCCTTGTAGAACCAGATGGCGCCCGGACCCGGCTCGAAGCCGTGGTGCACGGCGTCCAGCCAGAGCGCATCGTCGAGCAGCACCCGGGTCCGCGCCGGATCCTCGACCTCGCTGCCGAGCCAGGCCGCGGCCTGCCGGTACGGGGCGTTCGCGTCGACGGTGAGCGCCGTGCGGTTGCCGTCGTACCAGCGCGGCAGCACGTACACCGCGGAGGACGCGGCGAGCACGCCGAGCACCGCCCAGCGCGCCCACACCTGCACCCTGCGCTCCCCCGGGCCGCGGCGGCGGCGCAGCACGGCGTGCGTGATGCTCGCCGCGCCCCCGGCCAGGACGAGGGCGAGGAACGGCAGCGCCTGGATCACGTACATAGCCGGGAGGTAGCCGGAGGGCCGCATCGCGACGACGGCGAGGATGACGGCGGCGAGCGCGGGGCCGGCGAGCGCGCGGGCGGTGACCGACCAGCGGTAGGTGGCCAGCAGCAGGACGGCGCCGGCCAGCCCGCCGAGGGGCAGGACCGTGTCGTAGTACAGCCAGGACCGCAGCACGCCGTTCGAGCCCGTCCCGGCGTCGAGGATGAAGCCGGAGCCGGGGCGGCTCATCTGGTAGGTGATGCCGTCGATGAGCGAGACGTGTCCGGAGCCGGGCAGCAGTTCGCTGTTGAGGAGGGCGTACAGCGGGTACGAGAGCCCGATCAGCGCGCAGGCGGTGACGGCTCCGGTGACGGCGAACTTGCGGGTGTCGCGGTGGCTGTGCCGCCACATCGTCACCAGCAGCGCCGGGAGCACCACCAGCATCGTCTCCTTGGTCAGGACGGCGGTGGCGGCCGCAAGCCCGGACCCGAAGTGGTGCCACAGGTGCCGGCTCGGTGACGCGGCGAGGCAGAAGGCCAGCAGCATCCACATCACGGCGAGGTTGTCGAGGAAGATCTCGCGCTGGAGGACGACGGCGAGCGGGGACAGCCCGAAGAGCGCCATCGCGAGCCCGGCCGCCCAGCGCGGCAGCCACAGCCGACGGGCGAGGACGTACATCAGCACGGAGCTGACGGCGGAGACGGCGAGCATCGAGAACCGCATCGGCGCGACGGTCATCCAGTCGGGCACGAAGAGGGACGGCAGGTACGTCAGGCCCGCGACCTGGATCCAGCCGAGCGGCGGATGGTCGTACCAGTACGTGTAGTGGGCGAGGCCGTCGCCCTGCTGGACGGCCCACGCCTGGGCGAGGTAGGTGCCCTCGTCGTCGCTCAGCGTCGGGAAGCCGGTGATGTTCCAGCCCTGGACGAGCAGGATCACGAGCAGCAGCGCCCCGCACAGCAGCAGGTCGGGGCGGGAGGAGCGGAACCGCACGAGCGGCCGGACGGGAGCGGCGGGGCGGACGCCGAGTCCCCCGACGGGGCTGCGCTGGGCGGGGACGGTGAGGGTCTCCGGCTTGGGATCAGTGGCCGTGGGCAGGGTGGCGGTCACTGGCGGCTGTCCTCTCGGATCGCGGTGGAGGCGGAGGCGGCGGCGGAGGGGATGGCGCTCACTGCGGTCGCGGCCGTCGCGGAGGTCACGGCCGTCGCGGAGGTCACGGCCGTCAGGTGGGCGCCGGTGTGGCTCGTCAGTTCCCACTCGTTGCGGCCGCGCTGCTCGCGCCAGACGGCGCGGATCGCGGCGCCCGCGAGCATCACCTGGTAGAACGGGCCGCCGACGACGAGCTTGAGGTAGTGCACGAAGCGGACGCGCAGGCCGTACTGCCGGCCGAAGTCGTGCAGGCCGACGATCTCGAAGACGAAGGTCACCATCGCCGTGATCATGGGGAGGAAGGTGATGATCGCGATGCCGACCGGTACGTCGAGGAAGACCGCGACGGCGAAGTTGAGCGGGATGATCACACCGGACGCGGCCTGCATGAAGGGCGTCATCAGCGTGTAGCGGGCGAGCCAGCGCTGGCCTCGCCCCGGCAGCTGCTGCCAGTCCTTCTTGCGGTACACCTGGAGGAATCCCTGGTTCCAGCGGGTGCGCTGCTTGAGCAGGCTGATCAGCGAGCCGGGCGTCTCCTCGCGGGTCACCATGTCGCAGTCGTACGCGACGACCACCTTCTTGCCGACCGAGGAAAGCCGCACCCCGAGGTCGCAGTCCTCGGCGAGGCAGTTCTGGTCCCAGCCGCCGGCCTCGCGCAGCACCTCGGTGCGGACGAAGACGGTGTTGCCGCCGAGCGGGATGAAGCCCTTCTCGGCGTGCAGGTGCAGCCGGGAGCGGAACCAGAAGAAGTACTCCAGGCAGTTGCGCAGGCTGTACCAGCTGGAGTGGAAGTTGATGAGCTGGACCCCGCCCTGGACCACGTCGGCGCCGGTGGAGCGGAAGGCGTGGTCGACGTGGGCGAGGAGCTCGGGGTGCACCTGGTCCTCGGCGTCGAAGACTCCGACGATGTCACCGCGGCAGGACGGCAGGGCGGTGTTGAGGGCCTTCGGCTTGTTCTTCGTCTCGTGGTGGTCGACGACGACCCGGACGCGGGCCGGCTCGCGGGCGGCGGCCCGTTCGGCGACGGCGGCGGTCTCGGGGTCGTCGTGCCCGACGATCACGATGATCTCGTAGTCGGTGTGGCTCGACTCCAGGAGCCGGTCGATGGTGTGTTCCAGGACCGCCTGCTCGTGGCGGGCGGGCAGCAGCAGGGAGAAGGCCAGGCGGCCCTCCCCGTCGGGACGGTCGAAGCGGGTCGAGGCGAGTACCTCGGGGGTCCGCCACGCGTGCATCTGCCACCAGAGCGTGAATGCGGCCATCCAGAAGAGCGCCAGCGAAATGACAACAATGAACACAGATGTGTACAAAATGCCCCCCACAGACCCGCCGCCCCCCCGGCGGCGATCAGCAAACCCCCCGGGAGCGCACAGCGGGCCCCCCGGCCCGCTGCCCCCGCTTCCCCCCTTGCGCGCACCCCCCAGTGCGCCATCCCGGTGACTGCCGAAACAGTGACTCGCCAACGACACGAGATTAGGCAGTGAACATGACATTCAGCCGCAGCGCAGGTAGATAGCGCGTTTCTGAACTGGTGTGCGACAACCGGAATTGACGGTACTCCGACCGGTTCAGGGGCGAACCGTGCCCAACTGCTCCGCCAGCTCGACCGGATCCGTCGTAGGCCGCGCGCAGACGAAATGTCGACAGACATACGCCGTAGGACGGTCGCGTACGAGTGTGCGCTCGGCAAGAAGGGGGAACTCACCGCCGCTGCCGTCCGCCGCACGCGGCAGACCCGCCGCCACCACCGCACCAGGAGCCGTTCCCAGCAACGCCGTCCGGTGCAGCACCGCGAGCAACGGGTCCTCCGGATGCCCGACGACCGCCACCTCGCGCGGCCCGTCCAGCAGCGCCTCGGCGACCGACAGCCCGTGCCCGATGAAACGCGGCACGCGCGGACCGAGCGCGTGCACCACCCCGAGTGCCCGCTCGGCCGCCGTCCGGTGGGCCTCCGACCCGGTGTGCGCGGCGTACGACAGCAGCGCGCCCGCGGCGGCCGTCCACCCGGACGGGGCGGCCGTGTCGGTCGGGTCCTGCGGCCGGCGGATGAGCCGCTCCGCGTCGTGCGCCGTGTCGTACAACGACCCGTCCTCGGCGGTGAACTGGTCCAGGACCAGATCGGCCAGGAACCCGGCGAACTCCAGCCAGACGCCCTCGCCCGTCACGGACGCCAGCGCGAGGAAGCCCTCCGCGACGTCGCCGTAGTCCTCCAACACCCCCGCGTTCGGGCCGACGTGACCGTCCTTGCTGGTCCGGGCGAGCCGCGCCCTGCCGTCCATGTGCACGCGCACCAGCAGATCGGCGGCCTCGGTCGCCCGCTCCACCAGGTCCGGCCGCTCGAAGTACGCCCCGCACTCGGCGAGCGCGGCGATCGCCAGCCCGTTCCAGGCGGCGACGATCTTGTCGTCACGGCCGGGCGCGGGCCGCCCGCCCCGCTCGGCCAGCAGCCGCTCCTTGATGCCGGCCAGCCTGGCCGCCTCCACCACGGGCCCGTCCTGCGGCAGCTGCAGTACGGACTTGCCGTGCTCGAAGGTCCCCTCCTCGGTCACCCCGAAGTAGGCGGCGGCGAGTTCACCGTCCGCATCCCCCAGCACCTCCCGCAGCTGGGCGGCGGTCCAGGCGTAGTACGCCCCCTCCACGTGCCCGCCGCTGACCGGATCCTCACTGTCGGCGTCCAGCGCGGAGGCGAACCCGCCCTGGTCGGTGCGCAGTTCCCGGACCATGAAGTCGGCGGTCTCCAGCGCGACCCGGCGCGCGAGGTCCGACCCGGTGGCCCGCCACAGGTGCGCGTAGACCCGGCAGAGCAGCGCGTTGTCGTAGAGCATCTTCTCGAAGTGCGGTACGACCCACTCCCGGTCCACGGAGTACCGCGCGAACCCGCCGCCGAGCTGGTCGTAAATGCCACCCCGGGCCATGGCCTCGCACGTATCGGCGGCCATCTGCAGCGCACCCTCGGCCCCCGTGCGGGCGTGGTGGCGCAGCAGGAACTCCAGCACCATGGACGGCGGGAACTTCGGCGCGCCGCCGAATCCGCCGCGCACGGCGTCGTACTCCCGCGTCAGCCCGAGCAGCGCCTGCGCGAGCTCCTCGGGCCCGGGGGTGCCGGCCTTCCCGTAGTCCAACTCCCGCCCGGCCAGGTCCCGCACGATCCGCTGCGCGACCTCGGTGACCTCCTCGGGCCGCCCGACCCAGGCGGTTCGCACGCCTTCGAGGACCTGCGTGAAGGAGGGCATCCCGTGCCGGGGCTCGGGCGGGAAGTAGGTCCCGAAGTAGAACGGCTCGGCGCCCGGGGTGAGGAAGACGGTCATGGGCCACCCGCCCTGCCCGGTGGCGGCCTGCACGGCCTCCATGTAGACGGCGTCGACGTCGGGGCGCTCCTCGCGGTCCACCTTGATGTTGACGAAGTGCTCGTTCATGTACGCGGCCGTTAGTTCATCAGTAAAACTTTCAGCTTCGAAAACATGACACCAGTGGCAGCTCGAATAGCCGACGCTGAGATGCACCGGCACACCCCGCTCCCGCGCCTCGGCAAAGGCCTCGGGCGACCACGGCCACCACTCGACGGGATTGTCGGCGTGCTGGAGCAGGTACGGCGAGGTCTCGTTCGCGAGGCGGTTCGGCATGGCCCCATCCTGCCGCACCGCCCGATGTGCGGCTCATGACAGGGCCATCAGGCCGCCGGTTCGGCGGCTCCGATGCGATCAGCCCACTTCCATACCGGAACCACGCGGGAGTGGTCCCAGGTGCCACAGCCCTTCCTTCCAGGTTTGATCACGAAGTGGGTGAAGACCGAGGCGATCACCTTCCGCTTCTCCTCGAACCCCATCTCGCCTGACTGCCATCGCAGCCGTACCGGCTCCGGCAGCCGGACCCGGCCCTGCACGCCTACGGGAAAGAGCAGCCTCTCGATGGCCTCCTCCACGAGGGGCCCACTGATGGCACACCGCCCACAGCCGCGGCCCGAGGCGCAGATGTAGTTGTACGGGCTCTTCCGGCTGGCGCTCTTGCCTCCCCCCATGAGCTGATCGCACCTGCCACCACCCACCAGCTCCAACCCACAGCGCAGGAATCCGCTGACGAGATACTTCGGACCGGCCTTGCGATCGGTCAATCGCGGACTGAGCGGGCCCCGGTGCATGTAGAGACTCCCGGCCGAGAACGTCGCACAGACAGCAGTCCACTGCTCAGGTGTGACGATGGCTTGCCAGGCACCGACCAGCGGCCGCTCCGTGCCCGGATCGATCAGCAGCTCCCCCCGGTTGGCGCGAAAGCCGCACACTCTCGGCGCCGTGATGATCTGCGTGACCGTCTGCGGGTTCGGGCGGCCGCCGCGCGTTCCCGTGGCGCCCAGCGCAGCCCACTCTCGCGCCACCTGCCCCATGGAACGGCCGCCGATGCGATCCTCGATCGCCTTGCGGACGAGTTCCGCCTCCACCGGGTGCAGGGTCTGCCGGTCCTCCTGCCACCCGAACGGCCTCGGCCCACTGTGCGGCAGTCCGTCCATCGCGCGCGACCAGTGCCAGTCCCGGACCCGGCGGCTGCGCGTCTCCCCCTCGGCCAGGGCCCCCTGGAGGCACTCCGCGCCTTGCAGGAGGCCGGCCTTGGTGTACGGATCCCGCAGGCCGTCGCGGTCGACGTACACCCGGCCCGGTGCCGAGGTGAGCGCCGCCATGAAGCGGATGAAGTCCTCCGGCCTGCGGTAGAGGCGGTCGTCCGCGACGGTGACGACGCCTCGCAGCGGGCCGGCGGCGAAAGCATGGCCCCGGTGGAGGTCGGCGAGGAGGTGGTCGAAGCCGGGCCGCTCCCGGTCGTCCTTGGTCGCGTTACGCGCGTTGTCCGTGTACGTGGCGACGACGACGCAGCCGTGCTCGCGGGCCGTGCGTTCGTTGATGCGGTGCTGGTGGCGCACGCCGCGTGCGTCGCGTTGAGGCGTGTCCTGCGATGTCCTGGCGTACGAGGCGACCGGTATGTGGTTCATGGCGCTCTTCCCCATCGAGAGCTGTTGCGACATTCGCTACAACTCGCGAACGGGCGGTCGGGTTACGCCCTGAGCAGGGGTTCCAGGTCCTTCAGCCAGGCCTCGCGGGTCTTGGTCCAGGTGGCTGCGCAGGTCGCGCGGGACGGGGTGGCGAGGGACGGGTGGCGGGTGGGGGCCGCGGCGTGGACGGCGCAGCGGTGGGCCTCCGCGCGGGCGGCGGGCGGGGCGTGTTCGTCCTCGGCGACCTCAAGGCCCTCGAGGTCCATCGGGACCTCCGGGTCCGGCGCGGGGTCGGCGGCCGCCGCGAGGTCGTAGGCGCGGGCGGCGGTCAGGAGGGTCTCCTCGCCCTCCGGGTGGCCGCGCAGCAGCATCAGCCGGGCGAAGTCGTCGGCGGCGTCCTCCTCGGCGCGGGCCCCCTCGTCCGGGAGGTCCAGCGCGTCCACGAGGGCGTGGCCGGCCTCGTGGTGGAGCGTCTCCCGTACGACCTCGGCGAGTTGCTCGTCGGAGGTGTGGGAGCCCGACTGCTCGAACAGCGCGCGTTCCTCGGCCAGGTCTTCGTAGCAGAGCTCGATGCGGTGTTCGGAGGGGGCGTAGCCGGTGCCCTCGCCGGAGCAGGAGCGGGCGACGACGGTGACCCCGTACGGGAGGACGAGGTAGCCGTTGAGGTCGGCGAGCACGAAGTCGGCGACGGCCCGGTTCCGCAGGAAGCGGTACGCGGCCCGGTCGGCGGCCGCCGGTTTCTCGTAGCGGAGTGCGAAACCGTCCGCCGGACCCGGTTCCTGCGGTACGCATCCGGCCGTCACCGGCATCAGCGCGGCCGCGCACAGCGCCAGGGTCCCCCACCGTCGGATCACCGGGCCGGCGTACGGGCCGGTGCCGCCCTCCACGGCGTTCCGGGCCCTCGCCCGCGACTCCTCAAGGTCCGTCAATTACGGTCCCTTTCACTCCAGTTAGCTCTGATCTCGCTCAGATTCTCTCGCGTTCGCGTCCCTCACGCACGACACTTGGGAATCGACCGACCGGAGCTCTCTGAGGGGGATGCCGATGCGGGACAGCCATCGAGGTGAGGCCGAGCAGCTGCTGGGACGGGCCGTGGACGAGGCGGCCCGCCGGGCGGCGGGTGCCCAGGGTGCGGCGGGCGCGGCGGTGGACAGAGCCGCGCTGCTGGCGCGGGGCAAGGAGGCCCTGGACGCGCTCGCCGCGAGTGCGGCGCCCGAGTACGAGGCCTACGTACGGGCCCTGGACGAGGCGGCGGCCGGAGACGAGTCGCTCGGCGAGGCCTTCCGCCGCGGCAACACCTCGACGGCGGCGCTCGTGACGGCGGTCGCGGCGGCCGCCGCCATCGGGGCGGACCTGTCGTTCGGCGTCGCGGCCGGCACGGCCCTGACCGTCGGCGCCGTCGTGGGCATCGCCGGCGCGGTCGCGACGGTGGCGAAGGTGACGGCCGTGCACCTGCCGGCCGCGAACCGGCGGGCCGGTGAACTGGGCCGCCCCGGCGGGCCGGAGCAGCTGAAGCTCCAGTGGCTTTCGGCGCTGGAGGTACGCGGGATCCGTCCCTTCCTGGAGCAGCAGCGCGCGGTGGCCACGGCGGCGCGCGCGGCGCGGCCGGTGGCCCGGCCCGCGGCCCTGGCCACTCCGCTGCTGCGCGGCACGGACCGCAGCGCGGAGGCCCGTCGGCGCAGTGCGCTGGAGCAGTCCTTCGGGCAGCTCCCGGAACCGGCGGGCCCGTTCGCGGGCCGGCGCGCCGAGCTGACCCGGATCGCCCAGTGGGTACAGGCGGCGCGGGCCAGTACGGAGACCCGCCCGGTGGTCGTGGTGCTCCACGGCGAGCCGGGGGTGGGCCGCACGACCCTGGCGCTGCGGGCGGCGCACGCACTGCGGGACCAGTTCCGGGGCGCGTGCGTGGTGGACCTGCGGGGCGGGTCCACCGGCGGGGAGCCCGCAGAGGCCCCGCTGTCGACGCGGGAGGCCCTGCTGCACCTGATGAACCGGCTGGGGGCGCCCCGCGAGCAGCTGCTGTTCCGCGAGGGCGCCTCGGCGGAGCAGCAGGTGCGGCGCCTGGGCGAGCTGTACCACCAGCACCTCCAGGGGCTGCCGGTGACGGTGCTGCTGGACGACGCGGTGGACGCGGCGCAGGTGCGGGTGCTGGTTCCGGAGCGCTCCGAGAGCCTGGTGCTGGTGACGGCGCGGGAGCCGCTGGAGCTGCCCGCGGACCTGGCGGCGTGGGTGTACCAGCTGCCGGTGGAGCGGCTGGCCGCGGACGAGGCGGCGGAGCTGGTCGGGGCGGAGCTGGTCGGGGCGGAGCTGGTCGGGGCCGAGGCAGGGGCCCGCGCCGCTGCCGAAGTGGTGGAGCTGAGCGGCGGGCTTCCCCTCGCCCTGCGGATGCTGGCCCCGCTGGTCCGCGACGGCGCGGTCCCCGCAGCGGGCGGCGCCGCGCACCCGGTGGAGGCCGCCCTGCGCGCCGCGGACGCCCGCCTCGCCGAGCCGGCACGGCAGTTGCTGCGGCGCCTGCCCCTGGCCGGGCGGGCCTCCCTCGGCGGTGCGGCGGCGGCCGCGCTGGCCGACGTACCGGAGCAGGCGGCGCTGCGCACGCTGGAGGAGCTGTGGGAGGCCGGGCTGATCGAGCGGGTGCGCGGCCAGCGGTTCCGGATGCACGACGCGGTGCGCGCGTACGCGGCGCGGCGGCTGGCCGCGGACGAGGACCGGGCCGGGGCCGCGGCGGCGCACGAACGGCTGATCCGCAACTACGCGCAGCTCGCGGACTCGGTGATCCGGATGGTCGACGGGAAGATGTCGACGCGGGCGAACCAGTTCGGCGGGCACGGCTTCGTCTCGTTGGACGCGGCGCTGCGCTGGCTGGACGACGAGTCGAGCTTCATCACGGCGGCGCTGCGGCACTCGGACGGGGTGGACCAGCAGGCGGTGCTCGACCTGCTCGGTGCGCTGTGCGACTTCTGCCTGCTGCGCGGGGACCTGTACCGGCTCGGTGAGATCGACGAGCTCACCCAGTCGGTGGAGGCGGGCCGGGAAGGGCTGGACGGGCAGAAGGGGCAGCAGGGGCGGCTGGTGCGGTCGGTGCAGTGGCGTACCGGTATCGCGGCGCGCCAGCTGGGCGAGCTGGACAAGGCGCGCACCACGCTGACCTCGGTGGTGGACCAGTACATGGAGGCCCACCAGGAGGCGGGGGCGGCGATGGCCCTGGTCTCCCTCGGCATCACCCTGCACCACCAGGGCAACCTGCCGGAGGCGGCGGCCCGCATCCGCGAGGCGCTCGTGCTCCAGGAGCCGCCGGAGCTGGCGGGCGACCGGGCGTGGGGGCTGCACGCGCTGGCGGCGGTGGAGCGGGACCTGGCGCACCTGGCGGAGGCGACGCGGCTGCTGGAGTCCTCGCTGGCCCTGCACCGGGAGAGCGAGAGCGTGCACGGCGAGGCGTGGGCGCACTTCCAGCTGGGCCAGGTGCACCTGCGGTTCGGCGACGTGGCGCGGGCGGAGGAGGAGCTGCGCCTCGCCCTCGACCTGTACGGGCGCACCCGCGACGACCGCGGCCAGGCCTGGGCGCTGACCCAGCTGGGCCGGGCCCGGGTGGTGGACGGGGATCCGGGGCCGGCGGTGGAGCGGCTGCGGGAGGCGCTGGCCCGGCACCGGGAGGCGGAGGACGCGCGCGGCGAGGCGTGGACGCAGTACTACCTCGGGCAGGCCCTGGAGGAGAGCGGCGAGCGCGACCGGGCGGTACGGGAGCTGGAGCGGGCCCGGACCATGTTCTCGCGGATGCGGGACGTGTACGGGCTGGCCCACGCGCGCCACCACTCGGGCCGGGTGACGCGCGACCAGCGTGCGGCGCAGACGGGCAACCTGCGCAACTCCGGCTTCGCCCGCCAGCTGCTGGTCGACGCGCGGGCTGACTTCCGGCGGATCGGGCTGGCCCACGGCGAGGCGTGGACCTGTCTGGAGCTGGCGGTGATCGACGCGGGCAACGGGCGGCTGTCGCAGGCGCTCGGCCTGTGCGAGGAGGCGGTCCGGCTGTTCATCTCGTACGGGGACCGGCGCGGGGAGGACTGGGCCCGCTTCCTGCGGTGCACGATGCTGCCGTACGCGGTGACGGGGGCCCCGGAGGAGGCGCGGGCGGAGCTGGCCCGGCTGGCGCAGTCGGCGCATCCGGCGCGGGACGGCCGGCTGGAGGACTGCCTGGAGACGTACGGGGTGGTCCTGGGCCGGGGCGTGGACCCGGCGGAGGGCTGGCAGGCGTGGCGGCTCGGCCTGGTCCCGAACCTGCACTCGCGGGAGATCATGGGCGTCCCGCCGGCGGGGTGAGCGGGCAACGGGGCCCGGCCGCCCGTGGCGGCCGGGCGGGGGCTCGCGCACGGCGGGCCCCGCCCACGCGTTCTTCCACGGGGCGGCGGCTCACGACGAGCGGGAGGGCCTTGGGCCGGGCCGTCCCGAACGGCAGGATCCGCAGGAGACGGGCTGAGCCCGGGAGGCGTCCCCGCCGGACGGGCTAAGCCCGGGAGGTGTCCCCGCCGGACGGGCTAAGCCCGGGAGGTGTCCCCGTCCCGGCCTGCGGCCGGGGCCGCGGGCTCGGGGGCCTCCTGGAAGTTCACCCGGCCCATGTGCCGGTTCATGGACTTCATCAGGGCCCACACCCCCAGGGCGAGGGCCGCGAACACGATGAACCCCAGGATGCCGGGCGTCACCTTGTTCTTGTCGAAGGTGTCACCCGCCAGCGGGAGGAGCTGGGTCAGTGCTGCCTGCGTAGCGCTCATAGCTACGCATTCTCCCGGATGCCCGCGAAGAGGTCGGACTCGGGGAGGGAAGTGTCGACGAGCGACTTCGCGAGCTCGTACTCCTCGGTGGGCCAGACCTCCTTCTGGACGTCCATGGGCACGCGGAACCAGCCGCCGTCCGGGTCGATCTGCGTGGCGTGCGCGATGAGCGCCTTGTCACGGATCTCGAAGAAGTCCGAGCAGGGCACGTGGGTGGTCAGGGTCCGCTCCTTGCGCTCGAACTCCTTCCACCGCTCCAGCCACTCCCCGTAGGGGGACTCCATGCCGCGAGCGAGCAGTGCCTCGTGCAGGGCGATGGTGCGCGGCTTGTTGAAGCCCTGGTTGTAGTAGAGCTTCTGCGGCTGGTACGCGGGGCCGAACTCGCCCTCCGGGTACTTCTCGGTGTCGGCCGCGCCGTCGAAGGCCACCATCGTGATCTTGTGGGTCATGATGTGGTCGGGGTGGGGGTAGCCACCGTTCTCGTCGTACGTGGTGACGACCTGCGGCTTGAAGGCGCGGATCTTCTTCACCAGTTCCCCGGCGGCCTCGTGGACGTCCGCGAGCGCGAAGCAGCCCTCGGGCAGCGGCGGCAGCGGGTCACCCTCCGGAAGCCCGGAGTCCACGTAGCCGAGCCATTCCTGCTCGATGCCGAGGACCTCGCGCGCCTCGTCCATCTCCTTGGCGCGCACCTCGTGGATGTTCTCCTCGATGTACTTGTCGCCCTGGAGCTTGGGATTCAGCACGGAGCCGCGCTCGCCACCGGTGCAGGTGACGACCAGCACCGGAACCCCCTCGGACACGTACTTGGCCATGGTGGCCGCGCCCTTGCTCGACTCGTCGTCGGGGTGGGCGTGGACGGCCATCAGTCGAAGCTGCTCGGTCAAGACAGGATCCTCTGCGATTCGGCGACGGTCGGCTTCTATATTGACTCCTCCTCTCAGCAATCCACGACGAGGGGGGATTCCTGACTCACGCTGCTCGATCGCCCTGCGGACGGTCGGGTCTTACGCGATCGGCGCCAGCCGGGTCGAGACCGGCCCGGACCAGGATCACGTATGCGGAATTCTTGTCTCTGGGCGAGACGGCTCCGCATGCGGTGCAGGTGGAGGTACGTTCCGACAGCGGCAGTGCGTGCTTGGCTCTCGCTCCGCACCGTCCGCAGTCCATGGTGGTGTGCGCAGGATGCACGAGCCGCAGATCCCGGCCGTGCTTGCGCGCCATGTTGATCAGCTCACGCCTGGTCGCCGAAACCCCTGCGTCGGCGGCCTTGCGGGCCATCGTCGACTTGGCGGGGAACTTCGGGCGGAAGTCCTCCACCGCGATCCGATCGAAGTCCGTCACCTAGGGGCGCCGTCCGCCGGTCTCCCGGGAAGCCCGACCACCCCACACGAACGAGCGAACGAAAGGTCGCGTCGCGCGTTCGATGTCGATCCGATTCCTCTCGGGTCGCAGGGCCATGGCATGCTCCATTGACCAGGCGACCGGACCGGGGCGGGACGGGATGCCCCCGCAGAGAGGAAACGATCATGAGCGCGGTGCGCGAGGGACTGCCCGAGGGCCGGTACGGCCGGTCGGCGGACGAGCGTGCGGACCGGAAGCTCAAGATCGTCGGGTCGGCACTGGGTGCCGTGCTGCTGGGTGTGGTCGGCTGGATCGGCTGGGACTACGTCGCGGGGCAGAGCGTGAGCGCCGAGGTGATCAAGTTCCAGGTGATTTCGGACACCGAGGTCAGGGTGCACCTGGAGGTCCGCAAGGATGCCTCGGTCACCGGGGTCTGCTCCCTGAGCTCGCAGGACAAGGGACACGGCGAGGTGGGCCGCGCGGACTTCACCTTCGCCCAGCCCGACAGCCGGGTGGACGAGGTCGTCTCCCTCAGGACGACGAGCCGTGCCACGATGGTCGAGCTGGTCGGCTGCCAGCCGGCGGCTTCCGCCCGCTGAGGCTTGACGACGCGGCCGACGGGGCAATGAGCCTCTGGGGTCCTCCCCCTTTTCTTCCCGAATTGTTAGGCTCGTGGTTTCGTCCGCCGCTGGCGGCTTTGTAGTCCCCTGTACCGACGAGGAGCACCCGTGACCCAGACGAGCGAAAGCGTCACCTGGCTGACCCAGGCGGCGTACGACCAGCTGAAGGCGGAGCTGGACTACCTCTCTGGTCCCGCCCGCACGGAGATCGCCACGAAGATCGCAGCCGCCCGCGAGGAGGGCGACCTGCGCGAGAACGGCGGGTACCACGCGGCCAAGGAGGAGCAGGGCAAGCAGGAGCTCCGGGTCCGCCAGCTCACGCAGCTCCTGGAGAACGCCAAGGTCGGCACCGCGCCCGCGTCCGACGGCGTCGTCGCCCCCGGCACGCTCGTCAAGATCGCCTTCGACGGCGACGAGGACGACACCATGGAGTTCCTCCTGGCCTCCCGCGAGTACGCGTCCTCGGACTTCGAGACGTACTCCCCGCAGTCCCCGCTGGGCAGCGGTGTGCTGGGCAAGGCGATCGGCGAGGACGCCGAGTACGAGCTGCCGAACGGCAAGAAGGCCTCGGTCAAGATCCTGGACGTCAAGCCCTTCACCGGCTGATCACCCTCGGTCTCCGTCTTCTGTTTTTCCTGATGCACGCACGATGCCCGGCCGGGTTCGGTTCTCCCGGCCGGGCATCGTCGCGTGTACGGGCACCCCACCGTCGGGCCACCCCGCCGTACGGGCACCCCGCCTACGGGCACCCCGCCTACGGGCACCCCGCCTACGGGCGGGCCTACACCGTCGCCGAGCGGTACTTGCGGACCGCGAGGGACCGGAAGACCACGATGATCAGCACCGACCAGAGGATGGACGCCGTGATCGGGTGCTGCATCGGCCACGCGTCCGGGACCGGATAGCCCTCCGGAAGGTTGCCGAAGAGCTCGCGGGACGCCTGGACGGTGGCGCTGAAGGGGTTCCACTCCGCGATGGTCTGCAGGAAGGGCGGCATGTTCTCGGAGGGGACGAAGGCGTTCGAGATGAACGTCAGCGGGAAGAGCCAGATCAGCCCGCCCGAGGTGGCCGCCTCCGGGGTGCGCACCGACAGGCCGATCAGGGCGCCGATCCAGGAGAAGGCGTAGCCGAGCAGGAGCAGCAGGCCGAAGCCGGCCAGGACCTCGCCGAAGCTCGTGTGGGTGCGCCAGCCGACGATCAGGGCCACGACCGCCAGGACGAAGAGGGTGAGCGTGGTCTGGACGAGGTCGGCGAGGGTGCGCCCGGTGAGGACCGCGCCGCGGGCCATGGGCAGTGAGCGGAAGCGGTCGATCAGGCCCTTGTGCATGTCGTCCGCGATGCCCGCGCCGGCGCCCGCGGTGGCGAAGGTGACGGTCTGGGCGAAGATGCCGGCCATCAGGAACTCGCGGTAGGCGGCGGGCGAGGTGCTGCCCCCGACGCTGATCGAGCCGCCGAAGACGTAGCTGAAGAGGACGACGAACATGACCGGCTGAATCACGCCGAAGATGATCATCTCCGGGATCCGGGACATCCGGATCAGGTTCCGCTTGGCGACCACGAGGGAGTCGTTGACGCTCTGGACGACGCCGCCGCGCGGGCGCGGTGCCGTGATGTCCGATGTCGGGGAGGTGAGGGTCACTTCGCCGCCTCCTTCCGGGCCGCCTTGCGGCCCTTGGCCTCGGGGCCGGCCGCACCGTCGCCGCTCTCGTCCGCCGCCTGCTCGGCCGCGTGGCCGGTGAGGGAGATGAACACGTCGTCGAGGGTGGGGCGGCGCAGGCCTATGTCGTCGATCTCGATGCCGCGGCCGTCCAGTTCCCGGATGACCTCGGCGAGCAGCTTGGCGCCGCCCGACACCGGCACGGTCAGCTTGCGGGTGTGCTCCTCGACCGTGGTCTCGCCCTTGCCGAAGCCGGCGAGCACCTCACGTGCGGTGGCCATGTGGTCCCGCTCGTGGACGACGACCTCCACGCGCTCGCCGCCCGTACGGGCCTTGAGCTGGTCGGATGTGCCGCGGGCGATGACCTTGCCGTGGTCGACCACGCATATGTCGTGGGCGAGGTGGTCGGCCTCCTCCAGGTACTGGGTGGTGAGGAGCAGGGTGGTGCCGCCGGCGACCAGTTCCTGGATGATCCCCCACAGCTGCTGGCGGTTGCGGGGGTCGAGTCCGGTGGTCGGCTCGTCCATGAACATGACGGGCGGACTGACGACGAGGGCGGCGGCGAGGTCGAGGCGCCTGCGCATGCCGCCGGAGTAGGTCTTGGCGGTGCGGTCGGCGGCGTCGCCGAGGTCGAAGCGTTCGAGCAGTTCGTCGGCCCGGGCCTTCGCGGCCCTGGCCTTCATCTGGTAGAGCTGGCCGACCATCTGGAGGTTCTCACGGCCGGTCAGGTACTCGTCGACGGCGGCGAACTGGCCGGAGAGGCCGATGGCCCGGCGGACCTCGTTGGGGTGCCCCAGCACGTCGATGCCGGCGACGAAGGCCTTGCCGCTGTCGGGCTGGAGGAGGGTGGTCAGGACGCGCACGGTCGTGGTCTTGCCCGCACCGTTGGGGCCGAGCAGACCCAGGACGGTGCCTTCGGGGACATCGAGGTCCACGCCGTCCAGAGCCCGTACATCGCCGAAGGTCTTGACCAGACCTTCGGCGTAGATAGCGCCTGGCATATGGATTCTCCCCGTGTGAATCGGGCCAGTAGAATCGGGGCTTTCAGGGCATCGCTACGCAAATCCTATGAGCGCCGAATGGGTCTCGCCCGGCCGAACGGGTGATGCCGGCACCCCGACGGCGTCCGCCGTCTAGCTCATCACCTTGTATCCCGCGGCGTGCAGTTTCCGTGCGACCTCCGCGCAGTGCTCCGGGCCCTTCGTCTCCAGGTGCAGCTCCACCTCCACCTCCGTGAGCCCCAGCCGTGGATCGGTCCGTACGTGGCTCACATCGAGTACGTTCGCATCCACCACCGACAACACCCCCAGGAGCCCGGCCAGGGCCCCGGGGCGGTCGGCCACGCGCAGCCGCAGGGACAGGTACCGGCCCGCCGCCGCCATGCCGTGGCGCAGGATCCGCTGGAGCAGCAGCGGGTCGACGTTGCCGCCGGACAGGACGGCCACCACCGGGCCTCCGCCGTACAGTTCGGGCTCGCTGAGCAGGGCCGCGACCGTGCTGCACCCCGCCGGTTCGACCAGCAGCTTCGCCCGTTCCAAGCAGAGCAGCAGCGCGCTGGAGAGGGCGTCCTCGGAGACCGTACGCACGTCGTCGAGCAGCTCGCCGATGATTTTGAAGGGGACGTCGCCGGGGCGGCCGACCTTGATTCCGTCCGCCATCGTGTCGGGGTCGTCGATGGAGACGGGGTGCCCGATCCGGAGCGAGGGCGGGTACGCGGCCGCGCCCGCCGCCTGCACCCCGACGACCCGCACGTCGGGCCGCAGCGCCTTCACCGCGACCGCGACACCGGCCGCGAGACCGCCGCCGCCGATCCCGACGAGGATGGTCCGCACCTCCGGGCACTGCTCCAGGATCTCCAGGCCCACCGTGCCCTGGCCCGCGATGATGTCGCGGTGGTCGAAGGGGTGGATGAACACGGCGCCCGTGCGGTCCGCGTAGTCCTGGGCGGCCGCGAGGGTCTCGTCGACGACCTGCCCGTGCATGCGCACCTCGGCTCCGTATTCCTGGGTCGCGGCCACCTTCGGCAGCGGCGCCCCGACCGGCATGAACACGGTGGAGCGGACTCCGAGGAGGGAGGAGGCCAGCGCCACGCCCTGCGCGTGGTTGCCGGCGCTGGCCGCGACGACACCGGCGGCCCGCTGCTCGGGGCGCAGGCCCGCGATGCGGACGTAGGCGCCGCGCAGCTTGAAGGAGCCGGTGCGCTGGAGGTTCTCGCACTTGAAGTGGACCGGGGACCCGGTGAGCGAGGAGAGGTACCGGCTGCCTTCCATCGGCGTGACCCGGGAGACGCCGGAGAGCATCTTCTGAGCCCCCCGGACATCGTCGAGGATGACCTGCGGGACGGGCTGGGGCACGCGGTAGTTCATGCCGCCAGTCTCGCAGCCCGCGGGCGGGGCGGCTCGAAGCGGAGGCAGAGGCTCCGACAGGGGCTCGGGGCGGGCCTCGGGGAGGACCTCGGGGAGGGGCGAAATCTCGCCATCCGGGACACGTGCGCGACGGCGGCCCGGACGGGCCGTATCAGTTCTCGTACGAGGCGTACGAGCCGCCGCACGGCCGCGTACTCTGTCCCCCATCCTTGTCGGACCCACGCGAAGAGAGCCCACGGCCATGCCTTCCACCCCGGCCAATTCCGACCTGCCCGCGGCGGCCGACGCGCCCGCCGGAGGCGGTCTCCTCGACGCGCTCCAGCACCAGGTGGCCGTCTTCGCCCGCCGCGCCGAGCAGACCCGCCTGGGCGGTGTGGGCCAGGCCCGCAACTCCATGGACCGCGCCGCCTACCTGCTGCTGAACCGGCTCGACCTGGAGGGCCCGATGGGCGTCAAGGCGCTCGCCGGCGGCATGGGAATCGACTCCTCCACGGTGACCCGTCAGGTCGCGCCGCTGGTCGACAGCGGTCTGGTCAAGCGGACCTCGCACCCCGAGGACGGGCGGGCCGTGGTGCTCGCACTGTCCCCGCGGGGGCTGGCGCGGCTGGAGGATGTCCGCTCCTCGCGGCGCGAGCTGATGGCCCGGGTGACGGAGGGCTGGAGCGAGGACGAGCGGGAATCCTTCACCGGACTGCTGACGCGGTTCAACCTTTCGCTGTCGGAACTGATGGCGGCCGTGGCCGAAGCAGGACCGGCCTCCTGAGCGGAGTCCGTCCGTCCTCTTGACCGGGACGGTCCCGCTGCCCGCACTATGTGGACTATGCGGGTGGTCGATCAACAGGCTGGCTCCTACGCGGAGTTCGAGGCTTTCGTCGCGGGCGCGGCGGGGCGGCTCCTGTATGTCGCGGTGCTGCTGACCGGTGAGCCGGAAGCGGCACGACGGCTGCTGGCGGGCGCGTTGGCCCGTACGTACGCGAACTGGCTGCGGCTGCGCGGGGACGACCCGTACGACTTCACCCGCCAGGAGCTGTGCGCGGCCTTCGCCCGGACCGGCTGGCGCCATCACGGCGGCACCGGCGTACTGGCGCGGCTGAGCCCCCCGGAGCGGCTCGTACTCGTGCTGCGGCTCTACGAGGGCGTCGCGGAGGAGGTCACGGCGGCACAGCTCGGGCTGACGGCCGAGCGGGTACGGGTGCTGTGCAACCGGGCCGTGGCCGCGCTGAGGTCCCGGGAGGCGGCGTGAGCGGGCTCCCGGACCGGAAGGAAGCCCAGGTCAGGCAGCTGCTGGAGGGGCCGTACCCGACGGTGCCGGCGGGCCTCGCGGCGGGTGCGGCGGCCCGGGGCGGCCGGTTGCTGCGGCGTCGGCGGGCGCTGCGCCGGTTGGGGTGGGCGGTGCTCTTCGCTGCCGCGGTGGCCTTCACGGTCTGGGCCTCCCTGACCCGCCCCTGGGCCACGCCGCCGAGCGGCATCTCCCCGCCCTTGGAAGGCTGGTAGCCCAACCGCCGCCCCAGCCCTGCCGGGCCGGACCCGGCTTCGCCGGCCGAACCCAGCCCTGGCGCTGACCCGGCCCTGTCGGGCGGAGCCCGGTGCCCCGGCGGAGCCGGGTTTCCCGGGGCTCCGCCCCAGACCCCGGGGGCACGGCCCCCGGCACAGCGGCGCACCGGCACACGCCCCCGCCGGGTCCGGGCCGGGGCCCGGCGGGGGCGGGGCGGCTAGCCCAGGGCCTGGGTGAGGTCCGCGATGAGGTCGTCGGCGTTCTCGATGCCGACCGAGACGCGGATCAGGTCCGCCGGGACCTCCAGCGCCGAGCCGGCCACCGAGGCGTGCGTCATGCGCCCCGGGTGCTCGATGAGGGACTCGACGCCGCCCAGGGACTCGGCCAGGGTGAAGATCTTGGTGCGGCCGCAGACCGCGACGGCCTCTTCCTCGCCACCGGCGACCTGGAAGGAGATCATGCCGCCGAAGTTCCGCATCTGCTTGGCGGCGACCTCGTGACCCGGGTGCTCGGGCAGGCCCGGGTAGAGGACCTTGGTGACCTTCGGGTGCCGCTTGAGCACCTCGACGATCCTGCCCGCGTTCTCCGCGTGCCGGTCCATGCGTACGGCGAGGGTCTTGATGCCCCGCAGCACGACCCAGGAGTCGAAGGGACCGGCCACCGCGCCCATCGCGTTCTGGTGGTAGGCCAGTTCCTCGCCGAGCGCCGCGTCCGCGGTGACCAGCGCGCCGCCGACCACGTCGGAGTGCCCGCCCATGTACTTGGTCAGCGAGTGCACGACCACGTCGGCGCCCAGCGCGAGGGGCTGCTGCAGGTAGGGGGAGGCGAAGGTGTTGTCCACGACCAGCTTGGCGCCGGCCGTCCGCGCGATGTCGGCGACCACGGCGATGTCCGTGATGCCGAGCAGCGGGTTGGAGGGGGTCTCGACCCAGATGACCTTCGTCTTCGGGGTGAGGGCCGCCCGTACGGAGTCCGCGTCGGAGGTGTCGGCCACCGACCACTCCACGCCCCAGCGGGAGACGACCTTCGCGAAGAGGCGGAAGGTGCCGCCGTACGCGTCGTTGGGGATGACCACGTGGTCGCCCGGGGAGAGCAGCGTACGCAGCAGGCAGTCCTCCGCGGCCAGTCCGGACGCGAAGGCGAGCCCGCGGCGGCCGCCCTCCAGCGCCGCGAGGTTCTCCTCAAGTGCGGTGCGGGTCGGGTTGGCGCTGCGGCTGTACTCGTAGCCGCCGCGCAGTCCTCCGACGCCGTCCTGCTTGTAGGTGGAGACCTGGTAGATCGGGGGTACGACCGCGCCGGTCTGCGGGTCCGCCGTGTTGCCCGCGTGGATCGCGCGGGTCTCGAAGCTCTGGTGCTCGTGGCTGTCGTCGCTCATGGTCAGATGCTATGCCCCGCCCGGGATCGGGTCCCCTATTGGCCTGCGGCCCCCTCGGTCTGGTTCGCTGGAGGCATGGAGATTCTGTGGTTGCTGTTCGCGATGCTCATGATCGTGTTCATCGTGGGTCCGTACGTCCGGCGCAGGCGCGGCGGCATCCGTCTGGTCGCGCCGGGCAGTCCTGACGCCGCCGACCCGGCGAGCTACGGATTCGACCTGCAGGAGGAGCTCGACATCCGGGTGCCCGGGCCCGACCAGGATCTGATGGACGCCCTCGACAACGTGCAGCGCACCGGCCAGTGGCAGGCGGCCTCGCAGCTGCTCGCCGGGACTCCGCGGGAGGGCGAGCGGCGCTGGCAGCGCGTGCAGGCCTTCGGCGGGGCGGCGGCGCTGGAGCTGGTGGCGCAGCCGGGTGTGGGCGCGCCGTGGCTGAAGGCGTGGCGGCTGGACGCGGAACAGGACGCGGGCGGCGCGCAGGTGCACGCGGAGCTGCTGGTGCAGCAGGCGTGGCGGCACTCGGGCGGGGTCGGGTCCACCGATCACCGGATCATCCTGGAGGAGGCCCGGGAGGCGTGCCGCAGGGCGGCGCTGCTGGCGCCGGCGGATCCGGTCCCGTACATCACGGAGCTGGCGATCGCGCGGGGTCTGGCCTACTCGGAGGCGGAGTTCGACACCCTGTGGGCGGAGGTCATCGACCGGGCGCCGGAGCACATGGGGGCGCACCTGGCGGCGCTGCACTACTGGTGCGCGAAGTGGCACGGCTCGCGGGAGAAGGCGGACGCGTTCACGCACGCGGCCGCGGCGCGTGCGCCGCAGGGCTCGCTGCTGGCGGCGCTGCCGCTGTTCGCGGTGTACGAGAACACCCCCGAGATCGTCCTGACCGGCAGCTTCTACCAGAGCGCGGTCGTGACGCGGGCGGTGGAGGGCGCGCTGTACGCGGTGCAGACCGCGCGCCAGGACGACCCGATGCTGGCGCACGTACGGCACCTGCTGCTGATGTTCCTGGTCAACATGGAGCGCTGGGCGGAGGCCATGGAGCAGGTGCGGCACGTGGACGGATACGTGGGCGCGCTGCCGTGGTCGGCCACGGCGGACCCGGCTGCGGAGTACGCGGTGTACCGGGCGCTGGCGGTGGCGGGGTACGAGGCGAACGGGGGGTCGCCGGCGACCCTCCCGCGGTAGCCCTCCCGGCGGGTCGGCAGGTCGGCGCGTAGCCCTCCGGGCCGGTCGGTTCCCGGCGGGTTGCCCTCCAGGCTGGTCGGCGGACGCCCGCCTGGCCGGTCGGTTCCCGGCGGGTTGCCCTCCAGGCTGGTCGGCGGACGCCCGCCTGGCCGGTCGGTTCCCGGCGGGTTGCCCTTCAGACTGGTCGGCGGGGCTTCGGGGCGGGCTGGCGCCCCTCCGGGACCGGGAAGAGCCCCACTGGGGAGCATCCCGCCCGACGGGAGCCGCCTCGGCCGACGGCTGAGAGGCGCTGCTCTCGGTCCGGCGCGCCGCGCCGCCGCGGACGGCCCGAGGGCACGCCGTCCACCGGGCCTGCGGCCCGGCGCCAGCCGCCGGGCCGCATCGTGCGGTCAGCCCTCCGCGCGGGCGGGCAGCCGCCATCCCCGGCGCGGGAAGTGGCAGGTGTAGCCGTCCGGGTAACGCTCCAGGTAGTCCTGGTGCTCGGGCTCGGCCTCCCAGAACGGGCCGACCGGCTCGACCTCGGTGACGACCTTGCCCGGCCACAGTCCGGAGGCGTCCACGTCCGCGATCGTGTCCTCGGCGGTCCGCTTCTGCTCGTCGTCCACGTAGTAGATCGCCGAGCGGTAGCTGACGCCGATGTCGTTGCCCTGGCGGTTCTCCGTGCTCGGGTCGTGGATCTGGAAGAAGAACTCCAGGATCGCGCGGAAGTCGGTCCTCTCGGGGTCGAAAAGGATCTCAATGGCCTCCGCGTGCGTGCCGTGGTTGCGGTACGTCGCGTTCGGCACGTCACCGCCGGTGTATCCGACCCGGGTCGCCGTCACGCCCGGGAGCCGGCGGATCAGGTCCTGCATCCCCCAGAAGCATCCGCCCGCCAGTACGGCCCTCTGCGTCTGCGCCGCCATTACAGCCCTCCCATATGTGTCAGCTCGCTCACTCGGGCCGCTCGGTTCTCACACACCACCGGCACCCCTGCCGACTTCTCCAACGCGCGAGGGTTCCAGGCGATTCCGTGCCCGTCCAACCGGCCTCGCGGTCGCCGTCAGATCGTCGAGGCGTCGAGGCGTCGAGGCGTCGAGGCGTCGAGGCGTCGAGGCGTCGATCACGAAGCGGTAGCGGACGTCGCCGGCCAGGACCCGCTCGCGGGCTCCGCTTCGGCGGACGCCCTGCGCCTGCTGGCCGCTTGGGACGCCCAGTCGACCGTGCCGCCACCCGCGCGGCCGTCGGCGGGACGGCCGGCGGCGGGACGGCCGGCGGCGGGACGGCCGGCGGCGGGACGGCGTCCCGGGTGCGGCTACAGCTTGAGCTGGAAGATGCCAGCGTCGCGCTCGCGGCGGTAGCCGATGGCCTCGTTCACCGCGCGCATGTGGGTGTTGGGGTCGGCCACCGTCGTGGCGATGCGGCGCAGCGCCGGGTGGCGTGCGGCGGCCTCGGCCGCCATGCGCAGTTTCACGGCGCGGCCGAGGCCGTGGCCGCGGTGGCCGGGGGTGACCACCGTGTCGTGCTGGAGGGCGCGCGCGCCGGACGGATCCGGCAGGACGAGTTCCGTGTAGGCGGCCACCTCGCCCGCCCCGGTCACCGCCGCGACCGTGGTCAGCTCGCCGCCCCGGTCGATGATCAGCTGCTGCAGGGCGTGCAGCCGCTGCGCCGTCCAGACCTGGATCCGCTCGTCCATGTCCCCGCCGGGCGCGTCCTCCATCGCCCCGTGGGCCGCGGCGGCGGCCGGGGCCCAGGCGTCGGGGACCAGGCCCTGCCAGGTGTGCAGCTCGTAGCCGGGCGTGGCGGGGACGGGCGCGGGCCCGTCGGCCGGGAGTTCCTGTTCGTACCAGGCCATCGGCAGGACGTTCTCGAACCCCAGCGACTCCGCGAACGCCTGCCCCGGGCCTCCCAGGTCCACCAGGGCCGCGACCGAGGTCCGGCCCTGCGCGAGCAGTTCCTCGCGGACCCGCTCCCACAGGGCGGTGCCCACGCCCCGCCGCCGCTCCTGCGGCCGTACGGTCAGCACGTCCAGGAACGCCGTGTGCGTGTTGCCCTCGTCCGTGAACAGGAGCAGGGCCGCCACGCCGGCGCCCTCGCCCGCCGCCCAGAGCACGGGCCGGCCGCGTGCGGGCGGCACGCACAGCCGCCCCGCGACCTCCCGGTGGGACGGCGCGGGCAGCTGCGGCTGGTCGGCGGCCACGGCGGCGGCCAGGCGTCGACCTCGGCGTCGGACGGCGGCAGGTCGAGGGAGTGGATCATCATGCCCCGACCCTAGACGGGGCCCGTACGCCGCACTGAGCGGTTTTCGGCCGCGTCACCCGGCCCCGCCCGGGACATGGCAAAAGACGGACGGCGGGGACCCCGGAAGGTCCCCGCCGTCCGTCGACTGCGGTCGGTTCACACGCGGCGTCAGGCGGCCGAGCCCGCCTTCCACTCCGCCCAGCCCATGTTCCAGCCGTTGAGACCGTTGTCCGGCTTGATGGTCTTGTCCGGGGAGTTGACCACGGTGACCACGTCGCCGATGAGCGTGTTGTCGAAGAACCACGCGGCGGGCTGGTTCGGGTCGTTCGCGCCCTTGGCGTCGTTCAGGCCGACACAGCCGTGGCTGGTGTTGACGCTGCCGAAGACCGAGTCCGAGCCCCAGTAGTTGCCGTGGATGAAGGTGCCGGACGTGGACAGCCGCATGGCGTGCGGGACGTCCTTGATGTCGTACTCGCCCTTGCCCTCTTCGTTCTTGAAGCCGACGGTCGAGCCGTCCATCCGGGTCTCCTTGAACTTCTCGGAGATCACCATCTGGCCGTTGTACGTGGGGTTCTCCGGGGAGCCCGCCGAGATCGGGATGGTCTTGAGGACCGCGCCGTCCCGGGTGACCGTCATCTTCTTGGTCTTCGTGTCGACCGTGGAGACCTGGCTGCGGCCGATCTTGAAGGTGACGGTCTTGCTCTGGACGCCCTGGACGCCCTGAGCGCCCTGGACGCCCTCCAGTGCCAGCTTCAGCGTGACGGTGGAGTTCGCCTGCCAGTACTGCTCGGGGCGGAAGTCGAGGCGCTGCGGGCTGAACCAGTGGCCGACGACTTCCTGACCGCTGCTGGAGGAGACCGAGATCCCCGCCTGGACGGCCTTCTTGTCCTTGATCGGCTTGTTGAAGGTGATCGAGACCGGCATGCCCACGCCGACCGTCTGGCCTTCCTCCGGGACGAAGGAGGCCACGAAGCTGTTCTCGGGGGAGACGGTGGTGAAGGAGGCGTTCTCGTGGGCCTCGCGGCCGTCCGCGTCCTTCGCCGTCGCCGCCAGGGCGTACTTCGTGGAGCGCTTCAGGGCGGCGTCGGGCTTCCAGCTCTTGCCGTCGGCAGCGATCTTGCCGGCCACGGCCGCGCCCTCGCTGGTCTTCAGCTCGACCAGGGTGAGCGTGCCGTCACTGACGGCGACGTTGGCGGCGTCGTTGAGGCCGACGTTGGTGGCGCCGTCCTTCGGCGTGATGGTTATCTTCGCCTTCGACGCGTCCTTGGCCGCTGCCGCGTCGACCTCCGCCTGAGACTTGCTGGCCTCGCCGTTGCCCTTCGGCTTGTCGTCGCCCCCGTCGTTGCACGCCGAGAGCACCAGTACGCCGCCGAGCACGACGGATATGGCCACCAGGGACCTTCTCCGTCGCTTGCTGTCCGTCCTCACACGCCACTCCATCGTTGCCGGATACCCCGGGGCTGCCGTCCCGGGGTTGGCCGGGCAGGGGGACGCGCCCCCCGCCTCGTCCTGACAACGCGTTAACGGCGCCGGCCGGTTCCACATTCCGTTGGGATGTGGGCAACCACACGGTCAGGCGTTGTCGGGTTCTTCGTCGAAGTCCCCATCTTCCTCGTCGAGGTCCCACTCCATCGACTCGGGGTCGTATTCGACGGGCTCGCTGCTCCACGAGGCCTGCGCCAGCTCCACGCCGGGAATCTCCGCGACCAGGTCAGTGGGGTCCACCAGGTAGGCCAGGGCCTCCGATTCGTCCTCGCGGACGGCGGACTCGGCGTGGCCGCGCTCCTCGTCCGGCATGAACTCGTCGGCCTTGATGTGTGCGAGCGCGGCTCCGGTGAGTGCCTGGGCATCCGGCACCTCGAGTACCAAATCCACCCGAAGTCGAACGTAACGTGATGTCTCAGAAGGGTTCATACGACGGAGGGTAAGCCCGCGGAAGCCCTGACTTTCCCACGACCCGCCCCTTTCCGTAGCATCACCGCACACGGCCAATTCGCTGCTGCCACAAGGGGGATCGCACCGTGTCCGCACGCCGACCGCTGCTCACCGCTCTCGGAGCGACCACCCTCCTCGCCGCCCTGTGGTTCGTGCCCTCGGCGGGCGCCACCTCACCAGGGGCCGCGGAGAGCCTTTCCGGCGCGCCCGCCGGCGCGAACACCGCGGAGACCGGCGCCGGAGCCGGGTCCGGCACCGGAACCGGAACCGTCACGGGAACGGCCGAAGCGGCGGGCGCGCAGCCGCCGTCCGTCGTACTGGCCGACACCGGCTCCGTCGACACCGCCCCCTACCTGCTGGGCGGCACGCTCTTCCTCGGCGTCGGGGCCGGATTCGTGGCCTTCTCCGTGCGCCGCTCCCACTCCCCCTCACGCACCCCGTGAACGGGAAGGGCCGCCCCGGGAGAGATCCCGGAGCGGCCCTTCGCCGCACACCAGAGCCCGCGGTCAGGCGAGCGGACCCGTCACCGGCTCCACCGCGGCGAGCAGCCCGCCCGTACGGACGAACTCCTCGGCGGCGGCCAGGTCGGGGGCGAGGAAACGATCCGGCCCGGGACCCTGCACACCCGCCGCCCGGGCGGCCTCGATGGCGGCCCGGCTGGCCGGCGCCGCGGTGAGCCCGTGGCGCAGCTCGATGGCGCGGGTGGCCGCGTACAGCTCGATGGCGATGATCCGCGTCAGGTTGTCGACGGCGGTACGCAGCTTGCGCGCGGCCGACCAGCCCATCGAGACGTGGTCCTCCTGCATGGCGGAGGAGGGGATCGAGTCGGCCGAGGCCGGCACCGCGAGCCGCTTCATCTCGCTGACCAGGGCGGCCTGCGTGTACTGGGCGATCATCAGACCGGAGTCCACGCCGGCGTCGTCCGCGAGGAACGGCGGCAGGCCGTGCGAGCGGTTCTTGTCGAGCAGCCGGTCGGTGCGCCGCTCGGCGATGGAGCCGAGGTCGGCGGCCGCGATGGCCAGGAAGTCCAGGACGTACGCGACCGGGGCCCCGTGGAAGTTGCCGTTGGACTCCACGCGCCCGTCGGGCAGGACCACCGGGTTGTCGACGGCGGCGGCCAGCTCGCGGGAGGCCACCAGGGCGGCGTGCGCCATGGTGTCGCGGCCCGCGCCGGCGACCTGCGGGGCGCAGCGCACCGAGTACGCGTCCTGCACGCGCGGGGCGGACTCCTCCTGGAAGTGCCCGGTGAGCCCGGAGCCCTTCAGCACGGCGGCCATGTTGGCGGCGGAGGCGCTCTGGCCGGGGTGCGGGCGGATGGCGTGCAGTTCGGGCTGCAGGACCTTCTCGGTGCCGAGCAGCGCTTCCAGGGTGAGGGCCGCGGTGATGTCGGCGGAGGTGTACAGCTTGCCGAGGTCGGCGAGGGCCATGACGAGCATGCCGAGCATGCCGTCGGTGCCGTTGAGGAGGGCGAGGCCCTCCTTCTCGCGGAGCTCGACGGGGGCGATCCCGGCTTCGGCGAGCAGTTCGCCGGCGGGGCGGACGGTTCCGTCCGGGCCCTCGGCGTCGCCCTCGCCCATGAGCGCGAGCGCGCAGTGGGACAGCGGGGCGAGGTCGCCGGAGCAGCCCAGGGAGCCGTACTCGTGGACGACGGGGGTGATCCCGGCGTTGAGCACGTCGGCCATGGTCTGGGCGACGGAGGGCCGTACGCCGGTGTGCCCGGAGGCGACGGTCTTCAGCCGGAGGAACATCAGCGCGCGGACCACCTCGCGCTCGACGCGCGGACCCATGCCGGCGGCGTGCGAGCGGACGATGTTGCGCTGGAGCTGGGCACGCAGCTCGGGGCTGATGTGCCGGGAGGCGAGGGCGCCGAACCCGGTGGACACCCCGTAGACGGGCTCGGGCTTGGCGGCGAGGGCGTCGACGATCTCGCGGGCGCGGGCGAGTGCGTCGAGCGCCTCGCCGGACAGCTCGACCCGTGCGTTGCCGCGGGCGACGGCGATGACGTCCTCGGCAGTGGTCCCGGAGGTCCCGACCACAACAGTGTGCATATCCATATTCAGCACCCTACGGATTGAATCGCTTCATGTCACTAGGGGAGATTGTCACGATCGCGACCGACGAGTAACCCTTACGGCCCAGTGCCGCCGGCCGGCAGCCGCACCCCTGGCCGGGGACGGCCACGGGCGGTCACTGACGCCCGCGGAAGCGGCGCCGCTCCCCCGGGGCCTCCTGGGCGGCGGCGTCCGCGAGCCGGACCACCGCGGTGTCCCGCCCCGCCACCACCGGCCCGGCCGAGCGCGCCGCCTTCGCCTTGTACTGGGCGGCGTCGGCCAGCCGGAACAGTCGCCGGGAGGACTTCACCGGCCCGATCGGGTCGCCGGTGGAGGCCACCCCGCAGGCCACGCCCTCGCCCAGCTCCAGCTCGGCCGCCCGGGTGCACACCTCCTCGGCGACCCGGACCACCTCGTCGGCGCTCGGGCCGACCCCGACCAGGCAGAACTCGTCACCGCCCAGGCGCGCGACCAGCGCCCCGGGCAGCATGGCCCCGCACAGGCTGAGGACCGACCCGAACCGCTCCAGCAGCCGGTCGCCCATGGCGTGGCCCAGGGTGTCGTTGACCTTCTTCAGTCCGTTCAGGTCGCAGACGACGAGGCTGACGACCGCCCCGGTGCGCCGGTGCTCCTCCAGGGCCCCGTCGAGCCGCATGTCGACCGCCCGACGGTTCGCGAGCCCGGTCAGCGGGTCGGTGAAGGCGAGGCGCCGGGCCTCCTCCAGCCGCTCGTTCTGCGCGAGGCCGGCCGCGATCACGGCGGCCAGCACGGTGGCGAACTCGGCGTCGTCCTCGTCGAAGTCGGGCAGCCCCTCGTCCCGGGCGACGTACAGCTCGCCCCAGGCCCGCCCGCTGAGCACGACGGGCGCGACCACGCAGGTCCCGCGGCCGCGGTGGCGCAGCGCCTCTCCGCGCCGCCCCGGGCGGTCGCCGACGGCGCTCTCGACCCAGGCGTGCGGGCCGCCGCCGCCCACCCACCGCTCGTGGAGGAACTCGGTGACCTCCGGGAAGTCGTGCACGGGGTAGGACTCGTCCTCGGGGAACTCCTCCTCCCCGGCCCGCCGCTCGCCCTCGTTCACGAGCACGCGCAGGCGCCCCCGCTCCCGCTCCCACGCGGAGATCGCGGCGAACGAGCCGTCCAGCGCCGTGCGCGCGCCCCGCGCCGCCGCCCGCACACTGTCCCGCGGCGCGCAGGCCGCGGCCATCGCCTGCGCGAGGCTCACCACGGCTCGCAGCCGCCCGTCGACTCCCATCACCCCAGGTTAGGGAGTTTTGTCCGATTTGGTACGCGTGACGCCGCTGGGGAGACACCCCCGGAGACACCCCCCGACCCTGCCGGACGGGCGGGCTACTCCCCCGGCCAGTTCGGCTTGCGCTTCTCGTTGAAGGCGGCCACGCCCTCCGCCCGGTCACCGGAGAAGGCCACCGTCCGCCAGGCCGCGTCCTCGATCTCCAGGCCCGCCGCCAGGTCCATCCCGTGCCCCAGCCGCAGCGCCCGCTTGGCCGCCCGCAGACCCACCGGGGAGTTCGCCGCCATCCGGGACGCCAGGGCCAGGGCCTCGGCCCTGTCCTGTCCCGCCGCGACCACCGAGTCCACCAGCCCCAGGGACAGCGCCTCGCCCGCCTCCACCCGGCGCGCCGTGAAGATCAGCTCGGCCGCCCGCGCCGCACCCACCCGGCGCGGCAGCAGCTGCGTGCCCCCGCCGCCCGGGATCACGCCCACCGACACCTCGGGCAGCCCGACCACCGCGGTCTCGTCGGCCACGATCACGTCGCAGGCCAGGGCCAGCTCGAAGCCGCCGCCCAGCGCGAACCCGTGCACCGACGCGATGGTCGGCACCGGAAGCTCCAGCACGCCCCCGTACGCCCCCCGCGTGGTCGGCCGCTGCCGCACCAGCTCGGCGTCCGACAGCGAGTTCCGCTCCTTGAGGTCGGCCCCGACGCAGAAGGCCCGCTCTGCGGTGGAGGTGAGCACGACCACCCGCACCGACGGGTCCGCCGCGAGCGCGGCGCAGGCCGCGCCGATCGACCGGGCCATCTCCGTCGACACCGCGTTCATCGCCTTGGGGCGGTCCATCGCCAGCTCCGCGACGTGCCCGTCGCCCTCCCGACGTACCGCGACGAACTCTCCGAAGCGCTGCTCAGACATGCCTGCGACCCTCCCGGTTAACGAGCGTTATCGGCGCACTCTAGTCCGCGGGGCGGCCACCGGGTCAAGGCCGCGGGGGTCCGGGGCACGGCCGCGCCCCGGCCCGCCGGCAAGGGGGCCGGGCCGGTCGGCAGTGAGCCCGGGCCCGCAGGCGCGTCAGGCGGGGTTCTTGGGCTTGCGGCGGGTCAGCGACCAGGGCTCCACCACACCGAGCCCGCGCACCGGCCGCTGCCACATCGGCTGGAGGGCGAACCGGTAGGCCGCCCCCTCGTCGGGCGAGGCCTCCGCCTCCTTCTCCGACACCGGCGCGGCCCCGGTCCGGGAGAGCTCCTCGGCCATCGCCCCGTCCACCAGCACCGCGTCCTTGGGCGCTATGGAGGTCAGCCGGCTGGCCAGGTTCACCGTGGTCCCGAAGACGTCGCCCATCCGGGTCGTCACCGTGCCGAAGGCGATCCCGACCCGCAGCTCGGGCATCTGCGCGTCGAGCTCCATCGTCTCGATCAGCCGCAGTGCGATCTCCGCCGCCGTCGCCGCGTCGTCGGCGCAGTACAGCACCTCGTCGCCGAGCGTCTTGATCAGCCGGCCGCCGTGCGCGGCCACCAGGTCCGCCGCGGTCGTCTCGAAGGACTCGACCAGTTCGCCGAGCTCCTCCTCCTCCAGCCGCCGCGTGAGGCGGGTGAAGCCCACCAGGTCGGCGAAGCCCACGGCGAGCCGCCGGTCGACCATCTCGTCGTCGTCCGCGACCTGCACCACGCGCCCGGTGGCGGCCGCCAGCTGCCGCCGCCACACGTAGACGAGGAATTCCTCCAGCTCGGGCAGGAGCAGCTCCACCAGGGGGTACGTGACCTCCGTACGGGTCATCCCCGGCTCCGGCGGCTCCGTCAGCCCTTCCAGGAAGGAGTCGATCTGCCACTCCGCCAGCCGTGCCGTGGTCTGCCCGGTGGACCGGGCCACCTGCACCGCCATCGGCTCGGAGAGCAGCCCGGCCTCCACCAGACCGGCGAGCCGGCGCAGGGCCAGTACGTCGGCCTCGGTCAGCGCCTTGGCCTGACCGATGTCGGCGAAGCCCATGGCACGCCAGAAACGGGAGGCGAGCTCCATGGACACGCCGGCGCTCCGGGCGGCCTGGAACGGCGTGTACCGGCGCTCGGCCCCGAGGATCAGCTGCTCCAGCCGGATGGCGAGGGGGTCCGCCGTCGGCTGGGCCGTGTGGTCGACCTCGTGGTGCGGGGTGTGCTGGTCACGGCCGATCGGGGTGACCGGGCCGGACGCGGAGCCGCCGGCACCGGCGGACGCGCTGGACGTAGAGTCGTCGACGGTCAAGGGCCGCCTCCTGTCCATTCCGTGCGCACTGCCCTGCGAACCGGTTGATCACCACGAGCACCGGGATCGCCTAAACCATACGGCAGGTGTGCCGTAGCTCACTCCCCCTCCCCTTTTTGCGACGCGGTCCGCCCCCGGGGCGCCCGGGCCGGCCCATGAGGCCGCACCCGCCGGAAATGCTGGTTCCCCACATTTCTCCGCGCGCCCGGCCTCATCCCCGTCGTGCCCCGTCAGTGCACGGAGCGCAGGTGGACGACGTCCCCCGCCCCCACCGCCTCGTGCTGTCCCTCGGCCGTACGGATCACCAGGCGGCCATCGGTGTCCACCGCTTCGGCCGTTCCGGTGAGAGTGCGGCCGCCCGGGAGCTCCACGCGGACGTGGCGGCCGAGGGTGGCGCAGCCCGCCGCGTAGGTCTCCTGGAGGCCGCTGGCGGCGGGGTCGCCGCCCGCCGCGCGCCAGTTCCCGTACCACTCCTCCAGGGACCGCAGTACGGCCCTCAGGAGCGGGTCCCGGTCGGTCACGGTGGCCTTGGCCAGCACCAGCGAGCCCGCGGCCGGTACGGGCAGCTCTTCCTCGGTGAGGCTGACGTTGATCCCGATCCCGACGACCACGCCGTCCGTGACCCGCTCGGCGAGGATCCCGCCGGTCTTGCGCTCCTCGCCCTCCACGCTGACCAGCAGGTCGTTGGGCCATTTGAGGGCGGTGTCCACGCCCGCCGCGCGGGACAGCCCGGTCGCGGTGGCCACCCCGGCCAGCAGGGTCAGCCACCCCCACCGCTCCTGCGGCACCGCGTCGCCCGGCTTGAACAGGACGGAGAAGAACAGCCCGGACCGGGCCGGCGCGACCCAGCTCCGGTCGAGCCGCCCGCGCCCGGCGCTCTGCTCCTCGGCGACGAGCACGGCCCCCTCGGGCAGCTCGGCCGCCCGGGCGGCGAGGTCGGTGTTGGTGGAACCGGTGGCGGCGACCACGTCGAGGGAGGTCCACAGCCCTCCCCCGGTGATGAGGGCCCGCCGCAGCCCCTCGGCGTTCAGGGGCGGCCGCTCCAGACTCGACCAACGACCGGCGGAAGCTCCTGCTGATGCATCTGATGGCGTCATGCAAGCCACATTAGGTGTGTCAAACGCCGCACTGCCGAGCGCCATGCCCGCCGATACGCTACGCACCAGTAGCCAGCAGTAGTCAATCAATTGACCAGGCAGTTGACACCATGCAGGGAGCCGCGACCCCGATGTCACATCCGTCAGAGCCGATCGACATGCACACCACCGCGGGCAAGATCGCGGATCTGCAGCGCCGCATCGACGAAGCCACCCACGCCGGATCCGCGCGTGCCGTGGAGAAGCAGCACGCCAAGGGCAAGCTGACGGCGCGTGAGCGGGTGGCCCTGCTGCTGGACGAAGGGTCCTTCGTCGAGCTGGACGAGTTCGCCCGGCACCGCTCCACCAGCTTCGGGCTGGAGAAGACCCGCCCCTACGGCGACGGCGTCGTCACCGGCTACGGCACGGTCGACGGCCGCCCGGTGGCCGTGTTCTCGCAGGACTTCACCGTCTTCGGCGGTGCCCTCGGCGAGACCTACGGCCAGAAGATCATGAAGGTCATGGACTTCGCGCTGAAGACGGGCTGCCCGCTCGTCGGCATCAACGACTCCGGCGGCGCCCGCATCCAGGAGGGCGTCAGCGCGCTCGGCATGTACGGCGAGATCTTCCGCCGGAACGTGCACGCCTCCGGCGTGATCCCGCAGATCAGCCTGATCGTCGGGCCCTGCGCGGGCGGCGCCGTGTACTCCCCCGCCATCACCGACTTCACGGTCATGGTCGACCAGACCTCGCACATGTTCATCACCGGCCCGGACGTCATCAAGACGGTCACCGGCGAGGACGTCGGCTTCGAGGAGCTGGGCGGGGCGCGCACCCACAACAGCACGTCCGGCGTCGCCCACCACATGGCGGGCGACGAGAAGGACGCCATCGAGTACGTGAAGTCGCTCCTCGCGTACCTGCCGTCGAACAACCTCTCCGAGCCGCCCGCCTTCCCGGAGGAGGCGGACACCGAGGTCTCCGACGTCGACCGCGAGCTCGACGTGCTGATCCCGGACAGCGCGAACCAGCCGTACGACATGCACACCGTGATCGAGCACGTGCTGGACGACGCGGAGTTCCTGGAGACGCAGGCGCTCTTCGCGCCGAACATCCTCACCGGCTTCGGCCGCGTCGAGGGCCACCCGGTGGGCATCGTCGCCAACCAGCCGATGCAGTTCGCCGGCTGCCTGGACATCGACGCCTCCGAGAAGGCGGCGCGGTTCGTCCGGACCTGCGACGCCTTCAACATCCCGGTGCTGACCTTCGTGGACGTCCCGGGCTTCCTGCCGGGCACCGACCAGGAGTACAACGGAATCATCCGGCGCGGCGCGAAGCTGATCTACGCGTACGCCGAGGCCACCGTCCCCCTGATCACCGTCATCACCCGCAAGGCCTTCGGCGGCGCGTACGACGTGATGGGCTCCAAGCACCTCGGCGCGGACCTGAACCTGGCCTGGCCGACCGCGCAGATCGCCGTCATGGGCGCGCAGGGCGCGGTGAACATCCTGCACCGCCGGACCATCGCGGAGGCGGATAATGTGGAGGAGACCCGGGCACGGCTCATCGCCGAGTACGAGGACGCGCTGCTCAACCCGTACACGGCCGCCGAGCGCGGTTACATCGACGCGGTGACCATGCCGTCCGAGACCCGGGCGCACGTGGTGAAGGGGCTGCGGCAGCTGCGCACCAAGCGGGAGTCCCTGCCGCCGAAGAAGCACGGCAACATCCCCCTCTAGCCCTCCAGGAGGTCTCTGTGGTGATCAAGGTCGTCAAGGGCAATCCGACCCCGGAGGAGCTGGCCGCCGCACTGGCGGTGGTCCAAGCGCGCGCGGCGGTGCTGGCCTCGGCACCGTCGCTCGCCCCGCCGGTCGCGGACGAGTGGTCGACGCCGGCCCGGGTGGCACGGCGGCGGCTGCCGCAGCCGGGGCCGCGCGCGTGGGGCCGTACGTACTGGCCGGGTTAGCCGAAGATGATGTGAACGAGGGGTGGCGCCTGAGTACCCGTACTCAGGCGCCACACCCGTTCCCGGGGCCAGGATCGGGGCATGCTCTGGTCCGACCCGAAGAACGAGCCGCCCAAGGACATGCGCGACGCGCAGGCGATGATCCGGCGGCTGGGCGTGGTGCTCGCCCTCGCCATGCTCGTCGTCGTCTACGTCCTCGGCGTGGGCCACTTCTAGGCCCTCTCCGGGCGTGTTCCGGGGCCTCGTCGGCGCGCCTACGATGGCGGGCATGACTGCCACGCCCCCGCCCGCGAACCCGCGCAAGCTCGTCCTCGCCTCCGCCTCCCCCGCCCGGCTGAACCTGCTGCGCCAGGCCGGGCTCGCCCCGCACGTGATCGTCAGCGGTTTCGACGAGGACACCCTGAACCACGACGAGCCCGCCGCGCTGGCCCTGGCGCTGGCCGAGGCGAAGGCGGCGGTCGTGGCGGGCCTGGACGAGGCCGCGGGCGCCCTGGTGATCGGCTGCGACTCCGTGCTGGAGCTGGACGGCGAGGCGCTGGGCAAGCCCGCCGACGCCGAGGAGGCCACCACGCGCTGGAAGTCGATGCGCGGACGGGCGGGCGTACTGCGCACCGGGCACTGCGTGATCGACACGGCGGACGGCCGTCGGGTCTCGGCCACGGCGTCCACGACGGTCCGGTTCGGCGAGCCGACGGACGCCGAGGTCGCGGCGTACGTGGCGAGCGGCGAGCCGCTGCACGTGGCGGGGGCTTTCACCCTGGACGGGCTGTCGGCGCCGTTCATCGACGGCATCGACGGGGATCACGGCAACGTGATCGGCCTGTCGCTGCCGCTGCTGCGCTCCCTGCTGGGCGAACTGGACGTGTCCATCACGGACCTGTGGGCTTGAGCTCCCCGAACGCGGGCGGGGGCGGCTGCGGCGGCTGCGCGCTCCCGTTGCCGCCTCCGCCTCCGCCGCCGTCGTCGCCGTCCCGCGGGGCGGCGTAGAGCGTCAGGGTCAGGACCAGGAGGCACAGGATCAGCGTCGTCGCCGCGAAGGCGGCCCAGCCGACCAGGACGACGGCGAGGACGCCGAGCAGCCCGTGGGTGACGGCCGCGGTGATGAGCACGACGCGGGCGAAGCGGCCCGGTGAGCGGTCGCGGAGCGCGGCGACGGCGGCGAGGACGGCGCACAGCACGAGGAACGCGCCCATGCCCGCCCCCATGGCGTAGGTCGCCTTGGACATGAGGTCCGGATCGCTGCCCGCGATGGACATCGACTGGTTCGCCGTGGTCCGGCCCAGCACGATGTGGACGAGCACGAGCACGACCGCTTCCGCGACAAGCACGATCGCGGCCAGTCCGGCCACGAGTCTTCGCAGCACGACGTCCCCACCCCCCACGCGTCACAAGCCCGTTCGACGCCTGGAGGCTACTAACGGGTAGAGCAGCGGGCAAGACATCCGCCCACCCGGGTTCGACGGGGCGTCAACGCACCTTCCCCGGGCCACCGGTGGGTGCCGGCGGGGCCGTCCGTCCGGGGCGCAATGCCGGGAGCGCGGCTCCTGCGCGGGGACGGCAACCGCTGTGGGTACGGTGTTGTCCCGGTTCGTCCTGCGGGACCGCGGGGCTACCAATCAGTAAACAAGTGGACAACTCCGGTTCCGCCGGCAAAGAAAGTGTGGGCCGTTCGTAGGGACTCGACAAAGAATCACCCGGGGCCGCTGACCCGGGGGACAGAGACCTTGGATACATGACGGGGTTACTGTGCAGTCGGGGATCCCCCTGACCTGGGGCGCCACAAGGGTTTTCGGGTGGTCCGGGCCTCGCATCACACTCTGTGTGGGCAAGGTCACCACCGGGAAAGGGTCGAAAGGCCGTGTGGGCTGTCCCTAAACTCAGCTTGTTTCAAGGAGGGAGCCATCGTGCGCAAGGTGCTCATCGCCAACCGTGGCGAAATCGCTGTCCGCGTTGCTCGGGCCTGCCGGGACGCCGGGATCGCGAGCGTAGCCGTCTACGCCGATCCGGACCGGGACGCTCTGCACGTCCGCGCGGCCGACGAAGCTTTCGCGTTGGGCGGTGACACCCCGGCCGCCAGCTACCTGGACATCTCCAAGGTCCTCCAGGCCGCAGCCGACTCCGGTGCGGACGCCATCCATCCCGGATACGGCTTCCTCTCCGAGAACGCCGACTTCGCCCAGGCCGTGATCGACGCCGGCCTGACCTGGATCGGTCCGCCGCCGCAGGCCATCCGCGACCTCGGCGACAAGGTGGCCGCCCGTCACATCGCCCAGCGCGCCGGTGCCCCGCTGGTCGCCGGCACGCCGGACCCGGTCTCCGGGGCCGACGAGGTCGTCGCCTTCGCCAAGGAGCACGGCCTGCCGATCGCCATCAAGGCCGCCTTCGGCGGTGGCGGTCGCGGTCTCAAGGTCGCCCGCAATCTCGAAGAGGTGCCGGAGCTCTACGACTCCGCCGTCCGCGAGGCCGTCGCCGCCTTCGGCCGCGGCGAGTGCTTCGTCGAGCGCTACCTCGACAAGCCGCGCCACGTCGAGACCCAGTGCCTGGCCGACTCCCACGGCAACGTGGTCGTCGTCTCGACCCGTGACTGCTCCCTGCAGCGCCGCCACCAGAAGCTGGTGGAGGAGGCCCCGGCGCCGTTCCTGACCGACGCTCAGAACGCGGAGCTGTACGCCGCCTCCAAGGCCATCCTGAAGGAAGCCGGCTACGTCGGCGCCGGCACCGTCGAGTTCCTCGTCTCCGCCGACGGCCTGATCTCCTTCCTGGAGGTCAACACCCGCCTGCAGGTCGAGCACCCGGTCACCGAAGAGGTCGCCGGCATCGACCTGGTCCGCGAGATGTTCCGCATCGCCGACGGCGAGGCGCTCGGCTACGGCGACCCGGTCCTGCGCGGTCACTCCATCGAGTTCCGCATCAACGGCGAGGACCCGGGCCGCGGCTTCCTCCCGGCCCCGGGCACGGTCACCAAGTTCAACGCCCCCACCGGCCCCGGTGTCCGCCTGGACGCGGGCGTCGAGTCCGGCTCCGTGATCGGCCCGGCCTGGGACTCGCTCCTGGCCAAGCTCATCGTCACCGGCGCCACCCGCGAGCAGGCCCTCCAGCGCGCGGCGCGCGCCCTGGCCGAGTTCGAGGTCGAGGGCATGGCCACCGCCATCCCCTTCCACCGAGCGGTCGTCGCCGACCCGGCGTTCGCCCCCACGGACGGCAGCCCCTTCACCGTCTTCACCCGCTGGATCGAGACCGAGTTCGTCAACGAGATCCCGGCGTTCACGGCTCCGGCCGCGGAGGACACCGAGGACGAGCCGGGCCGCGAGACGGTGGTCGTCGAGGTCGGCGGCAAGCGCCTCGAGGTCTCGCTGCCGTCGTCCCTGGGCATGACCCTGGCCCGCACGGCCGCCGCGGGCGGCGCCAAGCCGAAGCGCCGCGCGGCCAAGAAGTCCGGCCCGGCCGCCTCCGGCGACACCCTCGCCTCCCCGATGCAGGGCACGATCGTCAAGGTCGCGGTCGAGGAGGGCCAGCAGGTCACCGAGGGCGAGCTGATCGTCGTACTGGAGGCCATGAAGATGGAGCAGCCGCTCAACGCGCACCGCTCCGGCACCGTCGTCGGCCTCACGGCCGAGGTCGGCGCCTCGGTCACCTCGGGCGCGACGATCTGCGAGATCAAGGACTGACGTCCACGAACGCGTCGAACGCCGGCGGGGCTGGAGTGATCCAGCCCCGCCGGCGTTCGAGGCGCAGCCGGCCCCGCAGGGGCTATCGGCGCCGCATGTCCGCGACCCGCGCCCGCTCGGCCTGCTGCTCCAGCATCCCGCCGGGCGCACTGCGCAGCTGCGCGGTCGGCCCGCCGCGCCTCTGCACCGGCAACGGCGAGTCGCGCCGCGGCCGCCGCCCGATCACCCCGTCCCCGCCGCCGGAGGCAGCGCCGCCGGCCACCGTGATCTGGACGCCCTGGTCCGCCAGGGCCTGGAGCTCGGTCGCCGCCCGGTCGTCGTGCGGCGGGGGCTCGTCCGTGACCAGGCGGGTCATCACGTCCGTCGGCACCGTCTGGAACATGGTGTCCGTGCCGAGCTTCGTGTGGTCCGCGAGGACGACCACCTCCGCCGCCGCCTGCACCAGCGCCCGGTCCACGCTCGCGCTGAGCATGTTGGACGTGGACAGGCCGCGCTCCGCCGTCAGGCCACTGCCCGAGAGGAAGGCGCGGGAGACCCGGAGCCCCTGGAGGGACTGTTCGGCCCCGCTGCCCACGAGGGCGTAGTTGGACCCGCGCAGGGTGCCGCCGGTCATCACCACCTCCACCCGGTTGGCATGGGCCAGCGCCTGGGCGACGAGCAGCGAGTTGGTGACGACGGTCAGTCCGGGCACGCGGGCGAGCCGGCGGGCCAGCTCCTGCGTCGTGGTGCCCGCGCCGACGACGACGGCCTCGCCCTCTTCCACGAGGGAGGCCGCGACATCGGCGATGGCGGTCTTCTCCGCCGTCGCGAGATGGGACTTTTGCGGAAAGCCGGACTCCCGCGTGAAACCGCCCGGCAAGACCGCACCGCCGTGTCGGCGGTCGAGGAGTCCTTCTGCCTCCAGTGCCCGCACGTCCCGCCGTACGGTCACTTCGGAGGTCTGGACGACGCGGGCGAGCTCCCGGAGCGATACCGCTCCGTTGGCCCGCACCATTTCGAGGATCAATTGGCGACGTTCTGCAGCGAACACGAAACTGACAGTAACCCCAACGACCGTCTGCTTTCAGCTCTTTGCGCCGGAATACCGAAGTTGTCCATATGGCAGGGCGACTAGTGGTATACGTGGCCCGAGGTCTGGGTGAACGTCCGGCCACGCGGCGGAGCGCCGCCCCAACACCCTTGGGGTGTGGGGCGGTTGGGGTCGGCTACGCCTCCCCGGCGGCCTTCCGCGTGTGCAGCTGGCGCGCCACCTCGGCGATCGACCCCGACAGCGAGGGGTACACGGTGAACGCGTTTGCGATCTGCTCGACCGTCAGATTGTTGTCGACGGCGATCGAGATCGGGTGGATGAGCTCGCTCGCGCGCGGGGAGACGACCACGCCGCCGACCACGATGCCGGTGCCGGGGCGGCAGAACATCTTCACGAAGCCGTCCCTGATGCCCTGCATCTTGGCGCGCGGGTTGCGCAGCAGGGGAAGCTTCACGACACGGGCGTCGATCTTGCCGGCGTCCACGTCGGCCTGGGTGTAACCGACGGTGGCGATCTCCGGGTCGGTGAAGACGTTCGAGGACACCGTCTTGAGGTTCAGCGGGGCCACCGCGTCACCGAGGAAGTGGTACATCGCGATGCGGCCCTGCATCGCCGCGACCGACGCGAGCGCGAAGACGCCCGTGACGTCACCGGCCGCGTACACGCCGGGCGCGGAGGTGCGCGACACCTTGTCGGTCCAGATGTGCCCCGAGTCCTTGAGCCGGACCCCGGACTCCTCCAGGTTCATGTTCTTGGTGTTGGGGATCGCGCCGACCGCCATCAGGCAGTGCGTACCGGTCAGGACGCGGCCGTCGGAGAGGGTGACCTCGACCCGGTCGCCCACCCGCTTGGCGGACTCGGCGCGGGAGCGGCCGACCACGTTCATGCCGCGGCGCCGGAAGACGTCCTCCAGGACGGCGGCGGCGTCCGGGTCCTCGCCGGGCAGCACGCGGTCGCGGGAGGACACGAGGGTCACCCGGGAGCCGAGGGCCTGGTAGGCGCCGGCGAACTCGGCGCCGGTCACACCGGAGCCGACCACGATGAGCTCCTCCGGGAGCTCGTCGAGGTCGTAGACCTGGGTCCAGTTCAGGATCCGCTCGCCGTCGGGCATGGCGTCCGGGATCTCGCGCGGGGTGCCGCCGGTGGCGATCAGCACGGCGTCCGCCGTCAGGATCGTCTCCGAGCCGTCGGCCGCGGTGACGATGACGTCCCGGGTGCCGTCGATGCCCTGCGGCCCGCCGAGCTTGCCGCGGCCGCGCACCACGCGGGCGCCGGCCCGGGTGACGGAGGCGGTGATGTCGTGCGACTGGGCGAGCGCGAGGCGCTTGACGCGCCGGTTCACCTTGCCGAGGTCCACGCCGACGACGCGCGCGGCCTGCTCGATGTGCGGGGTGTCGTCCGCGACGACGATGCCGAGCTCCTCGTACGACGAATCGAAGGTGGTCATCACCTCGGCGGTCGCGATCAGAGTCTTGGAGGGTACGCAGTCGGTCAGGACCGAGGCCCCGCCCAGGCCGTCGCAGTCCACGACGGTCACCTCCGCGCCGAGCTGGGCCCCTACCAGCGCAGCCTCATACCCGCCGGGTCCGCCGCCGATGATCACGATCCGGGTCACGAAAAGTCCGCCTCACGTCTACCCGGCCGGCTGCCGCCCCGGCCGGTGTTCCGGGGGGTCTCCCCGGGGGATGCATTCCGTGCCCCATTGTCCCGCACGGTTCAAGGTGCTTCGCGCCCGGTCCCGTCATCCGTGCGCCATCCGGGCACGCGGTCACGGCCACACCTCCCGTACCCTCGACCTCATGTCGCTCTACGCCGCGTACGCCGGCAACCTCGACCCGCGGCTGATGACGCGCCGCGCTCCCCATTCGCCGCTGCGCGGAACGGGCTGGATCAACGATTGGCGGCTGACCTTCGGCGGCGAGCAGATGGGCTGGGAGGGTGCCCTCGCCACGATCGTCGAGGCCCCGCGCCACCAGGTCTTCGTCGCCCTGTACGACATCGCGCCGCTGGACGAGGACTCGATGGACCGCTGGGAGGGCGTCGGGCTCGACATCTACCGCCGCATGCGGATCCGGGTGCACACCCTGGACGGCGAAGAGGCCGCCTGGTGCTACGTGCTCAACGGCTACGAGGGCGGTCTGCCCTCGGCGCGCTACCTGGGCGAGCTCGCCGACGCCGCCGAGTCCGCGGGCGCCCCGCACGACTACGTGATGGAACTCCGCAAGCGCCCCTGCTGACCCCGGCCGCGCCGGCGCGGGCGGTCCGCAACCCCCGTCGGGCGGGTCCGGAACCCCGTCGGGGACGATTCGGCGGAAACGACAAGGCAACGATCCGAACACCGTGAGCTGTGCCATCTACGCGCGTAGGCCAGGAGCGGTTACGCTCGTCTGCGTGAACGCATCTGTTACCGACCCCTTCGCCGCCGCCGACGCCGCAGCCGCCCGCCTGCGCGAGCTGACCGGCGTCGATTCCCACGATGTCGCGCTCGTCATGGGCTCCGGCTGGGCCCCCGCCGCGGAGGCGCTCGGCGCCCCCGAATTCGAGTTCCCCGTCACCGAGCTGCCCGGATTCCCGCCGCCCGCCGTCGAAGGCCACGGCGGCAAGATCCGCTCGTACAAGATCGGCGACAAGCACGCGCTGCTCTTCCTCGGCCGGACCCACTACTACGAGGGCCGCGGCGTCGCCGCCGTCGCCCACGGCGTGCGCACCGCCGTCGCCGCCGGCTGCAAGACCGTGGTCCTCACCAACGGCTGCGGCGGTCTGCGCGAGGGCATGAAGCCCGGCCAGCCCGTGCTGATCAGCGACCACCTCAACCTGACGGCCACCTCGCCGATCGTCGGCGCGAACTTCGTGGACCTGACGAACCTGTACTCGCCGAAGCTGCGCGCGATGTGCAAGGAGATCGACCCGAGCCTGGAAGAGGGCGTCTACGTCCAGTTCCCCGGCCCGCACTACGAGACCCCGGCCGAGATCAACATGATCCGCGTCATGGGCGCCGACCTGGTCGGCATGTCCACCGTGCTGGAGGCCATCGCCGCCCGTGAGGCCGGCGCCGACGTCCTGGGCATCTCCCTCGTCACCAACCTTGCGGCGGGCCTCTCCGGCGAGCCGCTGAACCACGAAGAGGTCCTCCAGGCCGGCCGCGACTCGGCCGCCCGCATGGGCACGCTGCTGACGCAGGTCCTCGCCCGCATCTGATCGACGTACGAGAGGTAAGGCGGAAGCAGTGCAGGAACAGGACGACCTGATCACCCGGGCCCAGGCCTGGCTGGCGGAGGACCCGGACCCGGAGACGGCGGCCGAGCTCGCGGCGCTGATCGACGCGGGCGACACCGCGGAGCTCGCGGACCGCTTCGCCGGCACCCTCCAGTTCGGCACCGCCGGACTGCGCGGTGAGATCGGCGCGGGCCCGATGCGGATGAACCGCAGCGTGGTCATCCGGGCCGCGGCGGGCCTCGCGGCCTACCTGAAGGCCCAGGGCCACGCCGGCGGACTGGTCGTCGTCGGCTACGACGCCCGCTACAAGTCGGCGGACTTCGCCCGCGACACCGCGGCCGTCATGACCGGCGCCGGGCTGCGCGCCGCCGTCCTGCCCCGCCCGCTGCCGACGCCCGTCCTCGCGTACGCCATAAGGCACCTGGGGGCCGTCGCCGGCGTCGAGGTGACCGCGAGCCACAACCCTCCCCGGGACAACGGCTACAAGGTCTACCTCGGCGACGGCTCGCAGATCGTCTCCCCGGCGGACGGGGAGATCGCGGCGGAGATCGCCCGCGTCGACGCCCTCGCCTCGGTCCCCCGCCCGGAGTCCGGCTGGGAGGAGCTCGGCGACGGGGTCCTGGAGGCCTACCTGGCCCGTACGGACGCGGTCCTGACCCCCGGGTCCGCCCGGGGCGTGCGGACCGTTTACACGGCCATGCACGGCGTCGGCAAGGACGTCGTCATGGCGGCCTTCGCCCGGGCCGGCTTCCCGGCCCCGGTACTGGTGGCCGAGCAGGCCGAGCCGGACCCGGCCTTCCCGACGGTCGCCTTCCCCAACCCGGAGGAGCCGGGCGCGATGGACCTGGCCTTCGCGAAGGCCGCCGAGGCCAACCCGGACATCGTGATCGCCAACGACCCGGACGCGGACCGCTGCGCGGTGGCCGTGCCGACCGCCGACGGCTGGCGGATGCTGCGCGGCGACGAGGTCGGCGCGCTGCTGGCGGAGCACCTGGTGCACAAGGGCGCGCAGGGCGTCTTCGCGGAATCGATCGTCTCCTCCTCCCTGCTGGGCCGGATCGCGCAGGCGGCGGGCGTCGGCTACGAGGAGACCCTCACCGGCTTCAAGTGGATCGCCCGGGTCGAGGGCCTGCGCTACGGCTACGAGGAGGCGCTCGGCTACTGCGTGGACCCCGAGGGCGTCCGCGACAAGGACGGCGTCACCGCCGCACTGCTGGTGGCGGAGCTGGCCTCGGAGCTCAAGGAGCAGGGCCGCACCCTGACCGACCTGCTGGACGACCTGGCGATGGCCCACGGGCTGCACGCCACCGACCAGCTCTCGGTCCGCGTCTCGGACCTGTCGGTGATCGCCTCGGCGATGGCCGCGCTGCGGGCGGAGCCGCCGGTGTCCCTGGCGGGGCTGCGGGTCGTCTCGGCGGAGGACCTGACCAAGGGCACGGAGACCCTCCCGCCCACGGACGGCCTGCGCTACTACCTGGAGGGCGACTACAAGGCCCGGGTGATCGTCCGGCCGTCGGGCACGGAGCCGAAGCTGAAGTGCTACCTGGAGGTGGTGGTCCCGGTCGCCGAGGCCTCCGACCTCGCCCCGGCCCGCACCCGCGGCCAGGAGATCCTGGACGCGATCAAGAAGGACCTGGCCGCAGCCGCCGGCATTTAGCCTTCTCGCCGGACGCCGTCCGTCGGCCCCCTGAGCTCCTGCTCGGGGGGCCGTCGCCGTTCAGGAGTTGATGAGCCGGCTGTCGAATCCGGAGCACAGAAGTCGCTCGTAGGCGTCATGGACGTCCCCCGGTACCTCCTGCTCGATGGCGAAGCCGAGCTTCGGGTACTCGATGATCCGTTGCAGGTCGCCGACGAGCATGTCCACGACGAGCTTCTCGTCGCCGATGGACTCGATGTAGTCGTCGAACTCCAGAGGCTCGGAGGCGCAGACGACCTCGACCTCGGGCCACAGGTGGCGGCACGTGGCATAGGAACGGCGCTCCATGTACGGCTTGGAGATCAGGAGCAGCGATTCGACCTCCACGCCGGACGCGCGCAGCACCTCGCGGAAGAGGGTGACGTTCTGGCCGGTGTTCCCGGCCCGGGTTTCCAGAAGGATCGCCTCGTCGGGCACACCCAGGTCGAGTGCGTGCTCGCGGTAGTGGACGGCCTCGCCGCGTGGGAAGCGGGCCGCGGTGGTCGGACTGTTGCCGCCGCTGAACACGACCACGGGGAAGAGACCGGCTCGGGAGAGGTCCGCCGAGGCACTGGCGACTCCCAGATCGTGTGCCACCGTCCGCAGCGCGACGCCCAGGTGCTCCGCGAACGCGCGGGTACTCATCCGGAGCGCCGAGCGCAGGGCCTTCGCTTCTCGGCCGGTCCACTGCTGCACACTGACCACGGGGCTGCCTCCCTCTTCCGCGTATCGAAGCACGCTGAGCGCAGGCCCCGGGCGGGAAGTGCAACGCAAGTGCAACAGCCGGTCATTTCGAGGCCGTTCAGCGAGCGGGATGCTCGTCCCCATAAAACGCATCACGGAAATCACGGCCCGCGACACCGCTCCGAACCCGAGTCGGGAGTACCCCGTCGAGGACCGCTCGATCCTGAGGCAACGGGACGGCCGATTCCCCCGCGCCATCGCTCTGCCCCGCCACCTGTGGCCGGCACCCGGCACCACCATCCGTGCGATGGACGCCCCCGAGCACCTGGCCGTGGGTGTCCTCGCCCGCTACGGCACTGCGACCGACGCGTTCCCCGGCTACGGATACGTACGCCCGCTCGAAAGCGGCCGTGAGTGGATCGCCAGCCCCGAATACCTGAGACCGGCACATCCCATGGAAATCTCCGCCGCACGCATCCAGGAGTGGGCCTGGTGACCGGCCGCATCTCGGGCCCGGCCTCCGGCGGTGGGTGGCACACCATCGAACACCCGCTGACGGGCGAGACCGTCCGCTACATCGCCAACGGCCTCACCGGCACCCTGACCTGCGTCACCGAGGAACGCCACGGCGGCCGTCTGCTGGAGATCGCCCACATCCGCCCCACTGACGGAGGAATCGAGTGGACCACCGCGGCCTCCAACATCTCCCCCGCGGGCGGTGCCCGGTGAGCGCCGCCCAGATCGGGGACCTGGTCGAAGACGGCCCCGGCGGGGGCCGGTGGATCTACACCGACCGGCGCGGCGGAACACCGATCCTGCGCCCCGTGTACGGAGGCACCGGAAACACCCGGGAAGCCGACCACCCCGAGGAGCTTCGGGTCATCAAGACCAGGAAGGAACTCCGCGCCGAATCCCCGCACTTCCTGTAGCCGCGCCCAGGGCCCGCACCACGTCCGGACCGCCGGGCTCCCAGCAGCGGCGCCGCACCCTCAAGCCGGTACGGCCCAGGCCCCGCCGGTCGGAGGCCGGCGCAGCGGCGCGAAGCCGGGGAGGCGCCCCGGCGCCGAGCCGTTGCGAGTGGCGCGTCAGGAAGGAGAGGCGGACGGGCGGACGATTTCGCCCAGGGTCGGCACCGACTCCGGACGCGACCGCACCGCCTCCGTGCACTCCCAAGCCCGCGGCGGATCCTCGTCCGGTCCGCCCAGAACCACCGGCCCCGGCCCCGACGACACCGCGTCGTTGCCCGCCAGCGTGCACACGACCTGCGACAGAGCCACCGGCGGCAGATCCTCCGGCTTGCGGCTCAACCGCACCGTGCCCACCGGATCACCCGCCCGCGGCGCGGACACCGACAGCCCGGCCGGCACCCCGGTCGTGAAGCCCGCGTCCCGCTCGTCCCCGCTCGGCGTCTGCTCCAGCGCCTCCAGCAGTGCCTGCGCGACGAGGCCCACGGGATCCCGTACGGGCTTCTTCTCCGGCATCGGAACCACTCGGTCCACGCCCACCAGCTGCGATCCGCAGACCAGTTCCACCGTGGCCCGGAAGCCCTGCACCCCGCTCTCCCCCGCGGGCGCAGGCGGGGTGTCGCACGACACCCGTGACGGCGCCGGGCCCACGTCGACCGGCACGGTCGTCGCCCTGATCCCGCAGCCCGACGCCGCGAGCAGGGCGACCGCCACCAGCGGGACCACCACGGCCGGCACCACCGGCAGAGCCCTACGCATCCCGGTCACCCGCGATCACCTTCCCCACGTCCACCGGCAGCCGCAGGGTGAACAGCGCTCCGCCCCCCGCCGCGTTGGCGGCGGTGATGTCGCCGCCGTGGATGTGTGCGTTCTCCACGGCGATCGACAGGCCCAGCCCGCTCCCGTCCGACTTCGGCCGGGACGCGCTCGCCTTGTAGAACCGGTCGAAGACGTGCGGCAGGACCTCCTCGGGGATGCCCGGACCGTTGTCGCGGACCGCGATCACCAGCCACTCCCCGTCCACGGTCACCGACACCCGCACCGGCGAGCCGCCGTGCTTGAGCGCGTTGCCGATCAGGTTGGCCAGGATGACGTCGAGGCGGCGCGGGTCGAGCCGGGCCACGATGTCCCGTTCGGCGTCGAGTTCGACCGCGTCGAGCCAGGCCCGGGCGTCGATACAGGCCGTGACCTGGTCGGCGACGTTCACGTCGTCCAGCACCAGGCGGGCCGTTCCGGCGTCGAAGCGGGTGACCTCCATGAGGTTCTCCACGAGGTCGTTCAGCCGCCGCGTCTCGCTGACGACCAGCGCCACCGCCGGTGCGATCATCGGATCGAGGTCGTCGACCTCTTCCTCCAGCACCTCCGCCACCGCCGTCAACGCGGTCAGCGGCGTGCGCAGTTCGTGGGACATGTCCGCGACGAAGCGCCGGCTCGACTCCTCCCGCGCGCTCATGTCGGCGACCTTCTTCTCCAGCGCCTCGGCCGTCTTGTTGAAGGTGTGCGACAGGTCGGCGAGTTCGTCCGTACCCGACACGTCCAGCCGGTGGTCCAGCTCGCCCTCGCCGAGCCGCCGGGCCGCGTCCCCCAGCCGCTGCACGGGCTTGAGCACCGTACGGGCCGCCGCCTGCGCGAGCAGTGCGGAGCCGAGCAGCGCCAGGCCGGTGGCGATCGTCAGGGACCAGGCGAGCGCGTTCAGGTCGTCCCGCTCCTGGGCGAGCGACTTGTACATGTAGCCGGTCGGCCCGCCGCCCACGATCCGGGTGCCGCCGACCAGGTACGGGTTGCCGTTCGGCTTCGTCCGCTGCCAGTACATGTGGTACTCGGCGTCGTTCGCCGCGGTCGTCTTCTGCTCGTCGTTCACGGCGTTCCGGAGGGACTTCGGCACGTCCTGCAGCCCGAAGGAGTCGGGACCGGCCGCGCCGAACACCTGATGGTGGTCCTTGCGCTCGTGCACGAGCAGCACGCTGTAGCCGGGGCTGCTGCCCGCCATCAGCTCGGCGGTGCGCTGCATCTCCTCCGGCGTCGGGTCGGCGGGCAGCGCCGCGGCACGGTTCTGCATCTCCTGCCGGAAGTCGCCGAGGGCGGCGTCCTGGACGCGGGTGAGCACGGCCTCCCGGTTGAGCCAGTACGCGATCCCGGACGCGGAGACCGCGGCCGTCAGGGCGACCAGGGCGAAGACGATGAGGAGCCGCAGCCGCAGGCTGGTCCAGCGCCGGCCCGCGAGCAACGCGCGGATCACTGCGGGGAGTCCAGGCGGTAGCCGACGCCGCGGACCGTACGGATCAGGGTGGGCGAGGACGGCACGTCCTCGACCTTGGCGCGCAGTCGCTGGACGCAGGCGTCGACGAGCCGCGAGTCGCCGAGGTAGTCGTGCTCCCAGACCAGCCGCAGCAACTGCTGGCGGGACAGCGCCTGCCCGGGCCTGCGGCTCAGTTCGAGCAGCAGCCGTAGCTCGGTCGGGGTGAGCTGGAGGTCCTCGCCGTTCTTGGTGACCGTCATGGCGGCCCGGTCGATGACGAGGGAGCCGAAGCTCGCCGAGTCGCTCGACTCGCGCTCGCCGCGGCGCAGGACCGCCCGGATGCGGGCGTCGAGCACCCGGCCCTGGACGGGCTTGACCACGTAGTCGTCGGCGCCGGACTCCAGGCCGACGACCACGTCGATGTCATCGCTGCGCGCGGTGAGCAGGATGATCGGCAGCTGGTCGGTGCGGCGGATGCGCCGGCACACCTCGAAACCGTCGATCCCGGGCAGCATGACGTCCAGCACGATCAGATCCGGCCGCTGCTCGCGCAGCAGTTTCAGGCCGTCCTCGCCCGTCGCCGCAGTGGCCACACGGTGGCCCTGGCGAGACAGGGAGAGTTCGAGGGCCGTGCGGATGGCGTCGTCGTCCTCGATCAGCAACAGGAAAGGCACGGGCTCATTCTGTCCCATCGACAGTCGGGAGTTCGACCGTCGGAGCGAGGCGATCCTGCGGAGGTCGCTGTGACAGTGCTGTGACAGTCGACGGACACCCCGGTTAAGTCGGCGGGGCAGTCTTCTGTCAACGCACAACGGACCGAAGCAGAGACACTCCACGACGGGGGGCGCGAGATGAACACGCTGCACAGCACCAACACCAGCGCGGTTGTCACGCGGCTGCACGATGTGAACCGCCGGGCGGGTGTCCGTACGGTGGCGGTCGCCCGTCCCCGGCCGGCCCACGTCGTAGCCATTGACGCAAACCAGTACCGGGCGGTTCCCGCCCGGCCCACGCCGTCCTCCACGTCGGAGGCCGAGTTCACGGCGTACGTCCAGGAGCGGCGGGCCGCGCTGTACGCGACGGCCTTCCACCTCACCGGCGACCGCTACGAGGCCGAGGACCTGCTGCAGAGCGCGCTGTTCTCCACGTACCGCGCCTGGGACCGGATCAGCGACAAGGCGGCCGTCGGCGGCTACCTCCGCCGCACGATGACCAACCTGCACATCAGCGCGTGGCGCCGGCGGAAGCTGAACGAGTACCCGACGGAGGAGCTGCCGGAGACGGCCTCCGACACGGACGCGATGCGCGGTACGGAGCTGCGCGCGGTGCTGTGGCAGGCGCTGACCCGGATCCCGGAGCCGCAGCGCACGATGCTCGTGCTGCGCTACTACGAGGGCCGCACGGACCCGGAGATCGCGGAGATCCTCGGGATCAGCGTCGGCACGGTGAAGTCGAGCATCTGGCGCTCGCTGCGCCGCCTGCGGGAGGACGAGGCGCTGAGCTTCGGCCGCGACGAGGCGGAGTCCTTCGAGGAGCTCGTCGCGTAACGGGGCGCACAAGACCATCGGGCCAGGGGGGCCGTCCTACGGGGGTGGGACGGGGGCCGCGGGGGGAAGAGGCGGGATCAAGCGGCCGGGGGGTCCGCCTGATCCCGCCTTTTCGCGTGTGCGGGGCCGGGCACGTGGGACGGCAATGGCGTCGGCGATCTTCCGGACAGCGCGCGGTTCTTCGGGCCGGCCCCGGTCGAGGACGCGGTGGCCCTGCTCGGCCGCCTGGCCGGGAAGGCGGGGAGTAGCCGGGTGGCGGCCGGGGACTAGGCGGGAGCGGGGGTGTGGCGGTGGCGGCCGGCCGCGGCTGCGGCGAGGCGGCCGAGGGCCTCGTCACGGCCGCACGCGTGCGCGCCCAGCGCGATGTGGCGCGCCACGATGCCCCGCTCCGCCCGCATCAGCCGAAGGCCGCGCCGCAGCAGGAACAGGACCGACTTGCGCCCCTCGCGGAGATCGCGCGCCAGTCGGCGGCGGAAGGTGGTGGACGGCCGCCCGCGCAGACAGATCGCGTCCGCGAGCAGCCCCAGCTCCTGGCAGCGGGCGACGACGTCCGCCGCGAAGATCCCCTCCGCGATGAACAGCGGCGTGCGCGAGATGTCCAGTGCCTCCGCCCCGGTCCGCGAGGACGTCGCGATGTCGTACACCGGGACCTCGGTGCGACCCACCGCGCACAGCTCCGCGATCGCCGCCACGGCGGTGTCCGCGTCCCAGGACAGCGGCGAATCCCAGTCGATGTCCGAACTGCCCTCGACCAGCGGGAGGGTCGGGTCGTCACCCTCCTTGTAGAAGTCGTCCAGGCGCAGCACGGGCAGACCCGAGCGGGCCGCCAGCGAGGACTTGCCGGATCCCGAAGGTCCGGTCAGAAGGACGACACGCGTAGGCAAAGGAGAGGAGGAGCTCACGGGACACCAGTGTGAACCATTACCCCGCGCAGGGGATGCCTCCGGCGACCGGTTGGTATCGAGGATCACACCTCCACTACGCTGCGTGCGCACGCGACTACGACCTCAGGCGGGATCCCCATGGCACGTCACGCAGCCCCAAGCGCACCGAACCGGCTCCGTTCCGCAGGCCTCACGCTCTCCATGGCGGGCGCCGCGCTCGCCATGGCCGCGGGGGGTGCTCAGGCCGGTGAGCTCGATGTGCCGGCGGCTCTGGCCGGGGTCACCGATCCGGTGGCGAACCTCAAGGTGAACCCGCTCGCCCACACCGGCGTGGACCCGCTGGACAACGGCGTGGCCACCAAGGTCGCGGACTTCCCCGCCGTCGGCACCGGCATGGTCACCGGCGTCCTGACCCAGGGGCCGTCCGTCGGCGAGCTGCCCGCCGCCGCGGTCTCCTCGCTGCTCGGGCCGGTCCTGCCCAAGAAGTAGGGGAGCGGGTACGCGAAGGCCCCGGCAGCGCGGGGGAGCTGCCGGGGCCGGTTCACGGGGATCTCCTAGTACGAGGATCCGCCCGAGCCCAGCGACCCCGTCGGGTGCCAGACCGTCTTGGTCTCCAGGAACGCCGTCATGCGCGACGTGCCCGGGTCGGCGTTCCAGTCGTCCACAGGCTGTGGACGCAGGACGCGCTTGAGGTTGTCGGCCGCCGCGATCTCCAGCTCCTTGGCCAGCGCCGCATCGGCTCCGGCCAGGTCGATCGCGTTGACGTCCTGGTGGGACGCCAGGTGCGGGCCCATCTCGGCGGCCTTGCCGGACAGGATGTTGACCACGCCGCCGGGCAGGTCGGAGGTGGCGAGCACCTCGCCCAGGGAGAGGGCCGGCAGCGGGGACTTCTCGGAGGTGATCACGACCGCCGTGTTGCCGGTCGCGATGACCGGGGCGATCACCGAGATCAGGCCCAGGAAGGACGAGTCCTGGGGGGCGATCACGGTCACGACGCCCGTCGGCTCCGGGGTGGAGAGGTTGAAGAACGGGCCCGCGACCGGGTTGGCCCCGCCCACGATCTGGCCGATCTTGTCGGTCCAGCCCGCGTACCAGACCCAGCGGTCGATGGCCGCGTCCACGACGGCGCCGGCCTTCGGCTTGGACAGCCCCTCGGCCTCGCCGACCTCGCGGACGAACTGCTCCCGGCGGCCCTCCAGCATCTCGGCGATGCGGTAGAGGATCTGGCCGCGGTTGTACGCGGTCGCGCCCGACCAGCCGCCGAAGGCCTTGCGCGCGGCGACGACCGCGTCACGGGCGTCCTTGCGGGAGGACAGCGGCGCGTTGGCCAGCCAGTTGCCCTTGGAGTCCGTCACCTCGTACACCCGGCCGCTCTCGGAGCGGGGGAACTTGCCCCCGACGTACAGCTTGTAGGTCTTGAAGACGTTCAGACGGGTCGACTCAGACATCGAGGTAGCCCTCCAGGCCGTGGCGGCCGCCCTCGCGGCCGAAGCCCGACTCCTTGTAGCCGCCGAAGGGCGAGGTCGGGTCGAACTTGTTGAACGTGTTGGCCCAGACGACGCCCGCGCGGAGCTTGTTCGCGACCGCGAGGATGCGGCTGCCCTTCTCCGTCCAGATGCCGGCGGACAGGCCGTACTGGCTGTTGTTGGCCTTCGCGACGGCCTCGTCGGGCGTGCGGAAGGTGAGCACGGACAGCACCGGGCCGAAGATCTCGTCACGGGCGACGGTGTGCGCCTGGGTGACGTTCGTGAAGAGCGTCGGGGCGAACCAGTAGCCGGCGGACGGCAGCTCGCACGCCGGGGACCAGCGCTCGGCACCCTCGGCCTCGCCGGTCTCCGCGAGCGCGGTGATCCGGGCGAGCTGCTCGGCGGAGTTGATCGCGCCGATGTCGGTGTTCTTGTCGAGCGGGTCGCCGAGGCGGAGGGTGCTGAGGCGGCGCTTGAGGCTGTCCAGCAGCTCGTCGTGGATCGACTCCTGGACCAGCAGGCGGGAGCCCGCGCAGCAGACCTGGCCCTGGTTGAAGAAGATGCCGTTGACGATGCCCTCGACGGCCTGGTCGATGGGGGCGTCGTCGAAGACGATGTTGGCGCCCTTGCCGCCCAGCTCCAGGGTGACCTTCTTGTCGGTGCCGGCGACGTGGCGGGCGATCTTCTTGCCCACGGCGGTCGAGCCGGTGAAGGCGACCTTGTTGACGTCCGGGTGCTCGACAAGGGCCGCGCCCGCGTCGCCGTACCCGGTGAGGATGTTGACGACGCCCTTGGGCAGGCCCGCCTGGCGGCAGATGTCCGCGAAGAACAGCGCCGAGAGGGGGGTCGTCTCGGCCGGCTTCAGCACGACGGTGTTGCCGGTGGCGAGCGCCGGGGCGATCTTCCACGCGAGCATCAGGAGCGGGAAGTTCCACGGGATGACCTGGCCGGCCACGCCGAGGGGGCGCGGGCCCGCGCCGTAGCCCGCGTGGTCGAGCTTGTCGGCCCAGCCCGCGTAGTAGAAGAAGTGCGCGGCGACCAGCGGGAGGTCCGCGTCGCGCGTCTCCTTGATCGGCTTGCCGTTGTCCAGGGTCTCCAGGACGGCGAGCTCGCGGCTGCGCTCCTGGATGATCCGGGCGATGCGGAAGAGGTACTTGGCGCGCTCGGAGCCGGGCAGCGCGGACCACTTCTCGAACGCCTTGCGGGCGGCCTTCACGGCGCGGTCCACGTCGGCGGCGCCGGCCTGGGCGACCTCGGCGAGGACCTCCTCGGACGACGGCGAGACGGTCTTGAAGACCTTGCCGTCGGCGGCGTCGGTGAACTCGCCGTCGATGAAGAGCCCGTAGGAGGGTGCGATGTCGACGACCGAGCGGGACTCGGGAGCCGGTGCGTACTCGAATACAGATGCCATGGTGATCAGTCCACCGTCACGTAGTCGGGACCGGAGTAACGGCCGGTGCTCAGCTTCTGGCGCTGCATCAGCAGGTCGTTGAGCAGGCTGGAGGCGCCGAAGCGGAACCAGTGGTTGCTCAGCCAGTCCTCGCCCACGGTCTCGTTGACCAGGACCAGGAACTTGATCGCGTCCTTGGTGGTGCGGATGCCGCCGGCCGGCTTCACGCCGATCTGGATTCCAGTCTGCTCCCGGAAGTCGCGGACGGCTTCGAGCATGAGCAGGGTGTTCGCGGGGGTGGCGTTGACGCCGACCTTGCCGGTCGACGTCTTGATGAAGTCGGCGCCCGCGAGCATGCCGATCCAGGAGGCGCGGCGGATGTTGTCGTAGGTCGACAGTTCGCCGGTCTCGAAGATGACCTTGAGGCGGGCCGCGGTGCCGTCGGGGCGGACGCAGGCCTCCTTGACGGCCTTGATCAGCTCGTACGTGTCGAGGTAGCGGCCGGCGAGGAAGGCGCCACGGTCGATGACCATGTCGATCTCGTCGGCGCCGGCGGCGACGGCGTCACGGGTGTCCGCAAGCTTGACGGGCAGCGCGGCGCGGCCGGCCGGGAACGCGGTGGCGACGGAGGCGACCTTGACGTCGGCACCGTTCAGCGCGGCCTTGGCGGTGGCCACCATGTCGGGGTAGACGCAGACCGCGGCGGTCATGGGCGTCGTACGGTCGGTCGGATCGGGATTGACGGCCTTGGCGGAGAGCGCCCGGACCTTGCCCGGGGTGTCCGCGCCTTCGAGCGTCGTCAGGTCGATCATCGAGATGGCCAGGTCGATGGCGTACGCCTTGGCCGTCGTCTTGATCGAACGGGTGCCGAGGGAGGCCGCGCGGGCCTCCAGGCCGACAGTGTCGACGCCGGGCAGCCCGTGCAGGAAGCGGCGCAGCGCACTGTCGGACGTCGTCACGTCAGCGAATGCGGTGAGGGTGGTGGGCATGGTCACCACATGAGCATATCTACGCGCGTAGCGACCTGTCACCCCCCTCGCCCGGTTCTGGCCGATCCGCTATGGAATCGACACCTCCACTCCGACACCCGTTCGCCCGTTACGCGACCATGACGGGAGGCGGATCCTCCGCCCGCACAAGATCCATAGATTTGTCCTCAGCAGCCCGCCACACCTGACCCGGTGAACCAGACCGAACAGACTCAACGCGGCATGCGACTCTCCTCCACTCTCCTCATCCACGCTTCAGGAGTCGTTATGCGTACCGCCCTCCGCACCTCGATCGTCACCGCCGCCCTCGCCGGCGCGATGCTCGTCCCGGCCGCCGGCGCCGCGTTCGCGGCGCCCGCCGCGGCCCCGCTGTCCGCCTCGGCCCCGGCCTCGGACAACAGCCGCTACGAGGGCGAGCCCGTCTACATCGGGGAGGGCCTGGTCGCGGTGCTGCGCAACAAGGCGGAGGGCCCCGAGGCGTGGATCCGCGAGGTCGGCCCCCAGTGGAAGCCGGGCGACAACTACATGGTCCACGTCGTGACGAAGCTGGACCGGACCCTGCCCCACGACAAGGCCAAGGGCCTCGACCTCGAACTCACCAGGGCCGCGAGCGCCCGTCCCGTGCTCGTCGTCACCGCCGCGGACGGCAGCGCCACGTCCTACCCGCTGCCGGCGGGCGAGGCCAGCACGGACTGCCGGGTCGGTCCGGTGGGGCAGGAGATAGGCGCGGGCATGTCGGCCGAGCTGTACCTCTCCGAGCTGGGCCCGAAGGTGCTGCTCTTCGAGGCCGGCGACGGCGGCCGCGGCTTCGCCCAGCTGGACCGCACCCACCCCTCGCTGCCCGAGTCCGCCGGCTTCATCGCCCGGATCGTGAACCCGAGCAGCGCCAAGCCCGTCTTCGAGTGGAAGACGCAGGGCGGCAACGACACGGTCGGCCGGGTCTCGTTCCCCGCCTTCCCCAAAGGGTGCAAGCCGAGCTACGCGTTCACCGACGACAAGCCGGTAACGAAGCCCACCACCCCCGCCCCCACCTCCACCCCCGCTCCGGTGAAGCCGCAGACCGCCGGCCAGACGTCGGTGGTCCCCAAGGGCCCGGTCGCCGCGGGCGCCGAGCTCCCGGTCGAGACCGCCGCGGACACCCGCAACACCGCCACCCTGACGGCCGGCGCCGCCCTGATCGCCGCCTTCGGCGCCCTGGCCGCCAGCGTGGTCCTGCGCCGCCGCCGCGCCACCCAGGGCTGACGCCCCTCATCCCCTCCCGTTTCTGCCCTCCTCCGGCGGGCCACCGACCCGGTGGCCCGCCGAAAGCCGTCCCGGAGTCCTCCATGGCCCACCGCGTCCGCCCGCTGCTCGCCGCCACCCTCCTCGCCGCCGCCCTGACCGGCTGCGGCGCGGCCACCGCCGGCGCACCCGCGCCCGGGGCGACCGCCACCTCCGCCGCCCCGCCCTCGGTCACACCCACCGCCGCCCCCGCGGCCCCCGCGGCGGCCGCCCCGCTGCCCGCCTCCGAGCCCGTACGCGTACGGATCCCCGCGGCCGGCGTGGACGCCTCCCCGCTGCTGCGGCTGGGGCTGGCCGCCGACGGCACCGTGGAGGTGCCCTCCGTGGCCGACGGGGACAAGATCGGTTGGTACACCAAGGGCGTCACCCCCGGCGAGACCGGTCCCGCCGTGCTGATCGGCCACTTCGACACCGCGCGCGGCCCGGCCGTGCTGAAGGACGTCGCGCGCGTGCGCGTCGGCGAGGAGATCACGGTCTCGCGGGCGGACGGCAGCACGGCCGTGTTCCGCGTCCGCGAGCTGGAGCAGGTGGACAAGAAGAAGTTCCCGACCGCCAAGGTGTACGGGGACACCGCGCGCCCCGAGCTGCGCATCATCACCTGCGGTGGCGAGATCACCGCAGGCCACCGGCCCGACAACATCATCCTGTACGCCGATCTCGTCGGCTGATCCGCCCAGGCGGCGCAGTGGGGCAGAATCGACCCCATGAGCAGCCAGCAGCAGCCGACCGATGAGCCGGTCCACGACGACCGGGTCTACCGCTCCACCATGGGCGTCGTCTCGGGGGTATTGCTGCTCGCGCTGACCGCGTGGCTCTGCGGTGACGCCGTACTGCGCGGATCGGGGAACACTCCCTGGATCGCGGTGGCGGTGGCGCTGTGCGCCGTACCGCTGATCGTGGCGTTCACGATCCGCCCGGCGGTCTTCGCCAACGACGACCGGATGCGCGTGCGCAACCCCTTCCGGATCATCGAGCTGCCCTGGGCGGCCGTGGACGCGGTGCGCTCCGGCTACTCGGCGGAGGTGCTGGCCGAGGGGTCGAAGTACCAGCTGTGGTCCGTGCCCGTCTCGCTGCGCGAGCGGAAGAAGGCGAACCGGCAGCGGCTGCGCTACGAGGGGCTCCAGGACCGGGATCAGCGGAGCCCCGGTGAGAGGCCCCGGATGCCGGCCGAGCCGCTGCGGGCGAGCGCGGACCGGATCGTGGACGAGCTGCAGCGGATGGCCGAACGCGGCGCCGAGCGGGCCGGTGCCCAGGGCAGCGTGCGCGTCCACTGGTCGTACGAGATCATCGCGCCCGCCGTGGTCGGCGCGCTGGCGCTGATCGTCCTCGTCGCCACGCGCTGACCTGCACGGAGCGGCTCCGGGTGCTCCCGGCCACACCCCCCGTCAGGGCGGAACCGGGGCTACCGGGTGGTGCGTCCTCGCAGGTGTGCAGCGTCTTGAGGCCGGCGGCAGCGCCGCCACCGCCACCGCGATCCATCTCCGGCTCCGACTCCTCGCCGGGGTCCTGCTCGCCGCCCATCTCCTGGTCGTCGGCTGGCTGACCCTTCGGCCGCTCGACGTGCCTTGGGCCGCGGCCGCCAATCTGACCCCCCTGGAGGGGATCCGGACGGACCTCGCCTACGGGCCGCTGGAGGCGGCCCGGCGCATCGGCGAGGGCCTGGCCCTGCTGGCCCCGCTCGGGGTGCTGCTGCCGCTGGTCAACGGAAGGCTCGCGCTGTCGACGCTGTCCGCGTGGTCCTCCCTGGCCCGGACCGCCGCCGCGGGTGCGCTGGTCTCGCTGAGCATCGAGATGCTCCAGACCGCCGTTCCGGGCCAGGTCACCGACGTGGATTCGGTGCTGCTGAACACCGCCGGTGTGCTGCTCGCGCACGTGGCCGTCGTACCGGCGCTGCGGGCCCGGCTGCGGCGTTCACACACCGCTTATCAGGGGAACACCCCGAAGATTTCCAGGGTCGGGCTCGGCCCCTGGACCGACGTTCTGTCAGCGGTCCAGCGGGAGTATTGAGTCATCGCGAGGCCGTGCCGGCCTTCAACACCGCGATCCCGACGAAGGAGAACCCCATGAGCGCCCTTGTCCGCCCCCGTGACGGCCGCTGGATCGGTGGAGTCTGCGCCGGACTGGCCAGGCGTTTCGGAATTTCCGCGAACACGATGCGCGCCATTTTCGCCGTCTCGTGCCTGCTGCCCGGCCCGCAGTTCCTGATCTACATCGCGCTGTGGGTGCTGCTGCCGAACGAGAAGTCCGCCTCCACGGCCTGGTGACCGGCGGTCGGGATCGGCGGCCGCCGGGACGGTCGGCGGGGCAGCCGGTCAGCCGGCCTTCCGGACCTTCTCCAGCTGCTTGTCGGCCACTTCCTGCGGTACCTGGGCCTTCTTCTCGGCCGCCGCCACGTTGAGGGCCATCAGTCGCACGATGGTGTCGCCCTCGCGTGCGACGACCAGGTGGACCGGCGCCGAGACGCCTTCGGCGGCCGCGGTCGTGGTCCAGCTGACGGTCTCGTCGCCGCTCGTGCGGTAGCCGGCGGCTCGCACCTCGCGGTAGCTGCCCGTCTGCTTCTCGACGGTCGCGGAGAAGCCCGTACGGCAGGCGGCCACGGCGGCCTTGAGCCGGGCGATCAGCGCCTTGGCGTCGCTCTCGGCGTAGGAGCTGACGGAGGCGGACACGGCGAGCCCGACCTGCTTCTGGGAGCCGACGCCGCGGTTGACGGTCTGGCGCGCGGCCGGGTCCGGCTTGTCCCCCATGATGTCGGCCAGCGGCTGGCAGGCCCTGCGGTCGGCCTTCGGCTGACCGTCCGGGGCGTTGGGGTTCTTGCCCTGGGCGGAGATCTGGTAGCCGGGCAGGTCGCCCTGTTCCAGCGCGGAGCGGTCCAGCCTGGTGCCACCGGTCTTCGGCGCGGCGGATGCCGGTGATCCCGCCGAGCCGGCGGACGGTGCCGGGGCGCCGGGTGCGCCGGAGGAGCCCTTGGGGTCCGGGTCCTTGCCCGTGGCGGGGGCGCCGCTGCTGCATCCCACCGCCGCGATGAGCAGGGCGGGGACCAGCGCGACCATCGTCGCTCGTGCCTTCATGCGCATGACCAAGGACCTCATACCGCTTACGTCGGCGGGCAGTTGGTGGTGATCGTGGCACACGGCACAACGCGGCGCCCACCCACTCGATCGGGCGTGCGCCACGCGTGCACGCGTGCGAATCCCGCTATGAATCAGCCGCCGAGGTTGCTGGTCGGCAGACCGCCGAGCAGACCGGTGACCGGGGCGAGCGCGGCGGCCGGGTCGCTCGACTGCTGGCCTCCCTCGGGGCTCACCTGCTGCTGGCTCGTGAGCCCCTGGGCGGCACTGGTGACGGTGCCCAGGGCGTCGGTGAGGCCGACTGCGGCCGGGGCGGCGGAAGCGGTACCGGCGGCGACGGCAGCGAGGGCGGCACCGAGAGCGGCGACACCGAGGGTCTTGGCAGCTGACTGCTTCATGAAAGGTATTCCTTGCGACGGGGAATTGAGCGGCTCCGCAAACTAGTCACTTGAAACCCCCGCCCGCAAACATCATTAAATACGAGAAAGCGCCCGGGAATTGCCTCTCCCGGACGCTTTCAGTACGTCACGCCGTGGCCTAGGCCGAGACAGAACCGCTGGTGGAAGCGGTCTGCTGGAACAGCCACTCCGACTTCAGCTCCGCATAACCGGGCTTGATGACCTCGTTGATCATGGCCAGTCGTTCATCGAAAGGAATGAACGCGGACTTCATCGCATTGACGGTGAACCACTGCATGTCCTCCAGCGTGTAGCCGAAGGTGTCCACCAGGTGCTCGAACTCGCGGCTCATGCTGGTGCCGCTCATCAGCCGGTTGTCGGTGTTGACCGTGAGCCTGAAGTGCAGCTTCCGCAGCAGGCCGATCGGGTGCTCGGCGTACGAGGCGGCCGCGGCCGTCTGCAGGTTCGAGGTCGGGCACATCTCCAGGGGGATGCGCTTGTCCCGGACGTACGAGGCCAGGCGGCCCAGGGTCACGGAACCGTCGGCGGCGACCTCGATGTCATCGATGATCTTCACGCCGTGACCGAGGCGGTCGGCGCCGCACCACTGCAGGGCCTGCCAGATCGACGGCAGGCCGAAGGCCTCGCCCGCGTGGATGGTGAAGTGGTTGTTCTCGCGCTTGAGGTACTCGAAGGCGTCGAGGTGGCGGGTGGGAGGGAACCCGGCCTCGGCGCCGGCGATGTCGAAGCCGACGACGCCGTTGTCGCGGTAGCGGTTCGCCAGCTCGGCGATCTCCAGCGCGCGGGCAGCGTGGCGCATCGCGGTCAGCAGGGCGCCGATGCGGATGCGGTGGCCGTTGGCCTTCGCGCGGCGCTCGCCCTCGCGGAAGCCGTCGTTCACGGCCTCGACGACCTCTTCGAGGGTCAGGCCGGCTTCCAGGTGCTGCTCGGGGGCGTAGCGGATCTCGGCGTACACGACGCCGTCCTCGGCCAGGTCCTCGGCGCACTCGGCGGCGACCCGGAAGAGGGCCGCCTTCGTCTGCATGACCGCGCAGGTGTGCGCGAAGGTCTCCAGGTAGCGCGGGAGGGAGCCGGAGTCGGCGGCTTCACGGAACCAGATGCCGAGCTTGTCGGCGTCGGTCTCGGGGAGGTTCTCGTAGCCGACCTCGCGGGCCAGCTCGATGATCGTCCCGGGGCGCAGTCCACCGTCGAGGTGATCGTGCAGCAGCACCTTCGGGGAGCGGCGGATCTGATCCGGGGTCGGCAGGTTGGGGGTCTCGCTCGTCATCTGCGCACTCTAGCTCCTACGCGCGTAGAGCGGGGTGTCCACGACGGGCGTCGATATGTAACAGAGACCGGGCGGACGGATGGCGTACACCTGAAGGTCTGAGACTGTTCCGCCATGGCACAGCATGCGCCGCCGGCGCGCGGGGCCCGTCTGGGGCGGGCGGCCGGCGCGAGAACCGGCTCGGGTTCGACGGAAAGCCCGGTCAACGGGGTGGTGCTCCTGCTTCCCGGAGCGTCCAGATTCTCCCCCGGTCCAGTACGTCCGCTCGCGCGGGCGCTGGTCCGGGCGGGCGGGGCGGACGGACTGGTCACGCACACGGTCATCCACGGCGGGGAGTCCTCGCGGGAGGAGCAGGCGGGGTGGGCGGCGGACGAGGTGGTGCGGCGGTACGGGGACGTGCCGGTGTGCCTGGCCGGCTACGACGCGGGGGGCCTGGCCGCGCTGCGCGCCGCGGGGCACGCGGCCGTCAACTCTGTTCTGGCGATGGCCCCTTGTTTAGGCGGGGCGGCCGCCCCGGACTGCCCTGAACCGGTGAAACAGCTGTCGGGGCGGCAGGTGCTGATCGTGCACGGCACCAACGACGCGCGCAGCGACCCGGAGACCTCCTTCCGGCTGGCGGCGCGGGCGAAGAAGGCGAATCGTTCGACCTGCCGCTTCGAGGTGCATTCGGACGGCCACGGTCTGCGCGAGCACCAGGCCGAAGTGGTGGCGCTGGCCGTGGACTTCGTACTCGGCGCGGTGTTCTCGGGGCGGTACTCGCGGCCGGTGACGGACGCCCTGGCCGCGCCGCCGCCCCTGGGTCTGCGGATGCCGCTCGCCTCCGGCTTCGGCAGGTCCCTGCGCAGGTGACGGCGGGGCGTCCCGCGCGCCCGCCGCGGGAGGTCCCGGCAGGTCCCGGCAGGTGCCGGGCCCGTGCGGGCGCCCGCGCGTAGAGTGGAAACGAGGACTCGGGCGCTTCTCCGACGGAGGCGATGACGATGGCTGGCCTGGTGTCCAGGAACTTCGACAAGGCTGACGAGACGCGGCCGTTCGTCGACGGCAAGGGCAGGCTGGACCTGCTGGAGACCGGCGGCACGGGCGTCGGGCGCGCTGTCTTCGAGCCCGGCTGGAAGTGGTCGGAGCACGTCAAGCCGCTGGCCGGGACGGACAGTTGCAGGGCCGATCACACCGGGTACGTGGTGAGCGGTCGCATGAAGGTCGTCATGGACGACGGCGAGAGCACCGAGTTCGGCCCCGGCGACTACATGCGGGTGCCCCCCGGGCACAACGCCTGGGTCGTGGGCGACGAGCCCTGCGTGACGCTGGACTGGACCGGCTTCGCCGACTACGCGAAGCCTTCCGGCTGACGGATCCGCCGGTCCGCGGCGCCGAGCAGACCGGCGGCCCGGTCGAGGGTGCGGGCCAGCGAGTCCGCCGTCGGGGCGGTGGCGAGGACGTACGCGTGGTGCAGCGCGCCCGTCGGGGCGCGGCGGACCAGGGCGCCCGGCGGGATCTCCAGCTGCACCCGGGCCACGCCGGGCACGGCGCGGGCCGCGGCGAGCGCCGCGCGGAGCCCGCCGAGGCGGCCGGGCGGGAAGTCCACGTACCGCAGCCCGGCGTGGGCGGTGCGCGGGCGGGGCGCGCGCACCGGTTCGGGCAGGCCGAGCCCGGCGGCGAGCGCGAGACCGAGCACGTCGATGCCGTGGACGAGCCGCAGCAGCCCCGCGAACTCCTCGGGGCCGGGGCGGGCGTGCGCCTCGACGAGGCGGGGCCCGTGCGGGGTGAGGACGACGCCGGTGTGCGAGGGGCCGTCGCGGTGGCGCGTGAGGTCGAGGACGGCGCGTACGAGGGCCCGTACGGCCTCGCCGGTCCGGGGGGCGAGGGCCGCCGGCAGGCCGTGGCCGGTGGCCGCGAAGCTGGTGGCGGTGGGGTGCGGGGCGGTGGGGCCGGGGGCGGTCAGCCGGCGGGCCCAGCCGAGGATGCGGTGGCGGCCCGCTCTGGAATGGGCCTCGACGGTGAGCTCCGGACCTTCGAGGTACTCCTCGACGAGGAGGTCGGTGACCTCGGGGTAGCCGTGGGCGGCGACCCGCGCCTCGGCGTCGTCGCGGACCAGCCGGACCCCTTCCCCACCGGCGCCCGCCCGGGGCTTGACGACGCACGGGTAGCCGATGAGGGCGGTGACGAAGGGGAGCGTGTCGGCGCGGCCGCAGCGGGCGAAGGAGACCGGCCGGACCGGGTGCAGGGCGTTGGAGCGGGCGCGCAGGGCGGCCTTGTCCATGAGGGCGGGTGACGGCGGCGGTGGGGGTGCCGGGCAAGCCCAGCTCCTCGTTGGCGCGGGCGGCGGCGAGGGCTCCGGCGGCGTCGAAGCCGAAGACGGCGGCGCGGCCGTGCCGGACGGCCTCCATCCGGGCGACGGCCCCGACCAGGTGACGGTGGTCGCGCCAGTCCGTCCGTACCCGCCGCTCCGCCCCCTCGCGGTCGGATGGCACCGACGGACCCGGCGCGACCACCACGGTGTGCGCGCCCGCACGGCGGGCGGCCGCCACCACGGCTGGTCGCGGGCTCAACAGGACGGCCACGGGCCCCCGCCCCTCACCGGCCGTCCGCTGCCGCATACCGCGCTCCCCCCTCACGCCGTGCAACCACTGTGCCGGTTCGGCATATGCCGGTCGCGGCCGGTCAGGCGTCGTCTTGCCGCCTTGCGGGAACACGAGGGGTTTACAGATACGAATAGAACGGGACGAATTGGAATATGCCCGTAGAGGAGACCGGAGCAGGCGGAGCGGCCGGAGGGACCGGAGCCGCCGGAGAGCTGAGTCCCGCGGCCCGGCGCCTGTACGCGTACGCCGTCGAGCGGCATGCCTTTGACGCGGGCGAGGCCACCGAGGCCCTGGGCGTGCGCGCCGCCGCCGCGATCACCGAGCTGGCCGCCGCGCACCTGCTCCAGCGGGCGCCGGGCGGCGGGCCGGACCGGTGGAGCGCGGTGGCGCCCCGGGCCGCGGCGGCCCGGGCGCTGGCCCCGCTGGCCCTGCTCGTACGGGAGACCCACGACGAGATGGACCGGCTGCGGGGGCGGCTGGATACCTTGGTGCCGGCGTACGAGGCGGGGACCGCGCACCGGGACCTGAGCGGGTCGGGCCGCCTGGAGCTGGTCACGGACCTCGGCGCGGTGCGGGGGCTGATCGCGGAACTGGTCGCTTCGTGCGAGCGGGAGCTGCTGACCTCGCAGCCCGGCGGCGGGCGGCCGCCGGAGACGCTGGAGGAGGCGATCGGGCGGGACGAGTCGCTGCTGACGCGCGGCGTCCGGATGCGGACGATCTACCAGCACACGGCGCGGTACTCGCGGCCGACGGCGGCGTACGTCGAGCGGGTGACGGCGCTCGGCGCGCAGGTACGGACCCTGGGCGACGGGCTGATGCGGATGCTGGTCTTCGACGGGCGCACGGGGCTGATGGCGGTGCCGGACCGGACCGGGGCGGCGCTGGTGGTGCGGGAGCCGAGCGTCGTGCACTTCATGACGGCGGCCTTCGAGCGGTCCTGGCTGGGGGCGGACCCGTTCCCGACGTCGGTGAGCCCGGAGGCGGCGCGGTCGATCTCGGACGAGCTGCGGCAGACGATCGTGCGGCTGCTGTCGGAGGGGCTGGAGGACAAGGTGATCGCGCGCCGCCTCGGCATGTCGGAACGGACGTGCCAGCGCCACATCGCGGAGATCATGCGGGCGGTCGGCGCGAAGTCCCGCTTCCAGGCGGGGTACTTGCTCTCCGCGACGCCGGCCCCCGCGCCGGCGGATCCGGGCGGGAGGGTCCAGGACGGCCGCTACGGCCCGCTGTACCGGTCGTAGTACGTGCGCAGCGACGGGCGGCGGATGGCGGGCAGCCGGACGAGGGTGTGCGAGAAGGCACCGGGGTGGGGCACGAAGGGGCTCCGCGGGCGCAGCGGCAGGGGGTAGTCGTCGCGCAGGACCCCCTCCGGCAGCCTGCCGGACGCCGGCAGCGGTGAGGTCTCCGCGGGGAGGACGAGGTGGGCCCAGACCCCGATGTCCAGCGGGACGACGGCCGCCGTGCCGTGCGGGGGCCGCCACGGCTCCCCCGTGACCGGATGGCGCGGGACGAGGAGGAGGTCGGGGCCGGTCCGGAGTGCGGGCGCCCCCGGCCCGGCGAGGCCCACGGTGAGGGCCGGGGGCCCGGCGGGGAGGTAGCCGGCGACGGCGCCGCCGAGCAGCTCGGCGAGGGGGCCGGGCAGCGCCACCGCACGGGCATCGCAGGCCACCACCAGGTGCGCGAGCGCCACCGGCACCGCGGCCTCCCAGCGGCGGCTCCAGGACCCGTCGGGTTCGACGGGCGGGACGGCGTACGAGGCCAGGTCCAGCTCGTCCCAGTCGGGGGTGGTGACGGCGGGCAGGCCGGAGGGGAGGCGGCGGACCGCTTCGGGTTCCAGCCACACCGCCTGCCACAGGCCGCAGTCGTCCATCCGGGTCGCCACCGCGCTCCCGCACCGCTCGCACGCCAGGTTGGGGCCGTCGCGGCCGTCGATGCCCATGCAGTAGCCCGCGCACTTCTCGGGGATCAAGGCCGTGCCCCGGGAGTCGCCGGGCGCGATGACGATCCTGCCCCGCGCCGCGAAGGACACGTGGTACGCCGGCGCGTGGACCCCCTGCCGGGCCGCCAGGTCCTCCCCCGCCTCGCCCCACGACCGCCAGGGCGCTCCGCTGGGCAGGGGGTCGACGGCGTACGTCGCCGGTTCCATCAGCGGGGGGTGCAACTGCTCCCACGCCCCGAAGTGGGTGTGGTCGGGGAGGGCGACCCGGGAGACCGGCGCCGTCAGCTCCGCACCGCACCCGGCGCACACGAACACGTCCAACCGGCATCCCCCTCGTCCCCCGTACCCGGCGATTCTGCTCGGTCGGGCCGCGTGCGGGCCATCGGATTTCGGATCGCCGGACCGGCTCACGCTGCGGGCGGCTCCAGTTCGGGGATCAGGCGTCCCCGGCGGGACAGGAGGAAGCGCTTGAACTCCGCCACCGGTGGGGTGTCGGGGTGGCCGTCGAGCCAGGCGAGGCCGATCTCGCGGACGGCTCGCGGGGCGGTGACCGTCAGTTCGACCACCCCGGGGCGGGCCACGGCCGGGGGCGGCAGGAGGGCCACGCCGAGGCCGGCGGCGACCAGGCCGCGCAGGGTTTCGGCCTCCTCGCCCTCGAAGGCGACCCGCGGGGTGAAGCCGGCCTCCGCGCAGAGGTCGTCGGTGATGCGGCGCAGTCCGTAGCCGGGTTCGAGGGTCACGAAGGTTTCCTCCGCGGCCTCGGCGAGGCGGATGCGCTTGCGGACGGCGAGGCGGTGGTCCTCGGGGACGACCAGGCGCAGGCGCTGTTCGTCGAGGCGGCGGGCGACGAGGTCGGGGGCGTCGGGGAGGGGTGAGGTGAGGCAGAGGTCGAGTTCGCCGGCCCGGAGCTTCTCCAGCATGGCCTCGCCGTAGTTCTGGACGAGGGAGAAGCGCACGCGCGGGTGGTCGGCCCGGAAGGCGCGGATCAGGCCGGGTACGGTCTCGGAGCCGAGGGTGTGGAGGAAGCCGAAGGCGACCTTGCCGAAGGCGGGGTCGGCGTCCTGCTGGACGGATTCGGCGGCGCGGGCGATGCCGTCCAGGGCCTGTTCGGCGGAGGCCAGGAAGGTGCGGCCCGCCGTGGTGAGGGCGACGTTGCGGCCCTTGCGGGCGAACAGCGTGACGCCCAGGTCCTGTTCGAGGCGGACCATGGCCCGCGACAGGGTGGACTGCGGTACGCCCAGTTCGTGCGCGGCGCGGGTGACGTGCTCGTGCCGGGCGACGGCGGCGAAGTAGGCCAGCCGGGGCGCCAGCAGACGTGTCACGGCCATGTCTTCTTCGTAACGGTTCATAGACAGACGCCGCCCTGAGCTGTGCTGATGCATGAGTGGATCGATTATCGCGATTCTGTGCATTGGACGCATCAAAAACACCGGCCTACCTTCGACGTATGCCTCCCGTTCATACCGGGGCGCCCGTCATCCCGGGTGCCTCCACCCCGTCGTTTCCGCAGCCCGAACCCCGTGCCCCCGGCCGCCCCGGCTACCGCCGGATGAGCCTCTCGCTCTTCGCCGCCGGACTCGCGACCTTCGCCCTCCTCTACTCCACCCAGGCGCTGTTGCCCGCGATCTCCGCCGGCTTCGGGGTGACGGCGGGCCGGGCCAGCTGGACGGTATCCGCCGCCACCGGCGCGCTCGCGCTGTTCGTCCTGCCGCTCAGCGCGCTGTCCGAGCGGTTCGGCCGCACCCGGATGATGACCTGGTCGATGGTGGTGGCCGTGGGAGTGGGCCTGCTCGTGCCGTTCGCGCCGAGCCTGGAGTGGCTGGTGGCGCTGCGCGCCGTCCAGGGCGCGGCGATCGCCGGGATCCCGGCCTCCGCGATGGCGTACCTGGCGGAGGAGGTCAAGCCGAAGGCGCTGGTGGGAGCGATCGGCCTGTTCGTGGCGGGGAACTCCATCGGCGGCATGAGCGGCCGCCTCGTCACCGGCTGGGCGGCGCAGCTGTGGGGCTGGCGGGCGGGGCTGGGCGCGGTCGCGCTGATGTCGCTGGTCTGCGCGGTGGCGTTCCTGGTGCTGCTGCCCCGGGCGCGGTTCTTCCGCCCGGCATCGCTGAACCCGCGCGCGGTGGGCCGTACCGTCGCCGGTCATCTGCGCGATCCGCTGCTGCTGCGGCTGTACGGGATCGGCGCGTTGTTCATGACGGTCTTCGGCGCGGTCTACACCGTCATCGGCTACCGCCTGGTGGACGAGCCGTTCTCGCTCGGGCAGGGCGTGATCGGGTCGATCTTCCTGATCTACCTGGTGGGGACGGTCTCCTCGGCCGCCGCCGGCAAGCTGGTGGCCCGTACGGGGCGGCGCGGCGCGCTGTACCTGGCGGTGACGACCACGGCGCTGGGGCTGCTGCTGTCGCTGGCCGAGTCCCTGGCGGCGGTGCTGATCGGGCTGGTCCTGATCACCGCGGGCTTCTTCGCCGGGCACGCGGTGGCCTCCGCCGCGGTCAGCCGGACGGCGAAGACGGGCCGCGCGCAGGCCTCCGCGCTGTACCAGTCGGCGTACTACCTCGGTTCCAGTGCCGGCGGCACCCTGGGCGCGCTGGCCTATCACGGGGCCGGGTGGGCGGCCACGGTCGGGATCGCGCTGCTGGCGGTGCTGGGCGTCGTGTCGATCACCCTGTACGGGTCGCACGCGGCCCGTGCGGAGCGCCGGATGCCGTCGTCGGCCATGGCCGCGCGCTGACGAAATCTACGCTCCCGCACGAGGCAACCCCTGCATGTTTTCCGGGCATTCAACACGGAGAACGGAAGCCGTGCGAACAGGGGAGGACCGGATGGGGACGCTGACGACACGCGTGCGCGTGAAGCGGCGGGCGACGGTACTGGGCGGGGCGGTGGCGCTGGCGCTGCCGCTGGTGGTCGCGGGAGGCGGGACGGCGCAGGCGGCCGCCTCCTGCAACCTCACGACCGGGCCGTACCAGCGGCAGGTGGAGCAGTTCCTGGGGCGGCCCGTGGACGGGAAGCAGTCCGCGGCGGACTGCAAGGCGACCAGGTCGTTCCAGGCGACCCACGGGATCACCCCGACCCAGGGGTACGCCGGGCCGCTGACCTGGCAGACGATGAGCACGATGCTGGCCCAGCGGGCGGCGGGCAGCACCCCGAACAAGGCGGGCGACTGCCCCACGAACCGGGGGCGGATCGCCTGCGTCGACCTGACGCGGCAGCTCAGCTGGATCCAGGACGGCGCGGCGCTGAAGTACGGGCCGGTCCCGGTCCGCACCGGCAAGGACGGCACGGAGACCCGGACCGGCCTGAAGAAGATCTACTACCGCAGCATCGACCACTGGTCGACGCTGTACGACGTCTCGATGCCGTACGCGCAGTTCTTCGACGGCGGCATCGCCTTCCACTCGACCACCAAGAGCATGTGGAACCCGCCCGGTTCGGGCGGCTGCGTGAACATGCGGCCCGCCGACGCCAAGACGTACTGGAACCTGCTGGGCAGGGGCGAGGACGTCTACGTGTACGGCCGCAAGCCCGGCACCTGATTCCTCACCGCGCGGACGCGGGCTCCGCCGCGGCGCGCTCGCCCGCCGCCGCCCGCAGGTCGTCCAACCGCCGCAGGCTGGCCCGCCGTTGCACGAGGGACAGGCCGGCCACCGCGGCCCCGAGGACCAGCCAGCCCGCGGGGCCCGCCGTCATGACCGCGCCGGTGAGCAGCAGCGGGCCGGCGGACTTCTGGACGGACTGGGCCATGCCCGCGACCCCGAGGTACGAGGCCCGCGCCTCCGGGGGCGCCAGGGAGACCGCCAGTTCCCAGGAGCTCACCGAGCGCATCAGCTCCGCCGCGGTGGCCAGCACTGCCGCGGCGAGCAGGGCCGCCGAGGCGAGCAGGATCCCGCCGCCGGCCGCGGCGGCCAGCAGGACGCAGCACACGAGCGTCGTCACCCCGTAGAGGGCGACCGCGCGCGTCGCGGCCCGGGCGCCCTGGAACTTCGCCGAGACGCGCAGCTGCAGGACGACCACGAGCACGGTGTTGACGACCAGGAAGGCGGGGATCAGGGCGTGCGGCGCCGTGGTGTGGCTGACCAGCCACAGCGGCAGGCCGACGCCCAGGATCGAGTCGTCCAGGTTCATCGGGATGTCCAGGAGGACGAACCGGAGGTAGCCGCGGTCCCGCCAGGCGCTCTCCCCGGAACCGGCCGCGGGGTCCGGGGCGGCGCCCCCGGCCGTGCCCGGCGCGCCGCCGCCGGGGGGTGCGGCCACGAGCCCGCGGCCGCACGGCTCGCGGGTGCGCCACACGAGGGCCGCGGCCACGAGGAACGACAGTGCGTTGGCCAGGATCAGCACCTGGTAGGCGCCCCGGGTGCCGACGGCGAGGCCGATGGCGGCGAGGCCGGCGCCGAGCGCGTAGCCGGCGTTGGCCGAACTGCGCGACAGCGCCTGGTAGGTGGCGCGCCGCTCGCCCGCGACCCGGGTGGCGAAGAGCATCTCCAGCGTCTTGGCCGCGCGGTCTCCCAGGTGGGTGACGGCGAAGACGGGCAGCAGCACCGCGAAGTCGTTGACGACCAGCAGCGCACACAGAGTCCCGAGGCGGACCAGGTGGCAGCCGATCAGCAGGGCGCGGACCGGGAAGCGGTCGGCGAGGTGGCCGGCCAGCGGCGATCCGGCGATGCCCGCCACTCCGGCCGCGCCGAGCAGCAGGCCGATCCGCCCGGCGTCGAGGCCGACGATGAAGGTGAAGTACAGGACGGAGGACGCGGCCCACACACCCGTACCCGCGCGGTCCAGCAGCTGGGCGAGCAGCATGATCCGTGCGTCCCGGCCGCCCGGCGGCCGGCGCAACTGCGCCAGCAGCCCGGCTTCCCCCCGCCGTGCCTTCCGGATCTCCCCGCCGCGCCGCATCCCAGCCCCCGCATCCACCGTCCATATATCTCGACGTCGAGATACATGCGGAAGCCTGCATCAATTTAATCTTGACGTCAAGATACTTGATGTCGATAGACCTGGGCCGCCCGAGCGGTTCCGGCTGCCGTTGTCGTTCCGGCTGCCGTTGTCGTTCCGGCTGCCGTTGTCAGAGGCCTCCGATAGTTTCGGGAGTAGCCGAACCAGCAGGGGGATGAACGGACATGAGCGACCTCGCCATCAGCACGGACCTCGACGCGGCGATGGACCGGTACCGGGTCGAGCTCACCGGCTACTGCTACCGGATGCTCGGCTCCTCCTTCGACGCTGAGGACGCCGTGCAGGACACGTACGTCCGCGCCTGGCGGAGCTACGAGAAGTTCGAGGGCCGCTCCTCGCTGCGGTCGTGGTTGTACCGGATCGCCACCAACGTCTGCCTGGACCTGCTGAACGCGGGGAACAAGCGGGCCCGCCCGATGGACCTGACCGCCCCGCAGCACCAGGCCTCCGCCGTGCTCAACGAACGGCCCGAGGTGACCTGGCTGGAACCGGTCCCGGACGGCCGGGTGCTGCCGCAGACCGCCGATCCGGCCGAGATGGCGCTGGCGAAGGAGTCCGTACGGCTGGCCTTCGTCGCGGCGCTGCAGCACCTGCCGGCGAAGCAGCGGGCGGTGCTGATCCTGCGCGAGGTGCTGGCCTGGAAGGCCGACGAGGTCGCGCAGCTGCTGGAGACCACGGTGGCCTCGGTGAACAGCGCGCTGCAGCGGGCGCGGGCCACGCTGGCCTCGCAGGGCATCCGCGACAGCGATCCGGCGGACCCGCTGGACCCGGACCAGGCGAAGCTGCTGGAGCGGTACCTGTCCGCCTTCGAGGCGTACGACATCACGCGGCTCACCACGCTGCTGCACGAGGACGCGGTGCTGTCGATGCCGCCGTTCGACCTGTGGCTGCGCGGCCACGAGGACATCGCGGCCTGGCACCTGAACCAGGGCATCGGCTGCAAGGGCTCGCGGCTGGTCCCGACGACGGCGAACGGCATGCCCGCCTTCGGGCAGTACCGGCCGGCCGCCGACGGGAAGGGCCACACCCCGTGGGCGCTCCAGGTCCTGGAGATATCAGAGGGCAGGATCGTCGGGCTCAACGCCTTCCTGGACACCGCCCGCTGGTTCCCGCTCTTCGGGCTCCCCGAGCAGCTCGACGAGTCCTACGAGGTCCAGCAGGACGCGTAGGGCGGGGCCCGCGCCGGTCACGGTGAAGTCCCCGCCGTGGCCTCGGGCGGTCAGCCGCAGCCGGGCCAGCACCTCGACCGCGGCCAGGTCCGGCGCGGTGACGGCCCCGACATCGCACTCCACCGCCGTCGCCCCGCCCTCGTACAGCCGGGCCAGCCGGGCGCACAGCCGCGCGGTGTCGCGTCGGGTCGGGCCGGGTCCGGGCAGCACGAGTCGTCTGATCGTCACGAGAGGGTGACTCCCCCGCCGCCCGGAAATCATCGGCGCCGGGCGATCGGCTCAGGGAGTCGGGAAGGTGGACGTGTCCAGCTTGAGGCCGAAGGGCGCCGGCAGGTGGAAGGTCTCGCCGAACTTGCCCGCCTGGAGCACCCGGTAGAGCCCGCCCTTCGGCTCGCCGTACAAGGTGACGGTGGGGCCGCCGGGGGCAAAGGCGTCGATCAGCAGGTAGAGCGGGACCGCCGCCTGGGCGTATCCCGCGAGTTTGGCGACACGATCATTGGAGGCGTTCGACTTCGATGTGACCTCGACCGCCAGTTCCGCGAGGGTGGCGGGGACGAATGCGCCCCCTTCGAGCACCGCCTCTTCCGGTACGACCACCAGATCCGGGATGTAGAGCCCCTCACGGGACGGGATCGCCACGTTGAGGGTCTGATAGACCTCCAAGGCGTCCGGAAGTACCGACATCACGGCCCGTTGGACCTTGACCGCGATGTAGTTGTGGTGGTTGACGGGCGGTGGCGCCACGGTGACGATCCCCTCGATGATCTCCACCTTGCAGCCCTCCGGCGCGTCCGTCTCCTCCCAGAGGCGGACGAGACCCTCCCAGCTGTCGCCGCTGACCGGCTCGTGCTGGACGGTGAGTGCGCTCATGGCGTGCTCCTCAATCGGTTCGTCACCGATCCCAGCATGACGAACGGGACCGGTGGGCGTCCACCGATCCCGTTCAGCCGCACGAGTGAGTACAGGTCAGGCGATGCGGTCCAGGACGATCGGCGTGGCCGAGAAGGCCGTGCCGGCCGGGGCGATGTCGTACGTGCCCTCCAGCGAGGACAGGGCGTAGTCGAACTTCTCCGGGGTGTCCGTGTGCAGGGTCATCAGCGGCTGGCCGGCCGTGACGGTGTCGCCCGGCTTCGCGTGGAGCTCGACGCCCGCGCCGGCCTGCACCGGGTCCTCCTTGCGGGCGCGGCCCGCGCCGAGGCGCCAGGCGGCGACGCCGACGCCGTACGCGTCGAGGCGGGTCAGGACGCCCGAGGCCGGGGCGGTGACCACGTGCTGCTCGCGGGCCACCGGCAGGGTCGCGTCCGGGTCGCCGCCCTGGGCCGCGATCATCCGGCGCCAGTGGTCCATCGCGGAGCCGTCGGCCAGGGCCTTCGCCGGGTCGGCGTCCTTGATGCCCGCGGCGTCCAGCATCTCCTTGGCCAGCGCGATGGTCAGCTCCACGACGTCCGAGGGACCGCCGCCGGCCAGCACCTCGACCGACTCGCGGACCTCCAGCGCGTTGCCGGCCGTCAGGCCCAGCGGCGTGGACATGTCGGTGAGGAGCGCGACGGTCTTGACGCCCGAGTCGGTGCCGAGGCCCACCATGGTGCGGGCCAGCTCGCGGGCGTCCTCGATGTTCTTCATGAAGGCGCCGCTGCCGACCTTCACGTCCAGGACGAGCGAGCCGGTGCCCTCGGCGATCTTCTTCGACATGATCGAGGAGGCGATCAGCGGGATGGCCTCGACGGTGCCGGTGACGTCACGCAGCGCGTAGAGCTTCTTGTCCGCCGGGGCCAGGCCGTCGCCGGCCGCACAGATGACGGCGCCCGTGGTGTCGAGGACGTGCAGCATCTCCTCGTTGGACAGCAGCGCGCGCCAGCCGGGGATGGACTCCAGCTTGTCGAGGGTGCCACCGGTGTGGCCGAGACCGCGGCCCGAGAGCTGCGGGACGGCCGCGCCGCAGGCGGCGACGAGCGGGGCCAAGGGCAGGGTGATCTTGTCGCCCACGCCGCCGGTGGAGTGCTTGTCGGCGGTGGGGCGGGAGAGGGAGTCGAAGTTCATCCGCTCGCCGGAGGCGATCATCGCCGCGGTCCAGCGGGCGATCTCGGTGCGGTTCATGCCGTTCAACAGGATGGCCATCGCCAGGGCCGACATCTGCTCGTCGGCGACGACCCCGCGCGTGTACGCGTCGATGACCCAGTCGATCTGCTCCGGGCTCAGCTCGCCTCGGTCCCGCTTCGTACGGATGACGGAGATGACGTCCATGTGGTGGTTCCTTCTACGCGCATAGAGAGAGGGGTTTGCGGAAGTACGACGGCCCTTCGCCCCCGGAGGCGAAGGGCCGTCTGCACGGCTATCTCAAGTGGTCGGGCCCGAAGGCCTGGGGCAGCATCTCCGCCAGCGGGAGGATCCCCTTCGGGGTCTCCACCAGCAGGTCCGGTCCGCCGAATTCGAAGAGCAGCTGGCGGCAGCGGCCGCACGGCACGAGGATCTCGCCCCGGCCGTCGACGCACGTGAAGTGCGTGAGGCGGCCACCGCCGGTGGCCTGGAGGGAGGAGACCAGGCCGCACTCGGCGCACAGACTGAGTCCGTAGCTCGCGTTCTCCACGTTGCAGCCTACGACGGTACGGCCGTCGTCCACGAGGGCGGCGACCCCGACGGAGAAGCCCGAGTACGGGGCGTACGCCCGGGACATCGCGTCCCGGGCGGCCGTCCGCAGGGCTTCCCAGTCCACGGCGTGCGCCGGGGTCACTTGCCCTGGCCCTTGCGGTACGGCATGCCGTCCGCCTTGGGCATCCGCAGGCGCTGCGCCGACAGGGCGAGCACCAGCAGCGTCGTCAGGTACGGGGCTGCGTCCACGAACTGGCTCGGCACCGAGTCCGTCGTCGCGTACCAGAGGAACAGCAGCGCGGCGAAGACCGCCGAGACGCCGGCCTGGATGTGCTTCTTCTTGTAGAGCTGCCAGGCGCAGACCAGCGCCAGCAGGATCGCGATCAGCAGCAGCATCGCGTGGACGTTCTCGGCGCCACCGCGCAGCTTGAGGCTGTCGATGAAGCCGAACAGGCCCGCGCCCAGCGCCATGCCGCCCGGCATCCAGTTACCGAAGATCATCGCGGCGAGACCGATGTAGCCGCGGCCGCCGGTCTGGCCCTCCTGGTAGATGGGGCTGGCGACCTCGGACAGGTACACGCCGCCGAGGCCCGCGAGGGCGCCCGAGACGATCACGGCGATGTACTTGTACTTGTAGACGTTGACGCCCAGGGACTCCGCGGCGATCGGGTTCTCACCGCAGGAGCGCAGCCGCAGGCCGAAGCTGGTGCGCCACAGCACCCACCAGGTGGCGGGGATCAGCAGCAGGGCGACGATCGTCAGCAGCGAGATCTCGGTGACCAGGCCGCCGATGACGCCGGCGAGGTCGGAGATGAAGAACCAGTGCTTGCCCTGGAGGTCGGACATCCAGTCGGAGAGCCCTGGAACGGTGACCTTGTAGATCGGTTCGACCTGCGGGGACTGCTTGGAGGAGCCGCCCGGGGCCTCGGCGAACGTGAAGTTCGACAGGTACTGGGTGAAGCCCAGCGCGAGGATGTTGATGGCCACACCGGAGACGATGTGGTTGACGTTGAAGGTGACCGTGATGATCGCGTGCAGCAGGCCGCCGACGGCGCCGCCGGCGATGCCGACGAGCACACCGGTCCACGGGCCCCACTGGTAGCCGGCCCAGGCACCGAACCAGGTACCGAGGATCATCATGCCTTCGAGGCCGATGTTGACGACGCCCGCGCGCTCGGCCCACAGACCGCCGAGGCCGGCGAGGCCGATCGGCACGGCGAGCGAGAGGGCGCCGGAGACCTGGCCGACGGAGGTCAGGTCGTTGGCCCCGGAGATCAGGCGGACCAGGGAGACCAGCGCGAGGCCACCCGCGACGATCAGCATGATCCAGGGCAGGGTGAGCTTCTTGCGGCCGCCCGTGGCGGGCGCCGCTTTCTTCGTGGAAACGGTGCTGGCGCTCACGCCGCGACCTCCTTCTCGGTCTTCATCGCGTGGCCCGCGGCCAGCTCCTCGCCGACCTTCTGCTGCTGGCGGCGGATGCCGTAACGGCGGACGAGCTCGTAGGAGACGACGACCGCGATCACGATCAGGCCCTTCATGATCGTGCCGATCTCCTTGGCGTAGCCGGCCGTGTCGAGGCCGGCGGACGCCTTGTCGATGAAGGCCATCAGGAGGGCGGCGAAGAAGATGCCGACGGGGTTGTTGCGGCCGAGCAGGGCGATCGTGATGCCGGTGAAGCCGACGCCCACGGGGAAGACGAGGGTGTACGTGTGGCTCTCGCCGAGCAGCACCGGCATGCCCGACAGACCGGCGACGGCGCCGGAGATGAGCATCGCAGTGATGATCATCTTCTTGGAGTCGACACCGGAGGCCGCGGCGGCGGACTCGCTCGCGCCGCTGGCGCGCAGGTCGAAGCCGAAGCGGGTGCGGTTGAGCCCGAACCAGTAGACGACGCCGAGGGCGAAGGCCACGAATGTGAAGCCGTAGATCTCGCCCGAGTCGCCCATGGAGAGGGCCGGGAACCAGCCGGACTGGGCGATCTCGCCCGTGGTGAGGTCGTTGGAGCCCTCCACCTGGACGCCGAGGTTCTTCGGCAGGATCAGCCAGGCGATGAGGCTCGTCGCGATGGCGTTGAGCATGATCGTCGAGACGACCTCGCTCACGCCGCGCTTGGCCTTCAGGACACCGGCGATGCCGGCCCAGAAGGCACCCGTCATCATCGCGACGACCACGATCAGCAGGATGTGCAGCGGACCGGGCAGCGCGACGGCGCCACCGACCACGGCGGAGACCATCGCGGCGAGCCGGTACTGGCCGTCGACACCGATGTTGAAGAGGTTCATCCGGAAGCCGATGGCGACGGCCAGGGCTGCCAGGTAGTACGTGCCGGCCTGATTGACGATGAGGACCTGGATGTCCTCGTAGCCGGCGTTCTCCACCATGATGCGCAGCGGCTCGATCGGGTTGATGCCCGTCGCCCCCAGCACGATCATGGTCAGCGCGAAGGCGGCGACCAGCGCGAGCGCGGGGCCGGCGATGGCGAGCAGCAGCCGGTCCTTGTCGAATTTCTTCATCGGGCCTCGTCCTCCGTCGTGTCACCGTCGGCAGCGGCGGAGTGGTTGTCGGTTGCTTCCAGGTGCCCCGTGGCGGCGCCCGTCATGGCGGTGCCGAGCTCCTCGGGGGTGACGGTCGCGGGGTCGGCGTCCGCGACCAGGCGGCCGCGGTAGATCACGCGCAGGGTGTCGGACAGGCCGATGAGCTCGTCCAGGTCCGCGGAGATCAGCAGCACGGCCAGGCCCTCGCGGCGGGCCTCGCGGATCGCGTCCCAGATCTGGGCCTGCGCGCCGACGTCCACACCGCGGGTGGGGTGGGCGGCGATGAGGAACTTCGGGTTGTGGCTCATCTCGCGGCCGACGATCAGCTTCTGCTGGTTGCCGCCGGAGAGCGAGGCCGCGGTGACCTCGATGCCCGGGGTGCGGACGTCGTACTCGCGCACGATCCGCTCGGTGTCCTTGCGGGCCGCCTTCGGGTCGAGGATGCCCTTCTTGGAGTTGGGCGCCTCGGTGACGTGGCCGAGGATCCGGTTCTCCCAGAGCGGGGACTCCAGCAGCAGGCCGTGGCGGTGGCGGTCCTCGGGGATGTACCCGATGCCGCCCTCGCGGCGCTTGCGCACCGAGGTCTTGGTGATGTCCTTGCCGTCCAGCGTGATCGCGCCCGCGTCGGCGGCGGCCATGCCCATGAGGGCTTCGATCAGCTCGGTCTGGCCGTTGCCCTCGACACCGGCGATGCCGAGGATCTCGCCCTTGTGGATCGTGAGGCTGATGTCGTCCAGCAGGAGGCGGCCGGTCTCGACGTTCTCCACCGTCGAGGAGTCCGGGGCGCCCGCGGGGACCAGGACCTCCGGCTCGGCGACGACGACGTCGCTCGCGGCCAGGGTCAGGCCCGTCACCTGGAGCATCGGGACGTCGGTCACCGTCGACTCGCGGGTCTCGGGCGACGGCAGCTCGGAGCCGACCATCAGCTCGGCGAGCTGCTTGGTGGTGGCGGTCTTCGGGTCGGCGGTGCCGACCGTGGTGCCGCGCCGGATGACGGTGATGTCGTCGGCGACCTTCAGCACCTCGCCGAGCTTGTGCGAGATGAAGATGACGGTCAGGCCCTCGGCCTTGAGTTCGCGCAGGTTGTCGAAGAGGGCGTCCACCTCCTGCGGCACGAGCACTGCGGTCGGCTCGTCGAGGATGAGGATCTTCGCGCCGCGGTAGAGGACCTTGAGGATCTCCACGCGCTGCCGGTCGGCGACACCGAGGTCCTCGACCAGGACGTCGGGGCGCACGCCGAGGCCGTACGCGTCCGAGATCTCCTTGATCTTCTTACGGGCCTTGGCGCCGATGCCGTAGAGCTTCTCGCCGCCGAGAACCACGTTCTCCAGGACGGTGAGGTTGTCGGCGAGCATGAAGTGCTGGTGCACCATGCCGATGCCGCGGGCGATGGCGTCGCCGGGCGTGTTGAAGGAGACCTGCTCCCCGTCGATGGCGATGGTGCCCTCGTCCGGCTTCTGCATGCCGTAGAGGATCTTCATCAGGGTCGACTTGCCGGCGCCGTTCTCGCCGATCAAGGCATGGACCGTGCCCTTGCGGACGGTGATCGCGATGTCCTTGTTGGCGACGACGCCGGGGAAGCGCTTGGTGATGCCGTGCAGTTCTACGGCGGGGGGCGGGCTGGACGCGTTGATGACGCACTCTCCTTGGCGCGGAAGGAGCGGAAGGCAGGGGGGGACAGGGCGGGGAGTGAAAGTATCGCGTCCACGATGCTTCTACGCGCGTAGCACTGTCGGAAGTGAAAACTCGCGGCCACGGGGCCACTTGGTCACAGAATAGTGATCACAGAACGTGGCTCGGGGCCCGGGAGCGGTCGAGACCGCTTCCCGGACCCCGGAGACCAGGACTACATGTCAGAGACGGCCTTACGGCTGGGTCTTGACGACGATCTTCTTGCCGATGATGTCGGCCTTGGCCTTCTCCACCGCGGCGATGACGTCGGCCATCTCCTTGTACTTCGGGTTGGAGTCGGCCAGGCCGACGCCGTCCTTGTCCAGGCCGTAGCGGATCTCACCGGTGGTCGGCTTGCCGTCCTGGACCGACTTGACCAGGTTGAAGACCGAGTCCTCGACGTCCTTCGTGACCGAGGTCAGGATGGAGTCCTTGTACTTCGCCAGACCTGCCTGGTTGTACTGGTCCGAGTCGACGCCGATGGCCCACTTGCCCTTGGAGGAGGCGGCCTCGATGGCGCCGGAGCCGGCCAGACCGGCAGCGGCGTAGACCACGTCGGCGCCGCCCGCGTCGAGCTGGCCCAGCGCGGCGGCCTTGCCGAGGTCGGGCTTGGCGAAACCGTCGAAGTTCGGCGGCTGCGTCAGGTACGCGGAGAGCACCTTGGCGTTCGGGTTGGTGTCCTTGACGCCCTGGGTGAAGCCCGCCTCGAACTTCTTGATCAGCGGAACCTCGACACCGCCGATGAAGCCGACCGTGCCGGTCTTGGACACCTTGGCGGCGGCGACGCCGGCCAGGTAGGAGCCCTGCTCCTCGTTGAAGACGAGGTTGGCGATGTTCGGGCCGGTCACCGAGGTGTCGTCGATGATGCCGAACGTGGTGTCCGGGAACTTCGGCGCGACCTTCTTGATGGCCGGGGCATAGGCGAAACCGACGCCGATGACCGGGTTGTTGCCCTTGCGGGCGAGCTCGGTGAGGCGCTGGACCTTGTCGGCCTCGCCCTCACCGTCGGTGGGCTCCGCCTCGGCGCCCTTGATCTTCAGATCGGTTTCGGCCTTCTTCAGGCCGGCGTAGGCGGCGTCGTTGAACGACTGGTCGCCGCGGCCGCCGATGTCGTACGCGATGGCAGCGGACTTCTGACCCGACTCCGAGGGGGAGGAAGAGGTGTCAGAGGACTTCTTACCGCCACAGGCGGTGGCCGAGAGGGCCAGCGCAGCGGACGCGATGCCCACGGTGGCGATCCTGGTGATCCGGCGCAAGGGGAGGCTCCTTCAAAACCTGACCGAAGCGCCACGACCGGCGCTGGTTTCGCGGCGATCGTAACGCGCGTAGATGTCAGTTAAAGGCCCGTTCATGAGTCGTTATCGGATCGTCGTGAACCAGACAGTGACCGATTGGTGACTCCTTACGTGCCCAGCCCTTGTGCACCAAGGGCTGGACACGCCCGACGGAAGATCCGTTGATGTTGTAGGGAAATTCGCCCCGGCCGCTACCTGGCGGGCACGGCTCGACGCCCGTCCAGCAGCGCGGCGGCCGTGAAGAACTCCACGCCGACCGCGATCGCGTCCTCGTCCACGTCGAAGTCACCGCGGTGCAGATCGTGCTTGGCGGTGTCGCCGGGTGCGCGGACCCCCAGGCGGGCCATGGCGCCCGGGACATGCTCCAGGTACCAGGAGAAGTCCTCCCCGCCCAGGCTCTGCTCGGTGTCCTCGACCGACTCGGTGCCGCAGCGGGCCGCCATCGCCTCGCGCAGCAATTCGGTGATCACCGGGTCGTTGACCACCGGCGGCACCCCGCGCACGTGGTTGATCTCGAACTTGGCCCCGTGCATGGTCGCGATCTCGTCGATCGCCGCGTGGATCATGTCCGGCGCCTCGTGCCAGGCGTTCAGCTCCAGGCACCGGACGGTTCCGGACAGCTCGGCGTGCATCGGGATGACGTTGCAGGCGTGCCCGGCCTCGATCCGGCCCCAGGTGACCGACATGCCCGAGCGGGCGTCCATCCGGCGGGCCAGCAGGGCCGGGGCGTCGACGGCCACCCGGGCGGCGGCCGTCACCAGGTCGGTGGTCAGGTGCGGCCGAGCGGTGTGCCCGCCGGAGCCGGTGAGGGTGACCTCCAGCCGGTCGCAGGCCGAGGTGATGGGGCCGGCCCGCAGCCCGATCCGCCCCGCGTCGACCCGGGGGTCGCAGTGCACGGCGACGATCCTGCCCACGCCGTCCAGCACCCCGGAGTCGATGGCATCGGTGGCCCCGCCGGGGAGCACCTCCTCGGCGGGCTGGAAGAGCAGCCGCACGGGGCGGGGCAGCAGCCCCTGCCGGTCGAGCTCGGCGAGCACCAGGCCGGCGCCGAGGACGACCGCGGTGTGCACGTCGTGGCCGCAGGCGTGGGCGCGGTCCGGGAAGGTCGATCGGTACGAGACGTGCGTCTTGGCATCCGGGATGGGCAGGGCGTCGATGTCCGCGCGCAGGGCCAGCATCGGCCGGCCCCCGTCCCAGGTGCCGACGTCACAGATCAGGCCCGTGCCGGACTTCAGCACCCGTGGTCGCAGGCCAGCTTTCTCCAGCCGGGCCTTGATCGCCGCGGTGGTACGGAATTCCTGGTGTCCGAGCTCCGGGTGCATGTGCAAGTCCCGGCGGAAGGCGATCAGTTCGGTACGCAGGTGGTCCGGAAGTGTGCCGGGCAGCTCGGGCCGGTCGGACGCGGCGGGCTGGGCGGTCTGGGACTCGCGGGACATCAACTGGTTCACCCGTTGAAGGGTAGGCGCACGGGCGGGTCAACTGGCCGGGGATCCCGAAAAGTTCATGCCGTTAGGGGAAAGAAACACGGCCTCTGGCGCATGACCGGGTGTCCCCGGGGGTAAACTCGCGCGCTCATCCGGCCGTGGGAGCCGCCTGGGCAGGAAGTCTGCGCACATCACGGGCGGTGTCGGTGACCCCGGCGAGGAAGCTGCGGGCGCGCGCGGACGCGGACCCGGTGAGCCAGGCGGGGTCCACATCGCATACGGCGACGGTCACACCGGTACCGGTCAGGGCGTACGGCAGCGTGTGGACGACCGTGGACGGAAAACTGACGATCGTCCTGCCGACCGGACCGCGCCGCGCGATCAGCTCCAGCGGCAGGTCCGGGCGCACGATCTCCAGTCCGGTCGCCTGGCTCAGCGTGCGCAGCTTCTCCGGGGACTCGCGGCGGTGCGCGAAGTAGCGGGTGGCGCCGTGCTCCAGGGTGAGGGCACGCACCGCTTCCAGGTAGCGGGCCGGGTCCACCACGCCGGTCTCCACCAGCGAGGTGCCGACCAGGTCGGTGCCCTTGGTCAGGCGGGGCGGGCCGAAGCGGGCGCGGGTCCAGGCGAAGTCGTTGACCCGCAGGGTCATGGCGCCGTGGGCGGTGACGGGCATCGAGCTGAACACCTCGACGCGGCGGCCGCGGCCCCCGACGGGGGTGAAGCGGCGGCGCGCGGTCGCCGAGACGGGCGCGTACGCCAGCTCGCGGACCCGGCCGGGCAGTCCCCCGCCGCCGACCCGGTGCCAGCGTACGAGGCGTTCGCCGCGGGCGGTCTGAGCGATGAACTCCATGGTGGCGGTGCCGTCGTCGACCACGACGAGCTCATCGGCGCGCACGAGGGTCAGCAGCAGCTGGACGTAACGCGAGAAGGGGTCGCCGATGACGACCGTGCGCGCCGCGCGGACGTCGCGCGCCAGCGCGGCCAGCGCCTTCAGCGGCGCGAACCGGCTGCCGCGCGCCTCCTGCCAGCACACGTCGTACCCCTCGTCCCGCGCCAGCGCGGCCATCCGGCGCAGCTGCCCGCGGGACATCGGGTCGGTGGGCGGCAGGACGACGATCCTCAGGGGGGACCCCGCGCCCGCCGGAGCCGGTTCGCCGCCGGGCCCGACCCCGCCGCCCCCCTCCGCGCGGGCCCGGTCCGGGCCGGGTTCCGCCCCGCCGGCGCCGGGCCCCCGCTGGCGCGGGACCCCGTCCAACTGCGGCTGCTGCGGGCCGGAGCCCGACGGGGCGCTGCGCGCGTGCGCCCACTCCAGCACGTTGAGGAGTTGGACCGGGCTCTCGACGAACGCCAGGGTGGAGGCGGAGGGGGTCACCACGTACTCCTTGTCGGGGGGCGGAACTCGTACGCGCCGGACCGGGGGTCAGACGGCTGCCAGCTCGCCCCGGACGCGGCGGAGCTTCTTCATGGGGCCGAGCTCGGACTCGTAGACCCGCTTGACCCCGTCGCCGAGGGCGGTCTCGATGGTGCGGATGTCGCGGACCAGGCGGGTGAGGCCGCCGGGCTCGACGGAGGCGGCCTGGTCGGAGCCCCACATCGCGCGGTCGAGGGTGATGTGCCGCTCGACGAAGGTGGCGCCGAGGGCGACGGCGGCGAGGGTGGTCTGCAGGCCCGTCTCGTGGCCGGAGTAGCCGATCGGGACGTTGGGGTACTCGTCCCGCAGGGTGTCGATGACCCGCAGGTTGAGCTCCTCGGCCTTGGCCGGGTAGGTGGAAGTGGCGTGACAGAGAAGGATGTTGGCGCTGCCGAGCACCTCCACCGCGTGGCGGATCTGCTGCGGGGTGGACATCCCGGTGGACAGCACGACGGTGCGGCCGGTGGCGCGCAGGGCGCGCAACAGCTCGTCGTCGGTGAGGGAGGCGGAGGCCACCTTGTGGGCGGGGACGTCGAACTTCTCGAGGAAGGCGACCGCCTCGGTGTCCCACGGGGAGGCGAACCAGTCGATGCCGCGCTTGGCGCAGTGCTCGTCGATGGCGCGGTACTCGTCCTCGCCGAACTCGACCTTGTGGCGGTAGTCGATGTAGGTCATCCGGCCCCAGGGGGTGTCGCGTTCGATGTCCCACTGGTCGCGCGGGGTGCAGATCTCCGGGGTGCGCTTCTGGAACTTCACGGCGTCGCAGCCGGCCTCGGCGGCGGCGTCGATGAGGGCGAAGGCGTTGCCGAGGTCGCCGTTGTGGTTGATGCCGATCTCGCCGACGACGTAGACGGGGCGGCCGGGGCCCGCGGTGCGCGCTCCGAAGGTACGGAGGCGGGGGTCGGGGGTGGAGGTCATGGCAGGGGGCGTCCTTCGGTGCGGGGGTGTGCGGGGTGTGGGCTGCGGGTCGGGGTGTTGCCCGGTGTGCGGGGGCGGGTGGGGCGCGGGGTGCGGGTCGAGCAGGGGCGCGAGCAGGCGGGCGCGTTCCAGGTCGTGCGGGTCGTCGATCTCCAGGACCCGGGAGGGGTCGGTGGCGACGGGCAGGGTGCGGCCGAAGAAGCGGTGGCGGGCGGCGCGGAAGCCGTCGGCGTCCATGGCGTAGGCGGCGCCGGTCTCCAGCAGGTCCTGCGGCCGGTCCTGGCGCCGGGGGCGGTACGCCTGGTCGTGGTTGACCCCGGCGCCGGAGCCGTCGGCTCCGGACCGCCAGAGGAACCCGTGGAAGGGGGCCACGGTCAGGGCCGAGTCGGCCGCCCCGGAGGCGACGGCCACGGCGACCGACTCGACGTCGGAGGCGGTGAGGAAGGGGCTCGTGCACTGGACGAGGAGGACCACGTCCACGCTGACGGAGTGCAGCTCCTCGAAGGCGGCGAGTGCGTGCAGGAGGGCGGCCTCGCTGCTCGCGGTGTCGCCGGAGATCGCGGTCGGGCGGGCGATCACGTCGGCGCCGGCGGCGCGGGCGGCCTCGGCGATCGCGTCGGAGTCCGTGGAGACCACCACGTCGGTGACGGTCGGCGCGGAGCGGCAGGCCCGGACGGCGCGGGCGACGAGCGGGGTGCCGGCGACCTCGGCGAGGTTCTTGCCCGGAACTCCCTTGGAGCCGCCGCGGGCCGGGATCACGGCGAGGACGCGGGGGCTCACAGCTCCCCCAGCCTGCGGATCGCCGGGGCGACGCGCTGCACGCCGTGCCGGTAGGCGCCGCGCGCGGCCTCGCGCAGGTGGGCGCGGAGCCGGCGGCGCAGCCGGGACTCCCCCGCGGTCGGGCGCACCGCGCCGGGCAGCGGGGTGCCGTCGGGGGCGAGGTGGTGCCGGGCGAGGATCCCGGGCAGGTACCGGGGGGCGGTGGTGAGCGTGTAGTAGGGCGCGGGGGCGGGCAGTCGGGCCGCGGCCACCAGAGCGGCGACCTTGGCCCGGGCGACGGCGTAGGCGTCGTGCGCCGCGCCTGCGGCGGGCTCGGAGGACGAACGCGCGGCCCCGGCCGGTTCGGCCGCACCCGGCGCGGCTGCGGCCGGGCCCGGGAGGACGCCCTGGGCCGCCAGCCAGAGCGGATCGCCCTCCGGGAGGAGGCCGGAGTCGAGCTGGTCCCACGAGGCCAGGCAGCCGGAGCCCAGGAAGTGGTGGTTGCCGAGGGCCTCGCGGATGCCGAGGTCGGTGAGGATCGCCGTCGGGATGGAGCGGTGCAGGGATTCCAGGGCGGCGGTGGAGGAGACGGTGACCAGCAGGTCGGTGCCGTCCAGTACCTCGCCCATGTTCCCGTACACCAGGCGGCAGTTGGCGGGCAGTCCGCCCGGGGCCTTCTCCGCGAGCCGCTGGTACGGCTGCTCCTCCAGGTGCGTGGTGTGCTCCCCGGGCTTGCTGCGCAGTTTGATCAGCACCTCCCGCTCGGGGTGCAGCCGCGCGTGCCCGGCGGCCCGTTCCAGCAGGTAGGCGCGGTCGGCGCGGCTGTCGGGCACGGAGGGCTGGACGGCGAAGACCACCGTGTGGGCCCTGCTGCCGGCCGGCTCGTACGGCGCCCCGCCCAGGAAGGGCAGCGCGGTCTCGGTGACGGCTCCGGCGTCCGCGCCGACCCCCTCGTACACGGCGCGGAAACGCTCCGCGTCGTGGCGGGAGTTGGCGAGGACGAGGTCGGCCCCGTGCCGCAGCAGCAGCCCGTCGGCGAGCTTCTCGTATACGACACCCACGTATCCGGTGACGAGTACGGGGCGCTTCGCCGGGGTCGGCCACAGGGCGCGGGCCCCGTGCAGGACGGCCTGGACGGCCCCTCCGACGAGGGCGAGGACGACCACGTCGTAGCGCTCCCGCTCGATCTCGGCGAGGAACTCCGCGCAGGTCACCTCGGTCAGCCGGTCGGCCCGCACCCCCACCTCACCGAGCTGGCGCGCGGTGGGTGTGGCGCGGCCGCGCAGCAGGTATCCGGTGAGCTGGTGGTCGGGCACGAGACGGCGGGCGGTGAGTGCGCCCCATTTCCATCGCGTATCGGAATCGGCGAGTACGGCGACGCGTTTGCGTTCTGGCACGCGGCAGAAGCTATTCCGCAATTTCGGTGATCGGCCCAACGAACGCACAACAGCGGGTTAACAACGCGTCGACTGAATGCGAAAGCGCACGGGTTAACTCGCCCGCCCCGCGCCGTTCACGTGGAATCCGCATCCGGGCCACAGTGAATGCCGGGCGGCGCCCTAATGTCTCGCGGGTGCCCAAGCTCTCTGTCGTCGTGCCGTTCTACAACGTGCAGACATACGCACCGGATGCCCTGAAGAGTCTCGAACTCAACGCACGGGAGGATTTCGAGTTCCTGCTCGTCGACGACTGCTCGACGGACGGGACGCCCGACCTGCTGGAGCGGGCGGCGAGCGAGCTGCCCGGGGCGGTGCACCTCAGACACGAGCGGAACGGCGGCCTGGCCACCGCACGGAACACCGGCCTGGACGCGGCCCGCGGCGAGTACCTCGCCTTCCTGGACGGGGACGACTGGCTGGCCCCCGGCCACCTGGCCCGCACGGTGGCCGCCATAGAGGCACTGGACTGCGATTTCGTCCGCACCGACCATGTCCGGTGCACGGGCAGGTCGCGGAGCGTGCAGCGCGTCCCCTACGGACCGCAGTCGGTCGTCGCCGATCCGCGCACCGCGATCCTGCCCGTCGACCGGGCCACCTCGGTGGACTATCCGTACGCATGGGCCGGCATGTACCACCGGCGGCTGCTGGAGCGCGGGGTCCTGCACTTCACCGACGGGCTGCGAACGGCGGAGGACCGGCCGTGGATCTGGCGGCTGCACCGGGAGGCGGAGTCCTTCGCCGCGGTGGGTCTGCCCGGGATCTTCTACCGGCGCGGGGTTTCCACGTCCCTGACGCAGATCGGGGACGAACGGCAGCTCGATTTCATCCGCGCATTTGATCAAGTACTGGCGGACGTCGCTGGCGACCGGGAATCCGGCCCGCTGCTCCCGAAAGCCGTCCGAACATATTGCGCGATTATCGCGCACCATTTCGGATCCATCGAAAGGTTCGAACCGGCCGTGGCCAAGAAACTCCGTTCGATGAGCGCGGCCGCGATGGGCCGCATGCCCCAGGACGTACTGGACCAGGTCCTGGACTCGATGGACATCGAACGCTCCACCCTGCTGCGGCGCGTGCGCGGCGGCCGCCGCACCCCTTCGGGAGCGGCCGCCTGATGCCCACCCAGATCTTCCTGGCCTCCACCCTCTACGGTGCGGCCACGCTCGCGGCGGGCATCGACGCGGGCTGCTTCCCGCCGGCCGGCCGCCGGATCCTGCTGACCAGCAATCACGCCGTCACCGCCGAGGTGACCCCGGGGGTCGCGGACATGCCGGGCTTCGCCGCCCTGCGCGCCCGGTTCGACGAGGTGCTCGACTGGAACCGGGTCATCGAGCCGCAGCACCCGAGCACCTGGGCCCCGCGCGCGGAGGACGTCCCGATCTGGGAACGGCAGCTGCGCTCCCTGTGGGGGCTCGGCGAGGACCGCGTCGAGCTGATCGTGGAGTCCCTGCAGGTGCCGCCGGCCCAGACCCTGTGCCGGCTCTTCCCCGGCGCCGCGGTCGACGTCTACGCCGACGGGCTGATGAGCTACGGACCCACCCGCTTCCGGCTCGACCCGCAGCTCGGGATGCGGGTGCGGCGGGTGCTCCACCTGGACCTCGTACCGGGGCTGAAGCCACTGCTGCTGACGGAGTTCGGGGCACGGGAGGAAGTGGTGACGACGGAGTCCGTCCTGAAGGTCCTCGCCGAGCTCGCCGAGGCCACCGCGCCCGCCGAGGCCGGGGCGGGCGCCGCCGGGGCCGCCGGGGCCGAGCCGCCGGCACTGCTCCTGGGCCAGTACCTCTCGGCGCTCGACCTCATGACCCTCGCCGAGGAGGAGGAGCTCCACGTGTCGATGGTCCGGGGCGCGCACGCCCTGGGCCACAACGAGCTGGTGTTCAAACCGCATCCCGGCGCCCCGGCCGCGTACTCCCGACGGGCCGAGGAGGAGGCCGAGCGGCTCGGCGCCCGGCTGACCGTGATCGCCGCCCCGATACTGGCCGAAATTCTCTACCAGCGGCTGCGTCCGGCGCTGGTCGTCGGCTGCTTCTCCACCGGCCTGCTGACCGCCGCCACCCTGTACGGGCTGCCGGTGGCCCGGACCGGCACGGAAGCGGTCCTGGCCCGCCTGACGCCGTACCCGAACAGCAACCGGGTCCCGCTGGCCCTGGTGGACGCCCTGCTCCCGGACCTCGCCGACGCGGAGGCGGTGCGCACCTGGACGCCCCCGAGCCCCGAGCAGGTCGGGGGCGAGCCGGCGGCGCTGCTGACCGCCGTCGGGTTCACCATGCAGCCGCAGATCCTGGCCGCGCGCCGGCCGGCGGCCGAGGCCTACCTGGCCCGGCATCTGACCACCCGCACCTGGCGGTACTTCACCCGCCGCCGGCTGACGGCCCTGGGGCTGCCGGGCGGCATCCCGGCGCAGCTCTCGTTCCTCCCGCGCAGCCGCGCGGTGCGCCGGGCCGTACGGCGGCTGAGCCGGCTGCGCCGCGCCGTCAGCTGACGGCGAGCTTGGCCGCGAAGCCGAGGAAGAGCACGCCCGCCGCGGAGGTGGCGCCGGCCGACAGCCGCTTGCGCCGGCGGAAGGCCTCCGAGAGCCGGGTGCCGCCGAAGATCAGCAGCGTCAGGTACACGAAGCTGCCGGTCAGGTTGGTGACACCCAGCATGCGCAGGAGTGTCCCATGGGGACACACCTGACAGTCCAGCGGGTTTCACCATGTGGAATCCGTCGGCTCGTACGTCCCCCACACCTCCCGCAGCGCCCCGCACACCTCCCCCACCGTGGCCCGCGCCCGCAGCGCCTCCTTCATCGGGTACAGCACGTTCTCCGTTCCCGCGGCCGCCTCCCGCAGGGCCGCGAGCGCCGCCGAGACCGCCGCCGCGTCCCGCTCCGCCCGCAGCCGCGCCAGCGCCGCGCACTGCCGCGCCTCGATGGCCGGGTCCACGCGCAGCGGCTCGTACGGCTCCTCCCGGTCGAGCGCGAAACGGTTGACGCCGACCACCACCCGCTCCCCGCTCTCGGTCTCCTGCGCGATGCGGTAGGCGTTCCGCTCGATCTCGCCCTTCTGGAAGCCGTTCTCGATCGCGGCCACCGCCCCGCCCTGGTCCTCGACCCGCCGCATCAGCGCGAGCGCCGCCGCCTCCAGCTCGTCCGTCATCCGCTCCACGGCGTACGACCCGGCGAAGGGGTCCACGGTGTGCGGCACGTCCGTCTCGTACGCGAGGACCTGCTGGGTGCGCAGCGCGAGGCGGGCCGACTTCTCCGTCGGCAGCGCGATGGCCTCGTCGAAGGAGTTGGTGTGCAGGGACTGCGTGCCGCCCAGGACGGCGGCGAGCGCCTGCACGGCCACCCGTACGAGGTTCAGCTCGGGCTGCTGCGCGGTCAGCTGGACCCCGGCCGTCTGGGTGTGGAAGCGCAGCATCAGCGACTTCGGATCCCTCGCCCCGAACTCCTCGCGCATGACGCGGGCCCAGATCCGCCGGGCCGCGCGGAACTTCGCGACCTCCTCCAGCAGGGTGGTGCGGGAGACGAAGAAGAAGGAGAGCCGGGGCGCGAACTCGTCGACCGCCATCCCGGCGGCCAGGGCCGTACGGACGTAGGCGATGCCGTCGGCGAGCGTGAAGGCCACCTCCTGCGCGGGCGAGGCCCCCGCTTCGGCCATGTGGTAGCCGGAGATGGAGATGGTGTTCCACTTGGGGATCTCTGCCCGGCAGTAGCGGAAGGTGTCGGCCGTCAGCCGGAGCGAGGGCTCGGGCGGGAAGATGTACGTCCCCCGCGCGATGTACTCCTTCAGGACGTCGTTCTGGACCGTGCCCGTCAGCTGCCCGCCCGGGATGCCCTGTTCCTCCGCGACCAGCTGGTAGAGCAGCAGGAGCAGTGCGGCGGGCGCGTTGATGGTCATGGAGGTGGAGACCCGGTCGAGCGGGATCCCGTCGAACAGCGTCCGCATGTCGTCGACGGAGTCGACGGCGACCCCGACCTTGCCGACCTCGCCGTGCGCGAGCGGGGCGTCGGAGTCGTGTCCCATCTGGGTCGGCAGGTCGAAGGCGACGGAGAGTCCGGTGCCGCCGCCGGCGATGAGCTGCCGGTAGCGGGCGTTGGACTCGGCGGCGGTGCCGAAACCGGCGTACTGCCGCATGGTCCATGGCCGACCGGTGTACATGTTCGGATAAATCCCCCTGGTGTAGGGGAAATCGCCCGGTTCGCCCAGGGCGGCCGCGGGGTCCCACCCCGTCAGGTCGCCGGGTTCGTAGACGGGTTCGATCGGGAGTCCGCTCTCGGTGCGTGCCATGTGACGAAGACCTCCGTGGAACTACCGGGCCCGGGGCTGGTACAACCTTGCCCGCGCATCGCTTCTTAAGACCGCGGACGGCTGCTGGTCACAATGGCGCAACATCCCGTGGCCCAGTGCAACTCTCCACGCGCGCCAGGCATCACCTAGATACACGACGTAGAAACCGGGGGACTGCAATGCAGCGCCAGAGAGTCATAATCCGCACGATCGGGGTTGCCACCGCCGTCGCGCTCGCCGCGACCGCCTGCGGGCCGCAGAAGTCGGAGTCCGCCGGCTCCGCTTCCCCGGCTTCGTCCTCGCCCACGGCGGGCGCCTCCCCCGAAGCCTCACCGACCACCGACAACAAGCCCGGCGAGGTCTCGCCGTCGGCCTCCGCTTCGCCCTCCGCCTCGGCTTCCCCGTCGGCCTCTCCTTCGCCCTCGGTGAAGCAGGTCATGGCCAACGGCGACGACAGCGACCAGGTGCGCGAGCTCCAGGCACGACTGCGGCAGCTCAAGCTGATGTCGGTCGCGCCGACCGGTTTCTACGGTTCGAAGACCACGGCCGCGGTCAAGTCCTTCCAGTCGAAGAACGGTCTGAACGCGACCGGTTCGGTCGACGACGCCACCTGGAAGAAGATCCAGAAGTCCAGCAAGAAGCCCACCGCCGACGAGCTGCGCCCGCCGACCGTCAACGAGGTCGACGCGCCGGACCCGCGCTGCATGGAGGGCCGGGTCATGTGCATCAGCAAGGAGAGCCGCACCCTCGCCTGGATGATCGACGGCAAGGTCATCTCCACCATGGACGTGCGCTTCGGTTCGGAGAACACCCCGACCCGCGAGGGCGTCTTCAAGGTGGACCGCAAGGAGAAGGAGTGGACGTCCACGCTCTACCACACGGCCATGCCGTACTCGATGTTCTTCAGCGGCGGCCAGGCCGTGCACTACTCGGCCGACTTCGCGGCCCGCGGCTACAACGGCGCCTCGCACGGCTGCGTGAACGTCCGGGACAAGGGCAAGCTGTCGAGCCTCTTCGGCCAGGTGAACGTCGGCGACAAGGTCGTCGTGTACTGGTGATGCGCGCGGCCCCACGGGCCCACGCGGAAGGCCTTCGACCGGGATCCGGTCGAAGGCCTTGTTGTTGGAAGCCGAGGGCCGGCCTCCGGGGGTCGAGGTAAAGGGCGCGGGCAGGGCCGGGGGAACGTGCCCCGCCCGCGCCGGTTGCACAGAGCCCAGGGGTACGGGGGGAACCCCGGCTCATGCGCGGCCGATGACCAGTCGGCTCGATATGTACTGCGCCACCGGTTCGAAAAGTGTTACAGGCGGGTCAGCGCATGTGTCAGAGACCGGTGCGCAGCCCCGTCGAGCCCCGCGGAACCGCCGGGGCCAGGGTCGGGGCCTTGAGCGTCCCTTCCCCCAGCGGGGTGTCGCTGCGCTTGCCGCCGGAGTCCGGCTCCAGCACCGACTGGCAGTAGTCCGGGATCCGGGTGAGCCCGTCCGCCAGGCGTGAGAGCCGCTCGCGGCGGTCGTCGTCGAGGCGGCCCGACCGGTAGTCCTGGCAGAGGTCCAGCGCCTTGATGAGGTTCTCCCGCTCGCGGCGCTCGCGGTCCTTGCCGGTGTCTCCGCTGCCGAAGGTGTCCCGGTCCGGGTCCTTGTCGCCCGTGCCGCCCAGGTCGCCCCGGGTGTCCTTGCCCGAGCCGCCGGTCGCCGAGGTGTCCCCGCCGGTTCCGGTGCCGGGCACCGTACGTCCGTCCGCGCCCGGCGACTGCGACGGGCCCGGGGTGAGCATCGAATTCGAGCCGTCCGGCAGCGGCGTGGGCCGCAGTTTCGGGGTGAGCGTCGGGGCTCCGCTGTCGATGCCCGGGTCCGCGTTCTCGCCGGCGGTGACGGACATCGCCGGTCCGGGGCCCGCGGTGTCGTGCCGGTCGCGGTCCAGCAGCCCGGCGCCCGCCGCCGCGGCGAGGCCGCCGACGGCGACGCTCGCCAGAGCGGCCGCCAGGCCGAAACTCACGGTCCGGCCGCGCCGGGGTGCGCGTACGGGTGCGAAGGAGGGGACGAGGCGGCCGAGATCGACCACGGGTTCGCCGGATCCGGCCGTCGGGGTCCGCTCCGACCGGTCCGCGGAGCGGCCGGCGGCGGTCCGCGCCGTACGGAAGGCGGCCACGGCCGCGGCCTCGCCGGGCAGTTCCGTTCCCGCGGGCGGCAGCTCTCCGCCGGCGCCCAGGGCTTCCAGGGCGTCGAGGGCGGCACGCAGCCGGGCTGCCTCGACGCGGGCGCGCGGCTCGGCGCCGGCCGGGCCCACAGGTTCCGCCGGTTCACCGCGCAGGAGTCTGTCCGCCGCGGCCTGGTCCAGCCACCTGTTGCGCTCGTCGGCCATCACATGTCCTTCTGCGTCCGCCAACGTGAATGCGTCACACCGGTTTGCTCTACGAAGCCCCCGCCTCGGCCGCGCTGTGCGGGTACGGCGTCGAGATCCCTCCCGCCCCCGCCGTCCCACGGCTGGCCACCGGCATTATGGCCGACCGTCGCGGCCGACTCCGCGCCGGTGCCCGGGTCGGGCCCGAATCCGCCGTCCGAACCCTCTTCGCCGAGCAGCTCGGCCAGCTTCTTCAAACCCCGGTGCGCCGCGGTCCGTACGGCGCCGGGGCGCTTGCCGAGGGTCTCGGCCGCGCTCTTGGCGTCCAGCCCGACCACGACCCGCAGGACGACGGCCTCGGCCTGGTCCTGCGGAAGTTTGGCTATGAGCGCCATGGTGCGCCCGGTGTCGAGGGACTCCATCGCCGCGCCGGCGGTGTCGCACTCGGCGGCCCAGCTCGTCAGCTCGGTGTCGTCGCCGCCGATGGCGGGACGGCGGCCGCGCATGCGGATGTGGTCGAGTGCCCGGTTGCGGGCGATGCGGGCGGCCCAGCCGCGGAAGCGGTCGGCGTCTCCGGTGAAGGAGTCGAGGTCGCGGGCGATCTGCAGCCAGGCCTCGGAGGTCACGTCCTCGGCGTCGCCGTCCCCGACGAGCGTGCGTACGTATCCGAGCAGGCGTGGGTGCACGGCGCGGTACACAGCACGGAACGCGTTCTCGTCGCCGTCCTGTGCCGCGAGCACCGCGGCGGTCAGCTCCGCGTCGTCCCCCAGCAAAGTCCCCAACCCGTTCACTGTCCTGTACGTGTGGCGCAAATCAGCACGTTACGGCTTTCAAGCACCCCACGTCCACGAGTGATACAACGCGCAACCAATCCTGTGCGGAGCGAGGTGTGACACAAAACGCACTCGTGGCGCTGACAGGGGTACGGGCTTGTCGCACGAGTCCGTGACGGATGGCGGCCGGGGCCTCTCCTGTGGGGGGTGGCGGCCTCGGTCGCCCTCCCCCTCCCGGACCACTTCCCGGGCCTGGCTGCGGCGCTCACGTCATCCTTTCGGCTCACTTCCGGGTGAAAACCCCTGATGGGTACGACACACCCTGCCTTGCATCGCTAGCGTGGCGGTACACCCGCGCCACGCCCCGAGGAGCCCCAAGCTGTCCAGCCACCTTCCGGCACAGGCCCACGGGGGCACCTCCCTGGGGGCCCCTTCACGGGGGCCCCTCCCGGACGGAGTCCGGGGGAGAAGCCTGGGGGAGAAGTCTGCGGGGTGCTCCCATCCTTCTCACGGCTCCGGGCTGGCACGGTTCAACACCCTGTCCCCCGAGACCGCCCACGCCGTCCTGCTGCAGTGCTGCGGGAGCCGCCGCTGGGCGCACCGGGTGGCCACCCACCGCCCCTACCCGGATCCGGACGCCCTGCTCGCCGCCGCGGACGAGGCCTCGTACGACCTCTCCCAGGCCGACCTGACCGAGGCGCTGGCCGCGGAGAGTTCGGCGGAGCTGGACCACGGCGCGCCGTACGCCGCCCTGCTGGCCCTCGACGCGGCGCACGCGGAGTACGAACGGAAATTCGGCCACGCCTTCGTGATCTGCCTCGCAGGGCATCCGCCGGAGGAGCAGGCGGACCAGCTGCTGGGGGCGATCCGCCGCAGGATGACGCACGAGGTGGACGAGGAGCGCTCGATCTCGGCGGACGAGCTGCGCCGCGTCGCACAGGCCCGGCTCTGGGATCTGACACGCTGGCTGACCTCGACGGATGGGCCGACTGCCTCGGAAATCGGGCTATTCGCCCCTGTGGGATAGTCCGTACGTGCCTGTTTGATCACACCGATGGCCCCCGCGCAAGGGAACCGACAAAGCGTCGCTACGATGTCCGGGGCCGGAGGACCGTACCCGGCCGGGCCCGACCGACAAAGAAGCCGGCTGGCCCCCGCCCCGCTTCCGGAGGGTTTTCCGTGCCGGCTGGAACGTTGTACCGCGGCCGGGAAGGAATGTGGTCCTGGGTGGCTCATCGAGTCACCGGCGTCCTCATTTTCTTCTTCCTGTTCGTACACGTCCTCGACACCGCACTCGTCCGCGTCTCCCCCGAGGCGTACGACGATGTCGTGGCTACCTACAAGACTCCGATCGTCGCGCTGCTGGAGTACGGCCTCGTCGCCGCAATCCTGTTCCACGCGCTCAACGGTCTCCGTGTCATCGCCGTGGACTTCTGGTCCAAGGGCCCCCGCTACCAGAAGCACATGCTCTGGTCCGTCGTGGGCATCTGGATCGTGCTGATGTTCGGGGCCCTGTACCCCGTGCTGGGCCACGCCTACCTTGAACTGTTCGGGAAGTGACACGCATGTCTTCTGACACTTCTTCCGTCGACATGACCAAGGGCGTCGGCGACGTCGAGGGCGTGTCCCTCTACGACGTCGACAACCCGGCGCCCTACATCGAGGCCCCGCGCAAGCGCACGGGCAAGACCCCGCGCTCGACCCGCGGCAACTTCGAGATGGTCGCGTGGCTCTTCATGCGCCTCTCGGGCATCGTGCTCGTCGTCCTGGTCATCGGCCACCTGCTGATCCAGCTGGTGCTCGACGGCGGCGTCTCCAAGATCGGCTTCGCCTTCGTGGCCGGCCGGTGGGCTTCCCCGTTCTGGCAGGTCTGGGACCTGCTGATGCTGTGGCTGGCCATGCTGCACGGCGCCAACGGTCTGCGTACGGTCATCAACGACTACGCGGAGCGCGCCAACACGCGGCTGTGGCTGAAGGGCCTGCTCTACACCGCCACGGTGTTCACCATCCTTCTGGGCACGCTGGTGATCTTCACCTTCGACCCGAACATCCGCTAGGCAACGGGGCTGAGGCGAAACCAATGAAGATCCACAAGTACGACACCGTCATCGTCGGCGCGGGCGGCGCGGGCATGCGCGCCGCCATCGAGTCGACGAAGCGCAGCCGCACCGCCGTGCTGACGAAGCTCTACCCCACCCGCTCCCACACGGGCGCCGCGCAGGGCGGCATGGCTGCCGCGCTGGCCAACGTGGAAGAGGACAACTGGGAGTGGCACACCTTCGACACGGTCAAGGGCGGTGACTACCTGGTCGACCAGGACGCCGCCGAGATCCTGGCGAAGGAGGCCATCGACGCCGTCCTCGACCTGGAGAAGATGGGCCTGCCGTTCAACCGCACCCCGGACGGCACCATCGACCAGCGCCGCTTCGGCGGCCACTCGCGCAACCACGGCGAGGCCCCGGTCCGCCGGTCCTGCTACGCCGCGGACCGCACCGGTCACATGATCCTCCAGACGCTGTACCAGAACTGCGTCAAGGAGGGCGTGGAGTTCTTCAACGAGTTCTACGTCCTGGACCAGCTCCTCGTCGAGGAGGACGGCGTCAAGAAGTCGGCCGGTGTGGTCGCGTACGAGCTCGCCACCGGCGAGATCCACGTGTTCCAGGCCAAGGCCGTCATCTACGCCTCCGGCGGCACCGGCAAGTTCTTCAAGGTGACCTCCAACGCGCACACCCTCACGGGTGACGGCCAGGCGGCCTGCTACCGCCGCGGCCTGCCGCTCGAGGACATGGAGTTCTTCCAGTTCCACCCGACGGGCATCTGGCGCATGGGCATCCTGCTGACGGAGGGCGCCCGCGGTGAGGGCGGCATCCTCCGCAACAAGGACGGCGAGCGCTTCATGGAGAAGTACGCGCCGGTCATGAAGGACCTCGCGTCCCGTGACGTCGTCTCGCGCTCCATCTACACCGAGATCCGTGAGGGCCGCGGCTGCGGTCCGGCCGGTGACCACGTGTACCTGGACCTGACGCACCTGCCGCCGGAGCAGCTCGACGCGAAGCTCCCGGACATCACCGAGTTCGCGCGCACCTACCTGGGCATCGAGCCGTACACGGACCCGATCCCGATCCAGCCCACCGCGCACTACGCCATGGGCGGCATCCCGACCAACGTCGAGGGTGAGGTCCTCAGCGACAACACCACCGTCGTCCCGGGCCTGTACGCGGCCGGCGAGGTCGCGTGCGTGTCGGTGCACGGCGCGAACCGCCTGGGCACCAACTCGCTGCTGGACATCAACGTCTTCGGCAAGCGCTCCGGTATCGCCGCGGCCAGGTACTCGCAGGAGAACGACTACGTCGAGCTCCCGGAGAACCCGGCGCAGCAGGTCATCGACCTCGTCGAGCACCTGCGCAACTCCACGGGCAACGAGCGGGTCGCCGAGCTGCGTCTGGAGCTCCAGGAGACGATGGACGCGTGCGTGATGGTGTTCCGTACGGAGCAGACCATCAAGACCGCGGTCGAGAAGATCGCGGAGCTGCGCGAGCGCTACAAGAACGTGTCCGTCCAGGACAAGGGCAAGCGCTTCAACACGGACCTGCTGGAGGCCATCGAGCTGGGCAACCTGCTCGACCTGGCCGAGGTCATGGCCGTGTCCGCGCTGGCGCGCAAGGAGTCCCGCGGCGGTCACTACCGCGAGGACTACCCGAACCGCGACGACGTCAACTTCATGCGCCACACCATGGCGTACCGCGAGGTCGGCGACGACGGCAAGGATTCCGTCCGGCTGGACTACAAGCCCGTCGTCGTCACCCGCTACCAGCCGATGGAGCGTAAGTACTGATGGCCACCCCCACCCTGGACAAGATGGAGGCGGCGGCCGCCGCCTCGCCGTTCATCACGGTCACCTTCCGGATCCGCCGCTTCAACCCGGAGATCTCCGAGGAGTCGACCTGGCAGGACTTCCAGGTCGAGATCGACCCGAAGGAGCGCGTGCTCGACGGTCTCCACAAGATCAAGTGGGACCTCGACGGCACGCTGACCTTCCGCCGCTCGTGCGCGCACGGCATCTGCGGCTCCGACGCGATGCGGATCAACGGCAAGAACAGGCTCGCCTGCAAGACGCTGATCAAGGACATCAACCCGGAGAAGCCGATCACCGTCGAGGCCATCAAGGGCCTCACGGTGATGAAGGACCTCGTGGTCGACATGGAGCCCTTCTTCCAGGCGTACCGCGACGTCATGCCGTTCCTGGTCACCAAGGGCAACGAGCCGACGCGCGAGCGCCTGCAGTCCGCCGAGGACCGCGAGCGCTTCGACGACACCACCAAGTGCATCCTGTGCGCCGCGTGCACGTCCTCGTGCCCGGTGTTCTGGAACGACGGGCAGTACTTCGGCCCGGCGGCGATCGTCAACGCGCACCGCTTCATCTTCGACTCGCGTGACGAGGCCGGCGAGCAGCGGCTGGAGATCCTGAACGACAAGGACGGCGTGTGGCGCTGCCGCACGACCTTCAACTGCACCGATGCCTGCCCGCGCGGCATCGAGGTCACGAAGGCGATCCAGGAAGTCAAGCGCGCCCTGATCACCCGCCGCTTCTAGCCTTCTTGACGCGTCTCGGCTGAGGCCGGTGGACATCGGGGCCCCGCCCCCTCCGGATCGTGTCCGGGGGAGGCGGGGCCCCGCCCGTTTCCACCACCGCCGGCCGCAGGCCTCAGCGGCGGTGGAGCTGGCTGATGATGGTCGGGTCGGTGATCTCCGTGTCCTTCGCGAGCAGCATGGCCTTGCTGAGGATCACGGCCAGCGTCCGGTCCCCCTCGAAGGGCAGGTAGCCGGTGTCGGGTGCGGTGGATCCGCCGGGGACGATGCACAGGTACTGGTCGTTCGGGGTCATCAGGATGTTCCCCGAGCCCAGGTGGATCTTGTACGTGTGCAGCTCGCCCCGCACGTGCAGGAAGCGGTCCTCGACCGTGCAGCGGTCGGCGACGGCCAGGCGCGGCACCAGCCGCTCCAGCAGCGCCCGCCGGGTCTGCGCGCTCTGGTTCAGCTCGCCGAAGCCGTACGAGGTCCAGTACTCGCGGAAGCGGCCCTGGGGCCCGCCGTCGGACCAGGTCGGGTCGTTGCCGACGCTGGCCACGCCGACGAACAGGTCGACGTCCCGAAGCACCTCGCTCAGCACCAGCGCCGGTATCCGCTCGAGCGGCAGCGGGTCGACGTGGCGGCGGCCGTCTGCCGCCGCCGGCGCAGCAGCGCCGGCTGTTCGTCACGCCCCCGCTCTCCAAGACCGCCAAGGAGCCTTACAGCGCGGGCGGGTTGGCCCCGTACAAGCTGTCGGACGGCACCGGGGTGTGGGGCAAGACCGGCAGCATGGCCCAGTACTCCGGCGGGGTCTTCGGCACCGCGGACGGCCGCCGCGTGGTCACGTACTCCTTCCTGCCGACCCGGACCGCGACCAGGGCCGAGGCCGTCGAACACGTCACCGGCGTCGTCGAGGCAGCTCTCTGACCGGCACACGGGGAAGGGGGTCGTTGTGGAAGGATCGGCCATATGAGCGAGCAGCAGCCGAACCCGTACGCCAATGACCCCGCCGGCCAGGGCGGCCGGCCCGGCAGCCCCGGCCAGGACGACTACAAGTGGGGCCCGGGCGAGGCCAGTTACGGCTACCCCCAGCCCTACCCGGCGGCCCCGGCCTACCAGCCGACCATCGGCGGCGCGGGCCTGCCGGTCCCCGGCTACCCCGCCGCCGCCCCGGCCGGAGGCGCCGGCCTGTCCCTCGGTGACATCACCATCGCCGGGGACCAGATCATCACCCCGTCGGGCCCGATGCCGCTCAAGGGCGCGATGTGGAACGCGACCGACTTCTCGCGCACCGAGGAGAAGCTCCCGCCCCACGCGATCGTGCTCGCGATCGTCTTCTTCCTCTTCTGCCTGCTCGGCCTGCTCTTCCTCCTGATGAAGGAGAAGACCACCACCGGCTACATCCAGGTCACGGTGACCAGCGGCGGCCGCCACCACTCCACGATGATCCCGGCGACGAACGCGGGCACCTACCAGTGGGTGATGTCCCAGGTGAACTACGCCCGTTCACTGAGTTTCTGACCGGGCGGGGCGGCGCCCCGGCCGGCGGGAGCCCCCGCCCTCAGGCACGCGGACGGACCTCGACGTTCTCCAGGACGCCGACGGCGTCCGGGACCAGGACCGCCGCGGAGTAGTAGGCGGTGACGAGGTACGAGATGATCGCGCGCTCGTCGATGCCCGTGAAGCGGACGTTGAGCCCCGGCTCGAACTCGTCCGGCAGGCCGGTCTGGTAGAGGCCGATCACGCCTTCGTTGTCCTCGCCCGTGCGCACCGCGATGATCGAGGAGGTGTGCTGTTCGGTCAGCGGGATCTTCCCGCAGGGCAGGATCGGCACCCCTCGCCGAAGGCGGCGATGGCCTTCGGGTGGGCGAACAGGTACTGGGTGCCGCGCCGCATGGAGAGCAGGTCGTCGAGGTCGTCCGGGGTCGGCGGACCGCAGTGGGTCTGGATGCGCTGGTCGAAGTCGGCGTTGTGGAGCAGCCCGAACTCCGGGTTGTTGACGAGCTCGTGCTCCTGCCGCTCCCGCAGCTCCCGCACGGTGAGCCGCAGCTGCTGGTGGGTCTGGTTCATCGGCTGGTTGTAGAGGTCGGCGACGCGCGTGTGCACCCTCAGCACGGTCTGGGCCACGCTCAGCTCGTACTCGCGCGGCTTGAGCTCGTAGTCGGCGAAGGCGCCGGGCAGTAGGTGCTCTCCGTGGTGGCCGGCGCTCAGTTCGACGGCCTTTCGCCGGCCCGGTTGGTCCGGAAGCCGTTGCGGCTGCCGTTCAGGCCCGCGACGTGCTCGCGCAGGCGGGTGTACTGGTCGGCGACGGCGCGGTACGCCGTCTCCGGGAGCGCGAGGATCGTGACGGCGGTCGCCGCACGGGCGGTGAACTCCCAGGTGGTGCCCTTGGCGCGGGCCGGCGTGTGGCCGCCGAAGGTGTCGCCGTCGCCGAGGCGCCCGACGACGTTCTCGTCCCCGTACTTGCCCGGGCAGATCTTCTCGACCTTGCCGTGGGCGATGAGGAAGACGTGGTCGGCCTTCTTGCCGGAGTGCACGATGACCTGGCCGGGCTGGTACTCCTTCTGCACGAACTTCTCGGCCAGCGCGCCGAGCGCCAGCGGATCGTCGAAGCCGCGCAGGAGCGGCAGCTCGGTCGGCTCGGCCGGGATGACGTGGACCTTGGAGCCGTTCTTGACGAAGGTGACGCGGCCGTCTCCGAGCGCGTACGAGAGCCGCCGGTTCACCCGGTAGACACCGCCGGGCGTATGCACCCAGGGCAGTTTCCGCAGGAGCCGGCGGGAGCTGATGCCCTGCATCTGCGGTTCGGACTTGGTCGTCGTCGCGAGGTTGCGCGCCGCCGCCGCGCTCAGGCTGTGCTGTTCCTGCTCCTGATGCCGCTGCGCCGTTCCGGTCCGGTTGCCCGGTGCCGTCCCGACCGGCATGGGCCGCCTCACTTTCGCATGCACGTGATTCAGATCAGTTACTCTGCGTGGCTTCATGTAACGCATGGTGGTTGCAACTGCCGCCGGACATCTCCACGACCGGGTGAGGCGATCGGGCCGTCCGGCCCAGCCGGAGAGCCCCCCGCCCGTTCGCTTGAACTTGTTCAAAAAAGGCCCTACAGTCAACGACGTAAGCATTTGAACGCGTTCAAGGGGGCTGGGGCTGTGGACCTCACCGTGGTCACGTACGTCATCTACCTGCTCATCAGCATCGGGCTCACCGTCTGGGTGGCCCGCACGCTCAGCCGCAACGGCCGCGTCTTCATCGGCGACGTCCTCCAGGGGAACGAGAAGCTCGCGGACGCCGTCAACCAGCTGCTCGTGGTCGGCTTCTACCTCGTGAACATCGGCTTCGTGACCCTCTACCTGAGGTCGAGCGAAGAGGTCGACAGCGCCCGCGGCCTGTTCGAGGCCCTCTCGGTCAAGCTCGGCGTCGTCCTGCTGGTCCTCGGGGTCATGCACCTCGGAAACGTGTGGGTCCTGAACAAGATGCGCCGCCGGGGCATCATGGAGCGCCAGCAGACTCCGCCCGTCCCCCCGCAGGGGTGGACCGCACCGGTCGGGGCCTGAGCCGTGACGGCCGCCGCCGCGCCCGTGCGGAGCCTGACCGTCCTCTACGACGCCGGCTGCCCGCTCTGCGTGCACATCCGGCACTGGCTGCTCGCGCAGCGGTGGCTGGTCCCGCTCGCCCTGGTCCCCGCCGCTTCGTGGGAGGCGCAGCGGCGGTTCCCCCGCCTCGACCACGCGTCGACGCTGCGGGAGATCACCGTCATCGGGGACTCGGGGCAGGTGTGGACCGGGACCGACGCCTTCATCGTGTGCCTGTGGGCGCTGGCCGAACACCGGCTGAGGGCCAACTGGCTGGCCACCGCGGCCGGCCGGCCCTTCGCCCGGGCCGCCATGTACACCGCCTCCGCCTGGCGGCAGGCGGTACGGACCGGGGGCGGGCCCGAGGGCGCGGAGGGACCGGCCTGTGACGACCAGTGCCCGGTCCCCCGATAGGCTCATACACCGTGACTGATCAGAAGGCTCCCAAGAGCGAGCAGACCCGCACGCTCATCCTCGAAACCGCGCTCCGTCTCTTCCAGGAGCGCGGCTTCGACAAGACGACGATGCGGGGTATCGCGAAGGAGGCCGGTGTCTCGGTCGGCAACGCCTACTACTACTTCGAATCGAAGGAACACCTGGTCCAGGGGTTCTACGACCGGATCGGCGCCGCCCACCAGGCGGCGGTCCGGCCCATCCTGGACAACGAGACCGATCTGCAGAAGCGGCTCGCGGGCGTACTGACCAGCTGGATGGACATCGCGGCCCCGTACCACGAGTTCGCCTCGCAGTTCTTCAAGAACGCGGCCGACCCCGAAAGTCCGCTCAGCCCGTTCTCGCCGGAATCCGAGGCGGCGCGGCAGGCGGCGATCGACATCCACCGGGAGGTGCTGGCGGGTGCGAAGACCAAGGTGCCGGCCGAGCTGGCCGACGTACTGCCGGAGCTCATGTGGCTCTCGCAGATGGGCCTGGTCCTGTACTGGGTCTTCGACCGCTCCCCGAACAGCGAGAAGACGCGGCGGCTCGCCGAGCGCGGCGCGCAGCTGACGACGCGGGGCATCGTGCTGGCCCGGTTCCGGGTGCTGCGGCCGCTGGTGCGGGAAGTGCACGAACTCTTCGCGGACTTCCTGCCGGGCATGGCCCAGACGGCCACGGCGGGGGCCCGGCGCAAGGCGTCGGACCCGGACCCCGACCCGGAGCCGGACCCCGCGTAGGCCCGGGATTCCGGCTCAGAGCCAGTTGAGTTCCCACAGGCGCCAGACCCCGGTGCCGTCCGACAGGTACTGGGCTCCGGTGACGGCGTCGCGGGACATCACGTAGTCCTTCTTCTGCCAGATCGGCACCATCGGGGCCTGCTGGGCGACCACCTTCTGGAGGTCGCGGAACTCGGCGGCGGCGTCGGCCCGCTCCGAGTGGGACTGGGTACGGGTGATCAGCTCGTCCACGTGCTTGTCGGAGAAGCCGTTGTTCATGGACGAGTCGGCGCCGACGAGCGGGGCGAGGAAGTTGTCCGCGTCCGGGAAGTCGGCGATCCACCCGATCGTGTAGACGTCGAACTCGCCCGCCGCGTAACCCTTCTGGAAGTCGGCCCACTTCTCGACCAGCTTGATCGTCACCTGGAAGAGCCCGGTGCCCTCCAGCTGCCGCTTGAGCTCCTCGGCCTCGGGGATGTTCGCGCCGCGCACGTGCACCCCCAGGTTGAGGGCGACGGGACCGTTGATCCCGGCGTCCTTGAGCAGCTTCCTGGCGGTGGCCGCATTGGGCGTCGGGTAGGCGTCGAAGAACGGTGTGCTGTGGCCGGCGATGCCCGCCGGGACCAGGGAGTACAGCGGGGTGACCGTGCCCAGGTAGACGTCGCTCGCCACCTTGGAGCGGTCGAGCAGGGCGGCGACGGCCTGGCGGACGGCGAGCGGGGCGGCGGCGGAGCCGGGGCGGACGTTGAAGACCATGGAGCGGGTCTCGCTGCCGCCGGAGGCCCGGTAGCGGACGTCCTTCATGCCCGGGTTGAGGCCGGCGAGCACGGCCGGCGACATCTCCCGGTGGGCCACTTCGATCTGGCGGGCGTTCCACGCCCGGTCGAGATCTGCCGAGTCTTCGAAGTACTTCACCGTGACGGACGTGCGGGCGGACTTGCCCTGTCCCTTGTACGAGGTGTTGGGCTTGAGCTCGGCGCTCGTACCGGCCTTGTACGCGCCCAGCACGTACGGGCCGGAGCCGTCGACCTTGCCGTCCTCGCGCAGGGACTTCGCCGGGTACTTCTCCTTGTCGACGATCGAGGCGGCGCCCGTCGCGATCTTGAAGGGGAAGGTGGCGTCGCGGGCGGAGAGGTTGAAGGTGGCCGTGCGGCCCTCGGCCTTGACCGACTCCAGGGTGTTGAAGAGCGGGGCGGGGCCCTGGTCGGAGTTGATCGCCTTGATGCGGTCGAAGGAGTACTTGACGTCCTCGGCGGTGATCGGGCGGCCGCCGGCGAACTTCACGTCGGGGCGCAGCTCGCACTGGTAGGTGGTGAGCTTCTGGCCGGCGAAGGCGCAGGAGGCGGCGGCGTCCGGCACCGGGGCGTCCGAACCGGGCTTGATGGTCAGCAGCGACTGGTAGACGTTGCCGAACAGGGCCCAGGAGCCGACGTCGTACGCTCCGGCGGGGTCGAGGGAGGAGACCACGTCGCTCGTCCCGACCCGGATGGCGCCGCGGCCGCTGCCGTCCCCGGGCAGCAGCTGCCAGGCGCCGACGCCGGCCACGCCGAGGACCAGCCCGGCCGCGATCATCTTCCAGCGGACAGACCGCATCCCGTGAACCCCGCCCCTTGTCCCGGTGACAGCGATGCGCTGTCCGATTAACGGTCATCCCATCACGGAATATCAGCCGCCGGAAGGCCGATTCGCGGGCGCCCAAAGGAAGTTGGGGCGGGTCAGGCCTGATATGAGGCGAGTTCTACGACCGTGATGTCGGACGGCGCGCCCACGCGGACCGGGGGTCCCCAGGCGCCGGCCCCGCGGGACACGTAGAGCTGGGTGTCTCCGTAGCGCTCCAGCCCGGCGACGGTGGGGTTGGCGAGCTCGGCGAGGTAGTTGCCGGGCCAGAGCTGGCCGCCGTGGGTGTGGCCGGAGAGCTGGAGGTCGACACCGTGGCGGACGGCGTCGTGGATGACGACGGGCTGGTGGGCGAGGAGCACGGCGGCCCGTGTCCGGTCGCGGTCGCCGAGGGCGGCCTGGAAGTCGGGGCCGCTCCCCTCCGGTTCCCCCTGGATGTCGTTGACGCCCGCGAGGTCGAAGTGGGGCAGCGCGCGGCGGGCGTTCTCCAGCGGGGTCAGCCCGAGTTCGCGGACGTGGTCGATCCACTGCTGCGCCCCGGAGAAGTACTCGTGGTTCCCGGTCACGAAGTACGAGCCGTGGCGGGCGGCGAGCCGGCGCAGCGGCTCCGCGGCGGGCCCGAGGTCGGGGACGCTGCCGTCGACGAGGTCGCCGACGATGGCGATGAGGTCGGGCTGGGTGCGGTTGACGGTGTCGACGATGCGCTGGGCGTGGGCGCGGCCGAGCACCGGGCCGAGGTGGACGTCGCTGACGACGGCGATGCGGAAACCGTGCGCCGCGCGCGGCAGTTTGGCCAGCGGCACCTGCACCCGCCGGACGCTCGGCCCGCGCAGGACCCCGTACGTCCCGGTCGCGACGGTGCCGACGGCCACGGCGGCGGCCGCCCCGCCGACCGCCCGCGCGACGAACCGGCGGCGGGTCAGCGCCGGGCCCGTCGCGGCGGGCCCGGCGGTGGCGGCCGCGACGGGCGCCGGGGCCGGCTCCGGGGCGGGCTCGGGGGCGGCGGCCCGGGGAACGGTCTGCGGCACGGGAGGTCCGGCGACCGCCCGGGAGGGGACCCGGTGGGCCAGACGGCGGAGCAACAGCGCGCGGATCGGCTCCGCGACCAGCATCGTCAGGGTCAGGTACAGGAGCACCGCGAGCCAGAGGTATCCCGGCCAGGCCACCGTCTGCTGCAGCCGGAAGGGTGCTCCGGCGCGACCCGTGGTCAGGGCGGCCACAGAGAGGAGGGGCAGGGCGATGGCCAAGGCCGTGCCGATGCGGCGGGTGGGGGCGCCGGGCGCCGTGGTGTCGCGGACCAGGCGGATCCAGAGCCATCGGTGCACGAGCACCAGCAGGGCGCAGACCGCGAGCGCGACGAGCGCGAAGACGAGGATCGTCATGCCGAGGCCCCTCTGTCGCCGCCCGTGCCGGTGCCGGCGCCCGTGCCCGTGCTCGTGTCCGCGGCCGTACGTGATGCACGCCGCAGGGCTCGGACCCCGCGCAACCCGATCACACCGACCGCCGTCCCCAGGAGAAAGGACGTCACCGCGAGCGTCAGGTGCACCCAGAAGTGGGAAGTGGGATCGCCCGCCGCATCGAAGGCCTGGCCACTGCCGTTCTTCCACAGGTTCCGGACGAAAGACACCCAGATGAACCAGCTCCACACTCCGAAGGCGAGCAGGAACCAGGAGGCGGCACGGCTGAGTTTCATGCCCTCAGTATCGGATTCGTCCCCAGGACGGACGCGCCGGGGTGGGCTGTCCCGGGGGTGGTTGCACCGAATTGGCCGGTCCGCGACGCCGGACAGCTCATCGGGAGGTACTTTCACCTGCGTGTCTGCCAAGACGACCGCGCTGACGGTCCTTTCCGCCGCGTTGCTGGCGCCCGCCCTGCTGGTGGCCCCCGCCCACGCCGCGCCGACCCCGCCGGCCGACGGGAAGGGCGGGCCCGCCAAGGCGCCGCAGGCGCCCGCGCCGCCCGTGTCGATGTCGACGGTCGGCGGATCCCTGCTCGGCCAGCCGGGCACCCAGGTGAACCTGCTGCCCGGCGCGCCCGCCCTGCCCACGAATCTCACCGGGCGGTCCTGGATCGTGGCGGACGCCGAGTCGGGCGAGGTCCTGGCGGCGCACAACGCGCACTGGCGGCTGCCCCCGGCCTCCACCATGAAGATGCTCTTCGCGGACACCGTGCTGCCGGGCCTGCCCAAGGAGCAGGTCCACAAGGTCACCGGGCAGGACATGGACGGCGTGGGCCCGGGCAGCAGCCTGGTCGGGGTCAAGGAGGACCTCGAGTACTCCGTCCACGACCTGTGGCTCGGGGTGTTCCTGCGCTCGGGGAACGACGCCGTGCACGTACTTTCGGCCATGAACGGCGGCATCGACAAGACCGTCAAGGACATGCAGGCGCACGCCGAGGAGCTGCAGGCCCTCGACACGCACGTCGTGTCCCCCGACGGGTACGACGCCCCGGAACAGGTGTCGAGCGCGTACGACCTCACGCTGATCGCCCGCTCCGGACTGCAGAAGCAGGACTTCCGGGAGTACTGCGGCACGGCCGAGGCGAAGTTCCCGGGCAAGCAGGAGGCCGGCAAGCCGCGCGAGTACTTCGAGATCCAGAACACCAACCGGCTGATGACGGGTGCGGGCGGGCTCTCCCCCTACAAGGGCATCGCCGGGGTGAAGAACGGCAACACCACCATGGCCGGCTCCACCTTCACCGGCGCCGCCCAGCAGGGCTCCAGGAAGCTGCTGGTCACGGTGATGAACCCGGACGCCGGCGGCGCGAACTCGGTCTACGAGGAGACCGCGGCGCTGTTCGACTGGGGCTTCGCGGCGGCCGGCAAGGTCAAGCCGGTGGGTGAGCTGGTGCCGCCGAAGAGCGCCGACACCTCCTCGCACGGCTCCCCGGCCCAGTCGCACGAGAACAACCCGTCGGCGGCCGGGCAGGGCTCGGGCGGCGTGGGCACCGCGCTGGGCGTCGCGGGCGGCGTGCTGGCCGTGCTGGCGGGCGGCGCCTTCGTGGTCAACCGCCGCTGGCCCCGCGGCCGCCGCGGCCGGGGCGAGGACCTGGTGTAGGCCCGGGCCGGGACCGTACGGGCCCGGCCCGGACCCTTCGATCAGAACTGGCGCAGGGTGGACCAGTTGGCATGGCTGGACGGGTTGGTCACGTCGAAGGTGGTGCCGGAGAGCCGCCCGTCCGCCCCGCGGGACCCGTCGTAGCGCCCCACGGGGCCGTGCGACCAGTCGACGAGGAAGTAGATCTTGTTCCCGTCCACCCAGCCCTCCCGGAGGGTCCCGACGGTGTTCCCGGACGAGACGGTTCCGAAGAGGGTCCCGTTCGCGTCCTGCCGCAGGTTCACGTGCACCGTGGCATTGGTCTGGTACAGCTCCCACTTCCCGCCCGCGTTGAACAGGGGCGGCTCCTTGACGTGCTGCACCGCGCTCTGGACTGCGGTGGAAGCGGTGGCACTCGCGGGGGCCGCGAGGCCGGCCACGGCCACGGAGAGAAGGACGGCGACGGCCGTCGTGGTGAGGAGCTTGCGCGTACGGCGTGCGGACACGGGCCCTCCAGGGGCGGCCGGGACGATCGGTCCCGTTGTAGCGTGCACGGAACCTCGCCGGGGGAACTACCCGCGCCCGCCCGGGCCGACCCCAGGTTCACCCGATCGAGTCTGCCTCACCCTTCACCTGGGGTTTCGGGCTTTCCTCCGCGTCGCGCGTGGCCGTCCAGGACGCGACGAACAGCAGCAGCTTCGCCGTGAAGTTGATCCACAGCAGCAGGGCGATCGGCACGCCGAAGGCCCCGTACACGCTCTTCGCGGCGACCTCCCGCATGTAGCCGCTGAGCAGCAGCTTCAGCAGCTCGAAGCCCGCCGCGCCGATGAGTGCCGCCTCGATCAGGCGGCGGCGCGGCGGTTCCACCCCGGGGAGCAGGGTCAGCAGGTAGAGCAGCATCAGGAAGGCGGCCACGACGCCGACGAGGAAGGCGGCCGCGCGCAGGAGCGCGCCGCCCGCGCCCTCGCGCGGGATGCCCAGCCACTCGGCGGACTTCCCGACCGCCGAGGACCCGACGATCGAGGCGGCGGCCGAGGCCAGGCCCACCCCGCCGAGGCCGAGCAGGACGAGCCCGTCCTTGCCCTTGCGGACGATGGGGTTCCCGTCGTCCTCGTCGTCCTTGTCCCACACGGCGCGCAGGCAGTCCCGCATCGAGCCCACCCACCCGATGCCGGTGACGAGCAGGAGGGCGCCGGCGACGAGCCCGACGGTGCCCGCGTTCGCGACGAGCCCCGCGATGTCGAGCTGGTCGGAGATGCCCGGGACCTGCTCGGAGAGGTTCTTCTCCAGCTGGTCCAGCTGCTTCTCGCTGAGCAGCGCCGCGCCCACCGCGGCAGCCACGGTGATCAGGGGGAAGAGCGCCAGGAAGCTGATGAAGGTGATCGCGGCGGCGAGCCGGGTCCAGTGCACGCGGTCGAGGCGTTCGTACGAACGCCACGCGTGCGTCCGCATGAGACGGGCCGCGAGCGGCCCGATCACCGGGAGTTTCGTCAGCCAGTCCATGGGGTCACCGTAAATGAGAGCTCGGAAATAGTCGGGATTGTCCGTTTCGGGGACTACGGTCGTCGACTGTGACTTTTTCCGAAGCGCGCCCTGCGGGTCGCCCGTTCCACACGCTGGTCCTGCGAAGGCTGAGATTCCGCGCCCGGCGCACCGCCCGGCTGACCCTGCGCCCGCTCCGTCAGGACGGCAGCGCGGTCGCCCCGGTGGCTCCCGCCGCCTCGCCCGCGGGGCAGCCCGGCTGCGTCGGCACGCCGCTCGCCCCGGTTCCGAAGGGGTACTCGCGCAGCTTGCGCCAGACCCCGTCCGAGCCCTGCTCGTAGAGCGCGAAGCCCTCGCAGAGCCATTCGGCGGAGTACTCGGAGAGGGCCGAGAACGCCAGGTCCATCGCCTCCTCGGAGATCCCGTGGGCGACGGTGACGTGGGGGTGGTACGGGAAGGCCAGCTCGCGGCTGAGCGGCCCGTGGGGGTCGCGGACCTCACCCTGGAGGCGGGTGCAGCCCGCGGCGCCCTCGACGATCTGGACGAAGACGACCGGCGAGAGGGGGCGGAAGGTTCCCGTCCCGCCCAGCCGCATCCGGAAGGCGCTGGAGGCTGCCGCGACCCCGGCGAGGTGGGCCCGGATCGCCGGGAGCCGGTCCGCCTCCACCTCGGTCGGCGGTACGAGGGTGACGTGCGTGGGGATGCCGTGCGCGGCGGCGTCCCCGAAGCCGGCGCGCCGCTGCTGGAGCTGGCTGCCGTACGGCTCCGGGACCGCGATCGAAACGCCGAGCGTTACGGTCCCCACGTATCTCTCCTCCGCTTGTCGCTGTGGACTGCTGCCGTCCCAGTGTGGCGGCAGCACCCCCGTTCTTGCCAGGGCCCTCTGTCCGTAGTTGCGTTCGTCAGTGCTTGGCGGGCACCAGACCGAGGCGGTCGTACGCCTGCGCGAGGGTCTCGGCGGCGACCGCACGGGCCTTCTCCGCGCCCTTGGTCAGGATGGAGTCCAGCGTCTCCGGGTCGTCCAGGTATTCCTGGGTGCGCTGCTTGAACGGTGTGATGAAATCGACCATCACACCGGCCAGGTCGGTCTTCAGCGCGCCGTAGCCCTTGCCCTCGTACTTCGCCTCCAGCTCGGCGATCGTCTCGCCCGTGAGGGTGGAGTAGATCGTGAGCAGGTTGCTGACGCCGGGCTTCTTCTCGGTGTCGAAGCGGATCTCGGCCTCGGTGTCGGTGACCGCGCTCTTGATCTTCTTCTCGGTGACCTTGGGCTCGTCGAGGAGGTTGATCAGGCCCTTGGGGGACGACGCGGACTTCGACATCTTGATCGCCGGGTCCTGGAGGTCGTAGATCTTCGCGACCTCCTTGACGATGTGCGCGGCGGGCAGGGTGAAGGTCTGGCCGTAGCGCTGGTTGAAACGCTCGGCGAGGTCGCGGGTCAGCTCGATGTGCTGGCGCTGGTCCTCGCCGACGGGGACGGCGTTCGCCTGGTAGAGCAGGATGTCGGCGACCTGGAGGATCGGGTACGTGAACAGGCCGACGCTGGCGCTGTTGACGCCGCCCTTCGCGGACTTGTCCTTGAACTGGGTCATCCGGCTGGCCTCGCCGAAACCGGTGATGCAGTTCATGACCCAGCCGAGCTGGGCGTGCTCGGGCACGTGGCTCTGGATGAAGAGCGTGCAGCGCTCGGGGTCCAGGCCGGCCGCGAGCAGCTGCGCGGCGGAGAGACGGGTGTTCGCGCGGAGGTCCTTCGGATCCTGCGGCATGGTGATCGCGTGCAGGTCGACGACCATGTAGAACGCGTCGTGCGTCTCCTGCAGGGCGACGTACTGGCGAATGGCTCCGAGGTAGTTCCCGAGGTGGAACGAACCGGAGGTGGGCTGGATGCCGGAGAGCGCGCGAGGACGATCAGAAGCCATGGCTTCATTCTCTCAGGTGCGGGGGCGGGCTCGGGCCCGCCGCTGGCCGGATCCTTCCGGGTCGCGCCGGCCCGGGCCGTGCGGTGCCGGGGTACCCGGCGGTAGCGGTGCGTCCGGATCCGGCCCCGGCCGAGCGACCGCTTTCCCCCAGGTGGGCCGCTGCGCGGGGCTCCGCGGACGCCTCCCACACCCGCGCCTCAAACGCCGGCGGGGCTGGATGGTGCCGCGGCGCCACCGGCCCGGGGACGCCCTCAAACGCCGGGCGGGCTGGAAAATCCAGCCCGCCGGCGATTGAGGCGATCTTTCAGCCCCGCCGGCGTTCGAGGCGCGGGGTCCGGGGCGGAGCCCCTGTATTTCAGCCTCGCCGGCGTTTGAGGCGCGGGGTCCGGGGCGGAGCCCCGGCAGCGGGGCCGCAGGTCAGGACAGCGGCAGGCCCGGGGCCGGGAAGGCTGCCATGAGGTCGGCGACCTCCGCGCGGACCGCGGCCAGGGCCGGCTCGTCGCCCTTGGCCGCGGCGTCCACGGACCGGGCGATCCAATCGGCGACCTGCGGCATGTGGGCGACGCCCAGACCCCGCGACGTCAGCGACGGCGTACCGATCCGCACCCCCGAGGGGTCGAACGGCTTGCGCGGGTCGAACGGAACCGTGTTGTAGTTCACCACGATCCCCGCCCGGTCCAGGGCCTTGGCGGCGACCTTGCCCGGCACGTCCTTGCCCGTCAGGTCGATCAGGATCAGGTGGTTGTCCGTACCGCCCGACACCAGGTCGAAGCCCCGCTCCAGCAGCGCCGCCGCCAGCGCCTTCGCGTTGGCGACGACCGCGTGCGCGTAGGCGGTGAAGGACGGCTGGGCCGCCTCGTGCAGGGCCACCGCGATGCCGGCCGTCGTCTGGTTGTGCGGGCCGCCCTGGAGGCCCGGGAAGACCGCCTTGTCGATGGCCTTCGCGTGCTCCTCGCGGCACATCAGCATCGCGCCCCGCGGACCGCGCAGGGTCTTGTGCGTCGTGGTGGAGATGACGTCCACGTGGCCCGCCGGGGACGGGTGCGCACCGCCCGCGATCAGGCCCGCGATGTGGGCCACGTCCGCGACCAGGATCGAGCCCGCCTCCTCGGCGATGGACGCGAAGGCCGCGAAGTCGATCGTGCGCGGCAGGGCGGTGCCGCCGCAGAAGATCAGCTTGGGCCGCTCGGCGAGGGCCAGCTCGCGCACGGCGTCGTAGTCGATGAGCCCGGTGTCGGCCTGGACGCCGTACTGCACGCCCCGGAACCACGAGCCCGTCGCCGACACGCCCCAGCCGTGCGTCAGGTGCCCGCCCATCGGCAGGGCCATGCCCATCACGGTGTCGCCGGGCTTGGCGAAGGCCAGGTACACGGCCAGGTTGGCCGGCGAGCCGGAGTACGGCTGCACGTTCGCGTGGTCCACGCCGAACAGGCCCTTCGCCCGCTCGATCGCCAGGGCCTCGACCCGGTCGATGTTCTGCTGGCCCTCGTAGTAGCGGCGGCCGGGGTAGCCCTCGCTGTACTTGTTCTGCAGCACGGTGCCGGAGGCCTCGAGGACGGCCGCGGACACGTAGTTCTCACTCGGGATCAGGCGCAGGGTCTGCGCCTGGAGCACTTCTTCCGCCGCGACGAACGACGCCAGTTCGGGATCGGTCGAGAGAAGGGCGGGATGGCGGCTCGCGGACATGGCGGGCTCCTCCGGGGTCGATGTGATCGGTACCCCGCGAGGCCCAGGCGAGCGGCCCTGAATGCGGTCGAACGCGCACGACTCCCCCGGAGTTCGTTCTCCGTGCGCCAGTCGCCGTGCGTAGCGCCCACCTTAGCGGGCGCGCCGCGCGGAAGGTTTCTGCATCCGGGATCAGAGCGACGATAAGAAGGCGACGATAAGAAGGGTGACGCCACCCTCGTCACCGCTGCACCGGGCAAGACGGACGATCGGAGACCCCGTGTCGACAACTGCTGATGCCATCCGCTCCGCCGACGCGCACAGCGCGCACACCTACCATCCGCTGCCCGTCGTCGTCGCGTCCGCGGAAGGTGCGTGGATGACCGACGTGGAGGGCCGCAGATACCTCGACATGCTCGCCGGCTACTCCGCCCTCAACTTCGGGCACGGCAACCGGCGTCTGATCGACGCCGCCCGGTCCCAGCTGGAGCGGGTCACGCTCACCTCGCGCGCCTTCCACCACGACCGGTTCGCCGACTTCTGTACGGAGCTCGCCGATCTGTGCGGCAAGGAGATGGTGCTGCCGATGAACACGGGCGCGGAGGCCGTGGAGACGGCGGTGAAGACCGCCCGCAAGTGGGGCTACGAGGTCAAGGGCGTCCCGGACGGGCACGCCAAGATCGTGGTCGCCGCCGACAACTTCCACGGGCGCACCACGACCATCATCTCCTTCTCGACGGACCACGACGCCCGCGACCACTTCGGTCCGTACACGCCGGGCTTCGAGATCGTCCCGTACGGGGACCTCACCGCGCTGTCCCACGCGGTCACCGAGAACACGGTGGCCGTGCTGCTGGAGCCGATCCAGGGCGAGGCGGGCGTGCTGGTGCCGCCCGCCGGGTACCTGAGCGGCGTACGGGAACTGACCCGCGAGCGGAACGTCCTCTTCATGGCGGACGAGATCCAGTCGGGGCTGGGGCGGACCGGGAAGACCTTCGCCTGCGAGCACGAGGGGGTCGTCCCCGACGTCTACATCCTCGGCAAGGCGCTCGGCGGCGGCGTGGTGCCGGTGTCGGCCGTGGTCGCCGACCGGGACGTGCTCGGGGTGTTCCGGCCCGGGCAGCACGGGTCCACCTTCGGCGGGAACCCGCTCGCGTGCGCCGTCGCCCTGGAGGTCGTCGCGATGCTCCGCAGCGGCGAGTTCCAGCAGCGCGCCACCGAGCTGGGCGACCACCTGCACCACGAGCTGGGCCTGCTGGTCGGCGGGGGCTCCGTGACCGCCGTACGGGGCCGCGGGCTGTGGGCGGGCGTGGACATCGCCCCCGGCCACGGGACCGGCCGGGAGGTGTCCGAGAGGCTGATGGACCGGCGGGTGCTGGTGAAGGACACCCACGGATCGACGATCCGGCTCGCCCCGCCGCTGGTGATCAGCAAGGAGGACCTGGACTGGGGGCTGGACCAGCTCCGGGCGGTGCTGGCCTCCTGAGCCGGGGATCCCCTAAAGGATCACGTGGGGCAGGAAGCGGGCGTACTCGTCCGTGACCGGCCCCGCCGATTCGCGGATGCCGAGCCCCGCCGCCTCGTCCTCGACGACCCACGCGCCGAGCACCACCCGGTTGCCGTCGAAGTCGGGCAGCGGGGCCAGGCCCTGGAAGCAGTACCGCTCGCCCTCCTCCGGTACGAACGGCTCGCCGCCCTCCCCCGGTTCGTGCAGGGTGACCCCCGCGCCCTCGCGGCCGAGGAGCGGCTTGGCCACGTAGCCGGCGGACCCGGCCTCGGCCAGTTCGCGCGGTCCGTCGAGGTAGGCGGGCAGCAGGTTCGGGTGCTCCGGGAAGAGCTCCCACAGGATCGCCAGCAGCGCCTTGTTGGAGAGCAGCATCTTCCACAGGGGCTCGATCCAGCAGGTGGTGCCGGTGCCGCCGCCGTGGTCGTACGTGCCGAGGACCTGCGGGCCGAACTCGTCCGTGGCCAGCCACTCCCACGGGTAGAGCTTGAAGCAGCTGCGGATGAAGCGGAGCTTCTCGTCCACGAACCGGCCGGACAGGCTGTCCCAGCCGATCTGCTCGACGGACAGGGCGTGGGTGTCCAGGCCGGCCTGCTCGGCGGTCTCCTGGAGGTAGGCGACCGTCATCAGGTCCTCGCCGAGCTCGTCGGTCTCGGAGTGCGCGAAGTGCAGCGTGCCGGGCGGCAGCAGCTCGGCCTGGCGGCGCCAGGCGTCGACGAGGCGCTCGTGGAGGGAGTTCCACTGGTCGGCGCCGGGGAACCGTTCCTCCATCCAGAACCACTGCGGGCTGGCCGCCTCCACGAGGGAGGTGGGCGTGTCGGCGTTGTACTCCAGCATCTTGGCCGGGCTGCCGGTGCCGTCGTAGCGCAGGTCGAAACGGCCGTAGAGGGAGGGCTGTTCGGCGCGGCGGCGCCAGGACTCGGCGATCAGCGCGGCGAGCGCGGGGTCGGTGATGCCGAGGTCGGCGAAGCGGTCGTGCTCGACGATGTGCGCGGCCGCCGCCAGGCACATGGCGTGCAGCTCCTCGACGACGTTCTCCAGGGCCTCGACCTCGGGGAGGGAGAACGAGTAGTACGCGCTCTCGTCCCAGTAGGGGCGCAGGGAGTCGTCGGGGTAGCGGGTGAGGGGATAGATGAGCCCCTGCTCCTCGACGGTCTTCTGCCAGCCGGGGCGGGGCTCGATGGTGTGCCGCTGCATGGGTTCCGGTTTCCTCAGCCGCCGCTGGAGCCGGAGCTGCTGTGGCCGCCGATGCCGCCGCGGGTGACGGCGGACTTGTCGAAGCTGCCGCCGGAGACCTTGCCGCTGCTGACGTAGCCGCCGTAGTAGTACGCGCCGCGGCCGCCGCTCTTGCATTCCTTGGAATTCAGGTGCTCCAGCGTGGAGCGGGACGCGCAGCGCTTGTCGGGCTCGTCGCTGCTGCCGCAGGCCACGAGGGTGGCCGCGAGCAGGCCCATGCCGCCGAGGGCGACCGCGCCGGAGCGCATACGGCGCTGGTTGGTGCTGCTGGTGTCCATGTCTGCTGCTCCCCCTGGGGCCTGGCGTGCTGCCGACAGAGTAGAGCGGTGGCCCCGGCCGATGGAATCCGGCCGCCGTGAGATCGGTGACCTAGAGTCAGTTCGTGCTCATTGGGATGATTTGCGCCCTCGGTGCGGCGGTCTGCTTCGGCACGGCGTCCGTCCTCCAGGCGGTCGCGGCGCGGGCGGCGGAGCCGGGATCGGGGTCCGGGGTGGACACGGCGCTGTTCCTGCGCGCCGTACGGCAGTGGCGGTACCTGCTGGGCCTCGGACTCGACGCGGTCGGCTTCGTCCTCCAGATCATCGCGCTCCGCCATGTCCCGATCTACGCGGTGGGGGCCGCGCTGGCCGCCAGCCTGGCGGTGACGGCGGTGGTCGCGGCGCGGCTGCTGCGGATGCGGCTGTCCCGGATGGAGTGGGGCGCGGTGTGGGTGGTGTGCGCGGGACTGCTGATGCTCGGGCTCGCCGCCGGGGAGGAGGGCTCGGGGACCGGGTCGCTCGCGCTGAAGCTGGGGCTGCTGGCGGTGGCGGGGCTGGTGCTGGTGGTCGGCGCGGTGGCGGGACGGCTCCCGGACGGGCCCCGGGCGCTGGTCCTGGGCCTGGCCGCGGGAACGGGTTTCGGGGTGGTCGAGGTCTCGGTGCGGCTCATCGACTCCCCCTGGGAGCTGCGCAACCCCGCGCTGTACGCACTCCTGCTGGGCGGCGGGGCGGCCTTCCTGCTGCTCACCTCGGCGCTGGCGCGCGGCTCGGTGACGGCGGCGACGGCGGGGCTGGTGCTCGGCGAGACGATCGGCCCGGCCGTGGTGGGCGTGGTCTGGCTCGGCGACCGCACCCGCGAGGGCCTGACCTGGCTCGCCGTGACCGGCTTCGTCGTAGCGGTGGCCGGCTCCCTGGCCCTGGCCCGCTTCGGCGAACCGGCGCCTCCGTCCCGGGCGGGTTGACCAGGCCGCGGCCCCGCTGCCGGGGCGGAGCCCCGGTCGTTCAGCCTCGCCGGCGTTTGAGGCGCGGGTCCGGGCAGAGCCGGCAGTGGTGCCGCAGGCGGGCACGGCCTGTTACGGGAGGGTCGCCATGAGGGCGGCCAGGGTCGGGGACCAGGCGCTGTCCGACGGAGTCCCGTAGCCGACGACCAGCGCGTCCCGCGGCGCGAGCCCGGCCTCCGGGTGCCGGAACGCGGACAGGCCGTGCAGGGCCAGGTCCTGCCAGGCGGCCGACTGCAGGACCGACCGCTCCGTCCCCGCCGGGAGGTCCAGCACGGCGTGCAGCCCCGCCGCGATCCCCGACACGCCCACCCGGCCCGCCACCGCCGCCACCAGCTCGTCCCGGCGCCGCCGGTACCGCAGTCGCATCCCGCGCACGTGGCGGTCGTACGCCCCCGAGGTGATGAACTCCGCCAGCGTGAGCTGCTCCAGCGTGCTGGAGGCCCAGTCCGTGGGGCCCTTGGCCGCCAGGACCTCGTCCAGCAGCCCCGGCGGGACCACCATCCAGCCCATCCGCAGCCCCGGCGCCAGTGACTTGCTGGCCGTGCCGAGGTAGACCACCCGGTCCGGGTCCAGCCCCTGGAGGGCGCCGACCGGCTGTCGGTCGTAGCGGTACTCCCCGTCGTAGTCGTCCTCCAGGATCAGCCCGCCCGTGGTCCGGGCCCAGTCGACCGCCGCCGCCCGGCGGGCCGGGGTCAGGGCCGCGCCCGTCGGGAACTGGTGCGCCGGGGTCAGCAGCACCGCGCCCGCCGCGGCGGTCAGCTCCCCCGTGCGGGCCCCCTCCCCGTCCACCCCCAGCGGCCGCGTCCGCAGCCCCGCCCGCACCAGCAGGTTCCGGTGGAAGTCCAGGCCGTACCCCTCCACCGCCACCTCCCGCACCCGCCGTGCCCGCAGCACGCCCGCCAGCAGGGTCAGCCCGTGCAGGAAGCCCGCGCACAGCACGATCCGCTCCGGGTCCGCGTACACCCCGCGGGCCCGTGCCAGGTAGCCGGCCAGCGCCTGCCGCAGCTCGATGCGGCCGCGCCCGTCGAGCCCGTACCCGAAGGCCTCGTTCGGCGCGTCGGTCAACGCCCGCCGGGCCGCCGACAGCCAGGCCGTGCGCGGGAAGGCCCCCAGGTCCGGGAAGCCGGGCACCAGGCTGTACGAGGGCCCCTTGCGCGCGGGGCGCCGTACGGGCGCGGCCGCCGCGGCCCGGCGCGGACGGGCCCGTTCCGCGACCCGGGTGCCGGAGCCCTGGCGGGCGGTCAGCCACCCCTCGGCCACCAGTTCGGCGTACGCCTCCGCGACCGTGTTGCGCGCGATGCCCAGGTCGGCGGCGAGGGTGCGGGAGGACGGCAGCCGGGTCCCGGCCGCCAGCCGCCCGCTGCGTGCGGCCTCGCGCAGCGCCTCGGTGAGACCGGCCCGCAGACCGCGCCCGGCGGAGAGGTCCAGATGCAGGTCGGCGCCGAAAGTGGCCCAGGATTCCGTCATGGATATGGACCATATCCCTGGGCCGCCTTCTTCCTAGGGTGGATCACATGACGAACACCACGCAGAACCGGCAGACCCCCTCCCCCACCCACGAGCACGCGCCCGAGCACACCCCGCGCATGCAGATGGCGAAGCTGGCCCCGGAGGTCTACAAGGCCGTCCTGGCCCTGGAGATCGCCTCCCGCAAGGGCCTGGACCCGGCCCTGGTCGAGCTCGTCAAGATCCGCGCCTCGCAGGTCAACCACTGCGCCTTCTGCCTCGACATGCACACCAAGGACGCGATCGCGCATGGTGAGAGCGTCGACCGGATCGTGCAGCTGGCCGCCTGGGAGGAGTCGCGGCACTTCTACACCGAGAAGGAGCTCGCGGCGATCGAGTTCACCGAGGCCGTCACGGTCCTGACGGACGGCTTCGTGCCGGACGAGGTGTACGAGAAGGCCGCGCAGCACTTCGAGGAGCGCGAGCTGGCTCAGCTGATCGCCGTCATCGCGACGATCAACGTCTGGAACCGCATCGGCGTCACCACCCGCATGGTGCCGGGCCACTACAAGCCGGGCATGTACCAGTCCTGACCGAGCAGGCCCGGACGGCCCGCACGCCGGTCCGCCCGCCCGACCGGGCCGGGCCGGCCGCCGTGCCGGGCCAGCCGCCGAGCCGGATCAACCACCGAGCCAGGTCGGCCTCCGAGCCAGGTCAACCACCGGCCGGGTCGGCGACCGTGCCGGATCGGCCGCCAGGCCGGATCAACCACCAGGCCGGATCAACCACCGGCAGGGTCAACCACCGGGCCGGATCGGCCACCGGGCCAGGTCAACCGCTCGGCCGGATCGGCGACCGATCGGGTCAACCACCAGGCCGGATCAGGCCCCGGCAGGGGGCGACCACCGGGCCGGATCAACCACCGAGCCAGGTCGGCCTCCGAGCCAGGTCAACCACCGGCCGGGTCGGCGACCGGGCCGGATCGGCCACCGGGCCGGATCGGCCACCAGGGCAGATCAGCCGGCGGCAGGGTCGGCCACCGGGCCGGGGCACCGGCGCCCGGTCAGCCGGCCGGGCGGAATGCGGCCAGCGCCGCCGCGTGGTGGTCCTGCGTGGCCTGCCACTCGGCGGCCGGGCCGGCGGTCAGCACCGCCCACTTGCCGCCGTCCCCCGCGAAGAAGACCCGTTCGACACCGCGCCGCACCCCACGCGACTCCTCGCTGTCGTACCGGTAGACGAGCTCCGCCGCCCCGGAACCGCCCGGAACCGCGCCCACGCTGATCTCCTCGTACCCCCGGGTGCCGCCCCGCAGGTAGGTGGAGGCCTGTTTGACCGCGTCGAGCGAGCTGAGCTCCGGCTCCGACACCCGGAAGACCTGGATCAGCGCGGTCCGGTCGGCCGAACGGTAGAAGACCCCCTCCTTGAGCTCCTCCCGCACCCAGCCGGCCGGGACGGCGATCGTGAAGCCCGACGGGTCCTGCTTGGTCTCGTGGCCCCCCGCCCCCGCCCCCGGCCCGGTGCCGGACGGGCTCGGGCCGGGAACCTGGCTCGGGCCGGCGCCGGCCGTCGGGGAGCCGGAGGCGGTGGGCGACGCCGTCCCGGACGGTCCCCCGCCGGACCACGACGGCGTACCCGAGGCCACCGTCCCGTTCTTCTCCCCCGCGCGGTCCGCGTCGTTCGTGTCCCGGGCCAGGAACCACACCGCCCCGGCGCCGATCACGACGGAGGCGACCGCGATCCCCGCCGTCACCGGGGTCCGCCACCGGCCGCCCGGTCCGCCGGAGGGGGACGTGTAGCCGGGCGGCGGCGGTACCGGCGGCAGGTACGCCGGGTCCGGGGCGTACGGCGGCTGCGGCGCGGTCGGCGCCCCGTACGGGGGCGGGGGCGGAGCCCCCGGCCCGAGCGGGTCGTACGCAGGCGCCGCGCCCGGCGCCTGCGGCGGAACCGGCGGCATGCCCGGTGGCGGCCCTGCCGGCGGTCCCGCCGGGGCCTGGTCCACCACCCAGCGCTGCGCCTGCGCGTCCCAGCGGCGCGGGCCGGACGGCGGCTGTGCCGGAGCCACGGCTCAGCCTCCCAGCGCGCCGAGCAGGCTGCCGAGGGCAGCGGCCGCGCTCATCGACTCGAGCAGCGGAGCCCACCGCTCCAGCGCTGCGCGCAGCCGGGCGGGCAGACCGGGCCGGATCGTCTCGGTGCCCTCCAACTGCTCGGCGATCCCGTCCAGTTCGGCGTCGAGCGCGGTTCTGTCGTCGCCCCGGGGGGCCTCCCGTACGAGCGCCTCGCGCAGGGTGAGCACCGCCTCCAGCAGCTGTGCCGCGCCGGGTGCGCCCGCTCCCGTACCGCCGTGGTGGACGGTGTTGGTGTTGTTGGAGCCGCCGAAACTGACCGCGCTGCCGTGGACGCTGCCGATCCGCACCCCGGGCTCCGGCCCGCTCCCGCTTCCGCTATCTGTCGCCATGGCTCCCCCTGTGTGTGCTGTTGTGATTGCCGCTGCCGCCGAAGCTGATCGCGCTGTCGTGCGCCGCACCCACGTAGTTCTCGATGTGGATGCCGGCGCGCCGCGCGAACGCCTCGGTGTGCCAGCCGCCTTCGTGCAGGACCAAGGTAATACCGGCGATGACCCGGTCCTGAATGGTCTTCAAGTACCGGTCGAGGTCCATGAGATGGAACAGCGAGCCGTTGTCCTGAGCCGCGAGTTCGCGCACCGACGCGCGCGGCCCTTCCGGCCGGGCGCCACCGTGGCCGCCGGCCGCGATCCTCACCCAGCTTGCGACGCCCCGGCCCAGCGTGACGAGGGAGGCCGTGAAGGAGCCGGGGGTGTGCCGCAGGGCCCAGGCCACCTTCCCGAACCGGTTGTTGTTCAGGTAGCGGTGGGCGTCCGCGTCCGCGTTGTGGAAGGCGGCGTGGACGGGCAGCAGCACGTGCGGCGCCAGCTCCACCATCATCATCCCGCCCTGGGTGTGAACCCGTACGAACAGCGTGACGACCAGGTTCTCGTCCCAGCCGCCGACGCGGATGCGCAGGAAGTGCCGGCGGCGTTCGCCGCCCTCCTCGATGGCCTCGGCGCGGTGTGTTTCGAAGTCCGCCCGCACGTGCGGTCCTTCGTCGCGGTGCCCCAGCCCGCCGCCCGGCAGGAACACGCACTGGTCGACGACCAGCTCGCGCATCCGGTCCAGTACGGCGGCCTGGGCCTGCGGGGACCCGTGCGGCGAGGGCACCCGCAGCCGCTCCACCAGGGGCACGACCCCCTCCAGGATGCGGGCGTTGGTGAGCGGCTCCGGTGTGGTGCCGGGGGGCAGGTCCTCGCGGGGGCGCAGTTCGAAGGAATCCTGCCAGGGGCGGTACGCCTCACCGGCCCCGGCGAACGGGTCGTTGATGTCGTACATGATCAGCGGCGAGTGCTGCTCGTCGATGATGCGCCGCCGCACGCGGGCGAACCGTACGCCGGCGTCGGCCTCGGCGGGATCGGCCGGCCGGTGGGCGTACCGGTCCCGGTTGAGTTCGTTGGCGATGGTCCGGGCGACGTAACCGCGCTGGAGTCCCACGATGGTGACGACCGCGGCGAAGACCGCCGGCACCCACCCGATGACGAATCCGGTCGCCACGCCTCCGATGCCCGGCGAGAAGACGAGGGCGCCGGGGCCGACCGGACCGCCGAGCGTGTCGTCGAAGGCGCCGAGCAGGGCCAGCCAGATCCCGAGGACCAGGATCACGATGACGGCCAGGTTCCACCAGGCGTAGATCCGCACCACGACGGACAGGACGCGCGCCAGCTGGCCGGACCGGGCCCTGAGCCAGCCCGCGAGGCTCAGCAGCAGGAACGGGACGAGCATCAGCGCGAGGGCGCCCCCGGTGAGCACGGAACCCACGAACCAGGCGCCGAGTACGCCGAGTGCCCAGCCGAGTTCGGCGCGGCGGGCGCGGAGGGCGTGGGCGAGGACGCGCGAGGCGTCGAACCCGTACGAGGGCGCGACGATCCGCTCCTCGTGGACGTACAGCTCCTCGATCACCTGATCGCGGTACCCGGCGTCTATGTAGGTGCCCGCGCACAGGAAGCGGCCGGCTTCGCTGAACGCCGGTTCGACGGGGGGACGGCCGTTGCGCAGGTCGTCCTGCCGCCAGCTCGTGGGCTGAGGGGGAATCGGGCTATCGGTCACCGACCGACCTTAGATTTCTCTTACATCATGCGACAGGCGTAAACACGCCAAAGCGCCCCGGCCTGGTGGGGCCGGGGCGCTTGGGTCCGTACTCCCCGCCGAGGTGCGAGCGCGCCTCGGCGGGAAGGACGGATCAGATCAGGCCGAGCTCGCGGACCGCGTCGCGCTCCTCCGACAGCTCCTGGACGGAGGCGTCGATGCGGGTGCGGGAGAACTCGTTGATGTCCAGGCCCTGGACGATCTCGTACTTGCCGTCCTTGCAGGTGACGGGGAAGGAGGAGATCAGACCGGCCGGGACGCCGTAGGAGCCGTCCGACGGGATGCCCATCGAGGTCCAGTCGCCCTCGGCGGTGCCGTTGACCCACGTGTGCACGTGGTCGATGGCGGCGTTGGCGGCCGAGGCGGCCGAGGACGCGCCACGGGCCTCGATGATCGCGGCGCCGCGCTTGGCGACGGTCGGGATGAAGGTCTCGCCGAGCCACAGCTCGTCGTTGACGACCTCGGCGGCGTTCTTGCCGGCGATCTCCGCGTGGAAGATGTCCGGGTACTGGGTCGCCGAGTGGTTGCCCCAGATGGTGAGGCGCTTGATGTCGGAGACGGCGGAGCCGGTCTTCTGCGCGAGCTGCGAGATCGCGCGGTTGTGGTCCAGGCGGGTCATCGCGGTGAAGCGCTCGGCCGGTACGTCCGGGGCGGCGGCCTGCGCGATGAGCGCGTTGGTGTTGGCCGGGTTGCCCACGACCAGGACCTTGATGTCGTCCGCGGCGTTCGCGTTGATCGCGGCGCCCTGCGGCTTGAAGATGCCGCCGTTGGCGGAGAGCAGGTCACCGCGCTCCATGCCCTTGGTGCGCGGGCGGGCGCCCACGAGCAGCGCGACGTTGGCGCCGTCGAAGCCCTGGTTCGGGTCGTCGAAGATGTCGATGCCCTTGAGCAGCGGGAAGGCGCAGTCGTCGAGTTCCATGGCGGTGCCCTCGGCGGCCTTCATGCCCTGGGGGATCTCCAGAAGACGGAGCTTGACCGGCACGTCGGCGCCGAGCAGGTGACCGGAGGCGATGCGGAAGAGCAGCGCGTAGCCGATCTGGCCGGCGGCGCCGGTGACGGTGACATTCACAGGAGTGCGGGTCATGGCCTTCTCCGTTAGACAGCTGGCGGTGGGGCGTCCCTGCCCCATGTGCTGGAGGACGCCGCTCCCCTGTAAATCTTGACGTGAAGAGACATCCGCGGTCAGGCTATCCGACCCGGCAGCGGGCCAACCCCCGGGTCCCTGTGGTGCGTGGCACACGGGCCCCACCGTTTCGAAGGCGGAGCCGGTTCCAGGACCCCCGTTCGGCCCCCCTTTCGGCTACTCGACCAGGAAGATCCGGCCCGTCTGGTGGCCCTCGATCGACTTGACGTAGGCGTTCGCCGCGCGGGAGACGGGCACCGGGTCGAATCCCGCGAAGGTGTCCCCGTACGCGTCGAGGGACTCCTCGAAGACGGTGGGGCTGACGGCGTTGATGCGCTGGCGGCCGGGCAGTTCGATGGCCGCGGCGCGTACGAAGGCCTCGACGGCGCCGTTGGCGAGGGCGGCCACCGCGCCGGTGAGCAGGGGTTCGCGGGCCAGGATGCCGGTGATCAGCGTGTAGGAGGCGTGCGCGGGGAGGTGGGCGAGGCCCTGGCGGACCAGCTCGACCTGGCTGACGACCTTGCCTTCGAGGCCGTTGCGGATGTCGTCCGTGCCCAGTTCGCCCAGGGGCCGCCACGGCACGCTGCCGCCTGGACCTGGCGGTGACCTACGCGTACCCGCTGCTCGGCGCCCCGCCCGCGCCCGGGACCACGGCCGTACCGCTGTTCGAGGACCCGCTGTGCCTGGCGCTGCCGCAGGCCCTGGTCCCCGCCTACGAGCGGGACGGGCTCGCCGCGCTGCGGGAGGCCGACTGGGTCTCGGCCCCGGCCCCGAGCAGCTGCCGCGAGATGCTGCTGCACGCCTGCCGGAACGCCGGGTTCACCCCGCGCATCGCGCACAAGTGCGGGGACCAAGCGGGCCGGGCTGTGGTTCGTGGCCACCGGCCGGGCCGTGTCGATCCTGCCGAAACTGCTGTGCGACGCCCCGCCGCCCGGCGCCGCCGTACGGGAGCTGCCGGGCCCGGGGCGGACGCTGGACGTGCAGGTCCGGGCGGGCACGGAGACCCAGCCGGCCATCGCGGCCACCCTGGCCGCACTCACCGGACTCACCGCGCGCACCGGACCCGCCGCACTCACCGCACGGTGAAGCGGACCGCGCTCTCCAGGAAGGGGATCTCCAGCAGCGGCTTGGGCTCGATCACCAGCGCGAGCAGCGTGATCGCCACGCCCAGCAGCCCGTACGTGATCATGTCCGTGAAACGGGAGCGCACCGCGAGCATCCCCACCGAGGGCAGCACGCGGCGCAGCACCGAGGCGGCGATCAGGGCCACGCCGATCGCCAGGCAGCCGATCTTCGGGTGCCCCAGCGCGGTGGCCAGCAGCCCGGCCGCCGTCGCGACGAGCACGCTGAGCATCGGCCACTGACGGGCGGGGGTGGACACGGCCCCCGGGACGGCGCGGCCGCTGCCCTCGGGGCGGGCGGTGTCCCGGGTGACGGACGGGAAGCGGCGGGACCGGCGCGCCTCGTCCGCGGACGCGGCGACCGCGCCGGGCGCACCTGAGGTGACGGGCGTGCCGTTCGCCGCGGCCGCGCCACCGCCGCCGGCCGCGCGCCCGGCGTGCTCGGCGTCCCGTTCAGCCGGCACTGGTCGTCCGTTCCGCCGCCTCGACGACGTTGACGAGCAGCTGGGCCCGGGTCATCGGGCCGACTCCGCCCGGGTTCGGGGAGATCCACTCGGCCACTTCGGCCACGCCGGGGTGCACGTCGCCGACGATCTTCCCGTTCTGGTCGCGGCTGACGCCCACGTCGAGCACGGCCGCGCCCGGCTTCACGTCCTCCGGCTTGACCAGGTGCGGGACACCGGCCGCGGCGACGATGATGTCCGCCTGGCGCAGCAGCCCGGAGAGGTCGCGCGTACCGGTGTGGCAGAGCGTCACGGTGGCGTTCTCGGACTTGCGGGTGAGCAGCAGCCCGATGGAGCGCCCCACGGTGATCCCGCGGCCCAGGACGACGACGTGCGCGCCGTTGATGCCGACGCCGTGGTGGCGCAGCAGTTCGACGATCCCGTACGGGGTGCAGGGCAGCGGGCCCGGCTCGTTCAGCACCAGCCGGCCGAGCGACATGGGGTGCAGGCCGTCAGCGTCCTTCAGCGGATCCATCAGCTCCAGGACCCGGTTGGTGTCGATGCCCTTGGGGAGCGGGAGTTGGACGATGTAGCCCGTGCACTCCGGGTTGGCGTTGAGCTCCCGCACGACCGCCTCGATGTCCTCCTGGGAGGCCGTCGCGGGCAGTTCGCGCTGGATGGAGGCGATGCCGACCTCGGCGCAGTCCTTGTGCTTGCCGTTGACGTACCAGCGGCTGCCCGGATCGTCACCGACCAGGAGGGTGCCGAGGCCGGGGGTGATGCCCCGGGCCTTCAGGGCCGCCACGCGGGCGGTCAGTTCGGACTTGATCGCGGCCGCGGTGGCCTTGCCATCGAGAATCTTGGCGGTCATGCCCCCATCCTCCCGGATGAGGTGGCCTCGGTTCCAGTCAAGGCGCTCACAGGTGTGCAGGGTTCATTGCACTTGCACAACAAGTCACCGGCCGCACGGTAACGAACTGGACAAGCCCCGGGCCGCCGGACGACGATGAAACGACTGAGTGCCGCGGGCAGTGCCGGGGGGCGGACCGCACCGTGCAGGATTCCTCCGCGCTTCATTGCCGTGCGTCCCCGCACTTCCACGGAGGAACACCCCAAGATGAGCTTCGGCGACCCGCACAATCCGTACGGACAGCAGCCGCCCCAGGCCCCGCAGGGCCAGCCCGGCTACGGCTACCCGCAGCAGGCCCCGCAGGGCATCCCGCCGCAGGGCGGCTACGCCTACCCGCAGCAGGCCCCACAGGGGTATCCGGGCGGTCCGGCCGGATATCCGGGGGCGCCGGTCGGGTACCCGGGAGCGGACATGGAGATGCCCGGCGGTGCGAAGGCCGCCCGCGTCATCCTCTTCGTCCTGGGCGGCCTGCAGGCCTTGGGCGGCCTGCTCGTCATCGTCCTCGGTGCGGTCTTCGCCTCCCTCTTCACGGAATCGTCCAGCTCCTCGGCGACCGAGGCGGGAGCCATCGCCGGCGGCGCGTTCGTCATCGTCGGCATTTTCTTCATCGGCCTGTCCCTGTGGCCCATCCTCACCGCCGCCAAGCTGCGCAAGGGCCGCACCGGGGTCCGTGTCTCCGGCATCATCTTCGGCTCGCTGCAGTCCCTGTTCGCGGGCATCGGCCTGCTCGGCAACCTGGTCATTCTCGGCGCCGACGAGCAAACCCCGGTCGGCGGTGCCATCCTCTCCCTGCTCATGGCCGCGGTCTCCCTCGGCCTCGGCATCGTGGTCATCGTGGGCCTCGCCAAGGCCGGCGACTACTTCCGGCGCCCGAGCTACTGAGCCTCGTACACATCTCGTACGCACAGGCGAAGGCCGCGTCCCGCAGTGCGGGACGCGGCCTTCGCCGTAACGCGGACTCAGTGGAAGAAGTGCCGGGTCCCGGTGAAGTACATGGTCACGCCGGCCTTCTGCGCGGCCTCGACGACCAGTTCGTCACGGACCGAACCGCCCGGCTGGACCACGGCCTTGATGCCCGCGGCCGTCAGGATCTCCAGCCCGTCCGGGAAGGGGAAGAAGGCGTCGGACGCGGCGTACGAGCCCTGCGCGCGCTCGGCGCCCGCCCGCTCCACGGCGAGCTTCGCCGAGTCGACGCGGTTGACCTGGCCCATGCCGACGCCGACCGAGGCGCCGTCCTTGGCGAGCAGGATCGCGTTGGACTTGACGGCCCGGCAGGCCTTCCACGCGAAGGCCAGCTCGGCGAGCTCGGTCTCGGAGAGGGCGTCGCCGGTGGCGAGGGTCCAGTTGGCCGGGTCGTCGCCGTCGGCCTGGAAGACGTCCGACTGCTGGAGCAGCGTGCCGCCCGAGATCGGCTTGAGGTCGCCCGGCTGGTGCGGGGTGCCGTCCACCTTGAGGACGCGGATGTTCTTCTTCTTGGCCAGGATCTCGACCGCGCCGTCCTCGTAGCCGGGGGCGGCGATGACCTCGGTGAAGATCTCCGCGACCTGCTCGGCGAGCTCGACGGTCACCGGGCGGTTGACGGCGATGACGCCGCCGAAGGCCGACAGCGGGTCGCAGGCGTGCGCCTTGCGGTGGGCGGCGGCGACGTCCGCGCCGACCGCGATGCCGCACGGGTTGGCGTGCTTGATGATCGCGACGCAGGGCTCGTCGTGGTCGTAGGCGGCGCGGCGCGCGGCCTCGGTGTCCACGTAGTTGTTGAAGGACATCTCCTTGCCGTGCAGCTGCTCGGCGTTGGCGAGCCCGCCCGGCTGCCCGTCGGTGTAGAGCGCGGCGGCCTGATGCGGGTTCTCGCCGTAGCGCAGGGTCGACTTGCGCTCCCAGGCGCCCGCGAGGAACTCCGGCAGGACGGCCTCCGGCTCCGGCGCGTACGCGTTCGTGAACCAGGAGGCCACAGCCACGTCGTAGGCGGCGGTGTGCTGGAAGGCCTCGGCCGCCAGGCGCTTGCGGGCGGTGAGGTCGAAGCCGCCGCCCTGGGCCGCGGCGATGACGTCGGCGTACCGCTCGGGGCTGGTGACGACGGCGACCGACGGGTGGTTCTTGGCGGCGGCGCGGACCATCGACGGACCGCCGATGTCGATCTGCTCGACGCACTCGTCGGGGGTGGCACCCGACTGGACGGTGGCCAGGAACGGGTACAGGTTGACGACCACCAGATCGAAGGGCTCGACGCCCAGCTCGGCGAGCTGGTTGCGGTGGTCCTCCAGGCGCAGGTCGGCGAGGATGCCGGCGTGCACGCGCGGGTGCAGGGTCTTGACGCGGCCGTCCAGGCACTCGGGGAAGCCGGTCAGCTCCTCGACCTTGGTGACGGGCACCCCGGCAGCGGCGATCTTCGAGGCGGTGGAGCCGGTGGAGACGAGCGCGACGCCCGCCTCGTGCAGCCCGCGGGCCAGCTCTTCCAGTCCCGTCTTGTCGTAGACGCTGATGAGCGCACGCCGGATCGGCCGCTGGTTCGTGGTCGGGTCGTTGCTCGCTGCGATGTCTGCGGCGGTCACTGGATTGTTACCTTTCGTCCCTCAATGCGGTAGCCGTGCCGGGCCAGGCGCCCCACGACATCGACGAGCAGCTGGCGCTCGACTTCCTTGATGCGCTCATGGAGAGCGGCTTCGTCGTCCTCGTCCCTGACCTCGACCACACCCTGGGCGATGATCGGACCGGTGTCCACGCCGCTGTCCACGAAGTGGACCGTGCAGCCGGTGACCTTCGCGCCGTAGGAGAGCGCGTCCCGTACGCCGTGCGCACCGGGGAAGGCGGGGAGGAGGGCGGGGTGGGTGTTGATGAACCGGCCGCCGAAGCGGTCGATGAACTCCTTGCCCACGATCTTCATGAACCCGGCCGACACGACGAGGTCCGGCGCGTGGGCGTCGGTCGCCTCCGTCAGGGCGACGTCCCACTCCGCACGGCTCGCGTAGTCCTTCACCGGGCAGACGAAGGTGGGGATCCCGGCCTTCTCCGCCCGCTCCAGGCCGGCGATGCCCTTGCGGTCGGCCCCCACGGCGACGACTTCGGCACCGAAGCCCTCGGATCCGCCGGGGTGGGCGTCGATGGCGTCGAGCAGGGCCTGGAGGTTGGTGCCGGAGCCGGAGACCAGCACGACCAGGCGGGAGGCGGCCATGGGAGGCCCTTTCTCGCGGGAATTGCGGTGTTCGTCTTTGTGTGGTCATACGAAACTTCGGGGTACCGATATACGGGGAACCATACGAAGCCACCGACCGCCTGCAACGATACCGGCACACCGGACGGCCCCCGAGGGACGGGGGGACGGCCGGGCGGTAGCGTCTGGCGTTACAAGCAGCAAACTGGCCTCACCTCGCCACGACGTCGCCACGACGTCCATGACACAGGGGAAGAAACACACCCGATGCCGGACCGCCGTCAGCCCGACTCCCCCACCGACGACAACCCCTTCGCGGCTCCGCCGGAAGGCCGGCCCGACCAGCCCTGGCAGCCGCGCAGCGGCGGTGACGGCGGGAACGGGGAGGGCCCGGGGGATTCCGACGGCCGCCGGGGCCCGGCGCGCTGGGACCCGACCGACCCGATCCAGCGCCGCGCCCGCTATGCGCTGCTGGCCGGCATGTGGGGCTTCTTCTTCGGGATCTTCGGCATCCCGTCGGTCGGCCTGCTGCTGGGCGCGCTCGCCCTGTACTGGGGAATCAGCGCCCTCCGCGGCAAGCCCGCGGCGGCGGCCGCCCCGGGCGCCCCCACCGGCCTGGACGCCCTGGGCCCGGCGGCCCGCCCCCAGCGCACGGCGGCGGTGAGCGGCCTGGTCACGGCCTCGCTGGCGATCCTGCTGGCGCTGAGCTCGTACGGGCTGCAGCTCGCGTACAAGGACTTCTACGTCTGCCGCGACGACGCCCTCACGAACTCGGCGGAACTCCAGTGCAACACCCTCCTCCCGGACAACGTGGTGGGCGACGTCCTGAAGGTCCGCCAGTAGCCCCCACCGCCGCTTGAGACGCGGGTCCCGGGGCGGCCCCCTGCGACCCCGCCGGCGCTTGAGGCGCGGGTCCCGGGGCGGACCCCCGACCCTCGGCCCCGCCGCCACACTCCAGCCCCGCCGGCACCCCCAGCCTCGCCGCCACACTCCAGCCCCGCTGGCACCCCCAGCCTCGCCGCCACACTCCAGCCCCGCTGGCGCTTGAGGCGCGGGGCCCGGGGCGGAGCCCCGATCCTTCGGCCCCGCCGCCACATGCCAGCCCCGCCCGCCCCTCCAGCCCCGCCGGCGTTTGAGGCGCGGGGCCCGGGGCGGAGCCCCGATCCTTCAGCTCCGCCGCCACACTCCAGCCCCGCCGGCGCATGAGGCGCAGGCCCCGGCTCGGGCCCCCCGTCCCTTCGGCCCCGCCGCCACACTCCAGCCCCGCCCGCCCCTCCAGCCTCGCCGGCGCTTGAGGCGCCGGGGGTCCCCCGGACGGAGTCTGGGGGAGGTCTGGGGGCAGAGCCCCCGGGAGGACTTAGGCGAGCGGCTTCCGCCGGGCCAAGACCCGCGCCCCCACCACCGGCGGAGCCAACGGCGGAGCCGGATCCACCGGCAGGTCGACCGGTTTGGCCGCGATCAGGATCGGCGTCAGATCCAGCCCGTGCCCCGACACGACGGTCACCGCCCGAGGCGCCCGCGCAACAGGAGCCTCAGCAGCGGCCGGAGCCGAAGGCAAAGGAGCCAAAGGAGCCAAAGGAGCCGCCGGAGGCTCCGGCGGGGCCCCCGCCCCGATCTCCGGAATCAGCGTGCCCGCAGCCCTCCGCATCGCGGCCCACCGAACCTCCCGGACACCACTGTCGTGCCACCGGTCGTCCACCACCTCGTCCACGTCCAGCGCGGACAGCGCGTCGAGCGCGGCCAACCCCCTGGCCGGCCGGTTCCGCCACGCATGCACCGACACCGCCACCGGCACCGCCAGCAGCAGCGTCCACGCGCAGGCAGCCGCTCCGGTGGCCCACCACACCGGCCCGAAGTCGGACAGCCGCCGCGAGCCCAGCGGCCCCGCCGAGACCCCCGCGAGCCCGGTCATCACCAGCCCGCAGACCACCGCCCCCAGCGCCGCCGTGAGCGCGGTCTCCCCGTACGAGACCTCGCGCGCCCGGCGGACCGCGAACCAGCCCACCGCCAGCCCGGCGACCACCGGCACTCCGGCGACCGCCCAGGTCAGCGGGGTACCGGGCCCCTCGGGCGGGAGCGCCGCCAGCAGCGGGAACCGCGGCAGCCCGGGCTGGCCCGCGAAGCCGAGCGGCGTGGCGGTGGCGTCGGCGCCGAGGGCGAAGCCGGGCCCGAGGGCGTAGGCGGCGCCCCAGACCATGGCGTTCGGCATCAGCGCGAGTGCGAGCAGCAGGACCGCGAACCGGCCCGACCACACTCCGGTCAGCGACAGGAACGAGGTCTGGACCTCGGCGCCATGCCAGGCGAGCGAGGCGCCGACGAGCAGCGCGCCGCCGCCCAGCAGGACCAGTGCTCCGCCCGCGCCGGCCCGCAGCGCCAGCGCGTACCGGGGGCGCGCGACGGCCCTCCGTACGCCCCCTGGCAGCCAGGACGGCAGCGGCCCGAGCGGACGCCCCCTGGCCCCCCACACCCCGCCCAGGGCGGCGAGCACGGCGACCAGCGGGACGTGCCAGGCCGCGCTGATCGGGTCGGCCGGCATGGGGCCGCCGGCGGCGTAGACCGTGGCGAGGGCCCCGACGGCGAGGTATCCGCAGAGCACGGCCGAGAACACGGCGCCGGCCGGCAGCACCTCCTCGTCCTCCTCCTCGGACGCGCTCCCCAGTCGGGCTGCCCGCCGCATGAGGAGCACGGGCAGTGCGACGAGGAGCAGGGGCGTCAGGCCGACGGGCGCGGGCACGCCGGACAGCGTCTCGTAGCGCACCAGCTCCGTCCCGTGGGCGAGCAGCCACAGCCCGGCGGCGAGGTGCAGGGCTCCGCCGGGGCCGCTGTCGGGGTAGGGGGAACTGATCCACAGCACGATGACGAGCACGGCGAGGAAGCCGAGCCCGAGTCCGGCCGCCACGGCGCCGCCCGCCACGCATGCTGCGGCGGCGGGCGAACGGCGCCGCGCACGGGCTCGCGGGGCCGCCGGCAACGAGGTCCCGTGTTCGGTCACTTGGGTCACCCCGCCATGGTGCCAACGACACGCGCTATGGGCGGGTAACAGGCGAATGTCCGTTGTGTCGCCCAATATACGTTTATGTACTTTTTCGCCCAGGGCGGTCGGGTCGCGGGGAGTGTGGCATGACACGAAGCGTCGAGACGACCTCCTCATCGGCCTCGGAGCTGAGCCTGCCCGCCCCCGAGGAGCGGCGCAGGCTGCGCGAAGCGGCGGATCTGACGCACGAGCAGGTCGCGCAGGCGGTGGGCGTCACCGCGACGACGGTCCGCTCCTGGGAAACGGGCCGCACGGACCCCCGCGGCCGCAACCGCGAGGCGTACGCGGCGTTCCTGACCGCCCTGGTGGCACCAGCGACCGCCCCGGAGCAGGCCGACGCCACGTCAGACGGGCCTGCCGGTACGGCATCCGAGGCCGGGACGCCCCAAACGGCGCAGACGGCGCAGACGGCGCAGACGGCGCAGACGGCGCAGACGGCGCAGACGGCGACAGCGGACGCGCCCGCCGGGCCCGCCGAGGACTCCGCAGGGGTTCCGGCAGAAGGCCCGGCAAAGGGCCCGGCCGCGGACTTCGACGCCCTCTACGACCACGCGGCCCCCGCCCTGGCCCGGCAGACCTACCTGCTCACCGGCCGCCGGACCCTCGCCCTGAAGGCCGTGGAGCGCGCGTTCACCCGCGCCTGGGCCCGGTGGCCCGAGGTGGCCACCGACCCGGATCCGGTGGGCTGGGTGCGCGCGGTCGCGTACGACTACGCCCTCTCCCCCTGGCACCGGTTCCGGCGCGCCCACCGCCGGCAGGACGCGCGCCCCGCCGATCCCGCCGACCGCATCCTGCTCGACGCGGTGCTCGAGCTGCCCACGCGCCACCGCCGTACCGTCATGCTCTACGACGGCGTCGGCCTCGACCTGCCCGACACCGCCGCCGAGACCGAGGCCAGCACCCCCACCGCCGGCATCCGCCTCGTGCACGCGCACGCCGACCTCGCCGACCGGATCCCCGAGCTGGCCGAGGTACCGCCCGAGAAGCAGTCCGCGCTGCTGCGCGACCTGTTCACCGCGCTGCGGCCGGCCGCTCCGCTCGACCCGCGCCCGGCGGCGGCCGTACGGGGCGGCGGCGAGCGGCGCGTACGGCTGTGGAGCCGCGGGGCCCTCGGGCTGACCGCGGTGATCGCCACCGCGACCGGCTACACCGCGATGACCGCGGCCGACCACTACGAGCCGCCGCAGGCACCCGGCCAGAGCGTCTCCGGCGTGCCGCCGCTGAGCGGCCCCCAACAACTCACCGCGCGGAGCCGGCAGCTCCACGACAAGCTGCGCGCCGACCCGGAGGCCGGACCGGCCAGGATCGCCCCGAAGGGCGAATGAGAACGGGCGTGGCCCGCACCCACCGAGGGGTGCGGGCCACGCCCGCGCATCCGTACATCCGTACGTGCGTCCGTACGGGGACTGCTTACTGAGCGGCGTTCAGGATCTCGCGCGCCAGCTTCGCGGTCTCGGTCGGCGTCTTGCCGACCTTGACACCGGCGGCCTCGAGGGCTTCCTTCTTGGCCTGTGCGGTGCCGGAAGAACCCGAGACGATGGCGCCGGCGTGGCCCATGGTCTTGCCCTCGGGGGCGGTGAAGCCCGCGACGTAACCGACGACCGGCTTGGTGACGTTCTTCGCGATGAAGTCCGCCGCACGCTCCTCGGCGTCGCCGCCGATCTCGCCGATCATGACGATCAGCTCGGTCTCCGGGTCGGCCTCGAAGGCCTCCAGGGCGTCGATGTGCGTGGTGCCGATGACCGGGTCGCCACCGATGCCGACGGCGGAGGTGAAGCCGATGTCACGGAGCTCGTACATCATCTGGTAGGTCAGCGTGCCGGACTTGGACACGAGACCGATCTTGCCGGGCTTGGTGATGTCGCCCGGGATGATGCCGGCGTTGGACTGGCCGGGGGTGATCAGACCCGGGCAGTTCGGGCCGATGATCCGGGTCTTGTTGCCCTTGGCGGTCGCGTACGCCCAGAAGGCGGCGGAGTCGTGCACCGCGATGCCCTCGGTGATGACGACGGCCAGCGGGATCTCGGCGTCGATCGCCTCGACCACGGCGGCCTTGGCGAAGGCCGGCGGGACGAAGAGGACGGAGACGTTGGCGCCCGTCTTCTCCATCGCCTCGGCGACGGAGCCGAAGACCGGGACCTCGGTGCCGTCGAAGTCGACGGTGGTGCCGGCCTTGCGCGGGTTCACGCCGCCGACGATGTCGGTGCCGTCAGCCAGCATCAGCTTGGTGTGCTTCATGCCCGTGGCACCGGTCATGCCCTGGACGATGACCTTGCTGTCCTTGTTGAGGAAGATAGCCATGTGAGTCTGTGACCTCTGCCCTTACTTCGCAGCCGCGAGCTCGGCGGCCTTGTCGGCCGCGCCGTCCATGGTGTCCACGCGCTGCACCAGCGGGTGGTTGGCGTCCGAGAGGATCTTGCGACCCAGCTCGGCGTTGTTGCCGTCGAGACGGACGACGAGCGGCTTGGTGACCGCCTCGCCCTTCTCCTCCAGCAGGGCCAGCGCCTGGACGATGCCGTTGGCGACCTCGTCGCAGGCGGTGATGCCACCGAAGACGTTGACGAAGACGGACTTGACGTCCGGGTCGCCGAGGATGATCTCGAGACCGTTGGCCATGACGGCGGCGGAGGCGCCACCGCCGATGTCCAGGAAGTTGGCGGGCTTGACGCCACCGTGGTTCTCGCCGGCGTAGGCGACGACGTCGAGGGTGCTCATGACGAGACCCGCGCCGTTGCCGATGATGCCGACCTCACCGTCGAGCTTGACGTAGTTGAGGTTCTTCGCCTTGGCGGCGGCCTCGAGCGGGTTCGCGGCCGCGTGGTCCACGAACTCCTCGTGGCCCGGCTGGCGGAACTCGGCGTTCTCGTCGAGCGAGACCTTGCCGTCGAGCGCGATGACGTCGCCGTTGGCGACCTTCGCGAGCGGGTTGACCTCGACGAGGAGCGCGTCCTCGGCGATGAAGGTCAGCCACAGGGTCACGAGGACCTCGGCGACCTTCTCCGCGACCTCGGCCGGGAACTGCGCCAGCGCGACGATCTCGCGGGCCTTCTCGATGGTCACGCCCTCGTTGGCGTTCACCGGGACCTTGGCGAGCTTCTCCGGGGTCTCCTCGGCGACCTGCTCGATGTCCATGCCGCCCGCGACCGACGCCATGGCGAGGAAGGTGCGGTTGGTGCGGTCGAGGAGGTACGAGACGTAGTACTCCTCCAGGATCTCCGGAGCGGTCTCGGCGATCATCACCTTGTGGACCGTGTGGCCCTTGATGTCCATGCCGAGGATGTCCGTCGCCCGGGCGACGGCCTCGTCCGGGGTGGCGGCCAGCTTCACGCCGCCGGCCTTGCCGCGGCCGCCGACCTTCACCTGCGCCTTGACGACCGACTTGCCGCCCAGCCGCTCGGTGGCCTCGCGAGCCGCCTCAGGCGTGTCGATGACTTCACCGGCCAGCACCGGTACACCGTGCTTGGCGAAGAGGTCCCTCGCCTGGTACTCGAACAGGTCCACGCGCGTCCGTCCCTTGTCTTTTTAAAGATTCGCAGTGATTCGCGGTTGTCTGCTATCTGCGTGGGCGTGCCGCGGAGGGCAACGTGACGGCGCTGTCACAAGGAAGGCGCACACGGTGACCGTGGACGCGGCATGTCCGTCCCGCAGGTTATCCCCGCAGCCCGTAGGTCCCTAAATCGCAGATCACACCTGAGCGGTGATACCTGTCACAGATCGCCTCACGGTTGAACTGGAAGTTCGTGTGTTTCACCGATTCACACGACGGGCCGGCACGAGGCCGGGACGAGGCCGGAACCGGGCCGTCAGGGGGTCGGCAGGGGCCGCTTCTCCAGGGCCGCGGCCATGACCTCCGGGAACAGGTCGGGGGTGCAGGCGAAGGCCGGCGCGCCGAGCGCGGCAAGGGCGGCGGCGTGCTCCCGGTCGTAGGCCGGGGCGCCCTCGTCGGACAGCGCCAGCAGGGTCACGAACTCGACCCCGGCCCCCTTCATCGCCGCGACCCGCTTCAGCATCTCGTTGCGGATGCCGCCCTCGTAGAGATCACTGATCAGGACGACGACGGTGTCGGCGGGCCGGGTGATCTTCGACTGGCAGTAGGCGAGGGCGCGGTTGATGTCGGTGCCGCCACCCAGTTGGGTGCCGAAGAGGACGTCGACCGGGTCGTCGAGCTGATCGGTGAGGTCCACGACGGCGGTGTCGAAGACGACGAGCCGGGTCGCGATCGAGCGCATCGAGGCCAGCACCGCGCCGAAGACGGAGGCGTAGACGACGGAGGCCGCCATCGAACCCGACTGGTCGATGCAGAGGATCACCTCCTTCTTCACCGATTGCGCCGCCCGGCCGTATCCGATCAGCCGCTCGGGGACGACGGTCCGGTACTCGGGCAGGTAGTTCTTGAGGTTGGCCCGGATCGTGCGGTCCCAGTCGATGTCGTGGTGGCGGGGGCGGCTGATCCGCGCGGACCGGTCGAGGGCGCCGGTCAGCGTCGCCCGGGTCCGCGCCGCGAGCTTCTTCTCCAGCTGCTCGACCACCTTGCGGACCACGGCCCGCGCCGTCTCCTTCGTCGTCTCGGGCATCGCCTTGTTCAGCGACAGCAGCGTGCCCACGAGGTGCACATCCGGCTCGACGGCCTCCAGCATCTCCGGTTCCAGCAGCAGCGTGGACAGACCGAGCCGCTCGATCGCGTCGCGCTGCATCACCTGGACCACCGAGCTGGGGAAGTAGGTGCGGATGTCCCCGAGCCAGCGCGCCACGTTCGGCGCGGACCCGCCGAGCCCCGCCGACCGCGCCCCCGATCCCTTTCGCGGCCCCCCGTCGCCCCCGTACAGCGCGCCGAGCGCGGCATCCATCGCCGCATCCCGCCCGCCCAGCGCACACCCGGTCCCATCGGCCTCACCCCCGCCCAGCACCATCCGCCACCGCCGCAACCGCTCCCCTGCGGCCCCGTCCGCGATGTCCCGCACTCCCGCGTCCCCATCCACACCGTTCATCCGCCTGTCCCCCTCCACTCGTCGTTTCCACGGTCCCCGCCACCACTTCCAGCCCGGCGACCACTTCCAGCCCGGCAACCTCTGCGAGCCCCGCCGCACACTCCAGCCCCGCCGGCGTTTGAGGCGCGGGCACCGGGGCGGAGCCCCGGCAACGCGCCGGACCCGCCCCCAAGGCTCCGCCTCAGGCCGCCGCAACCCCGCCGGGAGCCGAAAGCAGCAGGCGCACCAGCTCCACCACCGCATCCGCCCGCTCCACATCCAGCTCCGCCGCGAAGCCCTCCGGCGCCGAGCCCGGCCCGGCAGCCACCACCCCGCCCGGCCAGCGCCGCACCAACTCGCCCAGGCTCCGCTTCACCCCCGACTCGTACGCCCCGAAGGTCCTCCGAAGCAGCGGGAGTACGTCGGTGAAGGCCCGCTCCGGCACCCCCACCAGCCAGGCGTCTATGAGCCCCAGCAGCCGGTCGTCGTGGACCAGCAGCGTGCCCCCGCCCGAACTCCCGCCCGCGAAGCCCTCGATCCAGCCCGCCGCGTCGGCCGGGGAGGCCGCCGGGGACAGCGCGAGCCCCATCAGCCGCGCCGTCTCCCCGGACGGCAGCCGCCCGTCGTCGAGGAGCAGCCTGGCCGCCCGGCCTCGGATGACGCCCGGCACGGTGTCCCGGCCGGCCAGCGTCCGCAGCACCGCGGACCAGCGCTCCCGCAGCCCCTCGTCGGCGTCGGCCAGCAGCGCCACCGCCCCGTGCACCCCGTCCACGTGGCCCCGCAGCTCCGCCGCCGCATCGGCGTCCAGACCGGCCGCGCAGGCCGGCGGCAGCGCCACGCATATCCGCTCGGCGAGCCCGGCCGCCACCACGGCGAGCGCTGTCGCGTCGGTTCCGCGCACGTCCCCGTACCGCAGCGAACGGGCCAGCGCGGGGAGGGCCTTGGCGAGGCGCGCCACGTCGGTGTCCAGAGCGGCCCGGTCCGCGAGGGCCCGCAGTACGGCGGGCAGCGCCTGCGACAGCCCGGCCAGCAGGCACCGCTCGGCGAGCGCCGTCACCTCGCCCAGCTCCTCGGCTCCGGCCGCGTCGGCCTCGGCCTTGGCGGTGGCCGCCGCGAGGACCGTGGTGCCCCAGATCCCGGCCTCGGCGACCCGCACCGACAGTTCGGGCTCCCACCGCAGCCGCCAGGTCTCCCGGAAGGTCCCGGTGCTGCCGCGGGAGGCGGTCGGGGTGCCCCATCCGATGCCGAGCAGCCGCAGCCGGTGCAGCAGCAGGGATTTCGCCGCGTCGGTGTCCTTGCGCAGGTCGAGTTCCAGCTCGCGGTCCTGCGCCTCGGCCTTGAGCCGCAGCGAGCGCTGCTGCCGCGTCAGGTCCCGCTGGAGCGGTACGACGGGCGCCGCGTCCGGGACCTCACCGAGCACGTCGCCGACCACCAGGCGGTCCTCGATCAGCGCGAGCGGTATGTCGGAGCCGTCGCACATCACCGCCCGGACCGCTTCGAGGGTCTCCGTCAGGCCGGGCAGCGGCCGTCCCCGCATCGCGGCCAGGGTCTCGGCCAGCCGGACCGCCTCGATGACGTGCGCCGAGGAGACCTGCCGGTCCTCCGCGCGCAGCAGGCCGGCGACCTTGGTCAGCCACCGCTCGACGGGCCGGTCCCGGGCCTCGAATAGGTGGGCGTACCAGCCGGGCGAGGTGATCCCCGCGCCGTACCCGCCGGCCCGGGCGAGCCGGCGGTGGGTCCACGGCACCCAGGTGGTCTCCACCTTGACCTTCGGCAGGCCGCTCAGCAGTGCCTTGTCCGCGGCCACGGTGGTCTTCGCCCGCAGCGCCGGCACGTGCCAGGCCCCGCACACCACGGCGTACGCGTCGCCGAACTCCCGGCGGGCGGACCGCATCCGCTGCCGCATGTACGCCTCGCGCACGAGGTCGCGCGGCTGGCCGCCGTCGCCATACGCCTCGCGCAGGGCCCCCATGGCCTCCCCGAGCGCCTCGAACGCGCCGAGCACCTCCTCCGGCCCGCCCCCGGTGCCCCGGTGCTCGACCACGTCCTCCCACCAGCGCTCGGGGTCGTCGTACCCGGCGGTCTCGGCCAGCACCGCGAGGGGGTCCACCCTGACCGCGTCGGGCTCGCCGTGGCCCGCGCCCGGCTCGGCGGCCAGCGCGTGCGCGGCCGGCAGGTCCATGAACCGCACCGGTACGCCGGCCTGCTGCGCCCAGCGGATCGCCACCCACTCCGGGGAGAAGTCGGCCAGCGGCCAGAACGCCGCCCGGCCGGGGTCGTCCGCGGCGTGCGCGAGCAGCGCCACGGGCGGCCGCATCCCGGGATCGGCGGCCAGCTCCAGCAGCCCGTCCCCCTCGGGCGGCCCCTCGATCAGCACGGCCGCCGGCCGGGCCGCGTCCAGCGCGGCCCGCACCGCGCGGGCCGAGCCGGGCCCGTGGTGCCGCACCCCCAGCAGCAGCGGGCCCTGCGGGCTCGGGCTCATGCCGTCACCTCCCGGCAGGCCCGGTAGAAGTCCTTCCAGCCCTCGCGCTCGCGGACCACGGCCTCCAGGTACTCCTGCCAGACCACCTTGTCGGCGGCCGGGTCGCGGACCACGGCGCCGAGGATCCCGGCGGCCACGTCGGAGGGGCGCAGCACGCCGTCCCCGAAGTGGGCGGCCAGGGCCAGGCCGCCGGTGACGACGGAGATGGCCTCGGCGGTGGACAGGGTGCCGCTGGGCGACTTGACCTTCGTACGGCCGTCGTCGGTGACCCCGTCGCGCAGCTCGCGGAAGACGGTGACGACGCGGCGGATCTCCTCCAGGCCTTCGGGCGCGGCCGGCAGGTCGAGGGCGCGGCCCATCTGGTCGACCCGGCGGGCGACGATGTCGACCTCGGCGTCGGCGCTGGCGGGCAGCGGCAGCACGACGGTGTTGAAGCGGCGGCGCAGCGCGCTGGAGAGCTCGTTGACCCCGCGGTCGCGGTCGTTGGCGGTGGCGATGAGGTTGAAGCCGCGCACGGCCTGTACCTCTTCGCCGAGCTCCGGTATCGGCAGCGTCTTCTCGGACAGGACGGTGATGAGGGTGTCCTGGACGTCGGCGGGGATGCGGGTGAGCTCCTCGACGCGGGCGGTCATGCCCTCGGCCATGGCCCGCATGACGGGGCTGGGGACGAGGGCCTCGCGGCTGGGGCCGTGGGCGAGGAGCCGGGCGTAGTTCCAGCCGTACCGGATGGCTTCCTCGGGGGTGCCGGCGGTGCCCTGGACGAGGAGGGTGGAGTCTCCGCTGACGGCGGCGGCGAGGTGTTCGGACACCCAGGTCTTGGCGGTGCCGGGGACGCCGAGCAGGAGCAGTGCGCGGTCGGTGGCCAGGGTCGTGACCGCGACTTCGACGATGCGGCGCGGGCCCACGTACTTGGGCGTGATGACCGTGCCGTCGTCGAGCGTGCCGCCCTGCAGGTACGTGGCGACGGCCCACGGGGAGAGCTTCCAGCGGGCCGGGCGGGGCCGGTCGTCGGCGGCCGCGAGGGCTTTCAGTTCGTGTGCGAAGGCGTCTTCGGCGTGCGGTCGCAGCGCTTCGGCCGGGCGTTCGTTCTCGGGCGTGGTCATGGTCCCCCTCCAAGGCTCGGCAGCCGCTTCCGACTGCTGGATCCAAGGTGCACCACGCCACTGACAACGGGCCCTGTTCGCAGTGTTGTTGCAGGTCAGAGCGATTGTCAGTGGGGGTCTCTACGGTGGGACACATGACTGAGCAGGGGGTCCGCTGGACAGCGGAACAGGTACTGGCTCTGGCTCCTGACGACGCCTCACGCAAAGCGGGGAGCAGACTCGGCGGGGCGGGTCCGTGGTCGCAGATCGGAGGTTCCGCTTCCGGTTCTGTATGGGGGTTGTGCAAGGGCAGCGGCAGCAAGCCCTACCGGACGGTCGTCGACCTGGCCGGACCGGCGTACAAGTGCTCTTGTCCGAGCCGGAAGTTCCCGTGCAAGCACGCGCTGGGACTGCTGCTGCTCTGGTCCGCCGAGGGGGTCGGCGAGCCGGGCGAGGCACCGGACTGGGCCGCGCAGTGGCTGGCGGACCGGGCGGCGAAGGCCGCGCGTCCGGCCGCCGGGGCGGGCGCTCCGGTGGACGAGGAAGGGGCGCGCAAGCGGGCCGAGCGGCGGGCGGCCCGCGTCGGCGCGGGCGTCACCGAGCTGGAGCAGCGGCTGGCCGACCTGCTGCGCGGCGGCCTCGCGGGCCAGGAGCAGGCCGGTTACGCAGGGTGGGAGGAGACCGCCGCCCGGATGGTCGACGCACAGGCGCCCGGACTGGCGGGACGGGTAAGGGAGTTGGGGACGATACCCAGTTGCGGCCCGGGCTGGCCCGCCCGGATGCTGGAGGAGGCGGCGCTGCTGCACCTGCTGGACCGGGCCTGGCTGGGGGTGGCCGGGCTGCCGGAACAGCTGGCGGCGACGGTGCGCAGCCGGGTGGGACTGCCGGCTTCCGGGGAGGGGGAGGCCGTACGGGACCGCTGGCTGGTACTGGCCCAGTACGACTCGGTTTCACCGGACGGCCGGCTCACCACCCGCCGGATATGGCTGCGCGGACTGCAGGGCGGACGGCCCGCCCTGGTACTGGACTTCGGGCCGCCCGGGCGGCCGCCGGGCCTGTCGCTGCCGGTCGGGCTGGTGCTGGAGGCGGAGGTCCGCTTCCGGCCCGGATCGGCGGGGCTGCGGGCGGACCTCGGGGAGCGGATCTCGGCGGCCGTTCCGTGCGCCGGGGTTCCGTCCGGGGTGAGCACGGGGGCGGCACTGGAGGCGTACGGAGCGGCGCTGCGGGAGGACCCGTGGCTGGAGTCCTGGCCGGTGGTGCTCGGCCCGGTGGTTCCGATACCGGGAGAGCTCGGCTGGCAGCTGGCGGACGCGGAGGGCACCGGTGCCCTCCCGGTTCCCCTCACGGGGTCCGGCAGCCGTTCCCGCTCGGGCCTGTGGCAGCTGGCCGCGTTGTCGGGAGGGGGGCCGGTGACGGTGTTCGGCGAGTGCGGCCACCGCGGCTTCACCCCGCTGACGGCCTGGCAGCCGGACTCGCCCGAGCCGGTCGCCCTGTCCTGAGCGCGGCCGGAACACCTCACACATCGCAGGGGGCCTGGGGGGACGTATGCCGTCACACAGGGGCGGCGGGGAGGGAACGCGTGGGCGCCGGGGGGCGCCGCACGCGGCACGACGAGGTTGCGGCGGCGCGGGGGCGCCGGCGCTGTGACGACGAGAAGCCGGGGGGCTTGCATGAACGACAACCACGCCAGTTGAGCGCAGTGGCACGGACGCACGACTGCTCCGGTCCCGTGGAGGGGGCGGGACCGGAGCGCAGGACGCGAAGAAGGACGAGCGGCGAGGGAGGGGCCCGATGAGCAAGGGTGACGAGGGGTACGGGAAGTGGGAGGAGCTGGTAGGCGCCGCGCTGCTGGGCACCGACCGGCGCAGGGGCGGGGGCCCGGCCGGCTCGCCGGAGGCGCTGCTGGACGCGGCGGCCGTGCACACCGTACGGCGCCGGGCCGGGCTGCGGCCTGCCGCGGCGGGCCCGCGCCCGGAGCCCGCACCCCGGGATCCGCGCCCGGCGCCACCGGAGGAGGCCCGCCGGCGGCTCTCCCAGCTGCTGGCCGGCCGGACCGGCGCGGGCAGCGGCAGCGGACGGCGCGGGGCCGCCCCGGACCTGACGGAGCTGCTGCCCCAGTGGCTGGCCGCGGCCGCCCGGCACGGCTACCGCGCGCCGGCCGCCCTCGTACCGGCGCTGCTGGATGCGGCCCGGGCCCGTACCGACCTGCGACCGCAGGCGCTTGCCCTCGCCGGGACCCGGGGGCTGTGGCTGGCCCGGCTGAATCCGGACTGGCGGTTCGCCCTGCGCGGCGGGGCGGGCGGTGCCCGGGAGCTGCCCGACGTGACGGACCCGGCCGGGGTCGAACGGCTGTGGCAGGAGGGACTTTTCGCGGAGCGGGTGGCGCTGCTCGGCGCCGTACGGGCGCACGAGGCGGCGGCCGCGCCGCGGCTGCTGGCGACGACCTGGGCCACCGAACGGGCCGAGGACCGGCTGATGTTCCTCGATTCGCTGCGGGTGGGGCTGTCGGAGGGGGACGAGCCCTTCCTGGAGGCGGCGCTGGGAGACCGCAGCCGCAATGTCCGTGCCACGGCAGCCGAACTGCTGTCGGCACTGCCGCGATCGGCGCTGGCCGGCCGGATGGCCGAGCGCGCCCTGGCCTGCGTGGGCCCGGAGGGGGTGACCCCGCCGGCCGAGTGCGATGCGGGGATGCTCCGCGACGGGGTGGTCAAGCGGCCGCCCGCCGGACGCGGGGAGCGGGCCTGGTGGCTCGGCCAGATCGTGGAGGCGGCGCCGCTGTCGTGCTGGCCGGAGCGGTTCGGCGGGCTCGGCCCCGCAGAGATCGTGGCGCTTCCGGTGGCCGAGGGCGAGGGCTGGACCGAGGAACTGCACGCGGCGTGGTGCCGGGCGGCGGTGCGTCAGGGCGACGCGCCGTGGTCGCGGGCCCTGCTCGGCCCGCCGTCCGCATCGCCCGCGGCGGGGCCGGGCACGGCGTCGCTCGCGGAGCGGGCCAAGCTGCTGGAGACCCTGCCGGATGCGGAGCGGGCGGAATGGGTCGCCGAATTCATACGGGCCCACGGGCTGTCGGAGGCGTTCCAGCTGCTCGGGGTGTGCGTCGTCCCGTGGGCGGGGGCGCTGGGCCGGGCAGTGGTGGACGCGCTGGACATGGCCCGTGAGGCCGGCAGCTACCCGTGGAGCTTCAGCGGGGTGATGGGCCTGGCCGAGCGCTGCCTCGATCCTGCGGAGGCCGGCCGGCTGGAGGCCCTGACCGCGGCCACGGAGGAGCCGCCGGACGCGGCTCCCGGCGCCGCCGCGTACTGGGCCGAGGCCTTTCAGCGGCTGGTGGCCACGCTTCGGCTGCGCGCGGCCATGCTTTCGGAGCTGGCGCCGGCCGCCTGATCCATCCCGGGGGGCTCGGCGGGTCCGGCCCGGCTCAAGGGCCTGGGGCTCCGCCCCAGACCCTCCCCCAGACTCCGTCCGGGGGGACCCCCACGCCTCAGACGCCGGCGAGGCTGAGATACACGCCGGCGGGGCCGTCAGGTTCGGACGTTCGCCCTGACCCAGTCCACGATGGACGTCGTCGTCGCGCCCGGGGTGAAGATCTCGGCCACGCCCTTCTCCTTGAGCGGGGCGATGTCGTCCTCCGGGATGATGCCGCCGCCGAAGACCTTGATGTCCTCCGCGTCCCGCTCCTTGAGGAGTTCCAGCACGCGCGCGAAGAGCGTGTTGTGGGCGCCGGAGAGGATCGAGAGGCCGATCGCGTCGGCGTCCTCCTGGATGGCGGTGTCCACGATCTGCTCGGGGGTCTGGTGGAGGCCGGTGTAGATGACCTCCATGCCCGCGTCCCGCAGCGCCCGCGCGATCACCTTGGCCCCGCGGTCGTGGCCGTCGAGACCCGGCTTGGCCACCACCACACGGATCGGACCGGTCACACCCATCGCACTGCCTCCCGAGTGAACGAACGTTAAGTACAGCATCGCGCACGCCGCCGTTTCGCGGTCAACCACGAGGGGGAAATCACACGTGGGACGGCATTGCGCCACCGCGCCGACAGCCGCACGGCACGGTGGCGCAAGAGCCGCGGTCCCAAGAGGCTCAGGGGAGGCCGTCCATGGGGCTGTGCATACCCGTGTCCATGCCCTTGTCCGGCGCCGCGCTGCGGGCCGGTGCGCTCGAGGTGGTGGTGCTCGGCGGGCACCTCCTCCTCTATCCGACCGGAGTGTGCCAGGAAAAGGTCGCCCCAGGCGCGCCCGCGACACGCCCGCCCGTCCTCCTCCTCCACGGATTCACCGACAACCGGTCCGTCTTCGTGCTCCTGCGCCGGGCCCTCGGGGCGGGCGGCCTGCGGCACGTGGAGGCGTACAACTACTCGCCCTTCACCCTCGACCTGCGCGTCACCGCCCGCCATCTCGCCCGGCGTGTCGAGGAGCTGTGCGAGCGCACCGGGCAGGACCGGGTGGACCTGGTCGGGCACAGCCTCGGCGGCCTGGTCGGCCGGTACTACATCCAGCGCCTCGGCGGTGACACCCGCGTCCGGACCCTCGTCACCCTCGGCACCCCGCATTCCGGCACGCGGGTCGCGCCCTTCATGGACGCGCACCCGCTGGTGCGGCAGATGCGCCCGGACTCCGAGGTGCTGGTCGAACTGGCCGCGCCCGCACCCGGCTGCGCCACCCGCTGCGTGGCGTTCTGGAGCGAGTTCGACGCGCTGATGACTCCGGTCGGGACGGCGCGGATCGAGCACCCGGATCTGTGTGTGGAAAATGTGCAGGTCACCGGTATAGGGCATCTTGCGTTGCCCGCGCATCCCGCCGTGATCGCCGCGGTCCGGCGCGCCCTCGACGGGCCCGGCCTGGCGGCCGTCACGGGCTCGGAGGCCGCGTCCGTCGCCTAGCCGCTGAGCGACCTCCAGTCGAACGAATTTCGAACTCAAGGCCAAGGGTGCGTCTTTCGGCGACCGAAAGGCGGTCGAATGCCCGGTTCCGGCAATCTGGGGACCCGGCGAAGATTGTCGTGGCGAGTAACCGGCGGGTACAGTCACGCCACTGCTCTCCTCCGGTGAACCACGAGTTCCCGGCCACCCAGGCCCCACTGCCGAGGCGAAAGAGAAGTTGGTGAACGACCGCCCCTCGTCGGGCCAGTACCCGGATCCCGGGTATGACGGCCTTACCACCACCACTTTCGCTGGTGACTCGACCTATGTTTCCTATGAAACGCAGGGCCAGGGGGTCAACTACGCCGCCTACGGCTCCTACGAGACCGGCGCGCACGACACCACCGCATGGACCTCGCAGGACCCTTACCTGTCCACGATCCCGACCCAGGCCGCACCCGAGGACTCCACCGGGGCCTGGGACGCGAGCGCCTGGAACACGCCGGGCGCGGACTACTCCGGCTACACCGCGTACCAGCCGGCCTCCTTCGGCTACGACGCCTCCGGCGAGCAGACCGGGCACTGGGCGATGCCGGGCTACGGCACCACCGGTACCGAGACCGGCGCCTACGACGCCACCGCCTGGAACACCGTCGCCGAGACCCCGGCGCAGCCCGAGGCCGCGTACGGATACGAGTACGAGTACCAGCCCGCGCAGCAGCAGGAGCAGCCGGAGCAGCCGTACGCGTACGGGACGACCTCCGTCGGCTACGACGCCGGGATCCAGACCGGGACCGACGCGTACGCCGCCACGTACAGCGAGACCGCGGTCTTCGAGGTGCTCTCCGACGCGAGCCCCGAGGCTCCGGAGGCTCCCCTGGAGCCCGAGGTCCACGAGCTGCCCGAGGTCCACGAACTCCACGCCGCGCACGAGGTCCACGACCTTCCCACGCAGGCCATGCCCGTGACCTCCGCTCCGCGCTCCGCGCGCCGGACCGCCGCCAAGGGCAACGCCAAGGCGGGCAGCAGCCGTCGCCGCACCCCGGCGAAGCGTTCCGCCCTGCTGACCGTGGCCGTTCCCTCCGCCTGCGTGATGGGCGTCGCGGGCGTGGCGGCCGCCTCCGTCGGCGGGCTCACCGATACGGACAAGCCCGCCCAGGACACCACCACGATGGCCGCGCCCGACCCGGCCTCGGTGAAGCCGGTCGCGGCGAACACCAAGCTCGACACCCAACTGGTCGCGCTCAGCGCCGACGCGGGCGATTTCGCGGACCGCGCGAGCCGCACGCAGGAGCGCATCGACCTGCGCGAACGCCAGGAAGAGGAAAAGAAGAAGAAGGCGGAGGAGGCCGCGGCCAAGGAGGCCGCCCGCCCCAAGTTCGCCATCCCCGTCACGCAGCAGGGCCTCAGCGCCAACTTCGGCCAGGCCGGCGGCATGTGGATGTCCGTGCACACCGGCATCGACTTCCCGGTCTCCTACGGAACCCCGGTCATGGCCGCCACCGACGGCACCGTGCGCACGCAGTACAACAGCGCCTACGGGAACATGGCGATAGTGACCGCGCCCGACGGCACCGAGACCTGGTACTGCCACCTCAGCTCCACCAAGATCCGCGGTGGCAAGGTCAAGGCGGGCGACGTCATCGCCTACTCGGGCAACTCCGGCAACTCCACCGGCCCGCACCTCCACTTCGAGGTCCGTCCCGGCGGCGGTTCCGCGATCGACCCGCTGGCGTGGCTCCGCATGCACGGCCTGGACCCGACGTAACCAGCTGACGGGGCCCGGCCGGACGGCCGAGCCCTACCACTCCACCGGCCACCACCTCGCCGGGCCACCACCCCGCCGCCGGGCAACCGCACGGCTCTCGGGCCCCGCGGCCGCCCCGCCCGGGCCCGGCCCTCCCCGCTACAGCTTCTGCACCGGCGCGTATCGCAGCAGCAGCCGCTTGGGCTTGTCGTCCCCGAAGTCGATGGTGGCCTGGGCGTCCGCGCCCGCGCCCTTGACCTCCATCACGGTGCCGAGCCCGAACTGGTCGTGCGTGACGCGGTCCCCGACCACCAGGGCGATGACCGGCTTGTCCGCGGCCCGCCGCGTCGCGAACCCGGACGGGCCCGACTTCGTACGCGACGAGGACAGGAACGCCTCGGGCGAGGTGCCGAAGGTCGCCTTCCCCGAACCGGAGGACCCGTAGCCGGAGCTCCGCATCGGTCCCGCCGGCTTCTGCGTGGCGCCCGTCCGCTTCCACTGGAGGTACTCGGCCGGGATCTCCTCGAGGAACCGCGACGGCGGGTTGTACGAGGGCGTGCCCCAGGCACTGCGCATGCTCGACCGGGTGAGGTAGAGCCGCTCGCGGGCCCGCGTGATGCCGACGTAGGCGAGGCGGCGCTCCTCCTCCAGCTCCTTGGTCTGGCCCAGCGCGCGCATGTGCGGGAAGACCCCGTCCTCCATGCCGGTCAGGAAGACCACCGGGAACTCCAGGCCCTTGGCGGTGTGCAGGGTCATCAGCGTGATGACGCCCGTGCCCTCGGTGTCCTCGTCGGGGATCTGGTCGGAGTCGGCGACGAGCGCGACCTGCTCCAGGAACTCGGCCAGGGTGCCGGAACCGGGTGCCGGGGCTCCGGTCTCGGCGGCCTCGGCCTCCCGCGCCTGCTCGAACTCCAGCGCCACGGCCGCGAGCTCCTGCAGGTTCTCGATCCGCGTCTCGTCCTGCGGGTCGGTCGACGCCTGGAGCTCGGCGAGGTAGCCGGTCCGCTCCAGGACCGCTTCCAGGACCACCGCCGGGCCCGCGCCCGAGTCGACGATCGTGCGGAGCTCCTCCATCAGCACGTTGAACCGCTTCACCGCGTTGGTGGAGCGGGCGGCCATGCCGAAGGCCTCGTCCACGCGGCGCAGCGCCTGCGGGAAGGTGATCTTCTCGCGCATCGCGAGGGCGTCGATCATCGCTTCGGCGCGTTCGCCGATGCCGCGCTTGGGCACGTTCAGGATGCGGCGCAGCGGGACGTTGTCCTCCGGGTTGGCGAGGACGCGCAGGTACGCGAGGACGTCGCGGACCTCCTTGCGCTCGTAGAAGCGGAAGCCGCCGACGACCTTGTAGGGCAGCCCGACCCGGATGAAGATCTCCTCGAACACGCGCGACTGCGCGTTGGTCCGGTAGAAGATCGCGACGTCGCCCGCCTTGGCGTCACCGGCGTCCGTCAGGCGGTCGATCTCGTCGGCGACGAACTGCGCCTCGTCGTGCTCGGTGTCCGCGACGTAGCCGGTGATGACCGCGCCGGTGCCGGCCTCGGTCCACAGGTTCTTGGCGCGGCGGTTCTCGTTGCGCTCGATGACCGCGTTGGCGGCGGAGAGGATCGTCTGCGTCGAGCGGTAGTTCTGCTCCAGCAGGATCGTCGTCGCGTCCTTGTAGTCCTCTTCGAACTGGAGGATGTTGCGGATGGTCGCCCCGCGGAAGGCGTAGATCGACTGGTCGGCGTCACCCACCACGCACAGCTCGGCCGGGGGCAGGTCCGGGTAGCCGGTGCCGACCAGCTCGCGCACGAGCGTGTACTGGGCGTGGTTGGTGTCCTGGTACTCGTCCACCAGGACGTGCCGGAAGCGGCGCCGGTAGTGCTCGGCGACGTCCGGGAACGCCTGGAGCAGGTGGACCGTGGTCATGATGATGTCGTCGAAGTCGAGTGCGTTCGCCTCGCGCAGCCGCCCCTGATACATCGCGTACGCCTGGGCGAGGGTCTTCTCGAAGCCGTCGACGGCCTGGTCGGCGAAGGCCTCCTCGTCGATCAGCTCGTTCTTCAGGTTCGAGATCTTGGCGTTGAACGACTTCGGCGGGAACTTCTTCGGGTCCAGGTCGAGGTCACGGCAGACGAGCGCCATCAGGCGCTTCGAGTCGGCCGCGTCGTAGATCGAGAACGAGGAGGTGAAGCCGAGCCGCTTGGACTCGCGGCGCAGGATGCGGACGCACGCGCTGTGGAAGGTGGAGACCCACATGGCGTTGGCGCGCGGGCCGACCAGGCCCTCGACGCGCTCCTTCATCTCGCCGGCGGCCTTGTTGGTGAAGGTGATCGCCAGGATCTGGCCGGGGTGGACGTTCCGCGCGGACAGCAGGTGTCCGATGCGGTGGGTCAGCACCCGGGTCTTGCCGGAGCCGGCTCCGGCCACGATGAGCAGCGGGGAGCCCGCGTGCACCACGGCCGCGCGCTGCTCCTCGTTGAGCCCGTCCAGGAGCGTCGCCGGGTCGATGACGGGCCTGGGGGCGCCGTCCCGGTAGTACGCGTCCCCGCTCAAGGGCACGTCGAACCGCCCCCCGAAGAGATCGTCCGCGCCCGCTTCCGGGGCGGCGTGGTCCTCGGGCGGCGGCGGGACCTCGTCGGAGGGGGAGAGGTCCGCCAGGAAACTGTCGTCAAAGAGGCTGCTCATCGCATTCCGAGTCTAGGGGGCGGGACCGACAGGCCAGGACGAGTTCCAGCAGACCGGGGAAGCACTCGTCCAGATCGTCGCGGCGCAGCGCGAGGTAGAGCTTGCGGCCGTGGGGGCGCTGGCAGATCACTCCGCTCTCGCGCAGCGTCTTGAGGTGGTGCGTGACGCTCGACCTGGGCAGGTCCGGCACGACCTCGCCGCAGAACGCCTCCGCGCCGGAGGCCAGCTTGCGGACGATCTCCAGCCGCACGGGATGCCCGAGCGCGGCCAGGACCTCGACCAGCTCGATGCGGTCGGCGGCGGGGTGGGTCAGCTCAGCAGCGGCAGCCATGCACCAACTGTACGCAGATCTCGTACGGACCTTGCCTCACCGTACGAAGATCTCGTACAGTTCTGATCAACCGTACGGGATCTTCGTACGGTCATCCGGCCCCTCCTCCGCAAGGACACCCCCATGCCCACTGCCGCATCCGACGCCACCGCCCTCGACGACGCCTCCCTCGCCGCCTCCCTCGACGGCGGCTTCACCAGCCACCACGCCGAGGTCAACGGCACCCGCCTGCACTACGTGGAGGGCGGCAGCGGCGAGCCGCTCGTCCTGCTCGGCGGCTGGCCGCAGACCTGGTGGCAGTGGCACAAGGTGATGCCCGCCCTGGCCCGCCGCCACCGGGTGATCGCCGTGGACCTGCGCGGCATGGGCGGCTCCGCCAAGCCGGAGGGCGGATACGACAAGAAGACGATGGCCGCCGACGTCCGGGCCCTGCTCACCCACCTCGGCCTGGAACGGGCCCACATCGCGGGCCACGACATCGGCGCGATGGTCGCCTACGCCTTCGCCGCCAACCACCCCGGGGCCACCGGCCGACTCGCCCTCCTCGACGTCTCGCACCCCGAGGAGGCATGGGCGCAGATGCCTCTGCTGCCCCGGCCCGGCCTCCGCCACCTGTGGTGGTTCGCCTTCAACCAGGTGCAGGGCCTGCCCGAGCAGCTCCTGGCGGGCCGCTACCACCTGCTGCTGGACTGGCTGTTCACGGCCATGACCACCGACCCGGCGTCCATCGACGCCCGCTCCCGCGCCGTGTACGCCCGCGCGTACGACTCTCCGGACGCGATCCGCGCCGGCAACGCCTGGTACCGCGCCTTCCGCCAGGACATCGACGACCTCGCCGGCTACTCCCCCGTGACCGTCCCGCTGCTCGCGCTCGGCGGCGAGCACAGCAACTACGAGCGGCTGCTCGCCGCCGTGCCGGCGCTCGGCACCGACACCCGGGTCGTCCGCGTCGACGGCAGCGGCCACTACCTTCCGGAGGAGCGGCCGGAGGCCGTGACCGAGGAGCTGGTCCGCTTCCTGGGCTGATCGGACCGCCCCGTACGCTCGACCGCATGGACGTACTCATCAATGTCTTCGTCGGCCTGCACATCATCGGGATCGCCTCGCTGCTCGGCGGTTTCCTGACCCAGATGAAGGCGATGGGCGCGGGCACCGCCCGCTTCACGCCGGCCATGCTGCACGGCGCCCTCACCATGCTCGTGACGGGCGTACTCCTGGTCGGCTTCAACCAGATGGACGGAACGCCGGTCAACAACGTCAAGGTCGGCGTGAAGCTCGCGATCCTCTTCGTGATCCTCGCCCTCGTCTACGTCAAGCGCGACGAGGAGACGGTCGACAAGGCACTGTTCGGCGCGGTCGGCGGACTGACCGTGATCAATATCTTTATCGCCGTCCTCTGGCACTGACGGATACCGATCCGCCATATCCGATCAGTTCGGATCATCCCGACATCGGCCCGTTACTTTCAGGCTTAGCGTCCTCCCCCAAGACCCAGCGTCAGCACAGGGGAAGGACGTGAGGCCCCCGTGGCCAGTCATCGAAAGCCCAGGCAGCGCCCGCTCTCCGGCGGCACGGCACGGACGACCGCCGCCACCCTCGCCCTCGCGGGCGCTGCCACCGCAACCGCCTTCGAAGGCACCTCCCAGGCCGATCCCCGGCCCACCCCCTCCCAGGTCAAGTCGGAGGTGGACCGGCTCTACGAGGAGGCCGAGGCGGCGACCGAGCAGTACAACGGGGCGAAGGAGAAGGCCGACGAGGCCGAGCGCGCGCTGACCGGCCTGCGCGACGAGACCGCCCGCAAGACCGACCAGCTCAACACCGCCCGCAGCGCGCTCGGCACGCTCGCCGCCTCCCAGTACCGCAGCGGGTCCCTGGGCACCGCCGTGCAGCTCGCGCTGGCGGCCGACCCGCAGGAGTACCTCTCCCAGGCCTCCTTCATCACCCGCGCCGGCGACCGCAACGCCGCCGGGATCACCACCGTGCGCCGCCGGCTCGACGAGGTCGGAAAACTCCGGGACCAGGCCGCCGGACAGCTCTCCGACCTCCGCTCCAAGCAGGACGAACTCGCCGCGCACAAGGCCGTGATCGAGGACAAGCTCACCGCCGCCAAGCGCCTGCTGGCCAAGCTCACCGCCGAGGAGCGCGCCGCCTACGAGGCCGAGACGCCCGCCGCCTCGCCCGCCGCCCCGAAGAGCAGCACCCCGCCGCCGCCTTCCGACGGTTCCCGCGCGGCCCGCGCCGTGGCCTTCGCGTACGGGGCGATCGGGAAGCCGTACGTCTGGGGAGCGACGGGCCCGGGGTCCTTCGACTGCTCGGGCCTGACCCAGGCGGCCTGGCGCTCGGCCGGGAGTGTCCCGAAACCTACGCGGGCAATGACTGCGGCCCCGGCCGGTGGGGAGCAAGCACACCGACCGGGACCTGTCCGTGAACGGCTGGCGGGCGTGACTGCTACAACCGCGCCAAACCGTCGATCAGCGCCCGAAACAGCGCCTCGTCTGGGGCCGCCCAACGACTAGGCAGCGTCGACGCTGGCACCACTTCCCGCCGATGCCCTGCGAGCGCGGCCACGTCATCCGGCAACGCCGCGCGAGCCATCACGTGAAGCTCCGCGCCGCGTGCCGTCCTCAGCCGTCGCGCCCGCGCTCCTAGCGTCGTATCGCGCCGCAACTCGGTGAGCACACCGCGCGCCCGCGACACCCCCGCCGCTGCTACTGCCGTCTGCGGGCGAAACTCCCCCGGTGCGACCGGTCCCGCGTGCCACCGCCGCTGCGGCAGCTCGGGCGCTGCTGCCTGCTGCTGGCGCACCTCGGCCAGATACGCGGCCGTGTGCCGCCCCCGCTTCCTACCCAAAACCCCGAGCCGCCTTCCCGCGCGCCGCATGAGCCCGATAACCTGCCGCATGTGCTGTCAGCTCCTCGCTAGCTGATCGGTACAAAAACCCTGCGGGCGGCCCACCCGCCCCAGGGCCAAAAACCCTTCGCCAAACCGCGCGCCGCCCCCGCCTCCGTAGTGGCTGCGGGGGCGGACCCGTCAGAGCAACGCCCAACCGTCAACGAAGCGATGCATAAGGGCTGCGTCTGCCATTTCGTGCACGGCTCCGCTGCCGACGACGTGCGCGGAAAGCACCTCGTCGGGGAGCTTGACCGGTTCGCCCTCGACCGACACGGCCGGGGGCTTCTCGATGTCGATATCCGCCCACACGATCTTGCCGCCGCTCTCGGCTTCCCATACGCCCCAACGGCTACTGAACGCCTCGACCAGATGGAGCCCCCGGCCGTTCTCGTCGTCGTCGCCTGCCGTGCGTGGGGCGGGTAGTTTCGGGTGGCGGTCCCAGACCTCGATCACCAGTGCGCCGCCCTGCACGCGCACCTGTACCGCAACCAGCGCCAACCCGCTCGGGTCGCGCATCGGTCCGGGGCCGACCTCGACCGCATTGGTAACCAGTTCCGACACGATCGACCGTGCCTCGTCGGCGACGTAATCCAGCTCCCACGCCCTTAGCGCGTGCGACACCAACGACCGGGCGAAATGGGCCGCCTTGGGCGTCGCGTGCAGCTTCACGGATGTCGCTCCGAGAAACGCCTGACCTTCGATCACCGTGCCATCACCCCGAGTTCTTCCGCACGGGCGGCGACGACCGGCCCCCGCGTGCCAACGATCCACACACGGCCACTGATCCAGCGGGCCACGTCTTCGCACATGAACCTTGCTAGCGGCTCGTCCTCGTGCAGATGCGCAAGCGACGGGACCACGATGTCCGAAACCCTGAACAGGCGACAGCTCCAGAGCAGTTCGGCCCAGACCTCCAACCGGTCCCCAGGGCGCTCCAGCATCATCACGTCCATCAGCCTGAAACCGCGCCGACCTGCGAAGCCGTTGAGCTTGCGTCGCACACGCGATAACTCGGCGTTGGCATCCGCGCCGGGCAGCAAGCGCGCGTAGCCGTAGATGGTGGGGATCAAAGTCTGTCCTCCCGGTCGTCCGGGGCCACACCGAAAGGCGTGGGCCGCCCTGCTGCGACGTGCGCATGGCAGCGATGCCAAAGCCCCGACCCGAGCAGTCCCGCGACCCCGTCACTCAACAGAGGGCACGTTCAGCTCACGGCCACTGCCCCGTCACGGCGCGTGCCAAGCTGAGCACAAGCATGGCCCTGACGGGCTATCGGCTGCAACCCCTCCAAATGAAGTCCCTTCATTTGAGAAGCCACTTGGCTTTGCGGGCAGTCATGAGCCAAACTCTCCCTTGACCGCTTCACGCAGCCAGAAGGGACATTGAGCGTGACCACAACCCTGGAGAGGGTGTCCCTTGTTCGCCTGGCGTTGGAACTCACGCGCGCTCGCAAGGCTGCCGGGTTCAGCCAGGACGATGCGATCAGCAAGACGGCCGTCAGTTCCGCCACCCTGTACCGCATCGAGAACTGGGAGGGCCGCCCGCAACTGCGCACGCTGATCGCGCTGCTGGACTTCTACCGGGTCAAACCCGCGTTGCGCGCTCACATCATGAAGCTGTGGGAGCAAGCCAAACCGCAGCGCGGCAAGCGCTCCGATCAGGCGCAGCTACGCCCCGAATACACCCTCTACATGGAGCTCGAACGGGAGGCCCGGAGCGTCCTCAACTGGGAGGCGGCGTTCGTGCCCGGCCTCTGCCAGACCGAGCCCTACGCGCGGGCCGTCATCGGCGGCGTGCTGCCGAACGCCTCGCCGGATGTGATTGAACGGCGCGTGCGTGCCCGCATGGGACGGCAGGAACTCCTGACCAAGCCCAGCCCGCTGCACGTGACCGCGATCATGGACGAGGCCGCCCTACGGCGTCACGTCGGCGGACCGCACCTCATGGCCGAGCAACTGCGCCACCTCCAAGAGTTGGCCAAACAGCCGCAGATCAGCCTGCGAGTCATCCCCTTTGCGGCCGGTGCGCACCCAGGAATGGCGTGCGGCAGCTACGCCATGCTGACCTTCCCCGGCGCGGACCATCCCGAGATCGTCTATCCCGACAGCATGGCCAAGCACCGGCTACAGGAGCAGCAAGCGCAACTCGGCGACTACACCAGCACGTTCGACACCCTGGGGCGCAGGGCTCTCAGCCCCGACGACTCGCTAGGGCTCATCAGCACCGTGATGGCTCAGCTCACGCAGGAACAGGAGAAGGCAGCATGATCACCCCCGACGACCTCGCCAACGCCAGCTTCGTCAAGAGCAGCCGCAGCAGCGGCGAAGGGCAGTGCGTAGAGGTCGCCCACGTACGCCACCGTCGCGCGGTCGTCACCCGCGACAGCAAGAACCCCGGCGGCCCGGTCCTGGTCTTCACGCCTGACGGCTGGGAGGGCTTCCTCCGTGGCCTCGACGCGGGCGACTTCCGGCCGTAGCCCCCGGTCGGTTGGGGCAAACGAACTGCATACAACGGCGCCCCCGCTCCCCTCCGGAGCGGGGGCGCCCGGCATATACCAACGGCATACGGCGCCCGGCATGGCCGAAACCCCCCGCCACAACGGGCAACACCAGTCCATAACGGTCGCGTTCGAACAGCCGGCCTGCACCGCTGCATGATCGCTCGGCATATGACCGGGGCGGAATCAGACATACCGCAACCGACCATGCGCAAGGCGTAGCGGAGTTGGAAACATCGGCGTTACGTTCGAATGGACCAAAACGGCCGTAGATATATGCGCCGAACGTCCCCCACGCGCAAGCGGCCAACCCGACCCAACGAAGGGAACGGAACGTCATGTTGCGAAAGAAGATCGCGATGCTCGCGGCCGGTTCCGCCGCCGTGCTCGCCCTCGGCGGCTTCGCCGCTACCCCCGCCAGCGCCGCCCCTGCCCGCGTCCTCGCCGACGTCGGCGACTTCGAGGACGCCCTCGGCGTGAAGACGGGCGACGTCCTGGACACCGGCTGCCTGACCGTCCCCGCCAACTCCATTCGGGCGGTTCTCAACAGCGGCTCCTCGATCACGCTGTACCTGCCCGCCGACACGACCTGCACCGGCACGCCGATCGGCCCGTTCACGGGGACCGCCCCCGCCGTCGGCGGCTTCCACTACATCGCCACCTGAACCACGACAGTGACGGGGCCGCGCCGCAAGGCGCGGCCCCGCCGCGCGCCCTGCGCGCGGCTCGCCGCGCCGCAAGGCGCGGCCAAGCGCGTGGGAGTGCCCCGGGGCGTCAGCCCCGGGGCACTCACACGCATAGCTTGATCTGCGTCGAGAACAGCGCGCCTGCCGCAGAAACCCACGGTGGGCGCGCTGCCGCGCGTCGGGCGGTAGCCCGACGCGCGGCGCGGCGGCGCTCTGACCGGTAGGTGGGGCATAGAGCGGCCGTGGCCGGTGGGTCCGCGCCCCGCGCGGGGCCACCGGACGCGGACGCGGGCGCAACCACAACCACCGCGCGGCGGGTGGCTCCGCGCCCCGCGCGGGGACGCCCGCCGCGCGGCGCGGCGCGGCGCGGACCGTCACGCGTCACGGTCACCCCCCGTGGCGTGCAGAAGTCGGGACACGCCCGCTCGGCCGGGGTCTCCCTGCCCCGCACCACCTACACGCAGATCAACGCCGGCCGGCGCGTGTCCCGCGACCAACTGGCCCCGGGAGACCTGGTGTTCTTCTACTCCGGGGTGACCCATGTCGGCCTCTACATCGGCAACGGCCAGATGATCCACGCCCCGCGCCCCGGGTCGACGGTCCGGCTGGCACCGGTCGACTCGATGCCCTGGGCCGGAGCCTCCCGCCCGGCGTAGGCCCTGCGGGACGCGAACGCGAACGTGGACGTGGACGTGGACGTGGACGTGGACGCTCATCCGCGGGCGCAGTGCCCACAGGTCCCGCGCCGGCGGAGGTAGTAGCCGAGGGTGGCGCCGCCCAGCGCGGCTCCCCACACCACCCAGAGCATCGCCGGGTGGTCGGTCCCCCATCCGAAGGGCTGGTTCCCGCCCCTGATCATCTGGAGGCCGCCGGGGATGAGGACCACGGACACGAGCAGGGCCGAGGCGATCGCGGTGGCGCGGGCCACCGGCTTGCCCGCCTTGAACGGCACCCACCGCGCCCGCAGTGCGCGCACAGTCCACGGGTCCGCCGCTGGTACGCCAGCACGGCCAGGGTCCAGAGCACGCCGCCCGCGAACAAGACGAGCAGGTTGTCCCGGTGCCAGTAGAGGATCTCGTCGACCCCGCCCTGCGGGCCGGGCACTCCCGCGAAGGCGAACACCACGAGGAGCGGCGCGAAGGCGACCACGGCGATCAGCGCGACGGCCGCTCGGCGGGCGGCGTCCGCCGATCGGCGGACGCCGGCCGAGGCGGACGCCCGGCAGCCGACCGCCCGGCTACGGCGCCTTGACGACCGTGCTCAGCCAGCCGAAGGTCTGCGGCAGCTGCCTGGACCACGATTCGAGGTTGTGACCGCCGACCACCTTCTCCGCGTGCACGACGGTCGGCTTCTGCGCGAGACCCTTCAGGTCCATGCCGGACAGGTAGCCGTCCTGCTCGGCCCCCGACATCCACAGCGAGACCGCCGGCGGCGTGGGCGCGGCCTTGAGCAGGTTCTTCAGGTTGTGCGTGGTGCGCAGCTGCGGATCCTGGGCGACCAAGGAGGGCTCCTGGCCGGGGTCGTTGTAGCCGGACAGCGAGACGGCCGCGCTGTAGCGGTCGGGGTGCAGGACCGCCAGCTTGGCGGCGCAGTAGGCGCCGGCCGAGTACCCGGCCACGCCCCAGGTGCGGGCCTCGTCCGAGGCCCGGAAGTTGTCGACGACCATCTTGCGGACGTCGACGCTGAACCAGCTGTCCGCGTTGACCTTGCCGGGGATGTTCGCGCAGCCGGTGTCCCCGTTGCCGAGCAGCATGGCGCGCGGCGAGACCAGGATGAACGGCTGCACCTTGCCGCTCTTCATCAGCGGCTCCAGCACCTCGTGCGCCTTGAGCCCCTGGAACCAGGACTTCCCCGTCCCCGGTATGCCCGGGATCAGCTCGACCACCGGGAACTTCTTGTCCTTGTAGGCCGGGTCGTCGTACTGCGGCGGCAGCCACACCATGACGTCGCCCTTGACCCCGGATATCTTGCCGTCGAGCTCGGTCTTCTGGACCCGGCCGCCGAGGCCCTCGACCGGCTGGAACTGCGCTTTGACCTTCGGGGCCTCTTCGACCTTCTTCCCGCCGAGCCCGTCCGGGCCGAGGTCGGGGGCGGCGGTGACGTACTTGCCGGTGCCGAAGAGGTCTCCCCAGGACGCGTAGAAGTGCTCGGCCCTGTTGACGGCGACGAACACCACCGCGACGGCGGTGACCTGCGCGAACACCACCATCAGCGCACGTATGGCGGTGCGTACGACGGCAGGGCCGCGCACCTTGCTCCACACGGCCAGCGGCAGGACGACGGCGATCGCGGTCAGCGCGATCACCGTCACGAAGAAGGGTGTCCCCGTCAAGCTCATCACGCCACCGTAGAGGGCGGCGCGACCCTCCCCGGTTGCCCGTCCGACCTGCGGTGTGGGTCACACCCGCAGGTCAGAGGTCACACCCGCGGGCCGGGCGTCCCGGCCGCGGGCCGCAGGTCACACCAGCCGGCGGGCCGTCGCCCAGCGGGTCAGCTCGTGGCGGTTGGAGAGCTGGAGCTTCCGGAGCACGGCCGAGACGTGCGATTCCACCGTCTTGACCGAGATGAAGAGCTGCTTGGCGATCTCCTTGTACGCGTACCCGCGTGCGATCAGCCGCAGCACCTCGCGCTCGCGCTGGGTGAGCCGGTCCAGGTCCTCGTCCACCGGCGGCGCGTCCGTCGAGGCGAAGGCGTCGAGCACGAAGCCCGCCAGCCGCGGCGAGAACACCGCGTCGCCGTCCTGCACGCGGAAGACCGAGTCCACCAGGTCGGTGCCGGTGATGGTCTTGGTGACGTAGCCGCGCGCGCCGCCCCGGATCACCCCGATGACGTCCTCGGCCGCGTCGGACACCGACAGCGCCAGAAATCTGACGGGGGCCTCGGCCGCCGCCATCAGCGGGGCGCAGCGCCGCAGCACCTCGACCCCGCCGCCGCCGGGCAGGTGCACGTCGAGCAGGACCACCTCGGGCCGGGTGGCGGTGATGACGGTGACGGCCTGGTCGACGTCGGCGGCCTCGCCGACGACCTCGACCCCGGTCCGCGCGGTCTCGCCGATCTCGGCCTGCACTCCGGTGCGGAACATCCGGTGGTCGTCGACGAGGACCACCCGGACCCTCCTGGTCTCCGCCACAGCGCTGTCCTCGGTCATCCTGCGTTCGCCGCCCTCTCCATCTCCAGCTCGACTTCCGTGCCGCCGTCGGGCGCGGACCGCAGCCGTGCGGTCCCGCCGTTGCGCTGCATCCGGCCGATGATCGATTCTCGTACGCCCATGCGGTCGTCCGGTACCGCGTCGATGTCGAAGCCCGGTCCCCGGTCCCGTACGGACACGAAGACCTTCTGCCCCTCCACCTCCGCGTACACCTGCACGGGGCCGCCCTCGCCACCGTACTTGGCGGCGTTGACCATCGCCTCGCGCGCGGCCTGGACCTGCGCCGCCAGCCTCTCGTCGAGCGGGCAGTCGCCGACGACGACGACCTCGATGGGGACGCCGTGGTGGTCCTCCACCTCTGCGGCGGTCTTCTTCACGGCCTCCGCCAGGGTGGCGGGCTCCTCCGCCTCCTCCTTGCCGGTGCCCTCGGGCTTGTAGAGCCAGTTCCGCAGCTCCCGTTCCTGCGCCCGCGCGAGCCGGCGCACCTCGCCGACGTCCTCCGCGTTGCGCTGGATCAGGGTGAGGGTGTGCAGCACCGAGTCGTGCACGTGGGCGGCGACCTCGGCGCGCTCCTGGGCACGGATGCGCATCAGGCGTTCCTCGGAGAGGTCCTGGGTCATCCTGATCAGCCAGGGTCCGGCGAGCAGGGCGACGCCGACGAGGACGGCGAGGGTGGCGGTGAGGACGTTGCCGAGCTGGGCGGCGGAGCCCCGTACGACGATGAAGACGGTCAGGCCCACGCCGACCAGGGCGACGCCGGCGAGGGCCCGGGCGACCTGGAACAGGCGCCCGTGCCGTCCGGCGGCCGTGGTCCAGTGGGCGCGGCGGGCGTTGTCGGCCTGCCGCCACACGAGGACCACACCGGCCCCGACCAGCAGCGTCGGCCACACGTACCGGCCGGAGGCGCCGCCGACCTGGACCTGCGAGATGAAGATGCCAGCGCCGACGGACAGGGCGATCAGCGCGGCGATCTGCCCGCGGTCGGGTTTGCGCAGGCGGCGGCTGCCGTCGGGGAGGGTCTCGAAGAAGGAGCGGTGCCCGCTGCGGCCGCCGACGCCGAGCGGTACGAAGACCCAGAACGCGGCGTACAGCAGCACGCCCAGCCCGTCGCCCCACATGAACAGGCCCAGGAACGCCAGTCGGACCCAGATCACGGGCAGCCCGAGGTGCCCCGCGAGACCGCGCGCGACGCCGCCGAGCATCCGGCCGTCCGCGCTGCGGTAGAGCTTGCGCTGCGGCGGTTCAGATCCTTGGGGGGTCTCCGGTGCGTGCGGGGTACGGGGAGCGGCGGCTACGGGCATGTCACCAAGGGTCACACGGGCGGCGACGGCCCGGCATCAGGGCATCCCCCCACTTCTGTACGGGGGATATCAGGGTTGCGCCAGGGTAGGGCCCGATGCCGCACGCCCCGCAGGCCCGTCACCATGGACCCATGACCGAAGTACACGAACCCCCGACGGCAGAGCCCGGGGGTCCCCCGGCCGCCGACGCCCGGCCGCCCCTGCGCCGCAGCAAGCGCGACAAGGTCCTCGCGGGCGTGTGCGGCGGCCTGGGCCGGTACTTCGACCTGGACCCGGTGGTCTTCCGCATCGTCCTCGGTGTCCTCGCGGTCACCGGCGGCGTCGGTCTGATCTTCTACGGCTTCGCGTGGCTGCTGCTCCCCCAGGAGGGCGAGGAGGACAGCGAGGCGAAGAAGCTGCTGACGGGCCGGGTCGAGGGGGCCACGCTGGCGGCGGTGTTCGCCGCGCTGGTGGGCTGCGCGCTGTTCCTGTCGATGCTGGACAACGGCGGGCTGGCGGTCTTCTCGGTCCTGGCCGCCCTCGCCCTGGGCGGGGCGGCGTACTGGTCGCAGCGGCACCGGCACACCTTCCCGCCGAAGGCGGAGGACGCGGCCGGCCACCGCCCGCCGACTCCCGAGACCCAGGCCCCGCCGACGCCCGGCGGCCCGTCGTGGTGGCGGGACCCGCTGGTCAAGGACGGCACCACCGGCCCCGTCGGGTCGAGCGGCTACCTGTGGGGCCCGGACGACGACGCCGTCGCGGGCGCACCGGGCCCGGTCGCCGCGGCGGCTCCCCCGGCGGCCCCGGCGGCGCCCCGCCCGCTCGGCGGGATCGGCGGCCGGGTGTTCGTACTGGCCCTGCTGGCCGGGATCGTCTCCACCGCCTCCGTGTGGGAGGGCAGCACCCTCGGCCACGCCCTGCAGATCGGGCTGGCCGGCGCGCTGGCCGTCTTCGGCCTGGGCCTCGCCGTCAGCTCGGTCAAGGGCCGCACCGGCTTCGGCACCATCCTGCTCGCCGTCGTCACCGCGGGCCTCCTCGCGGGGGTCTCGGCGCTGCCCTCCGAGATCGGCACCGATTGGCGGCGGACCGAATGGCGGCCCGCCGCGGTCGCCGACGTACGGCCCTCGTACGAGGCGGGCACCGGGCTCGCCGTGCTGGACCTGAGCCGCCTGGACGTGCCGAAGGGCGCCACCGTCCCGGTCCGCGCCTCCCTCGACGCGGGGCGGCTCAAGGTGATCCTGCCCCGGGAGGTGACGGCCGAGGCCGACGTCTCGGTCCGTCTGGGCGACATCCACATGCCCGGGGAGACGAGCCGGGACGTCCGGATCCGCAGCGGCGGCGAGCACCGGCGGGCGACGCTGCCGCCCGCCGCCGGCACCGAGGCCGGCGGAACGATCGAGCTGCACCTGAACACGGGTGTGGGACAGGTGGAGGTGGCCCGTGCGGCGTCATGAGTTCCAGCCGGGACGGCTCCTCGCGGGGCTGGTCCTCATCGCGGCGGGCGTGCTGTACCTGCTCGATGCGGTCGGCGAGGCCGATCTGCCGTGGTTCCTCGTCATCCCGATGACCTTGGGCGGTCTCTCGTTCGCCGCCCTGGTCGGGATGGTGACCTACGCCGTACGCCGGGACAGGCGCGACCGGATCACGGAGTCCAGCGACAGGTAGGGCGCCCCGGCGAGGATCAGCGGGGTCCACGCAATCAGGTAGACGAGGTCACTGGCGTACTGCTGCTGTAGGGTGCCCTGCCATGAAGCCTGTGCGTGTACTGATCGCCCTCAGGATCAGCAACGAGACCGACGCATCCACTTCGCTGGAGCGCCAACTCCAGGACTGCATGGCCTACGTAGCCGAGAGGCAGCACCTCGGATGGCAGGTTGTGGGCGTAGCCAAAGACGCCCACATCTCCGCCACCAAATCTCATCCATTTGAGAGACCAGAACTCGGTGAATGGCTCAACAATCGGGCACCTGAATTCGATCTACTACTCTTCTGGAAGATGGACAGGTTCGTCCGCAAAGTCGTCGACATGCAAGACATGATCAAATGGGCGACCGCTCACGGCGGGAAGTTCTTGGTTTCAGCCAAGGAACCTGTACTCGACATGGTCGGCCCCTTTCGGCACGTCATCATCGACTTGTTCGCGGCCATTGCCGAGACTGAAGCGCAGAACATCTCAATGCGAGTCAAGTCCTTCCAGAACTATGCCAAATCCAAGAATGTCTGGGCCAAGGGAAATCCGCCCTACGGCTACGAATCCTTCCGTGACACCGACGGAGCAATGAGACTCCGAGTGCGCGAGAATCAGAAGGAAGTCATTCGGGAGATGCACAAGCGGGTCGTCGAGGACGGAGAACCCTACTCGGCTATCTGCGACGACTTCAACGCCCGAGGGATTCCGTCCCCTGGGGGCGAGAGGATGTCCAATCGCCGGAAGAACAACGGCGATCCACTGCCGATCTGGCGGAGTCGCACTCTCACAACCATTCTGAGGTCCGAAACCATCCTCGGCTGGAAGTGCGAGGAGGTGAAGGTTCCCGGAAAGAAGTACGGGGTATCCCAACCGATCCTGACTTCTGAGGGGAAGATCCGGATGGCAGACCCGATTCTCACAGACGAAGAATGTACAAAGCTCCAGGATGAAATGAATGGGCGTCCCAGTGCCGGCCGTCGCTCCACAAAGAACACGACTGCCTATCGTGGCGTCGTCCTCTGCGGCGGCTGCGGAGGGAACCTGTACCTCTTCAATCCGGAGAGGCAGCAGGGTAAGCCCGTCTACCGCTGCAACAAGTCGGCCAACCGGGAGTCCTGCGGCAAGGGCTACGCCTTCCGAGCCGAGAAGGTAAGGGAGACCGTAGAGAGCATGGTGCTGGGAGTCATCGGAGACTTCCCCATGCACGAACGTCACTACGTCAAGGGCTCGAACAATTCGCAGAGAATCCAGGAAATCAAGGAGTACGTAACAGAACTCCAGAGGTCCATCCGCCCCGGAGGCAAGAACTCGTCCGGATTCGCCAAGAAGTCCACCGAGGAAGAGATTGCAGCCCTCTATGAGGAACACGACTCCCTGGCGGCCGAGGGAGACAAGCCGGATAGGTACGAATACCGGGACACTGGGGAGACCTTCCGCCACATGTGGGAGCGGAACGAAGGTAACGACACCGAGAGGACACGTCACCTACTCAAGGCAGGAATCAGTGTCCGGTTGAACCCACTCGTCAAGGGAGTCTCCAATACCATCGACTTCGGCGCCGAGGTGGACCTAGGCAACCTGAGCCAGCCATTCACTATCCACTGATAACAGCTGGGCCCCGAAGGGGGCCCACTGCTAGTAGATATAGAGAACCCCTCAAAATAGATGTACGTGCCCTGCGAGCGATTCCCGGACGGAGCCCAGGAAACTGAGATCGGGATCACATCGCCAAGGCTTCACATGGAGTAATCAACACCAAGGCACAAGAAGCCAAGACGACCCAGGAAACCCGTACAGGATGAACAGAAGGCGCCCCGGCGGTCCGCAGGAAGGTATTCACTAAGCGTTACCCCGAGCCTATCGCAGCCAGAGGGGCCCGCCTGGCGGCCGCCGAAGAGCGTCTCAAAAACCATGGTTACCGGGACATGTCGACGATGACCGCCAAGGGGTCTCCGAGGGTGTTCAAAACCCGTCTCGAAACATGACTCAACCCTTGATGTTCTGAGACGAGTTGTGAGACTGTCTCCCCATGACGATGCCCGGTACGGCAACAGGCCACCTGATCGGATACGCCAGGGTCTCGACCGATGCCCAGGAGGCACAGCTACAGCTCGATGCGTTGGAGGCTGCGGGATGCTCTCGGACCTTCATCGACAAGGCGTCAGGGAAGAACGCGGAGCGGCCGGAACTCAAGGCGGCCTTGGACTACCTCAGGGGCGGCGACTCGCTCTGCGTGTGGAAGCTGGACCGCTTTGCGCGGTCCCTCATCGACCTGGTGGCAATGGTGGACGGGCTCGCAGAACGAGGCATCGGCTTCAAGGTGCTGACTGGCGCACTGGCCAACATCGACCCGAACACTCCGGATGGCCGTCTGATGCTCCAAGTGATCGGAGCCATGGCGGAGTTCGAGCGTTCCCTCATCCGGGAGCGCACCAAGGCCGGGCTGGAAGCGGCCAAGGCCCAGGGGCGAACTGGCGGACGCCCCACAGTCATCACTGACGACATGCTCACAGTGGCCAAGGCACGGAAGGGCAAGGGGGAAAGCGTCAGCGCCATCGCCAAGGCCCTTGGAGTCTCAAGGGCCACCCTGTACCGGTACCTCTGTGAGAGCACCTGAGACAGGCTCGCAGGCGTCAACCCGCTCGACCGCCTAGGGAGGGACCAGCCACTCACGGCCCCCATGCTCAGGCGCCAGAAAGGTCACAGACCGTTTGCGGCGCTCCTGCGGAGGTTCCGATGGGTCCTCATAGTCAGGGATGACGTCACGCAGGATGCCGATCCGTCCAGCCGCATCCTTCACCCTGGAGCCGATATCTCGCGCCGTGATCACGCCGAGCACTTCTCGTAGTGGTGATAGACCACAATGGGGGCGCCTGGCTGACGCTCGAAGCGGCCACGACGTACCCGCTCAAGGGGCTTGATCTGCTTCAAGCAAGCTGGGCACGTCTCACCCCTTGGCGCATAGGTCACGTACTCCCACTGGCTTGCGTCTGTATCTGCTGCTGCCTGGATCACCACGTCCGGTCCTCTGCTCTCCCTCGCTGAGAGGCTTCATGGTCCGGCCGGCAGCCAGGACGGGGGAACCTCGCACATTCCCCACTTTGGGACGTCCCGATGGGGGTAGAACGTCCCTATGGCTGGCAATGAGTGTCTGTAAGCAACGATGGCTTCCAGGGGTTGGACACACTCGACTCTCGCCGAAGCCTCTGGAGTTGACCCCAAGAGTGTTGAGCGATGGGTGAACCTCGGGAGAGTGCCCAGGAGGGCAACCGCGATGAAGGCTGCCGAGGCCCTGGGAGAGGACATACACGCACTGTGGCCCGCATTGAGGCAGGCTCGGTCGGCAAAGGCTGTGAGTCCCGAACTGGTGGCCCTCTACGAGCAGCGGGCAGACCTCCCGGTATCGGTGTTCGTCGACCTTCTGTCGTCAGCTCAAGAGCGGGTCGATGTCCTGGTCTATGCGGCCGTCTTCCTGCATGAGGCGTATCCCCGGCTCAATGACCTACTCAGGGAGAGGGCAGAGGCCGGATGCCAAGTGCGCATCTGCCTGGGTGACGCCGACTCACAAAAGGTTCAGCTCCGGGGCCAGGAGGAGAGGTTCGGGCACGGCATTGAGTCACGGTGCCGGCTGGCGCTGCTTCACTACCGGTCGCTTGTCGACGTCGCTGGCGTGGAGATCAGGACCCACGGAACGACGCTCTACAACTCGATCTACAGGGCCGACGACCAAGCCCTGGTCAATGCCCACGTGTGGGGCGTTAACGCGTACGGTGCGCCGGTGTGGCACCTGCGACGCGTTGAGGGCGGATCCATGTTCGACACCTACGCCGAGAGCTTTGACGCCGTCTGGTCGACGGCCCGGGAGGTCCGCTAGTGGCACGCATCGAGTACTTCGATGACCCGGACGCCCCGGAGCCGAACAGCATGGTTGTAGCGGCGTCTGCTGTGGTGACCGACGACAAGGGCCGCATCCTGGTTCAGAGGCGCTCAGACAGCGGTCTATGGGCTTTGCCGGGCGGAGGCATGGAGATGACTGTCTGTAAGCACTTGAGCCGGCCCCGGGGTACGGACTTCTTTTGGCCCCACCCTCGAACCGATGGTCGACGGCTCACCCGAGCCCCTGACGGCCTCTTCTCGCAGGCCATGTCTGTGCATCAGCCCATCACCGGCCCGGCGGTCGAACGTCCGTCGGAGCCAAAAGAACTCCGTGCACTGGAGCCCAAACAAGTGCTTAGACCGACCGGCAGTAGGGCCGTGGGTGTCGGTGATCGGCGGCCCGAGCGCAAGGCAGGCACGAGCCTGAGTGATCATGGAGTTCTCTACGCTCAGTGATCACCGGAGGGCTCGTGCCTGTCCTGCCATCATGCCTGCTCGAACCCCTGTGGGACCAGTTCGCGGCGCTGCTGCCCGCGCACGTGGACGGCCATCCGCTTGGCTGCCACAATCCGCGCCTCCCCGACCGGATCGTCTTCGAGCACGTGATCGCTGCCCTCGTGCACGGCTCCGGCTACGAACGCATCGCCAGTCCCGGCTGCTCCGACCGCACTATCCGACGCCGCGTCAGACACTGGGCCGACCTGGGGATATGTCAGCAACTGCACGCCTTGGCCCTGGAGGCGTACGACCGCATGATCGGCCTGGAACTCGACGAACTGTCGGTCGACGGCTGCATCACCAAGGCGCCCTGCGGCGGCGAGAAGGCCGGCCGCTCCCCGGTCGACCGCGGCAAGCAGGGCCTGAAACGCTCGGTAGCAGCCGAGGCCCGCGGTGTTCCGCTCGGCCTGGTCTCCGCCGGAGCCAACCGGCACGACTCGCCCCTGCTCATCCCCACCCTCGACGCCGTGAAAACCCAGGTCGGACCACTCCCCGAGCAGGTCAACGTCAACCTGGACCGCGGCTACGACAGCGCGAAGACCCGGACCGCGCTGGAGGAGTTCGGCTTCACCGTCGAGATCGCCCGCAAGGGTGTGCCCGCCCCAATCCAAGCCGGGAAACGCTGGGTGGTGGAGCGCGCACACTCGTGGATGAACGGCTTCGGCAAACTGCGGCGCTGCACCGAGAAGAACGGCAACGTCGTGGACTTCTACCTGCACCTCACCGCCACGATCGTCACGCTCCGCATGCTCATCCGCCGCGCGACGCTCCAATACCGCTGGGACACCCGCCCCACCACCCGACGACTCAAGTGACGCCTACTGCCGGTCGGTCTTACAAACAGAGATGACCGACAGTCTGCCCGGAACGGCCGTCCGAGAGGTCAAGGAAGAGACTGGCCTGGACGTGGAGATCACTGGGCTTGTCGGGACGTACACCGACCCCCGGCACGTCATCGCGTACACCGACGGAGAGGTACGCCGACAGTTCAACGTGTGCTTTCGGGCCCGCTTGGTGGGCGGGACCCTGGCCGTCTCAGATGAGTCCCTGGAACTCCGCTGGGTGGAGCCTGGAGCCCTCGGCTCGCTGGACATGCACCACACACAACGGTTGAGGCTGACTCACTTCCTGGAGGACCGGGAGACCCCCTACCTCGGGTAGTGCCGTCCTCAGGTGGTCGCACTCCGCCTGCGCCTGATCAGGGCATCCAGTGACCAGTAGGGTGCTCCGGCCAGCACGAGGGGCACCCAGCAAACCATGTACGGGAGGTCGTTGCCGTAGTAGTACGGGGTCACCGCCCACGACACCGTGAGCCACAGGCTGAGCGCGATCAGCGCTCCGCCGACGGCCGCGACACGGGTCAGCAGACCGGCCAGGGTCCCGAGGCCCACCAGGATCTCCCCGATGGCCAGGGCGACGGCGAAGCCGACGGGGGCGTTCAGCGACAGGTCCACCAGGGCGGGGATCGCGGAGGTGTCGCGCACCCCGCGCATCAGGTCGCCGATGGAGCCGTCACCGCTGGCGGAGAGGAACGCGGAGTCGGTCAGTTTGTCCAGCCCGGCGTAGACGAAGGTCACGCCCAGGAAGATCCGCAGGGGCAGCAGCGCGTACCGGGATGCCAGCTCGCGCAGTCCCGCCGCGTCACGAGGGGCTTCGGCTTCAAGAACATCGGTTCGGGTCACGGGACATGTGTACCCCGATCACTCGGCAACGTCGATGGTGCAGCGGTTGGATTCCACTCCTGCGGCCGTGACCACCTGGATCTCGATGCGCCCCGGTTCCACTTCCGCCGGGACCGGCACCGTCAGCACGGCGTCGGAGGGGTTGGTGAACCCGCCCGGCACCGGGACCAGCGGTACGTGCACGTGCACCGCCCCGATCCGCACCACCAGCCGGGCCAGCATCTCCGGGGTCTGCGCCCCGGGCGGCACGAAGCCCACGCCGCGGATCTCGATGTCGTCCCCGGGGCGGACGGCCGCGTCCAGATCCCCGGGCTCCCGTCTGCGCACCACCGACAGCACGAGCGGGCGGGTGCCCTCCGCGTACTTCGCCGCCAGGTACACCGCGGCCGACAGCGCCACCAGCAGGGCCAGCGCCCAGGGCAGCTGCGGCAGCCGGTCGGGGAAGCGGGCCAGCGACGCCGCCGCGTAGGCCAGCACCACCGTCGAGACGAGCACGTACTGCGCGTCCGGGAAGCTCCCGCGGCCCGCGTCGTCCGTCAGCAGGTCCACTCCGCGCGGCCGGTCGGCCGGCAGCTTCTGGAGCCGCTGGCCCATGATCCGTACGGACACCACGCGGCGTACGAGCACCGCCACCGCCGACGTCAGCGAGACCACCGCCAGCAGCGGCAGCGCCCGGTCCAGCGCGAGGCCCGCGTACAGCGCCTGCCGCTCGGGCCCCGGCGCCGAGGCGGCCAGCCGCAGCGCGGGCAGCAGCGTGGCGAACGCCGTCAGCACCACCCAGGCGCTGGGCACCGCCTTCGAGGTGGACAGCCGGTTGTCCTCGCCGACCAGTGGGGCCAGCAGCCCGCCGCGCACCGACTGGGCGCGGGCGGCGACCGTGAGCAGCCCGGCGAGCGCCACGGCCGCCAGCAGCCCGGCGGTGCGCGCCGCGGACCAGCCGGTGCCGAGCGCGGCGGCGACCTGGACCAGCAGCAGCACCCCGGCGGCGATCCACACGGCGAGGACGGCCCGCCGCGAGAACAGGTACAGCCAGGAGTTCCCGGCCTCCCGGCCCCGGTCGGCGACGGTACGGGCCGACAGGGTCAGTTCGTCGGAGACCCACTGGCGGGAGGCGCCGAGCGAGTGGGCCACGGCGGCCGGCACGCCCAGCCCGGAGGCGAACTCGTCGCGCTTCTCCAAGAAGGCGGCGACGGCGCGGCGGTGGCCCTCACGTGCGCACTCCTCGCAGGTGCAGGCCGTGGTGTGGATACCTCTGGACATCTCTTGGACAGCCACGAACGTGCCGCCTCTCTGAACTACGGTGCAATGCCAGCGAATTGTGCACCACTGCGGCAGTGCTCCGGATTGCGCACGATGTCAGAGCAGGTGATTAACGGTTCATGATGTTGACGCCACCGGCGTGTCCCCGTCGTGGAGCAGCGGCTGACAGCTCACCCAGGCGGCCAGGTCGGACCCGAACCGCTCGCGGGTGGCGACCGCGGCGCGGTGGTCGATGGGCACCGGCTTCCCGGCCGCCCGGGCGATCAGCTGCACCTGCGCCGCCCGCTCCGCCGCGACGAACCACCAGAGCGCGGCGTCCACCGAGTCCCCGACCGTCAGCAGCCCCCGGTTGCGCAGGACCAGCGCCTTGTACGGGCCCAGCGCGAGCGCGATCCGGCCGGCCTCCTCGGCCCCGGCGTACTCGTCCAGGAGCGCGTGGTCCTCGTAGAAGGCGCAGGCCTCCTCGGTGATCGGCGCCAGCAGCTCGCCGAGGGCCGCGAGGGCACGGCCGTACGGGGCCTGCGCGCGCACCACGGACACCACCTCGGGGCGCTCCCGGTGGACCGCCGCGTGCACGGCGAAGGCCAGCTCGTTGACCCGGCGCTCCCCACGGAGCACCCGCCCGTCCCCGTCGACCAGCAGCAGGTCGCCGGCGGTGAGCGCGGCGAAGGGCTGCCCGAAGGGGTTCACCCAGTAGCAGTCCTCGAACTCGGGATCCCGAGCGGTGACCTGCCCGGCCACCCCGTCCTCGTACCCCAGCCGGCCCAGCAGCCGCAGCGCCCCGGCGAGCCGCTCCTTGCGGTGGGCGCGCGCCGCCTCGGCGGTGTCGTGCACGGGCGGCATCTCGAAACCGAGCCGCTCCACGGGCACGGGTACGGGCCGGTCCGGCATGGGGCCCTCCTTACGGTCGCCTACGGTCGCCTTCGGGTCGCGGCGCAAAGTACCGGCGCCCCCGCGAAGTGGCCATACATACGACGAAGCCGCCGCTCCGGAGGGAGCGGCGGCTTCGTTTCAGGCGGTGGTGGGGACTACTCCCACTCGATGGTGCCCGGGGGCTTGCTCGTGCAGTCCAGGACCACCCGGTTCACCTCCGGCACCTCGTTGGTGATGCGGGTGGAGATCCGCGCCAGCACCTCGTACGGCATGCGCGTCCAGTCCGCGGTCATCGCGTCCTCGGACGAGACGGGGCGCAGCACGATCGGGTGACCGTAGGTGCGGCCGTCGCCCTGGACGCCGACGCTGCGGACGTCCGCGAGCAGGACGACCGGGCACTGCCAGATCTCGCGGTCCAGGCCGGCCGCGGTCAGCTCGTGGCGGGCGATGGCGTCGGCCTCGCGCAGCAGGTCCAGGCGCTCCTTGGTGACCTCGCCGACGATGCGGATGCCGAGGCCGGGGCCCGGGAAGGGCTGGCGCTGGACGATCTCGTCCGGCAGGCCGAGCTCCTGGCCGACCATCCGGACCTCGTCCTTGAACAGCTGGCGCAGCGGCTCGACGAGCTCGAACTCGATGTCGTCGGGGAGCCCGCCCACGTTGTGGTGGGACTTGATGTTCGCGGTGCCGGTGCCGCCGCCGGACTCGACGACGTCCGGGTACAGGGTGCCCTGCACCAGGAAGGCCACCGCCGGGCCGCCCTCGGCCTCGGCGATGATCTCGGCCTGGGCCTGCTCGAAGACGCGGATGAACTCGCGGCCGATGATCTTGCGCTTGGTCTCCGGGTCGGAGACGCCGGCGAGCGCGTTCAGGAAGCGTTCCTGCGCGTCGACGACCTTCAGCTGGACACCGGTGGCGGCGACGAAGTCCTTCTCGACCTGCTCGGTCTCGCCCTTGCGCATCAGGCCGTGGTCGACGTAGACGCAGGTCAGCTGCGAGCCGATGGCCTTCTGCACGAGGGCCGCGGCGACCGCCGAGTCCACGCCGCCGGAGAGGCCGCAGATGGCGCGCTTGTCGCCGACCTGCTCGCGGATCGCCGCGACCTGCTCCTCGACGATGTTGCCGGTGGTCCAGGTGGGGGCGAGGCCCGCGCCGCGGTAGAGGAAGTGCTCCAGGATCTGCTGGCCGTGCGTGGAGTGCATCACCTCGGGGTGGTACTGCACGCCGTACAGCTTCTTCTCGTCGTTCTCGAAGGCCGCGACCGGGACGACGTTCGTCGACGCGGTGACGGTGAAGCCCTCGGGGGCGGCGGAGCAGGCGTCTCCGTGCGACATCCACACCGACTGGTTCTCGGGGGTGCCCTCGAAGAGGGTGGAGCCGGCCTTGGAGACGGCCAGCGGGGTGCGGCCGTATTCGCGGGCACCGGTGTTGTCGACCCGGCCGCCGAGGGTGACCGCCATCAGCTGGAAGCCGTAGCACATGCCGAAGACGGGGACGCCGGCCTCGAAGATCGCGCGGTCGAGCTGCGGGGCGCCCTCCTCGTACACGGAGGACGGACCGCCGGAGAGGATGATCGCCTTGGGGTTCTTGGCCAGCATCTCGTCGACGGGCATCGAGCTCGGCACGATCTCGCTGTAGACCCGTGCCTCGCGGACGCGGCGGGCGATGAGCTGGGCGTACTGGGCGCCGAAGTCGACGACGAGAACCGTGTCCGGGGCGCTGTCGTGGGCGGCGGAGGGTGCTTCTGGCACGGGGCGGCCTTCCGGCGGAAGAGGTGGCTGTTTTGTCGATTCTAACGGGGGACGTAGGCCCCTCTTCGTCTCACCATCTGAATCGGCTTGGCCGGGAGGGCGACGGAAGGTAATAATCCGTTCCATGCGCAAGCAGCTGAGCTTCCTCTTTACCTATGGCACCGGCCGGTCCGGTCGCCATGGGTCCTCGTGATGCTCGCTTGAGCCGCTGACTTCCCAGAGCGCCCCGGTCCGACAGGACCGGGGCGCTCTGGCGTTTCTCCGGACCTGCGGGCCCCACCCGACAGGAGAGATGACCATGACCACGATCACCACCACCCCCGAGCAGCTGATCGCCGACTCCCGGATGCGCATCGACGCCATCGACGACCGGATCATCGGCCTGATCCAGGAGCGGATGGCCGTCTCCACGGTCATCCAGGAGGCCCGGATCTCGTCGGGCGGGCGCCGCGTGCACCTGTCCCGCGAGATGGAGGTGCTCTCCCATTGGAGCGATGCTCTCGGGAAGCCCGGCACCGCCCTCGCCATGACGGTGCTGGAGCTGTGCCGGGGCCGCGTGTGACGGCTGTTCGTCACTCGTACGGACCGTGACCGCCCCCGCGGCCCTTCGTTGGTGAGGATGTCCGCGGCAGCCAGCCGCGGGACCGCATCACCACGCGTGGCTCCGCTGGAGCGATGAGACGTGCGCCCCGTGGAGCGCGCGTCGTGGGACCTCGCTCCTTCGCGTGACCGGACGGCAGGGGACAGCAGCCCGGTCACCCCTTGGAGGACGGCCGGCCCTGGGACGCCCCGGGCCGGCCGTTCTGCGTCGTCACGCGTCCGCTTCCGCGACCGGGGTCACCCGCGGACGCGATCGCGCGCGGACGGGGTCACCCGCGGACGAGGTCACCCGCGCACGGGTTACGCGTGCCCGGCCGCCTTGCGGCGGAACGCCAGGACCAGGGCGCCGCCGGCGGCCACCAGCGCCGCGCCGCCGAAGGCGATCGCCTCGGCCGAGGTGCCGGTGGAGGCCAGGCCGCCGTTCGCCGTCGCGCCGGTGCCGCCGACCGGGGTCGGCGAGGCGGTCGCCGTCGGGGTGGCCGAGGCGCTCGGGGTGGCCGAGGCCGTGGGCGTCGGGCTCGGCGTGGTGCCGCCGCCCTTCGCGTTGATCACGAGAGCCGCCTTGTTGTTGGCGTGGTTCGGGTCCCACCGCTGGGGCTGGGTGCCACCGGGCGTCCACTGGCCGACCGAGACGGAGCCCTTGGCGTCCTCGACGACCGTCTCGATCTTCAGCTCGAACGGGTAGGCGAAGTTCTCCCTCTCCCCCACGACGTGTCCGGTGGAGCAGAAGTAGCGCGGCGCGCCGAGGGCCTGCTCGCGCTGGGTGCCGTCGGCGTTGACCGCCTGGCAGCGGGCCGGCACCTTGGTGACCTTCGCGCCCGCCGGGATCACGATGTCCGTGCGGGCGACGTCCTCAGCGGAACGCAGGTGGGCCACCCACGCCGGGCCGTTGTTGCGGAAGCCGAAGTCGGCCCGCACCGTCTCGCCGGCCCTGCCCTTGAGGGACACGGGCGCGGCCACGAGGTCGGCGGTGTTCTTCGTCGCGAAGTCGAACTCCTGGAAGTTGTTCCAGGGGTCGAGGTCCACCGCCTGCGCGGAGGCCTTGGGCGCCCGCGCCTTCGCGGTCAGCTGCTTGCCGGCGGGGGGCTTGCGGAGCTTCTCGGCCTTCGGCTGCTCGCCGTTCGCGTACACCGCGTAGGTGAGCACGTCGGCGAAGGCGTGCGGGGCGGCCTTGAGGGTCAGCGGGCCGTCCACCCCGTAGATCTTGCCCGCCTCGTACTCGCCTTCGAGCAGGCACTGCACCGTGGTCCAGCCCGTGTTCAACGGCTGGCCGGCGCCCGTGTCCTGCGAGTAGGAGCAGTTGCCGTACTGCTCCACCAGGCCGATGCCGTGCGTGGTGCGCATTTCGAGCACCACGCCCTGGACGGACTCCGTGCCCTGGTTGGCGAAGACGATCGGCAGGGTCTGCCTGTCGCCCGGCTTCTGCTCCGCCTTGAGCGCAGCGGGCTCCATCACCAGGTCGGGGCCGCCGACCCGCACCTTGGTGGTGGTGGCCTTGATGGCGGCGCCCTCGGCCTTGCCGGTCACCGTCAGGTCCGCGGTCGCGCCGGCCTTGCTGTCCTTGGCCGCGCGGAGGTTCAGGTCCACGACGGTGGAGTCGCCCGTCCAGAGCGCCCAGCGCTTGCAGGTCACGGCGGTGGCGGTGAGCGTGCAGTCCGAGCTCTGGTGCTCGGCGAGCGTGACGTCGGCGACGCCCTTGAGGGGGGTCAGGTCGATCGTGAAGGTGCTCTGTCGGTCGAACGTCTTGGCGGTGTCGTTGAAGATCCGGAACCCGACCGAGGTCTTCTGCGGTTCGCCGCCGGCGCCGGGGTGGGGGCGCAGGCCGGTCTCGGCCGGGCCGGCCAGCCGGAATTCGGGGTCCGCTGCGTGTGCGGGGGTGGTGGCCAGCGCGACGGCCGCGAGGCCACAGGCAGCCAGCAAGGAGATGCGCTTTCTCATGCAGCCGTTGACTGCCGAAGATCAGTAGCAGTTGCACACTTCACCGTGTGATCGACGCCACAGCCCGGCCCGACGGATTCCGGTACAACCTTCAAGGCTGAACATCTGTCACCTATGTACCGCGGCGGGTACCGCGCTCGGAGGGGGAGCGCGGTACCCGCCGCTGTCATGACCGGCGGGGCGGAATCTCGGGAACCGCCAGGAACGGCAAGCGCAGGGCGCCGAAAGCCTCCTTCGGGACCGCCGGACGGGCCGGCTCCACCGCCTCCAGGGGTACGTACGCCGCCCCTTGCCCGGGCCGCGGATCCTGCTCGCCCTTGTTCGGCCAGTACGACATCGCGCGCTCCGCTTGTGCCGTGATCGTCAGCGACGGATTGACTCCGAGGTTCGCGGAGACGGCCGAGCCGTCGACCACCGAGATGCCCGGGTGCCCGTAGAGCCGGTGGTACGGGTCCACCACGCCCTCCTGCGCCGATGCCCCGATCGGGCAGCCACCGAGGAAGTGCGCGGTCAGCGGGGTCCCCATCAGCTCGCCGATGTTGCTGCCCGGGAAGCCGTTGATCTCCTCGGCCAGCAGGGTCGCGGCCTGCGTGGCCTCCGCGATCTGGACCGGATTGGGGGCGCCGTGGCCCTGGCGGGCTGTGAGCAGGCCCTTCCCGATCCCGCCGGGCTTGCGGTACGTGGTCAGGGAGTTGTCCAGCGACTGCATGACCAGGCCGATGATGGTCCGCTCCGACCAGCGCCGGTTCGACAGCGAGCGGGCCAGCTGGAGCGGGTTCTTCGCGGTCCTGGCCAGCCAGGCGCGGACCCGGTGCCTGCTGTGGGGGACCTGGAGGACGGTCATGAACCCCATGGCGTTGGAGCCCTTGCCGTAGCGGACCGGCTCGATGTGGGTGTCGGCGTTGGGGTGCACGGAGGAGGTGATCGCCACGCCCCGGGTGAAGTCGGCGCGCTGCTCCTTGCCGGGGCCTGCGCCGTGCCGTTTGCGGTAGCGGCGGTCGTCGGTCTGCGCGCCGACCAGGCCCTCGGAGTTGGTCCGGGTCAGTTCCCCGAGCCGGTCGGACAGGCGCGGGAGCTCCCCGCGGTCCTTCATCGTGTGCAGCAGGGTCTGCGTGCCGTACGTTCCCGCCGCGACGACCACGTGGCGGGCGCGCAGCACCTTGGCCCTGCCCCGGCGGCGGCCGTCGGTGGGGACCGTGCGGACGCGGTAGCCGCCCTCGGGGTGGTCGGCCAGGGCGGTGACGGTCGTCATGGGGTGGATGACGGCGCCGGCGCGCTCGGCGAGGTGCAGGTAGTTCTCGTTCAGGGTGTTCTTCGCGCCGTGCCGGCAGCCGGTCATGCACTCGCCGCATTCGGTGCAGGCCTTGCGGGCGGGGCCGGCGCCGCCGAAGTACGGGTCGGGGGCCTCCTCGCCGGGCCGGACCTTCGCGTGGCCCTCGGCGTCGTCGCCGTCTCCGAAGAAGACGCCGACCGGGGCCATGTGGAAGGAGTCCGCCACGCCCATCTTCTCGGCGGCCGCCTTGAGGTGGACGTCGGAGGGGGTCATGGTCGGGTTGAGGCGCACGCCGAGCATCCGCTGGGCCTGGTCGTAGTACGGGGCGAGTTCGGCGCGCCAGTCGGTGATGGACGCCCACTGCCGGTCCTCGAAGAAGGCGGTGGGCGGGACGTACAGGGTGTTGGCGTAATTGAGCGAGCCGCCGCCCACGCCGGCGCCCGCGAGCACCATGACGTTGCCGAGCAGGTGGATCCGCTGGATCCCGTAGAGCCCGAGGGCCGGGGCCCACAGGTAGTTCCGCAGGTCCCAGCTGTTCTTCGGCAGGCTCTCGCGGGTGAACCGGCGCCCTGCCTCCAGGACGCCGACCCGGTACCCCTTCTCGGTCAGGCGCAGGGCCGAGACCGAGCCGCCGAAGCCCGATCCGATGACGATGACGTCGTAGTCGTATGCGGCGTCGGACGCGTCGGCGGAGTCGGATGCGTCGGATGCGTCGTCGTGCGACACGGATACCCCTTAGCGCAGTCGGAGGGCCTTCATGATCTTGAGGCTGCGGGTCATGAACGCCGCGTACTTCTCGTCGTCCATGCCCAGCGAGGGCGCCATCGGGAGCAGCCGCTGGTGGGCGACGGTCTGGGCCTCGGTGTACTTGAGGATGCCCTCGGAGCCGTGGCGGCGGCCGAGGCCGGAGTCCTTCATGCCGCCCATGGGCGCCTGGGCGCTGCCGTAGGCGGGGGCGTAGCCCTCGTTGATGTTGACGGTGCCGGTGCGCAGGCGGGCCGCGACGGAGTGGCCGCGGCGGGCGTCCTTGGTCCAGACGCTGGAGTTCAGGCCGTAGGCGGTGGCGTTGGCCTCCGCGATGGCCTGGTCCTCGTCGGTGAAGCGGTAGACGGAGACGACCGGGCCGAAGGTCTCCTCGCCGCACACCGCCATGGGCGTCTCGACGCCGTCGAGGATGGTGGGCTCGTAGAAGAGCGGGCCGATGTCGGGGCGGGCGGTGCCGCCGGCGACGAGGGTGGCGCCCTTGGCGACGGCTTCGTCCACGTGCCGCTGTACGGTCTCCAGCTGGCGTTCGCCGACCAGGGAGCCCATGTCGGCGCCGTAGGCCAGCGAGCTGCCGAGCCGCATGGCCTTGGTGCGGGCGGCGAAGCGCTCGACGAACGCGTCGGCGATCGAGGCGTGGACGTAGAGCCGCTCGATGGAGATGCACAGCTGGCCCGCGGAGGAGAAGCAGGCGCGGACGGCGCCCGCGGCGGCCTTCTCCACGTCGGCGTCGTGCAGAACGAGCATGGCGTTCTTGCCGCCGAGTTCGAGGGAGACCCCGACGAGCCGGTCGGCCGCGCCCCGGGCGACCTCGCGGCCGGTGCGGGTGGAGCCGGTGAAGGAGACGTAGTCGGCGCGGCGGACCACCTCGGGGCCGACGACCGGCCCCTCGCCGAGGACGATCTGGAAGACCTCGGCGGGGAGCCCGGCCTCGATCAGCAGGTCGCGCGCCCACAGGGCGGTCAGGGCGGTCTCGGTGTCGGGCTTCATGACGAGCGCGTTGCCCGCCACGAAGGCGGGCAGGGCGTCGCCGACCGACAGCTCCAGGGGGTAGTTCCAGGGGGCGATCTGGCCGACGACCCCGCGCGGCTGGCGCAGCTCGGTGACCTTGGTGAGGGTGGGCATGGCGCCCGTGTGGCCCTTGGGACGCAGGTACGAGGGGGCCTTGCGGCCGTAGTGGCGGGCGGCGACGGCGACCGCCTGGACCTCCTCGTGGGCGTGCAGGCGGGCCTTGCCGGTCTCCAGCTGGATCAGGTCGAGGACCTCGGCCTGCCGGTCCAGGACCAGGTCGTGGAAGCGCAGGAGCACGGCCGCCCGCTTGGCGACGGGGACGGCCGCCCAGGCGGGCTGGGCGGCGCGGGCCCGGTCGAAGGCCTCGGCCACGTCCTCGGGGGTGGCCTCGGGGAGCTCCGCCAGCCGGTCCCCGGTGAAGGGGGTGTGGTTGGCGGTGCGCCCGGAGCCGAGCACTCCGCGGGTCAGCCGGGCGACCAGGTCGGGGGTCACCACATCGGCGGCGGTGCGGGCACCGGCCGGGGCGGGGGCGACCGGGTTGGTGGGTGCCGGTGCGGTGCGGAGGGGGGCCGGGGCCTGCGAGTCCGTCATGCCGGTGAGCGTATTGCGCCGGACAGCCTTTGGGTACCCGCCGGTAACCGGATTTTGTCATTTCCGCCAGTGATCGCTGGCAGGATGCCGGAATCAGGGCTTCCTGGCGGGCGGCTCCCAGCCGCTGAGCACGATGTCGAACTGCTGCTGGGTCGTGGCCCAGTCGGCGGCCGGGCTCGACATGTAGATGGCGTACTCCGTGCCGTCCGGGTCGATGTACATCTGCTCCTTGGCCCGGCGCGGACCGGGGTGGTTCTGCTTCTCCGTCCAGCTGAAGTCCCAGAGAGCGGCCCGGGTGCTGTCCCGGAAGGTGTTCTGGCTCAGCCACTGCTTCTTGTAGTCCGTCCGCTTCTGCACCTGCTGCTCCAGGTCGAGCAGGTGCGCGTACGGGTCCTTGTAGTCCGGGGTGGAGTCGGCGGCGATCCGGATGAAGTGCTTTCCGTTGTCCGGGGTGTAGTCGATCTGGTCGCCGTTCGCCTGGCGCGTCCAGCCGTCCGGGACGAACAGGGTGAAGCCGCCGATGGGGTCGGTGACCTTGGTCCAGCCGGCCGGCGGGACGGCCCCCTCGGGGTTCGCGTCGGGGGCGCTGACGTTCTTGTCCGCGCCGTCGCTCCCCCAGTCACCGGTGTACTTGAGCGCCCCGAACACACCGCCGCCGCCGAGCAGCGCCGCCACCAGGGCGATGCCCGCGGCCCGCTTGAGCCAGCCGTTCGCCGGGGCCGCGGGGGCGGGTACCGGCGCGGTCTGGGCGGGTTCCGGCAGCGGGGCCGTCTGCGAGGTCGTCTGTGCGACCGCCTGAGCGGCCGTCTGTGCGCGCTCCGCCGGCGCAGCCGGCTCGGCGGAAGGTTCCTGCGCCGGGGCCAGTTCGTCCTGGGTCACCGAGCGCGTCGGCACGTACGCCTGCGCCGCCTTCGGCTCCCGGCCCTCCATCGCCTCCAGCAGCATCCGCTCGGCCTCCACGGCCGAGGGACGCTCCACCGGATCCTTGCGCAGCAGGGCCGTGATGACCGGCCCCAGGGCCCCGGCCTGGCGCAGCGCCGGCGGCTCGTCGTTCACCACGGCCTGCAGGCTGGAGATGGGCGACGTACGGCGGAACGGCGAGCGGGCCTCCACCGCCGTGTAGAGGGTGGCGCCCAGCGACCACAGGTCCGAGGACGGGTCGGGGATCCCGCCGGTGACCCGCTCGGGAGCCAGGTAGTCGATGGAGCCGACGATCTCGCCGGTCCGCGTGATCGAGGAGTCGCCCTCGATCGCGGCGATCCCGAAGTCCGTGAGCAGCACGCGGCCGTCCTTGGCCAGCAGCACGTTGCCCGGCTTCACGTCCCGGTGCAGTACGCCGACCGCGTGCGCGGCGCGCAGCGCGCCCAGCACGTGCAGCCCGATCCGGGCCGCCTCGCGGGGCTCGATCCGCCCGGCCGCCTTGGCCGCGTCCGCGAGGGACGGGCCGTCGATGTACTCCATGACGATCCACGGCCGGTCGTCGTGCTCCAGCACGTCGTGCACGGTCACCACCGCCGGATGCTGGATCCGCGCCGCGGCCCGCGCCTCCTTCTGCGTCCGGGCGTGCATGACGTCCCGGTCGGCCTGGGAGACGTACAGACCCGCCGTCAGTTCCTTGACCGCGACGGTCCTGTGGAGCAGCTCGTCATGCGCGCGCCACACCTTGCCCATGCCGCCGCGGCCGATCGGCTCGACGAGCCTGTACCGGCCCGCCAGCACGGCGCCCCCACCTGTCTGCTGTTCCACGAAATCCCGCCGCTCTCTGCACTTCAGGCCAGATTACGGAGCCCACGGGGGCTGCCGGAACCGCCCGGCCGCCGAAAGACGGCACTGTGACGCAATCGCCGTACTGATCCGTCGTCAGTATCCGCTCAACCGCCCGACTTGTAACTCGCCGTGGCTTTCTCGAAGTCCTCGGTGACCTTGGACTGCTCGTCCTCCGGGCCCGTGACCAGGACGACGTGGTAGCTGCCGCCCAGCGCGACGACGAAATTGCGGGCGTAGACGTTGCGACCGGTCCCGTCGATCCACGTGTAGCGGCCCGTGGCCTGCAGCTGCTGGCCCACCTTCGTGGTCTTGACGTCCCCGACGGTCGACCAGGTGGAGGTGCGGTACGGGGTCAGCTCCGGCTCCTTGTCCTTCTGGTACGCCGCCGGGTCCGGGTTGCCCTGGACCTTGTCCCGGCCGGGGACCACGGTCAGTACGAACGCCCCGTCCGTGTACCGCACCTGGCCGGCCTCGTTGATCCCGCGCCGCTCCCAGCCGTTGGGCACGGCGATCTCGAAGTGCTCGGGGTCCTGCTGGATGGTGTAGCCGGGCGGGGCGGAAGCGGGGGCGGCCGGTGACCCGGCGGGCGCGGTCGTCTGCGGCGCGGGCCTGGACTCGGGCGTGCCGGTGGGAACCTGCGAAGGGCTCGGCTTCGACTGCGGCTGCGCGCTGCTCCCCCGGGCGTCGCCCTGTTGCTCCGGAGCACCGGACCGGGGCATGAACAGCATCGCGTACGCCACCGTCCCGGCCAGCAGGAGCAGGACGCCGACGAGCAGGGTCCGGCCGAGGGCGCGCGGCTTTCGGGGGGCCGCGGGATTCCGGTGCCGCCCGTGGACCTCGCCGCGGCGGCGTACGACGGGCAGGCGCGCGGGATCCGCCTCCGGCATGGGAAGCACCCCGAAGCCGGCTTCCGGCTCGGGGGCCGACCGTACGAGCGAACGCAGCCAGCCGCGGAGCTCCTCGAAGTCGGGCCGCTCGGTCGGGTCCTGACGCAGCAGCGACTCCACGACCGGGCGGAGCGCCCCGCACTCCTCCGCGAAGGCGGGCGGTTCGGCGCAGACCAGCTCGACGAGCTCGGCGACGCTGTCCTCGGGGTACGGGGCGTGCCCCTGCACCGCGCGGTACAGCAGCGCGCCGAGCGCCCACAGATCGGTGGCGGGCCCGACGGGGGGCGCCAGCTGCCAGTGCCCGAGGACGGGGCCGGCCTGCTCGGGAGCCCACCGCTCGGTGACCGCGCCGACGACGGCCATACGCGTCTGGCGCGCCCGCTCGGCGTCCAGCCCGGTCCGGGGCCCGGCCGGGGCGCCCGCGGCGGGGGCGGGTCCGGCCACGGCAGGCCGTGGCCCGTCGGCGGCGGCCGGCGCCGGGGCCGGCCGGTCCGGGGCCTCGGCCTGGCGGTAGCCCTGGGGCAGGGCGAGCCGGGCGGGCAGCGCGGGCGCCGCCGGGGGTTCGGCCCGGCTCCACGCCGCCGGGGCGGGCGCGGGCTCTGCCGCCGGCCGGGGCTCCTGCTCCGCCGGGGCCTGCCGGTCGTCCGGCTCCGGCGGTTCCTGCGGGTCCGGCTCCTGCGAGGCGGGCAGCGCCGGGCGGTTGCGGGGGGTCGCGCCGTGCCAGGGAGCGGAGGAGCCCTCCGGGCCGCCGTACGGGTACGAGTACCCCTGCGGGAGGGTCGACCCCTGCGGCCTCTGCTCCGGCACGACGATGGGACCGCTCTGGCGCTGCTCGCCGACCTTGGCGGCGGCTGCCCGTGCCCCGGCCCGGTAGGCGGCGATGGCCCCGGCCCGCGCGGCGGCCTGGAGGTCGGTCCGGTCCTGGGGACGGCCCGGGGTGATGTGATCGGTGTACCGGGGCCCGGTGTCGTACCCGGGAGCCACGAGCGGGGCGTACCCGGCGGAGTTCTCCGGGGCGGGTTCGGGGGCGGGGGCGGCCGTCGGGACCGTGCCCGGCCCCGGAGTCGGGGCAGTGGCGGGCCGCGGGGTCGGGGCGGGAGCCGTTCCCCAGCCACCCGCGCCGTCGGGATCGGCGGAGTTCGGTACGGGGTCGTAGCCGCACAGGGCCTCTTCCGCCGCTCCGGCCGCCAGGCCCGTCAGCACGACCCGGCCGTCATCGCACACCAGCACGGTCCGGACGGTGATGTTCCGGTGCGTCCAGCCGTGTGCGTGCAGCACGCGCAGCGCGGTCAGCACGTCCGACGCCACCTCAGCCGCCCTGTAGGGGCTGAGCGGTTCATCGGCTATCAGGGCGGCCAGCGGCCGGGCCGGGACCAGTTCGCTCACTATCCACAGCGACTCGCCCTCGGCGAAGACGTCGAAGACCTGGTCCAGCCGGGGATGGTCCGGAATCGAGGCCGCCGCCTGCGCCGCCTCGATCGCGCGCCGCACGGCCGGCAGGTCCGCGGGCGAGCGGCGCGCCGCCGCCGGGACGGGCCGCTGCCCGTCCATCAGCTCGGCGTCCACGACCTCCGGTAACGGCACCTGCCGGACCAGGACTTCCTGCCCGGTGCGCGTGTCGAAGGCCCGGGTCTCGACCAGCTCGTACGCGTCGGACGGGGGCAGCGGCAGACGGTAACGGCCGGCCAGGATCCGGCCCGCGTACTCCTCCACATCGCCTCCCCCGAGTGCGTGGGCCCCCCATGGCCCCGCTGACACGATACGTCGCCGGAGCCGCCCGCGTCCCGGGGTCAGCCGAGCGGCTGGAAGGTCTCGAAGGCGATGTTGCGCATCTGGGTGCACTGGGGGCCGTCCCACTGGTCGGCGGCGCAGCTGATCATGATGGCGTAGCCGTGCGTGGCGTCCACCCTGAACCCGCGGTTGAGCACCCGGATCGTGGTGCCGTTCTCCTCGCGCTCGAACTCCCAGTCCGCGACGGTCGGGTAGCCCTTGTACTCCACGGTGTCTATGCGGATCTTCTTGTACGCCCTGCTGCTGCCGGCCACGGCGGGGGCGAGCTGGAGCCAGGCGGCGCGCGCGTCGTCGCCGGGCTTGGCGTTGTAGTCGACCTGGATCTTCGGGAAGTCCTTGGCCCGGCTGTAGATGGCACCCGAGTTCTTGCCGGCCGTCTCCAGGTGCTTGAAGCCCTCGGGCATCACCATCGAGAAGTGGAACCCGAAGTCCTGTACCAGGGCGAATCCGGCCGGGACGGCGCCGCCCGCTCCCCCGGAGGTGGCGCCCTGTCCCGCGCTGGCGGCCGGGGGCTGCTGGCCCTGGCCGGGCTCGCCGCCCGTACCCGTGGTGGTACCGGTACCGGCGCCGGTACCCGCGCTGCCGTTGCCGGCCGCGTCACCGGTGTTCCCCGAGGGCTTCGGAGAAGGCTGCTCGCCCCCGCCCGAGTTCTGCGGGGCGGAGGCGGCCGGGGTGGGCTGGCCGCCCTTGCCCTCGTTCTTGGCGCCCTTGTCGTCGTCGCTCATGGCGTAGGCGATCAGCGAGCCGACCACGGCCAGGACCACGACCACGGCGGCTATCGCCAGCGCGATGGTGCGGCGCGGCATGACGTCGGTGAGCGGCGCCGCGACGGGGGACGGCTTGGCCTTCGGCGGCTCGGCGGCCGAGACGGCCGTCGTGGCCGCCGCGGCCGTGGCCGCCTTGCGGGCCGACTTCAGTGCGGCGCGGGCGCGTTCGCGCTGCTCGCGCTCACGGCGTTCGCGCTCCTTCTTCGCCGCCTTCTCGGTGGCCTTCTCGGCGGTCTTCTCGGCGGTCTTCTCGGCGGTCTTCTCGGCGGTCTTCTCGGCGGAGGCCTTGTCCGCCGCAGCCTTGGCGTCCGCGAGGGATATCTGCCGGGTCTCCTCGGCGGCGGCCGGGACCGCCGGGGCCGGCACGGGCTCGGGCGCGTTGACCACGGCGGTGAGCAGGGCCCGCGCCCGGGCGTCGTCGAGCCGCAGCGCGGGGTCCTTGACCAGCAGGCCGTAGATGACCTCGACCAGCGGGCCGGCGTTCTTCGGCGGGTCCACGGGCTCGGTCATCACCGCGGTGAGGGTGGCGAGCGCGGACCCCTTGTCGTATGGGGGCACTCCCTCGACGGAGGCGTACAGCAGGCCGCCGAGCGACCACATGTCGGCGGGCGGGCCGGGCTTCTGGCCGCGGGCGCGCTCGGGGGAGATGTAGGAGGGGGCGCCGACGAGCATGCCGGTGGAGGTGACGGAGGGGTCGCCCTCGACCTGCGCGATGCCGAAGTCGGTGAGGACGACACGGCCGTTGCCGGCGATGAGCACGTTGGAGGGCTTGACGTCGCGGTGCAGGATGCCCTGGCCGTGGGCGGCGCGGAGCACGTCGAGCACGGCGAGGCCGACCTCGGCGGCGCGACGGGGGGTCAGCGGACCGTTCTCCCGTACGAACTCGGCGAGCGAGGGGCCCTCGATGAGCTCCATGACGATCCACGGCCGGCCGTCCTCGTCGACGACGTCGTAGACGGTGACGGCGCCGCCGCTGCGGATCCGGGCAATGGCCTTGGCCTCGCGGAGAGTACGGGTGATGAGGCGGCGCTTCTCGTCCTCGTCGACCCCGGTGCTGAAGCGGAGCTCCTTGACGGCGACCGTCCGGCCCAGGGTCTCGTCCTGGGCCCGCCAGACGGTGCCCATGCCGCCCTTGCCGAGCACGGCCCGCAGCCGGTAGCGCCCGGCCAGCAGCCGCCCCTCGTCCTGCCCCTCCGCTGCCGCCTTCGCCGCCGCGGCCTTGACGGCAGCCGCCATGGCGTCGGCCTTCTCGACGACGGGATTGACCCCTTCGCCCGCCTTCGCAGGTGCCTTCGCGGCAGACGCGACGTCAGGCTTGCCCGCAGGCGCGGCCTTGGCCACGGGCACAGCCTCAGGCTTGGCCTTGCCCGCAGGCTCGGCGTCGGCCACCGGCTTGGCCTTGACCTTGGCCTTGACCGCAGGCTCGGCGTCGGCCACCGGCTTGGCCTTGACCGCAGGCTCGGCGTCGGCCACCGGCTCGGCCTTGCCCGCAGGCTCGGCGTCGGCGTCGGCCTTGACCGCAGGCTCGGCATCGGCCACGGGCTTGGCCTCAGGCGCGGCCTTGCCCAGCGCCGGCTTCGCAGCCACCGGCCGGGCGTCCTCGGGCTCGGCCTTGCCCAGCTCCGGTTTCGCGTCCTCCGGCTCGGCCTTCGCCACGGGCACACGCCCGCCCTTGCTCAACCCGGCCTTCGCCACGGGCACACGCTCGCCCTTACTCAACCCGGGCTTCGCAGCCGCAGGCTTCGCATCGTCAGGCTCCGCAGACACCCCGGCATCCACGGGCTCCGGCGCAGCCGCAGCCCCCGGCTCCGCACCCTCAGGCTTCGCCGCAGGCGCAGGCGCAGGCGCAGCCCCCGGCTCCGCACCGTCAGGCTTCGCCGCAGGCGTACCGGCAGGCGCCCCGGCAGGTGACTCGGTGTGCTCCGGCTTCGACATGCGTCCCCTCTGCGATCCTGCCGCTGCTCCGCCTGCCCCAGCGGCTGAGCGACCCGGCGTCCGGGGCCCGCTGTAACCCGCCCCGGCAGAACCCTCATTGTTCCTCACTCCGCAACGGACGGGCCCCCCGGGTCTGCGGTTCCCCTTCCCGCATACCGGAGTTACAACGGAACGATGTCGGGCGCCCCCAGCCGCGCCGCATCCGCCGTCTGGTCGTCCGGCTGGCGCTGGGACTCCCGCTCCGCCTGGACCCGCTTCTCGTAGTGTTCCACTTCCTTCTTGATCTGCTGCTCGTCCCACCCCAGCACCGGAGCCATCAATTCCGCGCATTCCCGCGCCGACCGCGTCCCCCGGTCGAAGGTCTCGATCGAGATCCGCGTCCGCCGCGTCAGCACGTCGTCCAGGTGCCGCGCCCCCTCGTGCGAAGCCGCGTACACGATTTCCGCCCGCAGGTAGTCGTCCGCCCCGGACACCGGCTCGCGCAGTCCCGGATCGGCGGCGATCAGGTCCAGCAGTTCCTCCGTCAGGGACCCGAAGCGGTTCAACAGGTGTTCCACCCGCACCACATGAAGCCCCGTCCGGGCGGCCATCCTCGCCCGCCCGTTCCACAGCGCCCGGTACCCCTCCGCCCCCACCAGCGGCACGTCCTCCGTCACGCACTCCGCCACCCGCTGGTCCAGCCCGTGCACGGCCTCGTCGACCGCGTCCTTCGCCATGACCCGGTACGTCGTGTACTTGCCGCCCGCCACCACCACCAGCCCGGGCACCGGGTGCGCCACCGTGTGCTCGCGCGAGAGCTTGCTCGTCGCGTCCGACTCGCCGGCCAGCAGCGGCCGCAGGCCCGCGTACACGCCCTGGACGTCATCACGCGTCAGCGGCACCGCCAGCGCCGAGTTCACGCGCTCCAGCAGGTAGTCGATGTCCGCGCTCGACGCCGCCGGGTGCGCCTTGTCCAGGTCCCAGTCGGTGTCCGTGGTCCCCACGATCCAGTGCCGCCCCCACGGGATGACGAACAGCACCGACTTCTCGGTCCGCAGGATCAGCCCGGTGCTCGAATGGATCCGGTCCTTCGGCACGACCAGGTGGATGCCCTTCGAGGCCCGTACGTGGAACTGCCCGCGCTCCCCGATCAGCGCCTGGGTGTCGTCCGTCCACACCCCGGTCGCGTTCACGACCTGCTTCGCCCGGATGGCGTACTCCCCGCCGCCCTCCACGTCCTGCACCCGCGCGCCGACCACCCGTTCGCCCTCGCGCAGGAAGCCGATCACCCTCGCCCGGTTGGCGCAGTGCGCCCCGTACGCCGCGGCCGTCCGCACCAGCGTGGTGACGTACCGCGCGTCGTCCATCTGGGCGTCGTAGTACTGCAGGGCTCCCACCAGCGCGTCCTTGCGCAGTGCCGGAGCCACCCGCAGCGCGCGCCCCCGCGACAGGTGCCGGTGCACCGGCAGACCCCGCCCGTGCCCGCTGGAGACCGACATCGCGTCGTACAGCGCGACGCCCGAGCCCGCGTACAGCCGCTCCCAGCCCTTGTGCTGCAAGGGATACAGGAAGGGCACCGGCTTCACGAGGTGCGGGGCGAGCCGCTCCAGCAGCAGGCCGCGCTCCTTCAGCGCCTCCCGCACGAGGGCGAAGTCGAGCATCTCCAGGTACCGCAGGCCGCCGTGGATCAGTTTGCTGGACCGGCTGGAGGTGCCCGAAGCCCAGTCCCGCGCCTCCACCAGGCCGGTCGACAGGCCGCGGGTGGCGGCGTCGAGCGCGGTGCCCGCGCCCACCACGCCCGCGCCCACCACCAGCACGTCCAGTTCGCGTTCGGCCATCCGGGTGAGGGCCTCGGCCCGCTGCACCGGCCCCAGTGTCGCTGTCCTCACGGCTGCCTCCCGTTGGTGCGGGTGAGATCCCGCTCACATGCCCCCGTTTCATGATTCTGACCGCCCGCACCCACATCAGCCACCGCCTGTGGACAACACAACGATGACCTTCACCCCGTAATGCGACATATCTTTCATATATACGCCTAGTCTGACATTGCGCCAGCTCCCCTGTCCCCACAGTGAACTTGCGCGGCAGCCCCCTCATGTCAGGGAAGGGACGGCACCCCCATGCCCGCAGACCTCGCCGTCATCGGACTCGGCCATCTCGGCCTCCCACTCGCCCAGGCGGCCGTCGCCGCCGGGATCGAGACGGTCGGCTATGACAGCGGTCCGGTCACGGACTCCACCCTCACCGCCGCCGAGATCCGCCGCATGTCGGCGGCCGGCTTCCGGGTGACCACCAACCCCGCCGAGCTCGGCCGGGTCCGCACGGCCGTCATCTGCGCCCCCACCCAGCTCGGCGCCGATCGCGCACTGGACCTCTCCGCCGTCGGCGAGGCCGGCCACGCACTGGCCGCGCGGCTGCGCCCGCACACCACCGTGATCCTCGAGTCCGCCGTCCACCCGGGCGTCACCGAGGACTACCTGCGCCCGATCCTCGAAGGGGGCTCGGGGCTCCGGGCCGGCCGGGACTTCCACCTGGCCTACTCCCCCAGCCGCCACGACCCGGGCAACCGGACCCACGGCATCGCCAACACCCCCAAGGTGATCGGCGGCCTCACCCCCGCCTGCACCGAGTCCGCGCACGCCTTCTACGCCCGCCTCACCGAGAAGGTGGTCCGCGCCCGCGGGCTGCGCGAGGCCGAGACCGTCCAGCTCCTCGAAACGAACTACCGGCACGTGAACATCGCCCTCATGAACGAGATGGCGGTGCTCTGCCACGACCTCGGCGTCGACCTGTGGGACGTCATCCGCTGCGCCGAGACCAAGCCGTACGGGTTCCAGGCCTTCCGCCCCGGCCCCGGGGTCGGCGGCCACGGGGTCCCCCTGGACCCGAACTACCTCCCCCACACCACTCGCACCCCCGGCCACCCCCTGCGCATGGTCGGCCTGGCCCAGGAGATCAACAACCGGATGCCGCAGTACGTCATCCAGCGTTCCGCCACCCTGCTGAACGAGCACGGCAAGTCGGCCCGCGGCGCCCGCGTCCTCCTGCTGGGCGTCACCTACAAGCCCGACCTCGCCGACCAGGAGGGCTCCCCGGCCCGCGAGATCGCCAGCCGTCTGCTCGACCTGGGGGCGCTGATCAGCTACCACGACCCGTACATCACGGGCTGGCGGGTCAGGGACCAGCCGGTCCCCCGCGCCGAATCGTTGTACGAGGCAGCGGCCAACGCCGACCTGACGATCCTGCTCCAGCACCACCGCACCTACGACCTGCAAGGTCTTGCCGTGAAGGCCCAGTTGCTGCTGGACACACGCGGCGCCAGCCCGGTGGGCGCGGCCCACCGCCTGTGACGGCCGGAAAATCCTCCCCGAGAATGTCCGCCGCGGCTGCTAGCCTGCGTCGTCACTTATCTCGCACATACGTCCCCCTGGACACGTGTGCCCCACGCATCCCTGGGGGGGATTTCCCAATGAGCCAGAACTTCACGCCGCCCGCGCCCGACTCCTTCAGCCCGGCGCCCGCCCCGGCCCCGGCCCGCACCGGCAACATCGGTCTCGGCATCGTCGCGGCCGTCGTCGCGGCCCTCGTCGCGGCGGGCGCGTACGGCGGCATCATGAACGCCATCGAGCGCGAGGTCGGCTACGCCGCGATCGGCGTCGGCCTCCTCGTCGGCCTCGCCGCCGGCAAGGTCGGCGGCCGCAACCCGATCCTGCCCGCGATCGCCGCCGCGCTCTCCCTCGGCGCCGTCTACCTCGGCCAGCTCTTCTTCATCGCGCTGGCGATCGCCGACTACGGCAAGGTCGGCGTGGGCGAGGTGTTCACCGAGGTCGGCATCGGCGGCCTGAACGACCTCTGGAAGGAGAGCGCGGACTTCATGTCCTACGTCTTCCTCGGGATCGGCGGCTTCGCCGCCTTCGGCGCGGCCAAGAAGATGGGCGACTGACCGGGTCGCACCGCGTACGCCGGAGGGCCGGCACCCCCCCCACGGGGTGCCGGCCCTCCGGCGTACGGGCGGAGCGGTCAGCGGCTGTGCTGCGAGTCCGCGATCGTGACCTCGACCCGCTGGAACTCCTTGAGCTCGCTGTAGCCGGTGGTGGCCATCGAGCGGCGCAGCGCGCCGAAGATGTTCATCGAGCCGTCCGGGGTGTGCGAGGGACCGGTGAGGATCTCCTCGGTGGTGCCCACGGTGCCCAGGTCGACCTTCTTGCCGCGCGGCACGTCCTCGTGGACGGCCTCCATGCCCCAGTGGTTGCCCTTGCCGGGCGCGTCGGTGGCACGGGCCAGCGGGGAGCCCATCATCACGGCGTCCGCGCCGCAGGCGACGGCCTTCGGGATGTCGCCCGACCAGCCCACGCCGCCGTCGGCGATGACGTGCACGTAGCGGCCGCCGGACTCGTCCATGTAGTCGCGGCGGGCCGCGGCCACGTCCGCGACGGCGGTCGCCATCGGGACCTGGATGCCGAGCACGTTGCGCGTGGTGTGCGCGGCGCCGCCGCCGAAGCCGACCAGGACGCCCGCGGCGCCGGTGCGCATCAGGTGCAGGGCCGCCGTGTAGGTGGCGCAGCCGCCCACGATGACCGGGACGTCGAGCTCGTAGATGAACTGCTTGAGGTTCAGCGGTTCGGCGGCGCCCGAGACGTGCTCGGCCGACACGGTGGTGCCGCGGATCACGAAGATGTCCACGCCCGCGTCGACGACGGCCTTGGAGAACTCGGCCGTGCGCTGCGGGGAGAGCGCGGCGGCGGTGACGACACCGGAGTCGCGCACCTCCTTGATGCGCCGGCGGATCAGGTCCGCCTGGATCGGCGCGGAGTAGATCTCCTGGAGGCGGCGGGTCGCGGCGTCCTCGTCGAGCTCGGCGATCTCGTCGAGCAGCGGCTGCGGGTCCTCGTACCGGGTCCACAGGCCTTCGAGGTTCAGCACGCCGAGGCCGCCGAGCTCGCCGATGCGGATGGCGGTCTGCGGGGAGACAACCGAGTCCATGGGGGCGGCCAGGAAGGGGAGCTCGAAGCGGTACGCGTCGATCTGCCAGGCGATCGAGACCTCCTTCGGGTCCCGGGTACGCCGGCTCGGGACGATGGCGATGTCGTCGAACGCATACGCCCTGCGGCCGCGCTTGCCGCGCCCGATCTCGATCTCAGTCACGTGTGGTGGCCTTTCCTCTGGGTCTGCCCGTCCAGTATCCCCGAACCCCGGGGGCCCGCGTTCCGGTGACCGCTGTACGGACGACCGGGCCCCCACGCCGGAGGGGCGGGCCCCGGTCACCCGGGCCCGCCCCTCTGAGTCGGCTGCTACCCCTTGCGGGAGTAGTTCGGTGCTTCCACCGTCATCTGGATGTCGTGCGGGTGGCTCTCCTTGAGCCCCGCCGAGGTGATCCGCACGAAGCGGCCCCGGTCCTGCAGCTCGGGGACCGTGCGGCCGCCGACGTAGAACATCGACTGGCGCAGGCCGCCGACCAGCTGGTGCACGACCGCGGAGAGCGGGCCGCGGTACGGGACCTGGCCCTCGATGCCCTCGGGGATGAGCTTGTCGTCGCCGCCCACGCCCTCCTGGAAGTAGCGGTCCTTGGAGAAGGAGCGCTGGTCGCCGCGGGACTGCATCGCGCCGAGCGAGCCCATGCCGCGGTAGGACTTGAACTGCTTGCCGTTGATGAAGAGCAGCTCGCCCGGGGACTCCTCGCAGCCCGCGAGCAGCGAACCGAGCATCACCGTGTCGGCACCGGCGACCAGGGCCTTGGCGATGTCGCCGGAGTACTGCAGGCCGCCGTCGCCGATGACCGGGACGCCGGCCGCCTTGGCGGCGAGCGAGGCCTCGTAGATCGCGGTGACCTGCGGGACGCCGATGCCGGCGACGACGCGGGTGGTGCAGATGGAACCCGGGCCGACGCCGACCTTGATGCCGTCGCAGCCGGCGTCGATGAGCGCCTGGGCGCCGTCGCGGGTGGCGACGTTGCCGCCGATGACGTCGACGGTGGAGTTCGACTTGATCTTGGCGACCATGTCGCCGACCAGGCGGGAGTGGCCGTGGGCGGTGTCGACGACGATGAAGTCGGCGCCCGCCTCGATCAGGGCCTGGGCGCGCTCGTACGCGTCGCCGGCGACACCGACGGCCGCACCGACGAGCAGCCGGCCGCCCTTGTCCTTGGCGGCGTTCGGGTACTTCTCGGCCTTGACGAAGTCCTTGACCGTGATGAGGCCCTTGAGGATGCCCGCGTCGTCGACCAGCGGAAGCTTCTCGATCTTGTGGCGGCGCAGCAGCTCCATGGCGTCCACGCCGGAGATGCCGACCTTGCCCGTGACCAGCGGCATCGGGGTCATGACCTCGCGCACCTGGCGGCTGCGGTCCGACTCGAAGGCCATGTCGCGGTTGGTGACGATGCCGAGGAGCTTGCCCGCGGCATCGGTGACCGGGACGCCGGAGATGCGGAACTTCGCGCAGAGCTCGTCGGCCTCGCGCAGGGTCGCGTCCGGGTGCACCGTGATCGGGTCGGTGACCATGCCGGACTCGGAGCGCTTGACCAGGTCGACCTGGTTGGCCTGGTCGGCGATGGAGAGGTTGCGGTGCAACACGCCGACGCCGCCCTGGCGGGCCATCGCGATGGCCATCCGGGCCTCGGTGACCTTGTCCATGGCCGCGGACAGCAGCGGAACGTTCACACGGACGTTCCGCGAGATCAGGGAAGAGGTGTCGATCGCATCAGGCGACATGTCCGACGCGCCCGGCAGCAGCAGCACGTCGTCGTAGGTCAGTCCGAGCGTGGCGAATTTGTCGGGCACTCCGTCGGCGGTCATGACACCTTCCCAAATGGTCTTGCTCAGCGCGGATGTCCATGCTAACGGGATCCCGACGCGTCTCATTCCACGACCAAGGTCAAGCAGAAGTTTCGTCGCTTCCTACGACTGTTCCTACTGCTCGGCGAGCGCCCGCAGCCGGCTGAGCGCCCGGTGCTGTGCCACGCGCACGGCGCCGGGGGACATCCCGAGCATCTGTCCGGTCTCCTCCGCGGTCAGCCCGACGGCCACCCGCAGGACGAGGAGCTCGCGCTGGTTCTCCGGAAGGTTGGCCAGCAGCTTCTTGGCCCAGGCGGCGTCGCTGCTGAGCAGCGCCCGCTCCTCCGGACCCAGTGAGTCGTCGGGCCGTTCCGGCATCTCGTCCGAGGGCACGGCCGTGCTGCCCGGGTGCCGCATGGCGGCCCGCTGCAGATCGGCGACCTTGTGCGCGGCGATGGCGAAGACGAAGGCCTCGAAGGGCCGCCCGGTGTCCCGGTAGCGCGGCAGCGCCATCAGGACGGCGACGCAGACCTCCTGCGCCAGGTCCTCCACGAAGTGACGAGCGTCACCCGGGAGCCGCGACAGCCGGGCGCGGCAGTAGCGGATGGCGAGGGGGTGCACGAAGGCGAGCAGGTCGTGCGTGGCCTGTTCGTCGCCCTCGACCGCCCTGCGTACGAGCGCGCTGACACCCCCGGCACTGCCGCCCTTGGCGGCGCCGGTGGGGCCTGTGGCCGCGGGTGACCCCAGGGCCTCGTCGTCGCGCATCAATCCATGGTGCCTTGGCGCCGGAGCATCCGCGGCACCGTGGCCCTTGTTGTGCATCGAAGCGTTATGAGCGGGTGCGCCTGAGCTCGTCATCTGCGCCCTCCCCTCCCGCTCGGCCGAATAGTCTCCGAGAGACTCCACACCCTCAAGGATGCGGCATCGCGCACGAAGCGAGACGTGTCCCCCGGATTGTGCCCCGCCAACCCCCGGGTGCGCACCGGGTACGGCGGGACAGGGCTACACCGAAAACGAGGGCGGCGCGCCGCCCCGTCCGCCCGCGGCGGACGGGACCGCTCTCGACGATCCGCGGTCTGCGGCGGACCGGGCCGGGCCCGGCCACGACCGACGGGTCAGCGGACCAGACCCCAGCGGAATCCGAGCGCCACGGCGTGCGCCCGGTCCGAGGCGCCGAGCTTCTTGAACAGCCTGCGGGCGTGCGTCTTGACCGTGTCCTCGGAGAGGAAGAGCTCGCGCCCGATCTCCGCGTTCGACCGGCCGTGGCTCATGCCCTCCAGCACCTGGATCTCGCGCGCGGTGAGCGTGGGCGCGGCGCCCATCTCGGCCGAGCGGAGCCGGCGCGGGGCCAGTCGCCAGGTCGGGTCGGCGAGGGCCTGGGTGACCGTGGCCCGCAGTTCGGCGCGCGAGGCGTCCTTGTGCAGGTACCCGCGGGCGCCGGCGGCGACCGCGAGGGCCACGCCGTCCAGGTCTTCGGCGACCGTCAGCATGATGATGCGGGCACCGGGGTCGGCCGAGAGCAGTCGGCGGACCGTCTCCACGCCGCCGAGCCCCGGCATCCGTACATCCATCAGAATCAGGTCGGAGCGGTCGGCACCCCAGCGGCGGAGGACTTCCTCGCCGTTGGCAGCCGTCGTCACACGCTCGACGCCGGGCACGGTGGCAACCGCGCGACGGAGCGCCTCTCGGGCAAGCGGGGAGTCGTCGCAGACGAGGACGGATGTCATGACCGCCCTCCGCAGCTGCTGATGCGCGTCACCTTGAGCCTCCAGGCTGGTACGTATCGTCACCTGTGCGGTCGATGCTCCCGGACACCCGTCCGAGAACTTATTGGTTCAACCGCCTTCGCACTCTCAACGATGGTCACTCGAAAGAGTTACGGGTCGGACGGACACCTTCGGCACTCTACGTGAGGAAGCGATCACGGCGTCGACGCCACAAGCCACCTGTCCTCCATCTGGAGCTATGCCCTATTTGGCGGCTTTCCTTCCGTTTGGCATGTATCTGAGGCTAGATTCCCAATGAGTCATATTTACATCTACTCCGACAGTAGGTGTGGAGACCCTTGGAGACATCGACCGTATCCGCCTCAGTACCGGCACCAACGAGGACTACCAATGGCAGATTTCTCCCGCCTCCCCGGCCCGAACGCCGACCTCTGGGACTGGCAGCTGCTGGCTGCCTGCCGCGGGGTCGACAGCTCCCTCTTCTTCCACCCGGAAGGCGAGCGGGGCGCGGCCAGGAGCGCGCGCGAGGCCTCGGCTAAAGAGGTCTGCATGCGATGCCCGGTCCGCGCGGAATGTGCCGCGCACGCACTCGCCGTCCGCGAGCCCTACGGAGTGTGGGGAGGTCTGACCGAGGACGAACGTGAGGAACTGATGGGCCGCGCCCGGCACCGCCTGATCCCCGCGTCGAGTGCGATCGGTCCGATCGCTCCGGACTGAGCGTCCGCCGAAACGTCCGAAGGAACGTTTCTTCGAATCACCTGCACACCCGGGCGTGTCGCCGCCAGGCCCGGAATTCACGCGTTCGGCCGTACGCACCCCGTCGAGTGCGTGCGTACGGCCGGTTGCGCGCCGCCCGTCAGCGGGCGCGCGTGCGATCCGCCGGCGCGGGCCGTCAGCGCGTGGCGGCCCGCTCCAGCTCGGCCAGGGTCGCGGCCACCGCCGGCACCCTGGCCAGGTCGGGCAGGGTCAGCGCCACGACCTCCCGCTCGACGGCCGGCTCCACGACGACCGTGCTCACGCCCTTGGCCCGTACGGACTCCACCGCGAGCTCCGGCAGCACCGCGACGCCCAGCCCCGCGCCGACCAGGCCGACCACCGCCGGGTAGTCGTCGGTGGCGAAGTCGATGCGCGGGGTGAAGCCCACGCCCTCGCACACCTCCACCAGGTGGCGGCGGCAGCGCGGACAGCCCGCGATCCAGGGCTCGTCGGCCAGCTCCGCCATGCCCACGCGCTCCGCCCCGGCCAGCCGGTGCCCCTCCGGGACCAGCCCGACGAGCCGGTCCGTCAGCAGCGGCCGCACCACGAGGTCCTCCCACTCCGCGGCGGAGCCGGCGGCCCCGCCGTAGCGGAAGGCCAGCGCCAGGTCGCAGTCGCCCTCGCGCAGCATCTCCACCGAGCGCGGCGGCTCCGCCTCGACCAGCGAGATCCGGGTGCCCGGGTGCTCGGCGCGCATCGCCGCGAGCGCGGTCGGCACCAGCGTGGAGCTGCCGCTGGGGAAGGACACGAGCCGGACCCGGCCGGCGCGCAGCCCGGCGATGGCCGCGACCTCCTCCTCGGCGGCGGTCAGCCCGGCCAGGATGCCCGCGGCGTGCCGCACCAGGGCCTCACCGGCCTGGGTCAGCCGCATCTCGCGCCCGGTGCGGATGAGCAGCGGCGTGCCGGCCGACTGCTCCAGCGCCTTCATCTGCTGGGAGACGGCGGGCTGGGTGCAGCCGAGCTCGCGGGCGGCGGCGGAGAAGGAACCGGTCCCGGCGACGGCGCGCAGAACGCGGAGATGACGTGCCTCGATCACCCTTCGAGCATAAGGCCTGCTTTGACTGCTGCGCGAATGTCTCTGGGACGCTTTGGGTCCAGCTCACGGCTAGCGTGTTCCCCATGGGCACCATGCAACTGATCTCCGTGAACCTCGGCCGCGCCACGGCCGTCGACTACACCGACGCCGAGGGCGGGGTGACGGGCATCGGCAAGCGCCCCGTCCCCGGGCCGGTCCGCGTCCGCACCCCCGGCACGAAGGCCACCGGCCTCGGCAGCGGCCTGGAGGGCGACGCCGTCTGCGACCGGCGCCACCACGGCGGCGACCACCAGGCCGTTTACGCGTACGCGCGCGAAGACCTTGCCTGGTGGGAGGGCGAGCTGGGCCGCGAGCTGCCCGGCGGGACCTTCGGGGAGAACCTCACCACCGCCGGCATCGACCTGAACACCGCCCGGCTCGGCGACCGCTGGCGGGTCGGCGCGGAGCTCGTCCTCGAAGTGGCCTCGGCCCGCATCCCCTGCCGGACCTTCCAGGGGGTCATGGGCGAGACCGGATGGGTCAAGCGGTTCACCCAGGCGGTCCGGCCGGGCGCGTACCTGCGGGTGATCCGGGAGGGCCCGGTCTCCCCCGGCGATCCCGTCGAGATCGTCCACCGGCCGGACCACGACGTGACGGTGGAGCTGTGGTTCCGCGCCTTCACCACCGAGCGCGCGCTGCTGCCGCGCACCCTGGCGGCGGGTGCGGCGATGGAGCCGGAGGCCCACGAGCGGGTGCGCCGGTACATGGAGACGGACGGGGCCGGCGCCGGGGCGCGGTAGCACCGTCACCCGGGGCGGCTAGGTTGCGCCTATGACGACTGCGTTGATTACGGGATCCACGGCGGGCATCGGCGCCGCCTTCGCCCGGCGGCTCGCCGCCCAGGGGCACAACCTGGTGCTGGTGGCGCGCGACACCAAACGGCTCGGCGAGCAGGCCACCGAGCTGCACGACCGCCACGGGATCGAGGCCGAGGTGCTGGCCGCAGACCTCTCCACCGAGGAGGGCATCGCGGCGGTGGAGCAGCGCCTCGGCGACCGTACGCACCCGGTGGACCTGCTGGTCAACAACGCGGGCTTCGGCAACAAGGGCCGCTACCTCGAGGTCTCCATGGCCGACGAGCTGACCATGCTGAAGGTGCACATCGAGGCGGTCCTGCGGCTGACTTCGGCGGCCACGGAGTCGATGCGCTCGCGCGGCCGCGGCGGCGTGATCAACGTGGCCTCGGTGGCCGCCTTCGTGCCGCGCGGCACGTACGGGGCGAGCAAGGCCTGGGTCGTGCAGTTCACCCAGGGCGCGGCGCGGGACCTGGCGGATTCCGGGGTGCGGCTGATGGCGCTGTGCCCCGGCTTCGTCCGTACGGAGTTCCACCAGCGCGCCGGCATGGGCACGGACAACATCCCCGGCTGGATGTGGCTGGACGCGGACAAGCTGGTGGCGGCGGCCCTGGCCGACCTGGCGCGGGGCAAGACGGTGTCGGTGCCGGACCCGCGGTACAAGGCGCTGATGGGCGTGGTGAAGCTGACGCCGCGCGGGCTGCTGGGCGGGGTGTCCTCGCGTACGGGCCGCAAGTACGGGCCCCGGTAGCGCTCGTGCCCTGCCGGTAGGCCCGCCGCCGAGCCGCCAAACGGATGAACCCTCCCTAAACTGGACATGTCCCATCTCCAGCGGGAGGCGACGCGATGACATTCGTACAAGTAATCGATTACGAGACCAGGCGGTTCGATGAGATGAACGCGCTCATCGACCGCTGGGCGGAGCAGAGCAGCGGCAGGCGCACCGCCACGCACACGATGATCGGCCAGGACCGCGAGGCCCGGAACCACTACGTGGACATGGTGGAATTCGCCTCGTACGAGGAGGCCATGAAGAACTCTCAGCTCCCGGAGACGAACCGGATGTTCCAGGAGATGGTGGCCCTCTGCGAGGGAATGCCGAAGTTCATGAACCTCGACGTGGTCCGCGACGAGCACCTCAACAAGCAGCTCGCCGACCGGGTGCTCCAGGAAGCCGCCACGAAGGGCGACATGAGCGTCCTGGACGCATGCTTCGCGACGAACTACATCGACCACGACGCCAGCAAGGAGGAACCCACCGTCATCGGACGCGAGGCCATGCGGTCGGACATGGAGACCTGGCGCGCCGCCTTCGACATGACCTTCGAGCCGACGGCCCAGCTGGCCGAGGGCGACATGGTCACGACGGTGTGGAACTGGCGCGGCACCCACAAGGGGATGTTCATGGGGGTTGCACCGACCGGGAAGACGTACGAGATGTCCGGGAGCACCACCTTCCGGTGCCTGGACGGAGAGATCGTCGAGGGCTGGTGGCATTACAACCCCGGAGCACTGCAGCGCCAAATGGGCGGCTCCGGATCGCCCTACGGATCCTGAGGCCCGAAGCCGAACCACGCGGAAGGCCCCGCTCCGCGGCTGCGGAGCGGGGCCTTCTCTACGTGGTGCGCGATCAGTGGCTGTGGCCGTGACCGTGGCCGTGACCGGCGTCGCCCTCGTCCTCCGCCGGCTTCTCGACGACCAGGGTCTCGGTCGTGAGCAGCAGGGAGGCGATGGAGGCGGCGTTCTCCAGCGCGGAACGGGTGACCTTCACCGGGTCGATGACGCCGGCCTTGACCAGGTCGCCGTACTCGCCGGTGGCGGCGTTGAAGCCCTGGCCCTTGTCGAGCTCGGCGACCTTCGAGGTGATGACGTAGCCCTCGAGACCGGCGTTCTCGGCGATCCAGCGCAGCGGCTCGACGGCGGCGCGGCGCACGACCGCGACACCGGTGGCCTCGTCGCCCGACAGGCCGAGGTTGCCCTCGAGGACCTTGACGGCGTGGACGAGCGCGGAGCCACCGCCGGAGACGATGCCCTCCTCGACCGCGGCGCGGGTCGCCGAGATGGCGTCCTCGAGGCGGTGCTTCTTCTCCTTGAGCTCCACCTCGGTGGCGGCGCCGACCTTGATGACGCAGACGCCGCCGGCGAGCTTCGCCAGGCGCTCCTGCAGCTTCTCGCGGTCCCAGTCCGAGTCGGTGGACTCGATCTCGGCCTTGATCTGGTTGACGCGGCCGACGACCTCTTCGTGGCTGCCGCCACCGTCGACGATGGTGGTGTCGTCCTTGGAGATGGTCACGCGGCGGGCGGAGCCCAGTACGTCCAGACCCGCCTGGTCGAGCTTGAGGCCGACCTCCTCGGCGATGACGGTGGCACCGGTGAGGGTGGCCATGTCCTGGAGCATCGCCTTGCGGCGGTCACCGAAGCCGGGGGCCTTGACGGCGACCGCGTTGAAGGTGCCGCGGATCTTGTTGACGACGAGGGTGGAGAGCGCCTCGCCCTCGACGTCCTCGGCGATGATCAGCAGCGGGCGGGAGCCGCCGGCCTGGATGACCTTCTCCAGCAGGGGCAGGAGGTCCTGGATCGAGGAGATCTTGCCCTGGTTGATCAGGATGTACGGGTCGTCGAGGACGGCCTCCATACGCTCCTGGTCGGAGACCATGTACGGGGAGAGGTAGCCCTTGTCGAAGGCCATGCCCTCGGTGAACTCCAGCTCCAGGCCGAAGGTGTTGGACTCCTCGACGGTGATGACACCGTCCTTGCCGACCTTGTCCATCGCCTCGGCGATGAGCTCGCCGACCTGCTGGTCCTGCGCGGAGAGCGCGGCCACGGCGGCGATGTCGGACTTGTCCTCGATCGGGCGGGCGGTCGCGAGGAGCTCCTCGGAGACGGCCTTGACCGCGGCGTCGATGCCCTTCTTCAGGGCGGCCGGGGAGGCACCCGCGGCGACGTTGCGCAGACCCTCGCGGACCAGCGCCTGGGCCAGCACGGTGGCGGTGGTGGTGCCGTCACCCGCGATGTCGTTGGTCTTGGTCGCCACCTCCTTCACGAGCTGCGCGCCCAGGTTCTCGTACGGGTCGTCCAGCTCGACCTCGCGGGCGATGGTGACACCGTCGTTGGTGATGGTGGGGGCGCCGAACTTCTTGTCGATGACGACGTTGCGGCCCTTGGGGCCGATCGTCACCTTGACCGTGTCGGCAAGCTTGTTGACGCCGCGCTCGAGGGCGCGACGGGCGTCCTCGTCGAACTTCAGGATCTTCGCCATGGGAGCGGTTCAGCCCTCTCGAAAACTCGGGTTTAACGAGCTGCGCCCCTCGCCGCCCGGCAATCAGCGGGGTGACCAGGGGCGCAGCTCAAAGCAGTACTGATGAAGAGAATTACTTCTCGACGATCGCGAGCACGTCGCGAGCCGAGAGGACGAGGTACTCCTCGCCGCTGTACTTCACTTCGGTGCCGCCGTACTTGCTGTAGAGCACGATGTCGCCGACGGTGACGTCCAGCGGGAGACGCTGGCCGTCCTCGAAGCGACCCGGGCCCACCGCGAGGACGACGCCCTCCTGGGGCTTCTCCTTCGCGGTGTCCGGGATGACCAGGCCGGAGGCCGTGGTCTGCTCGGCGTCGAGCGGCTGGACCACAATGCGGTCCTCAAGCGGCTTGATGGCAACCTTGGAGCTGGCGGTCGTCACGATCCGACCTCCCCCTTCGGAGATCCGGGGTTAACTGTCTGAGGTGGCGACCAGGTCGATCCGTCGTCGCGGGTGCCGGATCTGCCTGTCGCTGTGTTGGCACTCACCAGGGGCGAGTGCCAGGTGCGAGACTATTCCGGCGATTAGCACTCGGTCAAGCGGAGTGCCAATTCCCGGCCGTCGGGCGTTGCGCGGACGGGGCCCGGAACCGCGAAAACCAGGGCGCACGAACGTTCGGGATCACTACTCTCCACCGCATGACCAGGACAAACTCCGGGGTGCGCTGGCATCACGCCATCCCGATCGCCGTCGGCCTCGCCTTCGGGATCTTCGCGTTCGCGCTGGCCGTACCCCGGCTGGTGACCCAGCTGACGGGGGTGGAGGGCGGCTTCCGCGCGGAGCGGTGCACCTGGGAGGAGGACTCGGAGGGGGACCCCGAGGCCACCTGCAAGGGAACCTTCACCGCCTCTGACGGATCGTTCACGATCCGCGGGATCGAGATCGAGGGCCGCTTCGAGGCCCGGCCGAAGGCGCCGGTGGCCTCCCTCGTCAGCGGGCCGTCGGCCGGCAAGGCCGTGCGGCCGGACCTCCTCACCTCGCTCGCGCCCATGGGCCTCGGCCTGACCGGCTTCGCGTTCCCGGCCTGGGCACTGACCTCGGCCACCCGCGACGCCTTCGACCGCCGTCGGCGCCGGCGGGACGGAGCCGTGGACGCCACGGACCCCGCCGGATCTGCGGCCCCCGCCGCATCCGCGGACGTCTCGCGCTGAGCCCCCGGAGCCGGACCCCACGACGGCCGGTTGCCCCGATATGTGAGGCTTGGGGCCGTGCGCATCCTCGTGGTCGAAGACGAAGAAGGCCTCGCCGAGTCCCTGCGGCGCGGCCTGTCCGCCGACGGACACCTGGTCGAGGTCGCGCACGACGGCCACCGCGGCCTGGACCTCGCCCTCGCCGGCGGCCCCTACGACGTCGTCCTGCTCGACCTGATGCTCCCCGGCCTGAGCGGCTACGAGATCTGCGCCCGCATGCGCGCCCACGGCGACACCACCCCGGTCCTGGTGCTCACCGCCAGGGACGGCGAGCACGACGAGGCCGAGGGGCTGGACCGCGGCGCCGACGACTACCTCACCAAGCCGTTCTCCTTCGTGGTCCTGGCCGCCCGGATCCGGGCGCTGGCCCGGCGCGCCGGCGCCCCCGACCGCGGCACCCTCCAGGCCGGCGACCTCCTCCTGGACCCGCAGGGCCGCCGCTGCCGCCGCGGCGGCCGGGACATCGAGCTCACCGCCCGCGAACTGGGCGTGCTCGCCTGCCTGATGGAGCAGCCCGGCCGGGCCGTCGCCAAGCAGGACATCCTCGACGAGGTCTGGGACACCCCGCACGGCATCGACCCGAACATCGTCGAGGTGTACGTCTCCTCACTGCGCAAGAAGGTCGACGCGCCCTTCGGCCGCCGCTCGATCCTCACCGTCCACGGCACCGGCTACCGGATGGCCCCCGACGGTGGCTAGAACCACCGTCCGCGCGCGCACCGCCGCGGCCGCCGCCCTCGCGATGGCCGCCGTCCTCGCCACCGGCGGGCTGTGGCTGCACGCCCTGCTGCGGGCCAACCTCCTCGACAACACCACCGGCCGCACCGAGCTCGCCGCCCGCAAGGCCGCCGGCCGGCTCGACGGCCGGACCCTGCCGCCCGGCGGACGGCTGCCCGCACCCGAGAGCGGGGTGGACCTGGTCCTCGTACGGGACGCGGCCGGCCGGACCGTCGCCACCACCGCAGACCCGAAGCACGCCCCGGACCTCCACCGGCTCGACGGCGCGCCGCGCCCCGGCCCCGGGGAGGACTCCAGGTCGGCCGTCCTGCCGCCCGCGCACCCCGGCGCGGAACGGCGCGCGGTCATCGTCGTCGAGGCGCCGGGCGGGCACACCGTGTACGCGATGACCGTGCTCGGCGACGTCGACGACGCGACCCGGGCCGTCGGGATCGGGCTGCTGGCGGGCGCGCCCCCGCTGATCGGCTTCGCGGCGGCCCTGGCCTGGTGGGTGACCGGCCACGCGCTGCGCCCGGTGAGCGCGATCCGGACCGAACTGGCGGCGGTCACCGGGAGCGAGCTGGGCCGGCGGGTTCCGGACCCGGGCGGGGCGGACGAGATCGCGCAGCTGGCCCGGACCGTGAACGACGCCCTCGACCGGCTGGAGCGCTCCGACGCCCGGCAGCGGCAGTTCACCGCGGACGCGTCCCACGAGCTGCGCAACCCGCTGGCCGCCGTACGGTCCCGGCTGGAGGTGGCGCTGGCCATGGACCGCCCCGACCGGGAGTCGGTCGCGGCCGCGCTGGCCGACACCGGGCGGCTCCAGCGGATCGCGGCGGACCTGCTGCTGCTGGCCCGCCTCGACGGCGGGCCGGCGCCCCGGCCCGAGCCGGTGGACCTGGCCCTGCTGGCCGCGGAGGACGTGGCGCGCCGGGGCGGCTCCCGGGTCGCGGTACGGCTGGACGCGCGGGCGCCCGTACCGGCGTCCGGGGATCCGGCGCGGCTGGAGCGGGCGCTGGCCAACCTGGTGGACAACGCCCTGCGGTACGCCCGCGCGGAGGTCGTCGTACGGGCGGCCGCGCAGGACGGCTGGGCGGTGCTGGAGGTCACGGACGACGGGCCGGGCATACCGCAGGCGGACCGGGACCGGGTGTTCGAGCGGTTCGTCCGGCTGGCCGCGGACCGGGGCCGGGCCAGCGGCGGCACCGGGCTGGGCCTGGCCATCGCCCGGGAGATCGCGCGGGCGCACGGGGGCGACGTACGCGCGCTGCCGGCGCCCGCCGGGGGCGCGCGGCTGGTGCTGCGGATCCGGTAGCGCTCCGCAGGCGCCCTCAGGATTCCTTCAGCGGACCTCCGTCAGCATCGGCAGGTATGAGCGCGCACCGGAGGAAGCCGACGACCCGATCCCGCCGCCGTCCGTCCCGCCGACGGCGCCTGGGCCGCACGCTGCTGGTCACCGGGTGCGCGCTGACGGCCCTGACGGGAGGCGGCGCCTGGTACGCGTACCGGGACCTCGCCGCCGGCATCGGCAGCTCCAAGGCCCTGCAAGGCGCCGAGAAGTCGAAGTTCGGCGACACCAACATCCTGCTCATGGGGCTGGACAGCCGCCGGGACCAGAACGGCGAGGAACTGCCGGAGGAGGTCCTCGACGCACTGCACGCCGGCAGCTCGGACATCGGCGGCTACAACGCGAACACCCTGATCCTGCTGCACGTGCCCGGGGACGGCAGCCGGGCGAAGGCCTTCTCCGTGCCGCGCGACGACTTCGTCGAGATCGCGGGCCACGGGAAGGACAAGATCAAGAAGGCGTACGGGCTGGCGAAGGAGAAGCGGCAGGAGCAGCTCGCCGCGCAGGGGGTCGAGGACCGCCGGCAGCTGGATCGGGAGGGCCGGGAGGCGGGACGCAGGGCGCAGATCGAAACGGTGCGGAACTTCCTGGGCGTCCCGGTCGATCACTTCGCCGAGCTGAACCTCGCCGGTTTCCACCACCTCGCCGAAGCGCTGGGCGGCGTACCGGTGTGCCTGAACAGGGCGGTGAAGGACAAGCACTCCGGCGCCGACTTCCCGGCGGGCCCGCAGACCCTCGACGGCCGGCAGTCACTGGCCTTCGTGCGCCAGCGGCACGGCCTCGACATGGGCGACCTGGACCGGACGAAGCGGCAGCAGGCCTTCCTGGCGGGCGCGACGAAGAAGCTGAACTCGGCCGGGACCTTCACCGACCCGATGAAGCTGATCAAGCTGATCGACGCCGCGAAGAAGGACGTGGTCACGGACGAGGGCTGGGACCTGCTGGCGTTCGTGAAGCAGGCGAAGAACCTGTCCGGCGGCCGGGTGCACTTCACGACGCTCCCCGTCGAACGCTTCGGAAGGAACCATGGGGAGGACATCAACGTCGTAGATGATATGAAGATAAAGCGCCTCATTGCCGAGCAGATCGGACCTGAAGCCGCCGCGAGCCCCGGCGCACCGGGCGCCGCGTCCGCACCTGCGGCGTCACATGAGGCGTCACGCGAGGACGCACCCCCGCCGCCCTCCTCACCGCCCTCCCCGTCCGCCCCCAAGGACGGTGGCGGCATCCCGTGCGTGGACTGAAACCCCTGACCTCGGCGGGCGCCCGCCGCCGCACGGAGGCGCTGCTCCTGGCCTTCGTCATCGCCATCGCGGTCTTCGGCCACGCCGCCGCGGGCCTCGCCATGAACGACGAGCTGCCGCCCAGCCTCGCCGGATTCACCATCAGCATGACCCTGCTGTCGTTGGTCGGGCACCTGGGCGTGCGCCGTTTCGCGGCCTACGCGGACCCGCTGGTCCTCCCCCTCGCGATGCTGCTGACGGGGCTCGGGCTGGTGCTGCTGCACCGCCTCGACCAGGGCTACATCGAGCGCTACAACTCGGACGCGAACGCCCCCGGGCAGCTGATGTGGACGGTGGTCGGGGTCGCCGCCTGCCTCCTGGTGCTGGCGCTGCTGCGCGACCACCGGCTGCTGCAGCGGTTCATCTACATCACGATGGCCGTCGCGCTGGTGCTGCTGATCGCGCCGGCCTTCTTCGGCGCGGACACCTACGGCGCGAAGCGCTGGATCAAACTCTTCGGCTTCTCGCTGCAGCCCGGCGAGTTCGTGAAGATCATGATCGCGGTCTTCTTCGCCGGGTACCTGGTCATCCACCGGGACTCGCTGGCGCTCACGGGCCGCAGGTTCCTGGGCATGCGGCTGCCGCCGATGCGCCAGCTCGGGCCGATCGTCACGGTGTGGATCGTCTCGATGCTGGTGCTGGTCTTCGAACGCGACCTCGGCACCTCCCTGATCTTCTTCGGCGTGTTCGTGGTGATGCTGTACGTCGCCACCGAGCGCACCGGCTGGATCGTCTGCGGCCTGGCCATGGCCGCGGCCGGCGCCTTCGTCGTCGGCTCGACGGAGCCGCACGTCAAGGCGCGCGTGGCGGCGTGGCTCAACCCGCTGTCGTACTACTGGGAGAACCGGCCGCCGGGGGTCACCTCGGACCAGTCGGCGCAGGCGCTGTTCAGCTTCGGCACGGGCGGCGTCTCCGGCACGGGCCTGGGCATGGGCCACCCCGAGCTGATCGCGTTCGCCGGGCGCAGCGACTTCATCCTGACCACGGTGGGCGAGGAGCTCGGCCTGGCCGGGGTCATGGCCGTCCTGATCCTCTACGCACTCCTCGTGCAGCGGGGGCTGCGGATGGCGCTCGGTGCCCGCGACCCCTTCGGCAAACTGCTCGCGGTCGGCCTGGCGTCGGCACTGGCCCTGCAGGTCTTCGTGGTCGCGGGCGGCGTGACGGGCCTGATCCCCCTGACCGGCAAGGCACTGCCCTTCCTGGCCAAGGGCGGCTCGTCCCTCCTGGCCAACTGGGTCATGATCGCCCTGCTCCTGCGCATCAGCGACAGCGCGGAACGCCAGCGCGAGGCGGACGCGCGCGGGCCGGTGGAAACCACCATCACCCCGGTGGTGCGGGTGGAGAGCGGCGCCCGCGGCTACAGGTAGTCCTCCAGGCGGCCTATGCGGTAGCCCTGTTCCTGGATCCGCTGGAGCATGCGCGTCGTCATCTGGGTCTCCGTCGCGCCCTTGAGCTCTGCCGGGCCGCGGAAGTGGGCCAGGATGATGTCGCCCGGGCGGAGGGCGGAGCCCTCGGCGTACTGGAAGTTGTTGATCTGCATCGACGCCCGCCACAGGACCAGGGACGAGACACCGCACTCCGAGGCGGCCCGGAGGGTGTCGTCGTTGTAGTTGCCGAAGGGCGGGCGGAAGAGCGGCGGGCGCGTGCCGAAGCGCTTCTCCAGACGCTCCTGCTGGCCGCATATCTCCTTCTTCTGCCCCTCGAAGGGCAGGGTCCGGAGGTTCGGGTGCGTCAGCGTGTGGTTGTTTATCGTGCTCGACGAGCCGTTGTCGCGGAGCTTCTCGAAGTGCCCGTAGTCCGAGGCGGCCACGTTGTCCGTGAGGAACATGCTGATCGGCAGCTTGAGGTCGGCCGCCATCTTCAGGAACTCGGGGTCCTTCTCCGCGCCGTCGTCGAAGGTCAGGAAGACCGTCTTCTCCCCGGCCGGGACGGGTATTCGGTCGACCACCGGGACCTTGCCCGGGGCCGCCTTCGGTAGCTGCGGCTTCTGGGCGGGCTTCGGCGCGAAGGAGAGGGGGGCCGTCAGGCCCCACTTCTTGTACGCCTCGTCAGAGGCGGTCCCCGGCGCCGACGGAGCCCCCGACGGAGCGGCGGAACCGGTGTCCGTCGGCTGCTTCGACTCCGGCGTCCCCTGCGTCTGCTTCGTCTTGCCGCCCAGTCGTTCGGTGGGGTCCACGCTGTCCCCGCACCCCGTCAGGGACAGCGCGAGCGCGCCGGCCGCCAGCGTTCCGGCTACCAACCGGCGCGCGTGCTTCACAGATAGTCCTCCAGGCGGGCCACGGCATATCCCTTGTCCGTGACGGTCTTCATGACATGACGGATCATGTCAGGCATCGTGCCCTTCCAGTCCTCCTTGCCGCGGAAGTGCGTGAGGATGATGTCGCCGGGGTGCAGGTCCCGGTCCCACTCGCGGTAGTCCATGCGGTTCGTGAACGCCTCGGCGTTCCACAGGGGGACGGCCTTGATGCCGCAGGACTTCGCCGCGCGCAGCGTGTCCTGGTTGTAGTTGCCGTACGGCGGCCGGAAGAGCGTCGGCCGCTTGCCGAACTGCTTCTGGATGGTGTCCTGCTGACCGCAGATCTCCTCGCGCTGCTGCTCGTACGACAGGCCCGGCATGTAGCGGTGGTTGAGCGTGTGGTTGTTCAGGGTGACGCCCGCGGCCTGCATCTCCTTGAAGTACGGGTAGTTGTCCCGCACGACGTAGTCGCTGAGGAAGGCCGTGTACGGGATCTTCAGCTCCTTCATCATCCTCAGGAACTCGGGATCCTTCTCCGACCCGTCGTCGATCGTCAGGAAGACGACCTTGTCCTCGGTCGGGACGGTGGTGAAGACGTTGGGGTACTCCTCCTGGTCCTCCACCTCGAAGCCGTCCCGCGTGGTGATCTCGGGCTTCTCCTTCGGCGCGGGCGGGGCGACGAGCGGGGTCTTGCGCAGGCCCCACTTCTTCGCCGCGACGACGCGCGCCTGCTGGGCCGCCTTGGCCTTCTCGGCGGCGCTGAGCGCACCCGCGGCGCCCGCCTCGGCGGCCTTGGCGGCCTTCTCCTTCGCGGCCTTGTCCGGCCCGGAGTCCCCGGATCCGCAGGCCGTTCCGAGGGCGGCGACGAGCAGGGCTGCGACGGCCACCCCGAACCGGCCGCGCGGACCTGCCGCGTACCGGTGACCTTGTTGCGACTTATTTCCCTTTTGTCGTACTAGCTGCATAGCAGCGCATCCTGGCACCCGACACACGGGCTCCCCGGAAGACACCGCGAACGCGGTCCCACCTTCCTTCGACTGGCCCACACGGTCCGGGTCCGGCCCGTCGCCGACAATGGACCCGTGACCCCCGAAGACTTCGCCGCCCTCCTCACCCCCGAGGGCCGCGCCCTCCTCGACTCGCTCCGCGACTACGACCCAGCCCAGGAGCTGGCCGTGGCCACGCGGCTGCGCCGCGAGCACCCCGCCGGGCTGGTGTCCGCCGCGCTCGGGCAGGCCCGGCTGCGGCAGCGCGCGGTGGCTAAGTTCGGCGCCGAGGACGCCTTCCGGATGTACTTCACGCCCGGCGGCGGCGAGATGGCCACCCGCGCGTCCGTGGCCTCGTACCGGGCGGAGCGGCTCGCGGCCCTCGGCGTACGCAGCCTCGCCGACCTGTGCTGCGGCATCGGCGGCGACGCCCTCGCCCTGGCCCGGCTCGGCATCCGGGTGCTCGCGGTGGACCGCGACCCGCTGACGGTCGCCGTCGCGCGGGCCAACGCCGAGGCGCTGGGGCTGGCGGACCTGATCGAGGTCCGGGAGGCGGACGTGACCGGGGTGGACACCTCCGGCTACGACGCCGTCTTCATCGACCCGGCCCGGCGCGGGGGGCGCGGCCGGGTCTTCGACCCGGAGTCGTACTCGCCGCCGCTGTCCTGGGCCGTCGCCACCGCCCGTACGGCGAAGTACGCGGCCGTCAAGATCGCCCCCGGGATCCCGCACGAGGCCGTGCCCGAGGAGGCCGAGGCCGAGTGGATCTCCGACCACGGTGACGTCAAGGAGGCGGTGCTCTGGTTCGGGACCGCCCCCGGGACCGTGCGCGCCACCCTGCTGCCCGGGCCGCGCGAACTGCGGACCGCCGATCCGCTGCCCGATCCGCCGGCCGGCCCGGTCGGCCGCTGGCTCTACGAGCCCGACGGCGCCGTCATCCGCGCCCACCTGGTCGCCGAGGTCGCCGGACAGCTGGACGGCCGGCTCATCGACCCGACCATCGCCTACATCACCGCCGACGAGCTGCGCGCGACCCCGTACGCGACCGCGTACGAGATCACCGACGTGCTGCCCTTCGGCCTGAAGAAGCTGAAGGCCCTGCTGCGCGAGCGCGGGGTCGGCGTCCTGACCGTGAAGAAGCGCGGCTCGGCGATCGAACCGGAGGAGCTGCGCAGGAAGGTCAAACCACAGGGCCCGAACTCGGCGACGGTCTTCCTGACCCGCGTGGCGGGCGCCCCGTCGATGCTGATCGGCCGTCCCGCCGTGCCGCCTGCGGCGATGCCTGAGCAGTGACTTCCCGCGCGGCCGCGACCCGGCGACGGGCAGCGCGGACGCGGCGCACGCGACGGCCCGGCATCCGGCGCAGCGCATGCGGCGGGCCCGACCGGCGGAGCCGGCGCGGGCCGGAGCCGGCAGCCTCCGGTCCCCGGGCTACGCCGTGCGGGCCGGGCGGACGGCGCGCAGTGCCCAGCGGTAGTGGGCGGCCGCCTTGGCGGCGCCCAGGAGGGCGGTGATCCACAGGATCATGCCCAGGCCCATGTAGTAACCGACCTCGCCGTAGGTGTCCTCGCCCGGGCGGGCCGACAGGGCGACGCCGAAGGTGACCCACAGCCCGGCCGCGCCCAGTGCGAGGGAGGCCAGCAGCCAGGTCAGGCTCCGGCCGGGCGCGCGCATCCGGGCGTCGACGGCCGGGTCCCGGCCCGCCTCGGCCCACGCACACAGCAGCCGCCGCACCTCGCGGTCGCGCCGGGCGCCCCAGGCGAACCAGAACCCGGCCGGGATCAGCACTCCGGAGCCCAGGACGACGAAGACGATCCCGAGGACGAAGGAGACCGGGTCCCCCGCCTCGAAGGCCACCAGGGCCATGCCGACGAAGGACCAGCCGAGGGCGAAGACGGCCGAGACGGCCCAGAGCAGCAGCAACCGCCCGATGCCCAGGCTGCGCTGACCCAGGTCGTGCAGGAAGCGCGCGCGGTCGGCCCGTACGTCGCCCTCGTCCAGCCAGGCGCGCAGGTGTGCGGGCGGCGGCGGAGGCGGCAGGTCGCGGCGAGGCATGCGCATGACCATAGCCGCAGCCCCGGACCACGCACGGACCGGGCGGGCGCCGTCAGCCCCCGTCGACCTCCACCGACTCGAACCGCCAGCGGTGCACCGCCCGCGTGATCAAGTCGGCCGCTGGCTCGGGAAGTTCGGGGAGTTCCGCCGACACCCCTTCGGCCGCCTCCCACCACGTGATCACGAGCACCCGGCCCTGCGGGGCCCGGAACACCTCGCGGCGCACCGGCTCCCGGGCGAGGACCTGGGCCCGGGCCCACTCCAGGAGTTCGTTGCCCCGGCCGTCGGCGGCCCGGGCCTCCCACATCAGCGCGACGGTGCTCATGAGTAGAGGTTGTCCTTGCTCAGCTCGTGCACGTGGTCGTGGTCGTGACCGTGTGCGTGCCCGTGGCCGTGGCCGTCACCGTGCGCGTGGCCCTCGCCCGGCACGTGCGGGTCCGTCACCGGCAGCGAGGAGTCCGCCGACAGGTCCCAGTCGGATGGGGCCCGGTTCCGCTTGACCATCTCCGCGCCCAGCGCAGCCACCATCGCGCCGTTGTCCGTGCACAGCTTCGGCCGCGGCACCCGCAGGACGATCCCCGCGTCGTCGCACCGCTCCTGCGCCAGCGACCGCAGCCGGGAGTTGGCGGCCACACCGCCGCCGATCATCAGGTGGTCGACGCCCTCGTCCTTGCACGCCCGGATCGCCTTGCGCGTCAGCACGTCCACCACGGCCTCCTGGAAGGACGCCGCCACGTCGCGCACCGGCACCTCCTCGCCCGCGTTCCGCTTCGCCTCGATCCAGCGGGCGACGGCCGTCTTCAGCCCGGAGAAGGAGAAGTCGTACGCCGCGTCGCGCGGCCCGGTCAGCCCGCGCGGGAAGTGGATCGCCTTCGGGTCGCCCTCGCGCGCGAGCCGGTCGATGACCGGACCGCCGGGGAAGCCCAGCTGCAGCACGCGCGCGATCTTGTCGAAGGCCTCGCCCGCCGCGTCGTCGATGGTCGCGCCGAGCGGCCGCACGTCGGAGGTGATGTCGGGGGCCAGCAGCAGCGAGGAGTGCCCGCCGGACACCAGCAGCGCCATCGTCGGCTCCGGCAGCGGCCCGTGCTCCAGCTGGTCCACGCAGATGTGCGAAGCCAGGTGGTTCACCCCGTAGAGCGGCTTGCCCAGCGCGTACGCGTACGCCTTGGCCGCCGAGGTGCCCACCAGCAGCGCGCCCGCGAGGCCCGGCCCGGCCGTGACCGCGATGCCGTCGAGGTCGCGGGCGCTGACCCCGGCCTCCTTCAGCGCGCGCTCGATGGTGGGGACCATCGCCTCCAGGTGGGCCCGCGAGGCCACCTCGGGCACGACGCCGCCGAAGCGCGCGTGCTCGTCGACGCTTGACGCGATCGCGTCCGCGAGCAGGGTCGTGCCACGGACGATGCCGACGCCGGTCTCGTCGCAGGACGTCTCGATTCCGAGGACGAGCGGTTCGTCAGCCATTGCTCTCACTGCTCTCAGTTCGTGCTTGTGCGGGGTCGGTCAGTCGCATGACGAGCGCGTCGACGTTGCCGGGCTGGTAATAGCCGCGCCGGAAGCCGATGGGCTCGAAGCCGAAGCGCTCGTAGAGCTTCTGGGCGCGGGTGTTGTCCACCCGCACCTCCAGCAGCACCTCGGCGCATTCGAACGCGGTGGCGGCGCGCAGCAGGTCGGTGAGGAGCCGGGCGCCGAGCCCGGTCCCCCACTGGTCGCGGGCGGCCGCGATGGTCTGTACGTCGGCCAGGTCGCCGGCGGCGGCCAGCCCGGCGTAGCCCACGAGCCGGCCCGACGCGTCCTCGGCCACGACGTAGCGGCGGGTGGCCTGCGGGCCGCGGGCGTGGGCGAGTTCGGACCAGAACATCCCGGCGGACCAGGCGTCCTCGGGGAACAGCTCGTGCTCCAGTTCCAGCACGGGTCCGATGTCCCACCAGCGCATCTCGCGCACGGTGTGGGGGGTCGCCGGGGTCACTGCGGGGTGACCACCTTGTAGTTCTTGGGGACCTGCGCGTCGGGCCGGCGCAGGTAGAGCGGGGTCGGAGGCAGGAACTCCGCTCCCGCCGCCAGTCGTTCCGCGGCCAGCGAGGCCAGCGCGGCGGCGGACTGGTGCTCGGGGCCGCGCGCGTCCGGGAACACCTCGGGGTACAGGAGCGCGCCCTGGCCCACCGCGGGCACCCCCGCGACCTGCTCGGCGATGTCGGCCGGGCGGTCCACGGCGGGCTCTCCGACGCGCGTGCGCGGGTCCTCGTACCGGGCCCAGTAGACCTCCTTGCGCCGCGCGTCGGTGGCGACGGTGAAGGGGCCCTCGATCCCGGCGGCGCCCGCGGCGTACGCGAGGCCGTCGAGCGTGCACAGGCCGTGCACGGGCACGCCCAGCACGGCGGCGAAGGTGGTGGCGGTGACGAGGCCCACGCGCAGCCCGGTGTAGGGGCCGGGGCCGACCCCGACGACGATGCCGGTGAGGGCGTCGAGCTTCAGCCCGGCCTCGGCGAGCACCTGGTCCACGGAGGGCAGCAGCAGCTCCCCGTGGCGGCGGGCGTCGACCTGGTTCGACTCGGCGAGGACGGACTCGCCGTCGTGCAGGGCGACGGTGACGGCGGGCGTGGCGGTATCTACAGCGAGCAGGAGCACGCGAACAGCCTACGACTCCGGCGGCCGCGCCCCTTGCGGCCGGTCGGAAAGGAGGGCGGCTGCTACCTTTCGACCGAGGGATCACTGAGGTATCGGTCGAGCCGTCGGCCGAGGTGTCGGTCGAGGTGTCGGCCGGCGTACCGGTCAGCGCGGAGAGGTGGAGCAAGGTGGCACGCAGCAGCTCGGGAATCGTGGCCGGGCTCACCGTCGCGGCAGTGGCCGCCGTCGGCTTCCTCGGCTACCAGGCCTCCGCCACGGCGCCGCCGCGCCCCCCGAAGGCGGCCCCGCAGAACGCGGCCCCCGCCCCGAGCCAGCCCGCCGCCAAGCAGGATCCGGCGAAGCCGGTGCCCGTGCCGGAGGGTTCCGGTACCGGGACGCGCGTCGTGTACTCGGTGGGCCAGAAGCGGGTGTGGCTGGTGGGCGACGCCGCGCAGGAGCCGAAGTCGTTCACGGTGATGCCGAGCACGGTGCACCCGAAGGCGGGCAGCTACCTCGTCGGTTCGCGCTCGGGCTCGGTCACCGGCACGGACGGCGTCCCGATCGAGCACGTCGTGCGGTTCGCCACCGCCGAGGGGGTGGCGGTCGGCTTCAGCGCCCGTCTGGACGGCGCGACCCCGGCGCCCGACGCGGCCAAGAAGACCGGCGGCATCCGCATGACGCGCGCCGACGGCGACGCGATGTGGGCCTTCGCGACGATCAACTCGAAGGTCGTCGTCGTTCCCTGACCGGAACGCCCGCGCTGCACCCGTACGTGCGACTCAGGCCGCTTCGGATTCCGGAGCGGCCTCTTCGCATGCGCCGTCCTCGGGCCCGCCCGGTACGCGTTCGCGCGCGGGCGGCGTCGAGACGGCTGTGGCGGCCACTCCGGCGGCGAGCAGCATCCGCATGGAGACGACGGACGGGCGGGGATCGCGCTGTGCTCCTGCTGGTGCCGACATGGCTGCCTCCTGGACCCCGGGACGCCGAACTTAGGCATACCTAAGAAACTCTCGGTACCATGTCACCACGAGGGCTGCCACCAGCGCAATATCTTGCCGACGAGTTGTCGGTACGTTCACTCCGAGAGGGCGCCGGCCAGGGAGTCCAGCCCGGCCCCGGCGGTCCAGCGCGCCCCGACCCCGCGCACCGAGACCTCGCGCACGTCGTCCAGCACCTCCTCGTGGCCGACCGCGCGCGCGATCACCACGTGCAGGCGGTCGTCGGAGAGCTCCTCCACCTTGCCGTCGCCCCACTCCACGACGACCACGGACTCGGGCAGCGAGACGTCGAGGTCCAGGTCCTCCATCTCGTCGAGCCCGCCGCCCAGGCGGTACGCGTCCACGTGCACCAGCGCGGGCCCGCCGGTCAGCGAGGGGTGGACGCGGGCGATCACGAACGTCGGCGAGGTCACGGCCCCGCGCACGCCCAGGCCCTCGCCCAGGCCGCGGGTCAGCGTGGTCTTGCCCGCTCCCAGCTCACCCGTCAGCAGGACGAGGTCGCCGGGACGCAGCAGGGCGGCGATCCTGCGGCCCAACTCCTGCATCGCGTCCGGCGAACCGACGGTGATCCGGGTCTCTGTGCTGTCCTCGGCCTCAGGTGCCGGTGCCTGGCTGCGCTGGGCTTCCAGCGGTACTTCTTCCATGCGCCCCAACGTTAGTCGGTGTGGGGAGCGGGACCGCGCCGGTCTGCGCCAGCAGCCCGGTGAGCAGCCGCGTCACGGTCTCCGGGCGCTCCAGCATCATCAGGTGCCCGGTGGACTCCAGGACCACGAGGTCGGCGCTGGGCAGCGCCTCCTTGATGGCCACGCTGTGCCCGGGCGGGGTGATCATGTCCTTGTCGCCGGCGATGACGGTGACCGGGATGTCCGCGAACAGCCGGAGCGCGGCCGTCTTGTCGTGGGTCTGGAAGGCCGGGTAGAACTCGGCGACCACGTCGATCGGGGTGGCCTCGATGAGCCGCTCCGCGAAGCGCGTGACGCCCGGGTCCACGTCCCGGGAGCCGAACGAATACATCTTGATCATGCCGGCGAACAGGTCGGCGGTGGCCCGGCGGCCCTTCTCCACCAGCTCCACCTGCGAGCCGAGCGCCTTGAGCACGCCCGGCAGGATCCGGCGCACGGCGCCCACCCCGACGGACGGCAGCCCGTACGTCACCTCGTCGAGGCGGCCGCTGGAGGTCCCGACCAGGGCCACGCCGACCACGCGCTCGCGCACGATGTCGGGGAACTGCTCGGCGAATCCCATGATGGTCATTCCGCCCATCGAGTGACCCACGAGGATCAGCGGGCCCTCGGGAGCGGCGGCGTCGACGACGGCCTTCAGGTCGCGGCCGAGCTGCTCCATGGTCAGCGGCTCGCCGTCCGCCTGGGCGAGGCCGCGCGCGCTGCGGCCGTGGCTGCGCTGGTCCCAGTAGACCGCGCGGACCATGCCGCGCAGGGCGGCGCGCTGGAAGTGCCAGGAGTCCTGGCTGAGGCAGTAGCCGTGGCAGAAGACGACGGTGGCCGGGGACGCGGCCTTGCGCCGCAGCCTGCGCCGCTTGCCCTCCGGCAGCTCTTCGACCTCGTAGTAGAGCTCGGTGGCGTCCCCGGCCCGGCAGGTCCCCTCGGTCCCGCGCAGGGCGCCGTAGTCCCCGGCGGCGTCGAGTGCGAGGCGCGCCTTCCTGCGCATGCCGCGCCCGACGGTGATCCGTTCGACCGCGACACCGGCCGCCGCGCCTGCGGCTATCACGCCGATGGCGGCGCCGGCCCAGCCGGCCTTGCGCCAGTTCTCGCTCACGCCGCCGCCCTCACTCCGCTCGCTCAGGCGCCCAGGTACACCCGGGGCACACGTCCACCGATACGGGTGACGATCTCATACGCGATCGTGTCCGCCGCTTGTGCCCAGTCCTCGGCGGTGGGTTCACCGCGTTCCGCGTCCCCGAAGATGACGGCTTCGTCGCCGACGCGGGCGTGGTCCGCACCCAAGTCGACCACGAACTGGTCCATGGCGACGCGCCCGGCGACGTGGCGGATCCGGCCGGCGACGAGCACCGGGCCGCGCCCGGAGGCATGCCGCGGGATGCCGTCGGCGTAGCCCGCCGGGATCAGCGCCAGGTTCGTCTCGGTCCCGGTGACGTAGTGGTGGCCGTAGCTGACGCCGTGCCCGGCGGGGACGGTCTTGACCAGGGCGAGGGAGGCCTTGAGGGCCATCGCGGGCCGCAGGCCCAGCTGGGCCGGGGTGCCGAGTTCGGGCGCGGGCGAGACTCCGTAGACGGCCAGCCCGCAGCGCACCATGTCGAAGTGGGACTCGGGCAGGGTCAGGGTGGCCGGCGAGTTGGCGATGTGCCGGACCTCGGGCTCGACGCCCTCCTTCTCGGCGTACGAGAGCATGTCGCGGAAGGCGGCGAGCTGCAGCTGGATGGAGGGGTGGCCGGGCTCGTCGGCACAGGCGAAGTGCGACCAGACCCCGGTGACCTGGACGGTCCCCTCGGCCTGGGCGGCGACGGCCGCACCGACCAGCGCCTCCCAGTCGGCGGGCTGGCAGCCGTTGCGCCCGAGGCCGGTGTCGGCCTTGAGCTGGACGCGCGCGGTCCGGCCCGCGGCCCGGGCGGCCTCGCGCGCCTCGTCGAGGGCCCACATTCCGCTGACGGACACGTCGATGTCGGCCTCGACGGCCTCGTGCCAGGGCCCGCCGGGGGTCCAGAGCCAGCACATGATCCGCCCCTCGATCCCGGCGGCGCGCAGCGCGAGCGCCTCCTCGGGGGTGGCGGTCCCGAGCCAGGTGGCACCGGCCTCCTGGGCGGCCCTGGCGCAGGCCGGGGCCCCGTGCCCGTAGGCATTCGATTTGACCACGGCCATCAACTCGGCCCGGGGCGCCCGCTCGCGCAGTGCGCGCACGTTCTCCCGTACGGCGTCAAGATCGATCTCGGCGTACACGCGCGTCGGTGTCTCGTTCATCGCCCCCAGTCTCTCAGAACCGCCGCCGTCCCCTGCCTTTCAGCTCCGCCGGGCCTGTCAAGCCTCGCCGGCGTTCGAGGCGCGGGGTCCGGGGCCGGCCCCGGCAACGGCGCCGCTGCGCGAAGCTGCTCCCCGCCCCGCCCTTTCACCGTTTCTCCCCCAGCTACCGCTGGGAGGTGCCCCCAGGGGCTCCGCCCCAGACCCCGGTCCTCAAACGCCGGACGGGCTGAAGATCCAGGCGCGGGGTTCGGGGCGGAGCCCCGGCAGCCGGGCCGCGCGGGTCACGGCCGGCTCGCTCGCCGCCAGGCAGCCGGCAGGGCCTCGGCCAGTTGGTGGGCCAGGAGGGGGCCGCCGGTGAGCCCGGCCGCCAGGCCGTGGAGGTACGCCGCCACCGAACCGGCGTCCGCGCCGGACAGCCCGCCCGCCAGGAGCGACCCGGCCAGCCCGGACAGCACGTCCCCGCTCCCCGCGGTGGCCAGCCACGAACTCCCCGTCGGATTCACCCGGACGGCGCACCCGCCGGAGGCGACCAGCGTCGTCGACCCCTTCAGCAGCACCGCCACCCCGTACCCGGCCGCCAGCCTCCGCACCGACCCCAGCCGCCCCGCCTCCACCGACTCCCGCGACACCCCGAGCAGCGCCGCCGCCTCCCCCGCGTGCGGGGTCAGCAGGGTCGGGGCCGTCCGGGCCCGCAGCACGTCCGCGTCCAGCCCGCGCAGCCCGTCCGCGTCGACCAGCACCGGCACGTCGTCCGCCAGCAGGTCCGAGACCTCCCCGACGCGCCCCTCCCCCAGTCCCGGCCCGACCACCCACGCCTGCACCCGGCCGGGCCCGATCAGCGTCTCCGGGTACCGCGCGAGCACGGCCTCCGCCGCCGGCCCCACGTACCGCACCGCACCCGCACCGCCCCGCAGTGCTCCCGCCACGGCCAGTACGGCCGCCCCCGGGTACTGCGCGGAGCCGGCGACGATCCCGACCACGCCCCGCCGGTACTTGTCGCTCGACGCCGTCGGCACCGGCAGCAGCCCCGCGACGTCGGCGTGCTGCAAGGCCTCCACCTGCGGCGACGGCAGCTCCAGCCCGATGTCCACCAGCCGCACCACCCCGGCCCGCGAGGCTCCGGGGTCGATCAGCAGACCGGGCTTGTACGCGCCGAAGGTCACCGTCACATCGGCCGTGACGGCCGGCCCCGCCACCTCCCCGGTGTCCGCGTCCACCCCGCTCGGCAGGTCCACGGACACCACCGGGATCCCCGGCGGGATCCGTTCCGCCAGCGCGGCCGCCGCCGGCCGCAGCCCGCCCCGGCCGCCGATCCCGAGCAGCCCGTCGACCACGAGGTCCGCCCGCTGCGGGACGGCCTCCTCGACCCGGCCTCCGGCGGCCCGCAGCGCGGCCAGCCCGCCCGCGTGCATCCGTTCCGGGTCCATGGGCACCGCCGTCACCGCGGCCCCGCGCCGGGCGAGCCGCGCCCCGGCGTAGAGCGCGTCGCCCCCGTTGTCGCCGGGCCCGACCAGCAGCACGATCCGGGACCCGTACACCCGTACGAGCAGCCCCGCGCACACGGCGGCCAGTCCGGCCGCCGCCCGCTGCATCAGGGCTCCTTCGGGCAGCCGGGCCATCAGCTCCCGCTCGGCGGCCCGTACGGTCTCCACGCTGTAAGCAGTACGCATGGCACCAGCCTGCCCGACGGCAGGCGCTATCCCTCGGCGATCACCACGGCGGACGCGACGCCGGCGTCGTGGCTCAGCGAGATGTGCCAGGACTTCACGCCCAGCGCCAGCGCCCGCGCCTCCACCGTTCCCGCCACCCGCAGCCGCGGCTGCCCGCTGGCCTCCACGAACACCTCGGCGTCGGTCCACAGCATCCCGGCGGGCGCGCCGAGCGCCTTGGCCAGCGCCTCCTTGGCGGCGAACCGCGCGGCGAGCGAGGCGGTCCCGCGCCGCTCACCGCTCGGCAGCGTCAACTCGGCGTCGACGAAAAGCCGCTGGGCGAGGCCCGGCGTGCGCTCCAGCGCCGCGCCGAACCGATCGATCTCCGCCACGTCGATCCCGACGCCGATAATCACGTCTCACAGCTCCAGCAGGTCACTACTCCACGGTCACGGACTTTGCGAGGTTACGCGGCTGGTCCACCTCGTTCCCCCGCGCCGTCGCCAGTTCGCACGCGAAGACCTGCAGGGGCACCGTCGCCACCAGCGGCTGGAGCAGCGTCGGCGTCGGCGGGATCCGGATCAGGTGGTCGGCGTACGGGACCACCGCCTCGTCGCCCTCCTCCGCGATCACGATGGTCCGCGCCCCGCGCGCCCGGATCTCCTGGATGTTCGACACGATCTTGTCGTGGAGCACCGACCGGCCGCGCGGCGACGGGACGACCACCACCACCGGCAGGTCCTCCTCGATCAGCGCGATCGGCCCGTGCTTGAGCTCGCCCGCCGCGAAGCCCTCGGCGTGCATGTACGCGAGCTCCTTGAGCTTGAGCGCGCCCTCCAGCGCCACCGGGTACCCGACGTGCCGGCCGAGGAACAGCACGGTGTTCTTGTCGGCCAGGGAGCGCGCGAGCTGCCGTACGGGCTCCATGGTCTCCAGTACGGTGTCCACCGCGGCGGCGATGTCCGACAGTTCGCGGATCACGGCCTCGATCTCGTCGCCCCACTTCGTGCCGCGCACCTGCCCGAGGTACAGCGCCACGAGGTAGCAGGCGACCAGCTGCGTCAGGAACGCCTTGGTCGAGGCGACGGCCACCTCGGGACCGGCGTGCGTGTAGAGCACGGCATCCGATTCGCGCGGGATCGTCGACCCGTTCGTGTTGCAGATGGCCAGCACCTTGGCCCCCTGCTCGCGCGCGTGCCGGAGCGCCATCAGGGTGTCCATGGTCTCGCCGGACTGCGAGATCGCGACGACCAGCGTCCGCTGGTCCAGGATCGGGTCGCGGTAGCGGAACTCGCTCGCCAGCTCCGTCTCGCACGGGATGCGGGTCCAGTGCTCGATGGCCAGCTTCGCGATCATGCCCGCGTGGTACGCCGTACCGCACGCCACGATCACGACCTTGTCGACCTCCCTGAGCACCGAGACGGGGATGCGCACCTCGTCCAGGGTCAGCGAGCCGCTCGCGTCGATCCTGCCCAGGAGGGTGTCGGCGACGGCCTTCGGCTGCTCGGCGATCTCCTTGAGCATGAAGTAGTCGTAGCCCCCCTTCTCGGCCGCCGAGGCGTCCCAGTCCACGTGGTAGGCCCGGACGGTCGCGGGCGAACCGTCGAAGTTGGTCACCGTGACCCCTTCGCGGCGCAGTTCCACGACCTGGTCCTGGCCCAGCTCGATCGCGGACCGGGTGTGGGCGATGAACGCGGCCACGTCCGAGGCGAGGAAGTTCTCGCCCTCTCCGACGCCCACCACCAGGGGCGAGTTCCGGCGCGCGCCGACCACCACGTCCGGGTCGTCGGCGTGCACGGCGACGAGCGTGAAGGCGCCCTGCAGGCGCCGGCACACCTGCCGCATGGCCTCGGCGAGGTCGCCGGCCGCCGAGAAGTGCTCGGCCAGCAGGTGCGCCACGACCTCGGTGTCCGTCTCGGAATCCAGCCGGTGTCCGCGCTCGGCGAGTTCGGCCCGGAGCTCGGCGAAGTTCTCGATGATGCCGTTGTGCACGACGGCGACCCGCCCCGCGTTGTCGAGGTGCGGGTGGGCGTTGACGTCGGTGGGCCCGCCGTGGGTCGCCCACCGGGTGTGCCCGAGTCCCGTGGAGCCGGCCGGCAGCGGGTGCCCGACCAGTTCCTTCTCCAGATTGACGAGCTTGCCGGCCTTCTTGGCGGCCGCCAGGCTGCCGTCGGCGAGCACGGCGACCCCCGCCGAGTCGTAGCCGCGGTACTCCAGCCGCTTGAGTCCGGCGATGACCACATCGAGCGCAGACTGCGCTCCCACGTAACCCACAATTCCGCACATACGGCGCAGCGTACGCCGTGGTTGGCTGTCTGCCCCGTACCTGAACCAGACGAAAACCCCGCCCCGGCGAATGGGCCGGAGCGGGGTTGACGTCGGGTCGGGCGGGGGCTCAGCCGAGCTTCTTCACCTGCGCCGCCACGATGGCGGTCGGCTTGTCCGCCACGCCCAGGGCCGACGCGGTGTGGGTGGCGAGGGTGTTGCCCTTGCGGACGACGACGGTCTCGGTCGTGACCTTCGCGCCCTCCACATCGGCCTCCAGCGTGAGGGCGAGCGCCTCGTCGCCCCCGGTGGCGGTGCCGGACACCACCTTGTTGATCTTGGTGACCTCGCCCTCCATCGTCAGCGTGAAGCCGCCGGCGCACGCGGTGGCCGCGGTCTTGACGGCCGCGAAGGCCTCCTCCGCGCCCTTGCCCTCGTACGAGGCGAGGGTGACCGAGGTCCGGGTGCCGGTGAGGGCCTTGAGGCCTGCGGCGGCCGTGTCCTCCGGGCTGGCGCCTTCCTTGGGCTTGGCGACGGCCTTGGTCCGCGCCACACCGGCGGCCGTACCGACGGTGGCCGTGCCCTGCGTCTTGACCACGGGCTGGCACTCGGCCTTGTCGCCGGACGCGGCCTCACCGAGAGCCACCTCGTCCTTCGGGACGGCGGAGAACAGGTGGTCCGCCAGCTCGGCCTTGGTCACGAGCAGGGCGGCCAGCTCGGCGTCCGTCTTCGCCTTGGCGGCCGGGGCGGCCGGCGCCGACGAGGACGCGGGGGCCGACGGCTTGGCGTCCGCCTTGGTGTCGGCCTTGTCGGAGCCGCAGGCGGTGGCCAGCAGGGCCAGGGACACCGCGGACGCGGTCAGGACGGTACGACGGACAAGAGCGGTACGCACGAAAGATCTCCCCCATGGAGCAAACGACATCAGGGCAGCACGAAAGGTCCTCAGCGCTGCGGTGATCAACAATGTACGGGCCGTTCGATCAGCCGGTCGGGGTTTTCCGCGCCGGCCCCCGATCGTGATCAGGGCGATACCCCCCTTGCCCCGAATCGAGACCGCCCCCGCCACAACCCGGGCCCGGCCCTCCCACGGCCCCCGCGCACGTGACCGACCACACCACCCACAAGCGCCCCGGAGCCCCGACAATGGCGGTGTGATCACTTCGCCGCCACGAAGCAGCACGCCGGACGACGCAACGGAGCGACGCGGCCGGGAGGGGCACCCCACGCGCCCCGCCCACCGCCGGGGCACCGAGGCCTCGCCGTACGTCGACCTCACCCGGGCCGAGTGGAGCGCCCTGCGCGAGCGGACCCCGCTGCCGCTGACCGCCGACGAGGTGGAGCGGCTGCGCGGCCTCGGCGACGTCATCGACCTCGACGAGGTCCGCGACGTCTACCTGCCGCTCTCCCGCCTCCTCAACCTCTACGTCGGCGCCACCAGCAACCTCCGCGGCACCCTGAACACCTTCCTCGGGGACGCGGGCAACGGCCACGGCGCCCAGCAGGGCACGCCCTTCGTCATAGGGGTCGCCGGTTCGGTCGCCGTCGGCAAGTCCACCGTGGCCCGCCTCCTGCAGGCCCTCCTCGCCCGCTGGCCCGAGCACCCGCGCGTGGAGCTGGTCACCACCGACGGGTTCCTGTACCCGATGAAGGAGCTCCAGCGGCGCGGGCTCACCTCCCGCAAGGGCTTCCCGGAGTCCTACGACCGGCGCGCGCTCACCCGCTTCGTCGCCGACATCAAGGCCGGGAAGGACGAGGTCAGGGCCCCCGTCTACTCGCACCTGATCTACGACATCGTCCCCGGCGAGGAGCTCGTGGTCCGCCGCCCGGACATCCTCATCGTCGAGGGCCTCAACGTGCTCCAGCCGGCCCTCCCCGGCACGGACGGCCGCACCCGCGTCGCCCTCGCCGACTACTTCGACTTCAGCGTGTACGTGGACGCGCGCCCCGAGGACATCGAGCGCTGGTACCTCAACCGCTTCCGGAAGCTGCGCGAGACCGCCTTCCAGAATCCCTTCTCCTACTTCCGCAAGTACACCCAGGTCTCCGAGGAGGAGGCCATGGAGTACGCGCAGACGATGTGGCGGACGATCAACAAGCCCAACCTGCTGGAGAACGTGGCGCCCACCCGCGGCCGGGCCACCCTCGTCGTCCGCAAAGGTCCGGACCACAAGGTGCAGAAGCTGAGTCTGCGCAAGCTCTGAAAGCTACTCTGCGGGGATGTTGCATCTGCGGATGATCACCCCGCACCACCTCACGGAAAAGGTGGTGGAGCTGATCGACAACACGGTCGGCACCACTCACCTGGTCGTACTGACCGGCGCCGCCCGTGACCCCGAGGGCGACCTCGTGCTGTGCGACGTCGCCCGTGAGGCGACCGACGAACTGCTGCAGGAGATGCGCGGCCTCGGCATCGACAAGAGCGGTTCCATCGCCGTCGAGAACATCGACCTGTCGATCTCCAGGCGCGCCGACGACGCCGAGGAGGAGGCCCCGGGCGAGGCCGCCGACGCGGTGGTCTGGGAGCAGCTCGCCGAGTCGACGCACGAGGAGTCCACCCTCACGATCACCTACGCGGCCTTCATGATCCTGGCGACGATGATCGCGGCCTGCGGTGTGGTCCTGGACAACGCGATCCTGATCGTGGGCGCCATGGCGGTCGGCCCGGAGTTCGGCCCGCTCGCCGGCATCTGCACGGGCCTGGTGCAGCGTCGGCCGAGGCTCGCCGGGCGCTCTCTGTCCGCGCTGGTGGTCGGCTTCACGGCGGCGATCGTCGCGACGACGGTCTTCAGTCTGGGGATGGACGCGCTCGGCCTGTTCCACGAGGGAATGCTCGACGAGCCCCGGCCGAACACCAGCTTCATCTGGCAGCCCGACCCGTTCTCGTTCGTCGTGGCGCTGCTCGCCGGCGTGGCCGGCATGCTGTCGCTGACGTCGGCGAAGGCAGGGGCGCTGGTCGGCGTGGCGATCTCCGTCACCACGGTCCCGGCGGGTGCCAACGCCGCCGTGGCACTCAGCTACGGCGATCTCGGCCAGATGTGGGGATCGGGCATCCAGCTGGCGCTCAACCTGGGCGGCATCATCTTCTCGGGCACGCTCACCCTCATCGCCTGGAAAATGCTGTGGCGCACCCAGCAGGGCCGGATGATCCGGAAGCCGGGTGCGCCACACAGGCCTGGCGGAGGAATCTAGCCGAGCGCGGACTTCACGACGTCCGCGAGCCGGCCGGCGACCGCGCGGGCCTGCTCGATGTCGGCGGCCTCGACCATCACCCGTACGAGCGGCTCCGTACCGGAGGGCCGGAGCAGCACCCGTCCGGTGGTGCCCAGCTCGCGCTCGGCGTCGGCCACGGCCGCCGCCAGCTCCGCGGAGGTGGTGACCCGGGACTTGTCCACGTCGGGGACGTTGACCAGCACCTGCGGCAGCCGCTGCATGACGCCCGCCAGCTCGGCGAGGGACTTGCCGGTGGCCGCGACCCGCGCCGCCAGCAGCAGGCCGGTCAGCGTGCCGTCACCGGTCGTCGCGTGGTCGAGGATGATCACGTGGCCGGACTGCTCGCCGCCGAGCGCGTAACCGTGCTCCTTCATCGACTCCAGCACGTACCGGTCGCCGACCCCGGTCTGTACGACCTGGATGCCCTCGCCCTCCATGGCCAGCTTGAAGCCCAGGTTGGACATCACGGTGCCGACCACGGTGTTCTCGCGCAGCTGGCCGGCCTCGCGCATGGCCAGCGCCAGCACCGCGAGGATCTGGTCGCCGTCGACCTCCGCGCCCGCGCCGTCCACGGCCAGGCAGCGGTCGGCGTCACCGTCGTGCGCGATGCCGAGGTCGGCGCCGTGCTCGACGACGGCCGCCTTGAGCAGGCCGAGGTGGGTGGAGCCGCAGCCGTCGTTGATGTTCAGGCCGTCCGGCTCGGCGCCGATCGTGACGATCTCCGCGCCGGCCCGGGCGAAGGCCTCGGGCGAGACGTACGCGGCGGCGCCGTGGGCCTCGTCCAGGACGATCTTCAGGCCGTCGAGGCGGTTGGGGAGGACACCGATGAGGTGGGCGACGTACTTCTCGAAGCCCTCGGTGTAGTCGGAGACCCGGCCGACGCCGGAGCCGGTGGGCCGGTCCCAGGGGGCGCCGGTGCGGTGCTCCTCGTAGACGGACTCGATGCGGTCCTCCAGCTCGTCGGCGAGCTTGTGGCCGCCGCGCGCGAAGAACTTGATGCCGTTGTCGGGCATCGCGTTGTGGCTGGCGGAGAGCATCACGCCGAGGTCGGCACCCAGCGCACCGGTGAGATACGCCACCGCCGGGGTGGGCAGCACACCGACGCGCAGGACGTCCACGCCCGCGCTGGCGAGGCCGGCCACGACCGCGGCCTCGAGGAATTCGCCGGAGGCCCGGGGGTCCCGGCCGACCACGGCCGTCGCCCGGTGGCCCGCGAAGGTGCCCGCTTCGGCCAGTACGTGGGCAGCCGCCACGGAGAGGCCGAGCGCGAGCTCCGCCGTCAGATCCGCGTTGGCAACGCCGCGTACACCGTCCGTCCCGAAGAGTCGTCCCACTGTTGTCCTCCCGAGTTTCCGCATCGCTTTTTGACCGCTTGTGACAGGTATTTGCCGCTTGTGGCGGTAAACGAACCGCCCCGGCAGCACAGAGAGTGCTGCCGGGGCGGTTTCGTTGCAGAACAGCAGGCGCAGATTAACGCTTGCTGTACTGCGGAGCCTTACGGGCCTTCTTGAGACCGGCCTTCTTGCGCTCGACCGCACGGTCGTCGCGGGAGAGGAAGCCGGCCTTCTTCAGCGCCGGGCGGTTGTTGTCGACGTCCGCCTCGTTCAGCGCACGGGCCACGCCGAGACGCAGGGCGCCGGCCTGGCCGGAGACGCCGCCACCCGCGATGCGGGCGATGACGTCGTAGCGGTTGTCGAGCTCGAGCAGCTTGAACGGCTCGTTGACTTCCTGCTGGTGCACCTTGTTGGGGAAGTAGTCCTCAAGGGTGCGACCGTTGATCTTCCACTTGCCGGTGCCCGGAACGATCCGGACGCGGGCGATGGCGTTCTTGCGACGGCCCAGGCCGGCAGCCGGCTGGGGGTCGCCGAAGCGACCGGCAAGGGACTCAGAGGTGTAGTCGCCCTCGACTACGGCCTCGGACTCGCTGGTGTACTCCTCGACGTTGCCCTCGAACTCTTCGACGGTCGTCTCGGCGGTGGTCTCGGCCACGATGCTCCTCAGAATTTTCTACGTCTTAGGGGGTGGCCGGAACTACTGCGCGACCTGGGTGATCTCGAACGGCACCGGCTGCTGGGCAGCGTGGGGGTGCTGGTCGCCCGAGTAGACCTTCAGCTTCGAGAGCATCTGACGGCCCAGGGTGTTCTTGGGGAGCATGCCCTTGATGGCCTTCTCGACGGCCTTCTCCGGGTTGTTGGCCAGGAGGTCGTCGTAGCGCACCGAACGGAGACCGCCCGGGTAGCCGGAGTGGCGGTACGCCATCTTCTGGGTCGCCTTGTTGCCGGACAGGTGAACCTTGTCGGCGTTGACGATGATGACGAAGTCGCCCATGTCCATGTGGGGGGCGTAAGTCGGCTTGTGCTTGCCCCGCAGGAGGGCAGCGGCCTGGGTCGCCAGACGGCCGAGGACAACGTCCTGGGCGTCGATGACGAGCCACTGGCGCGAGATGTCGCCGGGCTTGGGGCTGAACGTACGCACGCGTATGCCTTCGCTTCTTCAGTGGTGGTATCCCAAGGGCGCAAGCCCCGCGGGAAGGTCCTGACAGGGTCACCACGGACGATCACGACAGCCCTCGTTCACATCGGGGACGCAACCCGTGTGAACCGCTGGTCATCGGTCCGGTGGACCGGCGCAAGGCCCTTTCACGTGAGAATGAGAAAGCCAATACGCATAACAAACCAGCAGGATACCCAAGCAGACCCTTACGGGTCAAAACGCGGTCCGCGATGCCGATTCTGCTGGCGTCGCGGCGCACTCCGGTTCGGTCCTGGGTGGGGACCCCGCAGTTGTTACGGGCTCCAGAGTAACCCGCCCGGAGCGCAGCGCACGACGCGCCAGCAGAATCGCGAGCCCGCAGAGGGTGGCGCAGTCCTTGAAGGCGCGCCGCTTGTGGGCCAGCTCCGACGGCCACGGGACCAGCGCCACCTGGGGGGTCAGGGCCAGCCAGAACCAGGGCGAGCGCGGCATCGAGCCCGGCCGCACCGCCGAGGCCAGCAGCAGCGGAAGCACCACCAGCAGGTAGTGGTCGAAGGACGGACGCGACACCAGGAATGCGGCGAGCATCACCATGCAGGCGGTCTCCACCAGGCGCAGCTCCCCCTGGTCGGTCTCGTCCTGCCGGCGCCAGCGCACCCAGGCCGCCCACAGGCCGCCCCCGGCCCCCGCGAACGCGAGCAGCACCGCCACCGGCTCCGGCACCCCCAGCCGCGGCAGCACCGCTATCGGCGAGGCGTCCCAGGGCAGGGCGTACGCGTCCTGCCCCTGGAGCAGGAAGGGCAGGGTCTTGGTGAAGAAGAGCGTCGGGCTCGGCATCGTCAGCGCACCGGCCAGCGAGAGCCCCAGCGGCACCAGTACGGCCGCGGCCAGTGCCCGCCACTGCCGGGCGAGCAGGAACAGCAGCCCGATCGGCACCAGCATCGGCTTGCAGGCGATCGCCAGCCCGACCACCAGCCCGGCCGCCGCCCACGACCGCCGGTGCGCGAGCAGCAGCGCCACCGGCAGCGCGGCCGCCGAGATGGCGGTCCAGTTGCCGATCAGCACGAGGTTCACGTACGGCTTGTAGGCGAGGGCGAACACCGCGAAACCGCCGACCGCGAAGCGCGAGCGCAGCGGCACCGAGAACATCCGCAGCGCGGCCAGCCAGCCCGCGCCCAGCAGCCCCGACATCCCGACCGGCAGCACCCACTGCAGCAGCGTGCGCGGCAGCAGGGCCTCGGGAACCGCCATGATCACGGCACTGGGGAGGTAGAGGAAGCGCTTGTCCTCGTACGGGGACCCGCCCGCGAGCAGCGTCTGTGCGGCCTTGACCACGAAGGCGTTGTCCGAGCCCCAGTTCGCGCGCAGGCTGGTGGAGACGCAGACCCCGAGGAACACCGCGAGGGAGAGCACCTGCCAGGTCCGGGAGGCCGGGCGCAGCAGCCAGTCGATCAGCCGGCTCCCCGAGCTCCCGTTCCCCGGGGACCGTTCCCCGGGGGCGCCGTCCCCCGGGGCCCTGGTTCCGGAGGTCTGGTTCTCCCACTTCATCAGCCAGATGCTAGGCCGCAGCCCCACGACGCCTGCCCCTCACTCATCCGAGGGGGTGACGGTATCCCCCTAGCGCTTGCGTTCGACCCTACGTTCGTCCCAGACGGGTTCCTGAGTCTCCCGCACAACACCGTCCGAACCGAAGACCAGGTAACGGTCAAATGTGCGCGCGAACCACCGGTCGTGCGTGACGCACAGCACAGTGCCGTCGTACGCCTCCAGCCCGTCCTGCAGCGCTTCCGCCGATTCCAGGTCCAGGTTGTCCGTCGGCTCGTCCAGGAGCAGCGCCGTGGTCCCCGCCAGCTCCAGCAGCAGGATCTGGAAACGGGCCTGCTGGCCGCCGGAGAGCTTCTCGAAGGGCTGCTCTGCCTGCCGCTCCAGCTCGTAGCGGCGCAGGGCGCCCATCGCCGCGCCGAGCGGCTTCGCCGCCTCCGACCACAGGATGTCGACGAGGGTACGGCCGAACAGCTCCGGGTGGGCGTGGGTCTGCGCGAAGTGCCCCGGGACCACGCGGGCACCGAGCTTCCACGTACCCGTGTGCTTGACGTCCTCGCCCGCCATCAGCCGCAGGAAGTGGGACTTCCCGGAGCCGTTCGAACCGAGGACCGCGACCCGCTCCCCGTAGAAGACCTCCAGCGAGAAGGGCTTCATCAGCCCCGTCAGCTCCAGGTTCTCCACGGTGAGCGCGCGCACGCCCGTACGCCCGCCCTTGAGCCGCATCCGGATGTCCTGCTCGCGCGGCGGCTCCGGCGGCGGGCCGGCCTCCTCGAACTTCTGGAAGCGGGTCTGCATCGCCCGGTACCGCGAGGCCATGTCGGGGCTGCTCGCGGCCTGGTTGCGCAGCCGCAGCACCAGGGCCTTCAGCCGGGCGTGCTCCTCGTCCCAGCGCCGCTTGAGCTCCTCGAAGCGCGCGAAACGCTCCTTGCGGGCGTCGTGGTACGTGGCGAATCCGGCGCCGTGCACCCAGACGTCGGAGCCCGTCGGGCTCGCCTCCAGGCTGATGATCTTCTCGGCGGCCTGGGTCAGCAGCTCCCGGTCGTGGCTGACGAAGAGCACCGTCTTGCGGGTGGCCTCCAGCTGCTCCTCCAGCCACCGCTTGCCCGGGACGTCGAGGTAGTTGTCCGGCTCGTCGAGCAGCAGCACCTCGTCCGGCCCGCGCAGCAGCGCCTCCAGGACGAGCCGCTTCTGCTCACCGCCCGACAGCGTGCGCACCTCGCGGAACTGCGCCGTGTCGTACGGGAGGGCCAGCGCGGCCATCGTGCAGACGTCCCACAGCGTCTCCGCCTCGTACCCCTGCACGTCGGCCCAGTCGCTGAGCGCCTGCGCGTACGCCATCTGCGCGGCCTCGTCGTCCACCGTCAGGATCAGCTGCTCGGCGCGGTCCACCGCCTTCGCGGCCTCCCGGATCCGCGGCTGCGCCACCGAGACCAGCAGGTCCCGTACGGTCGTCTCGTCGCGGACCGAGCCCACGAACTGCGACATCACGCCCAGCCCGCCGCTCACGGTGACCGCGCCGCCGTGCGGCTGCAGCTCGCCGGAGATCATCTTCAGCAAGGTGGTCTTGCCGGCCCCGTTCGCGCCGACGAGGGCGACGACCGACCCCTCCCCCACCCGGAAGGAGACGTCGGGGAGCAGGACCCGCCCGTCGGGAAGGTAGTACTCCAGGTGGCTGGCTTCGAGATGTCCCATGCCGCGCATTGTCCAGGTCCGGCGCCGATCCACCCAAACCGATTAACAGCAGCCGGCGCCCGGCAGGGTCCGCATGTTGCGCGCTTCCTTGCTGCGGGCGGCCAGCAGCTCGTCCGCGGGGTAGCCGACCTCTTCCAGGGTCAGCCCGTGCGGCTTCACGACGTGCACCGAGGAGTCCCGTACGGCGGCGCGCAGGACCTTCCCCGGCCAGTCGGTGGGCCGGTGCCCGTCTCCGACGTGCAGCAGGGCGCCCACCAGCGAGCGGACCATGTTGTGGCAGAAGGCGTCGGCGCGGACGGTCGCGGTGACGATCCCGTCCTCGGCGCGCTCCCAGCTGAGCTGCTGGAGCGTACGGATGGTCGTGGCACCCTCGCGCTTCTTGCAGTACGCGGCGAAGTCGTGCTCGCCGAGCAGCGGGGCGGCGGCCTCGTTCATGGCGTCCACGTCGAGGGGCCACTGGTGCCACAGCACGTGGCCGCGGCGCAGCGGGTCGACGCCGCCCTGGTGGTCGCCGACGCGGTAGGCGTAGCGGCGCCAGATGGCCGAGAAGCGCGCGTTGAAGCCCTCGGGGGCCTCGGCGACCTTCCACACCCGCACGTCGTGCGGCAGCCGGCCCGCGAGCCGGCGCAGCAGCTTGTCGTGGTGCTCGGCCCACACCTCCTCGGCGAGGTCGAACTGGGCGACCTGCCCGCGGGCGTGCACGCCCGCGTCGGTACGCCCGGCCACGGTCAGCTCGACCGGCTCGGACAGCCGCATCACGGTCTGCAGGGCCGACTCCAGCTCGCCCTGGACGGTGCGCAGCACGCGCTGCTTCGCCCAGCCGGAGAAGTCCTTGCCGTCGTAGCTCAGGTCCAGCCGCACCCGGACGTGCCCGGGGTCCACCTCGTCACTCACGTGACAGATCCTCTCAGAGTCACCGAAATGCAGAACGGGCCCGCCCCGGGAAGGGGCGGGCCCGTTCAGAGCCGATCAAGCAAGCGTGATCCCGGGGGATCAGGCCTCCTTGGTCTCCTCGGCGGGGGTCTCGGTGGCCTCGGCCTTGGCCTCCGCCTCCTTCACCGCGCGCTTGGTGGCGGCCTCGGCCTCACCAGTGGCCTGCTGGGCGACCGTGAGGGCCTCGACCAGCTCGATCACGGCCATCGGGGCGTTGTCGCCACGACGGTTGCCGATCTTGGTGATGCGCGTGTAACCACCGGGGCGGTTCTCGTAGCGCGGGGCGATCTCGGTGAACAGCGTGTGCACGATGCTCTTGTCCGTGATCGTCTGCAGCACCAGGCGACGGTTGTGGATGTCGCCCTTCTTGGCCTTGGTGACCAGTCGCTCGGCGTAGGGACGCAGGCGACGGGCCTTGGCCTCGGTGGTGGTGATGCGGCCGTGCTCGAAGAGCGCCTTCGCGAGGTTCGCGAGGAGGTGCTTCTCGTGCGCGGCGGAACCGCCCAGGCGGGCACCCTTTGCGGGACGCGGCATGGTGTTACTCCTTCATATCTGCACCGGCCGTGTCAGGTACCGGTGTCAGTTCCCCCGAGGCGGATGCCGCGGGAAAGATCTACGGGTGCTGCTTAGTACTGCTCGGTCTCGACGAAGCCGGCGTCGGCGTCGTCGTCCGCGCCGAACGCGTCGGCGGCGGCGGTCGGGTCGAATCCGGGCGGGCTGTCCTTGAGGGCCAGGCCCATGCCGGCCAGCTTCGCCTTGACCTCGTCGATCGACTTCGCACCGAAGTTGCGGATGTCGAGCAGGTCCGCCTCGGAGCGGGCGACGAGCTCACCCACGGAGTGGATGCCCTCGCGCTTGAGGCAGTTGTACGACCGAACGGTGAGCTCGAGCTCCTCGATCGGCAGCGCCAGGTCGGCGGCCAGGGCGGCGTCCGTCGGGGACGGGCCCATGTCGATGCCCTCGGCGTCGATGTTGAGCTCGCGCGCCAGACCGAACAGCTCGACCAGGGTCTTGCCGGCGGACGCCATGGCGTCACGCGGGCGCATGGCCTGCTTGGTCTCGACGTCGACGATCAGCTTGTCGAAGTCGGTGCGCTGCTCGACTCGGGTCGCCTCGACCTTGTAGGTGACCTTGAGGACCGGGCTGTAGATGGAGTCGATCGGGATGCGGCCGATCTCCTGGCCCAGCTGCTTGTTCTGGACGGCGGAGACGTAGCCGCGACCGCGCTCGACGGTCAGCTCCATCTCCAGCTTGCCCTTGCCGTTGAGCGTGGCGAGGACCAGGTCCGGGTTGTGCACCTCGACACCGGCCGGGGGCGCGATGTCAGCAGCGGTGACCAGGCCGGGACCCTGCTTGCGCAGGTACATCACGACCGGCTCGTCGTGCTCCGAGGAGACGACCAGCTGCTTGATGTTGAGGATGATGTCGGTGACGTCTTCCTTGACGCCCGGCACGGTGGTGAACTCGTGCAGGACGCCGTCCACGCGGATGCTGGTGACAGCGGCACCCGGGATCGAGGACAGGAGCGTACGGCGCAGGGAGTTGCCGAGGGTGTAGCCGAAGCCCGGCTCCAGCGGCTCGATCACGAACCGCGAGCGGTACTCGTCGACGACCTCTTCGGTCAGCGAAGGACGCTGAGCGATAAGCATGTCTGTGTTCCTTCATTCGTGGACGCCCACTATTTGACGCCCGACGGGATGCCGTACCGGAGTACGGCTACTGCAAGGGTACGGGCGGCACGGCCCCCGAAGGGGTCGTACCGCCCGGACACTCAAGAACGCACAGGTGCGTCCGCTGCGTCAGACGCGGCGGCGCTTCGGCGGGCGGCAGCCGTTGTGCGGGGTGGGGGTGACGTCCTGGATCGAGCCGACCTCGAGGCCGGTGGCCTGGAGGGAGCGGATCGCGGTCTCGCGGCCGGAGCCCGGACCCTTGACGAAGACGTCAACCTTGCGCATGCCGTGCTCCTGCGCGCGGCGGGCGGCCGACTCGGCGGCCATCTGCGCGGCGAAGGGGGTGGACTTGCGCGAGCCCTTGAAGCCGACGTGGCCGGCGGAGGCCCAGGAGATCACGTTGCCCGAGGGGTCGGTGATCGAAACGATGGTGTTGTTGAACGTGCTCTTGATGTGGGCGTGCCCGTGAGCGACGTTCTTCTTTTCCTTGCGGCGCACCTTCTTGGCAGCGCCCTGACGACCCTTGGGGGGCATCTAAATCTCCTACGGGAGGTGGTCGGTCCTACAGCGCAAGACCGCTGAACAGGACTACTTCTTGCCCGGCTTCTTCTTACCGGCGATCGCGCGACGCGGGCCCTTGCGGGTACGCGCGTTCGTGCTGGTGCGCTGACCGTGCACCGGGAGGCCGCGACGGTGGCGGATGCCCTGGTAGCACTGGATCTCGACCTTGCGACGGATGTCGGCCTGGATCTCGCGGCGGAGGTCACCCTCGGTACGGAGGTTGGCGTCCACGTACTCGCGGATCTTGACCAGGTCCTCTTCGGCCAGGTCACGAACGCGGGTGTTCGGGTTCACGCCGGTGGAGGCGAGGATCTCCTTGGACCGGGTGCGCCCGATACCGAAGACGTAGGTGAGTGCGATCTCCACACGCTTTTCGCGCGGGATGTCAACACCGGAAACGCGTGCCATTCAATGGCTCCTGTGTGTTCGGGGGTCTTCCGCAGAATCAGCCCCGACCGCCGACCACACCTGATGGGTGGTGGTACGTCCGGGTCCCCGGCCCCCGCCGGAGGTGCCGCCGGCCACTTTGCAGGGCTGGGCGGATTCTGCGTATGTACGTTTTCTTACGTCGCGCGAAGAACTGCGTTAAGGCAGGTCGGTCGGCGTGCGTCAGCCCTGGCGCTGCTTGTGGCGCAGGTTGTCGCAGATGACCATGACCCGGCCGTGACGGCGGATCACCTTGCACTTGTCGCAGATCTTCTTGACGCTCGGCTTGACCTTCATGTTGGTGAGGTTCTCCGGGTCAGTGCCACCACCCGCACCGGGACAAGACGCCCAGGCAGGAGTGAGGACAAGATCTACTTGTATCGGTAGACGATCCGGCCACGCGTCAGGTCGTACGGAGACAGCTCCACGACGACCCGGTCATCCGGGAGGATGCGGATGTAGTGCATGCGCATCTTGCCGCTGATGTGCGCGAGGACCTTGTGACCGTTCTGCAGTTCCACCTTGAACATCGCGTTCGGGAGGGACTCGATCACGGTGCCCTCGATTTCGATGGCACCTTGCTTCTTGGCCACGCTTCGCCCTTCGAATCGGCTACCTTGATCGGCTCGGTGCGCCATGCAGGCATGGAAGTGCACGAGAGCCGACGAGTCAGTCTACGTCAGGGCACCCAGAAAGACGAATCCGGAAAGTTTGCCCCAGAGTGTAGATCATTACGCCAGAGGGTCCGGAGCCGTGGCGACCCCGGCCCCTCTTCCCCCTGCCGCTCTCGCGGGCTCGGCGCTGGCGCGCCTCACATGCTTCGAGCAGCTGCGCCGGACTCCGTCCGCCGACCACCCCGGCCGCGGCCCCGGCAGGGCACTCCCCTGCGTCGGCCCGGGACCGCGGAACACGGGCCCGGGGTCGCCCCAGGGTCAGCCCAGGGGGTCCGGAGCCGTGGTGACCCCGGCCCCTCTTCCCCCTGCCGCTCTCGCGGGCTCGGCGCTGGCGCGCCTCACATGCTTCGAGCAGCTGCGCCGGACTCCGTCCGCCGACCACCCCGGCCGCGGCCCCGGCAGGGCACTCCCCTGCGTCGGCCCGGGACCGCGGAACACGGGCCCGGGGTCGCCCCAGGGTCAGCCCAGGGGGTCCGGAGCCGTGGTGACCCCGTACTCCGCCAGCTTCGCCTTGCCGCAGTCGGGGCTGGTCAGGACGATCGGCCCCGCTTCGGTCAGGGCGATGGAGTGCTCCCAGTGCGAGGACCAGGTGCCGTCCGTGGTGATGACGGTCCAGTCGTCCGCCAGTACCTCCGTCTGGGCGGTGCCCAGGGAGACCATCGGCTCGATCGCCAGGCAGACGCCCGGGACCAGCTTGATGCCCTTGCCCCGCTTGCGCGAGACGTAGTTCAGCAGGTGGGGGTCCATGTGCATCTCGGACCCGATGCCGTGGCCGCCGTAGTCCTCGATGATCCCGAACTTGCCGAGGCTGTGGTCACCGGTGGCGGGACGCGGCTGGCGCTTGATGTACGTCTCGATCGCCTTGGAGATGTCCACGAGGCGGTTGCCGAGCTTCATGGCGGCGATACCGGCCCACATGGACTCCTCGGTCACCCGGGAGAGCTCCAGGAGCTCAGGGGCGTGCCCAGTGCCCACGAAGGCGGTGTACGCGGCGTCGCCGTGCCAGCCGTCGACGATGGCGCCGGCGTCGATCGAGATGATGTCGCCGTCCTTGAGGACCGTCTTGTCGTCCGGGATGCCGTGGACGACGACCTCGTTCACCGAGGTGCAGATCGTCGCGGGGAAGCCGCCGTAGCCGAGGAAGTTCGACTTGGCCCCGGCGTCCGCGATCACCTTGCGGGCCACCATGTCCAGATCCAGCGTCGTGGCGCCCGGAACGGCCGCCTCACGGGTCGCCGCGTGGATCGCGGCGACGACCAGCCCCGCCTCGCGCATCTTCGCGATCTGCTCGGGGGTCTTGATCTGGACCATGAAAAACGCCTTCCAGCCTCGGTACGAGTCTTCTCAACAGTACGGCCGCGATGCCCTGGGGACACCGCGGCCGTTCTTGCACTACGGGGGTACTACTTCTTGAGGGCGTCCATCGCGCGCTTCGTGACGTCCGCGACCTCACCGAGGGCCGGGATGGTCACCAGCAGGCCCTGGGCCTTGTAGTAGTCGATGATCGGCTCGGTCTGCGTGTGGTAGACCTCCAGCCGGTTGCGGACCGTGGCCTCGGAGTCGTCACCGCGCTGGTACAGCTCGCCGCCGCAGGTGTCGCAGACGCCCTCGGCCTTCGGCGGGGCGTACGTGACGTGGAAGACGTGCGAAGAGTCGTTGCGGCAGATCCGGCGACCGGCGATCCGCTTGACGACCTCGTCCTCCTCGACCTCCAGGTCGAGGACGGCGTCGAGCTTCATGCCCTCCGCCTGGAGCATCACGTCGAGGGCCTCGGCCTGCGAGACGTTGCGCGGGAAACCGTCGAGCAGGAAGCCGCCCACGGCGTCCGGCTGCTCCATCCGGTCCTTCGCCATGCCGATGGTCACCTCGTCGGGGACCAGGTCGCCGGCGTCCATGTACGCCTTCGCCTGCTTGCCCAGCTCGGTGCCCTGGCTGATGTTGGCCCGGAACAGGTCGCCCGTGGAGATGTGCGGGATCGACAGGTTCTTGGCAAGGAACGCGGCCTGCGTTCCCTTGCCCGCACCGGGCGGTCCGACGAGGACGATTCGCATCAGCGGAGGAACCCTTCGTAATTACGCTGCTGGAGCTGGCTCTCGATCTGCTTCACGGTTTCCAGACCCACACCCACGATGATCAGGATGCTCGTCCCGCCGAACGGGAAGTTCTGGTTCGCTCCGAAGCCGGCCAACGCCATCGTCGGCACAAGAGCGATGAGACCCAAGTACAGCGACCCCGGCCAGGTGATCCGGTTGAGCACGTAGCTCAGGTACTCGGCGGTGGGTCGACCGGCACGAATACCCGGGATGAACCCACCATACTTCTTCATGTTGTCTGCAACTTCCTCGGGGTTGAACGAGATCGCCACGTAGAAGAACGCGAAGAAGACGATCAGGAGGAAGTAGGTCGCGATGTAGTACGGGTGGTCGCCCTTGACGAAGTGCTTCTGGATCCAGTTGGCCCAGCCCGCGGTGGAACCGCTGAACTGCACGACCAGTGCCGGGATGTAGAGCAGCGACGAGGCGAAGATGACGGGGATGATGCCCGCCTGGTTCACCTTGAGCGGGATGTACGTCGAGGTACCGCCGTAGGCACGGCGGCCGATCATGCGCTTCGCGTACTGGACCGGGATCCGGCGCTGCGCCTGCTCGACGAAGACCACCAGGCCGACCATCGCGAGACCGACCAGCATGACGACGCCGAATTCGACCCAGCCGTCGGCGATCTTGCCCTGCTCCTTGATGGCCCAGAGGGCGCCGATGAAGCCGGCGGCGATCGAGATGAACATGAGGATCGACATGCCGTTGCCGATGCCGCGGTCGGTGATGAGCTCACCGAGCCACATGACGACGCAGGTGCCGGCGGTCATGGTGATCACCATGACGACCGTGGTGAAGATCGACCGGTCGGGGACGATCTGGCTGGCGACCTGGCAGCCCTGGAACAGGGCCCCCGTGCGGGCAGTGGCGACGAGGCCCGTGCCCTGCAGGATCGCGAGCGCGACCGTCAGATAGCGCGTGTACTGAGTGATCTTCGCCGTGCCGGACTGTCCCTCTTTTTTGAGGGTTTCCAGCTTCGGGATGACCACGGTCAGCAGCTGCAGAATGATGCTCGCCGTGATGTACGGCATGATGCCGAGCGCAAAGATCGTGATCTGCAGCAGCGCGCCGCCGCTGAACATGTTGACGAGGCCGAACAGCCCATTGCTGCTGCCCGCCTGTTCGACGCAGATCTGAACGTTCTTATAGCTCACGCCGGGTACCGGGATGTGGGACCCGAGCCGGAACAGCACGATGATGCCGAGCGTGAAGAGCAGCTTCTTGCGCAGGTCGGGCGTCTTGAACGCCCGGGCGAACGCGGTGAGCACGGTGCCTCCTGCGACCCCCGCGCTACTGCGTCAGAGGTGACGGTCTGAGGGATCGACGTATACGACAAAGCAAAGGTGCACGCCACCTTACCGGCGAGTGTGCCTTCCGTGGAACGACCAACCGGGGATGCCCCATATGTGAGGCATCCCCGGTCGGGTTTCGAGCTATTCAGCCACTGAGATCGTCTTAGACGAGCTCGGTGACGGTGCCGCCGGCAGCGGCGATCTTCTCCTTGGCGGAGGCGGAAACGGCGTCAACCGAAACCTGCAGCGCCACGGAGAGCTCGCCCTGGCCCAGGACCTTGACGAGGCTGTTCTTGCGAACCGCGCCCTTGGCGACCAGGTCGGCCACCGTGACTTCTCCACCCTCGGGGTAGAGAGCGCCGAGCTTGTCCAGGTTCACGACCTGGAACTCGGTGCGGAACGGGTTCTTGAAGCCCTTGAGCTTCGGCAGACGCATGTGGAGGGGCATCTGCCCACCCTCGAAGCGCTGCGGGATCTGGTAACGGGCCTTCTGGCCCTTCGTACCACGACCGGCCGTCTTACCCTTCGACGCCTCACCACGACCGACACGGGTCTTCGCGGTCTTGGCGCCGGGGGCGGGACGGAGGTTGTGGGCCTTCAGCGGGCTGTTCTCAGCCATGATTAGTCAACCTCCTCAACCGTCACGAGGTGGCGGACGGTGTGAACCATTCCGCGGAACTCGGGGCGGTCCTCCTTGACGACGACGTCGTTCAGGCGCTTGAGCCCGAGCGAACGCAGCGTGTCGCGGTGGTTCTGCTTGCTGCCGATGTACGACTTCGTCTGCGTGATCTTGAGGCGAGCCATTACGCACCCGCCCCGGCACGTGCACGAAGCAGAGCCGCGGGGGCGACGTCCTCGAGGGGCAGACCACGGCGAGCCGCGATCTCCTCGGGACGCTGCAGGCCCTGAAGGGCCGCCACGGTCGCGTGCACGATGTTGATCGCGTTGTCGGAGCCCAGGGACTTCGACAGGATGTCGTGAACGCCGGCGCACTCCAGAACGGCGCGCACCGGGCCACCGGCGATAACACCGGTACCGGGGGAAGCAGGCTTCAGCAGGACGACGCCCGCAGCCTTCTCGCCCTGGATCGGGTGAGGGATGGTGCCCTGGATGCGCGGAACCTTGAAGAAGTTCTTCTTGGCTTCCTCGACACCCTTGGCAATGGCCGCGGGAACTTCCTTGGCCTTGCCGTAACCGACACCTACAGTGCCGTCACCGTCGCCCACCACGACCAGCGCGGTGAAGCTGAAGCGGCGACCACCCTTGACAACCTTGGCGACGCGGTTGATCGCGACAACGCGCTCAACGTAAGCGGTCTTCTCGGCGGCAGGGCCACCGTCGCGACCCTTCCGGTCCCGCCGCTCGCCGCCACCGGCACCGCTTCCGCGGCGCTGGGGTCCAGCCATTGGATTACCTCTCTCTGTTACGTCCGTGAGTCCCGGAACCGGGGCTTAGAACTTCAGCCCGGCTTCGCGGGCGGCGTCAGCCAGAGCGGCAATGCGCCCGGCGTATCGGTTGCCACCGCGGTCAAAGACAACGGTCTCGACGCCGGCAGCCTTCGCACGCTCGGCCACGAGCGCGCCGACGGCCTGGGCCTGGGCGCTCTTGTCGCCTTCGCCACCGCGGATCGAGGTGTCCAGGGTCGACGCGGACGCCAGGGTGTGACCCTGGAGGTCGTCGATGACCTGAGCAACGATGTTGCGGTTGGAACGCGTCACGACGAGGCGCGGACGCTCCGCCGTACCCGACACGTTCTTGCGAATGCGGATGTGGCGGCGAGCCTTGGCAGCGCGCTTGTACGCGTCGCCCTTGGCGATCTTCACACCGTATGCCATGGCTACTTACCAGCCTTTCCGACCTTGCGGCGGATGACTTCGCCGGCGTACTTGACACCCTTGGCCTTGTACGGGTCGGGCTTCCGCAGCTTGCGGATGTTGGCGGCGACCTCGCCGACCTTCTGCTTGTCGATGCCCTCGACCGAGAACTTGGTCGGCGACTCGACCTTGAAGGAGATGCCCTCGGGCGCCTCCACCAGGATCGGGTGGCTGTAACCCAGCTGGAACTCCAGGTCGGAGCCCTTCGCCAGGACACGGTAACCGACACCGCTGATCTCGAGAGCCTTGACGTATCCCGTGGTCACACCGGTGATCATGTTCGCCACCAGCGTGCGGGACAGGCCGTGCAGGGCCTTGTTCTGACGCTCGTCGTTCGGACGGGTGACGTTCAGAACGCCGTCCTCGCCCTTAACGACGGCGATGGGAGCCTTGACGGTGTGGGAAAGGGAACCCTTGGGACCCTTCACCGCAACCGTGCTGCCATCGATGGTGACGTCCACACCGGCGGGAACCTGGATGGGGAGCTTGCCGATTCGCGACATTGCTTTTCCTCCGTTCCCGACTACCAGACGTAGGCGAGGACTTCCCCACCTACGCCCTTCTTGCCTGCCTGCTGGCCGGTGAGGAGACCGTGGGACGTGGAGATGATCGCCACGCCCAGGCCGCCGAGCACCTTCGGCAGGTTGGTGGACTTCGCGTACACGCGCAGACCGGGCTTCGAGATCCGCTTGATGCCCGCAATGGAGCGCTCGCGGTTCGGCCCGAACTTCAGCTCGAGGACGAGGTTCTTGCCGACCTCGGCGTCCTCGACCTTCCAGCCGGTGATGAAACCCTCCTGCTTGAGGATCTCTGCGATGTGCGACTTGATCTTGCTGTGCGGCATCACGACGGTGTCGTGGTACGCCGAGTTAGCGTTACGCAGACGCGTGAGCATGTCTGCGATCGGGTCAGTCATGGTCATGAAGTGGCCTTCGGCCTCTCTCGCCGGGGTTTCCTGTATGCGCCATCCCTCTCCCCACTCAGTGGCGGGACGGGTGCGGTGCGGGGACCTACGGCGTAGTAAGTCGTTATGGGCGGCGGACGCCCAACCACACAAGCCTAAGGCATGCGCGGCCGGGCACCCACCGTCCAGATGCTTACCGAGAGTGCCTGGTACTCCCCAAGTCCTTGCGGACGAGGGTGATTTACCAGGAGCTCTTGGTCACGCCCGGCAGCTCGCCACGGTGAGCCATCTCACGAAGGCAGACGCGGCACAGGCCGAACTTGCGGTACACGGAGTGGGGGCGACCGCAGCGCTGGCAGCGGGTGTACGCACGCACACCGAACTTGGGCTTGCGGGCAGCCTTCGCGATGAGAGCCTTCTTCGCCATCTCGCTTACGCCTCCTTGAAGGGGAAGCCGAGGTGACGAAGGAGGGCGCGGCCCTCGTCGTCGTTGGTCGCCGTGGTGACCACGGTGATGTCCATACCCCGGGTACGGTCGATCTTGTCCTGGTCGATCTCGTGGAACATGACCTGCTCCGTGAGACCGAAGGTGTAGTTGCCACGGCCGTCGAACTGCTTCGGCGACAGACCACGGAAGTCACGGATACGCGGCAGCGCGAGCGACAGCGTACGGTCCAGGAACTCCCACATGCGGTCACCACGGAGGGTGACGTGGCAGCCGATCGGCTGACCCTCGCGCAGCTTGAACTGCGCGATGGACTTCCGGGCCTTCGTGACGGCCGGCTTCTGACCGGTGATCGTCGTCAGGTCCTTGATGGCGCCGTCGATCAGCTTGGAGTCGCGGGCGGCGTCGCCCACACCCATGTTGACCACGATCTTCACGAGACCGGGGATCTGCATGACGTTCTCGTACGAGAACTCCTCACGCAGCTTGCCCGCGATGTCCTCGCGGTACTTCGTCTTGAGACGCGGAGTGGTAGCCATCAGATGTCCTCACCCGTCCGCTTGGCAACGCGGATCTTGTTGCCCTCGTCGTCGAAGCGGTAGCCGACGCGGGTGACGACCTTCTTGCCGTCCTTCTCCACAACCAGCTGAACGTTGCTGACGTGGACCGGGGCCTCGGTGATCACAATGCCACCGGCCTGGTTCTGCGCAGCCTTGGTGTGCTTCTTGACCCGGTTGACACCCTCGACGAGGACGCGGTCGTCGGCGGGGAAGGCGACGATGACCTTGCCCTGCTTGCCCTTGTCCTTACCGGTGATGACCTGAACCAGGTCGCCCTTCTTGATCTTCATGCTTACAGCACCTCCGGCGCGAGCGAGATGATCTTCATGAACTTCTTCTCGCGCAGCTCACGGCCCACCGGGCCGAAGATACGGGTGCCGCGAGGGTCGCCGTCGTTCTTCAGAATGACGGCGGCGTTCTCGTCAAAGCGGATGTACGAGCCGTCCTGACGGCGACGCTCCTTGACGGTGCGAACGATGACCGCCTTGACGACGTCACCCTTCTTCACGTTGCCACCGGGGATCGCGTCCTTGACGGTGGCGACGATGACGTCACCGATGCCCGCGTAGCGGCGACCGGAACCACCGAGAACACGGATGCAAAGGATTTCCTTGGCACCAGTGTTGTCGGCGATACGCAGTCGCGACTCCTGCTGGATCACGTGTATCTCCTGTTTGTCTGCCGGTTCCCGGCGGGGGCTTCACTCCGGAGAGCGTCGCCCCCACCGAGCCTGGCGGAACGAATCTGAGGGAAACCCCTCAGACTGTGTCTGTTTGGAATTCGCTTGCGCGAATTGCCTTACTTGGCCTTCTCGAGGATCTCGACGATGCGCCAGCGCTTGCTCGCCGACAGCGGACGCGTCTCCATGATGAGGACGCGGTCGCCGACGCCGGCAGCGTTCTGCTCGTCGTGCGCCTTGAGCTTGTTCGTACGGCGGATGACCTTGCCGTACAGGGCGTGCTTCACGCGGTCCTCGACGGCGACGACGACGGTCTTGTCCATCTTGTCGCTGACGACCAGACCCTCACGGGTCTTGCGGAATCCGCGCTCGGTCTTCTCAGTCACGTTGTTCTCGCTCATCAGGCGCTCTCCACCGTCTCGATACCGAGCTCACGCTCGTGCATCAGGGTGTAGATGCGAGCGATGTCCTTACGGACGGACTTGAGCCGGCCGTTGTTCTCCAGCTGACCCGTGGCCGCCTGGAAGCGGAGCTTGAACAGCTCCTCCTTGGCCTCGCGCAGCTTGCCAACGAGCTCCTCGTTGCCGAGCTCACGCAGCTCGGACGCCTTGGTTCCCGTCGCCATCACGACTCACCTGCCTCGCGCCGAACAATCCGGCACTTCATCGGAAGCTTGTGAGCAGCGCGGGTGAGCGCCTCACGAGCAATCTTCTCGTTCGGGTAGGACAGCTCGAACATGACCCGGCCCGGGTGCACGTTGGCGATCCACCACTCGGGAGAACCCTTACCGGAACCCATGCGGGTTTCGGCCGGCTTCTTCGTCAGCGGGCGGTCCGGGTAGATGTTGATCCAGACCTTGCCGCCACGCTTGATGTGGCGGGTCATCGCAATACGAGCCGCCTCGATCTGGCGGTTCGTCACGTACGCCGGGGTCAGCGCCTGGATGCCGTACTCGCCGAACGTGACCTCAGTACCGCCCTTGGCCATACCGCTGCGCTTCGGGTGGTGCTGCTTGCGGTGCTTGACCCTACGAGGGATCAGCATGTCGGTCAGGCCTCCGTTCCGGTGCTCTCGGCCGGAGCGGCGGCGGGAGCGTCGGCCTTGGGGGCCTCGGCACCAGCAGCCTGCTGCGGCTTGCGGCCACCACGGCCGCCGCGCTCGCCACCACGGCCACCACGGCCGGCGGGACGGTCGCCAGCGCCCTGAGCACCACGGGCCGGGCGGTTACCCGCACGGGCCGCAGCGTTCTCGGCGCGAACCTCGGCGATGTTCTTGACGTCGCCCTTGTAGATCCAGACCTTCACACCGATACGGCCGAAGGTGGTCTTGGCCTCGAAGAAGCCGTAGTCCACGTTCGCGCGGAGGGTGTGCAGCGGCACACGGCCTTCGCGGTAGAACTCGGAGCGGGACATCTCGGCGCCGCCGAGACGGCCGCCACACTGGATCTTGATGCCCTTGGCTCCGGCCTTCATCGTGCCCTGCATGCTCTTACGCATGGCGCGACGGAAGGAGACGCGGGAGGAAAGCTGCTCGGCAACGGCCTGGGCAACCAGCTGGGCATCGAGCTCGGGGTTCTTGACCTCGAGGATGTTCAGCTGGACCTGCTTGCCCGTGAGCTTCTCGAGGTCACCGCGGATGCGGTCGGCCTCGGCGCCACGGCGGCCGATGACGATGCCCGGACGAGCGGTGTGGATGTCCACACGCACGCGGTCACGGGTGCGCTCGATCTCAACCTTCGAGATGCCGGCGCGCTCCATGCCGGACGTCATCATCCGACGGATGGCGACGTCTTCCTTGACGTAGTCCTTGTACAGCTTGTCGGCGTACCAACGCGACTTGAAGTCGGTGGTGATGCCGAGCCGGAACCCGTGCGGGTTTACCTTCTGGCCCATTACCGGGAACCTTCCTTGCTGCTGACGACCACGGTGATGTGGCTGGTCCGCTTGCGGATCCGGTAGGCACGGCCCTGCGCACGCGGACGGAACCGCTTCAGGGTCGGGCCCTCGTCCACGAACGCCTCGCTGATGACCAGCGTGGAGGCGTCCGGGTGGTTGTAGTTGTGTGCGGCATTGGCAATGGCGCTGTCCAGCACCTTGCCAACCGGCACGCTCGCGGCCTGCGGGGCGAAACGCAGGACCGCCTGAGCCTCCGTGGCATCCATGCCACGGATAAGGTCCACCACTCGGCGGGCCTTCATGGGCGTGACGCGGATGTACCGCGCCTGGGCCCTGGCTTCCATGGTTGTCCCTTCGGTGTAAGTCATAGTCGTAACCACCCCGCCTTTAGCGGCGCTTCGACTTCCGGTCGTCCTTGACGTGGCCGCGGAAGGTGCGAGTCGGCGAGAACTCGCCGAGCTTGTGGCCGACCATCGACTCGGTGACGAACACCGGGACGTGGGTCTTGCCGTTGTGCACCGCGATGGTGTGACCCAGCATGCTGGGGATGATCATCGAGCGACGGGACCAGGTCTTGATGACGTTCTTGGTGCCGGCTTCGTTCTGGACGTCCACCTTCTTTACGAGGTGGTCGTCGACGAAGGGCCCCTTCTTGAGACTGCGCGGCATCTAAACCCGCTCCTAGCGCTTCTTGTTCGTCTTGCGGCGGCGGACGATGTACTTGCTCGAAGCCTTCTTCGGCGAGCGAGTACGACCCTCCTTCTGACCCCACGGGGAGACCGGGTGGCGACCACCACTGGTCTTGCCCTCACCACCACCGTGCGGGTGGTCAACCGGGTTCATCGCGACACCGCGGACGGACGGGCGAACGCCCTTCCAGCGCATGCGGCCGGCCTTGCCCCAGTTGATGTTCGACTGCTCGGCGTTGCCGACCTCGCCGACCGTGGCGCGGCAGCGCGCGTCGACGAGACGGATCTCGCCGGACGGCATGCGGAGGTGGGCCATGACGCCCTCCTTCGCGAGCAGCTGCACCGAGGCACCAGCGGAACGCGCGAACTTGGCGCCGCCACCGGGGCGGAGCTCGATCGCGTGGATCGTGGTACCGACCGGGATGTTGCGGAGCGCCAGGTTGTTGCCCGGCTTGATGTCGGCCGTCGGGCCGTTCTCAATCCGGTCACCCTGCTGCAGACCGCGCGGCGCGATGATGTAGCGCTTCTCGCCGTCGGCGTAGTGCAGCAGCGCGATGCGCGCGGTGCGGTTGGGGTCGTACTCGATGTGCGCGACCTTGGCCGGCACGCCGTCCTTGTCGTGACGACGGAAGTCGATCACACGGTAGGCGCGCTTGTGGCCGCCACCCTGGTGTCGAACCGTGATCCGACCGGTGTTGTTACGGCCGCCCTTGCTGTGCAGGGGGCGGACCAGCGACTTCTCCGGCGTGGACCGCGTGATCTCGACAAAGTCGGCGACGCTGGAGCCACGACGGCCCGGGGTCGTCGGCTTGTACTTGCGGATACCCATTTCTCAGTCCTCGTCCGATTCCGGACGACTAGACCTCCGTTAGGAGGCCTGGCCGCCGAAGATGTCGATTCGGTCGCCCTCAGCGAGGGTCACGATGGCGCGCTTGGTGTCAGCGCGCTTGCCGAAACCGGTCTTGGTGCGCTTGCGCTTACCCTGACGGTTGATCGTGTTGACCCCGGTGACCTTGACCCCGAAGACCGCCTCGACGGCCTGCTTGATCTGGGTCTTGTTGGAGCCGGGCGCGACGATGAACGTGTACTTGTTCTCGTCCAGCAGCGCGTAGCTCTTCTCCGAGACAACCGGCTTGATCAGCAGGTCGCGCGGGTCGGTGAAGGTCTTGCTGGTAACGGTCGCCTCAGACATCAGGCGTCGCTCCCTTCGGTCTCATCGGCCTTGGGGCCAGACACGAAGGACTCGAAAGCGGCCTGGGTGAAGACCACGTCGTCAGAGACGATCACGTCGTACGTGTTCAGCTGGCCCGGCTCCAGGATGTGAACCTGGGGCAGGTTGCGGGCGGACAGCCACGCGGCCTCTTCGGCACGGTCGACGACCAGGAGCAGGTTCTTGCGCTCCGAGATCTTGCCGAACAGCGTCTTGGCGGCCTTCGTGGAGGCGGCACCCTCGACCACGCCGGTGACGACGTGGATGCGGGAGTGACGCGCACGGTCCGAGAGGGCACCGCGGAGGGCGGCGGCCTTCATCTTCTTGGGGGTCCGCTGGGAGTAGTCACGCGGCTGCGGGCCGTGGACGACGCCACCGCCGACGAACTGCGGAGCGCGGGTCGAACCCTGGCGCGCGCGGCCGGTGCCCTTCTGGCGGTACGGCTTGCGGCCACCACCACGGACTTCGCCACGACGCTTGGTCTTGTGCGTGCCCTGACGGGCAGCAGCCAGCTGAGCGACAACGACCTGGTGGATCAGCGGAACGCTGGTCTTCGCGTCGAAGATCTCCGCGGGGAGCTCGACGGTACCGGCCTTGTCGCCTGCCGGCGAAAGGATGTCAATGGTGCTCATTACCTCAAGCCCCCTTGGCCGCGGTACGGACCAGGACGAGGCCGCCGTTCGGACCGGGGACCGCACCCTTGATGAGGAGCAGACCCTTCTCCGCGTCAACCGCGTGGATGGTCAGGTTCTGGGTGGTGACACGCTCGTTACCCATGCGACCGGCCATGCGCATGCCCTTGAAGACACGCCCAGGGGTGGCGCAGCCACCGATCGAACCGGGGGAGCGGTGCTTGCGCTGCACACCGTGACCGGCGCCGAGGCCCCGGAAGTTGTGCCGCTTCATGACACCGGCGAAGCCCTTGCCCTTGCTGTTGCCCGTGACGTCAACCTTGACGCCGGACTCGAACACCTCAGCAGTGATCTCCTGGCCGAGCGTGTACTCGCTGGCGTCGGAGGTGCGGAGCTCCACCAGGTGGCGGCGGGGGGTCACGTCGGCCTTGGCGAAGTGGCCCTTGAGGGGCTTGTTCACCTTGCGCGGGTCGATCTCGCCGAAGGCGATCTGGACCGACTCGTAGCCGTCGATGTCGTTCGTACGGACCTGGGTAACGACGCAGGGTCCGGCCTTGACCACGGTCACCGGGACGACACGGTTGTTCTCGTCCCAGACCTGGGTCATGCCGAGCTTCTCGCCCAGGACGCCCTTGATCTGCTTTGCCATCTTCTCGACGCCTCTCAGAGCTTGATCTCGATGTCAACGCCGGCCGGAAGGTCCAGGCGCATCAGCGAGTCAACGGTCTTGGGGGTCGGGTCGAGGATGTCGATCAGGCGCTTGTGCGTGCGCATCTCGAAGTGCTCGCGCGAGTCCTTGTACTTGTGCGGCGACTTGATGACGCAGTACACGTTCTTCTCAGTGGGCAGCGGCACCGGGCCCGCGACCGACGCACCAGTGCGCGTCACCGTCTCGACGATCTTCTTCGCCGAGGAATCGATGACCTCGTGGTCGTAGGCCTTGAGCCGGATGCGGATCTTCTGTCCCGCCATGGCTACTCCGTAGTCCTGTCTGTATGTGGAAACGCTCTGGCTCTCGGTCGGCTGCGGGACGGATCCCGCGGCCCCTCTCCGACCCACGCGGTCGGGCGTGTCGCACTCCCTCTACAGAAAATTCCCATACGGAAATTCCCTCGTCCAAGGGGGTGCGGTCCCTGTGACCGCGTTTCGGGGGAGAAACACCCACCGAGTGCCTGGTGGGCACCGTGCTGACACTTCCCAGAAGATTCCCGTACGTCCGCCCCCATTGCTGCCCCGAGAGGCAGATTAAGAACGACGAGTACTGTGGGACTCGCTTCCGGTCCTCCCGGCGGGAGGCGCGCAGCATCGGCACTCAGCCGAGCAACTTGAGTAGTCTGCCATACGAGGCACGTACCTGGCCAATCGGGCCGAAGAGAATACCCCGCCACGCTGAGTGGTCAAACCGCAGCACGCGCATCGCCCGGCGGGGCTCCTCCCCCGGTCAGGAGCGGGTGACCGTCCCGCACCCTTCGCCCTTGATGTCCCTGCTGCGGTCGTACGGATCCACGGCGGGCCCGGTGGGCGCCGGCCCGGCCGGCGCCTCCCGCGGGAAGTCCGGGTGCAGGAAGCCGTCGGCCGAGTCGCATTCGACGTTCGACCACTCCGAGACGTACTTGCGCAGCTGGAGCCTGCCCCGGGTGGCCTCCCAGCGCGCCGGGTCGAGCAGGCTCAGGGTGACCTGCCGGCGCACGATGGTGCGCTGCACGCTCGTGCCCCCGTCCGTCATGGGGTGGACGAAGGTGTAGTCCGTCACCACGAGGAGTTCCCCGGGCTCCCCCTGCTCCGCGCGCATGCTGCCGCGCACCTTGACGACGTCGCCGACCGGCTTGACCTTCGCCTGGTCGAAGCGGGTGAAGAGCAGCACCGGGGTGTTCTCCGCGGTGGGCTTCGCCAGGGACTGCTCCAGCCGCTGCGGGACGTCCGGCTGCCGGGGGTCCAGGATCGCCAGGGCGGCGGCCGGCCGCTCCCCGCGCAGGGTCGCCGGGTCGAGGTTGGTCGCGATCAGGAACTGTCTGGCCTTCTCCAGGGCGTCCGCGACCTGCTGCTGGGACATCCCGCCGACGGCGGTGGCCGCGGGGACCTCGATGCCGGCGGCCCCGTCGGCCCACTGGAGGGCCGGGGAGCCGCGGAAAGGTTCCTGCAGGGTCGGCTGGTCGGGCGCCGTCGACGGCGGTGGGGCGGTCGGACGTCCGGACTCCCCGGGCAGCGGAGCGGCGTTCCGGGCCTCCTGGCGGGCCTCGGTCTTGCCGGTGAGCCGGTCGATCACCAGCTCGGGCCGTACGGCGATCAGCGCGAGCCCGGCGACGCCGAGGACGGCCAGAGCGGCCCCCAGCCGCCCGGGGCGCCGGCGCTCCCGCCGTGCGGGACCGGTCCGCCACCCCGGCGGCTCCTGCCCCTGCGTGGCGCGCAGCCGTTCGGTCACCATCCGCGCCCGCGCGGAGGGCTCCGTCGGGGCGTTCCCCGCGCCCCGGGCGGCCTGCTCCATGAACCGGGCCAGCTCCTCGTCGGAGATGCCCGCCCTGTCGTCCTCGCTCTTCCCCATGTCCCCTGTGTCCCCTGTTTCCGTTCCCTGCCCCGACATGCGCGAGGGGCTCCGCACCTTGCGGCGTGGAGCCCCTCACCTGCAAAAAGGCGTGTTCACGCCACTAGCTGAAGTACCCCGTGATGTCCGCGATGAGATCCACGGAACCGGAGTTGTTGTAGAAGCTGACCTTGCCGTCCACCACCGGGACGACCACCAGGTTGGGGATCGTCAGGCCGGCCGTGACGTTCAGGTTCGAGGCGCTGGAGCGCGTCGTACCGCTCGGGAACACCGACACGAAGCTCGCCTCGGTCGGGTTGGTCGCCGTCACGTTCAGCACCACGGCCTTGATCCCGGTGGCCGGGATGCCGCCGACGCCCGCCACGGGCAGCGTGACCACGCCGCCCCCGGTGACCGGGCCCTGCCGGACGCCGAGGCCCGTGCGGGTGTCCATCAGGCGCTTCGGGCCGAAGTTCGCGTGCACGGCGCCCTCGGCACCGTCCGAGAAGTAGCCGGTGATGTCCGCGATCAGGTCGACGTTGCCCTGGTTGTTGTAGAAGCTGACCTTCCCGTCCACCACCGGGACGACCACCAGGTTGGGGATCGTCTGGCCCGGGGTGAAGTTCAGGTTCGAGGCACTGGAGCGCGTGGTCCCGCTCGGGAAGACCGACACGAAGCTCGGCTGCGTCGGGTTGGTCGCCGTCACGTTCAGCACCACGGCCTTGACGCCGGTGGCCGGGATGCCGTCGACGCCCGCCACGGGCAGGGTGACCACGCCGGCGGTGCCGACCGGGCCGGCCGGAACGCCCAGGCCGGTACGGGTGTCCATCAGCCGCTTCGGGCCGAAGTTGGTCTGCGTGGCGCCCTCACCCTCGGAGGTGAAGTAGCCGGTGATGTCCGCGATCAGGTCGACGTTGCCCTGGTTGTTGTAGAAGCTGACGCTCCCGTTGATGACCGGCACGACCACCAGGTTGGGGATCGTCTGGCCCGGGGTGAAGTTCAGGTTCGAGGCACTGGAGCGGGTCGTCCCGCTCGGGTACACCGACACGAAGCTCGGCTGCGTCGGGTTGGTCGCCGTCACGTTCAGCACCACCGCGGTGGGCGTGCCACCGGTGGCGGCGGCCACCGGCAGGGTGACCACGCCGGCGGTACCCACGGGGCCGGAGCGGACGCCCAGGCCGGTACGGGTGTCCATCAGGCGCTTCGGCGCGAGGGGGACGAACTTGGCGCCCTTGACGTCCGCTTCGACGGTGACCGCGAGGCTCGTGGAGACCTTGCCGTTCGCGGCGGTCGCGCGGACCCGGACCTCGTGCTTGCCGTTGGTCACGACCGCGGTCGCCTTGCGGGCGGCGGCGTCGGTGACGGCGGCGGCCTCACCGTCCACCAGCAGCTCGAACTTGTTCAGCGCGCCACTGGCCGTGCTGGTGCTCCAGTCGACCGTCAGGGCCGCGCCGCCGGGGTAGGTGGCGCCCGGCACGGCCGGCGCCCCGTTCACCGAGGCGAGCTTCAGCTGGGCCGCGGGGCCCGTCTGGCGGAGCGCCTCCAGCTGCGGGTAGAGGGAGTTGCCCGGGCACTGGGTGTTGAAGCCGTCCCGGTGGCCCGAGAGCGACTTGAACTCGTAAGTCTGCTTCTCGGTGTAGCTCTTGCCGAAGAAGTTCTTCTGGGTGGCGCCGGCGGTCAGCGTCGCCGTGCCGTTCATGTCGCCGTCGTACTGGCCGAGCTTGTACGCGGCGACCTTGGAGACGGCTTCGAGCGCGGCGGGCGAGGCCCCCGCGTTCGTGTAGTCACCGAGGATCGAGACGCTCGTCGACTCGGAGTTCCAGCCGTAGGTGTGCGCGCCCTGGACGGGCTGGTCCACACCGCCCTGACGGCCTTCGAAGACCGTGCCGCACTTGTCGACGAGGAAGTTGTAGCCGAGGTCGCGCCACTTCTCGATCTCCACGTGGTACTTGTGGATGCTCCGGACGATGGCAGCGGACTCGGAGCACTCGTACGGCGTGGTGGCGGCGGTGTGGTGGACGAAGACCGCCTTGATCTTCGCTCCGGCGAGGTAGATCGGGCCCTCGTTGTTCAGGGACTCGTCCGCGCCCCACTGCACGCGCGAGACCACGTCCGGCCGCGGGGCGGTCGACTCCGGTCCCGGCGTGGTCGGCGGGGTCGCCGGGACCGGCACGGGGTCGTCCGCGGGAAGGGCGAAGGCAGCCGGACCGAGGCCCAGGTTGCCCTTCTTCTTGGCCTTCGCGCCGCCGGCACCCGGGTCCACCAGGTTCAGTTCCATGCCGGCGGGCAGCTCGGCGCCGCCGGACACCCGCACCTCGGCGCCGTCGGACGGACCGACCCAGACCGGCTCGGTGGCTCCGCGCAGCCCGGGGCGCTTGCCGTCGAGGCCGGACTCGGCCTGCTCCAGCTCGACCCACTTCGACCACTTGCCGGTGTCGGCGTCGCGGGTGCGGGCCTCGATCTTCCCCTTGACCTCGGCCTCGGGGTCGCTCCAGGAGACGCCGAGGAGCCCGAAGGGTTCCGTGCCCTGCTGGGAGAGGACGGCCTCGCCCCTGCCCTTGGGCTTCAGCGCGAGCCGGTGCAGCTCGCCCTCGACCGGACCCTTCTCGCGGGCGCGGGTGCTGTAGGGCGATACCTCTCCCCCGTCGGAGGAACCCGTTCCGCTGGCGATGCCCTGGATGCCGAGCACTGCAACGACCCCGAGCGCGGCGGCCAGAGCCGTCCCGCGCACACGACCTAGTTTCAAGTTGTCCCCGCCCCTGTTGTGATGCCAGAAGTAATGGCTGACCGGCCGGATGCTACTGGCCGCCGGTGCCGGCCCGATCAGGGGGGTCGGTCTCGGGCGAACAGGGGTACGGATACGCGAGGACCCCCGGTCCGCAGCGATGTGCGGGACGGGGGTCCTCGGTCGGGACGAAGGCTACTTCTTCGCCTTCTCCCGCTCCTTCTGCTCCTGCTCTTCCTTCTTCAGCTCCGACGCCGGCGCCTTGCGCCCGCAGACGGCCTGCCAGTTCAACGGGCCGATGCCACCGCACCAGATCTCGCCGTCGTCGGCGTTCTGCTTCCAGTCGTTCGTGACGATGTCCGCGCACTTCTTCTTGTCCGGCGCGAAGCGCGGGCAGGTGCCGTCCGCCTTCTTGATGGTGTGGGCCCGCCAGGCGTCGATGCCCATCGTCATGTTGTCGGACTGCGGCATGTACCGGTTGACCGACCAGGACGCGCCCATCGTGGCGAACAGGGCGATCGCGCACACCATGCCGGCCGCGAGCTGCGCGACGACCCGCCGGGGCACGACGCGGGCAGCCGGGGCCGCACCGCTCGGCCGCAGGGTGCGCTCGGCCCAGCCGGAGCCCCGGTCGACCACCGCCATCATGCCGAGGACGGCCAGGATCATCAGGCAGTACATGATGATCCAGGTGGTGCGCGGGAAGAGCTGCACGGCCTTGTCGTGCGCCATGTGCGAGGCGAACCAGAAGCGCGCCAGCCAGGCACCCGCCAGCGTGGCGGCGGCGGTGAGGACCATGATGTTGCGCAGCCCCAGGCCGACGCCCAGGCCCACGGCGAACAGCAGCAGCAGGGCGAAGCCGCTCTGGCCGGCCATCTCGCCGGCCGCCGGCCAGGTCTGGTACTCCAGCTTCCCGGAACGGTCGGACACCCAGCCCAGTACGTACGCCGGGTCGACGTACACGGCCAGGAACGCGTAGCGGTCCGGGGTCTGGGAACCGAGCCGGGCCATCTGGTAGATCAGCGGGGCGCCCACGACGCCGGCCGTCAGCACGGTGGCGCCGACGAACGCGGCGGCCCGCTTGACCACCGTCTTGCCGGCGCGCCACGGGAACACGCACAGCGCCAGCAGGAAGACGCCGGGGGCGGCCCAGACGTACCAGCCGGAGTACCAGAGGAAGACCACGCCGAAGACGAGGCCGAGGACCGCGCCGCGGAGCAGCGTCGCGCGCAGCGGCCGGTCACCGCAGCGGCGCATCTCGCGCAGGGTGTAGCCGAGCAGCGGCAGCAGGACGAGCATGCTGGCGTGGCTGTACGGACGGATCGGGTCCATGAAGAGGACGGCCGACGGCACGGCGATCAGCAGCGCCCAGAACGGCCGGAGCAGCAGCCGCCAGGCCAGGTACGTCATCGGGCCCGCGATGGCGGTGAAGAAGATCTGGAAGTCCTTGAGGGCGAACCCGGCCCCGCCGGCACCGTCGTAGCGGAGCTTCGCCCAGACGGCCATCAGACCGGGGAAGAGCGGCGGGTAGATGCCCGACGGACCCTCGCCGTGCAGGAAGGAGTTGGCCATGGCGATCAGGGCGCTCGGGTCGCCCTCCTGGCCGCCGAGGCCCCAGGGCGTACCGCGCAGCGCGACGACCACTCCGCCCGCCACCACACCGGTGGCGAGACCGGCCAGGGCGGCGCACACCAGGCGCTTCGCCAGCTGGCGGCGGTGCAGGGTGCCGCGGTAGGCGGTGTAGAGCAGGATCGCGAGCAGCGGCAGGCCCAGGACGGCCGCGTACATCTGGAGCTTGGCGAGACCGCTGACCTGACCGATGCGGACGAGCGGGTTCACGCTGATGTGCGTGCTCAGCAGCGTGAACCCGAGGGCTGCCACCAGACTGACGACGACCTCGGCCAGGACCAGCACCCACCGCCGGGACAGCCACGCCTCGCTCCGGGAGGGGGACAAGTGGCTCTTGCCTTGCGCCGGTTCGGCAGGCCGCTGCGCCGGAGCGCCGGCCTCACCGACCTCCTCGGGGGCCAGGTGTGTCATCTCAGTCCGTTTCATGGTGGGCGGAGTCGGCTCAGTTCTGGCCGGAGGTGAAGGCGTGCTTCGCCAGCGTACGAGCGCCCTCCTTGTGTCCGCGGCGCAGGGCTCCGGGGAGCATCGTCAGCGCGTGCAGACGGGAGGCGCTGTGGAAGCGCGCCGCACGGGCCGCCTTCGGCCAGCCGCGGGCGTCCATGCGCGCGGCGACCGCGGAGAAGTACCGCTCGGCCTCGGCGAAGCGGGTGCCGGAGAAGGCCTGCACCGAAGACTCGCTGACCGCGTGGCGGCGGTACTGGAACACGGTGGTGGAGTTGTCGATGACCATCTGCTCGCCGTCTTCGAGCAGGTCGACGACGAGCGCGAGGTCCTGGATCACCGAGTAGTCGTCGCGGAAGTTCACCTTGCGCAGGGCCTCGCCGCGCCAGGCGATCGACGGGAAGTAGAGCCAGTTGCCGCGCAGCACGCTGGCGGCCAGCTCCTCACCGGCCATCAGCCGACGGCCCTTCACCTGCGGTGCGTACAGCCGCTTCTTGGTGTTGTCCGCGAGACCCGCCGTCACCTGGCCGTCGCCGTCGATGACCTCGACACCGGGCTGGACCATGCCGATGCCCGGGTGGGCCCCGACGATCCCTCGCACGGTCTCCAGGTAGTGCGGGTGCAGCAGGTCGTCGCAGCCCATGATGACGACGTAGTCGGCCTCGGACAGCCGCACGCACTTCTGGAAGTTCTTGGTGATGCCGAGGTTCTGCTCGTTGCGCGTGTAGTGGACCCGGTCGTCACCGAGCTGCGCGAACCAGCCGGGTACGTCGGGCTCCTTGCCGTCGTCGATGACGACGAGGCGGAAGTCGCGGTCCGTCTGCGCCAGGACGCTGCGGACGGCGTCCTGCATCAGCTGCACGTCCCCGTAGTAGGGGAGCATGAAGTCGAAGGTCACCATGGACTTCAGGCCTTCACGGAGTGGGAGTCGGCCTCGGCCTTGGCACCGGCGGCGGAGTCCGGGGCGGCGGCCTGCGCCACGACGGCGTCCGCACCCAGACGCTCGTCGTTGTGCCGGACGCCCTCGTTGATGGCCACCGTCCGGGCGAGGTCGGTGATCTTCTTCTCCAGCGAGCGGAAGCGCAGGAAGGTGTTGAGGGTGAGGAAGCCCATCGCGAGCACCATCACGTACAGCACCAGGTCGGTGCCACGGCCGACGCCCAGCTGCTGGGCGAGCCAGGTGACGTCGGTCGGGCGGAGGACCGCGTACACGTTGACGATGACGAACGCCGAGAACGCGATCCGCTTCCACGCCCGGTTCTTCGCCTGGCCCCAGGTCCGGATGAACATCAGTGCCATCGACACCGAGCCGACGATCAGCAGCAGCTGGATCCAGAAGTACTTCATCGACGCCCACGCTCCCGCAGCGAAATGTCAAAAAGGATGTTGACGCCGTTGATCAGGGACTGACCCTTGGCGCGTGAGTAGTCGGTGTAGAGGATGTCCACCGGTACCTCGGTGACGCGCAGCGTGGAGCCGGCGAGGAAGCCGACGAGCTCGGACGCGTGGGCCATGCCGTTCATGGTGATGTTCAGCTGCTCGGCGGCCTCCCGGCCCAGCACGCGCAGACCGTTGTGCGCGTCGGTGAGCTTGAGCTTGCGCGCGGTCGGGCTGACGGCGGCGGCCGTGCGCAGCACGACCTGCTTGATCCACGGCACCTGGCCGTTCTGCTCGATGAAGCGGGAGCCGAGCACGACGTCGGCCTCGTCGCGGCGGAGCACCGCGACCATCGTCTCGACGTCCTTGGTCTGGTGCTGGCCGTCGGCGTCGAAGGTGGCGAAGTAGCGGGCGCCGGGCTGGGCGAGCGCGTAGGTGAGGCCGGTCTGGAGGGCCGCGCCCTGGCCGAGGTTGACCGGGTGGCGCACCAGGTGGGCGCCGGTCGTCGCTATGTGCTTGGCCGAGTCGTCGGTGCTGCCGTCGTCGACGACGACGATGTTGGGGAACGTCTTGCGGGCCCCCTCGACCACGTCGGCGATCACCTGGCCCTCGTTATAGGCCGGTATGACCAGCCAGACATCGTCGTATTGGGACACGGTAGCTCCAGCGGAATGTGGCACATACGAGTGCTCGGTGATCGGTGTGACGTCGTGGGGAGGCATGGTCATTTCCCGACCGCGCCCACGCCCGGAGGGCCTGCGTCGGCCATCTGCCGGGGTGCTTCACCGGCTGCGGCCGCGGCTCCGGGGAAGCTCAGCCTGAGGGCTGCCAGCATAGCGAGGACGGTGGCGGTGGAGCCGATCGCGTAGGCGAGGATCACGCGCACGGCCACGTCGCCGGGGACCAGGGTGATGCCCACCAGCACCGCGGTACCGACGGCCCAGCAGAGCAACTGCAGGTTGTGCCGCTTGAATACCATGAGCGCCTGTCCGAGCACCATCGCGAACATGTACGCCACGGTGCCGGCGGACAGCAGGAAGAAGTCGAGGCGGTCCAGCACCGGGTCCTCGGTGCCGAAGAGCACCTCGATGAGCCAGGGGCCGAGGACCGTGGCGGGCACCCCGCCGAGCACGCCGAGCGCTCCGACGACCATGCCGATCCGGCGCAGCATCGCCCAGAAGGCCACCCTGTCGCCGGCCGTGAAGGCGGCGGTGAGGCCGCTGAGCAGCGAGGCCTGGAGCGAGCCGAAGACGAAGAGCGGCACCCGCGCCAGGACCAGGGCGCTCAGCAGCGCCGAGATCAGCGCGCTGTCGGACGGGGCCAGCAGCTTGGTGCTCATCACGGCCGCGTTCACGACCAGCTGGGACAGCAGGGTCGCGCAGACCAGCAGGCCGAGACCGTTGCACAGGTCCCGCCAGGCGATGGGCTCGCCGGGCCCGACCGCGCGCAGCAGCGCGGGCAGCGTGACCAGGGTCGCGACGACGGGCGCGACGGCGAGGATGAGGCTGAAGGCCAGCGCCGAGTGCAGCCCGAACAGCGCGCAGCCGAAGGCGAGTACGATCCGCAGGCCGCCGTCGACGGCGAGCTGGGCACCGTACGCGCCGAAGCGGCCGAGGCCGGCGAGCACCCCACGGGTGAGGTAGCAGACGGCCATGCCGGTGAAGGCCCCGCCGAGCGCGGCCACCAGGCCGCGGTCCCCGTGGAACAGCAGGTCGGCGATGGGTTGTGCGCCGAGGCCGAGTACGAGCAGGGTCGCGCCGAGGATCCCCGCGGTGAGCAGGGTCGCACGGCGCAGCACCGGGGCGGCGCCCTGGTTCAGGACCGCACGGGCGGAGACGATCCGGGTGAGCTCCTGCTCGATGGGGAAGAACACGCCGATGCCGATGGACATCACGATCGTCCACAGCACCGACACGTTCGCCTTGGCGTCCATGGTCAGGCTGTGACCGGCCACGCCCAGGTGGACGTACGAGGCCGCGCCGAGCACGACGGTGCCGCCGGCCACCGCGACGGTGCCCGGCGGCAGCGCCGCGCTCAACTTGGTCAGCAGGGCTTTCATCCCGCCCGGCCGTCCCGGGCAGCTCCGGCCAGTGCCGTGAAGGCGGGGGTGGCGAGCGCCTCGGCCAGCTGTTCGCGCCAGTCGGCGAGCGGGGCCATTCCCGCCTCGTCCCAGCGGTCGTGCGCGAGCACGCTGAAGGCGGGGCGGACGGCGGGGCGGACGAACGCCTCGGAGGTCGTCGGCCGGATCCGCTCGGGGTCGAGCCCGCTCAGCCGGTAGGTCTCGCGGGCGAGCCCCATCCAGGTGGTCCGGCCGCTCGCGGTGCCGTGGTAGATCCCGCCCATGGCCCAGCCCTTCAGCGCGGCCTGGCCGAGCTCGACGAGGTGGCGGGCCAGCGCGTAGGACCAAGTGGGCTGGCCGTGCTGGTCGTCGACCACGTCGAGGGTGTCCCGCTGGGCGGCCAGCTTCAGCATGGTGGCGACGAAGTTGGGGCCGTGCTCGCCGTAGAGCCAGGCGGTGCGGACCACGTAGCCGTCCTGCGGCAGCAGTTCGGTCACGGCCTGCTCGCCGACCAGCTTGGAGCGGCCGTACGCGTTCACGGGCCCGGTGGTGGTGTCCTCGCGGTACGGCTCCGAGGCGTCGCCGGGCAGCACGTAGTCGGTGGAGACGTGGATCAGGCGCACGTGGGCGGCGGCGCAGGCCTCGGCGAGGACGCGCACGCCGGTGCCGTTGACGGCGGTGGCGGCTTCCTCGGCGGTCTCGGCGCCGTCCACGTCGGTCCAGGCGGCGCAGTTGACGACCACGGCGGCGCCCTCGACCGCGGCCCGGACGGCAGCCGGGTCGGTGATGTCGAGGTCGGCACGGCGCAGGCCCACGGCCTCGATCCGGGCGGCCTTCAGGACCGCCAGGACGTCCTGGCCGAGCATCCCGGCGGCACCGGTGACGAGCCAGCGCGTGGGCACGGGGTAGGCGGTCACTTCTGCAGCGCCGCCTTGACCTTCAGCGGCTCCCACCAGGCGCGGTTCTCGCGGTACCACGCGATGGTGGCCTTGATGCCGTCCTCGAAGGTGACCTGCGGGGCGTAGCCCAGCTCGGCGCCGATCTTGCTGATGTCGATGGAGTAGCGGAGGTCGTGGCCCTTGCGGTCCTCGACCTGCTCGACCATCTCCCAGCCGAGGCCCGCGGCCTCCAGCAGCACGCCGGTGAGCTCCTTGTTGGTGAGCTCGGTGCCACCGCCGATGTTGTAGACCTCGCCCGCGCGGCCCTTGCGCATGGCCAGGTCGATGCCGCGGCAGTGGTCGGAGACGTGCAGCCAGTCGCGGACGTTGCCGCCGTTGCCGTACAGCGGGACCTTCTTGCCGTCCATCAGGTTCGAGACGAACAGCGGGATGACCTTCTCCGGGAACTGGTAGTGCCCGTAGTTGTTGGAGCAGCGGGTGACCACCACGTCCATGCCGTGGGTGCGGTGGTACGCCAGCGCCAGCAGGTCGGACGACGCCTTGGAGGCGGAGTAGGGGGAGTTGGGCACCAGCGGCCACTCCTCCGTCCAGGAGCCCTCGCTGATCGAGCCGTAGACCTCGTCAGTGGAGATGTGGACGAAGCGGCCGACGCCGTGCTTGCGGGCGGAGTCGAGCAGTACCTGGGTGCCGACGACGTTGGTCATCACGAACGGGCCCGCACCGGCGATGGAACGGTCCACGTGGGACTCGGCGGCGAAGTGCACGACGACGTCGTGGCCGGGCATGACCTCGTCGACGGCCTCGGCGTCGCAGATGTCGCCCTTGACGAAGGTGTAGCCGGGGTGGTCCGCGACCGGAGCGAGGTTGGCCTCGACGCCCGAGTAGGTCAGCTTGTCGAAGACAGTGATCTGCGCCGTGGCATCTGCACCGAGCTGCTGGCGGACGAATTCTGAACCGATGAAGCCGGCGCCGCCGGTCACGAGGATGCGCATAATACGAAGAGTCTAGCGGCCTGCCGAACGTCACATTCCCTTGGCTCGGCTCCCCTGTGCGCTCTCGCATAGGGTTCACCCATGCGTGGAATCCTTTTGGCCGGTGGCACCGGATCGCGACTCTGGCCGTTGACCCGGGCAGTCTCGAAGCAGCTGCTGCCCGTCTTCGACAAGCCGATGATCTACTACCCCCTCTCCACCCTGGTGATGGCGGGGATCAGCGAAATCCTGATCATCACCACCCCGGAAGACCGCGACCAGTTCGAGCGACTGCTCGGCGACGGTTCGCAGTTCGGCCTGCGGCTGGAGTACGCCGTCCAGGAGCGCCCGGAGGGCATCGCCCAGGCCTTCGTCCTCGGCGCCGACTTCATCGGTGACGAGTCCGTCGCGCTGATCCTCGGCGACAACATCTTCCACGGCAGCGGCCTCGGCACCCGTCTCGCCCAGCACACCGGCGCCAAGGGCGGCCGCGTGTTCGCGTACCCGGTGGCCGACCCCACCGCGTACGGCGTGGTCGAGTTCGACGAGAACGGCCAGGCCATCTCCATCGAGGAGAAGCCGGAGAAGCCCAAGTCCCGCTACGCGGTGCCGGGTCTCTACTTCTACGACAACCAGGTCGTCGAGATAGCCCGCGGCCTGAAGCCCAGCGCCCGCGGCGAGCTGGAGATCACCGCCGTCAACGACGCGTACCTCCAGGCCGGCGAGCTCAACGTCACGATCCTCGACCGCGGTACCGCCTGGCTGGACACCGGCACCTTCGTCTCGATGGTGCAGGCCTCGGAGTTCGTCCGCGTGATCGAGGAGCGCCAGGGCTTCAAGATCGGCTGCATCGAGGAGGCGGCCTGGCGGGCCGGCCTGATCGATTCCGTGCAGCTGCGCGAGCTCGCCCAGCCCCTCACCAAGAGCGGCTACGGCAACTACCTGCTGACGCTGCTCGACGAGGAGGACGCCCGATGAAGTTCCGCGAGCTCTCCATCGCGGGTGCCTTCGAGGTCACCCCGCAGCTGCACGGCGACCCGCGCGGCCTGTTCACCGAGTGGTACCGCTTCGACCGGCTGGCCGAGGTCGTCGGCCACCCGCTGAACCTGGCGCAGGCGAACCTCTCGGTCTCCTCCGCGGGCGTGGTCCGCGGCATCCACTTCGCCGACGTGCCGCGCGGCCAGGCCAAGTACGTGACCTGCGTACGCGGCGCCGTGCTCGACGTCATCGTCGACCTGCGGGTCGGCTCCCCCACCTTCGGCAAGTGGGAAGGCGTCCGCCTGGACGACGTGGACCGCCGCGCGGTCTACATCCCCGAGGGGCTGGGCCACGGCTTCTGCGCGCTGAGCGACGACGCGACGCTTTCGTACCTCTGCTCGGAGACGTACAACCCGACCGGCGAGCACGCGGTCCACCCCCTCGACCCCGACCTGGGCATCGAGTGGCCGGCGGACGTCCCGCTGCTGTCCGCCCGCGACGAGGCCGCCCCGTCGCTGGCCGAGGCGATCGAGACCGGGCTGCTGCCCGACCACGCCGCCTGCCTGGAGTTCACCGAGTCCCTGCGCGTGAACTGACCCGCCGCACGTACGAGAGAGGGCCGTATCCCCGGACGGGGGTGCGGCCCTCTCTCGTACCCGCTCACGCATCGGGGCCCGCGCGCGGACCCGCAACGCCGAAGGGCCCCGACCCACCGCCGAGGCGATGGGCCGGGGCCCTTCAGTGCAACTTGGTGCCCGATTCAACGAGCTACCAGGTCAGAACCCGAATTACTTCGAGATCTTGGTGACCTGGCCGGCGCCCACGGTACGACCACCCTCACGGATGGCGAACTTCAGGCCCTCCTCCATGGCGACCGGCTGGATCAGCGCGACCGTCATCTCGGTGTTGTCGCCCGGCATGACCATCTCCGTGCCGGCCGGCAGGGTGACGACACCCGTGACGTCCGTGGTACGGAAGTAGAACTGCGGACGGTAGTTGTTGAAGAACGGGGTGTGACGGCCACCCTCGTCCTTCGACAGGATGTAGGCCTGGGCCTCGAACTCGGTGTGCGGGGTGACCGAACCGGGCTTGATGATGACCTGGCCGCGCTCGACGTCCTCGCGCTTGATGCCACGGAGGAGCAGACCGACGTTCTCGCCCGCCTGGCCCTCGTCGAGGAGCTTGCGGAACATCTCGATACCGGTGACCGTGGTGGTGGTCTTCTCTTCCTTGATACCGATGATGTCGACGGTCTCGTTGACCTTCAGGACACCACGCTCGATACGGCCGGTGACGACCGTACCGCGACCGGTGATCGTGAAGACGTCCTCGACGGGCATGAGGAACGGCTTCTCGGTGTCACGCGGCGGGGTCGGGATGGCCTCGTCGACGGCAGCCATGAGGCCGAGAAGCTTCTCGCCCCACTCCTTGTCGCCCTCGAGCGCCTTCAGCGCGGAGACGCGGACGACCGGCAGGTCGTCGCCCGGGAACTCGTACTCGGAGAGCAGCTCACGGACCTCGAGCTCGACGAGCTCCAGGATCTCCTCGTCGTCCACCATGTCGGCCTTGTTCAGGGCGACGACGATGTAGGGGACGCCGACCTGGCGGGCCAGGAGCACGTGCTCCTTGGTCTGCGGCATCGGGCCGTCGGTGGCGGCGACCACGAGGATCGCGCCGTCCATCTGCGCGGCACCGGTGATCATGTTCTTGATGTAGTCCGCGTGACCCGGGCAGTCGACGTGGGCGTAGTGACGCGCCTCGGTCTGGTACTCGACGTGCGCGATCGAGATGGTGATACCGCGCTGGCGCTCCTCAGGAGCCTTGTCGATCTGGTCGAAGGCCGAGGCCTCGTTCAGGTCCGGGTACGCGTCGTGCAGCACCTTGGTAATGGCGGCCGTGAGGGTCGTCTTACCGTGGTCAATGTGACCGATGGTGCCGATGTTGACGTGCGGCTTAGTCCGCTCGAACTTCGCCTTCGCCACGGGGTCCTCCTGGAGAGTGGTTCTGTACGCCTTACTCATCGGCGCCAGGTGATCTTTGCTGGAATGCCGGCCCCTCCGGGGCAACGGAAGTTACTCCTGTTGCCCCAGAGGCTCCGGTGACAAGCCTAAAGCGTGTACTCGGAAGAGTTACTCGCCCTTGGCCTTCGCGATGATCTCCTCAGCGACGTTCCGGGGAACCTCGGCGTAGGAGTCGAACTGCATCGAGTAGCTGGCGCGACCCGAGGTCTTGCTGCGGAGGTCTCCGACGTAGCCGAACATCTCCGAAAGGGGCACGAGGCCCTTCACGACGCGAGCACCGTGACGCTCCTCCATGGCCTGGATCTGGCCACGGCGGGAGTTGATGTCACCGATGACATCACCCATGTAGTCCTCGGGCGTGGTGACCTCTACGGCCATCATCGGCTCGAGGAGCACGGGAGAAGCCTTGCGCGCGGCCTCCTTGAAGGCCTGCGAGCCGGCGATCTTGAACGCGAGCTCGGAGGAGTCGACCTCGTGGTAGCCACCGTCGAGAAGCGTGACGCGAACGCCCGTCATCTCGTAGCCGGCCAGGATGCCGAACTGCATGGCCTCCTGCGCACCGGCGTCGACCGAAGGGATGTACTCCTTCGGGACGCGTCCACCGGTGACCTTGTTCACGAACTCGTACGCCGGACCGTCGGTCTCGGTGATGGGCTCGATCGCGATCTGCACCTTGGCGAACTGACCGGTACCACCGGTCTGCTTCTTGTGGGTGTAGTCGTGACGCTCGACGGCCTTGCGGATCGTCTCGCGGTACGCGACCTGCGGCTTGCCGACGTTGGCCTCGACCTTGAACTCGCGCTTCATACGGTCGACCAGCACCTCGAGGTGCAGCTCGCCCATACCGCCGAGGATGGTCTGGCCCGTCTCCTCGTCCGAGTGAACGTGGAAGGAGGGGTCCTCCTCCGCGAGACGCTGGATGGCGACACCCAGCTTCTCCTGGTCACCCTTGGACTTGGGCTCGATGGCGACCTGGATGACCGGAGCCGGGAAGTCCATGGACTCCAGGATCACGGGTGCCTTGTCGTCACACAGCGTCTCACCGGTGGTGGTCTGCTTCAGACCCATGACGGCGACGATGTCACCGGCGCCCACCGCGGCGATCTCTTCACGCTTGTTCGCGTGCATGCGGTAGATCTTGCCGATGCGCTCCTTCTTGCCCTTGACGGAGTTCAGCACCGCAGTGCCGGCCTCCAGGCGGCCCGAGTAAACCCGGACGAAGGTGAGCTTGCCGAGGTGCGGGTCGCTCATGATCTTGAACGCGAGCGCGGCGAGGGGCTCCTCGTCGGACGGCTTGCGCTTCACGACGACCTCGGCGTCGCGGACGTCGTGGCCCTCGATGGCCTCGATGTCCAGCGGCGACGGCAGGTAGCGGACGACGGCGTCGAGCAGGGGCTGAACACCCTTGTTCTTGAACGCCGTGCCACAGAACACCGCGGTGATCGTGGGCTCGCCCTTGCCCTTGCCGGAGTTCAGGATGATCCGACGGACGGCGGCGTGCAGCTGCTCGACGGTGGGCTCGTTGCCCTCCAGGAACAGCTCCATGATCTCGTCGTCGTTCTCGGCGACGGTCTCGACCAGCTTGCCGCGCCACTCTTCAGCAGCCTCGGTGTGCGTGGCCGGGATGTCGACGATGTCATACATCTCGCCCTTGGTCGCCTCGGCGGACCAGACGAACGCCTTCATGGTGACCAGGTCGACAACGCCCTGGAAGTCCATCTCGGCACCGATGGGGAGCTGCATGACGATCGGAACCGCACCGAGGCGGTCCTTGATCATGTCGACGCAGCGGTGGAACTCGGCGCCGGTGCGGTCCAGCTTGTTGACGAAGCAGATGCGCGGCACGCCGTAGCGGTCCGCCTGACGCCAAACGGTCTCGGACTGCGGCTCCACACCGGCGACACCGTCGAACACGGTGACGGCACCGTCGAGGACGCGGAGCGAACGCTCCACCTCGACCGTGAAGTCCACGTGACCCGGGGTGTCGATGATGTTGATGGTGTGGTCGACGTCCTCGAGCGGCCAGTGGCAGGTCGTCGCGGCGGACGTGATCGTGATGCCGCGCTCCTGCTCCTGCTCCATCCAGTCCATCGTGGCAGCGCCGTCGTGGACTTCACCGATCTTGTAAGACACACCGGTGTAGAACAGGATGCGCTCGGTGGTGGTCGTCTTGCCCGCGTCGATGTGAGCCATGATGCCGATGTTGCGCACCTTGGCCAGGTCAAGCGAAGTGGTAGCCATATCGGCTCAGTCTTCTCTCGGTCTCGATGTGGGTTGGGACTACCAGCGGTAGTGCGCGAAGGCCTTGTTGGACTCGGCCATCTTGTGCGTGTCCTCGCGCTTCTTGACGGCAGCGCCAAGACCGTTGGAGGCGTCGAGCAGCTCGTTCATGAGGCGCTCGGTCATGGTCTTCTCACGACGGGCGCGGGAGTAACCCACGAGCCAGCGGAGGGCCAGGGTCGACTGGCGACCCGGCTTGACCTCGACGGGGACCTGGTAGGTCGCGCCACCGACACGGCGGGACTTGACCTCGAGGGACGGCTTGACGTTCTCCAGCGCGCGCTTCAGCGTGATGACCGGGTCGTTGCCGGTCTTCTCGCGGAGGCCTTCCATGGCGCCGTAAACGATGCGCTCGGCGGTGGAGCGCTTGCCGTTCAGGAGGATCTTGTTGATGAGCGACGTCACCAGAGGAGATGCGTAGACCGGGTCGATGATGACCGGGCGCTTCGGGGCGGGGCCCTTACGAGGCATTCTTACTTCTCCTTCTTGGCGCCGTAGCGGCTGCGGGCCTGCTTGCGGTTCTTGACAGCCTGGGTGTCAAGCGCACCGCGGATGATCTTGTAACGAACACCCGGCAGGTCCTTCACACGGCCACCACGCACGAGCACGATCGAGTGCTCCTGCAGGTTGTGTCCCTCACCCGGAATGTAAGCGGTGACCTCGATGCCAGAGGTCAGACGCACACGCGCGACCTTGCGCAGCGCCGAGTTCGGCTTCTTCGGGGTGGTCGTGAACACACGCGTGCAGACGCCGCGACGCTGGGGCGAAGCCTCAAGCGCGGGGGTCTTTGTCTTCTCGACCTTGTCCTGCCGGCCCTTACGGACCAGCTGCTGGATCGTAGGCACTACTTCTCCGGTTTCTGTGTGCCGTGTAGTGAAACTAACCTGGAACTCCCCCGACCCACGCGGTCGGGTGTGTCGAACACTGCACGCTCTCACCGAGGTGAGGCAGGCGCAGATTGCGGTGTGTTCTTCTCGGCTCTCCGCGGGGTCTTATGCACACGCGGGAGCCAGGGCACACCCCAGGCACAAGGTCAGAGCGTACCTACCTCACAGAGGTAGGTCAAAACAAATGCCCAGCACGAAAACTCGCCGTGCGCAAGCGGGGAGCGGCCCGATCGGCCTTCCACCCCGCCCCGGCGCCCTAAACTGACACCTTGCCCGGCGCGGGACGCCCGCGAGTCGATCAGCAGGGAGCAGGACATTGGGGACCGTGGCACCCGAGCCGACCACCGTCGACGCCCGCCCCCCGGCCCCGGGCCGCCCGGCCCCGCGCAGACCGGGCGTCCGCCGGACCAGGCGTTTCCGCGGCCCCCTGCTCGCCTTCGCCATCACCGCGGCCGCCTTCTGCGCGGCCTGGACGGCCCGCGGCAGCTTCCCCCTCGGCAACACCGGCCGCGCCCTCAACGACCAGGCCAACCAGTACGTGCCCTTCCACCGGGCGCTGTGGGACCTGGTCCACGGGCAGGCCGCCGGCGACCTGCTCTTCTCCTGGCGCGGCGGATTCGGGCAGCAGTTCCTGTCCGACTACTACACGTACCTCGGCAACCCCTTCTCCTGGCTGGCCGTCCTCGTCCCGCGCGCCCACGTCGACCTGGCCGTCTTCGCGGTCACCCCGGTCACGATGGGCGCCGCCGCCGCCGTGATGACGGTGTACCTCGGCAAGCTGCACCCCGGCCCGTGGTGGCAGCGGGGCGTGCTCGGAGCCACGTACGGCCTGTGCGGCTGGGCGCTCAGCGACGCCTCGTACATCCCGATGTGGCTGTGGGGCCTGGTCGCGCTCCCGATGCTCGGCATCGCCGTCGAGTGGTGCCTGGAGGAGCGGCGCTGGCCGGGCGTGGCCCTGCTGGTCGCCCTCGCCTGGTTCGGGAACTTCTACACCGCGATGATGGCCACGATGGCCGCCTGCGTCCTGCTGGCCATCCGCCTGATCACGCGGGACCTGACCGGCCGGCAGCGGCTGCGCGCCGTGTGGCGGGCGGCGACGGCCGCCGGGACCGGGATCCTGCTCACCCTCCCGCTCCTCCTGCCAGCCTTCCTGTCCAGCGGCGCCGCGCAGCCCACGAAGGCCGCCGCCTTCGACCCCGTACGCATCGAGGTCTTCCTCGCCGGCATGCTCCCGGCCACCCACCTGTGGGGCGGCCGTCCGCGCCTGTACGTGGCCTCGCTGGGCCTGATCCTGGCGGGAAGCTTCCTCCTCAACACGAAGATCGCGAAGCGGACCCGCCTGGTGTGGGCGGCCGCGACCCTGCTCGTGGTCGCCTCCTTCCAGTTCCCGCCCACGCAGTTCGTGTGGCACGGGCTGGCGGTGCCGAACGGCAACCCGTACCGCGAGACCTTCGTCTTCAGCGGCATGGTGGTGGTCCTCGCATGGCTGGCGCTGGCGAACCGGCCGCGCCCCCTCCACCTGGCCCTGACCGCCGCCCTGCTGGTCGCGGCCACCTTCGTCCTGCGCCACACCGACGACTTCGGCGGGTGGACCTGGCACGCCGTCCTCGGCGGCGGGGCGGTCTCGCTGCTCGCGCTCGTCCTGCTCTCCCTCGGCGAGAAGCGCCGCGCCCTCGTCCCCCTGGCCGCGGCGCTGATGATCGGCGTGGTCTTCGCCGAGTCCACCGTCGCCGCGGCGAGCGCCGACGCCCGCCGCGCCCGCGAGCGCTGGGCCAAGCCGATCGCCACCTCGAACCGGTCGATCACCGACCACTTCGACGCGGTCCGCGGGGTGAGCGGCTGGCCCGCGTACCGCACCGACTCGGGTGCGCCCCAGACCGCGTACAACGACGCCCTCGCCCTGCGGGCGGAGGGTCCGCAGTACTACAGCAGCTACCTCCCGGAGGCCACGTACCAGGCCCTCGAACCCCTCGGCTACGGCTTCAAGAACGACGGCCGGACCTTCTTCGGCGCCGACAACCCGGTGCTCGACGCGATCTTCTCGATCGGCGCGCGGGTCCGCCCGGGGTCCGCCCCGGGCACCTGGACCGCCTCGAAGTTCCCCGCGCCCCCGCTGGTCACCGTCCGCACCGGCCCGTACGCCTCCCCCAACCCCGCCGACAGCGTCTACGCACGCCAGGAGAGCGTCCTGGGCGCGACCGTCTACGAGGTCCCCCAGGTCACCCGCATGGGCAGCGCCACCGAGCAGACGTACGCCGCCCGGTGCACCCCCGGCTCCGAGGCCTACTGGTACTCCCCCGCCCTCTACGGAACCCTCGAAACCGGCGGCGCCCAGCACCGGCTGGAGGACCGGATGACCGGAGTCCTCCCGCTCGGCCCGGTCCCCGCCTCCGGCGGGGTCGACGTGACGGTGCGGACGCAGACCAAGGACGCCACCGCCGGCGAGCACCCGCTGGGCTGCCTGAACCGCGCGGACCTCGACACGGCGGTCCGCCACCTCACCGCCACCGGCGCCACCGAGGTCACCGCGGGCGGCCACTCCATCGAGGCCGCCCTCCCCCCGGGCGCCACCGGCACGGCCGTCCTGGCCGTGACCGCCATCCCGGGCTGGCAGTGCTCGGCTCCGGCGAAGAGCTTCCACGGCCTGCTCGCCGTGGACCTCCCCCCGGGCACCCGCAAACTCTCCTGCACCTTCACCCCCAAGGGCCTCACCCCGGGCCTGGCGGGCGGCGCCCTCGGCCTGATGGTCCTCGCCGGCACCACGGTGACGGGCCTACGCCGCCGCCGCGCCTGAGCCCGCCCGCTGCGCCCTGGCCCCCGCCCTGCGCCCTGCGCCCGCAGGAACGAGAAAACCCGGGAACGAAGAAACCCCCCGCCGCTCCTCTCGGAGCGACGGGGGTTTCTTCTTACGAGCTCTTAGCCGTTGTACGGGCCGTAGTCGTAGTCCTCCAGCGGGACAGCCTGGCCGGAGCCGGTGCCGAAGGGCGAGTAGTCGATGTCGTCGTAACCGACGGCCGAGTACATCGCTGCCTTGGCTTCCTCGGTGGGCTCCACCCGGATGTTGCGGTAGCGGGCGAGGCCCGTACCGGCCGGGATGAGCTTACCGATGATGACGTTCTCCTTGAGGCCGATGAGGCTGTCGGACTTGGCGTTGATCGCCGCATCCGTCAGGACTCGGGTCGTCTCCTGGAAGGAGGCGGCCGACAGCCAGGATTCCGTCGCCAGCGAGGCCTTGGTGATACCCATCAGCTGCGGACGGCCGGAGGCGGGGTGACCGCCCTCGGTGACCACACGACGGTTCTCGGTCTCGAACTTCGACCGCTCGACCAGCTCGCCCGGCAGGAGCTCCGCGTCGCCGGACTCGATGATCGTCACGCGGCGCAGCATCTGCCGGATGATGATCTCGATGTGCTTGTCGTGGATCGACACGCCCTGCGAGTTGTAGACCTTCTGGACTTCGCCGACCAGGTGGACCTGGACGGCACGCTGGCCGAGGATGCGCAGCACGTCGTGCGGGTTGGTGGCACCCATGGTGAGCTTCTGGCCCACCTCGACGTGGTCGCCTTCGTGCACGATGACCTTGGCGCGCTTCGAGATCGGGAACGCCGTCTCGTCGCTGCCGTCGTCGGGCGTGATGACGATCTTCTTCGTCTTCTCGGTCTCCTCGATCCGCACGCGGCCGGCGGCCTCGGAGATCGGGGCGACACCCTTCGGGGTACGGGCCTCGAAGAGCTCGACGACACGCGGCAGACCCTGCGTGATGTCGTCACCGGCCACACCACCGGTGTGGAAGGTACGCATCGTCAGCTGGGTACCGGGCTCACCGATGGACTGGGCGGCGATGATGCCGACCGCCTCACCGATGTCGACCAGCTTGCCGGTGGCGAGCGAGCGTCCGTAGCAGAAGGCACAGGTGCCGACCGCGGACTCACAGGTCAGGACCGAGCGGGTCTTGACCTCCTCAACGCCGTTGGCGACCAGGGCGTCGATGAGCACGTCACCGAGGTCGACGTTGGCCGGCGCGATGACCTTGCCGTCGATGACGACGTCCTCGGCCAGCATGCGGGCGTAGATCGAGGTCTCGACGTCGTCGGCCTTGCGCAGCACGCCGTCCTCGCCGCGAACGGCGATCTTCAGCTTCAGACCGCGCTCGGTGCCACAGTCCTCCTCGCGGATGATCACGTCCTGCGAGACGTCCACCAGACGACGGGTCAGGTAACCCGAGTCGGCGGTACGCAGGGCGGTGTCCGCCAGACCCTTACGGGCACCGTGCGTGGAGATGAAGTACTCCAGAACGGTGAGGCCCTCACGGAAGGACGCCTTGATCGGACGCGGGATGGTCTCGTTCTTCGCGTTCGACACCAGACCACGCATACCGGCGATCTGTCGCATCTGCATCATGTTTCCTCGGGCACCCGAGTCAACCATCATGAAGATGGGGTTCGTCTTGGGGAAGTTCGCGTTCATCGCCTCGGCAACCTCGTTGGTCGCCTTGGTCCAGATCGCGATGAGCTCCTGCGTGCGCTCGTCCTTGGTGATCAGACCGCGCTCGTACTGCTTCTGGACCTTCTCGTCCATCGCCTCGTAGCCCGCGACGATGGCCTTCTTGGCCTCGGGCACGACGACGTCGGAGATGGCCACGGTGACGCCCGAACGGGTCGCCCAGTGGAAGCCGGCCGCCTTCAGGTTGTCGAGCGTCGCCGCCACGATGACCTTGGGGTAGCGCTCCGCCAGGTCGTTGACGATCTCGGAGAGCTGCTTCTTGCCCACCGAGTAGTCGACGAACGGGTAGTCCTCGGGCAGCAGCTCGTTGAAGAGCGCGCGGCCCAGGGTGGTGCGCAGACGGAAGCTGTCGCCCGGCTGGAACTCCTGCTCGCCTTCCTCGGCGACCGGCGCCACCCAGCCGCGCGGCGGGATGGTGCCCACCGGGAAGCGGATGTCGACGGACGACTGGAGCGCGAGCTCGCCGTTGTCGAACGCCATGGTCGCCTCGGCCGTGGAGCCGAACGCGCGGCCCTCGCCCTTGGTGTCACGGAGCTCACCGTCGGTGGTCAGGAAGAACAGACCGAGGACCATGTCCTGGGTCGGCATCGTGACCGGACGGCCGTCGGCCGGCTTGAGGATGTTGTTCGAGGACAGCATCAGGATGCGGGCCTCGGCCTGCGCCTCCGCGGAGAGCGGCAGGTGCACGGCCATCTGGTCACCGTCGAAGTCCGCGTTGAACGCGGTGCAGACGAGCGGGTGGATCTGGATGGCCTTGCCTTCGACCAGCTGGGGCTCGAAGGCCTGGATGCCGAGGCGGTGCAGCGTGGGCGCACGGTTCAGCAGGACCGGGTGCTCGGCGATGACCTCTTCGAGCACGTCGTAGACGACCGTGCGGCCGCGCTCGACCATGCGCTTCGCCGACTTGATGTTCTGCGCGTGGTTCAGGTCGACCAGGCGCTTCATCACGAACGGCTTGAAGAGCTCCAGCGCCATGGCCTTGGGCAGACCGCACTGGTGCAGCTTCAGCTGGGGACCGACGACGATCACGGAACGCGCGGAGTAGTCCACGCGCTTGCCGAGGAGGTTCTGACGGAATCGACCCTGCTTGCCCTTCAGCATGTCGCTGAGGGACTTCAGGGGACGGTTGCCGGGACCGGTCACCGGACGACCACGACGACCGTTGTCGAAGAGGGCGTCCACGGCCTCCTGAAGCATGCGCTTCTCGTTGTTCACGATGATCTCGGGGGCACCGAGGTCGAGGAGACGCTTCAGACGGTTGTTGCGGTTGATCACGCGGCGGTACAGGTCGTTCAGGTCGGAGGTCGCGAAGCGGCCACCGTCCAGCTGCACCATCGGACGCAGGTCCGGCGGGATCACCGGCACGCAGTCCAGAACCATGCCCTTGGGCTTGTTGCTGGTCTGCAGGAACGCGGAGACGACCTTGAGGCGCTTGAGCGCACGGGTCTTCTTCTGGCCCTTGCCGGTACGGATGATCTCGCGGAGGCGCTCGGCCTCCTCCTCGAGGTCGAAGGACTCCAGGCGCTTCTGCAGCGCGGCGGCGCCCATGCAGCCGTCGAAGTACGTGCCGAAGCGGTCACGCAGCTCGCGGTAGAGCAGCTCGTCGCCCTCGAGGTCCTGGACCTTGAGGTTCTTGAAGCGGGCCCACACCTCGTCGAGGCGGTCGATCTCGCGCTGGGCGCGGTCACGGAGCTGCTTCATCTCGCGCTCGGCGCCTTCGCGCACCTTGCGGCGCACGTCGGCCTTCGCGCCCTCGGCCTCCAGCTCGCCGAGGTCGGTCTCGAGCTTCTTCGCACGGCCTTCGAGGTCCGCGTCGCGGCGGTTCTCGATCTGCTGGCGCTCGACGGAGACGTGGGCCTCCAGCGACGGGAGGTCGCGGGTGCGGCGCTCGTCGTCCACGAACGTGATCATGTACGCGGCGAAGTAGATGACCTTTTCGAGGTCCTTCGGCGCGAGGTCCAGCAGGTAGCCGAGGCGCGACGGGACGCCCTTGAAGTACCAGATGTGGGTGACGGGAGCGGCAAGCTCGATGTGGCCCATCCGCTCACGGCGCACCTTGGCGCGCGTGACTTCGACGCCACAACGCTCACAGATGATGCCCTTGAAGCGGACACGCTTGTACTTGCCGCAGTAGCACTCCCAGTCCCGGGTCGGACCGAAGATCTTCTCGCAGAAGAGTCCGTCCTTCTCGGGCTTGAGGGTGCGGTAGTTGATGGTCTCCGGCTTCTTGACCTCGCCGTGCGACCAGGTTCGGATGTCGTCCGCGGTGGCAAGGCCGATCCGCAGCTCGTCGAAGAAGTTGACGTCGAGCACTGTGCGTCAATCCCTCTTTCGGGGTCGAGTCTCAATCATGGTCTGAACGGTCCCGGGGATGACGGGGGGCTCTTGAGCGGGCCCCCCGTCAGGCCCGTCAGACCTCTTCGACGCTGCTCGGCTCACGCCGGGACAGGTCGATACCGAGCTCCTCCGCCGCGCGGAAGACGTCCTCGTCGGTGTCGCGCATCTCGATGGACATGCCGTCCGAGGACAGCACCTCCACGTTGAGGCAGAGCGACTGCATTTCCTTGATGAGCACCTTGAAGGACTCGGGAATGCCCGGCTCGGGGATGTTCTCGCCCTTGACGATGGCCTCGTAGACCTTCACGCGGCCGGTGACGTCGTCGGACTTGATGGTCAGCAGCTCCTGGAGGGCGTAAGCGGCGCCATAAGCCTCGAGCGCCCACACCTCCATCTCACCGAAGCGCTGGCCACCGAACTGCGCCTTACCACCCAGCGGCTGCTGCGTGATCATCGAGTACGGACCGGTCGACCGAGCGTGGAGCTTGTCGTCGACCAGGTGGTGGAGCTTGAGGATGTACATGTACCCGATCGAGATCGGGTCCGGGAACGGCTCGCCGGAGCGGCCGTCGAACAGGCGCGCCTTGCCGGACGGGAGGACCAGGCGGTCACCGTCGCGGTTCGGGATGGTGTGCTCGAAGAGGCCCGCGAGCTCGTCCTCGCGCGCACCGTCGAACACCGGGGTGGCGACGTTGGTACCGGGCGCGACCTTGTCGGCACCGATGACCTTCAGACGCTCGGCCCACTCCTCGCCGAGCCCGGAGACGTCCCAGCCGCGGCTGGCGAGCCAGCCGAGGTGGATCTCCAGGACCTGTCCCGGGTTCATTCGGGACGGGACACCCAGCGGGTTCAGGATGATGTCGACCGGCGTGCCGTCCTCAAGGAAGGGCATGTCCTCGATCGGAAGGATCTTGGAGATGACACCCTTGTTGCCGTGGCGGCCGGCGAGCTTGTCACCGTCGGTGATCTTGCGCTTCTGGGCGACGTAGACGCGGACCAGCTGGTTCACGCCCGGAGGAAGCTCGTCGCCCTCCTCGCGGTCGAAGACGCGGACACCGATGACCTTGCCGATCTCACCGTGAGGGACCTTGAGCGAGGTGTCACGCACCTCGCGGGCCTTCTCACCGAAGATCGCGCGGAGCAGGCGCTCCTCCGGGGTCAGCTCGGTCTCACCCTTGGGCGTGACCTTGCCGACCAGGATGTCGCCGGCGACTACGTCCGCACCGATGCGGATGATGCCGCGCTCGTCGAGGTCCGCGAGGACCTCCTCGGAGACGTTCGGGATGTCCCGGGTGATCTCCTCGGGGCCGAGCTTGGTGTCACGGGCATCGACCTCGTGCTCCTCGATGTGGATCGAGGAGAGGACGTCGTCCTGCACGAGGCGCTGCGACAGGATGATCGCGTCCTCGTAGTTGTGACCTTCCCACGGCATGAACGCGACGAGCAGGTTCTTGCCGAGGGCCATCTCGCCCTCTTCGGTCGCCGGTCCGTCGGCGAGGACCTGGGACTCGACGATCCGGTCACCCTCGTTGACGATGACCTTCTGGTTGACCGAGGTGCCCTGGTTCGAGCGGGAGAACTTGGCGACGCGGTACGTGGTGTACGTGCCGTCGTCGTTGGCGACGGTGATGTAGTCGGCCGAGACCTCCTGGACGACACCGTCCTTCTCCGCACGGATCGAGTCACCGGCGTCGACCGCACAGCGGTACTCCATGCCGGTGCCTACGAGCGGGGCCTCCGCCTTGATGAGCGGAACGGCCTGGCGCATCATGTTCGCGCCCATGAGGGCACGGTTGGCGTCGTCGTGCTCCAGGAAGGGGATCATCGCGGTCGCGACGGACACCATCTGGCGCGGGGAGACGTCCATGTAGTCGACGTCGTCGCCGGCGATGTAGTCGATCTCGCCGCCACGACGGCGCACCAGCACGCGGTTCTCGGTGAAGCGCATGTCCTCGGACAGGCCGGCATTGGCCTGGGCGATGACGAAGCGGTCTTCCTCGTCGGCCGTCAGGTAGTCGACCTCGTCGGTGACGACGCCGTCGATGACCTTGCGGTACGGGGTCTCCACGAAGCCGAACGCGTTGACGCGGCCGTAGGAGGCGAGCGAGCCGATCAGACCGATGTTCGGGCCTTCAGGGGTCTCGATCGGGCACATGCGGCCGTAGTGCGACGGGTGAACGTCACGGACCTCGAAGCCGGCCCGCTCACGGGACAGACCGCCGGGGCCCAGCGCCGACAGGCGGCGCTTGTGGGTCAGGCCCGAGAGCGGGTTGTTCTGGTCCATGAACTGCGACAGCTGGCTGGTGCCGAAGAACTCCTTGATGGAGGCGACGACCGGCCGGATGTTGATCAGGGTCTGCGGCGTGATCGCCTCGACGTCCTGGGTCGTCATGCGCTCGCGGACGACGCGCTCCATACGGGCCAGACCCGTGCGGACCTGGTTCTGGATGAGCTCGCCGACGTTGCGCAGACGACGGTTGCCGAAGTGGTCGATGTCATCGGTCTCGACCACGATCGAACGGCCGGACTCGCCGGTCGTCTCGGTCTCGCCGGCGTGCAGCTTGACCAGGTACTTGATCGTCGCGATGACGTCGTCGGTGGTGAGCACACCGGCGTCGAGCGGCTCGTCGGCGCCGAGCTTCTTGTTCACCTTGTAGCGGCCGACCTTGGCGAGGTCGTAGCGCTTCGGGTTGAAGTAGAGGTTCTCGAGCAGCGTCTGAGCGGCCTCGCGGGTCGGCGGCTCGCCCGGGCGCAGCTTGCGGTAGATGTCGAGCAGCGCGTCGTCCTGGCCCTGGGTGTGGTCCTTCTCCAGGGTGGCGCGCATGGACTCGTACTCGCCGAACTCCTCGAGGATCTGCTCGGTGGTCCAGCCGAGAGCCTTCAGGAGGACGGTGACGGACTGCTTGCGCTTGCGGTCGATGCGTACACCGACCATGTCGCGCTTGTCGATCTCCATCTCCAGCCAGGCACCCCGGGACGGGATGATCTTGGCGGAGAAGATGTCCTTGTCGGACGTCTTGTCGATGGAGGAGTCGAAGTAGACACCGGGGGAGCGGACAAGCTGCGACACGACGACACGCTCGGTGCCGTTGATGACGAAGGTGCCCTTGTTGGTCATGAGCGGGAAGTCGCCCATGAAGACCGTCTGAGACTTGATCTCTCCGGTCTCGTTGTTCGTGAACTCGGCCGTGACGAACAGCGGAGCCGCGTACGTGAAGTCGCGCTCCTTGCACTCGTCGACAGAGTTCTTCGCCGGCTCGAAACGGTGGTCGCGGAAGGTCAGCGACATCGACCCGGAGAAGTCCTCGATCGGCGAGATCTCCTCGAAGATCTCTTCCAGACCGGACTTGGTGGGGACGTCCTGTCCACTCTCAAGCGCCGACTCGACGCGAGACTTCCAGGCAGCATTGCCGAGAAGCCAGTCAAAGCTCTCGGTCTGCAGCGCCAGGAGGTTCGGAACCTCGAGGGGCTCCTTGATCTTTGCAAAGGAGATGCGCAGCGGGGCGGTGCTGGCACCGTTGTTCGTATTGGTCGAGGCGTTGCGCGAGGCGGCCAAGAGGGGGTCCTTCCGAGGGCTCGGACTCACTACGCGCGTACCGGTCCCAGCAGACACAGAAGACAAGCCCCCCAAATCCAGCTGAAAGGCCAGGTCAGGGCGGATCAATCAAGTGTGCTCAAGCGTGGGCATGTCCCTGGCGACGGGCAGGGGACAGCTAACAGGCAGCGCAAAGGGTCAGTGTAGCCACTTGGCCCACTGATGTCCAGACCAGGTTTCCGGAAACCGGCAACAGGCCTTCCCCAACTCGTTCAACCAACGCAGTGCTCGTCCGACCCTGCGTACAACGCGTGCGTCCCTCGTACACAGAGCGCGTATCAGTACTGCCCTCTTCGTAGTCGATCCATGCCTCAGATCTCGGATCGAGGTGGTCGACCTCTCGACGGGTCTGAGAATTGCGCGCCGCGTCCCGTTCGTCAAGGCCCCCTGCTCCGAGCGGATCATCTTCAGACCCTGCATCGGGGCAACGATGATCACCCTACTCCCCAACGAGACCAGGGCAAGTCAGGCACCGCGGGTACGCCAAAGGGCGACCACCCTTACGGGTGATCGCCCTTGGTTGGGGCCTCAGAGAGGCCCCAGAGGTGTTACTTGACCTCGACAGCCGCGCCGGCAGCCTTGAGGGACTCGGCGGCCTTGTCAGCGGCCTCCTTGGCGACCTTCTCGAGGACCGGCTTCGGAGCGCCGTCCACGAGGTCCTTGGCCTCCTTGAGGCCCAGGGAGGTCAGCTCACGCACGACCTTGATGACCTGGATCTTCTTGTCGCCGGCACCGGTGAGGATGACGTCGAACTCGTCCTGCTCCTCGGCAACCTCGGCGGCCGGGCCACCGGCGGCGGGGCCGGCAACGGCGACGGCCGCGGCGGCGGTGACGTCGAACTTCTCCTCGAAGGCCTTCACGAACTCAGAGAGCTCGATGAGGGTCATCTCCTCGAACTGGGCGAGGAGGTCGTCCTGAGAGAGCTTCGCCATGATGGGCGATCCTTCCACTAAATCGGCAGGTGCCGGATGTATATAGAGGCGGGCGTAACGGCCCGCTACGACCCACGCACTAGGCGGCGTGGATCAGTGCGCGAGCCGAATTACTCGGCACCGCCCTGCTCGGCGAGCTTGACGCGAAGCGCTTCCGCGGTGCGGACGAACTTCGACGGCAGCGCCTGGAAGAGCGAGGCAGCCTGAGACTGCTTGCCCTTGAACGCGCCGGCCAGCTTGCTGAGCAGAACCTCGCGGGACTCGAGGTCCGCAAGCTTCTTGATCTCATCGGCGGTGAGCGCCTTGCCATCAAGGACACCCGCCTTGATGATGAGGTTCGGGTTGTCCTTGGCGAAGTCACGCAGGCTCTTCGCCGACTCCACCGGGTCACCGGTGATGAAGGCGACCGCGGTCGGACCAGCGAAGTGCTCGTCCAGCGCGGTGATCCCGGCCTGGTTGGCCGCAATCTTGGTCAGCGTGTTCTTCACCACGGCGTACTGGGCGTTCTCACCGAGAGAGCGACGCAGCGTCTTGAGCTGCGCGACGGTGAGACCCCGGTACTCGGTCAGCACGGCGGCGTTCGAGCTCTGGAACGCGTCCTTGAGCTCGGCTACCGCGGCAGCCTTGTTGGGCGTCGGCATAGTGCGTCGGCCTCCTTCCGGGTGATGAGGACCGCTCAGAAGGGGCTGAACAAAACGAAACGCCCCGGCGCAAGCGCACGGGGCTGAAGCTCGACCGGATCACTCCGGGAGCTTTTCCACGAACACCTGCGCAGGACGTCCGCGCTCAGCGGATCCTTCGGCCGCCGCACCCTTGCGGGCACGGCAACGACCAGCGGTCTTTGGCTTCTGGGGAAGCGTACGTGAAGGGGTCCAGTCGAGGCAAATCGCCTCCGGCCAGCCGTCTCAGGAGCCGCCGAGACCGCCCAGTCCGGCGTCCCGCAGCGTCTTGTCGGCCTCCTTCAGGTCGTCGTCGGCGTCCTTCAGCTTCTGGTCGGTCTCCGCGAGGGACTCGTCGACGCCCTTCAGGACGTTCTCGAAGGCGATGACCTGGTCGGCCGGCGGCGGCTGGACGGCGGGGACGCTGCCGAAGTCGGAGAACTTCGCCGTCGTCTTCGAGGTGCCCTTGCCGTCCGTGCTCACACTGTCGACGCGGACGGGGTAGCCGTCCTTGCCGATCCACAGGTCGACCTCGAAGGTCTTGACGTGCTTCAGGGCCTCGCGCAGGTACTGACGGTTCTTCTCGTCCATGGCCTTGGTGGACTCGTCCGCCTTGAGCAGGTCCTCGTTGGTGAGGCTGCCCTTGTAGTGCTGCGCGTCGATGCCGTCGGTCTTTTCGGCGCCGACGTGCTTGAGCTTCTCCTGGCCCAGCAGCATCGCGAGGTACTCGGCCGGGTCCTCGTTCAGCCGGATCCCCGGCTTCCCGTCCTTGGCCAGGTTCATCCTCATCCAGGGCTTGCCGTTCACGGGCTTGTCCGTCTGGGTGTAGACGATGTCCCCCATCATGATCGACCGGGACTCGGGCTCCTCGCCCTTCAGGATCACGTCGTGGCCGGCCGGGTACCAGCCCTTCGTGCCGGACTGACCGCTGGTCTTGCCGTCCTGCCCGACCGTGGACAGCTCCGCCTTGGCGAACTTGGCGGCCACCGTCTTCAGGTACGACGCCTTCACCGCCTCCACGGGAGAGTGCGCCTTGGCGTCGCCCCCGCGGCCCCCCTCGGCCTTGCCGCCGCCCGCGTCGGCCTTCGCGCCACCGCAGGCCGTGAGGCCGCCCACGAGCAGTGCGGTACCCGCCACCGCGATACCGGCCCGGGTCCGGACAGCCTTGTGCATCTGGTTCTCCCCCATGATCGTGCGTCGAATTCAAGGCGACCCTACGTTCCCCCTCCGCGGGATCTCGCCTCCATTGCGCCCGTGACGACCCGCCTGTGGCCCGAAACACGGAAACGGGCCCCTCGCCGCCCCGTGAAGGGGGCGAGGGGCCCGTTCAGCCACTCAGTGAGCCGTCAGGCTCAGACAGCAGCCGGGTCTTCCTCGACGAGGAGGTTCCGGGTGCGGTTCGAGTCCAGCTGGATGCCGGGACCCATCGTGGTGCTCAGGGCGGCCTTCTTGATGTAGCGGCCCTTCGCGGCGGACGGCTTCAGACGAAGGATCTCGTCCAGGGCCGCGCCGTAGTTCTCGACCAGCTGCTCATCGGAGAAGGAGACCTTGCCGATGATGAAGTGCAGGTTCGAGTGCTTGTCGACGCGGAACTCGATCTTGCCACCCTTGATCTCGGTGACGGCCTTCGCGACGTCCATCGTGACGGTGCCGGTCTTCGGGTTCGGCATGAGGCCACGGGGACCGAGCACGCGGCCGAGGCGGCCGACCTTGCCCATGAGGTCCGGGGTGGCCACAACGGCGTCGAACTCGTTCAGGCGGTTGCCCTTGGCGATCTCGTTGATCAGCTCGTCGTCGCCGACAATGTCGGCGCCGGCGGCTTCCGCGGCCGCAGCACGGTCACCGGTCGCGAAGACCAGGACCCGGGCGGTCTTGCCGGTGCCGTGCGGGAGGTTCACGGTGCCACGCACCATCTGGTCGGCCTTGCGCGGGTCGACACCCAGGCGGAAGGCGACCTCGACGGTGCTGTCGAACTTGGTCGCGGAGGTCTCCTTGGCGAGACGGACGGCCTCGAGCGGGGCGTACAGCTTCTCCCGGTCGACCTTGGCGTCCGCAGCGCGGAGAGTCTTGCTGCGCTTCACTTCTGCTCCTGTGTTTTGGCTTCAGGCATGGAGTCGTGGTGCGGACCAGCGCTTGGTCCTACCACTGGTGGTGCTGGGGTGGCTGGATCAGCCTTCGACCGTGACGCCCATCGAGCGCGCGGTGCCGGCGATGATCTTCATCGCGGCGTCGACGTCGTTGGCGTTCAGGTCGGGCATCTTCAGCTCGGCGATCTCGCGGACCTGGGCGCCGGTGAGCTTGGCGACCTTGGTCTTGTGCGGCTCGCCGGAGCCCTTCTCGATGCCCGCGGCCTTCAGGATGAGGCGCGCGGCCGGCGGAGTCTTGGTGATGAAGGTGAAGGAGCGGTCGTCGTAGACCGTGATCTCCACCGGCACGACCATGCCACGCTGCGACTCGGTCGCGGCGTTGTAGGCCTTGCAGAACTCCATGATGTTGACGCCGTGCTGACCGAGCGCGGGGCCGACCGGCGGAGCCGGGTTGGCCGCACCGGCCTTGATCTGGAGCTTGATGAGCCCCGTGATCTTCTTCTTCTTGGGAGGCATTGCTCTCTCCGGGTCCTAGTGAGAGTTTTTCGCCGCCAACCGGTCATCCGGATGGAGGCATACCGCACCACGATAACGGGTATCGGTGCGGGGCTAAAAACCGAGCAGGTCAGACCGCCCTTCACGGGGCGATCTGACCTGTCCGGAAGCGTTGTCTCAGAAGATCAGTTCTTCTGGATCTGGTCGAAGCTGAGCTCGACCGGAGTCTCGCGACCGAAGATCTCGACGAGGCCCTTGACCTTCTTCGAGTCCGGGTTGATCTCGTTGATCGTCGCCTGCAGCGTGGCGAACGGGCCGTCGGTGACGGTGACCGAGTCGCCGACCTCGAAGTCCAGGACCTCGATGGTGCGCTTGACGGCGGGCGCCGGCAGACCGGCGGCCTCCGCGGCTGCCTTGTCGGCCTTCTCCTTGGCCTCCGGCGCGAGCATCTTGACGATCTCGTCCAGGGTCAGCGGGTACGGGTCGTACGCGTTGCCGACGAAGCCGGTGACGCCAGGCGTGTTGCGGACGACGCCCCAGGACTCGTTCGTCAGATCCATGCGGACGAGAACGTAACCGGGCAGCTTGTTCTGCCGGACGTTCTTGCGCTCGCCGTTCTTGATCTGGACGATCTCTTCCTCGGGCACCTCGGCCTGGTAGATGAACTCCTCGACGTTCAGCGAGACGGCACGCTGCTCCAGGTTGGCCTTCACGCGCTTCTCGTAGCCGGCGTAGGTGTGGATCACGTACCACTCGCCGGGAAGCAGACGGAGCTCGTCGCGCAGGGCCTGGACGGGGTCGACGGGCTCGGCGGGCTCGACCGGGGCGGCCTCTTCGGCCTCCTCGTCATCGGCCTCGGCCTCAACGTCGATGTCGGCGTCGGCCTCGACGTCCGTCTCGACGTCGTCGGCAGCCTCTTCGAACTCGGCGTCGTCCTCGATCTCGGCGTCGGCCTCGATCTCGTCCTCGACGTGCAGCGCGGCCTCCTCGGCGGCGACACCCGCCTTGGCGTCGGCGTGCTCGGCCTCATCGGGGTCCACAGCGTCTGCCGCCTCGACGATGTCGAGCTCGTCCTCGACGGACTCGACGGAGTCGTGGCTCGCGTTCAGGTTCGGGTCAGACACGGTGGCTGCTTCTTCCTGGATACAAAAGGTGGTGGAACATGCGAAAACGGGCGGCACCCATCAAGGCGCCGCCCTCCGCGGGGATCAGCCGAAGACGAACTTGATGGCTTCCTGGAACCCATAGTCAATCACGGTCACCAGACCGATCATGATGACGACGAAGACAATCACCACGGTGGTGTACGTCGTGAGCTGGTTGCGAGTGGGCCAGACAACCTTGCGGAGTTCCGCGACGATCTGACGGTAGAAAAGCGCGAGTCGGCCCAGAGGGCCCTTCTTGCCGCGCTTGCCGCCCTTGCGGGCCTTCTTCTCGCGCGTCTCGTCCTCGGCGTCAGGCATGTCGATGGAGCCCAGGGCGTCCGTCACGTCTCTCACCTGAATCCGGGTCGTGGCCGTACCGCGCCCGGTTGCGCCGCACGGCGTTGCATCTAAGTACGTACCTGCGCACACACATCCGAGAAGGAGTGTGGAGCAGGGCCGGAGGGACTCGAACCCCCAACCGCTGGTTTTGGAGACCAGTGCTCTACCAATTGAGCTACGACCCTTTGCGTCCCCCAACCTACCGCATCCGAGCGAGTGCACGGAGTGCTCACGCTCTGCAGCGGCTGGCGAGGTCCAACGACAGGTGAGTGTACGTGAACCGGGCCCTGACGTCGAACAGCACCCGGGCTGACATGCTCCGGCGCCGTCCGGAGGATGTCAGCCCCCTCTCCGGTACGCGTCCGGTCCGATGACTGAAACGGTGTGCGGCGCTTCTTTGCCGTCTGGGACGATTGCTCGCATGACCTCTGCAACGCCTTCCTCCGAGCGCCGGGTGTCCGCCCGTATCGGCGCCATCTCCGAGTCCGCCACCCTCGCCGTCGACGCCAAGGCCAAGGCCCTCAAGGCCGCCGGGCGCCCGGTGATCGGCTTCGGCGCGGGCGAGCCCGACTTCCCGACCCCGGACTACATCGTCGAGGCCGCGGTCGAGGCCTGCCGCAACCCCAAGTACCACCGCTACACGCCGGCCGGCGGCCTGCCCGAGCTCAAGGCCGCGATCGCCGCGAAGACCCTGCGCGACTCCGGCTACGAGGTCGACCCGGCGCAGGTCCTGGTGACCAACGGCGGCAAGCAGGCGATCTACAACGCCTTCGCCGCGATCCTGGACCCGGGTGACGAGGTCATCGTCCCGGCTCCGTACTGGACCACCTACCCGGAGTCCATCCGTCTCGCCGGCGGTGTCCCGGTCGAGGTCGTCGCCGACGAGACCACCGGCTACCGCGTCTCCGTCGAGCAGCTGGAGGCCGCGCGCACCGAGCGCACCAAGGTCGTCCTCTTCGTCTCCCCGTCCAACCCGACGGGCGCGGTCTACAGCGAGGCCGATGCCGAGGCGATCGGCCGCTGGGCCGCCGAGAAGGGCCTGTGGGTCCTGACCGACGAGATCTACGAGCACCTCGTCTACGGCGACGCGAAGTTCGTCTCCCTCCCGGCGATCGTCCCCGAGCTGGCCGACAAGTGCATCGTCGTCAACGGCGTCGCCAAGACGTACGCGATGACCGGCTGGCGGGTGGGCTGGATCATCGGCCCCGAGGACGTGGTCAAGGCCGCGACGAACCTCCAGTCGCACGCCACCTCGAACGTCTCCAACGTGGCCCAGGTCGCCGCCCTGGCCGCCGTCTCCGGCAACCTGGACGCCGTCCACGAGATGCGCACCGCGTTCGACCGCCGCCGCCAGACGATCGTGCGGATGCTGAACGAGATCGACGGCGTCGTCTGCCCGACCCCCGAGGGCGCCTTCTACGTGTACCCCTCGGTCAAGGCCCTCCTCGGCAAGGAGCTCCGCGGCAAGCGCCCGCAGACCTCCGTCGAGCTCGCCGCCCTGATCCTGGACGAGGTCGAGGTCGCGGTCGTCCCCGGCGAGGCCTTCGGCACCCCGGGCTACCTGCGCCTGTCCTACGCCCTGGGCGACGAGGACCTGGTGGAGGGCGTCTCCCGCATCCAGAAGCTCCTGGCCGAGGCCAAGGCCTAAAGCGGCCCGCAGCAAGATCTGAGCGGCGCCACCCCCACGAGGGTGGCGCCGCTCAGCCACATCCGGCCCCGCAGGCGTGTGAGGCGCGGGCCCGGGTGGCGCCCGGCAGCCCCGGACGGCCCCGCTCTCGCGTTCGGGCAAGCCCCCAAAAGGTAAAACCCCCTCCCGCCGAGCTCAGCGGTACGGCAGGATCAGCAAATGGAGCACGCACGCGATCTCACGCTTCTGCCGAAAGCCCACCTCCACCTGCACTTCACCGGCTCGATGCGACCATCGACCCTCCTGGAGCTCGCCGACAAGTACGGCGTCCGCCTCCCGGACGCCCTCACCGCCGGCGAGCCCCCGAAGCTCCGCGCCACCGACGAGCGCGGCTGGTTCCGGTTCCAGCGGCTCTACGACGCCGCCCGCTCCTGCCTCCGCGAGCCCGACGACATCCGCCGCCTCGTCCGCGAGGCCGCGGAGGAGGACGTACGGGACGGCAGCGGCTGGCTGGAGATCCAGGTGGATCCCACCTCCTACGCCCCCCTGCTCGGCGGGTTGATCCCGGCCGTCGAGATCATCCTCGACGCCGTCGACGCGGCCTCCCGCGAGACCGGCCTCGGCATGCGGGTCCTCATCGCCGCCAACCGCATGAGGCACCCCCTCGACGCCCGCACCCTGGCCCGCCTCGCCGTCCGCTACGCCGACCGCGGGGTCGTCGGCTTCGGGCTCTCCAACGACGAGCGCCGCGGCATGGCCCGCGACTTCGACCGGGCCTTCGCCATCGCCCGCGAGGGCGGCCTCCTCGCCGCCCCGCACGGCGGCGAGCTCACCGGCCCGTCCTCGGTCCGCGACTGCCTCGACGATCTGCACGCCGCCCGCATCGGGCACGGCGTACGGGCCGCGGAGAACCCCCGGCTGCTGAAGCGCCTCGCCGACCGGCAGATCACGTGCGAGGTCTGCCCCGCCTCCAACGTCGCCCTCGGCGTGTACGAGCGGCCCGAGGACGTCCCGCTGCGCACCCTCTTCGAGGCGGGCGTGCCGATGGCGCTGGGCGCGGACGACCCGCTGCTCTTCGGGTCCCGGCTCGCCGCCCAGTACGAGATCGCCCGCCGCCACCACGGTTTCACGGACCCGGAGCTCGCCGAGCTGGCCCGCCAGTCCGTCCGCGGCTCGGCCGCGCCCGCCGACGTACAGGAGAAGCTGCTGGCCGGGATCGAGCACTGGCTCACCGGGTGAGCCGCAGGTCCCCCTCGTAGCAGTCGGCGCGCACCCGGCGCCCGTCCTGGAAGCCGATCTCCAGGTGGGTGCGGCCCTGCTCGGGCAGCGCGAACTCGGCGACCGAGGCGACGGTCTCGCCGAGGTGGCGCAGGAACGGGTGGTCGCCGAGGTCCTCGCCGACCTCGATGCGGCCCCACTCCCCCATGTCGTAGGGCTCGTGGGGCGCCGCCGACTCGACGATGAGGCACTGGTCGGACCCGGTGGTGATGCGGATCGAGTCGCCGACGCTGTCGATCAGCCAGACGTCGAGGGGCGCCTCGGAGCGTTCGCCCTCGCTGATGTGCCAGGACGCGACGACTCTGCTGAGCGTGCGGCCCACGAGGCGGGTGGGGTCCGTACCGGCCCCGTGCAGGGGACAGAGCATGGGCGGCCGGGGCTCCTCAGATGCTGACGCCGACCGTCACCGGCTCGTTGACCAGGGTGACGCCGAAGGCCGCGTGGACGCCCGCGACGACCTCGCGGGCCAGGGCGAGGAGGTCCTCGGTGGTGGCCTCGCCGCGGTTGGTGAGGGCGAGGGTGTGCTTGGTGGAGATGCGCGCGGGGCCGGTGCCGTAGCCCTTGGTGAAGCCGGCCTTGTCGATCAGCCAGGCCGCGCTGGTCTTCGTACGGCCGTCGCCGGCGGAGTAGGCGGGCGGTGCGGTCTCGGGGCCGAGGCGGTCCTGGGCGCGGGCGAGGAACGCGGCGTACGCCTCGTCGGTCAGGATCGGGTTGTGGAAGAAGGAACCGGCCGACCAGGTGTCGTGGTCGGCGGGGTCGAGGACCATGCCCTTCCCGGCGCGCAGGCGCAGCACGGTCTCGCGGGCGGTGGCGGCCGGGACCCGGTCACCGGCCTCGACGCCGAGGGCGCGGGCGGTCTCGGGGTACTTGATCGGCGCGGAGAGGCCGCCCGCGTCCTCCAGGGCGAAGCGCACGCGCAGGACGACGTACCGCTCGGGCTGGTCCTTGAAGGTGCTGTTGCGGTACCGGAACGCGCACTCGGCGGCGGTCAGCGTGACCGTCTCGCCGCTGGTGCGGTCGTAGGCGACGACCTCGGTGATCGTGTCGCAGACCTCCTGGCCGTACGCGCCGACGTTCTGGATGGGCGTGGCGCCGGCCGAGCCGGGGATTCCGGCGAGGCACTCGATACCGGCGAGGCCGGACTCGACGGTGCGGGCGACGGCGTCGCTCCAGTTCTCGCCGGCGGCGAGCTCCAGGGTGGTGCCGTCGAGGGTGAAGCCGGTGGTCGCGATGCGCAGGGCGGTGCCGTCGAAGCCCCGGTCGCCGATGACCAGGTTGCTGCCGCCGCCGATGATGAGGAGCGGGGTGCCGCTCTCGTCCGCGGCGCGCACGGCGGCGACGACCTCGGCGTCGGTGGTCGCGGTGACCAGGCGGGCGGCGGGACCACCGAGACGGAAGGTGGTCAGCGGGGCGAGGGGGGCATCGTGGAGTTCCTGCACGTGGACAAGAGTACGGTCCGTGCCCCTCGCATCCCGGCGGGGCCACGGACCGTGACTCACGAGGCGGCCTTCTGTTCGGCCAGGCGGCGCTCGGCCTCCTCCCAGCCGATGGGCAGCTCGCAGGCGCGCACGGTCCAGAAGGTGAAGGCCGATTCCTTCATGTGGGCGCTGGCGGCGCGGGAGCTGGAGCGGTGGGGCTCGCTGCCGGCGAACCGGTAGAGCGCGTCCCGGTCCTCCCATGCGGAGAGGGTGAGGAAGGTGCGTCGGAGGACCCGGGCCCGCAGGGCGACCCCGTGGGCGCCGGGGGCCTTGCGGATCTGCAGGACGATGCCGGGAGCCTTGAGGAAGAACCTGACGGCGCCGGCGAGGGTGGCGGTCTCGAAGCGGGAGGCCATGACGTGGACCTCGGCGTCGGGGGCGGCCCGGGTGGGGGTGGACCAGGGGATGTCGGGCATGGCGGCGCTCCTTCACGATGAGTCGTACGGATCTTCGTGCGCGGGCGGTATTGCGGTTCTCCCGGCCGGCCCCCGCGCGGGGGGCGGCCTGCGAGCGGGGTCCGGCCTGCGAGCGGGGTCCGGCCGCCCGGTCAGCCGGCGGCGGGCACCTTCTCCGGTGTTGCGACCGCCTCGACGGCGACGGGGGCGGGGACCGGGGAGGGCTTCGTCCGGCGCGGCAGGAGCAGGGCGAAGGCGGCGGCCAGGGCGACGGCGCCGGCGCCGATCCACAGGGCGGGGATGGTGCCGTCGGTGAAGGTCTGCGGGGATTCGTAGCCGCCCTGGGCGGAGAAGACCGACGCCAGGACGGCGACGCCGAGGGCTCCGCCGACCTCGCGCAGGGCGTTGTTGGTGCCGGAGGCCTTGCCCTGGTCGGCGGGGGCCACGGTGGACATCAGGACGTTGGCGGCGGGGGCGAAGTAGAGGGCCATGCCGATCCCGCTGAGGATCAGCGGCGGCAGCTGGGCGGCGTACGAGACGTCCGTGCTCAGGACCGCCGCGAACCAGCCGAGGCCCAGGGCCTGGAACGCCAGGCCGGCGGCGACGACGGGGCGGCCGCCGATGCGGTCGGAGAGGATCCCGGCCAGCGGCGCGACGATCATCGGCATTCCGGTCCAGGGGAGCATGCGCAGTCCTGCCTCGGTGGGCGAGTACCCGGCGACGCCTTGGAGGAACTGGCTGAGCAGGAAGATCGAGCCGAACATGCCCAGGAACATCAGCAGGCTGGCGATGTTGATCCCGAGGAAGCCGCGGTCCTGGAAGAGCCGCATGGGGAGCATGGGGTTGGCGTTGTTGAAGCCGTGGTGGATGAAGCCGCCGACGAGCGCGGCTCCGACGATCAGGCCGGTGAGGACCGGGGCACTGGTCCAGCCCTCGGAGTTGGCGTTGACCAGGGCGTAGACGATGCCGAAGAGGCCGCCGCTGATGAGCAGGGTGCCGGGGACGTCGAGACGGGCGCCCGGGGCGGTGGACTCGGCGAGCCGCAGACGGGCGAGCGGTATCAGCGCCAGGCCGATCGGGACGTTCAGCCAGAAGATCCACTGCCAGGAGATGTGCTCCGTGAGGCTGCCGCCGATGAGGGGGCCACTGGCGACCGCGAGGCCGGTGACGGCGCCGTAGATGCCGAGGGCCATGCCGCGGCGGGCTGCCGGGACGGCGGCGGTGAGCAGGGTGAGCGTGAGCGGCATCATGATCGCGGCGCCGACGCCCTGCACGGCGCGTGCGGCGATCAGCGCGTCGATGCCGGGCGACAGGGCGGCCGCGGCGGAGGCGCCGGTGAATATCGCGAGGCCGGCGATGAAGAGCCGGCGGCGCCCGAAGCGGTCGCCGAGGGCGGCGCCGAACATCAGGAGGACGGCGAAGGTGAGCGTGTACGCGTTCACCGTCCACTCCAGGTCCTCCAGCCGGCCGCCGAGGTCCTCGCGGATGGCGGGGAGGGCGGTGGTGACCACCAGGTTGTCGAGTGCGGCCATGAAGCTGGCCACGCCGGTGAGGACGAGGGCCCAGACGGCGGGCCCCTGGAGCTTGGTGTCCGTGTCGTGCGTGTTCACGATTCCCCCTCGGGATAGTTAGTTATTGATGACTAACTTTTGTGGACATAAAGGCGCGCACGACAGGGCGCGCCCCGGCGTCACACTTCCAGACGGCCCTTGGCGCGGGCCGACGGGTAGAGACCCTCCCAGACCCGGTGCTCGGGCGGGAACCCCATGGCGGCGAGGGTGTTGATCAGCATTCCGTACGCCATGAAGGTCGTGGTCTCGTTCGGGTCGGCGCCCAGCGCCAGATGGGCGGTGTCCCAGAGCTCCATCCAGCCGGCGCGGACGACCTCGCCGAACTCGTGGTCGCCGGCCGCCTCGGCGGCGGCAACCGTGACGTAGACCTGGAGCTGCATCTGGAGCTTGTCCGGGTCTTCGGCGATCAGCCGGGTGTACGCGTTGGCCATGGCGTGCAGCGCCTCTTCGCCGTGCAGCCCTTCGGAGGCCGCGGCGAAGACGTCCCGCGTGTCCTTCAGGCAGCGCGCGGAGGCGGCCAGGAAGATCGCCTGCTTGTTGGGGAAGAGCCGGAAGAGATACGGCTGCGAAACACCCACCCGCTTGGCGATCGCCTCGGTGGAGGTCCCGTAGTAACCACCGCGAGCGAACTCGTGCATCGCCGCACGAATAACGCTCTCCCGCCGCTCGTCTGCACTCATCCTTGCCATGACCTCAAAGTTAGTGCTCAATCACTAACTTAGTCAAGGGCTCTGGAGCCGCTCTTCGGAAGAGGGAGTCGGGGTTCGCGCGGCGGAGGCTCCGGGCGGCCGCGGCCGGCCAGCGGCCGCCGTCCCACAGAAGCGCGCACCGATCGGTGACGACTTACGCCCGGCCACAGACGGGCCGCAGACGCCAAGACACGCGAACCGCGCGCCCATCAGGGGCAGCGTAGACCCAGCCCCAGACGGCCGGCAGCCGCCAAGACATACGAACCGCGTAGCGATCTGACGCGCCCCCGACCGGGCCGGAGGCCACCGACACGGCCGCCCCCACCTCGATCGCCCGGCCCGTTCTTTCGGGGGTTTCCCGGCTGTCCTCGATTTTCCGTGGCCGGACGGTCGGTCAAGGGTGGCCGCAGGCCATCGCGCAGCGACGCGACCGAAGGGAGCGCCCTTGAGGGACCGTCCCGCCACGGAAGACCATGAGACCGACGGGAAACCCGCCCCAGCAGCAGCCAGCCCCAACGGCAGCCCCGCACAGGCCCCCGCCCCAACGGCGGGTCCCGGCGACGGCACCCCCGCCCACCCGCCTCAGGCCAGTTCGACCACCGCGCGGGCCATGCCCAGGACCTTCTGGCCGGCGCTCATGGCCGTCACGTCGACCCGGACGCGGTTGTCGTCCAGCTTCGCGGCGACCTTGGCGGTGACCTCGATCAGCCCGCCCCGGTCGTCGTTCGGGACCACGACGGGCTTGGTGAAGCGCACGCCGTATTCGACGACCGCACCCGGGTCGCCGGCCCAGTCGGTGACCACACGGATCGCCTCGGCCATCGTGAACATGCCGTGCGCGATCACGTCCGGCAGCCCGACCTCCTTGGCGAACTTCTCGTTCCAGTGGATCGGGTTGAAGTCGCCCGAGGCACCGGCGTACTGGACGAGCGTGGCGCGCGTCACGGGGAAGGACGCCGCCGGCAGCTCGGTGCCGACCTCGACGTCGGCGTACTGGATCTGTGCTGCCATGTCAGGCCTCCTCGGGGGCGCGGGAGACGAGCTTCGTCCACGCCGTCACCACGTGCTCGCCGGTCTCGTCGTGGACCTCGCCTCGGATGTCGATGATGTCGTTGCCCGCCATCGACTTCACGGCCTCGATGGTGGAGGTCACCGACAACCGGTCCCCCGCGCGCACCGGGCGGGAGTAGGCGAACTTCTGGTCGCCGTGCACGACGCGGCTGTAGTCCAGACCCAACTGCGGGTCCTCGATGACCTGGCCGGCCGCCTTGAAAGTGATCGCGAACACAAAAGTCGGGGGCGCGATCACATCGGAGTGGCCGTACGACTTGGCGGCTTCGGGGTCGGTGTAGACGGGATTGGCGTCACCCACCGCAACCGCGAATTCGCGGATCTTCTCCCGGCCGACCTCGTACGGATCGGTGGGCGGGTAGCTCCGCCCCACGAAGGACTGGTCGAGAGCCATGCTCACTACCTCCTGATGAAGGGACACGAAAGACACAAAGACACAAAGAACAAGAAGCAAGAAGCAAGAAGAAGCAAGAAGACGGAAGGCAGAAGACAAAGACGGGCACGGAAACGACACAAGGTCGCCCCCAATGAAGGGGACGACCTCATGACGGTGCCTGTATACGAGACTTCGCTGGGGTCAGCGGGTCTCGCGGTGCGCGGTGTGCGAGTTGCAACGCGGGCAGTGCTTCTTCATCTCAAGACGGTCCGGGTCGTTACGCCGGTTCTTCTTGGTGATGTAGTTCCGCTCCTTGCACTCCACGCAGGCCAGCGTGATCTTCGGGCGGACGTCGGTGGCAGCCACGTGAGTGCTCCTTGACGGAAATTGGGACGGATGAACGCATACAAGAGTAGCCGACCGGGAGACCGACCCCGCAATCGGCTACTGTGTGTAGCGGCGACCGGACTTGAACCGGTGACACAGCGATTATGAGCCGCTTGCTCTACCGACTGAGCTACGCCGCTTTGATGTGATCAGCTCCCCACCCGAGGGCGGGGAACCTCTCTCACCAGAGCCCCAATGCGGAATCGAACCGCAGACCTTCTCCTTACCATGGAGACGCTCTACCGACTGAGCTATTGGGGCGAGCGATGAAGACATTACACGGTTGCCCGCCGATCGCCCAAATCCTTTGCGGGGACCGGGCTCCGAGGGGGTTCCGAAGCCCTTCCCGATCAACCCGCCCGTCACTTCCACCCCACTTCCCGGCCGAAATGTGTGCGGGCTCACACGTGTGCGGGCGCCGGTCGGAGCCGGCCCGGCCGACGGGGCGCACGCGCGGGCGCCGCGGCGTACGGGCACCACACCGGTACGACTATTGCGCTCTTCCGTGAAGCGGGGTGCGCCGCGCCCTAGGCTCTGAGCACGCTGCGTGATCTTGGGCCGTGAGCCGCGGCCAGGGCCCAGGAACCGCCCGAGCCACCGCAGGAGCGCGATGTCCGACAGCCAGCCGCAGCAGCCGTTCCATTCGCCCCGTAGTGGCAACGGCAACGCGGCCGCAGCCGAGGCCACCACCCTGCTGCTCGCCGGGGCCCGCCTCACCGACGGCCGGACCGTCGACGTCCGCCTCAGCGGCGGCCGGATCCAGGCCGTCGGCACCGCCGGCAGCCTCCCCTCCCCCGCGCTCTCCCGGGTCGACCTGGGCGGCTACCTGCTGCTCCCCGCTCCCGCCGAGCCGCACGCCCACGGGGACACCGCGCTGACCGCCGACGGCGAAGGGCCCGTCTCCTACACCCCCGACGAGGTCCAGCGCCGGGCCACCGAGGCGGCCCTGCTCCAGCTCGGCCACGGCGCCACCGCCGTGCGCTCCCACGTGCGGATCGGCGATGTGCACGGACTCGGCCCCATGGAGGCCGTGCTCCAGGCCCGGCGCTCACTGCGCGGGCTCACCGACCTCACCACCGTGGCCGTCCCCCGGCTGCTGACCGGGGTGGCCGGCGCGGACGGGCTCGCCATGCTCCGGGACGCCGTCAAGATGGGCGCCTCCGTGATCGGCGGCTGCCCGGACCTGGACCCGGACCCGACGGGCTTCCTCGAAGCCGTCCTGGAACTCGCCGCCGAGCACGGCTGCCCCGTGGATCTGCACACGGACGGTGACGATCCCGGCCGCCTCTCCCGGCTCGCCGCGATGGCCGGCGGGCTGCGCCCCGGAGTGAGTATCGGCCCCTGCGGCGGTCTGTCCCGGCTTCCCCTGGACGCGGCGGCCCGCGCCGCCGACCAGCTGGCGGCGGCCGGCGTACGGGTGACCTGCCTGCCCCAGGGCGACTGCGCGGCCCTGGAGCGCCGCGGCCTGCGCACCGCGCCCGTACGCCTGCTGCGGGCCGCCGGCGTACGGGTCGCGGCCGGCAGCGGGGCACTGCGGGACGCCGGGAACCCGGTCGGCCGCGGCGACCCGCTGGAGGCCGCGTACCTGCTGGCCTCCCAGGGCGGGCTCCGGGCCGGCGAGGCCTACGACTCGGTCAGCGCCTGCGCCCGCGAGGCCTTGGGCCTGCCGCAGGTGCGGGTGGAGGCCGGTTTCCCGGCGGAGCTGCTCGCCGTACGCGGGGACCGGATCGCGGGTGTGCTGTCCCTCGCGTACAGCCGGATCGTGATCCACCGCGGGCGAGTGGTAGCCCGTACGAGTGCCGTACGGGAGTACTGCGACTCTGCGGTCGCGGTGGCGCTCGACCTGCCCCGGCAGGGCCGTACGGAGCCCGGTCCCTGAAGTTCGCCGTGCGTTCGCGGGCGTGGGCGCCCGGCTCGTCGTACGGTCGGGGCATGCGCATCGTCATCGCGGGTGGACACGGTCAGATCGCGCTGCGGCTTGAGCGCCTGCTCGCCGCGCGCGGGTACGAGGTCGCGGGCATCATCCGCGATCCGGCACAGGGCGACGACCTCAGGGAGGCGGGCGCCGAGCCGGTGCTCTGCGATCTGGAGTCGGCCTCGGTGGAACACGTGGCCGGGATCCTGCAGGGTGCGGACGTGGCGGTGTTCGCAGCGGGCGCGGGCCCCGGCAGCGGCATCAGACGGAAGGACACCGTGGACCGGGGCGCGGCGGTGCTGTTCTCCGATGCGGCCGAACGGGCCCGTGTGCGGCGCTTCCTGATGGTCTCTTCGATGGGCGCGGACGCGCACCACGGGGGTGACGAGGTCTTCGACGCCTATCTGCGCGCCAAGGGTGAGGCCGACGACCACGTACGCACCCGGCTGGGCCTGGAGTGGACGGTCGTGCGCCCCGGCTCGCTGATCGACGACGCCGGGACGGGTCTGGTCCGTCTGGAGGCGCAGGCGGGCCGTGGGGCCGTTCCGCGCGACGACGTGGCGGCGGTGCTGGCCGAGCTGGTCGAGACCCCGGCGACGGCGGGCCTGACGCTGGAGCTGATCTCCGGTTCGACCCCGGTCCAAGTGGCCGTCAAGGACGTGGCGGGCAACTGACGGCCGGCCCGACGACCACCCGGGCGGTGGTTCGGACGCGTTCGGAGAGTGGTTCGGGCGGTGGTTCGGACGGTGTCTCAGAACCCGGCACTGACCTTGTCGTCGGACCGCCCGACCGAATCCTGCTGGTACCGGTCCTCGTAGGCCTGCCGGATCCGCTCGATGCGCGTGCTGCGCTCGTCGGCCTCCTTCTCGGGGTACAGCAGGACCACCTCGTACGAGGTCTCGCGGACGGTCTTGCCGTCCTCGCCCCGCCACTGGCCGTACCCGTCGTGGAGGGTCAGCCCCTCGGGGAAGGCGGGGGTGATCTCCGCGTCCAGGAACCGCATGAACTCCCGCTCCTCGACGGGGCCTCGGCCGTCGGGGCGTTCGGTGCCGAAGTACAGCCGGGTCTCCTGGTACGGCTCCCCCACGTCCGTGTGCAGCGCCGCTCCCATCAGAGCCGGAATCCCGGCGCCGAGCAGGGCGACGAGCACCCCGCCGCCGGCCTTCCCCCGTGTGTCAGATGTCCACTTCACTCCCGGTGAACGAACAGGAGCCCGCGACGATGCGGCCGATGGGCCGACGGTGGGCTCCGGGCCGGACGGGCGACCGTTCGACCGGCCCGGCATGCCGCAGCCGCGGTGCCGCCGCCCCGTGCTCTTCCGCGCCCCGGCGCGGCGGCGAGAAGCCCGCCCGGCCCTGGTCTTCGGGCGCGGGACGGGCTTCTGGCCGTTGGTGCGACGAGCGGGTGGGGTTACCAGTAGATGACCGCGTACCCGTCTCCGCCGTCCTTGCCGCGGGAGCCGGAGTGGCCGATGGCCCGGGGCGCGCCGCCGCCTCGGCCTCCGTCGCCACCCACTGCGGCACCTGCCGGGAGCTCGACGATGCCGTCGGCGGTGCCACCGCCGGTGCCGTCGGCGCCGCCCGGGTCGCCGGACACGTTGACGCCGCCCGCGGAGCACCATCCGCTGCCGCCCTGGCCCGGCGTGCCGGCGTCGCCGGGACCGCGGTCCGCGGCGCCGCCGCCACCGCCACCGGTGCCGCCCGTGGCGGTGAGGAGCGCGGTGGCGGTGGAGGCCACGGTCAGGGACGTGGTGGTTCCCGCGCCGCCGTCGGTGCCGTTCACGCCCGGTGCGCCGCCCAGGCCGTTGGCGCCGCCGGTGCCGACGTCCACCCCGTAGTTCGTTCCGGGAGTGACCGGGATGACGCACCAGGTGAAGCCGCCGCCACCGCCACCGCCACCGGTGCCGCCGGTGTTGTTGCGCGGGGCTTCGGCGGCGGCGCCGGCTCCGTCCGCGGTCGGGTTGCCGCCGCCGGGGTTACCGCCCCCGGGGTTGCCGCCGTTCCCGTTCCCGTTCCCGTTGTTACGGGCTGAGCCGCCGCCACCGCCACCGCCACCGCCGGCACCCCACGCCTGGACGAACACCGAAGTGACGCCCGGCGGGGCCGTGAACGTGTTGTCCGAGGTGAACTGCTGCAGACCGTGGAGCACCTCGGGGAGCTTCTTGAGGTCTTCATGGCCGTGCTTCTTGGTCTCGGCCACCTTGGCGTTGTGCTGGTCCGACGGCTTGGGATCGTCCGCGGACGCGGTCGGTGCCACCGCGATCAGCTGGCCGGTCAAGGCCGCCGCTGCGGCGATGGAGGCGAGCAGAACCCGGGAACGCCCCCGGGGCCGTTGAATCGTCGCCGACTGATGCTTCAGGTTCATGGCTTCCTTACCCGCCGACGCCGAGGGCTGCCGCGGGAGTGCGATGGGAGGGTGCGTGGACCATGGGATGCCCTGTGGCCCTGTGAGTTCTTCACGCGCCGCCCATCCGACCTGCTGCCGACGCGGCGGTGGCGCTGGCAGGGCCGAGGCTGTGACCCAGGCAGGTGAGTAGTTCATCTGACCGGAGCAATTCGAGGGTGGGAATCGTTTCCACCGCACCCGGGGCCGACAGAGATGACATGTGGGCCTTGGTGTGCAGGGCCGGGGGACGAACGGGCGACCGCCATTCGAATGCAATCTCAGAGCGTCCGAACCAGGATGCGGGAGATGGCCCGCCGCGAGCGATACCACTCGTACGTCTTGCCGGGCTCCACGATCAGGTTCCTCCTCCTCTCCACGTGCAGGGAGAGGAGGAGGAGGGCTGCCCGGCTTGTAACCGAGAGGAAGGGCATCGATGAAGAATCGTCTCGTACTCGCTGGATGTGCCGTGGCGGCAAGCGTGGGCATGTGCATGGCGGCCTCGCCGGCCATGGCGCAGGCGCCGAACAAGGTGAACATCGCCTGTGGCGATGTCGCCGCGCTCATCACCGCCGTCGAGGAGGCGAATACGAATGCCGCGGGCGGCACGATCAATCTGGCCAAGGACTGTGCATACCGCTTCGTGGACGACTACGGCAGCGATTCCGGCAATGCCCTGCCGGCCATCACCGGGAACGTCGCGATCGTCGGCCACAACTCGACCCTGATCCGCTCGGTGAGCGGCGGCAGCCCGCTCTTCCGCCTCCTCTCGGTCGAAGAGAACGGCACCCTCACCCTCAAGGGCCTCACCGTGACCGGTGGCCGCACCGACGAGAACGGCGCCGGCATCGCCAACGCGGGCACCCTGCGCCTGGAGGACAGCAAGGTCGCCGGCAACCAGACCGGCGGGAACGGCGGCGGCATCTCCAACGAGGGCGGCGACGTCACCCTCGTCGACACCGAGATCCTGACCAACGTGGCCACGTCGCCCACGGACGACCCCGGGGACGGCGGCGGCCTCAGCAACAGCGCGACCGGCACCCTCACGCTCCGCAAGAGCACCGTCGCCGGCAACACGGCGGACGAGAACGGCGGCGGCATTCAGAACGAGGGCACGCTGACCGTCGAGCACGGCCTCATCACGAACAACGAGGCCCGCGACGGCAACGGCGGTGCCATCAACAACCTGGGCACCGCGAACATCAAGCACAGCAAGCTCATCGAGAACTGGGCCGGTCTCAACGGTGGGGCCGTCAACAACGTCGCGGGCGGGACCCTGGAGATCCAGCAGTCCGCCCTCGCCAACAACAAGGCGGGCAACGACGGCGGCGCCGTCAACAACGCCGGCACCGCGACGCTGAAGAAGGCCAAGGTCGAGTCGAACTCGGCCGGGCACGACGGCGGCGGCATCAACAACGCGGAGGAGGAGGGCGGCGACGCCACGCAGCTGACCCTGGAGCACACGACGGTCGCGGAGAACCGCGCCGCCAACGTCGGCGGCGGCATCAACAACCAGGCCGGCGCGGTCGTGACCCTCAAGGAGAGCAAGATCATCAAGAACCTGCCCGCGAACTGCGCCGGCACGGTCCCCGACTGCTCCTGAGGCCCCCACCACGACGCTGAAGCCGGCGCGGCCGTAGCCCCGTGGTCCAGGCGTTAACGAGGAAGCCCCTCTGGTCTGCGTTTCCGCAGATCAGAGGGGCTTCTTTCGCGTGGCGGCGCCAGGGTTCGAACCTGGGTAGGCTGAGCCGGCAGATTTACAGTCTGCTCCCTTTGGCCACTCGGGCACACCGCCAAGATTTGCTGCCATTTTTTCCGCCTTGCGGCGGCGCTCCCTGGCAACGACGTAAACGATACCTGATGACCAGGGGTGCTTCACCACCGGATTGATCAGCGTCGTGGGTGGGCGCGGTGGCTAGGCTTTGCGGAGCGGGCCGGGGATGTCCGGCCGCGCCCTCCGGGGCGATCACAACCGACTTCAAGGAGCCACAGCACATGGCCGACTCCAGTTTCGACATCGTCTCGAAGGTCGAGCGGCAGGAGGTCGACAACGCCCTCAACCAGGCCGCCAAGGAGCTCTCGCAGCGCTACGACTTCAAGGGCACCGGCGCCACGATCGCCTGGTCCGGCGAGAAGATCCTGATGGAGGCGAACTCCGAGGAGCGCGTGAAGGCCGTCCTCGACGTCTTCGAGACCAAGCTGGTCAAGCGCGGGATCTCGCTCAAGGCGCTGGATGCCGGTGAGCCCCAGCTGTCCGGCAAGGAGTACAAGATCTTCGCCACGATCGAGGAAGGCATCTCCCAGGAGAACGCCAAGAAGGTCGCGAAGATCATCCGGGACGAGGGTCCCAAGGGCGTCAAGGCCCAGGTCCAGGGCGAGGAGCTGCGCGTCAGCTCCAAGAGCCGTGACGACCTGCAGGAGGTCCAGGCGCTGCTCAAGGGCAAGGACCTGGACTTCGCGATCCAGTTCGTGAACTACCGCTGACACAGGTCCGAGACCTGCCACCACGCCGGCCCGGCGGTCTTCACCGACCGCCGGGCCGCGGCGTGTGCGGGGGTGCGGGGGTGTGTGCGGGGCGTGTGCGGCGCACGCGCCACCGTGGACTCCTGTGGGCACTTGGGCCGCGGTGAGTGCGCCCACCAGGCTGAGGGCATCGCATCACCGCGCGGCAGGGGGTTCTCGCATGTCTGGGGCCGGCACGTTTCGGGATGACTTCGGGGCGTCCGTCGTCGTCGCGCTGGTCGCGTTGCCGCTGTGTGTGGGGGTGGCGGTCGCCTCCGGCGTGCCGGCCGAGCTGGGGATCGCCACCGGGGTGGTCGGCGGGCTGGTCACCGGATGGTTCCGCGGGAGCTCGCTGCAGGTGAGCGGGCCCGCGGCCGGGCTCACCGTGCTCGTCTACGAGGCGGTGCAGACGTACGGCCTGCCCGCGCTCGGGGTGCTGGTGCTGGCCGCGGGGGTACTGCAACTGGGTATGGGGGTGCTGCGGCTCGGGCGGTGGTTCCGGGCGATCTCGGTGGCCGTCGTCCACGGGATGCTGGCCGGGATCGGGCTGGTCCTGATCTCCGGGCAGTTGTACGCGCTGGGCAGCGTGGAGGCTCCGGGGCAGACCCTGGCGAAGCTGGGCCGTGTGCACGAGCTCGGGGCGCAGGCCGACTGGGTCGCCGTGCTGCTCGGGGTGGGGACGATCGCCGCCATGGTCGCCTGGCGCCGGGTGCCCGCCCGGCTGCGGCTCGTGCCCGGGGCGCTCGTCGGGGTGGCCGCCGCCACCGCCGCGGCCGCCCTGCTGCGACTGCCCGTCGAGAAGGTGAGGGTGACGGGCGTGCTGGCGGCCGTGTCCCCGCCCGGCTGGGGCGATTTCGAAGTGCTGGCCTCCGTCGGGGCGGCCGGGACCGTGGTCGCTCTGGCGCTGATCGCTTCCGCCGAGACGCTGTTCAGCGCCGCAGCCGTGGACCGCATGCACGACGGGCCGAGGACGGAGTACGACCGGGAGCTCATCGCCCAGGGCGTCGGCAACAGCGTGTGCGGGCTGCTCGGGGCGCTGCCGATGACCGCCGTGATCGTGCGCAGCGCCGCCAATGTGGAGGCCGGCGCGCGCACGCGGGCGGCTCGGGTGATGCACGGCGGCTGGCTGCTGCTGTTCGCGGTGGCGTTCCCCCAGGTGCTGGAGATCGTGCCGCTCGCCGCGCTGGCCGGGGTGCTGCTGCACGCGGGCTGGAAACTGCTGCCGGCCAAGGCGGTGGCCGCGCTGTGGCGGACGCACCGGGGCGAGGCGGTGGTGCTGCTGGCCACGGCCTCCGCGATCGTGGTCACCAACCTCTTCGAGGGGGTGCTGGTGGGGCTGGGGCTCGCCGTCGCCAAGGCGGCCTGGGAGACCTCCCACGTGCACATCGAGGAGGTGTGGGAGGAGGAGGGGCTGTCCGTGCGGATCGTGGGGAACGCCAGTTTCCTGCGGCTGCCCAAACTGCTCGACGCGCTGGACGCTTTGCCGCACGGGCAGCCGGTACGGCTCGACCTCAGCGGGCTGCGCCACCTCGACCACGCCTGCCTGACCGCCCTCGAGGGCTGGGAGCGGATGCGGACGCCGCTCCCCGGCCGGGAGGGCGTCATCTAGCCGGGCTACCCTCCGCCCGCGGAACATCAGCTGAAGCGCACCCCGGGTGTCTCCGACGCCGTCGTCGTCGGGCTCGGCGCGATGGTCGGCGGGGCGCGATCGGTTCTCCTCCTTCGGAGTGCTCGCCTACTACGCGATCGCGAACGCCTCCGTGTGGACTCTCGATTCAGGTGTCAAGGGGCGGACCGTGGCAGCGGTCGGGCTGTCCGGCTGTGTGGTGCTGGCCTGCGCGCTGCCCCTCGCGTCGGCGGTCGCGGGGGCGGTGGTGCCGGCACTCGGCGCGTTGGCCTACGGGGTGCGGAGCCGGCTCAGATCCGGGATCTGAATTCCGCCCAGGGCGCCAGCTCCAGGTCTCGCTCCTCCCCCAGCTCTGACTCCTCGCAGAACCAGGCGGTGCCGTCGAGCCAGCCGCGCAGCCAGCCGGCCAGGCTCGGGGTGTCGATGGACCAGGCGAGGTCCGGCTCCCCGAGGCTCGGGTCGAACAGCAGCACTTGGGCGGTCTCGGAGCGGCAGTCCACGCAGGCGTACATGCTGCATCCGAAGTCGGCTATCGGCAGCACGCTCTCGGGCCAGCGCCATCCGGATGCACGGTGCGCCTCGTAGCTCTGGACGGTCTGGCGCAGGGACAGCAGCCCGCATTCGGGTCCGAATCCGCCGTCGCCGATGCGGGTGTAGAGCGCGGTGAGCAGCGGGGGCAGGGCGAAGCCGAGTATGCCCTCGGCCCGGGCGATCTCCCGGCTCCCCAGCGGCGCGGGCAGCGGCCCTCCGTGCCCGCGCGCGGACTTGCGCACGCGGTCTGCGACTTGCTCCAGCAACTGCTCGGTCTCGTTCATGCGTTCATGGTGACGCACCCCACCGACAACCCGCCGGGCCTGTGGACAACTCCGTCAGCGGGAAGCGAACGGGGCGTCCGTCGGGACGATTTCGCGGCCCAGGGGGAGCAGGGCGAGGGGGACCATCTTGAAGTTGGCGATGCCGAACGGGATGCCGATGAGCGTGATGCAGAGGGCGATGCCTGTGACGATGTGGCTCAGGGCCAGCCACCAGCCCGCCAGGACCAGCCACAGGACGTTGCCGATGCAGGAGCCGGCGCCCGCGTCGTGGCGCTCGACCGTGGTGTAGCCGAAGGGCCAGAGGGCGTAGACCGCGATGCGGAAGGCGGCGATGCCGAAGGGGATGCCGATGATGGTGATGCAGAGCAGCACGCCCGCGAGAAGGTACCCCAGGAACAGCCAGACGCCGCTCAGGATGAGCCAGATGACGTTCAGGATTGTCTTCATTGGGGGCGGCCTGCCATCTGTTCGAGCCGGGCGATGCGCTCGGCCATCGGAGGGTGTGTGGAGAACATCTTAGAAAGACCTTCTCCGGGACGGAACGGGTTGGCGATCATCATGTGGCTCGCCGTCTCCAGCCGGGGCTCCGCAGGCAGCGGGAGCTGCTTGGTGCCCGCGTCGAGTTTGCGCAGGGCGCTGGCCAGGGCGAGCGGGTCCCCGGTGAGCTGGGCGCCGGACGCGTCGGCCTCGTACTCGCGCGAGCGGCTGATGGCCAGCTGGATCACGGAGGCGGCCAGCGGGCCCAGGATCATGATCAGCAGCATGCCGAAGAGGCCGGGGCCCTCGTCGTCGTTCGATCGGCCGACCGGAATCAGCCAGGCGAAGTTCACCAGGAACATGATCACCGAGGCGAGGGCGCCGGCGACCGACGAGATCAGGATGTCCCGGTTGTAGACGTGGCTGAGCTCGTGGCCGATGACCCCGCGCAGCTCGCGTTCGTCGAGGATGCGCAGGATGCCCTCGGTGCAGCAGACCGCGGCGTTGCGCGGGTTGCGGCCGGTGGCGAAGGCGTTGGGGGCCTCGGTGGGCGAGATGTAGAGGCGTGGCATGGGCTGGCGCGCGGACGTGGAGAGCTCGCGCACCATGCGGTAGAGCTGGGGAGCCTCGAACTCGCTGACGGGGCGGGCGCGCATCGCGCGTAGAGCCAGCTTGTCGCTGTTCCAGTACGCGTAGGCGTTCGTCCCGAGGGCGATGACCACGGCGACGATCAGGCCGCCCCGCCCGAAGAAGCTTCCGATGAGGATGATGAGTGCGGACAGCCCGCCGAGGAGTACGGCGGTCTTGAGCCCGTTGTGCCGGCGGTGCACGGTACGCCCTCCAAGTGGTGCGGCAGGGGGAGCCCGTCATGGGTCTGAGGGTCTACGGTCCAGTGGACCCTCCCTTCCTGGTCAACGCGAGGTGAGGGCGTCTGGTTCCCAGGGCGCACGGCCGCGGCGGGCGTTGCTCCGTGCGGGTGAGGGCGGGGCCGCCTCGTGCGGGCTACTGCGCGAAGAGGCTGCCCGACGCGACCCGCAGGATCAGCTGCGGGGCGCCTGAGAGGACGACCGCGGTGATCGCGGTGACGACGATGGCTGCCGTCACGGGCCAGGGGGCCTTCGTACGGGGCTGCGCACCCTCGGAGCCCTCGGCGCCCTCCGGCACGCGGAAGAGGAGCGCGGTCCACCGCAGGTAGTAGTACAGGGCGATCACGACGTTGATCGCCATGACCACGGCGAGCCAGCCCAGGCCCGCGTCGACCGCGGACCGGAAGACGGTGACCTTGGCGAAGAGCCCGATGATGCCCGGCGGCAGGCCCGCCAGGCAGAGCAGGAAGAAGGCCAGCGAGAGGGCGGCCAGCGGGCGCTCGGCGTACAGCCCGCGGTAGTCGCTGATCCGGTGGAGCGGCTTCGTACGGGCGACGAGGGCGGCCACGGCGAAGGCGCCGAGGTTCACGGCGGCGTACATCAGGGCGTAGGCGACGGTGGAGCCGATCTGGTCGCGGCCGGAGTACGCGGCCGCGGCGATCGGGACCAGCAGGTAGCCGGCCTGGCCGACCGAGGACCAGGCGAGCAGCCGTACGGCGCTGTTCGGGCGGTCGGCGGACTGGCGCAGTGCACCGACGTTGCCCACGGTCATGGTGAGCGCGGCGAGGACGGCGAGGGCCGGGCCCCAGATGTCGGAGTACGCCGGGAAGGCGATCACCGTGACGAGGATGAGGCCGGTGAAGCCGACGGCCTTGCCGATCACGGAGAGGTAGCCGGCGATGGGCAGCGGGGCGCCGACGTAGGTGTCGGGGACCCAGAAGTGGAAGGGGACGGCCGCGGTCTTGAAGGCGAAGCCGACGAGGGTGAGCGCGACGCCGGCCATGGCGAGGGTGTCGAGCTGTCCGGGGACGTCTTCGAGGCGGTCGGCGATCTGGGTGAGGTGCAGGGAGCCGGTGGCGGCGTAGACGAAGCTGACGCCCATCAGCGACACGGCGGTGGCGGTGACGGAGGACAGGAAGAACTTGAGGGCGGCCTCGGAGGAGAGGCGGTCGCCGCGCCGCATGCCCACGAGGGCGAAGGCGGGCAGCGAGGCGACTTCGAGGGCGACGATCAGGGTGGCGAGGTCGCGGGATGCGGGCAGTAGGGCCGCGCCGGCGGCGGAGGAGAGCAGCAGAAACCAGTACTCTCCGGCGGGCATGGGCGTGTCGCGGACGGCCGTGACCGACAGCAGGGCGGTGACCAGGGCTCCGGCCAGCACCAGGAACTGGATGACGAGCGCGAAGTGGTCGGCGGCGTAGCTGCAGGCCGCGGGGTCGTTGGTGAGGCAGAAGGTGGTGCGGTCGCCGGCGCGCAGCGGCAGCAGGGTGGCCGTCGCGGCTGCCAGGCCGGCGACCGAGATCCAGCCGAGGAGCGGCTTGTGGCGCTCGGACACGAAGAGGTCGGCCACGAGGACGAGCAGGCCGACGGCGGCAGTGATCACCACGGGCGCGATGGCGAGCCAGTCGACGGACTGGACCAGGCTGGGGGTCTCGGCGGAGAGGACCGTCAGGGCCGTCATGAGTTGCCTCCTGCGAGGAGCTTCTGGACGGCCGGGTCGGTGAGGCCGAGGAGGACCGCGGGCCACAGGCCGGCGAGGACGGTGAGGGCGACGAGCGGGGTCCAGGCGGCGAACTCGTAGTGCTGGATGTCCGCGACGGCGAGCTCGGGGCCGTCCTTGGGGTCTCCCATGCAGACGCGCCGTACGACGATCAGCAAGTAGGCGGCGGTGAGCAGGGTGCCGAACGCGCCGATGGCCATGAAGGTGAGGAAGGCGGGGCGGGACAGGCCCTCGGCGGGGTCGAAGGCGCCGAAGAGGGCCAGCATCTCTCCCCAGAAGCCGGCCAGGCCCGGCAGGCCGAGGGAGGCGACGGCGGCGAAGGCGAGGAAGGCGCCCATGCGGGGGGCGCGGCCGTAGAGGGCGGCGCCGGTGGCCCCGGCGAGGGTGTCGAGGTCGGCGGTGCCGTAGCGGTCCTTGAGGGCGCCGACCAGGAAGAAGAGGAGGCCGGTGATCAGGCCGTGGGCGATGTTGGCGAAGAGCGCACCGTTGACTCCGGTGGGGGTCATGGACGCGATGCCGAGGAGGACGAAGCCCATGTGGCCGACGGAGGAGTACGCGATGAGGCGCTTGAGGTCGCCCTTGTTCCCCTTGCGGGCCAGCGCGAGGCAGGCGAGCGATCCGTAGACGATGCCGACGGCGGCGAAGGCGCCCAGGTAGGGGGCCATGGTGGCCATGCCGTCGGGGGTGATGGGGAGCAGGATGCGGACGAACCCGTACGTGCCCATCTTGAGCAGGACGCCGGCCAGCAGGACGGATCCGACGGTGGGTGCGGCCGTGTGCGCGTCCGGCAGCCAGCTGTGCAGCGGCCACATCGGGGTCTTCACGGCGAGGCCGATGCCGATGGCGAGGACGGCCAGCAGCTGGGTGGTGTAGGTCAGTTCGCGGCCGTTGTCAGTGGCGAGTGCCACCATGTCGAATGTGCCGCTCTTCAGTCCGATCAGCAGCAGACCGAGCAGCATGACGACGGATCCGAGCAGCGTGTAGAGGATGAACTTCCAGGCGGCCGCCTGCCGCTGGGCACCGCCCCAGCGGGCGATGAGGAAGTACATCGGGATGAGGACCATCTCGAAGGCGAGGAAGAAGAGCAGCAGGTCGAGGACGGCGAAGGTCGCGAGGGTGCCGGACTCCAGGACGAGGAGCAGCGCGACGAAGGCCTTCGGGGAAGGGCCTGCGGGGAGCTTGAAGTAGCTGTAGAGCGCGCAGAGGAAGAACAGCAGCGCGGTCATCAGGAGGAGGGGGAGCGAAATGCCGTCGACACCGAGGTGGATCCGGACGTCGAGCGCCGGGATCCAGCTGATGTCCGTCGTCGCCTGGAAGCGGGACGGGGCGTCGTGGTCGAAGCCCAGGGTGAGGGCGATGGCCGCGGCGAGGATCACGCCGGTCACGGTCACGCCGTGGCGGAGCACGGCTTGTTCGGGGCTGCGGCCCTTGAGGCCGGGCGGGGCCGGCAGGAGGGCCGCGGCGGCGCCGAGGAGCGGTGCGGCCACGATGAACGCCAGAAGGAACTGCATCACGGACGGGCTGATATCAATCACGGCTGACTCACGGCTCACGATCCGGCGTTGACGTTGGCGAGGACGGCGGTGGTGATCGCCAGGACCACGGCGCCGGCGAGCAGGGCGCTCAGGTAGCTCTGCACGTTGCCGGTCTGGGCACGGCGTACGAGGCTGCCGAGCAGCCGGGGGCCGGCGCCCGCGCCGCGGACGTACGTGTCCACGACCTCGCGGTCGAGGAAGCGGACGAGGCTTGCCGCCGCCCGGACGGGGCGGACGAAGAGCCGGTCGTAGACGGCGTCGAGGTGGAAGCCGTCGGCGGCGTGGCGGTGCAGCGGGCCCAGGAGCGCGCGACCGGGGTCGGGGGCGGGCCCGGCCGGGACGGCGGGGTGGTCGTGGGTGACCTCGGCGACTTCGGGGGCCTCGGCCGCGGATTCGGCGGCGGCAGTGGCCGCGGACGCGGCGGCGGCCACGGCGGCGGGCTGCGGGGAGCCCGCTCCGGTGCCGGGGACGGCACCGGCCGTGGCGGGGGCCGTGGCCAGTCGGGCCGCGGCGCGCTGCCAGAGGGCGTAGGTGAGCATCACGCCGACGACCGCGGCGCCCGTGCCGAGGACCGAGGTGACCAGGGTCGGGGTGAGCTCCTCGCCGTCGAACCAGTCGGCGATGGGGCCCGCCGCGAGGCCGAAGCCGATCGACGGGATCGCGAGCAGCCACAGCACGCCGGTCATGGCGACGGGCTCCTTGCCGTGGTCGGGGGCGGCTGCGCCCCGGCCGCGGAAGGCCATCAGCCACAGCCGGGTGGCGTAGGCGGCGGTGAGCAGGGCGGTCAGCACGCCGGCGACCAGCACCAGCCAGCCGGCGCTGCTGGGGGCGAAGTCCGAGTGGCCGGTGGCGGTCTGCTCGGCGGCGACGAGGACGGCTTCCTTGGAGAAGAAGCCGGCGAAGGGCGGGATCGCGGCGAGCGCGAGCAGCGCGATCGTCATCGTCCAGAAGGCGTCGGGGATGCGCTTGGCCAGGCCGTCCATCCGGGACATGGCGGCCAGGGAGTTCGTACCGGCGGCGTGGATGATCACGCCCGCGCCGAGGAAGAGGAGCGCCTTGAAGACGCCGTGGGACAGGAGGTGGAAGATGGCGGCGCCGCGGTCGCCGACGGCCAGGGCGCCGGTCATGTAGCCGAGCTGCCCGATCGTGGAGTAGGCGAGCACGCGCTTGATGTCGTCCTGGGCGAGGGCGGCGAGGGCGGAGCCGACCATCGTGACGGCCGCCATGACCGCCATGACCACCAGCGCGGCACGGGACGCGGCGAAGACGGGGAGGAGGCGGGCGATGAAGTAGACACCGGCGGCGACCATCGTCGCGGCGTGGATCAGCGCGGAGACCGGGGTCGGGCCCGCCATGGCATCGGGGAGCCAGGTGTGCAGCGGGAACTGCGCGGACTTGCCCGCGACTCCGGCGAGCAGGAGCAGCGCGATCAGCGTCGGGTGGTCGAGTCCGCCGGCGGAGACGGTGCCCAGGATCTTCGTGATCTGGAAGGAGCCTGCGTCGGTGGCGAGCGCGAACAGGCCGATCAGGAAGGGGACGTCGCCGAGCTTGGTGACGAGGAAGGCCTTCAGGGAGGCGGAGCGGGCCGCCTCGGTCTCCCAGTAGTGGCCGACCAGGAAGTACGAGCAGATGCCCATGACCTCCCAGCCGACCAGCAGCACCATGAGGTCGCCGGAGTAGACGACGAGCAGCATGGCGGAGGTGAACAGTGAGATGAGAGCGGCGTACGACGGGTAGCGCGGGTCCTCACGGAGGTACGCCGTCGAGTAGAGCTGTACGCAGGTGGCGACGAGCCCGACCAGCACGGCGACCAGCACGGCGAAGCCGTCCAGGTAGAGCGAGAGGTCGATCGGCACCGAGCCGGTCGGGGTCAGTTCGGTCGCGGTGCTGATCGCCGGGCCGCCGCCCTGGCGGACGGCGACGATCACGGCCAGTACGGCGGCGCCGAGCGTCGGCAGGATCGCGAGCGGCCGGACGAACCCGGGAGCGGTGCGGCCGAAGAGGAGTCCCGCCACCGCGCCCAGGAAGGGGAGCAGCGGGACCAGGACGGCGAGGGTCGTGGTGCTCACGCGGTGACCTCGCTCTGGTTGTTCGGGCTGTTCGGGGCGGGCTCGTGGCCTTCGGCGGTGTCGCGCAGCCGGTCGACGTCGGAGGTGCCGCGGTTGCGGTAGACCATCAGCACGATCGCGAGGCCGATGCCGATCTCGGCGGCGGCGATGGCGATGGTGAAGAGGGTGAGGGCCTGGCCGGCGTGCAGGGCGTCGCGCAGCCAGACGTCGAAGGCCACCAGGTTGAGGTTGACGGCGTTGAGCATCAGCTCGACGGACATCAGGACCAGGATGGCGTTGCGGCGGGCGAGTACGCCGTACAGGCCCGCGCAGAAGAGGAGCGCCGCGAGGACCGCGGGGTAGGCGAGGTGCATCAGCGCTGCCCCTTGTCACTGGTGACGCCGTCTTCGGCGGGACTGTTCCTGCGGGACAGCACGATGGCGCCGATCAGGGCCGCGAGGAGGAGGACGGAGAGCGCCTCGAAGGGCAGCACCCAGTGCTGGAAGAGGATCTCGCCGGAGACCTTCGTGGAGCCCTGGACCGGCCCGTCGAGGTCGATCCAGGTCGTGCGGAAGGCGTCGACGACGACCCAGACCAGTGCCACGGCGGCGACGCCGGCGACGCCGAGGGCGATCCAGCGGTTGCCGGAGTCCGCGTCCGGGGAGCGGCCGATGGGCGCCTTGGTGAGCATCAGCCCGAAGAGGAGGAGGACGACCACGGATCCGAGGTAGATGAGGACCTGCACCCAGGCGATGAACTCGGCGGTCAGCAGCAGGTACTCGACGGCGATGCCGCCGAGTGCGACGACCAGCCAGAGGGCGGCGTGCACCAGTTGCCGGGTGGTGACCGTGACGAGGGCCGCGCCGAGGGTGGCGAGTCCGACGAGCACGAACGCGATCTCGACGCCGGTCGGGGAGAGGAAACCGGGCCCGGCGGCGGCTTGGGCTGCGGCCAGGGTGGCGGCGGGGGTCACGCGTCTCCCTCCGGGGTCGGGGTGGTCGGGGGTTCGCTTCCGCCTTCCGCCGCTGTGGCGGATGCGGCGGCTTCGGCTGCCGCGGCGGCTGCAGCCGCGGCAGCCGCTGCCTCGGCCTTCTCCACTGCCTTGCGGGCGGCGGCGATCTCCTTGGGCTCCTCGGCGGCCGGGTCCAGCGCGGGCGGGGCCGGGACGGTCCACATCCACTCGCGGAGCTTGTCGCGCTCGTGGGTCAGCTCGTGGATGTCGGTCTCCGCGTACTCGAACTCCGGCGACCAGAAGAGAGCGTCGAAGGGGCACACCTCGATGCAGATGCCGCAGTACATGCAGAGGGAGAAGTCGATGGCGAAGCGGTCGAGGACGTTGCGACTGCGCTCGCGGCCACCGGGGGTGGACGCGGGGACCGTCTCCTTGTGGGAGTCGATGTAGATGCACCAGTCGGGGCACTCACGGGCGCAGAGCATGCAGACCGTGCAGTTCTCCTCGAACAGGCCGATGACCCCGCGGGAGCGGGGCGGGAGTTCGGGCTGGACCTCGGGGTACTGGGCCGTGTGCGAGCGCTTCGTCATCGTGCGCAGCGTGACGGCCAGGCCCTTGGCGAGGCCGGATCCGGGGATGGGCATCAGTTCATCGCCACCTTCACGATGCCGGTGAGCGCGATCTGGGCGAGCGCGAGCGGGATGAGCGTGGTCCAGGCGAGCTTCTGGAGCTGGTCCTCGCGCAGGCGCGGGTAGCTCACGCGGAGCCAGATCACGACGAAGGCGAGGATCGCGGCCTTGAGCAGGGTCCAGACCCAGCCGAGGCCGTCGGCGCCGAAGGGGCCCTGCCAGCCGCCGAGGAAGAGGACGGTGGTGAGGAAGCAGAGGACGACGATGCCGGCGTACTCGGCGAGGAGGAACAGCGCGAAGCGCAGGCCGGTGTACTCGGTGTACGCGCCGAAGATGATCTCGGAGTCGGCAACGGGCATGTCGAAGGGGGGCCGCTGCAGTTCGGCGAGGCCGGCGGTGAAGAAGACGAGCGCGCCGACGATCTGCCAGGGGAGCCACCACCACTCGAAGCTCTCGACGATCCCGGGGAGGGAGACCGTCCCGGCGGCCATCGCGACGGAGGCGGCGGCGAGCAGCATGGGGAGCTCGTAGGCGAGCAGCTGGGCGGCGGTGCGCAGGCCGCCGAGCAGGGAGAACTTGTTCGCGGAGGCCCAGCCGGCCATGAGGGAGCCGAGGACTCCGACGCCCATGACGGCGAGCACGAAGAACAGGCCCGCGTCGATGACCTGGCCGACCGCGCCCTCGCCCGGCCCGATGGGGATGGCCAGGAGGACGAGGAGGTACGGAAGCAGGGCGACGGCGGGGGCGAGCTGGAAGATCCGGCGGTCGGCGTTCGCCGGGACGATGTCCTCCTTCTGCGCGAACTTCACGCCGTCGGCGACGAGCTGGGCCCAGCCGTGGAAGCCGCCGGCGTACATGGGGCCGAGGCGGCCCTGCATGTGGGCCATCACCTTGTGCTCGGTCTGCCCGACGACGAGCGGGAGCACGAGGAAGACGGCGAAGACGACGATCAGCCGCAGGGCGACGTCGAGGACGTCGTTCACGCGTCGCCTCCGTTGTCGGTGGTGGGGTGGGTGGTGGGGGCGTCTGCCTCGGCCTCCGGCGCGGGCGGCGGGGTCTCCGCCTGCCGGCCGGTGGCCGCCGGCTTCGCCGCGTCTGCCTCCGGCGGGGGCTCCGTGGCGTCGGCCTTGGGTGACGGTTGCTCGGCGAAGGCGGGCTTCGGGTCGTGCCAGGGGGCGTCCGCGCTGCGGGGCGCGACCCGGCGGGGTGCGGGTGCGGGCTGCGGCGCGTCCGGGGCCTGGCTCGCGGAACCCTCGCTCGCCGAACGGGTACGGCGCGGCGGGCGGGCCCGGGCTTCGGGGGCCTCGGCCGTCGGGGTCTCCCCCGGCTCCGCGGTGGTCGGGGCCTGGCTCGCGGAACCCTCGCTCGCCGAACGGGTACGGCGCGGCGGGCGGGCCCGGGCTTCGGGGGCCTCGGCCGTCGGGGTCTCCCCCGGCTCCGCGGTGGTCGGGGCCTGGCTGACCGAGCCTTCCGATACGGAGCGGGTACGGCGCGGCGGGCGGGCCGGGGCTTCGGCGGCCGGGGTCGTCGGGGGCTGGGTGGCCGAGCCTTCGGCGACCGAGCGGGTGCGGCGGACCGGGGCGCCCTCGCGCGGGGTGCGGGCGGCGGCGCCCGCCGCGCCTGCGGCGCGGGGGGTGCGGGCCGGGCGGGCGGGGGCCGGCGGGAGCTGGCCCTTCATCGGGCCCCAGTCGTTGGGGTCCGGGACGCCCGGCGGGAGCATCTGACGGCGCTTCGGCGCGTCCGGATCGTGGGCCTCGCCCGGTTCCTTGGCGCCGGGCCAGGCCTTGGCGACCCGCGCGGCCAGGACGAAGTCCTTGCGCAGCGGGTGCCCTTCGAAGTTCTCCGGGAGGAGGAGGTGGACGAGGTGCGGGTGGTCGGTGAAGACGATCCCGAACATCTCGTACGTCTCGCGCTCGTGCCATTCCGCTCCCGCGTAGACGGCGACGGCCGACGGCAGGGAGGGGGCGCTGTGCGGGACGGTCGTGCGCAGCAGGAGACGCCGTACGCGGTGGTTCTCCAGCGAGGCGACGTGCGCGCAGATCCGGAAGCCGGTGCCGGGCTCGTCGACCGCGCTCAGCCAGTCGAAGTAGGTGCAGCCCAGCTTGTCCCGGGCGATTTCGAGGGCGGCGATCCAGCTGCCGACGGGCACGTCCACCGTGAGGACGTCGTACGAGAACTCGGCGACGGCCTCGGCTCCGAAGACCGTCGGCGCCTCGTCGGGAAGGGAGTCGTAGAGGTTCACGCACCGCTCCCGGGGGTCGGCGGGGCCGTGACCAGGCCACTCGTGAGCTGGGAGACGGACGGCCCGGCCGCGTAGCGGTCGGCCAGCGACTCGCGGGCGATCTTCTCCTGGAGCTTGAGGATGCCCTGGAGGAGGGCTTCCGGGCGCGGCGGGCAGCCCGGCACGTAGACGTCGACGGGGATGATCTGGTCGACGCCCTTCGTCACCGAGTACGAGTCCCAGTACGGGCCGCCGCAGTTGGAGCAGGCGCCGAAGGAGATGACGTACTTCGGCTCCGGCATCTGCTCGTAGAGCCGCTTCACGGCCGGGGCCATCTTGTCCGTGACGGTGCCCGAGACGATCATGAGGTCGGCCTGGCGCGGCCCCGGCGCGAAGGGGATCACGCCGAGGCGGATGAAGTCGTGCCGTGCCATGGACGCGGCGATGAATTCGATCGCACAGCAGGCCAGACCGAAGTTGAAGACCCACAGGCTGTACCGGCGGCCCCAGTTCAGGACCACCTTCATGGGTTCCGGGGCCAGGCGGGAGAGGACTCCCAGGCGCTTGGGCTCCGGGAGCAGCTCCGGCTGAGGTGTCACGTCCATTCGAGGACGCCCTTCTTGTACGCATAGAGCAGGCCGACGGCCAGGAAGCCCAGGAAGATGAACATCTCCACGAGCGTCGTGGCGCCGTAACCGGCGGCGGCGAACACCGTCGCCCACGGGAACAGGAAGATCGAGTCGACGGCGAAGATGACGTAGAGGAAGGCGTAGACGTAGTAGCGGACCTGGGTGTGCGCCCAGCCCTCGCCGACCGGGTCCACGCCGCATTCGTAGGTCAGGAGCTTCTCGTGGGTGGGGACCACGGGCCTCAGCAGGCGGCCGGCGCCGAAGGCCACGGCCACGAAGAGCACACCGAGGGCGGCCAGCAGACCGACGACCGAATAACTCCGGAAGTAGTCCGCCGCGAGCACGGTTACGGTCGATACCGTTGGTTCGGGCACGTCCGTTCCTCGCTCCTCGGTCACTGTCGACGATCTGGTACGGACGGGAGTCTAGGGCCTGCCTCACACAGGGTGGGGTTATCCCCCGTTCACAGCACCCCGGACACCCCATGGCACCGGCGGGCCGCTCTTGACAGGCTGTGGCCCATGACCACGAGCCATGCCATCCCCGACAACGATCGGCTTCCTCCCGTACGCCCCGCCTTCAGCGCCGTGACGTGGAAGGAGATCGCCTATCTGCTGACCAACCTGCCGTTGGCGATCGTCGGATTTGTGTACGCGGTTGTCATGGTTTCCGTCACGGGCGGTCTTTCCGTGACCGCGATCGGAATTCCCCTGCTCGCATGCGGTCTCTATCTGTCTCGGCAAATGGGACGGCTGGACCGGGCACGCGCCCGCGCGCTGCTGGGCGTACGGGTGGACGAGCCGACCCCGATCCCCGGGCCGAAGCGGTCCGGCGGATTCTTCCCCTGGCTGTGGACGAGCATCAAGGACCCCGTCGGCTGGCGGACCGTGCTGTACCAGCTCATCCGGCTGCCGTGGGGCGTACTCACCTTCACGGTAGCTCTGACTGGCCTGTTCGTGCTGTGGCCGGTGCTGCCGTACCTGGTGCGGCTGCTCGCGAACACGGACCGGGCGATGGTACGGGGGCTGCTGTCGCCCTCCGACGACCTGGAACGGCGGATCGCGGAGCTGGAATCCGACCGCGGCGTGGTCGTCGACACCGCGGCGGCCGACCTGCGGCGCATCGAGCGGGACCTGCACGACGGGGCGCAGGCGCGGCTGGTGGCGCTGGCGATGGGGCTGGGCCTGGCGAAGGAGAAGCTGCTGGAGGACCCGGAGGGCGCGGCGGCAATGGTCGACGAGGCCCACGGAGAGGTGAAGCTGGCGCTCCAGGAACTGCGGGACCTCGCCCGCGGGATCCATCCGGCCGTGCTGACGGACCGCGGGCTGGACGCGGCGCTGTCGTCGGTGGCGTCGCGGTGCGTGGTGCCGGTGAAGGTGGCGGTGGACCTGCCGGAGGCGCGGCCGGCGCAGGCGATCGAGGGGATCGCGTACTTCGTGGTGTCCGAGCTGCTGCAGAACGTGAGCAAGCACGCGGGGCCGGGGGCGCGGGGCGCGAGCGTGGAGGTGTGGCGGGCGGGGGCGCGGCTGCTGATACGGGTGTCGGACGACGGGCGGGGCGGAGCGGATGCCTCTGGCGGGGGGAGCGGGTTGGCGGGATTGACGGAGCGGTTGGGCGCGGTGGATGGGGCGCTGGTGGTGGACTCGCCCGCGGGGGTCGGGACGACGGTCACTGCGGAGCTGCCGTGGCGTGACCGGGGCTGAAGCCCCGGGCCCCCTGGCCACCGGGCCCCCTTCTTTGTGCTGGTGAGCGGGACTCCCGTCCGGGTGGGCGGGGGTCCCGCTCGCGTGTCCGTTGCGGCGACGCTTCCCGGGGCTCCGCCCCAGACCCCACGCCTCAAACGCCGGCGAGGCTGAGTTTGGCGCGGCCGACGCTCCGTGGGCGCAGCCCCGGGGCCCGCGCCAACGTTCGGCGCGGCTGGAACTGGCGCGCCTTGAGCGGCGCCAGGCGTGGGCCCGGGTGCCTCAAACGCCGGCAGGGATGGGATGGGCACGGCCGGCGCTACGTGGGCACAGCGCCGCCCCCGCGCCAACGCCGACGGGGATGGGATGGGCGCGGCCGATGCTTCGTAGGCGCGGCCCCGGGGCCCGCGCCGACGCCGCGGGGGCGGCGGTGGGGTTAACCCCCCGGTCCAGAGGCCGACTCGCCGGATGGTTCGGGGGTGGGGCGGGGCGGCAGGGTGGGGGTGTAACGGAGGACCGGAAGGGTGGGGCGGGATCATGGACAACGGCAAGGGCACGGGCGGTGGTGTCGGCGCGGTGCTGCGGGCTCCGGTCGAGGGGCGGACCTGGCGGGAGTTCGGATACCTGCTGATCGGGCTGCCGCTGAGCACGCTGTACTTCTCGCTCGCCATCACGGGTGTGAGCCTCGGCGCCGGGCTGCTCGTCACCTTCCTCGGCGTGCCGGTCCTCGCCGGCGTGCTCGCCATGTGCCGCGGGTTCGGCGCGGTGGAGCGGGCCCGGGTGCGCGCGCTGCTCGGGGCGGACATCGCCGGCCCCGCGCCGATCCGGGCCAAGAAGGCCGGGCCCCTCGCTGCCATGGGCGCGCTGCTCAAGAGCGGGAGCGCCTGGAGGCACGTGCTGTACTCCGTGATCCACTTCCCGTGGGCGGTGTTCGGGTTCTGCCTGGCACTGACGTTCTGGGCGTCGGGGTGGGCCCTCCTGCTGTACCCGCTCTGGTTCTGGGTCCTGCCGACCTACTCCGACCAGCCCGGGCTGCTGCTCTTCGAGAACGGCGACTACTCCTTCTTCCTCGACAAGCCCGTGGAGATCGCCCTCGCCTGCGTCGTCGGACTGGCGCTCACCCTCACCACCCCCTGGGTGATCCGGGCCCTGACCACCGTCGACCGGGTCATGGTCGGCGGGCTGCTCGGCCGCTCCCGTCTGGACAGCCGCGTCACCGAGCTGGAGTCCGACCGGGGCGTGGTGGTGGACACCGCCGCCGCCGACCTGCGGCGCATCGAGCGTGATCTGCACGACGGGGCGCAGGCCCGGCTGGTGTCGCTCGCCATGGACCTGGGGCTGGCGAAGGAGAAGCTCACCGAGGATCCGCAGGCCGCGGCCCGCATGGTGGACGAGGCGCACGGCGAGGTGAAGATCGCCCTGCAGGAGCTGCGCGACCTGGCCCGCGGGATCCACCCCGCCGTACTGACCGACCGCGGGCTGGACGCGGCACTGTCGGCGGTGGCCGCGCGCTGCACGGTGCCGGTGCGGGTGGCCGTGGACCTTCCGGCCCGCCCGGCGGAGGCGATCGAGGGGATCGCGTACTTCACGGTCTCGGAGCTGCTGCAGAACATCAGCAAGCACGCGGTGGCCCGGTCGGCCTCTGTGGACGTGTGGAAGTCCGGGGAGCGGCTGCTGATCCAGGTCGCGGACGACGGGCGGGGCGGAGCGGATGCCTCTGGCGGGGGGAGCGGGTTGGCGGGGTTGACGGGGCGGCTGGATGCGGTGGATGGGGTGCTGGTGGTGGACTCGCCCGCGGGGGTCGGGACGACGGTCACTGCGGAGCTGCCGTGGCGTGACCGGGGCTGAAGCCCCGGGCCCCCTGGCCACCGGGCCCCCTTCTTTGTGCTGGTGAGCGGGACTCCCGTCCGGGTGGGTGGGGGTCCCGTTCGCGTGTCCGTTGCGGCGACGCTTCCCGGGGCTCCGCCCCAGACCCCGCGCCTCAAACGCCGGCGAGGCTGGATTTGGCGCGGCCGTCCTACGTGGGCGCAGCCCCGGACCTCACGCCTCACATACCGGCGGGGCTGGGATTGGCACAGCCGACGCTCCGCAGGCGCAGCCCCGGACCCCACGCCTCACATGCCGGCGGGGCTCCTTACATACCGGCGGGGCTGGGATCGGCGCGGGCGGGGCTTCGTGGGTGCGGCATGTGACCTTCCGGTTCGTGAAAACTGCCCCCGGACGCCCACGTGTTGTCCCGGCTCTGCCTTCACCAGGACTTAAGGCTGGGATGCTTGGCTGAGTCGTGTAGTGCGGGAAACGAGTGGACGCGGGAGCTGCAAAGACGTGGAAGACAGGGTGCGAGTGGTCATCGCCGAGGATTCAGTGCTGCTGCGTGAGGGCCTGACCCGGCTGCTGACCGACCGGAGGCATGACGTCGTGGCGGGCGTCGGGGACGCGGAAGCCCTGCTCAAGACGATCGCGGACCTGGCGGCCGACGACGCGCTGCCGGATGTGGTGGTGGCGGACGTGCGGATGCCGCCGACCCACACCGACGAGGGCGTACGGGCGGCCGTACGGCTGCGCCGGGACTACCCCGGGATAGGCGTGCTCGTGTTGTCGCAGTACGTGGAGGAGCAGTACGCCACCGAACTGCTGGCCGGGTCGAGTACCGGGGTGGGGTACCTGCTCAAGGACCGGGTGGCCGAGGTGCGGGAGTTCCTGGACGCGGTGGTGCGGGTGGCGCGGGGCGGTACGGCCCTGGACCCGGAGGTCGTCGCCCAGTTGCTCGGCCGCAGCCGGAAGCAGGACGTCCTGGCGGGGCTGACCCCGCGCGAGCGCGAGGTGCTCGGGCTGATGGCCGAGGGACGCACCAATTCGGCGGTGGCGAAACAGCTGGTCGTGAGCGACGGAGCGGTGGAAAAGCACGTCAGCAACATCTTCATGAAGCTGGGCCTCTCGCCGAGTGACGGGGATCACCGGCGTGTACTGGCCGTTCTCACCTATCTGAAATCTTGATCGACTGACACTCTGTCAGATACGGCATACCGGTCGGCCCGTCTCAAAGGGCGGTCCTACGGTCCAGAATGTGGTCGCCTCCGGGGAGCCTGATCCCTACCGACGTAGGGTGGGTCTGGGGGTGCTCACGCCTCGAAGGAGGTCCAGTTCAGTGACCAGCCAGGTCAGCAGCCCAGCCGAGCAGGCCGACGGGGCTGGGGGTGCGGTAGTCGGTGGACAACGCATCCCGGCGAGCCCCGGCAGCAAGGAAGTGCGCCGTCTCGATCGTGTGATCATCCGGTTCGCGGGTGACTCCGGTGACGGTATGCAGCTCACCGGTGACCGGTTCACCTCGGAGACGGCGTCGTTCGGGAACGACCTGTCGACGCTGCCGAACTTCCCCGCCGAGATCCGCGCCCCCGCCGGAACCCTCCCGGGCGTCTCCTCCTTCCAGCTCCACTTCGCCGACCACGACATCCTCACGCCGGGCGACGCCCCGAACGTGCTGGTGGCGATGAATCCGGCGGCGCTGAAGGCGAACATCGCGGACGTGCCGCGCGGCGCGGACGTCATCATCAACACGGATGAGTTCACCAAGCGCCCGATGGCCAAGGTCGGCTACGAGACCTCGCCGCTGGAAGACGGCTCCCTGGACGCGTACAACCTCCACCCGGTACCACTGACCACCCTGACGGTCGAGGCGCTGAAGGACTTCGGGCTCTCCCGCAAGGAGGCCGAGCGCAGCAAGAACATGTTCGCGCTGGGCCTGCTGTCGTGGATGTACCACCGGCCCACCGAGGGCACCGAGAAGTTCCTGCGGCAGAAGTTCGCGAAGAAGCCGGAGATCGCCGAGGCGAACATCGTCGCCTTCCGGGCCGGCTGGAACTTCGGCGAGACGACGGAGGACTTCGCGGTCTCCTACGAGGTCGCCCCCGCCACCCGCGCCTTCCCCACCGGCACCTACCGCAACATCTCGGGGAACCTGGCCCTCTCCTACGGCCTCATCGCCGCGAGCCAGCAGGCCGACCTGCCCCTCTACCTGGGCTCCTACCCGATCACCCCGGCCTCGGACATCCTGCACGAGCTCTCGAAGCACAAGAACTTCGGCGTGCGGACCTTCCAGGCCGAGGACGAGATCGCCGGCATCGGCGCGGCCCTCGGCGCGGCCTTCGGCGGGGCGCTCGGGGTGACCACCACCTCCGGGCCCGGTGTGGCGCTCAAGTCGGAGACGATCGGTCTCGCGGTGTCGCTCGAACTGCCGCTGCTGATCGTGGACATCCAGCGCGGCGGCCCCTCCACCGGCCTGCCGACGAAGACGGAGCAGGCGGACCTCCTCCAGGCCATGTTCGGCCGCAACGGCGAGGCGCCCGTGCCGATCGTGGCCCCGCGGACCCCCGCGGACTGCTTCGACGCCGCCCTCGACGCGGCCCGGATCGCGCTCGCCTACCGGACTCCGGTCTTCCTGCTCTCCGACGGCTACCTCGCCAACGGGTCCGAGCCCTGGCGGATCCCGGAGATCACGGACCTGCCCGACCTGAAGGTCAAGTTCGCCACCGGCGCGAACCACACCCTGGCCGACGGCACCGAGGTCTTCTGGCCGTACAAGCGGGACCCGGAGACGCTCGCCCGGCCCTGGGCCGTCCCCGGCACGCCCGGCCTCGAACACCGCATCGGCGGCATCGAGAAGCAGGACGGCACCGGCAACATCTCCTACGACCCCGCCAACCACGACCTCATGGTCCGCACCCGCCAGGCCAAGATCGACGGGATCCGGGTACCGGACCTGGACGTCGACGACCCGGACGGAGCCACCACCCTGGTCCTCGGCTGGGGTTCCACCTACGGCCCCATCACCGCGGCCGTCCGCCGGCTGCGGAACGCCGGACTCCCCATCGCCCAGGCCCACCTGCGCCACCTGAACCCGTTCCCCAGGAATCTCGGCGAGGTCCTGGAGCGTTACGAGAAGGTAGTGGTGCCGGAGATGAACCTCGGGCAGCTCGCCACCCTGATCCGGGCGAAATACCTGGTCGACGCCCAGTCGTACACCCAGGTCAACGGAATGCCGTTCAAGGCGGAGCAGCTCGCCAAGGTTCTCGAGGAGGCCATCAATGACTGAGGTGACCGTGACCGAAGGGTCCCGCACACTGCTTTCGCTGGTGCCCAAGTCCGAGTCCAAGCAGTCGATGAAGGACTTCAAGTCGGACCAGGAGGTCCGCTGGTGCCCGGGCTGCGGCGACTACGCCGTGCTCGCCGCCGTTCAGGGCTTCATGCCCGAACTGGGGCTGGCGAAGGAGAACATCGTCTTCGTCTCCGGCATCGGCTGCTCCTCCCGCTTCCCGTACTACATGAACACGTACGGAATGCACTCCATCCACGGCCGTGCGCCCGCCATCGCCACCGGCCTCGCCACCTCCCGCCGCGACCTGTCCGTATGGGTCGTGACGGGCGACGGCGACGCGCTCTCCATCGGCGGCAACCACCTGATCCACGCCCTGCGCCGCAACGTCAACCTCAAGATCCTGCTGTTCAACAACCGGATCTACGGGCTGACCAAGGGGCAGTACTCCCCCACCTCCGAGGTCGGCAAGATCACCAAGTCCACGCCGATGGGCTCGCTGGACTCGCCCTTCAACCCGGTGTCGCTGGCGATCGGCGCCGAGGCCTCCTTCGTCGCCCGTACCGTCGACTCCGACCGCAAGCACCTCACCGAGGTGCTGCGCGCGGCGGCCGACCACCAGGGCACGGCGCTCGTCGAGATCTACCAGAACTGCAACATCTTCAACGACGGCGCCTTCGAGGTCCTCAAGGACAAGGACCAGGCACTGGAGGCCGTGATCCGGCTGGAGGAGGGCCGGCCGATCCGCTTCGGCGCGGACGGCGCGAAGGGCGTCGTGCGCAACCCGGCCACCGGCGACCTGGAGGTCGTCGACGTCACCCCGGCCAACGAGTCGCAGATCCTGGTCCACGACGCGAAGACCGCCAGCGCCACCACGGCGTTCGCGCTCTCCCGCCTGGCCGACCCCGACACCTTGCACCACACCCCGATCGGGGTGTTCCGCAGCGTCGAGCGGCCCGTGTACGACACCCTCATGGCCGACCAGCTCGACACCGCGATCGACCGCAGCGGCAAGGGCGACCTCGGTGCGCTGCTGAGCGGCAACGACACCTGGACCGTCGTCGGCTGACCCGCACGACGCGGACGCGGACACGGCCGCACGAAGCCGCACGAAGCCGCACGAAGCCGCACGAAGCCGCACGAAGCCGCACGAAGCCGCACGAAGCCGCACGAAGCCGCACGAAGCCGCACGAAGCCGCACGAAGCCCGGATCTCCCCAGAGATCCGGGCTTCGTGCGTGTCCGCCCCGCCCCGCCCCGCCCCGTACGCAATCCCTCGGAAAGCCTTTCGCCGCGATCCTCGTCGACGCGGACGCGGCGATCGCACGCGGCCGGCTGGCGGGCACCAGCGGTGACCTGGCCCGGCTGATCGGGCGGCCGACGACCCCGGTGGCCGAGGCGATCCGCGCCGCACTGGCCTGACCCGGGACCGGCCCTCGGGGGGGCGGCGGCAGGCGCGGACACGGGGCGGGCGCAGCACGGGCCCGTCCACGCAAGCCCAGGAAGATGTCATGAGTATCTCGCAATAACGGGCATGACATCCGTGCCGCGCGGCGCTACGGTCGTGAAGTTGGCTGGAAGTCGCACAGGAGGCCCCGTGAAGGCGGAGAACGAGCAGCGCACGGGTTTGCTCTACGGATTCGGCGCATACGGGCTGTGGGGTCTGGTGCCCCTCTTCTGGCCGCTCCTGATGCCTGCGGGGGCCGTCGAGATCCTCGCCCACCGCATGACGTGGTCCCTGGCCGTGGTCGGGCTGGCGCTGCTCGCGGTGCGCCGCTGGGGCTGGATCCGGGAGCTGCTGCGCCAGCCGCGCAAGCTCGGCCTGACCGCGCTGGCCGCATCGGTGATCAGCGTGAACTGGGGCCTGTACATCTGGTCGGTCAACAACGGCCACGTCGTCGAATCGAGCCTCGGCTACTTCATCAACCCGCTGGTCAGCATCGCGATGGGCGTGCTCGTCCTGGGCGAGCGGCTGCGCCGCGTGCAGTGGGTGGCGGTCGGCATCAGCTTCGTCGCCGTCCTCGTGCTCGCCATCGGCTACGGGCGGCCGCCGTGGATCTCACTGGTCCTGGCCTGCTCCTTCGCGACGTACGGGCTGATCAAGAAGAAGCTCAACATGGGCGGGCTGGAGTCGCTGGCCGCCGAGACGGCCATGCTGTTCCTGCCGGCCCTGGGCTACCTGCTGTGGCTGGGCTGGCAGGGCCAGTCCAGCTTCACCTCGCAGGGCGTCGGGCACGCGCTCCTGCTGGCCGCGACCGGGCTGGTCACCGCGATCCCGCTGGTGCTCTTCGGGGCGGCCGCCATCCGCGTCCCGCTGTCCACCCTCGGGCTGCTCCAGTACATGGCCCCCGTCTTCCAGTTCGGGCTGGGCGTCCTGTACTTCCACGAGGCCATGCCGCCCGAGCGCTGGGCCGGCTTCTCCCTGGTGTGGACCGCGCTCGCCCTCCTGACCTGGGACGCGCTGCGCACGGCACGGCGGTCCAGGGCGGCCCTCGAGACGGCCCCGGCCGCCCTGCCGGCACCGGCCCGCGAGCCGGCGTAACGGGCCTGCCGGCAGGCACACACCAGCAAACGCTCCACACCCACGATCCCCGGTACAGGGCACCTGTACCGGGGATCGTCCGTTTTCCGAACTGCCCTGACCGAATTATGGTCTTGACGGACAGTCATACTCTCGCTGAACATCAGGCTCGCACTGACGCACTAACGCTCACCTGCTCTATCCCGCTCGTTCCGTCATATCCCCGCGGAATCCCGGAGCCCCCACATGAGCCTGTCCGTCTCCCGGCGCCTTGCTGCCGTGACCGCCTTCGCGGTCGCGGGCCTGATCGCCTCCACCGCCCCCGCCGCTCTCGCCGCCCCCACGGCGGTCACCGCGGCGCCCACCCCGCCCGACATCCCGCTGGCCAACGTCAAGGCCCACCTGTCGCAGCTCTCCACGATCGCCGCGAACAACGGCGGCAACCGTGCCCACGGCAGGGCCGGCTACAAGGCCTCGATCGACTACGTGAAGGCCAAGCTCGACGCGGCCGGCTTCACGACCACGCTGCAGACCTTCACCTCCAGCGGCGCCACCGGCTACAACCTGATCGCCGACTGGCCGGGCGGCGACCCCAACTCCGTGCTGATGGCGGGAGCGCACCTCGACTCCGTGACCTCGGGCGCGGGCATCAACGACAACGGCTCGGGCAGTGCGGCCGTCCTGGAGACGGCCCTCGCGGTCTCGCGGGCCGGGCTCCAGCCCACCAAGCACCTGCGCTTCGGCTGGTGGGGTGCGGAGGAGCTGGGTCTGGTCGGCTCGAAGTACTACGTCAACAACCTGCCGACCGCCGAACGCGCGAAGTTCTCCGGCTACCTGAACTTCGACATGATCGGGTCCCCGAACCCGGGCTACTTCGTCTACGACGACGACCCGACCATCGAGCAGACCTTCAAGAACTACTACGCGGGCCTCGGCGTGCCCACCGAGATCGAGACCGAGGGCGACGGCCGCTCCGACCACGCCTCGTTCAAGAACGTGGGCATACCGGTCGGCGGCCTGTTCACCGGCGCCAGCAACACGAAGTCATCGGCGCAGGCCCAGAAGTGGGGCGGCACGGCCGGTCAGGCCTTCGACCGCTGCTACCACTCCTCCTGCGACAACACGGCGAACATCAACGACACCGCCCTGGACCGCAATGCCGACGCCGTCGCCTACGCGATCTGGAACCTCGGGGCGGCCACCCCGGTCCCGCCTGGCCAGTCCTTCGAGAGCACGACGGACGTGAACATCCCCGACTCCCCCGCCGCCGCGGTCAACTCGCCGATCACCGTCTCGGGTGTCGCGGGCAACGCCCCGGCCACCACCAAGGTGGACGTGAACATCGTCCACACGTACCGCGGTGACCTGGTGGTCGACCTGGTCGCCCCGGACGGCACGGTCTACAACCTGCACAACCGCTCCGGCGGCAGCGCCGACAACCTCGTTCAGTCGTACACCGTCAACGCCTCCAGCGATGTGGCGAACGGGGTCTGGAACCTCCGGGTCAAGGACGCCGCCGCGCAGGACATCGGCTACATCAACAGCTGGAAGATCACCTTCTAGCGCTTGCCGGTCGAGGCCCCAGGGCTCCGGCGCGATCCGGTCGGATCGCGCCGGAGCTACGCGTCCTCGGCGCGGCCCCGCAGCGAGGCGGGCAGCGGTTCCTGGATCCGGGCGCGCAGCTCCTCGGCGACGGCCGCGATGTCCGCGCGGCCCAGCTTCGCCGCCTCCACGAGATCGCCGAGCTCCTCCGGCGAGGGCAGCTGCCGGGCCCCGGCCACGCGCAGGTACGAGCGGGTCGCGGCGGCCGCGTAGAACTCGTTCATCGGGGATTCCAGCGCCGGGCACACCGCGAGGGTGTGCAGAAACGCGGCGGCCCGCCACGCGGTGTCCGGGGCGGGCTGTTCGGGCACCAGAACGAGGTCGTTCTGGTGGCGGGCGACCGCGGCGGCCACCCCGGAGGGATCCCACACGGCGGGATCGGACGGAAGATGGTGGGCCAGAGCGGTCCAGGCCCACTCCATGGTGATCTTCAATTCCCGAACCGCTCCTGGAAGTAGCCCCAGTGGTCGGCGAACTCCTCTATGCCGGACAGGAAGCTCTTCCGGTCCTCGTCGAGTTCGCGCTCGGTGACCTCGGTGATCAGCGCGGTCACCGTCGTCCCCAGGGCCGCCGCACGCGCCTTCAGGCGTTCGTGGAAGTCCTCGTCCAGGCGGATGGTGACGTGTCTCGACATGTCCAACACCGTACAGCGCGTGTGCTGTACGGACAGCCGGAATGCCGCAAGGGTGGGCAGGGACACAGTCCCGGCCCACCCTTGCGGCGCTCTCGTGCGGGGTGACTACTTGTTGGCGTCGGCCGCCTTCACCAGCGCGTCCTTGGTGACCGCGCCGACGTAGACCTTGCCGTCGTCGGTGACCAGGGCGTTGACCAGGCGGGTCGACAGGACCCGGCCCTCACCGAACTTCCCGGTGACCTTGTCCCCGAGGGAGTCGAGGAACTGCTTGGCCTCCTTGGGGGCGTTCTTGTCGTTCTCCAGCTCCTTCAGGCCCTTGCCGGCGCCCGAATCGATCCGCGCGATGGTCGCCCAGCCCTCGCCGAGCACCTTCACGTCGCCCTGGCCGTTCGGACCGCCCAGCAGCCCGTCCAGGCCCGGGAAGGACTCCAGCGCCTTGAAGGACTGGTCCTTGTCCCCCTTGCCCGAGCCGTCCACTCCCTCGGTCACCTTGGCGCCCTTGGGCGCGGTGAAGGTGAAGGTGTCGGCGGCCGGCTTGGCGAAGTCCACCTTGGTGAAGCCGGCGTCCACGATCGGCTTGCCGCCCTGGGCGGAGAGCAGCTGCACGCGCAGCGGCACGCCGTTCTTGGCGTCGACCGCGATCTGGACCGAGCCGACCGTGGAGCCGCTCTGCTTGGGCTTGAGCACCAGCTGGTAGGCGTCGCGGCCGGCCACCTGCGCGGTGTCGCCGACGCTGACGTCGGTGGTCGGACCGGCGGCCTTCAGGAGCTCCTCGGCGATCTTCTGGGGGGAGGCGTCCATCCGGTCGGCCGTCTTGTGGTCCTTGCCGGCGTCCTTGCCCGCCTGCGGGTTCTTCTCGTGGAAGACCTCGTTCGACTTGGAGTCGTAGCCCCAGACGTCGTCGCCGTTGTGGACGAGGCTGTACTCGTCCTTGCCGTCCAGGAACGTGAGCTTCTGGCGGTCCGGGCCGTCTGCCGCGACGCGGAAGGTGTGCGTGCCGCTCGCCAGCTGCGCGACCTTGTCCTCCGGGTTGGCGGAGCCGCCGGCGACCCCACCGCCGCCGAGCAGCCCGGTCGCGATCTGCGGGAGACCCAGGTCGGTGCTGATCTTGGCCGTGCCCGACAGCTGCTGTGCGTCGGAGGCGGCGACCTTCTCGATGAGCTGCTGCGCCGTCACCTTCGGCAGGTCGGGCCCGCCGGCGTTGGCGAAGGCGGGGACCATCGCCACGGTCGCCGCGGCAACACCCGCCACCGCCACCGGTACGGCGTACCGGGCGACCTTGCGAGAAGTCTTCGTGTTCGCTGCCATGTCAGTGCCCTGCCCTCTTGTGTCGACGGCGGCGACCGCCGTGTCGCCGCGCTCACCCGATCTGGTGGGGTTGATGACTCCATCTGACCAAATCACCGGCTCGGGGGCGTCAGCCCCCGGACGCAACTGTGCGTACGACCGTGGGATGACACGGGAAGGGCCCTCCCGCCCGGACCCGTAGGGGTCGTTGGGGGCGGAAGGGCCCGTTCCGGTGCTGCGGGTGCCCGAGGGACTAGCCGGCGCGGTGCACCACGGCGTCGCAGAGCTCTTCGAGCGCCGACTTCGCGAAGCACTCGGGCAGCGGTGCGAGCGCGGCCCGCGCCTCCTCCGCGTACCGGACGGTGTCGCGGCGGGCCTGCTCCAGGGCGGGGTGCGCCCGCAGCCGGGTCAGCACCTCGGCGTGGCGGGCGTCGTCCGTCAGGTCGCCGTCCAGGAGGCGTACGAGTTCCAGGTCCTCGGGGCGCCCGTCCCGTTCGGCCATCTCGCGCAGCCGCAGCACGGGCAGCGTCGGAATGCCCTCGCGCAGGTCGGTGCCCGGGGTCTTGCCGGACTCGTGCGCGTCGGAGGCGATGTCGAGGACGTCGTCGGCGAGCTGGAAGGCGGTGCCGAGCCGCTCGCCGTACTGGGTGAGGATGTCGACGACCGACTCGTCGGCGCCGGCCATGAGCGCGCCGAAGCGGCCGGAGACGGCGATCAGCGAGCCGGTCTTGCCGGCGATGACGTCGAGGTAGTGGGCGACGGGGTCGCGGCCGTCGCGCGGACCGGCCGTCTCCAGGATCTGACCCGTCACCAGCCGTTCGAAGGCCTCGGCCTGGATGCGTACGGCCTCGGGCCCGAGGTCGGCCAGGATGTGCGAGGCGCGGGCGAAGAGGAAGTCACCCGTCAGTACGGCGACCGAGTTGCCCCAGCGTGCGTTGGCGCTCTCGACGCCGCGGCGCACGTCCGCCTCGTCCATGACGTCGTCGTGGTAGAGCGTCGCCAGGTGCGTGAGCTCGACCACCACGGCGGACGGAACGATTCCGGGCGCGTACGGATCCCCGAACCGGGAGGCGAGCATCACCAGCAGCGGCCGGAACCGCTTGCCTCCGGCCCGGACCAGGTGCTGTGCGGCCTCGGTGATGAAGGGGACTTCGCTCTTGGTGGCTTCCAGCAGACCCGCCTCGACGGCGGCCAGTCCGGCCTGGACATCGGTCTCAAGAGCCTGGTCCCGCACGCTCAGTCCGAACGGCCCGACGACGGTCACGAGGGGTACTCCTGTCTGCTGACGATCACGCTGACGATCACATGGATTGTCGATGTGTCGCTGCCATCACTCAAGCCAGCGTATCGGGTCTGTTTTCGATCACCGAGAGCGCCTTCCCGGCCACCACCCGAGCGCTGTCCGATGCGCACCGGTATGTTATGGAGAAGCCGAAACAACCGGAGCATACGTTTTGTCCAGAACTGCGACCGACACGGGCGAGCCCGCGGATCCGGCGGACGACCGGCCGCCGCCCTGCGACGACCACGCCTTCCTCGGCCACCCCGCGGAGGCTCGCCACGCGCTCCGGCCTGGAGGTCTGGGAGCGCTTCTCCTTCCTCGGCACGCAGGCGACCCTCGTCCCCTGCTTCGCGGACACGGTGGCCGGGGGCGGCCTGGGGATGGGCCCGGGCACCGCGGCCTCCGTCTCGGCGGCCTACGGGACCATGGTCCCGCTCGTCTCCGTCGCCGGCGGATGGCTCGCCGACCGCATCCCCGGTTCGTACCGGGCCGTGCTCCGGGGCGGCATCCTGATCGCCTGCGGGCACTGCGCGATGGCCGTGTCGTCCGCCGCCATGACCCGGGTGGGGCTCGGCCTGATCAGCGCGGGCACCGGCCTGCTCGGCCGAGCGTGGCCACCATGGCCGGCAAGCCCCACCGGACGGACGACGACCTGCGCGACGCCGGCTTCGCCCTCTCCTCCACCGGCATCAACGTGCTCGGCCGCCGCCACCCGGCCGGACGCAAGCACCCCGCGCAGGACGCCCTGGCGCCCGACGCGATGCGCAGGGCCGTGTGGCGGATCGTCGGCGGCCGCCTCGCCTTCGCCGTGCCCGCCACCCTTCTGGCGGCCGCCGGCCGGCTGACGACGACCCGCTGCGTCGGCCTGCTCACCCTCTCCTTCGCGGTGATGTTCGCCAGCCCGCGGGTGACGAGCGGGGAGCACCGGCGGCTGCGCCCGTACGTGGTCCTCGACGGCGCCGTCGCGGTGGCGGTGGGCCTGGCCGTGTTCGCGCCGGCTCCGTGGCTGCGGCGCACGATGCACCCCGTCCACTGAGGTCCATTGAGGTGGTTCACACATGATCATCCGTACCGCGTTCCCGTACGAGACCACCCACGGGGATGTCCGGATCCCGATGGCGGACGGCGTGGAGCTGTACGCGCGCATCTGGCGCCCGGTGACGGACGAGCCGGTTCCGGCGCTGCTGGAGTACCTCCCGTACCGGCTCACCGACTGGACCGCGCCGCGCGACTGGCAGCGCCATCCCTGGTACGCGGGCCACGGCTACGCCTCGGTACGGGTGGACGTGCGCGGCCACGGCTGCAGCGGAGGCCGCCCCGGCGACGAGTACGACGCCCGCGAGCTGGCCGACGGGGTCGCGGTGGTGGAGTGGCTGGCGGCGCAGCCGTGGTGCACAGGGGCGGTGGGGATGTTCGGGATCTCCTGGGGCGGCTTCAACTCCCTCCAGATCGCCGCCCTGGCCCCCGAGGCGCTGAAGGCGGTCGTCACCGTCTGCTCGACGGACGACCGGTACGACAACGACGTGCACTACATGGGCGGCTCGGTGCTGGCCGTGGACATGCACGCGTGGGCGGCGACCATGCTGGCCTTCGCCTCCCGGCCGCCGGACCCGCTGTTCGTCGGCGACGGCTGGCGGCAGCAGTGGCTGGACCGGCTGGAGGCGGTCGAACCGCTGATCCACACCTGGCTCTCGCACCAGACCCGCGACGCCTACTGGCGCCACGGCAGCGTCTGCGAGGACTACACGGCGATCGGCGCGGCGGTGCTCGCGGTGGGCGGCTGGCACGACCCGTACCGGGACACCGTGCTGCGGCTCGTCGAGCACCTGCCGTCCGGGCGCGTGCGCGGCCTGATCGGGCCCTGGTCGCACCAGTACCCGGACCGCGGGCTGCCGCCCGGACCGGCGATCGGCTTCCTCCAGGAGACCCTGCGCTGGTGGGACCACTGGCTGAGGGGCACGGACAACGGGGTGATGGACGAGCCGCTGCTGCGCGCCTGGATCAGCGACTCGCACCCGCCGGCGACCGTGTACGAGGACCTCCCCGGCCGCTGGGTCGGCGAGAAGGCCTGGCCTTCGGCGTCCGTGATCCCCGTCCCGTACGTGTTCCAGGGCGCGCCGGTGGCCGTCGCCTCCCCGCAGCACACCGGGATGGACGCCGGACGCTTCTTCCCCTTCGGCAACGAGGCCGACCTGCCGCCCGACCAGCGGGAGGAGGACGCGAAGTCGGCCTGCTTCGAGTTCCCGGTGGGGGGCGGGGAGCCGGTGGAGATCCTGGGCCGGCCCTCGGTGACCCTGCGGCTGCGGCTCGACGTGCCGTACGGGCAGGTGGTGGCCCGGCTGTGCGACGTCGCCCCGGACGGTACGTCGACGCTGGTCACGCGGGGCGCCCTGAACCTGTCGGCCCGCCAGGGCCGGGACCGGGCCGTGCCGTGGCCGGTGGGCTCGTACGAGGACGTCACCTTCGAGCTGAACGGCATCGGCCACGCCTTCCCGCCCGGGCACCGGATCCGGCTCGCCGTGTCCTCCGCGTACTGGCCGTGGATCTGGCCGCGGGCCGGGTCCGAGGCCGGCTGGACCCTGGACCCGGCGGGCAGCGCGCTGACCCTCCCGGTGCGGGCCGCGTCCGCTGCGTCCGCCGCGTCCGTCGTGGACGGGGGCATCGTCTTCGAGCCGCCGGAGCAGGCGCCGCCGCTGGGGGTCGCCTTCCCGGCCACGCTGGACGAACCGCGCCCGGAACGGCTGGTCGTACGGGACGTCGCGCGCGGGACGTGGCGGCTGGAGGTGGACCCGCGGTACGGGGGCACGCGGGTGTACCCGGACGGCCTGGAGTTCAGCGAGGACGCGGAGGAGGTGTACGAGATCCAGGACGCCGACGCGCTGTCCGCGCGGGCCCGCTCGCAGTGGCGGATCCGGCTCCACCGGCCCGAACTGGGCTGGGACGCACGGGTGGAGACCCGGTCGGAGATCTCGTGCGACGAAGGCGGCTTCCTCACGTCGAACGAGGTGGTGTGCCGGGAGGGGGGAGAGGTGGTCTTCCACCGCACGTGGGAACGCCGTCTGCCGCGCGCGGCGGGCTGAGCGGGGCCGACCGCCCCGGACCCCGCGCCTCAAACGCCGGCGAGGCTGAAGGATCCGAGGCGCGGGGTGCGGGGGTGGAGCCCCCGGAGGCGGCGGTCAGCCGTACAGGCGCTCCAGGACCACCGCGATGCCGTCGTCCTCGTTGGACAAGGTGATCTCGTCGGCCACCGCCACCAGCTCGTGGTGGGAGTTGGCCATGGCCACCCCGTGCGCGGCCCACGCGAACATCGGCACATCGTTCGGCATGTCCCCGAAGGCGATCGTCCCGGCCGGGGACGCCCCCAGGGCTTCCGCCGCCCGCGCGAGCCCACTGGCCTTGTCGATGCCCGGCGGCTGGAGTTCCACCGTGTGCTCCCCCGCCATCGTGACGTTCACGAGGTCCCCGACCACCGCCCGCGCCACCCGCGTGAGCTCGTCGTCGTCCAGCTCCGGGTGCTGGAGCAGCACCTTGTTGATCGGCGCCGACCACAGGTCGCAGCGCCGCGGGACGCGGACCGTCGGCAGGTGGGGGTGCCACATCCGGTAGCCCGGCCCTATCAGCATCTCCGCGTCCAAGCCCTCCTGGTTGACCGCGGCGTAGACCTCGCCGATCTCCGCCTCGATCTTGCCGAGGGCCACCTCGGCCAGCTCCCGGTCCATGGAAACGGAGTGCAGCAGGCGCCCGCGCGCTGCGTCGTACACCTGCGCGCCCTGCCCGCACACCGCGAGCCCCGTATAGCCGAGCCGGTCCAGGACGTGTCGGACCTGGGGAACGGGGCGTCCGGTGACGATGATGTGCTGGGCGCCGGCCGCGCGCGCCCTCGCGAGCGCCTCGTACGAGCGGGCGGAGACGGTGTCCCCGGCTTGCAGCAGAGTCCCGTCCAGGTCTGTGGCGATCAAGGCATAGGGAAGGGCCGGAGGCGGGGCGGAAGTCACGGCGCCTAGGATACGGACCCCTTTGGACAAGTCCTACAAATAGAGCCCGAATCCGGCCTCCCCCACGTCCCATCCGTCACTTTGACCCGCTCCCGCGTCAAGCGGGACAGGGGCGGGGCAGGGAAGTGCACAACCCCGACCGTAGAGCCCCCGATCGACAGCACGCACCAAAAGATCAGATATGACCGGAACTGTGGATACCTGACCACGGGCGTCGTCCCGAGGTGTGTTTCATCTCCGACCGGGTACCCGCGCTTTCCCGCGGGATCCTGAGTAGCGTGTCCCGCACCGTGTCTACCGGGACACCCCCGGACCGCGTCGAAAGCGAGGCAGCACCCCATGCCCCAGCAGAGCCCCCTCGATCTCCCCGAGGGCGACCCGTTCGGGCCGCACAACCTCCCGTACGGCGTCTTCTCGACTTCCGCGGAGGACCGCCGCCGCATCGGCGTGCGGATCGGCGGGCACGTGCTCGACGCGGGGGCGGCCGCCGCCGCGCTCGGTTCCCCGTACGCCGGGCTGCTCGGGCAGTCCTCCCTCAACCCGCTGCTGGCCGCCGGGCGCACCGCCTGGCGCGACGTGCGCCGCGCGCTGACCGCCTGGGTGACCGACCCCGGCCACCGCGTCACGGTCGAGCCGCACCTGCTGCCGCTCGACGAGGTCACGCTGCACCTGCCGTACGAGGTCGCCGACTACGTCGACTTCTACGCGAGCGAGCACCACGCCACCAACGTCGGCCGGATCTTCCGCCCGGACGGCGACGCGCTGACGCCCAACTGGAAGCACCTGCCCATCGGTTACCACGGCCGCTCCGGCACGATCGTGGTCTCCGGGACCGAGGTCGTACGGCCCTCCGGGCAGCGCAAGGCTCCCGCCGACCCGGCGCCCGTCTTCGGCCCGTCCGTCAAGCTCGACATCGAGGCGGAGGTCGGCTTCGTCGTCGGCACGCCCTCCGAGCTGGGCCGCCCGGTGCCGCTGGCCGACTTCGAGGACCACGTCTTCGGGCTGTTCCTGCTCAACGACTGGTCCGCGCGCGACATCCAGGCCTGGGAGTACGTGCCGCTGGGCCCCTTCCTCGGCAAGTCCTTCGCCACCTCCGTCTCCGCGTGGGTCACCCCGCTGGAGGCCCTGGACGCGGCCCGCGTCGCCCCGCCGGCCCGGGACTTCCCGCTCCTGCCCTACCTGGACGACGCCGGGCTCGACCGCCCCGGCGGCTTCGACCTGCACATCACCGTCTCCATCAACGGGCAGGAAGTGGCGCAGCCGCCGTTCGCGTCGATGTACTGGACCGCCGCCCAGCAGCTCGCGCACATGACCGTCAACGGCGCCTCCCTGCGCACCGGCGACGTGTACGGCTCCGGCACCGTCAGCGGCCCCGAGACCGGCCAGCGCGGCTCGCTGCTGGAGCTGACCTGGAACGGCCGGGACGCGATCGAGCTCGCCGACGGCAAGCGCACCTTCCTGGAGGACGGGGACACCGTCACCCTCACCGCCTGGGCCCCGGGCCCGGACGGGACGCGCGTCGGCCTCGGCGAGGTCACCGGCCGCATCGTGGGACCGCGCTAGTCCGACGCCGGCGGCAAACACAGTCGGCGGGGTGGCGGATCTTTCCGTCACCCCGCCGAAACCGCAGCTCAGAGCCTTGTGAATGCGCCGTCAGGTGGCGCAACGGCGGCTGCGCGCGGACCAGGCGCGACAGCTCGCCGACCTGCTGCGCGGCGAGCAGTTGGTGGAGCGCCGGCCGGGTGTCGGCACGGTCGTCATCTGCGAGAAGTACCCGCACGGCCCGGCCGGGGCCCCGTTCGGAGGCGCGCCGCGTGCGGCGGGCGGGACGGGCCGGGATGGTGGACGGACGAATGGAAGCGGGAACCCGTACCCCGTACCCCCACCGCGAGGAGCCCCCGCCATGTACGTGCGCAGCCTGAAGACCGTCCTCGCCTGTGCGGCCGCCGCGTCGCTCGGCCTGGCCGCAGTGGCTCCGGCCCACGCGGTCGAGGGGCCCGCGCCCGACCCGCGCGACGCCAAGGCCATGAAGGACATGGCGACGGCCATCGCGGTGACGGCCAAGTACGTGGACGAGCGGGAGGCGCTCAAGGACGGGTACGTTCCGCACGGCGAGGCGTGCATGACCAACCCGTTCGGGGTGGGCTCCATGGGCTACCACTACGTCAAGCAGGCCAACTGGGGCTCGATGGACCCCGCCCGGCCGACCGCGCTCCTCTACAGCACCGAGAAGGACCACAACGGCCGTCGCAAGCTCCAGACCGTGGAGTGGATGTACACCGACCGGGACCAGGACCTGAAGACGGTTGACGACCGTCCGAGCATGTTCGGGCTGCCCTTCGACGGGCCGATGCCGGGCCACTGGGCGGGCATGCCCAAGCACTATGACCTGCACATGTGGGCGTACAAGGACAACCCGGCCGGCCGCTTCCACAACTGGAACCCCGCGCTGGCCTGTCCGGCGAAGTCCCCCACCGCGGCGAAGCCCGCACACGGGCACGGCCGTTAGGGGTGGCACGGCGAAGGGTCCGGCCCCCTTCACAGGGGGCCGGACCCTTCGCCGTGCCTGCGGACCGGGTCAGCGGACGAAGGTGCTCGCCTGCCCCGCCAGGTCCAGGAAGTACTGCGGGGCCACGCCCAGGACCACGGTGACCGCGACGCCCACCGCGATGGTGGTCATCGTCAGCGGCGAGGGGACCGCCACCGTCGGGCCGTCGGCCTTCGGCTCGCTGAAGAACATCAGGACGATCACCCGGATGTAGAAGAACGCGGCGATCGCGGACGAGATGACACCGACCACGACCAGCGCTCCCGCGCCGCCCTCGGCCGCCGCCGTGAACACGGCGAACTTGCCCGTGAAGCCCGACGTCAGCGGAATGCCGGCGAAGGCCAGCAGGAACACCGCGAAGACGGCCGCCGTCAGCGGCGAACGCCGGCCCAGCCCCGCCCACTTGGACAGGTGCGTCGCCTCGCCGCCCGCGTCGCGCACCAGCGTGACCACGGCGAAGGCGCCGATCGTCACGAAGGAGTACGCCCCCAGGTAGAAGAGGACCGCCTGGACGCCCTCCGCCGAGGTCGCGATCACACCGGCCAGGATGAAGCCCGCGTGCGCGATCGAGGAGTACGCGAGCAGCCGCTTGACGTCCGTCTGGGTCACGGCGATCACCGCGCCCGCCAGCATCGTGACGATGGCCACCGCCCACATCACCGGCCGCCAGTCCCACCGCAGGCCCGGAAGGACCACGTAGAGGAGCCGCAGCAGCGCGCCGAAGGCGGCCACCTTCGTCGCCGCCGCCATGAAGCCGGTGACCGGGGTCGGGGCGCCCTGGTAGACGTCCGGGGTCCACATGTGGAAGGGGACCGCGCCGACCTTGAAGAGCAGGCCCATCATGATCAGCGCGCCGCCGATCAGCAGCAGCGCGTCGTTGCCCATGGTGGAGGCCAGCGCCGGGTCGATCTTCGTGACCGTGCCGTCGACCACGTCGGCGATCACCGCGTACGAGACCGAGCCCGCGTAGCCGTAGAGCAGGGCGATGCCGAAGAGGAGGAAGGCGGAGGAGAAGGCGCCCAGCAGGAAGTACTTCACCGCGGCCTCCTGCGACATCAGCCGCTGGCGGCGGGCGACGGCGCAGAGCAGGTACAGCGGGAGGGAGAAGACCTCCAGCGCGACGAAGAGCGTCAGCAGGTCGTTGGCCGCCGGGAAGATCAGCATTCCGGCGATCGCGAACAGGGCCAGCGGGAAGACCTCGGTGGTGGTGAAGCCCGCCTTGACTGCGGCCTTCTCGCTCTCGCTGCCCGGTACGGACGCCGCCTGGGCGGCGAAGGAGTCCACCCGGTTGCCGTGCGCGGCCGGGTCGAGGCGCCGCTCGGCGAAGGTGAAGATCGCGACGACCGAGGCCAGCAGGATGGTGCCCTGCAGGAACAGCGCCGGGCCGTCCACGGCGATGGCGCCCATCGCGGCGATGTGCGCCTTCGTCGAGCCGTACCCGCCGGCCGCGAGGCCGACGACCGCCGCGAAGGCCGAGGCCAGCGCCGCGACGGCGAGGAACACCTGCACGTAGTAACGGGACTTGCGGGGCACGAAGGCCTCCACGAGGATCCCGAGGACCGCCGCGCCCACCACGATCAGCGTGGGCGCGAGCTGTGCGTACTCGATGGTCGGTGCCGGGATCCGGTCGGCCGGTGCCTCGGCCGCCAGCGTCCACAGGCTGTGGGCGGAAGTCACTGTGCTCACTTCGCCGCCTCCCCGTTCTTGGCTTCGACGGCCACTTCGGGCTTCGGGTCCGTCTGCTTCACGTCCGACATGGTGTGCTCCACCGCCGGGTTGACGATGTCGGTGAGCACCTTCGGGTAGACGCCCAGCCCGATCAGCAGCGCGATCAGCGGGGCGACCACCAGCAGCTCGCGCAGGCGCAGGTCCGGCATCGTGCGGACCTCCTCCTTCACGGGGCCGGTCATCGTGCGCTGGTAGAGCACCAGCGTGTACAGCGCGGCGAGCACGATGCCGATGGTGGCGATGATGCCGACGACCGGGTACCGGGCGAACGTGCCGACCAGGACCAGGAATTCACTGACGAAGGGCGCGAGGCCCGGCAGCGAGAGGGTGGCCAGGCCGCCGATCAGGAAGGTCCCGGCGAGGACCGGGGCCACCTTCTGGACGCCGCCGTAGTCGGCGATGAGCCGCGAACCGCGCCGCGAGATCAGGAAGCCGGCCACCAGCATCAGCGCCGCCGTCGACAGGCCGTGGTTGACCATGTAGAGGGTGGCGCCGGACTGGCCCTGCGAGGTCATCGCGAAGATGCCCAGGATGATGAAGCCGAAGTGCGAGATCGAGGCGTAGGCGATCAGCCGCTTGATGTCCCGCTGGCCGACCGCGACCAGCGCGCCGTAGACGATGCTGATCAGGGCCAGGACCAGGATCACCGGTGTGGCCCACTTGCTGGCGTCCGGGAAGAGCCCGAGGCAGAAGCGGAGCATCGCGAAGGTGCCGACCTTGTCGACGACCGCGGTGATCAGGACGGCGACCGGGGCGGTGGACTCGCCCATCGCGTTCGGCAGCCAGGTGTGCAGCGGCCACAGCGGGGCCTTCACCGCGAAGGCGAAGAAGAAGCCGAGGAAGAGGAGCCGCTCGGTGTTGGTCGCCATGTCGAGCGTGCCCGCGGCGCGGGCGGCGGTGATCTCCTGGAGCGAGAAGTTCCCGGCGACCACGTAGAGACCGATGACGGCGGCCAGCATGATCAGGCCGCCGACCAGGTTGTAGAGGAGGAACTTGACCGCCGCGTACGAGCGCTGCGCGGACGCGTTCTCGTCGGAACCCGAGTGTGCCCGGTCCCCGAAGCCGCCGATGAGGAAGTACATCGGGATGAGCATGGCTTCGAAGAAGATGTAGAAGAGGAAGACGTCGGTGGCCTCGAAGGAGATGATCACCATCGCCTCGACCAGCAGGATCAGGGCGAAGAAGCCCTGTGTCGGCCGCCAGCGCGAGGGCTGCCACGTGGCGGAGCCACTCATGGGCTCGGCCAGCGGGTCGGCGTCGTGCCAGCCGGCCGCGATCACGAAGGGGATCAGCAGCGCGGTGAGCCCGATGAGCACCACCCCGATCCCGTCGACGCCCAGCTCGTAGCGGACGCCGAAGTCGGCGATCCAGGGGCGGGATTCGGTGAGCTGGTAGCGGTCGCCACCGGGGTCGAAGCGGACCGCGACGAGCACGGCCAGGGCCAGGGTCGCCAGCGAGAAGAGCAGCGCGAGCCACTTGGCGGCGGTCCTGCGGGCGGCCGGGACGGCCGCCGTCAGGATCGCGCCGACCGCGGGGACCGCGGCCGTCACCGTCAGAAGCGGGAAACTCATTTCACACCGCCCTCATCAGCAGGGTCGCGGCGATCAGGACCACCGTTCCCCCGAACATCGAGACCGCGTAGCTGCGGGCGTAGCCGTTCTGCAGCTTGCGCAGGCGGCCCGAGAGCCCGCCGACCGAGGCGGCCGTCCCGCTGACCACCCCGTCGACGAGGCTGTGGTCGACGTACACGAGCGAGCGGGTCAGGTGCTCCCCGCCGCGCACCAGCACGACGTGGTTGAAGTCGTCCTGGTACAGGTCCCGCCGGGCCGCCCGGGTGAGGATCGAGCCGCGCGGGGCGACGACCGGGACGGGCCTGCGGCCGTACATCCCCCAGGCGATGCCGACGCCGACGACCAGGACGACCATGGTGGCCGCGGTCACCGTCATGGCGCTGACCGGCGGGTTGCCGTGCTCGTAACCGGTGACGGGCTCCAGCCAGTTCAGGAACCGGTCGCCGATCTCGAAGAAGCCGCCGGCGAGGACCGAACCGAACGCCAGGATGACCATCGGGATGGTCATCGACTTCGGGGACTCGTGCGGGTGGGGCAGCTCCCCGCTCTCCGCATCCGGCTGCCAGCGCTTCTCGCCGAAGAAGGTGAGGAACATGACGCGGGTCATGTAGAACGCCGTGATGCCGGCGCCCAGCAGGGTCACGCCGCCGAGGATCCAGCCCTCGGTGCCGCCCTTGGCGAAGGCCGCCTCGATGATCATGTCCTTGGAGAAGAAGCCCGACAGGCCCGGGAAGCCGATGATGGCCAGGTACCCGAGTCCGAAGGTCACGAAGGTGACCGGCATGTACTTCCGCAGGGCCCCGTACTTGCGCATGTCCACCTCGTCGTTCATCCCGTGCATCACGGAACCCGCGCCGAGGAAGAGCCCTGCCTTGAAGAAGCCGTGCGTCACCAGGTGCATGATCGCGAAGACGTAGCCGATCGGGCCGAGGCCCGCGGCGAGGATCATGTAGCCGATCTGCGACATCGTCGAGCCCGCCAGGGCCTTCTTGATGTCGTCCTTCGCACAACCGACGATCGCACCGAAGAGGAGCGTGACCGCGCCCACGACGGTGACCACGAGCTGCGCGTCCGGCGCCCCGTTGAAGACGGCGGCCGAGCGGACGATCAGGTACACGCCGGCGGTCACCATGGTGGCGGCGTGGATCAGGGCCGAGACCGGGGTCGGGCCCTCCATCGCGTCACCGAGCCAGGACTGCAGCGGGACCTGCGCCGACTTGCCGCAGGCGGCCAGCAGCAGCATCAGGCCGATCGCCGTGAGCGTGCCCTCGGAGGTCTCCCCCACCGCACCGAACACGGGCCCGAAGGTGAAGGTCCCGAAGGTGGTGAACATCAGCATGATCGCGATCGACAGGCCCATGTCGCCGACGCGGTTGACGAGGAAGGCCTTCTTCGCGGCGGTGGCCGCGCTGGGCTTGTGCTGCCAGAAGCCGATCAGGAGGTACGAGGCGAGGCCCACGCCCTCCCAGCCGAAGTACAGCAGCAGGTAGTTGTCGGCGAGGACCAGCAGCAGCATGGCCGCGACGAACAGGTTGAGGTAGCCGAAGAAGCGGCGGCGGCGCTCGTCGTGCTCCATGTACCCGATCGAGTACACGTGGATGAGCGTGCCCACCCCGGAGATCAGCAGGACGAAGGTCATCGACAGCTGGTCCAGCTGGAAGGCCATGTCCGCCTGGAAGCCCTCGACGGGGATCCAGGTGTACAGGCGCTGGTACAGGGTCCGGTCATCGGCACTGCGCGACAGCATGTCGGCGAACAGCGCGGCGCCGATCCCGAAGGAGACGGCGGCGAGCAGGGTGCCGATCCAGTGACCGATCTTGTCGAGGCGCCGGCCGCCGCACAGCAGCACCACCGCTCCGAGCAGGGGCGCCGCGATCAGCAGCGCAATCAGGTTCTCCACAGCGACCCCTTACAGCTTCATCAGGCTGGCGTCGTCGACCGAGGCCGAGTGGCGGGTACGGAACAGCGACACGATGATCGCCAGGCCGACCACGACCTCCGCGGCGGCGACGACCATCGTGAAGAACGCGATGATCTGGCCGTCGAGGTTGCCGTGCATCCGGGAGAAGGCGACGAAGGCGAGGTTGCAGGCGTTGAGCATCAGCTCGATGCACATGAACAGCACGATCGCGTTCTTGCGGATCAGCACGCCGGTCGCGCCGATGGTGAACAGCAGGGCCGCCAGGTACAGGTAGTTGACCGGATTCACTTGGATGCCTCCTCGCGGCCGAGGCGCTCCGCCGACGCCTGTTCCAATGCCTTCAGGTCGTTCAGCGCCTCGCTCGACACGTCGCGGATCTGGCCGCGGCCGCGCAGCGTCTTGTTGACCGTCAGCTCGGACGGGGTGCCGTCCGGCAGGAGACCGGCGACGTCCACCGCGTTGTGCCGGGCGTAGACGCCGGGCGCGGGCAGCGGCGGGAGCTGCACGCCCTCGCGGACGCGCTTCTCGGCGAGCTCGCGCTGGGTGGCCGCCCGTTCGGTGCGCTCGCGGTGGGTGAGCACCATCGCGCCGACGGCCGCGGTGATCAGCAGCGCGCCGGTGATCTCGAAGGCGAAGACGTACTTGGTGAAGATCAGCTGTGCCAGGCCCTCGACGTGTCCGGCGGAGTTGATCCGGCCGAGCCCGTTGAAGTGGGTGAGGTTGGCGTGGCCGATGCCGGCGATCAGCAGGATGCCGAAGCCGAGCCCGCACAGGGCGGCCAGCCAGCGCTGCCCCTTGATGGTCTCCTTCAGGGAGTCGGCGGCGGTGACGCCGACGAGCATGACCACGAAGAGGAAGAGCATCATGATCGCGCCGGTGTAGACGATGACCTGGACCACGCCCAGGAAGTACGCCCCGTTGGCGAGGTAGAAGACCGCCAGGATGATCATCGTCCCGGCCAGGCTGAGGGCGCTGTGCACGGCCTTCTTCATCAGGATCGTGGCCAGGGCGCCGATGACGGCGACCGTGCCGAGGATCCAGAACTGCACGGCCTCGCCGGTGGAGGTGAGGCTCGCCGCGATGGTGCTCACGTCTGCACCTCCTCGGCCTGCGGGGCGTCCACCGACTCGTCCTCGGGCTTCTCGCCCTTGGTGACCGCGACCTGCCGGACCGTGCCCGGGGCGGCCCCCGTCACCCGCCCGCGGTAGTAGTCGGTGTCCTCCGTGCCGGGGTACATCGCGTGCGGCGCCTCGACCATGCCCTCGGTGAGGCCGGCGAGCAGCTGCTCCTTGGTGTAGATGAGCGACTCACGGCTGGCATCGGCCAGTTCGAACTCGTTCGTCATGGTGAGCGCCCTCGTCGGGCACGCCTCGACGCACAGCCCGCACAGGATGCAGCGGGCGTAGTTGATCTGGTAGACGGCGCCGTACCGCTCGCCCGGGGAGTAGCGCTCCTCCTCGGTGTTGTCCGCGCCCTCCACGTAGATGGCGTCGGCGGGACAGGCCCAGGCGCACAGCTCGCACCCGATGCACTTCTCCAGACCGTCGGGGTGCCGGTTGAGCTGATGCCGTCCGTGGAAGCGCGGGGCGGTCGTCTTCTGCTGCTCCGGGTACTGCTCGGTGAGGCGCTTCTTGAACATGGCCTTGAAGGTCACGCCGAAGCCCGCCACCGGGTTCTGCCACTTGTCGTCGTCGGACATCTCTCAAGCCTCCTCTCGGTCACTGTCAGTATTTGTCCCGCCACTGACAATCAGCTCCCGCTCGCTGCGAGGCCGCCTGCGCGGTACGGGTGCCAGGTGCTGGCCGGGCTTGGGCGGTACGGGGAACCCGCCCGCCAGCGGGTCGAAGGGCACGGCGTCGTCGACGGCCTCGGCGGCCTGCGCCTTCTCGCGCTTGTCGCGGAAGATGTCCGCGACGAAGGAGAGCAGCAGGATCGCGACGACTCCGCCGCCGACGTAGAGGACGATCTCGCTGAAGTCGTACGCCTCGTTGCGCAGCGCCCGGACGGTGGCGACCAGCATCAGCCAGACCACGGAGACCGGGATGAGCACCTTCCAGCCGAGCTTCATCAGCTGGTCGTAGCGCACGCGCGGCAGCGTGCCGCGCAGCCAGATGAAGAAGAACAGCAGCAGCTGCACCTTGAGGACGAACCAGAGCATCGGCCACCAGCCGTGGTTCGCACCCTCCCAGAAGGTGCTGATCGGGTACGGGGCCCGCCAGCCGCCCAGGAAGAGGGTGACCGAGACCGCCGAGACGGTGACCATGTTGACGTACTCGGCCAGCATGAAAAGCGCGAACTTGATGGACGAGTACTCGGTGTTGAAGCCGCCGACCAGGTCGCCCTCGGACTCCGGCATGTCGAAGGGGGCGCGGTTGGTCTCGCCGACCATCGTGATGACGTAGATGATGAAGGACACCGGCAGCAGGACGATGAACCAGCGGTCCTCCTGCGCCTCGACGATCGCCGAGGTCGACATCGACCCGGAGTAGAGGAAGACCGAGGCGAAGGCCGCGCCCATCGCGATCTCGTAGGAGATCATCTGCGCGCAGGAGCGCAGTCCGCCGAGGAGCGGGTACGTGGAGCCGGAGGACCAGCCCGCCAGCACGATGCCGTAGATGCCGACCGAGGCCACCGCGAGGATGTAGAGCATCGCGATGGGCAGGTCGGTCAGCTGCATCGTGGTGCGCTGGCCGAAGATGGAGACCTCGTCGCCGGGCGGCCCGAAGGGGATCACCGCGATGGCCATGAAGGCCGGGATCGCCGCGATGATCGGGGCCAGGACGTAGACCACCTTGTCGGCGCGCTTGACGATCAGGTCTTCCTTGAGCATCAGCTTCACGCCGTCGGCGAGCGACTGGAGCATGCCCCAGGGCCCGTGCCGGTTGGGGCCGATGCGCAGCTGCATCCAGGCGACGACCTTGCGCTCCCACACGATGGAGAAGAGCACGGTCACCATCAGGAAGGCGAAGCAGAACACCGCCTTGACGACGACCAGCCACCAGACGTCGCGGCCGAACAGGGACAGGTCCTCGGCGGCCAGTTGTACGAAGTCACCGTGTACCGCGTTCACGCGTCCACCTCCGCAGTGGTGTCGCCGGCGCCGGCCGGGGTCGCCGGGCCGATGCGTACGAGGCTGCCCGGGCGGGCGCCGGCGTCGGCGAGGACGCCGGAGCCGGTGGAGTTCAGCGGGAGCCAGACCACGCGGTCGGGCATCTCGGTGATCCGGAGCGGGAGTTCCACGGAGCCGGCCGGTCCGGTGACCGCGAGGACGTCGCCGTTCTTGACGCCCGTCTCGGCGGCCGTGGCGGCCGACAGCCGGGCGCTCGCCTCGTGGCGGGTGCCGGCCAGGGCCTCGTCGCCCTCCTGGAGCCGGCCCAGGTCGAGGAGGAGCCGGTGGCCCGCGAGGACCGCCTCGCCGATGCCCGGGCGGGGCAGCGCCTCGGTGTCGGCGGGCTGTTCGGCGGCGCGCTCCCCGGCCCACGGGCCGAGCGCGTCGAGCTCCCGGCGTACGGCGTGTACGTCGGGCAGCGCGATCGGGCGGTCGGCGGCGTCGGCCAGCATGTGGAGCACGCGGGCGTCGGCCGGGGCGAGCCGGCGGGTCATCTGGTCGGGCTTGAGCGCCGCCTCGAACGGGCGGACCCTGCCCTCCCAGTTGATGAACGCGCCCGCCTTCTCGGCCACCGCGGCGACCGGCAGGACCACGTCCGCGTGGGCGGTGACCTCGCTGGGCCGCAGTTCCAGGGAGACCACGAAGGCCTCCTGGAGGGCGATCCGCGCGCGGACCGGATCCGGCAGGTCGCTCACCTCGACGCCCGCGACCAGCAGGGCCGAGAGCTCGCGGGAGGCCGCGGCCTCGACGATCTGGCCGGTGTCGCGGCCGTAGCGGTGCGGGAGTTCGTCCAGGCCCCAGGCGGTGGCGACCTCGTCGCGGGCCCGCGGGTCGGTGGCCGGACGGCCGCCCGGGAGCAGGGACGGCAGCGCGCCCGCCTCGACGGCGGCCCGCTCACCGGCCCGGCGCGGGATCCACACCAGCTTCGCCCCGGTCGCCGCGGCCGCCCGTACGGCGGCGGTCAGCGCGCCGGGCACCCCGGCGAGCCGCTCACCGACCACGATGACGGCGCCGGGCTCGCGCAGCGCGGCGGCGGCCGCGGCCCCGTCGGCCTCCAGGCCGGTCCCGGAGGACTGCACGCCTTGAGACAACGCAGTGAGCCACTCGGGCTCGGTGCCGGGGGCGGCGGCCAGCAGGGTGCCGCCCGTCTTCTCCAGGCCGCGGGTGGCGAAGGGGGCGAGGGCGAAGGTCCGCTGCTTGTGCTTGCCGTGGGCCTTGCGCAGCCGCAGGAAGACGCCGGGGGCCTCCTCCTCCGCCTCGATGCCGACGAGGAGGACGGCCGGGGCCGCCTCCAGCGAGGCGTTGGTGACACCGCGACTGTCGAGGTCCTTGCCGGTGCCGGCGACGGTGGCGGCCAGGAACTCGGCCTCCTCCGCGCTGTGCACACGGGCCCGGAAGTCGATGTCGTTGGTGTCGAGCACCACCCGGGCGAACTTGGCGTACGCGTAGGCGTCCTCGACGGTGAGCCGGCCGCCGGTGAGCACCCCGGCCCGGCCGCGCGCGGCGGCGAGCCCGCCCGCCGCGGCCTCCAGGGCCTCGGGCCAGCTCGCCGGCTCCAGGACCCCGGCGGCGCTGCGCACCAGCGGGGTGGTGAGCCGGTCCGGGCGCTGCGCGTAGCGGAACCCGAAGCGGCCCTTGTCGCAGATCCACTCCTCGTTGACCTCGGGGTCCTCCGCGGCGAGGCGGCGCAGCACCTTGCCGCGGCGGTGGTCGGTACGGGTCGCGCAGCCGCCCGCGCAGTGCTCGCACACGCTCGGGGAGGAGACGAGGTCGAAGGGGCGGGAGCGGAACCGGTACGCGGCCGAGGTGAGGGCGCCGACCGGGCAGATCTGGATGGTGTTGCCGGAGAAGTACGACTCGAAGGGGTCGCCCTCGCCGGTGCCGACCTGCTGCAGTGCGCCGCGCTCCAGCAGCTCGATCATCGGGTCGCCGGCGATCTCGTTGGAGAAGCGGGTGCAGCGGGCGCACAACACGCACCGCTCGCGGTCCAGCAGCACCTGCGTGGAGATCGGGACGGGCTTCTCGTAGGTGCGCTTCCTGCCCTCGAACCGCGATTCGGCGTTGCCGTGCGACATCGCCTGGTTCTGCAGCGGGCACTCGCCGCCCTTGTCGCAGACCGGGCAGTCCAGCGGGTGGTTGATGAGCAGCAGCTCCATCACCCCGCGCTGGGCCTTGTCGGCGACCTCGGAGGTCAGCTGGGTCTTGACGACCATGCCGTCGGTGCAGGTGATGGTGCAGGAGGCCATCGGCTTGCGCTGGCCCTCGACCTCGACGATGCACTGGCGGCAGGCGCCGGCCGGGGAGAGGAGGGGGTGGTCGCAGAACCGGGGGATCTCGATGCCGAGCTGTTCGGCGGCCCGGATGACGAGGGTGCCCTTGGGCACGGACAGTTCGGCCCCGTCGATGGTCAGCGACACCAGATTCTCCGGCGGAACGGCCGCGTCTCCTCCGGAGGCGGCCGTAGTGGTGACGGTCATGCGTTCACCTCCGTGTCGGCCCAGAGGGTCGACTTCCTGGGGTCGAAGGGGCAGCCCTTGCCCGTGATGTGCTGCTCGTACTCCTCGCGGAAGTACTTGAGCGAGGAGAAGATCGGGCTGGCCGCGCCGTCACCGAGCGCGCAGAAGGACTTGCCGTTGATGTTGTCGGCGATGTCGTTCAGCTTGTCGAGGTCGGACATGACGCCCTTACCGGCCTCGATGTCGCGCAGCAGCTGGACCAGCCAGTACGTGCCTTCGCGGCACGGAGTGCACTTGCCGCAGGACTCGTGGGCGTAGAACTCCGTCCACCGGGTGACGGCCCGCACCACGCAGGTCGTCTCGTCGAAGCACTGGAGCGCCTTGGTGCCGAGCATCGAGCCGGCCGCGCCGACGCCCTCGTAGTCGAGCGGGACGTCGAGGTGCTCGTCGGTGAACATCGGGGTGGAGGAGCCGCCCGGGGTCCAGAACTTCAGCCGGTGCCCGGGCCGCATGCCGCCGCTCATGTCGAGCAGCTGGCGCAGGGTGATGCCGAGCGGGGCCTCGTACTGGCCGGGGCCGGCGACGTGCCCGGAGAGCGAATACAGCGTGAAACCGGGGGACTTCTCGGTCCCCATCGACTTGAACCAGTCCTTGCCCTTGTTCAGGATCGCGGGAACCGAGGCGATGGACTCGACGTTGTTCACGACAGTGGGGCACGCGTAGAGCCCCTCGACGGCAGGGAAGGGGGGACGCAGCCGGGGCTGACCGCGCCGGCCTTCGAGGGAGTCGAGCAGCGCCGTCTCCTCGCCGCAGATGTACGCGCCCGCTCCCGCGTGCACCGTGATGTCGAGGTCGAGCCCGCTCCCCAGGATGTCCTTCCCGAGGTAACCGGCCTCGTACGCCTCGCGCACCGCCTCGTGCAGGCGCCGCAGGACCGGCACCACCTCGCCGCGCAGGTAGATGAAGGCGTGCTGCGAGCGGATCGCGTAGCACGCGATGATCATTCCCTCGATGAGGGAGTGCGGGTTGGCGAAGAGGAGGGGGATGTCCTTGCAGGTTCCCGGCTCCGACTCGTCCGCGTTCACGACGAGGTAGTGCGGCTTTCCGTCGCCCTGCGGGATGAACTGCCACTTCATTCCGGTGGGGAAGCCCGCGCCGCCGCGTCCGCGCAGACCCGAGTCCTTCACGTAGGCGATGAGGTCGTCCGGGGTCATCGCGAGCGCCTTGCGCAGGCCCTCGTAGCCCTCGTGGCGCCGGTAGGTCTCCAGCGTCCACGACTGCGGCTCGTCCCAGAAGGCCGACAGCACGGGTGCGAGGAGCTTCTCCGGGCTCGTGCCTCCGCCGGCCTCCGGCCGGGAGGTGCTGCCCCCATTGCTCAGTTCGGAGGACACGGTCATCCCTCCCCTCCCTCGGTGGTGGTGCCGCCACGGGTCTCGCCGCGCGCCTCGGTGCGCGGGTGCACGATCGAGGCGTGCGGGGACTCGCCGCGGGCGATGCGCAGCCCGATCAGGGAGGCGGGACCGGCGCCGCCGGTCGCCTCGACCGCGCCCTCGCGCTCATCGGGGAACCCGGCCAGGATCCGGGCGGTCTCCTTGTACGTGCACAGCGGCGCGCCCCGGGTCGGCGAGACCTCGCGGCCGGCCAGCAGGTCGTCCACCAGGGCCTTGGCGGATTCGGGGGTCTGGTTGTCGAAGAACTCCCAGTTGACCATCACCACGGGGGCGAAGTCGCAGGCCGCGTTGCACTCGATGTGTTCGAGGGTGACCTTGCCGTCGGGGGTGGTCTCGTTGTTGCCGACCCCGAGGTGCTCCTTGAGCTCCTCGAAGATGGCGTCGCCGCCCATCACCGCGCACAGCGTGTTCGTGCAGACGCCGACCTGGTAGTCGCCGGAGGGCCGCCGCCGGTACATCGTGTAGAAGGTCGCGACGGCCGTGACCTCGGCGGTGGTCAGGCCCAGCACCTCGGCGCAGAAGCGGACCCCGGTGCGCGAGACGTGGCCCTCCTGCGCCTGGCACAGGTGCAGGAGCGGCAGCAGCGCGGAGCGGCTGTCCGGGTAGCGGGCGATGATCTCCTTCGCGTCCGCTTCGAGGCGCTCGCGTACCTCCGCCGGAAAGTCGGGGGCCGGCAGCTGGGGCATGCCCAGCGAGACCCCTTGGTTCTGAGGACTGGCGGTCATCGGTCGACGCCTCCCATCACGGGGTCGATGGAGGCGACGGCGACGATGACGTCGGCGACCTGGCCGCCCTCGCACATCGCGGCCATGGCCTGCAGGTTGGTGAAGGACGGGTCGCGGAAGTGGACCCGGTAGGGGCGGGTGCCGCCGTCGGAGACGACGTGCACGCCGAGCTCGCCCTTGGGCGATTCGACGGCCGCGTACACCTGCCCGGCCGGTACCCGGAAGCCCTCGGTCACCAGCTTGAAGTGGTGGATGAGGGCCTCCATGGAGGTGCCCATGATGTTCCTGATGTGGTCGAGGGAGTTGCCGAGGCCGTCCGGGCCCATCGCCAGCTGTGCCGGCCAGGCGATCTTCTTGTCGGCGACCATCACCGGGCCCGGCTCCAGGCGCTCCAGGCACTGCTCGACGATCCGCAGCGACTGGCGCATCTCCTCCAGGCGGATCAGGAACCGCCCGTAGGAGTCGCAGCTCTCGGTGGTCGGCACGTCGAACTCGTAGTTCTCGTATCCGCAGTACGGCTCCGACTTGCGCAGGTCGTGCGGCAGGCCGGCGGAGCGCAGGATCGGGCCGGTGGCGCCGAGCGCCATGCAGCCGGTGAGGTCGAGGTAGCCGACGTCCTGCATGCGGGCCTTGAAGATGGGGTTGCCGGTGGCGAGCTTGTCGTATTCCGGCAGGTTCTTCTTCATCGTCTTGACGAACTCGCGCAGCTGGTCGACGGCGCCCGGGGGCAGGTCCTGCGCGAGGCCGCCGGGGCGGACGAACGCGTGGTTCATGCGCAGGCCGGTGATCAGCTCGAAGATGTCGAGGATCAGCTCGCGGTCGCGGAAGCCGTAGATCATGATCGTGGTCGCGCCCAGCTCCATGCCGCCGGTGGCGATGCACACCAGGTGGGAGGAGAGCCGGTTGAGCTCCATCAGCAGGACGCGGATGACGGTGGCGCGGTCCGGGATCTGGTCGGTGATGCCGAGGAGCTTCTCGACGCCGAGGCAGTACGCCGTCTCGTTGAAGAACGGCGTGAGGTAGTCCATGCGCGTCACGAAGGTGGTGCCCTGCGTCCAGTTCCGGTATTCGAGGTTCTTCTCGATGCCGGTGTGGAGGTAGCCGATGCCGCAGCGGGCCTCGGTGACCGTCTCGCCGTCGATCTCCAGGATCAGGCGGAGCACCCCGTGGGTGGACGGGTGCTGGGGGCCCATGTTGACGACGATCCGCTCGTCGTCGGCCCGGGCCGCGGACTGGACGATCTCGTCCCAGTCGCCGCCGGTGACGGTGTAGACGGTGCCTTCGGTCGTCTCCCGCGCGGAAGCATGGTCGGCGGAGGCGTGATTCGAAGTGGACATCAGCTGTACGACCTCCGCTGGTCGGGAGCCGGGATCTGGGCGCCCTTGTACTCGATGGGGATGCCGCCGAGCGGGTAGTCCTTGCGCTGCGGGAAGCCCTGCCAGTCGTCCGGCATCATGATCCGGGTGAGGGCCGGGTGCCCGTCGAAGACCAGGCCGAAGAAGTCGTACGTCTCGCGCTCGTGCCAGTCGTTGGTCGGGTAGACGGAGACGAGCGACGGGACGTGCGGGTCGCTGTCCGGGACGGACACCTCCAGCCGCACGATCCGGCCGTGGGTGAGCGAGCGCAGGTGGTAGACGGCGTGCAGCTCGCGGCCCACGTCGTGAATCGGCGCAGTGTCGGGGAAGTGGACCCCGGAGACGCCGGTGCAGAGCTCGAAGCGCAGGGCGGGGTCGTCGCGCAGGGTGCGCGCGACCCGGACGAGGTGCTCGCGGGCGATGTGGAGAGTGAGCTCTCCCCGATCTACGACCACCTTCTCGATCGCGTTCTCGGGGAGCAGGTCCTGCTCCTCCAAGGCGCCCTCCAGCTCGTCCACGACCTCGTCGAAGTACGAGCCGTAGGGCCGGGCGGACGGGCCCGGGAGGGCAATCGTCCGCACCAGGCCGCCGTAGCCGCTGGTGTCGCCGCCGTTCCTGGCGCCGAACATGCCCTTGCGGACGCCGATGACCTCGGGGCCCTGGTCGCGCGGCGCAGGGACGTTGCTGCCGTTGCCGCCGTTGCCGCCCGTGGTGCCGTTCTCCGGCTCTTGGGTCTCGCTCACCGGAGCAGCCCCTTCATCTCGATGGTGGGGAGGGCCTTGAGGGCCGCCTCCTCCGCCTCACGTGCCGCCTGTTCCCGGTTCACGCCGAGCTTTCCGCCCTGGATCTTCTGGTGGAGCTTGAGGATCGCGTCCAACAGCATCTCGGGGCGCGGCGGGCAGCCGGGCAGGTAGATGTCCACCGGGACGATGTGGTCGACGCCCTGGACGATCGCGTAGTTGTTGAACATGCCGCCCGAAGAGGCGCAGACCCCCATGGAGATCACCCACTTGGGAGCGGGCATCTGGTCGTACACCTGCCGCAGCACCGGCGCCATCTTCTGGCTGACCCGGCCGGCCACGATCATCAGGTCGGCCTGGCGCGGGGAGCCGCGGAAGACCTCCATGCCGAAGCGGGCCAGGTCGTACCGGCCCGCTCCGGTGGTCATCATCTCGATGGCGCAGCAGGCCAGGCCGAAGGTCGCCGGGAAGACGGACGACTTGCGCACCCAGCCCGCGGCCTGTTCGACGGTGGTCAGCAGGAAGCCGCTCGGCAGCTTCTCTTCCAGTCCCATGGAAAATTCAGCCCCTCAGTCCCATTCCAGGCCGCCGCGGCGCCACACGTAGGCGTAGGCGACGAAGACGGTGAGCACGAAGAGCAGCATCTCGACGAGCCCGAAGATCCCCAGGGAGTCGAAGGTGACGGCCCAGGGGTAGAGGAAGACAACCTCAATGTCGAAGACGATGAAGAGCATCGCCGTCAGGTAGTACTTGATGGGGAAGCGGCCGCCGCCGGCCGGCATCGGCGTCGGCTCGATGCCGCACTCGTAGGCTTCGAGCTTCGCCCGGTTGTACCGTTTTGGGCCGATCAGCGTGGCCATGACCACGGAGAAGATCGCAAACCCTGCGCCGAGGGCGCCGAGCACGAGGATGGGTGCGTACGCATTCACGCTCCTCGCTCCTTCCAGTCGTCCTTGACCGTTGGACCGCCGCCGGCACCGCGTGCACCGCCTCGCGAAGATCGCGCCGTGATCGAGCGCTCGCATGTGAGGCAGTTCACAAGCCGGACTGGTGCGCATCTTATGCCCGCCCGTCTGTGATCTGCGACACGGGTTACAACACCGAGTTTGTGATCTCCACCACCTGACGAACGATCATGAAGCCCAACGAGTGGTGATCTTCATACGTGAAGCATCCACATGATCACCAAAGGTGACATCCAACCCCGTTACCGCAGGTAGAAGGCGCACGGCACTATCAAATGGTGGCCTGTGCAGGCAAATTGGCACCACAGGCACCGGGGTGGTAAGGAGATCGGCGTCGCCCGGTCGGGGGAGCCGGTGTGTACGGAGGTGGACGCGGGGCGGACGAGGGGTCGGGGAGCGCGCCGAGCGCGTGCATCCGTTCACGAACCTTTCGGCCCCTTCACAGGAAGGTCACGGACGGGCCACAGCGTCCGCATCGCGTGACGCTCCTGTGACCTGCGCCACTCTGAATCCGCGCTTCCGAAAGAGGGCTTGGCCATCTGTACGGAGGGATGGTAGGTCGTGGATCAATTCGGACTTAATTCAGAAACCCCATGATCACAGCCTCGCGAAGGCCTGTCCGTTTCGTCCGTTACGGCGTCAATAAGAAGCCGGGCGCGCCCGGTTAGCGCCGTTCGCGGGCAACTGTGGCGCAACCCACGTTTCTTGAAGGGACCCCGGACGCCCTGATAGCGGTTGTCCTCATGTCCCACACCGCTCACATACCCAGCCACCGGAAGCCCCGTCGTAGCGCCTCGAAGCTCGCGGTCCGCGCCGGAGTTGCCGGTGGCGTCCTCAGCACCCTGGCCATGGCCGGCACCGCGAGCGCGTCCCCGTCCGAGCCCGTGGCCGAGACGACGCTCGAAATGCCGGTCCTCAACCTGGATCTGGCCGCCGAGGTCTCCTCCGCCGTCACCAAGGCAGCCGAGAACACCCGCCTGGCCGCCGTCGAGGGCGAACTGACCGCCCAGGAGGAGAGCGCCCGCACCGGCGCCGCCGCCGAGGCGAAGCAGGCCAAGGAAGAGGCCCAGAAGAAGGTCGACGAGGAGAAGAAGGAGAAGGAGGAGGCGGACCGCAAGGCCGCGGCCGAGCGCGCCACCCGCTCCACCGCCCGCACTTCCCTCAACAGCACCTCGGCCTCCGGCTCCGGCTCCGGCTCCGCCGGCTCCCAGGGCACCGGTACCGTCACCGCACCGGCCACCGGCTCCGCCGCCGCGATCGTCAACTTCGCCCGCGCGCAGGTCGGCAAGGCGTACGTCATGGGCGGCACCGGCCCGTCCTCGTTCGACTGCTCCGGTCTCGTGCAGGCCGCCTACCGCCAGGCCGGCATCTCCCTGCCGCGCATGTCCCAGGCGCAGTCCTCGGCCGGCACCTCGGTGTCCCTGAACGCCCTTCAGCCGGGCGACATCCTGTACTGGGGCTCCAAGGGCAGCGCGTACCACGTCGCCATCTACGTCGGCGGCGGCAAGTTCGTCGGCGCGCAGAACCCCAGCACGGGCATCGTCGAGCGCAACCTGAGCTACGACAAGCCGACGGGCGCCGTCCGCGTCCTCTGATCCTCCGGATCGTCACGAAGCACGAAAGGGCCGGTACTCCCCCGCTCGGGGGTGGAGTACCGGCCCTTCGGCGCGCCTCAGACGAGGCTCGCCGCCAGCTTGAAGCGGGCGTCACGCTGCTTCTTGTAGAGCGCCAGCGTCTCGGCGTGCTCCTCGACGAGCCGCCCCTGGTAGGCCTTCTCGACCGCGGCCCAGATCCCGACGAGGTTCACCTCGCGCTTGCACGCGACATCGGCCTTGGCCGCCGTGACGGCCTTCGCCCCGCCCTTGTCGTTCTCCAGGCCCGCTTTCTCGATGACCTCGTACGGCGTGGCAATCCCGCCGTATCCCGACTTGTCCATGCATGCCGGCCAGTTCTTCAGCATCTCGACGACCCGGGAGTCCTGCCGGGACCGCTCGTGCGCCTCCGAGGCCGGCCCGAACGTGAAGAGCAGGTCCACGCTGTCCTTGGTCGGCGCGTACAGCTTCCGGTACCCCTCCCGCGCGCACCCGCCCGCCGGCACCTTCTGCCCGCCCGCGGTGAGGCCGCTGTCCAGCTGCGCGGCCTCCTCCTCGGTGTTCGCGTCGGGAGCCGCGCCGCTCTGGGCGCCCGGCTGTTCGCCGTTCATCACGACGTAGGCGCTGTCACTCAGCTGCGGGACCGGGGACTTGGCCGGCATTCCCTCCCCCGCGTACTTGTCGTACCCGTGGGCCGCCGCGTACGCCGGATCGGCCAGGCCGAAGGGGTACCGGTGCCGGTCCTCGGCCGTCCCGCCGCCGGACCCCCGCACGCTGCGCTCCGGTGTGACGTCCGACCTGAGCGCGCTCTTCCTGCTGCTCGCCGGGATCTGCCCGGTCATCGGGGCCGTAGGGATCGCCAACACCACGCTCGTCGCGGTGCTGGAGAGGACCGGGGAGATCGGGCTGCGCCGTGCGCTCGGCGCCCGCGGCCGGCACGTCTCGGCGCAGTTCCTCACCGAGTCCGCGGCCCTCGGGCGCTCGGCGGGCTGGTCGGCACCTCGCTGGGCGAGCTGACCGTGGTCGCCGTCTGCCTCGCCCGGGACTGGACCCCGGTGATCCACCCGGTCACCGTCGCCGCGGCCCCGCTGGTCGGCCTGGTCACCGGGCTGCTGGCGGGGCTCTATCCCGCCTGGCGGGCGGCCCGTGTGGAACCGGCCGAGGCCCTGCGAAGATAGCGGGCGGCACCCTGAACGTCAGAGCCGACCCGTCACCGGAGGTGGTGGTCCCGTGAATCCGAAGCCGTACGAGCCCCGCGGCGCCGGCGACCCCACCGCCGTCCCGGGCGCGCTCGGGCTCGGCCTGCTCGCCGTGGGGGGCTGGCTGCTGACGACCGCCCGCCCCTGGCAGAAGCCGGGGCACCCGCTCACGCTGGGGCTCGGCTGGACCGCCTCGGGCGTGCTGCTGCTGTGCGGGCTGGTGCTGCTGGCGAGGTGCGTCCGTACGGTGCACGGCCGCCCGGACCCGGAAACCAACACCGAGGACGCGAACGCGGCCGCAGCCACGACCGCGGACGGGGAGGACTGAACGAGCGGCGCCCGCACGGGCGCCGCCGCCCGGTTCAGGCCTTCGGGGCCACCTTCGACAGGCCGTTGATGATGCGGTCCATCGCGTCGCCGCCCGTCGGGTCGGTCAGGTTGGCCAGCATCTTCAGCGTGAACCGCATCAGGACCGGGTGCGTCAGGCCGCGCTGCGCGGCGACCTTCATGACCTTCGGGTTGCCGATGAGCTTCACGAAGGCGCGGCCCAGCGTGTAGTAGCCGCCGTAGGTCTCCTTGAGCACCTTCGGGTAGTTGTGCAGCGCCAGCTCGCGCTGGGCCGGGGTGGCCCGGGCGTGCGCCTGCACGATGACGTCGGCCGCGATCTGGCCCGACTCCATGGCGTACGCGATGCCCTCGCCGTTGAACGGGTTGACGAGCCCGCCCGCGTCACCGACCAGCAGCAGGCCCTTGGTGTAGTGCGGCTGCCGGTTGAAGGCCATCGGCAGGGCCGCGCCGCGGATCGGCTGCGTCATGTTCTCGGGGGTGTAGCCCCAGTCCTCGGGCATCGAGGCGCACCAGGCCTTGAGGACCTCGCGCCAGTCCAGCTCCTTGAAGGCGGAGGAGGAGTTGAGGATGCCGAGGCCGACGTTGGAGGTGCCGTCGCCCATGCCGAAGATCCAGCCGTAGCCGGGCAGCAGCCGGTCCTGCGCGCCGCGCCGGTCCCACAGCTCCAGCCACGACTCCAGGTAGTCGTCGTCGTGCCGCGGCGAGGTGAAGTAGGTGCGGACGGCGACGCCCATCGGGCGGTCCTCGCGCCGGTGCAGGCCCATCGCCAGGGAGATCCGGGAGGAGTTTCCGTCGGCCGCGACGACGAGCGGGGCGTGGAAGGTGACCGGGGTCTTCTCCTCGCCCAGCTTCGCCTGCACGCCGGTGATGTGGCCAGTGCGCGAGTCGCGTACGGGCTCGCCGACGTTGCAGCGCTCGTACAGCCGGGCGCCGGCCTTCTGCGCCTGGCGGGCGAGGGTCTCGTCGAAGTCGTCGCGCTTGCGGACGAGTCCGTAGTCCGGGTAGGAGGCGAGTTCCGGCCAGTCCAGCTGCAGCCGCTGGCCGCCGCCGATGATGCGCAGACCCTTGTTCCGCAGCCAGCCGGCCTCTTCGGAGATGTCGATGCCCATCGCCACCAGCTGTTTGGTGGCGCGCGGGGTGAGGCCGTCACCGCAGACCTTCTCGCGCGGGAACGCCGTCTTCTCCAGCAGCAGGACGTCCAATCCGGCCTTGGCGAGGTAGTAGGCGGTGGTCGAGCCGGCGGGCCCGGCCCCGACGACGATCACGTCCGCGGAGTGTTCGGAGAGGAGCTCGGTCACTGCGGGGTCTCCCGAAGGCTCGATAAAGGGTGCCCAACGGCACCGGACATGTGCAGTCTATGCAGCGAGAGAGATCACGATCCGAAGGGTGCCTCCGATGACCACCTCGCCGACCCGGCCGCTTCCCGCCGTACAGCTCCGCGTGCCCACGGACGAGGACGCGCACGCCTGGCACGCGGTCTTCGCCGACCCCGACGTCATGGAGTTCCTGGGCGGTCCCGCGGAACTGTCCGCGTACGAGGAGATCACCGCGCGCCAGCGCATGCACGACGCCCAGCTCGGCTACTGCCTGTGGACCCTGCTGGACGGGGAGGGCGCGGTGATCGGCTTCACGGGCGCCCAGCCGTGGCCCCGGGAGAAGGAGTGGGGGCCGGTCGGGGAGATCGAGATCGGCTGGCGGCTGGGCCGCTCCGCGTGGGGCCGGGGCTACGCGTACGCCGCTGCGCTGGCCACGCTGGACCGGGTCCGGGCGGCCGGCCTGACCCGGGTCGTGGCGATGATCGACGCCCGCAACGACCGCTCGGTGGCGGTCGCGGAACGGCTGGGCATGGTGCTGGCGCGGGAGTTCACCACCCCGTCGGGCAACCCCGCCCGCCGCTACGAACTCACCCTTTAGAACAGAAGAGAGCGGTCCGTGTCCTCCAACGACTCCGTCGACGACTCCAGTTCTCCGTCTGCCGCTGTCACGCGGATGTCCTCCGCGCTGACCGTGTGGTGGGCGACGTCTCCGATCGCCTTCCTCGTCAGCGCCCGCTTCGGCATCTGGTCACATGACCACAGGTTCTTCTGGGGCCCCTCCACGGTGCTGGTGTGGGTGGCCCTCACAGGCGTGGCCGTCGCTCCCGTCGCCGGGCTGGTGCTGGCATACGCGGGAGGGCACCGGCGAGTGCGCCGGCGCTTCGCCGTCATGAGCGCCGTGTCCCTCGCCGTGTGCCTCCTCGTATTCCTCTTCTTCCAGTTCGCCACGGAATGCCGTCCGGGCGAACCGTCCTGCTCTCCGTAGCACACGGTATACGGACCCATCGATTCAAGAATTCCCCCCGCAATCGAACAACCCTCGCCATACCTGCACTTCGCCTCGGATCGCAACAGAATATTTCACGCCAATCTCCCCGGAAGCAGATGTCCGGACCGGTTCGCACAGGATCCTTCCGATAGGTTGATCAACAAGCGCGGCAATTTCGGCCACCATCCGAAATCGTCAGACCGGTGCCGGGGGGACACATCGGTCTGCTCTAGAGCGCTCCCGTCACGCGCACCCGCGCCCATCAGCCCACACGCCACTGCGGCGGGCCGGTGCCCCACCTGGTTGCGACCGCACCGACAGGAGTTCCCGCATGGCCGACGAAATGGTGCTCAGGGCCCAGAGCTGGCTCAATACCGCCTACCGCGGAAAGCTGGGCACCGAGCCGCTCGTCGAAAACGGCGTCACCAGCTGGAAGGTGATGTTCGCACTCACCCGTGCCCTTCAGTACGAGCTCGGCATAACGACCCTGTCCGACACTTTCGGGCCCACGACGCTGAATGCCCTCCAGTCGAAATACCCGGCTCTCAACAGCAGCACGGTGCCCAACAAGAACGTCGCCTCGATCATCCAGGCCGCCCTTTACTGCAAGGGCTACGACGGGGGCTCGTTCGACGGCACCTACAACTCCCGCGTATCGGCGTCCGTCGCCAAGCTGAAGCAGGACATGGGGGTGGACTCCACGTACCCCGGCGACACCCTCGTTCCCAAGGTCTTCAAGGGCCTGCTCAACATGGACGCCTACGTCACCGTCAACGGCGGCTCGGAGAACATCCGGGCCGTCCAGCGCTGGCTGAACGGCTCCTACGTCAACCGCCGGGACTTCTACATCATCCCGGCAGACGGCCACCACTCCCGCGACGTCGCGAAGTCCATGCTGTTCGCCGTGCAGTACGAGTTGGGCATGGCCGACGGCACCGCGAACGGCGTCTTCGGACCCGGCACCCAGAACGGGCTGAAGAACCACACCGTCTCCACGGGTTCCTCGGGCACCTGGGTCCGGCTCTTCTCCGCCGGCATGGTCCTCAACCAACGCCCGGCCTCCTTCACCGACAGCTTCACCGACTCCCTCTCCTACGCGGTCAGCGCCTTCCAGTCGTTCGTGAACCTTCCCGTCACCGGCACCGGGAACTTCTCCACCTGGGCCTCCCTGCTGGTCTCGTACGGGGACCAGTCCCGCAACGGCGAGGCGTGCGACGGCATCACGCTGATCACGCCCGCGCGGGCCGCCACCCTCAAGGCCCAGGGCATCAAATACGTGGGCCGGTACCTCACCAACCCGGTCCCCCCGAAGGACGACAAGGACCCGCTGCGCCACAAGGCGATCCAGCCGGGCGAGCTCCAGACCATCGCCGCGAGCGGGCTCCGCTGCTTCCCGATCTACCAGACCTTCGGCCGCGACTCCTCGGACTTCAGCTACCCCCTGGGCCGTGCCGCAGGCCAGTCCGCGATCAACGCGGCGCTGGACCACGGCTTCAAGACCGGGACACGGATCTTCTTCGCCGTGGACTTCGACGCGCTCGACCAAGACGTGTCGAGCAGCGTCCTGCCGCACTTCAAGGGCATCCAGGACGCCATCGCGGACGACGGCAACCGCTTCGGCATCGGTGTCTACGGACCCCGGAACGTCTGTACCCGTGTCGGCGAGGCCGGTCACGCCACCGCCTCGTTCGTCTCCGACATGTCGTCCGGCTTCTCCGGCAACTTCGGCTACCCGATGCCCCCGAACTGGGCCTACGACCAGATCGTCACCCGCACCGTCGGCTCGGGTGACGGCGCGATCAACATCGACGTCAACATCGCGTCGGGGCGCGACATCGGGCAGGCATCGTTCAATGCGCCCCGCACCCCGCTCCCGGACACCAACCTCGCCTCCAGTGTCATCGGGGCGATGCGGACGGACGTCGGCAAGTACATGGAGTCCATCGGCTTCCCGAACGACGGTGGCGTCAGGACGTACGGCAACGAGACGTGCTTCCAGAGGGTCGTCGTCGAGTGGGACACGGTGATCACTCAGCTCGCCTACAAGTACAAGATGCGCAAGGCCCTCATCCAGACGTCGTGCTACTGGGAGATGCGGCACATCGACGCCGTCGACCTCGCCGCGGACGTGCGCGTCCAGGCTCAGTTCCAGTCTGGCCTCGGGTTCGCGGACAGCTCGACCGGAATCGCCCAAATGTTCGGGAAGACCGCCGTCCTGGCGTGGAACTACGCCATCCAGAACGGCTACACCACGGGCACGATCCGCAACGTCAGCAGTGACAAAGACAAGTTCGAGGTGTGGGACGACCTCCGGAACGAGGACTACTTCGCCATCCAGAGCGTCCCCCTCGTCCACCTCTGGAACGCCGCCGGCGCGCCCGGCAACTCGCCTGCCGAAAAGCCGCTGCGGCCCATGAGCCTGGACTACACGGAGAGCGAGATCTACCAGATCCTGCGCCGGTACCAGGGCACCGAGGACTCGGTGGCCGTGGAGCACGCGAAGAAGCGCCTGGCGCTCTACCAAATCATGGAGAAGTACAACTCCATATCCCGGAACGTCTGACGCCGGCCACCGGTACGAGGAGACAAGAAGTGACTGAAAAGATCTCTCGCCGCACGGTCCTGCGGCGGGCCGCCTTCGTGGCGGTCGGCGTAGCGGTCGGCTCACAGCTGGCCACCCCCGCCCACGCCGCCGGCAGTTCCCCGGACCCGGCGCACGTCCGTGACGCCATCAAGAAGGCCCAGGAACGCGAGAAGCGCGTCCAGACCGGCATCCCCTCGAAGAACGAGTGGGAGATGGAGAAGGTCGCGGACGACCACGGCAGCATCTACACCCGGCCCGTCACCGGCCTCCCGGTCGGGGGGATCCAGGTCCGCATGGCCGACGTCGAGACCCTCCTGGTCCACGTGGTCCGCCGCTTCCACTACGAGGTCGACGCCCTCCGGGCCGATGACGTCGTCGGCTGGGTGAAGCCCGGCTCCGTGCGCAAGGGGCTCCCCGAGTCGAACCTGGCGTCCGGTACGGCCGTGCGGATCCGGCCCGGTTCCTACCCCGCCGGGGCGCGCGGCGGCTTCTACCCGATGCAGGAGCTGACCCTGCGGGACATCCTCGCCGACTGCGAGGGCGTGGTGCGCTGGGGCGGCGACGACCCGAAGCCGGAGGAGGCGCTCTTCTACATCGACGTGCCGCCCGGCGACGAACGGCTCGGCAGGGTCGCGGCGAAGGTCTGGGACTGGAACCACACCCCCGGGCAGGGATCCGGTGTCCTCGTGGACACCCTCCAGCCGCAGCGCCGGAGTTCTGCCGATCGTCTGGCGGCGCAGCAGTCCTGATCAGGTGGCAGCGGGTCCGGACCACGCACGGTCCGGACCCGTTGCACCGGCATGCGCCGGTCTAGAACACCGAAAGCCCCGTCAGCGTGGTGAACCGGTCGAGCGCGGCCACGCCCGCCACCGAGTTGCCCCGGGCGTCCAGGCCCGGGCTCCACACCGCCAGAACGCACTGGCCCGGGACGACCGCGACGATGCCGCCGCCGACGCCGCTCTTGCCCGGCAGGCCGACGCGGTAAGCGAATTCACCGGCCGCGTCGTAGGTCCCGCAGGTCAGCATCACCGCGTTGATCTGCTTGGCCTCGCTGCGCGTCAGCAGCCGCGAGCCGTCCGCCCGGAGCCCGTGCCGGGCCAGGAAGCGCCCGGCGCGGGCCAGGTCGGCGCAGGTCATCTCGATGGAGCACTGCCAGAAGTAGTGCTCCAGCAGTGCGGGCACCGGGTTGTCGATGTTCCCGTACGAGGCCATGAAGTGGGCGACGGCCGCGTTGCGGTCGCCGTGCTCCTGCTCGGAGGCCGCGACCTCGGCGTCGAAGCCTATGTCGGGGTTCTGGCTCTCCTGCCGCAGGAACTCCAGCAGTTCGCTGCTCGCGTCGCCCGTGAGGGTCTGGAGCCGGTCGGTGACCACGAGCGCGCCCGCGTTGATGAACGGGTTGCGCGGAATGCCGTTCTCGTACTCCAGCTGTACGAGCGAGTTGAACGGGTTGCCGGAGGGCTCCCGGCCGACCCGCTCCCACAGGCTGTCGCCGCCCTCGGCCAGGGCCAGGGCGAGCGCGAAGACCTTGGTGATGGACTGCGCGGAGAAGGGGACCTGCCAGTCGCCCACCCCGAAGACGTTGCCGTCGAGGTCGGCGACGGCCATCCCGAAGTGCCGCGGGTCCACCTCGGCGAGAGCCGGGATGTACTCGGCGGGCGTGCCGCTGCCCAGCAGCGGGGCGATGTCGGCCGCGATCCGCTCCAGCAGGGGCCCGTAGTCGGTGGGGGCGGCGTCGGGCACGGCCGTCAGCCCTTGATGCCCCGGTGCAGCGCGACGATGCCGCCGCTGAGGTTGCGCCAGGCGACCCGGGACCAGCCGGCCTTCTGCAGCAGCGCGGCGAGCGCGGGCTGGTCCGGCCACTCGCGGATGGACTCGGCGAGGTACACGTACGCGTCGGGGTTGGACGACACGGCGCGGGCCACCGGCGGCAGCGCGCGCATCAGGTACTCCGTGTAGACGGTCCGCAGCGGCGCCCACGTGGGCTGCGAGAACTCGCAGATCACGACCTGGCCGCCCGGCTTGGTGACCCGGTACAGCTCGCGCAGGGCGGCGTCGGTGTCCTGGACGTTGCGCAGGCCGAAGGAGATCGTCACGGTGTCGAAGACGTCGTCCTTGAACGGCAGCTTCGTCGCGTCGCCGGCGGTCAGCGGCAGCCAGGAGTGCTTCTTCTTGCCCTCCTGGAGCATGCCCAGCGAGAAGTCGCAGGGGACCACGTAGGCGCCGGTCGCGGCGAAGGGGAGCGAGGAGGTCGCCGTGCCCGCGGCAAGGTCGAGGACCTTCTGCCCGGGACGCGCGCCGACCGCCTTCGCGACCTCCTTGCGCCACACCCTGTCCTGGCCGAGGGAGAGGACGTCGTTGGTCAGGTCGTAGTTCGCCGCGACCCTGTCGAACATGGAGGCGACTTCGTGCGGCTGCTTGTCCAGGGAGGCCCTTGTCACTGGCGTTCGCCCCTCGGTGTGCGATGCGGATCGGCGGGTACGGCCCCATCCTCTCAGGCCGCGCCGCCCCCGCCGGTGCCGCCTCCCCCGGCACTCGCCCCGCTCAGCGGCGCAGTGCCTCGGCCGGCTCGATCCGGGAAGCCCGCCACGCCGGGTAGAGGCCGGCCAGCACTCCGGTGAGCAGTCCGATGGCGGGCGCGGCCAGGACCGTGAGCGGGTGGATGACCGGCGTCCACTCCCTGATCACCGCGACGAGGACGACGGTCACGCTGCCCAGGGAGGTGCCCACGAGCCCGCCCAGCGCGCCGAGGGCCCCGGACTCGGCCAGGAACTGCAGGCTGATGTGGCGCCCCCGGGCGCCCAGGGCGCGGCGCAGCCCGATCTCGCCGGTGCGTTCCAGTACGGCGACCAGGGTCGTGTTGGCGATACCGACCGCCCCGATGATCAGGCAGATTCCGGCGAGGACGAGGAAGAGCTGGCCGAGGTCCGAGGAGACGTTCGTCCGCAGGCTCTTCGGATCCGCCGGGGCGACCGCCTTCAGGTACTCCGGATGGTCGGGACGCAGCGCGGTCGGGGCCAGTTCCGCGACCTGCTGGGCCGCCCCCAGCTCGGTGGCGATGAGCATCCTGGCGTCGCTGCCCTGGGGAGGTCCGAAGACCTCCTCGGCCGTGGTGCGGGGCACGACGACGGACAGCAGCAGGTCCGCCTTGCGCTCCACGTCTCCGATGATCCCCACGACGGTGAACGGTTCCTCGCCGATGAAGACCGCCGGGTGCGTGGCGACGGTGGTGATCCCCAGCCGTGCCGCGGTGGCCGCGCCGAGGACCGCGACCCGCTGCCGGGTCTCGGAGTGGTAGTCGTCGAACAGCCTGCCCTGGTCGAGTGCGGGGACGGCGGCCCGCAGTGCGCCGGGGGACGCGGCGACGACGTCGAGCCGCTCGCCTCCCTCGGCTCCGACGGGAGAGGAGCTGACGGTGGTGCCCGAGGGGAGCCGCACGCCGTAGTACACACCGGCGTTCCTGACGCCGCCCAGCCGTCCGACCCGTTCGTCCGCGTCGGCGGGGAAGCCCGGGCCGGCGAACTCGTTCCGGCTCCGGGCCACGTCCTCGACGGTCACCTCGGTGGCACTGAGCACACTGAAGCGGGCGTCGATCTGGGACGAGGTCGTCGCCGTCAGACCGAGGATGGCGACGAACGAACCGACGCCCAGGACGGTGCCCAGGGCCGTCAGCATCGAACGGGCGGGGCGCTGCAGGATCCCGGCCAGGGATTCGGCGAGCGCGTCGCGCACGGCCAGCCGCGAGGGCCGTACGAGGCTCCGCGGCGGCCCTTCCGGCCGGCGGCCCCGGATGCGGATGCGGGTCCGGATGCGACCGGTCATGCGGTCACCTCGGCGTGCTCCGCGGCGCGCTCGGACAGGACGCCGTCCCGGATGGTGACCGTCCGCCCGCCTCGGCGGGCCACCTCGGGATCGTGCGTGATCACGAGGATGGTCATCCCGTCCCGGTGCAGTTCGTCCAGGAGACCGAGGACGGTCTGCGCGTTGGCGGTGTCCAGGTTTCCGGTCGGTTCGTCGCACAGCAGCAGGGAGGGGTTGCCGACCAGGGCGCGGGCGATGGCCACGCGCTGCCGCTCACCGCCCGACAGCCGGGCGGGCAGCGCGTCGACACGGTGTCCCAGCCCGACCCGCTGGAGGACCTCCCGTGCCCGGGGCGCGCGTTCGCGCCGCGGGACCCCGTTGTAGAGCATGGCAAGGGCCACGTTCTCCTCGGCCGAGCGGTGGGCGAGGAGGTGGAAGGACTGGAAGACGAACCCGATGCGGCTGCCGCGCAGCGCGGTGCGCCCCGCGTCCCCGAGGGTGCCGGTGTCGATCCCGTCCAGGGTGTAGGTGCCCGAGGTGGGCGCGTCGAGGAGCCCGGCGATGTTCAGGAACGTGGACTTGCCGGAACCGGAGGGACCGACGACGGTGACGAACTCGCCTGCCGCCACCCGCAGATCGGCGGGCCGCAACGCCTCCACCGGCGGCGGCCCGGGATAGGTGAGGCCGACCTGCCGGAACTCGATGACGGGCGGCCCGTCCCCGGCGTCCGGGGCGTCCGGCGCGCCCGTCCCGTTCGGGGTCTGCGTCACGGCCGGCCCGCCGTTCCGCCGCGAGCCGCCGGAGTCTGCTTCACGCCGGTGACCACGCTGTCCCCTTCGTTCAGGGTGCCCGCAGTGCTGGGCACGACCTCGACGAAGCCGTCCCCGACGGTCCCCGCCTTGACCCCGACCCGGCGCTGGGCGCCGGAGGCGTCGACGACCGTCACGCTGGTGAGGCCGTCCGCACCCGCCGACACGGCGCTCACGGGCACGACGAGAGCGGCCCCGTCGGTCGCGGCCGCCTCGATGGTCAGGCGCACGTCCTGCCCCACGAGCGAGGGGTCGAGCGGCTGGTCGGGACGGATGACGAGGGCGTAGCCCGGCTGTCCCGCGGGCCCCTGGGCCTGGCCCTGACCCTGGCCCTGACCCGATCCCTGGCCGGGCCCGCCGGCCGGGGCGGCGGCCTTCGGGACGGACAGCTTGTCGTCCACCGACTGCACCTGGGCGGCCGCGGTGATGCGGCTCACCTCGGACTGGATCTCCACCTTCTGTCCGGCGCGCACCAGACCCTTCTGGTGCTCCTTGAGCTGTGCCCGGACCACGAGCTCCCCGGCGGACAGGGTCATCGCGGTACCGGAGACGTTGCTGCCGATGGCCACGTTGAGCGCGTCCACCCGTGCGGGGAGCCCGTCCAGGAAGACCACCTCTCCGGCGGGCAGCATCGGTCCGGCCTTGGCCTGGGCCTCCGACAGCCGGCGGCGGGCCTTGTCGAGGTCCTCCTGGGCCCGGGTCACCGCCAGTTGGGGGTCGGAACCGCTGGAGACCGGCTTGCCGGAGGGCGTACCCGACGCCCCGGCCGCTCCGGTCGATCCGGTCGATCCGGTCGATCCGCCTCCGGGCCCCCCGGCCTTGGCGGCCGCCCGTGCGTCCTGCAGGGCCCGTTCCGCTCCGCTCACCGAGTCCTGGGCCGCGGTCACGGCCTGACCGCCGTCCGTCGACGCCGGCACCGGGTCGTACCCGATGGAGGCGTAGAAAGCGGTCAGCGCCGTCTTCGTGCCGGCGCCGAACTGGCCGGCCTTGTCGCCGCCGCTGCCGTGTCCCATCGCCGCCAGCGCCCGCTGGAGCTGTGCGACGTCGTCACCGGTCGCTCCGGGCTTGAGGTCCCGGTACACGGGCGTCTTTCCGGGCAGGACGAACAGCGGGCGCCCTGAGATCTCCATGAGCACCCGGCCGGCGCCCGCCTCGCTCCCCTGCGTGAGCGGCAGCTTCGTCACCACCGCGGCCCCGGCCCCTTCGCCCCTGGCGGAGGGGGCGACCTGGACCGTCTGCGCGGCGCTCGCCGTACCCCGGACGATGAGCGTGTCGCGGAGCACCCTCTTCTCGACCCGGGACGTCAGCACGTCCACCGGCGGCGGCCCCGCCTCCGCGGCGGCCTGCGCGGGCGACTTGATCACGAACGAGGACCCCACACCGACCGCGGTGAGCAGGACGGCCCCACCCGCCACCGCGCCGATCCAGCGGCGACGGCGCGAAAGCCCGGCCGGCGCCGGGACCTTCTGAGAAACCACGAGTTCCGACTCCTTCATCCCGCTCCCCCGACGACCCGGGCCGCGCAGCCCCACCGCCATGACGACACGTCAACTCCCTCTGAGTGAGGGCCCCCACGCGCAATCGCTTGATCCAAACCAAGTTGCGGAGTGCGAACGCTTCGCATTAACTGGCGCGCGACCTGGACTTTTCGAACTCTAACCGAACAGCCCCGGTGGTCTGCGAATGACTTTCGAAACGTCACCTACCTCACAGGCCAACGGACTTGACAACGAAAGAAGGAATCACATGCGCACTCGCAACGTGCTGCGCGGCGTCGCCGCCACCGCCCTCACCCTCTCCGCCCTCGGCCTCGGCATGGGCACGGCCAACGCCGGCGACCGGGAGAAGGACGGCTACCTCACCAGCACCGAGTTCGGCCTGTTCTGCTACGAGAACCAGGAGAACTCCGTCTTCGACCTCTGGTACGCCGACGAGAACTTCACCGACGACTGGTTCAAGGGGTCGAGGAGCTGCGCGGGCCAGAACGTCAACGACAACACCCGCTCTTACAAGAACGGCGATCGCTGTGTCTGGTACGTGTTCACCAACATCGGCATGACCGGCGCCCAGGGCTCGGTCCCGTCCGGCTACCGCGGCAACGCCAGCGCCACGTACAAGGACCAGATCTCCTCCACGACCCCCGGCTGCTGACGAACGCGACGCTCCACGACCACGGATCGCCAGACCTGACAACGGGGGAACCGACTCATGCTTACTCACAACGTACTGCGCGGCGTCGCCGCCACCGCCCTCACCCTCTCCGCGCTCGGCCTCGGCATGGGCACCGCCAACGCCGCCGAGAAGGACGGCTACCTCACCGAAACCGAGTTCGGCCTGTTCTGCTACGAGAACCAGGAGAACTCCGTCTTCGACCTCGCAGCACGCGACAGGAACTTCACCGACGACTGGTTCAAGGGCTCGAGGAGCTGCGCGGGCCAGAACGTCAACGACAACACCCGCTCCTATCTGAACAGGTCGGGCTGCGTCTGGTACGTGAACACCCACATCGAGTGGCAGGGCAGCCAGGGCACGATCCCGGCCGGCTACCGCGGCAACGCCTCCGACACGTTCAAGGACCAGATCTCCTCCGCGCTCCCGGGCTGCTGAGGACCAGGGCGTCTCACCGGTACGCCGCTCCTTGATCCAAAACCGGTTGCGGGGGACGAGCACCTCACATTGACTGGCGCGCGACCTGGACTTTTCGGCCTTTGGCCGAACGGTCCATGGGGCGTGCGCGCGAGTCGACAGAACGTCATTCAGCTCACCGACCACAAGTCTTGATAACGGGAGAACAACCTCATGCGTACTCGCACCGCACTGCGCGGCGTCGCCACCGCCGCCCTCACCCTCTCCGCCCTCGGCCTCGGCATGGGCACCGCCAACGCCGACGGCTGGAAGGACGGATACCTCGACAACACGGAGTTCGGCCTCTTCTGCCAGACGAACTACCAGAACTCCGTCTTCGACCTGAGGGCCACGGACGAGGACTTCGGCGACGACTTCTTCAAGGGGTCCCGGAGCTGCGCCGGCCAGATGGTCAACGAGAACACGCAGTCGTACATCAACAACAGCTGCGGCTTCTTCGTCTGGACCAACTCCGGCATGTGGGGTGACAAGGGCTTCATTCCGGAGGGGCACCGGGGCAACGCCTCGGCGACCTTCAAGAAGAGGATCTCCTCCGCCGCCCGCAACTGCTGACGACCAGAGCGTTCCACCGGTACGCCGCCCCACCCGTCCACGCCGGGTGGGGCGGCGTACCGCGGCCCCCTACCGCTGTTCCCGGAGCACCGATGACCTCCTCACACCCCTCTCGCACCCTCCCCCGCCTCCTGGCCGCCTCCGGGCTGCTGACCGCGCTCACCCTGACCGGGTGCTCCTCGACGGGTTCCGGCGCCGACGGCGACGGCCGCGAGCCCGAGGCAGGTGACGCTCCGCGGATCCTGAACTCGGCCGAGCTCACGCTTCCGCTCGATGCGTACATCCTGCGCGGCGAGCGGGTCACCCTGCTGACGCGAGCTCAGAACACGTTGGTGGAACAGTGCATGAAGCGGTACGGGTTCCGCTACACGGGCCAGGGTGGCGACAGGGTCCTGAACGACCGGGCCCGGCTCTACGGGGTCTCGGATGCCGAGCAGGCGGCCCGCTACGGCTACAGCAACCCCGACCTCGCCTCCGGCGGCGGCGAGCGGCCCGCCCCCGCGGCGCAGCTCGGCCCCAACGAGTCGCTGTTCCTGCACGGTGAGAAGGAAGTCGACCCCTCCAAGCCCGTGCCGATGAGCCAGGAGGAGGCCGAGCAGACCGGCCAGGGCGCGATCACCGTCGACGGGCAGAAGGTGCCGGCCGGCGGGTGCCGCCGCGAGAGCTACCTCAAGCTCTACGCCCCGACCAAGGACGCGGTGGACATCATGCTCCCGCAGAACATGGCGACCGACTCCTACCTGAGGGCCGGCGAGGACAGCAGGGTCCGCAAGGTCACCGCCGAGTGGTCGGCCTGCATGGCCGAGAAGGGCTACAAGAGCGACGACCCGGTGTCTCCGCAGGAGGACCTCGGGTTCCAGTCGGCGCCGGGCTCGCCGCAGGCGATCGCCGCGGCACAGCAGGACGTCGCCTGCAAGGAGCGCACCAACCTGGTGGGCGTCTGGCACACCGTCCAGACCGCGTACCAGAAGCGGGTGATCGAGAAGAACGCCGAGACCCTCGACCTGGCGAAGAAGCAGATGGAGGACCGGCTCCGGCTGGCCGCCCAGCTCACGGGCAACGGCTGAGCCCCGGCCGGGTGGGGCAAACTGGTCCGAAGGACAGTTCCGCCCGGGGGCCGGGGCACGTTGACTGGGGGACGGTGCGGCCCGGTGACGGTCACCCAATGGATCATGGTGCTGATCAGCGGCCGGATCCGTGGCGGCCGCCACGAGCAAAGGGCTTCACGATGCCGGCAGGCCATTCCACCGGTCGCTCCAGCCGCAACGGCCCGCGCGCCAGGCGCCGGGCCGAGCGGCGCAAGCGGCTGCGGCGCACCATCCTCCTCGGTTCGGCCGCGCTCGTCGCGGTCTCGGCGACCGCGTACGCGCTGGTCCCCCAGGACGAGAGCGCCACGGCGGCCGGGGGGCGTGCCGCGGTCCAGCCCGAGCCGCAGGACGGGGAGTCCGCCGACGGCGCGGGGAACCCGGTCCCCAACGGCGGCCAGCAGTCCCCCTCGCCGTCCCCGTCCTCCGCCGCGCCCTCCCAGAAGCCGTCGGGCACGCCTTCGGGCGCCGCGACGCCCGCCCGGCCCGGCGTCTTCACCGGCTCCACCACCGCCGGCGCGGCGAAGGGCAAGGGTCCCGCGCTGCGCTGGCGGATCGAGGTCGAGGAGGGCAGCGGGGTCGACCCGGAGTCGGCCGCCCGCTCGGTCGAGTCGATCCTCTCGGATCCGCGCGGCTGGACCCGGGACCCGGCGTACGGCTTCCAACTCGTCGGAGCGGGCCAGCCGGTGGACTTCACCGTCAAGATCGCGACGCCGACGACCACCGACCGGCTGTGCGACGTGGTCACTCCCGAGCTCATCGGCGAGACCAACTGCCGCGCCGGCCACACCGTCGTGGTCAACCTCAAGCGCTGGCAGGAGGGTTCGCCGCAGTTCAACGGGCCGGTGGAGGAGTACCGGGCGCTGATCGTGAACCACGAGGTCGGGCACGAGATAGGCCGCGAGCACGAGAGCTGCCCGGGCGCCGGCAAGCCCGCGCCCGCGATGATGCAGCAGATCAAGGGCCTGAACGGCTGCAAGGCCAACGCATGGCCGTACGACGCGAATGGAACCTACCTGTCCGGTCCACGCGTCCCTTAGGGGGAGAGCCGTCCGCAGGAGGACGGCTCGGGGGGAGTGGAATCGGTGCGCGTCGTCAGCTTCAGCGTCCCCTCGTGGTTCCCCTCGTACGAGTCGTACGGGGAACCGGCCGGGCCGCAGACGACGGGCGAGGCCCTGCCCGCCGACGCGCAGACCGCCGAGGCACAGCTGACCGAGCAGGAGTCGGCCGTGTTCCTGTGCCTGGCCACCGGGGCGTCCAACCGGGAGCTGGCCGTGGAGCTCCAACTGTCCGTCAGCACGGTCAAGTTCCACGTCGTGAACATACGGGCCAAGCTCGGCGGGATCAGCCGGCTGCAGGCCTGTCTGCTGGCGGCCCTCGCCCGCGAGGACACCCGGCGCGCCGGGGACGGCTCCCTCAGCGACGGCGGTGCAGCAGTCGCCCGCCGATGACGGTGGCCACGCAGGTGGTCGCGCCCCGGACCGGCAGTTCGGCCTCGTCCGCCACCGCGAAGACCGCGAAGCGGGCCACGACGCCCGGCTCCAGCAGCCCGTGGAAGGCCTGCCCGGCCGTGTCCCGGCCGGCGAGGGGATCCAGGGCGGGCCGCCCCTCGTAGGCGGCCGGCGGCAGGATCAAGAGCCCCGAGCGGGTCACCGCCGTGCGCACCGACGCGATCGTGAAGCGGCCGCACACCGCGACCACCCCGCGCGCGAGGAGCTTCTGCGTGCCGCGCCGGGCGCTGTGGCCCCACCGCGCCTCGGTCATCTTCAGGGCGTCCAGCCCGGCCTCGCCGCTGATCGGGTCGGCGCCGAGCTCGGGAACCTCGTACGGGTCGTCCGGGTAGTACGTCCGCTCCAGCAGCTCGTCCGCCCCGCGCACCTGCAGCCCCGGGGTGAGCACCCCGGGCCAGCGGCGGGTGCGCGCGTGCGGAAAGGCCGCGGCGACATCCTCGTACGACCCCACGCGGGCGATCCGGTCGCCCTCGACGAGGACCGCACCGCCGGGCAGCGGTGCGGAACCCGGCCCGGGGACGAGGAGTTCGGCGGTGTGAAGCGTCAGCATCGTGTCGAACGCGTCAGTTCGTGGAGATGAGCTTCAGTTCGGGGTGCGCCGTGCCGCCTTCGATGGCGGTGGAGGAGATGTGCGAGACGACGCGGTCGTCGACCGGGTCGTTCGCCGGGTCGTCGTGCACCAGCAGGTGCTCGTAGGTCGTCGCGCGCTGCGCCGGGGTGCGGCCCGCCTTGCGGATCAGGTCGATGATCTCCTGGCGGTTGGAGCGGTGCTTGGCACCGGCCGAGGAGACGACGTTCTCCTCCAGCATGATCGAGCCGAGGTCGTCGGCGCCGTAGTGCAGCGAGAGCTGGCCCGCCTCCTTGCCGACGGTCAGCCAGGAGCCCTGGATGTGGGCGATGTTGTCGAGGAAGAGGCGCGCGATCGCGATCATGCGCAGGTACTCGAAGATCGTCGCCTGGGTGCGGCCCTTGAGGTGGTTGTTCTCGGGCTGGTAGGTGTACGGGATGAAGGCGCGGAAGCCGCCCGTACGGTCCTGCGTGTCCCGGATCATCGCGATGTGCTCGATGCGCTCGGCATTGGTCTCGCCGGTGCCCATCAGCATGGTGGAGGTGGACTCCACGCCCAGCTTGTGGGCGATCTCCATGATCTCCAGCCAGCGCTCGCCGGACTCCTTGAGCGGGGCGATCGCCTTGCGCGGCCGCTCCGGCAGCAGTTCGGCGCCGGCGCCCGCGAAGGAGTCGAGGCCGGCCGCGTGGATGCGCTGGATGGCCTCCTCCGCCGAGACGCCCGAGATGCGGGCCATGTGCTCGACCTCGGACGCGCCGAGGGAGTGGATGACCAGCTGCGGGAAGTCCTTCTTGATGGCGGAGAAGTGGTGCTCGTAGTACTCGACGCCGTAGTCCGGGTGGTGCCCGCCCTGGAACATGATCTGCGTGCCGCCGAGCTCCACGGTCTCCGCGCAGCGGCGCAGGATGTCGTCGAGGTCGCGGGACCAGCCCTTCTTCGCGTCCTTGGGGGCCGCGTAGAAGGCACAGAACTTGCACGCCGTGACGCACACGTTCGTGTAGTTGATGTTGCGCTCGATGATGTACGTCGCGATGTGCTCGGTACCGGCGTAGCGGCGGCGGCGCACCGCGTCGGCCGCCTGGCCGAGCGCGTGCAGCGGCGCGTGGCGGTAGAGGTCGAGCGCCTCTTCCTTGGTGATCCGGCCCCCCGCGGCGGCGCGGTCGAGGACAGACTGGAGAACGGCCTGGTCGGTCACCGGTGAGTCACCTTTCGGCGGTGTGTCTGTGTCAAGGTCCGGACCGATCCAGCCTACGCCAGGGGTTCCCGCGCCCCGTCACGGGCTTCGGGTCAGGTCGCCCTCGGGGTTCCCGGCCGGGCTGTCGCCCGACTTGTAGTGGAGGGTCCCGTTGGCGTTGAGGGTGAAGCGTTCGTCGGCGGAGCCGTTGGAGCACACCCCGGGAGCCGGGTTGGTGCCGCCCGAGGTGTCCAGGACGAGCGAACGGTCCGTGGCGGAGGAGAGCTTCCAGTCTCCGCTGCAGTCGGTGCCGAGGACCGCGAGGACCGACTTGTCCCGGGCGACGACCTCGCCGGTCCTTCCGCCCTTGATGGTGATCTCGAACTCGGTGGAGACGCCGAGCCGGGCGGTGGTGACCGTGCCCTTCCACGTCCCGATGAGTTCCTTGGGGACGTCGCCCCGGGTCCCCTTGGGCGGCGACGCGCTCCCGCTCGGAGCGGCCGGGGAGGAGCTGGGCGCCGGGTCCCCCGGCGCGGGCGCCGAGGAGGAGGCGCGGGGCCCGCCGTCGGCGAGGTCCTTCTCCTTCTCGCCCTGTCCGGGCAGCAGCCCCATCCCGTACAGGCCGCCGGTCAGCACCGCGAGCGCGGCCGCCGCGGCGAGGACGAGCGTGCAGCTGAAGCGGCGGCCGGCCGCGCTGACGGTGACCTGCTTCCCCGGCGTCTCCGAGGCGGTCCGCTGCCCGGGCAGCACACCGCCGGCGGTCGGGGCCGGGGACCCGTACGGGCCCCCGCTCGAGCCCGCGCTCTCGGTCGGGGCCCCGAACACCCCGGCGCCCGAACCGGCGGAGCCGTACGGGCCGGCCGGCCCCGGGCCCGCGGAGGACGCCCCGGGCGGGCCGAAGCCGACGCCGGCGGCCCCTCCGTAGGAGGCGGCGGTGAACGGCACCGGCCCCGACGGGGCGCCCGCGCCGGCGCCCCGGCCCCCGTACGACGGGTCGGGAGCACCGAAGCCGACGCCGCCCGGAACCGCGGACCCGCCCCCGGCAGGATCGGCGTCGAGGTCCAGCAGCGCCACCGCGGCCCGGCTGGCCTGCTCCACCAGGGGAGCGGGAAGCCAGCCGGGGGCGCCCAGCGCCCCGCCGAGGGCCGCCGCGACCGCCTCCGGGGACGGCCGGTCGGCGGCCGCCTTGGCCAGGCAGGCCGCGATCAGCTCGCGCAGCTCGCCGGCCGGCACCGCACCGAGCTCGGGCGGCTCGTGCACCACCTTGTAGAGGAGGGTGGCCGAGTTGTCCCCGGTGAAGGGCGGCTGCCCGGTCGCCGCGAAGGCCAGGACCGCGCCGAGCGAGAACACGTCGGCCGCCCCGGTGATGCCCTTGCCGAGGATCTGCTCGGGCGACATGTAGCCGGGCGAGCCGACGGACACCCCGGTGGAGGTGAGCGAGGCGGTGCCGTCGGTGGCCCGCGCGATCCCGAAGTCGATCAGCCGCGGCCCGTCGAGGGTGAGCATCACGTTCGACGGCTTCACGTCCCGGTGGACGAGGCCCAGCCCGTGCACGGCGACCAGGGCACGGGCCAGACCCGCGCCGATGGCCCGTACGGAGTTCTCCGGGAGGGGCCCGTGCGCGGCCAGCGCGCGGTCCAGGGAGGGCCCTGCCACGTACCCGGTGGCCACCCACGGCACCGGAGCCTCCGGATCCGCGTCCAGCACCGGAGCGGTCCACTCGCCGCCCACCCGCCGGGCCGCCTCCACCTCGCGGCGGAACCGGGCCCGGAACTCCTCGTCGGCGGCGAAATGCGGGTGCACGATCTTGACGGCGACGGTCCGGCCGCCCGCACTGCGACCCAGGTAGACCCGGCCCATGCCACCCGCGCCGAGCCGGCCGAGCAGCCGGTAGGCGCCGATGGTCCGCGGCTCACCGGCTTCGAGCGGCTGCATCGCGTCCCCCAATTCCCCGTGATCCCGGGCACCTTGTGCCACCCGTTCGAGCAGCAGCCTAGGCCGTGCGGGCGCGGGGAAGGGCCCCGTCACCCTTCTGCATTTCCCTTCCGCGATCAGAAATGCAAAAAGGCGTGAATTCCCGGGAAACTTCGCATTCGCCCGTCCGGCCCAATGGACTACCGCCCGGTAAACCCGGTCAGCACTCCTGGACCACCGAGCTCAGCAGCTCCACGGCGACATCCGCGGCATACCCCGTCGTGGGTCCCGTACGGCGTGCGAATTCCCGTACGCCGGCCAGCTGATCGGGGCCGAAGCGGAAGTCGAGCGTCGTGAAGTACCGCTCCAGCAGGTCCGCGTCGAAGGCCTCCCAGCGGGCCGCCTGCTCGGCGACCTTGGTGACCTCCTCCAGGGAGACGTCCCGGGAGGCGAGGAAGGCCTCGTGGACCTCGCGGACGACGCCGGGCTCACGGGCGAGGTAGTCCTTGCGGGCGGCCCAGACGGCGAAGACGAACGGCAGTCCGGTCCACTCCTTCCACATGTGCCCCAGGTCGTGGACGGTCAGCCCGAGCCGGGGTGCGTCGTGGAGGGAGGCGCGCAGCGCGGCGTCGCCGATCAGTACGGCCGCGTCCGCCTCCTGCATCATCACGCTCAGGTCGGGCGGGCAGGTGTAGTAGTCGGGCCGTACCCCGTACTGCTCGGAAAGCAGCAGCTGAGCGAGTCGCACGGACGTGCGGGAGGTGGAGCCGAGGGCGACGCGGGCGCCGTCGAGCTGCTCCAGGGGCACCTGCGAGACGATCACGCAGGACATCACGGGACCGTCGCAGCCGACCGCGATGTCGGGGAAGGCGACGAGCTGGTCGGCGTTGCGCAGGAACTCCACGAGGGTGATCGGGCCCATGTCCAGGTCCCCCTGGACGAGGCGCTCACTGAGCTTCTCGGGGGAGTCCTTGGTCAGCTCCAGGTCCAGCAGCGTGCCGGTTCTGGCCAGGCCCCAGTAGAGGGGAAGGCAGTTCAGGAACTGAATGTGGCCGACGCGGGGCCGGCTGCGGTAGACGTCCACATCGCGAGACTAGTCCCCGTCTCCGCGTCAGCCTTCGGGCGGGTCTCAAACGTCCGGGTGACGTGATCTTTCCCTCTGGTCTCCGCCGCAGGGTGCGTGCTAGGCTCGACGCAAGTTGCAGTTTGGTTTCCCTTGCAGTACGAGGCCTGCGGAGAATGTGACCCGCAGGCTTTTGTAGTTTTCAGACTTCTTAGCAGGTTCTGGAGCAGGGCGACCCTTTGGCCCATAGGAGGGCTCATGGCTACCGGAACCGTGAAGTGGTTCAACGCTGAAAAGGGCTTCGGCTTCATCGCCCAGGACGGCGGCGGCCCGGATGTCTTCGTCCACTACTCCGCGATCAACGCCTCTGGCTTCCGCTCCCTCGAGGAGAACCAGATGGTGAACTTCGACGTCACGCAGGGTCCGAAGGGCCCGCAGGCGGAGAACGTCACCCCGGCCTAGTCGCCTGGGCCAACCTCATCGCGGGTTGGAAAAGCAGTACCCAAGGAGCCCTGTCACCTCTGCGCGAGCAGAGCGGCAGGGCTCCTGCCTTTTCCCTCCCGGGGTGGGGGCGGGGTACGGCAGTGGCCCTCGGCACCGTGGGACGGTGCCGAGGGCCACTGCCGTACGAGCCGGGGCCCGGCCGCGGGCCCGCCGGGGGCGGACCGGGCGGGCCGGTACCGATCCGCCTCGGCCGGCCGGCCGGAGACGGTTCGCCGGTGCCGGCCGGAGGGCCGGGTTAGGCCGGGGGGGCCGGGTTAGGCCGGGTTAGGCCGGGGGGGGCCGGGTTAGGCCGGGGGGGGCCGGGTTAGGCCGGGGGCTGCTGGGCGGGGGCCGTGATCTTGATGTCCAGGATCAGGGTCACGTTCTCCTTGGTGGTCAGACGCAGGGAGTACGTGCCCGGGGGCACGTCCGTGGTGAACAGGTCCGGCAGGACGATCTTGCCGTCGGCGCCCGTCTTGGGCAGCACCCGGCCGAAGACCTTCTTGCCGTCCTCGTCCTTGAAGTACGGACCCTTCGCGGTCGCCGGGTCCACCGGGACCCACTTGCCGTCCGCGTCCTTCACGACCAGGTCGGCGACGGCCTCCGTACCGGCGACGGCCTTGCCGGCGGCCGTGGCGAGGACCTGCACGCCCGTGAGGCTCGTACCGGCGACCGCCTCCAGGGGCTTCGAGCCCTCCGGGCGGGCCAGCTTGTCGGCGACCGTCACCGTGACGCGGCCCTCGACGTTCACCGTGAGCCTGGTCGTGGTGTCGTAGGCGGAGGCGCGCAGCGTGAAGGTGCCCGCCTTTGTGCCCGCCTTCAGACCGGGCGCGGCGGCGATGCCGTCGGCGCCCGTCTTGATCACCAGGGACTTCTCCGCCCCGAAGAGCGTGCCGCCGGTGGTGTCCTCCTCGACCGCGAAGATCACCTCGCGGTCGGCGGCGGGCTTGCCGTCGCTCAGGACCAGCTTGACCTTCGGGATCACGGTGAAGGCCGCGCCGGCCTCGGCCGTCAGCCCGGGCCCGTCGAGCAGCGTCAGATCCTGCAGGTGCGGGGCCGGCTTCTCCGGAGTGGGAGTCGGGGTCGGGGTCGGCGTGGGCGTCGGGGTGGGGGTCGGCGTCGGGGTCGGCGTCGGCTTGGGCTTCGGGGTCGGCGTGACCGGGGTCTGCCGCGGGGTGGGCAGCGTGGTGCCCGGCTGCTGGGGCGGGTAGCTCCCGGCCGGCGGGTTCGGGACCTCGGCGGCGCCGCCGTTCTGGTACTGCCGCATGTAGCCGAGCACGGTGTTCACGTACTCGCGGGAGTTGTTGTAGCTGAGGATCGCCGCGTCGAGCTTGGCCTGGTCCGACAGGTCCCGGTCGCCCGCGCACAGGTAGAGCCCCGCGCCCAGCGCCGCGTCGTAGATGTTGTTCGGGTCGCGCTTGGCGTCGCCGTTGCCGTCGGCGCCCCAGGTGGCCCAGGTGGACGGGATGAACTGCATCGGGCCGACGGCGCGGTCGTACACCGCGTCCGCGTCGAACTCGCCCTTGTCGGTGTCCCGGATCTCGGCGAAGCCGTTGCCGTCGAGGCGGGGGCCGCGGATCGGCTTCTCGGTGTAGCCGTCGGCCTTGAGCCCGTAGCCGGAGGCGTGGACGGACTCGACCCGGCCGATGCCCGCGAGCAGCTGCCAGGGCAGCTTGCAGCCGGGGAGCGCGGCCGCCACCGAGAGCTCGGCGCGGTGATAGGCGTCGAGGGCGGTGGCGGGTATCCCGCTGGCCCCCTCCTGCGTACCCGCGCCGGCGGGCGGCGGGTCCGCGACGATGTCGGGCAGGTCCAGCCGGGCGTCACCGCGGTCGGTGGCCTGCGGGCTGTCCGGAGTCGGCTCGGACTCGCCCGCGTCGGCGGTCGACGGATTGGTCACGACCGCGGCGGTGGTCAGGCTGGCCGCGAGGGCGGCCGTGCACAGGACCTTGCGCGAGGTGTTGACGAGGTGACGGTGAAGCGGCTTCACAGTGCGGCGATCCCCCCAGGAGCCGTCAAAGGTGTACGGCCGGTCTAGCCGTGAATATCCACTGTCTATCAGGTATTCGCACCCGACTCGCCGTCCGCCCGGCAGATGTGACACACCATTCGTCTCGGCTTCACCACGGTCTCATGACCGAACGCACAGAGAACCCAACTCCTCGCCCGTATTGCCCCGATGGGCACCGGTTTCGGATCGGAGCGCCGAACGGCCGGAGCCCCGGCCTCCGCGGTGGGCGGGGGCCGGGGCTCCGGTGTGCTGCGGGTGTTACGGGGGTTACGGGTGTTCCCGGGCCGGCTAGCCCTGGGTGAAGTAGCCGAACAGGTCGGTGATCACGTGGTTGCTGCCGCCCCAGCTGTTCCAGATGCTGACCTTGCCGTCCCCGACGGGGGTGATGACGTGGTTGGGGACGGTCTCGCCGGGACGGGTGTTGAGGCTGCTGGCGTCCGTGCGGGCGGTCCCGTACCCGTGGACGGTGAGGAAGCCGGCGCCGGTGGTCTCGGTCGCGGTGACGTTCAGGGCCGCGCCGACGGCATGGGCCGGCAGGCCGGCGACGGTGCTGGTCTCGCCGGGGGCGAGCTTGGCGGTGGTGCGGGTGTCGGCGAGCCGCTTGGGAACGACCGGGGTGAAGAGCGCCCCGCCGCCCCATTGGTGGTAGTAGCCGACCACGTCGAGGACGAGGTCGGTGGAGCCGGCATTGTTGTAGAGGGTGATGGTGCCGTCCGGGCCGACCGGGACGATGACCTGGTTGGACTTGTCCTTGCCCGGTTCCGGGTTCAGGTTCGAGGTGGTGGGGCGCTTCGCCGGGTCCGGGTAGGCGATCACGTGCGTGTCGGTCGTGGCGCCGGTGCTGGTCAGGTTGAGCGCGACGGCGGCGGCGTCCGGCGGAATGCTCCTCACACCCGCCACCTTGACGGTCCGGGTCTGGCCGGTGCCCAGCGCGCCGCCCGCGGTGCGGGTGTCGGCGAGACGGGTCGGGGTGACCGGGTAGAACCTCTGCCCGGTGTTGGGCTGGTAGTAGCCGACGAAGTCGACGACGACGTGCCCCTGGCCGGCGTTGAGCTGGGCGAGGACCTTGCCGTCGGCGCCGACGGGCACGGTGACGGTGTTGGACGAGGTGCCGCCCGCACGGACGTTCACGTTCGAGGTCGACGGGCGCGGCTGGCCCGAGGGCCAGACATTCAGGTGGGTGTCCTGGGTGGCGCCGGTCACGGTCACGTTCAGGACGACCGCGGTCGCCCCGGCCGTGTGGTGGGGGCCCGAGCTGTAGTAGACGATCGGCAGGCTCACGGGGATGGCGGTGCCGGCCTGCACCGGGGTGTTGGCGCTACGGGTGTCCAGGGCGCGGAACGGGGCCACGGGCACGTAGCCCGACGCGGCGTACGCGACCTGCACGGTCCGGCCGACCGTGGAGGTGGCGCCCTTGGCGTCCTTGAGGCTCACGGTCACCTTGTACTCGCCGGGCTGCGCGTAGGCGTGCCGGACGGGCTCCAGGGCGGACACCCGCTCCTTGGCGCCGTCACCGAAGTCCACGTCCACCTGCTGGACGGGCCACGGTGCGGCGGAGGTGCTCGGGTCGACCTCCACCGTCAGCGGGGCGACGTACGCCCTCGGGTCCTCGGCGCTCGGCAGGAACGGCTTGGAGGTGAAGCCGGCCGTCAGCGGACCGGGCGCGGTCACCTTGGCCTTGTACCCGGCGCCGGCCTGCAGGTTGGCGTCGTTGTACGCGGTCACCGTGGCCGTGCACTCGCACGGCGCGCTGTAGACGTGCGTGGCGGTGCGCTCCTTGGTGACGACCGGGGCGGACCCGTCACCGAACGCGAAGTGGTAGGTGAGCGGACCGGACCACGCGCTGACCGCGGTGGCCGTCGCCTTCACGACGGTGCCGGCCGGCGCCCAGGGCTGGTCGAGCTCCAGTTTGACGCTCTCCAGCCAGTCCTGGCCCTCGCGCGCGCCGCGGTCGAGGTACCCGCCGTCCTTGCCGGTGTTGGGCACCCGCGGGTCGTCCGCGACCGGATACCCCCGGGAGTCGGTGAGCAGCACGCCGGGTGCCGTCGCGTCCGCGGAGTCGACGGCCTTCGTGCCGATCTCCTCGGACGACGGGACCACGATGTCCTGACCGCCCTGGCCCGTCGCCGCGTGGAACGCCGCCTGGTCCTGGTAGGCGGCGCCGCCCCACTTGTAGACCTGTCCGGCCTGGAAATCGCCGGCGATCAGGTTGCAGTCGGAGCGGGTGCCGGCCGCCGCGCTCTGCGACACCGCGATACCGCCGCGCCCCGGAACCGTGTCGCACGGACCGGACAGGTACTTGGCGTTGATCGCGTTGTTGAACACGGCGGAGCCGGACGAACCGCCGCTGAGTGAAACGGCCGTGCCGCAGCCGAGTGAGAACGTGTTGTTCGTGATGACGGTGCCGGGGGCGTCCACCACGGCGAGCGGCTCCTGCTTGTAGCCGTGGATCTCGTTGCGGCTGAGTACGGTGCGCTGGGCGCCGCCCTCGATCCGGACGCCGTACAGCACCGCCCGGCTGACGCGCACGTCCGTGCTCGCTTCGCCGACCACCAAGGACGCCCCGGTCGTCGAGCCGATCGTTCTGATCCGCTCCAGCTCGACATCGGAGGACCGGTTGACCCTGATGCCGCCGTTGGCGTTCAGATCGCGGACCATCACGTGCGAGGCACCGCTGATGGTGAGCGCCTCCGTGCCCAGGCTCACCGGATTGCCCACCGGCCCGTCGGCCACGAAGCTGATCGGCTTGCCCGGTGCGCCGGAGCGGTCGATGGTGACGGCCTCGGCATACGTCTTGCCCGTCTTGATCCGCACGGTCTGGCCCGGCGCCACGACCTTGGCCGCCGCCGAGATGGTGCAGAAGGGCACGGCTTGCGAGCCGGGGCCGCCGTCCGCGCAGGAGGAGCCTGCGTAGTTGTTCACATAGAGCGAGGGCGGGGCCTCGGCGGCCGCGGCGGACGGAACGCCGAGAAGAGTGACGAGACCTGCGGTCAGCAGGACCGTCGCACGAGTGGAACGCACCAGAAGGGTTTCCTTCAAGCCAGAAGTGACGTGGGAGTCACGCCGGTCGCGGCGCCGCACGACTGGTAGACGTTCTGTTCCCCCAGCGTCAGTCGGGCGCACGCGAACTCGAACAGACGTCGATCATCATCCCCCGCGAGCCAGCCACTGTCATCCGTATTCAGCCACCCACGGCAGGTGACTGCGTGACCCGCGCCACTGCCGCGAGCGCGTGGGGGCGGCACGCACGAGCCGTCGCCGCCGTCAGCAGCGCCGGCAAGCCCGAACTGACGCCTGCTCAAGGACGCCCTTGCCCCCTGGCGGGCCCCTGCCGGTCAGGCCGGGCCCGCGGCGTCCGGCCATTCCTCACGCAGCATCCCGAACAGCACCGTGTCGTAGCGCTTGCCCGCCACCAGCAGGGCGGACCGGCGCCGGCCCTCCGCGCGGAAGCCCGCCTTGGTGAAGGCGCGGACGGCCCGCTCGTTGCCGCTCCAGGTGTCGAGCTCGATCCGGTGCAGCCCGAAGGCCCCGAACAGATGCCCCACCAGGAGTCGCAGCGCATCGGAGCCATGGCCACGGCCCCAGCGGTCCCGCTCGCCGATGGTGACCCCGACCGTGGCCAGCCCGGCGAAGGGATCCAGGTCGCGGTAGTCCACCATGCCGATCACCGTGCCGTCCGCAAGATCCTCGACCGTGAAGACGGCCGACTCCCTCGGGCTCAACCGCAGCAACGTCTCGAACCCGAGCTCGACGGCCTCCGCCGTGACCGGGCCGAAGCACGGGTCGCCGCCGGTGGCCCAGTGGACCACCTCCGGATCGTTGCGCCACCGAACGTGATGCTCCGCGTCCTGCGCACGGAGTGCGCGAAGCCGTACCAACTCTCCTTGGATCATGGACAGATCATAGGATCCACGCGATCGTCGACGATCTTGAGACAGGTCTCGGGAACGACCGAGGCCTTCGCGATCGAACGCCCGCCCGGAGGGCACCGGCCGCAGCCCGCGCCCACCCGGCCTCCGACCCCACGGCCCCCGGCCCCGCGCCGTAGGTCGCGCCGCGCCGCGCCGTGGAGGGTCACCGGGCACCCGTGCCCGAGCCCGTGCCCGTCAGGTGCGCCCACACGGTCTTCCCCGGCCCCCTCGGCGCCACGCCCCACTCCCGCGCCAGCGCCTGCACCACCAGCAGCCCCCGCCCGCCTTCCGCCGACCACGGATCGACCACCGGCGGCTCTCCCGGCGGCCTCGCGTCGGCCCGGGTGTCACTGACCGCAACGCGCACGTTCTGCCCTCCGTCGTACCCCATCCGCAGCTCGAAGTCCCGCCCCGGCACCCGCCCGTGCAGTACGGCATTGGCGGCGAGCTCCCCGACGACGAGCCCCACGTCGTCGGAGAGCGCGCAGCCGTAGGGCACGCCCCAGAAGGCCAGCTGCGCCTGCGCGAGCCGCCGGGCGAGCCGGGCCCCGCGGCACGTCGAACTGAACCGCTGCCGGAAGGCCAGTGCCATGTCACTCAATTCGGTCGTCACCTCACCGAGCGTGGCGACCGCGCCTTACGCTTTCCAGTGACGGCGGCGCTACGACGGTGATCCGCAGGGACGTCGGCCTGTTCGTGTACGGCCCGTACGGATGAGGGCGGTTCAGCCGATGAACGACCTGTCAGACCGCGAAGAACGCCCCGAACGCCCGGTGGAGGCGGACGGCACGGCCCACCTGTTCCGCGCCCTGGGCAAACAGATCAAAACCCTCCGCGAGGCGGCCGGCCTCCTCCAGAAGGAACTCGCCACCCGCCTGAACGTCGGCGAGGACCTCATCGGCGCGATCGAACGCGGCGTCCGCACCCCCCAGCCGGACCTCCTGGAACGAGCGGACCGCATGCTCCAGGCGCGAGGGGTCCTGCTGGTGGCGATCCCGGAGGTCAAGGAGGCGCTGAAGCGGGCCCGGACACGGCATCCGGACTGGTTCCGGAGTTATGCGAAGGCGGAGGCCGTCACCCAGGCCCTCCAGCGTACGGACACCAGGGCGTGCCGGGTCTGCTGCAAACGGAGCGCCACGCCCGTGAGGTCTTCACGCAGCGCCGCCCGCTCCTGGACGAGGAGACGATCGAGAAGCGGGTGCGGGACCGGCTGGACCGCCAGCAGGTCTTCGAGCGCTGGCCCTCCCCCACCTTCAGCTTCGTGCTCGACCAGAACCTGTTGGAACGAACGGTGGGCGGCCCGGAGGTCCACCGCGAGCAGCTGCAACGCTTCCTGCACATCGGCCAGTTGCGCACGGTGGAACTGCAGGTGATGCCGTACAGGCGCGGTGCTCATGCCGCGATGGATGGCTCGTTCACCCTGCTCCACCCCAAGGGCCGTCAGCAGATCGCCTACCACGAGGCCTACGGCAAACCCCACCTGATCACCGACCCTGATCAGGTACGCGTCATGGCCGAGCGCTATGGGATCATCCGGGCACAGGCGCTCGCGCCCGACGAATCCTTCGCCTTGATCGAGAAGATGCTGGGAGAAGCAGGATGAACACCACCGACCTGGCCTGGTTCAAGAGCAGCTACAGCAGCGGCGAGGGCGGTGAGTGCGTCGAAGTGGCGCTCGACTGGCGGAAGTCGAGCTACAGCGACGGCGAGGGCGGCAACTGCGTCGAGGTCGCCGCCTGCCCCGCCACCATCCACGTCCGCGACTCCAAGGTGACGGCCGGCCCCCACCTGTCGGTGGCCCCCGGCAGCTGGACCGCCTTCCTGGACGGGATCACCGCGAACCGCCTGCCGGAGTAGGTCCGGCAGGCGGGATCGGCCGGGACGACCTCGCCGCCGACCTCACCCGCGCCGGCGACCACCTGCCGGGACTCGCCGCCGCCACGGCACAGGCCGTCGCGGACTCCCTGGCCGCCGGCGACGGCCACGGCGGCCTGCCCGCCCTGGCCAGGGCCCGCATCGCCCTCGCCGCCTACGCCCACGCCGACTCCAGCCCCGTCGCCGTGGTCCTGCGCAGGCCGTTCCAACGCATCCTCGACGACCTGGAGCGGGCACAGAGCGGCGAAGGCGTCAGAAGATGAACGTGCCGATCCCGACCAGCGTCCCGGCCAGCGCACCCAGCACCATGGCGGCGAACAGTCCGGCCATGGCCGCGAGGAAGTAGAGCTCGCCCTCCTCGACCCTGCCGTGGCGGGCGCAGGAGAACAACCAGGACGCCAGTGTCAGGAACGGCACGAGGAGCAGGCCCGTGGCGGTGCTGAAGTTGAACACGGCGCTCCCCGACAGCTCGTAGGCCTTTCCCCGCGCCGTCCTGACCTCCACCTCGGTACCGGACCGGTACTCCTCGTCGGCCGTGTCCAGCACGATCTCGCGCCCCGGCTCCCCGGACCGCCGGGGGGGTGAACCAGCCCGTGCAGTCGGTGCCCGTCGCGTAGCCCTCGGCGTCGGCGGCCTCGTAGCACCTGTGGATCGAGACGACCCCGTCCACGGGACCGAAGCCGAACACCGCCGCCATCTGCGGCCCGGGCAGCAGCCACACCAGCCACCCGGCCACCGCGAGCGTCACGACCGCCCCGGCCCCGGCCGCCCCCCGCCCCCACTTCCGCACGGCAGCAGCTCGCACCACGCCCCTCCCCTCTCCCGCGGAGGCAGATACCCGCCCGGGGCGGGGCGTAACGCGGGGTGGGAGGTGGGGGTGCGGCGGGTGGACTCAGATGTGCAACTCGGGCGGGAAGCCCGTCCAGCGCAGTTCGGCGGGCAGGTGGCGCATGTCGTTGGAGACGAGGACGGAGGCGGGCCGGCCGGGTGCGTACCGGATGACCGTCAGCGCGGCGTTGGCGTGGTTGAGGCCGAGCCAGCGCCACTTCGGTGCGTACATGGCGTCCCGGACGAGCCAGGCGACCAGGAAGTTGTGCGTGACGACCAGTTCGTGCCGGTCCTCGTCGCCGTCCACCGGACCGGTGAACAGGTCCATCGCCTGCCGGACCAGCACGGGTCCGTGCTCCCGCTCCTCGGCGGAGGCGCCTTCGAGGAAGCGGAGGTAGAAGTCTGCCGACTCTGCCGGGAGTTCCTCCCGCTGCGGCATGTGGGGAACGTAGTCGCCGGCGGCTTCCGAGCAGTGCAGGGGAACGTTCTTCAGCTGGTCGCCGATCAAGCGTGCGGTCTGCTCGGCCCGGGGCAGCGGGCCGTGATGGACAGCGGCGAGCGGAATCCCTTGGAGGCGGCGGCCGAGCAGCGTGGCCTGCCGTCGCCCGTCTTCCGTCAGCCCGCTCTCGTCCGGCAATGCCTCGCCGTGCCGGACGAGATAGAGGTACCGTGTGGCCGTGCCGGTCATGCCGAACTCCTTCGGATCCGCTGTCGATCTTGCGCACAGGTGGACGCCGCCCCTCCCCGTGCCGGTTCCCCCTCGCCCCGCCCTCACTCCCCGTACAACCCCGCGATCACCTCCGCGTACCGCTCCGCCACTGCCGCGCGGCGGAGTTTCAGGGTCGGGGTCGGGGTGCCCGCGGCCGTCGTGAAGTCCTCCGGGAGGACGTGGAAGGCGCGGATGCGGGCCGGGCGGAAGAGCGTGGCGTTGGCTTCGGCCACCGCCGCTTCGATGAGGGCGTGGACCGCCGGGTGCGTGGACGGGGTCGGGCCCGGGTCGAGGCCCTCGCGCGCCGCCCAGGCCGTGATCTCGTCCGCGTCGAGGGTGATCAGGGGGAGGGTGGCGTCCTGGACGGCGCCCAGGTTCCCGTGGGTGAGGCGGCAGCCCTTCGGCAGGCCCGTCGTGCCCGAGGTGTAGACGATCGCGGGGCTGGCGGAGAGCGGGGAGCCGATCGCGGAGCTGGCGGCCCGGCTGGGCTTCTCGGAGGACACGGCCTTCCGCCGGGCCTTCCGCCGCTGGACGGGCACGACCCCGGGGGGCTACAGGATCGCGTCGGGCGGCTAAGCCGTCTCTTCCGGATCCGGCTGCCCGGCCGGGGCGCCGTACTCGGGGCGGAACCGGGCCAGCTGTTGGGCCACGACGGCCAGCCAGGCGCTCGGCGCGTAGGGGACCGGCAGGTCGACCTCCATGCCCAGCTCGGCGATGCCGACCGCGTAGTCGACCTCCTCCAGGCCGAGGGCGAGCAGTTCGCGCACCTCGCCGACGAGGCGTGCCACGAGGGTCGGGTCGGCCGAGCCGGCGTAGTCGTCGACGGCGGCTTCGTGGTCCTCGAATTCCGCGGGCATGTCCTGCGAGAACCAGCCGCCGAGGAACTGGCCGAGTTCCGGGTAGCGGGCGTGCCACTCCCAGTGCGTCTCGGGCAGCGCCGCCGGGGGCGGGACCCGGCCTTCCTCGATGCTCTGCTTGATGTGGTCGGCGAGCACCAGCAGCCACTGCTGGATCTCGGCCTCGGGCAGCCCGATGTCCGGGACCGGGTAGAACTCTCCGAGCCGCAGCCGCAGCCGGCCGGGCGGGTTGCGGGCGTAGGTGCGGAGCTGCTGCTCGGCGACCGACAGGGCCCAGGGGCGGGTGTGCCAGGTGTGGCGCAGGTAGGCGGTGAGGGCCTGGCCCGGCCGGTCGGGGGTGTCGTCGGCGGCGAGGCCGGCGTACGCGCTGATCACCTGGTCGAGTTCGCCGTAGTGGCGGTCGAACTCCAGGGGCTTCATGGACATGGGCCTGTGCCTCTACAGGTAGATCGGGAAGTTGCCGTGCACGACGAAGCCGAGCGGGCTCGTCGGCTCGCGCCGCAGCACCACCCGCGCGGCCCGCACGTCCACGGCCCCGCGTCCGGCGAGCGCCATGGCCTGGATCAGGACGCGGCCGACCGGCTCCTCGCGCGAGGGCCATGCGGCCTCGATGGTGAGCCGGGGGCGGGTGCCCTGGGCGAGCCAGCGGTGGATGGCCTGCTCGTTGCGGGTGACGACCTGCTGGGCGGCCCACTGGGCGGTTTCCCGGTCGGGGTATGTGGCGGATCTGGTGAGCACGTGGTCTTCCCGGTTCGGCGGTCTGGTCAGGTGGACAGGAAGTTCCAGAGCACGGCGACTTCGTCGTCGTTCACGGCGATCAGTCCGGCGTCCCAGTCGTACCGGCTGAAGGGGTCGTGGGTCCGGAAGGGCTGTTCGCAGAAGTCCGGGTGGTCGCTCTTCCAGCCGAGGTTGGTGTAGAAGCGGGTGCCGTCGGGGAAGCGCGACAGGATCGCTTCGGCCCGGCGTTCCGTCTGCGGCCTGTGTTCCTCCCACCCCGGTGACCTGGAGACGTCCGTGCGGCTCGTTCCGGCTCCGAGCAGGACGATCAGTGACCGCACCGAGGACCTGGGGATTTCGTCCACCCGCCCCCGGTAACGTTCCGCATCCGCGGGTGTGGAGGGCGTCTCCAGCCACGGGAACAGCGGATCCTCCAGGCGCTCGTCCTCGCCCTCGTAGGGGTCGATGGATTCCCAGCCCCGCGGGTCCCGGGTCTCCAGGCGCATGACCGCCCCCACATCGAGCCACCACTCGTCGTGCTCGCGCGGAGCGACGCCGACGAACGTGCTGACCCACGTGTACAGCTTGAGCGCGTCGGCCCATGCTTCCGCATTCAGATCTTGCCGCATCAGCTTCCTGTCGTCAGATGGCTTCGCAGGCCGGCTCTCGACCCGTACGGGCCGAGTGCGTCCGCCCGGGATTCCGAGGTCAGGGGTTCCATCATCCGTTCCCCTACGAGGGCGCCGAGGTGTAGACGACGAACGGCGGGTTCAGGTTCGCGTCGTACTTGAGATGCGAGGTCACGCCGAGGGTGTCCCGGGCGGGCGCGATCGTGCCGGTGTCCTTGTCCGCCACGACGGTCCGACCGGTCGAGGCAGACCCGTTGAGCGGGCCCTCAAGCGGGACCGAGGGGACGTCGATGTGCAGGTCCTTCGCGGGCGGTGGGTTCTTGAGCCAGTCCTGGATCACCGAAGTGTTCTGTCGGACGTTGTACTGAGTGTATTTCTGCGCCGACTCCAGATCCCGGAAGGACGAGGAGGTGAGGATGTCGTACTTGCCGTTCGCGCGCTGCTCGTCCTTGATCCGCTGGTGGAGCTGTTCGTCCGTCTTGCCGACGTGCTTGTCGATGGTGTGGGCGCCGTTCAGCCCCTCGTTCGTCGCCAGGTCCAGCGAGTACATGTACGGGATCTGGCTCTCCCCGGCGAGCTGCCAGCGGTGTTCCTTCTTGAACTCGTTGAGCGCGCGGCCGCCGAAGCTGTGGGCGCGGGCGATCTCCGCCTGGTAGGTCGGGGCGCTCGTGATCGAGAAGTCAAGCTCGTGGACGAGGGCCTTGAGCTTGACCGCCGCCTCGGTGAACTCCTTGTGGTAGGTCTCGACGACCGCGTCACACCCCGACTTGTCCATGTGGGACCGGAAGGACAGCACGATCCGGCCGACGACCCCGCCGACCGCCAGCTTGGTCAGATTCGTGAAACTCAGGTCGGTGAGCTCCGAGGCCGTGGCCTTGGCCGCGTTGATGCCGGCTTGGCTGGTGAACTTCCTGGTCTTCTCGCCGATGTCGGACACGTGTTCCAGGATCTCGGCGACCTTCTCCGCCGTCTCCTTCAGGACGTCGACGATGGGGCGCCGCCCGGACGGCGGCTGGTCCTTGGTGGTCCGCCACTGGCGGCCCGTCTGGCTCCGGTTCCCCTGCGCGTCCATCTGCCGGCCCCACGCCGTGGTGCCCCAGATCGTCTGGCCGAAGGTCCGCATGGCGGCTTGCCACTCGCCCTTGTCCTTCGGGTCGGTGATCCCGGCGATGGCGGTGTTGAATTCGTCCGAGGCCTTCACGGCCTCGGAACCGAGCTTCTTCCACGCCTTGGCCATGTCCCGGACCTCGTCGTCCCTGATGCCCGGGGTGATCTCGTGGACCTTGCCGAGGCGGAGGCCGTCCTCGATGGCGGGCCGGATGACGTCCGCGAGGAAGTCGGGGAACTCACCGATGACGCCGGAGATCCACCACGAGTCGACGTCCTCGCCGGTGCCCGTCCATTTGACGGGGTTGACGGGTCCGTAGCGCGGAGGCTTGTTGATGACCACCGGCTCCGGCTGCCGGGCCGGCTGCGCGCCCTTGCGGCCGCTCGCCTCCCAGTCCGCCAGGACGTAGCTGTTGGCGGTGTGGTTCAGGCCGACGGCGGCTCCGCCGGCGCTGACCACGCTGCGGCCCCACGCCTCGAGGAACTTCGCGGTCACTTCCTGGTAGGCGTCCGCGAACGCGTCGGCGCCCCGGCCGGTGCCGGCGGACTGGTTGTACTTGTTCAGGACGTCCACCAGGACGAACGCCCGCTCGGCGTGCGCGAACTGGGCTTCCTTCACCAGGTCGGCCGCATGGTGGACGTGCACCGGCTGGACGTCGAATCCACCGTTCGCGGCCGGGGAGGGCGGGGGCGGTCCGGCCATCAGGCGGCCCCCCAGCCACGCAGCACGGCCCGGTGCGCGGCGGCGTAGGTGACGTGGCCGTTCACGACGATGTCGTGCAGCCAGGCCTGGGTGGCCTCCAGGTCCTGTGCGGACCGGTCCCATTTGTCGAGCTGGTCGACGAAGGTCCGGCGGGCCTCGCCGTCCCAGGTCAGGACGACCTTCTCGACGCGCCCGTAGAGCAGTTCCAGCTGCTCGTTGAGCGTCTTGAGGATCTCCTCGAGATCCCCGGCCATGCCCTGGAGCGTCGCGAAGTCCGCTGTTATGTGGTCGTCGCCGGACGGCATGAATCCCCCTCGTTCGATCCGGTCACAGGTCGGCGATGCGGCTGCGCGGCGCGGGCGGCGGCGCAGGCGCCGTGTTCGGCGTGGACAGGGCGTCGGTCTCCGCCTGAACGTCCGCGGAGGACTGGACGCGCCGGAACGCGTCCAGCGTTTCGAGCTCCTGCGCGGTGAATCCGTCCTTGCTGAGGCGCACAGCCTTGGCCAGCAGCTTCATGGTCTCCCTGATGTGCACGGCGTCCTCCGCCGCCGCACGGTGCCTGGCCCGGTACACCTCCGAGGCCGGCCCGCGCCATCGCGCTTCGATGCGGTCGACGATCTCGTCCATCCGCAGGAGCTGCTTCTTCAGTACTTCCTGCATCGTGTCGAGATCGGCGGCAAGCGTTTTGAGTTTGCCGCCGTCCACCGTGAGATCTGCCGCGGGACCGCCCGCCCCTGCCGAACTCGCCATATCAGGCCCAGCGTTCACGATGACTCCTCCCCCGAGCATGTCGTCAAGAACTGATCGATATTGACGTTAGCAAACGTCGGGAAGGCAGGTCGTGGGGGCCCTTCGCCGTGTCCCCGGCCCGCTGTCAAGCCACGAGATCGAGTGGCGTGACGGGGTCACTGCCACCGGGGCCCAATGGAGGCACCGGGCTCGGGCCTCCGCATCCCGGCCGACCGGGCCCCGCTCCCCACAGCGCGAAGGAGAACCCATGACCAGCATCCACCGCCTCGCTCTCCTCAGGGCTGCCATTGCCGTGGGAGCCATACGTGTGGCCCCCAGCGCCATCGGCGCCGCCCCCCTCACCTCCTCCCCCCTCATCCCCTCCACCGGCACCCTCATCCCCATGAGGCCCGCCCGCAGCGGGCCCGAGTCCGCCGAGCGGACGCCGCAGGGCAGCCGCGGGGCGCGCGCCGCCTGACGCGGCGCGCGCGGCCCAGCGGCTGCCCGGGACGGGCCTGTCGGCGACCGGCCCGGTCGGCATCATGGGCTACTTCCAGGGCGGCCAGGCCAGCAGCCGGGCCGCCGAGCTGCAGGGCTCGTACGCCCCGGAGCTCCAGGTGAAGGGCACGGCGACCGGCGGGGTCCCCGGCGACCTGCTGGAGGTGGCCGACTTCAACAACGGTTCCCACGGCTCCGGACTCATCTTCATGGCGGCAGCCGGACAGGACGCGGCCTTCCCCGAGCTGGACTCCTAACTCAACCCGGCGGGCCGGCTGCTGGTCGAGGGCATGAAGGAGAACTGCGTGGCGATCGATTCGATCGCCGGCTCGTTCAAGCGGATCTCCGACCTGACCACGCGCGACCCGCTCGCCCAGCCGGACTGGCGGGCCCGGCTGGACCAGAGCAGGCTCGGGCGGACCGCCCCGGCCGCGCCGGTGTACCAGTACCACGCGCTCGCCGACGAGCTGATCCCGTACGGGGTGGGCCGCCGGCTGCGCTCCGACTGGTGCGCGCGGGGCGCGGGGCGCGAACCTCGAACTCGACACGGTCTGGGTCGGTGAGCACGTCAGCGGCGTGATCACGCACTCCCCGGCGGCCGGGAACTGGCTGGCGGACCGCTTCGCGGGCCGCTCCACGCACGCCAACTGCTGATCCGGCGTGCCCCGTCGGGGGGATCACTCCTCGGCGGGGCAGGACCGCGTCCCGGTCGGCAGCCGCCCGTCGATCAGGAAGCGGTCCACGTGCTCCCGTACGCAGTGCGAGGCCGGGTAGCCGGTGTGCCCGTCGCCCCCGTGGTCCACGAGCACCGCCGAGCCCAGCCGCTCGGCGGTCTCCCGCGTCCACGCGTACGGGGCCGCCGGGTCGCCGCGGGCGGCGACCAAAAGCATCCGCGGGGCGCCCGGGTGGTGGATCCGCCGGATGAAGTCGGTGCCGGCGGGCCGCCCGTGGCAGGAGAGCACGGCCGTCAGCTGCAGCGGCCCGAAGATCTCCGAGGCGCTCCGGAACTCGCCCTCCAGGTCCGCCAGTTCCTGCTCGACGCCGGCCTCGGTGGCCCGGTCGCCCGACCGGTCGGGGTCATCGGCGCAGTTCACGGCGACCCGGGCGGCCGCGCCGTTGTCGGCGGGCACCGGGGCTGCGGCGGCGTCCGGCCCGGCCTCGTCGCGAGGGGCCGTCGGGCCCGTCGGGTCCGTCGGGCCGCCGAGCTGCAGCAGGGCGGCCGGGGCCCCGTCCCGCTCGGCCCTGGACAGCGCCCGGGCGAGCGCGGGCCACCGGCTCCGCGCGTCCACGGCGGCGGCGATCGCGGCCACGGCGTCCTGCCCGGTCCCGTACGAGCCGTCGGGGCGGAGCAGCGGCTGCGCGTCGAGCCGCGCCACCAGGGCGGCGACCTTCTCCTCGGCGGTGCGGGGGTCCGTCCCGTGCACGCAGTCCCGCTGGGTGGCGCACCAGGCGAGGAAGCCGTCGAGGGCCTGCTGCTGGGCGCGCGCCGCCACGAGCGCCCGCGCGGCCAGCGGTCGGGTGAGGGTGCCGACGCCGTCGAGGACCATCCGGCCGGTGCTCCGGGGGAACTGTGCGGCGTACACGGCCCCGAGCCGGGACCCGTAGGAGAAGCCGAGGAAGTTGAGCTTCTCGTCCCCGAGGGCCCGGCGCACCACGTCCATGTCGCGGGAGACGTTGACGGTGCCCATGTACGGGAGGACCGGGCCGGAGGCGAGTGCGCAGCGCCCGGCCACGGCGCGCAGGGCGGCCAGCAGCCCCGCGGTGTCGGCGGCGGCCCCCTCGCCGGTCTGCTGGGAGCCGCCGCAGGAGACGGGCTCGCTGTGGCCGACCCCGCGGGGGTCGAAGGCGATGAGGTCGTAGCGCTCGCCGAGGCGGGCGAGGATCCCGGCGTGGCCGGCGGCCAGGCCCGCGATGCCGGGGCTGCCGGGGCCGCCGAGGTTCAGCAGGAGCGAGCCGAGGCGCCGCGCGCGGTCGGTGGCGGGGATCCGGGCCAGGGCCACCGCGACCGTGCCCTTGGCCGGGGCGGCGTGGTCGAGCGGTACGTCCACGGTCCCGCACCGCATCCGGGCGGGGACGGGCTGCTCGGGGCACTCGCCCCACCGGATGCGCCGGCCGTGGAGGTCGCCGACGGACGGGGGCGCAGGCTCCGGCCCGGGGGCCGGGGCGGCCACCAGCGAGGCGAGGAGCAGGGCGCAGGCGGCCACGACGGCAGGGGCGGGGGAACGGTGCACAGCACCCTCCTCGGATGATCCCCCGGACCCTCCGCCACCCTAGACCGCCTCCCGCCCACCCGCCCGACGGACGCAGCCGTGGTCCGCCGCGGGCGCCCGGCGAACCCCCGTCACGACCCCGGGCGGGCGCCGGCATGGACCCCGCACGGGCGCCGGACGAACGACCCCTGGCGGAGGCCGGACGGCCGCCGGGCGCCCCCGGGCGGGCGCCCCGGACGCGCGCCCCGCGCCGGAGACCCGCGCCGGGGCGGACGCCGGACAGACCCCGGGCGGGCGCCGGGCGGGCGCCGCACGGGGGCCGGGCCGCTCGGGCCGGCGCGGGGGCCGGGCGGCTCGGGGTGGCCGGCTTGCTCGGCTCGCCGGCCCCGTTCGGCCCGCCGCTAGGCGTCCCGCGGGCCCCGGTACAGCTCCTCGATGCGGTCCGCGTAGTCGCGGGCGACCGCGCCCCGCTTGAGTTTCATCGACGGGGTCAGGTGGCCGCGCGCCTCGGTGAAATCGCGGGGCAGGACGGCGAACCGGCGGATCGACTCGGCCCGCGACACCAGCCGGTTCGCCTCGTCGACCGCCCGCTGGAGGTCCGCCAGCAGTTCCTCGTCCCGCACCAGCTCGCGCATCGGCACGCCCTGCTTCTTGTGCATCTGGCGCCAGTGCTGCAGCCCGTCGGGCTCCAGGGTGATCAGCGCGGTGATGTACGGCCGGTTGTCGCCGACCACCATGCACTGGCCGACCAGCGGGTGGGCCCGCAGCCAGTCCTCCAGGGGTGCGGGGGCCACGTTCTTGCCGCCGGAGGTGATGATCAGGTCCTTCTTGCGGCCGGTGATGGTGAGGTACCCGTCGGCGTCGAGCTCCCCGATGTCGCCGGTGGCGAGCCAGCTCCCGTACGGGAGGGCGTGCCCGCTGTTCCAGTAGCCGGCGAAGACGTGCCCGCCGCCCAGCAGCACCTCCCCGTCGTCCGCGATCCGCACGGCCGTGCCCGGAAGTGGCCAGCCCACCGTGCCGAGCCGGGGGTGCAGCGGCGGGGTCACGGTGCTCGCACCGGTCGTCTCCGTCAGTCCGTAGCCCTCGAAGACCTCGATGCCCGCGCCGGTGTAGAAGGCGGCGAGCCGCCGGCCCAGCGGGGATCCGCCGCTCAGGATGTAGCGGACGCGGCCGCCGAGTGCGGCCCGGATGCGCCGGTAGACGAGCGGGTCGTACAGGGCACGGCCGGCGCGCAGCACGAGCCCGGGGGCCTTGCCCTTCGCCAGCTCGCCGAGGCGCTGCGCGATGCGGGCGGCCCGGTCGAAGGAGGAGGCCCGGCCCATGCTCTCGGCGGTGGCCCGGGCGGTGTTGTAGACCTTCTCCAGTACGTACGGGATGGCCAGGAGGAAGGTCGGCCGGAAGCCGGCGAGGTCGGCGTGGAGGTCCTCGGTACTGATGCTGGGCGCGGGCCCGAGCTTGACGCGGGCCCGCAGGCAGCCGACGGCCACCATCCGCCCGAAGACGTGGCTGAGCGGGAGGAAAAGGAGGGTGGAGGCCGGGTCCTTGCTGACGGACTTGAAGACGGGGTGCAGCAGCTCCACCGCGTTGTCCACCTGGGCGAAGAAGTTGGCGTGGGTGATCACGCAGCCCTTGGGCTGCCCGGTGGTGCCGGAGGTGTAGATGAGGGTGGCGACGGTGTCCGGCGTACGGGCGTCCCGGCGGGCGTGCACGAGCGCGTCGGGGATGCGCTCCCCGGCCTTGATCAGCCGTGCCACGGCGCCGGTGTCGAATTCCCACAGGTGCGCCAGCCAGGGCAGGTGGGCCCGCTCGTTGCTGATGAGCCGGGCCTGCGCCGTGTCCTCGACGGCGCAGGCCACGGCTCCGGAGTCCTGGATGATCCAGCGGGCCTGGAGGGCGGAGGAGGTGGGGTAGATCGGTACGGTGACCAGCCCGGCCGCCCATCCGGCGAAGTCGAGCAGGGTCCACTCGTAGGTCGTGCGGGCCATGATCGCCAGCCGGTCGCCCTCGCGCAGCCCTTCGGCGATCAGACCCTTGGCCACGGCGAGCACCTCGGCCGCGAACTCGGCGGCGGTGACGTCGCGCCAGGACCCGTCCCGCTCCTTGCGGGCGAGCACCGCTTCGCCGGGGGCCTCCCGGGCGTTGTCGAAGGGGATGTCCCCGAGGGATCCCCGCTGCGGCGGTCCCACCAGCGCGGGGACCCGTACCTCGCGCACCACCCCGTCGACCACGGTTTTGACGGGTCCGACGGGGCTGACGGGGCTGACGGGGCTGACGGGCCTGACCGGCTTCAGCTCGGCTCCCATGGCGCACTCTCCTTGGCTCGGCACGAGCGTTACCGCGGGTAATTTACGTAGCGGTAACCCGGTCCGACCAGCCCCTGGAGCCCTTCTTCACGGACGCTCCACCCCACTGACACCGATCGGTGCCACGGACACCGATCCGTGCCGCACGCGTGGAGATCAGTGCCACACCCTTGTGGATCAGTGCCACACCCCGGTCGCGGCGGTGCGGCGGACGTAGTCGGCGAAATCGCGGGGCTCACGGCCGAGTGCGCGCTGCACGCCGTCGGCGAGCGTGGCGAAGCGGCGCTCCTCGATCCAGCCGTTGAGCAGGTTCAGCAGGGCCACGTAGTCCTCGGGCAGGCCCTTGCGCAGGGCGTAGGCCGCGTACTCCTGCGCCGGGACGGGGCGGTAGGCGATGTCCCGGCCGGTGGCCCGGGCGATCTCCTCGACCACGTCGCCCAGGCTCAGCAGCCTCGGTCCGGTCAGCTCGTAGGCCTGCCCGCCGTGCCCGTCCTCGGTGAGGGCGGCCACGGCGACGTCGGCGATGTCCTCGGCGTCGACGAACGGCTCGATGCCGTCCCCGGTCGACATCACGAACTCGCCGTCGAGCAACTGGCCGCGGTAGAAGGGGTCCTCGCTGAAGTTCTGGGCGAACCAGGTCGGCTTCAGGATCGTCCACTGCGCGCCGGACTCCCGTACCGCACGCTCGCCGGGAAGCTTCTCCTCGCCGTCCGGCACCACCCAGTCGCGGGCCGACAGCAGCACCAGCCGCTCCACACCGCCGGTCACGGCCAGCCCGGCGAAGGAGCGCAGCGACGTCGCGGCGTCGCTCTGCTGCGAGTCGACCAGGTAGACCGCACCGGCCCCCTCCAGTGCCGGCTCCCAGGTGTTCTCGTCGTTCCAGTCGAAGCGGGTCAGCCCCTTCCGAGAGGCCCCCCGGACCTCGTGTCCGTGCTGTCGGAGGCGGGAAAGCACGCGCCGTCCCGTCTTGCCTGTGCTGCCGAGGACCAGAATCGGTTTCGTCGTCATGCGGCCAGTCAAGCCGCCGCCGTTGAGGCGTGGAATGGTCTTCCCGCTCAGATCGATGTCTGAGCGTCTAAGGTCTTGCCGTATGGATGCGTTGGCGAGTCTGCTGTACGAAGTGCGGTCCGACGGGGCCCTGTTCAGCCGGGCCATCCTGGCCCCACCGTGGTCGATCCGGTTCGCCGACCGGACTCCCCTCACCCTGGTCACCATGCTGCGCGGCTCGGGCCGGATCCTCCCCGGCGGCGACGCCGAGCCCGTCGCGCTCGACCGCGGCGACGTGGCCATCGTGGTGGGGGGCCGGCCGTTCACCATCGCCGACACCGCGGACATCGCCGACACCGCCGACGACGGCCCGGTGGCGCCTCCGCTGTACGTGGTGCACGGCCCCGACCACTGCACGACGGCCGACGGCGCGGAGATCAGCGAGGAGCTCGTACTGGGCGTGCGCACCTGCGGGAACAGCCTGGACGCCGACGCCCCGAACGTGCTGCTCACCGGCAGCTACCACGTCGGCGGCCGGGTCTCGGAGCGGCTGCTGAGCGCGCTCCCCCGAGTGCTCGTGGTGCGCTACGGCGGCGAGCCCGGCCCGATCCTCGACCTCACGGCCCTGGAGATCAGCCGGGACGACCCCGGCCAGCAGGCGGTCCTGGACCGGCTGCTGGACCTGCTGCTGCTGTCCACGCTGCGGGAATGGTTCACCTGCCCGGAGTCCGACCCGCCCGGCTGGTACCGGGCGCTCGGCGACCCCGTGGCCGGCCCGGCGCTGCGCCTGATCCACGACCGGCCCGCGCGGCCGTGGACGGTGGCGGCGCTCGCCGAGGAGGCCGGCGTATCGCGGGCGACGCTCGCCCGCCGCTTCGGCGAGCTGGTCGGCCAGCCGCCCATGGCCTACCTGACGGGCTGGCGGCTGGCCCTGGCGGCCGACCTGCTGGTGCGCTCCGAGGCCACGGTGGAGTCGATCGCCCGGCAGGTCGGCTACCGCAGCGCCTTCGGACTGAGCGTGGCCTTCCAGCGGGTGTACGGCACCCGCCCGAGCCACCACCGCGCGGCCGCAGGCCCTCTCCGCAGCGCTTCCTAGGGCCCCTGAGACCACGGCCCCCACCGCCCCCTGCCGGTTGATCACCGCTCCGGCCAGAGCCGCCAGTACCGTCGCGGCGAGCACTGCCGCGACCACCCGGCCGTCCACCGGATCGGCCTGCCGCCAGTCCCCGTGGTCCAGGTTGGCGCCGCCACCCTCGGCTGGAGAAGCAGAGGCTGGTCGAGCGCCACCCGCACCCCACGGACCGCCGCGCCAAGCACCTCGCCGTCACCGCCGAGGGCACCGCACTGCGCGAACGCCTCCTCGCGCTCCTCGCCGTGGACTCCCCCCTGTCCGGCCTCACCCAGCAGGAACAGCGCGCCCTGCACGGCCTCCTGGAACAGGCCGTCGCTTCTCCCTGAGCCCTATGCGGCGGCCGGCGGACAGTCGCGGCAACGGCCCGGAGCCGGGGCCCGGAAGGCGCGATCACAGCCGTTGCAGTTCTGGAGGGGATCCGGCCGTCTGGGCCGCCGGACCACGGGGGCGGGCGGCAGGTGCGGCGGGATCAGCGCGCCGAGCCGGTACGCGAGGACGGACGCGGGGTCGCGCATAGGCTCGGGGAGGCCGCCGGACAGCGCTCGCGCCACCGCGTCGGGGTCGACCCCGCGCTCCAGCCAGGCCGACACCCCCGGCACGAGCCGCCGTACGTCGCGTTCGGCCAGCAGGAGCCGCGGATCGTACCGCCGCAGCCCGGCCAGCAGATCGGCCGCACCGGGGTGCAAGGCCTGCGGCACGGGCAGAGCATCGAATGCCCGGGTCCTCCGAGCCGGCGCGGAACCCGGCCCCGACAAGGGCTCCCGAACCGGCGGTGGAGGCGGCGGGCCATCCGGAGGCGGCGGATCGTCGGAAGGCGGCGGGCGGTCAGGGTCCGTCTGCGCCAGCCCCGGCCTGTTGTACGAGAACGTCCGCGTCACCACCTGCCCGGTCGCCAGCCGCTCGCGCCGCCGCTCCAGGTAGCCGTGCCGCTCCAACTCCCGCAGGGCCGAGGCGATCCGGACCTCCCCCTCGCGGAAGCGATCCGTAAGCGCCTTGATTCCGACGGGGGCACCGTCGGGCAGCGACTGGATGTAGGCCGCAACGCCGATCGCAGTCGCCGACAAGTCGGGATGCTGGAGCAGGTGGTTGCCCACCACGGTGAAGTGACGCGCGTGCGGCGTGTTGACGTGAATGACACCGGATCGGGGGGTCCCGGGTCGAACACGGGCCGCTGCGCGCGACGGCGCGCTAAGGTGCTGGGGAGCCATTGGGAAGGTGCTGACTTCCTAGTTGGTCAGGCCCTCGGCCGGGATTGCAGTCCCGCCGGGGGCCGTCTCATTTCTGTGGTGGTCGGGGCGAGCATATGCCCGACAACCCTCCCCGAATCCAGCCCAGTTGGCACGTTTCACCCGTCCGAGCGACACGGGGCCGGTTTGGTGGGGTTGGTTGGTTCTTTCCCCCGGTTCTTTGGGGTCTTATGCGTCTAAGCCTCGATCCACCGAGCAATAGCCGGTCCAGGGCTTGGACATGAAGACGCGGATGCCCTCTGAGCTGGGATGATGGGACTTCCTACGGTTCCATTTCCACAGAGCAAGAGAACATCCGCGAGATGCAATCTTCCCATGCTGCTTCGGCGGTGTTTGCCGCGTTCGATGACGCGAATCTGGTCGCGCATGCCGGGCTGGTCCCGGTGATGCGGCTGGCCGAGCGGTGCGGGCTTGCCCGGCTGGTGGCCGAGAAGGTGAAGCTGACCGGCGCGAAGAACGGCGCGGGCGCGTCGGCGGACGCCAAGGTGACCAGCATCGTGGCCGGGATGGTCGCTGGCGCGGACAGCATCGACGATCTGGATGTGCTGCGGCACGGTGCGATGCCCGTGTTGTTCGCAGGCGTCCGTGCGCCGTCCACGCTGGGCACGTTTCTGCGCTCGTTCACCCATGGTCACGCGCTCCAGCTCCACGCGGTGCACCGCGGGTTCCTGGCCGCTCTGGCCTCGCACACCCCGCTGCTGCCCGGCGCGGGCGAGAAGGCGTTCATCGATGTCGACTCCACCCACAAACGGGTCTACGGCCGGACCAAGCAGGGTGGCGAGTACGGCCGGTTCAAGGGTGTCCGCACCCTGCACCCCCTGCTCGCCACGATCTGCACCCCCGCCGCGCGGCCGGTGATCGCCGGGGCACGGATGCGGCGGGGCAAGGCGGCCGACTCCCGCGGCGCCCCCAAGTTCGTCAGCGAGGCTCTGGCCACCGCCCGGGAGGCCGGCTGCACCGGCCTGCGGATCCTGCGGGCGGACTCGCAGTTCTACAACGCCGGTGTGATCGCCGCCTGCCGCCGGGCCGGAGCCCACTTCTCCATCACGACCGGCATGAACCCCTCCATCAAACGGGCCGTCCTGGCCATCCCGGACGGCACGTGGCAGCAGATCAGCTACCCGACCGCGGTGCCCGACCCCGACACCGGGGAGCTCATCTCCGGCGCCGAAGTCGCCGAGATACCCGCATACACCGCGTTCGCCGGCCGCAAGAAGAGCGAGCGGGTCACGGCCCGGCTGATCGTGCGCCGGGTCCGGGACCTGGCCAAACCCGCCGGCGTCGGTGAGCAGGGCGAGCTGTTCCCCGTCTGGCGCTACCACCCGTTCTTCACCGACCAGCCCGCCCCCACGCTCCAGGCCGAGCGGGAACACCGTCACCACGCCGTCGTCGAGCAGGTCATCGCCGACAGCAAAGCCTCCGCCCTCGCCCACCTGCCCTCCGGACAGTTCAACGCCAACGCGGCCTGGCTCACCCTGTGGGCCATGACCTACAACCTGCTGCGGGCCACCGGTGCTCTGACCTCCGCCTTCCACGCCAGGGCCACCACCGCCACCCTCCGCGCCCACCTGATCCACGTGCCCGCCAGGATCGCCCGCTCAGCCCGCCGTATCACCCTGCACCTACCGCACAACTGGCCCTGGCAGCACGCCTGGACGCACCTGTTCGACACGGTCCACGGCCCACCCGGCCCGGCCTGACGCCCCCTGCCCACCCCGCCCGCCAGGGCCCAACCGGAACCAAGTCGTGGAAAAGCTGGGCAGACCAGCGGCTACAACCTGCCCATGCCCAACCACCGCCCCAAAACCGGCACAGACGCCCGCCAGAAGATCACCCTCAGACCACATCGGTGGATCGAGGCTAAGCACGCCGGATCGCAGCCCGCCGCGACCCGGCGGCGGGGCAAACCTCCACCCACACCACCTTGCCGGGAACCGGCCCCTCCCTTACGCCCCAACGGTCCGCGAGCGCTTCGACCAGCATCAGACCCCGACCGCCCTCCGCATCCCCTTCCGCGTCGCGGATTCGCGGGACCCGGTCGCCGCGCGTATCGGCCACCTCGATCCGCAGCACCCCGTCCGCCAGCGTGAGCGCGATCCGGAAGTCACGCCCGGGCCCCCGGCCATGGGTCACCGCGTTGGCGGCGAGCTCTGCCACGATGAGCGTCGGCCCTTCCGTCGGCAGACCCCACTCGGCGATCTTCTCGACGGCAAGTTGCCGCGCCTGGCGGGCACCGCGCGGGGTGGCGGCGAGCTGGGCGCCGAAGCAGTGCCCGAAGTCACAGATTTGAGTGTTCACGTGACCGAGCGTGTCGGGCCGTGCATACCGTGAGAAGCGACAACGCCCTTGCGTCCGGCCTTTGTCCGGACGTTGTCCGGTGCTGTCCCGGCTGTCCGGCGCGACCTGCGGGCAAAGGGCGTTGAGAAATTCGGTACGTCGGAGGTGGGCGCGCATGAGCGTGGACAGGGACGGTACGGAAGACGCCGGCTGGGACGTCGATCCCCAGGATGAGCAGGGAGTGGCCGTGCTGGCCGCGCTGGGACGGCAGCTCCGCGCGTGGCGGGAGGAGGCGGGGAAGCGGGTCGCGGACTTCGGCACGGCGATCGGGTACGGCGAGGACCTGGTCCGCAAGGTCGAGGCGGGCAAGCGCATCCCGCGCCCGGAGTACCTGGCCAGGGCGGACGAGGTGCTGGGAGCGGGCGGCAAGATCGTCGCGATGAAGGCGGACATGGAGCAGGTCCGCTACCCGAAGAAGGTCCGCGACCTCGTGAAGCTGGAGAGCCTGGCCGTCGAACTGTCGGCGTACGGCAATCACAACATCCATGGCCTGTTGCAGACGGACGACTACGCACGTGCCCTGTTCGAGATGTGGCAGCCTCCGCAGACCACCGAGCAGGTGGAGCGCGGCATGGTCGCCCGGATGGCCCGCCGGTCGATCTTCGACCGCAGCCCCTCGCCCGCTCTCTGCTTCGTCCAGGAAGAGGTGACCCTGCGGCGCCGCATCGGGGGGACAATGGTGCTGCGTGGGCAACTCGAACGCCTGCTGGAGGTTGCCGAGCTGCGGCACGTGACGATCCAGGTCATGCCCACCGTTCTCGAAGAGCACGCCGGAATGGGTGGGTTGATCCAAGTGCTGAAGTTCGCGGACGGATCGGCAGTAGGGCGCTCCGAAGGGGCGTTCAACGGCCGCCCCGTCTTCGATCCGAGGCAGGTCAGGGTCCTTGAGCAATGCCATGCCATGATCCGGTCCCAGGCTCTCACGCCACGGGAGTCCGTCGCATTCATCGAGCAAGTGCTGGGAGAGACATGATCCACGAGTCCGAGCTGGAGTGGTCCAAGAGCAGCTACAGCGACAGCGGCGACATCAACGACTGCGTCGAGGTGGCCACCAGCCCCGCCACCGTCCACGTCCGCGACTCCAAGGACACCGGCCTCCCCCACCTCGCCTTCACCCCCGACGCCTGGGCGGGATTCGTCTCGCACGCCTGACCCCGGCGTTACACAATGACCCGTGCCACAGCGGGAGTTGATGTACGACCGGGGGGGGACCATGCGTACGGGAGAGCACTTCTCCGGGCGGTACCGGCTGGACGCCCGGCTCGGGCACGGCGGCATCGGCGAGGTGTGGCAGGCGTACGACGTCGAGCTCGGACGGCCGGTCGCGGTGACACCCTCATCCGGTTCTGGGATGTCGCCAAGCGCACTGGCATCTACGGCTTCGACGGCCACACTGGCGACGTGGCTTCGGCGGCCTTCAGCCCCAACGGCCGGACCCTCGCCAGCGGCAGCGGCGACCGCACCATCCGGCTCTGGGACCTTGCCTCCCGCACCACCACAGCCACCCTCACCGGCCACACCAGTGACGTGGCTTCGGTGGCCTTCAGCCCCGACGGCAAGGCCCTCGCCAGCGGAAGCCGCGACTCCACCGTCCGGCTGTGGAAGCTCTCTTGACAGCTGAGCTGCCGTTTTCCCCGTACTAGCATGGACATGATCCAGCACTTCCGGGTCAAGTCAGGGGGAACCAGATGTCGTTCGACGCGGAATGGGCGCAGCACAAAGCTGCCGTCGTGGCTGGGCATTCGTCCCCCGCCATGCGTCTCAACCAGGTGGCGCCCGAGCCCGGCGGCGGCAGCCCCGCCGGGGGCCTGGTGGCCGGGGTCCCGTCCATCAACGGCAACGCGAACCTGCTGATCGAGATCGCCGCGCTGCTGCACGAGGGCCGTCCTGACGGCGACGCGAGCACGATGGCCCGCGTGCCCCGGGCGCACCCCGATGTCGCGGCGCAGACCCTCCGCTTCGCCCGGTTCGCCGACGACCAGTTCAAGGACACGGTCGCCCTGTTCGCCGGCCTGGCCACCCGCCTGAAGACCACCGGCACCAGCTTCGCCCGGGTGGACGACGACACCGCGGCGTCCTTCCTCCGCAAGATCGTGGAGACGGGCGTGTACCTGAGGCCGGAGGACAAGGACAGATGAGCAGCGGCCTGAGCTACCACGCCGACGTCACGTTCATGGCGGAGTGCAATCCTGCGCTGGTCGAACGGAACGCGGCCGAGTTCCGCCGGCTGCGCGACCTCCTCGTAGAGGTCGAGGAACCCGCCCGGCGGGCGGAGCGCACCAAGTGGGAGAGCGACGGGAGTACGACGTACTTCGCGCGTCTCACCGATGCCCGGGAGCTGGTGACGCACATGGCCGAGGGCTTCGACAAGGCCGCGAGCGCCCTGCACGCCTACGCCTTGGCGCTGGAGACGGCCAAGTCCCACTACCGCAACGGCGCTCGGTCGGAACGGGCGCTCGCCGCGCTCATCGGCACCAAGGGCGTCGCCATCACCAAGGTCGCGCAGCAGGCGGAGCCCATGCGCCGGTGGGAGGACATGCGCGCCACGACCGGCGTCTTCGACTTCCTGGCCGAAGTGACCATGGACGTGGACGACATCCGCGACGAGGCGAACCGGCTCCACGACGCCGCGGGCGGCGGCTTCCACCTCGCCAAGACCGTCGAACAGGAGGCCCGCGACACCTGCGTCCACGCGCTGAAGCAGGCGTACGAGCTGATGCCCGCACTCCGGGTCCAGGGCGGCGGCGAACGCCCCGACCTGTACGCCGTCATGGCCGACCTGCGCCGGGAGGGCGAGGAGGCGCGCAACAGCCCGCTGACCCACCTGCCGGGCAGCGGCCCGAAGCGGGAGATGCACGGGACGGTCGGGGAGAAGACCTACATGTCGCCGGAGCTCAAGGACATCCGGATGCGCATCGCCGGGCTGCCGCAGGGCGAGGAGATGTACTGGAACCCGCCGGACGACGACCGGGAGAAGGCCCAGTGGATCTCCCGCAACAAGGAGATCCTCCGGGCCGCCGCCCAGCACGCGGGACTGCCCGAGGAGCTCGTCGCGGGCATCGCCTGGAACGAGATCGCCGGGCAGGGCGGTTACGTCGACGACTTCACCGACCACATGCGCCACACCGCCGCGTTCCCCCTGAGCCCCATCACGCCCGAGAACCTCCCGAACCGGCTCGGCGGTGTGCCCGACCAGACCTCCTTCGGGCCGATCGCCATCCAGGTCCGGCGCGGTGCCGAAGTGCTCGGTTACGATCCCGCGCACCTCACGGAGGCCCAGCGCGCCCTCGTGGAGGAGTCCCTCCAGGACCACCGCCAGAACGCGTTCATAGCCGCCGGCTTCCTGGCCCAGATCAAGTCGGAGACCCCGTACGCGGACGTGCCGGCCGACCAGTTGACCGACGCCCAGATGCGCGAGATCGCCGCCCGCTACAACGGCGGCCCGTACTGGGAGTCGCAGAAGGCCCAGGACTACGGTGACAACTTCACCGAGGGGCTCGGCCAGGTCAAGGAAGCCATGCGATGACACGTCCCCGCGAGCGCACCGACCCGTCCGAGGACCAGGGCTTCCTCAGGTGGGTCCTCGGGGTCCCGCTCGGCCTCCTCCACCTGCTCAACGCGTTCTTCGTCTACACGGCGGTGCGTTTCGGACCGGCGGCCGAGTGGGACGATCCGGGCTACGCCGGGACGACGGCGATGGCCCTCTTCGCCATCATCTTCAGCGTGCTCGGGATCCTGATCACCCTCGTCCCGCCCGTCCGCCGCACCCTGGGCCCGTGGTGGCTCGCCCCGCCGGTCGTCCTCGGCGCGATCGCCTGGATCCGGATGGTGACGCTCGGATGAGGCTCCCCCGCGAGAACATCGACCTGCCCGAGGACCGGGGCTGCCTGCAGTGGGTGCTCGTGATCCCGCTCGTCCTGCTCTACGTCCCCGCCGCGTTCTCCTGTTGGGCCGCCGTGGCCATGCGGCCTCATTCGCCGTACGACCAGCTCCGCGAAGACGCCCGGTTCATGGGCAACTTCTCCGTCGTCCTGTGTCTGCTGGGACTGCTGATCACCATCACCCCCGTGTTCCGCCGGACCATGGGCCGGTGGTGGTTCGCCGTGCCGTTCCTGATCGCGACGGTCGCGTACTTCCGCGCGCAGACGGTCTGACGCCCAGGCTGCTTTCACGGGCCGAGACGATGACCGAGACCAGGGCCTGCCCGCCCACACCGTAACCATGCCATCGGTATGTACGTTGAGCAGTGCGCAGGTAAGCCGTCCGAAACCCGGGGTGGGACATGGCCAAGCCGAAGCGCGTGGGAATCTACGTCCGGATCAGCAGGGACCGCAAGGGCCAGGAGTACTGACGGACGAGGTCAGGAAGGCGGAAGAGCGCATCCGCCTCCTCCGGCTTCGCTGGAAGGAAGGGCGGATGGAGGACGAGGACTACTTCGACTCTCTGACGCATCTGCGCGTGCAACTCCAGCAGCTACGCACTCGGGAGGCCGTCGCCGTTGCCGCCTCAACCCAGACCGAGACGGACGCGCTGGCGGTATGGCGGGACGAGAGTGACGAGAACTTGGAGCGCCGCCGAGCAGTCGTGGCAAGCGTGATCAAGGAAGTTCAGGTGTTCAGCATCGGACGCGGCTGCAGGAAGCCACCTGAGACCGACTCCATCAAGATCACTCTGGTCAGCGCGGAGTCAGGCGGTCAGGAGGAGTGGCGGCGTCGCCCCCAGGGGTCGACGACGTGATCCTCGACTCCGGAATCGGACACCACCGCGGGGCAAGCCGTCTTGAGGCCATCCCGGCCGAACGCACGAACGCACGAACGCCCCAGAACGTTGAGTTCCGGGGCGTCCTTGTCCTCGCGGCGCGCCTGAGCGCTTACGCGGGGAGCGGAGCAGTCACCTTCTGCTCGACCTCACGCTCGTCGTGCTCGTCGATCGGCGACAACTTCACCGAGTTGTACGCGTCGCGGTCGAGGATGCCCTCACGTGCAGCGACGATCACCGGTGAGACAACTTGTCCGGCCACGTTCGTGGCGGTGCGGATCATGTCCAGGATCGGGTCGATCGCCATCAGCAGGCCGACGCCCGCCAGCGGGAGGCCCAGCGTGGAGAGGGTCAGCGTCAGCATGACCGTCGCGCCCGTCAGACCGGCCGTGGCGGCCGAGCCGATGACCGAGACGAAGACGATGAGCAGGTACTCCTTGATGCCCAGCTGCACGTCGAAGATCTGCGCGATGAAGATCGCGGCGAGCGCCGGGTAGATCGCGGCGCAGCCGTCCATCTTGGTGGTGGCGCCGAAGGGGACGGCGAAGGAGGCGTACTCCTTCGGAACGCCGAGGCGCTCGGTGACCTTCTGGGTGACCGGCATGGTGCCGACCGAGGAGCGGGAGACGAAGGCCAGCTGGATGGCCGGCCAGGCGCCCTTGAAGAACTGGAGCGGGTTGACCTTGGCGACCGTGGCGAGCAGCAGCGGGTAGACGCCGAACATCACGAGGGCGCAGCCGATGTAGATGTCGGCGGTGAAGGTCGCGTACTTGCCGATGAGTTCCCAGCCGTACGTGGCGATCGCGGTGCCGATCAGACCGATGGTGCCGATCGGGGCGAGGCGGATGACCCACCACAGGGCCTTCTGGAGGAGTTCCAGGGCGGACTCGGCGAGGTCGAGGACCGGCTTGGCCTTGGCTCCCAGCTGGAGGGCGGCGATACCGGCGACGACGGCCAGGAAGACGATCTGAAGGACCTTCAGCTGGGTGAACGGCGTGACGATGTCCGTCGGCACGATCCCGGTCAGGAAGTCGATCCAGGAGCCGGTCTTCTTGGGCTCCTGGCCGTCGGCCGCGGTGAGGCCGGTGCCCGAACCCGGGTCGGTAAGCAGGCCGATCGCGAGGCCGATGCCGACCGCGATCAGCGAGGTGATCATGAACCAGAGCAGCGTGCGGGAGGCGAGCCGCGCGGCGTTGTTCACCTTCCGCAGGTTGGTGATCGACACGAGGATCGCGAAGAAGACGAGCGGGGCGATGGCCAGCTTCAGCAGCTGGACGAAGATGTCGCCGGTCTTCTCCAGGGTGGTGGCGAGCCAGCTGACGTCCTGGCTGCGGGCTATCCAGCCGAAGAGGACGCCGAGGGCGAGACCGGCGACGATCTGGGCCCAGAAGGGGAACTTGAACGAGGCCTTGGCAGGGGCGTGGGGGGTCGCGGACACGGACACTCTCCGGAGGTGACGCACAAAGACAGGGGGGAAGTGCTGCGGTGGTGATGCGGTGCGGCAGCAGCCGGAAGGAGCCGGCCGGGACCGCTGCTGTATCGATTCAGCTCAACAGCAACAGGCCGCGGACGCGCGGCGGCAGAGGTCGACGTGCAGGCGCATCACGAGCGGAACGCTCGTGGTCATCGGGTGCGCGGCTGTGGTCAACATGTTCAACACGCTAACACTTCTCCTTTGGGAATCTCAAAGGGGCCCTTTGAGACAACGGCGCACGAGGCCCTCTTGCGCCGGCCCGGAAAATACGGCCGCCCCAGCGTTACGGGCGGTATACCCGGTGCTGGGGCGGTTCGATGTGTGATGAAGCCAACTGTGGCGTTACGAGCTCACGCGCGCCGCGTCGTCGGCCTGGTCCTCCTGGCTGCGGTTCGCGGCGAGCTTCTCCTTCGCACCCGCGACGCGCCCGGAGATCTGCCGGGACATCTCCTCCCGCTGCTTGCGCAGGAGGACGAAGGAGAGCGGGGCGGAGATGACGAGGGCGAGCAGCACGACCCAGGCGGCGTTGGCGGCGCCGAGCCCGGCGGGCACCCACTGGAGGCGGACCAGGCCCGCGACGACGACGAGGCATCCGACGAAGATGCCCAGGCGCATCGCGGTGTATCGGATCGTTGCGCTCGGCTTGAGGGACACGGTGACCCCTTCTCTCTCATCGTGGTCGTACGTCGGCTGGCGTGTCGGCAGTCGGCCGTCACGCCGGCCGGTGCCCGTCCAGTGAAGCACGCCGGGGCCCCGCGGCGGCCCTGGCGGATTCTTGGGGTCCTCGCAACACCTGACGGTCTACGTGCTCGTCAGTAGATCACGCAGGCGCTCGGCTGGGGTTTTCCAGCCGAGCGTTTTGCGGGGCCGGCCGTTGAGTTGCTGGGCGACGTGTTCGAGGTCTTCGGGGCTGTGCACGGACAGGTCGGTGCTCTTGGGGAAGTACTGCCGTAGCAGGCCGTTGGTGTTCTCGTTCGATCCGCGCTGCCAGGGTGAGTGCGGGTCGCAGAAGTAGACCGGCACGCCTGTGGCCACGGTGAACTGCTTGTGCGCGGCCATCTCGCAGCCCTGGTCCCAGGTCAGCGAGCCGCGCAGGTGCCCGGGCAGGGTCTGGATCAAGGGCACCAGCACGTCGCGGACCTCCTCGGCCGTATGCCCGCCGGGCAGATGCCCCAGCATGACGTAGCGGGTGGAGCGCTCGACCAGGGTGACGATCGCGCTCTCGCTGCGGGGGCCGACGATCAGATCGCCCTCCCAGTGACCGGGCACTGCCCGGTCCTCGACCTCGGCAGGACGCTCGGAGATCATCACCATCTCGTCGACGAACCGGCGCGTGCGCTGGTCCGGGCTGCGGTGCGGCTTGCGGCGAGTGCGCCCGGTGCGCAGCGCGGCCGCGACTTCGCGGCGCAGTCCGCCACGGGCCTGGACGTAGACCGCCTGGTAGATCGTTTCCGGGCTCACGCGCATGCTCTCGTCGTCGGGGAACTCGATGACCAGAGCGTGGCAGATCTGCTCGGGTGACCACTGTTCCTGCAGCTTTTCCGCGACGAACCGGCGGAGCGGGCCGTCCTGGGCGAGCTTGGAGTCCTTGGGGCGCGACCGGCTCCTCGCCCATGCCCGCTGGGCCCGGTGCGGCCGGTAGACGCCATCGACCGACCGGGCGTCGATCTCGCGCTTGATCGTGGACGCCGGTCGGCCCAGTGCCCGTCCGATCGCGCGCAGCGACCGGCCTTCACGGTGCAGATCAGCGATCAGCTCTCGCTCGGTCACCGTGAGAAACCTGGGGTGCAGTTCGGCCTCGACCGTTGCGAGGGACGACCTTGAAGAGGTGGCGGCGATGGTGGTCACACCAGTCTTGTAGTCGATGCGGCGCCCGTCAGGATGCAGGCGCGAGTGGCCGATCTGCCGGATACCGCGGTCCCAGTCCTCAGCGGTGCGCTCATGGACGCCGGCCTGCGCGGCGGCATCACGGCGCCGGACTCCCGCAGCACGCAGCCGCTCGTACTCCGCCCGACCGGGGTGGCCGGGCCTGCGAGGCTTGCCGCGACCACGGACTCCGGCCCGGCGTGCCCACCCGAACGCCGTGTTGCGGTTCACTCCGACTGCACGAGCCGCAGCAGTGATGCTGCCGTTCTCCCTGTCCAGCGCCTCGAAGAACCTCGCCTTCAGCACCTCGAAATCCACGATCCCCGCAACTCCCTGAACTCCAGGGTGTTGCGTGGATCATTAGAACCCGCCCCTCCGGGGTACGGGGCCGGGCGACCGGGCCCGTCAGTACAGCGGCAGCAGCATCGTGATGTCGTCGCGGTCGTCGCCCGGGGCCACCCGGACCGCGCCGGGTACGCGGCCGACCTCCTTGTAGCCGCAGGCCGCGTAGAAGTGCTCCAGGCCGTGGCCGCCGCGGCAGGTGAGGCGGATCGCGTCGATGCCCCCGAGGGAGCGGGCCGCGGCCTCCGTCGCGGCCATCAGGTCGCGCCCGTAGCCCTTGCCCTGATGGCGCGGATGGACCATGACCGTGTACGCCCACAGCCAGTGGAGCTGCAGTCGGTGGGCGTTGCGGGTGAGGAAGGCGGTCGCGGCGACCGAGCCGTCCTCGCCGCGCCCGACGAGCAGGCGGCAGCTCCCGTCGGCGACGCCGACGAGGTGCTTGTCGAGTGCGGGGCGGATGTCGTCGACGACGACCGGCGGCACGAAGCCCACGGCGCCGCCCGCGTTCGAGACGTCGGCCCACAGCCCGAGGATTCCATCACGCAGGGAAGGGTCGACGACCGGGTCCAGGGTGAAAGTAAGGGTCATTTTACGAGTTTACCCATTACCTCATCGGCCCGTCCAGAAAAAGTTAAACCCCGGCCCATGGGCCGGGGTTAACTCGCCGAGAGGCGGTCGGACGGGACCGACGGGGCGTCAGACCCGCATCGCCTGCGGGGTCTCGCGCAGACCCGCGTCCGGACCGGGGTACTCGCGGATGATCTCGTAGCGCGTGTTGCGCTCGACCGGCCGGAAGCCCGCTTCCCGGATCAGCTCCAGCAGATCGTCACGGCCCAGCTTGTTCGGGGTGCCGTAGTTGTCCGCGTCGTGCGTGATCTTGTACTCGACGACCGAGCCGTCCATGTCGTCCGCGCCGTGCTGCAGCGCGAGCTGGGCGGTCTGCACGCCGTGCATCACCCAGAAGACCTTGACGTGCGGCACGTTGTCGAAGAGCAGCCGCGAGACGGCGAAGGTCTTCAGCGCCTCCGCGCCGGTCGCCATCGTCGTGCGCGCCTGGAGCTTGTTGCGCACCTTGCCGTCCTGCATGTCCACGAAGTCGTGCTGGTAGCGCAGCGGGATGAAGACCTGGAAACCGCCGGTCTCGTCCTGGAGCTCGCGCAGCCGCAGCACGTGGTCCACGCGGTGGCGCGGCTCCTCGATGTGCCCGTACAGCATCGTCGAGGGGGTCTTGAGGCCCTTCGAGTGCGCCAGCCGGTGGATGCGCGACCAGTCCTCCCAGTGGGTGCGGTGGTCGACGATGTGCTGGCGCACCTCCCAGTCGAAGATCTCCGCGCCGCCGCCGGTGAGCGACTCCAGGCCGGCCTCGATCAGCTCGTCCAGGATGTCGGAGGCCGACATGCCGGAGATCGTCTCGAAGTGGTGGATCTCGGTCGCCGTGAACGCCTTCAGCGAGACGTTCGGCAGCGCCTTCTTCAGCTCCGAGAGCGAGCGCGGGTAGTAGCGCCACGGCAGGTTCGGGTGCAGGCCGTTGACGATGTGCAGCTCGGTGAGGTTGTCGTTCTCCATGGCCTTGGCCAGGCGCACGGCCTCCTCGATGCGCATCGTGTACGCGTCCTTCTCGCCCGGCTTGCGCTGGAACGAGCAGTACGCGCACGAGGCGGTGCACACGTTCGTCATGTTGAGGTGCCGGTTGACGTTGAAGTGGACGACGTCACCGTTCTTGCGCGTGCGCACCTCGTGGGCGAGGCCACCGAGCCAGGCCAGGTCGTCCGACTCGTAGAGGGCGATGCCGTCCTCACGGGTCAGCCGCTCGCCGGAGCGGACCTTCTCCTCCAGCTCACGCTTGAGCCCAGCGTCCATGTACCGGTCGCCCTCCTCTAGATGCCTCTGCCTGTCCTGCGAACCCTGCCCAACCGTACTCTCAGGCTTCCTCGGGCAGCTCCCCGACCCGGTTCTCCCACTTCGTGGAGAGCACGATGGTGGTGCGGGTGCGCGAGACGCCCTTGGTGCCGGAGAGCCTGCGGATGATCTTCTCCAGGCCGTCCACGTCGTTGGCGCGCACCTTGAGCATGAAGGAGTCGTCGCCCGCGATGAACCAGCAGTCCTCGATCTCGTTGAGGTCGCGCAGCCGCCGGGCCACGTCCTCGTGGTCGGCGGCGTCGGACATGGAGAGCCCGATCAGCGCCGTGACGCCGAGGCCGAGCGAACGCGAGTCCACCGTCGCGCGGTAGCCGGTGATGACGCCGGCCGTCTCCAGCCGGTTGATGCGGTCGGTGACGCTGGGGCCGGAGAGGCCCACGAGACGGCCCAGCTCCGCGTACGAGGCACGACCGTTCTCGCGAAGTGCCTGGATGAGCTGCCTGTCCACCGTGTCCATTACGTGGAGCCTTCCATTATTCGGCGATCCTGCAAGTTTAGGTATAGAATCTAAGGCACGCAGGGTCAACATCCTGTGAAATCTTTCGACAGATCAATAACGATCTTCAGGAGTGGTTCACCGTGTTCACGATCGAGATGGCCCACGCACACATGCGACAGCTCCAGGAGCTGGCCAACCGATCCCGTGCCCACCAGCCCGCCGCCGCCTACCGCGTCGACAAGGCCCGCAAGCCGCTGTCCGGCAAGAAGGCCTAGTCACCACCGTTCGCCTCCCGGGGAGTGCGGGCGCTCCCCAGCTCCCCCTCCCAGCGGCGGTACAGCCGGTGCGGCACCCCTGCCGCGTCCAGCACCCGCCCCGCGACGAAGTCCACCAGATCCTGGATGTGCGTCGCGCCCGCGTAGAACGCCGGAGAGGCGGGCAGCACGATCGCGCCCGCCTCGTCCAGCGCCACCAGATGCCGCAGCGTCTGCCCGTTCAGCGGGGTCTCCCGCACCGCGACCACCAGCCGGCGCCGCTCCTTGAGCGTCACGCTCGCCACGCGCTGGAGCAGGTCCTTCGACAGTCCGAGCGCCACCCCCGCCACGCAGGCCGTGGACGCGGGGACGACCAGCATCCCCTTGACCGGGTACGAGCCCGAACTCGGGCCGGCGGCAAGGTCCCCGGCGCCCCAGTAGCGGACGTCGTCCAGTTCGGGCCGCGCGAAGGTCCCGGGCTTCCCGTCGGCGCCCCGCTGCAGCCACTCCCCCAGATCGTCCCGCCAGTGCGCGTCGCGGAAGGCGATCCCGGTCTCGTCCAACAGGGTGAGCCGCGAAGCCCGGCTGACCACCAGGTCGACGCTCTCCCCCGCCGCCAGCAGCCCGCGGAGCACCGCCGCCGCGTACGGCGTCCCGGACGCCCCGGAAACCCCGACCACCCACGGGGTGCGCTTGCGCTCAGTCATACCTCCGAGACTATCCGGCCACCGCCGACGGGCACTCGGTAAGGTGCCTGGACGTTCCCCACTTGGGGCGCTGCGAGGGGACACGGACACGATGAGCACGACGAGCACGACGGTGCATCAGGGCGGGTGGCGGCAGAGCGACCGGGCGAAGGCGGCCGCGAAGCTCATGCTGGGCTGGGTGGCATTCCTGTGGGTCCTGGAGGCCGTCGACTACGCCACCGGGCACGCGTTGGACGCGTACGGGATCGTGGCCCGCGACCCGGACAGCCTGACGGGCGTCGTCACCGGGTCCTTCCTCCACCTCGGCTTCGACCACGTCGCCTCCAACAGCGTCCCGCTGCTGGTCCTCGGTTTCATAGCGGCCCTGTCCGGGATCCGGCACTTCCTCGCGGTGTGCGGGCTGATCATGCTGGCGGACGGCATCGGCACCTGGCTGATCTCCCCGCCGGACACCATGACCCTGGGCGCCTCGGGCGTCGTCTTCGGCCTCTTCGGCTACCTGCTGGTCCGCGGCTTCGTGGAGCGCAAGGTGCTGGGCGTCGCCGTCGCCGTGGGCATCGCGGCCGTCTGGGGCGGCACGATCGTGACCGGCATCCTCCCGACGGACGCGGGCGTCAGCTGGCAGGGCCACCTCTGCGGCCTGGTCGGCGGCGTGCTGACGGCCCTGTTCTACCGCCGCCCGGCCCGCCGACAGCCCGTCCTCACGGGCTGACGGCAGAGGGGTCCACGGCCAGGTCGGAGGCGCCGAGGTTCTCGCCACGCGAGGGCAGGCCGCACGCTGCTCAGAAGGCCAGACCGCGCACCACGAGATCCAGCAGGGCGCACACGAACAGGGCGATGCCGATGAAGCCGTTGACCGTGAAGAAGGCGCGGTTCAGGCGGGACAGGTCGTGCGGGGTCACGATGGTGTGCTCGTAGAAGAAGGCGACGACGACGATCGCCAGGCCCGCCCAGAACAGCGCGCCCGCGTCGGTGGCGAGGGCGTACCAGGCCAGCAGGGCCGTGGTCACGACGTGCGCGCCGCGGGCGCCCCAGAGGGCGGCCGGGACGCCGAAGCGGGCCGGGACGGACTTGACGCCGTCCGCGCGGTCCGAGGCCACGTCCTGGGAGCCGAAGATCAGGTCGAAGCCGCCGATCCACACGCCCACCGCGAGGCTCAGGATCACCGCGTCCCAGGACCACTCGCCGGTGACGGCCAGCCAGGCCCCGATCGGCCCTATGGCCTGGGCCAGGCCCAGGATGGCGTGCGGGAAGTTCGTGAACCTCTTGCCGTACGGGTACACCACCATCGGGATCACCGCGACGGGCGCCAGCATCAGGCAGAGCGGGTTCAGCAGCGCCGCCGAGCCGAGGAAGACGAGGAGCGCGATCCCGGCGCCGGTCCAGGCCGAGCGGACCGACACCGCGCCGGTGACCAGCTCGCGGCCGGCCGTACGCGGGTTGCGGGCGTCGATCTCGCGGTCGATGATCCGGTTGGCCGCCATCGCGAAGGTGCGCAGCCCGACCATGCAGACGGTGACCAGCAGCAGCGTGCCCCAGTGCACGTTCCGGTCGAACTGGAACATGGCGGTGAGCGCCGCGATGTAGGCGAAGGGCAGCGCGAAGACCGAGTGCTCGATCATCACGAGCCGCAGGAAGGCCTTGACCTTGTTGCCGGCCTCGGGCGAAGGCCCGGACCCCACCACTTCGTCGGCGGTGGTCATCATGCGAGTTCCCTCCGGAACTGATCGGGTTCGGTCCTCGGCCCGTCGAGCGGTACCGGCCCTGTCTCCGTGAAGGCGAGGCTCGGGATCACGCGAGGCTCGCGTGGAACTCTTGGAATTGAGCCAGGAGCGAGGCCGTGCGGTCCGGCTCCAGCTCCAGGGTCACGGGCTCCAACTGCTCGTCCTCGCCCTCGGGCGGGGTGATGTGGGCGGTGAACGCGCAGCCCTCGGCGCCGGCCGGGCGGGCGTCGAGGCGCAGCACGGCGCCGGCCTCGATCGTGAAGGGCTCGCCGGTGCCCAGCGCGAGGCGCAGCCGCTCGGCGAAGTCCTCCGCCTCGGCGTCGCGCAGGCCGGGCAGCTCGAAGCCACCGCCCTCGCCGTCCTCGTCCTCCCACGTCAGCGCCCAGACGTCGCCGGGGCCCGCGAACTCCTCGGGCGTCACGCCCGCCCGCTCGGCGGCCCGCCGCAGGCCCGGGTCGGTCGGGTCGAGCTTCGGGCGCTCCAGCATGACGTAGGCCGTGAGGCTGCCGAAGAACAGGGCAGGTCCTGAGACGAGGGGGCTCACAGGCCGTACTCCTTCCAGCGGCGGTCCACGAGGGCGGCCGTCGCCGGGTCGGACTCGACCATGTCGGGCCAGCCGCCGTCGCGGGTGTAGCCCTCCTCGGGCAGCTTCTTCGTCGCGTCGATGCCCGCCTTGCCGCCCCAGAACTGCTGGTACGAGGCGTGGTCCAGGTGGTCCACCGGGCCCTCGACGACGGTGAGGTCGCGGGAGTAGTCCGTGTTCCCGAGGGCCCGCCAGGACACCTCGTGCAGGTCGTGGACGTCGCAGTCGGAGTCCACCACGATGATCAGCTTGGTCAGCGACATCATGTGCGCGCCCCAGATGGCGTGCATGACCTTCTGCGCGTGCTTGGGGTACTTCTTGTCGATCGAGACGATCGCGCAGTTGTGGAAGCCGCCCGACTCCGGCAGGTGGTAGTCCACGATGTCCGGGACGATGATCTTCAGCAGCGGCAGGAAGAACCGCTCCGTCGCACGGCCCAGCGGCCCGTCCTCCGTCGGCGGCCGGCCGACCACGATCGACTGGAGCAGCGGACGCCTGCGCATCGTCACGCAGTCGATCTTCAGGGCCGGGAACGGCTCCTGCGGGGTGTAGAAGCCGGTGTGGTCGCCGAAGGGACCCTCCGGAAGCATCTCGCCCGGCTCCAGCCAGCCCTCGATGACGACCTCGGCGTTGGCCGGGACCTGCAGCGGGACCGTCTTGCAGTCCACCATCTCGATCCGCTTGCCGGCGACGAACCCGGCGAAGAGGTACTCGTCGATGTCGCCCGGCAGCGGTGCGGTGGACGCGTACGTCACCGCGGGCGGGCAGCCGAAGGCGATCGCGACCGGCAGCCGCTCGCCGCGCTTGGCGGCGACGGCGTAGTGGTTGCGGCTGTCCTTGTGGATCTGCCAGTGCATGCCGATGGTGCGCTTGTCGTGGCGCTGGAGGCGGTAGAGGCCGAGGTTGCGCACGCCCGTCTCGGGGTGCTTGGTGTGGGTCAGGCCGAGGTTGAAGAAGGACCCGCCGTCCTTGGGCCACGTGAAGAGCGCCGGGAGCTGGTCGAGGTCCACGTCGTCGCCGGTGAGGACGACCTCCTGGACGGGCGCGGAATCGCCCTTCACCTTCTTCGGCGGCACGTGGACCATCGAGCCGAGCTTGCCGAAGGCCTCGCGGACCCCGATGAAGCCCTGCGGCAGCTCCGGCTTGAGCAGGCCGCCGATCTTCTCGCTGATCTCGCCGTACGACTTCAGGCCGAGGGCCTTCAGCAGGCGGCGGTCGGTCCCGAAGACGTTCATGGCCAGCGGCATGGCCGAGCCCTTGACGTTCTCGAAGAGGAGGGCCGGGCCCCCCGCCTTGTTCACTCTGTCGACGATCTCCCCGACCTCCAGGTACGGGTCGACTTCGGCCTTGATGCGCTTGAGGTCGCCCTCCCGCTCCAGAGCCCGGAGCAGCGAGCGGAGATCGTCGTAAGCCATAGGGGCAAGTATCCGTCACCAACTACTCTGGAGGTGTCACCGGGGCCCGAGCGGGCCTGCCGTCACTGCCGGGGAGTCGGTTCCACACCGTGCTGCGCTATCTGCCGTTCCTGCTGATCCTCGCGCTGACCATCTATGCCTTCATCGACTGCCTGAACACGCCCGAGGAAGAGGTCAAGCACCTTCCCAAGGTGGTGTGGGTGATCATCATCCTGCTGTTCTCCATCGTGGGACCGGTGGTGTGGCTGTTCGCGGGCAGGAAGCGCTCGGCCGTCGGCGGTGGCGGTCGCGGTACCCGGGGGCGGACCCAGTGGGTCGCGCCCGACGACAACCCGGAGTTCCTGAAGTCCCTGCGCGACGAGCAGGAGAACAAGGACAAGAAGGACAAGGGCCGGGACCAGGACCAGGACTAGGCCACGCCGCGGCCGCCGGGGCCGCCTGCGGCAGGGCGCCGACGAGCCGCGGCACGTTCTTGCGGGCGACGTCGATGGGCACCTCGCGCTCCCCGTCCCGGCACTGGGCCACCAGGTACGTGGGCTCGTGCCGGCCGTACAGGTCCATGGCTCCGGGGTCCGAGGCGAAGACGGGGCGGACCTGCTCCAGCACCAGCCCGGAGGGCAGCGGGGCGCGGCGGAAGGCCGGCGGCGCGCCAGACCAGGCCGTACCCGACCGGTTCCGCGTCCGCGAAGGGGACGTAGGAGACGCCCGGACGGGCGTAGTACGTCGAGGTGCGGGCCGACGCCGGCAGCGCGCCCCGGCCCGCCGCGACCAGCATCAGCGCCTCCCGCATGTTCGTCACTTCGGGCCCGCGCCGGATGGGCCGCCCGGCCGGGGTGCGCGCGCCGGGCTCTGCGCCTCGCGGCGGTACCCGGCCGCCCCGGCACCCGGTGCGGCGACCGCGCGCTCCTGACCCCTTCGGGTCACTGCGCCCAGGGCAGGACGCGGGTGCCCTCGGTCCCCGGGACGGTGGCCACCCCGTCGGCGCGCATGGCCACGTACGCCTCGAAGTTCTCGGGGGCGTGGATCCGGCGCAGCACGTCGGGCGGAAGGACCAGGGTCTGGCCGGCGGCGACCTTCTCGGTACGGCCGTCGCAGGTGACCTCCAGGGATCCGGCGGTGAGCAGCCAGACCTGCTCGCGGTTGACGGAGTGCTCGGGTCCGGTGATGCCGGCGGCCATGTCGACGTGCCAGGTGCTGAGCTCGCAGCTGCCCCGGCTGGGGGCGGCGCGGCCGGTCATGGTGGCGTTCGGGGTGGCGGTGACGTGCTCGGGCGAAACGGTGATGACGTGCAAGGCGGTCCTCGTCTTCTCGTCGCGACTGAGTCAAGCTGCTTTACTCGACAAGGGTGAGTAAAGCAGCTTGACTCAGTCGTGTCACCATATTTGCGTGACGAGAGACGAGAACGAGGGCGTCGAGCTGACCTTCCTGCTCGGGCTGGGCTTCCAGCTGGTGCTGGGCGAGTTCACCCGGCGCGTCGCCGAGGCCGGATACCCGGACCTGCGCCCCCTGCACGGCATGGCCTTCCAGGCCCTGAAGGGCCCCGGCGCCACCGCCACCGAGCTCGCCGAACGGCTCGGGGTGACCAAGCAGGCCGCCGGGCAGATCGTCGACGACCTGGAGAAACGCGGCTACGTCCGGCGCGAGCCGCACCCCGCGGGCGGCCGCCGCAAGCTGGTGGTGCTGACCCCGGCGGCCGATGCCCACCTCGGCGTCGCGGGCCGGATCCTGCACGAGCTGGAGGCCGAACTGGCCGGCAGCGCCGACCTCACGGTCCTGCGCCAGGAGCTCGGGCGCCTCGTGCGCGCGCTCCACGGGGACGACGGGCTGCCGCCACTGCGCCCGGTGTGGTGAGGTCCGCCCGGCCGGGACCCCGTACGGCCTACGCCCTGGTGAAGGAGGCGTAGGCGTCGCGCAGCTGCGACCAGCGGGCGTCCGTCCAGGCCGCCCAGTTCGCCGGGCGGCCGCCCAGCGCGGATTCCAGCAGCTCGAAGTGCTCGTGCCAGCCAGCCAGGCAGTCGAGGCGCTCGTCCTCCGACCCGCCGCGCTCGTTCACGAACCGGATCACCGTCGAATCGGTCCCGACCGCTTCCAGGTGGAAGCGGATCCGCCCGTGCTCGGTGACGGTGTACTCCGCGACCCGTTCGACGTCCCAGGCGGTGATCCGCCCGGTCGCCACGGTCCCGGTGTTCAGCCAGCGCAGCGTGACCGCCCCGCCGAGCCTGCGCTCCAGGACGTCCGCCGCGGCCAGCCAGCCGCGCAGCCCGTCCGGCGTGGTCAGGGCGGGCCAGAGCGCCTCGTAGGAGTACGGCAGGTGCAGCTCGAAGCGGAGCAGCCAGCGGTCCTCGCCGCGGCGCTCGCTGGTGGCGTGGCTCACGAGAGACATGCCACCAGCGTCCCACTCCTGCCGGTCAGACGCCCGAGTAGGAGTGCAGGCCGTTGAGGAACATGTTCACGCCGTAGTAGTTCCAGATCCAGCAGGCGAAGGCGAAGAGCGCGAGGTACGCGGCCTTGCGGCCCTTCCAGCCGGCGGTGGCGCGGGCGTGCAGGTAGGCGGCGTACGCCACCCAGGTCACGAAGGACCAGACCTCCTTGGGGTCCCAGTTCCAGTAGCGGCCCCAGGCGTCGCCCGCCCAGATCGCGCCCGCGATGATCGTGAAGGTCCACAGCGGGAAGACGGCCGCGTTGATCCGGTACGAGAACTTGTCGAGCGAGGCCGCGGAGGGCAGCCGCTCCATCACCGACGCGTAGAACTTCCCCGCGGTCCGGCCGTTCGCGAGCCGGCCCTCGTAGGCGTCGCGGAAGAGGTAGAGGACCGCGCCGGCCGCGCCGATGTAGAAGACGGCGCCGCAGAAGATCGCGGTGGAGACGTGGATCCACAGCCAGTACGAGTGCAGGGCCGGAACCAGCTGGTCGCTGTCGGTGTAGAGGATCTTGACGGCGATGCCGAGGTCCAGCAGCACGCTGGTGACCAGGATCAGGCCGAGCCAGCGCACGTTCTTCTTCAGGGCGAGCAGCGCCAGGTACGTGCCGACGGCCACCGTGGAGAAGGTGATCGAGAACTCGTACATGTTGCCCCACGGGGCCCGCTGCACCGACATCGCGCGGGCGAGGACGCCGCCCGCCTCGATGAGGAAGGCGAGCGCGGTCAGCGAGATCGCGATCCGCCCGTAGAGGTCGCCCTGCACGGTGCCGCCGCCGGCGCCGGGGCCGTCCGGCACGTCGCGGGTGCCGGCGGCCGAGCGGGTGACGACCTTCGGCTGGTCGAGGACGGCCGTGCCGCCGCCCTTGCCGCGGACCTGCACGGCGGGCGCGTCCTGGGCCTCCGCGGCGCCGGTCAGCGCGGCGGCCGTACGGGCCACCTTGCTGCGGCTGCCGAAGGTCCACTCGGCGATGTGCGCGAAGAAGGCGAGCGTGTAGACCGCCATCGACGAATAGATCAGGTAGTTGCTGATCTGAGCCAGATTCTCATTGGCTGCGGCTGCGAGCGGCGTCATCCGCGCTCTCCTTCAGGGGTTTCTTCGACACGTGGTTCGGCAAGTGCGGCGGGCGCGGTCGGCGCCTGCCGGTGCAGCGCGGCGGCGAGGGCCGCCAGCTCCTGCGGGAGCCTGGCGGACTCGCTGCGGCCCAGACCCGCCATTTCGACGACGGTCACGCCGTCCGGGCCGGCCACCGCGCGGACCCAGATCCGGCGGCGCTGGATGAACAGGGATCCGGCCAGGCCCGCGATGGCGGAGATCGCGCCGGCGAGAGCGAGGCCGCTGCCGGGCTGGTGGGTGACGGAGAAGGTGGCCCACCGCTCGATGCCCTCGAACTTCACGGTGCCCGCGCCGTCCGGCAGGGTCATCGTGTCGCCGAGCGAGAGCTTCTGCTTGAACGCCTCGCCGGACTCGTCCTTGAAGGACTGCATCTTGTCCGTCTTGAGCACGTACACGTTCTGCGGCAGGCCCGAGTCCACGCCGAGGCTGCCGTGCCACGCGTTGAGCATGAGCCGCGGCTGGAGCACGGCCGGGAACTGGGAGAACATCGTGCCCTGGCCCTCGCCGGCGTAGGCCGGCACGAAGACGGCGTTGAAGCCGAGCTGCTCCTTCTTGCCGTCCTTGTCCTTGTAGCCGTCGGTGACCTTGATCGCTCCGGTGGAGGTCAGGTTGGAGTCCTGCGGGAGCATCGGCACGGCGTCCTTGAAGATCACCTTGCCGGTGGGGTCGGTCACCGAGATGATCGGCGCGTAGCCGTGGCCCAGCAGGTAGACCTTGGAGCCGTCGACCTGGAGGGGCTTGTTGACCTGGATCTCGCGCTTCTCCGGCTTGCCGTGGGCGCCTTCGCTGAAGGTGACGTACGCCTTGAAGTCGCGCGGGGTGCCCTTCTGCGGGCCGCTCAGCTCGTACGTCGCGTCGAACCGGTCCAGCGTGAAGCTGAACGGCGGCAGGTCGTCGGGGTGGAAGAGGGTGCCGGCCTTGAAGTCGTCGTACTGGGTGAGCGTGTTCGAGAAGCCGGTGCCGCGCAGGACCAGCTTGCCGCCCTCGGACTTGAAGTACTGGCCCCAGGCGAAGGCCACCAGCATCACGATCAGCGCGACGTGGAAGATCAGGTTGCCGGCCTCGCGGAGGTAGCCCTTCTCCGCCGCGACGTGCCCCCTGCCGGCCTCGGTCCGGAAGCGGCGCCCGCGGAGCACGGCCGTGGCGTACGAGAGGACCTCGTCCGGGGTCTTCCCGGTGCGCCAGGTGGTGTGGGCGGGGAGCCGGTCGAGCCGCTTGGGGGCGCCCGGCGGACGGCCGCGGAGCTGGCCGACGAACTGCCAGGAGCGCGGCAGGATGCAGCCGACCAGCGAGATGAACAGCAGCAGGTAGATCGCGGAGAACCACACCGAGCTGTAGACGTCGAAGAGCTGGAGCTTCTCGGCCACGGTCACCCAGGACGCATGGGCCCGCTTCCAGTCGATGACCTTCGACTCGTCGACGTTGCTCTGCGGAATGAGGGAGCCGGGGATGGCGCCCAGGGACAGCAGGAAGAGCAGGATCAGCGCCACCCGCATGGAGGTGAGCTGCCGCCAGAACCAGCGGGCCCAGCCGATCACGCCGATGCCGACGGCCGGCCCGGTGGGGCTGTCCTCCAGCGGGGCGGTGGAGAGCTGGGCTCCGGCCACGGCCTCCGCGGGGTCCGCGGCGGACTCGGTGGCGTCCGCCGCGCCGGATTCGGGCGACGCCTCGGTGGATGCCTTGTCAGTCGTACTCATGTCCGTGTAGTCCTCAGATCCCCACCGTGAAGCTTTGGGTCCAGCTCTGCATGTCGCTGACGATGCTGGCCCACATTCCTGTGACGAGCAGCAGACCGGTCAGGATCAGCATGCCTCCGCCGATGCGCATCACCCACGCATAGTGCTTCTTCACCCAGCCGAATGCGCCGAGCGCCTTGCGGAACGCGAGCGCGGTGAGGATGAACGGCACGCCGAGTCCGAGGCAGTAGGCGACGGTCAGCAGCGCGCCCCGGCCGGCGCTCGCCTGGTCGAGGGAGAGCGTGGTGACGGCCGCGAGGGTCGGGCCCATGCAGGGGGTCCAGCCGACGCCGAAGAGCACGCCCAGCAGCGGGGCGCCGAGCAGGCCGGCCGTCGGCTTCTTGTGGAAGCGGAACTCCCTCATCGTCAGACCCGGTATCGCGCCCATGAAGAAGAGGCCGAGAACGATCACCAGGCCGCCCAGGACCCGGGAGATGATCTCGTTGTTCTCCCGGAGGGTCTCCCCGAAGTAGCCGAAGAGCGCGCCGGTGGAGACGAAGACGGCGGTGAAGCCGGCGATGAACAGGGCCGCGCCCGCCAGCATCCGCCCGCGTCGCGCCTCGGCGAGGTCGGCTCCGCTGACGCCGGTCACGTAGGAGAGGTAGCCGGGGACCAGCGGGAGCACGCAGGGCGAGAAGAAGGAGACGAGCCCCGCGAGGACCGAGATGGGCAGGGCCAGCAGCAGCGCCCCGCTCAGCACGGTGGTGTTCACGCCGGTCGCCTCGGCGGCGAGCACGTAGTCGACCACGAGGTCACTGCTCCGCGAGGATCGGGTCGATCATCGAGCGCAGTCGCTCCTCGCCCAGCGGGGCCAGGGTGCGGGCGGCGATCTTGCCCTCCCTGTCGAGGATGATCGTGGAGGGGATCGCGTTCGGGTTGAGCGTGCCCTTGGGGAAGCGCAGCATCAGCTTCCCCGCGGGGTCGTAGAGGCTCGGGTAGGTGATCCCGAAGTTCTCCTCGAAGGCGGCCGCGTTCTGCGTGCTGCTGTCGCGGGTGTTGATGCCGACGAAGGCGACGTCCTTGCCGGCGTCGGCCAGCTCCTTGGAGACCTTCGCGAAGTCGGGGGCCTCGGCGCGGCACGGCGGGCACCAGGATCCCCAGACGTTGAGGACGACGACCTTGCCCTTGAGGGTGGTGGTGTCGAGGGTCTTGCCGTCGACGGTCTCGCCGTCGAGCTTGGGGGCCTCGACGCGCTCCCCCTTGGCGGCGGTGGAGATGCCGGTCGCGCCCGTGACGTAGTTGCCACCGGTGGAGGTCGTCTTGCCGCCGTCCGAGCCGGTGCAGGACGTCAGGGTCATGACGCCCGCGACGGTCACCGCGGTCACCACGGCGGGGAGGGTGGCACGGCCGCTGGTCGAGCGGCGGCTCCTGCGACGAACACGGACGCGGCTAAGGCTCATGTGAAAAGTTTCGCATGAGCAATTCGCGGATCTACCGCGCCCCCCGCGGGGATGTCAATGCCCTGGTCAGGCAATGGTCGGGCGCAGACCGGCCGGTGATCGGGCGCAGACCGGCCGGCCGTCAGGCCGCGGTCAGGTACGCGCTCCACCCGCCGGCCGGCGCCCGGCCCGGGCCGAGACCGCGGAGCCTGGCGAGCACCTTGGGGTCCTGGACGTCCAGCCAGTCGGTGAACTGCCGGAAGGATACGAGCCGTACATCCCTTTTGTCCGCCATGCCTTTGAGGGCTTCCTCGACGGCGTCCATGTAGATGCCGCCGTTCCACTCCTCGAAGTGGTTGCCGATGAAGAGCGGCGCGGACTGCAGCGGCAGGTCCCAGACGCCGGACCGGCGCACCGGCCAGACCTGGAGGCCGCCGGGCGAGCTGGAGTCGTAGCGCCAGCCCAGCCTCTGGGCGGTCGGCAGCAGGCTGTCCCGGCCGAGGAGGCAGGGGGTGCGGGCGCCGGCCAGTTCCTTGCGGTAGTCGAAGGGCAGGGGCTCGAGGTCGGCGAAACCGGTGTGGGTGCGCCAGTTGGTGACGAACGACACGGCCTGGTCGATCTCGCTCTGCCAGTCCTCCGGGGTCCACCGGCCGACGGAGCCGGACCCGCCGCAGAAGTGACCGTTGAAGTGGGTGCCTATCTCGTGCCCGTCGAGCCAGGCCTCGCGGACGTACGTGAGGGTGGAGCGGACGTTCTCGTCCTTGAGGTAGCCGATGTCCGAGGCCCCGACCGGGTTGTTCGGCGGCTGGTAGAGGCTCCGCTTCGACTCGGGCAGCAGGTAGATGCCGGAGAGGAAGAAGGTCATGGCCGCGCCGTGGTCCTTGGCGAGCTTGAGGAAGCGCGGGAAGAGGCCGTTGCCGATCTCCCCCGCACCGTCCCAGCTGAAGACGACGAACTGCGGCGGGGTCTCGCCCGGCTGCAGGGGCACGGGCTTGTCCGGCTGGTTCGGCTGCGGACCGGTGTCGGCGGTGGAGCCGTCACCGATGACCTTGGCCGCCGGCTTCCCGCCGGGCTTGGGATTCTTGACCGGCCCGGGGGTGCCGGGCTCGGCCTTGCCGGGTGAGCCGCAGCCCGCGATCCCCACCGCGGCGGCCGCCCCGAATCCGAGCCCGAGCACTCCCCTTCGGCTGAAGTCGCGCACGCCACCCTCCCCGTCGTCCCTCGCAAGCCCACGCAGAATCCATATAAACGGACAATTCGGAGCGACTTGCGGCACTGGAAGGTTGATTCCCGGCGCAACTTGTATTTATTTAGGTAAAACTGTAACGCTTCGTAACAGAGCGTCGATCAAGAAAACCGGACGGCGTAACGATCCGTCAGGCGCCGAACGCCTTGGACGCACCCTTCACCGGCTTCGCCCCGGCCAGCAGGTGCGCCGGGACCAGGTCCCGGGCCGGCTCGCTGTAGCCCACCGACATCAGCTTGTCGCCCTGGAACGTGAAGGACGTCAGCGAGGCGAGGGTGCACTGGCGGCGGCGCGGGTCGTGCCACAGCCGGCGCTTCTCCGCGAAGCTGCGCACGATCCAGATCGGCAGCTGGTGGCTGACCGCCACCGCCTCGTGGCCGCGGGCCGCGTCGCGCGCGGCCTCCAGCGCGCTCATCATCCGGACCACCTGCTCGACGTACGGCTCGCCCCAGGAGGGCTTGAACGGGTTCGTCAGGTGCTTCCAGTTGCCGGGCTTGCGCAGCGCGCCGTCCCCGACGCCGAAGGTCTTGCCCTCGAAGACGTTCTCCGCCTCCAGCAGCCGGGCGTCGGTCGCCAGGCTCAGGCCGCGGACCTTGGCGATCGGCTCCGCCGTCTCCTGCGCCCGCTCCAGCGGGGAGGACACCACGTAGGCGATGTCCCGGCCCTTGAGGTGCTCGGCGACCCGGTCCGCCATCTGCCGGCCCAGCTCGGAGAGGTGGTAGCCCTCGCGACGCCCGTAGAGGACCCCGTCCGGATTGTGCACCTCGCCGTGGCGCACCAGGTGCACGACGGTGATCTCGCTGCTGCTCATGCGGTGGCCTCCGCGGCGGCTCGGGCGGCGGCGGGCAGCGCCGCCGCGATGCGCTCGATCGCCCGCTCGTCGTGGGCGGTGGAAACGAACCAGGACTCGAAGGCGGACGGCGGCAGGTAGACGCCCTGCGCCAGCATCGAGTGGAAGAAGCCGTTGAAGCGGAAGCTCTCCTGCTTCTTGGCGTCGTCGTAGTTGCGCACCTCGCCCTCGGTGAAGAAGACGGAGAACATGTTCGACGCGGTCTGCAGCCGGTGCGCCACGCCCTCCTTGGCCAGCGCCCCGCTGACCAGGCCCTGGATCTCCTGCGACACCGCGTCGACCTTCTCGTACGCGGCCGCGTCCAGCAGGCGCAGCTGCGCGAGGCCGGCCGCGGTGGCGATCGGGTTACCGGAGAGGGTGCCGGCCTGGTAGACCGGGCCGGCGGGCGCGAGGTGGCCCATGACGTCGCGGCGGCCGCCGAAGGCCGCCGCCGGGAAGCCGCCGCCCATGACCTTGCCGAAGGTCATCAGGTCGGGCTTGACCCCGTCGACGCCGTACCAGCCGGCGCGGGAGGTACGGAAGCCCGTCATCACCTCGTCGGAGATGTACAGGGCGCCGTTCTCGCGACAGAGGTCGGCGAGCCCCTGGTTGAAGCCCTCGGCCGGGGTCACGACGCCCATGTTGCCGGGCGCGGCCTCGGTGATCACGCAGGCGATCTCGCCGGGGTGCGCGGCGAAGGCCGCCCGGACCGCCTCCAGGTCGTTGTAGGGGAGGACGATCGTGTCGCCGGCCTGCGCGCCCGTCACACCGGGGGTGTCCGGCAGTGCGAAGGTCGCGAGCCCGGAACCGGCCGCGGCCAGCAGCGCGTCCACATGGCCGTGGTAGCAGCCGGCGAACTTCACGACCTTGGCCCTGCCGGTGAAACCGCGCGCCAGGCGGATCGCCGACATCGTGGCCTCCGTCCCCGAGGAGACGAGCCGCACCTGCTCGACGGGCTCGATGCGCGCCACGATCTCCTCGGCGAGCGCCACCTCGCCCTCACCGGGCGTGCCGAAGGAGGTACCGCGGGCCACGGCCGCCTGGACGGCCGCGATCACCTCGGGGTGGGAATGGCCGAGGATCATCGGTCCCCACGAGCACACGAGGTCGACATACTCCCGACCGTCGGCGTCGGTGAGGTACGGACCGGTCCCGGACACCATGAACCGGGGCGTACCGCCCACGGCGCGGAAGGCGCGCACGGGAGAGTTCACGCCGCCGGGGGTCACGAGGGAGGCGCGCTCGAAGAGCGTCTGCGAAACTGGGGCTTCATACGGGTACGGGTAGCTCACACCAGCCATGGTCTCAGAGGCCGCGACAGACTTGCGGACGGGCGTTTCACCGCGTCGCCGCGGGGGAGGTCACTGCCATGATGATCAGGCTGCGTGGCGGGGGCCGCGGGGCCGGGGCAAGCAAGACCAGTCGGGTGGAGATATGCAACGCGGTGGTGGACCGGGCGAGGGTACGGACGGCCTCGATCCGCAGCGCGCCCGCGAAGCCCGCGAGGCCCGCCGCCGGGGCAAGCACCGCCGCCGTGCCACGGAGGCGGCCGACGCCGTCCCGGGACCCGCGACGCCCGCCGAGGACCTGCCCAAGGGCCGCGGCATGGGAGTGACGTACAAGTACTTCGGCGCCCCCGACGGCGCCACGGCGGCCCGCGTCCCGGTCACCATGCGGCCCGAGGAGCTCGGCGGCGACGAGCTCGGCATGGGCGGCCTCTTCACCAAGATCAAGCCGGAGACGGTGGCCGCGATGGTCCTGACCGGCATCGAGGGCATACCCCTGCACAAGGTCCCGCCGCTGGAGCTGGTCGTCCTCCACCCCGACTACGCGGTGGTCAAGCTCCCCATGACGGTGGTCGACCCGCTGCGCGGCATCGGCGAGGAGTCGGTGGGCGCGGCGGCCTTCATCTGGTCCACGGTCCCGGACCGCGGCGGCCCGAGCGACGCCTTCAACGTCTACCAGCTGCTCCACGAGTGGCAGGACTTCTCCCACCGCCTCCACGAGGCCGGCCACCAGCCGTACTGCCTGGTCTGGCCCTGACCCCAACCGGCCGTTTCCGGCCATCCACTCCACCGGTGGCCGGAAGCTGATCGCAGTCGGCGGGTGCTGAACAAGCGGGCGTCCCAAGGCCGTTCCGGCCTTCGGACCTCAGCCGTGCGCCGGAAATCAACTGGTCCGCTGTCACTGCTGCCGTGTACAACATCGAACGTGACGGCAAGGGTCCCAACTCCCGGAAACTCAACGGCTCGCCTCGGATGAGCCAGCCCGATCACAGCGCTCGGTGACGGGCCGTCCGATCCTTCGGCGGCCCGTTCTTCTGCGTGTCCGGCGGGCCGACGGCCCGGCCGACGCGCCGAGCGGCAGCGGGTCCTTCGGCGTGCGCCGAGCCGGGCCCGCCCGCCTCCCAGGGTGCTCAGCGCCACCCGCTCCTTCGCTCGCGAAGCCGCCCGTCGACACGGGCGCGTCTCCGACGTGCCTGCATCCGGGCGGTCTTGCGCGGAGAGACCCCGTACAGGCCGACCAAGGAAGACCTTTGAGACATCGTGTGAGAAAACGCAGCGCATCAGCTGCGGCCCTCATCAGTACCGCACTCATATGCGGCCTGGTGCAGGGGCAGGCATGGGCCGACCCGGCGACGCGGCCGGAAGCCGCCGCCGCGGACCCCTCCCAGGTCGCGCCCGCCGACCGGGAGAAGGTCCTGGGCAAGGGATGGAAGGCCTCGACCGACCGGGCGTGGACCACCAGCGGTGACGCTGCCGGTTTCCATGTGCTGGTCACGGACCAGAAGGCCGGCTACGGCTGGCGTACGGCCGCGACGCTCGCCGAGCCGGGCTTCGACGCCGACATGTGGATCGGCAACGCCTGCGTCACCGGATCGGGCAAGCGGGCCGTGGTCGCCTACGCCCCGCGTACCTTCACCAACAAGCCCGAGCTGATGGCGCGGGGCGCGTTCACCGCAGTGGTGGACCTGGACTCCGGCGCCGTCACCAAGCTGGACCGGCAGGCCTCGCTCGCCTACTTCAGCCCGGGCTGCGGCACCGGCGAGAGCGCCGTCCTCACCCAGGCCGGAGGCGACACCAAGAACCAGACCCGGCTGCTGACCGTCGACGCCGCCGAGGCGAAGGTCAGCCGGACCACCGAGCTGACCGGCCAGGTCACCTCCGCCGTCCCGGTCGGCAAGGACATCGTCGCGGCGGACGCCGCCCGCCTCACCCGGATCGACGAACAAGGCCGCCGGACCGCCATCGCCCACACGGGACAGGTGCCCTTCGGACTCAAGGCCGACGCCGACGGCGGCCTCGTCTACCTGGACCGCCCCGCCGGCTCCACCGACAAGGGTGAGGTCAAGCGCATCAGCGCGGCCGACATCGCGCGCGGCAACGCCGACAAGACGAAGCAGAGCGTCCTGGCGCGCGGTGCGCTGACGAAGATGGACGTCTCCAGCAGCGCCGGCGGCGCCGTCGTCATCACCGGCGACACCCAGGCCGCGGACCCGCTGCCCAAGACGGTCCAGCGCCGCCCGGACGTGCCCAAGGAGTCCCAGGTCACCACCGGGGGCAAGGCCCTGGTCACCAAGGTGGCGACAGCCGGCGAGGGCGACCCGCGCAAGCAGGACCTCGCTGCCGAGCCGAAGAAGATCAGCCTCAAGGTCCTCGCCACGGGCAAGGACACGCAGTTCACCGTCACCCCGTCACTGACGGCCGAGAAGGCCGCCGCGGGCACGGCTCCCTCCCCGGCCCTGGCCCCGGCCGCACCGACGTCGGCCGCCCCGGCAGCGAAGTCGGCCCCGGCGCTCGCGGCGGCGCAGGCCGCCTCGGTCGCCGAGCCCGAGCGCTACTGCTCGGTGGCGCGCAACGACCCGGCCAAGCAGGCCATGCAGCCCAAGCCGCGCCAGGTGGAGTGGGCGGTCGACCAGATCGTCAACGGGACGCTCGACAAGAACGTCTCCCGGCCGGCGAACTGGAAGAACCTGGGGATGCCGGCGTACCAGCCGCAGACCCTGTTCCCGCGCCTGGGCCTCCACAGCGGTGGCCGGATCCCCGCGCAGGTGCTGCTGGGCATCACCGCCCAGGAATCCAACATGTGGCAGGCCTCCCGCGTCGTCGTCCCCGGCGTCACCGGCAACCCGCTGATCGGCAACTACTACGGCATCAAGTACGCCGCCAGCGGCCAGCAGACCGACCCGTGGGGCATCGACTGGGCCGAGGCCGACTGCGGGTACGGCGTCACCCAGATCACCGACGGCATGCGCATGCACGGCAAGGAGAAGACCGGCGAACTGCCCCTGACGACCCTGCAGCAGGAAGCCGCCGCACTCGACTACACCGCCAACATCGCCGCCGGCCAGCGCATCCTCGCCGACAAGTGGAACGTGACCACCGCGGACGGCCTGAAGGTCAACAACGGCGATCCCAAGTACATCGAGAACTGGTTCTTCGCCCTCTGGGCCTACAACTCCGGCTACTACCCCAAGGCGGCGGCCGCGAGCAACGGCGGCCTGTGGGGCGTGGGCTTCACCAACAACCCGGCCAACCCGCTCTGGAAGGCCAACCGCACGCCGTTCCTCGAGAGCCCGACCGGCGGGAACGACTACTCGCACGCCAAGCACCCCCAGGACTGGCCCTACCAGGAGAAGGTCCTCGGCTGGGCAGCCCGGCCCCTGGAGGCGATGGAATCCCCGGGCAAAATGGTCGCGGGCTTCCGCGAGGCCTGGTGGAACAGTCCCGCACTGCGCACCGCGGTCAAGCCGGCGGAGAGCCTGTTCTGCACCACGGCCAACAGCTGCGACCCGAGCAAGATCGGCCCGAACGACAAGAACGAGCCGGGTCTCGGCGCCTGCACCCGCGAGGACCTCAAGTGCTGGTGGAACCAGCCGGTCACGTGGAAGGACTGCACCACCAAGGCCGAGTGCGGCAACGAAATCATGCGCTTCAACGACACCTACAAGGAAGAGGCCGACGGCACCGCCTACCCGCCCAACTGCACCACCCAGGGCCTGCCCGCCAACGCACTCGTCGTCGACGACGTACCGGACGGCACCCCGATCCACCGGCCGGGCTGCTCCCGTCCGACGGCGAACAGCGGCACCTTCACCCTCGACTTCGCCACACCCAGCGCGAAGATCGACTTCCAGCAGCTCGGCGCCGGCTACGCCGGCAACTTCTGGTTCGCCCACACCCGCAAGAGCGGCGCCGAAGGCGACCGCATGAAGGTGACCGGCACCTGGAAGCTCAAGCAGGCCCTCGACAAGGAGGCCAAGGTCTACGTGCACCTGCCCGACCACGGTGCGCACACCAAGGTCGCCACGTACGAGATCAAGACCGCGAACGGCTGGCGGCAGAAGGTCGTCTCGCAGCCGGGCACCGGAAACCGCTGGGTGAACATCGGCACGTACCGCTTCAAGGGCGTCGTCCCCGAGGTGCGGCTGACCAGCATCACCTCGGACGGCACCGGAGACCAGGACATCGCTTACGACGCCGTCGCGTTCGAGCCGGGCACCTGGAACATGCTGCCGGAGATCGTGATCCCCGACGAGAACCCGAACGCCCCCGAGCACGACTTCGTCGACAACGACCGGCAGAAGCAGCCGAACCCGCAGGGGGTGCCGGCGCCGCTGAAGGCGCTCGGCAAGGCCCCGGGCGCGAACTTCCTGAAGGCCCCCGAGGAGTGCCGGGAGACCAGCGGCAAGGGAGTGCGGCAGTGCGTCACTCTCGACTACGACATCGGCAAGTACAAGGCGGGCATGCCGAAGGCGGCTCCCTCGATGCGTGCCGCGGCAGGCGCCGAGGATCCGCTCGTCTCCTGGTGCAACGACCCGAGCGTCACCGGCTACACCGTGACGCGCCGCGAGGGCTGCCACAAGCTGGCCGTCCTCACCCGGTGGGAGAAGGACGGGAAGACCATCGGAACGGCCGTCTTCATGGTCCGCGAAGAGACGGTGGTCAGTAACTCCAAGGACTTCCACCAGCGGATGTTCGTCAGCCCGATGTCCATCAGTCCCAACCTGGGGACGATCAAACTGGACTACTGGGACGCGCTCTGCACGACGAACTGCAGCAGTTCGCTGGACGGCGTCTGGAGCGGTGCCACCTCCTGGGCCCCCGTGGGGGACAGCCACTGGGCCATCGCGACCCGGAAGTACACCTGGACCAAGCCGACCGCCGGCACGTCCGAGGAGTTCGACCGTGGAACGGTCATGAAGTTCAGCGCCTCCTCCCCCGAGGTGGCCGGATCCGTGGTGACGAAGGAGCCGAGCTGGTCCTTCTTCGACCAGATCCAGTGCGACAACGGAATGGCCGTGGCCAACTCCACCGGCTGCGTGTTCGGCAAGCACATTCCCACCTGGACCGCGGACGACCAGAGGTTCCCGCCGGCGGCCGCCTACTACTGGATCATGCGGGAGAAGCTCCCCACGCATCCGGGCAGCAAGCGCCACGGCACGCCGATGCACCGCCTGAAGAACCCCGCCATGGCGAAGAAGAACCGGGAGACGATCTGCAACAAGAGCGGAGCGTTCGCCTGGAAGGCGCACGACGACGCCACACCCGACGCGAAGGGCAGCGTCCAGTGCGACGAGTTCCCCTTCGCGGCAAGCCAGGAGAGCGGTGGGTCCTTCCTGCCCATCGTCAACGGCGGCCCCTGCGTCCAGCTGTACGCGGAGAAGCACGACGACGGGAAGTGGCGGATCCACGAGGACGAGAGGGCCGACCCGCCGTCCTGGTCGGAGATCTGCGGCAGGGCCAGCATGCCCGGCAAGGACAACATGGACGCGGGACGCGGTCCGGGTCTGTCCGGGTTCTACACGAAGGCCCGTGTCCTGGACGGCGGGCCCTTCTACATGGAACTCCCGAGCTATGAGGGCTGCAACATGAGCGACATCTGCATTCCCCGCCCCTGACAGGTAGGCAACCGAACGGGACCGGGGTCCGGCCTGAGGCCGGGCCCCGGTCCCCTTTCCGTCTCCCGCGGGCGGTCAACGCCAGTCGACGTGGCGCGCCCCGTCCGCGTCCTCGATCACCTGGGGGTACACGTCCTGGCCGACCCCGTCGCGGACCGGGGTCCCGGTGGACAGCGCGTGGTGGGTGGCGGCGAACATCCCGGCCAGGCCGGACCAGCGCTTGACCCCCCACAGTTCCGCGTCCGCGTCGATCTCGAGCACCGCGCCGAAATCGGGACCCTCCCGGTGGTCGACGACCAGCTGGGTACCGACGTGCGTACCGGCGAGGGGGATCCATCTGACGTGGGCCACGCCCCCCACCACGAAGTCCACGTTGTCGTCCTCCAGGCTCCAGGCGATGGCCGACTCCATGTCGCGCTGCCCCAGCCTCATGCCTTCCGTGTCCAGGAGGAAGTAGCCACCGGGAAGGAAGCCGCCCGGCCCGACGAACGCCCGGCCGGCGCGGACCCCGTTGTGCAGTGACAGCCATGTCCGCAGATCGGCGTGCAGGGCGAACCTGTTCTCCGCGATCGCGGCGATCTCCAGCGGCGTGGCCGGCGGGTTGAGTCGCGCGTGGTCTCCGGGAGCGTTCACCTCAAGCCATCGGGCAAGGAGCCCCACCGAGGTTTCCAGGTCCATCTCATCCCCGCCCTTCAGTGGGCACCGGTCTCCGATCGCGCTCCGATCCTAGCCTCGCGCCCCCTCTGCGGGCCGGCGCAGGCTGCCCGGGTCCCCTTCCCCTGACCCGGGCTCGGGACATAGTCGAAAACAGGCCATCTTTGGCGCTTCGTCAACTGGTGCCCTGCGTACCGGGGTTAACCGTTCCAGGCACTGCAGAAATGAAAGCGCGCGGTAGCGAGGAGAACGTCCGTTCGCTACCCGGGAGTACCGATTTCCGGACGCCGGGGCAAAGGCACCCTTTGCCCCGGCGTGCAACCTGACCGAGGATGTCCGTGCCGCTCGGTCACCGGAGGTCGCTCAGCACTCCGCTCACATTGAGTACCTCGTGACACTCCTGCGCCTGACGGCCGGTGGCCGGGGTGCCCGGCTTCGCACAGGTCACCTGGACGGTCACAGTCTGGCTCTCGGTGATGCTGATGGGGGTGACCCAGTGGTAGTCCTGGTTGCGGAACGTCTCCAGCGCGATCGTGGTGATCTTTCGGTCGCCGAAGTCGATGGTCACCACTCCTTCGTCGCCCTGGAAGTTCGCGACGACGACGTCCGTGATCCCGAAGGCCTTGCCCGCGGGCACCGTGTAGGTACCGGTCTTGGCCTGCCCACCGGCGGTCTGCAGGTCGATGGTGGCCGAGCTCTGCTGCCCGCCGGATCCCGTACCGCCGCCTCCGCCCCCGGCTCCCGTACCCGTACCGGTTCCCGTACCGGCTCCGCCCGCGCCGGGCTGGGTGCCCTTGCCCGCGCCGCCCGGCTGCTTGCCGTCGCCGGTCACCGGGGCCTGCCCGTTCAGGTCCGCACTGGGCGTCGGCTTCTTCTGGACCGCCTCGTCGGCGGCCTCCTTGGCCGTGCTGCGCACGGCCGGACGCACCAGGAGGAACCAGGCGAGCAGCAGCGCGAGCAGAGCGGCCAGTACCGCGAGCAGCCACGTCGGGAAGATCGGGATCTGGACGAACTCCGCGTCCAGCGGCGCCCGGACGGGGTCCGGCTCCGGCCGCTCCCGGCCGTCCTCACCGCCGCCGCCCCCGGCACTGTCACCGGCTTCGGCCTCGACTTCGGCCACTTCCACGGTGAACGGCCAGGTCACCGGCGCCCCGAACCACACCGGCTTGCCGGTGCGGACCCGCAGCACCACCTCCGCCGACTCCCCCGGCTCCAGCTTCAGCACCGCGGGGGTGAAGGCGAACTTCAGCTCCTCTCCCGGCTGGGCGGGCGTGAAGCCCAGCTGTACGGGGCAGTTGCCCTCGTTGCGCACGGCCAGTCGATAACGTCCGCGCAGCCAGCCGCGGCGCCGTTTGGGAGCGCTCTCAGCACGAAGTTCCCGGAATGCGCCGATATGCACGGTGGTTTCGGGGACCCGCACGGCCTCCGGCTGCTCGGTGGGCAGCACGCGCACGGCGAGCGGCACGTCCCCCGCCCGTACCTGCGGCGAACGGGGCGGCGCCAGACGGATCGTCACCGTTTCCGAGGTGCCGGGGTAGAGGGAGACCCGCTCGGGTTCCACCGTGGTCCAGGCAGCGCAGTCACCGACGACCTCCAGGCGGTACGCCTCGACGATGTCGCTGTCGTTGCGGACGGTCAGGCTGGTGGATGCGGTACCGCCCGGCGTCACCGACACCGGCGGGATGTCGAGGCCGGGCGCGCCAGGGCTGGAAGAGGCTGCTGAGGATATCACGCCTCGACGCTACGCCGCCGCCTCGGCCGCTCCCACGGACGCGAGGGCAACGCCCCGGGCAACCCAGATGCCCCCACAGACGCTCCTCAACTACGGGCACCCAACCCCTTGTTGACCATTCCACCCCATCCGTGGCCCCACATACGCATCATGGAACAGGTACGACACATGACCCAGCCTGAGAACTACGGAACCGCCTCCTCATCCGGCGCCGGCGAACGGGTCACCGTGGCCGTGTACGCACCGGACCCGGTCCTGCACGTCGGAGTCGTCCACCAGTTGCGCCAGCGGCGCGAGATCGAACTCGTCGACGTCGCCGACGCCGACGGCGCGCAGGTGTCGCTCGTCGCCGTGGACAGCGTGGACGACGAGACGGCCGCCCTGCTGTACCGGCTGCGGCACAACTCCGGCACCCGCACCGGGCTCGTGGTCGGCACGTTCGAATCCGGGGACGCCTTGCAGCGCGCCATCGAATGCGGGGTCACCGCGGTGCTGCGGCGCAGCGAGGCCGACCAGGACCGGCTCCTGCGCCTGGTCCTGGCGATAGCCAACGGCGAGGGCGTGCTGCCCGGCGACCTGCTCGCGAAACTCCTCGACCACGTGGGCAGCCTGCAGCGTTCGCCCCTCGACCCGCACGCCGTGTCCCTGTCCACCCTCACCTCGCGCGAGGCCGACATGCTGCGCCTGGTGTCGGAGGGCCTGGACACCTCGGAGATCGCGCGCAAGACCTCGTACTCCGAACGGACCGTCAAGAACGTGCTGCACGAGATCATCACTCGGCTGCACCTGCGCAACCGCACGCATGCGGTCGGCTACGCCCTGCGCAACGGGCTGATCTGAGCGCACGTCGGGGAGCCGGCGCGTACGGGCGAGCCCGTCGGCCCGGGCGGCCGCACTCCCCGCTGCCCGAAAGCGCACCGGGCACTTCCCCCGGGTGCGGCCCCACGGCCCTGCCGGCCGCACGCACCGGGCCGCAAGGTGGCGGGGTCATACGTGAATGCTGTACCGGACTGTGAGGTGGACCGTGATGGGCACGGGTGGCTCCGGCAGTCGTCGACGCCGCTGGGGGAGGGCCGGCGCACCGCTGCTGCTACTGGTGCTACCTGGCGTTCCTCGACCTGTTAGACATCCAGCTGTACCCGCCCTCGGCCGCCGCCGCCGACGTCGACTTCTGGCTGTCGGCTCCACAGCCCGACACCGTGACGCTGCCCGCGGGCACCGAGGTGACCACCGCCGCCGGCGAGACCGAGGAGGCCGTGGTCTTCGCGACCGCCGACGACCTGCGGATCGTGCCCAGCGAGTTGACGCGCCTGGTCACCGCGCCCCGCACCGGCGACCAGACCGACCGGACCGGTGCGCTCGCCGAGAGCCGCGACATACCGTGCTTCCAGGCGACCCCCGAGCCCGGCGACGCTCTCCTGTTCGGCCTGCCGACGGCGGTACCGCGCTGCGTGGTCGCGGTCCGCCTCGACAGCCGCGTCGAGGGCGTCGGTGTCGACCCGCGCCAGCCCCCGCTGGTGTGGGAGGCGTGGGACGGCGGCCGGTGGCAGCGCTGCGAGACCGACTCCGACAGCACCGGCGGCCTCAACCGGCCCGGTGAGGTCATCGTGTACGTCCCCGCCGGGCACACCGCATCGCTGATCAGCGGCACCCGCGCGGGCTGGCTGCGCTGCCGTGTCACCGAGCCCGAGCCCGGCCAGCCGTTCTACTCGGAGTCCCCGACCGTCCGCGAGGCCGCCGTCTTCACCGTCGGCGGCACGATGACCGTGGAGCACGCCGAGCGGGTGACCGACGTACCGCTCGGCGCGTCGGAGGGGGTGGCCGGCCAGACCTTCCGGCTCGGCCGCCCGCCCGTGCTGCTCGACGGGGAACCCCCGGTGGTGGAGGTGTCCTCCCCCGAGGGATGGCAGCGCTGGGACGTGGTGGAGCACTTCGGCCGTTCGGCGCCCGCGGACCGGCACGTCCGCGTGAACGCCACCACCGGCGAGTTCTCGTTCCCGCCGGTGCTGCGCGAAGCCGACGGCAGCCTGCGCCCCTGCGGCGCCGTACCGCCCAAGGGATCCCAGGTCCGCGTGGCCCGCTACCGCACCGGGGGCGGCCCGGCGGGCAACGTCTCCCGCGGCGCGATCTCCGTACTGCGCAGCTCCGTCCCCTACGTCGCCCGGGTCACCAACCGGGAGGCGGCGCGCGGCGGCGTCGCCGGGGAGACCATCGACAACGCCAAGCTGAGGGCGCCGGAGACGCTGCGCATGCAGGAGCGCGCGGTGACCGCCGAGGACTACGAGATCATCGCCCGCCAGGCGGCGCCCTCGGTGCGCCGGGTCCGCTGCCTGCCCGCCACGGACGGCTCCGGCGGCGCGGGCGCGGTACGCGTCCTGGTGGTGCCGGACGCGGTGGCCGACGAGGGCGACGACCGGCTCCGCTTCGAGCAGCTGATCCCCTCCGACCAGATGCTCACCGCGATCACCACCACCCTCGACGAACGGCGCCTGATCGGCACGCGCCTCGTCGTGGAGCCGCCCGTCTACCAGGGCGTCACCGTGGTCGCCCGGCTGTCGGCACCCGCCGCGGACGCCGACCGGGTGCGCGAGGCGGCGCTCGCCGCGCTGTTCCGCCATCTCAACCCCTTGCACGGCGGACCCGACGGCGCCGGCTGGCCGTTCGGGCGGCCTGTCCAGTACGGCGAGGTGTTCGGCGTACTGCAACGCGCCATCGGGGACGTCCTGGTGGAGGACATCCGGATGTTCGCCGCCGACCCGATCACCGGACGGCGCGGCGCCCCCGTCGACCGGATCGACATCGGAGCCGGCGCGCTCGTCTTCTCCTACCAGCACCAGGTGGTCGTGACGGAGCCGGAGACGGGGGTGTACGGATGAGCCGCGCCGCCGTCCCCGGCCTGCCCAGCCGGCACCCGATCGGCGAGCAACTCCCCGCGCTGTACGCCGAGGACGACTTCGCCCAGCGGTTCACGGCGGGCCTGGACACCGTCCTGGCCCCGGTGTTCACGACCCTCGACAACCTGCCCTCCTACTTCGACCCCCGGCTGGCCCCCGCCGACTTCCTGTCCTGGCTGGCCTCCTGGGTGGGCGGCATCGACGACCCCCGGTGGCCGACCGGACTGCGGCGCGAGGCGGTGGCGCGCGCGGTGGAACTGCACCGCCGGCGCGGCACCCGGCGCGGCCTGACCGAGGCCCTGCGCCTGGTCCTGGGCGTGTCCGCCGAGGTCAGCGGGGACGGCGGGGCCACCTGGTCCCGTACGGCGGGCGCGGATCTGCCCCCTCCCCCGGCCGACGAGGTCCTGATCCGGGTGTGGCCGCACCGCGAGGGTGCGGCGTACGCAGTGGACGCGGACCGGGTCCGCGCGCTCGTCCGCACCCTGTGCCCCGTCCACACGGTCTGCCGGGTCGAGGTCCTGCCGGGACCGCCCGGGGGTGAGGGAAGGTGACGACGATGCGTGCGTGTCCCGTGTGCGGGGCGTCCAACGGCGCTACGGACGACTTCTGCGGCAACTGCGGCGCCTACCTGGGCTGGTCGGACTCCACCCCCACACGACGCTCGTCCGGCCCGGCCGAAGCAGCACCGACGCCCACCGCGGGTCCGTGGGACGGCGCCCTTGAGAACCCGCCCCAGAGCGGCACGGCACCCCGGGAGGCCACGACCCAAGGGGGCACGGCCCGGGAACGGGCGGGCGCCCGACCGACCGCCGGGGCGGACTCGCCCCCGCCCGCGCCCGCCGCCGCGGAGGCCACCCCGCCCGCGCCCGCCCACACGGAGCCGGCCCCGCCTGCGCCCGCCACCGTGCCGTCCCACCCGCCTGCGCCCGCCCCTGCGGAGCCGGCCCCGTCCGCGTCCGCGTCCGCGTCCGCCGAGGCGCAATCCCCCCGGCCCACACCCGCGGACGCGGATCACCGGCCCCCCTCCGGACCACCCAGCGGTTCCGCCCCGTCCGCACCCTCCAGCGGCCTGTCCACCCCGCCCACGACGACCGACGCAGAGCGACAGCCCTCTACAGGGCTGCGTAACGGGTCGATCCCGTCCACACCCTCCGGCGCGGAGCCGGCCCCGCCCACACCCGCCGACACGGATCAGCGGCCCCCCTCCGGACCGCTCAGTGGTTCCACCCCGTCCGCGCCCGCCGGCGGGGAACCACCCCACCCCACACCCACCGGCGCGCAACCGGCCCCGCCCACGACGGACGACACAGACCGGCAGCCCCCGAGCGAGCCGCGCAACCGGTCCACCCCGTCCGCACCTTCCGGGGCGCAGCCGCCCCAACCCGCACCCACCGGCACGCAGTCCGCCCCGCCCGCCACGGACGACACAGACCGGCAGCCCCCGAGCGAGCCGCGCAACCGGTCCACCCCGTCCGCACCCTCCGGCGCGGAACCACCCCACCCCGCACCCACCGGCACGCAGTCCGCCCCGCCCGCCACGGACGACACAGACCGGCAGCCCCCGAGCGAGCCGCGCAACCGGTCCACCCCGTCCGCACCCTCCGGCGCGGAACCACCCCACCCCACACCCACCGGCACGCAACCGGCCCCGCCCACACCCGCCGACACGGATCAGCGGCCCCCCTCCGGACCACGCAGTGGGTCCACCCCGTCCGCGCCCGCCCGCGCGGGTCGGTGGCTGTCCTGGCTGCGTGGGCGGTCCAACGCGTCCGCGCCCGCCGCCTCGGAGTCCGGCCCGTCCGGCCCGTCCGACCCGTCGGAGCCCGGACTGCCGGAGGACCGGGCCGGCGGTGGGGCGCGCGGGTCGCAAGCGCCGGCCGCGCCCCGGCCCGCCTCCGGCCCCGCGACACCGCCCCCGGCACCCCCCGCGCGGCCCCCCGCCGCTCCGCCCGCCGCCAGGCGACCCGCCGCTCCCGAGCCCGTAGCGCCGCAGGCACCCGCACCCGCACCCGCACCCGCCGTGGCGCCGCAGGCACCGGCCTCGCCCCAGCCCGTCCGCCCCGCGAAGGCCGTCGCGCCGCGCCCGGTCGTGCGTCCCGTCGCGGTGAGCGACGACGTGGCCGGCGTGCCCTGCCCCGCCTGCGGCACGCCCAACCCGCCGGACCGCCGCTTCTGCCGCCGCTGCGCGGCTCCGCTGACACCCACCACCGCACCGGCTCCCCTGCCGTGGTGGCGGACGATCTGGCCGTTCCGCCGCCGCACCCGCGCCGGCTCGGGCCGGATGGTGCGCTTCCTGGTCGTCCTGGCCGTCGTGCTGGCCCTGTGCGCGGGCGGCTTCCTGCTGCTGCCGGCCGGACGGCACCTGATCGAGGACACCCGCGACAAGCTCGGCAAGGCCAAGGCGGTGACCGCCACCCGCGTCGAGGCGAGCGCCGAGGTGCCCGGACATCCGGTGGGCGACGGCACGGACGGGCTCAGCAACCGCTACTGGGGCGCGCCCGGCCCCGGTGCCTCGGTGACGTACACCTTCGCCAAGCCGTTCCGCCTGGTCGACGTGATCATCACCAACGGTGCCTCGTCATCGCCCGAGGAGTACGCGAAGCAGGCGCGGGCGCTCCAGATCGACATGGAGGTGACGGCGCGGGACGGACGGAAGGTCCACAAGAAGCTCGCCCTGAGCGACAAGCCCGGCCCCCAGACGTTCCCCACCGGCATCAGCGACGTCACGACGATCCGCCTGACCCTCGACACACCCGCCGGGTCGGCCCCGGACCGCCATCTCGCCCTGGCGGAGGTGGAGTTCTTCCAGCGGGGCTGAGTGCCCCGGTGGTCGACGCGACGTCCCGACGCCTTCCTCCGCACCGGAGTAGCGTGTCGGGATGGAGACACACGTACGGTTGGAGCCGTGGGGTGACGGGGACTTCTGGCTGCTGGAGCGCGCGAACGAACCAGTGATGACCGGGCATCTCGGCGGGCCGGAGACGCCGGAGAAGCTCGCCGACCGGCAGCGCCGGTACGAGGCGCTGAGCGCGCGCGAGCCGTCCGCCGGGCGAATGTTCCGGGTGGTGCCGGAGCCCTCCGGCGAGAGCGCCGGCACCATCGGCTTCTGGGAGCGGGAGTGGCGGGGCGAGCCGGTCTACGAGGCCGGCTGGGGCGTGCTGCCCGAGTTCCAGGGCCGGGGGCTGGCGGTGGCGGCGCTCACGGAGCTCCTGGCCTACGTCCGCACCCACGGCACCCGCGACAGCGTCCACGCCTTCCCGGGGACGGACCACCCGGATTCCAACGCCGTCTGCCGGCGGGCGGGGTTCGAGTGCCTGGGAGAGGTCGACTTCGAGTACCCGCCCGGCGTGCCCCACCCGAGTCGCGACTGGCGCTACCGGGTGGGGCCGCGGCGCGGGACCACACCGTCCGGCGGGACCGCCTCGTCGGCCGGGATCACGCCGTCAGGATGATGCGGCCGCGGACCCCCGGGGTCGCGAGGCGGTCGTGCGCCTTCGGCGCGTCGGCGAGGGGGAAGGCGTCCGCCACCCGGAGCGTGAGCTCGCCCGCGTCCACCAGGGACACCAGGCGGGCCAGGCGCTCCCCGTCCGCTGCGACCTCCTGCTCCTCGACCCGGATCCCGCGCTCCGCGGCCGGGGCCGCGCCCGGGATCACGCCGACGTAGACCCCGCCGTCGCGGACGAACCCCAGCGCGGGCTCCCCCAGGACGGCCGTGTCCAGGACCCCGTCCACCGGCCCGGCCGGAGCCCCGCCGCGCGGGACGAAGGCGGCCGCGCCCAGGGACCGTACGAAGTCCTCGTCCCCGTCGCCCGCCAGGGCCGTCACCACCAGGCCGGCCCGCGCCGCGAGCTGCACCGCGAGCCCGCCGACCACGCCCGCCGCGCCGGTGACGAGCACCGAGGCGCCGGGGGCGAGCCCCAGCAGGTCCACCGCGCGGGCCGCGGTGAGCCCGGCCAGCGGCAGCCCCGCCGCGGCCACGGCGTCCACCGTGGCCGGCGCGGCCACCACGGCGGTGGCGTCGAGCACCGCGAACTCCGCGTGCGTGCCCAGCGGCTTCACCGTCCCGTAGTGCAGCCCCACGACCCGGTCGCCTCGGCTGTGGCCGGTCACCTCCGCACCCACCTCGTCGATCTCGCCGGCCACGTCCCAGCCGAGGCCGAGCCGCTGCCCGGCGCCGCCGAAGACACCGGCGCGGACCGCGCCGTCCACCGGGTTGACCCCGGCGGCCCGGACCCGGATCCGGACCTGGCCCGCCGCCGGCCGCGGCACCGGGACCTCGGCCAGCTCGACCCGCTCCGGCCCGCCGAACTCGTTCACCACGACCGCCAGCATCGTCCGCTCGTCACTCATGTCGCCATCTCCCCTTGTCCGTCGAGGTGTTCCCGATGGCCACTAACCTAGGGAGAGGTACTCTCTTTCCGTAAGTACGCACTCCAAAGTGCGTACCCGACCCCGAAGTGACCTGAAGTGGGAGACCGCATGGCCGCCAGCACCGCCGCAGCCCGTCGCACGGAAGCCCGCGCCGGCTACGACGCCTTCCTCAAGGAGTGCCCCACCGGCCAGCTCCTGGCCCGCATCAGCGACAAGTGGGTCGGCCTCATCGTCAGCGCCCTCGCCCAGGCCGACGACCGGTCCCTGCGCTACAGCGACCTCGGCCGCAAGATCCCCGGCGTCAGCCAGAAGATGCTCACCCAGACCCTCCGCTCCCTCGAACGCGACGGCCTCGTCAGCCGCACCGTCACCCCCACCGTCCCCGTCCGCGTCGACTACCGGCTCACCGACCTCGGCAGCAGCCTCAGCTGCCTCCTCTCCTCCGTGAAGCTCTGGGCCGAGAACCACTTCGACGAGGTCAGCGCCCACCGCGACACCTACGACCAGGCCGCCGCCACATCCGCCTGACCTCCCTAAATGGGCGGCGGCCGGTGCCCCGGAAATGGCATGCTGGCAGGGTGAACGGACCCGGCATTCAGCTCACCCTCGCCCCAGAACTGCGCCTCTTCGCCCCGCCCAGCCGGCGCGCCGAACGCGTACCGACCACGACCGACGGCGCCTCCAGCCTCGGCCACGTCGTCGAGTCGGCCGGCGTCCCGCTCACCGAAGTCGGCCGCCTCCTCGTCGACGGCCACGAAGTGCCCGTCTCGTACGTCCCCCAAGACGGCCAGAACGTAGAGGTGTTCGGCGTCGACCGGCCCCAACGGATCCCCGGCGCCCCGCTCCGCTTCCTCCTCGACGTCCACCTCGGCACCCTCGCCCGCCGCCTGCGCCTGCTCGGCGTCGACGCCGCCTACGAGAACGAGGACATCGGCGACCCCGCCCTCGCCACCCGCTCCGCCGCCGAGCAGCGCGTCCTGCTCTCCCGCGACCGCGGACTGCTGCGCCGCCGCGAGCTGTTCGCCGGCGCGTACGTCTACAGCGACAACCCCGACCAGCAACTGCGCGACGTCCTTGGCCGGTTCGCGCCCGTCCTCGCGCCGTGGACCCGCTGCACCGCGTGCAACGGCCCGCTCCACGAGGCCGACAAGGAGAGCGTCGGCGACCGACTCGAACACGGCACGCACCGCTCCTACGACGTGTTCGCGCAGTGCACCGAATGCGAGCGCGTCTACTGGCGCGGAGCCCACCACGCCCGCCTGGAGCGGATCGTCGACGAGGCCCTCGTCGAATTCGGCACCACCTGACCCGACCGGTCACGGGCACGGGCACGACGCAGCACGCGCGCGACGCAACACGCGCGCGGGTCAGCCGCTAGAAGGCGTACGCGTCACCCGTGTCCAGGGCCAGCACCACGTGCTCGTTGTTCACGTGGTTCCGGTCCGTCGCACCGCCGTTCCACCACGTGTCGACCCGCACCACCACCTCCGGCACCCGCTCCCGCAGCGCCAGCGCCAGCCCGATGTGCCGGCCCCGCCCGTGCAGCGGCAGCGGGCCCGTCTCGCACACCACCTCGCGCAGACCGGCCCGCGCGCAGCCCTCCGCCAGCTCCTGCCGGTCCGCGAGCTCGGCCGACAGCCGCACCCGCAGCGTCGCGTTCGCCAGCGCGGCCGGCCCGTCGTTCTCCGGGACCAGCCAGATCCGCAGGTGCGCCCCTGCCAGGTGGACCCGGCCGTGGTACGCCACGTCGGCCTCCGGCCCGGCCGAGGCCGAGGCCCACCCGGGCGGCGCACCCGCACCCGTACCCAGCGCCAGCAACCCCGCCACCACCACACTCCGTACGGCACCACGGCGCACCGCCACCACCTCCTCGCGCGGAGGCTAGCCGCCAGCGGCAACGGCCGATCGGACCATCACACGAATGAGGGCGGGCCGTACCCCCATCTGCCCCCACCCGCCCTCGTACGCTTCGGCCATGCTGATCGCACGCTCCGCCGCACTCTTCACCCTCGCCGCCCTCCTGGAGATCGGCGGCGCCTGGCTCGTCTGGCAGGGCGTCCGCGAGCACAAGGGCTGGGCCTGGATCGGCGCCGGGGTGATCGCCCTCGGCCTCTACGGCTTCGTCGCCACCCTCCAGCCCCAGGGCGACTTCGCCCGGGTCCTCGCCGCCTACGGCGGGGTCTTCGTCGCCGGATCCCTCCTCTGGGGCGTCGTCGCCGACGGCTACCGCCCCGACCGCTGGGACGTCATCGGGGCCCTCGTCTGCCTCGCCGGCATGGCCGTGATCATGTACGCCCCGCGCGGGCGCTGAGCCACCGGCCTGCCGGGCCGCGCCTATGCTGGCGGGTAATCGCCCGCACGAACGACCTACACACGACCGAGGAGCCCCGTAGATGAGCACGGCACCGGCCACCCGAACCGCCGTAGTCACCGGCGCGAGCAGCGGGATCGGCGCGGCCACCGCCCGGCAGCTCGCCGCCGCCGGCTACCACGTCGTCCTCACGGCCCGCCGCAAGGACCGCATCGAGGCCCTCGCCGCCGAGCTCACCGACGCCGGCCGCTCCGCGGCCGCCCACGCCCTCGACGTCACCGACCGCGCCGCCGTCGACGCCTTCGCTGCCTCCCTCGACCGCTGCGACGTGCTCGTCAACAACGCGGGCGGCGCCATCGGAGCCGAACCCGTCGCCACCGGCGACCCCGCCGACTGGCGCACGATGTACGAGGTCAACGTCATCGGCACCCTCAACGTCACCCAGGCCCTCCTCCCCGCCCTCACCGCCTCCGGCGACGGCACGATCGTGATCCTCTCCTCCACCGCCGGCCACTCCACGTACGAGGGCGGCGCCGGCTACGTCGCGGCCAAGAACGGCGCCCGCGTCCTCGCCGAGACCCTCCGCCTGGAGATCGTCGGCCAGCCCGTACGCGTCATCGAGATCGCCCCCGGCATGGTCAAGACGGAGGAGTTCGCGAAGACCCGCTTCCGCGGCGACGCCGAGAAGGCGGAAAAGGTCTACGCGGGCGTCCCCGACCCCCTCTCCGCCGACGACGTGGCCGACACCATCACCTGGGCGGTGACCCGCCCCAGCCACGTCAACATCGACCTCCTCGTGGTCCGCCCCCGCGCCCAGGCCTCGAACACGAAGGTCCACCGCGAGCTCTAGTGCTGCTCCGCGGAAGTTCGTGGAGGGGTGTTGGGGTCGGTCAGGCGGGGGTGTCGAGGTAAAGGCCGCCGGCGCAGTCGAGGCAGTCTTCGGGACTGCCGATGGGCAACCCTGTGGGCAGGTAGTTGTCCTGGTATCCGCCGCGGCTGGCGAGGTAGAGGGCGAAGCCCCAGGTGTGCAGGACGCCGGTGAAGCGCAGGCGGCACAGGGGTAGTTCCTCCCCGTCCTTCAGCTCGGCTGCTACGCAGGCGAATCCGGCGCGGAAGCGGACGTGGACCCGGGCCAGCTGCGGCCAGCGGGCCTGGGCGTGGGTGTTCAGGCGCTGGCGCAGGTGGTGCTGCATCGATTCCGGGGGGTTCTTCGGCACGGGCCCATCCTGCCGGGTGTGGCACCGGTCCGCCATGATCGTCTGCCGTGCAGTGTGAAGGACGGGTGGGGACGGCGGTTGCGGTGGTGCTCGGGCCGGAGGTTCGTGAGCGGCTGGCACGAACGGTCTGCTCGCCGAAGTCGCAGGTGCGGGCAGCGCTGCGGGCCAAGATCGTGCTCGCGGCGGCGGACGGGCGAGCCAACGGCGCGATAGCGCGGGAGCTGGAGGTCAGCGTGAACACGGTACGCAAGTGGCGGGGCCGGTTCGCCGCCAGCGGGCTGGACGGGCTGCGGGACGCCGGGCGGTCCGGACGGCCGAAGATCTACGGGCCCCACGTGCGGGTGGCGATCGTGGCCACGGCGACCAGTGCTCCGCCGCACCCGGAGGCGACCTGGTCGCACCGGACCATCGCCGCACAGATTGCGGGCACCTGCTTCGCGCCGGTCTCCGCGTCGCAGGTCGGGCGGATCCTGGCGGACCTGGACCTGAAGCCGCACAAGGTCCGCGGCTGGCTCACCCGCCGCGACACCCCCGACTTCTGGGAACGCGCGGCGGACGTGTGCGCCCTCTACCTCGACCCGCCCGAGGGCGTGGTGGTGCTCTCGATCGACGAGAAGACCGCGATCGCCGCCCGCTCGCGCCGGTATCCCGGGCGCCCCGCCGCTCCTGGCGAGTTCGCCCGCCAGGAGTTCGAGTACCGGCGCCACGGCACCGCTTCCCTGGTCGCCGCCTTGGAGGTGACCAGTGGCGAAGTGCTCACCGAGGTGATCGCCCGCAATGACGCGGCGACCTTCACCGCGTTCCTGGACCAGCTGGACCGGGCCATTGCCCCCGACAAGGAGATCCACGTAGTGCTCGACAACGGCTCCTCCCACACCGCCAAGCACACCAAGGCATGGCTGGCCGCGCATCCGCGCTGGCACGTTCACTGGACCCCACCGCACGCCTCCTGGCTCAACCAGGCCGAGCTGTTCTTCTCCGCCCTGACCCGCCGGGTCCTGCGGAACGGCGACTTCGCCAGCCGCGACGACCTGATCAACAAGCTGGAGACCTACGTGATCAAGCACAACGACACGGCCAAGCCTTACCGCTGGACCTACGAGGGCACCCCACTCAAGGCGGCCTGATCAACACCCCTCCACGAACTTCCGCGGAGCAGCACTAGGCCCTCTGGCCCTCTACACGAGCCCGGCCGCCTTCAGGTGCGGCATCAGGGCCGCGGGCTTCAGCCCCGCGGCCCCGGCCGCGCCCAGCGCCCGCTCCAGGTCCGCCGCCAGCGTCGGCGTGAAGTGCAGCAGCACGATGTCCCCGGCCTGCAGCCGCGGCGTGGGCGGCGTCCCGCCCCAGGTGGTGAAGTCGTGCGTCCACGTGACGAGCGCCTTCACCCCGCACGCCTTGGCCGCGAGCCGCACCTCGTCGTTCACGGCCCCGTAGGGCGGCCGCAGCAGCTTCGGCGCCCGCCCGAAGCCGGCCTCGATGCGCTCCCCGGCCCCGCACACCTCGGCATCCTTCCCGACCGCGTCGAGCGTGGTGAGATCCGGATGGTTGACGGTGTGGTTCTCCACACCCGCCCGCCCGTCCTCCACGAGCCGGGTGAAGTACCCGGTGTCGTACGAGGTCGCCCCGGGCAGCAGGAACAACGACACCGGCACCCGCTTCTCCAGCAGGATCCGGGCCGCCTCCGGATCGTGGTGCCACCCGTCGTCGATCGTGAGGAAGACGACCCTCTCCTGCGTCGGCACATGCGCCACGACGGCCGGCAACCCCACCCCCGCCTGCGCGGCCCCGGCGGCCCCCAGAGCGAGCGACAACGACGCGAGCGCGGCCGGAAACACGCGAGATCTCCCCATGCCGCACACTCTGGTCTAGACCAAATCGACCGTCAATCCTCCTGCCATACAGGGAAGTTGACTGCCCGCGCACCCCAGGTCCGTATGGGTGAATCCGCGCGAAATGTCAGCGGGCGCGGCTACCCTCCGAAAGCGTGAGCCACGAAAGGGAGGAAGCTATGGCCGTGATACAGCACGAGACCACGATCGCGGAGGCCGCCGATCGACTCTCCAGGGAGCTTCCCGGGCACCGAGTGGAAATTCTCCAGGGGAGGCTCACCGTGACACCACCTGCCGACGGACCTCACGCCGAATCCTTGACCTGGCTCATCGAGGAGCTCTTCACAGCCGGGGCCCGACGGGCTGGCCTCAAATACCTCCAGGGCATCGGCCTGTGGCTGCCGTCGGGGCCGACCGACTTCGCGATTCCGGACCTCTCGCTCGTCGAGTCCGACTATCGCGATGCGCACGTCGAGAAGAACTGCTTCGCACCCCACATCTTCCGCATGGTCGTGGAGGTCACCTCGTCCAATTGGTCTGACGACCTCGGCACCAAGGTCGACTGTTACGCCCAGGCCGGCATCCCGATCTACCTGGTCGCCGACCGACGCCACGACGAAGTCGTGCTCCACACCGACCCCCGCGGCGGCGAATACCGCTCCCGCAAGGCCTTCAAGCGCGGCACGTCCGTCCCCCTCCCCGAATCCATCGGCATCACCCTCGAACTCCCCGTGGACCGCCTCCTCGACGGGGACGAGGGCTGAGCCAGCCGAGCCCTTTCCAGGCCAGGCAGCGCCTCACGCGCCTCCGCACGGGCTGCGGCCCGTGGCCCGGGCACTGACACTCCCAGCACAAGGAAGGCCCGGAACCCCACAGGGTTCCGGGCCTTCTGCCGTTCCGGCAGGCCGCCAGCTCAGCCCTTGACGCAAACGACCTGCCTCAGCTTGGCCACGACCTCGACCAGGTCGCGCTGCTGCTCCATGACCTGCTCGATCGGCTTGTACGCCGCCGGAATCTCGTCTACGACGCCGGAGTCCTTGCGACACTCGACACCACGGGTCTGCTCCACCAGGTCGCGCGACGAGAACCTCTTCTTCGCCGCCGTACGGCTCATCCTCCGGCCCGCGCCGTGCGAGGCCGAGTTGAACGCGGCCTTGTTGCCGAGGCCCTTCACGATGTACGTGCCGGTCGCCATCGAGCCGGGGATGATCCCGTAGTCACCGCTCCCGGCACGGATCGCACCCTTGCGGGTGACCAGCAGGTCCATGCCGTCGTACCGCTCCTCCGCCACGTAGTTGTGGTGGCAGCTGATCTCCTGGCCGAAGGAGACCTTCGCCTTGCGGAACTCCCGGCGCAGGACCTCCTTGAACAGGCTCATCATCACTGCGCGGTTGTACTTGGCGTACTCCTGCGCCCAGTAGAGGTCGTGCCGGTACGCAGCCATCTCCGGGGTTGCCGCAAGGAACACCGCGAGATCCCGGTCAATCAGCCCCTGGTTGTGCGAGAGACCCCGCGCGATACCGATGTGGTGCTCTGCCAGCTGGTTGCCGATGCCACGGGATCCCGAGTGCAGGGTCAGCCACACCGCTCCCTCGTCATCGATATTCAGTTCGATATGATGATTTCCGGAGCCTAGAGTTCCGATTTGCCGCATCGCCCGGTCCCGCCGGAACTTCACCGCATCCGCGACGTAGTCGAAGCGCTCCCACAGGTCCCCGAAGCCCGCCTCCGTGAACCCGTACAACCGCGCCGGATCCACCGCCTCGCGGTGCATCCCGGCCCCCACCGGGATCGCCTGCTCGATCTTCGAGCGGAGCTTGGACAGGTCCCCCGGCAGGTCGTTCGCCGTCAGGGACGTCTTCACCGCCGACATGCCGCAGCCGATGTCCACACCCACCGCCGCCGGGCAGACCGCGTCCTTCATGGCGATCACCGAGCCGACCGTGGCGCCCTTGCCGTAGTGGACGTCCGGCATGACGGCCAGGCCCTTGATCCACGGGAGGGTGGCGACGTTGCGCAGCTGCTGCATCGCGCCGTCCTCGACCGACGCCGGGTCGGTCCACATCCGGATGGGGACGTTCGCCCCGGGTACCTCTACATACGACATATGGAATCAATCCCCCGAAAACTACAGAAAAGTCAGAATGCGCAAAAAGCTTCGCTCTTGGTCCCAAATGCGACAGGGGACCGGCGCCAGCACCAGCGTGTGCGATAGACATTGTGTCCAGCCGTGACCAAGTAGCGGCAACGCATTTTCCTGACCGTCGGGGGCCCGCCGGTCGAAGGGAGCCAGTGGACGTGCAGCGCAAGGCGGTACGGCGAGGGTCGCGGATCCTGCCAGGCATCGCGGTGCTCACCGCGCTCGCGGCCGGCGCGCTCGGTCTGACCGGGTGCACCGGCGGGAGCAGCGGCGGCGGCACCAGCGACTCGAAGGCCGGCGGCAATCCCGCCGCGCCCGCCCAGCCGGGGAAGTACCGCAGTCTGCCCGCGCCCTGCAAGGCCGGCGTCGACAGCAAGGAGCTCAAGGCCATGCTGCCGGCCGGCGACAGCCTCACCCCCGAGCAGCGCGACCAGCTGTACGCCGGCGTCGCGGACGCCTCCTACGACGGCGACCGGCACGTCGGCTGCCGCTGGACCGCGCAGACGCCGGAGGAGACGCGGCTGCTGTCGGTCGGCTTCGAGCGCGTGGTCTCGTACGACCGGGCCGCCACCAGCGACGACGACAAGGCGAAGCAGGTCTACGTACGCCTGCTCACCGACGCGAAACTGCCCTTCCCCGGCCCGGCCACGAGCCCGACTCCCTCGGCTCCCGCCGCTCCCACGACCGCCGCCACGGCCGCGGCCACGCCCTCCGCCGGAGCGCCGTCCCCCGGAGCGCCGTCCCCCGCCGGGAGCCCGTCCGCGCCGGTCGAGCTCGGCTCCCGCGTCCTGGACGGCCTCGGCAGCGATGCCTTCATCGAGGACAAGCTGAGTCCTGCGGGGGCCACCGCCGCGCAGGCGCGCACCGTGCGGATTGTGTTCCGTACCTCGAATGTCATCGTCAAGGTCGAGTACAGCGTGCAGCCCTCCCTGCCCGGTACGGTCCCGCCGAGTGCGGAAACCCAGGACAGGGCACGGCAGTTGGCGCAGGCTCTGGTCGAGCGTTTGGCCGAGTGAGCGGCGCCCGCCGCGGCCGGGCGTGACGCCGCGCACAGCAGGCGGGCACCCGCTCGGGCTACCGTTGCCCGGGTCCCGCGTCCGAAGATGACCCTCACACGCACTGAAGGAACCATGCACCGATCAGCCTCGCGTCTCACCCGCGTTCTCGCCTGTGCAGCCGTCCCGGTGATCCTCACCGTCGCCGGGTGCTCGTCCGACTCGGGCAAGGACTCGGGCTCGAACGGCGGCAAGAAGTCCACTGCCTCCTCGTCGGCCAAGCCCAACGCGAAGTCCTCCCCCGAGCTGGAGAAGGCGGCGTACGCCACGCTTCCGGACCCCTGCAAGGCGCTCCAGTCGGCGACGATAGACACGGTCGTTCCGGAGGCGAAGGACAAGAACGGTACGGCGGCCAAGTCGAACGACCTGGCCAGCCGTGCCAGCTGCTCCTGGAACGGCCTGGACTCGGACGGTCTGAAGGGTTCGCAGTACCGCTGGCTGTCGCTCTCCTTCTTCCGCGCCGACTCGCACGCCTCGCTCGGCAGCGCCAACAAGCGCGCCGAGGAGGAGTACAACAAGCAGGTCGAGAAGGCGAAGGCGACCGAGGGTGCGCAGAACCTGAAGGCCGAGGCCACGGAGGGGACCGGCGACCAGGGGACGTCGGTCGTCTACAGCGTCAAGAAGGACGTCGACTTCTTCAACACGACGGTCGTGGCGCGCACCCAGAACGTGGTGGTCACGCTCGACTACAACGGTGCCGCGTACGAGGGTGCCGGTGCTCCGGACCAGGCGAAGCTGCTCCAGGACGCCGTCGCGGCGGCCAAGGAGGCCGTGGCCTCGGTCGACGCCGCCAACAAGCAGCAGGCGGAGCAGCCGCAGTCGCAGTCGCCGCAGCCACAGCAGTAGCCGCAGCCCCGGCAGCAGCGGTGGTGGTGGCGGGGCGGGGCCTCCTGGGGCACTGACATCCAGTCACCCGTACGCTGTGCCTGCCGCAGCTCGGTAAGTGCTCAGCGCTCGGTATGTGCTCGACAAGGGGAGGGGATCGCGGGTGGCCGCGATGCAGCTGACTCGTACGCACCGGATACTCATCGGCGTCGTGGTCGCGGGAGCCGTGGTCATCGCGGGGATCGGCTTCGCGGGCTCGTACGCCGCGGTGCGCACCCTCGCGGAGCAGAAGGGCTTCGGCAGCTTCTCGCTGGTGTTCCCGATCGGCATCGACGCGGGCATCTGCGTGCTGCTCGCGCTGGACCTGCTGCTGACGTGGCTGCGCATACCCTTCCCGCTGCTGCGCCAGACGGCGTGGCTGCTGACGGCGGCGACGATCGCCTTCAACGGTGCGGCTTCCTGGCCGGACCCGCTGGGTGTCGGCATGCACGCCGTGATCCCGATCCTGTTCGTGGTGACGGTGGAGGCGGCCCGGCACGCGGTGGGCCGGATCGCGGACATCACCGCGGACCGGCACATGGAGGGCGTGCGCATCACGCGGTGGCTGCTGTCGCCGATACCCACGTTCAAGCTGTGGCGCCGGATGAAGCTGTGGGAGCTGCGCTCGTACGAGCAGGCGGTCGCCATGGAGCAGGACCGGCTGATCTACCAGGCCCGCCTGCAGGCGCGGTACGGGCGTTCCTGGCGGCGCAAGGCTCCGGTGGAGGCGCTGATGCCGCTGAAGCTGGCCCGGATCGGTGTGCCGCTCAAGGAGACGGCGCCGGAGGCGCTGGCGGTGACGGGCATCGAGCCGGCGGTGCTGCCCCCGCTGGATCAGCAGGGTGCGGCCGGTGCGCCGGCCCTGGTGGCCGCGGCGGGCGCGCCGGGGTTCGCCCAGCAGGCGGAGCAGGCCCGGCAGGCCGCCGAGGCTCAGGGCGTGGGTGCGGTCCCGGCCGCGCCCGCCGTGATGCACGGCCCGCCGCCGTTCGCGGTGGAGCCGACGGCGATGCCGGCGGCCCACAACAGTGCGTGGTTCGCCGCGCCGAAGGCTCCGCAGGCGGCGTACGAGGGCGGCTACAACCCCCAGTACGTCGAGGGGCTGGAGCCGACTCCGGTCCTGCCCCCGATGGGGCCGGAGGAGCAGCAGCCGGTGCAGCAGGACCTTCCGATCCCGGCGCCCCGCCAGGAGGAGGGCATCCAGGGCATCCAGGGGCTCCAGGGCTCCCCGGTCGCCCAGGTCCAGCAGCAGGCCGCCCAGGCCCAGCAGTCCCCGGAGGAAGGCCCGGAGACGCCCGACGAGACCGAGTTCGCCGAGGTCGCGTACAAGGTGTTCTGTGCGCTGTCCGACGAGAAGCAGGACTACCCGTCGGCCGAGGCCCTCGACATACACCTCTCGGACGGGTACGGCGTGACCCATCCGCGCAGCGGTTCCCTGCTCCGCCGGATGATCCCGGCGTTCAAGCTGCGCTACAACAAGGACCGCGAGGCCGAGCACATCGCCTGAGCGGTCGAGCGGATCGTCCATCGCCTGATCGCCTGACCATGCGGAAGGGCCCGCACCCCGAGGCCCGAGGGGTGCGGGCCCTTCCGCATGCGTGCGGAGCCCGGGCTCAGACGGCGAGCAGCTTGCGCACCCGGTCCGCGCCCACCGCCAGCAGCAGCGTGGGCAGTCGCGGCCCGGTCTCCCGGGTCACGAGGAGCCGGTACAGCAGCGCGAAGAACGTCCGCTGGGCGACCTTGAGCTCGGGCGTCGGCTTGGCGTCGGGCTCCAGCCCGGCCATGACCTTCGGGACGCCGTAGACGAGCGTGGTCAGCCCGTCGAGGGACCAGTGGGAGTCGAGGCCCTCCAGCAGCAGCCGCAGCGACTCGCGGCCCTCGTCGTCCAGGGACGACAGCAGCTCGGTGTCGGGCTCCTCGCGTACGAGGGTGCGCTGGTCGGCCGGGACCTGGGTGGTGATCCAGTTCTCGGCGCGGTCCAGGCGCGGCCGTACCTCGTCGAGCGAGGTGAGCGGCTGCGACGGGTCGAGGTCCGTCAGGATGCGCAGGGTCTGCTCGTCGTGCCCGGCGGTGATGTCGACGACGGACGCGAGCGTCCGGTACGGCATCGGCCGCGGGGTGCGCGGCAGCTCGGCGGCGGCGGTGCGCACGGCGCGGGTGTGCGCGGCGGCGTCGGCGGGCAGGACGGAGCCGTCGGCGACCTTGGCCTCCAGCTTGTCCCACTCGTCGTAGAGCCGCTGGATCTCCTGGTCGAAGGCGATCTTGAAGGACTGGTTGGGGCGGCGGCGCGCGTACAGCCAGCGCAGCAGCTGCGGCTCCATGATCTTCAGCGCGTCGGCCGGGGTGGGGACCCCGCCCTTGCTGGAGGACATCTTCGCCATGCCGCTGATGCCGACGAAGGCGTACATCGGTCCGATCGGCTGCTCGCCGCCGAAGATGTGCACGATCTGGCCGCCGACCTGGAAGGACGAGCCGGGCGAGGAGTGGTCGACGCCGGAGGGCTCGAAGATGACGCCCTCGTAGGCCCAGCGCATGGGCCAGTCGACCTTCCAGACGAGCTTGCCGCGGTTGAACTCGCTGAGCTTGACCGTCTCGGTGAACTCGTCCTCGGTGCAGACGTAGGTCATCTCGGTGGTCTCGTCGTCGTACGAGGTGACCTTGGTGAAGTCCTTGCCGCACTCGCCGCAGTACGGCTTGTACGGGAAGTACCCGCCCTCGCCGGTGCTGCCGTCGTCCTCGGCTGCCGCGCCGGAGCCCTCAGCGGCCTCCAGCTCGGCCTCGTCGACCTGCTTCTGCTGGGGCTTCTTGCCGCCCGGCTTCTGTTTGGTGCGGTACTGGTCGAGGACCGCGTCGATGTCGCCGCGGTGCTTCATCGCGAACAGCACCTGCTCGCGGTAGACGCCGTTCGTGTACTGCTCGGTCTGGCTGATCGGGTCGTACTCGACGCCCATCTCGGCCAGCGCCTCGACGAAGACGGCCTTGAAGTGCTCGGCCCAGTTCGGGTACGCGGACCCGGCCGGCGCGGGTACGGCGGTCAGCGGGCGCCCGATGTGCTGGGCCCACGACTCGTCGATGCCGGGCACGCCTGCGGGCACCTTGCGGTACCGGTCGTAGTCGTCCCAGGAGATGAGGTGGCGGACCTCGATGCCCCGGCGGCGGATCTCGTCCGCGACCAGGTGCGGGGTCATGACCTCGCGGAGGTTGCCCAGGTGGATGGGGCCGGAGGGGGAGAGTCCGGACGCGACGACGACAGGTTTGCCGGGTGCTCGGCGCTCCGCCTCGGCGATGACCTCGTCCGCGAAACGGGAGACCCAGTCGGTCTCGGTGCTGCTCTGAGCCACGACACGTCCTTCTATCTCGAATGCTGGCTTCAGCCATTCTCCCAGACGGAACAGGACGCTCGGGGGTTGCTTTTCCCACGGGAAACGGGTTGCCCCCGCGTGGGATACTCGGCTCTTGTCGGAACAACCAAGTGCACCCACCGGCACAACCTCACAGGAACGGCAGCTCATGGCCTCGGTCCCTTCCCTCGCTTCTTCCGTCAATCAGCGCGTCGCGGACGCCCTCGCGGCGGCGATGCCGAAGGCAGGCTCCGACAGTGCCGACCCTTCCCCTCGCCCTTCGGGCTGGGGAGACCCCATGCTGCGACGAAGCGACCGGGCCGACTTCCAGGCCAACGGCATCCTGGCGCTCGCGAAGAAGGCCAAGGCCAACCCCCGCGAGCTGGCGACGACCGTGGTCGAGGGCATCCCGACCGGTGACCTGATCCAGGAGATCGAGGTCTCGGGCCCGGGCTTCCTGAACATCACCATCACCGACCGGGCGATCATCGAGACCCTCGCCGCCCGGGCCGGCGACGACCGGCTCGGCGTCCCGCTCGCGGCGAACCCGGGCACCACGGTGATCGACTACGCGCAGCCGAACGTGGCCAAGGAGATGCACGTCGGGCACCTGCGGTCGGCGGTCATCGGCGCGGCGATGGTGGAGATCCTGGAGTTCACGGGCGAGAAGGTGGTCCGCCGCCACCACATCGGCGACTGGGGCACCCAGTTCGGCATGCTCATCCAGTACCTGCTGGAGCACCCGCACGAGCTGGACCACAAGTCCGACGAGGAGGTCTCCGGCGAGGAGGCCATGTCCAACCTCAACCGCCTCTACAAGGCCTCGCGCGCCCTGTTCGACTCCGACGAGGAGTTCAAGACGCGCGCCCGGGCCCGGGTGGTGGACCTCCAGGCGGGCGAGCCGGAGACGCTCTCCCTCTGGCAGCGGTTCGTGGACGAGTCGAAGATCTACTTCTACTCCGTCTTCAACAAGCTGGACATGGACATCCAGGACCCCGACGTGGTCGGCGAGTCCGGCTACAACGACATGCTGGTCGAGACGTGCAAGCTGCTGGAGGAGTCGGGCGTGGCCGTCCGCTCCAACGGCGCGCTGTGCGTGTTCTTCGACGACATCAAGGGCCCGGACGGCAACCCGACCCCGCTGATCGTGCAGAAGTCGGACGGCGGCTTCGGCTACGCGGCCACCGACCTGTCGGCGATCCGCGACCGCGTGGGCAACCTGGGCGCGACCGAGCTGATCTACGTGGTCGACGCGCGGCAGTCCCTGCACTTCAAGATGGTCTTCGAGACGGCCCGCCGCGCCGGCTGGCTGAACGACGAGGTCAAGGCCGTGCAGCTGGCCTTCGGCACGGTCCTCGGCAAGGACGGCAAGCCGTTCAAGACCCGTGAGGGCGAGACGGTCCGGCTGGTGGACCTGCTGGACGAGGCCGTCGACCGTGCTACGGCCGTCGTGCGCGACAAGGCCGAGAAGGTGGGCCTGACCGAGGCGGAGATCGTCGAGAACGGCCAGTATGTGGGCATCGGCGCGGTCAAGTACGCCGACCTGTCGACCTCGGCCGCGCGCGACTACAAGTTCGACCTGGACCAGATGGTCTCGCTCAACGGCGACACCTCCGTGTACCTCCAATACGCGTACGCCCGGATCAAGTCCATCCTGCGCAATGCGGGCGACCGCAAGGCAATGGCCCACCCGGAGCTGGAGCTGGCCCCGGCCGAGCGTGCGCTGGGCCTGCACCTGGACCACTTCGGTGAGCTCATCGCCGAGGCGGCCGCGGAGCACGCCCCGCACAAGCTGGCCGCGTACCTCTACCAGCTGTCCTCGCTGTACACGACGTTCTACGACCAGTGCCCGGTCGTGAAGCCGGAGCCGGAGCTCGTCGTGGGCGAGAACCGCCTGTTCCTGTGCGAGCTGACCGCCCGCACCCTCACCAAGGGCATGTCCCTCCTCGGGATCCGGACGCCCGAGAAGCTCTGACATCCGGACTCCGGACAGAACGCACCAAAGGTCAACGACCCCGGCAGCCGCTGCCGGGGTCGTTGGCGTTTCGTGATGTTTAGGCCGTCAACTTTCCCGCCACCCCTACTAATCTGATCATGTTCAAAAGAAGATTTCTGGGGGGAAACAAATGAAGAAGATCAAGCGCATGGCCGCGGTCGCCGCGGTCGCCGTGGCCGGACCGACCATCCTGACCGCCACGCCCGCCATGGCCGCCGACCAGCCGGCCGTGATCGTTCCTGACGTGGCGCCGAAGGACGACGCCACCGCCGACGCCGGTGCGCCGACCACGCCCGTCGTCGAGACGCCCGGTGCCGAGAAGCCCGGAGCGGACAAGCCCGTCGCCGAGAAGCCGGTCGCGGACAAGCCCGCGCCCGTCGTCGGGTCGCCCGCGCCGACCACCCCGGCCCCGGCGCCCGCCGAGCAGCCCGCGAAGGACGCCAAGCCCGCCGCGGACAAGCAGCACGCCGACTCCGACGGCATCATGATGGGCCCCGACGTCACCGTCGCAGGCATCCCGAAGAACGGCTTCAAGCCGGGCGGCGACTGGACCCAGCTGAAGGTGAGCGTCGACAACTCGGGCGGCGACTGGGTCAACGGGCTCCAGCCCCGCCTCTCGGTCGACAAGGCCGGCGGCAAGCTGAAGGCCGGCCACTACGAGATCGAGACCCGCATCGTCCGCACGGACGGCAGCAGCTACTGGTGGCCCGCCACGGCGCTCGACCACGACACCGACGCCACCAGCATGAGCGACTACTTCATCGGCACCGTCGGCACCCTCGACCGCGGCGCCAGCTACGACCTCGACGTGCGCATCCGCTTCACCGCGGACGCCCCGCGCATCAACTTCGACATGGCCTCCGACGCCGTGAGCATCAGCGCCGACGGCTGGAAGTACGGCCCCAGCAGCTGGTACGGCGCCAAGATCGAAGGCGCCGAGGACGGGAACGAGGACCCGTTCGTCGAAGGCCCCGCGCTCGCGGTGAACGGCGTACCGGAGACCGTCAAGGCCGGCGGCGACTGGACCAACCTGTCCGTCCGCGTCGACAACTCCGGCAAGAAGGCCCTGGACGGCTTCGACGTCGGCCTGGTCCTGGCCCGGCCGGACTGGGTCCCGATGAAGGCTTCGCAGATCAAGGTCGAGGTCCTGAGCAAGGACAAGAACGGCAAGGCCGGCTGGCACGAGGCCGAGATCCGGTCCGAGGAGGAGGGCGTGTTCCTCGGGGTCGACCTGGCGGGCGGCCCCGTCGCGGCCGGCCAGAGCTTCGACATCCAGGTCCGCATCCGCCTGACGGCGGACGCGCCGCTCGGCGACCTGCGCATCTCCTCCTGGGGCTCGTCCCAGGTCGGCCCGGACACCCCGGCGCCGTGGGCGCAGTCGCGCTCCAAGTCCCGCCTGACGAAGATCGTCGCCGCCGACCCGAGCACCGGCGGGAACGGCAACCAGCCGAACCCGAACGGCGGCGCGAAGCCGGTCGTCGACAACACCACCGGCCACACCGGCGGCGAACTCGCCGCCACCGGCGCCGACTCGGCCACCACCTGGGCCCTCGGCGGCGCGGGCGTGGCCCTCGCCATGGGCGCCGCCCTGGTCGCGGGCACCGGCCGCCGCCGCCGCACCACCGCCTGAGCCACTCGACAGCAGCGGCCCCGCCACCCACACGGGCGGCGGGGCCGCCGCATTTCCCGGACCGGGCCCGAGCCCGACGGCTAGGGTGGAAGGCGTCCGATCCGAGGAGGAACCGGAAATGACGACCGCGACGCCTGCGCCCGGCGGATCAGTGCCGCCGATGCCGGAGTACACGCCGAAGGCCCTGCGCGCCGCCATAGCCGCCCACGCCCCGGCCCTCCTGCCGGACTTCGACGCCGCCTGGCGACAGCAGATCGCCGACGCGTACGACATCGGGCCCGTTCCCGCGTTCATGGCCCGCTGGTGGGGGGAGTACGCCCTCGCCCGCGACCCGGAGCTCGACCGCCGCGTCAATGACCTCGAAGCCCGGGCAGCCGAGGCCACGGACGCCGAAGCGGCCCGCAAACTCCTCGACGAGGCCTCCCGCATCCGCCACGAGTTGCGCGACCTGGAGCCCGGCGAGTGAGCGAGGAGTTCACCGGGCCGCCTTGGGCCCTGGACTGCACGCAGGACGCCGAGAAGTACCGGCTCGCCCTCGCCACCGCGCCTCGCGAGGCGCTCTGGGAAGCCCTCTTCGAGTTGCGGACCGCCCGGAATCCGTACCGCGGCGACCATGTGGAGCCGGCGCGGTCCACCGTGCCCCGCGGCCCGCACATCGCGTATTTCGACGGCTACCGCGGGTGGATCCTGTTCACGTTCCTTCCCCGGGTGGCGGAGCCCCAGATCGTGGTGGAGGAGATCTTCTGGCAGTAGGCGACGGTCCGCCGCGCGCCGCAGACGTCACCCGTTCGGGCCGGTTCGGGCCCTGCGGGCCGGGTAGGGGACGGCCCGTCCTTCCCCCATCCGCCCCCGGAGGCACCCGTGCCCGACATGAACGGCCCCTACAAGCCCGGCACCCCCTGCTGGATCGACCTGATGGTCCCCGACCAGCAGGCGGCCCTCGACTTCTACTGCGACCTCTTCGGCTGGCAGGGCGAGATCGGCCCGGCCGAGCAGGGCGGCTACTCCGTCTGCACCCTCAAGGGCCAGCCGGTCGCCGGCATCATGAAGGCGAGCAACCCGGACGGCACCGTCCCGGACCCGATGCCGCCGACCGCGTGGACCACGTACCTGGCCACCGACTCCCTCGACTCCACCCTCAAGTCGGTCACCGACGCCGGCGGCTCGGTGATGATGGGCGCGATGGACGTCATGGACCTCGGCCGGATGGCCGTGATCACCGACCCCACCGGCGCGGCCGTCGGCCTGTGGCAGGCCGGCACCTTCGACGGCGCCGGGATCGTCAACGAGCACGGCGCCCTCATCTGGAACGAGCTGAACACCGCCGACGTCCCCGCCGCGGCCGCCTTCTACACCGCCGTCCTGCCCGTCACCACGGCCCACTCCGAGATGCCGGGCGCCGGGGACTACACCGAGTTCCAGGTCGACGGCCGCGCGGTCGGCGGGATGATGGACCTGGCCAAGCTGCCGGCCGGGGTGCCGCCGCACTGGATGCCGTACTTCCACGTGGACAGCGTCGACGAGATCCAGGCCGCCGCCGTACGGGCCGGAGGCAGCGTCATGGCCCCGGCGTTCGACATGGTGGCGGGCCGGATGGCCGTCCTCGCCGACCCCCAGGGCGGCGTCTTCTCGGTGATCACGGCGAGCTCCCCGGAACAGACCGGCTGAGGCCGGCTGAGGTGACCTGATGCGACCCGGCGCACGGGGAACGTTCTCCCCGTGCGCCCCCTCACCTCGTGAACCGGTGCCACCAGCGGCGGGGCCGCAGGGACGCCTCGCGCACGTCCGCGGCCTCCTGCCTGCACTCCGCCTCCCGCTTCGCGTCGCCGGCCGCTGCGAAGCCCGCCGAGGCCCGCTCGAAGCCCTCCTCTGCCTCCGTAAGGCGGCCCAGACCGCCCAGGGTGCCGGCCAGTGCCCGCACCGCACCGGCCTGGCCGGCCTTGTCCCCCACAACGTCCAAGAGCGTGCAGGCCCGCTCGTGCGCCTCCAGCGCCTGCGTCCACCGCCCCTCCAGCTGGTGCAGCACGCCCAGGTTGATCAGCGCCACGCCTTCGCCGTGCCGGTCACCGTCCGCCCTGAAGAGGCTCAGCGCCTCCTCGAAACGGGCCCGCACCTCGTCCGCCGGCCCGACGGGCAACAGCGAGGACGCGATCCAGGTCAGGGTCCACGCCACTCGTGTCCGGTTGCCCAGACCCCGCACGATGACGAGTGCCTCTTCCCATACGGCCACGCACTCCTCGCGCCGTCCCGCCGCCGAGAGCGCCTCACCGAGAGCGTCCAGCGCGATGACCTCGCGGTGCCGGTCGCCCAGCTCCCGCATGAGGGCGAGAGCCTGCCGGTGCATGGCGATCGCCTCGTCCAGCCGCCCCAGGTAGTGGAGGTCGGCGCCCAGCGTCACCAGGACCGCGGCTTCCGCGTGCCGGCTCCCCAGCCGGCGGTAGATGTCCAACGCTTCCTGGTGAGCCTGCCGCGCCTCCCCGTAACGGCGCACACCGCTGTACGCGGTGCCCAGCAGGTGCAGCGCCCTGCCCTCCCCCTCCCGGTCGGAGGTCTCGCGGAACCGGGTGAGTGCCTCCGTCAGCCGGTCGGCGGCCTCCGCATAGTCGTGCGCCTGGCACAGTGCGCTGCCGAGGTCGCACACCGCGACGGCGAGGTTGCCGGGCCTGCCGGTCGCGCGCACGGCCGCAAGTACGTGACGCGCCATCAGCAAGTGTTCTTGCGCGTGCCCGTAGAGCTGGAGGTAGGGGGCCAGGAGGTCGGCCAGTTCCACGGCGGTGTCCAGCCGGCCGGTATCGGCGGCGAAGCCCACAGCGGCGACCAGCATCGGCCGCTCCGTGTCGAGCCAGTCCAGCGCCTGCGCCACGGAAGGCAGTCCCGGCCCGCTACTGCCCGGACTGTTCACTCCCAGGAGCTCCTGCGCCACTCCGGTGCTCAACACCAGGTTGGCCAGGAAGGCGTCGGTCACCTCCTCCCGCCCGTCCTCCTCGGCGCACTCCTCGCCCCGCTCCAGCGCGTACAACCGCAGCAGGTCGTGCATCCGCCACCGCCCCGAACCGACGGGCTGCTCGGTCAGCAGGCTGGCCCGTACGAGGGCAGCCAGCTTGGGCCGCACGTCCTCGCCCTCGCCGGTGAGCAGGCCGGCGTACTCCGTGCGGCAGTCCGGGCCGGGGTTCACGGTCAGCAGCCGGAAGATCCGCGCCTGGTCGGCGGGCAGCCGCGCGTACGAGAGGTCGAACGCGGCCCGCACCCCCACCGGTACGCCGCCCTCGTCGAAGGTCAGCGCCTCCAGCCGGCTCCGGGCCTCGGCCAGCCGCTGGGCCAGCTCCCCCGCGGACAGTCCGGGATCGCCCGCCAACACCGCCCCCGCCACCGCGAGGGCCAGCGGCAGCCGTCCGCACCGCCGGGCGATCCCGGCCAGTGCCTCGGGCTCCCGTACGGGCCGGGGGTCGTCCGGCCACGCACGCAGCACCGCGTCGGCGAGGAGCTCGGCCGCGGGCTCCTCCGCCAGCTCGTCCAGCGGGAGCACCCGCCCCGCGAACCCTGGCGCCACCAGCCGGTGCCGCGAGGTCACCAGCAGCCGGTGCGTTTCCGCGGCCGGTACGAGGTCACGCACCTGCCCGACCGATCCCGCGTCGTCGGCCACGATCAGCACGCGCTGCCCGGCCTGCGCGAAGGCCGCCAGCCTCGCCCGGTACAGCGCAACCCGGCCCTCCGGCGACTCCGGCGTGTCCGTGTCGCGGACCCCCAGGTGGCGCAGCATCTCCTGGACCGCCTGCGGCCCGCTCACCCCGCCGTCGGAGGCGTAGCCGCGCAGCGACAGGAAGAACACCCGGTCGCCGAACCAGCCCAGTTCCACGGCCCGGTGGGCCGTGGACACCGCCAGCGCGCTCTTGCCCACCCCGGCCAGCCCCGCCACCACGACGACCGGCGGGCCGCCCTCCGCGAGCAGTCCCACCAGTTCCTTGACCGTCCCGTCGCGGCCGACCAGGGCGGCGGGCGCGTCGGGAAGGCCGAGCAGCGCCCGGGGCGCGGGGCCGGCGCCGGCCGCGTAGGTGATGTGGTCGCCGGCGACCTGGGTGATCCGCGCGTTCCCCTCGGCGCGGGCCCACTGCTCGTTGCCCACTAGGAGGTGGGCGCGGTGCTGCCGGTGCCGGTGCCCGTGCCGGGGACGGTGCCCGTGCCGGGGGCGGTGCCGGTGGTCTGCTGCACGCGGGAGTCGTCGTCGGCCCGAGCCCTCTGGTCCAGCAGACCGGGAGCGGGGCTGCCACCGGACTGGGTGATCTGACCGGTACCGGAGGCGCGGGCCCGCTGCCGCACGACGGTCTGCCCGGCACCGGCGCCACCCGGCCCGCTGCTCGCCCACCAGGCCCCGGCCAGCCCGAAGGCCGCCGCCATGGCCCCGGCGAAGCCGGCGGCGGCCGCCACCTTGTCCGAGTCCTTGTCCGGCAACCAGCCGAAGGGGTCCGCCTGGCCCAGCTTGAAGCTGAGCAGGAACACGATCGCCGTGCCCCCGATGACGACAGCCCACCGCAACGGACGTGACACTGGCCCCCCTTGATGCGTCTTCCGAGCATCCGAAGCTAGCAGGCACCCCTTCGGAACTCGCACCAGACGACCTTCCCGGGCGTCCGGGCCAACACCCCCCAGTCGTCGGAGAGCGCGGCCACGAGGGTCAGGCCGTGTCCGTGCGGCCGCCCGGTGATCCGGGACAACCCGGGCCCGCCGTCGTGCACCTCGACCCGGATCGTCGCGTCCTCGAAGCCGAACAGCCGCAGCAGGTACCCGCGGCCGCGCGGAACCCCGTACCGCAGCGCGTTGGTGGCCAGCTCGCTCACGCAGAGCAACATTTCGTCGGGGCGTTCGTCCACGCCCCACGCCCGCAAGGTGTCACGTGTGAACTGCCGCGCAGCTGCGACGGATCGGGGTGAGCGCAGGTAGAGACGATCGCGCACGAGCGCCGCCTGAATAGTTGGATTCACGGGACGATCGTCGCGTTCCGTGACTAGCGTGGAGCAGTACGTCGACCCGTACTCATGGATGAGTACGAGTCGGCACGGGGTATTCCATGTGCATGGGTGGGGAGTTCGCTGTCATGCCACCGAGGAAACGCGCACGGCCAAACGCAACGACCATGAAGATGGTCGGCGCGATGGTGGCCGCCGCCCGCATCGCCAAGAACCTGACCCAGAAGCAACTCGGAGAACTGGTACGGCTGGACGCGGAGACCATCGCCTCCATCGAACAGGGCCGCCGCGCCCTGATGCCGAACGTCGCCGAGCTGATGGACCAAGTCCTGGGGCTGCCCGGGGTGCTCACGGTCGCGGCGCACAAGATGCCGCAGGTCGACGTGATCCCGCCGTGGGCCGAGCCGCTGATCAACCTGGAGCAGAAGGCAGTCACGCTGTCCTCGTACCAGAATCAGGTAGTTCCGGGCTTGCTCCAGGCCCAGGCCTACGCGGAGGCGGTCTTCCGCAGCCGCGTCCCGCTGTACACCGACAGCGAGGTCGCAGATCAGACTGCGGCCCGACTCGACCGTCAGACCACCCTGAGGCGCGAGAAGCCGATGGTCGCCAGCTTCGTCATCTGGGAACCGGCCCTCACATGCCCTCTGGGCGGCCGAGCAGTACTCCACGAGCAGCTCCGCCACCTCTTGACCTGCTCCGAGCTGACGGGGGTGTCCATCCAGATCCTCCCGCTGGACCGCACCCTCCATCCAGCCCTGGACGGCCCCTTCGTTCTGCTCGAAACCCCGGTGCATCAGCACATTGCGTACCTCGAAACGCAACGCGGCAGCCTGGTCGTCTCCGACCTCGACGAGGTCAGCATCCTCTCGATGAAGTATGCGATGCTGCGGACACAGGCCCTCAACCCCGAGGAAACCAGGGACCTGTTGAAACGGCTCCTAGGAGACCCATGAGCACCCCACTCGCGTGGTTCAAGTCCAGCTACAGCGCCAGTGAGGGCGGCGACTGCGTCGAGGTGGCCGCCTCCCCGACCCAGGTGCACGTCAGGGACTCGAAGGTCCAGGACGGCCCCGTCCTGGACCTCGCCCCGGCGAGCTGGGCGGCGTTGACCGGCTGGGTCAGGCGGTAGCACCGCCCCGCGGCCCGGTCAGCTGGCGGCCCGCTCGGCGACCAGCGGGGCCAGCCCGTCCAGGATGCGGTCCAGGCCGAAGCGGAACTGGAAGTCCGGCTCGCCGGAGCCGGTGAAGGCGTCCGAGCCCAGCAGCCGCGTCACGGCCGGGTGGCTGTCCGGGCGGGTCAGCAGTTTCAGCGTGCGCACGTACTGACCCAGCGCCTGCTCCGGGGCGACCCCGGACTTGATGATGGCGTCCATCATGTCGGCGGCCATCGTGGCCTCGTTCCGCACCAGCCCGCCGATCAGGATGATCGTCGAGAGCTTCTCGCCCTCCTTCAGGCATGTGCCGGCCATGGACGCGAGGCCCCGGTCCATCCAGGCCAGCTGGTTCGGGGAGACGGGCGCGGCGGTGATCGGGATGCGCAGGATCCAGGAGTTGGCCATCAGGACGGCCCGCTGCGCGTACGCCCAGTCGGTGAGCAGCTCGCGCCAGCCCCACCCCTCCGCCTCGGGCGGCAGCGGCGGCGGGGTGCCGACGCCCGCGTCGGCCATCAGGACGTAGAGCTCCTCCTTGGCGGCGACGTACCGGTAGAGGGACATCGTCGAGACGCCCAGCTCCTTGGCCACGCGGCCCATGGAGACGGCGTCCACCCCCTCAGCGGCGGCCAGCGCCACGGCCGCCTCCACGATCCGGGGCAGCGTGAGCGTGGGACGCGGCCCCTTGCCGGGGCGTTCGCGCAAGCCCCAGGCCATTTCCAGGCTCGCCGGGAGCCCTGTAGCGCTGTCCTCGTCCGCCATGTCCGCCCACTCCTCGATTGACCCCCATCCTAGTTCTGTGTATTACTTACACAGAAGAGCGTAAGGCATACGCAGAAGCTGGGAAGGGAGCACCATCCCCCATGACCACGCACGCCTCCGGCGACCTCGGAATCCACGCCACCGGCCTGACCAAGTCCTACGGCGACCTCCGCGTCCTCGACGGCATCGACCTCGCCGTCCCGCGCGGCAGCGTCCTCGCCCTCCTCGGCCCCAACGGCGCCGGGAAGACCACCACCGTCCGGATCCTCGCCACCCTCACCGCCGCCGACGCCGGCACCGCCCGCGTCGGCGGCCACGACACCGTCACCGCACGGGCCCGCGTCCGCGAACTCATCTCCCTCACCGGCCAGTTCGCCGCCCTCGACGAGCTCCTGACCGGCGCCGAGACCCTGCGCATGATGGGCCGCCTCGCCGGTCTCTCCCCGCGCACCGCCCGCACCCGCGCCGACGAACTCCTCGCCCGGTTCGGCCTCACCGAAGCCGCCGGCCGCACCGCGAAGACGTACTCCGGCGGCATGCGCCGCCGCCTCGACCTCGCCGCGAGCCTCGTCTCCCGCCCCGAGGTGGTCTTCCTGGACGAGCCGACCAACGGCCTCGACCCGCGCAGCCGCCAGGACCTGTGGGACCTCGTACGGGAACTGCGCGCGGACGGCACCACCGTCCTGCTCACCACCCAGTACCTGGAAGAGGCCGACCGTCTCGCCGACCGCGTCGCCGTCCTCGCCGGCGGCCGCATCGCCGCCGAGGGCACCCCGGCCGAACTCAAGGCCCGCGTCGATGGACACCGCCTGGACCTGACCCTCGCCACCGGCGCCGCCTACGAGGCCCTCGCCCCGCGCGCCGTCCACCTCGACCCCGACGCGCTCACCCTCGGCCTGCCCACCGACGGCACCGCCGCCCACGTCCGCGCCCTGCTCGACGAACTCGATCCGGACCGCACCGCCGTGGACCGCTTCGCCGTCCGCACCGCCACCCTCGACGACGTGTTCCTCACCCTGACGGGAGCCGACCGATGACCGCCATGCCCGTGAGCGCCCTCACCCTGGCCGGCCGCAGCCTGCGCATCAGCAGCCGTCGGCCCGACGCCCTGATCGGCGCCCTGATGCTGCCCGTCATGCTGATGCTGATCTTCGTCTACTTCTTCGGCGGCGCCATCGACACCGGGACGGCGTACGTGACGTACGTGGTCCCCGGCGCCATGCTGCTCTGCGCGGGCTTCGGCGCGGCGAGCACCGCCGTCAGCGTCTCCGAGGACATGACGAACGGCGTCATCGACCGCTTCCGCTCCCTCGACATCGGCGGCATCCCGATCCTCGCCGGGCACGTCACCGCCTCGGTCCTGCGCAACCTGATCTCCACCACCCTGGTCCTCGCCGTGGCCCTCGCGATCGGCTTCCGGCCCCAGGCGGGCCCGGCCGGCTTCCTCGCCGCGGCCGGCCTGCTGCTGACGTACATCACCGCGATCTCGTGGCTGGCCGCCGCACTCGGCCTGCTCGCCAAGTCCCCGGAGGCGGCGGGCGGCTTCACCTTCCTGATGATGTTCCTGCCGTACCCGTCCAGCGCCTTCGTCCCCATCGACACCATGCCGGGCTGGCTGCACGGGTTCGCCGACCACCAGCCGCTGACCCCCGTGATCGAATCCCTGCGCGCACTGCTCCTGGCGCAACCCGCGGGTGACGCGCCCTGGGTGGCCCTGACCTGGTGCGCGGGCATCACGGCCGTGGCCGTGACCCTGTCCGCGGTCCTGTTCCGCAGCAGGACCCGCTGAGGGGCTCCTCACCGGGAGAAGCCCCTCAGCACGCCGACGGTGCGTACGTACCCGCTCAACCCTTGAGCGGATAGGAGTGCCGGCCCGTCGCCTCGTCGATCTCGGCGTGGGCCTTCTGCAGCATCTGCGACGCGAGATCCATGAGCGCGCGAGCGCCCGCGATCTCTTCTCCGACCCTCAGCTGCTCCGGGTCGGAGGGGTGACGCAGGGCATAGCCCCGCGCCTTGATCTCGGAGCCGTCCCCGAGTCTGACCAGGGCCGCCGCACTGGTGCGGTGGCCCTCCTCGGTGAATTCGAGCTCCACATGCCACCCGACGAGCGTAGCCATGGTGCATCACCTCCAGGGGGTCACCCTTCCCTCCAGAGTGCGCCCGCGAAGGATGCATCGCGAGTGGGAGCCGTCAGCCGCTCGCCAGGGCCGTCGCCACCGTCTGGAACCACGCTCCGTACGAGAACGGCTCGGGCGGGTTCACTTCCATGCCGAGTTCCGCGGCGGCCAGGGCGCCGTGGCCGTGGGCCCCTGTCAGCCCGCCGCGATGCTGTCGACCACCCGGTCCATGTCGCGGATCTGACGCTCCAGATGACCCTGCATCTGGTCGAGGTCGTCAGCGAGCTTGGTGAGGCCGTCCTCCGAGACCTTGAGATCGCCGTCCTGCATGTCCACCCCTCGTTGGCGCTGCCGTGCCACATACGCACGTACGCCTACGAGATTCGCAGGTCAGCGGGGTATTCACCTGAGTATGCGCACTCACGTTCGGGCTCTTCCTGCGGAGTTCACCGGATCCATGACCCCGGACACCACCCGCCACCCCCGCGCGTTCCCCGCGCCCCTCGTCTCCACCCTGCTGACGCTGCCGCTCTCGGCCGTCGCGTTCTTCTTCGTCGGGTTGTCCCCGATGGCCTGCGACTCCTGCGGTGACGCGGCGAGCGACCGGTTCGACGCCTCGTACGGCATCGCCTTCCCGGTGTTCGGGTCCGGCCTGGCGGTGGTCCTGGTCCTGCTGCTCGCCGCGTGGGCGCTGCCCTGGCAGCGGCGCCACGCCGCCGCCAGGGTGTGGTTCGCCGTCTCCGCCCCGGCCGCCGTCGTCTTCGACTTCATCGTCTTCCACGGACTCGTCGACCGGCCGTAGCGCGGGTCAGTCGTTGCGCAGCCAGCCGGCGACCTCGGTCGCCCAGTAGGTGAGGATCGTGTCGGCGCCCGCCCGCTTGATGCCCAGCAGGGTCTCCAGGATGGCCCGGTCGCGCTCGATCCAGCCCTTCTCCGCCGCCGCCTCGATCATCGCGAACTCGCCGCTGATCTGGTACGCCGCCACCGGGACGTCCACCGCCTGCGCGACCCGGTACAGGATGTCGAGGTAGGGACCGGCAGGCTTGACCATCACCATGTCGGCGCCCTCCTCCAGGTCGAGGGCGAGCTCCCGCAGGGACTCCCGCGCGTTCGCCGGGTCCTGCTGGTAGGTCTTGCGGTCGCCCTGGAGCGAGGAGGCGACGGCCTCGCGGAAGGGCCCGTAGAAGGCCGACGAGTACTTCGCCGTGTACGCCAGGATGGACACGTCCTCGTGCCCGGTCTCGTCCAGCGCGTCGCGGATGACCCCGACCTGGCCGTCCATCATCCCGCTCGGGCCCACCACGTGCACCCCCGCGTCGGCCTGGACCTGCGCCATCTCGGCGTACCGCTCCAGCGTCGCGTCGTTGTCCACACGCCCGTGCTCGTCCAGCACACCGCAGTGCCCGTGATCGGTGTACTCGTCGAGACACAGGTCGGACATGATCACCAGATCGTCCCCGACCTCGGCCTTCACGTCACGGATCGCGACCTGCAGGATCCCGTCCGGCTCGGTGCCCGCCGTGCCCAGCGCGTCCTTGTTCTCGTCGGCCGGAACACCGAACAGCATGATGCCCGAGACCCCCGCCTCGACCGCCTCCACGGCGGCCTTCCGCAGCGTGTCCCGGGTGTGCTGGACGACGCCCGGCATCGCGGAGATCGCCAGGGGCTCGCTGATGCCCTCCCGTACGAACGCGGGGAGGATCAGGTCCGAGGGGTGCAGCCGGTTCTCCGCGACCATCCGCCGCATCGCCGGGGTGGTGCGCAGCCGGCGGGGCCGCGAGCCGGGGAAGGATCCGTACGTGCTCATCTTCTAGTCGCCTCTTCGAGCATCGACAGCAGTCGGGACAAGCCTAGAGCCCGGCCCCACCCCTCCGACCGCCCCCGGCAAAACAAGGGCGGGGCCCAACGCACCAGCGCCGGACCCCACCCTCGTACTCGTTTCCGCTCAGCCCACCGCTAGGTGGTACGGCGGCGCCGCGCCCCCGGCCGGCGCTCGCTCGGCCGGAACACCGTCTCGCCGGCCTCCTTGGCCGCCTCGCGCCGCGCCGCACCGTACTCGGCGAGGGCCTCCGCCAGCTTCGACACCGACGGCTCCGGCGACAGCACGTCGACCCGCAGCCCGTGCTCCTCCGCCGTCTTGGCCGTCGCCGGCCCGATACAGGCGATGACGGTCACGTTGTGCGGCTTGCCGGCAATGCCCACCAGGTTCCGCACGGTGCTCGACGACGTGAAGAGAACGGCGTCGAAACCGCCGCCCTTGATCGCCTCGCGCGTGTCCGCCGGCGGCGGCGACGCGCGCACGGTCCGGTAGGCGGTGACGTCGTCGACCTCCCACCCGAGCTCGATCAGCCCGGCGACCAGCGTCTCGGTCGCGATGTCGGCCCGCGGCAGGAACACGCGGTCGATCGGGTCGAAGACCGGGTCGTACGGCGGCCAGTCCTCCAGCAGTCCGGCCGCGGACTGCTCCCCGCTCGGCACCAGGTCCGGCTTCACGCCGAACTCCACGAGCGAGGCCGCGGTCTGCTCGCCCACCGCGGCGACCTTGATGCCCGCGAAGGCACGGGCGTCGAGCCCGTACTCCTCGAACTTCTCGCGGACGGCCTTCACGGCGTTGACCGAGGTGAAGGCGATCCACTCGTAGCGGCCCGTCACCAGGCCCTTCACCGCGCGCTCCATCTGCTGCGGGGTGCGCGGCGGCTCCACGGCGATGGTCGGCACCTCGTGCGGTACCGCGCCGTACGAACGCAGCTGGTCGGAGAGCGAGGCGGCCTGCTCCTTGGTGCGCGGTACGAGGACCCGCCAGCCGAACAGCGGCTTCGACTCGAACCAGGCCAGGTCCTCGCGCCGCGCGGCGGCGCTGTGCTCACCGACCACGGCTATGACGGGCCGGGCGCCCTCGGGCGAGGGGAGCACCTTGCCCTGCTTGAACACCTGGGCGATCGTGCCCAGGGTCGCGGACCAGGTGCGCTGCCGCGTGGTGGTGCCGGCGACGGTCACCGTCAGCGGGGTGTCGGGCTTGCGCCCGGCGCTCACCAGCTCGGCGGCGGCCGCCGAGACGGTCTCCAGCGTCGCGGAGACGACGAGGATCCCGTCGCTCGCGCCGACCTCGCTCCAGCAGCGCGCCGAGGCGGTCTTCGCGTCGACGAACCGGACGTCCGCGCCCTGCTTGTCGCGCAGCGGGACACCGGCGTACGCGGGCACGCCCACCGCGGTCGCCACACCGGGCACCACCTCGAAGGGGATGCCGGCGGTGGCACAGACGAGCATCTCCTCGGCCGCGTTGCCGTCGAGCCCGGGGTCGCCCGTGACGGCACGCACGACCCGCCTGCCGGAGCGTGCGGCCTCCATGACAAGATTGGCCGCGTCCCGGATCACCGGGACCCCGGCGGCTGCTGACACTTCGTCAGCAATCGTCAGCTGCGGCGTGTCGACACCCGCGCGCGCATGCGTCCGTACGACCTCGAGCACCTCGGGCTCCGCGATCAGTACGTCCGCGGCGGCGAGCGCCTCGACGGCGCGCAGCGTCAGCAGACCCGGGTCGCCGGGGCCGGCACCGAGGAAGGTGACGCGTCCGTGGGCGGCGACGGCCGGAAAAGCGGAGGTGGTCGGACTTGAGGGGTTCAAAGCGATCGCTCCCCCATCAGACCGGCCGCGCCCTTGGCCAGCATCTCGTCCGCGAGTTCGCGGCCGAGAGCCATGGCCTCGTCGTACGACTGGGGCACGGGACCGGTGGTGGACAGCTGCACCAGCGTCGAGCCGTCGAGGGTTCCGACGACGCCGCGCAGGCGCATTTCATTGACAATCTGGCCGTCGGCCAGCAGATCGGCGAACGCGCCCACGGGTGCGCTGCATCCGGCCTCCAGGGCGGCGAGCAGAGAACGCTCGGCGGTCACGGCGGCCCGGGTGAACGGGTCGTCGAGTTCGCCGAGCGCGGCGATGAGGTCCGTATCGGACGCGAGGCACTCCACGGCCAGGGCGCCCTGGCCGGGGGCCGGCAGGACGTTGTCGACGCAGAGCAGGTCGGTCGCCTCGTCACCGCGACCGATCCGGTTGAGGCCGGCGGCCGCGAGCACGACGGCGTCGAGCTCGCCGTCGCGGACGAAGCCGATCCGGGTGTCGACGTTGCCGCGGATGGGCACCGTCTCGATCCGCTTGCCGAGCGACAGCGCCAGGTGGTTGAGCTGCGCCGTGCGCCGCGGCGACCCGGTGCCGATCCGGGCACCGTCGGGCAGCTGCTCGAAGGTCAGGCCGTCCCGCGCGACGAGCGCGTCCCGCGCGTCCTCGCGGCGCGGCATGGCCGCGATCACGAGGTCGTCGGGCTGCGAGGTCGGCAGGTCCTTCAGCGAGTGCACGGCGAAGTCGACCTCGCCCCGCAGCAGCGCGTCGCGCAGGGCGGTGACGAACACGCCCGTCCCGCCGATCTGCGCGAGGTGCTCGCGCGAGACGTCGCCGTAAGTCGTGATCTCCACGAGCTCGACGGGCCGGCCGGTGATCGCCCGTACCGCGTCGGCGACGTGCCCCGACTGGGACATGGCCAGCTTGCTCCGCCGCGTACCGAGCCGCAGCGGCTGGTCGGGACGTGTGTTCATGATGCCCGTCCTGGGTCGTCGTCGTTCATCGGATCGGCCGCGTCCGCCCGGCTGACGGAAGCAACCGTCTGAGGGTCGAGGTCGAAGAGTTCGCGCAGTGCCTCCGCGTACCCGGCGCCGCCGGGCTCGCTGGCGAGCTGCTTGACGCGCACGGTCGGCGCGTGGAGGAGCTTGTCGACGACGCGGCGCACGGTCTGGGTGACCTCGGCCCGCTGCCGTTCGTCGAGGTCGGGGACCCGCCCGTCGAGCCGCGCCACTTCCATGGCCACGACCTCGGCCGCCATGGCCCGCAGGGCGACCACGGTGGGCGTGATGTGCGCGGCCCGCTGCGCGGCCCCGAAGGCGGCCACTTCCTCCGCGACTATGCCGCGCACGGCGTCGACGTCGGCCGCCATCGGGGCGTCGGCGGACGCCTCGGCCAGGCTTTCGATGTCGACGAGCCGCACGCCGGGAATCCGGTGCACGGCGGCATCGATGTCCCGGGGCATGGCCAGGTCGAGCAGCGCGAGCCGGACGGCCGTCGCGTCGGTCTGCGTACGGGCGCTCCTGCGCGGCTGCCGCTGCGCGGCGGCCTCGCCCTGATCGGCCCAGGTCCCGTGCAGTTCGAGGGAGTTGGCGTCGACCCCGGTCAGCGCGGCCCGCCCGTCGGGCCCCACAGGACACCCGTCGGCCTCGACGGGGGCACTGATGGTCCGAGCAGCCCCGGCGTCAGCCAGCCGGCCCCCGTCCCGGGCAGCAGCGACGAGCCGCGCGATGACGGCCGCATCCACCCCGGCGGACACATCCAGCCCCGCCAATTCCAGCCCCGCCGGCGTTTGAGGCGCGGGGTCCGGGGCGGAGCCCCGATCTCCCAGCCCCGCCGGCGTTTGAGGCGCGGGGGTCCGGGGGCGGAGCCCCTGGGAGGCCTGGGGCGCAGCCCCGGCCTCTTCCTGCTCCGCCGGCGCGAGCCCACCGGCGCCCCAGGACATGGCGGCCAGCACGTCATCGGCGGTCAGCACCAGCCCGGTGGCACCCGTGCAGGACACCACCACGTCGACTCGTGTCAGCTCATCGGCCACCCCGGCCATGGAGATCGCCACCGCCGCGACCCCGGTGCCCGAGGCAACCAGAATCTCCGCAAGCCGCTCCGCCCGATCGGCGGTCCGGTTCGCCACCACGATCTCGGCGACCCCGACCCGCGCCAGCGTCGCCGCCGCGAGCGAGGACATCGACCCGGCCCCGATGACCAGCGCCCGCTTGCCGGCGGCCCACTCGCCCACCGGCACACGAACCCCGGCGAGCTGTTCCAGCCCGAAGGTCACCAGCGACTGGCCCGCGCGGTCGATCCCGGTCTCCGAGTGCGCCCGCTTGCCCACCCGCAGCGCCTGCTGGAACAGGTCGTTGATCAGCCGGCCGGCGGTGTGCAGCTCCTGCCCCAGCGCCAGCGCGTCCTTGATCTGGCCGAGGATCTGCCCCTCGCCCACGACCATCGAGTCCAGCCCGCACGCCACCGAGAACAGGTGGTGCACCGCCCGGTCCTCGTAGTGCACGTACAGGTACGGAGTGAGCTCTTCCAGAGCCACCCCGCTGTGCTGGGCCAGCAGCGTGGACAGCTCGGCCACACCCGCGTGGAACTTGTCCACGTCCGCGTACAGCTCGATCCGGTTGCACGTGGCGAGCACCGCCGCCTCCGCCGCGGGTTCCGCGGCGAGGGTGTCGTGCAGCAGCTTGATCTTGGCGTCCGCGGACAGCGAGGCCCGCTCCAGGACGCTCACGGGTGCGCTGCGGTGACTCAGCCCTACGACGAGCAGACTCATGCCGGCATCACCGCCGGGTGGTCGCCCTCGGGGTTGCCCTTGCGCGCCTCGGCGGCCGCGCGGCCGGCCGGCGGCACGACGGCCGCGGCGGGGGCGGCGCCGCCCCCGGAGGAGCCGCCGGCGGCAGCGGCGGCCGCTTCCTCGCCGGCCTTGCGCTGCTCGTGGAACGCCAGGATCTGGAGCTCGATGGAGAGGTCGACCTTGCGCACGTCCACGCCGTCGGGCACGGACAGCACGGTCGGCGCGAAGTTCAGGATGGAGGTGACCCCGGCGGCGATCAGCCGCTCGCTGACCTGCTGGGCCGCACCGGCCGGCGTCGCGATGACACCGATCGAGACGCCGTTCTCCTCGATGATCTTCTCCAGATCATCGGTGTGCTGGACGGGCATGCCGGCCACCGGCTTGCCGGCCATCGCCGGGTCGGCGTCGATCAGCGCGGCCACGCGGAACCCGCGCGACGCGAAACCGCCGTAGTTGGCGAGCGCGGCGCCGAGGTTGCCGATGCCGACGATGACGACGGGCCAGTCCTGGGTCAGGCCGAGCTCACGGGAGATCTGGTAGACGAGGTATTCGACGTCGTAGCCGACGCCGCGGGTGCCGTAGGAACCGAGGTACGAGAAGTCCTTGCGCAGCTTCGCGGAGTTGACTCCGGCGGCGGCTGCGAGCTCCTCGGAGGACACCGTGGGCACCGATCGCTCGGAGAGCGCGGTGAGGGCACGCAAGTACAGCGGAAGCCGGGCGACAGTGGCCTCGGGAATACCTCGGCTGCGGGTCGCCGGTCGGTGAGTTCGGCCAGTTGCCACGATGCTCCTGCGGGATGAGCGGGGCTGCAGGCGGTCACTTGTCCCAAGACCGCCCCGTCGACAGCAGGCTATGCCTTTGTGAACGCGTGCACAAAGATTGTGTCCGCTTTGTCCGAGCAAAGTGACCGGGGTCACGCGACCTCGGCACGTAAACCCGGAACCGGCCGCACGTCGAACCCGTTCAAATCCCAAAGGGGGCAAAACCGTGCACACTCCTCACAGATACGCCCCCGAGATCCCACAAATCGCCCATGATGGTAACCGGGAAGGAGGTCAGGCCTCCAATGCCCGCCGGAGCCGGTCCGGGTTCACCCTCCAGAAGGTGTGCTGTTCGCCGTCGACGAGCACCACCGGGATCTGCTCCCAGTACAGCCGGTAGAGCTCCTCGTCCTGCGAGATGTCCTTCTTCTCCCACCGTGCTCCGGTCTCGGCGCAGACCTCCGCGACCACCCCCTCGGCGTCGTCGCACAGGTGACACCCGGGCTTCCCGATCAGCGTCACCATCCGCTCGCCGGGACGCTTCTTTTCCTTACGGCGCAACAAAGGGCTCATGGCTTCATTCTCCCGAAGTGTTAACGCCTCCGTTTCCCATCGGTTCGGGAAGTACCGAACACAGTGGCTATGCTCGCCGCATGGCCGCTCTCGGATGGCTCACCCCTCGTAGACGCTCCGCAACCGCGCGGAGCGTGCTTGCAGGCGAGGCCTCGGCGGAGGCCGCCCGCAAGACGGCGCTGGCCGGAGCCGAGGCCGAAGCCGAGATCGAGGCACCCGCGATCGAGGCGCCCCGGGAAGAGCCCCCGGCCGAGCCCGAGTTCCCCGTCGCGGGCGACGACCTCGCCGCCGCCTTCTTCGACCTCGACAACACCGTCATGCAGGGCGCCGCGATCTTCCACTTCGGCCGCGGCCTCTACAAGCGCGAGTTCTTCCAACGCCGTGAACTCGCCCGCTTCGCCTGGCAGCAGGCCTGGTTCCGGCTCGCCGGGGTCGAGGACCCCGAGCACATGCAGGACGCCCGCGACAGCGCCCTGTCCATCGTCAAGGGCCACAAGGTCTCCGAGCTGATGGCCATCGGCGAGGAGATCTACGACGAGTACATGGCCGAGCGGATCTGGCCGGGCACCCGCGCCCTGGCCCAGGCCCACCTCGACGCCGGCCAGAAGGTGTGGCTGGTCACCGCGGCCCCCGTGGAGACGGCCACGATCATCGCCCGCCGGCTGGGCCTGACCGGAGCCCTGGGCACCGTCGCCGAGTCCGTCGACGGCGTCTACACCGGCCGCCTGGTCGGCGAGCCGCTGCACGGCCCCGCCAAGGCCGAGGCGGTCCGCGCCCTGGCCGCCGCCGAGGGGCTGGACCTCGCGCGCTGCGCCGCGTACAGCGATTCGCACAACGACATCCCGATGCTGTCGCTGGTCGGACATCCGTACGCGATCAATCCGGACACAAAACTGCGCAAGCATGCCCGTACCAACGACTGGCGGCTGCGCGACTACCGGACCGGCCGCAAGGCCGTGAAGGTCGGCGTCCCGGCGGCCGCCGGCGTCGGCGCGATCGCGGGCGGCGCGGCCGCCGCCATCGCCCTGCACCGCCGCCGCAAGTAACAACGGCAGGCCCGGGCCCCGCCGCCCCGCGCGCGGCGGCCCCGCGGCGCGGCCCCGGGCATTCGCTCACCTTTACCCGCGCCCCCGGCGCGGCACTCCGGCCTGCCCGACCCGGTCGCGGCCCCCCTTGGAAGCGTCCATTCCGCGCACCCAAGTGATCAAGAATCGATCACCAACAGCGACTGAATATGCCCTCGACACGCAACAGAAGTGTCGGAACCGGCGATTTGAGCAACTGGGTGTAGCACTGCCTGTACGAAGCGTTATTCTCCTCAAACGCATGCCACCGGCCATCTGTCGCCACGACGGGTGAACGGTCCCGCACTGCACGTGATGGAAGCTCTGCCTCTGGGAGTCCCGTGTACCCACCTGTCGGGGTTGACGCCTCGGGCCTGGCTCAGCTGCGCGCAACGGTCCTCGACCACCTGCGCGGCTTCGTCCCCACCGCGTACGCCGTTCCCGCCTTCGCCGCCGCGGTCCCCGCCGGTATCGGCCCGGCCGGTCCTTGCTATGCCCTGACCGACGGCGGAGCGACGGTGGGCAGACGAGGCCGCGCGGCCGGGGGCTCGAACGGCACCGCCGGCACGAGCGCCCAGGCCACCCCCCGCCGCCCCACGGCGGACAGCGATCAGGCCCGCATGATGGACCTGGTCGAACGAGCCCAGGCGGGCGAGGCCGACGCCTTCGGCCGCCTCTACGACCAGTACAGCGACACGGTCTACCGCTACATCTACTACCGGGTCGGAGGGAAGGCGACCGCGGAGGACCTCACCAGCGAGACCTTCCTGCGCGCCCTGCGCCGCATCTCCACCTTCACCTGGCAGGGCCGCGACTTCGGCGCCTGGCTCGTGACGATCGCCCGCAACCTGGTGGCGGACCACTTCAAGTCCAGCCGCTTCCGGCTGGAGGTCACCACCGGGGAGATGCTCGACGCCAACGAGGTCGAGCGCAGCCCCGAGGACTCCGTCCTGGAGTCCCTCTCCAACGCGGCCCTGCTGGAGGCCGTGCGGAAGCTCAATCCGCAGCAGCAGGAGTGCGTGACCCTGCGCTTCCTGCAGGGCCTCTCGGTCGCCGAGACGGCCCGGGTCATGGGAAAGAACGAAGGAGCCATCAAGACGCTCCAGTACCGGGCGGTCCGCACCCTGGCCCGCCTCCTCCCCGACGACGCCCGCTGACCCCCCTCACAAATCAACACAACCTCACATACATCCGGTGACCCCTCGATGACGCTGTGGTCCGATCATCCTTCGTCCGTAACCCAAGTGCCGCGACGCTCGTTGTGCGGAATGCAGACTCCCTGTGGACACGCCCTGCCCCGAGCCGCTCACTCGAAAGTGTGGATGTGCTCAAGCAAGGCAACCTTCCGGACACCTTGGGGAGTCGATCGTCATGACGAGAGGAGGTGCCGCCAGTGATCGCGAACGTGACTCCGCACCGGCGGGCGAACGCCTTCGCCCAGGCCCTGGAGGATCGGACCCCGTCCGCTCTTTCGGAACCGGACCCGGCGGCCGAGCAGTCCGAGGCACCTGCCGAACCTGCCGACCACGACCGGTTGTTGGCCCTGGCGAACGTGCTCGGCGAAAGAATGCCGCGCCCGGTGCTGGACCCCGAGGTCAAGGTGGTGCAGCGAGCCCAGCTCGTTGCCGCCATGGAGGCCATGGTGTTGGAAGAGAGGGCCGGGGGCGGTGCCGCCTCGGACCCTCAGGTGCCCGAGCAGCGGACCGGCCGCGGCGCCCACCGGGCGACCCCGCTCCGGAAATTGCGGCCCCGCTCCCGCTGGTCCAAGGGCATCGCAGCGGGCGGCCTCACCGTGGGTGTGGCCGCGGGGGCCTTCAGCGGAGTGGCCGCTGCCAGTTCCGACGCCCTGCCCGGTGACCACCTCTACCCCGTGAAGCGGGGCATGGAGGACCTGAAGCTGGGGATGGCCGACGACGACGCGGACCGGGGCGAGCTCTACCTCGACCAGGCCTCGAACCGTCTGTCGGAAGCCCGCAGGCTGATGGAACGGGGCAGGCTGGGCGACCTGGACCACGAGTCCCTGGGCGAGATCCGCCGCGCCCTGGCGGGCGTGAAGCACGACGCGGAGGAGGGCCACCGGCTCCTCCAGGCGGCGTACGAACGGGACGGCTCACTGGGCCCGATCCAGAAGCTGTCGTCGTTCTCCCGCTCCCACCGCGACGCGTGGGGCAAGCTCCGCGAGAGGCTCCCGGCACAGCTCACGGACGTGGGCGGTGAGGTGGAGTCGGTCTTCCAGGCCATAGACGAAGACGTGGCGCCGCTCCAGAGCCTGCTCCCCAAGACCCCGGAGCAGACCCGCGGCACCGGCACACCCCCCGGCAGCTCCTCCCACAAGCCGGGCGCCCCCAGCGGAGCGCAGCAGTCCGCCCCGGCCGCAGGGACGCCCTCGGGCAGCCCCGCGCCGTCCCCCTCGGGCAGCACCCGGCCACCGGTCGGCGGCCTCCTGGGCGGTACGGGCGACCTGCTCAACCCGCCCACGGGACAGTCGGCCCCGCCTCCCTCGGGCACCCCGGAGCAGGTCAACCCGGACATCACCCTCCCGCCCCTCCTCCCGGGCATCCTCCCGGGCCTGGGCCTGGGCGCGGAGGACGCGGAGTAGAGGAAAGGCGGGGCTGCCCACGGCAGCCCCGCCTCAGTCCTTCAGCGGCGGGTCAGGAGAACGCGGCGGGTCAGAAGAACACGGACCGCCGCTGCACCAGCAGCTTGTACAGCGTGTGCTGGATCTGCTCCCGCACCTCATCCGTCAGGTTGAACATCAGCATCGGATCCTCCGCCGCCTCAGCCGCATAACCCGCGGTGGGAATCGGCTCGCCGAACTGGATCGTCCACTTCGTCGGCAACGGCACCGCCCCCAACGGCCCCAGCCACGGAAAAGTCGGCGTGATCGGGAAGTACGGGACCCCCAGCAGCCGCGCCAGCGTCTTCGCGTTGCCGACCATGGGGTAGATCTCCTCCGCCCCCACGATCGAGCACGGCACGATCGGCGTCCCCGCCCGCAGCGCCGTGGACACGAACCCGCCCCGGCCGAACCGCTGCAGCTTGTACCGGTCCCCGAACGGCTTCCCAATCCCCTTGAAGCCCTCCGGCATCACACCGACGAGTTCCCCGGCCTCCAGCAGCCGCTGCGCGTCCTCCGCGCACGCCAGGGTGTGCCCTGCCTTCCGGGCCAGCTCGTTGACCACCGGCAGCATGAACACCAAATCCGCCGCCAGCAGCCGCAGGTGACGCTGTGCCGGGTGGCGGTCGTGCACGGCGACCTGGAGCATCAACCCGTCCAGCGGCAGCGTCCCGGAGTGGTTGGCCACGATCAGCGCGCCGCCCTCCGCCGGGATGTTCTCGATCCCCCGGACCTCGACCCGGAAGTACTTGTCGTACAGCGGCCGCATCAGGGACATCAGGACCTGGTCCGTCAGTTCCTTGTCGTAGCCGAACTCGTCGACCTCGTAGTCCCCGGTGATCCGCCGCCGCAGGAAGGCCAGCCCGCCCGCGATCCGCCGGTCCCAGCCGTCACCGCGCCCCGCCGCAGACGGCTCGGGCGCCGGCTCGGGAGCGGGCGGCTGCTGCTCCACCGGCTCGGGAGCGGACACCGCACGCACCCGGCGCGGGATCCGCCGGCGCGGCCGGTCCTCGTCGAACGGAATGACCTTGGCGTCCGCCACTATCGCTTCGCTCCTTCAACCGCGTCTGCGTCGACATCGGGCCCGTCTGCCCCCAGCATGGCCGCCATCCGGTCCACGGCCCGCCCGACCCGCTCCGGCGGCAGCAGCCCGCTCCCCCGGCTCCGCGCGAAGTCCGCGAAGGTCTCGGCGGTCGTGTAGAGCGGCTCGAAGCCGAGGACCTCCCGCATCTGCGAGGTCTCCACGACCCGGCCGTGCGTGAGCAGCCTCATCTGCTCCGCCGAGAAGTCGGTGACCCCGACCGCCCGCAGCGCGGAACCCACCCACGTCAGCGCGGGCAGCAGCAGCGGCATCGTGGGCCGCCCCAACCGCCGCGAACACTGCGACAGCAGCAGCACGCCGTCACCCGCGATGTTGAAGGTCCCGCTGTTCAACGTCCCGCGCCTGGGCTCCTGTGCGGCGAGCAGCAGTACGTCGAGCACGTCGTCCTCGTGCACGAACTGCAGCCGCGGGTCGTAGCCCAGCACGGTCGGCATCACCGGGATCGAGAAGTACTCGGCGAGGGCCGAGTCCGCGAAGGGCCCCAGGATGTTCGCGAACCGCAGCACGCACACCGCGACGTCCGGCCGCCTGCGCGCGAAGCCGCGTACGTATCCCTCGACCTCGGCGGCGTCCTTGGCGAAGCCGCCCGCGGGCAGCGATTTCGGTTCGGTGGTCTCGGTGAAGACGGCCGGATCCCGGGAGGTGCCCCCGTACACGCTGGTACTGGACTTCACCACGAGCCGTCGTACCGTCGGCGACTTCTGGCAGGCCCCGAGGAGCTGCATCGTCCCGATGACGTTCGTTTCCTTGACCGCGCTGCGCGCGCCGCCGACGCCCGCGACGCCCCCGGTGACCGCCAGATGGACCACCGTGTCCACGGCGTGCTCCGCGAGCACGCGGGCGATCGCCGACTGTCTGATGTCCGTGCGGACGAACTCCGCCGATCCGAGCCGGTGCGGCGGTGTCACCGCGTCCACCGCGATCACCCGCTCGACCTCCGGGTCACGCTGGATCCGGCGCACGAAGCGGCCGCCCAACTGCCGGGCTGCCCCGGTGACGAGTACGACCTTCCCCACGAGCTCAGCGCCTCCCTCGAAGAAGTCCCCCGGCTACACCGCAGCCCCTCCACCAGGATGGTGGAGGGGCTGCGGAAAACACGTACAGCTGCCGTTTACTTCTTGTTACGGCGCTGGACGCGGGTGCGCTTGAGCAGCTTGCGGTGCTTCTTCTTAGCCATCCGCTTGCGCCGCTTCTTGATAACAGAGCCCACGACTACCCTCGCTCACTTCTCTTCATTCGGTGCGGGGCGTCGGGGCCCACACGACCTACGTCGGCCTAGCCTACCGTCCCGAGCTCTGAGCTTGTAATCCGAGGGCGTGCCGGGGTCAGTCTCAGGCCGACTCCACCCCCACATAGGACTCTCGGAGGTACTCGTGGACCGCGTTTTCGGGGACCCGGAAGGACCGGCCCACCCGGATTGCGGGCAGATGACCGTTGTGCACCAGCCGGTACACGGTCATCTTCGACACTCGCATCACCGAGGCAACCTCCGCCACGGTCAGGAACTGAACCTCGCTGAGAGGCCTCTCGCCAGCAGCCATGACACACCTTTGACCTTCCGCGCATGACGGGCACCGGCTTCCCCTCCGGTTACTCCTTGTCGTCGCACGCTCACTCCCAGAGTAGGGGCGCGTGATACGAGTGGGGAAGAGGAGCTACGGCCACTCCTGCCGCCGCGTCAGACTCGCCCGGCCGAGCACGTAGCGCGTAAGCGGTCGGTAGTAGTCCGCTCGCACCGCGTCATCAAGCGGAACGGCCACCGAGACCCGCCCCTCGGCCTCCCCCACGAACAGCGCGGGATCGTCCGTGTCCGCCAGCCCGATCGCCTCCACACCGAGCTGACCTGCGCCGCAGACCCACCCGTGATCCCCCACGACCAGCTCCGGCAGCGGCCCGCCGGCGTCCGCGAGGGCCCCCAGCGCGATCCGAACCGGCAGTGGTGAATGGGTGTGCACGCCGGTCGCACCCCCCGGTACCCGCGCGCCGGGCTCCCGCACCAGCGCGACCCCCCGTACGTATTCGATGCGGTACGTGCGTACGCCGAACCGGGTCGCCATGTCGACACTCACCCCCTGCGCCGGGGTGAGGACAACACATCCCGCCGCCGACATGGCCTCGGCCAAACCGGCGTAGAAGCCCAGGAGCCGATGCGGGTGACCGGTCCCGAACAGCACGGGCGACCGCGCCTGTGCCGCCTCCCGCAACCGCCCCGCGAAGGCCTCCAGCGCGGCCACGGTCCGCTCCGGGTCGATCACGTCCGGCCCGCTGACGTGCGCCGGGTCCGCCGAGACACCGCACTTGTCCGCCATCAGCCTCAGCAGGTCACCCTCGCCCCAGCCCCGCTCCGGATCCAGCCCCAGCATCACCCGCGGATCGCGCGCCGCGAACAGCCGGTAACTGCGCAGGCTCTCCTCCCGGGAGGTGGCGACGGGCCCGGCCAACCGGGCGGCCAGCAGATGCGCACGCAGCGCGCCGGTGCTCAACACCCTCCGATGCTGCCCCCAACACATCTGGCAGGTCATCAATTCCGGCGAACAGCCCCACCGTTGGCGTAACGATGCAGCAAGGTCATCCAGAAGGGGTCAGGTCAGCATTCCGCGCAGCGGGAAGACCGCCCGCCGCGTGGCGAGAACGGCTTGATCCGTGCGGTCCGCCGGGTCGTACCCCGCGGCCCAGTCCCGCCACGACGGCGTCCGCCCGTCGGTCATCCGGGCCGGCGCCGGCTGCCGCGTCCGCGCGTACACCTCCTCCCGCCACGACGCCGGGACCGCCGACTCCGGGTCCACCGGCCGGTGCGCGGCGATCGCCACGAGGTGCGTCCACGACCGCGGTACGACGTCCACCACCGCGTACCCGCCGCCGCCCAGTGCCAGCCACCTGCCGTCCGCGTACTCGTGCGCGAGCCGGTGACAGGACTCCTGGACGGCCCGCTGGGCGTCCAGGGACACCGCCAGGTGGGCGAGGGGGTCCTCGAAGTGCGTATCGGCCCCGTGCTGGGTCACCAGCACCTGCGGCCGGAAGTCCGCCAGCAGCTCCGGCACGACACCGTGGAAGGCCCGCAGCCAGCCCTCGTCCCCGGTCCCGGCGGGCAGCGCGATGTTCACCGCCGACCCCTCCGCCGCCGGCCCGCCGGTCTCCTCCGGCCAGCCGGTCTGCGGGAACAGCGTCCGCGGATGCTCGTGCATCGAGATCGTCAGCACCCGCGGGTCGTCCCAGAAGGCCGCCTGCACGCCGTCCCCGTGATGGACGTCCACATCCACGTAGGCGACCCGCTCGGCCCCCAGCTCCAGCAGCCGGGCGATCGCCAGCGACGCGTCGTTGTAGACGCAGAAACCGGCCGCCCCGCCCGGCATGGCGTGGTGCAGCCCGCCCGCGAAGTTCACCGCGTGCTCGGCGTCCCCGCTCCAGAGCGCCTCCGCACCCGCCACGGACTGCCCGGCGATCAGCGCCGACGCCTCGTGCATGCCGGGGAAGGCCGGATCGTCCATGGTGCCCAGTCCGTACGACCCGTCGGCGGTCCCCGGGTCGGCGGACACCTCGCGCACCGCGGCGACGTAGTCCTCCCGGTGGACCAGGCGCAGGGTCGAGTCCCCGGCCGCCGGCGCCGCCCGTACCTCCATCGCCCGGTCCAGCCCGAAGGCGCGCACCAGGCCCATGGTCAGCGCCAGGCGCACCGGGTCCATCGGATGGCTCGGTCCGAAGTCATACCTCGTTACCGCCTCGTCCCACATCAACAACCCGCGGCCGCTCATGCCGGACACCGTATCGGGCGCCGTCGGAGCCGAACGAGCGGGCGTAGAAGAGTGTCACCAGCACCAGGGCCATCGGCACCAGCATCGCGCCCCGGTAGCTCCAGGCGTCACCGATCCCGCCGACGAGCGGCGACCCGATCAGGAAACCGACGTAGTTGAAGATGTTGAGCCGGGCGATGGCGGTGTCGGAGCTCCCCGGGAACAGCCTCCCGGCGGCGGCGAAGGTCTGCGGCACGATCACGCACAGCCCGATCCCCAGCAGGGTGAAGCCGAGCATCCCCACCCACGCCCCCGGTGCGGCCGCGACGACGGCGAAGCCGGCGGCGGCGACCAGCGTCCCGCCCCGCACCACGGCCGCGGCCCCGAAGCGGCGCACGCCCAGGTCCCCGACGGCCCGCCCGATGAGGGTGGTCACCATGTAGACGTTGTAGGGGACGGTCGCCATCTGCTCCGAGCTCCCGAGCACGTCCTGGAGGTACTTGGCACTCCAGTTCGCCACCGTCGAGTCCCCGATGTACGCGCACGCCATCACCAGGCACAGCGGCAGCAGCAGCTTGAAACCGCCGCTGCCCAGCCCCTTCTCCCGCACCTCCCCCGCGCCCGTCCCGTCCACGTAGCGCCTGCTCGTCAGCAGCACGAGCGGCACCAGCACGGCCACGGCCGGCAGATAGCCGGCGAACAGGCTCAGGTGCCAGTGCGCCCCCGCCCACGCGGCGGACGCACCCAGGATCCCGCCGAGGCTGTACGCGGCGTGGAAGCCGAGCATGATGCTGCGCCCGTACGCCCGCTGCAGGCTGACCCCGAGCATGTTCATCGAGGCGTCCAGCGCACCCACCGACAGCCCGAACGCCCCCAGGGCCACCGCCACGTGCCACATCTGGCCGCCGGTACCGACACCCAGCAGGGACAGCAGCACGAGCGGCTGCGCCCACCGCAGTACGACGCTGGGCGCCACCCGCTTCACCAGGTGCTCGGTGGCCACGCTCGCCACGCCGGCGAGGATCGGCACGGCGGCGAGGAAGGCGGGCAGCAGCCCGTCGGATATCCCGTACCGGTCCTGGATGGCCGGGATCCGGGTCACGAGCAACGCGAAGGCGACGCCCTGCGCGAAGAAACTGAACCCCAGAGCGCCCCGGCCGCGCCGCAGCCGCACATCATCCGTCATGGCGCGTCAGCGTAGGCCCCGGGGCTACCCGTGGGTAGAGCGATCACACAGGCAGTTGGAGGAGCAGCGGGACCTGCATCATGTCCCCGAAGTACCCGGTGGCCCCGGGCAGCTCGTCCGCGGGCAGCATCGCCGTGTACGCGTACACGTCCATCCCGGCGGCCACGGCGGCCTGGATCCCGCGGGGACTGTCCTCGATGACGACGCACCGCGCGGGCTCGACGCCCATCTGCCGTGCCGCGTGCAGGAACAGGTCGGGAGCCGGCTTGCCCTGGCCCACGTCCTCGGCGCTGAAGATCCACTCCTCCTCGAACCACCCGTCGATCCCCGCCGCCAAGTGCCCGGCCCTGATCCGCTCGTGGCTGCCGGAGGAGGCCAGGCAGTAGCCGACCCCGCTGGCGGTCAGCGCCCCGAGCACGTCCTCGATGCCGGCGACCGGCTTCAGCTCCCGCTCGAACGCGGCGACGGTCCGCGCGACCAGCGTCGCGTCGAAGTCCTCGGGCAGCCGCTCCCCGGTCCGTTCGAGGACGAGGTCGTACACCCGCTGCACGGCGGCCCCCATGTAGTCGCGGAGCGAGTCCTCGTACGTGGTCGGGTGCCCCAGCTCGGTCAGGTACCCGGCGAGGACGCTGTTGGCGAGCGGCTCACTGTCCACCAGTACGCCGTCGTTGTCGAAGATGACGAGGTCATAGCCCATACCCCCAACCCTACGAGCCGTCAGTGCAGGTCCACGGCAACCCGATGCTGGTGAACGGAGGAACGGCGGAAGATTCTCGGCTCGCCGCCCCGCCCCACCTCCAGCCCGGTCACCCGCCCGCGCCGACCGCAGGTTCGGCCGTGAGGGTGCACGGCCGGGGCAGGAGCCCTTCCGCGTGTCGCGCCGCGAAGCGTCGGGGCGCGGGACGGCCGACTGCGTCCAGTACTGCCAGCGCGGCCGGCTGCCGTGGCATGGGAGACGATCTCGCACGTGCCGGTGAACGCAGAAAAGCCCCGCACCGAACCCGAGGGTTTGGTGCGGGGCTTCCCGCAATGATTGTTCGGCGGCGTCCTACTCTCCCACAGGGTCCCCCCTGCAGTACCATCGGCGCTGAAAGGCTTAGCTTCCGGGTTCGGAATGTAACCGGGCGTTTCCCTAACGCTATGACCACCGAAACACTATGAAATTTGAACGCTGGCATGAACACAGCTGTTCGTTATTTCAGAACTAACACAGTGGACGCGAGCAACTGAGGACAAGCCCTCGGCCTATTAGTACCAGTCAGCTTCACCCGTTACCGGGCTTCCACATCTGGCCTATCAACCCAGTCGTCTACTGGGAGCCTTACCCTCTCAAGGAGGTGGGAATACTCATCTTGAAGCAGGCTTCCCGCTTAGATGCTTTCAGCGGTTATCCCTCCCGAACGTAGCCAACCAGCCATGCCCTTGGCAGGACAACTGGCACACCAGAGGTTCGTCCGTCCCGGTCCTCTCGTACTAGGGACAGCCCTTCTCAATATTCCTACGCGCACAGCGGATAGGGACCGAACTGTCTCACGACGTTCTAAACCCAGCTCGCGTACCGCTTTAATGGGCGAACAGCCCAACCCTTGGGACCGACTCCAGCCCCAGGATGCGACGAGCCGACATCGAGGTGCCAAACCATCCCGTCGATATGGACTCTTGGGGAAGATCAGCCTGTTATCCCCGGGGTACCTTTTATCCGTTGAGCGACGGCGCTTCCACAAGCCACCGCCGGATCACTAGTCCCGACTTTCGTCCCTGCTCGACCCGTCGGTCTCACAGTCAAGCTCCCTTGTGCACTTACACTCAACACCTGATTGCCAACCAGGCTGAGGGAACCTTTGGGCGCCTCCGTTACCCTTTGGGAGGCAACCGCCCCAGTTAAACTACCCATCAGACACTGTCCCTGATCCGGATCACGGACCGAGGTTAGACATCCAGCACGACCAGAGTGGTATTTCAACGATGACTCCACAACCACTGGCGTGGCCGCTTCACAGTCTCCCACCTATCCTACACAAGCCGAACCGAACACCAATATCAAACTGTAGTAAAGGTCCCGGGGTCTTTCCGTCCTGCTGCGCGAAACGAGCATCTTTACTCGTAGTGCAATTTCACCGGGCCTATGGTTGAGACAGTCGAGAAGTCGTTACGCCATTCGTGCAGGTCGGAACTTACCCGACAAGGAATTTCGCTACCTTAGGATGGTTATAGTTACCACCGCCGTTTACTGGCGCTTAAGTTCTCAGCTTCGCACGCCCGAAAGCGCACTAACCGGTCCCCTTAACGTTCCAGCACCGGGCAGGCGTCAGTCCGTATACATCGCCTTACGGCTTCGCACGGACCTGTGTTTTTAGTAAACAGTCGCTTCTCGCTGGTCTCTGCGGCCACCCCCAGCTCACGGAGTAAATCCGATCACCAGTGATGGCCCCCCTTCTCCCGAAGTTACGGGGGCATTTTGCCGAGTTCCTTAACCATAGTTCACCCGAACGCCTCGGTATTCTCTACCTGACCACCTGAGTCGGTTTAGGGTACGGGCCGCCATGAAACTCGCTAGAGGCTTTTCTCGACAGCATAGGATCATCCACTTCACCACAATCGGCTCGGCATCAGGTCTCAGCCTTAATGAGGGACGGATTTGCCTACCCCTCGGCCTACACCCTTACCCCGGGACTACCACCGCCCGGGCTGGACTACCTTCCTGCGTCACCCCATCGCTTACCTACTACAAGTCTGGTTCGTCGGCTCCACCACTTTCCTTTCCCCGAAGGGTCCGGAACGGCTTCACGGACTTAGCATCGCCTGATTCGATATTGGGCGTTTCAAAGCGGGTACCGGAATATCAACCGGTTGTCCATCGACTACGCCTGTCGGCCTCGCCTTAGGTCCCGACTTACCCTGGGCAGATCAGCTTGACCCAGGAACCCTTAGTCAATCGGCGCACACGTTTCTCACGTGTGTATCGCTACTCATGCCTGCATTCTCACTCGTGAACCGTCCACAACTAGCTTCCGCTGCTGCTTCACCCGGCACACGACGCTCCCCTACCCATCACAGCGGGCGTTGGCCCTATTGCTGCAATGACACGACTTCGGCGGTACGCTTGAGCCCCGCTACATTGTCGGCGCGGAATCACTTGACCAGTGAGCTATTACGCACTCTTTCAAGGGTGGCTGCTTCTAAGCCAACCTCCTGGTTGTCTCTGCGACTCCACATCCTTTCCCACTTAGCGTACGCTTAGGGGCCTTAGTCGATGCTCTGGGCTGTTTCCCTCTCGACCATGGAGCTTATCCCCCACAGTCTCACTGCCGTGCTCTCACTTACCGGCATTCGGAGTTTGGCTAAGGTCAGTAACCCGGTAGGGCCCATCGCCTATCCAGTGCTCTACCTCCGGCAAGAAACACACGACGCTGCACCTAAATGCATTTCGGGGAGAACCAGCTATCACGGAGTTTGATTGGCCTTTCACCCCTAACCACAGGTCATCCCCCAGGTTTTCAACCCTGGTGGGTTCGGTCCTCCACGAAGTCTTACCTCCGCTTCAACCTGCCCATGGCTAGATCACTCCGCTTCGGGTCTAGAGCGTGCAACTCAATCGCCCTATTCGGACTCGCTTTCGCTACGGCTTCCCCACACGGGTTAACCTCGCTACACACCGCTAACTCGCAGGCTCATTCTTCAAAAGGCACGCAGTCACGACCGTTGCTCCGAAGAACAACGGCGACGCTCCCACGGCTTGTAGGCACACGGTTTCAGGTACTATTTCACTCCGCTCCCGCGGTACTTTTCACCATTCCCTCACGGTACTATCCGCTATCGGTCACCAGGGAATATTTAGGCTTAGCGGGTGGTCCCGCCAGATTCACACGGGATTTCTCGGGCCCCGTGCTACTTGGGAGATGAGCAAGCAAGCCGCTGATGTTTCGTCTACGGGGGTCTTACCCTCTACGCCGGACCTTTCGCATGTCCTTCGACTACATCAACGGTTTCTGACTCGCCGACCGGCCGGCAGACCGATCAAGCTCATTCCCACAACCCCGCATGCGCAACCCCTGCCGGGTATCACACGCATACGGTTTGGCCTCATCCGGTTTCGCTCGCCACTACTCCCGGAATCACGGTTGTTTTCTCTTCCTGAGGGTACTGAGATGTTTCACTTCCCCTCGTTCCCTCCACATGCCCTATGTGTTCAAGCATGGGTGACAGCCCATGACGACTGCCGGGTTTCCCCATTCGGACACCCCCGGATCAAAGCTCAGTTGGCAGCTCCCCGGGGCCTATCGCGGCCT